>NZ_JAFFSU010000001.1 GCF_017948455.1 Streptomyces sp. GESEQ-4
GGGGGGGGGGAGGGGGGCGGGAGAGGAGCGGAGAGGGGGGCGGCGCGGGCCGGGGGGGGCCGGCCAGCGGCGCGGGGGGGGGGGCCGGGGGGGGGGGGGGGGCGGTGAGGCCCCAATCAGCCCCAGGGAATCGGCGGAGGGCGGCCCGCCGGTACGCCGGGCCGTCCTCGCCATGGATGTCGTCAGTCCGCGGTCTGCGCCGGATCGGCCGTCACTCTGCGCAGCAGGGGCCGGCTGCCGCTGATGGCGGCGAACATGGCCAGCGCTCCGACGGCCACGCACACGATCAGCTGGATGAGGCCCGACGTGTTGATCGTGGCCCCGACCAGCTTGTTGAGCTGATACGAGCCGTACATGCCCATCGCGGTGGTGCCGCCGGCCAGCACGACCAGGGGCAGCACCGTCTCGCGGACCCGGGCCCGGTCCAGCACCTTCAGCGGCGTGCCCGCCAGGCGCAGCAGGCCGTAGACGCGGCGCCGGTCCAGGACGTTCGCGGCGGCGGTGAGACCGGCGGAGGCGGTCGCCAGGACGAAGCTCATGGCCAGTGTCGCGGTGCTGACCTGGGCGATGCGGTCGGTGATCGTGCGGTCGCTCGCCGTCGCGTAGTCCTTGGTGTACGGCAGGTGGCCCGAGCCGAGGGAGGACAGGACGGTGACGGCGGTGTCCATCCGCTCCGTGCCGCCGGAGACATGGGCGACCACGCCGGGGCTGCCACCCAGCAGGCTGTCATAGTCGTCGGCGCTGACGACCGTGACCTTCGCGGTGACGCCCGCACGGTCCAGCAGAGTGCGGGCCTCGACGGCGGTGTGCCGGGACTCGGTGGCGTTCGCGGTGATCACGGCCACCTGGTCGCCGTAGTTCGCGTCGCCGAAGCTCAGCATGCTGACGGAGAAGAACCCGGCCGCGAAGCCGGCCAGCACCAGACCGCTGACGGTGCGCCAGGCGCCCCGCGGGTCGTCACTGAGCCTGCGGGCGGCCAGCAGGGTGGCCGGACGGCGGGCGAAGCGGCCCGCGAGCCGGCCCAGCTGGTCCACGACCCAGGGGCCGAACAGCCAGAACGCGCCGTAGAAGACGAGCAGCATGACCAGCAGCTGTCGGCTGGTGACCTCGCCTCCCGTGGACACCCAGATGTAGCCCAGGGCAGCCACGAAGGCGACCAGGCGGATCAGCCGGGTCCGCCGGGGGTTCGCCTGCTGGGCGACCCCCAGGGGTGAGGTCGCCACCTGACGCAGCATCGACACGGCACTGACCGTGATGAGTGCGGTGACCGCCAGCACGACCGCCGCGAACCACCCCGGTCCGACCCAGAGTTGGCCTGTGTACCAGCTGCCGACGCCGTACGGGATCTCGGCGAGGGCGGGCAGCAGGGCGACGTAGGCGAGCGCGCCCGTCAGCGCTCCGAGCGCACCGACGCCGGCCGCCTCCACGGCGGTCATGCCGATGATCTGCCGTGGGGTCGCCCCGGCCAGTCGCAGGGCGGCGAGCCGCTGTTCGCGCCGGGCCGCGCCCAGTCGTCCGGCCGCCGCGGAGAGCACCACCACGGGCATCGCCAGCAGAACCACGCCGAGCAGCGCGGTCGTCCTGTCCCCGATCGTGAAGAAGGTGGCCTTGATCCCGGAGAACCCGGAGATCACGGCCCGCCCGGCCTGGTCCTCGTCCCACCAGCTCGCGCCCTCCGCGGCGGCCTGCGACATCGCGCGGTCGGACGGCGCCCGGCCGACCACGGCGACCAGCTCGTCCGGCGAGGCGAGACCGGCGGCGCCGATCGTGCCGTAGGACTTCACCTCGGGGAAACGGTCGGCCAGTTGGTTCGCGGGCAGCTTGTGCAGCAGTTCGGCGAGGGTGGGGGAGACATACACCTCGCCCTGCTTCGGGAAGGTGTCGAGACCGGGCGGGGCCGGGGTCGCGGGGCGGCCGGGCAGCTGGGCGAGCGACACGACGGCGAGGGGTTCGCCGCGGACGTACGTCGTGGCGAGCGCCTGGACGGCCGTGCCGTTCCTGGCGGGCTCGGGGGTGCGCCAGGTGGTGTGGTCGGCGCGGGTGCCGGAGCCGACGGTGGCGGCGATCATCACCAGCATCACGAAGGCGCCGACGGCGGCGGCCCCGGCGGCCAGCAGATGGCTCTGCAGGCCGCGGCGACCGGAAGCCTTGGCCAGATGGAAGGTCAAGGGCAGGACGGGGGAACGCATTTCGGCATCTCCGCTGAGAAGAGAAGAGAAGAGAAGAGGGGGATCAGGCGACCGTGTACTGGCTGTGGCCGCTGACGCGGCCGTCGCGGACCTGGAGGACGCGGTCGCAGTGGGCGGCGACCTCGGCATCGTGCGTGACCATGACCAGGGCGGCGCCCTGGGCCCGGGTGACCGAGGTGAGCAGCTGGATGACCTCCGTGCTGGTCGCCTGGTCCAGGGCGCCGGTCGGCTCGTCGGCGAAGACCACGTCCGGTTCGACGGCCAACGCCCGGGCGATGGCGACCCGCTGGGCCTGACCGCCCGACAGCTGTCCGGGCCGGCGCTCTTCCAGACCGTCCAGGCCCAGCGGCGCGAACCAGCGCCGGGCCCGCTCGACGGCCTCCTTGCGCGGGGTGCCCTCCAGCATCAGGGGCAGGGCGACGTTCTCCTGGGCGGGCAGCTCCGGGAGCAGCTGGCCGAACTGGAACACGAAGCCGAACCGCTTGCGGCGCAGCTCACTGAGACGGTTCTCGCCCAGCTGGTCGATGCGCTCCCCACGCAGCAGCACCTGTCCGCCGTCGGGACGGACGATCCCCGCGAGGACATGCAGCAGCGTGGACTTGCCGGACCCGGACGGCCCCATGATCGCCAGCGAATCACGCTCGCCGACCTGAACGTCCACACCCGCGAGCGCGGTCGTGGCACCGTACTTCTTGACGAGGCCGTGCCCGGCCAGAACGGTTTTCATGATGTGAGTGGCTCCTCTGTTGTCGATCATCTGCGGCGCCGTCGTGGCTGGTCGCGCAGTTCCCCGCGCCCCTTCGGGGCGCTTCAGCGCTCGAACTTCCACGTGACGGAGTCCCCCGTGGCCCTGACCACGGAGACCGGTATCTCGACGGACGAGCCGTCCGACTTCTTCCCGGAGCAAGTGACCGTCGCGCCCGCCACCGCCTTCAGCCCGGTCGCACACCGCACGTCGTGGACCTTCACGCCGATGAGCGGAATCGGGTGGTACTTGCTCTGCACCCGGCCCGCGACGATGTTCGAGGACAGGGCCTTCTGCCCGTCCACCTGCACGGTGTTGTAGGTGTCCAGCGCGGTGGTCGACTCGGTGCCGGAGAGCGCGTACACACCGACACCGGCGACACCGAGCACGGCGGACGCGCCGCCGACGACACCGATGATGAACTTGCGCTGCATGAGAACTCCTGGGAGCTGAAGGGGAGGAAGTGGCTCCACCCTCGCCCGCGCACCCGGCCCCGCGCCTCGGCCATAAGGTCGGCGTCCGCGATGGCCCCCTCGGCCGATCGGCCGATGTCGTGCCGCGGGGGCACGCCCCACCGTGATCGGCAAGAAGGCACCCGGCAGGCCGCCCTGGCGTCACTCCCACTCACGGCTGTTCAATGAGGCTGCACATACGCCACCGGGAGAGGAGCCCTCAGTGTCACCAGCAGCCGCTCCGCCCGTCGGCGCCCGTATCCGGCAGGTGCGTCTGGAGCGCGGGATGAGCCTGCGGTCGCTGGCCCGCGAGATCGGGGTCTCGGCGAGCCTGGTGTCGCAGATCGAGACGGGCAAGAGCCAGCCGTCCGTCAGCACGCTGTACGCGATCACGACAGCGCTCGGCATCACCGTCGAGTCCCTCTTCGAGGCACGGGAGTCCGTGCCGCACATCGCGGCGGGCGCCGCCCCCGGCACCGTCCTGCACGCCCTCGCCGCCTTCGCCGCCGACCCGGGCCGGCGCATCGGCCCGCTGGTCACGCCCGGCGAGCGGGAGACGTTGGAGCTGGACTCGGGGGTCGTCTGGGAGCGTCTCGGCCATGTGCCCGGCACGGACGTGGACTTCCTGCTGGTGACCTACCGGCCCGGTGGCTCCTCCTCCGGCTCCGGCGGTCTGATGCGGCACACGGGCACCGAGTACGGCTTTCTCACCTCGGGTGAACTCGTCCTCACCCTGGGTTTCGACGAGTACCCGCTGCGCCCCGGCGACGCCGTCTGCTTCGAGTCGACGACACCGCACCGCTACCGCAACGATGGAGAGGAACCAGCCGTCGGCGTATGGTGTGTGTTCAGTAGCACTTGACACTTCCGGCGGGTGGTCGTTCACTCCGAATCGGGGGTGGTCGCCATGGCGATCCGCACTTTCGGACCCAATGCCGTCGACTGGGAAGAGCGCGTCGACCTGGACCGGCTGCGCAAGCAGCGCCTGGCCCGGCTCAACGAACAGCTGAACCGCTCCGAGCTGGGCGCGCTGCTCAGCTTCGACTTCGCCAACATCCGCTATATGACGGCCACGCACATCGGCACCTGGGCGATGGACAAGCTGATCCGCTTCGCCCTGCTGACCCGCGGCGGCGAGCCGGTCGTCTGGGACTTCGGCTCCGCGGCCCGCCACCACCAGCTCTACAACCCGTGGCTCGACTACAGCGACGGCAAGGGCGGCCCGCCCACCGGCGCCCGCGCCGGCATCTCCACCCTCCGCGGCGCCTTCCACCCGGACGCGGGCATAGCCGAGGACGTCGCCCGGAAGATCGCCGCCGAGCTGCGCGAGCACGGCCTGGCCCAGGAACCCCTCGGCATCGACGTCGCCGAGATGCCCATCCTCGCCGCCCTGCGCGCCGAAGGCATCGACGTCGTCGACGGCCAGCAGGTCTTCCTGGAGGCCCGCCGCATCAAGACCGGCGACGAGATCTCCCTGCTCACCCAGGCCTGCGCGATGGTCGACGCGGCCTACGAGGAGTTGTACGGCTATCTGCGCCCCGGCGTGCGCGAGAACGAGTGCGTCGGCGTCGTCAGCAAGGTCCTGTACGACCTCGGCAGCGAGTACGTCGAAGGCGTCAACGCCATCTCCGGCGAACGCTGTTCACCGCACCCGCACGTCTACAGCGACCGCCTGATCCGTCCCGGCGACCCCGCCTTCTTCGACATCCTGCACAGCCACCTCGGCTACCGCACCTGCTACTACCGCACCTTCGCCGTCGGCAGCGCCTCCCGCGCCCAGCGCGACGCCTACGTCCGCTGCCGGGAGTACATGGACGAGGCGATCTCCCTGGTCCGGCCCGGCGCCACCACCGCCGACATCGTCCAAGTGTGGCCGCGCGCCGAGGAGTTCGGCTTCGCCGACGAGACAGCGGCCTTCGCCCTGCAGTACGGCCATGGCGTCGGCCTGTCCATCTGGGAGAAGCCGATCTTCAGCCGGCTGGTCTCGCTCGACCATCCCGAAGTCCTCGAAGAGGGCATGGTGTTCGCGCTGGAGACGTACTGGCCCGCCGCCGACGGCTGGTCCGCCGCCCGCATCGAGGAGGAACTGGTCGTCACCGCCGACGGCTGCGAGGTCATCACCAAGTTCCCGGCGGAGGAACTGCTGGTGGCGGGACGCAAGTACTGGACGGTGGGCGGCGAGCTCAACACGCGCCGTGAGGCACAGTCCCACCTGAACACGGGGACGGCCGATGGACGGCACTGAACTCCTCGCCCGGTACGAGCAGATGGCCGTCATCCGCCGTACGGAGAAGGCCGCCCACGACCTGTTCCTGCACGGCCTGGTCAAGGGCACCACCCACCTCGCCGCCGGACACGAGGCGATCGCCGTCGGCGCGAGCGCCGCCCTGCACGCCGACGACTACGTGTTCGCCACCTACCGCGGTCACCACCACGCCCTGGCCCGCGGCGCCACCCCCGAGGAGTGCCTCGCCGAACTCATGAGCCGGGCCACCGGGCTGTGCAAGGCCAAGGGCGGCTCGATGCACCTCACAAAGGCGGCCACCGGCATGCTCGGCTCGTACGCCATCGTCGGCGCCCATCTGCCGATGGCGGTCGGCGCGGCCTGGTCGGCCCGGTTGCGCGGTACCGACCAGATCGCGGTGGCCTTCTTCGGCGACGGCGCGACCAACATCGGCGCCTTCCACGAGGCGCTGAACCTGGCGGCCGTATGGAAGCTGCCGGTGCTGTTCGTGTGCGAGAACAACCTGTACATGGAGTACACGCCGATCGCCGACGTCACGGCGGTGGCACGCCCCGCCGCCGACCGGGCGCCCGCGTACGGCATCCCCGGCGAGGTCGTCGACGGCAATGACGTCGTCGCCGTCCAGGAGATGGTCGAGCGTTTCGCCCGGCGGGCCCGGGCCGGAGACGGGCCCGCCCTCATCGAGGCGCAGACCTACCGTCACTTCGGGCACAGCCGCGCCGACCCGGCGACCTACCGTCCGGCCGAGGAGGTCGAACGCTGGCTCAAGCACGACCCGCTGGACCTCGCCCGCGGCAGGCTCATCGAACTGGGAGTGGCGCCGGAGACGGTCACCGCGGCGGACGAGCGCGCACGAGATGTCGTAGCGAAGGCGGTCGAGGCGGCGAAGGCCGCTCCCGGGCCCGATCCGGGTGAGGCGCTGACCGATGTGTGGGCCGACGGAGGTGCCGCATGGCGGACGTGACAGCCGAACGGGCCGCCGGCGCACGGGAGATCAGCTACCGGGAGGCGGTCGCCGAGGGCATCGCGCGGGAGATGCGGCGCGATCCGGCGGTGGTGTGCCTGGGCGAGGACATCGGTGAGGCAGGCGGGGTCTTCAAGACGACCGTCGGACTGCTCAAGGAGTTCGGGCCGGAGCGGGTGTGGGACACGCCCATCTCCGAACAGGCCATCGTGGGCGCGGCGATGGGCGCCGCGATGACCGGGATACGACCCGTCGCGGAGATCATGTTCTCCGACTTCCTGGCCTGCTGCTGGGACTACCTCGCCAACGAGATACCCAAGGTCCGCTATATGACGGGCGGTCAGGTGACCGTGCCCCTCGTCGTGCGCACGGCCAACGGCGGCGGACTCGGCTTCGGCGCCCAGCACTCCCAGGCCACCGAGAACTGGGCGCTCACGATCCCCGGCCTGAAGATCGCGGCACCGTCGACGCCCGCCGACGTGATCGGCATGATGGCGGCGGCGATCCGCAGCGACGACCCCGTCGTCTTCTTCGAGCACAAGGGCCTGCTGGCGAGCAAGGGCACGCCTCCGCCGCCCGGTCATGTGGTCGACCTGGGAAGCGCCACCGTCGTACGCGAAGGCGCCGACGTGACGCTCGTGGCGCTCGCCTCGATGGTGCCGGTGGCGCTGAAGGCCGCCGAACTGCTGGCGGCGGAAGGCATCCACGCGGAGGTCGTCGACCTGCGCTGCCTCGTCCCGCTGGACGTCGCCACCGTCCTCGCCTCGCTCGCCCGGACCTCGCGGCTCCTGACGGTCGAGGAGAACCCCTACCAGGGCGGCTGGGGCGCCACCCTCGTGTCGGTCGTCGCCGACGAAGGATTCGGTCTGCTGGACGCGCCCGTGCGCCGGGTGGCGGGGGAGTGCGTTCCGCTGCCGTTCGCCGACGCGCTGGAGGAGCAGGTCATCCCCACCGTAGAGAAGGTCGTGGCGGCGGTCCGCAGCCTCGCCGCGTATTGAACACCCCATGGGAGGAAGCACGATGACCGATCGGACACTCCTGCGCGCCGGGCACATCATCTCGATGGACCCCGCCATCGGAGACCTGCCCAAGGGGGACGTCCTCATCGAGGACGGCCGGATCGCGGCGGTGCGGCCGGAGATCGACGCGGACGCCGAGATCCTCGACATGACCGGCCGCATCGTGATCCCCGGCTTCGTGGACACCCACCGCCACACCTGGGAGGCGTCGATCCGCAACGTCGCCCCCGACGCCACCCTCGACGACTACTTCGTCGACATCCTCGACACCTTCGCACCCCTCTACACCCCCGAGGACGTGTACGCCGCCAACCTCGCGGGATCACTGGAGTGCCTGAACGCCGGCATCACGACCCTCGTCGACTGGTCCCACATCAACAACACACCCGCCCACCCGGACGCCGCGATCCAGGCCCTCACGGAGACCGGCATCCGCGCCCAGTACGCGTACGGCAGCGCCAACACCTCGCTCGCCGACTACTGGTTCGACAGCAAGATCGCGGTGCCGGGCGACGACGTACGCCGGATCCGCAGCACCTACTTCGCCTCCGACGACAGCCTGTTGACCATGGCCCTGGCCACCCGCGGCCCCGGCTTCTGCACCAACGACGTCGTCACCGCCGAGTGGGCCCTCGCCCGCGACCTCGGCATCCCGATCACCGTGCATGTGGCGATGGGCCGGCTGGCGGGCCGCTTCGGCATGGTCAAGCAACTGCACGACCTGGGGCTCCTGGGCGCCGACACCACCTACGTCCACTGCTGCTACTTCAGCGAGGAGGAGTGGCAGCTGGTCGCCGACAGCGGCGGTACGGTCTCGATCGCGCCGCAGGTCGAGGTGCAGATGGGGCACGGGTGGCCGCCTGTGATGAAGGCCATCGAGTTCGGGCTGCGGCCGTCCCTGAGCATCGACGTCGTCACCACCGTGCCCGGCGACATGTTCACCCAGATCCGCGCGGCCTTCGGCGCCGAGCGCGCCCGCGTCAACGCCGACTGCTGGAAGGCCAACCTCCCCGTGCCCGACACCATGTTGACGGCACGTCAGATGCTGGAGATCGCGACCCGCAACGGCGCCCACGTCGCGGGCGTCGAGGACCGCACCGGCTCCCTGACCCCCGGCAAGCGCGCCGACATCGTCGCGATCGACGCCACCGCGCTGAACGTCGCCCCGGTGCACGACGCGGCGGCCGCGGTGACGCTGTCGGCGGACGTCTCCAACGTCGACACGGTCATCGTCGACGGCGTGATCCGCAAGCGCGACGGCCGCCTCGTGGCCGACGTCGACCGGGCCCGCCGACTGGTCCAGGAGTCCCGCGACCGGCTCCTGGCCGCCAAGGAGGCGAAGAGCGCGGCATGACCATGCACCTGGTGCGCCGGGCCGCCGACGTCCCCGAGCCGCCGTACGACGAACTCGGCCATCGGCGGCGGACGTTGGTCGGTGAGGACGACGGCAGCGTGCACACCGGCTTCGGCCTCTGCGAGATACGGCCGGACGGCCGGGTCGCCGCCCATGTGCACTCGTACGAGGAGAGCTTCCACGTGCTCGACGGCACCGTGATCCTCGACGTGCCCGAGGGGTCCTGCCTCCTCGAAGAGGGCGACTACGGCCTCCTCCCCGCCGGCGTCCCGCACGCCTGGCGCGGCGCCGGGGACACGGGTGGACGCTGGGCCGACATGCTCGCCCCGGTGCCGCGGGCCCGCTACGGCTACGACACCCAGGCGGTGCCCGCGCTGCCGGCACGCGATCCCGTCCGCATCGACGTCCGTGACCCGCGCACCCGGTCGCTCGGACACTTCGAGCCCGGGCAGATGGACCCGGGAAAGCAGTCCCAGGACCTGCTCGCGGTCTCGGCGAGCATGCGCACCGCACTCCTCGTCTACAGCGGCATCACCGTGAAGATGATGGTCGACAGCGACCTGGGCGCGGTCGCCTCGACGATGTTCATGGTGCAATACGCGCCCGACGGCGTCGCGGGCAGCCACGACCACCCCTTCGAGGAGACGTATCTGATCCTCGAAGGCGTCGTGGACGCGACGTTCGACGGTCTGCGGTATCGGCTGGTTCCAGGCGACTGCGCCTGGGCAGGCGCAGGATGTGTGCACGGATTCTCCAACGCCGGTACGGGACCCGTGCGTTGGCTGGAGACGCAGGCACCGCAGCCGCCGGTGCGCCACTCCTACCGGTTCACGCGGGACTGGGACTATCTGAGGGAGGTATTGGGGTCATGAACAGCGTCCTCGTCGTCGGCGGTACGTCAGGCATCGGCCGCGAGTTCGCGCGGATGCGCGCGGAACGCGGGGACGAGGTCGTGATCACCGGCCGCGACGCCCACCGTTCCGACACGCTGGCCAAGGAGATCGGCGCGGCTCGCGGCCTCGCCCTGGACCTGTCGCGGCCGGGCGAGATCGCCGCGGCGCTGGCCGACGTCGGCCGCGTCGACCATCTGGTGCTCGCCGGGGTCACCCGCGACGACAACCTGGTGGACGAGTACGACATCGATGCCGCACTGAACCTGGTCACGCTGAAGCTGGTCGGCTACACGGAGGTCGTGCACGTCCTGCGGGGACGGCTGCACGACGACAGCGCCATCGTGCTGTTCGGCGGACAGGCCAAGGAACGCCCTTATCCGGGGGCCACGACGGTGGCGGCCGTCAACGCCGGGATGACCGGCCTGATGCGCGCCCTCGCGGTCCAGCTCGCCCCCGTCCGCGTCAACACCGTCCATCCCGGCGTGGTGGGCGACAGCCCGTACTGGCTGGCCAAGCCGGAGAAGGTGTTGGCGGCCCTGCGCACCGAGACACCCACCGGACGGCTCGCCACGATGGCGGACGTGGCGGACGCCGTGGACTTCCTGCTGCGCAACCGGTCCGTCAACGCCGCGGAGTTGAGCGTGGACGGGGGCTGGCTGCTGGGCTGAGGGTGACTGCCCTGCTCATGCCTTCAGCGGGTCGTGGCCGACGGACATCAGCCGATGCCGACGGCGGGTCTCCTCCGGCTCCGGCTCGTTCTCGAGATCCGCCTGCGTGTTCACCGTGTCCACCACCTCGTACATCACCTGGATGTCGTCGTCGGTGAGGTCGGTGCGGCGCTTCTGCAGGATCGCCAGCACATGCTGCCCGGTCGGTGAACCGGCGTGTTCGGGAAGCGGTTCGCTCTCCTCGGCGGCGTCACTGACCCGGAGCCAGGCGGCCAGTTCCTGCGAGGTCATGTTCACCACGCGGTGGAACTCGTCCCACAGCGTGTCGAGTTCAAGGGCGTCAGTCATCATGCGCCTCTTCCTTGCGTGCTCTCTCGCCCGTCTCTCGCCCGTCAGTCGCGCGGCCAGTTCTCGGCGTCGAACATCCACCGCTGCTTCTCCAGCTCGCGGGTGATGCCGATCAGTAGATCCTGGGTGACCGGATCCGCCTTCTCGGTCGCGTCGATACGCTCGCGCAGCCGTCCGATGGCGGACTCCAGCGCGTCGACGAGCAGTTGGACGACGTCCGTGTCCCGCAGCCAGCCGTCCTTCGGGCCGGGCAGCGTGAACGCCGAGGCGATCGTCTCGGGCCGGCCGTCCGGCGGCAGACCGAGCGCCGCGGCCCGCTCGGCGACCGTGTCGGCGTAGCCGCGTGCCGCCGTCACCACCTCGTCGAGCTGAAGATGGATCGAACGGAACCGTGGGCCGACGACGTTCCAGTGCGCCTGCTTCCCGATCAGTGAGAGCCCGAGCAGATCCACGAGCGTGCTCTGCAGCGCCTCCCCGGCGATCCCGCGGGCCGGTTCGGGCAGCGTGCTCTTCACGACGGTCATGACGTGCTCCTCCTTGCGGCGTGGCGTCTGCTTCTACGGAGCAGTCGACGGCGTTCGTCCTCACCGGTGCCGCCCCAGACGCCCGAGGTCTGGCCGTTGTCCAGCGCCCACGTCAGGCACTCCTCGGACACCGGACAGCGAGCACAGACGCGTTTGGCCTCCGCGACGTCCCGCAGCGCCGGTCCGGACGTGCCCACCGGGAAGAACAGCTCAGGGTCCTCTCCCGCACAGGCTGCATTGCCCAACCACTCCATGCGGGCGCGGGTGCCCAGGGCGAACTGGTGCAAAACACAAGGCCCGGTCTCCCGTGAGTTCGTGCTCGCCGGGACCATAAGGCGAGACGGTCCTTACGGCACCGGTTAGCTGCAACTAGCATCGGCCTCCGCATGGACACGATGACGCTCTGGCACATAACCGGCTGGGAGTTCGCCGCCCTCGCCGCCGCGGCCCTCCTCGTCGGCTTCTCGAAGACCGCGGTGAGCGGCGCCAACACGGTCAGCCTCGCGATCTTCGCGGCGGTGCTGCCGGCCCGCGCCTCCACCGGCGTACTGCTGCCGGTCCTGATCGCCGGCGATGTGCTCGCCGTCCTCACCTACCGGCGGCACGCCCACTGGCCCACGCTGTGGCGGCTGTTCCCCGCGGTCGCCGCGGGTGTCGTCGGCGGCACGCTGTTCCTGATGTGGGCGGACGACGGGATCGTCCGGACCTCGATCGGGGCGATCCTGCTGATGATGGCCGCGGTGACGGTGTGGCGGCGGCGCAAGGCCGACGCGGAGGCGGAACTGCCGGACTCGGTCGTCACCCGCTCCGGCCGGATCAAGGCCCGCTCGTACGGCGTCCTCGGCGGCTTCACCACGATGGTCGCCAACGCGGGCGGCCCGGTGATGTCGATGTACCTCCTCTCCGCGGGCTTCCGCAAACTCGGCTTCCTGGGCACCTCCGCTTTCTTCTTCCTGATCGTCAACGTGTCCAAGGTCCCCTTCAGCGTCGGCCTCGGCCTGATCGACGCCCACTCGCTGCTCCTCGACGCCGCACTCGTCGCGTTCGTCGTGCCCGGCGCGTTCATCGGCAAATGGGCGGTGGACCGCATCAACCAACGGCTCTTCGAGCAGCTGGTGATCGCGGCGACAGTACTGGGCGGCCTGCAACTGCTGCTGCGCTGAGCGCCCCGTAAGGGGCGCGGGGAACTGCGCGACCAGCCCCCACCGGCCCGCGGATTTGTCACCGTTCTTCCAGCGGAGCGCCCAGCACCCCCGTGAGCCCGGCCCGCTGCGCCGCCAGTACGTCGGACTCGATGTCGTCGCCGATCATCAGCGCCTCGCCCGCACCCGCCCCCAGCCCCGCCAGCGCCGACGCGAAGAACGCGGCCGACGGCTTCCCGGTCACCTCGGCCTCGACCCGCGCGGCCTTCTCCAGGCCGACCAGGAAGGCCCCCGCGTCCAACTGCAGCCCGCCCTCGGTGCGCCAGTACAGATTGCGGTGTATGGCGACCAGCCGCGCCCCGCGCTGGACGTACCCGAAGGCCCGGTTCAGCGCCGCATAGCCGAACTCGGGACCGGCGCCGCCGACGACATCCGGGACGGTGTCCGTGTCCGCCTCGTCCAGCACCTCCACACCTCCGAGGTCCTCCCGGATGTCCCCGCTGTTGAGCAGCGCGCACCGTGCCCCCGGACAGTGCTCGGCGAGATACGCGGCGGTGACCGCGGGCGCGGTCAGGATGTCGTCGGCGGACACCGGAAACCCGGCCTCCACCAGCGTCCCCGCGATCGACGCCCGGGTCCTGGACGTCGTATTGGTGACCAGCGCGACCGGCAGACCCGCCGCCCGGATCTCCCGCAGCGCCTCGACCGTCCCCGGCAGCGGCTGCCAGGAGACGGTGAGGACTCCGTCGATGTCGATGAGCACGGCGCGTACGGATGCCATGTCCGTGACGATAGCGATCGAGCCGCCGGGCGCATCTCAGGGAGCGATCCCGACACCCTCGACCTTGCTCCAGGCATTCTCCCGCGCGGCCGTCATAGCGGGCCAGCGCAGCCCGCCGGGCCGGGGCTCGACTCGTGAGGCGTACGGCGAGGGGCGGAAGTCCGGATCGTAGAAACAGCCGGTGCCATACGTCCGGTCGAACGCGGCGCACGTCGCCGACACCGACCCCGGGCTCGGCTTCCGCCCCGAACGCACCCAAGTATCCAGCACGGCAAGGGAGTTGGCGTACTCCGCGGCACTCAGCTCGCTGTGCTCCTGCTCCCGCGTGAACGTCTGCACCAGATAGCGGTCCCGGCCGGCGCCCTGAAGCGTCGCCCGGTACGCCGCCTCGTGCTCGACGAACGCCGTCGGGTCGTCGATCGCGTGCAGCGTCAGCACGGGGATCGTGACCTTGCCGGTGAGGTCGCTGTCGTACGACAGATCGCGTACGGCGGTCGGGTCGGCGCCGAACCGCTCGACTCCGGCGTTCAGCGCCACGTCGTCATGCGACCCGGAGTACCGCACCCCCCGGTTGCCGAACGGGTTCCGGCCGCCGAGACGGTCGTGCACGATGTCGCGGAAGGTGAAGGTCGCGAACCGCAGATGCGACTCCAGGGCGCGCTCCGGGATCTTCGTGACGCCCAGGATGTCGTCGAGATTGCGCTGCTGCTCCGGGGTCCGGTCGGGCGGGGCGGAGGCGTAGCCGGTGCACTCCTGCAACCGCGCCCGCAGCCCCGCGGCCGTCATGGCCGAGTCGGCGCGCAGCCCCTGCCACAGCGGATACCCGGGTTCGCTGGGGCGCGGATGGTTGCGGCAGTAGTACTGGTAGACCACGCGCAGGTCGACGCGGTAGTCGTAGCCGCGGGAGCCGCCCGCGAGAACGCCGTTGGTGAGCAGCGCACCGTCGTACGGCCCGCGCCGGGTGCCGTACGTCTCCACCACCTTGGCGGCCACGTTCCCGCCCCACGACTGACCGTGCACATACGTCCGCCGCGGCTCGCCGAACTCCCCGACGAACAGCCGCCGTACGTTCTCGGTGTCGGCGGCGGCCATCCGGGTGCCGTAGCCGCCGCGGCGGTACGACGACCCCGCCCACGCGTACCCCTCGTCGACCAGCACCGACCAGCGGCCCAGGTCGTCGAGGCTGCGGGCGGGGTCGGAGCCGGTGCCGAGGTCCGGGCCGCCGTGGGAGTGGACGACGAGCGAGCCGTTCCAGTCGTCGGGGACGGCGATGGCGTAGTGGGCGCCTTGGGTGTCCTGGCCGCTGTAGCAACGCGCCCGGTCGGCGAGGCCGTCCGGGCAGGCGACGGCGGCCGGGCGGGGCGGGCCCGCCTGGGCGGACGGGGCGGCGGTGAGCGTGCCGGCGGCGACCAGCGCCAGACAGGCGGTGAGTCCCGCCCCTACACAGGACCAGCGGCTGCACGTTCTCGACCTGTACAAGGCACGGCTCCTTGTCCTAGCCGGCGCATCGTCGCGCCGTGCGCCGAGATGCTAGGAAGGCGAGCGGAGCAGGAGAACGGTCCGATCGGTTCTGTTCATAGTGTTCGCACAGGAAGTGGAGTCAGGACGGGAGTTACAAGTGGAGTCAGGACGGGAGTTACGGGGGGCGCGGCCTCGACCGTCCTCGACCGTAGGCTCACCCCATGTCCCCGCACATTCTCGTCCTCGGCGGCACGACAGAGGCCCGCCACCTGGCCGCTGACCTGGCGGCACGACCCGGCGTCCGCGTCACCACGTCGCTCGCGGGGCGCGTGTCGAAGCCGGGCGCGGTCGAAGGGGACGTACGCATCGGGGGTTTCGGCGGCGCGGCCGGCCTGGCCGACTGGCTGCGCGCACACCACGTGGACGCCCTCGTCGACGCCACACACCCGTTCGCCGAGTCGATCACGGCGAACGCGGCGGAGGCGGCAACGGCGACCGGGCTGCCGCTGCTAGTCCTGCGCCGCCCGGGCTGGCAGCAGGGCCCGGAGGACCGCTGGCACCAGGTCACTTCGTCGGCCGCGGCGGCCGACCTGCTGCCCCGCCTCGGCCACCGCGTCTTCCTCACCACCGGCCGACTCGGCCTGGCGGCCTTCGCCCACCTCGCCGACCTGCACTTCGTCGTACGGTCGGTGGACCCGCCCGAGCCACCCATGCCCCCGGACACCGAAGTCCTGCTGTCCCGCGGCCCGTTCACGGTCCCCGACGAGAAAGCCCTGCTGCACGCCCACCGCATCGACGTCCTCGTCACCAAGGACAGCGGCGGGCAGGCCACCGCGGCAAAACTCACGGCCGCCCGCGAACTAGCCCTGCCGGTCGTGGTCGTACGACGCCCGCCCTTGCCGCGTGGCGTGGATGCGGTGCGCGATGTGGCGGGGGTGTTGGAGCGGTTGGGTTTGGGCGGGGGGTGACGGAGGTCGGGAGAGGTGCTGTTGGAGTGGGGGCTGATGGAGTGGGGCCGCGTCTTCTCAGCGCGCCGTTGGGGTGGCTGGGGCTTCGGGAGGTTGCCGGCCCGGCCCGGTCAGGCCCGGCCCGGTCAGGCCCGGCCCGGGCCGGTCAGGCCCGGTCAGGCCCGGTCAGGCCCGGCCCGGCCCGGTCAGGCCCGGCCCGGCCCGGTCAGGCCCGGCCCGGCCCGGCCCGGTCCGGCCCGGTCAGGCCGTCCCCGCTCGGCGTTTGCCGTTTGCCGTTCTCCGTGTGCCGTTCGCCCTACGACTCCTTCGGTCCCCGGCGCCGCAGCAGATACGTGTCCATGATCCAGCCCTTGCGCTCCCTGGCCTCGGCACGCAGCCGCTCGATGCGGGGGGCGGCCTCGGCGATCGGGCCGGAGGCGAGGATCTCGTCGGGTGTGCCTATGTAGGCGCCCCAGTAGATGTCCATGTCCTGGTCGGCGTACTGCCGGAAGACCTGGTGGGCGTCGAGCATCACGACCACGTCGTCCACGCCGTCCGGGAAGCCCTCGGCGAGCCGCCGCCCGGTGGTGATCTGCACGGGCCGCGCCACCCGGTTCAGCCCCGTCCGGTGCCGGGCGACGAGCGCCGAGACGCTGCTGATGCCCGGCACGACGTCGTACTCGAAGGCCACCGCGCCCCGCTCCAGCACCTCCTCGAGAATCCCGAGCGTGCTGTCGTACAGCGCGGGGTCGCCCCACACCAGGAACGCGCCGCTCTCGTCCTCGCCCAGGTCCTCGACGATCATCCGCTCGTAGATGTCGGAGCGGGCGCTGCGCCAGTCACCGACGGCGGGGGAGTACGCCGACCCGCCCGCGGACCGGTCCCGCTCCGGGTCGCGCGCCGCCACCACCCGATACGTCCCCTCGGGCACATGTGCGTCGAGTATGTCCCGGCGGAGCTGGACCAGGTCGGACTTCACCTCGCCCTTGTCCAGGACGAAGAACACGTCCGTGCTCCGCAGCGCCTTGACGGCCTGCAGGGTCAGCTGGTCGGGGTCGCCAGCGCCGATACCGATGACATGAATCTTTCGCACGCCCCCGAGTCTGCCGCACGCCACTGACAACGCATGCGGCACCTCCTACGAGCCCCTGCTGACCCCTGCTGACCCCTGCTGACCCGTGAGGAACCCCTGCTGAGCCCCGGCTACGAGCCTCCGCGCAGCCGAGGCGCCCGCGCCCCGGCGTCGACGGCCACCCCGTCCCGCTCCACGTCGCCCGCCAACTGCCGCGCCCAGGCCACGACACCGGCGAGATCCATCCCGTGAGGCCGCGGCTCCCCGGAGCCCGACGCCCACTCCTCGACGGCCCCGGCCCCACGCCGCAGCAGCCGCACCCCGCCCGTGAGATTCCCGCGGGCCGTGTGGGTGAGCCCGACGGCGAGCTGGGCCAGCCCCCGCCACAGCGCGCGCTCCGACGCGGGACCCGATTTCCAGGCGTCCTCGAATACCTCGTGCGCATGGAACGGCTTCCCCGCATCCAGCAGCTCCTGCGCCTCGGCGACGGTCCGCGCCGGGCTGCGCACGACCCCCTCCGGCTGCCGCGCCACCCCTTCCGCGCCGTACGGCAACGGCCGCCCGAGCCCGTCCCGCGGCCGGGCATTACGTGCCCGCCCCTCATGATCCCGGTCCCGCGCCCCGACCGGTCCTCCCGAAGATGTACTGCCCATACCTCGATTCTGCCCCGCCCCATCCCCTTTCGGCGCCACCCCCGACGTGCGGTAAAGTTCTGTCTCGCGCGCTCACGCGGATCACCGCGAGACAGCGCACCGGGACGTGGCGCAGCTTGGTAGCGCACTTGACTGGGGGTCAAGGGGTCGCAGGTTCAAATCCTGTCGTCCCGACCAGCTTTGATGCAGGTCGGAGGCCGTTCTCTCGTTTACGGGAGGGCGGCTTTTCGCGTGCCCGGAGGGCTGGTGGTCGCAGGCCGAATCTGGGGACGGCAAAGATCGCTACCGCTGAGCTCGAGGACTACGCGTGAAAATTGATGTTAGGGATGCGGTGTGAGGGGGGCTTCAGTGCTGTTGGCCCATGTGGTGTCGAATTGTTGGAGGGCGATGGCGTAGAGGAGGCCGGGTGCCCGTGCGTACAGGCAGGGCGAGTTCCGGCCGTGCGCGTTGTCGCTGTAGAAGGTGAGGTAGGCGGCCTTGTCGGTGGCGACGACGCGGCATGTGTGGGGGAGGTTGTAGCGGCGCAGTCGGATGCCGGGTTGTGTGTGAGCGGCTTGGGTGAGGTAGTCGATGTTGGCTCGGACCTGGCTTCTGAGGAGGTCAGGGGTGAAGCCCGGGTCGAAGTGAGCGACATTGTGGGAGCGGCGGTCGAGCCAGGAATCGTGGGGTGTGTCGGGGTCGGGGAGCAGGATCTGGACGGATGCGGGTGAGATGGTGCCCGACCACAGGGGAGCGAAGGCTTCGCGGGTGAGTATGTTGCCGCGTCCTGCCATGACTTTGACCCATTGGGCGCGGGCGAGGTCCTGGCGCATGGACTGCTCTGCGGAGGCTTGGCGGCGGTAGAGACGCTGGAGTCCCGTGCCGGTGAACCAGGAACAGGCGGCGGTGAGCCACCACAGAGGGCGTGCGGCGCGCAGGAGGCTGAGGGCGAGCAGGAGGGAGCTGGTGGCGAGGGAGCTGAGGATGCCGAGCAGGAAGACGTTCATGCTGGGGCTCCGGTGGTGGGAGGTCTCCTTGGGCTGTGCCGGCGCTCGGAGCTGGGTCTTCAGAAGTAGGGGAGCAGTCGGCTGAGGACGTGGGCGGCGTTGCGTGCGGCAAGTTCGTGGTGGCTGTGGCCCTTGTGTTCGTCTGCGTTGTCGGATACGCCGCGGATGACGATCCAGCCGGGGTTGGTTGTGCCGTGGACGGAGTTTTCCTGCCAGTACTGGCTGAGGCCGCCGGCTTCCATGTCGACGGCGAGGACTTTTTCGTGGTACGTGGTGAGGTAGGTGCGGATGTCGCTGGCCCGGTCGGCGATGACGGCTTCGCCGGACCCGATGACTCCGGGGTAGACCTCGTACTGGTCGCCTGCGTGAGCGGTCATTTGGCCGTTGATGCGAGCCGGTGTCCCGTGGTCGGTGAAGTAGGCGTTCACGGCGTGGACGATGTGCGCCGGCGCTTGTCGGTGTTCTCCGCGGCGGCTGGTGTCTTGAGGATTGATCTTGCGGTTTTCGTAGTAGACGACGTCGGTGGAGACGATGACGTTGCCGATTCGGGCGTGGTCATCATGGATGCCTCCGGCGATGCCGACGAGGGCCCACAGACGGGGTTTGTAGTGGCGGCGTAGGTTTTCCAGGGCGGCCATGGTGGATCGCTGGCCCTGGCTTTGGGTCTGCGTGGCCACGATGCGCAACGTGGCGTCCGAGACGGTGCGTTCGCCCTCGTAGAAGTAGAGGCCGCTGGGTGTCTTGTGGCGGTGGAGTTTTAACGCGTCGATGACGGAACGGAGTTCCTCACTGAGGATGGTGACGATCCCGAGGTCCCACGGGATGCCTGCTTCGGTGGTGGGCTCGGCCGAGGGCAGAGGGGCGGTAGTGGAGGCTTGCGCCTTCTCTCCGATGGCGATGGTGCTGAAGGTGTTGTTGTTGCCGCGGCTGATGATGCCTTTGTTGATGGTCATGTGGCTGCTCCGTTGTCGGCCTGTGCGGGCTGGTTCGCGGAGACGTTGACCTGAGCTGCGTCTCCTACGGCATTGTTGGTGAAGCTGTTGTTGTCGCCGAAGTTGAAAATTCCGCTGTTGATTATCTTGAGTGCGCGGTCGTTGAAGCCGGACGTATCGACGCCCCTGTCCTGGAGGAAGTCGCTGGCCGCGCTGAGAAGGCGCTGCTCTATGGTTTTCATGCGTCCGAGGATGTCGCTCTTTTCCAGTTGGACCTTGGTCCAGGTCTGGGACGACTCCTCCCGTATGCTCACGCGGCTGCCGATGAGGATGTTGCGGATCCGGGTCCTGGTGAGGTCCCGGGGCAGGACGGCGGCCTTGGCCACCCTGTAGAGGTATCGCAAGACCCGCCATGAGTACTGGATGTCGGTGGGGAGCGCGCCCAGTTCGTTGAAAGCTGCCCAGATGACGGCCGCAGCACCGTGGTGGCCGAACTCTTCACCCCGCTGGAATGAGCGCGGTGTGTGGGCGAGTACGCATGCTGCCGTGGACAGGCTCAGGGTGCGTCCCTGCAGGCTGACGTGCAGCAGGACGGTCGCGACGAATTCGGACCCGTCGGCGGGTGTGATGATTTCGAGGAAGTGGTGCTGCTTCGATTCCGGCGTGTCGATGATGGAGCGCAGGTCGCTGCGGGTGAAGTGGTGTGGAAGGAG
Source organism: Streptomyces sp. GESEQ-4 (assembly GCF_017948455.1). Lineage (GTDB taxonomy): Bacteria > Actinomycetota > Actinomycetes > Streptomycetales > Streptomycetaceae > Streptomyces. The sequence continues at coordinate 20,089 of NZ_JAFFSU010000001.1, forward strand.
CGACCGGTCGACGGCGACATCGGTCTCGGCGACGTAAACACGGTCCCGGACCTCGGCAGGCAGCCGGACGTCGCGGCTGTCGGCGTTCAGCGGCAGAACGGCTTCGCGTAAGTATTCGACGAGTTCGTGTGCCTTGAAGGGTGGCACCGCGTGCTCACGCTCGTGCAGCGGTTCGTCGTCGGACTCGGCCCGCAGCAGTTGGATGCTCATCGGCGGGTTCCACTGGTAGACGAGTTCGCCCGCTCCGATGAACGGCGATTCGTCACCGAAGAGCGTGAACTTGGTGAGGTCGTCGTCCTCGTCGTCGCTGTGTCGGGTTCGGCGGTACACGGCGCACATGTGGTGCTGCTGGCGGTCGGCTGCCCGCTGGCGGCCGGACAGGCGGGAGGGGCGCAGGGCAGGTGTGCGCAGTATGCGGTTGAGGATCAACTGGCGTGTGGCGCCGACAGCCAGGTAGACGAGTGTGAGCGCCGCCGTCAGCAGGAGCGCCGCCAGTGCCTGCCGGGGATAGAGGAGGCCGATGGCCAGGATGGTCAGGGCCAGCCACAGTGCGGCCGTGGTGACGCGTTTGACTACGCGTGCTTTGGGCGTGGTGACGCGCGGGAGGAGAAACCTGAGGAGATAGCGATGAGCTCGTAAGGGATCCGGGATGCGACGTCGGGACCTGCCGGCCGCCATCGACTGGCTGTCGACGCCTCGCAGTATTACGGCCAGACGCAGCAGCAACAGGAGACCGAAACCGCTGGCAATGAGGATGGCCGCAGGAACGCTTCCGGTGAACAGGGGACCGGCTATCGCGGCGATGACCGTGGTACGGGCGAGGGCTCTGAGCGTGGCAGCACGCCATGCGTGCTGCATGACCGGGACAATGTCGAAGCCGTGGGAAGGGGCGACCCTGCGGTGCGGCGCGGTGCAGACCTCGTCGATCACAAGGTCACGGAAACGTTCGTCCACGTACACGCCGGCACACAGATGACGGGTGGCGGCCGTGGGTTCGAGCGTTGTCTCCTGTGCTGGTGGCGCGTCGGACGTGGTCATGTCCTACCCCCGGCTTCTACAGTTATGGTTGCTGTGACCATAAGTGTCGGCGGAGTTTAAGTCAATGAGACCTTTAGGGGTGCGGGTGGACGACTGGCTGAAAGACTCAGACGAGGTCGGACCCTCCTGGCTGACCGTGGATCTCGCGATCTTCACCCTCAGAGACGACCAGCTGATGGTCCTCTTGGTCGAGCGCGGCCTGGAGCCCTTCCAGGGCATGCCCGCCATGCCCGGAGGATACGTACAGAAGAACGAAACTCTGCGTGACGGCGCCCTGCGCGAGCTGGCGGAAGAGGCCGGCATCGACGGCAGCCGCCTGCACCTGGAGCAACTCGGCGCCTACGCGGACCCAGGACGGGACCCACGGGGCAGAGTGGTGACGGTCGCTTACCTCGCACTGGGGCCGAACTTGCCGGCCCCCGTCGGAGGGACCGACGCCGCACGTGCTTTCTGGGCCCCCGTGGCGCGCCTGGAGGATGGCACGCTCGGCTTGGCGTTCGACCATCAGGCCATCCTGGAGGAGGCCCTGGAAGAGATTCGCCGGAAGATCGAGTACACCGCTGCGGCCACCGCCTTCTGCGGGGAGACGTTCACGCTCAGAGACCTGCGCACGGTGTATCAAGTGATTTGGGGCCAGCAATTGGATCCGAGCAACTTCCGCCGCAAGGTGCTCAACACCACGGGATTCGTGCAGCCCACGGGAGATCAGTGGCTGCCCCCCATCGGCCGTCCAGCCGCCCTCTACCGCCGTGGACAGGCATGGCTGCTCAATCCGCCCCTGTTGCGTGCCGCAACCTTCGGTCAACGAGACTGAGGCCGCTCCGGTCGCGAAGGCGGCCAGACGCCAGTCAGTCGCGAGCTTGGCCAGCGTTCGACAGAAGCCCCATCTCTCGACGATGCGCTGACCGAGATGGGACTACTGATCTCTTCGGGGTGTTGTCGGGGGTGACGTGTGCTGATCCCTGCGGTAGACCGGTGGTAAGTGGTATGCGCAGGGTGGCGGGCTGACCGCAGAGCGGCGGCGGTTTCGGGAGCGGATCCGGTAGGGGGCGGGTGAGCGGTTCGCTCGTGGTGAGAAGAACGTGGTGATCGCGAAGGATCCGCGGGTCAGTGAGCGGTCGGTGGAGCGCTGGCGGCGGGCTTGGCGGCGGGGCGGGATGGATGCCCTGGCCTCTGCGGGGCCGCCGAAACTGCCCAAGCTCTCCGATGGTCAGTTCGCCGAGTTGGAGAAGGAGTTGGCGCGCGGGCCGGCCGTGCATGGCTGGAAGGACCAGCGGTGGACCGTGGCGCGGATCAGAGCGGTGATCGCCTTCAAGTTCCAGGTCGCCTGCTCGATGGTGGCGGTGTGGCGGAAGAAGGATGTGTGGCCGCAGGTGGAATGACTGCGGCGGCGCTGGGGGCTTACCTGGTCTTCGAGGACGAGGCCGGGTTTGCGATGAGGGCCCTGTTGTCGTACGACGAGAACTCTCTTTTGTTGTGCAGCGATCTGCGGCGCGCGCGCCTCCCAGAAGGTCATGGGTTCGTTCAGCAGGGTGCCGTCCCCGTCCGCGAGACGTCCGCGCAATCCCTCCGGCTCCACCCCTTCGACCAGGACGAACCGGTAGAACGTGCGGTTGTTGCCCGGGGCCGGCTCCGCGAACTACGCCAGGTCGCCCGGGTCGAGCCCGGCCGTCGGACTGGGTGCCTCACCCGCATGCCCGCCCCTCGGCGTGGACAGTAGCTCCCGGCCCCGCTCCGGGGTCAGCAGTGGCCCGAGCACGGGGTCGGCCACCCACCCCAGGGGCGCCAGGTGGTCCGGTCCCAGCGGCTCCCACAGGGGCAGAGCACTTATCAGTGTCCGCCATGCCTCGTCGGTGTCTCCCCACCGCGCAAGCTCCCGCGCCCGCTCGACCGCTTCCCCGAACGGTCCGGCCGCCGTGTACCGGTACGTTCCGTCCCTCACCTGGTCCAGCGTCGCGTAAGCCAGTGACACCAGGTCGTCGTCGGCGCCCCGCAGATGGAACGTCAGCGTGGAGTCGTCCCGGTACGAGTGCGTCGCGTGCTCGGCGACCAGCGGTGGCAGCAGCTCGGGAGCGTACTGCGGATCCGTCACCATGCCGTCGAAATACACCATGTAGGTCTGTCCGAGCAGGCGGCGGATCTGGTCGCGCAGCCCGGCGGCCCGCGGTCTGCCGAACTCCCTGGCCTCGTCCAGCGTCTTTGCGGCCCGTTCCCAGCCACCGCGCAGCGCCTCCAGCCGGGTCGCGTCCACCTGAGCGTCCAGCTTTCGCGTCGTGTCGTTGGCGAACACCGGCTCCCCGTCGCTCGGATGCGCCTGCAGGCTGTGGAACTCCCGGTACATGTCCCGCATGAACTCAAGGAAGTTCGCGTGCCGCTCGGGTGGCGCGGCCCGCCAGCTCGCCCACGTGTAGACGGCCCACTCACCGTCCCCGTCCACGTCCTCGGGATCCATGAGCACGTGGGTGATGTCGGACTCGACGTCGAGCTGCAGCCCGCGACGCCAGATGTCCACCTCCCGCCGCTCCTCGGGCCCAGCGTCGTCGTCCAGGTACTCCTCGAACATGTCCGCGAGTCCCGACTCGTTGTTGTGTCAGCGCGCATCCTCGGTCCCCGCCAGCAGCCACACGAACCCGCCTGCGTGCCGCCACCCGTCGCTGACCTTGAGGAACTCCCGGTACGACGGGGGCATCCGACAGCCGAGGCGCCGTTCCATGGCTGCGATCCGCTCCGCGGATGCGGGCGGGAACCCCAGCCACCTTGTCCGCCGCGCGGTCTCGTCGTCCTCGCTCTGTGTCTTGTTGTCCGGCAGGGAATCCGCCCACTCCCCGCTCCACCTGAGCAGGAAGGACCGCCAGTCGAATGCCGTGGTCTCCGTCATGCGCCCGATGGTGTCACCCGCCACTGACAGTGCTCCGCTGCTTGCTGCGGCCAACGGGACTCTCGCACGCGCCCGGCACGGCTGGTTGTGCCGGCATGCGTGCCCCAGTGCACGGGCGAGGATCGCTATCTCGTAGCGCACGATCTGCCCATGCCGGAAGCGGTAGAGCCGACGGTGGTCGCTCACGTCGAAGCGGTTCTCGAAGCCGTCCGCGAAGGACCGAGGGCGCCCGTCCAGTGCGGTGGCCACGAAGAGGGTTACTGGCTGAGACGTGCGGGTTGCGCGGCCGGCCTCGCCAGGGCCATGTCGCTCACGATTGAAGTCGGATCCCGCGACGCTGCTGGGTGGCGGTTCGCGCGCCGCCCAGTGCGCATCAATCTTCGTCGGCCGCGGGGTCGTATCCCGTGCCCTCGTCGCTGGTGTCGGAGTCGGCGTCGGTTGCCAGCGTGATGACGCCGTGAGCGTCGAAGTGCTCGGCGATACGCTTCAACATCGGAGCGGTGTAATCGGGGACGTCGAAGCCCGCTGCCAGGACGTCGCCGTCGTACACGGCGCGCAGCAATTCCTCCGGTGCGCCGTCGATGAGACCAAGCTCGTGGAGGCGGCGGGCGGCGGTGGCGACTGGTCACGTGAAACCGCGCAACATGCGATTCGCTTCGTAGCCGCCGAGTTTGTAGACGGTCTCCCGGTCGGCGAAGCCGTTGTTGCGGCCGGCGTGGAGCAGCACTGGCCCTTGTCCGGTTGTCACCGGCTGGGTTCGTCGTGGAGGATCAACGGCGTTTGCGGCGCACGGAACCGCTGTGCGCGGTGGGGGCGCGAGGGGGCGACGATCTTTTCCGTACTCGTCAATGTGCTGGTCGGTCTGGTGACCAGTCTCATCGGTGGTGGGTGCGTCTGGCTCTGGGAGCGCGGCAAGCGTGCCCGCGTGTTGCGGCGCAAGGCGGACTTCTTCGGCCTTGTTCCGGGGGAGACCTGTTTCATCGTCATCGGCAACAAGCACGGCGTGCGGGGAGTCGCGACGCACAAAGAGATTCGAGCCATGATCGAGCTGGCGACCCTGGCCGGCCAGCTCGGCTGTGGCGTGGCCACCGAATCCGTCGACGACTTCCGTGGCAGTAACGACGACCGCACGGAGTTCTGCATCGGCGGTCCGCTCGGCGAGGCCAACCTCCGTACGGGCGGCCACCTCGCGGCCCATGTGCCCGGCGTCAGCATCCTGCCGTACGGTCCGGGGCCTGAGTCGGTGGCGTTCGTCGTCGGCGGCAGGCGCTACCTCTTCCGGAAGAGCGAAGTGGAGTATGCGCTGGTGGCCAAGTTCATGCCGCCCCAGGCGACTCGCCCAGTCGTGCTGGTCTGCGGCCAGAGCTCCCTGGCGAACCAGGCCGCGATCCACTTTCTCAAAAGGAATCACCGCCAAGTGGCCGACACCATCGACTCGGTCGACCGCTATTGCCTGCTGATCAAGGTCGCGGATATCGGTACTTACGGCTTCCAGGGCGCGAGCCTCGAACGCGACGTGACTGGTGACGCGTTCACCGTGTCCTGATGTCAAGGGCGTGCCAGGCCTGGCCCTGTCTCAGGGTGGGGCGGCGCCTCGCCCAGCACAGCGCGCCCGCAGCCGCCCAGGTCGCGCGTGCGGACAGGCGGCTGCGCACGTCGGCCGTCCGCCCCTGAACAGTCCCTCGGTTGATGAGTAAACGTTCGACCCGTTCGACGGCCACCATGGTGTTGTCGAAGCCTTCTTCGGTCAGCGGTCACATGGTGGCTCTGGTCGGCCAACCGGGCTGATGGGGCTGTCCGCTATCGCACTCGAGCCTCGGCTATGTGCCGGTGGGCCTGAGGAAACCGTCGGAGATACGGGAGTTGAAGGCCGGCGCAGGGCCGGCGAGCCGGCCGGTGACGAAAGCGCTGATGTGCCGGTGCCTGAGTTCGTCCAGCTTGAGGCTGCCGAAGGCGGAGACGAGATCGTTGTGCACGTAGTCCCGGCAGCGGGCCTACACCTCGTCGTCAAAGGTGACGACCACCTTCTCGGCCGCTCCCGGCGTCATGGCCAACTCGAAGGCACGGTCGGCCTCCCTGAACGGGACCCGGTGGCTGATCAGCTTGGCGAACCGCTCGTGGTGCTCCACGATCTCCGGCGTGACCTCGAAGATCTCGGTCGGGTAGCCCTGCGAGGCGATGAGGGTCAGCTCGCTGCGCAGCATGCCGCCGAGGTCGATGTCGGCGCCCTTCTTCTGTACGGCGACCATGACCAGCTTGGCGCCCCACTTCGCGGCATCGACGGTGGCGTTGAAGACGGCGGCGACGCCGGCCGCGTCGATGTAGATGTCGGTGCCCGCTCGCGGCTGGCCCAGCGCGTTGGCCGCCTCGCCGTGCAGCTCGGTCAGCCGGGCGGTGACGTCCTCCTCGGCGGAGTTGATGACAGCGTCGGCGTCGATGGCCAGCGCCGTCTCCAGCCGCTCGGGGATGACGTCGGCCACCACGACGTGCTTCACAGCGCGCAGCTTCAGCCAGATCGTGGCACCCAGCCCGATGGGACCGGCGCCGAAGACGACCACCTTGTCGCCCGGCTTCGCCTCGGAGCGGTTGACACAGTGACGGGCGACCGCCATCGGCTCGTTCAGCGCGGCCACGTCGAAGGGCACCGCGTAGGGGAACACCGCGACGCTCTTGCCGATTTCAGCGTCCTCGATGAGCAGGTACTCGCTCATGCCGCCCAGCTCGCCGCCGCAGCCGATGATGCCGGACGGGGCGCCCTGCGGGTTGACGACCACACGATCGCCGCCGGCCGGTTCGTGGCCCAGCGGTATGGAGCGCATCGAGCCGTCGGCCCCGGTCGGCATGCCGCCGAGGCCCCGACGGGGAGCCGCGGGCTACACCGTCCGGCCTGTTCGCCGCGGGGGCGTGAACAGGCCGTCGACCACGTCGCGCAGCGGCCGAGGAGCTCGTCGGACGTTGTGTCGTCTACGGTCACGCCCGGACGGTGCCGTTCTCCCTGCAGAAGTACTTCGCCAAGGGCATGCTCACCGGAGCCATCAAGGGGTGAGGCGATATGCCCCGTGCGCCGTGAGATGAACAGCATCCCGTGTGGGAACATCACCGCACAGCCGCTGCCCTTCGGCGTTCCGACCTGATGCCGGCTCGTCGGCCGTCCCATGCGTGATCGGTACGGTGGTACCGGGACGACGGGAGGGGCGGCGCGGCCGTGGGTGAGGAAGCGGAGATCAGGACGGCGAAGGACGCCGCCGACCACGAGCTCATCCTGGCGTTCGGGCGGCTGCAGGGGGCGGCGAACCGGCTGGAGTACATCCTCGGCCGGGCGCTCGAGGTGGAGTGCGGGATCAGCCATCTGATCTTCGAGGTGCTGCTGATCCTCGGGCGAGCGGGTGAGCCGGGGCTTTCCATGCGGGCCATCGCGCAGGAGCAGGTCCTGACCACCGGCGGCGCCACCCGGCTGGTGGACCGGATGGAGACGGCGGGCCTGGTGACGCGCGCGGAGTCCCCTGACGACCGGCGCGGCAAGCTGGTGCGACTGACCCCGCTGGGCGAAGAGACGGCCGTACGCGCGTCACTGGTGCACCTGGAGAACATCAAGCGGTACTTCGTGGAGCCCCTGCCCGTGGCGGACCGCGAGCGGTTCTCGGAGGACCTGCGGATCCTCAGCCACACGGCTCGGGACGTGCTGCCCCGGCTGCCCTGAACACGCTCGTGTGTCCCAGTTCACACGGGTCGGGAAATATCTGACGAGTCAGTTACTGTTTGGTCAGATGAATCGCTCGCAACCGGCGGGCGCCCCTCTCTGCCGAGGTCATCGATGAAGCTCGTCTACGTCTTCGACGCCTACTGCGGCTGGTCGCACGGATTCTCCGGAACCCTGCGCGAGGTCGCCTCCCGTCATCCCGGGCTGCCGGTCGAGGTGCTCTCCGGCGGTCTGTTCACCGGGCGGCGCCGGGTGCCGATCCGCGAGTTCGGCTACATCCAGGGCGCCAACGCCAAGATCGCCGAACTGACCGGCGCCGAGTTCGGCCAGGCGTACGAGGAGTTGCTCGCCGACGGGTCGTTCGTGATGGACTCCGAAGCCGCCGCCCGTGGCTTCGCGGCCCTGCGTCAGGTGGCCCCCGACCGGGCGGCGGAGCTGGCCACGGCCCTCCAGTCCGCCTTCTACGTCGACGGACACAGCCTGTCCGAGGCGGCCACCTACCGGACGGTCGCCCAGGCGGCCGGGCTCGACGCGGATGCTGTCGTCGCCGCCTTCGAAGCGCCCGACGCGCAGGCCGTTGTTCGCGCCGACTTCCGCCGGGCAGCCGAACTCGGCGTCACCGGGTACCCCACTCTGCTGGCCGGCGACGGCGGCGGCGACTCCGTCGCCCCGCTGGCCTACGGCCACGCCACGGCCGACGAGGTCGACGAACGCCTCGCCGCTCACTGATCTTCCCCCCGTCCCCACCCCACCCCTTGCGCAAAGGAACCCGCGATGAGCACGCTCTCCTTCAAGATCCTCGACCTCGACTTCCCGGCCGGCAGCAAGAACAAGACCGCCACCCTCGTCACCGGTGAGAACGAGGCCCTGCTGGTCGACGCCGCCTTCACCCGCGCCGACGGCCACCGCCTCGCCGCCGAGATTCTCGACGCCGGCAAGCAGCTCACCACCGTGTTCGTCAGCCACGCCGACCCCGACTTCTACTTCGGCGCCGAAGTGATCGCCGACGCCTTCCCCGATGCCGTCTTCGTCGCCACGCCGATCGTCATCGAGCACATCCGGCACTCCTACGAGGGCAAGCTCAAGGCGTGGGCGGCCCTCGGCCCGAACCTGCCCACCCGCCTGGTCGACCTCACCCCGTTGACCGGCGACCTCACGCTGGAGGGCCACCGCTTCGAGCTCAAGGGCGGCCCGGCCGGCCTGCCCGACCGCCACTACCTCTGGCAGGCCGAGCACCGCGCCCTTCTCGGCGGCGTCCTGCTCTTCCAGCAAGAGCACGTCTGGGTGGCCGACACCCCCACCCCCGGCGACCGTGCCGCCTGGATCGACCTGCTGGACGAGATGGCCGCCCTCGACCCGCAACTGGTCGTCCCCGGCCACCGTCTGCCCGACACCGCCGCCGACGCCTCCGCGATCGCCGCCACCCGCGACTACCTGCTCGCCTTCGAGGAGGAGTTCGGCAAGGCGGCCGACGGTGCCGCGCTGACCGAGGCGCTCGTCGCCCGCTACCCCGGCAACGGCATGGTGATCGCCGCCCAGATCGGCGCCAAGGTCGCCAAGGGCGAGATGAAGTGGGGCTGACCATGGCCGAGTTCGCCACATCCACCGCTCCCGCGGATGTCGTACGCCGCCAGTACCTGGCTTCCGCGGCGGGGGACCTGACAGCCCTGCGGGCCACTCTCGCCCCCGACGTGGAGTGGACCGAGATGGCCGGCTTCCCCCTCGCCGGCACCTACCGCACCCCCGACGGGGTCACCGCCAACGTGATGGAGAAGCTCGGCCAGGACTGGGACGGCTGGGCCGCCCATGACGACACCTACGTCGTCGACGGCGAGAATGTCGTCGTCCTGGCCCGCTACACGGCCGTCAACCAAGCCACCGGCAAGCCGATCGACGTCCGTGTCGCCCACCACTTCGTCGTACGTGGTGGACTCATCGTCCGCTTCGAGCAGTTCGTCGACACCGCGCTCGTCCGCGAGGCGATGGCCGACTGACGCGTTCCGTACCACCGCAAGGCAGGAGATCCGCAGGTCCGCTGACGACAACGAGGCGCTCGTGATCGCCTGCTACGAGCAGGCGTTCAACGACGACCAGCCGGAACAGGCCGCCGAAGCCCACCTGGGTGAGCGCCACACCCAGCACAACCCCGAGGCGCACGACGGCCCGCAGGCGTTCGACGGCGTTCTGAGGGCTGCGGCGGCATCCGTGCCAGGACCAGGTGCGGAGGCCACGTCGTGGGACGCCCCGCCGTTCAACCGCTGCGCACCACTGGCGGTGCTGAGCGCCCGCGCCGAGCCGCTGACGGACGTCGTGATCACCCGCAGCACGGTCAACAGACGGCGCTTCTTCGAGAAGGGGAGACCGGGCCGCGCGGCATCACGTCGCGCTGCGCTCGCTCGCCTCTCTCATGTCCCGCTCCACGGCCCGGTTCTGCGCGGTGTCCGGCTGTCCCGCCGTGCTGCCCGGACGTCCGGCGCGGAGCAGTCCGCTCCAGTTCTCCCGGCTCCAGTCGGCCGGGCCGGTGGTACTCGTGAACTCCTCGACGAGGGAGAGGAACCGCGCGGGGTCGGTGTGGAACGGGAAGTGCCCGGCCCCCTCGAAGATCTCCAGGCGGCTGCCGGGCATCGCCTCGTGCGCCCCGTACGCGTGCCGTACGGGCACCACGCTGTCCCGGTCGCCCCATATCAGCATCGTGGGCATGCCCTCGGTGAGGTAGCAGCGGTCGAGCATGGTCACCACCTGGCCGCGCCAGTCGACCACGGCGCGCAGGGTACGGATGAAGGCGCTGCGCGAGGTCGCGTCGGGAAGCGCGTCCACGAGGGTGAGCAACTCCGGTGCGTCCTGGCCGAGATCGGTGTCGAGGAGTCGCATCAGGTGGGCGAACAGGCGTGCTTGCACACCCATGCCTGGCAGGCGCAGCGCGGAGAGCATCAGATGGGCGCCGGGCAGCGACACCGCCCGCAGGACCGGATTCACCTCGCGGCCGACGCCGCCCGCACTGACCAGGATCAGCCGCTCCGTGCGTTCCGGGAACTGGTACGCGAACTGCATGGCGACGCCGCCGCCGAGCGAGTGCCCGACCAGCGTGGCCTGTTCGATGTCGAGCGTGGACAGCAGGTCGCGCACCCCGTTCGCATACGCGGCGACCGAGTAGTCGGCCCTGGGCTTGTCCGAGGCGCCGTGGCCGAGCAGGTCGGGGGCGATCACCGTGTGGGTGCGGGCGAGGTCGGGGATGAGCTCGGCCCAGGTCGCCGAGGAGTCGCCGATGCCGTGGATCAGAACGAGTACCGGGCCCTGGCCGGCCATGCGGTAGGCACGGCGGTAGCCGTGCACGATGCGGTGGTGCAGCCGTAGTTCTCCGTCGCCCACCGGGCGCAGCCGCTTGATGGGCAGCGGGCGCTGTCGTGGGTCGTCGACCACCGGCTCACCTCCCGTTCCGGGCCGCAGGAAATGCGGCTCCAAACGCTCGGTTACAGCGTAGGGCTCTTGTCCCACAAGGGATTTCCGTGAGGTTTCGCCTCCGCTAACCGGGCGAACCGACACGTACGGAAAGGGCATTGTCAGTGGCGGACGGCAAGCTGGATCCAGTGCCACCGCTGTGCGGCGGCGTGGAACCGCTGACCCTTGTGGCGCTGTAGCGCCACAGCCGAGCCGAACCGGGAGAGCCGTCTGTTGCAGACGGTACGGGCCGCGCTGGACGGCCCGCCCGGTTCGAGCCGAGCCCCCGTCGTGCCGCCCACCGCTCTCGCGGAGGCGGAGCGAGTGCCGACCGCTGCAGGGTCACAGACGGACCACGACGAGAGCGATGTCGTCGTGGCTGCCGCCGGTGACGCCCAGGTGGTCCAGTAGTCCGTCGGCGAGTTCTTGCACCGGGAGGGTGCTGCACCGAGCGAGGGCGTCGGTCAGCCGGGCCAGGCCGGCGTCGATGTCTTCGTCGCGGCGTTCGATGAGGCCGTCGGTGTAGAGCACAAGGGTGTCTCCCGGCGTGTAGGACAGGCCGGCCTGAGGGCGGGGGACATGCTCCGGACGTGCGCCCAGCGGCGGGTCGGTGGCCTGGTCCAGCATCTGCCAATTGCCGTCCGGACGGAGCAGTACCGGCGGAGGGTGACCGGCGTTGCTGTAGATGATCAGTCGGCTGCGCGGGTCGATGAGCACCTTGACCACGGTGGTGGCCAGCGCGCCGTCGACCGCCCGGGCGTACAGGCCCAGTACCTCCAGGGCCTGGGCCGGGCTGGGAACGGCCCGAATGGCTGCGCTCAAGGCACTGCGCAGCATGCCCATGACGGCAGCAGCCTCAAGGCCGTGGCCGACCACGTCCCCGACGGCGATGGAGTAGCGGTCGGGCGGCAGATCGACCACGTCATACCAGTCGCCGCACACGTTGAGTGATCCGAGGGCAGGCAGGTAGCGCACAGCGATGTCCCGGTGCCTGTCCAAGTCGGGCGAGCGCAGCATCACCTCCTGCAGGGCGACGGCGACTTCACGTTCACGGGCATGCGCCTGGCGCAGCCGCTCGTTCAGCTGCTCCAGATCATGCGACCGGGCATACACCAGGGCCGCGATCCCTGTTGCCTGGTTGCTCAGTGGCGAGGTGAACTCACGGATGACAGGGGAATGCATGAACTCGGTGACATCGTCGGCCCGTGCGATGATCCACTTCACGGTGCCGTCCGGCCGGAGGACGGGGCTGGACATCCCGCACCACCACCGCTCCTCGAGTTCACCTGGGCGGTCGGCGACGGGAATGTCGAATCGCTGTGGAGCCACCACGTCGGGCTCTCGGGAGTCCAGCACGCGCTGGAGTGAGGCGCCGAAGTCACGCGCCGCGGCCGGCGCGGCCGGTGTGACTGGAAACGCCTCCAGGATGTACTGCCCGGCCAGTTCTTCGCGGGTCCTTCCGGTGGCCTGAAGGTAGGCGCGGTTGGCGTAGCGGATCACCAGGTCGGCGTCCAGCACCAGGTACGGATTCGGTGCGGCGTCGAACAGCTCCTCGAAATTGATCTCCGCTGGCGTCACGCGCGTGACCTGCCGATCTTTACGAGCGCGACCGATTCACCTCTCAACCTACGAGGTCTCCGCCAGCTGCGCCCGCCGGACGGAGGAGAAGAGGCTCGTCAAGCACCCTCGGCGTGTCGCCAGGGAGTGTGCGGATTTTTCATATTAACGTCCCGTGACTGTACGAAGTCGATCTCTTACAGATCGCGCACACCGCACTCCATCGGAGAGAACATGCACAAGCTTCGCAAGGCCGCCGTCGTGGTCGTCGCCCTCGGCAGCGTCGGAATCCTGGGCGCCGGTACCGCCAGCGCCAACGGCCAGGACGGTCACGGCGACAAGGGCAAGGGGCACAAGGTCATGCAGAGCTCCGAATGCAAGTCGCACGACCTGAACATCGACATCCTCGGCCAGGTCGGCATCCTCAACGGCCTGCTGGGCAACGCGCTCAACGGCGAGGGCAACGCCGGTGGGCAGAGCAAGCACATCGGCTCGACCATGGGCTGCAGCAACAGCGTTGGCCACTAAGGGCGCGCTCTAGAACGTGGTGGTCTGCTGGGTTGGCCGTCCGGTGAAGTCACGGGCGGCCAACCCAACTCTTTTCTGCGCATCCGTGCCGTACACCGCGGATTCCTCTTCAAGGAGGCACCGTGAATCCCGGACCGGTGGCGGCCAGTCGTCCCCGGCCGCCACCGACCACCGGATCCGGGGTGCTTCACCGACCGGGCCGGACGCACCGCCGCTTCAGGCGCGTCCGGCCCGGCGGCTGTCACTCGCCCGGGTGGGAGAGCTCGATGTCGTGGCTTTCCACTCCGGAGCCGTGCACGGTCAGGTGGGTGGCCATCGGCGGGTAGCCGGCCGCCGTGACCGTGTACTCGCCGCCGTCCAGGTCGGTGAAGGCGTAGCCGCCGTCCTCGCCAGTGGTCGCGGTGGCCACCACGTTGCCGGCCGCGTCGACGAGCGTGACCCGCGCGTCGTTGAGCGGTCGGCCCGCGGCTTGGATCACGCCCTGCACCTGCAGGCCGGAGGACAGTTCGACCTCGGTCCTGGTGACGCCCTGCGGGGCGATCTCGACAGGCAGCGCGATCGGCCGGTACCCGGCCGCGGTCACCGCTAGGGTCAACTGGCCGGCCACCAGCTCGGCGAAGCTGAAGGCGCCGTCCGTGTCGGTCAGCCCGGCGGCGAGCACGTCGCCGCGCACGTCGGCCGCGACCACCATGGCGCCGCCGATCGGCTCCTTGTGGTCGGCCGAGGTGACTGTGCCGACCAGGCCGCTGGTGCCGGAGAGCAGGATGTCGTACGAGGCCGACTCGTCGCCGAGCACCACCGTGGAGGCCTGTGGCTGATAGCCGTTGGCGGAGGCGATGAGCACGTAGCTGCCCGCGCGCGGCGCGTCCACCGTGTACGAACCGTCCGTGTGGGCCAGCACGCGGCCCAACTGACGCCCGCCCAGCGAGATCAGAGTGACAGCCGCCCCGGGAACGGGTGCCGACTCGGCGCCGATGACGTAGCCGCTGACCGGGACGCCGTCGGAGGAACGGACCTCGGGCATCGTCGGCGCGGCGGACTGGCTCGGCACCTTCCCGTCGGTCTCCTCGGTCTCGTCGGCCTCGGTGTTCTCGATGTTCTCGTCGTGCCCGTCCTTCCGGCCTCGGAGGCCGAACGCCGCTAGGGCGGCGCCCACGAGGGCGAGGATGCCGGTGACCAGGACGGCGGTGTGGACGCCGTTCATGAAGGCGGTGTGGCTGCCCTCCACCACGGCCGCCCTGAGCTGTGCGGGCATCGCGTCGGAGACCGGGGCGACGCCCATCGCGACCGCGTCCTTCGCCTCCTCGAGACGAGCGGCGACCGAGCCGGGCACGCCCGCGTCGGTCAGCGAGTCGGTGAGCGTGGAGCCGACGCGGCTGCTGATGATCGAGACGAGCACCGAGGTGCCGAGCGCGCCGCCGATCTGCAGCGAGGTGGCCTGGAGGCCACCCGCGACGCCGCCGTCCTTGACGGGCGCGTTGCCGACGATCGCGTCGGACGACGCGGCCATCACCATGCCGACACCGAGGCCGAGCGCGGCGAACGGCGGCCACATGGTGGCGTACGAGGAGTCGGCGCTCCACGCGAGCATCGCGAACGCGGCGCCGGCCTGCAGCACCATCCCCAGCGGCATGGTCAGACGCGGGCCGAACCTCTCGGTGAGCTTCGCGCCGAGCGGCGAGGCCACCATGGAGACGAGGCTGAGCGGCAGGGTGCGCACCCCGGCCTCGACGGGCGTGAAGCCGCGTACGTTCTGCAGGTACAGCATCACGAAGAAGATCACGCCGAGCAGGATGAAGAAGTTCAGCGCGGTGACGACCGTACCGATGGTCAGGGCCGGGTTGCGGAACAGGCGCATGGGCAGGAGAGGGTGCGCGACGCGGGTCTCGTACCAGCCGAAGAGGACCAGGACGACGACACCGCCGACGATCGCGCCGAGCGTGCCGGCCGAAGTCCAGCCCCACGTCTCGCCCTTGACGACGCCGAAGACGACGGCGAGCAGTCCGAGCGCGAGCAGCACGACGCCAGGCACGTCGAACTTCTCGCTCGCGGCGGCCTCGTTCCTGGACTGCGGCAGCACCACGAGGCCGAAGACGAGGGCGATGACGCCGATGGGGGCGTTGATGTAGAAGACGGACTCCCAGTTGACGTGCTCGACGAGCAGTCCGCCGACGATCGGGCCGAGCGCAGTGGAGACGGACGAGATCATCGCCCAGATGCCGACCGCCATGCCGAACTTCTTCGGCGGGAACACGGCGCGCAGCAGCGCGAGGGTGTTGGGCATGAGCAGCGCGCCGAAGAGACCCTGTACGGCGCGGAAGGCGATGACGCCCTCGACCGTGCCGACGAGGCCGATCGCGACGGACGCGATGGTGAATCCGACGACGCCGACGAGGTAGAGGGTGCGGCGCCCGAAGCGGTCGCCGAGCTTGCCGCCGAGGATGAGGGCGGCGGCGAGGGCGAGCAGGTAGGAGTTGGTGACCCACTGCAATTCGGCGGTGGTGGCGTTGAGGTCGCGGGCGATCTCCGCATTGGCGATCGAGACGACCGAGCCGTCGAGGCCGACCATGAACAGGCCGAACGCGACGGCGACCAGCGTCAGCCAGGGGTTGGCGCGAAGACCGCGGGGGTGGGGGTCGGAAACGGGAGTGGACGCTGTGGAAACAGCGGTGACAGACATGTGTGAGCTGTCCTCGGGACGTGCGGCGCGCGACTGTTGGCGCGTGGACATGTGCGGGGGAGCTGTGTAGGCGAGCAGCGCAGCCGGCCCTGCCGCCGTGGTGGCAGTGGCAGGGGCAGTAGGCGTACGGGAAGCGGGATCGACCGGTCAGGCGGAGTGGTCGCGCAGGCGCCGGGCGAGAGCTTCGAGGGCGCCGAGCGCCGAGCCGAGGGCGTCGCGGTCGCCGTCGGTGAGGGTGCGGAGCGCGGACGCGAGCTGCGCCGCCGCGATGTTCTCGACCTCGCCGATACGTTGACGCGCCGTGGCGGTGACGCACAGGTGCGCCACACGCTTGTCGCTGTCGTCCTGACGCCGTTCCAGCAGGCCCGCTTCGGTGAGGCGGGTGACCAGGGCGCTGACGTTGTTCGGCATCATCCGCAGCGCGTCGGCCGCCTCGTGGACGGTCGCGCCGTCGTGCTCGGCGACGTACTGAAGCAGGGCCAACTGCCGCTCGGGGAGCTTGGGATAGGGCAGCCGCCGGTCGATGCCCTGTTTGATGTACCGGTTCAGCGCGGGCAGACACGCCACGAGGCCTGCGGCCACATGGTCGACGCCCTGGCTCGGGCGAGCCTCGCTGGTTCCGGTCACGGCGCCACGTTATCTATGGCGAGAAACCTATGTCAAAATACTCATTGAGGCCGACGAGCATCACCGACGAGCATCGCCATCGACTGAGCGATGTCAGGGGGTGAGCTGCTGGTGGCCGATGACGGAGAGCAGTTCGAGTTTGCTGTGGCTCTCCGTGCCGGGGCGTGTGGTCAGCACCACCAGGGTCTGGGCGCGGTTCTCGGTGAACAGGAGCTGGGCGTCGACGTCGATGCGGCCGAGTTCGGGATGGAGGACGGTCTTGCAGTCGTCGTAGCGCTGCGCGACCTCCTGGAGTTCCCACATGCGGACGAACTCGGGGCTGTGTTCATGGAGTTCGGCGAGGATGCGGGCGGCTCGGGGGGTGTCGCTGCCGGCTGTCAGCGCGGCCCGCAGGCGCGCCGCATTGGCACGGCCGTGGTGTTCGTGGACGTCCTCGGGATACACCAGACGTTCGGCCGGGTCCATGAACCAGCGGTAGTAGCCGCTGCTGGCCAGACCGGTGTGGCGGGTCAGGTCGCCGACCAGCGCGACGGCCAACGGGTTCATTGCGAGGGTGTCGAGCAGGTCCGTCTGCACCAGGGCCGGGGAGTCGTCCAGGCGGTCCAGGACCCGCATCAGCGTCGGGCTGACGTGCTCGGAGCGGTGGAAGCGGGCCGGGGCGTTGTGGCCGATGAGGACGAAGAGATGGTCGCGTTCGTCCGGGGTCAGCCGCAGCGCCCTGGCGAGAGCCGATGTGATCTGGACGGAGGGCTGCGGAGCACGCTGCTGTTCCAGCCGGGCGTAGTAGTCGGTGGACATACCGGCGAGTTGCGCGACCTCCTCGCGGCGCAGCCCCTGCGTACGCCTGCGCCGCCCCTCGACCAGCCCGACATCGCGGGGGCGCAACACATCCCGCCTGCGGCGCAGGAATTCCGCCAGTGCCTTCTTGTCCATGCCCCCATCCTCGCCGCATCCCGCCCCCCTATCCAGAGACCGCCGATCCATGGCTGAGCAGCACCCTCCAGCCCACGGCCTGACCGCGCTCGCGTGTCCGCCGGCACTCAGGGCGGAGCCGGTCGCCTCCGGTCCGACGACCGGGGCGCGTTCGTCCGTGTTTCGCGACGGTCGTTCCAGATCGGTCAGCTGCCGCTGATCATGGCGAGGACGTCGTCGTAGGAGCCGGTGGCCACCGCGTCGCGGATGAACCTGGCGCGCTCGACGACCAGTTCCTTCGCGTCAGGCTTCTCGCGCAGCAGATCGAGGGCCTCGGTGAGGAAGTCGTCCAACGGCATGGCCTGGTCGCTGTCCTGCTGGCCCAGCAGCGTCGTACGCACGCCCGGCGGGACCACCTCGATCACCTGGACGCCGGCGTCGGCACCGGCGAGCTGGATGCGCAGGCTCTCGGAGAAGGAGTGCAGCGCGGCCTTGGTCGCGCTGTAGGTCGGGGTGACCTGGAACGGTACGAACGCCAGCGCGGAGGTGACGTTCATGACGACCGCGTCGTCCTTGCCCACCAGCAGCGGCAGGAAGGCGTACGTCATCCGGATCGTGCCGAGCAGATTGGTCGTGACGTGATCCTCGGCGACCTGGAGTCCGGCCGGGTCGAGGAGGTTCTCCAACTGCATGATGCCGGCGTTGTTGACCAGGACGTTCAGCCCCGGGTGGCTCGCCGCCACGGTCTCGCGGGCCCGGGCGATCGAGTCGGGGTCCGCGACATCGAGGACGAGCGCGTCGATGCCCGGGTGCTCGGCCGTGATCTCGTCGAGGAGTTCCTTGCGCCGGCCGGCGACGATCACCTTGTTGCCGGCCTCGTGCAGGCGCAGGGCCAGGCCGAGGCCGATGCCCGAGGTGCCGCCGGTGATCAGGATCGTGTTGCCGGTCATCTTCATGGGGTCTTGCTCCTTCGGTACGGCGGGCCGGTGAGCGCCCGCAGCCCCGACCGTAGGAGCGCCCGCGCAGGGGTGGGAGAGGAAGGTTTATCCATGGATCGGCGGTCTCTGCCTGGCGGAGTGGTCCCGTCCTGGTTGGTCGTCGGTACGTCACGCTGCGGCAGGCGGCGGGAATGAATCCGGCGGGGGGCGGGTTGTACGGGGCGGTCGTAGTTTTTGTGTCTGTGTTTCACCGCACGCTCGCGAAGAACGATGTCGCGGGCGCCGCCTTCTTTCAGGGAACTGGAGAAGTAGCGTCCAGGCCGGCCCGGGGCACCGCACGGTGCGGGTCCCGTACCCCAGCCCCTGCAAGGAGCAACAAAATGACTCAGGGAACCGTCAAGTGGTTCAACGCCGAGAAGGGCTTCGGCTTCATCGCCCAGGCCGAGGGCGGCCCGGACGTCTTCGTGCACTACTCGGAGATCGACAGCTCCGGCTTCCGTAGCCTCGAGGAGAACCAGCACGTGGAGTTCGAGATCGTCCAGGGCCCCAAGGGCCCGCAGGCCTCGCACGTCCGCGCCATCTGAGACCTGGCGGGCAATACCTGCCGGACATCTCTTGATGCCAGGGCCGGCGCCACACGGCGCCGGCCCCAGTCTTACGCCTCCGCGGGAGTGGTCGGTCGTGTCGCATATCGATGGCGCATGGCGTCGCTGGCCGCAGGGCCCGCGGTGAAGACGTAGGTGTCGCTGTCGTCGAGTCGGCGGCCCGTCCTGGCGTCGACGACGACGGGCTCGACTTCCTCGCCGCTGTGCGCGTCGATGAGGATCATGCTGCGTTCGGCCGGTGTCAGGCGGGAGTTACCCCACGCGGCCAGGGCGACGATCACCGGTCGGAGGGAGCGCCCGAGTTCGGTGAGGACGTACTCGTGGCGTACGGGGTTGGTCTGGTAGGGCCGGCGCTCCAGTAGTCCGTCGGCGACGAGGGTTTTCAGCCGGGTGGTGAGCATGCTGGAGGAGATGCCCAGGCTCTCCTGGAACTGGTCGAAGCGCGTGTAGCCGTCGAAGGCGTCGTGGAGGATCAGCAGCGTCCACCACTCGCCTACGTGTTCCACCGTCGTGGACAGCGGGCACTCCCGGTCTTCCAGCCTGATCCGGCTTGCCACGGCGACCATCCCCTCAGTTACTGCTAAAGTCGAAGTTAGTAGCTTCCATTTTAGCAGTAACGACGGGGGCGGTGCCTTTGGTGTGCCTTTGGCGCCCGCAGCCCGGGATCGGAGCACACCGTGACCACACCCATCAGCGAATCCCTCGAAGGCCGACGCGCTCTGGTCACCGGCGGCACCAAAGGCACGGGAGCCGCCATCGCCCGACGTCTCGCCCAGGCCGGCGCGACCGTCCTGGTCACCGCCCGCAGCCGCCCCGACGACGTCGAAGAGAAGACGTTCATCACCGCCGATCTGTCCACGGCCCAGGGCGCCGCCCATGTCGCCGCCGAGGTGGACGCCCGTGTGGGAGGCGTCGACATCCTGGTCAACACCCTCGGCGGATCCGAGGCGCCGGCCGGAGGGTTCGCGGCGCTCGGCGAGGACGACTGGGCCAGGGAGCTGAACACCAATCTGCTGGCCGCCGTCCGCCTGGACCGCGCGCTCCTGCCCCACATGATCGCCACGGCCAAGGGCGTGATCGTGCACGTCACCTCGATCCAGCGCCGCATGCCGCTGTGGAACGGCACCCTGGCCTACGCCGCCGCCAAGGCCGCCCTGACCACGTACAGCAAGGGCCTGGCCAACGAGGTCGCCTCGCACGGCGTCCGCGTCAACACCGTCTCGCCCGGCTTCGTGCAGACCTCGGCCGCCGACCACCTCGTCGCCCGGATCGCCCGCGACGCGGACATCACCCAGGAAGCGGCGCTGGGCCGGCTCATGGACTCCCTGGGCGGCATCCCGCTGGGCCGTCCCAACCGGCCCGATGAGGTCGCCGAACTCGTCGCGTTCCTCGTCTCCGACCGCGCCTCGGCCATCGTCGGCGCCGAACACGTCATCGACGGCGGCACCACCCCCACCGTCTGAACCCGCCACCACCCCAAGGAGCGTCATGCACGACAACCAGTCCCGAACCAGCACCCAGGACACCCTGCCCGAGGTGATCACCCGCTACCTGAACGCGCACCGCGCCCACGACACCGCCGGCGCGATCACGGCGTTCACCCGCGAAGCCACAGTGATCGACGACGGCCACACCTACGAGGGCGCCGAGGCGATCGGGGAGTGGCTCGACCGATCGGCCACCGAATTCAGCTACACGATCCACCTCACCGGCGCCCAGCAGACCGACGCGACCCGCTACATCGCCACCCACCACCTCGAGGGCGACTTCCCCGGCGGGACCGTCGATCTGCGCTACCAGTTCACACTCCACGACGGCCTCATCGAACGCCTCGTCATCGAACCCTGAGTCCCTGGCGACGCCACCCGTTGCCGCCTATGTGGTCAGAGCACTGGCGGCCAGCACTGCCGCGAGGCCCTCTCGCAGGTCCTTGACGAAATACTCGGGAACCTCCAGCGACGGGAAATGTCCCCCGGTCTCCGGCGATCCCCAGTGGACGATCTGTCGGTACCGCTCCTGTGCCCAGGGGCGCGGGCACTTCTCGACGTCGCGGGGATACATGGTGATTGCTGACGGGACGTCGACCCGGAGTTCGGGGTCCAGGGAGTTGTGGCTCTCGTAGTAGATGCGGGCCGCCGACGCGCCGGTCCGCGTCAGCCAGTACAGGGTGACGTCGTCGAGAACGCGGTCTTGGGAAATCGTCTCGAACGGGCTGTCCTCCGTGTCCGACCACTCGGCGAACTTGTCGAGGATCCAGGCAAGAAGTCCGACCGGCGAGTCGACGAGCGAGTAGCCGATGGTCTGCGGTCGGGTCGCCTGCTGTTTCGCGTACGCCGCGCGGTGGCGCCAGAAATCGCGGGTTCCCTCGGCCCACTCGCGCTCGACCGCCGTCAGCCCGTCCGTTGTCAGCCCGGGCGGCCCCTCCGCGAACGTGGTGTGGATGCCGAGTACGTGCGCCGGGAACCTGCCCGCGAGAACCGTGGTGATATTGCCGCCCCAGTCGCCGCCGTGGGCCACGAACTTGCTGTAGCCGAGCCTTCCCATCAGTTCCACCCATGCGGCCGCGATCTTTTCGGTTCCCCACCCGGTGGTGGCCGGCTTGTCGCTGTAACCGAAGCCCGGCAGCGACGGGACCACGACGTGGAACGCCGGCGCGTCCGCGTCTTTCGGATCTGCCAGCTCGTCCACCACATCGATGAACCGAGCGACGCTGTCCGGCCAGCCGTGCGTCAAGATCAGCGGAGTGGCATCCGTGCGCGTGGATCGGCGGTGCAGGAAGTGGATTCCCAGGTCGTCAATGGTCGTGCGGAACTGGCCGATCTGGTTGAGGCGCTCCTCGAACGCCCGCCAGTCGTACCCGGTGCGCCAGTAGTTCACGACATCGACGAGGTCGGCGAGCGGAACGCCCTGGTCCCATCGGCGAGGGTCGGGCGCGGGGCGATGGACCGTTTCGGCTTCCGGCAGCCGCGCCGCGGCCAATCGCGCGCGCAGTTCGTCGAGTTCGGCATCAGGTGCGTGGGCTTCAAATGCTTGCACGTCGCTGGTCGGACGGGGCATGAGACCTCCTGGCCATCGCGGAACCGGCTAAGACGGTTCTACTATGCCCTCGCGTCGGCGTGCAACCGGCTAAGGTGGTTCCATGCCTACCGGGTTCCCTGACTTCCGTCTCGGCAATGTGCTGGCGACCAGCTTCACGGGGACTCTCTCGGAGCGTCATGGCGACGCTGTCGAGCGGATTCCCACACCGCGCCGACTCGTCGACTGGCTGGCGGTGAACGGCCTCGCCGTGGACTCCTGCACCACCGCCCAGCTCGAACTCGCTCGGGAACTGCGGGAGTCGATTCACGCCGCCGCGACCGCGGCCGCGCTCCATGAACCTCTCTCCGCCTCCGCTGTCCAAGTCATCAACGACCGCAGCGTTCAGGGTCGGGCCGCGGCGATCCTGACGCCCGACGGCAAGCGGCGATGGCGGCTCAGCTCGGCTTCCTGCGTGGAAGACGCCCTCAGCGTGATCGCCGCCGACGCGATCAGCATCATCGCGGGCGAACGAGACGGAAAACTGGCCTTGTGTGCATCGCCGACCTGCCGAGCCGCCTTCTTCGACACCAGTCAAAGCCGCACCCGCAAATGGTGCGACATGAACACGTGCGGGAATCGTCAGAAGAAGGCGCGCTTCCATGCCAGCCGGCGCAAGAACCTCAGCTCGGCGGAGTGACCGTCACCTCGAACGGACCGACAGCAGATGGAACTTGGTGACACTGCCGTTGAACCCGAAGTTGTCGTCCGTGACGAGGACGAGCGAGCGGGAGCCGTCGGGCAGCCTGGGCCCCCAGGTGATGCCCTCGACGTTGTCGGCGTCCGTGCCGGAGGTGGTGAAGTCGTACAGCAGCTTCTTCCGCATCGGCTTCTCGTCGCCGGACAGGGCGTACTCGCCGTTCACGTTCGTGGCGCCGATGGTGCTGGTCCAGTACAGCCGGATGGCGAAGCCGACACCGGAGGCGAAGGAGCGCTCCACGGTGAGGTAGTCGGTCTCGTTGATCGCGAGGATCTCGGTGACCCCCCGGTCTGCCGAGTACGTCCCCACCGGGGGCGGCAGCGGTGCGGTGGGGGCGTCGGAGATCGGGTCCACCTCGTAGACGTGCTCGGCCTTCGGCTTGCCCGTCGCCCGGTCCGCCACCAGCAGCCTGGACGGGCTTTTTGTCGTCAAGGAGGCTGCGGGGCCGTCCTGGATGAGCGCGTTCTCCGTGACCGTGACGACCTTGCTGCCGTCGGGGGAGAGGGTGAGGCCTTCGAGCGCCTGGTTGTTGCGGACGCCGGCGGTGAGCGTGCCGGACGCCGACCTGACGGGCGCGTACGCCTTGGGCAACGGCAGTTCGCGTTCGTAACCGCCCGAAGTGGCCGCCTCCCGGACGAAGGCAGGCTGCCCGGACGACGAGGCTCCCTCGCTGGTCCACAGCAGGCTGTTGCCGTCCGGCGTCCAGCGGATCGCCTCGGGGTCGACCGCCTTTGCGGTGAAGGGTTCGCCCGTGGTGTCGTCGAGCACGGTCAGGCCGTCGAGTACGGGCTTGTCACCGGCGAAGGCGGCCCCGTCGAGCGGCAGTCGGAGAGTGTAGAAGCGGGCCTTGCCGTTCTCCGAGCGGTCGTCGCTGAGGGCGACGTATCGGCCGGACTCCCGGTCGTAGTCGATCCCGGAGAGCCCGCCGAACGGCATGCCGAACTCCGTGGTCCCGGCGGGCACGGTGATCGTGTCCAGCAGCCGTACGTTCCGCGGCTTTGCCGCCGCCGCGGGCTCCGCGGCGAAGCCGCTCACGAGAGCCACGCTGCCGAGGAGTCCGACGGCGGTGAGGGAACCGAGGAGCGCGTGTCCGCAGTGCACTCGGTGTCTGTGTCGTCGCATGGGTGACCTTCCAAACCTTCCAAAAGGACTGACCAAAAGGACTGATTGCACGGGAAGTCGGGGCCGCGTCAGAGGGAGGCGGCGACCTCCCCGGTGGCGCCGCGTCGCTTGCGCCGCCACGCGTAGAGCGCGAGGGCCACCAGCGTCAGGGCGTACGGGATCGTCGACACCAGTTGCGGCGGTACGTCGAGCGTCCCGAGCTGTACGGCCAGGGCCTCCGCCGCGCCGAAGCCGAGCGCGGCGAGGAAGACGCCCCACGGGCGCAGCCCGCCCAGGAAGACCGCGGCGAGGGCGATGAAACCGCGGCCGGCCGTCATGTCCCGTACGAAGAAGGACACATAGCCCATGCTGAGGAAGACCCCGGCGAGGCCCGCGAGCGCGCCGCTGAGGGCGAGGCCGGCGTACTGGACCCGTCGGACCGGAATCCCTACGGAGGCGGCGGCGTCCGGCATCTCGCCGACCGCACGCAGATGGAAGCCGAAGCGGGTGCGGAAGAACAGCCAGGCGACGAAGGGCGCGGCCAGGAACGCCAGCCAGGTGATCATGTTCTGACCACTCACCACATCACCGAGTACGGGAACGCTCTCCACGCCCGGCAGGGTGACCGTCGGCAATGTGCCGCTCTTCAGCCCTGACGTGCCGCCCTTGTCGTCGAGGAGGGTGTAGACCGCGAACGCGGTACCGCCGGAGGCGAGGAGGTTGAGGCCGATGCCCGCGATGATCGCGTCGGCGCCCAGCTCCAGCCGCAGAGCCGCCAGCAGCACCCCCATCAGCGCCGCCACCGCGACCCCGCACACCGCGCCCAGGGCGACGGAGTGGCTGTATCCGGCGACCAGCGCGCCCGTGCAGGCCGCGCCGAGCATCTGGCCCTCCAGGGCGATGTTGCTGATGCCGGCGCGTTCGGCGACCAGTCCGCCGAGCGCGGCGAGCAGGTAGGGGGTCGCGACCCGGAGCACCGCCGCCAGGAAGGCGCTGCTGAGGACGACGTCGAGCAGGGAACTCATCGGACGCCCACCTGCCTGCGCGCGAGCCGGCGCTTGAGCAGGTCCGGCAGGGCCTGGGCGGTGACCAGCAGCACGATGACCGCCTGGATGACCACCACGATCTCGGTGCCCACGTCCGTCTGCTGTTCCATGATGTCGCCCCCGGCGCGCAGATAGGAGTAGAAGAGCCCGGCGACCACCACGACGAGCGGGTTGTTCCTGGCCAGCAGGGCCACGACGATCCCCTCGAAGGCCAGGCTGCCGGCGAGACCCGGTTCCAGGCGCCCGTAGACGCCCTGGACGAGGTGGGCTCCCGCGAGGCCCGCCACCGCGCCGCCGATGACGAAGCTCCACTCGATGACGCGGGGCACCTTGATGCCGCCGTACTCGGCGAAGCCGGGGTTGGAGCCGGTCATGCGGATGCGGTAGCCGAGCGGGGTGCGGGTGAGGAGCAGCCACAGCGCGACCGCGGTGAGCAGCATGACGCCGAACCCGACGTTGGCGCGGCCCATCGGGGTGCCGAACCAGTCGGTCAGCGGCGTGAGCGCGGCATCGTCCTGGATGGACTTCGAGTGCACGGCGCTGCTCCCGGGTTCCTTCAGCGGACCGTTGACCAGGTAGTCGTAGACGCGGACGACGATGGCGTTGAGCATCAGCGTGGCCACGATCTCGTTGGCGCCGAGGCGGGCCTTCATCGATCCCGGCACCAGACCCATTCCGGCGCCCGCGCCGGCGGCGGCGACCATGGGCACGATCACGGCGGCGACCGGCGGCAGCGGCAGGAAGATCGCGACCGCGCCGGCGGCCAGCGCACCGGCGTAGAGCTGGCTCTCGGCGCCGAGGCTGATCTGCCGGGCGCGGAAGGGGATGGCGACCGAGAGGCCGAGCAGGGTGAGCGTGGTGGCGTCCTCCAGCCAGCGGCCGACCCGGAAGGAGCGGTCCAGCGGGCCGGTGAGCATCACCTCGTACGCCCGGATCGGGTCCTTGCCGGTGGCGAGCATGACGAGGAAGCCGATGGCGAGGGCGGCCAGGATGGTGGCCAGGGCCATGCCGATGTCCACCGCGAGATCGCGGCGACGGGTCGCTCGGTACTCGCGCCGGTCCTCGGTCTCGATCAGGGTGCCGGTCACGGGGCGTCCCCCAGGTCGGTCAGGCCGGCCGTGAGGTGGTCGCGGTCGTGGTGCTCGATGCCGAGCATGTAGAGTCCGACGCGCTTTTCGGTGAGGCCGGTCGTGTCGTCGAACCGGGCGGTCAGGCGGCCGTCCTTGAGGACGAGCAACCGGTCGGAGAGGGCGAGCAGTTCGGTGAGGTCGGCCGAGACCAGGAGCACGGCGGTGCCCGCGTCGCGCGCGGCGACCAGTTGCTCGTACATGAACCGCATCGCGCCGACGTCCACCCCGCGGGTGACCTGAGAGGCGATCAACAGCCTTGGTACAGCGGACAGTTCACGGGCGACGATCACCTTCTGCAGGTTGCCGCCGGACAGCGCGCGCACCGGGACCGACGGGTCGGGGGTGCGGATGGCGTAGTCGGAGATCAGCCGCTCGGCGTGGGCACGCACCGCCTTCGGGCTGAGCATGCCGTGGCGGGCGAGGGGTGGGCGGTCGTGGCGGTCGACGACGAGGTTGTCGGCGATCGACTCGTCGAGCGCGGCGCCGTTCGACAGCCGGTCCTCCGGTACGTAGCCGATGCCGGCCCCGCGGTGCGCGGCCACGTCCAGACCGGCCGTGTCGGTGCCGCCGACGTGGACCGTGCCCGTCGTCGGCCGGCGCAACCCGGCGAGGATCTCGGCGAGTTCGCTCTGGCCGTTGCCCTCGATGCCGGCCACACCGACGATCTCCCCGGCGGCCACGTCGAAGTCCACGCCGCGCAGGGACTGCCCGGTCGGCGCCTCGTAGCCGAGGCCCCGTACCCGCAAGGTGACTCCGGTGGGGCGGGCGGGGGCGCGGTCCACGTCCAGGGAGACCTCGCGGCCGACCATCATCGAGGCGAGCGACCGCTCGGTGGCGTCCGCGGTGGCGACCGTCCCCACCAGCGAACCGGCCCGCATCACGCTCACCTTGTCGCTGATCTCGCGCACCTCGCGCAGCTTGTGCGAGATGAACAGCACGGTCATTCCGTCGTCGCGCAGCCTTCGTACGGCGGCGAACAGGTCCTCGGTCTCCTGCGGAGTGAGCACGGCGGTCGGCTCGTCGAGGATCAGTACGCGCGCTCGGCGGTGGAGGGCCTTGAGGATCTCGGCGCGCTGCCGCATGCCGACCGACACCTCGTCGACGCGCGCCTTCGGGTCGACGGCGAGTCCGGACTCCTCAGCGAGCCGGGCGGTCGTCTCCATGGCCGCCTTCGGGTCGACCAGACCGCGGCGGCCCGGTTCGACGCCGAGGACGACGTTCTGCGCGATGGTGAAGGAGGGCACCAGCATGAGGTTCTGGTGCACCATGCCCACGCCGAGGGCGATCGCCGAGGCCGGGCCGCGCAGCACGCGGGGCCGGCCGCCGACCAGGAGCTCCCCGGAGGAGGGCTGCTCCAGGCCGTAGAACAGCTTCATCAGCGTGGACTTGCCCGCGCCGTTCTCGCCCACGACCGCGCGGATCTCGCCGGGCGGGACCTCCAGGTCCACACCGCGCACCGCGCGGACTCCGTTGGCGTACGTCTTGGTGATGGCGCGGGCGGCGACGGCGGGGCCGTCCTCGCCCCATGGCTCGTTCATCATCGAGGCCGTCCGGCTAAAAGGCGCTGGGGACCGTGACGGAGCCGGACTTCACCTGGTCGGCGGCTTCCTGGAGCTCCGTACGGATCTTCTCGGGGACCAGCTGAGCGAAGTGGTCGTCGTTCACATAGCCGACGGCGTCCTCGGCGAGACCGACGGAGTCGACGGCGCCGTACTTGAGAGAGCCCTTCTGGTCCGCCTGCGCGGCCTTGTACAGGGCGTTGCCGACGTTCTTGAGGATGGAGGTGACGACGGTGTTCTTCTGCGCCTGGTCGGTGAGGGTCTGGTACTGGTCGGAGTCGACGCCGAAGGTGTACCGCCCGGCCGCGACCGCCGACTCGAAGGTGCCGAGGCCGGAGAGCCCGGCGACCGGCCACACCAGCGCGGCGCCCTGGCCGTACATGGCGGTGGAGATCTCCTTGCCCTTCGCGGGATCACTGAACGGCTTGTCGCCGCCCACGTACTGCACGAGCACGTCGGAGTTCTGTCCGCCCGCGTCCTTGAATCCCGCCTTGAAACCGACCACGAAATCCTCGATCAACGGGATCTTCACTCCGGGCATGACGCCGACCTTCTTCAGGGATTCGGCGCCCTTGAGTGATTTCCCGGTCACCAGCTTCTCGGCGAGGAATCCGGCGAGATATCCGCCCTCGTTCTGCTTGAAGGTCACGGAGTAGACGTTCTCGCACTTGTTGGAACAGGTGCCGTTCTTGCCGCTGTAGTCGACCGGGGCGTCGAAGAGCCAGAACTTCTTGTCCGGGAATTGCGGGGCGAGTTCGCCGATGTAGTCGGTGACCTCGAAGGTCCCGGCCGCCAGGATGTCGTAGTCGTCGGCCGAGGCGGCGTCCTCGAATCCGGGCTCCCACTTGGTGCGGTCGGCACCCAGCTCGACCACCTTGAGCTCGTAACCGAGGTCCTTCTGAGCCCTCTTCAGCCCCTCGTGGGCGGAGTCGAAGAACGACTTGTCGCCCAGCCCGCCATTGATCACCAATTTGACGCGCGGCTTACCGGAGGCGGCCGCTCCGAAATCGTCCCCGCCCGATCCTCCGCACGCGGTGAGCGCGAGCATGCCGGTCAACGCGAAGGCGGCGGTTCTTCCGTATCGCATCATGGACCTCCTGATCATTGTGTTGCTGAGTGAGCGGCTGCGTCGACAGTAGGAAGTGCAAAACGTTTTGGCTACGTCGGCCGGTTTCTGTGTGATTTCCGGTGTGGGAATTTCAGACATCGCCGAGCGGCGCGGCACCTCACCGCTCCGCCCCGGCCAGCCAGCGCACCAGCCGGTCCCACAACTCCGCGTATCCGTCCCAGGCCAGGAACGGCGGCGGCGCCCAGTGCGGTGCCACGTCGGAGGTGAACGCGGCCGACCTGCCCGTGCCGTGTCCGCCGACGACCAGCAGCGGATGCCCGGCGCACTCGGCCAGCAACGACGCCTCCGGCCGTACCGCGACCTCGTTGAGGCCGAGCAGCGCCGGCCAGGACCGGTCCAGCCCCCGTACGAGCGGGTGCTCGCCCACCACCTCGGGCACGGCCCCGGCCGGCAGCTCCACCCGGTCGTCCCGATCGACCATGACCACCGGCAACGCGGCGGCCAGCGGCGTACGCCCCCACCGCGCGCGGGCGTCGATACCGCTGAAGCTCAGGTAGCCGCCGATCATCAGCACCCCGCCGCCTCGCTCGACGAAGCCGCGCACCAGCTCCGAGCGGTCGGGCGCGGCGACGGACCGGCCGAAGGTCTCGGGCGGCAGCTGGAAGCTGTTGGCGCCGACATCGCTGATGACCACGACGTCGTACGCGTCGAAGCCCGCCGCCGAGTGGGGCACCCGGGTGGGGATCTCGTGCGCGGGAACGTAGGTCACGTCGTGGCCCTGGGAGCGGAGGGCGTCGAGGAAGACGCCTCCGCCCTCGGTGTACTCCGCGGTGTGGAAGGCGTCGAAGCCCTTCTGATGCACCGTGTACGTGAACCAGGACTCGCCGATGACGAGCACTCTGGGCATGGCGAACCGCCTTTCGGGAAGGGCGCGTTGAGGCAGCCGGGCACGGGGACATGGCCGCGTGGCGCGGTTGTCGAGCAGGGGGGATGCGCGGGTCAGCGGGTGGTGGGAGGCGCCGTGCTGCCCCGCACCTTCAGTTCGACGGGGAGGGTGTGCCGTGAGGCGGGCGGGATCTCGCCCCGGGAGACGTACTGGAGAAGCTGGGCGGTGGCGGTGCGGCCCACGTCGTAGGCGGGCTGGTGGACGGTGGTCAGGGACGGATGGGCCAGCGAGGCCGCTCGGATGTCGTCGAAGCCGACCACCGAGACGTCCTGAGGCACCGAGAGACCCGCGTCCCTGAGCGCCGTGAGGGCGCCGAACGCCATCAGGTCGTTGGCCGCGAACACGGCGGTGCAGCCGAGGCCGCCGTCCTGGAGGAGCTTGTCGACCAGGACGTAGCCGGATGCTTCCTTGAAGTCGCCGACCCGCTCGACGACTTCGCCCCGGAAGGCCTCGACGAAGCCGTTCGCACGGGCGACGCTGCTCCGCAGGGCCCCGGGTCCGGTCAGCATCAGGACCCGGCGGTGACCGAGGGAGCGCAGGTGTTCCCCGACCAGCCGCCCGCCCGCCTCGTGGTCGGCCGTGGCGATGAGGGCGCCCTCCAGACCCTCGACCTCCTCATCGGCGAGCGCGATGGGGAACTTGCCCATCAGAGCCTCCAGCCGGCGCCGGGACGGCGGGGACCCCGAGGCGTACACCATCCCGTCGATGAACCGGCTGCGGATCATGCCGAGATAGCGGTCCTCGCGATCGGCGTCGAACTCGGTGTTGCACAGGATCAGGCCGTAGCCGAGGTCGTGGGCGGCGTCCTCGGCGCCCTTGGCGAGCTCGGCGAAGAAGGTGTTGCTGATGTCGGGGATCAGCAGGCCGATCACCGAGGTGGAACCGGCCTGCAGGCTGCGCGCCAGCGACGCGGGGACGTAGCCGAGCCGGTTGACGACACCGCGCACCCGGGTGGCGGTCTCCTCGTTGACCGGCCGGTTGCCGCTGAGCACGTGCGAGACCGTGGTCGGGCTGACCCCGGCCGCCGCGGCCACGTCCTTGATGGACGCCGCACCGCGGACGGGGGCCCTGTCGGGCTCAGGGGTCATAGTGCTGCACCGCCCTTCCGTGGGAGGTGTCGAGAATCCGCGCCACCCGTGCGTCGGCCTCCGCGAGGAGCGCCGGCTCGTCCACGGTGAGCAGCCGCCCGTCGCGCATCAGGACGCGGCCGTCGACGATCACCGTACGTACGTCACTGGCGCGGGCGCTGTAGACCAGGGCGGCGCGCGGGTCGTGCAGCGGACGGCAGTGCGGTCCGGACAGGTCGGTGAGGACGATGTCGGCCCGCATGCCCGGCTCGAGAGCGCCGATCCGGTCCGCCAGATCCAGGGCGCGGGCGCCGCCCCGCATGGCCAGGCGCAGGGTGTCGGAGACGGTCATCCAGGTGGCGTCGCGCACCGCCTGCTTCTGGGTGAGCGCGACCAGCCGCAGCGCCTCCCACACGTCGAGGGTGTTGTGACCGGCGGCGCCGTCCGTGCCGACCGCCACCGTGACCCCCGCGCCGAGCAGCTCGCGGACCGGGGTGAGCGGCGACAGCGCGTGCTTGAGATACACCTTGGGGCAGCAGGCCACGGCGGTCGTGCTCGCGTACTCGGCCAGCAGCGGCAGGGCCTGTTCGACGATGCCGCAGCCGTGCGCTATCAGCACACCCGCCTCAAGCACCCCGGTCTCGTACAGCACCCGGATCGGGGTGATGCCGCGCCGCTCAAGACTGGACTGCGTCTGCTCCACATGCTCGGCGGCGTGGATGTGCGTCCGCAGGCCGAGCTCCCGGGCGTGCCCGGCCAGGGTCCGCAGGTCCGCGTCGTTCACCGTGTACGGGGCATGCGGCCCGAGCGAGACGGTCACCCGGCCCGCCGCCCGCCCGTGCCATTTCTCGGCGAACTGCACTCCGGCCTCGAGGGATTCCCGGCCCCCGCTGCTGAAGTACGTGGGCGCGATATCGGCCCGCAGGCCGGTCTCGGCGACCGCCTCGGCGATCTGCTCGGGGAAGAAGTAGTGGTCGGCGAAGGCGGTGACGCCGGAACGGATCATCTCCGCGCAGGCGAGCCGCGCCCCGGCCCGCACGTCCGCCGCGGTGAGGTTGGACTCCATCGGCCAGACGCGCTCGTTGAACCACCCCTCGACCGTCACGTCCTCCGCCGCACCGCGCATCAGCACCATGGGACTGTGCGTGTGCGCGTTGACCAGGCCCGGTACGGCGAGCAGCCCGCGCCCGTCGACGACCTCCGCGGTGTCGTCGGCGGGGGCGGCGCCGGTCGGCCGCACCTCCTCGATGACACCGTCCGCGACCACGATGTCCCGCGCCGGGAGGATCTCGCACGCGCCCTCCGGCGGAACACGCAGCACATCGCAGCCGCTCACCAGGAGACGGCCCGCGGGCGGAGGCGTTCTGTCGCTCATGCGGCACAAGCTAGATATCCAAAACGTTTTGCACAACAGGCGAACGCTCGCAACTGGTAGAAGACGGGCATGACCACTTCACTCCACCCTCATGGCGCCACCCGATGACCGCCGGTATCGACACCCCCGACCGCCGCGGCCGCACCGGACTCGACCGGACCGGCCTGGACCTGACCGGCAACCCGCGTGTGAAGGTGCGGGAGGTGACTCTGCTCTCCAGTCACTGGTACGTCGAGCGCGCGACGACCTTCGACCTCCAGCGTGCCGACGGCACCTGGAGCACCCAGCAGCGGGAGACGCACGACCGCGGCAACGGGGCCACCATGCTGCTGTACGACACGGAACGCGAAACGGTGCTGCTCACCCGTCAGTTCCGCTACCCCGTCTACGTCAACAACCACCCGGACGGGATGCTGATCGAGACGCCGGGGGGACTGCTCGACGACGATGACGAGCACCCGGAGATCGCCGTACGGCGTGAGGTGGTGGAGGAGACCGGCCACACCATCGGCGCCGTCCGGCATGTCTTCGACGTCTATATGAGCCCCGGCTCGGTCACCGAACGCGTCAGCTTCTACGCCGCCGAGTACGGACCGTCGACCCGCACCCACGAGGGCGGGGGACTGGACGAGGAGGGCGAGGACATCGAGATCCTCGAAGTGCCCTTCCGCCGAGCCCTGGAGATGATCCGCACCGGGGAGATCGCCGACGCCAAGACCATCATGCTGCTCCAGTGGGCCGCTTTGGAGGGGCCGTTCGCGGGCTGAACCCGCGTACTCCCTTGACTTGAAGAGCACTTCAAGCTGAAGACTCCCGTTCACGTGCCCCGAACGCGGGCGCGGAACGGGAGGCATCCACCATGAAGTACCGCACGATCGGCACCGACCCGAAGACCCGCCGCGAGGTGAGCGTGCTCGCCCTCGGCGCCATGCTGTTCGGCTCACGCACGGACGAGGCGACCTCCTTCGCGGTGCTCGACCGCTATGTCGAGGCCGGTGGCACGTTCATCGACACGTCCGACAACTACGCCTTCTGGGAGGACGGAAGCCAGGGCGGGCAGAGCGAGGAACTGCTCGGCCGGTGGCGGCGCAGTCGCGGTGTCGGCGACGAGATCGTCATCGCGACCAAGCTGGGCGCCCGCCCCCTCGCTCCCGGCACCAGCTATGTCGACAACCCGGAAGGCCTGTCGGCGAAGGTGATCCGGGAGTCGGCCGAGCGCAGCCGGGAACGGCTGGGCGTCGCCAAGCTGGATCTGCTGTACGCGCACATCGAGGACCACAAGGTCCCGCTCCAGGAGACCGTCGAGACCTTTGCCGAGCTGGTGGCCGAGGGCACGGTCGGAATGCTCGGAGTCAGCAATCACGCCATGTGGCGGGTGGAGCGCGCCCGCGGTCTCGCCGCCGCGGCCGGACTTCCCGGCTACGAGGTGCTCCAGTACGCGCACAGCCATCTGCGGCCCCGTACCGACGTACCGAGTGACCTCTTCCCCGACGGCAGCCTCGGCCACGCCGGCGCGGAGCTGCTGGGCTATCTGCGGGCCGAGCCCGGACTGACCCTGGTGGCCTACTCGCCGCTGCTGAGGGGGGCCTACACCCACCCGGACCGGCTGCCCGCGGACTTCGACCACCCTGGGGTCCCGGCCCGTCTGAAGGTGCTGCGGGAGGTCGCCCGGGAGACCGGCGCGACCGTCAACCAGGTGGTGCTGGCCTGGCAGATCGGCGGCGAGCTGCCGATCCTGCCGCTGGCGGGGGCGTCGTCGGTGGCGCAGCTGGACGAGAACCTGGCCGCCGTCGATCTGGAGCTGAGCGAGGAGCAGCGGGCCCGGCTGGACGCCGCTCACTGACCGAGACGGTGGTTCGGCTGCGCAGTAGGCTGCTGGGAGAGCCGAAGGAGAGCGGGTCATGCCCATGCTGCCCACCGAGCGATCCATCCGGACCACCCCCGAGGGCCTCCTGTGGGAGCCCGGCGAACGCTGGGTGCGCGGCGTCAAGGGTGATGTGACCGTGGTGAACAGCCGGCATCCCGTCCTCGTCTGGGAGCCCGAACTGCCCGTTCCGCAGTACGCCTTCCCGCGGGAGGAGGTCCGCACCGACCTCCTCCGCCCGGCCAAGAACCCGCCGACCGGCACGCACACCGGCTCGCAGGTCTTCTACGACATCGAGGTCGACGGCGAGGTGGTGGAGAACGCGGCGTGGACCTTCCCCGCCGAGGATCTGGCCGGGCACATCGCCTTCGCCTGGTTCCTGCGCTGGGACAGGGGTCTCGACCACTGGTACGAGGAGGACGAGGAGATCTTCGTCCACCCGCGTGACCCGCACAAGCGGGTGGACGCGCTGCCCAGCAGCCGCCATGTCCAGGTCGAGATCGACGGCACGCTGGTCGCCGACACCCTTCGCCCGGTGCTGCTCTTCGAGACCTCGCTGCCGACGCGGTACTACATACCGCCCGAGGACGTCCGCCGCGATCTGTTCGTCCCCACCGACCACC
Organism: Streptomyces sp. GESEQ-4; assembly: GCF_017948455.1. Classification (GTDB taxonomy): domain Bacteria; phylum Actinomycetota; class Actinomycetes; order Streptomycetales; family Streptomycetaceae; genus Streptomyces. The sequence continues at coordinate 54,545 of NZ_JAFFSU010000001.1, forward strand.
ACACGTCATGCCCGTACAAGGGCACCGCCGACTACTGGTCGTGGCGGGGCGAGGCCGACGTACCACCGAACCTGCTCTGGAGCTATCCGGACCCGCTTCCCGCGGTGGCCGCGATCAGGGGGCGCTTCGCCTTCTACAACGAGGCGATCGACATCACCGTGGACGGCGAACGCCTCGAACGCCCGGTCACCCCGTTCAGCGCGTCGCTCGGCACCCGGCCACGCCCGTAGCGCGGGGCCGGTCAGGGCCTGACCAGCAGACGGAAGTCGAAGGCGTACCGGGAGGCGCGGTAGATGTGCGTTCCGTACTCGATCGGCCGGCCGGTGTCGTCGTAGGCCGTGCGCTGCATGGTGAGCAGGGCCGCGCCCTCCTTCTCGTCGAGGCGGGCGGCCTCGTCGGGGGTGGCGGAGCGGGCGCCGATGGTCTGGCGGGCGCTGTGCAGGGTGATGCCGGCGGAGCGCAGCAGACGGTACAGGCCGGTCGACTCGAGCCGGGGGGTGTCCAGGTCGAGCAGGCCGGCCGGCAGGTGGTTGCAGAGGAACGCCACCGGCTGGCTGTGCGTGCGGCGCAGCCGCTCCAGGACGACGACCTCGGCGCCCTCCGCGAGACCGAGGGCAGCCGCGACATCGGCGGTGGCCGCCATCCGCTCGTTGCGCAGCACCTCCGTGGTGGGGCCCTGCCCCGCCGTCTCCAAGTCGTCGTAGAGACTGCTGAGTTCGAGCGGGCGCTTGACCTGGCTGTGCACGACCTGGGTGCCGACGCCGCGGCGGCGGACCAGCAGCCCCTTGTCGACGAGGGACTGGATGGCCTGGCGGACGGTGGGCCGGGACAGGCCGAGGCGGATGGACAGGTCGATCTCGTTGCCGAGGAGATTGCCCGGGGCGAGCACGCCGTGCTCGATCGCCGCCTCCAGCTGCTGGGCGAGTTGGTAGTACAGGGGCACCGGACTGCCCCGGTCCAGGGCGAAGTCCACCGCGTCGAGCCCGGGGGAGGGCACGGCGCGCGCGGCGCCACCGGTCCTCGCCATGCTAGCCAACTCCCTGTGAAGGACGGTCGGTTGAGGCGGGAGACACGGCCGCGTACTGTACGGTCGTCGCCAGATCCCAGCCGGACAGGAGCCCGTGACACAGCGCCCCGCCGAACGCCCCGCCCACGCCATGGCCGTTGACCGGTCCGACGGTGGCGGGAGGCGCTTCGGCCGTGCTGCCGTCGTGGCGCATGGCGAGTACGCCCGCGGCGCCCAGCCTGACCACCGCCGTCTCGACTCCCGCGTCGAGCAACGCCCGTGCGCACGCGTGCGGTTCGCCTGCGCCGGTCATGATCTGGCATGCGTCGAGGGTGCCGACCGCGACGGTGGCGTGCCGCAGCGCCTCGGCGTAGTACGGGCGGGCTTCGTCCGGGTCCGACCAGGACTGCGGGCGCCAGTCGAGGTCGAAGACGGTGATGCCGGCCCTGCCGCGGGCCTTGAGTGCCGCGAGCACGGCGGACCGTCTGGGCTCGTGACTCAGGCCGGTACCGGTGATCCAGAAGACGCGGGCCGCGCGGATGGCGAAGCAGTCCATCTCGTAGGGATCGTCGCCGGTGGAGGTCAGCGCGACCGTGGAACGGCCCAGGCCGGCGGCGGCGACCGCCACGTCCGCGGCCGCGTCCCCGATTCCTGTGCGGCCCATCGTGATGAGATCATATGGCTGGGCTGACTCGGCCATGCGCGCTCCTCGTCGAGCTGAGGGAAGGTGGTCCCACCCGTGGGGCCTGCCGACTCTCAGGTTGTAGGGCGCGAAGACCGATGCTGTCAATGGTTTGTTCTAACATTCGGACCTGTTTGTGAAATGATGTCTTAACAAAGTATTGACAGCGGCCCCGCCAAGGGATTTGATCCCGTCCCAGCAGACAAGCCACGTTCGGCGGCGCAAGACCCGGACCCGTAAGGGCCCGGCCTCCGGATCCCCAGATCCGCCGCCTCCTGCGCCGTCGTTCCCCGTCGCACAGTGAGGTGCAGGAAAGATGGACCGCTCCGCTCGCTCCCGCAGATTCGCCCCCGTAGTGGCCGTGGCGGCAGCAGCTGCCCTCACCCTCGCAGGCTGCTCCAGCAGCTCCGGCGGCAAGAAGGCCGAGGAGAGCGCGGAAGGCGCCTCTGCGGGCAAGGCCAACACGCCCCAGATGACGGTCGCCCTGGTCACGCACCAGGCGCCCGGTGACACCTTCTGGGACATCGTCCGCAAGGGCGCCCAGGCCGCCGCGGCCAAGGACAACGTCAAGCTGATCTACTCCGCCGACCCCAACGCGGGCAACCAGGCCAACCTGGTGCAGAACGCCATCGACCAGAAGGTCGACGGCATCGCGATCACCCTCGCCAAGCCGGACGCCCTGAAGGACGTCGTCAGCAAGGCGAAGGCGGCGAACATACCCGTCGTCGGCCTCAACTCTGGTGTGAGCGAATGGCAGAAGCTCGGCCTGATGGAGTTCTTCGGCCAGGACGAGACGGTCGCGGGCGAGGCACTCGGCAAGCGGCTGAACGAGTCCGGCGCCAAGAAGGCCGTCTGTGTCATCCAGGAGCAGGGCAACATCGGCCTGACCCAGCGCTGTGACGGTGTGGCCAAGACCTTCAACGGCGACATCGAGCCCCTGAACGTCAACGGCACCGACATGCCGTCCGTGAAGTCGACGATCACCGCCAAGCTCACCGAGGACAAGGCGATCGACCACGTCGTCACCCTCGGTGCCCCGTTCGCGCTGACGGCCGCGCAGGTGGTCGAGGAGACGGGCAGCAAGGCCAAGGTGGCCACCTTCGACCTCAACAAGGAGCTGACCAGCGCCATCAGCGAGGGCAGCATCGAGTTCGCCGTCGACCAGCAGCCCTACCTCCAGGGCTACCTCGCGATCGACTCGCTGTGGCTCTACAAGAACAACGGCAACTACATGGGCGGCGGAGAGCAGCCGGTGCTGACCGGCCCGGCGTTCGTCGACAAGTCCAACGTCGAGGCGGTCGCCGCCTTCGCCGCGAAGGGCACCCGGTGATGAGCATGGCCCAACAGGCTGAGCCGGCGGTGACCACACCGCCGGCCCCCGGCCCCGGCAAGGAGAAGGACGGGCGGACCGCACAGCGCCCGCTGGCGCTACGGCTGCTCGGCCGCCCCGAGATCGGCGTCTTCCTCGGCGCCGTCGCGGTGTACATCTTCTTCCTCGTCGCGGCGCCGCCGGTGCGCGACGGCAGCTCGATGGCGAACGTCCTGTACCAGTCGTCGACGATCGGGATCGTGACGATCCCGGTGGCGCTGCTGATGATCGGCGGGGAGTTCGACCTGTCGTCCGGCGTCGCGGTGATCACCTCGGCGCTGACCGCGAGCATGCTCGCCTACCAGCTGAGCATGAACGTCTGGGTCGGCGTGCTCGCGGCGCTGCTGGTCTCGCTGGCGGTCGGGTTCTTCAACGGCTGGATGGTGGTCAAGACCGGACTGCCGAGCTTCCTGGTCACCCTGGGCACCTTCCTGATGCTCCAGGGCATCAACCTGGCGGTGACGAAACTGGTCACCGGCAATGTCGCGACCGACAACATCAGCGACATGGACGGCTTCGACCAGGCCAAGGCCATCTTCGCCTCGTCCTTCGAGGTCGGCGGCGTCAATGTGAAGATCACCATCGTGTACTGGCTGGTCTTCGCGGCGATCGCCACATGGGTCCTGCTGCGCACCAAGTACGGCAACTGGATCTTCGCGGTCGGCGGCAACAAGGACAGCGCGCGGGCCGTCGGTGTCCCGGTCGCCTTCACCAAGATCTCGCTGTTCATGCTGGTCGGCCTCGGCGCCTGGTTCCTCGGAATGCACCAGCTGTTCTCCTTCAACACGGTGCAGTCCGGCGAGGGTGTCGGCATCGAGCTGATCTACATCTCCGCCGCGGTGATCGGCGGCTGTCTGCTGACCGGCGGCGCCGGCAGCGCGATCGGCCCGGTCTTCGGCGCCTTCATGTTCGGCATGGTGCAGCAGGGCATCGTCTACGCCGGCTGGAACCCCGACTGGTTCAAGGCGTTCCTCGGCGTGATGCTGCTCGGCGCCGTCCTGATCAATCTGTGGGTCAGCCGTACGGCGACCAGGAGGTGACCCGATGACATCCAGCAACGGAACCGGCACGCACGGCGCAGTCCTCGCGGACGCCGTCCCCGACAAGGACACGCCGATCGTCGAACTGCGCAACGCGGGCAAGTCGTACGGCAACATCCGCGCCCTGCACAGCGTCGACCTGAAGGTCTTTCCCCAGCAGGTCTCCTGCGTCCTCGGCGACAACGGCGCCGGCAAGTCCACCCTCATCAAGATCATCTCGGGGCTGCACCAGCACACCGAGGGCCAGTTCCTCGTCGACGGCGAGCCGGTGCGCTTCTCCACCCCGCGCGAGGCCCTCGACAAGGGCATCGCCACCGTCTACCAGGACCTCGCCGTGGTCCCGCTGATGCCGGTCTGGCGGAACTTCTTCCTCGGCTCCGAGATGACCAAGGGCCCCTGGCCCGTCCGCCGCCTCGACATCGAGCGGATGAAGAAGACGGCCGACGAAGAGCTGCGCAACATGGGCATCATCCTCGATGACCTCGAGCAGCCCATCGGCACGCTCTCCGGCGGCCAGCGCCAGTGCGTGGCGATCGCCCGTGCCGTCTACTTCGGCGCCCGCGTCCTCATCCTGGACGAGCCCACCGCCGCCCTCGGCGTCAAGCAGTCCGGCGTGGTCCTGAAGTACATCGCCGCCGCCCGCGACCGGGGTCTCGGCGTCATCTTCATCACCCACAACCCCCACCACGCCTACATGGTCGGCGACCACTTCAGCGTCCTGCGCCTCGGCACCATGGAGCTGAACGCCGCCCGCGACGAGGTCAGCCTCGAGGAACTCACCAACCACATGGCCGGCGGCACCGAACTGGCCGCCCTCAAGCACGAGTTGAGCCAGGTCCGGGGCGTGGACGTCGAGAAGCTTCCGGAAGAGGGGGATCTCACCGCCCCCGTGGCGACCTCCTCCGAAGGGAAGTCCTGACATGACCCCTGCGCTGGACCGCATCCGGGTCGGCTCGGCCCCCGACTCCTGGGGCGTCTGGTTCCCCGACGACCCCCAGCAGGTGCCCTGGGAACGCTTCCTGGACGAGGTCGCGGAGGCCGGCTACCCCTGGATCGAGCTGGGTCCGTACGGCTATCTCCCGACCGACCCGGCGCGGCTCACGGACGAGATCGCCAAGCGTGACCTGAAGGTGTCCGCGGGCACGGTCTTCACCGGCATGCACCGCGGCCCCTCCGTCTGGGAGTCCACCTGGGAGCACGTCAGCCAGGTCGCCGCGCTCACCCAGGCCATGGGAGCCCGGCATCTCGTCGTCATCCCGTCCTTCTGGCGCGACGACAAGACCGCCGAGATCCTCGAACCGCCGGAGCTGACCGGCGAGCAGTGGGCCCACCTCACCAAGGGCATGGAACGGCTCGGGCACGAGGTCAAGGAGGCGTACGGCCTCGACATCGTCGTCCACCCGCACGCCGACACCCATATCGACACCGAGGACCATGTCGAGCGGTTCCTCGACTCGACCGACTCCGAACTGGTCAACCTCTGCCTGGACACCGGCCACTACGCCTACTGCGGCGGCGACAGCGTCAAGCTGATCGAGACGTACGGCGAACGCATCGGCTATCTGCACCTCAAGCAGGTCGACCCGGAGATCCTCGCCGACGTGGTGGCGAACGAGGTGCCGTTCGGGCCCGCGGTGCAGCGCGGGGTGATGTGCGAACCCCCGGCCGGAGTACCGGAGTTGGAGCCGGTTCTGGTCGCGGCCCAGAGGCTGGGCGTGGACCTGTTCGCGATCGTCGAGCAGGACATGTACCCGTGCGAGCCCGACAAGCCCCTGCCCATCGCCGTGCGTACACGGAAGTTCCTGCGGTCCTGCGGTGCCTGACTACTGCCTGACCACGGGAAATGATCGTTGTTAGACACAGCGTCATATTACTGAAGCGTAATAATCCGAGGGATACCGCGAGTAACTTACGCGCGAGTAGGGTCGCGGCAATCCATTGTGGAGCGGTCCGAGGACGCCGTGGGACGACGTGCGTCCTTGACCCCACCTGCCCGGCCTGACCCCACGAGGCCGGGCAGGCCGCTCCGCATGCCTCTCCCCAGGAGGAGCCGCATGTCTCTCGGAAGATGCCTGCTCATAGCGGTGTCCACCGCCGCCTGCCTCGGTGCCCAGGCCCTCCCGGCCACCGCGGCGACGGACGCGGACACCGAGGTGGTGTCCCGGGGTGTCACGATCCCCGCGTTCTACAACCCGCCGGCCTCACTCCCGGCGGCCAACGGCGCGTTGATCCGCAGTGAGCCGCTGCACCTCGCCCTGAGCCTGCCCGGCCTGAACGGAACGCTGCCGGGCGAGGCGACCCGTCTGATGTACAAGTCCACCGACTCCAACGGCAGACCGGTGGCCGTCACCGGTGCCTACATCGAACCCTCCGCCGCCTGGAAGGGCTCCGGCCCACGCCCGCTGGTCGCGGTGGCACCCGGCACCATGGGGCAGGGCGACCAGTGCGCGGCCTCCATGGGCCTGGAGCACCCGCTGCGGTTCAACGGCCGGACGGTGTCCGTCGGTTACGAGAATCTGGCGGTCTACCGGCTGCTGGCCAAGGGCGTCGCGGTCGTCGTCACCGACTACGCCGGACTCGGCGCGACGGACCGGCTGCACACGTACGTCAACCGGGTCGACGAGGCGCACGCGGTGCTGGACGCCGTCCGCGCGGCCCGTGCCCTCGACGGGGCGTCGGTCACCTCCGGGTCGAAGGTCGGTCTGTTCGGCTACAGCCAGGGTGGCGGGGCCTCGGCCGCGGCAGCCGAGCTGCAGCCCTCGTACGCCCCGGAGTTGACGCTCGCGGGCACCTACGCGGGTGCCCCACCGGCCGACCTGGATGCGGTCACCCAGGCCATCGACGGCAGCGACCTGGCCGGGGCCCTGGGCTGGTCGCTCAACGGGTTCCTGCAGTCCGACCCCGAGCTGCGGCCGATCGCCGAGGCCCACCTCAACGAGAAGGGCAAGGCCGCGCTGAAGGACCTGTCGACGATGTGCGTCGGCGACGCGCTCTTCGGATACGGCTTCGCGAGCAGCACCAAGTGGACCAAGGACGGCCGGTCCATCAGCGAAATCATCCGCTCCGAGCCCAAGGTCCAGGCGTTCCTCGACGATCAGCGCATCGGCACACATCTGCCGAAGAGCCCCGTCCGTCTCGCCACCGGCACCGCGGACAACCTCGTACCGCACGGGCAGTCCCGTGACCTCGCCGCCACGTGGTGCAAGAAGGGAGTCGACATCACCTACAAGGCGGTGGTCCTGCCCAGCCTCGGCGACGCGCTGCTCAACCACTTCGCCCCCCTGCTCGCAGATCAGGGTGCGGCGATCTCGTGGCTGACGGGCCGCCTGGCGGGCGAGCCGGCGAAGTCCAACTGCTGGAGCATGCCCGTCCAGCCGTGAGAAGAGGGGGCTCGGCGGTTCGATCGCCGGGCCCCCTTTCTCGTACGTCAGACCGCGCGCACTTCCTCGATCGTCACCGGCCGGTGCTCGCGCAGCGACAGCGTGCACGCGTCCGCGATCCAGCCTGCCTCCAGCGCGTCCGCGATCGTGCACGGCGAGGGCCGGGTACCGGCCACGACCTCGGTGAACGCGGTGAGTTCGGCGCGGTAGGCCGCGGTGAAGCGGTCCATGAAGAAGTCGTGCGGGGTGCCCGCCGGGAAGGTCACGCCGGGCTCCACGGAGCGCAGCGGAAGCTTGTCCTCCAGGCCGACGGCGATGGAGTCCGTGAAGCCGTGGATCTCCATGCGGACGTCGTAACCCCGGGCGTTGTAGCGGGAGTTGGAGACCACGGCGATCGTGCCGTCGTCCAGGGTCAGGATCGCGCCCGTGGTGTCGGCGTCGCCCGCCTCCTTGATGTAGTCCGCACCCCGGTTGCCGCCGACGGCGTACACCTCCGTCACCTCGCGGCCGGTCACCCAGCGGATGATGTCGAAGTCGTGCACCGAGCAGTCCCGGAAGATGCCACCGGAGGCGGCGATGTACGCGGCCGGCGGCGGCGCCGGGTCGAGCGTGGTCGACCGTACAGTGTGCAGCTTGCCCAGCTCGCCGCTCTGCACGGCGGCCCGCGCGGCGACGAACCCGGCGTCGAAGCGGCGGTTGTAGCCGATCTGGATCGGCACGCCGCTGCCCTCGACGGCCTTCAGCACCTCGACGCCCTCGCTCATCGTCTTGGCGACGGGCTTCTCGCAGAAGACGGGGATACCGGCCTCGACCCCGGCCAGGATCAGGGCGGGGTGGGCGTCCGTCGCCGCGGCGACGACGATGCCGTCCACGCCGGCGGCCAGCAGGGCCTCGGGCGAGTCCACGACCTCGGCCCCGAACCGCTCCGCGGCGGCCTTGGCGGCCTGAGCGAACGGGTCGGTGACGACGAGGGAGTCGACCGCGTCGAGTCCGGAGAGAGTCTCGGCGTGGAAGGCGCCGATGCGGCCGAGGCCGAGGATGCCGATACGCATGGGGTGTTGCTCCTTGGAGGTGCGGGTTTCTTGCCTTGCGGAAGGTCTCAGTCGAGTCCGCCCAGTACGTTCTGATCCCAGTCGATCACCGAACCGGTGACCACGCCCGACCGGTCGGACAGCAGGAAGACCACGAAGTCCGCGATCTCGTCCGGCTGGCCCAGCTTGCCCATCGGCAGCTTCGCGGCGGCCTCCTCACGCCAGTCGTCCCCCGCGCCGTGGAAGGTCTTCTGGGTCGCGTCCTCGCCCTCCGTCGCGGTCCAGCCGATGTTGAGGCCGTTGATCCGGATCCGGTCCCAGCGGTGTGCGTGCGCGGCGTTGCGGGTCAGGCCGATGAGCCCGGCCTTGGCGGCGACGTACGGCGCCAGGAACGGCTGTCCGCCGTGGGCCGAGGACGTGATGATGTTGACGATCGTGCCGGGCGCCTTGCGCGCCACCATGTCCTCGACGGCGGCCTGCATGGTGAAGAAGGGCGCCCTGAGGTTGATCGCGATGTGCTGGTCGAACAGCTCGGGCGTGGTGTCGAGCAGCGTGCCCCGCGAGGTCAGTCCCGCCGAGTTGACCAGGCAGTCGATCCGGCCGTAGGTGGCGACGACGTCGCCGACGGCCGTCCTCGCCTGCTCGGCGTCGGCCAGGTCGACCCGGATGAACATGGCCTTGCCGCCGGCGGCCGTCAGCTCGGTCACCAGCGCCTCGCCGGGGGCCGTACGCCTGCCGGTGACGGCCACGATCGCTCCCTCGCGGGACGCTGCCCGCGCGACGGCGGCGCCGACGCCTTGGCTGCCGCCGCCCACGAGGACGACCTTGTCGTCAAGAAGTCCCATGTCGTGTCAGGTCCTTTCAGCTCTCGCGCCGCTCGGCGCAGGCCCGCAGCTCGTCGCGCAGAGCCTCGGATGTCCATGCCTCACGCACGGCTCGCCGTACGACGTCGGCCTGCGAGGGCGGGGCCAGACCGTCGACCGGCGGATCGCTGTCGAGGTTGGTGGGGAAGGGGTAGCCCTCGGCGCTCGCGGCGATGACGTTGTCCAGCCGGCGCTCGCCTTCGGACCTGCGCTTGAGCAGCACGGGGAAGAGGGCGTTCGCGATCGCCTCCCGGTCCACCGTCTCCATGGCCCGACCGAACGCGGAGGACACCTGGAGGAGATTGGCCATCCGCCGGATGTCCGCGGAGCGGTTGGTGCCGGCGGCGTGGAACAGGGCCGGGTTGAAGAAGACGGCGTCGCCCTTGGCGAGCGGGAGCTGGACATGCCGGGCCTCGAAAAAGTCCTGGAACTCCGGCAGCCGCCACGCCAGATAGCCGGGCTCGTACGACTGCGAGTACGGCAGGTACATCGTCGGGCCGGACTCCACCGGCATGTCGCAGTGCGCGACCGCGCCCTGGAGGGTGAGCACGGGGGAGAGGCGGTGGACGTGCGCCGGGTAGGCGGCGGCCGTCTCGTCGGAGAGGAAGCCGAGGTGGTAGTCGCGGTGTGCGGTCTGGGCCGCGCCGCCCGGGTTGACCACGTTGACCTGCGAGGTGACCTGGTAGCCGGGGCCGAGCCAGGCCTGCGAGACGAGAGCCAGGACGTCGTTGGCGTAGTAGTCGGCGAACGCCTCGGGGTCGTAGAGAGCAGCCTTCTCCAGCGCGTTCCACACCCGGTCGTTGGCGCCCGGCTTCGCGAAGTGGTCACCGGCGCTCGCGCCCGAGGCGCGTTGCTCGGCGATCAGGGCGTCGAAGACTGCGGTCAGCCGGTCGACGGCGTCCAGGTCCGGAAAGGCCCGCCGGAAGAAGACGATGCCGGGGCCGTCGGTCAGCGCGCGGACCAGCTCGGCCTGGACGTCCCGGCGGTTCGCGTCGCGCAGCCGGTCGCCGTCGTACATCAGGACGTTCTGCTCCACGGCCGCGGCGTGCGGGTAGTCGGCGGCCTCGGTCGTCCGCTCGACCAGCGCGCGAAAGGCGTCGAGGTCGCAGTCTCGCTCGGTGAGCCAGGAGGTGGAGGACATCGTCGTCCCTTCGGTGACAGCGGCGACCCAGCCCTGTCATTCTTGTCAGTACAAACCCGTCGAACAACCAGCAGGCAGCCATCAAAAACCCCTCAGGGCAACCGAAGGAGCCGTCCCTATGGGCCACCCCTTCCCGATCCGGGAGATCGCACGTCAGGCAGGCCTGAGCGAGGCCACCGTCGACCGCGTGCTCAACGGGCGGGGAGGAGTGCGCGAGAGCACCGAGCGCGAGGTCCGGCAGGCCATCGCCGATCTCGACCGGCAGCGCACCCAGGTCCGGCTGGTCGGCCGCACCTTCATGATCGACATCGTGATGCAGACGCCGGAACGGTTCTCCACCGCCGTACGCGCCGCGCTCGAAGCCGAGCTCCCGTCCCTGCACCCGGCCGTCGTACGCTCCCGCTTCCACTTCCGGGAGACCGGCCCGGTGTGGGAGCTGACCGCGACGCTGGACCGGATCGCCCGGCGCGGCTCGCAGGGCGTGATCCTCAAGGCGCCGGACGTCCCCGAGGTCACGGCCGCCGTCACCAGGCTCGCGGAGGCGGGCATTCCGGTGGTGACCCTGGTGACGGACCTGCCCGCGACGCCGCGCCTGGCCTATGTCGGCATAGACAACCGGGCCGCCGGCGCGACCGCCGCGTACCTCATGGGCCAGTGGCTCGGGGACCGCCCCGGCAATGTGCTCACCAGCCTCAGCAGCGGGTTCTTCCGCAACGAGGAGGAGCGCGAGATGGGCTTCCGCAGTGCCATGCGCGCCCGGCACCCGGACCGCACCCTGGTCGAGATCGCCGAGGGACAGGGCCTCGACACCACGCAGTACGACCTCGTCCGCGCCGCCCTGAAGCGCGACCCCGACATCCGGGCGGTCTACTCGATCGGCGGCGGCAACATCGCCACCCTGCGCGCCTTCGAGGACCTGGGCCGGGAGTGCGTGGTGTTCGTCGCGCACGACCTCGACCACGACAACACCCGGCTGCTGCGCGAGCACCGGCTGTCCGCCGTCCTCCACCACGACCTGCGCCAGGACATGCGCGAGGCCTGCCACCTCGTCATGCGGGCCCATGGAGCGCTGCCGCCCGCGGGACCGGCCCTGCCGTCCGCGATCCAGGTCGTGACGCCGTACAACATGCCTACGGCGTGACCCAGGCACCGCTCTCGGCGGACCGCGCCATCGCGTCGAGTACGGCCGCACTGTGCACGGCGTCCGCGAGCGTCGCCCCGTGCGGCGTGCCCTCGGCGATCGAGCGCAGGAAGCGGTGGGCCTCGATGACCTTGAGGTCGTCGTAGCCCATGCTGTTGGCCGCGCCCGGCTGGAAGGCGGCGTACTCGCCGTCGCCCGGGCCGACGTAGACGGTGCTGACGGGCTGGTCCTGGTACGTCGTGCCGCGGCTGACGCCAAGCTCATTCATGCGGCGGAAGTCCCAGAAGACGGCGCCCTCGGTGCCGTGCACCTCGAAGCCGTAGTTGTTCTGCTCGCCGACCGCGACCCGGCTGGCCTCCAGGACGCCGCGGGCGCCGGAGGCGAAACGCAGCAGGCAGCTGACGTAGTCCTCGTTCTCGACCGGGCCGAGTGCGCCGCCCGTGGCACGGGTGTGACCTGCGGTGGCGCCGAGGGGGCGGGCCCGCTCGGGGACGAAGATCGCCGTGTCGGCGGTGAGGGACGCGATGTCGCCCAGCAGGAAGCGGGCCAGGTCGGCGCCGTGCGAGGCGAGGTCGCCCAGCACTCCGCTGCCGCCGCGCTCCCGCTCGTACCGCCAGGTCAGCGCGCCGTCGGGATGCGCCGCGTAGTCGCTGAAGAGCCGGATGCGGACATGGGTGACCGTGCCGATGTCGCCGGCCGCGATCAGCTCGCGGGCGGTCGCGACGGCGGGCGCGTTGCGGTAGTTGAAGCCGACCGCGCTCTGCACGCCCGCCTTGGCCACGGCGTCGGCGACCGACCGGGCGTCGTCGGCGGTCAGGCCGACCGGCTTCTCGATCCAGATGTGCTTGCCGGCCTCCGCCATCGCGACGCCGATCTCGCGGTGCAGGAAGTTCGGGGCGGTGATGCTGACCGCCTGGACGCGGGGATCGGCGGCCACCTCGCGCCAGTCGCGGGTGGTCGAGGCGAAGCCGAACTGCGCCGCGGCCTCCTCGGCCCGGCCGGGCACCTCCTCGGCGACGGTCACGAGTTCGGGCCGCAGGGGCAGTCGTGGGTAGTGGTGCGGGACTCGGGCGTACGCCTGGGTGTGCACCCGGCCCATCCAGCCGAATCCGACGACGGCGACACCGAGCGTATCCACCATGAGAGCCCCTCTTCGGCCACGTGGGCCTCTTTGGACCGGTCCATTCTTGTCCAGGCCACCCTGAGTGGGGCTTCCGCATGGTGTCAAGGGCTTTGACAAGCCGTCCACCTCGTGGAACGGTCCACTTCATGAGAGCGCCGACCATCCGAGACGTGGCCGAACGCGCCGGTGTCTCCAAGTCGCTGGTCTCCCTGGTGCTGCGCGGCTCCACGCAGGTACGGTCCGAGAAGCGGGATGCCGTGCTGCGGGCGGTGCGCGAGCTCGGCTACCGTCCCAACGCCGCCGCGCGCAGCCTCAGCGAGCAGCGCTCCCGCACGGTGGGCGTCCTCCTGAACGACCTGCGCAACCCGTGGTTCGTGGACCTTCTGGACGGCCTCAACTCCCTCCTGCACGACAACGGCCTGCACATGCTGCTGGCCGACGCCCGCCTCAACCGCCGCATAGGCCAGGACCTCGCCCGTCCCTTCCTGGACCTCCAGGTCGACGGCCTGGTCGTGGTCGGCACGCTGCCCGACCCGGCGGCGCTCGGTACGGTCGCCGAGCGGATCCCCGTCGTCGTCGCGGGCGCGCGCGAGGCGGTGCCGGCCGGCGTCGACGTGGTCGCGGGCGACGACGCGAAGGGCGCGCGGCTGGTCACCGAGCACCTCATCGCGCTCGGCCATCGGCGGATCGCCCACATCGCGGGCTTCGGCGCGGTCGGCGAACTGCGGCGGCGCAGCTTCGAGGAGACGATGCGGGCGCACGGTCTCGCGGACGGCGCCGTGGTCGAGCCCAGCGACATGACCGAGGAGGGCGGCTACCGCACCACCGTCCGTCTCCTCAGCCGCCCCGACCGCCCCACCGCCGTCTTCGCCGTCAACGACATCGCGTCCGCCGGCGCCCTCTCAGCCGCCGACGAACTGGGCCTGCGCGTCCCCCGCGATGTGTCCGTCGTCGGCTACGACAACACCAGCATCTCCCGCCTGCGCCACGTCTGGCTCACCACCGTCGACAACGCCGGCCACGAGGTCGGCCGCCGCGCGGCCCGCCGCCTGCTCGACCGGTTCGCGGGACGCGGGGGCCAGGGGGATGTCCACCTCGCTGTGCCGACGCTGGAGATCCGGGGGACGACGGGACCGCCGCACAGGGTGACGGCGTAGGCGCTCCGAGATGAATGAGTCATCCATGAATTGGTTGACTTTTGGCTGAGCGATCCAGAGGATTCCAGGGGTGACCCACACCGAGCGCACGCCCCTGAGTCCGGCTCTGCCCTCCGACCTGGACGAGGCGGTCCACCGCTGTCTCGTGGCGGGTTTCGACGGCACCACGTCCGTCCCCGACACGCTCAAGCGGCTGATCGACCGTGGCCTCGGCGGGGTCATCCTGTTCACCCGCAATGTGCGGGACGCGGCGCAGGTGCGCGAACTCACCGACACGCTACGGGCGTTGAGGCCCGACCTGCTGGTGGCCATCGACAATGAGGGCGGCGGCATCGGACACCTGGTACGCGCCGGCGCACCGGAAGTGCCCGGCTCCTACGCCCTCGGGGTCGTCGACGACCCCGAGCTGACCGCCCGCTGCGCCGACGCCCTCGCCGGACACCTCGCCTCGCTGGGCATCACGGCCTCGTACGCCCCCGTCGCCGATCTGCAGCACCAGCCCCTCAACCCGATCGTGCGGACCCGTTCCTTCGGCGCCGACCCCGATGTGGCCTCCCGCCACCTGAGCGCCTGGATAGCCGCGACCGAGGCGCGCGGGATCGCCTCGTGCGCCAAGCACTTCCCGGGGCACGGGGGCACGGTCACCGACAGCCATCACGAGACGGCCGTCGATCCGCGGTCGTACGACGCACTCGACCTCGCGCCGTTCCGGGCCGCCGTCGCCGCGGGCGTGCCGATGCTGATGAGCGCGCACGTCGTCTTTCCGGCGCTGGATCCCGACCGGCCCGCCACGCTCAGCCCGCGCATCCTCAGCGGGCTGCTCCGGGACGAACTCGGCTTCGAGGGCGTGCTGGTGAGCGACGCGCTGGAGATGAAGGCGATCGCCGACCGGTACGGCGAGGCTGCCGGGGCGCGGCTCGCACTCGATGCCGGGGCGGATCAAGTGATCGTGGCTGTACCGGACTTGGGGGTGACGCTGGCCTGCCGGGACGCGGTGATCGATGCGTTGCGGACCGGTGAGCTGTCGGAAGGGCGGGTGCGGGAGGCCGCGGGGCGGGTGCGGGGGCTGGCCCGGCGGTACGCGACTCCGGCCGCGGTGGTTTCCGCGTGGGACGCGGAGGCGGGGCTGGATGCCGCGCGGCGGGCGGTTCGGGGGCAGAGCGAGCCGATGGGGTTGCGTGGAGCGTTCGTCGTCGATCTGTTTCCGCCGCCGCATCCGGCGCTCAACTGGGGCGGGGAGGACCTGTTGAGCGAGGTGCGGGAGGTCGACGGTACGGCTTCGGGGGTGGCCGTCACGGGCGAGCCGACGGATGCCTGTGCGCTGGTTCACGAGATCTCGCGGCTGGCAGGTGAGTCGCCGTTGGTCGTCGCCACGTGTGATGCCGGGCTGCATCCCTGGCAGGAGCGGATGCGGGACGCGGTGGTGGGGCGGCGGTCGGACGTGGTGCGGGTGGACACCGGGCTGCCGGAGGGTGGTGCGCTGTGTTCGTTCGGGCGGGGGCGGGTCAATCTGCGGGCCGTGGCAGAGGTGCTGAGCGCATAGGTCATGGTCCGTCACCGCCGCATCCTCGGGTCGTGTGCGGGGTCGGCATACATGTCGGGGCAACCGTCGTCGACGGCTTCGGGGCGCAGTTCGTAGTGCCAGGGCTCGTTGCCGTAGATCTGGCACAGGCCGTACTCGGCGCCGTGCTCGGACAGCCACGTCGTGGCGTTGTCCTGCCCTATGTCGATCGCGTCCCCCGACACATGAGGTGACGTGTCCGCTGTGGCCACCCACCGCGCGGCTTCCTTCTCCGAGCCGTACTTCGCGACCGCCTCACGCAGAAGCTGGTTCTGCAACTCCGCGGAACGCCATCCGCTGTTGACGTAGAACGTGACGCCGTCGCCGGCGGCATCCGTCGCCGCCTCGCGCACGGCCCGGAGCAGCTCGGGGTCGAGCTTGGTCACGCCCGGATACCCGTCGTCGAACGCCGTCACGCCGTCAGGGAGAGCGCCGTCAGCCTCGCCCAGTACACCCTTGGGGGCCGTACGCCTGTGGTCACCCTGAGGGGGGTCGGTGGGTGATGCCGACGCGGAGGGTAAGGAAGCCCACGAGGAGGAGGGCGAGGGCGAGGAGGCCAGCGCCTGCCAGAGGAGGACGCCGACGAGGGTCGCGCTGATGGCCACAAAGGCGGCGAGGACGGCCGAGCGCGTACGGCGGGCCGCTTTTCCTGCTGATTGGCTGTGTGTCATGCCCGCAGTCAAGGCAGCGCGGTGTTGCCGGCCCGTATGCGGTTTTCGATACGGCGACGATATGTGCCGACTCGTAGCCTCGGAGTATGCGTGTGCTGATCGTCGAGGACGAGCCCTATCTGGCCGAGGCCATCCGCGATGGCCTGCGCCTGGAAGCGATCGCGGCGGACATCGCAGGTGACGGCGGCACCGCTCTGGAGCTGCTGAGCGTCAACGCCTACGACATCGCCGTCCTCGACCGGGACATCCCCGGACCCAGCGGTGACGAGATAGCCAAGAGCATCGTCGACTCCGGCAGCGGTATGCCGATTCTCATGCTCACCGCCGCCGACCGGCTGGACGACAAGGCCACCGGGTTCGAGCTCGGCGCCGACGACTACCTCACAAAACCGTTCGACCTGCGGGAACTCGTGCTCAGGCTCAGAGCGCTCGACCGCAGGCGGGCACACAGGAGGCCGCCCGTGCGGGAGATCGCGGGGCTGCGCCTTGATCCGTTCCGCCGGGAGGTCCACCGCGACGGCCGCTACGTCGCGCTGACCAGGAAGCAGTTCGCGGTGCTCGAAGTCCTGGTCGGCGCCGAAGGCGGTGTCGTCAGCGCCGAAGATCTGCTGGAGCGGGCGTGGGACGAGAACGCCGACCCGTTCACCAACGCCGTGCGGATCACCGTCTCGGCGCTGCGCAAGCGGCTGGGCGAACCCTGGATCATCGCCACCGTGCCGGGTGTCGGCTACCGCATCGACACGGCACCCGGTGCCGGACGTGAGGGACGAGACCGTGGATAGGCGGCCCGGGTTGAGCGTTCGCGTCAAACTCACCCTCAGCTACGCCGGATTCCTCATGCTCGCCGGTGCCGTGCTGCTCGCCGCCATCGGAGTGTTCCTCCTGCGGGCGGGGTGGTTGCAAACCAACGAACAGGGGGCATGGAGATCAACTCCGGGCACCCACTTCGTGCGCGGTTTCGCCCCCATGGCAGCCGCAGCCATGGTGTTCCTCCTGATATTCGGCCTCCTGGGAGGGTGGATCCTCGCCGGCCGCATGCTCGCTCCCCTGACTCGCATCACCGATGCCACCCGCATGGCCACGAACGGATCGCTCTCCCACCGGATCCGGCTGCCGGGCCGCAGAGACGAGTTCCGCGAACTCGCCGACGCCTTCGACACGATGCTCGCGCGGCTCGAAGCCCAGGTCGCGGAGCAGCGGAGATTCGCCGCCAACGCCTCACACGAGCTGCGCACCCCGCTGGCGATCTCGAAGACCCTGCTCGAGGTGGCCCGCACCGATCCGGACCACGACACCGGCGAGGTCATCGCCCGCCTCCACGCCGTCAACACCCGGGCGATCGACCTCACCGAGGCACTGCTCCTGCTCAGCCGCGCCGACCAGCGGTCCTTCACCCGCGAACCGGTCGACCTGTCCCTCCTCGCGGAAGAAGCCACCGAAACGCTCCTCCCGCTCGCGGAGAGGCACGGCGTCACCATCGAGACCTCCGGTGACATCACCCCCACCGTCGGATCCCAGGCGCTCCTGCTGCAGCTGACCACGAACCTCGTGCACAACGCGATCGTCCACAACCTGCCCGGTAAGGGGACGGTGTGGGTGACGACCGGCGTCCGCCCCAGGGCCGTGGTGCTCACCGTCGAGAACACCGGCGAGAAGCTCACCCCCCAGCTGGTCTCCACACTCACCGAACCGTTCCAGCGCGGCACCGAGCGCGTGCACACGGACCACGCGGGCGTCGGTCTCGGCCTGGCCATCGTCAAGCGGATCGCCCAAGTGCACGACGGATCCCTCACCCTCACCCCGCGCCCCGAGGGCGGGCTCCGTATCGCCGTTCACCTGCCCGCCCCACCACCCCGTACAGCTGACAACGAGGACATCTGATCAGTGAGTGACACAGTGCAAGACATCGCGGATGCGCGGCAGCAGGACGAAGACAAGGGGAGGGCCGAGCCCCGGAACGTGATCCGCTACTTCTCCCGGCCGGAGCCGTGGAAGCGTGGCCCGGTGCTCGCGGCGCTGGCGCTGCTGCTCGGCCTGTTCATGCTGCTGCACGCGCAGATCCCGAACGGGATCGGGGGTCTCGGCAGCCTGGTGGAGACGTTCCTGCCATGGTTCGGCCTGTTCATCCCGGTGCTGCTGGCCGGCGCGCTGTGGCGCCGCTCCGCCGCCGCGGTCGTCGCGCTGCTGCTGCCGGTCACGGTGTGGCTGAACCTCTTCGGCGGGCTGCTCGGCGACAAGTCACACGCGGGCGGCGACTTCACCGTGGTCAGCCACAACGTCGGCGCCGACAACCCCGACCCGGCCGGCACCGCGCGCGACCTGGCCGCCTCCGACGCTGACGTGCTGGCCCTGGAGGAGATCACCGCACAGGCGAAGCCGCTGTACGAGAAGGAACTGGCGACGACGTACCCCCACCACACGGTGCTGGGCACGGTCGGGCTGTGGAGCAAGCTGCCGCTGTCGGACACCCGGCCGGTCGATATCGAGCTGGACGCCGGGCCGCTGGGGGACGCCAAGCCGGCCGAGGTCAAGCTGGCCTACAACCGGGCGCTGCGCACCACGGTGGCCACGGACCAGGGGCCGCTCGCGGTGTACGTGGCCCACCTGGGGTCCGTGCGGGTCACGCCCAGGACGGGCTTCTGGACGGACAGCCGGGACAGAAACGCGCAGGCGCTCGCCGAGGCGCTCGCCGCCGAGCGGAACGAGCGGGTGGTACTGCTCGGCGACCTCAATGGCACCGTGGACGACCGCGCGCTCGACGGCATCACCTCGCAGCTGGAATCGGTCCAGGAGACGGCCGGGGACGGCTTCGGCTTCAGCTGGCCGGCGTCCTTCCCGGTGGCGCGGATCGACCAGATCCTCGTCCGTGGCGTGGAGTCGCAGAGTTCGTGGGTGCTGCCGGCCACCGGCAGCGACCACCTGCCGGTGGCGGCCGGAATCAGCTGGTGACCACCCTTGGAAAGGGATGGAGCCGTACGGCCTCCTTGATGCCCCGCGCCCTCAAGTAGTCGCCGTCCTCCGCCCGTTCCGCCAGCACGACCGCCGGACGTACGCCCTCCCCGCGCATCCGCATCCACGCCTCGAAGTACGTGCCTCCCGGACCGGAAACAGAGCGTGTCGCCGGCGTGCACTCCAGCACCAGGGCCGTTTCGCGCGCCGGTGCTGAAGGCGGGGCGGTGCGAAGTTCGGCGACCGTGTCGGCGATTGCCCGCGCGATCGGCTTCGCCCGGCCGGTCGCGTCGAACAGGCCCAGGGTGTATTCGAGTTCGGGGTAGTCGGCCAGCGCGCGGTCCACGTCGTGGGAGGACCACCAGGTGACGCCCCACAGGTCCGTGCAGTCGGCCGCGTTCAGCAGGGTCGCGCGGGCGAAGTCCGGGGCGTCGGCGGCGGGGATGTGGGGCTCGGGAGCGCCGGTCTCCTGGACCCAGACCGGCCTCGCGGGGTCGTCGGCGTACGCCTTGGCGAGCTCCGTGCCGTACTCGGCGAGGTGCAGGACCTGGGGGGAGCGGGGGCCGTAGCGGCGGGCGCAGTCGCCGGAGAAGACCCAGGGGTGGACGGTGGTGAGGTCGCCCTTGCGGGCGGAGGCCTCGGGGGTGAAGGGGTGGTCGTCGCCGTACCAGGCGGCGTCGTAGGCCGAGTGCGTGACCAGATGCTCCGCGGCGGGCAGGCCGTCCCTGGCGGCGGTCAGGAGCGTGTCGAGGTAGTGGTCCACCTCGGCGGCGGTCACCGGGTTGTGTTCGACCAGGTTGTTGAGCTCGTTGCCGAGTTGGAGGCCCAGGAGGTTGGGGCGGTCGGCGAGGGCCCGGCCCAGGGTGCGCAGGAGCCGCGCCTGGGCCTCGATGGCTTCGGGGTCGGTGAACACGTTGCGGTGGTGCCAGCTGCGGGTCCACTCCGGATAGAAGTCGAAGCTGGACAGATGACCCTGGACGCCGTCCACGAGGACGTCGAGCCCGGCCTCGGCCGCGAGGTCGACGAGGTGCACCAGCTGGTCCACGGCGGTGGTGCGGATGAGGGTGCGGTTGGGCTGGAGCAGGGGCCAGAGGTGGAAGACGCGGATGTGGTCGAGGCCCAGCGCGGCTATCTGGGCGAGGTCCTCGCGGGCATGCTCCGGGTCGAAGTCGTGCCAGGAGTGGAACCAGCCGCGGCGCGGTGTGTAGTTGACGCCGAAGCGGGGCGTGGTTGCGCTCATGGGTCCTCCTCGGACGGCGTCGGCCCTTGTCTCCGGCGAATGTATCAACCACCATAGTCACCGATGAACAATAATTTGAACCAGGATCTCGTGGTCGGTCTGGACGCCGGCGGCACCCGGACCCGTGCCGTCCTGGCCTCGGCCCACGACGGCCTGCCGCAGGGCGAGGGCATCGGCGGACCGGGCAACGCGCTGACGGTCCCGGTGCCGGAACTCACCGACCACCTGGCCGAGGCCGTCGCCCAGGCCGTGCCGGAGCCGCTGCGTGCCCGGGTCGGGGCCGTCGCGGGCGGCTTCGCGGGCGCCTCGCGGACCGCCGCCGACGAGCCCGGGCGGCTCAGGGCGCAGTCCGCCCTCTCCGCCGCGCTGGGGCGGCTGGGCATCCCCGCCGTGTCGGTCGAGATCTACAGCGACATCGAGGCCGCGTTCGCCTCCGCGCCGGGCTTCCCCGCCGACGGCCTCGCCCTGGTCGCCGGCACCGGCGCGGTCGCCGCCCGGATCACCGGACGGCGCTGCACCGCGACCGCGGGCGGCGACGGCTGGCTGCTCGGCGACGACGGCAGCGGCTTCTGGATCGGGCGCAGCGCCGTCCGGGCCGCCCTGCGCATGGCCGACGGACGTGGCGGGCCGACCCTGCTGGCCGCCTCGGTCGGACGGGAGCTGGGCCTGCCGGCCGAGGTGCTGCCGTACGGCGATCAGGAGTGGACCCGCGAGCAGCGCGAGGTCTACCGCATGCATGTGCTGCCCGCCGTGATGGCCCGCCCGCCGGTCCAGCTCGCCCGTTTCGCACCCCTCGTGGTCGAGGCCGCCGGCGACAAGGACGCCGTCGCGGAGGCGATCTTCCAGGAGGCGGCCGACCGACTGACCGACACTCTCTGCGCGTTGGACCCATACCCCGGGGAGCGGATCGTCGTCACCGGAGGGCTGATCGAGCCGCTTCTGCCCCTCCTCACCGACCGGCTGCCCGAGTTCACGATCGACCAGGTGGCCGACGGGTGTCCCGGAGCCGTCGCCCTCGCCCGGCCAGGGCGCCGACGGTGACGACGTACCGGGACCCGGCCGCCCCCGTCGATGCCCGCGTCCGCGATCTGCTCGCCCGGATGACCCTGCGGGAGAAGGTCGGTCAGCTCAACCAGCGCATGTACGGCTGGGACGCCTACCGCCGCACCCCCGACGGCGCCTTCGAACTCACCGACGCCCTGCGCGCCGAGACCGACCGCTTCGCCGGACTCGGCGCCCTCTACGGGCTGCTGCGCGCCGACGCCTGGTCCGGCGTCGACCACACCACCGGAGCCGGTGCGGACGACAGCGCGGAACTCGCCGACCTGGTGCAACGTCACGTCGTCGAGTCCAGCCGCCTCGGCATCCCCACACTCTTCGTCGAGGAGATGCCGCACGGCCACATGGCCCTGGACGGCACCGTCTTCCCGGTCAACCTCGCCGTCGGCGCCACCTGGGACCCCGCACTGTACGAGCGCGCCGCCGCCCACGCCGCCGCCGAACTACGCGCCCGCGGCGGCCATGTCGCCCTCGTCTCCGCACTGGACATCGCCCGCGACCCACGCTGGGGCCGCACCGAGGAGTGCTACGGCGAGGACCCCTACCTCGCCGCCCGTCTCACCGAGGCACTCGTCCGCGGCATGCAGGGCCGAGGAGAACTCTTCGCCGCCGACAAGGCCCCCGTCGTCCTCAAGCACTTCGCCGGACAGGGCGCCACCGTCGGCGGACGCAACTCGGCCGAGTCCGAACTCGGGCCGCGCGAACTGCACGAGATCCACCTCCCCGCCGCCCGCGCCGGAGTCCGCGCCGGAGCCGCCGCCGTCATGGCCGCGTACAACGAGGTCGACGGCCTGCCCTGCGCCGGCAATCGCGCCCTCCTCCACGAACTCCTGCGTGAGCAATGGGGTTTCGAGGGCCTGGTCATGGCGGACGGGCTGGCCGTGGACAGGCTGGCCCGGATCACCGGCGACAAGGTCTCCGCGGGGGCCCTCGCCCTCAGCGCCGGTGTCGACCTGAGCCTGTGGGACGAGGGCTTCACGCACCTGGAGCAGGCGGTCGAACGGGGGCTGGTGACCGTGGCGGCACTGGACGCCGCCGTGGCGCGTGTCCTGCGCCTGAAGTTTCAGCTCGGCCTCTTTGAACAGCCCTACGCAGCAAGCCAGTTGAAGCCGCCGGACGGTCGCGAGCTGAGCACCGCCCTCGCCCGCTCCGCCGTCACCCTCCTCCACAACGACGCCGGCGTACTGCCCATACGCCCCACGGTCTCCCGTATCGCCGTCCTGGGCCCGCACGCCGCCACCAGCGCCCACCAACTCGGCGACTACACCGCCCCGCAGCGCCCCGGCACGGGAACGAGCGTGCTCGACGGCCTCCGCCGACTCGCCCCGCCCGGCGTCGAACTCCGCCACACCCGCGGCTGCGCCCTGACCGGCGACGACCTGTCCGGCATCCCCGAAGCGGTCGCCACCGCGGCGGCGACCGACCTGGCCGTGCTGGTCCTGGGCGGCAGCAGCGCCCGCACCCCCGACACCGAGTTCGCCGCCAACGGCGCCGCCGTGACGGCCGTATCGGAGATGACCTGCGGCGAAGGCGTGGACCTCGCCGGACTTCGACTCGGCGCCGCGCAACACGCGCTCCTGGACGCCATAGTCGCGACCGGCACACCCGCGGTGGTCGTCCTGATCCAGGGCCGCCCGCACGCCGTCCCCGAGGCCCGACACGCGGCGGCCCTGCTCACCGCCTGGTATCCGGGCCCGTGGGGCGGCGACGCGATCGCCGAGGTGCTGCTCGGGCTGGCCGAGCCGAGCGGCCGGCTCCCCGTCTCCGTCCCGCGCTCGGCGGCCCAACTCCCCGTCTACTACAACCACAAGGACACCGAGTACGGCGGCTACGTCGACGAAAGCGCCGAGCCGCTCTACTCCTTCGGGCACGGGCTGTCGTACACGACCTTCGAGTACGGCACGCCACGCCTGTCGGGGCGCACGGTGGAGGTCGATGTCACCAACACCGGGGACCGGTACGGGCGTACGGTCGTGCAGGTCTATCTGCGACGCCTGATCACGACCGCATGGCCGCGCACCCTCGAACTTTGTGCGTTCGAGGGTGCGGGCCTCGCGCCGGGCGAGCGCCGTACGGTCACGGTCACCCTGGATCTCGATGCCGAACTGACAGGCGCGCTCGAGATCCGCGTCGCCGAGTCGTCGCGGGCCGCGCTGAAAGCCGTACCGCTACAGCTTCACCGCTCCTGACGACACGCCCTTGTAGAACCATCGCTGCGTGATCACGAACAGTACGAGCACCGGGATCACGGAGATCACCGACCCGGCCATGACCATGCGCTGGTCGTAGCCGAACGACGAACTCTGCAGCCGCGACAGACCCAGTGTCAGGGTCATGTTGCTCTCCGAGCGCAGCACGATCAGCGGCCAGAGGAAGTCGTCCCAGGCGCTGATGAAGGTGTTGATGATCACCACCATGATCGCGCCCCACGCGGACGGCAGATACAGATGGCGGAAGCGCTGCCACTCGTTCGCGCCGTCGAGCATGGCCGAGTCCTCGATCTCGCGCGGCACCGCCAGGAACGCGGCGCGCATCAGCAGGACGTTGATCGCACCGACGAAGCCGGGCAGCCACACGCCCGCCAGGCTGTCGACGAGACCGAGGTCGCGGATGCTCAGGAACAGCGACACCATGATCGACTCGAAGGGGAACATCATCGAGGCGACCAGCACGACCCAGACCGACTTGCGGCCCTTCCAGCCGGGCTTGGAGAGCATGTAGCCGGCCGTGGTCGAGAAGACGAGCTGGCTGGTGACCGACAGGACGACCACGATCATGCTGTTGCGGATGTACGTGGCCACCGGCACCTGCTCGAAGATCGTCCGGTAGGCCCGCAGGGTCGGGTCGTGCGGCAGCAGGGTGGCGTTCGCGCCGAAGACGTCCTCGCCGGTGCTCTTCAGGGAAGCCAGGAGCTGCCAGAGGAGCGGTCCTACGGTGAGGCCGAGTACGAGGAACAACAGCAGGTAGCGGACGAGCAGTTCGCGCGGGCGGCCGTAGTCCCGCCAACGGGGCATCAGACGGCGGCGCTTGGCCTCAGCGGCGGCTGTGGTCATGCGTCGTCCTCCTTCGTCAGGCGCTGCGCCAGCAGGGTCAGCCCCAGCGTCAGCAGGAACAGGGCCACGCTGACGGCCGAGCCGTAACCGGCGTTGCCGGTGATCGGGTCCAGGCCGACGTCCCGGATGTAGAAGGGCAGGGTGCGGTCGGCGCCGCCGGGGCCGCCGGTGGAGCTGCCGAGCATGTAGATCTCGGTGAACACCCGCAGGGAGCCGATGCCGGTGAGCGTGCCGACGAGCATCATGGCGTTCCGGACGCCCGGCATGGTGATGTGCCAGAAGCGGCGGATCGCGCCCGCGCCGTCCATGGCCGCCGCCTCGTGCAGTTCCTTGGGCACGTTCCCGAGGGCGGCCAGGTAGAAGACCATGTACCAGCCGAGCCCCTTCCACAGCGTCAGGCCCATCGCGGACAGCAGGATCAGCCACGGGTCGGACAGGAACGGGATGGCGTCCCTGATCAGATGGGCCTTCTCCAGCCAGGTGTTGACCAGCCCGTCGTCGGCCAGCAGCCACTGCCAGCTCAGGCCCACGACCACGCTGGAGGCGAGGACGGGGGTGTAGAAGGCGGAGCGGAAGAAGCCGATGCCCGGCAGGTTCTTCTCCACCAGGACGGCCAGCATCAGCGGCAGCAGCACCATCAGCGGTACGACGATCAGCGCGTACAGGACGCTGTTGCGGGTCGCCAGCCAGAAGTCGGAGTCGTCCAGCATGCGCGTGTAGTTGTCCAGCCCGACGAAGCCGGAGGCGCCGCCGAGTGGCTTGGCGTCGGTGAACGACAGCAGCAGGGTGTTGAGGAACGGGAACACCCCGAAGATCACCGCGCAGCCGATCGCGGGAGCGGTCCACAGCCAGGGCAGCCACCAACGGCGGTACATCGCTGCCCCGTTGGCGTCGGCAGCCGGTCCCGGCAACAGTGCGCGGAGTCGGGAGGGTTTCGTGCCCGGTGCGGAGTCCGTGCGCTCCGCACCGGGCACGGGCACCGGCTTCGTGATCTGAGCGGTCACCGTCAGCCTGCCTGCTTCAGCAGCTGGTTGGCCTTGTCCTGGGCGTCCTTGACGGCGTCCGCCGGGCTCTTCTTGCCCTGCATGGCCAGCTGCACCTGGGACACGATGGCGTTCTGCACGGCCGGGGAGAGGTTGGTCTGGTTGGTGTCGGCCGTCTTGAGCTGGTCGGCGACGAGCTTGCGGGCCTGGGAGAACGGGTCGTCGCCGGTGACGTTCTGGAAGAACGGATCGTTCAGCGAGGCCGTGGTGGTCGGGAAGATCACCACGCTCGGGTCCTTGCACCAGGCCGTCTGGTTCTCGGCGTTGGTCAGGAACTTCGCGAACGCCAGCGCCGTGGGCGCGTTCTTGCTGGTCGCGGCGACCGAGATGTACTGCGGGGCACCGGCGGAGGCGCGGCCGAGCGCGTCGTAGGGCTGCTGGCCGACGGCCGTCTTGGCGTACACCGACGGGCTGTTGTCCTTCACGAACCGCACGAAGCTCGGGTTCGTCGAACCGTAGGCGACCTTGCCCTGGCTGTAGAGCGTGGACGGGTCGTTGCTGGAGGAGAGCGAGTCCTTGGGCATCGCGCCCGCCTTGTAGAGCTTCGCCATCCACTCGACCCACTGGACGGTGCGTGGGTCGTCGGCCAGGACGGCGGACTTGCCGTCGGCGGAGAGGATCTTGATGCCCATCTGGTCGAAGTCGGCCGGGATGCGCCAGATCGGGTTGGCCATGGTCGCGTAGAACTTGCCGTCGGCCGCCTTGGCGACCTTCTCGTAGTCGGCGAACAGTCCGAACATCGTCGTCGGCGGCTTCGCCGGGTCGATGCCGGCCTTCTTCAGCAGGTCGGTGTTGTACGTCAGGAGGACACCGCCGGTGTACCAGGGCAGCGTGGTGTGGACCGCCTTGCCGTTGGCGTCCTGGAAGGTGCCGGACTTCCAGAACGACGGGACGAAGGGCTTCGAGGCGTCGGGGTCCTTGGTGCCGACGTCGAGCAGGTAGCCGGCCTTGGTGAGGGCCGTCGCCGTCGGCGCGTTGACGTTGATGACGTCCGCCAGCGTGCAGGCCTGGGCGTCGGCGACCGTGCGGCCGGTGAACGTGTTGTCGCCGGGGTCGTCGATCCACTTGACCTTGGTGCCGGGGTTGGCCTTCTCGAACGCCTTGATGACGCCGTTGAAGAAGTCCCCGAAGTCCTTCTTCAGGTTGGTGGTCTGGAAGGTGATGTCACCGTCGATCTCGCCGGAGAGCTTTCCCGACCCGACGTTTCCCTTGTCGACCTTGCAGCCGCCCGCCGTGGCGTCCCCTCCGTCGGAGCCGCCCGACAGGCCGCAGCCGGCGGCGGTCAGCATCAGGGCGACAAGCCCCGCAACGGATCCGGTCAGTCTTGTAGCGCGCATTGCTGCCTCCTGCGACCAGCCAGCTGCTGGTTCAATTAACCAACTTCGACTCCGATTGATGAAAATGTGGACCACAATTCATCGGAGGTCAATGGGTTGCCATGTTGCTTTTAGGTTCCGCCGGTGATCAGTCGGGCGGTCAGTGCCGGTGCTCGTGGTCCGGATGGGAGGGGTCGCCGGGGTGTTCATGGCCGACGGCGTACTCCACGTCGGCGCGGGCGCGGTCGAACCAGTCGAAGAAGGCGCGGTGCGCTGCCGCGCGGCGCAACTCGCTCGCGATGCCGTCGCGGGCCTGCGTGTACGGCACGAAGTCCTGCGGTGCGGTCACGCCGAACGGGTCGATGCCGCGCCGTAGTGCCGCCGGGGTGAGGAAGCGGTCCCGGTTGCGGTGGTAGTAGTCCTGTACGTCGGTCTCCGGGACGTGTTGCTTGTCCTCCAGGTCGGCGAGGAGGGTGCGTGCGGCGGGGGAGTGGGCGAGGGTTGCCGCGACGATGCTGCCCAGGTCGGCTACGTCGGGTTCGGCCACGGTGAGTGTCTGCGACGGCGACAGCTGGTCCGGGGGCGTCAAACCCCGTTCCCTGCATGCCTGTTGGGCCAGTTCATCGGCGACGACCACTTGTGTTGCCCAGCGGCGTCTTTGTCGTTCGTGTGCGGGTTCGTTGTGGCTGGTCGCGCAGTTCCCCGCGCCCCTACGGGGCGCTTTCAAGAAGGCGTTCACACGGTCCCTCGGGATCGGCTCGCCGTGTATCAGCGCCGCGTGTTCCGTCATGGGCTCACCTCCAGCTCCACGGCCTTCGTGTAGGCGACGCAGCCGTGCCAGGCGAGCTTGGCCATCAGCCAGTACGAGCCCGGCGGGACCGATTCGCCGTCCACCTCGATCACGCACTCCAGGTGTTCCCCGGCGGCCACTGTGAAGCCCTGGCAGGCGGGGGTGACTCCGGGCCAGGTTCCCCAGGAGGACACGGCCCACAGGGTTCCGTTGATGGGGCCGCGGGTGGTGTTGTGCACGGTGACCGGGACTCGGACGCGCTCACCGCGGGGTACGGCGACGCGCTCAACGGCCAGCTCTGGCAGGAGAGTTGGTCCTGGCGGGGTGCCTGGCACGTCGAGGGCCACGACATCCTCGTACACCTGCCCTCCGTACTGCAGCCGGGCCGCGAGCCAGTGCCGGCCCGGCTCGGGGTCGAGGGGCGGGGTCACCGTGATCTCGGTGAGGGTGAAGCCGCCGGGGCCCAGGGCGTAGGGGAGTTCGGCGGGTGTGGTGGACCAGCCGGGTGGTGCGTGCAGGGTCACGGTGCCCCATGTCGGGGCGTCGGTGAGTTCGGAGCCGATGCGGACGGTGGCCGTGACCGGGCCGGTGGCGGTGAGGGCGGTGGGGGAGAGGAAGACCGAGACCGGCATGTTGCCGCGGGGGGCGGGGCCGGAGTTGTGGAGCCAGTAGCGGGTGTGGATCGGCTGGGCGGGTTCGTGGGCGGCGACGGTGGGACCGTCGGACGTGCGGGCGGCGGTGGCCCTGGCCAGGACCGTGGCGACCTCGAAGCCGGTCAGGCCCAGATCGAGACCGCCGTCGGCATTCGGTGCCAGGGGTTCGCCCGGCGTCTCGAGTACGTCCGCCCGCGTGCCCTCCGCCCAGTCCCGGGGCCCCTGCACGCGCGCGTGCACCGGCCGTCCGTTGACCTCGTGCATCCGTACGACGACTCCGCGGGCCGGGTCCGCGGATGCCGCGCTGCCGCGGGCCAGTGGGGAGCCGAGTGGCTTGAGGGCGTCGAGCAGTACCTCGCCCGCGGGTTCGAGGGAGAGCAGGGTCGCCGTCCTCGGTATGCCGGGTTCGTCGGAGGACCGCCGGATCCGGGCGGTGAGCGGGTGGTTGAACTCATGACCGGCCCGGGGCAGTCCCAGCTCCCGCCAGTCGCCCTCGCCCGCGACGACGGCGTACTCGAACGTGTGGGACCAGCGCTGGAGTTGGAACCCCGAGCCGTCGG
Organism: Streptomyces sp. GESEQ-4; assembly: GCF_017948455.1. GTDB lineage: Bacteria > Actinomycetota > Actinomycetes > Streptomycetales > Streptomycetaceae > Streptomyces. Next base: position 83,373 of record NZ_JAFFSU010000001.1, read on the forward strand.
GGGTGGTGCGCCGCGGCGGGTCGATCCAGATGCCGGAGGGCCAGCCGGTGCAGGAGCGCATCAGGGACATGTAGAGGTCGCCGGAGGCGGTGACCACACAGCCGGGCGTGCCCCGGTTGAGGACGGCGAAGCCGTGCCCGTCCCAGGCGTCGCCCGGCGGCAGCGCCTCGCCGCCACCCGCCGCCGTGGCGTGGACGACGGCGTCGTCCAAGTCGGCGATCAGCGCGTCGACCGCCTTGGCGTCGTCCTCGGGGCGGGCGCCCGCCACCACGAGCAGCGGCAGCCGTTCGAGGTCGCGGAGGTCCGCTCCCGGCACCCACTCCTCGCGCAGCCCGGCACGCGGCGCCACCCACACGGCCGCCATCCCGCGGTCGGCCAGCTGTCGCCGTAGTTCGCGTCCGGCGGCGGGATCCCAGCCGAGGGCCTCGGCGACCAGGGAGTTGCGGTCGGGGCCGCCGACGGCGATCCGGATGTCGGGCAGGTTGGAGTCCACCTCCAGGTCCCCGTACCGGGGCCCGCCGGCGATCGTCGAGGTCGCGGTGACTCCCGCGCGTACCAGGGCCGCCGCGAGGAGGGTGCCGAGTTCCCCGGCCTCGTCCCAGTCCGCGTAGACGAGTTCGGCGACCCCGATCGAGCGGTGCCCGAGGAACCTGCCCGTGTCGTCGCTCAGCGCCACGCGGGCCGTGGACCCCAGGGCGAACCAGGTGTTCGCCGGGTTGTCCAGTGTCCACGGGAACCGCTCGCTGTCCACCTCCACGAACCCGAACCCACGCCCGATCACGGCATCCGCCACCTCGTGCACCGGCAGCCCGCCCTGCACGTTCGACGGCCAGCGGACCCGGATGAGCCGGTCGGCGCCGTCGTACCCGTCGATGGTGGTGGACACGTCCAGCCGGTCGACGCCCCGCCACAGACACAGCCGCTGCGTGTACCGGAAGAGACCGAGGTCGGCGCTGACGGTGATCCGCGATCCGGCGGCGGACTCCTCGACAAGGATGTCCGCGGGTACGTCCCCGCTGCGGGCGGCGGTGGTGCCGGTCGGGGTGAGATGCCAGGGGCCTTCACCGAAGCGGGGGTGCCTCGGGTACTCCTCCTGGACGACGAGTTCGTTGCCGATGTCGCCGGGGCGCAGCAACTCCCGCCCGCCCTCGGTCAGTACGCGCAGGCCGCTGACGGCGCCGCCGCGCTCGGGGGCGACCGTCACCTCGTAGAACTCGTTGCGGATGGTGGTGCCCTCGCCGCTCGTCCACTCGGGCACCGTGCCCTCGGCGAGGGGGAGTGCCTTGAGGCCCATGCCGGGCAACTCCGGTACGACGACGTGCAGTTGACCCTCCTCGCGCACGGCGGGCAGGGGATGGCCGGTGTCGTCCAGCGGGACCTGTCCGGGGTCCGCGACCGTCAGGACGTCCCGCCGCTCCCAGGTCGCCGGGTTGAAGACGACCAGGTCCGCCGCCCCCTCGGCGGGCGTCACGGCGTCGGCGAGCGACTGCGTCGCGTCGGCGTGCACCGTCTCGGCGAGGTCGCACAACTCCCGCCAGCCGGTGAGCAGATCGATGTAGACCTGGTCCGACTCGGAGCCGGTGATGGCGTCGTGATGGGCGCCGTAGATCAGCTGCCGCCACGCCTTGTCGAGGGCCGCGTCCGGATAGGGGTGCCCGGTGACGAGCGAGGCGAGTGTCGCCCAGGCCTCCGCGTCGGCGAGGAGTGTCTCGCCGTACCGCTGGGCCTGCTTGGTGTCGATGTAGGAGACGTCCTTGCCGGTGTAGACGGGGTTCATGTCCCTGGTCTGCGGTGAGGCCTTCCGTCCCTCGGCTTCCAGCTCGTCCCGTACGGCGGCGAAGAAGTCGCGGGGCACGGCGCTGATGAAGCGCGGCCAGACGTAACGGGCGTTCCAGTCCCGGTGGATGTCCATGACCCAGCGGCACGGCGGGGCGTAGTCGCCGCCGACCGGGAGCAGGACGTTGCGGGTGAGCGCGACCTTCTTGAGCCCCTGGAAGAGCTTGTGCGCGGCTGCTTCCGCCTCCGGCAGCGTGGGCGCGTTGTCGATCGCCCAGCCGGCGCCGTAGTGGTTGACCATGTACGCCGTGAGCAGTCCGCGCCCGGACGGGGCGATCCAGTTGAACTCCGCCGGGAACTGCATCCGCCCGGGGTCCCGGGGCTCCTCGCCGAACACGGAGAGGGTCGGTCCCCACTGATGGAACGGCCCGCGCGCCCACGAACTGGAGGAGATCCCTGCGTCCGCCATCAGCCCCGGGAACTGCGGATCGTGCCCGAAGGCGTCGAGTTGCCATGCCGTCTCGGGCGAGGCGCCGAGGATCCCGCGCTGGAAGCCGTCGCCGTAGACGGCGTTGCGGATGGTGGCTTCGGCGCCGGTGAGATTGGTGTTGGGCTCGTTGTAGGTGCCGCCCATGATCTCGATGCGCCCGGTGCGCAGCAACTGCCGTAGAAACGCGCGCTCTTCGGGGAAGGCGTCCCAGTAGGGCTTGAGGTAGTCGACCTCGGCGAGCACGAAGGTGTACGCCGGATCGCGCCGCGCCAGATCGCAGTGGGCCCGCACGAGGCTCATCCCGGACTGGCCGCGCGAGTCGAAGGTGCGGGCCGGAAGACCGGTCGTCGCCGGGTCGTCGGCCACGTCCCAGGTCTCCGTGTAGGCGCCCTGGGTGTTCCACCAGACGGGGTCGTAGTGGAAGTGGCTGACCATGAACATGGTCCAGCCGGGCTCCGCCACCGTGAACTCGGCGGTGAGCCGCGCCACTTGGTCCTCGTCGGAGGCGGTGACCGTGATCTCGCGGCGGTCGCCGGGCGCGAGGCCGTCGACGGACACGGGTATCTCGACACGTACGGTGCCGTCCTCCCCGACGGCGGCGAGCGCCACCCCGCTCACCTCCGCACCCGCCACGGCGAGGCGGACCGGCCTGCCCGGGACGTGCTCGATCCCGGCGATCACGACCTGGTGCGGCTGCTCGGCGGTACCGACGAACAGGTCGGTGGACTCGACAGAGAGGACGCGCATGGGGCTCCTACGAGTGCTCGGCGGAGCCCCATCCTGGCACCGAGGGGATGATTCAAACAACCATCTGTAGGTTTCCTCGGTGGTTCATCCATGCACGGCGGTCGCGCCGGGCGCTCGGCTCAGCGGGTGCGCCGGGACTTCACCGCATGCCGCGGAGTGATGTGGTCGGTCAGCGCCAGGGACGCGCTGGCCCGCTGGTAGGAGAGCTGGGCTACGCGGACGTACAGGCAGTCGATGAGGAGCAGGGAGGAGTGCCGACTGCCGATGCTCTCGGCGCGGAAGCTGGTCTCCGAGGAGGAGATGATGAGCCGGATGTCTGCGGCCTTGGCGAGCGGGGAACGGGGGTCGGACGTGATCGCCACGGTGGTGGCACCGCGCTCCTTGGCCATCTCGAACGGCTCGATGGTCTCCCGGGTCGCTCCGGAGTGCGAGATGCCGATGGCGACGTCTGCCGGGGTGAGCAGGGCGGCGGAAGTGGCCGCGCCATGCACCTCGGTCCAACCTCGCACCGCGCAGCCGATGCGGAACAGCCGGGTCTCGGTCTCCTGTGCCAGGGCCCCGCTTCCGCCGACTCCGTACACGTCGATGCGGCGCGCACGGGCCGTGGCCTGGGCCGCGCGCTCGACGGCGTCGAGATCCATCCGGTCGATGGTCTGCTGGACCGCGCGCAGATCCGCGGTGCCGACGACCTGCACGACCCGTTCCAGGCTGTCGTCGGGGGCGATGTCGGGGCCGATCTCGGCGGTGCCCCAGTCCGAGACCTCGCCGCGGCCGCGCTCCTGGGCCAGTTCGATCAGCAGATGCTGGTATGAGTCGAGCCCGATGGCCCGGCAGAACCGGGTCACCGTCGCCTGGGAGGTACCGGTCCGGCGGCCCAGTTCGGCGGCCGAGCAGTGGGTGACGGCGGCCGGATCCTCCAGGATCAGCTCGCCGACCTTCCGCAGTGAGCCGGCCAGCCGGGGCAGCTCGGTGCGGATCAGTGTGGTGACGTCCGTGGCAGGCATACGACGAAGGTAACAGCCACCGTTCAGGTCACCGATTGAATTCCAGGACCCAACGGCAAGGGTGCGCTTCCTCATTGCTCGCGACCCACGGCGTGTGATTTATTGATTCATCTGCGCTGTTGTGTGAGGTGGTTCAATCCACCAGTGGGGAGTATCCCGTGTCCGTCGAGTCCGTGAGCGCCCAGGGCTTCGCCCGCGAGGGCATGGCCGCCCTCCACCGCATCACCGAGTCCGCCGGCGGCGAGGTGACGCGCGCCGCCGAACTGATCGCCCAGTGCGTGCGCTCGGACGGCGTCATCCACGCCTTCGGTACCGGCCACTCCCAAGCCATGGTCCTCGAACTCGCGGGCCGCGCCGGGGGGTTGGTCCCTACGAACCGCCTCAGCATCGCCGACCTCGTGCTCTACGGCGGTGACCCGCCCAGCGTCCTCGACGACCCGCTCCTGGAGCGCCAGGCGGGAGTCGCCCAGCGGATCTACGACCTCGCCGCCCCCCGACCGGAGGACCTCTTCGTCATCATCTCCAACTCCGGCGTCAACAACGTCATCGTCGAAATGGCCCTGCACGCCAAGGAAGCAGGCCACCGGCTCCTGGCCATCACCTCCCTCCCCCACACCCGGGCCGTCCCCGCCGCCCACCCGAGCGGCAAGAAGCTCGCCGACATCGCCGACGTGGTCCTCGACAACGCGGCCCCACGCGGCGACGCCCTCCTCGAACTCCCCGGCGGCGGCGCCATCTGCGCCCTGTCCACCCTCACCGGCGTGATGCTCATCCAGATGACAGTCGCCGAGGCAGCCTCCCTCCTCCTGGCCTCCGGTGACCGCCCGCCGGTGTACGTCTCGGCGAACGTGCCGGGCGGCTTCGAGGGCAACCTGGAGTTGGAGAAGCGATACGCGGGCCGCATCCGTCGCACCGCGAGCTAGTAGCGCCCCAAAGGGCGCGGGGAACTGCGCGACCAGCCACAACGGCGCCGCAGACGAAGAACTACCGGTCCGACCGAGCAAGCACGCTGAGCGCATTCGCGATGACAACCGCCGTGATACCCGCCCACTCCATCCACCCCAGCCCTTCACCGAGCCCGACCCACCCGACCACCGCCGCAAGCACCGGATTGACGCTCATGAACAGCCCGAACGCCGCCGCCGGCACCCGGCGCAGCGCGAACAGGTCGGCCAGATACGGCACCGCCGAGGACAGCACCCCCGCGGCCACGGCACACGCGGTGGCCATCAGGGTCGGCGGATGCTGGACCGCCACGACGAGCCCGACCGGCAGGAACATCAGCGCGGACAGCCCGGCCGCGGCTGCCGAACCCTGTGCTCCCGGGATACGCCGTCCGACGGTCCGGTTGAGCAGGATGTACGACGCCCAGCACAGGGCCGCGAGCAGCGCCAGCCCCATGCCGAGATAGTCGGCCGACGGCTGCGGCCGCATCAGGACGACGACCCCCGCCGCGGCGAGCAGCGCCCCGCAGGCGTCCAGGCGCCGCCGCGTGGCCGCGAGCGCGATGCTCAGCGGACCCAGGAATTCCAGCGTCACCGCCAGCCCGAGGCCGATGCGGTCGATGGCGCTGTACAGGGACAGGTTCATCGTCCCGAACACCACGGCCAGCAGCAGCACCGGCCACCACTGCCCCCAGGTGAACGACCGCAGCCGAGGTCTGCCCACGGCCAACAGGACGGCCGCGGCGACGTACTGGCGCACCGCGACGACACCGACGGGGCCGATCACGGGGAACGCGAGCGAGCCGATCGCGGCCCCGATCTGGTTGGACAGCCCGCTGCCCGCCATCGTGGCCACCCCGGCGAGCGGGGGCCGTTCCGGGGCCGGGAGCGGTCCGGCGGCGGACAGGGATGCGGCGGGGCGTGCGGGTGCTCCTTGCATGCTCCGATCGTGCGCCCGTTCCCCACTTGCGCAAAATGCATCCGGCTCGGGATCTATACGCTGGACGCATGGATGTGGAACTGCGGCAGCTGCGCTGTCTCGTCGCGATCGTCGACGAGGGCACCTTCACCGACGCCGCCCTCGCCCTCGACGTCTCCCAGGCCGCCGTCTCCCGCACCCTGGCCTCGCTGGAAAAGGCCCTGGGCGTACGGCTGTTGCGGCGGACCTCGCGCGAGGTGACCCCGACCGGGGCCGGGGTGCGGGTGGTGGCGCACGCCCGGCGTGTGCTCGCCGAGGTGGACGACCTGGTGCGGGAGGCCGCGTCCGGCCATGCCCAGCTGCGGATCGGCTACGCCTGGTCCGCGCTCGGCCGGCACACCGTCGCCTTCCAGCGCCGCTGGGCCGAGCTGCGTCCGAAGACCGATCTGCACCTGGTCCGCGTCAACTCGGGCACGGCCGGACTCGCGGAGGGCGCCTGCGATCTGGCCGTCGTACGGCGGCCCGTGGACGATCGGCGGTTCGAGTCGGCCATCGTCGGTCTGGAGCGGCGGCTGTGTGCGGTGGCCGGCGACGATCCGCTGGCCCGGCGCCGCTCGGTCCGGCTGGCCGACCTCGCCGGGCGCACGCTCCTCGTCGACCGCCGCACCGGCACCACGACCGCGGACCTGTGGCCGCCGGACTCCCGCCCGGCCGTCGAGGAGACCCACGACATCGACGACTGGCTCACCGTGATCTCCGCGGGCCGCGGCATCGGCATCACGGCCGAGTCCACCGCCAACCAGTATCCGCGGCCCGGCGTCGTCTATCGCCCGGTGCGCGACGCCGAGCCGATCGCCGTACGCCTCGCCTGGTGGCGGGACGACCCGCATCCCGCCGCGCAGGCCGTGATGGAACTGGTCACCGAGCTGTACCGCGAGGGTTGAGCGCAGGGGACATGGGGGCAATACGCCGGACAAAATTGTTGACAATTTTGTTTGGCTAGATTTACGTTCGACAGGCACTCACTCAGGGAGGGCACACGATGCCGAAACAAGCCCGTCCGAGCACCGGAGAGCAGGCCAAACAGCATGCGCTCGCGCAGCTGCGGCAGGCGATCCTGCACGGCGAGATGGCACCGGCACAGCGACTGGTGGAGAACGAACTCGCCGAGCAGTTCGATGTGACACGGGCGAGCATCCGTGCGGCACTCATCGATCTGGAGGCCCAGGGCCTCGTGGAGCGGATCCGCAACCGCGGCTCGCGGGTGCGGGTGGTGACCGTGGAGGAAGCGGTCGCCATCACCGAGTGCCGGATGGTCCTCGAGGGGCTGTGCGCGGCGAAGGCGGCCGTCGCGGCCAGCGACGAGCAGCTGATGGAACTGGCGGACCTGGGCACGGCGATGAGCAAGGCCGTGGCCGACGGCGAGCCGATGACGTACTCCGAACTGAACCAGGAACTGCATGCCAGGATCCGGGAGTTCTCCGGCCAGCGCACGGCCGTGGAGCTGCTGGAGCGGCTCAATGCCCAACTGGTGCGCCACCGCTTCCAGTTGGCCCTGCGGCCCGGTCGTCCGCAGCAATCCCTGAACGAGCATCTGGCGATGATCGAGGCGATCAGGGCCAGGGACCCCCAGGCGGCCGAAGCGGCCGTCCGCGCCCACCTCACCAGCGTGATCGACGCGTTGCAGGACTGACGCGCGCGGGGCGGGCGCCCCTCTGTCCATCAAGGAGATTTCCGCAATGACGCATGCCGAAGCGCCCGCCACCACTCCACCACCACGGTCGACCCTCGTCGTCACCGCGCATGCCGGGGACTTCGTGTGGCGGGCCGGCGGAGCCATCGCCCTGGCCGCCTCGCGGGGGGAGAGGGTCACCATCGCCTGCCTGGCCTTCGGCGAGCGCGGCGAGTCCGCCAAGGCGTGGCGCGAGGGCAAGCAACTGGAGGAGATCAAGGCGATACGCCGGGACGAGGCCGAGCGCGCCGCCGAAACCCTCGGCGCCGAGGTCCGCTTCTTCGACGCCGGCGACTATCCACTGGTCCCCACAGCGGAGTTGACCGACCGACTGGTCGAGGTCTACCGCGAGACGCAGCCCGATGTCGTCCTCACCCACCCGACGGAGGACCCGTACAACGGCGACCACCCGGCCGCCAACCGCATGGCCCTGGAAGCCCGGATCCTCGCCCAGGCCATCGGCTACCCGGGGGAGGGCGACATCATCGGCGCCCCGCCGGTCTTCTACTTCGAGCCGCACCAGCCCGAGATGAGCGGCTTCAAGCCCGAGGTGCTGCTCGACATCACCGAGGTGTGGGACACCAAGCGCAAGGCGATGGAGTGCCTCGGGGCGCAGCAGCACCTGTGGGACTACTACACCGACCTCGCCGTGCGCCGCGGCGTCCAGCTCAAGCGCAACGCCGGACCCAACCTGGGCCTTGCCCACAAGACCATGGCCGAGGCGTTCATGCGTCCCTATCCGCAGATCGCGAAGGAGCTGGCATGAGCGGCGTGATCGTCACCGACCCGCCGAAGGCCGACGCCAAGGACGTCGAGGCGCTCGCCGGATTCGGCGTGGCCACCGTGAGCGAGGCGCTGGGGCGCACCGGTCTGCTCGGCCCGGAGATCCGCCCCATCCAGCAGGGCGTGCGTGTCGCCGGTACGGCCGTCACCGTGCTCAGCTGGCCCGGCGACAACCTCATGATCCACGCGGCCGTCGAGCAGTGCGGCGAGGGCGACATCCTCGTCGTCACCACCACCTCCCCGTCCACCGACGGCATGTTCGGCGAACTGTTCGCCACCGCGCTGCGACGGCGGGGCGTCCGTGGCCTGGTCAGCAACGCCGGTGTCCGCGACACCCAGGAGCTGCGCGAGATGGACTTCCCGGCCTGGTCCCGGGCGGTCTCCGCGCAGGGCACGGTCAAGACCACCGGCGGCTCGGTCAACGTACCGGTCGCGATCGACGGCCAGGTGATCCGCCCCGGCGATGCGATCCTCGCCGACGACGACGGCGTGGTGGTCGTCCCGCGCGAGCGCGTCCGCGCCACCGTCGAGGCGTCCGCGGCTCGCGAGGCCAAGGAGGCCAAGGCCCGCGCCGCCTTCCTCGACGGACAACTGGGCCTGGACCGCTACGGGTTGCGGGAGACGTTGCGGCGGCTCGGCGTCGAGTACCGGACCTACGAGGAATACACGGGGGAGCGGTCGTGAGCCACGGGCCCGAGGAAGTGCCCTGCATGCTGATGCGCGGCGGCACCTCCAAGGGCGCCTACTTCCTCGCCGACGACCTGCCCGCCGATCCCGGTGACCGCGACGACCTGCTGCTGCGGGTCATGGGCAGCCCCGACCCGCGCCAGATCGACGGCCTGGGCGGCGCGCACCCGCTCACCAGCAAGGTGGCCGTCATCTCCCGCTCGGCCGGTCCCGAGGCGGACGTCGACTACCTGTTCCTCCAAGTCGCCGTCGACCACCCTGAAGTGACGGACCATCAGAACTGCGGCAACGTCCTCGCCGGAGTCGGTCCCTTCGCCGTGGAACGCGGCCTGGTCGACGCGGACGACGCCGAGACGACCGTACGCATCCGGATGCTCAACACCGGAGAGCTGGCCGTCGCGACCTTCCCCACCCCCGGTGGCCGGGTCGACTACACCGGCTCCGCGGAGATCTCCGGAGTGCCGGGCGCAGCCGCTGCCGTCGTGATCGAGTTCCCGCCGGGCGCCGGCCCGCTGCTGCCCACCGGTCACGTCCGCGACACCGTCGCCGGTACCGAGGTCACCTGCGTGGACAACGGGATGCCGACCGTGCTGATCCCCGCCTCCGCCCTCGGCGTCACCGGCTACGAGGCGCCCAAGGACCTGGAGGAGAACGTCACCCTCGTCGACAGGCTGCGCGAAATCCGGCTGGAGGCAGGGAAGTTGATGGGTCTGGCCGACGTGGACGGCGCCACCGTGCCCAAGCTCAGCCTGCTCGCGCCGCCCCGGGACGGCGGTGCGGTGACGACCCGCACCTTCATCCCCGTCCGCTGCCACACCTCCATCGGCGTCCTGGGCGCCGCGAGCGTGGCGGCGGGGCTGCTCGTGCCCGGCGGCGTGGGGGAGGGGATCGCGGAACCCCCCGGCCAGGGCGAGCGCGTACGCATCGAGCACCCCACCGGATTCCTCGACATCGAAACCACCGTGGAGCCCGGATCCGCTCAGACCGCTCCCGTGGTCCGCCGCACCGCCGTCGTGCGCACCGCACGGAAGATCTTCGACGGCACCGTCTTCCCCCGCGCTGCCGAACCACCGCTTGGAGGCACACCATGACCCCGCCGCTCGGTGACATCGCCCATGTCGGCCACGCCCAGCTGTTCACCCCGGACCTGGACGCCAGTGTCGCCTTCTTCACCGACTACCTGGGCCTGACCGTCAACGGGCAGCAGGGAGACACCGTTTACCTGCGGACCTTCGACGACTACGAACACCACAGCCTCGTCCTCACCGCCCGCGAACAGCCGGGCCTCGGCCGGCTCGCACTGCGCACCTCCAGCGAGGAGGCCCTTCAGCGACGCGTCGGCGCGATCGAGGACGCCGGCGGCACCGGCACCTGGGTCGAGGACGAGCCCGGCCTCGGCAAGCTCTACGTCACGACCGACCCGGACGGCCACGAGCACGCGTTGTACTGGGAGAGCCAACACTACGAAGCCCCCGAGGAGTTGCGGCCCGCGCTGAAGAACCAGCCCCAGGCCAAGCCCAACCGGGGCGTGGGCGTACGCCGGCTCGACCACATCAACTTCCTCGCCGCCGACGTACTCGCCAACGCGGAGTTCCAGCAACAGCTCCTCGGCGCACGACCCACGGAGCAGATCCGGCTCGACACGGGGAAGATCGCCGCCCGCTGGCTGACCTTCACGAACAAGTCGTACGACGTCGTCTACACCTCGGACTGGACCGGCTCCACCGGTCGACTGCACCACATCGCCTTCGCCACGGACACCCGCGAGGAGATCCTGCGCGCCGCCGATCTCGCCATCGACAGTGGTGTGTTCATCGAGACCGGACCGCACAAGCACGCCATCCAGCAGACGTTCTTCCTCTACGTCTACGAGCCGGGCGGCAACCGCATCGAGCTGTGCAACCCGCTCACGCGGCTGGTCCTGGCCCCCGACTGGCCGCTGATCACCTGGACCGAGGAGGAGCGGAAGAAGGGCCAGGCCTGGGGTCTGAAGACCATCGAGTCGTTCCACACGCACGGGACGCCGCCGGCCGGGCCGCCGACCGCTTCGGCGCCCCGCGCATCTCGGCGATCTGGTTCGCGCTGACCGCCGCCGGGGTCTTTCTGCTCAGCGTCCATATGCCGATGAGCGTGACGATGATCGTCGTCTTCCTCACCGGCGTTTTCCTGAACAGCGCCCAGACGATGATCTACGCGACCGTCTCCATCCTTTCCACCCCGGACAGCCGCGCCACCGCCGTCGGCTGGACCTCCGGCATGGGCCGCTTCGGCGCCGTCTTCGGCCCCTGGCTCGGCGGCCGGCTCCTCGCCGCGAACCACGGCGACTGGGGCTTCACCGCCTTCGCCATCGCCGGCCTCTCCTCCATGGTCTTCATCGGCATCGCCTCACTGCGCGGCCCGAAGCGGTCCACGGGGGCCGGTGTGCAGCAGGAACTGGCGGCCACGCACTGATGAGTTGAGGGAGAGTGCGGCGAAGTTCGGGGTCGGTGTGCGGTCCGTCCAAGGGCTCCGAGGCCCGCGGACCGCCCTGGCCGGGGGACCGCTCAGTCCCTGGCCCGTACGCCGTCGAGCGCGACGGTCAGTACGCGGTCGCGCTGGGCCTCGTCGAGGAAGTGCGTCGCGGTGATGCCCGAGACCATCCGCAGCAGGTCGTCGAAGTTCATGTCCTTGCGCGCCTCGCCCGCCTCCTGCGCCCGCTGGAACAGCGGGCCGCCCGCCGCGTACATCGACTCCCGGCAGGCCAGGAAGATCTCCGACTCGTTGTTGAGGGCCTCGCGGATGGCCCGCTTGGTGACGGTGTAGTCGACGAACCGCCGCAGCCACGAGGTCAGCGCCTCCCACGGCTCCCGGTCGGCGACCGCCACGGCGACCTGGCACAGGTCGTTCACCTCGGTCGCGTACACGCTCTCGAACAGATGGCGGCGGGTCGGGAAGTTCCGGTACAGCGTGCCGATGCCGACGCCCGCCCGCCGCGCGATGTCCTCAAGGGAGGCTTCCGCGCCGTGCTCGGCGAACGCCTCACGGGCGGCCACCAGCAGCGCGTCGTAGTTGCGCGCGGCGTCCTTACGGTGCGGCCGGCGCGACGCGACGATCTCGCTGACGGGGTACGGCTGGGCCGTCACTGCTGCCTCCCAGGGGCGGACAGGTTGAAGCGGAGGTATGCCTCCGCTACAGTGGAGGGGTACCTCCACTTTAGCAGTGCGGGGTCCGTTCGCCGTGGACGCGTGACGTCTACGACGCGAAGACCCCTCACCCTCTTCCCCTCACACTCGTCCGCGACCGGACGCTCTCGGCCGCACCCTGTTCGGATTCGGAGAGGCTCTCCATGCCCCGCAAGTCCACCCGTCTCACCTTCGCGGTCCTCGCGAGCGGTGCCGGCGTGTTCGCCATGCTGCAGTCACTGATCGCGCCGGCCCTGCCGACCGTCCAGCACGCGCTCGACACCTCGCAGGCCACCGCGACCTGGGTGATGACGGCGTATCTGCTGTCCGCCTCGATCTTCACGCCGATCCTCGGCCGCGTCGGCGACCTGATCGGTAAGAAACGCACCCTCGTCGCCGTCCTGTCCGTCGTGGCCGTCGGCTGTCTGCTCGCCGCACTCGCGCCGACCATCGGCGTACTGATCGTCGCCCGGGTCGTCCAGGGCGTCGGCGGCGCGCTGTTCCCGCTGTCCTTCGGCATCATCCGGGACGAGTTCGCCCCGTCCCAGGTGAGCGGCAGCATCAGCACCCTGTCCGCGGTGATCGCCGCGGGCGGCGGCGTCGGCATGGTCGCGGCCGGACCCATCGTGTCCGCGCTCGACTACCGCTGGCTGTTCTGGATCCCCGTGGCGATCGTCGCCGTGACCACGCTGATCGCCTTGCGCTACGTACCCGAGTCGCCCAACCGGGCCGCGGGGAACGTCAATTGGCTCGGCGCCGGGCTGCTGTCGGCCTGGCTGGTGGCTCTGTTGCTGCCGCTCAGCCAGGCGAGCCTCTGGGGCTGGGGCTCGACCCGGGTGATCGGCCTGTTCGCCGCCGCCGTAGCGCTCTTCGCGCTGTGGCTGCTGGTCGAATCCCGCTCGCGCACGCCGCTGATCGACCTGCGCGTGATGCGGCTGCCCGCCGTGTGGACCACCAACACCGCCGCGCTGCTGTTCGGCGCGGGCATGTACGCGATCTGGTCCTTCCTCCCCGGATTCGTGCAGACCCCCAGCTCCGCCGGATACGGCTTCGGCTCCAGCGTCACCGCCGCCGGACTGCTCATGCTGCCGATGCTCGTCGCGATGTTCCTCTCGGGCATGCTGAGCGGCCGCCTGGAACCGGTCCTGGGCGCCAAGACACTGCTCACAGCGGGTGCGTCGCTCGGCGCGCTCGCCTGCGGCTTCCTCGCTCTCTGGCACGACGAGCAGTGGCAAGTCGCCTTCGTGGCAGGCGTGTTCGGCCTCGGCATCGGACTGGCCTTCGCCTCCATGGCCAACCTGATCGTGGGCAGCGTCCCGGCCGACCAGACCGGCGCCGCGACCGGCATGAACGCCAACATCCGCACCATCGGCGGTTCCATCGGCGCCGCAGTCACCAGCGTCCTGGTCACCGGCCACCTCCAACCCTCCGGCCTGCCCTACGAATCCGGCTACACCCACGGCTTCGCCCTGCTGGCCCTCCTCTGCCTCGCCGCGGCACTGGCCGCCCTGCTGGTCCCCGTCGGACGAGCCTCCGGCCTGACCGCGCGTGCCCGCGCCGCCGAGGACACGGCGTCAGTACCCGTACGCGTGCGTTAGGGTTGACCTGCGCGTTCCCACGGAACCCCGCGGGACGCGCAGCCGGGACGTGGCGCAGCTTGGTAGCGCACTTGACTGGGGGTCAAGGGGTCGCAGGTTCAAATCCTGTCGTCCCGACGGCACGAAGGGTCTTCGCAGGCGAGAGCCTGTGGGGGCCCTTTTCGTGTGGGTCGTTTCCGATCTTCGAAGTTGAGCATGCCGCTCATCGGCACGGAGGCCGGCGACGACGCCGAATCGAGACGCGGTCGGCGTCGACGGTGCTGAACAAGCACAAGGCGGCTCTTCTGCCGGATCTGTGGCTGGCCGAGCCGGAGGGCTGGCGCCCAACGGCATCGAGATCATGCTCAAGCGTCGGGGGCTTGCGGCCGGGCTGGTCAAGCTACACGCGCACCGATGGCGGTACACCTTCGCCCACGAGTGGAATTGCGCCGGGGGTGACACCGGTGATCTGATGATGCTGCTCGGCTGGCCCTCGGAGGAGATCCCGCGCCGCTACGGGGCCAGCGCCGCTGCCGAGCGCGCCCAGGAGACCCACCATCGGGGCTGGTCGAGGGCGCAAAGCCGTCCGTCGTCAGCCCTCCAGGTGCACCTCGGCCTGGTCGCAAAGGTTCACTCGGCCACCCACGTGAGTCCGTCCTCCGAGGCCACCAGACCGCCGGGGCGCAGCGGGGTCTCCTCCTCCAACGGGCCGCCGAAGAGGCCCCGTTCCTGGAGGACCGTGCCCTCCTGGAAGACCTGGCGGATCGAGGCGGACTCGAAGAGCGGATTGCGCAGGCCGTCGGAGTCCGGGAGCCGGCCGACGGCCTGGTCGAGTTCCGAGGCGGTGGTCGTCAGCCGGGCACCCGCCTGTCCGGGCCCGGCGAGGGACGTGTCGCCGGAGGCCAGTCCGCCCACCAGGTCGACGAACGCCTCCAGTTCCGTCGAGTCGACGTGGGTGACCTTGCGTGCCTTCCAGAAGTACGACCGTTCGTCCTGGTGCATGTCGTAGAAGGAGACCAGGAACTCGTGGAACAGGCCGTACTCGTGCCGGTAGCGGGCCCCGAACTCGTCGAAGAGGCGGCCCTCGTCGAGCGTTCCGGCGAGGCCGCTGTTGATGGAGCGGGCCGCGAGCAGGGCGCCGTACGTGGCGAGGTGCACTCCGGAGGACAGCACCGGGTCGACGAAGCACGCCGCGTCGCCGACCAGCACCATGCCGGGCCGCCACAACCGTGACTTCCAGTACGACCAGTCCTTGCGGACCCGCACCTGGTCGTACGGCGCTTCGGTGGCTTGCGGCACCCCGTGCAGGAGGTCCTGGACCTCCGGGCAGGAGTCGATCAGCCCGCGCCAGGCCGTCACCGGGTCCTGCTGGATCGCGGCGGCGTTGTCCCGGCCGACGACCGCTCCGACGCTGGTGAGGTCGTCCCTCAGCGGGATGTACCAGAGCCAGCCCTCGTCGAAGGCGGCGCAGAAGATGTTGCCGTCGTTCGGCTTCGGGAGCCGCGCGCCGCCGGCGAAGTAGCCGAACACCGCGATGTTTCGGAAGAAGTCGGAGTACGTCCGCCTGCCGCCGACCTCGCCGTGGATCCGGCTGCCGTTGCCGGACGCGTCCACGACGTAACGGGCCCGGGCCTCGCGGATCTCCCCGGCGGGGCCCGTCCAGTTGACGCCCCTGACGCGCTCCTCGTCGGCGAGTACGCCCTTGACCCGGCAGCTTTCCCGTACGTCGACGCCGACCCGGCGGGCGTTGTCCAGCAGGATCGCGTCGAACCGGGACCGCTCGACCTGGTAGGCGAACGAGGTCGGGTCGGCCAGCCGCGGGGACAGGGCGAAGGAGAACTGCCACGGGTCCCGGTTCCGGCCCCAACGGAAGGTCCCGCCGCGCTTCGGCTTGAAGCCCGCCCGCGCCACCTCCTCCTCGACGCCCAGGATGCGGCACACCCCGTGCACGGTGGACGGGAGCAGCGACTCGCCGATCTGGTACCGGGGGAACGTCTGCTGCTCCAGCAGGAGGACGCGGTGGCCCCGCAGGGCCACGGCCGTGGCGGCGGTCGAACCGGCCGGGCCGCCGCCCACGACGATCACGTCGAACTCCTCGCTCTCCCAGGTCTCTCCGGTCTCATGGTCGGGGTTCACTGCTCTCCTCCTGCGGTCGGCGCCGACGGAGCCTCCGTGCGGCCGAGGGAATTGATCCAGGTGCGGACGGCCGCCGCCGTGGTCCGGGTGTGTTCCCGCATGAACGAGAAGTGGTCGCCGGGGACATCGACACTGGTGTGCGGCAGCGGCCAGGAGGTCCGCCACTCGTCCGGGGCCGCGCCCGCCTCCATCGCGGGCGTCGGCCGGGTGGCCCGAACCAGCAGGGTGGGGGTGGCGACCGGCTCCGGCTCCCAGTCCAGGAACATGCGGGTGTACGCGCCCAGCGCCGCCACCCCGGTGTCCTCGTCCCCGGTGAACTGGTTCCCGCCCAGGCGCGGCGCGATCACAGCGGGCAGGGACAGCAGCCAGTCCTTGTCGCTGTTGCCGTCGTTGATGAGGTACGTGTCGAGCAGCACCTGTCCGACGGGCGGGCTCCCCATGGCTTCGAGTCGCCGGGTCACCGCGTGGGCGACCGCGCCTCCGGTGCTCACGCCGACGATCACGAAGGGCCGGTCGCCGACGTGCCGCAGCACCGTCTCCGCGTGCGTCCGGGCGAGCGTGTCCCGGTCGGCCGGCACGGCACGGCCCGCCCCGATGCCGGGGTGCGGGAGTTCGAGGACGTCCAGTTCGCCCTGGAAGTGGGCGTGGAATCCGGCGAATTCACCACCGGGCGCGGCGAAGGGCGGGTGGTACCCGGTGAGGAAGACGAGTACCGGCCCCTCAGGGGAACCGTCGGCGCGCCGCAGCGGAGGCAGGGCGTGCTCCCGGCCGGCGTCCGGGCCGAAGGTCGGCATCGCCCAGGAGGCCGTGACCAGCATGTGCATCGCCGCGACCACGTGCCCGGCCTCACAGACCCGCCGGTAGAGCGAGGAGAGCGTCTGCGCGGGCCGGTCGTCCGTAGGCGCGCGCTCCGGCTCCGGTGCGACGTCGGGCAGGTCCTCCAGTAGACCGAGTACGTGGCGGGCCAGCCCCTGGGCTGTCGGGTGCTCGAACACCACGGCGGCGGACAGCCTCAGCCGCAGGGCCATGCTCAGCCGGTTGCGGACCTGGACCGCCATCAGGGAGTCGAAGCCCAGCTCGGCGAAGGACTTGCCGGTAGGCAGCGCGTCGGCATCCGGGTAGCCGAGGACCGTCGCCACGTCGGCGCTCATCAACTCCGCGAGGGCGTCCTCCCGTTGGGCGGCGGGCAGCCCGGCCAGCACCTTGCGCCACGCACCCGGCTCCGAGAGCTGCTCCGCACCGGGCGAAGAGTCGGTACCGGCACCATCCCCGGTTCCGGCGGCCGGCCTGCGTGGCGGCACCAGTCCGCGCAGCAGCGGCGGCAGGGGGCCCCGGGCGGACCTGAGAGCCCCCCGGTCCAGCAGGATCGGCGCCAGTACGGGCTCGCCCGCGCGCAGCGCCGCGTCGAACAGGGCCAGGCCCTGCTCCACGGAGAGCGCCCGGAGCACATCAGCGGCCGCCCGGTTCGGGACACCTGCACCCGCACGTGCACCAGCCGTCCGGCTCGGGACCCCCGCGTCCCCACCGGCCATGCCGGCCCCGTGCTCCCACGGTCCCCAGGCCAAGGACACGGCGGGCAGCCCCAGTCGGGAGCGGTGCCGGGCCAGGGCGTCCAGGAAGACGTTCGCCGCCGCGTAGTTGCCTTGGCCGGCGCGGCCCAGCAGGCCGGACACCGAGGAGAACAGGACGAACGCCGACAGGTCCAGGTGCCGGGTCAGCTCGTGCAGATGCCAGGCCGCGTCCGCCTTCGGCCGCAGCACCGCCGCCATCCGCTCGGGTGTCAGCGCGGCAAGGACACTGTCGTCCAGCACCCCCGCCGCATGCACCACGCCGGTCAGCGCGGGCGAGCACCCGTTGATCACCTCGGCGAGCGCGGCGCGGTCGGCCGCGTCACAGGCCACGATCCGCACCTCGGCACCCAACTCCTCCAGCATGACGCGCAGTTCCTCGGCATTCGGCGCCTGTGGCCCCTGCCGACCGGTGAGCAGCAGGTGCCGTACGCCGTGGGAGGCCACGAGATGGCGGGCGACTTCCGCGCCCAGCGCGCCGGTACCCCCGGTGATCAGGACCGTGCCGTCCGGCCCGAAGCTGCCGCTGCTGGCGGAGAGGTCGTCGGCGCCGATCAGGCGCGGCACCGCCAAGTGCCCGTTGCGAACAGAGAGTTGGCTCTCATCGCCGGCCACCGCCGCTGGGAGCAGCCGCAGCGATTCCGGCCGCCCGTCCACGTCGACGAGGACGACACGCCCCGGCAGCTCCGCCTGTGCCGCACGCACCAGCCCCCACACAGCGGCCCCGGCCGGATCCGGGTCGGGTGCGGTCGCGTCCCGCGTCACCACCACCAGCCGGGAGCCCGCCGTCCGAGGGTCGTCCTGCCAGTCCTGCAGGGTACGGAGCACCCTGCCGGTCAGCCGGTGTACGGCGGGCAGTGGATCGGCATCCGTCACCGGGCCGCCGCCGACGGCCGTGACGACGACAGTGTCCGGTTCGGGTGCGTCGGTCCCCACGACGTCGGGGAGTGACCCGCGCAGGTCCAGCTCGTCCGGGCCCACCAGCGCCCAGCGTACGCCAGCCACGGGCCGCTCGCCCTCCGATTCCTCGACCGCGGTCCACTGGGGGCGCAACAGGGCCCGGCGCACGACGTCGGTCGCCGATTCGACCGTCTCGGCGGGGAGTTCACGCGTGGTCAAGGAGTCCACGTGCGCCACCGGGCGCCCCGACGGGTCGGTCAGGGTGACCGAGACCGCGTCCGTCCCGCCCGGAGTGATCTGTACGCGTACCTCCGACGCACCCGTCGCGTACAGGCGTACGCCGTTCCACGCGAACGGCACCCGGACCGTGTCGGAGTCGGGTGCCGAGCCCGTGAGGAGCGGGGCGTGCAGGGCCGCGTCCAGCAGCGCCGGATGGATCCCGAACCGGTCGGCGTGCCCCAACTCGACGTCGGGCAGGCGGACTTCCGCGAAGATTTCGTCGCCGCGCCGCCAGGCCGCGCGTACGCCCCGGAAGGCCGGGCCGTAGGCGAGACCGCCGTCCGCGAGTCTGTCGTACGCGTGGGCGAGGTCGACCTCGGTCGCGTCCTGCGGTGGCCACACCGCCGGTTCCGTCTCCGGCCGGGCGGTCTCCGTGCCGCCGAGGAGCCCTGTGGCGTGCCGGGTCCAGCCGGGCTCGGAGTCGTCCGTGGCGGGCCGGGCGTAGCAGTCGACCGGGCGCCGGCCGGAGTCGTCCGCCGGGCCCACGACGACTTGGACGCGAACGCCCGTGGCCGCGGGCAGGATCAGCGGGGCCAGGACCACGAGTTCGTCGAGCGTGCCGCAGCCGACCTCGCCGCCCGCCCGTACGGCCATCTCCACGAACCCTGTCGCGGGGACCAGGGCCGTCCCGCCGATCACATGGTCGGCGAGCCACGGGTGGGTGGTGGTGGAGAGCAGGCCGGAGAACACCGTCCGGTCGGTGTCCGGCACGGCGAACGCCGGGCCCAGCAGCGGGTGTTCGTGCGGATCCGCGGCGGGGACGGGGGTGCGTGGCGCGTCCAGCCAGTACCGCTGCCGCTGGAAGGCGTACGTCGGCAGATCGTCCACGTGCCGTGCACCGCTGCCCGCGAACACGGAGGGCCAGGCGACGCGAGTTCCGCGCACATGGAGCCGGGCCACGGCGGCGAGCAGGGTCTTCGGTTCGGGATCGCCACCGCGGGTGGCGGCGGCACACACCGGGGCGGGGCCCTCTTCGTCCGGGTCGGTCAGACAGTCCTCGGCCGCGGCGGTCAGCGCGGGACCCGGGCCGATCTCCAGGAACGCCGACACCCCGTTGCTTCCGAGCCATCGCACGGAGTCGGCGAACCGTACCGGCAGACGGGCGTGCCTCACCCAGTACTCCGGCGAACACAGTTCCCCGGCCCCGGCCGGGCGGCCCGACACGGCCGAGACGACCGGGATCCGCGGCGGCCGGAAGGTCAGCCCCTCGGCGACCCGGCGGAAGTCGTCGAGCATCGGTTCCACGAGTGGCGAGTGGAAGGCGTGGCCGACCCGCAGACGTACGGTCCTGCGACCTCGCGCCTCGAATCCGGCCGCCACGGCCAGCACCGCGTCCCCCACTCCCGAAATCACCACCGTGCGTGGCCCGTTGACCGAGGCGATCGCCACCTGGTCGCCGCGCGTGGGGAGTACGGCGAGAACTTCCTCCTCCGTCGCGTGCAGCGCCACCATCGCACCGCCATCGGGCAGGGCGTGCATCAACCTGCCACGGGCCGCTACGAGTTCCGCCGCGTCGGCCAGGTCCAGCACTCCTGCGACATGGGCCGCCGCCAGCTCCCCCACAGAGTGCCCCGCCAGGAAGTCGGGGCGCACTCCCCAGGACTCCAGCAGCCGGAACAGCGCCACCTCGAACGCGAACAGACCGGCCTGGGTGAAGTCCGTACGGTCGAGCAGGGCTGCCTCCGGCGCACCCGGCTCCGCGGACAGCACCACGTCGAGAGGGTGTTCCAGGCGGCCTTTCAGTGCCCGGCAGACCTCGTCGAAGGCCGAGCCGAAGGCGGGGAACGTGGCACGCAACTCCGCACCCATACGGGCACGTTGAGAGCCCTGACCAGTGAACAGGAAGGCCGTACGGACGCCGGTATCGGCGACGGCACGTTCCGCGTCGGTGCCGTCGGCGAGCGCCTCCAGCGCGGTCAGCGTCCGCGCCCGGTCGTCGGCCGGAACCATCGCCCGGTGGGCGAGCGGGGACCTCGACACGGCCAGGGAGAAGCCGACGTCGGTGGACGACAGGTGGGGCCGGGCCGCCACATGGGCGGCGAGACGGCGGGCCTGGGACCGCAGGGCGGCCTCGTCGGCGCCGGAGAGCAGCCAGGGCACCGGCACCTCCGCGGTGCTCGGTCCGGTGTCGGGCGGCCGCGGGGCCTCCTCCAGGATCACGTGCGCGTTGGTCCCGCTGATGCCGAAGGCGGACACGCCGGCCCGGCGCGGCCCGGAGTCCGTCACCGGCCAGGGCCGGGACTCGGCCAGCAGTTCCACCCGGCCTGCCGACCAGTCGACGTGCGGGGTGGGTTCCTTCGCGTACAGCGTGCGCGGGAGCTGTTCGTGCCGCATGGCCTGCACCATCTTGATGACCCCGGCGACACCGGCGGCCGCCTGGGTGTGCCCCAGGTTGGACTTGACCGAGCCCAGCCACAGCGGCGGCCGGTCCTCGGCCCGCCCCTGTCCGTAGGTGGCCAGCAGGGCCCCCGCCTCGACGGGGTCGCCGAGCGTGGTGCCCGTGCCGTGTGCCTCCACCACGTCCACGTCGTCCGCGCTGAGCGCGGCGTCGGCCAACGCCCGTGTGATCAGGCGCTGTTGGGCCTGGCCGTTCGGGGCCGTCAGGCCGTTGGACGCACCGTCGGAGTTGACGGCGGAGCCGCGCAGCACGGCCAGGACCGGGTGTCCGTTGCGGCGGGCGTCGGACAGCCGCTCCAGAAGCACCAGTCCCGCGCCCTCGCCCCAGGCGGTGCCGTCCGCCGAGGCCGAGAACGACTTGCAGCGGCCGTCGGGCGAGAGAGCGCGCTGTCGGCTGAAGGCCGTGAACGCCTTGGGCGTCGCCATCACGGTGACGCCGCCGGCGAGGGCCAGGGAGCATTCGCCGGAGCGCAGCGCCCCGGCCGCCCAGTGCAGTGCCACCAGCGAGGACGAGCACGCGGTGTCGAGGGTGATCGACGGCCCGCGCAGGCCGTACACGTACGAGATCCGGCCGGAGGCCACGCTGCCCGCCGAGCCCAGGGCCAGATGGGCCTCCAGCTCGTTCCGCGTCAGGCGGGCGGAGTAGTCCCCGTGCATCACACCGACGAACACACCCGTGTCGCTCTCGCGCAGCGCCGCCGGGGCGATGCCCGCCCGCTCCCAGACCTCCCACGAGGTCTCGAGCAGCAGCCGCTGCTGCGGGTCCATGGCCAGCGCCTCGCGCGGCGAGATCCCGAACAGGCCCGCGTCGAACTCCGCGGCCCGGTGCAGGAATCCGCCGCTGCGGGTGTACGAGGTGCCGACCCGGTCCGGGTCCGGGTCGTACAGGGCGGGCAGGTCCCAGCCCCGGTCGGCGGGGAAGCCCGAGATCGCGTCCCGGCCCTCCGTCACCAGGTGCCACAGATCGTCGGGGGAGTGCACGTCGCCGGGGTAACGGCAGCCCATGGCGACGATCACCACGGGGTCGTCCGCTCCCGTTCCCGCGGCGAGGTGCGGCACAGTTGTGGGCGCCGGGGTGAAGAGAATGTCGTGCACGTGCCGGGTCAGGGCGGTCGGAGTGGGATGGTCGAAGATCAGCGTCGGGGGGAGCCGCAGCCCGGTCGCCTCGCCGAGCCGGTCGATCAACGTGACGGCTCCCGCGGACGTCAGCCCGAGATCGGTGAACGGGCGGTCGGCGTCGAGCCGTTCGTACGGTCCCTCACCGCACACCCCGGCCGTCTCCGCGAGCACCGCCTCGCGCAGGGCGCGTTCCCGCCCCTCCGGCGGGAGGGCGAGCAGCCGTCGGCGCAGGGCACCGTCGGCCGCCGTCGGGGAGTCGGGGCGGACCTCGGGCGCCGGCCGGGCCAGGTCCGGCAGGACCGCGTGGCGGGCGATCTTGCCGGACGCCGTACGCGGGACGGCCGCTATCTCGCGGATCTCGACGGGCAGCTTGTACGCGGCCAGGCGCCCCCGGCACGCGGCCAGTACCCGCCGCGGGTCGAACCCGTCCGGTCCCGGAACGACGTAGGCCACCGGGACCTCCCCGAGGACGTCGTGCGGCCTGCCCACCGCCACCGCGTCCCGCACACCGGGACAGTGCAGCAGGGCCTGCTCGATCTCGGTGGGGTGGATGTTCTCCCCGCCCCGGATGATCAGCTCGCTGACCCGGCCGGTGAGGGTGAGATGGCCGTGCGCGACGCGCCGCCCCAGGTCACCGGTGCGGTACCAGCCGTCCCGCAGCGCGGCCGCCGTCGCCTCGGCCTGGTTGTGGTAACCGGTCATCAGACTCGGACCACGCGTCCAGATCTCGCCCTCGTCGCCGTCCGCGACATCGTTGCCAGAGCCCGGATCGACCAGCCGTACGTCCATCCCCGGGACCGGCGGCCCACAGGACCCGTCGACCCTCGGCCCGTCCGGCCGATTCACCGCGATCATCCCGCAGGTCTCGGTACTGCCGTACGCGTCGAGCAGCGGCGCCCCCAGAAGGTCCTCCACCGCCCGCCGCAGGGTCGGCGCACTCGGGGCGCCGGCCACGACGCACGTCCGCAGACCCGCCAGGGGCGAGGTGTCCTCGGCCGCCGACGCCACCAATTGGTGGTAGACGGCGGGCACCCCTGCCAGGACGGTGTAGGAGCCGCCGAGGGATGCGTGAGGCGCGCGCAACTCCCTCAACAGGCCCCCGGGCGGCAGCAGTTCGCCGGTGATCCGGGCGCTCGCGCCGACCGCGGTGACCCCCAGGATCGCCAGCGAGTGCCCGAAGCTGTGGAACAACGGGAGCGGCCAGAGCAGCCTGTCCTCGGGAGAGAGCCCGAAGATCGGCGCGTAACAGGCAGCCACCGACCACAGGGCCGCGCGCTGCGTCGACAGCACACCCTTGGGCCGGTGCGTGGTGCCGGAGGTGTAGAGCATCCAGGCCGGATCGTCGAGCCCGAGGTCGTCCCGGGGCGGGACGGCGGGCTCCGCCTCGGCCACCTCCTCGAAGAGAACCGTGCCCTCGGGGGCGTCCGACGGGACCGGATCCGTACCGGTGAGCAGGACGCGCATACGGCCGTGCAGGGCGCCCGCGCGGTGCAGCCGGGCGAGGTGCGCGCGGTCGGTGACGACGACCGAGGCCCCGCTGTCCTTCAGGAAGTGGTCGAGTTCGGCGTCCGAGGACCGGGGGTTGAGGGGGACGCCAACCGCCGCCCCCCGGACGGTGGCGAGGACGCTCTCCACCATCTCCACGCAGTTGCCGAGACAGATCGCGACCCGGTCCCCGCGCCGCACACCCGCCCCCGCGAGATACGCGGCCAGCCGGCCGGTGCGCCGCTCCAACTCGGCGTAGGTGACGCCCCGTGCGTCGTCGGCGTACGCCACGCGCAACGGTGACCTCGCGACATGCGCCTTCAGCAGTTCCGGCAGCGGACGGATCAGCTCGTCGCGCGTCATGTACCCGCCCCTCCGGCACGTGTCGCAGCACGGCCGCCGTCAATCTCCTTGCAGAGCAACGGTATTGAGGGTAGGGGCAGGTCGGCCGGATGATCGAATGTTTCGGCGACCGGCGTTGCGTCATGCCGATGTCACAGCACCACCACCGAGCGCAGGATGTCGCCGCACCAGGACGACTTCAGCGCGCCGCCGCGCTCGAACACATCGAGCAGCGGCAGTTCGAGCTTCATCTCCGGGGTGGACACCCCCACCAGGACCACCGTGCCGGCCAGGTCGCGGGCGTCGCAGGCCTGCTTGTAGGTCTCCGGGCGGCCCACCGCCTCGATCACCACGTCCGCGCCGAACCCGCCGGTCAGCTCACGGATCGCCGCCACCGCATCCGTCTCACGGGAGTTGACCGTGTGCGTGGCGCCCATCGCCCGGGCCGTCTCCAGCTTCCGGTCGTCGATGTCCACCGCGATGATCTACGCCGCGCCCGCCAGATTCGCCCCGGCCACCGCCGCATCGCCGCCGCAGCCGATCACCGCGACCGTGTCGCCGCGGCCGACCTGTCCGGTGTTGATCGCGGCACCGATTCCGACCACCCCACAGCCGAGCAGGCCGGCCACCTGGGGCGCCACACTCGGGTCGACCTTGGTGCACTGCCCGGCCGCCACCAGCGTCTTCTCCGTGAACACCCGTACATATGTGTTGACTTGTCGGGCTCTCAGCAAAAGCGCGACGACGGAAGCACCGGAGCGCGCAGCGGTTCTCTTCAATCTGTGGAAGGCGGTGCGTGACGCGACGAGGCCGCCCGGCGGAGGCCCGGGCACACAGACTCCTTTACTCGGCCGAGTACGCTGGACAGTGACCTCGAAGAACGATCCTTCGCACGCCGCTCGTGGAGCACCCAACTGGGGGTCAAGGGGTCGCAGGTTCAAACCTGTCGTCCCGACAGTGCGAAGGGTCTTCGCAGGCGAGAGCCTGTGGGAGCCCTTTTCGTATGGGTCGTTTCCGATCTTCGAGGTCGAGCACGCCGCTCATCGGCGCCTTTTCCCGGAGATTTGCGAGGATGCCGCTGCTGGACCTGGACAAGCTCACTGCGGGGCTGTCGACGACCTGGTCGGGATTCCTGCGGGACTGGGACCGCTCGCTGCGGTCGCGCGCCGGCGCCGACACCGGCGACCTGATGTTGCGGCAGATCAGCAGCTACTAAGGAGTTACTAAGCCGCCACTGAGCCCCTCGCAGCAACCGTCCAGTTGGCGTGACGCCGTGCCCTCCGCGTGCCTTGGTCGGCGGCGATGAGCCTGAAACAGCCGACCGGCAGCACTGCAGGCCGCACCGCCCCGGTCTCCGCACGGACTTATGGTTGAGCCAGGATCTGATCGAGAAGATCACCACGATCGGCATCCCTACGACGCCTGTCCGTCGGCGGCTGGTCAGACCGGGTCGACTACCTCGCGGATCCCACTGCCGCACTGGATGTTCCCTGCGTCCTGCTACGCCCCGACGGCCACGTCGCCTGGATCGGCGACGATCAGCAGGAACTGGACGACCACCTCTCCCGCTGGTCCGGCAAGCCCGCCAACTGATTTCGCCTGAGCAACCATGTCCTCTGAGGGCTCCCCGCCCGCATCGTGCTATGCGCGTGGCGTCAGCCCAGCATGTCGCGCAGTCGCTCGACGGCGTGGAGGCGTTCCTGGTGCGTGTCGGCCAGCGGCTTCACGCACAGGGTCGTCACTCCGGCGGCCGCAAAGGCTTCGAGCTGTGCGGCGATCTGTTCCTTCGTCCCCACGAGGGATATGGCCTTCAACAGTCCCTGGGGAACGGCGGCTTCGGCCTCCTGCTTCTTTCCTGACAAGTACAGGTCCTGGATCTGCGCCGCCTCCCGTTCGTAGCCGTACCGAGCGGCGAGCCGGGCGTAGAAGTTCTTGTTCCTCGCGCCCATCCCCCCGATGTAGAGGGCCAGTTGTGGCCGAGCTCGGTCCAGCAGGTGTTCCACGTCGTCGCCGAGGGCCAGAGGCGCCGTCACGGTGATGTCGAGCGTGCCCAGTGCCGCATCGCGCCGGGCCAGCCCCGCGGTCAGTGCCGCTCCCCACACCTCGGCGGCCTTTCCGGGATGGAAGAACACGGGCAGCCAGCCCTCGGCGAGCTCGGCCGTCAGCTCGACGTTCTTCGGTCCGATCGCCGCCAGGGTGATGGGGATGCGGGAGCGGACCGGCTTGTTGAGGAGTTTCAGGGGCTTGCCGAGCCCCGTGCCCCGCTCGGCGGGAAGCGGAAGCGGGTACTTCGGACCCGGGTGCACCACCGGTTCGCCCCGCCACACCTGACGGCAGATCTCCACCACCTCGCGGGTGCGGCTGAGCGGCGCGTCGTACGGCACCCCGTGGAAGCCCTCGATCACCTGCGGTCCCGACGCTCCGAGGCCCAGCGTGAACCGGCCGCCGGAGAGATCGTCCAGACCGGCGGCGGTCATCGCCAGGAGCGTCGGCGTACGGGTGAAGACCGGGAGGATCCCGGAGGCGATCTCCAGGCGTTCGGTACGAGCCGCGAGGTAGCCCAACCGGCTGACGGCGTCGAACGAGTAGGCCTCCGGTACGAAGGCGATCTCGACCCCTGCCGTCTCGAAATCCCTTACGGCACGGACCGTTTCGATGAAGTCGCCGCTGTAATCCAGTGTCATACCGATACGCATGCGAAGGCCCCTCGTCTTCTGATCGGCTGAGATTTTATCGAACGATCGTTTAACACCGTACCGGCCTTCCTGTCCAGGCGGAACAGGTGGGCTCGTGGCCCTTCAACCCGGCCTCTCTGTAAGCGATCATGTGCACGGACCTTGACCGAGTGACGTGGCTCACCCTACGTTCACGCTGGCCTTAACGAACGATCGATGAGTAACGCGTGGCGTTGCTTCAGGGCGGCAAGGGAGGCCGAAGTGCTCGAAATCGATGGACTCATCGTCCGGTACGGCGCTCGCGCACCCGTACTGCGGGGGGTGTCCCTGGACGTCGGCGGCAGCGGCGTCGTCGCGCTCCTCGGCAGCAACGGCGCCGGCAAGACGACGCTCATGCGCGCCGTCTCCGGCACGCTCGGCCTGTACGGCGGCGGGGTCACCGAAGGCTCCGTCCGGTTCCGTGGCGAACGGATCACCGGTGCGGACACGGCCCGCACCGTGATGCACGGGCTCGTACAGGTACCGGAGGGACGGCACATCTTCGCCGGTCTGACGGTGGAGGAAAACCTGAACGCCGGTGCGCTCACCGTGCGGTCGTCGGCGGTGCGTGAGCGCACACGCCGTCGGATGTACGAGCTCTTCCCGCAGCTCGCCGAGCGGCGACGCGCCCGTGGCGGGACGCTGTCCGGCGGCGAGCAGCAAATGCTTGCCATCGCCCGGGCGTTGATGGCGCAACCGAGACTTCTGCTCCTCGACGAGCCGTCCCTCGGCCTCGCGCCGCGGCTGGTGCATCTCGTGGGCGAGACCATCCGCGAGATCAGCCGGGAAGGGGTCCCCGTCCTGCTGGTGGAGCAGAACGCGGCGATGGCGCTTTCGGTCGCCGATTCGGCGTGTGTGCTCGACCTCGGCCGGGTCGTACTGAGCGGACCGACGGACGAACTGGCGCAGAGCGACGATGTGCGACGCCTCTACCTGGGCGCGGACGCGGACGCCGGCCAGAGCGCCGGCGGGTCCGCACCGCGGCCCGTGCCCGGAACCGGAAACACGCCGACGCTGAGCAGGTGGTCCGGATGACGACGACTCAAACGCAAACGGCAGCGGAGCTGCGTGTCGAGGACGTGAGCGTGGTGTTCAGCGGACTGCGCGCCCTTGACGGTGTGTCATTCACCGTGCGGCCCGGAACGATCCACGCCGTCATCGGTCCCAACGGTGCCGGGAAGACAACGCTGCTCAATGCACTGTCGGGGATCTACCGTGTCGCCTCGGGCCGCATCATGGTGGACGGTCAGGAGGTGACGGGCCTGCGTCCGGACCGGGTGGCACGCAGGGGAGTCGCCCGCACTTTCCAGAACATCGTCGTGTCACCGGTCGAGTCCACACTCGACAACCTCATGGTCGGCCGGCATCGGCTGACCCGGTCCGGCATCGCCGCGACCGCCCTGGGACTGGGCCGCGGTGAACAGCGTGTCCACGAAGCGCGGGTGCGCGACATCGCGGAGTTCGCCGGCTTGTCCGGCGTTCTGGACCGCCCGGCGGCGAGCCTCGCCTACGGGGATCTCAAGCGCCTGGAGTTCGCGCGGGCGCTGTGCCTGGAGCCGCGGTTGCTCATCCTCGACGAACCGGTCGCCGGGATGAACACCGCGGAGAGCGCGGAACTCGCCCGGCTGGTCTCCGCAGCACGTGACGCGCTCGGTCTGACCGTGGTGTTCGTCGAGCACGACATGGGAGTGGTCATGTCGATCGCCGACCGCATCACCGTCCTCGACTTCGGCAAGGTCGTCACGGACGGCACGCCGGAACACGTAAGGCAGCATCCGGAAGTGATCAGCGCCTATCTGGGAGCGCCCATGGAATCCGGAAACGACCAGGTGGCGGAGAGGTTGTCGTGATGACCCGCGGAGTCGAAATCCTGCTGAGCGGTGTGTCTTTGGGGTTGTTGTACGCCCTGATCGCGCTGGGCTTCGTCATCGTCTTCAAGGCGACCCGCACGGTGAACTTCGCGCACGCCTCGTTTCTGCTCTTCGGTGTGTGGGTGGTGGCGCAGACCAGCCCGCACATCGGCTTCGCGGCCGCCGTGGTGCTTGGCCTGGTCGCGGCCGGGACGCTGGGACTGGCGGTGGAGCGACTGCTGCTGTCCCGGGTCGACGGCCGCAAGCATGACGCGCTGGCGATCCTCACCATCGGGGTCAACGTGGTGCTCACCGCGGAACTGAGCTGGCGCATCGGGGAGAGCGTGCTGCCACTCGGCGCTCCCTGGGACGGACACGTGGTCCACTTCGGCTCAGTGGTACTGCCCTTGTCCGTGATCATCACCATCCTCACCGTGCCGCTGCTGATCGCCGGTCTCGCCGCGGTCCTCCGCCACACCGGCTGGGGCCTGGCCATGCGCGCGTCGATCGAGGACCGCGAGGGCGCGGCGCTCGCCGGTGTCCGGCTGAAGCGGGTTTCGGCAGGTGCCTGGATCGCGGCCGGCCTCCTCGCCGTCGCGGCCGGCATCGGTCTCGCGTCGTTCCCCAGCCCTGGTGTGGCGGTGAGTACCGGGACCGCGGCCATCAAGGCGCTCCCTGCCGCGATCATCGGCGGCCTCGACTCGCTCGGCGGGGCGATCGTGGGCGGCCTGGTCATCGGCATCGCCGAGGTGACCGTCGCCGAGTACCAGGACGCCCTCTCCTTCCTCGGGCGAGGGCTGGGGGACGTCGTGGCCTACGTGATCATGATCTGCGTTCTGCTGTGGCGGCCCTCGGGCCTGTTCGGCGCGAAGGAGGTCAGCCGTGCCTGAGACGTCCCGGCTCCCGATGGCAGGGCGTGTGCCGGCCCTGTGCGCGCTGACCGCCGCCCTGGTGGTCCTGCTGGCACTGCCCCTGTATGTCTCCGCGTTCTGGCTGAACATGGGCCTGTTCGCGATGGCGGCGGCGGTCGGCGCGATCGGCCTCACCATCCTGCTCGGCGCGGCGGGACAGTTGTCCCTGGGACACGCCTTCTTCGTCGCCGTCGGCACATACGGCTATGCCTTCCTGGCCGGAGAAAGCGGCGGCGGGGTGTCCGGTCTCGGCCTCCCCCCGCTTCTCGCCGCGGTCCTGGCCGTCCTGCTGGCGGGCGTCTGCGGCCTGCTGTTCAGCCCGGTCTCCAGCCGCCTGCGCGGCATCTACCTAGGTATCGCCTCCCTGGGCCTGGTGTTCCTCGGCCACCATCTGCTGCAGAACATGAAGCCGGTGACCGGCGGCTTCGAGGGCCGGACCGTCGTGCCGATGTCGATCGGCGGGTTCTCCTTCTCCGACCAGGCGGACGTCACCGTTCTGGGCGTTCCGTTCGGTGCCGCCGAGAGCCAGTGGTATCTGTTCCTCGTCGTCACCGTGGGGGCGGCGCTGCTCGGCCGCAACGTCCTGCGCGGCCGGCCCGGCAGGGCGTTGAGGCTCATGAGGGACAGCGAGATCGGCGCGGGCGCCATGGGCGTCGACATACGACGCACCAAGGCAGCCGTCTTCGTACTGTCGTCGATGTATGCCGGCGCTGCCGGTGTGCTCACGGCACTGGCCTTCCAGCGCACCGTCCCCGACTACTTCAGCCTCCACCTGTCGGTCAGCTATCTGGTGATGGTCATCCTGGGCGGCCTCGGATCCGTGGGTGGCGCGATCGCCGGTGCGGTCTTCGTCGTGACGCTGCCCCTGCTGTTCTCCCGCTACGCGGATTCCCTGCCGTTCGTCACCGGAGCCGGCGGGCAGGGACTGGACGCGTCGACAGCGGCACAGTTCGTGTACGGCGCGGTCGTCATCGTGGCCGTGATCGTCCAGCCGGGCGGTCTGGCGGCGCTGGCCGGCGCCGTTCGACCGCTACGAAGCCGCCGCCCGGCCGCGGCCGCCACTCCCTGAACCCCTGCTCCCCAGCCGTCCGACGCCTCAGACACTCCAGACCCGCCCCCCACCTTGCCGGACGTGTGCTGTCAACCACCTCATCCGCTTCTCAGCGAGGAGACACACCGATGCATAAAGCGCGCACAGTCGGCCTGGCGGCCGCGGCCCTGGCCTTCACGCTGGCGGTTGCCGGCTGCTCCACCAAGGCCGAAACTGCCGGGACCGCCGCCGCGCCCGGGGTCAGCGACTCCACCATCAAGCTCGGGGTGCTGATGGATCTGTCGGGCCCGTTCGCGGGCACCGGCAAGACGATCCTCGACGCGAGCGACGTCGCCGTGAAGGAGATCAACGCGGCAGGCGGTGTCTGCGACCGGAAGCTGGCACTCGTCACCCGCGACCACGGCTACGACCCGCAGAAAGCCGTTGCCGCGTACGACGAGATGGATCCGCAGGTCCTCGGGTATCTGAACATCCTCGGCTCACCGGTCGTCACGGCGCTGCGGGACAAGATCGAGGCGAAGGACGAACTCGCCGGCCTGACCACGTTCGCGTCGACCCTGCTCGGGGACGAGCACCTGATCGTCCTGGGCGCGACGTACGACATCCAGACGATCAACGGCCTGGACTGGCTCGTGAAGAAGGGCGAACTGCGCAGCGGCGATTCCGTCGGGCATATCTACCTCCAGGGAGAAATAGGCGAGAACAGCCTGCGGGGCAGCAAGTTCGCTGCGGGGAAGCTGGGGTTGAAGATCGTCGGCCAGCAGATCGACGCCACCGCGACCGACCTCACCAGCCAGGTCAACGCGCTCAAGTCGGCGAAGGTCAAGGCGATCGTGGTGGACTCGACGCCCAAGCAGGCGGCTTCGGTGGCGGCAGTGGCGCAGGCAGCCGGCATGGAGGTGCCGATCATGGGCGGGGTGTCGACCTTCGCCACCAGCCTGCTCAGGACGTCTGCGGCGCCCGCGCTCACCGAGCACTACTCCAGGCTCTCCGGGCTGGGCGCCCTCGGCGCGGACAACGCCGCCGCTCGCAAGCTGGCCGCTGCCTGGACGGACCAGTACGGTAAGGCACCGGAGGCCAGCAGCGGAGTCGTCCACGCCTACGCCATGACCAAGCTGTACGCCGAGATACTCGGCAAGAGCTGCGAGGACCTCACCCGCCCGGGCGTGCTCAAGGCCCGCAGCTCTGTCACCGACTTCTCGCTACCCGGCCTGCTCCCGCCTCAGGACTTCTCCGATCCCGCTGAGCCCAGTTCGCGCGAGGCCCAGGTGTTGGGTGTGGACAAGGGTGTCTTCGCCGGAGTCAAAGCACGCGGTGACTTCTTCGCATCGGACCTGGCGAAGGAGTACAAGGTTCCTTCGGCCGGATGACACTGGGGACTGTGCCCGGCGGGTCGGCGGTGGCGGTGCGCCGGCCCTCGGCTCCGCATGGCAGGAGAGCCGGCTTTGTCGATCGTTCGTTCATTCTGGGAGGCTGGGGCCATGGATACGACGAGCGGCAAAGCGGCGGGCAAAAGCGGCAAGGCAGCGGGTAAGAGCGGCAAGGCGGGGGGCAACGGTTCCTCCAGCCCCCGGGGAAACGGCCGGGACGCCATCATGGACGCCGCACGAGATGTCTTCGCGGAGCGCGGCTACTTCGGCGCCTCCATTCGTGACATCGCCAAGCGGGCCGACATGAGTCTGTCCGCCCTCTATTACTACTACTCCGGCAAGGCGGAGCTCTTCCACGCCCTGATCGAGGACTCGCTCGACGACTACTTCCGTCACTGCGAGAAGGAACTGGCCCAGGCCGGTGACGATCCCGCCGCGCGGCTGGCCGCCCTGGTCAGGGTGACCGTCGACTACCGGGTCCGGCGGCGGGTGGAGAGTCTGCTGACCCTCCAGGAACTCCGTTACCTCGAACCCGAGTACCGCAACCCCATCATCGAAAGGCGGCACGCCGTATCGGGACTCTTCCAGAAGGCCATAGACGACGGCATGGCCGGCGGAGTCTTCCGGACCCCGCACCCGGACGACGCCCGCCGGGCGGTCATGGCCATGTGTAACGCCGTCGCCCAGTGGTACGACCCGTCCGGCGACCTCGGGACGACGGAGCTGTGCGACCGGTACGTGCGGCTGGCGTTCGCACTGGTCGGGCACGGCGAGGCGCCGGCCCGGTAGGTCGCCCGCACTTTCGTCGCGGTCATTGACAGTGGGTGAGACGGCAACCAAACTTAACGATCGTTCGACAAGTACCTTCTCTGTATCGGCTGCGGTCCCGACCGCAACGGCCGGGCCCGCAGCCCGGCGTACGACGGCAGTCGCCGAGCCTTCGCGGCGCGGGCGGCGGCAGATCCGACACCGACTCGACCGACTGGAGCGTCCATGCAGACCAGCGGAATATCCGCAGTGGTGACCGGCGGCGCGTCGGGGCTCGGCCTGGCGACGGCACGGCGGCTGCTCAAGGCCGGCGCCCGCGTCACCATCGCGGACCTGCCCTCCTCGGACGGCGACCGCGCCGTCCGCGACCTCGGCCCCGAGGCCGTCTTCGTCCCCGCCGACGTGACGAGCACCGAGGACATGACCGCCGTC
This sequence comes from Streptomyces sp. GESEQ-4, assembly GCF_017948455.1. Taxonomy (GTDB): domain Bacteria; phylum Actinomycetota; class Actinomycetes; order Streptomycetales; family Streptomycetaceae; genus Streptomyces. The sequence goes on from NZ_JAFFSU010000001.1 coordinate 116,515, forward strand.
CTCGACACCGCCGAGCGGACAGGAGCGCTGCGCGCGGTCGTCCACTGCGCGGGCCGCGGCGGTCCGCTCCGCGTGGTCAACAAGGACGGCACCGCCGGTGATCTCGACCATTTCCGCGCCGTGGTCGACGTCAACCTCATCGGCACCTTCAACGTGCTCCGGCTCGCCGCCGCCCGCATGGCCCGCAACGAACCACTCGACGGGGACCGTGGAGTGGTGGTCATGACAGCGTCGGTCGCGGCGTTCGAGGGGCAGATCGGACAGGCCCCTTACGCGGCATCGAAAGCCGGAGTGGCCGGCCTCACCGTGTGTGCGGCCCGGGATCTGGCGAGCAGGAGCATCCGGGTCGTCACCATCGCTCCCGGCTTGTTCGACACGCCGATGCTCGGCAGAAGGCCGAAGGAGAAGCTCGACGCGCTCGCTGCCGCGGTGCCGCACCCGCCGCGCCTCGGTGCGGCGGACGAGTACGCACAACTCGCCCTGCACATCATCGACAACGCGATGCTCAACGGAGAGACCATCCGCCTCGACGGCGCGATCCGCCTGGCCCCACGCTGAAGGCCGGCGCTCAACCGCCACTCCCCAACCGCGACCACCGCTTGGCCACCGCAAAGGAGCTTCCGTGGCAGACGAAGTACTGGTCGAGTACGGCGACGACGGCATCGCCGTCATCACCATCAACCGGCCCGAATCCCGCAACGCGGTCACCCGCGCCGTCGCGAAGGCGATCGCGTCCGCGCTGGACGAGCTGGACGAGCGTGACGACCTCGCGGTCGGCATCATCACCGGCGCGGGCGGCACCTTCTGCGCGGGCATGGACCTCAAGGCGTTCCTGCGGGGCGAGCGCCCCCACGTGCAGGGGCGCGGTTTCGCCGGCCTCACCGAGACCCCGCCGCGCAAGCCGCTGATCGCCGCCGTCGAGGGCTACGCCGTGGCGGGCGGATGCGAGATCGCCCTCGCGAGCGATCTGGTCGTCGCCGCCGAGGACGCCAAGTTCGGGCTGCCCGAGGTCAAACGCGGTCTGGTGGCGGTGGCCGGGGGACTGCTGCGACTGCCGGGCCGGATCCCGTACCAGATCGCGATGGAACTCGCCCTCACCGGCGATGTCCTCGCCGCGGACCGGGCCTACCACTACGGACTGGTCAACCGGCTCACCCCGCCCGGCGGCGCGCTGAAGGAGGCGAGGCTGCTGGCCTCCGCCATCGCCGCCAACGGTCCGCTCGCCGTACGGGTCACCAAACGTATCCTCGTGGAGTCTCCCGGCTGGCCACGCGACGAGCTGTTCGACCGTCAGAAACCGATCACCGAGCTGGTGTTCAACTCGGAAGACGCTCGGGAAGGCGCGTCGGCCTTCACCGAGAAGCGCGCTCCCGTCTGGCGAGGCCGGTGAGCGGCCGGTGAACGAAGAAAAAGACCAGGAACGTGCGAACGGCGCCGTACCCGACGCGGCCCCGGGGCCGCTCACCGGGCTGCGGGTCATCGAGCTGGGGGGCATCGGGCCGGGCCCCTTCTGCGCGATGCTCCTCGCCGACGCCGGTGCGGACGTGATCCGTGTCGAGCGCCCGTCGGACGTGGCCGGCAAGCCCGATCCCGTCCTGCACCGGGGCCGGCGCTCGGCCGCCATCGACCTCAAGCACCCGGAAGGCGTCGGCGCCGTCCTCGACCTGGTGGCGGATGCCGATGTCCTCCTGGAGGGCTTCCGGCCGGGGGTGGCCGAACGGCTCGGTGTGGGCCCCGGCCCGTGCCTGGACCGCAACCCGCGCCTGGTCTACGGACGGATGACGGGATTCGGGCAGGACGGGCCGCTCGCGCCGCGGGCCGGGCACGACATCAACTACATCGCCCTGTCAGGGGCCCTGGGAGCCATCGGACCGGCCGACGGCCCGCCGGTCCTGCCGCTCAACCTGCTCGGCGACTTCGGCGGCGGTGGCGCACTGCTCGCCTTCGGTGTGCTGTGCGCGGTCGTGCAGGCACGCGCCACCGGGAAAGGCCAGGTCGTGGACGCCGCCATGGTGGACGGGTCGGCTCAGCTGATGGCCATGATCTACGGCCGTCTGCACCAGGGGCGGTGGACCGACCACCGGGGCGTCAACTACCTGGACGGCACAGCACCGTTCTACGGCGTCTACCGCTGCCGCGACGGCGAGTACGTCGCGGTCGGCGCGATCGAGGCGCCCTTCTTCGCCACCCTCCTGGAACGGCTCGGCCTGGTCGCGGATGCCGACTTCACCGGGCAGTGGGACCGGTCCCGCTGGCCGGTCATGCGGCGGCGCCTGGCGGAGGTCTTCGCCACCCGGACCCGCGACGACTGGGCCGCCGTGTTCGCCGACGCCGACGCGTGCGTCACCCCCGTGCTGTCGCTGGTGGAGGCACCGCGCCATCCTCACAACGCCGCACGCGGCACCTTCCTCACCGACGGCACAGGAGTCCTCCAGCCCGCCCCGGCCCCCCGGTTCGGCTCCTTCACCCCTCGCCGGCACACCCGGCCGGCCCCCCTTCCGGGCGAGCACACAGCGCAGGTCCTCGCCGAGACGGGCCGTAACCCCGAGCAGATCAAGAAGCTTTTCGACGCGGAGGTCGTGCGATGAACCGGCGTACCACGCGAAAGCCCTGCATGGCCGGCCGCGGGCCGGCGCGTGAAGGGAACGGCACATGACCGACTACTGGCCCACAGGACTGCCTCGCCGCCTCGACTACCCCGATGTCCCGCTCGGCGCGGTACTCGCCGGCTCGGCCCGCCGCTACCGCGACCGGGCGGCCATACGCGACGGCGACCAGGTTCTCACCTTCACCAGCCTGTATGAACAGGCTGCCGCGTTCGCACGCGGCCTCAGGGCGCACGGCATACGGCGGGGTGACGTGGTCGCCCTTCACCTGCCCAACACCCTGTGGTTCGCCGTCGCCTACTACGGCATCACGCTCGCCGGCGCGACAGCATGCCCGGCCAACCCCGCCCAGCCGGCCAGAGCCCTGCGCGCCCAGCTCGCCGACTGCTCCGCGGCGGCTGTGGTGACCCATCCGGAACCGGCACCGGTGCTGGCCGAGGCGATCGACGGGCTGCCGGTCCGGCTGGTCGTCATCGTGCCGCCCAGCGCATCGGCCCCGGCCGACAGGCCGGATGACTGCGCAAAGCTCTTCGGGGAGGCGGGCACCGCCCTGGAGGCGCTCGTCGCAGGCCAGAGTACCCACCCGCCAGAGGTGCTGGTCCCCACCGACTCCGTCGCCCAGTACGGGTACACCGGCGGAACCACCGGCGCACCCAAGGGAGTGCGCATACTGCACCGCAACATCGTCGCCAACACCATCCAGGTCGCCTGCTGGCGCTCCGGGGCGCTCCCCGGGCTCGACAGCGAAGGCGGTGTGGTGCTGAACCCCTTGGAGACCTCCGGCGACTACGCCCTGACACCGGGTACCTATGCCACGCTGTGCATCTCGCCCTTGTTCCACGCCCTTGGCCTGATCAGCCTCAACTTCTTCCTCCTGTGCGGCGCCACCACCATCCTGAGCGGCCGCTTCCATGCGGAGTCGTACCTGGAGCAGGTGGAACGGCACCGGGTCGCGTACATCCCGGGCGCCCCGGCGCTCTATCACGCCCTGCTGGCGGCACCGGACATCCGCACGCGGGACCTCAGCTCGGTCAAGGCCGTGGTGTCGGGCGGCGCCCCCATAGACACGCACTCGTTGGAGCAGCTGACAGAGGTCTTCCCCAACGCCGCCGTCATCGAGGGTTACGGCCTGACGGAGGCGACAGCAACCGTGTCCAGCGGCCCGATCGCGAAGGCCGGGCTGCGCAAACCGGGCAGCCAGGGGGTTCCCCTGTTCGACACCGAGTTGGAGATCCGGGACCCGTTGGATCCCGGCCGGAAGGTGCCGCGGGGCGAGCGCGGCGAGATCTGGATGCGGGGCCCTCAGGTGGCCTCGGGCTACCTCGATCGCCCGGACGAGACCGCCGCGCAGTTCGTCGACGGCTGGCTGTGCACCGGCGACACCGGCCACCTCGACGCGGACGGCTTCCTGTACGTCTCCGGCAGATCAAAGGACATGCTCATCTACAAGGGCTACAACGTGTACCCGCGCGAGCTGGAGGACATCCTCGGCGGACACCCCGCAGTGCTCCAGGCATCGGTCGTCGGGAGGGCGGTGCCTGCCGTCGGCGAGGTCCCCGTCGCCTTCGTGGTCCCCGCCGCTGAGCCGCGCGCGATGGCCGAGGAGTTGATGGAGTACGTCGCGGAGCGCGTGACGCCGTACAAGCGGATCAGAGAGGTCCGTTTCGTCGACGAACTTCCCCTGTCCCCGGCCGGAAAGGTGCTGAAAACCGAGCTCCGCCGCCTGGCCCGGACGACTCGGGGCCCGGGCGAACCCCCTTCGGGCACACAGGAAACCAGCGCGCCGGATACGGCGGAAAGGCAGGTCTGAACATGCGTGACGCGGTCATCGTGGACGCCGTCCGTACCCCCGTGGGCAAGCGGAACGGCTTGTTGAGCACTGTGCACCCGGTCGACCTGTCGGCGGTGGTGCTGCGGGCCCTGGCCGAACGCAACGACCTGGACCCGGCGTTGGTCGAGGACGTGTTGTGGGGCTGCGTCTCGCAGATCGGTGAGCAGGGCGGCTGCGTCGGCCGTTTCGCCGTCCTGGCCGCCGGATGGCCGGAGGAGGTGCCGGGCGTCACCATCGACCGGCAGTGCGGATCCTCGCAGCAGGCGGCGCAGTTCGCCGCCGCGGGAGTGATGAGCGGCCAGTACGACATCGTGGTCGCGGGCGGCGTGGAGTCGATGAGCCGCGTACCGCTGGGCTCCGGCCGCGAGCGGGGCCCCGGCGAGCCGTTCGGTCCGGCCGTGCGGACCAGGTACGGCGTCTCGCGGTTCAGCCAGGGGCTGGGCGCGGAGGAGATCGCGCGGCGCTGGCGGCTGAGCCGGGAGCAACTCGACGCGCACAGCCTCCGGTCGCACGCCAACGCGGCGGCAGCGATCGACGAGGGGCGGTTCAAGTCCCAGATCGTGCCGGTGGACGTGACGGACGAGGACGGTTCCGTACGCACCGTCGACACGGACGAGGGAGTACGGCGGGGCGGCACGGCCGCCACGATGGCGGGTCTGAAGCCCGCGTTCACCGAGGACGGCGTGGTCACGGCCGGCAACTCCTCGCAGATATCGGACGGTGCCTCGGCGCTGCTGGTCATGAGCGGCGAGAAGGCGCGTGAACTCGGTCTGCGCCCGATCGCCCGCTTCCACTCCTTCGCCGTCGTCGGAGTCGACCCCGTGACGATGCTGACCGGCCCCATCCCGGCCACCGAGAAGGTCCTCAAGCGCGCCGGTCTGGGCATCGAGGACATCGGCGCCTTCGAGATCAACGAGGCGTTCGCCAGCGTGACCTGCGCCTGGCTCGCCGAGACCGGCGCCGATCCGGACCGGCTCAATCCCGATGGCGGCGCCATCGCCCTCGGCCATCCCCTGGGAGCCTCCGGCGCCCGGCTGACCACGACGCTGCTCCACCACATGCGAGCCACCGGCACCCGCTACGGCCTGCAGTCGATGTGCGAGGGTGGCGGCATGGCGAACGCCACCGTCCTGGAACTCCTTCCCCGCTGAGCCTGAGCAGCCCGAGCTCTGGGGCCCGCTCGACAAGGCGCCCACAACCGAGGAGTGCGAAAAGCCAATGGAACCAGACGAGTTCGACGCCGTTCTGGCGGCGGTGCGGGCCTTCGTGCGCGAGAAGGTCGTCCCGCGCGAGAACGAGATCGAGGAGAAGGACGAGATCCCGGCGGACCTCCGCGAGAAGGCCGCGGCCATGGGCCTGTTCGGCTACGCGCTGCCCCAGGAGTACGGCGGGCTGGGCTTCTCCATGACGGAGGACGTACGCCTCTCCCTGGAGATCGGCTACACCACGCCCGCGTTCCGCTCGATGTTCAGCATCAACAACGGGGTCGCCGGCCAGCTCCTGGCGAGTTCCGGCACCGAGGAGCAGAAGCGGCGCTATCTGCCGCGGATGGCCGCCGGGGAGTTGATCGCGGCGTTCACGCTCACGGAGGCGGAGGCGGGCTCGGACCCCAGCGGTATCAGGACCCGTGCCGTACGCGACGGGGACGGCTACGTCCTGAACGGCAGCAAACGGTTTATCACCAATGCCCCGCTCGCCGGTGTCTTCATGGTGTTCGCCCGCACCGGGCCGCAGAGCACGGGCGCCGAGGGGATCTCCGTCTTCGCCGTCGACGCGGACAGTCCCGGCGTCACCGTGGGACCGAGGGACCACAAGATGGGCCAGTCGGGGGCCTTGAGCGCGGAGGTCTTCTTCGACGACGTACGCCTTCCGGCGAGTGCCCTCGTCGGAGAACGCGAGGAAGAGGGATTCCGCACCGCCATGCGGTCGCTGGCAAGGGGACGTCTGAGCGTCGCGGCGATGTGTGTGGGGCTGGCCGGGCGCATCCTGGACGAAAGCGTCGCGCGCGCCTCGGTCACCCGGCAGGGCGGACGTCCCATCGGCGAGTTCCAGCTCGTCCAGGCCATGCTCGCCGAGTCGCACGCCGAGATGTACGCGGCCCGCGCCATGGTGCTGGAGGCGGCCCGCGCGTACGACTCGGGCGAGGACCGCAGGCTGGCGCCGTCCTCCACGAAACTGTTCTGCAGCGAGATGGTGGGCCGGGTGGCCGACCGTGCCGTCCAGATACACGGGGGTATGGGATACATGCGCCACGTTCCCGTCGAGCGCTTCTACCGGGACGTGCGACTGTTCCGCATCTACGAGGGGACGAGCGAGATCCAGAAGCTCATCGTGGGCAGGCAGTTGCTGCGGGAGCACGCGTGACGGGCGGCGCGGACGGCCCCGTGAGCGAGGCGCGCGAGGCCACCGGCCCGTACGGGGAAGGCCACCGGCTGTCGCGCTGCGGACGTGGGCCGGCAACGGGGCCGCCATGTGCGACCGGACCCCAGGTACCGCCGTGCTCGTGGAGGACGACGGGCCGGTACGGGTGCGCCTTCGGCAGGATCGGGCTGATCGCGGACGCCGGACTGCTCTGGTCGCTGCCGGCGCGGGTCGGGCTGGGCACGGCGAAGCGTCTGTTGCTGTTCGGCGACGTGCTGGACTCGGGGGAGGCGGCCGCTCTCGGTCTGCCCGACGTCCTCTGCGAGCCCGGATCCGCACGGCAGGATGCGGTGCGGCCGGCCGGGCGGCTCGCAGAAGGCGCTCAGTCCTCCATCGCGGAGACCAAGCGGATCCTGACGTCCTGGCCCGCCGAACTCGCCGAGGACGTACGGGCACAGCCGCGACTGCCGGCCGGAGCGGACTTCGCCGAGGGCAGCAGCGCGTTCTAGGCCGGAGGCGCTCCGCGGTTCACCGGACCGACCACGACGGAGCAGGCATGAGGCGGGCGGCGCGGGCCACAGCACCGACGCGCCCGGCACAGCAGGTACGACAAGGTCGAGGAGAAACCTATGGCGAGGCCCGGCTTTCCTCCCCGCACCCCGAAGGGTGATCGGGTGAACGTGGCAGACACCGAGGGGGCGGAACGCTCCGAGTCGAGGCGGACCGCTCGTGACGCGGCCAAGCCTGCCGGGCCACTGGCGGGCATCACGGTGGTGTCTCTGGAGCAGGCGGTGGCGGCCCCCATCTGCACCCGCACCCTCGGTGACTTCGGGGCTCGGGTGATCAAGGTGGAGAACCCGGATGGCGGTGACTTCGCCCGGCACTACGACGACGTGGTGGGCGGCATGGCGGCGCACTTCGTATGGGTCAACCGGGGCAAGGAGTCGGTCACGCTGAACCTGAAGGATCCGGCCGGGATGGCGGTACTCCACCGGTTGCTCGACCGCGCCGATGTGATGGTCTCCAATCTTGCTCCCGGTGCCACGGCGAGGCTCGGTATCGCGCCCGCCGACCTGGCCGTCAGCCACCCGGAACTCATCGCCGTGGAGATCGACGGCTATGGGCCGGGAGGCCCGCTGTCCCACAAGCGCGCTTACGATCTGCTGGCCCAGGCGGAGTCGGGCGCATGCGCGATGACAGGCTTTCCCGGTGCGCCGGCCAAGCCCGGTCCGCCGATGGCCGACGTGTGCACCGGCCTGTATGCCGCGTTGTCGGTTCTGGCGCTGCTCTGCGGCAAGGAGCGTGGCCATGGTCGCGGCGCCGCCGCGGTCGCGGTGAGCCTGTTCGACACGATGACGGAGTTGATGGGGTATCAGCTCACCTACACGCTGCACACGGGTGTGGACCAGCAGCCGGTCGGGATGGGCTCGCCCGCGGTGGCGCCGTACGGCGCCTACCGCACAGCGGACGGCCAGACCGTCGTCCTGGGCACGACGAACGACCGCGAATGGCAGCGCTTCGCGCGTGACCTTCTCGGCCGGTCCGACCTGGCCGACGACGAACGCTTTCGTACGACCTCCGGCCGGGCCGAGCACCGCGAGTTCCTGGACGCGGAGATCGCCGACTGGTGCGCACGCCATGACCTGACGCAGGTGCAGAGCGACGCGGATGCCGCAGGGATCGGGAATGCCCGGTTCAACACACCGAGCGAGGTCATAGCCCATCCGCATCTGATGGCCCGCGACCGCTGGCGCCGGATCGACACACCTCACGGTCAGGTACCCGCTCTTCTTCCACCTCCGGTCATCGCCGGCTACGAGCCACCGATGGGTGGGATCCCCGCACTCGGTCAGCACACCGACGCCCTGCTCACCGAACTCGGCGTCACCGAGGACGACATCGCTGTGCTGCGCGCACAAGGCACGGTTGCCCCGGCCCCTCGCTGAGGTGCCGGATCCATGCCTCGACGGCGCCATCGGGATGACCCTCGGCGGTCGCAGCGCGTACAAAGACCGTGGGCAATGCTGACGGCGTACGACATGCCCGGACGGCGGGCGTTCGCGCGACGATCGCTCGGTGTCAGGTTCCGGCGCGGGTCACTTCCGTTCCCGTCATTCTTCGCCGCCATCACCAAACCCGCGCCCAAGGGCCTGGTGATCGACTCCATGTACGCCGTCCACAGCGTCGACGGAGCCATCGACTTCGCCACCGAACTGATCGAACTGGCAGAGAAGGGCTGACGCCGTTCCGGCCGGAACGGCGAACGAAACAGACTGGCAAGCGTCGGGCGTCGGCCTGTGTCTCTCGGCGAACGCGGTCCGTGCGCTGTACCGCCTCGCCTTCGGTGACGAGGGGGCAAGCGTGCGGAACGCGTCGTGCGACAGTGGCTGCAGGACCACCGAGGACGCACTCTCGCGGAGTTCGATGCCGGCCAGATCTGGGGCGACGTCGGCGACTGCCGCGCAGTGTGCTTGACACGTCTCGACCCTCCACCGCTTCGGCTGTGGCAGGAATCCCCGGTGCCCGGGGTCGCGTTCGACGATCTCGACGTCCACGACGACTGGCCCTCCTGGCACCCGGAACAGGAGCTGCCCACCACCGAGGCCCCATCGCGGCCTCCGGTGGAAGTCATCTGATCCGGATCGGCGACGACGCGGACCTGGCGATCGTGGACACCAACCCGCTGGACGACTACGCCCAGACCCTGCGCGAGAGGCCGGTGCACGCCACGATGCCGGCGGGCACGTGGACGCATGGGCCGTACTGACACCATGCCTTTGCAGGTGCGCCAGAGGTCCGGTCCCAGGTGGCGGCGGTGACGCCGCGTTCACGCAGCACCGCTTTGCGGACCTTGCCGGTCTCGGTGAGTGGCAGGGACGGGACCGTTTCGATGTAGCGGGGCACGGCGAACGTGGGCAGCTCCCGCGCGCAGTGCCGGGTCAGGTCCTGCGGGTCCAGCACGTTGCCGGGCCGGATGACGATCGCGACCATGACCTCGTCCTCGGCCAGCTCCGAGGCCATGGGGAAGGCGGCGGCTTCGGCGACGGCCGGATGGGTGCGGACGGCCGATTCCACCTCGTACGAGGAGATGTTCTCGCCGCGCCGCCGGATGACGTCCTTGATGCGGTCGACGAAGCGGAACCAGCCGTCCGGCTCACGGATCACGCGGTCGCCGGTCCGGCGCCAGGAGTGGGCGGTGGTGCGGAATCGCCCAAGTAGCCGGTGCAGAAGGCGAACGGCCGGTGACTGCGGACGAGGAGTTCGCCGGGCGTGCCGTCCGGGGCGGGAACGAGGGCCTGGGCGGCGGCATCGGCGGGCATCCCGCGTGCCCACGCGCCGAGTACGCCGTCGATCAGGTCGCTCTCCCGCCTGCGGCCGTCCGCAGTCGACAGCCGTTCGTCGGCGGCCAGTTCGGGGAGCCCGATCGCATGGCAGAGAGCCGTCCACTCCTCGTCCGTGCGGACGCTGACGGCGAGCCAGCGGTCGGCGCCCAGGCAGCGGTAGACACCCTGAAGAAGCTGCATGCCAGCGCGGGATCCGTGCCCTCGGGTACGGCGACCGCGGCGGCGTCGGGCACGACCGCATGCTCGGCCCAGCACCCGTCCCGGCGCGGTCCAAGACCCTTGCCGTTGATCCTGACCAGGCTGCCCTCGGCGTGCGTGTCCGAGGCCAGAACCTCCCCGCACGCCGTGGTGCCCGGCACCGCGGGCAGATCCGGAAGGATGCCGAACTTGCCGTCCGCGACGTTCAGATCGAGGTGGCCGACCTGCGCCGCCCGTACGCGTACGAGGGTCTGGCCGGGCTCCCGTACGGGCACCGGCCGCTGTACCAACCGGGGCAGGGCGCCGAACTCTTCAGTGCTACGGGTGTCGAGCGCTGGACCCGCAGGCAGGCACTCACCTGGCGGAGGGCTCTTTGGCCAGCAGTGTCTGGGGGGCATACCGCAGCACGGTCTCGACCGCCTCGTGGCCCAGACGCCGACGCAACCGCGGGACGAAGTCCCTGCCGAGCACATCCATGCCCGGCCCGCCACCGTAGGCGGTGAGCGAGGACTTGCGTCCGACGTCGGTCCCCAAGCAGATCTGGCCCAGTTTGCCGGCCTCGGCCATGCGCTCGATGAGCTCGAGGACAACCGAGTCCGGGCGGTATTTGATCCGCCCGATCGTGTCGTAGACGAGGTACGCGCCCCGGGCGATGAGGTCGAGGTGGAGTTCCGGATCGGGGTTGCGGTCGGTGTGGGCCAGCAGGACCCGTCCGGCCGGAACGCCGTGCTTGTCCAGGAGGTCCAGGGCTGCGTGCGCGGCGGTTCCGATCTCGGTGTGCACCGCCACGGCCACTCCCGTGCTCCGGGCCGCCGCCGCTCCCGCGGCGAACCAGCGCTCCTCGTGGCGGTCGATCCGGTGGTACGAGGCTCCGAGTTTGATGATGCCCGCCTTGTGAGGGCTGGGTATGGGGCGGGGAAAGTCCCAGTCGTGACTGTCCATGCCAACGCGAAGGTCGTCCAGGAGTACGTCGAGAAGCGTCGCGTCGTCGGCCTGGCGGGCCCAGTGGAAGGCCGGATAGTGCGCGCTGCGGTGGAAGCCGGTCGCGGCGATCACGTGGATCCCGCTCGTGCGGGAGACCTCGGCGAGTTGGCCCGGGCGGCGTCCCAGGCCGACCGGTGTCAGGTCGACGACGGTACGCATGCCGCTTGACGCGACACGCAGGAGTTCGGCCGCCGCACTGTCGGTGTCGAGGAACTCGTCACCCGGGTTGACCGGGGTGCGCAGGAAGACGTGCTCGTGAGCATCCACCTCGCCGAGTTCATGAGCGGCGACAGGGCCCAGGACGGTCTCGACGACAGGCAAGGCTGAGTCTCCTTCCGGGTACCGCCCTGTACCGCCCTCTCCGGCGCTAGGCGAGTTCTATGTGGAACACGAACCGGGAACCCGCGTAGCGGGATTCCGTGAGTTCGACGGGTGTCCCGTCAGCGGTGGTGATCAGTCGGCGCTCGACAAAAATGGGCGCACCGATGGGCAGTTCCAGGAGGGCGGCGTCGTCGTCGGCGGCGATGGCCGCTATCTGTGTTCCGGTCGCGCGCGTGGGGGCCAAACCCTTGTCGGTGAGCGCCTGGTGGAGCGAGCCATGGGCCAGATCCTCGTCCAACAGCCAGGCGCATGACGGTGGCAGGACGACGTTCTCGATCGCCATCGGCTGGTCGTCGGCCAACCGCAGCCGTCGTACGTGAACGACGTTGGACTGGGGCGCGAGCCTGAGCGCGGTGATCTCCTCCTGACTGCCCACACGCAGTTCACTTGTCAGGACAGTCGACGACACGGTCATGCCGCGCAGCGCCATTTCCTCGGTGAAGGAGCGCAGTCGGCCCATCTGGCGGTGGACCTGCGGTTCCCCGACGAAGGTGCCGACGCCGGAGATCCGGTAGATCACGCCTTCGGCGACCAGGCGCTGGGTCGCCTGCCTGACCGTCATCCGGCTGACTTGGAACAGGTCGCACAGTTCCGCGTCGGACTCGATCTGATCTCCGGGGTTCAGCCCCGCGATCCGACTGCGGATGTGCCGTTCGACTGCTTCATGTCGCGGCATGGGCCGCCGAGCCACGTCTTCTCCTTTGTCTATACCGGTATACGCCCTGCAGCATAGGCCGTCACTCGGTGTGCGTCCACACCTGCCGCGCGGGAACAGAATCAAAGATCAGCCAGCACTAGTGCTTGACGTGGTGCCGGTCGTCACTCTAGCGTCCGGCCAGTACTACCTGTCTAGACATACTCGCCCATATGCAAGTGCATGGCTGGCCCCGCATCGGGGCCGACCCAGTCTCTGCCTTCGCACCGAGAGGTTTCCGCACGTGCCATCGTGGATCCGTACCGCAGTCGGGATCGTCGAGCAGATTGCCGAGTCCCAGGCCGGCGCCATCGAGGCCGCGGCCCAGATCGCCGCCGGGTCGATCGCCGACGACGGCGTCGTCTACACCTTCGGCACCGGTCATTCGCGCATGCCGGTGGAGGAGTTCTTTCCCCGCTACGGCTCCTACCCCGGCTTCCAGCCGCTCGTGGAGCTCTCGATGACGTTCCACACCCAGGTGGTGGGGGCCAACGGACAGCGGCAGGCGATGTTCATCGAGCGCGTCGAGGGGCTCGCCGACCAGATCCTGGCCAACTTCCGGCTGCGCCCTGCGGACAGCATGTTCATCTTCAGCGTCAGCGGGCTCAACGCCGTCCCCATCGAAATGGCGATGGGCGCGAAGAAGGCGGGCCTGCCGGTCATCGCGGCCACGTCGCTGCAGGAGACGCACGCCGCCGAAGCGCGGCATCCGAGCGGATCCCGGCTCGCCGACCACGCGGATGTCGTGATCGATCTGGGCTCGCCGGTCGGCGACGCCATCTGCCAAGTGCCCGGCCTGGACGTCCCGGTCGGCCCGGTGAGTACCTTCACCGCGATCGCCGTGGTCAACGAGATCAAGGTCCGGGTCGCCGAACTGCTGGCCGAACGGGGCGCCATGCCGCCGGTCATCACCAGCTCCCGCCTGGTCGGCGCGGATCGCAGTAACGAGCTGTTCGAGGGCGCCTACCTCGAATTCGCCCGCCGCTCCGCCGCCGCTCTGCGCACCGCGGACGGTGCACGGTGAGGCGCCTGCTGGTGGCCGGTGCTCAGGGCGGGATCGGCGCCGCGTGCGTCAAGGCAGCGCGTGCCGCCGGCGCCCAGGTCTTCGAGGCCGACCGTGACACGTACGACGTCACCGTGTCCGCGGGTGCCGATGCGGCGGTGGCACGAGCGGCCGAGGCACTGGACGGTCTCGACAGCATCGTGCACGCGGTGGGCATGTCCGGCCGGCGTCTCGGCGACGGACCGGTGGACGAGTGCAGCGACGAGGCATGGAACGAAGTGCACCGGGTCGATCTCGACTCGGTGTTCTATCTGCTGCGCGCCGGTCTACGGCAGTTGTCCGGCGCGGGCGGGTCGATCGTCGTCATCGGCTCGGCCCTGGCGAGCACACTGGACGAGGACTTCCTCACCGCTGCCTACGCCAGCGCGAAGGGAGCCCTGGTCCCCCTGGTGCGCTCGGCCGCGTTCACCGGAGCCCCCAAGGGTGTGCGCGTCAACATCGTCGCGGCCGGCCTGGTGGACACTCCCATGGCCGCACGCGCCATGGCCGATCCCGCGATCCAGGACCGGATGCCACGCCTGATGCCGCTCGGTGCGCGGGCCTGCAGCCCCGACGAGATCGCCGACACCGCCCTGTGGCTGCTGTCGGACGCCGCCTCCCGCACGACCGGTGCGGTGGTCCCCGTAGACGGAGGGTGGCACCTGAGGTGAACAGCGCACGCATCAGTCAGGTGGCGGCCGAGCGGCATCCGCTGCTGTGGGACGGCGATGTGGTGGTCGTCGGCGGCGGGTCGGCGGGCTCCGCGGCAGCCGTCGCGGCCGCCCGGCGGGGCGCTTCCACCTTGCTCGTGGAGGGCGCCGCTCACCTGGGCGGCACCGGTGCGAGTGTCCTGGACACCTTCTACGGCTTCTACGCGCCCGGCACGGGCGATCGCGTCGTCGGCGGCGTCGGCTGGGAGGTGTGCCAGGCGCTCACCGACCGCAAAGCGGCCTTCGAACGCCCCAACACCTACGGTGCGGGCACCGGCATCACCTACGACCCCGAGACGCTCAAGCTGGTCTGGGACGAACTCACCGGCTCTGCCGGGGTGCGGGTCCTGTTCCACGCCCGTGCATCACGGGTGGTGATGGAGGGCGAGAACGTTCTCGGCGTGGTCGTCGAGACGGTTGCCGGTCCCGGTCACGTACGCGCCCGGGTGGTCGTCGACGCCAGCGGCGACGCCGACATCGCCTGGCGCGCGGGGGCGGCGCTGGAGCGGCCCGCCGAGGACCGCGTCGTACAACCGCTCACGCAGACGTTCCGCCTCGCCGGTGTCGACGCCGCGGCGACCCCGACGGCGGAGCTGCACCGTCTGATGGCCCTGCACGCGGACTCGGGAGCGTACGAGCTGCCCCGGCGTGAAGGGTCCGTCCACCGGACCACCGAACCCGGGGTCGTCCACACCAACGTGACCCGTGTGAGCGGCGTCGACCCGACCGACCCGTGGCAGCTTTCGGCAGCCGAGCAGGAGGGACGCCGTCAGGTCGTCGAGTACACGCGGTTCCTCAGAGAGCAGGTTCCGGGGTACGAACAGGCTTTCCCTGTCGGATCCGCACCGCGCATCGGTGTGCGGGAGAGCCGCCGCCTGATCGGCGAGTACGTCCTGGAGAGGGAAGACGTCCTGACCGCGCGCCAGTTCGAGGACGCCATCGCGCTCTGCGGCGCTCCGATCGAGGACCATGCAGCCGGGCAGAGGACGATCTGGCAGTACGTCGGCTCAGGTGACCAGACGCCCACAGGCCGCACCTACGGTGTGCCCTACCGATGCCTGCTCCCTCGCGGGGTCGACGCTCTGCTGGTCGCGGGCCGGTGTCTGTCGGCCACCCACGACGCCCACGCCTCGGTCCGTTCCATCGGGCAGTGCATGGCGATGGGGCAGGCCGCGGGGACGGCGGCGGCCCTGACGGTCTCTGCCGGATCACGGCCCCGCGATGTGGACGCCGACGAACTGCGTGAGCAGCTCGCAGCCGACGGCGCCCTGCTCTCACCCGACTGACCGCCACTTCTGGACGTCAAAAGGCTAGACAGGTCCAACCCTTCTGATTCTTTACGGCTCAACTGATTGACTGGGCGATTTACGCAGCCTAGCTTCTCATTAAGTCTATACAGGCAGTACTGATCAGGGATCAGGGAGTTCGCATGGTCGCGACCCGGAGCGGTCCTCGCCTCGCAGGTTCCGCCCTGGGGGTGGACATCGGGGGCACGAACATCAAGTGGGTGCACCGTGCCGACGCGGCCGTCGTCGCGCGGGGCACCCTGCCCACCCCGGCCGCCGGGCCGGCGCACGTCGCCGCAGCCATCGCCGAGATCGCCGCCGCGCGCACCGTCGAGGCCATCGGCGTAGCGCTGCCCGGCCATCTGAGCCCGGACCTGCGCTCCACCACCACCATCCCGAACATCGACGGCGACTGGCAGGGCTATCCGCTGGCGGACATGCTCGAGTGCGCGACCGCGAAAACGGTCCTGCTGATGAATGACGCACGCGCGTTCGCCTCGGCGGAACTCGCTCTGGGCTCCGCGCGCGGCCACAGCGACGTGGTGTTCATGACCATGGGCACCGGGATAGGCGGTGCGATCGCCCTCGGCGGCACCGTCCTTCGTGGTCCCGGGGACAAGATCGGCGAGATCGGGCATATGACCGCCGCGCCCGGCGGTGACCGTTGCGGATGCGGAGCCCGCGGCTGCCTGGAGACGGTGGCGGGCGGCCGGGCGCTGGCGACCGCCTGGTCCCGGGCCCTCGCCTCTCGCGGGAACGGGACCGGGAACGAGAACCTGTCGACCGGGAACGAGGACCGGTCGGCAACACCCGAGGACCTGGTCCAAGCCGCCCGATCGGGCGACACCACGGCACGGAAGATCCTGGACACCGCTGCAACGGCCGTGGGCACGGTGCTGGGGAGCGTGCTGGCCCAACTCGGCCTCTCGACCGTAGTCGCGGGCGGCGGCGTCGCGCCCGCCTTGGACCTGATGCGGCCGGCCATCGAGCCGGCCCTGCGTGACCGTCGGCGACTGATCGGGCCGGTGACGCTCCTCGCCGCCGCGCTCGGTCCGTACGCCGGCGCGATGGGGGCGGCTCTGAACGCCACGGCGGAGCCCCTCGCCGTGCCTTCGGCACTGCCTCGGTTATCGGTGATCTGACGGCCTTTCGCACCCGTCGGCGGGCATCACGCCCCGCGAACGGCCTCGCTTCCCGCCGGCTGGTCCGGCGACGCGGCGACAACGCGGCTCCGCCCACCCAAGGAATCCGTACCCCCTTGGCTCCATCGCTCCTCCTGCCAAGCCGCCTCCCAGCGCCTTCCATGGCGCAGGATCCGGCGCTCTGTCCACCGGCCGTCGTCCTCCCCGCTCGGCGGCCGGTTTCCATCTCGCCCATCCCAGGACGGTTTCCCGATGATCGACGCGTTCGTCGACGACGGCCCGGTACAGAACGAACCGCGCCCCTCCGAACGGTCCGAGCACACCGCGCAACAGCAGTGGTGGCGTACGGCCGTGATCTACGAGGTGTACGTCCGCAGCTTCCTCGACAGCACCGGGGACGGCATCGGCGACCTGGCCGGTGTCCGTGCGGGCCTGCCGTACCTCAAGCGACTCGGCGTCGACGGCATCTGGCTCAACCCGTTCTACCCCTCACCGCAGTACGACCACGGCTACGACGTCGCCGACTACTGCGACGTGGACCCGGTCTACGGAGACCTGGCGGAGTTCGGACACCTGGTGGACGACGCGCACCGCCTGGGGTTCAAGGTGCTCATCGACATCGTCCCCAACCACTGCTCCAGCAAGCACCCTTGGTTCCTTCAGGCCCTGGCCGAAGGCCCGGACGGGCCGGCCAGATCCCGCTTCCACTTCGCCGAGGGCCGCGGCGCAGCCGGCGAACTGCCGCCCAACAACTGGCACTCCATGTTCGGCGGACCCGCCTGGACCCGGGTCACCGAGCCCGACGGGACACCGGGCCAGTGGTACCTGCACCTGTTCGGGCCGGAACAGCCCGATCTGAACTGGCGCAACACCGAAGTCGGCGGCTACTTCGAGCAGGTGCTGCGGTTCTGGCTGGACCGCGGTGTCGACGGGTTCCGTATAGACGTGGCCACCGGCCTCTTCAAGCATCCCGAACTGCCGGACTCCCCGGACCCGGCGGCCGACGCGCGGGCCCGCGACACGGTCAACCCCCTGGCGTGGAACCAGCCCGAGACGCACGGTGTCTGGCGCACTTGGCGTGCCATCTGCGAGGAGTACACCGCACGGGACGGCATCGACCGGCTGCTCGTCGGAGAGGTGTCCGTACGCACCCCGGCCGAGCAGGCCGCCTATGTCCGCCCGGACGAGCTCCATCAGGCGTTCTTCTTCCACATGTTGACGGCCCCGTGGGACGCCGCCGTCTTCCGCCGGGTCATCAAGGACGCGCTGCGGGACATCGCCGACACCGGCTCGACCATCACCTGGGTGCTCAACAACCACGACCAGGTCCGCACCGTCACCCGCTACGCGGCCGCGGCCCGCGCCCGCGCCGCCGCGCTGCTGATGCTCTCGCTGCCCGGCGCCGCCTATATCTACCAAGGCGAGGAGCTCGGTCTGCCGGAGGTCGTCGACCTGCCGGACGAGGTGCTCACCGACCCGATCTTCTTCCGCAGCGGCAGCCGCGTGGGAATCCGCGACGGCTGCCGCGTACCACTGCCGTGGTCGGGGCACCTGTCCCCGTTCGGTTTCACCCCGGGCGAAGGCGTCGCCAAGCCGTGGCTGCCCCAGCCCGCCTGGTTCGCCGCGCACACCACCGAACGGCTCATGGCCGACCCCGGTTCCTTCTGGCACCTCTACCACGACGCGCTTCGGCTGCGCGCGAGCCTGCCGTCACTCGGCAACGGGACGCTGCGCTGGCTGGAGTCTCCGCCGCAGGTCCTGGCCTTCGTACGCGGTGACGGGCTGGTGTGCGCCGTCAACTTCGGCGACGTCCCTTGTCCGGCCCCGGCCCCCGGCACGCCGCTGCTCGCGAGCGGTCCCTGCCCGCCCGGGACACTCCCCGGCGGTACCGCCGCCTGGTGGGCGGCCGACGGCCTCACGGGCTGATTCCGCCGTCCCTCCCCACAGGTTCCGTCCGTCGTCACATCTTCCGTTTCCGTCGCTACATGTTCCTTCCGCCTTTTCACAAAGGAGTGACCCGATGAATGGCAGAGCGGCAGCACTGACGGCCGTGGCCGTCCTGATGATGGGGGCCGCCGGGTGCGGCTCCTCGGACAATGACGCCGCCGGCACCCCGGCGACCACCGGTGCCGAAGAGGCCTCCACGCTGAAGCTGCCCCAACTCGACGGGCAGGAGCTGCAGGTGGCCGGAGTCTGGACGGGGGCCGAGCAGAAGAACTTCCTCAAGGTACTGGCCCGGTTCGACAAGCTGACGGGAGCGAAGACCACCTTCGTGCCCACCGGTGACAACGTGTCGACCTTCGTCGGCAGCAAGATCCAGGGCGGCTCGCCGCCGGACGTGGCTCTGCTGCCCCAGCCCGGCGTGCTCCAGCAGTTCGCCAAGGCCGACTGGCTCAAGCCGCTCCAGCCTGACGTGACCAAGGAGTTGGACCAGAACTACAGCCAGGCCTGGCGCGACCTGGGCACGTACAAGGACAAGCAGTACGGCGTGTTCTTCAAGGTCACCAACAAGTCCCTCTTCTGGTACAACACCGCGGCCTGGGAGCAGGCCGGACTGACCGACACCCCCACCACCTGGGAGCAGTTGCTCAAGGACGGTCAGACACTCTCCGACTCCGGAACTCCTCCGTTCTCCATAGGCGGCGCCGACGGCTGGCTCGTCACCGACTGGTTCGAGAACATCTACCTCAGCCAGGCCGGCCCGGCCATGTACGACAAGTTGACGAAGCATCAGATCAAGTGGACCGACCCATCGGTGACCAAGGCGCTCACCACGCTGGGCCAGATCTTCGGCAGGCCCGATCTGATGGCCGGAGGCACGCGGGGCACGCTGCAGACCGACTTCCCCACCTCGGTCGGCCAGGTCTTCGCCAAGCCGCCCAAGGCCGCGCTGGTCTACGAGGGCGAGTTCATCGCGACCAACATCACCCAGGAGACCACGGCCAAGGTCGGCACCGACGCCAAGGTCTTCCCCTTCCCTGCC
Source organism: Streptomyces sp. GESEQ-4 (assembly GCF_017948455.1). Taxonomy (GTDB): domain Bacteria; phylum Actinomycetota; class Actinomycetes; order Streptomycetales; family Streptomycetaceae; genus Streptomyces. The sequence goes on from NZ_JAFFSU010000001.1 coordinate 136,077, forward strand.
GTGGACGGCGGTAAGGCACCGGTGCTGAGCAGCGGCGACGTCGCGGTCGCACTCAAGGACGGCGAAGGTGCACGGGCGCTGATGCGCTTCCTCGCCTCCCCGGAGGCGGGAGAGATCGCCGTTCAGCAGGGCGGTTTCCTGTCACCGAACAAGGCAGTCGACTTCTCCAACTACCGCGACGACACCGTACGGAACATCGCGAAGAACCTGATCAAGGCCGGCGACGACATCCGGTTCGACATGTCCGACCAGGCACCGGCCGCCTTCGGCGGAACCAAGGGGCAAGGAGAGTGGAAGGACCTGCAGGACTTCCTCGCCAAGCCCTCCGACGTCGTGGGCGCGCAGAAGCAGCTCGAAGCGGACGCCGCGAAGGCGTTCGCCAAGGCGGGCTGAGGCAGTCGCCATGTCACAGACCCTGTCTCCTCCGTCCCCCGCCGCCCCCGCGGCGGGGGTACCCGCCCGCCGCGCAAGGACACCCCGAGGCCGTAAGTGGATCGCCGTGTTCTTCCTGCTGCCCGCACTGATCCTGCTCGGCGCGCTCGTGGTGTATCCGATCGTGTGGTCGGTGATACGCAGCCTCTTCGGCCCCGACGGCTTCACCCACTTCGTCGGGCTGTCCAACTACACCGGCATCTTCACCGACCATCAGACCCTCGTCGCCATCAAGAACAACGCGATCTGGGTCGTGGTCGCACCCGTCGCGGCCACCGGACTCGGCCTGATCTTCGCCGTGCTCACCGAGCGGATCCGCTGGGGCACCGCCTTCAAACTGGTCGTCTTCATGCCGATGGCCATCTCCATGCTGGCCGCCGGCATCATCTTCCGGCTGGTCTACGACCAGGACCCCGGCAAGGGCGTGGCCAACGCGGTGGCGACCGGTGTCCACGACACCTTCTTCAAGGCATCGGCATACCCCGGGGCCCATCCGAGAGTGGCGGGCCCCGGCAGCACCCTGACAGGTCCGGTCGGCGGCCCCTACACCGGCAAACTCGTCAGCCCCGGTGACGGTCCGGCCACGCTGGCTCTGGTCGGAGTGCAGCCCACTACCCTGACCGGCGCGGCGCAGTCCGCCGCACCGGGTTCGTGCCCCTCGGGCGCCTTGTGCGGCACGGTCTGGCTGGACTTCCAGCCGGGCGGCGGCACCCCCGGGAAGATCGACCGAGGAGAGAAGGCGCTGGCCGGCGTTCGGGTCGAGGCTGTGCGCGACGGGCGCGTCCTCGCCACGGCAACCGCGTCCAAGGACGGCACGTTCGCTCTGCCCGCCGACCGTATCGGCACCTCGCCGCTTCAACTCCGCCTGCCCGCGACGAACTTCACCGCCCAGTATGCGGGCGTCAACTGGCTCGGTCCGACCCTCGTCACCTGGTCGATCATCGGCGCCTACGTCTGGATGTGGACCGGCTTCGCCATGGTCCTGATCGCTGCCGGGCTGGCCGGGATCCCCCGGGAACTGCTGGAGGCCGCACGTGTCGACGGCGCGAGGGAGTGGCAGGTCTTCCGCCGCATCACGGTGCCGCTCCTGGCGCCGGTGCTGGGGGTCGTGCTGGTCACGCTGGTGATCAACGTGCTGAAGATCTTCGACCTGGTGTACATCATCGCACCCGGTGCCAGCCAGCAGGACGCCAACGTGCTCGCCCTGCAGCTCTACCTGTCCTCCTTCGGCGGCGGCAACGACCAGGGCACCGGCAGCGCGCTCGCCGTACTCCTGCTCGCCCTGGTGGCGCCGGTCATGTTCCTCAACATCAAGCGGTTCCGAAAGGAGAAGTCACGGTGACAACCCTTCAGACCGCCCGAGCCCCGCAGACCACGGCCCCAACCGCCTCCGGCCGCAAGGGGCCGGGCACTGCCACCCGTGCGGCACGTCGGCTCGCCGGCGGATCCACACGGCTCGTTCTGCTGGCTGTCGCCCTGTTCTGGCTGCTGCCCACGGTCGGTCTGCTGCTGTCCTCGCTGCGCGGGCCGCTGGACATCCAGTCCTCCGGCTGGTGGACGGTCCTCACCGAGCCCGCGCAGCTGACCCTGCACAACTACACCAACCTGCTGGACAACTCGACGATCACGGATTCGTTCCTGAACAGTCTGCTGATCACCGTCCCGGCCACGCTGCTGGTCGTGGTGGTCGGCTCGCTCGCCGGATATGTCTTCGCGTGGGTCGAATTCCCGGGCCGGGACTGGGTTTTCCTGCTGATCGTCGGCCTGCTCGTGGTCCCTCTCCAGGTCGCGCTGGTGCCTATCACCAGTCTGTTCGGGAAGCTCGGGATCTTCGGCAGCATTGTCAGCGTCGTCCTCTTCCACGTCGCTTTCGGTCTGCCGTTCGCGATCTTCCTGCTACGGAACTTCTTCGCGGCCATCCCACGCGAACTACTGGAGGCCGCCCGCCTCGACGGGGCGGGCGAGTTGTGGCTCTTCCTCCGGGTGGTGGTTCCGCTGGGAGGGCCCGCGATAGCTTCGCTCGGCATCTTCCAGTTCCTGTGGGTCTGGAACGACATGCTCGTCGCGCTCATCTTCGCCGACCCCGGCTCGGCCCCGCTCACCGTGGCCCTGCAACAGCAGACCCGCCAGTTCGGCACCAATATCGACGTGCTGTCCTCCGGCGCCTTCCTCTCCATGATCATCCCGCTGGTGGTCTTCTTCGCCTTCCAGCGGCAGTTCGTCAACGGCGTCATGGCGGGAGCACTGAAGTAACCGAGTGTGATCCAGATCTTGGGAGGCGCCATACGTTCGCCCACGCGTGTGGCACACGGACTCCTTTACTCGGCCGAGTACGCTCGACACCGACCTCGAAGAACGACCCGTCGCACGCCGCTCAGTGACCACCCAACTGGGGGTCAAGGGGTCGCAGGTTCAAATCCTGTCGTCCCGACGGCACGAAGGGTCTTCGCAGGCGAGAGCCTGTGGGGGCCCTTTTCGTGTGGGTCGTTTCCGATCTTCGAGGGTGAGCATGCCGCTCTTGGACTTAGGTGCTCGCCCAGTGCTACGGCCTGCTGGGCCGGTGCGGGGAGCGGAGTACGAGCAGGGTGATCTCGCTGGGGGCGAAGATGCGGAACGGCGGGCCCCAGAAGCCGGTGCCGCGGCTGGTGTAGAGGAGGGTGCGGGTGCCGTGGTGGCTGAGGCCGGCGAGGGCGGGCTGGTCGATGCGGACCAGGTGGTGGAAGGGCCAGATCTGGCCGCCGTGGGTGTGGCCGGAGAGTTGGAGGTCGATGCCACCGGCTGCCGCCCGGTCGACGAACTTGGGCTGGTGGGCCAGGAGCAGGACAGGGTGGTCGGGGTCGGCGCCGTCCAGGGCTCCGGCGAGGTGGGCGCGGTGGCCCGCCAGGCCGGAGGACTCGGCGGTGACGTCGTCCACGCCGGCGACCACGAGGGTGTCGCCGCCGCGTTCGAGCAGCAGATGGCGGTTGCGCAGCGGCTCCCAGCCCAGTTCGTCCATCAGGTCGACCCAGCCCTGGGCCTCGCTGTAGTACTCGTGGTTGCCGGTGACGTAGACCCGGGCCCGGGTGGCCTGCACCGTGGCGAGTGGGGCGGCCTGGGCGCGGCGGCGTTCGGCCGTGCCGTCCGCGATGTCACCGGTGTGGCAGACCAGGTCGGCTTCCAGCGTGTTCACCGTCTCGCACACCCGTGCCGACCAGCGAGCGCGATCGAGCGGGCCGTAGTGGGTGTCGGTGATGAGGACGACGCGGGTGCCGTCCAACCCGGCACCCAGCCGCGGGAGTTGTACGTCGAGGCGGCGCACGCGTGGCACGCGGCGGGCCTCGGCGTACCCCCAGGCGAGCAGTACGGCGGTGATGCCGAGGACGGCCCACGCGACGATGCGGGCCCGGTCCTGACTCTCGCCGACGCCGGCCACGGTCAGGGCGAGCCGCAAGAGGACGCCGAACAGAACGGACCAGGTGAACAGAACCCAGCTGGCGCCCAACAGGGTGTCACCGACGATCGCCGCCCGATCCTGCTGGCGCCGGCCGTGACCGCGCGCCATCGCGAGCGGCATACCGACGAGGCCGAGGGCGAACAGAGCGGTGCCGACCAGCGTGACGGGCGGCGGCCAGTGCTGGCCGGCATGCAGGAGCACCCAGCAGGGCACGGCCCACAGCAGGACGGGGGCGATCAGGGGAAGGTAGCCCATCAGGCGGTGCAATCGGCTCCGCCGCGGAGCTCGCACCTCGCTGTCGGCGGGTCGGGTGTCGCTGGTGTCGGTCACGCTTCCCCTCCCTGACCGGGCTGCCGTCTCACGCACTGTATCCGGTCGCCCACGGGCCGGCCGGACGGGCGTCAAGGGCCCCGAAGGGCGGTGGGGCCCGCTATCCCCGGGTGAGCTCGAGCACGGTTGCCATGTCGCTGAAGGGGAGCAGTTTGTCGCCGATGATCTGATGGGGCTCGCTGCCCTTGCCGGCGATCAGGACGATGTCGTCCGGGCCTGCGGCGGAGAGAGCGAAGGCGACGGCCTGACGGCGGTCGGTGAACCGTTCGAACGGTGTGCCGGTCGCCGCGATGCCCGGGGCGATCTGGTCCAGGATGGCCTGGGGGTCTTCGCCTCGGGGGTTGTCCGAGGTGAGGACGCACAGGTCGGAGTGGGTTCCGGCGATCTGGCCCATGTCCGCCCGCTTGGTGGTGTCCCGGTCCCCGCCGCAGCCGAAGACGGTGATGACCTGGCCGCGTGCGAAGTCGCGGATGGTGGTCAGGACCTTGTCCAGGGAGTCCGGTGAGTGGGCGTAGTCCACGATCACCGACGTGCCGCCCGGCGTCTGGAAGCGCTCGAACCGACCCGGGATCGCCGGCATCCGGTCGAGGGCGGCGACCAGCCCGCCCAGATCGTGGCCCAGAAGGTGGCAGGCAGCCACCGTGGCCAGCGCGTTGGCCACCGAGAAGCGGCCCGGAATCGGGATCGCCGCCGGATACTTGCGGCCGTCGTGGTGCAGGATGAAACGCGTGCCGGAAGCGTCCACGGAGAGGTCGGTGGCCCGGTAGTCCGCCTCGGCGTCCAGGGCGTACGTGGTCACCGCGCCCGGCATCATCGCCTGGATCCCGGCGCCCACCGGGTCGTCGGCGTTGACCACGGCGCGCCTGCACAAGCCCTGGAACAGACGCAGTTTGGCGTCCCGGTAGTTCGCCATCGTCCCGTGATCGTCCAGGTGATCCTGAGTCAGGTTGGTGAACACGCCGACGTCGATGAACGTACGGTCCACCCGGTGTGTCAGCAGCGCCATGGACGTGGCTTCCAGCACCGCGCTGCCGACTCCGCGGTCGCGCATGCACCCCAGCAGGTACTGCAGGTCCGGCGACTCCGGCGTGGTCAGCACCGACCTCGGCATCGGGATCAGCTCGTCGCCGATCCGGCTGCCGGCGGTCCCGATGACCCCCACCTTCGCGCCCTCGGAGATCCGCAGGACCGACTCGACCATGTACGACACCGACGTCTTGCCGTTGGTACCGGTGATCGCCACCATGTCCATCTGCCGCCCCGGCTCACCGAAATAGCGGGAGGCGACGACCGCGGCCGCTGTCCGGGTGTCCGGCACCCGTACGACGCACACCTCCGGTGCCGACGCCCACACCGACGCCGCGGGTGCCGGCGTCGCGGCGTCGACGAGTACCGCCGCCGCGCCGCATGCGAGGGCAGGTGCCACCGAGTCGGGGCCGCCTTCACGGTGGCCGGGCACGGCGACGAACAGCGAACCCGGCGTCACGCGGTCGGCGTCGAAGGTGGTTCCCGCGGTGATCCACGTCCTCGCCGGGTCGCCCTGCAGAACGTCGTGCTCCTGCCCGGCCAGCAACTCGCTCAGCTTCACAGTGATCCCTTCGAAGGTGGCTCGGGCGTCGTGCGGCCGTCGCCAGGCGGCAGCCCCGGCGGTGCGCCGGAGCTGCGGTGGTGCCGTTGAGCGAGTGCGCAGGTGTCGCGGACGCGTCCGGTCAGAATCGGATGCGGCGGCTCAGGCCGGCAGCAGAAGTCCTGCCGTGTTGCCTGCGGTGTGGTTACAAGAACAGCGAGCCGAGCGAGGCCCCAGGGTCCCGCCCCGGTGAGGGCGCGGAGAGTCGCTAGCCGTGGCCGTGCAGCGCGATACGGCCGCTCTCAGCCGGACACAGCCGACAGACAGCCTGCGGCAGGCTCTCCCTCATGGCACGTGTGCGACTCATGTGCCGAGTGTACGTCCGCCTGAGCGGCCCGACGGCCACGCTCGGCGCACCACCGAGCGCAGCGGTGAAACGCAACAAAGCGGTGGGCGTCGTCAGTACGACGCCCACCGCTCGGTAGTCGGACTCAGCTGCACTTACGTCCGGTGTTGATGCACTGGACCGCCTTGTTCATCAGCTTCGCGTCGAAGACGTTGATGAAGTCACCGTGGTCGGTGACCGGCTTGTGCTCCTGCTCGGGGAAGCTGTCCAGCGAGAAGAACGGACGGGTCTTGCCGTTGTCCTTGATGCTGGGCGCGTCCACGTCGTACACCAGACGCTGCACCAGCTGCGGAATGGCCTTGAAGCCGGTCGGGCAGTTGCCGCTCGCGTCAGCGAAGGCCACGTGCGTACGGTGGTTGGCGCTGTCGATGTTCCTGCCGTCCCAGCAGCTCTGGAACTTGAAGGTACGCACCACGTCACTGCCTGACGGGCAGAGGGGGTACTTGTCCTTCAACTGCACCTTGTTCTCGAAGCCGGTGCAGCTCCAGGAGGCGTTGGCGTTGGCCGTGCCGTTGACGAACGCCTTGGCGTCACCGGTGATGATGCGCAGGAACCTGGGCATCGCCACCACCTTGCCGCGGGGGCTGCCCACGAAGTCCAAGGTGGCCTTCTTCGCCGTCAGAATCCGGCCCGTGTTGCCCTCGGCGCCGCCGCCCTGCTTGTCGGCGTCGAACTCCTTGGTGCCGTCCTGCAGGCGCAGCACCGGCCAGTAGTACGACGACTTGTCGCCCCTGTTCTGGCAGCTGGTCCCGGCCTTGGCGAAGTCCTGGTCGCTCGAGAACGCGTCGTTGTCCTGGTTGCCGACGTAATCGTGCACGTGGTGTGCGCCGTTGGTGACACCGGGCGCGACGATGACGTTGTCGCTGTTGTACAGCTTGTTGGCGTTCACCCCGCACTTGCTGACGAAGACACCCTTCGAAGCCTTCGCCGACCTGGCCGGCGTGCGCACGTTGGCCCTCACCTTGGTGATGTCCACGAAGTCGGCGGCGACGGGGCCGTTGCCGGTCCCTCCGGCATTGTTGTTGCCACCCTGGTTGCCGCCCTGACCGTCGGCGGGCTTGTTGCCGGTGGCGCGCAGCGTGCAGGCCGCCAATGCGTCGAGGCCCTGCGGCTTGGCTGCCACACGGCCGATGGCGATGGCGATCCGGTCGATCGTCGCCTTCCGCTTGTCCTTCAGCGGACCCACGATCGCGTTCTGGGCGAAGTTGGGGTCCTGCTGAATCGCCTTCTGGGAGGTGGAAAGGCGCTGGTATGCCTCGGATATCTGCTTGTCGAGGAGTGCCAGTTCCTTGTCGACCTGGGCCTTCGCCTTGGCGGGCACTGATGTCAACTGCTGGCCGACGTCGGGGCAGTCGATGGTGGAGGTACCGGCCGCGAGCGCCTGGTTCTGGGCAGTGCCCTTCGGCGCGCTGGTTTCGTCGGCCGAAGCGTAGATGTTGACCGCCACCAGTCCACCGGCCCCTATGGCCAGTGCGGCCGCCGCGCCTATCGCCCGGCGGGCAGTCGTCGATCTTCTTCGCGTGTTGCGTCTCATCAGGCCTCTCAAGGACATCGCCGGAGCCGGCAGGACTTCCGGCATGGGGGAAGCACGTCCTCAGATACGCATGTGAGCGCCGAATGCTCAGTGAATTCCCAGGTTTTTAGGATTCTCCATCCACAAAACAGTGCATGAGGGCCTAATCCGGGCCGGGGTGCCACCGCCGAACTCGAGTCGGCATGCTGAAGGCATGCGCACCCTCGGCGTCGATCTCTCCGCCAGCCCTCCCCGCACCGCCGCCGTCGTCATCGACTGGTCGGCGGGCCGGGCCACGGTCCGCACCCCGCTACTGGGGTGCACCGACGAGCAGTTGCTGAAGCTGCTCTCCGGTCTGGGGGAGGCGGACCAGGCCGGAGTGGACTGCCCCTTCGGGTGGCCCGCCGCCTTCGTCGCGGCCATGTCCTCCCATGCCGGACCCCGGCCCACGTGGCCGGGCCGCGACGCCGAGGGGGCCGATGATCTGCGGGCCATGCGTTACCGGCGTACCGATCTGGTGGTCGCACCCCATGCGCCGCGACTGCCGCTGTCGGTCTCCTTCGACAAACTGGGGGCCGTCGCGGCTCGCTGGGCACGTCTGCAGGCACTCCTGGAGCACCTCGGCCACCCCGTCGACCGCGTCGGAGCCGGCCCGGTGGCCGAGGTGTATCCGGCTGCCGCCCGCCACCAATGGGGTCTGACGCTCGGCTCCGTGGACGAGGTGCGGGCCGCGGCGCCCTGGCTGGACATCCCGGAGGAGGCACGGCGGCTGCTCGCCACCAGCCGTGACGCCTACGACGCCCTGATAGCCGCCCTCGTCGCCAGGGCGATCAAGGCGCGGCTCACCACATGGCCGACGGCCGACGAGGCCGAACTCGCCCGCACCGAGGGCTGGATCCACTTCCCGGGCCGTGACACGTTGCGACACCTTGCGGCACCCACCGACCTGCCTTCGGCCGGCTGAAGGACGGGGACGGGACGACGGATGACAGGGCCGGACGGGTCCGGAGCGGGGCCGGCCGGCCCGCCCAGACCGGTCAGCAGCAACGGCTCTGCGGGTGATCCTCACGGTGCCGGGCTCGCAGCGTCTCGTACTCGCGCGGTGTCGGTACCGGCTCGAGTGGGTGGTGACGCAGGTGCCGTTCGCAGTAGCGGTCGTACTCCGCCTCTCCCGTCAGCTCGCGCAGGTACCAGCGCACGGCCCGCGCCCATCGCCTGGCACTCATGACCGGGCTCCCGCCAGCGGTTCGGCGGACTGCTCCGGTATGTCGATGCGGGACTCGACGTACGGCGTCTCGGTCGTCGGCAGCGGGACGGGCGACCGTATGGCGCGCACGCACACCACGGCCGCGTTGACGATCACCACGGCGACCAGGACCATGAACAGGGCGATGAGGACGCCGTCGACCGTGGAGTTGGTGACCACCGTGTGCATGTCGTCCAGGGTCTTGGCGGGCGGCAGGACCTGACCGGCGTCGATGCCGTCGGCATAGCGTGCGCGCTGGGCGAAGAAGCCGACCCGGGGGTCGTCGGAGAAGATCTTCTGCCAGCCGGCGGTGAAGGTGATCGCGACCACCCAGGCCAGCGGGATCCCGGTGACCCAGGCCCAGCGCAGCCGACCGGACTTGACGAGGACGGTCGTGCAGACGGTGAGGGCGATGGCGGCGAGCAACTGGTTGGCGATGCCGAAGAGCGGGAAGAGCTGGTTGATTCCGCCGAGCGGGTCGGTGGCGCCGGTGTAGAGGAAGTAGCCCCAGGCGGCCACGACGAGTGCGCTGCACAGCCAGATGCCGGGCTTCCAGTTGACCCGGCCGATCGGCTTCCAGACGTTGCCGAGCATGTCCTGGAGCATGAAACGTCCGACCCGGGTGCCCGCGTCGACCGTCGTCAGGATGAACAGCGCCTCGAACATGATCGCGAAGTGGTACCAGAAGGCCTTCATCGCACTGCCGCCGAAGACCCCGGAGAAGATCTCCGACATGCCGACGGCGAGGGTCGGCGCTCCGCCCGAGCGGGCGATCAGGGTCTGCTCCTCCACCGCCTTGGCCGCCTGCGTCAGCTGGTCGGGGGTGATGCTGAAACCCAGGCCCGCCACCGCCTGAGAGGCCGACTCGGCCGTCGTACCGAGCAGTCCGGCGGGCGCGTTCATCGCGTAGTACAGGCCGGGTTCGAGGGTGGCCGCGGCGATCAGCGCCATGATCGCGACGAACGACTCCATCAGCATGGCGCCGTAGCCGATCATCCGGACCTGGGACTCCTTCTGGATCAGCTTCGGGGTGGTGCCCGAGGCGACCAGCGCGTGGAAGCCCGACAGCGCGCCGCACGCGATGGTGATGAAGAGGAAGGGGAAGAGGGCCCCGGCGAAGACCGGGCCGGCACCCGAGGAGGCGAAGTCGCTGACCGATTCGGCACGCAGCACGGGCGCGGCCACGACGACGCCGACCGCGAGAAGTGCGATGGTGCCGATCTTCATGAAGGTGGACAGGTAGTCGCGCGGCGCGAGCAGCATCCACACCGGCAGCACGGAGGCGACGAACCCGTATCCGACCAGACAGAAGACGAGCGTCGTCGGGCTGAGCGTGAAGGTGTCGGCCAGCGAGGACTCCTGGATCCAGCCGCCGCCGATGATGGCGAGAAGCAGCAGCGCCACACCGATCAGGCTGGTCTCGACGACCCTGCCCGGCCGGATGCGGTGCAGCCAGAAGCCCATGAACAGGGCGATGGGCACGGTCATGGCGACCGAGAACGTGCCCCACGGGGAGTGGGCGAGCGCGTTGACCACGACCAGGGCCAGCACACCGAGCAGAATGATCATGATGGCGAAGACGGCGATCAGGGCGGCGGCCCCGCCCGCCCGGCCGATCTCCTCACGGGCCATCTGCCCGAGCGACTTGCCGTCCCGCCGCATCGACAGGAACAGCACGACCATGTCCTGCACCGCCCCGGCGAAGATCACTCCGGCGACGATCCACAGCGTGCCGGGCAGATATCCCATCTGGGCGGCGAGTACCGGCCCCACCAGCGGCCCGGCGCCGGCAATCGCCGCGAAGTGATGGCCGAGCAGCACCCGCCGGTCGGTCGGCTGGAAGTCGACGCCGTCCTCGAGGCGTTCGGCGGGGGTGGCCCGCCGGTCGTCGGGCCTCAGCACACGCCGTGCGATGAAGCGGGAGTAGAAGCGGTAGGCGATGGCGTACGAGCCGAGGGCCGCCAGCACCAGCCAGACCGCGGAGATCTCCTCGCCCCTGGCCAGCGCGAGGACACCCCAGCCGAGCGCGCCGAGCAGGGCCACGGCGGTCCACAGCAGCATCGACCGCGGTGTCATCCGGGAACGTGCGGCGGGTGGCCCCTCGGGCCCTTCTGGCGCCGGAAGACCGGATTCGGGCATGACGGACGTGGGCATGGCGGCTCCTCACCTCGACGGTGATGGTGTGGTGGGACGGATGCGTACGGATGCGTACGAATCGGCGGTGCGGACGGAATGCGTACGGAAGGCGTACGGACTAGGGGTCGTGGCGGTCGTGCCTGCTCAGCGCATACGCGGCCAGCAGACACAGACCGCAGCCGGGCACCCAGGCGAGCTGGTACCAGTAGAAGAACGGCGTCCCGGCGAGCCGCGGGCTCTCACCGGCGTACCAGGGGACCCACAGCAGTCCCGCCGCGGGCGCGAGGAGCAGTACGGCGATCGCGACGCGCCGTAGCCGGTGCTGACCTGTGGGTGCCATGACCGGTGCTCCTCTCCCGCTCGCTGTCGGTCTGTGCAAGAGTTGCCCACCCGCCGGAAGTGGTTGACAGCGAATGTCCAGAAGATTTCCCGCCGGTTCTCCGTCATCCGAACGAGCCGTCCGCGCAACTAACCGGTGAAGGCACAGGCACACCAAGGACGGTGACCCATGGCGGATGGCGCCATGACGGCGACATTTCTCGCCGTGACAGGCGGAGCGTCGCTGCTCGCCGTCACCGCACGCCGGCTGCGCCCCACCGACCGGCTGCCGTCCCTGGAGGGGTGGGCGCTGGCCGACCGGAGCCTGGGCCCGGTGTGGACCTGGCTGCTGCTGGGCGGCACGATCTTCACCGCGTACACCTTCACGGCCGTCCCCGGACTGGCGTACGGGAACGGTGCGCCCGCCTTCTTCGCCGTCCCGTACACGGTGATCGTCTGTCCGCTCGCCTTCGTCCTGCTGACACGCTTGTGGGCGGTGGCCCGGCGCCACGGCTATGTGACCGCCGGTGACTTCGTACGCGGACGGTACGGTTCGCCGCCACTGGCCCTGGTCGTCGCGCTCACCGGAATCCTCGCGACGATGCCGTACCTGGCGCTTCAGCTGCTGGGCATCCGCGCGGTGCTCACCGCCGGGGGCGTCTATCCGCGGGGTGCGGCCGGCGACCTGGTGATGGTGGCGCTCTTCGCGGGCCTCGCGGTGGCGACGTACCGGCACGGGCTGCGCGCCCCCACGGTGATCTCCGCGCTCAAGGCGGTGGCCGTCTTCGTCTCGCTCACCGCGGTCTGCTGGCTGGTCCTCGAACGGCTCGGCGGCCCCGGCCCGCTCTTCGACCAGGCGGCACGACGGCTCGGCGGCACGGACGCGGCGCACTCCGCGCTGCTCCTTTCCCCCGAGCAGCAGCCCGCCTACGCCACGCTCGCCCTCGGCTCCGCGCTGGCCCTGCTGATGTACCCGCACGTGCTGACCGCGGGCTTCGCCGCCGACAGCCCCCGCACCCTGCGCAAGGTCGCCGTGGCCCTGCCCGCCTGGACCGGCCTGCTCGCACTCTTCGGCTTCCTCGGCATCGCGGCCCTCGCGGCGGGGGTACGGGCCCCGGACGGAGGTGCCGAGGCGGCCGTGCCGATGCTGGTCGACCGGTTGATGCCCGGACCGCTGGCCGGGCTGGTGTTCGGCGCGATCACCGTGGGGGCGCTCGTCCCGGCCGCCGTGATGTCGATCGCGGCCGCCACCTGCTTCGTACGCAATGTGTACGTCGAGTACGTCCAGCCGACCGCCACCCCCAAACGGCAGGTGCGCATCGCGAAAGCGGTGTCGCTCACCGCGAAGGTGGGGGCGGTCGCGTTCGTGTTCGGGCTGCGCGACCAGGACGCGATCAACCTCCAACTCCTCGGCGGCGTATGGATTCTGCAGATCTTCCCCGCGGTGGCCGTCGGGCTGTTCACGAGTCGGCTGCATCCGCGGGCGCTGCTGGCCGGATGGGCCGTGGGCATGGCGGCCGGCACGTTCCTGGTGGTGCGCGAGGGGTTCTCGTCCATCGTGGACCTCGGTTCCGGCAGCCGATCGCTGGAGATCTACGCCGGGCTCGCGGCCCTGGTGCTCAATCTGGCCGTCGCCCTGATCGGCACCGCGGCCCTCGAACGGCTCGGCGTGCCGCGCGGCGCCGACGTCACCGACCTACCGCCCCGCCTGACCGTCAGGCGCCACCCCGAGACGGGAGCTCCCAACCCGTGAGACGCAGACAGCACACCCGCATGACGGTGACGCAGGCTGCTCCCGCCGCCGTCCCCGAGCCACGCGTCCCACTCGCCGGGGCGCCCGAAGAAGCGCCCCTCACTCCTACGGTCGGCGATCCGGCCGACCTGGAACGGGAGGCCGCCCTGGCCCGGCTCTTCGAGGTGCACTACGCCTCGATGCTGCGCCTGGCCGTGCTGCTCGGAGCCGACGACCCGGAGAACGTCGTGGCCGAGGCCTACTACCAGATCTACCGGAAGTGGCGCCGACTGCGGGACGCCGCGGCGGCGGAGGCGTATCTGCGCTCCACGGTGTGCAATCTGACCCGGATGCGGATACGGCACCTGCAAGTCGCGCGCAAGCACGTCGAGAACCCGCCGAGCGACGTCGTGGCCTCCGCCGAGAGCACCGCCCTGCTCCACGACGACCAGCGCGTACTGATCGACGCGCTTCAGCAACTGCCCGCGCGGCAGCGCGAGGCGCTCGTCCTGCGCCACTGGCTCGGCCTGAAGGAGAGCGAGATAGCCGCCGCGATGGGCATCTCCTGCGGATCGGTCAAGACGCACACCGCACGCGGCATCGCCGCCCTGACCCAGGCGATGGAGGCCCGGCGATGAACGACACCTCTCCGGACCGCACGGAACAAGAGCTGCGCGAAGCCCTGGAGGCGCTGGCCGGTGGGGTACGGGCCGCGCCCGACGCGTACCGGACGGCTCGCGGTGACTGGGTGCGCCGGGAGCGGCGTCGACGGGTCGTCCTCGCCGTGCTGATCGCGGTCGTCTTCACGCTCGCCACGCTGATCGGCCTGTGGGTCCTCAACCAGGCTCCCTCCGAACCCGGAGTCATCTTCTCGGGCCTCGGGAATCCGGCTGCTTCCGGTGGGATCGTCAGCACACCCACTTGACCGGTCGTTGCGGACCACGTACGGGATCTTGAGGCCACGAGCAGCCCATGGCAGGCTCGTGCCGCATGATCGATGAATTCGCGAAGGACAACCTGCACCAGAGACTGCGGCGGGACCGAAACGCGCTGCTCTGGAAACTCGACGGCTTGTCCGAATACGACGCCCGCCGGCCTTTGACAGCGACCGGGACCAACCTCCTCGGCCTGGTCAAGCACGTGGCCACCGTCGAGGCCAGGTACTTCGGCGAGGTCTTCGACCGCCCTTCGCCGGAACCGCTGCCTCGGTGGCAGGACTCCGACGGCAGCGATCTGTGGGCGACCGAGGACGAGACCCGCGAGCAGATCATCGGCTTCTACCGGCGCACGTGGGAACACTCGGACGCGACGATCAACGAGCTTCCCCTCGACGCCCCCGGCCACGTGCCGTGGTGGCCGGAGCCTTACACCACCACGAACCTGTTCGCCGTCGTGGTCCACGTCCTCGGCGAGTCCATCCGGCATGCCGGGCACGCCGACATCCTGCGCGAGAGCGTCGACGGCCGGACCGGGTTGCGCGCCGAGAACGAGCAGCAGATCGACGAGGAAGCCCGTGCGGCCCACTGCGCGAAGATCGAGCAGGCCGCCAGGTCGGCCGCACCGATCAAGGCTTAGCGGTGGCTTACTGAGCCTGATGCCGTTGTCATGACCCCTGAGGGCGTAGGGCGCGCCCACAGCTGGGAGGGCTGAGACGGATGGGAACCCTCGATGGAAAGACCGCGCTGATCACCGGCGCGGGTACCGGCATCGGCCGGGAAACGGCGCTGTCGCTGGCGGGGGAGGGGGCGCGGGTGGTCCTCGTCGGACGCAGGCAGCACATCCTCGACGAGGTCGCCGCAGTGATCGAGAAGGCCGGCGGCACGGCCTTCACCCACTCCACGCACGTCGAGAACGCCGACGAGGTCCGCGAACTCGTCGCCTGGACACGGGAGGTGGCCGGACCCGTCGACATCCTCGTCAACAACGCGGGCGGCGCGAGCAAGGTCCTGGACGTCCGCTGGATCAGCGAGGAGGAGTGGAACCACGTCATGGGTGTCAACCTCACCGCCGTATACCTGCTCACCCAGGCCGTGCTCCCGGACATGCTGGAGCGCGGCGGGGGCTCGATCATCACGATGTCCTCGCTCGCCGCGGTGCGGCCCACCCTCCTCGGCGGGGCACCGTACGGCGCGGCCAAGGCGGGCGTGCGCAACTTCATGACCTATCTGCACAACACCTTCCGCAACGACCTCATCCGCGCCACCTGCATCCTGCCCGGCGAGGTGAACACACCGATCCTGGACAGCCGCGCCGCCCCGCCGAGCGAGGAGAAGCGGGCGGCCATGGTGCAGCCGGAGGACGTGGCGCGAGCCGTGCTGCTGTGCGCCTCGCTCCCGCAGCGGACGGTCGTCGAGGAACTGGTGATCGCGCCCACGCTGCAGCGGGACACGTCCGCCGACATCGAGATCAGCCGCTGGATCGGCGCCCCCGAGGAGGCCCGCCGATGAATTGAGTGCCTATCCGAGCCACGCCTTGACCTTGTCGGGGTTCGCGTCCACCCACTTCTTCGCCGCCGCCTCCGGCGTCATCTTGTCCAGCGCTATGGATTTCGCCACCGTGTTCTGGTCGTCGTTGGTCCACTTGAAGTTCTTCACCAGGTCGTAGGCGGGGCTGCCGGACTCGGAGAACTTCGTGCTGACGATCTTGTCGAGGTCGAACACGGGATAGTCGCAGGCGACCTTCGCCGGATCGGCGTCACAGCCCTCCGTGTGCTTGGGCAGCTCGACGTGGACCAGCGGGACCTCCGAGAAGAACCACTGGGGCTCGTAGAAGTAGCCGATCACCCATTTCTTGTTCTTCTCGGCGTCCCGGAAGGCCTGGATGAGCGCGGTCTCGCTGCCCGCGTACACCACCTTGAAGTCCAGCTTCAGGTTCTTGACCAGGGCCTCGTCGTTGGTCTGGTACGACGGGTCGCCGTCGAGGAGCTGGCCCTTGCCGCCCGACTCGGAGGTCTTGAAGTTGGCGGCGTACTTGTTGAGGTTCTTCCAGTCGGTGATGTCCGGGTACTTCTTCACGATCCACGGCGGGAGGTACCAGCCGATGATGCCCTTGTTGCCGGTCGAGCCGAGATCGACGGCGGTCTTCTGCTGGGTGATGTACTTCTTCTTCAGGTCCTCGTGGCCCCAGTTCTCCAGGATGGCGTCGACCTCGCCCGTCTCGAACCCCTGCCAGCCGATCTCCGCCTTCAGGTCCTTCTTCTCCACCGTGCAGCCGAGTTCCTTTTCGGCGATGTACGCGATGACCGCCGCGTCCGCCTCGTAGCCCACCCACGGGTTGACCGCGAGGTTGAACGTGCCGCACTTGCCCGAGCTGTCGGAAGCCGAGGAGCTGTCGCCGCCGACCTTCGCCCCGCCGCACGCGGTGAGGGTCAGGCCGAGAACGGCCAGGCCGGCTGTACCGGCTCTCCAGTGTCTTGTCATGGTGTCTTGCTCCTTACGCGTCCGCGCGTTGCGGTGAGGGCTGAGGGCTGAGTGAGGGAATCGAGTCGAAGTCCAGGGCGCACAGCGACTCACTGGGCCCCCATGACGCGCCGGTGCAGCCCACCGTCGAAGTCCGACGGTTCGCCGGCCGCGGCGGGGGCCAGGTCGATGCGCACGGTGTGCACGGCGCCCGTGAACTCGTTGTCGAGGACGGGATAGGCGTCGGTCACCGGCGTACTGAGGTCCACTCCCACGTCGAGCGTCTCGTCGAAGGAGAAGTAGTACGGGATGGTCCGCTCGACGCGTCCGGTCGCCCGCCGTTCGCCGTCCACCAGGAGCGCGGCGGTCCCGCCCTTGCCGAGTCCGCCGCCGTCGTAGTCGAAGGCGAGCCGTACCTCGTGCCGTCCCGGTGTCAGCGGTTGGTCGACGCGCACGGTGTACAGGCTCATTCCGAAGTAGTTGTAGACGTACGCCGGCCTGCCCCCGGTGACGTACAGGGACCAGCCGCCGAACCGGCCGCCCTGCGCGATGAGCACGCCCTCGGCCGTCGCGTCGGGCACGTCGATGTCCGCGGTGATGCTGTGCGAGCGGTTCTTGATGTTGGGTGTGGTCTCCTCCGTGAACCGTCGCATGCCGCCGCGGTAGGTCACGGACGTGCGGTCACCGAGCAGGTCGATGCGCCCGGCCACGGCGGGGTTCTCCCGCTCGGTGACCCGGTCGTCCAGCGGGAAGACCTGGTACTTGGCTGCTTCGATCAGGAACAGGTCCTGCAACTGGCGCAGCTTCTCGGGGTGTTCGGAGGCGAGGTCGTGCGCCTGGCTCCAGTCCTTGTCCAGGTCGTAGAGCTCCCAGACGTCGTCGGAGAACCTCCGGTTCTTGTCTCCCACCATCTCCCAGGGGATGCCGTGCCGGGTGACCGCCATCCAGCCCTCGTGGTAGATGCCGCGGTTGCCGCACATCTCGAAGTACTGGGTGTGGTGGAACTCGGGCGCCCGCGGATCGGCGAGCGTGCGCCACATGCTCGTCCCCTCCAGGGGCTGCTGGGTCACCCCGTCGACGCTGAAGGGTGCCGGGATCCCCGCACAGTCCAGGATCGTCGGCAGTACGTCGATCACGTGCGAGAACTGGTGACGCAGGCCGCCGCCCTCGGGCACCCCTCGGGGCCAGTGCAGGATCATGCCGTCCCGGGTGCCGCCGAAGTGCGAGGCCACCTGCTTGGTCCACTGGTAGGGGGTGTTGAGGGCCAGCGCCCAGCCCGCCGGGGCGATCGGGTAGCTGTACGGTCCGCCGATCTCGTCGAGGTGATCGATCATCTCGTCGGGGTCGTCCACGATGCCGTGCCCGAGCCGGTGTTCGACGATCGTCCCCTCGATGCCGCCCTCGCCGGAGGCGCCGTTGTCGCCGAGGATGTAGAGGATCAGGGTGTTGTCCAGCTCGCCCAGTTCCTCCAGCGCGTCGAGGAATCTGCCGACCTGCACATCGGCGTGTTCGGTGAACCCGGCGAAGGTCTCCATGAATCTGGCCGACAATTGGCGCTGGTTGTCGGTGAGTTCGTTCCAGTGGGGAACGCCCTCGGCCCAGGGGGCGAGTTCCGTCTCCGGGGGTACGACGCCGAGTTCCTTCTGCCGCTCCAGGGTCGCCTCGCGCTGGCGGTCCCAGCCGTGGTCGAAGCGTCCGCGGTACTTCTCCTGCCACTCCCGGCCGACGTGCAGGGGCGCGTGCGCGGCACCGAGGGCGAGGTAGGTGAAGAAGGGGCGGCCCGGGGTGAGGGTGCGCTGGGTGCGGACCCAGTCGATGGCGTGGTCGACCAGGTCCTCGGAGAGGTGGTAGCCGTCCTCGGGCCGGCGGTCCGGCTCGACGGGGGTGGTGCCCTGGTACAGGAGTGGGTACCAGTGGTTCATCTCGGCGCCCATGAACCCGTAGAAGGTGTCGAAGCCTTCGCCTGTCGGCCAGCGGTCGAAGGGCCCGACCGCGCTGATCTCCCGCGGCGGAGTCTGGTGCCATTTGCCGAAGGCGGCCGTGCTGTAGCCGTTGCCCTGGAGGATCTGGGCCATGGTGGCGGCGCTGCGCGGCCGGAATCCGTTGTAGCCGGGGGCCGCTGTGGTCATCTCGGTGGTGCCGCCCATGCCGACCGAGTGGTGGTTGCGTCCGGTCAGCAGGGCCTGCCGGGTCGGTGAGCACAGGGCCGTCACATGGAAGCGGGTGTAGCGCAGCCCCTCTTCGGCGAGCCGGTCCGCGGCGGGCATCTCGCAGGGCCCGCCGAAAGCGCTGGAAGTGCCGAATCCCAGGTCGTCGACCAGCACGATCACCACGTTCGGGGCGCCCGGGGGAGGGGGGACCGGGCCGATCGGGGTGAAGGGGGACTTCTGGTCGTGGACGTCCATCGCGGTGGTGAGCGGTCGGCGGGTGTCGGGCCGCGGGAGTACGTGCCGTCCGGCGTCGAACTCAGTCATGTATTTCTCCGATGCCATGCCCGGCGGGGAAATGTCACACGTTCTTCGCGCGGCCGAATTGTCGGCGCAATAAAACGGGCTTGAGGGCCGGTCCGGGAATCTCGCCGACTGTCGTGGAGCAAAAGTGACAGTCACTGGGACAGCGGTCAACCAGCCGACTTGAATACCCCTGAACCGGTTTTGAATGGGGCCGGTAGACAACTTCTATACCGGCAGTGGGTTTCAGTCCTCGGCGAGCGCGGCTGCCAGGTCGACGAAAGCCTGGGCGGCGGGGGACAGCGGGCCCGACCGCCAGACCAGCCGGCCGTGGCGCACCAGCCGTGGCCGGTTGGACAGCATCCGGGCCCCGCGCAGCGCGGCGTCCCGGGCCATGGAGCCAGGCAGGAGCGATGCGCCGACGCCCGAGAGGATCAACGGCACGATCATCGCGCGGTGCGCGGTCTCCACCACGATCCGCGGCGTGACGCCCAGCGCGGTGCATACGTCGTCCACCGCCGCCCGGGTCTCGGTGTCCGGCGGGGTCACGATCAGGTCCAGTGCGGCCAGTTCGCGCGAGGTGATGGTGTCGCCCGGCGGATGCGGGTGGTCCGGGGGCAGCACGACGTGCATCTCCTGCTCGGGCAGGTCCATCCCGCGCAGGTCCGCCGTGGGCACCGAGGCGTCCACCAGACCCAGTTCGCACTGACCGGCGGCGACCATGTGGGCCACGGCAGGGCCCTGCTCCGGGTCGACCACGCGCACGGAGACCTTCGGGTGCGCGCGATGGAAACGCCCCAGCATGCCGGCTAGTGGATCGACCGAAAGGGTCGTCTGGGAGACGATGTCGAGCCGGCCGCCGCTGAGCCCGAGGACTTCGCGGACCAGAGAACCGGCCGTGGTGAGATCGCGCAGCACCTGCCGGGCCGGCTGGACGAGCGCTTCGCCCGCCGCGGTGAGTACGACGCCGTGCGGGAGGCGGTGAAAGAGTTTTCCACCGAATTCGCGCTCCAGAGTGCGGATCGCATGGGAAAGCGAGGGCTGCGCTACGTGGAGGGCAATGGCCGCGGCTGTGAATCCGCCGTGCTCGACCACGGCGATGAAGTATTCCAGCTGGCGTCGTTCCATCGGGTCTCCGTAAATTCCGGGCAACGCTATCACCGGTCGGCGGGCCGTCGTGCGGCGACGGTTTCGTCCGTCCGTCAGGATCCCGGGTCCTTGACCCCCAGGTGACCCGCGGGGCAAGGGCGCCCCCGTCAGCCTGGAGACGATCATCGTGCCCGACCCCGGTCCGGGGGAGGCGCTGGTGAAGATCGAGGCTTGCGGGGTGATGGCGGGCATCGACGCCGCGATCAACACTGGCAATGTCGGTCGCGGGGACACCGTGGCGGTCATCGGCTGTGGCGGCGTCGGGGACGCGGCGGTCGGCGGGGCGAACCTGGCGGGCGCGGTGAAGATCATCGCCGTCGACATGAACGACCGGAAACTGGCCACGGCCAGGAAGCTGGGGGCGACCCACACGGTCAACTCCAAGGAGGCCGACCCCACCGAGGCGATCCGCGAGCTGACCGGCGGCTTCGGTGCCGACGCCCGCGATCTCGCCGGCACGGTCCTCGTCGGTGTCCCCACTCCGGAGATGAAGCTCGAACTGCCCCTGCTGGACGCCTTCGTCACGGAGACCATCGCCCTGGACGAGGTCGAGAAGGCCTTCGGACTGATGCACGGCGGCGACGTCCTGCGCTCGGTGGTGGTCTTCTGACGGACGTCGGCTCGGGACCTCTGACCGTCCGGCGGACGTTCGGCAGTCCCTGACATCGTTCTCTATCGCGCACACAGTTGCGCAACAAGCAACCATCGCTGGCGCATATCCGCCGCCCTGGAATCCCTTGACAAGGATTCCGGGCCGACCTCAGACTGACGTTGCGCTTACCGCAATCCGTTTCGTTATACGCACCGAGGTGTCATGATGATTCCCGCGTGCCGTCTCGCGGATCTTCCGCGAGGTGAGGCCTTCCGGCTCGACATCGATCCGCCGGTCTCGGTGTTCCACACCGACGACGGTGAGGTCTTCGCCATCGACGACACCTGCACCCACCAGGACGCCTCGCTCGCCGACGGCTGGCTGGAGGGCTGTGAGGTGGAATGTCCGCTGCACTCCTCGAAGTTCGACCTGCGCACCGGCGCCGTCGACGCCCCGCCGGCCAAGCTCCCGGTCCGCACGCACGAGGTCATGGTCGAGGACGGCGTGATCTATGTCCGGGTCTCCACCGACGCCCCCAACCTGCCGCCCTGCGTCGCGGCCCGGCTCGCCGCCGGTCCCGCGTGAGAACCGTGGCCGTGGTCGGCGCCTCGCTGGCCGGACTGTCGGCGGCGCGCTCGCTGCGGAAGCAGGGCTACGACGGGCGGCTGGTCGTCATCGGTGACGAGACCCATCGCCCGTACGACCGTCCGCCGCTGTCCAAGGAGTTCCTGGCCGGCGCCCTCGGCGAGGCGGATCTGGCGCTGGAGGCGGACGGGGAGGACCTGCGGGCCGAGTGGCTGCTCGGCACCCGCGCCACCGCGCTCGACCGCGCCGAGCGTGCCGTCCGGCTCGCCGACGGACGGGAGGTCCGCGCCGACGGCGTCGTCATCGCGACCGGCGCCGCCGCGCGCACCCTGCCCGGCAGTGAAGGTCTGGCCGGAGTGCACGCCCTGCGCACCCTGGACGACGCCCGCGCCCTGCGCGACGAACTCGCCCTGGGCGGAAGGCTGGTGGTGATCGGCGGCGGCTTCATCGGCGCCGAAGTCGCCT
This sequence comes from Streptomyces sp. GESEQ-4, assembly GCF_017948455.1. GTDB lineage: Bacteria > Actinomycetota > Actinomycetes > Streptomycetales > Streptomycetaceae > Streptomyces. Next base: position 157,829 of record NZ_JAFFSU010000001.1, read on the forward strand.
CCACCGCGTACGCCCTCGGCGTCGACGTGACGGTCGTCGAGCTGGCACCGACACCGCTCGCCGGACCTCTCGGCGAGACCATGGGCGGGGTCGTCTCCGCCCTCCATGCGGACCACGGCGTACGGCTGTTGTGCGGCGTGGGTGTCAAGGGGCTGAGCGGAGAGACCCGTGTCGACGCCGTCCTGCTCGAGGACGGCCGGTCCATCCCCGCCGACATCGTCGTGGTCGGGGTGGGGGCGCGTCCGTGCGTCGAGTGGCTGGAAGGATCCGGCGTCGAACTCGACAACGGCGTCAAGTGCGGCGCCGACGGCCGCACCAGCCTGGCCGGGGTGGTCGCGGTCGGCGACTGCGCCAACTGGTACGACCCCCGCCTGGGCACCCACCGCCGGGTCGAGCACTGGACCGGCGCGCGGGAACGCCCCGACGCGGCGGTTGCCGCGCTGCTAGCGGGTGGCGAGCTGGAACCGGCCGTGCCCAGGCCGCCGTACTTCTGGTCGGACCAGTACGGGGTGAAGATCCAGTTCGCCGGTCATGCGGGGGTCTCCGACAGTGTGACGGTGGAGGTGGGCGCCGTGGACGACCGGAACGTTCTGGCCGTCTACCGGCGGGGCGGAGTGCCGGTCGCCGTGCTCGGTATGAATCAGCCGCGGCTGTTCATGCGCTGGCGCAAGCAGCTGAGCGCGGCTTGATGGGTTGTTGTGATTCCGCGGCGCCATCGTGGCTGGTCGCGCAGTTCCCCGCGCCCCTTACGGGGCGCTCTCCCCGACGTCCTCCGAGGAGTGCACCGTGACCTCGACCAGTCTGCCGGACAGTCTGATCGCCACTCTCCCCGGCTCCTCCTACACGGATGCGGCGGTCTTCGCCCAGGAGCAGGAGCGCATCTTCGAGACCATGTGGTTCTGCGCGGCCCGCGCCTCCGACCTGGCCAAGCCGGGTGCCTTCCGGACCGTCGACGTGGGCCGCGAGAGCATCCTCGTCACCCGGGCACGGGACAACAGCGTCCGTGCGTACTTCAATGTCTGCCGGCACCGGGGCGCCAGGCTCTGCACGGAGGAGGCCGGCGAGGTCAAGCGGGCCTTCCAATGCCCGTACCACGCCTGGACGTACGGACTGGACGGCGAGCTCGTCGCCGCGCCCAACCTCACCAGGATGCCCGACGTCGGCCGTACCGAGTACGGCCTGGTGAGCGTGGCCGTCCGTGAATGGCTCGGCTATGTCTGGGTCTGCCTGGCGGAGAACCCGCCCGACTTCGACGAGGAGGTCATCGGTGATGTCGTCGCCCGCCTCGGCGACGTCGAGTCGATCGGGCGCTACGACATCGAGAACCTCTCCGTCGGCAAGCGGATCGTCTACGACGTGCGGGCGAACTGGAAACTCATCATCGAGAACTTCATGGAGTGCTACCACTGCGCGACCATCCACCCCGAACTGACGGAGGTGCTGCCGGAGTTCGCGGACGGTTACGCCGCCCAGTTCTACGTGGGTCACGGCGCCGAGTTCGGCGAGGACGTTCAGGGCTTCACCGTGGACGGCTCCGCGGGTCTGGACCGCATCCCCGGGGTCGCCGACGACCAGGACCGCCGCTACTACGCGATCACGGTCAGGCCCCAGGTGTTCATCAACCTCGTCCCCGACCATGTGATCTTCCACCGGATGTATCCGGTGGCCGTCGACCGCACGATCGTCGAGTGCGACTGGCTCTACCTCCCGCACGTCGTCGAGAGCGGCAAGGACGTCAGCCGGTCCGTGGAGCTCTTCGACCGGGTCAACCGCCAGGACTTCGACGCCTGCGAGCGCACACAGCCCGGCATGCGCTCCCGCCTGTACGCCAAGGGCGGTGTGCTGGTGCCCAGCGAGCACCACATCGGCGCGTTCCACGACTGGGTGCAGGAGCGTCTGGGCGCCTGAGGGCAGTGGCCGGGGCCGCTCAGCCCAGGTACCCCATGCGGTGGCTGATCTCGTCAGCGCCCTTCATCAGTACGGGAGCGAGTTCGTGCAGGCGCTCCTGGCTGAGTCGGTACGCGGGCCCGGAGGCGCTCAGTGCCGCGACGACCTCTCCGTCCCGGTTGCGGATCGGAGCGGCCATGGCGTGGAGGCCGAGCTCCAACTCCTCCAGGGCCCAGGCGTAGCCACTCTCCCGGACGTCGGCGAGGTTCTTCTCGAGCTTCGTCTTCGCGGTGATGGTGCGCTCGGTGACCTTCTTCAGGCCGGAGGTGGCCAGCACCGCGGCGCGTTCCTTGGCGGGGAGGTAGGCCAGCAGGATCTTGCCGCTCGAGGTGGCGTGCAGCGGGGTCAGTTGGCCGACCCAGTTCTGTGCGGTGACGGCCCCCGGACCGCGCACCTGGTAGAGGTTGACCGCGTAATGCTCCTGCCGCACGGCGATGTTGACGGTCTCTCCGATCTCCTCGGCGAGGTCCTCGCAGACCGGGCGGCCCTGCTGGGTGATGTCGATGCGTCCGGTGACCGCTCCGGCCAGCCGTACGATGCCGAAGCCGAGACGGTACTTGCCGCGCTCGCCCGCCTGCTCCACCAGGCCGCGCGCCTCCAGGGCGCCGAGCAGGCGGAACGCGGTGGACTTGTGAACATCGATCTCGGCCGCCACCTCACTGACTCCTGTCTCGCCGCGGCGGGCCAGGATCTCTAGGACGCTGATGGCGCGGTCGACCGACTGCACTCCGCCAGCATGTGAATTTGAGGTTCCGGTATCAATGTCGTAGTTGCTCACAACGCAACTATACCCAGAGTAAACAACGCTACTGCAAGTAACGGCGCCGAAACGAAGTTGCGCTCAACGCAACCTGGTGCATATAGCGATACGTAGCTAGCATGCTCGCGTATCTACGGCGCGAGCGAGACGAGGCACCATGGCTCCCCTGCACTACGACTTCGTCATCGTCGGCGGTGGATCGGCCGGCAGTGCGCTGGCGAACAGACTCTCCGCGGATCCGGCGAACCGGGTACTGGTTCTGGAGGCCGGCCGCTCCGACCACCCGTGGGACGTCTTCATCCAGATGCCCGCCGCGCTGACGTATCCGATCGGCAGCCGCTTCTACGACTGGAAGTACGAGTCCGAGCCCGAGCCCCACATGGGGGGCAGACGCGTCTACCACGCGCGGGGCAAGGTGCTGGGCGGCTCCAGCAGCATCAACGGCATGATCTTCCAGCGTGGCAACCCCATGGACTACGAGCGCTGGGCGGCCGATCCGGGCATGGGGACCTGGGACTACGCGCACTGTCTGCCGTACTTCCGGCGGATGGAGAACTGCCTCGCGGCCGATCCGGACGACGAGTTCCGAGGCCATGACGGTCCCCTCGTCCTCGAACGCGGCCCCGCGACCAACCCGTTGTTCGGCGCCTTCCTCAAGGCCACCGAGGAGGCGGGCTACGCGCCCACCGACGACGTCAACGGCTACCGGCAGGAAGGCTTCGCCAAGTTCGACCGCAACGTCCACCGCGGACGCCGCCTTTCGGCCTCGAAGGCGTACCTCAAGCCCGTCAGGAAGCGGGCCAACCTCACCGTCAGGACACGTGCCCTCGTCACGCGCGTCCTCTTCGAGGGCAAGCGCGCCGTCGGTGTCGAATACCGGCGCGGCAAGGGCGCCCCCCAGCAGGTCCGCGCCAAGGAAGTCATCCTGTGCGGCGGCGCGATCAACTCCCCGCAGCTGCTCCAGCTCTCCGGCGTGGGTAACGCTCAGGAGCTGAGCGCCCTCGGCATCGACGTCGTCCACGATCTGCCGGGCGTGGGCGAGAACATGCAGGACCACCTGGAGGTCTACATCCAGTACGCCTGCAAGCAGCCGGTCTCCATGCAGCCGTACATGGCGAAGTGGCGCGCCCCCTTCATCGGGCTTCAATGGCTCTTCCGCAAGGGCCCCGCCGCGACCAACCACTTCGAGGCGGGCGGCTTCGCCCGCAGCAACGAGGACGTGGACTACCCCAACCTGATGTTCCACTTCCTCCCCATCGCGGTCCGCTACGACGGCTCCTCGCCGGCGGGCGGCCACGGCTACCAGGTGCACGTGGGGCCCATGTACTCCGACGCGATCGGCTCGGTGAAGATCAAGAGCAAGGACCCGCGCGAGCACCCGGCGCTGCGCTTCAACTACCTCTCCACCGAGCAGGACCGGCGCGAGTGGGTCGAGGCGATCCGCGTCGCCCGCAAGATGCTCAACCAGCCCGCGATGGCCCCGTACAACGACGGGGAGATCTCGCCCGGACCCACAGTGGATTCGGACGAGGAGATCCTCGACTGGGTCGCCAAGGAGGGCGAGACCGCCCTGCACCCGTCCTGCACCTGCAAGATGGGCACCTCCGCCGACGAGATGGCAGTCGTCGACCCGGAGAGCATGCGCGTGCACGGGGTGGAGGGTCTGCGCGTGGTGGACGCGTCGGTGATGCCGTACGTCACCAACGGCAACATCTACGCCCCGGTGATGATGATCGCCGAGAAGGCCGCCGACCTGATCCTCGGCAAGCAGCCGCTGCCCGCATCCGAGGCCGCGTACTACCGGCTCCGCGATGCCGAGAAGCAGGCCGGGTAGACCTTCGACGGCATCGATCGCCGTATACGACAAGGGCGGGGCCGGAGTCCGGTCCCGCCCTCGGTCATGTGCGGCTCAGCGGAAGACCACCGTGCGGTTGCCGTCCACCATCACGCGGTTCTCGCTGTGCCACTTCACCGCGTGCGCGAGGACCTGGGCCTCGACGTCCCGTCCGACCGTGACCAGCTCCCCGGGGTCGAGCGAGTGGTCGACCCTGACCACGTCCTGCTCGATGATCTGCCCCTCGTCGAGATCGGGCGTGACGTAGTGCGCGGTCGCGCCGACGAGCTTCACTCCACGGTCGTAGGCCTGCTCGTAGGGGCGCGCGCCCTTGAAGCTGGGGAGGAAGGAGTGGTGGATGTTGATGGCCCGCCCTTCGAGCTGCTTGCACAGGTCGTCGGAGAGGACCTGCATATAGCGGGCCAGCACCACCAGGTCGATGTCCAGCTCGCGCACCAGCTCCAGCAGCCGCGCCTCGGCCTCGCCCTTGGTGTCCTTGGTGACCGGGACGTGATGGAAGGGAATCCCGTAGGTATCCGCCAGCGACTCGAAGTCGGGATGGTTGGAGACGATCGCGGGGATCTCGATGTTGAGGGAGCCCGTGCGCCGGCGGAAGAGCAGGTCGTTGAGGCAGTGGCCGAACCTGGACACCATGATCAGGGTCCGGGTCGGTGTCGAGGCGTCCTGTAGGGTCCAGGAGATCCGGTAGGCCTCCGCCACGGGGCCGAATCGGTAACGCAGAGTTTCCAGATCCGCGTTTGGGTCGGAAACGTCGAAGTGGACCCTCATGAAGAATCGGCCCTGGAGTCGATCATCGAATTGCTGGCTCTCCAGGATGTTGCCGGAGTTCCGGACAAGGAAGCCGCTCACGGCGTGGACCAGTCCCGCGCTGTCGGGACACGAGAGGGTGAGGACGAACTCACGGCCGGGCCGTGATCGAGGGTACTTAGGGGTCACGTCGACCTCCGTCGGTGCGTAATGCACAACATGGTGAGCGATACGCAACATAGTTCAGGCGTAAAGGGGCCTCGGTCAAGAGAGAAGGGGCCGATGAGGCGGTGCTGAATCGTCATCCGGCAAACCCTTGACGTATGTCCGCACATTCGCGAGGGTGTTCCACCACTAGCAATCTGATGCACAATGCGCAACGAATTTCGGCTGAGGGGCTTGGCGCATGGCACATCTGTATGTGGACGGTTCCTGGCGGGATCCGGTGGCCGGAGGCCTCCGCGAGATCCGCTGCCCCGCTGACGGCACGCTCTCGGCGACCGTCGCGGAAGGGACGCGTCCGGACGCCGAGGCGGCGATCGCCGCGGCTCGCCGCGCCTTCGACGAGGGCCCCTGGCCGCGCACCCCCGAGCGCGAGCGCGGCGCGCTGCTGCTGCGGACCGCCGAGATCATGGAGCGCGACGCCAAGGAGTTCGCCCGCGCCGAGTCGCTGGACACCGGCAAGCGGCTGGTGGAGAGCGAGTACGACATCGCCGACGTCGTCTCCTGCTTCCGCTACTACGGAGGGCTCGGCGGCACCGACGCCGGCCGGGTGATCGACACCGGACGGGACGACGCCGTCAGCCGCGTCGTCTACGAGCCCGTCGGGGTGTGCGGGCTGATCACGCCCTGGAACTACCCGCTGCTGCAGGCCAGTTGGAAGGTCGCCCCGGCCCTCCTCGCCGGCAACACGATCGTCCTCAAGCCGAGCGAGCTCACCCCCTCCACCTCGATCCTGCTGATGCGGGCGCTGGAGGAGGCCGGGCTCCCGGCCGGCGCCGCCAACCTCGTCCTCGGCGCCGGGCCCGAGGTGGGCGCACCGCTCTCCGAGGACCCCGCCGTCGACCTGGTCTCCTTCACCGGGGGCGTGGAGACCGGCAAACGGATCATGGCCACGGCCGCGGCGAGCGTGAAGAAGGTGGCGCTGGAGCTCGGCGGCAAGAACCCGAATGTGGTCTTCGCCGACGCCGACTTCGAGACGGCCGTGGACTTCGCGCTCACGGCCGTCTTTCTGCACTCCGGGCAGGTCTGCTCGGCCGGCGCCCGGCTGATCGTCGAGGACTCCCTGCACGACCGCTTCGTCGACGAGGTCGTCCGCCGGGCCCGGCAGATCCGCCTCGGCGGCCCCTTCGACGCCGAGGCCGAGACCGGGGCGCTGATCTCCGCCCAGCACCTGGCGAAGGTCGAGGCGTACGTCGCCACGGGGATCGCCGAGGGCGCCGTCCTGCGCTGCGGCGGGGAACGGCCCGGCGACCCGGCCCTGGCGAACGGCCACTACTACCCGCCGACCGTCCTCGACGAATGCCGGCAGGACATGCGCGTGGTGCACGAGGAGTCCTTCGGGCCCGTGCTCACCGTCGAGCGCTTCACCGACGAGGACGACGCCGTACGCATCGCCAACGACACCGAGTACGGACTCGCCGGGGCCGTGTGGACGCAGGACGGCGGGAAGGCCCAGCGGGTCGCCCGGCGGCTGCGTCACGGCACGGTGTGGATCAACGACTACCACCCCTATGTGCCGCAAGCGGAATGGGGTGGCTTCGGCCACTCGGGCGTGGGCCGGGAGCTGGGACCGACCGGCCTGGACGAGTACCGAGAGCCCAAGCACATCTGGCAGAACATCCAACCCCGGCCGCAGCACTGGTTCCGCGGCTGAACGCCCAGAGAGGTCGATCATGACCCCAACACAGACCGAGGTGCCGCAGCGGCGCGGCACCCCCCAGGACTCGGATGGCACTCCGGTCATATCCGTGCGCAATCTGTGGAAGGTGTTCGGGCCGAAGGCGGACCAGGTACCGGCCTCCGAGGAGCTGCGCGGGCTCACCCGACGCGAGCTCATGGACCGCGCGGGGTGCACCGCCGCCGTACGCGACGTCAGCTTCGAGGTCGCGCCGGGCGAGGTCTTCGTCGTCATGGGCCTGTCCGGCTCCGGCAAGTCCACGCTGGTGCGATGTCTGACGCGGCTGATCGAACCCACCACCGGTGAGATCGTCTTCGAGGGCGAGGACATCCGCGACGCGGACGCGAAGCGCCTGCGCGAACTGCGCCGCAGCAAGTTCTCCATGGTCTTCCAGCACTTCGGGCTGCTGCCCCACCGCCGCGTCGTCGAGAACGTGGGCTTCGGGCTGGAGATCCGCGGCATGAGCAAGGCCGCCCGCACCAAGCGGGCCCTGGAGGTCGTCGAGCTGGTCGGCCTCTCCGGCTACGAGAACTCCTACCCCGACCAGCTCTCCGGCGGCATGCAGCAACGCGTGGGCCTGGCACGGGCGTTGGCGGGCGACCCCGACGTCCTCTTCTTCGACGAGCCGTTCTCCGCCCTCGACCCGCTGATCCGCCGCGACATGCAGTCCGAGGTCATCCGGCTGCACCACGAGGTCGGCAAGACCATGGTGTTCATCACCCACGACCTCTCCGAGGCCCTCAAACTCGGCGACCGCATCCTCATCATGCGCGACGGCAAGATGGTCCAGTGCGGCACCGGCGACGAACTCGTCGGCGCCCCGGCCGACGACTACGTACGCGACTTCGTCAAGGACGTCCCGCGCGGCGACGTCCTCACCCTGCGCTGGATCATGCGCCCGGTGGCGGAGGGCGACGCCCTGGACGGCCCTGAACTGGGCCCGGACGTCGTCGTACGGGAGGCCACTCGCGCCGTCCTCGCGGCCGAGAAGCCGGTCAAGGTGGTCGAGGACGGCAAACTGCTCGGCATCGTCGGTGACGAGGAGATCCTTGCGGTGGTCGCCGGGCAGGAAGGCGACGCGTGATGACCGTCGCCGTGGAGAAACCGGAGACGCCACAGAAGACGCAGGAGCCCGCGCCGCCCGCCACCCGGGTCCGCCAGGTCAGCCGGCGCACGATGGTGGCCGCGATCCTGGTCGCCTGGCTGGTGCTGTTCGCCCTGCTGCGCGGCAAGCAGACCCTGACGCTCGCCGCTGCCGACCTGACCGATCTGCACCGGTGGTTCAACGACCTCAACGACTCGATCGGCGCGAACCGCAACTCCAACCCGCTCTTCCTCTACTTCTTCAACGAGATCCGGCTGGTCATCGACAACCTGGTGACCTTCGTCCAGGAGCTGATCTCCCAGCCCTCCGGCACCCGCCCCGTCCCGCAGATCGGCTGGCTCGGCGTCGTCGGCATCACCGGCTACGTCTCCTGGGCCGTGGGCAACTGGCGGGTGGCGCTGCTGGCGGTGGCCGGCTTCACCTTCCTCGGGCTTCAGGGCCTGTGGCAGGAGAGCATGGACACCCTGGCGCTCACCCTCTCCGCGGTCTTCGTCGCGCTGCTGTTCGCGATCCCGCTGGGTGTGTGGGCGGGGCTCAACGACCGGTTCAACCGGATCGTGACGCCCTTGCTGGACTTCATGCAGACGATGCCGACCTTCGTCTATCTGGCCCCGATGACCCTGTTCTTCCTCATCGGCCCTGCCTCCGCCACCATCGCCACCGTCATCTACGCGGCCCCGCCGGCCATCCGCATCACCGCGCACGCCATCCGCTCGGTGCCTGAGACCACCGTCGAGGCGGCCGACTCGATGGGCGCCACCCAGCGGCAGGCGCTGCTCAAGGTCCTGCTGCCGATGTCCAAACGGACCGTGGTGATGGGCGTCAACCAGTCGATCATGGCCGCCCTGGCCATGGTGACCATCACCGCCCTGATCGACGCGCCCGGCCTCGGCAAGACCGTCCTCCAGGCACTCCAGTCGCTCGACGTCGGCACCGCCTTCAACGCCGGCCTCGCCATCGTCGTCCTGGCGATCGTCCTGGACCGGGTCACCACCGCGGCGAGCACCCGCGAGGAGGCCGCCCGGAAGTCGTCCGGCCGGTTCCTCGCCTGGCGGCGGCCCCTGCTGGGAGCGGGCGCCGCGGTCACGGCCGTACTCGTCTACATGTCGCACACGTACCTCTGGGCTGCGGAGTTCCCCGGCGAGGGCACGACCGGAAGCAAGATCGCGAGCGCGGCGGACACCGCGACCACCTGGGCGCAGGACAACCTGTCCGGCCTGACCAACGCCTTCCGTGACGCGATCACCAACGGCCTGCTCAACCCGTTCCAGTCGGTGCTCACCGATTCCCCGTGGTGGCTCGTCGGCGCCGCCCTGATCGGACTCGGCGTGGTGCTCGGCGGCCCGCGCGCCGCGATCACCACCGTCGTGTGCGTGGGACTGCTCGTCGGCACCGGGGTGTGGTCCGACGCCATGACGACGCTCGCGTCCACCGCCGTCGCGACCGTCCTCGTGATGCTGCTCGGCATCGTCTTCGGGGTGTGGATGGGACGCAGCACGCTGGTGGACCGGCTGATGCGGCCCACCCTGGACGCGGCGCAGGTCATGCCGCCGTTCGTCTACCTCGTACCGTTCCTGGCGCTGTTCGGCGCGACCCGCTTCACGGCGATCGTCGCCGCGATCGTCTACGCGGCTCCCGTGGCCACGAAGATCATCGCGGACGGGGTTCGGAACGTGCCCGCCACCACCGTGGAGGCGGCCACCTCTGCCGGGTGCAACACCTGGCAGATCATCACCAAGGTCCAGCTGCCGATGGCACGCGGCGCCCTGACTCTCGCGACCAACCAGGGCCTGATCTATGTGCTGTCGATGGTTGTGGTGGGCGGCCTGGTGGGGGCAGGCGCTCTCGGCTACGACGTCGTGGCCGGCTTCTCACAGGGACAGCTGTACGGGAAGGGGCTCGCCGCGGGGCTGGCCATCGTCCTTCTCGGAGTCATGTTCGACCGGATCACTCAGGCAGCGGCGCGACGCACCCGTGCATAAAAGGAGCAACTGACCATGGCAAGGCAAGCAAGACAGTGGAGATTCGGCGCGGTCGGCATAGCGGTGCTCGGTCTCACCCTCACCGCATGCGGCGGTACGAAGGTCGATGACGGCTCCTCGGACGCAGGCGCCTCGGCCGGCTCCGGCAAGTGCGGCACCTTCAACCTCGCGGTCAACCCGTGGGTGGGCTACGAGGCCAACGCGGCCGTCCTCGCCGAGGTCGCGGAGAAGGACCTCGGCTGCAAGGTCACCAAGAAGGACCTGAAAGAAGAGATCGCCTGGCAGGGCTTCGGGACGGGCGAGGTCGACGCCGTCGTGGAGAACTGGGGCCACGACGACCTGAAGAAGAAGTACATCACCGACCAGAAGACCGCCGTCGACGCCGGCGCGACCGGCAACGAAGGCCTCATCGGCTGGTATGTGCCGCCGTGGCTGGCCGAGGCGCACCCGGACATCCTCGACTGGAACAACCTCAACAAGTACGCGGCCAAGTTCAAGACGTCCGAGTCCGGCGGCAAGGGCCAACTCCTCGACGGTGACCCGTCGTTCGTCACCAATGACGAGGCTCTGGTGAAGAACCTGAAGCTGGACTACAAGGTCGTGTACGCGGGCAGTGAGACCGCCCTCATCCAGGCCTTCCGCAAGGCGGAGAAGAACAAGGAATGGGTGATCGGCTACTTCTACGAGCCGCAGTGGTTCATGTCCGAGGTGCCGCTGAAGAAGATCAAGCTGCCGGAGTACAAGGCGGGCTGCGACGCGGACGCCGAGAAGGTGAACTGCGACTACCCCGTGTACAAGCTGGACAAGATCGTCAGCAAGAAGTTCGCCGAGTCGGGCAGCCCGGCCTATGACCTGGTGAAGAACTTCACCTGGACGAACGACGACCAGAATGTCGTGGCGAAGTACATCGCGGTGGACAAGATGACGCCCGAGGCGGCGGCCGAGAAGTGGGTCGCGGCCAACCGCGACAAGGTGGACGCCTGGATCAAGTAGGACCTTCACGGATGCCCGGTGGGTGGTGCGCACGGACGCGCATCACCCGCTGGGCATCGCTGTGTTCCCAGCCGTTCTCCGACGTCACTGGACCCCTTGACACTCAACCTGCCCGACAGGCACATTGAGTTGCGCAACCTGAATCATGTTGCGCAGAAAGCAACCGGAGGTGCGGCGATGGCGGGACCCCGAGTGGTGATCATCGGAGCGGGCGTCGTGGGAGCGGCCCTCGCGGACGAGATCTCCGCACGAGGCTGGACCGAAGTGACCGTGGTCGACCAGGGCCCGCTGCCCGCCACCGGCGGCTCCAGCTCACATGCCCCGGGCCTGGTCTTCCAGACGAACTCCTCCAAGACCATGACGGAACTGGCCCGCTACACGGTCGAGAAGTTCTGCTCCCTCGACGTCGACGGCAAGCCCTGCTTCCTCCAGGTCGGCGGCCTCGAAGTGGCCACCACCCCCGAGCGCCTCACCGAACTGCACCGCCGCCACGGCTGGATCACCGCGTGGGGCATCGAGTCCCGCCTCCTGACCGCCGACGAATGCGTCGAGCAGCACCCGCTGGTGAACCCGGACCGGGTACTGGGCGGCCTCCTCGTCCCGACCGACGGCCTCGCCAAGGCCGTCCTCGCCGTCGAGGCACAGATCCGCCGGGCCACCGAGCGCGGCGTGCGCTTCCTGGCCCGCCACGAGGTTCTCGACGTACTCCGGGCCGACGGCGAGGTGACGGGTGTCCGTACCGACCAGGGCGATCTGGACGCCGACATCGTCGTGTGCTGCGCCGGCATCTGGGGCCCGAAGATCGCCCGCATGGTGGGCATGAACCTCCCGCTCACCCCGCTCGCCCACCAACTCGCCTGGACCGGCCCGGTACCCGCCCTCGCCGGCCAGACCGAGGAGGCCGTCCGCCCGATCCTGCGCCACCAGGACGCCGACCTCTACTACCGCGACCGCTTCGACGCCATCGGCATCGGCTCCTACGGCCACCGCCCGATGCCGATCACCGCCGACGAGATCCTCTCCGTCGACGAGGCCGAGGACATGCCGTCGGTCCTCAAGTTCACCGAGGACGACTTCGCGGACGCCTGGACCGAGACGCAGTCCCTGCTCCCCGCGACGAAGGAGGCGAAGGTCGAGGAAGGCATCAACGGCCTGTTCTCCTTCACCACCGACAACTTCCCGCTGCTCGGCGAGTCCCCGGACGTCAAGGGCTTCTGGGTCGCCGAGGCCGTCTGGGTCACCCACTCCGCGGGCGTCGGCCGGGCCATGGCCGAATGGCTGGTCGACGGCCACTGCTCGTCCTTCGACCTGCACGAGTGCGACGTCAACCGCTTCGAGCCGCACCAGCTCACCCCGGAGTACGTCCTGGCCCGCGACTGCCAGAACTTCGTCGAGGTCTACGACATCCTCCACCCGCTCCAGCCCTCGGGTAAGCCGCGCCCGATCCGCACCAGCCCCTTCCACACCCGCCAGCAGGAACACGGCGCGTTCTTCCTGGAGGCGAACGGCTGGGAGCGCCCGCAGTGGTACGAGGCCAACGCGGGCCTGGTGGAAGGCCGTTCCATCCCCACCCCGAACGACTGGGCGGCGCAGTTCTGGTCGCCCATCGTCGGCGCCGAGGCCCAGGCCACGCGCGAGACCGTCGCGATGTACGACATGACGGCCCTCAAACGCCTCGAAGTCAGCGGCCCCGGCGCCGCCGCGTTCCTGGAGCGCCTGTGCACCGGCAAGGTCGCCAAGTCCGTCGGCTCGGTGACGTACACCCTGCTCCTCGACCACGACGGCGGCATCCGCAGCGACATCACCGTCGCCCGCCTGGCCCGCGACCTCTTCCAGGTCGGCGCCAACGGCAACCTCGACCTCGACTGGTTCACCCGCCACCTCCCCGCCGACGGCACGGTCCAGGCCCGCGACATCACGCCCGGCACCTGCTGCGTCGGCCTGTGGGGCCCGCTCGCCCGCAAGGTCCTCCAGACCCTCACCGACGAGGACTTCACGAACGACGGCCTGAAGTACTTCCGCGCCAAGCGCGCCCACATCGGCAGCGTGCCGGTGACGGCGATGCGGCTGTCGTACGTCGGTGAACTCGGCTGGGAGCTCTACACCACCGCCGACCTCGGCCAGAAGCTCTGGGACAGCCTCTGGGCCGCCGCCCAGCCCCTCGGCGGCGTCATCGCCGGCCGCGGCGCCTTCAACAGCCTCCGCCTGGAGAAGGGTTACCGCTCCTTCGGCACCGACATGACCTACGAGCACGACCCCTACGAGGCCGGCGTCGGCTTCGCCGTCAAGCTCGACAAGGACGACTTCATCGGAAAGGCGGCCCTCGAGCGCCGTAAGACCGACGTACGACGCAAGCTGACCTGCCTCACCATCGATGACCCGCGGTCGGTGGTCATGGGTAAAGAGCCGGTCTACGACGGGGAGCGCGCCGTCGGGTACGTCACCAGCGCGGCCTATGGCTACACGATCGGCAGGGGCATCGCCTACGCCTGGCTGCCCACGGAACTCACCACCCCCGGCACCACGATGCACATCGGCTACTTCGACCAGCGGGTCGAGGCGGTCGTCGCCGAGGAGCCGCTGTTCGACCCGACGATGTCCCGTCTCCGTGGCTAGCCGAGGGGTGTCGCAAGTGACCGCACAACTCCTCGACGGCAAGGCGACCGCTGCCCGGATCCGCGGTGAACTCGCCGAACAAGTGGCCAAGTTGACCGCCGACGGCGGCCCTGCGCCCGGACTCGGCACCGTCCTCGTCGGCGACGACCCGGGCAGCCGCGCCTACGTCGCCGGCAAACACCGCGACTGCGCGCAGGTGGGCATCGCCTCCATCCGCCGGGACCTGCCCGCCGACGCGTCCCAGCGGCAGGTCGAGGACGTCATCGACGAACTCAACGCCGACCCGGCCTGCACCGGCTACATCGTCCAACTCCCGCTCCCCGCCCACCTGGACGCGGGCGCCGTACTGGAACGCATGGACCCGGCCAAGGACGCCGACGGTCTGCACCCCGTCAACCTCGGCCGGCTCGTCCTCGGCGTCGAGGCCCCGCTGCCCTGCACCCCGCGCGGCATCGTCGAACTGCTGCGCCGGTACGAGGTCCCGATCGCCGGAGCCCGGGTGTGCGTGATCGGACGGGGCATCACGGTGGGACGGCCGATGGGGCTTCTGCTGACCCGCCGTAGCGAGAACGCCACCGTCACCCTCTGCCACACCGGAACCAAGGGCCTGGCCTGGCATGTGCGCGAGGCGGACATCGTCATCGCGGCCGCTGGCTCGCCCGGCCTGATCACCAAGGACATGCTGCGCCCCGGCGCGGCCGTCCTGGACGTCGGCATCACCCGCACCGGCCACGGACTCGTCGGCGACGTGCACCCGGAGGCCGCCGGGGTGGCCGGATGGCTCGCCCCGATGCCCGGGGGCGTGGGCCCCATGACCCGCGCCATGCTGCTCGCCAACGTCGTCGAGGCCGCCGCGGGTTCTGCAAGGCGGGCGACTGCTCAGTTCTCCTGAATCTCAGTCCTCCTGAAGCACGGACAGGACGTTGCCCGCCGGATCCTTGAACCAGGCGATCGCCGTCGGGCCGCCCTCCGGGCCGCGGACGATGCCCTTGTCGTCGGACCCGAACTCCGGGTAGCGCTCCATGCTCACGCCGCGCTGCGTCAGCCCGTCGACAGCCGCCTCGATGTCGTCCACGGGGAAGTTCAGGATGGTGAAGCTCGCGGGTGTGTGGTTGTCCTTGGGGTAGACGAAGACACTGGCGCCGCTGCCCAGCTTGATCGTGAGCATCCTCATGTCGCCCTGCCCGCTCTCCTCCACCTGGAGGCCGAGCGTCTCGCCGTAGAACTGGCCGGCCTTGCCGAGGTCGTCGACCGAGAAGCCGCTGAACGCCTTCGACTGTCCGAACATGCCGTTGTCTCCTTCGCGTGGGCTGCCCCGGATTTCCGAGGCCACCCCAGCGGACCATCACCCGGACACCCGCCTCGCGCGCTCGCGTCCGGATGGTCGCCACGCGTCACCCTCTGGGAGTGCTCGGGTGTCAGGAGACGGTGAAGTGCTCGAAGTCCGCGATGCCCCGCGTGCCGGTTCAGCCGTTCGCGGCAGTCATGAAGACGCCCACGTCCTGCGCTGTCGCGACGCCGCCGGGCGTGGCGGTTCCGATCGTGGTCCAGGTCGTGCCGTCGGTGCTCGCCTCGCCGGATGGAGTCGAAGGGGCCGTTCGCGCCGCTGTCCCAGGACAGGACACAGCCGTTGGACGGTGTCACCGCCAGGTTGAGGTAACCCGCCGATCCGTCCGTCGACAGGTCGACGCGCACGATCAGTCCCGCGCGGGCCCATCCGCCGATGGGGTCCTGGGAGGTGACGGTGACTGTGGCGGTGGCGTCGGGACCGAAGGCGCCGGGGCGGTAGATGGCCCCGAAATGGTTGGTGCCGCCCCACAGGTCCGCGCCCGCACCTTCGACGGCCAGGGCGGCGCCGGACTGCCCGAAGACGGCTTCGTTGAAGTTCGCGGTGCGGTAGGGGTCCCGGACCCCGGTGGCCGCCATCAGCCGCACAAACGGCCAGGCACACGACGTCCTGATCCATCTGAACGACGTCGAAGCCACCACGTACGCGGTGGAGGGACGCCGCCACTCTGCGCGGGGCGGGGTGAGTCGGCACCCAGGAGCCGATCTCGACCTTGCCGCGAGCCTCCGGATCGTGGCAGTCAACGGCCAACTCGGTGAACCTACTTGTCCCCGAACCCCGGACGGTTCACCTACCGTTTCGGATCAAGGGTCGCGGTGTCGAGTATCCCTACGATTTCGGCGAGGGTCGCGGCCGAGGCGCCTCTGAGGCAGACATGGGCATCGACAGGGAATGATGCCTCGACAGGATGCGTCACCCAGCCTCGTTGGACCAGCTCCTGGTTCCCTCCCAGCGACTGACAGCCCTCGCCGGGGCCGGCGTACGGAATGAGCTCGGCTTTCCTCCCCGAGTCCCGGGCCTCTGGGCGTTCCGTCTGCCGGAAGGAGATCAGCGCCTCTCCTCCCGCGAGAGTGGACCGGGGTGCGCAGTCATACTCACCAACAGTCGTCGGCGGGCAGGATTCCGTCGGTCCCAAGGGCCTGTTGGCGACGAAGACAGTGGCCGTTCCCAGCTGGTCCGCCTGGTCACGCACATACCAGCCGTGGGGCAGGTCGAGGCCGAGCGTCCCGTCCGAGAGGTTGATCCGGCGCTCCTGGGAAGAGGGGGAGGAAACCTGAGTCTGGGGAGACGTGTGCATCCCGAACAGCTGTGAGCTGAGGGAGCCGTAGAGCAACGCAATCGCCGTCACACCTGTCACGGTTGCCCCGATTGTCTTACGACGCCGCCTGCGCGCCACCACCCGCCGGTGGACCTGGCGCATACGATCTGGCGGTGCCTGCAGAGACGGCACGGTGCGTTCGAGGAGTTCGCGCAACTGCCGCTCCTGCGAGTCTTCCTCGTCAGCGTTGTGCACCCTGCTCACCATCCTCCACGTGAGTCTTCAAGGCCGGCACACCGCGCAGCGCATGCAGTGCCTTGATGGCCTGGCTCTTGACCGTGCCCGGTCGGCAACCCAGCATCCTGGCCGTCTCCTCGATGCTCAGGTCCTCGAAGTAGCGCAGGACGACCACCGCGCGCTGCCGGGCCGGCAACGCACGAACCGCAGCAGCGAGCGAATGCTGCAGATCGACCTCCGCGAACACGTCCGACGTGGCGAACTCGGGCAGTTCCCCGTGCGGAACCTCGCCGCGCCAGCGTCGCTGCCACCACGACGAGAAGGTGTTGACCAAGGCCTTGCGGGCGTACGCCTCCGGGTTCTCCTCGGCGATCCGGGGCCATTTGGGCCACATCTTGGCCAGTACCGTTTGCACCAGGTCCTCCGCCAGGTGGGCATCGCCCGTCAGCAGCCACGCCGCGCGAAGCAGCCGTGGACCACGTGCGCTCACGAACTCCTCGAAGTCCGACGATGAATCCCTCACCGACGCTGACGCCCTGTCACCATTACACGCCTGCCTGTTTCGTTGACCCTTGACGCGGTCGGCCGGAGGGAGAGGCGAGCCGGTCGCCTCGGCGCGCTCACATGCCTGGACAGCTTGTGCCAGCCACACTGCGAATCGTCCTGCTCCGCCTGTGCCGAGCGCCTCCGGTCCGCGGGTGGTGGCGGTGCCGGCCAGTTCACCGCTCACGCCGGCACGCCCGTTGCGGCGGGCACGATCAGTGATCGTAACGTCGCCACGCCCCGCGAGACGAGCGACGAGACAGTTCCCTGGGCGCAGTTCAGGTTGTCGGCGACCTGGCCTTCCGACAGGTCGCAGTAGTGCCGCAGCACCACAGCTGTCCGTTGCCGCAGCGGTAAGTGGACCAGGGCGGCTTCCAGCCGAACGCGGTCTTCCACCAAGCCGGCCGCATCGGCCGTCGCCGCGAGTTCCGGCAGTCTCTCCGTAGGCCGCTCGCCTTGCCAACTTCGCTTGGCGGCTCGTGCGGCCGAACGCATCAGTATCCGCCGGGCGTAAGCCTCCGGCGCTCCGTCTCCGATCCGTGGCCAGGCCAGCCACAGCTTGACGAGTGCTTCCTGCAGCAGATCCTCGGCCGCGTGGCGGTCTCCGCCCGCCAGTGAGCCCGCGTAGCCCAGGAGCGCCGACCGGCGGGCCGTCACGAAATCGTCAAACGCTCGCTCCGGTGCATTTCTCATCTGCATGCGCTGCGCCCCTCTTCCACTGTGCTTGGCCGGTCGGGTGTGCGGCCCTCGCCGCGTGTCTCCAGCCTTGTAACCGGGTGGGGAGGGAGTACGGCGGCCTGGCCCCCACGAACTGTGGCGCGCATCACATGGGAAACGTGCAGGGAACGAGCACGGCCAGTGCCTTTTCCAAGGCGTGGTGGCGTTACGGCGTTGGCAACCCAAGCCCGACGCGAGAACCCTTCCGGGCCCCTGCCACGGCCCGACGACTCCCCATCGAAGGACAAGTGATCACCTTGCGGTTCCGCACGATCTGGATGGTGCTCGCGGCAGCGAGCATGCTGTCACTGTCGGCATGCAGCCAGAGCGACTCCGACAAGTCCCCTTCCGCCGCAAGCGACGAAGGGGACGCCCAGAGCGGAGGCAGCCCGTCGGCCGCGCCGGCCGGCGCGCTGACCATCCCCGAGGACGCCGACCCGGACACGAAGAACTACTTCCTCACCGAGAACGCCATAGCCGCCTGCATGAAAAAGCGGGGGTTCACCTACACGCCGAATCCCGGTTTCACGGAGAACGAGGCGAGCTCGTCGATCGACGGGGCGGACTACGCACTGGCGAAGAAGTACCGGCAGAAGTACGGATTCGGTATCTACGCGCGCGCCGTCTACCCCAACGATCCGGCCGCACCCGGCCCCGCCGAGAACAAGAACCCCAACGCCTCCTACCGCGCTTCGATGCCCAGCGCCCAACAGAAGGAGTACGACAAGGCGTTGGGAGCGCCGGGCCCGCTCCACGACAACGACAGATACGAGGGTCCTCCCAAGGGCAGCTGCAGCGCGGAAGCCCACCTGAAGGTGTACGGCCCGGCCAAGTCGGCGGCGGAGCAGGAGCAGGAGAACGCGAAGCAGGCAGAGCGCGACAGGCAGGCCGGGCAGGCTCTCAACGGTGACCCGCAACTCGTCTCCCTCGCCCAGGAGTACGCCTCCTGTCTGCGCAAGGCCGGCATCACGGTCGGCACCACTCAGCCGACCAGCATCGGCGACACGGTGAAGTTCCAGGTGAGCGCCGAGATTCCGCCGGACGCCCAGTCGCCGAGCAAGGAAGAGGCGATGCCGAAGCTGACCCGCGAGATCGACCTCGCACTCAAGGACCTCGAGTGCGGCAAGAACTTCAGGGCCGCGTACTGGCCCAAGTACAAGAAGAACCCCTACGTCGGGAACAACGGGTGAAGCGCGACAAGAAGCGCCAGAGCAGTCGTACGACGCGACTGGGCGTGATCGTCGGTGTGGTCGCCCTGGTCGGCGCGGGCGGCTGGGTCGCCGGCACCCGGATGGAGTCGCCCGCGGACGCCGCGGCCGCGCACCAGCCGCCCGAGGCGGGTCCGGTGACCGTCCCCGTGGAACAGCGGGCGCTGACCGCCACGGTGGTGGCCCAGGGAAGTCTGGAGTACGGCTCTCCGAGAAGTCTCACCCTGGCCGGCACCGTCGGCGCTTCCGAGGGGGACGGCGAGGGCGATGCCGCGGTCCAGCGGGTCACCAAGGCGCCCACCCGCGGAAGCGTTCTCAAGGAGGGCAGTGTCCTCATGCAGGTGAGCGGCAGGCCGGTGATGGTGCTGCGCGGATCGGTACCGATGTACCGGACCATCG
The DNA here is from genome assembly GCF_017948455.1 of Streptomyces sp. GESEQ-4. Lineage (GTDB taxonomy): Bacteria > Actinomycetota > Actinomycetes > Streptomycetales > Streptomycetaceae > Streptomyces. The sequence continues at coordinate 177,444 of NZ_JAFFSU010000001.1, forward strand.
GCCCCGGTACGTCGGGGGACGACGTCAGACAGCTGCAGAACGCCCTGAACAGGCTGGGCTTCACGACTGGCGGCGTCACAGGGACCTACGGACAGGGCACCGCGTCCGCGGTCAGCCGCTGGTACCGCAGCAGGGGGTATACGGCGCAGGAGCCCAGCACCGCCGACCGGCAGGAGCTGGGACAACTCGAGTCCGCGGTGTCCGACGCACAGCTCGCGCTGCTCACTGCCCAGGGCTCCGGCGAGGGAACGCGGGGCGAGCAGGGCGACGGCGAGTCCGTACCGGAATCGGACGAGGCGCGGGCCTTGCAGATCAAGTCGGCGAAGAAGCAGCTCGAGCTGGCGAACTCCGCGCTGAGTGCCTTCAAGTCCGGCTACGGAACCAAGGTCCCGGCGGGAGAGGTGATCTTCCTGCCGGAGCTTCCGGTCCGGGTCGACAAGACAAAGGTGCGCGCCGGCGACGCTCCGGACGGGGAAGTCGCCACGGTGACGAGCTCCGACGTCGTGGTGGAGGCGGTGGTGCCCGGCACGGACGCCGGTTCGCTGAGGAAGGGGATGGCGGTGCAGGTCACCACCCCGGACGGCAGGGAAGCCAAGGGTGTCCTCAGCGAGATCGGTGGTTCAGGCGCAGGGCCGGAGGGTTCTGCGGGGAATGCCGGGACCGGCGGGGAGGCCGAGGGTGCCGGGGGCTCCGGTGGTGGGGCATCCGCGCCTGTGCCACTGAGAATCACCATTCCGAAACCCGGCCCGCTGGCAGACGCCGGGGCGGGCGGCGCGGCGACGGTGACCATCAAAGTGGGCGACTCGGACGGCAAGGTCCTGGCCGTGCCTGTCGCCGCGGTCCAGACCTCGGTGGGCGGTCAGGCGCGCGTGCGCGTCCAGCGGGGCAAGCAGGTGGTGCGTGTCGAGGTCGATCTTGGGATCTCCGCCGATGGGCTCGTCGCGGTGAAGTCGGAGGGCAGCGCGCTCAAAGAGGGTGACCTCGTGGTGGTCGGCCTGTGACCGAACCACTCGCACACGGTGACATGCCGGAAGAGGGCGACGTCATCAAGCTGACCGGAGTCAATCGCACCTTCGACTCGGATCCGCCCGTGCACGCACTGCGTGATGTGAATCTGACGATCCGGCGAGGGGAGCACCTGTCGATTGTCGGACCGTCCGGTTCCGGGAAGTCCACCCTGCTGAACACCTTGGGGCTGCTGGACAGGCCGAGCACGGGGGACTACTGGCTCGACGGAGTGCGGACCGGCGCCCTCCCCGACCGTCAGCGCACCGCGTTGCGCGGAAGCCGCATCGGCTTCGTCTTCCAGTCCTTCCACCTGCTTCCCTACCGGACTGTGGAAGAGAACGTCATGCTGGCGGAGATCTACCGCAAGCCCCGCCAAGGCAGGGGGCGTCGGAGCCGTGGCGAACGGGCCAGAGCGGCCCTGGACCGGGTGGGACTCTCACATCGGCACGGCTTCCGGCCCGATCGCCTGTCCGGCGGTGAACGCCAGCGCGTGGCCATCGCCCGGGCTCTGATGAGCGAACCGGCTCTTCTGCTGTGCGACGAACCCACCGGCAACCTCGACAGCGAGAACACCCTCTCGGTCCTGGAGCTCTTCGACCAACTCTGCGCCCACGGCCTGACGCTGGCCGTGATCACCCATGACGATGCGGTCAGCAGGCGTGCGAACAGGCGCGTACGCATCCGTGACGGGCGGCTCAGCGAGGAGGCCGCATGAGGACCCGTCACCGTACTGAGGGACAGGGCACCGAGGGAGTCGAGCGTCCCTGGATCTCTCCCAGAGACCTGTGGGCGGAGGCGTTGTCGGGCGTACTGGCCCGCCCGGTCCGATCCGCGCTCACCACTCTGGGCACGGTGCTGGGCATCGGCACGCTGGTCATCACGATCGGGGTGGCGTCGACGGCCGCCAACCAGATCGTGGGCCGGTTCGACGCCCTCACCGCCACCTCGGTCTCCGTGGTGGTGCCGCCTCCACCCCCGTCGTCCGACGCCGTCCCGCTGGTGGACTGGCGAGGAGTCGACGCCGTGGACCGGCTGGCCGGGGTGGAAGCGTCCGCCGCGCTCGCGGAGTCCGACAAGACGGCTGCTGTGCAGGTACGCGCCAACGATGTGGTCACGCCCGGTGGCGTGTCCGGCCAGACGCTGGCCGTCGTCGCCGCCTCGCCTTCCCTCCCCGCGGCGGTACGAGGCGACGTCAGCGCAGGCCGGTTCTACGACACCGGAGACATCGACCGGCACGACCGGGTGGCGGTACTCGGAGACCAGGCCGCTCGCCTCCTCGGCATCAAAGGGGTGGAGGACGCGCCCGCAGTCTTCTTCAACGGACACTCCTTCACCGTCATCGGGATCCTCGGCGGATTCAAGCGTGAACAGCGCCTTTCCACCTCGGTGATCCTGCCTCCCACCACAGCGAAGGACCGCCTCGGCCTGGACCTGGTGAACCGAGTCCTGATCAACACCTCACTCGGTGCCGCACAGCAGGTCGCCAGGCAGTCGCCCATAGCCCTCTCGCCCAACAACGCGAAGGCACTCACCGTGCTCGCGCCGCCCGATCTGTCGAAGGCCCGCAAAGGTGTTCAGGGCGATGTCAACGGCCTGTTCCTGGTGCTCGGACTCGTGTCGCTGATCGTGGGTGCCATCGGTATCGCCAACGTCACGCTGGTGACCGTGATGGAACGGGTCGGGGAGATCGGGCTACGGCGTGCCCTGGGCGCGTCGCGTCGGCAGATCGCCGGGCAGTTCCTCATGGAGTCGACCACGATCGGCCTGCTGGGCGGCGTCATCGGCGCGGCCCTGGGCATGGTCGTCGTCGTGTCCGTGTCGGCGCTCAAGGACTGGACTCCCGTACTGGACGGCCGACTTGCCCTCGGCGCGCCCGTCGCCGGTGCACTGGTCGGGCTGCTCGCGGGGGTGTACCCGTCGCTACGGGCTTCCCGCATGGAACCAGTCGAGGCGTTGCGAGCCCCGTCCTGAGCGCCGGTTCGAGGCAGCGGCAGTGCGCACCGCAAGCGCGGCACACCGCCCGCGGACCGCCGAGTCGCGTCCTGCGATCGCGGGTTTTCGTCTTCGTACTCCTTCAACGAAAGATATGGACAGCTTCCATGCGCAGACCAAGCGGATATCTGGCGGGCGTCATCGCCTTCGCCGTGGCACTCACCTCAGGATTAGCCGGCTCAGCCGCGGCAGCGCGACCGGGCGGTGGCCAGGACGTGGGCGAAGGCTTCGGCCGGGGCTCCGGCGCCCAGGCGACCACGGTGACACTGATCACCGGTGACGAGGTCTCGGTCGGTGCGGACGGCTCGGTCACCGGGATCGAGCGGGCCGAGGGGCGGGAGAACGGCTCGTTCTCGGTCCGGGAACTCGACGGGCACCGCTACGTGATACCGGGCGACGCGGCCTCGGCGGTGGCCCAGGGCAAGCTCGACCGGCGTCTGTTCGACGTGACGCAGCTCGTCGCGTTCGGGTACGACGACGCGCGCCGGTCCGACCTGCCGCTGATCGTCACCTACGCCGGGGACGAGACGCCCGCCGCGAGCGCCTTCAGCAGGGCACGGGCCAGGGTCGGCAAGGAGTTGCCGAGCATCAACGGCTTGGCGCTGCGGGCCGACAAGCGCGGTGGCTCCGCGTTCTGGGACACCTTCACCGACGGCGGCGACGCCGGGCAGGGGACGGCGCGGCTGTCCGCCTCGGCGGCGGCGACGAAGCAGGTGAAGAAGGTCTGGCTGGACGGCAAGCGCCAGGCCAGCCTGGACAAGAGCGTGCCGCAGATCGGTGCGCCGACCGCATGGGAAGCCGGGTTCGACGGCAAGGGCGTCAAGGTCGCCGTGCTGGACACCGGGGTGGATCAGACCCACCCCGACCTGGCGGGCCAGGAGATCGCCGAGCGGAACTTCTCCGGCTCCGAGGACAGCGTCGACCGGTTCGGGCACGGCACCCACGTGGCCTCCACCGTGGGCGGCACAGGCGCCAAGTCGGACGGCAGCTACAAGGGGGTCGCGCCCGGCGTGCGGATCCTCGACGGCAAGGTCCTCGACGACGGCGGCGGCGGCGAGGACTCCGGCGTCATCGCCGGCATGGAATGGGCGGTGGCCGAGGGCGCCCAAGTCGTCAACATGAGCATGGGCGGCCCCGACACCTCCGGCATCGACCCGCTGGAGGAGGCCGTCAACCGCCTCTCAGCCGAGTCGGGGGCGCTGTTTGTCATCGCCGCCGGCAACGAGGGGCGCCAGGGCGAGCGCACCGTCGGTTCGCCGGGCAGTGCCGACTCCGCGCTGACGGTCGGCGCGGTCGACAAGGCCGACAAGCTCGCTGACTTCTCCAGCCGTGGACCGCGCGTCGGCGACGGCGGGGTCAAGCCCGATCTGACCGCGCCGGGCGCGGAGATCACCGCCGCGGCCTCCACCGCGAGTGACCTCGAATCGCAGGACCCCTCGGGGACACCCGGTTACGCCACCATGGACGGAACCTCCATGGCGACTCCTCATGTCGCGGGCGCGGCCGCCATCCTGGCCCAGCAGCACCCGGACTGGAGCGGTGCGCGGATCAAGGCGGCGCTGACCGGCTCCGCGAAGCCGGGCCCGTACAGCGCCTACCAGCAGGGCGCCGGCCGCACTGATATCGCCCGTGCGATGGAACAGACCGTCGTCGTCGAGCAGGGCCCGCTCAACTTCGGTCTGCGGCCGTGGCCGCACACCAAAGACCAGCCGGTGACGAAGGAGATCACCTACCGCAACCTCGGCTCGGAGCCGGTCTCTCTCGACCTGTCCGCCGAGGCGGTCGGGGTGGACGGCAAGCCGGCCGCCGAGGGCATGTTCACGGTGGCGGAGCGGCGGCTGACCGTCCCCGCGGGCGGTACGGCGAGCACCACGGTGACCGCCGACACCCGCGTCGGCGAGACCGACGGCTCGTTCGGGGGCGCGGTGAGCGCGGTCTCGCCAGACGGCCGGATCTCGGTGCGCACCGCCATCGGTGTGGAGCGCGAGGTCGAGTCGTACAACCTCACGGTCAAGTTCATCGGCGACGACGGCCGGCCGGCCACGGGCGGCTGGACGGCGGTCGACGGCCGGGACAGCAACTACTACACGGAGCTGTCCGACGCCAACGACGGCGAGGTCACCGCGCGCCTGCCCAAGGGCGGCTACGGGCTCACCGGGTTCATCGGCGGCGATGACGAGACCGGGGCCTCCGAATCCGTACTGCTGGCACCGGCGATCCGACTGACCAAGGACACCACGGTCGTGATGGACGCCCGCCAGGCCAGGCCCACCCGGATCACCGTCCCCGATGCGACGGCCGAGAACACCTACGCCCATCTCGTTTCCGGCTTCACCCGCTCGGACGGGAGCGCCATCTCGCCGTTCCTCCTGGACTTCCCCGGGTTCGAAAGTTTCAAGGTCGGACACCTCGGCCCCGAGGCCGCGGAGGAAGAGGCATACGCCCAGTACGCCGGCTTCTGGCAGCGCCGGACCGCGGGCGATCTGCCGGTGAACTACCGCCTGGCGTGGAACCGTACAGGCGATCTGGCCGGCTTCACGGCCGACGTCGAGGCCAGGGATCTCGCCCGGATCGACCTCTCGGTCGGCAAGCCCGGAAGGGACGCGACCGCGCAGCTGGCCGCGGCACCCAAGCCTCCGCTCGACGGCCCGGCGATCGACTTCAGCACCCCCACCTCCCTCGAACTGCCGCTGCGGACAACCGAATACGTCCTCGGCAACGGGGTCCGGTGGCTGTACTCCGTACACCCGAATCCGTCGGAGAGTACCTTCCTGGGCGGGTACAAGACGTACAAGGCGGGCAAGCGCTACACCGAGCGATTCAACGCGGGTGTCTTCGGTCCGGCGCTGCCGAAGGGCGAGGACGAGCCGCGGTGGGGCAGCCCCGGCGTGGCGCGCAGCGGGAACGCGATGCTCACCTACCTGCCGGTGTTCGGCGACGGCGCCGGCCACGTGGGCATCAGCCCGGCCACCAGCGAGGAGACCTCCCTCTACGCCGACGGCAAGGAGGTCGCCGCCGACTCGCGCGACTGGTATGGCATGCTCCGCTACACCCTCCCCGAACAGGACAGACGGTACGAGCTGAACGTCGACGTCACCCGGGATCCCGAGCTGTTCCCCGTCAGCACCCGCGTACGGGCGCAGTGGACGTTCCGGTCGGCGCGCACTTCCGAGGAAAGCTGGACCCGGCTGCCGCTCTCCGTGGTCCGCTTCTCGCCCGAGCTGTCGCCGACCAGCACGGCGAAGGCGGGTGAACGGTACAAGGTGCCCTTCACGGTGGAGGGCGCGGCCACGGCACGAACCGTCAAGAAGCTTTCGTTCGAGGTGTCGTACGACGACGGCAGCACCTGGACCGCGGCCAAGGCCGTCGGCGGTACCCATCTGTTGCTCGACCATCCGGCGCGGTCCGGCACCGTCTCGCTGCGGGCCAAGCTGACCGATCGGGACGGCAACACGCTGGTTCAGACGATCAACCGCGCCTACATCACTGAGTAGGCCGACGTCGAGGGCGTGCCCGGGGGCCTGTCCGCCCCCGGGCACGCCTCAACCTGGCGCTGATGTTCTACGGGTTGCCGCTCTGGTTCACGCACGTACCGGATGGCCCTCCTAGGCTTCGACGGAAGGGACATCTCGGGGCAATATTGAGGGCAATTTTCATGAATTTCATCGGTGGTTCCGCGTTCCCGACGCAGTCCGATATCCGGGTGCGACAGGCCGATCTCGGCAGGGATGGCACGGTGAGCACGATCGGGATGGCGCGTTGGCTGGAGGACGCCCGGTTACGGGTGCGACTGCCCCGCTTCGAACAGCTCGTGGGCGCCGGCGGATTTACCCCGTTCCATGTCTTGCTTGTCAGTCAAAGCGTCGAACGACTCGCACCGGTCACCCGCGCGGACCTCAACATTCAGGTGCGCACCGGCGTTCGCCGCGTTGGGCGGTCATCATTCACATTCGTACATGCAGTCCTCGTCGGCGACAAAGAAGTAGGGAGTGGCGAGGCCACAGTGGTGCTGCACGCTGCTGCGGGGCCCCTTCCACTGCCTGATGAGTTGATCGCGGACCTCACGGACTTGCAGATGCCGGAGTTGAGCCAGGCCGTCATGACGCGTCCGGGGGACGAGCGCCGCCAGCGGGATTATTACGCACATTTCACCCCACTGTGTGCACGGATCGGTGACGTCGACTCCAATCAGCACGTCAATTTCATCGCCCTGGCCACCTGGTACGACGAGGCTGTCGCGGCGTTTACCTCAAAGGAAATCGGAGTGGGCGAGGGAGGGGCCGTGCCGGACCTTCCGCCGTGGTCGTATCGAATTCAGTACGTCGGTGAAGTCACTTATCCCGGGACCTACGAGGTAGGCCTTCTCGTCCGCTCTTTCGATGTTGATTCCGTCCAATATGAGCTCGGCGTCTTCTCCGGCAACACATGCTTGGGCATCGCCGACGCCGTCGGGGCCAGTCCGGTCGAGCGGGCGTAGTCGGTGGGTGTCTGGCCGTAGTGCTTCTTGAAGGTGCGGATGAAGTGGCTGCTGTCGGCGAAGTGCCAGTGGGCGGCGAGCTCCGAGATGCTCAGTCGGTCGGACGGCGCGGTGAGCGCGAGCCGGGCTTCTTCCAGCCGCCGGTGACGGATGTAGGCGCTCACCGAGTCTCCCGTCGCGGCGAACGCCCGCTGCAACGTGCGTACGGAGACGTTGAGTTCACGTGCCAGCGTCGCCGCGGACAGCTCGGGATCGGCGAGATGGGTGTCAGCGAGGTCTTTCGCGGCTTGGGCGAGCGCGGGCGCCAGCCTGGGTTCCACGTCGTCGAACCGGCCTACCGCCACCGCCTTGGCCAGCTCGATCAGAGCGCTGTGAGCGGCGTGCACACCCGTCGGGCCGAGACCCGCCATGGTTTCGTGGAGCATGCTCGTGTGTGCCATCAGCAGTCGCATCTCGGCCGAGTCCGCCGGTCCGGTGATGGTGCGGTTCCGGACCAGTGCGGTGAGCATCACGGAGGGCAGAGTCAGGATCTTCACCGTGGTGTGCGGCGGCGCGGCAAAGTGTGACGGCCGCCCGTGCCGGAGGAGGAACTTCCCGGCCGTAGCAGTGTGTTCGCTGCGATCGTGCGGGCTCAGCGTCCATGAACCGCGCCGCACCACGTACATCCGTACCTGATCTTCGTAACCGTACGGGGTGCCCGCGGTTCGTATGGCCGATACGCCGTGGAGATCGGTGATCGCCACGTCGCGGACCTTGGCGACGCGGCTCCTGACGCGGAAGTCATCCGTCGTGGCAGGATCGAAGGTCGGCAGCGGAAAGCCATCGCCGATCTGCGTCTGCCACCCGCGCCGGAAGGCGTCAAATCCTCGCGGCAAAGCATCCGGGGTAGTGGAGTCCAGTGAGAACGCCCCACGTGATCCTGCAGCTTCCGCTCCTGTGCTGGGCATCGCCGTCGGTCCACCTCGCTTCGTTGCTCCGACATCATTCTGTCGAACTTGATGCCCTGAGCGCCGTTCTGGTTCAGGCAGTCCGCGTACTTATCGGGCGTTCACCTGCTCCGTGAGCTTGCCCTTGCGCAGGTTGAGGACGCGGTCGGACTGCGCGGCCAGCTGCTGGGAGTGGGTGACGACGACCACGCATGTGCCCTGCTCGTGGGCGAGTTCGCGGAAGGTGTCGATGATGCCCTGGGCGGTGTCCTCGTCGAGGTTTCCGGTGGGTTCGTCGGCGAAGAGGATGTCGACGTCGCAGGCGAGGGCGCGGGCGATGGCGACGCGCTGCTGCTGACCGCCGGAGAGCTGCAGCACATTGCGGGTGGCCATCGCCTTGTCGAGGCCGATCTTCTCGAGGAGCCGCAGGGCGTGGGCCTTGCGGCTTCCGGTCGCGGGCTTGGCGCCGGTGATCTCCATGGCGGTGGTGACGTTCTGGAGGGCGGTCATGTAGGTGAGGAGGTTGTACTGCTGGAAGACCGTGGCGGCGTGCTTGTTGCGGTAGCGGCCGAGCCCGAGCTCGGTGAGGTCCTGCCCGTCGAAGCTGATCGTGCCCTTGGTGGGGGTGTCGAGCCCGCTGGCCAGGCTGAGCAGAGTCGTCTTGCCGCTGCCGGAGGGGCCCAGAATGGTGTAGAACGTGCCGCGTTCGAAGGCGTAGTCGATGCCCTTGAGGACCGTGGTCCTGCGGCGTTGGCCGGCGTAGGTGTGGCTGACGTCGGCGAGGCGCAGGACGGGCGGGGTGGTGGTGGCGCTGGTCATGGCGGGTCACTTGCCCTTCGTGAGGATGGTGCGGGGGCTGAGGCGCAGCACGGCGCCGGCCGGGATGGCGGTGGCGAGGAGGCCGATGCCGAGGCCGATGGCGCCTACGGCGACGAGGTCCGCCGGGTCGAGCGCCACGGTGATCTCGTCGATGGGATCGGCGTTCTCGACCGGCTTGTCGTCCATGTCGATGCCTTCGCCGAGCCCGGTGCTGCCAGGGCCCGGGGGCTGCCACGAGTCGAGCTTCTGCCGGGCGGCGGAGGCTTCGTCGCCGAGCAGGGACTGGCCGGCGCTCTGGGTCAGGCTCGGGGCGAACAGGGAACTCACCCCGATGGCGATGGCGGCCACCACGACGATCTCCAGGGCCTGTTGGGCGATGAGCTTGCTCTTCTTCTCGCCCATGGCCAACAGGACGCCGTACTCCTTGCGACGTTGCTTGACGGCGAGGTTGACCAGGAGGGACAGGACGGCCGCACCGGCGACGGCCATCAGCCACATGGCGACGGTGGCCGTGGAGCGGATGCTCTTGAGCGGGCCCGTCATCTGCTGGATGGCCTTGTCGTTGGCGTCCAGCCTGAAGCCCTCGAGCGCCGAGCCGGCGATCCGCTTCGCCTCGTCCTTGAACGCGCCCTGCACATCGGCGTCCTGGAGGAGGAACGTCGCCTTGCCGACCTGTAGCGACCCCTTCGCTTCGGGCGCGAGTGCGGAGAGGCCGCCCACCGTTCCGTACACCATGTTGGCCGGGCTGACGCCGTACTCGGCGTCGGCTTCGGTGGTGGGTCGCGGGTCGCGGTAGATGCCGCCGACGGTGAAGTCGGCCGTGGTCTTCTCGTCGTTGCCGGTCAGTGTGATTCTGTCGCCGACCTTGAGAGCGTTCTTTCTGGCCAGCCGCTCCTCGATCAGCAGTTGCTTCTTTTCCTTGTCGGCGGCTGTGAGGTGCTCACCGGACAGGAGCGTGAACTTGCCGCTGCGGAAGTCGGGCAGCAGTGAGGAGTCGAGCATGCCGATGCTCGCGGTGCCGCCGGGGCCCATGGGGTCGGCCGGGCCGCCCTCGACCAGCTTGTACTTGCCCTTGAGGATGGCGCGGTCCCACATCGAGTAGGTGTACTTCTGCACCTGGGGCAGAGCCCCGAGCTTGTCGATGGTCGCGGCGTCGATGCGCGGGGCTTGCAGGCCGCCACCACCGGCGCCTCCCATCTGACCCAGATCCATCTCGAGGTTGACCTCGGCGCCCACGGAGCGCTTGGCGTCCTGCTCGGCCCCGGCCGTCGCGTCGTTGATCAGGACACCGGCCAGCACCATCACGGAGATGACGAGGAAGGTGGCGAAGGTGATCAGGGTGCGGCCCTTGCGGGCCCACAGGCTGAACCCTGCGCGTTTGACGAAGTTCATGGGTATCTCGGCTCTCTCGGTGCGTGCCGGTGAGTGGTCGTGCGCTGTTGGCGGCTGGTCCATGCGGTGCCGGTGGCCGGCTACTCGGTGTCGGTGAGGATGGAGCGGGGGTGCAGACGGAGAATCCCGATGCCCGGGATGACGGTGGAGACCAGGGAGATCCCGAGTCCGATGCCGGCGACCCTGCCGACGGTGGCGGGCTCGACCCGCACTACGGGCGGAGCGATCTCCGCGTCCGGCGCACCGGCCGACGTGACCGGCTTGCCGCTCTGGCCGCCGAGGAGCGCGTCACCCGCGGACTGCCCGGCGAGCGAGCCGGCCAGAGCGGCGATCGCGACGGCGGGCAGGGCCACGGCCGCCACCTCCACGGCGTGCTGGCCGATGAGCTTCCACTTCTTCTCGCCCATGGAGAGCAGCACCCCGAGCTCAGCGCGCCGCTCGCGGATCTGGAGCGTCACGATGAGGCCGAGGATCAGTGCTCCGGCCAGGGCGATCACCCAGACGATCAGTCCCGCGAACGTGCCCACCCGCTGGATGGGGCGGACCTGGTCGCGGTACGCCTTGTCGTTGACGCGGAAGTCGAAACCGCCCTTGCCGAGGAGTCGTTCGGCTTCGGCGTGCAGCTGCTTGGCCTGGCCCGGCGACGCGATCTTGAACACCGCCTCGCTGACCGTCTCGCTGCCGGTTCCGGCTTTCCGGGCCGTGTTCACCGGTACGTACAGCGCGTTGCCGGGCAGTTCGTGCGGCGGCGTCCAGTTCGGCGGATCCCGCATCGGGTCCTGGTAGACGCCGACGACCGTCAGCCGTACCGTGCGCTTGCCGTCCGACGACCGCACCCGCAGGGTGTCGCCGACCTTGAGGTGGTTCTCGTCGGCCAAGCGCTGCTCGATGACGGCGACGTCGCGGGCCGCGTCCTCGGGCGTGATGCCGCGGCCCGCCGTGATCTTCGTCGAGCCGTACGAAAAGGGCAGCAGCATGCCCGAGTCACGGACGCCGTTCACGGCCAGCGGGCCCTGTTCCTTCTCCTCGGTTCCGGCGCCGCCCGGCTTCGGCGCATTCGACGCCAGTGGTGTGAAGTCGCGCGCCCAGGACCGCACCGGAAGCTCCGGGTTGTAGCGGTGCACCAGGTCCGAGGCGCCGAGCCGGTCGGCGAGGGCCGGGGTGAGGTTCTGCCGCTTGACGGTGACGTCGACGCCGATGGCGCGTTGCGCGTCGGCCTCCTGGCGGGCGGCGGCGGCCTGCAGCAGGAAGCCGGCGAGGAGCAGGGTGCAGATGACGACGAAGATCGCCAGCAAGGCGGCGGTCCTGGATCTTCTGGCACCAAGGCTCATTGCGGCGCGCTTGACGAAGTTCATGCCCAGACAGAAGCAGCCTGCTGTGAGCAGCGGGATAAGGGTGTTACAGCGGTATAAGGGCCGGTCCGGCCCTGTCCAGCCCCGACAGGCTTGGAGCACACCGCTCCGCGTCTTTATCCGGCTGAACCGTGATCTTGGTTTCATGTCTGCATGAGAGTCCTGGTAGCCGAAGACCACCGCGTTCTCGCCCGCACCATCGCCACCGGCCTTCGCCGGCAGGCGATGGCGGTCGACATCGCCGCCACCGGGGCGGAGGCCGAGCGGATGTGCCTGCTCACCGCCTACGACGTGTTGCTCCTCGACCGCGACCTGCCGGTCATCAGCGGCGACGAGGTGTGCAGGCGGCTGCGTGAACTCTCCGACCCTCCGCGGATCCTGATGCTGACCGCGGCCGGCGAACTCACGGAAAGGGTCTACGGCCTGACGACGCTCGGCGCGGACGACTACCTCGCCAAGCCCTTCGACTTCGCCGAACTCGTCGCCCGTGTGCGGGCGCTGAGCCGCCGCGCGCCGAAGCCGCCGCCCGCCGTGCTGCGCTTCGGGAGCATCACCCTGGACGAGACGCGGCGCGAGGTGTCCGTGGACGGCCGTCCGCTGGAACTGACCCTGAAGGAGTTCGCGGTCTTGCACCGGCTGCTGAGCGCAGGCGGAACGCCGGTGCCGCACGACGAGCTCGTCCGCACCGTCTGGGACGAGCACCTCGACCCGCGCACCAGCGCGGTCCGCGCCGCCGTCAGCCGGCTGCGCGGCAAACTCGGCGACCCCGGCCTGATCGTCGCCGACAAGGGAGAGGGATACCGGCTGTGCGACTGAGCCCGCGGGCACTGCTGGGCAGGCTGCCCTTCCGCGCCCGGCTGGCCGCCGCCTTCTGCGGGCTCTTCCTGCTCGCCGGCATCGCCCTGCTCGCTTTCGTGGTGCTGCTCGCGCGCTACGGAACGGAGCAACAGGTCGAGGGGATCGCGGTCACGTATGGCGATGCGCCGAGCGGCCCTGCGACGCCCTTCGAGCCCGCGCACCCCACTCGCCCGGATCGCGCACCAACGGCCCTGAACGACGTAGCCATGATCCAGAAGGTCGACCAGACCGTGCAGGCCGTGCAGGACACCGCGCTGCGCCAGATGGTGCTCTGGTCCGCCGTCGGACTCCTGATCACGGCGTTCCTTGCCGGACTGCTCGGCTGGTGGCTGGCCGGACGGGCCCTGCGTCCCGTCGCCTCCATGACCGAGGCCGCCCGCCGCATCAGCGAACAGAACATGTACCAGCGCCTCGCGCTCACCGGCCCCGACGACGAACTCCACCGCCTCGCCGACACCTTCGACACCATGCTCGACCGGCTCGAGAAGTCCTTCGAGAGTCAACGCCGCTTCGTCGCCAACGCCTCCCACGAACTCAAGACACCCCTGGCGGTCCAGCGCACCAGCCTCCAGGTCGGCCTCGCCGATCCCCTGCCCGACGGCCTCGCCGACGTCCGCGAGGACCTGCTCACCGCCAACCGCGAGGCCGAACAGCTGATCAACGCCCTGCTTCTGCTGGCCCGCAGCGACCGCGGCCTGGAAACGACCGAAAGCGTCGACCTCGCAGCCACCGCCCGGCTCGTGACCGCCGAACTCGCCCCGCAGGCAGCCGAGAACGGCGTACACCTCGACCTCGACGCCGACACCCCACTGGCCGTCCCCGGTGACCCTGTCCTGCTGCGCCACCTGCTGACGAACCTGATGCGCAACGCCATCCAGTACAACCACCCCGGCGGCCACGTCCGCGGACGTCTCGATGCCCGCACCGTGACGGTGACCAATACCGGCCCCCACGTGCCCGCCGAACGGATCCCCGAACTGTTCGAGCCCTTCCGACGCCTGGACAGGGACCGCACCGCCGCTACCGGCCACGGCCTGGGACTGTCCATCGCCGCCTCCATCGCCGAGGCCCACCACGCCACGCTCACAGCGCACCCCGGCACCGAGGGCGGGCTCGCCCTCACCCTGCGCTTCCCCTGAGCGCCGACCAGGGCGCGAGGTGAGTTCAACTCACGCGCGAGGCGCATGATGCTGCGCAAGTCCCGTGCCGAAGGTCTCGGTCGCGAGGTACGGGTTGAGGTGCGGGTGACGGCTGGCGACGGCGACGTCTCGCCAATACCGCTGGAGTACGTTCGCGTTGTGGAAGCCGCTCGCGCCGTGCAGATCGAGCATCCGCTCGACCGCGGCCCGGCAGTCCCGGCCGGCGTCGGCGAGAGCCATGTGCAGGCGGGCATTGTCGGCTTCGGACAGTTCGGCCGTGTCCGCCTCCCGGGCGACCGCGAGCATGGTGTTTTCGGCGCGGTTCACGAGGTGGGTCGCCTCGGCCAGCCAGTGCCGGGCCCCGGGGGACTCGCCCATCCGGGAGTAGGCGGTCATGAACGGCTTGCGGTCCGAGGCGAACATCGCGTTGATCGCGTCGAGCGCGCCCTGGGCGGCACCCACCACCGGGCCGAGCGCCGTCATCGCGTACAGCATGAGGTCCCCGAAGGCGAAGGGGTTCCCTGCCGCGAGCCGCTCAGCCGACGCGACTCGCTCTTCCGACACCAGTAGGTCCTCGGCGACCAGGGTGTGGCTGCCCGTGGCGCGCATACCGGCCATGTGCCAGGTCCGCTCGATGGTCAGGTCGGCCGCCGGTACGACGGCGAAGGAGAGCTCGCCGTCGATCAGCAGAGCGAAGCCGGCCCAGGCCGCGTCCTCGCAACCGGAGACGTTCGGCCAGCGGCCATTGACGCGCACGCCCCCGGGCACGCGCTCGCCTTGGCCTGCGGGGACACCCGTTCCGCACAGGAGCGCGTCCGGGTCGGTGAAGATCTCACTCACCACTGCATCCGGGAAACACTTGGCGGTGATGTTCTTCGAGGTCACGCACGTCCCGGCGATCCAGGCCGTGGACGGACAGGCTCGGCCCAGGTCGGTCAGGCACCGGGCGACGGTCTCCGCATCCGCCCAGGCACCCCCGTACTCCCGCGGTGTCCGCAAGGCGAAGACCCCGGTCTTGCGCAGCGCCTCCAGGCTCTCCGCGGCGGGCCGATCGTTGTGTTCCGCGTTCTCGGCATGGGCCCGCAGGATCCGGAGGGTCTCAGCCTCTGTGGAGTAATCGATCATGGCGTCGACCCAATCACCGACCGCGCGTGCCGGACCATACGTGAGCCGCCCTGGTTCATACGCGGTTGTGCGCCGGACCCGTGAGCGTAGCGTGCGGGTCGGCCGCGCCGGCGGACGCCTGATCAGGCAGTCGGACTCCCGGGGACTCCGGTTCCCCACCTTCGCCGGCAGCGGATTCCACATCGTCCTGCGCGGCGCGACGTCACCACAGTGGTGGACGCCGGCCACGATCGCCCGCCAGGTCGGATACTCGACCGAGTTCGCCTTCTCGGCCGCGTTCCGCCGGGAGTACGGCGTGTCGCCGGCGCGCTTTTGCCGGACTCCGACGGCCGTCCGCGTCGCCGGAAACGCCTTGTCCGAACCGGTGGAGTGACGGTGACTCAGGGCTGATGAGTTCCGTTTCAGGCCGCGAACGCCCGTACAGGGCGGTGAACTTGGCGGCGTGGGAGGCCATGGGCTAACGGGCGCCCGCCAGGACTTCCGCCGCGGCCACCCCGGATGCGGCGGTGGCACCGTGTGTGAAGATCTGGACGGCTCCGGGAACGGGGGCGCCCGGCAGACCCATCTCCACGACGATCGCGTCGGGACGGGCGGCGACGAGGTCTGTGAGGGCGTGCGTCATCCACTCGTGCCGGGAGGCGTCCCGGACGACGACGACCAAGGGGCGTCCCGAGGCCGGTACGAGTGCGTGCGTCTCCAGGGCGGTGGTCCGGGAGCGCAGTTCCAGATGGTGCATCCGGACGCAGGTGGTGCCGGGCAGCCGCTCGCCCAGCGGGACGGCGACACCCCAAGGGGTCTCCTTGCCGATGGCCAGGTTGGTGGTGGGCACCAGCTCCACCACGTGCGGCGCGGCGGACAGGGGCAGGGTGTGCTGTGCGGCTCCGGTCAGCCGGATGGCCCGGCGGGCAGCCGCGAAGCCGATGTCGCTGCCATCGGTGTCGGCTGTCTCGACGGGGCCGGACGGGCCCAGGCCCGCCGACCAGGCCGCGAAATCCCGGACACGGCCGGCCGCCTCGTCGAGTCGCTCCTCGGTGAGATCTCCTGACCCCACGGCGCCGACGAGAGCGTCGGCAAGCATGGCGGTGGTGCCCGCCTCGGCGTTCTCGCCGCCGACGCAGACGGCGTCGGCACCGGCGGCGACGGCTCTCACGGTGGCCCCGCCTATTCCGTATCGGTCGGCGACGGCCCCCATCTCGATGGCGTCGGTGACGATCAGGCCGTCGAACCCGAGTTCCTGGCGGAGCAGTTCGTCCAGGATGCGTCGGCTGAGCGTAGCGGGCAGGTCGGGGTCGTAGGCGGGGACCAGAAGGTGGCCGCTCATCACCGCGCGAACGCCCGCGTCCAAGGCGGCGCGGAACGGAGGCAAGGCCTGGGTGACGATCTGTTCGCGGTCGGCATCGTAGGTGGGCAGACCGTGGTGGGAATCAACGGCGACGTCGCCGTGGCCGGGGAAGTGCTTGGCGCAGGCGGCGACCCCGGCAGACTGAAGGCCCCGGATCCACGCGGCGGTGTGCCGGGACACCACCTTCGGGTCGATGCCGAAAGACCTGACCCCGATGATCGGGTTGTCCGGGTTGGAGTTGACGTCCGCGCTGGGCGCGTAGTCCAGGCTCACCCCGGCGACGCGCAGTTGGCGTCCCAGATCGGCGGCGACGGCTTCGGTCAGCTCGGTGTCGTCGACAGTTCCGAGGGCGAAGTTGCCTGGCCGGGTGGATCCGGTCGCGGATTCGATCCGGGTGACATCACCGGCCTCCTCGTCGATCGCGATGATCAACTCGGGCTTCTCCGCGCGGAGTTGTCCGGTCAGCCGGGCGACCTGTTCCAGCGAGACGATGTTGCGGCCGAAAAGCACGACGGACGCCAGCCCGTCACCGATCTCGCGCAGCACCCACTCCGGCGCCTCGGTCCCCACGAACCCCGGCTGCAGGACCGCCAGCGCCAGTCGCCGCAACTCCTTGCTGTGCTTGCTGGAGACCATTGAGTGCGCCTTTCGGGTCGGGCTCGCGTGTCCAGGCCGCCGACGACCTCACATCGGCAGAGGACGCCAGATTGGTACGGACCAATGAGTCTTCATTCAGGCTAACCGCCCGTGTCAAGAGGGCTCGAACCTCGTCGACTTGATAACGACACGCCCTGAACTGGCCTGTTTGACAGTGCGAGTTGGTCTAGTCCAAGTTGGTGGTACGCGAGTTCGAAGAGGGGCTGGTGTGGCACGTGGTGCAGTGACCCTGCGGACACGACCACCACTCCTCAGGCGGGACCACCACCCTCAGGCGGTGCGGACACCCATCGCGTTCCTGCCAACCACCGCCCGCGCTCTGCGCAGTTCGTGACTCCCGGCCGGGAGTCACCGGTACGAGATCAAGGCCTGGAGCACAGCAATGCCGACGCCTGACCGTTATCTCCATCGAGCCCCCTCGGACGTCCCCTACTTCAGTTCGGACGGCGAGACGTACTTAGCCCAGACGCCCCTGCGGGATCTGAAGAAGACCCGCCCGCTCCGAGTGCTGTCCGAGGAGGACTTCGCCTTCTGGCAGACGTACGGCTACGTCGTGGTGAAGCAGGCGATCCCCGCCTCGTCCGCCCGACGCCTGCTGGACTTCTCCTGGGACTTCCAGGGGCTCGACCCCGACCGTCCGGACACGTGGTACGAGGACCGCGAGTACCGCTCGGACCTGGACCGTGAACTGCACATCTACGGGTTCGTAGAGGCGTACCACCACCAACTCATCTGGGACAGCCGCCAGACGCAGCGGGTCTACGACGCGTTCGTCGACGTATGGGACTGCGAAGAACTGTGGGTGACCCTCGACCGGCTCAACCTGAACCCGCCCAACATCAAGAACCGTGACCGCGCCCTGATCCCGCGCACGGAGGAGGGGTTCGACATCGAGCTCCACTGGGATGTCGACACCACGCTCGGTGTGCTGCCGCAGCGCGTCCAGGGGATCATCGCCCTGAACGACACCACGCCGGAGCTCGGCGGGTTCCAGTGCTGCCCCGAGCTGTTCCGGCGGTTCGACCGGTGGAAGGCGCTCCAGCCCGACGACCGCGACCCGATCCGGCCCAGGATCGACCGCGCGGAGTTCCCCGTAGTGCGACCGGAACTCCAGGCCGGCGACCTGTTGATCTTCAACGGCCTGCTGGCGCACGGCGTGGCACCCAACACCTCCGAGAACGGCGTGCGAGCGGTCCAGTACCTGTCGATGATGCCCGCGCTCGAGACCCGTCAGGAGCTCAGGCGCTCCCGGGTCGAGTCGTGGCGCACCCTCAGCACGCCGGACTGGAACGCGACGCTGCTCGGTGACGCCACGCGACACGAATCCCTGAGGTACGGCAGAGCCTCCCTCAACGAACTCGGTGCCAAGCTGCTGGGCCTCACGTCCTGGAGCGGGGCACCCCTGGAGGAGGCGGACGGGGCTGACGAGGCAGTCGAGCGGGTGGGAGAAGAGACATGCGCAGAATTTGTCTGACTCTCCCCACCAACAGGCCCTGTTCCCCGACGATCGCGGCCATCGGTGAGGAAGCGGCCTACGCCGCCGAGCACTTCGACACCGAGGTCCACCTGCTGATCCTCGACTCCTGCGAGGCCCCCGCGTACGCGGAGCACTCCGAGGCCGTGCGCCGCCTCCCCGGCAATCCGCGGATCGTCGTACACCACTTGGGCGAGGCGGAACAGCGGGACTTCCTCCAGCGAGTGATCGGCCGGTCCGGGGCCATGAAGCCCGACCTGCTGCTGGACCTGATGCTTCCGGCGGCCTCCTCCTACGGTGCCTGTACCAACCGCGCATTCCTGATCGCCATCGCGCTCGGCTGCGAATCCGTGCACCGCAGGGACTCCGACAGCCGATACCAGGTCGTGGACGGCGAGCCCGTCTTCCCCATCCATCACGAGCTCATGACGCTGGGCCGGCGTGCCGCCGACGCCGCGCACGACGTCACCGAGAACGCGCTGGCCGCGCGCCACGCGGACAAACGCGTCGCGATGGTCGGCAGCTCCTTCGTGGGCGAACTCTCCGTGGACATCGGCGAGATCCTCCGGCTCGACCCCGATGTCTACTACGACATGGTCAGCCTGTGGGCGCCCGTGCACTGGTCCGGCGAGCAGAAGAAGGCGCTCGTCGCCGAGTCCTTCCGAGGAGCGGGCTCGCAGACGTTCGTCCGCGACCACTCGACACTCACCCTGGTCGACCCCATGCGGGTGGACATGTGCAACATCAGCTTCCACGGGGTGCACGAACGCGTGCCGCTGCCGCCCGCGACCGACACGATCGGCAGTGACTACTTCCTGATCCACCTGGTCCACGATGCCGCCCTGCCGGGTGTGCTGCACAACCGGGACATCGTGAACTTCTACACCGGTGAACGGCGGACCGACTCCGGGTTCATGGCGTACCAGACGCGCTATGTCAAGTTCCTGCTGTCGATGCTGTACTTCAACTTCATCTACGACGGAATGGGCCGGGCCGGAGCGTCGTTGCTCGACGACCGGGGGCAGGTGCGCGCGTCCGTCGTCGCCCGGCTGGCGAGGGAGAGCACACGGCTCGACCGTGGCGAGAACGTCCAGCGGTTGGACATCCTCGACGCCGCGTACCGGCAACTGGGCGGCAGATACGCCACGTTCGCCGATCTCCTGGCGCGGCACCGCGAACGCCTCCTCGACGAAGCACGGAGCGACATCGAGGACTTCGCACTGCTGGTCGAGGCATGGGAGCCGCTGGTGGGGGCGGCCGGACTCACCCCCGTAAACCCGGCACTCGGGCAGCCGGAATGAGAAGGGCCATGGCACATGAGCCCGAGTCGTCATCCCTGTTCGCCGCGCTGGCGGCCGCCACCGAGGACCGGATCGTCTTCGACCTGTCCGGAATCGAGGACCGCTACGAGACGCTGCGGCGCGAACTGCCCGGAGTCGACGTCCGTTTCGCCATGAAGGCCTGTCCGGTGGACGAGGTACTCACGTGCCTGGCGAGAAGGGGTGCCGGGGTGGACGGGGCGAGCCCCCGTGAACTGGAGCAGGCGCTGCGGGCCGGCGTGCCGGTGGCGAGGATGCACTACGGCAACACCGTCAAGTCCGACCGGGACATCGCCGACGCCCACCGCCTCGGCATCAGGGACTTCGCGACCGACAGCCTTCAGGACGTGGCGGCCATCGCGGTCCATGCCCCCGGCGCCCGGGTCTTCTGCAGACTGGCGACCAGCGGGGAAGGGGCGCTCTGGGGCCTCAGCAACAAGTTCGGCTGCTCGCCCGCCGACGCGGTGCGGGTGCTGGAATCGGCGCGGGACAAGGGGCTGACACCGTCGGGCCTGTCCGTACACGTCGGTTCGCAGCAGATGACCGCCGACGCCTGGCACAGTGCCGTCGAGTCACTGGCCGACGTCCTGACCGCCCTGGGCCGGCGTGGCATGGTCCTGGACCACGTCAACCTCGGCGGCGGACTTCCGGCGCTCGGGTACCTCGACCGGTACGGAACGCCGCTGGAACCCCCGATGGACAAGATCTTCGCCGTGATCCGCGAGGGAATGCGACACCTCAGGGAAGTCCACGGCGGCCACCTCGAGTTCGTCATGGAGCCGGGGCGCCACCTCGTCGCCGACCACGGAGCCATCCGGGCCCACGTGGCCCGGCTGTCCGAACGGCAAAGACCGAACGGCGAGCGCCAGTACTGGCTCTACCTGAGCTGCGGCAAGTTCAACGGTCTCTACGAGATGGACGCGCTGCAGTACCGGCTCGTGTTCCCCACACATCGTGACGCCGAGTGCGTCCCCGCCGTCATGGCGGGTCCCACCTGCGACAGCGACGACTCCTGTCTCCCCGAGCACGGACTCGTCCAGGTACCGAAGGACCTGGCATCCGGAGATCCGGTCTGGGTGCTGTCCAGCGGCGCCTACGCGATCAGCTACATGACCCGGGGCTTCAACGGTTTCGACCCGCTTCCGTACACCTGCGCGAACGGGTGGCGCCCGTGAGTGAAGACATACGCGTACGCCACATCACCGAAGCCGACTGGGGCGCGATCGTGGCGATGGAGTCCCGTGCCTACGCCGGACTCGGTCTGTCGGAGGGGCGCGCGGCGCTGAGGTCCAGAGCGGACGCCTCACCGAGCACCTGTTTCGTCCTGGACGTCGGTGCCCAGCCGGCCGGGTATCTGCTGGCACTGCCGTATCCGGCCGGCCGGTATCCCGATCTGGAACGGGCGGAAGAGGCGGTGATCCCGTCGCCCTTCTCGCGCAATCTGCACCTCCACGACATCGTTGTCACCGAGCGCCTTCGCGGCAGAGGACTGGCACGACACCTCCTGAACCACCTCACTCTGACGGCCGGTTCGCGAGGGTACGAGCGGATCTCGCTGATCGCCGTCGGCCACAGCGAGCCGTTCTGGTCGGCGCGCGGGTTCACGGCGCACCCGGGGATCTCTCCCGGCGGTTACGGCCCGCATGCCGTCTACATGTCCAAGGCGACGAAGCGAGCTGATCTACTTGTTCCGAGTGCATGACCCCTTCTACCGCGGCCAGTTGGCGATCGCCGCACTGTTCTGTTCCCTCGGCTTCCAGTACGCCACCTGGGCCTCGCGGATCCCCGCCATCAAGGCGGACCTCGGTCTGACCGCGGCCGAGGTGGGTGTGTTGCTGATGGCGGCGGGGATCGGCGCGGTGGCGTCGTTCCCCCTGGTACCGGTGCTCATGAAGCGGCTGGGCTCCGCGCGGCTGGCGCTCCTGTCGACCCTCGTCCTGACTCTGCTGCTCCTGGCCCTGGCCGCGGCGCCGAACTATCCGGTCGCCTTGCTGGTCCTCCTTGCCGACGGAGTGTTCGTGGGATGCCTGAACGTCGGCATGAACGCGCAGGGAGCGGCTCTCGAGACGCGGCACGAGCGCAATGCCATGGCCAGGCTGCACGCGACGTTCAGCGCGGGTTCCCTGCTTGCGGCGCTCCTCGCCTCCGGTATGAACGCGGTGACCTCGTCGGTCGCGGGACACTTCGGCGTGGCGGCCGTCATCCTCGTACTGCTGGCTGCCTTGGCCCGCCCCGGTCTTCTCGCCGAGGACGCGCCTGCCGCAGAGAAGGAGGAGAAGGCGAAGAGCCGTGGCAGATGGACCCTGCCGTCCCGTATGACGTTGTGGATGTGCTGTGCCATGGCGTTCGGCACCGTCACCGAGGGCTCCATGAACGACTGGTCCGCCCTTTACCTGAGGGAAGTCGCCAAGGCGTCAGCAGAACTGGCGCCCATGGGCATCGCCGTCGTGTCGGGCATGATGGTGGTGGCCCGTCTCCTGGCCGACGGCTGGCGCAGCCGCTGGGGCGACGGACGCGTCGTCCTCCTCGGCAGTGCGCTGGCCGCCGCCGGGCTTGTCTTCGCCCTGGTGGGCGGGGGAGTGGTGACGGCTCTCATCGGGTTCGCCTGTGTCGGACTCGGAAGCGCGGCGGTGACCCCTTGCGTCTACGTGGCCGCGGCGAAACAGGGCTCGGACGCGCTGGCCCTGGTGGCCGCCATGGGCACGACGGGCCTGCTGGCCGGGCCGCCGCTCATCGGCTTCGTGGCGAATGCGAGCAGCCTGGTGTGGGGCCTGGCGCTTGTCGCGGCAGCGGCGGCCGCCGTCTCCCTGTGCAGCACGCGCATCCGGTGGACACCCGCGACCGGCTGAACCGCGCGTCTGAAGGTTGCCGCGCTCCGGGGTCCCCTGTCGGTGCGAGTCGCGGTTGCGTCCATGGCGATGGTGTACGGACGCGTATGGAACGGCGTCACCGGAGTATGTGCCCGCCGGCCGATTGCTGGTTGAGTCGACCCGGCGACCAAACGCATCGTAATCCTCGGTCGTGGTGCGGAGTTGAGCCGTCGACGTGCTGCCCGACCTGGACGCCCCGTGGTTCACCGACGAGCGGTGGTCGGTGCGCCGAGTGCTGACGCACATCGTCGCCGAGACCGCCCAGTACGCAGACCCCGCGGGGGAGAAGCCCGATCATGAAAGGCACATCGGTGACCAACGACGAGACACTCCGCATCGAAACTCTCTCGCCGGCCCACGCCGACGACTTCGACCTCATGTCAGCCGTGACCGCGCTGATCAACGAGGTCTACGAAGTGGCCGAGGAGGGCTTGTGGGCTCCTGGCACAACGCGGACCAGCCGCCAAGAGGTTGCGTCGCTCACCAAAGCGGAGGAGATCACCGTGGCGCGGCTGCACGAGGAGGTCGTCGGCTGCGTCCGGATCCAACAACTCGCCGCCACTGTCTGTGAG
The DNA here is from genome assembly GCF_017948455.1 of Streptomyces sp. GESEQ-4. GTDB lineage: Bacteria > Actinomycetota > Actinomycetes > Streptomycetales > Streptomycetaceae > Streptomyces. Next base: position 200,766 of record NZ_JAFFSU010000001.1, read on the forward strand.
TTCGGCATGCTGGCTGCTGCGCCCAAGCGGCGTGGCACAGGGATCGGCCGAGAACTCGTGCGGTTCGCCGAACAGTACGGTCGGGAAGCCGGACTCGACGTCATGCAGCTGGAGTTGCTCGTTCCGCGCCGGTGGTCGCACCCTTCCAAGCAATTCCTGGCCGACTGGTACGGACGCATCGGCTACCGGGTGGTCCGCACAGGCTCGATCGACGAGTCGTACCCGGAGCTGGCTCCCCGCCTGGCCACGACGTGCGACTTCGTGATCTATCAGAAGAATCTGCACGCCTAGCCGAGTCCTTCAGCGGTCCTTCTTGGCCCAGAGGGTGGCGGCGGGCGGGCTGCGAGGTGCCTCCAGAACGTTTCTGTGGGGGAATCTTTGTGACTTCAGTGATGCCACTTGATATGCGTGCGTTCACAGTTGCTGGCCGACTGGTACGGACGCATCGGCTACCGGCTGGAGGGTGACTGCTGCCGTTCCGAAGGCCGGTACATCGACCGGGATGACGCCGTCCGGTTCCGGGGTGAGTTCGCTGGGGACCAGGCCGAGGTAGTTCGTGCGGAAGGCCTGGGTGAAGGAGAACGGGGTGCTCAGACGGCAGGTGACCGGGACGTCGGCGATGGACTGCAGACGGATCATGAGGCTTCCTTCGCTCGGGACGGTCAGGCCCACGAGGCGTACACGGGGATCCTCCACGGTCAGGAACTGCATCTGTGCCGGCGGCTCCGGCTGAGCCTCGGCACGGGCGCGGACCGCTACGAGCGGGTGGCTGGTGACGGCCGCGGTACGCATGGCCAGCTGCTCACCGAGCCCGCCGGAGGCGAAGCCGACGCTGTAGCGAAAGACGTGATCAAAGGCCTGCTGAGCGGGGAAGTTCGTGTCCCAGATGTTGTTGTGCACCCAGGAGAAGACGGTGGCCGGTTCCTCTTGCGGCAACGACTGCGGATAGGGAACGTAAGGGATCGCGATCCCGCCGAGCTGCACGAGGGGCGCGTCGGCCGTCGCCAGCGCGGCGTGGTGGCGGCCGTCGCTCAGACTGGTCCAGCGCCGGATGGCTCGCATGTGAGTGGCGGACCCTGGCACGGTCGCAAGTCCGGTACCCGTGACGCCGCCTGTCGCTTCCATGCGTACGGCGGGATCGTCCAGGGCGAAGGGGAAGGCGAAGAACGCACTCTCCTTGGTCAGCGTCGCGGTTTTGTCGATGCGGTTCTCTATGTCGATACGAGCCGCGTCGTGGGGGAGGCGCACCGTCACGCGGAGTCGGCGCGTGCCTGCCGGGGCGCATTCATAGACCAGCGTGTGGCCGGTGGCGTCGGCGCGGCGTTCGACGAGTGCCGCGGGCGGTGCCGTGTGGCGTGAGGCGAGCAGGTGCATCGAGTCGTCGGCGACGGTCTTGCTGGACTGGTGATTGAACGCCCCGGCGGTGGCGTACTCGTCGTACACGTAGCCGTTGAAGCCGATGACGGCGTCCTGCCGGACGAGTTCGCGCCCGGTGTGCTTGTCGAGGATGGAGCCGATGCAGGCCCGACTCAGATCAACCGTGACGCGCAGGTGATCGTTCTCCAGGACGGCCGGATCCGCGGGCAGGTCGGTGCTGTCACCGTTTTCCGTGGAAGAAGTGGCGGAAGTGGCACCGGGGAGGATGTCCAGGCGCACGGCTCCGCAGGCCGGCACGTCGGTGAGGGGCACGTGCAGGAATCGGCCGGCCGCCCGGTGGCGGTCGTTGCTCTGGGCTTCCTCCCTGAAAGGGAGGGACGTGCCGGTACGGGCATCGAGAACCCGCACCGCCTCGCTCAGGGCCACGGTGCTCTCGGGCAGGAACAGCCGTGCCGTCTCCGTGCGTGGCCAGCTGCAGGTGTTCACGATGTAGTAGCTGGCCAGAGCTCCTGCGGAGAGTGCGAAGGCTTCGCCGAGCAGCGCGGTGGCGGAGTCCAGCAGGGTCTCCGCCTCGTCGTGGGCGCGCAGGGCCTGCGCGTACTTCCAGTGCCACTGCGTTTCGCCGGAGCCCTGTCCATGATCGCCATGGGTCCAGGGGTCACCGGCGCCCCAGGTGTGCTCGTTGAACAGGGAGGCCGAACGGTAGACGGCCGGCGCGGTCTCGGTGACGACCGGGCTGCCGGGTACGCCCATCAACTGAGCGTAACCAGCCACGGTCTGCGCTTCGGCGAGGGCGGCCTGGCCACGGCGCGTGGCTGCGAGCGGGACGGCCCCCGCACCGACCCCGTCGACCCACCAGTCGCTCCAGTCGCCCTGGTAGGTCTCCAGCCGGTCCCCGACACGTTTTTCGGCGTCCTCGAAGAAGTCCTGGTTCCGGGAGGTCCGCAGCTGCGGGAACGCCCACTGCTCGTTCCAACGGCGCACGGTGTCGGAGATGATCCGCCGGGGCGGGCCGTTGTCCGCGAACTTGCCCAGCACCCGCAGGTGCAGCACGTCCCAGGGATACGGGTCGGATGTGACGGCGTGATCGAGGATGGGGAAGCCTGGGATCCCCCGGCCTTCGTGGGGGTAGGGGAATTCGGCCAGCGCGCTGAGGTAGGCGGGCAGGAGGTCGTCGACGTGGTGGTAGGACTCGTCGAAGCCCAGGATCGAGCCCTCCATGTACGCCAGTCCGTGCGGTGTGTCCGTGCGCCAGACCAGGAGGCTGTTGCCGCTGGGTGCCTGCCAGCGGAAGAGCCGTGGCAGGTGTTCCCCGCCGACGAGATGCGGTACGGCGCGTCCGGCCCAGTTGTGCGCCACGGAGAGGTAGCGGATGCCGTTGCCCGCCAGGACGTCGGGCAGGCCGACCACTTGGCCGGGCACGTCGGTCTGCATGGCTGTGCGGATGTCGATGCCGTGCCGGTCGCGCAGGTCCAGTACGGGGCGGAGGAGTTCGTGCAGTTCGTCCGTCGAGCAGGTCTCCGTATGGAGGTTGAACGGCATCGCCGTGAGTTCGATGCGGCCTTCGCGCACCCGGTCGAGGAAGCTCTCGACCTGGCGGCGAGGGCGGTTGGACTGCCAGTCCTGGAAGGAGTGGAAGCCCTCGACGGCCCACCGGAACCGGGCGGGTTCCGGCCAGTCGTCGGTGTCGTGGCAGAGCTCGAGCAGCGAGTCGAGGTAGGCGCGGTGCTCGGCCATCACCCGCCCCTGGGGGTCGGTGTAGCCGATGTCGAGGTGGGAGTGCTGCACCAGGTGGAGCGTCCAGTGACGCTGCGGGCGCGCCTCGAAGTCGAACCGGGTGCCTTCTTCCAGGTCGGGCAGCTCGATCAGCAGGCGTGTCGGTGCGTCCACTTCCGGCACCAGGATGCGGGTGTCGGAGCCCGCACCGGGGAGGATTTCGCAGGTGACCGGAGTGCCCCCGCTCGTGGTGACCCGGGCCCGGGTGATGCGCGGCAGGGCGTCGTGCGAGCCCGCGCCGCGGCGGCGCAGACGCAGTCGGATGGACTGGAGCAGTCCACCCTTGCCGTCGCGGCGCAGCAGGGGCTCGCCCGACAGCTGCACCCGCATGTCGCCGATGCCGGCGCTGGTGGTGACCACGCGGTCACGCAGGATGTCGCGCGCGATGTCGGAGTCCCACCAGGAGGGCCGGGTCAAGGGGGCCTTGGGCATGGTGCGTTGGTGTCCTTTTCGGGTCGGGCGGTCAGCCGACTGCGGGTGGTGGTCTCAGCGTCTGGTACGGGCCAGAGTGGCGAAGATCTGGATCATGGCGGACTGTTCGAGGGTTTCGGCCGGAATATTGGGGTCGTAGTCGCCGCCGCCCGACGGCTGGAAGTGGAACAGCCCGGTCGCGGCGTTTCGGTTGGTGGCGTACGTGCTGTCCGCGTAGGTGCTCATGGCCTGCCGGTAGGCGGGGTTGCGGCGTACGGCGTCCAGCGCGAGCAGGTCCTTGAAGTAGAAGGCGTTGAAGATGGCCGGCTGATCGTGCAGGCGGGTGCCCTGGGTCCAGTACGCCAGGGAGCCGCGGGCGTCCTCGACGGCCTTGTTGAGGTAGCCGGCGTTGCCGGTGCCGCGGTAGAGGGCGGTTGCTGTGCCGATCATGGAGCCTGAGTTGTAGGTCCACAGGGTCGGGTTCGTGCTGCCGTCGTCGCCGCAGTCGTTGGCGTAGAGGCCCGGTTCCTTCCGCATGCACGAGTACACCCAGCCGTACCACTGCTCGGCCTTGTCCAGGTAGGCGCGCTTGCGGGTGTGCTCGTAGAGCCTGGCGGCGAGCTGGGCGGACAGGGCCGTGACATTGGTGGCGCGGACGTTGTTGTTGGGGGAGTCGAACCAGTCCATGCCGCCGGGGCAGGGCTTGGCGGGGTCGGCGTCCCAGGCGCGTGTGACGATCGGCACGACCTGCTCGGCCCGGTTCAGGAACTTGGTGTCGCCGGTGCTCTCGTACTGGTCGAGTTGGCTCAGCGCGACCACGGCGTTGTCGTCGTAGTACACGTCACCGCCCGTTCCCAGCGGGGCCGGCAGGTAGGACTGGTAGCCCGGCCGGGCGCCGGGTGCGAAGTACAGCTCGACGGTGTCGAAGCGCTCGGCCGCGTCCGGGCGGTAGGCCGGGCCGGTGCCCGGGAGTCGCTGCATGTCCACGGTGGCCGCGGCGGCCTCGCGCAGCGGCCACAGGTAGGAGTGCTCCCGGTCCGTAGGCTGCCGGGGCGTGCGCTCCAGGTACAGGCCGTGGTGGTCGGCGCCCTCGTACAGGTGGGTCTGCAGGGCGTCGTAGGCGCTGGTGGCACGGTCGGCCCACACGGCGGAGGACACGGGGTGAGGGCGTGCGGGAGGAGTGGGCTGGGCGTGCGCGGGGACGGCACTCCACAGCAGGGCTGCGCAGGCGGCGGTCACGGTGGCACGGCGGAGCAGCGATCTCAGCATGATTGCCCTTCGTGGCTGGAAGGAAGCGTGCGGGGGTCAGCGGTGGATCTTGAGGCTGCTGATGAAGAAGCGCTGGGCGGAGAAGAACAGCACCAGGGTCGGCAGGGAGACGAGGAGGGCGCCGGCCAGCACTACCGGGGGCCCGACGTTGGAGTAGTTGCCCTGCAGATCGGCGAGCGCGGCCATGATGGGCCGGATGTTGCGGCTCGTGGTGAGTGTGATGCCGAACATCAGGTCGTTCCACACGGCCACGAACTGGAACACGAACACGGCGATCATGGCGGATCTGCTCAGCGGGACATGGATCTGCCAGAACAGCCGCCACCAGGAAGCACCGTCCACGCGCGCCGCTTCCACGACTTCCCGCGGCAGTGTGAGGGCGTAGTTGCGCATGACGAAGAAGGCAAAGGGAATCGCGATGGCCGTGTAGATCAGGACGAGCCCGATCTGGGTGTCGTAGAGGGACGTCTCCGCGTAGGAGAGGAACAGCGGCCGGATGAAGACCTGCAGAGGCAGGAGCGTGCCTGAGTAGATCACCCAGAACCACAGCACCTGCCGCTTCACGGGCATGATGATGGTGGCGAAGGCGGCGCACGTGGCCACCGCGACAGCGGCCAGCGCGCTGACAACGGCGTACAGCAGACTGTTGCCGAGCGCCGGGCCGAGTTGGGCCTTGTCCCAGGCCTGGGACATGTTGTCGAACAGTCCGAAACTCTCCGGCAGCCAGTGCGGACTGCCCGAGTAACTCTCGGCCGGCACCAGCGCGTTGACTACCAGGAGCCAGGTCGGAACCAGCCACAGCACGGCGAGCACCACGACGGTGCCATTGCGCAGAACTCGGCCCAGAGACATTGGTTATTCGCCTTTCACGTCGAGCTGACGGCGCAGATAGAGCCAGGAAGCCGCCAGCACGATCACGGTGAGAACGACGGCGATGGCCGCTCCCGCACCAGGCCGCAGTTCCAGGAAGGTCTCGTTGTACATGGACACCGCAAGGGTCTCCGTGGCACGTCCGGGGCCGCCCTGGGTGAGCACCCAGATCAGGTCGAACGACTTGAGGCCGTTCACGAGGCTCATACCGATCACGATGATCGAGACAGGCCGGAGCTGAGGCAGCACGATGTGGCGGAACTGCTGCCAGCTCCCCGCTCCGTCCAGGGCGCCGGCCTCCAAGGTCTCCGGCGGGATGGATTGCAGGCCGACCAGAAAGAGGATGACTGCCACGCCGACGGCCTGCCAGGCGTTGGCGAGGATCATCACGACGGTGTTGCCCGGCCAGGTCAGCAGCCAGCCCTGGGCGAGTGAGTCCAGATTCAGCGTGGTCAGGACCTGGTTGACGGCACCGTCGGTCGTGAGCATGAAGTTCCAGACCACCGCCACCGCGGAACCCGACAGCGCGTAGGGAAGCACTACGCACAGCCGCGCCAGACGCGACCAGCGGGTGGCGTTGGTCATGACGGCGATGGCAAGTCCGAGCACGAAGGGGAGCAGGACGGTGCCCACCACCCACATCAGCGTGTTCTGGATGGAGCGGGACAACGCCGGGTCGGAGGCGAACAGCGAGTAGTTGTCGAACCAGCTGAAGGTCGAGGTCCGGGTGTCGCTGAAGAAGCTCCGATAGACGGTCCAGACGAACGGGGCGAGCAGGAAGGCGGTGACCAGGAGTACGGCCGGAGCCATGAACGTCCCGGCCGTCAGGCGCTCACGCCTCTTGCGCCATGTGTGCGTCGGGGGCGAAGGCGGTGCACTGCCGGGTGAGGGCACACTGGGGAGGCCGCCGCCGGTGGCGGACGTGCGCTGGTCGGTCGAGAAAGTGCTCATGCTTCGTCACGCCTCCAGGCGGCCCATTCGTCCTGTGCACGCTCCTGCATCCGGCGCAGCGTGGTGGCCGGGGAGGTCTGCCCGGCCATGAAGCCGCCCAGGTCGTTGCTGTTGCCCTGGATGAGGCTCGGGGGGCTGGCTTCCCAGTACCTGATCAGTGGGAGCCGGCGCTCCCGGGCGATGTCCCGCTGCAGCTCCGCCACGACCGGGTTGCTCGAACGCACCGTCGGATTGGCGGAGCTGTCCTGCAGGAAGTCGCTCCACACCCGCTGAACCGACGGGTCGAGCCAGGCTCCGACATTCCTCATGGCCGCGGCGTGCGACGAAGCGCGGGCGGGCACCGCGAAGACGCCCGACTCGGTGATCACACTCTTGGGGACGGAGGGCCGCACCGTGGGCAGAATGAAGGCACCGTAGTCGGCGCCCGGTTTCATGCCGACGGCGCTCATTCCCTGCGCCTGCCATGTGCCGTGCAGGAACATGCCCACCGTGCCGGCCTTCAGCGCGCCGGGGCCGCGGGCCTGGTCGAAGTCGGGCGATGTCATCCAGCCCTTGCGCATGAAGTCGTGCCAGATGTCCATCGCCTGGCGGGCCGCGTCGTCGAGATAGGAGGCCTCGCCTGCCACCAGCTTCTGATAGAAACGCGGGTCGACCTTGGTGACCAGCTCCTGGAACCACTCGATCGCGGGCCAGCCCCCGACCTGGCTGGCCAAGAACGGCGTGATCTTGTTCCGCTTGAGAACCTCCGCACAGCGCAGCAGCTCAGCCCAGCTGGACGGGGCGGACAGTCCCAGCTTCCGGAACACGGGCTTGCTGTAGAACAGCACGTAGTACGACTCGTACAGCGGGACGCCGTAGACCTTCCCGTCGTACGACATCGTCTCCCGGGTCGCGTCGCGCACCCACCCCTTGGCCGCGTACTGCGCCCAGACGCTCGACAGGTCGGTGAGTCCGCCTGCGCGGGCCAGACGCTTGAGCTGATAGCCCGAGGCCCACTTGACCATGTCGGAGGCCTTCGAGGTCTGCAGGGTCATCTGCACGACCTGCTGATACGAGGTCACCGAGGGGTTCGACAGCGGCCGCAGCGCATACCCGGTGATCTTCTTCAGTTCGTGCCCGGCCGAGCGATACCCCTCGTCCCACGTGGCGTTGTCGTTGGCGATGCTCGTCGTCCCCGGCTGCGGGGAAGTGCTCGCCCCGCGAGCGCAGCCCGCGACGGCGAGAGTGACCCCGCCTGCGGTCATCCCGGCGAGGAAGCGACGCCGAGCAAGCGGCGCGGCTGCGCGGCGGGGTGTGCCCGATGCTGTCATTGATCACCTTCACGAACGGGCCACCTGGGATGGCCGGATGTGACCCTGGAAGTTAACGACAACATTCCAGTGGGGGCAAGGGTTCGGTGCCATGTGATGTCACTTCCGTAGCACCCTCCGGGAAGAACAGCAGGTGAGCGCGTGATGTGGACGAAGAAGCGGTTCGTTGGAAGGGGTGGGTCGCTCCAGTCATGGACTGTTATCGTTAACTGAGATGACGGAGCCCAGCGAGGAGATGAAGTGCATTCCGCCTCTCGTGCGTACGACCCCCACCCCAGCTACGACGCTGTCGACGGGCAGGTGATCGCAGGCTGGCCGGCCGCCGTCGCCACGCTGCCGTCCGGCCCGCTCGCTCTGGCGGTGGACGGTCCTGCCGCGCTGGACTGGGGTGCGCTGGCCGACGGTCTGGCGACGGCCCTGCGCTCCGCGGGGCGTGAGGTGGAGTTGCTGGATGTGCGCGGCCACTATGCGCCGTCGGCCACCGAGCGGATCACCGCTCGGCCCGTCCCTGCCGACGACCCGTTCTTCACCCCGCTGTCCCAGGCGCAGGTCGCCGACCTGTTCGACTCCGTTCAGCAGGCCGAAAGGTCCCTGAACGACGGCGTGCTGGTGGTGTTCGGGCCGGGCGCGGCGCTGTTCGGGACGGACGTGCTGTGGTACGCGGACCTGCCGAAACGGTACGCCGAGGCTGCCGTGGCCCACGGGCAGCTGCCGGTGGGCGTCAATCTGGGCCGCGCCGGCGAGCCCGGTGATCTGGTGCGGCTGTTCTACACCGACTGGCCCGTCCTGGACCGGCACCGCGACGCGTATGCGGGCCGGATCGACCGGTGGATCGACATGCAGGACACGGCATCGCCCACCTCGCTGGACGGCACCGCGCTGCGCGGCACCCTGGCCCACCTGGCCGGCGGACCCGTGCGCACCCGCCCGTACTTCAACTCCACCCCGTGGGGCGGCCAGTGGGCGGCAAGCGAACTGGGCTTCACCCCGCAGGCCGGCAACACCGCTCTCGGCTACGAGCTGATCGCTCCCGAGGCGGGAGTCCTCATCGGCGAAGAGGGCGGGGCGCAGGTCGAGGTCCCCTTCCAACTCCTGTGCGTCCTGCACCCGATGGACATGCTCGGCCAAGAGGTGCACCGCCGGTTCGGCACGTCCTTCCCGATCAGGTTCGACTACCTCGACACGATGCGGGGCGGCAACCTGTCCCTGCACTGCCACCCGCAGGAGCAGTACATGCGGGAGGTGTTCGGCTGGCCGTACACCCAGCACGAGACCTACTACGTCACGGACAGCGAGGCAGGCGCCCAGGTGCTGCTCGGCCTCACCGAGCACGCGGACGTCGACGCCATGCGCCACCAGGTGGAGGACGCCATCACCGACGGCACCCCGCTGCCCGTCGACGACCACATCCAGACCCATCCGGCCACGGTGGGCCAGCTGTTCATGATCCCCGCCGGCACCCCGCACGCCTCCGGCGCGGGCAATCTGGTGCTGGAGGTGAGTGCGACGCCGTATCTGTACTCCCTGCGCTTCTACGACTGGCTCCGCAAGGACGCCACCGGTGCGTCCCGGCCCTTGCCCTACGAACACGGATTCGCCAATCTGGACACCGCCCGGCGAGGGGAGGACGTGACGAAGGACCTGATCCAGCGGCCTCGGACGCTGCGCGCGGGCGAGGGCTGGCGGGAGGAAGTCATCGGCGCCCTGCCGGAGATGTTCTACGCGGTGCACCGCTTGGTCGTAGCCCCGGCCGCCGGCGTCGTCGACGACACAGCCGACCGCTTCCACATCCTCAACCTCGCCTCGGGCCAGGGCGCCGTCATCGAGACCAGCGACGGACGCACCCACTTCCTGGCCTTCGCCGAGACCATCACCGTGCCCGCCGCGGTCGGCTCCTACCGCGTCCGTGCTGTGGGCGACGACGAGGTGCACCTCGTGAAGGCTCTGGTGGTGCAGCCGTGACCGATGCCGAGCGGACCCATGCGCCGATCCCCGTTCTCGACATCGGCGGAACGCACGTCACCGCCGCCCTCGTCGACCCCGCGGCCAACCGCCCCCTCTCTTCCTCGGTGATCCGCAGACCCCTGGACTCGCACGCCCCGGCCGCCGGCATCCTCGACGCCCTCGCCCTGGCCGCCGTGGAACTGCCCGCAGGGCACCGGCTGTGCTGGGGCGTGGCCATGCCGGGCCCCTTCGACTACGACACCGGGATAGGCCGGTTCACGGGTATCGGGAAGTTCGAGTCACTGTCCGGTGTCGATGTCGGGGCCGGTCTGCGTCAGCGGCTGGGCCACCGGGCCGAGCGACTGTGCTTCCTCAACGACGCCGACGCCTTCGCCCTCGGTGAATACCGCGCCGGCGCTGCCGCCGGGCACGAGCGTGCGGTGTGCCTGACGCTGGGCACGGGCGTGGGCTCCTCGTTCCTGCGCAAGGGCCTGCCCGTGCACGACGGCCCTCAGGTGCCGCCCGGCGGACATGTGCACCGCCTGACCGTGCGCCACGTCCCGCTGGAGGAAATGGTCTCGCGCCGTGCCATCCGCGCGCATTACGCCCGCCTCGCGACCCTTCCGGACGATCGCCTCCTCCCGGATGTCCATGAGATTGCCGCGCTGGCCAGGCAGGGCAGTACGGCGGCTTCGGAGGCTTTCCGCTACGCTTTCGACGCCCTGGGTCAGGCCCTGGCCCCGTGGATCGCCCGTTTCCATGCCACCGCGGTGGTCGTCGGCGGGTCCGTGGCCCAGTCGTGGGACCTGATTCACCCTGCGCTCTCGACAGGGCTGGCTCAGGCCGCCGAGCCCGCTCCGCGCGTCCTGGCGGCCAGGCAGCCCGCGGAGGCGCCGCTGATCGGGGCTGCCCACTGGGCACAGGGCAGAGGAGGGTGAAGGAGCGTGACTGGTCGCCGAGGCGGCGGGCCGACCATGCATGACGTCGGGAAACTCGCGCAGGTCAGTGCCATGACCGTCTCACGGGTACTCAAGAACGATCCCGGCGTGTCCGAAGCCACGCGCGAACGCGTCTTCGCCGCGGTGGACCGGCTCGGCTACCGCCGCAACGAGACGGCGCGCAGCCTGCGGCTCGGCGGCACCGGAATGATCGGTCTGGTCGTCACCAACCTCGCCAACCCGTTCTACTCGCGTCTCGCGCTAGGAGTCCAGGAAGTCGCCACCGAACACGGCTTGCGGATGATGCTCAGCAACACGGCCGAACAAGTGGAGCGGGAGCCCGGCCTGATCGACGGCCTCATCGATCACCAGGTCGAAGGGTTGATCGTCGTCCCCGCCGGAAGCCGGCAGCAGCACTTGGCCGACGCCATGCGCCATGTCCCCGTCGTCCTCGCCGCACGGCCGCCGGCCGGACTCGACACCGACTGCGTGCTGGTCGAGGACTTTCACGGCGCCCGCGAGGCCACCGCGTGCCTGCTCGCCGAAGGGCACACCCGCATCGCCTTCCTCGGCAACCCGCCGGCCCTGTATACGGGGGCTGAACGGCTGCGGGGGTTCTGGGCAGCCCACGAGGAGGCCGGCGTCGAGCCCGACAACGCCCTCATCTGCCAAGGCCTCGTCGACGCCGCGACGGCCGAGCGAGCGGCACTCGAACTGCTCGACCGGCCCGAGGGTCCTACCGCGCTGTTCTGCACGAACAACCGCATCAGCCAAGGTGCGATCCGCGCCCTCTACAAAGCCGGGATCACCCTTCCCCTGGCAGGCTTCGACGACTTCGAGCTCTCCGACGTCCTCGGCCTCCCCCTGACACTCGTCTCGTACGACGCCGACGAGATCGGCCGGCAGGCCGCGCGCCTGCTGGTCGACCGCCTGAGTCACCGGGACGGCGAACCGCCCGCCTCCCGCCGCATCACCGTCCCGACCCGCGTCATTCGCCACGGCCCGCACACCCAGCGTTGCGCGGAAGGTCTGACATGAGTGCTTTCTTCATTGTTGCCGCCCTTACCGCCGTCATAGCAGTAGTCACCGGTGCTGTGACGTACCCTCTCGTCCGGCGTGACCTCAGCTCGGCGGGAGCGCTGCTGGCCGTCGCCTGCGTTGCCGTGGCCGTGAGCGTCGGCTGGCTGTTGACGCTTTTCCATGCGTTGCTCGGTTTCGTGGCCGGGCTCGTGGTCTATCTCGTGGCGCGCCGACGGCTGACGGGTAAGCAGGCCATGGTGGCCGGTGGCGCAGGTTATGTCGTCGGCACGCTGCTGTCCGTCGGTGCCCTGATGATTGCCCTCAGCGGCATGTAGAGCATGGCCCGATGGACACGTTGTCGAAGGAGGCGGCGGAGTCGAAGACGCGGACGCCGTTCGCGCCGCTCAGGTGGGTGCCGTCGCTGACGGAGATCTTGGGGGTCGTCATGTCGTCGACGTACACCTTGATCGACGGGCCGACGGCGGTGACGCGGATCCGGTGGGTCGAGCCTGGTTTGACGGATGTCAGGGCGGTGCCCAGTTCGGTCCAGGAGTCGTTCGCCCGGCCCAGGACCACCTTGCCGCTCGGGCTGATGCCCGCGTAATACCCCGAGTAGCTGTCCACGCCGACCGAGGGCCTGGTCGTCCGGAACACCAGCCCGGCGTCCCCTCGCCCTGAGGCCACCGTGACGTCGGCGTCGTACGTGAAGTCCGCGAAATCGGTGTCGAGGAGGGACTTGCCGCCCAGGCTGCGGCCCACCCGGTACCGCCCGTCGCCGGCCGACCAGGTCCCGCCGTACGTCTTCCAGCCCAGCGCGTTGCCGTCGGCGAAGTTGTCCTTCACCCGCATCGCGATGCGCCGGATCGTGCCGTCGGGGTTGAAGTACATGCGGTCGTAGGCCAGTTGACGGTGGTTGCCGTCCGTCTCGCTGAGCGGACGGCGGTGGTAGACGATGTACCAGGTGTCGGTGCCCGGCACGTTGACGACGGAGTTGTGGCCCGAGCCCTTGGCGACCGCCGGATCCTGGGCGAGTACCTTGTCGATCTTCCGGAAGGGGCCCGTCGGCGAGTCGGACATGGCGTACGACACCGAGTAGTCGGGGCCGGTCCAGCCGCCCTCCGACCACATCAGGTAGTACTTGCCGTTCCGTTTGAACATGTAGGAGCCCTCGGTGTAGTTGTCCGGCGTGATCTCCTTGTAGGTCGATCCGTCCTCGAAGGTGCCCAGGCTGGTCATGTCCGGGTTGAGCTTGACGACGTTGGCGTGGCGCCAGCCTCCGTAGTACATGTACGCCTGGCCGTCGTCGTCGATGAACACGTCCTGGTCGATCGGCTGGGCCCCGTTGTGGAACTGCGAGATCAGCGGTTTGCCGAGGGCGTCCTTGTAGGGCCCTTCGGGGCGGTCGGCGACGGCCACGCCGATGCCGCCGAGCTGGGAGTTGTTCTGGATGTCGTTCGCGGCGAAGTACAGGTAGTACTTGCCGCCGCGCTGGACCGGCGCCGGCGCCCACACCGCGTACTTGGCCCAGGAGACGTTCGCCGTTGTGAGGACGTTGCTGTGCTTGGTCCAGTGGATCAGGTCGGTCGAGGAGAACGCGTCGAGGTAGGTCTGCTCGGCGTACGGCTTCGAGGCGGTGGGAAAGACCCAGTACTTGCCGTCGTAGATCTCGATGTCGGGGTCCGCGTACCAGCCGTCGACGAAGGGGTTGCCGGCCTCGGCGGTCGAGTACTCGGGCACCGCTGCGGCGCCGGGCAGGGCCGCGACCTGGGGAGTCAGGCAGAGCGCGGCGCCGGCGAGCAGGGCGATGAGCGCTTTGAGCGGGGTTCGCATCGTGCGTCGCCTCCTTGTCACGGCAGGGTCCATTTCTGGTTGGGTCCTGTGTGGCAGGTCCACAGGTGGACCGGAGTTCCGTCGTTCCAGGTGCCGCCGGAGGCGTCGAGGCATTTGCCGGACTGGGGGTTGCGGACGGTGCCGTCGGGTTGGGCCGCCCACTTCTGGGCGCCGGTGTTGTTGCACGTGTAGAGCTGGATCTTGGTGCCGTCGGTGGTGCCTGCGTTGTCGATGTCGAGGCACTTGCCGAGTGCTTTGAGGGTGCCGTCGTCGCCGACGGTCCAGCGTTGTGCGGCGGAGGTGTTGCAGGTGTAGATCTGAACCTTGGTGCCGTCGGCGGTGCCCGCGTTGTCGACGTCCAGGCACTTGCCGTTGACGCCCCGCACCTCACCGGAACGCGGACCGGGCGAGGTCCCGGCCTGCTTGATCCTGACGTTGCGGAAGGCCACCTCGTCGCCGTCGCCGTGGTTCTGGAGGCCGATGTGGCCCTGCTTCAGACTGCGCGCCGGGTCGGTGTTGGTGAAGTCGTTGATCTTCCGGCCGTTCAGGAAGATCTCCAGTCGCTCCCCGGTGACCCGGATCTCGTACGTGTTCCACTCGCCGGGTGGGTTCAGCGCGGCGTCCCGGGCGGGAATGTCGGCGGACTGGAACCCGTACACGGCTCCCGTCGTGCGGTCCGTGGTGTCGGTGGCGTCGATCTGGATCTCGTAGCCGTTGTTCACCGCCGACCACGGGTCGTCGGAGGCCGGAAAGCCCACGAGGACACCGGAGTTGTCGTCGCCGCTCGCCTTCCAGTCCAGCTTGAGAGAGTAGCCGCCGGTGAACTCCCGGGCGTTGTACCAGAGCATGCCGAGGCCGCCCTGCGAGGTGAGGGTTCCGTCGGCCAGGGTGAAGCCGCCGGGTCCCGCCTGCTTCCAGCCGGTCGTGCCGGTGCCGTCGAACAGGGACGTGTAGCCGGTCTCCGGGCGGCAGTCGGCCTGGGTGGTGCCGGCGGCCCAGCGGATGCCGCCGAGCAGGTGCCGGCGGAAGGCCGGGTCGGCGTAGGACTCCTCGGTGTGGCCGCCGCCGGTGTAGAAGGCCCGGCCACCGGCGTAGTCCTTGCACCAGGCGATCGGATGGTCGCCGGACATGGTGCCGCCGGAGTAGCTGGACTCGTCCAGTGAGGCGAGCACATGGGCGGTGGTGCGGGGGTTGGTGCGGTAGTTGTACCACTCGTCGGTACGCTGCCAGGTGGGGCCCAGGTGCGCGGTGGCGTCGTGCGCCCGGTCCTCGACCTTGACGGTGGCGGGCTGGATGGCGGGGTGGGAGTGGAAGTAGGCGCCGGCCAGTCCCTCGTAGAAGGGCCAGTCGTACTCGGTGTCGGCGGCGGCGTGGATGCCGACGTACCCGCCGCCCGAGCCGAGGTACTGCTCGAAGGCCGTCTGCTGGGCGTTGCCGAGTACGTCGCCCGTGGTCGACAGGAAGACGACGGCCCGGTACTGGGCCAGGTTGGCCGTGGTGAAGGCCTGCGGGTCCTCGGTCGCGTCCACGGTGAAGTTGTTCGCCGCGCCGAGGTCGCGCAGCGCCGTGATGCCCTCGTCGATCGAGGAGTGGCGGAAGCCCACCGTCCGGGAGAAGACGAGGATCCTGTACGCCGGGTCGGCCGCCGCCGGTGCGGCGTCGCGCGGGGCGGTGAGCGCGGCCGGTGTGGCGCCGGGGAGGGCCGCGACCTGGGGAGTCAGGCAGAGCGCGGCGCCGGCGAGCAGGGCGATGAGTGCTTTGAGCGGGGTTCGCATCGTGCGTCGCCTCCTTGTCACGGCAGGGTCCATTTCTGGTTGGGTCCTGTGTGGCAGGTCCACAGATGGACCGCGGTTCCGTCGTTCCAGGTGTCGCCGGAGGCGTCGAGGCATTTGCCGGACTGGGGGTTGCGGACGGTGCCGTCGGGTTGGGCCGCCCACTTCTGGGCGCCGGTGTTGTTGCAGGTGTAGAGCTGGATTTTGGTGCCGTCGGTGGTGCCTGCGTTGTCGATGTCGAGGCACTTGCCGAGTGCTTTGAGGGTGCCGTCGGCGGCGACGGTCCAGCGTTGTGCGGCGCTGGTGTTGCAGGTGTAGAGCTGGATCTTGGTGCCGTCGGCGGTGCCCGCGTTGTCGACGTCCAGGCACTTGCCGTTGACGCCCTTCACCTCGCCGGTGCGGTCGCCGCCGGTGGCTGTGGTGAAGGAGAAGTCGTCCACGTCGAACAGCGGGCCGCTGCCGCCCTTGAAGACGAGGTAGAGGGTGGTCGAGGCGGCCGGCTGGTTGACCAGCGACGCCGTGACGTCCTGGAAGGTCTCCCAGTCGCCGGTGACCGGCGCGGTGGCCGTGCCGAGCAGGGTGCCGGTCGGGGAGCCGGCGCGTACCTCGATGGTGCCGCCGGCGCCCGCCGAGGAGACGCGGGCGGTGAAGGTGCGGGCATTGTCGAGGCTGTACGGCTTGAAGGAGATCCAGTCGCCGTTGTGGATGTCGCCGGCCGTCTTGCCGCCGTGCGCGGGGGCGTGGCTGATGACCGACACACCGGACGAGTCGCCGTAGTGCTCGGCCTGCCGGTGGCTGGGCTGGGTGATCCGCTGGTCGTGCGTGGTGAGCGCGGGCTGGCCGTTCGCGCCCTTGTCGGTGTACTCGGCGTCTAGGACGCCGAATATGTTGGCGTTGGGGTCGTGCTCGCCGTCCGCCAGCGTCTGCAGGGTGCCGGTGCAGCCGGTGGCCGAGGTCTGCGGGTGCCCGTGGCTGTCGTGGCCGACGATGAAGTTGACCTTCACCTTGGAGCAGTCGATCGCGCCGTCCTCCGGGTCGGTGACCGTCACCTTGAACGGGATGGCGGCGCCGAAGTCGTAGATCCGGCCGTCGGCGGGCGTGTCGATCCGCACCGTCGGGGCGGTGTTGCCGACGGTGATCCGCACGGAGGCGGTGGCCGACTTGCCGGTGGGGTCGGTGACCTTCAGCGTGGCGGTGTACTGGCCGTTGGCCGTGTAGGTGTGGGACGGGTCGGCCGCGGTGGAGGTGGCGCCGTCGCCGAAGGTCCACTCGTGGGCGAGGGTGCCGCCCTCGGGGTCGGAGCTGCCTGCCGAGGAGAAGGCGACGGCCAGGGGCGCCTTGCCGGAGGTGACGTTCGCCTTGGCCTGCGCCACCGGGGCACGCCCGCCGGTCACGTGCTCGATGCGGTACAGCGCGGAGTTCTCGTCGCCGTCGAAGTAGCCGGTGCCGTAGTCGAGGACGTAGAGGGCGCCGTCGGGGCCGAAGGCCATGTCCATCACCTGGGTGCCGCTCCAGGGGAAGGCGTTGATGGACTGCACGGTGCCGTCGCCGCTCGCCTCGATGCGCTTGATCCAGCGGCGGCCGAACTCGCCGGCGAAGAAGTCGCCGTCGTACTCCTGCGGGAACTTCACGTCCGAGGTGGACGCCGCGTCGTAGCGGTAGACGGGGCCGCCCATGGGGGACTCGGAGCCGCCGCCGAACTCCGGTACGGAGGTGCCGTCGTACGGGATCCAGGCGGGCTGGGCGGGCGGCAGGTCGGTGAGGCCGGTGTTGCGCGGCGAGGTGTTCCTCGGTGCCGCGCAGTTGAAGGCGGGGCCCGAGGCGCCGGTCGCGAAGTCGAAGTCGACGTAGGCGTCGTTCTTGCCGGTGCAGTACGGCCAGCCGAAGTTGCCGGCCTTGGTGATCCGGTTGAACTCGACCTGCCCGCCGGGGCCGCGCGACGCGCTGGCGGTACCCGCGTCGGGGCCATAGTCACCCACGTAGACGATGCCCGTGGCCTTGTCGACGCTCATCCGGAACGGGTTGCGGAAGCCCATCGCGTAGATCTCGGGCCGGGTCTTCGCGGTGCCGGACGGGAAGAGGTTCCCGGACGGGATCGTGTACGAGCCGTCGGCGCCGACCTTGATGCGCAGGATCTTGCCGCGCAGGTCGTTGGTGTTGCCGGAGGAACGCTGGGCGTCGTACGCGGGGTTGCGCGAGGCGCGTTCGTCGATCGGCGTGTAGCCGTCGGAGGCGAAGGGGTTGGTGTCGTCGCCGGTCGACAGATACAGATTGCCCGCGGCGTCGAAGTCGATGTCTCCGCCGACGTGGCAGCACAGGCCGCGGGAGGCGGGCACGTCGAGGATCTTCTTCTCGCTGGCGAGGTCCAGGGTGTTGTCGGTCTTCAGGACGAACCGGGACAGCCGATTGACCCCGTCGAACGGGGTGAAGTCGGAGGCCGCACCGTCGGACGGGGCGTCGCCGCCCGGCGTGGTCAGCGCGGGCGCGTAGTACAGGTAGACGAACCGGTTGGAGGAGAAGCCGGGGTCGGCCGCGATGCCCTGGAGGCCCTCCTCGTCGTGGCTGTAGACGTCGAGCGTGCCCGCCACGGCGGTGTTGCCGGCCGCGTCGGTGCGGCGCACCGTGCCGTCCCGCGACGTGTGCAGCACCGAGCGGTCCGGGAGGACCGCCATGGTCATGGGCTCACCCGTCTCGGCCACGCCCTTGGCGAGGGTGACCTGCTGGAAGTCCTCGGCCGCCGCGGCGGCGGGGCTCAGTGGGAGCGCCAGGCCCATGGCACACACCATGGCCGTGAGCAGCGTACTGACACGTCTGTGTCCGAGCAGTCTCGTGCGCACAGAGTTCTCCCGGGGGAGTGGGGGGTGGTGGCAGGCCGCGGAGGGCCTGCCATGGGGGAGTGACGGCGCGCGCCGTCGCGCCGTCAACACAGAGGCCAGTAGGCCCTGTTGGAGCTCTGACTGCTTCAGTTCCGGGAAGTTAGCGGGATTGGTCCGTACCCGTAACCCCTTTGACGCAAGATCTCGGAACTTTTTCCCCGCGAGAGACAAAGTGCGTGAGCTGCCCGGCGTGCGCCCGTATCAGCTAACATAGAACAAAGAGTTAGATGAATGCGCCGCCAGCGCACGCGAGGGAGTGGCCGTGGACTTCGGGCTGACCGACGAGCAGGATCTGTTGCGCGCGACGGCACGGCAGTTCGTCGCCGATGTGTGCCCGGCCGAGAAGGCCAAGGGCTGGGACGAGCAGGGTGTCGTACCGCCGGAGCTGTTCCGGGGTATGGCGGAACTCGGCTGGTTCTCGTTGCCGTTCACGGAGGAGGAGGGCGGCGACGGTGGGGGGCCGCTGGAGCTGATCCTGATCGCCGAGGAGCTCGGGCGGGCCAGCTTCGATGTCGCCATGTGTTATATCGGTGTGCTCATTCCCGGGATCACGGTGTTCCGCTGGGGCAGTGAGGCCCAGCGCGCCTTCATCCGTGAGCAGGTCATGACGGGGCGCCACCGGCTCGCCGTGGGCCTGAGCGAGCCGGACAGCGGCTCCGACGCCGCCGCCCTGCGCACCACCGCCGACGACCACGGCGACCACTTCCTCGTGCGCGGCCAGAAGGCCTGGTGCACCGGCGGCGGACTGCCCGACACCACCATCGCGACGTACGTCCGTACCGGCCCCCGCGAGCCCAAGCACGGCGGCATCAGCCTGCTGCTGGTGGACCCCACCACGGACGGCGTCGAGGTCCGCCGGACACCGACGCTGGCCCGGCACATCCTCGGCACCAACGAGGTCTTCTTCAACGACGCCCTGGTGCCCAGGGAGAACCTCGTCGGCCCCCGCGACGAGGGCTGGAAGGTCATGCTCTCCAACATCGAACTCGAGAAGGTGATCATCACCGGCGGCTATCTGGGCGCCGCCCAGGCCACCCTCGACGAGATGCTGGAGTACTCCCGCACCCGGCACGCCTTCGGACGCCCGATCGGCAACTTCCAGGCACTCGCCCACGCCATGGCCGACCTCCAGACCGAGATCGACTCCGCCCGGCTGCTCGCCTACCGCGCCGCGTGGCTGCTCGCGCAGGGCAAGCCGTGTACACGGGAGGGTTCGATGGCCAAGCTGAAGGGCTCGGAGACATATGTGGCGGCCGCCCGGCTCGGGATGCAGGTCTGCGCGGGGCACGGCTTCTCCACGGAGAGCGTGATGAGCTTCCGCTACCGGGAGTCGATCGTGGCGACGATCTCCGGGGGGACGAGCCAGATCCAGCGGAACGGGATCGCGCGGAGCATGGGGCTGCGGTCCTACTGAGCCCCCGGGTGGCCCTGAGTCCCGCGTCGCTCTGGGCCCTCGCGTGGCTCTGAGTCCCAGCGTGGCTTTGAGTCCCCGGGCGGCTCTGAATCCCCCGCGTGGCTGAGCCCTCGCGTGGCGCTGAGTCCCCGCGTCGCCCTGACCCCCCAGCGTCGCTACTCCCCTTGGGCGTCCGCGTCCTGCCCCGCCAGCCACTCCTTGTGCCGCGCGAAGTGCCCCTGGTCCCGTGTCACCCAGATCCCGGACGCGCGGGCCAGGACGGCGCGGGTCGGCAGCAGCACCATCTCGCCCTGGATGTACCAGCGCCTGCCCTCGCGCTTGTCCACCCAGGCCCGCACCTCCAGCGGCCGCTCCACCGGCACCGGCTTCACGAAGCTGACGCTGAGCTCCGCCGTCACGCTCAACACGCGGTGCAGCAAGGGGAGATGGCCGAGGCAGTCGTCCAGGACGGCCGCGGTCCAGCCGCCGTGCGCGACATCGGGCCCGCCCTCCTGATCGCGCGGGCAGTGCAGCTCGAACAGCGCCGCCCCGTCCTCGTCGAGCCGCTCGTGCTCCACGCCCAGCCGGCAGGAACCGGCGGCCCGGCACGCCCCGCACAGCGCCACACCGCCCGGTGTACGCGGCGGCTCCTGGAAGTCGGCCCCCGCCCAGGGCCCGGTCGACGGCGTGGCAGACATGGCGTGACTCCTCGTGTCGGACATGCGGGGATCAGATCGTGTCGGACATGCAGTGATCAGACGTCGGCGAGCAGCGGACGCAGCTTCCCCGCGATGAGCTGGACCTGCCGGGCCACCATCTCTTCCGGCATCCCGGCGAGAGACGCCCACAGGAACACCCCCTCGACGGGCAGCCCGGTCACGTACTCCCGGATGGCCGCCGCGGTGTCCTCCGGTGTGCCGTAGAGAAACTGGCCGAAACCGGTCGAACTCAGCCCCCGCTCCCGCCACTTCTCCGGGTCGATGGGGCGGGGGACGGGCTGGTCGGTGCCCTCGACCATGTACCGGCGATAGCTGTCCCACTGGTACGACAGATGCTTGCGGACCACCGGCCAGTCGGCGTCGGGATCCTCGGTGACGAACGTCGTGAACGAGCCCTGCATCCGGGCCGTCGAGACGTCGTACCCGCTCTCGGCGAGCCCCTCGCGGTAGGGGGACAGCAGGGCCGGGTTGAGCGACAGCAGTCCCGTGCCGAGCCGGCCGGCTCGGCGGGCGCCCTGCGGGCCCTGGTAGCCGAGCCAGATCGGCAGCGGATCCTGGACCGGACCCGGGGTGACCAGGGACTCGGCCCACAGGCCGCGGATGTCGCGGACCCGCTGATCGGTGGTGGAGTAGCGCTTGCCGAGGTCGCCGCCGTAGAGCCGGTACTCGGGTACGCGGTAGCCGGTGCCGAGCCCCAGGTCGAGCCGTCCGTCGCTCAGGATGTCGACGAGGGCGGCCTGTTCGGCGATCTCCGGTGCCGCGTGCAGCGGCGCCGGGATGACGGCCGTACCCAGCCGAATGCGGCGGGTGCGGGCGGCTACCGCGGCGGCCATGGTGAGCGGCTGCGGAAGGTACCCGTCCTCGAAGCCGTGGTGCTCGGAGAACCAGACCGAGTCGAGGCCCAGCCGGTCCGCCTCCTCGCACATCTCCAGCGCGAAGCCGTACACCCGCGACCAACTCTGCCGCCACGGCGGCGGATTGCGCAGGTCGAAATAGATGCCCACCTTCATGACGGGCTCCCTCCCGGTGAGTTGTCGGTCAGCCTGATCGTCACGTGCGCGACGGCGACTCCGTCCCCGGGCGGCAGCAGCCGCACCGGACGCAGTTCCAGGGCCTCGATCTCCGGCAGGTCCTCGACCATCGCCGAGATCCGCAGGACGGTCTCCTCCAGCGCCGCCAGATCCACACCCGCCAGCAGCGGGGCCGCGCGCAGCGACCGGACCATCTCGCGGGCGTCCCGGTCGCTGAGCGGAGTGATGCGGTACGCCACGTCCGCCATGAGGTCGGCGTAGTCACCGGTCAGGCCGAAGGAGACCACCGGCCCGAAGACCGGATCGGCGCTGACGGACAGGAACGCGTCGGGGCCCCGGCTCTCGGCGTCCGCCACCGTGATGCCGTACGAGTCCAGCAGCTCGACCGCGACCTCCGCGGGTACGGAACCGGGGGCACACCCGCCGGCCAGCGACCTGGCCCGGTCCGGGTCGACTCCGGTCAGGTCCGGTACGACACCGGCGGGCGTACTGCGCCACGCCTGATACGCCGCCGCGTGCCCGAGGGACGCCGCCGCCGATTCCGGGAACGTGTAGGTCGGTACGACGAGTTCGCCCCGGCGCAGCAGATCGGCGACGCCCCCGTCACCGAGGAAGCTGGTCACGACCGGCTTGTCCGGGACGGCGGAGGCCGCGTCGAGGATCGCCGAGGCCACCTCGTCGGCCTTGTCGGCGAGCGGGGGCATGAACAGCACGACGGCGGCGTCGACTTCGTCGTCGGCGAGTACGGCGGCCAGCGCCTGCCGGTAGTGGTCGGCGGTGGCCATCGGGGTGAGGTCGATCGGGTTGCCGACGTCGGCGCGGGACGGCAGGGCCGAGCGGAGCGCCTCCCGGGTGGGCTCGCCGAGCGCGGGCACCCGCAGTCCGCTCGCCGCGCACGCTCCGACCGTCAGCGCGGCGGGTCCGCCGGCGTTTGTGATGACGGCGACGCGGTTGCCGGGCGGCGGAGGCTGGTGGGCGAGCAGCAACGCCACGTCGAACAGCTCCTGGAGGCTGTGCGTGCGGATCACGCCGGACTGGGCGAACAGGGAGCTCACCGCCGCGTCCTCGTGACCGGGATGGACGGCGACGATCGGCTTGCGCGGCGCGACCCGGCGGGCGATCCGGGCGAACCGGCGCGGATTGCCGAAGTGCTCGACGTGCAGCAGGATCACCGAGGTCTCGGGGTCCTCGTCCCACCACTGGAGCAGGTCGTTGGTCGACACGTCCACCGCGTGACCGACCGACACGAAACCGGAGAAGCCGAGGCGCAGCCGCCGCGCGAGGTCGAGCACGGCCAGGCCCAGCGGACCGGACTGGCTGGACATCGCGACCCGGCCGGGAGCGGGCAGCGCGGGCGAGAAGGTGGCCGCGAGCCGGGCCGCGGACGTCGTGTTGACCACGCCCATGCAGTTCGGGCCGACCAACCGCATACCGGAGGCCCGCGCGAACCGGGCCAGCTCCAGCTCGGTCGCCCGCCCGGCCGCCCCGGTCTCCCCGAAGCCCGTGGACACGACGACCACCGCTTTCACCCCGGCGTCCGCGCACTCCCGTACGACCTCGGGCACCGCCTCCGCCCGCACGGCGACGAGCGCCAGATCCGGCACCTCGGGCAGATCGAGCACGCGCGGATACGCCCGCACCCCCGCGACCTGTCCGGCGTGCGGATTCACCGGGAATACGCCGCCCTCGAAGCCGCCGCGCAGCAGGTTGGCCACGATCTCGTGACCGATGGTCAGCGGGCTGCGGTTCGCGCCGATCACCGCGACCGACCGGGGTTCCAGCAGGGGCCGCAGGGAGCGTCGTACGGCCGTGTGTTCGCGGCGCTCGGCCCGGGCCACGGCATGCGCCTGGGGGTCGATGGCGATGTCGAAGTGGAGGATCTGGCCGGGCGGCCCGGCCTCGACCCGGTAACCGGAGCCGAGGAACACATTGATCATGCGGGTGTTGTCCGCGAGGACGTCGGCCTCCAGCACCCGGATGCCGCGGGCCCAGGCGGCGGCAGCGATGTGTTCAAGGAGCAGCCTGCCGAACCCCTCGCTCTGGTGGTCGTCCCGGATGGTGAACGTGACCTCGGCGTGGTCGGGTTCCTCGGGACCGCGGACGTAGCGGACGAGACCCGCGATCTCGTCCCCGGCCAGCGCGACCAGCGCCAGCTCGTTGAGGTAGTCGACGTGTGCGCCGCGCCGGATGACGTCGTCGCGCATCCGCACCACCGGGCCGAGGGAGCGGTAGGCCAGCGTCGCCCGCGACAGACCGCCCACGAAGGCGACCAGGCGGTCGGCGTCCTCCGGCCGGATGGGCCGGACGAAGGTCGACCGCCCGGTCCGCACCAGCCCGGGCCGCTCCAGGTCCTCCGGATACGACGGATACGAGGCGTACGAGTCGTACGGGGGAGTGGTCATGGGCGCCGCATCCCCGGCATGGCTCTCCTTCGGGTCAATGGACTGAATCAGTTAGCTACATTAGATGTATCAGCCCGCGGTACGGAAGCCTCAGGCCCCGCGGTTGTCGATCTCCTCCACCAGCTGCGGCAGCACCTGGAAGAGATCGCCCACCACGCCGTAGTCGGCCAGCTCGAAGATCGGCGCGTCCTCGTCCTTGTTCACGGCGACGATCGTCTTGGACGTCTGCATGCCGGCCCGGTGCTGGATCGCGCCGGAGATACCGGCGGCGAGATAGAGCTGCGGGGAGACCTGCGTGCCGGTCTGGCCGACCTGGTGGCTGTGCGGGTACCAGCCGGCGTCCACCGCGGCCCGGGAGGCGCCGACGGCCGCGCCGAGGGCGTCGGCGACCCGCTCGACCACCGAGAAGTCGCCGTTCACGCCCCGCCCGCCGGAGACCACGATGTCGGCCTCGGTCAGCTCGGGCCGGTCGCTGCGGGTACGCGGCGTGCGCTCCACCACCTGCGCGGCGGCGGAGGCCGGACCGAAGGCGACGTCCACCTTCTCCACGGTCGGCGTGCCAGGAGCGGGCTCGGGGGCGGTGGCGTTCGGCTTGACCGTGATGACCGGGACGCCCTGGGTGACATGGGCGGTGACCTGGTACGTCGCCGCGAACACGGACTGCTCGGTGACCGGTCCGTCCTCGCCCGCGGTGACATCCACGGCGTCGGTGATCAGCCCCGACCCGAGCCGGAGCGCGACGCGGGCGGCGGTCTCCTTGCCGTCCAGGGTGGACGGCACCAGGATCGCGGCCGGTTCGGCGCTCGCCGCGATCTGGGTGAGGGCGTCGACGGCCGGGGTGACGAGGTACTCGTCGACCGGCGGCGCGTCCACGACGTAGACCTTCTGTGCGCCGTACCGGCCGAGCGTCTCGGTGGCGGCGTCCGCGCCCGTTCCGAGGAAGACGGCCGACGGCTCGCCCAACCGGCGTGCCAGGGTGAGCAGTTCGAGGGTCGGTTAACTCGATCGTGTGATGGTCGACTTGGGGGATTGCGATGCCCTTGGGGAGCCGAAGTAGCATCGCCGTGCGATCTGGGACGCCGAAGCCGGAGTCAGCGTGCGGGGCCCCTGCTCCACCAGCGAGATGGTCCAGGGCCTCCCCGTCGCCTTTGGCCGGATTCACATGGCCAGGTCGTGAGGGACTCCGCCCTTCCGGGCTCGGACCGCGGACAGGATTCGTGTCGCCCCCCGGAGGCGAAAGCGGACGACCAGTGCGCCCAAGACCGTTTGGGGCGTGCCGGTGAGCGGACTTACTTCCGTTCACCGCCCAGGAACGGTAGCGGGCGTCGCCGTAGCGGAGCACATTCCGGCCTCACGGGCGCCTCGGGCAGTACGGTGCCGGTCGCTCTTACGGCGGTCGGTCACCGTGCAGTCCTCTTCCTTGCCTGCCAACTCCTCGACGTCGGTGCGGCCGGGACGCCCAGCCGCTCGGCCAGCAGTGCGGGCAGTACCCCCATGCCGCCGTCGGTGGAGGCCATCCCGCAGACGACCAGGTCGAAGCCGTGCCGCTCGATCGCCTTGGCGAGGACGAGCGAGGTGCCGAAGGCGTCGCTGCCCCGGATGTCCTCGTCGCTGACGTGCAGCGCGGAGTCGCCGCCCATGGCGAGTGCCTTGCGCAGCGCGTCCTTGGCGTCGTCGGAGCCCACCGTGAGGTAGGTGATCTCGGCGTCCTCGCCCGACTCGCCGACCCGCAGGGCCTGTTCGACCGCGTACTCGTCGAGCTCGGACAGCAGGGAGTCGACCGAGTCGCGGTCGGTGGTGCCGTCCTCGGTGAAGGTCCGGTCCGCCGTCGCGTCGGGCACGTGCTTCACGCAGACAACGATCTTCACAGCGGCACCTCCGGGTGGCTTAATAAGTTCTAATAGTTAACTATATAAGCCGAGGGTTGGCTTCGGTGGAAGTGATTTAGACGAATTAGTTGACTGATTGCGCTGATAGCTGGAACATCTGAGCAGCCGGGACGCAAGGAGGCGCCATGGTCGGTGACAGGTACTTCGAGCCGCAGGTGGAGACCATGCCCCGCGAGCAGCTGGGCGCGCTCCAGGAGGAGCGCGTACTGGAGCTCGTGGAGTACGCCTATGCGCACTCCCCCTTCTATCGAGAGCTGTGGGACGCGCACGGCGTGCATCCACGGGACATCCGGACCCTGGACGACTTCCGGGCCCGTATCCCCTTCATCACCAAGGACATGATCCGCGCGCACCGGGCCCGCACCGGCGACCCCTTCGGCGGTCTGCTGTGTGTCCGGCCCGACGAGCTGACCTCGGTGTCCTCCAGCTCGGGCACCACCGGTGACCCGGAGTTCTTCGCGGAGATCTGGGAGGACGCGCCGCCCCTGGTGACCGCGCAGGTGCGGGACCTGTGGGAGCTGGGCCTCAGGCCCGGCGACCGGGTGCTGAGCCCGCCCGGCACCTTCCGCAACCTGATGGACCCCGGTTTCCAGGCGCTGGGCGCCGTGGTGATCGAGGTGGACACCTGGATCGGCCGGATGCACGAGGTGGTCGAGGCGCTGCGGAAGTACCGGCCCGCCTATCTGCAGATGATCTATCCGCAGATGGTCGAGCTGGAGCACCTGGCCGAGAAGACGGACCTCAAGGAGGCGTTCTCCTCTCTCAAGGGCGCCTCCTGTGCCGGCCAGCCGCTCAGCCGGAAGATGCGTGAGCGGATCGTCAACGACTGGGGCATCGAGGTCTACGAGTACACCAGCGCCGCCGACACCGGCACCGCCTGGGAGTGCCGGGAGCACGACGGCTTCCACCTGTGGGAGGACACGGTCTTCGCCGAGTGCGTCGACGTGAAGGACGACGGGTGGACCGACGCCGTGGAGGGCGACCTCGGCGAACTCGTCGCCACCGACCTCGACAACCGGGCCGCCCCGCTGATCCGTTACCGCAGCGAGGACCTCGTCCGGCTGTCCCGGGACCGCTGTGGCTGCGGACGTACCCACGCCCGGATGTGGGTGGCGGGCCGGCGCGGCGACGAAACCCTCGTCCGCGGACGCTCCGTCGTCCTGCGGGACATCTGGCAGGCGGTGGAGGACCAGCCGGAGACGGGCGCCGGGGTGTTCCAGATCGTCCGGCAGCGCCGCGAGGTGGAGGAACTGCGGCTGCGCGTCGGATACGACCCCGAGCGCACCGCTGATGTCGACGCCCTGGCGGGGCGGTTGAGCGAAGCCGTGCGCGAGCGGACCGGGGTGAAGCCGGTGCTCGATCTGCGGACCGAGGAGGAGCTGTTGCGGACCATGCCGAGCGTCGCCAAGTTCCCCCGGGTGGTGAAGAGCTGATGGCACGCGCCGACACCCTCGCCCGGGCCAGGAACCTCGACCGGCCCCCACTCGCCTACGTCGTACGCTTCCCGGCGGCCACAGGCACCGTCGACACCGAGCTGACCTGGGCCGAACTCGCCCGCGACACAGCCTGGGTCAGCGACCGGCTGCGCGGCCACGGCCTCGCCGCCGGACAGCGGGCCCTGCTCACCACCTCCGGCTTCGAGGGCTTCTGGTGCCACTCGGTCATCGGCGCGCTGCGCGGCCTCAAGGTGACGTACGGCATCGCGGAGGCGATGGGCTGGGACCACCGCCGTACGTCCGTCTTCCACCGTGAACTCGCACCGCACGCGGTGATCGGCCTGTCCGCCGAGACCCTGGAAGGGCTCAGCGGCACGGCCGACATCGGCGAGATGTTCCGTACGACATCGGTCGTGCTCGCCCGGCCCGCCGCGGTGCCCGTGCTGCGGGCGGCGGGTGTCGGCGCCTTCCTGATCGCGCCGGTTGGACCGGCTCTGGCGCTGGAGTGCCCGGAACGTTCGGGGGCGCATGTCAACGCGGCCGAGTGGCGGGTGGGCGAGCGGGACGGGGAGCTGTTCGTGGCCGCGGGGGAGGGGCGCACGTCCACGCTGCCCGAGACCCCGCTGGGCCTGCCGGGGCGGGTCGAGACCGGCCGCTGCGGATGCGGGAGCGAGGATCCGCGCGTTCTGTTCGCCGACTCGCCGTCATCACATAGGAGTTGAAGAGATGTCTGAAGGAGTGGCCGACGGCCGGGTCGTGGTCGTCACCGGCGCCGGCAACGGGATCGGCCGGGCCCACGCGCTGGCCTTCGCCGCACAGGGAGCCAAGGTCGTGGTCAACGACCTCGGCGGCGCCCGCGACGGAGGCGGTGCCTCGACCGGGCCAGCCCAGGCGGTGGTGGACGAGATCACCGCGGCCGGCGGCCAGGCCGTGGCCAACACCGACGACATCGCGTCGTGGGACGGCGCCGAGCGACTCGTGCGCCAGGCCGTGGAGACGTACGGCGGGCTGGACGTGCTGGTCAACAACGCCGGCATCCTGCGGGACCGGACGATCGTGTCGATGACCGAGCAGGACTGGGACAGCGTGATCGCCGTCCACCTCAAGGGCACCGTCGCGACCCTGCACCACGCGGCCGCCCACTGGCGCGCCCGTACCAAGGCGGGCGAGGCCAACGACGCCCGGGTCATCAACACGACGTCTCCCTCAGGCGTCTTCGGCAACCCGGGCCAGTCCAACTACGGCTCGGCGAAGGCCGGAATCGCCGCCCTCACCATCATCGCCGCCGCCGAACTCGCCCGCTACGGAGTGACGGTGAACGCCATCGCGCCGACCGCGCTCACCCGGCTCACCGAGGACATCGAGGTGATGAAGCAGGCCGCCGAGACGCAGGACCTGACCCCGGAGGCCATCTCGCCCCTGGTGGTGTGGCTGGGCTCGGCCGCCTCGCGCGAGGTCACCGGCCGGGTCTTCGGAGCCGTCGGCAACCGGATCACCGTGCTCGAGGGCTGGGTCAACGGGCCCGGCGCGAGCGCCGAGTCCCGCTGGACCCCGGAGGAGCTGACCTCCGTCGTGCCGAACCTGGTCGCCAAGGCGGCACCGAACGCCGACGCGCTCGGCAACCGGAGGGGCTGACATGACGACCCAGAAACCGGTAGCCGAAGGCCTGTTCACCACCGAGCCCCGTCTCATCGGCTCCGAGTGCACGGCGTGCGGCGAAGTGGCCTTCCCCGCAACCGAGTTCTGCGTGCGATGCGGCGGCGACGCCTCCAAGGAACGGCTGCTGGCGGACCGTGGCACGCTCTGGACGTTCACCACCCAGAACTTCCGCCCGCCGTCACCGCCGTACGACGGACCGGAGTCCTTCGAGCCGTACTCCGTCGGCTACGTCGAACTCCCCGGCGAGCTGCTGGTCGAGGCCCGCCTCACCGAACCCGACCCGGCGAAGCTCGCGATCGGCCAGGACATGCGGCTGACGCTCGTGCCCTACCGGGTCGACGACGACGGTACCGAGGTCCTGACGTTCGCGTTCGCCCCGGTCGAGGAGGAGGTCTGATGGAAGCGGTCATCATCGGCGTGGGGCTGCATCCCTTCGGCCGGTTCCCGGGCAAGCCGGCGATGGAGATGGGCACGGAAGCGGTCCGTATGGCCCTCGCCGACGCCGGCGTGACCTGGCCGCAGATCCAGGGTGGCTACGTCGGCAGCTATGAGGTCGCCAATCCGGACGCGATCGTCGGTGGCCTCGGTCTGACCGGCGTACCCCTGCGCGGTGTCTTCAACGGCTGTGCCACGGCCGGTACGGCGGTGGCGTTGGCCGCCCGTGCCATCGAGACCGGCGAGCACGACCTCACCATCGCCATCGGCATGGACAAGCACCCGCGGGGCGCCTTCGCCGCCGACCCGTCCGTGGCGGGCATCCCCTCCTGGTACGGGCAGACGGGGCTCTTCCTGACCACGCACTTCTTCGGCATGAAGATCAACCGCTATATGCACGACCACGGCATCTCCCACGAGACCCTCGCGCGCGTGGCGTCGAAGAACTTCGGCAACGCGGCGGGCAACGACAAGGCCTGGCGCCGTACACCGCTGTCGGTGGAGGAGATCCTGGCCTCACCGGTCCTCAACCACCCCCTGCGCCAGTACATGTACTGCGGGCCCGACGAGGGCGCGGCAGCGCTCGTGCTGTGCCGCGCCGACCAGGCCCACAAGTACACCTCGACTCCCGTCCGGGTCCGTGCCACCGCCCTGCGCAGCCGCCGCCTCGGCGCCTTCGAGGTGCAGAGCCCGTCGTTCCCGGTCGGGGAGCCGACGCCCAGCCCCACCGTGGACGCGTCCCGGGCGGCGTACGAGAGCGCGGGCATCGGCCCCGAGGACCTCGACGTCGCCCAACTCCAGGACACCGACGCCGGGTCGGAGATCATCCACATGGCCGAGAACGGGCTCTGCAAGGACGGCGACCAGGAACGCCTCATCGCCGAGGGCGCCACCGAGATCGGCGGCCGGCTCCCCGTGAACACCGACGGCGGTCTGCTCGGCAACGGCGAGCCCATCGGCGCGTCCGGACTGCGCCAGATCCACGAGATCGTGCTCCAGCTGCGCGGCACGGCCGGATCCCGGCAGATCCCCGGCACCCCACGCGTCGGCTACACGCATCTGTACGGCGCCCCCGGCGTGTCCGCGGTCACCATCCTGAGCACGTGAGGACCTGAGCGCACATGGACGACGACATGCAGGACTTCACCGCCGACGTACGCCGCTTCCTCGACGCCCACGCGGCCAAGGCCCCCGACCGCACCGCCTTCACCTGGGGCGAGGGCGACGACTCGATGGCGTACTTCAGCAGCCTCCCGCCCGAGGAGGACCGCGAACACGTCCAGCGGGCACGCGACTGGCAGCGCGTCCGCTACGAGAACGGCTTCGGCTGGATCACCGGACCCGAGGAGTACGGCGGTCGCGGACTGACCCCGATCCATGACGTCGTCTACGACGCGATCGAGGCCGAGTACGACGTCCCCGACACCGGCACCATCAGCGTGGTCGGCCTGGGCATGATCGGCCCGACGATCCTCGCCCACGCCCAACCGCACCTCAAGGACCGCTGGCTGCCCGCGATGTACCGCGGGGACGCCATCGCGTGCCAGCTGTTCAGCGAGCCCGGCGCCGGGTCCGACCTGGCGAGCGTGACCACCCGCGCCGTACGCGACGGCGACGAGTGGGTGCTCGACGGACAGAAGGTGTGGACGTCCGTCGCCCAGCACAGCCAGATCGGCCTCGCCCTGACCCGGACGAACCCGGAGGCGCCCAAGCACCGCGGCATCACGGCGTTCCTGGTGCCCATGGACGCCCCCGGCGTCGAGGTGCGGCCGCTCCGGCAGATGACCGGCGGCGCTGACTTCAACGAGGTGTTCCTCACCGGCGTACGCATCCCCGACGACCACCGCCTCGGCGAGGTCGACGGCGGCTGGACGGTCGCCCTGACCACGCTGATGAACGAGCGGGCGACCGTCGGCAGCGAGGGCGCGGGCCCCGTGGGCGCCGCCCTCTCCCCGGACCGGCTGGCCGCCCTGATGCGCGCCACCTGGACCGGGGAGGACCGCGCCCTGCGTGCCCGCCTCGCCGAACTCCTCGTGGACGTCATGGCCACCGGCTACCTCAACGCACGCGCCACGCGCGCCCTGCGCTCCGGAGTCACGCCCGGCCCCGAGAGGTCCGTCTCCAAGCTGATGTACGGCCAGAACCTCACCCGGGCCGCCCACTTCGCGTCCGACGTCCTCGGTCCACGGATGATCGCCGACACCGGCGAGTGGGGCACGTACGCCTGGTCCGAACTCCTTCTGGCCACCCCCGCGTTGCGCATCCTCGGCGGCACCGAGGAGATCATGAAGAACATCCTCGCGGAACGCGTCCTCGGACTGCCCAAGGAGGCACGCTCGTGACCGTCGACGACAGCGGACTGCGCGAACTGCGGTCAGCCGTACGGGAGTTCCTGGAGGCCAAGTCGCCCGAGGACGTCGTCCGCAAGCTCATGGAGAGCGAGCCGCGCTTCGACCCGGCGGTATGGGCACAGGCCGCCGACCAGCTGCGGCTGCCCGCGCTGACCGTCCCGGAGGAGTACGGCGGTGACGGCTTCGGGATGGTCGAACTCGGCGTGGTCCTGGAGGAGATGGGCCGCGCGCTGCTGTGTGCGCCCTTCTTCGCCACGGTCGTCCTCGCGGTCCCGGCCCTGCTCGCGTCCGGCGACGCGGAGGCCTGCGCCCGGCATCTGCCCGGTATCGCTGACGGACGGACCACGGCGACGCTTGCTGTCGCCGAGGACGCCGGATCCTGGGACCCCGCGCTGGTCTCCGCACGAGCCGTGGGGGACGGCCGATGGCGGCTGACCGGCGGCAAGAGCTTCGTCATCGACGGGACGACGGCCGACCTCATCCTGGTCGTCGCCCGTACCGTCGCCGGTCCTTCGCTGTTCGCGGTCGACCGTACGGCCGCGGGTCTGAACGCCGAGCCGATGGAGACGCTGGACGCCACCCGGGCGATGGCGCGGCTCACCCTCGACGCCGTACCCGCGACGCTCGTCGGTGCGGAGGGCGCGGCCGAGCGGATCGTGAGCCGGGTCCTGGACCTCGCGTCCGTCGGACTCGCCGCCGAGCAGGCGGGCGGGGCGCGGCGCTGTCTGGAGGAGAGCGCCGCATACGCCCGCACCCGGCACCAGTTCGGCCGGCCCATCGGCTCCTTCCAGGCCGTCAAGCACAAGTGCGCCGACATGCTGGTCCAGGTGGAACTCGCCGAGGCCGCGAGCCGGGAGGCCGCGCGGCTCGCCGCCGAGGGCTCGGACGAGTTCCCGGTCGCCGCCGCGGTCGCCCACGCCTGCTGCTCCCGGGCGTACATGGTCGCGGCGATGGAGAACATCCAGGTCCACGGCGGCATCGGCTTCACCTGGGAGCACTCGGCCCACCTGTACTTCCGGCGAGCCAAGTCCTCCCAGCTCCTGTTCGGCGGACCGGCGGTGTATCACGAGCGGCTGCTGGACAAGCTGGGCATCTGAGAGGCATCTGAGACCGCGCCGTCAGTCGCGACGGAGGGGCCGCCGGCACAGCCGGCGGCCCCCTAAGCGGGTCCGCCGGAAGTCCGGTGCGGTTCGGCAGCGCCCCGAAGGGGCGCGGGGCTGTATCAATATGCGGCTCCGCCGCGTGGGCGCGACCAGCCACGACGGACCCGCGGCCGACGCACCGGACTTCCGGCGGAGCGCTTAGTGTCTCCCTCAGCCGCGAGCGGCCTCCCCGAGCAGCGCCTTGGCGATGATGACCTGCTGGATCTGGCTGGTGCCCTCGTAGATGCGGAACAGCCGGGCGTCGCGGTAGAAGCGTTCGACCGCGACCCCGCGCATGTATCCCGCGCCGCCGTGGATCTGCACCGCCCGGTCGGCGACCCGCCACACCATCTCGCTGGCGAAGTACTTCGTACAGGACGGGCCGACCTTCAGGTCAGTCCCCGCGTCGAAGCCCCGGGCCGCCTCCAGGACCGTGGCGCGTCCGGCGTAGTAGTCGGTCATGGAGTCGGCGATCAGACCCTGGATGAGCTGGAAGGAGCCGATGAGTTTGCCGGACTGCCTGCGGGTGCTCGCATACGCGACCGACTCGTCGACCAGCCGCTCGGCCATTCCCACCATCAGGGCCGAGATGTGCACCCGCCCGTGCGCGATACAGCCCATCGCCGTGGCGAAGCCGCGGTTCAGGCCGTCCTCGCCGCCGACGAGCGCTTCGGCCGGTACGCGTACGTCGTCGAAGTAGACGTCCGCGGTCCAGGCGCCGAGCTGGCCCATCTTGTGGTCCTTGGGCGCCACGGTGAGGCCGGGCGTGCCGGCCGGGACCAGGAAGGTGGAGATGCCGCGGGTGCGCGGGGCCTCGTCGTCGGTGCGGGCGAAGACCATGAAGACGTCGGCGAGCGGGGCGTTGGTGATGTACCGCTTGGCCCCGTTGATCACCCACTCGTCGCCCTCCAGGCGAGCCTTGGTCGTGAGCGTCGACGGATCGGAGCCGGCGTCCGGTTCGGTCAGCGCGAACGACGCCAGTACGTCGCCGGAGGCGATCCTCGGCAGCCAGTGGGCCTTCTGCTCCTCCGTCCCGCCGACCATCAGCACGTGCCCGGCGATACCGTTGTTGGTGCCGAACATCGAGCGCAGGGACGGCGTCGTATAGCCCAACTCGAACATCAGCTGGGCCTCTTCGTACATCGACAGCCCCAGCCCGCCGTACTCCTCGGGCAGCGCGAAGCCGAACAGGCCCATCTTCTTGGCCGCCTCGCGGATCTCCGCGGGCATCTCGTCCTTCTCGTCGATCTCCGCCTCGAGCGGCACGACGCGCTCCCGGACGAAACGCCGGACCTCGGACAGCACCGCGGAGAAGTCGTCCGCGTCCATGTCGCCTCCCTGGCTCACTGCTGCTCTGAACTCGTCGCTCACTGCTCTGGCGCGGTCTCGTCGGGATCATCGGGATCAGCGGGAGCCGGCCGATAGCACAGGGCGAGCAGCGCCGCCGCGCTCGCCACCCCGACCCCGGCGGCCAGCACGGCCGGCCCCGCGCCCGCACGCCCGCGCCTGAGCAACCCGTCCACCGAATACCGGCCGTTGCCGAGCGCGGCCAACGCCACCGCCGCGCCGCCCACGACACCGACGTACTCCCAGCCGCCCTTGAAGACGAAGAAGCCCTTGCCGCGGTGATCGGTCCGCGCGGCCACCGTCATCAAGCCCACCGTCGCCGCGGCGGGCAGCGGACCGGCGGCCCCCAGCGCGATGGCCGCGCCCGCCGCCATCTCGGTCCCCGCCGCCATCCGGGCGTGCACCTCGGCCGGTTTCAGCCCGAGTGCCTCGAACCAGCCTGTCGTCCCCTTGAGCCCGCCCGGCCCGGCGACCTTGTTCCAGCCGTGCGCGAACAGCATCGGGCCGAGCGTGGCACGCAGGGCCAGCGCGGCGGCGTCCTGGCCCTTCACTGACCCACTCCGGTGGCGCGTCCGGCGGGGGCGACGCCGTACAACTGCGGTACTGCTTCGAGGAGTTCGTCGTAGGTGAGGGCCTTGCCGGTCCGGCTGGGGTGGACGCCCGCGACCGTCCAGCCCTGGAGCCGGTTCAGCCGGTTGCCCTCGATGCGCAGGACCTGACCGGTCAGCCAGGCCGCGCTGTCGGAGGCCAGGTAGACGACGACTCCGGACGCGTTGGCGGGATCGCGCGGGTCGAAGTCGTCGGTGGCCTGGAGGGAGTCGCCGACCGCCAGTCCGTCCGTCATCCGGGTGGCGGCGATCGGCGAGATGGCGTTCGCGGTGACGCCGTACCGGCGCATCTCCAGGGCCGTGAGGACGGTGAGCCCGGCGATCCCGGCCTTCGCGGCACCGTAGTTGGACTGCCCCGCGTTCCCGAACAGCCCTGTCCCCGACGTCGTGTTGATGACGCGCCCGGCGACCCGCTCTCCCCGCTTCGACGCCTCACGCCAGTACGCGCACGCGTGCCGCGTCAGCGCGAACGAGCCCTTCAGATGGACGGCGATCACCGCGTCGAACTCGGCCTCGCTCATCGAGAACAGCATGCGGTCCCGCACGATGCCCGCGTTGTTCACCACGATGTCGAGCCGCCCGAACTCCGCGACGGTGTCCGCCACCATGGCTTCGGTGGCCGCCCAGTCCGAGACCGAGCCGTGATTGGCGACGGCCCGTCCGCCGAGCTTGGTGATCTCGGTGACGACGTCGTCGGCGGGGGAGTCGCCGGTCTGCTCACCGTGCACGCCCGCGCCGAGGTCGTTCACCACCACCGTGGCGCCCGCTTCGGCGAGGGCCAGACAGTGCGCACGGCCCAGCCCCCGTCCACCTCCGGTCACGATCGCGACCTTGTCGTCGAGGATGCCCACGACCTACCTCCCGAGCTCGTTGAGTATGTCGTCCGTGTGCTCGCCGAGTGTCGGCGCACCGGTGCGCGGCTTGTCGTCAACTCCCCAGAAACTGACGGGTGTCGCGACCGTCCGCAGTGGCGGCGCCTCGCCCATGCCGGGCTGCTCGACGAACGCCCCGACCGCCTCCGCCTGCGGATCGGCCGCCACCTCCGCGAGCGTCTGCACGGGTGCCCACCACACGCCTTCGGCGTCGAACCGCTCCGCCCACTCGGCCAGCGGTCGCTTCGCGAACTCCTCGTCGAACACGGCGATCAGCTCGCGTACGTGCCCCCGCCGGGCCTTGCCGGTGGCGAACCGCTCGTCCTCACCCAGGTCCTCACGGCCCAGCGCCTTCAGCACCCCCGGCCAGTGCCGGTTGCCCTCCAGACCGACCAGCCACAACCAGCGGTCGTCGGCGGCCCGGTAGGAGTTGTAGAGGGGCGACTC
This sequence comes from Streptomyces sp. GESEQ-4, assembly GCF_017948455.1. Classification (GTDB taxonomy): domain Bacteria; phylum Actinomycetota; class Actinomycetes; order Streptomycetales; family Streptomycetaceae; genus Streptomyces. Next base: position 236,841 of record NZ_JAFFSU010000001.1, read on the forward strand.
GTGCTCGGTGCGCGGGCGGGTACGGCCGCGCTTGCCGAAGAAGTTCTGCAGGGCGAGGTCGTTGCCGTTGGCGTACGTCCCGGAACGGAGCAGCGATACGTCGACCACGCCGCCCTCCCCGGTGCGCTCGCGTCGCAGCAGCGCGGCCAGCACGCCGGCCACGAGGTTCGCCGCGGCCGTACGGTCGCCCAGCCCGGGGCGTATCCCGGGCGGCGGCTCACCGGCGGGGTTCAGCATCGCGGCGATCCCGGGACGGGCCCAGAACGCGGAGACGTCGTAGCCCGCCCGGTCACGCTCGGCGCCCGTCCAGCCGTACCCGGTCAACGTGCCGACGACCAGGCGCGGATGGCGTGTGCGTATCTCGTCGGGGGACAGACCCAGTCGCTCCAGGGCGCCCGGTCGGAGGTTCGTCACGAACACGTCGGCACGCTCCAGGAGTTGCTCCAGGTGCGCCTTGCCGTCCTCCGCCCGCAGATCCAGCACGATCCCGCGCTTGCCCCGGTTGTCCGTCTCGAACGGGGGCGCGCTGTCGATCTCCTGGCCGACATGGCGCAGGGTGTAGCGGTTGGGGTCGCCGGTCGGCGCCTCCACCTTGATCACGTCCGCGCCCCAGTCGGCCAGCATGGTGGCCGCGGCCGGTGCCGCCACCCACATGCCCAGCTCGACGACGGCAATGCCCTCCAGTGGCCGCACGACCCACCTCCACTTCGTCAGATCCGCCAAGGCCGCCAACGTGCGCTAAAGGCCCCGGAAATCACCGGGCCGGCGCTCCCGGAACGCCTTCAGCCCCTCCGCGCGGTCCTCGGTCGAGAACAGCACCGTCACGCTCTCGCGCTCGTACGCGATCGCCGCTTCCAGGTCCATGCCGAGCCCGTAGTCGATCAGCCGTTTGCCCGCGGCGAGCGCCAGCGGGGCGCCGGCCGCCAGTCGGCCCGCGAGCGCCTCGGCCGCCGCGAGAGCACCGCCGGGCTCGGCCACCTCGTTGACCAGGCCAAGCTCGCAGGCCCGCGCGGCGTCGATCGGCTCGCCGGTGAGGATCATCTGCTTGGCGATGGCCGGGGGCAGCAGCCGCGGCAGCCGCTGGGTACCGCCCGCCCCCGGCAGCACGCCGAGCTTCATCTCGGGCAGCCCGAGCAGCGCGCCCCGCTCGGCGACCCGCAGGTCACACGCGAGCGCCAGCTCAAGACCGCCGCCGTACGCGAACCCGTGCACGGCCGCGACGGACGGCTTCGGAAAGCCCTCAAGCAGCGCGTACGTCTCCGTCAGGCGCCCCACGAAGGCACGGAACTGTCCGGGCGCGGTGAACGACTCCATCTCCCCGAGGTCGGCACCCGCCGAGAAGCCACGCCCCTCGCCGGCCAGGACGAGAGCCCGTACGTCGTCGTTGTGGCGCACCTCGGCGAGGGCGTCCTTCAGCAGGCCGACCGTCTCGGAGCCGATGGCGTTGAGCCGCTTCGGCCGGTCCAGGGTCAACACCGCGATCCGGTCGCGGAGTTCGACACGCAGCACGCTGTCCACCTCATACCATCGTGAGGCCGCCGCTGACCGAGAGCGTCTGCCCGGTCATATAGGCGGCGTCGTCGGACGCGAGGAAGGCGACGACACCGGCGATGTCGGCCGGCTGCGCGATACGGCGCAGCGGGATCGCGCGGGCAGTCGCCTCGTACATCTTCTGGCTGTACTCGGCGACTTGGCCGAGCAGCGCGGTGTCGGTCGGGCCGGGGCAGACGCTGTTGACGGTGATGCCGTGCCGGGCGATCTCGCGGGCCAGTGTCTTGCCGAAGGCGATCACTCCGCCCTTGGTCGCGGAGTACACCGCCTCCCCGGAGGAGCCGACCCGGCCGGCGTCGGAGGCGATGTGGATGACGCGCCCGCCGCCCCGCTCGATCATCGGGTCGAGAACCGCCCGCGTCATGGTGATCGTGCCGCGCAGATTGACCGCGATGATGCGGTCCCAGTCCGCTTCGCGGCTGTCGGTGAAGCGCGCGATGACATCGACGGCGGCGTTGTTGACGAGGATGTCCACCGGCCCCAGCTCCGCGGTCACCCGCTCCACCGCGACCCGCACCGAAGCGCTGTCGGAGATGTCCGCGCCGACTCCCGTGGCGCGGACCCCGTAGCGCTCGGCGAGTCCGGTGGCGACCTTGGCGGCGGCCTCCGTGTCCAGATCGCAGACGGCGATCGAGCATCCCCCGGCCGCGAGCCGGTCGGCGATCGCCTCGCCGATACCGCGTCCCGCTCCGGTGACGAGTGCCACCCTGTCCCGTTCGCTCACGCGCCCTCCCTGTCCCGGCCGTCGATACAGCGCTATCGTATAACTACTTCAGCTTAATAAGCGAGATGTGTGAGTTGGGGAGCCGAGCATGCGCCGTACGATCTTCACCGCCGAGCACGAGATGTTCCGGGAGACCGCTCGCTCCTACTACCTGCGCGAATGTGCCCCGCACGCGGAGGAGTGGGAACGGGACGGACAGGTGAGCCGGGTCGCCTGGACGGCCGCGGGAAAGGCCGGACTGATCGGCTGGCAGTTCCCGGAGGAGTACGGCGGCCAGGGCATCCGGGACTTCCGCTACAACGCCATCATGGCGGAGGAGATGCACGCCACGGGGTCCGTCGGCATCGGGCTCGGGCTGCAGAACGACGTCATCCCGCCGTATCTGACGCACCTCACCAGCCCGGAACAGAAGGCGCGCTGGCTGCCCGGCGTGACCAGCGGCGAGACGATCTGCGCCCTCGCTCTGTCCGAACCGGCCGCCGGATCCGACCTCAAGGGCATCCGCACCACCGCCCGCCGCGACGGCGACGAGTGGGTGATCGACGGCTCGAAGACCTTCATCACCAACGGCATCCTCGCCGACCTGGTCATCGTCGCCTGCAAGACCGACCCCGAGGCCGGGCACAAGGGCATCAGTCTGATCGTCGTCGAGCGCGGCGCCGAGGGCTTCGAGCGCGGGCGCAAGCTCGACAAGGTCGGCATGAAGGCGCAGGACACCGCCGAGCTGTTCTTCCACGAGGTCCGCGTTCCGGCCGAGAACCTCATCGGCCAGGAGGGGCGCGGTTTCTACCACATGATGGGCAACCTGCCGACCGAGCGGCTGGCCATCGCGGTCGCCGCCCTCGCCTCGGCCGAGCGGGCCTTCGAACTCGCCCTGGAGTACGCCAAGACACGCGTCGCCTTCGGCCGGCCGATCGGCGAGTTCCAGGCCAACCGCTTCGCGCTCGCCGACATCAAGGCGAAGCTCGGCGCCGCCCGGGTCTATCTGGACGGCTGCATCATGGCGCTCTACGAGGGCGAGCTGACCGCCGAGGAGGCCGCCGCCGCCAAGTACTGGACCACGGAGACCGGCTGGGAGGTCATCGACCGCTGTATGCAGCTCTTCGGCGGCTATGGCTACGTCAACGAGTACGAGATCGCGCGGATCTGGCGCGACAGCCGGGTCCAGCGGGTGTTCGGCGGGACCTCGGAGATCATGCAGGAGATCATCGGGCGCTCGCTGGGGCTGTGAGTGTGTCACGCGCATTGATTACCTTCGATAAATAGGTTATCTATTTAAGCGGTAAGGGTGGGGCGGCTCGAGGAGGCATCCATGGTCACGGTCGATGTGAAGCTGCACCAGGACAGGGCCGAGCGGGACCTCCCCCGGCCGCGGCTGGTCATCGGCGGCAAGGACGTCACCGACGGCAGCGGGGGAGCGTACGAGCACCGGAACCCCGCGACCGGTCTCATCCAGGCGTACGTCCCGCTCGCGGGCGCCACCGAGGTGGACCAGGCGGTGGCGGCCGCCCGGGGAGCCTTCGAGGTGTGGGGCCGGATGCGTCCCGCCGAGCGGCGCCGGCTGCTCACCCGGTTCGCCGGGCTGATCCGCGACCACATCGCGGACTTCGCGGCGATCTGCCCGCTGGAGAACGGCGTCTGCATCGGCGGCTGGGCGGAGAACGTCGGGCCGCATGTCGCCGAGTGGACCGAGTACTACGCCGGCTGGGCCGACAAGATCGAGGGCATGGTCGGCGCGGCCTACAGCCCGCACGAGAACGTCGAGTACACCATCGCCGAGCCGTACGGCGTGATCGGCCACATCATCACCTGGAACTCACCCGCGCTGTCGCTGGCGATGAAGGTCCCGCCGTCGCTCGCCGCCGGGAACACGGTCGTGATCAAACCGGCCGAGTCGACGCCCTTCTCCGCGCTGCTCTTCGCCGACCTCGCGCACGAGGCCGGAATCCCGGAAGGCGTCATCAACGTCGTCACCGGGCTCGGCGACGCTGGCGAGGCCCTGGTCTCGCACCCCGGCATCGACAAGATCTCCTTCACCGGCGGCCCCGCCACCGCCCGCCGCATCATGGCGACCGCCGCCCAGAGCCTCAAGCCGGTCCTGTTCGAACTCGGCGGCAAGTCCGCCAACCTCCTCTTCGCCGACACCGACCTGGACGCCGTCGTGCCGTACTGCGCGGCCTTCGCCATGAGCAACACCGGCCAGGGCTGCGCGCTGCCGACCCGGCTGCTGGTCGAGCGGCCGATCTACGAGGAGGTCGTCCAGCGGGTGACCGGCGTCGTGGCGCACTTGCCCGTCGGCGACCCGCTCGACCCGGCCACCTACATCGGCCCGCTCATCAACGCCACCGCCCGCGACCGCGTCCAGAGCATGATCGACAAGGCCGTCTCGGGCGGCGCGGGACGGCTCGTGCACGGCGGCGAACGCATCGACTCCGAGGGCTACTTCGTCACGCCGACCGTCTTCGCGGACGTCGACAACCGCAGCGACCTCGCCCAGCAGGAAGTCTTCGGCCCGGTCCTGGCCATCACGCCCTTCGACACGGAGGACGAGGCGGTCGCGCTGGCCAACGACACCGAGTACGGACTGTCCGCGTACATCCAGTCCCGTGACATCGGACGCGTCAACCGACTGGTGCCGCGCCTGAAGGCCGGGACGGTCTACGTCAACCCCGGCCCCAACCCGATCAGTTCGCCCACCACGCCCTTCGGCGGCGTCGGCATGAGCGGGTTCGGGCGGGAAGGCGGACGGGCCGGGCTCGACGAGTTCATCAACGTCAAGGGCGTCGGCGTCGGCCGCGTCTGACCGAGCATGGGGAGCAACGACGTGCAGACCTTTCCTGGGGGATTCCCCCCAGACCCCCGCGCCCGCCGCCTGACCTTCGGTGACCTCGTCCGCGAGCACCGCCGGTCCTTCCCGGACGCCCTCGCCCTGGTCGACGGTGAAACCCGCCTGACCTGGCCGGAGTTGGACGAACGCACCAACCGGCTCGCGAACGCGCTCAGCGTGACCGGCGTCGGCCCCGGCGACCGCATCCTCTGGCTCGGCCAGAACTCCTTCCGCATCTGGGAACTGCTCGGCGCCGCCGCGAAGCTCGGCGCCATGGTCTGCCCCGGCTACTGGCGCTGGGCCGTCCCCGAGATGGCGTTCGCGGTGCGGGACTTCGATCCGAAGGTCGTGGTCTGGCAGGACGAGGAGATCGGCGAGACGGTCGGCAAGGCGCGGGCCGAACTCGGCGACGGACAGCGGGCGTTGTGGCTGCGCCACGACACCGAGGGCCCGGGCTCCTACGAGGACTTCCTGGCCTCGGGATCGGCCGACGACCCGGACAACGACGTCGACCCCGACTCCGCCCTCCTGGTCATCTACACCGCCGCGATCACCGGACGCCAGTCCGGCTCGATGCTCTCCCACCGCAACCTGCTCGCGATGGGCGCGAGCGCCGCCTGGATGGGCGACATCGGCCACGAGACCGCCTTCCTCAGCGCCGGACCCATGTTCCACATCGGCAACTACCAGTTCTGGGGCGTCCCCGCCTTCGTGCACGGCGGCAAGAACGTGATCGTCCGCCGCGTGGTCGCCGAGGAGCTCCTGCCGCTGCTGGCCGCCGAGCAGTGCACCCACGCCTATCTGATGCCCCCGACCATCGCCCAGCTCGTCGCCCTCAACCGCGAGGCCGGGCACGACCTGTCGCACCTCCGCGCCAGCGTCGCCGCCCAGGTCTGGGAGGGCATGGTCCCCACCGACGTCAGCCGCTTCACCCGCAACGGCGGCGGCGAGGGCCGCGGCTACGGCCAGACCGAGGTCACCGGCTTCGCCGTCACCGGCGCTTACGGCGGCATGGGCGCCGGCAACGCGGGACGCCCCGGCCCCTTCACCGCCGTACGCATCCTCGACGAGCGGGGTGCGGAGTGCGAGGTCGGCGAGATCTGCGTCCGCGGCGACCTCGTCCACCTCGGCTACTGGAACCGCCCCGAGATCAACGAGGAGCGCTTCCGCTTCGGCTGGTGGCACACCACCGACCTCGGACGCCGCGAGCCCGACGGCACGATCAGCTTCCTCGGCACGACGACCCGCATGCTCAAGTCGGCGGCCGAGAACATCTTCCCCGCCGAGGTGGAGAACTGCCTCGAAGCCCACCCGGCCGTGAAGGAGGCCGCCGTGATCGGCGTGCCCAACCAGCGCTGGTCGCAGGACGTCAAAGCGGTCGTGGTCCTCAAGGAAGGGGCGGCGGCCACCGCGGAGGACATCATCGACCACTGCCGGTCCCGGATCGCCTCGTACAAGAAGCCGAAGACGGTCGAGTTCATCGACGCCCTGCCCCGCACGGGCGGCTACGCCAAGGACTACGAGACCCTCGACACCCGCTTCGGCGGCGGCGGTTACCCGGGCGGCGACACGCTCGGCGCGGGACGATGACCGACCGGACGCCCGTCGTCGCGGGCGTGTACGCCACCGAGCAGGCCCTGTCGCTCCCCCACCGGGACGCCATGGACCTCGCCCTGGAAGCGGTACGCGGCGCGATCGAGGACGCCGGTCTCACCCCGGCCGACGTGGACGGCGCCCAGGTCGACTGGCCGGGCCCGGGCGGCGTACCCGGCGAGGGCAGCTCCTGGGCGCGGATGCTCGGCCGGGATCTGCGGTGGACCAGCGACTCGATGCTGGACAACGCGGGATCGAGAGGCCTGCTGAAGGCGGCGGCCGCCATCAGGTCCGGATACGCGGACACCGTGGTCGTCGGCGGCTGCAAGCTCGTCTCCCGCGGCACCGGACCGGTCGGCGCCGGCGTGCCGCTGGAGTTCGCGGACGTGTGGGGCAGCTACGTCGTCGCCCAGTTCGCCCTGGTCGCGGCCCGGCACATGCACGAGTACGGCACGACCTCCCGCCAGCTCGCGGAGGTCGCCGCCACCATCCGCAACAACGGCACCACCAACCCGGAGGCGATGATGTACGGCCGCGGCCCGTACACCGCCGACGACGTCCTCGCCTCCCGCATGGTGGCCACGCCCTTCCACCTGCTGGACTGCTGCATCGTGGGGGAGGGCGGCGCGGCACTCGTGGTGACCACCGCCGAACGGGCCCGGTACCTCAGCCAGCCGCCCGTCGCCGTGCTCGGCGGCGGCATGGAGTACCACCAGGCCGCGTACGCCAACCCCGCACTCCACCGGGAGGTCGGGCAGCTCGGCCGGGACGCGGCCACCCGCGCCTACGCGATGGCGGGCGTGAGCCCTCACGACGTCGACGTGTTCTCCCTCTACGACCCCAACTCCTTCGAAGTCATCCGCCAGTTGGAGATCCTCGGTCTCTGCGGCGAGGGCGAGGGCGGCCCACTCGCCGCGAGCGGCGCCATCGCCGTCGGCGGCAAGCACCCCGTCAATCCGGACGGCGGCTGCCTGGCGTACGCGTGGAACGGGACGCAGCAGATGACGCTCAAAGTCGTCGAGGCCGTACGGCAGTTGCGCGGCACCGCCGTGCATCAGGTCGAGGGCGCCGAGCTGGCCGTGGTGGGCAACGCCGGGTCGGGAGCCCAGCATTACGAGATGAGCGTGCTGGGGAGGATGCGATGACCGGCAGACCTGTGCCCCAGCCGACGGAGTTGTCGAAGCCGTTCTGGGAGGCGGCCCGGCGCGGCGATCTCGTCGTCCCGCACTGCCCCAGCTGCGACCTGCGCTTCTTCGTCCCCGAACCCGCCTGCCCGGGCTGTATGGCGAAGGACTGGCGGTACGCCCCGAGCGCGGGCCGGGGCACCGTCTACTCGGTGACCGTGGTCCACCGCGCCCCCGGCCCGGGCTTCGACGGGCCCTTCGCGCTCGCCGTGGTCGACCTGGACGACGGGGGCACCCTGCTGACCCACGTCGACGCCGGCGACCCCGACAACGTCGTCATCGGCATGCGGGTCCGAGTCGACTTCCGCCCGCTCACCTCGGAGATCACCCTGCCGTACTTCGTACCGGACTCCGGTCACTGAAGGAGATGGACGCCGTGACGAACACGCCGGTACGGGTGCCCAAGATGGCCGAGCTGGTCGCGGCGCAGCTGCGGCGGATGATCGTACGCGGGGAACTCGCCGAAGGAGACGCGCTGCCCGCCGAGACCGCGCTCATGGAGGAGTTCGCCGTGTCGCGGCCGACGCTGCGCGAGGCGTTCCGGGTGCTGGAGTCGGAGGCGCTGATCAGCGTGCGCCGGGGAGCCCGCGGCGGGGCGCGGGTGCAGGTTCCGGAGGGCACGGTGGCCGCCCGGTACGCGGGCGTGGTCCTGGAGTACCGGGGCACGACCCTGAAGGACGTCTACGACGCGCGTACGGTGATCGAGGCGCCCTGCGCCGGGCTGCTGGCCCAGCGCCGCACGGACCAGGACCTTCAGCGGCTGCGGTCGGCGGTCGCCGAGGCCGAGCGGCTGATGGACGATCCGTCGGCGTTCATCCGCGCCCATATGGAGTTCCACGCCCTCGTCGTCGAACTCGCCGGCAACCAGACCCTGACCGTCCTCAACGGCATGGTCCGGCACATCATCGACCAGGCCAACTGGTCCCATGTCGACCTCGACGCGGGCAGTGCCGAGAACGTCCGGGCCAACCGGCGGGGCTTCCGCGCGCATGTCGCCCTCGTCGACCTGGTGGAGTCCCGGCGGTCCGAGGACGCGGAGGAGCTGTGGCGGGTGCACCTTCAGGAGGCCGAGGACTATCTGTTGCAGAACAGGTCCATGACGACCGTCCTTGACCTGCTCGGCTGAGCCGGGCCCCTCATACGGGGCCTCATACGGGGTCGGTGGGCGGCGGCGGGGGAAAGGCCGTGCCGCCCAGCCACACCGGAGTCACCCGCACACCGCTGATGCGCCACTCGCCGCCCTCGCGGAGGTAGGTGTTGTCGTACCAGCCGCCGACCGACCACCAGTGCGTGGGATCGGCCTCTTCCGGCAGGTGAACGGCTTGGAGGTACGAGCGGGAGGCCGCCTCGTCATCGTCCACGGTGATCTGGTGGTTCGTGCTGATGTGGTGGGTGCGGTGGTAGCGGCCGAGGTCCCTGGCCACCAGATCGGCGAGTCCCGCGCGCCCCTGGTGCACGAGGCCGGGCAGTTCCAGCGTCCCTTTCTCGGTGAACAGGGCCGCGTAGCCCTCGAAGTCCTTCTCGTCCAGGCGACTTGCGAAAGCCACCAGCAGGTCGCCGATGGCCATACGGTCGAGGAGCAGGCGCACGTCAGCGTCGGAGGGCATCGTCAGCGAGACCTTTCGTCAAGGTTGATGGGGAGATGGGGAGATGGGGAGATGGGGGGCGCGGGGTCAGGCGCCGCGGAGCAGGACGGCGTAGAAGGTCAGCCCGGGGCCGAAGGCCATCGCCAGGCCGTACTGGCCGGCGGCCAGTGGTGTGCGGCTCTGCAGTTCCCGTATCACCAGGGGCAGGCCGGCGGAGGCGCAGTTGCCGTACTCGCGCAGGACGGACCGGGAGGCGGCGACCGCGTCGGGGGTGAGGCCGAGGCTGCTTTCCACGGCGTCGATGATGCGCCGCCCGCCCGGGTGCACCGCCCACCAGCGGACGTGGGTGAGGCTCAGCGAGTGGCGTGCCAGCAGCTCGCCGACCGCGTCCGGCACCAGGCGTTCGAGGACGTCGGGCACCTCCGGGGACAGGCCCATCCGGAACCCGTGATCTCCCACGGTCCACAGCATGTGGTCCTCGTGCTCGGTGTCCGTGTGTGCCAGCACGTCCACGATCCGCAGACCGGCGCCGCCGTCGGCCGGCGCGTCCGGATGGACGACGGTGGCGGTGACCGCGTCGCCGAACAGGACGTGCACGACGATCTGGTCGCCGTCCCACGGCGGGGGTTGCAGGTGCAGCGACGACAGCTCCGCGTTCAGCAGCACGGCCGGGCGCCGGTGGAGGCGTACGTAGTTGGCGCAGGCGGCCAGCGCGGGCAGCGCCGCGAAGCAGCCCATGTGGCCCACGAGGAGCCGCTCCACCTGCGGTGACATCCCGACGTCCCGGGCGACCCGGGTGTCCAGGCCGGGCGCCGCGTAACCGGTCGAGGACGCCACGCACAGCAGGCCCACGTCGGCCGGGTCCACCCCGGTGGCGTCCAGGGCCGAGGCGACGGCGTCCTTGCCCAGCGGCAGCGCTTCCTGCAGATAGCGGCGCATGCGCGCGGCCGTGGACCAGTCGCTGATGTCCTCCAGCAGCGGGCTCACCGCCAGGTGACGCCGTGCGACGCCGGAGTGCGCGGCGATCCGGGCGGCGACCCGCTGGTTCGGGCTGCTGGCCCGCAGCAGGTCGACGACGTCGTCCTGACGGCAGGCGATCGCCGGCAGCGCGGCACCGAATCCGGCGATCACCGATGACTCAGACATGCGCACCAGGTCCTTCCGCCGGCGACTGATCGAACAGCCTAGGGCGAGTGATCGCGGTGGCGGAGAGGCGCGCGGGGGCACTGTCGATCAGGGCGCAGGGGGCGCGAGCCGGAGTGAAGGGCGTGCTTCCGGCGTGCGGGCGGATCACCGCGCCCGGCCGGTCAGCTGTCGCGCAGCTCCTGCACGATCGGCTCCCATACCTCGGCGTCGATCTCGTACGCCGTGTAGAACGACACCCGGTCGACCAGCGCGCCGTACCGCCGCCGGATCTCCGCCGCCACCCGATCCGGCTCGGCCACCACCGAGAAGGTGTGCAGGACCTCGTCGTCGACCAGCCCGCCCATCGCCTCCCACTTGTCGTCGCGTGTGCTCTTGGACAGCGCGTGCAGTTCGTCGCCGAGGTCGCCCCAGCCGTGCAGTTCCAGGACGCCGCGATAGGCGGGGGTGCTGCCGTAGAAGGCGATCTGGCGGCGGGTGCCGGCCACCGCGCGGGCCATTTCCTCCTCGGTGCGGCCGGTGGCGGTGAGGAGGAGATGGCTGACGGAGAAGTCCTCGCGGCTGCGGCCGGACTGGGCGAGCCCGGCTTCGGCGGTCGGCAGTGTGACCTCGCGCAGATACCGCTCGGTGGTGAAGCCGTGGGCCAGGAGGCCGTCCGCCACCTCGCCTGCCACCCGGGTCATCGCCTCGCCGACGGCGGCCACGAACACCTTCGGCGCGCCTCCCGGTGCGGGCGGCGGGGAGAAGAAGGGGGCCATCAGGGTGTGCGTGTAGAAGTCGCCGCGGAAGTCGAGTTTCGTGCCGTCGTTCCAGGCCGCCCAGATGGCGTGCAGCGCGCTCACGTACTCGCGCATCCGGGCCGCGGGCCTGCTCCACGGCATCGAGAACCGCCGCTCGATGTGCGGCTTGATCTGGCTGCCGAGGCCGAGACAGAAGCGGCCGTCCGCGTAGGTCTGGAGGTCGTGCGCCGTGTACGCGAGCTGCATGGGGGAGCGGGCGAAGGCCACCGCGATGGCGGTGCCGACCTCGAGGCGGTCGGTGTGCTCGGCCGCGAGCAGCAGCGGCAGGAAAGGGTCGTGCTTGGACTCCGAGGCCCACAGGCCGTCGTAGCCCGCCTTCTCGTGGTGCCGGGCCTCCTCGACGACCTCGCTGGTGCGCCATACGTTGAGTTTGCCGTCGACCTTCATGCCGCTCCCTGGACTCGGATGACGCGCTGTGCGAGGCGTTCCCGGTGGTAGGCCGGGTCGCCGAACAGCAGTTGTGAGGTCTTGGCCCGTTTCAGATAGAGGTGGGCCGGGTGCTCCCAGGTGAAGCCGATGCCGCCGTGCACCTGGATGTTCTCGGCGGTCGCCTGGAGACAGGCGTCGGAGCAGAAGGCCTTGGCCAGGCTTGCCACGGCGGGCAGTTCGGGGTCCTCGGCGTCGGCGGCGAGCAGCGCGTAGTGGGCGGCGGCCCGGGCCGACTCCACCTCCAGGAGGACATCGGCCAGCAGGTGCTTGACCGCCTGGAAGGAACCGATGGGCCGCCCGAACTGGTGCCGCACCTTCGCGTACTCCACGGCCATGTCGAGCGCCTGCCCGGCCACCCCGACCTGCTCGGCGGCCAGGGCGACGGCGGCCCGGTCGAGCACCTCCGCCACCAGCCGCCACCCGTCGTCGCCGTGCGCCCGCAGCAGGGTCGCCGGTACGTCGTCGTAGTCGAGGCGGGCCTGGCGGCGGGTCGGGTCCATGGTGGGCAGAGGGGTGCGGGTCAGGCCGGGTGCGTCACCGTCCACGCAGAAGACGCCGATGCCGTCGTCGCCGGTGCGGGCGACGGTGAGGACGACGTCGGCACTCGCGCCGTCCAGGACGAAGGTCTTGTGGCCGCTCAGACGCCAACTCCCCGCTGATTCCCGCGCGGTGAGACACACCCCTGCGGCGTCCCACCGCGCGGAGTCCTCGGTCAGGGCGAGCGTCCCGACCAGTTCGCCGGAGGCCAGTCCGGGCAGCAGGCGCTTGCGCGCGTCCTCGTCGTCGCAGCGCAGCAGCGTGGTGGTGGCCAGGACCGCAGAGGCGAGGAACGGCGCGCACAGCAGTGCGCGGCCCGACTCCTCCATGACCACGCCCATTTCGACCGGTCCGCACCCGGCGCCGCCGTACTCCTCGGGCACGGCGAGCCCTTGAAGGCCCAGCTCCGTCCCCATCCGGCGCCACAGCGCCCGGTCGAAGCCCTCGGGGGTCTCCATCAGCCGCCGCACCTCCGTCTCCGGCGAGGTGTCCGCCAGGAACGCCCTCACGGTGCGGCGCAGTTCCTCCTGCTCCTCGCTGAATGCGAAGTCCACGTGCCTGCTCCTGTTCCGCTCAGCGGGCGCCGCGCGCGGCGATGATCTTCTCGACGGCCGCGATGTGCTCCGGGTCGGTCATGCTGTCCTGCTCGGCGAGCAGAGCCGGTTCCAGTACGGCGGCGATCGCCTGCTCCAGATGGAGGTTCACCGCCCGCTTGGTCTGGCGCAGCGCCTTGACGGGCAGCGTGGCCAGGCGCTGGGCGAGGTCCATGGCCTCGGTGAGGATCTTGTCCTTCGGTACGACGCGGTTGGCGATGCCCAGCCGGACCGCCTCCTCGGCGCTCACCCGGTCGCCCAGGAACAGCAACTCCTTGGCGCGGGTCAGCCCGACGAGCAGCGGCAGCACCAGCGCGCCCCCGTCGCCCGCGACGAGCCCGACCTGGACGTGCGGGTCCGCGATGTAGGCGTCGTCGGCGATCAGGACGAGGTCGCTCAGCAGGGCGAGGCTGCAGCCGAGGCCGACCGCGGGCCCGTTCACCGCCGCGATGACCGGCAGCGGGCAGCGGACCATGCCGGTGATGATCCGGCGGGCCTCGTCGACGTTCCGCTTCCGGAAGGCCGCGTCCTGCTGGACCCGGGTCATGATGCCGAAGTTGCCGCCCGCGCTGAACGCCCGGCCCCGCCCGGTGAGGACGACGACCCGCGCCTCCGGATCGGCTGCCACGTCCTCCCACACCGACGCGAGACCGGCGTGCGACTCCTCGCTCATCGCGTTGAGTTGCTCGGGCCGGTTCAGCTCGACCAGCCGGACCGGCCCCCGGGCCGTCACCACCAGATCCGTCATCTCCACCGCCGTCGACCGCTTGCTAATGAGTCAGTAGAGTTGAATGCTATAACTAATTAAGCGGACTGGGAACCGAATGCGGAGGGCATGTATGCCGGAGCAGGAGTACGAGACCGTCACGGCGGAGTCGGCCGACCGGATCCTCACCGTCACGCTCAACCGGCCCGAGAAGCTCAACGCCTTCAACCCGCGCATGATGCAGGACCTGCTGGACGTCCTGGACGCGGCCGACGCCGACGACGACGTGCGCGTGATCGTGGTGACCGGGGCCGGACGAGGCTTCTGCGCGGGCGCCGACGTCAGTGCCGGCGGCGGCTCCTTCGACCACCGCAAGGCGGGTGACTGGCACCGGGACACCGGCGGACGGGTGGCGCTGCGGATCTTCTCTTCCACCAAGCCGGTCATCGCCGCGATCAACGGCCCGGCGGCCGGCGTCGGCGCCAGCATGACCCTGCCCATGGACATCCGGCTCGCCTCGACCTCGGCGAAGTTCGGCTTCGTCTTCGCTCGCCGCGGCATCGTCCCGGAGTCCGCGGCGAGCTGGTTCCTGCCGCGCGCGGTGGGCATGCAGCGGGCGATGGAGTGGGCGGCCACCGGCCGCGTCTTCGGCCCCGACGAGGCGCTGGCCGCCGGGCTCGTACGCTCCGTCCACCCGCCGGAGGAACTGCTCCCGGCGGCGTACGCCCTCGCGCGCGAGATCGCGGAGAACACCTCGGCCGTGTCGGTCGCCCTGGCGCGGCAGATGATGTGGCGGATGCTCGGCGAGGCCCACCCCATGACCGCGCACCGCCTCGACTCACGGATCATGAGCCAGATCGGCGGCGGCCCGGACCCGACGGAGGGCATCGAGTCCTTCCTCGCCAAACGGCCGCCCGAGTTCCCGGGTCGGGTCAGCAAGGACATGCCGCCGGTGTTTCCCTGGTGGGAGGACGAGGAATTCCGTCCCTTCGGCGCGTAGGCCGCAAGCACCGGGAGGTGTGATGACGACGTTCGACTACATCGTGGTGGGGGCGGGTTCGGCGGGGTGCGTGCTCGCGAACCGCCTGTCCGCGGACCCCGGGACGACGGTGCTGCTGATCGAGGCGGGCGGCAGGGACTCCACGCCGCTGATCAAGATGCCCAAGGGGTTCGGCAAGCTGCTGGGCGACCCCCGGTACGCCTGGCACTACCCGGTGGAGCCGGTGGGCCCGACCGGGCGGGTCGAGCACTGGGTGCGGGGCCGCACGCTCGGGGGATCGAGTTCGGTCAACGGCATGGTCTACAACCGCGGCGACCGGGCCGACTACGACGAGCTGGAGCGGCTCGGCAACCCCGGCTGGGGCTGGGACACCATGCTCCCGGTCTTCCGGCGGATCGAGGACAACGCGCTCGGCGCCTCCGAAGTCCGGGGCGGGGGCGGGCCGTTGCACATCTCGACCGCGTCTCGGCCGGAACCGCTCTGCGAGGAGGTGATCGCAGCCGGAACCGCACTCGGCTGGCGCCGCACCGACGACCTCAACGCGAGCGACGACGAACGCATCGGCTATGCCATGGCCACCATCAAGAACGGACAGCGCTTCAGCGCCGCCCGCGCCTTCCTGCACCCGGTCGCGCACCGGCCCAACCTGACCGTCGCCGTCGACACCCTGGTCACCGCGGTCGTCACCGAGAACGGCCGGGCCGTCGGCGTACGGACTCGCAGCGAGGGACAGCGGACCGAGGTCCGCGCCCGACGTGAGGTGATCCTCTGTGCCGGCAGCATCGCCACCCCGAAGATCCTGCAGCTCTCGGGCATCGGACCGGCCGAGACGCTCAAGGCGGCCGGCGTCGACGTCCTGGTCGACAGCCCGCACATCGGCGGCCGGATGCGCGAGCACCGCTGCTTCGTCGTCCAGTACCGGCTGGGAGACAACCTCGGCTACAACAAGGCGCTGAGCACCCCGCTGCGACAGGGCCTGTCCGGCCTGAAGTACCTGACCACCCGCCGGGGACCGCTGGCCGCTCCCGCCTTCGATGTCATCGCCTTCTTCAAGAGCCGCCCCGAACTCGACCGCCCGGACGCCCAGTTGCTGATGGCACCGGTCTCCCTGACCCCGGAGGTCCCCGGCAAGGAGCCCGGAGTCGAGCGCGAGCCCGGCGTGATGGGCCTCGGCTACATCCTGCGCCCCACCGCCGAGGGAAGCCTGCACATCACCTCGGCCGACCCCGAGGCACCCCTGACGATCACGGCCAACTACTACGGCTCCGACCACGACCGCACAGTCGGCACCGCCCTGTTCCGCAGGATGCGCGAACTCTTCGAGACCGCGCCGATCTCCGGACGGATCACGGCCGAGACCCTGCCCGGCCCCGCGGTGCGGGAGGACCAGGAGATCATCGACGCGGGCCTCGAGCACGGCCGCTGCGGCTACCACGCCATCGGCACCTGCGCCATGGGCCCGGCCGAGGACGACCCCGTCGACGCCCAGCTGCGCGTGCGCGGCATCGAAGGCCTGCGGGTCGTGGACTGCTCGGTCATGCCGAGGATGGTGTCCGGCAATCTCAACGCGCCGATCATGGCGATGGCCTGGCGAGCGGCCGACCTCATCCTCGAGGGGAAGTGATCACCGTGGCCGGTTCGAAGAGATCTGGCTGAAACATTGTCGTAGTTTCCCCGAAGTGTTAGCGTCCGGACGGCGAGCATTGAGTTGAATGCGCTAAACCATTCATCGCCTGGACGGTGACCATGAGCGATGGTTCTCTGTACGACTCCTACCGCGGTGTCGACTGGGGGACGGCCACCGCGGACGCCCTTGCGGCGGCCCCGATGCCCCCGCCCGACCAGGGCGGACATTTCCGGCAGTGGACCGACGACGTCCGGCAAGTGCTCGGTGTCGCCCCCACGACCCACCGGGCCGTGGCGGGCTGGCCGCAGCTCCAGCCCGAGGGGCCGGGCCTGTGGGACCGGACCGCCCTCGACCGCTGCGACCGCGCCCTCGACTCCCTGCTCGCCCTCGGTCTGAAGCCCAGCCTCACCCTGCTCCATCTGTCGCTGCCGCCGTGGCTGGACGCCTCCGGCGGCTGGCTCGTACGCGACACCGCGAACCGCTTCGCCGAGTACGCGGCCGAGATGGGCCGCCGCTTCGGCGACCGGGTGGACCGCTGGGTCACCTCGACCGACCTGGCGAGCCCCACGCTCGCGGACCACGTGGCCGGAATGTATCCCCCGAGCCGAGGTATCGGCAGGGCGGGACTGCCCGCGGTCCACCACATCCTGCTCGCCAACGGGCTCGCCACCCAGGCGCTGAGGGCGACCGGCGCGCAGGGCCGGATCGGCACCACGGTCACCCTCGTCGGCGGCTATGCGGCGACCGACGACCCGTACGACCGCCTGGCCGTGGAGCGGCTGGAGAGCTGGACCAACCGGATGTTCCTCGATCCGATGCTGCTCGGCGAGCACATGGTCACCGAGGACGACGTCTCACCGGTCGAGGCCACCGGCTGCGTACGCCCCGGCGACCTGGACACCATCGCCACCGCGCAGGACCTGCTGAGCCTGTCCTGGTACACCCCGTTCCGCGTCACCGCGCCGGAGAACCTGCCCAGGGCGCTCCCGGTGATGAAGTGCCTCGGCGCACTCAACGAGGTGAACCGGCTGCTCGTCGGTCTCGGTTTCGCCCTGATCCCCTTCGACGACGTGGAGACCACGGCGTACGGCTGGCCGATCCTCCCCGAGGGCCTCGCCGATGCCGTCGCCGACCTGCACGACCTCTACGGTGACCTCCTGCCACCCCTGTCCATCGTCGACAACGGCATGGGCGACCTGGACCTCGTCGACCACCGGGGCCGCCGCGACGACGCCCGGCGCCGGGCGCAGCTCGGGGCCCGGCTGTCCTGGCTGGCCCGGGTCGTGTCGCGCGGAGTCGACGTGTGCGGCTACGAGTACTGGTCGGTGCTCGACAACATCGAGGCGAAGCTGCGCTACACCCGCCTGTACGCGATGGGCGTCCCCGAGCGCACACCGCCGCCCCGTCCGCCGATGCCCGCGGACTGGATCCACGGGGGAGCGTTCGCACCCGCCCCCACCGGATCGCCCACCGGACTCCACGCGGTGCCGCGGGCTCAGAGCGCCGGAGCCTCGTAGTCCCTGCCGCGGATCAGCCGCACCGGCGTGTAGACGAGCACCTCCTCGTCGCGCTGGTTGCGGACGGAGATGCGGCTGGTCACCACGCCCCGGCCCGGTTTGCTGGACGGCCGCGAGTCCGTCGTCTCGACGACGGCGTACAGCGTGTCACCGACGTACACCGGACCCTTGACCGACAACTCCATGTGCAGGAATGCCAGGCCCGTGCCGTGCAGCACGTTCGTCTGCAGCACCAGTCCCTCGGCGAGGCAGTACGTCAGCCCGCCCGGCACCAGCCGGCCCGTGTAGCCGCCGTCCGCGGCGTGCGAGGCGTCCCAGAAGAGCGGCTCGGTGAAACCGCCCCAGGTGACGAAGTTGACCAGGTCGGTCTCGGTAATGGTGCGGCGGGCGGTGCGGAAGATCTGCCCGACGGGCATCTCCTCGTACGTCAACCCCCGGACGAGCAGGGGGACTTCACTGATGGTGGGCTCCGATGTCATCGTGGGCTCCTCAGAGGTCGAGCGGGTGCTTGGCGGCCACGCCCTCGAAGTCCGGGGCGCGCTTGTCACGGTGGGCGGCGAGACCCTCGGTGACCTCGTGCCCGCCGAACCCGAAGAACTCGAGTCCGAGCGAGGCCTCGAAGAGCGGCCCCGCCGTGCGGTACCAGTGGTTGAGGGAGCGCTTGGTCCAGCTCAGCGCGCTGGCCGGGCCGGCGGCCAGCGCGGTCGCGAGGCGCAGCCCCTCGGCGTGCACCTCCCCGTCGTCGACACACTTGGAGACCAGGCCGATCCGCTCGGCCTCCTCGCCGGTGAGGGTCTCGCAGGTCAGCAGGTAGTACTTGGCCTTGGCCATGCCGCACAGCAGCGGCCAGCAGATCGCCGCATGGTCGCCGGCCGCCACGCCGAGCCGGGTGTGCCCGTCGACGATCTTCGCCCGGCGCCCGGCCACGGAGATGTCCGCCAGCATGCCGATCACCAGCCCGGCGCCGACGGCGGGACCGTGGATCGCGGACACCACGGGCTTGGAGCAGTTGATCACCCCGTACACCATGTCCCGCGCCTCACGCATCACCCGCGCCCGCACCGAGTAGTCCTCCGTCATGGCCTCGATGGAGTCGAAGGTCCCGCCCGCCGAGAAGGCCTTGCCCGCGCCCTGGACCAGGACCGCGCGCACGTCGTCGTCCCGGTCGACGACCGGCCAGATGTCGGCCAGCTCGCCGTGCATCCTGGGGTCGACCGCGTTGAGGTGGGGGGCGTCGAGCACGATCCGGAGCACCCCGGGCGCGGGCCGCTCGAAGGTCAGGCTGGTGAACTGCTCATAGGGATCCGTCACGTCATGCTCCTGGTGTATTCCGTTCGGATACTATAATTATCTAACTGTATCTGGGCGGGCAACACCGAGGACGGGAAGCTCGGGATGGATCTCACCTTCAGCGAGGAGCAGGACGAACTGCGCAAGGTCGTACGCGCGTTCCTCGCCCGGCACTCCGGCGAGGCCGCCGTACGCCGCCTCGCCGCCGACCCGCACGGTCTCGACGCCGTGGTCTGGCGGCGCATGGCCACCGAACTCGGCCTGCAGGGACTCGCCATACCGGAGGAGTACGGCGGCTCGGGCTTCGGTTACGTCGATCTCGGCATCGTCTTCGAGGAGGCGGGCCGCGCCCTGCTCTGCGCGCCGTACTTCGCGACCGTGGCCCTGGCCGCCGAGGCGCTCCTGCGCTGCGACGACGAGCAGGCCCGCGCCGACCTCCTGCCCGGCATCGCGTCCGGCGCGACGGTGGCCACGCTGGCGCTGACCGAGGAGAACGGCCGCTGGGACGAGACGGGCATCGGCCTCACGGCAGGCGACGACAACCGGCTCACCGGAGTCAAGACGTACGTCCCCGACGGCCATCTCGCCGACCTGTTCCTGGTCGCCGCCCGCACCGCGTCCGGCATCAGCCTCTTCGCCGTCGAAGCCGACGCCCCGGGCCTCACCCGCACCCTCCTCCCCACCCTCGACCAGACCCGCAAACAGGCCCGCGTGGAGTTCCGGGACACCCCCGCCCGGCTGATCGGCACCGAGGGCACCGCCTGGCCCGCACTGCGCCGCACCCTCGCCACCGCCTCCGTCCTGCTCGCCGCCGAACAGGTCGGGGGAGCCGCCGCGGCCCTGGACACCGCCGTGTCCTACGCGAGGATCCGCGTCCAGTACGGCAGGCCGATCGGCTCCTTCCAGGGCGTCAAGCACAAGTGCGCCGACATGCTCACCGAGATCGAGTCGGCGCGCTCGGCGGCGTACGGCGGCCTGTGGGCACTGGACGCCGGGGACGAGACGCGGACCGCGATCGCCGCGGCGCTGGCCCAGGCCTTCTGCTCGGAGGCGTTCACCAAGGTCGCGGGCGACAGCATCCAGGTGCACGGCGGGATCGGCTTCACCTGGGAACACCCCGCCCACCTCTATCTGAAACGGGCCAAGAGCTCCGAGGTGCTGCTGGGGACGCCCGCGTACCACCGGGAGCTGCTGGCCGCCCGGCTCGGCATCTAGGAGATCTAGGAGATCTAGGAGAGCGTCATGGAGATCCCGGAGAGCGACATGGAGCTGGACTTCGGACCCGCGGTACGCGACTTCCGCGACGAGCTGCGCGACTGGCTCGCCGAGCACCTGGTGGGGGAGTTCGCCGAGCACAAAGGGGTGGGCGGCCCGACCGACGGCGCCGCCTGGGAGGTGCGGCTGGCCTGGGACCGCGAGCTGTCCGCCGGGAACTGGCTGGGCGTGGGCTGGCCGAAGGAGTACGGCGGCCGGGGGCTGGGCCTCGTCGAGGAGATCGTCTTCGAGTATGAGTACGCGCGGGCCAACGCCCCCTACCGGGCCACCTGCGGCGCCCTCGACCTGCTCGGCCCGATGCTGCTCGCGACGGGCAGCGAGGAGCAGAAGAAGCGCTTCCTGCCGCCGATCCTCGCCGTGGAGGAGCTGTGGGGCCAGGGCTTCAGCGAACCCGGCGCCGGCTCCGACCTGGCGTCCGTCCGCACCAGGGCCGGACTCGACGGAGAGGAGTGGGTGATCGACGGGCAGAAGGTCTGGATGTCCTTCGGCGACCACGCCGACTGGCTCTACGTCCTCGCCCGCACCGACCCGGATTCCCAGCGGCACAAGGGCCTGACCATGCTGCTGGTGCCGACCGACCAGCCCGGCGTCGACATCCGCCCGATCCGCAATCTGGCCGGCCAGGACGAGTTCGCCGAAGTCTTCCTGTCCGGCGCACGCACCTCCGCCGACCTGGTCGTGGGCGAGGTCGGCGGCGGCTGGCGCACGGCGATGACCACCCTCGGCATCGAACGCGGCACCACGCTGCTGCCCCTCCAGCTCAGCTACGAGCGCGAGGCCGACGCCCTGATCGAACTGGCCCGGGAGCGCGGCGCCCTCGACGATCCCATGCTGCGCCGCCGGATCCTGGACGCCTGGATCTCCGTACGCATCATGCGCACCACCAACATGCGGACCGTGGCCGAACTGATCGCGGGCCGCACGCCCGGCGCCCAGGCGACCACGGCGAAGCTGTACGCCTCCACGCGCCACCAGCAACTCGGCCATCTGGCCATGGAACTGGCGGGCCCCGCCGGGCAGAT
Organism: Streptomyces sp. GESEQ-4; assembly: GCF_017948455.1. GTDB lineage: Bacteria > Actinomycetota > Actinomycetes > Streptomycetales > Streptomycetaceae > Streptomyces. The sequence goes on from NZ_JAFFSU010000001.1 coordinate 258,245, forward strand.
CGTCGGCGAGGACTACGGCCTGGACACCCGGCAGCGGTCCTTCCTGCTCTCCCTCGCGGAGACGATCTACGGCGGTTCCAGCGAGATCCAGCGCAACATCATCGGCGAGCAGGTGCTCGGACTCCCGAAGGACCCGCGGCCATGAGCGGGCCGGCGGACCGTATCGACCGCATCGAGTCCCAGCTGGCCATCCAGCAACTCCCCATCCGCTACGCCCTCGCGGTCGACGGCCGTGACCTCGACGCCTGGGTCGGCTGCTTCCGGCCCGACGTGGACATGGGCCGCCACGGCAGCGGCAGGCAGGCCCTGCGCGCCTACATCGAGCCGCTCGTCCGCGGCTTCCACCGCTCCATCCACCAGATCTGCGGTCACCGCGTCGAGTTCACCGGCCGCGACACCGCGACGGGCTCGGTGTACTGCCGGGCCGAACACGAGGTGGGGGAGCGGTGGATCGTCATGGCGATCCGCTATCTCGACGACTACGCGCGCGTGGGCGGCGAGTGGTACTTCTCCCGTCGCCGCGAACAGCACTGGTACGCGGCCGATGTGACCGAACGCCCGCAGTCCGTCGGCTTCGACAGCTGGGCGAGGGCCGGTGAACCAGCACTGCCGGACGCCTTTCCCACCTGGGCCGCCTTCTGGAAGGAGACGTGAATGCGACTCAAGAGGAAGGTCGCGCTGGTCACCGGCGGCGGCCAGGGCGTGGGCCGCGGCATCGCGCTCGCGCTGGCCACCGAGGGCGCCGCCGTCGTCATCACGGGCCGCACCGAGAGCAAGCTGAAGGACACGGCCGCGGAGATCGCCGGGCGCGGGGGCCGGGCACACACCGTCGTGGGGGACGTATGCGAACGCTCCGACGTCGACCACATGGTGGCTCAGACGCTACGGGAGTTCGGCGCGCTGGACGTGCTCGTCAACAACGCGCAGTCCTCGGTTCAGCGGCGGCTCGAGCAGACGTCGTACGACGATCTCGAACTCGCCTATCGCAGCGGCCCGTTGGCGACCTTCCACGCGATGCAGGCCGCGTTGCCCTGGTTGCGGGAGAGCCGGGGCAGCGTCGTCAACCTCGGTTCGTCGACCGCCGTCCAGGGCGATCCGACCTTCGCGTCCTACGCGATGGCCAAGGAGGCGATCCGCGGTCTGACCCGGGTCGCCGCACGGGAGTGGGGCACCTACGGCATCCGGGTGAACGTCATCTGCCCGGCCGCCCTCAGCCCGGCCGCGGAGCTGTATCTCACCGCCCATCCCGAACACGCCGAACGTCTCGCCGCGGACATTCCGTTGGGGCGGCTCGGTGATCCGGAGGAGGACATCGGCCGGGCGGTGGCGGCGCTGGTGAGCGACGACATGGCGTATCTGACGGGGGCGACGCTGATGTTGGAGGGTGGTCGGACGCTGATCGGGTGAGGGATGCGGTTCGCCGGCTGCGGGCCGGTGGGGGCTGGTCGCGCAGTTCCCCGCGCCGGCGATTTCAGGTACGGGCGCGGATCGCGCTCGCGACCACATCGAAGAGGCGATCGGCACGTGGCGCGAGCGAGGGTTGATCGCCGAGCCAGGCGAGCGCCGCGATCAGTGCGAACAAGTCGGTGCCGTCGATATCGCTCCGCGCCGTGCCGGCGGCCTGGGCACGGGTGAGGAGTCGCGCACCCGCTGCGCGCAGGGTGACGCACGAGGCGTGGAGTGCGGATTCGGGGTCATCGATGGCGGCTGCCATCAGCACGGTCACGCCCCGGTACTCGGTGGTCCACGCCACGCAGTCGCGCAGCCACGACACGAGCGCGTCTTCGGGCGAGCCCGACGTCTCGAACTCGCCTGCCTTTGCCGTCAGTTCCTCGAAACTCGTGTGGAGCAGGGCCTCGAGCAGCGCCTCGCGCGTCGGGAAGTGCCGCAGCAGGGTCGCGAGCCCGACATCGGCCCTGCGCGCGATGTCGCGCAGTGACACATCGACGCCTTGCTCTGAGATGGCGGCGCCCGCTACGGCGAGCACGTGGTCGCGGTTCTTCCTGGCGTCGGCCCGCATCTGTCCCTCTTGACTATCCGGATCAGTGGTCCATATATTCGGATCAGTGGTCCACTTATGTGGATCGCTGATCCGAATAAGCCTATCCCGCAGTGCGGGCAGGAGAAAACGATGCCGACACACACGATGAGGGCGGTCCGGCTCCATGAGCACGGCGGCCCTGAAGTCCTGCGCTACGACGAGGTGCCGATTCCCGAGCCGGGGCCGGGTGAGGTGCTCGCTCGCGTGCACGCGGCCGGCGTCAACCCTCCGGACTGGTACCTGCGCGGCGGACTGACCAAGATGCCCGGGGAGGCGGAGTCGACGGTCAGCCTGCCGGTGATTCCCGGGACCGACGTGTCGGGCGTCGTCGAGGCCGTCGCCGCGGACGTGGACGGCCTCGCCGTAGGTGATGAAGTCTTCGGTCTTCTGCGTTTCCCCAGCTTCGACGGCCGCGCATACGCCGAGTACGTGGCCGCGCCCGTGTCGGACCTCGCACGCAAGCCGGCCGGCATCGACCACGTGCACGCCGCCGGGGCGCCCATGGCCGGGCTGACGGCATGGCAGTTCCTGATCGACGTCGGACACGATCACCCGTCGCCCTTCCAGGAGGCGCGGCATCGTCCGACGGCGCTCGACGCCGACACGACGGTGCTCATCAACGGAGCCGCGGGTGGAGTGGGGCACTTCGCGCTACAGCTGGCGAAGTGGAAGGGTGCGCGTGTCATCGCGGTGGCGTCGGCCGCGCACGAATGGTTCCTGAGTGAGCTCGGCGCCGATCAGTTCATCGACTACACCAAGAGCCGTCCCGAGGAACTCGTGCACGACGTCGACCTCGTTCTCGACACCGTCGGCGGCCCCCACAGCAGCCGCCTCCTGCGCACACTCAAGCGCGGCGGGGCCCTCTTCCCGGTGTTCCCGGGCGAATTCGACGAAGCGGAGACCGCCAAGCTGGACGTCACGGTCTCGATCGCCCAGGTCCGCTCGCACGGCACGCAACTCGCTGAACTGGGACGCCTGCTCGACACCGGCACGGTCCGCGTCGCGATCGACAGCACGTTTCCGCTCGCGGAGGCCCGAGCGGCACACGAACGCGCCGCCCGAGGGCACATCCAGGGCAAGATCGTGCTCACGGTCGCTTAGGCGGACAGTTCCTAGCGTCAGGCCACTTCCGTATCGATCGGTGCAGATGTGCTACGGTCCCGTTCGGCATCGTTCAGTACCGATCGGTGCGGAAATTCGTGGAGGTCATGGGCATGGGACAGCTCGAAGGTAAGACCGCCGTCATCACCGGCGGCAGCAGCGGGATCGGCCTGGCGGCTGCGAAGCGACTCGCGGCCGAGGGTGCGCATGTGTTCATCACCGGCCGCCGCAAGACCGCGCTGGACGCGGCCGTGGAGGCCATCGGCCCGTCGGCGGCCACCGCGGTGGCCGGTGATGTCTCCGACCTGGCCGACCTGGACCGCCTGTACGACGCGGTCCGCGCCCGGGGCCGGGGCCTGGACGTGGTCTTCGCGAACGCGGGGAGCGGCGCGCTCGCGACACTGGAGCAGACCACCGAGCAACACCTGGACCAGATCTTCGGTGTCAACGTGCGCGGCACGCTGTTCACCGTGCAGAAGGCGCTGCCTCTCCTCAACGACGGCGCGTCGGTGATCCTGAACTCCTCGGTGCGCGCCGACGACGGGGTCGCGGCGTTCGGCACGTACGCGGCCTCCAAGGCGGCGATCCGGTCCTTCGCCCGGACCTGGGCCAACGAGCTCAAGAGCCGCAACGTCCGGGTCAACGCGATCTCCCCGGGCACCATCGACACGCCCGGACTCGACGCCGTGGTCAGCGCGGAGGACGCGTCCGTCACCAAGGCGCAGTTCGCCGCGGGCGTCCCGCTCGGCCGGATCGCGGACCCGGCCGAGGTCGCCCATGTGGTCGCCTTCCTCGCTTCCGAGCGGAGCAGCTTCATCCTCGGAGCCAACCTGTACGTCGACGGCGGCGAGAACCAGATCTGACCAGCGCTGTCCCAGCTTTCCCAACCAGGCCCTAGACGACCCCCCGCGCACGCAGCTCCGCCAGCCGCGTCTCCGTCACCCCCGCCAGCCTGCCCAGCACCTCGGCCGTGTGCTCGCCCAGTGCGGGCGGCGGGGTGTAGCCGTCGACGGGGGTGGCGGACAGGCGGATCGGATTGGCGAGCAGGGGGAGTCGGCCGGAGAGCGGGTCCTCGACCTCGACCAGCATCTCGCGGTGGCGGATCTGGGGGTCGGCGAAGACCTCGGGCATCTCGTTGAACGGGCCCGCGGGGACGTCGTGTTCGTCCAGGACGGCCAGCCATTCGTCGCGGGTCCGGGTGCGGAGGATCTCCTCCAGCACCGGCAGGATCTGCTCGCGGTGCGCGATCCGGGCGGACGTCGAGGCGAACCGCGGGTCCTGCAACAGATCCGTACGGTCGGCCGCCGTGCAGAAGGCGGCGAACTGTTTGTCGTTGCCCGCGACCAGGAAGATCGGCTTGTCCTTGCACTCGAAGGCCTGGGACGGGATGCCGCCGTAGCCCCCGTTCCCGCGCCGCTGCGGGACCTGACCCGACACCAGGTAGTTCATCGCGAAGTGGGACAGCGAGGCGAGCCCGCAGTCCAGCAGGGACAGGTCGATGAACTGGCCCTCGCCGGTGGTGTCCCGGTGCCGCAGAGCGGCGAGCACGGCCGTGGCGGCGTACAGGCCGGTGAGGATGTCGACCATGCTGACGCCGACCTTCATCGGCTCCTCGGGGTGACCGGAGACGCTCATCATCCCGGACATCGCCTGGAAGATGCCGTCGTAGCCGGGGCGTTGCGCATACGGCCCGGTCTGGCCGAAGCCGGTCACGGAGAGGTACACGAGCCGGGGGTTGAGCGCGCGCAGGCTCTCGTGGTCGAGCCCGTACTTCGCGAGCGTCCCCGCGCGGAAATTCTCCACCACGACGTCCGACCGGGCGGCCAGCGCACGGATCAGCTCCTGGCCCTCGGCGGTGGCGTGGTTGACGGTGACCGACCGCTTGTTGCGGTTGCAGGCGAGATAGAACGCGGCCGTGTCGGTGCGCTCGCCGTCCGGGCCGGCGGGGAAGGGCGGCCCGTACGTCCGGGAGTCGTCGCCGCTGCCCGGCCGCTCCACCTTGATCACCTCCGCGCCCAGGTCGCCCAGCATCTGCGTGGCCAGCGGGGCCGCGAGGATGCGGGACAGGTCGAGGACGCGGATCCCGGCCAGGGCGGTAGACGGCATCGAGCACCCTCCCCTTCTCGAGTTTCTAATGAGTTAGATAAATGCTACATCTACTCCTCGCGGATGGCGTTGAATCATGTAACTATATGGATCTGCACTGCGAGGCAGAGACCGGAAGGTGCGCGGATGACCGTCGCGGCGAGGAGCCTCACCGACCAGGAACAGCGCGAACGCCGCGAGTGGTTCCGGACCCGCTGGGAGCGCGGGGTCAAGTTCAACCGCGACTGCGGCATGCGCATCCTGCGCTGGGACCCGGACGGCATCGAGATGGTCCTGCCCTACGCCGAGTCGCTCTCCGCCCACGAAGGCGTCTTCCACGGCGGGGTGATCTCGGCGCTCATCGACACCGCGGGCGCCGGAGCCGTGATCGCCGGGCACGACTTCGACAAGGGCAGCCTGCTGAGCACCGTGTCGATGTCCGTGCAGTACCTCGCGCCCGCCCGCGGCCGGGAGGCCGTCGCCCACGCGCGCTGCGTCCGACGCGGCCGGCGGCTGCACTTCGCCGACGTGGAGGTACGTATGCCGGACGGCCGGATCTGCGCGCGAGGCCAGGTGGTGGTGACCATCTCCGGGGAACGGGCCGGTGTCGGCGACCCCATCGAACCGCTGACGGAGGAGTGACGACGTGCCCGAGCAAGCCGATCAGGACCTGGTGCTGTACGAGGTCGACGAGGACGGAGTCGCCACCCTCACCCTCAACAGGCCCGAACGCAAGAACGCCTGGAGCATCCCCATGGAGCGCCGCTTCTTCGCGCTCCTGGAGGAGGCCGCACACGACCCGTCGGTGAAGGTCGTGATCATCACGGGCTCGGGCCGGGCGTTCTGCCCCGGCATGGACGTCCAGCGGCTGGAGCAGAACTCCCAGCCCGGCCAGTCCCTCAATCTCCAGGCCCGGGTGCCGATGTACAGCAAGCGCGACATGCCGAAGCCGCTCATCGCCGCCATCAACGGCGCCTGCGCGGGCATCGGCCTGGTCCAGGCCCTCATCTGCGACATCCGCTTCGCCGCCCGAGGAGCCCGCTTCACCACTGCCTTCACCCGCCGGGGCCTGGCGGGCGAGTACAACATGCCGTACGTCCTGCCCCGCGTCGTCGGCCTGGAGAACGCCCTCGACCTCCTGCTCTCCGGCCGCGTCTTCGACGCCGACGAGGCAAAGGAACTCGGGCTCGTCAGCCGGGTCGTGGAGCCCGAGGACCTGCTCGACGCGGCCCGCGCCTACGCCCGCGACATCGCCCGCAACTGCTCGCCGCGCGCCATGGCCGTCGTACGCCATCAGGTGTACGGCGATCTGGACCGGCCGTTCGAGGAGGCGCTGGCCCGCTCGTACTCGGCCATGGAGTTCTTCGCCGGGTCGCCGGACTTCCGTGAGGGCGTGGCGAGCTTCGTGGAGAAGCGGGAGCCGAAGTTCGAGGGGCTGCCCGCCGACTTCGATCCCGAGGACGCCACCCGCGACGCGTTTCTGCCGTACTGACCGAGGAGACGACGAGACATGACAGGGCAGCCATTCCCCGTCGAGGCCGGGCACATCATGATGTTCGCCCGCGCCATCGGCGACGAGAACCCGGAATACGAGCGGTTCGCGCCGCCGACGTTCGCCATGGCGAGCGCGCACTACGACCCGGAGTACCACCTGCGTCCCAAGCCGGGACAGGAGTGGTTCGGCTCCGGAGGCGGCCCCGGGACGATGCCCGAGGGCGGCGGAGGACTCCACGCCGAGCAGCACTTCGAGTACCACCGCCCGGTACGCGCGGGGGAGACGCTGTACGCGCACACCGTGCCCGGGCGCAGCTGGGAGAAGCGGGGCCGCACCGGGCTGCTGCTGTTCAGCGAGCGGATCACCGAATACCGGGACGCCGACGGCGAGAAGGTCGTCACCGCCCTGACCGTGGCCGTCGTCCCCGAGGGCCCCGCCACCCGGAAGGACTCGTGATGCACGTCGACGACATCAAGGCCGGCGAGACCCGCGAGAGCGTGCTCGTCGAGGACCTGAAACGCACCCGGATCGTCCAGTACGCGGGTGCGTCCGGGGACTTCAACCCCCTGCACACCGACGAGCTGTTCGCCAAGCAGACCGCGGGCTACCCCGGCGTCTTCGCCCACGGCATGCTCACCATGGGCATGACCGGACGGGTGCTCACCGACTGGGTCGGCATCGAGTCGCTGCTGACCTTCGGCGTGCGCTTCAAGGCCCAGGTGTGGCCCGGTGACACCCTCACCGCCACGGCCACGGTCGAGTCCGTCGAGGACACACCGGCCGGTCCGGTCGCCCACTTCTCCCTGCGCACGGTGAACCAGGACGGCGGCGAGGTGGTCACCGGCACCGCGACGGCCCGCCTGGAGCCCTGAACCGTGGACCGCCCAGGCGCAGTCGAGCAGGACACCTGGACCGCTATGGTCAACCGCGCCTACGACCACGCACGCCCCGCCACCCGGTTCGGCGGCGAGTGCTGGACCGGACGCGAACTCCTCGACCGGGCGGGCGGCGCCGCCGACTGGCTCGACTCACTCGGCCTCGCAACCGGTGAACCCGTCCCCGCCCTCATCGCCACCTCCGCCGACGCCCTCGCCCTGGTGATCGGCGGCGCGGGCTCCGGACACCCCCTGGCACCGCTCGGGGTGCGGATGACGCCGTACGAGATCGCGGCGGTGGTCTCGGCGGGCACGTCAGAAGTCATGGTCGTCCAGGCAGAGTTCGCGCACCTCGGTGACGAAGTCGCCCACCTCACCGGCCGCAAGACGGTCGTGATACCCGAACTGCCTTGTATCTCCAGGTCACTTACAGCTGCTCCGGACGAACTCGCCGCCGTCCTGCACACCTCCGGCACGACGGGAGCACCCAAGCCCGTCCCCATGAGCCAACGCCGGCTCGCCGCCCGCGCACGCGTCAACGGCGGACTCTGCGCGCTGGACGCCGACAGCTTCTACGGCGGCAGCGCGCCCTTCCACCACATCGCGGGCCTGGGCAACATCGCCGTCGCGCTCGCCGCCGGAGCACTGATCACCGGGCTGCCGCGGTTCACCGTCGACGGCTGGGCCCGGCTCCGCGAACTCGGCACCACGCACACCAGCATGGTCCCCGCCATGCTGGAGACGCTGCTGGCCGCCGGACAGGCCCGGCACGAGAGCCTGCGCGTCCTCCAGTACGGCGGTGCGCCCATCCGCCCCGGCACGCTGCGGCGGACGTACGAGCAGATGCCCGGGGTCCGGATGCTCAACATGTTCGGGCAGACCGAGGGCTCACCGATCAGCGTGCTCACCCCGGACGACCATCGCGAGGCCATCGCCGGGCGCACCGAGTTGCTGCGGTCCGTCGGACGGGCGGCGCCCGGCGTCGAGTTGCGGGTGCGGGACCCCGGGCCGGACGGGATCGGCGAGATCGACGCCCGCGCGGACCATTTCTTCCGGATCGACGAAGCGGGCTGGCTGCGCAGCGGCGATCTGGGGCGGGTCTCGGCGGACGGCTATCTCTATCTCGCCGGGCGGCAGACCGACATGATCATTCGGGGCGGGGAGAACGTCCATCCACTGGAGGTGGAGACCGTCCTCGCCGCCCATCCCGATGTCGCCGACGTGGCGGTCACCGGCGTACCGGACGACCGCCTCGGGCAGACGGTCGTCGCCTTCGTCGTCGCCGCCGACCCCACCGCACCGCCCGGACCGGACACGCTCAGGGCGTACGCCCGCGCCAGGCTGTCCGGCTTCAAGGTCCCCGTCCGCTGGAGCTTCGTCGCCGACCTGCCGCGCAACGCCAACGGCAAGGTGCTGCGCCGCAGTCTGAGCAGGAGAGTGACATGACACGCGAATCCGCGGGCGTCGACCCGCACCGGCTGGATGTGCTGCTGCGCAGGATCAGGCTGGAGGTGGAGCACGGCCCGCTGCCGTCCACACAGGTCGCCGTCGCCCACGCGGGGAAGTTGGTGGCTTTCGAGACCTGGGGGGAGGCCCGGCCGGGCACCCGCTACATCCTGCAGTCCGTGGGCCGGTCGATCGTCGCGGGCGCGGTGTGGAAGCTGATCGGCGACGGCCTGCTCGACCTCGGGGAGCAAGTCGCCGCGATCATCCCGGAGTTCGCGCCCAACGGGAAGGAGACGGTGACGGTCGAGCAGGTGCTCACCCACACCGCCGGCTTCCCCTTCGCGCCGCTCGGCCATCCGAAGATGCTCGACCGCGAGCAGCGCCTGGCCGCCTTCGGCCGCTGGCGGCTCGACTACCCGCCGGGCAGCCGTTTCCAGTTCCATCTCACCTCGGCCGCCTGGCTGATCGCGGAGATCGTGGAGCGCCGGACGGGCCTGCCCTTCGCCGACCATCTCCGCGAGCGGATCGTCGGTCCGCTGGGCCTGGCGTCGATCGAGCTGGGCGTACCGGTGGACCAACAGCCCGGCACGGTCGCCCCGATGACGGCCACCGATCGCACCGACGACGACCAGAAGCCCGACCCCTGGGGTCCCTGGTATCTGTCCGACCCTGAGGTGCTGGCGGCGGGCGAGCCGAGTCACGCGCTCGTCGCCACCGCCGCCGATGTCGCCCTGTACTTCCAGGCGCTGGAGCACTCGGGCCTGTGGAAGCCGGAGGCGGTGGCCGAGGGCACCCGGATTCGGCTGACCGAGCATCCCTACGGCGACCAGGTCTACGGCGGCGGGGGCAGCCGGCGGACGAGCATGGGGCTGTTCGTCACCGTCGCCGGACCCGACGCGGGCAGCGGGCTGCCGTCCACCGGCTCGCCGTCACTCTTCGGGAACGCCGGAGCCGCCTATCAACTGGGCTTCATGGACCCGGAGACGGGGGTGTCCTTCGCGCTGCTGAGCAACGGCTACCCGCTCGCCGGCTACGACCACTCGCGGCGCGGTACGGCCTTCATGACGAACGTCGCCGATCTGGCGGCCGACCTCACGGACTGAGTGGGCTGAGCGGTGTCAGTCGATCAGTTCGAGGACGGTCTTCGGGCCGGCCGAGTTCACCACGTCGTCGGCGCTGGAGATGTGCCGCTGCCACAGCTTCTCGGCCTCGTCGGCCTTGCCGGACTCGATCAGCCCGACCAGCCGGACATGCGCGCGATGACCCTTGAGCGCCTGGGCCTTCTGGGTCTCGGTGTCCGTGGCGGCCGCGGTGTACGAGGCGTTCGCCCGGTCGACGATGGTGCGCAGCATGCCGCACAGCAGGATCAGGGTCTGGTTGCCGGTGAGCTCGACCAGCAGGGCGTGGAAGGCGTCTTGAGCGTCCACGAGCGCGAGCGGGTCGTCCAGCACGGACTTCTCGGCGGCCACCGCGTCACGCAGCCGCTTGATGTCGTCCGCCGTGTGCTTGACGGCGAGCTGGCGGGCGCACGGCGGCTCGATGAGCGCGGCGGCGCGGTAGACGTCGCCGAGGGTGGCGCCGCGGTACTCGAGGATCAGACCGGCGAAGCGGGCCGCGACATCGGCGTCCGGCGCGCTCACCCGGGCGCCGCCGTGGGCGCCGCGGCGCACCGTGATCAGCGACTCCGACTCCAGGACACGGAAGGCCTCACGCAGGGTCGGCCGGGAGATGCCGAACTGCTCCATCAGCCCCGACTCCGGCGGCAGAGCGTCGTCGGGCTTCAGCTCGCCCCGCACGATCTGGCGGCGCAGATGCGCGGCGACCAGCTCGGCCGTCTTCGGTACGCGCACCTGGCGTCCGACGCGGGCGCGGGAGGGGGCGGGCATGGGGGGCGCTTCTGCGCGGGCTGCCTCGGCCACGGCGGAGTCTCCTCGCTGACGATGTGTGCCGTATATAGCAAAATGAATCTGCTTAATGTATCGAGGGTACCAGGTCAAGGGGTCGGTGATCGCGGTCGGGCGGCCCCGGATCTGGCGTCCGTCCACCCCTTGGGTATATAGATGATTCATCTATCTATTTTGTGTCTATTTTGGAGACGCGATGGTGATCCTCTCCGACCTCACCGACGACGGGGTCATGCTGCTGACCCTCAACCGGCCCGAGCGGCACAACGCCTGGACCCTGGAGATGGAGCTGCTCTACAACGAGCTGTTCGACCGCGCCGAGTCCGATCCCGACGTACGGGCCGTGGTACTCACCGGCGCCGGGCGCAGCTTCTGCCCCGGGATGGACATGAGCGTGCTCGACGGGGCGTCCTCCGGGGCCAAGCCGTGGCCGACCGATCAGCTGCCGCCGCGCACCCGGCCGATGACCTTCCCGAAGCCCGTCGTGGCCGCGATCAACGGTGCCTGCGCCGGTATCGGCTTCAACCAGGCGCTGATGTGCGATGTGCGGTTCGCCGTGCCGGGCGCCCGGTTCGCCGCCGCGTTCAGTGCGCGCGGGCTGGTCGCGGAGGACGGGGTGTCCTGGATTCTGCCCCGGCTGGTCGGCTATGGGAACGCCAGCGATCTGCTGCTGTCCTCGCGCCGGATCGAGGGGCCGGAGGCGCTGGCGATGGGGCTGGTCAACCGTCTCGTCGAGCCGGAGGAGCTCTTGCCTGCGGCACTCGCGTACGCCACCGAACTCGCCCGCTCCGCCAGCCCGTACGCGATGTCCCTGATCAAGCGGCAGCTCGCTGACGACCAGGCGCGCGGCTTCGTGGCGAGCCGGGACAGTGCGGCCGCCCTGCTGGCCACGGCGAAACGCGCCCCCGACTACCGGGAGGGCGTGCGCAGCTTCATCGAGCGACGGCAGCCGGAGTTCGCCGCGCTGGGTGAGGCGGCGTCGTGACCCGCGCGGAGCTGCCTCTGCACCGTCGCACGATCACCATCAGCGCCTACGAGGAGGACGGCGGCGGCGAGCTGTCCGTCGAGGCGGAACTGGCCGACGTACGGCCGCGGGAGGACGCGTCGGCCGCGACGGTCCACCGGATGGTGCTGGCCGTGAGGGTTCGGCTCGCGGACATGGTCATCGTGGACGCCGACGCGGACATGCGGACGTTTCCGCATGCCGAATGCCCGTTGATCGTCCCGGCGTTCGAGGGTCTGGTCGGGTTGAGTGTGGCCGCGGGGTTCAATCGGGCGATCCAGGGGCGGTTTCGGGGGACCTCGGGCTGCACTCATCTGTACGAGCTTGCCCGTGCGCTGGGGCCCGCCGTCGTGCAGGCCGCGATCTCGGCGAATGCGCGGCGGCGGGATTCGGGGCGGCCGTCTCATGGTCCGCGCTCCACCGCCGGCGTCCTCAACAGCTGCCATATCTGGGCGCCGGACGGTGTGGGGTTGCGGAAGTTGGATGCGGGGTGGCGGCCGGGGGAGGGGCCGGTGCCGGTGCCGGAGGTTGAAGCGTTCGAGGGGCGTTAGCTGCGCCGGTAGGGTTGTTCGCTGGCTGCGGGGCGGTGGGGGCTGGTCGCGCCCACGCGGCGGAGCCGCAAATTAACACAGCCCCGCGCCCCTAACGGGGCTCTCTCGGCAGCCCCAATACCCGCTCCGCGAGGATGTTCCGCTGTACCTGGGACGTGCCGGCGTAGATCGTGCCGGAGCGGGCGATGAGGTAGGTCGTTGACCAGGATGCCGAGGAGTTCGCGGCGCCGGGGTCGTCGGTGCGGTAGGTGCGTAGGGGTGGGCGGCCCTGTGGGACCTGGGCGTGGAGGCCCATGATGTCCATCGCCAGGTCGGTGACCTCGGTGTGGTACTCGCTCCAGTACAGCTTGGCGATCGACGTCTCCGGGCCGGGCTCGGCGCCCTTGAGCCAGCCGGTGAGGATGCGGTAGCCGAGGAAGCGCATGATCTCGACCTTGGACCAGCACCAGGCGATGCGCTGCCGTACGACGGGATCCTGGTCCTTGCCGTACTGGCGGGCGAGTTCGACGAGACGCTCTACCTCGGCCTTGAACAGGATCGGGTTGGTCGCGGCCTCCTCCCCGCGCTCCACGCCGAGCAGGCTCTGGGCGACCGTCCAGCCGTTGTCGACGCCGCCCACAACGAGGTCGGCCCGGGTGCGGGCGCCGGTGAAGAAGACCTCGTTGAAGTGGAGCTGGCCGCTCATCATGCGGAACGGGCGGACCTCGACGCCGGGTTGGCCGAGGGGGACGAGGAGGAAGGAGATGCCGCGGTGCTTGGGGGCGTCGCGGTCCGTGCGGGCCAGGACGAAGATCCAGTCGCAGTGGTGGGCGCCCGAGGTCCACACCTTCTGGCCGTCGATCACCCAGTCGTCGCCGTCGCGTACGGCCCTGGTGGTGAGCGAGGCGAGGTCGGAGCCCGCGTCCGGCTCGGAGTAGCCCTGGCACCAGGTGTCCTCGCCGCTGAGGATGCGCGGCAGGAAGTGGCTCTTCTGCTCCTCCGTCCCCCAGCGCAACAGGGTGTTCGCCAGCATCTTCACGCCGAACGTGTCCTGTGGCAGCCCGAACGGCACGCCCGCCAGCGCCAGTTCCTCCATCAGGACGACCTGGTGGAGCTTGGAGAGGCCGAGGCCGCCGTACTCCTCGGGCCAGGTGAGCGAGAGGTAGCCGCGCTCCGCGAGCCGCCCCCGCCAGTCGCGGGCGAAGGCCCACGCGGCCTCCTCGTCGAGGGCGCCGATGCCGTGCCAGTCGGCCGGAAGGGCGTCCGCGAGGAACGCCTTGACCTCGCTCCGGAACGCCTGGGTCTGAGGGGGATAAGTGATGTCCACCTGCGCTGTCTCCTCTCGCGGACGGGGGCTCGCCTTATTGATACTTTCAGCGTAATAGGTTATCTATTTAAGTGGAATAGCGTCGAGCCAGGGGACGGGCGGGCATGGGACTGCTGGACGGCCGTAGCGCGGTGATCACCGGTGGCGCACAGGGCATCGGCTTCGAGATCGCCGGTGTGCTCGGCAGCGCGGGTGCGTCGGTGGTCCTCGGCGACATCGACGAGGACGCGGCGGCCGAGGCCGCCGAGCGGCTCACCAAGAACGGTGTCGCCGCCACCTCCCTGCGCTGCGATGTCACGGACGAGGGCGAGGTCGCCGCCCTCGTCGCGCACTGCGCCGACACCTTCGGGCCCGTCGGCGTGATGATCAACAACGCCGGCATCACCCGGGACGCGACCCTGCGCAAGATGCGGATCGCCGACTTCCGCGCCGTCGTCGACGTCCACCTCACGGGCGCCTGGAACGGCACCCGGTTCGCGGCCGAGTCGATGCGCGCGCACGGCGTGGGCGGCAGCATCGTCAACATCTCCTCGATCGCCGGCAAGGTCGGCAACTTCGGCCAGACCAACTACAGCGCCGCCAAGGCAGGCCTCGTCGGCCTCACCAAGGCCTCCGCCAAGGAACTGGCCCGCGCCGGCATCCGCGTCAACGCCGTCCAGCCCGGGCTGATCCGTACGGCCATGACCGAGGCCATGCCGCAGGCCGCCTGGGACGCCAAGCTGGCCGAGATCCCGATGAACCGCGCGGGCGAACCCGCCGAGGTCGCCCAGGCGGTCCTCTTCCTCGCCTCCGACATGGCGAGCTACGTCACCGGAGCGGTTCTCGAGGTGACCGGTGGCCGATACATGTGACGCCCGTTCCCCTGACGAAAGGCATGACCGATGCGTGACGCGGTGATCTGCGAACCCGTGCGCACCCCCGTCGGCGGTTACGGAGGTGTCCTGAAGGACGTCACCGCGGCCGAACTCGCGGCCACGGTCGTGCGGGCGGTGCTGGAACGGACCGGCATACCGCCCGGCGCCGTGGACGACGTACTCCTCGGCCAGTGCTACCCCAACGGCGAGGCACCCGCGATCGGCCGGGTCGCCGCCCTGGACGCGGGCCTGCCCGTCGAGGTGCCGGGCCTCCAGATCGACCGCCGGTGCGGCTCCGGGCTCCAGGCCGTGATCATCGCGGCCATGCAGGTGCAGACCGGCGCGAGCGACCTCGTCCTGGCCGGGGGAGTGGAGTCGATGAGCCAGGCCGAGTTCTACACCACCGACGTACGGTGGGGCGTACGCGGCGCGGGCACCACTCTGCACGACCGGCTGGCCCGTGGCCGGGTGACCTCCGGGGGCGTCAACCACCCTGTCCCCGGCGGCATGTTGGAGACGGCCGAGAACCTGCGGCGCGAGTACGGCATCCCGCGCGAGGAACAGGACCGACTGGCCCTGCGCTCCCACGAGAAGGCCGTCGCCGCCCAGCGGGAAGGCCGGTTCACGGACGAGATCGTGCCGGTCACCGTACGCACCCGCAAGGGCGAGACGGTCGTAGATACCGACGAACACCCGCGCCCCGACTCGACGTTGGAGAAGCTCGCAACACTGCGCCCCGTCCTCGGCCGCACAGACCCCGACGCGACCGTCACCGCCGGAAACGCCAGCGGCCAGAACGACGGCGCCTCGCTCTGCATCGTCACCCACCCCGAACGCGCCGCCGAACTCGGCCTGCGCCCGCTGGGCCGCCTCGTCTCCTGGGCCGTCGCGGGCGTACCGCCGGAGACGATGGGCATCGGCCCGGTACCCGCCACAGCCAAGGCCCTCGAACGAGCGGGACTCAAGCTCGCCGACATCGACCTCATCGAACTCAACGAGGCCTTCGCCGCCCAGGTCCTCGCCTGCACCCGCGAATGGGCCCTGACCGAGGCCGACTTCGAGCGGTTCAACGTCAACGGCTCCGGTATCTCGCTCGGTCACCCCGTCGGCGCCACCGGCGGCCGCATCCTCGCCACCCTGCTGCGCGAACTCGACCGCCGCGACGCCCGCTACGGCCTGGAGACCATGTGCCTCGGCGGCGGACAGGGCCTGGCCGCGGTCTTCGAGCGGCCCAACGACATCACTGCCCAGGGAGGACGCTGATGGCCGGACTGATCGCATACGGCGCCTATGTGCCGTACCACCGCCTCGCCCGCGCCGATCTCGCCGCCGTGCTCGGCACACCGCCCGGCAAGGGCACACGCGCGGTCGCGGGCTACGACGAGGACACCACCTCGATGGCCGTCGAGGCGGCCCGCGGCGCCCTCGCTCCTGACGGGCTGCGCCCCCGCATCGGCCAGCTCTTCCTCGCCACCGCGGCCCCCGCCTACCTCGACAAGACGAACGCCACCGCCGTCCACGCCGCCCTCGGCCTCGACGAGCACGTCCTCGCCGCCGACATGGCGGGCTCCGTACGCTCCGGCCTCGGCGCCCTCGTCACGGCCGCCCGCTCCACCGTCCCGACCCTCACGGTCCTGTCCGACCTGCGCACCGGCCTGCCCGGCGGCAGCGACGAGTCCGCGGGCGGCGACGGCGCGGCGGCGTTCGTGTTCGGCGGCCACCGCGACAGCACCCCCGTCATCGCGGAACTCCTCGCGCACGACACGGTGAGCGACGAGATCCTGGACCGCTGGCGGCTGCCCGGCTCGCCCACCTCCCGGGTGTGGGAGGAGCGGTTCGCCGAGGAGATCTACGTAGACCTCGCGGGCAAAGCTCTCACCGCCGCGCTCGACCGGGCGGGACTCGACATCGACGCCGTCGACCACCTCATCGTCTCCGGCCTGCACGCGCGCGCGTGCGCCTCGGTACGACGCAGGACCGGCGCCCGCCCCGAGGCCGTCACCGCCGACCTCACCGCGGCGATCGGCAACGCCGGCACGGCCCAGCCCGGCCTGCTCCTCGCCGACGTCCTCGACCGCGCCCGCCCCGGCGAGACCATCGCGCTGGTCGTGCTCGGCGACGGCGCCGGAGTCATCCTCCTGCGCACGACGGACGCCCTGCCGACCCACCGCGGCGCCCGCCCGGTCGCCGGGCAGATCGCGGCGGGCAGCGCGCCGATGCCGTACGCCACCTATCTCTCCTGGCGCGGCCTGCTCGACCGGGAACCGCCCCGCCGCCCCGACCCCGAACCGCCGTACGCCCCGCCCGCGCACCGCCGCAACAGGTGGAAGTACGGCTTCGTGGCGGCCCGTTGCGAGAAGTGCGGCACCCGCCACCTTCCGCCGGACCGCGTCTGCACGTCCTGCCGCAGCGTCGACGCGATGACTGAGGAACCCATGGCCGACGTACGCGGCACGGTCGCGACCTTCACGGTCGACCGGCTCGCGCACACGCCGAGCCCGCCGATGCTCGTCGTGGTCGTCGACTACGACGGCGGCGGCCGGTTCCGCTGCCAGCTCACCGACGCCACCGAGGCCGACGCCGTCATCGGCGCCCGAGTGGAGATGACCTTCCGGCGCACCGTCACCGCGGCCGGCGTCCACAACTACTTCTGGAAGGCCCGTCCGGTCCGTACGGACGAGGACTGACGAGGACTGACGAGGGGAACGACATCATGGGCTCGCACGGAATTCGGGACCGCGTCGCCATCGTCGGCATGGGCTGCACGCCCTTCGGCGAACACTGGAACCGCTCGGCCGACGACCTGCTGGTCGACGCGGTCGGCGAGGCGGTCACCTCGGCCGGCATCACCGTCGACGACATCGACGCCTTCTGG
Organism: Streptomyces sp. GESEQ-4; assembly: GCF_017948455.1. Taxonomy (GTDB): domain Bacteria; phylum Actinomycetota; class Actinomycetes; order Streptomycetales; family Streptomycetaceae; genus Streptomyces. The sequence continues at coordinate 275,781 of NZ_JAFFSU010000001.1, forward strand.
CTCGGCACACAGGCCTCCGGCGTCTCCGGCCTCACCCTCAGCCGCCCGCTCCATCTGCCCTGCAAGCCGGTCACCCGCCTGGAGAACATGTGCGCGACCGGCTCCGAGGCCCTGCGGAACGCCTGTTACGCGGTCGCCTCGGGCGCCTACGACGTGGCCATGGCGGTCGGCGTCGAGAAACTCAAGGACTCCGGGATGAGCGGGCTTTCGGGTACGACGATGCCGGGCGCCGGTGACGACAGCCGCGGCGAGATCACCGCACCGGCCAACTTCTCCCTCCTCGCCCCCGCCTACGCCGCCAAGTACGGCCTGGACGAAGCCGAGTTGAAGGACGTCATCACCCGTATCGCCTGGAAGAACCACGCCAACGGCGCGCGCAACCCGCGCGCCCAGTTCCGCAAGGAAGTCCCCCTGGAGCGCATCAAGTCCGCGCCCATCGTCGCGGGCATGCTCGGCGTCTTCGACTGCTCCGGCGTCTCCGACGGCTCGGCCGCCGCGATCGTCGTACGCGCCGAGGACGCCTACCGGTACACGGACAAGCCGATCTTCGTGAAGGCGCTGTCGCTCGTGGCGGGACCGGCGGACGGACTCCAGGACCCGGAGTACGACTTCACCACCTTTCCCGAGGTCGTCGCCTCCGCCCAGGAGGCCTACCGCCAGGCCGGTGTCACCGACCCGCGCGCCGAGATCGCACTCGCCGAGGTCCACGACTGCTTCACGCCCACCGAACTGGTGCTGATGGAGGACCTGGGCTTCTCCGGGCGCGGGCAGGCCTGGAAGGACGTCACCAGCGGCGTGTTCGACCTGGACGGCTCGCTGCCGGTCAATCCGGACGGCGGACTGAAGGCGTTCGGCCACCCCATCGGCGCCTCGGGCCTGCGCATGATGTTCGAGGCGTGGCTGCAGTTGCGCGGCGAGGCACCACCGGAGCGCACCGTGCGCACGCTCGCCGAGGGCCGTTCCCTCGCACTCACGCACAACCTGGGCGGCGGACCCGGCGAATGCGTATCATTCGTGTCATTGGTCGGCAGCGAACTCACAGACTGAGAAAGGGAGTTCGCCATGGGACGACTCGACGAGAAGATCACCGTCGTGACCGGCGCCACCTCCGGGATCGGCGCCGCCACCGCCCGCCGCGTGGCGGCCGAGGGCGCGCACACGGTGGTCGCCGATCTGAACCTCGACGGCGCCAAGGCCGTCACGGAGGAGATCCGGGCCGCCGGCGGATCCGCGCTCGCGGTCCAGGTCGACCTCGGGGACATCGAGAGCGTACGGGCCATGGTGGAGGCGACCGTCCAGACGTACGGCGGCCTCGACGTCCTGGACAACAACGCCGCCGCCACCCACCTGGCGGCCCATCAGGACCTGGCGGTCGCGGAGGCCGACCCGGCCGTCTGGGACGACACCATGCGGATCAACCTGCGCGGCACCATGGTCGCGATCCAGGCCGCCGTCCCGCACATGATCGCGCGGGGCGGCGGGTCCATCATCAACACCTCGTCCTGTTCCGGCATCGCGGGGGATCTGCGCAACCCCGCGTACGGCGCCTCGAAGGCCGCGCTCATCAACCTCACGAAGTACGTCGCCACGCAGCACGGCAAGCAGGGCGTCCGCTGCAACGCCATCGCACCCGGATTCATCGTCACGCCGGCGAGCGACGACTCGGCGCACGGAGCCATCCGGGAAGCGATGCTGCGCCATCACCTCACCCCACGGCTGGGGCTGCCGGAGGACGTCGCCTCGGCGGTCGTCTTCCTAGCCTCCGACGAGTCCGTGTTCATCACCGGGCACACCCTGCGCGTGGACGGCGGGCTGCTGGCCCATCAGCCGTATGTGGCGGATCTGCGCGACAGCATGTGAGTCACCGCAGCAGCAGGTCGATCACGCCCGTCAGATCCTCCTCACCGCTGCCTTCGGCGAGGCGTCGGCGCATCAACTCGAAGAAGGGGCTGAGCAGTTCAGGACTGACGCCCTGCTGCTCGGCCGTGCTCAGAAACGTCGGCGTGCCGGCCACCTGCATGGCGATATTGGACAGGACCCCCTTGGTGTAGTCGCCGCTCGTCAGCTGATCGGCGGTCGTGTGCACGGCCGGCGCCATCGCGACGAGCCAGTCCGCGAGCAGCGGGGCGAGCGACGTGGGGTCGATGTCCTCCTTGCGGATCAGCGCGAAGGCATGAGCGGCCCCGGCGAACATCCCGTACATGGCGCTCAGCAGGGCCACGTCGTGCAGGGCCGCGAAGCCCGCGTCCTCGCCCACGTAGTGGGTGCCGACCGGGACGCCCAGAGCTTCCTGATGCCGCTCGAACAGCTCCCGCGAGCCGCTGTAGAAGACGTAGCCGCCCGCTTCCGGGACGCCGACCATCGGCGGCACAGCCATGATCCCGCCGTCCAGGTAGCGGGACCGCGCTCGCGGGCCCACTCGGCGCGGGCGCGGGCCTCGGCCGGAGTTCCGGTGGTCAGGTTGACCAGGTCCCGGCCGGCCAGATCGGTGCCGCCCAGCACCTCCTCGACCGACGCGTCATCCAACAGGCAGACGACGACCAGCGTGTTCGCCGCGACCGCCGCAGCGGCGCTGTCCGCGACCCGCGCACCCTCGGCGCCGAGCGCCGCCGTGCGGGCCGGGGTGCGGTTCCAGACGGTGATCGGGTGCCCGGCGGCCATCCAGGCCCGGGCCAGTGCGGTGCCCATCGCACCGAGGCCCAGCAGCGTGACGGGGGTCTTCTCAACAGTGTTCTGTGTCATGCCGATCAGGCTGGCCGCAGCCCCGAAGGTGATCAAGTACGTACTTCGGAGTGGGTGGTTACTCTGGGGTGAGCGAGCACGTCAGAGGGGTGGGGCATGACGACGCTGAACCGGCCGGTTACACCAGACGGACACGTCTGCGGCATCGACACCGCGATGGAGGTCATCGGCGGCAAGTGGAAGGTCCTGATCCTCTGGGCCCTCCACGAACACCCCCACAGCCGCTTCGGCGAACTACGCCGCCTGCTCCCGGGGATCACCGAGAAGGTCCTCGCCTCTCACCTGCGAGAGATGGAAGCGGACGGGGTAGTACACCGAGTGTCCTACGACGAGGTGCCGCCCCGAGTCGAGTACTCACTGACGGAGGACGGCACGCGGCTGAACGAGGCGCTGGAGCCGCTAGCTGATTGGGGCCGGGACCGGCAGCGTCCCTAGGGGCGCGGGGAACTGCGCGACAAGCCCCCACCGGCCCGCAGCTCACACTTCCACCGGATCCTCTGGGGACAGGTCCCCCAGATAAGCGGCACGCACCCCCGCATCCCCCCGCACCTCCTCCGGCGTCCCCACACAGATCCGCCGCCCGAAGTCGAGAACAACCACCTGATCACACACGCTCATCACCATGTCGACGTCGTGCTCGACCAGCAGAATCCCCATCCCCCACTCCTCCGCGAGCCTCCGCACCAGATGGGCCAGTTCCCGCGTCTCGTCCTCCGACAGCCCCGCGGCCGGTTCGTCGAGAAGCAGCACAGACGGCGACGCGGCCACCGCGCGGGCGATGGCGAGCAGCCGCCGCTCACCGTAGGACAGGTCGCCGACCGGCCGGTTCAGACTGTCCTGGAGCCCGAACTCCCGCACGGCGACCAGCACATGCGCGGGCAGCGGCCGGCTGCCGGGCCGGATCAGGTCCGTGAGGTACGTCCACGGACCGGGCCGATCGCACGCGGCATAGAGGTTGTCCAGGACGGTCATGTCCTCGAACAGCTCCAGTGACTGGAAGGACCGGCTCAGCCCGGCAGCGGCACGCCGGTGCACCGGTGCGCGGGTGATGTCCCGCTCACCGAGCCGCACTTGTCCGGACGCGGCCCGGGTGAAGCCGGTGACGGCGTCGATGGCGGACGTCTTGCCCGCACCGTTGGGTCCGATGAGCCCGACGACCTGGCCCGGCTCGATGCCGAAGGACAGCCCGTCGACGGCGACGACACCGCCGTATCGGACGGTCAGGCCCTCCACGTGGAGGGGCAGAGGTGCCGCCCGGTCCACGGTCTGCTCGGTGAGGGCGTCGACTTCAAGAGGTTTCGTACGGCGGTCAACTCGTGCCGCTTGCTTGGCCAGTTCACGCCCGATGCCGTCCTGGTTGCCCACCAGCGTCAGCACCAGGATGATCCCGCCGATCAGCGGCATCCACTCACTGAGCCCCGGCAGGACCAGGTCCCCGAAGCGAGCCCCGACCGTGCCCGCCGCGAACGTGGCGCCGAACAGCGGGCCGACGAGGAAGCCGACGCCGCCGATCACCGCGAGCCCGAGCACGGTGATGGAGTCGAAGCTCGCGAAGTCGCTCAGCACCACGGACGTCGAGCGGAAGCCGGTCAGCACTCCGGCGAGTGCGGCGATGGCCGAGGACAGCCCGAAGGCGTACAGCTTGGCCGCGCGGACGTCGATGCCGAGGGCCGCCGCGGCCCGCTCGTTCGCCCGGACCGCGACCAGCCGGCGCCCGCTGCGGCTGCGCCGGACGTTGGCGACGACGAGCGTGGCCGCGACGAACATGACCAGCACGACGGTGGCGTACCGCTGTGGATGGTCGACCCCGGAGATGCTGATGCCGAAGAGCGTCTGCTTGCCCACCGCGATCCCGTCGCTGCCCGGGGTCGTGGCGAGGTCGGTGTTCTGGAACACCATCGTCTCCAGCGTGGTGCCGAGCCCGAGGGTGATGATCGCGAGGTTGACCCCGCGGGTCCGGACCGCCGGGAGCGCGAACAGCAGGCCGATCGGGACGGTGCCCAACACGCCCGCGAGCAGCGCGAGTTCGAAGGGCCAGCCCCAGTCGGCCGCCACATGCCCGGCGATGAACGCGCCGGTCCCGGCGAGGGCGTACGCCGCAAGGGACACCTGTCCCGCGTACCCGGTGACCACGATGATCGACAGGATGATCAGGGAGAGAACCAGGGTGGTGGTGATCGCGTCCGCCCACAGCGGCGACGACACGCTCACGAGCAGCAGCCCGACGGCCACGGCGACGGCGAGCGGCACGGGCCGTACCCGTCCCGTGCCCAGGGTCGGCATCCGGTCCAGGAACGTGCCGCGCAGCGGCAGTGCCTTGCCCCGCGCCACCAGCACCAGGGCGATGAAGAGGAACGGCACCGAGGCGGGGAGCCCGGTGACGTCGGAGCCGAAGCGGGTCAGCTCGGACTGCACGACGCCGATCAGCAGACCGCCCGCCAGCGTGACGGGGAACGAGGAGAAGCGGCCGACCAGGGCGGCGGCCAGCGCGCTCAGCAGCAGCGTCGTCAGACCGGTCACCGACAGGCCGATCACCGGCACGATCAGGATGCCCGTCAGACCCGCGAGCGCCGAGCCCAGCCCCCAGTTGGCGGCGGCGATCAGATCCGCGGACCAGCCCAGCGACGCCGCGGCGCTCTGGTTCTCCGCGACCGCCGTGGTGCCCAGGCCGAACAGGGTGCGCCGGTACAGGACATGGAGGACCACGGTGACCGCGATGGCGATCCCGAGCAGCCACACGCGGTCCTCGGACACCTTCGCACCGGCGATCTCCAGCAGCTGGTTCGGCAGCTTGCCCGGCACCAACTGCACGCTGTCGCCGTAGCGCTTGACGGCGACGGCGGTGAGCACGATGAACACCGCGAGCGTGCCGACCAGCCGAGCCAGCGACGACGCCCGGCGCAGCGGGCGGATGACCAGCAGGTGCGTGAGCAGTCCCAGCAGCGCGGACGCGGCCACCCCGCACGCCACGGCCGGCCAGTAGGGCATGCCCTGTTGCACGGCCAGCTCCCACTGCACATAGGCCCCGGCCATCCCGATCGCGCCGTGCGCGAAGTTCAGGACACCGGAGCCCCGGTAGATCAGCACGATGCCCTGGGCCGTGAGCGCGTACAGCGCACCGAGCCCCAGACCGAGCAGCGCGAAACGCAGGATGTCGTCCACGACAGTTACCTCCCAGGGCCCCAGGGCCTACCTCTCAGGGCTCCATGAGTAGCGAACGTCAGGGGGCCCGGCAAGGCTATAACGCACATTCATTTAAATAATTGCTACGAGAGTACTTCTCTAACGAGACATCTCGCTTCATGCTGTCGGCATCTCGACGTCGCCCATCCGGGCCGACTCCCTCGGAGGGATCATGAACGACTCACGCCGACGCAGAACTGCCGCAGCGAGCTGTCTCGCGGTGACCGGAGTGCTCCTGGCCGCCGGTTGCGGGGGAGAGGCCTCGGGCACCTCGACCACCTCCGAGCTCAAGGGCACCCCGGTCAAGGTGATGGTCTGGGCCCCGGAGGACACCCAGGGCAGCGCCCAGCCCGGGGTCCGGCTCACGGCCCAGGCCTACGAGAAGTGGATCAACGACAACGGCGGGATCAAGGGCGGCCCGCTGAAGGTGCTCACCTGCAACGAGAAGAACGAGCCCGACGAGGCCGAGAAGTGCGCCCAGCAGGCCGTCGCCGAGAAGGTGGTCGCGGTCGTCGGCTCGTACAGCCTGGCCGGCGACCGCTACATGCCGATCCTGGAGAAGGCCGGCATCCCGTACATCGGCGGCACCGGCGTCTCGGCCGCGGAGTTCTCCAGCCCGATGTCCTTCCCGGTCAACGGCGGTACACCGGTGGTGTTCGCCGCGCACGGCAAGCAGTTGGTGGACGAGGGCTGCAAGAAGATCTCCGGCGTACGGTACGACGTGGCCGCCGCCGCGATCGTCTCGAAGTTCCTCACGCTGGGTGTGACCGCGGCCGGCGGCGCGGCGCCCAAGGACCTGAAGGTGCCGGTCACCGCGACCGACCTCGCTCCGCAGGTCGCCGCCGCGACCAAGGGCGCGGACTGTGTCAGCGTCATCCTCGGCACCCACTCGGACCTGTTCGTGACGTCGTACGTGCAGTCCGGCGCCGACACCCAGCTGGGCAGCGTCGTCGGCAACCTCACCCCGGAGCTGGCCGAGAGCACCGGCGGCGCGAGCAGCCCGCTGGAGGGCTCCGCCATCACCGGCTACTACCCGCCCGTCTCGGACGCCTCCTGGAAGGACTTCGTCGAGGCGGCCGGCGGCAACAAGGACATCGACACCACCAACGGCGCCAACGAAACCGCCTGGGTGGCGTTCAAGGTCTTCACCGAGGCCGCGAAGACGCTCCCCAGCATCACGTCCAAGGCCCTGGTCGACGAGCTGAACACGACCGACGGCATCGACACCGGCGGCCTCACCCCGAAGCTGACCTGGCAGGAGTCGACGGCTCTCCCCATGGAAGGCATGGGGCGGATCCACAACACCACCGCCACCGAACTGACCATCCGCGAGGGCAAGATCGAGTGGGCCGAGTCCGGCTCCACGTTCGTCGACGTCCGCAAGCTCCTGACCGCGAAGGCGTCGGGGTGATGCACCCACCGAAGGCACCACTGATCGAGGCCCGTGCCGTCTGTGCCGGATACGGCACGCGGCCCGTCGTACGCGACCTCGACCTGGAGGTCCGCCCCGGAGAGGTCGTCGCCCTGCTCGGGCCCAACGGCGCGGGCAAGTCAACGACTCTCCGGGCGCTGGCGGGCGACCTCGCCGTGATGAGCGGCGAGGTGCGGTGGCTGGGCGACGCACGCCGGGCGCCGCTGCACCGCCGGGCCCGCGAGGGCCTGGCGTACGTGGGGGAGCGGGCGGTCTTCACCGGCCTCGACACGGCCGAGAACCTGCGCGTCGGCCGGGTCACCACCGACCGGGCGATCGCGCTCTTCCCCGAGCTCGGCACCCGCCTGACCACCGGAGCGGGCATGCTCTCCGGCGGCGAGCAGCAGATGCTGTCCCTGGCGCGGGCGCTGTGCCGCTCGCCCCGGCTGCTGCTCGCCGACGAACTCTCCCTGGGCCTGGCCCCCCTCGTGGTCGACCGCCTGCTGCGCGCCGTGCGCGAGGCGGCCGACCAGGGCCTCGGCGCCCTCCTCGTCGAACAGCACGTACGCAAGGTGCTGGACATCGCCGACCGCGTGTACGTCCTGCGCCGCGGCCGGATCGTCATGACCGGCACCCCGCAGGAACTGCGCGAGAACCTGAACGCGATCGAGTCGTCGTATCTGGCCGAGGAGCGTTCCCCGCAGAGGACGGATCTCTGAACCTCACCACCTGACGATGATCAACAAGCAGAGGCGCCGCCTGAGTCGGCGACGACAGCGCAGTGACGCAGCGCCGGTTGCCGGTGCTCAGTGGTGGTACGCGGCTGTCGCGATCTTGATGAAGGAACGGATCAACGGGTTGGTGTCACCTTCGTTCCACACGGCCACCACGCGGCTCGGCGCCATGTCGGTCAGCGGGACCACGGCCAGCTCCGCGGGCAGGTCGTGTCCGAGCGGGGCCAGGCCGACCGTGCCGTTCCACAGCACGGCCTGCAGGCATTCCTGGACGGCGCGCACCACCGGGCCCTCGCGCGGCGTGCCGGCGTTCCAGTACGACTGCCAGATGGGGTCGGTGCCCTGCGGGAACTGGAACCAGCGGCGCCCGCTCAGCTCGGCCAGCCGCAGCCGGTCGCGGCGGGCCAGCGGATCGTCGGCGCGCAGGACCACACCCACCGGATCGGTCCGCAGCGCACGCACCCTCAGGGCAGTCTCGTCGAACGGCGCCCGGGTCAGGGCGACGTCGACCAGTCCGGCGCGCAGTCCGCACGTCGGGTCGGTCAGATCGGTGTCGCGGATGCGGATGTCGATGCCGGGGTGGCTGCGGCGGTAGGCGGCGGCCAGCCGGGACATTCCCGGGTCGGTGCCGTCGCCCAGGATGCCCACGGTGAGGGTGGCGACGCCGGCCGCCGCGCTCACGCGTACCCGGACCTGGTCGGCATGGTCGAGCAGGGCCCGCGCCTGGTCGAGCAGCACGGTGCCCACCGGGGTGAGCGTGACGCCGGTGGGCGAGCGGGCGAACAGCAGGGCCCCGACATCGGCCTCCAACTGCTTGATCGCCCGGCTCAGCGGCGGCTGGCTCATGTGCAGTCGGGTGGCGGCCCGGCCGAAGTGGAGTTCCTCGGCGACGGCCACGAAGTAGCGCAAGGTCCGTAGCTCCACGCTGCAACGATACCGACGAGGTATCGGCGCTGTGGAATGGGTTTTGGACACCGGCAGGGTGTCGGCGGTGCACTCGTGAGCATGACCGAAGAAGCAAGGACCAGCGAGCCGCAGGCCGACCCCGCCGTATCGGTGGTGGGTCCCGGCGACGGCGAGACGATCGTTCTGGGCACCACGCGCATGCGCGTTCTGGAGGACGGCGGCCACACCGGGCACCGCCTCGCGATCGCCGAGTCCGTCCTCGCTCCGCACACCCAGGGACCGCCGCAGCACCGCCACGGCCGACACGACGAGGGGTTCTACATCCTCTCCGGCACGGTGCGGTTCACCGTCGGGGACGAGGATTACGACGCCACTACGGGCACGCTCGTGATGGTTCCGCCCGGTGCCCCGCACACGTTCGCCAACCTGTCCGACCAACCCGCCGTCATGCTCAGCACCTTCACCCCCGACCTGTACGTGCAGTACTTCCGAGACCTCCAGCAGGTTCTCGCCGACGGCCGGCCGCTGACGCCACAGGCTCATACCGACGCGATGAGCCGCTACGCGACCGAGCCCGCCACCGACCTCGCCTGAAGCCGACGGGATTATGAACATCGCCTATTGGATCGTTGCGGGACTGCTCGCCCTCTTCTACGTCTACGCCGGCACGCTGAAGGTGAGCCGCAGCCGCGATCAACTCCGACCGATGATGGCCTGGGTCGACCGCGTGCCCTTGCCCGTCCTCAGGGCGCTGGGGACGATCGAAATACTCGGCGCGACCGGCCTGATCCTGCCGCCGCTGACCGGCATCGCTCCCTCGCTGGCACTGGCCGCGGCCATCGGCTTCGTACTCCTGCAGACCGGTGCGATCGCCGTCCACCTGACCGGCGAAGACCGCCGGATCACACTCAACGTCGGACTCACCGCCACCGCGGCCGTGACTGCCTGGCTGGCCACCACCTGGCTGTGACCGAGCACAGTCCTCGACCGGTGGACGCGCCCGCGGGCCGACCGCCCCACGGCCATGGCCTCGAAGTCCAGCCCAGACACCAGCCGCAAGGTAGCGGGTGAGGGATGCCGGCCCCAAGGGGTGGTAAGGCAGTGCCCTCCCGGCTCACTCCGCCCAGTCGAGCTGATGCTCCGGAGTCCCCACCGACCGTCCGTACGCGATCACTTCGGCACGGCTCGCCTCGTCACCGCGTCGGTACCGGAAGACCTTGCCCGCGAAGACGACGACGCGCTCGTCACCCGCGGTGAAGTCCGCGTACCAGCCGTTCGACGGCTCGAGCGTGGCAGCGAGGGCGTCGGCGACGTCCGCCATGTCGTCGGCGTCCGCCTCCCATTCGACGAACGTCCACAGGCTCGGCTGTCTGTCGGTCGCACTCGCCGAGACATCCATCCGGCGGATCCCGCGCAGGCGCAGACCTCGCGGCTGGAACACCGCGTCAGAACGGAGGCTTTCGCCGATGACGTATCCGGTGATCACGTGTGAACTCATGCACCGAAGCTAACCGTTGCCACTGACAGTGGCGTGGTGGCGGGACGTCACCCTCCCCCGAAGGTGGCGTCCCGCCACCGCTCCCCCGGTGCCGGACAGTGGTCCGACCGTCCGTGAGGGGCGGTCATGTGCCGTCACCAGCACATGACCGCCGTATCCCCCGATCCCCACGTCGAGTGGAGGCGCACACGGACGAAGTAGCGGCGGCCCTTGACGAGCCGGACCTTGATGGCTGCGTTGTGCGGTGTGCCGCCGTCGTCCTGGCCGGCGAGGTAGCGGGGTTCGCCGTCCCGCTCCTCGAAGACCACGACGACGGTGTCGCTGTCGCCGAAGGTGCCCACGCTGTACTCGCGGGTCTCCGGCGGCTCGATGGTGAAGTCGGCCTGCTCGCCCGGGGCGAGGCGGAGCGGCGCCGAGCGGAAGGGCTGCAGCTCGGGTGACTGGAGGACGTCCGCCGGCGGGTACCAGCGCAGGACGAACTCCTTGTCGGCGGGGGAGAGCGTGCCGGGCGGGTTCAGGCCCGCGCGGTACTGCTCCGGCTCCAGGATCAGCCCGTCCGAGAAGGGGTACTCCATGATCGACTGCGGGTCCCAGACGGAGCCGTTGACCTCGTCCGGGTCGAGCTTGCGCAGGATGTTGAAGTGGGTCCTGTCGCGGCTCCAGAAGTTCGGCGGGCCCGCCAGATCGGCGTACACGGCCTCGTCGTCCCAGTGGATGCCGGCGAACGGGTTCTGGTGCTCGTGCAGCATGCCGAGCGCGTGCCCGATCTCGTGCAGGGCCGTCCCGCGCTCCCCGGGCGCGGTCAGGTCCCAGCCGAAGTTCATGGTCCGCTCACCACGCCCGACCCGCAGCGCGTCCTTGCCGACGGTCGACCAGGAGCCGTCACCGAGCTGGAACCCGATCCGCAGCTCGGCCTCCGAGCGGTCCCCGACCTCCACGAAGTGCAGACCGATGCCCAGGTCCCGCCACTCCTGGAAGCACTCCCGCACGACGTCCTGCTGCTCCTTGGGGCCGACCCACGACACCCGGCGGCTCTCCCCGGTCCCCGGTACGGCGATGACGGATCCGTCATCGTCTCCGGCGAAGAAGTAGTAGTGCAGCACCGTGCCGTTGACCCACATCTGTCGACCGCTGATGAGCGCACTGAGCCGCTCGGCGGTCAGCCCCGGTGCGAAGACGGGAGCCGACTGCTGCGCGAGGGAGCAGTAGCGTGCGGTCATGCGATCAGGGTGCCGTCGACCGCCCCCGGGGCGCCTGAGTCGAGGGCTACTCAAGTCGCCCTGTATCAGGTGTGAGTAACCGTGCTCTTGTTCACGTGACGACTTACGAACGGGACACGAAGGCCCTTGAGCTGCCCTGGCCGTTCACCGGCCGGGAGAACGAACTGGAACTGATCCGCCGGTCCTTGGGCGCGAGCCGGCACGGCATCGTGGTGACGGGACCCGCGGGCTGTGGCAAGACCCGGCTCGTCACGGAGGCGGTCCGCGGCACCGACTGCGCCAAGGCGGCCGGCACGCCCGAGGCCCGGCACATCCCCTTCGCCGCGTTCGCGCACCTGCTGCCCGAGACGGTCACCCTGCACAAGGCGGTCCAACTGCTCTCCGCCGTACGGACCTTGCTGGTCGACGACGCGCACCTCCTCGACGACGCCTCGGCCGCCCTGGTCCACCAGCTGGCGCTGCAGGGCCGCACCCGGCTGCTGGTCGTGGCCACGGACGACGTACCGGTGCCCGGCGCGGTGTCCCGGCTGTGGACCGGTGAGCTGCTGCCCCGCCTCACCCTGGAGCCGCTGCCGCGCGAGGAGACGGACCGGCTGGCCGCCGCGGGCGCCGGCGGGCGACTGGAGCCGCTCACCGTGAACCGGCTGCACCGACTGTGCGGCGGCGACCTCCGGCTGCTGCGCGACCTGTCCGGCGCGCTGCGCGAACAGGGCTTGCTCACCAGGACCCCGGGCTCGGACGAACAGGCCTGGCGCGGCCCGCTGCCCCTGACCGCGACCGTGCGCGAACGCACCGCTCACGTCATCCACCGCGTCGACCCCGACGAGCGCGAGACCCTCAAACTCCTCGCCTTCGCCGACCCCCTGCCGCCGACCGCCGACGACTTCGACCTGCGCGTCCTCGAATGCCTGGAGACCGACGGCCTGATCGACATCGACGACCACGGCGCCGTACGACTCGCCCACCCCCTGCACGGCCCGGTCCTGCGGGCCACGGCCGGCCGGCTGCGGGCCCGGCGGCTGGCCCGCACCCCGGACCAGTGCGGCCCGGCCCTCAAGGACGAGGCGGTCGAGCTGGCACGGCAGATCGACGAGGCCGACGTACGGACGCTGCGGACACCCGTGGGGGAGTGGCTCATCGAGGAGGGCGAGCCGGTCCCCGCCGAATACGCGGCCGTACGCGCGCGTGCCGTGCGGCTGCGCGGCGAACTGCGCGAGGCCGCGGCCTGGGCACGCGAGGGCCTGCGGGAATCCCCCGACGACCCCTCCTGCCTCCTCGAACTCACCCTCGCCGCCGCCCAGTCGGGCGAGCGCACGCCGGCACACAAGGCACTCACCACACCTCCGGCATCGGGCGAGGCGGCAACCTGGCTGGCGGCGGCACGCGGCGACATCGACACCGCGGTCCGGTCGATCACCGGTGACGATGCGCTGGCCCACTACGACGCCGTACGCCTAGGCGCTCCCGGACAGACCGCCGCCCGGCTGCCCGCGGACAGCCCATTCGCCGCCCACGCGGACGCCCTCACCCGCGGCGACGGACCAGCCCTGGACCGCGCTGCCGAACTCCTCCAGGAGCGCGGCCTCCTGCTCTTCGCGGCCGAGGCACACGCCCAGGCCGCACGCTCCCACCGCGACCCACGCGCCGCCCGAACCTCCCGCACCCGAGCCGTCGCCCTGACCCGCCGCTGCCAGGGCGCCCGCACCCCGGCCCTGTCCGGCCTCGTCCTCGGCGAACTCACCGCCCGCCAACGCCAGATCGTCACCCTCGCGGCCGCAGGCCTCACCAACCGCCAGATCGCCGACCACCTCACCCTGTCCGTCCGCACAGTCGGCAACCACCTCTACAGCGCCTACACGAGACTGGGCGCAAGCGACAGAACGACGTTGCCATGCCTGCTGGACGCTCAACCGGCGTAAGTGAAGCGCCCCGTGAGGGGCGCGGGGAACTGCGCGACAAGCCCCCACCGGACCCGCACCCGAATACAGCCCCACCAGCGGAGCTAAGCCGCCCCGAACGCCGAAAACGCCCACCCCGTAGCCTGATGCACCGCATCCCCCGGCAACGCCCCGCGAGCATCCCGCAAAGCCTCAGCCAACGACAGCCCCACGCTCAGCCCCTTGTGCAGGGCGACCATCAATGGCACAACCGCCGCGTCATTGACAGGCGCACTGCTCGCCACAACCCCCGCCGTCCCCAGCGGCAACAGCGCCGTGACCAGACCAAGGAGTTCATCCGCACCGACGGACGCCAGCCGCGCGGTATCGCAGCTGGACAGGATGATCCGATACGGGCTGCGGTCCAGCCGCTCGAAGTCGTGCACGATGAGCGGCCCGTCGCCCATCCGAAGCGACGAGAACAGCGGACTGTCCGCACGGAACGTGCCGTGCGCGGCGATATGGGCCAGCGCCGCCCCGTCCAGTTCCTCCAGCACTCGCGGTACGCGCGCGTGGTCCTCCTCCAGAACCGTCGACTTGCCGTACCGGTCGGCCAGTTCCGGCACTTCCGCACCGCCGGTCGCGAGCCCCGGCCCGCGCACCAGGACATGACGGCCACCCGGCGGCGGCTCGGTCTCCCTCGCCCGCAGCCAACTGCTCGCCGACGGCGACACGCTGAGCACCCGCTCCCGCAGCGACGGCAGCAGCGCCCACGGCACCCGGTGCAGCCGGCCCGGCGGCACCACCACGACCGGCCCGGAGCCCAGATGCGCGGCTGCCGGGCCGAGCAGCAGCTCCTCCAGCCGCCGCCCCGCCGCCTCCACCACCGGCAGCCGGCCCTCCGCCCCCGGATGCGCCAGCCGCCGCAGCCCGGCCTGTACATGCTCGGCCTCGACGACCGCGTCCGCGAGCCGCCCGGCCTCGTACCGCCTGACCCGCCCCTGTCCGCACAGCAGCACCTGCACGCGCCCGTCGAGCACCACGAGTTCGACCAGCCGCATCTCGCCGAGCCGCTCCAGCAGCCGGGCCGGGTCGAAGGACGCCCCGTCGCCGGGCGCGTCGCCGCGGATGTGCAGGGTGCGGGAGCGGATCTCCCGTTCCAGCCGCCGCTGTTCACGCTCCAGGGCCGGAACGGGTCGGGCCTCCATCCGGGTGGCCTCCGCGCGTGCGGCGATCTCCCGGTAGGCGGTGAGGGCGCGTTGCAGCGCCGGGTCGGCGGGCGGCCGGGTGGGTGGCGCCGACAGCACGGTGGCCCGCCAGCGTTCGCTCCACACCAGCAACTGCCGAGGCCCGCCGGAGAGCAGACTCGCCTGCTGGGCGAGCGCGGCCAGCTCGGCGCCCTGCGCGGTGGCGCGGGCCCGCAACTCCGAGGCGCCGAGCGTCATCCGGTGGTCGTCGAGTACGTCGAGCCCGCGCCGGCACGCCTCCAGCACCCGTCGGCCGGAACCGGCGGCCTGCGCCCGCAGGGCCTGCGCCGCCCAGCCCGTCAGCCGCGCCAGCGGCGGCCCGCTGCGCCGGCTGCGGGCGGCGACGGTCAAGTGCCGTTCCGCGTCGGTCCGCCAGCCCAGCTCGAGAGCGATCCGGCCCGCGAGCAGGGACGCCTCGGGCGCGGCCGGCGCCCCGAACGCGGCCAGCCGGTCCGCCACCGCGGCGGCGTCCGCGACCAGACGGCCCGAGCCCCGCCCGGCGGCCACCCGCGCCTCGATCAGCACCAGCCGGGCGTGCGTCTCCCACCAGGTGCGGCGCTGCGCCGCGAACAGGCGTACGGCCAGATCCGCGCGGGCGATCGCGGTCTGCGGATCGCCCGCGAGCCGTGCCGCGCGGGCGGCAGCCAGCAGCAGCTCCGCCTTGCGCGTGGACTGCCCGCCGATGCCGTCGAGCACTCCTATGGCCGTGTCGGCCTCGGCGAGCGCCTCGGGGGCGAGACCGGCCGCCATCAGGACCTCGCAGCGGCGGATGTTGAGCATGAACGTCGGCGTGCCGAGCTTGGCGTACCGCTCCTCGGCCTCGTCCAGGAGCCGCAGCGCGGCCGGCACGTCCCCCGACCGGAACGCGGCCAGCCCCCGGCTCTCCACCGCGTCCGCCTTGTCGTGCTCCTGGCCGGTGGTGTCCCACAGCGCCTCGGCGGCGGTGAAGTCGGCCTCGGCCCGCTCCACCGCGCCCAGCGCCAGATGCACGGTCGCCCGCAGCGTCAGCGCCCGCGCCGTCCAGATGACGTCGTCGGCCTGCCGCAGCACGGGTATGGCCCGGCGTACGTCCTCCAGCGCCTCCCGATGACGGCCCAGCACCCACCAGACATACGCCCGGCGGTACAGCACCCGCGCCCGGGTGAGTCCCGTGCCGCGCGCGACACCCCGCTCGAACGCCTCCAGGCCCTGCCGGGTGCTGCCCGCGTGGACCAGCGCCACGCCGAGGGTGCCCAGGACGTCGGCCTCCCGGTCGGCCGATCCGGCGCGTGCCGCCAGATCGCGGGCTCGCCGCAGATGCCGCAGGGCGATCCGCAGGTCGCCGAAGTCCCGCTGCCACATGCCGATCACCTGGTGGGCGACACTGGCGTGCAGCGGTGAGGGATCGTCGGCGAGGACCTGTTCCGCCCGCGCCAGAGCCTCTTTCGGTGCGGCGAACACCATCGGCAGCAGTTCGAGAACCGAGTCGCTTCCCGCTGTCACCCAAAGGATGGTAGTGGCCCCGGATACACGCCACACGGGTTTGGCGCTGTATCAAGCGACGGCTCAGTGACTCTGACTGACGACCGACGCCTCAGTGGGAGGGGACACGCGATGGCACCTCAGCGATTCCATGAGCAGTTCGACCAGATCCAGCGCTCCATGCCCGATGTGCCGCTGGCGATGGGGCCGGACGACTCCGCCGAGTTCTTCTACGAGAAAGGCGTGGTCCTCGCCCGGGACGGGGAGGAGGCCCGGGTCGTCGAGGAGACCGTGCGCACGCACTTCACCGAGGCCACCGGCCTCACCTCGGACCGGGTACGCCGGGCGGGCCCGGAGACCAACCGGTCCGGCATCACCCGCATCCAGGTCGGCGACCCCGGCCACGGCGACCGCCGCGGTGACCGCGCCGTCGCGGGCGCCCTGCGTGCCCTGCGGGGGGCGGAAGAGCGCACCGGGCGCAAGCTGGTCAGCCGTAACCACGTGGTGTCCACGACGGTCAACGCCTGCAACCCGGCGGAGCCCGTGCCCGCCCTGCTCAGCCAGACGCCCAACCCGTCCGCGGCCGAAGCGACGTACGACCCCGACACCGCCGTCGGCGTGCTGGTCATCGACACCGGCCTGGTGCACGACTACCGCTCGTACCCGCTCATGACGCATGTGCGGGGAGACGCCCAGATCAAGGAGTGCGACGAGAACGGAATCCTCCAGCAGTACGTCGGTCACGGCACGTTCATCGCCGGACTCGTCGCGGCTCTGTCGCCCAACACGGACATCGACGTCAGCAACTCGCTCAACGACGCGGGCGCCATCCTGGAGTCAGAGTTCGGCGAGAAGCTCTTCGACGCCGTCGACCGGCACGGCTGGCCGGACATCATCAGCCTGTCCGCGGGCACGCCCAACGGCACCGCGACCGGGCTGCTCGGCGTGGAGAACTTCATGCAGGCACTGCGGAACCAGCCCCGCACTCTCCTCGTCGCCGCCGCCGGCAACAACGCCAGCGCCACGCCGTTCTGGCCCGCCGCCTACGCCGACCTGCCCGACTACCAGGACGTCGTGCTGTCGGTCGGCGCGCTGCGCAGCGACGGCGACTTCGGAGCCTGCTTCACCAACCACGGCTCCTGGGTCAAGGTCTACGCCCCCGGCGAGCAGCTGACGAGCCCCCTCATCGGCTTCGACGCCCCCGTGCCGTACGTGTATCAGCACACCACGTACGACGCCTGCCGGTTCGGCTTCTCCTACCTGTGCACCTGCGTGCACCCCTGCCACACCGGTGAACTGACCTCCGGTTCCGCCAAGCCGGACCAGGTGATGTTCGAGGGGTTCGCGCACTGGAGCGGGACCTCGTTCGCCACTCCCGTGGCCGCAGGCCTGGTCGCCGCCCATATGACCGCGCACAAGGAGGCCGACGCCCGCGCCGCCCGACAGCAGCTGCTCGCCGCGAACACCGAGTTCGCCGAAGTGCGCGGGGCGCACGTGCCGGCGCTGCGGCCGTCGACCTGGCGCCCGGTTCCGGTCGTCCGGCATCCGGCAGGCGCATGACTGCCGGAACCGCCCCTTCCACGGCGTACGATGACGTGCCGTACACGAGGGGTGGGGCTGTGGACCGTGCAGATGTCGGCGCGCTCGTCCAGTCAGCCGTGGACGGCGACGCGGCGGCCTGGAAGGCGCTGGTGGAAGGGCTGAGCCCACTGGTGTGGTCCGTCGTGCGCGCGCACCGGCTCTCCGACGCCGACGCGCACGAGGTGTACCAGACCGTGTGGTTCCGCTTCGCCCAGCATCTCGGACGTATCCGAGAGCCCCAGAAGGCAGGGGCGTGGCTGGCCAGCACCGCACGGCACGAGTCCCTGAAGGTGCTCAAGAGCTTGAGACGGTTGACCCCCACGGACGACGCCCAGCTGCTGGACCGGGTCAGCGAGGACCGTACGCCCGAGCAGTCGGTCATCGACTCGGAGGACGCCGCGGCCCAGACCGAGCGCGTCCGGCGGCTGTGGCAGGAGTTCGAGGAACTGGGCGAGCGCTGCAGGCAGTTGCTGCGGATGCTGATGGCCACACCGCCGCCCAGCTACCAGGAGGTGTCCGCCGCACTGGGGATCGCCGTGGGCAGCATCGGGCCGTTGCGCCAGCGCTGTCTGCGACGCCTGAGGGCCCGACTCGAGGGAGCGTTGTGAACGAGAGCGACGACGAGCGCTTCGGCGACGAAGAAGGGCTGGAAGAGGGGCTGGAAGAGGGGCTGGAGGAAGGTCTGGAGGAAGGGCTGGACAAGGACTTGGCCGACGGCCTGCTGGACGAACTCCGCCAGGCCGCCGCCATCCTCGACCCCGTCCCGGCGGAACTGCGGTGCAGTGCCGTCGAGGCGTACGCGCTGCGCGACCTCGACGCCCGGCTGGCCGAGTTAACGTTCGACTCGCTGATCGACGCGATCCCGGTAAGAGGGGTCACGGACGCGCCGCGGATGCTGACCTTCCGCTCGGGGGACGTGACCGTCGACGTGGAGGTGACCGGGCAGGGGCTGCTGGGTCAGGTGCTGCCGCCGCAGTCGGCCAGCATCGAGGTGCTCGGCGGCCCCCCGACGGCTCCGCCCACCACCCTCACCTCCGACGACATGGGCCGCTTCACCAGCGACGCACCCCCGTCCGGCCCGTTCGCCCTGAGGCTACGGACCGGCGCGGAGGTCGTCGTCACGGAGTGGCTGCGGGCCTGACGGGGCGTGGATGTCCCGGCGCGCTCGGGGTCGCCCGGTTTACTGGGCGCGGGCGGGGTTGGTGGGGGCGCGCATGCCCCGGCATGTTCGGAGCCGTCCACCTCACCACGCGCACGGCAGGGTCTGCGGGCCGCGGATCATTGTCTTGCGGCGCCAGACGACCTGGTCGGCGGGGACGGCGAGCCGCAGGCCCGGCAGCCGGTCCAGGAGGGTGCCGATGAGTAGTTCGGTCTGCAGGCGGGCGAGCACGGCACCGGTGCAGTAGTGCGAGCCGTTGCCGAAGGCCAGGTGCGGATTGGGGGCGCGGTCGAGGTCGATCCGGTCCGGCTCGGGGAAGACCTCCGGGTCGCGGTTGGCGGCCAGATAGGAGACGTAGACGGCATCGCCCGCCGCGATGCGCTGCCCCCGCAACTCGACGTCCTCCAGGGCGATACGGGCAAGGCCGACCGAGCTGCGGTGCGGGATGTACCGCAGCAACTCGTCCAGCGCGGCGTCCCGTACCTCGGGCCTGTTGCGCACCCCCTCCATGAGCTCGGGCCGGGTGAGCAGCAGGTAGAGCATCTGGCCGCAGTTGTGGGTGACGGCCTCGCCGCCGATCTGCAGCGGACCGGCGAGACCCACCGCCTCCGTCTCGCTGATCTCGCCGCGCCCGACGGCGGCGGCCAGCAGCGAGTACACGTCGTCGCCCCCGCTGCCCCCGCCGCGGATCGTCTCCGTGATCCAGGCGTACATGCCGTTCTTCGCACGGTCGGCGGCCTCCGCGCCACCGGACGTGGAGATGATCTGCCGCGTCCAGGCGTGCACCTGCTCCCGGTCGGCGGCGGGTACGCCCATGACCTCGCTCACCAGATTGATCGGGAAGGGCTCCAGCACCCGCTCGATGAGATCCGCGGGAGGCCCGTCCTGCACGACGCCGTCCACCAGGCCGTCGAGCATCTCCTGCGCCCGGGGCCGCAACCGCTTCATCGCACCCACGGTGAACGCACCCGCGACGGCCTTGCGCAGCCGGTTGTGGTCGGGCTGGTCGGCGAAGGCGAGCGAACCCGGCCGCGGCTTGAAGTGCGGGGCCATCCGCGTCACCTGACGTTTCGTCACCTCCGCCCGCCCGAACCGCGGATCGTTGGTGATCATCTTCACGTCGTCGTAGCGAGTGGCCAGCCACGCCCACCCCTCGCCGTGCGGCAGCCGGATCCGGGTCAGCGGGCCCTCGCGCATGAGGTCCGCGAGGAACGGATCGAACTCCGTCCCGTCCAGGTCGAGCGCGGGCCAGTCCCGTACCGGCGGCGGGGCCTGGTCGGCGAGCGTGGTGGTCATCTCGTCGGTCATGCCCCCACCCTCACCGCCCCCGCCCGGTCTGTCGCGCGGGAGTGCTCCAGCCGGAGGGCCGAAGAGCCGGGCGGGGGAGGGTCAGCGCGGCACGGAGTCGACCAGCCGCGCCAACGCCGAGGCGAGCCGAGACAGCCCGCTCCCCGCAGGGCCGCCCGGCTCCGTCATATACGTGTCCCGCCGGATCTCCACCATCAGCGCGCTCACCCGCGGCTCGGCCCGGTAGAACTCCAGCGGCACATACGTACCGCTGAACGGGCTGTCCAGCCCCACCTCGCCGAAGGCCTCCCGCGCGGCGGCCACCAGCTCCGGCGGCGTGTGGAAGGAGTCGGTACCGAGACAGACGGGCGGCCGGGGCCCCGATCCGTGCAGCTCGTACGGCAGCGGGGCGCTGGGATAGGAGTGCACGTCGATGATCACGGCCCGCCCGACGGCCGCCAGCCGATCCGCCACGGCGTCCGTCATGGCTTGTGCGTACGGCCGGAAGTACGCGTCGATCAAGGGCTCGGGGTCGATACCGTCCGCCCGCAGCACCCCCCGCTGAGTGGTCCGCGTATACACGGCCCCCATCCCCACGGCCAGCATCTCCTCCCGCTCATCCGGAAACCGCTCGGGGTCGACGACCAGCCGCGAGAGCCGATTGACGAACCGCCAGGGCGCGAGGGCCGCCAACTCGGCCGCCACGTCCGCGAGTTCCCCCGTATGAGCATCGGTGATGAGATCCAACTCCCGCTCAAGTGCCGCGTCGTCCAGCACGATGCCGGAGCGAACGTCGGGCGGCATCTCCCGCGCCCCGTGCGGCACATGGAGGATCACGGGGGAGTCTTCGGCACCGACCACCAGCTCAAAGGAGGGCGGTGAGTAACGGGACATCGGGAGACTCCTTACAAGCTGCGGGCAGTCGTGCCGCCTGGGGCGGCAAACACGGCTCCGCCCCGGCCGGGCAACGCCAACCGGGGCGGAACAGAACACAAGCGGGCCGGGGTCGTAGAACCCCGCCCCTACGTCAGCTCAGCGACGCAAGCGTCTCGTTCCACGTCGTGGACGGCCGCATCACCGCCGCCGCCTTCGCCGGGTCGGGCTGGTAGTAACCGCCGATCTCGGCCGGGCTGCCCTGGACGGCGTTCAGCTCGCCGACGATCTTCTGCTCGTTCGCGGAGAGCGTCTCGGCGAGCGGCGCGAACGCCTTCGCCAGGTCCGCGTCGTCGGTCTGCTGGGCCAGCTCCTGCGCCCAGTACAGGGACAGGAAGAAGTGGCTGCCGCGGTTGTCGATGCCGCCGACGCGACGGGTCGGGGACTTGTCCTCGTTGAGGAAGGTCGCCGTGGCGCGGTCGAGCGTGTCGGCGAGGACCTTCGCGCGGGAGTTCCCGGTGAAGTCGGCGTACTGCTCCAGGGACGGCACCAGCGCGAAGAACTCGCCGAGCGAGTCCCAGCGCAGGTAGTTCTCCTTGACCAGCTGCTGGACGTGCTTCGGCGCGGAGCCGCCGGCGCCCGTCTCGAACAGGCCGCCGCCCGCCATCAGCGGCACGACCGACAGCATCTTGGCGCTGGTGCCCACCTCCAGGATCGGGAACAGGTCGGTGAGGTAGTCGCGCAGGACGTTGCCCGTCACCGAGATCGTGTTCTCGCCGCGGCGGATGCGCTCCACCGACAGCTTGGTGGCCTCGACCGGGTTCAGGATCCGGATGTCCAGGCCCTCGGTGTCGTGCTCCGTCAGGTACGCCTTGACCTTGGCGATCAGGTTGGCGTCGTGCGCGCGGGTCTCGTCCAGCCAGAACACCGCCGGGTCGCCGGAGGCACGGGCGCGGGTGACGGCCAGCTTCACCCAGTCCTTGATCGGCGCGTCCTTGGTCTGGCAGGCGCGGAAGATGTCACCGGCGGAGACGGCCTGCTCGATGACGGCGTCGCCGTTCTGGTCGACCAGGCGGACCGTGCCGGTGACCGGGATCTCGAACGTCTTGTCGTGGGAGCCGTACTCCTCGGCCTTCTGCGCCATGAGGCCGACGTTCGGGACCGATCCCATGGTCGACGGGTCGTAGGCGCCGTTGGCGCGGCAGTCCTCGATCACGGCCTGGTAGACACCGGCGTAGGAGGAGTCCGGCAGCACAGCGAGGGTGTCCGCCTCCTGGCCGTCCGGGCCCCACATGTGGCCGGACGTGCGGATCATGGCCGGCATGGAGGCGTCGACGATGACGTCGGACGGCACGTGCAGGTTGGTGATGCCCTTGTCGGAGTCGACCATCGCCAGCTCCGGGCCCTCGGCGAGCTCGGCGTCGAAGGAGGCCTTGATCTCGGCGCCCGCGGGCAGGGACTCCAGGCCCTTGTAGATACCGCCCAGACCGTCGTTCGGGGTCAGACCGGCGGCGGCGAGCTTGTCGCCGTACTGGGCGAACGTCTTCGGGAAGAAGGCGCGGACCACATGGCCGAAGACGATCGGGTCGGAGACCTTCATCATCGTGGCCTTCAGGTGCACGGAGAACAGCACGCCCTCTGCCTTGGCCCGGGCGACCTGCGCGGTCAGGAACTCGCGCAGCGCGGCGACGCGCATCACGGAGGCGTCGATGACCTCGCCCTCGAGGACGGGTACGGACTCACGCAGGACGGTGGTGGAGCCGTCGTCGCCCTTGAGCTCGATACGGAGCGAACCGGCCTCGGAGATCACGACGGACTTCTCGGTGGACCGGAAGTCGTCGACGCCCATCGTCGCCACGTTCGTCTTGGAGTCGGAGCTCCAGGCGCCCATGCGGTGCGGGTGGGTCTTGGCGTAGTTCTTGACCGAGGCGGGGGCGCGGCGGTCGGAGTTGCCCTCACGCAGGACCGGGTTGACCGCGGAGCCCTTGATCTTGTCGTAGCGGGCCTGGATCTCCCGCTCCTCATCGGTCTTCGGGTCGTCCGGGTAGGCCGGCAGCGCGTAGCCGTGCGCCTGCAGCTCGGCGACCGCGGCCTTGAGCTGCGGGATGGACGCCGAGACGTTCGGCAGCTTGATGATGTTGGCCTCGGGCGTCTTGGCCAGCTCGCCCAGCTCGTGCAGGTCGTCCGGGATGCGCTGGTCCTCGGTGAGGTACTCCGGGAACACCGCGAGGATGCGGCCGGCCAGCGAGATGTCCCGCGTTTCCACGGCGACACCCGCCTGCGAGGCGTACGCCTGGACCACCGGCAGGAAGGAATACGTTGCCAGGGCCGGGGCCTCGTCAGTGTGCGTATAGATGATGGTCGAGTCAGTCACCGGGTGCTCCGCTCCACGTCTGCAACATTGCTCGACATCAAGATATCTCGTGGTCGACCTCGGCTCGACAGGGGTCCTCGCACGGTTTCGCGGATTCTGTGCATCTTCTGAGCGTTCCCGAGCGTCTGATCTTGTGATCGCGCACCTTGATCGCATTTCGATCGAACTCCGATCGAGCTCCGATCGCACTTCATCCGACGGCCGGACCTGACCACCCGGCCGCCCGAGCGAAAGCGGACCATGAGATATCGCAGCAGAGTGACGGCCCCGGCCGCCCTGATCGGCACCGCCGCGGCCCTGTCCGTCGGCGCCCAGGCGCACGCGGCTCCGGCAGCCAAGGGCACGCCCGGCCCGGAGACGTTGGGGGACCCCGTCTACCCGAGCCTCGGCAACGACGGCTACCGCGTGTCGGCCTACCACCTCGACCTCGCCTACGACGCCACGACACAGCTCGTCGACGCCACGGCCACCCTGAAGATCACCACCACCCAGGAGCTCACCCGCTTCTCCCTGGACGCCCTCGGCCTGGACATACGCACCGTCACCGTGGCCGGCCGCACGGCTGCCTTCGAGCAGGCCGACGAGAAGCTGCGGATCACGCCCGCCCGGTGCCTGCCCGCGGGCAAGAAGGCCGCCGTCGCCGTGACGTACACGGCGGACCCGCGCCGCACCCTCGCGCACACGGCGTGGGTCCCCACCCCGGACGGCTTCGCCATCTGCCCCCAGCCGGACTCGGCGCACACCGTCTTCCCGTGCAACGACCACCCCTCGGACAAGGCCGACTTCACCTTCCGCATCACCGTCCCCGACGGCCTGCGCGGCGTCGCCAGCGGCCGGCTCGTCCGCACCGAGCAACTCACCGGCGGCCGGACGGCGTACATCTACCGCTCCAGGGAGCCGATCGCCACCGAGATCGTGCAGATCACGGTCGGCGACTACGTGGTCACGGACCGGCCCGGCCCGCACGGACTCCCGCTCCGGGACGTCGTACCGACCGCCCGCGCCACCGCCCTGGAGCCGGCGCTCGCCCTCACGCCGAACCTGGTGAGCTGGATCGAGCAGCGGCTCGGGGCGTACCCGTTCGAGACGTACGGCCTGCTGCCCTGCAACTCCGACGACCCGAACGCCTTCGACTTCACCGGCCTGGAGACCCAGACCCTCACCCTGTACAAGCCGAACTACCTCCTCCAGGAGGAGTCCAAGATCGGCTCGCACATGATGCACGAGCTGGTCCACTCCTACTTCGGCAACCTGGTCTCGCCGGCCACCTGGGCGGACCTGTGGATCAACGAGGGCCACGCCGACTTCTACGGGTTGCTCTACCGCTACGAGCGCGGCTGGCCGGACTCCATCGGCTTGACCACGATGGAGGCCCGGATGAAGAACACCTACGCGCGGGGCGACCAGTGGCGCCGTGACTCGGGCCCGGTCGCGGCCCCGAACGCGGTGAACCTCTTCGACAGCCAGCGCTACCTCGGCGGCGTCCTCGTGCTGTACGCCCTGCGCAACGAGATCGGCGAGAGCGCGTTCAACGCAGTGGAGCGCGCCTTCCTGGACCGCTTCCGCAACTCCTCGGCGTCCACGGACGACTACATCGCCGTCGCCTCGGAGGTCTCCGGCCGCGACCTGTCCGGTTTCCTGCGGGACTGGCTCTACGGCACGAAGACCCCGCGGATGCCCGGCCACCCCGACTGGACGGTGACCCCGCCGAGCTCGTCACTGCGGCGGCCGGAGAACCGGACGGACGGGCACCACGACAACTCGGCCACCCTGTAAGGGATCAGCCGAGGTAAGGGATTAGTCGGGGTAAGGGATCAGTCGAGCCGGGCGGCGGGGATCGCGCCCGGCTCGACCACGATCTCCGCGCCGCGCGGCTGCGGAATCGACACCGCGCCCTGCTGCAGGGCCACCGTGCGGGTCGGGGAGGGGATGCGGATGCCCTCCTCGTGGTAGCGCTTGTGCAGGCGCTTGATGAACTCGTGCTTGATCCGGAACTGGTCGCTGAACTCGCCGACGCCCAGGATGATCGTGAACCCGATGCGGGAATCGCCGAAGGTGTGGAAGCGCACCGCAGGCTCATGGTCCGGCATGGCGCCGGTGATCTCGGTCATCACCTCGGCGATCACCTCCATGGTGACCCGCTCGACGTGCTCCAGGTCGCTGTCGTAGGCGACGCCCGCCTGGAGCAGGATGGTGAGGTCCTGCTCGGGGCGGTTGTAGTTGGTCATGTTCGTCCCCGCCAACTGGCCGTTGGGGATGATGACCAGGTTGTTGGAGAGGTTGCGGACGGTGGTCTGCCGCCAGTTGATGTCGGTGACATAACCCTCCTCGCCGCTGCTCAGCCGGATGTAGTCACCGGGCTGGACAGTCTTCGAGGCGAGGATGTGGATGCCCGCGAAGAGGTTGGCGAGCGTGTCCTGCAGCGCCAGGGCGACCGCGAGACCACCCACACCGAGGGCGGTGAGCAGCGGGGCTATGGAGATGCCCAGCGTCTGCAGCACCACCAGGCAGCCGATCGCCAGGACCACGACCCGGGTGATGTTGACGAAGATCGTGGCCGACCCGGCGACGCCGGAGCGGGACTGGGTGACCGTGCGGATCAGTCCGGCGACCAGCCGGGCCGCCGCGATCGTCACGATGAGGATCAGCAGGACGGTCAGGCCCTGGTTGACGTTGCGGTGAACCGTCCTGGTGAGCGGCAGCGCCGCCGCCGCGGCCGCCGCGCCGCCCACCATCGCGGCCCACGGGATCACGGTCCGCAGTGCGGCGACGATGACCTCGTCGCCGGTCCAGCGGGTGCGGTCCGCGTGCTTGCCCAGCCAGCGCAGCAGCATCCGCAGCAGGAACGCCGCCAGCAGGCCCGCGGCCATCGCGATGCCCGCGATGACGAAGTCGTGCATGGTGAGTTCGCGGTTCACCGGTCACCTCCGGTGAGAAGATCCGCGGGGACATTCCTCGCCGACAGCCGGATGTGATGTCTCGTCACCTGGTCACCTGCTCGCTTCCGTGATGTGCGCCTCGCGCCGGACAGGTCCTTCGATGTCCGGCGCGAGGGCTCATCCTGCCGTATAGGGCACAGGAGTTCGTACCGGGACCGATGCCCGGATCGCGCAGCTCAGACGATTCCCTCGGCCAGTTCGGCCTGTTCCCGGTCGTCGCCGTACGCCGCTGTGGTGGGCGTTCCGTACGAACGCCGGGCGACGAACCACCACACCGTGGCGAGGACGAGTACGACAGCGAGGGCGACGGAGGCGTAGTTCATTGTGTCGACCGTCACCGGAGACGACTGGGGCAGGCAGAACAGCACCGTCACACAGGCCACCCACGCCACCGCGGTCCAGCCGATGGGCCTGCTCCACCGGCCCAGGCTCCAGGGCCCCGGCTGGAAGCGGTCGCCCGCCCGCAGCCGCAGGAACACCGGGATGACGTAGGCGGGCGTGATGCCGATGACGTTGATGGCGGTGACCGCGCCGTACGCCGTCGCCGAGTACAGGGACGGCAGGGCGAGGACGCAGGCGACCGCCACCGACAGCCAGACGGCGGCGACCGGGGTCTGGGTGCGGCGGCTGACCTTGCGCCACAGGTGGGAGCCCGGCAGCGCGCGGTCCCGGCTGAACGCGAACACCATGCGGCTGGCCGCGGCGACTTCGGCGTTGCCGCAGAACAGCTGGGCGACGATCACCACGAGCAGCAGGGCGCATGCGCCGTCGGTGCCGAGGCCGTCGAGCAGGATCTGCGCGGGCGGCACCCCGGTCTCGCTGGCGCGTGTGGCGTCGTAGTCCTGGATGGCGAAGGTGAGGCCGGCGAGCAGGACGAAGCCCGCGATCCAGGAGACCCAGATGGCGCGCACGATGCCGCGGGCCGCCGTCACCGAGGCGTTGGAGGTCTCCTCGGAGAGGTGGGCTGAGGCGTCGTAGCCGGAGAAGGTGTACTGCGCGAGCAGCAGGCCGATCGCGGCGACGTAGACGGGGTTGGACCAGCCGGTGTCGTTGACGAATTCGGTGAAGACGAAGGACGGCGACTGGTGGTGGTCGGGGACGATGGCCAGCGCGCCGACGATGACCGCGACACCGGCGAGGTGCCACCACACGCTGATGGAGTTGAGGACGCTGACCAGCCGGACGCCGAACAGGTTCAGCGTGGCGTGCAGCAGCAGGATCACCATGAAGATCAGGAACGTCTTCTCCGGCGTCGGCTCGAAGCCCCACTGGAGGTTCATGAAGGCGCCGGTGAACAGGGCGGCCCCGTAGTCGATACCGGCGATCGCGCCCAGCAGACCGAGCAGATTCAGCCAGCCCGTGTACCAGCCCCAGCGTCTGCCGCCGAGCCGGTCGGCCATGTAGTACAGGGCGCCCGAGGTCGGGTACGCGCTGGTGACTTCCGCCAGCGCGAGTCCGACGCACAGCACGAACAGGCCGACGCCGGCCCAGCCCCACAGCATCACGGCGGGCCCGCCGGCGCCCATGCCGAAGCCGTACAGGGTCATGCAGCCGGACAGGATCGAGATCACGGAGAAGCTGATGGCGAAGTTGCCGAAGCCGCCCATACGGCGGGCGAGCACGGGGCGGTAGCCGAGTTCACGCAGGCGCTGTTCCTCGTCGTGGGGCGGGACGCCGGACGGAGCGGGGGTGCGGGACATGCGGAACCAAACCTCCGGGAGAGGACGGGGTCAGGGGTGTGGGTGTAAATCGTCCGCGGCCGACCGGGTGCGGGCGCGCGCCTGGAGGAAGACGTCCACCGCCTGGCTGCGGTCGCCCGCGTCGGAGGTGCGGTAGGCCCAGGGGACGGGCGTCCAGTACGGGCCCAGGGCGTCGAACACCCGGGCCGCGTCCGGGAACCGGAGCGCGCCCCATAGGGCGTGAGCGAGGTGGTTCAGGTCAAGGAGGGAGCGCTCGGCGGGACGGCTGAGTTCAAACCAGGAGCGGAACGCCTGTCGTGCCTCGCGGGTGGCGTCCTCCGCCACCCAGTGCAGATCGAGCGCGGCGTCCCGCCCGCCCGAGCGGCGGTAGCGCTCCACCCGCACATACAGCGGCAGGACGTGCAGCGCGGAGCCCGGGGGCGCCGAGTCCGCGGCCCAGTGCGCATACCCGGACGCCTCCGCCAGCCGCCCGCCCGCACCGCGCCCGTAGAGGAACTGCAGCATCCGGTGGTGGGCCTCGCGGTTGTACGGGTCACGCTTGTCGGCCTCCGCCAGCAGCCCCCACGGGCCCGGCGGCAGCATCGGCTCGGGCGGTCGGCAGCGGTGCTCGGACCAGCGCCGGTCCCGGTCCAGCTGGGCCAGCGCCAGCAGGCACACCCAGGGGACCGGGTCGTGCGGTGCGGTGCGTGTCGCCGTCTCGCACGCCCGCCAGGCCTCCTTCCACAGTTCGTGCGTACGGCGGTGCTCCTCGCGGTGGGCCCGCAGGGCGCGTTCCACGGTGACCCGGGCGTGCATCACGGCGGCCGGGATGCTGTGCGGCTCCTCGGACAGCCAGGCCCGCACCACGTCGGTGCCGGCCGCGGCGGCCGCGAGGATCTGGGTGCGCTGCGTCCACTGCCACCACTCCCCGGTCTCCAGCAGAAGACCGCGCATCGCCATCCAGCGGCCGGTGCGCAGCTCCTGGAGGGCGGCGCGCAGCGCGGAGTCATGGCCGGCGGGATCGTAGGCGGGGCGTGCTCCTTCTCTGGCCATCAGTCGCCCGCCCCCGGAAGAGGGCAGGTCAGGACGGCAGGGGGGAGTAACAACAGCCTTCCTCCGGGCGGCAGTTGAGGAGTCGCGCGG
This sequence comes from Streptomyces sp. GESEQ-4, assembly GCF_017948455.1. Lineage (GTDB taxonomy): Bacteria > Actinomycetota > Actinomycetes > Streptomycetales > Streptomycetaceae > Streptomyces. The sequence continues at coordinate 305,095 of NZ_JAFFSU010000001.1, forward strand.
TCGGCGTCACTATAGAGGCGGCGCTTCCGCATGGCTGTCGGTTTGCTGATCCTTTCGAACTCCTTTGCGGGGATGGCCGGTTGGATGCGCGTCTCCCCTCGGCTGCTTGACGGGCCGTGCGGAGCGGCGGCAGGCTGGCGCACGGTGATCGCCCAGGGCTTCGCCGGGCTTCAACTGCCTTCGACGGGCTTCGATCGGCTTCGACGGGAGAGGTGCGATGACAGGTCCGGTCCTCGCCGTCGACCAGGGCACCTCCGGCACCAAGGCCCTGGTGATCTGCCCCGAACGCGGCGTCATCGGCACCGGCTTCGCCGCCGTACGGCCCCGTCATCTGCCCGGCGGTCTGGTCGAGGTCGACCCCGGCGAGCTGTACGCCTCCGTCGTCGAGGCCGCGGACAGTGCCCTGGCCGAGGCACGGGAGCCGGTCACCGCGCTGGGCCTCGCCAACCAGGGCGAGACCGTCCTCGCCTGGGACCCGGACACCGGCCGCCCGCTGACCGACGCGCTGGTCTGGCAGGACCGCCGCGCCGAGAGCGTGTGCGCCGAACTCGCCGACCACGCCGAGGAGTTGCGGGAGCTCACCGGGCTGCCGCTCGACCCGTACTTCGCCGCGCCCAAGATGGCGTGGATACGACGTCACCTGACCGCCGAGGGAGTCGTCACCACCTCCGACGCCTGGCTGGTGCACCGCCTCACCGGCGCGTACGTCACCGACGCGGCCACCGCGGGCCGCACCCAACTCCTCGACCTCGACCGCACATCCTGGTCACCCCGAGCCCTCGACCTCTACGGCCTGTCCGGCGAACGCCTCCCCGAAGTCGTCGACGTCGCCGGACCAGTGGGCACGACCACCGCATTCGGCCACGCCATCCCGCTCACCGGCCTCGTCGTCGACCAGCAGGCCGCACTGCTCGCCCAGCGCGTCACCGAACCCGGCGGCGCCAAGTGCACCTACGGCACAGGGGCGTTCCTCCTCGCCCACACCGGCGACACACCGCGCCGGGGCACCTCCGGGCTGGTCAGCTGTGTCGCCTGGCGCCTCGGCGGACACACCAGCTACTGCCTCGACGGCCAGGTGTACACGGCCGCGTCCGCCGTACGCTGGCTCGCCGACCTGGGCGTCATCGAGAGCGCCGCGGACCTTGATCCGGTGGGCGGTTCGGCGCCCGACAGCGGCGGCGTCACCTTCGTCCCGGCGCTGGCCGGGCTCGCCGCTCCCTGGTGGCGCGGCGACCTGCGTGGCTCGCTCACCGGACTCGGCCTCGACACCACCGCCGGGCACCTGGTGCGCGCCCTGTGCGAGGGCATCGCCGCGCAGGTCGCCGAACTCGCCGAAGCCGCCGCGCTCGATCTGGGCGAGCCCCTCTCGGTACTCCGCGTCGACGGCGGCCTGACCCGCTCCACCCTCCTCATGCAGACCCAGGCAGACCTGCTGCAACGCCCGGTCGAGGTGTCCGCGCTGCCGGACGCGACCGCGCTCGGTGTGGGCGCGCTGGCCCGGCTGGGCACCGAGCCTGGCCTGACGGTCGCCGAAGCGCTGCCCGACTGGAAACCGTCGGCCGTGTACGAGCCACGCATCAGCGCGGACGAGGCCGCCGCACGCCTCGCCGGGTTCCGCCGGGAAGTCGCGGCGCTGCTCGACCGGGGGCCGACGTGAGCGTAAGCGCTCCGCGAGAGGTGGGGCGATGGGCCGTCGAGCGTCTGCGGGCCCGTTGTGGCTGGTCGCGCAGTTCCCCGCGCCCCTTCGGGCGCTGCCACCGCGCCGGACTTCACCGAACCCGCTTAGCGAGCCTGACGCCCGCACCAGCCGCTCCGCGGGGGGTGGGGCGATGGGCCGTCGAGCGTCTGCGGGCGCGTTGTGGCTGGTCGCGCCCACGCGGCGGAGCCGCATATGTCACAGCCCCGCGCCCCTTCGGGCGCTGCCTGACGCCGGCGTCAGGCAGCGGAGCGCCCACATGAACGGGCCGCTCCCCTCGCTGACCTACGACGTCGCGATCGTCGGCGCCGGCGTCGTCGGCTGCGCCATCGCCCGCGCGCTCGCCCGCCACCCCCACCTCCGCGTCGCCCTCGTAGAAGCCCGGGACGATGTCGGCGACGCCACCTCGAAGGCCAACACCGCGATCCTGCACACCGGGTTCGACGCCGCGCCCGGCTCCCTCGAAGCCAGGCTCGTCCGCGAGGGATTCCGCCAACTCGCCGCCTACGCGGCCGAGTCCGGCATCCCGGTCGAAACGACCGGCGCCCTCCTCGTCGCGTGGGACCAGGAACAGCTCGCCGCGCTGCCCCGACTCGTCGAGAAGGCGGAACGCAACGACTACCACGACACCAGCATCCTCGGCCCGACGGACCTCTACGACCGCGAACCGCACCTCGGCCCCGGCGCACTCGGCGCCCTGCACGTGCCGGGCGAGAGCATCATCTGCCCTTGGACGACGACACTCGCCTACGCTACCCAGGCCGTCCGGCACGGAGTCGACCTGCACCTCAACTGCCGTGTGGGGAACGTGAGTCGGCAGGACAGCACGCACATCCTCGACACCGACCGGGGCACGCTGCGCACCCGTTGGCTGGTCAACGCCGCCGGACTGCACGCCGACACACTCGACCGGCAGCTCGGCCACGACGACTTCACGGTCACCCCGCGCCGCGGCCAGCTCATCGTCTTCGACAAGTTCGCCCGCGGCCTGGTCGGCCACATCCTGCTGCCCGTCCCCACAGCGCTCGGCAAGGGCGTGCTGGTCGCCCCCACCGTCTACGGCCACGTGCTCCTCGGTCCCACCGCCGAGGACCTGGACGACAAGCGGGCCACGCACTCCACCGCGGACGGGCTTCAGCTGTTGCGCGACAAGGGCCGCCGCATCCTGCCCGAACTGCTCGACGAGGAGGTCACCGCCGTCTACGCCGGGCTGCGCGCCGCCACCGAGCACGACGACTACCGCATCCGCGCCCACCCGGGGCAGTCCTACGTCACGGTCGGCGGCATCCGTTCCACCGGCCTCACCGCCTCGCTCGCGATCGCCGCCCACGTCACCGGCCTGCTCACCGACAGCGGCCTGGACCCGGGCCCGGCACGGGAGTTGGAGCCGGTGCGCATGCCGAACCTCGGCGAGGCCTTCCCCCGCCCGCACCAGCGGCCCGACCTCATCGCCGCCGACCCCGAGTACGGCACCCTCGTCTGCCACTGCGAACGAGTCTCCCGAGGCGAGATCCGCGACGCCCTCGCCAGCACGATCCCGCCCCACAGCCTCGACGGACTGCGCCGCCGGACCCGGGCCAGGGCGGGCCGCTGCCAGGGCTTCTACTGCGGTGCGGCTGTACGGGCGCTGTTCGAGGGAGCCGGCGCATGACGCCCGAGCGCCGGATCGATGTCCTGATCGTCGGCGCGGGCCCCGCCGGACTCGCGGCGGCCGCCCGTCTCGCCCCCGGAGGCGCGGGCCACGTCGAGGTGCTGGAGCGCGAGCAGCAGGCGGGAGGCGTACCCCGGCACTGCGCGCACGGCGGCTTCGGCACGCTGCCGCGTCCGCTGACCGGACCGGCGTACGCCCGTCTGCTCACCGACGCGGCGACCAGAGCCGGAGCCGTCGTACGGACCGGCGTGACCGCCCTCGACTGGACCGGCCCGCTCACGCTCACCGCGGTCGGCCCGAACGGACCGGAGACGATCACCGCACGGGCGGTCGTGCTGGCCACCGGCGCCCGCGAACGCCCGCGCAGCGCACGCCTGGTGCCCGGCACCCGGCCCGCCGGCGTCTACACCACCGGCGAACTCCAGCAGGCCGTCCACCTCTGCCGGCAGCGGATCGGCACCCGAGCGGTCGTGGTCGGCGCGGAGGACGTCTCGTACGCCGCCGCCGACACCGCACGGGCCGCGGGAGCCGACGTCGTCGCCATGGTCACGGAACTCCCGCGCGCCCGGACGGCACCCGCCCGCGCCCAGTACACCCGCCTCCGCCACGGCATCCCGCTCCTCACCGGCACCACGGTCACCGAACTCCTCGGCCACGGGCGGCTGTCCGGCGTCCGGATACGCCACCGCGACGGCCGTACGGCCGTGCTGCCCTGCGACACGATCGTCTTCACCGGCGACTTCGTACCTGACCACGAACTCGCCCGGCGCGGAGGAATACCGCTCGACCCCGCCACGCGCGGACCCGCCATCGACGGGGCACTGCGCACGCTACGCCCAGGCGTCTTCGCAGTCGGCAGTGTGCTGCACCCCGTGGAGAGCGCGGGTAGGGCGGCCCGAGAGGGCGCGCACGCGGCAACCGCCGTCCAGGCGTGGCTCGCGGGGGCGGACTGGTCCGAAGGCGTCCCCCTAGTGGTCCACCCGCCCCTGCACTGGATCGCCCCGAACCGAGTCACCGCGACCGACCGCCTCCCGTACATCCTGCGCGCGAGGTTCCCGCTCACCCGCCCGATCCTGCACGTCACGCAGGACGGCCGATTCCTGCACCGAACCCTCCTCCTGAACCGCCGACCGACCCTCACCGCACGCTGGACACACCGAATCGACCCGAAGGGCGGCCCGGTACACGTCAGAGTCCGGTGAGGGCAGCGCCCCGAAGGGGCGCGGGGAACTGCGCGACCAGCCACAACGAGCCCGCAGACGATTGACGGCACGGCCCACAGCGGCGCTATCTCAGATGACCTTCATCCGCACCAACGCCCCCAACGTCAACGCCCCCGGCAGAATCGGCACCCACACAGTGATGATCCGGTAGGCAAGCACCACGGCCGTGGCCACGGCAACCGGCCCGCCCGCCGCGACCAGAGCGACGATCAGCGCGGCCTCGACGGAACCGATGCCCCCGGGCGTCGGTATCAGCGCGACCGCGACCGTCGCCGCCAGATACGCGACCACCATGTACGCGGGCGGCACCGGCAGCCCCAACGCCAGCCCCACCGCGACCAGTCCGGCCGCCTGCAGGGCGGGGAAGGCCAACGAGCCGCCCCACAGGGCCACCGCCCGCCAGGGCCGGGTGTGCACGGCCCGCGCCTCGCCCAGCGCGGTCCGCACGAAGGTGAAGACGACGGTGCGCAGCTTCCGTACGAGCAGCAGGACCAGCAGCGCGACGGCGGCCACCACGCCGATGCCGGTCAGCAACGGGCCCGCCACGCCGTCCGGCAGGAGCGAACCGAGTTGCAGCGCGTGCGGGAAGGCGATCAGCAGGGCCGCCAGCATGCCCACACGGGCGATCGACTCGGCCAGCAGATAGAGCGCGACCGCGGCCGACGAGCGGGCCAGCGGAACGCCGCACACCGCCATGAACCGCAGATTGACCGCGCTGGCCCCGAGACCGGTCGGCAACAGATGGTTGGCGGCGCCCGCGGCGAACTGCGTGGCCAGCAACCGCCGTACCGGAAGCCGCTCGACGAGCGCGCCCTGCCGCGCGGCGGACGCGGCGACCCAGGTGCCGCAGGTGGCCGCGCCGGCGGCCAGCAGCCACGGCCACTCGGCGTGGCGCAGGTGTCCGAAGCCCTCCACGAGCACGGACCAGTGGCGCACGGCGACCCACAGCACGAGCGCGAGCGGGACCAGCATCAGTATCTGCCGGTACGGGAGGCGCTTGAGGCCTCGGGGAAGACGCACGACCATCACATCGTGAGAGGTTCTCCGCGCCAGGACAACGGCAGGTTGCGGGAGTGGGGCCGGAGGCTGACACGCCGGGCACGGCCTCGCGTCCATCGTGTGCCCGGACGGTGCCGATTCGGCGTTGACCTCAAGGATGGTTGAGGGCCTACGGTCCCTGTCATGAGTATGGAGATCACAGCCTGGACACAGCTGCAGAGTGTCATGAGCGCCCAGCAGGAGCGCCGTCCCCTCGCCCGCGCGACGCTGCGCCGCATAGGCGCGTTCGCCCGCCCGCACCGTGTGCGCATCATTCGCTTCGTGGGTCTCGGGGTGCTCACGGCCCTGCTCGCCGTCGCCACCCCTGTCCTGGCCGGCTACGTCGTGGACGCGATCGTGACGGGCGACGACGAGGGGACCGTCGTACGCCTCGCGCTCCTCATCGCGCTCATCGCGGTCGTCGAGGCGGCACTCGGCATCCTCGGCCGACGGCTTTCGGCCACCCTCGGGGAGGGGCTCATCCTCGATCTGCGGACGGCTGTGTTCGATCATGTGCAGCGCATGCCGGTCGCGTTCTTCACACGCACGCGTACGGGAGCGCTCGTCAGCCGTCTCAACAACGATGTGATCGGCGCGCAGCGGGCGTTCAGCAACACCCTGTCCGGCGTGGTCAGCAACGTCGTCACGCTCCTTCTCACCCTCGCCGTCATGCTCACCCTGTCCTGGCAGATCACACTGCTCTCGCTCGTCCTGCTCCCGGTGTTCGTCGTCCCCGCGCGGCGGATGGGCAGCCGCATGGCCCGGATGCAGCGGGAGGCGGCGACGCTCAACGCGGCGATGGGCACCCGGATGACCGAGCGGTTCTCGGCGCCGGGCGCCACCCTGGTCAAGCTCTTCGGGCGCCCGGAGGAGGAGTCCGAGGAGTTCGCGGCCCGTGCCCGCCGGGTCCGGGACATCGGCGTACGGACGGCCACGGCCCAGTCGGCGTTCATCACCGCCCTCACCCTGGTGTCGGCCCTCGCACTCGCCCTCGTCTACGGCCTCGGCGGCTGGTTCGCCCTGCGCGGCACACTGGAGCCGGGCGCCGTCGTCGCGCTGGCGCTGCTGCTGACCCGCCTCTACGCACCGCTGACCGCCCTCGCCGGCGCCCGCGTCGAGGTGATGAGCGCCCTGGTCAGCTTCGAGCGGGTCTTCGAAGTCCTCGACCTGAAGCCGCTGATCGAGGACAAACCGGATGCCCGGCAGGTGCCCGACGGCCCGGTCGCCGTCGCCTTCGAGAACGTCCGCTTCGCCTACCCCTCCGCCGACAAGGTCTCCCTGGCCTCCCTGGAGGAAGTGGCCTCCCTCGACACCCGCGGCGGCGACGAGGTCCTGCACGGCATCTCCTTCCGCGCCGAACCCGGCCAGACCGTCGCCCTCGTCGGCTCCTCCGGCGCCGGAAAGTCCACGATCGCCCAACTGCTGCCGCGCCTGTACGACGTGGACGAGGGTGCCGTACGCATAGGCGGCGTCGACGTCCGCGACCTGACCGCCGACTCCCTGCGCTCCACCCTCGGCATGGTCACGCAGGACGGCCACCTCTTCCACGACACCGTCCGCGCCAACCTCCTCCTCGCCGCCCCCACCGCGACCGAGGACGACCTGTGGGACGCCCTGCGCCGCGCCCGCCTGGCCGATCTCGTACGGTCCCTGCCCGACAGCCTCGACACAGTCGTCGGCGAGCGCGGCTACCGCCTCTCCGGCGGCGAACGCCAGCGCATGACCATCGCCCGGCTCCTGCTGGCCCGCCAGCGCGTCGTCATCCTCGACGAGGCCACCGCCCACCTGGACAACACGTCCGAGGCCGCCGTCCAGGAGGCGCTGACGGAGGCCCTGGAAGGCAGAACCGCCGTCGTCATCGCCCACCGGCTGTCCACGGTGCGGGCGGCGGACCTGATCCTGGTCGTCGAGGCGGGCCACATCGTGGAACGCGGCACGCACGAGCAGCTGTTGGCCAAGGGGGGACGCTATGCGGAGCTGTACCGGACCCAGTTCGAGTCCGGTGATGTGACGCCCGCGGACGCAACCGGTGATGTTGTAATGAGCGTCCGGCTGTAGTGCCACGCTGAGGGGGACGAAACGATCATGGAGAACTTGCGGCCGGGCGATCCCAGCCACGTCGGGGAGTACCGGTTGCTCCGGCGGCTCGGAGCCGGGGGCATGGGGCAGGTGTTCCTCGGCCGTTCGCAGCGGGGGCGCACGGTCGCCGTGAAGCTGGTCCATGCGCAGCTGGCGTACGACGCGGAGTTCCGCAGCCGGTTCCGCGCGGAGGTGGCCGCGGCGCGGCGGGTGGGCGGGGAGTGGACGGCTCCGGTCCTGGACGCCGACACCGAGGCGGACACGCCCTGGGTCGCCACCGGGTATGTCGCCGGCCCCACCTTGCACCAGGCGGTGACCGAGATCAGCGGGCCGCTGCCGGAGCGGTCGGTCTGGCACCTGGCCGCCGGTCTGGCACGTGCGCTGCAGAGCATCCACGGCTGCGGACTGGTGCACCGGGACCTCAAGCCGTCGAACGTCATGCTGACGGTCAACGGTCCCCGGGTGATCGACTTCGGTGTCGCGCGTGCGGCGGACGCGAGCGTGCTGACCCGTACCGGTGCGATGGTCGGCTCTCCCGGCTACATGGCGCCCGAGCAGATCCTGGGCCACGAGATCACCGGGCTGAGCGACGTGTTCAGTCTCGGCTTGGTCCTGGTGTTCGCCGCAACGGGCCGACAGGCATTCGGTGGCCCGGACAGCGGCGCCCACGCGCTCATGCTGCGGGCGACCGAGGACGACCCGGACCTGACGGGGATGCCCGGGCCGCTGGCCGAGTTGGTGGGACGGTGTCTCGCCAAGCGGCCCGAGGACCGGATTCCGCTGCCCGAGATCGTGGCGACGGCAGAGGCGGCCACGGCTGACACCCGCTCGGACGCGTGGCTTCCGGGCGACCTGATGGCGGAGCTCGGCCGGCACGCCGCCGGCCTCCTCGACCTCGAGGAGCCGCCGCCGACCCAGGTCGACAACCCGGCCGCGGGCCGTGGCGGGGACAGCGTGCACGCCCTGCCGACCATGCAGGGCGGGCGCGTCCCGCCTCCGCCGCCGGGCACTCCGACGCCGGTACCGATGCCTCCGGTGCCCACGCCGACCTCGACACCCATGCCGCCGATGCCGACACCACGGATGACGGTGACCACACCACCGATGCCGCCGGTACCGGGCGGCCGTCGCAAGAGCCGGGTCGGCCCCGTGCTCGCCGTGGCCGCCGTCGCCGTACTCGGCATCGTCCTGGCCGTGAAGCTTCCCGGCGGAGGGAACGAGAACTCGGCCAACTCGGGGGCGTCCGGGGCAGGTTCCTCCACGACGTCCCCGAAGGCGTCCCCTGCCGACTACAAGGGCAGGTGGACCGGGAACGTGCGCGAGACGGACGGCGGCCTCTACTCGATCAAGGTGAACTACACGGGCGGGAAGCTCAGCGGTCAGGTGGCCACCGTCGAATACCCGTCGCTGGACTGCAGCGGCCGGTGGATCCTCACCATGGACACCGGGAATTCCGTACAGGTCCGAGAGGAAATCACCGAGGAGAGCAGCCCGTTGAACTGCGTCGACGAGGTCGACATCGTTCTGACCCCCGCGGCCGACGGCAGCCTGGGCTACGAGGTGACGAGCGTGGGGGACACCGGAACGCTGCGGCGTGGCAACTGACCGTCAGTCCGGCAGCGGCAGTGGAGGAAGCTGCTGGTACTCGGACCGGCCCCGGTTCAGCACGGAGATCGTCGCGGCGGTCAGCCATGGCACGGTCGGCCCGGCCAACCGCATCGGCTCCCACTGCTGGTAGTCGGTGAACAGCGCCCACTGTTCGAGCACGGGAAGAAAGCTGATGATCTCGTGGTGCCGCACCGTCACCCAACGGTTCTCGGCCGCGACATGCAGCAGCATGCGACGGTCGGTGAGGATCGCGCGGCAGGGGGAGAAGTCGCGCCATTGCGCCTGAGCCATCGCCTGCGCCCGGTTGCGGGCGCTGCTGTTGGCGAGCGCGTCTCCGACCAGCCCGGCGGCGACGAACATCGGTGACCCGAAGTAGAAGCCCGAGCGCTGGTTGTAGGTCACATTCGTGCCGTAGAAGCGCGAGTAGTCCGCCGATACGTCGCCGTACGCGATCTCACCGACTTCGAGCAGCACGCCTGGAGTGGGGATCGGCGCCAACTCACCGCCGCTGCTCAGATGCCGGTGCAGAGAACACGCGGCCTCCCAGCCCTGCTGATGAAGAGCTTGCAGCTGATCGTCACCAGAATTCGGACGTGCCACTGCCCCTCGCCCCCCACTGCGACCCAGAACGGATGGATCTCCGCTCGCCCTCATGATGCCAGGTGACGACGGGCCGGGAGGGCGATCGGTGCCGCGGCGCGATGTTGTGCCTTGTGTTAGTGTCATGCGTTTGCGTGGTCGTCGCGGTGGGTCCTGCCGGGCCTTCCTCGGTACGTTCCCCCTGCGGAAGGCTGTTCATGAAGCATCCCGACGACTTCGGCATCGCTCACGGCGGTCCCGCCCGGTCAGCGGCCACGACTCCGGCGCTGCCCCCGGCCGACTCCTTCGCCGGCTTTGAACTGCCGGTGGAGGTGCTGCGGACACTGAGCGGACTCGGGGTGCGTGAACCCTTTCCGATCCAGGCCGCCACACTGCCTGATGCCCTGGAGGGGCGCGACGTCCTGGGGCGCGGGCGCACCGGAACGGGCAAGACGCTCGCCTTCGGCCTGCCGCTGCTGACACGTACGGCAGGGCGGCGCGCCGAACCGAAGCAGCCCCGCGCACTGATCCTTGTGCCCACCCGAGAGCTGGCCCAACAGGTCGCCCAGGCGCTGGCGCCGTACGCCGAGGCACTACGGCTGCGGATGGCCACGGTCGTCGGCGGCATCTCGATCGGCCGGCAGGTCGCCGCGCTGCGCGAGGGAGCCGAGGTGGTCGTCGCCACCCCCGGACGCCTGCACGACCTGATCGAGCGCAAGGCCTGCCGCTTGGGACAGGTGAGGATCACCGTGCTGGACGAGGCCGACCAGATGTGCGACCTGGGATTTCTGCCGCAGGTCGCCGACGTGCTCGATCAGGTGCGCCCCGACGGTCAGCGGATGCTCTTCTCGGCCACTTTGGATCGCGACGTCGATCAGCTCGTCCGCCGCTATCTCCACGACCCCGTCGTCCACTCGGTCGACCCGTCCGCGGGCACCGTCTCGACGATGGAGCACCACGTTCTGGTCGTCCACGGCCCTGACCGCTACGCCGTCACCACGGAGATCGCCGCCCGCGACGGCCGCGTACTGCTGTTCCTCGACACCAAGCACGCCGTCGACCAGCTCACCCGGCATCTGCGGGCCAGCGGGGTGCACGCCGGGGCCCTGCACAGCGACAAGTCCCAGCCACAGCGCACCCGGACCCTGGCGCAGTTCAAGAACGGCCAGCTCACCGTTCTGGTGGCGACCAAGGTCGCGGCCCGTGGCCTGCACGTCGACGACCTCGATCTCGTGGTCAACGTCGACCCGCCCACCGACCCCAAGGACTACGTGCACCGGGCCGGCCGCACCGCCCGCGCCGGTGAGTCCGGCCGCGTGGTCACGCTCGTGCTGTCGGCTCAGCGCCGCGAGACGAGCCGTGTACTGGCCGACGCCGGTATCGAGCCGACCGTCACCAAGGTGCGCTCGGGCGAGGCGGAACTGAGCCGGATCACCGGCGCCAAGGCCCCCTCCGGCACCCCGCTCGACGGCGGGCCCGCCGTCCCCCGGCCCAAGAACACCAACGCTCCCTTCCGCGGCCTGGGCACCAGCAAGGACACCTCCCGCGGCGCCGGCGGCAAGTCCCGAAAGGCCGGCGAGGCCCGCAAGCTCGCCGAGGCCCGCAAGGCCGCCCTCATGCGTCGCAACGGCTGAGAGCGTTGCATGAGGTTGCCGGTGCCCCGCACCGCGCCCGGCATGACAAGCTGTGCTGGCCCACCCCCGAACCCAGGAGGTCACCATGACCGCAGAGCCCGTAACCCCGGAAGGTTCGGAGTCGGTTGACCCCGAGACGTCCCCTCCGGCGCCGGACAGCGACGGCAACGACGACCTCAAGCGCAAGTTCCGTGAAGCCCTGGCGCGCAAGCGCGGTGCGCAGGCGGACGCGGCCGATGTCGCCGCCAACCCCAACGCGTCAAAGGTCCGCGCGGCCCACGGCCCGGCCGCGAACCAGCGTTCGTTCAGGCGCAAGAGCGGCGGCTGAGTCGATAATCCGACGCGTCACCTGGTGCCGCGAGGAGTGGTCGCGGTTCGTGGGGTTCGCGGCGGGACCTGAGCCGTGTTCGTCCCGGCGGTCGTGGGATGACGTTCACCGCCGGGACACTGGTTCAGCGGAGGTCGGGTTCGCCCGCCTCGGCTATCTCGTCGAGCAGACTGATCTCCTCGTCGGCGTCGTCCGCGACGTCCGGGCCGTCGGGGCTGGTGTCGGGAAACGAACCGGCTGCCTCCTCGTCAGCGAGGTGTGGGTACTTGTCCAGGAGGAACCGCCGCCGGTATGCCATCTCGGCGGCGTCGACGATCCCTTCCAGAGTGGTCCAGTTGAGGGTGCCTCCGACGACGATCCCGAATGCGGGCACGGCCTTGCCGAGCCCCTTCTTGGTGAGGCGGAGCCGAACGACTTCCGAACTTGCCGTCCCGACGTTGACGACCGACATCACGAAGAGCTTCTCGACAGGTTCCTCGGGGTCGTAGCCGTAGAACAGCGAGACCTGGCCGACGGCACGCCGCGGCGGCTGGGTAGTACAGGCTCGCCCCACCGTCTGCCGAACGGACTGAAAAGCGGTACCGCTCCATACCGGGAGGGCGTCGGCGGCTCCACGAGCCCCGCACCGACCCTTTTCCGAGGGCACTTGATCGGGCTGCTGCGGGTACTGCGGGTTGCTCACGGTCCCCTGGGGCGTGGATGGTGATGCACGAGTGAGTGACCGTCCCCCAGGGAGTTGCCGTACTTGGCCTCGCCCTTGCGGCGGACGATGGGAAGCATGCTCAGTGACCCGGCTCTCAATGCGTTCCGGAGTGCTGTTCCGTACGCTGGTTCCGCCTGTCGACACCGACGTCCGAAGCTGGCCGTCGCAGCGTGAAAACCGCCCTTGACCTGCACAAGCAGGCAGGGAGCCGATCAGTGGGAGTGCCCCGATGCTGCGCACTATGTTCAAGTCCAAGATCCACCGCGCCACCGTCACCCAGGCCGACCTGCACTACGTGGGATCGGTGACCATCGACGCCGATCTGCTCGACGCCGCAGACCTGTTGCCCGGCGAGCTCGTCCACATCGTCGACATCACCAACGGCGCCCGGCTGGAGACGTACGTCATCGAGGGGGAGCGCGGCTCCGGAGTCGTCGGCATCAACGGGGCCGCCGCTCATCTCGTGCACCCCGGCGACCTGGTGATCATCATCAGTTACGCTCAGGTCTCCGACGCCGAGGCACGGGCGCTGCGGCCACGGGTCGTGCATGTGGACCGCGACAACAGGATCGTGGCCCTGGGCGCCGATCCGTCCGCACCGGTGCCGGGCTCCGACCAGGAGCGCAGCCCGCAGGCCGTACGGGCCTGACCGTGTCGGCCGCACATTTCGGACGCCGCACTTTCGGACCAGGAGCGTTCCCATGAGCGAGACCGAGATCCGCGACGACCGGGCGGCGGGCCGCCTTGAGGCCCTCGGCGGCGACGGCGAAGTCGTCGGCCACATCGAGTACTTCGTGCTCGAAGCACCGGGGCGCGCCCTGGTCCCCGTGCACACCATCGTGGAACCGGCCCACGAGGGACAGGGCATCGCGGGCTCCCTGGCGCGCGAGCTGTACGGCATGGCGGCGCGCGAGGGAGTCGTCGTGGCGCCGCTGTGCCCCTACGTCGTGAGGTGGGCCGAACGCCACCCCGACGAGGCTCCGGCGGCCGACCCCGATCTGCTGGCGGCGGCCGAGGACTGGCAGCGGGCGCACCCCGAGCGGTTCTGATGCTGACCTTGCTGCACACCTCACCGCTGCACATCCCGGTCTTCGAGGCCCTGCGCCAGGAGCACCACCCCGACCTGGAACTACGGCACTTCGTCGACGAGGAACTACTGGCCCGGGCCCGTCTTGAGGGACCCGAAGCCGTCGCGGACGACGTCCGCAAGGAGCTGCGCCGGGCCGTCGCCGAGGGGGCGCGAGCCGTGCTGTGCACCTGCTCGACCATCGGCGGCGTCGCGGAGACGGCCGCCGCCGAGGTCGGGATGCCGGTGCTGCGCGTCGACCGCCCGATGGCGGCGGCCGCGGTGGCCGAGGGGGAGCGTGTCGTCGTCCTCGCCACGGTGGAGAGCACACTCGGTCCGACGGTGTCCTTGATCGAGGACGAGGCCCGGCGTACGGCACGCCCGGTCGAGGTGCGGGCGCGCCTCGTCGAGGGCGCGTGGGAGCGCTTCGACGCGGGTGACGTCGACGGCTGCGCCCGTCTGGTGGCAGCAGCTGCGGACGAGGTTACGGACGCCGACGCGATCGTCCTCGCCCAGGTCTCCATCGCCCGGGCCCAGCAACTGGTCACGACACAAGTGCCCGTACTGTCCAGCCCTCGCCCTGGCCTGGCTGCGGGAGCGCGGGCGGCGCACCCGCAGTAGGCCCACCTGGGCCTCGGCATTGACGCGGGTGAGTGACTGGCGGCGCGGCCGTCGGGTACGCGGGGGAGTAGTCCAGAGCCGACGTTTCACCACTGGCCGGAGGACACCATGACCAACCCGACCCCTGACCCCGTCCCCCCGGGCCCCACACCCGGCCCGGACCCCGCACACCCCGAGCCCCCACCGTCCCCGGTCCCGACACCGGAGCCCCCACCGGTACCCGGCCCCCCGGGCCCACCACCGGGCCCCAGCCCGGTCCCCGGCCCGGACCCGTCCCCGGTCCCACCGGGCCCAGAACCGGTACCAAACCCGGAACCGGGCCCACCACTGACGTGAGCCGAGGACAAAAAGGGAAATGGGCGGCGCCAGAAAACGCCGCCCATCACAAGCGCCCCTTCAGGGGCGCGGGGAACTGCGCGACCAGCCCCCACACACCCGCACTCGCGAGCGCACCGCTCTCCCCAACCGACTAGGCGGAAACCTCCGACCGATCCCCACCCCACAACGTGTGGAACGACCCCTCCCGATCAACCCGCCGATACGTGTGCGCCCCGAAGAAGTCCCGCTGCCCCTGCGTAAGCGCCGCAGGCAACCGCTCCGCACGCAGCGCGTCGTAGTACGCGAGAGCCGCGGAGAAGCCAGGCGTCGGCACGCCCTGACGGGCCGCGGCGATGATCACCTCACGCCAGTCGTCCTGAGCCGCGCCGATCTCCTGCGCGAACGTGTCGTCGGACAGCAGGCTCGGCAGATCCGCTCGAACGTCGTACGCCGCACGAATGCGATCCAGGAACGCCGCGCGAATAATGCAGCCACCGCGCCAGATGGAGGCCACGGCACCGAGGTCGATGTCCCAGCCGTACTCGTCGCGGGCCGCGTCGATCTGATGGAAGCCCTGCGTGTACGACACGATCTTCGAGGCGTACAAGGCCTGCTCCACCCGGTCGGCAAAGGCCCCGGCCTCCGCCTCGCTCAGTGGCGACGCCTTCGGCCCGGCCAGCCCGCGTGATGCCTCGCGGAGCGCCTCGTGCCCGGACAGCGACCGCGCGAAGACGGCCTCGGCGATACCCGACACCGGGACACCCAGGTCGAGCGCGATCTGCACGGTCCACCGCCCCGTGCCCTTCTGCTCCGCCTGGTCCACCACCACGTCCACGAACGGCTCGCCCGTCGCCGCGTCCACGTGCGACAGCACCTCGGCCGTGATCTCGATCAGGTACGAGTCCAGCCGCCCGGTGTTCCAGGTGCGGAAGATGTCCGCGATCTGCGCGGGCGAGTACCCGGCGACATCACGCAGCAGCTGGTACGCCTCGCCGATCAGCTGCATGTCGGCGTACTCGATGCCGTTGTGCACCATCTTCACGAAGTGCCCGGCGCCGTCCGGACCCACGTGCGCGACACAGGGAGCCCCGTCGGCGGCCTTCGCGGAGATCTTCTCGAGCATCGGGCCCAGTGAGTCGTACGACTCCTTCGGCCCGCCCGGCATGATGCTCGGTCCGTGCAGCGCGCCCTCCTCGCCGCCGGAGACGCCCATGCCGACGAAGTGGATGCCCTGCTCACGCAGGTCGCGCTCGCGGCGGCGGGTGTCGGCGAAGTGCGCGTTGCCGCCGTCGATGATCATGTCGCCGGGCTCCAGGAGCGGGGCGAACTCCTGGATCACCGCGTCCGTCGGCTCACCGGCCTTCACCATGATGACCAGACGCCGCGGCCGCTCCAGCGCCGCCACGAACTCCTTCGCGGTCTCGGCCGCGACGAAGTCGCCCTCACTCCCGAACTCCTCGACCAGGGCGTGCGTCCGCGCCGACGTCCTGTTGTGCAGCGCGACCGTGTAGCCGTTGCGCGCGAAGTTGCGGGCGAGGTTGCGGCCCATGACCGCGAGACCTGTGACGCCGATCTGGGCTGAATTGCTCATTGCGTTGGCTCCTCGTGACCTCGATAGCAGCGGTGCCGGTCCTGCATGCCCGCCAGTATTGCCCCATCGTCCACCCTGACGTGCCGGTACGCCGACCGCACACCCGGATGCCGCGACGTGGCGATGTCGCGCAGGCACATACGCACAGAACGGTGCGCCGCACTCAGCCGTCCCGGAGGGTGGATCAACAGGTGGATCAACAGGCGCCGATTCCTCGCCACTTGGTGTGACCAAGCGGCTGATTGCTGTCTTGTCATGGCCTGTTCGTGGCGCTTACTTTTGGCCCTCCTGACGCATGTCGAGGGGGCTTTCATGGCCGTACGCGGCCGGCACCGCCGGTATCAGCCGAACAGGATCAACCGCGCCTCACTGACCGTCACGGCGGGCAGCGCCGGAATGGCGATACCGCTCATCGGCACCGGTACCGCACACGCCGCGGACGTCGACACCTGGAACAAGGTCGCCGCCTGCGAGTCGACCAGCAACTGGAGCATCAACACCGGCAACGGCTACTACGGCGGCCTGCAGTTCGCGCAGTCGACCTGGGAGGCCTTCGGCGGCACCCGGTACGCTCCGCGCGCGGATCTGGCCACCAAGGACCAGCAGATAGCCATAGCCGAGAAGGTGCTCGACGGACAGGGGCCCGGCGCCTGGCCGACGTGCTCGGTGAAGGCGGGGCTGACCCGGGGCGGCGACACCCCCGACATCAGCCCGGGCGGCACCGCCCCGCGCACCACGAAGAACTCCCTGGCCGACGTCCAGCCGCAGACCACGCCCCAGTCCCGGGCGGGCACCGCCGAGATGTACACCGTCCTCAGGGGCGACACGCTCTCCGGGATCGCCGACGAGCAGGACGTACGCGGCGGTTGGCGCGGGCTCTACGCCGCCAACCGGAAGACCATCGGCGCGGACCCCGACCTGATCCTGCCCGGCCAGCGGCTCAGCCTGCGCGGCAAGGCGGCCACGACGACGAGGACGCCGGTCGAGCCGGCACCCAAGGCGCCCGCCTCGGACAACAAGGCCTCGGACAGCAAGGCTCCGGTCAGGAAAGCCCCGGAGAGCAAGCCCAAGACGGAGACATCCAAGCGCGGCCTCGTCGCGCCCGTGAGCGCCGCGACCGGAACGCCGTACCACAAGGCGGGCTCCTCCTGGTCCATGGGCTATCACACGGGCGTCGACTTCGCCGTTCCCACCGGGACCTCAGTGAAGGCCGTCGCGGACGGGCGGGTCGTCAGCGCAGGCTGGGAAGGCTCCTTCGGCTACCAGGTGGTGATCCGGCACGCCGACGGCCGCTACTCCCAGTACGCGCACCTCTCGGCGATCTCCGTGAAGAGCGGGCAGGGCGTGGGCGCCGGACAGCGCATCGGCCGCTCCGGGTCCACGGGCAACAGCACGGGCCCGCATCTGCACTTCGAGGTGCGGACGGGGCCCGGCTTCGGCACGGACATCGACCCGGTGGCGTACCTCCGGGCCGGTGGCGTCAGGATTTGATACGGGTGCGGTGCCGGTCCAGGACCGGCCTCGGTATGTACGGGCCGATGTAGAGCGGGCCGTACAGCAGCGGGGGCACGTCGGTGTGCGGCTGCTCCTCCTTCTCCAGGTCCGGCGCCGACGCCTGCGTCGCGACCAGGGCCTGGTCCGGGAGTTCGGCCGCGGGCTGCTCGAGAAGCTCCTTGACGGCCTCGGGGGAGTCGCCGGAGTGCTGGGCGAGCAGCGCCTCGACGGGCGCCGGTTCGGCCACGGGTGCGGCGGCTTCCTGCTGCGTCCGCCCGATCCGCTCCGTCGTCAGCAGGATCAGCCCGCCCGCCGCCACGACGCCGCAGCTCAGGGCGAGCGCGGTGCCCGTCGTGCCGTAGCGGAAGGTTTCGCCGAACATCGTGATGCCGACCGCCGCCGCCAGCACGGGGTTCACGACCGTCAGGGTGGCCAGCGGGGCCGCGAGTCCGGCGCCGCGGTAGGAGGCCTGGGAGAGCATCAGTCCGGCCGTGGCGAAGACGCCGATCGTGGCCAGGGACGGCAGGTCAGACGCCGAGACGCCGCCGCTCCAGTCGACCGCGACGGTCTTGGTGAACACCGAGGACATGCCGAAGGCTATGCCGGATCCCGTGGCCAGCAGCACGCTGCGCACCGCCGGATGCCGGTGCGCCGCCCGGCCCGCGATCATCAGCGCCACGACCGCACCCGCGGTGACCAGGGCCACGCCCGCCCGCTGGGCGGAATCCAGCGACTGCGTGTCGGCGGTGCCGACCAGGGAGAGCAGACCCGCGAGTCCGACCGTCGCCATGATCGCGCCCCGCCAAGCGGTCGCCCCGGCCTTGCGGCCCACGAACATCGCCGCCATCGGCAGCGCGAACACGATGGTCAGGGCGCCCAGCGGCTGGACCACGCTCAGCGGTCCGTACGCCAGGGCCACCACGTGCAGCAGACCGCCGAGGCCGTTCAGCGCCACCGCCGCCCACCAGCTCGGCCGGCGCAGCGGCGCGTAGTCGGGGGAGGACTCCGCGACGCGCTCCTGTACGATCGCGCCGCCCGCGTACGCCACAGCGGAGATCAGCGACAGCACCACGGACAACGCGAGGGCACTCATGCGCTGCTCCTCTGCGTGAGGCGGGGGCCCGGGGCCCGTCGCGGCGATCGGTCGTCTTCCATAACCAACACGATGCCGCGAAAAAACCTTCCCGTCGTCGTACCTGAGCACTCATTGGGTCCTACTGCCGATGGAGTACGACCGGGCCTCCGTCCTCCCTCAGGTGGGTGACACCCCTCACCGACCCCCTGGTGGCGCCCCCTACGGGCCTTGGTACTACTGCTCTTCGTGGAACTCGACCCCGACCTCGCCGCGCTCCGCCCGCTCGGCGGCTTCTTCGTACTACGCACCACAGGAGTGCCGCGCGGGCCACTGCCGACCCTCGCGGAGGCGTACGCCGAATCAGCATCGGATGTTTACCGGAATCCCCTGACTCTCCGCCTCCACAAGGTCGCCGACGCCCTGCACGCCCCCGAGCCGCGGATCGCCGCCTCCGTCGCCCAGCAGGGGCTCGCGGCCCGGCTGTGGTCGGCGGCGCTCGGCTGCGCGGCCCTGTACGGCCTCGTCCCCGACCTCGATCCCCGGCTGCTGCGCTGGGACCCCGACGGCAGCGCCCCCGACGACCTCTGGCTGACGGAAGTGCGCCCGCTGCCCGCGGACGCGGCGACCCTCGCCGACACCGTGCTCCACGCCCACCTGGAACCGCTGACCGCGGCCCTGCACACCCGTCACCGCGTCGCCACCGGCCTGCTGTGGGGCAACGCCGCCTCCGCGCTGGCGGGAGCCGCGCGGCAACTGGACATCTGGGCGCGCACCAACCACCGCCCCGACGCCGCCGCCCGGGCCCGCACCCTGACCACGGCGCTACTCGGCCACCCCCGGCTCGCGGGCACCGGAACCCTCACCGGCACCGCCTTCCGGCGCCGCAGCTGCTGCCTCTACTACCGCGTGCCTGGCGGAGGCGTCTGCGGCGACTGTTGCTTCACACGACCCCCGCGCTCTTCCCCGGGCGCCACATCTGGGTGACCATGAAGGGGCCGGGCGTTGAGACAGGGGGTTGCGGGTGCGAGTGGGACTGCTGACCCGGGAGTACCCCCCGGATGTGTACGGCGGCGCGGGCGTCCATGTCGAGTTCCTCGCACGGGAGTTGCGCGACCTCGTCGACCTGGACGTGCACTGCTGGGGCGAGGGCCGCGCGGAGGGCGTGCTGCGGCACCGCCCCTGGTCCGGCCTGGACACCGCCAACGACGCGCTGCGCACCTTCTCCGTCGACCTCGCCATGACCGCGGCCCTCGAAGGCCGCGAACTCGTCCACTCCCACACCTGGTACGCCAACCTCGCCGGCCACCTCGGCAAGCTCCTGCACGGCATCCCGCATGTGATGACCGCCCACTCCCTGGAGCCGCTGCGCCCCTGGAAGGCCGAGCAACTCGGCGGCGGATACGCCCTGTCGAGCTGGGCCGAGCGCACCGCGATCGAGGCCGCCGACGGGGTGATCGCCGTATCCGGAGCCATGCGTGAGGACATCCTCGGCTGCTATCCCACGCTGGACCCGGCCAAGGTCCACGTCGTCCACAACGGCATCGACACCACCCTCTACCGCCCCGACCACGGCACCGAGGCCCTCACCCGGATCGGCCTCGATCCCGACCGCCCGTACGTCCTGTTCGTCGGCCGTATCACCCGGCAGAAGGGCGTGCCCCATCTGCTGCGCGCGGCGCGGCACATCGACCCGGCCGCGCAGGTCGTGCTGTGCGCGGGCGCCCCCGACACTCCGGAGATCGACCAGGAGTTCCGCGACCTGTTCCAGGAGCTCAGCAGCGTCCGCGCGGGCGTCCACTGGATCCCGCAGATGCTGCCGCGCGCCGACGTGATCCAACTCCTCACCCACGCGGCCGTGTTCGTCTGCCCTTCGGTGTACGAACCCCTCGGCATCGTCAACCTCGAGGCGATGGCCTGCGGAACTCCCGTCGTGGCCTCCCGGGTCGGCGGCATCCCGGAGGTCGTGGAGGACGGCAAGACCGGCCTACTGGTCTCCGTGGACGACGACTTCGAGTCGGGTCTGGCGCAGGCGCTGGACTCCGTCCTCGGCGACCTGGAGGCGGCGGGGCGGATGGGCGAGGCCGGACGGGAGCGGGCGGTGGGGGAGTTCGGTTGGGACGCAGTCGCCCGCCGGACGGTTCAGCTCTACCGGGAGATCCTCAAACAGGCTTAGTGTCCACTGATCAAGGGCACATCATGGTCAACCACGGTGAGGGGAGCGGCCATGCGGCGTGGCGGACCTTCGGTGCTCGGCATCGTACTGGCGGGTGGAGAAGGCAAGCGCCTGATGCCCCTGACCGCGGACCGCGCGAAACCCGCGGTCACCTTCGGCGGCACATACCGTCTCGTCGACTTCGTCCTGTCCAACCTCGTCAACGGTGACATCCTGCGCATCTGCGTCCTGACGCAGTACAAGTCGCACTCGCTGGACCGGCACATCACCACCACCTGGCGGATGTCCAGCCTGCTCGGCAACTACGTCACCCCGGTCCCGGCCCAGCAGCGGCTCGGTCCGCGCTGGTTCCTGGGCAGCGCGGACGCGATCCTCCAGTCGCTGAACCTCATCTACGACGAACGTCCCGAGTACGTGGCGGTGTTCGGCGCCGACCATGTGTACCGCATGGACCCGCGCCAGATGCTGGCCCAGCACATAGAGAACGGCGCGGGCGTGACGGTGGCCGGGATACGCGTCCCGCGCAGCGAGTCGTCGTCCTTCGGCGTGATCAGCTCCGCGTCCGACGGCCGTACCGTGGAGCAGTTCCTGGAGAAGCCCGCCGACCCGCCCGGCCTGCCCGATGACCCCGAGTCCGTCTTCGCCTCGATGGGCAACTACATCTTCACCACCAAGTCCCTCATCGAGGCGCTTCAGCGGGACTCCGAGGACCGCAACTCCGTGCACGACATGGGCGGTTCGATCCTGCCGCAGCTCACCGAGCGCGGCGAGGCCCAGCTGTACGACTTCAGCGAGAACCACGTCCCCGGCGAGACCACCCGGGACCAGGGCTACTGGCGCGACGTCGGCACGCTCGACGCCTACTACGACGCCCACATGGACCTCATCGCCGAGCGCCCCGCCTTCAACCTCTACAACCGCCAGTGGCCCGTCTACACCCACTCCGGCCAGCTCTCCCCGGCCCGGTTCAACGCGGGCGGCATCGCGGGGGAGTCCATCATCAGCGCCGGTTGCCTGATCCGCGGGCAGGTCACGCGGTCGGTGCTGTCGCCGGGTGTCGTGGTCGACCCCGGAGCGGTCGTCCAGGGCTCGGTGCTGCACGACAACGTCCACATCGGCCGGGGCGCGGTCGTCCGGGGCGCGGTGCTGGACAAGAACGTCGAGGTTCCGCCGGGCGCGACGATCGGCGTCAACCCGGACCGGGACGCGGAGCTGTACACGGTGTCCAAGGGCGGAGTGATCGCTTTGGGGAAGGGACAGTTGGTGCCGTAGACCGCGGATTCGGTGGAACGGTCCCTGGCGAGCAGGCGTTCGCCAGGGACCGTTGTCATGTCCCTGGACAGGGAAGCGGAAGCCGTGTTGTCATGCCAACTGCCGTTGATTGCAACGATGTAAATCGCAAGAGCCGCCACACGTCCTCAACAAGGAGGATCCGTGCGACACCACAGATCCCGCTTCGTGTTAGTGCTCGCCGCAGCCCTCGCCTTCGCCGGCCTCACCGCCCCGTCGTCCGCCACCGCGGCGGCCGAGGGCCCGGTCGAGATCCACGGTCTGAAGGGCGAGTACTACACCCACTCCGCCCCGGGCGCCTTCGACTTCCACGAGCTGAAGGCCACCGGCTTCGACCAGAACCTCGACTTCGACAACCTGGAGCCGCGCCTGCGCTTCGCCACCGGTCAAGACAACGATGTCAGCGTCCGCTGGACCGGAAAGATCGTGCCGGAGAAGACCGGCCCCACCACCTTCTCGATCATCGGTGACAACGGCTTCCGGCTCTGGGTCGACGGAAAGCCGGTCATCGACCACTGGGTGGACGACTGGGACCGCGAACAGACCGCCGCGCCCATCGAGCTGACGGCGGGCCAGGCCTACGACGTCAAGCTGGAGTACTTCGAGCACTACGGCGGCTCCAACCTCCACCTCCGCTGGACCCCGCCTGGCGGCAGCAAGGTCGCCGTCCCCCAGTCGGCCTTCCGGCTCCCCGACGGCTACGACTACGACGGTGCCATCGCCACCACCGTCCTCAAGGACGGCCGTACGCTCAAACTCGACTTCGCACACGAGCTGTCCGCACCCCCGGCCTCCGTCATCGACCACGTCGAGGCGGTGATCGGCGGCGCCAAGTGGCCCCTGACCACGGCCCGGTTGAACCCGTCCGACCCCAAGTCCCTGCTGGTGGGCCTCAAGGAACCGGTCGTCGGCAACAAGACCGGCACCGCACGCGGCACTGCGGAGGTCCGCTACGACGGCCAGGGCGGACTCACCGCCGACGGCAAGGAGATCGGCTCGTTCTGGAGCAGCGGCGCCAACCGCTCGACGTACGAACTGCGCACCCCCTGGGCCAAGGAGGTCGGCCCGGACAACGCACTCCCCGAGTACCCGCGCCCGCAGCTGACCCGCGACGCCTGGCGCAACCTCAACGGCCGCTGGCAGTTCGCGGCGGCCGAGGCCGGGGAGCAGCCGCCCGTCGGCAAGAACCTCGCCGAGCGCATCCTCGTCCCGTACCCCGTGGAGTCCCAGCTCTCCGGCATCCAGCGGCACGAGGACCGCATGTGGTACCGCCGCACCTTCACGGTCCCGGCCGACTGGCGCATCGGGTCCGGCCAGCGGCTGCGGCTCAACTTCGGCGCGGTCGACTGGCAGTCCGAGGTGTACGTCAACGGCAAGAAGGTCGCCGCACACAAGGGCGGCTACGACAAGTTCAGCGCCGACATCACCGACGCGCTCAAGCCCGGCCGCACCCAGGAGCTGATCGTCGGCGTGTACGACCCGACCGACGCGGCCGAGGGCGAGAACCCGCCCGTCGGCAAGCAGCGCCTGGACCCCAGCGGCATCTGGTACACGTCGAGTTCGGGCATCTGGCAGACGGTGTGGATGGAGCCGGTCGCCCGCGACCACGTCGACTCGCTCAAGGTCACGCCGGACGTGCCGAACGGCCGCGTCACCGTCGAGGCGAAGGGCGTCCGTGACGGCGTACCGATCACGGCGACGGCGTACGACGGCAAGCGGAAGGTCGCCACGGCGCGCGGCCGGACCGGGCAGCCGCTGACGCTGACCATCGACGACCCGCACCTGTGGTCGCCGGACGATCCGTTCCTCTACGACCTGAAGGTGAGCGTCGGCTCGGATCGCGTCGGCAGCTACTTCGGGATGCGTTCCATCGCCGTGGAGAAGGTCAACGGCGTCCCCCGCACGATCCTCAACGGTGAGCCGATCTTCCTGATGGCCACCCTCGACCAGGGCTTCTGGCCCGACGGCCTGCACACCGCACCGACGGACGAAGCACTCGCCTACGACCTGAAGGTGCACAAGCAGCTCGGCTTCAACTCGGTGCGCAAGCACATCAAGGTCGAGCCGGACCGCTGGTTCTACTGGGCCGACAAGCTGGGCCTGATGGTCTGGCAGGACATGCCGGCGATGACCGCCGGGGTGACCCCGAACGCCGCCTCGCGCGCCCAGTACGAGCGCGAGATGAAGGAGATGATCGACGAGCACATCAGCAGCCCGTCGATCGTCATGTGGGTGACCTTCAACGAGGGCTGGGGCCAGTACGACATCGGCCGCGTCGCCGAGCAGGCCAAGGCCTGGGACCCGACCCGGCTGGTCAACGGCCAGTCCGGGCTGAACCTCGGGGCCGACGGCGGCACCGGCGACATCATGGACGAGCACGGCTATCCCAGCCCCGCCCTGCCGCCCCAGCCGGACGGTGAACGGGCCCTGGTCAGCGGCGAGTACGGCGGCCTCGGCCTCGCGGTCCCCGGACACGCCTGGTCCGTGCAGCAGTCGTACGTCGACGTCGACCCGGCGACCTACACCGACGACTACCTCACCAAGCTCGACGAGGTGCGCGCCCTGGCCTGCCGGGGCGGCAACGGCGCCGTCTACACCCAGATCGCCGACGTCGAGGGCGAGCTCAACGGCCTGCTGACCTACGACCGCAAGGTCCTCAAGCCGGACGTGGCGCGCGTGAAGGCCGCGCACGAGGCGCTGATCCGGGACATCTCCCGGCCGGTGCCGGCCGATTGCCCGTAACCCCCTGGAGGAAACCGCAGGATGAGATGGACCCGGCACCTGCGCCTGTGGCTGGCCGGGGCGGTGGCAGCGTCCGCGCTGTGCACCGTCCCGGCCGCCCGGGCCGCCGAGCCGCACGACGGGCGCCTCACCGATCTGGTCAACCCGTTCATCGGCACGGAGAACGAAGGCAACACCTACCCCGGCGCCGCCGTGCCGTTCGGCATGGTGCAGCTCTCGCCCGACACCGGCCACAACACCGGCTACGACTACTCCCACGACCGCATCCGTGGCTTCTCCCTCGTCCACCTGTCGGGTGTCGGCTGCGGTCTCGGCGGTGACCTGCCCGTGCTGCCGACGACGGGCGACGTCACACAGACGGACTACGCGGCCTACGCCGCCGGGTTCAGCCACGACGACGAGCAGGCGAGCCCCGGCTACTACAAGGTCGGCCTGGACTCCGGCATCGACGCCGAACTCACCGCGACCGAGCGCACCGGCGTGCAGCGCTACACCTTCCCGGCCACCGGCAAGGCCAACGTACTGCTCAACGCGGGCCAGTCGCTGCACAAGACGGTCTCCACGAAGGTCGAGATCCTCGACAGCCGGACCGTGCGCACCGCCATCACCGGCAGCGGCTTCTGCCAGGACACCGAGCCGTACACCGTCTACACGATCACCCGCTTCGACCGGCCCTTCACGACGTACGGCACCTGGGACGGCAGCGCGGTGACCGCGGGCTCGAAGACCGGACGGGACGGCGCGTACGTCCGCTTCGACACGACGCGGGACCGCACGGTCGAGGCGACCACCGCGCTGTCGTACGTCGACGCGCGCGGCGCGGCGGTCAACCTCGGGGCCGAGGGCGGGCGTTCGTTCGACTCCGTCCGGGACCGAGCCCAGCGGGCATGGGAGGACCGCCTGGACGACGTACGCGTCCAGGGCGGCGGCGACACCCTGCGCCGTACCTTCTACTCCTCGCTGTACCGGTCGTTCCTGGCACCCAATATCGGCAGCGACGCCGACGGCCGCTACACCGGCTGGGACCAGAAGATCCACCGCGCGAAGGGCTTCACGTACTACCAGAACTGGTCCCTGTGGGACACCTACCGCACCCAGTCCCAGCTGCTGTCCCTGCTCGCGCCGCGTGAGGCCCGGGACATGGCGATCTCGGTGATCAAGATCGACGAGGAGAGCGGCTGGCTGCCCAAATGGGGCTACGGCACGGTCGAGACGAACATCATGACCGGCGACCCGGTGACGCCGTTCCTGACCCACGCGTATCAGCAGGGGCTGCTCAAGGGGTACGAGGAGCGGGCCTACCGGGCGCTGCGGAAGAACGCCGACGGGGTGCCGTCGGCGGACTCACCGGCCGTGGGGCGGGAGGCCAACAAGGAGTACCTCGCCGAGGGCTTCGCGCCGTACATCAAGGGCCGTCCGCATGCCAAGCCCGGTGACTCGGACTACGACCACGGGGCCTCGGCCACGCTGGAGTACGCCCTGTCGGACGCGATGCTCGCGCAGATGGCGAGGGATCTGGGCCACTCGGCGGACGCCGCGCGCTATGCCGCCCGCGCCCAGAGCTACCGGAACATCTTCGACTCCTCGACCGGCTTCTTCCGGGCCCGTGACGCCTCCGGCGCCTTCACCGGCCCCGCCGACCCGGCGCAGAGCGAGGGCTTCCACGAGGGCACGTCCTGGCAGTACCAGTGGCTCGTACCGCAGGACCTGCCGGGCATGGTCGACCTGATCGGCGGAACGCGGGCCACCAACGAGCGGCTCGACTCCTTCTTCGCCTACGAGCAGCTCCTGGCGGACCCGGCGAAGACCGCGCGCGAGGTGTGGGTGAACGGGCCGTACGACTACTACAACGCCGACAAGTACAACCCGCAGAACGAACCCGACCTCATCGCCCCGTACACCTACCTGTCCACCGGTCAGCCCTGGAAGACCACCGACGTGGTGCATGCCGCGCTGACCCTGTTCACCGACACGCCGACCGGCATGACCGGGAACGACGACCTCGGGACGATGTCCGCCTGGAACGTGCTGTCGTCGATCGGGATCTTCCCGGTCCAGCCCGGCTACGACACCTGGGGCCTGTCCACGCCCGTCTTCGACCGCGTCGACCTCACGCTGGACCGCCGCTACTACCCGAGGGGCGGGCTCACCATCACGGCGCCCGGCACCTCGGACACCGACCGCTACATCCAGTCGGCCCGGACGGACGGGTCGGCCTACGAGCGGACGTATCTGACCACCGCCACCCTGCGGTCCCTGCGGTCGCTCGATTTCACGGTCGGCTCGCGCCCGTCTGAGTGGGGAACGTCGGCCCAGGCGGCGCCACCTGCGTTGAAGTAACCCCAGACGCCTCATGAGTCCCGCCCCTTTCACCAGGGGCGGGACTTAATCTCTTGTTAACTGTGCGTAGCTTGATCGTACTTGACCGTAATCGGTCGCGAGGGGTTGACTGCTGGCTCACCCTTCGTCGACGCGAGGCAAGCCATTGACTTCTGACCTGCTCGCACCTCTCGACCTGGCGTTCTGGAACATCGAGTCCGACCGGAACCCCATGCACCTGGGCGCGCTCGGCGTCTTCGCCGCGAACTCGCCCACCGCCGGTGCCCACGCGGCCGATCTGCTCGCCGCGCGGGCCGCCGCCGTGCCCGGACTGCGGATGCGGATCCGGGACGTCTGGCAGCCGCTGGCGTTTCCGCCGACGTTCGCGTCCGCGTTCGGTGGCGCCGCGCGTGAGCCCGCCGCCGACTTCGACCCGCTGGACCACATCCGGCTGCATGCCCCGACCGCGGACTTCCACGAGGTGGCGGGCAGGCTCATGGAGCGCCCGCTGGACCGCGCCCGCCCGCCGTGGGAGGCGCATGTGCTGCCCGGGGAGGACGGCGTCTCGTTCGCCGTGCTGTTCAAGTTCCACCACGCGCTGGCCGACGGGCTGCGGGCACTGACGCTCGCCGCCGCGGTCATGGACCCGATCGACCTGCCCGAGCGCCGGCCTCGCCCCGAACCGCCGGGGCGCGGGCTGCTCCCGGATGTGCGGAAGCTGCCGGGGCTGGTGCGGGGTGCCCTGTCCGACGTGGGCCGGGCCCTCGACATCGGTGCCTCTGTCGCTCTGTCCAACCTGGGTGTGAGTTCTTCGCCCGCGCTCACCACCGAGCCCAGCGGTACCCGCAGCACCGCCGGTGTCGTCATCGACATCGACGATGTGCACATCGTCCGCAAGGCCGTCGGCGGAACCGTC
Organism: Streptomyces sp. GESEQ-4; assembly: GCF_017948455.1. GTDB lineage: Bacteria > Actinomycetota > Actinomycetes > Streptomycetales > Streptomycetaceae > Streptomyces. The sequence continues at coordinate 333,239 of NZ_JAFFSU010000001.1, forward strand.
AACGACGTGCTGATCGCCGTCGTCGCGGGCGCGCTGCGCCGCTGGCTGGACGAGCGCGGCGACGGCAGCGAGGGCGTGGCGCCGCGTGCGCTGATCCCGGTCTCCAAACGCCGCCCGCGCACCGCCCACCCTCAGGGCAACCGGCTCTCCGGGTACCTGATGAGGCTTCCCGTCGGCGATCCCGACCCGCTCGGCCGGCTCGGTACGGTCCGCGCGGCCATGGACCGCAAGAAGGACGCGGGTCCGGGGCGGGGCGCCGGTGCCGTCGCGCTGCTCGCCGACCATGTCCCGGCGCTCGCTCACCGGCTCGGCGGGCCGCTGGTCAGCCAGGGGGCGCGCCTCTGGTTCGACATCCTCGTCACCAGCGTCCCCCTGCCCGGCCTCGGCCTGAAGCTCGGCGGACACACCCTCACGGAGGTCTACCCCTTCGCCCCCCTCGCCCGCGGCCAGTCCCTCGCCGTCGCGATCTCGACGTACCGCGGCCACGTCCACTACGGCCTGGTCGCCGACGCGGAGGCCGTCCCGGACCTGGACCGCCTCGCCGCGGCCCTCTCCGAGGAGGTGGAGACACTGATCACGGCTTGCGCGCCGTGAGCGGTGGCGATGCCTCCCGGCGGGGGGTGCGGGTTCCCTCACCGCCGCGGAGGCGATCACCGTTCGCCGTCCGTTGGCACCGCCGGTTCGATCACCGGCCGTTGTCCATGATCAGCGCAGGTTTGGCGTGTGGGCCGGTGCTCCGTAAAATTCCTCGTTCGAAAGCGGACTCGATCGGAGCGCCGCGCGGTGGATCAGGAAGCGGCAGCGGCGATGACGGTGACAGAGGACGGCTCGGCGACCACGGACGAGGTCGTGTACGGGCCCGGCATCGACCCTGAGCGGCTGGCCGTCTGCCTCAGTGTGCTCGAGGAACTGGACAAGCTGGAGGTCGACCACCCCGACGCGATCGCCGTGCGCCGGGCCACCGCGGGCGTCTACCGCACGGTCAAGCAGCGCCGCCGTCAGGAGCGCCGGGCCGCGAAGACCGCGCACGACAAGGCGGTCACGGAGGCCACGGCGACCGGCTCGGCCGAGCGCATCGACGACGAGACCGAGGGCCTGCTGCCCTCCTCACGCACCGAGGAGGGAAGGATCGCGGGGGTTCTCCAGCGCCCGCGCTCCTGCTACACCTGCAAGACCCGGTACGTCGAGGTCGACTACTTCTACCACCAGCTCTGCCAGCAGTGTGCCGCTTTGAACCGGGCCCACCGCGACTCCCGCGCCGACCTCACCGGCAGGCACGCCCTCCTCACCGGCGGCCGGGCCAAGATCGGCATGTACATCGCGCTGCGGCTGCTGCGGGACGGCGCGCACACCACGATCACCACGCGGTTCCCGAAGGACGCCATCCGCCGCTTCAAGGCGATGGACGACTCGGCGGACTGGATCCACCGCCTGGAGGTCGTCGGCATCGACCTGCGCGACCCCGCCCAGGCCGTGGCCCTGGCCGACCAGGTCGCCGAGCGGGGTCCGCTGGACATCCTGATCAACAACGCGACCCAGACGGTACGCCGGCTGCCCTCCGCGTACGCCGCGCTGGTCGAGGGCGAGAGCGCCCCGCTGCCCGCCGGTGAACTGCCCGCCCACCACGTCATCGGCGCCTTCGGCTCCGGCGCGGTCGACGGACTGGCCGCGCTGCCCGCCGGTATCAGCGGCCTCGACGCGCAGCAGGTCGCCGACCTCGCGCTGGTCGCCGGCAACGCCAGCGTGGAGCGGCACCGTGACGGCACCGCCATCGACGCGGGCGGTCTGGTCCCCGACGTCGTCGACTCCAACACCTGGGTGCAGAGCATCGAGCAGATCTCCCCGGTGGAGCTGCTCGAGACGCAGCTGTGCAACTACACCGCGCCGTTCATCCTGATCAGCAAGTTGCGGTCGGTGATGGCCGAGGCCGCGCGCAAAGCGCCGAGCAAGCGCGCGTACGTCGTCAACGTCTCGGCGATGGAGGGCGTGTTCGGCCGAGGCTACAAGGGCGCGGGCCACCCGAACACGAACGCCGCCAAGGCGGCCATGAACATGGTGACGCGAACCAGCGCCCAGGAGATGTTCCAGACCGACGGCATCCTGATGACCTCCGTCGACACCGGCTGGATCACCGACGAGCGCCCGCACTACGACAAGCTGCGCCTCGCCGAAGCCGGCTTCCACGCACCCCTCGACCTGATCGACGGCGCGGCCCGCGTCTACCACCCGATCGTCAGCGGCGAGCAGGGCGAGGACCTGTACGGCGTCTTCCTGAAGGACTACGCGCCGGGCAAGTGGTGAGGCTCGGCCAACGACGAGGGGGGCGTCAGTCGACGGCCCCCAGCCGCGAGTTGCGCGCGGCCACCAGCTCCAGCACCGTGCGCCAGTCCTCCAGCACCCCGGCGTCGAACCCCGCGCCGCGGCCCTCCTCCTCGGCCTGACGCAGACTGACCAGGTCGTCGTCCACGGGAGTGCCGAGCCGGGAGTGGCGGCGTATCAGACGAGCGACCCGTTCACCGAGCAGACCCCGCACCGCGTCGGCCGTACGGTCGTCGTGCCCGGCCGTGTCACCGGGCCACAGCAGCCGGCCGATGGGCCGCACCAGGCCCGCGACTTGGAGCTCCTTGTCGGCGGGACGGCTGCGGCGCAGCAACGCGGCGGTCCGCAGGGCGTGCTCGTGCAGATCGACGCGGTCGCCGGCGCGCTGCCGGGTGTCCCACGTGCCCCTGCACGCATGCAGTAGATCCATCAGCTCCTCGACGCTGCGCAGCTCCATGCGTCAGTCCTCCCGCGAGACAGCCCTTGCCTGACGGCAGCAGATCATGGCGAGCTTTCGGCACAGCCAACGGGACTTGAACTGCGCGACGACCGATACGGCTGTCTCGAATACGTCGTCGCCGGTGTAGGCCGAACGAGTGATGTTCGTGCACCACATTTCATGACAAGACTGGGCATATCATGACCCAGCGAACACGGGCGACTTGTGATGGTTACCCCAAGTTTTCAGCCCCATCGAGCGGACCCCCGCTCATTTGGGTACTCTGAGGGGGACGGACAGCAGCACGGGGTCCTACCCAACACCCAGAGTCCGTCCCGGGGACGAGCCGGATAGCACAGCCAGCTCTCACCTGAGGTACCGGCGCCACCGCGTCCGAACAGTTCTCTACCCAGACCCGAGCGGGCGTCAGGCGCACAGCAGCAGAGTGGCCGGAACGCCCCGAGGGTGACCCGACACATAAGGAGTGCGCGGTGACACCGGAGAAGACGAATCGCGAACAGCGCCCCAAGGAACGCACAGAGCGCGCGGGCCGGCGGCCCGGGGAGATCGGCAGCCTCGACGTGTGGGCCCGTTCGGCCCCCATCCGCCTGGCCGGTTACGAGGACGACCTCGCCGAGCCCCACATCCTGCCCAGCGTCGACTGACGCCCTCAGTCAGGCCCCTTCGCGATCGCAGCCGCGGCCGACGACCGGCCGCGGCTTCGGCATGCGCAGGACCTGGGCGGGCTAGTCCAGCGGTGCCGTTCGCTGCCACGGACGCAGTTTCTCGACCTGCTCCGCCAGTTCCAGCAGCACCGCCTCCGACCCCGGCCGCCCCGCGAGTTGTACGGCGCACGGGGCGCCCGAGGGCAGTGAGCCGAACGGGACGGACAGCGCGGGCCAGCCGGTCAGGTTCCACGGGGGAGTCAGCGGCGAGTAGTTGGTGTCGGCGAGCACATTGCGCAGCCAGCCCCGCTCGTGCCAGGCCACGGCCTTGGGGGAGCGGCGGGCCAGCGCCGGAGTGAGCACCACGTCGTGCTCGGCGAAGAACGGCTCCAGCCTTCTGCGCAACTGCTCCCTGCTGTCGCCGGAGGTGACACGGCCCACGAAGCGCCGCCCCACGGCGGCATGGACCCGGGTGCGCCGGGTCAGCAGGCGCGGGTCGTAGTCCCTGGCGTCCACCGCCGTGCCCGCCGTCCAGTGCGCGAGCGAGGTGAAGCTCAGCGACAGCGGATACGGCGGATCGGCGCGCCGGATCTGGTGACCCGCCTTGGCCAGCACCCCGGCCGCCTCCCGGGTCGCCTCCGCATACGGCCTGCTGATGGTGACGCCGGCGAGCGGGCTGCGCAGCGACACGGCGACCTTGCGCGAGGCCGGCTCGTGCGGTCGTACGGCATCGGTGTCGGCGAGGACCGACAGCATCAGGCGGGCGTCCTCGACGGTCGTCGCCAGCGGGCCGTTCTCGGACATGCCGAACCAGTCGCCCTCGCCGATCCCCGCGGGCACGACGCCGTGGCCCGGCTTGATGGTGACGAGGCCGCAGTTGGCCGCAGGGATGCGCAGCGAGCCCATGCCGTCGTTGCCGAGGGCGATCGGCACCAGCCCCGCGGCGACCGCCGCCGCGCTGCCGCCCGAGGAGCCGCCCGCCGAGCGGGAGGTGTCCCACGGGTTGCGGGCCGTGCCGTGGACGCCCTCGCTGGTGCCGAAGACGCACAGCTCCGGCACGTTCGTCAGACCCACCACCACCGCGCCCGCCGCCCGCAGCCGGGCCACGGTGACATGGTCGTGCTCGGCGGGGGTGTCCGGGGTCGCGGCCGAGCCGATGCGGTTCGACTCGCCCCGCACGGCGAGGTTGTCCTTCACGGCCACCGGCACACCGGCGAGCGGCAGTTCGGCCAGATCCCCGCGCGCCCCCACCTCGTCGGCCTCGGCGAGAGCCGCCTGGGCACGGACCACGCGGAACGCCCCGACGCGGCCGTCGAGCCGCTCGATCCGGGCCAGGTGCTCGGCCACCACCTCCCGGGGTGTGGCCCGCTTCTCCCGTACGGCTGCGGCGATCTCGACGGCGGTCCGGCCGGTCCAGTTGGTCACGTGCGCTCCTTCACAGTGCGTCTACCGGCGAGTATGTAGGGAGAACTGTGCCCGGGACCGGGCGGCACGTCGAGAGGGAGCGGGGCTTGGACATTCGGGCGGCGGTTCTTGGACTTTTCGCGCGGGTGTGCCCAAGAGCCGCCCGCTGAACAGCAGGTCCTCCGATCAATCGCTCAATTCTCCTGCCGTTCCGCCCCATTGACAGGCTCAGAGGCCCGCTCAATCATCGGACATCCGATGAATTGGAGCCGCTCATGAGTACGTATCCAAGACGTCTGGTCCTGGGTGTCGCGGCGGGCGTCGCCGCCTCCGCAGCCCTTCCCCTCACCGTGACCGCCGAGGCGCACGCCGCCGGTCAGTGGGTCCCCGTCCCCGACCCGGTCCCCGTCCCGCTGGACGGGCTGTACGACAACGACGGCATCGACACCGCCGTCGCCCGCGGCGGTGACTTCGACGGCTCGGGCTACACCTTCCCGGGCGAGGAACTCCCCTCCGGCCGGGTCGAGGTCGACGGCATTCCCTTCCTCTTCCCGTCCGCGGACACCGCGAACAACGTTGTCGCGCTCGGCCAGCGCGTCGAACTGCCCAAGGGCCGCTACCTTTCGGCCTTCTTCCTCACCGCCGGCAGTTACGGCAACGCCTCCGGCAAGGCCACCGTCCACTACGCCGACGGCACGACCACGACGGCAGGGCTCGGCGGCGCCGACTGGTACGCGGCGGGCGGCTCACTGTCGGCGCCGTACCGCTATGGCCCGGACGGGACGAAGGACGAGCACAGCGTCGGGATCGGCACGTCGGAGGTGTGGCTCGACCCGCAGCGGGAGGCGGTCGCCGTCACCCTGCCCGTCACCAACCCGGCGGAGGCGAACAAGGCGTCCCTGCATGTCTTCGCCCTCTCCCTCCAACCCGTCGCCCGGGGCCGGGCCTTGGCCCTCCTGGCCGCCCGTTCCACGAACTCGCTGCTGGAGGAGACCGGCGCCCAGAGCGTCGAGGCCACGATCGTCAACGCGGGCACCGTCGCCATACGCTCCGGCGACACCGTGTCGGTACGTGTCGACGTTCCCGGCGCCCGCACCGTAGAGCCCGCCCGGATCCGCCGTCTCGACCCCGGCGAGCAGGCCAGGGTCCGCATCGGCATCCGCAACCGCGCGGGCACGGCACCCGGCACCGTCCGGGACGGCTCGGTGACCGTGAGCGGGCGCGGGACGCAAGTCACCGCCAAACCAGGCAAGTTGAACCTCGGTGTGGCCGACTACCAGCCCACCGAGGCCTCCCTCTCCGGGCATCAGGCGCCGTACTGGTTCCACTCCGCCAAGTTCGGCATCTTCATCCACTGGGGCGTCTACTCGGTGCCCGCGTGGTCGCCCGTCGGCAAGCAGTACGCCGAGTGGTACTGGAACCACCTGCAGGACCCGGCGAACGCCGTGTACGCCTACCACCGCGAGACCTACGGCGAGGACTTCGCGTACGACGACTTCATCCCGATGTTCACGGCGGAGAGGTTCGACCCGCGCGCGTGGGTGGAGCTCTTCCGGGACGCGGGCGCCCAGTACCACGTCCTCACCTCGAAGCATCATGAGGGCTTCGCGTTGTGGGACACCAAGGTCTCCGACCGCAGCTCGGTCAAGATGGGCCCCCGAAGGGACCTGATCAAGGAGCTGTTCGAGGCGTCCCGCCGCTACACGCCCGAACTCCACCGGGGCCTGTACTTCTCGATGCCGGAGTGGTTCAACCCGGACAACCCCTGGATGGGCCACGCCCCGCGCAATCCGTACACCCTCGAACCGGTGCCGTACACCGGCCACACGGCCGGCAAGGACTATGTGAAGGAGTACCAGGCGCCGCAGATGCTGGAGCTGATCCACGGCTACGACCCGTCGGTGCTGTGGTGCGACATCGGCGGCGTCAACGACAGCGTCCATGTGCTCGCCGAGTACTTAAACCACGCCAAGAACCGCGCCCGGCCGGTCGAGGTCACCGTCAACAACCGTTCCGGCATCGGCTTCCACGACTTCACGACCCCCGAGTACACGACGTACGAGAACACGGTCGTCGCCAAGTGGGAAGCCAGCCGCGGACTCGACCCGTTCAGCTACGGCTACAACAAGGCGACGCCCGACGACGCCTATATGACGGCCGAGGAGGTCGTGCACAGCCTCGTCGACATCGTCTCGAAGAACGGCAACTTCCTCCTCGACATCGGCCCGCGCGCCGACGGCACCATCCCGGAGATCATGCAGACGCGGCTGCGCGAGACGGGCCGTTGGCTGCGCACCAACGGGGAGGCGATCTACGACACCACGTACTGGTCGCGGATGGCACAACTCGGCGAGGACCTCAGGTTCACGGTCCGCCCGAACGAGGCCTTCTACATCCACTCCCTGGCCCGGCCGGGCGCCCGGCTCACCGTCGAGGCGCCGGTCCCGGTCCGGGCCGGCGACAAGGTGACGATGCTCGGCCACGACCGGCCGCTGACCTGGACCGTACGGAACGGAGCACTGGTGATCGACGTACCCGAGGCGGCCCGGACGGCCGGTCGTCACGCGTGGGTGTTCAAGGTGGAGTGGCATGGCTGAGCGCGGGAAGAGACGGTTCGCACTGATCGGCCTGGTCGCGGTGCTGATGCTCTTCGGGGTACCGGCGCAGGCGGCACCGAAGGAGAAGGCCCCGCCGGTCACCGTGCCCGCGCTGGCCAACTGGACGGCAGAGGCGGGCAGTTATGCCTATGGGAACGGGAGTCGTCTGGTCGCCGGTTCCGGGGCCGAGCGCCGGGTCGCTCAGACCCTCGCCGACGATCTGCGGGCCGCGGGACACGGCACGGTTCCTGTCGTACGGGGCGGGGCGCGCGCCGGTGACGTCGTGATCGACGTTCAGCCCGGGAGGACCTCGCTCGGCGGGGAGGGCTACGAACTCCACGCCGGCAAGCGGCTGTCGGTGACCGGCGCGACCGAGACCGGCGCCTTCTACGGCACCCGGACCCTCCTGCAACTCCTCGCGCAGGGCGACAGGATCCCCGCCGGACGCACGGTCGACGTGCCGCGCTACCGGGAGCGGGGCGTCGGCGTGTGCGCGTGCTACATCCACATCTCGATGCCCTGGCTGGAGAACCTCGTCCGCGAGATGGCGTACCACAAGCTCAACCAGCTGCTCCTCGAACTGAAGGTGAAGAGCGACGCCCACCCCGAGGCCAACACCTGGGGCTACTACACCAAGGACGAGATACGCCGCCTCGTCGCCCTCGGCGCCAAGTACCACGTCGAGATCATCCCCGAGATCAACTCGCCGGGCCACATGGACCCGTGGATAGAGAACCGCCCCGACCTGCAGCTCACCGACACCGATGGCAACAAGCAGCCCTCGCGCCTCGACATCACCCGGCCGGAGGCCCTCGCCTACTACACGAGCCTGATCGACGAATACGCGCAGGTCTTCACGTCCACGTCCTGGCACATGGGCGCCGACGAGTACATGCTCGGCTCCGACTTCGCCAAGTACCCGCACATCCTTCAGTACGCGCGGGAGAAGTACGGCCCCGACGCCACGCCCCAGGACGCGTTCGTCGACTTCGTCAACCGCGTCCACGCCTACGCGGCAGCCAAGGGCAAGAAGCTGCGCATCTGGAACGACGGGCTCACCGGCGCCAACACCGTGCCCGTGGCGGCGGGCACGACGGTCGAACACTGGCTGAACGTCGCTGTGAAACCGAGCCAACTCATCGACCAAGGCTACCCGTTGATGAACGCCGCCTACGCCCTGTACCTCGTCCGCGGCGGCTTCCACTCCGACACCCAGGGCTTGTACGAGCAGAGCTGGGATCCGCGCAGCTTCGAGGGCGAGAAGCTCGCCTCGGCCGACGGCATCACCGGCGCGAAGATCAGTCTCTGGCCCGACAACGGCCGCGGGGAGACGGAGAACGAGGTCGCCGAGCGGCTGTGGCCCGCGCTGCGCCATATCGCCCAGGCCACCTGGGGCGATCCGCACCCCGACGCCACCTACGCCGAGTTCATCGCCCGCGGATCGGCCGTGGGGCACGCGCCCGGGTGGCGGGACCTGACGCGGACGCCGGTGGCGGACGGGACGTACACCTTCCGGACGGACGGGCTGTCGTTCACGGCGCAGGTGAAGCGCACGGCCGACGGCTATCTGACCCTGCGGACCGCGGACGGCTGCCTGGAGGTGCGCGGCGGAAAACTGACGCTCAACGTGCCGCTCCAGCCGGGCGCCGAAGCGACCGCTCAGGTCTGCGACGCCGCGAACACCTTGCAGCGCTGGCAGTTGGAGCCGGCCGCAGGCGGATACCGGCTCGTCAACGCCATCACGCGGATGACCCTGAGCCCGGACGACGGCCGGCTCGTGCAGTACCCGCCGGACCAACTCCCCTCCGCCGTCTGGCACTTGAGCTGAGGAGTCTCACCGATGACTGTCTCCAGACGCCTCTTCGTCACCGGCGCGACCGCCGTCACCGCGCTCGCCGCGACCGGAATCCCCGCGGCGGCCGCACCCGCCGAGGCCGAAGACCCCCGCTACCGCATCCCCGTCTCCCCGGACGACACCGCGGCCGATCTCGTCCGCAAGGCGTCCCAAGTCCGGCCCACCGCACGGCAGATCGCCTGGCAGCGGCTGGAGCGGACCGCGTTCCTGCACTTCGGCGTGAACACCTTCACCGGTCTGGAATGGGGCACCGGCGACGAAGACCCGGACGTCTTCCAGCCGACCGGACTCGACACCGACCAATGGGCCAGAGCCCTCCGCGACGGCGGCTTCCGGCTCGCCATCCTCACCGTCAAGCACCACGACGGCTTTGTGCTTCACCCCTCCCGCTACACCGACCACACCGTGGCCTCCAGCAACTGGCAGAACGGACACGGCGACGTACTGCGCTCCTTCGCCGACTCCATGCGCCGCCACGGCCTCAAGGTCGGCGTCTACATCTCGCCCGCCGACGAGAACCAGTACCTCCACGGCGTCTACGCCAACGGCAGCGCCCGCACCACGCACACCATCCCCACGCTCGTCGAGGGCGACGACCGCACACCACGGGAGTCGTACAGCCTCCCGGCCACCGACTACGGCGCCCACATGCTCAACCACCTCTACGAAGTGCTCACCGAGTACAGCCCGATCGACGAGGTCTGGTTCGACGGAGCCCAGGGGCGCATCCCGCCGGACAAGGTCGAGAAGTACGACTGGGACAGCTGGTACACCCTGGTGCGGTCGCTCGCCCCGGACGCGGTGATCGCGGTCTCCGGCCCGGATGTGCGGTGGGTCGGCAACGAGGGCGGGCTGGCCCGCGAGGACGAGTGGAGCGTCGTCCCGGTCCAGGAGAAGGACTACGGCCGGACCGACTACGCCCTCGCCTATGACGCCCCGGACATGGGCAGCCGTGACGCGCTCGTGGCGGCGCAGCCGGTGGCGGACTACCTCCAGTGGTGGCCGGCCGAGTGCGATGTGTCCATCCGGGACGGCTGGTTCTACCATGCCGACCAACAACCCAAAAGCGTGGCGCAGTTGACGGACATCTACTTCCGGTCCGTCGGGCGCAACTCGGTTCTGCTGCTCAACATCCCGCCGGACACCGACGGGTTGCTGCCCGCCGCCGACGTGGTCCGGCTGCGGGAGTTCCGCGAGCGCGTCGACCGGGAGCTGCCCGAGGACCTGGCGCGGGGAGCCCGTGTCACGGCCTCACCGGGGCGGGTCACCGTCGACCTCGGAAAGGAGCGGGAGGTGGACCGTGTCCGGCTGGCCGAGGACATCGGGCACGGTCAGCAGGTGGAGAGCTTCGTCGTAGAGGCCTACATGAACGGCGCCTGGACGGAGGTGACCGGGGCGGGGACGGTCGGCGCGAGCCGGATCCTCCTGCTGGCGGCTCCGGCGCGGGCCCGGCGGTGGCGGCTGCGGGTGACCGGCGCGCGGAGTGCCGTACGGATCACGGAGTTCGGGCTGTACCGGTCCCGGGTCTGAGGAGCAGGTGGCCACCAGGGCGTCGGCGACCTGGTGGCCACCGTTCAGCGCAGATGCTCCTCGAAGAAGTTCATCGTGGTCTCCATCGAGCGCGGCCACTGCCCGTAGAAGGTGTGGCCCTCGCCGCGATAGGTCCGCAACTCGACATCCTTCCCCGCCTTCTCGAACGCGGCCACCGTGTGTCGCGTCCAGGCGATGGGGCAGGTGTCGTCGACGGTGCCGTGATGGATCAGGAGAGGCTCGGTGACCCGGTCGAGGTAAGTGAGCGGGGACGCCTCACGCCAGAACTTCGGGTTCTCCTCGGGCGTACCGTGCTCGGCCTCGATCTGGCCGACGAGCGGATCCCCTTCCGGTCGCTGGAACTGGTCGATGTTCTCCTCCGGGTGCCCACTGACCGGAGCGAAGGCGACGGCGGCGTCGAACAGACCCGGAGCCACCACCAGGCTGTTGTAGACGACACCCCCACCCATCGACCGCCCCAGCAGCCCGATCCGGTCACCGTCGATCTCCGGCCGCCCGGCCGCCCGCAGCGCCTTCGCCGCGCCGATCACGTCCTCGGTGTACCCGAGCCGGAGATTCACGTCGTTGTCGGCATCCTTGTCCGACCTCGCGTGGTTGCGGTAGTCGGTGTGCAGGACGACATAGCCGTTACGGGCGAGCAGATCCTGCTCGCGGGAGAGCCCTCGGCCGGTGGTGTAAATGTCCGGGTCTATGTATCCGTGCGCGAGCACGAGCGCCGGGAAGGGGCCCTTCCCCTCGGGAATGTTCATGAGGCCCGAGATGGTCAACCCGTTCGCCTCGTACGTCACTTCGTAGCTCGTGTAGGCGTCGGTACGGGCCAGCACGGTGCCGAGCTTCAGCCCGGAACCGGTGTGCTCGCGCTCGATCAGACCGGGGATGGACACGGGGTTGACCGGGGTGGGCGTGGGGCTCTGCGTGGCAGTTCGGCTCGACGCCGATGGACTAGGGCGCGCTTGGTCGTCGTCGCCGCCGTCTTTGGCCGTACAGCCCACGGCGGCCGACAGCACCAGAGCGACGGCGACACATATGGTTCCCCTCAACCGCATACGCCCATTGTCCCTGACGAACTCGGCGACGGTCCGGCATCGCTGCTAAGGGGCGCGGGGAACTGCGCGACCAGCCCCTACGGCGCCGCAGACGACGAACGACCGATCCCGGCACAACCCGCGGAGCGCCCCGTACTGTCGCGCACGATCAACCGCGGCACCGGCACCCGAACCGTCCGCGCCGGCCCCCCGTCCACCAGCGCGGTCAGCTCCCTCGCCGCCGTACGCCCGAACTCCACGCTGTCCCGGGACAGGGCGGAGAGCCACGGCTTGACCATGCGGCACAGGGCCGAGTCCTCCCAGGCGACCACCGACACGTCCGCCGGCACCGAGAAGCCCAGCTCCGTGGCGGCGGCGACCCCGGCGAGGGCCATCACGTCGTTGTCGTAGATGAGCGCGGTCGGGGGAGCGGGGGCAGCGAGCACGCGGCGGGTCACGGCCGCGCCCTCCGCGTCGGAGTAGTCGGTGGTCACCGAGTCCACGCCGGTGAGCCCGCGCCGCCCGGCCTCGGCGCGCAGCGTGCGGACCCGGCGCTCGGTGTGGGCGAGCCCCGGCAGGCCCGCGATGTGCACGATCCGCCGGTGCCCGAGCGCGTACAGCTCGTCGACGACCGCGGCCATCGCGCCCGCGTCGTCCGCCCACACGGTCGACAGGCCGGGGTGCCGTTCGTCCGGGGCGCCGCCGATCACCACGGCCGGCAGACCCAGCTCGTCGAGCAGGTCCGGCCGGGGATCGTCGGTGCGCGGGTCGACCACGAGGACGCCGTCCACGCGGTGCTCGGCCCACCAGCGCCGGTACACCGCGCACTCGTCCTCGATGTCCTCCACGACCTGGAAGAGCAGCCCGAGATGACGCTCCGCCAGCACCTCCTGGATGCCCGAGACGAGTTGCAGGAAGAACGAGTCCACACCCAGCGTCTCGGCCGGCCTGGCGAGGACGAAGCCGACCGTGGCCGCGCCCTCCCCGGACAGCGCGCGGGCCGCCGTGCTGGGCCGCCAGCCCAGTTCCTCGGCGACCTGCCGCACCCGGTCGCGGGTGTCCTCGGAGACCCCGGGCCGGCCGTTCAGCGCGAAGGAGACGGCGCTCTGGGAGACGCCGGCGTGCCGCGCGATGTCCTTCATCGTCGGTCTGCGGGCCGGTGACCGCTTGCCTGACATGGTGATTCCTCATTCCCCGACGCATTCCCCGGTCAGTATGCACTAATGCGGTTCAGCTCGGTGATCCTAATACGCATTAGTCACTAAAGAAATTAGCTCCGCGAAAGCCATTGACGGGCCGGTGAGGCGGCGTGCAAGGTCTGCGTCGTTGGCCAACTCCGCCACAAAGGAGGCCGTTCCGGTGCCCATTTCCCGCAGAGCCCTAGCCGCCGCTTTCGCCGTCTGTGTCCTGCTGCCGCTGAGTGCCTGCGGCTCCGGCGACGACGGCGGCTCGACCGACGCCTCGGGCAAGGTCGAGGGCGACATCACCTTCCAGACCTGGAATCTCCGCGCCAACTTCAAGGACTACTTCGAGGGTCTGATCACGGACTTCGAGAAGAAGTACCCCGGCACGAACGTCAAGTGGGTCGACCAGCCCGCCGAGGGCTACGCCGACAAGATCAGCGCGGACGCCGCCGGCGGCACCCTCCCCGACGTCGTCAACGTCTCGCCCGACCTGGTCGCCCCGCTCGCCAAGGCGGGCCTCGCGCTCGACCTCGACAAGTCCGCCGCCCAGTACAAGAAGGAGTACCTGGACGGCGCCTGGGCCAGCCATCAGATACCGGGCATGACGGGGACGTACGCCTTCCCCTGGTACCTGAACACCGGCCCGCTCTTCTACAACAAGTCCCTGTTCGAGGAGGCCGGCCTCGACGCCGACCAGCCGCCGACGACGTACGACGAACTCTTCGCCGACGCCCTGCAGATCGCGGAGAAGACCGACGGCAAGGTCGCCACGCTCGCCAACGTCCCCACCATCGAGGACTTCGGCCGCTACGGCGTCCCGCTCATGAACAAGGGGGGCACCGCCTTCACTTTCAACGACGCGAAGGGCGTCGAACTCCTCACCAAGTACAAGGAGTTGTACGACGCCAAGGCCCTCGACCCGCAGGCGCTGACCGCCACCCCCGAGTCGTCCGGCAAGAAGTTCCTCACCGAGGCCGTCGCCATGAACCCCGGCAGCGCGCTGGACCTCGGCAACTTCAAGAAGCAGGCGCCGAACCTGTACAAGAACATCGGCATCACCGACCAGATCACCAGCACCGGCCACGCCAACATGTACGTGATGGGCGTGATGGTGAACGCGCAGACCAAGCGGACGCCCGCCGCGGTCGCCTTCGCGCACTACGTCACCGACGCCGCGCACCAGATGTCCTTCGCCAAGAAGGTCGCGATCTTCCCGAGCACCGCCGGCTCGCTGGACGACCCGTACTTCACCAAGGAGGACGGGACCGACGAGACGCGGGTGCGGGTGGCCGCCGCCAAGTCGCTGAAGACCGCCGTGAATTACACGCCCGTGCTGTTCAGCGAGCAGATGAAGACGGAGCTGCGCAACGAGGTCGCCAAGGCGTTGCAGGGCAAGGAGAGCCCCAAGGAGGCCCTCGACAACGCTGTCGAGGCCTGTGACCGGCTCCTTCAGCAGCAGGGGTAGCGATGTCCACCATGTCCCGGGTGCGGCGCCAACTACCGGCGAGTCCCTGGCTGTTCGCCGCTCCCGGCCTGCTGGTCATCGGCGCGTTCATCCTCTACCCGTTCATCTCCACACTGATCAACGCCTTCACCGACCGCCGCACCCTGATCCCCGGCGAGTTCGTGGGCCTCGCCAACTTCCGCGAGCTGCTGCACGACGACATGTTCTGGATCGGGCTGCGCAACAGCACGCTCTACGTCGTCGGAGTCGTCCCCGCGCTGGTGATCCTGCCCCTGCTCCTCGCACTGCTGGTGCAGAAGAACATCCCCGGCATCACCTTCTTCCGCTCCGCCTTCTACACCCCGGTCGTCGCGTCGATCGTCGTGGTCGGGCTGATCTGGGTGTGGCTGCTCGACGAACGCGGCCTGGTGAACTCGCTGTTGGAGACGGTTGGCGTGGGCCGCATCGGTTTCCTCAGCGACCAGTGGCTGCTGCTGTTCAGCGCGATGGCGGTCACGGTCTGGAAGGGCCTCGGCTACTACATGATCATTTACCTGGCCGCGCTCGCCCATGTGCCGCGCGAGCTGCACGAGGCCGCCGCCGTGGACGGCGCGGGTGCCGTGCGGCGCTTCCTCACCGTCACCGTGCCCGCTGTCCGGTCGACCATGGTGCTGGTCGGGGCGCTGTCGTCGGTGGCCGCCTTCAAGGTGTTCTCGGAGGTCTACCTGATGGCGGGGCCGAGTGGTGGTCCCGCCGGTGAGGACACGACGCTCGTGATGCTCGTCCAACGCACTGGTACGGGTCTGACGGGCCGGGTCGGTTACGCCTCCGCCATCTCGGTCGTCGTCTTCGTCGTCACCGTCGCGCTGATGCTGCTGGTGCTGCGGGCCGATCGGAGGGAGGACGGATGAGCGTGCTCGAGAAGGCACGGCCCGTCGAGCGGCCGGCCGCCGCACGGGAACCCCGCGTCACCGACGAACACGGCCGCCGGGTCCGTGGCTGGGAACTCGCCCTGCGGTACGCCCTGTTGCTGGCCGTCCTCGCCCTGACCATAGGCCCGTTCCTCTGGCAGCTCTCCACATCGCTGAAGGGCCCGACCGAGGACATCTACACCTCCCCGCCGAAGTTCCTGCCGAGCGACCCGACGCTCCACAACTACGAGCGTGTCTCCGAGACCATCCCGGTCTGGGACTACGCCCTCAACTCGCTCAAGGTCGCCACGGCCAACGTCGTCACCAACTGCGTCGGCTCGGCACTCGCGGGCTACGCCCTCGCCCGGCTCCGCTACCGGGGCCGCCGGGCCGCCACGCTCGCCTTCATCCTGGCGATGCTCGTGCCGGTGGAGGCCATCATCATCGCCCAGTTCACCACCATGCGGGAGCTGGGCCTCAACAACACCCTGGTCGGCGTGGTCCTGCCGGGCTGTATCGGCGCGATGAACGTGCTGCTGATGCGCAACGCCTTCCTCAACCTGCCGTACGAGATCGAGGAGGCGGCCTTCGTCGACGGCGCCAACGTGTGGCAGCGGTTCGCGCGGATCGCCCTGCCGTCCGTGAAGGGCACCATCGCCGTCGTCGCCATCTTCGCCTTCATGGGCGCCTGGGACGACTTCCTGTGGCCGCTCATCGTGCTGAGCGACCCGTCCAGGTTCACGCTGACCATCGGCCTCAACTATCTGCACGGCACCTTCGCCAACGACGAACGGCTCGTCGCCGCGGGCACGGTCATCGCCGTGGCACCGCTGATCGTCCTCTTCGCCTGTCTCCAGCGGTACTTCTTCCGCGGGGTCGGCGAGGGAGCGGTGAAGGGCTGACACCCCCTCCTTTCGTGTTTGACCGTGTATGACCGTGTTTTGACAAGGACACCGCATGCCTGCTGCCGTGCGCTTCGGCGTCAACTACACCCCCAGCGAGGGGTGGTTCCACCACTGGCTCGACTTCGACCTGGACTCCGTACGCGCCGACCTCGACTCGATCGCCGCGCTGGACCTGGACCACATCCGGGTCTTCCCGCTGTGGCCCTACTTCCAGCCCAACCGCACCCTCATCCGCCCGCGAGCCGTCGAGCAGCTCCGCCAACTCGTCGACGCCGCCGCCGAACGCGGCCTCGACGTCAACGTGGACGGTCTGCAAGGGCACTTGAGCAGCTTCGACTTCCTGCCGTCCTGGACGCGGACCTGGCACCGGCGCAACCTGTTCACCGACCCGGACGTCATCGAGGGCCAGGCGACCTTCCTGCGCACCCTCGCCGCCGCGCTCGCCGACCGGCCCAACTTCCTCGGCATGACCCTGGGCAACGAGGTCAACCAGTTCTCGGCCGGTCCGCATCCCGACCCCGACCGGGCCACCGGCGCGCAGATCGACGCCTGGCTGGAGCGGATGCTCGCCGCCTGCGAGGAGGGCGCCCCCGGCAAGCTCCATCTGCACGCCGAGTACGACGCGACCTGGTACCAGGACGACCAGCCGTTCACCCCGGCCCAGGCCGCCCGGCGCGGCGCGCTGACGGCCGTGCACTCCTGGGTCTTCAACGGCACCGCCCAGCGACACGGCCGTACGTCCGTGCCCACCGAGCACCACGCCGCCTATCTCATCGAGCTGAGCAAGGCGTGGGCCGACGATCCGCACCGGCCCGTCTGGCTCCAGGAGGTCGGCGCCCCCGCGCCGCTCATCCCGGCCGAGCACGCCGCCGCGTTCACCGAGGCGACCGTCACGCACGCGCTGGACTGCACGGACCTGTGGGGCATCACCTGGTGGTGCTCCCACGACGTGTCCCGGGACCTGGCCGACTTTCCCGAACTCGAGTACGGGCTCGGGCTGTTGACCAATGACCGGCGGCCCAAGGAGGCGGGGCTCGTGCTGGCGCGCGCGGCCCGGGAGCACACCTACGCCCCCAAACCCCGGACCATCGCACTCGTCGTACCCGACAACCCCGCGGTCCGCTCGGCGTGCGCTCCGGGCGGACCCGTCTTCGAGGCGTTCTTCCGGCTCACCGCCGACGGCTCCCGCCCCACCACCGTCCTCGACGTGCGCGCCGACGACAAGGACCACCTCGCCGCGCGCGGCGTCACCGAGGTCGTACGTCCCGATCAGGTTCTCCCCACCCCACAAGGAGGCACCCGCTCGTGAACCCCACCAGACGCACCGTCCTGCTCGCCGGAGCCGGCGCGGCCACCGCGCTGCTGCCCTCGTGGCAGGCGGCGGCCGCTCCGAAGGCCGGAGCCTCCGCGCCGTACGCCTCGTACTGGTACCCGGACTCGCTGTCCTCCGGCTCCCCGGGCACCGGCATCACCTGGCGCAGCCTCAAGGCGTGGCGCGCGGCCGATGACGCCGACCTCGCCTTCAACGCGGCGTCCGTTCCGCTCGCCGCGCGCTTCACGCCGGCCCCGGCGAACCCGACCGCCCGCGCCGGGAGGGCGCGCATCCAGTCGCTGGTGTCCTTCGGGCCGACGGCGAGCAACCCCTCGCAGGGGTCTTCGACGGCGGACTACTACGCGCTCACGCACTGGGCGTACATCGATGAGCTGGTGTTCTGGGGCGGGTCGTCGGGCGAGGGGCTGATCCTCGCCCCCAACGCGCCGATCGTGGACGCCGCCCACCGTCATGGCGTGACCGTCCTCGGCAACATCTTCCTGCCGCCGGTCGCCTACGGCGGGCAGTTGCAGTGGACGCGGGATCTGGTGCAGAAGGACGCGGCCGGGCGGTATCCGCTCGCCGCGCAGCTTGTCGCGGTCGCGGAGGCGTACGGGTTCGACGGGTGGTTCGTGAACGCCGAGACCGGGGGCGGGAATGCCGCCCTCGGGGCCGACATGCTCGGCTTCATGCGGGAGCTGAAGTCGCTTGCCAGGGCCAAGGGGCAGCGGGTGACCTGGTACGACTCGATGACCGTGAACGGATCGGTGAGCTGGCAGGGGGCGCTGAACTCGCAGAACCAGCCGTTCTTCGAGGCCGCCGACGACATGTTCGTGGACTTCCGCTGGACGGCGGGCAGTCTGGCGTCCTCGGGGCAGCGGGCGGACCAACTGGGCCGCAGCCGCTACGAGTTGTGGGCCGGGGTGGACGTCGAGGCCAACGGCTGGAACAAGTCCGTGAACTGGGACGCCATGGTGCCGACGGGCAGCGCGCATGTCGTGTCCGTCGGCTTCTACCGGCCCGAGTGGACACGCAACCATCTGCCCGAGGGCCGTACGCCCGGCGACTTCCACGCCGCCGACGACCGCTTCTGGACGGGACGGTCACTGGATCCCTCGAAGCCGGACGGTGCGGACAGCTGGCGGGCGCCCGCGGTGTCCGTGGCGGATCGGTCCACGGTGACGTCCGTGCCGTTCGCGAGCGTGTTCAACACCGGGCACGGGCTGCGGTGGTACGAGGACGGAAAGGTCACGTCCCAGACGCCCTGGAACCATCTGGGGCTTCAGGACCGGTTGCCGTCCCGGCGATGGGTGGTCCGTACGGAGGGTGAACGGCCGTTGGTCACCTTCGACTTCGCGGACGCCTGGCGGGGCGGCAGCAGTGTGCTGGTCGACGGCGCACTGGACGAGCCCGCGACCGTGGACCTGTATGCGACGCGGCTGCCGGTCACCGGCGACACGGTGGTCGAGCTGACCCATCGGGTCGACGCCGGGACCGTGAGCGTCGAGCTGGCCGTCGCGACCGCCGAGCCGGGCACGCCGGGCGGGACACCGCCGTACACCTACCTCCCGGTGGACTCGGCGGGCGGCTGGCAGACCGTGACCGTCCCGCTCACCGGCCTGACCGGGACCGTCCGCTCCCTCGGCGTCCGGCTCACCGCCACCGAAGGCCCCGTCCGCTGGCGGCTCGGCGCTCTCGCCGTACGCGGCGGTCAGACCGCGGCCCCGGCCGCCCCCGCCGGCCTCCGCATCACCGGCGCGACCGGCGGCGACCTGCGCTTCGCCTGGAACGCCACACCCGGCGACGTACGCCACTACACCCTCCACCGCCTCCTGCCCGACGGCACCCGGCGCTTCCTCGGCGGCACCTGCCAGCGGGCCTACTTCGTCGGCGGCCTGCGGCCCGAGCAGGGTGAGCAGGCGGCACGGTTCGAAGTGCGTGCCGTGGGGGAGCTGTACACCTCGTCGGCACCTGTGACCGTCAGCCACACCTGGTAAGCACCCGCACCCGGACGAACTGAGCACTCGGCCCGGACGACCTACGGAGCACCCCGCATGCATGACGACCGCAGCCTGGTCGAAGCCCGCCTCAAGCGCGTCCTCGACGAACGTGTCCGCCCCGCCGTGTACCCCGAGTCCGTACCGTTGGACGTGGCGGTGTGGCACGCGCCCGGCGAGCCCGTGCCGGTCGAGGAAGGGCTCGCGGCCGTACCCGAGCCGATCGGGGTGGGCGCCCGCTGGGGTGCTCCGTGGGGCACCAGCTGGTTCCGGGTCACCGGGACCGTCCCCGAGGCCTGGGCCGGGCGGACCGTCGAGGCGCTCCTCGACCTCGGCTTCGACGAGAACATGCCCGGCTTCCAGTGCGAGGGCCTGGTCTACCGGCCCGACGGCACCCCGGTGAAGGGAGTCAACCCGCGCAACCAGTGGGTGCGGATCGGCGCGCCCGTCGAGGGCGGCGAGGAGGTCCGGCTGCACATCGAGGCCGCGTCCAACCCCGTCATCCTCGACTACCACCCCTTCCTGCCCACCCAGCTGGGCGACAAGGAGACCGCGGGCAGCGACCCGCAGTACACGCTCACCCGCATGGACCTCGCCGTCTTCGACGAGACCGTGTGGCAGCTCGTCCTCGACCTGGAGGTGCTCGGCGAGCTGATGGCCGAGCTGCCGGTCGACTCGGCCCGGCGCTGGGACATCCTGCGGGCGGTGGAGAAGGCCCTCGACGCCATCGACCTTCAGGACGTGGGCGGCACCGCGGCGCGGGCGCGTTCACAGCTCACCGATGTCCTCGCCACCCCCGCCGCCCCGTCCGCGCACCGCGTCAGCGCCGTCGGACACGCGCACATCGACTCGGCGTGGCTGTGGCCGCTGCGCGAGACCGTGCGCAAGGTGGCCCGTACGACCTCGAACATGACCGCGTTGATCGAGGACGAGCCCGAGTTCGTCTTCGCCATGTCGCAGGCCCAGCAGTGGGCGTGGGTGAAGGAGCACCGGCCCGAGGTGTGGGCGCGGGTGAAGAAGGCCGTGGCGGACGGGCGGTTCGTGCCGGCCGGGGGCATGTGGGTGGAGTCGGACACCAACATGCCGGGCTCGGAGGCGATGGCCCGGCAGTTCGTGCACGGGAAGCGGTTCTTCCTCGACGAGTTCGGCATCGAGAACGACGAGGCGTGGCTGCCCGACACCTTCGGCTTCGCCGCGGGACTGCCGCAGATCATCAAGGCGGCCGGCTCCAAGTGGCTGCTCACGCAGAAGATCTCCTGGTCCCGGACGAACACGTTCCCGCATCACACCTTCACCTGGGAGGGCATCGACGGCACGCGGATCTTCACGCACTTCCCGCCCGTCGACACCTACAACTGCTCCATGAAGGGCAGCGAACTCGCCCACGCCGCCCGTAACTTCAAGGACAAGGGACGGGCCCGGCACTCCCTCGCGCCCACCGGCTGGGGCGACGGGGGCGGCGGCACCACGCGCGAGATGGTCGCCAAGGCGGCCCGCCTGCGCGACCTCGAAGGATCGGCGACCGTGGTGTGGGAGACCCCGGCCGCGTTCTTCGAGAAGGCGGAGGCCGAGTACCCGAACCCGCCCGTCTGGGTCGGCGAGCTCTACCTCGAACTCCACCGCGCCACGCT
Source organism: Streptomyces sp. GESEQ-4 (assembly GCF_017948455.1). GTDB lineage: Bacteria > Actinomycetota > Actinomycetes > Streptomycetales > Streptomycetaceae > Streptomyces. The sequence goes on from NZ_JAFFSU010000001.1 coordinate 354,478, forward strand.
CACCAGCCAGGCGAAGACCAAGCAGGGCAACCGGCGCAGCGAACACCTCCTGCGCGAGGCCGAACTCTGGGCGGCCACCGCGGCCGTACGCACCGGATTCCCTTACCCGTACGAGGAGTTGGACCGCATCTGGAAGACGGTCCTGCTGCACCAGTTCCACGACATCCTGCCCGGCTCCTCCATCGCCTGGGTCCACCGCGAGGCACGCGCGACGTATGAGCGACTCGCCGGCGAGCTGAACGGGATCATCGACGCGGCCCAGCGCGCGCTGGCGGGAGAAGGCTCGACCCCGCTCGTCTTCAACGCGGCACCGCACGCGCGCGGCGGCGTCCCGGCCGGGGGCGCCCAAACCCCCGTCACCGAAGGCCGCACCACGCTCGCCCCGCGCACCGACGGCAGCCACGTCCTCGACAACGGCCTGCTGCGCATCGAGATCGACAACCGGGGTCTCGTCGTCTCCGCGTACGACATCGAGGCCGACCGCGAGTCGATCGCCCCCGGACGGGCCGCGAACCTCCTCCAGCTCCATCCCGACTTCCCGAACATGTGGGACGCCTGGGACGTCGACGAGTTCTACCGCAACACCGTCACCGACCTCACCGACGCCGACGAGGTGACCGCAGGTGACGACGGCGTGTCGGTCCGGATCGTACGGTCCTTCGGCGCGTCGCGGGTCACGCAGGTGCTGTCGCTCGCGCCGGGGGAGCGGCGGCTGGTGCTGGACACCGAGGTCGACTGGCACGAGACCGAGAAGTTCCTCAAGCTGGCCTTCCCGCTCGACGTGCACGCCGAACGGTATGCGTCCGAGACCCAGTTCGGGCACTTCCACCGGCCCACGCACACCAACACCAGCTGGGAGGCGGCCAAGTTCGAGGCGTGCAACCACCGGTTCGTGCATCTGGAGGAGCCGGGCTGGGGTGTGGCGATCGTCAACGACTCGACGTACGGCCATGACGTGACCCGCGCGGTCCGCACGGACGCCGACGGTGGTACGACCACGACCGTGCGGGTGTCGTTGCTGCGTGCCCCGCGCTTCCCCGACCCGGAGACCGACCAGGGCGTCCACCGGTTCCGGCACGCCCTGGTGCCGGGTGCGCACATCGGTGATGCCGTCCGGGAGGGCTGGCGGATCAACCAGCCGGAGCGGCGGATCACGGGCGCGTCCCACGTGGCGCCGCTGGTGAGCGTCGACCAGGACACGGTCGTCGTCTCCGCGGTCAAGCTCGCCGACGACGGCAGCGGCGATGTGGTGGTCCGGTTCCATGAGGCCCACGGTGGGCGCGCTCGCGCGACGCTCACCGCGGGGTTCGAGGTCGCGGGCGTGGCGGTGACGGACCTGCTGGAACGTCCGCTGCCGGAAGCCTCGCCTCAGCGCGACGGCAACAGGATCACCGTACGGCTGCGGCCTTTCCAGTTGATGACCCTGAGGCTGAAGCGGGCCTGACCCGATGGGTGCGGGCTCAGTCGGGCAGCTGCGTCCGCAGCCACTCCTCCACCTCGCCCACATGCGCGGCCGCCGCCGCCCGTGCCGCCTCCGGGTCGCGGGCGGCGAGGGCGCGGTGGATCGCGGCGTGTTCGCGGCGGGTGCGGGCGAAGGCGCCCTCTTCCTGGTAGCCGCGCCAGACGCGGGCGCGGAAGGTGCGGGAGGAGAGGCCCTCCAGGATGGCGGCCATGGTGTCGTTGCCTGCGGCGACGGCGATCTCGCGGTGGAAGGCGAGGTCGTGGGCGAGGATCTCGTCGGGGTCGTCGGTGGCGTTCATCGCCGTGAGGTGCTTCTCCACCTCGGCGAGCTGGTCCGGGGTGATGCGCGCGGCGGCCAGCGCGGTCGCCGTGGACTCCAGGATGCGGCGGACCTCCAGCAACTCCACCAGGCGCGGGCCGCGGGAGAGGTCGGCGACCACCCCGAACGTCTCCAGCAGGTCACCGGCCTGGAGCTGGGTGACGTAGATGCCGGAGCCGTGCCGCGCCTCCAGGACGCCGAGCACGGTGAGCGCGCGGATCGCCTCGCGCATCGAGCTGCGGGAGATGCCCAGCTGAACCGCGAGATCGCGCTCGGTCGGCAGCCGCTGGCCCGGCTCAAGCCGGCCCTCGCCGATCATCGCCTTGATCTGCTCGATGGCGCGCTGCGTCACCGTGCCCTTCTGCGGGGCGGTCTCGTCCACGCCACTCCTCCTGTCGACGGTGCGCCCGCAGTCTAATCTCCGATGTGGTCGGACCACTATGGCCGGATACCGGCATTATTTGCTGCGCGAGGGTGTTGTCAGGCCGAAGTGGTCTGATAAATATGCGGGCAAGTGCTCGATCACGCTCGATGAGGAGCTGGCAGATGGCCGACGGATCTGTGCGGAACGGACGGGGACGGGTCTCCCCGCGGATGGTGCGCGTGGCGGCGGTCGCCGTCGCGGGCGCCCTCGCTCTCACGGCATGCGGCAGCACCAAGGACACCGGGTCGGCGAGTGCGGGAGCCGGCGGCACCGGCAAGGTCGGGGTGATCCTGCCCCTGCTGACCTCGCCGTTCTGGCAGTCGTACAACGACTACGTACCGAAGATGGCCAAGTCGGAAGGGGTGGAGGCGCTGAAGACGGTCAACTCCAACAGCGATCCCTCCCAGCAGATCACCGACATCAACAACCAGCTCAACCAGGGCGTGAAGGGCGTGGTGGTGGCCCCGCTGGACAGCGCCGCCATCGAGGCCGGGCTCGACCAGGCCGAGCGCAAGGGCGTGCCCGTGGTCGCCGTCGACGTGGCGCCCGAGAAGGGCAAGGTCGCCATGGTGGTGCGCGCCAACAACGTCGCGTACGGCGAGAAGGCCTGCGAGTACCTCGGCAAGCAGATCCCGTCCGGCAAGGTCGTACAGATCATGGGCGACCTCGCCTCGGTCAACGGCCGTGACCGCTCGGAGGCGTTCCGCGACTGCGTCAAGAAGAAGTACCCGAAGCTGAAGGTCCTGGAGATACCGGCCAAGTGGGAGTCGGACACGGCCGCCTCCAAGCTCGACACGCTGCTGAACGCCAACCCCGACATCAAGGGCATCTACATGCAGGCGGGCGGCGTGTACCTCGCGCCTACGCTCCAGACCCTGAAGTCCAAGGGCATGCTGAAGAAGACGGGCCAGGCGGGCCACATCACGATCGTCTCCAACGACGGCATCCCGCAGGAGTACGACGCCATCCGCAAGGGCGAGATCGACGCCACCGTCTCCCAGCCCGCCGACCTGTACGCCAAGTACGGCATGTACTACATCAAGGCGGCGATGGAGGGGAAGACCTTCAAGCCGGGCCCGACGGACCACGGTTCCGAGATCGTCAAGCTGCCCAGCGGCATCCTCGAGGACCAGCTGCCCGCGCCGCTGGTCACAAAGGAGAACGTCGACGACCCCGAGCTGTGGGGCAACACGGTCGGATGAGTACCCCACTTGTCGAGGCGCGTGGCATCACCAAGCGATACGGCCCCACCACCGCCCTGTACGAAGGCCAACTCACCGTGTTCCCCGGCGAGTCCCACGGCCTCGTCGGCCGCAACGGCGCCGGAAAGTCCACGCTGGTGAACATCCTCACCGGCCTCCAGCCCGCCGACGAGGGCACGGTCCGCTTCGACGGCGAGCCCGCACCCCCGCTCGCCGACCGGGACGCCTGGCGCCGCAAGGTGGCCTGCGTCTACCAGAAGCCCACGGTCGTCCCCGAGTTGACGGTCGCCGAGAACCTGTTCATCAACCGGCAGCCGCTGCAGCGCGGCTTCATCAGCTGGCGCACGCTCAGGTCCGAGGCCGCCGCGCTCCTGGACACCTGGGACGTACGCGTCGACCCCGAGGCCCGCACCGCCGACCTCAAGGTCGAGGACCGTCAAATGGTGGAGATCGCCCGCGCGTTGAGCTTCGGCGCCCGGTTCATCGTGCTCGACGAACCCACCGCCCAGCTCGACAACCGCGAGATCGAGCGGCTCTTCACCCGCATGCGGGCACTCCAGGACTCCGGCGTCACCTTCCTGTTCATCTCGCACCACCTCCAGGAGGTCTACGAGGTCTGCCAGACCGTCACCGTGCTGCGCGACGCCCGCTGGATCACCACGGCCCCGGTCGCCGAACTCCCGCGGCGGGCCCTGGTGGAGGCCATGGCGGGGGAGTCCATCGAGGCCATCGCCGAACAGGCCGTGGATCCCAGGGACGTCGATCACGACGCCCCCGTCCTCCTCGAAGCCCGCGGACTCACCTCCCCGGCGTACCGGGACATCGACCTCACCGTCCGCCGCGGCGAGGTCGTCGGGCTGGCCGGCATCAGCGGCAGCGGCAAGGTCGAACTCGCCGAGTCCTTCGCGGGACTGCACACCCCGACGGGCGGGAGTGCCCGACTGAACGGGGAGCGGCTTCCGTTCGGCGATGTGCAGGCCGCCCTCAAGGCGGGCGTCGGCTGTGTGCCCCGGGACCGGCACGAGCAGGGCCTGGTCGCCGGCATGACCGTCGGCGACAACGCCACCATGAGCGTCCTGAACCGGCTCGGCCGGTACGGCTTCGTCGGCACCGACCGCAAGCGCGGCTTCGCCACCGCCCTCATCGACCGCCTCGACATCCACACCCAGGGCCCCGACCAGCCCGTCTCCGACCTGTCCGGCGGCAACGCGCAGAAGGTCGTCATGGCCCGCGCCCTCGCCTCCGACCCCAAGCTCCTGGTCCTCATCAACCCCACCGCGGGCGTCGACGTGAAGTCCAAGGAGTCACTGCTGGCCCGGATGGACAGCGCCCGCGAGGACGGCACCGCCGTGCTGGTCGTCTCCGACGAACTCGACGACCTGCGGCGCTGTGACCGCGTCCTCGTCCTCTTCCACGGCCGTGTCGTCGCCGAGCACCCGGCGGGCTGGCGCGACCACGAGCTGATCGCCTCCATCGAAGGAGTGGACCATGGCTGACACCAAGGCTCCGCCGGTGAAGCTGCCGCGGGTGCCCGAGGCCGGGGCGGCCCGCACGGTGCTGCTGCGCCGCGCCCGCGAACTGGCCCTCGTACCGGCCCTGTTGCTGCTCATGGTGCTCGGCGCGGTGGTCAACGACTCGTTCCTCACCGAGCGCAACCTGATCTCGATCCTCGGCGCCTCGGCCGCGCTCGCGATGGTCGTGCTGGCCGAGTCGCTGGTGCTGATCACCGGCAAGTTCGACCTGTCGCTGGAGTCCGTCGTCGGTATCGCGCCCGCCGTCGGAGCGCTGCTCGTGCTGCCCGTCGCGCAGTCCGGCTGGGGCACCGAGTTCCCGGCCGCGCTGTCCCTGCTGGCGGTCCTGGTGGTCGGTGCGGCGATCGGCGGGTTCAACGGGATCCTGGTCGTGAAGTTCCGGCTGAACGCGTTCATCGTGACGCTGGCGATGCTGATCGTGCTGCGCGGTCTGCTGGTCGGCGCGACCAAGGGCAAGACACTGTTCGGGATGCCCGACAGCTTCTACTCCCTCGCGACGACGACCTTCCTCAACGTCCCGATGTCGGTGTGGCTGGCCGCCGTCGCCTTCGCGGTGGCCGGGTTGGTGCTGAAGTACCACCGCATCGGGCGTGCGCTGTACGCCATCGGCGGCAACGCGGACGCGGCCCGGGCGGCCGGTATCCGGGTCGAGCGCGTGATGCTCGGCGTGTTCGTCGTCGCGGGTGTGCTGGCGGCGGTCGGCGGGATCATGCAGACCGGCTACGTCGGTGCGATCAGCGCCAACCAGGGCAACAACATGATCTTCACCGTGTTCGCGGCGGCGGTGATCGGCGGCATCAGCCTGGACGGCGGCAAGGGCACCATGTTCGGCGCCCTGACCGGCGTACTGCTCCTGGGCGTCGTACAGAACCTGCTCACCCTCGCCCAGGTGCCGTCCTTCTGGATCCAGGCCATCTACGGCGGAATCATCCTCGTCGCCCTCATGATCGCCCGCGTCACGACGGGCCGCGCCCAGGACTGACCCGCGTCGTTCCCCGCCAGCCACCGAAAGGCCCTCTGTGTCCCAGACGCCCGACCCCTCTTCACGTATCTCCGCGCTCGACACCTATGACATCCGTTTCCCCACCTCGCGGGAGCTCGACGGCTCCGACGCGATGAACCCGGACCCCGACTACTCGGCCGCCTATGTCGTGCTGCGCACAGACTCCGACGGCGCTGCGGACGGTCCGGAGGGGCACGGTTTCACCTTCACCATCGGGCGGGGCAACGAGGTCCAGGTCGCCGCGATCCACGCACTGCGCCATCATGTGGTCGGACGGTCCGTCGACGAGGTGTGCGCCGACCCCGGAGTGCTGTTCCGGGATCTCATCGGCGACAGCCAACTGCGCTGGCTCGGGCCCGAGAAGGGCGTGATGCACATGGCGATCGGCGCGGTGACCAACGCCGTGTGGGACCTCGCCGCCAAGCGGGCAGGCAAGCCGCTGTGGCAGTTCCTCGCCGACGCCGACCCCGAGTGGCTGGTCGGCCAGATCGACTTCCGCTACCTCACCGACGCGCTCACCCCCGAAGAGGCGCTGACCCTTCTCCGACGCGGCCGGGACGGCGCCGAGGACCGCAGGGCCCGGCTCCTGGAGCACGGCTACCCCGCCTACACCACCTCCGCCGGCTGGCTCGGCTACGACGACGACAAGCTCACCCGGCTCGCCGCCGAGGCGGTCGCCGACGGCTTCCGGCAGATCAAGCTGAAGGTCGGCGCAGATCTGGAGGACGACATCCGGCGCTGCCGGGTCGCCCGGTCCGTGATCGGCCCGGACATCCGCATGGCGATCGACGCCAACCAGCGCTGGGACGTCGACGAGGCGATCCGCTGGACCAAAGCGCTGGCCGAGTTCGACCCGTACTGGATCGAGGAGCCCACCAGCCCCGACGACATCCTCGGGCACGCCGCGATCCGCAAGGCCGTGACCCCGGTGAAGGTCGCCACCGGAGAGCACGTCCAGAACCGGGTCGTCTTCAAGCAGCTGCTCCAGGCCGGCGCGATCGACGTCGTGCAGATCGACGCGGCCCGCGTCGCCGGCGTCAACGAGAACCTCGCGATCCTGCTGCTCGCCGCCAAGTTCGGCGTGCCGGTCTGCCCGCACGCGGGCGGCGTCGGCCTGTGCGAACTCGTCCAGCACCTCTCGATGTTCGACTACGTCGCCGTCTCCGGCAGCATCGACGACCGCGTCATCGAGTACGTCGACCATCTGCACGACCACTTCCTCGCCCCGGTGGTGATCCGCGAGGGTCACTACACGGCACCCACCGCACCGGGCTTCTCCGCGGACATGCGGCCCGAGTCCATCGCCCGGTACACGTTCCCCGGCGGCGCCTTCTGGGCCGCCGACCTCAAGACGCAGCAGAAGGGGCAGGCGGCATGAACGACTTCGAGGGACTGAGGGCCCTGGTGACGGGCGGTGCCTCCGGCATCGGCCGGGCCACCGCGGAACTCCTGGCCGCGCGCGGCGCCCAGGTCGCCGTCCTCGACCTGGACCCGTCCTCCGTGGAGAAGCCGCTGCTCGCCCACCGCGCCGACGTCACCGACGACGCCTCCGTCCGCCAGGCCGTCGCCGCCGCCGTCGCCGAACTCGGCGGACTCGACATCCTGATCAACAACGCGGGCATCGGCGCCCAGGGCACCGTCGAGGACAACGACGACGCCGAATGGCACCGCGTGATGGACGTCAACGTCGTCGGCATGGTCCGCGCCGCCCGCGCCGCCCTCCCGCACCTGCGCGAGTCCTCCCACGCCGCGATCGTCAACACCTGCTCCATCGCCGCCACCGCGGGACTCCCGCAACGCGCCCTGTACAGCGCGACCAAGGGCGCCGTGTACTCCCTCACCCTCGCCATGGCCGCCGACCACGTCCGCGAGGGCATCCGCGTCAACTGCGTCAACCCCGGCACCGTGGACACCCCGTGGGTCGGCCGCCTCCTCGGCGCCGCCGCCGACCCGGCCGCCGAACGCGCCGCCCTCGAGGCCCGCCAGCCCACCGGCCGCCTGGTCAGCGCGGCCGAAGTCGCGGGCGCCATCGCCTACTTGGCGAGCCCCCTCTCCGGCGCCACCACCGGCACGGCACTGCCCGTCGACGGCGGCATGCAGGGTCTGCGCCTGCGCCCGGCGGGCCAGTGAGCACCCCGCCAGCGCCCGGCGGACGGCCGGTGAACACCCTCGGCAGGAGCGGCGTCGAGGTCTCCCCGCTCGCCCTCGGCACCGCCCCGATCGGCAACCTCTTCGCCGAAGTCACGGAAGAACAGGCGGAGGAAAGCGTCGCCGCCGCCTGGCAGCAAGGCATCCGCTACTTCGACACCGCCCCGCACTACGGCCTCGGCCTGTCCGAACGCCGCCTGGGCGCCGCCCTGCGCGAGCACCCACGAGACGCGTACACGATCTCGACGAAGGTCGGCCGCCGCCTGGAACCGGTCGACACCCCGGGCGACGACCTTGCGCACGGCTTCGCCGTACCCGCCTCCCACCGCCGCGTCTGGGACTTCAGCGCCGACGGCATACGGCGCTCCCTGGACGCCAGCCTGGAGCGGCTCGGCCTGGACCGCGTCGACGTCGTCTACCTCCACGACCCCGACGACCACGCCGAACAGGCCTTCCACGAGGGCTACCCGGCGCTGGAGAAGCTGCGCTCCGAAGGCGTCGTCGGCGCCATCGGAGCCGGCATGAACCAGGCCGGCATGCTGACCCGCTTCGTCCGCGACACGGATGTCGACGTCGTGCTGTGCGCCGGCCGCTACACGCTGCTCGACCAGAGCGCGCTCACCGAACTGCTGCCCGCCGCCGTGGACCGCGGTACGTCCGTCGTCATCGGCGGCGCCTTCAACTCCGGTCTGCTGGCGAATCCGAGGCCGGAATCGACGTACAACTACGACCGGCCACCACAGGAGATGCTGGACCGCGCCCTGCGCATGAAGTCGGTCGCCGACCGCCACGGCATCACCCTGCGAGCCGCCGCCCTCGCCTACTGCGCGGCGCACCCGGCCGTCGCGAGCGTCCTCGTCGGCGCACGGTCGGCGGCCGAAGTCCGGGACTGCGCCGAGCAGTTCGCGTCTGAGGTGCCGGAGGCGTTCTGGCGGGAGCTGAGAGAGACCGGCCTGCTGTCCGACGAGGAGCCGTCATGAGAGTCGCCCTGCACACCAAGGTCCGCGCGGACCGCGTCGCGGAATACGAGGCCGCGCACCGCGAGGTCCCCAAGGAGCTGACGGACGCCATCCGCGCCGCCGGCGCCACCTCCTGGACGATCTGGCGCAGTGGCACCGACCTCTTCCACGTCCTGGAGTGCGCGGACTACGCCCGGCTCCTCGCCGAGCTGGAGCAGCTGCCGGTCAACGTGGCCTGGCAGGCGCGGATGGCGGAACTCCTCGACGTGGTGCATGACTACAGCGGCGAGGGAGCCGACGCGGGCCTGCCCGTCGTATGGGAGCTGCCGTGACCGTCGACGCCCACCACCACGTCTGGGACCTCTCCGTACGCGACCAGGACTGGATCACCGGAGACGAACTCCTTCCCATCCGGCGGAACTTCACCGTCGCCGACCTGGAACCCGAGGCGCGGGCCGCCGGAGTGGACCGTACCGTCCTCGTCCAGACCGTCACCGTGCCCGACGAGACCCCGGAGTTCCTCGCCCTCGCCGCCGCGCACGACCTGATCGGCGCGGTCGTCGGCTGGACCGACCTCACCCGCCCGGACGTCGCCGACGAGCTGGCGCGGCTGCGTGAACTCCCCGGCGGCGACCACCTGAAGGGCATCCGCCACCAGGTCCAGGGCGAACCCGACCCCGAGTGGCTGCTGCGTCCCGACGTCCGCCGTGGACTCGCCGCCGTCGCCGACGCGGGCCTCGTCTACGACCTCGTCGTCGTGCCCCACCAACTGCCCGCCTGCGCCAAGGCCGCCGCGGACCACCCGGACCTCATCTTCGTCCTGGACCACCTCGGCAAACCCCCCATCGCCTCCGGCCGGCGGGAACCCTGGGCGAGCGCCGTCCGCACCCTCGCCGCACGGCCCAACACGGTCTGCAAGCTCTCCGGCATGGTCACCGAGGCCGATCCGAGGTCCTGGACGGTCGACGACCTGCGCCCGTACGCCGACACCGTCCTCGACGCCTTCGGCCCGGACCGCCTGATGTTCGGCTCGGACTGGCCGGTGTGCACACTGGCGGCGACCTACGGTGAAGTGCTGTCGGCGGCAAGGGAGTTGACGGACCCGAGCGACCGCTCCCGCATCTTCGAGGCCACCGCCACCCGCGTCTACGACCTCTGAGCCACCCCCGCCAGCCGCGTCGGCGGCAGATACTCCCGCACATACGTCCGCTCCCAGCACGCGCCCGTCTCCCGCAACTCACGCCAGGTCGTGTAGCGGTAACGGAAGAGACGGGCGCGGACGAACCGCGGGGGCTCGTCGGGCGGGAAGGGCGAGCGGCGCAGCAGTTTCAGGGTGGCGCGGTCGTTCTCCAGGAGCCGCTCCACCAGGGCGCCGAACCAGGAGCCGGCATACGCGGGCGACAGCGCGGCGAACCACATCATCCAGTCGAGCCGCAGATGGTACGGCGCGAACTGGCGCGGCCAGTGCCGGGGATCACCCGGCTTGCCCTTGAACTCGTACTCCCGCCAGTCCGAGTCCTCGCGCGGCACCGGCTCGGTCGTGCCCTCGACGACCACCTCGTAGCGGATCCGGCTGACGCTGCCGAACGCCCCGTAGGTGTTGACCAGGTGCAGTGGGTCGAAGGAGCGGTTCATCACCTGGCGGCGGGAGATCATGTTGCGGACCGGCTGGTAGCTCAGGCCCACGAGCAGCGCGGCGACGGCGAGGACGACGATCTCGTACCAGAGCGGGGCGTCGGCGACGGACGGCGGTGTGGTGGGGAACTCGATCGCCGACAGGGCCAGCACGATCGTGATCCAGTTCAGCCAGGAGAAGTTGCCCGACAGGACCAGCCACAGCTGGGTGACGATCATCAAGGACGCCGCGGCCGTCGCGATCGGCTGCGGTGTGAAGAGGAGGAAGGGCACGACGAGCTGGGTGACGTGGTTCGCGGCCACCTCCGCGCGGTGCAGAGGCCGGGGGAGATGGTGGAAGAACCAGCTCAGCGGGCCCGGCATCGGCTGGGTCTCGTGGTGGTGGTACAGACAGGTCAGGTTCCGCCAGCAGGCGTCACCGCGCAACTTGATCAGCCCGGCGCCGAACTCCACCCGGAACAGGATCCAGCGCAGCAGGAAGAGGACGACGATCGGCGGGGCCACCTCGTCATTGCCGAGGAAGACCGTGAGGAAGCCGACCTCCAGGAGGAGCGACTCCCAGCCGAAGCCGTACCAGGTCTGGCCGACGTTGACGATCGACAGATACAGCACCCACGGCACCAGCCACAGCAGCATGGCGCCCCACAGCGGCAGCAGCGAGTCCAGCCCCGCCAGCAGCGCCGCGGACACCGCGCAGCCCGCCCACGCGCAGGCCGCGAAGAACCGGTCCGAGTAGTGCAGTTGGAACAGGCTCGGGGCCCGCTTGAAAGGCACCCGCGCGACGAACCGGGGGATCGGCAGCATGCCGCGCTCGCCCAGCAGCGCGCGGAACTGCAGCGCTGCCGTGAGGAACGCGACCAGATACACGGCGGCCAGAGCCCGCTGGAAGACCAGCCGGCTCAGCCAGTAGTCGGGTGCGGTGAACCACTCCACGGCCGTTCTCTCCTGACACCATTGTCGCGCCGGAACCTCGGGTCACTCTCTGTACCCGTACCCTCGCTCCCCCGACCACTGCCAGATTGTTTGCGGGAACTCCGCTCACCGGTCGAAGAATGAGTCGAATCCTGGCAAGGTAGGCCCATGGTTGATCGGGGAGCGAGCGCCCTGTCACTCCCGGACGACTGGCCCGCCCACCCGGATCCGATCCTGGCGCTCAATCGCATGGGCAGCTTCGACTGGGACCTGGACACCGGCCTCTTCCACATGGACGCCCAGGCCCACGAGGTCTTCGACCTGCGCCCCGACGAATACGACGGCGACCCGGGAACCCTCTCCGTCCGGGTCCCGCCCCCGGAGGCCTACCGGCTCGACGGCCTGGTCGCGCAGGCCATGAAGGACGGCAGCGAGAACTACGGCACCTACTTCCGCATCCGCCGCCGCGACGGCAGCCTCCGCTGGACCCACACCCAGGGGTACATCCGCCGCGACGAGACCGGCCGACCGCGTCGGATCATCGGCATCGTCCGGGACGCCACCCAGGAATTCGAGGAGATCGAGGCCCGCCGGGACCAGGCGGCCCAGGACGAGGCCCGCCGCCGGCAGACCAACGTCGTCCAGCTCACCACCGCCGCCCTCGCGTACGCCCGTACCGTCCAGGACGTCATCGACGTCCTCAAGGACACCCACGGCCTCACCCACCTCGGCGCCACCAGCCTGGTCATGGGCCTGGTCGAGGCCGGCCGGATCCGGCTGATCGCCGAGGGCCCGGCGGGCAGCTTCGTGCCCGGCACCCTCGTCACCCGCATCGACGAGCCCTACCCCATGGGCGAGGTCGTCCGCACCCTCGCCCCGCGGTTCATCGAGTCGCCGGAGGAGTTCGCCGAGAGCTATCCGATCCTGTGGCCGCACATCACCGACCTGAACATCACGTCGGCCGCCTATCTGCCGCTGATCGCCCAGGCGAAACCCATCGGCGCGATGGGCCTGCTCTACAGCGACCGGCGCGGCTTCACCGCCGACGAACGCAACGTCCTCGTCGCCCTCGGCTCCAGCATCGCGCAGAGCCTGCAGCGGGCCATGTTCTACGAGCAGGAGAAGGACCTCGCGACCGGCCTCCAGCAGGCGATGCTGCCGCGCACCATCCCCAGCGTGCCCGGCGCCGACATCGCCGTCCGCTACCGCGCCGGTTCCGCCGCGGGCTCCCTGGGCCGGGACATCGGCGGCGACTGGTACGACCTGATCCCGCTGCCGGGCGGCCGGGTCGGCGCCGTCATCGGCGACGTCCAGGGCCACGACACCCACGCTGCCGCCGTCATGGGACAGCTGCGCATCGTCCTGCGCGCCTACGCCGCCGAGGGCCACACCCCCGCCACCGTGATGGCCCGCGCCTCCGTCTTCCTGCACGAACTGGACACCGACCGCTTCGCGACCTGCCTGTACGCGGAGGCCGACCTGTCCACCGGAGTCGTCCAGGTGGTCCGGGCCGGCCATATCGACCCGCTGATCCGGCAGACCGACGGGACCTGTCGCCGGATAGCCGTGGAGGGCGGGCTGCCGCTCGGTCTGTCCGCCGAGTTCGGCCGCCTCGAATACCCGGTCGGCACCATCGAGCTCGACCCCGGCCACACCCTGGTGCTGTGCACCGACGGCCTGATCGAACAGCCCGGCGCCGACCTCGACGACGGCATGCAGACCCTCGTGGCCATGATCAAGACCGGCCCGGACGACGTACGCGACCTCGCCGAACGGCTCATCGACGTGGCCGAGGAACGCGGCGCCGACGACGACGTGGCCCTGCTCCTGCTGCGTCGCCGCAGCCTGGACACCCCCCAGTCCGGCGGCCGGCTCCAGCAGCACGTGGCACCCGGCGACCCCGAGGCCCTCACCCAGGCCCGGCACATGATCCGCGCCGCCGTCCTCGCCTGGGGCGCCCGCGAGCGCGCCGACGAGATCGAACTCGTCGCCGACGAGCTGATCACCAACGCCCTGATGCACACCGAGGGCTCCGCCGTCGTCACCCTGCGGGTACTGACCGCCACCGACCGGCGGCTGCGCGTCGACGTCGAGGACTCCTCCAGCGCCCTGCCCCGCCGCCGCGACGCCGGCGAGGCGGGCGTCTCCGGACGCGGACTGCTCCTCGTCGACCTGCTCACGGACGTGTGGGGCGTGGAGGCGCGGGGCGGCGGGAAATGCGTGTGGTGCGAGTTCGTGGTGGGGGAACGGAGCTGAGTCCACCGGTCCCGGATGGCACTCTGGACGTATGCCGGAACTGCCCGAGGTGGAAGCGCTCAAGGACTTCCTGACCGAGAACCTGGTCGGCCACGAGATCGTCCGGGTGCTGCCCGTCGCGATCAGCGTGCTGAAGACGTACGACCCTCCGCTCACGGCCGTCGAGGGCCACGCCGTCACCGCCGTGCACCGGCACGGCAAGTTCCTCGACCTCGAGACCGACGGCGGCCCGCACTTCGTCACCCACCTCGCCCGCGCCGGCTGGCTGCACTGGAAGGACAAGCTCCCCGACGGGCCGCCCAAGCCCGGCAAGGGCCCTCTCGCACTGCGCGTCGCCCTGGAGACCGGCGAGGGCTTCGACCTGACGGAGGCCGGCACCCAGAAGCGGCTCGCGGTGTATGTCGTCCACGACCCGCAGGAGGTCCCCGGTGTCGCCCGCCTCGGCCCCGACCCGCTCGCCGACGACTTCGACGGACCCCGGTTCGCGGCCCTGCTGGGGGGCGAGCGGCGGCAGCTCAAGGGTGCCCTGCGCGACCAGAGCCTGATCGCCGGCGTGGGCAACGCCTACAGCGACGAGATCCTGCACGCCGCGAAGATGTCCCCCTTCAAACTGGCCGCGTCCCTGACCCCCGAGGAGACCACCCGCCTGTATCAGGCGCTGCGCGGCACCCTCACCGAGGCCGTCGAGCGCTCCCGCGGCGTCGCCGCCGGACGCCTCAAGGCCGAGAAGAAGAGCGGCCTGCGCGTACACGGCAAGACCGGCGAGCCCTGTCCGGTGTGCGGCGACACGATCCGCGAGGTCTCCTTCAGCGACTCGTCACTGCAGTACTGCCCGACCTGCCAGACCGGCGGCAAGCCGCTGGCCGACCGGAGGATGTCCCGGCTGCTGAAGTGAGACGTCGGTCAGCGCACTGGTCTCCGTCGCCGCCTGGTCTACTGCGCGTCGAGGGTCACCAGATGCTCGCCGTCCGTCGTGCGCACCTCGTACCGGGCGATCTGGTCGATGTGCATCGACGAACTGCCGTGCATGGTGTTCGGGCGGGCGTCGTGGCGGGGCGTCATCCAGTGGGTGACCGTCTCCTCCGAGCCGTCCTGGCCCCGGACGACCAGGCGGCAGGGGCGCGGCCCTGCCCCGTCCTTCACGCTCAGCTCGATCTGACTGCCCGAAGCCGCGTTCTCCGCCGTGACCTGCGCCCATACGCCCGACCGCTCGTCGGTCGCGGTGATGCGCACGGAGCCGGCGTCGCCGCCGCCCGCCGTGATCGCCACCGCGGGCGCCGCCACCGCGATCGCCACCGAGGCCGCCACGGCATACAGCACCCGCCTGCGCCCGACCCGGCGCCGTGCCGACACCTCGCCGAGCAGCCGGTCAAGGAGCCGGTTCCCGGGCTGCGTGAGGGGGTTCACAAAGCGCGGCGTGGCTCGCCGGTACAACATCAACTGCCGGGTCACCGGCCCGAATTCGGTCACGTGTGCCGTACAGCTGGGGCACTCCATGAGGTGGTCCTCGAAGCGGAAGGCGTCCGCCTCGTCCAGCACGCCGAGCGCGTACGCGGCGACGTCGCGATGCCTCTCCAGGGACCTCATGCCGAATCCTCGTGCCGTTGGGTGCGGGTGGGGTTACTCCTTGCTCCCATCGGTACGCACCAAACCGAAGAATCACTCAAGCCCCTTACCGAATCGCAACCTAGGGATTCGGAGCCGGTGGGGCCGGGGATTGGTCGGATCGCCGCGAAATCTCAAAAAAGATGGATGGCGAGATGTCCCAGCGGCAGCCCCAGCTGCCAGGCCGGCGTCCACACCTTCGGCCCGTCGTCCTCGCCGGCCATCGCGGCGCCCTCAGGCACCGCGTTCAGGTCGGGCGCGAGCAGCTCGGTCTCCTCGAGCCAGCGCCAGGCCGCCTCCGCCAGCTCCAGGTCGGGTGCGGGATCTCCCGACTCGATCGCCTCGGTGGCCAGCTTCGCCAGGCGCTCGCGCACCCAGTCCTGCCACGGCTGGTCGTACGCCGTCAGCGAAAGCCAGGTCTCCAGCTGGGTGACGACCCGGATGCCGGAGAGCTCGCCGTCGGTGTCGGACAGGAAGATGGTCAGCGCCAGCGCATCCCGTCCGGCGCGGAACTCGAAGGACGTCGGCGGCATCAGATCGCCGGTCCGCAGCAGTTCGTCGGCGATGTACTCGGCGTACAACCACGCCATGGGGACGGTCAGTTCACCGCCGCCGGTGCCGTCCGTGCTCTCTTGACCTCTGTGCAGCATCCCTTCCTGCCTTCCTCCGGTGCGTGCGCGTCGCCCGACCCCGGGCCCCAGTCCGGAACACGGATGAAGACAGCTGATTGCTCAACGGGGGTCTTCAGCAAGGCGCTTTACGGAGGTTTGACTCATCCATTGGTTTCACCGCAGGTCGGCCGCGTATCCCGGAAGCACCCTGCGCAGGGCGCGCAGCGCGTAGTACGCGCGGGACTTCACCGTACCGGGCGGAATTCCGAGCGCCGCCGCGGCCTCCGCCACACTCGCCCCGTGGAAATACACGAGCACCAGGACTTCACGGTGCTCCGGAGTGAGTGTCTTCACAGCCTCACGCACATCGAGCGCCGCCGCCGCCCGCTCGGCATGGTCGGCTATCACACGCGCGTTCTCCAGCACCGCGTCCCCGACCTCGGCGGGCCGCGCCTGCCGGGCCCGCCGCGCGTCGATGGCGAGCCGCCGTCCCACGGTCAGCAGCCACGGCCGTACGGAGTCGAAGTCATCGGCGCGCAGCGCCTCGGGATGCTGCCAGGCGCGTACGAGCGTCTCCTGCACGAGGTCCTCGGCGCGCTGCCGGTCACCGTCGCAGAGCCGGAGCAGCAGCGCGAAAAGAGGCCGGCCGTGCTCCCGCTGCAGTGCGGCGAGCTCGTGCTCGGCGGTCGTCGTCCCGTTCGAGAGGGTGATTCCGGCCGTCATGGCCGTATGGCATCGCAGGGTGTGCCGTTCGGACAGAGAGCTCACACGGATCTGCGGCGGACGGTCGATCGCGTCGACGAACGGTACGACGAACGGTTCATTCCGCTGCCGGTGAGCGCCGGACGGGCTAATGAAACCAGTCAGGTTGTTTGCGGAAGCGTTCAGATTCATACCTATTTGTCTGGAAATATGATCGCGACGGGGTGAGCGATGATTGCACGCAGACAGCAGGTTGCCCTGGCCCTCACGGCCGTTCTCGCCGCAGGCGCCGCCTGCCAGGCCGAGGCCCGCGACGACACCGACCCGGCAGGGCGTCCGGCGCCCTCCGCGGCCGGCGGATTCACGCTCGTCGCCTCCGGCGACGTCCTCCCGCACAGCGCGATCATCGACCGGGCGCGCTTCGACGCGGGCGGCACCGGCTACGACTTCCGCCCGATGTTCTCCGGCGTCGCACCCGTGGTCTCCCGCGCCGACCTGGCGCTGTGTCACATGGAGACCGTGTACGGAGAGAACGGCGAGTACACCGGCTACCCCACCTTCAAGTCCCCGCCCGAGGTCGCGACCGGCCTCGCCGCCACCGGCTACGACGGCTGCTCCACCGCCTCCAACCACAGCCTGGACGACGGTGCGGACGGCGTCCGCCGCACGCTGGACACGCTCGACCGCGCGGGCGTACGGCACGCCGGATCGGCCCGCGACGAAGCCGAGGCGCGCACCGCCACCGTCCTGCCCGCGGGGAAGGCGAAGGTCGCCCACCTCGCCTACACCTACGGCACGAATGGCTTCCCGCTGCCGCCGGGACAGCCCTGGGCCGTCAACCTGATCGACGAGCGCAAGATCATCGCGGACGCCCGCGCCG
Source organism: Streptomyces sp. GESEQ-4 (assembly GCF_017948455.1). GTDB lineage: Bacteria > Actinomycetota > Actinomycetes > Streptomycetales > Streptomycetaceae > Streptomyces. The sequence goes on from NZ_JAFFSU010000001.1 coordinate 372,127, forward strand.
CCCGGCAGGCCGGCGCCGACGTGGTCGTGGTGTCCATGCACTGGGGCACGGAATGGCAGGACGCCCCCGACCGGGGCCAGCAGTCCCTGGCCCGGACCCTCACCGCCGCCCGCACCGGGAACCGCCCGGACATCGACCTCATCCTCGGCACCCACGCCCATGTCCCGCAGGCGTACGAGAAGGTCAACGGCACCTGGGTCGTCTACGGAATGGGCGACCAGATCGCAGGCGCCATGTTCAACCACCAGGGCGCACAGGACCCGCGGGGCAACCAGTCCACCCTCGCCCGCTTCACCTTCACACCGCCCGTGAAGCCCGGCGCCCGCTGGCAGGTGACGAAGGCCGAGTTCATCCCACAACTCTTCGACATCGACGCAGGCCGAGTGGTGAACCTCAACGAGGCCCTGAAAAAGGGCGCCGAGCTACAAGGCGTACGCGACAGAATCCGAGACGTGGTATTCAGCCGAGGCGCAGCAAAAGACGGCCTGATGATGGGCGCCCCATAGGGGCGCGGGGAACTGCGCGACCAGCCACAACGGCGCGGCACACAACCAACGACCTATCGCGGCACCCCCAGCGGAGCGCTACGGCACGACCGTCACCGGCCACCGCCCCGCCTTCACCAACCGAATCGCGACGGACCCGATGATCCGGTGCCCCGCCTGCTCCGACGCCCCCACCACCACCGCGTCCGCCTTGAGTTCGTCGGCCGCCTTGACCAGGCCGTTGTAGGGGTCGCCGCGGAACGTGTGGAACTCCCAGCGGACGTCGAATATCCCCTTCACGCGCTCCGTCGCGTCCCTGATCTCCGCGACGATGTTCTCGGCGATCGCGTCCGTCGTCTCCGCGACCGGCGCCCCGAGCGCCGCGCCGGCGCCCATCACGGGCTGCACGTACACGATCGCGAGGAGCGCGCGCTGCCGCCGGGCCAGGCCACCGGCGTAGGCCGCGGCCCGTAGTGAGGAGTCGGAGCCGTCCACGCCGACGACGATGACCTTCGGCCCGTCCGTGCCCCGTTCGAACCCTTGCGAGGGCGAGTGCTGCTGATCCGTCACGCCTGTGAGGCTATCGGAACCCCCAGGTCCCGCAGCCGTCGCCGGGCTTCTCATCGATTCGCCCCCCCGGGAGACACCCGCCGTTTCCCTGACGAACCGTCATACGCCGCCCGGGTGGAATCATGCCGCCGCTGAGGTGCCGCCGTGGTGCGTCGGGGCCCAGAGGGGCGACTGATGAGTCATGAAGAAGGATCAGTTGCTCACCCGGCGCCGGGCGTTGGCCGTCGGCGCCGCCACGGTCGGGGCGGCCGGCACCGCCGGACTGCTCACGGTGCGCGCGGGCGACCAGCCGGTCCTGCCACCCGCCGCCGGGGCCGCGGGTCCGCAGGCGCGCAGCGCCCTCAAGCCCTCCGCCTACCGGCTGCAGCCCCTCACCGGCCACGGTCCGCCACGGGCCGCGGCACGGCGGCTCCTGGTGCGGCGTGAACCCTTTCTACGAGTCTCCGGCCGCGGCCGGACCATGGTGCTGACCTTCGACGACGGCCCGGACCCCCGCTACACCCCGGACATCCTGGACACGCTGCAGGCGTACGACGTCCGCGCGATGTTCTTCGTCTGCGGCGAGATGGCCGCCGAGAACCCGGACCTGGTGGAGCGCATGGCCGACGAGGGGCATGTCGTCGGCAACCACACCTGGTCCCACCCGCTGCTCACCCGCCTCACCCGGAGGCAGATCCGCTCCGAGATGAAACGTACCTGCGAGGTCATCGAGGACGCGGCCGGCGAGTGGCCCCGCTGGTTCCGCGCCCCCTACGGCGCCTGGAACCGCGCGGCCTTCCAGCTCGGCGCCGAACTGGGCATGGAGCCGCTGGCGTGGACGGTCGACACCCTCGACTGGACCGAGCCCGGCGCCCGCACCATCGTCGACCGGGTCGAGAACGGCGCAGCCCCCGGCGTCGTGGTGCTCTCGCACGACGCCGGGGGCGACCGCTCGGCGAGCGTCCGGGCCCTGCGCGACTATCTGCCGCAACTCCTGGACGACGGCTACCACATCACCGTCCCGCGCCGGCGGCACGTCTGACGGGCCGCGCCCGCCCGGCCGGCAACGCTCAGCGCACCTCGACCAGTCGGGCGAAGACCACGACGTTCCCGTCGTAGCCGTTCTGCTTGGAGAAACCGCCGCCGCAGGTGATGACCCGCAATTCGGGGCTGCCCTTGGAGGCGTAGACACGGTCGCCGGGGAAGTTGTTCTTCTCGAAGACCTCGATGCCGTAGATCTCGAACACGGCCGTCTTCGCGTCCTTGCGGGCGACCTCGACGCGATATCCCTTTTTGAGGGCGCCCAGTCCGTAGAACACGGCGGGCCCCTGAGTGTTGTCGACATGGCCGACGATCACGGCCGTGCCCTTTTCGCCGGGGGTGACGGCACCGGTGAACCAACCGGCGAGATTCGGGTCCTCCGGCGGCGGCGCGTCGACCCAGCCGGCCGCGTCCAGGCCGACCGGCATCATGGGTGCGTCGATCTGGATCGCCGGGATCCTGACCCGGTCCGGCACGGCGTACGGCAGCGCGCTGGGGACCCGCAGGAAGGCGCCCTGCGGTGTCCGGGCCTCCGCGGCGGCTGCCGAGGCGGGTTGTGGGGGGCCCTCGTCGAACTCTCCCGAACCATTCCGAATGAGCGCGAGGCCGGTCAGCAGAACAAGCGCTATCACGCCCCAAGGAGCGCGCTTCTTCCGCTGCTCCTCCTCTTCGGCCACCTCGTACCCAGACATTCGACTTCCCCTCTCGACGCGGCCGTCGCCACGTCAATGGCGCATAGGAGAACGCTAAGTCCCGCGAGCACCGCCAGCGACGGGGCGGAAGCGAACGGGTGGCCCGAACGCCATCGTGGTGCGCCATCCGAGTCGCCGCGAACAGGAATTTTCTGACGGTGCGTGACCTGCGGCAATATCCGATTGTGTGGTTTTCCTTCGGCGTGTCTTCTCACCAGGACGGACCATTCCCGAAATGCGGGCGCGAGCAGGGCATCTGAGGGTCTTTCTTGGAGGCGCTTTCTCGCCGATCGACCGGGGACGGGTCCCGGGGCGTCTTCCGCGGAGGATCACATGCGTACAACTCGTTCCCTGGCGGTCTCGGCCGCCGCGGTCGCCGTCCTCGGGCTCGCCGCTCCCGCGGCCGTCGCCTGGGACGGCATGAACGACCCCGACGGCAGCGGCGGCTACGGCGGTGGGTTCGGTGGCAACGGCGACCACCACGGTGGCTTCGGCGGAAATGGCGGCTTCGGCGGCGACGGCTTCGGTCGCGACGGCTTCGGTGGCAACGGTGGTGGGTTCGGTGGCAACGGCGGCGATCACGGTGGCGGCTTCGGCGGACATGGCGGCCACGGCGGGCACCACGGCGGCAACGGCCGGTTCTTCCCGAGCAATATCGTCGTAATGCCCAGGGTCATCGCGCGAGGCGGTCAGCTGACCGTCACGGTCGACGGCTGCCCCAACGGCGGCACCGCGACCTCCCGTGCCTTCCCACGGGCGAGGCTGTTCCCGGTCGGAGGCCCCAGAGACACAGCCAGAGGCACCGCGACCGTCCACACCAACGCCAGACCCGGCCCGTACGACGTCACCGTCCATTGCTCCGGTTCGACCCTGACCCGGCCGAACGCCTTCACCGTCATCGGCGGTGTCCGCGGCGGCATCGGCGGCAGCAGCTCCACCGGGGCGACCCCGACCGACATGGTCATCGGCGGCGGTCTCGTGGCCGCGGCCGTCGTCGGCGGCGGAGTGTTCTGGATGCGGCGCCGGTCCGAGAAGCGGATCTGACCACCGCCGATCCCCGGAGCCGATTCGCCCCGGACCCTTCGAAAGGGTCCGGGGCGAACGTCTGGGGGGACGGGGTCGGTCAGGCGCCGTCCTCGTCCGTGCGGCGCCGTGAGAAGTGGTACGCCGCTCCGATCGAGCCGGTGATGAGCGCGAGGCCGAGCCCGATCTCCTGGAGGTCGAAACCGCCGAGGCTGCCGCCTTCACCGGCGTGGACGCCCTTCGGCGGGACCCGGTGGTGGCCCGGGCGGCCCTCGGCGATCGTGAGGTCCACCTCCTGCCAGAAGGTGCCGCAGCTGAACTTCACCGAGTACACCGCGCCCTCGCGCGCGTCCCGGTCGACCACCGCCGTGGCCGAGCCCTGGCCCCTGCGGATCGTCACCGTGTCGAAGACCCCCGAGGAGACGTACACATCCTGGTCGCAGCCGGTGACGCGCAGGGACACCTGCCCGCCGGCCTCGATGGTCGTCGGCAGCACACTGGCCCGGAAGCCGGTGTGCTCGTCACCGCGTGCGTGAGCGGCGGGAGAGGCCAGTGCCAGGGCGGTGACGCCCAGCAGTGCGGCCGAGGCGACGCGTATCGCGCGCATGGTGGACCTCCGGTCCCCGAGGAGCAGCCGCGGACTTTTTCCGCTTGCGCCAGAAATGCACCTCGATGACCGGAACGCTAGAAAGGTGCGTGCGGGGGCGCGATCGCAGTAGCGCGAACGGGTCAACCGTGTGGGCCGTACAGGGGATGGTGCCGCCTCGATCGGGGGACCGCCGCGGTGTGGCGGCCGTCCCCCGAGGATGTCCCGGCGCGGGCCCGTCAGCCGATGTGGGGGAAGAGGTCCAGGAACGGATCGGCCGAGGCGGTGACACCCCGGCTGTAGGGCGCGTCGAAGTCCCAGATGAGGAAGAGCAGGAAGGCGATCAGCGCCGAGAACAGCCCGGCGAGGATCAGCTCCCGTGCCGTGCGCCGGATCTGCAGGACGAAGATCATCCCGATCGTGACCACGCCCCCGATGATCAGCCCGAACCACACCACCCCCGGCATCGTCTCCCCGGTGGCGCCGGCGCGGGCACTGCGTGCCTGGTCCGCCGCGGTGACCTGGTCGACGAGCGGCTGGTAGGCCTGGGCCTCGAAGTCGGTCCTCGGCCGGTAGTCGGTGACGTCCTCGCGGATGCGGTCGAGGAGCTCGGTGCCCCGCTCGGTGACCTTGCCGTCGTCGGACATCGCCTTCCACTCGGTGTTCACGACGTGTCCGACATAGGCGTTGACATCGTCGCGAATACGGTCACGGACGTCGGTTGGATAGACCCGGACCCGTTCCGAGATCTCGTGCAGGGCGACCGCCTCGGCCTGGACGTGGTCCTGGGCGGCGCTGCGGCCCTCCCAGACACCGGCGATGGCCAGGCCCAGGACGATGGCGTACACCACTCCGATCCACATCGTCATGTACTCGATGACGTCGGGCGTCTCGTCGGGATCCTCGTCGTCCGCCGCCGTCCGATGGCGGAGGACGGTGATGATGACCACCACGACGCAGACAGCCAGCATCGCGAGGATGAGAACAAGCCATTCCGGCAAGAGGTGCCTCCAGAAATCAGCGGGGACGCAGCGCGGCGATCGCGACCACCGCGGGCACGGTGATGAGCAGGACGAAGGTGAGCGGCGACGTGGCACTGCGCGTCGTCCGCTTGCGCGGTGCGGGGTGGTACGCCGGATAGCTCACCGGGGTCACGGACGCACGCGGGGTCGGCTTGGCCGGCGGGGTCGGTGTGGGTGTGGGGCTGGGCGGGGGTGTGGGCGCCGGCCGTGGGGCCGCGGGCTGGGGAGCTGCTGGGGCCGGTGCGGGCGGCGGCTCGGGGGGCGGCGCGGGCCGTGGCTTCGGTGGCGGTTTCGGCGTGGGCGTCGGGTCCGGGGTGGGGGTGGGCTTCGGCGGTTCAGGAGTCGGCGTCGGGGTGGGAGTCGGTGTCGGCGTGGGCGCTGGGCACGCGGGGTGGGTGGGCCAGGTCGCGGGGGCGGGCCAGGTGGCGCTTCCGACGACCGCCACCGCCTCCGTGCCGCCGGGGCCGGTCGACGCGTACGCGCAGACATCGGCGGCCGCCGTGCCCGCCGGGGCGCCGACGACCATCCATGCCAGCGTGACGAGGGACAACACCCGTATGGCGATGGGGCCGTGGGTCGGTTCGGGTCCATGCACGACGAAGATCATGGGCCTTGGCGCACCGGCGTACGCCCGGGCGACGGGGGATTGCCCCGAAGGAGGGACAGCAGGGTGTCGCCGGTTTGATCCGCGCGCGTTCGCGTGTCCGGGGATACGCACGCTCATACGAGTGTCATCGCGGCAGGGGCGCAGGTCGCGGGCGCGGTGTGGCACAGGTTTCGGAAAGAAATCCGCGGGGCGTTTGAACACAACGGCGGTCACTGCTCGTACTTAGGACCGTGCGCGGCGCAGCAGGGCGCTGCAACATCGTTGCGATGATCGGGGAGTTGAAGATGAAGACCTCCTGGCGGAGCGCCTCACTCGTGGCGAGCGCTGCGGCTGTTCTGGCGCTGACGACGGCGTGCGGTCAGGAAAGCAGCCCGTCGCCGAGCCAGAACGTGGGCGCCACGGCCGCGGCCGGTGACTACGGACAGGCAGGCGCCGGGGCCGGAGCCGGCACCGGCGCCCAGAACGAACAGAGCAACGCCAACCAGGCTTCTCTCGCGGGCCAGTTGGCCGTCTCCGCCAACGCGGAGGTCGGCAACATGGTGACCGACAGTGCGGGCATGACCCTGTACCGGTTCGACCAGGACACCGCCGAGCCGCCGAAGACGAACTGTGACGGCGACTGCGCCACGACGTGGCCGCCGGTACCGGCGGACGACGCCACGGCCGGCGCCGGCATCGACAAGGCGCTGCTCGGCGAGGTCACCCGCGCCGACGGCACCAAGCAGCTCACCGTCGGCGGCTGGCCGGCGTACCGCTACGCGAAGGACACCACCCCCGGCGACGTCAAGGGCCAGGGTGTGGGCGGCAAGTGGTACGCGCTGGCGCCCGACGGCAAGAAGGCCCAGCAGGGCGGCGGCGCCGATGAGGGCGAGGGCGGTGGGGTCGAGCAGGCCGGCCTGCCCGGGCTCTCCACCCGCAACGACCCCGAGCTCGGCGAGATCGTCGTCGACAAGAACGGCCACACGGTCTACCGCTTCCTGAAGGACTCGCCCTGGCCGATGAAGACGGCGTGCCTCGACGACTGCCTGGAGAAGTGGCCGGTCATCGAGCCGGTCGACGCCAAGAACACCAAGGGCATCGACCTGAAGGGGTCCGGTCCCAGGGGTCAGGGTTACGTGGTCTTCGACCGGCCCGACGGACTGAAGCAGCAGACCATCGACTGTGTCCCGATCTACACCTTCGCCGGTGACAAGAAGCCCGGTGACACCAACGGCCAGGGTGTGGCCGGTGCCTGGTACGCCGTCGCACCCGACGGAAAGGCAGTGAAGGGCTGACCACAGCCTTCCGCCATCAACCCCGGTTCGCCCCCTCCGCGCCGCACGGAGGGGGCGGCCGGTTTTGCCGTTGGGAACTCTCCGGAACGACTCGGCCACTTTTAGTAGAGGCGAAACAGGGCATCAATTCGGCACGTGCCGCAGGCAGTGACCGGGAACGGATGGTCAATTTCCGTTTCCGCTCGCTCCTTTGGCGGGCGATCAGTAGCCTCAGCTCGAACACCGGATCGCCTACGCCTTGGAGAGATTGATGGAGCGTCCCGCCTGGGCCCCCCGGAGCATCGACATCTCGGTGCCGAGCGTGTCCCGGATCTACGACTTCTACCTGGGCGGTTCGCACAACTTCGAGGTCGACCGGGAGGCGGCCCGCAAGGCCATGGAGTTCATGCCGGGACTCCCCAAGATCATGCAGGCGAACCGGGCGTTCATGCGCCGCGCGGTGCGCTTCGCCGCCGACGAGGGCATCACCCAGTTCCTGGACATCGGCTCCGGCATCCCGACCTTCGGCAACGTCCACGAGGTGGCCCGGGCGGCGAGCCCCGGCGCGCATGTCGTCTACGTCGACCACGACCCGGTGGCCGTGGCACACAGCCAGGCGGTCCTCGAGGGCAGCACCGACACCGACGTGGTCGCGGCCGACCTGCGCAAGCCCCAGGAGGTCCTCGCCGCCCCTCAGGTGCGGCGACTGATCGATCTGAACCGCCCTGTGGCGCTGCTTCTCGTTGCCATACTGCACTTCGTGGAAGACGCGGACGACCCGTACTCAGCGGTGGCCGAACTGCGCGACGCCCTCGCGCCCGGCAGCCTGCTGATCCTCACCCATGCCTCGTACGAGGGAATCCCTCTTCCGGCGGAGCGGGCCGAGGGCACGGTGGGCGTATACAAGGACATTCGCAACCCGCTGATCATGCGCTCGCGCGACGAGATCGCGCAGTTCTTCGAGGGGTACGACATGGTGGAACCCGGACTGGTGGCTATGCCGCGCTGGCGGCCGGACACCGCGCCGGAGGACGAGGATCCGTATGCCTTCTCCGGTTTCGCCGGCGTGGGGCGCAAGGCGTGAGCGCGGAGCCGGACGGGCCGGAGGACAGACTGCGCCGGTTCGCGACGATCTGGAGCCGGGCGGTGTTCCCGGTGACCTCGACGTCGCTGACCCGGCCCGAGCTGGAGGAGCAACTGCTGCCGCTCGCCCGGCGGTTGAGCGAGGCGCTGCGGACCAGGACCTTCCAGGCGGACGAGGCGCGGGCGGTGGGTGCCGCGCTGGTCGCCGTGCACTGCACCGACCCGGAGGCGCTCAGCCGCACCCTGGACTGCGTCGACGCCTACCTGGTGCTGTACTGCGGCGGGGACGGAGCGCAGGACCAACTGCGCGCCCGTTCCTCGCGGTTGCAGCACTCCATGGCCGCCGGGTTCGCCGCGGCGCTGCGTGAGCGGACCCTCGCCGAGCAGGAGTCGATCTCCTCGGCCGCGCTGAAGGCGCAGGGCGTGGTGGCGCAGGCCCTGCACGCGACCGAGGCCCGCTTCCGGGCGGTCTTCGAGGGCGCCGCCATAGGGATCGGCATCGCCGACCTCGAGGGCAACATACTGCAGGTCAACGGGGCGTTGGTGCGCATGTTCGGCGGCGTCGAGCAGACGGTGCGCACCCGCAACGTGATGGAGTGGACCCACCCCGAGGACGCGCCCCAGATCTGGCGGCTGTACGAGGAGCTCGTGCGCGGCGAGCGCGAGCACTACCACGTGGAGAAGCCGTTCTACCGCCCCGACGGAACGGTCCTGTGGACCAATCTGACGGTCTCGCTGCTCCGCGACCCGGACGGCAACCCCGAGTACCAGCTCGCTCTGATGGAAGACACCACCGAGCGGCGGCTGCTCAACCTCCGGTTGCGTTACGAGGCGACGCACGACGCGCTCACCGGACTGCCCAACCGCACGCTGTTCTTCGAGCGCCTGGAGAAGGCCCTCACGGCGGGCGAGGGCCAGCGCTTCGGCCTGTGCTATCTCGACCTCGACGGCTTCAAGACCATCAACGACAGCCTCGGCCACGCGGCCGGCGACCGGCTGCTCGTCGAGGTCGCCGACCGGCTGCAGTCCTGTGCGACCGCGCCCGGCGAGATGGTCGCCCGGCTCGGCGGCGACGAGTTCGTGGCGCTGACCACCGGCACCGACACCGAGCGCGAGGTCGACGAACTCGCCGCGCGCATCATGAACGCGCTGGTCGCCCCGGTCAGCGTCGACGGCCGGGAGCTGACCGTGCGCGGCAGCATCGGCATCGTCGAGGGGCCGGCGGGGGAGCGGAGCGCGGCCGAGGTGCTGCGCAGCGCCGACATCACGATGTACCGCGCCAAGTCGGCGGGCGGCAACCGCTTCGAACTGGCCGACGCCGAGGCCGACGCCCGCGCCATCACCCGGCACGGGCTGACCACGTCGCTGCCGACGGCCCTGGACCGCGGCGAGTTCTTCATCGAGTACCAGCCGCTGGTCCACCTCGGCGACGGCAGCGTCCGCGGCGCCGAGGCCCTGGTGCGCTGGCTGCATCCGCAGCACGGCGTCCTCAGCCCGGACCGGTTCATTCCGCTCGCCGAGCACACGGGGCTGATCGTTCCACTGGGCCGCTGGGTGCTGGAGCAGTCGGTGCGCCAGGCCCGCGAGTGGCGGGAGCGGTACGGCGCCACCGGGGCCGGTGGCCCGCTGCGCATCAACGTCAACCTCTCGCCCTGCCAGCTCACGCACCCCGGACTGGTCCAGGACACCGTCGACATCCTGGAGCGCGCGGGCGTCGCACCCGACGCGCTCTGCCTGGAGGTGACCGAGTCGGCGTTGATCGGCGCCGACGACGACCTGCTCAAGCCGCTGCGCCGGCTGGCCGAGATGGGCGTCGACATCGCCCTGGACGACTTCGGCACCGGCTACTCGAACCTCGCCAATCTGCGCCGGCTGCCGGTGAGCATCCTCAAGCTGGACCGGTCCTTCACCCAGAGCATGCAGCGCTTCCCGGCGGACTCCGTCGACCTCAAGATCGTCGAAGGGATCGTTTCTCTCGCCCACAGCCTGAACCTCGCGGTGACGGTGGAGGGCGTGGAGACGGGCGCCCAGGCCGAGCAGCTCCGGATACTGGGCTGCGACACGGCCCAGGGCTGGTACTACGCCCGCCCGGGCCCACCGGAGCGGCTGCACGAGCTGGCGTTGGTGGACGCGACGGGCTGAGGCCCGGGGCTCAGGGCAGCGGCAGCGAGCGCAGGGAACCGTGGGTACGGGCCATGACGACGACGTGGCCCGTGTCCCCGCCCGGCGCGACGATCACGGGGTGTTCGCCGTCTCTGGTCTGCGAGTACGCCGCGGACATGCGGGGCGCGGCGGTTCCGGCCCCCTGCGGACCGGCGTGCAGGTCGATCGAGAGCACGCGGCCCCGCGCAGTGCGGTCGTTGACGGGGGTGAAGGTCACGAACCGGCCGTTGGTCACGGCGGCGTCCGCCTCGGTGGCGTACGTGCTCCACAGTTTGCGGTCGTTCTCGAGGTCGTACGCGTTCCAGTTGCCCGCGCTCGGGTCCTCGGCGCCGGCCTCGTACAGCACCAGGACCCCGTCGTCGGAGATCACCCCGCGTACGGGCTTGTCGATCGTGTTCCTCGGGGTCGGCAGCGGCCTCAGCGTCGCCGGATCCAGGCGCCGCATGGGCGGGAAGATGTCCCCGGCGGAGGACGGGCTGCCGGTGCAGACCAGGTAGTGGCCGCCGGTGACGAGGTGCGGGCACTTGACGCCCGTGGGGCTGGTCGCCACGATGTCGCCGGTGCGGGCGTCGCGGGCGGTGACCCGGGTGCCGTCGGCCGTGTAGACGCGGCCCCGGAAGGCGGCCAGAGGTTCGCCCGTGCTCCAGGCGACGGTCCGGTGCCAGAGGGGCGTGCCGTCGGATGCGCGAACGGCGTCGAGGCCGGCGGTGTGGTTGACGGGATCCGGTGCGCCGAGAGCGTAGACGATCCCGTCCGCAGCGGCGAGAACGACGTAGGCGCCGCTGGTGCGCAGTTGACGGGTCCACGCCTGCGCACCCGTCCGCAGGTTCGCCGCGCGGAACCTACCGGCGACTGCGGTCACGGCCCGTTCGCCGGCCGCGTCGACGACCAGTCCGGCGCTCTCGCCGTGGTCGCTCGCGGGCACGGTCCAGGTGATACGGCCGTCTGCCCGCGAACGCCCCACGAATCCGCCGGAGTCGGTCGCGCACACCACCTGGTGCGCCGTCGCGCCGCAACTGCCGCGGGCCTCACGGCTGGAGAGGGACGCCGTCCACGCGCGCCACGGGCCCGAGACGGACTTCGAGGGCGCCTCCACTGTCGGCCCTGAGTCACCGGACGGCGAGGAGACCGGGTTCTTCGGTCCGCCGGACGCGGTGTTCCCCGCGCACCCCGCCAGCACCAGCAGTGCCGCACCCACCGCAACGATCCGCCGTTTCATCCCCGCCCATCCCGCCGCCTGATAAAGCCCCATGATGCTACGGCCGTTCAGCGCTCCAACAGCATCCGCTGCAACTCCCTCGCCGCCCGCGGCGGCGCCACATCACTGCGATGCGCCAACGCGATCGTCCGATGCAGCCCGGGCCGGGCCAGCGGCGTCACCCGCAGCCCGCGCCCGGCCCGCGTGGCCACCATGCGCGGCACGACGGCCAGCCCCAACCCGGCCCGTACGAACCCCAGGACCGCGTCCATCTCCCCGCCCTCTACCGCGAAGTCCGGCTCGAACCCCTCGGCACGGCATGCGGCCACCGTCAGTTCGCGCAGGTCATAGCCGTGCCGGAACATCACAAGCCGTTCGCCCTCCAGATCGGAGATCCGCACGGCACGCTGGCCGCGGCCGGGCTTGGGGGCGTCCGGCGAGGAGACCACGACCAGGTCCTCGCGCAGCAGCTCCACCGAGGTGAGCGCCGGGGAGGGCGTCGGCAGCGGCAGGACGATCAGCGCGAGGTCGAGGGCGCCGCGCGCGAGTTCCCGTACGAGATCGTGCGAGCCTCCTTCCTCGATCATCAGCCGGATGCCGGGATAGCGGTCGTGGAAGGCGCGCAGCACGTCCGGCAGCAGACCGGTGCACAGGCTCGGGGTCGCGCCCAGCCGGACCCGGCCGCTGCGCAGCTGCACCAGCTCCTGCACCTCGTGCCGGGCCGTGTCCGCGTCGGCCAGGATCCGGCGGGCCAGCGGCAGCAGCGCCTCGCCCGCGTCGGTGAGCGTGATGTTGCCGCGCGCCCGCAGGAACAGATCCGCCCCCAACTCCCGCTCCAGCGCCTTGATCTGCTGGGAGAGGGACGGCTGCGCCACGTGGACCAGATCGGCGGCCCGGGTGAAGTGCCTGGTCTCGGCGACCGCCACGAAGTACTGGAGCTGCTGGAACTGCATGGCCCTACGATAGCCATTACCTATGGAATCGAGCCGGACCATGTCTTGGACCGATCAGCGGTCTCAGCCCTAGCGTCTGCGACATGGCTCTGGCAACGCGGACGGACCGACGGCCGTCCATGGCACGCACGGTGTGGGACAGCTCCGTCGGCAAGAAGACCGTGATGGCGGTCAGCGGTCTGATCATGCTGCTGTACCTGGTCGTCCACATGATCGGGAACCTGAAGATCTTCTTCGGGCCCGGCGAGTTCAACCACTACGCGCACTGGCTGCGCACCATCGGCGAGCCGTTCATGCACTACGAGTGGACTCTCTGGCTCATCCGTGTCGTCCTCGTCGTCGCGGTCGTCGCTCACGCCACCTCCGCCTACCAGCTCAGCCGCCGCGACATCAAGGCACGCCCCACCAAGTACGTGCACAAGAAGCCGCGGGCCAGTTACGCGACGCGCACCATGCGCTGGGGCGGGATCATCCTCGGCCTGTTCATCGTCTGGCACATCCTCGACCTGACGACCGGCACCGTGCACTCCGGCGGCTTCCAGGAGGGCCACCCCTACCAGAACGTCGTGGACACCTTCTCCACCTGGTACGGCAACGTCATCTACCTCGTAGCGATGCTCGCCCTCGGCCTGCACATCCAGCACGGCTTCTGGAGCGCCGCCCAGACCCTCGGCGCCGGCAGCCGCACCCGCGACCGCGCCCTGAAGACCACTGCCAACGCCCTCGCGCTGCTCCTCACGGTCGGCTTCATCGCCGTACCCGTGGGTGTCATGACTGGAGTCGTGAGCTGATGACCTACACCGACTACGAGACCGGCGAACCGGTCGTCGACACCAAGGCCCCCTCCGGGCCGGTCAACGAGCGCTGGGACAAGCGCCGTTTCGAGGCCAAGCTGGTCAACCCCGCCAACCGGCGCAAGCACACCGTCATCGTCGTCGGCACCGGCCTCGCGGGCGGCTCCGCGGGCGCCACGCTGGCCGAACAGGGCTACCACGTCGTCCAGTTCTGCTACCAGGACTCCCCGCGCCGCGCCCACTCGATCGCCGCGCAGGGCGGCATCAACGCGGCGAAGAACTACCGCAACGACGGCGACTCCATCCACCGGCTGTTCTACGACACCGTCAAGGGCGGTGACTTCAGGGCGCGCGAGTCCAACGTGCACCGGCTCGCGCAGATCTCCGTGGAGATCATCGACCAGTGCGTGGCGCAGGGCGTGCCGTTCGCGCGGGAGTACGGCGGTCTGCTCGACACCCGCTCCTTCGGCGGCGTCCAGGTGTCCCGGACCTTCTACGCCCGCGGTCAGACGGGCCAGCAGCTGCTGCTCGGCGCCTACCAGGCCCTGTCCCGGCAGATCGCCGCGGGCAACGTCGAGATGCACCCGCGCACCGAGATGCTCGACCTGATCGTCATCGACGGACGGGCGCGCGGGATCGTGGCCCGCGATCTGATCACGGGTCGCATCGACACGTACTTCGCGGACGCCGTCGTACTCGCGAGTGGTGGCTACGGGAACGTCTTCTACCTGTCGACCAACGCCATGAACTCCAACGCCACCGCGATCTGGCGGGCGCACCGGCGCGGCGCGTACATCGCCAACCCCTGCTTCACCCAGATCCATCCGACCTGCATACCGCGCACCGGCGACCACCAGTCCAAGCTCACCTTGATGAGCGAGTCGCTGCGCAACGACGGCCGCATCTGGGTGCCGAAGGCCCAGGGCGACACCCGGCCCGCGAGCCGGATCCCCGAGGAGGAGCGCGACTACTACCTGGAGCGCATCTATCCGTCCTTCGGCAACCTGGTCCCGCGCGACATCGCCTCCCGCGCCGCGAAGAACGTCTGCGACGAGGGCAGGGGAGTGGGCCCCGGCGGACAGGGCGTCTATCTCGACTTCGCGGACGCCATCAAGCGGATGGGTCGGGGGGCGGTCGAAGCCAAGTACGGCAACCTCTTCGACATGTACCAGCGGATCACCGACGAGGATCCGTACGAGGTGCCGATGCGGATCTACCCCGCCGTCCACTACACGATGGGCGGACTGTGGGTCGACTACGACCTCCAGACCACGATCCCGGGCCTGTTCGTGATCGGCGAGGCCAACTTCTCCGACCACGGGGCCAACCGGCTCGGCGCCTCCGCGCTGATGCAGGGCCTGGCCGACGGCTACTTCGTGCTCCCGGCGACGGTCAACGACTACCTCGCCCGCAACCCGCACCAGGAGTCCGTCACCGCCGAACACCCCGTCGTGCAGGAGGTGTTGGCGGAGACCGAGGATCGCCTCAACCTCCTCCTGTCCGTCGACGGCGACCGCACTCCCGACTCCTTCCACCGCGAGGTCGGCGAACTCATGTGGGAGTTCTGCGGCATGGCCCGCACCGACTCCGGACTGCGCAAGGCCCTGGAGCGGATCCCGCAGATCCGCGAGGAGTTCTGGCGGCGGATCAAGGTGCCCGGGACCGGCGAGGAGTTCAACCAGTCGCTGGAGAAGGCCAACCGGATCGTCGACTACCTGGAGCTCGCCGAGCTGATGTGCCTCGACGCGCTGCACCGATCCGAGTCCTGCGGCGGGCACTTCCGCGAGGAGTCCCAGACCCCCGACGGCGAAGCCGCTCGCCGGGACGACGAGTTCACCTACGCGGCCGCCTGGGAGTTCACGGGCACGGGAGAGGCCCCGGCCCTGCACAAGGAAGACCTGGTCTTCGAGTACGTCCACCCCACCCAGCGGAGCTACGCATGAAGCTCACCCTGCGCGTCTGGCGGCAGCCGAACGCCGACGCCGACGGCGCCATGTCCACGTACGAGGTCGATGGCATCTCTTCGGACATGTCCTTCCTGGAGATGCTCGACACGCTCAACGAGGAACTCATCCTCAAGGGCGAGGACCCCGTCGCCTTCGACCACGACTGCCGCGAGGGCATCTGCGGCGCCTGCTCGCTCGTCATCAACGGCGACGCCCACGGACCCGAGCGCACCACCACCTGCCAGTTGCACATGCGGTCCTTCCAGGACGGCGACACGATCGACATCGAGCCGTGGCGGGCCTCCGCCTTCCCGGTGATCAAGGACCTGGTCGTGGACCGGACCGCGTTCGACCGGATCATCCAGGCGGGCGGCTACATCACCGCCCCGACCGGCGCCGCGCCGGAGGCCCACGCCACGCCCGTGCCCAAGCCGGACGCCGACTTCGCCTTCGAGCACGCCGAGTGCATCGGATGCGGCGCCTGTGTGGCCGCCTGCCCGAACGGCGCGGCGATGCTCTTCACCTCCGCCAAGGTCAACCACCTGAACGTCCTGCCGCAGGGCGCGCCGGAGCGCGAGACCCGGGTGCTCGACATGGTGGCGCAGATGGACGAGGAGGGCTTCGGTGGCTGCACGCTCACCGGAGAGTGCGCCACCGCGTGTCCGAAGGGCATCCCGCTGGTGTCCATCACGAGCATGAACAAGGAATGGCTGCGCGCGACCCGGAAGGTGGCCGGGCGCTAGAGGCCGCAGCTCAAGAAACGTTCGCCGACAGGGTGCGGACGGGCGGGACCGGGGTGGTGCTCAGACCCGGTCCCGCCAGGCACCCCTGGGATTCAACAAGCCCACACCCGCTCTCCCTTCGCGGGTCACGCGCAGGACGCCCGGCATAGGAAGAACTGTTGCGGCCGGACGTAGTGAACCGGCCAGCCAGCCGCTCTGCCGTCCCCGGCCCGTGTTCAGGAGAGTGCCATGACCGGCGTTTCCACGCTCGACCGCCCCCCGCAGCCGTCGGCGCCCACCCGCTACACCGTCACCGTCGCGCGAACGGAGGACGACGTCCGGGCCGCGCAGCGGCTGCGCCACGACGTCTTCGCCGGCGAGATGGGCGCGCTCCTGTCCACCCCGCAGCCGGGTCACGACATCGACGCCTTCGACGCGTACTGCGACCACCTGCTGGTCCGCGACACGATCACCGACCAGGTCGTCGGCACCTACCGGCTGCTGCCGCCGGACCGCGCCGCGGTCGCCGGACGCCTGTACTCGGAGGGCGAGTTCGACCTCTCCGCGCTCGACCCGATCCGCCCGGGCCTGGTCGAGGTCGGCCGCTCCTGCGTCCATCCCGACCACCGGGACGGCGCGGTGATCGGCCTCATCTGGGC
Organism: Streptomyces sp. GESEQ-4; assembly: GCF_017948455.1. Lineage (GTDB taxonomy): Bacteria > Actinomycetota > Actinomycetes > Streptomycetales > Streptomycetaceae > Streptomyces. The sequence goes on from NZ_JAFFSU010000001.1 coordinate 388,903, forward strand.
CGGGATAGCGCGCTACATGGTCGAGGGCGGCCACGAGTGGCTCGCCGGCTGCTGCTCCATCCCGCTCGCCGACGGCGGCGCCCTCGCGGCCGGCACCTGGGACCGGGTGCAGGACAAGTACCTGGCTCCGGAGGAGTACCGGGTACGTCCGCTGCTGCCCTGGAGCGCGGAGGGCGTGGCGCGTCCCGCCACCCGGACCGAGCTGCCGCCCCTGCTGCGCGGCTACCTGCGCCTCGGCGCCTGGGTCTGCGCGGAGCCCGCTCACGACCCGGACTTCGGGGTCGCCGACCTGTACGTGCTGCTGTCGATGCGCCGGGTCAACCCGCGCTATCTGAAGCACTTCCTCTCCCTTGTCCCGGCGTGATGAGCGTCCTGCGTACGGGACTGCCGCAGCGCCTCGGCCCGGCCGCGGCCGTCGGACGGACCTGGACCCAGCGGCGCGGGGCGGGGGCGACGGCCGTGCACCGCCCCGTCGTACCGAGCAGCGCCTGGCTGCCCACCGCGCCCTGCTCGCCGCAGATCTGTGTCACGTCCGTGCGGTCTGTGACGGACGTGCCGCGCGCCGTGCTGCGGATCGTGGCGATGCTGGCGGTGCTCCTGTTCGGCATCATGCTGATGCCGGTGTTCGGGACCGTCCCCGCGGCCCGGCGCGACGCGCTGGTCCGCCGGTGGTGCCGGGCCGTCGTGCAGGCGGCCGGCGTCCGGGTCCGCCTCACCGGCACGGCCGCGCCCACCGGGGGCATGCTGCTCGTCGCCAACCACATCTCGTGGCTGGACATCCCGCTGCTCGCCGCCGTACGCCCGGCCCGCATGCTCGCCAAGGCGGAGATCCGGCAGTGGCCGGTGGCGGGCGGGCTCACCGCCGCCAGCGGCGCCCTGTTCATCGAGCGGGACCGGCTGCGGGCGCTGCCCGAGACGGTCGCCCGGATCGCCGAGGCGATGCGGGCGGGAGCCGCGGTCGTGGCCTTCCCGGAAGGCAGCACCTGGTGCGGCCGGGCGCAGGGCCCCTTCCGCCGGGCGGTGTTCCAGGCCGCGCTCGACGCGGGCGTGCCCGTCCAGCCGGTCCGCCTGCACTACCGGTTCGACAACGGGCCGTCCAGCACGGCTCCCGCCTTCGTCGGCGAGGACTCCCTGCTCTCCTCGATGTGGCGGGTGGTCACGGCCCGCGGGCTCGTCGCCGAGGTCGAGGTACGGGACGCGATCCCGGCGGGCAGCCACCCCGACCGCCGCGCACTCGCCCATGCCGCTCAGCCCGGCATGATGGGCGCGGAACTGGGATGGGCCCATGCCGCCCTGATCTCCGAGGAGTCACGGGCACGCGCGCTGGCCGTCGGCGCGGGAACGGCGGGCCTTCCCGCCGCGGACTACGGGGACTACGCGGCGGGGAGACTCGCCCGACCCGCGATCCGGGCGAGCCGCCGGTAGGACTCCAGCAGGGCCTCCCGGCCATACGTGCTCGTGGTGACCAGGACCTCCTGCGCGCCCGTCTCCTTGAGCACCGTCTCCAGTTCGTCGGCGACCTGCTCCTCGGTACCGGCGAGATGTCCGGTGAGGCCGGACTCGTAGAAGCCGCGCTCCTTGGCGGTCATGGCGAGGGTCTCGACACGTTCGGCGGGTGGGAGGGGCGGGAAGGTGCCGTGGGTGCGTGAGTGGGCCATCGACCAGGCCTCGGGGACGAGGAGGCGCCGGGCTTGTTCGGGGGTGGCGGCGACGGCGATCGTGCCGGAGATGACGACGTACGGTTCGCTCGCCCAGGGCGACGGGCGGAAGTGGGCGCGGTAGTGGTCGATGCCGCGCCGCATCTTGTCTCGGTTGCGGAGGTCGCCGATCACCATCGGCAGGCCGGCGCGGGCGGCGATCGCGGCGCCCTCGCCCATGGCCAGCACGAACGGCGGGACGGCCAGGCCCTCCGCGGGACGCGCGTGCACACGCGTCGGGGACGTACCGGTGAACCAGCCCAGCAGCTCGTCGAGTTGGGCCGCGAAGTCCTCGGCGTCGTCCTTGTCGCGCCCCAGTGCCCGGCGGACGCCGTCCGTGAAGCCGACGGACCGGCCGAGACCCATGTCGATCCGGCCCGGGAAGAGGGACTCCAGCACCCCGAACTGCTCGGCCACGACCAGGGGCTGGTGATTGGGCAGCATCACACCGCCCGTCCCGACCCGGATCGTCCGGGTCGCCCCCGCCACGGCGGCGGCCAGCACGGTGGGCGCGGAACCGGCGACACCGGGGACGCCATGGTGCTCCGAGACCCAGAAGCGGTGATAGCCGAGCTCCTCCAGCCGCCGCGCGAACCGTACGGTGTCGCGCAGTGCCTCGGCATCGGTGCCGCCCTCGCGGGTGCGGGAGCGGTCGAGCACGGAGAAGCGGGTCGAGGCGATCAGGGAGCTCATACCGGGTTCAACGCCCGGGTGACGGTGGCATTCCCGCCGTCACCCGGCGTGGCGCCCGGTCAGGATTCGGGACGCAGCAGGCCGCGCTCGTAGGCCTTGACCAGGTGCTGCGGTACGAGGTGACGGACGCCGTCGACCGTGACCGGAACCAGCTGCGCGGGCGTGGCCTTCCACTGGGCGCGGCGGTGCCGGGTGTTGCTGCGGGACATCTTCCGCTTGGGGACGGCCATGGGACTCCTTCTTCGCGAGCGGTGCGGGGTGCACCGGCGGGGGCACCCCGCGACGCTATATGAAAATGGATCCCATTAACAAACGGCACCCGGTCCATTGGCTAGGGTGAGGGCGTGACCGACAGCAACAAGCGCCCGCTGGCCGTGTTCGATCTGGACAACACCCTCGCCGATACGGCCCACCGGCAGCGGTTCCTGGAGCGCAAGCCTCGCGACTGGGACGCCTTCTTCGCCGCCGCGCCGCAGGACCCGCCGATCGCGGAGGGCGTCGCGCTGCTGCTGGAGCGGGCCGAGGAGTGCGAGGTCGTCTATCTGACGGGTCGCCCCGAGCGCTGCCGGCGCGACACGCTCGACTGGCTGGCGGCGCAGGGGCTGCCGGAGGGGCGGGTCTTCATGCGCAGCAACGCCGACTTCCGGCCCGCCCGGCGCACCAAGCTGGAGATCCTGCGTCGCCTCGCCCGGGACCGGGAGATCAGGGTGCTCGTGGACGACGACGAGTTGGTGTGCGAGGACGCCGAACGGGCCGGGTTCACCGTCGTACGCGCGCGCTGGACCGTCCCTTCCGCCGCGCTGAAGGTGGCGCAGGAGCGGGAGGGGCGGACCTGAGCGCCGGTGTCCGAACCTCAGCCCGGCTCGTCCAGCCGGAACCCCACCTTCAGGCCGACCTGCCAGTGCGCGACCTGCCCGTCCTCGATCTGGCCCCTCACCTGGGTCACCTCGAACCAGTCCAGGTTGTGCAGGGTCTGCGAGGCGCGGGTGATGCCGTTGCGGATGGCCTGGTCGACACCGTCGGGCGAGGTGCCGACGATCTCGGTGACCCGGTAGATGTGGTTCGTCATGCGGGTGCTCCTCTCCGCCGTGACACCTGCGTCACTCATCACTCCACCGTGCCCCAAGGCGCGGCGGAGCGCGACACCTCCGGACCACATCGGTTCGTGGCGCGGCGGCCATGGTCATGGGCCGCCGCGCCACGAAGTGTGCGTCGGGTGGTGCGGGGGATCAGCTGAGCGCCGCTGTTGCCGCCGTGGGGGACACGGCGCGACCGGTCTGCGGGGAGATCATGCCGGCGCACAGATTGCGTGCGGCCAGCCCCTGTGCGATGCGCGGGATCGCGGCGACCGTGTTGGCGGGCCCGTCGTGCATGAGGATGACCTGGCCGTCGGTGAGCCGGCCGGCGGCCGCCGCGATCGCGTCGGGGCCGGCGCCGTTCCAGTCCTGCGAGTCCACGTTCCAGAGGATCTCGGTGAGCCCGTACTTGGCCGCGACCGCCTTCACCGTCGCGTTGGTCTCGCCGTAGGGCGGGCGGAACAGCTTCGGCGTCCCACCGCCCGCGCCGGCGATGGCCTGCTGGGTCCGGGCGATCTCCGAGTCGATCTGGGCCTGGCCGAGCCGGGTCAGGTGCGGGTGGGTGTAGGTGTGGTTGCCGACCCACATCCCCGCGTCGACCTGGGCCTTCACCTGTGTCGGGTTCGCGGATGCGTCCTGGCCCTCGTTGAACATCGTGGCCCGCAGCCCGTTCTGCTTCAGCGCGTTGAGCAGGGCGGGTGTGGTGCCGGACGGGCCGTCGTCGAAGGTGAGTCCGACGTATCCGTTGCAGGCGGCGGCCTGCGCCGGAGTGGCGTAGACGGTGACGGTGCCCGTGGCGGCCAGCGCGACGGCGGCCAGGGCCGTCGTCAGGGGACGTAACGGGACACCCGGTGCGGTTCTCATCCCGACACCGTGATGTTGGAGTTCCCGCTGCTCTGGTACCCCTCGGTTGCCATGATCATGTAGTACCGGAAGTTGCCGAGGGGCATCCCGGCGCGGCCCCAGGCGTCGAAGTGGTTGCCGGTGGTGATCGAGCCGCCCGTCCGCCTCTGCTGCCGCACGCTCCAGTACTGGTTGAAGGTCCTGATGCCCTCGACGGAGGGAGCGTTGTACCGCGTCGTCTGGTAGATGTCGTACGTACCGCCATCGCTGTTGACGGTGCCCTTGTACGTTCCCGTGGGCCGCCAAGTGCCCCAGTTGTCGACGATGTAGTACTCGACGAGCGGATTCGACGTCCATCCGTACAGCGTCAGGTAGGAGTTGCCGGACGGGTTGAAGCTGCCCGAGTAGCTCACGGTCCTGCGTGAGCCGTTGCTCCAGCCCTTGCCGGCGACGAAGTTCCCGGTGTTGCGCCAGCTGGTGCTGTAGTTGCCGCCGTTGTTCAGGGTCATCGAGACGGTGCCCTGCGCGTCGGTCCAGAACGAGTAGTAGAAGCCGTTGTTGGTGCCCTCCTGGTTCGTGGTGATCACCGTGGCGGCGCGGGCGGTGCCGGGCAGTGCCAGCGCCGCCGTGGTGCCCAGCAGCAGCCCGCAGGCGGCCCTGCGGTTCATCGGGTGTGCGGATGCGATGTTCATGTGCGGGTTTCCTCCTCGTTGGCCGGGGCCGGGATTTGGTCCATCAGTGTTGGCCTGTCTCTGTCAAGCGTCAATAGTTTCGGCAATGATCGCGAAACATTCGCCTTGTTGTGCAGCAGATATATGTTGATGTGCGCAATGAGGCGGCAATGGCCGAGACTTTGCGTTCGAATGTTTCGAAGAAATTCCGGACAACGAAAGGGGGCAGGTGCCCAAGATGGCACCTGCCCCGACTGCGTGCGTGAACGTCAGCGCACGACGCTCAGCGACAGTGCGAACCGGCCCTCGCCGTCTGTCCACCAGTGGGCCAGTTCGAGCCCCGCCGCGGACAACTCGGCGCGCACGCCCTCCTTCCGGAACTTCGCCGACACCTCCGTGCGCAGCTCCTCACCCGCCGCGAAATCGATGGCGAGATCGAGCGCGGGCACCTTGACGGTCTGCGCGGTACGGGAGCGCAGCCGCATCTCGATCCATTCGTTCTCGGTGTCCCAGAGCGCCACGTGCTCGAACGCCTCGGGATCGAAGTCGGCTCCCAACTCACGGTTGACGACGGTCAGTACGTTCTTGTTGAACGCGGCCGTCACCCCGGCCGCGTCGTCGTACGCCCGCACCAGGACCTGCTCGTCCTTGACCAGGTCCGTGCCGAGCAGCAGCGCGTCGCCGGGGGAGAGCAGGGCACGGATCGAGGCGAAGAAGGTCGCACGTTCCGCGGGCAGCAGATTGCCGATCGTGCCGCCGAGGAAGGCCAGCAGCCGGGGTCCCGGCGTGTCCGGCAGCTCCACCCGGGCGGTGAAGTCGGCGATCAGCGCGTGCACGCTCAGCCCCGGCCGCTCCTCGATGAGGGCGTGCCCGGCCTGGGTGAGGGCGCTGTCGCTGACGTCGACCGGGACGTACGTGTGCAGGTCGGTGAGCGCGTCGATGAGGTAGCGGGTCTTCTCGGAGGAGCCGGAGCCGAGTTCGACCAGGGTACGGGCGTGCGTCGCGGCGGCGATCTCGTCGGCCCGGGTGATCAGGATCTCCCGTTCGGCGCGCGTCGGGTAGTACTCGGGCAACTCGGTGATCTGCTCGAAGAGTTCGCTGCCGTGGGCGTCGTAGAACCACTTCGGCGGCAGTGTCTTGGGTGTGCGGGTCAGGCCGTGCAGGACGTCGGCGCGCAGGGCGGCCTCGGTGGCGTCCTCGGGCAGGGTGCGGGTGAGGTGGAACGGGCTCACGTACGAGGCTCCTTCGATGGTGCCGTTGCCATGTCGCCGGTGGGGTCCTTGAGCGGGGTGAGCAGCACGTCGGTGCGGCTCGCCATGAGGAGGGTGCGGTCGGGGACCTCCTGCCAGCGCGGGTCGTCGTCGTAGGGCTCGGAGGCCACGACCGTGCCGGGGCCCGGGAGATACCAGAGGGTGTCGCCCCAGGCCGTCGCGGCGATCGTCGCGCCGTCCGAGAGGAGCAGGTTGAGCCGGGAGCCGGGGGCCGCCGCGGCGACCTCCGTGACCGTGTCGGCGAGCGCCTGGCCCGCGTCGTCGCCGGTGCGCAGCCGGTTCAGCACCACGGCCCAGACGAGTGCCGAGTCGCAGCGGGCCTCCAGCGACAGCAGGTCAGCCGCGGGCAGTTGCCGGGCGAGCGGGGCGAGTGAGCCGGGCCAGCCCTTGACGGCGCCGTTGTGGCTGAACAGCCACCGGTCCGCGGCGAACGGTGCCGCCGCGGCCTCCCCGTCCGCGCCCGCCTCGGTCGCGTCCCGGACGGCGGCGAGCAGCGCCGTCGTCCGGACGACCCGGGCGAGGTCCGCGAAGGACAGGTCCGCCCAGATGGGCCCGGCGCGGCGGTAACGCGCCGGCACCGGGTCCCCCTCCGCGTACCAACCGACGCCGAAACCATCGGCGTTGACGGTGCCGTACCGCTGCCGCCGGGGCGCCCACGACTGCTGGTACAGGCCGTGCGGCGGCTCCACCAGCAGTCGGCGCACCGGCAACGGCGGGCCGACGTACGCCAGGTGACGGCACATCAGACGTCCCCCGAGCGCGCGGTGCGGAAGCCGGAGAAGATCTGCCGCCGGATCGGATAGTCCCAGTTGCGGAAGGTGCCCCGGCACGCGACCGCGTCCACGGCGAACGCACCGCCGCGCAGCACCTTGTACTCGGGGCCGAAGAACACCTCCGAGTACTCCTTGTACGGGAACGCCTGGAACCCCGGGTACGGCAGGAAGTCGCTCGCCGTCCACTCCCACACGTCACCGATCAACTGCCGTACACCCAGCGGCGATTCGCCCTCCGGATAGCTGCCCGCCGGGGCCGGGCGAAGGTGCCGCTGGCCGAGGTTGGCGTGTTCCGGCGCCGGATCGGCGTCGCCCCACGGATAGCGCATCGAGCGGCAGCCGGCCGGGTCGTGCCGGGCGGCCTTCTCCCACTCCGCCTCGGTGGGCAGCCGGCGCCCGGCCCAGCGGGCGTAGGCGTCCGCCTCGTACCAGCACACGTGCAGCACGGGCTCGTCGGGCGGTACGACCTCGGTCACGCCGAAGCGGCGGCGCAGCCACTGCTTGCCGTCGCGGTTCCAGTACAGCGGCGCGGTGACGGAGTTCTTGCGGATGTGCGCCCAGCCCTCGGACGTCCACCAGCGCGGGTCGTCGTAGCCGCCGTCCTCGATGAACGCCTGGTAGGCGCCGTTCGTCACCGGCGTCGTGTCGATGTAGAAGGGCGCCACCTCGCGCCGGTGCGCCGGACGTTCGTTGTCCAGGGCCCAGGGCTCGGTGGAGGTACCCATGGTGAACGGGCCGCCGGGGACCAGGACTTCGGCCGGACCGGTGAACAGCGCAACGGGCTCGGGGTCCGGAGCGGTGAGCGCCTGCGGGCCCTTGCGGAGCTGATGGGTGATCAGCATCGTCTCGTCGTGCTGCTGTTCATGCTGGGCGATCATCCCGAAGGCGAACCCGGCCTCCGTGAGCCGCGTCCCGTGGAACGCGGTGCTCTCCAGCACGTCCATGACTCGTCCGCGCACCTCCGACGCGTACCGCCGGGCCTCGTCGGGCGGCAGCAGAGGCAGCGATGGGCGCTCCGCGCGCGGGTGCTCGAAGGCGTCGTACAGGCCGTCGATCTCGGGCCGCATCGCCTCCCGCCCGGCGACGGTCCGCAGCAGCCACTGCTCCTCCTGGTTGCCGATGTGGGCGAGGTCCCACACCAGCGGGGACATCAGCGGCGAGTGCTGCGCGGTGAGGTCGGGGTCCTCGACACAGGAGGTGAGGAGCGTGGTGCGGTCGCGGGCCGTCGTGAGAGTGGCCAGCGCCTGCTCCCGGAGCTTGTCTTCCTCGGGGGCGGTCATGTGCGGATGTCCTTCCCGTGCGAGGGCCCGTGCGAGGGGCCGCTCGTACCGTTCAACCCGTCCAAGAAGTCGTCGGCCGGACAGCGGCCCTTGATGACGTAGCGGTCCTGGTACGCCCGGACGGCGTCCGTGACCTGGGTGGTGGCGCCGAGCCGGGGCAGGGCGTCCAGCGCGGCCGTGAAGCAGGCGAGAGCCGCCTCGTGCAGCTCGGGGTCGGACAGCCCGTGCCGGGCCGCGTCGAGCCAGAGCGGATTGTGCGGCGCGGGCAGCGCCAGGGCGCGCTCGGCCAGCGGTTTCACGGTCCGGTAGGCGGTCTCGGCGGCCTCCGCGTCGTCGAAGAGGGCCGCCGTCACGGCGAGCGGCACGATCCACCCGTCGTCGCCGGGCTGCGCGTCGATCATGCGCAGCTCCAGATGACCGCGCGGTCTGACCGGCGGGAACAGGGTCGTGAGGTGGTAGTCGAGATCCTCCTGCGTCGGCGGCCGGCGCGCGGCCGATCTGGTCCACTCCCGGAAGGTCAGCCCGTCCGGGACGTCCCACGGGCCGCCGTCCTGCCGTACGCACATCACCGGCGCGTCCAGCACATGCCGGGCCCAGGTGGCACGCGGGTCCCCGTCCAGCGGGGGCGCGCCCGCGCGGCCCGCGCCGATCTCGACCCACTGCAGCTGCCGGCTGGAGCGCCAGCCAGTGGGCTGCCGTGCGGCGAGCGGGGAGTTGGCGAACGCGGCGAGGAGCACAGCGCCCAGCTGATGCGCCAGCCACCAGCGCCGCCCGTGCCCGAGCGGGCCGGGCTCCTCGTATCCCGCGTCCAGGCAGACCTGCACCGATGCCGACGTGCACATCATGGCGCGGCCGGCCGGGCCGGTGCGGTCGAAGTAGGTCTCCATGGCTTCGTAGCGCGGTTCGTGGAGGAACCGGCGGGGCGAGTGCCAGGGATCCTGGCCGACGCCGACGAGGCCGAGATCACTCCCGGCGAGCACCGTGCGGACGGCGTCGAGGTCGGCGGAGACGGTACCGATGCACTCCATCAGGGAGGTGGCAGGCAGCGAGCTGAGCTCCAGCTGGCCGCCGGGCTCGACGGTGAGCGCCGACCTCAGGGGCACGGTACGCAGTGCGGCGTAGGCCGCTGCGAGTCGTTCGGGTGTCACGGGGAGCTGCGGTGTCCGCAGCTCGTGGACGAGCCATTCCACTTCGACCCCGAGGGTGCGAGGCGGGCCGGTCTTGAAGCAGATGCCGCGGACGAGCGCTTCGACCTCGGCTTCGGAGATGGATGTACGAGGCTTCGTACAACCACTTGCCGAATCGGACATGTCGGGATCCTCCTGAGATTCCACCATGCCGCCGGCCCGGCTTCCGGGTAGGCCGGAGGCGGCACACCGATCCACCCAAGACCCTCGCGTCGCTTCGCACAAGAGTGCGTACCGGCACGTTCGGGGCCCGTAACCTTCGCGCCCCGGGTGCTTGTCCGGGTGTTTTCCGGGGGCGGAAAACTCTGTTGCACCCCATGACCAGCATCGCTCACGATGCCTGCATGAGCACGACGGGGGAGCGCGCGGGACGCGCGGTCATGACGCCTACGGGGGTGGCGCCATGAGCGCGCGCCTCCGTGACATCGCACGGCAGACCGAGCAGATCGTGGCGGCGGGCGGGTACCGCGCCTCCGACGGCCGCGAGGTGTCCCTCGCGGCGGCGATCGAGGCCGCGCGGTCCGGCACGCGGATGTACGGCCCGGCCCCGGTGCCGGTGACTGCGACGCCTTCGGCTGACACGTTCGTCGAGGTCACCGGCGAGAGCAGCCTGGAGGCCGCCCGCCGGCTCGGCCCCGGAACGGCCGTCCTGAACTTCGCCTCGGCCCACAACCCCGGCGGCGGCTTCCTCAACGGCGCGCAGGCCCAGGAAGAGGCCCTGTGCCGGGCCTCCGCGCTGTACACGTGCCTGGCCGGGGTGCGGGAGTTCTACGACCACCACCGCGCCCACCGCGACGTCTTCTACACGGACCGTGTCATCCACTCACCGGCCGTACCCGTCTTCCGCGACGACCGCGGCCACCTGCTGGACGAGCCCTACACCGCCGGATTCCTGACGGCGGCGGCACCGAATGCGGGGGTGGTGCTGCGTACGGTGCCGGAGCGCGCGCATGAGCTGCCGGGCGCTGTCGCGGTGCGCGCCGAGCGGGTGCTGGAGGTCGCGGCGGCCCAGGGCTACCGGCGGCTGGTGCTGGGTGCCTGGGGCTGTGGGGTGTTCCGCAACGACCCGGCGCAGGTGGCGGGGGCGTTTCGGGGGCTGCTGGTGAAGGGCCGGTTCGCCGGGCGCTTCGAGCACGTGGTGTTCGGAGTACTGGACGGCACGAGGCAAGCGAAGACCCGCGGCGCTTTTGAGCAAGCCTTTGCTTGAGCGCCCCGAAGGGGCGCGGGGAACTGCGCGACCAGCCCCCACCGGCCCGCAGCATGAAGCATCACGCCCATCCGTACCGCAACCGCAGCCGGTGCACCACGAGATTGAACCGCATCCGGTCCAGCGCGCACGCCTCCCGCCGCATGCCCTCCTCGTGCAGCCGCAGCACCCGGTCGACGTCGACCCATGAGTCGCGCCCCGACTTGTCCCACGGCCCGTTCCCGATCGGCACCCACTCACGGTCGCCGTCATGCCGCTTGCTGGACAACTGCACGGCGAGAAACGTCCCGGCGGCCTCGCGGGCGACCACGAGAACGGGCCGGTCCTTGCCCCGCCCGTCGTTCTCTTCGTACGGCACCCACGTCCAGACGATCTCCCCGGGATCGGGGTCGCCGTCGTGCGCGGGCGAGTACTCGGTGCGCACCCGGCCGACCTCGCGGGGGTCGGCCTCGATGGTGGCGGTGGGACCGTAGCGGCCGGGGATGTCATCGGTGGGTGCGCTCACCCGGCTCACAGTAGAGGGTGAGTGCGGGCCCCCGGCAACGAGGGCCCGCGGTCGGTCAGTTCCCGTCCTTCTCCACCGGCACCTGCTGCACGGGCCGTTTCACCGGCCCGTCCAGCGTCACCGGGCCGTCCCGCGTCACCGGCCCGTCCGGCGTCGACGTCCCGTTCGGGTTCTGCCCGTTCTGGTTCATGGACGCCAGCAGCTGCCGGGCCAGCCCCAGCCCCGTGCCGCCCATCGTGAGCGCCTTGGCCAGCATGTCGGCCATACCGTCGGCGCCGTTGAGCACCACCATGTTGTCGACACTGCCGAAGGCGCTCGCTCCCGCCTTCACGATCTCCGGCCAGTTCTCGGCGAGTTGCTGGGCGACCACGGCCTCCTGGTTCTCCGCGAGCGCGGCGGCCCGCGCCTTGATGGCCTCCGCTTCGGCGAGGCCCTTCGCCTTGGTCGCCTCGGCCGCCGCCAGACCCTTGGCCTGAGCGGCAGCAGCCTCGGCCTCGCCGGTTGCCCTGGTCGCCGTAGCCGCCGCGGCGCCCCGCGCCTTCGTCGCCTCGGCCTCGGCGCCCGCGGCCGTCTTCACCCGGGTCGCCTCGGCGGCAGCCGCCAGCTCCGTCTCCTTCGCCTTGGCCTGCGCGGCCGAGATCCGCGCGTCGCGTTCCGCCTCCGCCAGCGTCCGCTTCTCGTACGCCTGCGCATCCGCGGGCTTACGCACGTCCACCTGGAGCTGCTGCTCACGCCGCTGCGCCTCCAGCTCGGCGACCCGCGTCTCCTGGACGACGACTTCCTGGCGGGACGCGGCATCTTCGAGCGGACCCGCCTGACGCGCCTTCGCCGCGGCCTTGTCCCGCTCGGCCTGGTAGCCGGCCTGAAGGATCTCGCTGTCCCGGGTGGCCTCCGACATCCGGGCGGCGGCCTGCTGCTCGGCCTCGGTGGCGAGCCGGTTCGCCTCGGCCTGCGCGATGCGCGCGTCCCGCTGCACGGCGGCGGCGTGCGGCATGGCGAGATTCTTGATGTACCCGGTCGGGTCCTCGATCTCGTGGATCTGCAAGGAGTCGACGATCAGACCCAGCTTCTCCATCTCCGTGCCGCACGCGGCCCGGGTCTGCCCGGTCAGTTTGTCCCGGTCCCGGATCATGTCCTCGACCGTCAACCCACCCACGATGGACCGCAGATGACCGGCGAACACGTTGTGCACCCGTTCCGCCATCAGCTTCTGCTGGTCCAGAAAGCGGCGGCCGGCGTTGGCGATCGACACGAAGTCGTCGCCCACCTTGAAGATGACCACGCCGCGCACCTTCAGCGGAATGCCCTGGTGGGTCACGCAGTCCACGGACAGTTCTGTCTCGTTCAGATCGAGCGAAAGCTTGCGCACCGCCTGCACACCGGGCAGCACCAGCGTGCCGCGCCCGGTGACGATGCGGAATCCCATGCCCTCCTCAAGGCCCTCGGTCCGGTGCTTGGAACCGGAGATGATCAATGCCTCGTTCGGTTCCGCGACCCGCCACATCAGCTTGAACAGACCGATCACGACGAGGACGGCGACCAGCGCCACCCCCGCAACGACGCCGACAACCATCGGCATTCGCCCCCTTTTCATGGTGCCCGTCCGGCACCGAATGAAGGGGAGTGTGCGCCTGTCCGGGGCCGGGGTGAAGACACCGGCGGATCCTTGTCACAACCTTGACGCATGCGTCTCTCACCTGCGCCAGTGAGGACTCAACTGTCGTACGCCGCCTGGACGTAGACGGTCCTCGGCGGCAGGTACTCCACGACCATCACCACCGTGCCGCGCTCGATGCGGTCCGTCCCCGACGCGGGATAGGCGAGGAAGTGCTCGGCGCCCCCGCGCACCCGGACGATCACCTCGCCCACCAGCCCGGGCCCGACCGCCCCGGTGACCCGCCCCATGAGCCCGACCATCGACGCATCGTCCATCGTCACAGCGTACGGGCTCCATGGTCACGGCGTGATGGGCCCAACCTCCCTACGCCGCCGGGAAATCAGCGGTGGCCTGCTGCGGCGGCCACCGCTCGTGCCAGCGCAGGTCAGCCTCCAACTGGGCGGCCAGGGACACCAGTAGAGGCTCGCTGTTGGCCGGTCCGAGGAGTTGCGCGCCGACCGGCAGTCCGCCGCAGGCGAAGCCCGCGGGGACGTTGACGCCGGGCCAGCCCAGCACGTTCCACGGCCAGGCGTACGGGCAGGCGGCGATCATCGCGCGGTCCGTGGCCAGGCCGCCGAGGTTCAGCATCGAGCCGATGCGCGGCGGGGGAGCGGCCGTCGTGGGCGCGAGGATCACGTCGTACGACGTGAAGAACGCGCCGATACGGCGGTGCAGGACCGCCTCCGCCCGCCGCGCGGCACGCAGCGGCGGCCCGCCCAGCAGCCTGCCGAGGCGTGCGGCGTCCCGGGTGCGCCGGTCGAGGAGGCCGGGGAAGGGCACGTCGCGGACGCGCTCGGCGATTCCGGCGGTCGCGCGGGGGACGAAGGTCAGGCCGATCTGCCCGTACGGTGGGTCGGCCTCCTCGACGGTGTGCCCCAACCGGCCCAGTTTCTCGGCGAGTTCGACGACCCGGTCCCGCACCTCCGGAAGGAGCCGCGCGGGCAGGGCGGTGAAGGGCGGCTTCAGGGAGAGCGCGATACGCAGCCGTCCGGGGTCGCGGCCCACCGCCTCGGAGATGTTCAGGGCGGGCGGCCGGTGCGGGTCGTGTGCGTGGTTGCCGCTCGCCGCGTCGAGGAGCAGGGCGGCGTCGGCGACCGTGCGGGCGAGGGTGCCGTTGACGGTGATGCCCTGGAACGACTCGCCGCGCGGCCAGGTGGAGATACGCCCGCGCTGCGGCTTGATGCCGATCAGATGGGTCCAGGACGCCGGGATCCGCACCGAACCGGCGCCGTCCGAACCGAGCGCTGCCGGCACCAGACCCGCGGCGACCGCGGCCGCCGAACCGCCGGACGAGCCGCCTGGGGTGTGCTCCGGGTGCCATGGATTGCGGGTCGCGCCGAAGGACGGTCCCTCGGTGAACGGCCACTGGCCCAGCTCGCAGGTGTTGGTCTTGCCGATGATCACGGCTCCGGCCGCGCGCAGCCGCCGTACCGCCTCACCGTCCTCCGCGACGGGCGGGAACTCGCCCGGACACCCGAACGCGGTCGGTTCCCCCGCCACGTCCATGTCGTCCTTCACCGCCACCGGCACCCCGAGCAACGGCCGGCGCACCCCGGCCGCCAGTTCCTCGTCGGCGGCGTCCGCCTCGGCGAGCGCGGCCTCGGCCCGTACGATCCGGAAGGCGTTCAGCGATCCCTGGCTCGCCTCGATCCGCGCCAGGGCCTCGGTCACCATGGCCCGGGACGTCACCTCCCCGTCGGCCAGGGCACGGACGGACTCCGTGAGGCCTGCGGCACGGTCGAGCGTCATACGGACACCTCCGGAAGGACGTTGTCTACCGAACGGTAACGTCCGCGGGGCGGTGACGGAACGTCCAAAGCATTGACGGCCCTCCACCTCGCCCTTACCTTCTGATCGATTTACCGGACTGTGTTCGGTATTTCGTACACCCGTGTTTGCGGCCCAGTGCCTTTTGCGGGCCCAGTGTCTGAGGGAGAGCCGCCCGTGACCACCACACGTCCCCCCACGCCGTCCCGCCGCACCCTGCTGCGCGCCATGGCCGTCCTGCCCGCCACGGCACTCGTACTGGGCGAAGTTCCGGGCCTCCTCGGCACGGCCGTGGCCGCCGCACCGCCGAGCGGATCGGCCACCCGGTACACGATCGTGCCGTTCCTCAACAGCGACGACGGCACGGTGAACGTCTACACGTCGGACGACGCGACCGACTTCCGTCTGACCAGGTCCTCCGCGTACACGCCACCCAGCAACCGCATCCGTGACGCGAGCATCTTCAGACACACGAACGGCTACTACTACATCACCTACACCACGCACACCTGGCAGGACACCAGCACCACCATCGGCTTCGCCCGCAGCTCCGACCGCGTCAACTGGACCTTCCTGTACGACTACACGGTCCCGATCGCCAACCTGTTCCGCGCCTGGGCGCCGGAGTGGTTCGTCGACAGCGACGGCAGCGTGAACGTGATCGTGTCCTGCTCGACGACCAACGACGAGTGGATCTTCACGCCGTACCTGCTGAGGGCGACCAACTCGGCGCTCACGGCGTGGAGTTCACCGGTGGCCCTGTCGGGCATCGGCGCCAACCACATCGACACGTTCCTCGTGAAGACCGGCTCGACCTACCACGCGTTCACGAAGAACGAGACGACGAAGTACATCGAGTACGGCACCTCGTCGAGCCTCACCGGCCCCTACACCATCCGCCGGACCGGCAACTGGGCAGGCTGGGGCAGCTACCGCGAGGGCCCGGCGCTGGTGCAGCTCGACAACGGCGGCTGGCGCATCTTCTTCGACGGCTACGGCGACGGCACGTACTACTACAGCGACAGCTACGACACCTTCGCCACGTGGTCCGCCCCGGCCGGACTCCCCGCCGTGTCCGGAACGGCCCGCCACTTCACGGTGATCAAGGAGACGGTTTCCGGCGGTCCGGCCCTCGCGAAGGGCATCACCCGCTCCTTCCAGTCCGCCAACTACCCCACCCGCTACTGGCAGACCCAGTCCTCCCTGCTCAACCTCCCCGTGGTCAGCGGCTCCAGCACGACGGCGGAGAAGCAGGCCGCCACCTTCTCGGTGGTCGCCGGACTGGCCGACGCGAACGCCTACTCCTTCCACGACGCGTCCGGCAACTACCTGCGCCACTACGACTTCCGCGCCCGCTTCGACGCCAACGACGGCACGACCACCTTCGCCAGAGACGCCACCTTCATCGCCCGCACCGGCACGAGCGGCGGCGCGCTGCGTTTCGAGTCCTACAACTACCCGGGCCACTACCTGCGCCACTACGGCTACCAACTCCGCGTGGAGCGCTCGAACGGCACGGATCTCTTCCGCCAGGACAGCTCGTTCGTGCCGGTGGGGGCCTGGGGCTGAGCTGCGAGGGCGCGATGACGCGGCCCGAATCTGACTACCAGGTGACCGGGAGTTCACGCACGCCGTAGACCGGCATGGCCGACCGCAGGGGCACTTCCTCGGGCGCGACACTGAGACGCAGTGCCGGGAAGCGGCGAAGCTCGGCATCGATCCGGTCAAGCCGATCACCCTTCTGAGTGCCACGGCGTCGTCGGCTGGATGTCGGCCGTCCGGCGGGGCTGTCGGTCATCCGTAGGCGATGTGTCGGGGGCCGCTGGAACCGTGGGCGTCGAGCTGCCCTGGAAGGCAGCCGCAGCCGCCTTCACCGTCAAGGGAGTCCCGCCGCCATGTCGTCCACGTCCTCCATCCTGCCCTGGGATGTTCAACGGTTGCCGCGTGCCGATGGCAGCGTCTTCCTGGTTACCGGCGGCAACGCCGGCATCGGGTACTTCGTCGCGGAGCAGTTGTCCGCGACCGGAGCCACTGTCGTACTGGGCAGCCGGAATCCCGCGAAGGCCGAAATCGCCACGGCCTCGATCCGCTCGCGTGTCCCTGGCGCGCGGGTGCGGGCCGTACGGCTGGACCTCGCCGACCTCTCGTCGCTCAGAACGGCGGTGGAATCACTGGAGGTGGAATGCCTCGACGCGGTGGTCCACAACGCCGGCGTCGCGCTCGACGATCCGCCGCGCCGGGAGACCGGGGACGGTCACGAGCTCATGTTCGGCACGAACCACCTCGGGCACTTCGCGCTGACCCACTGGCTGATGCCGCTGTTGTCGGCCGCACCGGCGGCCCGCATCGTGACCATGGGCAGCTTCGCGGCGAAGTCCGAGCGGCTCGACCTCGACGACCTGCAGTCCCGGAAGGACTACCGGCCCAAGCGCACCTACGGACGCTCCAAGCTGGCGCAGATGTACTTCGGCCTCGAACTCGACCGCCGCCTGCGCGCCGTCGACAGCGCGGTGGCAAGCGTGGTGGTCCATCCCGGCGGCGCGCTGGACTCCCTGACCCCGTCACGCCCGCCAGTCCATGTGCGGACCGCTGGTGCGCGGCTGCGCACGGCCCCCGCCGCCCTCTTCGTCCAGGGCAAGCACGCCGGCGCATCGCCCGCGGTCCGAGCGGTGCTCGACCCGGCCGTGCGCGGAGGGCAACTGTGGGGACCGCGCGTCTTCGGCCTGCGCGGCAAGCCCCGACGTGAACCGGCGTGGAACCACCTCACCGACACCTCCGTAGCGGCGCGGCTGTGGGACGCCAGCCGTGACCTGACTGGCGTCGACCTCGGCACCATCCCCGGATAGCCCCCAGACGCGCCGGCGCACTCCGCGCCGCCCATGTCCGCCGGCAGACATAAGCATGCTCGGTACAACAGCCTCTGGATGACTGTGAGTCAGGTGGTGAAGCTGGGCGGGTGTCCAGTCCTCCGTGCCGCCCGATACCTGGAACAGCCCGCCTGAGTAGCCGGTGCGCCCTCGCAATCGACGCGACCACCGGTACGCCCTTCACCACCACCCGTACCCACACCCAGGGAGCGTGGACATGTCCACCGAACATCCCGACCCAGCAGTGACTTCCCCCGTCGACCCCCTTGTGTCCCCCTCCGTGCCGTCCCGGCGTACCTTCATCGCCGCGAGCACGGCCGTCGGGGGAGCGGTCGTGGCCGGTGGTCTGGTCGCCGGGCCGCCTCCGCTCGGCGCCGAGGCGGCGGCCGCTGCCGAGGCGGCGCCCGGCAGCCGCGTCTCCTTGACGGTCAACGGCGTCCGGCACACCGTGACGGTCGACAACCGCACCTCGCTGCTGGACCTGCTGCGCGAACATCTCGCCCTGACCGGTTCCAAGAAGGGCTGCAACGCCGGTGCCTGCGGCGCCTGCACGGTCCTGGTCGACGGGCGACGGGTCAACTCCTGCCTGACGCTGGCGGTGCGGCTGGAGGGTGCCGAGGTCACCACGATCGAGGGTCTGGAGAAGGGCGACCGGCTCCACCCGCTGCAACAGGCGTTCATCGACCAGGACGCCTTCCAGTGCGGCTTCTGCACGTCGGGCCAGATCGTGTCCGGCGTCGGGTGCATCCAGGAGGGGCACACCGGCTCCGCGGAGGAGATCCGGGAGTGGATGAGCGGCAACCTCTGCCGGTGCGGCTGCTACGTGAAGATCGGGCGCGCGGTCGAGCAGGCCGCCGGCCGGAAGTGAGGACCGATTCCCATGTATCCCTTCACCTACACCAAGGCCGCGGACACGCGAGAGGCTCTCAACGCCGGTCGGCGCGGCGGGCGTTACATCGCGGGCGGCACCACTCTGGTCGACCTGATGCGGGAGACCGTCGAACGCCCCGGCTCGCTGGTCGACATCAGCGCCCTGCCGCTGCGCGAGGTCACCGTCACCAGGAGCGGGGGCCTGCGCATGGGCGCCCTGGTCCGCATGGCCGAGGCCGCCGCCCATCCCAAGGTGCGCTCCCTGTACCCCGTCATCTCCCAGGCGCTGGAGCTGAGCGCCTCGGCCCAACTGCGGAACATGGCCACCATCGGCGGCAACATCATGCAGCGCACCCGGTGCGCATACTTCCGGGACGTGACTGCGGCCTGCAACAAGCGCGAGCCGGGCTCCGGGTGCGCGGCGCGGGAGGGCTACAACCGCAGCCACGCGATCCTCGGCACCTCCGACAGTTGCGTGGCCACGCACCCCTCCGATCTCGCGGTCGCCCTCGCCGCACTGGAGGCCACCCTCCATCTGCTGGGCCCGGACGGCGAGCGCGCCCTGCCCTTCGCTGACTTCCTGCTCCGGCCGGGCAGCACCCCGAACCGCGAACAGGCCCTCAAGCCAGGCGAGTTGATCACCGCTGTGGAGATCCCGGCCCACCCGCGCCCACTGAGGTCCGGCTATCTGAAGGTGCGCGACCGTCAGTCCTACGAGTTCGCGCTCACCTCGGCCGCGGTCGCGCTGCACGTACGCGGCGGCGTCATCCGCGAGGCCAAGGTCGCCGCCGGTGGTGTGGGCACCGTGCCCTGGAAGCTGCCCGCCGTCGAGCAAGCCCTCATCGGCGAACGTCCCTCCGACCGGCTGTGGACCGAGGCCGCCGAGCACGCTGCCGACGGGGCCCGCCCCCTCACGCACAACCGGTTCAAGGCCGAGCTGCTCAAACGCACCGTCGAACGCCAGCTGCGCACCGTAGGAGGCACGCCATGAGCCAGCCACAGGCAGCAGTCGGTGCGGCGGCGCCCCGGGTCGACGCACGGCTGAGGGTGACCGGGAGAGCGAAGTACGCCGCCGACAACAGCCCCGACGGGGTCGTGCACGCGGTCATCGTCGACAGCAGCGTCGGCCGTGGCCGTGTCACCGGCATCGACCCCCGCGCCGCCGAAGGCCAGACCGGCGTCCTGAAGGTGATCAGTCACCTCAACGCACCCGAACTGCCGCCCGTCGAAGGGGGATTCCCGCCGGGTGAGCCGCTGCGCCCGTTCCAGGACGACCGGGTCCGGTTCTTCGGACAGCCCGTCGCGGTCGTGCTGGCTACCACACTGGAGGTCGCACAGCACGCCGCGAGCCTGGTGGAGGTCGCCTACGACGCCGAGCCCGTCTCGACAGACATCAGCGTGGCCGACCCCGCCGACGAACCGGAGACATACGCACGCGGCGACGCCGACGGCGCCTTGGATTCCGCCCCGGTCCGGCTGGACTTGACGTACCGGATGGCCCGCAACCACCACAACCCGATAGAACCGGCCGGCATCGTCGCCCGCTGGGAAGGTGACCGGCTGACCGTCTGGGAGAAGACCCAGGACGTGCAGGGCACCGTGTCCACCCTGTCCGGCGAGTTCGGCATTCCGCCGGACCACGTCCGCGTCATCTCTCCGTTCGTAGGAGGCGGCTTCGGTAGTGCCGCCCGCGCCTGGGTGCACTCCGTCATCGCGGCCCTGGCCGCCCGCGAAGTGAAACGCCCGGTGAAACTCGTGCTCACCCGCAGGCAGTTGTACTTCGGCGTGGGATACCGGCCCGCATACGAGTACGAACTGCGGCTGGGCGCCAACCGGCAGGGCCGCCTGACCGCGTCGGCGCACGACATCCGCACCGAGAGCTCCCGCTACGAAAGGCACAGCGAAGGCGTTCTGCAACCCGGCCGGATGCTCTACAGCACGCCCAACGTCCGCCAGGCCTATCGTCACGTCCCGCTGGACGTGAGCACGCCGTGGTTCATGCGCGGTCCCGGCTACTCCACCGCCTCCTACGCCATCGAGTCGGCGATGGACGAGCTCGCCCACGGACTGAGCCTGGACCCGATGAAGCTGCGGTTGCGCAACGAACCCTCCGATGACGAGTCCCGCGGGCTGCCGTTCTCCACCCGCCGCCTGCGCGAGTGCTACCGCGCGGGCGCTCGCGAGTTCGGCTGGCACCGGCGCAACCCCAAGCCCCGCTCGACGCGTGACGGTGACTGGCTCATCGGTATGGGGATGGCCGCCGGTGTCTACGACACCGAGCGCAGCGAGGCCCAGGCCTCAGTCCGGCTCGACGCCGACGGCACCGCCCTGGTGCAGTCCTCGACCAGCGACATGGGCCCCGGCACGGCCACGTCCATGACCCAGGTCGCCGCCGACGCCCTCGGCCTGACCATGCGTCAGGTGACCTTCCGGCTCGGCGACTCCCTCATGCCCCCGGCCCCCGGTCACCACGGCTCGCGGACCATGGCCAGTGTCGGATCCGCCGTCCAGGACGGCTGCGACAAGCTGCGCAAGCAGGCGATCACGCTCGCGGTCAAGGACGAGGACTCACCGCTGTACGGAGCGGACGCCGCGGACATCGTCGTACGCGGCGGTCGGCTGTACGTGAAGGACGAGCCCACACGCGGGGAGACGTACCAGCGCCTCTTGGCCCGCAACAACCGCAGTCACCTCGAAGCGATGGGCTCGTACGCCGGGGCGTCGGAATCGGAGAAGTTCTCCTTCTACGCCTACGCCGCGACGTTCGCCGAAGTGGCCGTCGACGCCCGCCTCGGCCTGGTACGGGTGCGGCGCATGGTCGGCGTGTACGACGCCGCCCGGATCATCAACCCGAGACTCGCCGACAGCCAGGCCATCGGGGCCATGACCGGCGGTATCGGTCAGGCTCTGCTGGAGCACACGGTCACCGACCACCGCGACGGCCGGATTGTCAACGCCAACCTCGCCGACTACCTCGTGCCGACCCACGCCGACATGCCCGACATGAAAGCGATCTACATCGAGGGGGAGGACTACGAGGCCGACCCGATCGGCGTCAAGGGACTCGGCGAGATCGTCATCGTCGGAGTGGCGCCCGCCATCGCCAACGCGGTCTTCAACGCCACCGGCCGCCGGATCCGGGAACTGCCCATCACGCCCGAAGCTCTGCTCTGAACACCACGGGCGCCGCCGTGTCGTTTCCCCCAGGGCGCGGCGGCGGTCCCCTGAAGGCACCCATCTCACGGAAAGCCCGCCATGCTGAACATCGCGGACACATTGCGCCAGTGGTGCCGCGAGGCGCGCCCCTTCGCCCTCGCCACCGTCGTCCAGGTCAGTGGCAGCGCACCGCTGCCCGTCGGCACCGCCCTGGCCGTCGACGCGGACGGCACCGCGGTCGGCAGCGTCTCCGGCGGCTGCGTCGAAGCGGCGGTCTACGAACTGTGCCAAGACGTCCTCGCCCACGGCGGGCCACCCGCCCGCGCCGGCTTCGGCTACTCCGACGACGATGCCTTCGCCGTCGGCCTGACCTGCGGCGGCGAGATCGACGTCCTGGTCCAGCGCGTGGACCCCGCCGCCGAGCCCCACCTCGTGGCAGCCCTCGAAGCCGTGGTCGCGGGACGCTCCTGCGCCGTGGCTCACATCATCGACGGCCCCGGCGAACTCCTCGGCCGCACCCTCCACGTCCCCGACGGCGGCCCTCACGACGGCACGCTCGGCGGCGAGAACGAGGACCAGGTGGTCGTGGCGCACGCCCGCGCGCTCCTGCGGGCGGGCCGCACCGCCCGCGTCGAGGTCGGCGGCGACACCGACACCTGCCCCGAGAAGTTGACGGTCCTCGTCCACACCCACGCACCCCGCCCCCGCATGCTGATCTTCGGCGCCGTCGACTTCGCCGCTGCCCTCAGCCAGGCCGGCCGCTTCCTCGGCCACCACGTCACCGTCTGCGACGCCCGCCCCGTCTTCGCCACGCGGGCCCGCTTCCCGCACGCCGACGAGATCGTCACCGACTGGCCCCACCGCTACCTCGCGGCCACCGAGACCGACGCCCGCACCGCCGTATGCGTCCTGACCCACGACGCCAAGTTCGACATCCCCCTGCTGCGGTTGGCGCTCGCCCTCCCCGTCGGCTACGTCGGCGCCATGGGCTCCCGACGCACCCACGGCCACCGCGTCGACCTGCTCCGGGAAGCCGGCGTTCCCGAGGCGCAACTGGCCCGGCTGCACTCACCGATCGGCCTGGACCTCGGTGCCCGTACTCCCGAGGAGACGGCCATATCCATCACCGCGGAGATCATCGCCCACGCCAACCGCGGCACGGGCCTGCCCCTGTCGCACGGCACCGGCCGCATCCACCAGCCCGCACCGCCTCTGCCCCGCCTGGCGACAGCGCCGTAACTCCCGCACAGACGGCAACCAAGGGTTTCTGATCCAGGGGTTGGCAACCCCTGGAAAGCGAGGAGCGGTCAGATCAGAGTGGTGGGGTGAACCTTTCCGAACTGGGCGGCTTTTTGAAGTCACGCCGTGATCGCATACGACCCGCGGATGTCGGCCTGCCGACCGGGCGAGGCCGCCGTGTATCGGGTCTTCGCCGTGAAGAGGTCGCTCAGCTGGCCGGTGCTTCGGTTGACTACTACATCGAGCTGGAGCGCGGGGCGGGCGTCCAGCCCTCCGAGCAGATGCTCGCCGCGCTCGCCCGGGCACTCCGACTGAGCCGGGAGGAGTGCGATCACCTCTTTGCCCTGGCGGGCCGTCCGGTGCCCCGGCCCGGTGGTCCGGCCGACCACGTCCACCCAGGGATGCTGGACTTGATGCACCGCCTGGACGGCACACCGGCCCAGGTGGTTACCGACCTGCGCGTCATGCTCGTACAGAACCCGCTGGCCCGTGCGTTGCTCGGCCCGCCACCGTCCACGACCGGATGGACCGCGAGCTTCCTGTACCGGTGGTTCACCGACCCGGCGGCGCGGACGCTGTACCCGCCCGAGGACCACGCCAAGGTCACCCGATCCTTCGTCGCCGACCTGCGTGCGGCCTCGGCCCGGCGCGGCAACGACCCTGAAGTCACCGCGATCATCACGGCGCTGACCACGCGCAGCCCCGAGTTCTGCGAACATTGGGCGCGGCACGATGTCGAGTTCCGACGCCATGACAGAAAGCGTCTGATACATCCAGAACTCGGGCTGCTCGAGGTCAATTGCCTCAGCTTGTTCAGCGAGGACGGACGGCAACGGCTCCTCTGGTTCACCCCGGCCGTTGGAACCGACTCGGTCGCCAAACTGGAGCTACTCGCCGTGCTCGGCACCAACGTGGTTCAGTCCGACCGCAGCACGGCAGATATCGAGGGTCTGGACGCGTGAGACGCGGTGAGAAGTGCGCCGTGGACGGCTGAGGACGCCGCCCGGGTGGCATAGCGAGCGGTGTCGGGAGGCCATGCGTCACGTTCCTGGTGGATCAGGAGGGAAACCGCGCCGTGCACGCCGGCACAGAGCAGTCTGGCGGTTTCGGTCCTGCTCTCCACCGGTACTCCGGTATCGCGACAGGCGGTGACCTTGTCCCGGAAATAGCGGAAGCACGCGTCTTCGTTCCGGCGACTGGCTTCGGTGGCCTCGCCATCCATCACCAGTCGGTACTGGGAGGGATGGCGAAGCCCGAACGCGATGTATGCGACGCAGGTTTCGTAGAGCGCCGTCACAGGATCCGAGATCCCCCGGGACACCGTTTCCAACTCGATGAACAGTGAATCCCACAGGCGCAGGCACGTGGCGTGGACGAGTTCCCTCTTCGAGGCGAAGTGGAGGTAGACGGCCGGCGGGGTGACGCCCGCACTTGTCGCCACCGCGCGAATCGTCAGAGCGTCGGCGCCACCGTCTTCGAGTAGCTGACCGGCGATGTCGAGAAGCTGGTCGCGGAGCAGACCGCCCTGGCCCTTGGCGGCGCGAACGCGGGAGCCGGTCACAGTCAGGAGCCTTCGAGAGAGAGCGACGTCAGGATGTCTTCGGGTTGACGGTGGTGACCACCTGGGTCACCCGGGCGCACAGTTCGCCTTGGGCGTCATGCACGTTGACCTCGACGACGGTGTTGCGACCCACCCGCAGGGGACGAGCTGTCGCGACGACGTCTGTGTGGGCCGGCCGAAGGAAGTGCGTGGTCGACTCCACGGTGGCCGGTGCGGCGCCGACCGGACCGTTCAGAGCGGCGCATACGGCACCGCTCACATCGGCGAGTCCCATCAACGCTCCTCCGTGGAGCCCACCGCCCACCGTGGACAGCGAGAGATCGTGCGCCAGCGTGGCTCGAACGCCGGCTGCCGTCATCTCGTCGAACACGACTCCGAGGGTCTTGGCGTACGGCGCGAGAGCGTAGACGTCTTCGGCGGCAAGCGTGGGCACAGGCTGCTCCCATCTGAGTTAATGGCGATAAGTTATCGGCGTTAACTCACCTCGTCAACCCGGTACTTCCGGCGGGGCCGGCGTCGCCGGGTGTTGTGCCGACGCCGCTCAATGACCGGTCGGCGATGCAGAGAAGCAGGAACAGGGCGGCCACGCCGATGAGCAGCCAGGCCATGGCATGCAGTCCGGAACTGGTGGCGCCGTCGTGGAAGAACACGGCGCTCGCCGCCGCCGCGAACAGTGCGCCGATGTACATGAACGTGCGCAGCAGTCCCGCGGACGAGCCCATGCGGGCCGGATCGGCCTGCGCGTACAGGGCATTCTGGTTGGCCAGCCCGATCAGCCCGTGAGGGATGCCGACGACCGCGCTGAGCACGATGAGCAGCCAGACCGGAGTGTCGGCACTGAGGAGCAACAACGCCGCGCAGCCGAGGCATTGGAAGAGCGCGCCGACGACGAGTCTGCCCCGCACCCCGCTACGGCGTCCCGTCAGCGCGGTGACACCGACGGCCGTCGCCGACAGCGGCAGCAGAAGCAGACCGGCCTGCGACGCGCTCAGTGCTCGGCCCTCCTGGAGCCACTGGCTGTAGCCGTAGAAGAAGGCGTACGAGGTGGTGTACGCGAGGCACTGCCGGGTGAACGTGGTAAGCAGCGGTACGTTTCCGCCGAGGACCCGAAGATCTATGAACGGTTGGTCGGTGCGGAGTTCTCGGCGGACGAACACCGCGCCCGTGGCCAGGCCCAGCACTGGCAGATACCAGTGTGCGACTGCCGGGTTCATCAGGAAGAACATGAACGCGGTGAGTGATCCGGCGAACCACGCCATGCCCGGCACATCGATGCGTGCCGTCCTGCCCGTGGGCGTCGCGCGTGGCAGCCACAGTGCGCCCAGGACAAGACACATGAGCGACAGCGGCACGTTGATGCCGAAGATCAGGTGCCAGCCACCCGCGCCGATCAGCAGGCCCCCGAGGGCCGGGCCGACGACCGCGATGACCTGGTTGGAAATCGACAGCGCGGCGAGGACGCCACTTGGGTTCTTCCCGCCGGTGCGCTCGGACTCGGAGCGCAGCAGCGACATGGAGGCCGGGAAGGCCGCCGAGGTTCCGAAGCCGAGGAGGACGCGGGAGGCGACCAGCACCCACAGGTTCGGAGCGAGGGTGCCGAGCAGTCCGGCCAGGCCGGCCAGCGCGGTGCCCAGCAGGTAGAGCCGACGCGGACCGAACGCGTCGACGAGTCGGCCGATCACCGGCTGGCCGACGGCCGTCGCGAGGTAGAGGCCGGAGACCAGCCATGCCGTCTGCGAGGGCGGCACGTCGAAGGCGCGGCCGATGGGGATCAGCGCGACCGCGAGCATCGAGGAGTTGATGGGGTTGAGAATCGAGCCCAGGATCATCGGTGCGATCAGGCGACGGTCGAAGCCGCCCCTCTCTGCCCGACGCTGTCTGCGCGCGGCGGTCCGAGTCATGCCTGCGCCACTTTGTCGAGCAGCGCCATGGCGGTGATGACCGCACGCACCTCCTCCTCGGTGCCGTGCTGTTGCAGGGCACGGGCGAGCCACGCCTGACGGTCGAGGCGCTCGCCCCTGCGCCGTTCGTGGCCCCGGTCGGTGAGCGAGACGAGTTGCCGCCGCCCGTCATCGGGGTCGGGGCTGCGCGAGACGAGTCCGGCCTCTTCCAGGGCGATGACGGTCTTGGCCATCGACTGAGGCCGTACGCCCTCGGCCGCGGCGAGACCACTGGCGGAGGCGGGGCCGTTCCTGGCGAGGCGGCGCAGTACGGAACTCTGCGACGGGGACGGTTCCTTCTCCCTGCCCCCGTCTCCACCCGTCGGTTCCTCGGCCGCTTCCAGGGCGTGCAGCTTGCGGCGGAGCCGGCCGACCACCACCCAGATGTCGCCGGCCGCCTGAACGGCGGCCTCGGTCAAGGGCACTTCATCCGCCGGCAGCATGCCCTCATGGTAGATAGACAGCCCAGGCTGTACAACCCCGGCTGTCTATCTGAGGCCCTTTCGAAGGACAGCAGCAGCGGTCGACCATCAGCTGGGGGACGCGGACACCTGGGTTTCGAGGAACTGCTGGACCGCGGGGAGGACCGCGAAGTGGTGGTGGCCGGTGCCGGGCACGATGTCGAGGCGTGCGTCGATGCCGTGTTCGCGCCAGTTGGCGCGCAGCGCGTTGATGCGTTCCATGCGGTTGGTTCCCGCGGGCACGGGCCGGCGCTCGTCGTCGGGTGCGAGTTCGGCTGCGTCGGTGTCGTTCGCGCCGATGACCAGCTGCACGGGAAGGCCGCGCAGAGCTGCCGGGTCGGCGTCGGTCCCGAATTGTTCCTTCATGTCGGCCGTGCCGTGCCACCACGTCGTCGTGGGGTCGAGGAGGGTGACGCGCCCGGGGGCGCCCACCGACAGGGACGCCACTCGGTCGGGATGGAGATAGGCGAAGCGGTGGGCGAACTGGCCTCCTCCGGAGAAGCCGTGGAGGTGGAAGCGGTCGGCGCGCACATGCCAGCGGGCCGCGGTTTCGTCGACCATGCCGAGCAGGGCTTCGTCGGGGCGGAATCCGGCAGGGGAGAGGAGCTTGTAGCTGTCCACGTCGTTCGGGCCGGTGATTCCGGCGGGGAAGAGCGGGGCGAGGACAACGCAGTTGTGGCGGTCGGCGAAGTCGGCGAAGGCATCACGGAGTGCTTCAGCGCGGCGTCGTGTTCCGTGGACGGTGACCACCAGGGGGAGCGGTGGACCGGCGGGGGTGTGGTCGGAGGGGACGTAGAGGCAATAGGAGAAGCGGGGGTCGCGGGCGAGGGCGAAGAAGGTCGTGGGGCCGGTGAGAAAGGTGATCCCAGGGTGCCCGGCGGGCAGGTCCCAGGGAGCCAGGGGGCGTTCGGCGGTCATCCGAGGTGCTCCTTGTCCACGTCGCTCACGGCGAGGTCCATCAGAGGGGCGTACTGCTGGCCCGCGTAGCAGTCGCTGTCGTGCAGGTCGCCCTGGACGGTCGGGCGGGGGAGGGAGACCTTCACGGCGAGAGCGAGCGGGTGGTTGACGAGCAGGATGTCGGCGGGGTCGGCGCCGTAGAGGTCGGCGAAGAGTTCCCTGCTGAGGAAGCCGCTGGCGACGAGGGCGTCATAGGCGGCCTGGTCGTGGCACATGAAGTCGAAGGTGAGGGTGAAGGGACCGGCGTTCTTGGACCGCACCAGGGAGCAGTAGTCGAGCAGAGTGGTCATGGGTCACAGCTCCTCGGTGGTGGTGCGGAACAGTTCTGTGGGACTGACTCCGGTGACGACGTGGTTGAGGGTGAACCGGTAGAGGGGGCCGCGGTCGATCTCGGGCGGGGAGTAGGGGTAGGCGAGGGTGGAGACCAGCCCGTCGTATTCCGGTATGGGCAGGTGGCTGCTGGCGTGCGCGACGAAGGTGGCGACCGCGTGGGCCGTTGGCTGGTCGGGTGCCGTAACCGTGATGAGGACGCCGAGTTCGCGAGGGTGCAGCGACTCCGGTTCTGCGGTGGCCAGTACGGCCCCGTCGCCGTAGAGGCGGAAGTCGATGTCGACGTCGTCGGGGTCCACGACGCCGCCGAACACGTCGATTGTCTTCTCCGCGAAGTACTTCTTGGCGAAGGGGAGCAGCTCGGGCAGGCGCCGGATGACCACCTGGTCGCGTACTCCTCCGACGACGACGGTCTGGTAGCCGACGAGTTCGGCCCCTTCGAGTTTGTTGCTGTAGCCGTTAGCGGGGACGAAGCGTGCTCCGCGCGCCCGGACGGTGCGTTCGTCGATCGCCTCATAGGTGGCGTCGCTGGTGTCGAGGGTGCCCGACGGCTCCGCGACGCGATACGGGTCGGCGTTCTCGTACAGCGTGTGGGCGGCGACGGACCGGGGGGTGAGACGGCTGCCGTCGGCGAGTGTGGTGACATCGAAGTGGTCGTCCCGCAGGTGCACGAGCAGGCCGTTGGCGGACGGGGGTATGGCGCAGGCGGCGCCGCATTCGATGGTCTTGGCCATGTGCCAGGTCAGGCCGGGGTCGGCGCCGAGCATGTGGGGGAGCGCGGCGAAGAGCGCGGTGTCGCTTGCTCGTCCGGCCAGGATGACGTCGCAGCCGGCGTCCAGAGCCTCCTGGATGGGTTCGACACCCATCATGGCGACCGTGTGACTGCGGGCGAACAGCTCCCGGTCGATCTCGGGGGCATGCGGCAGCGGCTGGAGGCGGTCGGCGTCGTAGAGGTGCTGGAGACGTTCGGTCGGCTGGTCGGAGTAGATCAGAGCCAGTTTGAAGTGCAGATTCCGCGCCGCGGCGATGTCGCGTACGAGGGCGGCGACGCGGTCGACTCCGGCGTCCCGGCCGCTGGTGCCGCAGGACCCGATGATCAGCGGCACGCCCAGTTCGTCGCGTGCGGTGAGCAGAAGGCGCAGGTCGCGCGTGACGGCCTGGTCGGAGAGCTTGGGGTTTCCCGAGCCGAGTGCGGCCGGTCCGGAGTCGGTCGATCCGGCGTCACACGCGATGACGTGCGGGCGGGCCGCGACGCCGCGCTGGAAGGCGGCGGCGTCGAAGCCGGCGCCGAGTGCTCCGGTGGGAGCGAG
Source organism: Streptomyces sp. GESEQ-4 (assembly GCF_017948455.1). Classification (GTDB taxonomy): domain Bacteria; phylum Actinomycetota; class Actinomycetes; order Streptomycetales; family Streptomycetaceae; genus Streptomyces. Next base: position 418,221 of record NZ_JAFFSU010000001.1, read on the forward strand.
GATGCGCAACTCCATGAGGGTCTCTGTCTTTCCTGGTGAGGGGATATGGGGCGACGGGTCAGTGCGAGGGGGGAGTGATACGGCGGGCCAGGCGGGTGAAGACGGCGAAGGTGATCGTCGCGAACACCGCGCCGTTCAGGAGCATGAAGCGCCATCCGGTCGCGTCGACGGTGAGGCCGAGCAGGGCGGGGCCGAGTGCCGCGCCGGTGGACGAGGCGACGGTGTACAGACCGGTGTAGGTGCCCAGGACGTGTCTGCTGGGAGCGAGGTTCCACAACGCGACAAGAGCGTTGACGGCGAAGGCCGCGTAGCCCACGGAAGCGATCACCATGGAGATGACCGTGCCGGGAACCGTGGGGACACAGAAGCCGATGAGCAGGCCGACGATGAACACGCCGACGCCGTAGCGCATGGCGCGCACCTGGCCCAGCCGGGACGAGGCATAGGCGAGGGGGACGACGCAGACCAGGAAGGCGACGGCGCCGGGCAGCGCGAGCCCGCCCGCCGAGCCGCGGGACAGGTCCAGTGCCTCGGTGCCGTACGGGGTCATGAGCGAGCGCAGAGCGGACCACATACCGGCGAAGCAGAAGATGCCGAGCATGAGCAGGGCCCGGGCGCGGGACGGGTCGCGCACCATGTCCTTGATGACCGCCCAGGGTGAGGCGAAGTGGGCGGATGGTGGGTTCGCGGCGGGGTGCGTCTCGGAGGCGGAAGGCTCACCGGCGTGCGTCGGCGTGGCGGCGTGGTGTCGGCGGCCCAGGAAGAACCAGGACGTCGTGAGCAACAGCAGCATGAGGACGGGCGGGATGGCGAACGCCAGGGTGATGCTGCGGTCGACGACGAGCAGGCTGATCAGCGACGAGACGACGATCGTGAGACTGACGCCGGCCTTCACGAAGCCCTGGGCCTTGCCCCGGTGGGAGGGGGCGACGTAGTCGGAGACCAGGGTCTCCGTGATGCCCTTGAACGCGTTGGCCATGGCCGCGAAGCAGACGACGCAGAGCATGAGCAGCGGAAGGCCGTGCGTCCAGGGGATCAGGGCGAAGGGCACCGAGGCCAGGGCGGCTCCGGTCAGGATGATCGCCCAACGGCCCTTGCCGTCGCGAGCGCGACGGTCGGACAGGAATCCCATCCAGGGCTGGATCAGGACCCCGAGGACGTTGTCCATACCCATGATCAGCCCGACGAGGCCGGCGGAGGCGATGTACTGCCGCAGCTCGGAGGGGACCTGCGCGTCGTAGAAGTTCCACACCGATTCCTGGGCGAAGACGGCCAGGGTCACCCACAGGACGGTGCCGGCGCTCATTCGCCGCGGGACGGTGGACTCTCCGTCGGAGGGCCCTTCCACGGGCGCGGAGATGTTGGGCATGGCGGCTCCTTTGCCATATGCCATAGCACGTACGTGGTTAGACGCCTCTGTAGCTATTTGCTATAGCTTCGAAGAGGGCGGGCGAATGGCCCCTTCAGGCGACTTTCAGTTCGAGAAGCGCGCCGTGAGCAGGGAGGAGCTGGACGACCGGCTGTGCGCGTTCATCAGCTCCTCCGCCCGCCTGCCGTCTCCGGCGGCGATGGCGTCGTAGATGGCACGGTGCTGGTGATAGCGCGCATCCACGGCGCTGCGCCGTTCGTCGCTGATCTCGGACAGGACGCTGTTGCGTCGTTCGTCCGGACCGAAGGCGTCGACCATGTGCAGCATCTGCAGCAGGGTCGCGTTCCCGCTGGCCTGGTCCACCAGCTCATGGAACTGTCGCATGCAGCGCAGGATCTCCTCGATCAGCTTCCGCTCGTCGGCGCTGCCGGGACTGACTTCGGCCGTCTGGCTGCACAGCCGGTCGGCCTCGTCGAGGACGGTACGCATCTGCCGTCTCTGTGCCGCGGTCGACTTCTCCGCGGCCAGCCGCGCGGCCAGCGCGCGGAGCGAGTCGCCGATCATGGAGAACTCCCGCAGTTCCTCCTCCGCGTACTTCGCGATGCGCACGGAGCGGGGGCCGGTCCTCTCCACCAGCCGGTCCTGCTCCAGGCGGCGCAACGCCTCGCGCACCGGTGTCGCGCTGATGTCGAGAGACTCGGCCAGCCCTCGCTCGGTCACCTTCTGACCCCGCTCGAGGACACCCGAGACGATCGCCTCACGGATCGCCGTGTACGCCTGGTCACCCAAGGTCGCGGAGACCGTGAGCTGCGGAAGCTGTCCCATGAGCAGTACGGTATTTGCTACAGCAGGATTGTCAACCGGTTGCGGGCGGACGAATACCTGAGGCAGCCGTCAAGAAACGCTCAGGCTGGCTGGCCAAGGTGATCGATTCGAGCAGCTCCATGAGGGTGGCCGGCACCGCCGTGCACAGCGGCGACCTCAGGGACCTGCTCCATGGCGGCGTCGAGGCGGACCTCGTCCTGCTCGACAGCTCCATCCAGGCGGATGAGCCGGACGGCTTCACCGCTCTGATCGGCGAGACCTGTGCCGTGGCCCGGACCGTGGTCTTCGGCGCTTCCCGCGCTCAGGAGGTCGACGCCCAGGTGCGCGCCGGCGCCACGGGCATTCTCGCCGCCGACGTCAGCGCGTCACAGCTGATCGCGGCCCTGGAAACCGTGAGCCGGGGTGGGCTTGTTGTGGCTCTGGGCACGGCTCCGGCTGTCAACACGGCTCAGCCACGGGTCACGCCCGAACTCACCCGAGATCTCTCCCTCAGAGAACGCGAGATCCTCATGATGCTGTCGCGCGGTCAGGACAGCGCCTCCATCGCCCGCGATCTGGACATCAGTCCGCTCACCGTGAAGACCCACATCACGCACATGCTCAGCAAGCTCGGACTCCGCCGGCGAGGGCACCTGATCGTCTTCGCCTATGAGAGCGGGCTCATCGTGCCCGGCATCACCCACACGAGTTTCATCGCGAACCGGCTGCGAGCGGCCTCGTAAGGGACCGACCGCACAGAGGTGCCCGCACGTTCAACGGCGGTCAGCCAGACGCACAGGCCCTACGCCTCCCGTGCCCGGCGTGCCGTGCGTGAGTCGTCATGGCCGATGGCCGCGCGGGAGCCGGATGGTGACGGTGGTGCCGACTCCCACGTCCGAGTACACGGCCACCTGTCCGTGGTGGGCGTGGACGATGGCCTCCACGATGGCCAGGCCGAGACCGGAACCGCCGTACGCGCGGCTCCGGCTGGCCTCGGCGCGCCAGAACCGCTCGAAGACGCGGGGCAGGTCCTCGGGGGAGATTCCAGGACCGTTGTCGATGACACTCAGCTCCACGGTGCCACGGCTGAGAGTGACCTCGACGCGCACGGAGGTCTGAGCCGGGGTGTGCTGGACGGCGTTGCCGACGAGATTGCGCAGGACCTGCTGGAGACGGGCGGCATCCCCGATGACGGGTGCGGGCAGGGCGGGTGCCATGGCGATGTCGCGTTGGGGGTAGATGATCTGGGCGTCCTCGATGACGCCGGCGGCCAGGACGGTGAGGTCCACGTCGTCCTGCTCGACGGGCCGGCCGGCGTCCAGGCGGGCGAGCAGCGAGAGTTCCTCCACGAGCAGGCGCATCCGCCCCACTTCGTTCTCGATGTGCTCGAGTGCGGTCTCCAGGCCAGGTCCGGAAAGGCCGCCTTGGCGGTGCAGATCGAGCCATCCGGAGATGGTGGACAGAGGGGTGCGCAGTTCGTGGGAGGTGTCGGCGGCCAGCGAGCGCACGGTCGCCTCCGCGCGGGCCTGGGCGTCGAACGCCCGGTTGACCGCTTTGGCCAGCAGGTCGGCTTCGCTGCCGTTGCGATGGGTGGGCAGCCGCTCGGTCAGGGAGCCCGCGGCGATGGCGTCGGCGCTGCGGGCCATGCGGGCGAGCGGGCGCATACCCAGGCGCAGAACGATGACGGACAGCCCCAGCAGCACCAGCAACGTGCCGCCGATCAGAGCCAGTTGCCGTCTGAAGGTGACCTCAGCCACCGCGGTGCGTCCGTCCTCGGAGACGGTCCCGCTCTCGGACGGGTCACTGACCTCGCTCACCCCGGGGACCCGGCCCATGGCCTCCAGCGGCGTACGCAGATCCGCCTCGGTCACCTTGCGGCCGGCCGGCGCCTGGAACACGACCTGCGCCGACTGGACGTCCGGCTCGGGGAAGTGCCGTTCCATCTTGGTCAGAGCGGTCTGGGCCGGTGAGCCCGGAATGGAGCTGCTGTCCGTGAAGGAGCCGGCGAAGGAGAAGCCGAGACCGACCACCGCACCTAGGGCGAGGAGCCACCCGATCAACATCCTTCGCCACCGCCGAGCACCCCACGCGCCCAGCCGGTACAAGAGCGTAGCCATCAATGATTCCCTCACTGTTCGGAAGACGACCCGCCACATCCTTCTGAGTGGACTTGACGACCGCCTCACAGCGAACCTGAGGGTTTTTTGACGGTTCGGTTCCGGCACCGTCAGGTGCGTTCGTCCTTCACGTGTCCCAGCCGCAGCGGGAGCTGTGCCGCGAGGTAGTCGATGAGAGCGCTGACACGTCGCGGGACATGACCGTCCTCCTCGATGAGGGCGTAGATGTCGGCGGCCGGTGTCGACAGGTGCGGCAGGACCCGGACGAGTTCGCCACGGTCCAGATGCGGCCCGACGTGCCACTCCGAGCGCATGATCACGCCTCGGCCCTCCAGCGCCCAGCCGGTCACCACGTCGCCGTCATTGCTGGACAGGCTGCCGTGCACCCGCACATGCCGGGGACGGTCCGCGTCCCCGAAGCGCCACAGCGCGAAATCGCTCTCGTTCTCCCGCAGCACGATGCAGTTGTGGTGGGCCAGATCCTCGACGTCGGCCGGGGCGCCGTGCTCGGCGAGGTAGGACGGTGCCGCGCAGGGCACGCGCCGGTTCTTGGCCAGCCGCCGCATGCGCAGCGAGGAGTCGGGCGGCAGGCCGACGTGGACTGCCACGTCGAACTCACGCTGGTGGGGCCGTAGCGGAAGCGCGGATGTCTGCATCCGGACGCGCAGTTCCGGATGGGCCGCGGCGAACTCGCCGAGCAGCGGCGCGATGTGGGCGCGGCCGAGACCGAGCGTGGCCTCGACGACCAGGGATCCGCGCACCCCCGCGGCCGTGTCACTGATCGTGTCCTCCAGCTCTCGTACCTGGTCGAGGATGGCTTCCACGCGCGCCGCGTACAGCTCACCCTCCGACGTCAGCACGAGTCGGCGGGCGCCGCGCTGGACGAGCCGGACATCCAGACGGCGCTCCAGCGCGCTGAGGCGTTTGCTGACGACGGGCAGCGAGCAGCCGAGTTCTCGCGAGGCGGCCGTCAGCGTCTCGCTCGCCGCGACCACGTGGAAGAACTGAAGGTCGTCCACGGCTGAACGGCTCTTGGACCAGGGGCGACCAGAACGCTCGGGGCTTTCCACAGGGGAAAACGTACCTTGCCAGTTACGGCCTTGTAACGGGTGTCGTCGCTGGCCAAGGTAGGGCCCAGTCGCGCCGCGGGCCGGAACGCCTCCTCTCCTGGACCGAGTGTTCATCGCCGCACGAGCGCATCGATCACCTGGACTGGAGAGTGGATTCGTGCCGCAGAGCTATCGCATCGCAGCGATTCCGGGCGACGGGATCGGCCGCGAGGTGGTCCCGGAGGGCCTGAGGTGCCTGCGGGCCGCCGCGGAGGTACACGGGTTCGAACTCGACGTCACCGAGTTCGACTTCGCCAGCGCCGACTACTGGCTGCGACACGGCACGATGCTCCCCGAGGACTGGCGGGACGTACTCGGCGCCTTCGACGCGATCTTCTTCGGCGCGGTCGGATGGCCGGAGGTGGTCCCGGACCATGTTTCGCTGTGGGGCAGCCTGCTCCAGATGCGGCGGGGCTTCGACCAGTACGTCAATCTGCGTCCCGTCCGGCTGCTGCGCGGCGTACGCAGTCCGCTGCGCGACCACCGGCCGGGCGACATCGACTTCTACGTGGTGCGGGAGAACACCGAGGGCGAGTACTCCAGCATCGGCGGCCGGATCTTCGAGGGCACCGATCGCGAGACGGTGGTGCAGGAGACGGTCATGACACGGACCGGGGTCGATCGGGTCCTGCGCTATGCCTTCGAACTCGCCTCGTCCCGCCCGCGCAAGCACCTGACCTGGGCGACGAAGAGCAACGGGATCTCGATCTCCATGCCCTACTGGGACGAGCGCGCGACCGAGATGGCCGCCCGGTTCCCGGACGTGACCGCCGACAAGGACCACATCGACATCCTGACCGCGAAGTTCGTCCTCCAGCCCGACCGGTACGACGTGGTCGTCGCCAGCAATCTGTTCGGTGACATCCTCTCGGACCTCGGCCCGGCCTGCACCGGAACGATCGGCATCGCCCCCAGCGCCAACATCAACCCCGATCGCTCCTTCCCCAGCCTCTTCGAGCCGGTGCACGGATCGGCCCCGGACATCGCCGGTCTCGGTGTCGCCAACCCCGTCGGCCAGATCTGGAGCGGCGCCATGATGCTCACCCACCTCGGCGAGCACGAGGCGGCCGCGCACGTCGTGGCCGCGATCGAGAGCGTTCTGGACGAGCAGCCCGATGTGGTCACCCCCGACCTCGGGGGCACGGGGACCACGGTGGGGCTGGGCAAGGCCATCACGGCCCGGATCACCGCGAGGTCACTCGCCGGCCACGGCGCGGGAGCGGCGGCCGGCGACTCGGCCGGCCGCGCGGTCGAAGAGGGGGTCGCGGCGTCATGATCAGACCTGTCTCCGACCCGGTAGGCCTCGAAGTGCGCTGGGACCGGCTCGCCGCCGCCACCGACGAGGCGGCCTCCACGATGCTGCGCACGGCCTTCTCCACGATCATCCGTGAGTCGAACGACTACACCGTGGTCCTGATGGACCGGGCGGGCCGCACGATGGCCGAGTCACGGGCGGGCATCCCCGCCTTCGCCGCCCTGATGAGTTCGCTGACCGCGCTGGTCCTCGAACGGTTTCCGGCGGACGAGTGGCAGGACGGCGACAGCGTCATCACGAACGACCCGTGGATCGCCACCGGGCACCTGCCCGACATCGCCATGATCTCCCCGGTCTTCCACCGAGGACGGCTCGTCGCGTTCTCGGGCACCGTGGCGCACTCACCGGACATCGGTGGCACACCCTCGATGAGCGCGACCGAGCTGATCTCCGAGGGCATCCTGATTCCTCCGCTGCGCCTGTTCCGGGCCGGACGGGTCGAGCAGGGTGTCAAGGACCTGCTGCTGGCGAACGTACGACTGGCGGACCAGGTGTGGGGCGACCTGGAGGCGCAGGCCGCGGCGCACGCCGTATGCCGCCGACGCGCCCGGGAGTTCCTCACCGATTTCCGTGAGCCGGACTTCCAGGCGTTCGCGGCCCAGGTCCACGCGGTGACCGACGCCGCGATGCGGGCGGGCGTCCGCGACCTGCCCGACGGCGTCTACCGCGCCGCCCTGGACGCGGACGGCGTCGACGGCCACCCCACGCACATCGAGTGCGCGTTGACCGTGCGCGGCGAGGAGGTCGGGATCGACTACACCGGCAGCTCCCCCCAGGTGCCCTTCGCGACGAACTCGACGCTGAACTACACCCGCGCCTACTCCATGTATCCCCTGAAGATCCTGCTGGACCCGTCCACGCGGACCAACTGGGGTTCCTACCGGTCCATCCAGGTCACCGCGCCGCAGGGCACGATCGTCAACCCGAGGTTTCCCGCGCCCGTGGTGGCACGGCACCTCACCGGCCACCTCCTGTCCTGCGCGGTGTACCAGGCACTGGCCCCGGTGCTGCCGGACCGTGTCATCGCCGACAGCGGCGGCGCCCCCGCCCTGCGGGTCCGCTTCGCGGGCATCGACGACTCCGGCCGGCCTTTCAGCCTCATGCTCTTCGCCAACGCGGGCATGGGCGCGGCCAAGGAGTCGGACGGGCTGTCCACCACCGCCTTCCCGACCAACTCGGGCGGCGGCAGCATCGAGGCCCTGGAGGCCGCGTCCCCGCTGCACTTCCTCCGCAAGGAGCTGCGCGCCGGATCGGGCGGACGGGGCCGACGCCGCGGAGGGCTGGGCCAGACCATCGAGGTCCGCAACCCGACGAGCCGGCCGGTGCAGATGGTGCTGCTCGGAGACCGCGCGCGGCATCCCGCGCTCGGCCTGGCCGGCGGCGAACCGGGTGCCACCGCACAGGTCGTCCTGGACTCCGGCGAACGCGTCCCGCTGAAGTCGATCTCACAGCTGGCCCCCGGCGCGTCGGTGGTCATCTCCTTCGCGGGCGGCGGCGGGTTCGGCCGGGCCGAGGAGCGCGAGCCCGAACTCCTGATCGCCGACGAGATCGCCGCCTACACCGTCCCAGCCCGTCAGCAGGACCCGCGCACAGCCCGGACGGCGGGCGGAAGCGCACGTGAGGAGGTGGACCGATGAGCCGTACGGTCCGGATCGGCGTCGATGTCGGCGGAACGTTCACCGATCTGCTGCTGCACGACCCCCGCCGGGGACTGACCTGGCCCGGAAAGCTGCCCACCACGCCCCACGCCCCCAACGAGGCCATCACCGCGGGGATCGCCCGCCTGCTGGAGGAGACGTCCACGGCCCCCGGCGACGTCGCGGGCATCGTGCACGGCACCACGCTGGTGACGAACACCCTGCTGGAACGCACCGGAGCGGTCGTCGGCCTGCTGACCACCAGCGGGTTCAGCGACTCCCTCGAAATGGGGCGGGAGACGAGGTTCGACACCACCGACCTGCTCGCCCGGCCGGCCCAGCCGCTGGTACCGCGCCACCTGCGCCGCGGCGTACCCGGGAGGATCGCCGCGGACGGCCGTGAACTCGAACCGCTCGACGACCGCGCCGTCCTCACGGCGGTGCGGGACCTGGCGGAGCAGGGCATCGAAGCCCTGGCCGTGGCGCTGATGCACTCCTACCGCAACGCCGGGCACGAGCACCGAGTCCGGGACCTGGTGGCACGGGCCCACCCCGGCCTCCCCGTCACGATCTCCAGCGCCGTGGCCCCGGTCATCGGCGAGTACGAGCGGGCCGGCACCGCCTGCCTGAACGCGTACGTGCAGCCCCTGATGTCGCGCTACCTCGACGACCTGCGGGACGACCTGACCGCCATGGGGATCGACGCGCCCCTGCGCATCATGCTCTCCGGCGGCGGCGTCACCACCTTGGAGGACGCCAAGCGTTTCCCCGTACGGCTGCTCGAGTCGGGACCCGCGGCCGGTGCCATCGCCGCGGCCACCGTCGCCCGGGCGCTGGGGGAGGAGGATGTCGTCTCCTTCGACATGGGCGGCACGACGGCGAAGATCGCCGTCGTGCGGGGGGGCAGGCCCCGGCTCAAACACGACTTCGAGGCGGGGCGGGTCGACAAGTTCAAGCCCGGCTCGGGGCTGCCGGTGCGCCTGACCGTCGTCGACATGATCGAGATCGGTTCGGGAGGCGGCTCGATCGCGGCACCCGACGCACTCGGACTGCTCAAGGTGGGACCGCGCAGCGCCGGTTCGGTACCAGGCCCCGTCGCCTACGGGCGTGGGGGCGAGCGGCCCACCGTGACGGACGCCGACCTGGCGCTCGGCCACCTCGACGCGGAGAACTTCCTCGGCGGCGAGATGAGGCTGCGGACCCGCGAGGCCCACAAGGCGCTGACGCGTGAGGTGGCGGGCCCTCTGGGACTCGACACCACCGACGCCGCCGCCGGGATCGTCGAGGTCGTCACCGAAAGCATGGCCGCCGCCGCCCGTATGCACCTGTCCGAGCAGGGCAAGGACCCCGCCGACTTCGCGCTGCTGGCCTTCGGCGGAGCCGGGCCCGTCCACGCCTACGGACTGGCGAAGGCGCTGAAGATCCCCCGCGTGATCGTGCCGATGCGCGCCGGAGTCATGTCCGCCTGGGGGCTCCTGGCCGCCGCTCCGACGGTCGACGAGGTCCGCAGCCTGCCGTCGCCTCTCGCCGACGTCGACTGGGACCAGGTCGCCGCGCTGTACGGCGAGATGACGACCCGCGCCACCGAGACGCTCCAGCCGGCAGACCCGGAGCTGGTCCATGTCCGCCGCTCGGTCGACATGCGGTACCTCGGCCAGGGCTTCGAGATCGAGGTCGGCGTGTCCGAGCAGGACCTGGGCCCGGCCGGTCTCGGGCGCATCAGGACCGCCTTCGAGTCCACGTACCGCTCCGTGTTCGGTCGTTCTCTCGACGGGGCCGCCGAGGTCGTGAACTGGCGGCTCTCGATGCGACTGCCCGGTCATGAGATGTCGACTGAGGGCGGCCATGCACGAGGACCTGACGCGAGCCGCGGCGTACGGCCGGTCCACTTCCCCGGCCACGGGCTGCTTGAGGCCACGGTCTGGAACCGCCGCGCACTCACACCGGGAACGGAACTTCAGGGCCCGGCGATCTTCGAGGAACGCGAATCCTCCTGCTCCTTCGGGCCGGACTGCCGGATCCGGATCACCGACGACCTGACCCTCGTGGCCGAGGTAACGCGAAGGGACGACCCCTCATGACGACGACGTCAGTAGGGCAGCGCACACGGACCCGGCGCATCACGTTCCTGGTCGCTCTCGCGGTCTTCGCGCAGGAGTCGACCTGGAACTTCTACGAATCCCAGGTTCCGCCGCTGCTGCGGGAGCACCTCGACAGCGCGGCCGTGGTGGGCCTGCTGATGGGCATGGACAACCTGCTGGGCATCTTCATCCAGCCGTGGATCGGCAACCGGTCCGACCGGACGAGGACCTCCTGGGGACGACGGATGCCCTACCTGGTGGTCGGGATGCCGATCGCCGCCGCGCTGTTCCTCATCATCCCGCACAGCGCGGCCTCCCTGCCGCTCCTGATCGCGGTGATGTTCTCCTACGCGCTCGTCGCCAACACCTTCAAGCCGATCGCCGAGGCGCTCGTACCGGACTTCATCGCACCCGAGCGACGCAGCCGGGCCAACGCCGCGGTCAAGATCGCCTCCAGCATCACGGCCATCGTCGCCGCGCTCATCAGCATCTTCCTGATCGACAACCACCTGAGCCTCGCGTTCGCGATCCCCGCGATCATCATGCTGATCTCGATCGGGGTGCTCGCGGCCACCGTGCGCGACAGCCGGTCCCCGGCCTACCAGGCGGCGGTGGCCGAGAGCGATGGGAAGCACGGCGCCCAGCGCCGCGAGCCACGGGTCCGGGACACCTTCGTCGAGATCCTCAAGGACAGCGACCGTAGCCGGCTCCTGCTCCTGGTCGCGATCCTCCTCTTCGGCAGTGCGTGGGCCGCGTCCCGGTCGCTGATCACGCCGTACGGGATGGAAGCCCTCGACATGTCGAAGGGGGCCGCCGGCGGTCTCACCCTGCCCGGCGGTGTCGCCTTCATCCTCGCGGCCTACCCGGCGGCCGTGCTCGCCGAGCGCTACGGACGGCTCCGGGTCATGGCCGTGGGCATGTCGGTCTTCGCCGGTGCCATGGTGCTGGGGACGCTCATCCAGACCCCGACGGGGGCCACCGTGGCCCTGTGCCTCGGGGCGGCCGGCGCCACCTGCTTCCTGGTCAACGCGGTGGTCGTCCTGTGGAACCTCGCACCCTCGGCGCGGGTCTTCGGAACCTACGCCGGTATCTACACCGTCGGCTGGGCCTGCGGCGGCTTCCTGGGCCCGGCGGTGGTCGGCGGGATGGTCGACATCACCGGCTGGCCCCTGATGCTCACCGACATCGCCATCGTCGCCACGCTGTCGATCATCGTCGTGGCCAGGATCAGTGTGCTGCAGCGGCGCACCGCCCTGACGCTCGCCAAGTGACCAGCCCATCCCCGCAGCCCGGCACGAGCCCAGCGACGGGCGCCGCCAGAGACGAGGAACTGTGCCCCGCATCCTGATCACCACGGACTACCTGCGGCCCGGCGACGAGGTCGATCACTGTCTCCGGGCGCACGGCCACACGACGGTGCACGCCCCCCTGGCCGGCCGAGGCGGCTGCGATCAGCTCGTCGCAGCCCTCGACGGGATCGACGCGGCGCTCGTCGGCCATGAGCCCCTGACCGCCCAGGTCCTCGCCGAGGCTCCCCGCCTGCGCGCCATCGTGCGCACCGGCGTCGGCTACGACTCGATCGACATCGTCGCCGCGGGCCGGCTCGGCATCACGGTGAGCAACCTGCCGGGGATCAACGCGAACGCCGTGGCGGAGTACACCCTCGGCCTGCTGCTGGCGGCGGCGCGGCGACTGGTGCAGAGCGCGGTGGGCGTCGTGGCCGGCCGGTGGCCGCGGGAGGACGGTCACGAGTTGCGCGGGTCGGTGCTCGGCCTGATCGGATACGGGGCGGCAGCGCGGGCCGTGGTGCCGCTGGCGCAGGCCTTCGGCATGGAGGTGCTCTGCACGACCGGTGTGCCTAAGGACGAGCGGTCGGATCCGTCGGTGCGGTTCGTCGCGCTCCCCGAGCTGCTGGCGGCATCCGACTACGTGTCGGTGCACACCGCGCTGACGGACCGCACCCGAGGTCTCCTGGACGCCGCCGCCTTCCGGCGGATGAAGTCGACGGCGGTGCTGGTCAACACCGCGCGGGGCGCCGTCGTCGACGAACGGGCCCTCGCCGACGCCGTGCGCGGCGGCGAGATCGCCGCGGCGGCCCTGGACGTGGTGAGCGAGGAGCCGCTTCCGGCCGACAGCCCGCTGCGGGACGTCGAGGGAATCGTCGTCTTCTCCCACCTCGCGGGCCAGACCGCCGAAGCCCGTGCCGCCGCCGGCCTTGAGGGGGCGGCCGAGGTGGTGGCCGCCCTCGCGGGCCGCCCCCGGTTCGCGGTCAACGCCCACCTGCTGCCCGACACCAACAAGGAACCCGCCACATGCCCGGCACCGACAAGGAAGAGGAACATGGACAACGAACGGGTTGACCAGGTCAAAGTCCTGGCACCGACCGGCATGCTCGGAGCCGGCTTCCCCGAAGCCACGATCGAGCGCGGTCTGGCGCTCGGCGCCGACGTCATCTCCGTCGACGGGGGCAGCACCGACTCCGGTCCCCACTATCTCGGCGCGTCGCAGCCCAAGACCACGCGCGCCGCGGTCGCCCGTGACCTGCGCATGCTGCTCAAGGCCGCGGCAGGTGCCGGAATCCCGCTGATCGTGGGCTCGTGCGGCACCAGCGGCACCGACTCCGGTGTCGACTGGGTCGCCGGTATCGTCGCCGACGTCCTGGCGGCCGAGGGCCTCGATCTTCGCGTGGCCCGTATCTACAGCGAGCAGAGCGCCGACACGCTCCTGGAGCGCCTGGACGAGGGCCGGATCCATGCCCTGCCCCCGCTGGGCGAACTGGAGCCGGAGACGCTGCGAAGCTGCACGCACATCGTGGGCGCGATGGGGCACGAGCCGATCGTCGCCGCGCTCGAGGCCGGTGCCCAGGTCGTGCTCGCCGGTCGCGCCACCGACACCGCCATCGCCGCCGCCTACCCGCTGATGAAGGGGATGCCGGCCGGGCCGACTTGGCACGGTGCCAAGATCATCGAATGCGGCGGGCAGTGCACCAGCGATCCGCGGGCGGGTGGGGTGCTGGCCACCATCGACGCCGACGGCTTCACCATCGAGCCGCTCGATCCGACCGTCGCCTGCACACCGATCCTGGTCGCCGCCCACATGCTCTACGAGACGGTGAACCCGTTCGAGATGCGTGAGCCGGACGGCACCCTGGACGTCCGTGAGTCCGTCTACACCGCCCTGGACGACCGCACCGTGCGGGTCGAGGGTTCGCGGTTCCATGTCGCCGACCAGCACACCATCAAGCTCGAAGGTGCCCGGATCACCGGCTACGAGACGATGTCGTTCAGCGCGATCCGGGATCCGCACATCCTCGCGAACATCGAGGACTGGGCCGAGCTCATGCGCACGATGATCAGGCAGCGGGTGGCGCAGACGACAGGCCTGGGCGAGGACAAGTACGCCTTCGATCTGCGCCTGTACGGCCACAACGCCGTTCTCGGTGATCTCGATCCGGCAGCGGGTCCGCCTCGCGAGGTAGGAGTCATGCTCCTCGTCAACGCGCCGGACCAGAGCACCGCCACCGCCGTCGCGAAGATCGCCAACCCCTTGATGCTTCATCTGCCGACGCCCGACATGGACTACCTGCCGAGCCTGGCGTTCGCCACCTCACCGGCCGAGGTCGAGCGCGGTCCGGCGTACGAGTTCGTGCTCAACCACGTCGTCGACACCCTCACCCCCACCGACATGTTCCGCACCGAGTTCGAGGAGGCCTCCCACCATGGCTGAGACCGCCCCCACCACCCTGGGCGACCTGGCGTACGAGGTCCGGTCCAAGAACGCCGGGCCCTTCTGGGTCACCATGGAACTGTTCATGCGTGACGCGGACGGCTATCGCATCGCCGCCGACGAGACGTTCCTCAGCGAGGCCACGGTCGCCCGGCTCTACGGACTCGACGAGACCGACGTGCAGATGTTCCGCATCCCGTCCCTGAACGTCGTGAAGATCTCTTTCCCGCGTCCCGTCAGCCAGGCGTCGCTGCGCGACCGTGACGTCCACTCCGGTCAGCACCATGTGCCGCTGGCAGTACTGCCCGTGCCCACCACCTGAAGGAGCAGTTCCTTGAACACGGCAACGCTGACGGCACTGCTCGCGGCCGCGGTCGTGGGCACGCTCGGCACTGCGCCCGCCGCCCCGGCCGACACCACGCGGCCCGCTGCGGCCACCTGTCCGGCCGGCCTGGAGGGGAAGGCCGGCTGCTACACCGGCCGGGATGCCAACGGCGCGTACTACACGATGGCCGTCCCGAAACACTGGAACGGTTCCCTCGTCGTCCACGCCCACGGCGGTCCTGACTTCTCCTACGACGAGTCCACCACCACCGAGGACCTGGAGCGCTGGGCGGTCATGGTCGACGAAGGCTATGCCTGGGTGGGCTCCTCGTACCGGCGAGGCGGCTACGGAGTCAGAATGGCCGCCGCCGACACGGAGAACATACGCCGCTTGTTCGTCCACCACTTCGGCCGCCCCGACCGCACCTACCTCCATGGCCAGTCCTGGGGCGGCAATGTCGCCGCCAAGGTCGCCGAGACCCACGGCGAGAAGCGCGGTACCTACGACGGAGTCCTGCTGACCAACGGCTTCCTGGCCGGCGGCTCGCGCGGCTACGACACGCGCGTGGACCTGCGGATGGTCTACCAGTACTACTGCCGCAACCTGCCCCGTCCCACCGAGCCGCAGTACCCGCTGTGGCAAGGACTGCCCGCGGACTCCACGATGACACCCGACGACGTCCACGGCCGGCTCCAGGAGTGCACCGGCATCGACTCCGACCCGGCGGACCGGACCGCGGAGCAGCAGCGCGACCTCGACGACATCCTGGCGGTCACCCGCATCCCGGAACACTCACTGGCCACGAACATGCAGTACGCGGCCTTCCTCGTCCAGGACATCGTGGCCAACCGGCTCGACGGCCGTAACCCGTTCAGCAACCGCGGGGTGCGCTACGACGGTTCGCGCGACGACAAGGCACTCAACGCCGGCGTGGCACGCTTCTCGGCCGATCCCACCGCACGCCGCGACCTCTCCTACGACAGCGACCTCACCGGACGGATCGCACTCCCGGTCCTCACGCTGCACGCGATCGACGACCCACAGGTCTTCGTCGAGCACGAGGCGGCCTATCGTGCCACGGTCCAGGCCGCCGATCGAGGCGAGAACCTCGTCCAGACCTTCACAAGGGAGAGCGAGCACAGCACGCTCAGCAACGCCGAGTACGCCAACTCCCTGGCGGCTCTGGACACATGGGCGCGCACCGGCCGGAAGCCCACCCCCAGTTCCATCGCGCGTGCGTGCGGCGCGTTCGACACCACCTACGGAGAGGGCTGCTTCTACGATCCGGCGTTCCGCCCCGCGCCGTTCGCCACGAAGGTCCGCCCCCGGCCCGGTGGCCTCCACTGGCCCGCCATGTCCGCCACGCAGGAACACGTGTGGAGCCGCATCGACGGCGTGGGCATCACGCCCTGAGGGCTGACTTGTTGTCAGCGTGCGGGGAACCGCAGGACTCGATCGTCGCCCTCGCGGGGCTGACGCGGTTGGTTGGACGTGGTGAGCCAGAGTGCGCCGTCGGGGGCGATCTCCACGGTCCGCAAGCGCCCGTGGACGCCGGGGAGATATTCCTTCGGCTCACCGATGCGACCGTTGACGAGCGGCATGGTGTACAGCGTCTGGCCGGTCAGGCCGGCCATGTAGAGCGTGTTGCCGGCGATGGCGATGCCCGAGGGGCCAACGGTGGTGGGAAAGGTGATCAGCGGATTGGTGAGGCGGCCGTTGTCGGTGTCCCCGGTGCCTTCCACCATCGGCCAGCCGTAGTTGCGGCCGGGTTTGATCAGGTTGATCTCGTCGAAGGCATCCTCACCGAACTCGGCGGAGTACATCCGGCCCCGGGCGTCCCAGGCGAGGCCCTCCGGGTTGCGGTGGCCGTAGCTCCAGATGGGCGAGTCGGGGAACGGGTTGCCCGGCGCCGGCCGGCCGTCCGGGGTGACACGCAGGATCTTGCCGTTGAGGTTGGTCAGGTCCTGCGCGTTCTCGGGGGTGCGGCCATCACCGACGGTGGCGTACAGCATGCCGTCCGGGCCGAACTTGAGGCGCCCGCCACTGTGATTCTCCCCGCGGTCGAAGGCCAGGACGACATCGAGGGGCTCGTCGGAGCCGAGCTTGAAGCGGGCGATGCGGGACTCGCCATCGACGGCGGTGTAGTACACGTACACCAGCTTGTCCCGGGCGAACCGGGGGGATACGTCCAGCCCGAGCAGCCCGCCATCGCCACCCGGGAGGTACACGTCGGGGATGGTGCGGACGTGCTCGGGCGCGTGCCCCGGCCCGATGCGCAGAACGCGGCTTGTCTGTCGTTCGGTGATCAGGGCGTCCCCGCCGGGCAGGAATGCCATGCCCCACGGCATCTGGATGTCAGTGGCGATCACGTCGGGGACGGCGGAGAGGTCTGGCTTGCCCAGGTGCGAGCCGGCCGACGATGCCGCCACCGGTGATGCCGGTGCAGCTGCCACCCCACCGGTGGTCGCGGTGGTGAGAGACAGAACAACCAGGGCGGCAGCCGTCCATCGCAGCGGTGACACGTATGTGTTCATTGATGTTTCCTCCATCAGGGCAACCAGGGGTGCCGACCGCAGTGGCTGAATCACGGCAGCGCTGATCGCGCCCCTCGCTCAATGGGTTGAGGCGGTTGACTGCCACAGCCCGGGTTCGGGCCAATATGACGCGTTGCCGAGGCGCGTAACCAGGGGCTGTCACCCCCTGGCTGAGCAGCCGTCAGGTAGCTGAGAAACACAGGATCGGCCTCGGCCGTTGGTGCAACTTTGGTCGCGGCGCCCCGCCCCTGCTTCATCCCTTTGTCGGCCGCCGCGCGACCACCGATCGATATCGGGACGGGTCAGGACCTTCCTAGCGTGGGTCCATGACGATCACGAGCAAAGAGCAGCCGGTGCGGCGCGGAGGCGTACGGGCCGAGGAGCGGGCGCTCGCACCCGACCTCGCGCGCGGGTTCATGTTGTTGCTCATCGTCCTTTCCAACACGGCCTTCCACCTCTGGGCGGCGCGGGGCGGACCTGCGGGATGGCAGCCCGTGGACGGCTCGTGGCTCGACCACTCGGTGCAGTTCACCATGATCACCGTGCTGGACCTGCGGATCTATCCGCTCTTCGCGTTCCTCTTCGGCTACGGGATGATGCAGCTCTATCTGCGGCAGACGACCGCAGGCACCTCCGAGCGGGACACGGTCCGGATCCTGCGCAGGCGCAGTCTCTGGCTGATCGTCATCGGCCTGACGCACTCCGCTCTGCTGATGGCGGGCGACATCGTCGGCTACTACGGAGTGCTGAGCCTCGTCCTCGGCCTCGTCTTCCTGCGTCGAAGCGAACGCGCACTGAAGTGGTGGATCTGGATCGGCGGCGCCCAGATGGTGCTCCTGGCGCTGCAGCCGGTCGTATCGGCTCTGTTCCAGGGGGAGTTGGGGTCTCTCGGAGACGCCGCCGACGCGGATGCGGGCTACGTGGCGTACGCCGCGGAGGAGAAGAGCTGGCTCGACGCGGCCGGCACCCGCGTGTCCACCGGCCTGTTTGTCACCTCCGGCGGCCTGCTCGCGCTCGTCGGTGGCGGCTACGTCATCTTCCTGCTCGGGTTCTGGGCGGCCCGCCGCCGGGTTCTGGAGGAACCTGGGCTCCATCGGACCCTGCTGCGCCGCACGGCCGTCATCGGCATCACGGTCGGCTGGCTCGGCGCACTGCCCGCCGCGCTCGCCCACGTCGGGGCCCTCGACGTACCGGACGACGCGCAGAGCGAAACGGGAGCGCTCTACCTGCTCCGGGAACTCACGGGCAACGCCGCCGGACTCGGCTACGTCGCCGCTGTCGCCCTGTTCGCGCACTGGTGGACGAGCAGGAGGAGCCGACGGGGTTCAGCAGCCGTGGCGGCGGTCTCGGCGGTCGGCAAGCGGTCCCTGTCCTGCTACCTCGCGCACTCGCTGCTCTTCGCCCCGGTGCTGGCCGCCTGGGGCCTCGGGCTGGGCGAACACCTGACCAGCGCGACCATGGCGCTCTTCGCGGTCGGCGTCTGGCTGATCACTGTGGCGGGGGCGTACGCCCTTGAGCGGGCGGGGCGCCGAGGGCCGGTGGAGGTGGTGCTGCGGCGGCTAATGTACGGGACGCGGGGCCGGGCGGGGTGACGCGGCTGGGCTGGGACGCTGCGGACGGCCCGGGCCGGTGAGGGTCCGGGCCGTCCGTCGCGCTACTTCCCCGCGAGTGGTGTCACGGTGATGCGGTCGATGACCGGTGCGTACGGGGACCGCTGGTCGTACTGGTTGTAGGTGTCGCCGTTGAAGTCGGGCAGCTCCTGCGCGGTGAAGGTGAGCCGGTTCGTGCCCTTCTTCAGGGTGACCGGGACGGTCAGTTCCCAGAAGTTGTTGAAGTGGAAGGTCGTCGGGAACAGCACGCGGCGGGCCGCTCCGCCGTTGACCGAGAGGTCGGCGTGGCGGGCGATCGGGTCGGGGTTGTAGTGGGTGGCGGGTGCCTGTTCGGCGTTGGAGTAGCGGATGGTCACGGCGTGCCGGCCGGAACGTTCGGCGACGACGTCGAGGGAGAGCGCGTTGGCCTTGCCGTCGCCGATGTCCGTGACGGCCTTTCCAGCCGTGGCGAAGGTGTAGGCCTCAGTCACCTTGGCCGCACCCGTCAGAGCCCCGTCCTCCGCCTGGTACACCTTCGACGGCAGGGTGCCGCCGGAGGGCGTGACCTGGAGCCGGTCGAGGACGAGTTCACGGGAATCGCCGGTGACAGTGATCTTGTTGATGCCGCCGGACAGGAACATCCGGACGGTGTCCGTGCCCTTCTTGGCGCCGCCGATCCCGGGTACGTCGAGCTTCTCGCCGTTGAGCGACAGGCTCGCCCGGCCGCCGCCGAGGTGGCCGACGGACACGGTCGCCTCGCCGTCGGCGGGCGCGTGGACCCAGAAGGTGGCGGAGTCGCCCTTGCCGAGCGGCACCGCGCCGGGGCCCGAGGCACCGCGGTAGGTGTAGTCGGGCCGGGAGCCGGACAGCGTGGCGTACTCGGCCTCGTAGACCGCCGGTGCGGTCACGTGCTCGTCGCGCAGCGCCAGGTCGACCTTGTCGATGATGGCGTCGCCCTTGGTGACGCCCAGATCCGCGTCCTTCGCGGCGAGGGTGATGCGGTGTTTGCCGGCGGTCAGCTTCACGGTGGTGTCGGTGTGGCCCCAGACCACCCACTTGTAGCCGAGGGGCAGTCGTAGCTCCTGCGGGTCCTTGTCGTCGACGCGCAGGAAGACGTTGGTGGGCCCCTGCTCCTTCACCAGGTCATACAGGTTGTAGGAGTTGGCGAACACGCTCAGGTCGTAGGTGCCGTCCTTCGGTACGTCCACGTCGAAGGCGAGCACCCCGTCGGAGCCGGTGCGCAGCCCGCCGACGTTGTAGGCGCCGGAGGTCGCGAACTTGCCGACGTCCTGCGGGGAACCCTCGGGCCCGTTCTTCGAGTAGCCGCCGCCGGTGTAGGTGGCGTTCTCCGCCTCGTACGTCTTCCGCCAGCTGACGGAGGGTTCGGCCGGTGCGCCGCCGTCGCCGCCGGGGGAGAGGATGACCTGGTACGCCGACATCTCGTTCATGCCGGTCATGGGGAGGGTGACGGTGCCGTCGGCGCCGACCGTGAGCTCCTGGTCGGCGAGTCGAAGGGGCTGGGCCGAGTCGCCGACCTGTCCGGTCCACGGGATTTCCTGGACGGTGGCGTGCACGGTCGTACCGAACAGCGTGGGGTCGACGTTCTTGAAGACGACGTCCGCGTCACCGCTCTTGCCGCCGAAGATCGCCCGGGACTGCCTCTTGTCCTCGTCCAGCGTGGCGACGCCCTGGAGGGTGTACTGCTCGTTGGGGTGCGGGGCGGTCACCTCGACGGTGTGGCCGGACATCTGGCCGTAGGCGTTGAACAGCCACCACTGGCCGTTGCCCTTGTTGGCCTCGACGGCCGAGTCGTTGAGGTTGCCGTCGATGTTCCAGTAGGCCAGGTCGGCGTCGATCTTGGACTCCTCGATGGCGGAGACCCACTGGACGACCTGACCCGGTACGGAGAGGTGGTAGTTGTGGCCGTACTCGTTGACGTTGATCGGCAGTGGGCCGACGCCGACGTCCTTCTCCATCTGCCGGTACTTGGCCACGTTCGTGCGGACCGCGGCGGGCGACGACAGCTCGTGCCAGGTCATCACGTCCGGCACCACGTCGTTGGCCTTCGTGTACCGGAGGAAGTCCTTGACCTGGCTGTAGAGGACGCTGGTGTTGGGGCCGGCGATCCGAGCGTCCGGGTCGAGGCCCTTGATGAGGTGGTAGACCTCCTTCCAGGCCGCGAAGTACTCCTTCGGGTCGTCCAGCCAGGAGACCTTGTCATAGCTCCATTCGCCGGTGCCGAACATGTTCCCTTCGGGTTCGTTGAAGGGGACGTAGACGACGTTGTCCTTGTAGTCGCCCATGGTCAGGACCTGATGGACCTGCTTCTTGATCTTCGCCTTGAAGTCGGCGAGCCGCGCCGGACCGTCCGCGCCCGGCCACTGGTACGGGAATCCGCGGTAGATGTCGGTCATGTAGATGTAGACGTCCTTGCCGCCGGAGTCCACGAATGACGGCAGGACCTCCAGGGCGTCCGCTCCCGGGTGCTGGGGCCCGTCCTGCGCCTTCGTCGAGACGGTGCGGACGTGCATGCCCTCGAGGACGTTGCGGCTGGGCACACCGTCGCCGTAGATCCCGTACAGCGAGCCGGAGGCGCCACCGTGGAAGGCGCCGGTGTCGGTGCCGAGGTCGATGGTGAGCTGCTCCGGTTCCGCCGCGCTCGCGGCACCGGCGGCGGGTACGGCCAGTAGGGCGGCGAGGGCTGCTACGGCGGTGGCACCGGCGGCTGCTGTTCTTGTGCTGCGTTTGCGTCGCACTGAGGTCTCCGTGGGGGTGATCCGTCCCGTCCATGACGTGAACCGGTTCGAGCGGTGGTGAGCTGGACGGGCCCGGAACGGCATGGCCCAGCTCGGGCGGACGCGGCGGCTGTGAGCGGCTCGGTCGAACCGGTTCGCCGGAAGCTAGCACCGCCGGAAACAGAGCAGCAATACCTCCGACGCGGATTGGGCGGCGGTTTCCCGGAGTTGTGCGCAAGGCATTGACAGCGTCTCCGGGCACTCCTAGCTTCCGTCAAGCGAACCGGTTCGACAATCGGCTCGCTTGCGAACCGGATCGACGAAGGAGTGCCGTGAACATCGGGGAGATCGCCGAACGGGCCGGTGTCTCGCGGAGCACCGTGTCCTACGCGCTGAGTGGCAAGCGCCCCGTGTCGGAGGAGACGCGTCGCAAGATCCAGCGGGTCATCGACGAACTGGGCTACCGGCCCAACGCGAGCGCCCGTGCCCTGGCCAACGGCCGGACCAGCACCCTCGGTCTGGTATTCCCGCCCGCCGGCAACCACTACACCGGCATGCAACTCGACTTCATCGGCAGCGTGGTGGAAGCGGCGGCGGCCTACGACTACGACGTGCTGCTCTCCCCGAGCGGCGCGGACAGCGACCGCTCGTTCCAGCGGCTGCTGGCCGAGCGGCGGGTCGACGGCGCGATCCTGATGGAGATCAGGCTCCAGGACGACCGCGTCGACCACCTGGCCGCCCTGGACTTTCCCTCCGTGGCCATCGGCCGCACCGCGCATCCGGAGCGCGGCTGGTGGGTCGGCCTGGACCACACCGCGCTGGCGGCAGCCTGCGTGCACCACCTCGCGGACCTCGGCCACCGCAGGATCGCCTTCGTCAACCGGCCCGAGCACCTGCTCCGCGCGGGGTACGAGTCGGCGCACCGCGGTCTGGACGGCTTCACCAAGGCGGCGGCGGAGCGCGGGCTCACCGTGCGGACGTACTGCTGCGGGGACGATGCCGCGTCGGGCCAGGCGTGCGTGGAACGGATCCTGCACGACGACCCGGCCACCACGGCACTGGTCACCCTGAACGAGGCCGCGCTGGGCGGTCTCTACCGGGGCCTGGCCGTGGCGGGCCGCCATGTGCCGCGCGACTTCTCCGTCACCGGAGTCGTGGCCGGCCGGTGGGCGGAGACGGTGACCCCGCAGCTCACCGCGGCGGACGTGCCGGCGGCACAGATGGGAAGTCTGGCCGTCGACCTGCTGGTCGAGCAGCTCGGCGCTCCCGACTCGGCACCGCGCCACCACCTGCTCACGCCGCCCATCTCGCTGCGGGCCAGCACCGGACCCGCCCACGTCTGACCGGACCCCCGGTTCCGGCTCGAACGCCCGATTCCAGCCCCTCGTACACCTGCCTCGGCCCGCTTGCCCGGCCGCCTCCTCGGCATGCCCTTGCCTAAAACACGTCGGCATGCCCTGCCGAATACACAAAGGAACGCGCCATGAACGGATCCACCGGACGGCGGCTCACCGCCGCGGCCCTGACCGTCGTCGCCGTCGTCAGCGGCACCACCGCGTGCTCGTCGGACGGCAGTTCGTCCGCGAAGGGGGACGACAGCGGCACGTACACCATCTGGGACCCCTACCCACAGTTCGCCAAGGGCTCGGCGTGGGCGAAACTGCTCGACGGCTGCGGCAGCAAGGCCGGCGTGAAGATCAAGCGGACCGCGTTCGACACCAGTGACCTGACCAACAAGGTGCTCCTGGCGGCGCAGCAGGACAACTCGCCGGATGTGCTCATCGTCGACAACCCCGTGGTGTCGACCCTGGCCGAGGCGGGCGTGCTCACCACCACCGACGACACCAAGCTGGACACCTCGAAGGCCGACCCCAACCTGCTCGCGGCAGGCCAGGCGGGCGGCAAGACCTACGGAACGCCGATCGGCGCCAACACCCTTGCCCTCTACTACAACAAGGACGTCCTCAAGGCGGCCGGGGTCGACATCGCGTCGGTCAAGGACTGGACAACGCTGACGGCGGCGCTGGAGAAGGTGAAGAAGGCCGGGAAGAAGGGCATCACGTTCTCCGCGATCGGCACCGAGGAGGGCAGCTTCCAGTTCCTGCCCTGGTTCTGGGGCTCGGGCGCGCAGCTCACCGAACTCGACTCCGCCCAGGGCGTGTCGGCGCTGTCCCTGTGGACCGACTGGCTGGAAAAGAAGTACGCCCCCAACTCGGTGCTCAACAACACCCAGACCACCAGCTGGCAGGAGTTCGCCGGCGGCGACTACGCGTTCGCCGAGAACGGCACCTGGCAGCTCGCCAACGCGGAGAAGGCCGGCTTCGACTACGGCGTCCTGCCCATCCCGGCGTCCGGCGGGGGCAACGCGGCGGCCCCGACCGGCGGCGAGTTCGTCACCGTCCCCGTCCAGGGCGACACCGGCCGCTACACCACCGCACAGAAGCTGGCGACCTGCCTGACCAGCACCGACAACCTCTACGAGACCGACACCACCCTGTCCTACGTCGCCCCCACCACCGAGGTGCAGGACAAGCAGATCGCGGCCAATGCCGAGTTGAAGCCCTGGGTCGAGGCGGTCAAGGCGGCCAAGGGCCGCACCAGCGACGACCTCGGCACCAAGTACCCCAAGATCTCCGAGCAGTTGTGGAAGGCGGTCCAGTCCGCCCTGAGCGGGTCCAAGTCACCCAAGGACGCCCTCACTTCGGCGCAGGCCGCGGTCAAGTGACGTGGGGCCGATGAAGCAGCTCACCCATCCGCCGGAGCGTCCCCCGGCGCTCGACCACCAAGGAGCACCCGCTCCCCACCCGCCACGCCGGCGACCTGCCTCCCAGCAGTGGGCCGCCTGGGCCTTCCTCGCCCCCGTCACCGCCTACCTCGCCCTGTTCTACGCCTATCCCCTCTACCGCAACCTCGATCTGAGCCTGCGTAACTACACCGTCCGCTCCTTCGTCCAGGGCGACGCCCCCTTCACCGGCCTCGCCAACTACCGCACCGTCTTCGACGATCCGACCTTCACCCCCGCCCTGCTGCACACCGTGGTGTTCACCGCCGTGTGCCTGGCCTTCCAGTACGCCATCGGCCTGGCCCTGGCGGTCTTCTTCAACCAGCACTTCCGGCTGTCGGCGACCCTGCGCGCCCTGTTCCTGGTGCCGTGGCTGCTGCCGCTCATCGTGTCGGCCTCCACCTGGTCGTGGATGCTCAACAGCGAATCGGGCGTCGTCAACACCGCCCTGAACGTGTTCGGCATCGGCCCGGTGAACTGGCTGACGTCACCGGAGTGGTCACTGACCTCGGTGATCATCGCGAACATCTGGATCGGCGTGCCGTTCAACCTGGTCGTGCTCTACAGCGGCCTGCAGTCGATCCCCGCTTCGCTGTACGAGGCGGCCGCCCTCGACGGCGCGAACGCCTGGCGCCGGTTCTGGAGCATCACCTTCCCGCTGCTGCGCCCGGTGTCCGCGATCACCCTGCTGCTGGGCCTGGTCTACACGCTCAAGGTCTTCGACATCATCTGGATCATGACCAAGGGCGGCCCGGCCGACTCCTCCACCACCTTCGCCACCTGGTCCTACCAGCTCGGCTTCGGCAACCTGCTGCCCGCCTTCGGCCCCGGCGCGGCCGTCGGCAACCTGCTCGTCGTCGCCGCCCTCGTCTTCGGCCTGGTGTACCTCAGGGTCCAGCGAAAGCAGTACGCCTCATGATCACCGCACGGAACACCTGGTGGAAGACAGCCACCGGCCTGCTCCTGACCGCGCTCATGCTCTTCCCGGTCTACTGGATGCTGAATGTGTCCTTCACCCGCGACGAGGACATGCGCAAGAGCCCGCCCGACCTGTTCCCGGTCAACGGCACCCTGGCCGGCTACCGGACCGTCCTGAACGACCAGTTGCCCTACCTCGCCACCAGCCTCGTCATCGGCCTCGGCACCGTCGTCCTGACCGTCGCCCTCGCCGCACCCGCCGGCTACGCCCTGGCCAAGCTGCGCCCGCGCGGCGGCGGTGTCCTCAGCTTCCTCTTCCTGGTCGCCCAGATGATCCCCGGCATCATCATGGCGATGGGCTTCTACGCCATCTACCTCAGCCTCGGGCTCCTGCAGTCGGTGCCAGGCCTGATCGTCGCGGACTCCACACTCGCTGTCCCCTTCGCGGTGCTGATCTTCACCGCGTTCATGTCGGGCATCCCGGAGGAACTGCTCCAGGCCGCGAAGACGGACGGGGCCGGACCCCTGCGCACCTTCTGGTCGATCGTGCTGCCCATGAGCCGCAACGCCGTCGTCACCGTGTCGCTGTTCGCGTTCCTGTGGTCCTGGTCCGACTTCGTCTTTGCCAGCACTCTCGCGAACGGCGGCACCCACGAACCGATCACCCTCGGCATCTACCACTACATCGGCAACAACAACCAGGAATGGAACGCCATCATGGCCACCGCCGTCGTGGCCTCGCTGCCCGCCACGGTGATCCTCGTCCTCGCCCAGCGCTACATCGCCGCCGGCGTCACCGCCGGAGCCGTGAAGGACTGACCCCTCCGCGCTCCGTCGGCCAACTCCGCTGCCGACCAACCCTGCTGAAGAATCGAGTAACTCCGCATGACCGCCGCCCGATCCGGCCCGGCCTTCTCCCTCCATGACATCCCGTTCAGCACGCATGGCTCCTGGTTCGGTATCTCCCCTGTGCTGGCGGAGAAGACGTACGCCGACGACCTCCACCTCGTCTCCCACCAGAACGGCATGCACCCCGTCCTGCGCTTCGTCCCCCTCGACGCCACCACGGGGGAGCGGGCCGAGACCAGTGTCACGGCGACGCCGAGTCTCCTCAGCTGGGCCCACGGGGGAGGGCGGATCGACCTCGCCTACGAGTCGCCGGACACCGTACGCCTGCGCGGGGAAGGAACGAGCCTGCGCATCACGGCGGCGGCGTCGACACTGACGCCGTTCACGGGGACGTACTTCTACCGGGATCCGGTGGACGGGGCGCACGTCTTCACGTCGTACGAGACCGGCCGCCGCTACCGGGTCACCGTGCTGTCGGGCGTCGTGCGGGGTGCCACTGGCAGTCAAGCCCTGGGCCACGCCGATCGCGGTCTCACCATCAGCGCGGAGGCCGGGGGCATTTGGGAGGCCGCGGTCGAGGAACTCGACACCGCACGCGGCCCCGTCACAGACCGGACGACGTTCAGCGAGGTCGTCACCGCGGCGGAGCAGGACTTCGCGGCCTTCGCCGACGCGGTGGCCCCCTGGCGCTCGCCCGGCACCGCGGCAGCCGAACTCGCCGTGTACGTCCTGTGGTCAGCGACCGTGGCGCCGACAGGCCTGGTCACGCGACCCGCGGTGCTGATGTCCAAACACTGGATGGACAAGGTCTGGAGCTGGGACCACTGCTTCAACGCCCTCGCCCTGGCCCCCGGAGCGCCCGCCCTCGCCCGGGACCAGTTCGCGCTGCCCTTCGACCACCAGGACGAGAGCGGCGCCCTGCCCGACTCGGTCACCCACTCGGAAGTCCTCCGCAACTTCGTGAAACCACCCATCCACGGCTGGACCTTCAGCCACCTGCGCAGACGCCTCAGCGAACCCCTCGATCGAACCGAACTCGCCGAGATCTACGACAGACTGGAGCGCTGGACGGACTTCTGGCTCACCGCACGCCGCGCACCGGGGGCCGCCCTGCCCCACTACCAGCACGGCAACGACAGCGGCTGGGACAACGCCACCACCTTCGACGCCGAGCAGGTGATCGTCAGTGCCGACCTCGCCGCGTTTCTCGTCCTGCAACTGCGCGAACTCGCCGCCCTGGCGAAGGAACTCGGTTTCGCCGGCGACGCGCGGCAGTGGACACGTAGCGCGGAGGACGTCCAGGCGGCCCTGTTCGACGAACTCTGGACGGGGGAGCGGTTCGTCGCCCGCGGCGTGGACAGCGGCGACACCAGGAGCAGCTCCAGCCTGCTCGACCTGATGCCGATCGTTCTGGGCGAGCACCTGCCCGAGCACATCGCCAAGAGCCTGGCCGCACGCATCGAGGCCCACCTGACCCCCTATGGACTGGCCACCGAACTCCCCACCTCCCCGCACTACCGCCCTGACGGCTACTGGCGCGGCCCCATCTGGGCACCCGCCACCGTCCTCATCGAGGACGGCCTGCGCCGCAGCGGCCACCAGCGCCTGGCCGACGAGATAAGCGCCCGCTTCCGCGGCCTGTGCGAAACCAACGGGTTCGCGGAGAACTTCGACGCCTTGACCGGTACGGGCCTGCGCGACCGCGCCTACACCTGGACCGCCGCCGGCTACCTCCTCCTCGCCGAAGCTCACGAACACCGGCTGAAGAAATTCCGCGAGACTGTCGATCCGGCCGTCTCCCGTTCGACGCAGGGGTGAGAGGCGGGGAAGGCCCGCCCGGCGACGGCACAGGAGAGCACATGGATCAGCTGCTGAGAGTCCAGAACTTCAACGTCTCGAGCGACGGAGTGGGCGCCGGCGTGGACCAGAGCTTCGAGAGCCCGTTCGGCCTTCCCGATGCCGCGAGGCTGTTCTCCTGGGCCGGTGCCACGGCGAGCTGGCCCAACCGCACCGACCCTGGGGGCAGTCGGGGCCTCGACGACTACTTCACTCGGGACTTCGCATCCAACATCGGCGCCGAGATCATGGGCCGCAACAAGTTCGGCCCCCAGCGCGGGCCCTGGCACGACCATGAGTGGCTCGGCTGGTGGGGTGACGAACCCCCGTTCCACACGCCGGTGTTCGTCATGACACACCACAAGCGTCCGTCGTTCACCCTCTCCGACACGACGTGCCACTTCGTCGACGGCGACCCGGCCACGGTCCTGGAGCAGGCCCGCGAGGCGGCGCAGGGCAAGGACGTCCGGCTCGGCGGCGGGGTCACCACCATCCGGCAGTTCCTCGACGCGGACCTCGTCGACACGATGCATGTGGCGGTCTCGCCGGTGAAGCTCGGCTCAGGAATTCGACTTTGGGAGTCCCCCGATGAACTGCTCGACCGGTTCCACCTGGACGTCGTGCCCAGCCCGAGCGGCGTGACGCACCATCTGTTCTGGCGCAAGTGACACTTCCGGCCACTCCCGGACACTCCCTCAGGATCTCCCCGCCGAGAACACCGCCCGCACCTCCCACCCCACGCCGCCCCGCGGTCCGGCCTCCAGTTCGCCGCCCAGTGCGGTGACCCGCTCCTTCAGGCCGACGAGACCAAAGCCGCCACCGTGGGCGGCGGCCGGGAGTTGAGTGCCGCCGCGGCCGTCGTCCGCCACCGACACCACCAGGCGATCGGTGTCGGTGTCGTATCGCAGGCGGACCTCGATGTGCGTGGCGTCGGCCGCGTGCCGGCGGATGTTGGTGAGGGCCTCCTGGACGACCCGGAAGGCCGCGGCCTGCACCTCGTGGGGGAGGGCGTCGGGGGACAGGGCGGGGTCGCGGTGCAGGGCGACCTGCTGGCCCGGCGTCGCGAAGCCCTCGACCAGTTCCGTGATGCCCGCGAGGTCGCCGACCGGACGGCGGTCGGCCGCCTCGGCACCGGTGTCACGCAGCACGCCGACGGTGCGGCGCATCGAGGCGAGGGCCTCGGTCGCGGCGCGTTCGATGCCGGCCAGGACGGGGTCCAGGTCCTGTGGCTGAGTGGTCGCCATCATGCGGGCCACCTGGGTCTGCACGAGGATGCCCGTCACGTGGTGGGCGACGAAGTCGTGCAGGTCGGCGGCGATGGCCAGGCGTTCGCTGCGGCGGGTGTCGCTGACGGCGACGGTGCGGCGGTAGTCCAGCGAGCGCAGATAGCCCGCGAACCCCGCGACGAGGCCGATCAGCAGCAGCCCGATGACCTGCATGCCCTGCACCTCGCTGCTCAGCGCCGCGTCGCCGCGTACCGGCAGGATGAGCAGCGCGCCCGCGTCGAGGGTGCCGCACACCACGGCCCAGCGCGGCGGGCAGTGCCGTACGGCGATGAAGAGCAGGCACAGCAGGGTCAAGATCTCGCCCGGACCGAGCATGACCTCGCCCCGGACCAGCAGCGAAGCGGCTGTGAGGAGGGCCGAGGCGAGAGCGGGCACGGCGGTGCGCACCTGCGGCGTGAGCCACTTGGGCCGCCGCCCGGCCGGCCACAGCACGGCGGCCAGCCCGACGAGCACCACGGCCAGGGTCGGCCAGACGGGGCCCGCCGTCGGCAGGATGCTCGTCCCGTCGGAGCCCGCGAAGAGCACGTCGACGACACATGCGGCGACCAGGACACCGACGGCGAGGCCGCGGACGCAGCCCTGGGCGGAAACGGAGTTCATGCCGATCACCGTAGGCCGAACCCCCGGCAGCGGGATCGGCCGAATGACCGAGGGACCTGCCGCTGACGCCGACCTTATGACCGAGGCGCACTGCCCCAACCAGCCCTAGGCGTACGCCCCCCAAAATGTTGAAGAAGTGACGTATAGCCACACCTGGGAAAAGATGCGTGCTCTGTGACTCTGTGGTGATCTGGGTTGTGGAGGGGGTGAACCCAGAGGAGATGGTGATATGCCTTCCACTGACAAGGCGTTCAAGGAAATCACGGGCGTCCCGAGCATCGACATCGAGGCGGCGCTCGACCCCGCGGAGCCCGACGGTGTCTTCCGCGACAGCCGGGAGTGCGCCGCT
The DNA here is from genome assembly GCF_017948455.1 of Streptomyces sp. GESEQ-4. Taxonomy (GTDB): domain Bacteria; phylum Actinomycetota; class Actinomycetes; order Streptomycetales; family Streptomycetaceae; genus Streptomyces. The sequence goes on from NZ_JAFFSU010000001.1 coordinate 448,182, forward strand.
CTGGCGCTGCTTTCCGCCGACACCAAGCTGCTGCTGTCCCCGCCGACCCCTCGCCCCAAGAAGGGCTGAGCGGACCGACGGGAGCAGCTGAGCATGGAGCAGTCAGGCGCTACGACCCTCTTGCAGGGCGCGGTGCAGGACGTTGCGTCGGACGTGGTCTCCGCCCTGCGGGGCGGGGACCACGTGCGAGTGTCCGGCACCGAGGCCGTCGACGGCCATGGGGGAAGCCTCGCGTTCGCCGCCGTACGCGTGTTGGGAGCGGATCTGCTGCTGCCGCACGTCCTCTTCCGCACCCCGCCCGTTCCCGAGACCCTCACCGTGTTCCGGGAGACCGTGGAGGCCTTTCCGCCCCGCGCGGACGCGGCTCCCACCGTCCTGTGGAGCCACTGGGCCATGAGTCGCACGCTACGGCGGTTCGACTCGCCCCAATCCGGCCCGCCCCCGACCGGCCCGCCCGGCACGGACGCGACCGCGGAACCCGACGCCCGCTGGCTCGACGAGGCGACCTGGCAGGTGCTGACGCACCAACTCGCCGTCCTGGCCCCGCTCGCGGTGCCCGGCGGTGACTGCGCGGTGGCGCGCGCGGCCCGGCGCCGCACGGTCGACGTGGCCCGGGGCTTCGTACGGGCGGTGCGCCGCAGGGACTGGCAGCAGGCGGCCGGTGCCGGACGCTGGCTGACCCTGCTCGAAGACGTACCGGACGCACTCGGCCTCGAAGCGGGGCTGGACTTCGTGGAACTGATGGGCGGCACCGACCCCCGTGTGGCCCTCCAGGCACAGGCGGCACGCGTCATACGGGCCGCCGGAGCGCTCGTATGACGGCGATGGACGTCGACAAGATCCGGGAAGTGGCAGCGGGCGCCTTCGCCTGGCTGTCCGCGCACCGCGGCGACTTCACGCTGGGGGAGGACGCACTCACCGCGGACGGCCATGTGGACGCCACCTGGAAACCCCTCGGGGAACTCGCCCAGACCTGCGTGAGCGTACGCGCGCACACCCCGCCGTCGGACCCTCTGCACGCGTGCGCCTCCGACCTGTTGGGGTTCGCGTGGCAGCAGACCGGGCGGGGCGAGCTGTTCCTACGGCTCCAGGCGCTGGAGCCCTTCGCGACGTATCCCCTGGAGGTCTACTCCGTCTTCGCCTCGGCCGGACTGCGGCACTCCGGGTACGAGGCCGCCGCCGCGACGACGGCCCGCACGCGGGGCTGGCGGCTGACCGAGCAGGAACCGACCCGCCGGCTCGGCGTCCTGAAGGCCGAACACCGCAGCGGCATCCACCGGCCGGAACAGGACCCGCGGTTACTGCGCCGGACCTGGCTGGGCGGACTGCCGGAACCCTGGACGTTCGAGCGCTCCTCGGGGTACGCGCTCACCCACGTCGTCTTCCACCTCACCGACTGGGGCCGCACCCCCGAGGGCGTCCCCGCGGACGTGGCCGCCTATCTCGCAGACTGGCTGCCCGCCTGGCTCGACACCTGCCTGGACGCTGGGATGTGGGACCTCAGTTGCGAGCTGCTGATCGTCGCCGCGAGCCTCCCGTCCCCGCCCGACCCCGGGACCCTGCAGCACGCCTGGCCGCGGATCGCGCGGGCGCAGCACGCCTCGGGCGCGCTCCCGGAGCAGGGCCCGCGGGGCGACGGCGAAGCGGATACGGAGCCGGACTTCCGCCGCTGTTACCACTCCACGCTGATGGCCGCGTTCGCGGCGGCACAGACCCTCAAGTGCCTTACAGGCGAGGGCGGTATGCACCACGGGTACGAGGAACAAGGAGCGCCTGGATGACCGACACCCGTCTGATACACACCGTCGGCGTCCGCGCCCTGGAGTGGCTGTGGGCCCATCGCGACGGATTCCGCCTGGAGCCCGACGTCGATCCGGAAGTGGGCTTCCTGGAGCGTTTCAAACCGGTCGGCGAACTGGCCCTGATCTGCCGGGTGTTGTTCCGCGAGGGGGTGGCCGGATCGCAGCAGGCCGAGCTGGCGCGCAAGCTCGTGGACCACACCTGGCGGCACACGCTGGACGGCGGCCGCATGCTGGTCCGGGGGCAGCGCATCGAGCCGCTCTCGCCCATCCCGTTCGAGGTGTACCTCCCGTATAAGGAACTCGGGTACAGCGAACCCGAGGTGGAGCGCGCCACCGTCCTCTACCACCGGCTCGACAGCTGGGCGGCCCTCGAACTCGACCCGACCCGACGCCTCGGACTGGCCGCGTTCCAGCGCCGCTTCGGCCTCACACCCAGCCCGCCCGAAGCGGACCTCGTCGGCGCCACCTGGCTGGCCCGCACGCCCGAGCCCTGGACGGTCAGCGGGCACATCGCCTACGACGTCACCCACGCGGTGTTCCACCTCACCGACTGGGGAGAGCACCCCGACGGCCTGCCCCCGGACATCGCCGACTACCTCGCCATGTGGCTGCCGGCCTGGATCGACGACTGGCTGGACCTGAAGCGCTGGGACCTGCTCGGTGAACTCCTCGTCGTCGACGCCTGTCTACCCCGCCCCACCCTGGACGCACGGGCATGGGAGGGCTTCGCCGCCGCACAGCAGCCCGACGGTTCCATGCCCGCCTTCGGGAAAATGCCGGAGGGCGATCCGGACGAGGTGTTCGACCTCGTCTACCACCCGACGCTGGTCGCCGCCTTCGCGTCCGTGCTGGCCACCTCCCGCGCCCTCACCGAGCTGGCGCACGCCACCCCATGACCGGCCGCTCCACGCCCTGGCCGGGCGGCGCCGACGACAGTGACCAGGACGGCAGGGGTGGCACCCTCGGCAGCGACCAGGACGGCACGGGCGCCCCCCTCGGCAGCGACGACCCGGTGCGGGAGCGGCTGGAGAGCGCCGTCCACGCCGTCGACGCGCCCGACACCGTCTTCGCCGTGTCCCGGGCCGGTCGCCGCACCCTGCACTGCGGCGGCACGGCCCCGCCCCCGCCGGTCCCCCGCGAAGACCTGCGGTACGAGATCGGGTCGGCGTCCAAGACGTTCACGGGACTGCTGCTGGCCCAGCTCATCCAGCGCGGCCTGCTGACCGGCGGCGAACCGGCCGCCGCCTGCCTGGACCCGGCCCGGCGGACCGAGCCGGCCCCGGTGACGCTCGCCCACCTCATCACGCACACCGCCGGACTGCCCACCCTGCCGGCCGACTTCTACGTACGGGCGCTGCCCGCCTGGCGCACCAACCCCTACGGCCGCTATCCCGCCGAGCGCGTGACCCGGGCGTTCCTGCGACACCGCCCCCGGCACCGGCCCGGCACCCGGTGGGAGTACTCCAACTTCGGCGTCGCCGTGCTCGGCCACGCCCTCGCCGCGGTCACGGGCACGGCCTGGGGCGAGCTGCTCGGCGCGCACATACTGCGTCCGCTCGGCCTGAGCGGCACCGCTCTGCGGCCGGAGGACCCGAAGACCGACGCCGTCGGACACGGCAAGGACGGCCGCACCCGCACCGCCCCCTTCGACGCGGGCGGCTTCCAAGCGGCCGGTGCCGTCCGCGCCACCCCGCACGACCTGCTGACCTTCCTCGAAGCCCACCTCGACCCGGCCGACTCCCCGCTGGCCGGCGCACTGCGGGCGGTGCGCACGCCCCTGCTGCGACGCGGTCTGGGACATCGGCACACGCACACGATGGCGTGGTTCCGGCATCCCACGAACGGCGGACCGATGTACTTCCACAGCGGGGCGACCCTCGGCCAACAGGCATTCCTCGGCTTCAGGCCCGACACCGGCACGGCCCTGGTCGCGCTGTGCACCCGCCGGTTCCGCGCCCGCGACTCCTTCGTCGCCACCGCGTACGCGCTCCTCGCGGAGGAGCAGTAGACGACGTCGGGTGCGGGGACCGTGCTCCCGCACCCGACGTCGTACGACTACAGCTTCTGCCAAAGGGCCGGAGTGGCGCTCGGCGACCACACGCCCTGCGCCTGGTGGGTCTGCAGGCAGAGGTAGCGCGCACCGGAGTGGGTCACCGTGGTGCCGGCCTCGTAGACGCGGCCGGCGGCCCATGCGCCCTGCACCGCGTTGTCCTGCTGACCGGGCGGCAGGGCCTCGGCGGACGCGGTCTTCAGGACGAGGCCGAAGTCCTTGAGGATCGGGTTGACCGGCTGGTAGTAAGTGGTCCCGCCGCTCGTGCAGTCGCCCGAGCCGCCGGAGGTCACGCCCTGTGCCTGGCTGCCGGAGGCGAAGGGGCCGCCGGAGTCGCCCGGCTCGGCGCACACGTTGGTCTTGGTGACGCCGTCGACCTTGCCCTGGGAGTAGTCGACACTCGTGTCGTGCTGCTGGATGGTGCCGCAGTGCCATCCGGTGGTGGAGCCGGAGCGGCAGACCGACGCCCCGACGAGCGCCTGGACCGAGCCGGTGATCTCCGTCTTCTCGCCGCCCTCGCCCTTGACGTCGGGTGTGGCGGTCCAGGCGGTGTTGGCGGCGACCCAGGACATGTCCTTGCCGGGGAACGTGGAGGCCTTGAACGTGCCCTGGTCGGCCTTGTTGTAGCCGGTGGTCTTGTCGCCCGGGTCGCCGCAGTGGCCGGCCGAGGCGAAGCCCTGCTGTGTGCCCTTGGTGACGGAGAAGCCGACGGAGCAGCGGGCCGTGGTCCCGATGTAGTAGGCGTCGCCGCCGACGATGTCCGCCAGCAGCCGTGGCCGCGCCGACGACACGCGGACGCCGACGTTCTGGCCCTGGACGCCGGCCGCCTTGATGAAGGCGGTGGCGGCCGACTGCCTGACCGCCTCGACGACGACCCGGTTCGCCGGTACGTCGACGTACCAGACCGGTGTGTCCCGCGTCGTGACGCGGGTGGCGGCCGTGTCCAGCTTCTCCTTGACGGCCTGCAGTTCGCGCAACGTCCGCTTGACGACCGCGGCCTTCGCGCCCTGGGCCCGGATCAGGGACACGTCGGCGGCCCGCGTGGTCGCGACGGTGAGCTCGGCGGCGGTCGCCCCCCGCACCCAGGCCCCCGCGAAGCGCTCGCCCAGGGCGCTGCGGAGACGGCCCGCACGGACGCCCGCCTCCGCCTCGTTGACCAGCCGCTCGGCCGCCTGACCCGGCGTCAGCCCGAGGTCACGCTGCAGCGCACGCAGCACCGCCGCCGAGGGCCGGTCGGCACCGACCGTCTGCGCGGCGCTGGACCCGGGCGCCGGCTTCGGGGGCTCGGCCGCCGCGGTCGAGGTGATCCCCGTGAGGGTGAGAATCCCGAGAGCGGTCAGGGCGGTGCGGCGACCGGCCGCGGCATGTCTGCCGATCATGCGATGTACCTCCATCGAGTACGGGTGAGAATGCGACGGAGTCAAGGCGTTCACGGAAAGACATGAGTTCATGTCAACGGCGCTGATTTTTCGCGCTTTGGGGGACGTCGAGCGTGCCATGTGCGCTATGCGGGCCGCACGCGAACCAGAGGAGAGGGAGGCGTCGCCGTTGCGGACGGTCAGCCCGCGCGGCGCAGCGCCGCCGGTGTCGTACCGAGGTGGGAGCGGAGCACCCGGGTCAGGTGCTCCTGGTGGGAGAAGCCGCACGCGGCCGCCACCTGCGCGATCGGCAGGGTGCCCGCACGCAGCAGCCGGGCCGCCTGCTCCACCCGCAGCCGCACGAGATACCGGTGCGGAGGGCACCCGGTGCGGGCCTTGAACCGCCGGGCGAACTGGCTGACGCTCAGCCCGGCGGCCGATGCGAGGTCCGCCAGCGAGAGCGGCTCGGAGAGCCGGGCGTCGAGAAGTTCCCGGACGGCCGCGAACTGCCGGTCGTCGAGCCCCACTTGCCGCACCGGCGCCTCGGCGTCGAGCTGCCGCACACTGTGTCTCCGGCCCAGCTGCGCCGCGGTCATGAGGGCGAGTTGGTCCGCGTAGACGGCCCCGCTGGGCTCCCAGCGCCGTACGACTCCGTCGAGCGCGAGCACGAGCTGTTCCAGCAGCGGGTCCGTGGTGCCGAACTCCTCCTTCAGCCGCACGGTCCGCTCGTCGTCCGCCGTCGCCTGGAGCGCGGCGTCCGAGAGGTAGACGTGCACCGTGTTGAGGTGGCCGCCGAGTTCCACGTCCAGCTCGGTGGCGGCCGGATGCAGGAACAGTCCGCCGGGGGGCACCTGCCGGGCGGCGGTCAGTCCCCGGCGTCCGCGCCGGACGGTCACGGGTCCGTCCAGGTGCAGGATCAGCAGATGGCTGTCGGCTCCGGGGAAGGCGTCCCGGTACGGCACCTCCCGCTGCGTCGACACGAACAGCCGCTCCCAGCCGAGCCCCGCGCTGCTGCGGACGGGACGCACACCCGGCCGCGCCAGGATGCCGTGGGTGTCACCGAGTCCCATCTCGCCCATACGGCCCTCCTTCGCGCCCCGGTCAGTCTCCCGGTCCGGCGCTCACGTGGGCAAGCGGCGATGGAGGTCGCCGTTTTCGTGCAGCGGGATGCGGCGATTGTGCAGGCGCGACGCGCCACCGGGTACGGATACTGCCGCAGACGCCCCGACCCCCACAGAGCACAGCTGGAGAGCGGCCTCATGAGGAGTTTCGTCCATACGGCCGGACCGAGCCGGGTGATCTTCGGTGCGGGCACCCTGGACCGGGTGCGCGAGGAGGCCGAGCGGCTCGGCGGGTCGCGGGTCATGCTCCTGTCGGGCGGGTCACGGGCCCTGCGCAAGGACACCGAACGGCTCCGTGGAGTCCTGAGCGAGCTGGTGACGGCCGAGTTCGCGGGCGCGGCCATGCACACGCCCGTCGAGGTGACCGAGCAGGCCCTGCGGCTGCTGCGGGACCGGAGCGTGGACTGCCTGGTGGCGATCGGCGGCGGCTCGACGACCGGCCTCGCGAAGGCGCTGGCGGTTCGCACGGATCTGCCCCAGGTGATCGTGCCGACCACGTACGCCGGGTCCGAGGTCACCCCCGTGCTCGGCGAGACCGTCGACGGCCGCAAGACCACCCGCTCCGCGCCCGCGATCCTGCCCGAAACGGTCGTGTACGACGTCGAGCTCACCCTCGGACTGCCCGTCCCGGCGACCGTGACCAGCGGCATCAACGCCCTGGCCCACGCCGTGGAGGCCCTCTACGCGCCGGACGCCACTCCGGTCACCGACGCCATGGCCGCGGAGGCGGTCACCGCCATCGGCCGTGCGCTCCCCGCCCTCCACGACGACCCGACCGACGGGGAGGCACGGGCCGAGCTGCTGCAGGCCGCCTGGCTGGCGGGCATGTGCCTGGGGGCCGTGGGCATGGGACTGCACCACAAGCTCTGCCACACACTGGGCGGCGCCTTCGGCCTGCCGCACGCCGAGACCCACACGGTGGTCCTCCCGCACGCGATGGCGTACAACGCGCCCGCCGCCCCGGAGGCGATGGAGCGCGTCGCACGCGCCCTGGGCGTGCCCGACGCCCCCGCGGGCGTCTTCGACCTGATCCACCGGGTCGGCGGCCCCACCTCCCTCCGGGAACTCGGCCTGTCCGAGTCCGACCTGGACCGCGCGGCGGAACTGGCCACCGCACAGCCGTACCCCAACCCGCGCGAACTGACCCGCACCGGACTCGACGGCCTGCTGCACAGCGCCTGGCAGGGCCGCCGCCCCGAAGGGCCTCCCGACCTGCGTCCGCTCACCGAAGAGGTCGAGGCGAGCTTCGCCGGCTGCGAGAACCCGCGCCTCAGGCAGCTCCTGACCGATCTCGCCCGCACCCTCCACGCCTACACGATCCGCAACGACCTCACCCCGCGGGAGTGGCAGTCCGCGATCGACTTCCTCACCGAGGCCGGTCACATCACCACCGACACCAGGCAGGAGTTCATCCTGCTCTCCGACACCCTCGGCGTGTCCAGCGTGGTCGACGCGCTCACCAACTCCCGTACGCCCGACACCACTTCGTCGGCGATCCTCGGCCCCTTCTACGTGGCCGGGCCGCCCGCAGCCGAGCACGGCAGCGACATCGCGGGGGACCTCACCGGCACACCGCTGTGGGCGGACATCCGGGTCACCGACCGCGAGGGCGCACCGGTCCCCGGCGCCGTCGTGGACGTGTGGCAGTCCAACGAGGAGGGCTTCTACGACGTCCAACTCCCGGAGCTGGACGGGCCGGTGCTGCGCGCCCGGTTCACCACCGACGAGGACGGGCGGTTCACGTTCTGGTCGATCCTCCCGTCCGAGTACCCGATCCCGGACGACGGGCCGGTGGGCAGGATGCTCTCCGCGGTGGGCCGCCACCCCTACCGCGCACCGCACGTCCACTTCCTCATCGACGCCCCCGGACACCAGCCCCTGATCACCCAGCTGTTCGTCCGCGGCGGCGCCTACCTCGACGGCGCCCCCGGGCAGCGCGACGCGGTCTTCGGCGTCAAGGACGACCTGATCACGGACTTCGTCCCGCGCACCGGCCCCACACCCGACGGCCGGCCGGTCGAGGGCGAGTGGCGGCTGCTCGAGTTCACGTTCCACATCGCGCGCCTCGGCGACTGAACAGCCACTGAACAGCCTTTTCTCTCACGGTTTTTGACGAAGCTTCACGGAGACAGCATGAGCACGCCTGAGCAGCACTACGACACCGACGTCCTCGTCATCGGCAGCGGCCCCGCCGGCGGTACCGCGGCCCTGCTGCTGGCGACCTACGGGATACGCACCCACCTGGTCACCAAGTACGGGTGGCTCGCGGACACCCCACGCGCCCACATCACCAACCAGCGCGCGATGGAGGTCTTCCGCGACCTGGGAATCGAGCAGGAGGCCCTGGAGAAGGGCACACCGAGCCATCTGATGGGCGACACCGTCTTCGCCACGTCGCTCCTCGGCGACGAGATCGGCCGCATCCGTACCTGGGGCACCGCGGACGAGAGCCTGACCGAGTACGCGGCACAGAGCCCGTGCGGGATGATCGACCTCCCGCAGACCTACCTGGAGCCGATCCTCCTGTCCAACGCGGCCAGGCGGGGCGCCGTGGTCAGGCTCAACACCGAGTTGGTCGACTTCGAGCAGGACGTGGACGGTGTGACCGCGCGCCTGCGCGACCGGCCCGGCGGCACCGAACACACCGTACGCGCCCGGTACATGATCGGCGCCGACGGCGGCCGCAGCCTCGTCGCGGAGAAGCTCGCACTGCCCATGGAGGGGCAGATGGGCAAGGCGGGCAGCATGAACATCGTCTTCCAGGCCGACCTCGCGCGATATGTCGAGCACCGCCCCAGCGTCCTGTACTGGATCATGCGCCCGGGCGCCGACGTCGGCGGGATCGGCATGGGCCTGCTGCGTATGGTGCGGCCGTGGAACGAGTGGCTCATCGTCTGGGGCTACGACATCGACAACCCCCCGCCGGAGGTCACCGACGAGACCGCGGCGGCGATCGTCCGCGACCTCGTCGGCGACGACCAGCTCGACGTCCGCATCGACAACGCCTCGCTCTGGACGGTCAATCACGCCTACGCGACCCGGCTGCACGCCGGACGCGTCTTCTGCGCCGGAGACGCCGTCCACCGGCACCCGCCGTCGAACGGCCTCGGCTCCAACACCTCCGTCCAGGACTCCTACAACCTCGCCTGGAAGCTGGCGGCCGTCCTCAACGGGCACGCCGGGCCCGAGCTGCTGGACACCTACTCCGACGAACGTGCCCCGGTCGCCCGGCAGATCGTCGAGCGCGCGAACCTCTCCCGGGACCAGTTCCTGCCCCTCTTCGAAGCCCTCGGCGTCGTCGGAGGGTCCGCAGAGAACGCTGAGGGCATCACCAAGGCGCTGCACGCGGCGCGGCAGCCGGACGCCGAGGGGGCGAAGAAGCGGCGGGCGATCCGCGAGGCGATCGAGCTGAAGCACTACGAGTTCAACGCCCACGGCGTCGAGCACAACCAGCGCTACGAGTCGGCCGCCGTCCTCCCCGACGGCACCGTCGAGACGATCACCCGCGACGACGAACTCTTCGGCCGCCCGACGTCCCGCCCCGGCGCCAAGCTGCCCCACGCCTGGCTCGTCGACCACAAGGGCGGCCGTATCTCGACGCTCGACCTCGTCGGCAGGGGCGGCTTCTCGGTCGTCACCGGTCTCGCCGGAACGCGATGGGCCGAAGCCGCCGACACCCTCGCCCAGGAACTCGGGCTCGACCTGCGCGGCGTCGTCATCGACCGCGACGCCCATGACGCGTACGGCGAGTGGAGCCGCCGCGCGGAGATCGACGAGGAGGGCGTGCTCCTGGTCCGGCCCGACGGATACGTGGCCTGGCGCCGGAGCAGTGGCGCCGCCGACGCCGACGAGGCCGTACACCTGCTGCGCCAGGCGCTGACGGCGGTTCTCTGCCGGCCTGCGTAACGGTCGGTCCCGCGCCTGCTCGTCTGATCGATTGATCGGTAGAGTGGAGGTATCGCGGGCAATCGATCGGAAACGGTGAGGGCATGCGGGAGTCGGCGGAGAAGCGGCAGGCCCGGATCGCGGAGCTGGTGCGGGTGCGGGGGGTCGCGCGGATCACCGATCTCGCCGACGAACTCGGCGTCTCGGTCGTCACGGTGCGCCGGGACGTCGAGGACCTGGCCCGGCGCGGAGAGGTGCGCCGGGGGCACGGGGTGGCGCGGTCGCTGCGGCCGGTGGCCGAGGGGAGCCTGGCTGGGGGCGATGCCGTCGCCATGATCGTGCCCGAGCGGAACACGTATCTCACCGAGGCCGTCCAAGGCGCCCGGGAGGCCGCGGAGAAGGCCGGGCTGCGGCTCGAACTGCACATCGCGGCCGACGACGGCGGGGCGGAGCGCGAGGCGGTTCGGCAGGCGCTCGACGGCGGCGCGCGCGGGCTGCTGCTGTCGCCGCACTGGCGCACGCGCGCCGAGGAGATCGACGCGGACCACGCGTGGCTGGCCGCCCTGGACGTGCCCGTCGTGCTGGTGGAGCGGCGCCCCGCCCGCACCGGCGCCATCTACCCGCTGGACTCCGTGCGTTCGGACCACGCGTACGGCGTGCACCTGGTGCTGGAGCACCTGGCCGGCCTCGGCCACCGGCGGATCGTCCTGGCCGCACGCGACGACAGCCCCACCGCGCGGGTGATCCGCGACGAGTTCGCCGGGCAGACCGCCGCCCGGGGTCTCGCCGCGGGCTGCCGGACCATCCTCAGTTCCCGCACCGCGGGCCCCGACCCGTCCGCCGCCGACCCGCGCTCCGCGGACCTGGTGGAAGCGGTGCGGAAGACCGGCGCGACGGCGGTGCTGATCCACAGCGACATGGACGCGCTGGTGCTGGTGCAGCGGCTGCAGGCGGCCGGGATCGATGTGCCGGCGCGCTGCTCGGTGGTGGCCTACAACGACGTGGTCGCCGACATGGGCCCGGTCCCGCTGACGGCCGTCGCACCGCCCAAGGCCGAGCTCGGCCGGATCGGGTTCGGCCTGCTGCTGCGCCGCCTCGGTACGGCCCGCGAGGGACTGCGCCCCGAGGCGACCCGGCACGTGGATCTGCTGCCGAGCCTGGTGATCCGCGAGTCCACGGAGACGCGCACCGCCCGCTGACACGCACGAGTTGTTCGTTTGACCGCTTCGGTTTCTTCTGTTCGATGTATTGACGCCTTTTTCGTCTCCCGCTCAGGATTTGGGTAACCCAGCAATGACGCGGGAGGCCCCATGCCGGCTCGACGACGCGTACGCCTGGCCACAGCCGCACTGTTCACCGCCATGACCTTGTTGCTCGCGGGCTGCTCCTCGGGCGGCGGCGACAGCGCCGGGACCGGGCCGGTGCGTCTCACCTTCTGGTCGGCGCTGCGCGGCACCCAGGAGGTCGTGGACGAGTACAACCGCAGCCAGGACAGGATCCGGGTCGACTATCAGCAGGTCCCGTCCGGCCCCCAGGGCGGCTGGGCCAAGCTCAGCAACGCCGCCCGCGCGGGCAACGCACCCGACGTCGCCACCATCGAGTACCCCCAGCTGCCCGGCTACGCCATCGACGGCGTGCCCCGCGACCTCACCGACCTGCTCCCCGACGACGTACGCCGAAAGTTCCTCCCACAGGCCCTCGACCTCACCACCCTCGACGGCCGTATCTACTCCGTGCCGGTGGACATCGAGCCGATGATGTTCTTCTACCGCAAGGACGTGCTGACCCGGCACAGCATCCAAGTCCCCCGGACCTGGGCCGAGTTCGAGACCGCGGCCCGCGCGCTGAAGAAGGCCGACCCCGGCTCCCGGCTCGCCAGCTTCTTCACCAACGGCTCCCAGCACATGGCCGGGTTCGCCTGGCAGGCCGGCGCCCAGTGGTTCCGGACCGCCGACGACACCTGGCGGATCACCCTGGACGACGCCCCGACCCGCAAGGTCGCCGCCTACTGGCAGCGCCTCGTCGACCAGGATCTGGTGCGCGTCGAGCCGGTGGACAGCCAGCAGTGGCGAGCGCATCTCCAGAACGGCGAGACCGTCGGCTACCTCGCGGGCGCCTGGGCGGCCGGCTCGCTGATGAACTCCACCCCCGGCGGCAAGGGGAAGTGGGCGATCGCGCCGCTCCCGCAGTGGGACCCCGCGAAACCGTCCCTCGGCACGCAGGGCGGCTCCACTTTCGCCGTCACCAAGGACAGCCAACATCCCAAGGAGGCATTGGAGTTCATCCTCTGGATGGTCACCAGCCCGGACGCCCTGCGCGCCAAGCTCTCCAGCGGCATCAGCAGCGCCTACCCGGCCGTACCCGCGCTCGTCCCCGTGGCCCGCAAGGAGATGGACACCGCCTACTACTCCGGCCAGGACATCTTCGGCCTCTTCGAGGAGTCCGCCCGGCTGGTCAGCCCGCGCTGGCAGTGGGGTCCGCGCATGACCTCCACGATCACCTCCGTCGAGGACGGGTTCGCCAAGGCCGGAGCCGGCAGCGGCAGCATCATCGGCGCCCTGCGCGAAGGCGAGCGCAGAACGCTGCCCGACCTCAGCAGCCTCGGCCTGTCGGTCACCACCCACTGAGTCGGTCACCACCAACTGAGGAGCAGCCGTGAGCACAGTGCTCTCCGAAGAAGAACGCACGGGAACGAAACCTCCCGCCACGCGTCCCACCCGCCCCCGCCGCGCCGGACGCCGCCAGCAACTCCTCGCCTGCGTCACGCTCCTCGCCCCGTTCACGGCCCTGCTCATCGCCGTGTTCCTGATCCCCGTCGGCTACTCGGTCTACCTCAGCCTCTTCTCCCAGGACCACGAGGGCCTCGGCTTCGGCGGCGGCACCACCGTCTTCACCGGGCTGCGCAGCTATCTCGCGGTCCTCGACGACCCGAGCTTCCGCTCCGGCTTCGCCGTGATCGCCCTGTACTGCGTGATCTTCGTCCCGGTGGTCGTCGTCGGCGCGCTCGCCCTCGCCCTGCTCCTCGACTCCGGCCTGGTCCGGCTGCGCCGCACCGCGCAGATGATGCTGTACCTCCCGCACGCGGTGCCCGGCATCATCGCCGCCGTGATCTGGCTGTACCTGTACACCCCCGGCCTCAGCCCCGTCATCAAGGTGTTCGCCGAGGCGGACATCCACATCGACTTCCTCGGCCTGCACACCGTGCTGCCGGCCATCGTCAACATCGCGCTGTGGAGCGGCCTCGGCTACAACATGGTGATCTTCTACGCCGCCCTCCAGGCCCTGCCGCGGGAGGTGATCGAGGCCGCCCGCATCGACGGCGCCGGCCGCCTGCGCACCGCGCTGTCCGTCAAGGTGCCGATCATCCGCGGCTCCGTCGTCATGGTCTGCATGTTCGCCCTGATCGGCGCGCTCCAGCTGTTCACCGAACCCACGCTGATGAACCAGGCCACCCCGATGGTCAACTCCCGCTACACGCCGAACATGTACATCTACGACGCGGCCTTCCGCCGCAACAACTACGGCCTGGCCTCCGCCGCCTCCGTGATCCTCCTCGTCGTCACCTGCGCCCTGTCGTTCGCCGTCACGCGCTGGGCCGGCCGCCGCGAACGGAGCCCGCGATGACCACGAGCAGACTCACCAGCCGCGCCGTCGCCAACGTCGTCGTCCTCGTCGCGGCCCTCTACACCCTGCTGCCCGGCCTGTGGCTGCTGCTGGCCTCCACCAAGAACTCCGACGCCCTCTTCAGCAGCGACATCCTCAGCCTCGGCGACTTCTCGCTCGGGCGGAACCTCACCGACCTGTTCTCCATGGAGGGCGGTGTCTACGGTCGCTGGTACCTCAACAGCCTGCTGTACGCGGTCGTCGGCGCCCTCGTCGGTTCGCTGATCAGCGTCGCCGCCGGGTACGCCTTCGACAAGTACGACTTCCCGCACAAGGAGAAGCTGTTCGGCCTTGTCCTCACCGGCGTCATGGTCCCGCCGACCGTGCTCGCCCTGCCGCTCTACCTGGTGGCGTCCAACATCGGCCTGGTGAACACCTTCTGGGCCGTGTTCATCCCGGTGCTGTTCAACCCCTTCGGCGTCTATCTGGCCCGTCTGCTCAGCGGCGGCTATGTGCCGACCGAGGTGCTGGAGGCGTCCCGGGTGGACGGCGCGGGGGAGTTGCAGACGTACTTCCGCGTCAGCCTGCGCATGCTCGGCCCCGGCTTCGTCACCGTCTTCCTCTTCCAGCTCACCGCGATCTGGAACAACTTCTTCCTGCCCATGGTGATGCTCTCCGACCAGAACCTGTATCCGCTCAGCCTCGGCCTCTACACCTGGAACAGCTCCGCCACCGTCTCGCCCGAGTACTACCCGCTCGTCGTCATCGGCTCGCTGCTCGCCGTCGTCCCGCTGATCGTCGCGTTCGTGACGCTGCAGCGGTACTGGAAGTCGGGCCTGACCGCCGGAAGCGTGAAATGACCGAACCCCGCCCTCACCGGCGCCGCCCGCGCGCCGTCCTGGCCATGGCGCGGCGGACCGCCCGCCAGGTCCTCGACGCCGACGCGCGGGCCCGCCTCGCCGACCTCACCGACATCGACCCGCACCTCGTCCTGGACGACCTGACCACCCCCGACGCCCACCGGGCCCTCGCCGACGCCGAGTTGCTCGTCACCGGCTGGGGCTGCCCGCCCCTCGACGCGGCGGTGCTGCACGCCGCGCCCCGGCTGCGTGCGGTCGTCCACACCGCGGGCACGGTACGCCACCACATCACCCCCGCCTGCTGGGAGCGCGGCCTCGCGGTCTCCTCCGCCGCCGCGGCCAACGCCGTCCCGGTCGCCGAGTACACCCTCGCCATGATCCTGCTCGCCAACAAGCGTGTCCTGGAGACCGCCCGCGTCTACCGCGCCGAGCGCCGCCGCGTCGACTGGAACGAACGCCACCCCGACGCGGGCAACTACCGCCGCACGGTGGGCATCCTGAGCGCCTCTATCATCGGCCGCCGTGTCATCGACCTGCTCCGCCCGCACGACCTGACGGTCCTCCTCCACGACCCCTACGTATCCGACGCCGAGGCCCGCGCCCTCGGCGTCCAGCCGGTGTCGCTGCCCGAGCTGTTCGCGCGCTGCGACACCGTCAGCGTCCACACGCCACTGCTGCCCGAGACCCGCGGCCTCGTCAGCCGCGACCTCCTCGCCCGGCTGCGCACCGGCGGCACCCTGATCAACACCGCACGCGGCGCCGTCGTCGACCAGGACGCCCTCACCGACGAGGTGGTGTCAGGACGACTCCACGCCGTCCTGGACGTCACCGAGCCGGAGGTCCTGCCCGCCGACTCCCCGCTCTACGACTGCCAAAACGTCGTGCTCACCCCGCACATCGCCGGCTCCAAGGGCGGTGAGCTGCGCCGCCTCGCCGAACTGGCCCTGGCCGAGATCGAGTCGTACGTCCTCGGCCGCCCCTTCGCCCACCCCGTCCGGCCCGAACGCCTGGCGCGCCTCGCCTGAGACGAGCCCGTAACGAACAGGAGGCGTGGCCCGGCCATGCCCGAACTCCCGCTCCCGCCCGAAGACCGCACCCTCAGCCCGTACACCGGTTACACCCGCGCCCACTGGGAAACCGTGGCCGACCACCTGCTCACCGCCGCGCTCCGCTACGCCACCCCCGGCCAGGCCCTCATCGACCTGCCCGGCCCGCCCTCGAAGTCCGGCGTCCGCTCCGACGGCCTGGAGGGCTTCGCCCGTACGTTCCTGCTCGCGGCCCTCCGCACCGCCGGAGCCTCGGGCAAGGACCCGCACGGCTTCCTGGACCGCTACACCGCCGGCCTCAT
This sequence comes from Streptomyces sp. GESEQ-4, assembly GCF_017948455.1. GTDB lineage: Bacteria > Actinomycetota > Actinomycetes > Streptomycetales > Streptomycetaceae > Streptomyces. The sequence goes on from NZ_JAFFSU010000001.1 coordinate 464,209, forward strand.
CCGCGGCACCCGAACCCCCGGCCGCGACGACACCGAGTCCTGGCCGGAGATCGGCCACCACGGCATCCAGGGCCAGCCCATGGTGGAGTCCGCGTCGGTGGCCCTCGCCCTCCGCCTCACCGCACCCTGGACCTGGGACACGCTCTCCGCCGCCGACCAGGACCGTGTCGAACGCTGGCTGCGCGGCGCGCTCACGCACACGCCCGCACCCAACAACTGGTACCTCTTCCCGCTGACGGTCGCCGGTTTCCTGGAGTCCGCGGGCCGGGGCGACACCGAGACGCGCCGCGCGATCCAGCGGGGCCTCGACCTGCTGGACGGCTGGTACCAGGGCCAGGGCTGGTACTCCGACGGCGACGGCCGTGCCTTCGACCACTACAACGGCTGGGCCCTCCATCTCTACCCCCTCCTCCACGCCCACCTGGCCGGAGACGGTCCCCTCCTGGACCGACTCGGCCCCCGCCTCCGCGAGTTCCTCGGCGGCTTCGCCCTCCTCTTCGACGCCAACGGCGCCCCGATCCACCACGGCCGCTCCCTGACGTACCGCTTCGCCGCGACCGCTGCCGTGGCCCTGGGCGCCCTCACCGACCACACCCCGCTCACCCCGGGCACCACCCGCCGCATCCTCAGCGGAGCCCTGCGCCACTTCCTCGACCGCGGCGCCCTCACCGAGGACGGCATCCTCACCCTCGGCTGGTACGGCCCGCACGCGGCGACCCTCCAGCGCTACTCGGGGCCGGGCTCCCCGTACTGGGCGTCGAAGGGCTTCCTCGCCCTGCTGCTTCCGCCCGAGGACCCGGTGTGGACGGCGACGGAGGAGCGAGCCCCCACCGAGGGCCCCGACCGTGCACTCGCCCTGCGAGCCCCCGGACTGCTCGTCCAGACCACCACCCGGGACGGCCTCGTCCGCCTGCACAACCACGGCAGCTACAAGTTCGACTCCCGCGAGCCGGAGCAGGCCCCCGGCAACCCGCTCTACGCCCGCCTCGCCTACTCCACCCGCACCGGCCCCACCAGCGCCGCCAACACCCCCGACAACCACATCGCCCTGGAGGCCCGCGGCACCCGCAGCGCCCGCATCCGCATCAACCCCCTTGCCGACGGCCCGAACTGGCTCGCCTCCTGGCACCACCCGGTCTTCCTCGAAGGCGGCCCCGTCCTGCCGTCGGCCCGCATCGAAAGCCTGACCCTCGCCCACGGCAGCCTCGAACTACGCGTGCACCGCACGGTCGGCGTACCACCGGGAACGCCCGTCCACCACACGGGTTGGGCGGTCGCCGTCTCACCGGAAGCCGCCTCGCAGGCCGGGCAGACCGACGAACTCCGGATCGATGGCGACGAGGTGACCAGCCTGCTGCTCGGCCTGCACGGCTGGCGGCAGCAGGCCATACTCCGCGCCCCACAGGGCACCGCGTTCGGCCCCTGGGCCCTGGTCCCCGAACTCACCGGAGCGGTGGGGGAGGACGAGCCCGGCACCCTGTTCGCCGCACTCGTCTCCCTGACCACCGACCCGACCCCGCTCACCGACCAGGTCACCACCGAGGTGAACGGCTTGATCCTCACGGCCCACTGGCAGGACGGCACGCGCACGACAGTGAACTTCGAGGATGTCCCCGCGGTGACCGAATCGCCCCGAAAGGGGCGCGGGGAACTGCGCGACAAGCCCCCACGGCCTGCACTGTGATCCACTCACCCACAGCTGGCACGACCGGTCTGCACGGGACAAACCCGCGCCGCAAACCCCCCGTTCGCAGGCACATCCACAACAAGCCGCGACCCGGCAGTCACCTCACGCGTCTCGACAGCGAGACCTCCACCCGGCGCATCCCGGTAAAGATCCACCAACCACCGCCCGGACCCAAGGAACCCGAGCGACGCGTCCAGCGTCCGCGCACCCCCCGAAGTCACCGCCCCCAAGAACCACTCACCCCCCGACCGCCGAGCGAACACAGCCCGATCCCCAGGCGCGCCATCAACCAACTCGGTGTCGTCCCAAACCGCCGGCACCCCCGCCAGGAACCGCTCCGCAAGCGGCCGCGCCGCATACGACTCGACACTGTCGGCAAAGTGCTGCACCCCGGACTCGTACACCACCGACAACGCCAACTCGGCCGCGTCACTGGTGGGCCGCACACCGGTGAAGGTGACCGGCGTGAAGTCCATGGAGCCGGTGAGATTACGGGTGAACGGCAGCGTCGTGTAATGCCCCGCAGGGAACGGCTCGCGCCCCGGCCGCGGACGCGTCCCCTCGGCGCCCCGCACCGCCTCGACGGTCATCAACTGCGGCCACGTCCGCTGCTGCCCACGAGGAATCGTGCCGCCGTGGAAGTTCAGCATCAGCTCGTACTTCGCGCTCCCGGCGAAGATCGCGTCGTACCAGCGCATCCGGTCCTGCCCGTCCGACTCCATGAAGTCGATCTTCAGCCCGACCGCGCCCCAGCCCTTCCACCGCGCCAGCAACGTGTTGATCTCGCTCGCCGCGTCGATGGTCTGCCACCGGACCCACAGCCAGACTCCGACGCCCTTCTCCCGGGCGTACGCGATGAGTTCGGGCATCCAGTCGTTGCTCCAGCCCGAGTCGACGAGCACATACTCCCAGCCCTGTTCCGCGGCGAAGTCGACGAACTTCTTCTGCGCGGCGAGGCTGGTCGGGCTCTGCCCGTCGGACCACCAGGACCAGGCGGCCTTCCCGGGCTTGATCCACGAGGTGTCGGCGACCTTGGACGGCGCCGCGAGATCGGTGATCAGGTCGCTCTCGGTGACGGTGGCGAGATCGCCGATCACCATCGTGCGCCAGGGAGTCGCGAAGGGCGCCGTGGCCACCTCGGCGGGGTCGGGCAGTTTCAGGCTGAAGTGGCCCGCGTCCGCGTCGACACGGTCGAGGGTAAGGCGGGAGCCCGCGTAGGAGCTGTCGAGGCCGGACTCGCCGAGAAGCATCCAGCTGTCGCCGTCGACGCGGAACAGGGACGGATAGCCGTAGTCGGTACCGGTCTTGGCCTGCGCGAGCGTCGTGTGCTGGTGGATGGACTCGTAGTCCTGGCGGCCGTTGTCGTACGGCAGCAGGTAGGAGTCGGCCTGCGCGGGCACCGCGTACTGCGAGGTCTCGCCCAGCACCGTCACGGCGCCGGAGTCGCCGTCGCCTCGCGGGAGTTCATAGCGGTAGGCGACACCGTCGGCGGCGACCCGCAGGGCGATCCGCAGCATGCGGCCCTGCTTGCGGAAGGTGAAGACGGATTCGGTGGCGTCGAGGGTGTGCCGGGTGCGGGCGCCGGTGGTCGTCGTGTACGTCTCATGGACAGGCCGGTCCCGGCGGCTGACGAAGCTCAGCCCGGCGGAGAAGTCGGTGACGGCGGTACGGATGCCGAGGGCGGACGGCCGCAGCACCGTCGTACGGCCGTCGCGGGCGGTCAGGGTCAGGCCGCCGGAGTCGGTGAGGGCCAGCTGGGCGGAGAGGGGGCCGCCGCCGGGAGCCGCGGTTCGCCAGCTCCGCTCCGGGCCGGCGTCCTGGCCTTCGGCGGCGGTCGGAGCGCACAGCGTCGCCAGGCAGGCGGCGACCGTCAGGGCTCTGGTGACTGTGGATCGTACGACACGCATGTGTGCCTCCCACGCACGAGTCATCGGGTGAATCGGTCGTGTGGTTCGGTGTATTGACGCATCATTAGCCGCTTCCTACGCTCCCGTCTAGCCAAGTCATCGGATCAATCTGAGGGAGATCGATGATGAGAGTCAGTAGACGAGGCTTTCTCGGAGGTGTCGCCGCCGGTGCCGCGACGTCGGTCGCCGCACCGGCGGCGGCCGCTCAACAGGGCGGCGGCCCCGGGGGATTGGTCGGTATGCGGACCGACCGCGAGTGGCAGGAGTTCCTCGCCGCGCAGGACCCGGTGTGGAAGCGGCTGCCGCGCACCTGGTACGAAGGGCCCTTCCTCGGCAATGGGCTGCTCGGCTCGATCGTCTACCAGGAGCCCGGCCGCAACGCCCTGCGCTTCACCGTGCACCACAGCGAAGTCCAGGACCACCGGCCGGAGTTCGGCAGCGATTGGGGCGTGGCCCGCCTCCCGGTCGGCAACCTGCTGTTACACCCCGTCGGCACCATCACCGGCGCCGATCTGCGCCTCGACCTGTGGAACGCCGAGATCACCGGCACCCTCACCACCGACAAGGGCGCCATCCGGCTGCGCGCGCTGGTCCACAACGACCGCACGCTGCTGCTCGTCACCGCCCGCGCGGACGCGGGCGAGCGGAACTTCCGCTGGGAGTACGTCCCTTCACCCGCCGTCAGCCCGCGTATCGTCCGCGAGGATCCGCCCGACGACCTGGAACCCAACCCCGCACCGGTGACCACGAAGGAGCCGGACGGCACGACTCTGGTGGTGCAGTCGCTTGTCGCGGGCGGGCAGACGGCCAGCGCCCACCGCGAACGCGCCCACGGCGACGACCGGACGTTCTGCCTGGCCGTCACCCACTCCCACCCCGGCACCGACGCCGAGGGCCGGGCCCGCACGGCGGTCCGCAAGGCGTCCGCGCTGCCCGTCTCCAGCCTGCTGCGCACCCACCGCGACTGGTGGCACGCCTTCTACCGCAAGAGCTTCGTCTCACTCCCGGACGGCATGCTCCAGAGCTTCTACTGGCTCCAGCTCTACAAGCTCGCCTCCGCCGCCCGCGAGCACGCCCCCGTCATGGCCACCACCGGCCCCTGGCTGGAGCCCACCCCCTGGCCCGCCGTCTGGTGGAACCTCAACGTGCAGCTGGAGTACTGGCCGGTGCACGGCTCCAACCACCTGGAACTGGACGCGATCCCGCGCACCCTCGCCGAGAACACCGACACCCTCATCGGCGCCCTGAAGCCGCAGTACCGGGCCGACTCGGCGGGCCTGCGCCGCTCCACCGACGCCCAGTGCGAGGACAGCGGCAGCGTCGCCGTCCCCGGCGGCTCCGGTGACCCGGAGGTCGGCAACCTGCCCTGGGCGCTGCACAACGTCTGGCTCACTTACCGCCACACCATGGACCGGGGCCTGCTGGAGGACATCCTCTACCCGCTCCTGCGCCGCTCCACCAGCTACTATCTGCACTTCCTGTACGAGGGCGACGACGGCCGGCTCCATCTCCCGAAGACCTTCTCACCGGAGTACGGCAGCGCCCCCGACTGCAACTACGACCTGGCGCTGCTGCGCTGGAGCTGCGCCACCCTGCTCGACACCGTCGAACTGCTCGGTGTGGACGACGAGTTGGCGCTGAAGTGGCGGCACGTCCTGGACCGGCTCACCGACTACCCGGTGGACGCGAACGGCTTCATGATCGGCGCCGGGGTTCCGTTCGCGAAGTCGCATCGCCACTACTCCCACATGCTCGCCGTGTACCCCCTCTACCTCGTCAACTGGGAACAGCCCGAGCAACGCGACCTCATCGAGCGGTCGTTGAAGCACTGGATCGGCTTCGAGGGTGCCCTGCGCGGCTACAGCTTCTCCGGTGCCGCGTCCCTCTCCGCGATGATGGGCCGGGGCGACGACTCACTGACGTATCTGCGGGAGCTGGTGGCCCGGTTCGTCCAGCCCAACACCATGTACTACGAGGCCGGCCCGGTCATCGAGACTCCGCTGTCGGCGGCACAGAGTCTGCACGACATGCTGTGCACGAGCTGGGGTGACACCATCCGGATCTTCCCTGCCGTGCCGGGGGAGTGGCGGGACGTCACCCTGCACGACTTCCGCACCCAGGGCGCGTTCCTCGTCAGCGCCGTCCGCCGGGGCGGCCGTACCCGCTGGGTACGGGTCCGCAGCCTCGCCGGGGAGCCCTGCCGGGTGCGCCATTCACTGGGCGGGCGCGTCACGGTCGCCGGGATCGGCGGCCCGGCTCCCGACTGGCGCGACCTCGGCGACGGCGTCGTCGAACTCGACCTGCCCCAGGGCGCGGAGGCCGTGATCCACCCGGCGGGCCGCCGCCCCGAGCTGCGGATCGCCCCCGTGCCGGTCTCCGCTCCCGCCGACCGGTGGGGCCTGCCGGAGCTGCCGCAGTCCGGAACCGTCACCCAGGTCGACCTGACGGGCCACTTCGACAACGACGGCATCACCACCGAGATGTACTACGGCGACGGGGACTTCGACGGCACCGGCCGCACCTACCCCATGGCCCAGCTCCCGCAGACCGGCCAGACCTCCGACAACGGGATCGGCTTCGCCTTCACCAACGGCAGCGAGGGAACGAACAACAACGTCGTCGCGGGCGGCCAGAACATCTCCGTACCGCAGGGCGCCTACGGCAAGTTGCACGTGCTCGGCGCGGGCGACACGGGGAACGTCACCGTCCCGGCGACGCTCCGGTACGCCGACGGGACCACCGCCTCGACACAGCTCCGGCTCACCGGCTGGCTGGCGTCGGGACCCGCGTACGGCGAGACCACGGCGGTGACGACCGGTCAGATCCACACGCGCAACGGGCCGTTGGGCACCAAGGCGGCCATCTTCCACCAGGTCGTCGAGGTCGACGCGACCCGTCAGCTCACCGGGATCACCCTGACCGCGCCGACGGGCGGCACCGCCCGTGCGCACGTCTTCGCGCTCTCGCTGGAGGCTGTCGGCGGGTAGGTGTGGGGCGTCATGAGTCGAGGCCGCGGCACGGGTCCACCGTGTCCGCGGCCTCGGTCCAGCCCGCTCAGACGTCGTCCCGCTTCGCGGAACGCCCGCGCTGCTTGATCCGCTCCTGGGCCTTGCCCTTGAGCTTCTTGGCTTCTCCGCGCGCCTGCTCGAGCTTGCCCTCGGTCTGCATGTCGCGGTCGCCGGTGACCTTTCCGGTCATTTCCTTGGCTTTGCCCTTCATCTTGTCCGCGCGGCCCTTGTCGGCCATGGCTCCTCCTGAGGTGAGACAGGGCTTGCCCGCCCAAAGTAAGCGGGTGGGGCAGGCCCCGCGCGTCGGACGATGACGCTGCGTGAGCGCCGCGCCGCCGGACGGCCGGGGCGGGCCTTCCGGACGCGGTCAGCCGTTCAGCCGCTTACGCAGCAACTTCTTGCCCAGTTCGGCGCCTTTGCGGCTGTCGGCCTGCGCCTTGCGGAACAGGTCCACGACCTCCGTGTCCTTCTCGCGCTCCGCGTCCTGGATGTACGTCTCGAGCCGCAGCGCGTTGTTCAGGCAGGCCTCGACGTACCAGATCAGGTTGTAGTCCTTGTCCGGCGTGCCCGTGACGCCACCGGTCTCCGTGCTGCTGGTCATGGTGAACCTCCTCCGGTCCGAAACGGAACGGTCGAGTACCCCGGGCGGCGAGGCGTACACGGCCTCCCCGAGTGCTGGTCACCGGCGGATGACGACGGCTGGGGCGGGCACTTGGAGCGGATGGGTGCTGTGCTCGCCCTGGCCTCCGCGGTCTGCTACGGCATCGTCGACTTCGCCGGCGGACTGCTGTCCCGCCGCGTCCACTTCGCCGTCGTCACCTTCCTCGGACAGGTCGGAGGCTTGCTCCTGGCGGTCGCCGCCGCGCTGCTGTTACCCGCGACAGCGGTCCGGTCCACGGACGTCGCCTGGGGCGCGGCGTCCGGCGCCGGAAGCGCCGTGGCCATGCACTTCCTCAACCGCGGTCTGAGCCGTGGCGCCATGAGCATCGTGATCCCCGTGAGCGCGGTCACCGGGGTGGCGCTGTCGGTGCTGTGCGGGGTGTTCCTGCTGGGCGACCGGCCCACTCCGCTCGCCTGGCTCGGCATCTGCGCCACCGTTCCCGCTCTGTGGCTCGTCTCCGCCGGCGGCGACGGCCACGGCAGCCGAGCCCCGTCCGGGCGGCGGCTGCCGGTGGACGGCCTGATCGCCAGTGGGGGAGTGGCGGTCCAGTACATCGGCCTCGCCCAGGCGGACCCGGCGAGCGGCCTGTGGCCCGTGGCGGCCGGCCGGGTGGCCGCGGTTCTCCTCCTGCTCCCGGGCATCCGGCGGCACGCCGCCGAGTTCCGCCGGCCGGTCCGGTCGCTGGGCTGTGCGGTCCTGATCGGGGCGGGAGCGGCGCTCGGGCTCATCCTGTATCTCCTCGCCGCCCACCAGCAGATGCTCGCCGTCGCCGTCGTCCTGGCCTCCCTTTACCCGGCGGTCCCGACGGCCCTGGGACTCGCCGTCCTGCACGAGAAGGTCACCCGGACCCAGACGTCGGGTCTGCTGATCGCGGGCGTCGCGATCGTGCTGCTCAGTCTGGGGTGAGCGGTTGGGTGCCGTACGGCCGCATCGACCGGACCCGCGACGGGTACCCGGAGCACTCCGGAATTCAGTTGGATCGGTGGCCTGACGATGAGTGCGAAGACCGACAACGCGGTGGTCCGGGCCCTGCTCGACCGGCAGGAGCGCACCTACGCGGCGCAGGCCGGGATCAGACTGCGCAACACCCCCGGCCCCCTCTACCAGACGCTCGTACTGGCGATCCTGCTCAGCGCGCGGATCAAGGCCGATATCGCGGTGGCCGCGGCAAGGGCCCTGTTCGACGCCGGAATGCGCGACGCCCGCTCGATGGCTCAGGCGTCCTGGCAGGAACGCGTCGACGCGCTCGGCGAGGGCGGCTACCGCCGCTATGACGAGCGGACCGCGACGATGCTCGGCAAGGGGGCCGAACTGCTGCTGGAGCGCTACAAGGGCGATCTTCGGCGCCTGCGCGAGGAATCCGACCCCAAGAAGGCCCTGCGGGACATACCCGGGATCGGTCCCACGGGAGCCGATATCTTCCTGCGCGATGTGCAGGGCGTATGGCCGGAGTTCGCACCGTACTTCGATCGCAAGGCCCAGGACGGTGCGCGCCGGCTCGGACTGCCGACGTCGCCCGACAAGCTGGCCGGATTCGTGGGCGAGCGTGACGTGCCGCGGCTCGCGGACGGCCTGGTCCACGCGGCCCTCGACAAGCCCCTGGCCGACGAGGTGCTCGACGCCGCGAAGGCGGCGTGACAAGGCGTTCCGGAGTACGCGGCCATGGGACGGCCGGGGTGCCGCGTTACGCTGGCGCGGTGCCGGACCTGATCGCAGCCGCGCGGCCGCACCGCCCTGACACACACAGCCGCCCTGCGCACGGGCACCCGCGCTCATGACCGCCGGTACCCCGCGCGCCGCGGCGGAGCGACTCAGCGGGCGCCGGGTGACCCACGAGCGTCGGCTCAACGCCGCACTCTCCGAAGTCACCCTGGATGACGGCCACATGGTGATGGTCAAGCGTGGTGACGGCCCGGCCGCCGCGCAGGCCGAGGCGGCCGGGCTGCGCTGGCTCGCCGCCGCCGGCACGGTCCGCGTACCGGAGGTGCACGGCCACGACCGTCACTGGCTGGTGTCGGACCGCGTCCCGCCCGGCGCACCGACCCCCGCCGCGGCGGCCCGTTTCGGCGGTGAGCTGGCAGCCCTGCACGCGTCCGGTGCGCCCGCGTTCGGCGCCCCGCCGCCCGACGGCCCGGTGGACGCGTACATCGGGCTGGCCCCGATGCGTAACTCGCCTGGCACCGACTGGCCGGAGTGGTACGCGGAACACCGAGTGCTGCCGTATCTGCGCCGCGCGGTCGACGACGGCACGATCCGCCCCGCCGAGGCGGCCGTGATCGAGCGGGTCTGCGGGCGGCTGCCGGAGCTGGCGGGCCCCGCCGAGCCGCCCGCCCGGCTGCACGGCGACCTGTGGAACGGAAACGTGCTGTGGGGCGCCGACGGTCACGCCTGGCTGATCGACCCGGCCGCGCACGGCGGACACCGTGAGACCGACCTGGCGATGCTCAGCCTCTTCGGCTGTCCTCACCTGGACCTCGTACTGGACGGCTATCAGCAGACCGCACCCCTGGCCGAAGGCTGGACGGACCGCGTCGGACTGCACCAGCTCTTCCCGCTGCTGGTGCACGCGGTGCTCTTCGGCCGTGGCTACGCGGAACAGGCCCTGGACGTGGCTCGGGCGGCACAGGCGCGGTGATCTTTTGGGGTCGATGGCGTACGGACCATTGACTCGGTCCTGAGCGACCCTGAGACTGACATGACTACGTAGTCATAGAGCTTGGCCCTGAACTCGCACCCACTCATGACTACGTAGTCGCGAACGAGGAGGATGCATGGCGACCACCGCTGCCGAGGGCGGACGACGTCGGCGCGGCCCCGGTATGACGGAGGTCGCCCGGGTCGCCGGTGTCTCGCAGAAGACGGTGTCGCGGGTCGTCAACGGCGAACCGCATGTCAGCCCGGAGGTACGCGACCGCGTCCTGCGGGTCATCCGGGAGCTGGACTACCGCCCGAACAACGCGGCGCGTGCCCTGCTCCTCGGCCGGTACCGGCGGATCGGCGTCGTCACGCTGGGCACCGCTCTGTACGGACCGTCCACCCTGCTCAGCGCGCTGGAACGGGCGATGCAGCGGGCGGGCTACTCCTTCGCGCTGGCCGGAACCCTGGAGGGGCAGCGAGTCTCGGTAGCTGTGGAGTCCCTCCTCGAACAGGGCGTGGACGGGATCGTCCTGTCCGAGCCGATCGACGACGGCACCCCGCTCCGGTTCAGCGCGGACGTGCCGGTGGTCAGCCTCGGCGAGGGCATGGAACTCACCGAAGGGGTGGGCGCCGTGGTCGGCGCCGACGGTGTGGCGGCCGCCCGCATGGCGACCGAGCATCTGCTCGGGCTCGGCCACCGCACGGTCTGGCACCTTCCCGGACCCCAGGACTGGTACGCCGCCCGCGACCGGCTGCGCGGCTGGCGCGAAGCGCTCGATGCCGCCGGCGCCCCCGAGCCGCCGCTGCCCACCGAGGGCGACTGGAGCCCGGCCTCCGGGTACGCGGCCGGCCGCCAGCTGGCCCAACTGTCCGAAGTCACCGCCGTGTTCGCCGCCAACGACGACATGGCGATCGGCGCCCTGCGCGCCTTCGCCGAGGCGGGACTGGCCGTCCCCGACGACGTGAGCATCGTCGGCTACGACGACATCCCCGCCGCCCCTTACCTCTCCCCACCCCTGACCACCGTCCGGCAGGACTTCACCGCCGTCGCCGACCACGCCGTCGACACCCTCATCGCCATGATCGAAGGAACGTCCCGTCCGGCTCTGCACACCGCGCTCGCGGTCGAGTTGGCCGTACGGGCCTCCACCGCACCCAGCCGCTGATCCGTCGGCGGAACGGTCTGCGGCACCTCGCCGCCGACCCGATCCGCCTGCCCGCGTGCGCCGCCCGGGACGGCCGCGCACGCGACACTTTCGCAGCCGCGCCACGTGAGGAGTCACGTGTGGACACCCCATCACGCCGAACCGTGCTCCGCAGCGCCCTGGGACTGGGGGCAGGTGCCGCACTCGCCGCCTGTGGCACCGGGAGCACCACCGCCCGTACGTCCGGAGACGTGACGCTCGCCCTGTGGACCCACGACCCCGGATACGAGGCCTTCTTCACCAAGGGCATCACGGACGCCGACCGCCTCACCGACTTCCGCTACCGGCTCGAGGTCACCCGCGCCGGGGCCCCCGACCTCGTCACCAAGCTGCTCGCCCAGGCAGTCGCCGGCCGCGGTACACCCGACCTCGCGGGATTCGAGATCGGCAGCTTCCCGCGGATGCTGCGCGGCGACATCGCACCGCGCCTCCTGCAGCGCGAGCGAGTTCGGCATCTTCCGCCGTGTCGTGCTGCCCCTGCCGCTGGCCTGCCCGCCGTCGCCCTCTTCGTCCTGCTCCGCAAACAGCTCCTCGAAGGCCTGTCCACCGGCGCCGTCAAGGGCTGACGCCGCCTCAACCGACGTATAGGAGAAGCATGTTCGAGCTGCCCCCACGGGTTCTGTTCGGTGCCGCCTACTACCACGAGTACCAGCCCTACGAACGCCTCAAGGACGACCTCGACCTGATGGCCGAGGCCCGCTTCACGGTGATCCGGGTCGGCGAGTCGGTGTGGTCGACCTGGGAGCCGGAGAACGGCCGCTTCGACCTCGACTGGCTGCAACCGGTGCTGGACGGGGCACAGGAGCGGGGGATCGCCGTCGTCCTCGGAACGCCCACGTACGCGGTGCCGCCGTGGCTCGCCCGGCAGTACCCGGAGATCGCGGGGGAGCGTCGCACCGGTGAGCGGATCGGCTGGGGCGCCCGGCAGGAGGTCGACTTCACCCACCCGGCGTTCCGCTTCCACGCCGAGCGGATCATCCGCAAGGTCGTCGGCCGCTACGCCGACCACCCGGCCGTGATCGGCTTCCAGGTCGACAACGAACCCGGCCTCGAACTCTTCCACAATCACGGCGTGTTCCAGCGCTTCACCGACGAACTGCGGGCGCGGTACGGAGACGTGGAGACCCTCAACCGAGCCTGGGGCCTGGTCTACTGGTCCCACCGGCTGTCCACGTGGGCCGACCTGTGGACCCCCGACAACAACGCACAGCCCCAGTACGACCTCGCCTGGCGCCGCTTCCAGGCCCGCCTCACCACCGAGTTCATCGCCTGGCAGGCGGACATCGTGCGCGAGTACGCCCGCCCCGGCCAGTTCGTCACCACCTGCATCTCCTACGACCGCAAGGGTGTCGAGGACGACAAACTCACCGAGCGCCTCGACGTCACGGCGGGCAACCCCTACTACACGATGCAGGACGCCCTCACCCTGCCCGACCGCAACCGCGACGATCAGGGCTGGACGACCAACGGCACCTGGGCGCTGTACCGCAGCGCGGACCGCATGTACTCCTCCCGCCAGGAGCCCTACCTGGTCACGGAGACCAACGCCCAGGCGATCGGCACCCCGTGGAACAACCGCCCGGCCTACGACGGCCAGTGGCGCCAGGCCGCCTGGGCGCTGGTCTCCCGCGGCGCCTCGATGATCGAGTACTGGCACTGGCACACCCTGCACTTCGGCACCGAGACCTACTGGGGCGGCATCCTCCCGCACAACGGCCGCCCCGGACGCGTCTACCGCGAACTGGCTGTACTGGGAAAGGAGTTGGAGACGGCGGGTGACCTGGTGTCGGCCCTGACTCCCGACGCCGACGTGGCCTTCCTCTACTCCTCGCCGAGCAAGTGGGCGCTCCAGGCCCAGGCGCCACTCGCCCGGCCGGACGGGAGCGCCGACGAAAGCTCGTACCAGACCATCTTCGACGCCTTCTACCGCGGCGCCTTCGGCGCGGGCCTCCAGTCCCGCATCCTGCACCCCGGCCAACTGCCCGACCACGACCTGCCCCCCGTCCTGGTCGCCCCCGCCTTCTACGCCGCCGACGACGAGACCCTCGACCGGCTCAAGGAGTACGCGGCCAACGGCGGCCACCTGATCCTGGGCCCCCGCACCGCCTACGCCGACACCGAGGCCAGGGCCCGCACCGAGGCACAGCCGGGTCAGCTCGCCGAGGCGGCCGGAGTGACGTACGACGAATTCAGCAACCTCGGAGCACCGCTCACCGTGACCGGCAGCTCGGACTTCCAACTCCCGCCGAGCGCCCACGCGTTGCACTGGGTGGATGGTCTGCAGCCGCAGGGCGCCGAGGAGCTGGCGGCGTACGAGCACCCGCACTTCGGGCGCTGGCCCGCGGCCACCACTCACCGGCATGGAGCCGGCCGGATCACCTATGTCGGCACGGTCCCCGACCCCGAGTTCGCCCGGGCCCTGTTCCAGTGGGCCGTCCCGGCGGACGAGTGGCGCCCGGCCCTGCCGAGCGTCACCGCGACCTCCGCCACCGCCCGGGACGGCCGGCGGGTGCGCTTCCTGCACAACTGGTCGTGGGACGAGGTGTCGGTTCCGGTGCCCGCGGCCGTACGGGATGTGCTGTCGGGCGCGGTGCACTCGGAGGCGGTGCCGCTGGGGCCCTGGGACGTGAAGGTGCTTCAGGAGGAGCGGCCGTAGGGACCGCTGCTGCGGCGGACGACCAGTTCGACCGGGACGAGCGGCTCGACGCGGGGCGGCTCGGCGGGGTCGTCGATGCGGTTGAGCAGCAGCCGCAGTGACCGGGTGCCGATCTCGGCGAAGTCCGTGCGGACGGTGGTCAGCGGGGGGAGGAAATGGGCGGCCTCGGGGATGTCGTCGTAGCCGACGACGCTGACCTCCCCGGGGACGGCCCGCCCGGCCTCGTGCAGGGCGTGCAGGACGCCGAGCGCCATCTGGTCGTTGGACGCGAACACCGCCGTGACGTCGGAGCGGCCGGCCAGCTGTTGCCCCAGGTCGTATCCGGACTCGGCGCTCCAGTCGCCGGTCAGCGGAGCGTGCACCTCGGCCCCGGCCGCCTCCAGTGTCGCCTGCCAGCCGGCGACGCGCAGATCGGCGGAGGTCCATCCGGTCGGGCCCGCGATGTGGAAGACGGTCGGGTGACCGAGGCGCAGCAGGTGCTCGGTGGCGTCACGGGCGCCGATGCGGGAATTCGCGGTGACCAGGGGCGGGCCGCCGCCCCCGAGGTCGTTCTCCAGGACCACCAGCGGGCTGTCGAGACGGGCGTCCGCCAGCGCCCGGCCCACCCATGCCTGCGGGGCGATGGCGATCACGCCGTCCGCGCCCTCGGCCGACAGCCGATCCACGGCCTGGACCACCGTGTACGGGTCGGCCGTGTCGAGGGCGATGGAGCTCACCAGGTAACCGGCCTCCTGCGCCGCCGTGTTGATCGCGGTGAGGATGGAGGCGGGCCCGTAGCGCGCCGCGTCGAAGGAGATCACGCCGAGCATGCGGGTCCTGCCGCTGGCCAGGGACCGGGCGCTGCGGCTCGGGCGGTAGCCGAGCGTACGCATCGCGGCCCGCACCGCCTCCCGGGTCTCGGGGCGCACCGCCGGGTTGTCGTTGAGCACCCGCGACACGGTCTGCTTCGAGACACCGGCCAGCCGGGCCACGTCATCCATGACAGGACGCGCCCCGGCAAAGTTCCGACGACTGCGCCCCTTCGGAACGGCGCTACTGGTCATGGCGGGTGCTTCCTCGGCATCGCGGCGGGAGGTCCTCAGCATAGGCGGCACGCGCGGCGGGCCTGTCCCGGCCGGGACAGGACCCGACTGTCGCGCCCCCCCCACCCGACGGTAACCGTCCCCGGCTGTCGCGGGCCGCGCCCCGCAGGGGCGCGGCCCGCAAGGGGCGCGGGGAACTGCGCGATCAGCCCCCACCGGCCCGCAGCGAACAAACCGCCTACCCAGCGGAGCTCTCAGCGCCGCGTCTCGTCGCGCGGATGAGCCAGAGCGTCGCCGCCAGGCACACCGCCGAGACGGCGCAGAGCAGCAGCGGCACCGCACGGATCCCGGACCACTCGATGGCCTTGCCGAGCGCCGGGCCGGCCGCGACACCGCCGATCATCGACGCGGCGATCACGACCGCACCGGCCCGCCGGGCGCCCGGGGCCGCCCGGTTCAGCCACGGCAGCCCGGTGGGAAAGATCGGCGCGATGAACAGACCGACCCCGGCGTACGCGCACGGGGCGAGGCCCGGCACGGCCGCCAGCAGCAGGCAGACCGTCATGCCCGCGCAGGAGACGGTGATGATGGCCTGCGCCGAGAAGCGCAGCGCGAGCGGCGCCACCAGGAAGCGGCCGACGGTCATCATCAGCCAGTACACGGACGTGGCGGTGGCCGCGGCCCCGGCGCCATAGCCCACGGTCTCCAGATGGGTGGGCTCCCAGCCGCCCACCCCGGCCTCGATGCCCACGTGCAGGACATACAGCGCGACGAACACGGCGAGCACCGAGCCGAGGCTGCGGCGGAGGACGCCCGCACCGGACTCCGGCACCTCACTGGCAGGCGGCGGCACCCGGTCCCGTACGCCTCTCAGGCACAGCAGCAACGGCAGGTTGGCCAGCGCGAAACCGAGGAACACCGCGGGATAGTGCTCCGCGCCCACCGCACCGATCAGCGCCGGGCCGAGGATCGCGCCCACGCCGAAGTGCGCGTTGAGGACGTTCAGCATCGCGGTGGAACGGCGGCCGAACCCGACCGCGAACAGCTGGTTCAGGCCGTAGTCGATCCCGCCGAACCCGAGCCCGGCGAGCAGCGCGGCGGCCAGGGCCACGGGCCAGCTCTGCGCCAGCGCGAACCCGGCCGCACCGACCGCCATCAGCAGATAGGAGACGCCGAGCAGCCGCCGGTTGCCGATCCGGCCGTACAGCCGGTCGAAGAGCAGCACACCGGCCACCCCGCCCACGAAGTGCGCGCTCAGCGCCAGCCCGGCGGCCGAGGGCGACAGGCCGAACTCCTCGCGGAGGGCCGGGATCGAGGGGCCGTAGAGGGCCTGGAGCGCGCCGATGAGCACGAAGCCCACGCAGGACGCGACTACCGCGGAAGGCCTGAAGACGGACGGACCCGGGGGAGCGGTGAGGGGCCGGGCGGTCTGTTGTTCGGTCACGAGAAGGGATGTTACCGGTAACATACAGCGGCGGGTCAAGACCTGGGCGAGGCGGCAGTCGCCCCGTTGAGTAATCAACTGAGTAACCAACGGACTGCTAATTTGAGGCCCATGGCGTTGCGTAATGCGGTGATGGCCGCGCTGCTGGAGGGTGAGGCGTCCGGGTACGACCTCGCGAAGGGGTTCGAGGCCTCGGTGGCGAACTTCTGGATGGCCACGCCCCAGCAGCTCTACCGGGAGCTGGAGCGCATGGAGAACGAGGGGCTTGTCTCCGCCCGGGTCGTGCAGCAGGAACGCCGGCCCAACAAGCGGCTCTTCTCGCTCACCGAAGCCGGTCGCGACGTCCTGCGTGCCTATGTCGCCGAAGGGCCCTCGAAACCGACGGCCATCCGGGACGAACTGATGGTCAGGGTCCAGTGCGTCGACATCGGCGGCATCAGCGACATCGACGCCGTACGGGCCGCGGTCGTCGAGCGGATGGAGCGGTCCACCGCCAAGCTGGCCCGGTACGAGCGGATGCGCGAGCGGCTGCTGGCGGGACGCAGCGAGGACGAGTACTTCGCCGACGCCGAGCGCATCGGGCCCTTCCTCACGCTGATGGGCGGGGTGGCCTTCGAGCGGGCGAACCTGGAGTGGGGCCGGACGGCGCTGCGGCGACTTGAGCAGCGCGCGTCGTCGGGGGTGGCGTAACGCGCGTCTCGGGTTATGAGCGCGCCAAGTGCCGCATCGCCAGGGCCAGTTGCAGCCTGAGCCGGCCCTGCGGGGTGCGCACCGGCCAGCCCAGCAGATGCTCGGCGTGGGCCAGCCGGTCCTGGAGCGTGGAGTGGTGCACGTTGATCCCGGTGGCCGCCGCGCGCAGGCTCGCCGTCGAGGCGACCGCGGTCAGCGTGGCCAGCAACCAGGGCGTCGACGCTGCCGCCGCCTCCACGGCGCGGACGTCGGGCGGGGGTTCGGCACCGGGGACGACCAGGTCGGCGAGGAGCGCGATACCGCCCAGGTCGTCGGCGTGGACGACGCGCGTGCCGGGGTCCTGGGCGGTGCCGTCCGCCGTGAAGCGCAGGGCGGTGCGGGCCGCCGTCCAGGAGCGCGGCAGGTCGAGCACGGGGACGGCGGGGCCGACGCCCATGCGCTGTCCGGCGAGCGGTGGCTCGGTCTCCGGGTGTGCCGGTGCGATGCGGGGACGGCCGTCGTACGGCGCCAACGCGCGGGCCCGTCCCGCGGGGTCCAGGCCCAGCCGGCGGGCGGCGTGCAGCCGTGCCGCTTCCGGGGCGGTGGCGTCGAGGAGGGTCTCGACGAGGGCGGGGTCGTCGACGGGGGCCCGGCCCCGGGTGCGGTCGAGGACGCGCCGGACAGCACCGGCGGCCCGCTCCAGGATCACCGCGTCGACCACACTGGGCTGCTCCACAGGCGCACGCTCCAGCCACAGTGCCGGCGCACCGTCCGGAATCAGCGCCGAGGACGGCCAGCCGGGGTCCGGCGGGAGGTCGGAGTCCCGCCGGGTGCCGTCCGGCTCCACGCGCACCTGCACCCGCCGGTCGGCGTCGACGAGCCGCGCCGGCACCCCGGCCAGCACGGCCGCCCCGCGCACCAGCGCCTCCAGACCGGCCCGGGACTCGGACAGCCGGTCGAAGTAGGCGATGACCCGCACAGCGGCACCGGCATCCGGATCCAGCGCCGTCAGACGCCCGGCCAGCTCTTTCATCTGCCCATGGTGCGGCATCGAGGCGTGGATGAGGAACCGGCGGGGGCGTCGGATCGCCCGGGTGGCCCGGGTCCGGGCCGCCTGTGGGCATCGGATCCGGGGAGGGGGGATCGGTCGGGTTTCAGCTCCGCAGGAGCCGTCGTAGCCACTGCAGGTGTGCCGCCCGGGCGGCACGGGACAGGGCCGCCTGTGGGCATCGGATCCAGGGAAGCGGGGATCGGCCGGGCTTCAGTTCCCCAGCAGCCGTCGCAGCCACTGCAGGTGTGCCGCCCGGGCCGCCTGGGACAGGGCCGCCTGTGGGGCGAAGCCGTCGAAGCCGTGGAAGCCGCCTGGCCATACATGGAGCTCGGCCACGCCGCCGGCCTGCCAGAGGCGTGAGGCGTAGGCGACGACCTCGTCGCGGAAGGTCTCCGCGGAACCGACGTCCAGGAAGGCCGGCGGCAGCCCGGTCAGGTCCTCCGCCCGGGCCGGTGCCGCGTAGGCGGGCACGTCAGGGCCGCCGCGCGCCTCGCCGAGCAGGGCCGTCCAGCCGGTGTCGTTGGACGTGCGGTCCCATATGCCGAGGCCCGCCATCTGGTACGACGACGGCGTGTCGTTGCGGTCGTCCAGCATCGGGCACATCAGGAGCTGCCCGACCGGCTGCGGGCCCTTGCGGTCACGGGTGAGCAGAGCCAGCGCCGCGGACAGCCCGCCGCCCGCGCTGGCGCCGGCGACGACGATCCGCTCCGGGTCCCCGGTGATCTCCTCGGCGTGGTCGGCCGTCCACACCAGACCCGCGTACACGTCCTCGACCGGCGCCGGGTGCGGATGCTCGGGCGCCAGCCGGTACTCGACGGACACCACGACCGCGTCCAGCTCACGGGCCCAGGCCAGTGGTACGTCGACACCGACCCGGTTGGTGCCGAGGACCATGCCCCCGCCGTGGACGTGGTAGACGATCGGACGCGGGCCCGCGACGGGCTCGGCGGCCGGACGGCAGATCAGCAGCGAGATGTCCGGGGCTCCTTCCGGCCCTGGCACGACCCGGTCCTCGACCTCGAAGAACCCGCCCTCGGTGAGGTCCAGCTCGGCCAGCATCTGGATGCCCGGGCCGGTCCTCACCTCCTCGATCTCCTCCGAGGTGAGACTGGGCGAGATCATGTCCTTGATCGTCTCCAGCGCGGCGGCGAGCTCGGGGTCGAACGGGGGCGGCACCTGGGTCATGGCTTCTCCTCACATCACGCTGTCGCGCGGCGGCTCTTGTGGACATCGTCCGCGCACGACGGCGGCCCGGGAGCGCCGCCGTACGGCGGGTGGCACCCCGCTGACCAGCACATCCGTATATGAGACCTTGCCACGACATGACCTCTTGTTCACCTGCCGTCAGTGGAACGGAAAGGAAGCGGCGACAACGCTGTCCAGGCCCCACAGCACTAGGAGTTTTCCGTGAACGTCTCCCTGTCCGTCTGGCTGCTGACCGTAGTGGCGCTCTGTGCCCTCGTCGCCGTCGACTTCTTCATCGGCCGCAAGCCGCACGACGTGTCGGTCAAGGAGGCGGGGACCTGGACGGTCGTGTGGGTGGTGCTGGCCTGTCTGTTCGGGCTCGGTCTGGCCGTCTTCGGCGGCGGGCAGCCCGCCGGTGAGTTCTTCGCCGGGTTCATCACCGAGAAGTCGCTGAGTGTCGACAACCTCTTCGTCTTCGTCCTGATCATGGCGAAGTTCTCGGTGCCCTCGCAGTACCAGCAGCGCGTGCTGATGGTCGGTGTCCTGATGGCCCTCGTCCTGCGTGCGGGCTTCATCGCGGCCGGCGCGGCGATCATCTCCACGTTCTCGTGGGTGTTCTACCTCTTCGGCGCCTTCCTGATCTGGACCGCCTGGAAGCTGATCCAGGACGCCCGCAAGGAGGAGCACGAGGAGGAGTACCAGGAGAACAAGCTGCTCAAGATGGTCGAGAGCCGCTTCGGTGTGGCCGACCGCTACCACGGCACGAAGCTGTGGGTCGAGCAGAACGGCAAGCGGGTCATGACCCCGATGCTGGTCGTGATGCTCGCCATCGGCTCCACCGACGTGCTCTTCGCCCTCGACTCCATCCCCGCCATCTACGGTCTGACCAAGGACCCGTACATCGTCTTCACGGCCAACGCGTTCGCCCTGATGGGTCTGCGGCAGCTGTACTTCCTCATCGGCGGCCTGCTGAAGAAGCTGGTCCACCTCAGCTACGGCCTGTCGATCATCCTCGGCTTCATCGGCGTCAAGCTCGTGCTGCACGCCTTGCATGAGTCCGGGGTCCACGTCCCCGAGATCTCCATCCCCTTCTCGCTCGGCTTCATCGTGCTGGTCCTGGCGGTGACCACGGTGACGAGCCTGCGCGCCTCGAAGAAGCAGGAGCAGAAGAACGAGCTCACCGGCTCGCGGGACTCGGCTCGGTGAGGGCGGGGCGGCTGCGGGAGACGATCCGCATGCCGTGGTCGTCGACGACCCGGACCTGGAGCGAGCCGCAGCCGCAGCGGGTCCACACCGTTGTTCCGGCGGCGGTGACGTGCCGGGACACGACCTGGAAGGGCTCGGCTCCGTCGGGCCAGCCGCAGTGCGGGCAGACGGTGCCGGTCGTGCTGGTCATGGGAACTCCGTAAGTCGTTGGGCGTCATGGCTGGTTGACCGTCGCGACACAGCCAGGGTGCTGCCCGGCGTCCGTACACGTCCAGGTTGACTTCGTGGACTCCACCTTGAAGCGTGGACTTCATGATTGACCTGCGCCGACTGCACGTCCTGAGGGCCGTCGCCCACTACGGCACGGTCACCGCGGCCGCCCAGGCCCTGCACTTCACGCCGTCCGCGGCCTCCCAGCAGATCCGGCAGCTGGCCCGCGATCTGGGCGTCGACCTGCTCGAACCGCAGGGTCGCGGGGTACGTCTCACTCCGGCCGCCGAGAGCCTGCTCGCGCACGCCGACGCCATCCAGGCCCGCTGGGACCGGGCCGAGCTGGATCTGCGGGCCGACCAGGGCGAACCCGCGGGGCCTTTGCGCGCGAGCGGATTCCCGCTGGCGGTCTCGGTGCTGCTGGCGCCCATGGCGGCGCGGCTGCGCGCACGCCATCCGCGTCTGGACATACGGATCCAGGAGGCGGAGGTACCGGAGAGCTTCAATCTGCTCTTCGAGGGGGAGTGCGATCTGGCGGTCGTCGAGGCCACCGTGTTCAACCCACCCCTCAGCGACGCGCGCTTCGACCAACAGCCGCTGCTGGACGACCCGTTCGACCTCGTCGTGCCCGAGGATCACCCCTTGGCGGGTCGGGGCCGGATCGACCTCGCGGAGGCGGCGTACGAGCCCTGGATCGCCCCCGTGCCGGACAGCCCCTGCCGTCCGCATGTGCTGTCGGCGGCGGGGGCGGCCGGGTTCACTCCGGACGTCGTGCACCAGGCGATGGACTGGAACGTGATGGCGCATCTCGTCGCGCACGGGCTCGGGGTCGCGCTGATCCCACGGCTGGCACAGCTGACGCCCCACCTGCCCATCACCCGGGTGCAGTGTGCGGCCGAGCCGCACCGCAAGCTCCTCACGTGCACGCGCCGCGGCGGCCACGAGCGCCCCGCGGTCGCTGCCGCGCTGGCGGAGCTGCGTGAGCTGGCGCCCGAGGCGGTGGCCTGACGCACACGGGGGCCGGAGCCTCGCGCGGCTCCGGCCCCTGTGGGGGAGGGGTGCGGCTCAGGCCGCGGCGGTCTCGCCGGCGTACACGTGCAGTCGGGCGACGACCTCGGCGAGGTCCGCGGCGACCTCGGCGTCGTCGGCCGGGTGTGTGTCGGCGAAGCGGGTCAAGGAACCGGCGATGGACAGCTTGACGTCCTCCAGTACCTTGCCGCCGGCGATGCCCGCGGCCTTGCGGGCCTCGTCCTGCGCCCACACGCCGCCGTACTGGCCGAAGGCGGTGCCGACCACGGCGACCGGCTTGTCGGTGATCGCGCCGGCGCCGTACGGGCGGGACAGCCAGTCGATGGCGTTCTTCAGGACGGCCGGGATGGTGCCGTTGTACTCGGGCGAGAAGAACAGGAAGCCGTCGGCTGCCTGCGCGGCCTCGCGCAGCTTGGCGGCCGGGGCCGGGACGCTGCCCTCGACGTCGATGTCCTCGTTGTAGAAGGGGATCTCGGCCAGGCCCTCGAACAGGTGGATATCCGCGCCCTCCGGGGCCAGCTTGACGGCGGCCTCGGCGAGCTGACGGTTGTGCGAACCGGCGCGAAGGCTGCCGACGAGCGCCAGGATGCGAACAGACATGCGTACTCCAGGGATGCTGAAACATTGCCGAAACGATCCGGACCGGGGTCCGCTTACTGTGTAGCACCACAACCGGACCGCGGTCCAGTTTCATTCCCCATGCTTTACGCTGTTTTCATGTCCGCCCCTCTGCCGCCCTTCCCGGGGCCTCAAGAGCCCTTCGACGAAGCCGGGTTGTTGCAGCTCGGCAGCGCCGAGGAGGAGCCCTGCCTGCGTGCCGACGCGGCCCGCAACCGGGCCCGGCTGCTGGAGGCCGCCGCCGAGCTGATCGCCGAGCACGGCGTCGCCGGGGTCACGATGGAGGCGGTGGCCGTGGCGGCCGGAGTGGGCAAGGGGACGGTCTTCCGCCGCTTCGGCGACCGCACGGGTCTGCTGACGGCGCTGCTGGACCACTCCGCGCGCAAGCTCCAGGCCGACTTCCTCGGCGGACCGCCGCCCCTGGGGCCCGGGGCGCCGCCGGTCGAGCGGCTGCGGGCGTTCGGCGTGGCCGTGCTGTACCGCTCGTCCGAGCAGCTGGAGCTGGAACTGGCCGCCCTTCCGGAACCGACCCGCCGGTACTCCCACCCGTCGGTCCGGGCGCTGCGCACGCACATGGTGATCCTGCTGCGGCAGATCGTGCCCGACGCCGACTGCCAGCTCCTCGCCCAGACGCTGCTGGGCTACCTCGATCCCGCCGTGATCCACCATCTGACCCAGCAGTGCGGGATGCCGCTGGAGCGGCTGGAGACGGGCTGGGTCGACCTGGTCGCCCGTGTCACGCGTACCGACCCGCCCCGCTGAGCCGCGTTCGTACAATCTTCACCCGCCCGATCCCGCCCGCACCCCCGCCCCGGCCCTCTGCCAAGATGCGAGACGTCATGGTGCAGATACCGAAAACGCCCGCCCCCGTGTCGCCCGCGCCGCACCCTGTGCCCACGAGCGCCGATGTGGCCCGCCTGGCCGGCGTCTCGCGCGCGACCGTCTCCTACGTGCTCAACAACACCAGCGCCGTCCGGATCAGCGAGCCGACCCGGCGCCGGGTCCACCAGGCGGCGAAGGAACTCGGGTACGTGCCGCACGCCGCCGCCCGCAGCCTGCGCGCCGGGCACAGCCGGCTCGTCCTGATGCCCGCCCCGACCATCCCGGTCGGCCCGCTCTACAGCCAGTTCATCAACGAGCTCCAATGGGCGCTCAGCCGGCTCGACTACACGGTCGTCCAGTACGGCACCGTAGGCCTCCACGGCGACGAAGCCGCCCGCGCCTGGGCGGAGTTGCGGCCCGTCGCCGTCCTCGTCCCGGGCGCCGGCCTCGGCCCCCAGGGCGTCACGGTGCTGAAGCGCTCCGGCGCCCGGGCCGTCGTCACCCTCGGCCCCGAAACCGTCGACGGCGCCCACGCCCTGCTCATGGACCACGCGACCGTCGGCCACTGCGCCGCCACCCACCTGTACGACCGCGGCCGGCGCCGGATCGGCGTCGTCGTACCGGAGGAGCCCGGCCTGGAGACCTTCTCCGCGCCCCGCCTCGCGGGCGTGTACCGAGCCCTGCACGGCACGGACGCCACCGTGACCGAACTGCCGCTCGCCTACGAGGAGTCCGCCGGCGCCCGGCTCGCCGCGCGCTGGCGGGAACTCGACCTGGACGCCGTGTTCGCGTACAACGACGAGTACGCGATGCTGCTGATGCGCGCGCTGCAGGACGAGGGGGTCGACATTCCCGGGGACACGGCGATCATCGGAGCCGACGACCTGATGCTGGGGCGGCTGCTGCGGCCCCGGCTGAGCACGGTCCACATCGAGCTGCCGTCCGGCCGTGACCTCGCCGAACTCGTCGACCGCGCGGTCCGCGACCCGGGCACCGCACCCGAGCGGCACACCGTGCTCGGTGCCACGGTGGTGCACCGCGAATCCAGCTGAACCCCACGGGAGGCGCACCATGCGCACGACGGTCGGCATCATCGGCGGCGGCCCCGCCGGACTGCTCCTCGCCCGTCTGCTGCACCGGGCGGGCATCGACTGCGTCGTGCTGGAGAGCAGAACGAGGGAGTACGTCGAACAGCGCCAGCGCGCCGGCATGCTGGAGCAGGGCACGGTCGACGCCCTGCGCGAGGCCGGCGCCGCCGACCGGCTGGACGCCGAGGGACTGGTCCACCAGGGCATCGAGCTGCGCTTCGACCGGGAACGGCACCACCTCGACTTCCCGGCCCTCACCGGCGGCCGTACCGTCACGATCTACGCCCAGACCGAGATCGTGAAGGACCTCGTGGCGCTCCAACTGGCCGAAGGACCACCGCTGTTGTTCGAGGCGGAGGCACTCGCCGTGGAGAAGACGGAGAGCGAGGCACCCGTCGTACGGTTCCGGCACGAGGGCCGTGAGCAGGCGCTGACCTGCGACTGGGTGGCCGGCTGCGACGGCTCCCACGGCATCGCCCGGGACGGTTTCCCGGCCGCGCGCAGTCGCTCGTACGCGCACGACTACCCGTACTCCTGGCTCGGGATCCTCGCCGAAGTCCCGCCGTCCTGCGACGAGTTGATCTACGCTCGTGGCGAGCGCGGCTTCGCCCTGCACAGCATGCGCTCGACGAGCGTCTCACGCCTGTATCTGCAGGTCCCGAACGGCACAGACCCCGACGACTGGCCGGACGACCGCATCTGGGACGAACTCGCCGCCCGCTTCGCCATCGACGCCGACTGGACCCTGCGCCGCGGCCCGATCACGTCCAAGTCGGTGACGCCGATGCGGAGTTACGTCCACGAACCGATGCGCCACGGACGGCTGCTGCTCGCCGGGGACGCCGCCCACATCGTGCCGCCCACCGGGGCCAAGGGCCTCAACCTCGCCGTGTCCGACGTACGCGTCCTCGCCCGCGCCTTCGGCGAGCTGCACCGCACCGGGTCGGAGCAACTCCTCGACAGGTACTCGGAGTTGTGCCTAGCCCGGGTCTGGCAGGCGACACGATTCTCGTACGACATGACGACGATGCTGCACGTCCGGCCGGACGGGGACACCTTCGACGACCGGCTCCAGCGTGCCCGCCTGCGCCGGATCACCGCATCCCGCCACGCGGCCGCCGAACTGGCGGCGAACTACGCGGGACTGCCGCTGGCGCTGTAGGAGGCTGTGCGCCACGCCACCGCGCACACGGCGACGTGGCCATGGCACAACGCCTCCGCGTTCACTCGCCGTTCTGCTCGGCCTTGGTCTGCTGCTCCTCGACGGCCTTGCGCACCTCGTCCATGTCCAGCTTCCGGGCCTGTCCGATGACGTCGGTCAGCGCGGCCTCGGGCAGGGCGCCGGGCTGCGAGAACACGGCGACGCGGTCCCGGACGATCATCAGCGTCGGAATCGACTGGATGTTGAACGCGGCGGCCAACTCCGGCTGCGCCTCCGTGTCGACCTTGCCGAACACCAGGTCGGGGTTGTCCTGGGCGGCCTGTTCGTAGACCGGGGCGAACTGACGGCACGGCCCGCACCAGGACGCCCAGAAGTCGATCAGGACGAAGTCGTTGTCCGTGACCGTCTGGTCGAAGTTCTCCTTGGTGAGCTCCACGGTGCTGCTCATGGCGTGATTCCCTCTTCCTGATGTCGGGGCGAAGCCGTCCGCTGAAACACGTCCGACCCGTTGCGTATTCCGCGCACGTACCCGTGTGGCCACAGCGCACACCACCCACCAGACTGACCCCATGACGGAAACGGATTCCAACGTGTACGACGTCGTGGTGCTCGGAGCCGGGCCCGTGGGGGAGAACGTCGCCGACCGCACCCGTGCGGCCGGTCTCGCCACCGCGGTCGTGGAGAGCGAGCTGGTCGGCGGCGAGTGCTCGTACTGGGCGTGCATGCCCAGCAAGGCCCTGCTGCGCCCGGTCATCGCCCAGGCCGACGCCCGCCGCCTGCCCGGTCTGCGGCAGTCGGTGCAGGGCCCGCTGGACACGGCCGCGGTGCTCGCCCGCCGCGACGAGTTCACCTCCCACTGGAAGGACGACGGCCAGGTCCAGTGGATCGAGGGCATCGGCGCCGACCTCCACCGCGGCCACGGCCGCCTCACCGGAGACCGCGAGGTCACCGTGACCGGCCCGGACGGCGAGCAGCGCGTCCTGACCGCACGGCATGCCGTCGTGGTCGCCACCGGCACCCGCGCCCTCGTGCCCGATCTGCCCGGGCTCGCCGACGTCGGGCCGTGGACCAGCCGGGAGGCCACCAGCGCGAAGGCCGCGCCCGGTCGGCTGATCGTGGTGGGCGGTGGCGTCGTCGCCACCGAGATGGCCGCCGCCTGGCAGGCCCTCGGCTCGCAGGTCACGCTCCTCGTCCGCGGCAAGGGCCTGCTCAACCGCATGGAGCCGTTCGCCGGCGAACTGGTCGGCGACGGGCTCACGGAAGCGGGCGTGGACGTCCGTACCGGCACGTCGCTCGCATCGGTGACCCGTGAGAACGGCACGGTCGTCGCCGTGACCGAGGCCGGCGACCGTATCGAGGGCGACGAGATCCTCTTCGCCACCGGGCGTGTCCCGCGCACCGACGACATCGGCCTGGACAGGGTCGGCCTGGAGCCGGGCTCCTGGCTGCCGGTCGACGACAGCCTGCGCGTCACCGGCAGCGACTGGCTCTACGCGGTCGGCGACGTCAACCACCGCGCCCTCCTCACCCACCAGGGCAAGTACCAGGCCCGGATCGCGGGCGCCGCCATCGCCGCCCGCGCCTCCGGCGAACCGCTCCTGGAGTCGGAGCCGTGGGGCGCCCACGCCGCCACCGCCGACCACGCGGCCGTACCCCAGGTCGTGTTCACCGACCCGGAGGCGGCGGCCGTAGGGCTCTCCCTCGCCGAGGCGGAACAGGCGGGCCACCGCGTC
Organism: Streptomyces sp. GESEQ-4; assembly: GCF_017948455.1. Lineage (GTDB taxonomy): Bacteria > Actinomycetota > Actinomycetes > Streptomycetales > Streptomycetaceae > Streptomyces. The sequence continues at coordinate 491,209 of NZ_JAFFSU010000001.1, forward strand.
CGCGCCGTGGACGTCGAGCTGTCCTCGGTCGCCGGAGCGGGCCTGTACGCCGACGGCTACCGCGGTCGCGCCCGCATGGTCGTCGACCTGGAACGCGAGATCCTCCTCGGCGTCACCTTCGTCGGCCCCGGCGTCGGCGAACTGATCCACTCGGCCACGATCGCGGTCGCCGGGCAGGTCCCGATCGGCCGGCTGTGGCACGCGGTGCCGTCCTATCCGACGATCAGCGAGATCTGGCTGCGGCTGCTGGAGGCCTACCGGGACAACTGAGTCACGCTTCGGGCAGCCGGAATCCCAGGGCAGCCGCCGCCGCATTCGGCGTCGGCTGCGCCCAGCGTTCGGCCATCGCCCGGCTCGAGGACAGTGAGCGCGGCTCCGCGCGGTCGAGATAAAGCGTGCCGTCGAGGTGATCCGTCTCGTGCTGCACGATCCGCGCGGGCCAGCCGCTGAACACCTCGTCCAGCGGGCGGCCGTACTCGTCCGCGCCCGTCAGCCGCACCTCGGCGTGCCGTGCCACCACCGCCTGCCAGCCCGGCACGCTGAGGCAGCCCTCGAAGAACGCGGCCCGGCCGGGTCCGACGGCTTCGTACGACGGATTGACCAGCACCCGGAACGGCTGCGGCACCCGCCCGCGCGCCACCCGCACCTCCTCGGGAACCGGCGCCGGGTCCTCGATGACCGCGATCCGCAGCGGCACCCCCACCTGCGGGGCCGCCAGGCCCACACCCGGCGCCGCGTGCATCGTGCCGCGCAGCGCCGCGACGAACCGTGCCAGCAGCGCGGGACCCAGCTGTCCGTCAAAGGGCTCGGCGGCGTGCCGCAGCACCGGTTCACCCGCCTCGACGATGGTCAGCGGCCCGTCGGTGGCGAGGAGTTCCTCGACCAGCTCGGCAAGGGGCGCGCGGTCATGGGGAGATGCCATCGCGCCAGAATGCCACGACACCACGACGACCGGACCGCGACGGTGTGGCGTACGTCACGCCAGGTGCCGGGAACTCGGCGCCCCCTTCCTCCGACTACTGGACCGCCAGACCCGAGAAACGTCCCCAGCCCCGGAGAAGCCGCCGATGTCCATCGCTCCCTCGACCTCCACGGACGAGGCCCCGAAAGCCGCCGCCCCGGCGCCGTCCCCCAGCAGATGGGCCCCGCTCCGCCCCCTGGTCCTGCGTCTGCACTTCTACGCCGGGCTCTTCGTCGCACCGTTCCTGCTCGTCGCCGCCACCACCGGTCTGCTGTACGCCGCCTCGTTCCAGGCCGAGAAGATCGTGTACGCCGACGAGATGACCGTCCCGGTCGGTGACACCAAGCTGCCGATCTCCGAGCAGGTGGCCGCCGCGCGCAAGGCCCACCCCGACGGCACGGTCTCGGCGGTACGCCCCTCCCCGGCGGACGACGAGAGCACCCGGGTGATGCTGTCCGGCGTCAAGGGCGTCGGCGACACCCATACGCTCGCCGTGTTCGTCGACCCGTACACGGCCGAGGTGCGTGGCGCCCTCGAACAGTACGGCTCGACCGGCGCACTGCCGCTGCGCACCTGGATCGACGAGTTCCACCGGGACCTGCACCTCGGCGAGAACGGCCGCCTCTACAGCGAGTTCGCCGCGAGCTGGCTGTGGGTGATCGCGGGCGGCGGCGTGGTGCTGTGGCTCTCCCGCCGCCGGGCCCTGCGGAAGGTACGGGGCACCAGCGGGCGGCGCCGCACACTCGGCCTGCACGGGACCGTGGGCGTCTGGGCCGCGATCGGGTTCTTCTTCCTGTCCGCGACCGGCCTGACCTGGTCGACCTACGCCGGCGCCAACATCGACGAACTGCGGACCTCGCTCGGCCACTCCACCCCGTCGGTCTCGGCGAGCGCGGGCGGTGACCACGGTGGCCACGGTGCCGCGGCCGGTTCCGGTGGGAACGGCGAGCACGGTGTCGGCCTCGACAAGATCCTGGCCGCCGCGCGCTCCGAAGGACTCGGCGATCCGGTCGAGATCGTCCCGCCCGCCGACGCGTCGTCCGCGTACGTCGTCAAGCAGGTGCAGCGCAGCTGGCCGGAGAAGCAGGACTCGGCCGCGATCGACCCGGCCACCGGCGAGGTCACCGACGTGCTGCGGTTCGACGACTATCCAATGCTCGCGAAGCTGACGCGCTGGGGCATCGATCTGCACACCGGAATCCTCTTCGGCCTGGCCAACCAGATCGCCCTGATGCTTCTCGCGCTCAGCCTGATCCTGCTGATCGTGATGGGCTACCGCATGTGGTGGCAGCGCGGCCGCGGCTCCGCCTTCGGCCGGCCGATCCCGCGCGGCGCCTGGCAGCAGGTGCCCCCGCAGATCCTCGTGCCGCTGGTCGCCGTGATCGCCGTCCTCGGCTACTTCGTACCGCTGCTCGGTATTCCACTGGCCGCGTTCATCGTGGTGGACGTGGTGCTCGGGGAGATCACTCACCGCCGGGGACGACGGACGCAGGGCAAGGCGGCAGCATGAACTCGGACGTGGGCCCGATTCCCCTGGGGGAACCGGGCCCACGTCGTGGCTCACAGCCGCTCGAAGTCCCCGGCGAGCGCCGAGGCGAGGCGCATGTGCCGCTCCGCCTCCTCGTGCCGCCCCTGCCGCTCCAGGGTCCGGCCCAGCATCAGCCGGGCGTAGTGCTCCACCGGGTCGCGCTCGACGAGCGTGCGCAACTCGGTCTCCGCGCGGCGCAGTTGGGCCGAGTGGTAGTAGGAGCGCGCCAGCAGCAGCCGCGGTCCGGTCTGCTCCGGCACCTCCTCGACCAGCCCGACCAGCACGCGCGCCGCGGCGGCGTAGTCCCTGGCGTCGAAGAACAACTGCGCGCGCTCCCAGCGCTCCGCCTCTGTTCCGTGGTCGTAGTACGTCGTGTCCACTCGTGACCTCCTTCGACGCCGTCAACGGAGCACGGTGGTTGAATATTCCACTACTGAGTCAGCGGGCCATGGCGGCGAGCTCGGCGTCGGCCCGCTCGGTGATGAGGGTCAGTACCCGCCCGGCGATGGCCAGTTCCTCGGCCGGGATACCGGCGTAGATCCGGGCGGTGATGGGGGCGGTCTCGGCCGAAGTCCTGTCCAGCAGCCCCCGTCCGCCATCCGTGATCCGCAGCTGGGACGGCCCCTGAGGAGCCAGCAGGTTGGCCGCGAGCAGTTCGTCGACCACGGAGTGCGAGTCCGTGGCGTCGATCTTCAGCGCGCCGACGACGCTGTCGACGAGACGCTCCCGCTCGATCGGTCCGTCGGCGGTGGCGGCGGCCCGCAGGGTGACGGACTGCTGGAACGTGGCGCCGTGGCGGGCCAGTGCCTGCTCGAGAAGCGCGCGGCCGGCGTAGTGGGCCAGGGCTATGACGCGGGGGTCGACCGGGGGAGTGGTGGTGGTCATGACTGCTCCTTGTCGGACTCACGGTCCATGGCGAACGGATCAAGAGGTGCGTCGAGCAGGGTGGCCAGATCGCGGCTGAACTCCTGGGTGCGCGGGCTGTCGAGGCCGCCGAGGGGCTCCAACAGCTGCTGCAGCAGGCCGTGGACGACCTTGATCGCCTCCCGGGTCCGCTCACGGCCCTGCTCGGTCAGGGCCAGTTGCACCGCGCGCGGGTCGCGGGGATCACGGGTGCGTTCGAGCAGGCCGGCCGTTTCTAGGGTTCGCGCCAGCTTGGAGACATACAGCGGTTCGAGACCGGTGTGGTCCGCGAGGCGCCGCTGGCTGGGGCGCTCGCCGTCGCGCTGCATGCCGTACAGCGAGGCCACCAGCGCGTACTGCGCGTGGGTCAGTCCCAGCGGGGTCACCGCACGGTCGACCGCGACCCGCCACTTGGTGGACAGCCGCCAGACCAGAAAACCGGGCGTCGCGCCCGCGGAAGCCATGCTCATGCGAATAGATTACATGGCTACTATATCCATGGCTACTATTTTCGGATGGGCCTGGCCTGCGTTGGACTGACGAGAGGACTCCCACGGGTCTAGGTTGGGCGCCATGAGCAATCTTGATCGCGAGGCGGTTCCCGCTCTGTGCGGCGGCCGCGGCTTCGTCGTGCCGGAGCCCGTGCGGGAACTTCTCAGCCCTCGCCACGTCAAGCTCGGCGAGTCCACCGAGGTTCGCCGTCTCCTGCCCAACCTGGGCCGCCGTATGGTCGGCGCCTGGTGCTTCGTCGATCATTACGGCCCCGACGACATCGCCGACGAGTCCGGCATGCAGGTCCCGCCGCACCCGCACATGGGACTGCAGACGGTGAGCTGGCTGCACGAGGGCGAGGTGCTGCACCGCGACTCGACGGGCAGCCTGCAGACCATCCGTCCGCGCGAACTGGGCCTGATGACCTCGGGCCGGGCGATCAGCCACTCCGAGGAGAGCCCGCGCTCGCACGCCCGCCTCCTGCACGGCGCCCAGCTGTGGGTCGCCCTCCCCGACGGCCACCGCCACACCGACCCGCGCTTCGAGCACCACGACGAGCTGCCCGTCGTCACGGCGCCCGGCCTCAGGGCCACGATGATCCTCGGCGAACTCGACGGCGCCGCCTCGCCCGGCACGACGTACACCCCGATCGTCGGCGCCGACCTGGCCCTCGCCGGCGGCGCGGACGTACGCCTGCCGCTGGAACCGGACTTCGAATACGCCGTGCTGTCCATGTCCGGCGAGGCCCGGGTGGACGGGGTGCCGGTCCTGCCCGGCTCGATGCTCTACCTCGGCTGCGGCCGCACCGAACTGCCGCTGCGCGCCACGTCGGACGCGGGGTTGATGCTTCTCGGCGGCGAGCCGTTCGAGGAGGAGCTGATCATGTGGTGGAACTTCATCGGCCGCACCCAGGCCGACATCGAACAGGCCCGCCAGGACTGGATGACCGGCTCCCGCTTCGGCGACGTGAAGGGCTACGACGGTGATCCGCTGCCGGCCCCGGAACTGCCGCCGCTGCCGTTGAAGCCGCGGGGCAGGGTGCGCTGAGCTGCGAATTCGACGGCTGGGGACCTGACCGGCGCGGACGCGGTGTTGTGTGGCGCGAGTGGTTCGGCGCCGGTGCGGAAACGGTCCGCCAAACCTGATGCGTGAAGAGACCCCGAGCGGTGGTCAACCCGGCGCGCACCGGCAGCATCACCGAGGTCACCCGCTCACCGGCCGTGATGCAGGTCGTTCAGCCGCCGCCGGAGCCCGGGCCGTAGAGCGCGGCGATGTCTTTGGAGGTCGCCCACCGGCTGTAGGTGGGCGACTGAGGCCAGCCCTCGGGCGAGTCCTGCCATTCCTCCTGCCGTCCGTAGGGCAGGACGTCGATCAGCGGGAAGGTGTGACTGAGCTGTTCGGTGCCACGGCCGTCGGTGTGCCAGGTGCGATAGACGGTGTCGCCGTCGCGCAGGAACACGTTGACCGCGAATCCTGCGTCGGGCGGTGCGCCGACGTCGGCCCCGAAGGAGCTGTTGGCAGTCGAGTACCACGTCATCCGGTTGCCGACGCGCTGCTTGTAGGCGAGTGCCTCTTTGATCGGGCCCTGGGTGACGATGACGAATCGCGCATCGTAGTTGTCCAGGAACTCCAGGCGGGTGTACTGCGAGGTGAACCCCGTGCAGCCCGGGCACTGCCATTCCTTGCCGGCGAACCACATGTGGTTGTAGACGATCAGTTGCCTCTTGCCTTCGAAGACGTCTGCCAGCCGAACGGGGCCGTCCTCGCCCTCCAGGGTGTAGTCGGGCATCTCGACCATCGGCAGGCGACGACGCTCGGCGGCGATGGCGTCAAGCTCCCGCGTCGCGGCCTTCTCCCGAGCTCGCAGCGCCTCGAGTTGGCGCTCCCAGGTTGCGGCGTCGACGACGGGTGGTAGTGCGTGGGTGGTCATGGTCCCCTCACAGAACTCGCGTGCGGCTTTCGCTCGTCCAGGGGTAGACCCCACCGGGCCCCGGAACTCATCGGACGAGGCCGCCCCATCGGTGCTCGCACGACTCTGCATGGCGGCCAGTTCCGCGCGTCGAGGCTGGACAGCGGACAGTTCAAACCCTGTCCATGGCTCGTTCGCCTCCGGCTGCACGCTGAGCTTCCCTGTCGGTTCACCGGGCCACGGTTGCGAGGACGTCGTGGCCCAGTCGCTGGATGACGTCCGTGGCGAGCCGATGCCGTACCAGCTTGCCGTCTCGGGTGGAGCGCAGCAGGCCCGCGTCGCGCAGGGTGCGCAGGGCGCGGGAGACCTGGGGTTCGCTGGAGCCGAGGCGGGCGGCGAGTTCTGAGGTGGTGATGGGCTCGCCCAGGAGGTGGCGGCAGAGTTCCATGCGGGCGGGCGAGGTCAGGGCCATCAGGCGGTGGTGCAGGTCGCGCAGGGTCAGCTGTCCGGCCGGGGCGGTGCCGCGCGCCGCGTACTGCACCACCACGCACGACGGGTGCTCGTTCTTGACCGTCAGATGCGGCCACACCCGGGCGGACGGGACGAGGACGAGGGGGCGCGGGGCCACCTTCACCTCGTCGATCTGCAGCTTGTCCAGCCGGATCCGTTCTCCCGGCCCGACCCGGGCCGCGGTCGGCAGCAGTTCGGTGAGCACCTCCGCGGGCGAACGGGCTGCCAGTCGGCGACGTACCTCCCGCGCGTGCTCCTCCAGGGCCGGCCGCAGGGTGCGCCAGTCCTCGGCGAAGAACGCGGTGTCGGCGGCCCGCAGCACCGCCAGCAGCCGGTCCCGCAGCTCCAGCGGTGCCGCGACCAGCTGTCGCGCCAGCTCACCGCGGGCGTAGGAGCGGCGCAGGCAGCGGCGGGCGTAGTCCTCCGCGGCGGTGGTGCCGGCGCGGAGCTCGCGGGCCGGCGGGACGGACTGCGCGCTGGTGCCGAGGACTCCGGGCGCCACCAACTCGAGGAAGTCCTCGGCCGACAGCTCCCCGATCGCCGCCAGCTCCTCGTCCAGGCCGGCCGCGAGCGGCACCGTACGGGGGAAGAACAGGCGGCAGCGGAAGCGGGCCCACAGCGGGGCGAACACGGAGAGCTCGTCGCGTAGTTCGGGGTCCGCCGCGGTGGCGCGGGCCGCCCACCCGGCGGCCTCCGGGTGGTGTTCGGGTTCGGCGAGCACATGCAGGCTCGCCATCAGTTCCGACAGCGCGGAGGGCCCGGCCGCGAGGTCCGCGGGGCCGAGCCCTCCGAGGTCGAGGACGATGCTCACGCCGTCAGCGTACGGCCGGGTTCACCGTACGGGCGCGCCCGGTCCGAGCGGGATGCCCAGCAGATACCAGGCGAAGAACAGCAGCACCCAGACCGCCAGCATGATCATGGCGAGGGGCAGGGTGAAGGAGACCAGGGTGCCGATGCCGGCCTTGCGGCGCAGGGTCTGCAGGTAGCCGACACAGAGCATGAACGACGTGCTCATCGGCGTGATGGAGTTCGTGCAGGAGTCGGCGATGCGGTAGAGCGCCATGGTGGTGGCGGGGCTGGTGCCGAGCAGCATCAGCATCGGTACGAGTGCGGGGGCGACCAGAGTCCACAGAGCGGAGCCGGAGGTGATGAGGAGGTTCATCAGCGCGACCGCGACGATCAGCAGGGAGAACAGCGCGAGTGTGGGCGCGCCCAACTCCCGTAGGAAGTCCGCTCCTTCGACCGCGACGACTGTGGCGATGTTGGTCCACTTGAACAGGGCGAGGAACTGCGACACCGCGAAGAAGAGCACCAGCAGCGGTGCGATGGACCGCACGCCGTCCGCCATGAACTCCGGTATCGCGCGGCTCCCGCGGATCCGCCCGGTGAACCGCCCGTACACGGCGCCGATCAGCAGGAAGAAGACGGTGAGGAAGACGGCGATGGCGTTCATGAAGGTGGACTCCACGATCGCGCCGCCCTCGCCGCGGAGCGGGGAGGAGGCGGGGAGCATCGCGAGCACGATCAGCGCGGCGTAGCCGAGCACGGCAAGGCCGGTCAGCTTCAGGGCCCGCAGCTCGGTGGCGTCGTCGACGCCGGCGGCGACCACCTGCTGCGCCGCTGCCGCCTCCAAGTCGGCGTCGGGGATCAGGTGGTGCTCGCGCTTGGCGAGGATCTTGTCCACGACCAGGGCGATGGTGCCGGCCAGCACGAACGCCGAGACGGTGGTGAAGTACATGTTGTCCGTCGCGCGGACCACCACGTCCTTGTCGACGAGCTGCGCGGCCTCGGTGGCCACGGAGGCGAACAGCGCGTCACCGGGGGCGATCAGCGGGTTGGCGTCGCCCGCGGCGTTGATGGACACGAACGCGACGATCATGCCGAGCATGGGGGAGCGGCCCACGGCCCGGAAGGCCACCGCCCCGAGCGGGATGAGGACCACGTACGCCGAGTCGGACAGGAACTTCCCCAGCACCCCGCCCAGAGCCACGCCCAGGACGACTGTGCGCGGGGACAGGCCTGACAGCATGCGGCGCGCCAGCGCTTCGAAGAGCCCCGAACGCTCGGCGACCGCGACACCCAGCATCACCATCAGCACGGTGCCGAGCGGGCCGAAGGTCACGAAGGACTCCTCGGCGCCGGTGATCAGGTCCCGTACGGCGTCCGCCGACAGGGCGCTGCGTACGCCGACCAGGTCGCCCGAGGACGGGTCCTCGACCTGCAGGCCGGAGGCGTGCAGCGCCCAGCTGACGCAGGCGACGATCCCGCACAGGATCCAGAACAGCCAGAACGGATGGGGCAGCGCGTTTCCCGCCCGCTCGACCAGGTCGAGGAACCGGGAGCCACGGCCCCCCTCGCCGGGCTCGGTGGCCTGCACCTCCTCGGCGCGGCTGTCAGGTGTGCTCATGGCGGCCTCCTGTGAGGACTGGGAAGAAGACGGGGAGGGGAGAGGACCGGGAAACGAGGGCATGGCGCGGCTGAGCCGCGAGCGATGTGAAACGGGCCCCGGAGCCGCACACGCTCACGATCCGCCGCGATGGCCTGCGGGGCGTTCCCGGGTTGCGCTGCACAGTAGGTCCCGTGTCCGGTCCCGTCACCGTCCGGCGGAACAGTTGACCTGATGACGTCAAGTGATCGCCATGTCCTGGGCCATTGCTTAGCGTCACGGGAGTGACCTCGTACGACACCTCTCCCACGTGCCGGCCCGAACCCCTCCAGGGCGGCGCCCTGTGGCGCCGCACCCTGCGCATCCCCATGCGGGACGGCATCCGGCTCGCCGCCGACCTGTACTCCGCCTCACCCGAACCGGAGACGACCGCGCTTCCCGTGCTCCTCGAGCGCACCCCGTACGGCCGGCGCGCGCAGCGCGGTTCGGACCAGGACCGCAGCGACGCGCCCGTCCCGCAGCCCGAGGACATCGCCCGCCACTTCACCGAAGCCCGCTACCACGTCGTACGGCAGGACTGCCGGGGCCGGGGCGACTCCGAGGGCACGTTCGTGAAGTACCTCGGCGAGGGCCCGGACGGCGCGGACACGATCGCCTGGCTCAGGAACCAGCCGTGGTGCGACGGCAGGGTCGTGATGACGGGGGTGTCCTACTCCGCCCACGTCCAGGCAGCAGCGGCCGCCGAAGGGGCGACCGGGCTGGCCGCCATGTTCCAGGACTCGGGCGGCTTCTCCTGCGCGTACGACGCGGGGATGCGGATGGGTGGCGCCTTCGAGCTGAAGCAGGTGACCTGGGCGTTGCGGCATGCGGTGCACAGCCCGGAGGCGGCGGCGGATCCGGTGCTGGCCGAGCAACTGCTGCGGGTGGACGCGACGGGCTGGTTCGCCGCGATGCCGTGGCGACCCGGCTGCACGCCGCTGCGGCACCTGTCGGCGTACGAGGACTTCCTGCTGGAGCAGTGGCGCCAGGACAGCTTCGGGGACTACTACCGCAACCCGGCGATCTACGGGCGAGGCTTCTACGACCGCTTCCCGGACGCGCCGAGCCTGCACATGGGCAGCTGGTACGACCCCTACGTCCGCTCCACCATCGAGAACTTCACCGCCCTGCGGGAGCTGAAGTCGGCACCCTCCTACCTGGTCATGGGCCCCTGGACGCACGGACACCACTGCGAGACGTACGCCGGAGACGTGGACTTCGGTCCACGGGCGACCCTGGACGGCAACCTCGCCCCGTCGTACCTGGAGTTCCGCCGCCGCTGGTTCGACCGGGCGCTGGGCCGGGCGAGCGACTCAGACCTCCCGGCGGTCCAGTACTTCCTGATGGGCGGCGGTGACGGGCGGTGGGACGCGGCCGGGCGGATGCGGCACGGCGGGGAGTGGCGCACCGACACCCGGTGGCCGCCGGCGGCGACGGCGCCTGTTGACCTGTACCTCACCGCGGACGGCGCCCTCGACGTCACCCCGCCCACCGTGGCCGCCGCATCGGTGACGTACGACTTCGACCCGCGCCGCCCCGTCCCCACCATGGGAGGCCAAGTCACCTCGGGAGAACCGGTGATGACGGGCGGGGCCTACGACCAGAACGCCCCGGACGCCCGGGTGTACGGGGCGCGCGAGCCGTACCTGCCGCTGGATTCCCGCCCGGACGTGATCAGCCTGAGCACCCCGCCACTGGAGCGGGACGTGGTGCTGGCCGGACCGGTGTCGGCAAGGCTCCACATCTCGACCACGGCCCCGGACACCGACTTCACCATCAAGCTGATCGACGTCCACCCGCCCAACGCCGACTACCCGCACGGCTTCGCCATGAATCTCACCGACGGCATCGTCCGCTGCCGCTTCCACCGCTCCTACGAGAGCCCGGAGTTGCTCATTCCCGGCAAGGTCTACGAGATCGAGGTCACCGCCCCCGACACGGCGAACCGCTTCGCCGCAGGCCACCGCATCCGGCTCGACGTCTCCTCCAGCAACTTCCCCCGCTTCGACGTCAACACCAACACCGGCGAACCGGAAGCCGCCGCCCGCCGCACCGCCGTAGCCGTGAACACCGTGCACATGGATGCCGAGCGCCCCTCCCACCTGCGAGTGTGGCTGGAGGGAGGAGCGGACGCGCTCGGGTAGCCGGACAGCCGGGAGCAGGTAGGCCTGACAGAACGATTGACCCCCTGTCACCACCCCTCTACCTTCTGATCGATTCACCGAACTGTGTTCGAAATATCGGAAGTCGATGACCTCTTGGAGGGTAGATGAGCAGCAGTGCCCAGTCCGGCCCCCGCCCCTCACGCCGTCAGGTGCTCGGTATGGCCGCCACCGTGCCGCTGGCCGTGACCGGCTCGCTGGCCCTCGGGGCGGGATCGGCCCACGCGGCCGACTCGGCGTATGTCATGTGCTACTTCACCGAGTCCACGACCATGCTGGAGGCCGACTACGGCCTGCATCTGGCCGTCAGCACCGACGGGCTGCGGTGGATGCCGCTGAACCAGAACAAGCCCGTGGTCATGCCGACGGCGGGCGCGGGCGGGCTGCGGGACCCGTTCGTCCTGCGCAAGCAGGACGGCACCTTCGTCGTGCTGGCGACGGATCTGAAGGGCACCGACTGGTCCCGCAACAGCGTGTACATCCACGTCTGGGACTCGGCCGACCTGCGCACCTTCACCGGCTACCGGCTGCTGAAGCTGCACGACATGACGAACACGCACAGCTGGGCACCGGAGGCCTTCTGGGACGCCGGGCGCGGCCGGTACGGGATCCTCTACTCGTCGGTGAACAGCAGCGGACACAACGTGATCATGGTGAGCTACACCACCGACTTCCGGACGACCGAGAACCCGCAGGTCTTCTTCGACCCCGGTTACGACGTCATCGACGGCAACCTGACCGTGGGCGTGAACGGCGTCAACTACCTGTACTTCAAGCGGGACCAGACCCTCGTCGGCGCGAGATCCACCTCGCTGAACCCGGGCAGCTTCACGGTCTTCAGTACGCCCGCCGCGCACGGCGGCACCGAGGCCCCGACCGTCGTGAAGTCCCTGACCTCGAACACCTGGTACCTCTGGGGTGACACCTACACGCCGAACGGCGTCTTCTACGCCTGGCAGACCACGAACCTCGCGGCCGGCACCTGGAGCGCGCTCGACCAGCGCCTCTACGCGCAGCCGCTCAACTCCAAGCACTGCGGCATACAGTCGATCACCTCGGCCCAGTACGGCAATCTGGTGTCCGCCTGGGGCGCCCCGGCCTGGAACCGGCTGAAGTCGTACAACTATCCGGACCGTTACGTCCGGCACAGCGGCTACGTGGGCCGGATCGACGCATACCCCTTCGACCCGTATCCCGACTCGCAGTGGAAGCTCGTGCCGGGCCTCGCCGACTCGGCGGGAGTCTCCTTCCAGTCGGTCAACTACCCGGCCCGCTATCTGCGCCACTACAGCTACAACCTGAGGCTGGACGAGAACGACGGCACGTCCACGTTCGCCGCCGACGCCACCTTCTACCGGACCGCGGGGCTCGCCGACTCCTCCTGGTCGTCGTTCCGTTCGTACAACAACCCGACCCGGTACATCAGGCACGCCGACTACGCCCTGCGGATCGACCCCGTCTCGACCGCCACGGAGCGGCAGGACGCCACGTTCCACGTCGGGTACTGAGGGCTTCGCCGGTGGGTGTCGGGAACCTGGACTGTCAGTACAGGTTCTGGACTGTTAGTCTAGAGGTGTGAATCGGGCCCGAGGCCATCCCGACGCCGATGGAGGACACGCGTGACGACCACGACCCCGCCGGTCACCCTCGATGACGTCCGTGACGCCGCCGCCCGGCTCAAGGGCGTCGCGCACCGCACCCCGGTGCTGCGTTCACGGACGCTGGACGCACTTGTCGGCGCCGAGGTGTTCCTCAAGTGCGAGAACTTCCAGCGTGTGGGCGCCTTCAAGTTCCGCGGCGCCTACAACGCGGCCTCCCGGCTGACACCGGAGCAGCTGGCCCGGGGCATCGCCGCCTACTCCTCCGGCAACCACGCCCAGGCCGTCGCCCTTGCCGCCCGTGAACTCGGCACCACCGCCGTGATCCTCATGCCGGAGGACGCCCCGCGCTCCAAGATGGCCGCCACCGCCGGATACGGCGCCGAGATCGTGACGTACGACCGCTACACCGGCGACCGCACCGCCCTCGGTGAGGCCCTGGCCGCCGAGCGGGGCCTCGCGCTCATCCCGCCGTACGAGCATCCGCATGTCATCGCCGGGCAGGGCACCGCAGCCCTGGAACTGCTCGAAGAAGCGGGGGAGTTGGACGCGCTCGTCACGCCGGTCGGCGGGGGCGGGCTCATGGCCGGCAGTGCCACGGTCGCCAAGGGCCTGTACCCGGGGGTCCGGATGATCGGCGTAGAGCCGGAGGCCGGGGACGACACCAAGAGGTCGCTGGAGGCGGGCCGGCGCATCGAGATCCCCGTGCCCCGCACCATCGCCGACGGACAGGCCCTGCACACCCCCGGAGAGCTCACGTTCTCCGTGAACCGACGGCTGGTCGACGAGATCGCGCTGGTCGGCGACGAAGAGATCAGGGACGCGATGAGGTTCGCCTTCGAGCGGCTGAAGATCGTCGTGGAGCCCAGCGGCGCCACGCCGCTGGCCGCCCTGCTCAACGGTCGAGCGGGCGAACTTCCGCGCCGGGTCGGCGTGATCATCTCCGGCGGCAACATCGACGCCGAGCGCTTCGCGCGGCTGTGCGGCGGCGCCGGCTGACGTGGTGGTCTTGGTCGTCCGGGAGGACGATGGACGCATGGGGCACGGTCACCGCCGGTGCCGTTCGTGGCCGCCCGGAGACGGAGACCTGCCCCGGCCGCAGTGCGCGGCCGGAAAGGAGGAGCGTCATGCTCGAGATCAAGACGCTCGACAAGCCGGACGAGCGGAGGGACTTCCCCCGAGGCCATCTGGAAACCGTTCACATGACCGGACTCGACTTCGCGGTGGCGACCTTCGAGCCCGGCTGGCGCTGGTCGGAGTCCATAGCGCCGATCGCCGGGACCGAAAGCTGCCAGATCCACCACAACGGCTATGTCGTCGAAGGCCGTTTGCGCATCCGCATGGACGACGGTGCCGAGAGCGAGGTCGGACCCGGCGACGTCTTTGTGTGCCCGCCGGGACACGATGCCTGGGTCGTGGGCGACGAACCGGTCATCGCGTACGACTTCGCGGGAGGCATGGCACAGGAATACGCCAAGGCCAAGGAGGGGTAGCACCCCTCACACCGTGATGACGACCTTCGCGCGCGCGTGCTCCACCTCCAGGTACCGGATCGCCTCCGGTATCTCGGCGAACGGATACGTGCGGTCGATGACCGGGACCACCTTTCCGGACTCGGCCAGCTCGCCCAGGACGGTCAGATACTCCGTGGTCACCACCGCCGAGATCTCGACCACGCGGTGCGATACGAACCTGCCGACCGCCCGCCCCTGAAAGAAGAGGCTCATCGGCCCGAAGAAGGTGCCACCGTCGTAGGTCCCGCCGCCGGACAGCACCAGCGTGCCGGCCGGGGTCAGTACGCTCCGGAACTCGCTCAGCGACTTGTTGCCGACCAGGTCGAGCACCACGTCGTACCGGCGTCCGCTCCGGGTGAAGTCCTCCTGGCTGTAGTCGACGACATGGTCCGCGCCGAGCGAGCGGACTATGTCCACGTTGCGGGTCCGGCACACCGCGGTGACGTCCAGGCCGTACACCTTCGCGAGCTGCACCGCGAACGTGCCGACGCCGCCGGACGCGCCGTTGATCAGGATCGTCTGTCCGGACCGCACCCGGGCCACATCACGCAGGCCCATGAGCGCGGTGCACCCCGCCACGGGTATCGCGGCGGCCTGCTCGAAGGTGAGGCCGGACGGTTTCGGGGCCACGGCCGCGGCGCGGGCGCACGCGTACTCGGCGAACGTCCCGTCGGTCTCGCCGAACACCTCGTCGCCCGGATGCAGCCCCTTCACCTCGCTGCCGACGGCCTCGACCCGGCCCGCGAAGTCATTGCCGCGGATCTTCAGCTTGGGTGCGCGCAGCCCCATGGAGATGCGCATCAGCTTCGGGTCGCCGTGCATCATGTGCCAGTCCTTGGCGTTGACGGACGCCGCCCGCACCCGCACGAGCACCTGGTCGGCCTTCGGTACCGGCCGGTCGACCTCCCTGAACTCCAACTCGTCCGCCGAGCAGTACCGGTCCTGGATCACAGCCTTCATGGAATCCCCCTCTGTTACCACGGAGCGTAGAAGAGCGAGGTCTGCCCGGGAATGAGGCGCAAGCCCTGGTTCCTCCCGGAGAGCACCCCTAGGGGGTCGGGGAGAGACGTACGGAACAGGGAGTCGCGCTTGCTCTGAAAAACCGATCGGTTTACGCTGCTCGTGTCCCCATGGAAAACGATCGGTTTTCCGTCCTTGCCTTGTCTTGCCTTGCTGCGAAGAGTGTGGAGCTTCCCATGACAACCATCGAAGGTTCCGTCGCCCTGGTCACCGGCGGCAGCCGCGGTATCGGCCGTGCCCTGGTCGCGGCGCTGTACGAGCGCGGCGCCAAGAAGGTGTACGCTACCGCCCGCGACCCGCGGACCGTCACCCACCCCGATGCCGTGCCGCTGGCACTCGAGGTCGGCGACCCGGCGTCCGTCGCGGCCGCCGCCGAGCAGGCGCAGGACGTCACCCTGCTGATCAACAACGCGGGCGCGAGCGTGAACGCCAACTTCCTCGCCTCACCCGTCGACGACGTCCGCCGCGAGTTTGAGACGAACTTCTACGGACCGCTCCTCGTCACCCGCGCCTTCGTGCCGGTCATCGAGCGCAACGGCGGCGGCCACATCCTCAACGTGCACTCGGCGCTGTCGTGGATCGGTCTCGCCGGCTCCTACAGCGCCTCGAAGGCCGCCCTCTGGTCGCAGACCAACTCCCTGCGCCTCGACCTCAAGCCGCGCGGCATCGAGGTCACCGGGCTTCACGTCGGCTATGTCGACACGGACATGACGGCGCAGATCGACGAGCCGAAGTCCACGCCGGAGAGCGTGGCGGCGCAGGCCCTCGACGGTATCGCGGCCGGTGCCTACGAGGTGCTGGCGGACGACATCTCCCGGCAGGTCAAGGCGGGCCTGTCCGCAGACCTCGCGGCGCTCTATCCGCAGCTCGCCGCCTGATCACACCGGCAGCAGGCGGGCGATCAGGTCGCCGAGCTGCCGGGCGTTGCGGCACTCGTGCATTCCGATGACACCGGCGTATTCGGGTGCGGCCGAGTCGCCGGTGCCCCACAGCGTGCGCGGCTCAGGGTTCAACCAGTAGACGCGGCGGGCCCGTTCGGCGATGTCCCGTACGGCGGGCAGGTTCGGGTCGCTCATGTTGGTGCGGGCGTCGCCGAGGACGAACACGGTCGTACGCGGGCCCAGCGCGTCGGCGTAGCGCTCCGCGAACTCGCCCAGCGCGGCGCCGTAGTCGCTGCTGCCGTGCCAGCGAGTGAGCGTGGCCTCCGTCTGGATGCGGGCGCCGAGCCCCTGGGGGTCGGCGACGCCGTGCCGGAGCAACCCGGTCACCTCGTCGATCCGGTTGACGAAGGCGAACACCCGCACCTTGCTGAACTGGTCGTGCAGCGCCTGCACCAGCAGCATCGTGAAGTCCGAGAAGCCGGACACGGAGCCCGACACATCGCACAGCAGCACCAGTTCGGGCCGGGCCGGACGGCGCCGGCGCAGCACGGGCCGCATCGGCACCCCGCCCGTCGACAGCGAGCCGCGCAGCGTCCGGCGCAGGTCGATCGTGCCCCGCGCGGCACGGCGCCGGCGTGCCGCCAGCCGTGTGGCGAGCTTCCGGGCAAGCGGCTGCACCGTCCTGCGCAGCTCGGCCACCCGGTCCCGCCCGGCGTACAGGAAGTCGACCCGGTCGGCGGTCGGGGCCACCGCACGCCGGGCGATCTCGTCCCGCCCGCGCCGCTCGGCGACCCGGCGCCGCGCCTCCGTGGCCACCATCGCCCGGAACGCCTCGATCCGCCGCCGGATCTCGTCGTCGAGGAGCCGGTCCGCGAACCCCGAAGTGCCGCCCTGCCCCCGGATGTCGTCGCGGACCCGGGCCAGCAGCGTCTGCGGGCGGAGCCGGTCGAGCGTCTGGTACGACGACCAGCCGTCCGACGCCGGTGAACTCCCGTATCCGCCGAAGCCGTCAACGGCCTCACCCGCCAACCGGCCCATCAACGCGGCGTCGTTGGCGGTCAGGGCTTTCGCGAGCCGGTCCCGCAGATCGTCCCGGTCCGCGGACCGCTCCTCCGGCGCCCCCACGCCCCGCGGGAAGTACAGGTCGAAGACCGGGTCGAACACCGGCCGCTGCCCCGGGCCGTGCAGCAGCGTCGCGGCCAGTCCCTCGCGCAGTCGCTCACGGTCCGCCAGGCCCAGCGCCGCCACCGCCCGGCCGGCGTCCACGGTCTCCCCGGTGCCGATGCGGATGCCGTGCGCACGGAGCGCGGCGACGAAGTCCGTCAGCCGCGCCGCGACATCCGACGCCGCCGCGGTCACACGGCGTCCAGATCGAGCTTGGCCGCCGCCTTCAGCACGTCGTCCTGGTGCTTGAGGAGCACCCCCAGACTGGCCTGTACGACCGTCTCGTCGAGCGTGTCGGCGCCCAGCGCCAGCAACGTGCGCGCCCAGTCGACGGTCTCGGCGACCGAGGGCACCTTGCGCAGGTCCATCGCCCGCAGCGCCCCGACGACGCGCACCACCGACGCGGCCAGCGCCTCGTCGAGGTCCGGCACCTTCAGCCGTACGATCCGGCGCTCCAACTCCTCGTCGGGGAAGCCGATATGGAGGAACAGGCAGCGGCGGCGCAGCGCCTCGGACAGCTCGCGGCTCGCGTTCGAGGTGAGGACGACGAAGGGGCGGCGCGTGGCCGTGACCGTGCCCAGTTCGGGGACGGTAACCTGGAAGTCGCTCAGCACTTCGAGCAGCAGGCCCTCCACCTCGACGTCAGCCTTGTCGGTCTCGTCGATCAGCAGGACCTTCGGGGTGTCCCCGCGGATGGCCGTCAGCAGCGGGCGGGGGAGCAGGAACTCCTCGCTGAAGATGTCGGTGCGCGTCTCGTCCCACGTCTCGTCGCGGCCCGCGGTGATGCGCAGCAACTGCTTGGCGTGGTTCCACTCGTACAGCGCGCGGGACTCGTCGACGCCTTCGTAGCACTGCAGCCGTATGAGCTCCGCTCCGGCGATCGTGGCGACGGCCTTGGCGAGTTCCGTCTTGCCGACGCCGGCGGGGCCCTCCACCAGGAGCGGCTTGCCGAGACGGTCGGCGAGGAAGACGGTGGTGGCGACCGCGGGGGAGGCGAGATAGCCGGTCTCGGCGAGGCGGGCGGTAACTTCGTCGACGGATGTGAACAACGGGGCCTCCCGCTCGGTGTGGACTCCTGCCGCTATCTAAGCGCTCGTTCAGGGCGCCTGTCACGCGATTCCCGACCGTGAGACCGATCGGTTTCTGCTCCGGTCCGGGTGCGAGATCGGCGCTGACGCAGCCCGAGTACGGGGGATGGTCGAGCTGAACGCCTCCTATGCGGCCCGGTTGAAGTCGGCTGGCGGTTCGGCAGCGCCCCGAAGGGGCGCGGGGAACTGCGCGACCAGCCACGACGGCCCGGCAGACGAGCGACGGCCTATCGCGCCCGGGTCGAGACGCTGGACGCGCTGGCCGCAGCCACCGTGACCGCGCCGCTGGACGCGGCCGGGGTCGCACAGGCGTAAGGGGCGGCCGCCGAGGCGACCGCCCCTTACCGAGTCCCCTCGCTCAGGCCGCGAGCCCCACCGCCTCGACCGCCGGAGTGCGCAGCACCCGCCGGGTCGTGGCCAGGCTCGTCCCCATCGTCACCGCCGCCGCGATCGCGACGACCGTGAGCCAGATGCCGAAGAACTGGCCGGGCAGCGCCTCGTCCGAGCGGACGACGGCGAACGGGACGATCCCCGCCAGCGCCGCCACCGTGCCGAAGAAGACACCGGTCACCGTGAGGACCAGCCCCTCGGCGCCCACCACACCGAGCACCTGACCCGGAGTCGCCCCGGCCAGCCGCTGCTGCCCGAACTCCCGGGCCCGGTAGGTCGTCGCCGCGTACAGCGAGTTGATGAGCATCACGCAGACGAACGCGACGATGATGCCGACGACCGTGAAGTTCAGGGTCTCCAGCGTCTTGGCGTCGACGTCCTTGACGATCCCCAGCTTCTCGACCGTGTCGCTCTCCACCGCCTGCATGGTGAGCGTCGCCGTGGACACCGCCGTGAACAGGATCAGCGACATCAGGATCCCGGCGAGATGCTCCGCCCGCTCACGCAGGTTGCGCACGGCCAGCCAGCCGCTCGCCCCCGACAGCGACAGCCGGTCCAGCATGCCCTTCAGCAGCCGTGCCGCCAGCAGCGCGAAACCCACCGACAGCAGGATCGCGCCGTACGCCGCAGGCGCCATCAGCGCCTCGTCCGTCGCCGACATCGCGAAGGTGGACGTCACCGCCACAGCGCCGGCGACCAGAGCGGCGTACGCGAAGAACTTCCGCTTCCCGTCCCGCCGTTCGCGCCGGTGCGTCGCCCGCCGTACGGCGAGGAACGCGGCGCCCGCCGCCGCGAGCAGCGTGATGTCGATGCCCGACATCAGCGCGACCGGCCCGAAGGAGTGGTCGACGGACCCGGCGACCTGGCCGCTGTCCTGGAACACGTCCAGCAGCAACTGCCCACCCAGCATCGCCGGGCCGATCGCCAGTGCCGCGCCCACCAGGGCCACGGCCACCGCCTCACCGACGACCATCCGCTTGATCTGCGCCGGAGTCGCCCCCGAGCAGCGCAGCAGCTCCAGCTCGGCCGCCCGCTGGCGGACGTTGACCGTCAGCGCCGAGGCGATGGCGAAGAACACCAGCAGGGTGCCGTAGCCGCCGACGACGCTCGCCGAGAGGCTCAGCGTCTCGGAGCTGGTCGAGTCGATGCCGGGCTGCCCGGCGGTGTCGTGCATCGAGTTGAACGTCATGATGATCGCCGCGCCGAGGAAGGCGGACAGCAAGGTCGCGAGGAAGCGTCCGGGCCGCTGCCGGATGGACCGCATGGCCAGCATGAACATCGCTCACACCCCCTGCAGCGCGTCGTCGCCCAGGTGGGCCAGCCGCTCGGCGACCGCGTCGGGCGTGGGCGCGTCCATCCGGCCGGCCAGCCGGCCGTCCGCGAGGAACAGCACCGAGTCGGCGTACGAGGCGGCGACCGGGTCGTGCGTCACCATCACCACGGTCCGGCCATGCACCCGCACCGCCTCCTGAAGCAGCAGCAGCACCTCCCGTGCGCTGCGCGTGTCCAGGGCGCCCGTCGGCTCGTCCGCGAAGACCACCCGGGGTTCGGTCACCAGCGCGCGGGCGATTGCCACCCGCTGCCGCTGACCGCCGGAGAGCTGGTCGGGACGGTGCCCGAGCCGGTCGCCGAGCCCCACGGAGGCCAGCACCTCCCGGGCCCGCCGCCGGTCCACGCGCTGCCCGGCGAGCTTCAGCGGCAGCACCGTGTTCTGCGCGACGGTCAGCGTCTCCAGCAGGTTGTACTGCTGGAACACGAACCCGATCCGACGGCGCCGGAACTTCGTCAGCTCCGCCTCCGTGCCACCCGTCATCTCCGCCCCGTCGACCATCACGATGCCGCTGTCGGGCCGGTCCAGACCGGCCGCGCACTGCAGCAGCGTCGACTTCCCCGAGCCCGACGGCCCCATCACGGCCGTGAACGTGCCCCGCCCGAGGCTGAGCGTGACCCCGTCCAGGGCGGTCACTGCGCTGTCGTCGGAGCCGTAGGTCTTGGTGACCTTGACCAGCCGCAGTGCCTCGGCGGCGGGTCCCTTGTCGTGCATACGTCGCGAACCTGTGCGAAACATTTCGTCATCACCCTCACTCCGGCACGCCCTGTGCCATGCCCAAGACGCTACGGAGACGGAGGCCGGACCACATGGGGCGCAGAACCCGTATTGGAGGGTGTACTCGGCAACACCCTGTCAGTGGTGCGTTGTACGTTGGCGGTCATGGGGATCTACCTGGTCGGGGTCGGTGCGCAGGAGTGGTTCGACGAGGATGAGGAGGAGGGGGGACTGGGCGCGGCCGCCGCCGGGCTCAACGAGGAGCTGCGTCGGCGCGGACTGCCGCCGTACGAGTCGGTGCCCGAGACGTCGGCATTCGAGGAGAAACTCGTTCCACCCATGGACGGCTTCAGTGCGCTGTGCCGGACCCACCTGTCACGGGAGGCAGAGGAACGGCTCCTGGGCTGGACCGTCCTGGTGCCCATCTCGCTCGACGACGAGATCCGACTGCCCGTCGAGTCCTCCTACACCGACGAGACCACGCTCGCCGGCGCACCCCAGGTGCTCGCCCTCGCGGAACAACTGGCAACGGTCATAGGCCTCCCGCCCGAGATACCCGCCACGAATGGCAACCTGGAACTCACGTCGTGGTTCCTGGACGGACCAGCGCAGGAGACGGCCGCAGCCCGCCCCAGCCCATGGGCCAAGGACCTGGACACGGCCTTCTACGTGGCGCTGTATCTGAGCGCCGCCCGCCACTCCCTGAGACGCGGCTGCCCGATGAAATACAGCTGACGCCTGATACCGCCGCGCCGATCACTCCCCGCTCACCAGGATCACCTCCAGGGTGCGCGGCCCGTGCACCCCCTCGACCCGGTCGAGTTCGATGTCGCTGGTCGCGGAGGGACCGGAGATCCAGGTCAGCGGGCGTGTCGGGTCGAGGCGTGGCAGAGCCTGCGGCACGGACGACACGACCTGGCCGGGAACCCGTACGACACAGATGTGGTGGTCGGGGACGAGGGTGATCCGGCGGCGGCCCTGGTCGGGGGAGCCGTCCAGGACGATCGTGCCGGTCTCGGCGATGGCTACCGCGCAGCCGGTCACCACACTGTCGACCTGGTCCAGTTCGTACGACGTGCTCTCCGCCCGGTCCGGCACCCGGACCACCTCGGTCGCCGCCAGCCACTCTTCGTCCAGCCCCGGCGGCACGACGACGGACGCCGAACCCCGTGCGTCGAGCAACCCCGCGATCACTCCGGCGAGTCCCGCACCGTCCGTGCGGTGCACGATCGCCCGATAGTCCGCCAGGTTCTCGGCGAGCAGATCCACCGTCCCCTCGACACTCCGGTTCCCGTGCTCGCTCAGATAGGCGCGCGAGATCGCCTGGTCGTACGGCGTGTCGTCGGGCGGTACGTCCGCGAGCGCGCGCTGCACCCGGCCCAGGATCCGCTCCCTGCTGCTCACTTCGCACCGCCCTTTCCGCTGCCGCCCCGCGTGCGCTGCCACCAGTCCCGGAACGGCTCGGACGGCAGTGCGGGCAGGGCCCGGGTCTCGCTCCACGCCTTGCCGGGACCCGGAAGCGAGCGCGGATGCAACCGCCGGGTGCGGGAGGCGAGCCGCTGGCCGGTGCGCAGGGCGCCCGGGCGGGCGAACGCCCAGCGTGTCGCGCGCATGGCGGCCCGTTCGGCAGCGTGCCCCTTGGCCGGCTTCAGCACCACCTTGTTGCCGGCCCGCGTCACCTGGCCGCCCTCCACGACCCGCTCCCGCAGATGCACCAGCACCTCGGGGATGTCGATCGCGACGGGGCACACCTCGTAGCAGGCACCGCACAGCGACGAGGCGTACGGCAGCGAGGCGTCGATCTCGCTGTCCGTACCCCGGAGTTGAGGGCTGAGGATGGCGCCGATCGGGCCCGGATAGACCGAGCCGTAGGCGTGGCCGCCGGCCCGCTCGTACACCGGGCACACGTTGAGACACGCCGAGCAGCGGATGCAGCGCAGGGCCTGGCGGCCGACCTCGTCGGCGAGGGTGTCGGTGCGACCGTTGTCGAGGAGTACCAGGTGGAAGGTGTGCGGCCCGTCGGCGCTCTCGGAGTCCGTCGTGCCGGTCCACATGCTCGTGTACGGGTTCATGCGCTCCGCCGTCGACGAACGCGGCAGCGTCTGCAGGAACACCTCCAGGTCCTGCCAGGTCGGCACGATCTTCTCGATGCCGACGACCGAGATCAGCGTCTCGGGCAGGGTCAGGCACATCCGCCCGTTGCCCTCGGACTCCACGACGACCATCGTGCCGGTCTCGGCGACCATGAAGTTGGCGCCGGAGACGCCGACCTTGGCGCGCAGGAACTTCTCGCGGAGGTGCAGGCGGGCGGCCTCGGCGAGTTCGGCGGGTGTGTCGGTGAGGCCGTCGGGTGCGGGGCGGCCCCACTCGCTCATCTCGCGGGCGAAGATGTCCCGGATCTCGCCACGGTTGCGGTGGATCGCCGGGACGAGGATGTGCGAGGGCCGGTCCTTGCCCAACTGCACGATCAACTCGGCGAGATCGGTCTCGTATGCGCTGATCCCCTCCTCCTCCAGCGCCTCGTTGAGCCCGATCTCCTGCGTGGCCATCGACTTGACCTTGACGACCTCCGACTCGCCGGTCTCCTTGACCAGTCGCGTCACGATCCGGTTGGCCTCGTCGGCGTCGGCCGCCCAGTGGACCGTACCGCCCGCTGCCGTGACCGACTCCTCCAACTGCTCGAGATAGCGGTCGAGATGGCGGAGCGTGTGGTCCTTGATCTGCTTGCCCGCCTCACGCAGCGCCGCCCAGTCGGAGACCTCGGCGACCGCCTTCTCGCGCTTGGCGCGGATGGTGTGGGTGGCGTGCCGCAGATTGCCGCGCAGCGTCTGGTTGTGCACCGCCTCGTGCGCGGCCTTCGGGAAGGCCGGCATCCCTACGAACGTCCCGCTCATGCGCGCGGCTCCTCTCCGGTACGCCCGCTCATTCCGCCGGCTCCTCTTCCGTGCTCGCCAGGATCTCCGCGATGTGGACCGGCCTCATACCGGTGCCGATCCGGGTCATCGTCCCGCCGATGTGCATGAGGCAGGAGTTGTCGGCCGCGCACAGCACCTCGGCGCCCGTCGACTCGGCGTTGCGTACCTTGTCCGCGCCCATCGCCGCCGAGACGTCGGAGTTCTTCAGCGCGAAGGTGCCGCCGAATCCGCAGCACTCGTCGGCACCCGGCAGCTCGGCCAGCTCCAGCCCCTTGACGGCCTGGAGCAGCCGCCGCGGCCTGTCCCCCAGGCCCAGGCTGCGCAGCCCGTGGCAGGTCGGGTGGTAGGTCACCTTGTGCGGGTAGTACGCGCCGACGTCCGTCACCCCGAGGACGTCCACCAGGAACTCCGTGAGCTCGTACGTCTTCGGGACCACCGGTGCCAACGTGGCCGCGAGTGTGTCCCCGCGCCCCTCGGCCCGCGCCCGCTCGCCCATCCGCGGATACAGCTCCCGCACCATCGCCCCGCACGACCCGGACGGGGTCACGATCGCCTCGTACTCCCCGAAGACATCGGAGAAATGCCGGGCGAGCGGCTCCGCCTCATGCCGGTAGCCGGTGTTGTAGTGCGCCTGCCCGCAGCAGGTCTGGGCCATCGGGAAGTCGACGTCGACGCCCAGCCTGGTCAGCAGTTTCACCACGGCGCGGCCGGTGTCCGGATAGAGCGTGTCGTTGACACAGGTCAGGAACAGGGCGACACGCATCGCGGCTCCTTGTGGTTGATCATCGGATGAGTGCAGCGTAGTCCGGCATCAGGACGTGGGGGAGTCCCCGGTCACCGCCGGGTGAGCCGGGCCTCCGCCTCGCGCCAGCGCGCGATGTCGCCGCGCGGCTCGTATCGGGTGAGCGGTTGCGTACGGGTGAGCAGGCGCCGCATTCCCGCGAGGTCGCCGACGAGCCCGTGGGCCCGCGCCTGGACCAGGACGTTCCCGAGGGCGGCGGCCTCCGTCGGGCCCGCCACGACCGGCAGTCCGCAGGCGTCGGCGGTGAGCTGGCACAGCAGCGCGTTGCGGGTGCCGCCGCCCACGATGTGCACGACGTCGACCGGGTGCCCGGCCAGCCGCTGCGCCTCCTCGACCGCCCGGCGATGGGCGAGCGCGAGGGAGTCCAGGATGCAGCGCGTGATCTCGGCGGGCGACTCGGGCACCGGCTGCCCCGAGACCCGGCACGCCTCGGCGATCCGCTCCGGCATTCGCCCCGGCGCGAGGAACGCGGAGTCGCCCGCGTCCACGACCGACCGCAGCGCCGGCGCCTTGGCCGCGTCGAGCAGCAGCCCGCCCAACTCCGGCTCACCCCAGGCCCGTACGCACTCCTGGAGCAGCCACAGTCCCATGATGTTGCGCAGATACCGGACCGTGCCGTCCAGCCCCAGCTCATTGGTGAAGTTGGCGGCGCGGCTCGCCTCGCTCAACACGGGCGCGTCCAGCTCCAGGCCCGCCAGGGACCAGGTGCCGGTGCAGATGTACGCGAACCGCTCACCCTCCGCCGGTACAGCGGCAACCGCCGACGCCGTGTCGTGCGAGCCGACCGTCGTCACCGGCACCGGCCCGGTCAGCCCGGTCTCCTCCAGCACCTCGGGCCGCAGCACGCCCGCCGGATCCCCGGGCTGTCTGAGCGGCGCGAACAGGCCGAGGTCGATCCCGAGCCGGGCGGCGACGTCGTACGACCACTCCCGCGTCCGGGGATCGATCAGCTGGGTCGTCGAGGCGTTGGTCAGCTCGGTGCCCTGCTCGCCGGTGAGCCAGTAGGCGAGCAGATCCGGGACGAGCAACAGGCGCTTGGCGTACGTCAGTTGCTGGGTGGAACGGGCGGCGACCAGCTGGTACAGCGTGTTGAAGGGCGCGTACTGCAGTCCCGTCGCCGCATACAGCTCGGGGGCGGGCACCGTCGCCCACACCTTCTCCGCGATGCCCTCGGTCCGCCCGTCCCGGTAGTGCACGGGGTTCCCGAGCAGCGCCCCGTCGGCGTCCAGCAGCCCGTAGTCCACGGCCCAGCTGTCGATGCCGACGGAGTCCACCTGCCCCGCCGCCCTGAGCCCGTCCAGCACCCCGGCGTACAGCCCGAGCACATCCCACCGCAGCCCCTCCGGCACCCGCACCGGCCGGTTCACGAACCGGTGCGCCTCCGTCAGCTCCAGCGAGTCGGGCCCGACGCGGCCGACCATGACGCGCCCGCTGGACGCGCCGAGGTCGACCGCGGCGTACGACTTCACGGCCGTGCTCATCGCAGGAACGCGGCCGCGACGCCGGCGTCGACCGGGACATGCAGCCCGGTGGTGTGCGTCAACTCCCCACCGGTCAGCGCGAACACGGCGTTCGCGACATGCTCGGGCAGCACCTCGCGCTTGAGGATGGTCCGCTGCGCGTAGAACTCACCCAACTTCGCCTCCTCCACCCCGTACACGGCCGCCCGCTGCGCACCCCAGCCACCGGCGAAGATCCCGGACCCACGCACCACGCCATCGGGATTGACCCCGTTGACCCGGATTCCGTGCTCACCCAACTCGGCGGCCAGCAGCCGCACTTGGTGTGCCTGATCGGCCTTGGTGGCGGAGTACGCGATGTTGTTCGGCCCGGCGAAGACGGCATTCTTGGAGGCGATGTACACGACGTCGCCGCCCAGCCCCTGCGCGATCATCACCCGCGCCGCCTCGCGCGAGACGAGGAACGACCCCCGGGCCATGATGTCGTGCTGCAGGTCCCAGTCCTTCACCGAAGTCTCGAGCAGCGGCTTGGAGATGGAGATACCCGCGTTGTTGACCACCAGATCGACCCCGCCGAAGGCGAGCACGGCCGCCTTGAAGGCATCGGCGATCTGCTCCTCGGACGTCACATCCACCGTCACGGCGACGGCCTTGTCGGGCCCGCCCAGCTCCTCGGCGACGGCAGCCGCGTTCTCGGCATTGAGATCCGCGACGACGACACACGCCCCCTCGGCCACCAGCCGCCCGGCGATCGCCTTCCCGATCCCACTGCCCGCCCCGGTCACCAGCGCGACCCGCGTCGCCAGCGCCTTGGGCTTCGGCATCCGCTGAAGCTTGGCCTCCTCGAGCGCCCAATACTCGATACGGAACTTCTCGGACTCCTCGATCGGCGCGTAAGTCGACACGGCCTCGGCCCCGCGCATCACATTGATGGCGTTGACATAGAACTCACCGGCCACCCGCGCGGTCTGCTTGTCCTTGCCGAAGCTGAACATGCCGACCCCGGGAACCAGCACGATCGCCGGGTCCGCGCCGCGCATGGCGGGGGAGTCGGGCAGGGCGTGCCGCTGGTAGTAGGCGGCGTACTCCTCGCGGTAGGCGGCGTGCAGCTCCTTCAGCCGTGCGATCGCCTCGTCCAGCGGCGCGGTCGGCGGCAGGTCGAGAACCAGCGGCCGTACCTTCGTGCGCAGGAAGTGATCGGGGCAGGACGTACCGAGAACGGCGAGCCGAGGATGCTCGGCGGACGCGAGGAAGTCGAGGACGACCTCGGAGTCGTTGAAGTGGCCCACCTGAGGGCGGTCCTGGGACGCGAGGGCACGCACATGAGGCGCCAGCGCGGCCGCCCGCTCCCGCCGCTCGCCGGCGCTGAGGGCGGCGTACCCCTCGATGACCGGCCCGAAGGGCTCGGCCTTCCCGCGCTCCTCGAGAAACGCCTCGGCGGTACGGATGATGTGCAGCGAGTTCCGCTCGCACTCCTCGGAGGTGTCACCCCAGGCGGTGATCCCGTGCCCGCCGAGAATGCACCCGATGGCCTGCGGGTTGGCCTTCTTCACGGCCGCGATGTCCAGCCCGAGCTGGAATCCCGGCCGCCGCCACGGCACCCACACCACGCTGTCCCCGAAACACTCGGCGGTCAGCTTCTCCCCGTCGACGGCACAGGCGAGCGCGATACCGGAGTCCGGATGCAGATGATCCACATGCGCGGCCTCGACCAGCCCGTGCATCGCCGTGTCGATCGACGGAGCCGCCCCACCCTTGCCATGCAGGCAGTAGTCGAACGCGGCCACCATCTCGTCCTCGCGCTCGACCCCCGGATACACCTCGACGAGCGCCCGCATCCGATCCAGCCGCAACACGGCCAGCCCGGCCTCCTTGAGAGTCCCGAGGTCACCCCCGGACCCCTTGACCCACATCAGCTCCACATCACCACCGGTGACGGGATCCGTGTCGGTCCCCTTGGCGGACGTGTTCCCGCCGGCGTAGTTGGTGTTACGAGGATCAGCGCCGAGCCGATTGGACCGGGCGAGGAGGGAGACGGCTTCGGGGTGCGGTGCCATGAACGGTCAGTCCTTACTTGAGAGAGGGCGAGTGCACTTACCTAGGGGCGCGGGGAACTGCGCGACCAGCCACAACGGACCCGCACCCCGCAACAAACAGAACCCGGCAGACGCTTACGCGCCCCAACCGGCCTGCTCCCCACCAACTCGCTCAGCGACAATCTTCTCGGCCCACCCGGACCGTCGATACGCAGCCATCGGGTCCCCGTCCAACCCCATCTCCTCGCGCACTTCACGAAGCAACGGCCGCACGTCAGTGTTATACGCATCCATCAGCACGGCATTCGCCTCCAGGACGTCACCCGACGCCTGCGCCGCAGCCAACGCCGACCGATCCACCAGCAGCGCCTTCGCCGTGGCCTCCTGCACATTCATCACCGACCGGATGATCGCCGGAATCTTCGCCTCGATGTTGTGACACTGATCGAGCATGAAGGCCACGTCGGACGTGAACCCACCCCCACGCACCACCTCATACATGATCCGGAACAACTGGAACGGATCAGCCGCCCCCACCATCAGATCGTCGTCCGCATAGAAGCGCGAGTTGAAGTCGAACCCCCCGAGCTTCCCCTCCCGCAGCAGCGTCGCCACGATGAACTCGATGTTCGTACCCGGCGCATGATGACCGGTGTCAACGACCACCTGAGCCTTCGGCCCCAACTTGAGGCAGTGCGCATACGCCGTGCCCCAGTCCGGCACATCGGTCGAATAGAAGGCAGGCTCGAAGAACTTGTACTCCAGCAGCATCCGCTGCCCCTCACCGAGTCGCCCGTACACCTCGGACAGCCCCTCGGCCAGCCGGTCCTGCCGCTCCCGTAGATCATCCTGCCCGGGATAGTTCGTACCGTCTGCGAACCACAGCTTCAGATCGGCGGAGCCCGTCGCGTCCATGATGTCGACGCACTCCAGCAAGTGATCGACGGCCTTGCGCCGCACCACCGCCTCCGGATGGCAGATGCTGCCGAGCTTGTAGTCGTCGTCCTGGAAGGTATTGGAGTTGATCGCGCCCAGCTTCACGCCGCGCTCCTCGGCGTACTTCGCCAGCGCCGCGTAGTCGTCGACCCTGTCCCACGGAATGTGCAGGGCGACGGTCGGCGCGACACCGGTGAACGCGTGCACCTGGGCCGCGTCGTCCAGCTTCTCCTGAGGCGTCCGTGGCACGCCTCGCTGCGCGAACACCTTGAACCGCGTACCCGAGTTCCCGTACGCCCACGACGGCGTCTCGACGGCCTGGGTCTTCAGGGCGGCCTTCACCGCGGCGAGTTCGGTCACTTCAGGACTCCTGTGGCATCGGGTCGTAACAACTGCGGCAACGACTGCTGGAATGACTGTCGCATGAAACGATTCAGAACGGGAAGCTATGGCGCCTCCGAAGGGGTGTCAACCCCTCTGACCAACCCCGATGTCCGTGACTGGTCCGTGACCTTCGGCTATCGAAATTTTTTCGACACAGACCCATTGACGTGACATGGCTCCGGTGCCTAACGTCCCGGCAACCCAGTTGAAACCTTTCACGACGCGGTGAGGCCAGTCCCGCCGGTGTCGTCGAGGAGCCCCCAATGACCCACCCGTCCGACACGGGTCCGGCCCCGGTGCTGGCACTGAAGGACGTTTCCAAGTCCTTCGGCGCCGTGCGCGCTCTGCGGGACGTCTCCCTGGAGTTGTTCCCCGGCGAGGCGCACGCACTCGCCGGTGAGAACGGCGCCGGCAAGTCGACCCTCATCAAGACGCTCGCCGGAGTGCACCGGCCGGACGCCGGCCAGGTGCTGCTCGACGGTGAGCCCGTCGTCTTCCACGGCCCCGGCGACGCCCGCGACGCCGGTATCGCCGTGATCTACCAGGAGCCCACGCTCTTCCCCGACCTGTCGATCGCCGAGAACATCTTCATGGGCCGCCGTCCACGGCGCACCCTCGGCCGGATCGACCACAAGGCCACGCACGCGGCCACCGCCGCGCTGATGCAACGCCTGGGCGTCGAACTCGACCCCGACCGCCCTGCCCGTGGCCTGTCCATCGCGGACCAGCAGATCGTCGAGATCGCCAAGGCGCTCTCCTTCGACGCCCGCGTCCTGATCATGGACGAGCCGACCGCCGCCCTCACCGGCAGCGAGGTGGCCCGTCTCTTCGGCGTCGTACGCACCCTGCGCGAACAGGGTGCCGCCGTGCTGTTCATCTCGCACCGGCTGGAGGAGATCTTCCAGATCTGCCAGACGGTGACCACGCTGCGCGACGGCGCCTGGATCGCCAGCGAGCCGCTGGACGGCATGACCGAGGACGACCTCGTCCGCCGCATGGTCGGCCGCGACCTCGACGAGCTGTACCCGAAGCAGGACGTCCGGCCCGGTGAGGTCGCCCTGAGTGTCCGGCGGCTGACCCGTGAGGGCGTCTTCACCGACGTCTCCTTCGAGGTCCGCACCGGCGAGATCGTCGGCCTCGCGGGGCTCGTCGGCGCCGGTCGTACGGAGGTCGCCCGCGCGGTCTTCGGCATCGACCGCTGGGACGCCGGCGAGGTCGAGGTGCAGGGGCGGAAGCTGACCAACGGAGCCCCCTCGGCCGCCATGGCCGCCGGGCTGGCCCTCGTCCCCGAGGACCGGCGCGCTCAGGGCCTGGTGATGGACATGTCCATCGAGCGGAACATCGGCCTCACCGGACTCCGTACGACTGTCAGGGCGGGCCTCATGGACCGCGGGGCCGAGCGCAGCCGCTCACTCGACTGGGCGGTCAAGCTCCAGGTCAAGTACGCCCGGATCGCCGACACCGTGAACACCCTCTCGGGCGGCAACCAGCAGAAAGTCGTCCTCGCCAAGTGGCTGGCCACCGGCCCCAAGGTGCTGATCGTCGACGAGCCCACCCGCGGCATCGACGTCGGCACGAAGGCCGAGGTCCACCGGCTGCTCAGCGAACTGGCCGCCGACGGGGTGGCCGTCCTGATGATCTCCTCCGACCTGCCCGAGATCCTCGGTATGGCCGACCGCGTGCTGGTGATGCACGAAGGCCGGCTCACCGCCGAGATCCCGCGCTCCGACGCCACCGAGGAAACCGTGATGGCCGCAGCCACGGGGAGGGCCGCCGCATGACGGTGACCACCGACCCGGCTCCCGTGACCGAGGTGTCCAAGTCCAGCGGCACCCGGCTGGTCGACCGTGTCTTCAAGATGCGGGAACTGGCCATCCTGGTCGTGTTCCTGGTGATGATCGTCATCACCCAGCTGGGCAACAGCGAGTTCCTGAGCGAGCAGGGCATCAAGGACCTGCTGCTCAACGCGACCATCCTGGTGCTGGTCGCCACCGGCCAGTCCCTGGTCGTCATCACCCGCAACGTCGACCTCTCGGTCGGCTCGACGCTCGGCATCAGCGCCTTCGCGGCCGGGACCTACCTCCAAAACGGCGGCAACTCCGTCGTGGCCGTCCTCCTCGCCGTCCTGCTCGGCATCGGCTTCGGCCTGCTGAACGGCCTGCTCGTCAGCCTCGGCCAGGTGCCCGCCCTCGTCGTCACCCTCGGCACGCTCTACATCATCCGGGGCATCGACTCGATCTGGGTCGGCTCCCGTCAGATCACGGCCGCCGACCTCCCGGACGGCTTCGTCGACTTCGGCTCCGGCGGCATCTGGGCGGTGCCGTGGCTGGCGCTGATCGCGCTGGCGGTCCTGGTGGCGACGGCGTACTACCTCAAGCACTACGGCAGCGGACGCGAGCTGTACGCGCTCGGCTCCAACCCCGAGGCCGCCCGGCTCGCCGGCATCCCGGTCCGCAAGCGGATCCTGGCCGCGTACACCTTCTGCGGCGCCCTCGCGGGTCTCGCGGGCGCGATGTACCTGGCCCGCTTCGGCAACGTCGACTCCGGCACGGGTAACGGCTACGAACTCACCGTCGTCAGCGCGGTGGTGGTCGGCGGTGTCGTCTTCACCGGCGGCTCCGGCAGCGTGTACGGCGCCGCGCTCGGCGCGTTGCTGCTGACCTCCATCAACAGCGTGCTGCCCGCCCTCGGTGTCAGCTCCGTGTGGGTGCTCGCCATCAACGGCATCCTGCTCATCCTCGCCATCGCGGTCGACCGGGTCGTCGCGCTGCGCGTGGCCTCGGCCCTGAAGAAGAGGAACGCCCGCCATGCCTGAGTCCTTGACGCGCGCGGTCCGCTGGGACACGGTCGTCGGCGCGCTTCTGATCGTCGTGCTGCTGCTTTCTTTCGGCACGGTCGACGGTTTCGGAAACGCTCTCAACCTGTCGTTCCTGATCGGCAACACCCTTCCGATCGCCTTGATCGCCCTGCCGATGACCCTCCTGGTCGTTTCGGGGGAGATCGATCTCTCGGTCGCCTCCACCGCCGGTCTCTCGGGCGCCGTCATGGGCGCGCTGTGGAACGAGGGCATGACGATCGAAACGATCATCCCGATCTGTCTGCTGCTCGGCGTGGTCTGCGGCCTCATCAACGGTCTGCTCGTCACCCGGCTCGGGCTGCCCTCCCTCGCCGTCACCATCGGCACCCTCGCCGCCTACCGGGGTATCGCACAGATCGTGCTCGGCTCCGACGCGGTGACCGACTTCCCCACGCAGTACCTGGACTTCGCGTCCGGACGCATCGGCGACACGTTCATCCCGTACGCCTTCCTGCCGTTCCTGGTGCTTCTCGCGATCGGCGTGATCGTTCTGCACGCCACCCCGTTCGGGCGGTCGGTCTTCGCGACCGGGGCGAGTGAGGAGGCGGCGCGGTTTGCCGGCGTCCGGGTCAAGCGGCAGAAGCTGATCCTGTTCACGGTGACGGGGCTGATGGCTTCGCTGACCGGGATCTTCTGGGCACTGCATTACGCGTCCGCTCGGTATGACAACGCCACGGGGCTTGAGCTGTCGGTTGTCGCTGCCGTGTTGCTCGGTGGCATCGACTTCGACGGTGGCAAGGGGACGTTGGGCGGTGCGATCGCCGGTGTCTTCCTGCTGGGTGCGCTGCAGAACGTGATGAGTCTTCAGGACATTTCCGCGCAGACGCAGATTCTCGTCACCGGTGTGCTGCTTGTTCTTTCCGTGCTCGGGCCTCGGGTTGCTCGGCAGATCGCCGTTGTGCGTGCTCAATCTTCCGGCTGACTGTCCTCTGTGGCTGGTCGCGCAGTTCCCCGCGCCCCTGTCGGGGCGCTTCCACTCACCCTCGTTTGAAGGAAACCGTCATGCGTAAGTCATCCGTCCGCCGTACCTGTGCGGCACTCGCCGCCGCCACCTCGCTCGCTCTTGCCCTCACCGCTTGCGGAGGTACCACCAAGAAGGACGTCGCCAATGAGGACGGCTCCGCTGCCACCGCCGGTAAGGCCGACCCGAATGCCGAGCTGAAGAAGGGGCTGACCGTCGGGTTCCTGCCCAAGCAGGTCAACAACCCGTACTTCACCTCGGCCGACAAGGGTGGCGAGGCGGCTCTGAAGGAGCTGGGGTCCAGCTACAAGGAGGTCGGTCCGAGCAGCGCGACGGACACCGCCGGGCAGGTGAGTTACGTCAACACGCTCACCCAGCAGCAGGTCGACGCGATGGCCGTCTCCGCGCAGGACCCGGGCGCGCTGTGCACGGCGCTCAAGCAGGCCATGAAGAACGACATCAAGGTCGTGACGTACGACTCCGACACCAAGGCGGACTGCCGCAACGCCTTCGTCTCGCAGGCGTCCGCCGAGGACCTGGGCCGGACCGAGGTGCAGCTGCTCGCCGAACAGATCGGCTACAAGGGCGAGATCGCGATCCTGTCCGCCGCGCAGACCGCGACCAACCAGAACACCTGGATCGAGTTCATGAAGGACGAGCTCAAGGATCCCAAGTACAAGAACATGAAGCTGGTGAAGGTCGCGTACGGCAACGACGACGCGCAGGCGTCCTTCCAGCAGACCCAGGGGCTGCTCCAGGAGTACCCGAACCTGAAGGGGATCATCTCCCCGACCACCGTCGGCATCAAGGCGGCGGCCCAGTACCTGTCGGGCTCCAAGTACAAGGGCAAGGTCAAGCTGACCGGCCTCGGCACCCCGAACGACATGCGCAAGTACGTCAAGAACGGCACCGTCGAGGCGTTCGAGCTGTGGGACCCGGCGAAGCTGGGCGAGCTGGCCGCCCGTACGGCCGTGGCGCTGGTGTCGGGACAGATCACCGGCAAGGAAGGCGAGACGTTCAAGGCCGGTGACATGGGCGAGTACACCATCGGCAAGGACGGCGTGATCAGCCTCGGGAAGCCGACCGTCTTCGACGCCAAGAACATCGACCAGTTCAACTTCTGACATCCAAAGGGGTGTTGATGCAGCGCGTGTGCTTTCTGCTGAAGGTCCGGGCGGACCGCCTCGACGAGTACCGCGAGCGGCACACCGCCGTGTGGCCGGAGATGCTCGACGCACTCTCGGCCACCGGCTGGCACAACTACTCGCTCTTCCTGCGTGAAGACGGCCTGCTGGTCGGCTACTTGGAGACCGAGGACTTCGCCGCCGCCCAGGCCGGCATGGAGGCCGCCGAGGTCAACGCCCGTTGGCAGGCGGAGATGGCGCCGTTCTTCGAGTCCCTGGACGGCGCCCGACCCGACGAAGCGATGCAACCCCTCACCGAAGTCTTCCACCTAGCCTGAGCCGGAGTCGCTGTTATGAGAAGACGTGCCTTGCTCGGTACGGCCCTGCTGGCCTCCGTCGCCGGACCCGGCCTCGGCGCCGGCACCGCGAGGGCCGCCGACCCCGGCCCCTCCGTCACCCGGACCGGCACCACCACCCTCGACACCCGGGCCATCTTCTTCGTCTCCTACGACGGCCTGGTCAACAACAACTCCTTCCAGAAGAACGGCCTGCTGACCTACAAGGGCTACCAGTACGCCGTCTGGTACACCGCCGACCGCAACGCCGTCGTCGGCCGCCGCGCACTCGGCGCCGCCACCTGGTCCACGGTCAATGTCGGCCACACACTCCGCTACAACGACTCCCACAACGTCATCTCCATGGGCGTCTCCAGGACCGACGGCCGGCTGCACCTCAACATGGACTCCCACAGCGACGGCTTCACCTACGTCAAGTCGGCCGCCGGGCTTCTGGACAACCCGGCCGGTCTCAGCTGGACCGCGAGCCGCTTCGGGGCACCCCAGTCCACCCTCGACGGGGTGGCGCTCACCTCGCAGTTCACGTATCCGCAGTTCATCTCCACCCCCGAGGGCAGGCTCCAACTGAGCTACCGCGTGGCGATCTCCGGCAACGGCCGCAACGCCCTCGCGGAGTACGACGGCACGCGCTGGACCAACCTCGGCGAGTGGACCAGCTCCACCGGCACCTACACCAGCGAGCACGGCTCCAGCACGGCCCGCAACATGTACCTGCACGGCATCGACTACGACCGCAACGGGCGCCTGCACGCCATGTTCACCTGGCGCGAGCAGAACAACGCCGTGATGTGCAACAGCGGCGGCATCACCAACCACGACACCGGCTATGTCTACTCCGACGACCGTGGCCGCACGTGGCGCAACAACGCGGGCACGGTGGTCGGCACCACCGGAAGCTCCGGCAGCGCCGACAGGGTTTCCGTCACCGATGCCGGACTGGTCGTGGACCCGCTCAACCCGGACCACTCCCTGATGAACCAGGAGAGCCAGTTCATCGACTCGGCCGGCCGCCCGCACGCCATCATCAGCTACGTACCCGGCCGCTTCGGCCAGTGCACCACGAACTATGTCGCCAACCGCACCGCCAACGGACGTGCCTTCCTCGTCCGCAAGAGCGCCTCCGGCCCCTGGCAGAAGACCGAGATCCCGGTCCCGCTGAACTCCAGTCAGCGCACCAAGCTGGTCATGGACAAGTACAACAACACTTACGCGATCTTCCCGTTCGGCCGGATCGCCGGAGCCTCCGCGGC
Source organism: Streptomyces sp. GESEQ-4 (assembly GCF_017948455.1). Classification (GTDB taxonomy): domain Bacteria; phylum Actinomycetota; class Actinomycetes; order Streptomycetales; family Streptomycetaceae; genus Streptomyces. The sequence continues at coordinate 526,882 of NZ_JAFFSU010000001.1, forward strand.
CTCCGGACACACCGACTGGAGGATTCTGTTCGACGGCGCCGGGCTCAACGCCTTCGGTGAGGTCGTGATCGACGAGACGCGTATCGCGCAGGACAACGTGCTGTCGGTGATGTACCAGGAGAAGTCCAGCGGTACGACGCCCTCGGCGCTCCGAGTCGTCGACTTCCGGCTCCCCGCGTGACCGACGCACCACCGCACCACTGGTGGGGCGGCATGACGGTAATGTGAAGACCTTCCCGCCGCCCCTCGTTTATCTGGAGGTCCCTGCCTGATGGCCCAGTCGGTGGGTATCAAGGACGTCGCCCGCGCCGCCGGAGTCTCCGTCGGCACGGTGTCGAACGTGATCAACCGCCCGGACTCCGTCGCCACGGAGACCCGTGCCCGGGTGCTGTCCGCGATCGACCGGCTCGGCTACGTCCGCAGCGAGTCCGCGCGCCAACTGCGCGCGGGCCGCAGCCGGATCATGGGCCTGCTCGTCCTCGACATGGGCAACCCCTTCTTCGTCGACGTCGCGCGCGGCGCCGAGCGGGCCGCGCGCCAGGCCGGGCTCGGCGTGATGGTCTGCAACAGCGCGCAGAGCGCGGGTGAGGAGGCCGACTATCTGTCGCTCTTCGCCGAGCAACGCGTTCGCGGCGTCCTGTTGACGCCCACCGACGCCAGCGGCCGCAACATCGACGCGTTCCGCCGCCACGGCATCCCCTTCGTGCTGGTCGACCGTGTCGCCGAGGGCACCACCGAGTGCTCGGTCTCCGTGGACGACGTCGCGGGCGGCGCGCTGGCCGTACGCCATCTCGTGGACGCCGGGCACCGCTCCATCGCGTACGTCAGCGGGCCGCCCGGCCTCAACCAGGTGCGCGACCGTCGCACCGGCGCGCTCAACGCGCTCACCGAGGCGGGTCTCGGTCCTGGCGCCCTGCGCGAACTGCCCACCGAGCGGCTCGACGTCGCCGCCGGCCGCGACGCCGGCGCCCGCCTCCTCGGCCTCGCCGACCGCCCCACCGCCGTCTTCTGCGCCAACGACCTGCTCGCCCTCGGCGTCCTCCAAGCCATGTTCGCGGCCGGTGTCGGCGTCCCCGACGACCTCGCGATCGTCGGCTACGACGACATCGAGTTCGCCGCAGCCGCCGCCGTCCCCCTCACCTCGGTCCGCCAGCCCGCCGTCACCATGGGCGCCCTCGCCGCCGAACTCCTCCTGGAGGAAACCGACGCGGAAAGCACCGGCCCGCGACGACACGAGCACCGCCGAGTCGTACTCCAGCCGGAACTGGTAGTACGCCGCTCCAGCCTGTCGGCCCGCTGACCGAATGCCCGCGCCCCGGAAGGGGCGCGGGGAACTGCGCGACCAGCCACGACGGCGCCGCACCGGTCAAACTGGCTAGCACCCCGCCAGCACGGCCGGAGGCCTCACGCCGCGACGGCCAGCGCGCCAAGGATGCGATGCGGGTTCACGACCCGCCCGTCCGGCAACAGTTCACCGGTATCGTCGAAGACAATCGTGCCGTTGCACAGCAGGCTCCAGCCCTGTTCGGGATGGGCCGAGACGATCACGGCGGCGTGGTGGTCCGCGCTGTCGGCGGTGGGGCACGAAGGCTGATGGCTGCACATGATCTCTCTCCTCGATCCGTTGGCTCCTGCCTTGCCGGCTCGTATCTCTTTGGTAGCCGAGCTTGTTTTCTGTTGTATGTGGAGACCCCCACACCTCCGGAAATTCATCGGTGAGCTTTCCTTTCGGGGGCGGACATTAGGCTGGTCGCATGGAAGATCAACCCGGCGACCTCCTCGACCTGCGCGGAGACTGCGCGAACTGCTTCGGCCTGTGCTGTGTCGCCCTGCCCTTCACCGCCTCGGCGGACTTCGCGATCGACAAGGACGCGGGGACTCCCTGCCGGAACCTTCAGGACGACCACCGCTGTGGCATCCACGCCCGTCTCCGGCAGAAGGGCTTCACCGGCTGCACGGTCTACGACTGTTTCGGCGCCGGGCAGAAAGTCTCCCAGGTCACCTTCGGCGGACAGGACTGGCGCACGGGCCCGCGTGATCAGGCCCGCCGGATGTTCGACGTGTTCCCGGTCGTCCGCCAGCTCCACGAACTGCTCTGGTACCTGACCGAAGCCCTCACCCTGCCCGCGGCCCGCCCCGTCCACGCCGATCTGCGCCGGGCCCTGGAGAAGACCGAGGAGCTGACCCGCCTGACTCCGCAGGAACTCGGCGCGCTGGACGTCGGCGCCCACCGGCAGGACGTCAACGCCCTGCTGCTGCGGACCAGCGAACTGGTGCGGGCGGGTACGCGCGGCCGCCGGAAGGACCGCCGGGGCGCTGACCTCATGGGCGCCCGTCTCAAGGGCGCCGACCTGCGCGGCGTCAGCCTCCGCGGCGCCTACCTCATCGCGGCCGACCTGACCGGCGCCGACCTGCGCGGGGCGGATCTGATCGGTGCCGATCTGCGGGACGCCGATCTCACGGACGCCGACCTGACCGGCGCGTTCTTCCTCACCCAGCCCCAGGTGAACGCGGCCAGGGGCAGCGCGGGCACACAGCTGCCGCCGTCAGTCGCCCGCCCCGCGCACTGGACAGGGAGCCTCTGACCGAGGAGGAGGAGCCGGCACCGCCTTGCGCCGCGGCTCCAGGTGCAGCCGCAGCCCCTCCGGCATCAGCGTCAGCCGCTCCGTCACCCGCAGCCGGTACGCCGGGTCGGCCCGCAGTTCGTAGCGGCGCAGCAGCAACCCCAGCACCAGCGTCGCCTCGTGCAGCGCGAACTGGCGGCCGATGCACGCCCGCGCCCCCGTGCCGAACGGCTTGAAGGTGTGCGCGGGACGGGACCGTACGGCCGTCGCGTCGAAGCGGTCCGGGTCGAACCGCTCGGCGTCGTCGCCCCACACCTCGGGCTCGCGGTGCAGCATCGGCGTGAGCACCAGCGCCCAGGCGCCCCGCCGCATCGGATGCTCTCCGGCCAGCACCGTGTCCTGGCGGGCCTCGCGGGCATAGGCCGGCGCCGTCGGCCACAGCCGCAGCGACTCGTCCAGCACCCGGCGCACATAGCGCAGCTTGGCCACCTGGTCGTAGCCGGGTGCCTCCGAGCCGCCCCAGACGCGGTCCACCTCGGCGCGGGCGCGGGCCGCGACCTCGGGGTGCCGGGAGAGATAGTGCAGGGCGAAGGAGAGCGCGCCGGACGTGGTCTCGTGGCCCGCCACCAGGAAGGTGATCACCTGCCGACGGACGTTCTCCGGGGACAGCCGCTCGCCGGTCTCCGGATGGGTCGTGTCCAGCATCCGGTCGAGCAGGTCGCCGTCCCCGCGTCCGGAAGCGCGGCGGGCGTGCACGATGTCGTCGACCGTGCGGTTGAGGACGTCCATGTCGGAGTCGTTGCGCCGGGAGGCACGTTTGAGCAGCAGCGGAGCCAGCGGTGGCGGCACGGTGTTGAGCCGCTGGGCGTAGGAGAGCGTGCCGATCATCGCCGTGACGAAGGGGTGCGGCCGGGATCGTTCGAAGGAGCCGAAGTCGTGCCCGAACCCGGTGCGCGCGATCGTCTCCAGGGTCAGCTTCGTCATGTCCCCGGGCACGTCCACGGCCCGGCCCGCCGCGAGCTCCCGGTCCCAGTGGTCGGTGAGCCGCCCGGCCACGTCCAGCATCATCGGGTGGTAGCCCGCCATGGCCTCCCGGCTGAAGCCCGGGGCCAGGACGTCGTGCGCCAGCTGCCAGTTGGGCTCGTGGTTGTACGCGGTGAACAGCCCGTCCCCGACGATCGGCCGCAGGTTGGCGATCCCGAGGCCCACGTGCTTGGCGAAGCGTGTCTCGTCGGAGAGGTCGGCCGTGAGGCCCGCGCCCCACACGAACACGATCTCGTTGGCGAACGCCTTGCGCCGGAAGATCGGCCCCAACTGCCGGGCGTAGCGCAGGGAGTCCTGCAAGGGCTTGGTCCTGCTGGCGCCGAGCACATCGCCGAGCAGCGGGAGCCGGCGCGGGGGATGCGGAATGCGGTGCAGCTGAGGCCAGCCCTGCTCGGCGCTGCGGAACCCCTTCGGCACCGCGGCCCTGGTCGTCGTCTCCGCCATGACGCGATCTCCCTTGATCCAGCGGTGCGTTGAGCGTGTTGTACGCGGGTTCAACAACGCGATCCAGTCTGGTCCCGCTATTGAATCGACGTCAAGTAGAGTGCGGACATGGCCGCTGAACAGAGCGGGCCGATACGCCGTCGGCTCAGTACCGAGGAGCGCCGCGAACAACTCCTCGGTGTCGGGGCGCGGTTGTTCTCGGAGAGTCCGTACGACGACGTGTGGATCGAGCAGGTCGCCGAGATCGCCGGGGTCTCGCGCGGACTGCTCTACCACTACTTCCCGACGAAGCGTGACTTCTTCGCGGCGGTCGTGGCGCGGGAGAGCGAGCGGATGCTGCGGATGACCGCGGCGGCGCCGGGAGTGCCGGTGCGCGAGCAACTGGCGGCCAACCTCGACACGTACCTGGCCTATGTCGAAGCCCACGCGCACGGCTTCCGCGCCTTCCACCGGGCCGACGCGGCGGGGGACCAGGCCGTGCGCCGCATTTATCAGCGTGCCCTGGGAGCCCATGAGCAGCAGATCCTGGCGGTGCTGGCCGAGGATCCCGAGTTCGGCCCCGTCGCTCGGGAGCGCCCTGATGTCCAACTCGCCGTGCGCGGTTGGCTGGCGTTCACGACGGCCGTCTGTCTGGAGTGGCTGCGGGGCTCGGACCTCTCGCGGGAGCAGGTACGGGACCTGTGCGCACGGGCCCTGCTGGGTGTGCTCGGGCCCTGAATTCTCATCGCCGCCGCACAGGTTCGCGTGACCTGGTTGGCGTGCGCCCCGATCTTGGGTAAGTTAGGCAAGGCTTACCTAAGGAGGTTTGGGGATGGGTGACAGCCAATCCTGGACGGCCGCGCCTGCCGCGGCGGAACGGGCCCGTTCGCTGCTCGCCACCGCGTGGTCCTGCGCGGTGACCGCGGACGGCGGCCGGGAGGAGTTCGTCGGCGCGCACTCCGTGGACGACGACGGACGGGTGCTCCTCAGTGTGCCCGAGGACAGCGCGCTGCTCGCGGCGGCCATCTGCGCGCCCCGCGGCGAGCCGTCCGCCGTCCTGGAGTTCGCCGACGTCGCCCCCGTGCCCGTACGCAGCCGGATCCGCGCCCGGCTCTGGCTCGCCGGCTGGTTCGTCCCCGAGGGCGACCTCCTCGCGTTCCACGCCACGCGCGTGGTGCTGCGGCAGCCCACCGGCGCCGTGGTCGTCGACCTCGACGAGTTCGCCGCCGCCGCACCGGACCCGCTGGCCACGGCGGAGTCCCGGCTGCTGACGCACCTCGCCGACTGCCACGGCGACGCCGTCGAGCGGCTCACCCGGCTCGTCGAACCCGAGAGCCTGCACGGCGCGGTGAAGGTCCAGCCCCTCGCCGTCGACCGGCACGGACTGACACTGCGCATCGAACGCACCCGCGCCCACGGCGACGTACGACTGGCGTTCCACCGGCCCGCCGACGACGTCGCGCAGCTCACCGAGCGCATGCACATCCTGCTCTCGCAGGCCAGCGCCGCCTCCTGCCCCCGCGCGCTACAGCGGCAGCGCACAGACGGCGACGGGTGAGGCGAACGGGTCGCCCGCGAGCCGCAGTTCACCGCTTGCGGCGTCCACGTGGAACACGCTCACCGTGCTCGACCTCTGATTCGCCGCGAACAGCAGGGTCCCGTCCGGCGCGAGGGCGATCTGCCGGGGGAAGTCACCGGACACCGGCACCGTGCCCAGCAGCCTGAGCCGGGCGCCGTCGGCCTCGATCGCGTAGCGGGCGAGGCTGTTGTGACCCCGGTTGGCGAGATAGGCGTACGCGCCGTTCGGTGTCACCACGATCTGCGCCGGGTAGCTGGTGCCCTCGCCGGTGCCCGTGGACTGCGGCTCACCGATGGTCAGGCGGCCGGAGGCGCGGTCGTATCCGCACACCGAGACCGTGTCGTCCACCTCGTTGGCCAGGTAGGCGTACCGGCCGCCCGGGTGGAAGGTCAGGTGCCGGGGGCCCGCGCCGGCGCGCGTGTGGGCCTGGGAGACCTCGGTGAGGGTGCCTGCGCCGGTATCGAGGCGGTAGGTGTAGACGGTGTCCGTGCCGAGATCGACGGCGAGGACATGGCCGCCGTCGGGACTGGTGACGAACTGGTGGGCGTGCGGGCCCTGTTGACCCGGGCCCGGGGCCGGACTGGTGTGCGTGACCAGGTCGGTGCGCTCGCCGAGTGCGCCCGAGGTGTCGATGGGGTGCACGGCCACACTGCCGGAGGCATAGTTGGCGCTCAGCAGCCAGCGCCCGCCCGGATGCACCGACAGATGGCAGGGGGCCCCGCCGCCGGTGCTCCGGCTGCCGAGGATCTTGTGGTCGGACAGCCGGACGGCGGTCACGGCACCGTCCTCGCGCTCGTTGACGGCGTACAGCGTGCGGCCGTCCGGATGGAGCGCCAGATACGACGGGTCGCCGACGTCCTCGATGGTTTCCTCGCCGGTGATCCGGCCGGTGGCGGCGTCGTACGTCGCCAGGCCGATGCCCTTGCCGCCGCCGTCGACCGAGGTGTACGTGCCGAGGTAGAGGGGGCGAGGGCCGGAGGGCTTGGCGGCCTCGCGGGGTGTGCTCGCGCTCGGCTCGGGAGGTGTCGTGTCCGCGGCGGGCGCCGGGGCCTTGTCGCACGCCGGGAGGGTCATCGCGGCGCCCGTTCCCGCGAGCGCGCCGACGAACCGGCGCCTGCTCAAGCCACCACTGCTCATGTCCACACCTCAGGTCGTCGGTCGTCCCGACAGCCACCCTCGCGTGGATCACCCTTGGCATGCAAGAACAGCACCGTGCGTTGCAGGCGCCGCAACGGTCACCAGTCGCCGTCCTCCACCGCTTTGCCGGGCGCGTCCTTGAGGGGCTTCACCTGGCCCGGCGACGGCTCCTGCCAGGGCTCGTGGTCGTCACCGATCCAGTCGCCGACCGGTTTCACCCCTTCCAGGGTGTCGGTGGGTGCGAGGTCCTCCGCGTCCTGGTCGAAGTAGTCGAACCACGGCAGGCCCGCGTTCGTGTAGGCCGCCCGGTCCACGGGTGACGGCGGCGGGACCTCGCCGGTGATACGGCGCCATTCCGGGGGCGTCACCAGATGGACGTAGACCCGCCCGGCGGGCTCCTCGGACCAGTCCGTCGCCGGCCGGTCGTCCTGGTAGACCTCCTGGCGCATGGAGCCGCCGACGCCCAGCCCCATCGCCGCGGCGGGCCGCGCCCGGCCGGCCGGAGCGGCGCCGGGAGCCGCGGGTGCCGACATCGGCAGCGCGGCGCCGAAGCCCCCGGCCGCCTGCCGGGACCGCACCGCACGCTCGGCCCGCAGCCGCTGCTCCTCGCGCCACACGGCCAGCGCCCCCTCGTTCAGCGGGAAGGACTGCAGCTGTACGCCGCCCCAGACCTCCTCGCCGGTGACCTGCCCCTCGACGGTCGCCCCCATCCCCAGCGGCACCGCCACGAACTGGCGGACCGTGCCCTTCCCGGAGTTGATGCCGTCCAGCCAGGGCTGGCGGGGGAGCACCACGTAGTTCTGGGGTGTGCGGGAGAGCCGGTCGCTCCACGGCCGGCCCGAGACGGCGCACACCTTTCCGACGCCGACCTGGAGGGCGGCCGGTTCGGTGGTGCCCGCGAAGCTCAGCCACATCGCCTCACGCAGGTACACCGGCAGCATCACACCGCCGCGCGAGCGCCACTGCCCGGGCACGGTGTCCGGATAGTCCGCCACACGCCGGACCGGGAACTCGCCCAGCCCCGGCGGCAACGCGTGCGTGCCCGTCTCGGGCAGCCGCAGCGTACGGATGAACCGCACCGCCACCCCGCGCGGCAGCCGCAGCGTGTTCCCGTCGATCCGCACGGTCGTGTCGGCATCGGTCATCGGCCCGCTCCCTCGTATCGGGTGCCGGCCCGTCCCGGCGTCCCCTACCGGAAACGCCCGCCCATGCCGGTACGGTTCCGCCACAGCTGTTCCTGGACGCCCAGACGTTCCCGCAGCCGGGTCAGACGCGGCATCCGCTCGCGCTGGTCCTGCGACACCCGGTCCAGTTCCTCCAGCAGCCGACGTGTGCGGTGCTCGGTGTCGAGCTCGTCGAGGATGCGGTTCACCTCGGTCAGGACGGCGCCGAACAGCTGCCAGTGCCGGGTCTCGCGCTCGGCCTCCTCGCGCAGCAGCTGGGCGAGCTTGTCGCGGGTGGCCGCCGCGGTGTGCAACTCGGCGGTGAGCCGGGCCTCAGCCGACTCGGCGTTGGCGCTGACGCTGGTGGTCACCAGGACGGCGAAACTGACCACGGCGTCGGCGATCTCGGCAAGGAGCTGTTCCACCGCGGCACCCGTCGGCGGCGTGAACAGCGGCTCGGGCTCGCGTTCCTTGGCCAGGTCGGTGAAGCTGCGGGCGAGGACGCGCAGGACGACCGTGCAGATCTCCAGCGTGTCCAGGCCGGTGCGCAGCACGACCCGGTGCAACAGACCCTCCCGCACGCGCGGGTTGAGCCGCAGACTGTCCTCCGCCTGCCGCAGCGCCGCGTCCACCTCGACGATGTCGTGATCGAGCCGGCGTGCCTCGTGCAGCCGTGCGGCCGTCCGCTCGACCGGGGTACGGCCGGCCACCTCCTCACCCATGCTCAGCATCAGCTGCCGCAGCCGGCGGGCCAGCCCCTCGATGGACTCACCCGCCTGGTCGACCCACACCGGCGGCGCCAGCAGCAGATTGAAGCCGAGTCCGACGACCGCGCCGATCAGCGTCTCCACCACCCGCGCCCATGCCGTGTCCCCGACGGTCGTCACACCGAGGACCAGCATCGCGCTGATCGCGACCTCGGGGACGTACTCGTCGACCCGCACCAGATGTCCCACCCCCAGCGCGGCGAGGATCAGCAGGGCGAGACTCCACCAGGTCAGCCCCACCAGCAGGCTGAAGGCGATGGCCACGAGGACGCCGGCCACCACGGAGTTCACCCGGCGGATGCCGTTGGTGAGCGTGGCGTAGAGCGTGACCTGGACGACCAGCAGCGCGGTCAGCGGCGCGGTGAGCGGCAACTGCTCGGGGCTCAGGCGCAGCGCGATGACGTAGGCGATCGTCGCGGCGGCGGCCGACCGCAGCGTCTGGACGACGACGGGGTCCCGGCGCCGCTTCTTCACCAGGCTCTCGAGGGACTCCGTCCGCTCACGCACATCTCGCATCCCTTGGGATCTTCCCTTCCTCAGGCGCATCGAACGTACTGAGGAAAACCCCCGCTGTCGCGCTCCGGATGTCCGCGTCCGAGGACGGTGGACGGCCGGATGGTGCCGGCGGGGCCGGGCAGCGACAGCCTTGGATCATGAAATGGCATCGGACCGGAACAGTCCTGACCCGTCGAACCCGGCGGCGGCACCGGCGATCTGCGCCCCCTCGACCGGATGATCGGGGACGCGCAGGTGGTCGGCGTCGGGGAGCCAGCCATGGCTCGCACGACTTCTTCGCCCTCAGGGACCGCGTCTTCCGCCACCTCGTCGAGGAAAGGGCTTCCGCACCTTCGCCCTGGAGGCCCCCTGGAGCACGGGCCTGCGTCTCGACGCCTACGTGCGGCATGGCAAGGGCGACCCGCGGCGCATCATGCGCGAGGAGTTCCAGCGCGACTACCTGTGGTGGAACAACACCGCCTATCTGCGGCTCGTCGAGTGGAAGCGGGCGTACAACGTCCGGCATCCCGGCGACCAAGGCCTACATCGAGCAGTACCTGAGCAAACCGTATGCGGAACGGCGGGAGATGGCCGAGCGCACCGGCGAGGCGCTGGACCTGCTGCGCGGCCAGGGCCCCGGCGCGGACCGGACGGCGTACGACCGTGCTGTGCAGAACGCCAATGTCGTGTGGTGGCAGCGGCACACCGGTACGAAGGTGCTGCTGTCGGCGCATGACGAGCACGTCGGCTATGTGGCGGTCGATCCCGCGTCGAACCCGAAGACGCAGGGCGCGTTTCTGCGGGAGACTCTCGGCGCCGGGTATGTGAGCGTCGGCGTGACCTTCGACCGGGTGCGTCACCGCGACTACGTCGTGGACCTGCGGTCGGTCGGATCGCCGGCCCGCGAGTGGCTGGCGAAGGCCCGGCCGACGCGCACCATCGGCACCGCGTATCCGGACGGCCCGAACGACATCGTGCTGAGGCGCTCGCACGACGTCCTGATTCACCTCCACGAGGTGGAGACTTCGACGCTGCGGGACGTCTAGGGAGGTCTCCTGGGACTGTGGATCGTTTCCTAGGTAGCCCGCGGGAGGGGAAGCCAGTGGAATTCGGGGACGTCGGGTCATCGCGGGCGCGGGCGGCGCTGGGGCATGTGGCGGGCCGTTCCGCCGGGCCGGCCGTCGACCGGGAGCTGCGCATCACACTCAACTTCCACCCGGACCGGCTGGTCGGCGGCGCCCCCATCCTCGAGGCGCTGGCCCGGGACGGCACGTACCACTCGCAGTTCGTCACGGGCGTGAGCAACGGCGGCCTCACCGCACATCCCGGCGGCGACCGCTGGCGCTGGGAGAGCCGGATCTTCGGCGGGGCGTACGACGACGCCGACTCGCAGGACCGGCCTGTGTACGGCGCTCTGAACTTCCGGCGCCAAGTGGTCGGCGCAGCCCCACGGTTCGGGTCCTCGCACCTCCGGCTGACCGGCGCCACGCTCGACCGCGCCACCTTCTGCTACCCCGACAGTGCGGCCGAGCCCGCCGACTTCGGCGTGGCCGCCGGAATGTCCCTGATCGCCCTGGCCGAGGCGGACCGGCAGGACGCGCTCAACGACTACATCGAGGCGCAGGTCCACGGCGGCGTCGTCCTCGCCCGGGACGTGGAGGCGCTTGTCCTGGACGCGAGCTACCGGGGCACCGCGGTCGAGGAGGCGGCCCGCGCGCTGCCCTTCCCGCTCGAATGGCACCCCGGCTACCGGCTCACCGTGGCGGAGTTGCGCGGCCATGCGGACTACCGCGGCCCCGAGTACGCCGACCTGGGCGCCCGGATCGCCGAGGAGGCCCGCCTCGACCCGCGGATCATCGGAAACGCGGCCCGCACGGGACACCACGACCTCCAGGACCTGAAAATGGTGTGGCACACCCTCGCCCGCTTCGGCGCACCGGAGGGAGCGGGTACGGCCAGTGTCGGTGGCCGTACCCCGGGAGCGAGGACGTCCAGCACATAGGCGCGGGCGACCCGTTCGGTGCGCGGCGCGTTCCGTACCCTGTAGCGGACGTGTACGCCGCAGGGTGTTCGAAGGGGAGGGGTGGGCGCACGGTGGTGGACTCATGGGAGCGGGCGCGAAACGTCCTGGAGGCGGCGCAGATCCCGCCCGACCGCCTCGCTCACCTGCGCCCGCTGCACGGCGGCACGTACAACACGGTCGAGGAACTCCGGCTCACCGACGGCACCCGCTACGTCCTGAAGATCCCACCCGCTCAGACCACGCCCGGCCTGCGCCACGAGCGGGAACTCCTCGTCTCCGAGGCCGAGTTCTACGACGGGGCCGCCCAGGCGGACGTATCGGCGCCGCGCGTCGTGGCGGTCGGCGGGGACGCGGGCGCACGTCATCTGCTGATGACCGCCTGCCCGGGCGACCCGTGGGACGATGAGCTCACCGAGGCCGAACGGGTCGCCCTGCGCGCGGAGTTGGGCCGTCAGGTGGCGCGGCTCCACCGGGTCACGGGCCCCGGCTTCGGATACCCGTCCGGCGCCCTCGGCCCGCTCGCCGGCGACTGGCGGACCGCGTTCACCGGCATGCTCGACGCCGTACTCGACGACGCCCGCGACTACCGCGCCCGGCTGTCCCGCCCCGCCGACGAGGTGGCCCGTATTCTCCGGACCGCCTTTCCCGCCCTCGACGAGGTCGACGTCCCGTACCTCGTCCACTTCGACCTCTGGCAGGGCAACATCCTGGTGGACCGCTCGACGGGGGCGGCCCGTATCGGCGGCCTCATCGACGGGGAGCGCATGTTCTGGGGCGACCCGCTCGCCGACTTCGTCTCCCTGGCGCTGCTGGATGACATCAAGAAGGACGAGGACTTCCTGGCGGGCTACCGGGAGGCCGGGGGCCGCGCCGTCTTCGACACTCCGGCCCGCCTCCGCCTCGCCCTCTACCGCAGCTACCTCTACCTGATCATGATCACCGAGACGGTCCCACGGGCGACGGGCGAGGAGCGCGACGGCTGGGTCCAGACCGTGGTCGCACCCGAACTCCTCCTCGCCCTCGACGAGATCCAGGAACTGGCCGCTCGCTGACCCGACGAGGGTCCTCAAATCAGATCGAGGGAACCACATGGCGGGGCGGAACGGGCGCACGGTACGCGACCTGAGACGGGCCAACCGTACGGCCGTACTCCAACGGCTGTACTTCGACGGACCCCTCAGCCGCTTCGAGCTCGGCCCGGTGACCGGGCTCAGCTCCGGCTCCGTCAGCAACGTCGTCGCCGACCTGGTCGCCGACGGCCTGCTGGAGGAGGCCGGCAGCGTCGACTCCGACGGCGGCCGCCCGCGCACCCTGCTGCGCGTGGCACCCGGCAGCGGCCACATGATCGGCGTCGACGTCGGCGAAACCCGGGTCCGCATCGAGCTGTTCGACCTCACCCTCACCGAACTCGCCCGCACCGAACGCCCGTTGACCCATCAGGGCTACGACGTCGAGGTCATCGTCGGTCACATCCGCGACGGCATCACCGAGGTGCTCGCGACCGCCGAGATCGCGCCGGAACAGCTGCTGGGCGTCGGCATCGGCGTCCCCGGCATCGTCGAACACGCACCGGACCGCGGCACCGTGGTCCACGGGCAGACCATCGGCTGGGACGCGGTCCCCCTCGAAGCGCTGCTCCGTGACGGCTCCCCCCTGCCCGACACCGTCCCGTACTTCATCGACAACGGCGCCAAGACCCTCGGCCAGGCCGAGATGTGGTTCGGCGCCGGACGCGGCGCCCGCAACGCGGTCGTCGTGCTCTTCGGCTCGGGGGTGGGCGCCTGCCTGGTCACGCCCGAGGCGGAGCACGGGCGGGCGGTGGAGTGGGGCCATCTGACGGTACGGGTCAGGGGGCGCCGCTGCCGGTGCGGTGCGCTCGGTTGCCTGGAGGCGTACGCGGGCGCCGAGTCGCTGCTCGAGCGGTGGGGCGAGCAGGGCGGGCGCCCGCCGGCGGACACCGATGAGGAGACGGCGCTGGCGGCGATGCTGGCCGCCGCGTATCCCGCCGGGGGCGGTGCGGCCGACCCGGTGGCGCTCGCCGTCCTGGAGGAGACCGCCGAGTACCTGGGCGCCGGGCTGTCCGACCTGATCAACCTCTTCCAGCCCGAGCGCATCCTCATCGGCGGCTGGGCCGGGCTCCAGCTCGGCGCGCGGTTCCTGCCCGCCGTACGGCGCCATGCCGTGTCGTACGCGCTGCGCCACCCGGCCGAGCGGGTCACCATCGACCTCGGCCGGCTCGGCCCCGACGCGGTCACCGTCGGCGCCGCGATCCTGCCGCTCGCCGACTTCTTCGCCCGCGGCGGCCGCCGCGCCGAGCCCGTACCCGAGGGTCCGGCGCCCGCCTGGCGCGCGGCGCTTCGGGAGCGGGCTCCGCAGTGAGGTTTCGCCGGTGACCGGCGGAGGTACTCGGGGGCGCCAAGCGCTCCGCGGGGTGCCGTGATGGGCCGTCGTTCGTCTGCGGCTTCGCTGTGGCTGGTCGCGCAGTTCCCCGCGCCCCTACGGGGCGCTACGCGAAGGGAGGACGCCATGGCTGACGACCGACGCGAAGGTCCCGTGCCGCGGGATCCGCAGGACCAGCAGTCCGACACGGGCGACGACCGGTGGGAGGTGCCGCCCGAGAACGCGACCGACGACACCGACGAGGCCGAGCTACCTGACACCGACGAGGCAGGCACCGGCCGCCAGGGCTCCCCGCAATCGGCCGGCGTCCACCCGGAACAGCCGGTACCGGACGAGCCCTCCGGGTGACGTTGCGGCTCGCCCGGTGCAAAAGGAAAGCCCCGACCGGACGGGGGAATCACGGTCGGGGCGGCCAAAGGGTGGGCACGGATGGCGGTCGCCTCTCGGCGAAAGGCTCCACAGGGCTTCAGCCGAACGATCGTCCCTGTGGGCAAAAGGTGAGGCCCGGGGACACTGTCCCATCCGCACCCACGGTCTGTTCAACGGGGAACCACCTTGGGCTGTTCCGGCGCCCGCGGTGATCTGGGTCACCCGGGCAGCCGACGCTCCCCGGCCCAGGTCAGCAGGTCGTCCACCGGCCAGGTGGTGACCACGCGTTCCGCGGGCACCCCGCACTCCTCGGCCCGCGCGCAGCCGAGGATCTGCCAGTCCAGCTGGCCCGGCGCGTGCGCGTCCGTGTCGATCGAGAAGAGCACGTCCGCCTCCACGGCCCGGCGCAGCAGCCGCCGCGGCGGGTCGAGCCGCTCCGGACGACTGTTGATCTCCAGCGCCGTACCCGTCTCGGCGCACGCGGCGAACACCTCGTCCGCGTCGAACCGCGACTCCGGCCGCGGGTCGCTGCTACCCCGCCCGATGACCAGCCGTCCCGTGCAGTGCCCGAGGATGTCCGACAGCGGATTGCGTACGGCGGCCACCATGCGGCGCGTCATCGCGCGGGCGTCCATCCGGAGCTTGGAGTGCACCGACACCACCACGACGTCGAGCCGGTCCAGCAGCTCCGGCTCCTGGTCCAGCGAGCCGTCCTCGAGGATGTCGCACTCGATGCCGGTGAGGAGCCGGAACGGCGCCCACTGCTCGTTCAGCTCCGCGACCACGTCCAACTGTGCGCGCAACCGGTCGGCGGACAGGCCACGAGCCACGGTCAGCCGGGGTGAGTGATCGGTCAGGACCGCCCACTCATGCCCGAGCCCTGCCGCGGTCCGGCCCATCTCCTTGATTGAACTGCCGCCGTCCGACCAGTCGGAGTGAAGATGGCAGTCACCCCGCAGCAGCGCCCGCAGCCGTTCACCGCCCTCGGTCTGCGGACCTCCCGCCTCGTCCTCCAGCTTCCGCAGATATCCGGGCACGTCGCCGGCCAGCGCCTCCCGCACCACCTGCGCCGTCTTCGGGCCGACCCCCTTGAGCTTCTCCAGCGACCCGCCGTCCGCCCGCGCACGCACCTCGTCCTCGGACAGCTCGGACAGCACCTCGGCGGCGGTGCGGAAGGCGCGTACGCGGTACGTCGGCGCAAGGGACCGCTCCAGCAGGAAGGCGATCCGTTCCAGGGCCTCGACGGGATCCATCGCCACCTCCTCCTCCAGGGTTGCCCAGTGCCGCAGGGAACGCGACCGGTCGTTTCGCCCCGCTTCAAGGGCGGCTCAAATGGTTCGCGACGGCCGGATCCGCTCTACGCTCTATTGCATGACCGAAGCAGCGAGCCCCTACATCTCCCACCCCCGGATCATGGTGCTCGGGGTACAGCCGGGCACGCCGCCGTTCCGCATCGTGGAGATCGACGGAGAAGTGGTCGGTGAGGCCAAGACCGTCACCGACGTGCTCCAGGCAGCCGCCGCCTGGGGCATCACGGTCCACGACCTGGACGACCCGGACGTGGTCCGCTGGGTCGGCGGCGACAAGTTCACCTGGCGGATGCACTAGCACCGCGACCTCGTGCGCACCCGCCGCGGTAGCCGCGGGTGGGGAGCACCCTGCGCCACGCCTGTGTCAGCGCCTCCCTCTACGGTTTCCCCATGACTCCAGAGATGCGGGACCGGTTAAGACCCTTCCATGACGAGGCGATCGCGCGGGGCATACCCGCCGGCGACGTGGAGCGATGGCTGGCCACCGCCCGCCCCTGCGTGACGCTGACCCCGGACGGGGACGGCCCGGTCGTGGGCCACTTCGGCGGTCCGCTCCTGCTTCCGGCCGATACCCCGGACCCCGCCCACCCCTACGTCGCCTCCCTCGACCTCGCGGCCCTGCCCGCCGACGCGACGGACCTGCCCCTGCCTCCCGACGGCCGCCTGCTGCTGTTCGCCTTCCCCGAGACCGCCGACGATTACAAGACCATGGGCAGCGTGGTGTACGTCCCCGCCGGCTCGGCCGTGGTGGAACGGGACCGGCACGCCTGGAACTCCCTCGACTTCGAGGACGAGGAAGAGATGTTCGAGGCGTTCCCGCAGGGCCCACTGCGGGCGACGTCCCATGTGTCGCTGCCCCACCACCAAGCGGTCGAACTCCCCGGCCGCCCGGGGAGCGTTCCGCTGCCCGGGCATCCCCGCTCCGAGGAACTCGTCGCGGTCTGGAAGAGCCTCCGTGACGACATCGCCCCCGAGGGGCCGCTGCAGATCGGGGGATACGCCGATGAGGAGGCCATCTACACCGACCCGGTCGCCATCGCCGTGACCAGAGCCGTGAAAGCGGTGGAAGCGGGCCGGTGGGACGAACCGGTTTCGGATGACGTCTCGGACTGGCTGCTCCTGGCCGACTGGCAGGCCGGCATGGACGTGGCGGGCTGGGAGAGCGCCACCGTCCACTGGGTGATCCAGCGCGAGGACCTGTCCGCGCGGCGCTTCGACCGCGCGTTCGCCTCGGTCTTCTGGAACCCCTGAACAAGATTAATCCAACCGTCAGAACCAGTGCAGGCAGTGCGGGGAGCGCTCTGCGCGGAAGAGTGCGTCAGCGAGGGTCGCAGCGCCCGGGTGGTGGGCCCGGATGTGTCCGGCACGCACGAGCGTGCTCGGGGCAGTGCCGCCGAGGTAGACGGAGCCCAGGTCGCCGATGTTCAGGGACAGGTCGGGCTTGCGGTCCGTCGGGACGCAGTCGGCCTTGCCGTCCCGGACGGTCAGCAGGTAGCGGTCGTGTTCGCCGAGGAACGGGTCGTCGATGTCGAGGACCAGCTCGCCGTCCATGGACCAGCCGCGCGCGGTCAGCGCACGCGGGACGTCCAGCAGCCGCACCCAGAGCCAGTCCATGTAGCCGCTCACCTCGCCGGCGCGGATGTCCGCGAACTGCCGGCGCAGCGGGTGCTCGGGCGGGACGTGCTGGAACACGACCTGAGAGACCAGGTCGTGACCGAGCGCGAAGCGGGCCAGGGCCGTGAAGACGGCGTCGTCGGTGGTGATGATCTCGTCGACCGTCAGGGTGCCGGACTCGACCGAGTAGCTGGCGTACCCGTCCGGGACGCCGTCGGCGTCCCGGTGCACGGCGATGTGACGCGGCGCCGGCGAGATCGGGGGCTGCCCGGCGCGCAAGGCCCACCAGCGGTGCGGCCGGGACAGTGCGCCGGGCTGGGCGCGGCGATAGCGGTCGTAGACCTCTTCCAGAATCTCGCCGCACTCGGCCCGGCGCAGTACCTCGACCGAGCCGGTCGCCGATGCGTGAGCCACTCCGCGCGCCCGGGGAACGGCGAAGGCGGCCTTGTGACGCGGCACCGTCAGCCGCGCCGTGTAGGTCGCCGGTCCGTAGCCGAACCTCCCGTAGATCGGGGCCTCGGAGGCCAGCAGCACGGAAAGGAACTCCCCGCCGGCCCGCAGCCCGGCGAGCTGATGCCGCATCATCGCGCTGAGTACGCCCTGGCGCCGGTGCGAGGGCAGGACGCCGACGGCGGTCACCCCGGGGGCCGGTACGAGGGTCTCACCGGGCAGGGTGAGCTCGAAGGCGTGCGTGGCGGCGGTGCCGACGGGCCGCCCGTCCGCTGTCAGGGCGAGCAGGCAGCGGTCCATCTCGAGCGCCGACCACCACAGCCCGCCGCCCTCGACCGGTGTTTCCGGGAAGCGCCCGAACGCGGAATGGACGGTGTCGACGAAGACGTCGAGATCCTTGTCGGTCGTGGGACGGATCTCCATCGCTGCTGCCTCCCGGGATACCGGCACCACGACGCGTGATGTCCGGCCACAGTGCAGCGCCAACCCGTGGCAAGGGCAAGCGAATTACGGCCGGGCCCGCGGCCGCATCGACGGCTACCACTCTGTGGTGGACGCCAGTCGACTGCGGTTCGGCCGCGCCCCGAAGGGGCGCGGGGAACTGCGCGACCAGCCACGACGGCGCCGCAGCGAACCGACGGCCCATCGCGGCAGTTCCAGCGGAGCGCCTAGTCGCCCGTGGTCACCGAGACGTGGTCCACCACCAACTGCTGGGGGAAGACCGTGGAGCCGTCCGGGTCGCCGGGCCAGTAGCCGCCGACCGCGAGGTTGAGGATCAGGAAGAACGGCTTGTTGAAGACCCAGGCGTTGCCGCCGAGGTCGGCGGGGGTGCGCCGCTGGTAGACGTTGCCGTCCACCGACCAGGTGATGGAGTCGGGTGCCCAGTCGACGGCGAAGGTGTGGAAGTCGTCGGCGAATGCCTGGCCGCCCGGCAGCGAGTAGGCCGCGCCTATGCCGCCCGATCCGGAGTAGCCGGGGCCATGGATCGTGCCGTGCACGGTCGAGGGCTCGAAGCCGACGTTCTCCATGACGTCGATCTCGCCCGAAGCGGGCCAGCCGACCTGCCCGAGATCGTTGCCGAGCATCCAGAACGCGGGCCACATGCCCTGCCCGCGCGGCACCTTGATCCGTGCCTCGACATGCCCGTACTGGGCCGTGAACTTGCCGGCGGTGTTGAGCCGTGCCGACGTGTACTCGCAGGTGCCGTACCAGCACTGGTAGTTGGCCGGGTTCTCACGGCGGGCCGTGATCACCAGATGGCCCTGGCCGTCCAAGGCCGCGTTGTCGGTGCCCGATGTGTAGTACTGCCGCTCGTGGTTGTTGACGTTGTCGCCGGTCTCGAGCTGCCACTTCGAGGAGTCGACACCCGCGTCGGCGGGCCCGTCGAAGGTGTCGGAGAAGGTCACGGCCCGGACGTCGGCGGGCTCCGCCCCGGCGGGGGCGACGGTGGCGGACGCGACCAGTCCGGCGGACAGGGCGGTGAGGAGGCAGATGCGGAGTGAACGTGGGGCGACCACGGCTGTCCCTTCCGTACGGCGTCCCGGCGTACGGGTGCGCCGACCGAGGTGGGGGGTAAGGGTGTCGCCTCTTGATTTAAGGAGTGAGATAACAGGGCGTCAATACCTTGGTACAGACCAAATGGTGCCCGGCGCGGCACCATGCCGTTCCGGTGCCGCGCCGACGGCTAGGCGTGGGCGCGGGTTGAGCCGTTGCTCCCAGACCGGACACCGAGGCGGGGTGGCCGCTGGCGGGACCATCGGGAGGTGATCGACGTGATCGCCTACACGTTCCAGACCGGGACCCAGTGGGTGCATCTCCCGGACAAGTACGGCAACTGGCGAGGCGTCTACAACCGGCTGCGGATGTGGGCCGTCGATGGCACCTGGGAGCGGGTGTTCACCGCCCTGGTGGCCCAGGCGGACGCGAACGAGGACCTGGAATGGGCCGTCTCGGTGGACTCCACCATCGTGCGCGCTCACCAGCACGCGGTCGGAGCCCGCAAAAAAGGGGGCTCCGACTGGCGAGCCGGACGACCATGCGGTCGGTCGCTCCCGCGGTGGACTGACCACGAAGATCCACCTCGCGGCCGACGGTCGGTGCCGGCCGCTGATGTTCGTCCTCACTGCCGGACAGGCTGGCGACGCACCCGCCTTCACGGATGTGATGGCCCGCTTGCGCGTTCCCGCCGCCGTGGACGACCCCGCACCAGGCCGGGCATCGTCCTGGCTGACAAGGCGTGCTCCTCCCGCGAGATTCGGGACCATCTGCGCAGGCGCGGTATCCGCGCGGTGATCCCGGAACGGGTGGACCAGCGGGCCAACCGGATACGACGCGGACGGGCCGGTAGCAGACCTCCTGCCTTCGATCGGGAGGCGTACAAGCAGCGCAATACCCGTCGAGCGGTGCATCAACCGTTTGAAACAGTGGCGCGGCATCGCCACCCGCTACGAGAAGACCGCGACCGTCTACCTGGCCGGACTCCACGTCGCAGGCATCTTCCTCTGGTCCACCGGGTGATCCGCTAGCTCAAGTGATGCTGTGCCCACTCAGAGACGCCCCTCAGCCGGGCGGCGGCTTTGACCGGGTCACCGGTTTGGGTGGGCTGGTTTACCTCGAAGTCGTGGCCGGTCAAGCCGCTCTCGTCCTCGACGATGCGAGCGATGCGATAGGCCAGCTCCATCACTTCCAACGCCGCCGGACCCGAGTGGCGGTAGGCGATCTCGATGTGGGCTGTATCGCCACAGTAGTCGAGCTGCACGCGTCCTGGCGGACCAACGGTCTCAAGGGTGAGGCTGTACAGGTACTCCTCAGACTCGACGGGACCAATGTCCCGCGAGACTCGTCTCAGGATTCGGTCCCACTCGTTCCGTTGCGTCTGAGTAAGTCGGAGCAGGGGCAGGTCGGCATCGGGATCAAAGTCGGCGTTGAGGTGGTCAAGCGTCTTCTGAAGCGTCAGGCCCGGCTGCACCCGCACGAGCATGATGTCGTAGGTCACCGGGTGAATGTATGCAACCTTCTGCTACTCGGCTACAGCGCTAATCCTGCCTCCAGAACTGACGCTCGTAGTGATCCAAACGATGGGCCCTAGGAGTGACGCTCCCTGGCATGCACGGCCCGGCTCATACGCCGCCCCAGGACGAAGTAACCGATCAGCGCGCCCGTGGTGTTGAGGATGACGTCGTCGATGTCGAAGGCGCGCCCTTCGACCATCACGCCCTGCACCAGCTCCACCAGCAGCATCACGGTCGCGGTCAGCAGGAGGATGCGCAGTGGCCCGCGGGTGCGCGGGGCGACGACGGGGGCCAGGATGCCGAACGGGATGCCGAGCAGCAGGTTGCCGCCGATCTGCTTCACGGCGTCACGCAGCTCCGGCTGGTCGAGATAGGCCTTGAGGGAGCGGCCCGGCCGCAGGTTGGTGTGGGTCAGCGCCTCCGAGGCGGGGGAGGGCTGCAGGGTCAGCCGGGCGAGCACGACCGCGAACGCCACCATGAGCACGAACGCGCACAGCACCGCCAGCAGCCGCGCGAGGAGGCGAAGTGGATCGCGTCGTTCCCGACGGGCGGACTGCGGCGCCGGCTTGGACTTCGGGGCCTGTCGGGTTTTTGGAGCCTGCTTGCTCTTCGCCGCCCCGGCCGCCCCGGTCGCCTTGGGTGTCCGCTTGAGCTTGGAAAGCCAGGCCGCCTTGAGGTCGCGCTTGGACGGGGGCGGCTCCTCGGACTTCGGCTCCCGCTTCGACTTGGGCGCCCGCTTCCCCTTGGGTACCCCCACGGACGCGGACGTGGCTGTACGGAGCCGGAACCCGGCACGGGATCGTGAGGCTGTACGGGCCATGCGGTCCTCCAGTCTTCAACTTCCCCTTGTTATAGGGCGGTTACCCGCGAACCGGCCGAAGATGCCGCCGCGCGATCCCGGGCTCCCGGTTTCCCCGCGCGCTGCTGGGGCACTCCGGGCGGAGACCCGCGCGCCGTCACACCGCACGGCGGACACGGTGCTTGGATGGCGCGAAAGCGGCGTAACCGGACGTATCGCCGCGTCGGTCGGAGGCCGAGGCTCGGGAGGTGTGGCGCATGAACCGGCGTACGACACTTCTCGCCGCCGCCGAGATCCTGGCGTGGTGGGCGGCGCTCACCGTGCTGTGGCTGGTCCTCGTCAGCACCGTGGACGCCCTGGAACCCGCGGTCGGCGCGGGCGCCGCGGCGGTGGCGGCCCTCGCCGCGCGGGCGGCGCGCAGGGCGGTGGCCGGACGGTGAACGGCTGGATGCCGGCGGCGGCCGTCGTCCTCGCGGGCGGCGTCGGAGCCACCCTCTGGGGCGTCGCCACCGGACCGCTGCGGCGCGCGGTCGTGGCACAGAACCTGGCCACCGCGTTCGCCTGCCCGGCCCTGCTCCTGCTGTCCCAGGCCTACGACCGCCCGTCCTACGTCGATGTCGCCCTGGTCCTCGCCCTGCTCGGCCCCGTCGGCACGCTGGTCTTCGCCCGGCTGCTCGCCGCCGAGCTGACAGCTGATCCGCCGGGCGCCTGGGGCGTGACGTGGGTGGCGGCGGGCGTCGGCGCGGTGGTCGTGCTGGTGCTGTGCGTGGCCGTGGGACCGAGTCGGGCCATGGTCAAGCTGCTGGTCACCGGCGCGCTGCTGATCGGCGGGAACGTCGTCGCGTCCCACGCGCTCTCCGGCGGATTCGGTGGAGCCCGCCGTGGCTGACGCGGTCATCGTCATCGCCCTGCTGCTGGTCGCCGCGACCGCGACCCTCGCGGTCGCCGTCCGCGACCCGGTGCGCCAGGCCCTCGTGCTGGCCGTCCTCGGCGTCGTCCTCGCCGTCCTGTTCACCGTGCTCCAGGCACCCGACGTGGCCCTGTCGCAGCTCGCCGTCGGATCCGCGCTCACCCCGCTGTTGCTGCTGCTCACCGTCCGCAAGGTCAAACGGCCCAAGGGACGCGACCGATGAGCCCCCGCACCCGACTGTGGCTCGTCCTCGCGGCCGGCGCCGGACTCGCCGTCCTGCTGGTCGCCGCCTGTCTGGACCTGCCCCGCTTCGGCGGCGACCGGCACCCCTACGGCGACCGTGCCGTGCGCGAGGCCCTCGCCCGGAACGCCGCCAACACCGTGTCGTCCGTCAACTTCGACCAGCGCGCCTTCGACACCCTCGGCGAGATGAGCATCCTGTTCGCCGCCGTCCTGGGCTGCGTCGTGCTGCTGCGCCAGACCCGCGACGAGCACCGGGCCCGCCCCGAACCCGCCGAAGTCGCCATCTCCGTACGCCGCTACGCCCTCGTGGTGCTGCCCGTCGCCCTGCTCACCGGCCTGTACGTCATCGCCCACGGGCAGCTCACCCCCGGCGGCGGCTTCCAGGGCGGCGTCGTCGCCGCGACCGCCCTGCACCTGCTCTACCTGGGCGCCGACTACCGCGCCCTGGAACGCGTCCGGCCGGTCGGCCTGTACGAGGTCGGCGACGCGCTCGCCGTCTCCGCGTTCGTCGTCACCGGCCTCGCGGTCCTGATCGGCGGCACCGCTTTCCTGGCGAACACGCTGCCGTACGGCACGTTCAACACGCTGTCCTCCGGCGGCACCGTCCCCTTGCTGAACGCGGCCATCGGCATGGAGGTGGCCTGCGCGGTCGTCGTCCTGCTCGCCCGTTTCCTGGACCAGGCCGTCGAGATCGAGGAGGAGAGCGGGACATGATGGACGTACTGCCCTACCTGGTCGCCATGTGGGTCTTCCTGGCCGGCTGCTACGGCCTGGCGACCAGCCGCAATCTGATCCACGCCGTCGGCTGTCTGACCGTGTGCCAGGCCGCCACCTACGTCCTGCTGCTGGCCGTCGGCTACCGCGACGACGCCACCGCCCCCGTCTTCTCCGACGTACAGCCCGGTTCACGGCCGGTCGTCGACCCCGTCGTCCAGGCGCTGGCCCTGACCGACGTCGTGGTCGGCGCGACCGTCACCGCGCTGCTGCTCGCGCTCGTCGTGCAGATCTCCAAACGGCACGGCACCGTCGACCCCGACGAGCTCTCCGAGCTGCGCGGCTGATGAACGACCTGCTGCCGCTGCTCGTCGCCGTCCCCGTCCTCGGCGCCGCCCTGCTGGTCGCGGGCGGACGCCGGCTGCCCCGGGTCGCCGCCGAGTCCGTGGGCTGCGCCGTGTCGGCGGGCACGGCGGGCCTCGCGATCGTGCTGCTCCTCAACTCCTCGCCCCCGCACGTCGAATGGGTCGGCGGCTGGCGGCCGAAGGGCGGGGTGAGCGTCGGCATCGTGCTGACCGGTGACGGGCCCGGGCTCGGGATGGCGGCGCTCGCCTCGCTGCTGACGCTCGCGGCCCTGGCGTACTCCTG
This sequence comes from Streptomyces sp. GESEQ-4, assembly GCF_017948455.1. Taxonomy (GTDB): domain Bacteria; phylum Actinomycetota; class Actinomycetes; order Streptomycetales; family Streptomycetaceae; genus Streptomyces. The sequence goes on from NZ_JAFFSU010000001.1 coordinate 550,545, forward strand.
GCACTACTTCGACGAACCGCCGCGCCGCCACGCCGGGTCGTTCCCCGGCCTGATGCTGCTGTTCCAGGCGGGCATGTGCGGCTTCGCGATCGCGGGCGACCTGTTCAACGCGTTCGTGTTCTTCGAGCTGATGAGCGTGGTCGCGTACGCGCTGACCGGGCACCGGGTCGAGGAGGCGAAGGCCGTGCAGGGCGCGCTGACCTTCGCGGTCGTCACCTCGCTCGGCGCGTACGCGATGCTGATGGGCATCGCGCTGCTGTACGGCCGTACCGGCGAGCTGGCCATGACGCAGATCGGCCGGGGGATCGACGCGCAGGGCGGGCCCGACGCGCTGGTGCTCGCCGCGTTCGTCCTCGTGCTGACCGGTCTGCTGGTGAAGGCAGCCGCCGTGCCCTTCCATTTCTGGCTCCCGGACGCGCACGCCGTCGCGCCCACGCCGGTGTGCATGCTGCTGTCCGGCGTCATGGTGGAGCTCGGCGCGTACGGCGTCTGGCGGGTGTACGGCACGGTCTTCGCCGGGCCCGGCGGGGTTCCCGCGGCCGACCTGGAGCAGGTCCTCGTGACGCTGGGGGCGGTGACGGCCGTGATCGGCGCCGTCATGTGCTGGTACCAGCGGCACATCAAGCGGCTGCTCGCCTACTCGACCGTCGCCCACATGGGGCTGTTCCTCATCGGCATCGGCGTCCTGACGCCCAAGGCCGATGACGGGGTCGCGCTGTACATGCTCGGCCACGCCGGGGTGAAGGCGTCGCTGTTCGCCTGCGCGGGCATCCTGCTCGACCGCTACGGCAGCGTCGACGAACACGCCCTGCACGGACGGGCCCGGCAACTGCGGGGCGTCGCCGTGCTGTTCGCGACCGGGGCCGTGGCCCTCGCCGGGCTGCCGCCGTTCGGTACGGCGTTCGGCAAGGCCGTCACGGAGGAGGCCGTGGGCGGCCCGCTGACCGTGCTCTATGTCGTGGCGACCGCCCTGACCGCGGGAGCGGTGCTGCGGGTCGGCGCGCGTGTGTTCCTCGGGCTCGGCCCTCATCCCGAGGAGCACGCCGGGTACGAGACGACCGGCTCCGGCGAGGAACCGGAGACCGGGCAGCGGCTGAGCCGGATCCCCGACACGATGACGGCCGTGCCCGCGCTGCTGCTCGCCGGAGCACTGACCGTCGGCGTGGCCCCCGGATTCGGTGACGTCGTGGCGCACGCGGTGAACGAGGCCGGGTCCGGCGGTGCGCATGTCTCCGTGCACTGGACCCCGGTGGGTGTGCTGCTCGGTCTCCTCTCGACGCTGCTGGCGGCGGGTCTCGCGGCCGTCGCCGTCACCCGTCCCGGGCTGCTCGCCGCACCGGAGTGGGCACTGCCGCTGCGGCGACTGCAGTCCGGGCACGTCGGCGACTACGTGGCATGGATGCTGGTGGGCGCCGCGCTGCTCGCCGCACTCGCCCTGCCGGGGATCCTCGCCTGATCAGGCACCGTTCTTCGGCCCCGGCCCGTACGAGACCTCCACCTCCTTGAAGCCTAGGGAGTGCAGCAGGCCTTCGAGCATGCCGGTGGTGTTGGCCTCGGCGCGCTTGGTCAGCTCGCTGCTCTTGGCGGCGTCGCCGATGTGCCGTGACGCGAGTTTCTGCACGGCCTGTTCGCTGTTCGGGTTGTCGGAGAAGAGGTCGCCGAGCCGGTCCAGCAGACCGCGCTGCTTGGACACGGCGTAGGAGCGCTCGGGGTCGAGGGCCGGTTCGCCCAGTGCCGCGTGCGGCAGCCGGAGCGTGGCGGACGTACGGTCCTCGTTGACCGTCACGTCCTGCTTGCCGACCTGTCCGAGGTCGACGTAGGCGTCCACGGTGCCCGCGCCGACGTACAGCGTGCGGGTGCCGCGGATCGCGTCGGGAAGGTACTTGGCGTCCTTCTCCAGGTCCACGACGACCTGGAAGTTGCCGGAGGCGGCGTCGTAACGGCTGATGTCCTGAATGGACTCCAGCAGTGCGGGACCCGAGCGGTCGTGGGTCTCCGTACCGAAGAAGTCCTTCAGGCCCGGGAGCAGACTCAGCCGGATCCCGGCGAACATCACGGCGAGCACCAGTACGACGGCGGTCACCAGCTTCGCCCAGCCGGGCATGCGCCTGGGTAAGCGCTTGATGGAAGTCGTCATGGCGACGGTCCTCCCTTCCTCCCTGACCGGATGCCCCTCAAAATCCGTGTCAGACAGGGTTGTTGGGCAAACAGGACAGTTGACGCAGGCGCGCACCGGCGTACGCGGTACCCAAGGCGCAGTTCGCGGTCCTGGATGCGGTCCGCAGCCGCTTTTCCGTGGTCAGTAGCATGAGGGCGGCAGCCCGGAATGATCATGCGAGGAGCGGACGTGCGAGACATCGCCGTGTTCAGCGGTAGCGCCCACCCCGAACTGGCGGCGGAGGTCTGCCGGCATCTCGGCGTGCCGCTCAACCCGATCCGGGTCAGCCGTTTCGCCAACGACTGTCTGGAGGTGCAGCTCCAGGCCAACTGCCGAGAGCGGGACGTATTTCTCGTCCAGCCGCTGGTCACCCCCGTCCAGGAGCACCTGGTCGAGCTGCTGATGATGTGCGACGCGGCCCGCGGCGCGTCCGCCCGCCGGATCACCGTCGTCATGCCGCACTACGCCTACGCCCGCTCCGACAAGAAGGACGCGCCCCGCATCTCCATGGGCGGACGGCTGGTCGCGGACCTGATGGTCGCCGCCGGCGCCAGCCGGGTCCTCGCCATGACGCTGCACTCGCCGCAGGTCCACGGCTTCTTCTCGGTGCCCGTCGACCATCTCCACGCACTGCGCGAGCTGGCCGCGCACTTCCGGCAGTACGACCTGACCCGCACCACCGTCGTCTCACCGGACCTCGGCAACGCCAAGGAGGCGGCGGCCTTCGCCCGGCTGATCGGCGCCGGGGTCGCGGCCGGCGCCAAACAGCGGTACGCGGACGACCGGGTCAGCATCAGCACCGTCATCGGCGATGTCGCCGGGCGCGATGTCATCGTGCTGGACGACGAGATCGCCAAGGGCAGCACCGTGCTCGAACTCCTCGACCGGCTGCGGGAGTTGGGGCCGCGGTCGATCAAGGTCGCCTGTACGCACGGCCTGTTCGCGGCCGGTGCGCTCAAGCGGCTCAGCGAGCAGCCCGACGTGGACGAGATCGTGTGCACCAACACCGTGCCGGTCCCCGCCGAAGAGCACACGGACAAGCTGCGCATCCTGTCCATCGCCCCCGCCCTCGCCGAGGCCGTGCGCCGCATCCACAACGGCGAGTCGGTCAGCGCCCTGTTCGACGCGCCGCGGAGCGAATAGTCAGGGACGGCAGCAGAGCTGACCTGCCCCGTCAGACCTGACCGGACGTGGCCTCGGGCTGGCTCAGGGCCGCGTCCAGCGTCGGGGCCGGAGGCAGAAGCCGGGCCAGTCCGGTGACCCGGAGGACGCGCAGCGTGAGCGGGTGCGTGCAGACGAGGTGGAGCTGTCCGTCGCGGTCGTGCACCCTGCTCCTGGCCCGATAGAGGAGGCGCAGCCCGGAGCAGTCGAAGAACTCGACCCCGCTGAGATCGAGCACGACCCGGGGGCCTGATCCGGTGGTCGCCCGGTCGAGGAGCGGGATGATCTCCACGGACGCCGCGATGTCGATCTCGCCGCGAAACTCGAGCACCGTGAAGCCGCGGTCCTGCCGGATACGCAGATACCGGGTGACAGGTGCGGGTTCCTGCGGCACGACGACGTCGCCTCCAACCGGTTCCCTGGGCGGCAATTCCTTTTCCCGCCCAGCAAGTTACCCCCGATCGAGCGAATCTGCGCAAGTTCGATTGACATATGTCTTCGTGTCGCCCCCAAGCGTTACGACAGGGCCTGCCAGGCCCGGGTGAGCGCCTGCCGGAACTGCTCGGTCTGGTGTGCCGTGAGATCGCGCACCATCCGCTCCTCCAGCTCCCGCACCGGCCCGGCATGCCGCTCGAGCAGCTCCCGGGCGGCGTCGGTCAGCAGGATCAGCAGCTCGCGCCGATTGCGCGGATTGCGCTCCCGCCGGATCAGGCCGCGGTTCTCCAGGGAGCGGACCAGGTCGGCGATGGACTGGGCGGTGACGAACGAGTCACGGGCCAGCTGTGCCGCCGACAGTCCGTCGTGTCGCTCCAGGACGGTGAGCGCGGTGTACTGGAGAGCGGTGATACCGGACGGCTTGACGAGCTCGTCCAGGTGTGAGCGCACGACGAGCTCCACCTGCTTGACCATGTACAGCAGGGACGGGGGTGCCTTGGTTGCCTGGGTGCCGACCATGAGATCGAGCCTAGAGCATTGACAGGAAACCTGTCTGTAAAGAGACTGCGAACCAAACGACTCACCAACAGGAATCCTGTTGGTTGAAATCTTGGCAATGGAGCTGAGGAGTGGCGATGACCACCTTCGAGATCGAACCCGGGCGGCTGTTCATCGGGGGACAGTGGCGCGATGCCGCCGACGGAGCGCGCACCGAGGTGGTCGACCCGTCCCGGGGCACGGTCGTCACCACCGTCGCGGAGGCGGGCGCCGCCGATGTGGACGCCGCCGTGCGCGCCGCCCGGGAGGCCTTCGACGACGGCTCCTGGTCCGGACTGAGCGGCCGTGAGCGGGGCCGGATCCTGCACCGCGTCGCCGAGCTGATCCGCGAGAACGCCGACGAACTCGCCCGGCTGGAGAGCCTCGACGTCGGCAAGCCGATCACCCTGTGCCACGCGGTCGACATCACCAACGCGGCCAACGACTACGAGCACTACGCGGCCCTCGCCCACTCCCTGCACGGCGCCAACCGCGACACACCCATGAACGCCCTCGCCTACACCCGGCGCGAGCCGCTCGGCGTGGTCGCGGCCATCACGCCCTTCAACTTCCCGCTGATCCTGGCCGGTTCGAAGCTCGGCCCGGCTCTCGCGGCCGGCAACACGGTGGTCCACAAGCCGGCCGACGAGACCCCGCTCAGCGCCCTGTACATGGCCAAGCTGCTCCAGGAGGCGGGCATCCCGGACGGCGTGGTCAACGTCGTGACCGGCAGCGGCCCGGTGGCCGGCGAGGCACTGCTGCGCCACCCCGGCGTGGACAAGGTCGCCTTCACGGGCTCCACGACCGTCGGCCGGCACGTGGCGAGCGCGGCGGGCGAGGCCCTCAAGCCGGTCACCATGGAGCTCGGCGGCAACGCGGCCCACATCGTCTTCGAGGACGCCGACCTGGAGAAGGCCGTCGGCGCGGTCATCAAGGCCTTCGTCTTCAACACCGGACAGTTCTGCATGGGCGGCCCACGCCTGCTGGTGGCCCGCTCCGTCCACAACACCCTGCTGGGCATCCTCGCCCAGGCCGTCCCCGGCGTCCCGGTGGGCGACCCCCGCGATCCCGAGACGGTCGTCGGACCGATGGCGGGGCCGAAGCACCTGGCGAAGGTCGAGGAGTACGTCGACCTGGCCCGCAAGGAGGGCGGCCGCATCGTCTGCGGCGGCGAGCGGCTCGACCTGGACGGTGGCTACTACTACAAGCCCACCGTGATCGCCGACCTGCCGAACGACTCCCGCGTCGTCCAGGAGGAGGTGTTCGGCCCGGTCCTCACCGTGCAGCCCTTCGACTCCGAGGACGAGGCCGTCGAGCTCGCCAACTCCACGCCGTACGGCCTGGCCTCGGGCATCCAGACCGGCAACCTCGCCCGCGCGCACCGCGTCGCCGACCGGCTCCAGGCCGGCATCGTCTGGGTCAACGACTGGGCGATGCTCGACCCCGCGGTCCCCTTCGGCGGTGTCAAGGACTCCGGGTTCGGTCGCGAGTACGGCCCCGAGGCGCTCACCGCCTACACCAAGGTCAAGTCCGTCGTCGTCTCGCTCGACTGAGCACCGCCCTCAAGGAGTTCCTGCGATGTCCATCACCACCCGCGCCGCGGTCGTCGAGTCCGGCGGCGCACCCTTCACCCTCTCCGACGTGGTCCTCGACGAGCCCGGCCCGCACGAGGCGCTCGTGCGCATGGTGGCGACCGGCCTGTGCCACACCGACCTCGGCGTCGCGAGCGGCGGACTGCCCTTCCCGCTCCCGGGAGTTCTGGGACACGAGGGGGCCGGGGTCGTCGAGGCCGTCGGTTCCGCCGTCACCGGGGTCGCCCCCGGTGACCACGTCCTGCTGTCCTTCACCTCGTGCGGCGGCTGCCGCAACTGCCGGGGCGGGCACCCCGCGTACTGCGCGACCTGGCTGCCGCTGAACCTCATCGGGGGCCGGCGGGCGGACGGCAGCAGCACCGTCAGCCGGGGCGGCGAACCGCTCGGCGGCCACTTCTTCGGCCAGTCCTCGTTCGCCGAGCGGGCCCTGGCGGACGAGCGCAGCCTCGTCAAGGTCGACGCGGACGTACCGCTGGACTCCATCGCACCCCTGGGCTGCGGGGTGCAGACCGGAGTGGGGGCCGTCTGGAACGTCCTGAAGCCGGTCACCGGCAGCACGGTCGTCGTCCTCGGCGCGGGAGCCGTCGGCCTGTCCGCGGTGATGGCCGCCGCGCTGACTCCGGCCACCACGATCATCGCGGTCGACAAGGTCGGCGAACGGCTGTCCCTCGCCAAGGAGTTGGGCGCCACCCACACCGTCGACGCCGGTGAGGCCGACCTCGGCGAGGCGATCGCGTCGCTCACGGGCGGCCAGGGCGCCGACGGCATCGTCGAGACCACCGGCAGCGTCGCAGTACTGCGCCAGGGCGTCGACGCGCTCGCCGCCCGCGGCACCCTGGTCGTCGTCGGCGCCCCGCCGTTCGGCACGGAGGTGTCCCTGGACGTGAACGGGCTGCTCGGCGGCAAGCAGATCGTCGGTCTCACCCTCGGCGACAGCGAGACGCAGACCCTCATCCCGGCCCTGGTCCGCATGGTGAAGGAGGGCCGCCTCCCGCTGCACCGCCTGATCAGCACGTACCCGTTCGCCGACATCGACCAGGCGGTGCGCGACATGAGGGCGGGCAAGACGATCAAGCCCGTGCTCACGTTCTGAGCGACGTCAGTCGACCAGCAGGACCAGCTTTCCCGTGGTCCGGCCGGTGCCGCCGAGCCTGTGTGCCTCGGCGGCATCGGCCAGCGGGAAGGTGCCGGCGATCGCGGGGCGCAGCTTCCCCGCCTCCACCAGCTCCGTGATCGCCGTAAGGCCGCTGTACGAGGCGTCCACGAGCATCCGCAGCGACCGGACACCGAGCCGCTCGGCCTCCTCGTGGAAGTCGTCCGAACCCACTGGCAGGATCGACACGACGATCCCGCCCGGGTGCAGCACGCGCAGCGAGCGCGTCGAGGTGTCGCCGCCGATCGTGTCCAGGACGACGTCCACGTCCTTCACGGCCTCGGCGAAGTCCGTCTCCCGGTAGTCGACCGCCTCGTCCACGCCGATCTCGCGCAGGAACTCGTGCTTGCCCGCGCTCGCCGTGCCGATCACATACGCGCCCCGCGCCTTGGCGATCTGCACGGCCACGTGCCCGACCCCGCCGGCCGCCGCGTGGATCAGCACCCGCTGCCCGGGCCGCACGTCCGCGTACTCGACGAGCGCCTGCCAGGCGGTCAGCGACACCAGGGGGAGCGCGCCCGCCTGCGTGTGGTCGAGCGAGGCCGGCTTGTGGGCGAACCAGCGCGCCGGGGCGGCGACGTACTCGGCGTGCGAGCCGTGGCCGAACGGGTACGACAGCATGCCGAAGACCTCGTCGCCGGGCTGGAATCGGGCGACGCCGATCCCCACGGCCTCGACGGTGCCTGAGACGTCCCAGCCGAGGACGAAGGGCGGCTCGCCCAGGAAAGCGCCGGTGGCGCGGTGCTTCCAGTCGGTCGGGTTGACTCCGGCGGCGCGCACCCGGATCAGTACTTCGTTGGTCCGCGGCACGGGCCGCTCGATCTGCACTTCCTTGAGGACCTCGGGACCGCCGAGGACGTCCTGGCTGATGGCTCGCATGGTGTTCACATCGCTCATGGTCGTCCAGCCTGCCGGGGGCCGCCCCTCGGGACAATGGCATGATGGCCACCATTCGATAGGATCGTGCCATGCGACAAGTGGAGCGGGTCGTGGTCCTGGCCCTCGACGGCGTCTATCCCTTCGAACTCGGCATCCCCAGCCGGATCCTCGGCGCGGCGGACGGCCGGTACTCCGTGTTCACCTGCACCGTGGACGGGCGCCCGGTCCGCACCAACGCGGACTTCTCGATCACCGTGGAGCACGGTCCCGAGGTGCTGGCCACGGCCGACACCGTGATCGTCGCGCCGGTCTCACCGTCCCTCGTCACCGCGGAACTCCCCGACGAGGTGGCGGCCGCACTCGCGCTGATCCGGCCGGAGGCGCGCATCGTCTCCATCTGCACCGGCGCGTTCGTGCTGGCCGCGGCCGGACTGCTCGACGGCCGGACGGCGACCACGCACTGGCACCTCGCCGACACCTTCCGGCGGATGTTCCCGCATCTCGCGCTCGACCCGGACGTGCTGTTCGTGGACGACGACCGGATCCTCACCTCGGCCGGGGCCGCCTCCGGCGTCGACGTCTGCCTGCATCTCGTGCGCAAGGACCACGGCAGCGAACTGGCCAACACGGTCGCCCGCCGCTGCGTGGTCCCGCCGTTCCGGGACGGCGGCCAGGCGCAGTACATCGAGCAGCCGGTCCCGGAGGCCGGCGCCGCGAGCACCTCCGCCACCCGGGCCTGGGCCCTGGAACACCTCGACGAGCCGCTCACGTTGGCCGGCCTCGCCGCCCACGCCCGGATGAGCCTGCGCACCTTCGCCCGCCGCTTCCACGACGAGGTCGGCGTCAGCCCTGGCCGCTGGCTGATCCAGCAACGTGTCGCCAGGGCCCGGCATCTGCTGGAAGCCAGCGACCTGTCCGTCGACCAGATCGCCGCCCACGTCGGCTTCGCGACCGGAGCCTCACTGCGCCAACACCTGCACGCCGCGATCGGCGTCTCGCCGCAGACGTACCGGCGGACGTTCCAGGCGGCGCGCTGAACGTGATGTCGAGCCGGCTTCGAGTCCTGGCAGGGCTGCCTCTGCCCGGCGGGATGTCGGGGTATTCGCTGATTCACCAGATGGTGTAGATCAATCGCCGTTTGACCATCTCGTCGTTCTTCTCCGCTGATGCTCGGAGAGCGCCCGTTGCCATCCCGGGGGAGCGTTGTCCGTGACCTTTGGGAGGCCCGGCCGCACGCAAGATCCGACCAACAGAGACGAGTCACCGTGCACTTGACTCCGCATGAGCGGGAGCGCTTGCTGATCCACGTCGCGGCCGATGTGGCCGGCAAGCGCCGCGACCGGGGGCTGCGTTTGAACTACCCCGAGACGATGGCCCTCTTGACCGTTCACGTCTTCGAGGCGGCGCGCGACGGTAAGACGGTCAGCGACATCATGGACTCGGGCCGACGGGTGCTCACCCGTGACGACGTGATGGACGGCGTCCCGGAGATGATCAAGAACGTCCAGGTGGAGGCGACCTTCCCGGACGGCACCAAGCTGGTCACCATCCACGACCCCATCCCGGAGGCCACGGAGGTGCCCGAGGTCTACCCGGGCAAGGTCGAGCACCCCCAGCCGCCCCGCAAGCCTGGCTCCCCGGTCGACTGCGACGACAGTGGCAACTCGTCCGTACGCTCCGACGAGGACGACGAGATTGCCTGCCGGTACGACGCGATCTGCTTCAACGTCCACCTCGACGGGGCCACGCAGGGCGTCAGCCTGCAGACGGACGCCACCACCTTGCCGGGGCCGGGCAAGACGAAGATCAAGGTGAGGAACGAGTCGGACCGTCCCATCCAGGTCGGCTCCCACTATCACTTCGCCGAGGTCAACCCGGGGCTCAAGGTCGTCAGCGTCGAGGTCCCCGCCGGTCGGACAGTTCCCCAGGACCGCAGTCTGTGGAACTGCGATGCGGCGCAGGGCCGGCGGCTCAACATCGCCGCAGGCACGTCCGTGCGTTTCGAACCGGGCGACGAGTGCTGCGTGGAACTGGTGCAGATCCAGGGTGAGGTCACGGCCGGCGGCAGCGACATCAGCGACCTCACCAAGATCCAGGGACTGCGCGAGGGGATCGTCCGATGAGCAATCCGCAGGAACGAGACCGGGGTCGGGCGCCGAAGCCCGGGAAGAGCCGGCCGAAGCCGAGTAATGAGCTGACGCGGGCGGACTACACCGCGCTGTACGGGCCGACCACGCGGGACAGGGTCCGGCTTGCCGACACCGCCCTCACGTTGGAGATCGAGGCCGACTGGAGCGGCGGTCCCTCGTACAGCGGCAATGAGATGATCTTCGGCGGCGGCAAGGTGATCCGCGAATCGATGGGGATGTCGCACCTGGCCAGAGACGGGCGGAACAGCAAAGGCGACGCCACGGATTACGCGCCCGTGGACACCGTCATCACAGGCGCGCTGATCCTCGACTGGTGGGGAGTGGTCAAGGCCGACATCGGCATCCGCGACGGCAGGATCGCGGCCATCGGCAAGGCGTACAACCCCGAGACGATGGACAACATCTCGAGCTTCGAGATGCCGGATCGCGGGCCCACGAAGGAAGCCCCGCCGGTGACGCCGACAAACTTCGTGATCGGGCCGAGCACCGAGGTCATCTCGGGCAACGGGCGGATCCTCACCGCGGGCGGGGTGGACACCCACGTTCACTTCATCTGTCCCGAGGAGATCCACGAGGCCCTGGCCTCCGGCGTGACCACTCTCATCGGCGGCGGTACCGGCCCCGCCGAGGGCAGCACGGCGACCACCGTGACCCCGGGCGCGTGGCACATCACCCGGCTCTTCGAGGCGCTGGACGAGTTCCCGGTCAACATCGGCCTGCTCGGCAAGGGCAGCACGATGAACAAGCACGAGCTCAATGCGCAGGTGGACGCCGGTGTCTGTGGCTTCAAGGTCCACGAGGACTGGGGCGCCACGCCCGCGGTGATCGACCGGGCCCTGGACGTCTGTGAAGAGCGCGGTGTCCAGCTCGCTCTGCATGCCGACTCGCTGAACGAGTCGGGGTTCCTGGAGAGCACACGGGCAGCCTTCACCGGCGACGCAAGGAACGCAGACGGGAAGTTCTCGGCGAAGAAGGCACGCTCCCTCCACGTCTTCCATGTCGAGGGCGCCGGCGGCGGTCACGCGCCCGACATGATCGAGCTGGTCAAGGATCCGAACGTCCTACCGGCCTCGACCAACCCGACGCGTCCCCTGACGGTCAACACCGTCAAGGAGCACGTCGACATGATGATCGTGTGCCATCACCTCAACCCGGAGATCCCGGCCGACAGGGCCTTCGCCGACTCCCGGATCCGGCCGTCCACCATGGCCGCGGAGGACCTCCTCCACGACATGGGCGCCATCTCGATGATGTCCTCCGACGCCCAGGCGATGGGCCGCATCGGCGAAATGATCATGCGTACCTGGCAGACCGCGCACGTCATGAAGTGCCGCTACGGGGCCCTGAAGGAGGACCTCGAAGCCGCGAAGGTCCGCACGATCACCGATGACACAAACCATTCCTTCAACGACCAGCAGCTCCAGCCCAACGACAACTTCCGCGCCCGCCGGTACGTCGCCAAGTACACGATCAACCCCGCGATCACACACGGCATCGACCGCCACACCGGCTCCGTTCAGACCGGGAGGCTCGCCGACCTGGTGCTGTGGGAGCCGAAGTTCTTCGGCGTCAAACCGCACATGCTCCTCAAGGGCGGCCAACTCGCCTACGCCCAGGTCGGCGACGCCAACGCGTCGATCACCACGCCACAGCCCTACCTGCCGCGCCCGGTCTGGGGCTCCACCGGCCGCTCCCCGGGACGCAACTCGGTCAACTTCGTGGCCCCTGGCGTTGCCGGCAACCTCAACGGAGACGGCACCAGCAGTAATCCGGGTCTCGGTCTCGACAAGGACTTCGTGGACATCACCAGCACCCGGCACGTCACGAAGGCCGACATGAAACTGAACGACACAGTTCCCGACAGCCTCGAAGTCGACCACAACAGCTTCGAGGTCACCATCGGCGGTGCGACGACGAGTGACGCCCGCACCGAACTCAACGGGGCGACCGTGCCCCGCTCCTACGTCACCGAAGTCCCCCTGGCACAACGGTACTTCCTCTTCTGAACGGCCGCCGGACCCGCCGTACGGCCCCGGGCGGGCTCGATGTGCCCGCCCGGGCCACCGCTCACCATCCGACCCTGCGAAAGGTCAGCCGCTCACCCATGAGCCGCGCAGCCCTGCTCCTCCTGGCCGACGGCCGCTTTCCCGCCGGCGGGCATGCCCACTCCGGCGGCGTCGAAGCCGCCGTCGCCTATGGATCCGTACACGACAAGCACAGCCTGGAGGCGTTCTGTCGCGGACGTCTGCACACCGCCGGCCTGACGGCGGCGGGGCTGGCGGCCGCGGCCGCCGTCGGCGTCGATCCGCTGCTGCTGGACGACGCCGCTGACGCACGCACCCCCGTTCCAGCACTGCGTGCCGTCGCCCGTCGGCTCGGCCGGCAGATGATGCGTGCGGCCCGTGCCACCTTCCCGTCCGAAGACCTGGAACTGCTGGCCGCCGCGCGTCCCCAGGGCGCCCACCAGCCCATCGTGCTGGGCCTTGCTGCCCGGGCCGCCGGGCTCCCCCCGCTGGACGCCGCCTACGCCTCCGCGTACGAAAACATCGGCGGCCCGGCCACCGCGGCAGTGCGCCTGCTGAGCCTCGACCCGCTTGACGCCTCAGGGCTGCTGGCCCGCCTCAGCTCCGACACTGACGCCGTCGCCACAGCTGCCGCACAGGCGGCGGACCGCGTCACGGCCGAGGGCATCGACGTCCTGCCGTCCGCGTCCTCGCCGCTGCTGGACATCACCGGTGAACAGCACGCCGCCTGGACCGTCCGGCTCTTCGCCTCCTGAAACCGCCCCTCCCCGCCTGGAGTACTTCGTGCACCTCGACCACCCCGGGACCATGCAGCAGCGCCACACCCACAGCGCCGAGCCGCTCCGCGCCGACGGCAGCCACCGCGCGCTGCGCGTCGGCCTGGGCGGCCCCGTCGGCTCCGGCAAGACCGCGACCGTCGCCGCGCTCTGCCGCACCCTGCGCGACCGCTGGTCCATCGCCGTCGTCACCAACGACATCTACACCCGCGAGGACGCCGAGTACCTGCGGCGCGAAGCCGTCCTGCCGCCCGAGCGCATCACCGCCGTCGAAACCGGCGCCTGCCCCCACACCGCGATCCGCGACGACATCTCCGCGAACCTGGAGGCCGTCGAACATCTCGAAGAGACCCTCCACCCCGTCGACCTGGTGCTCGTCGAGTCCGGCGGCGACAACCTGACCGCCACCTTCTCCAAGGGCCTCGTCGACGTGCAGATCTTCGTCATCGACGTGGCCAGCGGCGACGACATCCCCCGCAAGGGCGGCCCCGGCATCACCACCGCCGACCTCCTCATCATCAACAAGACCGACCTCGCCCCGCACGTCGGCGCCGACCTGGACACCATGGCCATCGACGCGAAACGACAGCGCGGCGACCTTCCCGTCATCTTCACCAGCCTCACCTCCGACGACGGCATCCGCGAAGTCGCCGACTGGGTCACCGGCCACCTCACCCAGTGGCGTGCCGGGGCAGCCGTATGAGCCCCTTCTCCCAACTCGCCGCCGCCCGAACCACATCCGGCCCCACCACTCCTACACCTGGTGCCCAGGAGCCCGCCGGACACCTCGACGGCGTACGTGCCACGGCCCGGATCCGCGCCGCGCACAACGGACGCGTCACCACCCTCCCGCAGCTGCGCAGCGACGGCCCCTTCCACCTACGGCGTCTGCGCACCCACGGCAACGCCGCCGCGGTGGGGATCATCGGCGCGATGAGTGCCCCGTTGGGCGGCGACCGGCTCACCCTCGACATCACCGCAGACGACCGGTCCGAACTGGAGGTCACCACAGCCGCCGCCACCCTCGCCCTGCGCGGCCCCACCACCGACGCCGCCACCTACGACGTGCGGCTCACCGTGGGAGAACACGCTCATCTGCGCTGGCTGCCGCAGCCCCTGATCAGCGCCGCCGACAGCAACCTGCACCAGACGTACACCGTCGAACTCGCCGCCACCGCACGGCTCGTGCTGCGAGAAGAGCAACTCCTGGGCCGTGCCGACGAGGAACCCGGCCACCTCGTCAGCCGGATCCTGGTCCACCGCGCCGGACGCACGCTGCTCGACCAACACACGGCGTACGGGGCCCCGGAACCCGGCTGGGACGGCCCAGCCGTCCTGAACGGACACCGCGCCGTCGGCCAACTCCTCATCGTGGGCCCGCGCCTCGACGTCCGACGAGACCCCGTACTGCTCGGCGAAGGGGCCAAAGACGGGTGCGCCGTCCTCGCACCGCTGGCAGGCGGCCCGGCACTGCTCGCCACCGCCATCGCACCCACCACCTCAACGCTGCGGGAACTGCTCGACGAGGCATACGCGCACGCGCTCGCCCGCTCATGCGGATAGGCCGCCGTCCCGTAGGCGAGGTTCGTGGACCAGGGCCGGTGCAGCTGAGCCGACGTGCTGCCCAGCAGCCGCCTGCGACGCAGCCGACGCTTGCTTGCGTCACGAATGCACGGCACCTCGAAGTACGGCACGGCCCCGTCCGCCCCGCCGGTACGTTCCAGGCGGCGCACTGATCCGTTGCGGACGGATGACCTTCACCGGCTGGCGTGCAGGGCAACCAGCAACTGCCAGACCTGGTCGGCGACTTGCTCGGGAGATGCATCGAGGAGCCCGTGCAGCCAGTCGGCCAGGACGCCGGCGAAGGTCGCGGCGACCGCCGAGGCGACCAGCGGGGCGTCCGCCGCGCCGGCGAGGCGGCGCTCGGTCAGGCTGCGGGCCCGTAGATCGCGGTGCAGGACGCGGCCGAGCGGGCCGCCGCCGCCCGGGCTCAACAGGGCGCGGTACAGGGCCGCGTGCGGGGCGAGGCCCGCGAAGAACTCCAGCAGCGCGGCAGGCGCGTGTACCGGATCGGGGCGGCCCCGCCAGGCGTGCAGCGCATCGACGGCGTCCCGTACGACATCCGCGCAGGCGTCCACGGCCAGTGCCTCCAGGTCGGCGTAGTGGACGTAGAACGTGGCCCGGCCGACACCGGCCCGGCGCACCAGCGCGGCGACCCCGACCTCGGCCAACGGCCGCTCGGCGCACTCCGCGAGCAGAGCCTCGCGCAGCCGCGCCCGGGTGCGGGCGGCCCGGGGATCCTCGGGCACGCCGCGGGTCACCGCGCGACGAGGACGGCGGCCAGGGCGAGCGCGCCGGGCAGTGCCTGGGCGAACAGGATGCGGATGTTCGCGGTGACCGCGCCGTACACGCCCGCGACCACGACGCAGGACAGGAAGAACACCTGCGCCCTGAACCCGGTCGGATCCGCGGCGATCAGACCCCACACCAGACCGGCCGCGAGAAACCCGTTGTAGAGGCCCTGGTTGGCGGCCATCGGCGCGGTCGCCCGCGCCATCTCACGGTCGAAGCCATGGAACGACCTGCCCGGCTTCTTCTGCCACAGGAACATCTCCAACACCAGGATGTACGCGTGCAACGCGGCCACCAGTCCGACCAGCACGCTCGCGACGGTCTCCATGCTTTACCTCTGTTTCCTGGACGTCTGTCCACTATAGCTGGACGTCTGTCCAGGAAATGCCTGCCGGCGGGGAGTGGGAGTGGCTCGTGGCCGACTGAATCCGCGGAACGGGGTTAACCGGGACGTGCGGGGAACCGTACGTCCCCGACCCATACGGAGGAGACATGGCACTGGTGGAAGCGGGCCTCGTGGTGCTCGACTGTGCCGAGCCCGAGAAGCTCGCCGTGTTCTACAAGGAGCTCCTGGAGGCGGAGGAGACGCACGCGACCGCCAACCGGGTGGAGATCAAGGGCGCGGGCGGCACGCGGCTGGCGTTCCGCCGCGATGTGAACGCCACGCCGCCGAGTTGGCCGCGCCCCGAGAACTCCCTCCAGGCCCACCTCGACTTCGTCGTGACCGATCTCGACGAGGCCGAGCGCAGGGTCGTCGGGCTTGGTGGGCGCCCGCTGGAGACCAAGGACGCGTCCGGTCCCTTCGAGGAACGCGGTTACGCCGATCCGGCCGGCCACTCCTTCACCCTGCGCTGCGTGCCGCCCACGGCGCCGAAGCAGGGGTAACAGTCCGTCGTTCGTCTGCGGGCCCGTCGTGGCTGGTCGCGCAGTTCCCCGCGCCCCTTCGGGGCGCTGACGTCAGCCTTCTTGTTTCTTGCTCCTGTCCCCAGTCGGCCATACCCCGGTTGAGCGCTCCACGGCCTTCGCGCCCGTGCGGTTCAGGGCGCTGCGGACCACGGCGAAGATCGCGCCCTGGATGGCGGAGGCCAGCAGGATCTCGCCCCAGCCTCGCTCCCGGTCCAGGGGGTCGGGTGCGTCGTCCTCGTGCCGGATCGCCTTCCACGTCGCGTTGAAGGCGAAGGTCGCCAGCGCTCCGCCCGCCCAGCCGATCACGAACCCCATGGGTTTGTAGGCGAGGGGGAGTTTGAGCTTCTGCTGCTTCTTGCCCACGTCTGCCTCCTGTGTGGTCAGGGCCGCCCTCGCGCCGGAACCTGCTCGGCCGGGGGCACCGGCCCGGGCGGTGTGCCCTCGCCGAACGGCCGGCCGCCCAGCCTCTCCCGGTGGTGCGGGGTCCGCCAGCCGGACAGGTCCGGTCCGAGGGGCACGATGCCCGTCGGATTGATGCCGGTGTGCACCTGGTAGTAGTGCCGCTTGATGTGGTCGAAGTCGACGGTGTCACCGAAGCCGGGCGTCTGGTAGAGGTCACGGGCGTACGCCCACAGCACCGGATTCTCCGACAGCTTCCAGAGATTGCATTTGAAGTGGCCGTGATAGACGGCGTCGAAACGCACCAGCGTGGTGAACAGCCGGATGTCCGCCTCGGTGATCGTGTCGCCGACCAGATAGCGCCGCTCCTCCAGCCGCCGCGACAGCAGCTCCAGCCGCCGGAACAGGGCCGTGCAGGCCGCCTCGTAGGTCTCCTGGTCGGCGGCGAACCCGGCCCGGTACACACCGTTGTTGACGTCCTCGTAGACGTCCGCCATGACCGAGTCGATCTCGTCGCGCGACGCCCGCGGGTACAGATCGGGCGCCCCGTCCCGGTGCAGGGCCGTCCACTCCGTGGCGAGGTCCAGGGTGAGCTGCTGGTAGTCGTTGGTGACCAGCTTCCCGCTGGGTACGTCCACGATCGCGGGCACGCTCACCCCGCCCGGGTAGCCGGTCTCGCGCCGGTCGTAGGCCTCGCTGAGGAACCGGATGCCGAGGACCGGATCACGCCCGTCGGGGTCCAGGGTGAAACGCCAGCTACGGTCGTCCTGGATCGGGTCGGCGACGGCCAGCGACAGGGCGTCCTCCAGGCCCAGCAGCCGCCGGGAGATCACCGCCCGGCTCGCCCATGGACAGGCACGGCTCGCCACCAACCGGTAGCGGCCCGGCTCCACCGGCCAGCCGTCCCGGGCGTCATCGGTGATCCGGTCCGTGAAGTGGGACTTGGACCGCTTGAAGGGCTTCCTGCCGTAGGCGCTGTTGCCGTCATCGCCGCTCATCACCGGGCTCCTCACTGCCGACTACCTCCCCGGTTTCCCCGATTTCCGCAGACGAGACGGTGTGAGCCGGACCGAGAAGGGCAGTCGGCGATGATGAGTGGGAAACCCTCGAACGCGTCGAAACCCGCCGGCCGGAAGGCCGATCGCAGAACTCGCGTCACCGTGCTGGTGGCGCTCGCCGCCAACCTGGTCATCGCCGTGGCCAAGGCGGTCGGCGGCCTCGCGGCGGGCTCGCCCGCACTGCTGTCGGAGGCGGCGCACTCCGTGGCCGACAGCCTGAACGAGGTCTTCCTGCTCGCGGCGCTGCGCCGCAGCCGCCGCCCCGCCGACCAGCGCCACCCCTTCGGGTACGGCAAGGAGCGCTTCTTCTGGTCGCTGCTCGCGGCCGTCGGGATCTTTGTGATGGGCGGCTGCTTCTCCTTCTTCCAGGGCTTCGAGGCCCTCCGGAACGGCGCCGAGGAGAAGCTCAGCGGCTATGTGGCGGGCCTGATCGTGCTGGGTGTCGCCTTCGTCGCCGAGGGTGGCTCGCTGGCACGGGCGCTGTACCAGGCGCACCGCCAGGGCGGCCGGGACCGGCTGCGCGACCCGGCGCTGCGTACGGTGATCGCCGAGGACGGGACGGCGGTGCTGGGTGTGAGCCTGGCCGCCGCCGGCATGCTGCTGCACATGACCACGGGGCAGGCCGTGTGGGAGGCGTGCGCCTCGTTCGCGATCGGCGCGCTGCTGGTGTACGTCGCCTACCGGCTGGGACGCGACGCGCGCGACCAGCTCATCGGGGAGGCCGCCGCCCCGGAGGCGGCCGAGCGGATCCGGGCCCTGCTGCGGGAGCAGCCCGAGATCGACAGCGTGGAGGCGCTGTACACGATGAAGGTCGGGCTCGACGCGACCCTGGTCGCCGCCCGTATCGACCTGGTGCCGGGCATGGACAGCGAACGGGTCGAGGAGGTCGCCGTCCGTATCAAGCGCACTCTCGCCCGCAGCGTGCCCGAGGCGGGTGAGATCTTCCTCGACGTGACCGACCGGTCGGCCCAGGAGGCACGCGAAAGCCCCGCCGCGACGGGGGAGCGCGGCGGGGCCTGAGCCTCGGGTGCCCGGCGGACACGGGTTCATGCGTCACGCCGGGCAAGATTTTTCGCGCCGTCACCCGCCGTCGGACGGCTCCAGCACGAACACGGGAATCTCCCGGTCGGTCTTCTTCTGGTAGTCGGCGTACGGCGGATATGCCGCCACCGCACGCTCCCACCACTCGGCCTTCTCCGCGCCGGTCACCTCACGGGCCGTCATGTCCCGCTTGGCCGGGCCGTCCTGGAGCTCGACGTGGGGGTCGGCCTTGACGTTGAAGTACCAGACGGGGTGCTTGGGAGCGCCGCCGAGCGAGGCGACGACGGCGTAGCGTCCCTCGTGTTCCACGCGCATCAGCGGTGTCTTGCGGAGCTTCCCGCTCTTCGCGCCACGGGTCGTCAGCAGGATGACGGGCATTCCCGTGTCCATCAGGGTCGTTCCCTTGGTGCCGCCGGAGCTCTCGTACAGCTCCACCTGGTCGCGCACCCACTGCTCCGGGCTGGGTTCGTACTCTCCCTCAAGAGGCATGGCATTCCGTTCTTCGGTCGGCCAACTCATGTGCGGCCCAGTCAACACCGGTCCGCACGGGTTTCACCCCTACCCCGTGCCCTGAACCCGCCGTGTCCATTACTTCGGCGGTAATCGCCCGGCCCGGCCGCCTCCGGCACAGTCGTGACCGACCCCGCCGGACGAGAGGCCCACCATGACGAAGACCACCGACACGACGACCCGCGCCGTGGTGGAGGAACTGCTGCTGCGGATCGGTCAGGGCGACGCGGAGCGCATCGCCGAGTTGTACGCCGACCGGGCCGACTGGAAGCTGAGCTGGCCCGAGAACGAGCACGGCCGCACCGCCACCCCGTGGATCCGGCCCCGCGCGACCCGCGCCGACGCGGCCGCCCACTACCGGGAGCTTGCCGCACATCACGTCCCCGGCGAGGCCGCCACGGAGATCAAGCGCGTCCTGGTGGACGGCGCCGACGCCGTGGTGCTCGGCGAGATCCGGCAGACCGCCAAAGCCACCGGGCGCCCGTATCGCGCCAGATTCGCCCTGCACCTCACCATCGAGGACGGGCTGGTCGTCCGGCACCACGTGTACGAGGACAGTCTCGCCGTCGCCCGCGCCTTCGCGCCGTGACGCCGGTACCCGTCACGCGGGCGTCGCCACCATCCGTACGGCGAGCGCCAGCATCACCGCGCTCGACACCAGCGCCGTCGCCAGTCGGCCCCGCCGCCCGGTCAGCGCCCGGCCGAGCAGCGCGCCGCTCCCGGCGAGCAGCAGTTGCCAGCTCGCGGACGCGAGGAAGGCGGCCAGCACGAACACCGCCTGATCGAGGGGCGGCACCGGGTCCGCCGTCCGGGTGCCGAGCACGAGGGCGGCGAAGTAGATGACGGTGGTGGGGTTGAGCAGCGTGATGCCGAGCAGCCCGAGATACGCCCGCGCGGGGCTCGGGGGAGGGGACGCGGACCGGGTGGTGAGCCGACGGCCCCGGTAGCGGCGTACGGCCGTGACCGCGCCCCAGACCGCCAGCGCGATCAGCACCAGCACGGACGCCCAGCGCAGCGGCACCAGAGCCGGCTCCAGCGCGACGGCGAGCGCGGAGCCGCCGGCCATGGCCGCCAGCGCATAGATCCCGTCGGCCGTCGCGACGCCGAGGGCGGCGCTGGAACCGATGCGCAGCGAGGTACGGGCGGAGAGGGAAACGAGGTAGGCCCCGACGGCACCGACCGGTACGGCGATGCCGTAGCCCGCGATCAGCCCCGCGACGAGTGCGCCGGTCATGACGCGGGAAGCGTCGACCTCCGGGGGCAGCCGGGCTGCTGCTGGTACCGCACCGGACGAACGGCGACGGTCGACGGCAGCGAGGAACGGGTCATAGGCATGGCCGGATTCTGCGGGCGGCGACCGCGTACCGACAAGCGAATTTCCCCGCGGCGCTACGTCGTGGCATCGGGACGACGGCGATCCCCGGCCATATCGAGCGGCCGGGTGATCTGGCCGAACTTGATGTGGCCGGAGTAGATGCCCAGGGCATCCAATGGCGGACGGAACGAGGCACTCCATCGTCTGCGAGGCCCCCATGACGCAAACGGAACCCGTCGCCTTCCCGCAGGACCGGACCTGCCCCTATCAGCCGCCCACCGCCTACGACCCGCTGCGCGCCACCCGCCCCCTCGCCCGGATCACGCTCTACGACGGCCGCCCGGCCTGGCTGGTCACCGGCCACGCCCTCGCCCGCGACCTGCTCGCCGACCCCCGTCTGTCGAGCGACCGCACCCACCCCGACTTCCCGGCGGCCACCGCCCGTTTCGCGGGGGTCCGCGATCGCAGGACCGCACTGCTGGGCGTCGACGACCCCGAGCACCGCACCCAGCGGCGCAAGGTGATCCCCGGATTCACCCTCAGGCGTGCCGCCGAACTCCGCCCGCGGATCGGACAGATCGTGGACGAGCGGCTCGACGCGATGATCGCGCAGGGACCGCCCGCCGACCTGGTGACCGCCTTCGCGCTACCCGTGCCCTCGATGGTGATCTGCGCGCTGCTCGGCGTCCCCTACGCCGACCACGACTTCTTCGAGGAACAGTCACGACGGCTGCTGCGCGGCCCGGCGGCCGCCGACACGCAGGACGCGCGCGCCCGACTGGAGGCGTACCTCGGCGAGTTGATCGACCGCAAGCAGACCGAGCCCGGCGACGGCCTCCTCGACGACCTCGTCCACCTGGGCGACGGGACGCCGACCCGGCAGGAGCTGATCTCCCTGGCCGTCATCCTGCTCGTCGCGGGCCACGAGACGACCGCCAACATGATCTCGCTCGGCACCTACACCCTCCTCCAACACCCCGAACGCCTGGCCGAGTTGCGTGCGGACCCGGCCCTGCTCCCCACCGCGGTCGAGGAACTGCTGCGCCTGCTGTCGATCGCGGACGGGCTGCTGCGCCGCGCCACCGAGGACATGGAAGTGGACGGCACCAAGATCCGTGAAGGCGACGGCGTCCTCTTCTCGACCTCCGTCATCAACCGCGACGAATCCGTCTACGCCGATCCCGACATCCTGGACTGGCACCGCCCGGCCCGCCACCACGTCGCGTTCGGCTTCGGCATCCACCAGTGTCTGGGGCAGAACCTGGCTCGCGCCGAGCTGGAGATCGCCCTGCACGCCCTGCTCGACCGCCTGCCCGAGCTGCGTCTGGCCGCCCCGGCGGACGCGATCCCCTTCAAACCCGGCGACACGGTCCAGGGGATGCTGGAACTCCCCGTGACCTGGTAAGAGGCTCCCCTCATGCACATCGACATCGACACGGACGTCTGCATCGGCGCGGGCATGTGTGCCCTGACCGCCCCGGACGCCTTCACCCAGGACGACGACGGATTCAGCACCCTGCTGCCGGGCAAGGAGGACGGCGGCGGCGACCCCCTGGTGCGGGAGGCGGCCCGGGCCTGCCCGGTCAGCGCCATCACGGTGTCCGACACCGGGAGTTGACCCCGGCCCGCCGTCACTCGCAGGACGCGAACAACAGCCGTACCGCCTCCCGTGCCTGAGCCGCGGGCGCCGTGCTCCCGGTGATCCCCGCCGTGACCATGGCGCCCTCGGCCAGCAGATACACGGCCGAGGCGAACGCGGAGTCCCGCCCCGCGTCGGCCACCAGCCCTCCGACGTAGTCCCGGAACGCCTCCTTGTGCGCCCGGACCCGCTCCGCCACCCGGGTGGACGTCGCGCCCAGCTCGCCGTACGAGTTGATCCACGCGCAGCCGCGGAAACCGGGCTCCCCGAACCACCGCTCCAGCCAGTCGAAGACGGCGAGAATCCGCTGCTCGGGATCCTCGTGACGTTGCACGAATTCGGCCAGCCGCCCGCGCCAGCGCACGTCCCGGCGCTCCAGATACGCCTCGACCAACCGCTCCTTCGCCGGGAAGAGCTGGTAGAGCCGCTTGAGCGAGACGCCCGACGCGCCGCGGATGTCGTCCATTCCGACGGACTGGATGCCCCGCCCGTAGAACAGCTCCTCGGCCGCGTCCAGTGCCTGCTCCCGGGCGGCTGCGCTGTCCATGGGACGACCACTCCTTGACGTGAGAACGAGCGTTCTCCTACCGTAGCAGTCAGCTCGGAGAACGCACGTTCTCCGCTGATGGAGGAGACACCGTGACCGCCCGACCGCCCCTGCCGCCGTTCACCCGGGAGACCGCCGCACAGAAGGTCCAGGCCGCCGAGGACGCCTGGAACAGCCGCGACCCGCAGCGGGTCTCGCTCGCCTACTCGCCGGACTCGGTCTGGCGCAACCGCGACACCTTCGTCACCGGCCGCGCGCAGATCGTCGACTTCCTCACCGCCAAGTGGGAGCGCGAGCGGGACTACGCGCTGCGCAAGGACCTGTGGGCCTTCGACGGCGACCGCATCGCGGTCCGCTTCCAGTACGAGTGCCGGGACACGGACGGCCAGTGGTGGCGTTCGTACGGCAACGAGCTCTGGGAGTTCGACGCGAACGGGCTGATGACCCGGAGGGAGGCCAGCATCAACGACGTACCGATCGAGGAGCGGGAGCGGCGGATCTTCGGCGCCCGGCCCGAAACCGAACGCGGGCGGTCCTTCCCGGTTGAGTAGGGTTCCCGGGTGACCGAACAGGACGGGAAGCCCTTCCTCTACGTCGTCGTCTGCGCGGCCGGGATCGCGGCGGACGTCAGCAAGCTGATCACCGCCGCGCAGGAACGGGACTGGGAGGTCGGCGTCATCGCGACCCCCGTCGCCCTGAACGGCTTCTTCGACACCGCCGCGGTCGAGACGCAGACCGGGCGCCGGATCCGCTCCGCCTGGCGAACCCCGGGCGATCCCCGCCCGTTCCCGCCGCCCGACGCCGTCGTGGCCGCGCCCGTCACCTTCAACACCGTCAACAAGTGGGCGGCGGGCCTCGCCGACACCCTCGCCGTGGCCACCCTGTGCGAGGCGTACGGCCTCGGCGTCCCGATCGCCGCCCTGCCCTGCGTGTCCGACGCGCTGGCCGCCCACCCCGCCTACCAGGACAGCCTCATCCGGCTGCGCGGCATGGGCGTCCGCTTCGGCGAGCCCTACTCCGGGGAGCCGGACGAGCACGGCAGGCGGCCGGAGTTCCGCTGGGAACACGCACTCGACCTCGTGGAGCGCTGACCTATCGGCAGCCGACCGTCGGCCCCACGAGCATGCCGCCCGTGTACACGGCCTGGCCCTGCGGCATCCAGTAGCCCAGTTTGGAGACGACGGTGGAGCACCTGTCCGGCACCGCGACCCGCACGACGACCTTGGCCGGACGCCCGGGCTGAAGGTCGGTGAGCGCGCAGTCGAGGGCGTGGAGCTGACGGGTTGTCGACGGATGGCGGCCGATCAGCGGATTGACGCAGCGGGCGTCGGACGTGGTCAGCTCCACCCCTGACGCCTCCTCCCCGATGAGCCCGAAACGCGCGCTGCCGTCGCCGCGGTCGCTGTCCCGCGACACGGTGTACGTCAGCGTGGACACCGAGCCTGACCGCAGCGTGGTGCCGTCGCCCCGGACGCTGTGCGTCGGCTCCGGCTTCGGCGCGGTCAGGGTGAGCGTGGCGCGGACGGTGCCGCGCAGGTCCACACCGGCGGGCGCGGACCGTACCCGGACGTCTGCCTCGATGTCGTAGGTCCCCGGGCCCGGGTAGGCGTGCGAACCGGGAAGCGGCCCCGACGCCACCGTCGCCCCGTCGCGGCGGGCCGTCCAGGTGCCCGAGGTGAGACAGGCAGAGCGGCGGCAGGTCGCGGGCGCCGAGACCGCCATCATCGGGGTGCCGCTGCCCGTGCACAGGCTGACCGAGGCCTGCTGCCCGCCCGGTCCGCGCAGGGTTCCCGCGGGTGCGCACAGGGTGGCCGGGGGCTCGGCCGGCGGGGCCTGCTCCGGGATCGGCCGCCCCCAGGCCGGCGAGACGACGGCGAGCACCAGCACCGCGGCCCCGAAAAGTGTCCTCAGCGTTGTCGGACGTGTTCGCACCCTGTGCCTCCCGCACGGCCCCGACCGGCCGGACGCCGGTCGTCTGCGCCGAGAATGCGGGACCCCGCGGACCGCCCGACGACTCCCACGCCGGGCGGTCACCTGCAGGCAGCAACGGGTGTTCAGCGCGTCCGGCGGACGTAGCCCTCGCTGCCCGGAGTCGACACCATCACGTCCCGGCGCACGATGCTCAGCCGGTCGCCGAAGTCCGAAAGAGCCTTCCGCAGGCCGCTGTCGGTGTACTCGACGTCGACCACCCGGTCGTCGAAGGCCTCGGCGTACACTCCGCACTCGTCGTACTGACCGCACTCCTCCGCGACCGCGAAATCGAGCCCTGCCTTCTTCCGCTGCCCGGCCAGCTCCACGGTGTTCTTCTGGCCGATGGCGAGGTGCCGGGCGTGGGCATGCTGCGAAAGCAGGGCGATGAAAGCGGTCGCGTCGTTCGCGGTGAGCAGGCCGTCCGAGCGGGTGTAGCTGTCGTAGTTGTCCGGCTCGACGGCGTCGAAGCCCTTGTCGGCGCAGCCGTCGATCCACTCGCCCACCCGCGTGGCGATCCGCTCGCGCTTGGCCGCCGTACCGATGTCGAGCAGCGCCTCGTCCCAGTCCTCGTCGACGACCACCTCGCCGTCCGCGTCGCGCAGCAGCAGGTCGGCGGGCCACGACCGCTCGGCGTCCGGCTGGGCCTGGAAGGCGTTGACGTAGCAGATGTTGTACAGGCCGGGCGCGGGGGACGCCGTACGGTCGCGGGCGACGATGCGGACGCCGGACGGGGGCTTGTAGGGGCCGCCGATCTGGTAGTCGAAGCCGGCGTTGCGTGGCGGGAGGCGCACCTGTGAGGACGTGGCCTCTTCGGAGGACCCACAGGCCGTCATGGCGAGGGAGAGGAGGCCCGCGACGGTGGCGAGAGCCGCGACGCGGGGGACAGTCATTCCGTTGTGCGGCACGTCGGTGATCAAATCGCCCGCGGGCCAGGGCCGTCAAGCGGGGATCGCGCTGTCCGGAGGGCATCGATGGGGGAGGGGCGGGCGGGACGGACGACGTACGCTCCCCTCTGTAGCCAGCCACCCCCGAAGGCAGGAGCAGCAACGATGCAGTACGTGAAGCTCGGTTCGACGGGCCTGGACGTCTCGCGGATCTGTCTGGGCTGCATGACCTACGGCCTGCCGGACCGCGGCGTGCACGAGTGGACCCTCGACGAGGAGGCGTCGCGCCCGCTGATCCGGCAGGCGCTGGATGCCGGGATCAACTTCTTCGACACCGCGAACGTCTACTCCGACGGCACGAGCGAGGAGATCGTCGGCAAGGCGCTGCGGGACTTCGCCCAGCGCGACGAGATCGTGCTGGCGACGAAGGTCAACGGCCGGATGCGGCCCGGCCCCAACGGCGGCGGCCTCTCCCGCAAGGCGATCATGGCGGAGATCGACCACAGCCTCAGCCGCCTCGGCACCGACTACGTCGACCTCTACCAGATCCACCGCTTCGACCGGCACACGCCGGTCGAGGAGACGATGGAGGCGCTGCACGACCTGGTGAAGGCGGGCAAGGTCCGCTACATCGGGGCGAGTTCGATGTACGCGTGGCAGTTCTCGAAGATGCAGTACACGGCCGAGCGGCACGGCTGGACCAAGTTCGTCTCCATGCAGAACCACTACAACCTCCTCTACCGCGAGGAGGAGCGCGAGATGCTGCCCCTCTGCGCCGACCAGGGCGTCGGCGTACTGCCCTGGAGCCCTCTCGCCCGCGGCCGCCTCACCCGCGACTGGGGCACGGTCACCGAGCGCAGCGCGGGCGACAACTTCGGCAGCCGCCTCTATCCCGAGAGCGACCGCACGGTGGTGGAGTCGGTGACGCGCATCGCGAACGACCGCGGCGTCCCGCGCGCCCAGGTAGCCCTCGCCTGGCTGCTCCACCAGGACACCGTCGCGGCACCGATCGTCGGCGCGGCCAAGCCACAGCACATCGAGGACGCGGCGGCGGCAGTCGAACTCCGGCTCAGCGACAAGGAGATCGAGGAGCTGGAGCAGCCGTATGCTCCGCATCCAATCATCGGCCACTGAAGCGCCCCTTCAGGGGCGCGGGGCTGTATCGATATGCGGCTCCGCCGCGTGGGCGCGATCAGCCCCCACGAACCCGCAGCCAACAGACGGCCTAATGGGGCCCGTGCGCCGCGAATGCGTTGCCGCACGGCCCCGCCCCCTCGCTCTCCGGCAGCCGCACCCGCTCTCCGCTCATCGTCAGCGTGCGGTAGTGCTGACCGATGCGCTCGGCCGACCGGCCGACGTAGTGGGCGATGAAGGACCGCCGGAAGCGATCGGCGGTGTGATTCGGCTGTGAGCCGTGCACCAGGCTGCCGTTGAAGAACAGGACGTCCCCCGGCTCCATGTCGACGGGCACGGGCGACAGACCGGGCGGCGGCGGCACGTACTCCCGTGCGAAGGACAGGTCCTCGTCCGCCTCCTCGGGACAGAAGATGTCCATCCGGTGCGTGCCCGGCACGATCTCCAGCCCGCCGTTGTCCCGGTCGATCACATCGCAGGCGATCCACGCGGCCACGCAGGTGCCCGGCTCGACCCGCAGATAGAAGTTGTCCTGGTGCAGCGCCTGACCCCGGGCGCCCGGCGGCTTGAAGTAGAACATGCTCTGCGCGGCCAGCACCTCCTCGTCCAGCAGCACCTCCAGCACCTCACGCAACCGGGCATCCAGCAGCACGCTCCGCGCCAGGTCGTTGATCACATGCGGGTGCATCACCCTCGGGTGGGTGAGCAGCGGGTCGGTGGACGGACGCGGCTCGAAATGCCCCGGCACCGGCCCGGCCGCGTGCAGCGCCGAGAACTGCGCGCACAACCGGTCGATCTCGTCGTGGCCGAACAGCTTCCGTACGACCGTGAAGCCGTCCTCCCGGAAGCGGTTCAGGCCTGCCTCGGTCAGGATGGGAGCGCCGGCGGCGCCGATGTCCGTGGCTGTCATGCGTCCACTCCTCGGTCGGGTGTCCTCGGTACGACACGCTAGGCCGCAGGGTGCTTCAGGAGGATGCCCATGAGCGCTGACGGATTGCCCGGGACTGCTGCGCCCGGCGTCCCCGCGCCGCCGCCGGGCCTGGTGGTGGTCGGCCGCTTCGACCAGCCCGAGGGCTACGCCGTCCAGCGCCCGCGCGGTGCCGACAGCTGGCTGTTCACCTGGACGACCGGCGGACGGGGACAGCTGCGCCAGGGGAGCGCGCGGGCACGGGCGGCGGCCGGGGACCTCGTCGTGCTCGCGCCGGGCGTCCGGCACGGCTACGGCGTCGAACCGGGCGCCGGGCGCTGGGAGTTCTGGTGGGTGCACTGCCAGGCGCGTCCGTCGTGGTCGTCCTGGCTGCGGCCGTACGACACCGGGGACGGGATGTACGTCGTCACGCCCACGCCGGCCGGGCTGCACGGCCGCCTCGACGCAGCGTTTCGCCGGATGCTCGCCGACGCCCGCTGGACGGGCACCGGGACACCGCCGTCGACCGGGCCGGAGGACGACCGGGTGGCCGTGGCGCACGGCACCGCGGCCCGGGAACTCGCGCTGTGCTCCCTGGAGGAGATCGTGCTGCTCACCGCGGCCACCGCACGGACGTCTTCGCCCCGGCCCGGCGTGGACCCGAGGGTGCGGAGGGCGCAGGCGCTGATCGACGCCGACCCGGGTGCCCCGCACACCGTCCGCTCGCTCGCCGAGCAGGTCGCGCTGTCGCCCTCCCGCTTCGCGCACCTGTTCACGCGGACGCTGGGGCAGTCGCCGATGCGGGCGCTGCGCGAGGCACGGCTGCGGCATGCCGCGCGGCTGCTGGAGAGCACCGATCTGACCGTGGAACGGGTGGCCGCGGCTTCGGGCTTCGCGAGCCCGTTCCATTTCAATCGGGTGTTCCGGCAGCGGTACGGGGTGCCGCCCGGAGCGTACCGAGGCGGGCCCGTGGCCAGGTGAATGAAGGCCACTATTTCCATGTCGGTACGGCGTCAGCCGGAAATGGATCCCAATAGCACCCCGGATTGACATTCTGTCAAGTCTCCGTCAAGACAAGGTAATCCACAAAACCATGAGATCACTTGTTCCGCTTCGCTGAGCTGTGTAAAGGTGTGCTCTGTCGGCGTGCAGTCAGAACATGCAGCCCACATACCCCTTGGTATGGACTTTACGCCGGATGCCCTTGAGAGGAAATGCAGCCGTGAAAGACGCTGGCCTGCCGAATTCCCCCACGTCCGCGCCCTTGTTCGAGGTGACGGACGAACAACTCAGCACCGAGCTGAGGAAATGGACGGGAACGGCGCCCGCGCTGCACCCCGTCGGTGAACTCCTCGACCGGCACTGGGAAGCGGCCTTCGCCTACGCACGGCTGTGCACCGACGGTCCGCGGGCCGCGGGCATGCTCACCACGGCGGCCTTCACGAGGCTCTTCGGCGAGTCCCTGCGGCAGACCGGGCCGACGGCCGCTTGGCGGCCTCATCTGCTCGTCACGGTGCGCCGGATCGCCGCCGAGTGGGACGGCGACCGCAGACGCGAACAGCTCCACCCCGAGCTGAGATCCGAGGCCGGGGACGGCGAGCGTGTCGCGGCACGCCTGCTGCCGCCGGCGGACCGGCGCCTGATCTCCGGGGCCTTCCAGCGGCTGACCCAAACGGCCCGCTGCCTGCTCTGGCACGTCGAGGTGGAGGGCGAGCCCCTTCGGACTCCGGCCGCACTGCTCGGCCTCGAGGAAGAGTGCGCAACCGTCGAACTGCAGCGCGCCCGGGAGCGGTTGCGCGAGGAGTGCCTCCAGGTGCACCGCGAACTCGCCCCCGAGCAGGAGTGCCGGCGCTTCCAGCGGATGCTCGACGTCACCTACCGGCGCGGCGGAGTCGACGTCGACCCCGATCTGCGCACGCACCTGGACGGCTGCAAGCACTGCCGCCACACCGCCGGCCAGCTCGACCACTTCAACGACGGGCTCGGCACGGCACTCGCCGAAGCCGTCCTCGGCTGGGGCGCGCGGGCTTACCGCGAGTACTGGGCGCAGGTGCCCGAACTGGTGGAAGAGATATCACTCGGGCAGGAGCTCCAGGCACAACCGCCTTTTCCAGGCGAGGAGTTCGCACCTCCGATGCCTGCCCATCGCCCGCCCTCCCCTCGCTCGGCCCACAAGGCCGCCCGCCGCGCCGCACGCCGCCGGAACGTCACCATGGCCGTCGCGATCGTGGGCGGCCTGATCGTCCTCCCCCTCGTCCTGTGGTCCGCGTTCGGCTCCGGGGACGACACCACCCCGTCCGACGGCGACCGCTCCTCCGACGCACCCGTCACGGGCACAACGCCCGGCAACCCCTCCTGGGTCGGGTCGGGCGAGGAGACGGACGGCGCCCTGAGCGGCCGGCTGCACAACGTCGACTCCGGTCTCTGCATCGGCATCGAGGGCAAGAAGGCCGTAGACGGCGCGGAGGCCGAGGTCACCCAGTGCTCCGCCGCGGCCGGTCAGCAGTGGACGTACGAGACCGACGGGCTGCTGCGCAACGTGGCCGACCCCGACCTCTGCCTCGACTCCCACCTCGGCTACTCGGTCCGGCTCGCCCCCTGCACCGGGACGTCCCAGCCGGACACGAAGAACGTCCGCTACGACTTCACCCTCCAGGGCAGCCTGGTCCCCCGCTGGAACCAGGACCTCGCCCTGACCTCCGCCGGCGACAGGGCCGGTGCGCTGGTGCTCAAGAACCGCGACGACAGCACCGCCCAGCGCTGGGTGATCGACACCGCCAAGACCGACCTCCAGATGGAAGTCGTCCACTGGGAAGCCGCCGCGAGCACGTCGAAGCCGCCCGCCGCCCCGACGCCCTCGAAGCCGCCCACACCCACCGCCACGCCCGAGCCGACGCCCACCGCGACCCCGTCGACCGCACAGCCGACGCCGACGCCGTCTTCGTATCCCTCCTGCTACGGGTACTACTGCTCCTGGAACAACCAGTACGGCCAGTACGGCTGGTACGGATACGGACAGGGGTACGGCTATGGGAACGGCGGCCACGGGTACGACGGCTGGCGTCGCTGACCGGCACGGTGGAGGTCAGGCGCCGGTGCCGGGGCTGAAGACCGTCAGCCACACCGAGGACTCGTTGCCGCCCACCGGAACCTCACCGGCCGTCCAAGCCACCTTGAGCGGGTCACGCTCGTCGGGCGGCGTCACGAGCAGGGCGTCCGGTGTGGCCGTACGGGCCCCGCTGATCTCGGGGCTGGAGTACGACAGCCCGGCCCAGGCGCTACTGCCGGGCGTCAGGGTGACCGTGGCGGGAGAGCCGTCGGAGCGCTTCGGGTCCGGGCCCAGCTGCTTGCCGGAGGCGTCGACGAAGGCGGCGCCCGGGTAGCCGCGCACCGTGCAGGTGCCGGACGAGGTGTTGGTCAGCACGATCGGGTAGTTCCGCTGCCCGGCTCCCGGGTTGACGCGCCCGACGGACGCACGCAGCTCGGAGGTGTGGCAGCGGGTGCTCGTGGCGGGCCGGGTCTGCTCGGCTGGGGCGGACGAGGAGGGCGTCCCCGGTGTCTCAGGTGTGTCAGGTGCTTCAGGCGTGACGCTCGGCTGCGTGGTCGTGGGGGAGGCCGATGCGGGGGTGCTGGTGCCGGTCGCGGGACCTGCCGTGCCGGGCAGCGTCTCCGGTGTGTTCGCGGTGTTGCTGCTGCCGTTGCCGCAGCCGGTCAGCAGTCCCAGCACGGCGACGGCGCTCGCCAGCAGGGTCGCCCGGCGTACGGACCGGTGGGTGTTCGCCATGGTTCTCAACGCTCCTGAGATGTCCCGCACCCGTCGTGACGCGTGCGTACGGCGCCTTGTGCCCCGTCACTCGTGTCCGATGCGCGCGGAGCGGGAAAAGTTCGCGGCTTTCATCCCTTCGCTCCTACCGAGTCCAGGATGCGCTCCGACTGGGAGGGATCGCCGTTCTGGCGGATCTGCACATACACCTGAGGCCGCGCGTCGCCGCCGGCCGGAGTGAGCCCGGCCTCCGTGATCGACCCTCCGCCCGGGCAGTCGGTCCAGGTGCGGACCCGGCCGTGCCACCGCTCCCCGGTGTAGGAACGGCCGCCGTCGTAGTGGCAGCCGGCGTGGGTGAGGGCGTTCACCTGCCCGGTGACGTCGCCGTGTTCGCTCAGGCCGACGAACACGCCGTTCACGTCCGACGTCAGGTCCTGCCACTTCGCCAGATCGTCCGCGACGGTGAACCCCGGTTCGCGTCCCGGACGCAGGCCGATCGACGCGGGATCCCACCCCGAGTCGCGTACCTGCCGGCCCCATGCGCCGGGCACCTCGGCCGTCACCCGGCCGCTGGAGTCCTCGACACGGATGCCGGGGGCCGGGGACTCACGGGTCACCAGCGCCAGGGTCACACCGACGGCCGTGAGCAGCAGCAGCGCGGAGGCGGTCAGGGCGAGGGCCCTGCGGGGCCGCCGGGGGCGTGGCGCCCGGGACGCCAGCCGTTCGATCTCCTCGGCGAAGGCCTGGGCCGTGGGCCAGCGGCGCCCGCGGTCCGGTTCCAGTGCGCGTAGCAGGGCCCGCTGCACGCCCGGGTCGAGGCCGGGGCGCAGCCGCCCGGGCGGTACGACGTGTCCGGGCTCGCCGGGCACGGCGCCGGTGACGAGGTGGTAGCCGACCGCACCCAGGCTGTACACGTCGGCCCGCTCGTCGATACCCGCGCCGGGCCCGGCCTGCTCGGGCGGCCGGTATCCCGCCGAACCCGCAGCGAGGGTGAGACCGGACGCCTCCGCCAGGCTCTTGGCCAGCCCGAGGTCGGCCAGCAGCACCCGGGCGGCGCCGCCGGGGGAGGTGCGCAGCAGCACGTTGGACGGCTTGATGTCCCGGTGCACGATCCCCGCCTGGTGCAGCGCCGCGGCGCCCCGGGCGGCCGATGCCGTCAGCCGCAGCGCCTCCGGCACGGGGAGCGGACCCTCGGTGAGCAGGTCGGCGAGGGTGCCGCCGTCGGCGTACTCCATCACGAAGTACGGCCTGCCGTCGGGCAGTTCGCCGATGTCGTAGACCTGGACGACCCGGTCGGAGCCGGCCCGGCGCAGCATCCGCGCCTCGGACAGGAAGCGCTCGCGGACGTCCAGCCGGTGCGCCCAGTTGTCGGCGAGCACCTTGACGGCCACGAGGGCGTCGAGCTCGTCGTCGTGGGCGAGCCAGACCGTGCCGAACGCCCCGGTGCCCAGGCGGCGTTCGGGGCGGTAGCGCCCGATCCGCTCGACGGAGTGCATACGACTATCATGCCTGGCCTCAGATCCGCACCGAGGACCCGTGCCGAGGATCTGTCGACCGCGAGACCGAGGGGAGCCCCCGTGTCCGACGCCGCGCTCACCGAGGACCTGGCCCGGCGCGCGGCCGCGGGCGACGGTGCCGCCCTGGACGAGCTGCTGCACGCGATCCGGCCCGAAGTCGTCCGGCGCTGCGGGCGGTTCCTGCCCAACCGGGAGGACGCCGAGGAGGCCGCGCAGGACGTGCTGCTCCAGGTCGCCCGGAAGATCACCGGGTTCGAGGGCCGCAGCCGCTTCAGCACCTGGCTCTACACCGTCGTCGCCAACTGCGCCCGCCAGAAGTACCGCGAGCTCAAGCGGCGTGCCGCCGAACAGCCCGCCCCGATCGACGACGCGCAGTACGTCGACCCGCGCACGACGAGTGTCATCGCCGGCTCCCGCGTCGACCTGCTGGAGGCGCTGGACCGTCTGGAGCGCGAACACCCGCATCTCGTCGCCCCGTTGGTCTACCGCGACATCTGCCAGCTGAACTACGCCGAAGCCGCCGAACGCACCGGCGTCCCCCTGGGCACCCTGAAGTCCCGCCTGCACGAGGCCCGCAAGCAGATACGCCCCTGGCTGTCCGACACGCCCTGAGGGAGCGCCCCTTCAGGGCGCGGGGCTGTGTCAATATGCGGCTCCGCCGCGCGGGCGCGACCAGCCACGACGGCGCCGCAGTGAACCGACGACACATCGCGGCACCCCCCCCAGCGGAGCCCTCACCCCTCGAGCGGCCCGATCTCCGCCCAGATCGTCTTACCGTCCCCCGTGTGCCGGCTCCCCCAACGCTGCGTGAGCTGGGCAACCAGCAGCAGCCCGCGCCCACCCTCGTCCCAGGTCTTGGCGCGCCGCAGATGCGGAGCCGTATGGCTGGTGTCGGACACCTCGCAGATCAGCGTGGCCGTGTCATGGATGAGCCGCAGCCTGATGGGGTGGGTGCCGTACCGGATGGCGTTGGTGACCAGCTCGCTCACCACCAGCTCGGCCGTGAACGAGGCGTCCGGCAGCCCCCAGAGGTCGAGCTGCCCGACGACCTGCTTGCGGATCGGGGCGACCAGGGCCGGGTCGGCCGGGATGTCCCAGGTCGCGACGCGGGAGGTGGGCAGCCCCTGGGTGCGGGCGAGCAGCAGGGCCACGTCGTCGGAGGCGCCGCCCGTGGGGAGCAGGGTGTGCAGGATGCGGTCGCAGGTCTCGTCCAGGGAGCCGGAGGGGGCGGCGAGGGCGTCGCAGAGCAGTGCGTGCCCGGCGTCGACGTCACGTTCGCGGGACTGGATGAGCCCGTCGGTGTAGAGCGTGAGCACCGTGCCCTCGGGCAGTTCGATCTCGGCCGGCTCGAACGGCAGCCCGCCCAGGCCCAGCGGCGGCCCCGCCGGCAGGTCGATCTGCCGGGGCCTGCCGCCGGGCGGCTGCATCACGGGCGGCGGATGCCCGGCGCGGGCCAGGGTGCAGCGCCGGGACACCGGGTCGTAGACGGCGTAGAGGCAGGTGGCGCCGACCGCGGCGGTGCTGCTGTCGCCGCCCGCCTCCGCGGACAGCCGAACGACCATGTCGTCGAGGTGGGTGAGCAGCTCGTCCGGGGCCAGGTCGATGTCGGCGAGCGTGCGCACGGCGGTGCGCAGCCGGCCCATGGTGGCCGAGGCCTGGATGCCGCGGCCGACGACGTCCCCGACGACCATCGCGACCCGCATCCCGGACAGCGGGATCACGTCGAACCAGTCGCCGCCCACCCCGGCCCGCGCCGCCGGAAGGTAGCGCGAGGCCGCGTCCAGTGCCGCTGTCCGCGGCAGTGACTGGGGGAGCAGGCTGCGCTGCAGGGCGATGGCCGTCTCGCGTTCGCGGGAGTAGCGGCGGGCGTTGTCGATGCAGACCGCGGCGCGGGCCGTGATCTCCTCGGCCAGCAGTTCGTCGTCCGGCGTGAAGGGGTCCGGGCGGCGGAAGCGGGTGAGGACGGCGACGCCGAGGGTCGCGCCGCGGGCCCGGATCGGCACGGCCATCGTGGAGTGGATGCCGTACTCCCTGACCCGCTCCATACGGGCCTTGTCCCAGGTCAGCCACTGAGTGAGGTCACCGGAGGGCACCGCCGCGACGATCGTGCGGCCGGCCAGCAAGGAGTCGGCCTGGGGAGACGTGGCCGGGTACACGTCCAGCTGGCCCAGCTTGACGACGGCCTCGGGGCTGCCGGGATTGACCGACTGGTGGGCCGCCCGACGCAGCGTGACCGGCGCGGTCACCGGCCCCGTGGCAGGCTCGCCCGTGGGCTCGGGCGGGTCCAGGAGGTCGACGCTGACGAAGTCGGCGAGCGCGGGCACGCACACGTCCGCGAGTTCCTGTGCCGTGCGGGTGATGTCCAGGGTGGTGCCGATGCGGACGCTCGCCTCGTTGACCAGTTGGAGCCGCTCGCGAGACTCGTACTGCTCGGTGAAGTCGTGCGCGGCGACACACACCCCGCGCGCCCGTCCCGTGGCGTCGGTGATCGGTGCCATCCGGGCCAGCCAGGCGTTGACCCGGCCGTGCACGCCGATCGGCACGTAAGCGCGTACGTCGTTGCCCCGGCCGGTGGTGAGGACCCGGTGCAGCTGCTGCTCGATCCTCTCGCCGTCCAGCCGGCCGCTGAGCTCGGGCACGCGCAGTCCGCGGATCCGCTCCTCGGGCAGTCCGATCACCTCGGCCATGGCGTCGTTGATCCGGTGCAGTCGGAGCCGCTCGTCGTAGATCGCGACGGCACAGGGGGACTGGGTGAGGCCGGCCTGTTCCAGCGGATCGTCGGGCTGCGGCGGCCGGTCGCCCTCCAGCGGGGTGACCGCCAGCCAGTCGCCGGTGCCGCCGTTCTTCGGCTGCCGGTGGTGGACGAGCAGCCATACGGTGACCGTATGGCCGTCGCGGTGGCGCAAAGTGACCGTTCCGTCCCAGCGGGGCGGTCGGACGGCGGGCGGCGGGCCCTGGATCAGCTCGGCGGCGAGGCGCCCCACGACGTCCTCGGCCGTCCAGCCCAGCAGTCGCCGGGCCCCCTCGCTCCACTCGGTCACCGTGCCGTCGCCGTCGAGGACAGCCCGGGCCGTGGCGGCCTCGTCGAACGGATACACCGGGCTCATCGTCGTCGCTCCATCGCGCGTACGCACAGTGAACAGCTGGGTCACTTCAGTTCCAGCCTAGTGCGTCACGGTCCCGCGCGAACGGGAACCGAGAGTAGTCCGGCACCCTGGGTCAAGAGAGAGATCCGGCCGATGTGGCCCCTGGGACAGAAGCACCTCACCCGCCCCTTGACGCCCTCATGTGGGTCACCGTCAGAATCTGTTTGTTCACGATCAGTTGTGAGTACTTCTGGGCCCTGATGAGGGAGAGCCGCCATGACGGTCACTCGCAGATCGGTTTTGATCGCCTCTACGACCGCACCCGCCGCCGGGGTGCTCCTCACCACCCCGGTGGCACGGGCCGCCGAGGCGGTCGCGGGCGGATCCGGCCGCCGCACCGTCGCCCTGCGCGACGGCTGGCGTTTCGCGCTGGTCAACCCGGGCGGCATCACCGACCCGACCGGCGCCTACGCCGACGCCGCCGCGCCCGCATACGACGACTCGGACTGGCGCGAGGTCGCCGTCCCTCATGACTGGAGCATCGAGCAGACCCCGACCACCGAGCACGGCACCACCAGCGGCACCGGCTTCCTCCCCGGTGGCCTCGGCTGGTACCGCCTCGCCTTCACCCTGCCGCCCGCCTTCGCCGGCCGCCGGATCTCGGTGGAGTTCGACGGCGTCTACATGGACTCGTACATCTACTGCAACGGCAAGGAAGTCGGCCGCCACCCCTACGGCTACACCGGCTTCGCCCTCGACCTCACGGACCTCCTGCACACCGACGGCACCACCGAGAACGTCCTCGCGGTCAAGGTGCAGAACCAACTCCCCAGCAGCCGCTGGTACTCGGGCAGCGGCATCTACCGCGAGGCCCGGCTGGTGGTCACCGAGCCGGTGCACGTGGAGCGCTGGGGCACCTACGTCACCACGCCGGAGATCACCGAGGAGCGGGCCGTCGTGCGGGTGCGGACGTCCGTGATGAACGAGTCGGGCGATGTGCAGGAGGTCGAGGTGAGATCGCGGGTCGTCGACGCCGGCGGCCGTACGGTCGCCCGGACGTCCACCACCGTCACCGTCGACGACCGGACGACGCAGACCCACGAACTCACCGTCGGCAGACCCAGGTTGTGGGACTTTACGGACCCCCACCGCTACCTCCTCCACACCGAACTCCGTATCGACGGCAAGGCGGTCGACACCTACCGCACCCCCTTCGGTATCCGCACCTTCCGTATCGACCCGGACGACGGATTCCGGCTCAACGGGGTCCCCGCCAAGCTCAAGGGCGTCGACCTGCACCACGACCTGGGCGCGCTCGGCGCGGCGGTCAGCGAGGACGCGGTGCGCAGACAGATGGTGATCATGAAGTCGATGGGCGTCAACGCCCTGCGCACCTCGCACAACCCGCCCGCGCCGGAGGTCATCCAGGTCTGCGAGGAACTGGGCGTGGTGATGCTGGTGGAGAACTTCGACTGCTGGCGCACCGGCAAGAACCGCTACGACTACGGCCGGTTCTTCGACGAGTGGTGCGAGAAGGACACCACCGAAATGGTCCGCGCCGCCCGCAACTCGCCCGCCGTCATCATGTGGTCCATCGGCAACGAGGTCCCCGACTCCACGACCACCGCCGGACTCGCCATGGCGGACCGCATCATCGCCGCCATCAAGGCCGCCGACGACACCCGCCCCCTCGTCATCGGCTCCGACAAATACCGCCGCCTCCCGGCGAAGGGTTCGGCCGCCGACCTGATGCTGGCCAAGCTCGACGGACTCGGCCTGAACTACAACACCGCCAAATCCGTCGACCAACTCCACGCCGCCTACCCCCACTTGTTCCTGTTCGAGTCGGAGTCCTCGTCCGAGACCTCCACCCGCGGCACCTACCAGGAGCCCGAGCGCCTCAACACCGGCGAGAACTACACCCCCGGCAAGCGGGCGACCTCCTCCTACGACAACAACCTCGCCTCCTGGACGATGAGCGGCGAGTACGGCCACAAGAAGGACCGGGACCGGAAGTGGTTCACGGGCCAGTTCCTGTGGTCGGGCATCGACTACATCGGGGAGCCCACGCCGTACGACGTCTTCCCGGTGAAGGCGTCCTTCTTCGGCGCGGTCGACACGGCGGGCTTCCCGAAGGACATGTACTACCTGTTCCAGAGCCAGTGGCTCAGCAAGCCCATGGTGCATCTGCTGCCCATGACCTGGAACCACGCACCGGGGGACGTCGTGGAGGTGTGGGCGTACGCCAACGTCGACACCGTCGAGCTGTTCCTCAACGGCACGTCCCAGGGCGTACGGCGCTTCGACACGAAGAAGACCGTCGACGGCCGCGCCTACCTGGAGACCACCGAGGCCACCGGCGACGACAAGACCTTCACCGACGGCCCCTACCCCGGCAGTTACACCAGCCCGAACGGCAGCGCGGGCAAGCTCCACCTGACCTGGAAAGTGCCGTACACACCCGGCGAGTTGAAGGCGGTGGCGCGCAGCGACGGCAAGGTGGTCGCCACGGATGTGCTGCGCACGGCCGGAAAGCCGTATGCCGTACGGCTCACCCCGGACCGCAAGTCCCTTGCCGCCGACGGCCGTTCGCTGGTCTTCCTCACCGCCGAGGTCGTCGACGCGCGCGGCGTGGTCGTGCCCGACGCCGAGCACCTGATCACCTTCGACGTGACCGGCGGCTCCCTCGCCGGGCTCGACAACGGCAGGCAGGAGAGTGCCGAGCGCTATCAGGCCAGTACCCGGACCGCCTTCCACGGCAAGGGCCTCGCGATCGTCCGGTCGGGCGCGAAGGCGGGCACGCTGAAGGTGACGGCACGGGCGCAAGGTCTGCGCACGGGCACGGCGGCCGTACGCACCACTCCCGCCCGGTCGGCGGCGACCACCCCCGCGGCGCCATTCAAGCCCGACCACCCGGCACCCCCGAACTACCCCTACGCGGACGCCAGTTACTCCGGCCGCCCCGACACCCTGCCCGCCGCGATGCTCGACGGCGACCCGGCCACCGGCTGGTCCAACGCCTTCTTCAAGGCCGCCACGCCCCTGCTGCCCGCCTTCGACGGGGCCCGGGAGGAGGACTGGGTCTCCGTCGACTGGGGGCGGTCCCGGACCCTGGACCGGGTGGAGATCTGGTTCACCGTGGACTCGACGCACTCGCTGCCCGCGTCGGTCGAGGTCGCGGTGTGGGACGGCCGCCGGTACGAGCCGGTCGCCGGGGCGGCCGTCGACTGGGCCGGCGCCTCGGGCGAGCCGACTGTGATCACTTTCGACGCCGTACAGGGCTCCCGGCTGCGGCTCACCATGACGAGTGGTCATCCGGGCGAGGCCCGAGGGGCGGTGCGCATCAGCAGGCTGGAGGCTCCGGCCGGCTGATGTGCCCGCGTGGTCCGGACGGGAAGGCGTCCAGCCAGTCCCGTCCGGACCGTTGACGTGCCGTCAACTCTCCTACAAGCATGGTGCGCGCCCGCATCTGGGAGCGCTCCCACGCCGGTAGCGTCACCCGTACCTCTCCCGAGGAGCCCAGACGTGAAAAGACGCAGAACCGCCTTGTTGTCCCTGATGGCCCTGCTGGCGGCGGCGCTGACCGCGCTGCCGGCCGCCGCCGACGAGGTCGAGCAACTCAAGAACGGCACTTTCGACACCACCGTCGATCCCTGGTGGACGACGACCAACGTCACCGCCGGTCTGTCCGGCGGACAGCTCTGCGCGGACGTCCCGGGAGGCACCGCCAACCGCTGGGACGCGGCCGTCGGCCAGAACGACGTCACCCTGGTGAAGGGGGAGTCGTACCGGATCTCCTTCACCGCGAACGGCACGCCCGCGGGCCATGTGGTGCGTGCGATCGTGGGGCTGTCGGTGGCTCCGTACGACACCTGGTTCGAGGTGAGCCCGCAGCTGAGCGTGTCCGGTGACTCGTATGCCTACACGTTCACTTCGCCCGTCGACACCACCCAGGGCCAGGTCGGCTTCCAGCTCGGCGGCCAGGCGGACGACTGGCGGTTCTGCATGGACGACGTGTCGCTGCTGGGCGGGGTGGAGCCGGAGCCGTACGAGCCGGACACCGGGCCGCGCGTGCGGGTCAACCAGGTCGCCTATCTGCCGGCGGGACCCAAGAACGCCACGCTGGTCACCGACGCCACCGGCAAGCTGCCCTGGCAGGTGAAGAACGCCGCCGGGACGACGGTCGCCCACGGCTGGACCGTGCCGCGCGGCACCGACGTGTCGTCCGCGCAGAACGTCCACTCGATCGACTTCGGCGCCTACCGCGGGCGCGGACAGGGCTTCACCCTGGTCGCCGACGGGGAGACGAGCCGCCCGTTCGACATCGACGCGCGCGCCTATGAGCAACTGCGCGTGGACGCGGTGAAGTACTACTACACGCAGCGCAGCGGCATCGCCATCCGCGACGACCTGCGGCCCGGCTACGGACGCCCCGCCGGCCATGTGAACGTCGCGCCCAACCAGGGCGACGCGAACGTCCCCTGCCAGCCCGGCGTCTGCGACTACACCCTCGACGTGACCGGCGGCTGGTACGACGCCGGCGACCACGGCAAGTACGTCGTCAACGGCGGCATCTCCACCTGGGAGGTGCTCAGCACCTACGAACGCTCCCTGCTGGCCCGCACCGGCCACCCGGCGAAGCTCGGCGACGGCTCGCTCGCCATACCGGAGAGCGGCAACAAGGTGCCGGACATCCTCGACGAGGCCCGCTGGGAGCTGGAGTTCCTGCTGAAGATGCAGGTGCCGGACGGGCAGCCGCTCGCCGGCATGGCCCACCACAAGATGCACGACGAGCAGTGGACCGGCCTGCCCCTGCTGCCCAGCGACGATCCGCAGAAGCGCGAACTGCACCCGCCGACCACCGAGGCGACGCTGAACCTGGCGGCGACGGCCGCGCAGGCGGCCCGGCTGTACCGGCCCTACGACCGCCAGTTCGCCACCGAGGCACTGGCAGCCGCCCGCAAGGCCTGGTCCGCGGCGCTCGCGCACCCCGCGGTCCACCCCGACCCCAACGACGGCACCGGAGGCGGCGCCTACCCCGACACCGACGCGACCGACGAGTTCTACTGGGCCGCCGCCCAGCTGTATCTCACCACCGGGCAGAAGGAGTTCGAGCGGTACATCCTGAACTCGCCGGTCCACACGGCCGACATCTTCGGGCCCCTCGGCTACGACTGGGCCAGGACGGCCGCCGCCGGACGACTGGACCTGGCGACCGTCCCGAGCAAGCTGCCCGGCCGGGACAAGGTGCGCCAGTCGGTGATCAAGGGCGCCGACACCTACCTGGCCACCCTGAAGTCACACCCGTACGGCATGCCGTACGCCCCCGCGGACAACCTCTACGACTGGGGCTCCAACCACCAGATCCTGCACAACGCGGTCGTCATCGCCACCGCGTACGACCTCACCGGCGCCTCGAAGTACCGGGACGGCGCACTGCAGAGCATGGACTACATCCTCGGCCGCAACGCGCTGAACATCTCCTACGTCACCGGCTACGGCGACGTCGACGCCCGCAACCAGCACAGCCGTTGGTACGCCCGCCAGCTCGACCCGAATCTGCCGAACCCGCCGAAGGGCACGCTCGCCGGAGGCCCCAACTCGAGCATCCAGGACCCCTACGCACAGAGCAAACTCCAGGGCTGCGTCGGCCAGTTCTGCTACATCGACGACATCCAGTCCTGGTCGACGAACGAGCACACCATCAACTGGAACTCCGCCCTGACCCGGATGGCGTCCTTCGTGGCGGATCAGGGCTGAGGCTCGCGCGTTCCACCTTCACCAGTTCCCCTGGCCGCTCATGGGCGGTCAGGGTGTGGAGCCGGGCCTGATCGAGCGGCTGGTGCACCTCGACGTACTCGCCGTGCGGCAGCCGCTTGATCACACCGGTCTCCCGGCCGTGCGCCACCAGCTCCCTGTCGCGGAGCTGGAGACCGAGACAGATACGCCGGGTGACGACGAAGACGACCACCGGGACCACGAACACGGCGATCCGCACCGCCCACGTCACCGTGTTGATCGACAGATGGAGCCGGGTCGCCACGATGTCGTTTCCGCCGCCCGCCAGCAGGATCAGATAGAGGCTGATCCAGGCCGCGCCGATGCCCGTACGCACCGGGCGGTTGCGCGGCCGGTCCAGGAGGTGGTGTTCCCGCTTGTCGCCGGTGATCCGGGCCTCCAGGAACGGATACACGCCGATGAAGAGCAGCAGGAGCGGGAAGACGACGACCGGGATCAGCACACCCATGACCAGCGTGTGACCCCACAGATTGATCTCCCAGCCCGGCATCACCCGGACCAGACCCTCGGCGAACCCGAGGTACCAGTCCGGCTGGGCGCCGGTGGAGACCTGATCGGCGCGGAAGGGGCCGTACTGCCAGACCGGGTTGATCGTCGCGATGGCCGCGATCAGCGTGAGGACGCCGAAGACCAGGAAGAAGAAGCCGCCCGCCTTCGCCATGTACACCGGCATGAAGGGCGAGCCGACGACATTGCGCTCGGTGCGGCCGGGGCCCGCGAACTGCGTGTGCTTGTGGTAGAAGACCAGCAGGATGTGCGCCACCACCAGCGCGGCCATGATGCCGGGGACCACCAGGATGTGCAGCGAGTAGAAGCGGGCCACGATGTCGTCGCCGGGGAACTCGCCGCCGAACAGGAACATCGTCAGATACGTCCCCACGATCGGCACCGACAGCAGCGCGCCCTCGACGAACCGCATCCCCGTCCCCGACAGCAGGTCGTCCGGCAGCGAGTAGCCCATCAGGCCCTCGAACAGGCCGAGGAAGAGTATGGACCAGCCGAACAGCCAGTTGATCTCACGCGGCTTGCGGAACGAACCCGTGAAGAAGTGCCGCATCATGTGCGTCAGCATCGCGGCCACGAAGATCAGCGCCGCCCAGTGGTGCAGCTGCCGGATCAGCAGCCCGCCGCGCACATCGAAGCTGATCTCCAGGGTGGAGGCGTACGCCTCGGACATCCGGACGCCGTTCAGTGGGACGTAACTGCCGTGGTACACCACCTCGTTCATCGACGGATGGAAGAAGAAGGTGAGCCACACGCCGGTGAGGATCAGCACGATGAAGCTGTACAGACAGACCTCGCCGAGCAGGAACGACCAGTGGTCGGGGAAGACCTTCCGCAGGTACTTCTTGCCGAGCGTGTGGGTGCCGAGGCGGCCGTCGAACCAGTCGGCGAGCCGCTCGCCCTTCCCGGGCCGCACGGTGGTGGTCACGCCTCCTCCTTGTGGACGTGCGTGAGCTTGTCGGGATTGCTGACGATGTAGACGCCGGACACCCGGTCGCCCTCGGGTGTGAGGTCCATGACCATTACCGCGTACGGCTCGTCGCCCTGGAACAGCACCATCGCCTCGTCGCCGTTGACCCGGCGGTAGCGCAGTTCGAGGCTTTGTGCGGCACCCCGGGCGCCGAGCGAGCCGATGAGGCGGACCGCCTTGTCCCGGCCGCGCACCGGGCGCAGCGCCGTGCCCCTGCGCTTGCCGCCGCCGTCCGACCACACCGTCACGTCCGGGGCGAGGATCTCCA
The DNA here is from genome assembly GCF_017948455.1 of Streptomyces sp. GESEQ-4. Classification (GTDB taxonomy): domain Bacteria; phylum Actinomycetota; class Actinomycetes; order Streptomycetales; family Streptomycetaceae; genus Streptomyces. The sequence continues at coordinate 593,980 of NZ_JAFFSU010000001.1, forward strand.
TCAGCGCGGCGATGTCCCCGCCGAGGGCCGCCTGCACGAACCGCTCGGTCGCCTCCCGGCGCACCCGCGGATGCGCCTGGTACCGCGGCCGCCGCGCGTGCACATGCGCCCGCGCCCGATGCGCCAGCTGCCGTACGGCCGCCGGGGTGCGGTCGATCAGCTCCGCGATCTCGGTGTGGGCGTACCCGAACACCTCGCCCAGCACGAACACCGCGCGCTCCAGCGGTGTGAGCGACTCCAGCACCACCAGCATCGCCAGCGACACGGACTCGGTGCGCAGCGCGGGATCGTCGGCGCCGTCGTCGGCGACCAGCGGCTCCGGCAGCCAGGGACCGACGTAGGTCTCACGGGACCGGTTGATCGCGGCGCGCCGGGTCAGCGCGTGGTTGACGGCGATGCGGACCAGATACGCCCGGGGGTTGTCGATCCCGTCGAGGTCGCGGCCCCGGCCCCGGGCCGTCCAGGACAGCCAGGTCTCCTGGAGCACGTCCTCGGTGTCCGCGACACTGCCCAGGATGTTGTAGACGAGGCCGAACAACAGCTCACGGTGGTCGACGAAGACTCCGGTCGCCTCGCTGAGTCGCTCGTCGGTGTCGGGCACAGGGAACTCGGACATGAACAGGCCTCCGCGGTGGTGCGCTCACTACTGCGAGGGCCGCAGGGGGCCGGACTGTGACATCGACGGCCGAATTGTGACCTATGTCTCACCGCTCGCCCCTGCCGGACTCAGGACGCGTCGTGGAAGACGAGCCCCAGCGAGTGCCGGTGGCCGGATCGCACCGGGCTCACTCCGTGCCGCATCGCCCCGGCCGACCAGCCGCGCCGGGTGCGCACGGGCCGGTCCCGGGTCGTGAAGACCAGGCCGTGGCCCTGCTCGAGCGCGGTGGCGGTGCCCCGCGACTGGGCCCTGGGCCGCTGCTCCACCATCAGGAACTCGCCGCCGGTGTAGTCGGTGCCGTACGCGTCGAGTCCGACGACCACCTGGAGCGGGAAGAGCATCTCCCCGAACACATCCCGGTGCAGCGCGTTCCAGTCGCCCTCCCCGTAGCGCAGCAGGATCTGCGCCGACCGGTCCTGCCCGGCCATGTGGCAGCGCTCCAGCCACTCGTCGAGCGCGTCCGGCCAGGGCGCAGGGCGGTCGAGCCGGGCTGCCCAGTCACGGGCGATCGGCAGCAGACGCGGATAGAGCGCGGCGCGCAGGGCGGCCACCGGGGCGGGCAGGTCATGGGTGAAGTAGCGGTACTCGCCGGAGCCGAAGCGGTGCCGTGCCATGTCGACGGTGGTCCGGAACAGCTCCGGCTTCTCGTACAGCGCCGCCAGGTCGCGGCACTCCGCCGGGGTCAGCAGCCGGCCCGTCCGCGCGCTGCCGTACGTGTCCAGTTCCTCGGCGAGGGCGGCCCAGTCCGTCCCGTCGACGCGGCGGCGGGCCCGGTCGGTGGTGAGCGTCATGAGAGGGTCACCGTCCTGTGCGATTCGTTCGTCGTGCTCTCGCTTCCTCTGCCGAGTCTGCCGCCCCGCCCGCGTCGCGTCCGGCGGGAATCGGACATGGCGTTCCGACCTCGGGGTACCGCGCGATTGACGCTGTGACCTGGCGGTATTTACGGGTAAGTACCCGCGCGGTACCCTCAAACGCATGCCAGCCCTCAACGTGGAGTTCAGTGACCGCGAACTGGAGGACCTGCGGCAGATCGCCAAGGAGCGGGGTACGTCGATGAAGGCGCTCGTGCGTGAGGCCGCAGCCGCCGACATAGCCCGCCACCGTGCCCTGCAGGAGGGCGCGGAGGCCTTCCGCCGGTTCTTCGCGTCCCACGCCGACGAATTCGCGGCCGCCTTCCCCGACGACGAACCAGCCATCAAGAGCGAGGGGCGGGTCGCCTGACCGATGGCTCCCGTCGTCCATATCGACGTCCCGTGGCTGCTCCAGCGCCACGAAGAGGTCCTGCCCGACCAGCCGACCATCAACGACTTCTCGGCCCTGGTCGCCGCCGTCGCCCGCCATCGCGTCGACCCGCCGCGCCTCGGCGTGGACTCCGACCCGGCCTGGCGGGCCGCCGCCCTGCTGCACACCCTCGCCCTGCTCAAGCCGCTGCCGGCGGCCAACGCCCGCTTCGCCTGCGCCACCGCCGTGGCCTACATGTTCGTCAGCGACGTCGGCATCGACCCCCCCTACGGCGCCCTCGTCGACCTCGCCCGCGACCTGATCTCCGGCAAGGCGGACATCTACGGCGCGGCCGACCGGCTGCGCTCGTGGCAGATCTGACGGGGCCGGCGACGCAACGGCCCGCCCACCCCGAGGCCGCCGGCCGAGGGCGGGAGGAACAGGGCCGGCGGCCGGGTTCGCGCAAGAGAGCCGCCATCTCGCGCGCGGCCTTCCGAGGTGGGCCGCCACCAGTGGACTACGCGGGGGCGTGCGCAGGGGAGCGTGCGCGGCGCACCGGCGAGTGCGCCCGATTCACACGGGGCGCGGGGAAAAACGGGAAAACAGGTGCCCAGAGGCGAGTTGCGGCCGCTTCTGACTTACTTTCAATGAGGCGGATGTTGCTCGAGTGCCTTGTTGGTCATGAGTGTGTTGTGCAAGGGTGAACAGCGCATGTGGGGGGCATTGGCGGAGCCGCATTCGTCCTGGGGGGAACAGGGCCGGACCGGCACGCGAATTCATGCTCCCCGCGTCGTCGCCCAAAAGGTACGCACCAACACTGAGTTCCCTTTTCGGCGGCCGGAACATCTGAGAGTCACCTGCGCGTGGGAAGGAATCCGCTCAGTGCCCACCCCCCACCCTCCTCGCCCGCCCTACCCCCCGCCCGGCGGGGTTCCCGCAGAATCCGACGAGGGCCTCGCCACCCGGCTGAGAGGCCGTACGGACGCCGAGGCCTCTCCGTCCGTCGCGCTGCTGATGGCGCGGCACTGGCGGCCCGCTCACGAATACGCGGTCATCTGCCTCGCCGCGAAGTCGGACGTCGCCTCCATGGTCACCGCCGCCGCGTTTCACCAGGTTCTCGACCGGCTGGCGCTCGGCGAGCCGGCCGACGCGGTGCGCCCGCGGTTCCTCGTGGCCGTGCGGGACACCGTCGGACGATGGTCGTCCGAGGAGCGAATATCCGGTGTTCTGCCGGATTTGGTGAAACCCGCCGGGGGTCGCGGCATGCGTGCCGCGAAGTCCATGACGCCGGAAAATCGCAAGCTGGCCGAGCGTTCATTCCACGCCCTTCCCGGACTCGCCCGGTGTCTGCTGTGGCACACCGAGGTCGAGGCGGAACCGATAACCGTTCCCGCCGGACTGCTGGGCATGGACATCGACACCGCGACGGCCGCTCTCGAACAGGCGCGTGAAAAATTCCGCGAGGGTTGTGTACACGCTCATCGGGAACTCGCACCGAGCAAGGATTGCCGCTTCTACAACCGACTCCTCGATGTCCCGATCCGCCGGGGCGGCGCACTGCTTCCGGATGTTCAGCAGCATCTCGGAGAGTGCCGCTACTGCCGTTTCGCCGCCGAACAACTGAGTCATTTCGAGAGCGGATTGGGTGTGCTGCTCGTCGAGGCCGTGCTCGGCTGGGGAGCGCGCCGCTATCTCGACTCCCGTCCCGGCCGCGCCGAGCAGGCCACGCGGGCACGCGGCTCCGGCCGGCACGGCAGAGCGCGCCAGCGGATCCTGTCCCGTGTCCCCGCGCCGGCCCGTCGTCGTATCGCCGATGTCCCGCGGCCCACCCGGGCGCTGCTCACGAGCGTGGGTATCGCCTCCGCCGGGCTCTTGGCGGGTGTGCTGGTCTCCAGCCTGTGGGCCACGGACGGCGTAACCGACCCGACCGAGTCCGCCGCCGCGACCGGTGCCCCGGAAACGACCACCCGGCCGGGCACCGCCCAACTCCCCACCGCCCCCCTGCAGTCCACGCTGCGCAACGAGGCCGCGAACCTGTGCCTGGACATCCGCGGCGAGGTCAAGGCCGGCGCCGGGACCGAACTGGCCGCCTGCTCGTCCGACGCGACCCAGCAGTGGTCGTACGAGGTCGACGGACTGCTGCGCAGCGTGGCGGATCCGAACCTGTGCCTGGACTCGCGAGCGGACGCCGGTGTCGTCATCCTCGGCACCTGCGCCCCCGACGACTCCGAGCGCGGCGACGACGTCCGCTACGACCTCACCGTGCGGGGCGAGTTGCTGGCCCGCTGGCAGGAGGGGCTCGCGCTGACGTCCACCACCAAGGACGAGGGCGCCGACATCGTCGTCAAGGTCCGTGACGGTTCCGCCGAGCAGCGCTGGCTGACCGACCGGGCGTCGGCCGACACCGGGTCGCTGTCGATCGCCGGGACCGACGTCCCCTCCGTGCCGCCCACCCGGCTCACCGGCCGGACGGCCTGAGGGGGCGCGGCTTCCGGCTAACTCACCACGTCCTGCGGGGGGTTGCCCGCCAGGAACCCGGCCACGTTCTGGACGGCGGCCAGGGCGATCCGGATCAGCGTCTCCCGGGTGACCCCCGCGGTGTGCGGGGAGAGCACCACGTTCGGGGCTTTGAGCAGACGCAGCGCCGGGGTGGGCGGTTCGGGGTCGAAGACGTCGATGCCCGCCCCGGCCAGGGCGCCCCGCTCCAGCGCGTCGGCGAGGGCGTCCTGGTCGATCAGGGCACCCCGGGCGGTGTTGATCACGAACGCGGTCGGCTTGAGGAGCGCGAGGCGTTCGGCGTTCAGCAGCTGCCGGGTCTCCTCGGTGAGGGGCGTGTGCAGGGAGACGTAGTCGGCGGTGCGCAGCAGCTCGTCGAGCGGCACATGACGGGCGCCGCCGAGGCGGGCTGCCGTCTCCGGCGGCACGGGGCGCCGCCCGGCGTAGACGACGGTCATGTCGAACGCGACCGCGCGCCGGGCGACTTCCTGCCCGATCTGCCCCAGGCCCACGATGCCGAGGGTCTTGCCGGACAACTCGGTGAGGGAGCTCTGCAGCCGGGGGAGCGCCCAGTCGGCCTCGACGAGGGCGGTGTGCGCGGGGATCAGCTGCTTGGCCAGGGCGAGCATGAGGGCGAAGGTCTGCTCGGCGACGTTCTGCGCCTCGGCGCCGCTGGAGCCGATCGTGCAGACGGGCACGGAGCGGGCGCGGGCGGCGGTCACGTCGACGTAGTCGAAGCCGTGGCTGGCGCACTGCACCAGCTCCAACTCCGGTGCGGCGGCGAGATGTTCGACGGTCACCGGGGCGAGCGCCGTCACGATGACGTGCGCCGCGCGCAGGGCGGCGGGGTCCTCGTCGGTGGCCTCGACGACGGTGACGTGCGCCTCGCCGGAGAGCAGGCCGGCGAGTCCGGCTCCGGTCGCCCGGCCGCCGACGTGGGGTGGGACGACGGCGAGGACGTTCTTCTTCGCGTCGGTCATGCGGGGTCCTCGACGAGGTCGGCGGGGCCCACCGTGGCGGGCGTGGCGTGTCCGGACAGGGCGAGGGTGAGGTCGAACTCCGCGAGCAGACAGCGGATCACATGCTCGACGCCCGCCTGTCCGTCGAGGCCGAGCCCGTAGACGTACGGCCGTCCGACCAGCACCGCCCGCGCGCCGAGCGCGAGCGCCTTGAAGACGTCGTCGCCGGTGCGCACCCCGCTGTCGAAGAGGACGGTCAGCCGGTCGCCGACGGCTTCGACGACCCGGGGCAGCGCGTCGGCCGCGGCGACGGAGCCGGCGACCTGGCGCCCGCCGTGGTTGGACACCACGACCCCGTCCATCCCGGCGTCGGCGGCGAGCCGGGCGTCGTCGGGGTGCAGGATGCCCTTGAGGACGATCGGTCCGTCCCAGTTCTCCCGCAGGAACGCCAGGTCGGGCCAGGTCTTGCCGGGATCCGCGAACATGCCGACGAAGTGCATCACCGCCGCGTTCGGATCCTCGTGCACCGGCTTGGCCAGGCCCGCCTGGAACGCCGGGTCCGAGAAGTAGTTGGCGGTGCCCACGCCGTGCAGGAACGGCAGATACGCCTGGTCGAGGTCGCGGGGCCGCCACGCCAGCATCGGCGTGTCCAGCGTGACGACCAGCACCGAGAACCCGCTCGCCTTGGCCCGGTTCAGGAAACTCCGGGTCACCTCGCGGTCCTTGGCCCAGTACAGCTGGAACCAGCGCTCGGCATCGCCCATCGCCTCGGCGACCTGCTCGATCGGCGTGCTCGACGCGGACGACAGGATGTACGGCACGCCCTGCGCGGCGGCGGCACGGGCAGCGGCCGACTCCGCGTCCGGGTGCATGATCGACAGCACGCCGACCGGCGCCAGCGCCAACGGGGCGGGCAGCGCGCGGCCCAGCACCTCGACCGACAGATCCCGCTCGTGCACGTCCCGCAGCATGCGCGGCACGATCCGGCGGCGCGCCAAAGCGGCCCGGTTGGCACGCGCCGTGCTCCCGTCGCCGGCACTGCCCGCCACATAGCCGACGGGGCCGGGACCGAGCCGCTGCTCGGTCAGCTCCTCCAGCCGGGTCAGATCGGTGGGCAGCCGGGGTACGGCGCCCGACATGCCGTTGAGGTAGATCTCGTACTGGAAGTCGGCCCAGTGCTTGCCCATCTCCTGCATCCCGCCTCTCGTCGCTGAGAACGCGCAGTACGCCGACCATACCGACCGGTAGGCAGACGGGACGATCAGGGTCGGGTCACCGACTCGCGCAGGACACGGGCGAGTTCGCGCGGCTGGGAGAACAACGGCCAGTGGCCGGTGTCGAGCAGGTATGTGATGTACGTGGCCGGCACCTCGGCGATGCCTCCCTACTCGCCGTCTGCCGGGGTGTCCTCGGGTTCCGTGTCGGGGCCCTGGGCGCGCACCCGCTGGACGTGTTCCAGGGAGTCCCTGAGTTCGGCGAGCCAGTCGTCGGTGTGGCGCTGGACCAGGCGTACGCACCAGGCGAGGGCGTCGCTGCGGCTGCGGGCGACTCCGGCGGCGATGAGCGTGTCCAGGACCTGACGTTCGGGCTGGCGCAGCCGGGTCATGACCGGTGCGGCGATATGCGTGAACAGGGTGCGCTCACCGCCGCACTCCACGCCCCAGGACACCTTCCGGCGGAACCGGTGCTCGGCGTCGCGGGCCACCGCGATCCGGGCCTCGCGGGTGCGCTCCCGGAACTCCTCGATCCGGCCCTGCACGGCCGCCTCCCGCTCGGCCGCCGGGGCGTCCTCCGCCAGGCGCGGTTCGGCGATCCGGCCGATGACGGTGATCTCCTCGCGGTCCACCATCACCTCGACCAGCTCTTCGAAGAGGTCGTCGGGCAGTCGGCCGGCGAACCAGCCGCGCAGCTTCTCTCGTTGCTCTGTCGTAATCATGTAATGACGATTACTCCGTTCCGGCGCGAAGGCAAGGGGTCGCGGCGGAAGTGCGCCGAGGGCTGAACCGGAATGTTTCAGGACGATTAACGAGCACCGGGAAACCGGCCACTCAAGCGCTTTCGGTGATCAAGAGTGGCTTGGCCATGGGCATGAAACGTTCGAATTCCGTGACTTCGCGCCACTGATTCAATACGCAAGGTTACTGAAACCCATGGGTTCGATGTGACCTGCGGCGGCGGACTCGGCAGACTCGCGCTCGCCGATCCGGCACCGATCGAGCCGGCTGAGGCAGACCCTCTTTTTCGAGCGGAAGGATGCACACAATGCGGAACACCGCGCGCTGGGCAGCGACTCTCGGCCTCACGGCCACCGCCGTCTGCGGGCCCCTCATGGGGGCCGCGCTCGCCACCCCGGCCGCCCCCGCCTCGCTCTACGCCCCCTCGGCGCTGGTACTCACCGCCGGCCACGGCGAGAGCGCGGCCACCGTCACACCGGAACGCGCGGTCACCCTGACCTGCGCTCCGAAGGCCTCCGGCACCCATCCGGTGGCCGCCGACGCCTGCGCCGAACTGCGCGGAGCGGACGGTGACTTCGACGCACTGAAGAGCAAGGACGGTGTGCTGTGCACCAAGCAGTACGACCCGGTGGTCGTCACCGTCGAGGGCGTCTGGCAGGGCAAGCGCGTCTCCTATGAGCGGACCTTCGGCAACGAGTGCGTGAAGAACTCCTACGGGGCGAGTGTCTTCGCGTTCTGAGGGACCGGGATCGCACGGGCCCCGTGATCACCAGCAGGGCACGTAGCTGGGGAGTGCGGACCCTGTGACGGGGCCCCTGTGATCTCGCACAAGGCCGGCGGGCGGAGTGGGGCCGCCCGCCGGCCCGCAAGCTCACTCCCGGTCCTCCGGGGGACCGGGAAGCTTCTCCGGGACACTTGGCAGTTCCTCCGGGACACCCGGAAGTTCTTCCGGGACGCCGGGAAGCGGAGGGAACCGGTCCAGCAGGCCCGATGCGCGCAGCAGCCGGCGCAGCAATGGATCGTCCGCGACGATCCGCAGCCGGCCACCGCGTGCCACGGCGCGTTCCTCGGCCCGGCACAGCACGCGCAGGCCGGAGCAGTCGAAGAAGTCCACACTTCGCAGATCGACCAGCACATCCGGCTCCGGCCCCGCGGTCGCCGCGTCGAGATGCTCCGCGAGGAACCCCGCGGTCGCCAGATCGATGTCACCGGCCGCCTCGACCACGGTGAACGGACCGTGCGAGCGGGTCAGGGCATGAGTGTTCGGCGCGGGCCGCGCCGTTCTGAAGGCGTCCACGACCGTGCCCTCGGCCCGCTCGCGGGCGCGGTCGTCTGCTTCCGGCGTCATGTCCGCTCCACCTCTACAGGGGGCGTATTCGATCTCGGTAGGTACCCCGCCGCGGTCTTGACCATCCCTGTGGAGCGGCCCTGCAAGATCTGGTTCACCCGACCCGGTGAATTTCCCTTGCGGGCATTGACTTTCTGTCAATCCTCGGATGTACGTCGAGTCCGCCTGCGGTGGCTCGTGTCGCACCAGGGGTAACGGCGGCTGCGCCGGCAGGTGCACAGGGCGACCCGGAAGCGGTCGGAGGTGACGGTGGTGCCGTCCTCCAGTTCCACCTCGACGGGTCCGTCCACGAGGAGTGGGCCCGGCTCGTGGAGGGTGAGACGGCGCGGTCGGTCAGCGGGGGCGTTCGGCACGGATGACCACCAGCTCTTCCTTGTCCTGGGCCGCGCTCAGCAGGCCCCGCTCACGCAGCCAGTCCTGCCGGGCGCGCAGCACCGGGCCGAACGCGATGCGCCTCCGCACTGTCACGGCGGTCCTCAGGCCCGATCCACGCAGATACGCGAGGGTGCGGCCGGGACCGCTCAGCGCGGAGTGCACGACCAGCAGGACTCCGCCCGGGCGCAGCAGGGCGGGTGCCTCCCGGCAGAGCGGGTCGAGGACGAACCGGCCGTCGCGGCCCGCGTCCCACGACCGCGCCCCGCCGCTATGCCGCGGCCGGGCGTCGGGCGCCGGTACGTACGGCGGGTTGGCGAGGATGAGGTCGAACTTCTGCTCGCGCACCGGGGCGAACAGATCCCCGTGCCGGATACGGATCGGAAGTCCGGCCAGCCAGGCGTTCAGCCGTGCGGTCCACACCGCCAGCCATGACACGTCCACCGCGGTCACCAGGGTGCCCCGGCGCGCGGCCTGGAGCGCCAGCGCACCCGTCCCGGTGCCCACGTCGAGAACCTCCGCGTTCGGCGGGAGCCGTTCCTGGGACAGGGCTCCGGCCAGCAGCGCGGTGTCGTCCTGCGGGGCGTACACGCCGGGTGGGGAGAGCGGAAGCGCCAGAGCGTTCATGCCTCCCAGGTACCCCTCATTTCATGAGATACCGGATATGTCGTGCTCCAGCGGTCTGCGGAGCGACGACCGGCCCGCCCGCCACTGCGCGAGCAGGGCGGTGGCGAGACGGTCCTCCAGGTATCCGGTGACGTCGACACCGAAGGCCACGTCCGCCGCGAGGTGCGGTTCCGCGTCCAGCAGCCCGCCGATCACGTCGTGGCGTACGACCTGCTCGTGGACCGCGTCGGCCTCCACGTGTTCGTCGTAGAAGAACACGGCGGCGGGACCGGCTCCGGTGCGGCGCAGGGCATCGGCGAGTCGCCGGGAGCCGGGGGACGAGGTGATCTCGACCGCCGCGAAGTGGCCCACCAGGGCGCCCCGCAGGGACCGGTGCAGGCCGAGGAGGGACATCAGGTTCACCGTGGCCAGGGTGTCGGCGGAGGCGGCGTCGAGGTAGCGGCCGTATGTCGGGTCCAGGCCGAGGTCCGTCATCAGGTCGGCGAACAGGCGCGCGTGCAGCCGCTCGGGGCGGCCCCCGCCGTACTCGTCGAACTCCACCGCCGCCATGGCCGACTTGGCCCGGCCCGACAGCCGCGGCAGCACCCAGGCGTGCGGGTCGGCCTCCTTGAGGTGGTACAGGGAACGCTGGGCCGCGTACTCGCGCAGCTGCCACAACTCGCCCTCGTCGCAGAGGTAATGGGTGACCCCGGAGCCGTCGACGGGCTCGACGAGGAGCTCCGCCAGCGAGCCGTCGACGGTGTCGTGGACCGGGGAGTCGGCGCGCAGGGCGGACAGGAAACGGTGCTCCAGCGCCGCGCGGACGCGCAGCAGATCCGGGTCCCACTCACGGTCCGGGGGTACGCCCGCGAAGCCTCGGTAGTGCAGTTCGTAGCACAGGTACAGGGCGAGCTGGAGGTCGTCGCCGTAGGCGGGTGCGGCGGTGATGTCCTCGGCGCGCGGCAGCGGTCCCGCGCCCAGCAGGTACTCCCCGACGGCAGCGGAGATCCGGCCGCGGGCCGACGGCAGCGAGGGTTCCGTGCGGTGCTGCTCCATGCGGCCCGGGTACCCCGGTGCCGCCGTGCGACCCGGCCGGTTGAAGTCGGCCGCCGGTCGTCAGTCGCCCCGGGACTCTTCCTGCGCCTGTGTGTTGGGGGTGATGGCCTCGCCGGCCTCACCCCTGCGGTGGCGCTGCCGCTCGGAGTCCTCGGGGTCCTCGACGCGGTGTTCGGCCTCCCCGATCTCGCGGAGGACCTCGTCGACGGCCCGCTCGGGCTGGTCGTCGGGCCGGTGATCGTGCTGGGGCACGGTGTCTCCTCGGTCGATGCGGTTCTGTGCAGTGCAGTGCAGTGCAGTGCAGTGCTGTGCTGTTCGGTTCGTCAGTCCGTCGCGGTCGCCACCCGCAACGGCACCGGCTCCGGGGGAGGGGCTTCCTCGGCGTGCCGGGTGATCTCCGCCCACCAGGCGGAGCCGTCCTCGAGGTGCCGCAGCAGGATGCCCTCGCGCAGTGCCCAAGGACAGAGGGTGACCGCCTTGAGGCCGGTCAGCTTCATCGCGGTGTGCCCGACCACCGCGCCTGCCAGGCTCTGCTTGGCCCGCGGCGCGGAGATGCCGGGAAGTTCGGCGCGTTCGGCGGCGGGCAGCGCGGCCAGCCGGTCGATCGCCGCGCGCAGGTCCGAGCGGCGCAGCAGCCGTTCGGTGAACGGGCCCTTCCGGCCGGGCGCGGCTCCGCACAGCCGCCCCAACTGCTGGAACGTACGGGAGGTGGCGACCGCGCTGCGCGGCCCCTCCCAGCGGATCCGGGCCGCCACGTCCCGCAGCTGGTGCCGGACTCTGCGGCGCAGCGCCTTCACCTGCTCCGGCGGCGGGGGATCCTGGTCGTCGAAGAACTCACGCGTCAGCCGTCCCGCGCCGAGCGGCAGGGAGGCCGCGAAGTCCGGCAACCGGCCGCGGCCGAAGGCCACTTCGAGAGAACCGCCGCCGATGTCGAGCAGCGCGAGCGGCCCCGACTGCCAGCCCATCCAGCGCCGGGCGCCCAGGAAGGTCAGCTCGGCCTCGACCTCGCCCGGGAGGGTGCACAGCTCGACTCCGGTGCGCGTCCGCACGGCGCGCAGGACGTCCTGCCGGTTCGGGGCGCCCCGCACCACAGCCGTGGCGAAGGCCAGCGGGCCCGCGGCGCCCCATTTCGAGGCGGTCGTGCTCGCCTGGGCCACCGCGTCGACGAGTCGTTCCACCGCCGTCTCGGGAATCCGGCCGCCGGGCCCGACCTCGTCGGACAGCCTCAGGCGCCACTTGGCGGTGTGGACCGGCAGCGGCGCCCCACCCATCGCGTCCGCCACCACCAGCCGGACCGTGTTCGACCCCACATCCACCACGCTGATTCGCATGGGCTGACGAGTACCCAGCCGGCGGACGGACGAACGGGATCACTCCGCTCGCCACGGCGTCAGCGGCGGCCACCAGTCCCCGACTGAGCCGGTGAGCGCGCATACGGCCACTCTGACAGCGGGAGGGGCCGCCGTCTCCCTGCAGACGGCGGCCCCTCGGTCGGGAGGCGGTACCGCTCACATGTGGACGACCGGTGCGGCGTCCGGGTCCTGCTGCGGCACCCCGCGGCGGAAGAGCAGGAACGCGATCACCGCGCCCGCCGCGAAGAAGCCCGCCGACCACCAGAACGCGGTGGTGTAGCTCTCGATCGTGGACTGTGCCTGCACCAGCTTGTTCGTGGCGTCCCGGCCGGAGAGGTAGCTCGTCGCGGCGCTCGCGGCGAGCGTGTTGAGCAGCGCCGTGCCGATCGAACCACCCACCTGCTGCATGGCGTTGACGGTGGCGGAGGCCACGCCCGCGTCCTCGGCGGCCACCCCGCCGGTGGCCATCTGCATGGCCGGCGGCATCACCAGGCCGAGGCCCACGCCGATGACGATCAGCTGCGGCAGCACCGCGCTCACATAGTCCGAGCCGAGCCCGATGGCGGTCAGCCAGGCCATGCCGCCCGTGGCGATCGCGAAGCCCAGTGGGATCACGGCCTTGGGGCCGAGCCGCGGCACCAGCATGGTGGTGCCGACCTGCGCCGCCACCATCAGCGCCGCGACCATCGGCAGGAAGGCCACGCCGGTCTTCGTCGGGCTGAAGCCCAGGTTCAGCTGGAGGTAGTAGGTGAGGAACAGGAACACACCGAACATGCCGGCGCCGGTGATCAGCATGGCGAGGAGCGAGGCCCCACGGTCGCGGTCCAGCAGGATGCGCAGCGGCAGCAGCGGGTGCGACGCACGGGTCTGCCACCAGGTGAAGGCCGCCAGCAGAACGCCGCCGGCGAGCAGGAAGCCCCAGGTCTGCGGCGCGGACCAGTCGTGCGTCTCGGCGTTGGAGAAGCCGTAGACCAGCGCGAACAGACCACCGGCGACCAGGATCGTGCCGGGCACGTCGAGCTTGGAGCCGGCCGCGTCGCGGTGGTTGCTCAGCAGCATCCAGCCGCCGACGAAGGCGACGAGGGCGATGGCCACGTTGACGTACAGCGTCCAGCGCCAGTCCAGCGCGTCGGTCAGGATGCCGCCGAGCAGCAGGCCCACCGCACCGCCGGCGCCGGCGATGGCGCCGTACACACTGAACGCCCTGGCGCGCTCGCGGGCGTCGGTGAAGGTGGTGTTGAGGAGGGAGAGCGCGGCGGGCGCGAGCAGGGCGCCGAAGACACCCTGGAGGGCACGGGCGGCGACCAGCATCTCGAAGCTGGTCGCTGCGCCGCCTAGTGCGGAGACGGCACCGAAGCCGGCAACCCCCACGAGGAAGGCGGTCTTGCGGCCGAACAGGTCGGCGATCCGTCCGCCGAGCAGCAGCAGGGAGGCGAACGCGAGCGCGTACGCCGTCACGACCCACTGCCGGTTGCCGTCGGAGAAGCCGAGGTCGGCCTGGGCCGACGGCAGGGCGATGTTCACGATCGTGGCGTCGAGGACGACCATCAACTGGGCGAGCGCGACGATCGCGAGGATCCACCACCGCTTGCCGGAGGCCGCCTCGGTCGACGCCGCGGCGCCCGCGCGGGCGCCTTCGGACAGGGTTTTCTGGGACATCGGGAACCACCCAGGGAAGTCGTTCGGAGGTGAACAGGTTCGTCGAAGGTCAAGAGACCGTAAACGAAACTGTTTCGTACACATCGAAGCTAGACCTGTTTCTGCGAAACGGCAACGTTTCGCTGAGAAGGGGTCGTGTGATGTGGGCAACGCCTGGCGCCGAGTATGCCTTGACAGGAATATAACCGCAGAGGCATATTGGACTCATGTCCGACGCCGCCCTCTGGACCGCCCTCGCCGATCCCCACCGGCGGGCCATCGTCGCGCTGCTCCTGGAGCGGCCGCGGCCCGTGGGGGAGATCGTGGAGGCATCCGGGCTGAGCCAGCCGAGCACGTCGAAGCATCTGCGGGTGCTGCGGGATGCCGGTCTGGTGCGGGTTCGGCAGGACGCGCAGCGCCGGGTCTACGCCCTCGACCCGGCGCCGATCGAGGAACTCGACGCCTGGCTGGCCCCGTACCGCAAGCTGTGGAACCGCAGCCTGGACGCGCTGGGCCGCCGCCTGGACGAGACGTCGGACGACCCCACCGAGGACCCCTCTCCGAAGGACTGATCCACCATGTCCGTCGAACGCACCGGCACCTATCTGACCCTGGACGACGGCCGCCCCGCCGTCCGCTTCACCCGTACCTACGACCATCCCGTCGACCGCGTCTGGCAGTTCGTCACCGACGCCGACGAACTCGCCCACTGGTTCCCGTCCCGCGCCGAGATCGAGCTGCGCCCCGGCGGCACGGTCAAGTTCAGCGGCGACCCGGCCCTGGAGGACACCACGGGCACGGTGCTCGCCGTGGACGAGCCCCGGCACCTCTCCTTCGAGTGGGGCGGCGACGAACTCCACTTCGACCTCGAAGCCCTGGACGACAAGCGCACCCGCTTCACCCTCACCAACATCCTGGCCGCCGAAAACACCGCCGCCCGCAACGGCGCAGGCTGGGACGTCTGCCTCACCGCCCTCGACGCCCGAGCCAGGGACGACCACTTCGAGGGCCCACACGCCGGGACAACCGCACCGTGGGAGGAGGTCTACGCAAACTGGGTAGAGGCGGGAGTCCCCTCCGGCGCCCCGATCCCCGGCCGGGACTGAAGCGCCCCCAAAGGGGCGCGGGGAACTGCGCGACCAGCCACGACGGCGCCGCAGAAGACCAACGACCCATCGCGGCACCCCAGCGGACCGCTACGCCATCTGCCGCCGAACCAACTCATGCAGCCGCCCACCCGTATCCGCCAGCAACTGCGCAGGCGGCCCCTGCTGGGCGACCTTCCCGTCCTCCATCACGATGACGCGATCGGCGTCCAGCACCGTCGACAGGCGGTGCGCGATGACGATGCGGGTGGCGTTGAGAGCCTTCGTGCTCTCGATGACCGTGCGCTGCGTCTCGTTGTCGAGCGCGCTGGTCGCCTCGTCGAAGAAGAGGATGCGGGGCCGCCGGATCAACGCCTGCGCGATCATCAGCCGCTGCCGCTGGCCGCCGGATATCGCGCCGTTGCCCGCGACGATCGTGTGCAGCCCCATCGGCATCCGCTGGATGTCCTCGGCGAGCCCCGCCATCGCCGCGGCGGCCATCGCCTCGTCAGGCGTGTAGGGCTCGGTGCCGCAGATGACGTCCAGGATGGAGCCGGTGAACGGCTGCGCATGCTGGAGCACCACCCCGCACTGCCTGCGTACGGCGGACTGGTCGAGCGCCGCCAGGTCCTGGCCGTCGTACAGCACACTGCCCGAGACCGGTTTGTCGAAGCCGATGAGCAGCCGCAGCAGCGTCGACTTGCCGCAGCCGCTGGGGCCGACGATCGCCACGAACTCGCCCGGCCGCACCTCGAACGACACGTCGTCCAGGACCAGTGGGCCGTCGTCCGAGTACCGGAACGACAGCCGTCGTGTCTCGATCGCTCCGGTCAGCGGTCCCGGCCGGGTGCTCGCCGTGCGCACCTCGGGTGTCGCGTCGAGCACCGGCTTGATCTCCTCGAACAGCGGCAGCGCGGCCACCGCCGAGACGAAGGCGCCGGTGAGCTGGGTGACCGAGGTCAGCAGCATCGTCACCGACGTGTTGAAGGTGAGGAAGGCCGCCGCCGACATCTCGCCGCGCGCCGGACCGGCCAGCAGCATGAACATCAGCAGGGTGCACAGCGGCAGATACACCGCGCTCAGCACCGCGTTGAGGTTCTTGATGTGGCCCGCCTTCTGCTGCAACTCGCGGCTGCGGGCGAACTCGGACGCCCAGGCGGCGTAGGCGTAGTTCTCGGCCGCCGCGACCCTGAGCTTCGGCAGGCCGCGCAGCGTCTGGAAGGCCTGGTTGTTCAGCTTGTTGCCGAGTACGACGAGCCGCCGCTGCCAGCGCACCTGCCACAGCCCGAGCCCCAGGAACACCGCCGCGATGACCACGAGCATCCCGATCGCGGCGAGGGCCATCGGGACGCTGTACCAGAACAGCAGCGCCAGGTTCATCACGCCGACCGTCAATGACTGGGCGACCACCGGGCCGACTCCCGCCATGAGCCGGCGAATCGAGCTGATGCCCATGGCGGCGCTGGCCAGCTCGCCTGTCGACCGCTCGGTGAAGAACTTCGTCGGCAACCTGAGCAGCCGGTCCCAGACGGCCGGTTGGAGCGTCGCCTCGATACGGCCCTCCAGGCGCAGGATCGTCAGGTTCTGCAGCAGCATGAACGCCGCCGCCACCACGCTGCTGACCATCACCGCCAGACAGACCTGCACGATCAGCCCGGTCTGGGCCTTCGGCACGAACTCGCCGAGCACCTTGCCGGTCGCGATCGGCACCAGCGCGCCGATGGCCACCGTGACCAGGCCGCTGATGACGAGGCTCGTCAGATCGCCGCTCGTGCCCCGCATGCTGAACCGCAGCAGCCGCAGCGGGGTGAGCCCGCGGTCCGGCAGCGGACGGTAGAACATCACGGCACGCGGCTCGAACTCCTCCGCGTTGGCCTTCTCGATCGGGGTCTCCCGGCCGGTCGCCGGATGGACGGCGACATAGCCGCCGCGCCGCCACAGCAGGGCGACCGGCGCTCCGGACAGCGCCCGGTGGCCGACCATCGGGCCGACGTTGTCCCGCCACCAGCGGCCGTCCAGGCGTACGGCCCTGGTGCGGACGCGGGAGGCCACGGCGATCTGCTCGACGGGATCGAGCCGGTCACTTCCGGTGCCGGTCTGCGCGGGCTCCGCGAGAGTGATCCCCGAGGCCTGGGCGACCAGCTTGCACGCGGCGTAGGAGGCGTCCGCGTCGGCGGCCGTCGCACGCTTCGCCGACGACTTGCCGATCGACGCGAGCAGCGTCCGGTCGGCCTCGGCGCGCACCGCCTCACCGGCCTTGATACCGGCAGCCGTCCGCGTCTCGTGGGTGCGCTCCAGCTGTTCGATCCAGCGGTCCAGCGTCGCCAGCAGCCGGTACTGCTGGTCGACCATGCCCTGCCAGACACCCGGGTCCATCAGCAGGTCGGCGGCGGCCTCCGCGCCGTACAGGGAGCCGTACTGCACACTGCCCGGCGGGACCTGCATCCAGAACACGTCGTCGTCGGTGGGCGCGGCGGCGTTGTCGCCGGCCATCGGCGCCTGGAAGAGGATCGACAGGCTGCGGCCGACGCCGAGCGCGAGGGCGTACTCGAGCGGGCTGGTCGTGGGCGGGACGTACTGGGGGTTGCCGTACTCGTCGTACGACCAGGTCTGGGTGTTCGCGGGCTGGTACAGCTCGCGCAGCCCGATGCGGTGGACGACGCAGCCGCGGGACGGGCGGGCGACCAGGGTGTGCTGGGGACCCGGGACAGGGCCGAGCAGCAGCGAGCCCGTCTCCAGGCGGCCGAGGTGGTGCCAGTGGCCCTGCTGCTCGGCGTCGACCGCGAACAGGTCCATGGCGCCGGACGCGACCAGCCACAGCACCTGCGGGCCTTCGAGATCGAGGCGGTTGAGCCCGGTGCAGTCGATCGGCGTGCCCATCTGACCCAGCGCGCCGAGGACCAGGTCGCCTTCGTGAACGGACGTCATCTCACCGCTCCTTGACCAGCGCGGCGTAGGTGCCGCCCGCCGCAACCAGGGCGTCGTGCCGCCCGCGTTCCACGATCGTGCCGTGCTGGAGTACGACGATCTCGTCGCTGTCGCGCACGGTGCTGAGCCGGTGCGCGATGACCACGCAGGCGCAGCCGCGCTTGCGCAGGTTGTCCATCACCGTCAGCTCGGTCTCCGCGTCCAGGGCGCTGGTCACCTCGTCGAGGACGAGGATGCTCGGCCTGCGCACCAGCGCCCGCGCGATCTCCAGGCGTTGCCGCTGTCCGCCGGAGAAGTTCCGGCCGTCCTGCTCGACCCGGCTCTGGATCCCGCCCGGCCTGCGCATGACGACGTCGTACAGCGCCGCGTCCCGCAGCGCGTCCACCACCGCCTCGTCCGGGATCGAGGGGTCCCACAGCGCCACGTTGTCCCGGACGGTGCCCTCGAAGAGGAAGACGTCCTGGTCGACGAAGGAGACGGAGGCGGCGAGTGCGCCGCGCGGGATGTCGTCGAGACGCTGTCCGTCGATGCGGATCACGCCGTCCCAGGGGGTGTAGAGGCCCGAGATGAGGCGGGACACCGTGGACTTGCCGCTGCCGGAGCCGCCGACCAGCGCGACCTGCTGGCCCGGGCCCACGGTCAGGTCGAAGCCGGTGAGCAGGGGCTTGTCGAGCGGGTTGTAGCCGAAGGTGATGTTCTGCAGCTCGACGTGTCCGTGCAGGCGGCGCGTCGAGTCGCCGGTGCCGGAGCGGCCGTAGAGCGGGTCGGCCTGGAAGTTCTCGACGTCCTTCAGACGGGCCACGTCGGCGGCGAAGTCCTGGATGCGGCCCGCGACGCCGTTGAGGCGGGTGATCGGGGCGGTGAAGCGGGTGACCAGCGCCTGGAAGGCGACCAGCAGGCCGACGGATATACCGCCCTCGACCGCCCGCATGCCGCCGATCCACAGGATCAGCGCGCTGTTGAGGGTCGCGAGCGTCGGTGCGACCACGCCCAGCCAGGCGCTCGGCACGCCGAGTCGCTGCTGCTCCTCCAGCGTGGTGGCGTGCTGCCCGGCCCACTTGCGGAAGTAGCCGTCCTCACCGCCGGTCGCCTTCATCGTCTCGATCAACTGCAGGCCCGTGTACGCGGTGTTGGTGAGCCGGGCACTGTCCGCGCGCAACTTCGCCGTCCGGGTCGCGCGCAGCCGGATGACGACCCGCATCGCCACCAGGTTCAGCAGAGCGACGCCGATGCCGACGAAGGTGAGCTGGGGGTCGTACGTATAGAGGAGGATGGCGTAGAGGACCACCACCACCGCGTCCACGCCCGCCGCCGCGAGGTCGCGGGCCAGCGTCTCGGCCACCTGGTCGTTCGACTGGAGGCGCTGCACCAGGTCGGCCGGGCTGCGCTGGGAGAAGAACGTCACCGGCAGCCGCAGCAGATGGCGCAGGAAGCGGGCGCTGGAGAGCGTGGAGGAGATGATGCGGCCGCGCAGCAGGTTCGCCTGTTGCAGCCACGTCAGCACGAGCGTGAGCAGCACGCACGTCCCCATCGACGCGAACAGCACGCCGAGCAGGGACGTCTGGCCCCCGATGAGGAACATGTCGATGTACGTGCGGCTCAGCGCGGGCACCGACGCACCGACCACCACCAGCAGCAGGCTCGCCAGCACCGCGGCGGGCATCGTGCCCGCGGTGCCGCGCAGCCGGGCGGGCATCGCACCCAGGACGCCCGGCTTCCGGCCGCCCTTCGTGAACTCCTCGCCCGGCTCCATGACCAGGACGACGCCCGTGAAGCTGGAGTCGAAGTCCTCCATCGGCACGAAACGGCGGCCCTTGCCGGGGTCGTTGATGTACACCCCGCGGCGGCCGAGGCGGCGCCCCATGCCGTCGTAGACGACGTAGTGGTTGAACTCCCAGAACAGGATCGCGGGCGCCTTCACCTCGGCGAGGGCCGCGGTGTCCATCTGCATGCCCTTGGCCGTCAGGCCGTAACTGCGCGCCGCCTTCAGCAGGTTGCTGGCGCGCGAGCCGTCCCGGGACACGCCGCACGCGATGCGCAGTTCCTCCAGCGGGACATGCCGTCCGAAGTGGCCGAGCACCATGGCGAGGGAGGCGGCGCCACACTCGACGGCCTCCATCTGGAGCACGGTGGGCGTACGGACGCTCTTGCCCCGGCCCTTGGGCACCGGCCGGCGCTTCGGCGGCGCGGCCCGGCGCCTGCCGCGGGTCTCCTGTGCGGCGCTCACGGCAGCAGCCAATCCACGGGACGCTGATCGTCCAGCCGGATCTGGCCTTCGGCCGAGGTCATGGAGGTGAGGGCGAACGGCGGACCGTCCGCGGACGACCACTTGTAGCCGCTCTTCGTGCTCTTCTTCTTGTCGAGCCTGACCAGCACGGCCACCGGCCTGCCGTCCTTGGTGAACTGCTCGCCCAACTGGCTGTCCCCGAGGAACGCGGCGATCTGCTGCGCCGACTGCGCGGAGCGGTCCACGGACTTCACATGGCCGCGCAGCACGCCGTACTCCTGGGTCGGCACGGACTGCACGGTGAGGTCGACGGTCGCGTTCTCGGGGATGGAGGCCGCGTTCTCGGCGGGCACGTACACCGTCGCGTACAGCGGGTCCTTGGCGCGGGCGACCTTCTCTACGGCGGCGACGTTCGCGCCGGTGGAGATGATCTGCCCGATGGTGGCGGCGAGCGCGGTGAGCCGGCCGGCGGCGATGGTGCGGACGACGGTGTCGCCCTCACTTGTACGGACCTTCAACACCGGCGAGTTCGCGGGCAGCTGCTCGCCCTCCTCGGCGAGGATCGCGGTGACCTGGCCGGCGACCGGGCTCTGCAGGATGTAACTGCCCTGTCCGTGCGTGAGGATGGCGGGCGCGCTGACCGTGGAGGCCACCGAGCCGGTCACCGCCCATACCGAGGCGGCCGCCATGACGACCACCGTCACGGAGAGGACGAGCCAGCCCTGGGGGCGGGCGAAACGCACCGGAAGGTCGAGTTCCTCCGGCGATTGGAGCTTGGCGAGGGCCTGCTGGCGGAACTGCACGGAACTTTCCCTCACCTGCAAACGACAACGGACCGGCTCTCCCGAACCGGCTGAAGGATGGCATCCGAGAGTCCCGGAACCGGTGTACGGCTCCGGGACTCTACGGAACAGGCTGCGATCAGAGACCGGCGACCAGGCTGGTGACCGGCGCGGTGTTCAGGCCGGTGGCGCCCTCGACGGTGCCGACGACCGTGTCGACCAGGCCGGAAACCGGAGCAATGCCGTCCACGATGCCGGTGACGGTGCCAAGGGCGTTCACGGACAGACCGCCGGAGACGTTGTCCAGCTCGGCGTCGGAGATCTCGACGGTCTCAACCTGGGGGGTGGAGTTCATGATGGAACTTCCCTTCATATGGATATCTCACAAGGGGGGAGCGGCCCCCTTCTGGGGGACAGACCGAAGGCCGCGAACCGCAGGTGCCGGGCACCCGTTTCCGGGGTCCCTTCGCGGCCCCCGCGGTGCAACGGATCAAAGCACGCGGCCACCGTGGGCTTCCAATCAACCAGTGGCCTCACCAGGACACTTGAGTCCCACACGCCCCGTTCCGTGCAGGCGTGCGCACGGCTCGGCGGCGAGTTCTTCACATCCGGCACCGCATTGGCGCGCGCGACCCCCTTCCGGTCGCGCGGCAGAATCCGACACTCCGGCCACAAAGGCGTGCCGTGGGGCGCGGGCATGTGCAGAACCCTCGACCACGGTGACTTGGTTGCGTATTCAATGTGCAGATTCGCTGAAGCCGGGATTCCGATCGTGATTTCAAGCAGACCGTAATTGATCGAATACTGAACGTGTCAGGCCAGTAGGGCGCACGTGCCGGCGCACGCCATCCGGCGGCCCAGCCTGGGCACCACCGATTCGATCAAGCCATCCGCGCCGGTCACCGCGCGCTGGAACGACGTGGACTGCTGCACCGTCGTCATCGCGCGGTGGTCGCCCAACGTCTGGCTCATCGTCATATGGGGTGTTGCTCCCGGCGCCCGCGCGTGGGACGCCGACCGTGGCCGAATCGCCGTGGCCCGTAAGCGGAATTGAACGCCCCGAGCGCCCGCTGCGTACCCATGGCCATCCAGGCGCCCCAACAGTTGCCGCACGGCAGCACAGACCCCGTCCCCGGGAGGTCGAGAAGTTTGAGTCACAAGCGAATTCCGAAGCGCAAGGCCGCGATAGCGGCGGGCAGCATCGTGGCGCTCGGCGCGGCCGCGATTCTGCTGCCCAACGCCAACGCGTCCCAGGACGGCGCGTCGGACGGCGCCGCGCCCAAGACTCTGAAGGCGGCGGACGCCTCGGACCTCGCCTCGCAGCTCGCCGGGCTGCTCGGCGACGCCTTCGCCGGCTCCTACTACGACGAAGCCGACCAGCAGCTGGTCGTCAACGTGGTCGGCGGCGACAACAACAACGTGATCGTGGAGGCCAAGAAGGCCGGCGCGGAGGTCCGCGAGGTCGACAACAGCATGGCCGAGCTGGAGTCCGGTGCGGCGACGCTGAAGTCCGAGGCGACCATCCCGGGCACGGCCTGGGCCGTCGACCCGCGCACCAACAAGATCCAGGTCACCGCCGACTCCACGGTCACCGGCGCCAGTTGGGACAGACTGGAGTCGACCGTCCAGGACCTGGGCGGAGACATGGCGACCATCAAGAAGTCCGCCGGCACCTTCAAGACGTTCGCGTCGGGCGGCGACGCCATCTTCGCCGACGGCTCGCGCTGCTCCCTCGGCTTCAACGTCACCGCGGGCGACGGCACCCCCGCCTTCCTCACCGCGGGGCACTGCGGGGTCGCGGCCGAGGCGTGGTCGGACTCCGAGGCCGGGGCGCCGATCGCCACCGTCGACCAGGCCGTCTTCCCCGGCGAGGGCGACTTCGCGCTCGTCAAGTACGACGACCCGGCGACCGAGGCCCCGAGCGAGGTCAACCTCGGCGACCAGACCGTCCCGATCGTCCAGGCCGCGGAAGCCGCCGTCGGTCAGGAAGTCTTCCGGATGGGCAGCACCACCGGCCTCGCCGACGGCACCGTCACCGGCCTCAACGCCACGGTGAACTACCCGGAGGGCACCGTCACCGGGCTCATCCAGACCGACGTCTGCGCCGAGCCCGGCGACAGCGGCGGCTCGATGTTCACCCAGGACGGCAGCGCCATCGGCCTGACCTCCGGCGGCAGCGGTGACTGCACCGTCGGCGGCGAGACGTTCTTCCAGCCGGTCACCACCGCCCTGGAAGCGGTCGGCGCGACCCTCGGCGACGCGGCGGGCGGCGGCGCGGGCGCCGGCGACGAAGCGGGCGCGGGCGAGGACGCCGGTGCCGGTGAAGACGCCGGAGCGGGCGAGGAAGCGGGCGCCGGTGAGGAAGCCGGTGCCGGTGAAGAGGCCGGAGCGGGCGAGGAAGCCGGTGCCGGCAACGCCGAGGGCACGGGCAACGGCCTCGGCGAGATCGTCGGCAACGGCGTCGGCGTGAACTGACGCACCGATTCCGGCGGCGTGAACTGACACACCGATTCCGGCGCACGGATCCGAGCAGATCCGCAGGAACGTGGTCCGGCCCTCCGGCGGGAGGGCCGGATCGCCTGTGTGTGGGGCCGGATCGCCCCTGCGTCGGGGATCGTTGAAGTCCCTCACTCCCGCGCCCGCAACAGCAGCAGCGCCACGTCGTCCAGCCGTTCCTCGGTCGTCGCGCTTCGCTCCACCAGGCGGTCCGCCAGTTCGTCCAGGGGCAGGTCGCCGGCCTCGCCGAGCCGTTGCCCGAGATCGGCGAGGGCGTCCTCGATGTCGATGCCGGGGGATTCGATCAGCCCGTCGGTGTACAGGACGAGGACACAGCCGGGGGCGAGGTCGACCTCCGTCGTCGGATACGTGGCCGACGCGTCGATGCCAAGGAGCGGACCGCCCGCCAGGTCGAGCACACGGACCCGGCCGTCCGCCCGGCGCAGCAGCGGCGGCGGATGCCCCGCCCGCGCCATCACGGCCCGCCCGCGCGCGGGATCGAGCCGCAGATACAGACAGCTGGCGAACAGATCGGCGCCCAGGTCGATCATCAGCCGGTTGGTGCTGCGCATGACCTCCTCGGGAGCCTGCCCGACGGCCGTGTACGCACGTACGGCCGTACGGAGCTGCCCCATCAGCCCCGCCGCCGTGACGTTGTGCCCCTGCACGTCCCCGATCACCGCGGCGGCCAGCGGCAGGCTGGGCACCAGGTCGTAGAAGTCGCCGCCGATCTCCATGCCCTGGGTCGCGGGCAGATAGCGTGCGGCGGCGTCGATACCGGGCAGCTGCGGCAGCGAGTGCGGCAGCAGCGCCGCCTGCAGTCCGTGGGCGAGCTGGTGCTTGGCGTCGTAGAGCAGGGCCCGCTCCAGCGCCTGCGCGATCAGCCCGCCCAGACTGTTGAGCACCGCACGCTCGTCGGCGGGGAAGGGGTGCGGCTCGGCATAGGCGAGCACACAGGTGCCCACTGGCCGGCCGGAGGCGATCAGCGGCAGATACGCCCAGGCAGCGAAGCCGTCCGGGGTCGCCTGCCGCAGCGGGTACAGGCGCTCCAGCTGCTCCCGGGACTCGAAGAACGCGGGCACCCCGGTGGTCAGGGCGTGGGTGCCCGGCGTCCGCTCGGTCATCGGCAGTCCGTCGAACCGCTCCACGATGTCCGGATCCGGGTAGCCGCGATGCCCCAGCACATGCAGCCGGCCGCCGCGCGAGCCGAGGAGCACCAGGGCCTGGCAGCCCACGGCAGGCGCGATCTCGTCGGCGACCAGCTGCACCACGTCCTGCACGCTCACCGCCTCGGTGAGCGCGCCGGCCAGACTCAGCACCTGGGAGATGGTGACCAGCCGGGCCGGCGCACCACCCGGCTTCGGCCCGGCCCTGCTCATCTCGGCCACGGCCCGCGCCCGGTTGATGCGCACGCTCAGCCCGGTCGTGCTCGGATACAGCCGGAACGACAGCCAGTCACCCGGCGGACGCAGCGCCACGAACGACGTGGACTGCTGGCTGAACAGCGCCGCCCGGTAGCGGTCCTCGTACACCGGGTCGTTCAGCCAGGGCACCGCCGCCCACAGCTGCGTGCCCAGCAGCCCGCTCACCGGCTTCCCGATCAGCTCGGCGGCCGCCGCGTTGGCGAAGCAGATACGGCCGTGCAGATCGAGCGAGCACAGGCCGTACGGCAGCCGCGCCACCATCCGCGCCGCTTCGACCGTGCCGAGCGTGCCGGCCGCCCCGCCGAGCAGCGGCGCCGACAGCAGATCCGGCTCGGGATGCGGCGGGCGGTTGTCCTGCACGGCCCGCTCCAGCCGTACCGCGAGCCGGTCGCAGGCGGCCGTCAGGTGGTCCCGCTCCCGGTCGGACAGCTGAGGCGCATGCGCCCCGGGCCAGGTCACGAACACGGCCCCGTACTGGGTGGTCGGCGTCGCCACCGGCAGCGCCGCCAGCGCGAACGGGTACGGGAGCACCACGGCGATGCGCGGATAGCGGCGTGCCATGTCCTCCTCGCCGGCGATCCAGACCAGCCGCCGCTCCCGCAGTGCGTCCGCCACCGGGATGGGGGCGCTCAGGCCGACCCGCTCCCACGGGGCGGCGAACGCCCGGGGCAGCCCCGCCATGACCGCCATCTCCAGCACCGGCTCGTCGGCGGCCAGCAGATACACCGCGCCGGAGTGCGCGTGCACCTCGTCCATCATCGAGGCCAGCGCGAGCGACAGCAGCGGTCGGCCGACCCGCGTTCTGGCGGCCGCCGGCGCCTGTGCGGGCGGCTGCTGCCCCTCGGACACGCCGACCACCTCCTCGCAGGGCCGCGCGGACGGGTTCCCGGGATCAAATCTCTCTCCTGCCGGGCCGTCGCGCACGGCGAGCGCCCCACGAAGCCGGGCGCGGCACGCGCAGGGGAGGGCGCGTAGCCACCGAACCGTCACAGGGGCTGCGCACGCGCCCCATACGCGCTGTAATGACGGACGTGGTCACTGAGGGCGATGCGGAACGCGGCACGCGAACCCTGCGTGCCGAAACCGCCCTCAAGACGCTGACGGCCGATGCCGAGTCCCCCGACCGGCTGCGCCGGATCCTCGAACAGATCCTCGTCTTCGCGCGGGCCTCGTTCGCCGCCGTGTACACCCCGAGCGGAGACGGCGAAGCACTGTGCCTGGTCGAGTCGGCAGGTGTGCCCAGGACGCTCTACGGACTGCGCGACAGCTACCCGGTGTCCGGACGGTCCCCGGTGGCCGACGCCCACCGCCTGGGGCAGGCCGTGTGGCTCGGCCCGCCGGAACTCGCCGAGGGAGCCGAGGCACGGCGCGTGCCCTCCCGCGAGTTCTTCCTGGCCGCCCTGCCCGTGCACGGCGCCGGCGGTAGCGCGCTCGTCGCCCTGAGTGACAACCCCGACGGCTTCGACACCGACGACCGGGCCTGTCTCGAACTGATTGCCGACGCCGTCGTCTCGCCCGTGCCGACAGCGTCCGCCGAAGGCGGCGAACTGCCCTCGGGCGAGTTCAGCCTCGCCATGGACAGCGGTCGCGTCGAGATCGGCGACGACATCCTGGAGCTGTTCGGTCTCGACCCGGCGGACTTCGACGGCCGGGTCGAGACGCTGCTCGGCCTGACCGTCCCCGAGGACCTGCCGTCCCTGATGTCCGTCGTCGAGGCCGACCACATGTCCATCGGCGAGCGCGAGCTGGAGTTCCGGGTCCTGCAGCCGGCCGGCCCGCCGAAGTGGCTGCGGCTGCGCGGCCGGCTGGCGCCCGGCGGCGAGGGCCGCCCGGCCCGGCTCGTCGGCACCGTCGCCGACGCGTCCAAGCTGCGCTCCGACGTCACCGACGTGGCCCGCGTTCAGCGGCTGGCCGCCGCGCTGGCCATCGCCGGGACCGTACGCGACGTCGGCAAGGCCGTCGTCACGGCGCTGCGCGGGCCGCTGCGGGCCGACCGGATCGCGCTCGCCGAACTGGAGGCGGACCGGCTCGTCGTCACCGTCCTCGACCCGCCCGAGCCGGAGTCCTGGCCCGAGGTGTGGCGCGCCGAGTGGCGCACCGAGTGGCCGGACGCGCCCGTGCGCGCGATGCCCACCCTCGCCGCCGCCCTGCGCGAGGGCCGCGCCCAGATCTGGCCCGCCGGCACCGCGCTGGAACCCGCGCTCGCCGAGGTCGGCCCGGGCGGCCTCGCCGTGCTGCCGCTGCCCGGCGCGGGCCGCATGGCCGGCGCCTGCCTCATCGGCTGGGACCTCCCGCACGACTTCGGGCCCGACGAACGTGCCCTGCTCACCGCCTCCGCCGGCCTCGCCGGGCAGGCCCTGATGCGGGCCCGCGCCTTCGACGCCGAGCACGAGCTCGTCGGCATGCTCCAGCGCCAGCTGCTGCCGCGCCGCCTGCCCAAACTGCCCGGCGCGGAAGCCGTCGCCCGCTACCTGCCCAGCACCGCGGGACTGGAGCTCGGCGGCGACTGGTACGACGTGATCCCGATGCCGGACAACCATGTCGCCCTCGTCATCGGCGACGTCCAGGGCCACAGCGCCGCCGCCGCCACCCTCATGGGCCAGATGCGCACCGCACTGCGCGCGTACGCCGCCGAAGGCCACCCGCCCGACGTCGTGGTCTCCCACTCCAACCGGCTCCTGATGGAGCTGGAGACCGACCTCTTCGCCACCTGCTGCTACGTCGACATCGACCTGGAGGAGGGCTCCGCCTGGTGCGTCCGGGCCGGCCATCTGCCGCCGGTGCTGCGCCACCCGGACGGCAGCACGGAGATCGCCGAGGCGGAGGGCGGCCCGCCGCTCGGCGTGGTGAAGCAGGCCGAGTTCCCGATGAGCCCGCTGGGACTGCAGCCGGGCACGCTGATCGCCCTCACCACGGACGGTCTGGTCGAGTCCGTCGACGCCGACATCGACGAGGGCATGGACGGGTTCGCCCGCGACCTGGCCCGCTCCGACCCCGCCCACCTCGGCCTCGTCGCCGACGGCCTCCTCGGCAACGCCCGCCGCAGCGACGACGTGGCCCTGCTCCTGCTGCGCTACGACGGCATGGACATCCGCCCGCTGCGGGAGAGCTGGACGGTGTGGCGCGTCCCCGAGGCCGTCCGGCACGCCCGCCGCTTCACCCGGCGCACCCTGCGCGCCTGGGGCGTGACCGAGGAACAGGACGCCGTCGCGCTCGTGGTCTCCGAACTGGTCACCAACGCCCTGGTGCACACCGACGGCCGGGTCCGCCTCGACCTCACCCTCGTCAACCACCGGCTGCGCGTCGCGGTCGCCGACGCCTCGCCCCGCAGCCCGATCAAGCCGACCAGCATCGGTTGGGAGGCCACCGGCGGCCGTGGCATCCTGCTCGTCGAGGCCATGTCGCTGTCCTGGGGGACCGTCCCGGTCAGCGGCGGCAAGCAGGTCTGGAGCGAGATCGTTCTCGAGCGGATCAAATAAAGGGTTAACGTTCCCTTTCCGCCGAACGAGGCTATGGTGAACCAGATGAAGGCTCTCGTGCTGTCCGGGGGCGCCGGTACGCGCTTGAGGCCGATCACCCATACATCGGCCAAGCAACTCGTACCGGTCGCCAACAAGGCTGTGTTGTTCTATGGGTTGGAGTCCATCGCCGCCGCAGGCATAACCGAAGTCGGCATGATCGTCGGCGACACCGCGGCCGAGATCGAGGACGCCGTCGGCGACGGGTCCAAGTTCGGCCTGCAGGTCACGTACATCCCGCAGGAGCGGCCGCTCGGGCTGGCTCACGCGGTACTGATCGCTCGTGACTATCTCGGCGACGACGACTTCGTGATGTACCTCGGCGACAACTTCATCGTCGGCGGCATCACCGACCTCGTCGACGGCTTCCGCGCGAACCGCCCCGACGCCCAGATCCTGCTCACCCGCGTCCCCGACCCGCGCGCCTTCGGCGTCGCCGAACTCGACGCGGCCGGGCAGGTGATCGGCCTCGAGGAGAAGCCGGAACACCCCAAGAGCGACCTCGCCCTCGTCGGCGTCTACCTGTTCACCCCGGTGATCCACGAGGCCGTGCGCGCCATCGAGCCGTCCTGGCGCGGCGAGTTGGAGATCACTCACGCCATCCAGCACCTCATCGACGCCCACGCCGACGTCCGCTCCACGGTCATCCACGGCTACTGGAAGGACACCGGGAACGTCGTCGACATGCTCGAGGTGAACCGGACCGTCCTGGAAGGCCTCGAACGCCGCATCGACGGCGAGGTGGACGAGCGGTCCGAGACCATCGGGCGGGTCGTGGTCGAGGAAGGCGCGCGCGTCACCGGCTCACGCATCGTCGGCCCCTGCGTCATCGGCGCCGGAACCGTCGTCAGCGACTCCTACATCGGCCCGTTCACCTCCGTCGCGGAGAACTGCCGTATCACCCACAGCGAGTTGGAGTTCTCCATCGTCCTGCGGGACTCCTCGATCGACGGAGTGGGCCGCATCGAGAGCTCCCTCATCGGGCGGCACGTCCAGGTGACCCCGGCGCCGAACGTGCCCAGTGCTCATCGACTCGTCCTCGGAGACCACAGCAAGGTGCAGATCCACACATGAACCTCCTCGTCACCGGCGCCGCCGGGTTCATCGGCTCGACGTACGTCCGTACGCTGCTCGCCGCCGACGGCCCCGACATCACGGTGCTCGACAAACTGACCTACGCCGGCACGCTCGACAACCTCGAACTCGACCATCCCCGGCTGGAGTTCGTGCAGGGCGACATCTGCGACGCCGAGCTCGTGGACAAGCTGATGTCCCGGGCCGACCAGGTCGTGCACTTCGCGGCGGAGTCCCACGTGGACCGCTCGATCACCGGCGCCACCGATTTCGTACGCACCAACGTCCTGGGCACGCAGACCCTCCTGGACGCCGCCCTGCGGCACGGTGTCGGCACGTTCGTGCACGTCTCCACTGACGAGGTCTACGGCTCCATCGACACCGGATCGTGGCCGGAGGACCACCCGCTGAGCCCCAACTCGCCCTACTCCGCCTCCAAGGCCTCCTCCGACCTGCTCGCCCTCGCCTACCACCGCACCCACGGCCTGGACGTGCGCGTCACCCGGTGCTCCAACAACTACGGCCCGCACCAGTTCCCCGAGAAGGTCATCCCGCTGTTCGTGACCAACCTCCTCGACGGCAAGAAGGTCCCGCTGTACGGCGAGGGACTCAACGTCCGCGACTGGCTGCACGTCGACGACCACTGCCAGGGCGTGGAACTCGTCCGCACCCAGGGCCGCCCCGGCGAGGTCTACAACATCGGCGGCGGCACCGAGTTGAGCAACAAGGAGCTGACCGGGTTGCTCCTGGAGGCCTGCGGCGCGGGCTGGGACCGGGTGGAGCACGTCGAGGACCGCAAGGGCCACGACCTGCGCTACTCGGTGGACTGGAGCAAGGCCCGCACCGAACTCGGCTACCGGCCCCGCCACGACTTCGCCACCGGCCTCGCCGACACCGTCGCCTGGTACCGGGAGAACCGCGCCTGGTGGGAGCCGCTCAAGCAGCGCGTCGCACGGGAGAGCGCATGAACTGGCTGGTCACCGGAGCGAGCGGCATGCTCGGCCGCGACCTGGTCGATGAACTGCGCGGCCGGGGCGCACCCGTGGTCGCCCTGGACCACGCCGCTCTCGACATCACCCGGCCCGACGCCGTCTCGGCCGCCTTCGCCGAGCACCGCCCGGACGTCGTCGTCAACTGCGCGGCCTACACGGCCGTCGACGACGCCGAGAGCGACGAGGAGCGGGCCCTGCGGATCAACGGCGACGGACCGCGACTGCTGGCCCGCGCCTGCGCGGCGGGCGGCGCCCGTCTGGTCCACGTCTCCACCGACTACGTCTTCGCCGGTGACGACCGCGCAGCCCCCTACCCGGAGGACCACCCCCCGGCCCCGCGCACCGCGTACGGCCGCACCAAGCTGGCCGGCGAGCGCGCCGTACTGGAGGAACTCCCGGCCGCGGGCGCCGTCGTACGCACCGCCTGGCTCTACGGCGTCCACGGCCGCAGTTTCGTCCGTACGATGATCGAGCTCGAGGGACGCCGGGACACCCTGGACGTCGTCGACGACCAGCGCGGACAGCCCACGTGGAGCGCCGACGTCGCCGCACGCATCGCCGATCTCGGCCCCCGCGTCGGCCCCGGCGCGCACGGCGTGTTCCACGCCACGAGTTCCGGCGAGGCCACCTGGTACGAGCTGGCCCGGGAAGTCTTCCGGCTTCTCGGCGCCGACCCGGACCGGGTGCGCCCCACCGGCAGCGAGGCCTTCCCCAGGCCCGCACCCCGCCCCGCCTACAGCGCCCTCGCGCACGGCCGGTGGCAGCAGATCGGCCTGCCGGCTCCGCGCGACTGGCGGGACGCCCTGAATGAAGCAATGCCCCATATCCGCAAGGAGATTACGTCGTGAAACGTCATGAGTTCCTGCGGGAACTCCACAAGGTCAGCGCGAACCGGAACTACCTGGAGATCGGTGTCAACGACGGCCGCAGCCTGACACTGTCGCGTGTGCCCAGCATCGCGATCGATCCCGCGTTCAAGGTGGTCACGGAGATCCGCTGCGACGTCCATCTGGCGAAGGCGACGAGCGACGACTTCTTCGCCCGTCAGAACCCGCTGGGGCATCTGAAGGGCGGCCGGCACCCGCTGCGCAATCTGGCCCGCAACCGCAGCCCGTTCGGCCACTGGCAGCGCACCACCCTCGACCTGTCGTTCATCGACGGCATGCACCTCTTCGAGTACACGCTGCGCGACTTCATCAACGTCGAGAAGCACTCCGACTGGGCCAGCGTCATCGTCTTCGACGACATGCTGCCGCGCAACGTCGACGAGGCCGCCCGGGACCGGCACACCGGCGCCTGGACCGGCGACGTCTACAAGATGGTCGAGGTGCTGAACCGCTTCCGCCCCGACCTGGTGACCGTCCTCGTCGACACCCAGCCGACCGGCCAGCTCGTCGTCTTCGGCGCCGACCCCGGCAACACTGTCCTCTCGGACAAATACGACGAGATCCTCGCCGAGTACGTCGTCCCCGACCCGCAGAAGGTGCCGGAGACGATCCTGGAACGGACCTCGGCGGTGAAGCCCGAGACGCTGGTCGAGGCCGGTTTCTGGGCGCCGCTCGTGCGGGCCCGCAACCGCGGAACCAAGCGGTCCCGCGGCTGGGAGCCGTTGCGCCGCAGCGTGGAGCAGCTCAGCGTCAGTCGCTGAGCCCGCGCAGCCGCCGGTAGTAGGCGGAGCAGTCCTGGTACGACGGCAGCAGCCCGGACCGCTCCGCCTCCGCCAGCGAGGGCGCGGCCGCGTCCTTCTCCGACAGCACCGGCGGGATGTCCCGGGGCCACTCGATCCCCAGGTCCGCGTCCAGCGGGTCCACGCCGTGCTCACGACCGGGCGCGTACCCGGTCGAGCACAGGTACATCACCGTCGCGTCGTCGGTGAGCGCCATGAACGCGTGCCCGAGCCCCTCCGCGAGGAACACGGCGTGCCGGGTGTCGTCGTCGAGCCGCACCGCCTCCCACTGCCCGAAGGTCGGTGACCCCACCCGGATGTCGGCCACCACGTCGAGCACGGCACCGCGCACACACGTGACGTACTTGGCCTGGCCGGGCGGCACATCGGCGAAGTGCAGACCCCGCAGCACGCCCCGGCGGGAGACCGAGCAGTTGGCCTGGGCGAGCGTCAGGTCGTATCCGGTGGCCTCGCGGAACTCCTCACCGCGGAACCACTCGTGGAAACTGCCACGCTCGTCCGGGAACACCTTGGGCTCCAGCACCCAGGCACCTTCGATCCCCAGTGGTCGCATCCGTTCACGTCCTCCGATTCCTGATGCGGGCCGCCGCCTTTCGTACGACCCTGCCCAGCGCGCGTCGCAGCCGTCGTAGCGCGCTGGGAGACTGCTGCCGCTTCCGCACCACGCGCACCCCGCCGACACCGGCCGTGAGGGTGAACGGCAGCGCGAGGAAGCGCGGTGCGGCGGTACGCGGACTGATCGCCACCTTCCACGTCGCGCCCTTCAGACGGTCGGCGGGCAGGACGGCCTCCAGCCGCGCCCCGGATCCGTCCGGGTACAGGGTGCCGGGCACGTCCACCTCAGCGTCACCGGAGCTGACACGCAGCAGGACCTCGGTGTCACCGGCGACGTACAGCGGCAGCGCGGCGCGGAGCCGGCCGCCGGAGACCGAGACGGCATCCGGAGACAGCCCGCCGAGGCCGAGGCGGGTGCTCGCGCGGTCGATGTCCAGGGAGAGGTTGGCGTGCGGTTCGGTCCAGTACGGCAGCACCACACGGCCGCCCACCACACCGGCGTGCGGGGCGCGGCGGGCATCCCGAGGGGCCGGACCCAGCCGGCACTCCTTGGTCCAGCCGCCCAGCCGGACCCGGACGTACGCGTCCCACGCGCCGTCGCCCGCCACGGCCGTGGGATCCACGGTGGCCCCGGCGCGCAACTGGAGCCGTACACCGTCCTCGTCCTCGATCCGCTCGCGGGTGAACTCCACCGGCTGGAAGTACTGGGCGGCGCTGGAGCGTTGGCGCAGCAGCAGGTCGACTCGGGCCTCGCCGAACCGGGCGGCGGTGTCCGCGGAGACCCAGGCGACCGGGTCGGACACGTCCAGCGGCGTACGTTCCCCGTCGGCGGGAAACAGCAGGGGTTTGCCGCGCGACACGTACTCGGCGGTGAAGTCGATCCGCAGCGTGCCGTCCTGCCAGGTGAGGCTCTCCGGCGCGGCCTTCGGTACGACGGAGCCCTCCCACTCGGCGAAGGCCTCGACCTCGGCAAACCGGTCGGCGGCGATCAGGGCGGCGACGACCTGCTGGGTCGGCTGCAGCCCGGCCGCGACACCCGGCCCGAACCGCTCGACGACGACGCCGCGCATCGCGTCGAAGAGCTCCTTGCGGTAGTCGGCGGGCATCGCCAGCAGCCTGCGGCCACGCATCCGCTCGACGATCTCCACCCGCAGCCAGCGCCGGTGCAGCCGGTCCCGCAGCGGTCCCGGTTCGGTGTAGCGGTCGACGACGTCGAGGGCCTCGCAGAGGTTCTTGAAGTAGCCGACGGGGTCGAAGCGCTGGAAGCCCGCGTTCGAGGCGTCGTCCCGCTTGACGTGGTAGTAGCAGACGTAGTCGCTGAGCACCGAGACGTTGTCCGCGCGCAGATACGCCTCGGCGATGAAGACGTGGTCCTCCAGCCGCCGCCGGCCCTCGGGGAAGCGCAGACCGATCCGGTCGAGGAACTCCCGGCGGATCATCTTGTGCGGGGTGAGGCTGTCGATCAGCGGGGCGTTCTCGACGGTGGCGTGCGGGTGGTTGCGGCGGAACAGCTCCACCGGAACGCCGCGGCCCTTGCCGGCCATCTTTCCTACGACGACG
This sequence comes from Streptomyces sp. GESEQ-4, assembly GCF_017948455.1. Taxonomy (GTDB): domain Bacteria; phylum Actinomycetota; class Actinomycetes; order Streptomycetales; family Streptomycetaceae; genus Streptomyces. Next base: position 627,969 of record NZ_JAFFSU010000001.1, read on the forward strand.
TCGGCGCCGTTGGCCACGCCGTAGTCGTACATCCGCTCCAGGGCCTCGTCGCCCAGGTAGTCGTCGTTGTCGACGAACATCACGAACTCGCCCTTGGCGGCGGCGATGCCGACGTTGCGGGGCTTGCCCGACCAGCCGGAGTTCTCCTGGTGGATGACCTGGACGAGACCGGGGTGGTCGGCGGCGAGCGCGTCGAGGCGGGCCGGGGTCTCGTCGGTGGAGCCGTCGTCGACGAAGATGACTTCGTACTCGTCGGGCGGCAGGGACTGCCGCAGCAGCGAGGCGATGCAATCCTCGACATATGGCCCGGGGTTGTACACCGGGACGACGACGCTGACCTTGACCGGCATCCGGCTGAAGCCCCCTTAATTCGCTTCCCGTTTCCACTGTGGCACGGTGGGCGTCGCCCGATGCTAACCCGTTTGCCTGGGCCACCACGCGCAGGGTCAACCGCGTGGCGCCGATCACCGCGGCTTAGGCTGACGAGGTGCGCCTGCTCCTGATGTCCGACACTCATCTCCCCAAGCGCGCCAAGGCGCTGCCCGCGCAGCTCCTCGCCGAACTCCCGCACGCCGACGTGGTGTTCCACGCGGGCGACTGGGTCGACACGGCCACGCTCGACCTGCTGGAGTCCCACAGCCGCAGACTGATCGGCGTGTACGGCAACAACGACGGCCCCGAGCTGCGGGCCCGGCTCCCCGAGGCGGCGTACGCCGAACTCGGCGGTCTGCGGTTCGGGGCCGTCCACGAGACGGGCTCCGCCCAGGGCAGGGAGGCCCGCTGTGCCGCGCGCTTCCCCGACCTGGACGTCCTGGTCTTCGGCCACAGCCACATCCCGTGGGACACCACCGCCCCCAACGGGCTGCGCCTGCTCAATCCCGGCTCCCCGACCGACCGGCGCCGCCAGCCGTACTGCACGTACATGACGGCGACGGTGGCCGACGCGCGCCTCACGGACGTGGAGCTGCACAGGTTGCCGCGGGGTCGCTGAGCCGGCGGACCAGGTCGGCGGGCCGGTCGGGCAGGGGATTGCCCACCGTTCAGCCGCGGCGCCCCAAGATCCGCCGCACCCCCACGACCACCAGCACCACCGCCGCCACCGCCCCCGCGATCCCGGCCGCACGCTTGGCGACCGGTATCGCGATGAGGCGGAACACGTCCAGCGGCTGGTCCGGGTACTCCTCGGTCTCCGCGGCGGTCTCCCCGGCGCCCACCGTCTCGCCCAGCCGCTCGGAGAGGCATGCGGCGAACTGCCCGACCAGCCGGTCGCCGACCTCCGCCAGCACCCCGCGCCCGAACTGGGCCGGACGTCCGGTCACCGTCAGATCGGTCCGCACCGACACGGCCGTACCGCCGTCGCGTTCGCTCAGCGTGCCGGTGACCGTGGCGCGTGCGGTGCCCTGGCCGCGGGTCTCCCGGCCGCCGGCGATCAGGACCATGCGGTGTGCCGACTCGTCCTGCTCCTCGAAGACGGCCGTGCCCTTGTAGGTGACGGTGATCGGGCCGACCTTGACCTTCACCGACCCGGTCACGGTCTTGCCGTCGTACTCCTCGACGCTCGCGCCCGGCATGCAGGGTGCGACCCGCTCGATGTCGAGGAGCGTCCGCCAGGCGTCGTCGACCGGGACGGGCACGGTGAACTCGTGGTGCAGCTCCATGACTTCCTCCTTCACGCTCCCTGCGGATGGATGGCTCCGGCCGTCGCCGTCAGCGGGGCCCCGGTCCCGCCCCAGCGCAGCGCGACGATCTCGGCGGCGACGGACACGGCGACCTCCTCGGGCGTACGGGCGCCCAGGTCGAGCCCGACCGGGGAGCGCAGCCGGGACAGCTCGCGTTCGGTGAGTCCGGCCTCGGTCAGCCGTTTCGTCCGGTCGGCGTGCGTACGGCGGCTGCCCATCGCCCCGATGTACGCGGCCGGCCGGCGCAGCGCCTCCTCCAGCAGCGGCACGTCGAACTTCGGGTCGTGGGTGAGGACGCAGATCGCCGTGCGCTCGTCGGTGTCGGTGGAGCGTAGATAGCGGTGCGGCCAGTCCACGACCACCTCCACGGCCGCCGGGAACCGCTTCGGCGTGGCGAAGACCGGGCGGGCATCGCACACGGTGACCCGGTAGCCGAGGAAGTCACCGATGCGGGCGACCGCGGCGGCGTAGTCGATGGCGCCGAAGACCAGCATGCGCGGCGGTGGAGCGAAGGAGTGCAGGAAGACGGTGACGGCGTCCTCGCGGCGTTCCCCGTGCGGGCCGTAGTGGCGCGACCCCGTGGCGCCGAGGGCGAGTTCGCCGCGTGCGTCGGCGGTGACAGCCACGTCCAGGCCCTCCGTGCCGAGCGTGCCGGACACCCGGTCCGGCCAGACGGCGAGGGTGGCGCCGCGCGGGGCGGGACCGTCGGTCACCGTGGCGACGGTCACGGGGCGGTGTGCGGCGACCGACTCGGCGACCGCGCCGAAGGAGGGGTCCAGGGGGGCCGTCACGGGACGTACGAGCAGGGTGATCTCGCCGCCGCAGGTGAGGCCGATCGCGAACGCGTCCTCGTCGCTGTACCCGAAGGTCTCAAGGCGGGCCTCGCCGCTCGCCACCACGTCCTGGGCGAGTTCGAAGACGGCTCCCTCGACGCAGCCGCCGGACACACTGCCGACGACCTCGTCGTCCGGTCCCACGGCCATCGCCGCACCGGGATCGCGCGGCGCGCTGCGGCTGGTCGCGACGACCGTGGCGAGGCCGAACGGGACCCGTGCCGTGTACCAGCCGTGCAGCACCGGGAGGATGTCACGCATCGTCGGCTCCTTTCACCACCGCCGCCAGCCGTTCCAGCGCGGCCACGCTGTGCCCCTCGACGAACGCGTCCACGCTCGGCAGCGCCGCCGCCATCCCGCCGGCGACGGGTGCGTAACCGGGCCGCGCCTTGCGGGGGTTGGCCCAGATCACCCGGTGGGCCAGCCGGTGCAGACGGCGCATCTGGTCCGCCAGCAGTGCGGGGTCGCCGCGCTCCCAGCCGTCGGAGAGCAGGACCACCACCGCTCCGCGCGCCAGACCGCGCTGCCCCCAGCGGTTCAGGAACTCCCGCAGCAGTTCGCCCAGCCGGGTGCCGCCGCGCCAGTCTGGCACCGCCGCCGCGAGCGCGGCCATCGCCAAGTCCGGGTCGCGGTGCGACAGTTCGCGCGTGACCCGGGTCAGCCGGGTGCCGATGGTGAAGACTTCGGTGTGTGTCCCGCGGGCGGCCGCGTGCGCGAAATGCAGCAGCGCGTCGGCGTACGGCGTCATGGAACCGCTGACGTCCACCAGCAGTACGACCCGCCGGGGCCGCTCGGCCCGTGCGTGCCGGAGCAACCGCGCGGGCTCCCCGCCGCGCCGCAGCAACTCCCGTACCGTCCGGTGCGGATCGACCTGCCCGCGCCGGGCCGGGCGCCGCCGCGCGCTGCGCCGGGCCTCGCCGCGCAGCGCGAACGCGGCCAGCAGCCGGCGCACCTGCTCGCGTTCGGCGGCGTCCAGCTCGGCGACGTCGCGGTGCCGGAGGACCTCGGCGGGGCTGGCCAGGGCGGCGGCGGGCGGCCCCTGCCGATCTCCTTCGTGGTGGCCCCCGGCGTGCGCGTCCCGTACGACCAGCCGCAGCCGGGGCCGCGGTGTGGTCCGTACCGCCTCCGTGGCGGGCGAGCCGGAGCCGAAGTACGCGGCGAACACCCGCTCGTACCGCTCCAGATCGTCCCGGCCCCCGCACAGCGTCAGCCGCCCCGCCCAGTACACGTCCGCCCGCGCCTCCGGCCGCAGCAGGTCCACCGCGCTCAGGAACGCGTGCAGCCGTTCCGTGCTCGCGTCGACGCCGGCCGCCCGCAGCGCACGGGCGAAACCGAGGAGGGCGGCGTCCGCGGCGAGCACGCTCCTCACGCCCCTCGTACGGCGAGCACCGCCGCCAGATCCAGCCCGCGCGCCCGCTCGGCGTCCTCCCGGTACTTCAGCACCGAGCCCAGCGTCGCCACCGCCAGCTCCGCGTCCACCTCGGTCGCGCCGAGCGCGTCGAGGGCCTGCGCCCAGTCGATCGTCTCGGCGACCCCGGGCGGCTTGAGCAGGTCCTCGCCGCGCAGCGCCTGCACCAGAGCCGTCACCTGCTCGGCCAGGCGTGCCGACACGCCGGGCAACCGCCGCCGTACGATGGCCAGTTCGCGGGCGAAGCCGGGGTGGTCGAACCAGTGGTAGAGGCAGCGGCGCTTGAGGGCGTCGTGCACCTCGCGGGTGCGGTTGGAGGTCAGGACGACGACCGGCGGCTGCTCGGCCCGCAGCGTGCCCAGTTCGGGGATCGTGACGGAGAACTCGGACAGCAGCTCCAGCAGGAACGCCTCGAACTCGTCGTCCGCGCGGTCGATCTCGTCGACCAGCAGCACCGACGGATGCGTCTCCAGGGCGCGTAGCAGCGGCCGGGCGATCAGGAACCGCCGGTCGTACAGCTCGCCCTCCAGCCGGTCGGCGTCGGTGACCCCGGCCGCCTCCGCCGCCCGCAGATGCAGCAGCTGGCGCGGGAAGTCCCAGTCGTACAGGGCCTGGGAGGCGTCGATGCCCTCGTGGCACTGCAACCGGATCAGCGGGGCGTCCAGCGCCTCGGCGAGCGCGGACGCGAGCGCCGTCTTGCCCACGCCCGCGTCGCCCTCGCAGAACAGCGGCCGGTGCAGGCGCAGGGCCAGGAAGCAGGCGACGGCCAGACCCTCGTCGACGAGGTATCCCGTCTTCTCCAGCCGGGCCCGCACCTGCTCCGGCCCGTCGATGTGCGTGATCGGCCCTCACCCCATTCCGGCGGCGGCCAGCACCGCCCGCTTGGTGAGCACCCGCGCGAGATGCGCCCGGTACTCCGGCGACGCGGACGTGTCCTGCGACGGCCGGGTACCTTCCGCCGCCGACTGGGCGGCCCGCGCCACGTCCTGCGCGTCACCCGCACCCGACAGGGCGTCCTCGGTCGCGGACGCGCGCAGCGCCGTGGAGCCCATGTTGGTCAGGCCCACGCGCGCCTGAGCGATCTGCCCGTTGTCGCGCCGCACCAGCGCGGCCACGCCGACGATCGGCCAGGACTGTGCCACCCGGTGGAACTTCTCGTAGTGGAAGCCCCAGCCGTCCGTCTTCGGGATCCGCACCTCGACCAGGAGCTCGTCCGGTTCCAGCGCGGTCTGCAGATAGTCGACGAAGAACTCGCGTGCCGGGATGGTGCGCCGCCCCCGCGGCCCCTGCGCCACCAGCTCGCCGTCCAGCGCCAGCACCGCGGCGGGCGGGTCCCCGGCCGGGTCCGCGTGCGCGAGCGATCCGCCGAGGGTGCCCCGGTGGCGTACGGCGGGGTCCGCGACCGTGGCGGTGGCCGTCGCCAGCAGTCCCGCGTGGCGGCGGACGAGCGGGTCGTGGATGACGTCGTGGTGGGTGGTCATGGCGCCGATGACGAGGGTGTTCCCGTCCTCGCGCACTCCGCGCAGCTCGGGGATGCGGCCGACGTCGACGACCAGTTCGGGGAAGGCCAGCCTGAGCCGCAGCAGCTGCAGCAGGCTCTGCCCGCCGGCCAGCACCTTCGCGTCCTCGCCCGCGTCGGCGAGGGTGCGCACCGCCTCGTCGACGCTGCTCGGCCGGGCGTAGTCGAATGCCGGGGGGATCATCGCGCCGCCTCCTCGATCGCTTCCCACACCCGCTGCGGGGTGCAGGGCATCCGCACGTCGGTCACGCCCAGCGGGCGCAGCGCGTCCACCACCGCGTTGACGACGGCCGGCGTCGAGGCGATCGTCCCCGCCTCGCCGACTCCCTTGACCCCCAAGGGATTCAGGGTCGACGGCGTCTGGGTCCGGTCGGTCACGAAGTCCGGCAGGTCCGCCGCCGACGGCACCAGGTAGTCGGCCATCGTGCCGGAGACCAGGTTGCCCTCGTCGTCGTAGACCGCCTCCTCGTACAGCGCCTGACCGATGCCCTGGGCGAGGCCGCCGTGCACCTGGCCCTCGACGATCATCGGGTTGACGACCTTGCCGACGTCGTCGACACAGACGTACGACCTGATCCGTGTCTGTCCGGTCTCCGTGTCGACCTCGACCGCGCACAGGTGGGTGCCGTGCGGGTAGGAGAAGTTCTCCGGGTCGACGAGGTGCTCGGCGTTGATGGTGGGCTCCATGCCGTCGGGCAGGTCGTGCGAGGAGAACGTCTCGAAGGCGACCTCCTGGATGGTCTTGCGGGCCTCCGGGGAGCCCTTCACCGAGAAGACGCCGTTCGTGAACTCCAGGTCGTTCTCGCTGGCTTCGAGCAGATGCGCGGCGACCTTGCGGGCCTTGGCGACCACCTTCTCGGCCGCGTGGTGCACGGCGATCCCGCCGACGACCAGCGACCGCGACCCGTAGGTGTCCATGCCCTGCGGGACCGCCCTGGTGTCGCCGTGCACCACCTCGATGTCCTCGAAGGGCACGCCCAGCGCGTCGGCGGCGATCTGGCTCCAGCAGGTCACATGGCCCTGCCCGTGCGGGCTGGTGCCGGTGACGACCTCGACCTTGCCGGTCGGGAGCATGCGGATGGTCGCCGCCTCCCAGCCGCCGGCCGCGTACCTCAGGTCCCTGAGCACCCGGCTCGGCGCGAGCCCGCACATCTCGGTGTACGTCGACACGCCGATGCCGAGCCGTACGGTGTCGCCGCGCTCGTTGCGGTCCGCCTGCTCGGCGCGCAGCTTGTCGTAGCCGAACAGGTCGAGTGCCTTCTCCGTGGCGGCCTCGTAGTTGCCGCTGTCGTAGGTGAGCCCGGCGATGGCGGTGTACGGGAACTCCTCGTGCCGGATCCAGTTGCGGCGCCGCAACTCGATGGGATCCAGGCCGAGTTCGACGGCCAGATCGTCCATGATGCGCTCGATGGCGAAGGTCGCCTCGGGCCGGCCGGCGCCCCGGTAGGCGTCGGTCGGCGTGCGCGTGGTGAAGACGCCCGTGCACGTGAAGTCGTAGGCGTCCATCTTGTAGATCCCCGGGTACATGAACGCGCCCAGCAGCGGAATGCCCGGGGTGATGATCATCAGGTAGGCGCCCATGTCGGCCAGCAGGTCGACCTTCAGGCCGAGCAGCTTGCCGTCGCGGGTGGCGGCGATCTCGATGTCCTGGATCTGGCCGCGGCCGTGGTGGGTGGCCTGGTAGTTCTCGGAGCGGGACTCGGTCCACTTCACCGGCCGGCCCAGCTTGCGGGCCACGGCGAGCGCGAGGGCCTCCTCGCCGTACACCTGGAGCTTGGAGCCGAAGCCGCCGCCGACGTCGGGCGCGATCACCCGCAGCTTCTGCTCGGGGATGCCGGTGACCATGGCCAGCAGCACCCGTGCGATGTGCGGGACCTGGGTGGAGGAGTACAGGGTGTACTCGCCGGAGGCCGCGAGCGGGGTGACGACCACCGCGCGGGGCTCCATCGCGTTGGGGATCAGACGCTGCTGGATGTAGCGCCGCTTCAGGACGATGTCGGCGCGCTCGCGTACCGCGTCGAAGCTCTCGCCGGTGGCGAGCGGCCAGACGTAGCAGCGGTTGGTGCCCTTGTCGGAGTGGACCAGCGGGGCGCCCTCGGCGAGCGCGTCCTCCAGGTCGAGCACCGGGGGCAGCGGCGTGTAGTCGACCTCGATCGCCTCCAGCGCGTCCGCCGCCGTGTACCGGTCCCGCGCCACGACGACCGCGATCGGGTCGCCCGCGTACCGCACCTCGTCGACCGCCACCGCCGGATGGTCCGGCATGACGATGTCCTCGGTCACCGGCCACACGCACGGCATCGAGCCCATGCCGTCGGCCAGGTCGCGCCCGGTGAAGGCGGCGATGACGCCCGGCCGGTCGAGGGCCGCGGAGACGTCGACGCGATCCAGGCGGGCGTGCGCCATGGGGCTGCGCAGGATCGCCAGATGCAGCAGACCGCTGACCTGGATGTTGTCGGTCCAGTTGGTCTGGCCCGTGATCAGGTGGGCGTCTTCCTTGCGGGCACGTGAGCGGCCGACTTCGGGTCCGGCCATCTGGTCGGTCATGCCGGCACCTCCTGCCCGGAGGCGGCGAGCACCGCGCGCACGATGTTCTGGTAGCCGGTGCACCGGCAGAGGTTGCCCTCCAGGGCCTGGCGTACGTCGTCCGAGCTGGGGTGCGGGTTCTCCCGCAGCAGATCCCGGGCCGCCATGATCATGCCTGGGGTGCAGTAGCCGCACTGCAGTCCGTGCTGCTCGTGGAACGCCTTCTGCAGCCCGGTCCACTCGCCGTCCCGGGCGAGCCCCTGGACCGTGGTCACTTCGCTCCCGTCCGCCTGGACGGCGAGGACCGAGCAGCTCTTGACGCTCTCCCCGTCGAGCTCGACCATGCAGGCCCCGCAGTTGGAGGTGTCGCAGCCGATCGGGGTGCCGGTCAGACCGAGGCGGTCGCGCAGGTAGTGGATCAGCAGAAGACGGGGCTCGACCTCGTCCTCGTACGTCGTGCCGTCCACGTTCACCGAGATGTGGGTCATGTGCCCTCCAGGCCGTGCGGCGGAAGCGAGGGAAATCGGCGACGAAACGTGATGCAGGTCACTCGATGTACGTCACTCTATGACCGCACCCCGACGGCGGCGAGTGCTGCGACGGGCTTCGTTGACGGTTAATCCATTGCTGCGGTGCGTCCGGTTCTGCTGCAATGCATCAGACCGCGTCGTCACGACCCGAGGAGCACACAGATGCGAGCTACGCGCATGTCCACCCAGGAAGGAATCCCCCCGATGACCAAGGACATGACGCTCAGTGCATCTGCTCAATCTCGGAATTCTCGCGCACGTAGACGCCGGTAAGACCAGCCTGACCGAGCGGCTGCTGTACGCCGCCGGAGTCGTCGACGAGATCGGCAGCGTCGACGCCGGCTCCACGCGGACCGACTCGCTCGCGCTGGAGAAGCAGCGCGGGATCACCATCAAGTCCGCCGTCGTCTCGTTCCCTCTCGACGACGTGACGGTCAACCTCATCGACACCCCCGGCCACCCGGACTTCATCGCCGAGGTCGAGCGGGTCCTCGGCGTGCTCGACGGCGCCGTCCTGGTCGTCTCTGCCGTCGAGGGCGTCCAGCCGCAGACCCGCGTCCTGATGCGCACGCTGCGGCGGTTGCGCATCCCCACGCTGATCTTCGTCAACAAGATCGACCGGCGTGGAGCGGGGTACGAAGGGGTGCTGCGGGCGATCGCCGAGCGGCTCACGGCCTCGGTCGTACCGATGGCCACGGTCTCCGGACTCGGCACACGCGGCGCCCGCGTCACCCCGGGGCTCGCCCCGGCCGCGATCGACGTCCTCACCGAGCACGACGACGACCTGCTGTCCGCCTACGTCGAGGACGCGGTTTCGTACGACCGCCTGCGCACCGCCCTCGTCGACCAGACCCGGCAGACCCTCGTTCACCCCGTCTACTTCGGGTCCGCCATCACGGGCGCGGGCGTGGACACGCTCATCGCCGGGATCAAGGAGCTGCTGCCCGCGGCCGAGGGCGATCCGGACGGGCCGGTGTCGGGCACCGTGTTCAAGGTCGAGCGGGGACCGGCGGGGGAGAAGATCGCCTATGCGCGGATCTTCTCCGGGACGCCGGCCGTCCGCGACCGGATCCGTTTCGGAGACGGTGACACCGAGGGCAAGATCACCGCGATCAACGTCTTCGAGGAGGGCACGGACTCCCGTGCCGAGACCGTCCCGGCAGGCCGCATCGCCAAGCTCTGGGGCCTCGACGCCATCCGGATCGGCGACGCGATCGGGGAGCCGCGCAAGGCGTACGAGCACTTCTTCGCGCCGCCCACCCTCGAAACCGTCGTCGTGCCGGGCGCGGGCGTGGACAAGCGGTCCCTGCATCTCGCCCTGACCCAACTCGCCGAGCAGGACCCGCTGATCGGCCTCCGGCACGACGAGATCCGGCAGGAGATCTCCGTGTCCCTCTACGGCGAGGTCCAGAAGGAGGTCATCCAGGCCACACTCGCCGACGACTACGGCCTGGACGTCACCTTCCGGGAGACGTCGACGATCTGCATCGAGCGTCCCGTGGGCACGGGAGCGGCCGTCGAGTTCAACAAGAAGGACGCCAACCCGTTTCTCGCGACAGTCGGCCTGCGTGTCGACCCGGCACCGACCGGCTCGGGCGTCGCCTTCCGGCTGGAAGTGGAACTCGGCTCCATGCCGTACGCGTTCTTCAAGGCCGTCGAGGACACCGTGCGCGAGACCCTTACGCAGGGCCTCAGCGGCTGGCAGGTCACCGACTGCACGGTCACCATGACCCACTCCGGTTACTCGCCCCGGCAGAGCCACGCCCACCAGGGCTTCGACAAGAGCATGTCCAGCACCGGCGCCGACTTCCGCGGTGTGACGCCACTGGTCCTGATCGAGGCGCTGCGCAGGGCGGGCACCCAGGTGTACGAGCCCATGCACCGCTTCCGCATCGAGACGCCCGTGGACACCCTGGGCGCGCTGCTCCCGGTGCTGGCCGCGCTGCGGGCCGTACCGCAGACCACCGGGACGCGGGGTGGCGCCAGCGTTCTGGAGGGTGCCGTTCCCGCGGGCCGGGTACACGAACTGGAGCAGCGGCTGCCGGGGCTCACCCGGGGCGAAGGCGAGTTGGAGAGCGCCTTCGACCACTACGCGCCGGTCATCCGAGGCACGGCCCCGCGGCGTCCGCGCACCGACCACAACCCGCTCAACCGCAAGGAATATCTGTTGAACGTGACGCGCAGAGTGGGCGGTTGAGCCGGGCGGGATTTAACTTACTCCAGAGTCAGGGGTGTTGACGGTGTCCTGAAATTACCGGACGGTAGTGAACATGCCGAATAAGCGTGCGCGTGTGCTCCTTGTTCTGGTTCTCCTCTGTGGGTTCCTGTCGGTGGCGGGCGCCCGTCCCGCCACCGCCGCCTCCGTCCCCGACTCCCTCTGGTTCGACGAATCCCCGCTCACCGTGCAGAACGGCCGCTTCACCGACGGCCACGGCCGTGAGGTCGTGCTGCGTGGCTACAACGTCTCCGGCCAGACCCAGCTGAAGGAGAACAACGGCCTGCCCTTCGCCTCGGTCGCCGACGCGAAGAAGTCCGCGAGCGCGCTGAGAGCGCTCGGCGGCGGCAACTCGGTCCGCTTCCTGCTGTCCTGGGCGTACGCCGAGCCCGTGCGCGGCCGGGTGGACAACGCCTACCTGGCCGCCGCCACTGCCCAGATCGGCGCCTTCCTCGACGCCGGGATCCGGGTGTACCCCGACTTCCACCAGGACCTCTACTCCCGCTGGCTGTTCGACTCGGACAGCTGGTACACCGGCGACGGCGCCCCCAAGTGGGCCGTGGACCTCGGTGACTACCCGGACGAGTACTGCGGGATCTGCCCCTTCTGGGGCCAGAACATCACCTCCAACGCGGCCGTGACGGAGGCGACGTACGACTTCTGGCACAACACGTACGGCCTGCAGGACTCGTTCCTCGACACCGCCCAGAAGACGATGGCGTACCTCAAGCAGAACCTCACGACCACCCAGTTCACGGGCGTCGTCGGCTTCGACCCGTACAACGAACCCCATGCGGGCGTCTACGACTCGGGCCAGTCCAGCCGGGCCTGGGAGAAGGACGTCCTGTGGCCCTTCTACGCGAAGTTCCGGGCGCGGATGGACGCGGCCGGCTGGCAGAACAAGCCGGCGTTCGTCGAACCGAACCTGTTCTGGAACGCCAACCTGGACTTCCAGAAGCAGGAGGGCGGCCTGCTCGACGCGGGCACGCTGGGGCCGCGCTTCGTCTTCAACACCCACTTCTACGACCAGAAGGCCATCTCCGGCATCTTCATGTGGGGGAAGGCGGCGGACGGACAGTACGCGGGCGACTTCGGCATGGTGCGTGACCGGGCCTCCGCCGCCAAGACGCCCGCCATTGTCAGCGAGTTCGGCCACCCGCTGGCCGGCACGGTCTCCGACAAGGCGCCGACGGTCCTCAAGGCGATGTACCAGGCCCTCGACTCCCGGGTACCGGGGAAGAGTTGGTGGACGAACCCGACCGGCTCCGGTCCCGTCCTCTCCGGCAGCCAGTGGCAGTGGGACATCTACCACGGCCGCCACCACGAGCTGATGAACGACAACCCCGACAAGGTGCAGACCGAGGGCGACGCCTGGAACGACGAGGATCTGTCCGCCGTACGCCTCGACGACTCCGGTAAGGCCGTCCTGCGCCAGGACACACGGCTGCTCGACCGCGTCTACCCGAGCGCCACCTCCGGTACGACCGTCGCCTTCACCTACGAGGACCGCTCCCGCGACGGCTCCACGACCCTGACCTGGAATCCGGTTCCCAAGTCCATGCCCAACGTGGACCGGCTGGTGGGCTCCGGGCAGTACAGCCTGCTCGTGTGGCGCTCGGGCAGCGGCTCGGCCCCCACCGAACTGCACCTCCCGGCATCCTTCCCGACCTCGAGCACCACCGTCGTCTCCGACCTGGGCACGGCGCACGCCCCGCCCTCATACACGACGTCGACCCCGATCGCGGCGGCCTCCGAACCTGGCGGCACCGGCAGCCGCCGCCTGCTGCTGACAGACTCCGACTCGGGCACGCTGCACTACGCGCTCGTCACCAACGGCGCGACGAATCCCTCGTCGTCCCTGATGAACGCGGCAAAGGCGGAACTGGCGGCCTGGGCGACCCAGCGCCTCGGCTGACAGCCTCCCCTCGCGTCGGGGTCGAACCGGACCCCGACGCGAGGGCAGGTCGCAGCAGGCCCGGCCCGGACGTCGTAGGATCACCCACCGCTGACGGGCACATCTGTGGGGGAGACGACGTTGCGGAAACCCGATGACCGACGCGCGGCCGTCCCGCGCTTCGCGACCGAACTCGTCGCCTGGGTGGCCACGCCCTGGGCGCTGGCCGGGTACTCCTGGCCGCTCGCGGTGCTGTCCGTGGTGGTGCTGATCGGGCTGCCGACCGTCTTCACCACACCGGGGGACAAGGCCCACGGGATCGTGCCGGTGCCCGGGGCGGTCACGATCCTTCTGGTGCTGCTCCAGCTGGTGGCGGCCGTGGTCTCCGCATGGCTGGCCTGGCCCGTGTGGGCGGCGGTCGCGGTGTCCCTGCTGGCCGCCGCCACGCTGGTCACGGAACGCCCGCGGTGGCGGTGGCTGGTGTCCGGGCACCGCGCCACCGCCTGAACCGCTCGGGTCTCAGCGTCTCAGCCGGAGGTTCCCGTCCAGTCCGCGGCCACATGCCCCAGCCGCACGCGCTGCGGATGGTCGCCGACCGGGACGGACACCGTCTTCTTGCCGGTGGCGAAGTCGATGGCCGTGACCTGGTCGGTGCCGCTCTCCGACACCACGCAGCTCTTTCCGTCGCCGCTGACGGTCGCCCAGTACGGCTTCGAGGCGGTGACCAGCGGGCCCTCCTGGAGAGTGGCGCGGTCGACGACCGTCGCGTAGTCGTCCATCGTGCCCGCGACGCACAGTTTGCTGCCGTCGGGGCTCATCGAGATGCCGTGGTGGCGCGAGTCGTTGACGAAGGTGGTGCGGTCGTCGTTGGTCGCCGGGTTCTTCGGGAGAGTCTTCGTACGGGTGATCTTGTCCGTCGCGATGTCGTACTCGAAGAAGCCGTTGAAGAACGAGACCTGGAAGTACAGCTTGGACTCGTCGGGCGAGAACACGGCGGGCCGGACGGCGTCGGAGTAGTCCGTGAGGCCGATGGCGTCCAGCCGCTGCCGCATGTCGATGACCTTGACCCGCTCGTACGTGGTCGCGTCGACGACGGTGATGTACCGGTTGCCCTTCGTCCAGTCCAGCCAGGGCGCGTCGGTCGCGGTGTTCACATCGCCGATGCCCATGTTCCAGAGGTACTTGCCGTCCTTGGTGAAGATGTTCTCGTGCGGCTTGTCGGCGGTGGCGACCGAACCGAGCTGCTTGCCGGTGACGATGTCCAGCACGTGCACGGTGTTGGAGGTCGAGGCGGACACGGCGACACGCTTGCCGTCGGGGGAGACCGTCATGTGGTCGGAGCGGTAACCCGACACGGGGAAGCGCCAGTTGATGTCTCCGGTGGCCAGGTCGATCGAGACCACGTCGGCGAAGCTCGGACGGGAGACGACCACCGAGGAACCGTCCGGCGTGGTGTACATGTCGTCCACGAACTGGTCGTGGCCCTCGCCGACGCTGTTGCGGATGGCCATGAAGTAGATCCACTTGATCGGGTTCGCGTTGATCTCCGCCATCCGCGCGTCCTTGTCGGGGATGACGTTGATCCGGCCGATCTTCGCGAAGTCGCCGGAAGCCTTGATGACGTCGGCGGTGCCGTCCCAGTTGTTGCCGACGAACAGCACTTCGCGCAGGGCGGCGGCGTCCGAGGGGCCGGTGGCGGCGGTGGCCGCGGTCGCGGGGGCGGTGACGGTCAGGACGAGGGCGGCGGCCATGGAGCAAAGGTGCCTGGTGCGGATGGCAGGCATGGGTGCTCTCTTCTCTGGGGGGCGGGTGCCAGGGGCGGGGCATGCCAAGACGGGGTGGTGAATCTGAACACAACTACTTTCACAGTGGACTTACTGAAAAGTAAGGAGCGGGTGTCCTGTTCGACAAGACCGCGTACACGACAAAATTGATCGACGGGGTCAGACGAGGGAACGGGGAGGGTCCGTGACGGGCAGGCTCAGGGCGCCGACCGGCCGGTACAGGGGCAAGTCCGCGGAGGAGCGGCAGGCCGAGCGCCGCCGCCGCTTCCTGGACGCCGCGCTCCAGATGTTCGGCGACTCACCCGGCTACCGGGCCACGACCGTGGCCGCGCTGAGCGAGGCCGCCGGGCTCTCCACCCGCCAGTTCTACGAGGAGTTCCGCACCCTCGAGGACGTCCTGGCCGCCCTCCACCTCCAGGTCAACGACTGGGCCGAGGAGGCCGTACTCGCCGCGGTGGCCGCCGCGGCCGACCTGCCGCTCGCCGAACGCGCCACCGCGATCTTCCGCGCCTACGCCGCCAACGTCACCGCCGATCCACGCCGTATCCGCATCACCTTCGTCGAGATCATCGGCGTCAGCCCCCGCCTGGAACACCAGCGCCTGGCCCGCCGCGCCCGCTGGGTCGACCTCGTGTGCGCCGAGGCGGACGCGGCGGTCGCCCGGGGTGAGGCGGCGCCCCGCGACTACCGGCTCGCCGCGACCGCCTTCATCGGCAGCGTCAACGGCCTGCTCCACGACTGGAGCGCCGGGTGGGTGGACGCCACGCTGGAGGAGGCGGTGGACGAACTGGTCCGGCAACTGCTGGGGATTCTGCGGCCGGCGGGGTGGGAGGCGGGGTGACGGACCGGGGGGAGCGGTCGCTCGTGGGCCACCGAGTTGACGGTGCGGTACCTGGTCGTGCCGGCCGCAGATGCGCTTGGCGCGCGTCAGTCACTCAGCCCGTTCACCGCGGCGAACTCCGGCGCGATCCCGTCGCCAGCCTCGAGCAGTCCTTCACGGACCCCGTCCCCGAGAACCGGGATCATGTAGCTGATGGGCTGACCCAGCGGCTTGGACGCGGAGCGACCTTCGGTTCCAAGGCGTTCGAACGCCGGGCGCTGAAGCCGTCGCCGGTTGAGAGCGAGCGGAGTTTGCGCTGCCGGTAAGCGGCTGCAATCCCGCGGCGAGCGCCATCGGGTGGTGGCGCTCGTAGCCGTCGTAGTGGTCGCGGTGAACGTTGCGCCAGATCGTGATGCGCATGGACTGCTCCTGGGCGGGCTTGGACAGGGCTCAGCGGGCGCGCGCGGTCAGCAGGGCGCTGCCCGGCTGCGCGCGGCGCAGATCTCCTCGGCGGCGTTCGTGATGCTCACGCCGACGCCGTTCTCGGTAACGTTGGCGAGATGCCGCCGCCTCCGGCAGGAAAGACATCGGTCCAGCGAGGCACAAGAGTTCCCATTGATTACGGAGGTCAGGGACGGGGCGGAAGGCGTTGGCCGAGTTCAGCCGGCCAACGTACGTTTCCCGGTACGTCGACGTGCGGCGCTCCAGGGGAGCCGCGGTCCCGGATACGTTACGGTGAGCCCGGCGGAGTGGGTTTACGCGTGCGGCTACGGGGCGTTAGCCAATGGACGAGGCAGGGGTAGCGTGACGTCAGAGCGCGGCAGTCGGTCGGCGGTGACTGCCCGGAGGCGAACGGCGGTCGGCAGGTCCCCGGGACCGCGTGCGGCGGAGATCAGGGCCGCAGCTCTCGTCCTGTTCGCCGAGCGCGGGTACGCCGCCACCACGATGGCCGACATCGGCGAAGCCGTGGGGATGCGCGGGCCGAGTCTGTACAAGCACGTGGGGTCCAAACAGGAACTGCTCGCGCAGATCATGACGGGCACGATGGACGACCTGCTGCGCAATCACCGCATCGCGGTGGCCGGCTGCGAGGACGTCGTGGAGCGGCTGCGCCGGACCGCCGAGGCGCATGTCCGCTACCACGCCCGGCACCGCCTGGAAGCGTTCGTGGGGACCCGGGAGATCCGCAGCCTGGAGGAGCCGCACCGCACGGAGGTCCTGCGGCGGCGGGCGGCCTACGAGCAGGCGTTCCGGACGTTGCTCACCGAAGGTGTGGAGGCGCGCCGCTTCGCGATCACCACGGTGAAGCTGACCTCCTACGCGATCCTGGACCTCGGGATGGGCGTGGCCGTCTGGTATCGCGAGAACGGCGATCTGACGGAGGATCAGGTCGTCTACCAGTACGGCGACTTCGCCTTGCGGCTGGCCGGAGTGCGCTGAGCCGCCCGGTCAGGTGTGGCGTACCACTCTGGTGGCGATCTCGGTGGCGGTGTCTGCGGCGGTCAGTCCGTACACGAGGGCTGAGGCGAGTCCGCCCGTGTAGGCGCGGTGCCACAGGCCGCCCGTGTCCGATCCGGCGGCCAGGAGTCCGCCGAGCGGTTGGCCGTCCTCGCGCAGCACGCGGGCCCGGTCGTCGATACGTACGCCGTGAAATGGGAAGGTGATAGCCGGCACCGTCTCGATGACGTAGTACGGCGGTTCGTCCAGCGGCAGACGGTCCAGTTCTCGGCCGGGCGCCGGTTCCAGCCCTGCCGAGGTCTGCTCGTTGAACCGCTTGACGGCATCACGGACGGCGTCGCCCCGGTATCCCCATTCCTCCGGCAGCCAGGCCAGTTCGTCGAGGTCTTCGGCGAGTCCGACGCGGCCGCCTCGCTTGCTCGCCAGGGCGAACTTGTCGACGGCGACCGCGCCCTCGACGTACGAGCCGACGATCCAGTCGCGGAACACCCGGGCGTCGGCGATGAGCAGACCACGGCATTCGGGCTGCTCCAGCAGCGTCATGGCGGTGAGATGGTCGCCCAGGGTCTCGTCGGTGAACCGCTCGTTCCGCAGATTGAACAGGAGGGCGTGCTCGCTGTAATAGAGCGACATGTCGACGAAGTCGGCTGGGTCGGCGAAGGGGATGCCGCTGGGAATGAGATGGCCGTAGAAGCCGGCGTCATGGTGGCCGGTGGCAGCGCCGACGCGGGTGGCCAGGCGGTAACCGCCGCCGCGGCTGTGGGGGTTGGAGCGGAGTTCCATGCGGTCGGCGTGGGGGTGCACATGCGCGGCGCGCAGGGCGGGGTCGCCCTGGAATCCGCCGGTCGCGAGAAGCGTGGCCCTGGCCCGCACCTGTCTGCGGGTGCCGTCGGCCGCCCTCAGCTCCGCTCCGACCACGGTGCCGTGCTCGACCACGAGCCGTTCGGTGTCGGTCTCCAGCAGCAGCTCGCCGCCGCTGTCGAGGACGAGCCGACGGCAGGTGTCGACGTAGTGGTTGGTGTCGAACTGGTGGCCGCGGCCGAAGCTGCTCCACGCGTAACCGGCGAAGCGTGCGGAGCCGCCGACGTCCCCGCCGATCTCGGCGATCAGCACGGACAGACCGTTGCGAACGGCGCGGGCGCCGGCGGTCAGTCCTGCCATACCCGCACCGACGATCAGCAGATCGACGTCATCTGGGCGCATGGGACGCTCCTTCGGCCAAGGGATCGACTCTCCAGCGAGGTTCACGAGGTCCACCCAACCTCTTGCGAGTAAACCGAACCCGATTCAAAATCTCAACCGTCGGACTCGTGTGGATACGGTGACCATGTCGCGCGGTATGGCCCCACACGCACGTCCAGCACGTCGCTTTTTCGCTCCGCTTTCCGGGAAATCCGTGCGTGAAGGATAGCCGTACTGAGTTCAGTTCTGTACCGTCCCGGGCGTCGGCAGGGTATGGGACCGTGCCGTGGGAAGGAGAGTCGGAGCATGAGTGCCACTCATCGGTCCGCCGCAGCAGAGGCGGAGTCGGCGACGTACGATCCGGTCACGGTGCGCCGCGCGATGCTCGCCGGCAGCCTCGGGACCCTCATCGAGTACTACGACTTCAGTGTCTACGGCTATCTCGCCGTGGTGATCGCTCCGCAGTTCTTCCCGAGCGACGATCCCGCGGCCTCACTCCTGGCGGCGCTCGCGGTGTTCGCCACCGGCCTCGTGGTACGGCCGGTCGGCGGAGTCTTCTTCGGGTGGCTCGGCGACCGATGGGGCCGTCGCAAGGCACTGGTCTCCTCGGTGCTGTGCATGGGAGTGGCCAGCAGCATCACGGGACTGCTGCCCACCTACAGCCAGATCGGCGTGGCCGCCGCCGTACTGCTCCTGCTCGCCCGGCTGGTGCAGGGCATCTCCACGGGTGGCGAGTCGGTCGGCGCCTACACCTACATCTACGAGTCGGCGCCGCCCAAGCGCAGGGCCTTCCTCGGTGCCGTCACGCCCATCGGGTCCAACCTCGGGTTCATGTTCGCGGCCGCCACGGCCGGGGTGATCTCCGCGCTCGCCACGAAGGACCAGATGGCCGACTGGGGCTGGCGATTGCCCTTCCTGATGGCGATACCGCTCACCGTGTTCTGCCTGTGGGCCCGGCTGCGGATCGAGGACACCCCGGAATTCGAGGAGGCGGCACGCCGCGCCGACATCCCCACGGCTCCGATCCGCGAGGTCCTCTCCACCCACCGCGCGGCGCTTTGGCAGTCCATCGGCCTGTCCATGGCGCAGGGCGGCGCCATCTTCCTCGGACTGACGTACATCGGCATCTACCTGACCAATGACCTGGGGTACGACTCCACGCAGGTGCTCTGGCTGAGCGCGGGCGTCGTGCTGGTCACCGTGCTGCTGATGGTGCCGGCCGGCTGGCTCGCAACCCGGTTCGGCTCGCGTCGCATCCTGCTGTGCGGACTGCTGGGATTTCTGGTGACGGCCTACCCCACGATGATGCTCATGGACCAGGACAGCCTGGCCCTGGCCGGCCTGGCCTACCTGCTGTTCATGCTGAGCAGCGCGTTCGTGCAGGTCCCGGCGGCCAGTCTGTGGCCGCATCTGTTCGAGCGCCGGGTCCGCTACACCGGCATGGCGATCGGGTACAACGTCGGCACCGTCCTCGCGGGCGGTACGGCTCCGTACATCGCGACCTTCCTGGTCCAGCGGACCGGAAACCTGCTCTCCCCGGCGTTCTTCGTCATGGCGGTCTGCGTGATCGGGATCGGCGCCCTGGCCACCGTCCGCAAGGATGTGTAGGAGGGGGCGGCGGGTACGACGGCCCGGCCCGCCCCGTCCCCTCAGAGCTTCTCGAAGATGTCGGAGCCGGCGACGGACATGGCCACGAAGACACCCGCCGACGTCACCAGCGTCATGACCAGGGCGATCGCCGCGACCAGCGGGTACGAGCCGTTGGACCAGTAGTCGAACAGGATGGTCCCCATGACCTGGGTCGTGGGCGCCCGCACCAGCAGCGAGGCGGTGAACTCGTGGGTGAGCAGCACGAACATCAACGCTCCGGCACCCGCGAGAGTGGGGCGCAGCAGCGGCAGCACGATCTCGGTGTTGGTCCGCAGTGCGCCCGCCCCGCTGGTACGTGAAGCCTCCAGGTAGGTATCGCCGAGCGCCACCATTCCGGACAGCTGCATGCGGGTGGCGAAGGGCAGCATCAGCGTCACGTAGACGAGGACGATCACCGTGCGGGTGCCATACAGGATGAACGGCTCGCGGCTGTACGTCAGCAGGAAGCCGGCGCCGAAGACCACCGCGGGGATCCCGAGGGGCATCGCCACGATGAAGTCGACCGCCGCCCGGATGACGCGGAACCGGCGCCCCTTGAGCAGCAGCGAGGCGGCGACGAAGCCGAGCGGGAGCGCGATGGCGACGGAGATGACCGAGGTGACGAGACTGTTGACGATCGCGTCCGTGATCCCTGACTCCTGGAACACACGCCGGAAGTTGTCGAGCGTGAAGCCGCTCGGTTCGATCTTCCCGCTCCAGAAGGCGGAGAGCGACACCACCGTGAGCGCGCCCAGCGGCAGCGCGAGCGCGACCAGGCCGTAGAGGACGATGCCGGTGACCGCCACCCACGACGGCCGCCCGCCGGACCGGAACGCCTTGCCGCCGTGCGTGACGAAGCGGCTGTGGTCGCCGAGGATCACCTTCTGGAAGAGGACGACGGCGATGCCGAAGAGCAGCAGCGGTGAGCCGATCGCGGCGGCCCTGCCATAGTCGACCGGGCTCTGTGACACGGCGACGTACATGTCCGTGGTGAGCACGTTGACGCCGTTGTTCCTGCCGAGCAGCAGGGGGCCCGTGAACTGGCCGAGCCCGAGGAGCAGGGCCACAAAACCCCCGTACACCAGGACCGGGCGCAGCAGCGGCAGCGTCACCCGGAAGAACACACCGGCCGGCGATGATCCGCTGACCTGGGCCGCCTCGATCAGCTCCGCGTTGATGTTGCCGAAGCCGGCGCTGACGAAGAGGTAGACGAAGGCGGTCAGGCCGAAGCCGGTGATGAGGACGATCCACGGCAGCGTGTAGATGTCGACGGGGCCCTCGTCGAGATGGTTCCACCAGGGCAGGTTGCGCAGCGCCGCGTTGAGGTAGCCGGGGCGCGGCGAGAACAGGAACGCCCAGCCGGTCACCGCGGCCACGGCCGGCACCACGATGGGCAGCACGGGCAGGACGCGCAACAGCCGCAGGCGGGGTGGCAGTCGGGTGGCCGCCCAGGCCAGGAACGTGCCTAGGACGAGCGCGATGGCCAGCGAACCCAGCGCCATACCGGCCGTCGTGCGCAGCGTCTCGGCCATGTCCGGGCTGTCGAAGGCGGTGCTGTAGCCACGGGCGTCGTCCTCGAAGGCCAGCCGTTGCAGGCCCACCAGCGGGGCGATCACCAGGTAGCCGATGGCGGCCAGGAAGGCGAGCGCGCCCAGCCGTGGCAGGTGGCGCCGCGCACGGGTCAACGCCGTCGGCCGTGGCGGGGCCGGGTGCGGCGGTGTCGTCGTGGGGGAGGGAGAGGGGGAGGGCGCGGGTACGGCGGGTGCGGCCACGACGTCACGCTCCCACTGCGGCGGGGGTGTGCACGGCTGTCCGTACCCCGTCGGCGTCGTAGTAGATGGCCGCGTCCTTGGCGAACCACGCGGTCACACGCTGCCCGCGCGCCAGACTCCGCGCCCATGGCTTGCCGGTCAGCGGCGCCCGCGCGTGCAGGCGGCTGTCCGCGATCGCGACGACCACATCCATGTGACGCCCGCCGAACTGCGCGTCGACGACCTCCGCCAGGAGGCCGACGCTGTGGGCCGGCGGTTTCTCGTCGGCCGGACAGAGCTGAAGGTCGTCGGGGCGCAGCCGGGCGGCGACCTCGCTGAGCGAGCGGGGCACCGGCAGCTCGCCGGCCACCGCCTGGCCCGCTGCGCCTGCTTGACTCGCTGCGTCCGCGTGGCTTGCGGCGCCTGATGGGACATCGGCGCCCGGGTCGTCGGCGAGTACCCATTCGCCGCCCTGACGCCGGAGCGGAAGCCGGTTCGACATGCCGATGAACCCGGCGACGTATTCGGTGGCCGGTTCCTCGAAGACCCGTTCCGGCGTGTCGAGTTGCTCGATCCGCCCGGCTTTCATGATCGCCAAACGGTCGCCGAGCGCCAGCGCCTCGCTCTGGTCGTGGGTGACGAACACGGCGGTGAAGCCCAGCCGGGCGTGCAGCTCGTGCAGTTGGGCGCGCACCTGGTCGCGCAGCCGGGCGTCGAGGTTGCTCAGCGGCTCGTCGAAGAGGACCAGGTCGGGCTGGGCGGCCAGGCCGCGGGCCAGGGCGACCCGCTGCTGCTGGCCGCCGCTGAGCTGTGCCGGATAACGGTCGAGCAGGGCGGCACAGTCGACGAGCTCCGCCGCCTCCTCGATCCGCGTGCGCGCCTGCTCACGGGCCACCCGTCTGGTTCTCAGGGGATATCCGATGTTGCGGCGCACGGTCATGTGCGGCCACAGCGCGTACGACTGGAACACCATCCCGATCCGGCGCTTGTTGGGAGGGAGGTTGACCTTCCCCCGTACATCCAGCACCGTCTGGTCGCCCAGGGAGATGCGTCCCTCGTCGGGCGTCTCCAGACCGGCCAGACAGCGCAGAGTCGTGGTCTTCCCGCAGCCGCTGGGGCCGAGCAGAACGATGAACTCGCCCGGCTCGATCTCCAGCGACAAGTCGTCCACCGCGACCGCCGGCGGCTTGCCGGCGAACCTTTTCGTCAGGCCCTCGATGCGCACGTGGGACACGGGGGACTCCTTATTTCCAAGTGTTCAAGGATCAGGTGAGTGGGCACCCGTCGCCTCGGGTGCCCACGCTGCTGGACTACTGGAACAGGGACTTCCACTTCTTCTGGTACGAGGCCACGGCCTCGGGTGTGAGCTTGGCCGGATCCTGCACGCGCACCTTGTCGTTGGTGATCACTGTGCCGGGGACCTTGGGCAGCACCGAGCCCGCGGACGGTGTGATCAGCTCCTGCCCCTTGGCGGTCACCATGAAGTCGGCGAACAGTTGGCCGGCGTTGGGGTGCGGGGCGCTCTCCAGCACCATGCCGTAGTACCGGGCGCCCCACGCGCCGTCCGGCGGCATGCGGTAGTCGACCGGCGCACCCTTCTTCTTCGCGGGCTCGAGCGCGATCGGCGCTATGAAGCTGCCGGCGGCTATCTCGCCGGACTGCAGGGCCTCACCCATCGGCAGAGAGCTGGGGTAGATACGCGGCTTCTGGGCGGCCAGCTTCTTCACGAAGTCGGCGCCGTACGTCTCCTCCAGCCACAGGTAGAAGTCGACGATCGAGGGCGCGGTCGGCTCGATGACGCCGATCTTTCCGCCTGCGAGCGAGGGGTCGAGCAGGTCCGGGTAGTCGGTCAGCCCCTTGGAGTAGAGCTTGGAATTCCAGCCGAACGTGAGCACCGCGGAGTTGGTCTCGAAGTAGTTGCCGTCGTGGACGTACTGCTTGGCGTCATAGTCGCCCTTGCCGGTCAGTTCGGGACCGGTCGGCGCCAGGAACCGCTTGGCCTCGGCCTGCGGCTTCACCCACGACAGACTCGCGCTGACATACATGTCGGCGATGCCCTTGCCGGTGTTGAACTCCGTCTCGACCTTCACCCCGAGGTCACCGTCGACGCCCCGGACGGTCTTGACGTCGATCCCCGGGTACTTGGCCTCGAAGGCCTTTGCGAGGTTGTTGAGGGCGGTCAGATCCTGGGCCGAGTAGACAGTGATCTGTCCTTCCTTCTTCGCCGCTGCGACCAGTTCTTCCATGCCCGCCGACGCGGGCACGACCTTGGACTCGGCGTTGTTGTCGTTGCCGCCGCCGCACCCGGCGGCCAGCAGTGTCGTGATCGTCAGCAGGATGAGCAAAGCCCCGCGCCGTTGCGGATCTGATCTCATTCTCGGCTCCCTTATGTGAAACCGGCTCCCGGCCGAACCGGCGCACTAGCGAGAGGGCTTTGCGCTGGACGGTGACCGAATCGCCAAGATTTCGTGA
The DNA here is from genome assembly GCF_017948455.1 of Streptomyces sp. GESEQ-4. Classification (GTDB taxonomy): domain Bacteria; phylum Actinomycetota; class Actinomycetes; order Streptomycetales; family Streptomycetaceae; genus Streptomyces. Next base: position 651,666 of record NZ_JAFFSU010000001.1, read on the forward strand.
AATTACCAAACTGAACTAGGTTAGGCAATAGAATGCGCAGCCATGCGGCGAAAGGGTGGCTCAAGGGTGACTCGGGGTGCCTTCCATGCCGGTTGCCCCTCAGCGGCCAGTCTGTCTGCAGACTGCGGGGCGGTGGCCCGGCCGTACGGCCGGGCCACCGCCCCGTGGCGTCTGTTGGACTTATTTCAGTTCAGTTGAGGCGCGAGGCGCCGTCGATCCGCACCAGTGTCTTACCGGTGTTGTCGCCCCGCAGTAGTCCCGCCAGCGCCACCGGCGCCTGCGGCAGCCCGTCGATGATCGTTTCGCGGCAGCGGAGGCGGCCCTCGCGGACCCACGCGCCCACCTGCCGTTGCATCTCTGGCAGTAAGCGGGTGTGCTCGCTGCCTCGGAAGCCGCGAATCGTCAGGCCCTTGGTCACCGCCAACATGAGGTTTCCGGGCCCGTGTGGCGACTCCTCGGCCGCGTACTCCGAGACCATGCCGCAGATCGCGACGCGGCCGGACCTCCGCAGTGCTCCGAGGGCGGTCTCGAGATGGTCGCCGCCGACGTTGTCGAAGTACACGTCTATGCCGTCCGGAGCCGCCTGGCGCAGGAGGTCGGGGAGCGTGCCGCGCCTGTAGTTGAACGCGGCGTCCAGACCGAGCTCCTCCAGGAGGTAGCGCACCTTCTCGTCGGAACCAGCGCTGCCGATGACACGATGTCCGCGGATCTTCGCCATCTGCGCGGCGAGGCTGCCGACGGCGCCGGCCGCGGCGGAGACCCACACGACGTCGCCCTCGCGCAGGCCCGCGGCGTGGAGGAGGCCGGCGTGCGCGGTGAGTCCATTGGCGCCGAGCGCACCGAGATAGGTCTGTGGAGGCGCGGCGTGTACGTCGAGTTTCGTGAGCGTGCCGACACCGCCGAGCGCCTGCTTCTCCGCCTCGACGACCGCGTAGTCGCGCCAGCCCGCTGCGTGCCAGACCGTGTCGCCGGGGGCGAAGCCATCGGCGCGGGACTCGATGACCTCTCCGACGGTCATGATCCCGTCCATCGGTCCTTCGAGAGGGAAGGCCGGGAAGTATCCCGTCGGCGCCGTCTCCCTGAGCCGCAGCCGGAGAGCGGCGTCGACGGAGGTCCACGTGTTCCGCACCAGCACCTCGCCCGGCCGCGGCTGCCGCACCTCGACTTCGACGACGCGGAAGTCCGACGCGCGGACCTCGCCACGTGGGTAGGCGATCGGCCAGACCTCGCGGCCGGTCCTCGTCGCGCCTCGCCGGGACGTGTGGCCGGACCCGGCTCTGGGCCTCACCCGCGTTCCGCTGTCGTGTGCGCGTGACCGGCGTGACCGATGGTCTGGCCGCCGTCGACCAGGAACTCGCCCCCCGTGGTGTAGGAGGCCTCGTCGCTCGCGAGGAAGAGCACCATGCGGGTGACCTCCTCGGGTTCACCGATGCGCGGTACCGGCTGCTGAGCGAACAGTTCGGGTGCGGCGCTCTCGCCCATGGGCGTACGGATGACTCCCGGATGTACGGAGTTGATGCGCACCCCGGTGCCCGCCATGTCCAGCGCGGCGGCCTTGGTCATTCCCCGGATGCCCCACTTGCTCGCCACATAGCCGATGCCGTCCGCGAACCCCATGAGGCCGGCGGCAGAGGAGATGTTGACGACGGCTCCGCGACCGCGGCCGCGCATGCCGGGGAGCACGGTGTGCATGCCGAGGAAGGTGCCCACCACGTTGACGTCGAGAATCCGGCGGAAGTGTGCGGGCGACTGCTCTTCCACGCCGCCGAAGTGAATGATCCCCGCGTTGTTGACCAGGACGTCCACGGGGCCCAAGGAGTCCTCGACGGTGCGGACGACGGACTGCCACTCCTCTTCGCCGGTGACATCGAGGTGGCAGTACTGAGCGTGGGGAAGTTCCTCGGCCAGGGCCTTTCCCTCGTCGTCCAGCACGTCGCAGACGGCGACCCGGGCGCCTTCCGCGGCCAGCCCGCGTACATGTGAGACACCCATGCCCCGAGCCCCGCCGGTGACGATCGCCACTTTTCCGTCGAAGCGCATCCCGAGCTTCCCTTCTGTAGGCGTTTGCAGGCGTTGCCATGGCCGGTCAGTCGGGGACGAGCACGGCCCGCCCTCGCATCCGGCCCTGACGGAGCCGGTCGATCGCCTCCGGTGCGGCGGCCAGCGGGAACCGCTCCGTCTCGACGTGGATCGCCCCCGAGCGTGCCAGCGCCACGACCTCGGCGAGTTCGGGGCGGGTGCCCCAGAAGGGCAGTGAGAGCCTGAACCCCGGCGGGAGAACGCCGGGTTTGGAGACGGTGAGGTGACCGCCTCCGCTGCCCACGACGGCCACTTCACCACCCGCGCGCAGGATGCCGGTCGCGAGTTCTAGCGTTTGCGCGGTGCCGACGAAGTCGAGGACGGCGTCCACTCCCGCGCCACCGGTCCGCGCCTTCAGAACACCGCCGGTGTCCGGCCGTACCAGCGTGCCGAAGTCCGCGCCCGAGCGGTCCGCGAGAGCGAGCGCATCCTCCCGGGTGTCGACCGCCAGCACGCGGGTCGCGGTGGTCGCGCGGAGGATCTGTACGGCCAGGTGGCCGAGCCCGCCGATGCCGATGACGGCGGTGGTGGTGCCCTCCTCGAGTGCGGGCCGGAGGCCGGCCACGGCGTGGTACGACGTCAGGCCCGCGTCGGTGAGCGGCGCCGCCTGATCGGGCGGCAGGTCGCCGATCGGCACCAGATGGCGGGCGGAGGGAACGAGCACATACTCGGCCATGCCGCCGTCCCGGCCCAGTCCCACCCCGTGCCAGGCGAGGGTGTCACGCCGGTCGCAGTAGTTGTCCCGGCCCGCGGTGCAACGGTCGCAGGTGCCACAGCCCCACGGTCCGTACAGCACCACCCGTTCACCGACCGCCACTCCGTCGGCGTCGGGCCCAAGGGCCGCGGCCCACCCGGCGACCTCATGGCCGAGGGTGAACGGAAGCCGGTAGGGGAGTGCTCCCGGAGCCGCGTCGACGACGTGCAGATCGGAGTGGCAGAGCCCGGCGGCATCCACCCGCACCAGCACCTCGGTGCCGTGGGGGACAGGTTGCTCGACCTCGGCCGGCGTCGGAGGTTTCCCCCACGCGGTCAGCCGCAGTGCCCTCATCTTCACCGTCCCACGTCTTGTCAGCCCCGTGGCCGCCACGGTAACAGAGGTGAAGTCGGTTCAATATGCGGCGTGCGGTGAAGTCCATGTACGGAGTTCGGTCAAGGAGTGATCGGTTTGATGCACGGAGATGGTCAGGCGGACAGGTTCACGGGCAAGGTCGCGATGGTGACGGGCGCCGGCTCCGGCATGGGCGCGGCGGTCGCCCGGCAGTTGTCCGCGGAAGGGGCGCGGGCCGTCGTCCTGGCGGATGTGAACGGCGACGGCGCCGCGGACGTCGCCAAGGAACTGCCCGTCGGGCGGCCGGTCACCCTCGACGTGGCGAACGCGGCGGGCGTCGACGGCGCCGTCCAGGACGTACTGCGCCGGTACGGACAGCTCGACGTCCTGGTGCACGCGGCCGGGGTCGACGACCCCGAGGCCAAGCGGCGCATCGCGGAAGCGGTGGTCGAGGGGCGGCCGGCCGAAGTGACCGATTCCCTCGACGACGCGTCCTGGCGGCGCGTCATGCGGGTGAACCTGGACGGCACCTTCCATGTGCTGCGCGCCGGCGTGCGGGCCATGCGGCCCTTCGGGGCCGGGGCGATCGTGGTGATCGGCTCGTCGTCGGCCTTCGACACCCCGGTCGGCTACCCCCATTACGCCGCCTCCAAGGCGGGTGTGCACGCCCTGAGTCAGGCCGTGGCCAAGGAGGTCATCGCGTCCGGGATCCGCGTGAACGTGGTGGCTCCGGGGCCGACGGAGACGGGGATGGCGGCGCGCACCCCGGAGGCGCTGCGTGCCGGATTCGCCGACCCGCGGCTGCGCCCGTACGCGACACCCGAGGAGATCGCCGACATCGCACTCTTCCTGGCCAGTGATGCCGCGGCGAACCTGGTCGGCGCGGTGCTGCTCGCCAACGGCGGGCGGTTCACTGTCTGATCGCTGTCTGGGCGGTTTCCGGTCCGCCCCGCCCTGTCGGGCCTGTCGGGAACTGACGAGGCCCGAATCGACTCGTGCACGGGTCTTGCCCGGTCCGGACAGTGATGCCTATGTTCATGAATTGAGTTCAGTTCTTAGGTCATAGTGTTGGCTCAGAGTTCCTGTCTTGATGCCGTTCTCCAGCACACGAGCACGATGGAGACCCCATGCACCCTCGCCACCCCGAGATCGACCCCCAGCTGCTGTCCGAAACCGACGAACAGCGGCAACTCCGCACCGTTCTGCGGGACTTCTACACGGAGGCGAGCGGTCCCGAGGACGTCCGCAAGCATCTGGCCACCCCGCGTGGATACGACGAAGTGCTCTGGACACGACTCGCCGGCGAGATCGGTGTCCACGGACTGGCCGTGCCGGAGGAGTACGGCGGGTCGGGCTACACGTTCGCCGAACTGGCCGTGGCCCTGGAGGAATCCGGGCGCGCCCTGTACTGCGCGCCCCTGTTGCCCACGGTGGCCCTCGCCGCCCACGCCCTGCTGCACAGCGGCGACCGGGACGCATGCGAGCGCTACCTGCCGCGGATCGCGGACGGCACGCTCACCGCGACCGTGGCCGGGTTCGACGCCGGAGAGTCCGAGGAGCCCGGCGACCCCGCCGTCACCGCCGAGCAGGGCGGCTCCGGCTGGGTGCTGCGCGGTCAGGCGGACTTCGTGCTCGACGGGGCCGGAGCGGACCTCATCCTGGTACGGGCCCAAACGCCCGCCGGCGCCCGGCTGTTCGCGTGCGAACCGACCCCGGACACCTGCCTGCGGACGGCGCGCCGCGTCCTGGACGAGACGCGCCGCCAAGCGCTGGTGGAGTTCCGCGGGGCACCGGCCACTGCCGTCGGCACGGCGGAAGCCACCGGCGACACGGTCTCGGCGACCCTCGACACCGGGCGGGCCGCACTGGCGGCCGAACAGGTCGGCGGCAGCGGGCACGCACTGGACGCCACGGTCGAATTCACCGCACAGCGCCACCAGTTCGGGCGTCCCATCGGTTCCTTCCAGGCCGTCAAGCACCGGCTGGCCGATGTGCTGGTCGCGCTGGAGGCGGCGCGCTCGGCGTCCGCGTACGCGAGTGCCTGCGCCGCCGTCGGCTCGCCGCAACTGCCGGTGGCCGCGAGCGCCGCCGCCGTGGTCTGCTCCGAGACCTTCCGGCTGGCGACGGCCGAGTACGTCCAACTGCACGGCGGCATCGGCTTCACCTGGGAGCACCCGGCGCATCTGTACGTACGCCGCGCACGCAGCAGCGAGGTGCTGTTCGGCACCGCGGACCGGCACCGGACCCGACTCGCCGAACTCATCGGTCTCTCCACACGGTCCGCTGCCTGAACAGGCAAAGAGAGCAGGCAGTCAGAGCAGACGACAGGCAGTCAGAGCAGACGAAGAGAGCCGCATGACGTCACGCACCGCGCCCGCCCTCGCCGCGCCGTTCACGCTCGGCGGTCTCACCCTCCGCAACCGTCTTGTCGCCACCGCCCACGCCACCGCAGCCGTCACCGAGGGTGCCCCCACCGAGACCGACGCGGCCTACTGGAGACGGCTGGCCCAGGGTGGCGCCGGGATGGTGATCACCGGAGGTACCGCCGTGGCCCCCGAGTCGACTCTGCCGCAGCGGTATCTGACCGAAGCGTGGCGCCCCGAGATCAAGGACGCCGTGCGCCGCCGCGCCGAGGCCATCACCGACGGGGGAGCCGTGGCCGTCGCGCAACTCGTCCACCTCGGCCGGGAGACCCTGGGCGCCGGCACCTACTACGCGCCGGTCTCCGCCGCGGCCGTCCGCTCGCCCCGCGAGGCGACCGCGCCCCACCCGCTGAGCACGGAAGAAGTGCGCGGCGTCGTCGACGCCTTCCGTATCTCGGCGGCGAACAGCGTGCAGGCCGGCTTTCACGGCGTGGAACTGCACGCCGGCCACGGCTATCTGCTCGCCCAGTTCCTGTCCCGGGTCAACAACACCCGCGACGACGAGTACGGCGACCGGATCGCCCTGCTCGCCCAGGTGATCGACGCGATCCGCACCGAGATCGGTGAACTCCCCATCGGCGTACGGGTGTCGGTGGAGCCCGGCGAGGACTCCGGACTCGGCCTGGACGACCTGACCGAACTGCTTCCGCGTCTCTGCGCCGCCTCGCCCTTCGCGTACGTCAACGTCACCACCGGTGTCCGCAACACCTACGTCCCCGGCATGGCCACCGCCCGCCCACCGCTGCTGGAGTCCGTGGCCAGGCTCCGCGCGGCAGTCGCACTGCCGCTCCTGGTCAGCCAGAGCTTCCGGACGGTCGCCGACATCGAGCGGGCGCTGGATTCCGGGGCCGATCTGGTCGGCATGGCCCGCCCGTTCATCGCCGACCCGGACTTCGCCCGCAAGGTGATCGCGGGCGACGAGCGATCCGTACGCCCCTGCACGGGCTGCAACGAGGGCTGCCGGACCTTCGAGCCCACGGGGTCGTGCGCGGTGAACCCCGAGCTGGGCCCGCCGGGAGCGGCCACCCGCCCGGCCGTACCGCTGCTGCTCACCCGGCCGGGCAGCCGGAACCACCCTGTCGCCGTTGTGGGGGCGGGCCCCGCCGGCATGGAGTGCGCGATGGCCCTCGCCCGGTCCGGCGCCGAGGTGACCGTCTTCGACACGGCCGGGTATGCGGGCGGACAGGCCCGCCTCGCCTCCCTCGCCCCGCACCGCTCCGGCTGGCAGAGGTTCGTCGACTATCAGCGCGACCAGCTCACCGACCTCGGGGTGCGCGTATCGCTGGGGACCTCCCTGGGAGCGGACGATCTGGCGGCGTACTCCCAGGTCGTGCTCGCCACCGGCGCCGAGGAAGCGTCCGTCCCCGTGCCGGGCGAGCTGGCGACCCTCACAAGTACGGAGTTCCTGCGCCGGTATGCGGATGTCGTCCCCGACGCGGCAGGCGTCGTCGTCCTCGACGACGGCTTCGGCTGGTGGCAGGGCATCAGCGCCGTCGAGAGCGCGCTGGCGGCCGGTGCCCGGGAGGTCACCGTCATCACCCCCGGCACCGGGTTCGCGACGGGTCTTTCGCCGGAGAACCGCACCCAGCTGATGAACCGGCTCACCGGTGCGCCCTTGCGCGTCGTCACGATGAACACCGTGACCTCGACAACCACCGAGGGCGTACGCCTGCGCCATGTCCTGGACGGTCAGGAGACACACCTCCCCGCCGACGTCCTGGTCACCGTCGGTGAACGCCGCCCGCGCCGCCCTCACTTCACCCCGGGCCCCCACCAGACGGTCCGCGCGGTCGGCGACTGCGTCGTGCCGCGCCGTATCGCGCACGCGGTCGCGGAGGGGCGTGCGGCCGCGGAGGCCGTCGCCGCGAGGCCGCTGTGACGAACCGGCCCAACGCGCTGGCCGCCCCGCCGGGTGCGGCCAGCGCGGCAGCACCTGGCCCGGGCCGGGCTCCGGCACCGCGACGCAGCGCACCGTGGGCGACGGTCCGGTCGTGGGTGACGGTCCGGCCGTGGGTGAGGAATCTCCGTCGGCCGGGCCGACCCGGGACGCCCCCGTCCGGGTTCCGGCCCAAGCCCTCACGACGCCGGAGAACCGACGTCGTGCACCGCGGGGGTCGGCCGACGGACCTCCGCTCCCTTCCACCGTGTGCACCCGGGGCGATGCCCTGCGGCCGGCCGTGCGACCGGAAACCGAGCCCGCATCTCCTGCCCCGCACCCTCCTCCCCGCACCCCTCCGCCCCACACCTTCCGCGCAGTGTTTCCGCAGAGAGGCAGTCACCCCATGGCACACCACTACGACCGCATCCTCATCGGAGGACGGCTCACCGCCCCCTCCACCGACCGCGTCGCGCAGGTCGTCTCACCCAGTACCGAGGAGGTCATAGGCCACGTCCCGCTGGCCTCCACGGAGGACATCGACGCCGCCGTCGCCTCGGCCCGGCATGCCTTCGACGCCGGCCCCTGGCCGAGCTGGACCGTGAGCCGGCGCGCCGCGGCCCTGCGCGACCTCGCCGACCGCCTCGACACGCGGGCGGCGGAACTGGCCGAGCTGGCCATGGCCGAGACCGGCAGCCCACGCGGCTTCGCCGAGGGCTACTTCGCCGTCGCGCCCTCCCACTACCTTCGCTTCTACGCCTCGTTGGCCGAGGAGTTCGTCTTCGAGGAGGAGCGGGTCAACGGACCGACCCGCACCCTGATCGTGCGCGAGCCCGTCGGTGTCGTCGTGGCCATCCCCGCCTGGAACGGCCCACTCACGCTGACCGCCCAGAAGATCGCCGCCGCCCTCATGGCCGGCTGTACGGTCGTCGTCAAGGCGCCCGTGCAGGACCCGCTCGCCTGCCATGTGTTCGCCGAGGTCGTCGCCGAATCGCAGGTGCCCGAGGGCGTCATCAGCCTGTTCGCCGCCGATGTCGCGGAGAGCGAGTACCTGGTCGCCCACCCCGGTGTGGACAAGGTCAGCTTCACGGGCAGTACGGCGATCGGCGCCCGCATCGCCGAAGTATGCGGCCGCGACATCCGCCGTACGACGCTGGAACTCGGCGGCAAGTCGGCGGCGATCGTCCTTGACGACGCCGACATCGACACCGTCGTCCCTGCTCTCGTCGGCTGCGGCGCCGCCTTCATGCAGGGCGAGATCTGCACCGCCCAGACCCGCATCCTGCTGCCGCGCGCCCGCTACGAGGAGTTCACCGAGGCCCTGGCCCGCCACATGAGCACCCTGCCCATCGGTGACCCGGCCGACCCCGCGACCGTGATCGGACCGCTGATCACCGAGGCGCACCGGGCGCGCGTCGAGGAGTACATCGCCCTCGGCAGGAAGGAAGGCGCCACCGTCGCCTGCGGCGGTGGCCGACCCGAGGGCCTGACGACCGGCTGGTACCTCGAGGCCACCCTCTTCACCGACGTCACCAACGACATGCGGATCGCACAGGAGGAGATCTTCGGCCCGGTCGTCGTCGCCATCCCGCACGACGGTCCCGACCATGCCGTCGAGCTGGCCAACGACTCCCCGTACGGGCTCTCCGGAACCGTCTGGACCCAGGACGAGGACGCCGCCCTCCGGATCGCCCGCCGCGTGCGCACCGGGACGTTCAGCATCAACAGCTACACCCTGGACATCAACGCGCCCTTCGGCGGCAGCAAGAAGTCGGGCATCGGCCGCGAGAACGGCCCCGAAGGCCTCGACGACTACCTCGAACCCAAGTCGATCGCCCTGTCGGGCGCGCCCCTGAACGGCTGAAAGACCGCCCGCTCCTTCACGAACCCGTTTCTCCACGAACCCGTTCTTTCCGAACCCTTCGTCTCAAAGAAGAGAAGAGAGGCAACCATGGCGCGTCGCATAGTGGTGTGTGGCGGAGGTTCCGCCGGTGGAGTCCTGGCCGCCCGGCTGAGCGAGGATCCCGCGAACACCGTCACGCTGGTCGAAGCGGGGCCCGACTACCGCACCGCGCAGGAGACCGCACCCGAGGTGCTCGACGCCGACCAGTTCGGATTCACCACCCATGACTGGGGCTACGAGTCGGCCGACCACGTCGTCGAGGGCGACAGCATCCCGATGTTCGGGATCGTCCAGCAGGGCGTCGTGCCCGTCCTGCGCGGCAAGGTCATCGGCGGCTCCTCGTCCGTCAACGGCGCCAACGCCCTGCGGCCCACACCCGAGGACTTCGCCCGCTGGACCGGACTCGGCAACGACCGCTGGTCCTGGGACGAGGTCCTGCCGTATCTGAAGAAGCTGGAGGACGACCCGGTAGGCGGGGAACTGCACGGCACCGAAGGCCCCGTACACATCGAGCGCTTCATCGAGGGCAACGGGCTGCGCCCCGTCATGTCCGCGTTCCTGGAGGCCTGCGCCCAGGCCGGCCACACCATTCACCAGGACATGAACGGCGCCGGCCGGCGCGGCGCGGGCCCGGTCCCCTTCAACCGCAAGGACGGCGTCCGCCAGAGCTCGGCCATCGCCTACCTCGGACCGGCCCGCGAACGCGACAACCTGACCGTGCTCGGCGGACAGACCGTCGACCGCGTGGAGTTCACCGAGGACGGGACGGCCCGCGCCGTGATCCTCGCCGACGGCACCGCTCTCGAAGCCGACCTGGTCGTCCTGTCGGCCGGAGCCATCGGCAGCCCGGCGATCCTGATGCGCTCGGGCATCGGGCCGCGGCGGCTGCTCGACAGGCTGTCCATCCCCACGACCCAGTGCCTCGAAGGCGTCGGCAGGAACCTCCGCGACCACCCCATGGTGTACCTCACCTACGCCGTGGACGAGGCGACGGTCGGCGAACTCATGCCCCCCTTGCAGACCGCCCTGGCGTTCTCCTCGGCAGGGGCAGGCAGCCAGGGCGAAGTCGACCTGCACGCATTGCCGTTCACCATGGAGCCAGGGGTGATGCTGGTGCCCCTCGCTGTGGTCCGCCCGTACTCGCTGGGCAGGGTGGAGATCACCTCACGCGACCCTGATGCCGACCCGTCGATCCGGCTCGGCCTGCTGGACCACCCAGACGACCTGCGGCGCATGGTGGCCGGCATCCGCCAGGTCCGGGAGATCATGGGCTCCGGCCCACTGGAGAAGTACGTACGCGCGGAGCAGTGGCCCGGACCCGAGGCGACCACGGACGCCGACCTGACCCGCGCCGTCCTGCAGGGCAAGAACACCTACTGCCACGCCGTGGGCACCTGCGCGATGGGCGGTGAGGGCACGCCGAACGCCGTGGTCGACCAGAGCGGCAAGGTGCACGGCCTCGACGGGCTGTACGTGGTCGACGCCTCGATCATGCCGGACATCCCGGCCACGCCGACCAACACCACCGTGATGATGATGGCCGAGCGCTGCGCGGACGAACTGCGCCGGAACGCCTGACCGGCCGCGGCACAGGTGCCTGCCGGTCCTCCCGAACCAGAGCGCGCGGTTGCGGGGCAGGGGGGCGGCGGGCGCCTGGCCGTCACGACGGCCTCGACGCACGCCGGTCCCCGGCCCTGGACGGCTTATGTCTCGTACACGTAGAACCCCCGGCCGCTCTTACGGCCGAGGTGGCCCGCGGCGACCATGCGGCGCAGGAGCGGGGGAGCGGCGTACAGCGGTTCCTTGTACTCCTCGTACATCGACTCGGCGACGGCCTGTGCCGTGTCCAGGCCGATCAGGTCGAGCAGCCGCAGCGGACCCATCGGGTGGGCGCAGCCGAGCTCCATGCCGCTGTCGATGTCCTCCACGCGCGCCATTCCGGACTCGACCATGCGGATCGCGGAGAGCAGGTACGGCACCAGCAGCGCGTTGACCACGAAGCCCGAGCGGTCCGGCGCCTGGACGACCGTCCTGCCCAGCTGTTCGGCGGCGAAGCCGCGGGCGCGGGTCAGGGTGTCGGCGCCGGTGGTGAGGGCGGGGATCACCTCGACCAGCTTCTGCACCGGTACCGGATTGAAGAAGTGCAGCCCCACGACATGGGAGGCCCGGCCGGTGGCCACGGCGAGATCGACGACGGGGATCGAGGACGTGTTGGTGGCGAGGACGGCCTCCGGGTCGGTGACCGCCTTGTCCAGCTGACGGAAGACGTCCAGCTTCACCTCCCGGTTCTCGGCGACGGCCTCCACGACGAACTGCCGGTCGGCAAGGTCGCCCAGGTCGTGGGTGAAGGAGAGCCGGGCCAGGGCCTGGTCGCGGTCGGCTTCGGTGAGCTTTCCGCGCCGCAGCCCGCGATCGAGGGAGGCGGTGACACGGTCGCGGCCGGCGGCGGCCAGTTCGGGGCTCGATTCGGCGACGGTCACATCGAGACCGCGCAGTGCGGCGACCTCGGCGATGCCGGAGCCCATGAGGCCGCAGCCGACGATGCCGAGACGGGAGATGCCGGACATGAAGGTCCTTCCGGGGTGCGGTCATTGGGAGGGGGAGGACCCCTCCGTCATATTGAACCGAAGTAGGTATGCTCCTCAAGAGCGAGTTTGAATCAGGTTCGGTTCGATCATTGGCGTGATCTCTCTTGCTTGGATCGCAGGATCCCTTCACCTGATGAATCAGTCTCGATCTAAGGGTTGACAGGACATCTTCCCCCTCCCAGACTCGTAGTGAATTCAGTTCAATCTGGAGGCGAAGAGATGGCAGTGGAAGACGAGATCCAGTTCGAGCGTGACGGCCACGTCGCCCGTGTCTGGCTCAACCGCCCGTGGAAGAAGAACTGCGTCACCGTGCCGATCCTGAACCGGCTCGACGAGATCATCACCGAGGTCGACGAGGACCCCGAGCTGCGCGTTCTGGTGTTCCGCGGTCGTGGCGGGACCTTCTGCTCGGGCTTCGACCTCGACAGCCTGAAGGCGGAGTACGTCGGCAAGTCGAACGCGATCGACGTCGCGGTGAAGTCCGCGAAGGTCTGCGACCGCCTCTACTCGATGAAGACCCCCTCGGTCGCCGTCCTGGAGGGCCACGTCACCGCCGGCGGCTTCGAGATCATGATCTCCTGCGACTTCGCCATCTCCGCGGACGACGCCAAGATCGGCGACTTCCACATCCGCCGTGCGCTGTTCGGCGGAGCCGGCCCGATCTACCGGGTGCCGCGCATGATCGGCATCCGCAAGACCAAGGAGCTGATGCTCACCGGCAAGCTGCTCTCCGGGGTCGAGGCCGCGGAGTTCGGGCTGATCAACAAGTCCGCCCCGGCCGACAAGCTGGACGCGACGGTCGAGGACTTCATCGGCGACCTCGTCGACAAGAGCCCCTTCACCATGTGGCTCACGAAGATGACGATCGACCGCAGCCTGGACGCCGACACCCAGTCGCTGATGGTGATGGAGCACCTCGCCGTGGGCGTGGCGCTCAACTCCGAGGACGCGAACGAAGGCGTGTCGGCGTTCCTGGAGAAGCGCGAACCCAAGTGGACGGGACGCTGATCCGGATGGCCACGGATCCGCGGAGTCCGACCGCCACCGCCGTCGGGCTCCAGGGCTCACGCTGCTCCGGCGACGGCTGCGCGGTGACGGTCTACCCCGCGGATGACGCGTGCCCGCGCTGCGGGGGACCGGCCGATCCGGTCGTCCTCCACGGCACCGGCACGCTGTGGACCTGGACGGTGCAGCGGTACGCCCCCAAGTCCCCGCCCTATCAGGCCCCGCCCGGCGGCTTCGTGCCGTTCGCGCTCGGTTACGTCGAGCTGGTGGAAGGCGTGCGGGTGGCCGCCGCACTCGAGGTCGACGACCTCGACGACGTCCGCATCGGCATGCCCCTCACCGTGACCGCGGGCCACGGCGTCCCACGGGCCAGGCCCACGACCCCCGGCGAGGAGGGCTCATGAGTACCGACGTACTGATCTGCGGCGCCGGGCGCACCCCGTTCGGCCGGTCGGAGACGAGTGGCCGGCAGTTGGCTGTCGGTGCGGTGAACGCCGCGCTGGCGGACGCCGGGATCGAGTGGTCGCGGGTGCGGGCCGCGTTCGGCGGCAGCGACAGCGCGGGCCTCGCCGACACTCTGGTGGCCCAACTCGGCCTGACCGGGCTGCCGTTCATCAACGTCAAGAACGGCTGCGCCACCGGCGGCAGCGCGCTGATCTCCGCCGTGAACGCGATCCGCTCCGGCATGGCGGACGTCGTCCTCGCGGTCGGCTTCGACAAACACCCGCGCGGCGCCTTCGACCCGCGGCCCGAGGACTGGGGGCTGGGAGCGGAGTACGGCAGCGACGGACTGATGGTGACCACCCAGTTCTTCGGCATGAAGATCCAGCGCTACATGTACGACCACGGAATCACGCCCCGCACTCTCGCCCTGGTCGCCGAGAAGGCGTACCGCAACGGCGGTCTGACCCCTGAGGCATGGCGGCGCAAGCCGGTGTCAGCCGAGGAGATCCTCGAATCCGGCATGGTCAGCGATCCGCTGACCCGCTACATGTTCTGCTCCCCGGGAGCAGGCGCGGCCGCGCTGGTGCTCTGCTCGCCCGAGGCCGCCCGCGCCCTGGACGGCCCGTCGGTCACCCTGCGCTCGGCGGCCGTACGCACCCGGCGGTTCGGCTCGTTCGAGGTGTTCAGCCCCTGGATTCCCGGGGGCGAGCTGACCAGCGTCAGCCGTGATGTCTCGGCTGCCGCCTTCGAGGAGGCGGGGATCGGGCCCGGCGAGATCGACGTCTGCCAGTTGCAGGACACCGAGAGCGGCGCCGAGGTCATGCACATGGCCGAGTGCGGGTTCTGCGAGGACGGCGAGCAGGAACGACTGGTCGCCTCCGGCGTCACCGAGATCGGCGGCGCCCTGCCGGTCAACACCGACGGCGGCTGCATCGCCAACGGCGAACCCATAGGCGCCTCGGGGCTGCGCCAGGTCTACGAGGTCGTCCAGCAGTTGCGCGGACGGGCCGGCGAACGCCAGGTCCCCGGTGAACCCAGGGTCGGCTTCACCCATGTGTACGGCGCACCCGGCGTGAGCGCCTGCACGGTGCTGTCCCGCTGAATGGAGGTGGAGGACGAGATGAGCGCCATCCCGGAACCCGAGGAGTTCCGTGCCCAGGCCAGGCAGTGGCTCGCCACGGTCGCCCGGCCGCGCGCGGAGCACGGCGAGTGGGGCAGCGGCTCCGACTCCGTCGCCGTCTTCGAGAACTGGAGCGAGGAACAGGAACACGAGCACACCGCCCGCATCCAGGAATGGGAACGCACCCGCTACGACCACGGCTGGGGTGCGCTCAACTGGCAGCAGGCGTACGGAGGCCGGGACCTGCCCGCGTACTACGAGCAGCTTTACCGGACCGAAGAGGCGGCCTTCGACGTGCCGCACCGCACCGAGGTCTTCCCGGTGACGCAGCAGCTCGTCGCCCCCGCGATCGGTATCTGGGGCACGGAGGAGCAGAAGCAGCGCTGGCTGCGGCCCATGCTCCGCACCGACGAGCTGGCCTGCCAGCTGTTCTCGGAGACCGAGGCCGGATCCGACCTCGCCGCGGTGCGGACGAAGGCGGTGCGCGACGGCGACAACTGGGTGCTGAACGGGCACAAGGTGTGGACCTCCGGGGCCCGCGTCGCAACCTGGGGCGTCGCGGTGTGCCGTACCGATCCGGAGGTACGCAAGCACGCCGGCATCACCGTCTTCCTGGTGCGCATGGACGCGCCGGGCGTGACGGTACGGCCCATCCAGCAGATGACCGGCGGCACCAGCTTCAACGAGGTCTACCTGGACGGCGTGATGGTGCCCGACACCGACCGGCTGGGACCGGTCGGCGAGGGCTGGCGGGTCACGCTCAGTGTGCTGGCCGCCGAGCGGCTCGACTCCGGCAACCTCGGCCTGGACAACGCCGACCGGGCACTGGAACTGGCCGGGAACCTGCCCCGCCCGCTCACCGGCAGCGAACAGCAGCGGGCCGCCGACCTCCACATCCGCACCCTCGTCCAGCGGCTCATCGGACTGCGGGTGACCGCCGCCCTCGTCGCCGGACGAGAGCCCGGCGCGGAGGCCTCGGTCGGCAAGCTCTACGCCACCGAGACCATGCGGCGCACCAGCGATCTGGTCTCGGAACTGCTGGGCCCGAGCCTCGTCGCGGACACGGGGGAGTGGGGCACCTACGCCTGGACGGAGCACCTGCTCGGCGCTCCTGGCTACAGCATCGCGGGCGGCACCGACGAGATCCAGCACAACATCCTCGCCGAACGCGTCCTCGGCCTGCCCAAAGAGCCGCTGCCCAAGGAGCCCGTCCGATGAGCACGGCCACCGAGGTGCCTCAGCTGGCCGTCCGGGTCCGCGACCGGCTCGCCCGCCGTCATCCAGGCACTCCCATAGGCGAGTTGACGGTGCTGCCCGGCGGCCACTCGGGGCTGACGTACTCGGTTACGGCAGGCGATGCCAAGTACGTCGTCAAGGCGGTGCCTCCGGGGCAGCGGCCCGTGGGACGCAACGATGTGCTGCGCCAGGCGCGGGTACTGGGTGCGCTGGCCGGGTCCGCGGTGCCGGTGCCGGGCGTCGCCGCAGTCGACGAGACACAACCAGCGTGGTTCGCCATGGACTTCGCGGCCGGGGAGGCCGTCGAGCCCGTACTCGACGAGCCCGAGGTGCCCGCCGCCACGGCCCGCGCCAGAATGCTGGAGATCGCTTCCGTCCTGCGGCGGCTGCACGCCACCGACACCCGTACGCCCGGGCTCGACGCACCCGAACCGCTCGACGCGGCAGGTGAGTTGGAGCGATGGAGCCGCACCCTGCACGCCGTGCCACCCGAACTCCGGCCGGGCGGCGAGGAGTTGCTGGCCCGCCTCGCCGCTGATGTGCCCGGCGGCCTCCCACCGGTTCTGCTCCACGGCGACTTCCGGCTCGGCAACGTGCTGTGCGTCGGCGAGCGCGCGGTGGCCGTCGTCGACTGGGAGATCTGGAGCGTCGGCGACCCGCGCATCGACCTCGGCTGGTTCCTGCTCTTCGCCGACCACCGCAACTTCCCTCAGCTGGGGCGCGCCGTACCCGGCCTGCCCACCGAGGCCGAACTGCTGGACGCCTATCTCGACGGCCGGCCCGCGCTGCCCGCGATGGACTGGTTCCGGGCGCTCGGCCGCATGAAGATGGCCGCGATCATGGGCCACAACCTGCGCCGGCACCGCGAGGGCAAGCACCACGACCCGGACCAGGAGCGACTGCCGCCCACCATCGCCGCGATGATCCGCACGGCACGCGACATCCTCGGCTGATCCGGACCGACCACACGAACCCCGGCACCCCGGACAGGAGCAATCGTGGATTTCGGATTCTCGCCACGGGCGAGTGAACTCCAGGACCGCATGCGGTCGTTCATGGACCAGCACGTCTTCCCCGCGGAAGCGGTCTACGACCGGCAGCTGGCCGAGGCGGACGATCCGCACGCGCTGCCGTCCGTGATGACCGAACTGAAGGAGAAGGCACGGGCCGAGGGCCTGTGGAACCTGTTCATGGCGCACGGTGACTGGGGCGCGGGGCTCACCAACCTCGAGTACGCGCCGCTCGCCGAGCTGGCGGGCCGCTCCGTCATCGGCCCCGAGGTGTTCAACTGCTCGGCGCCCGACACCGGCAACATGGAACTGCTCGCGCTGTACGGCACACCCGAGCAGCAGGAACGCTGGCTCAAGCCCCTGCTGGACGCGGAGATCCGCTCGTGCTTCGCCATGACCGAGCCGGAGGTCGCCAGCTCTGACGCCCGCAACATCCGCACCCGTATCACCCGCGACGGCGACAGCTACGTCGTCAATGGCCGCAAGTGGTACACGTCCGGGATCCTCGACCCCGACTGCAAACTGATCATCCTGATGGGCAAGACCGACCCGGACGCGCCCACCTACCGGCAGCAGAGCATGCTGCTCATCCCCCGGGACACCCCGGGCATCACAGTCCTGCGCGACCTGCCGATGTTCGGCTACACCGACCGGCTCGGACACGGTGACGTGCTCTTCGAGGACGTCCGCGTGCCGGTGGAGAACATCCTCAGGGGCGAGGGCGAGGGCTTCGCGCTCGCCCAGGGGCGGCTCGGTCCGGGGCGGATGCACTACGCGATGCGCGCCGTCGGCTTCGCCGAACGCGCCCTGCAGCTGATGTGCGAGCGCGTCACCGCACGCATCGCCTTCGGCGGGCCCCTCGCCGACCAGGGCGTGGTGCGCGAGTGGATCGCCCGCAGCCGCATCGAGATCGAGCAGCTGCGCCTCCTCGTCCTGAAGTCCGCCTGGCTGATGGACACCGTCGGCAACGCCGCCGCCCGCATGGAGGTCGCCGCGATCAAGGTCGCGGCGCTGGAGGTCGCCCACAAGGTGGTCGACCGCGCGGTGCAGGCACACGGCGCGGCGGGAGTCAGCGACGACACCGTACTGGCCCGGCTGTACGCCATCACGCGGGCGCTGCGGATTGCCGACGGCCCGGACGAGGTGCATCTGCGGACCGTCGCCCGCCAGGAACTCGCCAAGTACAAGAAGACCGACACGAAGACGGGGGCAGCGTGAGCGCCAACACCTACGACGGCGGCGGCAACACCCTCCGCGGCCGGGTCGCCGTCATCACCGGCGGATCCCGCGGCATCGGCCTGGGCATCGCCACCGCCTACCGGGCGGCCGGAGCGCACGTGGTGATCGCGGCCCGCAAGGCGGCCGGACTCGCCGCAGCGCGCGAGGAGTTGCTGCGGGTGAAGGGCGACGGCGACGTCCACACGGTGGTGGCCAACGCCGGTGAGCCCGACCAGGCCGAGGCCTGCGTCGACGAGACCATGATCCGCTTCGGCAGGGTCGACATCCTCGTCAACAACGCGGCGACCAACCCGTACCACGGCGATCTGCTCGACCTGGACCTGTCGCGCGCGGAGAAGACCGTTCGCGTCAACCAGTACGGCATGATCGCCTGGACCCGGTACGCCTGGCGGGCCTGGATGGCCGAGCACGGGGGAGCGGTGGTCAACATCGCCTCCGTCGGCGGGCTGATCGTCGATCCGCACATCGGCTACTACAACGCCACCAAGGCCGCCATGCTGCACATGACCCGGCAGCTCGCCTACGAACTCGGGCCGCGGGCACGGGTGAACGCCATCGCCCCCGGACTGATCAAGACGGAGCTGGCGCGGGCGGTGTGGGAGGTGCGCGAGCCCATCCTCACCGCCAAGCTGCCGCTGCGGCGCCTCGGCACGGTGGACGACGTGGCCAACGCGGCGCTGTTCCTGGCCTCCGACGCCTCCTCCTGGATGACCGGCCAGACCCTGGTGCTCGACGGCGGCGCGACCGCCCTGCCGATCGGGGTGGACGAGTGAGCGCGCCGCGATCCGCCGCCGAACTCTTCTCACTGGAGGGCAGGACAGCGATCGTCACCGGCGCTTCCGCCGGGCTCGGCGCACGCTTCGCCGCCGTCCTCGCGCAGGCCGGCGCCACCGTGTTCGCCGCCGCCCGCCGCACCGACCGGCTGAAGGAACTCGCCGACTCCGACGCGCGCATCCACCCCGTCGCCTGCGACGTGTCCCTCGAAGCCGACCGTACGCGGCTGACGGAGACGGCACTGGCCGCCACCGGCCGCATCGACGTCCTGGTCAACAACGCGGCGACGTCCGGCGAGACGCGCGCCGAGGACGAGTCCCCGGAAGCCTTCGCCGACGTCCTGGGCGTCAACCTCACCGCTCCCTTTCACCTCGCCCGGCTCATCGCCGAAGGGCCCGGTCAAGCGGGCGGCACAAGCATCATCAACGTCTCCTCCATCCTCGGCCTGGTGAGCGCCGCCCCTCTCGGCGGCGCGAGCTACTCGGCGTCCAAGGCCGGACTGATCGGGCTGACCCGGGAGCTGGCCGGACAGTGGGGCGCGAGCGGCATCCGCGTCAACGCCCTCGCCCCGGGCTGGTTCCGCACCGAGATGACGGCGGACCTCTTCGGCGACGAGCGCTCCAGCCGCTGGGTCGAGCGCAACACCCTGCTGCGGCGCGGCGGCGACGGTCATGAACTCGACGGCGCGCTGCTGTACCTCGCCTCGGACGCCTCCTCGTACTGCACCGGGCAGGTCCTGACCGTCGACGGCGGCTGGACGGCGCGATGAGCGTCGGCATCGACATCCACGGCGACGGTCTGGCCCACGTCACCCTGCGCCGGGGCGAGGCGGGCAACGCCATCGGCCTCGACATGGCGCGCGGACTCCTCGACGCGGCGCGAGCCTGCGAGCGCGGGACCGTACGGGCCGTGCTGCTCACCGGCGAGGGGAAGTCCTTCTGCGTCGGCGGCGATCTCAGGGAGTTCTCCCGGCTCTCCGGCGAGGCACTGAAGAAGCACCTCACCGCGGTGACCGACGCGCTGCACGAGGCTCTGCGTACGTTCGCCGCGATCGACGCGCCGATGGTGGCCGCCGTGCGGGGCGCGGTCGCCGGCGCGGGCATCGGCCTGGCCGCGGCCGCCGACGTCACCCTCGCCGCCGACAACGCCTCGTTCACCGCCGCGTACACCGGTATCGGCTACTCACCGGACGCCGGAGTCAGCTGGTTCCTGCCCCGGCTCGTCGGACCCAAGCGAGCGCTGGATCTGCTGCTGACCAACCGCCGCATACCGGCGGCGGAAGCCGCGGCGATCGGACTGGTGAGCCGGGTCGTCGCCACCGACCAGCTGGCCGCCGAGGCCGCGCGCACGGCCGGGGCCCTGCGCCGCGGACCCACCGCCGCCCTCGGCACCACCCGCCGGCTCGTCGCCGCCGGGCTGACCGAGGACCTGGGCCCGCACCTGGACCGCGAGGCACGTGCGCTCGCCGCCGCGGCCGCCTCCGACGCGGGCCGCGAGGGCGTCGCCGCCTTCCTCGACAAGCGGACGCCGGACTTCACGCGCGTACCGCCCAGGATCTCCGGAACCTGATCCCGTACCCGAAACCCATGGAGCCCACCGTGCCCAGCCTGCCCACCGTGTCGGAAGCATTCATCGTCGGAGCCGTCCGCACCCCCGTCGGCCGCCGCAAGGGCGCGCTCAGCGGTGTGCACCCCGCCGACCTCGGCGCCCATGTGCTGCGCGCCCTGCTGGAGCGCACCGGCGCCGACCCGGGCGCGGTCGACGACGTGTACTTCGGGTGCGTCAGCCAGATCGGCGCACAGACCGGGAACATCGCACGCACCGCCTGGCTGTCGGCGGGACTGCCGCAGCACGTCCCCGGTACCACCATCGACCGCCAGTGCGGCTCCTCCCAGCAGGCCGTGCACTTCGCCGCCCAGGCGGTCGGCTCCGGCGCCGCCGACCTGGTGGTCGCCGGCGGCGTGGAGGTGATGAGCCTGGTGCCCATCGCGAGCCCGATGTTCGTCGGCGAACAGGCCGGCATGGGCAGCCCGTTCGCGGGCGACGGCTGGCGCGAGCACTTCGGGGACCAGGAGGTGTCGCAGTTCCGCGGGGCCGAGCTGATCGCCGAGAAGTGGGGCATCTCCCGTACGGACATGGAGCGGTTCGCGCTCACCAGCCACCAGCGGGCCCTCGCCGCCCAGGCCGACGGCGTCTTCGACGACGAGATCACCCCGGCGTTCGGGCTCGCCGCCGACGAGGGCCCGCGCGCCGACACCACGCTCGAGAAGATGGCGGGACTGAAGACCCTCACCGAGGACGGCCGGCTGACCGCCGCCGTCGCCAGCCAGATCTCCGACGGTGCCGCCGCCCTGCTGATCGCCTCCGGGGAGGCGGTACGCCGCCACGGTCTGACCCCGCTCGCACGCGTGCACACCATGGCTGTGGTCGGCTCCGACCCGATCCACATGCTGACCGGTCCGATCCCCGCCACCGAGAAGGTCCTGGACAGGGCCGGACTGTCGATCGACGAGATCGACCTGGTCGAGATCAACGAGGCCTTCGCCTCCGTGGTGCTGGCCTGGCAGAAGGAGATCGGCGCCGCCGAGGAACGGGTCAACGCCTTCGGCGGCGCCATCGCGCTCGGGCATCCGCTCGGCGCCACCGGCGCCCGGCTGATGACCACGCTCGTCCATCAGCTGCGCAGGACCGGCTCACGCTATGGGCTGCAGACGATGTGCGAGGGCGGTGGCATGGCCAATGCGACAGTGCTCGAGCGCCTTTGACCTGAAGTCGATTGGCAACTGAGTTCAGCTTGGGGCTACTCTCGGGTACCTACGAGGTGGGCGGCAGCCAGGAGACAGGTAGGTCATGGCGACAAGGATCGTTGAACCGGAAGCGGGGCCGAGGTCCAAGCGTGCCGCCATTCTGGCGGCTGCCGTCGACTGCTTCGGCGAGACAGGGTTCGAGGCCACCAAGTGGTCCACCGTGGCGGAGCGGGTCGGCATCGGGCAGACGGCGCTGTATCACTACTTCGAGTCGAAGACCCACTGCCTGCTCACCATCATGCGGCTGGAGCTCCAGCGCTCCCACGACAAGTTCACGGAGGCGACCGTGGACGTCGCCGACCCGGTCGAGGCGCTGCGGGCGGCCGTACGCGCGGCGTACGACGTCTCCGACCAGGAGGTCCTGCAGATGCGCATCCTGCAGAACCACATGGATCTGCTCTCGGGCGCCCGGAAGTCCAAGCGTGAGGAGGCCGAACGCGTCGCGGCCCGTCAGCTGGTCCAACTCGTCGAGCGGGACTGGACGAACCTTCTCGTACGGGGCATGTCGCAGGGCGCGTTCCCGCTGCGGGACGCGCAACTGCTGGGCTCGAGCTTGCTCGGCCTGATCGTCAGCGTCTGGCGGTGGTACCGGCCGTCGGGGCCGACACCGCTGTCGGAGGTCAGCGAACTGATCGAGGGCGCCTGCGTACGGATGGTCGCCACGTGACGCCCTGAGCGGCCCGCCCCGCTCTCCTCCTTGCCCCCTGCCGGACATCCGCCAGGGGGCTTCGTCGTTCCCGCTTCCGGCGCCGCGCTACCGCCGCGGAAGCTTCGTGACGCACTATTGCCAGGTCTGTTTCCACGGGATTACCATCCAAACTGAATTGAATTTGACTCAGGTTGATCTGAAGGGGCTCCTATGGCGTTGCGTGCGTACATGGCCAGCATGGACAGTGGGCGTCCCGAGCGGACACTGGACCTGCTCGAACCCGACTTCCGCTTCCTCATCGCCCTGCCGGGCAAGGAGGTCATCGGCAAGTCGAAGGAGGACTTCGCCGCATACATCGCCGGCCGCAATCCCGTGGACCGGGCGCACGAGATCCTGCGCTACAGCCGGGACGGCGACGTCGAAACCGTCTACGGGGTGGTGACGGAGGGCGGGCGGTACACCGGTTCCTTCCTGTCCGCGGCGGTCGTATCGCCCGCCGGACTCCTGGCGCGCTACCAGTCCTTCTTCACCACTTCCTTCGAGCTCGTCGACTGGTCCGGGCAGTCCACGAACGACGGGAGCCGGACATGACGGACACCTCGACCGCCGCCCCCTTCCTCACCGCATGGTTCGAGATCCTCGACGGGGACGAGCCGTCCAAGATCCTCGACCTGATCAGCGACGACTTCTCGCTCTCCATCCTGTTCTCCACCGGTGACGGCAACGCCACCGACTTCGCCGGCGACCGCGCCGCCCTCGTCGGCTACCTCGAACAGCGCGAGAAGGGCACCCGCACCCACCATCGGCTGTCGGCGACCACGCTCGGCCAGGACGAGCTGTTCCTGGGGGAGGTACGACGCGCCGGTGTCCCCGAGGCGAGCTTCGTCGCCGCGGGGCGGGTGAACGGCGAAGGCCGGCTTCAGCGCCTGCTGATCGGCCGCTCGTCCGAGATCCGCTTCGACTGACCAGACACTGACCCGAACACTGGGACCCGATCGCGTACGGAGGACCGTCATGTACAACCTCGTCCTGCTGGCAGCCCGGCCTCCGGAGTGGACGCACGAGCAGTTCATCGAGTGGTGGCGCGGCGACCACGCGGAGCTGACCTACCGCCTGCCCGGACTGCGCTCCTGGCGGCACACCGAGATCGATGCCGCCCTGGAGCCGCGCTCCGAAGGCTGGGACGGAATCTCCGTGCTCGGCTTCGACTCCCCGGAAGACCTCAAGAAGGCCCTCGCGAGCCGCGAATGGGCCGATGCCGTGGCACAGGTCGGCGACATGAAGGGCCGCCGCATCGCGGTGATGGGGCACGAGGCGGAGATGCTCGGCGGCGTTCAGTAGACGGAGTTCGGCACGCGCAGCGAGGGACAAGATGCGACAGGTAGTGCGGGAGTTCCAACAGAAGGCGGATCTGGCCGACTTCGTTGCCGTCATCGACGACACGGGCGTCCATACGGCACGGGAGCTGCTCGGCGAGGCCACGCGGCTGGCCGGAGCGCCGGCCATCGGCACGGCCGGCGGAGGGGGCGGCACCGTCATGGTCCAGGCCGACAACTCATGGCGTACCGTCGCCGCCACTCTTGCCGTGGGCCTGAGCGGCGGAGTGATCGCGGTGGTCAATCGGCACACCACACAGGCCGAGTTCGCCGCGGCCTGGGAGGACATCCGCCCGGATGCCGTCGTCGCCGAGCCCTCGGCGATCGACGAGTGGGCGGTGCCCGAACGGCTGCCGGGCCCGGAGCAGACCGTGCTCGACGGCTGGAGGTGCCTGTCCGCACCCGGCAGACGTGAGGTGTCGCGCTGGTCGGGCGGTGCCCTGATCGGCCTCACCTCCGGGTCGACCGGACGGCCCAAGGGCGTCGTACAGTCCGAGCCGGCCCTGCGCTATGCCGCCGAGAGCACCATCGCCGTCAACGGCCTGTCGCCCGGCGATGCCGTCGCCGCGATCGTGCCGCTGTCGTCGACGGCGGCGTACTGCTTCGGTGTCTACCTCTCCCTCCTGCTGCGCGGGCCGCTCGTGATGACAGGGAAGTGGGACAGGGCCGCCGTGCTGCGGCGGATGGCCGACGCCGACGTCCGCTGGACCATGTGCGTACCGACGATGGCGCTGCAGATGGGCACCGAGGCGGCAGGCTCCGGCATCCTCAGCGGCGTCCGGTCGATCACCGTCGGCGGCGGGCCGATGGACCGCGGGGCCCTGGCCCGCGCCGAACAGTCCCTGGGCACGAAGATCCTCCGCGTCTTCGGCATGTCCGAGTGCCTCGGCCACACCTCGCCGAGCCCCGACGAACCCGAGGAGATCCGGCTCGGCAGGGACGGCCGCCCCTTCCCGGGTACGCACGTGCGCGCGCTCACTCCCGACGGGCAGGTGGCCGGACCCGGCGTGACCGGCCGCGCGCAGGTGCGCGGTCCCTCCCTCTTCCTCGGTTACGCCCGCGACGGCAGGGTCGAGCCGCCGGCGCTGACGGAGGACGGCTATCTGCCCACCGGCGACCTGGTGATGACGCACGAGGACGGCACCGTCACCATCATGGGCCGAGAGAAGGACATCATCATCCGCGGCGGCCGCAATATCGACATCACCGAGATCGAGCGCGCGGTTGCGAGCTACCCGCGCGTGGCCAGGGCCTGTGTCGCGGCGGTTCCCGACGACGTGCTGGGCGAACGCGTGGCACTGCTCGTCGTCACCGAGGACGGCGACACCATCGAACTGGGCGAGGTGACCGGGCACCTGGAGAGTGTCGGCCTGTCCAAGACCAAGTGGCCCGAATTCGTGTACGGCATCGAGGAATTGCCCCAGACCAAGGTGGGCAAGCTCGACCGGAGCGGGGCCCGGGATCTGGCCGTCCGACTGCATACCCGTACCCCCGACCAGGCCTGACGAGGCCACACATTCACGGACCGCACCGTCGCGCATGCCCTCCGGCATGATCCGCGGCGGTGCATCGGTAAGGAGAGTCATGACAGCGCGGTTCGACCAGGGCCCGTGGGCCGCCGCCGGAGTCCAGACCGTACAGCCCGGAGTGCACCGCGTTCCCCTGCCACTGCCCAACGACGGCCTTCACGCCGTCAACGTCTACCTGCTGGAGGGCCTGGCCGACGACGACGGCATCGTCATGATCGACGGCGGCTGGGCGATCCCCGAGGCGCGCAAGGCGCTCGAGGAGGCCATGGCCGCCATCGGCCGCGACCTCGGCGACATCAGCCACATCCTGGTCACCCACATCCACCGCGACCACTACACGAATGCGGTGGAACTGCGCCGGCTGCTGGGCTCGCGCGTCTACCTCGGCGCGGGGGAACGCCCGGGCCTGGAGATGCTCGACCGGCTGCGCAGCGATGAACCCGCCGGCTCACTGGAGACCCTGCGCAGGGCCGGAGCGGGCGAACTGGCCGACCGTATCCAGGCGATGGACCACGGCGGTTACGACCCGAGCGTGTGGGAGGCTCCCGACCGCTGGCTCGCCGCGGAGACGCTCCGCTTCGGTGACCGAGAACTGCATGTCGTGCCAACTCCCGGACACACCAAGGGACATGTGGTCTTCCTGGACGAGCAGCGGGGCCTGCTGTTCTCCGGGGACCATGTGCTGCCGCACATCACGCCGTCCATCGGCTTCGAACTGGCCGAGCCGGGCGGCCGTCCGCTCGCCGACTACCTGGACTCGCTGCGGCTGATGAGCCGGTACGCCGACGCCCGCCTGCTGCCCGCGCACGGGCCGGTCGCCGACAGCGCGCACACCCGGGTCGCCGAACTGCTCGCCCACCACGACGACCGGCTGGCCAAGAGCTTGGCGGCGCTCGGTGAGGACACACTCGACGCCCACGCGGTGGCGCGGGGGCTCGCGTGGACGCGCCGGGAGGTGCCGTTCGGCGACCTCAGCGCCTTCAACCAGATGCTCGCGGTCAACGAGACGGCGGCGCACCTGGATGTCCTCGTACTGCAGGAGAAGGCGACGGTGGCGTTCGTCGGTGGCGTGAACCAGTACACGCGCGTGCGCTGACATCGCACGAAGGGGGCGCGGCCGAGGAGGGGGTACGGCGGGTGCCTCACCGCACCGCCCCGTCCGCTGTCGGGTCTGTCGGTCAGCGCGCCGTCCAGCCCCCGTCCACGTACAACTCGGAGCCGGTGACGAAACTCGCGTCGCTCGAAGCGAGGAACGCCACCGTCCCCGCGACCTCGTCGGGCCGGCCGAGGCGTCCCATCGGGGTGCCCTCCAGCATCGCGGTGTGCCGGGGCGTGCCCCGCCACAGTTCGCGGGAGCGGGGTGTCTCGATGAAGCCGGGGTGGATGGAGTTGACGCGCACGCCGCGCGTGGCCCAGTGCAGTGCGGCGTTCTTCGTCATCAGCCGGACCGCGCCCTTGGCCGCGTGGTACGAGAACTGGCTGCCGAAGCCGCCGACCGTACCGAAGATCGAGGCGATGTTGACGATCGAGCCGCCGCCGGAGCGTTCGATCGCGGGCCCCGCGTACTTCATGCCCAGCCAGACACCGGTCTGGGTGACCGCGATGACCTTGTCCCAGGACTCCTGGGTCTCCGTCTCGACGGTCCGCAGCTCGGCGATGCCCGCGTTGTTGACGAGCACCGACAGGCCGCCCAGCTCGGCGACGACACGGTCGACCGCGGCGCGCCACGCCTCCTCGTCGCTGACGTCGAGCGCCAGGCCGAGCGCCCGCGCCCCGCCGTCCGTCAGCTCCATCGCCAGCGCCTCGCAGCGCCCGGCGTCCACGTCGGTCACCGCCACCGCGGCACCCTCGGCGGCCAGCCGGCGCACGACGGCGTCACCTATGCCGCCGGTCGCGCCGGTGACCAGGGCGATCATTCCGGACAGTCGGTCTCGCACGGACCCTCCTCGGTTCAGTGCGTACGCGCTTGGTTCCGTGCGTACGTGCCAGTGGTCACGGCAGCAGTTCAAGGCCCGAGCCCAGCAGCGCCGGGACCGCGGAGCCGACCCGGTCGAAGCCGGTGCCGACGGTCTGCCCCGCCGAGAAGCGGGCGTGGATGCCCTCGGCGATGACCGCGAGCTTGAAGCAGCCAAGGGCCTGGTAGAAGGCCAGGTCCGCGATGTCCCGGCCGGACCCTGCGGCATACCGCTCGGCCAGCTCACGGCCCGAGGGGAAACCGGGGTTGGCCGTCGGGACGTGGCGCGCCCCGAGCACCGGCTCACAGGTCGGGTCCCAGTACATGAGCAGCATCCCGAGGTCGGCGAGAGGATCGCCGAGCGTGGCCATCTCCCAGTCGACGATCGCGGCGATCCGCCCGAAGTCGCCGGGCGCCAGGATGGTGTTGTCGAGGCGGTAGTCGCCGTGCACGATCGCCGGGGTATCGCTGACGGGCAGGGCGCGGGCGAGCCGGCGGTGCAGCGCGTCGAGGTCGGGCAGCGTACGGGTGGCGACCTTGTCCCACTGGCTGCGCCACCGCCGCACCTGGCGCTCGAGATAGCCGTCGGGACGGCCGAAGTCGCCGAGTCCGACATCGTCGGGGTCGACGGAGTGCAGTGCCACCAGGGCGTCCACGAGTGCCTCGGCGCTGCGTCGTGCGTCGGCCGGCGGCAGCTCGGCGGCCTCGTCGCCGTCGCGCAGCACGGCGCCCTCGACGAAGTCGACGACGCAGAACGGCGCCCCGATCACCGCCGGGTCGGTGCACGACAGCACGGCTCGCGCCACCGGCACCCCGGTGCCGTCGAGCGCCGCGACGACGCGGTACTCGCGGTCCATGTCGTGCGCGGTCGGCGTGAGCACGCCCAGCGGCGGGCGGCGCAGCACCCACCGGTGCGTCCCGTCGGTCACGTCGTAGGTGAGATTGGAGCGCCCGCCGTGCAGCGGCTTCACCCTCAACGGGCCCGTGCACTCCGGTACGTGGCGCTCGAAGTAGCGCCGCAGGCCAGGACCGGCGATGCCAACCACGGCCGTGTCGGGGGCAGTTGTCGCTGTCTCGGGTGCGGTCATCGTCCGGCCCTCCGCTCGCGCGCCGCCCGCACCGCGCGCTTGGCGATGGCCCAGCGGTGGGTCTCGGACGGGCCGTCGTAGATACGGAACGGGCGCACCTCGCGGTACAGCCGCGACAGCGGCGCGTCCCCCGAGATGCCGAGCG
This sequence comes from Streptomyces sp. GESEQ-4, assembly GCF_017948455.1. Classification (GTDB taxonomy): domain Bacteria; phylum Actinomycetota; class Actinomycetes; order Streptomycetales; family Streptomycetaceae; genus Streptomyces. The sequence continues at coordinate 679,959 of NZ_JAFFSU010000001.1, forward strand.
CGCCGCACACCTGCACGGCCCGATCGACGACCCGGTTCACCGCCTCGGAGACGTACGTCTTGGCGATCGAGGTGTGCTGGGCGGCCGAGCGGCCCTGGTCCAGTTCCCAGCAGGCCCGCCACAGCACCGCGCGGCTTGTCTCGATGTCGATCTCGGAGTCGGCCAGCAGCTGCTGCACCATGCCCAGTTCGGCCAGCGGCCGGCCGAAGGCCGAGCGGTCCGCCGCGCGCTCCAGGGCGATGTCCTGTGCTCGGCGCGCCACCCCCAGCCAGCGCATGCAGTGCGTCATACGGGCGGGCCCGAGACGCACCTGCGCCTGTGTGAAGCCCTGGTCCACCCGGCCCAGCACGGCGTCGTCGCCCACCTCGCAGCCGTCGAGGACGACCTCGCTGTGCCCGCCGAACAGGCCCTGATCCAGAGTGTCGATGTTCCGGACGATCTTCATGCCGGGGTTGTCGGCGTCGACGAGGAACATCGTCGCGCCGCCCGCGTCCCCGGGGACGCCGCTGGTGCGGGCCATGCAGATGGAGAAGCCGGCCCCGTCGGCGCCGCTGATGAACCACTTGCGGCCGTCGATCCGCCAGCCGCCCCGGGTCCTCGTCGCGGTGGTGGCCAGCGCACGGGGATCGGATCCGGCGCCCGGCGCCGGCTCGGTCATCGCGAAGCAGGAACGCACCTCACCGGCCGCCAACGGGCGCAGATACCGCTCCTTCTGCCCCTCGGTGGCGACCACTTCGAGCAGGTGCATATTGCCCTCGTCGGGCGCCGCGCAGTTGAGCGCGAGGGGGCCAAGGAGCGAGTACCCGGCCGCCTCGAACACCACGGCCTGCCCGCAGAGATCAAGGCCGAGCCCGCCCCACTCCGCGCCCACGTGCGGAGCGAACACCTCCGCCGCCCTGGCCGCCTCCTGCAGCCTGCGCCGCAGCGGCTCCGGTCCGTCATGGACGTTCCCGTCGCACGCCTGCTCCTCGGGCAGCACGACCTCCCGTACGAATTCGCTGGTGCGCCGTGCGATGTCGGCGACCCTCTCGTCGATCGAGAACCCGATGGACACCTTGACCCCTGACTTCGGCTACTGAGCATTAGCCATCACAGGGGCAGACGGGTGAGCGTGTCAAGAGTGCTGCTGGAACTTGGCGATTGCGAGGTTGGCTGTGGCTAATTGGAGGTAGCTAAAGTAGGCCCCCTGTCGGGAGATGTTCATGTCTCAATGGGACAGAAGTCTCGACGGGACATGATGGGTGTACGGTGAAACTCATGAAGGCGAAGGAGCCGGACACCGGCACACCAGCCGGCGCACCGGCCGAGGACCGCAGGCAGCGCAAGGCCCGGCAGACACGGGAGGCGATGGCCACCGCGGCCGTCGACCTGATCCTCGAACACGGCGTCGCGGCCGTCACCGTCGAGGCGATCGCCGAGCGCGCCGATGTCACGCGCCGCACCTTCAGCCGTCACTTCCAGGGCAAGGAGGACGCGGCGCTGGACTTCACCCGGGCCGACGGGACGCGCATCAACGCCGCTCTGCGGGGACGCCCCGTCGACGAGCCACCGCTGATCGCCTACCGCAACGCCGTGGGGGAGTGGCTCGCCGCCCGGGAATCGCTGGGCAGGCGCGCCTACGTGCGGTGGCGTGAACTGCTGCGGCTCGTGGACGCCGAACCGACGCTGTTCGCCGCGTACGAGCGGATCCGCGTCGACGCCCAGGACGAGTCGATCGCGGTCATCGCCGACCGGCTCGGCACCGACCCCGCCCAGGACATGCGCCCCGCCGTCGTCGTCGGGGCCGCCGCCGGGGTGCTGAGCGCCGCCCTGCGCACGTGGGCGCGCCAAGAGCACCGGGGCGACCAGGACGCGGCAGGACTTCCGGCCTGGGTGAACCGCGCCTACGACACCCTCACCGAACAGGCGGCCGGAGCCTTGGGCCGCAATGTGGCCGCAGCTTCCGTCCACCCTTCCCACCCCATCACCGCAAGGAAAGAGTGACCATGAGCACCACCGAATACGCCACCGAGTTCGACGGCAGGACAGTCTTCGTCACCGGCTCCGCCTCCGGAATCGGCCTCGCCGTCGCCCGCCGGCTGGGCCAGAGCGGCGCGGCAGTCGTCATCGCCGACTACAACCTCGAAGGCGCCGAAGAGGCCGCGGAGCAGCTGAAGTCGGAGGGCATCAAGGCGGCCGCCGTACGCGTGGACGTCTCCGACGCCGCCTCGGTCGAGGCCGCCGTACGCTTCACCGTCGACACCTTCGGCGCCCTGCACCTGGCCGTGAACAACGCGGGTATCGGTGCCGACGGCACCCCCGTCGGCGAGTACGACATCGACGTCTGGAACCGTGTCGTGCGCACCGACCTCGACGGCGTCTTCTACTCGATGCGCTACGAGATCCCCGCCATGCAGACCGCCGGTGCGGGCGCCATCGTCAACGTCGCGTCCATCCTCGGCTCCGTCGGCTGGGCGGGCTCCTCGGCCTACGTCGCCGCCAAGCACGGCGTCCTCGGCCTGACCAAGGCTGCCGCGCTCGAGTACGCCGACAAGGGCATCCGTATCAACGCCGTCGGCCCCGGCTTCATCGAGACCCCCGCCCTGCAGGCCATGGACCAGGACGCCTACAACGGCCTCACCGCCCTGCACGCCACCGGCCGCCTGGGCCGCCCCGAGGAGGTCGCCGACCTGGTCGCCTTCCTCCTCTCCGACCGCGCGTCCTTCATCCACGGCAGCTACCACCTCGTCGACGGCGGCTACACCGCCCGCTGAACCGAGCGCTGTGCCGACCACCGGACGTGGGAGGTCAGGGCCCGGGCCGAGGTGTGAGCAATTGGCGCAACGACTGTGCGGCGCGTACGGCGGCGTCCGCGCAGCAGTTGTTGAACAGGACGTGGAGTTCGTCGCAACGGTCGGCCATCGAGTGCAGCCGTGGTAACCACTCCGCCAGTTCGCCGGTCGTGTACGTGTGCCGGAACCGGTCCTCCTTGCTGCCGGTTCCCCACGACTTGCTCCGCCCATGAAAGCGTGCGACCGCCAGCCGTGGTGTGGTGACGGTGGTGACCGGAGGGACCGCGTCGGGCACCGACTGCGCCATGTCCACAGCCACAGCGCTCATGCCCAGCCGTGCGAGCAACTGTGAGGACGCGTCCCGCCGTTCCGCCCGCCACCACTCGGGATGCCGGAACTCCACGGCGACCGGCCACCTTTCCGTGCGCTGGGCGCACTGTCGCAGGACTGCTTCGGCGTGGGCACCGGGCGTGAACCAGGGCGGAAACTGGAACAGTACGGTGCCCAGCCGTCCGGCCCGCCGCAGCGGTTCGAGTGCCGTGGCGAACCGCTGCCACACCTCGTCAAGCAGCCCCGGATCCGCGGCGTTTCGGGCCTGGGCGTCCCGCAGATCGGCGGGCAGGGCTGCGGCGCGTGTCGGATGCCCCGTGAGTAGCGAGAATGCCTTTACGTCGAACCGGAAGCCGTTCGGTGTCCGCTCAACCCACAGACCGCTGTTGCGCTCTCTGGGCAGGCCATAGTAAGTAGCGTCCACCTCCACCAGGGGGAACCGTTCCGCGTAGTACTGCAGCCGCCCCGCCGCGTCCCGCCGCCCGGGTGGGTACCAGCCACTGGACATCAGTGCCGGATCCGTCCAGGAACATGTGCCGACCAGAATCCTGCCCATGCCCGACCGGTAGCCCGGGATCGCCGCCCGACACCTCTGCGAAGCTCGCCCGTGGATGTCAGGAGTTGGCGTGGAGCTTGGCCATGGCCCGGTTGATATGGGTTTTCGCGGTCATCGGGCTGATCACCATGCGGTCGGCGATCGCACGAGGAATCCGGCGGCGCCGGCGCGCAGCGCGTTGAAGACGTATTCGTCCAAGCCGTAGTTGGTCAGGATGACGACGTGCACCTGGGCCAGGGCCGGGTCGGCGGCGATGCGCCGGGTCGCCTCGATGCCGTCGAGGGCGGTGACGCGTTCACGCATGCCGAGCAGCCCGATGCCGGACATCAGGGGATCCGCATCCCCAACGCCCGCGCCCGCTGCCGGTACCCGGGCGTCAGGGTTCCGTCGGCGCAAGACCGTATGCAATCCCGCACCCACACGCGTCACATCCGTTGACTTGCACCCCTCGCGGCTCTACTTTCAGCGCGCGCCGCACTGTTCGGATAACCGATCCTCGTTCGATATTTCGGCCATCTCGGCCGTCGGCAAAGGAGCCGCATGTTCCGCACCCTCGTCCTGCGCACCGTCGCCTTACTGGCGGCCGTGGCAGCCGTACTCCTCGTCGCCAACCCGAGCGCACCGCTCAAAGCGGCCCCGGCCGCCGTGGCGACCCGTCAGATACCGGTCCCCACCCCCCCGATGGGCTGGGCCTCCTGGAACAGCTTCGCCGCGAAGATCGACTACAACGTGATCAAGCAGCAGGTCGACGCGTTCGTCGCCGCCGGTCTGCCGGCCGCCGGATACAAGTACATCAACATCGACGAAGGCTGGTGGCAGGGCACCCGCGACAGCGCCGGCAACATCACCGTCGACGAGGCCGAGTGGCCGGGCGGTATGAAGGCCATCGCCGACTACATCCACAGCAAGGGCCTGAAGGCGGGCATCTACACCGACGCGGGCAAGGACGGCTGCGGCTACTACTTCCCGACGGGCCGCCCCGCCGCGCCGGGTTCGGGCAGTGAGGGCCACTACGAGCAGGACATGCTCCAGTTCTCCAAGTGGGGCTTCGACTTCGTCAAGGTCGACTGGTGCGGCGGCGACGCCGAAGGGCTCGACGCGAAGTCGACGTACCAGGCCATCAGCGACGCGATCGCCAAGGCCACGGCGACCACGGGCCGTCCGCTCACCCTCTCGATCTGCAACTGGGGCAAGCAGAACCCCTGGAACTGGGCCCCGGGCCAGGGCGCGATGTGGCGGACCAACACCGACATCATCTACTGGGGCAACCAGCCCTCCATGTCGAGCCTGCTCGCCAACTACGACACCAACCTGCACCCCACCGCCCAGCACACCGGCTACTACAACGACCCCGACATGCTGATGGTCGGCATGGACGGCTTCACCGCCGCCCAGAACCGCACCCATATGAACCTCTGGGCGATCTCCGGCGCCCCGCTCCTCGCCGGCAACAACCTCGCGACGATGACCGCCGAGACCGCGAACATCCTCAAGAACCCCGAGGTCATCGCCGTGGACCAGGACCCGCGCGGCCTCCAGGGCGTCGAGGTCGCCGAGGACACCACGGGAGCGCAGGTCTACGGCAAGGTCCTGTCCGGCACCGGCAACCGCGCCGTCGTCCTCCTCAACCGCACCTCGGCCGCGAAGAACATCACCGTCCGCTGGGCCGACCTCGGCCTGACGAACGCCTCCGCGACCGTCCGGGACCTGTGGGCGCGGCAGAACGTGGGGTCGCACGCCACCGGCTACACGGCCAATGTTCCGGCGGGCGGCTCGGTGATGCTCAGGGTCACCGGCGGCACGGAGGCGGCGGGCAGCACGTACACACCCGCTTCCACCGGACGCTTCAACGGCGTGACGGCGGCGAACACGGGCGTGAAGGTCGTGGACGTCTCCTACACCAACAACACCTCCGCGACCCGCACGGCGACCCTCCAGGTCAACGGCCAGACCAGCACCACGGTCGCCTTCCCGCCGACCGGATCCGCCGCGGGCACCGTCTCCGTCCAGGTCTCCCTCTCCAAGGGCTCCGCCAACACCCTCACGTTCACCGGCGGCCCCGCCGTCGAGGGCATCGCGGTCCGCCCCCTGCCCGGCACCAACGGCAACCAGGTCGTCGGCGCCCAGTCGTCCCGCTGCCTGGACGTCCACGACAACACCATCACCAACGGCATCCAGGCCGAGCTGTGGGACTGCAACGGAGGCCGCAACCAGTCCTGGACGTACACCTCCCGCAAGGAACTCGTGGTGTACGGCAACAAGTGCCTCGACGCCTACAACCTGGGCACGACCAACGGCACCAAGGTCGTGATCTGGGACTGCAACGGCCAGGCGAACCAGCAGTGGAACGTCAACGGCGACGGGACGATCACCAACGTCCACGCCGGTCTGTGTCTCGACGCATCCAACGCGGGCACGGCCAACCGCACCCCGCTGGTGCTGTGGTCCTGCGGCACGGGCGCCAACCAGAAGTGGACGCTCACCTAAGCGCTCCGCTGGAGGTGCCGCGATGGGCCGTCGTTCCGCTGCGGCGCCGTCGTGGCTGGTCGCGCCCACGCGGCGGAGCCGCATATAGATACAGCCCCGCGCCCCTTTGGGGCGCTTCCGACCGCCCCGGCCGTCATGGCCGGGGCGGCGGACGGCTACTCGTCCCAGGCCTGGATCATGGTCTGCTCGGCGATCTTGCCGTCGCGCAGCGACACCATCGACTCGGAGAGGACCCGGACGCCGTCCGAGTACTCGCAGGACTCGCTGAACGCGAGGTCGTCGCCCTGGACGACGCACCGCTCCAGCTTGTGCGACTTGATGTCGCGGCTGTAGACGTCGGCGAGCATCTCGGCGATCTCGTCCCGGCCGTGCAGGACCTTGGGGTGGCTGGGCTGGGTGTTGCGGTCCACGATCCGCAGCTCCGCGTCGTCCGCGTAGAGCGAGAGGAGCGGCTGCTCGGAGTGTCCTTCTATGGCCTGGCGCAGTGTGTTGCTGTCGAACGTGCCCATCATCGACCTCCTTCGAAGGCGGCGGCCCGACGGGGAGCGGGCCATGCGAGCCCTCACCTCCGAGGCTCCTCTGCCCCGCCTGGCCAGGCAAGCGCAGCCGCGGCCTGAGACCCTTGACATAGCCGCACCCGGCTCGCAGCATGCGCGGTAGAGTGGATCAACTTTCACACGGCGAACACAAAGGTCGGCGCCATGCCCATCACGCGTGAACTGTTCATCGGCGGCAAGGACGTGCCCGCCGCCTCCGGCCGCACCACGGAGGACGTCAATCCGTATACGGGGGAGGTGTACGCGACGGTCGCCGCGGCCGGACCCGAGGACGTGCGCCGGGCCGTGGACGCCGCCGACGCGGCGTTCGAGGAGTGGGCGGCGCTCGCGCCCTTCGCGCGCCGGGCGATCTTCCTGAAGGCGGCCGACCTGCTGGACGCCCGCGGCGATCAGGTCGCCGAGCTGATGGCGAACGAGGCCGGCGGCACCCGCCCCTGGGCGTACTTCAACGTGGCCCTCGCGGCGAACATGCTGCGCGAGGCGGCGGCCGCCGTCACCGCGCCGCGCGGTGAGGTGCTCAACGCCCAGGCGCAGGGCGCGCTGGGGCTGGCGGTGCGTGAACCGCTGGGCGTGGTCGCCGCGTTCGCGCCATGGAACGCGCCGGTCATCCTCGGCGTACGGGCCGTCGCGGCGCCGCTCGCGGCGGGCAACACCGTGGTGGTCAAGCCGAGCGAGGACGCGCCGATCGCCTGCGGGCTGCTGGTCGCCGACGTGCTGCGCGAGGCGGGACTCCCGGACGGCGTGCTGAACGTCGTCACCAACGCCCGTGAGGACGCCGCCGAGGTCGCCGAGGCGCTGGTCGCCGACCCGCGGGTGCGAGGCGTGAACTTCACCGGCTCGACCCCCGTGGGCCGGATCATCGGCGAGCACGCGGCCCGCCATCTCAAGCCCGCCGTCCTGGAGTTGGGCGGCAAGAACGCGGTGATCGTGCTCGACGACGCCGACGTGGAATACGCCGTCAACGCGGCCGTCTTCAGCGTGTTCATGAACGCCGGCCAGATCTGCATGTCCGGTGACCGCATCCTCGTCCACGAGTCGCTCGCCGCGGAGTTCACCGAGCGCTTCACCACGAAGGTCGCCTCCTTGCAGTCCGGTGACCCGGGCGACCCGCACACCGTGGTCGGCCCGCTGGTGGCCGCGTCGTCCGCGCAGCGCGTGGCCGGACTGGTGCGGGACGCCGTCGCCAAGGGGGCCAAGGTCCTCGTCGGCGGCGGGGAGCCGGAGGGGGCGGTGCACCCCGCGACCGTCCTCACGGAGGTGCCGAAGGAGGCCGACCTGTACCACGCCGAGGCGTTCGGGCCGGTGTGCGTGGTCGAGTCGTTCGCCGACGACGCCACCGCCGTCACTCTCGCCAACGACACGGAGAACGGCCTGACCTGCGGCATCATCACCGAGAACGCCACTCACGGGCTGGCCGTCGCCCGCCGGATCCGGACCGGGATCGTGCACGTCAACGACCAGTCGGTGGCCGACGAACCGCACGCCCCGTTCGGCGGTGCCAAGGCCTCCGGATACGGGCGGTTCGGCGGTCGCTGGGGCATCGAGGCCTTCTCCAACACCCGCTGGGTGACCATCGCCACCCAGCAGGCCCACTACCCCTTCTGACCGGCCCGGTCAGCCGGCCGTCGCCAGGAACTGCGTGGCCGCCAGCTCCGCGTACAGCGGGTCGGCGGCCACGAGTTCGCGGTGCGTGCCCACCGCGCGTACCTTGCCCGCGTCCATGACGACGATCCGGTCGGCCATCGTCACCGTCGACAGCCGGTGGGCGACCACGAGCACGGTCGTCGTACGGGCGACATCGGCGACGGTGTCCCGCAGCGCCGCCTCGTTCACCGCGTCCAGCTGCGACGTGGCCTCGTCCAGGAGCAGCAGCCGGGGGCGGCGCAGCAGGGCACGGGCGATGGCGACCCGTTGACGTTCACCGCCGGACAGCTTGGTGCCGCGATGCCCGACGAGCGTCTCCAGACCGCCCGGCAGCCTGTCCACCATGCCGTCCAGCCGGGTCGTCTTCAGCACCCGCGCCAGGGCCGCGTCGTCCGCGTCCGGGTTCCCCAGCAGCAGGTTCTCCCGCAGCGAGCCCGACAGCACCGGCGCGTCCTGCTCGACGTAGCCGATCGCGGACCGCAGCTGGGCCAGCTCCCAGTCCGCCAGATCCCGGCCGTCGACGGTGATCACGCCGGACTCGGGGTCGTAGAACCGCTCGATGAGCGAGAAGACGGTGGTCTTGCCGGCGCCGGACGGGCCGACGAACGCCGTCATGCCCTGCGCGGGCACCTCGAACGTCACTCCGTGGTGGACGTACGGCAGGTCGTCGGCGTACCGGAAACGGACGTCGGTGAAGGCGAGCGCGGCCGGCTGTGCGCCGGGCGAGGGCAGCGGGGCGGGCAGGGCGGCCGGCTCGGCGGGCAGCGCCAGCGCCTCCTGGATACGGGCGAGGGCCGCGGCGCCCGTCTGGTACTGGGTGATCGCGCCGACGACCTGCTGGATCGGCGACATCAGATAGAAGACGTACAGCAGGAACGCCACCAGGGTGCCGACGTCGACCGCGCCGGTCGCGACCCGTGCCCCGCCCACCGCGAGGACGGTGATGAACGCGATCTGCATCGCGAGACCGGCCGTATTGCCCGCCGCCGCCGACCACTTGGCGGCCCGCACGCTCTGCCGCCAGGACTCCTCGGCCGCCGAGTGCAGCGTCTGCTCCTCGCGGTGCTCCGCGCCGGACGCCTTCACCGTGCGCAGCGCGCCCAGGATTCGCTCCAGCGAGGCGCCCATCACGCCGACCGCGTCCTGCGCCTGCTTGCTCGCCCGGTTGATGCGCGGCACGATCACGCCGAGGATCGTGCCCGCGCCGAAGATCACGGCCACGGTGACGCCGAGCAGGACCGGATCGACCAGGCCCATCATCACGATCGTCGCGACGAGCGTGAGCCCGCCCGTGCCGATGCCCACCAGCGAGTCGGTGGTGACCTCACGCAGCAAGGTGGTGTCGGAGGTGATCCGGGCCATCAGGTCACCCGGCTCGCTGCGGTCCACGGCCGCGATCCGCAGCCGCAGCAGATACGACGACAGCGCGCGCCGCGCGCCGAGCACCACCGACTCGGCCGTGCGCCGCAGCACATACCCGCCCAGCGCGCCCACCGCCGCGTTGGCGACCACCAGACCCGACATGACGAGGAGCGCGCCGGTGATGGTCCGGTCGTGCGAGAGGTCGTCGATCAACTCCCGTGCCACCAGCGGCAGCAGCAGCCCGGTGGCGCCGGTGACGAGGGAGAGCACGGCACCCGCCAGCAGGGCCCAGCGGTGGGGTCTGACGTAACCGAGAAGGAGCCGCCACGTGGGCGTACTGCTCTTCGTCGCTGCGATGCTCACGGCGCTCCTTGGGAGTCGGGCGGAGTCTTCAGGCTACGAGGTAAAATACCCCTAAGGGTATACAGAGGGAGTGATCGTGGAGCTGCAGTTCGAAGGTGACGAGCTCAAGTCGGTGCTGAACCGGCTGAAGCGGGCGCAGGGACAGATCTCCGGAGTGATCAAGATGATCGAGGAGGGCCGTGACTGCGAGGACGTCGTCACCCAGCTCGCCGCGGCGTCCCGCGCACTCGACCGGGCCGGATTCGCGATCATCGCGACCGGCCTGCAGCAGTGCCTGACCGATCCGGCCCAGGGGGAGCGCGACGGCGAGAGCCCGGCGCAGATGAAGGCCCGGCTGGAGAAGCTGTTCCTGTCGCTCGCGTAGAGGTACCTGTGACTTGATCCGGCGGGTGACGTTACTGATCAGTCGCACGTAGTGTCGACTGGCCAGGACATCGTTGGTGAAAGGGGTCCCACCATGGCGCAGGAAGTACGCGGCGTGATCGCACCGGGCAAGGACGAGCCCGTCAGGGTGGAGACGATCCTCGTACCCGACCCGGGGCCGGGAGAGGCCGTCGTCCAGGTCCAGGCCTGCGGGGTCTGCCACACCGACCTGCACTACAAGCAGGGCGGCATCAACGACGAGTTCCCCTTCCTGCTGGGCCACGAGGCCGCCGGTGTCGTGGAGGCGGTCGGCGACGGCGTCACGGACGTCGCCCCCGGCGACTTCGTCATCCTCAACTGGCGTGCGGTGTGCGGCCAGTGCCGGGCCTGTCTGCGCGGCCGGCCCTGGTACTGCTTCGACACGCACAACGCCAAGCAGAAGATGACCCTCGCCTCGACCGGGCAGGAGCTGTCCCCGGCCCTCGGCATCGGCGCCTTCGCCGAGAAGACGCTCGTCGCCGCCGGACAGTGCACCAAGGTCGACCCGGCGGTCTCGGCGGCCGTGGCCGGGCTGCTCGGCTGCGGGGTGATGGCGGGCATCGGCGCCGCCATCAACACCGGCAACGTCGGGCGCGGCGACACGGTCGCGGTCATCGGCTGCGGCGGCGTCGGCGATGCGGCGATCGCCGGGGCGAACCTGGCAGGCGCCGCGAAGATCATCGCGGTGGACATCGACCAGCGGAAGCTGGAGAAGGCCCGCTCGATGGGCGCCACCCACACGGTCAACTCCAAGGAGACCGACCCCGTCGAGGCGATCCGCGAGCTGACCGGCGGTTTCGGCGCCGATGTCGTCATCGAGGCGGTCGGCCGCCCGGAGACGTACCAGCAGGCCTTCTACGCCCGCGATCTCGCCGGCACGGTCGTCCTCGTCGGCGTCCCCACCCCCGAGATGAAGCTCGAACTGCCCCTGCTGGACGTCTTCGGACGGGGCGGCGCGCTCAAGTCCTCCTGGTACGGCGACTGTCTGCCCTCCCGCGACTTCCCCATGCTGATCGACCTGCATCAGCAGGGCCGCCTGGACCTGGAGGCGTTCGTGACCGAGACGATCCAACTCGACGAGGTGGAGAAGGCCTTCGAGCGGATGCACCACGGCGACGTCCTGCGCTCGGTGGTGGTGCTCTGATGGCCGCCCGCATCGAACGCCTCGTCACTTCAGGGCAGTTCACCCTCGACGGCGGCACCTGGGACGTCGACAACAACGTGTGGATCATCGGCGACGACCACGAAGCCATCGTCATCGACGCCGCCCATGACGCCGACGCCATCGCCGAGGCCGTCGGCGACCGCCGGCTGACCGCCATCGTGTGCACCCACGCCCACAACGACCACATCGACGCCGCTCCCGCCCTCGCCGACCGCACCGGCGCCACCATCTGGCTGCACCCCGACGACCTGCCGCTGTGGAAGCTCACCCACCCGGACCGCGACCCCGACGCCCATCTCACCGACGGGCAGGTGATCGAGGCCGCGGGCGCCGACCTGACCGTGCTGCACACCCCCGGGCACGCGCCCGGCGCGGTCTGCCTCTACGACCGGGGCCTCGGCACCGTCTTCACCGGCGACACCCTCTTCCAGGGCGGCCCGGGTGCCACCGGCCGCTCCTACTCCCACTTCCCGACGATCGTCACCTCGATCCGGGACCGCCTGCTCACCCTGCCGCCGGAGACGAAGGTCCTCACCGGACACGGCGACTCGACGACCATCGGGGCAGAGTCTCCCCACCTGGAGGAATGGATCACCCGTGGCCACTGACGCCGACGTCCTGCCGCCTGCCGACGAGATCGTGACCCTGCACGGCGTCACCCTCCTGCGCTGCGCCCCCGACGGCCCACCGCTCGACGGCGAGCGCGCGGCACTGGACCTCATCGGCGACGCCGGGTGGCGCGAGGCGGAACTGGTCGCGGTGCCCGCGGAGCGAGTGGCGGACGAGTTCTTCCAGCTGCGCTCGGGAATCGCGGGCGCGATCGTGCAGAAGTTCGCCCAGTACCGGCTGCGCCTGGCCGTCGTCGGGGACATCTCGCAGCACGTCGCCGACAGCCAGGCCCTGCGGGACTTCGTGTACGAGAGCAATCAGGGCCACCAGCTCTGGTTCCTGCCCGGCTACGACGATCTGGACGAGCGGCTGCGCCCGACTGGCTGAGCGCCTGACAACCCGGCCGGATGAGAGCCTGAAAAACACGACAGAAGATGTCCGGCTTACCCGTCACCCTCGTATCAGAGACGGTCACACGGGAGGCAGGACATGTCACAGCCACTGCAGGGCAAGGTCGCGCTGGTCGCCGGGGCGTCACGGGGAGCCGGACGCGGCACCGCCGTGGAACTCGGGGCGGCCGGCGCGACCGTCTACGTCACCGGCCGCACCACCCGCGAAAAGCGCTCGGAGTACGACCGCCCGGAGACCATCGAGGACACCGCCGACCTGGTCACCGAGGCCGGCGGCCACGGCATCGCCGTACCCACCGACCACCTCGACCCGGCACAGGTCCGCACCCTCGTGGACCGCGTCGCCGACGAGCAGGGCCGCCTCGACATCCTGGTCAACGACATCTGGGGCGGCGAGAAGCTCTTCGCGTGGGACAGCCCGCTCTGGGAGCACGACCTCGACAACGGTCTCAGGCTGCTCCGACTCGCCGTCGAGACACACGCGATCACCAGCCACCACGCCCTGCCGCTGCTGCTGCGTCACCCCGGCGGCCTGGTGGTCGAGATGACCGACGGCACCGCCGAGTACAACCGCGACAACTACCGCGTCAGCTTCTTCTACGACCTCGCCAAGTCGTCCGTCCTGCGCATGGCCTTCGCCCTCGGCCACGAACTCGGCCCGCGCGGCGCCACCGCGGTGGCCCTCACCCCGGGCTGGCTGCGCTCGGAGATGATGCTCGACCACTACGAGGTACGCGAGGAGAACTGGCGCGACGCCCTGGAGATCGTGCCCCACTTCGCCATCTCGGAGACCCCGCGCTACGTCGGCCGCGCCGTCGCCGCCCTAGCCGACGACCCCGACGTCGCCCGCTTCAACGGCGAGTCCCTCTCCAGCGGCGGCCTCGCCCAGGTCTACGGCTTCACCGACCTCGACGGCAGCCGCCCGGACGCGTGGCGGTATCTGGTCGAGGTGCAGGACGCGGGGAAACCGGCGGACGTGACCGGTTATCGGTGAGATCAGGCGCTGCTCGCCGCTCGGTACGGTGCTGCGCCCCTTCAGGCGGCACGCTTCACGTGGCGGACCAGCCACATCAGCAGGGCGTCCAGGTCGGCGGCGGCCGAGAGGACCCGGTCGACCGCCTCGGGGGTGTGCAGCCACTCCCCGCAGCCGAGGGGACGGGCGGCGATCAGCGAACGGTGGCGCAGCAGGTCCGTACGGGCGTGGTCCGTCGGGTAGCCGCGCGGGGGGCGTTTCATCACGTCCCCGGAGATGTCGTAGCCCTTCTTCCGTACGTCCTCGACGATGGCGGACAGTTCGCGGCCGCTCCTCTCGGAGGCCACGGCCTTGCGGAAGGTGTCCACCTGGCCGGGATCGGGGTACCACCAGGCGCCCTGGATCCGCAGGCCGTCCAGGGAGAACCGTAGACCGATCTCGATCTTGCGGCCGAGTCGGATCACCGCGACCTGGTTCTGCCACCACCAGGAGTCGGTGCGGTAGTGCCAGACGGAGAAGTCCTCGTACCGGGGGTCGGCGTCCGCGACCTCGTTGAGCAGGGCGATCATCGGCTGCCGGACCAGGCGCTCGCGGTCCGCGCGGCAGCGCTCGCGGGTCGCGTGGGCCGGTTCGCCCTGGAGCTGCCACAACACGTCCATGGCCTGCTCCGGCCAGCCGGTGAACTGTCCACGCATGCGGGCAGGTTAGCTCACCGCCGGACGCGGTAAATGAGCCGCGCGACTCCACCGGAGCGCCTAGGTTCTGGTTCATGACGCACACGACACGCTTCCAGGGCTACGGAGTCCTCGTCACCGGCGCGGCCCGCGGTATCGGCGCGGCCGTCGCCCGGAGGCTCGCCGAGGAGGGCGCCCGCGTCCTCGTCACCGACAGGGACGGGCCGGAGGCGGACAAGACGGCGTCGGCGCTGCGTGAAGTGGGCCTGGCCGCCGAGGCGTTGGTGTGCGATGTCGCGGACCGGGCCTCGGTCGAGGCGGCCGTCGCGCACGCCGTCGAGTCCTTCGGGTCCCTCGATGTCCTGGTCAACAGCGCGGCCTGCTGCACCGCCGACACCCCCCTCTTCGAGGACGGCCCGGACGAGGCGTGGGACCGCGACATCGACATCACCCTGACCGGCGCCTACCGCTGCTGCCGCGCCGCCCTGCCTCACCTGGCCGCCTCCGGGCGCGGCGCGATCGTCAGCATCGGCTCGGTCAACGGCGCCTACGACTTCGGCAACCAGGCCTACAGCGCCGCCAAGGCGGGCCTCGCCTCCCTGACCCGCACGCTCGCCGGGCACGCCGCCCCGCGCGGAGTCCGCGTCAACCTGGTGATGCCGGGCACGGTGCGTACGTCCGCCTGGGAGGGCCGGGACGACGAACTCGACGCGTTGCGGCCGCTGTATCCGTTGGGCCGCGTCGGTGAACCGGAGGACATCGCAGCGGCCGTCGCCTTCCTCGCCTCCCGCGACGCGGCGTGGATCACCGGCACGACGCTGGCCGTCGACGGGGGCATCACGGCTGTCAACACCGGGTTCCGCACGGTGATTCGGTGACCCGGAGACGTGTGTCGTCTGCGGCGCCGTCGTGGCTGGTCGCGCCCACGCGGCGGAGCCGCATATCGATACAGCCCCGCGCCCCTTCGGGGCGCTACCGGACCGCCGAGCTGATCGCGCCCACGATCCTGTCCACATCCGCCTCGGATGTACGCCAGTTGGAGAACGCGGCCCGCAGGCCGGGAGTGCCCCTGTACACGGTCGGCGTCAGGTACGCCTCGCCCGACTCGGCCACCGCCTGCGCCAGCGCGTCCACCCGCTCGCGGGTCGGCTCGTCGGTCAGGGTGAAGCAGACGACGTTGAGGCGGACGGGTGCGAGGAGTTGGAGGCCGTCCAGCTCGGTGAGGCGGTCACCGAGGTCGCGGGCGAGTGCGACGGTGCGCTCGACGATCTCGCGGTGCCCCTCACGGCCGTATGCCATCAGGGAGAACCACGCAGGCAGGGCGCGCAGTCGGCGTGAGCTCTCCGGGGTGAGATGGAGGAAGTCGGGGTCTTCGGTGGGCAGTCCGATGTACGGGGACGCGTTGTGGAAGACCCTGACCTGGAGGTCCTGGCGGCGGGTGAACTGGACGGCCGCGTCGTAGGGCACGTTGAGCCACTTGTGCAGGTCGACGCAGACCGAGTCCGCGACGTCGAGACCGTCGACGAGATGGGCGTACGCGGGGGAGAGGGCAGCGAAACCGCCGAACGCGGCATCGACGTGGAGCCAGAAGTCGTACCGCTCCTTGAGCGCGGCGACGGCCCGCAGGTCGTCGAAGTCGACGGTGTTCACGGTCCCCGCGTTGGCCACCACGATGGCTGGACGGCCGTCCAGTGCTTCGAGGGCGTCGGCGAGCCGGTCGACGTCCACGGCCTCGCGGTTGCCGGGCAGGAGCGGCACCGGACGCAGCCGGTCCCGGCCGATGCCGAGGACGGACAGCGCCTTGAGGACGGTGGAGTGCGCGCTGCCGGACAGCACCTCGACCGGGCCGAGCGCCCCGATGCCGTCCCGGGCCACGGAGACACCGGCGCGCTCGCCGAGCCATTCCCTCGCGACGGCGAGCCCCACCAGGTTGGACGCGGTCGCACCGGTCACGAACGCGCCGCTGTGCGCCTGGCTCAGCCCGAACAGCTCGCGAAGCCAGCTCACCGTCTCCCGTTCCAGAGCGGTCGCCCACGAGTCGGCGGCATTGATCGCGTTCTGGTCGTACGTGCTCGTCAGCCAGTCCCCGGCGAGCGCGGCCGGCGTCGCCCCGCCCGTCACGAACCCGAGATAGCGCGGGCCCGCCGAACCGGACATACCCGGCGCCCACCGCTCGGCGAACCGCGTAAGAGCCGCCTCGGCGCCGACCCCGTCGGCCGGGAGGTGCGCGCGGTCGGGTGCCTTGTCCAGGCGTACGACCGGACGCTCGGCCATCCCCGCGAGCTCCCGGGCGGCCAGGTCGCGGACGGACTGCAGGAGTTCGGGAAGCCGGGCGAGGTCCTCGGCGAGTGAGCGCTGCATGAACGGCAGCGTAGGCGGGGCCGGCCGGCAGGACGCGGTCCAATCCGGGATGACTGGCCCCGAATCCCCCTCACGCGGAATGTCACCGTTTCGTCGCGGTGCGTGGCCCACCACAACCGAATCCGCCCGACGCCGGTCTAGCTGGTGGCAAACGACACGCACATTCGTATGAAGGGCCAGGCCATGGGGGACATACGCAGACGGGGAGCCGTCGCACTCGGGATCACCGGACTGGTGGCACCGCTCACGATCGCGCTGGGCGCCACGCCCGCGCAGGCCGCGAGCTGCACCACACAGACCGGCCCGTATCAGAAGCAGGTGGAGAAGTTCCTCGGCCGCCCGGTCGACGGCAAGCAGTCCGCCGCCGACTGCAAGGCCATCCAGGGCTTCCAGACCAAGCACGGCATCACGCCGAACATCGGCTACGCGGGTCCGGTCACCTGGGGCGTGATGGACCTGATGAACAAGCAGAAGGCCGTCGGGAACAACCCCAACAAGGCCGGCAAGTGCCCGGTGAACAAGGGCCGTATCGCCTGCGTGAACCTCTCCCTCCAGCTGAGCTGGATCCAGGACGGCAAGAAGCTCGTCTACGGTCCTGTGCCGGTCCGCACCGGCCGCAACGGCTACGAGACCCGGACCGGTCTGAAGAAGATCTACTGGCGGAACATCGACCACTGGTCGACCATCTACGACGTCCCCATGCCCTACGCCCAGTTCTTCGACGGCGGCCAGGCCTTCCACTCCGCCGGCGTCAGCATGTGGAACCCCCCCGGCTCGCGCGGCTGCGTCAACATGACCAAGACCGTGGCCAAGAAGTACTGGTCGCTGCTGAAGAAGGGCGACGACGTCTTCGTGTACGGCCGCAAGCCGGGCACCTGACGCACGGTGCCCGGCCCGTCGGGACGCGTCACTGAGCCGGCGCGTCCCCGAAGTCCGGGATCTCCAGCCTGACCCCACCCTGCCGCGCCGACTCGTGCGCGACGATGCCCGGCAGGGTGTAGCGGGCGGCGACCCACGCGTTCACCGACGGCAGGCTCCGCGTGTTGACCGCGGTCACGAAGTCGTCGACCAGGAAGTGGTGGCTGCCCTCATGGCCGTTGTGCAGATGGTCGAACTCCCGGGGCAGCCGGGACCGGTCGTGCACCGGAGCCGAACCCGAGGTGAAGGCGGCCCGCAGATCCGGCGCGATGTGCTGCAGTGACGGGTCGTCAGGAGACAGGGTGGGCTTGGGTTCCAGCAGCTCGCTGATGTCCTTGACGCCCTTCTTGTCCTGCCAGAAGGCCACCGTCGCCAGCTGCTCCATGCTCGCGTCCGTCCCGAAGAACCGGAAACGCGACTCCCGGATGTGGGACGGATAACCGACCCGCCGGAACTCGTTCGTACGGAACGAACCGCCGCCCGCCACCTCGAACAGCGCGGTCGCGTTGGAGACGTCGTTGCCGAACTGGCTGACCTGCTGGTCGAAGACACCGTCCCCGCGCTCGTCACGCACCCCGATCGCCGACACGCTCACCGCATGCGTCTGCCAGGCACCCAGCACCCCGCCCACCGAGTGCGTCGGGTACAGCAGCGGGGGATAGGACGCGGTCGACTTCCACTTCTCGCCGCCGCTGTACTGGTACGCCTCGTAGAACCCCAGATCCATGTCGTGGACGTAGTCGCCCTCGGCGTAGAAGATCCGCCCGAAGGCGCCCTCGGCGATCTGGTTGCGGGCGTGGACCGTGGCCGGGTTGTACTGGCTGGTCTCACCCATCATGTACGTCAGTCCGGTCGCCTTGACCGCGTCGATGATGGCCGCTATCTCCTCCGTGGTGATCGCCATGGGGACGGCGGAGTAGACATGCTTGCCGGCGTTCAGGCCCTGGAGCACCAGCGGGCCGTGGGTCCAGCGCTGGGTGAAGATCGCGACCGCGTCGACCGCCGTCGACTCGAGCATGGCTTCGTACGAGGGGAAGGTCCCGGCCAGTCCCTGCGCGGCGGCGAGCTGCTCGGCCCGCTCGGGCAGCAGATCGGTGACGTAGACGTCGCCGACACCGGGGTGGGCGTGGAACAGCGTGGCGAACTGGCCGGAGAACTGGCCGGCGCCGACGATGCCGAGGGAGAACGTCATGAAATGCGTGCCCTTCACTGGGAGAGGATCAGGTTGATCTGGTCGTTGGTCTTGTCGAGGCTGCTCACGGGCTTGCCGTTGCCGTAGATGTCCTCCATCGCGGGCTCCATCAGCGCCTGTACGTCCGCCGCATAGCCGGTGATCGGGTAGGAGAAGGTGGCGAAGTCCTTCTTGTCGGCCACCGGTTCGGTGAACGCCGAGACGTCGATGCCCTTCTTCTCGTACGCCGCCACCGCGGCGTCCGTGCCGTCGGGCGTGGCCGGGAAGACGATGCCGGAACGGCCCACCGTCGTCTGGCACTCGTTCGACGCCAGGTACTTCACCCACTTCTTGGCGCCAGCCTTGTTGCGGGCGTTCTTGGTGATGGAGTCGGCGAGGCCGTTCATCATCGTGGCGCGCTTGCCGGTGGGACCCTCGGGCGTGAGGGCGGTGCGGATCTTCATGCCCTTGAAGCCGGTGTACGTCGAGATCATCCACGCCCCGTCCAGCGAGGACGCCGCCTTGCCCGCGGCCACCTGGACGTTGCCCTCGTTGGACTGGGAGTTGTAGTCGGAGAGCGGTGCCATGTAGCCCTTCTTCGCCAGGCCGAAGTACCACTTGATGACCGACTGGAAGGTCTTGTCGTCGTACTGGTACTCGGTGCCCCACCGCTTCTTGTCGGTGTAGTTCCAGCCCGCGGAGGCGGCGAAGCTGCTCCACTGGGTCTGGCCGTCGGCGTAGCCACCGCCCTTGGACGCCAGGCCGTACACCTTGACGTTGTTCTTGTCGAAGCCGGGCTCGTCGCCGCGCTTGCCGTTCTTGTCGACCGTGAGGTGGGCGATGGCCTTCTCGAAGGAACCGCCGTCCTTCGGGTTCCAGGAGAGGTCGCCCAGCTGCTCGCTGGTGAGGCCCGCGTCCTTCGCCATTTCCTCGTTGTAGAAGAGGGCGACGGTGTCCCAGTCCTTCGGCGCGCCGTAACGGTGGCCGTCCTGGCCGATCCAGTTGGCGGCCAGACCCGGCTGGTAGTCGGAGTCCTTGATGCCGAGGTCGTCGAGCGGTTCCAGCACCTGCAGGTCGGCGAACTGGCCGAACTTCTGGATGTGGTCGGTGAAGACGTCGGGCTGGGTGCCCGCGATGAAGCTCGCGGTGAGCTTGGTCCAGTAGTCGTCCCAGCCCATCTGGGTGATCTGGACGTTCAGACCCGGGTTCTGCTTCTCGAAGTCCTTGGCGCAGGCCTCGTAGGCGGGCAGCTGGTTGGCGTCCCACAGCCAGTACGTCACCGTCTTCGCGGACGAGCCGGTGCCGCCGTCCTGGGCGCACCCGGCCGTCAGGGACAGCGCCAGGGCTCCGGCCAGCGCCCCGACCGTACGGAATCGAAATCGCATGACCATTCCCTCACTTGAGCCCGGTGAAGCTGATGGAGCTGACGATGCGGCGTGCGAAGAAGCCGAACAGCACGAGCATCGGCAGGGCCGCGATGAGCGTCGCCGCCATGAGCCCCGACCAGTCGATGCCGGACTGCGGGGTCTGCGCCCGGAACATGGCCAGCGCCACGGTCAGCACGCGCGAACTGTCGCTGTAGGAGACCATCAGCGGCCAGAAGTAGTCGTTCCACGAGGTGATGTACGTCAGCACGGCCAGGGTCATGACGGGTGTGGACGCCATCGGCAGCAGTACCCGGAAGAAGATGCGCACCTTGCCGGCACCGTCGAGGAGTGCCGCCTCCTCGACCTCCTTGGGGACGTTCATGAAGAACTGGCGCAGGAAGAACACCGCGAAGGGCGTCATGAACATCGTCGGCAGCGCGATGCCCAACAGGTTGTCCACCAGGCCGAGTTCCTTGATGAGCACGAAGTTCGGCAGCAGCGTGAAGATGGTCGGCACCATCAGTCCGGCCAGGAACAGGGCGAAGACCGTGTCCCGGCCCCGCCAGCGCAGCCGGGCGAAGGCGTAGGCGGCCATCGCGGAGAAGAAGATCTGGCAGGTGGTGATCAGCGTCGAGACCAGCACCGAGTTGAGCAGGTAGCGCCAGAACTTCAGCCCGCCGCCCGCGCCGCCCTGCGCGACCGCCTCCTCGGTGGACTGCAGGCCGAGCGCCCGCTCGAAACCGCCGAGGGTCAGGTCGACCGGCAGCGGATCGGCCGGCTGGGCGTTCAGCCCCGGGTTGGAGGAGAGCGCGGTGCGCAGGATCCAGTAGAACGGCACCAGGGTGATGAGCACGATCGCGACCATCACCGTCCAGGCCATGACCCGCCCGAAGGAGGGCCTGCGCCGTTCGGGCCGTACGGTCGTCGTCGTTTCTGCCACGGCAGCCATGTCGGCGTCTCCCTTCCGTCAGCCGAGGTCGGTCTGGCCGGCCCGGGTGAGCCGGTACTGGAGGATGGTGATCGCGCTCAGCACGACGAGCAGGGCTACGGACATCGCGGAGGCGTAGCCGAACTGGAAGCGGCCGAAGGCGGAGTCGTAGATGTAGAGCTGGAGCACGTTGGTGGCGTTGGCCGGTCCGCCGTCGGTCGTCACGGCGACCGTGTCGAACACCTGGAACGAACCGATCACCGTCATGATCAGCACGACCGCCAGCACCGGACGCAGCAGCGGCATGGTGATCCGCCAGAACATCCGCCACTCGCTCGCGCCGTCCACCTTCGCGGCCTCGTACATGTCGTTCGGGATGGCCATGAGCCCCGCGAACAGCAGCAGCGCGGTGTAGCCGACGTGCCGCCAGACGTTGATCATGGCGATCGTCGGGATCGCCCAGGTCTCGTCCGCCAGGAACGGGATGCGATCGGCGCCGAGCCCCGCGATGATCTCGTTGCCGATGCCGAGCTGGGTGTCCAGGATCCAGAGCCAGACGATGCCCGCGACGACGTTCGACATCAGATACGGCGCCAGCACGATCCCGCGCAGCACCGACGACTGCGTCAGCCGCTGGAGCAGCACGGCGATGGCGAGCGCCGCCACCGTCTGCACGCCGATGTTGAGGATCACGTACTCGACGGTGACCCAGAGCGAGTTCCAGAAGATCGGGTCGTTGACCATCCGGACGTAATTGTCCAGGCCCACCCACTCCGCCGGTGTCAGCAGGTTGAAGTCGGTGAAGCTCAGGTAGATACCGCGCAAGGTGGGCCAGAGCAGGAAGACCAGGAAACCCAGCATGGCCGGGGCGAGGAACACCGCGGCGAGTCGTCCGTCACCTGGTTTCTCACCGGCTTTCGCCCGGTTCGTGCTCGGCCTGGTCCGTGCCCCCTCCGCGGCGCCCGGTGGCAGACGCGACGGTGGGCTGCTGGAGGCGATGGTCATCGGAGACTCCCTCGTCTGCGGCTCGTCCTCGGCCACTTACTTTTGTGGCGGAAGAATCCTGGCGTCAAGGGGCGTGCGAACATCTTTTCCAGGGCGGCGCAACGTCATAGAGTTGGCCATGTTGATTTCGCTGCAAAAGAATCTCTGGGGGGCGACCTCATGACCGCAGCAGCCGCCAGCTGGCTTCCGCTGAGTCCGGGCGAGCGCTCGGTGGCGATCGAGGTGCTCGTCCACGGCCCGCTGTCGCGCACCGAACTCGCCCGGCGGCTGGACCTGTCGGCGGGCAGCCTCACCCGGCTTACCAAGCCGCTGCTGGAGTCCGGCCTGCTGATCGAGGCCCCCGAGACGCCCGCCCTGCCCGAGGTCCGCCAGGGGCGCCCCTCGCAGCCCCTCGATGTCGTCGCCGAGTCCCGCTCCTTCATCGGCTTCAAGATCACCGAAGACATGGTCTACGGCGTCGTCACCACCCTCAGAAGTGAGATCGTCGCCCGTCACGACCGCCCGCTCACCACCCATGACCCCGCCGGGGTCGCCGACCTGCTGCGGGAGATGACCGGGGAACTGGCCCGCACTCACCCCCGGCTCGCCGGGATCGGCATCGGTGTCGGCGGGCTCGTCCAGGACCGGACCATGGTGGGGGAGTCGCCGTTCCTGCAGTGGCGGGACGTGCCCCTGGCCGAGCTCGTCGAGGAGCGCACCGGGCTGCCGGTCGTCGTCGAGAACGACGTCGCCGCCCTCGTCGAGGCCGAGACCTGGTTCGGCGCCGGCCGCGGACTGGACCGGTTCGTCGTCCTCACCATCGGGGCCGGCATCGGCTACGGGCTCGTCCTGGGCGGCAAGCGGGTGCCCTACGCCGAGGAGGACCGCGGCTTCGGCCGCCACTGGATCATCAACCCCAACGGGCCGCTCACCCCCGACGGCGCACGCGGCAGCGCGGTCTCGCTGCTCACCATCCCCAACATCCGCTACCAGGTGCGGGCCGCCACGGGTGAGGACCGGACGTACGAGGAGATCCTCGCCCTCGCGGCCGCCGGCGAACCCATGCCCGCCCGCGTCATCGACGAGGCCGCGCGCGCCCTCGGCACGATCGTCGCCCAGATCTCCAACTTCGCGATGCCGCAGAAGATCGTGCTCGCAGGGGAGGGGGTCGGCCTGATGGACGTCGCCGGGAAGACCGTCGACGAGGCGATCAGGGCCAACCGGCATCCGCTGGCCGCACCCGTCGACCTGGAGACCAAGGTGTCCGACTTTCACGACTGGGCGCGCGGGGCCGCCGTACTGGCGATCCAGGTGCTGGTTCTAGGGGCGGTTGAAAGATGACGTGATCAGCAACACGGTCCGGTATGTCCGGAATGCTCGTGATGACTCACGGGGCCTTCACCTCTGGAGCCGTATGCTTCACAGCATGTCCACCACTGTTGAACCCGCCTCCGCTCGGACGGCTGACGAGGTCAACGAGGAGATCCGGGCCCTGTGGCGCCGGTCGGGCGGGACACTGAGCGGCGAGCAGCGCGAGAAGTACCAGTTGCTCGTCCTGGAGTGGGCCGCCGCGGCCCCGCAGCCGGCGAGGGCGGCCTGAGCATCCCGATCCGATGAAGGCCGCCGCGCGTCATCGGCGGCCCGGATTCCCCCCTCGTCAGCTCCACGTAGCCGAGTAATAGCGCTGGTATGCCTTGCGGTCCTGTTCCGCGCGGATGTACCGCGTGGCCACCAGCGCGATCAGGCTGCCGCCCATGACCAGCAGACCCGGGCCGATGTTCCGGGGATTCGCGAGCCGTGACAGCAGCGTCGACGCGTCCACGATGCCCTCCACCGGAGCCGACGACCCGGGCGACGCATCGCCGGGAGCGGCCGCGCCCTGCGTGCCACCGGCACCGGCGGACGGCTCCGCCGACGGCGAGGCGCCCTGCCCGCCGCCCGCCGGAGCGGCCACCAGCAGCTTCAGACCGAGCTCGCCCAGCGCCTTCGTCACCGGCTGGAAGAACGTCGTACCGCCCGACGTGCAGTCGCCGCTGCCGCCCGAGGTCACGCCCAGGGCGACCCCCTCGGAGAACATCGGCCCGCCGCTGTCACCGGCTTCGGCGCACACGTTCGTCTCGATCAGGCCGCTGACCGTGCCCTCCGGGTAGTTGACGGTGGCGTTGACCGCCGTCACCTCACCGTCCTGGAGCCCGGTCGTACTGCCGCTGCGGAACACCTTCTGCCCGACGGACGCCTCGCCCAGGCCCGTGATCCGCACGCCCCGCCCCTCGCCGATGGAGACGACGTCGGCGCCGTCGCCCGCGCGGCCGTTCGCGTACTGCACCAGCGAGTAGTCGTCGCCGGGGAAGCTCTGCGTGGTCGTCCTGCCCACCTGCTCCCTGCCCCCGTTGTCGGAGAACCAGACGGAACCGGTGGGCCCGCAGTGCCCGGCGGTGAGGATGAAGTCGCGCTGCCCGTCGGTCACGTTGAAGCCCGCGGAGCAGCGGCCCGCGGTGGACAGGATCGGCTGCGCCCCGTTGATGCGGGTCGTGAAGGTGCCCTCGGTGCGCTCCATGCGCACCGAGCCGCCGATGGCGTCGGCGATCTCGTTCAGCTCGTTCCACTCGGCGGTGGAGACGGTGCGGTCGGCGCGCACCACGACCTCGTTGGACCGGTAGTCCACTGCCCATGCCGTGCCGGGCACCTTGGGCGTCGAACCCAGCGTCGACGTGGCCGACTTGAGGTCGCGCATGCTGTAGCGCACCATCTTGGCCTCGGCCCCCGCCCGCTTCACCTCGGCGGCGGCCTCCTCGTCGGTGACCGCGACGACCGACCGGCCCTGGGCATCCACCCAGCTGCCCGCCGTACGGGACGTACCGAGCCGGGACACCAGCCCAGCACCCGTGTCGCCCGCGGCCTGCGCCAACGTACGTGGCAGTTCGGCGCCGTCGGACGGCTCACTCGCCACCGCCCGCGTCACCATCGTGCCTCCCAGGAGGAGTCCGCCGACCGCCGCCAGACGTGCCACTCGCCGGACGACCCG
The DNA here is from genome assembly GCF_017948455.1 of Streptomyces sp. GESEQ-4. Taxonomy (GTDB): domain Bacteria; phylum Actinomycetota; class Actinomycetes; order Streptomycetales; family Streptomycetaceae; genus Streptomyces. Next base: position 705,016 of record NZ_JAFFSU010000001.1, read on the forward strand.
TCGTCGTGCGTGCCTCATGCATGGCTCCCGAACCAGAACAACGCGGTGTCAACACCACGGGACACTCCGTCAGTTGAGCACCCTCCCTAGGTACGTGGCTCGGCCCCGGGGCGTTCAGAGGATCGGTGATCCTTTCAGGGCGCGCGGCTCGTCCATGCTGTCGTCCACCGGTCCCAGCCGCTCCCAGCTGCGCTCGTCGCCCCAGATGGACGCCGCGTCCACGTACGGGCGAACCAGCGCCGTGAGGACCGGGTCTCCGTGTCCGTTCAGCTCGTCGGAGGCGATCTTGCGGGCGATCCCGGCGAGGAAGTCGGCCAGCTGCACGCGCGGATCCAGCCCCGCCTGGACGAGCCGCAGCCCGCCGAGCCCGAACCCGGCCTGCCTCGCGGACTCCTCGATCCAGGCGATGCGGTCCGGCGTGAGCATGTTCTGCCGGTCGTGGACCAGCCGCACCGGCCGGCCATCCGCGCTCCAGTAGGCGGCGGTGTGGACGATCGCGGGCAGCAGCGGATTGAGAAGGGGAATCAGGGTCGGACCGTTCAGGATTCCCGCCCGATAGGCATCCGCCCGGGAGCGTGCCGCCGCGAGCCGTTCCAGGGTGCCCGCCAGTTCCGTACCGGAATGTGCTCGCAGCAGTCCGTGGACCGTTCGGAAGAACGTCTCGACCGGCAGCTGTGGCTCTCCGTCGTTCCTGACCCGCAGCAATTGGTTCGCCGCCTCGAGGAATTCCCGCCAGCCGGCCTCCCCGAAAGTCCGCGGCCCCTGCCGGAACAGCACGACGGCCGCGGAGCTGTCGCCGAGCAGCAGGTCGACGGCCCGGTCCACCACGAAGAACGCCTTCTCGGTGAGATGCACATGGGCGTGCCCATGGATCGGGCCCGAGGGCGCGAGCAGCCATTCCAGTACCGCGCGGTGTTTCTCCCGCAGGAGATGGTTCGCCTTGTACTCCTCCGCGGGCGAACGGATCCGGTCTCTTATCTCCTGCACGAATCCGGCCGCGGAATCCATGGGCAGCAGCACACTGCCGTGTGCGAAGACATCGGTGTTCCCGCCGGTGAGATTCTCCCCGTCCGAGCCCGATTCGTCGCAGGCCACCTCGGGAATGCCGTCGACCGCCACTGTCCGTCCCCCGTGATTCCACGTCACGCCACAGCCCCCTATCTTGTGCTTCATGACCAGGATCCCGCACGAAGCGTCCGGTGAACCGAATCCGCTGCAAGCCCTTACTCTCGACCGTCTCCGCCGCCGTACGAGCATGAAATGGCGGACCTACCCCGACGACGTGCTGCCGCTGTGGGTGGCCGAGATGGACGTGCCGCTCGCCGAACCCGTCGTCCGCGCGATCACCGACGCGCTCGCGCTGGGGGACACCGGCTATGCCGCGGGCACCGCCTACGCCGAGGCGCTCGCCGACTTCGCCGGCAAGCGGTGGGGCTGGGACGGGCTCGCGGTGGAGCGCACCGCGATCGTGCCCGATGTGATGCTGGGCGTCGTCGAGATGATCAAACTGGTCACCGGCCCCGGGGATCCGGTGGTGGTGAATTCACCCGTGTATCCGCCGTTCTTCCAGTTCGTGGAGCACATGGAACGGCGGGTGCTTCAGGCCCCGCTGGGTGCGGACCTGCGGATCGACCTCGGGACGCTGGAGGAGGTCTTCCGGCAGGCGGTCACGGACGGTCGACGCGCCGCCTACCTGCTGTGCAGCCCGCACAACCCGACGGGCACGGTGCACACCGCCGGCGAGCTGGCCGCGGTCGCCCATCTCGCCGACCGGTACGGCGTCCGTGTCGTCGCCGACGAGATCCACGCGCCGCTCGTCGCCGGCGGCGTCGACTACGTGCCGTATCTCAGCGTGCCGGGCGGCGAGCACGGCCTGTCGGTGATGTCGGCCTCGAAGGCGTGGAACCTGGCCGGGCTCAAGGCCGCGCTCGCGATCGCGGGCCCCGCTGCCGCCGCCGTCCTCGACCGGCTTCCCGAGGAGGTCAGCCACGGCCCGAGCCACCTCGGCGTCATCGCCCACACCGCCGCCCTGCGCGACGGCACCGCCTGGCTGGACGCGCTGCTCGCCGGCCTCGACGACAACCGGCGCCTGCTCGCCGACCTGCTGGCCGAGCACCTCCCCGCGATCCGCTACCGCCCGGGCGAGGCCACCTACCTCGCCTGGCTCGACTGCCGCCCGCTCGGCCTCGGGGACGACCCGGCGCAGGTCTTCCTGGAGCGCGGGCGCGTGGCGCTGAACTCGGGGATCCCGTTCGGCGCGGGCGGAGCGGGACACGTACGCCTGAATCTGGCGACGTCGCCGGAGGCGCTGGGGGAGGCGATACGACGGATCGCGGCGGCGTCGGGGTGAGGTGACCGGCCTAGACTCGCCGTCATGGACGACACTGCGTTGGAGCGGCTCGGTGCGGGCAAGTACCTGCTGATCACCAGCTATCGCAGGAACGGCACTCCGGTCGCCACCCCGGTGTGGGTGGTGCGCGACGGGGACACGCTCGGCGTCTGGTCCGTCGCCGACTCCTGGAAGGTCAAGCGGATCCGGGCGCGCGGCGATGTCCTCGTCGGCCCCTGCGACGCTCGCGGCAACCCGACCGGCGACCAGGTTCCGGCCACCGCCGAGATCTGCGACGAGGCCACCACGGCGCGCTACCGCGCCCTCCTCGCCCGCAAGTACCCCATCGTCGGACGCCTCACCCTGCTCGGCAGCAGGGTGAGGCGCGGCCTGAAAGGGACTGTCGGCATCCGTGTGACGCCTACGCCTTGAGAAGTGCCGCGATGGGCTGTCGGTTGTCTGCGGCGCCATCGTGGCTGGTCGCGCCCACGCGGCGGAGCCGCAAATAGATACAGCTCCGCGCCCCTTCGGGGCGCTCTTGCTTAGGACGCGTCCAGTACCGTTCCGCTGATCACCGCCCCGTCGGGCTGCGGCTCGCCGTCGTCGGCGGCCTGGCGGAAGCGGACCGACTCCTCGGGCTCGGTTGCCGTGTCCTTGAGTGTGGGCAGGGACACGTCGACGGAGGTCTGGCCCGCCGGGACACTGATCCACAAGTACAGGCCCTCCAGCTGGGAGAGCGGGCGCTCCGGGTCGGGCGACTCACCCGAGTACTCCTCCAGCCACCCCGGGTCGACGTCCTTCGTGGACAGCTCGGCGCCACCGGTCACCGGCTCCACGCGGAACAGCGGCGAGATCTCCGTGTCGGCCGGCTCGGACAGGGTCACCCGCCACGTCAGCGGCCGGCCCTCGGTCACCCGGTCGGCGACCGGCGTGACACTGATCGTCGGCACGGGGTCGTCGTTCACCGCGGTCACACCGCCGACGTACGAGCCGATCACCGAGTTCCGGACCGCCTTCACCAGCACGTCGTGCGTCATGTCGTACGAGAAGCGGGTGTTCCCCTCGACCTTCACCGGTACGTCGATGTCGTTGCCGCCGGGCCGTACCGTGACGAGCCGTTCCTCGCTGTTCCCGGTGTCCGGGTTCAGGACGTACACCCGGACCTGGCCGCTGCCCTGTCCGGACACCCGCACGGGCACCCGGTAGGTCCGCACGCCCGAGTCGCCCTCGTCGACGGTGAGGCGGCCGATGTCGACGCGCGGCAGGGCGGCCTCGCGGACCGCGGGTGTGCCGGGGCGCCAGCCCCAGGCGTCCATCAGCCAGGCCTTCCCGGACCCGGAACGCGGCGTGAGCTGCAGGGAGTTGATGTGCCGCAGATCGAGACCGGCGCGGCCGGCCGCCGCCAGGGACACGCGGACCTCGCGGGCCCAGTACGAGGCGGTCCGCTCACTGCCGGGCAGCCCGTCCACGCGGACCCGGCCCAGAGTGGCCCGCCGCCCTGAGGTGTCGGCGATGGCCACGTCCAGCTGGGTGCCGGTGGTGTTCGGCGGCACGATCACGCGCAGCGTCAGCCCCTTCGCCCCGCCGAGGGACAGCGGCTTGTCGGTCCGCACCCGGGCCGCGGACCCCGGCTCGGACCAGCGCAGCGCCACCGCACGGCGCCCGGACTCCGGTCCCGCCCCCCACCAGGGCACGAAGTGCGGGGAGGAGCCCGGGGTTTCACGGTCCAGGCAGGCCACGGCCGGGTCGGGATCGGTGACGGAGCACAGCTTCGCGCCCGTGACGGAGACCTTGCCGCTGTCCGGCAGGAACCCGGCACGGCGGTTCGCGCCGACCGCGTGCGTGAGGACGCGCGCGGGGTCCGCCGAGGGTGCCCGCTTGCCCGAGCCGTCCAGCAGCGGCCGTACCCGGTCGTCACCGACGACGAACAGCCTGGCCGCCGCCGCGATGTACGTGGCGCCCGCCTTGTGCTGCTGGTCGGCCGTCAGCCGGGTCCGGGTGCCCGTCGAGCACACCGGGTCCGGCCGCTCCTCGTCCTCGTAGAAGTCGTCGTCCGCGGGCGCCTGGGCCTGGCCCGGCGTCCACTCGCTGTTGAAGAAGTTGTGGTTGGCGCCGACCATGTAGACGGCGCTGTGCAGGGCGCTGCCCCGGCTGACGCCGCGGGTGCCGTCGACGTACAACTCGCCCTGGAGATCGGAGACATCGCCGTCACAGCCCGGCAGGATCGTCAGGGACGGCACATCGGGGACCGGGTTCTGGCCGAAGATCGTCGGGCCGATGAGCACGGTGCCGCGGATGTGCCAGCGCACCCGGCCGTGGTACCCGTCCTGCTGGGCGGGCGGCGGGTAGAGACTGTCCGTCGCGGCCCGGTTGACGCCCTCGCCGCCGCGTGAGTGGCCGACCAGCAGGACCCGCGAGAGGTCCGTCTTCGGCGCCTTGCGTACGATCGCCGGGGCCGCGGCCGGGTGCCCGGCCCAGTCGGCCCAGCGGGCGAGATGCTGCCGCACCAGCGACGAACGGGCCTGCGCGCCGCCGTCCTCGGCCGCGAAGTCCTGGCCGTTGACGCCGTTGGCCGAGATCGACACCGTCACATAGCCCTGCGAGGCCAGCAGCTTCTGGTCGCGCAGATAGCCGCGATGGCTCGGGATCGACTTCATGCCGGCCGGGCAGGGCCAGTCGCCGGTCACGTCCTCGTTGCCCTTGTAGCAGGTGCCATGACGGCCGTGCAGGAAGAGCGCGAGCGGGCGCTTGCCGGTGGCGCCGGTCGGTGCCACCACGACGGCCTGCATCTCCACGGGGTGCGGGAAGTCGGGCAGCTTCACGGAGTCGAGCTTGTACTCGCCGGAGACCGTCCGGTACGAGCCCGGCTTGCCCGGGTCGACGGAGTTGGCCGGCAGTGCGGCCGACGGGTTCGCCACCGCCGGGGAACGCCGGTCCTGCCGCTCCTCCTCGGCGACCCCGACCGCGTCCAACCGCCGCCCGCCGGACAGGACTTGAAGGTCCTTCGCGGAGTTCAGCGGTGCGGCGTCGAGGTCCAGCCGGAACGTACGGCCGTCCCTGCCGGGCACCGGTCTGCCCAGCAGCCGGTCGCCGTCGTAGAACTCGACCCGCGCGTCACCCATGGGCACCGGCTCTGCCGACCGCCACACCAACTGCCGGTCCTGGCCCTCACCGGTGACCTGCCAGCCCGGTGGAAGGTCCGCCGACACCGAGAGCGGGGCCGGTCCGGCCGGCTGCGCCTGCGCCAGTCCTGGTGTTGCCCCCACCACCGCGAGCACCGCCGCAGCGGTCACCCATATTCGCCCGGCACGTAACACCGTTGTCCTCCTCCGCACTGGGCTCGGGCCCTCCGGCTGCTCCGGACGGCCCTCACGCCACGGAGGACGGCGTGCGGGGTCTGTGGGTTGCCTGTGAAGAGGGGACAAGCGGGGGTGGGGGAGCAGGAGTTGACCCAGGACTGGCCGGGACGGTCAGCGGGAAGGGCTTGATCATGAGCCGATCAACTCCCCTGCGCGCGGCCGTCGTCGGTACCGGCCACCGCGCCCAGACCTTCACCCGCGCCCTCGCCGAACGCCCCGGCCACCGGGTCGTCGCCCTGTGCGACCCCAACCCGACCCGGATGGCCTTCCACGACCGGCTGCTGACCGCCGCCGGCGAACCGCCCGCCACCCAGTGGGAACCCGAGCAGTTCACCGACCTGCTCACCAAGGAAGACATCGACGAGGTCGTCGTCACCACCGTCGACGCCGAGCACGACCGCTACATCGTCCCCGCGCTGAGGGCGGGCTGCCGGGTCGTCACCGAGAAGCCGATGACCGTCGACGCCCAGCGCTGTGCCCGCATCCTGGACACCGTCCGGGATGCGGGCAACTCCCTCACCGTCGCCTTCAACTACCGCTTCAACCCCGTCCACGAGAAGGTGCGCACCCTGCTCGCCGACGGCGCGATCGGCGAGATCCTGTCCGTCCACTTCGAGTGGCTGCTCGACGTACGCCACGGCGCCGACTACTTCCGCCGCTGGCACCGGGAGAAGCGGCACAGCGGCGGACTCATGGTGCACAAGTCCTCGCACCACTTCGACCTGGTCAACTGGTGGCTCGCCGACGAGCCCGCCGAGGTCTTCGGCTACGGCAGGCTCGGCTTCTACGGCCATGAGGCGGGCGCCCGTCACGGACTGCGCCGGGAGTACGAGCGCGCCCACGGCGCCACGGCAGCCGCCGACGACCCCTTCGCCCTGGACCTCGCGGCCAACGACACCCTGCGAGCGCTCTATCTCGACGCGGAACACGACGACGGCTACCTCCGCGACCGCAACGTCTTCGGCGGGCCGATCACCATCGAGGACGACATGGCCGTCCTCGTCCGCTACCTGCGGGGCGCCACGATGACGTACCACCTGACGGCCTACTCCCCGTGGGAGGGCTACCGGGTCATGTTCAACGGCAGCGCCGGCCGCCTGGAACTCGAGGTCGAGGAGAGCAACTGGCAGCCGCCGGTGACCCGGATCGCCTCCCACACCGGCGCCCTGCACGGGGACACGGCCGCCGAACACGCGGGCGGGGTACGCCTCACCCTGCGTCCCCTGTGGCAGCCGCCGAAGGAGATCGACGTGGAGACCGCGCACGAGGCCCACGGTGGGGGAGACCCGCGCATGCTGGCCGCGCTCTTCGGGCCGGTCCGCCCCGGGGATCCGGTGACCGGCGGCGTGGCGGCGGCTCGGCCGGCCACGGAACGGGACGGGGCGCTGGCTCTGGCGGTCGGACTCGCCGCCAACTCATGCTTCGAGACAGGGCAACCGGTGCTCGTGCGGGACCTGATACCCGGTCTGTACGGCGAGCCCTGAGCGGGTCCGGCGCGGTTCGGCAGCGCCCCAAAGGGGCGCGGGGCTGCATCAATTTGCGGCTCCGCCGCGATGGGGGTCCCCCCGCTCGAGCGGATTCGAGAGTGGGGGAGCGACCAGCCACAACGGACCCGCAGCCGACACACCGGCCTTCCCGCGGAGCGCTCAGCTCCAGGCCCGGTACGGCTCGTCGACCAGCTGGAACACCGGCTCGCCGCGGACGGGGTCCTTGGCCGTCGACAGCCGGACCCGGTCGCCGCTGTGGATGCCGATCGGCGGGCCGATGACCCGGCCGCGCACGACGAACCCCTCGGCCATCTCGACCAGCGACACATTGCGCGCGGCGGGGGAGTTGCGGTGCACCACCGACGAGTGGCGGACCGTACCGACCCCCTCGCTGCGCTCTGTGCGCAGGTCGCTGCCCTGGCAGACCGGACAGAGCAGACGGTGGTACATGGCGGTGCCGCACCAGGTGCAGCGCTGGTAGAGGAGGGCATCCGCGTCCCGGGGCGCGGGGTCGAGTACGCCGGCCGCGGAGCCGGCTGTCGGACGGGCAACGCTTCCTGAGTGGTGGTACACGCTGTCAACTCCCTGCACTCGGCCGGAATCCCGCGTGCGCGGGTCGCCCGTGCACGCACGTGCCCGGTTCACCGTGCCACCGTGCACAGCATCAGCGTATGGCACTCAGTGCCACTCGTAAAGGTACTGAGTGCCCTTGGATGTGGAAGGGCTGTGGGGATCAGTCGCGTCCGAGCGTGGACTCGATCTCCTGGACGACCCGCCACAGGGGCGCTCCCCGGCGGGAGACGACGACCACGACGTCCTCCGGCTGCTCACCCGCGAGCGGGGCGGAGGGGGCCAGGGACGCGCCGAAGGCGGACTGTACGTACCCGAGGGCATGGTCCACGGCCGAGTCCGCGTCGTCCTGTCCGTCCGAACGCAGCCAGGAGCGCAGCGCGTTGTTGTGCGCCGCGACCACGGCCGCCGCGATCACGTCGGCCTGCAGCGTTCCGTCCGGCCGGCCGGCGAACCGTCCGCGCAGATACGCGGCGAGGGCGCGCTCGTAGCGCCACACCACGGACAGCTCGTACGCCCTCAGCCCCGGCACCTTCTTGGTGAGGCGGTAGCGCTGCACCGAGAAGGTCGGGTTCTCGGCGTACATACGCAGTACCAGCCGGGCCGCGTCGCAGACCCGGCGCACCGGCTCGTCGTCCTCGGCGCTGGCGGCGAGGAAGGCCGTCATGTCCGCCAGGCACCGTTCGTGGTCCGGGAAGACCACGTCCTCCTTCGAGGGGAAGTAACGGAAGAACGAGCGCCGCCCCACCCCCGCCAGCGCCACGATGTCGTCGACGGTGGTCTGCTCATAGCCCCGCTCCAGGAACAGCTGGAAGGCCGCCGCGACCAGGGCGTCCCGCATGGGCGGTTTCACGGTGGAGCTCATGGTCGGGAACGTAGCACCCGACCCCGGGACGTGGCACTCAGTGCGCTGTGGAGGGGGAACTGAGTGCGCTGGAAAAACGTGGCTGACAGATCGACGTCGCGGCGGTTACGGTGTCGGGGATGAAGACCTTCTCCTCGTACGGATTGGGGGAATCATTCGCGCAAGGTGAGTGCTGATGGCACATCACTTCGCGAATGAGATTCCGTCCCGCCTGTTGATGTGGCAGCGCGTGCGTGAGTACGCCGTGCCACCGTCCATGATCGAGACCGCGACCGCACGGCGTGCCGTCGGCGACTGGGCGGGGGCCTGTGCCGCCGTCCGTATCGACGTCGATCTCGATCTGCACGCCGTGCGCGCCCGCCACGGCATCGATCTCGTCACCCGTCTCCGAGCGGATCTGCGCCGACTGGCACCGGATCTGCTCCGCTGGCACATGCCCCGGATCGCCCCCGACGGACGGCTCCGGCCCGGCCTCACCATCTGTCTGGCGCGTTACCGGAGTTCGGGCGCCACGCCGGTGCAACTGGTGGTGCGTACACCGCCGGCCTGGGCGGACGCCGGACAGCGGATGTCGCTGGCCGTGTGGGAAGGGTCCGGGACCGGCAGCCCTGGGCCTCATCCCCATCCCCATCCCCATCCGCATCCCGACCGGCGTTTCCGGCTCGACCTGCACCGGCATCTCTGGGACGCCGGAGTGAGCGGCGAACTGACGCGTCGGTGCGGTGCGGGTGGCGCGTCTTTCACGGTGCTGCCGGACCGACGGAATCCTGCCGGCCGGGCAGAGCTACCGGACCGGCTGCACCTACCCGGCCGGGCAGAGCCGCCGGACCGGCTGCACCCACCCGGCTGGGCAGAGCTGCCGGACCGGTCCGCCGTTCACGAGGGCCCGTGGGCGGTGGCACGCTGGGCTGCCGAGGCGGAGTCGCTGTTGCGGGCCGATGGGCTTCCACGCGGGGCCTTCACCGTGCGGCTCGGTGCGCGCAGACATGCCGTGTTCGAACTCGTCGCCCCCGACGACAGCCATGCTCCGACGCTCCGGCCGCTGCGTGAGGCGGTGACGCCGCAGGAGGTCGCGGCGCTTCCGGTGCTGCCGGAGGTCGCGGCACGGGTCCTGCCGGATCTGGAACTGCTGCGGGCAGGGCTGGTCACCGCCGAGCGGCTGCACCCGCTCGTCGCCTCGGCGCTGGAGGCGTCCGGCTCGGTGCCGGTGCCAGGCCCGGCGCCGGGACCCGACCCTCGCGATCCGCACCGGGTGCGGTGCCGGGGCGAGGTCCACCGGATCGCGCTGCGGGACGGGGTGCTGACGGCGATCGATCACGACCCGGCTCAACTACGCCGGGAAGAGCTGCTGGTGGCCCTCGGCGGACCGCCGCTGCCCTGCTTGCGCGCGATCGACGCGGTGCACCGCGACCCGGAGGCACTGCCCGCGGTCCGGGAGCGGCTCGGCCACGGTGACGTCGCCGGGGCGCTGGCCGTGGTCGAGGGACTGCTCGGGCCCGCCGCGGTCCTGCGCGACGGACCGCTCCGGGAGGCACTGGAGTCGGCCGCGGCACGCCGCATCGACCACGGGCTCTTCCGCTCGGGACTGGCCGGTGCGGGCGCCGCCGGAGAAGAGACCGCCCCGGACGTGCGGCACGCGCGCCACCGCCCCCGGATCGACCGCCGCACGCCACCCGCGACGCGCCGCAAGCGGAGCACCCGCTCCCGTCCCCGCACCGGCCTGACTTGCTGACGGGCCGCCCTGACCGAAGTCCCTTTCCCGCACTGCGCGTTCTGCGCCGCACGCCCTCGCCATCCCGGACGGGTCGTCCCGTCCCTGCATCGGCCTGACTTGCTGACGGGCCGCCCTGACCGAAGTCCCTTACCCGCACTGCGCGTTCTGCGCCGCACGCCCTCGCCATCCCGGACGGGTCGTCCCGTCCCCCGACCCACCCCAGGTGATGCCCATGACCTTCAGTACCGTCCTGCCCGCCCCCGTTCTGGCCGCCGGCACGTCCGCACCCGCACCCGCCCGCGCCTCCGCGACCGGCACCCATCTCGCCCTGGCCGACGACCTCCTGAGCCTCCTGCGGACGACGACCACCGAACCGCGCCCCGACGAGCAGCTCGAAGCGCTCACCCTGGCTGTCGCGGCCGATCTGCCCGTGCTGCTCTGGGGCGAGCCGGGCATCGGGAAGACGGCGGCCCTCACTCAGCTCGCCACCTCTCTCGACCTGCCGCTGACGACCGTGATCGCCAGCGTCCACGAGCCGTCCGACTTCTCCGGGCTGCCCATCGTGGGCGACGATCCGGCGGTGCGGGGGGTGCCGATGGCGCCGCCGCAGTGGGCCGTGGAGCTCGTGCGGGCCGGACGGGGGCTGCTGTTCCTGGACGAACTCTCCACCGCCACCCCGGCCGTCCAGGCCGCGCTGCTCCGGGTCGTCCTGGAGCGGAGGGTCGGTGCGCTGCAACTGCCACCGGGGGTGCGGATCGTGGCCGCCGCCAATCCGCGCGCGTCGGCGGCGGACGGGTGGGAGCTGAGCCCGCCACTGGCCAATCGGTTCGTTCATCTGAACTGGGTGCACGACCGGGAGGTGGTGGTGCGCGGGCTCGGCGGGGTCTGGCCCCGGGCCGAACTGCCCCGGCTGGTGCCGGAGCGGCTGCCGGAGGCGGTGGCCTTCGCCCGGCGCGCCGTCTGCGGCTTCCTGGAAGCGAGGCCGACGCTGATCCATCGGCTGCCGAGCACCGAGACGCGGCGCGGCGGCGCCTGGCCGTCCCCCCGCAGCTGGGAGGCCGCGTTGACGCTGCTGGCCTTCGGCACGGCTGCCTCCGTCTCCCGGGAGGTGCTGGCGCTGCTGGTTCGGGGTGCGGTGGGGGACGGGCCGGGGCTCGAACTCCTCGCCCATCTGGACCGGATGGACCTGCCGGACCCGGAGTCGCTGCTGGCCGATCCGGCCGCCGCCGAGCTGCCGGTGCGGGGAGATCTGCGTCAGGCGGCCCTGGAGGCTGTGGTGGCCGCGGTCGGGGCGCGGCCGGAGCGGGAGCGGTGGGAGGCGGGCTGGGCGGTGCTGGTCAGGGCGCTGGAGACCGGCGCCCCGGACCTGCTGGTCGCCCCGGCGACGGCGCTGGCCGCGCTGCGGCGCGACGACTGGGAGGTGCCGGAGGCGATGGAACGGCTGACCGGGGTGATCGGTCTCGCCCGGCGGGCGGACCGGTCGGTGGGGCGGATCACGGCTGGGCGTGAGCAGGGGGTGCGCCGATGACCGGGGCCGTGCGGCGCCCGGTGCCGCGCCCGATGTCTCCGCCCCCGCCACCGCGCCCCGTGCGGGCCACCGTGCCGAATCCGCCGGCCGGTTCCGGCGGACCGGACGGGCCCGAACTCCCGCTGGACCTGGAGAAGTTGCTGGCGGCCAGGCTGCACGCCGTGAAGGTCCGCCCTTACCTTGCCGCCGCACTCTTCGCGCTGCACGTGGTGGAGGACCGGTCGGTGCCGACGATGGCGGTGGACGCGCACTGGCGCGTGTACGTCTCGCCCGGCTTCGTGGCGCGCACCCCGGTGGAGGAACTGGCGGGCGTGTGGGTGCACGAGGTCTCCCATCTGCTCCGGGACCACCACGGGCGGGGCGAGCGGTATGCGCGGGAGCACGAGGAGCACGGATCGGGCGAGAGGCTGCGGCGGAACATCGCCGCCGACTTCGAGATCAACGACGACATCTACGGCGACGGTCTGCCCCTGCCGGTCGGGGCGGTCCTGCCGTCGCTGCTGCGGCTGCCCGACGGGCTGCTGATGGAGGAGTACCTGCGCACGGCGTCGATGACCGGGCTCACCGCGGACCTGGCATGGCTGGACTGCGGCAGTGGCGCCGACGGGCAGCAGCGGCCGTGGGAGCTGGGGCCGGACGGGGCACACGGGCTGAGCAGGCAGCAGCGGGACGCGGTCCGCTTCCGGGTCGCCGAGGGGATCAAGGGCCGGCCGGGCGAGACACCGGACGGGTGGCGGCGGTGGGCGGACGAGGCGTTCCATCCGCCGCAGCCGTGGCGGCAGTTGCTCGGGGCGGCGGTCCGTTCGGCGGCGGGTGCGCCGGGGGTGGGCGAGAACCACAGCTACCGTCGTCCGTCCCGGCGGTCGGCCGGTGTCCCCGGGGTGCTGCTGCCCAGCCTGCGCCGCACGCCGCCCCGGGTCTGTGTCGTGATCGACACCTCCGGGTCGGTGAGCGACGCCGAGTTGGGCAGCGCGCTGCTGGAGGTGGCGGCGATCTCGCGGGCGGTGGGCGGGCGGCGCGACCTGGTCTCGGTGATCTCCTGCGACGCGGCCGCCGGGGTCGCCGTCCCGCTCTGCCGCGCCGAGAGCATCGCCCTGATCGGCGGCGGGGGAACGGATCTGCGCTCCGGTTTCGCCCGGGCACTCCGCTCGCGACACCGTCCGGACGTCATCGTCGCCCTGACGGACGGTCAGACGCCATGGCCCTCGGCGCAGCCTCCCTGCCGCACCGTCGTCGGTCTCTTCCCCCGCCCCGCCCACGCCGTGAACGAGAGGAATCCCGACTACACCCCGGAATCCCCGCCGCCCTGGGCGCATGTCGTCACCATCGGCTGAGAAGGCGCCGCGGGTGGACAGCCGTCGCCCCACAGCAACTGCCGCCACGACTTCACACGACTTCAGCGGATGGATCGCCTCGTCCACCCATCGCCGCCACCCCTTGGCACACCACTGCCGCGGGCCGGCCGTGCCAGGTCTGCGGAGTCCCGCTGAACTCCCGGTGCGGCTGCCACGTATCACTCCACGGGGACCGCCCGGACCCCAGCGCACGGGACGGAAGGAGAAGAGCGGTGCCGACACCGTCCGAACCCCGGCAGCCGTACGACGACCGGCCACCCCTGGAACCGGTACGCGTCGTGCGCCCCCGCCGCACCGACGCCCTCGCCGAACTGCTCAAGGATCTGCCGCCGAGAACCGGCGCCTACGAGACCGTGCCCATGCCGGCGCCGCTGCCCGGATCCGAGGACTGGACGCAGGAACTTCCACCCGTCCGCGCCGACGAGGAGGACCGCCCCACGGGCTCCGGCCGTCGCGGCGTGGGTCGACGCCATGCCGCCATGGCGGTCGCCGTGGCCGCTGCCGCCGTCATCGGTTTCGGCTGCGCCTTCCTGCTCCCCGACCGGAACGACGCCGACACGGCCGCCCCCGCACCCGACGCCCCTCCCGCGTCCGCCGCGCCTCCCACGTCCGCCGCCCCGCCCGCCGCGGGCGGCGGTGCGGCGGTCGACCCCGACGGTGCCGGCACCCTCCGCCAAGGAGCGTCAGGCCCTGAGGTGACCGACCTCCAGGAGCGGCTGCTGCGTATCCCGGACGTCTACCAGGACGGGTCCACCAGCGGTCAGTACGACGCCGTCCTCACCGAGGCGGTGGCCCGCTTCCAGCTCTGGTACGGCATCCGCGGCGACGAGACCGGCGTCTACGGCGACGACACCCGCCGGGACCTGGAATCTCGTACCGGCACCGGCTGAACCCGCCCTTGCCGTGCGGCGGTCAGCGCGCGGAGGTGTCCACCAGGGCATGGGTGACCGCCCGCACGCTGCGCGCGATGTGCTGCAGTTGGAGGACCTCCGCCGCGTACAGCTTGATCGTGTGCTCGATGACCGACTCCGGCAGACCGAGGGCGGGCAGATCGGCGCGCGCGGTCTGCAGGGCGGTGCGGGCGACGCGTATCTCGTGCTGGACCTGGATCTGCGCATGGCGGGCGAGCAGCACGGGGTGGCGGATCAGGGCCGGGTAGCTGGCGTAGCGGGCCGGCACCAGTTCGCGCAGCCACTTGGCCGCCGAGCGCTCCCAGTCGTAGCTGCCGGGGGTCTTGACCTGGCAGGGCCAGTCCGGGCTGATGCGCGTGGTCGTCAAGGGCATGATCATCGCTTCCGGGTGTGCGGCGTCGTGAGGGGTGGTCCGACGGTTTGTGGCGGCCCCGGCCTAGGGGATGGCCGGAGCCGCCGCGGGCGCTCGCGCAGGCGATGCCCGTTCGAACACCCTCGGCGCCGACGCGGGTGGGTGACGGCGGCTCCGGGCGTCCGGGTGTGAAGTATTTATATATACCGTCCGGTTTGCAAGACGCATGAAAACATTCATGCGTAGTTTGAGGTGATTGGTGCCCTTGTAGCCCTCCGTGGGACGTGGTGTGGGCGCGCTGCTCGTCAGTCCCTGAGGAAGAACTGGTGCTGGTCGGAGATCTGCTCGTACTCCTCGAGCCGCGCCTGGGTGCGCTCGGGGTCGGCGTCGGTCATGGCCTGCAGCAGCGCCGCCGCGATCACGCCGGGCGCGGCGTAGGAGTCGAAGACCAGCCGGGAGCCGGTGCCGGTGGCGAAGGTGACGTCGGCCTCGTCGGCCACCGGTCCGAGCGCCAGGTCGGTGATCAGCGCGACCTTCAGTCCCGCGTTGCGCGCGACCTGTACGGCGTTGAGGGTCTCCTGCGCGTGCCGGGGCATGGAGAACGCCAGCACCCATGTGCCGCCCGCCTCACGGGACTGGAGCAGTGCGTCGTAGGCGACGCTGCCGCCCCGCGTGACCAGCCGTACGTCCGGGTGGACCCGGCGGGCCGCATACGCGAAGTACTCGGCCAGGGACACCGAGATGCGCAGGCCCAGGACGGTCAGCGGTGTCGACTCCGACAGCTTGCGGCCGGTGTCGATCACCCGGCCGGGGTCGGCGAAGTCCCGGCGCAGGTTCTCCAGGTTCTCGATCTCGGCGTCGACGGCCGCCTGCAGCTCGTTGCCCTGGTTCTCCTCGGCCGCCGGGGGGCCGCCGGCGAGCGTGCCGAGCGCGATCGACTGGAGCTTCTCCCGTAGCGCGGGGTAACCGCTGAAGCCGACCGCCGCGGCGAACCGTGTCACCGAAGGCTGGCTGACGCCCACCCGCTCGGCGAGATCGGTGATCGAGAGGAACGCCGCTTCGGTGATGTGCTCGATCAGGTACTGGGCGATACGCCGCTGTCCCGGCGACAGCCGCGGCCGGTCGAAAAGCGTCCTGAGCTGGGAACTCGGAGCGGCCTCCGCCTCCGGAGCCGACTTGCCCGAGGTGATCGCGGACGCCTGTGCACGTGCCTGCTGCGGCGATGGCACCGGTGCGCCTCCTTTGTCTCCCACAGTCGTTCAACATAGCTCAGACACCCCAAAACGATCACCGTCGGTAGATCGTGATCGAATGACCGACCGTGTCGATGGGACGACTGCTGTCGATCAACTCGGCCAGCCGCCCTTTCGCCTTGGCGACGCTGGAGTCCGACACGACCAGCAACCCGCGCACCTCACGGGCGGGCACCGTACGCGGGTCGGTCGCGTCGATGCCGTAGTACGACGGCACCCCGCTGCCCTTGTACACCAGCCAGATCCGCTCACCCGGATAGCGCTCCCGCAGCCGGTCCGCGAGCCGGCCCAGATCCTGGCCCCAGTCCACATTGGAGTCGTGCAGCCGCAGATGCGTCTTCGCGGGCCCGCCGAACGCCTCGTTGGAATACGGCAGATAGTAGGGAAACGTCCGCAGCGAGCTGACCGCCACGAACAGCACCAGCGCGCCCGTCGCCACGAAGCGCCACCGCCACCGCAGCGCCAGGACACCGGCCGCCGCCACCGCGAGGAACATCGGCACGAAGACGGCGTACCGCGTGCCGAAGTCCCGCGCCCCGTTCATGGCCACGGCCGACAGGACGGCGGGGGCGAGCAGCAGATACGGCGCCGCGGGCCGCAGCCGCCGGACCGCGAGCAGTGCGACGGCGCCGGCCGCCCACAGCACGAGCATGCCGAGCGGCGTCTTCACCAGCAGCGCCGACGGAAGGTAGTACCACAGCGACCCCGTGTACACCCGCCCGAACAGGAAGCTCTGCCAGGGCCGGGTCTCCATCCCGAACTGGATGCGCATCCCGTCCCGGTACGCCTCCGGCAGCGGCAGCAGATCGACCAGCAGCCCTCGCAGCCCTGCCACCGCCGGCACAGGCTGCTGCGGCGTCCAGCGCAGCCGCGGGTCGACGGCCAGATAGGTGGCCCATACGACGGCGACCGCGGCCAGCACCAGCACGCCCGCACCCGCGGCGGCGCGCAGCAGCGCCCTGCGACGGTCTTTCCACGCGCCCGCCCGGCGCCCGTTCGCTTCGGCCGTCCACACCGACACCCCGGCGAGCACCACCAGCACCGGAACCGCCGCCAGCGCGCTCATCCGCGTCGCCAGGGCCGCACCCAACGCCACCCCGGCGAGCGGCAGATACAGCCGTGGCCGGACCCGCACCCGCCACAGCAGCCACACCGAGGTCAGCAGGAAACCGGCCGCCGGTACGTCGAGTGTGGCGAGGGAGCCATGGGCGATGACGTCGGGGGAGAAGGCGTACAGCGCGAGCGCGGTCAAACTGCCCGCCGTGCCCACGAGTTCACGGGCGAACGCGAACACGACCAGCCCGAACAGCAGCGTCAGCACGATCACCGGGAGGCGGGCCCAGAACATCAGCTGCCACGGGTCGTTGCCGGACTTGTACAGCAGATCCCGCCCCATCGCGCCCTGATTGCTCGGCAGTGGCCGGTCGACGTGCGGATCGGCGAGCGCCACCCCGACGCCGATCACCAGCTTCCCCAGCGGCGGATGCTCGGGGTTGTACCGCAGGCTGTGGTCGTGCAGATAGACGGCGGCCGTGCCGACGTACACGGGCTCGTCGATGGTCGGCGTCTGCTGCACCGCGGTGGTCACCATCGCCACGGCCATCTGGGCGAGCAGTACGACCACGAACAGCGGCACCAGCAGGCGCCTGCGCGACGGGCGTGGCGGGGCCACCGCCGTCACGGGCGGCGGAGGGTGTCCCTCCGTCCCGGGATCGAGGACCAGTTCCCGTTGTTCGCGCGCCATCATCCACCCCGCGGTGACACCGGCCGCGCGGTGACGGGAGTGATCCAGAGCCGCCTCATGGGGCCACTCTGCATCAGCTCCCGCCACGCCGGGGCGTTACCGCTTCAGGAGTCGTACCGACAGACCATCCGCCGTGTAGACGGGTACGGCCCGCAGCGTGTCCGAGTTCAGCTCGATACGGTCGAATTGGCCACGAAGCACCGGGGCGCCGATCACACGCACCGTGCTCCCCGCGGCCGGCGGCTTGTCGGCGTCGAGCCGCAGCGACAGCGAGCTGCCCTTGCCGAGCACCGCCCGCCGCGTGACCTCCAGGGCGGGGCCGCGACCCGAACGCAGCGTCACCTCGAGCGCGGCCGACTCCTGCGCGTACGTGCCGTGGATCTTCACCGTCGACCTGGTGGCCACCCGCAGGGCGCCGCCGGTGACCCGCACCGCGCCGTGGCCCAGGGCGTGCGCCGAGGCGGCGACGAGGACACCGTCCGCCAGTACGGTCCCGCCGGTGTACCGGTTGTGGCCGGTCAGGGTCAGCGTTCCCGTGCCGTGCTTGGTGAGGCCGCCGTCGCCGTCGATGTCGTTGCGCCAGCTGTCGGCCGCGCCGAAGCCGCCGGCCGAGGCGTCCAGCGTGACGGTCACGTCCGAGTCGAAGGCGCCGTAACCGTCCGCCGCCGCGAACAGATTGAGCCGGCCCCACTGCTCCCAGCCGTCCAGCAGGACGTAGCCCGAGGGCAGCGCGGTCGTCCGCAGCACCTCGCGCCGCTGCGCCGCGTCCAGATACGACAGCCGCGTCTCCAGCAGCACCTCCGCGCCCTTCGGGACGGTGAACGGCCGGTTGCCGCCGCGCCGGGTCAGCACGTACGTCAACTTCGGCTTGACCGTGCGGGCGTTCGCGGCACGGTCCGCATACGGGTCGGTGTCCGTGCCCGCTGAATGCGCGTAGGTGTACAGCGTGTCGGCCGTCGTGCCGGTCTGCTCCTGGAAGTACGCCAGGGCCTGCGCCCGCGCTGCCTTCTTCAGGGGCGCGTTCGCCGGGTCGGCGAGGGCTGCGGCGGCCAGGGCGGTGGCCATGACGCGGCCGCCGATGACGTCGACCGTGGAGTGCATGCCCGACACGATGCGGGTGTGGCTGAGCTCGAAGGCGCGGGTCACCATCTCCTGGAAGCGCTCGGGGACGGCGTACGCGAAGGCCAGGGCCGCCAGGTGGATGGCGTTGGTGTGGCCGCTGGGGAAGCCGCCGTCCTCGGCCGGCGTCTCGCCGCGCTGCCGCAGCAGCTGCGGGGCGACGATCACGTCCGACTCGTAGACGGGGAAGCCGAACGCGTCCTTCTTCCCGGTGTCGACGACCTCGCTGTCCTCGTTCATGCGCCACGGACGCGGGTACTGGAAGGCGAACTTGGCCGGGTTGCTGGAGGCGAAGGGGCCACGCACCGTGTCGACCAGCTTGGCCACCTGACCGAGTGCCGAGTCGTACGACCCGGCGCCGAGCGCGGATCCGGCCGGGGCGTCGGCGGGCAGGGTGTCGCTGATCTTCGCGTCCGGGATGCCGTCGGGCGCGCTGGTGATCGACGTGACCGCCTTGGCACCCGACTTGTACAACTCGGCCAGCGGGCCGAGGCCCCCGATCACCGAGTAGCTCTGGTGCTGGCGGTCGTAGATGAACGCGTCCTTCGCCTGGGCGTCGGTGCGCGTGGCCGTGACGCGGGCGCAGTAGCGCATGTTGGCGCGCAGCACCTCGGGCAGCAGCGGTATGCCCGTGTTCCAGGCGCCGCCGGTCTTCCAGACCTTCGCGAAGCCGCCGAGGGCGCGGACCACCGCGTTGGTCTCGGGCGTCAGGTTCGCCGTGACGTTGGTCTTGTAGTCGTCGACGAACGCGGCGGCGGCCGTGGCGGCCTTCGCGTCCGCGGCGCCGAGCCATGCCGCGAAGGTGGGCGCGGCCAGGACGCCGGCCGAGACACCGAGGGAGGTCCGGAGGAACCCCCTTCTGTTCACGGCGAGTTCACTGACCGGCGCGGTGGACCGGGGCCCGGCGGATGACGGCATGCTGCTGCCTCTCTGGAGTTCTTCGGCCGTTCGGCCGGGGACGAGCGAAGATCTACGGGCGGGTCGTGTCGGACGAGGATGGGCCCGGCGTCCGGCAGGCGTCACAGAAGTGAACGCGCCAGCGCCACCGCCCCCTCGGCCGGCGGCACCCGCAGCGGCTGTGGCCTGGCTGTGGGCACGCTGTCCGTGAGGGCGGAGGTGAAGGCGTCGTACAGGGCGGGCTGGGCGAGGACCGTGCTGCCCGCCACCACCACGTCGTCCACCACGACCCCACGTGCGGCGAGCCGTTCGACGAGCGCGGCCAGCGACCGGCCGCCGTCGGCGATCACCGCACGGGCGAGCGGCGAGCCCGCCTCGGCGGCGGCGAACACGGCCGGTGCGTGCCGGCCCCACTCGGCGGAGATGTCCTTGGCGGCTTCCAACGCCGCTCCGAGCGCCGGGACTTCGGCGACGTCGAAGGAGGCGAGGAGACCGAGTGCGAGGGCGTCGGGCTCCTCCCCGCGGTCATGGGCCGCCCATACGGCGCGTGCGGCCTCGCGGACGAGACCGGCGGCGCCGCCCTCGTCGCCGAGGACCGCGCCCCAGCCGCCGACCTGGACGGGACGGCCGTCGGCGAAGCGCCCCACCGCGACCGAACCGGTGCCGGCCACCAGGCCGACGCCCTTGTCCAGGCCCGCCGCGGGGACGAGGAGTTCGGCGTCGCCCACGACCAGTGCGGGCGCGTCGAAGTGGAGTTCCAGCGCGGTACGGATCTGGGCGCACTGACGGACGGTCTCGCAGGCGTGACCGCCCACGGCCAGAGCGGACGGGCGCGAGCCCGTGGGCAGGGCCTCGGCGGCCAGCACGGCCAGCCAGCCGGCGGCGGCCACGGGGTCGTGCGGCCGCCAGCCACTGCTGGAGCGGACGTGATCGGCGACCGGGGTGTCGCCCGCGAAGGCGCGCAGATGCGTCTTGGTGCCGCCCACGTCGATACCGACCACGAGAGGGCCAGAAGGTGAAGCGTCCTGCACGGATCCTCTTTCGTCGTTGCACTGTGCTGCGACGGCGGGCGAGACCGTGTGGGGAGGAAGGGCAGTTGAAGAACCTAGGGAAGCCCCGGGACGGGCCTCTGACGGACCACGGCAGGCGAGTACCGTGACTTCGTTAGGAAGTTAACTAACGAAGTACAGTGCGTCAAGAGAAATCGCATGGCATCCCATCGCCGCATCCCCTGGAGAGGCACGACCCGGAGCGCGGCGCTCGACCTCGCGTGGGAGAACTGTGGAACACGACGTGGCGGAACCACCCCGCCTGACCGAGAGCGCGAGCGCGGTGTTCGCCGTGCTGGCCCGGGCGGGCACGGCGACCCGTCCGCAGCTCGCGAGCCTGGCGGGCCTGTCCAAGCCGACGGTGTCCTCCGCCGTCGCGGAACTGGAGAGCGCCCGTCTCGCCGCACACTCAGGCACCGCCTCCGGCGCCACCGGACGCTCCGCCGCCGTCTACGGACTCGGACCGGCCGCCGGTGCGGTGCTCGCCGTCGACCTCGGCCCCGCCCTCACCCGGGTACGCGGCTGCGCTCTGGACGGCACCCTGCTCGCCCAGGCCACCGGCTCCCGGGACGAGGCCGCCGACGTCGTGCGCGAGGCGGTCTTCGCGCTGCCCGACGGTGCCCCGCTGCGCTCCATCGTCGTCGCCGTCGGCGATGTCCCGGCGGGGGAGGGGGGCGTGGGCCAGCGCCCCG
Organism: Streptomyces sp. GESEQ-4; assembly: GCF_017948455.1. Lineage (GTDB taxonomy): Bacteria > Actinomycetota > Actinomycetes > Streptomycetales > Streptomycetaceae > Streptomyces. The sequence goes on from NZ_JAFFSU010000001.1 coordinate 726,240, forward strand.
CGACCGCCAAGGCCGGCCCCCTCTTCGACGCCATGGCCGTCGCCCTGCCCCGGGGCGTGCCGGTCCACCTCGAGAACAACGTCAACTGCGCCGCGCTCGCCGAGCTCCACGAGGGCGCCGCCCGCGGCCGGAACACCTTCGGCTATCTGCGGATCGGCGTCGGTATCGGCCTCGGCATCGTTGTCGGCGGCCAGGTGCTGCGCGGGGCGAACGGCGCCGCCGGTGAGCTCGCCCGGCTGCCCTACCCCTGGGACGAGGGCCGGGAGCCACACCAGGACGCCCTGGAGGAGTACATCGGCGCCCGCTCCCTGCTGCGCCGGGCCGCCGAGGCCTGGCCGGACGCCGACGGGTCCTGCCCCCGCACCGCCGAGCAGCTCTTCGCCCTCGCCCAGGAGGGCCGTGCCACCGCCCGTACGGTCGTGGACAGCCATGCCGCCGACATCGGCCGGCTGGCCGCCGCCGTGACCGCCGTACTGGACCCCGGACTGATCGTCCTGGGCGGCAGTACCGGCGCGGATCCGCAGCTGCTGCCGGGGGTGCGGGCCGAGATGGCGCGTCTGAGCTGGCCCACCGAGGTGGTGAGCAGCACGGTCGGTGATCTCGGCACCGTGGTGGGTGCTTCCCGGCTCGCGGTCGCCCAAGGAGTCCAAACCGTGACCGACGCCGAGGGGGCCAAGGATTGACGGGTTCCGGCTCGGTCTGCCAATGTCCGGACAAGCGCTTTCTAGGTCGGCCGGGACGCCGGCTTGGAGCGAGCGTCCCGCCGGTACTCGATGTACGGCAACCGCACGAGGGCGTGCCCGTGCGGTGACGGCCATGACGGCCGGGGACCTCGCCCGTGAGGATGACGCGGCCGGGCGAGGCCGCGCCCCCGGAAAGCGACGTTTCCTGCAAAATGCATCCGTGCCGCCTCGGTCGGCGCCGTGCTCCGTCCCCTGCGACGAAAAAAGGGATCGAAGATGACCAATGTAGGTGCGCGGCGCTCCCGCCGACTCGGCCACGGCGGCATACGCCGCCTGGTCCCCCTCGCTGCCGTGGCCACGGCAGGTGCCCTGCTGCTCTCCGCCTGCGGAGGGGAGTCCGGCTCGGGCGGAACCTCCAAGTCGCTGACGTTCTGGATCTCCACGGTTCCGGGGCAGGACGCGGGCTGGAAGAAGATGGTGGCGCAGTACAAGAAGGAAGCCGGCGTCGACGTCAAGCTCGTCAACATCCCTTACGAGGGCTATACGGCGAAGCTGCACAACGCCGCGCAGGCGAACTCCCTGCCCGACGTGGCGGCCGTCCCGGCGCTGGACCCGATCTGGTCGAACAAGCTGATCGACCTCAAGTCCATCGCCAACAACAAGAGCAACAAGATCAACGCCAACTTCATCGCCAAGGACTCGTCCGGGAAGGTGCTGTCCATCCCCTCGGACGTCACCGCGTCCGGCATGTTCATCAACGAGACGCTGTTCAAGAAGGCCGGCGTCTCCTTCCCGACCTCGCCCCAGAAGACCTGGACTTGGACCGACTTCATCAAGGCGGCGAACGAGGTCCGCGAGAAGACCGGCGCCAAGTACTCCCTGACCTTCGACCAGTCCCCGTCCAGGCTTCGCGCCATGGTGTACGAGATGGGCGGCAAGTACGTCCACGCCGACGACTCCGGCGAGTTCTCGGTGGACGCGGCGACCAAGAAGGCCGTGAACACCTTCGTCGGATGGAACGACGACAAGACCATGCCGAAGTCGGTGTGGACCAGCGGCGCCGACCCGTCGGCCATGTTCCAGAGCGGTGATGTGGTCGCCTACTGGTCCGGCGTGTGGCAGGTTCCCGCCTTCGCGGAGAGCGTCAAGAAGTTCGACTGGGCGAGCGTGCCGACTCCCGCCCAGCCGGTGCAGGCCAGCGACGTCAACGCCGGCGGCATGATGGTGGGGTTCAACAACAACGGCGCCGCGGCCACCGCCACGGAGAAGTTCATGTCCTGGCTGTACGAGCCGGCCCACTACCAGGCGCTGTGCGAGGCGTCCGGGTTCCTGCCGGTCGAGAGCGGTCTGAACCCGAAGTACCCCTTCAAGTCCGAGGCGGCGCAGGCGGCGTTCAAGCTGTACAACGAGTCGATCCCGCTCTACGACCCGATCTCCGGCTACTTCAACACCGCTCAGACGGACTGGGTGCTCAGGGGCAAGAGCATCACCGAGGACCCGACCAAGACGGAACTCGGCAAGGCGATCAACGGCCAGCAGTCGGCCGACAAGGCCCTGGAGAACATCGTGGCCGGCTACAACCAGCAGGTCGGCGGCGGATCGTAAGCCACAGGGCCGGGCGGCGGGGTCGACACACCGCCGCCCGGCCCTGTCGCCCAGGTGATGCCGGGCTCATGGCGTGAGCCCACCGGGAATCCATTCCACCAGCACGGAGTCGGGAAGATGACAAAACGCGCCTCGGACGTGTCCGTGAGCCCGCGCAGGAGACGCAACACCTACACCATCGCGCCGCTCGTCCTCATCGCGGCCAATGTCGTGCTCTTCGCGCTGTTCTTCGTCTGGCCGGCGGTGATCGGGCTCGTCTACTCCTTCACGAACTACACAGGTGTAGGGGCGTTCCAGTTCATCGGACTGGACAACTACGACAACCTGTTCGGGGACTCCACCTTCTACGGCGCGCTGACCCGGACGCTGCTGTACACCGTGCTGTTCGTTCCGCTGAACTTCGGGCTCTCGCTGTTCGCCGCAAACTTGGTGGTGAACAAGCACGCCAAGGGCGCGTCGGTCGCCCGCGTCCTCTTCTTCATCCCATGGCTTCTGTCGCCCATCGTCGTGGGCGTCCTGTGGCGGTGGCTGTTCGGTGAGAACTTCGGACTGGTCAACTACGTCATCGAGAAGCTCGGCGGAAGTGCCGTTCCGTGGCAGTCGAACGCGGATCTGTCGTTGATCGTGGTCGTGATGGCGGCATCCTGGGCCTGGACGGGCTTCTCGATGCTGCTGTTCATCGCGGCGATCAAGAACGTACCCGTGTCGTACTACGAGGCGGCCTCGCTCGACGGCGCGGGCCCCTGGCGCCAGTTCATCAGCATCACACTGCCGAGCATCGCGCCCACCTCGTTCATCGTCATCCTGCTCAACACGATCAACTCGATGAAGGAATACCCGGTGTTCGTCGCCCTCAACAACGGCGGACCCGGAACGTCGAACAACCTGCTTGTCCAGTACATCTATGAGACCGGCTTCAAACGAGGCCAGATCGGCTACGCGAGCGCCGCGTCATTCGTGCTCATGCTCATCCTGATGGCCGTCGCGATCATCCAGCTGATCGTCAACCGGCGGGTGGAGAACCGATGACAACCACAGACTTGCCACGCCCGGTCGACGCCGCTCCCGGACGGGCCGTCTCCAAGAAGCGGCCCCGCAAGGCGGGTAGCGGTGGGCTCCGGCGGGCGGTGCCCGCGACGACACTGCTGTGGATCATGGCGTGCCTGTACGGGGTGCCGGTGCTGTGGTTCATCCTCAGCTCCCTCAAGCCGGCCAGCGACCTGTTCTCCTATCCGCTGACGCTGGTTCCCGACGACGTCACCCTGTCGGGTTACCTGACGGCATGGCGCAGCGCCAACTTCTCCCAGTACTTCATCAACACGGCCATCGTGTGCGTGATCACGACGATCCTCACGGTGGGAGTCAGCTGCTGCACGGGGTACGCGCTGGCCAAGTACGACAACAAATGGCTCAAGGCGTTCTTCATCTGCATCCTGGCCACCACGATGCTGCCGGGCGAGGTCATGCTCGCCCCGTCGTTCCTGGTGGTCCGCGACCTCGGCCTCTACAACTCGTTCGCCGGCATCATCCTCCCGGCAGTGCTCACCGCGACCGGATGCTTCATGTTCCGTCAGTTCTTCCTGACGGTCCCCGACGAGCTCGTGGAGGCCGCCCGCATCGACGGTGCTCGCGAACTGTCGATCTTCCTGAGGATCATGGTGCCGATCTCCCGGCCCATCATGCTGACGCTCGCCATCCTGTCGTTCCAGTGGCGCTGGAACGACTACATCTGGCCGCTTCTGATGCTGAACGACCCCAACAAGTTCACCGTGCAGATCGGCATCCAGAGCCTTGTCGGGGCGCAGAACATCAACTGGTCGGTGCTGCTCGGCGGATCGGTCATCTCCATGATCCCGCTGATCGTCGTCTTCCTGGTGTTCCAGCGTTACGTCATGAACGCCGACATCAACGCCGGACTGAAGGACTGACCGTGCCCACCCCGCTCGACCACGAGTTCGTCCGGTCGGCGGCCCGCGCCGCCGACCGGCTGGCCGCCCCGCTGGCGGCCGGCCCCGACGAGGAACTCGCCGGCGTGCCCCACCGCGCGCTGGCTCGCCGCGTGAAGACCCTGATCGCGGCGTACCGTTCCCCGGACTCGGCACTGCACGGCAGCAGACAGGCCGTGACCGCCACGATGGCCCACCTCCGTGCCCTGCTGGCCGTGCAGACAGCCTCCGGCCTCTTCGCGGGCGGCGACAACGTGCAGTCACCGCCGGACTCCGCGTTCACCGTCAACGACGTGTGCGACGCGCACGTCCTCGCTGCCGGCGCCGGGCCCGAACTGCGCGAGGTCACGGCCGCGCTCGCCGAGATCGCCGGCGCCGCCACCGGCAGCCTCCTGACCGGCGGGGTGCACACCCCGAACCACCGCTGGGAGCTGAGCGCGGCGCTGGCCCGGCTGCACCGGTCCTTCCCGGACGACCGGCTGCTCGGCCGCATCGAGGAGTGGCTCGCCGAGGGCATCGACATCGACGCGGAGGGCCTGTACTCGGAACGCAGCCCCAACTACGCGGCCCACGTGTCCAACCCGGCGCTGCTCCTGCTCGCCGAGGTCCTCGGCCGCGCCGACCTGCTGTACGCCGTCGAACGCAATCTCGCCACGACCCTGGACCTCATCAGGCCGGACGGCACGGTGGAGACCGTTCACTCGCGGCGGCAGGACCAGCACCAACCGTTCCCGCTGGCGCCCTACCTGCCGCACTACCGGCTGCTCGCGATCCGCACCGGCCGGGGCGACTTCGCCCGGGTGGCGCGGCTCGCGGCCGCCGACGGTATCGACGACCCCGACCTGCTCGCCGAGACCCTCCTCACCCCGGACCTGTGCCGCGCCCTGCCGGCCCCGACCGCGGAGCCCCTTCCGCGCGACCGGTACCTCACCACCGCACGCCTCGCCGCACGCGCCTCGGCCACCGCGCACACGGTGGTGTACGGCGGCTCCGACGTGCCCGAGCACCGGCGCATCCGCTCGGGCCTCGCCTGCAACCCCACCTTCCTGCGCCTGTTCGCGGGCGATGCCGTCCTGGACGCGGTCCGCCTCTCGCGGGGGTTCTTCGACCTGGGCCCGTTCCGCGCCGCCGACATGCGACAACTCACCGACAACCACTACCGGCTCACCGAAACCCTCACGGCCGCCTACTACCAGCCGCTCCCGCCGGACCAGAGGCGGGACGACGGCGGCTACCGGCTCGTGGACGAGGGACGCTTCTCCGCCGCGATGGCCTTCCCCGACCGGCCCCGGGACGAGGTCTCCCACACGACCCGCGTCGAAGTGGACCTGAAGGAAGACGGCGCCGACCTGCGGATCGACATCAGCGGACCACGGGTGCCCTGGGCCCTCGAACTGACCTTCCGCCCGGGCGGCGTGACAGAGGGCGCCGTACCGATCGGCGACGGACGCTGGTGCCTGACGACCGAACCGATGACCTACCGGGTCGGCGACGACGAGATCCGGATCGAGGCCGCCGTCGAGGAGGGCGAACCGCTCGCCGGGCCGGACCGGAGCGACGTACTGCGGTACGACCCGGGGCAGGACTACACCGTGGTGGGCGGCACCGACGCGACGACCGGCAACCGTGTCTACCTCGGTGGACTCGGCCCGCACACACTGACCGTCGCACTGCGCGCCCGCCGGTCCGCACCTGTCTCATGACCCCCACGGCGGAGGACAGTTCAGATGCATCTCCCGCACCAGCGCGGCCCGTTGCACGATCTGCCGGACACCCCCGAGGCATACGACGCCGTCCTCGCCGACGTCACCGAGCAGGCCCTGGCCCGCATCACACCGGACGGCAATCTCGAGCACCCCGACGCGGTCGACGACATCGGCGACACCTCGCTCGGCGTGACGTCGCTGCTGGCGTTCGCCTGGCAGCGCACGCAGGATCCCCGGCTGCCGGAGGCGGTGCGCCGCAGTCTCGCCTTCCATCTGCGGGAGCGGGTGTACACCGAGGACAACCCCGGCTACCCGAACCTGAATGTACGCAACTCCGGTCTGCCGTACGCCCGTTACACCCTCGCGGCGGGCGCGCACCCCATCGGGGACTGGCCCAGCACGGTGTGGGCGCTGCTCCAGACGGTCAACCTGCTGGACACGACGGACGGCCTGGTCGACGACGAACAGCGCACCGAGTTGCTCGAGTTGGCGCACGGCTACTGGCGATGGCTGACCGAGGCGACCTTCTTCAACCCGCAGGAGGCGGGCAACCAGGCCATCGGCTGTGTGGTCGGCGGCCTGATGCTGGCCCGTCATCTGCGGCGGGGTTACGGGGAGTTGGTCAGCGCCCGGGCGCTGCGGCTGTACACCGACGAGATCCGTGCCCACCGGGTGCGCGACCGGGCAGCCCTGCTGCCCCCCGAGCACGGCGGCGCCTACGACAACAACTACGGCCCGATCTCCCTGTCCTTCCTCGCCCAGGCCCACCGGGTCAGCCACGAGGAGATCTTCGCCGAGGACGGCGACACGCTCGCCCGCTACATCGACGCCCGCCTGACGAACGGCGGCTTCGACATCGGCGGCCCCCGCTACAGCGAACAGCACTCCGGCTTCGAATCGGTCCTGGGCCTGCGCTACTTCAGTCGCCGTATCGGCTCCGACCTCGGCCGCTACCGGGGTGACACCCGCTGGGGCCGGCACGCGGCGCAGGCGGACGGCGGGATCGACGGCCACTTCGCGTGGATGCTGATCTGGCAGATCCAGGACGGCACACGCTGGCACCGGGAGCCGGCCATGGCGGCGGCCCGGCACCAACTGCGCTCGGGCACGGTCTCGGTGGCCTTCGACGACCGGATGACCCCGGCGGTGGTCGAGGCGGGCGGCACCTACTACCTGCCCGCCGCCGTCAACCGCCAGCACGGCTTCGGCCCGGTCACGGACGGCTTCCTGCACTGCCGCCCCATGGGCGAGGTCCGCGTCCGCGACCTGCGCGCCGACGGTCTGACCGCCAAGCTGGTCACCAAGCCGGTCGTCGGCCGCGACCACGTCCTGCGCCATGTCCGGTCCCTGTACGTCACCGACGGCACGCGGCTGTGGATGACGGTGGCCGTCGAGCGGCTGCCGGGGTCGCCGTATCTGCTCGCCGGACTGCCGTACGCCGCCGACGACGGCGACCGTGTGCGCAGGGTCGCGACCGGCGAGGTGACGGCGGCGGGCGAACTCCGTCCGACCCACCCGGAGCCGGGGCGCACGGACCACTTCGACGCCCGCTCGGAGACGACGCAGGAGCTGGCGGCCTTCGCCCTGGCCGCCGATCCGCGCGGCTACGGCAACCCGGACGAGGGCTGGCGTCACCTGGTCGCGTCCACGGCGCTGGAGGCCGGACCGGCGCCGGGCGCGCCCGGTGACCTGCATGTCTTCGCCTTGCGCTACGGCGCCGAGGGCCCGTTCGCCCCGGAGTTCGAGCTCGGGGAGCAGGGGCTGACGGTACGGACCGAGGCCTTCACCGCCGTGATCGGGGAACCGGCCGGCGACGAGCGAGGGGAACCGCTGCTCACGCTGCGCGGCTGAGCCGCAGGGACGTCGGGACGATCAGGTCGGCTCGGTCCCGGGTCGCGGCAACGAGGTCGGCGTTGCGCTGGTCCGTGCCCAGCACCCACGCCACCGCCTCCGCGTGACCCTTGCCGAACTCCTCGTGCCGGGCGATCAGCCGCCGGATCCGCTCGTCCTCGTCCGGTTCGCAGAACCACACCTCGTCCAACTGCGCCCGGACACGCGCCCACGCCCCCGTCCCCAGCAACAGGTAGTTGCCCTCGGTCACCACCAGCCGGGCCGTCGGCGGCACCGGAATCGCGCCCGCGATCGGCTGCTCCAGCACCCGCTCGAAGCCCGGCGCGTACACCGTGCCGTCGACCTCCTCCCGCAGCCGCCGCAGCAGCGCCGCGTACCCCGCCGCGTCGAAGGTGTCGGGCGCGCCCTTGCGCTCCCGCAGACCCAGCCGGTCCAACTCGACGTCGGCCAGATGAAAGCCGTCCATGGGGACATGCGCGACCCACTCCTCCCCGGACGCGTTCAGCTCCCGTACGAGGGTCTCGGCGAGCGTCGTCTTGCCCGCGCCGGGGCTGCCCGCGATCCCGAGGACGCAACGGCGGCGGCCCTCGGCGAGGCCGCGGGCGCGGGTGAGGAGGTCGTCGAAGGTCACAGGCACACAGCAGAGTGTGGCACCCTGCCCGGCGATGAGGTGCGCCGATGCGGGGAGTCGGTAGAGGACAAGGTCACGCCCTGCTGCGCTGCGGCATGGAGGGCGTCACGCTCCTGGGCGCACACAGAGGGGTGACCATGCCCTGCCCGGGATACTTTGTCCATGTTTCCGGGGCTCCCGCCCGCAGCCCCTCCGGCTGGCGGGCAGAGGAAGCCCACCACATACAGGGGTGAGGGGTGGACGATGGCGCGCGGGTCGAACACCATGCTCGTCGGCAGGGGCGGACGCGACGAGGCGACAGTGCCCGGTGCGTTCGGCCGGGCCCAGGGCAGGGGCCCGCTCGCGGTGGTCGCCGGTGCCTTCACCCTCGCCCAGCTCGCGCTCGTCCACCCCTCCATGGGCCTCGGCTGGGACGAGACCGTGTACGTGAGCCAGGTCGGCACCCAGGCACCGGCCGCCTTCTTCAGCGCCCCGCGGGCCCGTGGCGTCTCCGTGCTGGTGGCGCCCATCGCCTCCTGGTCGACGTCGACCACGCTGCTGCGCGTCTACCTCGCGCTGCTCGCCGGAGCCGGTCTGTACCTCGCCCTGCGCGCCTGGCGCGGACTGTTCCCGGCCGGCGTCCTCGCCACCGCCGGCGCCCTGTTCGCCACGTTGTGGGTGACCCTCTTCTACGCCCCGCAGGCCATGCCCAACTACTGGGTCGCGATCGGCGCCCTGGTCTGCGTCGGCTGCTTCCTGCGCGCCCGCTCCGACCGACAGGACCGGCGGGCCCTGTGGGGCGTCGCGGCGGGCGCCGCGCTCATGGCGTTGATGCGGCCCACGGACGCCGCCTGGGGCGCGTTGCCCCTGCTGGTCCTGGCGATACGTCAATGGAGGCTCGCCCTCGTCCTGGTAGCGGGGCTCGCCTCCGGTGCCGTCGCGTGGGTGATCGAGGCGTTCGTCAGCCACGGCGGCCTGTTCGAGCGGCTGTCGGAGGCCTCCCGGATCCAGGGCGGACTCGGCTGGCACAACGCCGTCGACGACCAGCTGCGCAGCCTCGTCGGACGCACCCTCTGCCGCCCCTGCACCATGGAGATGCCCAACCCGGCGGTGACCCTGTGGTGGTTCGTGCTCCCGCTGCTCGCCGCCCTCGGCCTCGCGGTCGCCGTGCGCGCCGGACGCACCGCGCGGACCCTCGTACCGCTCCTGTGCGCCACGACAGCCGCCGTTCCCTACCTGTTCCTGATCGAATACGCCGCCCCCCGCTTCCTGCTGCCCGCCTACGCGCTGCTCGCCGTCCCCGTCGCCGACGCGCTGCGCCACCTCGTCACCGCGCCGGACGGGCGATGGCGGCCGGTCGGCGCGACACTGGTCGCCGTCGGGCTGGCGGGACATCTGGCCGTGCAGTACGTCGTCCTGGATAGCGTCGTGGAGCGCACGACCGCCGACCGCCGCGACTGGACCCGCAACGCCGCCGAACTGCACCGCCTGGGCGTGCGCCCGCCCTGTCTGCTCACCGGGCACGAGGCCATCCCCGTCGCCTACTACACCGGCTGCTCCTCCGGCGCGATTCGCGGCCACAACGCCAACACCACGAAGGCGGACATCCTGCGCACCGCCCGCACCATCCCGGTCGCCACCCTCACGCCTCCGGGCGGCACCCCACCCGAATTCGCCAGTACCTGGCGGACCCACCGCCTCGACGGCCTGGACGTCCACATCGCGCCGGGGCCCGCAGCATGACGTCCGAGCAGGTCCTCGCCCCGCCCGACCGCAGACGCGCGTACGGGCACAGCGCCCTCACCCTCGCCGACCAGGGCTGCGGGTGCTCGGGTCGCTGATCCGGCGCAAGGCAATGTGAGGAGTTTCCGGCGGGCCGGGTTCAGGTAGGAGTCGTCCATCGGGGTTCCGGCGTGAGGGGGAGTGCGATGGCGGGCGAGGAGACCGGTGGCCGGCTGGGGGAGGAGTTCTTCACTCCGGGAGGCTCGTCCTTCACGGCGTTCCTGGCGGCGCACCGCCCCGAGTTGCTGAGCACCCGCAGCCCGCTCCCGGACGGCCTCCGGGCCGACCCCGACCGCGTTCCGCACGGCACCACGGTCCTCGCCCTCACCTACCGCGACGGCGTGCTGATCGCAGGAGACCGCAGGGCCACCATGGGCAACCTCATCGCCCAGCGCGACCTGGAGAAGGTGCACCCGGCCGACGACTACACGGCCGTCGCCATCGCCGGCACGGTCGGCCTCGCGCTGGACATGGTGAAGCTGTACCAGGTCGAGCTGGCGCACTTCGAGAAGATCGAGGGCACGGCGATGAGCCTCAACGCGAAGGCACGCCGCCTCGCCGGCATGATCCGCGACAACCTCGGCCAGGCCATGCAGGGCCTCGCCGTCGTCCCGCTCCTCACCGGCTACGACCCGTCCGCCCCCGAGGGCGAGCGAGGCCGTATCTTCAGCTTCGACGTCGCCGGCGGCCTGTACGAGAAGACCGACTTCCACGCCGAGGGCTCCGGATCCCCGTACGCCCGCGGCGCGTTGAAGAAGCTCTTCCACCAGGGCATGTCCCGGCGCGACGCGGCCCTGGCGGCGCTCCAGGCGCTCTACGACGCCGCGGACGACGACTCCGCGACCGGCGGCCCCGACATCAACCGCCGGATCTTCCCCGTCGTCTCGGTCATCACCGAGGACGGTTTCGAGCGGCTGTCCGAACCGGAGACGGAGGAACTGAGCCGCGAGATGGTCGAGCAGCGCCGCGGCAACCCGGACGGACCGACCGCGACGGTCTGACGAGGGACCGCGTCCTTGCCGAGGGTGCCCCGCGCGACCCCGCGCTTCGGTGGCCTGCCCTGACGACACACCGCCGCGGCCCCTGACATCGGCCTTTCCCCGGCCATGGTGAAGACCTGCCACGGGCTTTACTGCACATCCATTGCAAGTACCGCAGGATGGCGGAAGGCTGCACAGTGCGGCCGTTCACCGACAGAAAGCCCCTGATGACGGCCGCCCCTGACTCCGCTCCACACCTCCCCGCCACGCCTTCCGCGAACGGCTCGGCCTGGCACCGCGTCCGCACTTCCATGACGCGGCAGGAGTGGATCAGGGTCGGGGGCATGGCCGCCTTCATCCTGGCCCTGCATGTGATCGGCTGGTTCACCCTCGTCGCCTTGGTCGCGCCCGAGCACTACAGCATCGGCGAGCGGTCCTTCGGCATCGGGATCGGCGTGACCGCGTACACGCTCGGCATGCGGCACGCCTTCGACGCCGACCACATCGCGGCCATCGACAACACCACCCGCAAGCTGATGGGCGACGGGCAGCGCCCGCTGTCCGCGGGATTCTGGTTCTCGCTGGGCCACTCCAGCGTGGTCTTCGCGCTGGCGTTCCTGCTCTCCCTCGGCGTGAAGACCCTCGTCGGACCGGTCCGCGACGACGACTCCCACCTCCACGAGGTGACCGGCCTGATCGGTACGGCCGTCTCCGGGGCGTTCCTCTACGTCATCGCCGCGCTCAACCTGGTCGTGCTGGCCGGCATCTGGAAGGTGTTCCGCCGGATGCGCTCGGGCCACTTCGACGAAGCCGCGCTGGAGGAGCAGCTCGACAACCGCGGCTTCATGAACCGCCTCCTGGGCCGCCTCATGAAGTCCATCACCAAGCCGTGGCAGCTGTACCCGCTGGGCCTGCTCTTCGGCCTGGGCTTCGACACCGCGACGGAGGTCGCCCTGCTCGTCCTGGCCGGTTCGGGTGCCGCGTCCGGGCTGCCCTGGTACGCGATCCTGTGCCTGCCCGTCCTCTTCGCCGCCGGTATGTCCCTGCTCGACACGGTCGACGGCACCTTCATGAACTTCGCCTACGGCTGGGCCGTCTCCCGGCCCGTCCGCAAGGTCTACTACAACCTCACCGTCACCGGCCTGTCCGTGGCCGTCGCCCTCCTCATCGGCACGGTCGAACTCCTCGGCCTCCTCGCCGACGACTTCCACCTCCACGGCCCCTTCTGGGCCTGGATCGGCACTCTCGACCTCAACACTCTCGGCTTCGCCATCGTCGGCCTCTTCATCGCCACCTGGATCATCGCCCTGCTGGTGTGGAGATTCGCCCGCATCGAGGAGAAGTGGACGGCGGACTGACTCCCTGCTCCCGCTTCACGCGCGCAGACCCAGCTCTGCCCGCCACTTGGGGATCTGCTGCTCGGGATCCCCGGTGAAGGACCAGGGCGTGCGGGTGGCGCGTCGGCCGACCAGCTGCAGCAGCGGGGCGGCGAGGTCCGGGAGGCCCGCGAGGCAGGCCGCGTGGGCCAGGTAGTGGAGGTCGCGCAGCTCGCCGGGGACGACGGCGCCCTCCGCGCGGCCCGTGATCCAGCGCTGCCAGGTGCGGCGTACGTCGCTGAGGGCGCCGTCGTGGTTCCAGTGCTGGCTGAGCATCACGGCGGCGTGCCGGCCCTTCGCGGCGTCGAGGGCGTAGCGGAACTCCTCGACCCGGGCGTACTGCACCAGCACCGGCAACGCGCAGCCGTGCGGTGCCGCGCCGGCCGCGTCGCGGGCGAAGTCGTACATGAGGCCGTGCGTGCCGTGCCAGCGGGAGGAGTAGTAGTGCAGCACCTGAAGATGGCCCTCCACGCTGTACGGGTCCCGCCGGTGCAGTTCATCCCACCAGCGGGCCAGCTCCTGCCGCCGTACGCCCGACGGATACAGCCGGGCGACGGAGATCAGGGAGATCCACGGCGTGGGATCCTCCGGGTACGCCTCGGCGGCGTGCAGGCACGCGGTCACCGCGGCGTCGATGCGGCGCTGGTCGATCGGCACGCCCCGGCCTGCCGCGATGGCCAGGTTGAACGCCCGGGTGATCTCCGTCGCCGCCCGCAGCACCAGCGCGTCGGCGCTGCGCGGCTCGGCGGCCAGCCACGACTCGACCGTGGAACTGCTCGCGCACGCCTGTGCCAGCGCCCGCACGCGGTGGCCGCGCGCCAGCCAGTCGGCGCCGGTGGTCCGCAGCAGGTCCCGGACGCCCTGCCAGCGGCCGATGACGATGTCCTGGCGGGCGGCGGTCAGCGGCGCGTCCCCGCAGTCGGGGTCGAAGTCGGGGGTGAAGTGGTCTCGCGCCATCGGGATCTCTCTCAGAAGTCGGTGGGGAGACCCTCGTGGACACGCGCGTGCTCGTCCGCGCGGCTGTCGGGCACATAGTCCACGGTGACGGTACGGCTGGCGTCGAGTTTCGCGGGGTGGTAGTAGTCGCTGCCCTGCCGCCAGTACCAGAGCATCGGGATCAGCCCGACGGCGAGTCCGCCGATGCCGATCACGATCGCCGGAGTGCTCAGCTCGCCCAGCGACTCGATGAAGATCCAGAACATGAAGAGCGCGCCGAGCAGCGGCCACACTCCGCCGAGGAGGAAGTTCGCGGGGGACTTCAGGAGCATCTTGCGGTAGGCGACGACCACGGCGAGCCCCGCGAGACCGTAGTACACGGCGATCTGCAGACCGATCGCCGAGATGGCGTGGCCGAGGATGTCACCGACCGTCCCGAGCGCGTTCGAGGCGATGATCATCAGCAGCGCCACCGCGCCCACCACCGCGATCGCCACCCACGGCGTGTTCCAGGTGCGGTGCACCCGGCCCAGCGCGGACGGCAGCGTACGGTCGCGGCCCATCGCGAACAGCGAACGCGTCACCTGGATCAGCGTCGTCTCCAACGTGGCGATGGTGGACAGCATCACCGCCACGATCAGCAGCTTGCCGCCCCAGCCGGGCCAGATCTCCTCGCCCAGCACGGCAAGGACGTTGGAGTCGTTCTCCTGGATCTGCCGCGTGGACAGCAGGACGTTCACCGCGATGGTGAACGCCTCGAAGAGCAGGAAGACGATGCCGACCCCGATGAGCCCGGCGATTCCCGTCGTACGACGGCTGTTGCGGGTCTCCTCGCTGAGGTTGCTGGTGACGTCCCAGCCCCAGTAGTAGAACGCGGCGATCAGCGCGCCCGACGCGAACCCCGACACGCCGTCGAAATGGCTGAAGCCGAGCCACGACCAGTCGAAGGCTCGCGCATTACCGGAGTGAAATACGGCGAGCACCACGAAGAGCGCCAGGATGACGAGTTCGATGCCGGACATCACCAACTGCGCGCGGACGGTGAGCCGGGCGCCGCCGAGGACGACGAACAGCATGAGCAGGAACCAGGCCGCCCCGACGAGCGTGGACAGCAGGGTGTTGTCGGCGAGTTGCTCGTCGAAGAGCGCCAGCGTCAGCGACCCGGCGGGCAGCGAACCGGCCACCATGAAGATGGTCGCCGAGATCACCAGCGCCCAGCCGCTGATGAATCCCAGAAAGGGATGCAGCGTCCGCCCCACCCAGGAGTAGCTGGCGCCCGCGTTCACATCGATCCGGCCGAGATAGCTGAACGCCAGCGCGATGCCCAGCATGGGTATCGCGCAGTACAGCAGGGCCGCGGGACTCGCCACCCCCACCGAACCCACCAGGACCGCCGTGGTCGCCGCGATCGAGTACGCCGGCGCGCTTCCCGCGACCGCCATCACCACGGTGTCGAACGTGCTGAGGGCATTGGCCTGAAGCCCTCTGCCCCTGCTGTTGCTCATGCGTGTGCTGCTTTCGGTCGTGCACGCCGCCCCGGGCATGCCGCGGCGGCGTAAAGGTGGGGGGTGAACCCGCCGCGCACCGGCGAGGGTTGACTCACCGGCACGGACGGCACAAGGGGGGCGGCGGATACCGGCAGCGTTGTGTCGGCAGATGGTCACGCCTTGTGTGCACGTGATGATAGCCCTACCCGACGACCACTCAAGTCGCGTGTCTGAATCGGTATTCGGGCCGGTGTCAGTCCCCGATCCGGTCGATCTGCCGCAGCTTGTTGGTGGCGTCCAGGGCGGCGACCTTGTACGACTCCGCGAGCGTCGGATAGTTGAACACCGCGTCGACCAGATAGTCCACGGTGCCGCCGCAGCCCATCACGGACTGCCCGATGTGAATCAGTTCGGTGGCCCCGGCGCCGAAGCAGTGCACTCCCAGCAGGGAGCGGTCCTCGGGGGACACCAGCAGTTTCAGCATGCCGTGCGAGTCGCCGACGATCTGCCCGCGGGCCAGCTCCCGGTAACGGGCGACACCGACCTCGAACGGCACGGAGTCCTCGGTGAGTTGGTCCTCGGTCCGCCCGACGAAGCTGATCTCCGGGATGGTGTAGATGCCGATCGGCTGAAGGTTGTGCATCCGGCCCACCGGCTCCCCGCACGCGTGATACGCCGCCGCGCGCCCCTGCTCCATCGACGTGGCGGCCAGCGCCGGAAAGCCGATGACGTCGCCGACGGCGTAGATGTGCGGAACCTCCGTGCGGTAGTGCTCGTCGACCTTGATCCGGCCGCGCGGATCGGCGGTCAGGCCCGCCTTGTCGAGGTCGAGTTCATCGGTGAGGCCCTGCCGGCCGGCCGAGTACATCACCGTGTCGGCGGGGATCTTCTTGCCGCTCTCCAGAATGGTCAGCGTGCCGCGCGGATGACGCTCCACGGCTGCGACGGTCTCGCCGAAGCGGAACGTGACCGCGAGGTCCCGCAGGTGGTACTTGAGCGACTCGATGATCTCGACGTCGCACATGTCAAGCATCGCGGCACGCTTCTCGACGACGGTGACCTTGCTGCCGAGCGCGGCGAACATGGAGGCGTACTCCATGCCGATGACTCCGGCGCCGACGATGACCATGGAGCGCGGTACGCGTTCGAGGGTGAGGACGTTGTCCGAGTCCATGATCGTCCGGCCGTCGAACTCGACGCTGTCCGGCCGCGCGGGCCGGGTGCCGGTCGCGATCACGATGTGCTCCGCGCTGATCAGCCGCTCATGGCCGGTGACCTCGCGCAGGGCCACGGTGTGGTCGTCGATGAAGTGGCCGGTGCCGGCGTACAGGGCGATGTGGTTGCGGGAGAGCTGGTTGCGGATGACGTCGACCTCGCGGCTGACCACGTGCTGGGTGCGGGCGGTCAGGTCGGCGACGGTGATGTCCTCCTTCAGCCGGTAGCTCTGCCCGTACAGATCGCGCTGGGTGAGCCCGGTGAGATAAAGCACCGCCTCGCGCAGCGTCTTGGAGGGGATGGTGCCGGTATGGATGGAGACCCCACCGACCATGTCGGGGCGGTCGACTACGGCGACCCGGCGGCCGAGCTTGGCCGCGGCGATCGCGGCCTTCTGGCCACCCGGACCGGATCCGATGACAAGCATGTCGAAGTCTGGCACCTCCGGAGTCTGTCAGCCGGGCGACCTCCCGCGAAAGAGTGAACCGGCAACCACCTGGTCGGGAGGGGCCACCGCAAGTCCCCGAGGCCGATGGGAAGTTGCGCCCGCCGCTGCGCCATCCGACCTCCCGGCGCGATAATGCCCCCATGGGCCATCGACTCGACGACGCGAGCGCACCCGCCCGGCTGGCCGGCCCCGACGAGGGCATCGGCCAGGACGAGCTGGCCCTCGCCACCCGCAACCACGGACTGCCGCTCGAGGCGCTGCGCTACGACATCACGCCGCCGGGCCTGCACTACGTCCTCACGCACTACGACATCCCGTACGTCCCCCAGGACGAGCCCTGGACCCTGACCATCGGCGGCCTGGTCGACCGCCCGCTCCGTCTCGACCTCGCCCACCTCCGGTCGTTTCCCCCGGTCACCACCCGCGTCACGCTGGAGTGCGCGGGCAACGGCCGCGCCCTGCTGACCCCCCGGCCGGTGAGCCAGCCCTGGCTCGTCGAGGCGGTCGGCACCGCCGACTGGACCGGCGTACCGCTGCGGCTGCTGCTCGCGGAGGCGGGCCTCGCCTCCGACGCGGTCGACGTGGTCTTCACCGGCGCCGACCACGGCGTGGAGCGCGGCGTCGAGCAGGACTACCGGCGCGCGCTGCCCGTGGACGTGGCGACGGGCGCCGAGCCCGAGGTGCTGGTGGCGTACGCGATGAACGGCGCACCGCTGCCACCGCAGCACGGCAGCCCGCTGCGCCTCGTCGTGCCCGGCTGGTACGGGATGGCGCACGTGAAGTGGCTGCGCGAGATCACCGCCATCGACACACCGTTCACCGGCTTCCAGCAGGCCGTCGCCTACCGGCTCAGGCAGCACCCCGGGGACGAGGGCGAGCCGGTCACCCGCATCGCACCCCGCGCCCTGCTGGTCCCGCCCGGCTTCCCGGACTTCATGTCCAGGACCCGCATCGTCCGGCCGGGCCCGGTCACCATCGAGGGCCGCGCATGGTCCGGCCAGGCCCCGGTCACCCGCGCCGAGGTCAGCACCGACGCCGGACACACCTGGCACCCGGCCGAGCTGACACCGGACGACGGACACCGCTGGGCCTGGCGCCGCTGGCACTTCACCTGGACGGCAACCCCCGGCGAGCACGTCCTCAGCGCCCGAGCCACCGACATCGAGGGCCACACCCAGCCGCTCGAGACCCCCTGGAACCGCGGCGGCTTCGCCAACAACCTGGTCCAGCGGGTACCGGTGCTGTGCGTATCGGCGGATGCGTAGCGCCCCCATAGGGGCGCGGGGAACTGCGCGACCAGCCACGACGGACCCGCAGATAACCTACGGCCGCCGCGGAGCGCTACGGCAACATCTTGTCCAGCGCGGCCGGCCCCTCCTCCGCCAGCTTCCGCTTGGCCCACTCCATATTGCGCGGCGTGATGTCCTTGCCGGAGGCAAGCACCAGGTCCTCCGGCGACACATCCGTGCCGGTGCGGGCGTGGAGCAGGTCGTCCGGGGTGGCGCGGTCCTCGGACGGCCCCGACGCTGACTGTGACGTCGTCATGATCTCGCTCCTCGGGTCCGGGTCGCTGCTTCGGCCCCGCTGCGTTCATCGGGTCCACTATCACCATCGATCGCGGAGGCCCGCCCTGCATCCGGAAGCGCCGACGGATGTGACCCGAGGGCCCGGAGAAGCGCATGTGACGCCCGGTGCGCCGCCCCTAGAACGGCGTCAGCGTCAGCCGCACACCCGTGGGCGCCGTGTCCTGGATGTACGACGCGAAGTCGGCGACGTCGTCGAAGGCGAAGCCGTACGCCTTGCCGTCCTCGGTGGCCGCGTGCATCGCCTTGGCGTAGTGGTTGGTGAGGCCGGTCGTGTAGAAGGCCGCGGGATCGGTGACCGGCTGGGCCGCGGTGGAGACCAACGTCGAGCGGTTGAAGCCGGC
Source organism: Streptomyces sp. GESEQ-4 (assembly GCF_017948455.1). Classification (GTDB taxonomy): domain Bacteria; phylum Actinomycetota; class Actinomycetes; order Streptomycetales; family Streptomycetaceae; genus Streptomyces. The sequence continues at coordinate 744,792 of NZ_JAFFSU010000001.1, forward strand.
GCCGAGGACGGCGGCGACGGGACCGGTCGTGCCGTCGTTGGGCGCGGCGAGGCTGCCGTCGCAGAAGAGCACGTCCCGGGTCGACGGCTTGGCGAAGGAGACGGCCGCGGGCCCCTCGAAGGTGAGCTGGTCGCCGCGGACCCGCCCGGTGAAGGTGCCCGCGTTGGTGGTGACCTTGAGGTCCCGCCCGGCGTACGTGCTCCACACCTCGTCGATGTACGGGGCGAGGTAGTCGTCCGCGAACAGGCCCGCGTCCAGACCATGACCGGGCGCGATGACGCGCGTGTCGTCCACGACGAGGGAGCCGAAGCCCTCGGTCTCCCGGACGGCGGCGAAGGCGGCCGCACGGCCTCCGTCGCGCAGCGTGCCGGTCGTCTGGTCCTTGGCGCCGGTCAGTTGGATGCTCAGCGGGACGCTGAACATGTCGACCATGGTCGTGTTGCAGAACATGCCGGCCGCGTTGTACGTGAACTCGGCACAGTCGTGCAGCACCGGGTAGTTGGGGTCCGACTCGACCCAGCCCGCCGGGTACTGCAGCGCGGCGTTGCCGTTGCCGTCCGTGACCGCCTTGAGCTTGAGCTTCTCACCCAGGGACACATAGATACGGCCCGACATGTACGGCAGGTTGAGCCGGGTCTCGCCGCTGCCGGCCAGGCTGATCGCGTAGTCGGTGAAACCGTCGGCGCCGTTGTCCGAGGCGGCGATCGGTGCGAGCGTGCCGTCGGGCGTGACGCGGACCTGCTTGCCGTCCTGGTTTCCGACGATGTAGACGTGGACGGAGGCGTTGTCGAAGGAACCGCTGTTGTTGACGAGCGTCAGCGGAAGGGCGCCGTCCGCCGCCTTCGTGGTGTTTCCGGCGAGGGCGTGGGGGGCGATCGCGGCGACGCCGGGCGCGGCCACCGCCGCTCCCGCGAGAGCGACAAGGAACCTGCGACGGCCGAGGGTGCGCTGGTGACGGGGTGTCATGTGGGGCTGTCTCCCGTGTAGTTGACGAAGATCTGAGAGCGCTCTCAGTCGCATCCCTTTTACCTCTGGGCACTTGGGAAGTCGATGGGCGGCACGATCGTTTAACCCATGGATAAGGCGCGCTTAAGTGATCTCGCAGGGGGAGCCGGTCGTGCGAAAAGGCGATGGACAGGGGCAGTTGGGCTCCCGTACCGTGTGACGCCCACGCCCCGAGTTGGCCGGAAGGAGGCGAGTGCCGTGCAGTCCACCACCACCCCGCGCTCCCTTTCCGTTGCCCCGGCGTGCTTCATGTGACCGACCGGGAGCGCTCCCCGCAGCATGCATCCCGGAGGAATCCGTGACCGACCTGGTCATTCGTACGCTCGACGTGAGCGACGCCCATCTTTTCGACATGGCCCCCGACCCGCTGGGCGCCCGCGAGGCCCACCGGCTCACCCACCACCGCCCCGACTGGAAGCGGGTGGCCCTGCGCGACGGCACCGTCGTCGCCCGCGCGGCCTGGTGGGGCGGCCCCGACGACACCGAGCCGCTCACCGTCAACTGGTTCGACGTGGCCGACGGCGAGGAGGAAGCCGGAGCCGAACTCCTGCGCACCGCGCCCTGGCAGGTCGAGGAACTGGAGTTCAACCTCCCCGGCGGCTGGCGCGACACGCCTCAGCTGAGGGCGGCTGCCGAGGCCCGCTTCACGGCCGTACGAGCCGCCGGTTTCGAGCTGCTCGTGGAGCGCTTCCTGTACCGCTGGACCCCGGAATGCGGGCTGCCCGAGCGACCCGGACGCCTGCTCTTCGAGCCGGAGCCGGACGACGCGGTCTTCTACGACGCACTCCGCCGCATCCACTCCGTCACCCTCGACGCCCACGCCCGAGCCGCCATCGACTCAGGCGGCGTCGACCAGGCGGCCCAGGAGGAACTCGACTTCTTCCACTGGTGCCCCTCACCCCGGGAATGGTGGCAGGTGGCCCGCACGCGCGCGGGCGATCCGGTCGGCATCCACATCCCGGCCCACAACCCGTCCGGCCCCTGCATCGGCTTCATCGGCGTCCTGCCCGAACAACGCGGACACGGCTACGCCTACGACCTGCTCGTAGAGTGCACGCGTTTCCTCGCCGAACAGGGCGCCGAGTTCATCTCCGCAGCAACGGACCAAGGCAACTTCCCGATGGCGGCGCACTTCGCCAAGGCCGGTTATCCAGTGGTGCGGGAACGGATCAACTTCCGGGCGATCCAGATGTAGGCCCGGATCCCCGCGCCCCGAAGGGGCGCGGGGAACTGCGCGACCAGCCACAACGGACCCGCAGACGAAGCACACCGCACCGCCTAGCGCAATTCCCGCTCGGCCGCCGCCAGGATCTCCGTGACCCGCAGCGCGAACCCGGCGTCGCACGCGTGCGGTTCTTCCCCGCGGGCAGCGCTGCGCAGCGCGTCCGCGGCCCGCGTCAGCGCGGCCACCGCCCCCTCCGTACCCTCCGGCAGCAGCGTCACCCCGGCCTCGCCCCGCAGCTCGACCTCGGCCCCGCCCGCCGCGGGCGGGGCCGTGAGGCTCAGCGTCAGCGTGCTCGACGCGCCGCCGGCGTGCTCGAGGACGAGATGCGCGGTGTCCCCGGGACCGGACGCCGCGGCCGCCACACGTCGTACGTCGCCCAGTACCGGCAGCAGGACGGACAGGGCGTGCGGGCCGACGTCCCACAGCGCGCCCTTCTCCCGCCGCCACGGCGTGGCGAAGGGGCTGTCGCTGGTGAACACCGAACCCAGCCACTGGGCCCGTGCCGTGAACCAGCCCCCGCGCTCCGCCTGCTCGGTGATCCATGCCTCCGTACGGGTCTGGAACCGGGTGGTGAAGAAGACCACCGAGGCGACACCGGCCTCCCGCACGGCCTCGACGACCGCCCGCCCCTCCTCGACCGTCAGCGCGAGGGGCTTGTCCAGCAGCAGATGGCACCCGGCCCGTGCGGCCCGCGCGGCGAGCCCCGCCTGGACGTCCGGAGGCAGGGCGACCGCGACGGCGTCCACATCGGCGAGCAGGGCGTCGACATCGTCGTACGAACGTGTCCCGTGCCGTTCGGCCAGTTCCTTGGCGGCCTCCGGACGACGGCCCCACACGCCCGCGAAGTCCAGGTCGGGGTGGTCGCTGAGGGCGGGTGCGTGAGCCATCTGTGCCCAGGGGCCGGTGCCGAGCAGTCCTATGCGCATGCCGTCGCCTTTCCGCGATGCCGAGCCGGGTGCCGGGCGAGCCTCGCACATGGACCCGGCCAGGGAGCAACCCGGTCGACGCAAAGACGCACGCGAGCGCGGATTGAGTCGCTCGTGTGCTGAATGCGTTCTCTTTCTTCTATTGGACTGCTGGCGGCAGGCCAGCGAGGCTAGGGGGTGATCTACCAACGACAGCCGAAAGAGGTCACGACCACATGCACACTCGCCGCATCGGTGACGTCGACGTCAGCGCGATCGGCCTGGGCGGTATGCCCATGTCGATCGAGGGGCGGCCGGACGAGGCCCGGTCCCTCGCGACCATCCACGCCGCGCTCGACGCCGGCGTGACCCTGATCGACACGGCGGACGCCTACCACCTGCACGCCGACGAGGTCGGCCACAACGAGACGCTGATCGCCAAGGCCCTCGCCTCCCACGAGCGGGGAGCGGACGTCCTGGTCGCCACCAAGGGTGGTCATCTGCGTCCCGGCGACGGCAGCTGGACCCTGGACGGCAGCCCCGAGCACATCAAGGCGGCCTGCGACGCGTCCCTGCGCCGGCTCGGCGTGGACGCCATCGGCCTCTACCAGTTCCACCGCCCCGACCCGCGCGTGCCCTACGCCGAGTCCGTCGGCGCGGTGCGCGACCTGCTGGACGACGGCAAGATCCGCATGGCGGGGATCTCCAACGCCGACCCGGACCAGATCAAGCAGGCGAACGAGATCCTCGGCGGACGCCTGGTCTCCGTACAGAACCAGTTCTCCCCGGCCTTCCGCTCCAGCGAGCCGGAGCTGCGCCTGTGCGACGAACTCGGCATCGCGTTCCTGCCCTGGAGCCCGCTCGGCGGCATCGCCCGCTCCGGTGAACTCGGCTCCGTCCACGCGCCGTTCGCCCGCATCGCCGAGGCCCACGGCGTGAGCCCGCAGCGCGTCTGCCTGGCCTGGATGCTCGCCAAGTCGCCGGTCGTCGTACCGATCCCGGGCGCAAGCCGGCCGGAGACCATCCGTGACTCCTGCGAGGCGGCGGATCTGGTGCTCACCCCCGAGGAGATCGCCGAGCTGGACGCCGCCTGAGCCGACGCGGCTTCCGCCATCAGGCCGGGGTACTGGCCCCGGCCCCCACCTGCACCCAGCGTCTGGCCCTGCGGTGGCTGACCAGGCGCCCCGCCCAGCGCATCGCCCTGGACACCGTCCCCGGATCCCTGCGGTTCTGCGCCGCCGTCGTCGCACTCGTCAGCCTGCTCGCCGGATTGTTCGCCATGAGCCACGGCGTCCCCGCCGACGTCGGGCTGCCGGCGATGCTGCTCGCGCCGCTGCTCGCCGAGCATCTGCCCGGCCGCTTGGACGCCCGGGCCCGCGAGCACGTCCGCAGCGTCGAAGGCGCCAGCGCCTGCCGCTACCTGCAGCGCCTCGCCGCCTTGCACACTTCGCTCGTCCAGGCCGCTGCTGTCAGCCTTCCGGGAGCTCGTCCAGGGCTTCGTGGGTGAGGGGGCGGCGGCCGGAGCCGAGATCGGACAAGACGGTGGAGACGATGCCCATGGAGGGCCACCGCATCGCGGTGACAGCGCGTTCGGTCCCAGCTCGCCATCGGGCTCAGATCGAGATCGACTGCGACGGCCACCGCGGGCGACCTCCCCAGACGCGTCCGTCCTGCCCGAGATCGGCCGCACCCTGCACAGCGCGGGCTGCCTGGACGGCGACTCGCCCACGCCGGTGAGTCCTACTTCGCCTACACCGCCAAAGAAGAGCGCCGAGGGGCCAGCCCCAGACCCAGGGCGGTTTCAATGTCCGGTGATCACGTGAGTCTGCAGGTCGCGACGGTATGACGATGCGTGGTCGGCGCGGTCCGTACGCAACGAAATCATCCCGGGCTCTGGCGGGCCCGCCCCGTGGCCGGGAAAATTCGGGGTGGTGTCCGTCCGGAGGACGTCGATGGAGCTTGGTGCCGAGGTCTTGAGCCCGAAACGAAGTCGGACGCGGGGGCCGTGCGATTCGCCACCGCCGCCACCTCGCCTCCTGGGCGGGGATATGCTCGGGCAACAACGAGTCCGCCGGGAAACGACTGTCCGGCCGAACAACCCGCCACGGCGACACCTGGCTCAAGATCGCTTTGTACATGGCCGGTTCAAGCGCCGCCCGGATGAATGGCACCTACCTCGGCGCCCAGTTTCGAAGGCCGGTGCCGCACCGCGGCGTGAAACGGGCGGCCGTCGCGCTCGACCGGGAACGGATCGCCGCCGCGGGCCACTCGCCCGTCCTCGACGGCGACGACACGCCTGCGCGGACACTGGCCGTGCTGGACGGAACTGGCCGGGCGCTTCCGCTACTACTCCCAGCCCAGTACCCGTGCCGCGTTGTTCTTGAGGATCAAGGGTCGTACATCGTCCTTGATCGCCAGCCCGGTGAAGTCGGCCATCCAGCGGTCGGGAGTGATAACGGGGAAGTCCGAGCCGAACAGCACCTTGTGTTTGAGGAAGCTGTCGGCGGCGCGTATGAGCTGGGGCGGGAAGTACTTCGGTGACCAGCCCGACAGGTCGATGTAGACGTTGGCCTTGTGGGTGGCGATGGAGATCGCGGCGTCCTGCCAGGGCACCGAGGGATGTGCCATGACGATGGTCAGGTCGGGGAAGTCGGCGGCGACGTCGTCGAGGAGCATCGGGTCGGAGTGGCGCAGCTTGATGCCTCGCCCGCCGGGCAGACCGGCGCCGATGCCGGTCTGGCCGGTGTGGAACAGGGCTGGGACGCCGAGTTCGGCGAGGGCTTCGTAGAGCGGGTAGTGACGGACATCATTGGGCTGGAAGGCCTGCAGGCTGGGGTGGAACTTGAAGCCGCGAACGCCGTGTTCGGTGACGAGCCGCCGGGCACGGGTGATCGCGGCCTGTCCGGCGTGCGGGTCGACCGACCCGAAGGGGATGAGTACGTCGGGATGTTCGGCGGCCTGGTCGGCGATCTCCTCGCTGGAGAGGGCCGGATGGCCGGTTGCGGCGGTGGCGTCGACCGTGAACACGACTGCGGCCATGCGCCTTGCGCGGTAGTGCTCGGCGATATGGGTGAGGGTGGGCGTGCGGTTCTCGGAAGATTTGAAGTAGGACGCCGAGGCGTCCATGAGCTCGTCGTCGAGTGAGTAGCAGCCGTGGGCGTCCTGTTCGACGTGGACGTGGACATCGATGGCGTCCAGTGTGGTGAGTTCCATGCTGTCTTCTCCGGGTACGGGTGGTCGCCGTGGGCTGTCGCGTCAGTGCGCGGAGCGCTGGGCGGCCAGAGCGGTGAATGTGTCCAGCCCTGTCGGTTCGGCCAGGGTGTCCCGGTCCACGACGTCGGCCGGAGCGGCTCCCAACAGGATCTTCTTCGCGGGCAGTTCCAGTTTCTTGCCGGTGCGGTTCCGCGGGACGACCGGCACGGCGGTGATGCGGTCGGGCACATGGCGCGGGGAGAGGGCGTCTCGCAGCGCTGTCGTGATCCGTCGTCGCAGAGCGTCGTCCAGTTCGGCGCCCTGGCGCGGTACGACGAAAAGGAGCAGTTCGCCGGGGCCGCCGGCGGGGTCCTCCAGGTGGACGACCAGGCTGTCGTCGACTTCGGGCAGCTCTTCGACGACGCGGTAGAACTCCGCCGTTCCCAGGCGCACCCCGCCGCGATTGAGTGTGGCGTCGGAGCGTCCGGCCACCGTGCAACTGCCCGTCGCCTCGCTGAAGCGCACCCAGTCCCCATGTCGCCACACTCCGGGGTAGGTGTCGAAGTAGGCGGCCCGGTAGCGGGAGCCGTCAGTGTCGCCCCAGAAGCCGACGGGCATCGAGGGCATGGGCCGGGTGATGACCAGTTCGCCGAGCTCGTCTGTCACCTCGTTGCCCTGCTCGTCGTACGCGGTGGCAGCGACGCCGAGGCAGGGGCCGGAGATCTCTCCCGCCCGGACCGGCTGGAGTGGGCCGCCCTGCAGGATTCCCGTGCACACGTCGGTGCCGCCGCTGCCTACGTTGAGCAGCACGCGGGGGCCGAACTGCTCGCGCACCCAGTGGAATCCCTCGGGTGGCAGCGGACTTCCCGCAGCGCCGATCTGGCGCAGCCGGGACAGGTCGTGGTCCCGCGCGGGGGTCAGGCCCTCCTTGCGGCAGGCCATCAGGAATCCGGGGCTGGCGCCCATGAGGGTGGCACCGGTCTCCTCGGCCAGCCGCCACTGCCAGTCCAGGCCGGGGTGCAGCGGGTTGCCGTCGATCAGCACGATGGAGGCGCCCACGAGCAGCCCGGAGACCAGCGAGTTCCACATCATCCACGCGGTGGTGGTGAACCACAGGATGCGGTCGCCGGGGCGGAGGTCCCAGCTCAGGGAATGGTTTTTCAGATGCTCCAGCAGGATCCCGCCGTGGCCGTGGACTATCGGTTTGGGTTTGCCCGTGGTGCCGGAGGAGAACAGCACGCACAGCGGGTGGGCGAAGGGGACGGGGTCGAAGCCGGGGTCGGCGGGTGCGGCGAGCAGGTCCGCCCAGGCGACCGTGTCGGTGAGTTCCCCGGGCCCGTACGGTACGTGGACGGTGTGGCGCAGGGTGGGCAACCCGGCGCGGACCGCGGCGAGTTCGTCGCGTCGGTCGATGTCCTTCACGCCGTAGCGGTATCCGGCGGTGGCCAGAAGGATGGTGGGCTCGATCTGAGCGAACCGGTCGATGACGCCGCGGGCGCCGAATTCCGGTGCGCAGCTTGCCCAGATGGCACCCAGGCTCGCGGTCGCCAGGAACGCCACGAGGGTTTCGGGGATGTTCGGCAGGTAGGCGACGACGCGGTCACCCCTTCCGACACCGAGGCGGCGCAGACCGGCGCGGGCGCGGGCGACCTGGTCGGCCAGTTGCCGCCAGGTCAGCTCCATGGGTCCGCGGGTCTGCGAACGCGCCAGCACCGCCGCGTCGTCGGGCGCGGCTCCCGCCGGCCGTAGGGCGTGCTCGGCATAGTTGAGCGTCGCGCCGGGAAACCATTCGGCGCCGGGCATGTCCCGTCGGCCGAGTACCCGGTCGTAGCGAGTGTGCGTACGGACGCCGAAGTGGTCCCAGATCGACGACCAGAAGCCTTCGAGGTCCGTGACCGACCAGTGGTGCAGGTCGTGGTAGCCGGTGAAGGCAAGATCCCGGGTGCGCTCCAGCCAGGTGAGGTAGTCACCGATCGCGGTGGCGCGGCGCACGTCGGGAGCCGGTTCACGCAACAGCTCGGGCTCGTTCATGGGGTGACCTCCGCCTCCGCGAGCCGCTGGAAGGCGTGGGCGTACGCCCGTGCGGCGCGGTCGAGGTCGTTCGTGCCCAGCGCGGTCGACAGGTTGATCATTCCTCGCGGAGTCGTGTAGACGCCGTCGAGGAGCAGCGCCAGGTGCAGGGCGCTGAGCAGGGGGGTGGCGGCGGCCCTGCGGGCCTGTTCGGCGTCGACCGGCGCGGTCGGGGTGAAGTGCACGTTGAGGATGGATCCGGCGCGGGTCACCGTGGCCGGGATTCCGGCTCCGGCCGCCGCTGTGGTGATGCTGTCGGCGAGGCGGCGTGCGGCCCGGTCCAGGCGGCCGATCGCGGGGGCGTCGAGGTGCCGGAGGGTGACGGCACCGGCGGCCGCGGCGGTGAGGTGGCCGTTGAAGGTGCCGGAGTGCGCCAGGCCGCGGTCGGTACTCGCGGCGGTCAGTCTCAGCAGTTCCTCGCTTCCGCCGATCGCGCCGATCGGCATGCCCCCTCCGATGACCTTGCCCATCACGGTCAGGTCTGGGCGGAGTCCGAGCCGGGTCTGCTCGCCGCCGACTGCGTTGCGCAGCGACTGCACCTCGTCCAGGACGAACAGGGCCCCGCGCGCCCGGGCCAGGTCGGCGACGGACCGCAGAAAGTCCGGGCGGCCCGGGATCACGCCGCCAGCGCCCAGGAAGGGCTCGGCGAACACCGCGGCGACGTCCTCGGTGAGCGCCTCTCGTGCGGCGTCGACGTCGTTGTAGGGGACGGTGACGACTTCGGGGCCGTCGGGCAGCAGCGGGGGTGCGCTGCCGTGGTAGGCGCCGTCGAACAGCAGCAGCCGCCCGCGCCCGGTGGCGCGCTGGGCGAGTCGCGCGGCCAGGACCGATGCCTCGGTCCCGGAGTTGGTGAACCGTACCCGCTGCACCGACGGGAGGCGGGCGGCGAGCAACTCCGCGAGTTCCACCTGGAGTTCGTGCGGGCTGGGGAAGACCGCGCCCGAGGCCAGCACCTCCGCGGCCGCCGCCGTGGCCGGTGGGTAGGCGTTGCCGTGGATGAGCGAGGTGTAGTTGTTGACCAGGTCCAGGTACTCGGTGCCGTCGACATCGGTCAGCCGCGAGCCATGGCCCTCGGCGAGGATGACCGGGTACGGCGGGTAGTAGGTGACGAACCGGGTCTCGCCTCCAGGCAGCACCGCGGCGGCCCGACGGAAGGCGCTCGCCGACCCGGGGGTGCGGGCGCGGTACTCGGCGAGCAGGGGCCGCAGCCCGGCGGTGTCGCGGGCCGGGCGTGGACGGTCGGCAGGCAGTGTCGTCATGCGGTGGGGGCCCTCTTCCCGCTCAGGGTGGTCAGTGCGGCGTCGAGGAGTTCGAGCAGCAGATCGATCTCCTCGGGGGTTGTGGTCAGTGGAGGGGCTACCAGGACGGCGTCGTTGACCCCGCCGGTCGCCGGGTAGACGAGCAGCCCCTGGTCACGGGCGGCGAGCACGACCGCGCGGGTCAGAGAGCCGACGGGTTCGCCGGGGCTCCTGGTCGCACGGTCGCCGACCAGTTCCAGCCCCTGGAGCAGACCGAGTCCGCGGACCTCGCCGATGATCTCGTGCCGCCGGGCCAGGTCCTCAAGCCCCGCGCGCAGTTGCTTGCCGCGCACCGATGCCTTGGCCACCAGATCCCTGGACTCGATGGCCTCCAGGACGGCAAGGGCGACCGCGCTGGCGAGCGGGTTGCCGCCGTAGGTGTGCCCGTTGGTGACGGACGCGGTCCCGGCGGCGATGGTGTCGATGAAGTGCTCGCTGACCAGCACCGCCGACACGGGCGCGTATCCGGCGCCCATCCCCTTGCCCAGGACGACCATGTCGGGGTGTACGTCCCAGTGCTGCGCGGCGAGCATGGTGCCGGTGCGGCCCATGCCGGTCATGATCTCGTCGGCGATCAGCGGCAGCCCGCGCTCGCGGCACAGGCCGGCCAGTGCGGGCAGGTAGCCGTCGGGCGGTGTGATGGCGCCGCCGGCCGCGCCGCCGACGGGCTCGACCACCACGCCGGCCGCGGTGGGGCCGTGGGAGTCCAGCACCTGGCCCGCCCGCTCGGTGAGGAGCGCGGTGAACGATGCGTCGTCGCGGCCCTGGGCGTACCGGTAGGCGTAGGGCGGGGTGAGCTCGTTGAAGCCGTGCAGCAGTGCTTCGGCGGCCCAGCGGCGCTGCGGATGGCCGGACAGCGACAAGCCGCCGAGGGTGGCGCCGTGGTAGCTCACCGCGTGCGAGACGAACCGCGCCCGCTCGGGCTCACCTCGCTCCCGCCAGTACTGCAGGGTCAGCCGCAGCGCGGTCTCCACGGCCTCCGACCCGCTGTTGCAGAGAAAGACGTACGGGTAACCCGTCATCTCGCTGAGCCGGTCGGCCAGGCGTTCCGACTGCTCGCTGTGGAACGAGCCGCGGTGCGCGAAGGTGATCCGTTCCGCCTGCTCGCTCATGGCCCGCAGGATCTCCGGGTCGGCATGCCCCAGATTCGCGGTCACCGCCCCGGAGCACCCGTCGAGGTATCTGCGCCCGTCGGTGTCGTACACGAACACCCCACGCCCGTGGCTGACGGAGGGGAGGTCCTCACCGAAGTAGAACTTGATCAGTCGGCTGCCGTCGGGCCGCATAGCCGTACGGGGCGGCGAGGTGGCTGGGCGCATGCTGGGCTCCTGGATCGGGCGGGACGAGGAAGGGAGCAACCCCGGTCATGTACATCGGCCAGTATGCATTGTACGCGGGACAAGAATGAAGAGGCGGTGTTGCGGGGGTGCTACGCGGTGTTATGGCAGGCGTCGACCTATTGACTGTTGTACGTCGGACAAGCAACCCTGTCCAACGTACAGCTCTCCGTGGCTGCCCTGTCCCCCCGCTCCATCGATGCCCCCGGAGTCACCATGACGGCAACCTCCCCCTCCCCGAAAAGAACCTCTCCCGTGTCTCCCGAGAACGAGCTCCCGCCCACCGGCTCCCGCCGGGTGCTGGTCTCGGCGTACCTCGGCAGCGTCATGGAGTGGTACGACTTCCTGCTCTACGGCACGGCCTCCGCGCTCGTGTTCAACAAGCTCTTCTTCCCCGAACTCAGCTCGGCTGCCGGCACTCTCGCCTCGTTCGGGACACTGGCCGTCGGCTACGTAGCCCGCCCTCTCGGCGGCATCCTCTTCGGACACTTCGGCGACCGCCTCGGCCGCAAGAGCATGCTGGTGACGAGCATCCTGTTGATGGGCGTGGCAACCACCCTGATCGGGCTGCTGCCCACGCACAACACCATCGGTATCTGGGCCCCGACCCTGTTGGTGCTGCTGCGCCTCGTGCAGGGAGTCGCCGTCGGCGGCGAGTGGGGCGGCGCGGTACTGATGACCGTCGAGCACTCCGGAAAGGGGCGGCGCGGGCTCTGGAGCAGCGTGGCGCAGATGGGAGCGCCCACCGGTCTGCTGCTGTCGACCTTCGTCTTCTCGCTGGCCAACAGGCTGCCCGAGTCGGCCTTCATGTCCTGGGGCTGGCGAGTGCCGTTCCTGATGACCGTCGTCCTGGCCACCGTGGGTCTGTGGATCCGCCTCGGAGTGTCCGAGACCCCCGCCTTCGAGGCCGCGCAGTCGGAGCTGGCCGCGAAGCGGGAACGGGGCGAGCGGACCCGCCCGCCGATCGTCGAACTGCTACGCACGCAGCCCAAGGATCTGCTGCTGGCGTCGCTCATCGGGTTCGGCCCGTTCGCGGCCAACTCGGTGCTGATCACCTTTGTGATCTCGTACGCCACCCAGGTCGGGCACAGCCGTTCCACCGCCCTGGACGGCCTCATGGTCGCCTCGGCGGTCTCCCTGGTCTGTCTGCCGCTGGCCGCCGCGCTGTCCGACCGGGTGGGCCGCCGCCCGGTCTACTTCGCCGGCGCGGTACTGCTCGGCCTCAACTCCTTCCTGCTCTTCCCGCTGGTGAACGCGGACTCCACCCCGCTGTTCCTCCTGGGGTACGCGCTCGCGCTGGGCCTGCACTCCCTGATGTACGGGCCGATGGGCGCCTTCCTGGCCGAGCTGTTCGGTACCGGAACGCGCTATACCGGGGCCTCGTTGGGCTACCAGATCGCCTCCGTGGCGGGCGGTGCGCTGGCTCCGATCGCCGCGACCAGCCTGCTGGCCGCGGGCGGCGGAGCGCCCAACGCCGTGTACGTGTCCTGGTTCATGGCGGGCACCTGCGCCGTGACCGCGCTGGCCGTCCTGCTGACCCGGGAGACCCACAAGACCGAACTGGGCGCATGAGCGGCGTCGTCCACACCGTACTCGGGCCGGTCGCTCCCGACCGGCTCGGGCACGTCCAGCCGCACGAACACCTGCTCGCCGATCTCAGCCGTTACGCACCGGACGACGCCGTCGACGAGCCCCTCACCCCCGCCAACTACTTCGCCGTGCGAGTGGACCGGAACAACCGGCGGGACATGGTGCTGGACGAGGTGGACACCGCCGTCGACGAACTGGCCCTCTACCGCGAGGCCGGCGGCGGCACCGTGGTGGACGCCACTCCGGTGGGCCTGGGCCGCGACCCGGCAGGGCTGCGCGAGATCTCCCGCCGCTCCGGTGTCCACGTGGTGATGGGCAGCGGCTACTACGTCGCCGCGTTCCACCCGCCCCAGGTCGCCGCCCTCTCCCGCGATGCCATCACCCGGCAGATCACCGGCGACATCGAGGAGGGCGCCGATGACACGGGTATCCGCGCCGGTGTCATCGGTGAGATCGGCATGTCGTGGCCCGCGCACCCGGACGAGGTGAAGGTCCTCCAAGGGGCCGCCCAGGCGCAGGCTGCGACCGGCGCCGCCCTGCTGATCCACCCCGGACGGCACCCCGAGGCCCCACTGCTGCACCTGCGCCAAGCCGTCGACGCGGGCGCCGACCCCACGCGAACCGTCCTGTGCCATGTGGACCGCACACTCTTCGAACCCGACGAGATGCTCGCGCTCGCCGACACCGGCTGCGTACTCGAATTCGACCTCTTCGGCACCGAGTCCAGCTACTACCCGCCCGATCCCACGGTCGATCTGCCGAACGACGGAATGCGGGTCCGCCACATCGCCGCGCTCGTCGCGGCCGGGCACGGCGACCGCATCACCATCGCCGAGGACGTCTGCCGCCGCACCCAGCTGACCCGCTACGGCGGCGAGGGGTACGCCCATATCCTGCGCCGCGTACTGCCGTTGATGTCGGCGCGCGGCATCGGTCCCGAGGACATCGCCCGGATCACCCGGACCACCCCTGCCCGCCTCCTCACCCTCCCCGGAAGGACCGCATGACCAGCACGGTGTCCACCGCTCGCGGCCTGGTGGCCCGCCAGGAACTGGGTACGGTTCTGCCCCACGAGCACCTGTTCATCAACCTGATGCGGGAGCGGCGCGCCGATGGGCTCATCGCCGACGAGGCCACCGTCACCGAGGAGTTGAACGTCTTCACCGCCTTGGGCGGCGGCACCGTCGTCGACCTGACCACCGCCGAGCTGACCCCCGGCGCCGCCCCGGACGCCGGGGCTTCTCCGCCCCCGCCCGGTGCCAGCCGGGACCCGGCCAACGTCCTCGCCGTACAAAGGGTCGCCGAAGCCACCGGACTGCATGTGGTGCTCGGGACAGGGCACTACCGCGACCCGTTCCTGGACCGGGACTGGTTCGACCGTCACGGAGCCGACGCCATCGCCGAGGAGATCGTCCGCGATCTCACCGAGGGCTTCCCCGGCACCGGGGGAGTCCGCGCCGGGATCATCGGCGAGGTGGGCTGCGACAAGTGGTACATCTCCGCGGCCGAGGAGCGCTCGCTGCGCGCGGCCGCCCGCGCGCAGCGAGCGAGCGGAGTGGCCGTTCACACCCATGCGGCCCGTTGGCCGGTCGGCCTGCCGCAGTTGGACCTGCTCACCTCCGAGGGAGCCGACCCGGCGCGCGTCGCCATCGGCCACTGCGACACGGTGACCGCCCCCGGCTACGCCGAACAGATCGCCCGCCGTGGCGCGTACGTCGGCGTCGACACGATCAACACCGACCATGCCGGCGAGGTGGACCGCCGGGTACGGATGGTGCTGGATCTCGTGCGGGCCGGGTACATCGACAACATCCTGCTCTCCCACGACGTATGTCTGATCTCGCAGCTCCGCGCCCACGGTGGGGGCGGGTACGGATTCGTCCACACCCGATTTCGCGAGCAGCTGCTGGCGGCCGGACTCGACGCGGGCGAGTTCGAACACATCACGACGGCGAACCCGGCCCGCCTGCTGTGCTCCTGACCTGAGCCCGCGGGCTAACGTATCTCCGTTCGCAGCAACCGTGGAGAGAGGGACAACCGATGGGCGAGAGCAGCGGCCGTCGCGGGGGCAGGCAGGCGGCCCGCAATCCGCTGTCGCGTGCGGAGGTGATCGACGCGGCTCTTCGCTATGTGGACCTGCACGGCCTGGACGCGCTCACCATGCGGGCGCTCGCCAAGGAAATGGGGGTCTACCCCACGGCGCTGTACTGGCACACCGGCACCAAGGCACAGCTCGTGGCGGCCGTCTCGGCACGGGTGCTGGAGGACATCGTGCTCCCCGCCGACCACGGCATGGCCTGGGACGAGTGGCTGACCGAGGTCGCCCGGCTGTGTCGGCAGGCGATGCACCGGCACCCTAACCTCGCCCCGATCCTGGGCTCCCAGTTGGTGGTGAGCACCACCGCGGTCCCGTTCGCGGAGCGCGTGGTGGGTGTGCTGGAGCGAGCCGGCTTCTCGGGGCGGGACTTGGTCGAGGTGTACAACGCGGTGGTCGGATTCGTGCTCGGCTGGGTGACCCTTGAGCTCTCCAGCGTGCCGGCGGATGTGGAGGAGGGCTGGCAGAAGGAATACGCGGCCCAGCTACGGACGGTGAACCCGAACGCTTTCCCGGCCCTGACCCGCAATCTCAGTCTGCTGGAGAACAACGCGTTCCTGGTCCGCTGGGACTCCGGCAGGGACCGGCCCATGGACGGCAGCTTCGAGACCACACTGGAACTGCTGCTCCTGGGGTTGCACGCCAAGCTCACCGCACAGTGATGAGGCGAGCGAGCCTTCGCGGTGAGCGAGCACACCGACACCTCCGGATCCCGGGCGCGACCACGTAGTCACCCGGTTCCTGTCGTCCTCGGCCTACGACGACGCCCACCACGAGGGCGACGTGGGCGCCGATCAGTGGGATGACGTCGTGGCGGCGTCCGCGACCGTACCGCCCGGGACCCGCGCGCAGCACATCTTTCGTACGTCGTTCTCTGGGGGTGGGCTGGGTGTGGTGTGACGTGGGGCGAGGGAGGTTCGTTGAGCCCTTGGGACTCGTTCGCGGCGGGGTGCCTCTATGTCTTTCGTCAAGCGAGGCGTGGGGTTCTGGGTTCGTAGAAGGTGCCGTCGCGGAGCACCGGTCACCACGGCGTTCACCAAGTCCTCCATCCGGAGGGCCGGTTCGCCGATGGGCTGGTCGCGCGGGTCGCCGGGTCCCTAGGATGTATCCCCAGTCAGGCCAGTCCAGTTGGCGCGGCAACGAGGCCGGGGGAACGATGCACACCGACAAGCAGCTGTCCACGTCGATCGACGCCGATGTGCCGACCGCCGCCCGGATGTACGACCACTACCTGGGCGGCAAGGACAACTACGCCGCCGACCGCGCGGCCTGCGCGGAACTCGACAAGGTCGTGCCCAGCACCCGCCGGCTCGCCGTCAACAACCGGCGCTTCCTCCAGCGCGTCGTCCGGACGCTCGCCGAGGACTACGGAATCCGCCAGTTCCTCGACCACGGATCCGGCCTGCCCACCCAGGACAACGTGCACCAGGTCGCCCAGCGCGTGCACCCCGACTCCCACGTGGTCTACGTCGACAACGACCCCATGGTGCTGGTCCACGGCCGGGCCCTGCTGGAGCAGGACGAGCGTACGGCCGTCATCCACGCGGACATGCGCGAGACCGACGCGATCTTCGCGCACCCCGACACCCGGCGCCTGATCGACTTCTCCCAGCCGGTCGCCGTGCTCTTCAACTCGGTGATGCACTGCATCCCGGACAGCGACACGGACGGCCCCCTCGCCGTGGTCCGCCGCGTGGCCGCACGGCTGGCGCCCGGCAGTTTCATGGTCATGTGCCAGCTGGTCAGCGAGGACCCCGAAGTGCGCGCCTTCGTCACGGACTTCATGGACAAGGCCACCCAGGGCCACTGGGGCCGGGTGCGGCAGGAGAAGGACGTCGCCGCGCTCTTCGAAGGACTGGAGATCCTCGAACCGGGCCTCGTCGAGGTGTCCACTTGGCGGCCCGACACCGAGGTGGCGCCCCGTCAGCTCACCCACGAGTGGATCGAGTTCGGCGGCGTCGGCCGCCTCCCCTGAGGCTGAACGGGTCCTGGGCTGTCAGGCCTGGGAATACCGCTGTTCCATCGTCTCGCGCAGCCGCTCCAGCGACGCGCGAGGCGTGAGCGCCTCGTCGGCAAGCCGGTCCAGGGCGAGCCGGTACTCCTCCGTCTCGTCCTGGTCCTCCAGGAAGTTGGCGCTCTTGATGTGCTCCAGATAGACGACGTCGGGCAGATCGAGACCGCCGAAGCGCAGATATGTGATCGGTATGGCCGGCGCCGACGCGTTCGTCACGTCCAGCGGCACGATCTGCACGGTCACGTTCGACCGCTGAGCCATCTCGACCAGATGCGCCAGCTGCTCGCGCATGACGTCCACGCTGCCCAGGACCCGCAGCAGCACCGATTCGTCGATCACCGCCCACAGTTGCGGAGCATCCGCCCGCAGCAACAACTCCGTCCGCCGCGTGCGCAGTTCGACCCGGCGCCGTACCTCGGCGGCGGGCGCGGTCGGCAGACCCCGCCGCACCACGGCCCGGGTGTACTCCGGAGTCTGCAGCAGACCCGGGACGTACTGGATCTCGAAGGTGCGGATCGCGGCCGCCGCCTCCTGCAGCCCCACCAGCCGGTCGAACCACTCGGGCATCAGGCGCTTGTCGTAGCGCTGCCACCAGCCCGGCTCACCGGCCCGGTGCAGCAGCTTCAGCAGCACCGACGCCTCGTAGTCGTCCGTGCCGTACAGCTCCAGCAGCGCGCGGACGTCACTCTCCGCCGGGGGACGGCGGCCCTTGCCCGCCTCGATGCGGGAGAGCTTGGCGGGACTGAAGCCCAGGGCGCGTGCCGCCTGGTCCTGGGCGAGTCCGGCGTCCTCACGGAAGCCCGCCAGCTGCACACCGACCAGCATTTTCAGCAGAGTCGGCGCGGGCTCGGGCCGGTCGAGATAGGGTTCGAGCAGGGAGAGGCGATGCGACTCTGCTGACATCCTGACTCCCGCGGACCGGCATGAGGGTGACTCACCTTATCGCAACGGGCATACCTGCCGCATGCCCGTCGCAGCAAGGGAGTTGACCGGTCCGGCTACAGCAGATGGTCGAACTCGCCGTCCTTCGCCCCGGCCAGGAAAGCCGCCAACTCGGCCGCCGTGTAGACCAGTGCGGGACCGTCGGGGTCGCGGGAGTTGCGCAGCGCGACACCTCCGTCGACGAGTGTGGCGATCTCGACGCAGTTGCCCTCGGCGTTGCTGTGCCGGCTCTTGATCCAGCGGGCGTCCAGTGAACTGGCCCGCACTCCGTTGTGTACTGGTGGCACCGCAGTCTCCTCGCTGTTCAGGATGCTGTTCACGACCCATGTCCCCGCACATGGGGCATCGCGACGGTCCTACCCGCTCCGGCCTGATTCTCACGCAATTTCCCGTGCAATTGCACGAAGGGCCGTTCGCTGTGGATAATAGCTGCGGCGTCAACACTGCGTCCGGCGCCCCATTCTGACGTCGCATCGGGGAGATGCCGTGTCATCACCTGCGGACCTACCACGCCACACGTCGAGCGATGCAGCGCGGCGCGACGTACAGCCGACGGGCGTGGCACGCACCACGCCCCTGATGGCGCTGGGGCGGGTTCCGTGGCGCGAGATCAAGGACTCCACCGGCTCCGCGGCGGCCATCCCGCTGCTTCTCAACAGCGTCGCGTGGGGTGACGCCGCCACCGCCCGCTCCGCGCTCGACGAGCTGCGCACTCGCATCTGTCAGTACGGCTTCGTGGTGGAGCAGGCGACGGCAGCCACCGTGCCGTTCCTGTGGGAACTCGCCCAACTTCCCCGTGTGACCTGCCGCGCGCAGATCATCCAGCTGCTCAGGAGCATCGCCGACGCCCGCCAGTGGGAGAGCACCGCGGCCGTCTACCCGAAACTGCTTCACCACCGCGAGAACCCTGTGGTCTGGGAGCGCCAGGCACGCCAGGCCGTGCGTGCCCGGCGCGGCGAACTGGGGCGGCTGATGAACGACGAGGACGCCGAGATCGCCCAGGCCACGACGGAACTGGCGCGGGCCATAGGGGCCTGATCGCAGTCAGGCGGCGCTGCTTCGTGGGATCCGATGCGGGCAGGACGTGTCGTGGTCGGTGCCGCAACTCGTCCACCAGCGCTCGCAGCAGGCGGCGTACAGCTCCGAGCGGACGATGTCGTCGGCGGCTCCCTCGCCACGCCCCCGCGCGGCGGCCTGGGCGCGCAGCGCGGTGACGGTGCGGCGCTCGTCGTGCAGGACCGTTTCCCGTACGACGGCGATGACCGGGACGAGACTGGCGGCCGTGAACAGCAGCGCCGCCCACACGAGACCGCAGAGGAGTTCGAGGACCGCCGTCCAGGCGAGTCCGGCGCTGGTGAGGACGTACAGCCCGCAGAGCAGGCGATGGGAGGCGTGCATGGGCGAAGACCGTTCCTACTGAGGGGGATGCCTCCTGCTCAACGGCCCGCGGTGGCACGGGGAAGCGGGTGTTTTCGGGCGGATCGTCCGTGACCGGGTGTCTGTCGTGACGTTGGTCGGATTCGAGCGGCAATCGTCAGCAATGGGTCAAGTGCGAGCCAGGAAACGGAAGATGGGCGTCCGTGTGCGGGAGCGCGTCAGGAACGCTTCATCGCCCCGGCCTTTGTGTGGAAGGCCGCCCGATATGCCTGCGGACTGGTGCCGACCACCCGGCGGAACCGCTCCCGGAACGCGGTCGCCGAGCCGAACCCCGCGAGCTGCGCGACCCGTTCGACCGGATGGTCGCTGTTCTCCAGCAGATACTGGGCCCGCCGCACCCGCGCCCGGAGCACCCACTGCAAGGGCGTGCTGCCCGTCTGCTCGCGGAAACGACGACTGAAGGTGCGCTCGCTCATCCCGGAGCGTGCCGCCAGCGCGGACAGGGTGATCTCGTGGGCGAGGTGGTCCTCGATCCACTCCAGCAGCGGCTCCAGCGTCGAGCCGCGTGGCACGGGCGGGTGTTCGTGCACGATGAACTGGGCCTGGCCGCCCTCCCGTTCCAGCGGCATGACGGACAGCCGGGCGGCGTCCGCGGCGACGGCCGACCCCAGGTCCCGGCGGATCATGTGCAGGCACATGTCGAGTCCGGCGGCGGCGCCGGCCGAGGTGAGGATCTGGCCGTTGTCGACGTACAGCACGTCCGGCTCCACCTTGATGTCCGGGAAGCGGTGGGCCAGCACATCGGCGGCCACCCAGTGGGTGGTGGCGCGCTGCCCGTCCAGCAGCCCGGTCTCCGCCAGCACGAACGCGCCGACGCACACGGACGCGATCCGCGTGCCGGCCCGCGCCGCCTGCCGCAGCGCCGCGACCACCCGGTCGGACGGGGGAGGCGCGCCCTGGGCGCAGCCCGGCACGATGACGGTGTCGGCCTCCGCCAGCGCCTCCAGCCCCACGTCGACCCTCAGCGCGAAACCGTGGGTGCGCACCTCCGGGGACTCGGCGCAGAGCCGGACCCGGTAGGGATGGCGGCCGTCGGGCAGTCGTGTCAGTCCGAACACCTGCAGAGGTGTCGCCATGTCGAACGGCACCACCTCGTCGAGGACCAGGATCGCCACACTATGCATGAAGGCCACGATAGACGGATTCCCGCCACCCGATTCACCGGCGGACTCAGGAGAAAAGGCCTGGTGTGCGGCTTGGCGAGAATCCGTTGAAAGCTGTCATTCCAGCCCCTGTGCGGCCGCTCCGAAGATCCATAACGTGGACCGGGCCCGAGGCCCTTCGACCCTGGACGCTCCTCGATGACCAAGATCCTCCTGTCCCTGCACGTCCTCGCCGCGATCATCGCCGTCGGCCCCGTCACCGTCGCCGCCAGCATGTTCCCGCCGGCGGCCCGGCGCGCGCACACCGACGGCGAAGGGCCCGATCCCGCGGCGGTGAGCACCGTCCGGATGCTGCACCGCATCTGCCGCGTGTACTCCGGGATCGGACTGGCGGTGCCGCTGCTGGGGTTCGCCACGGCTGCCGCGATGGGGGTGCTGGGCGACGGCTGGCTGATCACCTCCATCGCCCTGACCGCCGCGGCGGCAGGCGTACTGGTCGCCTTCGTGCTGCCCCGCCAGGACGAGCTTCTCGGCGAACTCGGCGCGAATCGGCCCGTGGAGCGCGCGCACACCGCCCAACTCGCCATGTTCACCGGCATCTTCAATCTGCTGTGGGCCACGGTCACCGTCCTCATGATCGTCCGGCCCGGTTCCACAACCGGCGCCTGACGTCAAGCCACCGGCGGAATTCACGCCCCCGTGTGCCGCTGCGCCTACACTCGACAGTCGTGCCCATGCGCATGGGCCATGACTGAAAGGCACGTTGACGGGTGTTCCAGGATTCCCCCATCTACGACCGGCTGGTCGCCGAGCGCGGCGACGTACCCTCCCAGACCCGCAGGGAGGCCGAACGCGTCAGCAGGGAACTGGAGTTCGCCATGCGGCCGCTGCAGTCCCACGGGCATGCGCCCGGCCTTGAGCAACGCTCGTCGCATCCGGGCGCGGGGTGGCAGCGCTCGGCCCTGCCGCCGAGCCCTCGGCCGCACTGACCTCCAGGCCACCTGGCCGCCCTGCCGTCCGTCTGTCAAGAAACCGCCCTGTTCGTGCCGTTGACCTGCGAGCGCCGTTCAGGACCCGGTTGCGCCAGCCACTCCGCGATGCTGCGGGCGATCGGCTGACCGGTGTCCACCTCGACGAAGCCGAACTGGCCCGACTGGTTGCACTCCAGGAACCACCAGGTGCCGTCGGCGTCCTCGGCGAAGTCGAAGGCGCCGTAGGCCAGTTCCGCCTCACGGAGATACAGGCGGACAGCGGCGGCGACACGTGGCGGCACCTCGGCCGCCTGCCACGGGGAGTCGGAGAGGGCGAAGCGGACGTCCACCTGGTCGGGGTCCGTGTCCGCGGCCTTGCGGGCGGCTAGCATCCGGTCGCCGACGGCCGTGAGGCGGATGTCGGCCCGCTTGGCGATACGCCGTTGCAGCAGCGTGGGGCCGAAGGCGACGGCGGCGAAGTCCGTGCCGGGCGCCACCCTGCTGGTCGGCACCGCCCGCGGCGGGTCCTGCGGATGCGCCCCGGAGACCGGCTTGACGACCAGATCGGGGTAGCGCTCGGAGAACTCGCGGGCGGCCTGCGGGAACGTCGTGATCAGGGTGGCCGGCACGGGGAGGCCGCACCGCTGGGCCAGCCGGAGCTGCCACGGCTTGTGGCGGGCGCGGCGGGCCGCGTCCGGATGGTTCATCCAGCGCGCGTCCGAGCCGCGGAGCATGCCGTACAGAGCCTGTGAGGCCTCCTCCGTCAGCCACGAGGACGGCGCGGGGGCGCGCGTGGCCGCGGCCCCCGGCCTGCGCACCCAGATCGAGCGCACCCCCTCGATGCTCACCAGCCGCCCCCCGGCCGACAGATGGCCGCGGAACCCACCGTGCACATACTCCCCGGACAGCCCGACATCGCCGGTCAGGTCGGCCGGGTCGAGCCGGATCACCGGTACTCCGGACACGTTGAGGTGCACCACCACCAGGTCGGCCGTCACATCCGCTTCAGAGGTGAGGATCAGGACGGTCATCGTCGCCGGTCCGTGTTCAGTCGTCGAAGTGAGTCTTCGAGCCCGCGGTCGACGTCGTGGTCCCCAGTTCCCTCATCAGCGCGAAGTCACGGGCGGCTATCCGCCCGTCCATGAGCACGTTCAACTGCAGTCCGGAGTCATAGATGTACGGAGTGGTGACTTCCAACTCTGCTGCCGGACGTGCGTAGTTGAGCGTGAATGGTTGCATCGTCTCTCCCTCGTCGGTGCTGTGCCGATCAGCTGTGGTCGGCTGGCGGCAAGGCATGGTCCGCCGACTTCCTTCGTTTTCCAGAGACTTATACGAATCGAACGAGTGAATGGTTTCCTTACGCTGCGTAGTCACAGTCAGTTCCCGTTCTTGAGACGCGAAAAGACGTCATCGGGTTCAGGCGGGACCATTCCGGTGGTCGGCGCGCGAAGGGCCGATGGGCGCGCGCAGGGAGCGCAGGGCGAGGAGCAGTACGCCGATGTCGTCCAGGTACACCGGGTCCGGCACCAGGTCGGTGGGCAGCACGAAGTAGAGCAGGGCACCCCAGAACACCCAGCGTGGCCCGGTGGGCAGTCCCGCCCGGCGCAGCGCGCGCCGGGCCCGGACCAGCCGCACCAGAAGGGCGACGGCCACGGTCAGCAGGGCCGCCGCCAGGACCGCCGCCACGACGATCCATTCAGTGGTCGAATCCACGGAACCTCCTCGCGCCGGGCTTCTTCTATGCGGATTGCCCGTTTGCGGTGCTTGTATCGCCTGTCGGGGTCAGCACAGTCATACCTGTGGCCCACCTGAGTGGCAGGGTGCCGCGCGTGGGCCTGGAATGGTCAGCGATACGTCGCGTGTCGCGCGTCGGGGGCGCGAGAGCAACCGCACTCTTCCCAGGGAGCCGACCATGACGACCAGTTCCGCATCGCCGGGCTCGAACGAGCATGTGATACCCGCCACAGGGGCGCGGTACGGCGACCCGCTCGGCGGCCTCGTACAGGCCGCCGTCGCCGACCGGCCCGTGGAAGAGGTCGCCCACCTCATCACGCTGTTGGAGCGGTCACCGCAGTACGCACAGGCCACGGTGGACGCGCTTCGCGCGGTGGGAGTGACCCGGTCCGTGGAGGACGTCACCCGGCTCGTCATCCTGCTGACCCGGCCGCCGCGCGACGCCGGCTGCGCGGACGAGGCGATCCGCGCCGCGGCGGGGGCCCGCCCGGTGGAGGAGGTGACCCGGCTGATGGACCTGATGCACCGGGCGCCCCTGGAACCCCACTGCGGGCAGGAGGCCATACGGGCGGTCGCGACCGGGCGGCCCGTCGAGGAACTCGTGGAGCTGATCGGGAGGCTGGCCGTCGCGCGCAGCGCGGAGAGCGTCGACGAGCCGCCTGACTGGCCGCCGTTCGGCCAGGGACCCGAGGGCGCACCGACCCTGGGCGCCGTCCCTCCGCCGCCTCCCGGTCGCCCGCCCTCGGTCAACCGGGCTCCCCGCTGGCCGAGTCGGCTCTCCGTCGCGGTCCTCGCCGTCTGCGGCCTGCTCTGGTTCCCGCCGCAACGCGACGGCGCCACGCCCCAGGTGTACGGCTTCGCGCTCGGCGTGTCGGCCCTGTGCCTGGTCCTGGCCCTGCTGCTGACCGTGCGGGCCGCGCTGCCCCTGCTGGCGGCGGCCGTCGTGGTCCCGGCGGCGCTGGCCGCGACCCAGGTCTTCGAAGCCTGGCTGGACTCGCCCGACCTGTCCCGGGCACTGGATCTCACCCTCGCACCGAGCTGGGCCACGGGCCTGACCGCCGTATGCGCGGCACTGGCCGCACTGATCGCCCTGCTGGTGAACCTGGCGGCACAGTCACCCGGCGCGGACTCGGTGGCACGCCTGATGGCGGAGGCACAGCGCACGGCCGACGCGCCGCGTACGGCGCAGGCGCACCGTACGGGCGACTGACCCTGGCCTCGCTCAGCCGGCGTCGTCCTCGTCACGCCGCCGCGCTCTGGCGGTGCCCTTGAAGCGTCCGAACGTGCGCGTCAGCTGCTGGAGCGGGGAGCCGGCGTGCCCGTCGGGCGCGACCGGTTCCTGGAGTGCGGCGGCGGAGGACTCCCGGTACGCGGCCAGTGCCTCGTTGGCGCGCTCGGCCGCCTCCCGGTACAGATCCCGGGACTTCGTCATGGCCTCGAGTGCGTCGGCGTACATGGCCACCAACTGGCGCTGGCGCACGAGGTCCTCTTCGACCGTCAGCAGCCGCCAGCCCTCCCGGAACGCGCTGATGGCCGCATCGGCGCCGTCCGGCAGCGGCCGGGCGGAAGCGGCGTACCGCGTCAGGATGTCGATCAGATCCGTCGGCTCCGACCCGTCCAGGAAGACGCTGCGTACGGCCAGGTCCTGGGCGTCGTCCCCGTCGCGGGCCGGCGCCTTGGACAGCACCACGGCGCCACCGCGCGGCACCTCCACGCCGAACTCGCGCAGCGCCCAGTTCACCGCGCGCAGCTGCTGCGGCGCGGCCCGGTGCTCGACCACGCAGTGCCGCAGGCTCGGCGGCAGCAGCCGGGCCAGCGGCAGCAGTCCGCGCTCGTCGGGGGTCATGGCCTCGTGGACGACGATGTGGATGCCCCAGCTGCCGCGCACGGAGTCCCGCAGGACGCGTCGCAGGGCCTTGTCGTCCGCGGGCAGGCGGTTGGCGTCCCGGAAGCGCAGTCCCGTGACCGGCTCGAGGTCCCAGGCGGAATCCGGTGCCTCGGGCCAGAACATGGTGACGGGGGAGGGCCAGTCGGGGTCCCACGGCCGCTCCGCCTCCGCGACCAGGACCCACTCCCGGCCGTCCTCGGAATCGGGGGCGAACGTCAGCCGGGCCCGTACGGTCACGGCGTCGGCGACCTGCCATCGGGCCTCGAAGATCCCTTCGGGGGCGTCCTCGGTGACCTCGAGGTGGTCGTCCAGGACCCCGTTCTGCTTGCGCCGCCGGAGCGTGAGCCGGACGACGGCGTCTGCGTCGGGTCCGGCGTAGCGGCCGCGGGCGAGCCACACGGTGGACGGAATCGTGGAGTGGACGGCGGGGGTGGTCGTCATGAGTCCATCTGTATGCGAGGTGACCGTACAACTGCCAGTATCGTCGCCGCAGGTCGATCCGGAACACGCGGGGTCCCGCCCGTGCGGGCACACGGGAGGCGCGAAACGCACACGGGGTGTGATCGTCGCACTTCGGCGAGCTGCCCTTCACTCATGGCCCGGCCCCAGCCCGACCATGACAATGTCTCCCGGCGAACAGGGCTTGCCCACCATCCGCATTGGGGCGGGCCCTGTTCGCCGCCCCGGCCATCGACGTAAGACTTCCGTCATCACCTGCGACATGTGCGAGGGCCCCCCGGTCCGCTGAAATGGGGGCGACAGGCAGTTCTCAGGAAGTGGGGCGGGATGGGGCGCGTGCGCAAGGTGCTGGGCAAGCCATGGGTGATCGGGGCGCTGGTGGTGGCGTTCGCCGGAGTCGGTGCGGGGCTTTACTGGTTCCAGCCCTGGAAGCTCTGGCAGGACGAGACGGTGGTGGAGGCGCTCCCCGAGGTCGCCCCGTCCTCGTCCCCCTCCCCGTCCTCATCCCCGTCCCCGTCGTCTTCCGCGTCGGCCGAGGCGGCGCCGTCACCGGTGGCGCAGGAGCCGCGGACGCTGGCCAGGGGTGAGTTGATCAGCCATGAGCACGCCACCTCGGGCACGGTGAAGCTCGTACGACTGGCCGACGGCTCCCATGTCGTACGGCTGGAGAGCCTTGACACCAGCAACGGTCCGGACCTCCGCGTGTGGCTGACCGACGCGCCGGTGAAGGAGGGCGTCGCCGGGTGGCACGTCTTCGACGACGGCAAGTACGTCAGCCTCGGCAAGCTCAAGGGCAATAAGGGCAGCCAGAACTACGCCCTGCCCAAGGAGGTCGACCCCGCCGAGTACAGCAGCGTCAGCATCTGGTGCGACCGGTTCGACGTCTCCTTCGGTGCCGCCGAACTCAGGTCCGCCTGACGCGGTGCGCGCAAGGGGTCCGGGAGCACCGCTCCCGGACCCCTCGATCAGTCGCTCTCTTACGCGCCGCTGGCCTTCAGCATGTCCTCGCGCTCGACGAGCTTCACCCGCTCGCGGCCCTCCGGCTCGCCCAGCGCCTTCTCCGCGGCGTCCAGCTTGTACCAGCCGTCCCAGGTGGTGAACCGGACGTTCCGCTCGGCGAGGAACGCGTCCACGGCGTCCGGCTCGGGCGAAGCCGGCGTGTGCAGACGGCCGTTCGCGTGGTCGGCCAGCAGGTTGGACACCGTCTCGTTGGCGTCGCCCTTGGTGTGGCCGATCAGACCCACCGGACCGCGCCGGATCCAGCCGGTGACATACGTCGACTGCAGGTGCTCGCCGCTCTCCTGGATGACCCGGCCGCCCTCGTCCGGGACCGTGCCCGAGTCGAGGTCCCAGGGCAGCTTGGGGAGCTTGTCGGAGAGATAGCCGACGGCGCGGTAGACCGCCGTGACGTCCCAGTCCTTGAACTCCCCGGTGCCCTTGACGTTGCCGGTGCCGTCGAGGGCGGTGCGCTCGGTGCGCAGGCCGACGACCTTGCCGTCCTCGCCGACGATCTCGGTGGGCGACTCGAAGAAGTGCAGGAACAGCTTGTGCGGCCGGTCGCCGACGTCGCGGATGGCCCAGTTCTCCAGGGTCTTGGCGACCATGTCGGCCTGCTTGTTGCCGCGCCGGGTCTCGATCGAGCCCGCGTCGTAGTCGATGTCCTCGGGGTCGACGATGACTTCGATGGTGGGGGAGTGGTCCAGCTCGCGCAGTTCCATCGGGGAGAACTTCGCCTGTGCCGGGCCACGGCGGCCGAACACATGGATCTCCACGGCCTCGTTGGCCTTCAGGCCGTCGTAGACGTTCGGCGGTATCTCCGTGGGCAGCAGCTCGTCCGCGGTCTTGGCCAGGATGCGCGCCACGTCGAGCGCCACGTTGCCGACGCCGAGGACGGCGACCTTCCTGGCGGTGAGCGGCCAGGTGCGCGGCACGTCCGGGTGGCCGTCGTACCAGGAGACGAAGTCCGCGGCGCCGTACGAGCCGTCGAGCTCGACGCCGGGGATCGACAGGTCGCGGTCGGCCGTGGCGCCGGTGGAGAAGATCACCGCGTCGTAGAACGCGCGCAGGTCGTCCAGGCTGATGTCGGTCGGGTAGTCCACGTTGCCGAACAGACGGATCTGCGGCTTGTCCAGCACCTGGTGGAGGGCGGTGATGATGCCCTTGATCCTGGGGTGGTCGGGGGCGACGCCGTACCGGATCAGCCCGAACGGGGCCGGCATGCGCTCGAAGAGGTCGATGGACACACCGGGTTCGGCGGCCACGTCGGAC
The DNA here is from genome assembly GCF_017948455.1 of Streptomyces sp. GESEQ-4. Taxonomy (GTDB): domain Bacteria; phylum Actinomycetota; class Actinomycetes; order Streptomycetales; family Streptomycetaceae; genus Streptomyces. Next base: position 772,325 of record NZ_JAFFSU010000001.1, read on the forward strand.
TTGAGCAACGCGTCGGCGGCGTAGATCCCGGCGGGGCCGGCTCCGACGATGGCTACCCGCAGGGGGCGGGGCATGATCAGGTTCCCTTCGAGCGGCGACAGACGATCTCGAACGGGAAGCCTAAACTAAGGTAACCCTAAGTCGGTACGCGGGTCCGGTCTATGAGCTCATAAGGCTACGTTATGAGGGGTACGGGCCTCGCGGCGCCCCCAGTGGGCTGCCGCACCAGGTGCGGTGCGGCAGCCTCGACGGCGGGCTCAGCCGATGTGGTAACTGTCCCCGTAGACCTTCCAGTTCAGCGGCGGGTCGAGGTCCAGGTTCCCCTCGCGCAGGAAGACCCGCTGGGCCGTGTCGACCCGGCTGGTGTCGCTGTGCGCCTCCTCCTGCTTCATCGCCCACACCCGGGCGTCGAGGAAGGCGTCCAGGTACGTCACCTCGTCGCCGCCCTGCGCCGGCGGCCGTGCGCTCCGCAGGGCCCGGCTGCGGATGCTCCCGAAACTGGCGCTGTCGGAGCCGTCGCCGTGCATGACCAGGGCGTCGTAGTACGCGAACTGGCCCAGCACGCGCAGCCCGTCCGCCTTCCCCTGCCGTACGGCCGGGTCGAAGTACACCCGGTCGCGTTCGTCGTTCTGCGCCTGCTGGAAGGTGCTGTCCTGTGCGGCCCGGCGCCAGTCCCGGGGGTAGTCCGGGTCGAGGCCCTCGTGCGAGTCGGAGCCGTTGACCTCGCGGAGGGCGGGCAGGTACTTGGCGAGCACGTTGCCGGGCTTGCGGTCGGCGTAGAGCTCCACCAGGTCGAGCATGTCGCCGGTGCCGGAGCAGAAGCCGACGATCCCGGCGGTGTAGCCGCGGCCGTCGCCGATGTCCTCGATGTACTGGTACTGCGCCTTCCAGTCGAGCGAGGAGTTCTCCGCGCTCGACACGAGCTTCATGGCGATCTCCTTCTTCGCCGGGTCGTCGAGTCCGGGCGCGCGGACGGCGCCGGCGTGCGGGGCGTTGAACAGGGGGATCGCGGTGGCCGACACGCCGATCGCGGCGAGCAGGGTACGGCGAGTGGGGTGCCTCACGGGTGCTCCAAGTGATGGTGGGGGGTGGGGGATTGGAGGGACGTGGCACTGATAGGAAGGTTTCCTATCAGAGGTTGGAGGCGTTGGACACCCGTCGCGGCACAACTTCGTAGGGATGAACAAGCGGGGGATGAACAAGCGGGCGGGCCTCAGCGCCGCCCGCCCGGAGTCACGGCAGTGGCTGTTCCGCCCAGATGACCTTGCCCTCGGGCGTGTAGCGCGTGCCCCAGCGCTCGGCGAGCTGGGCGACGAGGAACAGGCCCCGCCCGCCCTCGTCCGTCATCGCGGCATACCGCAGATGCGGAGAGGTGCTGCTGCTGTCGAAGACCTCACAGATCAGGGTGCGGTCGCGCAGCATCCTGACGTGGATGGGGTCGCCGCCGTACCGGATCGCGTTGGTCACCAGCTCGCTCAGGATCAGCTCCGTGGCGAACGTCAGCTCGTCCAGCCCCCAGTGCGCCAACCGGCGCGTGACCTCGGCCCGTACGTCCGCGACGGCCGCCGGGTCGGACGGCACCTGCCACTCGGCGACCCGGTCGGCGTCCAGCGCCCGGGTGCGCGCCACGATCAGGGCGATGTCGTCGCTCGACCGCGCCGTGAGCCGGGAGTCGAGGACGACCCGGCAGGTGTCCTCGGGCGAGTCGTCGGCCTGCTCCAGCGCGGAACGCAGCAGCTCCAGACCGACGTCGATGTCCCGCTCCCGGTCCTCGACGAGCCCGTCCGTGTACAGGACGAGCCGGCTGCCCTCGGCCAGTTCGAGGTCGACCGTCTCGAACGGCAGACCGCCCAGGCCGAGCGGGGGACCGGCCGGGACGTCGGCGAACTCGACGCTGCCGTCCGGGTGGATGAGAGCCGGTGGCGGGTGCCCGGCGCGGGCGACGGTGCAGGTGCGGGAGACCGGGTCGTAGATCGCGTACAGACAGGTCGCGCCGGTGACCGGAGCGCTGCCGCCCTCCACCGTCTCGTCCTGGTCGATGCGGCCGACCAACTCGTCCAGCAGGGACAGGAGTTCGTCGGGCGGCAGGTCCAGCGCGGAGAAGTTGTGCACGGCCGTGCGCAGCCGCCCCATGGTGGCCGCGGCATGCAGCCCGTGGCCGACCACATCGCCCACGACGAGGGCGACCCGGGCGCCGGACAGCGGCAGTACGTCGAACCAGTCCCCGCCCACGCCCGCCTGGGCGGGCAGATACCGGTAGGCGATCTCCAGGGCGTTCTGCTCGGGCAGGTTGCGCGGCAGCAGACTGCGCTGCAGCGTCACCGCCATGCTGTGCTCGCGCGTGTAGCGGCGGGCGTTGTCGATGGACACGGCCGCCCGCGCCACCAGCTCCTCGGCGAGGGCGAGTTCGTCCGCGTCGAAGGGCTCCGGCTTCTCGGAACGCCAGAAGCTGACCACGCCCAGCACCAGGGAGCCCGCGCGCAGCGGCACCGCGATCAGCGAGTGGATGCCGTACTCCACGACCTGCGCGGACCGCTCCAGGTCCTGCGCCCGCCAGCCCGGCGCCTCGCTCAGCCGCGGTTCGAGGACCGCCTGGCCGGAGCGCACGGCACGGGCCTGGGGCGACGAGGGCACGAGCCGGATCTGCTGGCCCAGCGGGTAGAGCGGCGCGTCCTTGCGGATCCCGCTGACCGCCGTACGGCGCACATCGGCGCCCAGGTCCGGCTGCCCGCCGCTCAGCACCGCCTCGAACAGGTCCACGGTGGCGAAGTCCGCAAACCGCGGTACGGCCAGCTCCGCCAGTTCCTCGGCGGTTCGGGCCACGTCCAGGCTGGTGCCGATCTCCACCCCGGCGTCGTACAGCATGTTGAGCCGTTCGCGTGCCGTCTCGGCCCGGCCGGACAGGGCCCGCAGCTCGGTCGAGTCCCGGAGTGTGGCCACGCTGCCGGCCGGTGCCCCCTGGAGGTCGGTCGGGCGCTGGTTGACCGCGAGCAGCCGGTCCCCGACCCGGTGCACCTCGTCGGTGGCCATCCGGCCGGAGGCCAGCAGGTCGGCGGTGTCGGGTGCGAGGCCGAGGTCGCGCACCTGCCGCCCCGTGGCGTCCGCGGGCAGGTCGAGGAGCCGGTGCGCCTCGTCGTTGGCGAGCAGCAGCCGCCCCCCGTCGCCGACGATCATCACGCCCTCGCGCACGGCGTGCAGCACCGCGTCGTGATGCTCGTACATCCGGGTCATCTCGTTCGGGCCCAGACCGTGGGTCTGCCGCAACAGCCGTCTGCTGACCAGCGCCGTACCCGCCATGGCGAGGGCGAGCCCCGCGGCCCCGGCGGCCAGCAGGACCGGCAGCTGCTCGTTCGCGGTCCCGCCCACGTTCTCCGTCGTGATGCCCGCCGACACGAGCCCGACGACCTTCCCGTCGTCGTCCTTGATCGGCACCACGGCCTGGACCAGGGGGCCGATCGTGCCGTCGATCTCCTCGGTCACGACGCCCCCGGCCAGCGCGGGCTGGAGGGTGCCGACGAACTTCTTGCCGATGCGGTCGGGGAAGGGATGGGTGTAGCGGGTCCCGTCGGTGTTCATGACGACGATGAAGTCGACGCCGGTCGCCTCACGGGCCGCCTCGGCCCGCGGCTGCAGCACAGCCGTGGGATCGGGGTCGTCCAGCGCCTCGCGGGTGCCCGGCGCGTTCGCGAACGCCTCGGCGACGGCGACCGAGCGGTTGCGGGCCTCGATCGTGCTGTCGTGCCGCACCTGCAGCACCAGCGCCACCACGGCGGCCACGACCAGCAGCAGCACGATGACGACCTGCAGGACGAACACCTGCCCGGCGACGCTGCGCCCGCTCAGCGCCGACCGCAGCGCCGCGGCCGGCCCGCGGCGCTGGTTCGCCCCACGGGCAGGGCCGGGCGCGCGCTGCACGCGCGGACCACTGGGGCGACGGGTCGTCACCTCGGATCGACCCCCATGCCGGACCATGTGCCATGTCTACACTGCGAGACCTCGGGAGGCGAGGGGCGTCACCCAGGGTGACAGCGCTGCCGCGCGGTCACGGGCGTGGGGGTGCGGGGCGGCGTGTGGCCAGCAGGAGCGCGATGTCGTCCGGGCGGTCGCGGGCGTGCCGGGCCCGGGCGGTGAGCCGGTCGGCGAGGCCCGTCAGCGGCAGGCCGCCCGGTGTGCCCGACTTGGCGAGGGCCACGCGCAGTTCCGTGATGCCGACGTCGATGTCGGCGCCGGGCCGCTCGACCAGACCGTCCGTGTAGAGCGCGAGGACGGCGCCCGGCTCCAGCCGCAGCTCCGTCACCGGGTAGTCGGCGTGCGGGTCGACGCCGAGCACGACACCGCCGGGCAGATGCAGGACGTGCGTGCTGCCGTCCGGGTCACGCAGCAGCGGCGGTGGATGTCCCGCGCGAGCCGCTTGGACGGCACCGGTCGCCGGGTCCAGGCGGATGTAGCAGCAGCTCGCGAACTGTCCCGGATCGAGGTCGATCAGCAGCCGGTTGACGCCGCTCATGACCTCGTCCGGCGGACGCCCGCCGAGCGCGAACGCCCGTACGGCGCTGCGCAGTTGCCCCATCGTGGCCGCCGCCTGCACCCCATGGCCCTGGACGTCCCCGATGACCAGGGCGAGCCCGTCCCCGGCCTCCACGACGTCGTACCAGTCGCCGCCCACCTCCATGCCCTGCGTGCCCGGCAGATAGCGTCCCGCCGTCTCCACCCGCGGATGTGCCGACAGACGCCGGGGGAGGAGGGCCTGCTGCAGTCCGCGGGCGAGAGCCGCCTCGCTCTCGTAGCGCTGGGCCTTCTCCATGGCGTGCGCGATCAGCCCGGCCAGCGCGGTGAGCACCGTCCGCTCCTCGGAGCTGAAGCTGTGGGGGCGCTCGAAGCCGAGGATGCAGGAGCCGACCGGGCGGCCGGAGGCGATCAACGGCAGGAAGGCACGGGCCCCTTCCGTGGCGTCGAGCGGGATGCCCGGGTACGTGGCGGCCAGATCCTGCATCGAGTCGAAGAACAGCGGCCGGCCCGAGGTCAGCGTCTCCACACCGGGCAGGTGCGCGTCCAGGGCCACCCCCTCGAACGGGGCCAGGAACCCCGGCGGGAAGCCGGTCTCCCAGGCCAGGTACAGGTGCCGCTCCTGGAGCAGGTAGATGGCGAGCCGGCGGCCGCCGAACGCGGGCAGCAGTTCCCGCATCACCACCGCGGACACCTGGCGGGCGGTGACCGCCTCCGTCAGCGCGATGGCGAGGATGATGGGCCGGTACAGCGGCGCCATGGACGGGTCGCCGGACGCCGGGGCGCGCCCGGTCGGCGAGTCCGTGATCCGCCCGGCGGGCTGGAGGGTGCAGGTCAGGTGGTCCGGGCCCGGATACACCGACAGGGCGAGCCAGTCGCCCTCGAACTCCCCGCCGTCGTCCGCGGGCCGCCGGACGTGGCAGTGCACCGGATCCGGTGCCAGCAGGGCGCTGCGCAGATGGTCCTCGCAGGCCGGCTGGTTCATCCAGGGCACGGCCTCCCACAGGGAGCGGCCCAGCAGTTCCTTCCGCGACCGGCGCAGCAACCGCTCGGCCCGCGGATTGACGTACACCACCAGCCCCAGCCGGTCCAGGCAGAACACGCCGTCCGGCAGGAGGTCGGCGGCCGTGTCCGCCGCGGCGCCGGGGCCCGGATCCAGTACGACGCCTCGAACCCGGTACGGGTCCGGGTGCTCGGCCGGTGTGTCGTACGCCGTCCAGAGCTCCATCAGCCGCAGCGCCCCGTCCTCGGCCCGTACGTACAGCGGCAGCGACGGAGGTCTGCCGGAGGCCGTCTCCCGCAGCGCGGCGAGCACGCGGGGCGCGTCTGCCGGTGTGGCCACCGCTTCGGCGAGGTCCTGCACGGACGGGGCGGCGTCCGAGCCGCGCAGCAGGGCGTGCAGCCGCTCGTCCGCCTCCACGGCCCCGGTCGCCGGATCCCAGGCGAACCGGGCGGTGCGCCCCGTGGCCGGGGACGCGCTCGGCGGCCGTACGCACAGCGGTTCACCGTCCCAGACGACCGGCGGGACGGCCCCGGTCTCCAGGCCCCGCAGGTCCGCCCCCAGCTCCTCGGCGATCCGGGTGAGGCGGTCGCGGGCGGGAAGCAGTTCGGTGGCGTCCGGGGCTGTGGCGCGCAGGACGGTCAGGACGCCGTACACCCCTGACGAGCCGGCGGATCCGGCCGCCGCCACGACGGGCACGTACAGCGAGCCGAACGGGAACGGCAGCCCTGCCGCGAACTGGGGGTAGCGGCGCATCGTCTCCGTGGCGTTCGGCAGGATCACCTGCACGCCGAGCCGATAGGCGTCGGCCACGGGGAACGGGCGGTCGACGTGCATCCGCCACCACGGGCGGAAGAGCTGCCCGGGCAGTCCGGAGAGCACCGCCAGGCGCAGCAGTCCGGGCGTGCTGGAGCGCAGATAGACCCCGCCGGCGACACCGCCGGCCGCGTCGACCGCCTCCGTCGAAGCGTCGGCCAGCAGCGCGGCGAGCCGTCCGGGCATCCGGTACGTGTCCTCGGCGCTCCGAGTCATCGGCCCTACCTCGTCCGTGCGCCGCCACTCGGGCGACACAGCAAGAATGCGCCACGACGCGGCCGGTTCGCACCTGGGCGACGGGAACCGTCGCTCCGGACCGGGAGCCGCTCGGGGTCGGGTCGGCGCGCTGCGGCGCCGCCGCTGGAATACATCAGCCGATACTTGAATGAATGCGGCCGAAAGGGATGTAGTGGAAGACGACCGGGCTGTCCGACCCGCAGCGGCCTCGGCCGATCGATTCGCGCTCGCGGAACGGGCCGTGGCCGCCATCGGCACGACTCTCGACGAACGCAGGACGGGCGCCGAACTGGCCGCTTTCCTCGCCGAAGTGCTCTGTGACGCCGTGGCTGTCGACCTGTTCCCGCAGGACCGGGAGGCGGACGCCCCGCCGGATTCCCTGCGGCCCGTGGCGGCGGCAGGCCGGCGCGATCTGCTGGACGACCTGCGCCGGACCCCGCGCGGCGAGGTCCTGGTCCGGGCTCTTGACGAGGGCCGTCCCCTCACCGCGTCGTTCACCCGGGCGGGCGGCAACCTGCTGGCCGCGCTGTCCGTGCCGCTCCTGGCCGGGGACCGGGCCTTCGGGGTGGTCCTCGCCGTCCGCACCGACCGTGCATTCACCGACGACGAAGCGGCCGTGGCCCACTACGCCGCTCGTCTCGCCGCCGCCCACCTCCACCACGCCGCCGAGCACCACATGGCCCGCAAGACCGTCCTCGATCTGCAGGAGGTCCTGCTCCTCGCCCCCAGCCAGCCGCATCCGAACCTGGACATGGCCACCCGCTACCTCCCCGTCGGCAGCGGCGCCCTCGTGGGCGGCGACTGGTACGAGACGGTACGGCTGCACTACGGCCGCACCCTCCTCGTCATCGGCGACGTCATGGGCCATGGCCTGGACGCCGCCGTCGACATGAACGCCTACCGGTCGATGCTGCGATACGTCGCCTCCACCGATCTGCCCCCGCACCGCATCCTGCGCCAGATGGACACCTCGATGTCCGAGGACAGCAACCGCAGGCCCGCGACCTGTCTGCTCGCCCTCCTGGACCCCGCGCGCGGGACCGTCGCCTTCTCCAGCGCGGGCCATCTGCCGCCCGCCGTCTTCCACCGGGACGGCACCGGCGAGCTGATCGAGCTACCCGTCGGCCCGCCCCTCGGCACCGGCTTCCCCGACTACGAGTCGGCGACCGTGCCGCTCACCCACGCCGACACCCTGCTGATGTTCACCGACGGTCTCGTCGAACGCCGCGACGAGGACATCGACACCTCCCTCGCCCGGCTGGCCCGCCTTCATGTGAAGCCCGGCCTCGACGTCTCCCACCTGCTCGACGAGGTCCTCGACCACCTGCGCGCCGACGCGGCGGACGACGACGTCGCCGCGCTGGCGGCACGCCTGCGGCACCGGGTCAGGTGACGCCGGGTCTGCCTTCAGGCCTCCTGAAAATACCCCCGGGGGTACCCGTGCTAGTCTTCGCCATATACCCCCGGGGGTAATTTTCACGCCTTGGGGAATCGCGACCGGAAGTTCGACTGGGAAGGGGGTGCTCGGCGTGTTCTTCGTCGACACCATCGAGGTGACAGGACTCGGCAACCGCGGCTATCTGGCGGGCGGTGAACGGACGGCGGTGGCCGTCGACCCGCCGCGCGACGTGGACCGGGTGATCGCGGCGGCGGCCCGGCGCGGCGTGCGGATATCCCACGTCGTCGAGACGCACGTCCACAACGACTACGTCACCGGCGGCCCGGAACTGGCCCGCCTCACGGGCGCCGCGTACCTCGTCCCGGCCGCCGCCCGGATCACCGTCGGCCACACCCCCGTCCACGACGGGGACGTCATGGCCATCGCCGCCGAAGACGCCCTGACCCTGCGTGCACTGGCCACGCCCGGACACACCCCGCACCACACCTCGTACGTCCTCGAAGAACACGGCGCCGCCGTCGCGGTGTTCACCGGCGGTTCGCTGCTGATCGGCACCGTCGGCCGCCCCGACCTGGTCGAACCGCGCCTCACCGAAGACCTGGCCCGCGCTCAGCACGCGTCCGTCCACCGCCTCGCGGCCGAACTCCCGGACGAGACGGAGGTGTTGCCCACCCACGGCTTCGGCAGCTTCTGCGCTTCCGGCACGGCCGACGGCACCGCCACGACGATCGGCAAGGAGAAGGCGGCCAACGCGGCGTTCACGCGCGACGCCGACACCTTCGTCGCCGACCTGCTGGCCGGTCTCGACGACGTCCCCGCCTACTACGCGCACATGGGCCCCGCCAACGCCGCGGGCCCCGCACCCGTCGACCTCACGCCGCCCGCCGTGGCCGGCGCCGACGAGATCGCCGAGCGCCTGGCCGCGGGGGAGTGGGTGATCGACCTGCGCAACCGGGTCGCCTTCGCCGACGGGCATGTCGCGGGCTCCCTCAACTTCGAGGCCGAAGGACAACTCGCCACCTATCTGGCCTGGCTGACCCCCTGGGGCAGGCCGGTGACCCTCCTCGCCGAATCCCCTGCCCAACTGGCCGCCGCGCAGCGCGAGTTGGTCCGCGTCGGCGTGGACCGCCCGGCCGCCGCGGCGACCGGCGATCCGTCGGCCTGGGTGCGCCGGGGGGAGACCCCGGCCTCGTTCCCGCGCGCCACCTTCGCCGACCTCGCCGCACAGCGCCGGACGCGGGACATGGTCGTACTGGACGTCCGCCGGTCCTCCGAACGCGCCGCGGGCCATGTCGAGGGCTCGCTCCACATCTCCCTGCACACCCTGCACCGGCGGCTCGCGGAGGTTCCGGCGGGCGAGGTGTGGGTGCACTGCGCGGGCGGCATGCGCGCCGCCATCGCCGCCTCCCTGCTGGACGCGGCAGGCCGTGACGTCGTCGCGGTGGACGACACGTTCGCCGCCGCCGAGCAGGCCGGCCTCACCGTCCGCGGGTGTCCGGGGAGCGAGCAGCGCCGATGAGCCGACTCCGGTACGGCCCCGGCCGGATCACCGCCCTCGAGGCCGCCCACCGCACCCACCCCGCCGCCACCGCGACGTCCGTACTGCTCGACGTACGGGAAAAAGACGAATGGCAGGCGGGCCATGCACCCTGGGCGCTCCGCCTGCCCCTTTCCACGCTGAGTTCAGAGATACGACTGCCTCCCGAGGCCCGGGACAGGCAGTTGGTCGTCATCTGCCGCTCGGGCAACCGCTCCCGACAGGCCGCCGAACTGCTCACCGCACAGGGCGCCGACGCCGTCGACGTGATCGGTGGCATGCGGGACTGGGCGACCGCCGGCCTGCCCGTGACCGACCGGCACGGCGAGGAAGGCGCCGTCACGTGAGTGCCCTGATCCTCGCCCTGTGCGCCGGGGCCGTGACCGGTCTCGCGCTCGGGGCGCTCGGAGGCGGCGGCAGCGTGCTGACCGTCCCCGCCCTGATCTACCTGCTCCACTTCACCCCGGCCGCGGCCACCACCGCGAGCCTGGCCATCGTCGCCGTCACCTCCGCCACCGCGCTGACGGCGTACGCCCGCGATGGTCACGTCCACTGGCGTACGGGGCTGCTGTTCGCGGCGGCGGGCAGCGGACCGGCGATGCTGGGCGGAGCGGTGGCGGGGCGACTGCCGGATGCCGCGCTGACGGCCGCCTTCGGGGTGCTCGCGTCCATGGCGGCGGTACGGATGCTGCGGGGGCCGGGGCCGACGGATGCCGGGCAGGCTGTCCTGGCGGGCCGGCCGACGCGTCCCGGACGGTCGTCTGTCCGGCTGGATCGGCGAACGCGCGCCAGGGAGTCGTTCCGCCCGGACGGACAGGCGGACGCGGAACGGTCTGTCTCCCTCGACCCCACGGCGGATGCCGAATCGCCCGTCCGGCCGACTGACTCCGGGCCCCCGGACCGACCTGCTCGGCAGACGGACACCCGGCAGCCCGTCGGCCCCGGTCGTGCGGCCGCCGCGGGTGCCGGGCTCGGCGCGGTCACCGGAGTGCTCGGAGTCGGCGGCGGGTTCCTCGCCGTACCCGCGCTGACCGGTCTCCTCGGCCTGCGGATGCGCGCGGCGGTGGGCACCAGCCTCCTCGTGATCACGGTCAACTCGCTGGCCGCGCTGGCCTGGCGGGCCGGCACGGTGGACTCCCTGGACTGGGCCGCCGTAGGACCCTTCGCCGGGGCCGCCGTCCTCGGTGCCTGGGACGGCCGGCGGCTGGCCGCGAAGGCCTCCGCCCGCGTCCTTCACCGGACGTTCGCCCTGGCACTGCTGGCCGTGGCAGCCTTCATGCTGATCGATTCCGTATTCTGAGACCACGCTTCCGTGACGTGAGACACCAGCTCATCAGATCGACCCACCGAAAGGTTCGCCCATGACCGCCGCCTCCGCGCCCGTCACCCTCGACACCGACGAGGCGCACGCCCGGTTGCACGAGCTGACCGTCATCGACGTGCGGACCCCCGGCGAGTACGCCGCGGGCCATCTGCCCGGCGCGCTCAACATCCCCCTGGACCGGATCCCGCGCACACTGCCCGACCTCCGGAACGCCGCGGAACGGTTCGACCTCCTGCTCGTCTGCGCCTCCGGCGCCCGCTCCGAGAACGCCCGTACGGTTCTGGCCGAACAGGGCATCTCCGCCGCCTCCCTGGCGGGCGGCACCGACGCCTGGGCCGCCGCGGGCCACGACGTGGACCGGCCCGCGACCGGCGCCCCCCGCGCGGCCTGGAGCATGGAACGCCAGGTCCGCCTGACCGCCGGCTCCATCGTCCTGCTCGGCCTGCTGCTCGCCCTCCTGGTGCATCCGACCTTCCAGCTCCTGTCGGCGGGCATCGCCGGAGGCCTGGTCTTCTCCGCGCTCACCAACACCTGCGGAATGGCCGTGATCCTGTCCAAGCTGCCCCACAACCGTCCCCGTGAGACGGACCTCGCCGCCACGATCGCGGCTCTGCGCGACAGGTGATCGCGTGGTAGATCGAGTGGTGGTCCGCCGGGCTGCGGCGTACGGTCGAATGGTGGCCGGAACCGGCCACTGATCCGCCGCACGGCGCACTGTCATGACCAGCCCGCAGCCCGCACCCCACGCACGGACCACCACTCAGCAGGAGAGAGAGGGCGGTGGCCGGGGCAGCGCGATGGCGCTTCTGGTCATCGCCTCATGCCAGTTGATGGTGGTCCTCGACATCACCATCGTGAACATCGCCCTGCCGGAGATCCAGCGGGACCTCGACTTCTCCACGACGAGCCTGTCCTGGGTGGTCAACGCCTACACACTGACCTTCGGCGGACTGCTGCTGCTCGGCGGGCGGGCCGGTGACATCCTCGGCAGACGGCGCGTGTTCATCTTCGGCGTGCTGCTCTTCGTCCTCGCCTCGCTGCTGGGCGGACTGTCGCAGAACGCCGGCCAACTCCTCGCCGCCCGCGCCCTCCAAGGGGTCGGTGGCGCCATCGCGTCCCCGACCTCGCTCGCCCTGATCAGCACGACGTTCCGTGAAGGCCCCGCACGCAACCGGGCGTTCGGTGTCTTCGCCGCGGTCTCCGCGGGCGGCGGCGCGATCGGGCTGCTGGCCGGCGGGATGCTGGTGGAGTGGCTCAACTGGCGCTGGGTGCTGTTCGTCAACGTGCCGATCGGGCTGCTGATCGTGCTCGCCACCCCGCGCTGGATCCGGGAGTCCGAGCGTCACCCGGGCCACTTCGACGTGACCGGCGCGCTCACCTCGACCGTCGGCATGGTGCTGCTGGTGTACGGGTTCATCCGGGCCGCCCAGGACGGCTGGCGGGACCCGCTCACCCTGGCCTCGTTCGGCGCGGCCGTCGTGATCCTGCTGCTGTTCATCCTCGTCGAGCGCCGCTCCAAGCAGCCCATCACGCCCCTGCACATGTTCGCCGACCGCAACCGGGCCGGCACCTACGGGATGATGCTGAGCCTCGCCGCCGCGATCTTCGGCATGTTCTTCTTCCTGACGCTCTTCGTGCAGAACGTGCTGGACTTCAGTCCGCTCATGACCGGCCTGGCCTTCCTGCCGGTGAGCGCGGTCATCGCCGTCGGCGCGGGCCTCGCCTCCCAACTCCTGCCGAAATACGGGCCCAAGCCGTTCATGGTGACGGGCGCGATCCTGGCCGCCGCCGGCTTGGGCTGGCTGACGCTCACCGACGTCCACTCCACCTACGCGGGCAGCATCCTGGGCCCGATCCTCGTCTTCAGCCTCGGCATGGGCATGGAGTTCGTGTCCCTGACCCTGATGGCCCTGTCCAACGTGCCCGTCCACGAGACCGGCGCCGCCTCCGGCCTCCTCAACGCCACCCAGCAGGTCGGCGGCTCCCTCGGACTGTCCATCCTGGTGACGATGTTCGGCACGGCCAGCAACAACGAGGCGGAGAAACAGATCCCGGCCTTCCTGTCCCAGGCGACCCCCGCCGAGCGGCTGCGCTTCGAACGTACCGGCCAGCTGCCGTCCCCATGGGCCGACGAGGTCCTCGCCTCCGGTGTCTCCGCCGCCTTCATCGTGGCCGCGATCTTCACCGCTGTCGCCGCGGTGATCGCCCTGCTCGTCATCCAGGTCCGCCCCTCCGACCTGGAACGCCTCAACGGAGGGGTGGGCCCGGTCCCCTGAGGCATCGCGCGCGGCGCGGCTTGCGGCCGACGGAACCGGCACGGCAGGGTTCGCTCCGCGATTTATGTTCGGCACGCTGAAGCATTTCTTCGACCAGGTGTACTTCCCTGCCTGGACGAGCCCCGTGGCAGGTCGTTCGGCTACTGAGCAGGTCGGGCGAAGTCCACTGCGCTTCGGCAGCGCCCTGGGGGCGCGGGGCTGTATCGATTTGCGGCTCCGCCGCGTGGGCGCGACCAGCCACGACGGCGCCGCAGACGGCCGGCACGCCGGACAAGGCCGATATCGACGCGTGCTGGGAACTCGGCGCGACCCTCGCCGCGGGACTGATGAACTGAGAGAGGAGGGGCGCGGGTCACGCGCCCCTCCGGACCGTCAGACGATGCTGTGGACGCGCTGCGTGTTCAGTTCGTAACGGGCGCCCACGATGGCCAGTCGGCCGCCGGTGACCTTGGCCGCGAGGTCAGGCTCCGCGGCGAGCCGCGAGCGTACGAGCCGTACGTTGGCGTCGATCGTGGCGTCGACGCGGGCGTCGCCCGCCACACTGCGGTCGATGGCCGGCTTGATCTGGTCGGCCAGGTACTGGATATGGGCCGGCAACCGCTCACCGGACTCGTCCGACTCGACAGCGGCCTTCACGGCACCGCACGACTGGTGGCCGAGCACCATGACGAGCGGGATGTCGAGTTCGAGCACGCCGTAAGCGACGCTGCCGAGGACCGCCTCGTCCAGCACCTCACCGCCCGACCGCACGGTCATCAGATCGCCGAGGCCTTGGTCGAAGACCAGCTCCGGGGGCACTCGGGAGTCGATGCAGCCGAGTATGAGAGCGAAGGGATGCTGACCCGACGTCAACTCCGTCCGTACCGCGCTCGTCTCGTCCGGGTGCTGTTCCCGGAAGGTGCGCCAGCGCCGGTTTCCGGCGGCGAGTTCGCGCAGGGCTGCTGCGGGGGTGGTGGGACGGGGCCGCGTGGTGGTGGCAGGGGCCGCGGACGCGGTGGAGATGCCGGTGGACGCGGCACCGAGGACCGCGGCTCCGGTCAGCCCGGCGCGCAGGAGTGTGCGTCGGGCGGGCGTCGTGGCGGTCGGCTTGAGGCCGACTGCTCTGTGGGGAGTGTTCACGTCGCAGAACGTATGTGCGGATCGGAGGCTGAACCCCCGCCTTGCCGAATCATGGCCGGCCGTGACGCAATCATGGGCAAGATCGGGCCCGTGTTTGGTGCTAGTGAGGGCTGCCCTTGGCAGAGTCGCGGGGCGAGCCGGTCGCCCGGCTCGCCCCGCATGCCATTAAGGACCCGATCGGCCCGCGTCAGCAGTCCGGCACGCCCTCGATTTTCTCGCCGCCCTGCAGGTACAGGTTGCTCACCCAGGCGATGTCGCTGCCGGCGAACTCCTGGACCGCGGTCCACCAGCTGTTCGTGCCGACGGCGGGGTCGGTCACGGGCTGGCCCTGCTTCTGGCACACGGCGTCCAGCCAGTGCTGCGAGCGGACCGCGAGCACGTTGGACGAGGTGTTCGTGTCCTCGCGGAGCTGGACGTCGGTCGCCCAGATGTAGACGTCGGTGAGGGCCGGGTCGCCGTCGTTCGGCGCGGCCGGGGCGGCCTGGGCCGTGGCGGCGAGGGCGCCGGTGGTGAGCGTGGCCACGGCGAGCGCGGTGGCGGTGCGGCGGATGAGCTTGTTCATGTGAGTCTCCCCCGGAGATGGTGGTGGGTGTGGTGACGGGTGCGGGGCAGCGGTCAGCCGCCGGCCCAGACGCATTCCGTGGGCACCCCGTCGATCCAGTTGGTGGCGTTGTCGATGTAGTAGCTGGGCATCACCCCGTACTTGGTCCAGCCGGGCACCTCGACGACCACCCAGTACGGGTTCCCGCCGATCGTCTGGCCCGGGAACTGGCAGCGCACGAAGACCTCGGTCGGCGCGCTCACCTGACCCAGTACGGACGGGCAGTTGGTCGTGGACGGGTGGTCCCAGCAGGCGTCGGGGTAGACCTCGCGAATGTTGACGTCGGTCGCCCAGACGCCGTACATGCCCTGTCCGTGTCCGTCTGCGGTGGCCGTCGAGGCCGTGGCACCGACCAGGGCGAGTGCCCCGGCGGTGGCGAGCAGTCCGATTCTCCTGCGCATGGTCAGCAGGTGGCGGAGGCGGGCAGGTCGCCGTACTCGTTGCCCTTGAGGTAGACGGCGCTCACATAGCCCTCCACGAGCTGCACCCAGACGTCGTTGGTGACGCCGTGGTCGCTGACGGTCTCGCCGCGCGTCCAGCAGTAGGCGCCGCGCGGCTGGTCTGCCGCGACGCTGCCGACCTTGGCGGTCGAACTGGCCGGTCCCTGGCGGACGTTGACGTTCTCGTACGGGACGACGGCGTACGGCGCCGCCAGGACACGGGCGTCGGACGCGGAGGCAGCCGTGGCGGTGAGCGGGCCGAGCAGGGCGAGTGCTCCGGCGCCGACGAGTGCGGCCCTGGTGAAGGTGCGGGTGGTCATGGTGCGTGTTCCCCCTGTGCTGAGGTGGTGCTGTTCCGTGCTGAGGTGGTGCTCTTCGGCGAGGCGGTGCTCTTCAGCGCGGTGCGTGCGCGCGTGTGCCGTACGGACGGCTCAGTGCCAGCCCGTCTCGGCCAGGACATGGCCGTCGCAGGTGAGCAGCGCGTGCGAGACCCGGCCGTCGAGGTTGTTGCCGATCTTCGTGTAGGCGTAGTCGATGCCCGCGTCGACGGTCTCGGAGACCCAGCCGTCGGGGCGCGCGGCTCCGGAGTTCGAACGCTCCAGCACGGCGGCGCAGTTGTCCCGGGAGTTCTCGATCCGGGCGAAGGAGCCGCAGCTGTCGGAGTAGAAGTACTTCAGCGCCATGCCCTCGGCGTACTGGGTGGTGCCGACCTGCCGGAACGTGCCCGAGCAGCCGGAGACGGTGGGGTACTGGCCCTCGTGGGCGAAGGCCCCGTAGTTGCCCCCGGAGTGCGGGGCGGCCTGAGCGGTGAACGGCGTGGTCAGTGCCAGCGCTGCGGCGGCACCTCCGGAGATGAGCAGGGTCCTGAGCGAACGGCGGCGCATGAGCCCTCTTTCGTGGGTCGCGTTGTTCATGGCGTTACGGCGGACGGTGACCGGCTGCGTGGCTGGTCATCGCCCTTGTTCGCGACCTTAGGGTTCGTCAGCGCGTCTGCGGCACCTGACAATTGTCAGGACGCGGAAGGCTCCGCCGGGCAGCCCGGCGGAGCCTTGGGTCGTCGTTTGGATCAGGTCGTAGGGATCAGGCGGTGTGCAGGGTGAGGCCGTAGCGGCCCAGGATCTCGTTCACGGGCTGGAACCAGGTCTCCCCGCCGCTGGAGCAGTTGCCCCAGCCGCCGGAGGTGACGCCCTGTGCCTGGTCCCCGCTGATGTAGGAGCCGCCGGAGTCGCCGGGCTCGGCGCAGACGCTGGTCTTGGTCATCTGGTGCACCGAGCCCTGGCTGTAGTTGACGGTCTCGTTCATGGCCAGTACCCGGCCGCAGTGCCAGTGCGTGGTCGAGCCGGAGCGGCAGATGGAGCTGCCGACGGGCGCCACGGCCGAGCCGCGCACCAACTGGTCCGGGACCGTGCCCCAGCCGAGGACCACCGGCACGGTCCACCAGCCGCTGCCGACGTTGACCCAGGCGTAGTCGTCGCCCGGGAACGAGGAGCCCTGGAAGTTGCCGATGTACGAGCCGTCCCAGCCGCGCACCCCGGCCCCGGCCCCACCGCAGTGCCCGGCGGTGACGAAGCCGCCGTGGACGGAGAAGCCGATGGAGCAGCGGACGTTGCCGGTGTAGTAGGGGTCGCCGCCGACGGTGCCGGCCGCGAAGGTCTCCGGCGCGTCCGAGACGGTCCGCACCGTCACCGGTCCGGTCTTGCGGGCCTGCGAGAGGAACCGCTGGACATCGTTGTCGGCACGCTCGTCGTCGACCACGTTCACCACGACGGTGTTCGCGGCCGGATCGACGTGCCAACTGCTCACGCCCGAGGGTGCGGAGAGCCGGTCGATACGTGCCTTCGCCGCGTCGAGCTGTCGCGCACTGCGCTCGACGGTGCGGACGGTGGCGCCGGCCGCCTCGACGGCCCGTACGGTCGTGGGGGAGGCGTCCGGGGTGACGCCTACGGTCAGCCGTCCGCTCTCGGCGTCGAACCATGAACCGCCGTACGCGGCTCCGGCGGCCCGGCGGACCGTGGGTGCCAGCTCCGTGGCGGTCCGCTCGGCCTTCAGCCGCGCTCCGGCCTGGTCCTTCGACAGCCCGAGATCCCGCTGCATCGCCTGCAGCAGGCCGGTGGAGAGGGATGGTGTGTCGGGGGAGTCGCTCGCGGCGGCCGGCAGTGTTCCGGCGGCGGCCCAGCTGCCCAGCATCAGGAGGGTGGCCAGGCCGGCGCGCATGAGTCTGGTGCGTCTCATGGATGTTGCCCTTCGTCGTTCCAACGAGGTGGGGGTGGAACAACCGCAAACTGAGAGCGCTCTCACCGGGGTTGAGCCGAGCTTAGCCACGCACTCCTATCAGGTCCATGCCAATGCCGTTGATTGTTCCGAGGGGATGCGCCCCGACGTCGCCCCCGGTTTGCGGAACCGGCAAAGAAGCTTTGCGGTGGATGCCGTATCGGCGCAGGCTGCACTTCTGGATCGCTCAGCACCTCAGGGAGGCACCATGACCGACATCCCCGCCACGGAGCCCGCCGCATTCTGGGAGGCCCGCTACCGCGACAGCACCCGAGTATGGAGTGGGCGCCCGAACGGCCTGCTTGTCCGCGAGGCGGCCGGCCTCCGCCCGGGCACCGCCCTCGACCTGGGGTGCGGTGAGGGCGCCGACGCGGTCTGGCTGGCGTCGCGCGGCTGGCGCGTCACCGGTGTCGACATCTCCGCCACCGCCCTTGAGCGCGCCGCCGAGCACGCCGTCGAGGCCGGTGTCGGCGACCGGGTCACCTGGGAACGCCACGAACTGGGCGAGACCTTTCCGCAGGGACGCTTCGACCTGGTGAGCGCGCACTATCTGCAGTCCCCGGTCGGGATCGATCAGGAGGGGGTGCTGCGACAGGCCGCCGCAGCGGTCGCTGCCGACGGCACCCTGTTGCTCGTGCTGCACGCCGGCTGGCCGTCGTGGCAGACCGAAGCGCCCTTCGACGTGGAGTTCCCCACGCTCGACGCCGTGCTCGCCCAACTCGCCCTGTCCGAAGGGAGTTGGACCGTCGAGACCATGGAGACGGTCCGCAGCCCGAGCGTCTCGCCCGACGGCATCGAGGGCCATCGGGAAGACAACGTCTGGCGCATCCGGCGCACCGGCCCCTGACCGGATCGGCCTGCTCCGGATCAGCCTGCCGAGGGCTCCCGCTCGCAGTGCACGAACAGATGCGGCTCGGGCGGGGCATCGGGGAGCGCGGGCGTGAACATCACGGTCTCCTCGGACAGCACCGCCAGGCCCGCGGCGGCGAGCATGGCGGTGAAGTCCTCGGCGGAGAAGCTGGTCGCGCGCACGGACTGCCCCATGAAGACGGTCTCGAAGTCCTCGACGTCGACCGGCACCGTGGCGAGCGCCATCTGCCCGGTGGGCTTGAGCGCACGCGCCAGACGCCGTACGAGGTCGGACTGCTCCCGGCGGGACATCTGCAACAGCGAGAAGTACACGCAGACCGCGTCGAACACGTCCTCGTCAAGGGGAACTTCGCGGATGTCGGCACAGCGGAAGGCGGCGTCTGGCACCTGCCGGGCGGCGAGGTCCACCATGACGGGGGAGACGTCGATCCCGAGGACGTCATGTCCCGCCGCGGCGAGCGTCTCGGCTGTGGGCCGCCCCGTGCCGCTGCCCACGTCCAGCACCCGGCTGCCGGGGGAGAGCCGGCCGAGGAGCCGTTCCAGCGAGGCCCGATGCGCCTCGGACCGCGCGAAGGCCTTCTCGTACGTCGCCCCCAACGCGTCGAACACCACCGCGGCAGATGGGCGTTGGTCCTCTGTGGTCACCCTTCCCCCTTCGCTGTGCGCATGCTCGGGCATCGTCGCAACAGGGCGGGACGGCGCACAACCCGCAGGCCTCACTCCCGCCATGCCCCGGCAGGACGATTCTCGCGGCCCGCGGTCAGTGTGGGGCGACATGGGGCGGCAGGTCCGTACGCGCGGCGCCTTCCTCGTCGCGCGCAGCGCCCCAGCGCCGGTTCAGCGGAGCTTGCCGAGGCGGGCGTCCTGCCACAGGTCGACGCCGCCGTCGCCGGCGTACTTGTCGATCTCGGTGAGCTCCTCGGCGCTGAAGTCGGGGTTCTCCAGCGCGGCGACGTTCTGCTCCAGCTGTTCGGTCCGCGAGGCGCCGATGACGAGGGAGGTGACGCGTGCGTCGCGCAGTGCCCACGCGAGGGCCATCTGGGCCAGGGTCTGCCCACGTCGGGCGGCGATGTCGTTCAGCGCCCGCAGCCTGTGCAGCATCTCCTCGGACAGCCACGTGGTGTCGAACGACGTGCCCTGCGCGGCCCGCGAGTCGTCGGGAACGCCGTTCAAGTAGCGCCCGGTCAGCAGTCCCTGGGCGAGTGCCGTGAACCCGATGACCCCGAAGCCCTCCTCCTGCGCGGCGTCGAGCAGCCCGTCGGTCTCGATCCAGCGGTTGAGCATGCTGTACGACGGCTGATGGATGAGCAGCGGGGTGCCCAGCTCCCGGAGGATGGCGGCCGCCTGCCGGGTGCGTTCGGCGTCGTACGAGGAGATGCCGACGTAGAGCGCCTTGCCCTGGCGCACCGCGGTGTCCAGCGCGCCCATCGTCTCCTCGAGCGGGGTGGTCGCGTCGAGTCGGTGGGAGTAGAAGATGTCCACGTACTCCAGCCCTGTCCGGCGCAGCGACTGGTCCAGCGAGGCGAGGACGTACTTGCGGGAGCCGCCGCCCTGGCCGTAGGGCCCGGGCCACATGTCCCAGCCGGCCTTGGTGGAGATCACCAGTTCGTCCCGGTACGGGGCGAGGTCCCGCCGCATCAGCCGACCGAAGTTGATCTCCGCGGCCCCGTACGGCGGGCCGTAGTTGTTCGCGAGGTCGTGGTGCGTGATGCCGAGGTCGAACGCCCGCAGGGCGATCTCGCGCTGGGTGTCGAAGGGGCGGTCGTCGCCGAAGTTGTGCCAGTAGCCCAGGGACAGCACGGGCAGGTCGAGTCCCGAGCGTCCGGTGCGCCGGTAGCGCATGGTGCCGTTGTAGCGCTCGGGATTCGCGACGTGGTTCATCGGGTGGTCTCCGGGTGGTGCGGTGCGGGGTGCCCCGCCGGAATCGCGGGACATGTCCACCCTGCTCCTGCGTGATCGAGAAGTCCAACAGCTCGCCGTCATGCCATTCAGCGCTCGCGTCTCTGAATCGAACAATCTGAGAAATTTCCAAGAATCTGTGAGGGGTTTGAACACGCGAGGGCTGAGTTCCGTATGGGGCGTGGGGATTCCATGCCGAGCAGATCCACACGCGTAGGAGTACTTCCTTGACTCGCACCTCGCGCAGACGTCCAACGGGCAAGCGGCGCGCGACCTTTGCGGCGGTCGCGCTGATGCTGGGCGGAGGTGGACTGATAGCCGCGAACGTCTACGCGTCGGCGACCGAGGACGGCGCCACGCAGAGCGGGACCGATCAGGTCCTCGCCTCCGGAGCCGCCACGATCGACTGCCCGGACGTGGGTAGCCGGCTGACGACGGTGCCGGACACCGCGCGGCCGGACGTCGACCGTGAACTGGCCGTGCTCGACCAGCAGATCACCGACGCCTACCAGCGTCTGAGGGAGGCCCAGGCCGCTCAGCAGGACGGCGGCTCCGTCGACGGCGGGATCATGAACCCGCTGAAGGAGGACCGGACCGCCACGATCGAGCGCATCACCCAGGCCATCGACGGCGTCGGCGACCGCCCCGAAGGCCTCGACGCGCTCGCGGCCTGCGAACTGCGCGCCCCCGAGGCCCCGGTCGAGAACGCGGACCAGAACGGCCAGGACCAGGCGGAAGGCGACGCGGGCCAGGAGGCGGGCGAGGGCCAGGACCAGGAGCAGCAGGACGGCCAGGGCGGGGGCGACCAGCCGGCCGGCAACGGCCCCGTGGCCGCCGACTACGCGGACATCACCGCCGTCCAGCCCACCGCGCCGAGCCCGGCGAACGCCTCACGCGGCACCTTCACCACCAGCTGCGGCGTCAACGAGAACGGCCTGTTCAACTCGGACAACGTGATCGTGGCCCCCGGCGTCTCCAACGGCGCCCACCACTTCCACGACTACATCGGCAACCAGGCCAACGACGCCTTCGCGAGCGACGACGACCTGGCCGCCGCCGACACCAGCTGCGAGGACGCGGGCGACAAGTCCACGTACTACTGGCCCGTGGTGCGCCTGCAGAACGGCGTCCAGGAGCAGGACGCGAACTCTCCCGGCGGCGGCATCGAGGGCAACACCGGTGAGATCGTCACGCCCAAGCAGGTCACGCTGAACTTCGTGGGCAGCCCGCAGGGCGACGTCACGGCCATGCCGCGGTTCCTGCGCATCATCACCGGCGACGCCAAGGCGTTCGTCAACGGCACCGCCAACGCCAACGCCTCATGGAGCTGCACCGGCTTCGAGGACCGGCAGCTCAAGGACAAGTACCCGCTCTGCCCGCAGGGCAGTGACGTCGTGCGCACCTTCAAGTTCCAGAGCTGCTGGGACGGCTCGAACATCGACAGTGCCAACCACCGCACGCACGTGGCCTTCGCCGCGGCCGACGGCAGCTGCCCGTCCGGCTTCAAGGCCATCCCGCAGCTGGTGCAGCGGATCGTCTACGACATCGACGCACCGAGCCTCGACGACGGCGGCCGTACGACGCCGCTGTTCGCGGTGGACGCCTTCCCCGAGCAGCTGCACAAGCCGGTCACGGACCACGGCGACTTCATCAACGTCTTCGACGAGGACCTGATGGCGGAGATGGTGGACTGCATCAACAGCGGCCGCCAGTGCGGCGCGGGAACCGGTGACGGTGGGGGCGACCAGCCGGAGCAGCCGACTCCGCCCGCGGACGAGCCCGAGCAGTCGGCGCCGCCCGCCGACGAGCCTGAGCAGTCGGCCCCGCCCGCGGACGAGCCGGAGAAGCCGTCGCCGAGCGCGGACGACCCGTCCGGCGGCGACAACGGCGAGGCCACTCCCGGCGACCCGGGCAACGGACAGCAGGACGAGGAGCCCCCGGCCGACACGCCGGCCACCGAGCCGGAGAACGGCGCCGCGAACCCTCCGGCCGAGGCCGACCAGCCCAAGGTCTACGCCACGCCGTCCCCGGAGCAGTCCGACGCCGCCGCCCCCGCACAGGGCGGCGCAGGACAGGACCAGGAGATCGGGGAGGCCGCGACCCAGCAGCCGGTGGCCAACGACGCCGGGTCCGACCAGCAGGCGGCGGGACAGGCCGAACCGCAGACCGTCGACGGCTCACTCGCCGAAACCGGCGCGAAGCTGTGGCCGGCCGCAGCCGGGGCGGTGCTCCTGATCTCCGGTCTGCTGCTATTGCGGCGACGCGGCTCGGCATGACACTGACCGCTCCCGCGGGCACCTGAACGGCGGCCGGACCTGCGAGGCAGGTCCGGCCGCCGTCGTTCCCGCACCGGGAGGGGCCTCGCAGCCCCCGCCGGTCACATCAGGACCGCCTCCCACGTGTCGACGGCGTAGTGGACGGTCATGCCGTGGCGGGCGTACAGCCCGGGAGCCCCGGTGGCGTTGTCGGTGTCCACGCCGAGTCCCACGGTGTCCCGTCCTCGCGCGGCGAACGCGGCGAACGCCTGCCGCAGCAACAGGCCGCCCAGGCCCTGGGCGCGGGCTGCGCCCAGGACGCCGATGCTCCGGATCCACCCCATGGCCGCGCGGTCGTCACGGGCGATCAGGAACCCGACGTCGCCCAGATCCTCGGTGCTCACGATCCACACCAGGGACCAGTCGAGGCTCTCGGCGTCGATGTCATGCAGCCACTGCCGACAGGTACGCGGCTGGAAGTCGAAGTGCTCGGCGAACGTGCCCTGGTACAGGGCGTGCACCCGCACCCGGTCCGCCTCGTCGGCGCACGTCCGCAGGCGCACCCCCGGCGGCAGCTGCGGCGCACCGTCCCGGGTGGGATCCAGTTGGCGGTGCAGCACGTGATAACGCCGTACGACGGACCAGCCCCGTGGCCGGATCAGCTCCGTGTCCAGCGTGGGCGAGGTGTTCAGGTGCAGATGCACGACGGCCCTCGCCGCGCCGTTCTCGCGGGCCTTGCGCAGGGCCCTGGCCTCCATCGCCTCCAGCATGCGCAGCCCGGCCCGCTGGTGATCGGGGAGCACGTAGTGGTCGATGTCGATGCGCTCACCACCCGACTCGTCCCACAACAGGCCGTAGGCCACCGGCCGGTCCCCGTCCAAGGCCAGCCAGGAGTCCTGCTCCAGGTCGGTTTCCGGGTGCTTCAGGTCGGCCTGCACGGTGTGCAGGTCGGTCTCGGGCCGACCGATCTCGATCCGGTCGATCTCGTTGAGCAGATCGGTGATGACGGCCGCGTCGGTCAGCGCGGCGGGGCGCAGGGTGTAGGCCATGGGGTCAGGG
Organism: Streptomyces sp. GESEQ-4; assembly: GCF_017948455.1. Taxonomy (GTDB): domain Bacteria; phylum Actinomycetota; class Actinomycetes; order Streptomycetales; family Streptomycetaceae; genus Streptomyces. The sequence goes on from NZ_JAFFSU010000001.1 coordinate 795,934, forward strand.
TCCGGGGGAGGGGGAACCGGCCGCAACGCATTAACGGCCGCTGAGCGGACGGCCGTACAAGACACGGGCAGCGCCTCGGCCGATCGGCCGAGGCGCGCAGCTCAGGCATGCGCCAACGCCGACCGATCGGCCGAGGTGCCGGAGGGGCGCGCGGGACGAGAGTGGCACAGCGGCCGTCACGACACCGGCCGTGACCTGCCACTTCTCGTCACTCCGCCGCCCCCAGGAACAGCGCCATGCCCGTGCAGCTCCCCGTGCTCGCTCCGCCGCAGCCGCCACCGACGGTCCGACGGCAGGTCCGGCCCTCTCGGCCTGCTCGCCGGTATCGGGTCCCGCTCCTCGCCGTCCTCGCCATCAGCCCGCTGTACGGGGTGTGGGCCGCGCATCTCGCGACGGTCGGCGGCGATCTCGCCGCGCAGTACGCCTGGGCGGGCTTCTTCACCCGGCACCCGGACGTTCCGTACGGGCTGTTCTGGTTCGGCGGCCTGCACACCGCCAACTACAGCGTCCTGTCACCCCCGTTGATGGCACTGTTCGGTGTCCGGACCGTCTCCGTGCTGGCCGGCCTGAGTGCCACCTGGCTGCTGGCCGCCCTGCTGGTCCGCACCGCTGGGCGGGTGGCGCTGTGGCCCGCGCTGGTCGGCGCGCTCGGTCTCTGGTACGACGTCGCGCTCGGCCGGACCACGTTCGCTCTCGGCCTCGCCTTCGCCCTGGCCGCCGTACTCGCCCTGGCCGGCCGCCCGCCCCGGCCCGCGCGGCTCACCGCTGCCGCCCTCGCCGCACTGTGCGCCACCATGAGCAGCCCGGTGGCCGGACTGTTCCTCCTGGTCGCGGGCGCCGGACAGCTGCTCGACCGGCAGTACGCCAAGGCCCTCGTCCTCGCCCTGCCACCCGTGGCCGTCGTCGCCGCGACGACCCTGCTCTTTCCGTATCAGGGCGAGCAGCCCATGTCCGCGGGCCGCATGGTCCTGCCCCTGCTGCTGTCGCTCGGCACGGCGCTGACAGCGCCGCGCGGCTGGCGGGTGGTACGGGCCGGGGCGTTCGTGTACGCCGCCGGAGTCGTCCTGTGCTGGCTGATTCCCTCACCGATAGGCTCCAACGTCGAGCGCCTCGCCGTACACCTCGCCCCCGCCGTACTGCTCGCGGCGCTGCTCAGCACCCGCTCCGGCGCCGCCCGCAACGCCCTGCCGCCGCCCCGCGTCCGCGCCTTGGCCGCCGTAGCGATCTTCGCGGTGGTGCACCTCTGCCTGACGTCGACGAACCCGCTGCGAGGCGCGGCCCCCGCTCCGGCCTGGGCCACGCACACCGGCCCAGTCGTCGCCGAACTGCACCGGCTGGGCGCGGACCGCGGCCGAGTCGAGCTGCCGACCGACCGTGACCATCGTGGGGCGACCCTTCTCTCCCCGCATGTGCAGCTGATGCGGGGCTGGAACCAGCAGTTGGACCAGGACAGAGGGCGGATGTTCTACGAAGGCGACCTGGACGGCCCTCGCTATCACGCCTGGCTGCGGCAGTGGGCGGTCGGCTACGTCGTCGTCCACGACGGCCCGCCGGAGGCGACCGCGGTGCGCGAGACGGCCCTGATCCGGGACGGGCAGGACTGGCTGGAGCCGGTCTGGCACGACCGCCACTGGAAGATCTACCGGGTCCACGACACCCTTCGGCTCGCCTCGGCCCCGGCCCACGTCCTGAAGGCGGGAGAAGCGGACGTGACGCTGAGCATCCCCCGCCCGGCCACGGTCACCGTCCGCATCGTCCACTCCCCGTGGCTGCGGGCCGATGGAGCGTGCGTCAGCGCCGACGGCTCCTGGACCCGCCTCACCGTGGCCCGGGCCGGCGTATATCGACTGACCTCCGGGTACGGCGGGGCCGGTGCCGGGGCGAACGGCTGCTGACTGGCGACACCGCCCGGTGGACGTGGACGTGGTCGGCCGGACCACCGGACGGGGGGAAGCGGGTGGCTCGCCGGCGCGAAAGAGGTGATCGTTTCGCGGAGTCGCCCTGGCCAACCTGGGCGACGTGCCCCCTCGAAAGCGGCGGTTCGGGCACCGCCCACTCATCGTCAGTGAGAGTCCCCCCGCTGAGTCTGGTCAGAGCAACGAGTCGCCGACCGAAGTGGCGCCTTATACACGGACAAGACGTTGGCTCCCACTTCACTGAGGGCTTGCCGGGCAATGGCACTGAACTCATCGGTGTTGCCCAGGTCGCTCCACCGTTCGTAGGCGATCTTCAAGGCGAGTGCCCCCAGTTCCGCTGTCACTCGGGCGGCGAGGTCGGGTAGACCGCGGTGCGACATGGCCCGGGCCATCGAAGCGGTGAGGCTCATGCCCTTCAGGGCTTCGCGCTCCTGGAGCTCGGGATGGGCATCGATCACCGCTCGTCTGCGGACGGTGAACGCGCGGCGGTCGGGCGTGAAGATGTCCTGTCCGAGCGCGTCGAGGCCGTACGCCACCGTTTCGAGCGGGGTCGCTTCCGTGGGCGCCTCCACGATCGCGGTGACGAGTCGTCCGGTGAGCGCATCCTCGCTGAAGAGCACCTCTCGCTTGTCCTGGAAGTGCCGGAAGAAGGTGCTCTTGGTGAGTCCGGCGCGCTTCGCGATGTCGAGCACGGTCGTGTTCTCGTAACCGCGTTCCGCGAACAGTTCGAGCGCGGCCTGAGCGAGCCGTTGCGATGCGTTGGGTTCCCAGCGGGCCATGAACACACCTTACGGGACTCAGTCCCATCACCATGTACAGTGATGGGACTCAGTCCCATCACTAGGTGTGGAGGCACGCCATGACCCGAGCCGTCAGGTACGAGACGTTCGGAGGACCTGAGGTCCTGAAGCTGCGCGAGATCCCCGAGCCGCATGCGGGAGCCGGTGAGGTGCGCGTGAGGGTGGCCGCCGTCGGCCTCAACCCGATGGACTGGCTCCTGTCCTCGATGCCGGAGACGGCGCGGCAGTTCGGCATCACCCTGCCGTCCGGCTTCGCCACCGACTTCGCCGGCACCGTGGACGAGGTAGGCGAAGGCGTCTCCGGGTTCACCGTGGGCGACCGCGTCTACGGAGGTGCGACGGGCCGGGCGGCTGCCGACCTCCTGGTGGTCGACCCCGCCGGGGCGGATGATCTCCTCCGCACTCCAGCGGAGATCGGCGACGAGATCGCCAGCACGCTCCCGGTGGCCGGACGGACCGGCTTGGCGGCGCTCGCAGCGATCGACGTCAAGGCTGACGACACCGTCCTGATCGGAGGCGCCGCCGGCGGTGTCGGCATATTCGCCATCCAGCTCGCCAAGCTCGCCGGTGCCCGAGTGATCGGAACCGCCTCCGAAGGCACCCACGACTTCCTTCGGCAGTTCGGCGTCGACCCGGTCACCTACGGTCCCGGCCTGGAGGACCGCGTGCGCGCGATAGCTCTCGACGGGGTGAGCGCGGCGGCCGACCTGCACGGCACTGACGCAGCCGAGGCGGCGCTCGCGCTCGGCGTCCCCCCGGAGAGGATCTCCACGATCGCCGCCGGCCCCAATCCGCCCGGGGGCGTGCGCTCGACCACCGGCTTCCATGCACAGCCCGAGGACTTGAAGCGGATCACTGACGCCATCGTCACCGGTGAGATCACTGTGCCGATCGCCGCCACCTTCCCCATCCAGCAGATCCAGGAAGCCGTGCGACTGCAAGCAGGAGGCCACGTCCACGGAAAGATCGTGGTCACCCTGTAAAAGCTCCTGGCGGCCGAAGTCGGGGGGCGTGGCCCCGGCTGCACGAGGTCCTCCTGGTCGAACATTCACCCCACTGATCTCACGAACGGCCAGCTCAGGCCGCGTGGAGAGGCAGAACGTCATGCGCGCAGTCCGTTATCACCGACGCCGAGCTCATGCTCGGCAGCCACGGCATCCCGGTCGTCGGCGCCGGCCGCGTCCGCGAGGCCCTGGAGAACACCGCGTGCTATCTGGAGACCCTCGTGGACCAGACGATCGCCTGCCTCAACGACGGAGCGACGCTGGTCGAGACCCTGCACCGGGTGCGGGTGCCGGACGACTTGATGGCGCTGAACTACCTGCAACCGCTCTACGACGAGCCGGAGTTCGTCGTCCGCAACGTATGGCGCCAGTTCGCCGGCTGGTACGACGGCAACCCCGCCCACCTCAAGCCCGCCCCGGACGAGGAGCTCGCGAGCGAGCTTGCCGCACTGAGCGGGGGCGCCCAGGTCCTCGCCGACCGCGCGCTGGAGCTGGCCCATGCCGGCTCGCACCGGCTGGCGTGCCATCTCGCCCAGCTCGCCGGCGACGCCGCACCGGACGACACCGCCGTCCACACCAACCGCGCCGAGGTCTACGCGCTGCGTGCCGCCCAGGAGCGCAGCACCATGTCGACCGGCATCTTCAGCTGGGCCGAGGCCGAGTCGCGGGGCGTGATCGCCGGCACCGACACCATGACCGAGCTCGCCTCGACGGCGCCGCCACACTGAGCACGCGGCCTGCCGCCACGGCGTGCGGCCGTTGTTCAGGACCCGCTGGAGGAGTCCTGGAGGGCGCGGAAGTCGTCGAAGAACGCCGGGTTGTGCGCCATGTCGCCGTTCGCGGAAGGCCGAGCGACGAGGTTGGCGTACAGGCTGTTCAGCAGCCACGGCGTCTTCGTCGGCCCGATGTCGCGGACCATCGCGGGTCCCTGGAGCGTGCCGTAAGTCGCCACCGCCAACCGTCCGGTGGCACGGAACTGCCGTACCTGGGTGGTCAGCCAGTCCTTGCGCGAGGCGAACCACGGGCTGTTCATCAGCAGGTCGTGCCACCGCTGCTGCGTAAACGGGTCCGCGGCAGCGTCGCGTACTTCCTGCCAGAACGGGGTTCCGGTCGGTACCCCGTAGCGGTCGGCGTAGGTGGCGGGGACCGGGTCGCTCCAATGCTGCTTCCACCAGTGCACCAGGGAGAACTCGGTGGCCAGAAAGCGCTGTTCGGGGCGGATCCGGGGCAGCACGTAATCCGTGAACGCCTTGGCCTGCTCGATCGAGGAGACGTGCGGATGGATGTCGACGCCGTCCATCTCGGGGACGGCCTTGACGTGGCCCAGCCAGCGGTTGACGGCGGGGGTCTGCCAGGCGGGCTCGTGGAGGCGGTTGAGGGCGCCCATGTACAGGCGGGTGCGGCAGCCGGGCCCGCAACGCTTCTCCCGCTCGGCGATCACATGCGCGGCGACGGCCTCGTAGAAGGGGTTGAGCAGGGTGGCGCGGTCCTCCTGGCGTGTCTCGATGAACGGCTCGTTGCCGATGACCAGGATGTCGACCTTGCCGAGTACGGCACCCAAAGCCTTGTCGACGCGGGCGAGTTCGATGTCCATCGCGCTGGTGCCCGGCCGCGGGAGAGGCTTGTTCTGGTAGGGGAACTTCAACGACAGTACGGTGCCGTAGCCGGAGTCGGCGAACGACAGCAGGGTCCTGATCGCCGGTTGCCGGGCCGCCTCCACACTGTCCAGCTCGGGCATCGGGGTGAAGCCGCGCACCCACTTGGTACGCAGGTCGTCGAGGACCGCGGCGGTCATGCCCCGCGGCTCCTCGTTGAAGTTGGAGCCGAGCACGCCCTCCGGGGCCGCGGGACGACTCGCCTGCCTGGTGGGGCTGTCCGCATCGCGGGTGCCGCCGCCTGCGGACCCGCCCGTTCCGTCCCATCGGCACCCCGCGAGCAGTAGAGCGCCACTGCCGGCGAGGCCGAGGAGCCTGCGACGGCTGGGACCCGGACGAGTGGCCCCGAGCTCGGTGTTCGGCACATCGTGCTCAGTCGTTATTCGGCCGGTCTTAACGACGTCGGACATAGAGGCGCTCCCCTTCCGGTCCCGTCCACTCCAGGCGTACGACGCCGGGGACGGCGGCGTTCGCGATGCGCGACGGATCGGACCAGTAGCCGGCGTTCGGGTTGCGGAAGAACGTGGCCCACAGGCCCCCCGCGTGGTCGGTGAAGAAGTTGTTGTGGCCCGCGCCGACGCCCGCGGTCCACCGGCGGGAGTACGGGCCCTCGAAGCGGTCGGCGACGGCGACGACCGCGTCGTACTGGTACTGCGTGCGGCCGGTGCCCGGTGGGTCGTAGGCGTAGCGCGTGCTGCCGTCCGGGGCGACGGACGAGCGGTTCCAGGCGGCGTGCAGGAGGTAGTACTTGCCGCCGTGCTTGAAGACGTACGCGCCTTCGAGGTACGGCTCCGGAGAGTAGGGCGACTGCTGGAACTTCGGGAGGTCCGTGGTGGGGACGATGTCCTCCATGTCGGCGCGGAACTTGGCGTACAGGTCGTTGTGCAGCACGAGCCAGGCGTCGTGGCCCTCGGCGTAGATGCTGCCGTCGATGTGGTGGTACGCGCCGGGTGCGATGAACGACGGCCCGCCGATGAACGATTCGCCGAACGGCTTGTCGAGGTTGCCCTCGGCGAGCCGGTACGGACCCGCCACCCCGCCCTCGCTCACCAGCAGGAACGAGCCGACCTTGCGGGAGTGGTCACCCATGCACGCGACGATGTACCAGCGGCCGCGGACGTGGTGCACTTCCGGTGCCCACACGTTGCCGCGCTTGCCGAACGCGTCGTCGTGCCAGTACTGCTGCCAGGGGGCGACGACCGTGCGCCCGGGCCGGTTCTCGCCCGCGAACTCGGGCGACCAGACCTTGCCGCGCTCGGCGCCGGGACGGATTCCGGTGGTGTCGGCCAGCCGCCACGGTCCGCGCAGCGACCGGGACACCCACACGAAGATGCCGTCGTTCCACGGTGCGGCCGCGCCGAGGCCCGGAACCCGGGAGGTGCCCGTGGCGACGTAGAGCGGACGGCCTCCGACGACGAAGCAGTTGACATAGGTGTCCCGCATCCAGACCACGCCGCGCTCCTTGTCCCGAGGGCGCAGTTCGAGCGGGAGGACGAAGGAGTTGTCGTCGCGCGGCCAGAGATCGGGGCGGGTGTCGGCGAGGCCGTACGGTTCGGGGTCGGGCCAGTTCTCCGGACAGGCCGCGGCGTGTCCACGTCGCGTCGCCGGGTTCGCCTGTGCGGAGGCCGTGGGCAGCGCCGCCGCCACTCCCAGCGCGCCGGCACCTGCCAGCAGGGTTCTCCGGCCGATGGGCGGCCGGTTCGTGTTGTCGATCATCCGCCATGTCCTCCTCGTCAGGCCGCCCGGGGACGGCATGACGCCCAGGATGCGAACGGCAGCGGTATTTCGTCAACAGCCCGGAAAATTAATCCGGATCGGGTGCTCCGGGGGCGTGGTTTCGGCCGGGGCGGCCCCAGTCTTCGTGCGTTATCGAAGCGTTACGAGCCGGGTGGTGACGTAGACTTTTCAAGTAACCCCAGGTCACGAGCGCTGGTGTCGGCTGCGTCCGAGGGGTGGGGGCGGTGAAATGATTTCGTCCGACTCGTTGACGAAAATATTCGGCCCCCACATGCTGTCCGGCATGCACCCACACGACGGTCCGCTGACACGACTGAGGCGCAGCCATGAGCAAGCTGTACTCGAGCAGCTCCGCAAGTACGGTCCGCTGAGCCGTGCCGAGCTGGGCACCCGTAGCGGGCTCTCCCGCACCACGCTCTACGACATCGTCGCCGGCCTGGTGACCAGCGGTGCGGTGGTCGCCGGCACGCCGTACGTCGAGGCGCGCAAGCGGGGGCGTCCGGTGGAGAAACTCAGCCTCAACCCGGCCGCCGGGGAGGCGGTGGGCATCGACTTCGCGCGCCGTGCCGTGCACGTCGCCGCGGTCAACCTCGCCCACGAAGTGGTCGGTTCGGCCAGCGAGGGGCATGCCGGGGACCTGTCCTGGCCCGAGCGGGTGGACATCGCCGTACGGCTGCTCGACTCGCTGACGACCGGTGCGCCGGGGGAGTCGGGGGCCGGCGGCTCCGGGCGGGCACAGGCCGTCCATCTCGGCGCGCTCCGTGCGATCGGCGTCGGCGTGGTCGGTCCGACCAGCGACCCCGGCAGCGAGAGCGCCCACGCGCAGGGCATCGACGGTCTGCCGGACCTGCTGCGCAAGCGGTTCGGGGTGCCGGTGCTGCTCGACAACAACACCCGCCTCGCCGCGCTCGCCGAAGCGGTGTGGGGTGCCGCGGCGGACAGCGGCGACGTGCTGTACCTGAGGCTCTCGCACGGCGTGGGCGGCGGCCTGGTCGTGGGCGGCGCGCTGCACCGGGGCAGGCACGGACTGTCCGGCGAGTTCGGGCACATCACCGTGGACCCGGCCGGCGAGCGGTGCGAGTGCGGCAAGACCGGCTGCCTGGAGACCCTCGCCTCACTCGATGCGGTCCTGCGCCGCTACCGGGCGGCGGGTGGCAGGGCGGACAGCCCCGCACGGTTCCTGGACGCCGCAACGGCAGCCGACCCGCCCGCACTTGAGGTCCTTGCCCGCGTCGGCGGCGAGGTCGGCGAAGTCCTCGCCGCGGTCTGTCACGCCGTCGGCCCCGGCGTCATCGTCGTCGGCGGTGAACTGGCCCAGGCCGGCAACGCCCTGCTCGAACCGGTCGAACAGGCCCTGCGGCAGCACCTGATGCCGCTGGCCCGCCTCCACGTGGACGTGCGGCGCGCGACGCTCGGCGAGGCCGGCAGCGCCCTGGGCGGCATCGCCCTCGTACTCCATGAAACCCCCCTGCTCACCCATTACCCGCAGCCCGTCTCCGAGGAGAACGCATGAGGCCACCAGTGAGGAACCCATGGCTGTGATCACCCCTCTCGACAAGACCGCCGCCCCTGAGCGGCGGCAGCAACAACACCGTCGTACCGTCCGACCACTGGTCCTGGGCGGACTGGCGCTCGCGGCTGGTGTCGCCGCCTGGGCCGTCGTGGCCGCCCTTGGACTCGTCGAGAACCTGCCCACGCCTGCGGCGGTGGCGAGCAATGCCGGCACCATGATCGCCGACGGCACGCTGGCCTCCGACACGCTCGCCAGCCTGCGCCGGGTCTTCATCGGCTACGCCCTCGGTGTGGTCGTGGCGGTCCCGGTCGGCTTCCTCATGGGCTGGTACCCGGCGGTGCGCGCCGTGATCGAGCCGTACATCCAGTTCTTCCGCACGATCCCGCCGCTGGCGATGATCCCGCTCGCGGTGGTGCTGCTCGGTATCGGCGAGGTCCCGAAGATCGCCGTGATCTACCTGGCCTCGTTCATGGCCTGCGTCGTGGCCTCCTTCCAGGGAGTCGTCGACGTGGACAAGACCCTGATCAACGCCGCCCGGGTGCTGGGCGCCTCGGACCGCGTCATCTTCGCCAAGGTGGTCGTGCCGGCGTCCACGCCGTTCATCCTCGTCGGCATGCGGATCGGCCTCGGCGCGTCCTGGGCCACCGTGGTCGCCGCCGAACTCATCGGCGCGCAGGAGGGATTGGGCTACCGGATGCAGAAGGCGGCCACCTGGTTCGACATGGACGCGATCTTCGTGTCGCTGATCACTATCGGAGTACTCGGGCTCGTCATGGACCGGCTGTTGCTGCTGGCCGAGCGACGCCTCACCGGCTGGCAGGAGCGACGATGAACAGCAAGATCAGTTTCCGTGGCGTGGTGAAGACGTTCCCGCTGAAGGGCGCCACGTTCACGGCACTCGGCGGAGTGGACCTGGATATCGCGGACCAGGAGTTCGTCACCGTCGTGGGCCCGTCCGGCTGCGGCAAGTCCACGCTGATGAGTATGGCCGCGGGACTGCAGGAGCCCGACTCGGGCAGCGTCCTGGTCGACGGGAAGCCGGTGTCGGGTCCCGGCCCCGACCGGGGGGTGATCTTCCAGCAGTACGCCCTGTTCCCCTGGCTGACCGTGCGGCAGAACGTGGAGTTCGGGCTCAAACTCGCCTCCGTACCCGCCGAGGAGCGCAGGCGGCGCGCGGACGAGGCCATCGCCCTCGTCGGACTCGATGAGTTCGCCGACGCCCTGCCCAAGACGCTGTCCGGCGGCATGAAGCAGCGCTGCGCCATCGCCCGCGCGTATGCGGTGGACCCTCAAGTGCTGCTGATGGACGAGCCGTTCGGTGCTCTCGACGCGCTCACCCGGGTGCACTTGCAGGACCAGCTCCTTGCGACCTGGAGCCAGGAGAAGCGGACCGTGCTCTTCATCACCCATGACGTGGACGAGGCCGTCTACCTGGCGAACCGGGTCGTCGTCATGGCGGCGGGCCCCGGGCGCATCCACCGCGTCATCGATGTGGACCTGCCCTATCCGCGTACGGAGGAGATCCGGCTGTCCGCCGAGTTCCGCCGCATCCGCAACGAAGTCTGGACGTCCGTCTATCACCAGGACGAAGCCGCCTCGGCCGCATAACCGCCGGTCGGCTTTCCGTTCCCCACCCTTTACTGCCTCGTACTGCACCGAGAGGATCCACCCACCATGTCCCGAAGCACGGTCAGGCACGCCCTCAGGACACTGCCCGCCGTAGTCATGCTATCGCTGTCCGTGAGTGCGTGTTCCGGGAGCGGCTCCGGCGACGACTCCACGGTCAAGTTCGGCTACATCGGCGACTACAACGGGGCCAGCCTGCTGGCGATAGCCGAGGAGCAGGGCCTGTGGAAGGAGGCCGGACTGACGGCGGAGGTGAAGGCGTTCAACAACGGTCCGGTGCAGATCCAGGCGCTCGGTGCCGGCGACCTGGACTACGGCTACATCGGCCCCGGCGCCGTGTGGTTGCCTGCTTCCGGCCAGTCCAAGATCATCGCCATCAATACGCTCACGTACGCGGACCGGGTCATAGGCCAGCCCGGGATGGAGTCCATGAAGGACCTCAAGGGCAAGCGGATCGGCGTGCCCGAGGGCACCTCCGGCGACATGATCCTCAACATCGCGCTGGAGGAGGCCGGGATGACCGACAAGGACATCTCCAAGGTCAACATGGATCCGTCCACGATCGTCTCCGCCTTCTCGTCCGGGCAGATCGACGGCGCCGGCTTCTTCTATCCGGCCATCGACACCATCAAGCAGAAGGTGCCGGACCTGGTGGAGGTCGCCAGCACCAAGGACACCGGGGACTCCTTCCCCACCGCGTTCGTCGCCGGCAACAAGGTGCCCGAGGAGAAGAACAGCAAGGTGGTCAAGGTCCTTCAGCAGGCCAACGACTGGCGTCAGGAGCACCCCGAGGAGACCATCGCGCTCACCGCGAAGATGCTCGAGGTCTCCGAGGCCCAGACGAAGGCCGACGCCTCCCACGTCGAGACCCTCTCCACCGCGGACCTGGTCGCCAAGTCGGAGAGCGGTGAAGTGGACAAGTGGCTGAAGACACTTGGCGACTTCTTCGTACGCAACAAGCAGTTGGACGAGAACCCCGATCCGGCCGAGTACTACGCGGGCGAGCTCTACGAGAAGGCGCAAAGCGGCGAGTAGGGCGGGCTCCTGCACCGTCCCGACCCGCCCGCGAGGCAACGCGAGTACGCCTCGTACGACCCGAAAGGCAGCAGTCTTGCGCCACAACATGCTCTTCCTCATGACCGACCAGCATCGCGTCGACACCCTCGGTGCCTACGGCAACCCGCACGTACGCACCCCCAACCTGGACCGGCTCGCCGCGCAGGGCACCCGCTTCGACAGCTGCTACACACCGACCGCCATCTGCACTCCGGCCCGGGCCAGCCTGCTCACCGGCGCGGCCCCCTTCAGACACAAGCTGCTCGCCAACTACGAGCGCAACGTAGGGTACTTGGAGGACCTGGCCGACGGCCAGTTCACCTTCGCCGAGCAACTGCGCAGCGAGGGCTACAACCTGGGCCTCCTCGGCAAGTGGCACGGCGGCGTCCGGCGCACCGCCGCCGACTACGGCTTCCAGGGCCCCGACCTCGTCGGCTGGCACAACCCCGTCGATCACCCCGACTACCTGGCCTACCTCAAGGAGAACGGCCTGCCCGGCTACGCCATCAGCGACCGGATGCGCGGCACGACCCCCAACGGCAGCCCCGGCAACCTCCTCGCGGCCCGGCTGCACCAGCCCGTCGAGGCCACCTTCGAGTACTACTTGGCGACCCGCACCATCGAGATGCTCCACCGCTTCGCCGGGAACGAGCAGGCCGGGGAGGGCGTCCCGTTCTTCCTCGCCACCCACTTCTTCGGCCCGCACCTGCCGTACATCCTCCCCGACGAGTACTTCGACCTGTACGACCCGGACCTGGTGGAGCTGCCCGCCTCCATCGGCGAGACCTTCGCGGGCAAACCACCCGTGCAGAGCAACTACAGCAAGCTGTGGGCGTTCGACACCATGCCGATCGAGGACAGCCGCAAACTCATCGCCGTCTACTGGGGGTACGTCACGCTCATCGACGAGCAGATCGGCCGCATCCTCGACGCCGTACGGGAGCTGGGCCTGGACGAGCGCACCGCGGTGTGCTTCACCGCCGACCACGGCGAGTTCACCGGCGCCCACCGGCTGCACGACAAGGGCCCCGCCATGTACGAGGACATCTACCGCATCCCCGGGCTGCTGCGGGTGCCGGGCGCCGTACCCGGCCAGGTGCGCGAGGAGTTCGTCTCCCTCACCGACTACACGGCCACCATCCTGGAACTCGCCGGCAGCGACCCCGCCCCGGCCGTCGACAGCCGCAGCCTGCTGCCCCTCGCCCGCGGCGAACGACCGGCCTGGGACGAGCACCATCTGGCCGAGTACCACGGCCACCACTTCCCCTACCCGCAGCGAATGCTCCGCACCCGGCGCTACAAGCTGGTCGTCAACCCCGAGTCGCACAACGAGCTGTACGACCTGCAGACCGACCCGGACGAGCTCCTCAACCGCTACGACCACCCCGAACTCCGGGACATACGCACACAGTTGATGCACCGCCTGTACCGCTTGCTACGGGACCGCGGCGACAACTTCTTCCACTGGATGACACCCATGTACGACGTGCCGACCGACCACGACACAACCCTGTCGTCGTTCGAGACCGAGAAGGCCGGCGGCGCGGGATGAGCAGCACACCGAGCGCGAGCCGGGCCCATCCCTCCTGCTGCGCCCCCTCCCGCGCCGGCGCCGATGCCGCCGGCGCGGGGCCGGTCGCCCTCGTGCCGACGCCACCCACCGCACGCACGCGGCCGCCCGGCCACGACACCCGCGTCACCCTGCCCGGCGGAACCTTCCGTATGGGCACCGAGGACGCGGACGCCAACCCCGGCGACCGGGAGGGCCCCATCCGTGAGGTGGCCGTGGACGCGTTCGCCATCGACGCCTACGCCGTCACCACCGCCCGCTTCGCCGCCTTCGTCGCGGACACCGGGCACCGCACCGAGGCCGAGCGCCACGGCTGGAGCTACGTCTTCGCCCGCTTCCTGCCGGGCGACTTGAGACGCATCTCCCCCCGCCCCGACGCCACCCCGTGGTGGTGCGGCGTGCGGGGAGCCACCTGGCGCACCCCGGAGGGACCCGGCAGCGACCTCGAAGGGCGCTGGGATCATCCCGTCACCCACGTCGGCTGGTCCGATGCCAAGGCGTTCGCCGAGTGGGCCGGCGGACGGCTGCCCACCGAAACCGAATGGGAGTACGCCGCCCGCGGCGGCCTCGACCAGGCCCGCTACCCATGGGGCGACGAACTCACCCCCGACGGCGAGCATCGCTGCAACATCTGGCAGGGCACCTTCCCCACCAAGAACACCGCCGAGGACGGCTACACCGGCACCGCGCCCGTCCACGCCTTCCCGCCGAACGCATACGGGCTCTACAACGTTTGCGGAAACGTGTGGGAGTGGTGCGCCGACCCGTGGGACACCGAGTCCCCGGAGCTGAGGGTCATGCGCGGAGGCTCGTACCTGTGCCACGACTCGTACTGCAATCGCTACCGCGTCGCCGCCCGCACGGCCAACACCGCCGACAGCACGACGGGCAACCTCGGCTTCCGGGTCGCCTTCTCGGACAGCGCGCGCATGCGGAGCAACACTGGGATCCTGAGGAGGAGAGAGCTGCCCATGACCTGACGGACCGTGGGGGTGACCGACGTGTCCGGCACCGAGGACGAAGGGGCGGGACCGGCCACTCCCTGCGCCGATCCGCTGGGAGATCCCTTCCTGGCCGCGAGTTTCGCCGTGCCTGCGCGGCCGGCCACCTTTCTCCGGCGGGACAGGCTGGTCCGGCATCTCGACCAGGCTCTCCTGACGCCGTTGACGATGGTCAACGGAGCCGCCGGCGCGGGCAAGACGCTGCTGGTCGCCGACTGGGCCACGGGGCTGGACCGGCCTGTCGCCTGGCTCACCACCGACGCGGTGGACCAGGGTCCCGGGATGTTCTGGGCGTATCTGACGCAGGCCCTGCACGCCTCCGGCACCGCGGTACCCGCGTCGGTCGGCCGGCCCTCGGACGCGCACCACGTGGACCACACGCTGCTGGCCCGTCTCGCCGCCGATCTGAGCACCCGCGACCGTCCTGTGATCGTCGTGCTCGACGAGTACGACCGTGTGTCAGCGCCGGAGATCGCCGATCAGCTGGAATTCGTCCTGCACCACGCGGGTGCGGGCCTGCGTCTGATCCTGGTCACCCGCACCGAACCGCTGCTCCCCCTGCACCGCTACCGGGCCGTCGGCGCCATGACGGAGATCAGGGGAGCGGAGCTCGCCTTCACTCCCGAGGAAGCGGCGACGCTGGTGGCCCGGCACGGCTTGCGCCTCGGCGTCAGCGCGGTGCGCGCGCTCGTCGAGCGCACCCGGGGCTGGGCCGCCGGGCTGCGCCTGTGCGCTCTGGCCGCGCTCGACAGCCCGGACCCCGAGCTCTACCTGAAGGAGTTCGAGGCGGACCGCAGCGCGGTGGCCGACTTCCTGCTGGCGGAGGTGCTCAAGCGGCAGAGCGCACCGACGCAGGACCTGCTGCTGCGGGTCAGCGTCCTGGAGCGCTTCTGCCCCGACCTGGCGAACGCGCTGACGGGGCGCACCGATGCCGAGCCGCTGCTGGCCGGGCTGCACCGCGCGAACGCGTTCGTCGAGCACCTCGGGCACGCCTGGTACCGCCTCCACCCGCTGTTCGGGGAGATCCTGCGCGCACACCTGCGGGAACGTGCTCCCGGACTGGAGCCCGAACTCCATCGGCGAGCGGCACGGTGGCTGCGGCACTCCGGGTTCCTCTCGGAGATGCTCGCGCACGGCATGGCCGCCGGCGACTGGGAGTTCACCGCCAACGCCCTGGTCGAGGAACTCGCGATCGGCCAGCTCTTCACGGGCCCGCGCTCCGCCGACCTGGCCGAGCTGGTCTCCCGGACGGGCCCCGAGGCCGAGAGCCCGGCCATGAGCCTGGTCCGCGCGGCCCGTGAGCTGTCCCGGAGCGACCTCGACCGTGGCCTGCCCCATCTGCGCCACGCCGAGGAAAGCCTGGCCGCGGACGACGCCCCCGGAGCCGCGGCGGCCCGGCTGAGCTGGGCCCTGCTGGAAGTCCTGGCGGCCCGGCTGACCGGATCGCCGGGACGTGCGGAGCAGGCCGCGGAAGCGGCCCGGCACCTGCGCACGGAGGTCCCCGAGCACCTTCTGGACAAGCATCCCGAGCTCAACGCGCTCACGCAGACCCATCTGGGCTCGGCACGGCTGTGGGCCGGACGCTTCGAGGACGCACGAGCCGCCCTGTCCCCGGTGGCCGGCACCACCGGTGGAGCGGCCACGGCCCTCCCGCGCGAGGAGTCCCTGGGACACCTGGCGTTGATCGACTACCTGAACGGCTGGCCCGGCAGGGCGGAGCGCAAGGCCCTGGCGGCGATGAGCGAGACGGAACGGCTCAGCCGGGACCCCCCGTCCGGCTCCGGCATCGATCGGATGGTCCTTGCCGCGGTGGCCGTGGACCGCAACGAGCTCGCGCAGGCCCAGTCCCTCCTCGACGCCGCGGCAGACTCGCCTCCCGCGCTGCGGGACCCGGTGACCGAGGCGGGCCGGATGATCGCCACAGCGCGGCTGCTGCTGGCCCGCGGCCACCCACGGGCCGCCCTGGAAGCGGCGGAACCGGCGGTCCCGGCGGATGTCGTCTCACCCTGGGCGGAGGGCCAGACGGCGCTCGTCGCCTCAGCCGTACACCTGGCCGAAGGCCGACCGGAAGCCGCCGCCAGGATCCTGCGGGCGGTGCCCCACAGCCACCCGGCGTGCACCGTCGGGGCCGCGCGGGCCGAACTCGCCGCGGGGCGACCGGACGTGGCGATGGACCTGCTCGACGGTGCGCGCCCTGAGGGCCGCGCCGGCCCCGCGGTGACCGTCCGGGCCGCGCTGCTGAGGGCGCAGGCCGCCGACGGCGCGGGGGACTCCGCCACCGCGCGCAGACACGTCGGCCAGGCCCTCCTCGAGGCCCGGCGAGAGCGGCTGCGGCGCCCCTTCCTCGAAGCCGGACCCTGGCTGCGGCCCCTGCTGAGCACGGAACCCCTGCGCGGGCTGGGCGCCGGCTGGCTCACCCCAGGCCCCTCATCCGCCCAGGCGCAGCCGTGGGCGCCGGTCGTGGAGGAGCTGAGCGGACGCGAGCGCGATGTCCTGCGACGGCTGGCCCAGATGATGTCGACCGAGGAGATCGCCGCTGATCTGTACGTGTCGGTGAACACCGTGAAAACGCACCTCAAGAGCGTCTACCGCAAGCTCGCGGTGAACCGGCGCAACGACGCGGTCCGCCGGGCCCGCGAGTTGCGGCTGCTGTGACCGCACACCGAGGAGCGGCTCGCCCGTGACGGGTGAGGCGCCCGGCGGTCGGTTCGGCTGCCATGGAATCGGCGGCAGGCCCAGACCGGCCGCTGCCCGGCCGATTCCGCCGGCATCCCGGGCCGACTCGGCGAGGGAGACACCGTGAACCACTGGCGGGCTCTGATCGTCCTGGGTACCGCCCAGTTCCTGATGGTCCTGGACACCTCCGTCATGAACGTGTCCATCAGCCAACTGGTCGAGGACTTCGACACCGAGGTCACCGCCATCCAGGCCGTCATCACGCTGTACGCGCTGGTCATGGCGGCGTTCATGATCGTCGGCGGCAGACTCGGAGACATCTTCGGACGACGTCGCCTGTTCTTCCTCGGCCTCGTCGTCTACGGCACCGGATCGGCCCTGACCGCCGTCGCGCCCACCCTGTGGGTGCTCACGCTGGGCTGGTCGGTCATCGAAGGACTCGGCGCCGCGATGGTGCTGCCCGCCATGGTGGCCCTCGTCGCCGAGTCCTACCGGGGCAGGGACCGGGCCGTGGCCTACGGCGTCATCGGCGGACTGGCCGGCGCGGGGATCGCGGTCGGCCCGCTGCTCGGCGGCTGGGTGACGACGTATCTCACCTGGCGGCTGGTCTTCGCCGGCGAGGTCGTGGTCGTCGCGGCCATGCTGTGCTTCCGCCGGGTGATCACCCAAGCGCCCCGGACCGGTCCGCGCACCCGGCTGGACGGGGTCGGCGCCGCGCTGTCGGCGGCCGGGCTGGCGCTGGGCGTGCTCGGGGTGCTGCAGAGCGGCTCATGGGGATGGGTGCAGCCCCGCAACCCGCCTTTCACCGTGCTGGGATTCGCGCCGACGCTGTTCGTCATCGGCGCCGGAGCGGCCGTACTCGCCGTCTTCGCCCACTGGGAGCGGCGACGCGAGGCGCACGGCACCGAACCGCTGGTGCATCTGGCTCTGCTGCGCAAGCCCGCGCTGCGGGCCGGCCTGATGTCGTTGCTGAGCCAGAACCTCATCCTGCTGGGACTGTTCTTCGCCATCCCGCTGTATCTGCAGGTGGTTCAGGGATTCGACGCCTTCGAGACGGGTCTGCGGCTGCTGCCGGTGTCCGCCACCATGCTCGCGGCCTCCCTGATCGCCGCGCGGCTGGGGCGGCTGGCGGGACCGCGCCGGGTGGTCCGGCTGGCCCTGGTGACCCTCGCCGCGGCCATCGTGTGGCTGCTGGCCACCATCGATCCGGTCATCGACGACGCACAGTTCGCCGGGGCGATGGCGCTGCTCGGCGTGGGCATGGGTCTGCTCGCCTCGCAGCTGGGCAACGTCGTTCAGTCCAGCGTCGGCGAGGAGGAACGCAGCGAGGCCGGCGGACTGCAGTTCACCGCCCAGCAGTTGGGCTCCGCGCTGGGCACCGCGCTCATCGGATCGCTGCTCATCGGAGCCCTGGCGCACGCCTTCACCGCGCAGGTGGAGAACGACCCGCGGCTGTCGGAGGAGGCACGCCAGCAGACCGGCATCGCCCTCAACGCCGGCATCACCTTCGTCCCGACCGAGCAGGCGCGCTCGGCCGCCGAACGCGCCGGGCTGCCACCGTCCGAGGTCGACGCCCTCGTGGAGTCCTACGCGTCGGCTCAACTCGACGGCCTGAAAGCGGCGATCCTCGCCACCGGGGGCATCACCCTCGCGAGCTTCCTCGTCACGCGGCATCTCCCGACCCGGACCGGGCGGCCGGAGAAGGCGGCACCGGCCGACGCGACGGGCCCGTCCCGCTGACTCGAGGAGGCCGCGATGTCCAGGACCGGGCATGTCGCGCAGAGCGCTGCCGAGCGCCGGGCCCGCGCCGACTACACCGGCGGCGTCTACGGCTCGATGCTCGCCGCCTCAGTGGTCGTCGGGGCCGGCGGCACCCTGGACCACTTTCCCCGCGTGGAACTGGTGCTGCTGCTGTTGCTCACCGGGGTGGCGTTCTGGATCGCGCACGTGCACGCCCAGCTCTTCGGTGCCCGTCTGGCACAGCGGCGGTTGAACCGCCGTACCGTGCTGGAGGTGTGCCGTGAGGAGTGGCCGATCGTCAACGCCGCCATCCCGCCCGCCACCGCCGTGGCCATCAGCCCTCTGCTCGGCCTCGATGTTCCGGGTGCGCTCTGGCTGGCGCTCTTCGTGGCCGTGGCCGGGCAGGTGGGCTGGTCGGTGGCCGCGGCGCGACGGGCCGGTGCCTCCCGGCGGCTGATGGTCACCACCGCCTCGGTGAATCTGGTGCTCGGTCTGCTGATCATCTCGTTCAAGATCTACCTGACCCACTGATATCTACCTGAACCACTGATCGGGCGCGGCCGCGACGAAGCCGTCACTTCACCTGCGGCGGGTGAGGGCGGGCGTCGCGGCGACGCGGACGATCGCAGGTGAGGACGGACTCCGCCCATCCCAGGCCGCCGCGGGAGGGCAGCTCATGCGCTACGAGATCCGCGTCGAAGGCCATGTGTCTCAGACGCTGGCCAAGGCCTTTCCGGAGCTGGACCATGTGGTGATGGCCGGTCAGACCGTCCTGTTCGGCCCCGTCGTCGACGAGGCGCAGCTGTACGGTCTGCTGGCCCGCTGCCAGTCGCTGGGGCTGCGGGTCGTGGAGATGCGCCAGTTGCCGGAGTGACCCTCACAGGCTCTGCGTACGCACCCGCCCGGAGCGGGCCGCGGCGGCCAGCGCCTCGAAGTCGCGCTCGTTCCGGTCGGCGTAGGCCTGGGCGAAGCCCGTGAGTGCGCGGTCGAAGCGGTCGCTCCCGCCGAGGTAGGCGGCGATGGCGACGGGGTCACCGGAGCGGGCGTGGGCACGCGCCAGGCTGCCGCCGCACAACTGCCCGAACAGGCGCAGCAGATAGGGGTCCATGGTCTCCGGCCGCGCGATGCCCTTCCAGTCCCGCAGCTGCCGTACGTAGAAGTCCCGGCCGCGCCCGTCGAGGCCCACGACGTGCGTCCAGCCCAGGAAGATGTCGCTGGTCGTCTGGATCAGCCGCTGCCCGGTCACCACACGGCGGCCCTGGTTGTCGTAGGAGGTACCGCCCGTGTGGGCCGCGAGCACCGACTCCTGCGCCTCCTTGGCCTGCAGCAGCAAGGGATCGTCGTCGTCCCGGCCGAGCAGTAGCAGGACCCAGCACCGCGTGCCGACACTGCCGACGCCCACCACTTTCCGGGCCATGTCGACCAGGCGGTAGTGGCGCAGCAGGTGCCGGCGCTCGGACGACAGGGTGTGCGCGTAGTCCTCCACGAGGGTCTGGAGTTCCTTCTCCTGCGCGTCGTCCGACGGGTCGGTCAACAGGTCCTGGAGCGGGGTGATCAGCGGCGGGTCCGGTGCGATCCGGCGGCCTTCCTCGGTGATCCGGGTGAGTTTGTCGACGGCTTGGAGATAGGTGCGGGTACGGGCGCGTGCGGTCGCTTCGGCGGTACGGCGCCGGGCCCGCTTGCTCATCGACTCGGCCATCAGCTCCCCCAGCCGGTCGGCGTCGTCCTGCGCGTACCAGATGTCCAGGGTGCGCATGCCGGCGAACTCCCGGAGGCGCTGCCGATAGGCGCGTACGCAGGTCAGGACCGCTTCGTCCTGCTCTCCGACCGAGAACCCGTTGGCCCGGCCGGCGATCGCGAAGCTGGCCGCCAGCCGTTTGACGTCCCACTCGAAGGGCCCGGGCAGGGTCTCGTCGAAGTCGTTGATGTCGAACACGAGACGGCGCTCGGGCGAGGCCAGCAGCCGGAAGTTCAGCAGGTGGGCGTCGCCGCAGAGTTGGACCGTCAGCCCGCTGTTCGGGAGAGGGCCGAGGTCCGCCGCCATGATCGCTGCCGCGCCCCGGTAGAAGCGGAACGGGGACTCGAGCATGCGGCCGTACCGGATCGGGACCAACTCCGGCACCCGCGGGGCCGATTGGCGCTCGATCACATCGATCGGGTCGGGGCGCTCCGGTCCCGTCTCGAACCACGCCTGGCGCGAACGAGGGGCGCGCTTGCGCGCGTTCCTGCCGTACGCCGCTCTGTCGGCGGGGGACAGGGAGGCCGTGAAGTCGCTGGGTGTGGTCATGGCTCCACCTCCGACAGGAGCAGCCCGCCCGCCGGCTGTCCAGGCATCGTCGCGCGCATCTCCGCTCCCACCCACCTCATCGCCCCGGTGGTGTGCCCGGATCACCCGCCGCGGGTGACCCGGCCGCCGGCGCAGGGCGGGACGCTGGCCCGTGAGGTCTCCGCACGCCGCCCCGCCGGCGGTCCGGGAGCGATCCGCCCGATCACGCGAGGAGGAGCCATGACCGTGTCGCGTGGTCCGGCGCCGCGCACCGGACCGGAGCACATGCCGGGCGGGGCGGTCCCCGGACCGACGGGTGACCCCGCGGAGGCCCTCGCGTCGCTCGGACGCTCCTGGACGTGGCCCCTCGGCTCGGCGATCGCCACGCTCGTGCCGGGCATTCTCATCCTGGTCTGGCCGGACGAGACCCTGCACGTCCTGGCGGTCCTGATCGGCCTGTATCTGCTCGTGATGGCGGCCTTCCGGTTCGTCGAGGCGTTCGCCCGCGAAGAGCCGGGCGAACGGGTGACCCGGCTGCTCCTCGCCCTGCTGTACGTCCTGGCGGGGGTGCTCTGCCTGAGGAACCCGCTGCAGACCATCGCCGCGCTCTCGCTGATCGTCGGGGTCGTCTGGCTGGTGTCCGGCATCCTCACCCTCCACACGGCCATCGCCGCCAGAGACCTGCCGCACCGTGGCTTCGTCGTCGGCGTGGCGGTGATCGGCATCGTCGCGGGGATCGTGGTGCTGGCCCTGCCGTCGGAGTCGGCGCGCGCGCTGACCCGGCTGCTCGGTCTCTGGCTCGTCCTGCTCGGCCTCGCCGAGGCAGCGGTCGCCTTCGCCTGGCGGGCCGCACTGCGCAGGGCGGGCGTCCCGGTGGCCGGTGGCGCCGCGGGAACTCCATAGCCCTCGGGGGAGGCCGGTGGCTCCGCGGGAACTCCGTAGCCCTCGGGGGGAGACAGGACCCGGGAGGATCCATGGCCCCGGACAAGATCCCCGACGCGCCCCACACCGGCGGAACCGGCCACATCCTGAGCCAGGAGGAGCGCGCCGAGTACGAGCGGCTGCGCCGGGCCGCGACCGTACGGCACCGGCGAGCGCGCAAGGCGGGCGCCACGGTCCTGTTCCTGCTGACCCTCCTGCTCGCACCGCTGGCCGTCGTCGCGGCCTGGGTCGACGACGAGGTCTCCGACACCGATCGGTACGTCCAGACCGTCGCGCCGCTGGCATCCGAACCCGCCGTCCAGAAGGCCGTGACCGACCGGCTGACCAAACGCGTGGTCGATCAGGTCGACGTCGAGGCGGTGGCCGCCGCGCTGTCGAAGACGCTTGCCGACGCCGGCGCGCCACCCCGCGTGGTGGAGGCGTCGCGGTACCTCGCCGGTCCGCTGCGCTCCGCGGTGACGACCGTCGTGCACAACAACGTCGAGCGCGTGATCACCAGCGACGCGTTCCAGCAGGCCTGGGAGACCTCCAACCGAGAGGCGCACGCCGCCGTCGTGAACGTACTCACCGGAGAGCGCGAGGGCCCGCTGCGGGCGACGGGCGACACCGTCCAGCTGGACATCGGAACCGTCGTCGACCAAGTACGGCAGCGCCTGGTCGACCAGGGCTTCGACAAGGCCGCCGCCATCCCGGACGTCGACCGCACCGTCACGCTGTTCCACACCGAGGAGCTGAGCCAGGCACAGGACGCGATGCGGCTGCTGGACATCATGGGCACCTGGCTGCCCGTGCTGACCGTCGCCCTGGCCGCCCTCGCCGTGTGGACCGCTCCCGCACACCGGGTGATGCTGATGATCACGGCCGTCGGCATCGGCGTGATGATGGTGGTGCTGCTCGTCGCGCTGGCCGTCGTACGCCGGGTCTACCTGGACTCGGTCCCCTCGGCGACGCTGCCGACCGACGCCGCCGCGGCGATCTTCGACACCTTCCTCCGCTTCCTGCGCGACAGCGCCCGCACGCTCCTCGTCGTCGCCGTGATCACGGCCCTGGCCGCCTACATGTACGGTCCGGGCCGGGTGGCCCGGGGTGTACGGAGCCTGGCCCGGCGGGGTGCCACAGCGGCAGGGCGGGCGCTGAGCGGTACCCCCGTGGTGCGCACCGGTTCGACGGGTCGCTGGCTGGACGCGCACCGCTCGTGGACCGGCGGCGCCGTCATCGGGGCGGGTGCCCTGGCGCTCCTGCTCTGGAATCACCCCACGGTGGGTGTGGTGGTGCTCGTTCTCGTCCTGGTCCTGGTGGTGCTGGCCGTCATCGAGGTGCTCGCCGCGACGGGCGCGGCCGACGGCGAACCGGGCCGGGCGGAAGCAGGAACCTGATGACCCCCACGCTCACCCGCCTCGGGTGAGGCCACCCGATCCTTGCCGTGGGCACGCTGAAACCGAACGGCTGCCGGGCGAGCGCCGGCGAGCGCCCTGGACGGAGGAGAGACATGAGCGCACAGACGTACCTCGCGTACGACTATCCGCTGTTGAGCGCCTTCTGGACCATCTTCGTGGTCTTCCTGTGGATCCTGTGGTTCGTCCTGCTCTTCCGGGTCATCGTCGACATCTTCCGTGACGACGACCTGAGCGGCGGGGTCAAAGCCGGCTGGCTGGTGTTCTGCATCGTCCTGCCCTTCCTCGGTGTCTTCGTCTACGTCGTCGCCCGCGGCAAGAACATGGGGCACCGCGAGGTGGCGCAGGCCCGTGCACAGCAGGAGGCCTTCGACAAGTACGTCCGGGAGACCGCCGGCGCCGGTGAGCACCGGCCCACCAGCGCGGACGAACTCGCCAAGCTGTCCGAGATCCGTGCCCGCGGTGACATCACGGACGAGGAGTTCAGCAGGGCGAAGGAACTGGTCCTGAGCGACTACGGACCCCCGTCACCCCCCTCCGGCCGCTGAGCGACGCCGGACCACACCACACCGAATCGAGGCAGCAGGATGACCGCCACACACCCCGCACACCCGCGGACGGCCGGCCAGGCATGGGCCGGCGGCCTGACCGTCTTCGCAGCCGTCATGCTCATGATTGGGGGCGTCCTCGACATCCTGCGAGGCATCGCCGCGATCGCTGAGGACGACGTCTTCGTCACGACC
Organism: Streptomyces sp. GESEQ-4; assembly: GCF_017948455.1. Classification (GTDB taxonomy): domain Bacteria; phylum Actinomycetota; class Actinomycetes; order Streptomycetales; family Streptomycetaceae; genus Streptomyces. The sequence continues at coordinate 819,573 of NZ_JAFFSU010000001.1, forward strand.
CAGGACTACGTCTTCGAGTTCGACCTCACCAGCTGGGGCTGGATCCACCTGGCCCTCGGCGCGGTCGCCGTCCTCATCGCCTTCGGGCTGTTCCAGTCCGCGATGTGGGCACGCGTCGCGGGTGTGGCCATCGCCGGGCTGGTCCTCATCGCCAACTTCCTTTCCCTGCCGTACTACCCGGTCTGGTCGGTCGTGATGATCGCGATATCCGGCTTCATCATCTGGGCCCTGTGCGTGTCCCGTGACAACCAGTCCGCCGCATCGGCCGAGGGCTCGCCCCGGCAGCTCTGAGTCCAACTCCGCTGGGGTTCGGCAGCGCCCCGAAGGGGCGCGGGGAACTGCGCGACCAGCCACAACGGACCCGAGGCCGATTGCTGGCGCCACTTCCCGCGGAGCGCCTAGCGTGCGACCCCCAGCACGAGCGCAGCGACAGCCAGCGCCAGGAAGCCGCCCGGAAACACCATCGTGGCAAACACGCGGGCCCGGACATGCGCGGCCACGGCGCCCACGTAGAACAGCACGAGCCCCGCGGCCGCGGCGATCCCGACGCCCGGGACCCCGAGCAGCCCGAGGAGCAGACCGGCGGCTCCCGTGGCCTTGAGCGCACCGAGCCACGGAAGCCACGACCGCGGCACCTCCACCGCGGCCGAGTTCGCCAGGACGAACCGGGCCCTCGCGAAGTCGGCGCCCGCGATCGCCGCGTTGGCCAGGATCGTGACGACGGTGACGAACACGTAGGCGGTGACCATGTATCCCGCCCTCCCTTCGATGCCGTTGCTTCGATGTCGTCCCTTCGACCGGGGCTCGCTGAACAGCCTCGTCGCGCCCTACGGCGACGTCCAATACCTGCGTCCATAACCTGACGGCATGGATGTGGACACCCGGCTGCTGCGCTCCTTCGTCGCCGTCGCGGAGGACGGCACCCTCACCCGCGCCGCGGAACGCCTCTACGTCTCCCAACCGGCGCTGACCAAACAGATCAAGCAACTCGAAACACAGCTGGGCGTACGGCTGTTCACACGCTCCCGCACCGGCATGACCCTCACCGCGTCGGGCCGTGCCCTGGCCGAGCGGACGCCCGCCCTGCTGGCCGCGTGGGACCAGGTGCTGCGGGAGACCAAGAGCACCGCCAGCCGGGCCGCCCGAGTGCTGCGCGTCGGCTTCCTCGCCAGCGCCGCCAACGAGGCGACCCCGCGTATCGTCGCGGAGTTCTCCCGGCGCCGCCCCGGCTGGCGCGCGGACATGCGCCAGGCCTCCTGGTCCGACCCGAGCGGCGGCCTCGCCGACGGAGAGGTCGACGTGGCACTGCTACGGCTCCCTTTCCCGGGACAGGACACACTGCGCACGGAGCCGCTCTTCACCGAACCGCGCTGGGTGGCCCTGCCCGCGGACCACGCCCTCGCCGCCCACGACGAGATCCGCTTCCAGGACCTGTGGGACGAGCCGTTCGTCGCCGCACCGGCCGAGACCGGCCGGTGGCGTGAGTACTGGCTGGCCATGGACGAACGCGAGGGCCACCCCGTCCGCATCGGCGCCGTCACCGACCTGCCCGACGACTGGCTGAACGCCATCGCCAACGGCTACGGCGTAGCCCTCGCCCCCGCGTCCGCCGCCCGCTTCTACGCTCGCCCCGGCATCGTCTACCGCCCCGTCAGCGGCATCGGCCCCAGCCAGGTGGCCGTCGCCTGGGCGCCCGCCGACGACACCCATCCGGCCGTCCAGGACTTCGTCCACTGTTGCCTGGAGTACGGCGTCGCGGACTGACCGCTGCAGGGCCCCGGGCCCCTCCTTAAGCCTTGCCTTATATAAGTCGACGATGGCATAGTCGTTCCCGTGCACGCCTTCGACGTCCTTGGGGATCCGGTCAGGCGCCGGATATTGGAGCTACTCGCATCCGGTGAGCAGGCGTCGGGCGAGATCAGTGCCGTGATCCGGGGCGAGTTCGGGATCTCCCAGCCGGCCGTCTCGCAGCACCTGCGGGTGCTGCGGGAGAGCGGCTTCGCGTCCGTGCGCGCGGAAGGCACCCGGCGGCTGTACGCCGTCGACGCCGCGCCGCTGCGCGAGGTGGACGCCTGGCTGGAGCGGTTCCGGGGGTTCTGGGATCAGCGGCTCGACGCGCTCGGGACGGAGCTCGCGCGGGGCAAGCGCGAGCGCAGGCTGAGAGAGGAAGAAAAGGGAGTGAGCGGGGATGAGTGACATCGTCGACGAGATCAACCGTCGCCACCGTGAGGTCGGCGCCCGCCAGGTCGAGGCGGGCGAGGCGAAGACGGTGCTCCTGCGGCGGACCTTCGACGCCGACATCGTCGACGTGTGGGACGCCGTGACCTCGCCCGAGCGGATCAGCCGCTGGTTCCTGCCGGTCAGCGGTGAGCTCAAGCTCGGCGGGCGCTACCAACTGGAGGGCAACGCCGGCGGCGAGATCCTCGAGTGCGCCGAGCCGACCCGGCTGCGCGTGAGCTGGTTGTACGGGCCCGACCCCGGCTTCAGTGAGGTCGAGGTGCGACTCACGCCGGACGGCGCGGACCGCACGGTGCTGGAGCTGGAGCATGTGGCCGTGGTGCCGGACGACTTCTGGGACCAGTACGGGCCCGGCTCGGTCGGTGTCGGCTGGGACCTGGGGCTCCTCGGACTCGACAGGCACCTGGCGGGCGGCGAGATCAGCAGGGAGGAGGCGGAGGCCTGGGACACCTCGCCCGAGGGCAGGGAGTTCGCGACGCGCTCGGGGGAGGCATGGGGTGCCGCGTACGCCGCATCCGGTGCGGAGGCCGAGGTCGTGGCGGCCACGACGGCTGCGACGATCGCGTTCTATACGGGAGCGTAGAAGGCCCGGATCGTCACCGGCCCCGGTCGCCGCGCCGGGCCTCCGTGCTCAGTTGCCGCGCAGGGTCCGCTTGGCGAGCTGATACGCCGGGAGCATCTCCTCGTGTTCCTCGGTGTCCATGCCTCCGAGATGCATGACGACCGGTCCGTCGGATGTGACGACGGCGAGGGCGCGCTCCTTCTTCGTCTCGTCCAGGAGTTCGCTGGTGTAGAGGTACTCCACCTCCGCGCCGTCGAGACCGCCCGTCTTGAACGTCCGGTACGTCTCCTTGCTCGCGCCGGCCTCGGCCTCGACGAATGCCTCCAGTACGGCGCGCGCGTCGCCCTTGGCCGGGGTGCCGGTCCAGACGCGCAGGTAGCCGATGTTCCCCGCGGGCTTGGCGTCGATCTCGCAGGTGAGGGTGACCGGGCCCCGACGGAGAAGCTCGTCGGCGATGTCCCCGGCGGCAGGACCGACGTCCACGGTCTCGGCCGTCCACTCCTCGGCGATGTCGAAGGTGACCGGGAGTGCGCAGGAGGAGCCCTTCGCGCCGATGGTGCCCCCCTTTGCGGCGACCGTCCCGTCGGCGCTCGCCGACGCCGAGGCCCGCTTGTCCTCAGGCTTCTGAGGCGTGGCCTGCGAACACCCCGTCAGCACCCCCGCCAGCAACGCCACATGCACCGCACCACGCCCCGCGATCCCCGCCCTGACCTGCATCGAATCCCCTCCCCAGTGATCCCGGCGGGACACTGTATCGGAGGCCCGTCGGCGACGCTCGCGGACGTCATACTGCCTGGTCGTGGACGGCAGCGGGCCTTCCCCGGCGGAGGAGCTCGCGCGGTGACAGTCCGCCTGACAGGCACCACAGCGCGATGACGGGATCGCAGATGGCGCACCCCAGCGACGAATCGTGCAGGAAGGGGATCAGAGGGCTGCCCTTGATGAGGTGGATGACGTCCCACACCGTGTGCAGCAGCCAGCCGATGCCGATGAACGTCCACGAGTCCAGGCCACGGAAGGCGACGTAAGTGACGAGCGCGGTGAAGGCGAACTCCCACCCGCCCAGACCGCCGGTCCCGAGGTAGGCGGCACCGGCTCCGGCGACCATGACCGCGTTGAAGCGGCGCCGGTGGGGACGGTACGTCGGCCGCGCGGCGGGACGGCTCACACGCTAGGTCCGTACCGGGTCGCGCCCCAGGGGGATTACCGACACCTTCCGACGGGATGCCGCCACCGTAAGGCGAAGTCGAATGGTCCAGGTGATTTGCCTAAGAGCTTTAGGCAAGTGCATAATCGATTTCGGTGAACGAGAGGACGGTTATGGCACGAGTGGGGCTGACAACAGAACGCCTGATCCGGGCAGGCGCGGAACTGGCCGACGAGGTCGGCTTCGATCAGGTGACTGTCTCCGAGCTCGCCCGTCGGTTCGACGTCAAGGTCGCGAGTCTGTACTCGCATGTGAAGAACTCCCAGGACCTCAAGACCCGGATCGCCCTGTTCGCGCTGGAGGAACTGGCCGACCTGTCCGCCGACGCGGTGGCCGGGCGGGCCGGCAAGGACGCCCTGACCGCGTTCGCGAACGTCTACCGCGACTACGCCCACGAGCACCCCGGCCGGGCCGCGGCCGCCCGGATGAGACTCGATCCCGAGACGGCGGCCGCCAGTGCCGGGGTCCGGCACGCCCGGATGATGCGGGCGATCCTGCGCGGCTACGACCTGGCGGAACCCGACGAGACCCACGCCGTGCGGCTGCTGGGCAGCGTCTTCCACGGCTACGCGAGCCTCGAAGGCGCGGGCGGTTTCAGCCACAGCGCCCCCGACAGCGAGGAGTCCTGGGCGCGGGTCCTGGACGCCCTCGACACCCTGCTGCGCAACTGGCCCGCCCACCCCACCTCTTGATCGACAGGCTGAGGACATGAACACCGAGCACGACTGGATCACCACGCCCGTCACCGCCGGCCTCCTGCGCGGCGCCCTCGACGTGGAGCGCACCGAGCACGGGGTACTGCCGCACCGGCTGCCCGCGTGGGCCCGTGCCCAGAACACCGACGCCCAGCTGGCCATGGTCGAGTCCCAGCCCTCCGGCGTACGGCTGGTCTTCCGTACCCGCGCCACCGCGGTCGAGCTGGACACGCTGCCCACCAAGCGGGCCTACGTGGGCGCGCCGCCCCGCCCGGACGGGGTGTACGACCTCGTCGTCGACGGCCGCCCGGCCGGACAGGCAAGCGTCACGGGCGGCAACACCGTGACCATCGACATGACCGCGGGCACCGCCGAGATACAGCCCGGCCCACCCGGAACGGTCCGCTTCACCGGTCTGCCCGAGCGTGACAAGGACGTCGAGATCTGGCTGCCGCACAACGAGACCACCGAAGTCCTGGCCCTGCGCACCGACGCCCCCGTCGAGCCCGCGCGGGATTCGGGCCGCAGGGTGTGGCTCCACCACGGCAGCTCCATCAGCCACGGTTCCGACGCGGCCAGTCCCACCACGACCTGGCCCGCGCTGGCCGCCGGCCTCGGCGGCGTGGAGCTGATCAACCTGGGCCTGGGTGGCGGCGCCCTGCTCGACCCGTTCACCGCACGCACCATGCGCGACACCCCCGCCGACCTGATCAGCGTCAAGATCGGCATCAACCTGGTCAACGCCGACCTGATGCGCCTGCGCGCCTTCGGTCCCGCGGTCCACGGCTTCCTCGACACCCTCCGCGAGGGCCACCCGACCGTGCCCCTGCTGGTCGTCTCGCCCATCCTGTGCCCCATCCACGAGGACACGCCGGGCCCCGCCTTCCCCGACTTCAGTGAGATCAGCGAGGGGCGGCTGCGGTTCGCGGCCCTGGGCGATCCGGCGGAACGCGCGAGCGGGAAGCTGACGCTGCGCGTGATTCGCGAGGAGCTGGCCCGCATCGTGGCGCAACGGTCGGCGGACGACCCGAACCTGCACTACCTCGACGGCCGCGAACTCTACGGCGAGGCCGACTACGCCGAACTGCCGCTCCCCGACGAGCTCCACCCGGACGCCGCCACCCACCGCCGTATGGGCGAACGCTTCGCCGCACGCGCCTTCACCGCCGACGGCCCCTTCGCTGACGACGGCGCCTGAGGCCGACAAGTGGCTGTAAGGAGACGTCAGTCGCGCAGCTCTTCAAGGCGCTCGAGGTCGTCGTGAACCGACTCCCGTTCCTCGGCGGTGAGTTGGACCGCGGCGGCCTCGGCGAGCGCCGTCGTCGCGGTCTCTTCGTCGCCGAGGCGCCCGGCGACGTCCGCTCGCAGCACGAGGAGGCGCAGCAGTTGTACGGGCGTGGGCCGCTCGTCCTCCAGGTGAAGCACCCGGTCAATGATCTTCGCGGCGCCCGCCGGGTCTTCCTTCGAGTCCGCGAAGAGGGAGGCATGGTGCAGGGCGCGGGCGAAGGTCTCCTCGGGGGCGGGCCGGTGGTGCTGGTCCTCGCTCGTCGGCTGCCCGATGCGGATGCAGTTGCCGCCCGGATCGGTCATGAGGAACTGCCGCACGCCGTACGACATGTCCTTGAGCGGCCCGATACGCGGCAGTCCTCGGGTGGGGATCCTTCCGTACGCCGCCTTGAGCCCCGTCCGGAAGGCGGCATGCAGTCCGTCGACGTCATCGGTGAGGACGTAGCACGTACTGAAGGACTCGGCCGGCTCGTACTGCTTCATGCCGAAGAACTGGAGCTCGATGCCGCCGCGCTCCACGACGGCGTAGGGGTTGGGGCTCTTCTGCTGGAACGTCACCTCGAACCCGAGGGCGGTGTAGAAGTCGAGAACGGGCTGAAGGGTCTGGCACGGCAGGATCGGAATGGTTCTCTCAGTCATGGGCCCACTCTAGTCAAACTTGAATAGATCGTGCTGGTGATTGTCACCGGCCCACAGGATCGCCTTCGGCGCCGTCGGTCTGCGTGCGCAGCATCATGTGGCCGCCGTGATGCAGGGGTGTGTCCAGCTTCAATCGGGCTGCTTCGCCGCCTGTTCCGGCGTCGACGATGTGGACTTCGCCGTGGCCGCCGCGGGTGACGGCTATCCAGTCCGCGCCCGGTGAGGCGGCCACCGCGCGGCGTTGGACGCCTTCCCAGGGGGTGCCGCCGCGGCGGGGTGCGCCGTCCATGGCGGGGAGGGGGACGTGACGGGCGGTGTCGTCGGCGTCCAGGAGGATCAGTTCGTCGCCGTCCGGGTGGATACGGGTGAATGCGGTGTGGTGTCGGGCGAGGGTCAGCCGGAAGACCAGGCCGGGGCCGAGTCCGGTGACAGTCGTGCGGTTCGTCTCCAGGTCGTGGCGCCATGCCTGGTTGGTCCACTCCGGCCAGCGCAGCGCGTCTGCCGGGCCGCCCCGCAGCGTCGACCACAGCGCCCGTCGTCGTGGGTCGAGTCGTAGGTACCAGCCCCGGGCGGGCGAATCCCAGGGGATCGTCTGCTCCCGTACCAGTGCGTCGCCCTCGCGGCGTGCCCGGTGCACCCCGTCGCTCGTGGCCGCGAAGACGTGGCCGGAGCGCGGGTCCTGGGCGTCCCCGTGTCCGTCGTCCGGCAGCGGAAGGTGTGCGTGCGGCGTGACCGGCGGGCAGCCGGGCGGTGCCTCGAGCAGGTCGGCGAACCGATGGGCGGCCAGCGCGCCGGGTTCACGGTGGCGCAGGACGACCAGCGGATCGCCATTGCCCAGGACCGTGACACCCGGTTCGCCGACGCGGGTGCGTACCCGGGCCGCGTCGCCCGTGGTGAGGTCGACGACCGTCAGCAGGTCCGACCACGGCTCGGCGTTCTCGCCCAGGCCGGCGGTGACGGCGACCCACCGTCCGGACGGGTCGCACGCGAGGTGCTCGGCCGGGGCGGCGACCGGGACCGCGGTTTCCACCAGTTCATCGCCGAAGGGGTCGAGCACCAGGAGCTCGCCCCTGCGGTCGTCGACGCAGGCCGCCCGCCCGCCGGGCAGCGCCAAGAACCCGGCGTGCTCGGAGAGGTGACGGCCGGTGAGGCGGCCCGTCTCGGTGCCGTCCGGCACGGTCAGTACGTGGACGGATCCCTCCATGTGGTCGGAGATGAGCAGTAGGGGAGAGGTGGCGGTCATCGATGCCTCCAGGCAATCGGGGTGATGTTGAAAACGATTATCATGTATCTTCGGGTCGTTCCGGGGTCCCTGAGAAGAAGCGAGGGCATCGATGCTGCGCTCACCGTCACGATTCGTCCGAAGCTGGATCACCGCAGCCCTGGTGGGTTCGGTGCTGGCCGGGTGCGGCTCGTCCACCGAACCGGCGAGCGAGAAGGCCGCCGCGGCGGGTCCGAAGACCGATGTCACCGTCGAACCCATCAAGGCGACACGGGAGTTGACCGACACGGGCGGCGTCAAGCTCTCCCTCAAGGAGGAGCCCAAGAGCATCGTCTGCCTGTTCGCGCTCTGCGACGACATCCTGACCGAGCTGGGCATCGTCCCCACGGCCACGAACAGCGTGCTCCTCGCCCAACCCGGCTTCCTGGGGGAGCAGAAGGCGAAGGAGGCCGACGTCATCCCCGGCGGGTTCATCGCGCCCGAGGTGGAGGCGATCCTCTCCCACAAGCCCGATCTCGTGATCGGCCTCAAGGACACCCACGGCAAGCTGGCCCCGGCCCTGAAGGGCGCCACCACCTTCTGGCCCATGCAGCCCGAGACATGGGAGGACAGCGTGGGCTACCTGCGGGATGTCGCCGCGCTCACCGGCCGCACCGCCGAGGGAGAGAAGGCCGAGAAGACCTTCCGTACCAAGCTCGCCGAGGCCGAGAAGACCAGGAGCGACAAGACCGCGCTCATCATCTACGGCAGCGACGAGAACTTCGGCGTCGCCACGCCCGAGACGGACGTGGGCGCCAGCCTGTTCCCGAAGCTGGCCGACTACCCCTGGAAGTCCCGCGGCGTGGAGGGGAGTTACAGCCTCGAGGAGATCCTCGCGGCGGACGTGGACGTGCTGTTCGTCGAGACGTTGAGCTTCGGCGAGGCGGACGGCAAGCTGTCGGAGAAGCTGGCGAAGAACCCCCTGTGGAGCAAGATCCCGGCTGTCAGGAACGGGGACGTCCACGAGGTGAACTCCGAGGTATGGGCGAAGGGACGCGGTACCCGATCGCTGGGCATCATCCTCGATGAGGCCACGGCCGCGCTGCGGTGAGCGCGCCCACCACGACGCCCATCACGGCAGGTGACCCGGCATCGGGCACACGGCGGTCCGTGCGCCCCACGGCAGTGTGGCAACTGCCCGTCGTGGTCGCCCTGTTGGTCGCCGCGTCGGCCTGTGCGCTGACCCTGGGCACGCCCTACGTCCCGCTGCACCAGTTGCCCGGTGCGGTGCTGGACGCGGACAGCACTCTCGCCGGGATCGTCGTCACCGAACTCCGCGTGCCCCGGCTGGTGCTGGCGCTCGTCGCCGGTGCCTGTCTGGGTGCGGCGGGGCTCGTGCTCCAGGAGGCGCTGCGCAACCCTCTGGCCGTCCCCGAGATGCTGGGCGTGTCGTCCGGGGCAGCGCTCGGAGTGGCAGCGCCGCTGGTGCTGGCCGTGTCTCTCCCCGCCGCCGTCCAGCCCCTGCCGGCCATCGGCGGGGCCGCGCTCGGCGGCGGACTCCCCCTGCGGGCCGCGGGGTGGGGGCGCAGCCCGTCCGCCGTACTGCTGACCGGCGCCGCGGTCGCCGCCGCCCTGCAGGCCGCGCTGCTCGTGCTGATGGTGATGGCCGACCAGCTCGACCTCCAGCTGATCTACCGCTACTTGCTGGGTTCTCTGTCCGCCCGTACCTGGGACGACGTCACCGGGCTGTGGCCGTGGCTGCTCGTCGCGGTGCCCGCGCTCGTACTGTGCGCGCCGGTGCTGTCCGTGCTGCGGCTGGGGGACGAGGACGCCGAGGCACTGGGGGTGCGCGCTCAGCGGGCACGGCTGGCCGCGCTGGCCATCGCCGTCGTCCTGATCGCGCCCGTGACGGCCGTGTGCGGGCCGGTGGCCTGGGTCGGGTTCCTCGCTCCGCATCTGGCGCGGTGGTTCAACCCCGCGGCGGGTGCGGTGCGTTGGCTGCCCTGGTCTGCCGCGTGGGGCGCTGTCGTCGTAGCCGTCGCCGACGTACCGGCCCGGCTGGCGCTGGCGCCCGTGGAGACACCGGTCGGTGCCTGGACGGCCCTGCTCGGCGTGCCCGCCGGGGTCGCCCTGCTCCGGTCGGCCGACCACAGACCGGCGGCCCGGCGCGAGGCGGCGGACGCGGCTGTCGCGGGCTCGGCGCCGCAAGGTGCCGAAGCGGTGCCTTCAGGCCCTTCCGGAGTTCCCGCCGACCACCATGAGAAGGAGACCCGGTGAGCCGGCGCTTCGTGGTGCTCGCCGCACTCGTCGTCGTATGCGCCTGCGTGGAGCTGGTGGCCGGGCGGGGCATGTCCCCGTCCGTCGTCTGGGACGTCCTGGGCGGGGGCGGCGACAGGACGGAACGGCACATCCTGCTCCAACTCCGGCTGCCCCGGCTCCTGGTGGCCCTCGGTGCGGGGGCGTGCCTCGGCGTGGCGGGTCTGGTCCTGCAGTCGGCGCTGCGCAACCCGCTGGCCGGGCCCGAGGTGACGGGTGTGACTCCGGGTGCGGTGCTCGGGGCCGTCACCGCGACCAGCCTCGGACTCGCGGGGTGGGAATCGCCTCTCGCGGTGGTCGTCGCCGCGTGTGCGGGCGGCTGCGCCGGTGCGGCGCTGCTGTGGCTGCTCGCCGGGCGCGGCCGCAGCGACCCCGCGCAGACCGCCGTGCACGGGGTGCTGGTGTCGGCGGTGCTCGGCGGGCTCACGGCCATGGTGCTGCTCGTCGATCCGGGCGAGCTCGGCAGCGTCGTGCAGTGGCTCGTCGGCACGACAGAGGGCCGGGTGTGGCAGCACTGGCATCTGCTGTGGCCGTGGGCGCTGGCCTGGGGAGTGGCGGCGTGGCTGCTGACCGGGCCGCTGACCCTGCTGCGCTGCGGGGACGAACTCGCCCTCGCCGCAGGGCTCTCCGTGCGGCGGGCCCGGACCCTCGCCCTGCTGTGCGCGGTGGCGCTGACGGCGGGTGCGGTGGCCGCCGTAGGGGCGCTGGGGTTCGTCGGGCTGCTCGTACCGCACCTCGCCGTGGCCGTCTTCGGGGCCGACCTGCGGGTGACGCTGCCCGGCGCCGCCCTGGTGGGCGCGGTGGTGGTGTGCGGGGCGGACGCGCTGGCACAGCTGTCCTCGCGGCTGCTGGCGGCCGCTCTGGACTCCGGTCGGCTCACGCTGCCGGTCGGGGCCCTCACCGCCTGCCTCGGGGCCGCGCTGCTGCTGGTCGTCGTACGCCGCGCGCCGAGCCGTACGTTCTGATGTCGACTTAAGGACAGAGCATGACCGAGTCCGTGGGGATCCGCGTCGAGGGGGTCCACTTCGGCTACCCCGGCCAACCCGTGTTGCGGGGCGTCGACATGACCGTCGAGCCGGGTGAGCTGACCGCTCTCATCGGCCTCAACGGCTGCGGCAAGTCGACCCTGTTGCGGCTGGCCGCCGGGCTGCTGCGGCCGGACCAGGGGCGCGTGCTGCTCGGCGGGGACGACCTCGCCCGGCTGTCCCGGCGGGCCACCGCCCGACGGGTCGCGCTGCTGCACCAGTCGGCCCCGGCCGTACCCGGCATGACGGTGCGTCACCTCGTGCGGCAGGGGAGATACGCGGCGCGCGGCCCGCTCGGCATGCTGCGCGAGGGCGACGACGCCGTCGTACGCCGCGCACTGCGCGACGTCGGCGTGGAGCAGTGGGCTGAGCGGGACGTCGACGCCCTGTCCGGGGGAGAGCGGCAGCGAGTCCGGCTCGCGATGGCGCTCGCCCAGGACACTCGCGTCCTGCTGCTGGACGAGCCGACCACCTATCTGGACCTGCACCACCAGCTCGACGTGCTGCAGACGGTGGTCCGGCTGCGGGAGGAACGGGGCCTCACCGTCGTGATGGTGCTGCACGACCTGGCCCACGCCGCCCGGTTCGCCGAGCGGATCGTCGCGCTGCGCGACGGCCGCGTGGTGGCCGACGGGACACCCAAGGAGGTGGTCAGGCCCGGGCTGCTCGCGGACGTTCTCCGGGTGGCCGGCCGGGTCGGCCGGGACCCCGAAGGGGGCTGGCCCGTGTGTTACCCAGATCACCCTCTCCCAGCACTAGAATATGAAAATCATATTCATTAGAGTCAGCGACGGCGCTCACCCGAACGCCGTATCTCCCCTGACGAACAAGGAGAGTTCATGGACAACGAGCAGATCTTCACCCCGATCGCCGACCAGGGCCAGCTGGCCCACGCCTCGGCCTCCCACTCCAACGCTCTCGTCGAGAACCCCTTCGAGGACACCGAGGAGTAAGCGAGGGTCCAGCTCCCTCGACCGTGGGCCCGCCCGTCACTGTGCGGGCGGGCCCACGCCGTACCAGGCCCTTCCCACAGGAGGATCGACGTGTCCCGCAGCCAGCTCGCCCCCGGTGTCGAGGTCGTCGCCGTACCCGGGCGGGGTCTCGCCGTCCGTACGGCCGAGGGGGAGTTCCTCAGCGTCAGGACGAGCGACGCGGACGAGCACGCCCTGCTCTCCCGCCTCTCCGGTACGATGACCGAAGGCGGGCCGGACGACGAACTCGACCGCATCGTCCGGGCCTTCGAGGGCGCCGGGTACCTGGCGGACGGACCACGCAGCCCGCGATGGCCCGCCGACCGCCGGGACATCCGGCTGCTGGGCGACCCGGTCCTGACCGAGCAACTGGCCGCACTCCTGCGCGCACTGGGCGCCGAGCCGACGCGACCAGCGCCCGACGCCACGGCTGACGATCTGCCCGCCGACGAACCCGCCGCCGTCGTGTGGTGCCTCGACGGGCCCGTGCCCGACGGGCTGTGGGACGCCGCCGACCGGCTGCCCGAGCGCGGCGTCGCCTGGCTGCGCTGCCACCGCGAGGGCTGGCAGGCGTACGTCGAGCCCCTCGCCGCCACTCCCGGCGACGTCACCTCGGCACACGTCCGGGCCCGCCGGCTCGCCGCCACCCCCGCGCACCGCGAGCTGGCCGCCTACTGGAGCGGGCCCCGCACGTCCGGCGCGCCCGTCCACCTCACCGCCCCCGCCGCGGGGCTGCTGGCCGCCCTGCTCGCCGACGACCTGAGCCGGTGGGCCACCGGCGCACCCGACACCGGCGACCTGCCCGCGCGGCGGCGGCTCCGGTGCGTCGACCTGCGCACGCTGACCGTCACCGAGCACCCCGTGCTGCCCGTGCCCGACGTCGCCCGGATACCTAAGAAGGCCGGATGACGCCGTTCACCGTGGCCGTCGCAGGGCTCGCCACCGACGTCCGTCTCCCGGACGGCGACGGTCCCTTCCCGGCCGTCCTCATCCGCACGCCCTACGACCGCGGACGGCACCGGGCCGAGCTGCGCGGCTGGGCCCACCGCGGGTTCGCCGCGCTGGTCCAGGACGTACGGGGCCGGCACGCGTCGCCGGGGGAGTGGCACCCGTACGCGAACGAGGCCGCCGACGGAGCGGCGACCGTCCGCTGGATTCGCGGGCAGTCATGGAGCGACGGGCGGTTGGTCGCCGTCGGCGCCTCCTACGCCGCCCACTGCGCCCTCGCCCTCGCGCTCGACGCGCCCACGGAGGCCCGGCCCGACGCCGTCATCGCCGCCGTGCCCGCGCTGGGCCACGCCGAGACGGCTCGCGAACCCTCTGGCGTGGAACGGCTGCTGGCCCGCGCCGGGTGGTGGGCGGCGCACGGCGACCGGCCGGACTCCGACGAGAGCGCCCTGGGCAAGGCCCTCGCCGCGGACCCCGGTCTGCTCACCCATCTGCCGCTGACCGGCCTCCCCGAGCGGCTCGCCCGGAGCCTGCCCTCCTGGCCAGGCCTGTGGCGGCAACGCGAGCGCGGCCGGCTCGTCTCGGCGGCCGAGCACGCCGGGATGCCTCTGCTCGCGGTGGGCGGCCACCACGACCACTTCACCGACGACACCGTCGCGCTGTGGCGCCGCTGGGGCGGTCCGTCGGCGCGGCTGCTGCTGGGCCCCTGGGGACACGGCCTCGTCGCCGAGCCCGGCCCCGACGCCGAGCCCGCGCACCGGCTGAGTCTCGGCGAGCTCTACGTACGCTGGGCCCGCCGTGCCCTCGCCGGGGACCTCGGCCCCGGGCACCGTGGAGCGGTGGGCCTGGGCGGCAGCCCCCTGTGGATGCCCGCCGACACCGAAGGAGAGCCGCGTACGCAGAATGTACGGCTGCTGCACGGCTCCTCCTTCACGGCCGATCCGGAACGCCCCGTGTCCTCCGAGGACCTGGCCGTCCCCACGGACGGTCACCCCGACCGCTGTCTGCTGGCCACCCCGCCACTGCCGCGTCCGCTGGACGTGGTCGGCCCCGTAGAGGTGCGGCTGCGGGCCACCGCACACACTCCGTCCGCCGACTGGGCCGTCCGGCTCGTCGCCATCACGCCGGCCGGAGTGGCCCAGCGGCTCGCCGTCGGCGTCGTCCGACGCGACGAACCACCAGGTAGGGACGCCGAGTTCACCGTAGGACTCGGCCGGATCGCGCGGCGACTGGCCGCGGGCACCCGGCTCCGCCTGGAGATCGCCGGCCACCACTTCCCGGCCCACGCCCGCAACCCCCACACCGGCGACGACCCGGTCACGGCCACCCGGCTGCTGCCCTCCCGGCGTGAGGTCGACGCCGCGAGTGTGACGCTCCGGCTGCCCGTGCTCCGGTCCCGTCCCACCCCCACCGATCCCGCACAGGAGATCCTGCGATGACGGCGCTGCCGCTGGAAACCCTCGTCGACCCCGTCTGCGGCATCGTCCGCGCGGTCAAGCCCGTGGAGCACCCCGAGGGCGCACCGCCCCGCTACACCGCGCTCACCGCGGAGATCGCCGACGCCCGGCGGCTCGGTCTGTGGCCCGCCGACCGGGTGTCGCTCGGCACCACCTTCGGTGACCCCGAGGGTGCCCGAACAGCCGCCATAGCGGAGGGGATCGAGCGGTACTGCGGCAACCGCGTGCCGCCGCCCGGCCGCCCCGACGCCCCCCTGCGCGCCACGGCCACCGACCTGGCCGAGAAGGGCCTGCGGCTGTACGGTCCGGGCGAGCTGCCGGCGTACGCCGACTGGCAGTACGCCCGGGAGAAGTTCCCCTATCGCCCCCTCACCGCCGACACGCCGTCCCTGTGGACGCGCGGCACGGAACGGCTGCCTGGCGGCGGCACCGCCGAGGTCTGGGCGCCCGTCGCGCTCACCCACCTCAACTGGCGCCAGGGCGACCTGCGTTCGCTGCCGCGCACCCACCACCTCAACTACGCCGGGATCGCCACCGGGCAGGGTCTCGACGACGCCGTGGAACGCGGCCTGCTGGAGATCGTCGAACGCGACGCCCTCGAACTGTGGTGGCACCTGGACGGCCCGACCCGCGGCATCGACCCGGCGAGCGTGCCCGGCCTCGCCGACGACCTCGCCGGATCCGCGTTCGACGTCCATCTCGTCGAGATGCCCTCGGAGTTCGCCCCGTGCATGGCCGCGCTCGTCCACGACCGCCGGCTCGGCCTGTACGCCGCCGGGTTCGCCTGCAAGTACGACCCAGCCGAGGCCGCCCGCAAGGCCGTGCTCGAAGCCGTCCACACCTGGGTCTTCACCCAGGGGCTCACCGGCCCCGACGGCTGGGTGTTCCGGGCCGTCGAGGCAGGGCTGCTCGCCCGCGGACTGTATCTGGACCACCGCGAGGACGGCCGCTATCTCGACGTCTGTGGCGAACAGTTCGAGCATGTACGGGACTTGGGCGCGCACGTCCAAGTGTGGCTGGACGAGCGGATGGCGTCCGAGGCCCGGCGGTTCACGGACCCCGCGCACGGGACTGTCTCCATCGACGCGGTCGAGCCCGGCAGCCGGGACCGGCTGGAACGTGCCCTCCACGAGGGCGGCCACCGCGTCATGACGTTCGACCTCACCACCGAGGACGTGGCCGAAACGGCGCTGCGCGTGGCCCGGGTCCTCGTCTCCGGCCTGATCCCCAACGCCCCTGCGGCTTTTGGGTACTTCGGCTCCCCGCGCCTCGGCGACGCCGCCGTCGCCCGTGGCTGGCGTACGACCGCGCCGAGCGCACCGGAGGACTTCACGCTGGCTCCTCCGCCGCACATGTGAGGGACCTCCCTGTGGACCTCACTCATGAGCCCGTGGATCTCGTCACCGCCCTCGCCCGCGCCCGTTCCCCCGAGCGGCCCGGACCGGACACGCCCGCCGGGCCCGCCGTACGCCCGTGGCCGGGACCCTCGCGTCCCCTGCCGGAGGCAGGCCCGGGGGAGCTGGACCTGGACCGGTTGCTCCGCCTCTCCCTGGCGGCCTCGGACGGCTCCGGGCGGCTGCGGCCCGCACCCTCGGCGGGCGCGCTGCACCCGGTGGACGCGGAACTCGTCGTAGGCACCGGCTGTCCGCTGCCGCCCGGGCGCTACGGCTACGACCCGCTGCGCCACCGCGTGCACCGACTCGGCAGGGAACCCGACGGCACCCTGCCCGGAGTGACGGTCGAACTGTCCGTCACCCCGCAGCGCACGGTCTCGCACTACGGCCACCGCGCCTGGCCGCTGATCCTGCTGGACACCGGGCACGTTGCCGCGGCGCTGTGGCTCGCAGATCACGCCTTGGGCATGGCAGAGCCGGTACTCCGTTTGGACGGGCTGCCCGAACATCCCCTGGCCGCACTGCACTTCGCCCCGCCTGAGAAGAGGGGCCACGTTTCTCAGTCCCAGGAGGTGGGCCCACCCATGGACATGCCCGCTCCCCGCGAACTGCTGGCCCGCCGCAGCGCCCAGCCACCGCTCACCGGCGCCCCGCCCCCGGACGTTCTGCGTGCGGTGCTCGCAACAGCCCTCCAGGCGAGCGCCGGTGAGCTCGCCTGGTGTGCGGCCGTCGGCGAACCGCGGCCCGAACTGGTCGAGTTGGCGCCCGACGGCACACTGCGGCGGCTCGCGGCGGGGGAGGCCCGGCCGACGCTCGCCGTATGGGCCGCCGGCCAGGCATGGATCGCGGACGCGGGCGCCGTACTGCTCGCGTACCGGTGCCCGGCAGACGCCGACGCTCCACGGATCCGCCGAGCGCACCTACGGGCCGGTTTCGCCGTTCACCTCGCCCATATGGCCGCCGTACGGCACGGGTCGGCCGCCCGCCCCGTCGGCTCCTGGCAGCAGGCGGACCTGGGCGCCGCGCTCGGCGCCCCACCGGGCCGGGACTGGATCGTCCACGGCCTGGCCCTCGGCACCACCCACTCCGACCAGGAGAAGACCTCGTGATCGTCCACCCCGAGCTGCTCCGCGCCGCACGGCACGCACGGCGCCCCCTGCTCGCGGCCACCCTCCTCCAGGCGGCCGTCACCCTCACCCACCTTGCGCAGGCCGTACTCCTGGCGTTCGCCCTCGCCGACCTGGCCCGCGGGGACACGGACCGGCTCCCGCTGCTCCTCGGCGCGGTGCTCGGCGTCGTCGCCGCCCGCGCCGGACTCGGCAACTGGCAACGGCGCACCGCCACCCGCGCCGGGGCCAGGGTCAGGGCGGCTCTGCGGGACGAACTCCTCGCCCACCTCGGACGACTGGGGCCCGCCCACCTGACCACCGCACGCGCCGGGGCCGTCCGCACCACCCTCGTCGACGGGGTGGAGGGCGTCGACGCCTACGTCTCCCGCTACCTGCCCCAGCTCCTGATCACCCTCACCGTGCCGCCCCTGCTGCTGGCGGCCTTGGCAATCATCGAACCGGCCGCCCTCCTCGCCCTCGTCCCCGCACTGCTGCTCGCCCTCGTCGGGCCGCGCGCCTGGGACCGGCTGCTGGCCCGTCGCGGCAAGGAACACTGGGACACCTACGAGGAACTGGGCGCCGACTACCTCGAGGCCCTGCAGGGCATGCCCGCCCTGCGGGCCGCCGGCGCCGTCGGGCGCACCCGGGAACGGCTGGAGAAGCGGTCGGCGGCGCTGCACCGGGCGACCGTCGCCAAGTTGCGCGTGTCCCTCGTCGACACCGGCATCACCGATCTGGCCATCCAGGGCGGCACCGTGGCCGCCGCGCTCCTCGCCTGCTGGTCGGCCGTCACCGGATCCACCATGGCGACCGGCACCTACCTGGTGCTGCTCCTCGCCTCCGAGTGCTTCGGGCCGGTCCGCGACCTGGCCCGCGAATGGCACGCCGGATACCTGGGTGTGTCGGCCGCGGACGGACTCGCGGCTCTGCGCACCGCCGAACCCGCCGTCCCCGACACGGGCACGGCTCCGGCGCACTGGCCGGGCCCGCCCGAACTGCGCTTCGAGGACGTCGAGTTCACCTACGACGGCGCCGAGACGCCCGCGCTCAGCCACGTCACCTTCACCGCCGAAGCGGGACGTACGACCGCGATCGTCGGCCCGTCCGGAGCCGGCAAGTCCACACTCCTCGCCCTGCTCCTGCGCCACCACGACCCGCAAAGCGGCCGGATCACCCTCGACGGCCGCGACGTGACCACGTACGCACTCGACTCGCTGCGGCGGGGCATCGCCGTCGTCTCCCAGGAGACGTACCTCTTCCACGCCACCATCGCCGACAACCTGCGCCTGGCCCGGCCGGACGCCACGGACGACGCGCTGATGCGCGCGGCACGCACCGCCGGCATCCACGACGAGATCGCCGCCCTCCCCGACGGCTACGCCACCGTCCTCGGCGAACGGGGTGCCACCCTGTCCGGCGGCCAGCGGCAGCGGCTCGCCCTCGCCCGAGCCCTGCTGGCCGACGCCCCGGTGCTCGTCCTCGACGAGGCCACCAGCGCGGTCGACGAACGCCGTGAGGCGGACATCATCCGTGAACTGCTGGACGCCGCGGGCGGCCGGACCGTCCTGGTGGTCGCCCACCGGCTCGCCGCCGTCCGGCACGCCGACCGCATCGTCGTCCTCGACGGCGGACGCGTGGACGCCGTCGGCGAGCACACCACCCTCGTCGAAGCCGGGGGCGTCTACGCGGAGCTCGTCAAGGCGGGCCACGCTCACCAGGGAGGGCTCGCCGCATGAGCAGCAGCATCCGAACCGATCTGCCCGCGCGCGGCTCACTGCGCGCCCTGCTCCCCGCCCTCGCCGGGCACCGGATCATGATGGCCCGCACCTGCGGTGCCGCACTCATCGAACAAGGCTCACTCGTCACGTTGCTGACGCTGGCCGCGCACACCGTCGGAACCGCCGTCATCGAGGACCGCGCCCCCTCGGCCGGTACGGTCACCGCGCTCGTCGTCCTCGTCCTCGTACGCACCCTGATGACCTGGCGCGAGATGGACCTCAGCCACGACCTGGCCTACCGGGTGCTGGCCGAACTGCGCGTGCGCGTCTTCGACGGGCTCGCCCGCAGCGCGCCCGCCCGCGTCGCCGGCCGGCGCAGCGGGGACCTGGCCGCCACCGCCATGGCCGACGTCGAGGCACTGGAGTTCTTCTACGCCCACACCACCGCTCAACTCCTCGCATCCGGGGTGGTGTTCACCGGCGGGTCCGCTGTTCTGGCCACGGTGGAGCCGTGGTTGCTGGTGGCGGTGGTGCCGGTGGCCGCGCTGCTCGCCGTGGCGCCCTTCGCCGACGCAGGCGGACGCGCGGCGCGCGGGGCCCGCACCCGGGCGGCGGCCGCGAAGCTGTCGGCCGACACCGTGGAGACAGTCGACGGGTTGCGTGAGCTGCTCGCCTTCGGAGGGCTTGCCGAGCGGCGCGGCCGTCTCGCCGAACAGGGCCGGCAGGTGGGTGACGCCCAGCGGGCCGAAGCCACCTGGGAAGCCATGGCCGCCGCTGTCCGCGACCTTCTCATCGTCCTCGCGGTCCTCGGCGTGGTGGCTGCCGCGGCGCAGTCCGTGACCTCCGGGCGGCTGCACGGCGCATGGGCGCCGGCGGCGATGGCGCTGGCCCTGTCGGTGCTGGGCCCGGTCGCCGAATCGGCCAGGGCACTGAGCCAGGCAGTGGGACTGCGCGCCGCGGCCGCCCGGGTCGACGCGGCCCTGAAGGCCCCCGCTCTCGCCCCGCCGCCCGCCTCACCCCGCCCGCTCCCTTCCGGCCCGCTGGGCGTCCGGCTGCACCAGGTGAGCTTCGACTACGGAGGCAGGCCCGTGCTGGACGGAGTCGACCTGACGGTCCGCTCGGGACAGACCTTCGCACTGGTCGGCGCCTCGGGGGCCGGCAAGTCGACCTGCGCCCACCTGCTGGCCCGCTTCTGGGACCCGTCCGAGGGCACCGTCCACCTGGTGCCCGGCACCGGCGATCCCGTCGACGTACGTGACCTGGACGATGCCGAACTCCGCCGTGCCCTCGCCGTGGTGGGCCAGGACACCCCCCTCTTCCACGGCACCCTCGCCGACAACCTGCGGCTGGCCGCGCCCGAGGCGGACGACGACCTCCTCACCGAAACGGCCCGGCAGTGCGGCGTCGACCGGATCGCCCCCATGGACACACTCGTCGGCGAGCGCGGCTACACCCTCTCCGGCGGCCAGCGCGCCCGGATCGCTCTCGCACGCGCGTTGCTGGCCGAACCGAGCGTCCTCGTGCTCGACGAGACCACCGCCCACCTGGACAACGCGAGTGACGCCCAACTCGCCACCGCTCTCAGCAAGGAAGGCCGCACCACGATCGTCATCGCCCACCGCCCCGCCACCATCCGCCGCGCCGACCGCATCGCCGTCCTCGAAGCCGGCCGCATCACCGAGGAAGGCACCTGGGACGAGCTCACCAGCCGCCCCGACAGCGCACTCAACCGCGTCCTGGCCGTCACTCCCCAGTGACCACCCATGCCTGCCGGAGGTGCCGGGAGCAGCGACGACGGTTGGTGCCGAGGGCGAGAGCGAACGGAAAGTGCGCCTGAGGCAGCCACCAATGGGCGGATGCGACGTTCTTGAGGGTGGGTAGGCCTGGCCGGTGGTGCGGCCGGCAGATCATGACCAGACTGATGGCGGACGCGAGGAGAAGCCCATGGACTACTACGATCTCGGCACCCACTCCCGCCCCGTGACGACCTCGTCCGCCGAGGCCCAGCTGTGGTTCGACCGCGGCCTGGTGTGGACGTACGCCTTCCACCACGAGGAAGCCGTCCGCTGCTTCGAGGCCGCGGCAGCGGCGGACCCGGGCTGCGCCATGGCCCAGTGGGGCATCGCCTACGCGCTCGGCCCCAACTACAACAAGCCGTGGGAGGCCTTCGACGGCGACGACCTGGAACGCACCGTCGACCGGACCCACGCCGCCGTGGAACTCGCCCACGACAGGGCGGCCGGCGCCACCCCCGTCGAGCGGGCCCTGATCCAAGCCCTGCGCGCCCGCTATCCGCAGGCCGAGGCGGTGGAGGACTGCTCGGTGTGGAACGCGCCCTACGCCGACAGCATGCGCGCCGTCTACGACCTCGCTCCCGACGACCTGGACGTGGCCACGCTGTACGCGGACGCCCTCATGAACCTCACGCCCTGGCAGTTGTGGGACCTGCCCACCGGAGAGCCCGCCGAAGGTGCCCGCACGAGGGAAGCCAGGGCCGTCCTGGAACGCGCACTGGCCACCGAGGAGGGGGCACGCCACCCGGGCCTGCTGCACCTCTACATCCACCTGATGGAGATGTCCCCGACCCCGGAGACCGCCCTTCCCGTCGCCGACCGGCTGCGCGACCTGGTGCCGGACGCGGGGCATCTGCAGCACATGCCCTCGCACCTGGACGTGCTGTGCGGCGACTACCGGCGCGTCGTGTCGGACAACACCCGTGCGATCGCCGCCGACGAGAAGTTCCGCGCCCGCTCCGGCGCGATGAACTTCTACACCCTGTACCGATCGCACAACTACCACTTCAAGATCTACGGTGCGATGTTCCTCGGCCGGTCCCGAACCGCCCTGGAGACGGCCGCCGAACTCGAGGCCTCCCTCCCCGAAGAACTGCTGCGGGTGCAGAGCCCGCCCATGGCCGACTGGCTGGAGGGCTTTCTGGCCATGCGGGTCCACGTCCTGATCCGCTTCGGCCGCTGGGCGGACATCCTCGAACTGCCCCTGCCCGCCGACCCGGAGCTCTACAGCGTGACCACCGCGATGCTGCACTACGCCCGCGGCGTGGCCCTCTCGGCGACCGGCCGCATTCCGGAGGCCGAGACCGAACGCGAGCTGTTCCACGGCGCGCTCGCCCAAGTCCCGCCCACCCGCATGCTGTTCAACAACACCTGCGCCGACATCCTCGCCGTCGCCTCGGCGATGCTGGACGGGGAGCTGGAGTACCGCAAGGGCAACCACGACACCGCCTTCGCCGCCCTGGAACGGGCCATCGACCTGGACGACAACCTCCCGTACGACGAGCCCTGGGGATGGATGCAGCCCACCCGGCACGCGTACGGCGCCCTCCTCCTGGAACAGGGCCGCGTCGCGGAGGCCGAAGCGGTCTACCGCGCCGACCTGGGCCTGGACGACTCCCTCCCGCGCGCCCTGCAGCACCCCGGCAACGTCTGGTCCCTGCACGGTTTCCACGAGTGCCTGCTCCGCCTCGGCAAGCTGGGGGAGGCGCGCATCGTCGCCCAGCAGCTGAAGATGGCCGCCGCCATGACGGACGTTCCCGTCGCGGCGTCCTGCTTCTGCCGCCTGGAGCGGGCGTCGGACGGTGATGCCAAGGGTGACTGCTGCGCCACGGAACACTGACTGACGGGGGATGGCCCTCATCGTCGCGGCGATCCCACCATGGCCAAAATGTAAGTCAGTTGATTGACGTAAATGATCGCGGCCCGATTGACTGCGCCCATGACCTCCCCCCACGCCTCACCCGGCCCCGACGCGCCCGGCCTCGACCTCGAGTCTCTGCGCGCCCGCTACCGAGCCGAGCGGGACCGCAGAATCCGCCCCGACGGCCGCGGCCAGTACCAGCGGCTCGCCGGAGAGTTCGGCTACTACGCCGACGACCCCTACGCCGAACCCCTGTCGGTCCGTGAGCCATTGACCGACGGGGTCGAAGTCGCCATCGTCGGCGGCGGGTTCGGCGGACTGCTCGCCGGCGCCCGGCTGCGGCAGGCGGGCGTCGAATCGATCCGCGTGATCGAGAAGGGCGGCGACTTCGGCGGCACCTGGTACTGGAACCGGTACCCCGGCATCCACTGCGACATCGAGTCGTACATCTACATGCCGCTGCTGCAGGAGGTCGGCTACGTCCCGCAGTGGAAGTACGCCCCCGGCGAGGAGATCCGCCGCCACGCCCAGGCGATCGGGCGTACTTTCGACCTGTACCGCGACGCCTGCTTCCAGACCCAGGTCACCGAACTGCGCTACGACGACGCCGAGTCGGAGTGGATCGTCACCACCGACCGGGGCGACCGGATGCGGGCACGCTACGTCGTCACCGCCAGCGGCACCCTCAGCGAGCCCAAGCTCCCCGGCATCCCCGGCATCACCGACTTCAAGGGCCACACCTTCCACACCAGCCGCTGGGACTACGCGTACACCGGAGGCGACGCCGACGGAAACCTCCACCGGCTCGCCGACAAACGCGTCGGTCTGATCGGCACGGGCGCGACCGCGATCCAGTGCGTCCCGCATCTCGGCGCCGACGCCCGGCAGTTGTACGTGTTCCAGCGCACGCCCTCCTCGGTCGACGTACGCGGCAACCGCCCCACGGATCCCGACTGGGCCGAGTCGTTGACGCCGGGCTGGCAGCGTCGCCGTATGGAGAACTTCCTCACCCTGGTCACGGGCGGCCCGGTGGAGGAGGACCTCGTCGACGACGGCTGGACTCACACCGCCCGGCTGCAGCAGAAGCTGATCCCCAGCGACAGCCACCGCCGGCAGCTGCCGCCCGAGGAGCGGGAGCGGGCGTACGAGATCGCCGACTTCCAGAAGATGAACGAGATCCGGGCCCGGGTGGACGCCCTGGTCGACGACGGGGAGACGGCCGAGCTGCTCAAGCCCTGGTACCGCTACATGTGCAAGCGGCCCACCTTCAGCGACTCCTACCTGCAGACCTTCAACCGGCCGAACGTCACCCTCGTCGACACGGCCGACAGCCACGGCGTGGAGCGGATCACCGAGGGCGGGGTCGTCGTCTCAGGCCGGGAGTACGAGGTCGACTGCATCATCTTCGCCACCGGCTTCGACGTCGGTGTGTCCGGCGTATTCTCCGGACGGCTCCCCGTCCACGGCAGGGGCGGCGTCTCTCTGACCGAGGCGTGGCGGCAGGGCCCCAAGACCCTGCACGGCTTCTACAGCCACGGTTTCCCCAACCTCTTCCAGCTGGGCCCGCTGCAGAACGCCAGCTCCGTCAACTTCGTCCACGTCCTGGACGAACAGGCCACCCACGTGGCCGCCGTGATCCGCGCCGCACGCGACCGGCGGGCGCCGCGGGTGGAGCCGAGCGCCGAGGCCGAGGCCGCATGGGTGGCGACGATCCGTCAGAAGGCGGCCGACCTCTACCGCTTCCAGGCCGAGTGCACCCCCGGCTACTACAACAACGAAGGCCGGCCCAGGGAGCGCAGCGAGTCGTACGGCGACGGACCGGTGGCCTTCCACGCCCTGTTGGCCAAGTGGCGCACGAACGGCGGCCTGAGCGAGGTCCTCGTCGACGGCGACGGAGGCACGGCGTAGTACTCCGTCAGCCGCGCGGCCGCTCCAGCGTCAGCAGCAGCCCCTCCACCGCGCCGGGTCCCACGCGGCCCTTGACGTCGGCGGACGTGATGGCCTTGAGCGCCCAACCGTCCTCGGCGTGCTTGTTGAGGACCTTCTCCAGCTTGTCCCCGTCCAGTGCGTCGCCGATCAGCGACTCCCGGAAGGTGACGACCTTGTACTCGTACGTCTGAGGGCTGCTCATGGCTACGGGCTCTCCTGTGCGTCGGTCGGCGTGTCCGGGCCACCCAATCACACGCCGGAATCCCAGAGGCCTGACGGCAGTTTCCCTTCGTCCGCGCTGGTCTGACAGCCGGCGCAGACCCCGGTGAGTTCGACGGTGTGCTCCACCGCCGCGAATCCGGAGCCGGCGGCGATCCGTCCGGCCCACTCCTCGACCACCTCGGAGTCCACGGGCCGGCTGCTGCCGCAGGCGCGGCAGATCAGATAGTGGCGGTGTCTGCCGGCGGGCCGCCATCGGTAGAGCCGTTCACCGGCGCCGGCCTGCACGACATCCACCGCGTCCGCGGCCTCCAGGTCGCGCAGGGCCCGGTACACGGTGGTCAGTCCGATCCGCGCGCCGTCCTCGGTCATACGAGCGTGCAGGTCCTGTGCGGAGACGAAGTCGTGGCAGCTCGCGAGAGCTGAGAGGAGGGCCGACCGCTCCAGGAAGGCAGGCCCTGGGAGTGCACCTGGTGTGAGCAACCCGACGAGGCAACAGCGGCCCACCTGCCAAAGTCAGCGCACGCGCCGCTCCTCCAACGGCGCGGCGCGCAGCCGTGCTGTGGCGTCGCTCGGCAGGTGGGGGGTGTGGCCCACCAGCCGGGCGGAGTTGGCGACCACGGCGATGCTGCTGGTGTTGTGGAGCAGGGCGGCCAGCACGGGGTTGATGGAGCCGCCGGCGCCCGCGATGAGGCCGACGAGGTTCACGCCGATGGACAGGGTGTAGTTCTGCCGTACGACGCGCAGGGTGTGCCGGCTGAGTTCCACGACGGCGGCGACATTGCGCAGGTCGTTTCCGGCCAGGGCGATGTCGGCGGTCTCGAGGGCGACGTGGGAGGAGTGGGCACCCATGACGATGCCGACGTCGGCGAGCGCCAGCGCCGGGGCGTCATTGGTGCCGTCGCCGACCATCGCGACGCTGTGGCCCTCGGCCTGGAGGTCGCGGATCAGCTGGAGTTTGGCCTCGGGCAGCGCGTGGGCGTGCACCTCGGTGATGCCGAGGGCGTCGGCCACGGCCTGGGCGGTCTCGGGCGCGTCGCCGGTCAGCAGCGCGATGCGGGTGACCCCGAGGTCGGTCAGCTGGCGGACGACGGTGTCGGCTCCGCCGCGTACGGCGTCGGACAGGCCGAGCATGCCGATCAGCCTGTCGTCGTGGGCGAGGCAGATGACGGTCTCGCCGGCGGTGCGCAGTCGGCTCGTCCAGTCCTGGGCGACGTCGGAGAGTTCCAGGCCGTGGCGGCGCAGCAGGGCGGGGCTGCCCACGAGCAGGCGGGTGCCGTCGAGTTCGGCGCGTACGCCCATCCCGAGCACGACCTCGCAGGCCTGGTGGATCGGGATGTGCAGGTGCTGTTCCTCGGTGCGCCGGACGATGGCCTCGGCGAGCGGGTGCCGGGCGTGGAGTTCGCCGGAGGCCGCCAGGCTCAGCACCTCGTCGGCGGTGACCGCTTCGTCGAGCGTGACCACGCTGGTGACCAGGGGGCGGCCGAGGGTGAGGGTGCCGGTCTTGTCGAAGACCACGGCGGTGACGCGGCCGATCCCTTCCAGGTGGGTGCCGCCCTTGATGAGGGTGCCCCTGCGGGCGCCGTTGCCGATGGCCGCGCTGATCGCGGTCGGGGTGGCCAGGCCCGCGGCGCAGGGGCAGGCGATCAGCAGCATCGTCATCGCCCGCCGGGCGTCCCGGGTCAGCACGTACGTGATCCCGGCGAGGGCGAAGGAGACGGGCACGAAGCGGCGCGTGAAGGCGGCGGCGACGGTCTGGATCGGGGCCCGGTCGGCCTGCGCCTCCTCGACCCTGCTGATGATCCGCCCTACGACCGTGTCCTGCCCGACCGAGGTGGCCCGGACGGTGATCGAACCGGTGGAGACGAGGGTGCCCGCGTACACCTCGGTGCCCGGCTGCACGTACACCGGAAGCGCCTCGCCGGTGATCGCCGCCTG
The DNA here is from genome assembly GCF_017948455.1 of Streptomyces sp. GESEQ-4. Classification (GTDB taxonomy): domain Bacteria; phylum Actinomycetota; class Actinomycetes; order Streptomycetales; family Streptomycetaceae; genus Streptomyces. Next base: position 846,080 of record NZ_JAFFSU010000001.1, read on the forward strand.
GTCCACCAGCGCCTCGCCGGACTCGGCGGTGCCGTCGACGGGGATGCGGTGGTGCTCGTAGACCGCTACGACGTCCCCGGTCCTGACCTCCGTGAGGTCGGCCTCCACCTCCACGCCGTCGCGGACCAGCCAGACCCGCTCCTCGCCGATGGAGAGCAGTTCCTCGATGGCGCGACGGGTCCGCCGCAGGGTGATGGCCTGCAGGAACTCACCGATGTTGAGCAGCCACAGCACCATGAGCGCGACCACGTTCTCGCGCAGGACCAGCGAGATCACGGTCGCGGTCGTCACCAGCAGATCGGTGCCCGCGTGGCGTCTGCCGCCGAGACTGCGTGCGGCGCCGCGGAAGAACGGCAGCCCGGTGAAGACGGTGACCGCGCCGAGCAGGCCGGCCGAGCCCGCCGGGGTCCACGGGGGCCGGCCGAGCAGTCGCCGCAGGGCCACCACAGCGAGCACCGCACCGCCGACGACCAGCCGCGCGACCTCCCCCGTGGAGGAGTCGGCCACGGACCGGCTGTCCCTGGCCGGCACTCCCGGTGGCGGCGCCTCGGCGAGGGCGGCGACGAGCCGGTCCACGTCGACCAGGTCGGGCTGCACCCAGACGATCACGGCGCCGGTCCGCGGGAAGATCCGCAGCGCCCGGAAACCCGGCAGATCCGTGAACCGCTCATCGACGATCCCGGCACAGCCCGGCCGCGCGCGCAGCCAGGGAACCAGCAGCCGTACGCGGCCGGCGGCGGCGGACCGCACCACCACCCCGGAACCGGATCGCGGGCTTGTGCCGGACATGGCAACCACCTCTCAGATGCCCCCTAGGAGGCCGCAGGCCTCTTAGGGGCGCGGGGAACTGCGCGACCAGCCCCCACCGGCCCGCGGAATCCCCACTGTCCTTCCAGCGGAGCGCTCAGTGCTCGTGGTCGTGGGCGTGCCCCTCCACACCGACCGCCGAAGGCGGCGGCGCCTCCTCGCCCAACTGCTCCCTGGCCTCCGCCAGCAGGTCTCCCGCCTTCAGGCGAGCCTCCTCGGCGGTCTCCCCGAGCCGGCGCCCCGTCGTGATCCCACCGGCGATGCCGCTGACCAGCAGCCGGCGGGCCACGGGTTTCGCCTTGGGGGCGGCCTTGGCGGCTCCCCGCAGAACCAGTACGCCGGCGGTTCCGGACAGGGCGTAGTGCGTGATGCGGCCCACGACCACACCCGCGAAAGCGGCGGGATGCATCATGGCCTCCTTCCGCGGAGCCCGCGAAGGGGATTCATCCTTCTTCGGCGCGGTATGTCCATTCTCGTCCCGCGGCGGCTGTCGCGCATCAGCCGTACCGCGCCGACCCAAGGCGACAGAGGGTCATTTCCCGGTAATGATTGTCATATGGAATGGCTGGAAGGCCTTCTTGACATCCGTTTCCATCTAGCGTGGTGCTGACGCCGGGACGGTTCGAGCTCGGTGGACGTCCCCCTGGTTGCGGAGGAATCATTCATGCCTGCGTCCTCACCCCGGCGCCTGGCGCCGCTCATCACCGGTGCTTCCCTGGTCCTGCTGGCCGGTTGCGGCGGCTCGTCCGACTCCGGCAGCGACACCGCCGCAGGGCAGAGCCCCGTATCCGCGTCCGCCGTCGCCGTGGTGGCCTCGACGAACGTCTACGGCGACATCGTCAAGCAGATAGGCGGCGGGAAGGTCGACATCACCTCGATCATCAGTGATCCCGACCAGGACCCGCACTCCTACGAGGCCAACACGCAGAACCAGTTGGCGCTGTCCAAGGCGAAGGTCGTCGTCGAGAACGGCGGCGGTTACGACGACTTCATCGACCGCATGCTGAAGAGCAGCGACAACTCGTCCGCCGAAGTGATCAACGCCGTCAAGGTCTCCGGGAAGACCGCCCCGGCGGGCGGGGAACTCAATGAGCACGTCTGGTACGACTTCCCCACGACCGCCAAACTCGCCGACCGCATCGCGGCAGCCCTGACCAAGGCCGACCCGGACGATGCCGCCACCTTCACCAAGAACGCGGGCGCCTTCAAGGCGAAGCTGAAGCCGCTGGAGGCGAAGGAAGCGCGGATCAAGGCCGGCCACGGCGGCGAGCCGATCGCCATCACCGAGCCGGTGCCGCTGTACCTGACCGAGGCGAGCGGCCTGGTGAACAAGACGCCCGAGGAGTTCAGCGAAGCCATTGAGGAAGGCGACGACGTCTCCCCGAGGACCCTGCAGGAGACGCTGGCGCTGTTCACCGACAAGAAGGTCCAGGCGCTGGTCTACAACGACCAGACCTCCGGTCCGCAGACCGAGAAGGTCGAGCAGGCGGCCAAGACCGCCGGGATTCCCGTCGTCCCCGTCACCGAGACCCTGCCCGAAGGCAAGGACTACATCGGCTGGATGACCGCCAACGTCGACGCGCTCGCGAGCGCGCTGGGCAAGTGAGGCGGCCCACGGTGACCTCCTTGCCCCGTGCCCGCGAGAGCAGGACCGAGGACCGCGGCACGGACGCCGCGGTGATCAGCTTGCGCGGTGCGGCCCTGTCCTACGGCGAGCGGGTGCTGTGGCAGGACCTCGATCTCGACGTCCGGACAGGGGAGTTCCTGGCCGTGCTCGGGCCCAACGGATCGGGCAAGACCAGCTTCGTACGCGCCCTGCTGGGCCAACGACAGCTGTCCGCAGGGAAGTTGACCGTTCTGGGCCGTCCGCCGCACAAGGGCAGCAGGCACATCGGCTACGTCCCGCAGCAGGCCACGCTGTCCGAGCAGGCGATGCTGCGCGCCCGGGACCTGGTCCGCTTCGGCATCGACGGACACGGCTTCGGACCCCGGCTGCGCTCCGGCGCCGTACGCCGCCGCGTGGACGAGGTCCTCGCCTCGGTCGGGGCCGCCGCGTACGCGGATGTCCCCGTCGCCCTGCTCTCGGGCGGCGAACGCCAGCGCGTCCGCATCGGGCAGGCGCTGGCGACCGACCCGCGCATCCTGCTGTGCGACGAGCCGCTGCTCTCCCTCGACCTGCACCATCAGCGAGCCGTGACGGAACTGGTGGACGCCCGGCGCCGCTCGCACGGCACGGCGGTGGTGTTCGTGACCCACGAGATCAACCCCGTGCTGGGACTGGTGGACCGCGTGCTGTACCTCGCCCGCGGGGGCTTCCGGGTCGGCACCCCCGACGAGGTGCTGACGTCGGAGGCGCTGTCGCAGTTGTACGGCACACAGGTCGACGTCATCCGGGTCCGGGACCGGATCACGGTCGTCGGCGTGCCCGACGAGGTGGCGGTACCACCGCATCACTCCGAACTGCCCCACGGAGTACGGCCATGACGATCGCCGAGGGGATCTGGCAGCAGATCTTCAACTTCGACAACTACGGCGAACTGCTCGCCCTGGTCCGCAACTCCCTCATCGCCGGCGTCGCACTCGGCCTGGTCGGCGGCCTGGTCGGGGTCTTCGTCATCATGCGGGACCTGCCGTTCGCCGTGCACGGGATCAGCGAGCTGTCGTTCGCCGGGGCCTCGGCCGCGCTGCTGCTGGGTGTGAACATCGTGGGCGGCTCGATCGTCGGCTCGCTCATCGCCGCGGGAGCCATCGGGCTGCTCGGTTCGCGTGCGCGGGACCGCAACTCGGTGATCGGGACCCTCATGCCCTTCGGCCTCGGCCTTGGCGTGCTCTTCCTCGCCCTGTACAAGGGCCGGGCGGCGAACAAGTTCGGCATCCTCACCGGGCAGATCGTCGCCGTCGACACCCCGCAGATGTCCTGGCTGCTCGGCACGTCGGCCGTGGTGCTCGTAGCGCTGATGGTGATGTGGCGCCCGCTCGCCTTCGCCAGCGCCGACCCGGAGGTGGCCGAGGCCCGGGGGGTGCCGGTCCGGGCCTTGTCGTTCGCCTTCATGCTCGTGCTGGGGCTCGCGGTCGCGCTGTCCGTGCAGATCGTCGGCGCGCTGCTGGTCCTCACCCTCGTCGTCACGCCAGCGGCCGCCGCGGCCCGGATCACGGCGTCTCCCGTACTGCTGCCCGCGCTGAGCGTGCTCTTCGCGGTGGTTTCCATCGAGGGCGGGATCCTGCTGGCCCTGGGCAGCAGCATCCCCATCAGCCCCTACGTGACCACCATCTCGTTCGCGATCTACCTGGTCTGCCGACTGGTGGGCACGTACCGGACCCGGCAGTGGGGAACGCGGGAAACCGTTCCCGAGTCCGCCTGACCGACCGTCATCGGCTGCCCGAAGACCGCACCTGCCGGGCAGGATGCATGCAGGAATTGCTATATGTTAATGTCGCAATGGATCGGCCGGCATGAGTCCGCGGCCGGTAGGAATGCGCAAGGAGCCCCCATGAGCACTGCCACCGACCACCGCACGCACCAGGACCACGTACACACCCACGGTGAGGGCTGCGGACACGTGGCCATCCCGCACGGCGACCACACCGACTACGCCCACGACGGCCACATTCACCGGGTCCACGGCGACCACGTCGACGAATGCGCCGCCGGCGGTCATGCCGCCCACGAAGACCACGACCATCAGCACGGTGAGGGGTGCGGACATGTCGCCGTCCCGCACGAGGACCACACCGACTACGTCCACGACGGTCACCGTCACGCCGTCCACGACGGGCACTGGGACGACCACTGAGGATCCGCGGCGCTGGGAATCATTGCCATATGCTAATTTGTGCATGTGGCGATGACTTCCCCTTCCCCAGCCCGTGAGCCGCTGGAGACTCTCCAGGCGGCCAGCGACCTGCTGCGCGCGCTGGCCTCACCCGTGCGCGTCGGCATCGTGCGCGAACTGGCCGGGGGCGGGAAGTACGTCCACGAACTCGTCGCCGCGCTGGGCGTGAGTCAGCCGCTGGTCTCCCAGCATCTGAGGGTGCTGCGCACCTCGCGCATAGTCACGGCCCGGCGCCAGGCCCGCGAGACCCAGTACAGCCTGACCGACGACCATGTGGCGCACATCGTGCTGGACGCCATCCGGCACGCACAGGAGTAGGCACACCGCCCGCGAAACGAGACACGTCGACGGCCGCCCGGCTTCCCGCCGGGCGGCCGTCGACGTCTTCACTGTGGTCGGCGCAGGCCCGCGATGAGGAGTGCGACCAGTTGGCGGGCGTCGTAGCGGGGATCGCTGTCCGCGCCGATGCAGAGGTTGCCGACGCCGCGCATGAGCGCGTAGGCGTCCACGTCGGTACGGATCTCCCCAGTGGAGGCCGCGGCTTCGAGCAGTTGCGTGCAGACGGGCACGAGGCGGTCGAGGAAGTAGGCGTGCAGCGTGTCGAAGCCGGAGTTGTCGGACTGCAGCACGGCGGCGAGTCCGTGCTTGGTGACCAGGAAGTCGACGAAGAGGTCGATCCACTGTCCCAGTGCGGCATGCGGGGTCGGGGCGGCCGAGAGAAGGGCCGGTCCCGCCTCGGCGCAGGCGTCGACCTGGTGCCGGTAGACGGCGATGATGAGATCCGCTCGGGTGGGGAAGTGGCGGTAGATCGTGCCCATCCCGACGCCGGCCCGGGCCGCGATATCGCGTACCGGCGCGTCCACGCCCGCGGTGACGAAGACCGCTGCGGCCGCGTCTAGCAGGGTCTCCTTGTTGCGCCGGGCGTCCGCCCGCTTGGGGCGTGCCGGGCGTGCCACGCCCTCCTCGCTGCTGTTCCCCACGCCATGTCCTCCACTGATCTGCCGGCCGGACTTGCTAAGCGGAACATCGCTCCGTATCGTTAACGGAGCAGCGTTCCGCTTATTCATCATATCCGCCATGGAGGCATACGGTCATGCAGTACCGCACCTTGGGCCGCACCGGCGTGCAGGTCAGCTCCCTCGCGCTCGGCGCGATGAACTTCGGCAGGATCGGACGTACCACTCAGGACGAGGCCACCGCCCTCGTCGATGCCGCACTCGAGGGCGGGATCAACGTCATCGACACCGCGGACATGTACAGCGCGGGCGAGTCGGAGGAGCTGGTCGGCAAAGCCATCGTCGGCCGCCGCGACGACATCGTGCTGGCCACGAAGGCGAGCATGCCGATGAGCGACGAACCCAACCACCGAGGCAGCTCACGCCGTTGGCTGGTCACCGCCCTGGACGACAGCCTGCGCCGCCTCGGCGTGGACCACGTCGACCTCTACCAGATCCACCGGTGGGACCCGACCACCAGCGACGAGGAGACGCTGTCGGCGCTGACCGACCTGCAACGCGCGGGAAAGATCCGCTACTTCGGCTCCTCGACATTCCCCGCCCACCGCATCGTGCAGGCTCAATGGGCCGCCCGCGAGCATCACTTGAGCCGCTACGTCACCGAACAGCCCAGCTACTCGATCCTCCAGCGCGGCATCGAGACCCATGTGCTGCCCGTGACCGAGCAGTACGGGCTCGGGGTGCTGGTGTGGAGCCCGCTGGCCTCGGGCTGGCTGTCGGGCGCGGTCCGCGAGGGCCGGGAGGTCACCACCAGCCGCTCCACGTTCATGCCCGACCGATTCGACCTCTCCCTCCCCGTCAACCGGGCCAGGCTGGAGGCCGTCGAGCAGCTGGCCAAGGTCGCCGACGAGGCCGGGCTGACCATGATCCAGCTCGCGCTCGGATTCGTGACCGCGCATCCCGGCGTGACGAGCGCGCTCATCGGCCCCCGCACGCTGGACCACCTGCACGCGCAACTCGCCGCCGCGGACACCGTGCTCTCCGCCGATGTGCTCGACGCGATCGATGCCATCGTCGCCCCCGGCACCGACCTCGCCCCGCACGAGAAGCACGACACCCCGCCCGCGCTGCTCGACCCGTCACTGCGACGCCGCTGATCACCCGAAGCGGCTCTTCCTCCTTGGTCGAGCGGGTCGGTGACTCCCCGCGTGGTCACCGACCGCTGCCCCCACGGTGTGGCGTGAATGTGGACGGGAACCTTGCGAGAACCTTGCTTCACTGGTGAGGGGCTCGTGCACGGTGACCTCGGGGGAGCGCATGACGGACTTTCTGCTGTTGGGCACGGTGGAGTTACGAGGCGCGGACGGCGCGGTGCTGGACGCCGGTCCGGCCAAGCAGCGCACGGTACTCGCGGCGCTGCTGGTGGATACGGGCCGCTGGGTGGCTACGGACACGCTGATCGACCGGGTCTGGGGAGAGGACCCGCCGGCCCAGGTGCGTCCCTCGCTCTACGCGCACATCGCCCGGATCCGACGGATGCTGGCGAGCACGGGTGCGCCCGTCGGCTCGGGCGAGGGCAGCCCAGTACCGCAGCTGCGGCGCGGCCCCGGCGGCTACCTGCTCGACGTACCGCCCGACCGGGTCGACGTGCACCGGTTCCGGCGCCTGCTCGAACAGGCCCGGGAGGCGGGTCGCACCGATGCCGAGCGGGTGGCGATGCTGCGTGAGGCGGTCGGGTTGTGGCGCGGTGAGCCGCTGGCCGGGCTGGCCGGTGCGTGGGCGGACCGCACCCGGGAGAGCTGGGAGCAGCAGCGTATCGAGGCGGTGCTGGCCTGGGCCGATGCCGAGTTCCGGGTGGGCCGGCACGCCAGGGTGATCGGCACGCTGACCGCTTTGGTCGCCGAGCATCCCCTGGTCGAGCCGCTCACCGTGGCGCTGATGCGGGCGCTGCAGGCCGCCGGACGCGGTCCGGAGGCCCTGGCCCGCTACACCGACCTGCAGAAGCAACTGTCCGAGGAGCTGGGGACGGACCCGGGGGCCGGGGCGCAGCGGACGCATCTGGCCATCCTGCGCGGCGAATCCGCCTCGGCGACGGCCCGTGACGCGCTGCCGTCGGCCGAGGCGGGGCCCGGTCGCCGGGCGGTCCCGGCGCAATTGCCTTTAGTCGCAAGGGGGTTCACCGGGCGGGAGGAGGAACTGGCGCGGCTGGACGGGATCCTGGCCGCAGCCGCGGAACGGCCGGCCGCGATCGTCATCTCGGCCATCGCGGGCGCGGGCGGCATCGGCAAGACCTGGCTGGCGTTGCACTGGGCACACGGCCACACCGAACACTTCCCGGACGGTCAGCTCTTCGTCGACCTGCTGGGCTTCAATCCGTCCGTGCCGCCCATGGAACCGGCCACGGCCCTGCGCGGCTTCCTGGAAACGCTGGGCGTGGCCCCGCACGCCGTGCCGTCCACGCTGCAGGGCCAGGCCGGCCTGTACCGGAGCCTGCTGGCGGACAAGCGGATGCTGGTGGTGCTGGACAACGCCGGCAGCCCGGACCAGGTCGTCCCCCTGCTGCCGGGCAACCCGGACTGCGTCGTCCTGATCACCAGCCGCCGCAGACTGACCGAACTGGTCACCCGTCACGGTGCCCGCCCCGTCGTCCTCGACCCGCTGAGCGCGGAGGAATCGCGCCGCGTCCTGGACGTGCGCCTGGGCACCGCACGGGCTGCCGCCGAGCCGGACGCCGTCGAGGAACTGCTCACCTGGTGCGGCGGATACCCCCTCGCGCTGGGCATCGTCGCCGGCCGCGCCGGCTGCACCCCACGCCTTCCCCTGGTCCGGATCGCCGCCGAACTCCGCGAGGCCACGACCAGGCTCGACGCCCTCGACGACGACACGCCCGCGGCGAGCCTGCCGAAGGTGCTGTCATGGTCGTACGACGCCCTGACCGCCGTACAGGCACGGCTGTTGGCCCTGCTGGGCCTTGCTCCCGGACCCGACATCGGGCTGTCCGCGCTCGCTTCCCTCGCCGGCCTGCCCACGCCGGAGGCCCGCGCGGCGTTGCGTGCGCTGGAGGACCTGCATCTTGTCGAGCAGCACGAGCCCGGACGCTGGCGCATGCACGACCTGGTGCGTCTCTACGCCGCCGAGCGGGGCCGGCAGGACCTCGCGGCCGATGAACGGGACGCGGCGCTGCGGCGACTGGTCGAGTTCTACCTGCACACCGCGTGCGCGACCCGCGGCCTGATGGTGCTGGAACTGGACGACGCACCTCCCCAGCTGGGCCCGCCCGGCCCCGGATGCCGGCCGCAGCAGCTGACCACGCAGGCCGAGGCGGTGCGGTGGCTCGCCGACGAACTGCCCAATCTGCTCGCCGCGCAGGAACTGGCGGCCGACCGCGGCTGGCGCCGGCTCGTGTGGCAGCTCGCATGGAGCCTGGACCACTTCCAGAGCCTGCTGGGCCATGTTCACGACCGAGTGGCGATGTGGCGGGCCGCACTCGCCGCGCTCGATCCGGACGACTCGCTCGACGTGCACGTGCGGGCCCAGTGGCGGCTCGGGCACGCCGCCGCCTATGCCGGAGCACACGAAGAGTCCGCCAAGCAACTGGAGCATGCGCTGAGCCTGGCCGAGCAGGCCGGTGATCACGGCACCCAGGCCCGCATCCACATCGCGCTGGCACAGGGGCACGGGCGCCAGGATCACCTGCGCGCGGCGCTGGACCACGCCACCCTCGCCGTACAGCTGGAGCGGGAAGCGGACCTGCCGGCGGTCAGGGCCGCCGCGCTCAACTCGGTGGGCTGGTACAGCGCCCGGCTCGGGGACTACGACCAGGCGCGCGTCCACTGTGCGGCAGCGCTGCCGTTGGCCCGCCGTATCCGGCACGAGGGCGTCGAAGCCGACATCCTCGACAGCCTCGGCTACATCGCCCACCACACCGGCCACCACGACGAAGCGGTGGGCCACTACCGGCTCGCCGTGGCCCGGTACCGCGGCATCGGCGGAGACTACTGGGCCGCCGACACGCTCGACCGCCTGGGCCACGCCTACCACACGCTCGGCAGCCCCGAACAGGCCCGCACCACCTGGCAGGAGGCAGCCGCGATGTACCGAGACCAGCACCGCCACCAGCCCGCCGAACGCGTCCAACGCCAACTCGACGCCTAAGTAGCGCCCCGAAGGGGCGCGGGGAACTGCGCGACCAGCCACGACGGCGCCGCAGCGAACCGACGGCACATCGCGGCACGTCCCGCGGAGCGCTCACGCGGCCGAGTTGTCCAGCGGCCGCAGTTCGTCCGCGTAGGAGACGGAGATCCGGCGCATCACACCGTCCGCGGTGATGTCGTACTGCCCGAGGCGCCACAGCGGCGGCGAGTACGCGTGGATCGAGACCGTGTCGTCGGTGGCGCCGGTGAGACGGTGAATGTGCTCGGGCCCGAAGCAGAACGCTCCGCCGCCTCCGACCGTGCTGGACAGGTGGCTGCCGCCGATGCGCGGGTTGGACTCGTTGAGCGCGCCCTGGACGACACGGACCGCGCCCGAGGAGATGTCGTGGTCGTGCCAGCCGGTGTCGTTCTGCCGGGTCCAGCACAGCAGCCATACGTCGACGTACTCGTCCCGGTACAGGGAGGCGTAGTGCCGCTGCTCGTCCGAGAAGGCGATCTGCTCGCGCCAGAGCTCGGGGCGGGCGGCGAGTTCGTCGACGAGGGCCCGGAGTTCGTGCTTGTCGAGCGTGCGGTCCGGGAGGGACTCGTAGGTCACGGGTGGCTCCTTTCTGTCTTTGCGTCGGCGAGGCTCATGTGCGGCCTCGCAGCAGGCGGTCCGGGTTGGTGGTGCGCAGGGCGTGGACGGCGGCGTCCGTGCCGATGTCGGGGATGACGGGCGACGCGTAGGGGCGGTCGCTGCCGTTGACGATCACGTCGATGCCGACGGCCCGGACGAGGGCGTCCACGGCGCGGGTCCCGTAGGAGGACGTCTCGTAGAAGACGTCGAAGTCGATCTCGCCGCGTCCGCCGCCCCGGGCCGCCAGCCGCTCGCCGTGCAGCGGGGCCAGACCTGCGAGGGCGGCGAAGCAGACGCGCAGGCGTGGATGGCGGGCGCGGCCGAAGGCGCGGAACGCGAACCATGACGCGTGCATCTGGTGCAGGTAGGGGACCAGCGCGGGCCACCACGGGGGCGTGTCCTGGGTGGTGGGGGCGGCACCCGGGTGAATGAACAGGGGCTTGCCGAGGCGGGTGAGGAGGTCCAGGAGCGGGGCGCACTCCTGCCAGCCCGCGGCGTCGAGCAGTGCGGTGGCGGGGAGTTGGAGGCCGACGCAGCCCCGGCGCAGCTCGTGTTCGACGGCCTCGGGGTCCGGCTCGGACAGACAGGGCGAGGCCCAGACGCCGAACGGGGCCGGGAGCGCGAGGGCGCCGTCGTGGAACGCGGTCAGCAGCTCGGTGGCCTCGGCGGGCGGCAGGTACTCGATGCCGAGCGGGCTGGAGAGGGAGACCAGCGCCAGGCCGAGCCCGTCGGCGACGGCGAGGCGGGCGCGCGCGGCGACGTCGTGATCGGCGGGGTCGACCACGTACGGCGGCTCGCCCGCGAGGTGCAGGGTGCAGCCGTCCAGACACGGCGGCGTGGTGCGGGCGCGCAGCACCTCGATGAAGGCGGGTGGCCAGATGTGCTGGTGGACGTCGATGAGCACGCTGCAGTCCTCGGGAAGCGCAGGTCGGCGGGGTTACGGCAGGGCTGTTAAGCGCTTCAGTGATGCGGTTAACTTAAGCGGTTAACCAGATGTGGTGTCAAGCGTGCGCCCACAGTGCGGACAGGGCCCGGTAGGCTTCCCGCCATGGCCAGGCCCAATAAGCGCACCACCCTCCGTGAGGTGGCCGAGGCCACGGGCCTTTCCACCGCAGCTGTCTCCTATGCCCTGCGCGGCAAGCAGGTCTCGAAGGAGACCGAGGAGCGGGTACGCAGGGCGGCGGCCGAGCTGGGCTACGAGGCCGACCCCATCGCCCGTGCCCTGGCCAGCGGCCGCACCAGCATGGTCGGAGTCCTCGCCGGCGATCTCCAGGACCTGTGGCAGCAGCAGCTGATGGCGGCCATCGGCCGGGAACTGCTGGCCAGCGACCACTACGCGTTGATCCTGGACGCGGGCGGCGACCCCGAACGCGAGCTGGCGCTCGCCAAGCAGCTGCGCGACCAGCGCGTCGACGCACTGCTCGTCTCGCCCGTCAACCCCTCGGCGGAGAGCTGGGCCGCGATCGCCGACGCACTCCCGGTGGTGGCTGTCGGGGACTCGCTGAGCCGGGCCCGCACGGCCGGGCAGGTCATCTTCGACAACCGGGCCGGCATCGACGCCGTACTGGAGTATCTGCACGGACTCGGCCACCGCCGCGTGACCGTGCTGACCCCGACCCGGCCCAGCACACCCGGCCGGCCCGCCGACGTGTACGTCCGCGAGGCGGCCGACCGGCTGGGGCTGTGGGTCGAACTGGTGCCGTGCCCGCAGGAGTTGGGCGAGGCGACGGCGGTGGCCCGGCGCGTCCTGGACGGCGACTGGTCCGCGACCGCCGTGTTCTGCTTCTCCGACTCCCTGGCGTACGGCGTGTACGGCGCGGCGGCCGAGGCCGCCCTGGAAGTGGGCCGGGACGTGTCCGTGGTCGGCTTCGACGACCACCCGGTGTCACGGGTGCTCACGCCGCCCCTGACCACGGTGGACTGGGGGCTGGCCGAGATCGCCGTGGAGGCGGCCCGGCTGACCGTCGCGGCGATCGAGGGGAAGCGGGTGCGCAGGAAGCGGATCCTGTGCGCGCCGCGGATGAGCGAGCGGGGGTCGGCGGTCCGGGTGTGAGCGGCCTCGCCCCTGCTCACCTTGTCGGCCCAACGACGGTGGACCACCGGCTTGGCTGGCCCCGGCCCGTTTTCGCCACGGCGTCAGCCGAAACCGCACAGATGATCCGAACGGAAACCGCCTAGGCTGGCCGGCATGAGCGCACATTTTGACGTGGTGGTCCTGGGCGCCGGCCCCGGGGGATATGTGGCAGCGATCAGAGCGGCCCAGCTCGGCAAGAGCGTGGCGATCGTCGAGGAGAAGTACTGGGGCGGCGTGTGCCTGAACGTGGGGTGCATCCCGTCGAAGGCGTTGCTGCGCAACGCGGAGCTGGCCCACATCTTCACCCAGGAGGCCAAGACCTTCGGCATCCAGGTGAACGGCGACGTGACCTTCGACTACGGCGCGGCCTTCACCCGCAGCCGCAAGGTGGCGGACGGACGCGTCAAGGGCGTCCACTACCTGATGAAGAAGAACAAGATCACCCAGTTCACCGGCCGCGGCACCTTCAGCGACGACCGCACCCTCCAGGTCTCCCTCACCGACGGCGGCACGGAGACCGTCACCTTCGGCCACTGCATCATCGCCGCCGGCGCCACCACGAAACTGCTGCCGGGCACCTCGCTCAGCGAGCGCGTGGTGACGTACGAGGAGCAGATCCTGTCCGACACGCTCCCGGAGAGCGTCATCATCGCGGGCGCCGGCGCCATCGGCGTCGAGTTCGCTTACGTCCTGCACAACTACGGCGTCCAGGTCACCCTCGTCGAGTTCCTCGACCGCATCGTCCCGCTGGAGGACGAGGAGGTCTCCGCGGAACTGACCCGCCGTTACAAGCGGCTCGGCATCAACGTGCTGACCTCCACCCGGGTCGAGGCGATCAACGACTCGGGCGACTCGGTCAAGGTCATGGTGACCACGGGCGGCCAGCGGCAGACACTGCAGGCCGGAAAGGTGCTCCAGGCGATCGGCTTCCAGCCGCGCGTGCAGGGCTACGGCCTGGAGAAGACAGGCGTCAAGCTCACCGACCGCGGGGCGATCGACATCGACGCCCGCTGCCGCACGAGCGTCCCGCACATCTTCGCCATCGGCGATGTGACGGCGAAGCTGATGCTCGCCCACGCCGCCGAGGCGATGGGCATCGTGGCCGCCGAGACGATCGCCGACGCCGAGACGATGGAACTCGATTACGTCATGATTCCGCGGGCGACCTACTGCCAGCCGCAGATTGCCAGCTTCGGCTGGACCGAGGCCCAGGCCCGCGAACAGGGCTACGACGTCCAGGTGGCGAAGTTCCCGTTCACCGCCAACGGCAAGTCGCATGGCCTGGGGGACACCGCGGGCTTCGTGAAGATCCTCAGCGACGCCAAGTACGGCGAACTCCTCGGCGCCCACCTGATCGGCCCCGAAGTCACCGAACTCCTCCCGGAGTTGACCCTCGCCCAGCAGTGGGACCTGACCGTCCACGAGGTCGCGCGCAACGTCCACGGCCATCCGACGCTGGGCGAGGCGGTCAAGGAGGCCATCCACGGGCTGGCCGGCCACATGATCAACATGTGACCGGGGGCGTAGGGAGGAACGGTACGACTCCGTCCTAGCGGGCGATCCCCCAGCCCATCAGGAGGGACGGCACGCCCTCAGCATCGCCGAAGGAACTGCCGTGCAGGCGGGTGACGCCCTGGGTGGACGGGCCGTCGGCGGAGCCGGGCAGCAGCCACGCCGAGCTGGGGGCGGTGTCGTCGCCCGGTGCCGACACGACGAGTTCGGCCCGGTGGTCGCCGTCGAGGTCGGTGAGGCCGACGGCCTGCCCGAAGGCGTGGTTGCGGCCCGGGTCGCCCCGGACGTCGCTCTCGTCGAGCACGCGGGCGCCGCGGCCCGTCAGTCCCTGCCGTCCGCCCAGGAAGAGCAGCACCTCCTCCGGGCCCGCCTGCGCGTACACCTCGGCCCGGGGTGCCCCGGCCACGACATCGGCGTAGCCGTCGCCGTTCACGTCGCCGGCGTCCAGGGACGTGAAGACGGCGTCCTCGTTCTGGGGTTCCTTGCCGGGCACGCCCGGGGAGTCCCGGTCGAGGGTGGTGGTCCGAGGCCCCGGGCCGTTCTCGGTGCCGTATGCCACCGTCACCGAGCTGCGGCTCGCCCGGCCGCCCCGAGGGCTGACGATCAGGTCGCCGTAGCCGTCCGCGTCCACGTCGCCGACCGTGGCCGTCGCCCCGGTGGGGACGTGCGTGGCGTCGGGCCGCGCGAAGCCGTCGCGGCCGCCCCGCAGGTAACTGCCGGACCAGTGCAGGTCGGACCACCCTTCCTCGCCGCCGGTGTCGTCGTCGTGGAAGCTCACCAGATCGTCGATGCCGTCGCCGTTGAGGTCCCCGGCGACGAGATCCCGGTACGCCGCCTCGCGCGCGAAGTCGGCAGGCATCCGCGGTGCGGGCACCGGACCGGTTCCGGCGGGAGTGCCGTCCCGCCGGAACGGGCCCTTCAACAGCCCCTTGTCGGAGCCGAGTCCGAACACGAGGTCGGCGTGCCCGTCACCGTCGAAGTCACCGGCGGCGAGCTGCTCCTCGAGGAGGGGCTCCTGCACTCCGGGCACATGGCTGCCGTCCGTCCCCGGCACCCGTGCGGCGCGCGTCAGCCCTTGCGGTGAGCCCCACATGACGATCACGCGGGCGCCGTCCCCTTCGAACACGGAGGCCGCGAGGTCGGTGTAGCCGTCGTCGTCGAAGTCCCGGGCCACCGCGTCGGACCCGAACATCGCCTCGTCGCGCGCCGTGCCGGGTATGCCGGGGTCGTTCTGCGTGAGGTACTGGCACCGCTCCAGGCCCGTCCCGGAACCCGAGCCGTACGCCACCTGGATGCTCCCGCCGAGGTATCCGTTCTCGACGTCTCCCGGGCCCGCGGTGAAGGCCATGTCGGGGTGGCCGTCGCCGTCGAAGTCGGGTGTGGGGGAGGCGGCGGCGGGCGGCTTGGCGCGCGCGGTCCCGTCGAGGGGTGCGGTGCCGCCGACGGTGGTCCGGCAGGCGTGCGGCGCGGCGATCTCCGGCGGCTCGTCGTCCGCGAGTACGGACCCCACGACCAGCACCACCGCCAGACCTGCCGCACCGCCCCCGATCGCCAACTGCCGTTTGCCGATACGTCCCCGCACGCGCCCCTCCTGTTCGCCTCACGCGTCCCGTAAGCGCAAGAACGCCTCAGCGGCGGCCGCGGTTCCACACAGTCGCATCGCGGCGCCTGCGTCGGCGCGACGTCAACGCCCATCTCCCGGGAAGGCCAACGGCTCGTCATCGTGGCCTCAGTCCGGAGACTTGAGCATCTCCTGAAGGATGCGCTGCAGCTCGGTGCGGTCCCGCGGGGTGATCCTCGCCAGCCTGCGGTCGAACTCCGCCGCAAGCGCTGAGAGCGCGCGGTCACGTGCCGCCTCGCCCTCGGCAGTCAGTATGAGCCGATGCCGCCGCAGGTCCTCGTCGTCGATCTCGCGCCGGATGAACCCCTTTGCGACGAGGTTGCGGACGTAGACCGTCACGCTCGCTTTAGGGATCATCAGCGCCGCCGCGAGTTCGGCAGGGTATGGCGACGCGGCCACCTCGGCCAGAACGAAGAACTCCTTCGTCTCCAGCCCGAGCGCGGCCAGTTCGGCGCCGCAGGCATCCATCACGACGCTCAGCAGACGGTGGTTGAGCGTCCACAGCTGTGCCCCGTCGACCGCCACGCAAGCCTCCATCTGGTGGTACAGTTCTGAATTAGTTCGAAACTGTACCAGAGTGCGTTTCGTACTGGACCGTTATGGAACAAGCACCGACCCGAAAGGTGTCATCAGTTGCTTCAGCACATCACGATCCCGCGTGGGCCGATCGATCTCGCGGCCGACCTCTACCTGCCCGACAGCATCGACGGCGCGGCGCCGCTGCGCGCCGTGGTGCTCTCCACGCCCGGCAGCAGCGTGAAGGAGCAGATCGGCGCGAACTACGCATCCCGCCTCGCCGTCCGCGGCATCGCGGCGCTCGTGTTCGACCCCGCCCATCAAGGTCAGAGCGGCGGAGAGCCCCGCGACCTCGAAGACCCCTACCGCCGCGGTGAGGACATCTCCTACGCGATCGACGCGCTCAGCGTGATCCCCGGCATCGACCCGGAACGCATCGGCGTCCTCGGTATCTGCGCCGGCGGAGGCTACGCAGTGCACACGGCCCGTACGGACCACCGCATCAAGGCGGTCGGCACGGTCGTCCCCGGCAACATGGGCACGTCGTTCCGCGGCTTCCAGCCGGACGGCGCGGTGGCCGCACTCGACACCATGGCCGACGCGCGCATCGAAGAGACCCGCTCCGGCGAGCTGACCCGTGTGAACTGGCTGCCCGACACCTTGGCGGAAGCCGCAGCAGTCGGGCTGACCGATATCGACACGACCCAGGCCATCACCTACTACCGCACGGAGCGGGGCAGGAGCGAACACTCCACGAACCGCCGCCTCTCGCGCGGCGACTCGCTGCTGCTGGGCTACGACGCGTATCACCTGGTCGACCAGCTCATGACCCAGCCCCTGCAGGTCATCCTCGCCGGCCGCATCGGCAACACCGGCTCCTACGAGTCCGGCATGCAGCTGTGGAAGCTGGCCCCCAACCCGGTCGACCTCATGGTGATCGACGGCGCCGGCCACTACGAGATGTACGACGAGCCTGCGTACGTCGATGCCGCTGTCGACCGGCTCGTCACCTTCTACTCGAACAACCTGTAAATCATCCAGCCGCAGTCGCCTTGCCCTGCACCAGGTGCCTACCACCTGATACGACCGGCTTCCGGCCCTTCTCAGGACCAGTCGCCGGCCGTGTCTGTCAGGACGATGGCGTCGCCGCTGTGGCGGGCGGGAAGGTGGGAGGGACGTAGATCGGGGGCTCCGCTTCGTAGTAGCAGCGTGCGATCTCGTCGTCGTCGCCCTGGATGGAGCAGTAGTCCGGGAAGCTGTCGGCATCCCATGAGTCGTCGTTCAGTTCCAGGCGGAGCTCGAGCCCTGACGTCCAGTCCCCTGCGCACGACGTTCCCGCCATGCAGGTGTACGTCCCGGTGGTGGTCGAGGTGGCGCAGTCGTCCTCGTCGTCCGAGGTGCAAGTGTCCGTGTCCACGGAGACGCGCGTCGTGTCATGGCGCACGTACAGCTTCGACTTGATGCTCTTGATGTCCGGATCGCATTCGACGCGTCCGTCGGCCTCGGCTTCGACCTTGGTCAGGGTGTACTCCTTCCAGAGCGGAAGCCGACGAAGGGTGTCGTAGGCGTCGTCCAGCCGCCCGCGTCTCCGGGAGGCGAAACGACATGAGTAGGGACGTCTCACAAGGTCGTCCTCCACGTTCGAGTTCTCCTCCTCGGCCCTGACCGTGGAGCGAGCTCGGCGGCGGCTCGAGAAGTAGGACACTTTTCGTCCTAGATGCACCCTAGCGTCGGCTCCTCGGCAGGAAAGTCTGCTGACCCCATCGAGAGGGAGCCCCCATGACGATTCTGGTGACCGGCGGGACGGGAACTCTGGGCCGTCACATCGTGGAGCGATTGCTCCGCACGGGCCGGACGGTCCGCGTGCTGACCCGCGATGCCGGCGCCGCCCGACTGCCGCAGGACGTCGAGGTGGTGGAGGGCGACGTGACCCAGCCGGCATCACTGGCTGCGGCGCTGGACGGCGTCGGCGCCATGCACCTGCTCGGCGCCACCGGGGCGGACCACACACCGTTGCGGACGGGAGGCGAGATCCTGGCGATGGCATACCAAGCGGGCGTGCGCCGGATCACCGTCCTGTCGCCCGGCGACGGGCAGGAGCTGGACGATGCGGTGCGTGGAAGTGACCTGGAGTGGACGTTCCTTTGGCCGATCGACCTGATGGCAAACACCTTGGCATGGGCCGACACGATCCGAGCCGAAGGGCGGGTGTGCGAGCCGTACGGGGACCGGCGTACCGCCTCAGTGCACGAGGAGGACGTCGCTGACGTCGTCAGCGCCGTCCTGACCGACGGCGGGCACGCCGGCCGCAGCTATGTCCTGACCGGACCCGAGCCACTCACCCCTGCAGACAAGGCCGCCACCCTCGCGGTGGCGACCGGCCGCGGGATCCACTTCACGCACCTGACGGACGACCAGGCGCGCGAGAGGTGGCGGGCAGAGGGGTGGCCGGAGGAGGGCATCGACTTCATGCTGCGTATGTGGGCGACGGCGCCCCCCACAGTGGCCGATGTGACGTCTTCGGTGGAGCGTGTCACCGGCTGCCCTCCGAGGAGTTTCGCGCAGTGGGCCACCGCACACGCCGAGGTGTTCCACGGCATCCACGCCGACGGCCTCGCCGCGCCCCTGAAGACCGTGAGCGCCTGAAGTGACCGTCCCGTCACCCGGCATCCGCCGGCAGCGGGACGTCGAAGGCGTTGAGTATCACGGAGATGCTGGAGTACTGCGCGATCAGGAAGACGAGTTCCGCCGTCCCCTGCTCGCCGAAGGACTCGATCGCGCAGCGGTAGAGCGCTCCCGGAAGCGGCGCGCCCGCGTGGAGGCTCGCTGCCACATCGTGAGCGACCAGTTCCTCCGGCGTCAGAGCCGACGGCCGTTGTCCGGCGACCAGAGCTGCGACGACGCTCTCGGACAGGCCGACCGCCAACGCGACTCGGCTGTGCGAATAGAGTTCGTAGGCCGCGCCGTACCGTGAACCGACGGTGAGGATTGCTACTTCGCGCACGCGCGGCGCGAGCACGCTGCCGCTGGTGACGGTCGTGAACCACTCCAGCAGGGGCCGGGCAAGGCCGGGAAAGCGCAGCATCACGGGGAACGGGCCGATCAGCGCGCCGTTCTCGTCCGTCGCGGTGAAGGGTGTCCGCAGCCCGTCCATCATCCGCCGGACATGCTCGTCGAGCACGCGCTGCTCGTCCGAGAGGGCACTTGGCTCGATGGCGGGCATCCTCATGGCTTCCTCCTGCGAAGTGGACCTGCCGACCACCATCCGTCGACGTGATGTCGTAAAGTACACCGGCTAGTGTGATTTTAGGAATGGTGAGTGCGCCGCGGCTCATGGCGTGCCCGCGTACTGCCTGCGCAGAGGTGGGCGGCCTCGTAGTTCTCACGGCGGAGGGCAGCGGTGAGCCGTACTTGAATCTCAGTAGGCGGATTGCCGCAGCACCGATGACGACTCGGAATGGTGCTTGTCGGGAGGCTGATGGGGTTCCCGACACGAGATACGGAGACTCCTTCGATGGCGACCTTCTTGTACCAACTGGGCCAACGGGCCTTCCGACGGCGTCGGTTGGTGGCCCTGCTGTGGGTGGCTGTGCTGGCTGTCGTCGGCATGGGTGCCCTCAGCGCCGCGGAAGCCCCTGACGATTCGTCGTCGATGCCGGGGATCGAGTCCCAGAAGGCGTTCGACCTCATCAACGAGCGGTTCCCCGGCAGTGAGGCGAACGGCGCGAGTGCCCGGATCGTCTTCGTCGCGCCGGACGGCCAGAAGATCACCGCGATGGGCCATCGGTCGGCCGTCGACCGGTTCCTGACGGAGGCGGCCGACGGGCCACAGGTCGCCGACGTGTCGAGCCCGTTCGACGGGCCGGGGCTGAGCAAGGACAAGAGCACGGCCTACGCCACGGTCACGTACGAGACCAAGGACGACGAACTCACCGATGCGAGCAAGAAGGAACTGGAGGGGGCCATCGAGGAGGTTCGCGACACCGGCCTGACCGTCGAGGTCGGCGGAAGCGCGCTGGCCACCGAGGCTCCCGCCGGAATGGGCGAGATCGTCGGCGTCCTCGTCGCGGCGGTCGTACTGCTGATCACCTTCGGCTCCTTGGCCGCGGCAGGGCTTACGCTGACCACCGCCGTCATCGGCGTCAGCATCAGCCTGGCTGGGATCACCGCTCTCGCCAACGCCTTCGGACTGTCCTCGACCAGTGGCGAGTTGGCCATGATGCTCGGCCTCGCGGTCGGTATCGACTATTCCCTGTTCGTGGTCTCCCGCTACCGGGAGGAACGGGCGAAGGGGAGTGGTCCGGAGGAGGCCGTCGGTCTGGCCGTGGGCACCGCTGGTTCCGCGGTCGTCTTCGCCGGCCTCACGGTCGTCATCGCGCTGGCCGGGCTCTCGGTGGTCGGTGTACCGATGCTGACGAAGATGGGGCTGTCCGCCGCAGGCACGGTCGTTGTCGGCGTACTGATCGCGCTCACTCTGGTTCCCGCACTGCTCGGCTTCTGTCCGAACGCCGTCCTTGCCCGTCAGACCCGTAGGGGCCGGGCCCGCACGTCCGAGCGCGGCACGCGCATCCCCAGGATCAGGATCCGCCGTCGCGGCCGGTACCTGAGCAGGAGTCAGGAACACGGCGAGAGCCAGGCACCCGGCACGAACCGGGAGCCCCGCAAGCGCGAGGCGACCGGAAGCTGGAGCGTCCGCTGGGCGAGTTTCGTCCTGCGACGGCCCGCAGCGGTCCTGCTCGTCACCGTCGTCGGCCTGGGCGCTCTCGCCGTGCCTGCCCTGGATCTGCGGCTGGGCATGCCGGGTGACGAGGCCAAGCCCACCTCGACCACTGAGCGCCGTGCCTACGACGCCCTCGCGGAGGGTTTCGGCCCCGGCTTCAACGGTCCGCTGACGATCGTCGTGGACGCGCGGGACGCCGATGACCCGAAGGCCGCGGTGGAGACGGTCGCCGAGAGGATCGGCGCCACCAAGGGCGTCGTATCGGTCTCCCCGGCCCAGTTCAACGAGGCCAAGGACACCGCGGTGCTGTCTGCCACCCCCTCCACCGCTCCCACCAGCGAACAGACCAAGAATCTCGTCCACACCATCCGCGATGAGCGCTCGGCGACGGAGACCGAGACCGGTGCCACCTTCGAGGTCACCGGCACCACGGCGTTGAACATCGACATCGCCAAGAAGATGCAGGACGCGCTGATCCCCTACCTCGTGGTCGTCGTGGGCCTGGCCTTCCTCCTGTTGCTGGTGGTCTTCCGCTCCCTGCTGGTGCCCCTCAAGGCGGCTCTCGGCTTCCTCCTGTCGGTTCTCGCGTCCTTCGGTGCCGTGGTCACGGTCTTCCAGCACGGCCACGGGGCCAGTCTCCTCGGAGTCGACCAGACCGGGCCGATCATGAGCCTGATGCCGATCTTCCTGGTGGGCATCGTCTTCGGACTCGCCATGGACTACCAGGTGTTCCTGGTGTCACGGATGCGCGAGGCCTACGTCCACGGGGAAGGGGCCGGCCAGGCGGTCGTCGCCGGCTTCCGCCACAGCGGCCGGATCGTGGTGGCGGCCGCGCTGATCATGATGGCCGTGTTCTCGGGCTTCATGACGGCCGGCGATTCCATGGTCAAGATGGTCGGCTTCGGCCTCGCCACCGCTGTGCTGTTCGACGCGATCGTCGTCCGGATGGTCCTGGTTCCCGCTGTGCTCGCGCTGCTGGGCAAGCGGGCCTGGTGGCTCCCCGGCCGGCTGGACCGACTTCTGCCGCGGGTGGACATCGAGGGCGAGGCCCTCAACCGCCGGGCCGCTGGACTCCCTGCCCCGACCGGCGAATCACACCAGGACATGGTGCGTGTCTGACCGACAGGCCAGAGGGGAGGGGCCCCATGCCGGACATGGGGCCCCTCCCCGCTCCACCCCCAGCGGAGAGACTCATGCGCGCGACTTGGCGGCGGTACGCCGGCCGACACCCCCGGCTCGTCGAGGCGGGATTCCTGCTGCTGGTGTACGCGGCCACCAGCAACCAGTACAACGAAGGAGGGCAAGGCCGGTGGCCCGGGCTTCTCTTCGCCACTGCCGCGTGTCTTTCGCTGCTGTGGCGGCGCAGCCATCCGGGCGCGGTCGTCGCGGTCACCTCGGTCTGCGCCGCGATCTCCGGCAGCATCGGCCATCTGATCAGCCCTCTCCTGCTGCTCCCCGTGATCGTGGCGCTCTACGAACTCACCCTGCGCACCCCGCAGAAGACCGCGCACGCCTACGGCACCGCCGTGATCGCGCTGATCGTCCTGACGGCCCTTCTCTCCGACGACAACAACCAGCCCTGGGGACTCAAGACGGTCAGTCCCGCCTTCTGGATCATGCTTCCGGTCGTTCAGGGCTCGGCGGTCCGGGCAAGGCGGGCCTACCTGGAAGCCGTTCACACACGAGCCGAGCACGCCGAACGTACGCGGGAGGAGGAGGCACGCCACCGTGTCGCCGAGGAGCGGATCCGCATCGCCCGCGAACTCCACGATGTCGTCGCCCATCACATGGCCCTGGCCAATGCGCAGGCCGCCACCGCGGCGCACCTCGCCCGAACCCGACCGGAGCAGGCGCAGACGATTCTTGCCGAGCTCGGCACCACGACCTCATCGGCGCTGCGCGAACTCCAGGCCACCGTCGGCCTTCTGCGCCAGTCCGACGACGCCGAGGATCCCCTGGAGCCGAGTCCCGGGCTTGGGCGTCTACCCGAGTTGGCATCCGCTTTCGGTGCCGCCGGACTCACCGTCCTCGTCACGGTGCACGGCGAGGCACTGTCCTTGTCACCCGGAGTGGACCTGACCGCGTTCCGGATCGTGCAGGAAGCGCTGACCAACGTGGCCAAGCACGCCGGTGCGAGCACGGCCCGAGTCGAACTCGCCTACACCGCCGACCGTCTGACCCTGACCGTCAGCGACGACGGCGGCACCGTCCCGCGCGCACCTGCCCCCAGCGGCGGGTTCGGCCTCATCGGAATGCAGGAACGCGCACAGTCTGCCGGCGGCCGTCTCCAGGCAGGGCACCGACCTGAAGGCGGCTTCGCCGTCACCGCTCACCTGCCCATTCACGCCTGACTCCGGAAAGACCCCGATGACCATCCGTGTACTGCTCGCCGACGACCAGGCCCTCCTGCGGGCGACATTCCGCATCCTGATCGACTCCTGTGACGACCTGGAGGTGGTGGGGGAGGCAGCCGACGGTGCCGAAGCCGTCGACCTCACACGCGCCCATCACCCCGACGTCGTCCTCATGGACATCCGTATGCCCGGCACCGACGGCCTCGCCGCGACCTCTGCCATCTGCGCCGACACGGATCTGCAGAACACTCGCGTCCTCATCCTCACCACGTTCCAGAGCGATGAGCATGTGGCCCGGGCCCTGCGCGTGGGCGCCAGCGGCTTCCTCGGCAAGAACGTCACTGCTGATGAACTCCTCGGCGGAATTCGCACCGTGGCCTCCGGAGACGCGCTTCTGTCCCCCGCGGCGACACGCTCCCTCATCGCACGCTTCCTCGCCACGCCCGACCGCGGGGACGGCCCGACCCCGCGGGTTCTGGAGAACCTCACCCCTCGCGAGCGGGAGATGGTGGTTCTCGTAGCGGAGGGGAAATCTGACGACGAGATCGCCGAGGAGGTGTGCCTCAGCCCATTGACGGTCCGGACGCACGTGCAGCGGGCGAAGATGAAGATGGAGGCACGCAGCCGCGCCCAGTTGGTTGCCATCGCCTACCAGGTGGGTCTGGCGCGACCTCTTCCGTGAGGCGCCACCAGGAGCCAGGCGGTACGGCGACCGTCACGGCTCGGACGGAATGCCGATCGCGTCGGCCCACACGTGAATCGACTCGGTGTGGCCGGTGAAGTGCCGGCGCCGGACGACTCCGGAGGGGTCGACATGGCGTGGCTCGGAGACTCCGAACTGCCGCAGCAGGTCGACGAGGAACGGCCGCGCGGTAGTGGCGAGTCGGGGTGACAGGCACGGCGTCAGGTCTACGGCGGAACGAGCGGAGCCGACACTGGTGTACCGGCGCTTCCCTGCCGGACCATACGCGCCACCGGCGTGGTTCCACACCTGTATCGGAGCTGTGGGGCCGGGGCCGGCAGGGCAGACGACAGTGACGTCCACGGCGGCCTCGCCCAGGGCCGAGACGTGACGGGCGAAGGCCGCGTTGAGACGCAACATGGCGATGGTGATCCAGGCGACAGCTCCCTCGCCCAGTGCCCAGACGGGTTCGCCGTCCGGGGGATTGTGCTGAAGTGTCCCCACCTGCAGCCCACCGAGCACTGACCCGTCCGAATGGAACTCGTAGTAGTACGAGTTCGCCGTACGGCCCGGTTGCCGCGGTGGCGCGAATGTCAGCCTGTCCGCGCGGACGTCCGGGTGCTCACTTCCGAGAAGGATCGGTGCGGGCCAGTCGGCAACCTGCCGGGCGATCCATCGCCGGATGTCCTGGCCGCTCGCTGCGTCGAAGTCGGCCGATGCCGGGCGGGCCGGCGACGTGGCCACCACGAGCCAGGGCGAGGAGGCACCGAGTTGTGCGGTCGCGCCGGTGACCAGGCTCCCCATCAGAACAGCTTGCGGGCCTCGGAGTCGGCGAGCAGTTCCGGGTCGGGAACCCGGGACTTGCTGGCGACGTTGGCGAGCATCTGATGCGCCATGTGGAAGCCGAAGTCCTCGGCCACCGTCTTCTTCCAGTGCCGCGACACGATGTTGTGCGTGGCCCACCGCGTGTAGCGCGGCCGCTTCATGATGAACCGCGCGAGTTCCCAGGACCGGTCGAGGAGTTCCTCGCGGGGGAGTACGTCGCTGACGATCCCCCACTCGAGGGCCTTGTCAGCCGGGATCGACTTGGCCGCATAGATGTAGTACGCGGCGCGCTTGGGACCCATCAGGGCTTGAAGCGCCATGTACTGACCGTCCCCGGGTGGAGAACCGAGCCAGAAGTGCGGGTCCATGAAGTCGGCGTCCGGCGCCGCCAGTGTCACGTCGCTCATCATGGCGAACTCGGTGTGCACGCCGGGGCCGTTGACTGCCGCGATCGTCGGAATGTCGATGTTGTTGGTGAAACTCTCGATGAGTTTCCAGCCGTCCGTCATCCGCTGGTAGATGTGGTCGGGATCCAGGTCGGAGGCGGGTTTGGGATTGAGCCCCTTGGGATTGCCGGTCATCCACCGGTCGCCGGTGCCGGTGATGATCAGCACCTGGTTCTCGGGATCGTTGCCGATCTCCTGCCAGACGCGAGTCCAGACATTGTGTGCGGCATGGGTGTGCGCGTACGGGCCGTCGTCCGTGTGCAGGCGGACCTCGATGATGCCGTCCTCCCGCCGCATCCGGAAGAAGTCCGCGTACCTGGCCGAGTACTCCTCGAAGTCGGGCGGAGCAAGGTAGCCCTCCCAGTGATCGGCCGGATGGAAAGCCATGTCAGTACCTCCACGTAGTGGGCGGCAGCCCCTCGATGCCCCTCGATGCCACAAAGTACACCAGCGGGTGTGGTTTTAGGGTCGACTGTACGCTGAGCCCATGTCGAGGGCTATCGCGGCGGTTCAGACTCCCGGGCGCCGGCGGCGTTCCGAAGGCAAGAAGGCGGCGATCCTGGAAGCCGCGGAAGCGCTGTTTCTGGCGGAGGGCTACGAGCGGGCGAGCGTCGACGCCATCGCAGGCCGGGCACAGGTCTCGAAGCGGACCGTCTACGACCACTTCGGGGACAAGGCAACGATCTTTCTGCGGGTGATCGAGCGTGCCCACGACGCGGTGGTCGCCACCATTCGCTCCGCGCTCGACGAGGAGCTGGCTCGGGGCCGTGACCTGCGCGAGGCCTTGACGGCGTTCGGGCAGCGAGTGGTCACGCAGACCTTTCCGTCGTCCGACTACGTGACCTTCCGGCGACTGACCTCGCAGCGATGGGCGATACCGCAGCTGGCCGAGGCCACCCGCGACCGCCCCGAACGGATGCTGGAGGAGCGCTTCGCGGTGCTGGTCGCCGACGGCGAGATCCGCGCCGAGGATCCTGGCCTTGCGGCGCGCCACTTCACGGCCCTCACCATCAGTCTCGCGCTGGAGACCCTCGACGTTCGGGGGGATGCCGAGGCGGCGGAAACGGAGATCCTGGCGCTCATCGCCGACGGTGTCGATGTGTTCCTGCGGGCGTACCGGTAGCCGGCCCTTCGAAGTTGTTTTCGTGCAGCAGACCGGACGTTGAGGCGGATTCCATGCATCTTTCAGGCTGAATCGCAGGACCGCTTTAGCGTGACGACTGTCCAGAAGGCCAATGAGGGCAGGTCGGCGCGTGGGACTCAACGACGGAGCCGCGTTGCGGGTGAGCAACGTGCGGCTCATCGACGGTGTCAGCACAGAGGCGGTGGACGATGCTGTGCTGGACGTCGACGACAACGGCTGGATCACCTACGCCGGGCCGGCGGCACAGGCGCCCGAGCCGACCCCCGGCGTCAGGGCGATCAATGGTCGGCGGGGAACACTCCTCCCGGGACTGTTCGACTGTCACACCCACCTCGGTGTGGCCTCCGACCGGTCGATCCTGGAAGCCGCCCTTCTGACGGACCCTGTCCTGGGTGTTCTCCAGACAACTGAACGTCTGCGCCGGACGCTCGACGCCGGGATCACGTCCGCTCGAGACCTCGGTGGACTTCCCACCGGATTCCGCGACGCCGTCGCATCAGGACTCATCACCGGCCCACGCCTGCAGACATCGGTCGGCGTGATCAGCCACACCGGCGGACACGCCGACGACACCTTCCCCAGTGGAAGAAGCCTCGGCCTCGACTACTGCGAGATCGCGGACGACGTGGTGGGCGTGCGGAAGGCAGCGAGGCGGATGCTGCGCGCCGGCGCCGACGTCATCAAGATCTGCACGAGTGGCGGGATCAGCAGCGCCCACGACGACCCCGACGACCAGGACCTGCTCGACGAGGAGATCGCGGCGGTCGTGGACGAGGGACATCGCCACCGAGGACGCCCGGTCGCCGCACACGCACAGGGCCGGGCCGGCATCCTCGCCGCGATCCGCTGCGGTGTCACGTCGATCGAGCACGGTTTCGGCATCGACGACCAAGGATGCGACCTCCTCAGAGAGAAGGGGGCCTTCCTCGTACCGACCCTGTCGACCGCCTTCCAGCCACTGGACCCGCGGAAGACCGCGCCGTGGCACTACGAGAAGAAGCTTCGCTGGAACGAGCGGACCAAGGAGAACATCGCCGCGGCCATCGCGCGGAAGGTGAACATCGCGGTGGGCACGGACGCCGGCATCACCCCGCACGGGCAGAACCCGTTCGAGCTGTCGTGCCTAGTGGAACTGGGGATGTCGCCGATCGACGCCATCCGCGCGGCGACATCCAACAGCGCCCGGCTCCTCGGAGTGGCGGACACACTCGGGACACTGCGTCGCGGATGCGTCGCGGACCTCGTCCTGTGCACCGAAGATCCGCTGCGAGACATCGGTGTGCTGTCGGCGCCCGAGAACATCGCCCTGGTAGCTCAACAGGGCGTAGTCCGCAAGTGCACGCTCGCCGACTCCGTGATTCACGTCTGCATGTCCTCCGAAAGGAGCCGCTCATGCACGACATGAGCCCGAGCCTCACCAGAGACGAGCCGGCGACCGAACTCAACACCGGCTGGACCAAGCCGGTCGTCGGCTATGTCGCCATCCTCATCCTGGTGAACGTCATGGTCGACACTGTGATCGCGTCGCCCACCTTCGTGCTTCCGCAACTGAGCGACGCCTTCGACACCAACCAGTTCGCGTGGATCGATTCCAGCGCGATGCTGGCGGGAGCCACCTGGGCACCACTGCTCGGCAAGAGCGCCGACATCTACGGCAAACGCAAGGTGCTCGTGATCACACTGATCGTCGCCGGCCTCGGCGGAGTCGTGTGTCTCCTCGCGCCCCACATCAGTGTCTTCGTCCTCGGACGAGCCCTGCAGGGCGCCGCGGTCGCAGGCCTGTTCCTCACCGTCGCCATCATCCGCGACATCTGCGCGCCCAAGTTCGCCATGGTGGTGACAGGCATCGTCACCTCGGGCTCGTCCGTCTTCGGGATCGTCTCCCCCTTCATCCTGGAGTTCGCCACCGAGGTGTTCGGCTGGCAGTTCGTCTTCGTGGTCTCCGCGGTGTTCGCGGGAGTGGCCGCGCTCTGCGTCCGCCTCGTGATCCCGAACTCTCGCATCCGCACGCCGGGCAAGGTCGACGTCGCCGGGGCGCTCACACTCGGCTGCGGCCTCGCGGGCGTTCTCGTCTACATCAGCCTCGGGCAGGAATTCGGCTGGCTGGGGATCGCCCCGCTCGCCATCCTCATCGGTGGTCTGGCCGCGCTGACGTTCTGGTACCTCGTCCTGAGCCGCGTCCCGGAGCCCGTGATCGACATCCGTGGCATCTCACTGGCTCTCGGACTCGGTCTCCTCGTCGTCGTGATGGGCACGGGCGCCTATCGGAGCATGCTCCAGCTCTTCAGCCTGCTGATCGACGTCTCTCCCGACGAGGGCCTCGGATACGGCATCAACGGCCCCGGAGCGCTCGGCCTGATGTTCGGCATCCCATCGATCGGGATCATGCTCGGCGGCATCGTGGCGGGTGCGATCGCCACCCGTGTGGGCCCTGCCCGGCCCCTGGCCGTGGGCTTGGCGCTCGGCACGATCGCCTCCTTCGTGATGTTCTCGGCCGGCGCCGACAACCTTCCGATCGCCGTGATCTGCTCGTTCATGCTGAGCATGACAGCAGGCTCGCTGGTCACCTCCGGGTTCAACCTCGCGTCCGTCCTCGCGCCGCCCGAGCGGCAGGGCACCGTCTCCAGCATGGTCATGGTGATGGTCGCCGTCGGTTCGGTGACGATGAGCTTCATCGGATCGGCGATTCTCGCAGCCAACGAAATCGTCGTCGACGGAGAGATGGTCAACTCGTCGACGGGCGTGCACACGTATATCGCCGTCGCGGGCTGCACGTTCATCCTCGCCGCCGTCCCGATGGCCTTCCTGGTACGGAAGTTGCGAGGCCACGCGGATGTCCCCGCAGAACCCGACCCAGGAGCAGGAGCATGACGAAACGACAGGTCCTGGCCAATCTCCGGAGCAAGCCGGCCTCGGTGGGCTGGAGCTGCGGCATCTCGTGAAGATCACGGTCTATCTGGCCTCGATGGACGACCGCAACGCCATGGACGCGATCTATCAGGAGGTCCTCGCCGAGCCCCTGCCGGCCCGCACGTGCGTCGCCGTCGCCGAACTGCCCTACAGGGCCCGGGTCGAGTTCGACGCCATCGCCGTCCGGGACGGGGCCTGAATGCGTGACTCCCTCATGAGACGCGGTACGAGCAGTGTCTGACGTGGTGCGGACTCCGCTGCTGCCCGCCTCGTGGGCGCCGGGCGACCTCTGGCTGAAGGCCGAAACCTCCAGCCGATCGGTGCCTTCAAACTGCGGGGTGCCGTCAACGTGATCAGACGTCTCGATCCGGACGTCAGGGCACGTGGCGTGGTCACGCATTCGAGCGGCAACCACGGCCAGGCCGTTGCGTGGGCAGCCCGAGCGGCAGGAGTCCGGGCCGTGATCGTCATGCCGGAGGAGGCCATGCCCGTCAAGGTGGAGGCCACCAGTGCCCTGGGCGCCGAGGTCATCATGGCCCCCGGCGCCCGCCGGGAGATCGTCGCCGAAGCCGTGGGGGCGGAGCGGGGGATGACGCTGATTCCTCCCTTCGATCATGCCGACGTGATCTCCGGGCAGGGGACGCTCGCCGTCAAGGAACCACGCACATGACGTATGCGAAAGCCGTCGCCGACGGCATTTGGGCGGCAGGCACCGCGCGGGTCGGGTACATCCCCTCTGTGAGCGTGGCCCCGGTCGTCAACTCGTTGGTCGCGACCGATGGCGGCACGGACGGCGTCTCGCCGCGTGTCACACCGCTCTCGCGGGAAGAAGAGGCGATCGGGGTCATGGGGGCGGTCGCGTTCACCGGCGGACTCGGCTACGACGAGACGCGTCACCGATGCTCGGATGCGGAGTCCTCAGCCAGCAGCGGTACGGAGCGCACCGACCTTCCCTCCGAGTCCAGGATGCGGCCGAGCAGTTTGATCGTACGGAGAACCAGCGACCGGTCCTGAATCCGCAGCGCGGGCAGGACCTGTCTCATCTTCCGTTCCAGGTCGTGCGTCTCCGCCGTCGACCGCAGCCAGGCGTCGATGATGACGTTGTGCGGACCGGCCACGATGCTGCACGCCCGGACTCCCGGCAGCGTACGGATCCGCCCCTCGGCCTCCTCGAGCTCGTGGGCGTCGAGTGACCCGAAGTAGACGGCGGCGATGGCATGTCCCGAGATGAGACGCGAGGTGTCACAGCGGAAGATGATGAGTCCCGCCTCCTCCAGCCGTGTCAACCGGCGCCGCACGGCGACGGGACTGAGACCGACCTGTGCGGCGATCCGCTCGAACGACATGCGCCCGTCGATGTTCAGCGCCCGGATGATGCGATGGTCGGGGGCCTGGAGGGCAGCGGCGTGATCCGGTCGGGTCCCGGTGTCGGTACGCAGTTGCCGGCGCTGCTCCTCGTTGAGTGCGCCTTCGCGCCATCGACTGGCCTCCAGGGCCGACCGCGTGACGATGTGGCTGTGGATGGACGTGACCCCGGGGACGCGCTCCACCCGGTCGAGGAGGTAGCCCGAGAGAGCCTCGAAGTCCGGGGCTTGCGCCAGCACTACGACATTCCGTGCACCGGAGGTCAGCTTGACGGTGGCAGCCTCGATGTCGGCGGCGAGGACGTCCGCCACGGTGCCCGATCGCCCCGGGACGCAGGTGATCTCCACCAGGGCACAGGCGGGTGTCGCGCTCCCCGCCGGGTGGGCCGTGACCCACGCGACTCCCTCGGAGTGCATGCGAGACCAACGGCGGCTGATGGTTGCCGGATCCACGCCCAGCACTGGCGCCAGATCGCGCCAGCTCACGCGCGGGGCCGAGCGCACGGCGTCCACGATGGCGATGTCGAGTTCGTCGAAGGGGGAGTTCCGCATGCCGCAGCATCGGTCCTTTCATGCACGAGAGACGTCATTCTCGTGGAGTGCGTGCAGCATTTCATCCGATTCTTAGGATTGTGGCGCTCGATCTTGTGAGCCCTGTCAGCCGGGCGGGAGGCGCAGTGTCGCCGTCGCGCCTCCGTCGGGCGCATTGGCGAACTCCAGGCGCGCCTGGATGACTTGTGCCTGGCCCAGCGCGATCGTCAGCCCGAGGCCGTGGCCCTGGCCGCGCTCGACCGCTCCGGTTCGGAAGCGTTGCGGCCCGTGGGCAAGCAGCTCCGCCGGGAAGCCCGGGCCGTGGTCGCGTACGACGACGGTGGCGCCGTCCACCGCCACGGTGACCGGTGCCCGCCCGTGCCGGTGGGCGTTGCCGACCAGGTTCGCGAGGATCCGGTCCAGTCGCCGTGGATCCGTGCGTACCGTCCCGGCACTCGCCGCCGACACCCGCACCGTCAGCCCGGTGCGCCGTACCGAATCCTCCACCAGTTCGCCGAGCGGAACGGTCACCGGCTCAGCCTGTTCCGCGCCCGCGTCCAGCTTCGACACCTCCAGCAGCTCCTCGACGAGCGTGCGCAGCACCCGGACCCGGTCCCGCACCAGATCGGTCGCCTCGCTCTCGGGCAGCAGTTCCGCCGAGGTGACCAGTCCCATCAGCGGGGTGCGCAGTTCGTGCGCCACATCGGCGGTGAACCGCTGCTCGCTGCGCAGCCGCCGCTCCAGACTGCCCGCCATGTGGTCGACGGCCACCGAGATGTCCGCGATCTCGTCCCGGCTCCGCCCCGGCCCGCCGGTCCGCGCGTCCAGTTCGCCTTCGGTGATGCGGCGCGCTGTGGCGGCGACCCGGCGCAGCCTCCGGACGAGGAGCTCGGTGGCCAGCGCTGACAGCGGAAGCACCAGGGCCAGCGCCGCGATCGCCGCGTACGCCATGTGCCGGTCGAGTGCCTTACGGCTGAGCCAGTCGAGGTCCATGTGGACGCGGACGCCCGTCCAACGGCCCTCGGACTCCTGGGCGGCCCACATCGAGGGCACATGCGCCACCCGTGTGTCGTACCAGGTCTGGGGCCTTCCGTCGGCCTTCCGTACCTGCTCGCGGAGGGTACGGGGCAGTTCGCGGGGGCTTCTGATGACGGCGTCGGCCGCGCCGGCCTTTTGTTGCGACGCGTCGGCGAGCTGGGTGAGGGCCTTGGCCTCGCCCTCCGCGATCGAGCGGTCGTACGTCGCCCCGTGCACGAGGACCCCGATGACCAGGGCGACCACGCAGCAGGCGGTGCCCACCAGAGCAGTGATCTTCCAGAGCAGCGAGGCGAAGGGGCGTGTCATGTCAGGGTGTGTCATGTCAGCGCACGAGCTTGTAGCCGAAGCCGCGGACCGTCTCGATCCGCTCGGCGCCGATCTTCTTTCGCAGCCGCTGCACGCACAGGTCCACGACCCTGCTGTCACCGTCCCAGCCGTAGTCCCATACGTTGCGCAGCAGCGTCTGCCGCTCCAGCACCGTCCCCGGATGCGCGGCGAACTCCAGCAGTAGCCGCAGCTCGGTCGGCGTCAGGACCACGGGCTCACCGGCCACCCGCGCCTCCAGCCCGTCCGTGTCGAGCGTCAGGTCTCCGAAGGTGAGCACCGACCGGCCGTCGACGGCCGGCTCGGCGCGGGTGAAGGTGGCCCTGCGCAGCAACGCGCGTATCCGCGCCACCAGAACCGGGGACTCGACGGGCTTGACGACGTAGTCGTCCGCGCCTGCCTCCAGTCCTCCGACCACGTCGAGTGAGTCGCCGCGCGCGGACATCATCAGGATCGGCACCAAGCTGGTCTCCCGCACCCGTCGGCACAGTCCGATCCCGTCAAGGCCCGGCAGCATCACGTCCAGGAGCAGCAGGTCGTGTCCGCCCGCGCGGAACAGCTCAAGCCCCGCCAGCCCGTCCTCCGCGGATGCCACCGTGTAGCCGTAGCGCTCCAGCATGAGCCCCACGGCCCTGCGGATCACGGCGTCGTCCTCGACGAGGAGCACGTTCACGGACTCGGACACCTGCCTCACCTGCTTACCTGTTCGCGCGCACGATTCAACGACACCAAGCACCACACGAGTAAGAAGGATGACAGCCCTCAGAGGTTGACCGAAGCGGCGACCGGGCGGTGATCGCTCCCGGTACGCGGCAGCGTCCATGCCGCCACGGGATCGACACCTTGTGTGAACACGTGGTCGATCCGCACCACCGGCAGGGCGGCCGGCCAGGTGAAACCGAAGCCGGCGCCGGCCACCTGCTGCGCCGAGCGCATCACCGAGGTCACCGGGGTCAGTCCGCGGTCGTCCAGGGACCCGTTGAAATCGCCCATGAGGATCCGCCGCCGCTCCGGAGCACGGTGGACCGCGTCAGCAAGCCGCACCACGGCGTGATCACGCCAGTTTGTTGTGAACCCTTCGGCCGGCCGCACCCGCACCGACGGCAGATGGGCCACGAAGACCACGACAGGTCCCTTCGGTGTCTCGACCGTCGCGCCCAACGCCCGCGTCCACGCCATGATCGGCACCGGCCGCACGTCCCGCAACGGCCGCCTGCTCCACAACCCGACGGTGCCCACCACATGGTGGTACGGGTAGGCGTCGGCGAGCACTCGCTCGTACGCGGGGACGTTCGCGTCGGTCAGCTCCTCCAGCCCGAGCACATCGGCGCCGGAGGCGGCCAGTGCACGGCCGGCCGGGTCGGGGTCGGCGTCACCCACGTTGTGGCTGACTACGGTCAGGTCACCGCCCGTGCCGCGTTTGTCGGCGAGCGTGCCGCCGAAGAGGGACACCCAGGTCACGGCCGGCAGCAACACGGCGACCAGCGCCGTCGCCGACCGCCGGACCAAGGCAATCAGCAGCAGAGACAGCACGGCCGCGCCCATCCAGGGCAGAAAGCTCTCGACGAGCCTGGCGGGCCGGCCGGGACCGTCGGGTATCCGGCGGTGCAGCAGGAGCACGGTGGTGCACAGCAGCGCGAGCACCGCTGTCACCTGCCCGCGCCGCCACGACCACGGCGCTCTCGACTGACCGTCGGCCAGCCGGGGGAGCTCTGCCGCGAAGGCGGAAAGCGCCGGGTCCGCCACCGCGTCGCAGCCGTTGCTGGACCCGAGTCGGCCGGGCTGGGTGTGCGGCAGCATCGGACAACCTCCGAACCGTTGAAAGTGGGATGCCGCCCACAGTCCGGCGCCCGTGTATCGAGAGCACGGTGACCGTGTATCAGCCGCCGCTGAGCTGTGTATCGGTTGCGTATGCCCGCATCCGGCCGCGACCGCTCCACGGCTGACACACAACTGAGCGGCTGCCGCGACTCGCCTGATACGCGGGCGAGACCAGCCGGATGACTGCTGGGCCCAGGATCGGGGCCGACGGGACGGCCGGGTGCTGTTCCTCCGTACAGGACCGCCGGAGCGGTGCCAGGCGGCGGACGAAGGGGAGTCACTGATGCGTAAGTGGACGACAAGCCGAAAGGCGGCCGCGGCCCTGTCGACGGGGGCGGTGACCGCGACCCTGATGGCTGCCTTACCGGCGCAGGCCATCGTGGGTGGCACCGAGTCAACCCGCGCCTACTCGTTCATGGGCTCGTTCCAGCCGTCCTTTCCCGCGCCACCGCGCCCGGACGGACACGGCTGCGGGGTGGCGGTCCTCGCTCCGCAATGGGTCCTGACCGCCAGCCACTGCGCCGGCCGGAACCCGACAGGGGCGAAGACAGGTGTCCCGCGTGGCTGGAAGGTCCGGGTCGGGTCACTGGACACCCGCTCCGGAGGCGAGGTCACCGAGGTCGACCACTACTACCGGCTGGCGACCAGTAACGATGAGGGCGGGTTCTGGGGCCGCGACCTCGCGTTGCTGCACCTGAAGACCCCGGTGCGGGCCAAGCCGGTACGGATCGCTTCGACCACGCCGCCGGACAACACACCCGTCCGCATCATGGGCTGGGGCATGACCTGCGACGACACCGACAACGCGGCGTGTTTCCCTACGCGGCTGCGGGAGGCTGACACGGTGGTGCAGCCGATCTCGACGTGTCCGTCAGCCGCGGCCGGCGGAGAGCTGTGTATCGGTAGCAGCGACGGCCGCGTCGCCGCGTCCAACATGGACTCCGGCGGCCCCGCTCTGGTCCGCGACGGCGGCCGGTGGGCCGTGGCCGGTGTGGTCAGTGGCCCCGACGAAAGCGGCAAGACGCTGTACACCGATGTCACTCGGCACGCCGACTGGCTCAACGGCATCACCAAGGGCACCGACGTACCCCCCGATGATCCGATCCCGGACGTGGAAGGCACGGTGGACCTGGGTGGCTGTGCGGGCTCGGTGGTCCGCACCCCCACCTCCCGGCCGCGCGATCCGGCACTGTTGCTGACCAACGGTCACTGCGTGGAAGAACAGCGGCCCGCCCCCGGAACCGCGACAGTGGACCAGCCGGCCGACCGCGAGGTGCCCATCGCCGACCGCCAGGGCTACCCGCAGACCACCGCCCGTGCGAAACGGCTGGTGTACGCGACGATGACCGGGACCGACATCGCGCTCTACCGCCTGGACAAGACCTACGCGCAGTTGAAGGCCGAGGGCGCGAAAGTCTTCCGGCTCACCTCCAGTCCCGTGCGCGCGGGTGACCCGCTGACCATGGCCTACACCAGCCGCCGCTTCGACTGCACCGCCGAGGCAGTGGTCACGCACCTGCGGGAGGGCGGCTACCAGCAGGACGACTCGATCCGCTACGCCGCCGGTGAAGACTGCGCACCCTGGCACGGCACATCCGGTTCGGCGCTGCTGGCACCCGACGGCACCACGGTCGTGGGGATCCACAACACCCACAACGATGCCGGTGAGCAGTGCACCGACAACAACCCCTGCGAAGTGGGCCCGGACGGAGCCGTGACCTCCGTGCAGGGCCGTGGCTACGGCCAGCAGGTCCACTTGATAGCGGCCTGCCTGGCCGAGGGCTCACAACTGGACCTGTCCCACCAGGGCTGCACACTCGCCGGTGCCACGCCCCGTTGACCTGACGCTGGGCGGTTACTCCACGAAGGAGACGTCAGGGAGACGTGGCGACGGGCCGTCGAGGAGGTGGTCGTCGCGGCCTCGGAGCCAGCGGTCGAAGAACGAGGTGACACAGGCCCGGACCGTCGCGACCGCACGGGCGGGGTCGATCGTGCCGATGGTCTCCTCGACGACATCCCGGCCGAGCCCGGTCTGCGGCATCACCGTGGCGAGGTCGGTGTACGTCTGGTGCCGGGAGCCGCGCAGGGTCAGATCGCGGCGCCAACCGGTGCTGTGCGACCAGAACGCCGCCCAGGACGGCTCGGTCGTGTGATCGCTGCCTTCTCGGCCCATCAGGAGGAACGGCCGGCCCAAGCCGTGCCGGGCGACCGGTGAGAGGTGCGTTCCGTTCGGCTCCTGGTTGAACTCCAGGGTGCCGTCCAGGTCGACTCCGGCGTGGATCCGCCGGTCCTCGTACATGCTCTGCGCGGCGGTGAACCCGCCCGCCGACTGGCCGGCCATGCCGATCCGACGCAGATCGAGCACGTCGGACAGCCCGTACGGCAGCGCACCCAGCTGGTCCACGACGAACCGCGTGTCGGCGACCCGGACGCGCAGCGTCTTCTCCAGCAGCGCGGGCACAGTGCCCTCGCGCCGCGCCCGCGCGAACTCCTCGAGCAGCACCTCGTTGGTCCTGACCGAGCCGTCGGGAAACTGCACCCCCGGGGACTCGTAGGTGTGGTCGAGGGTGACGACGACGAACCCCTGGCCGGCCAGTTCCTCCACCAGCACGGTGCCCCAGCCGCGCGGATCACCGGCGCCCGGCGAGTACAGCACGACCGGCCGCCGCCCGCCCC
The DNA here is from genome assembly GCF_017948455.1 of Streptomyces sp. GESEQ-4. Taxonomy (GTDB): domain Bacteria; phylum Actinomycetota; class Actinomycetes; order Streptomycetales; family Streptomycetaceae; genus Streptomyces. The sequence continues at coordinate 883,004 of NZ_JAFFSU010000001.1, forward strand.
GTGGATCCGCGGGCGCCTCCCGGTAGGCGTGTGTGCGTGTGCCCGCCCAGTCGACCGTCCCCGAGGGGATCCGGTGGGGCGACTGCGCGTCGAAGGCCTGGGCCGCTCCGCGCTCCATGTACGGCGCGAGGCCATGACCGCGGCCCGGCGCGAGAGCCGGATACCAGACGCTGATCATCAACTCGCGGAACGGCCTCGACGGGATCCACGGGTCGGGTCGGGTACGGTCCACCAGCCGCCGCGACACCGTACCGATCGTGCAGGCTCCTGTCGGCGCGGGCAGACGCAAGCGCCGCCTCGCCGGGCGCCGGGTCGGCCGGGCGTGTGCGACGGACGTACCCACAAGGGGCAACGTCGCCAGGGCAGTTGCAGCTACGAACTCCCGCCGGGGGAGGGAAGAGGAAGCCATGCCGCCATCCTGACCAGGCCCCGTCGCGGCGTCATTGGTGACACCCCCAGCAGTGTCGTTCGGGTTTCCCCCCGGGACCAGGGTCAGTCGCGCCTCGCAGGCATGACTGGACGATCTGCGCGACGAGTGGGGCGTCGGCGGGGTGCGACCGCCGGACTCTGATCGCCGGTGAGCCTCCGTGCGACGGACACGTGCCGACCGTCGCCCCACTGTGTGTCCGACGTCGTCGTCTGGCTGTGCGTGGCGGGCGCGGGGAGACCCGGGAGTCCCTGGAGGCGGGACAGCTCGCCCGCGCACCGCTGCAGCGCGACTTCCAGAACCTCGGGCATGGTCAGGGTGCCGGTGCCGTCCGGCGGGACGATCCAGCGCAGCGCGCCCCAGCGGCAGTGCGGCGCGGGAGCGGCGATCCACGTCCCCCGGCCGAGCAGGCGCAGCCCGGTGCCGATCCAGACGGCATACGGCTCCGGGGGCAGGAGGAAGCCCACATGACGGCGACGGGTATCCAGCAGGCAGGGGCCGGGGTTGAGCAGCGGCAGCTCCTCCAGAAGCTCGGCGACCCGCAGCCCGAGTTCTTCCGGCACGACGAGCACGTCCCAGAACCGTCCGGCGGCCAGCAGGGTGACCCCGGTACTGCCGTTCTGCCACTCCTCCTTGCAGGCACGGGGATCCTCCGACGCCGCGGCCAGCCACTCCATTGACCTCGTCCACTGCGTGAGTGCCATGAAAGCCTCCTAGTAGTGCGCCGATGTACTGCACTGCCCGCCCGGGGCTGTTCGGTGTGACCTTTCGGGGTGACCTGTGGTGATCGTGGGTTGTTGGGCTGGAATGACAGATGTGGATGATCGGTTGATGCCCCAGTGCATCGGGTGCCGGGTGCCGCGAACAGACGGCCGGGGCTCAATTCCCCGTATGGGGGGAGCGCCCGCGCACCAAACCGGCAGGTATAGGCACGGGCGCGCTCCGGCGCACACAGGCTTACGGGCCGTCAGTTCCCGCTACTGCTCGGCCGGTTGCGCTGGCGCAGCGAGATCCGGTTGCCGTCCGGGTCCACCGCCTCGATGCGGACCCCGAACGCGTAGTCCTCCGGTTCGGGCTGGTCGAATGCCACGCCGCGGTCGCGCAGCACCGTGAAGTCCTTCCTCAGGTCGTCCGATTCGAGGAAGACCGGACCGGGCGCGGTCGCCGGGTCGGCCTCGGCCGGCTGCCCCGAGGCCGCGGCGTGCGGCCAGAGGAGGATCTCGACGGGACTGCCGGGGACGCCGACGGTCAGGAAGCGGCCCAGCGGGCTGGAAACGTCGACGCGCTCCTCCAGACCGAGCTGTTCCGTGTAGAACCGCAGCGCGCGGTCCTGGTCGGTGACGTAGAGCGTCACGTACATGATGTTGGTCAGCATCGTGGTGTCCGTTCCTTCGTGGGTCCGACCCGAGTGAGGGTCGTGTTGCTTCGTCACGGCACTGACGGACCCCGACGGGAGAATGTGACGCATGGACGCCAACACGACGCGCCTCGACACCGCTCGGATCCGGGCGGCTCGCCGGTTGATCGACCCGGTCTTTCTCGACACTCCGCTGTACCGCTGCGAGCCGCTGGAACCCGACCTCGGGTGCACGGTGAGCATCAAGCTCGAAACGGCGAACCCGGTCCGCAGCTTCAAGGCCCGCGGCACCGAACTGGTCGCGAGCCTGCTCGCCGACGATGACTCGCGGGCCGTGGTGTGCGCCAGTGCGGGCAACCTCGGCCAGGCGCTGGCCTGGTCCGGTCGCGGCCGGGGGCTCGATGTGACCGTCGTGGCCTCCCGCTTCGCGACCGTGGCCAAGCTTGATCGCATCCGTGACCTGGGCGCCGGGCTTGAACTGGTGGACGGCGACCACGAGTTGGCTCGCGAGCGGGCGGCGGCCATCGCACGGTACGAGGGCATCCGGCTGGTCGAGGACAGCCTGGACATCGAGACCTGTGAGGGCGCGGCGACCATCGGCCTGGAACTGGTCGACGCCGCGCCGTCGTTCGACGCCGTGCTGATCGCTCTGGGCGGCGGGGCGCTGGCCACCGGCGTGGGGCACGTGCTGAAGTCCCTGGCTCCCGACGTCGAGGTGATCTGCGTCCAGCCACTGGGCGCACCGGCGATGACACGGTCGTGGCGCGGGCGGCGCGTGGTCACCACCGACTCGACGAACACCATCGCCGACGGCGTCGCCGGCCGGTATCCCATCCCGGCCGTCCTGGACGACCTCCTCCTGGTCGCCGACGACGCCGTCCTGGTCCAGGAGGCGTCGATCATCGCCGGTATGCGGATGCTCCTCGACCACGCCGGTCTCGTCGTCGAACCGTCGGCGGCGCTCGGCATCGCGGCGATCCTCGAAGACCGTGACCGCTTCGCCGGCCGGCACGTCGTCACCATCGTCTGCGGCAGCAACGTCGACGTGGATACGTATCACCGCTGGGTCGGTGCGGCTCCCGGCCACGGGCCGTGACACTGGCGGGCGATGAGTTCGCCCCGCGGCAACGGTCTCCTCTCCGGCAAGCAAGAGCAGGGCCCTGACAGGAGACGCTCCCGCATGACTGAACCGGAACTGGCAGCAGACCGCTCCCGGAAGACCGGCGTCTGGCGCTCGATCCGTACTGAGCGAGCGGCGCTGGCGGCCGATCTCGCGGGTCTGACGGACGAGCAGTGGCAAACGCCGTCGCTGTGCACCGAGTTGACGGTCCGTGAGGTACTGGCACATCTCACTGCCGCGGCGAGTCTCAACTCGGTGCGGTGGCTGGCGGGTGTGCTCCGCTGCCGGTTCGACTTCGACCAGCAGGTGGCGATGCGGCTGGCCGAGCAACTGGGTGCGACGCCGGCCGAGACGCTGGCGAGATTCCAGCGTGTGGTCCCCAGTACGACCAAGCGTCTCTGATCAGCATGGTGATCCCATGTCAGGCATGGTGTCTGGCGTGGGCTCTGTCCATCGTGGAGGGGTGGCGTGGGCGTGCAGGTGGAATCCTGCTCCCAGTGCTGCTCCTCGTGGCCGGTGTCGGCCGGATGGGGGTTCCCCCGGACGGAGTCCGGGGAAGGGTGTGCTGATCGTCGTCACGTCCTGGTGCCGGCGGGCTGCGCGGGGCAGTCTCCTCCGGCCCGGTGGTGCGTGTCCCTCCGGACGCTGGCCCGCCGGACCCGAGGGCCTGGTGGGGGAGGGTGCCTTGCGTCGCCTGGGCGCGGGGCGTGTGGTGTGCCGCCGGGTGGGGCCGGTCTTGGACCGGTCGGCCCGGCTGGTCGGGGCGGTCTCGGTGATGACCGCCTGGGTTTCGAGTGTGTCGACCACCGTGCGGATCGCTATCTGCCTGGTGGCCCGGTCGGTGACGGTCCTGGTCTGATGGGTGAGGCCGCGGGCGGCGATGCGTTGCCAGGCGCCCTGGTCGCGGTCGCCCTGCCAGCCGCATCCGGCCCGGTCGGGGCAGAGGGCCCATTTCCAGCCCGGTGTGGTGGGGCGGTCGGGGGCCTTGCGGTGCCGCAGCGGGGCCAGGCATCGGGGGCAGTGCCGGGAGGTGCCCGGGGGCGGGACGGTGACGACGGCGATCCCGGCCTCGGTGGCGAGGTGCCGGATGTGGTCGGCGATCTGCCCGCGTACGGTCTGGGACAGGCGGGTGTCGTGGGTGCGGCCCATGCCGCCCGCTTCCATCGACCGCAGGTCTTCCAGGTAGATCACCGTGGCGTGGGCGGCAACCGCCTGGTCCACGGCCCAGCGGGCGGCGGCCCAAGCCAGTGCGTCGTTGAGGTTCGACCTGCGGTCGCAGACTCGGTGGTTCTCCTCACGGAGCACATCGTGCTTGCCGGTGAGCGGATGCCCGGTGGTGTCGTCGATGAGCCGCTGATACTGGTCGGCCTTGGTGTGCAGGTGTTCCGACAGGCGCCGCAGCCGGTGCTGCTTCGCGAGGATCCCGGCGGCCCGGAACTGGCCACCGTGCCCGAGCGCGGTGATGTGCCCGTCGTCGTGTAGCCGCACCGCGCCCGCGGACAGCAGGGTGTTCAGGCCCCAGTCCACACCGAGCGCCACGCTGTGGCCGGTACGCCGGGGCTTGTGTACGGCGTGGGTGTAGGCCAGGTCGGCGCACACCTTTCCGCCCGTGATGCGCAGGGTGGGCAGGTGCAGCACCGCGCCGGGCGGGATGGTGGGCGGCAGCGTGAGGGGGCAGGCCACCCATGTCCAGTCCCGGTAGGAGCGCGGTTCGGGCCGGGTGGGCAACTGCAGGCGCAGCAGCGCGCGTTGCGGGGCGTCCTCGCCGCGTTCGATGGTGGCCTGCTGCCCGTCACACGCCGACAGCAGCAGCATCCGCGCCGCCCCAGGCGGAGCCTCCAGCTCGAACACATCGGCCGGCAGGCGGCCGTGCTGCGTGGCGAAGGCGGCGATCTGCCGGGTGCGGGAACGGATCACACTCGACGGGAGGTGCTCGCCGTCAGGGACCGCCTCCCGCACCCGGTCCCACTCCTCAGGGGTGCGCTTGCCCGGTTCGGCGGGCCACGTCGTGCGGACTCCGGCGGTGAGGTCGGCCCGCCATTTCGCCGACCGCAGCGTACGTCCGGCCTGTTCCTGGGCCATGCGCACGATCCGGTCGTTGACCCTCACGCCCCCGGCCGGGGCGGCCGTCCAGCCCAGCCTCCGCAGCGCCATCCACGCATTCGACGGCAGCTTCCGCCCGCCCGCATCCTCACCCGAGGCCAGCATGTCCACATCGGCGGCGTTCCAGTGCTCGGCCAGCAGTTCGGCAGCCATGCCGGAGACCAGATCGGCGGCCCAGCCGACCCGCTGTGCTAGCACGGCGGCCGACAGGACCTCGCCCGTCTTCTCCACCACGCCCGCACGCAGCAGACCACGGGCGCAGGCGGTCCGGGCCGTTTCGCCCTCGCCGAGCGCCAGCTTCCGGCTCACCGGTCCCCCCTTTCCTGCCCGTGGTGCTGTCATACGATCAACGACACTCCCGCGAAAAGGTCACGCATTCGATCCGCGCACCCACATGCGACGCCGAGGCCGGTACCGGACACACGGCACGACACCGACAGACGATGCATCGCTACGGATACCAAAGGAAACACATGAGCCTCCGCTCCCCGTCATCGCGATGCTCGGCGAGACGATCGTGCACGCGGAGGACATTCGCCGCCCGCTGGGCATCGGCCGTGACTACCCGATCGACGTGGTCACGCGGGTGGCGGAGTACTACCGGGGCTCCGACCTCGTGGTCGTGGCCAAGGGGCGCGTTGACGGGCTGAAACTCGTCGCGAAGGACGGCCCCTTCACCACCGGCTCCGGGCCCCTCGTCTCGGGTACGACCTTGGCGCTGGTCATGGCGATGACCGGGCGCGCGACGTACTGCGACGATCTCGAAGGCGACGGTGTCGAGCTCTTGCGCGGTCGCTGCGGGACGCGATGACCGCGACCGACTCCACGCACGCCGCCACCAGAGGTATCTCCGGTCCTAGACTCTGCTCATGGACAGGATCGACCGCGCCAGCCGGGTGATCGCGGCGCCACCAGAGGCTGTCTACGGAGCCCTCCTCGACCGGGAATCCCTTGAGGCATGGTTGCCGCCGGACGGCATGCGCGGTCGGGTCGAGCGATGGGACCCCCAGCCCGGCGGCGGGTTCCGGATGGTCCTCACTTACCTCGACCCCACCGACAGCCCCGGCAAGACGTCGGACGCGACGGACGTCGTCGACGTCGAATTCGCCGAGCTGGTGCCGCCGGAACGCGTGGTGCAGCGGGCGGTGTTCGAGGCCGACGACCCGTCCTACGCGGGCACGATGACGATGACCTGGTTCCTCGCTGCCGCCGGTGACGGGACGGAGGTGACCGTCACCGCCACGGGTGTGCCATCCGGCATCGACCAGGCGGTCCACGAGGAGGGGATCAGTTCCTCGCTGGCCAATCTGGCGTCGTATGTCGAAAGGGCCGACTGACTCAGGCTGGCCGCCAGTAGCGGCAGTCATCGGATGTCCCCTGATCGCTGACCCCGCCAGCTGCGTGATGGGCCTATGCTCCGGCCTCATTCACCCGATCAATTCTTGTTCCGTGACTTGACGAGTGCATGCAATGTCGCCGATTCTGCGGGTCGTCCAACGTATCGGCATGAGGAGACGGCGCATGCCCGAATCATCCTCGTCCAGACGCACATTCCTCGGAGCTTTAGTGGTGGGGGGTGCACCGCCTTGCTGTCCGCCGCGGACCGGCTCGGCATCGACGACCAACTGGCGCCCCGCTGGCGCGAGGTGCTGGACAGGCTCGCCGATTACACCGTGGACGGGAACGGCTACCTGGGAGCAGCCGGAGTACCGCGAGCCGATCGAGAAGTCGCTGAACCACTGGATCGACTTCACCGGCAACACCGAGGTGCGTCGCACCGAGGTCGGCCTTTTCGCGACCGTGATCGCCCTCGACCCGGCCGGAGAGCTGCGCAGCCTCACTCTCTCGGTGGCCACCCGCCCCCAACTGCACCTGTTCGCCGTCTCCTTGGAAAGGTCGAAGCCATGACCCCGATCTCCCGGCGGGCCTTCGTCGCGGGAAGCTCAGCGGCCGTGTTCGCGGCCGGTTCCACGGCGGCCTGGGCGGGCCGCTCACACCATCGCGATGTGCACGGCGGCCTGCTCGACGACGCCGCGATGCTCTGGAAACGCGTCCCCGGCAGCTGGCAAGAGGGACCCTTCCTGGGCAACGGCTATATGGCCGCGCACCTCTACCGGAAGCCGGGCGAGAACAACGTCCTGCGCATCATGGTCAACAACGGTCTGGTGCAGGACCAGCGCGGCCAGTGGGAGGCCGCGATCGGATACTCGCGGCTCGGCGTCGGCCACCTCACCCTCACCTTCGCCGGCGCCATCACCGCCGTGGACTGGCGGCTCGACCTCGACGACGCCGAGCTGACCGGCACGATCACCACCACGCGCGGGGGAGCGAAGTTCAGCGCCCTGATCCTGAACCACCGCGACGTGCTGCTCGTCCGCCTCGAACCCACCGCGGGTGAGGAGTCCGCGACGTGGGGCTTCACCCCGCTGCCCGCGCGGACGACCCGCACCATCCGCCTGCCACCCGACTACACGGGCAACCCGGACCCCGCCGTCACCCTCGGCCTGGTCGAGCAGCCGCTGCACGCCGGCGGCGGCTACTCCACCGCCTGGCGCGAGGTCCGCTCCGGTACGCGGCGGCTGCTGGCCGCCTCCATCGCGTACGGCTACCCGGACTCGACGGGTCGCGAGCAGGCGGTCCGTACGGTCGACGAAACGCTCGACGGCGCCCCGGACCGCGAGATCGCATGGCACCGGCGCTGGTGGCACGGCTTCTACCGGCGCAGCCTGGTCTCCGTACCCGACAAGAAGGTCCAGCGCTTCTACTGGATCCAGCTCTACAAGCTGGCCTGCGCCACCCGGGCGGGCGGCCCGGTCACCCCGGTCTTCGGGCCCTGGTTCCCGGAGTCGGGCAACGGCTGGACCAACATCTGGTGGAACACCAACGTCCAGGTCACCTATCCGCTGGCCAACGGCTCCAACCACCGTGAACTCGACGCCATCACGCCCACCTTCGCCCGCTACCACGAGAACCTGGAGACCAACATCCGGCCGGAGCTGCGCGACGGCGAGACATACGCGCTCTGCCACCCCGGCGACTGGCAGCTGCGCTCCGGCCCGCGCTACGTGGGCCGTCCCGGCATCGACCCCAACGACCACACCGGCAACCTCATCTGGGCGCTGCACAACAGCTGGGTCACCTACCGCCACCACATGGACGACAAGGTGCTGCGCCACGTCATCCACCCGGTGCTCACCAAGGCGGTCAACCACCACGCCCGCTTCCTCACCGAAGGCGCGGACGGCAGGCTGCACCTGCCCGAGACCCGTTCGCCCGAATACGCCAACGCCACCGACTGCACGTACGACCTGTCGCTGCTGAAGTGGGGCTGCGCGACGCTGCTGGCCTCGGCGAAACGACTGCGGCTTGACGACCCGCACGCCGGGCGATGGCGCGACATCCTCGCCCGCTTGGTGCCGTACCACGAGAACGAGAACGGCGTGATGATCGGCGCCGGCGTCCCGCTCGCCGAATCCCACCGCCACTTCTCCCACCTGCTGTGGCTGTACCCCCTCCAGGAGAAGCTGGAGCGGCGCACCTTCGACCACTGGACCTCGATGCAGGCGCGCTGGCACGGCTACAGCTACGCCGCCGCCTCGTCCATGGAGACCCTGTTCGGCAACGGGAAGGAGGCGCTGACGTATCTGCGCTTCTATCTGGACGGAAACGTCGTCGACAACTGCGCCCTGACACCGAACACCATGTACCGCGAGGGCTCCAACTTCGCACTGGAGAGCCCCATCAGCGCGGGCCAGTCGCTGCTCGACATGGTCACCCAGAGCCACGGCGGCGTGGTGCGGGTGTTCCCCGCCGTCTCCTCGGCCTGGCCCGACGTCTCGATCTCCCAGGTCCGTACGCAGGGCGCCTTCCTCGTCGACGCCTCCCGGTCGGGCGGCCGGACCGACTGGATCGCCGTGACGAGCGAGGCGGGCGAACCGCTGGTGCTACGGCACGGAATCGACGGCGAGATCGAGGTCCGCGACAAGGCGAACGGCTCCCGGCTCCCGTACCGCGACCGGGGCGACGGGACCATCGCCGTCGGCGTTCGCCGGGGCCGTACGGCCGTCGTGACCCGGCGCGGTGACCGGCCGCGACTCACACCACAGAACGTCCCGGCCAACGGCGACGCCCCGGCGTGGGGCCTGCCGTAGCGACGCCCGGCATTCGTGACACCCGACATCCGTGACGCTCGACATCCGTGACGCCCGACCCCCCACCGATCGACACCATCGACACAGGAGGGCACATATGAACACCAAGCGCAGAGCACTCGCCACCGTCTGCACCGCCGCCGCGGCCGTCATGACCCTGCTGGCCGGCCAGGCCCATGCCGCGGTGATCTGGGACGGCGACGCCTCCCGAGGCACCGGCGTCTTCGGCCACATCGGCAGCAACTGCGCCGCGCCCGGCGGCGTGACCGCGGTGGACGACTCCGCGCGGGGCGAGGTGTGGCGCTACCGCAAGCCGGCCGGCTCCAACCGCTGCGAGAGCCGCGGCATCGTCGTGGGCGGCGACGAGTACACCTTCACCAACGGCAGCACCCGCTACCTGGGCTGGGCCAGCAAGCTCTCCAGCGCGGTCGACAACAACGCGATCTTCCAGTGGAAGTCGTACGGCGACCACCAGCAGAACTGGCCCGTCGTGCTCAAGATGATCGGCGGCAAGCTGACGATGATCCAGCGGCAGCCGGACGGAACCGTGCACACGATCTGGTCCAGGTCCGTCTCCGCCGGTGCCTGGAACCACATCGTCATCGGCCTCCACCTGTCCGACCAGACCCGCGGCGGCTGGGTCGAACTCTGGTTCAACGGCGCCAAGCAGACCTTCAACAGCGGCACCCGGCGCTGGAACTGCCGGACCTTCGACAGCGAGAACCACCCGAAGTGGGGCGTCTACGGCGCCGACTCCAACTCGGTGGACCACTACGTGGACGCTCTGAAGATCGGCACGTCCTACGGGGACGTGGACTGAGCCTTCGGCGACGAACGGCAGCGTCCGGCGGCGCACTTCAGCCGCCGGCTCTGCGGTCGGTTACTGTGCGCGAATGTCAAACGCGCGCACGCATGGCGGCTATCGGACGGGCGGCTTATGGGCCGCGGCAGGAATCTCCTTCGGCGCTGTGATGGTCGGCTCGGCCATCGCCTCGTTCGGCATGATGGAGTTCGACGAGCGGTGCCAGCACGGGCTGATTCAGGGGCCGGGCCGACTCCTGCGGGTGCGGGATCAGGCGTTTCCGCCGGCCACCATCTGCGAGTTCCAGTACGGAGAGGTCTCCTCGATCGGCGGCGGGGGAGTGCTCAACGTGCTGCTCTGGGGCAGCATGCTGATCCTGGTCACCTGTCTGCTCGTGGCCCTGATCGCCGAGTGCCTCGATCCGTCACTCGGCAGCGAGCTCGTCGTGCCGATGTCCAGGGGCGCGAAGCTCCGCCGTACGGGAGCGGCGTTCTTCGTGCTCGGCTCCGTCTTCCTCATGGTCTACGCGTTCGCCGGATGGCGGCTGGTCGCGGGGCCGTCGTCGGCCTGCGCGGCAGGGGCGGACTGGGGGAACCAGGCGCCGAAGACGCTGGAGTACAGCTTCTTCCCGCCTCAGGCGACCTGCCAGTACACCAGTGGCCTGACGCGGCAGATGAACCCCGACTGGGTGGCATCGCTGGCAACCGAGTTGGCCGTTCCCGCGCTGATGGCCGGAGTGGGCTTTGCGCTTGCCTTGCGGCGCTGGGCCGTGGATCGGGCGCCCGATTCAGGTCCGGCGATGAGGAATTGGGGACGGTCGCGTCGGACTTCGACGGCTGAGACCGATCACTCCGTATCCCGCTCCGGCAGCGGCGAGTAGCGGGTGGGCCCGGTGACCATATGACGCACTGTCCAGCTTCGGGAGGGGTCCCGATCCCCGCCACTACGATCCGCCCCATGCGATGGTTCCGCAGGAGAGGCAAGAAGAGTCAACTGACCGGCGAATCGGGGGGCATGGCAGCTCCCGAGAAGGGACCAGAACCCGAACCTGAGTCAACCCCGAAGCAAGCGGGCAAGCTCGGAACGGAGAAGTCCCACCGCATTGAACCGCATCCGAAATGTGTGAGTTGCCGACGAAACATCGATCCTGAGGACTTGCGTCCCGACCCGATGGGGGAGCGGGGCATATGGGACATCGCCGCGAACCTCGGTCTGACCCAGGAGGATCTCGCTGGGCCGATGGCCGATGTCAGCGCCCAGCTCTACGCGCGGCGGTGCGATCGCTGCAATTCCTGGATGTGCCATGTGTGTGTGGACAAGGTCACCGGGCACGGCCGGCGGCCGGCCAGGCACCAAAGCTGCGGAGGCATCTTCCGGCCGAAACAGGTCGGTTGACGGAACCGGGAACCGCTCTTTCGGCCCTCGACGCGAGAGGGCGACAGAGAAGGGACTGAGCCATGACAGACGATGCCGTTGCCTGGATCGGATCAGGTGCCGCTCTCGGGATAACGCTGCTGACGTGGGCATATTGGGTGTGGAGCATGCGTGACGCGGATGAGCCCACGGAGCCGCCTCGAAGGAAAACCGCGCCGACGCCGCATCCGGCATATACGCTCTCTTGCGCCTACTGCGGCTATATGTGGCCGGTTCTGGATCCTGCGTCTGAGACACTGAAATGTCCCAACCCTGCGTGCGGTCGAACGCATCAGGGAATCCGGTACCCCGACCCTTGGGGCCGACCATACCGGTGAGCTTAAGGTCATCCGGTGACGAGTAGCAACGCGCCCCGTTCCCATGTCCTTGAAGGCACCCGTCCGGCAACGCCGCCCATCAACTGGCGTTACCGGCTTCGCCAGTTCGGATACACCGAACGCCCCCGGACCGACACCCGCGAGCGCCTGGTTCCGCCCTTTCCGAAGCCGTCCACTCGCCTCTGGGAGTTCCTGGGCTTCAGCCCGGCACCGGCCCACCGCCTCGGGAGGGCGATGGACTGGCTGGGGCCGGTACTCGTCGCCGTATTGGCCGGAGCGATACGTTTCTGGCAGCTCGGCCGTCCACATGCCTTCGTCTTTGACGAGACCTACTACGCCAAGGACGCCTGGTCCCTGCTGCGGTTCGGTTACGAGGGCACCTGGCCGGACCGTAAGATCGCCGACCCGCAGGTACTCGCGGACCCCCAGGTGATCTCGCTCACCGACACCGGGGCCTTTGTCGCGCACCCGCCCATGGGCAAGTGGGTGATCGCCCTCGGCGAGGGGATGTTCGGCCTCGACCCGTTCGGCTGGCGCTTCATGACGGCGGTCCTGGGCACGCTGTCGGTGCTGATGCTGTGCCGAATAGGCCGCCGCCTGTTCCGTTCGACGATGCTGGGTTGCCTGGCCGGCGCACTGCTGGCGATCGACGGCCTGCATGTGGTGATGAGCCGTACCGCTCTGCTGGACCTCGTCGTCATGTTCTTCGTGCTGGCGGCGTTCGGATGTCTGCTGATCGACCGGGACCAGGCGCGGGCCCGGCTCGCGGCGGCCTTGCCGGTCGGCGAGGACGGCCGTACGCGTCCGGACGGGGACACGGGTGATCATGCCGGGACGGGCTTGCGTCCATGGCGGCTCGCGGCCGGCGTCTGCCTGGGACTGGCGGCCTCGAGCAAGTGGAGCGGCCTGTATTTCCTGGTCTTCTTCGTGGCGCTGACCCTGCTGTGGGACGTCGGCGCGCGCCGCGTGGCGGGGGCGCGCCGCCCGTATCGCGCGGTGTTGCGCAAGGACCTCGGCTGGTCGGTGCTGTCCGTCGCCGTTGTCAGTGTGGTGACGTATGTGGCGACATGGAGCGGCTGGTTCCTGTCCGGCAACGGTTACGGACGCCACTGGGCGGACGGTCGCGGCGGCACCTGGTCGTGGATTCCGGCTCCGCTGCGCAGCCTGTGGCACTACGAGTACGGGGTCTACCAGTTCAACGTGGGGCTGCACACTCCCCACAAGTACGAGTCCAATCCCTGGAGTTGGCTGGTCCTCGGCCGCCCCGTGCTCTTCCACTACGAGTCGCCGGCGCCCGGGAAGGACGGCTGCACCGCGACGACCGACTGCTCACAGACGATCCTCGCGCTGGGCACGCCGCTCCTGTGGTGGTCGGCCTGCTTCGCGCTCATCTACCTGCTCTACCGATGGGCACTGCGCCGCGACTGGCGTGCCGGCGCCATCCTGTGTGCGGTGAGCGCCGGTTATCTGCCCTGGTTCCTGTACCAGGACCGTACGATCTTCTCCTTCTACGCCGTCGTCTTCGTGCCGTACCTGAGCCTGGCCGTGACGATGATGCTGGGAGCGGTGCTGGGGCCGCCGGGGGCGGCTGAGAAGCGTCGCATACAGGGGACGGTGGCGGCGGGCGCGCTCGTGCTGCTCATCGCCTGGAACTTCATCTACTTCTTCCCGGTCTACATGGGCCAGACGATCCCGTACGCCGACTGGCGCGCAAGGATGTGGCTCGACACGTGGATCTGAAGCCACGGCAGGCCGCGAAGGCGGCGAACGTGCGCGCCACGGCGTCAACTGGCGGCAGCGCCGAACCACTTGGGCAGCCGACTGAGCAGGTCCTGCTGATCGTCGCCGACCCACGCCACATGGCCGTCCGGCCGGAGGAGTACCGCGGGCACGTCCAGTTCCTCGCTCACGTCGACGACGTGGTCGACCCGGTCGTCCCAGCCCGCCACCGACAGCCGGCCGGTCTGGTCGAGCAGCAGGCCGCGACCGCCGTGCATCAGTTCGTAGAGGTTCCCCCGCTTCAGCTCCACGTCCCGCAGCCGCCGGCCGAGGAGTTCGTGGCCCTCGCCGAAGTCGTAGCGGATCCCGGTCGCGGTGATCTTCTCGGTCAGGTACCGGTTCACCTCCTCGAAGTCCATCAGTTCCGACAGCAGCCTGCGTACGGCCTGGGGGCCCGGCTCGTTGGACAGCAGCTCCATCTGCGCGCGGGTGTTGTTCAGCACGTCGGCGGCCACCGGGTGCCGCTCGGTGTGGTAGCTGTCCAGCAAGCCCCGCGGTGCCCAGCCGCCCACCTCGGCGGCCAGTTTCCAGCCGAGGTTGAACGCGTCCTGGATGCCGAGGTTGAGCCCCTGACCGCCGACCGGCGGGTGGATGTGCGCCGCGTCGCCGGCCAGCAGCACCCGGCCGACCCGGTAGCGCTCGGCCAGCCGGGTGGCGTCGCCGAAGCGGGACAGCCAGCGGGGTGAGTGCACGCCGAAGTCGGTGCCGGCGATGACCCGCAGCTGTCGCTTGAACTCCTCGAGAGTCGGCGGTACGGAGCGGTCCTCGGCCACCCCTTCGGCGGGCACGCCGACGCGGTACACCCCGTCCCCGAGGGGCATGGCGCCGAACCGCTTCTCGGTCTTGCGGACTTCGGCCATCACGGCGGCCAGCGTCTCGGGCTCCGCGGTCAGCTTCATCTCGCCCAGCAGGGTCTCGACGCGGCTGGGCTCGCCGGGGAAGCCGACGCCGAGCAGCTTGCGCACCGTGCTGCGGCCGCCGTCGCAGCCGACGACGTAACGTGAGCGCAGCCGCGTGCCGTCGGCCAGCTCGGCGCTCACCCCATGGTCGTCCTGGCTCAGCCCGGCCAGCGCGCAGCCGCGCCGGACCTCGGCGCCGAGCTCGGTGGCGCGCTCGGCCAGCAGGCGGTCGGTGGTGGTCTGCGGGATGCCGAGGACGTACGGATGTGAGGTGTCCAGCCGTTCCGGCGCGGGCTTACTGATTCCGGCGAAGTAGCCACCGACCGGGTACTGCTGACCGAGCGCCAGGAATCGGTCGAGCAGCCCGCGCTGATCCATCACCTCGATGCTGCGCGCGTGCAGTCCGAGCGAGCGGACGATCGGGGTCGGCTCCACGTCCTTCTCCAGCACGACCACGTGCACACCGTGCAACCGCAATTCGCCGGCCAGCATCAAACCGGTCGGTCCGCCGCCGACCACGATCACGTCAATCATCTGAAGACCCCCGTCATTTTCCGCAGCTTCTGGCTTCGGCCGCTCATTCTGCGGCCCGACCAGGGCCTTGCCGCAAGCCCCCCAGTGCGCTATAGGTTGAGAGTGGCAAGGAGTACACACGCTCCTTGCCTTTGCGCTTTTTCCGCGCGGGTCAGTTGTGCGTGGTGGCCGGTGGGCCGGTGATGGCGGTGAGGTGGAGTTTGGTCTCGTCCTCGCTGGCGGGTGCCGCGGTCATGATGACGATCTTGAGCTCGGAGTCGCCGTCGGTCAGGACGTCGCAGTCCACCGTGATGGGGCCCACCGACGGGTGGTCGATCGTCTTGTGGTCCTCGCGGTGCGCGGCCACCGCTCCCGTCGCCCATAGCGCGGCGAACCTCCTGTTGCCCGCGTTCAGTTCGCGGATCAGCGCGGCCAGGCGGGCGTCCTGGGGGAAGCGGCCGGTGGCGCGGCGCAGGTCGGAGACGACGGCGGCGTCAGTGGCGTCGCGGTCCGCCTCGGTCACCGGCCACAGCGCGAGGCGGGGGGAGGCGCCGTCGACCGGGAATCTGTCGCGGGCGAAATTGCGCAGCCGGGGCGGGGTGGGAGAGGGGTCGCCCAGCAGGGCGGCCCACCCACGATTCCACCGCACCAGTTGCCAGTCCGCCGCGAACACGGCGACCGCCACGTCCCCGAGGCGGGCCAGGACCCGCTGCAGGCCGGGCGGCAGATGGTCGGAGATCGCGCCGTCCACCGGCGGTACGAGCTGGGCCAGCCGGTACAGGTGGTCCCGCTCGGTGATGGACAGTTGCAGGGCGCGCGCCAGGGACGCCACCACCGATGCCGAGGGTGTCGTGGCCCGTCCTTGTTCCAGGCGCACGACGTAGTCGACCGACACCCCGGCCAGGTCGGCCAGTTCTTCCCGCCGCAGCCCTGCCGCCCGGCGACCGCGGGCCACCGGCAGCCCGGCGGCCGACGGGGGCAGCCGGTCCCGCCACATGCGGAGCACCGCGCCCAGTCCGGTTCCGGGTGACATCGACATGACCTCCATCGTCCCGCATCCCCGGTCGTCTGTGGGGGCGCGAGGGTGGTACTGGTCGTCCTACCGTCGAAGCCTCCCTGGTCCGCCTTACCGCCCCGGACCACCATCGAAGGCATGACGATCACCTTCATCACCGGAGCCAACAAGGGTCTCGGCCGCGAGACCGCCCGCCGCCTGATCGAGTACAGCCACACCGTGCTCGTCGGCGCCCGCGACCGCGAGCGGGGCGAGGAGGCCGCTGCGGCGCTCGGCGCCCGCTACGTCCCCATCGACGTGACCGACGACGCCTCCGTGGCCGCCGCGGCCGCGGACGTCGCCGAACACGAGGGCAGGATCGACGTCCTGATCAACAACGCCGGCGTGCACGGCCCCATAGGCGATCCCGGCGACCTCACCGCCGCCGACGCCCGCGCCGTCCTGGACGTCAACGTCATCGGCGTGGTCCGCACCACCACCGCGTTCCTGCCGCTGCTGCGCCGCTCGGACGACCCCGTGATCGTCAACGTCAGCAGCGGCATGGGCTCCCTCGCCCTCACCCACGACCCCGACCGGCCCGAGTCGCGTGTCGTCGCGCCTCTGTACACCTCGTCGAAGGCGGCCCTGACGATGCTGACCACGCAGTACGCGAAAGGGCTCAAGGACATCCGCGTCAACGCCGCCGACCCCGGCTACACCGCGACCGACCTCAACGGGCACAGCGGCCCCCAAACCGTCACCGAGGGCACGGACGCGATCGTTGCCCTGGCCACCGAGGGGCCCGGAGCCGGCACCGGGCGCTTCGTCTCCCGGCATGGCGAGATCGCCTGGTAGCCACGAAGAGTCGCGGCCGGCCCAGGGGATGCCGCGAGCCGCGATGAGTTCTGCGGCGTCCGGCAGTCATACTGCCGAACCCGTTACCGAGGAGGACTCCTGATGCGCAGCGTGACCTATTCGATGGGCGCCTCATTCGACGGCTACATCGTCGGGCCGGACGGCAACTTCGACTGGACGGCGCCCGACGAGGACGTCTTCCGCTTCTGGATCGACGAGATTCGACAGGTCGGCGTCCACCTGCTGGGACGACGGCTGTACGAGACGATGCTGTACTGGGAGACCGCCGACCAGGATCGATCGCTCGACGAGGCCGAACTCGAGTGGACCGCGCTCTGGAACCCGCTCCCGAAGGTGGTGTTCTCCACCACGCTGTCGGCGGTGCAGGGCAATGCGCGCCTGGCCTCCGGCGGCCTGGCGGAGGAGATCGAGCGGTTGCGAGCCGAGCCGGGGGAGGGCGAGATCGCGATCGGCGGCGCGACGCTCGCCGCCGAGGCCGCCGCGCTCGGGCTGATCGACGAGTACCGGGTCATGGTCCACCCGGTACTGGTGGGCGGCGGCATTCCGTTCTTTCCCCGGCACGAGCGCCGGGTGGATCTCGAACTCGTCGAGACACGCACCTTCAGTTCGAAATTCGTCTACCTCCGCTACCGCGTGGCGTCGGCGAAATGAGCCGCCGCAGACGCAGGTAAGGCGCCTGGGGTTATCCCCACCCCCGATCCGCCAGCAGCCGCCATGGTTCGCCATGACCGTGATCCGTAGCTTCGAGTCATCGGCTCGAAAAGATCGCGAGAGGACGGACCATGAGGCTGCGCAGCGGCAAGCGGCAGAAGACGGACGACCGGCCGGAGGCCCAGGGCACGCCCGGTCTCGCCGTCGAACTGCGCGGCGTCCGGCGGCAGTACGGCCGCGGCGCCGGTGCCGTGCACGCGCTCGCGGGCATCGACCTCGCCCTGCCCCGCGGCACGTTCACCGCCGTCATGGGCCCTTCCGGCTCCGGCAAGTCCACCTTCCTGCAGTGCGCCGCCGGCCTCGACCGGCCGTCGGCCGGCTCCGTGCGCCTCGGCGGTACGGAGATCACGGGCATGCGGGAGAACCAGCTCACCGAACTGCGCCGCAGCCGCCTCGGCTTCGTCTTCCAGGCCTTCAACCTCCTGCCCTCCCTCACCGTCGAGCAGAACGTGCTGCTCCCGACGCGCCTCGCCGGGCAGCGCCAGGACCGCCGACGCGCACAGGCGGTGCTCGCGCAGGTCGGCCTCACCGACAAGGCGAAGCGGCGGCCCGGCGAGCTCTCCGGCGGCCAGCAGCAGCGCGTGGCCATCGCCCGCGCCCTGATCACCAGCCCGGACGTGGTGTTCGCCGACGAGCCCACCGGCGCCCTCGACACCGGCACCGCCGCCGAGATCCTCGGCCTGCTCCGGCACGCGGTGGACACCCTCGGGGCCACCGTCGTCATGGTCACCCACGACCCGGCCGCGGCCGTCTGGGCCGACCGCGTGCTGTTCCTCGCGGACGGCGTCTTCGCCGGTGGCCTCGACCGCGGCTCGGCGGAGCAGATCGCGGCGCACATGGCCGCCCTGACCTCCCGTTCGGGCGCGATGGTGGGGGCGGCGGCGTGAGGAGCTTCGCCCCCAACGGCCTCGCCCGCGCGGCCGTGCGCTTCAAACCAGCGTCGTTCGCGGGCACGTTCGTCGCGCTGATGATGGCGGCGCTGATCGTCTCCGCCTGCGGCATCCTCTTGGAGACGGGCGCCCGCGCCTCGGTTCCGCCCGAGCGGTACGCCAAGGCGCCGGTGGTCGTGGCCGCGGACCAGTACGCCCGCTTCGTCACGGGCAGCGGGGACAGCCGGTCCGTGTCGGCGGACCTGCTGCCGGACACGGCGCGTGTGGACGCCGCACTGGCCGGCAAGGCGGCCCGCGTGCCCGGCGCGGAAGGGGCGGTGCCGGACTTCACGTTCCCGGTGCGCCAGGGCGACGGCGCGCTGACGGGCCACGGCTGGGGAGCGCACATCTTCACCGGTGCCGCGCTCACCTCCGGTGCCGCACCCCGTATCGGCGAGGTGGTGCTCGACGCCGCCGCCGCGCGGGCCGCGAAGGCCGGCGTCGGCGACACGGTCACGCTCGAAACCGCCGCCGGACGCGCCGATTTCCGCGTCTCCGGGCTGGCGCAGGCCGGAGACGGCGACGTGGCCGAGGGCGCCACGGGCTGGTTCGCCGACGCCCAGGCGTCCGCGCTGGCCGGGCATCCCGGCAAGGCCGACGCAATCGCCGTACTGGCGAAGGACGGGGCGGACGCCGACGCGCTCGCCGCCGGTGTGAAGAAGGCGCTCGCCGGTTCCGGCGCCAGGGTGCACACCGGCGACGAGCGCGGCGCCGTCGAGGACCGTGGACTCGGGTACGCCAAGGAGATGCTCACCGGGCTCGGCGGCTCCTTCGGCGGGATCGCCGCCATGGTCGCCGTCTTCACGGCGTCCGGCACGGTCGCGCTGTCCGTCGCCCAGCGGGCCCGGGAGTTCGCGCTGCTGCGCGCCGTCGGGGCCACTCCGCGGCAGATCCGCCGCGCGGTCGCCGCGGAGGCGCTGCTCGTCGCGCCCGCCGCCGGTCTGGTCGG
Organism: Streptomyces sp. GESEQ-4; assembly: GCF_017948455.1. Classification (GTDB taxonomy): domain Bacteria; phylum Actinomycetota; class Actinomycetes; order Streptomycetales; family Streptomycetaceae; genus Streptomyces. The sequence goes on from NZ_JAFFSU010000001.1 coordinate 902,365, forward strand.
CTGCCTGCCGGGGATCGGGCTCGCCCACTGGTGGTTCGGGCAGTTGCAGGACCGCGGGGCCGTGCCGGAGGCCGTGGACCTGCACATCTCCTGGATCCCGCTCGTCGTCGCCGTCGGCGCGGGACTGCTGACCGCGCTCACCGCCGGCTGGGCCGCCGGACGCCGGCCCGCGAAGATCAGGCCGGGGCAGGCGCTCACCGAGGCGTCGGTGGAGCGACTGCGGCCAGGCGTGATCCGTACGGTGCTGGGCCTGGGCGCCCTTGTCGGCGGCGGGCTCCTCACCGTCGTAGCCGCCCGTTCGGCGGGGGAGGACGCGGCCAACGCCGCCCTTGGCGTCGTCATGCTCTTCATGCTCGCCGTCGCGCTGCTCGGCCCGCTGGTGGCGCGGCTGTGCGCGGAGCTGTTCGGGCTCCCACTGAGCGGCGGCGGTGCCTCGGCCTCGCTCGCGGCCGCCAACTCCCGTACGAACGCCCGTCGGCTGGCCTCCGCGATCACCCCGATCGTGCTGGCCATGGCCTTCGCCTCGACGCTCGTCTTCATGCACACGAGCGAGAGCCATGTCGCCGCGAAGCAGCTGCGCGCCGGCGTCACCGCGGACCATGTGGTCACGGCCCCGGCCGGGCTGCCCGCCGACGCCGTCGACCGGGCCGCCCGCGTGCCCGGCGTCGACGCGGCCGTCGGCCTGCTCGACACGCAGGTGCTTGTGCCCGTCGGGTCGGGCGGCGACCGGTGGCTGCAGAGCTCGGCGGCCCAGGGCATCTCCGGTTCCGGCGCGCAGCTCGCGAAGGTGCAGGACCTCGACGTGCGCGACGGCAGCCTGGACCGGGTCGGCAAGGGTCGGCTCGCCATCGACAAGGCGCTCGCCACGTCGGCGAAGGTCAAGGTCGGCGACACACTGCCCCTCTACCTTCCCGACGGCACCAGGACCAGCCCAGAGGTCGTCGCCGTGTACGGCCGCGGTCTCGGCCTCGCCGCGGTGACCATGGACCGCGCGTCCCTGGCCGCCCATGTCACCTCGGTCTTCGACAGCACACTCCTGGTACGGGGCGGCGACGCACAGGCCCTCGCCCCGCTCGGCAAGGTCACCGACGCCTCCGGCTACGCGGTCGAGCAGAGCACCGACCGCGAGCTCAATGCCTGGGCCAACTACACGATGGCCGGCGTCCTCGGTGGCTTCGCCGCCGTCGCCGCCGTCAACACGCTCGTGATGACCGTCCTCGACCGCCGCCGCGAACTCGGCATGCTCCGCCTCGTCGGTTCCACGCGGCGCCAGGTGATGCGGATGCTGCGCTGGGAAGGCCTCCTGGTGGCGGTGACCGGCATCGTCCTCGGCACGGCCATCGCCGCCGCGACGCTGATCCCGATGATGCGCGGCCTCACCGGCGAGGCCCCGTACGTACCTCCCCTGGTGTACGCGGCCTTCGCCGGCGGCGCGGTGGGCCTGGGCCTGCTGGCAGTGACCCTGCCGGCGAGGGCGGCGCTCCGGCGCTGAGGAACGGTAGCGCTGAGGCACGCCCCGCAGAGCAGGGACTCAAGTCAACAGGAGCAAGCGAACCGCAGCCTTGAGGTCACCGAGCACGGTCGGATCATCGTCGATCGCACCATGCGGTCGGTCTGCCTGCCCAAGCGCAAGCGCCGCCTGGCCTCGCGGGACGCGTTGGCCGAAATAGCCCTCGCTCAGCCGCCCCCTATCTAGGGTGGTCCATGTGGACAGCACCGACATCGACCGCTTCGACACCAGTCGATTCGAGGCCAGCCGGAACCGGCTGGCCTCGCTCGCCTACCGGCTCCTGGGCTCCGCCACCGACGCCGAAGACGCCGTGCAGGACGGGTTCCTGCACTGGCAGGCCGCCGACCGGGAGCACATCAAGGTGCCGGAAGCGTGGCTGACCAAGGTCGTCACCAACCTGTGCCTCGACCGGCTCCGCTCGGCACAGGCCCGCCGCGAACGCACCGCCGGGGCCTGGCTCCCCGAACCGCTCCTCGACGGCGACCCGATGCTCGGCCCGGCCGAGACGTTCGAGCAGCGGGAATCGGTCTCCCTGGCCGTGCTGACGCTCATGGAGCGACTGTCACCCGTCGAGCGGGCCGTCTACGTCCTGCGTGAAGCGTTCTCCTACAGCCACGCCGAGATCGCCGAGATCCTCGACATCACCGAGTCCGCAAGCCAGCAGCACCTCCACCGGTCCCGCCGCCGCATCACCGCCGAGCGCCGCCGCGACGGCGGCGAGCTCGACCCGGCATCCGCCCGCAGGATCGTCGAGGAATTCCTCACCGCCGCCACCTCGGGCCGCACCGAACGGCTGGTGGCGCTGCTCACCGACGACGCGATCGCGATCTCCGACGGCGTCGGCGGCATGGCGGAGAAGCTGCTGCGGTTCGACACTCCGCAGCGCGTCGCCGCCGTCGTACGAGCCGGCCTCAAACCCACAGCCGCGAAACGGCGCCTTGCGGGCGGCACGCCTGCCATCCACTACGCGCACGTCAACGGCGCCCCCGCCATCCTCTTCGTGATCGGCGACCAGGTCAGGGGCATCGCGACGTTCGACCTCGCGAGCGGCCGGATCGAAACCGTGCGCGGCATCGCCGCCCCCACCCGCCTCGCCCGCCTCACCGCAGCCTGGCGCCGACAGGAACCGGACACACCGCTCATCACCCAGTGGTGACCCGGCGCCGACATGGAATCCACGAAGGGCCCGGTGTGCCAACGTGTGCCCATGACGACTCTTGCCCAGCTCCGCAAAGCGGCGCTCTCCTTCCCCGAGACCGTCGAGCAGGCCACCCGCACCGCGACAGCCGCCTTCGTGGTCGGCGACAAGCCGTTCGCCTCGCTGGGCAAGGACAAGTACGTCCACCTCCACCTTCCGGCCGAGGATGCGGAGGTGATGCTCGCCGCGCACCCGGTCGCGAAGCCGTACACCCGCGGCGCAGTGCGGATCGGCGTACGCGTCCCGTTGGGAGAGATCGACGGGCAACAGCTCAACCACTGGGTACGACGCGCCTGGTTGGCGCATGCCCCCAAGCGTCTCGCCGCGCAGGTGGCGGCAGCCGACACCGCGGCCCCCGGCGCGGTCGGCGACCTGCCGAAGGCGATCGGCAGGCCCGCGACGCAGGCGCTCGCCTCCGCCGGGATCACGACCCTCGACCAAGTGGCAGGCCTGACCGAGTCGGAGCTGTCGGCCCTGCATGGCGTCGGCCCGAAGGCCGTCCGCATCCTGGCCGAGACCCTGTCCGCCACCGGCCGCGCCTTCAAGGGCTGAAGCGGTTCACCGGCTGTCGGTAGCGTGACCGCCGTGATGGTGGGCACCGAAGAAACGCGGCTGGTCATCCTGCGGGGCAACAGCGCCTCGGGCAAGTCGACCGTCGCGGTCGGACTTCGCGAGCGGTTCGGCCGTGGTCTGGCCCTGGTCGGCCAGGACAACATCCGCAGGGTCGTCCTGCGCGAGCGGGACCGGCCGGGCGCCGCGAACATCGGCCTGATCGACCTGACGGCCCGTTACGCCCTGGACGCCGGGTATCACGTCGTCGTCGAAGGCATCCTCTACGCCGATCGTTACGGCGACATGCTCGCCCGGCTGCGCCGCGACCACCGCGGCCCGACCCACGCCTACTACCTGGACGTCCCGTTCGCCGAAACCCTCGCCCGGCACGCCACGAAACCGATCGCCGACGAGGTCGACGAGTCGCAACTGCGCGACTGGTACCGGACCTTGGACCTGCTGCCCGGTGGCATCGAGACGGTCATCGGCGCCGACAGCACCCTGGCCGCGACGGTGGACCGCATCATGGCCGAGACAGGCCTGACCGGCCTCCCGGCGCTGGAGTAGCTGCGCGGCGGCGCGTCAGGGCTTGCGGGCCACCCCGCCGTAGACATCCGTGGGCTCGGGCGTGGTGCCGGGCTCGGGGTGCCACAGGGGGCAGGAGACGATGCCGGGTTCGAGCAGTTCCAGGCCCTCGTAGTAGGCGGCGAGTTGCTCAGGGCTGCGCAGGACGTACGGGATGGCGCCGGTGTCGTCGTAGCCCTGCTGGGCCCGCTTGAGTTCCTCGTCCGTGTCCGTGCTGTCGTAGTGCACGAAGTAGCTGCCGGGACACAGGGCCGCCTGGAGGCGGCGGACGATGGACTTGGCCTCCTCATAGTCCTGGATGTGGCCGAGGATGCCCATGAGCATGAGGGCGACCGGCTGGTCGAAGTCCAGGATCCGGCCCGCCGCTTCGAGGATCTTCTCCGGTTCGTGCAGGTCCGCGTCGACGTACTCGGTGACGCCTTCGGGGGTGCTGGTGAGCAGGGCCTGGGCGTGCCGGAGGACGAGCGGGTCGTTGTCGGCGTAGACGATGCGGGACTCGGGCGCCACCCGCTGTGCGACCTGGTGGGTGTTGTCGTACGTGGGCAGGCCGGTGCCGATGTCGAGGAACTGCCGGATGCCGAGATCGCCGGCCACGAAGGTGACGGCGCGGATCAGGTACTGGCGGGAGGCGCGGGCCATGGTCTCGATGTTCGGCGCGGTCTCGCGGTAGGCGTCGCCCGCGATCCGGTCGACCTCGTAGTTGTCCTTGCCCCCCATCCAGTAGTTCCAGATGCGGGCGGAGTGCGGCACCGTGGTGTCGATCTTGGACAGTGCTTCCTGGTCGGGGGCGGGCCGGCCGTCTGCCATGGGAGTTCTCCTGCCGTGCGTCACGGGGTCGGTTACCAACGTATCGTCAACTGCTGCTGCTTCCGCCCGAGTTCGCAGTGCGCAGGGAGGCCGGGGCGGGGTAAGTGGGTGAGGTCGGCCGCGTCGAGGCGGACGACGGGGACGTGTTGCGCGAGGGTTCGCATCGCCCGCGCATAGGCGTCGGCCGCCTCGGTGAAGTCCGTGGGGGCGGGCCGGAGGAAGCTCACGGATGCCGTCAGGTGAATGAGGGCGCCGTCGCGTTCGGCCACGGATTCGGCGAAGTCCAGTGCCTGGATCCAGGTCACCCGGGAGTGGCCGCGGCGCAATGGTCCGTAGACGAGTTCGTGGATGATGCTGCCGTCGAGGGCCACGCGCCCCGGCGTCGCGAGGAGTTCACGGTAGGGCCGGGTCGGGTCCACGTGGTGCAGGCGGTCCGGCAGGTGCTGGACCGGGAAGCCGTGGTGGGCCAGCTGGGCGATGAGGCCGTTGCGGGGGACGCCGTCGGCGCCCTCGATGACCAACGTCCGGTGGCTCAGGAGCGCCTGCGGGAGGTTCATGCCGTCGCCTCGGGGCCGACTCGGGTGGTTCGGCGCGGAGCGATGCGGCCCGGGCGGGTGGCGGGCACGGTCCGGCGGGAGAGTCGGGGTGACGCGTGCATACCACTTCCTTCGAGGCGACAGACCTGTTCAGTGTGGTCGGACGACCCGCACGCCGGGAGTGGGCGTGCGGGTTGTCCGGTTGTGCGCGCGTAGTGGTGTGCCGGTACGGGTGGCGGCGTCAGGCGACCAGGAAGTCGGCCTGGCCGGCCTTGGCGCCTTCCAGGAACACGATCATCTCGTCGCGGGAGTAGACCAGCGCGGGGCCGTCGGGGTCGGTGGACTGGCGGAAGGCGACGCTGCCGTCGGGCAGTCGCTTGGCCTCGACGCAACTGCCGCCGTTGGTACCGCTCCAGGGCTTGTGCCAGCCCTCGGTGCCCAGGTCGGAGGCCGGCATACCGCTGTAGATGGGGCCTTTGGATCCCATGGATCACAACTCCTTACGCAGTTCACCCAGGATGGCCCGGGTTCGATCGACCGGCTCCGCCTGCACGGACATCCGGTCCAGTACTTCGAGGTAGGCGCCGACGTCCTCGGGCCGGTCGACATAGACCGCGCCGGCCAGGCTCTCCACGTAGACGATGTCGGGCAGTTCGGAGAATCCGAAGCGAAAGTGGTGGAACGGGCCGAAGGCGCCGGGGTGGGCGCCCGCCGCGAAACGCATGATCTGGATCCGGACCTTCGGCAGGTCCAGGGCCTCGTGCAGCCGGTCTATCTGAGCCCGCATCACCTCGGCCCCGCCGACCGCCCGGCGCAGCACCGTCTCGTCCAGGACGGCCCAGAGGGCGGGCGCGTCCGGTTTGGCGAGCAGGTCCTGGCGTTTGAGTCGCAGGTCGACGCGGCGGGCCGTCTCCTCCTTGGGCTCGTCGGGGAAGCCGACGCGCATGAGCGCCTCGGCGTACTCGTGCGTCTGCAACAGGCCGGGGACGTAGTGGGGTTCGTAGAGACGGATGACCGAGGCTTCGCTCTCCAGGCTCACGTACGCCTTGAACCACTCCGGGAGCACGTCGCGGTACTGGTACCACCACCCGGGCTGGTTCGCCTTGCGGGCCAGATCCAGGAAGTCCTCGATCTCCGCCGCCGGGACGCCGTAGGTGTGCAGCAACTCCTTCACGTACGGAATGCGCAGCCCGACCTCGGCCTTTTCGATCCGCCGGACCGTGAGCGCGGTGACCTCGATGGCGCGCGCCGCGTCCTCGAAGGACAGTCCGGCCTGTTCCCGCAGCTGCTTCAGCCGCTTGCCGAGCACCATCCGCAGGACGGTGGGTGCACTGCCGCTCGAGCGGTTCTCGCCCACGTCCTACCTCCCTCGGCGGCCATCACAGCGTGCAGTGTGCCACGCGGTCCAACGACACAGACAGAGCGATGCGGATCGATACGAAATTATCAGAACGCCAGTTGCGTATCGAGTATCCACGCGACCATAGTTCTCGTGGGACCTCCGCGCGGAGCGGCGCGACGAAGGTCAACTCTGCCCGGGCAGTGCTGACTTGACGGCCCGGCAGGTACAGCGCAGCTACACGATCTGATGCGAGACCTGGATGGCCACCGTGACCGACGGACACGCAAGGAGCCCGGGCAAGGGCCCCGCCGGAGGCAATGCGGCACTGGCGAGCGCGCTGAAGGAGGCCGGCTGCTCGTACGCCTCCCTCGCCCTTCGGGTCAATGAACTCGGCCACTGCCAGGGCGCCGACTCCAGCTACGACAAGGCGTCGGTGACCCGCTGGCTGCAGGGACAGCAACCCCGGGGCAGAACACCGGAGTTGATCGCCGCGGTGCTGTCCGAGCGGCTCGGCCGTTTCGTGTCACCCGCGGATCTCGGCTTCCATCCCGACCAGCAACGCCCGGTCGTGGCCAGGACGCTCGCGTTCGGCGAGGACATGGCGGACACCCTGCACGCGCTCGCCGAGCTGGGGTCGACCGACATCTCCCGGCACAGCCTGCTCGGCTCGGTCCCCTTCGTCGCCGGCGCCCTGACCCACCCTCAGCGCGAGTGGCTGCTGTGGCTGCTGGAGAACCAGGACACCGGGCAGCTGACGCCGGTGGCCGACGGCGGCCCCGTCGAACAGGTGCACGCGATGATCGCCATGTTCGACGAGATGGACAACCACTACGGCGGCGGCGGAGTGCGCACCAGCATCGTGCACTACCTGTCCACCGAGGTCGTCCCGATGCTGCAGCGGCGCGGCACGTCCCCCCAGGTGCAGCGCCCCCTGTACACCGCCGCGGCCCGCCTCGCCGCGATGGCCGGCTGGAGCTCGTACGACGCGGGGGAGTACGGGCTGGCGCAGCGCTACATGATCCAGGCGCTGCGCCTGTGCGCCGAGGGCCGCGACCGGGTCCTGGGCGGGCAGATCCTGGCCGGACTGTCCCACCTGGCCACCAGCCTCGGCCGTCCCGACGAGGGGGTGTGCCTGGCCCGCGCGGGCATCGTCACCGCCAAGGAAGCGGGCAGCCCGCTGGGCCTGATGCGCCTGTACGCCATGGCGGCCCGCGGACACGCGGCCCAGGGGCACGCGCGTGAAGCCGGCGACGCCCTGCGCCGGGCCGAGCAGCACCTGGACGCCAGCCGCGGTGCCGAACAGGAATCCCCCTGGGTGCGCTTCCTCGACGACCACTACCTGCAGGCCGAATCGGCGCTCTGCTTCCGTGACTTGGGGCTCGCCGCCCAGGCCGAGCGCACGGCGAGCGAGTCGGTGAGTGCCAACGCCGACCGGCGCAGGCGCCAGGCCATCAGCCGCTCCGTACTGGCCACGGCCCACCTGCAGCAGAACCGGCTGGACGAGGCCGTCGGCACGGCCACCGAGGCGCTGGACGCCCTGGCCACCGTGCACAGCGAACGCTCCATACAGGCTCTCCGCGACTTCCGCAGGCGGCTGGAGTCCCGCCGGGATGAACCCCTTGTACGGGAGTTCGAGCGCCGCTCCCGCGCGGTGCTGGGGGCGGCGGCGTGAACGGTCGACCCGCCTCAGTACCCGTCCGGGGACGGGGCGTTCTGCGCCCGGTCCACCGGCACATGGGCCCCCGACACACCGCTCGACCAGTCGGACAGCAGGAACGCCACCACCCGCGCCACCTCCTGCGGCGCAACCGGCTCTCCGCCCGGCAGCTCCGCGGCCGCGAACCCGGCGAACCGCTCGGGATCCTCCCGGCGCATACGGTCCCAGCGTCGGCCGGGGATGAGCATCGACCCCGGGGAGACGGCGTTCACCCGGATCCCGTCCGGACCGAGTTCACGGGCGAGCGACGCGGCCAGGTGGATCTGGGCGGACTTCGCGACTCCGTACTGGACGGGCGGCCCCGGCTTCCAGCCGGAGATCGACGAGATCAGTACGACCGAGCCGCCGCCCGCGTCCCGCAGGTGCGGGATCGCGGCACGCACCAGCCGCACCGCATGACCGACGTTCAGCTCCCAGGTCGCGGCCCAGTCCGCGGCGTCCGTCCGCTCGAAGCCCCCTCCGTGAGAGCCGCCCGCACACGCGACCACCCCGTCAAGGCCGCCCAAACGCTTCGCCGATGCCGTGACGAACCGCTCCAGACGCTCCGGCTCGGTGACGTCGAGCGCCCGGGTGAACATGGGCCCGCCGTCCTCACCCCGCAGCGACAGCTCCAGCGCCTCCAGGTCACGCGCGGTACGCGCACACGTCGCCACCCGCGCCCCTTCGGCCACCAGCAGCCGTACGATCTGCTCGCCCAGACCCCGTGTGCCACCCGTGACCAGCACGCGCTTGCCGCGCACGCCGGACCCGCCACGGGACTCCTCGCGCGCCCCCACCCGGCTGCCGTGCACGTTCCTCACGCTCTCGAACATACCTCCCGCGCCACTACGCACCCGCAACCGGACAACCCGCACACCCCCTGGTCCAGCAGCCGGTCCGGGTTGTTGGCTGCATATGCAGCCAGCACTTCCCCGACCGCGCTGCCCCCACAAGGAGGCTCCATGACGGCACCCAGGGCCCAGCGCCACCAGCCGTCGCCCTCCCCGGCACGCCTCCACGCCACGATCCCCGCCCAGCCCTCGCGCGCCGCAGACGTGCGGCACCTGGTCACCGAGCACCTCAGGCGGCTGCGGCTGCCGCCGGAGTACGTGGACAACGCCGTCCTCGCCACGGACGAGTTGTTCGCGAACGCGGTCCGGCACGCGCGTACCGGCCCCGGCGACACGGTCACCCTCACCATCGAGTGCGGTGAGTACGAGCTGCGGGTGACGGTCGGCGACCACTCGCCGCTCCCGCCGCGGCTGCGTACGGCGGGCGGGGCCGAGGAGTCCGGTCGTGGGCTGGCCATCGTGGCCGCGGTGGCCGATGACTGGGGTGTCGCGCCCCCGGAGCCCGGCAGCCCGGGCAAGCGGGTGTGGTTCACGCTGGAGTTGGGGTGGGTACCGTGACGAGCGCGCTGGGGCGGCAGTCGCAGGTCGAGGCCGCGGACGAGAGCCGTCTCGCCGATGCGTCGGTGCGCTCCGACGACGGCGCGGCAGGTACCGAGACGGCAGACCCGTTGGCGCCGGTGTCGGAGGCTGCCCTGGCCGCGGAACTGCTGCACCGGGCCGACCACGAGCGGGACCTCATGCGGCGGGCGCAGGCCGACCCCACCCCGCAGCGGCGGTCCGAGATCATCGCGTGCCGTCGCGCCAACGCCGACGCGCTCAAGGGCGTCGTCCACCGCCATGGCTGGCCGTCCGCCGACCGGGTGGGCGCCACCGCCTCGACCGCGGCCCTGATGATCCTGCTGCACGCCCCGGACCTGGACTTCCAGCTCTCCTGCCGGGACCTGATCGCCCAGGCCACCCTGGACGGCCGCTGCCCCGCCGTCCACCTCGCGTACATCGCCGACCACTGCGCCGTCGAGCAGCGCCTGCCGCAGTTCTACGGCACCCGCGTCAACCCGGCCACGCTGCGCCCGTACCTGATACGCCGGCCGGAAAGCGTCGACGAACGCCGCCGCGATGTCGGCCTGGGTCCGCTGGAGGAGCAGATGGAGGCACTGCGACACGGTTGCTGAGACCCATCCGCGAAGCCACCCTCCATCTGTGGACGCGGAACCGATGGAGGACGCCATGGACATCACTCGCAGACGCCTGTTGTCCGTACTGTCGGCCGCCGGGCTGATGGCGGGGATTCCCTCCCGGTCGGCGAGCGCGGAGGAGGTCGCCGTGAGCATGGCACGGATTCTGGCCAACACGGTGGAGGTCTTCGCCGGGACCGCCGAGTCCAATGCCCGGCCGGAGACGGCGGCCAAGGTGGCGACCGTTCACCAGGCCGCGCGGGCGAATCTGCGGTCGATGGACGATGCCGGAGCGGGCGAGCTGTTCGCCGGTCTGGAGCTCGGCGCCGATCCGGCCCGCCTGGACACCGCCTTCCGGCGGCTGTACGAGATCGCCCTCGCCACCCGCACACCGGGCGCCGCCGATTCGGACCTGTTCGGGAACACCGCCGTGCGGCGCCGGGTGATCGACGGTCTCGTGTGGCTGCACGAGCGCTACTACGGCGACCAGTCCCAGGGCTACTACGGCAACTGGTTCCACTGGGAGATCGGTCTGTCGCAGCACATCAGCAGAACGCTCGTGCTCCTCGCGGACCAGGTGCAGGCCCACCGCCCGGACCTCCCGCGCACATACGTCGCCTCGATGGACGCCTATCTCCGCAACGGCATCGACGGGGACGTGAACCTCGACTCGCGCTTCCACACGGGCGCCAACCTCGCCGACATCACCACGAACCGGATCCTGCAAGGCGCGCTTCTCGGCGACGACGCCCGCATCCGCAAGGCCCTCACCGACCAGTCGACGGTCTTCGCCACCATCGACCCGTACCACCTCAACCACGGTGTCACGGACGGCCACTACGCCGACGGCTCCTTCATCCAGCACGCCTCGGTCGCCTACACCGGCTCATACGGCAAGGCCCTGCTGACCCGTGTCGTGCAGACCCTCAAGATCCTCGACGGCACGGGCTTCGCACACGGTGAGGACCTGGTGTCGACCGTCCAGGGCTGGGTGCGGAACGGCTTCGCCCCGCTCGTCTTCGAGGGCTGGATGATGGAGATCGTCAAGGGGAGGGCGGTCTCGCGGACGAATACCGGCTACGGCGATGTCGCCGTGGTCGTCGAGGCCGTAGTCGATCTGTCGTCGCTCGCGGACGGCGCCGACGCCGCCGCCCTGAAGAGCTACGTCAAGCACATCCGGTCGACCTCGCGCACGGCTCCCGACCCTTCCGCTTTCGTCTCCCCGGTCAGCATCGTGCGGTACGCCGACATCATCGGCGACGCGACCATCCCACCCGCAGACCTGGGCCCCGCCTCGCGCAGCCTCGCCTTCAACGCGATGGACAGGACCGTGCACCGCAGACCCGGATACGCCTTCGCGCTCGCCCGCAGTTCCGACCGGATCAGCAAGTACGAGTACATGAACGGCGAGAACCTCATGCCCTGGTTCCAGGGCGACGGCGCTTACTACCTCTACCTCTCCGGACAGGACCAGACCCAGGCGTACGGCATCGACTACTTCACCACCGTCTCCCCGTACGGCCTCGCCGGAGTCACCGCACCGGTCGAGCAGCGGGACACGATCCCCGAGCTGTACGGGAAGCCGTTCTACGACAATCCCGGCCACCCGCTGAACTTCACCTCGTCCTCCGAGTCGCAGAACACGTACGTCTACTTCCCGCGCGGCACCAACCGGCACTCCGGCGGCGCGGTCCTCGGGACGTACGGGGCGGCCGGGATGGTGCAGTCCGGCGATGTGGCCCACCGCGACAAGGCGGCAGGTCTGCTGCCGGACGATTTCGTCGTCTACCGCAATGCGACCGCGACGAAGTCGTGGTTCCTCCTCGACGAGGAGGTCGTGGTACTCGCAGCGGGCGTCGGGGACAGCGCCGGGCGGGCCGTGACCACGACCGTCGACGCCCGTATCGCCGCACCGGACGACCAGGTCTCCGTCACCGGGAGGCTCCGCGACGGCCGCCCCTGGACCGGCACGGGCACCGGTGACCTGCGCTGGCTGCGCTACGCCAATGCCACGCAGCGGACCGCCGTCGGCTACGTCTTCCTCGACACTCCGCCCGTGCGGGTCGCCGTGAACGAGATCACCCGCAGCCGCCGGGTCGTGCGCACCTCGAACCCCGACACCGCGGTGACCCGCGGCGTGTTCGGTGTCACGGTCGACCAGGCTCCCGGAGCACAACTCGCCCGCCTGGCCTACGCGTTGGTGCCGAACGCGGGGGAGAACCGACTTCAGGCGTACCAGCACGGACCGCTGAAGGTTCTGTCGAACACCTCCGGCCTCCAGGCCATCACCCACACCGGCCTCGGCCTGACGGCCGCCAACAGCTTCACGCCCGGCCACCACGAAACCGCCGGGCTACGCATCGAGGGACCCGCCTCGGTGATCGTGCGGCGCGAGCGACACGGCCTGACCACCGTCGCCGTGTCCGACCCGACCATGGACCGGGACACGGTCGGCGTCCTCCTGCTCGGCCGGCCGCTACGCGCGGTCACGTCCGACGCAGGAGTTCGCGTGAGGTCGGAACGGGGCGGAACCCGCCTGGAGTTCGACACCCGGCACGCGTACGGCCGGAGCTTTACGGTCGTACTGCGCGGCTGAAAACGTGCGGACTGCGTGCCGGATCGCGAGGTGGGCCGGCCGGAGATCCCGGAGGCGCTCCGGCCGACTTGGAGGGCACTGCGCTGTTCTGCGGCTCCTTCCGGCAGCTGTTACGCCGGGTCGATGCGGGAGACGCTGCCGCCAATGGCGAGAACGTACAGCTCGCCATCGCCGCCCTGGACGAACGAGACGACCTCACCGCCGTCGACGCCGAGGTCGTTCACGCCGGTCACCTTGCCGTTCTCCAACTGCAGAGAGCGGACGGTGCCGTCGCAGAAGTCGCTGAACACGTACTGACCCTTGAGATCCGGGATCGCGTTGCCCCGGTAGACGTATCCGCCGGTCACCGAGCAGCCCGGCCCGCTGCGGTCGTACTCGTGGATCGGTGGCACGTGGTTCGCGGGCTCCGTGCCGCCCCGGAAGGGATGGTTGCCCTCCATCTGGTTCCAGCCGTAGTTCTCGCCGCCCTTGCTGCTCGCCGGGGCCCAGTCGATCTCCTCCCAGGCGCTCTGGCCGACGTCACCGATCAGCAGGTCGCCCGTGCCCGCGTCGAAAGAGAACCGCCACGGGTTGCGCAGCCCGTACGCCCAGATCTCGTCCTTGGCGTTCGGGTCGTCCACGAACGGGTTGTCCGGCGGGATCGCGTACGGTGTGCCGCCGGTCGGGTCGATGCGCAGGATCTTGCCGAGCAGCGTGCCGAGGTTCTGCCCGTTGCCTTGCGGGTCGCCGCCCGAGCCTCCGTCGCCGAACGCGATGTAGAGGTAGCCGTCGGGGCCGAACGTGATGTCGCCGCCGTTGTGGTTGGCGTAGGGCTGCGTCTGGGTGAGGACGGTGCGCCGGGTGTCCGGCTGGATCTTGCCGTCCCGTACGGCGAACTCGTCGATGGTGCTGGTGCCTTGGAGGTTGGTGAACGAGATGTAGAAGTGCGCGAATTCCTTGTCGAACGCGATACCGAGCAGGCCGCGTTCGCCGTCGGTGGTGGTCTCGCCGGAGATGTCGAGGACGGGCTCGCCGAGTCCTTGATCGTCCAAGACCCTTACGGTGCCTGCGCGTTCGGCGATCCAGACCGTGCCTCCGGGACCGGCGGCGCCGGCGGTCGGATTCTTGGCCGTGGCCACATTCGTGAGGGCGACCTGCGCTGCCTGCCGTGGGGCGGCGGGCTCACGGGCGGACGCCGTGGCTGAGGAGAGGGACGCGACGAGGCAGATGGTGCCGATGATCGCCGCGCTTCTGGTGCGAACTTTCACCGTGATCCTCCTGGAGGCGGTGAACGGGGAGGTCACCCGGCTGCTTGGGCAGGTTCAGGGGTGTCGCCCGCGCCAGCACGCAACCTGGGTGGGGGGATGGTGTGCTACTGGCCATGGATGAGGATATTGGGACAGGGGCGCCTGGAGTAGACCAGGACACGCCACGGTCTGCGCTGGGCGCCCCCGGCTCGGATTGATGCGCTGGACGCATGAACAGATCTCGGTTTGATGCTGGACACCGATCCACCGGTGCTTCGAAACTCTCGCCAACGACAGTGACCGAGACGAGGACCGATGAGACGGATCACCAGACGTACGGCGCTCGCCGTCACAGCGGGTGCGGTCGCGGCGCCTGCCGTGGGCACGGCAACCGCCGAGGCCGCCGACACCGCGACAGCCACATCTCAAGGACGACAGGCGGCCCCCGGACTAAATCCGGTCCTGCGAACGGACCTCGTCACGCGGGTGACACCGAGGAACAACTGGCTGGTGACAGCCGTCGTCATCCAGTACTCGCATCGCATCGACTTACGCGGCGGCGTGATCCCGCCCTCGGCCTTCCAGGTGAAGGCCACGGTGGGCGGGCAGACGGCGGCTCGCACGGTGACCCGGGTCTACTCCACAGGGGACGACCGCCTGATCATCGAACTCGACCCGAACGACTCCAACGCGCGGGCCGCCGGCACCGATCCCCTTCCGCTCGACCGCGCGTACTCCGTCAGACAGGTGGAGGACGTACGCAGCCCGGGAGGTGAACTGGTACTCAAGGCCGGTCCGTTCGCGAGCCGGAACGACGGCGTCATCAATCCCGTGGTCGACGACTTCGCCGCCGGTTCCTTCACGGACTCCGCGGGTTTCGAACTGGACTTCCGGCTGCACCGGCCCGAGGGATTCGTACGGAACCCGCGGACGCGCAAGCGGTACCCGCTCGTCGTCACCCTGCACGGCGGCGGCGAAGTCGCGGACAACAACATGACCCAGCTCACCTCCAACCGGATCGCGGTCACGTTCGCCAAACCGGAACGACAGCGCCGCGACCCCGCGTTCGTCCTCTCCCCGCAGATCCCGCTGCCCCGTCCCATGGACGGACCCGACGGCACGGACTGGACCGACGCCAAGGTCCAGGCCGCGCTGAGCGAACTCATCGACACCTTCGTCAGCGAGCACTCCCGCAACGTCGACACAGCCCGGCTCTATCTCGTCGGCCTGTCCTCGGGCGGGCGCGGTATCTACAGCCTGCTCGCGAAGCGACCCGACGTGTTCGCGGCAGCCCTTCCCACGGCCGGCTGGGGCGAGACGGCCGCTATGGAGAAGATCACGCACATCCCCATGTGGGCCGACCACTCCGTCGACGACCCGGTAGTCCCTTACCGGGAGGGCCGGTTCGGCAAGCCCGGCACGTGGACGCTGATGAATTCGCTGGAGACCGCCGGCGCACGGGTCACCCGCGGGGAATGGGCCAACGATCTGCCGAAGGCACAGTTCGAGGCCCATTCCCGGGCGCTCCTGCGGGAGGCCCGGGCCACGCGCAGTCATGTCCTGTTCACGAGCTACGCGGCCGGAACGACACCGGTGAACCCGCACCTCTCATGGGCCCAGACGTACGAGAACGACGTGGTCCTCGACTGGCTCTTCGAACAGTCCCGGTAGCCCACTTCGCTATCCGGTTGCCGCGCTCTCACCGCTATCCGGAGGTAAAGCCATGCGTCCATCCAGTCGCTCCGCTGACACGACCGCGCCGTTACGGACCCGCCCCCGTGCCCTGACGGCACTGATCGCCCTGGCGACCACCATCGGCTTGGCCCTGACTCTGCTGACAGCCGCCGCCCCACCGGCGGCCGCCGCCGACCTGCTGTCCCAGGGCAAACCCGCGACCTCCTCGTCCAGCGAGAACGCGTCCACTCCCGCGTCCGCGGCCGTGGACGGCAACACCAGGACGCGCTGGTCGAGCACGTTCAGTGACCCGCAGTGGCTGAGCATCGATCTGGGCGCCACCGCCACCATCAGTCAGGTCGCGCTGCGCTGGGAGGCCGCGCACGCCCGCGCGTTCCAGATCCAGACCTCCGACAATGGCACCACCTGGACCACCGTCTACTCGACCACGACCGGCAACGGCGGCGTGCAGACCCTGGACGTGAACGGCAGCGGCCGGTACGTCCGCTTCCACGGCACCCAGCGCGGCACCGCCTACGGCTACTCGCTGTGGGAGTTCCAGGTGTACGGCTCCGGTGCAGGCACCCCTCCGGGCAACGGAATCCCGGATCCGACGACTGCCTCCCTGGAGGCCACCAACGGGCCGCTGACCACCGCCGCCTACACCGTTCCCAACCCCACCGGGTACGGCTCCGGCACGGTCACGTACCCCACGAACAGCGGCTCGTACCCGGGCGTCGTACTGATGCCGGGCTATCAGGGCACGCAGCAGAACCTGCAGTGGCTCGCCCCCCGCCTCGCCTCTTGGGGCTTCGTCGTCGTCAACGTCGGCACCAACACACTCACCGACGATCCCGAGTCGCGCGGTCGCCAGATCACCGCCGCCGGCACTCAGTTGCTCGCGCTCGGCAGCGCCGCCGGTAACCCGATATCCGGGAAGGTCAACGGCACACTCGGGGCGGTCGGTCACTCGATGGGCGGCGGTGGCGTCATGGCGGCCCTCCGCGACGACGCGCGCTTCCGGGCGGGCGTGCCCACGGCCCCGTACCACCCGAACGCGAACTTCTCCGCGGTCACCGAGCCCACGTTCTTCCTGACCTGTCAGAGCGACCCTGTCGCCCACGGCGACGACTACGCCGTGCCCTGGTACAACTCCATGTCCCGGGCCGAGAAGCTCTACATCGAGGTTCCCGGCGACCATCTGTGCCCGATGACTGGCTCTGGCAACAAGGCCAAGCAGGGCAAGTGGATCGTGTCGTTCCTCAGTCACTGGCTGCGTGCCGACACCCGCTTCAGCCCGTTCCTGTGCGGTCCCGCGCGTGACGCCGACAAGAACAACACATCCCTGGTCACGCGCTGGATGGACAACTGCCCGTTCTGACCACAGAAGAAGAGTGTCGCTGCCGGTTGGTAAGCGACCGCGCGATGCCGGACATTGCTGGGCTATGGATGCGGATGAATCCGAAGAGCGGCTGGAGCAGTTGTTCCGGCAGACGTTCCGGCGGGTGATGGCGTACTGCCTGCGCCGGACCGGTGATACGGCGGCACACGACGCCGTCGCAGAGGTCTACGCGGTGGCGTGGCGCCGGCGCCGTCATCTGCCCGACGACGGTGAAGAGGCGGTGCTGTGGCTGTTGGGCATCGCGCGACGCGTGCTGGCCAACCAGGCGCGCAGTCAGCGGCGTTGGTCCCGGCTGCTGCTGAGAGTGGCGGAGCAGCCGGATCCCCCGGGGCCACGCCACCAGGAGCATGACACCGGCGATGAGCTCTCGGCCGCCCTGGAGCAAGGGTCGGCCGCCGATCGGGAGCTGTTGCGCCTGGCCTACTGGGACGACCTGTCCCGTCAGGAGATCGCGGCGGTCCTCGGCATCTCCGTCGGTGCCGTCGACACGCGCCTGCACCGGGCCAGGCAGCGGCTGAAAGAACGGCTCGCGGCACCGAGCTCCGATCCGCGTGCGACCAAGGAGAAGGATCATGCTGAACGATGACGAACTCGTCCGGATGATCCGGGCCCGCGATCCACGCCCCGACCCGTCAAAGACCGATCCGGACTCGCCGGTCGCCGACCGGATCCTCGCCCGCGTGCGTGAACGTACCCGGCGGCGGCGCAAGCGCACGATGGTCGTGGTTCCCGTGGTGGCCCTGGCCTTGGTCGGCGGCACTGCCGCGACCTATGCGTGGGTCGCCGGTGACGGCGCCGGCCACACGCTGGACTCGAGCGGGCTGACCTGCGTCGGGTCCGAGCAAGGCGACGCCGTGACCGGCTTCGATCCCGTCGCCGACGACCCGATCCGGGTGTGCCGGCAGCTGTGGCAGGACACCTTCGGCAGTCCGGCGCCACAGACGCTCACAGCCTGCGTCGACAGCTCCGAGCAGGGCTCGATCCAGGTCTACCCCGGCGGTCGGGACCAGTGCGCACGCCACCGCGCGGATCCGTACCGCGGACCGACCCGCGAGCAGCTGAACCTCGCCCACTTCCGCACCGACCTCAAGGAGCGTGTCGCCGAACGCGACTGCATCAGCTACCCGGAGTTCCGGGACGTGGTCAGCGAGCTTCTCGCCAAGCACCGCCTCACCGGCTGGTCGGCAGGCCACTTCCAGACCGGTGACAAGGAGCCGGAAGGCCCCTGCGCGGAGGTTTCCTACTTCGACGAGCCGGAGCGGAAGATCTGGCTCGGAGACGCCAAGGCAGGCGACCCGATCTACGTGCCGTAGATGAGCCGCTGATGGTGGCCGTGGCCGTGGGCTGACCCACCTTGCTCGCCGTGTACGCCTGGCGCAAGCTGGTCGTATGGGTGCGGAGGATGGCCCTACGCTCATCACGTCTGTCCAGCGGGCTCTGCGCCTGCTGGAGGCGGTGAGCGCGCACGAGAACGGCGCGCCGGCGAAACAGCTGGCACGTGAGACGGGCCTGCCCTTGGCGACCGCCTATCACCTGCTGCGGACGCTGGTCCACGACGGATACGTGCGGAAACTGAACGACGGCGGGTTCATCCTCGGCGACAAGCTGGAGTCGCTGCAGACCACGAGCCGTGGACAGGCGCTGCTCAGCCGCGTCCGTCCCACGCTCGCCGCGCTGCGGGACGAACTCGCGACCGCCGCCTACCTCACCTTCTACGAGGACGGCGAAATCCGGGTCGCGGAGATCGTCGACGGCCCTCGGGCGCCCCGCGTCGATCTCTGGGTCGGGTTCGAGGACGCGGGGCACGCCACCGCGCTGGGCAAGTCCGTGCTCCGGGAACTGAACGAGGCCGACCGCAAGGACTACCTCTCGCGTCACCACCTCGCCGACCTCACCCCACGGACGATCACCAGCCTGCCGGAACTGCTCCGGCGACTGGAGTCCTCACCCGGGGCGCCGGCCGTCACCGACCTGGAGGAGTACGCCCTCGGCACGGTCTGTGTCGCCGTACCTGTCTACAGCGGGGACACGCTCGGCTCGCTCGGAGTCTCCTTGCCGGCGGACCGGCTGTCCCGGCTCCCCGAGATCCGGGCACGGCTGATCCCGACCGCGAGTCGTGTCACCAGGAGTCTTTCGCTCACTATCTGAAAATCCTGTTCTTGTGGGTGGCCGAGATGACCCGTTCTCTGGAGGAAACAGGCATTTTCGGATGTGTGCCCTGGGCACAGGTGAGGACTGCGGACGAACATGAGTCAGGCCCGAGACCATGGTGGCAACCACTGGCCGATGCGGCTCTTCAAGAACCGAGTGACCCGTCCTGGGCCTTCGGCCCGCAGGCGCGTTGTCGCGCAACTGGCCGCCGGTTTGCCCGTCCTGCCCATCCTGCCCGTGCTGATCGTCTCCGTCGTCGTATGCGTCGATCTCGCCGATGGAGCGGGGATGATCTGGCTGCCGCTGCTCGCGGCTGGGCCCGCCTTGGCCGCCACCACCAACGGACCCCGCGGCGTGCTCTGGGTCGGGCTCCTCACGGTGGTGCTGTGTGCCACGCTGGGCACCCGGGACGGTGTTCCGGGCCGTGAACTGACCGCTGTGCTGTCCGCCCTGGTGGCTGTCGCCCTTGCGAGCGGCCTGGCCAGCGCGTTGCGCGGGCGCCGTGAACGGGTGCTCGCGGCGGTCCGCTCGGTCGCGGAGACGGCACAGCACGCGCTGCTCAAGCCGGTGCCGGCGACCGTCGGGCCGTTCCAGGTGGCGGTCCGCTACAGCGCCGCGGCGGCCGAGGCCCGTATCGGCGGTGATCTCTACGCTCTGGTACCCACCCCGTACGGAGTGCGGCTGATCGTCGGCGATGTGCGCGGCAAAGGCCTGCCGGCCGTGGGAACCGCCGCCCTGGTGCTCGGTGTCTTCCGCGAGGCCGCCTACGACGAGCCCGATCTCCTCGCCGTGGTCGACAGGATCGAGCGGAGCCTGGCGCGCAATCTCGGCCATGACGACTTCGTCACCGCCCTGGTCGCCGGGTTCCCGCAAGCAGGGCATCTGGAGGTGGTGAACTGCGGACACACGCCTCCGTTGCTGGTACACGCCTCCGGGAGGGTCGCGGCGGTCGAGCCCACGCATCCGGCCCCGCCCCTCGGACTGCGCGCCCTCACGGGTGACACGCCCGGCCTCCAGGTTCTGCCCTTCACGGACGGGGATCAACTGCTGCTCTACACCGACGGGGTCACCGAGGCCCGGGACCGCGGCCGTGCGTTCTATCCGCTGACCGAGGGGCTGGAGCGCCACGTCTCCCACGAGCCGGCGCACACCCTCGACGCGCTCCATGACGAACTGCTGGCGCATGTCGGCGGTCGACTGCACGACGACGCGGCGCTGCTCCTGATCCGCAAGCCGACGCTTTCCGAATCACGGGTTCCCGAAGCGACCGTTCCCGCGGCGACCGTTCCCGAGCCGGCGCACCTGCCCCGCGGCCGGTGCTTCTCCGAGGCCTCGGACATGGCTGCGGGCCGTTGACTCGATCTGACGCACCCGGGACCGGGCTCCTCAGACATGCAGGGTGGGCCGGTAGACGAGCTCCTGGATGTGGCCGTCGAGGGTCCGGTGCTCGATCAGCTCGAGGTCGAAGTCGGCCGCGCCCTGGAAGATCGGGTCCAGCCCGGTCCGACCGGTGATCACGGGGAAGAGCGTCACCTGGACGCGGTCGACCAGACCGGCGGCCATCAGCGCCCGGTTCATGGACAGGCTGCCGTGCGAGCGCAACGGCACCTCGGACTCCTCCTTGAGCCGGGCGACGGCGTCGACGGCGTCGCCGCGCACGACAGTCGCATCCGGCCAGTCGAGGGGGCCGTCCAGGGTGGTCGACACCACCGTTGCCGGCAGGCTCCTCATCCGCGTGACCCATGGGTCACGCACCTCGGACTCCTCGGTGCTCGAGGCCAGCATCCCGGCGAACGCCCGATACGTGTTGGCCCCGAAGACCATCCGCTGCTCCTCGCGGTACTGGGCGAGGCGGTGGGTGAGGAGCTCGGGGCCCTGCTTGCCCCAGTACCCGGTCCAGTCGCCGCCGGCGGCGCCGAAGCCGTCGAGGCTGGAAAAGACGTCGAAAGTGTAGGTAGCGGTCATCACGGTCTCCTCGAGTGCGGTTGATCGCCTGTCGGGGATACAGACTGGCGATCACGGCGTGACTCATCGGTCCGGGCGCGTGGCTCACCATGCTCCTCTGCCGTCCCCATTCCGCCCTGCGGATAGCATCAGGGGTCCGGCATGGCTCCCAGCAGAGGCGACGATCATGGATCCGGCCGCGGTGTCTTCCTCCGCAGCGAGCATCAGCCTGCGGCAGTTGCTGATGGCGCTGGGGGACTCGCTGGTGGAGGTGCAGGCCGCTCCGGCGGGGCTGGATGTCGAGATCCGTGGCGTTGCGCTGCTCGATCCCGAGGATCCGCCGACCGCGCAGCCGGGTGAGCTGGTACTCGCCATCGGTGCCCGTGGCCGAGCCGCTTCTCCCGTGCTGCGGGCCGCCGGGCGGGACGGCGCCGCTGCCGTGGTGGTCAAGCTGGACGGAACCGGCCAGGCCGCGGCGCTCAGCGAGACCGCTGCCGAGGCCGGGATCGCCCTGCTCTCACTGCGCAGCGATGCGCGCTGGGAGCAGGTGAACGCGCTGGCCCGGGCCGCGCTCGACGACGCACCGCCGGGTGAGTCCGGCCAAGGTGCCGAGGAGGGCGATCTGTTCTCGCTCGCCCAGACCACCGCGATCCTCACCAGCGGCATCGTCAGCATCGAGGACGCCGCGAACCGGGTGCTGGCGTACTCCCGTACCACCGACTCCGACGAGGCGGACGACCTGCGGCGGCGTTCCATTCTCGGCTGGCAGGGACCGGAGGGGTACCTGGCGAAGCTGCGCGAGTGGGGCGTGTTCCAGCATCTGCACTCCAGCGACGAGGTGATCGCCATCGACAGCCACCCCGAGCTGGGCATCCGCCGCCGTCTCGCGGTGGCCATCCGGTCCGGGGACCGGCAGCTGGGCACCATCTGGGTGCAGGAGGGCTCGACTCCGCTGTCCGACCGCGCGCCCCAGGCACTGCTCGGTGCCGCCCGGGTCGCCGCGCTCCACCTCGTACGCCGGCGCCGAGAGCTGTCGGAGGACGTGACGCTCACCCGGACCCTGCTGGCCGGACTTCTGGAGGGGAGTACCGGGCCGCAGCCGCTCGCCACCCACCTGGGATTCGACGCCCGGCGCCCGGCCGCCGTGCTGGGCTTCTCGTACCGGACCACTGAGGCGCAGGAGACCGCGGAGGTCGTCGCCGCGCCCGAGCTGACCCACACGGAGGTCACCAACCTGGTCTCCGTGCACATCGCTGCCCGGCACCGCAGCGCCCTGGTCACCCAGGTCGACCCCCGCATCTACGTGCTCCTGCCTCAGCTGCCCCGCGGCATCGACACGGACACGCTGCGCGGCTGGGCCCAGGAGATCACCGACGCCGTACGCCGCCACCTGGGCCTGCCGCTGCGCGGCTCGGTCGGCTGTCTGGTGCCCGGTCTCGGGGACGTCCCCGAGTCACGCCGGGAGGCCGACCGCATTCTCGACGCCATGGTGAGCGCCGGTGTGCCCACCGCCGTCGCCGCGCTTGTGGACATCCAGGCGGAAGTGCTGGTCAGCGAGATCGTGACGTTGCTCGCCGCCCACCGCGAGATACGGGATCCACGACTGACCGCCCTGGTCGCGCACGACAGCCGGCACCAGGGCCGGCTCGCCGAGACCCTGCTGACGTACCTGAACTGCCTGGGTGACATACGGGCCGCCGCCACCCGGCTCCATGTGCACCCCAACACCCTGCGATACCGGCTTCGCCGGGCCGAGGAGCTGACCGGACTCGATCTGAGCCGTCCCGACCAGCGTCTGCTGGCCATGCTCCAACTGCGGCTGCCGCCCGACGACTGACCCGGTTCCGCATTGGACGGACGTACAGCCATTGAGGGCGAGTTTGTTCGACCTTCACAAACACAGGGCCCCATGACCGCTCATACGCTTGCGCAAATCAATTTCCGCAGGTGATGCGGTTCACCTCCCACGAGGAGGTACCGCGCGCGCATCGCACCGTGAACGCTTCCGGAAATCGTCAGTGCCCTGATCGCCCGCTCCGCACGGCACTCCCAACCACCCCATGGATGTCGACATGACTACACGTCCCCCAGATTCTCTGGCCTCCGACACCGCTCCTCCCACCAGTGGTCAGCCTCCGGAGCAGCAGGCAGGTCTCCAGGCCGGTCTCAAGAACCGCCATCTGTCCATGATCGCCATCGGCGGGGTGATCGGCGCCGGTCTCTTCGTGGGCTCCGCCTCCGGCATCACCGCCGCGGGCCCCGGCATCCTGCTGTCCTACGCACTGGTCGGCGCTCTCGTCGTCTTCGTGATGCGGATGCTCGGCGAGATGGCCGCGGCCAACCCGACCTCCGGCTCCTTCTCCGCGTACGCGGACCGGGCGCTCGGCCGCTGGGCCGGGTTCTCGATCGGCTGGCTGTACTGGTTCTTCTGGGTCGTCGTCCTCGCCGTGGAGGCGACCGCGGGCGCGGTGATCCTGGAAGGGTGGGTGCCGGGCGTACCGCAGTGGGCCTGGGCCCTGATCGTGATGGTGGTGCTCACCGCCACGAACCTGGCCTCGGTCGGCTCCTTCGGCGAGTTCGAGTTCTGGTTCGCCGGCATCAAGGTCGTCGCCATCACGGGCTTCATCGTGCTCGGCGGACTGGCGATCTTCGGTGTGCTGCCCGGCTCCGACAACGCCGCGACGGGCTTCGGCAACCTCACCGAACACGGCGGCTTCCTGCCCAACGGGCCCGGAGCGATCCTCACCGGCATCCTGCTGGTCGTCTTCTCCTTCATGGGCAGCGAGATCGTCACCCTCGCCGCCGGTGAGTCCTCGGACGCGGCACGGGCGGTGGCGAAGGCCACCCGGAGCGTGATCTGGCGGGTCGGTGTCTTCTACGTCGGTTCGATCCTCGTCGTGGTCGCCCTGGTGCCGTGGAACGACCCCTCGATCGAGAAGAAGGGCTCGTACGTCGCCGCCCTCGACTCGATCGGCATCCCGCACGCCGGCGAGATCATGAACTTCATCGTGCTGACCGCCGTACTGTCCTGTCTCAACTCCGGCCTCTACACGGCCTCCCGGATGGCCTTCTCGCTCGGACAGCGCGGCGACGCCCCGCGATCCTTCGTCCGGACGAACCCGCGAGGTGTCCCGCAGGCCGCGATCCTGGCCTCCGTGGTCTTCGGCTTCGTGGCGGTCGCCTTCAACTACCTGTGGCCGGACACGGTGTTCCAGTTCCTGCTGAACTCCTCGGGCGCCGTCGCGCTCTTCGTGTGGCTGGTGATCTGCTTCTCGCAGCTGAAGATGCGGGGGATCATCCTGCGCGAGAGCCCGGAGAGGCTCGTCGTGCGGATGTGGTTGTTCCCGTATCTGACGTGGGCGACCATCGCGATGATCGCGTTCGTGCTCGTCTACATGCTCACCGACGACAAGGAGGGCGGCGGCCGGAGCCAGGTGCTCCTGTCGGTGCTCGTCGCCGCTGTGGTGATCGCGATCTCGTTGGTCCGGGAGCGGTCCCGCGGGAAGGACACGGAGGAGACGGTCGTACCGCGGTAGCCGCCGCGGATCGCCGACAGCGGCCGGGGGGTGGGTGTGGGGCCTTCGTTCCCCAACCCCACTCCTTCCCGGTTGCATCGAAATTGCGCTACGTCCCATGGGTCAGCCGGTGAGGACGTCCAGTGCGGCGGCGTGCACGCCGGGCGCGGCGGCGAGGTAGCTCTTGGTGGCCGGCTCCCATGGTTTGCCGTCGAGGTCGGTCACGAGACCACCGGCTTCCTGGACCAGGAGCACGCCTGCCGCGTGGGAGCGGACGTTGTCGAACTGCCAGTGCAGGTCCATCCGGCCGGCGGCGACCTGGGCGAGCTGGCCGGTGACCGGTACGGAGACCTGCACACACAGAGCGGAGTTCAGCATCGCGGTAAGGGCGGCGCCCATCCGCTTGGCGAGGTCGGGGTCGTGGCCCGGCTTGGCCTGACCGGTCCCGGCCAGTGCGCCGTCGAGCGAGGTCTTGGCCGAAACCTGAAGCCGTACACCGTTGAGGAACGCCCCACCGCCCTCGGTCGCGGTGAACAACTCGTCGAGGACCGGAGAGTAGACCACGGCCAGGACCGGGCGGCCCTCACGGACGAGGCTCACGCCGATGTTCCAGTCGGACATGCCGTGTACGGCGTTGACGTTGCCGCCGACCGGGTCGATGAGCCACCACTCGCCCGCGGCCATCGGTCCCGATCCGTGTTCGTCATTGAGCCAGCCCGCGCTCGGCAGCGCCTCGGTCAAGGCGGGACGCAACGTGTCGACGACGGCCGCGTCATTGGCCTGGAGGTTCTCGAGCAGTTCGGGGAGGCCGGACTGGCGGGACTCGGTGGAATAGCGCGTCATCATCCGGGCGCCGGCGTGGCGGACGGCGGCGACGGTCGCGGCAAGCAGTTCCTGGTTCATGGGGGTCCTCCGGAGTTGATTGAGGTGGATCTGTGTCTGGCTAGGATTTACTTCCATGCAATTGGACTTGAATCTGCTGACCGTGCTGGACGCCCTGCTCGAGGAGGGCAGCGTGATGGGCGCGGCCCAGCGGCTGCACTTGTCCTCGCCCGCGGTCAGCCGCACCCTCGGCCGACTGCGCGCCGTCACCGGGGACGACATCCTGGTGCGCACCGGCCACTCCATGGCCCCCACCCCGTACGCGCTGTCGGTGCGAGAAGACGTGCACCGGCTGGTCCGGCAGGCGCACGAAGTGCTCTCGCCGATCCGTGAGCTGAACCTGGCCGAACTGGAGCGCACCTTCACGATCCAGTGTCACGACGCGGTGGCCGCGTCACTGGTGCCGGTGCTGGTCGGCAGGATCCAGCAGCAGGCTTCCGGGGTGCAGTTGCGGGTGCTGGCGGAGAACCGCGTCGACACCGACGATCTGCGACACGGCCGCGTCGACCTGGAACTCGGTGGCGGCAGGCCCACTCAGCCCGAGTTCCGGTCCGAGCCGCTCGGCGACGACCGGCTCGTCGTGGCGATGCGCGCCGACCACCCGTGCTCCGTCGCACTGGACCTGGCCTCCTACGCGGCGCAGCCGCACGTGGTGATCTCCCGGCGTGGCCGCCTGACCGCGCCGATCGACGACGCGCTGGCCGCCGATGGCTTGCGGCGCCGGGTCGTCGCGGCGGTGGCCACGGTGTCCACCGCCCTGCAGATCGCCGCTCGCAGTGACGCGCTGGTCACCTGCACGGAGATCCTCGGCCGCCCGCTCATCGAGGCGTTCGGCCTGGTCGCCCGGCCGCTGCCGATCGAATCCCCGGCGGCGACCATCAACTGCAACTGGCACCAGCGCTACGACTCCGATCCCGCCCACGCCTGGCTCCGCGATCAGGTCCGGGCGTCGATCGAGGAGATCACCGCCTGCTGACTACTCCGCCAACGGCAGGGCCACGGCACCGGGAAAACCAGGCGCCTCGGCTTCGTCGAGCATCGCCGCGGCGACGGTTTCCCGGCTGACCCGCGCACCGAGGTCGAAAGGAGGCGCGGCCTCCAGGCCGACCGTGCGCCGACGAGGGCTTTCCGGCCCGTCGGCAAGCATCCCGGCATGGAAGACGGTGCCCCCGGCCGCGAGAACGGTGTTGTCGGCTTCGACCTTGTCCGCCAGCCGGTCGCCCAGCACCGTGGCGAGCACACCCGCGCCTTCCCCCGCCACTTCGGCCGACTTGCCCGTGCCGTAGGCGCCGAGCCAGATGACACGTCGAGGGCCGGCGGCGACCACGGCCCGGGCGCCTGTCAGGAGAACTCCGGCCCGGTCCGTGCCGAGCGCGGAAAGGACCACGGAATCCGCGTCCACGGCGCTGGCGATACTGGCCGCGTCGTGCACATCACCCGCCACTTTGCGCAGGTGCGGGGAGTCGGGCAGCGCGATCCGCTGGGGATCACGTGCGATGGCGGTCACGGTGTGACCACGTCGCAGCGCCTGTCGGGTGAGGACGATTCCGGTCCGGCCGGAGGCCGCGAGGACGGTGAGGTTCATGCCGAGAACGCTAGAGATCCCGCAACTTAACATCAAGTGCAAGTATCTGACTTGATAAGTTACTCAGACGCAATCAATGTGGGAACTCCCCATGCCCTCGTGGAGTGCGTCGCCATGCCAAGGAGGAGGTCCCTGGGTCACCACCGGCGTCAAGCGCCGCCCGCACGCCCGCTGCGGGCGCCACGTCGGACACAGCCGCGGCTGACGGCGGCTGTGCGCAGGCAACTCGCCGCGGGAGTAGCGGGCGGAACGGTCAGTCGATGGCTGTGTCCGCTGCGACGGCAGCCCTGCGGCGGCGGAGGTGACGTATGCCTTCGATGGCACCGGTCACCACGAACGCCAGTCCGACACCGACGGCGATGGCCAACAGCGTGTTCTCCTGGAACAGGACGCCACCGAAGTAGCCGGTGAGTGCGGTGTAGGCGCTCCACGTGGCGGTGGCGAACGCGACGAACAGGACGTATTTTCCCAACGGGTAGCCGACGAGCCCCGTGGACAAGGTGGCCAGGTAGCGCCCCACCGGGATGAACCGTGTGGTCACCAGGATGAAGCCGCCGCGAGCGTCGAGTTCGCGGGCGAACCAGTCGTGTGCCGTCCGGCGTTTCGAGCCGGGTGGCAGGCGCTTGAGTATGCGTTCACCCAACAGTCGTCCGACGGTGTAGGGAACGAGATCGCCGAGAAGGGCGCCGAGCGTCGTGGCGGCGATGACGAGCACGATGTCCGTCTGCCCGGTGGCGGCGTAGACGCCTGCGACGATCACGACGGGTTCGCTCGGGATCAGCGGGAGGAAGGAGTCGAGGAAGGACACCGCGATGAGTACCGCGTACAACCACGGTGAGGTGATGACCGATTCGGCCAGCTCGAGCCAGTCGATCATAAGCGCCAGGCCTTGGTCGGCAGGTGCGGATGGATGGTCACGGGCTCTCTCTCGATAGGGTCAGAGGTCGACGGTGAGGTTGGGCGACAGGGCCCGCGAGACGCAGCAGTACATGTGGCCGGGCGGGGCGCCGATGTCGTCGCGGTGCTCCGGTTCTCCGTCGACGACGGCGATCTCGCAACTGCCGCAGACGCCTTCACGGCATCCGGACGGTATGCGGAATCCCGCGTGGTTCAACGCGTCCAACATGGAGTCCTCCGCACTGACCCGGACGGTCCGTCCCGACCGGCCGCAGCGCACATCGAAGGGCTTGTTGGGCGCGAACTCCTTGGCCACCGGCCGGAAATGCTCGATGTGCAACTGCTGTGCGGGGAACGCTGCCTCGGCCGCGTCGAGCATCGACGTGGGGCCGCAGCAGTACACCAGCACCTGAGGGTTCAGCGCTGCCGCCTCTACGGCGAAGTCGGGCCTGCCGTGCTGCTCGGTGGCGTGGATGCGCACCCGGCTGCCGTGCGCGGCCCGCAGTTCGTCGGCGAACGGCATGGTGGCCAGGGACCTGCCCACGTACACCAACGTCGCCGCGGCGCCCGCTTCGGCCGCCGCTGTCAGCATCGGCACGATGGGGGTGATGCCGATCCCGCCGGCGAGGAACAGGTACTCCGGTGCGGGCAGCAGGGGAAAGTTGTTGCGTGGCACCGAGACGTCGAGTGTGTGGCCCTCGTTGAGGAACAGGTGGATGTACTCCGAGCCGCCACGGCTGAGCCGGTCGTGACGGACGGCGACACGGTAGGTGTCGCGGTCGGCCGGGTTCCCGCACAGCGAGTACTGCCGGGTCAGCCAGTTGGGCAGTGTCAGATCGATGTGCGCGCCCGGTTCCCAGGGGGCCAGCGGGCCGTCGGCGCCGCGCAGGAGGAGCGAGACCGCGCCCTCGGCGACCGGCTCCACCTCCTCAAGGACTGTTCGTTGCATGGCCGTACCGCCTTCAGTACAGGTGCCGGTAGTCGTCTTCGAGCATCTCTGCCAGCACCGCCGGATCCGCGTCGGCGAGCCCCATCTGGTCGACGGCGATCTCACCCATCGACGGCAGTTCCTCGGCCAGGGCCTGGCTCGCCGGATCCCACAGCCGGGAGCGGATCAGGGCGCGGCCGCAGTGGAAGAAGACCTCCGTCACTTCCACGACGATCGCCAGCCCGGCCTCCTTTCCCTCGGTGCGCATCCGGGCGAGCACGTCCGGTTCGTCGGTGGGATAGGCACGACCGTTGACGCGCAGCACTTCCCGCACTCCGGGGACGACGAACATCAGCCCGATCCCGTCGTTCTCGGCGAGATTGCGAAAAGAGTCGGCGAGGTTGTTGCCTGGCCGGTCGGGAATGGCGAGCGTGCGCTCATCGAGAACTTTGACGAATCCCGGATAGTCACCGCGCGGTGAACTGTCGGGGAGTCCTGTCGCGTCCGACGTGGCCATCGCCAGGAAGGGGGAGTGGGCGATGAAACGGCGGCAGTGCCCGTCGAGGCGGTCGTGTATTTTCCGCTTGATCAGGTCCTCGGGCTCGCCGATCCGGGCGCGTACGTCCGCGAAGGAAATCCGGCGCGGACGGGTCTCGGCAATTGCGTCATCGCTGGTCACATGATGGTCATGAGTGATCATTGAGGTTGCTTTCTACTCGCTTCCACAAGGCCCGCGACGGGCCCAGACGGCGTCTCGTGGGGGTCACCGGACGGCGTCGTACGCGGTGAACCCGGTGGCCAGGCGGATGTCGCCCCGCCCTACGGCGTCGGCGAGCAGATCGTTGAACTCGGCCCGGTGCACCAGCAGGTACTGATGGTCCTCGGGACCGAACTCCGGGGTGTCGAGCAGCCGCACGGCGGCATCGTGGGAGTACATCTCGGTGGGGACGCTGATACAGCGCACTTGTTCGCCGACGGCGAGGTCGTCGAGGACCGCCAGCGCATTCGCCCAGAGCCCCAGCGAGGCCCCGTCGGCGCGGATCTTCGGCGCGCGCTCACAGATCACCACCTCGGTCCCTGCATGGCGCAGCGCGAGCCCGGTTGTCAGGCGGATGTCCACTGCGAGCTCCCTCATGTCGTCGAGTGAGTTCGACGTTAGGAAGCGCAGCCGATTCACACCAGTGCAACCTTGGTAAGGAGTCCTTTCGCCAGTGATAATCCGGGGATGGACCATGTCGATCTGAACCTCATCGAGGCGTTGGACGCGCTGCTCGCCGAGAACAGCGTGACGAAGGCCGCGGAACGCCTGCACACCTCGCCACCGGCGATGAGCCGCGCCCTGGCCCGGTTGCGCCGCGCCTTCGACGACCCGCTCCTCGTGCGTGCCGGACGCGACCTCGTACCCACGCCCCGGGCCCTGGAACTGCGTGGTGAGGTGCACGCGGTCGCCACCCGGGCGCGTGCGCTGTTCGCGCCGTCGAACTCCGCCGATCCCCGAACCGCCGTGCGCACGTTCGACCTTCAGGTCAACGACATGCTGTCCACGACCTTCATCCCGTCCCTCCTCGACGACCTACGGGTCCAGGCGCCCGGTATCTCACTGCGGTTGCGGCCGGAGAGCCTCGAGGACACCCCGGCCCTGCGCGAAGGACTGGTGGATCTGGAGATCGGGATCGTGCGTCCCGGTGATCCGGAGATCCGCTCGGAAACACTCCTCACGGAGACCCTGATCGGCGTCGTGCGGCCGGACCATCCACTCACGAGGGCGAGAACCGTCACACCGCGGCGGCTCGCCGCCACCGACCACGTCGTCGTGTCGCGACGCGGCCGAGCTCACGGCCCGATCGACGAGCAGCTCGCCGAACTGGGCCTGAGCCGGCGCGTGGTGGCCGTGGTCCCCAGCGTCGCGACCGCGCTGTTCCTGGCCCGCGAAACCGACGTCGTCAGCGTTGCCCCGGCCGGACTCGGACGGCCGATGCTGAACACACTCGGGCTGCACACGTTCCCGATCCCCCTGGCGCTGCCGTCCCTGACCATCGGCATGGCGTGGCACCCACGTAACCACCACGACCGCACGCATCAATTGCTACGCGAACGTATCCGCCACATCATGACCACCGCCGTCGACGACGGAGCCGCGTGAGCAGTCCGGCTTCCATCCTCCGGCCTCCATGAGCCGGGCTTCGAGGTACTCGTCGGGGCGCTCCGTGTCGCCGTCGACGGTTCGGGCGTAGCGCTGTGTGTGTCTCGACCAGTCGAGGTTGCCGCGCATCCACGTCCGCATGCCGGCGAGACAGGGGGCGAGTTGGCCGGCTCGGTGGGGATGTGCGGTGAGGAGTCGGGCCTCCGCTCGCAGGAAGCGGTCCGTCTCCTCCCGGATGGCTGCGTGGACGTGGTCCAGCGCGGCCGACCGGCCCCATCCCCGATGGTGCTGGACGAGGAAGACGAGGTTGTGCACCTCACCCCGTGAGCGCTCCTTGGCCAGCGAGTAGACGTCGTTGGTCCAGCAGACGACGTTGCAGGCGGCATCGAGGGCGGAGGTGAACTCGGCGGCGGTGTAGAGGGTGTCGGGCACCGAGACGTCCACCGCGATCTCTATGAGGTCCATGCAGACGTAGATCGCGCCCGTGTGCCGGCGGTTGACGACGTACGCCTCCTCCGACGGGACGGTGCCGTGGACTCGATGCCCCACCTCCCAGACGGCCGCTGTCCTCAGACATGTCTCGAGGTGCCCGGCGAATCGACGGTGCCACCCGGGATGTCCGAGCGGCGCCGTGCGCTCCCACAGATCGGCCAGTGCGGAGACAGCGGTGGGAGTGTCCGGTCTCGGTGGGTCGGCGGGGCGGTGCCCGGTCAGTACGGCGCACATCTGGTCCGCGATCCGCAGTGCCCGTGCCGGGTCGCGTCCGACCCCTCCGTCGTCGAGCTGGTCGTCGACCAGGAACAGCCAGGCGAACCAGTCGGCCATGAGGTCCAGGCGCGAGGCGTCGGCGGTCGGATACACCGCTGCCGCGAACCACCCGAAGTCCGCTCGCTGGAAGCGTCTCCAGGCCGATTCCCGGTGGACGAGACCGGTGCGCCGTACCCAGTCGGCCACGTGACGGCGCGTCCGCTCCGCATGCGGATTGAGCCGGTGCGGGAACGCGCTGAGGATGTCCTGCTGAGAGGTGTCCATGAACGTACGGCCTTCTCGTGTCAGCGGTGCTCGAGTCGCAGCCGCATGCCGCCTCGGGGACGCAGCGTGATCAGGGCCTCCGGATGGACGTCGGGGGCGTCCGCGGGCAGGACCAGGCGGTGGGTACGCGCGACGGTGGCGAGCACCAGGGCGAGTTCGGTCAGGGCGAAGTGCCTGCCGATGCAGACGCGTTGCCCGCTGCCGAACGGGATGTAGGCGTGCCGGGGGCGGCGGGCGGCCTCTTCCGCGCCGAACCGCTCGGGACGGAAGGTTTCCGGCTCGTCCCAGAAGTCCGGATGCCGGTGCAGGACATAGCTGTTGATGAGCATGTTGCTGCCCGCCGGTATGCGGTATCCGGCGATCTCGTCGTCCTGACGCGCGTGGCGCATGAACTGGTAGGCGGGGGAGTAGATGCGCAGCGTCTCGTCTACGACCATGCGTGTGTAGGCCAGTTCGGGCAGGTCCTCGAACCGTGGGATCCGGCCGCCGAGCACCCGGTCGACCTCTTCGTGCAGCCGCTTCTCGGCATCGGGATGGCGCGCGAGGAGATGGAACGCCCAGCACAGGGCGTTGGTGGTGGTCTCGTAGGCGCCCACACAGAGGTTGAGGACCTCGTGGTGGAGCCGCTCGAGGCCCATTCCGCTGCCGTCTTCCTCGTCGACGGAGTGCAGCAGGAGGGTCAGCAGATCGGGTTCCGGGTCCGTGTTCGCGTCCGGGTCCGCGCTCGCGTTCGCGCGGAGCCGTCCCTGGACGAATCCGGAGACGAAGGAGTCCATGGCGTCGATCGCGCGCCGGAGCCTGCGATGGCCGGGGGTGGGCACGCTCAACGGCGGGAAGGGACGCCGGAAGAATGCCGCGAGGACGCTGTTGGCCACCCCGAAGGCCTGCTCGAAACCCTGGGCCGTCGCGCTCACGTCCGCACTGAACAGCGACCTGTTGACGATGGCGAGCGCGAGCCGGCCGAACTCGTCCATGGCGTCGATCACCCGCCCGTCGCGAGGGTCGCGCTCCCAGCGGTCCAGCATCTTCACGGTCTCGGTCGTCATGTTCCGGGCGAACGAGCCGACCGCGCCCGGGGTGAAATGCGGTGCCATCATGCGACGTTGCCGACGCCACTGCTCCGTGTCCGCGTTGGCGATCAGCCCCGTGCGCAGCACCGGACGTACGGCTTTGAAGAGAAAGGCGTTCTTGTCGTACTGCGCGCTCTTGTCGACGAGGATGCGGCGGATGTGGTCCGGGTGATTGACCATCACCATGGGGACGCCGAGCGTGCGGAAGCGGAAGATGTCGCCGTACCGCTCGCGGCCACGCGACAGAAAGGCCAGCGGGTCACGTCTGAAGGTCGGTGACCCGCGGAGACGGTCGGTGAACCTGACGGACGGCAGAGCCCTTGGAGACATGAACATCACCTCTGAACTGGGTAAATGAATGTTCATTAACATCCAATAACCTGGGGCACGCGGGGCCGGACCGTCAAGGAGTGCGCCCCAAGTCGACCGAATACCCGAGCGATCCGGCCGTAAGTCGCCGGTCGGCTTCCAGGCCCAGCAGCCGCTGTGCGTTGCCGAGCAGCCAGTCATGGGTGACCGCCTCGCCCAGGCCGAGTTCGGCCACCTCCCGGATCAGGGTGCGCACGGGCACGGAGTGGACCCAGGTCGCGGTCCCGAACATGACCTTGTGGCGCAGGGTGCTGCGGCCGTACAGCAGGAAGGGCTCCCAGCCCGAGCCGGGACGCGACATCCAGCTCGCGCGATGGGTGGAGAACTCCACGAAGACATGGGGGTGCCGTTGGGCGACCGAGATCATCTCGTGCAGCCACGGCCAGCCGCCGTGGCCCGCGACGATCCTCAGCTCCGGGTGGCGGCCCGCGAGCGCGTCGATGACCCTCGGGTGCGACAACTCGTTCGGGCGTCGGGTGCACAGGTGGTGCCCGGTGTGGATCCACACCGGCAGCCTCAGCCGCTCGGCCGCCGCGAAGACGTCGGCGTAGCGCGGCGCCTGCGGTTCGACGCCGTCCCGGAAGGCGATGACGGTGACGCCGCGCATACCCAGCGCGTGGCAGCGCTCCAGCTCCACCAGCGCGGCGTGCGGATCGCTGAGGTTCAGGCCCGCCCAGGCCTCCACCCGCCCGGGGACACGCGCAGCGAAGGCGGCCACACGGGTGTTGACGCTGTCACCGTCGTGCAGCCGGGCGCTGGACCCCATCAGCACCTGATAGGCGACGCCCTGATCGTCCATGGCGCGCAGATGGGCCGCCACGTCGATGTCGTCGGGCTGGTTCGCCACGAGGACCTCGACGGCCGCGTCCAGGTCGCCGGCGTCCAGCAGCCGGCGGTAGTGGGGGAAGTCCGCGCCGAAGACGGTGGTCATATGGCGGCCGAAGGCCCGCAGATAGGCCGGTGCCTGGACGCCCAGGTCGCGGAAGTAGGCGCCCCACGACTCGCGGTCGTACACCAGGGCGCACATGTCGATCGCGCTGATCCCGTCCTTACCGTCCGTCCCGCTCTCGTCGAGGACCCTCAAGATCTGCTCCCGTCCCGGGTGCGGTGAGCACGCGCCCGTCTCGGTCCGTGAGCCTCCCGGTGAGGAGGCTCCGCCTGGTAGTACCCGGCGTACCTTTCTGCTGCGGTGTGATCGCCATACGGCCGGTTGAGCCCGTAAAGTGAGCAGGTGAACGGCCATTCACCGGCTCCCCGCGACGCCGACGGCCGGCCGCCACCGAGGGACGGGAAGCACTCCATGGCCATGTCGACCGAGGGAGCGTTCGCCCCGCCGCCCAGGGGGAGCACGCGGAGGCAGATCGAGTCGGTCGCCGCCGAGTTGTTCTACCGGCGGGGATACGGCAACACGAGCGTCCGGGAGATCCTGGCGGCCCTCGGTATGACGCCCGCGGCCATGTACAACCACTTCAGGTCCAAGGAGGAGCTCCTCCACTCGATCGCCTCGCGGACCTGTGCCGAACTGGAGCGCCAGCTCGCGGATGCCTTCGAGCGGGGCGGCGGGGACCCCGTGCGCGAGCTGTGGGAGGCGGCCCGGACACTGACCGTCTTCCACACGACGTACCGCCTGGAAGCGGTCGTCAGCCGGTCGGAGACGCATCACCTGCCGCCGTCTCTGTCCACAGAGATCCGCGACAGCGAGCGCCGCATACGCCGGGAGTTTGAGCGGATGCTGGAGCAGGGGCGGACACGGGGTGCGTTCCGGGCTGCGCTGCCCGGTGGGCGGGAGGCGGACATTCCGGTCACCGCGAAGGCGTTGCTGGACATGTGCATCCACGCCGGGCTCTGGTTCCGTCCGGAGGGCAGGCTCAGCGCCGAGGAGATCGCCGAGCAGTACGGCGTCCTGGTGCTGCGGGCGGCGGGGGTCGGCCATGACGAGATTCAGTCGCTGTCCGCGAGCGTGCCCAAGTAGGCCTCCTGCAAGGCCGGTCCCTCACGCAGCCGGGCGGCCGGTCCCTCGGCCACGATCCGGCCCGTCCGCATGACGTAGGCCCGGTCGGCCAGGCCGAGGACGCGCTCGACGGCCTGGTCGACGAGGAGCACGGTCAGGCCTGTCGTACGCAGCTTCGCGACCGTCTCCAGGACCCGCTCGGCGGCGAGCGGCGCGAGGCCCAGCGACGGCTCGTCGATCAGCAGCATCCGCGGCTTGGCCACCAACGCCTGGGCGATGGCGAGGAGTTGCTGCTCCCCGCCGCTGAGCACCTCGGCCCGCGCCCGCAGCTTGTGTTCCAGGACGGGGAAGAGGCTGAACGTCCACTCCAGACGCTCGCGTTCCTCCGGTGCGGTCACCTTCCGCTTCCACAGGCCCAGTTCGAGGTTCTCGCGCACGGTGAGCCCGTGGAAGACGCGACGGCCCTCCGGCACCTGGACCAGTCCGCGCAGGCTGATCGCCTCGGGCCGGTCGCGGGTGATGTCGGCGCCGGCGAACTCGACCGTGCCCGCGGTCGGGCGCAGCAGTCCCGAGATCGTGCGGAGCAAGGTCGATTTTCCGGCTCCGTTCGCGCCGATCAGAGCGCAGATCTCGCCCTCGCGCACAGCGAGCGTGACGTCGTGGACGACGGGGACGGGGCCGTAGCCGGAGTGCACGCCACTCAGGCGAAGCAGCGGCGGTTCGGGCGTGGACATGGCGTCAGCTCCCCAGGTAGGCGTGGAGTACGCGGGCGTCGTGCAGCGCGATGGAGGGCTCGGCCGAGACGAGGGTGACTCCCGCGTCCAGCACGGTGACGTGATCGGCGACCGCCGCCACCAGCTCGATGTGGTGCTCGACGAGCAGCACCGTCATGTCGTGGGCCCTGATCTCCCGCAACAGCCCGTCCAGCATGGCGAGTTCAGCGGGCGAGAGGCCCGCGGCCGGTTCGTCCATCAGCAGCAGCCGGGGACGCGCCATGAGCGCGCGGGCGATCTCCAGCAACCGCTGGTTGCCGTGCGGCAGGATTCCGGCCGGGGTCCGGGCGTACGGCGTCAGGCCCACGAAGTCCAGGTAGCCAGCGGCCTCTTCGCGCAGCAGACGGGACTCGCGCCACCCCCGGGGGAGCGCGAGCGCGTGCTCGACGACGCTGACCCGCTCCCTGGCATACGCCCCGAGCAGGACGTTCTCCAGCGCGCTCAGCCGGGGCAGCAGCAGGGGAGTCTGGAAGGTCCGCGCGACCCCGAGGCGGGCGATCCGCTCGGGAGCCCGGCCGCTCACCTCCGTCCCGCTCAGCAGCACCCGGCCCCGCTCCGCGGGCACAAGACCGGTCACGGCGTTCAGCAGCGTGGTCTTCCCCGACCCGTTGGGGCCCACCAGCGCGTGGATGGTGCCCGGCTCCACCGACAGCTCGACGCCGCCCAGCGCGTGGACACCGCCGAAGGAGCGCCGAAGGTCCGTCGTGCGCAGCCGCAGCCCACTCCCCGGGCGACTGGTCATGGGAGTGGGCCGCGGCGCGGGCGCGTCCATCGACGGCACCGCATCTGCTCCCTCGGAGCGGTGCCGTCCTCCCGCGGTCAGACGCGCCACGATCCTGGGGCCGTGCTCCTCCCACGCCCCGGCGATGCCGTGCGGCACGTACACGATCAGAACGAGCAGGGCCACGGCGTAGATGAGCAGCCGCCACTCGGCCAGGTCGTCCAGCAGCTCGGGCACCACGAAGAACGCCAGCGTCCCCAGGAACGGCCCTGCCGTGCGACCAGCGCCGCCGATGATCACCACGAGGAGGAAGAACAGCGAGAACTCGATGGGGAAGTCGTCGGGGGTGACCATGCCGCGCGTCGTGGCCAGCAACGCACCCCCGAGTCCGGCGAGCGCGGCGGACAGACAGAAGGCGAAGATCTTCAGCCGGACGGGAGCCGCGCCCACCGTGCGTACGGCGTCGGGAGCGTCGCGTACGCCGGTGAGCGCCCGGCCGATCCGGGAGCGCAGCACGTTCGCGACCAGCCAGGTGGCCACCACGACCAGGGCGAGCACCAGCCAGTACAGCTGCTCCTCGGTGAGCGGCGTGCCGCCCGCCTCGGGCAGGGGGACACCGATGATGCCCGCGAACCCGCCGGTGAGGTCCCGCAGTTCGGTCAGCAGACTGCCCACCACCATGGCGAAGGCGAGGGTGATCAGCGCCAGATGCCAGGAGGACAGCCGGAGCGCGGGCAGGGCCATCAGCCCGCCGACGGCGGCCGACACGGCCATGGCGGGACCGACAGCCGCCCAGAACGACCAGCCGTTGTCGACGGTGAGCACGGCCGCGGTGTAGGCGCCGACCGCCACCAGGGCGCCGTGCCCGAGCGACACCTGCCCGGCGTACCCGAACAGCACGTTCAGGCCCATGGCGATCAGCACATAGATGCCGACCACGGTGGCGACGTGGAGGACGTAGCCGTCCCGGGTGAGCGGGGGCAGTACGACGGCCAGGACGAGGGCGACGCCAAGTCCCGTGCGTCGCAAGGAAGGTGACAGTAACTCAGACACGGCGCAGCTCCTCGCTTCCGCGCAGCCCTTGGGGCCGGACCAGGAGGATGGCGAGCGTGACGGCGAACAGGACGGCGGTCTGGGCGCCCGGTGAGACGTAGTCGGCGCCCGCGGCCTCGACGACGCCTACGATCCAGCCCCCGAGCAGTGCCCCGCGCACATCGCCGACCCCGCCGAGGACGGCCGCGAAGAAGCCCTTGATGAGCAGCCCGAAGCCCATCGCCACCGACGCCAGCGTCAGCGGCGCCGCCAGCGCACCGGTCAGCCCGGCCAGCGCCCCGCCCAGCAGGAAGGCCCGGCGGCTGAGCCGCGCGGGATCGATGCCCCGCAGCTGGGCCGCGTCCCGGTCGGCGGCCACCGCCCGCACGGCGCAGCCGGTGCGGGTCCGCGCGTGCGCCTCCAAGGCGGCGACCACGCCCAACGTGACCAGGACGACGGCCAGTTGGTAGCTGTTGAAGCGGACACCGAGGAACGTGAGGGGGTCCAGGGAAAGCGGCGCGGGGGGCTCCACGGTGCGCGGTTCGTCGGTCCACAGCCGGCCCGCCAGCTGGTTGAGCGCCAGCGAGAACGCCAGCGTCGTGATCACCCAGGCACTGCCGTACGGCGAGCGCCGCAGCACGGGCGCCACGGCCACCCGCTCCTCGACCAGCGCGACGGCGGCGACCCCGGCGGCAGCGATCGCCGCCGCGAGCGGCCAGGGCAGCGCCAGCACCGCCATGGTCATCGCGCCCATCATCACCAGGTCGCCCTGGGCGAAGTTGAGCACCCGGGTCGGCCGGTGCAGCACCGTGAGGCTCACGGCCACCAGCCCGTACAGGCTGCCGTACACCAGGCCGGGCACCAGCACGTCGTTGATCATGTCTGGCCGCCCGGGGCCAGCTCGCGGAAGATGCCGTGCACCGACTGCTTCCTCTTGGCGGACAGCAGCGAGGCGACGACGAGGGCGCCGTCGTCGATGCCGGTGTGCCGCGCGGAGGTGAACGAGATCCGTCCCCGGGGACCTTGGTGGTCGGTCACCTTGTCGAAGGCGGCCTTGAGCCTGTCCGGGGCCAGGGTCTTCTCCCGCTCGACGAGGTCGGCCAGCAGCTTGAGGAAGTCGTAGTAGGGGGAGGTGGCGGCGGTGAACTCCAGCCCGGCGGCGGTGGGTTCCGCCGCGATCCGCCGGGCGTACTCCATCGCCGGGCCCTGGGCCGGCGTCTCGTCCGGCCGGTAGCTGAAGGCGGCGTAGGTGGTGGTGTACAGCCGTTCCATCAGCTCCTCGGGGAAGGCGTCGTAGGCCTTGATGTAGCTGAGTTCATGGGAGACGACCGGCGGCGCGAAGCCGGTGGCCGCCATGGCCCGCAGGGTCAGCACGGAGGTCTGCGGTTGGCCGCTGAACAGGCCGACGGCGGCGGCGCCGTCGCGGTCGAGCTGTTTGACGAACGGGGTCATGTCGGGGGCGGCCTGGTTGAAGACCTGGACGGAGACGGGGCGCGTGCCGTAGCGGTCGTCGAGTACGGCGGTGAAGGCGTCCCGAATCGCTTCCCCGTACTCGGAGTTCTCCACCAGCAGCCCGACCTTTCTGAGACCACGTACCTCGCACAGGTAGCGGGCCACGGCGGCCGTCTGCTGCCGGGTGTTGAAGACCAGTTGGTAGTGGTAGGGGAACTGCCCTCCGTCGCCGAGCCGTTCGGCCACGCCCCAGGCGGACTGGAGTACCTCCGCGCGGCCCAGCACACTCGCCGACGCCACCGCCTGGGAGCTGCCCGTCGGCCCCAGCGCGAACTGCGGCCTGTCACGCAGCAGCCGTCGGGCCACCATCGGCTGCGTCCCGGGCTTGCCCTCGTCGTCCTCCTCGAGGAGTTTCAGCGGCCTGCCCAGCAGCCCGCCCGCCTCGTTGATCTCCCGCACGGCGAGCCGGGCCGCAGCGTAGGCCGGCTTGTACGCGGACGCCAAGGCGCCGGAGGCCGGCTGGATCCAGCCGAGCCGGGCCTTTCCGTCCGCGTCGCCGGCGTCGTCCGAGCCGCCGCAGGCGGCCAGGGCGGGGGCCGCCCCCAGCCCCATCGCGGCGGCGAGGCCGAACCGCCCGCTGCTGCGCAGCAGATCGCGACGTGACAGTTGCATGGCGCTCCCTCTCCCTGGTGCGTATGTGGACCTGTGTGTAGGTGGAGTCGATTCGTGGTGGCGCTGCCCGGGCCCGCCCCTTCGTCGGCGGGAAGGGGCGGGCGGGGGCGAGCAGTGGCTCGCCGGCTCCGGCTCAGCACGTGGGCCTGAGCTCCGGGTCCGCGGGACCGGGGCGCTGCAGGGCGTTGGTGATCCACTGCAGCGGGACCTGGTCGAAGGCGAGGTTGAGATGGTTGATCGTGCTGTCCGGGCACCTGTCCTGGACGGTGACGTTGGTGACCTGGCTGGAAGCTCCCTTCAGATGGGCGCTGGCGTACGGCAGGATGTACTCGTCGAACTCGGTGCTGATCGTCGTGTAGCTGACGCCCGGCTCCACCTCACGGCTCTCGTTGAGGTGGGTGAGGAACGCCGAGCCGACGTCGAACTGCAGGCAGGACGGGCAGAACGCGGTGGCGACCCACTCGGGCATGTCGTGCCAGGGCGAGTGGAACGTCGTGCCGTGATTGGGTGGTCCGAGCGCCACGAAGTCGTCCACCCACCTGGCTCCGCCTTCGAAGCGCAGGTACTGACGGGGCATCAGGCCACCGGCGCTGTGCCCGACCAGGTCGACCTTCAGAGAGCCCGTCGTGATCCGGACGCGGTCGACGAACGCCTTGAGATCCTTGGCGGATTCCTCCAGTGGCGCGACGCCCGGCAGCGGGTATTTCCCCTGCCCGGTGCCCCAGGTCAGCGCGTAGACGCAGAACCCGGCCTTATGAAGGTTTTCCGATACGAACGGCCAGTTGACGTCCGGTGTGGCGTACAGGCCGTGCACCAGGACGACCGGTTCGGGGTGCTGCCGGGTGGGCCGGCACCGCCAGTCGTTGGCTCCGGGCAGTGGTGGGGCGGACGGTGGGTCGTCGACGGCCGCGGATCGGTGGTGCGGCTCGGGTTGGGCCGAGGACGACGCGGACGGCAGTCCCAGTGCCACTGCGGCGAGTGCGGTCACGCACGCCAGCCGGAGGAGGGTGTGGATCCGGCGGGTGCGAGAGGGGCTTTGGTTGGGCAAGTGCGGCTCCTTCGGTGAGGCCGGGCGGGGTCCCGACCCTGCCCGGCCGTCGGAGCGGTCTTCGTCCGTGGTGGGGGACCGGTGGGTCCTCCGGTACGGGCCGGACCGCGGTGTGCGGTGTCGCGTACACCGGCCGCCCGGCCCGGCGCCCGATGCGGAACACCGGTCGCCTCCGGGGAGCCGAGTGCAGCGTGCGGGGGCGGCGGACGGACGGGGTGGGCCCGTCGGCCGCGGGGAGGGGCGCTGAGGTGGCAGGGCGTGCGCCGGTCATGCGGATTGCTCGCCTTCGGCCGTCGTGTCGGTGCCGTGGAGCATGGTGAGTTCGAGCCAGGAGAGGTTCTCGGGGTCGTGGTGGACCGTCTGTTCGGCCACGATCGGGACGCTTTCCTGGCCGATCGGGCCGCCGGTGTTGAGGTTGCGGTCGTACTGGGGGAAGTTGCTGCTGGAGACATGGATCCGCAGGCGGTGCCCGGCAGGGAGGCGCCAGGCCGTGTGCCCCAGGTCGAGGCGGAGCGTGCTGACCGTCCCGGGCGTGAGGGGCCGTTCCGTGTCCGGTCCGTGGCGGTGGCGGGCCCGGGTGATGCCGTCGGCGACGAGCAGGGCGCGGCCGTCGGGGAGGACGTCGAGGAGTTTGCCGGTGAAGTCGGTGTCGGGTGCGCTGCTTTCGACCGACAGCGCCAGCCGGACGGGGCCCGCCAGATCGAGGGTCTCTGTGAGCGGCTCGGAGGTGTAACTGAGCACGTCCAGGCGGTGTTCGAGATGGTTCTGGGCGAGCGGCCCGGGTACCAGGTCGCCCAGGTTGAGCACTCGTCCGCCGTGGCTGGGCACCGGGTCGGCCGGATCGTAGCGGTAGTGGGCGGGCGGCTCGTGCCGCTCGGGTGCGTTGCCCAGGATGCCGCCCTGCCGCAGGTACCACCGCCGGGTCACCGCGCGCGGCGGCGGCCACCGGGCGCTCGTACGCCACTGTCCCGCGCCCATGAGGAAGTACCGCACCCTTGGCAACTCCCGCTGTGCGCCGCGCAGATAGCGGTCGAAGAACGCCAGGTGCTGTTCGGCGAGCCCGCCGAAGCGCGCGGAGGAGGCCAGGCCGAAGTTCATCTCGCCCTGGATCGGCAGCAGTGAGCTCAGGTGGGCCCAGCTGCCCATGATCAGGTGGTGGTGGCCCGCGCGGGATGTCAGGTCCTGGTGCAGGGCGAGGGTGGCGGTGGCGTAGATGTCGTACCAGCCGCTGAGGGAGAGCGTGGGGATGTCGATGTCCTCGGCGTGGACGTCCGGGATCTCGGTCTGGCCCGCGAGGACGTCCCTGAGCAGTGGGGGGAAGTCCTCCAGGTCGAGGATGTCGGTGAGGGGGAGCTGTTCCATCGCGCGCCGTGGATTCCTGGCGCAGTCCGCGATCGCCTCGATCGTCTTGCGCGGTGGCGGATCGCCGCCGGCCAGCCGGCGGCGCAGCCACTCCGGGGCCATCAACACCGCGGCCCAGCTGACCAGTTGGTCCAGGCGCAGTGCCCCGCCGGTGGCGCGGGCGTCGTAGTCGCCGACCGCGCACATGGCCGGGGCGATGGCACGCAGGTGCGGCGGGCGCAGCGCGGCGCCGACCCACTGCACGATGCCGAGGTAGGAGGGACCCACCATGCCGACGTTGCCGTCGCACCACGGGCGGGTGGCGATCCACTCGACGGTGTCGTGGGTGTCCAGCGCCTCCTGCCGCCACATGACCGGCTGCCAGTCGCCGTCGGAGGCGAACCGGCCCCGGCTGTCCTGGAGGACGACGGTGTAGCCGGCCTCCACGGCCAGGGCGGCGGGCAGGACGTCCAGCAGGGGCATCCGGCGTTTGTCGTAGGGGCCGCGGTAGAGCAGTGCGGGCGTGAGGCCGTCGGCGGGCGGGTGCCACACGTCGGCGCGCAGGACCACTCCGTCCCGCATGGGGGCGGGCACGTCGCGCTCGATCGTCTCCGCCTGGGGTGCGGTCATGGCTGTCGGCTCCTCCCGAGGGACTCACGTTTGACCGTGATCCCGGCCTGCCGCCGGTCCCAGGTGTCGTCCGTCAGGCCCTCCGCGCGCAGCGCGTGCTTGAGCACCTTCGCGGTGGGTGTCTTGGGCAGTTCGTCCAGGACGCGGACATAGCGCGGCACCATGAAGTGGGGCATGCGCGGGACGAGGTACTCGATCAACTCGGCCGGGTCGACGGCCCGGCCCGGTGCGGGGGCGACCGCGAGGAGGACCTCGTCCTCGCCGTGTTCGCTCGGCACGGCCACCGCGGCCGACTCGCGCACCGCCGGATGGGTCATCGCCTCGGACTCCACTTCGAAGGAGGAGATGTTCTCCCCCCTGCGGCGGATCGCGTCCTTGAGGCGGTCGACGAAGAAGACCCGGCCCGCACCGTCCCGGCGCACCGCGTCCCCGGTGTGGAACCAGCCGTTGCGCCAGGCCGCGGCCGTCGCCTCCGGCATCCCGGGGTAGCCGTGAGACAGCGACCACGGCCGGTCGGCGCGCAGCACGAGCTCACCGCTGTGGCCCGGGGGCACCTGCCGGTCGTACGCGTCGACCACGCGGATCTCGATGCCGGGGCGCGGCGTTCCGCACAGTCCGCTCTCCTTCGGATCCGGCTCGGAGATCAGCGGGACCGATGTCTCGGTCATGTTGAACAGGGTGTGGACCTCGATGCCGAAGCGCTGCGACAGCTCAGCGCTGTTGTCGCCGAGCGGAAGCAACCACACCCATTTCAGCGGGTGTCGGACGTCGCTTTCCGCCGGGTCGCGCGTGAGCAGGAAGGACGCCATGACGCCGAGCAGGGTGCAGCAGGTGACGCGGTGGGCCCGTACGACGTCCCAGAACGCGTCGGTGGCGAAGGAGTCGACCACGAGAACGGACCCGCCGAGCAGCAGCATCGCGTACACCCCGATCGTCCCGCCCGCATGGAACAGCGGCAGTTGGACGAGGTAGCGGTCCCCCTCCCCGGCCCGCCCGGCGAAGGCGGCGACGGCCGCTGAGTAGTGGTGGACGTAGGAGCACAGCACGCCCTTCGAGGGGCCGGTCGTGCCCGACGTGTAGATGATCCCGAACGTGTCCCAAGGCTCCGCTGGATACGGCTCGAAGCCGCCCGGATCGGCGTGGAGTTCCTGCGGGCCGACGACCGTGGGACGCCGGTCCCCGGGCTCGATCTCCGCCAGTCGCGGGGCGAGTTCGCGATGCGCGACGACCAGCGCCGCCCCGGAATTGGCCAGTACGTGCTCCAGCATCCGGCCCCGGTAGGCGGTGTTGACGGGTACGCAGGTCGCGCCCGCGAGGTTGGTGCCGAACCAGGCCAGCAGCGCGTCCGGCCCGTTGGGCAGCC
Organism: Streptomyces sp. GESEQ-4; assembly: GCF_017948455.1. Lineage (GTDB taxonomy): Bacteria > Actinomycetota > Actinomycetes > Streptomycetales > Streptomycetaceae > Streptomyces. Next base: position 947,014 of record NZ_JAFFSU010000001.1, read on the forward strand.
ACGAGAGCACGCGGTCGCCCGGTCGCACCCCGTGTGCCGCGAGGGCCGCCGCGGCGCCGAGCGAGCGCCGCAGGGTTTCGCCGTACGTCCAGCTCTCCCCGTCGGCGAAGACGGCGAAGACCCGGTCGGGGTGCGCGCGGGCACGGGCGGTGAGCAGTCCGGCGACCGTGCAGGACGCGGCGTCCGGCACCCGTGGATCGTCCATGGCCAGGATCCGGACCGGCGGAGTCATGACCGTATCCATCGGCGGTGTCATGACCGTATCCATCCGCCGTCGACGAACAGGCACTGACCCGTCACATAGCTCGCCTCGGCGGAGGCCAGCCATGCCACGGCCGCCGCCACCTCCTGCGGAGTGCCGAAACGGCTGATCGGCTGGGTGCGTACGTGCTTCTCGCCGATCCGGACGAGGTCCTCGGCCATGGCGAGCATGGGCGTGTCGACGAAGCCCGGGCAGACGGCGTTGGCGCGCACGCCGGCCGGGCCCAGCTCGGCCGCGAGGGACCGCGTGAGGGTGGCGAGACCGCCCTTGGACACGTCGTACGCCACCTGTCCGACGTTGCCGATCATCGCCACGGAGGAGAGGTTGACCACCGCGCCGCCGTCGGCCCGGGCGAGCAGGGCCGCGGCGCGGCGCGACAGGAAGAAGGGCGCGTGCAGGTTGACGGACAGCACCTTGTGCCAGATCTTCGGCGTGTGGTCCGCGAGCGTTCCGCGGAACCCGATGCCCGCGTTGTTCACCAGCACATCGAGTCCGCCCCAGGCCCGCTCGACGCGGTCCACCACGTCCTGGGCCTGCTCCTCGTGGGCGATGTTCGCCGGTACGGCGAGTCCGCCCACCTGCGCGGCCATGCGCTCGGCGGCCTCCTCGTCGATGTCGTTGACCGCGACCGTCGCGCCCTCCTCGGCGAGCCGGGTGACGATCGCCGCGCCGATGCCCCTGCCACCGCCGGTGACCAGCGCGGTGCGTCCCTTGAACAGTTCGTTCATTCGTAGCTCCCCACGAGTCGCTCCAGTGCTTGGAAGTGCCTCTCGTGCCTGCTGGCCGTCGCGTAGTCCACCGGGCGCCGCCGCGTGAGCGCCGCTTCGAGTCCGGTGTGCGTGGCCGGGTTGCGTACGGTCAGCAGCAGGGCGTCGCTGCCCGCGCCGCAGCCGTAGCCGAGGACCGCGATCCGGTCGCCGGGGAGGGCCAGCTCCAGTGCCCGGGCAAGTCCCAGCAGAGGTGCCGCCGCGCCCGTGTCGCCTATGCCGTGCGCGACGACGCAGGGCAGGGCGGAGCGGTCGGGCTGGCCGAGACGCCGGGCCAGCCGGATCGGGGTGATGGCGTCCGGCTGCGGGCCGGCCAGGAAACGCAACGGCTTGCTGGGCGGGCCGAGTTGTTCCCAGGCGGTGACGCAGTGGTCGTACAGCCCGATGTCGGTGGCCGTCATCACCGCCCCGCCGGTGCGGATGTGCCGCTCGCCGTCGGCGCGGAAGCCGTCGTTGGTGTCGGAGACCGCCGAGCCGACGGCGTCCACGGTGGCCAGCGTGGCGTCGCGGGTGACCAGGAGTGCCGCCGCTCCGGAGCCCGCGGTGTACTCCTGCGGATCGCCCGGCGCGATATGCGGTCCCAGCGTGTCCGTCCCCACCGCCAGCGCCGCCTCGGCGAAGCCGGCCCGCACCCAGGCCAGCGCGCACAGCAGGGCGGCCGTCCCGGACTTGCCGGAGAACTGCACGTCGGCGGCGAAGGACGCGGGCGGCAGGCCGGCCATGTCGGCCAGCAGCGCCGCACTGGCCTTGGTGAGGTACGGGCCGGTCTGCGAGCCGAAGAAGACCGCCTGCGGTGTCGCGGACGCCTCGCGCAGGGCGACGGCCGTGGCCTCGGCCGCCAGCGTCACCGCGTCCGCGTCGGGGTCGCACACGGCGCGGTGGGTGACGCCCTTGCGCCGCACCACGTCCAGCGGCACATTCCGCCACACCTCGTGGATCTCCTCCACGGCGAGCCGGCCGGCGGGGAGCGCCGTGCCGATCGCGGAGATCCCCACGTCGTGCGGGGCGGGACCGGGCGTGTTCCCGGCGGCGTCGGTGACGTCCACGGGGATGCCGGTGAGCCGGGGCCAGTCGCCGCTCATCGCGCCCTCCGCGGCCGGAACTTGTAGCCGTACTGGTAGGGCCCCGAGGCCTCGCGCCGCCACTTGCGGACGACCAGCTCGACCTCGGTCCCTTCGGCCACGGCCGGGGGATCGCCGTCGTGACCGGCGTCGACGTCGACGAGTTCGGTGAGCACGTGGGGTCCGTCCTCCAGCTCGACGATGGCGAAGGGGCGGGCGGCGCGGCCGGCGTGGCCGATCAGCGGGGTGTGGTCCTCCGCCGTGCCCACCACCCGGCCGAAGGGCGCCAGTTCGCTCTCGCGCAGGTCGCGCGAGCGGCAGTCGGGGCAGACACGGCGTGCGGGGAAGAACGTCAGCCCGCAGCTCGTGCAGTGGTTGCCGACGAGGCGGTAGCGACCGGCACGCGAGCGCCAGGCCTTGGCGGGGGTCGGGGTGGCGATGCGGTAAATCGGTTCCGTGGGGGACCACATGGAGCGCTGTCCCTCCTTTCCTGCGTGGGTCGTTCAGCGTGGGCGCCGCAGCACGGCGACGGCGCTGGTGGCGTTGGAGCCGCCCATGGACTGGCAGACCGCGATCTCCGCGTCCGGCACCTGGCGTTCCCCGCACCGGCCCCGCAGTTGGAGTGCCGACTCCACGGCGACGCTGATCCCGGTGGCACCGGTGGGATGACCGAGGCCGATCCGGCCGCCGTCGGTGTTGGCGGGGCAGCGGCCCTCCAGCGCCGTCTCCCCGTCGGCCACCGCCGCCGCGGCCTTGCCCGTGGGGAAGATCCCCAGCCCCTCCAGGTGCAGCGCGCCCATCACGCTGAAGCAGTCGTGCACCTGGGCCAGATCGATGTGCTGCGGCTCGATGCCGGCCTGCGCATAGGCGGCCTTGGCGGCCACCGCCGTCGGCACCGCCTCGGCGATGTCGGCGCCCGCAGAGGCCGGATGGCCGAACTTCGCGGCCAGGACGTTGGGCCCGGTGGCCTGCGCGATGCCCGCGATCTCCACCGGCTCGCACGCTCCCGGAGTGTCGTCGCGGCGCATCAGCACGACCGCCGAGGAACCGTCACAGGCCCGTCCGCAGGCCGCCCGCGTGATGGGCCGCGACACCATGGGACTGTCGAGGACCTGCGGCACGGTGAGTTCGGGCCGCCCGTGATCGACGGCGTTCGGGTTGCGTGTGGCGTACCAGCGGTCCTGTACGACCCACTGGGCGATCGCCTCGTGCGTGGCGCCGTACTTGCGCATGTACTGGTCCTGCATCAGCGCCATGAGGTCGACGTAGTCGAAGCCCGCCGGCGCCTCGAACTCGGCGTCGGGGAAGTGCAGCATCGAGTCGGCGGTCGACGCCGTGTCCGACACCTTCTCCACGCCGATGACCAGCACGGCCCGCGCCATGCCGGCGGCGAGGGCGGCCACGGCGCCGCGCAGGGCCACCGTGCCTCCGGCGCAGGCGGCGTTGACCTGGCTGAAAGCCCTCGGGGCGAGGCCGAGTTCGTCGGCGGCTACGGCACCGAGGTTCTGCTGCTCGAACGTCTCCGGCAGCGATACCGACACAAAGCCGTCGGTGATGTCCCCGGCGTCGAGGCGCGCGTCCTCAAGGGCCGAGAACGCGGACTCGACGACGAGGTCCTTCCAGTCCCGCGCCGGGAAGAAGCCGTGCCGCGTGATCGCGGCGCCGGCGATGACAACTCCCGTTCCATCCATGGGAAGACCCCGCTTCACGAGGGTTAATGAATGTTCATTAATGTCCGGGAGGATGTACGGACTGTCAAGGCGGTGCGCACGAGGTTTCTCCGGCGGGCGGCGCCGGAGCACCGGGGCGGGCGCGCGGAGGCCGACCGGCCGGTACCGCGAGTCCCGGCGCGGCCCTCCGGGCGGTACCTGTCGTGCCTGGCCGCCCGGGCCGTGCCGGGATGTGCTGATGGGGAGCGCGTTTCCCGGCTCACTCACCACGCTCCGGCGACCAACCGCTGTCGACAGGGAGGCCCCCATGCCGCATTCGGCCCGCGTAACCGGTACGGCGTTCGAGGACGTGCTCATCACCGGTCTCGGCTTCGTACTGCCGGGCGCCGACAGCCCAGAGGTGGCCTGGCGACAGTTACGGGAAGGAGACTCCCAGCTCAGCGCGCTGCCGCCGGTCCTCTCCTCCGGCACCGGCATTCACAGCGCCGGCCGGCTGGGGGACTTCGAGCACACGCCCTACCTGCCGGACCTGCCCGACAACTTCGCCAAGCGGTACAGCCGGGAGATCCTCGTCGTCCTCTCGGCCGTGCAGAACGCCGCGCGGGACGCCGGACTGGCGGACGACGGAGCGATCGACCCGCCACGCACCGGGGTCGTCGCCTCCTGCTCCCGCGGACCGGCCGAGTGGTGGTCCCAGACCGCCTCGGGCACGGCCTGGGACCCCGCCCGCCCCCCGGTCTCCCCGGCCCAGGCGGTCTTCGCCTCACTGGCCGGGACACCCGCGTCGCTCAGCGCCGTCCGGCTGGGCGCGCAGGCACTGGTCTCCACCGTCAGCAACGCCTGCGTGGGCGGCCATCAGGCGCTGGCCCTGGCAGCCCACGAGATCCAGCGCGGCGCCGCCGACGTGATGTTCGTCGTCGGCCACGAACTCCCGCTCACCCCCGAGGTGTTGCAGGTCTACTCGGCGTCCGGCACCAGCGTGCTGTCCCGGGACACCGAACCCCGGCGCGCGATCAAGCCGTACGACCTGCGCAGGGACGGCTTCGCGCTCGGCGAGGGCGCCGTGGTCGCCGTACTGGAACGCAGACAGCACGCCGAGGCCCGGCAGGCACCCGTCTACGCCGCGCTGCGGGCCTGCCACAGCATCAGCGAGGCCGCCCACGCGACCCGGATGGACCTGAGCGGGCAGAGCACGGCGCGGCTGATGGCCGACACCCTCGACACGGCGGGCGCCTCGCCGGGGGAACTGGACTACATCTGCGGTCACGGAACCGCCACCCGCTACAACGACCTGGCCGAGAGCCGCGCGCTCGGCCACCTCTTCGGACCCCGGCGCGGCGACTGGACGCCGCTGGGCTCCGTCAAACCGGTCTACGGCCATCTGCTGGGCGCCGCGGGCCTGGTGAACTGCGCCGCGCTCGCCCTGATGCTCAAACACCAGTGCCTGGCGCCGACGATCAACTGCGAGACCGTGGAGCCCGAGTGCGACCACGACCACGTCACCGAAGGCGCCCGCCCCGGCGAGGTACGCCTGGCGATGTCCCTGGCCTTCGCCATCGGCAGCCAGAGTTCCGCGCTGATCATGGAGGCCGCCGGATGACCCCGGTGATGGCCGCCGACCCCGACGAGCTGTGCGGGCGGTTCCTGAGGCCGGGCATGCAGGTGCACATCGCCTCGACCATGTCCCGCCCCAACGCCCTGGTGCTGGCGCTCGCCCGGGTCTTCCGGGGCACGGGCCAGTTCCGGATCAGCGTCAACGCCCTGCACGCCGGCGTGCACGCGCTGACCATGGCGGGAGTGGTCGAGCACGCCGTCATCGGCTTCGCGGGCGACACCTTCCCGACGTCCCGCCCCAACCGGCTCTACGCGAGGCTGCCCGAGGGCGACCCGTTCCCGGTCGAGGAGTGGAGCCTGCTCTCCCTGCTGCAACGGCTGATGGCGGGAGCCACGGGCGCCCCGTTCGCGGTCAGCACCTCGCTGTCCGGCTCCGATCTGCCGCAGGGGCACCGGCAGTTGGACGCGCTGCGGCACGAGACGGGAGAGGCCGTGCTGGTGCCCGCGCTCCGCCCCGACGTGACGCTGCTGCACGCGCAGTGCGCGGACGAGCGGGGCAACCTGTCTCTCTCCGGTCCCGTCGCGGAGGGCTGGTGGGGCGCGCTGGCGGCCGAGCGGGGCGTCCTCGCCACGGTGGAGACGGTGCGCGCGGACCCACCCGCGGGCGCGGCCTGCCAGATCCCGGCCGAGCGGGTGCTGGGCCTCGCCCCCTGCCCGTACGGCGCCCACCCGCAGGGCCTCACACCGCTGCCCGACGCCGGAGTGGAGGGCTACCTCGACGACTACCTGTTCCTGGAGGACCTGGCCCAGGCGTGTGCCGATCCCGCCCTCACCGAGGAGTGGTTCGAACGGTGGGTCACGGGAACAGGCGGACACCAGGGATACCTGGCCAGGCTGGGGGAGACACGGCTGGCCGGCCTCCACCCGGCCGCGCCGGTCACCGCGGCCGTGCCCGACGTCATCGCCCGCTCCGCGCCACCGACCGACCGCGAACACCACCTGGTGCTGGCGGCCCGCACCATCGCCCGCACCCTACGGACACGGGGCTACGGCACCGTCCTCGCCGGCATCGGCACGGCCCACGTGGCCAGTTGGCTGGCCGCACGCCTGCTGCACGAGGAGGGCGTCCACGTCCAGGTCGTCAACGAACTCGGCATGATCGACTTCCTGCCGCGGGCCGGGGACACCTTCCTGTTCTCCCAACGGCATGTGCAGGCGTGCCGTCAGCACGCCGGGACGTGGGAAGTGCTCGGCGGCCTCGTCGCGGGCGGAGCCGACCGCACCCTGGGCGTCCTGTCCGCAGCGCAGATCGATCAGCAGGGCCGGATCAACACCAGCCGTACGCCCGGCGGCGGCTTCCTGGTCGGCTCCGGCGGCGCCAACGACGTGGCCAGCCATGTGGAGACGATCGTGGTGACGGCCGCATCACCGCGCCGCTGCCCCGAGACGGTCGGCTTCGTCACCAGCCCCGGCCGCAACGTCAGCCAAGTGGTGACCGAGTTCGGCTGCTTCGAACGGGACAAGACGGGCGAGCCCTTTCGCCTCGCGACCTGGGCACCTCCGCCCGGCCTCGTCAGCGCCGACGCCGCGGGCCCCGCCGAGACCGTGCGGGACCGCACCGGATGGCAGGTCAGGATCGCCGACCCGCTGCGGCACGAACCGCCCCCGACCGCCGGCGAACTGGCCCTCCTGCGCTCGATCGACCCCGAAGGGATCTACCGATGACCGTCTTCTGCCCGCCCGTCCAGCTCGCCGGGATCGGCCACGACTTCCCCGGAGAGCCGGTCCGCAACGACCACTTCACCAGCAGGCCCGAACTGGGCGTGGACGAGGAGTGGATCCTGCGCCACACCGGCGTCGCCGCCCGGCACTGGCCGCCGGAGGGCGAACGGCACGTGGACATGGCCGAGCGCGCCGCCCGCCGGGCGCTCGCCGAGGCCGAGCTGGACCCCGGCGACATCGACGTCATCCTCGGCACGAGCGCCACCGCGCGCCCCCGCGTCAATCCCACGAGCCCCGGCAACAACTACATGGACGTCGCCCTGCCGGTGCAGCGCCGCCTCGGCGCCCCGAAGGCGATGTGCCTGGACGTGACCGGCGTCGCCTGCTCCGGCTTCCTGCACGCCTCCGCCGTCGCCCGCGGCCTCATCGCCACCGGCCACCGCACCGTCCTGATCGTCTGCGCCGAGAACCCCCGGCCGATCCTCAACTTCTCCTACCGCAACTCCGTCCTGTTCGGCGGCGGCGCCGCCGCGGGCGTGTGGCGGGCGAACCCCGGGTCGGACGACGGTCTGCACGCCGTGACACTGCACTCCGACGCCACCCACTACGACGCCTTCGACATCGACGAGCACGACACGATGGTGATGAAGGGGAAGGTCGTCGGCGAGTTCGCGCCCGGCGTGCTGGCGGACGCGACCCGGCGGGTTCTGCGGCAGGCGGACGCCGACCTCGACGACGTCGACTGGATCATCCCGCACCAGGGCAACATCAACCTGATCCACGACGTGCAGGACGCCCTCGGCATCCGCGACGACAAACGCGTGCTGCTCAACATCGAGCGGCGCGGCAACACCTCCAGCGTCAGCGTGCCCAGCTGTCTGTCGGAGTACGTCCACGACGGCACGATCGCGCGCGGCGACCGCATCCTGAGCATGGCCATCGGCCGCGGTTTCAGCTGGGGCGCGATGCTCTTCAGCTACGGCCGCCCCCGCCCGTGGGAGCAGTGATGCCGAGGCGGGGACAGGCCGTCGTCATCGGCGGCAGCCGGGGCCTCGGTGCCGCGATCGCGTACGCGCTCGGCGCCGCGGGATGGGCGACGACCGTCGCGGCCCGGGACACCGAGCAGTTGGAGCGCTGCCGCAAGGAAGCCGCCGAGCGGGGCGTGGAGTTGGCGACGGCACAGGTCGACACGCTCGGGCCCGCCGACGTGCGGCGCCTCTTCACCGACCTGGCACAACGGGGTCAGCTCGACGTGTGCGTCATGGCCGCGGGCCGCAACCTCTCCCAGCGGCTGCTGCGCCCGCCCCGTCAGGCGGGCGGCGCCTGGAGCGCGCACGGCATCGAGGAGTGGCACGCCACCGTCGACCTCAACCTCACCGGCACGTTCCTCGCCGGCCGCGAGGCAGCGCTCACCATGGCGCAAGCGGGTACCGGCGGCGTGCTCGTCCCCGTCGTCAGCTGCACCTGGCAGGGCTCCTGGGGCCAGTCGGCGTACGCGGCCGCCAAGGCCGGCGTGGTGTCGCTGACCCGCAGCTGGGCGCTCGAACTGGGCGAGTTCGGCATCCGGGTCGTCGCCGTCGCGCCCGGTGTGGTGGACGGCGCCGCACTGCGCGAGAAGGGCGCACGGCACCCCGCCCACGCCCGCTACATGGAGCGGCTGCGCGAACAGGTGCCGCTGCGCCGGTTCGCCGCCGAGCACGAGGTCGCGGAGACGGTGCTGCACGCCGTGACCAACCAGTACCTGACCGGCACCGTGATCGAGGTCGCCGGTGGGGGGTTCCCGGCCCGCATTCCCTGAACCGGCGGGCTCCACTGGTGGGCTCCACTTCAACTCCCTTGAGCCGGTGACCGGTACCGCAAGTCCCGGCCGGCCCGCCGAGCAGGTACTCGGCGGCCGATGTGATCGCCGTCCGCGCTGCCTAGCGTGGTCGGCGCCCTCACCTCGTACGACCGAACTTCCCCTCGTACGCCCGAACTCCCTTGACGGAGGTGTCCCTTGGCGAGCGGAATTGTCGTCGACCAGGATGTCGAGATCCCCATGCGCGACGGCACGGTGCTGCGCGCCGACGTCTGGCGGGTGCCGGGCGAGGCCCGCCCCGCGATCGTCTACCGGACGCCGTACGACAAGACGGCGACCAGGATGGACCCGCTGCCCCCGGACCGCTGCGTCCGGGCCGGTTACGCGGCCGTCGTGCAGGACACCCGGGGACGCTTCGCCTCCGACGGCGAGTGGGACACCGGGATGTGGGCCACCGAGGCCCGCGACACCCACGACACCGTCGAGTGGGTCGCGGTCCAGGACTGGTGCGACGGCGCCGTAGGGATGAGCGGGATGTCGTACCTCGGCATCGTGCAGTGGCTCGGGGCGATGCTGAAGCCCCCGCACCTGCGGGCGATCGCCCCGGCGATGACCACCTCGGCCGCGCACGACCCGCAGGCCACCGGCGGTGCGGTGCGCCTGTCCCACCTCGCCGGATGGCTCGGCTTCATGGCCGTCGACTGGATGCGCCGGCAGACGGCCAAGGAGCGCGGGCACGGCTTCTCGTCCGTGCTCCGTTATCTCAACTCCCCGCAGGAGCAACTGCGTCGGCTTCCCCTCGGCCGCATCCTGGACGTGCCGGACAGCCCGCTGTCCCTGGGGGCGATGGTGGAGCGGGGCCACGCGCACGGGCCCGACATCCGCACCACGGACGTCACCGTCCCCACCCTGTCGCTCACCGGCTGGTTCGACATCTACAACGGGCCGAGCATCGCCCTCCACGGCGAGCTGGCCCGCCGCGATCCGGGCGGCCACCGGCTCCTCATCGGGCCCTGGAGCCACTCCGGAACCCTGCCGCAGTACCAGGGCGAGCTGAACTTCGGGCTCACCGCGGCGGGGGAGTACGGCCCGGTGGCCGAACGGGTCCTGGACTTCTTCGACACCCACCTCAAGGGCGTCGAGCGCGCGGCCGATCCCGTGAGCTACTTCATGATGGGCGCCAACGAATGGCGCACGGCCCGGACTTGGCCGCCCGAGGAGTCGGCCGCCGGCCTGTGGTACCTGCGCGAGGGCGGCCGGCTCGCCCTGTATCCGCCGCAGGACGACGAGCCCGCCGACACCTACACCTACGATCCGGACGACCCGTCACCTACCCACGGGGGCCGCGTCCTGGCCCTCGGGGAACTCGTCGGCGGGCCGCTCAACCAGCGGCACCTGGAGGAGCGCGCCGACACCGTCGTCTACACCGGACCCGAACTCGCCGTCGCCATGGAGGCCGTCGGGCACGTCACCGCCTCCCTCTGCTTCGCCAGCACGGCGCCCGACACGGACATCGTCGTGAAGCTCACCGACGTCTTCCCCGACGGCCGTTCGATCCTGGTCTGCGACGGCGCGCTGCGCACCCGCTACCGCGAAGGCTTCGACAGTGAGAAGCCCCTCACCCCGTCGGTGCCCGAGCGGTGCACCGTCGACCTCGGGCACACCGCATGGCGGTTCGAGGCCGGACACCGGTTGCGGCTGCTGGTCACCAGCAGCAACTTCCCGCATCTGGACCGGAACATGAACACCGGCCGGCGCCCTGGCCAGGACACCGGGGGAGTGGTGGCCCGCCAGTCCGTCTTCCACGACGCGGCCCGGCCTTCGCTATTACGACTGCCCGTGCTGGGCCGCAGGCAGCCGGGGGAGGACGGCGGATGAGCCCGCACGGCTCCGTGCCCGCGCGCGAGGAGTGCGTCGTCAGCGAGCAGCTCGCCCGGCGGGCCGCCCGCCATCCCGACCGGCTCTTCGCCGTGTTCGAGCACGGCGAGCGATGGACGTACGCCGACGCCTGGCGGCAGGCCGGCTCGACGGGCGCGGCGCTCCGACTGCAGGGCGTGGGCCGCGGGGACGTGGTGATCAGCTGGCTGCCGAACGGGCCCGACCAGCTGCGGACGTGGTTCGGCACCGTCGCCGCCGGAGGCGTGTGGGCTCCGCTCAACACGGCCTACCGATGGCGGATGCTGGAGCGGGTCATACGGGGCCTGGACGCCCGGCTGCTGATCACCTGTCAGGACCTCGCGACGCACCTGCACGGCCTCGACCTCGGTCCGGACCTCACCGTGCTGGTCGTCGACGGCCCGACGGGCGACCCGTTGGCCACCGAGGCCGACCAACTCACCGCCCTCGACGCCCCGTTGGAGCCCTGGGACACCCAAGCCGTCATCCACACCTCCGGCACCAGCGGTCACTCCAAGGGCGTGCTGTGCAGCAACGCCCACCTCCACACCAGTGCCACGGCCGCCTACGGGCAGTGGCTCACCGGCGAGGACCGCTACCTCGTCACCCTGCCGCTCTTCCACGCCGGAGGCGTGCTCGGCGTCCTGGGCATGCTGGGCCTGGGTGGATCGGTCGCCGTCGTGTCGCACTTCCGCACCGAGGCCTTCTGGAAACAGGTCCGCGACCTCGGCGCGACCGCCTGCACCCTCCTCGGCGCCATGGCAGCCTTCCTCACCGAGCAGCCGCCCACCCCCGAGGACACCCGGCATCCGCTGCGCACGGCCTACGTCATCCCCTTCACGGAGACGGCCCTCGCCTTCGGTTCCCGGTTCGGCGTCGAGGTGCGCACGCTGTTCAACATGACCGAGACGTCCTGTCCGGTCATGTCGGGCCCCCGGCCGACCCGGCCCGGCAGCTGCGGCAGGCCGCGCCCCGGCATCGAGGCACGGGTCGTCGACTCGTACGACCGGGAAGTCCCGCGCGGCAGCGTCGGCGAACTGGTGCTGCGTGCGGAGGTGCCCTGGGCGTTCAGCCACGGCTATCACGGCATGCCGCAGGCGACGGCGGCCGCCTGGCGCAATGGCTGGTTCCACACCGGCGACGCCTTCCGTCAGGAGGCCGACGGCGAGCTGTACTTCGTCGACCGGATCAAGGACGCCATCCGCAGGCGCGGCGAGAACATCTCCTCCTTCGAGGTCGAGGAGGAACTGCGCGCCCACCCGGCCGTCCGCGACGCCGCGGCCGTGGGGGTTCCCGGCGAGCACGGCGAACAGGAAGTCCTCGCGGTCGTCAGCCCCGTACCCGGCGAGCACGTCGACCCCACCGCGCTGCTGCGCTTCCTGCGCCCGCGCATGGCCCACTTCATGCTTCCCCGCTACATCCGCACCCAGCCTGAACTGCCGGTCACACCCACCGGCAAGGTCCGCAAGGACCTGCTGCGCGACGCGGGCGTCACCGCCGACACCTGGGACCGCGAGACGGCCGGCCACACCGTCCGCCGCGACCCGGTCACCATCCACCGAGAGGACACCGAACACCCATGACCGACACGGCAGTTGGACCCATCCGCAGCGGAGGAACCTGGGCGGGGGCCGGAATCCGCATCACCGGCGTCGGGCACTACTTCCCCGAACGCGTCGTGCACAACACGCCGGACGCCGTCGGCGCCGAGGAGCGGTTCAACGCGATCGACCAGGCCGTGATCGGCCGGCTGAACGTCAAGTCGCGGCACGTCGCCGACGAGGCGGAGACCATCGACTACATGGCCGTCCGCGCGGCCGAGCACGCCCTGCGCGAGGCCGGCCGCACCGCGCGCGAGGTCGACCTGGTCATCGTCACCAACTGGACCGACCGGCAGTTCATCCCCGAGTACGGCCCCACAGTGGCGCACGAGCTCGGTGCCCGCTGCGCCCTCGGCTTCGACCTGTGCGGGGCCTGCGCCGGATTCGTGCACGGGGTGCAGTCCGCCGCCGCGATGCTGTCCTCGCCCGGCCCCTGGCGCACCGCCGTCGTCGTCAGCTCCGAACAGCTCTCGCGCGGCACCCGGCCGGGCAGCAAGGGCGAGCTGGTCGCGGGCGACGCGGCGGGAGCCGTCGTCCTGGAACGGACCGACGGCCTCGCGCCCACCGCCCCACGGCTGATCGACTCCGTGCTGTTCAGTGACGGCGAGGACGCGCGCGTCATCCACGCCCGCCGTCCCAACGGCTGGCTCACCAGCACCCCCGACCTCATCGAGCGGGCCATCGAGGGCAATCTGCGGGCCATCGAACTCCTCCTGGAACGCAACGGCCTGGAGATCGAGGACATCGACTGGGTGCTGATCCACCCCGGCACCGACCCGCTGCACACCGCCGTCCAGGAGAAGGCCGGCATCGACCCCGACCGCTTCGTGGTCACGATGGAGACGCGCGGCAACACCTCCAGCGCCTCCATCCCCATCGCCCTGTCCGAGCTGATCGACAGCGGCCGCACCCGCCCGGGCCAGCTGTACCTCACCCCGGCGATCGGCTCCGGGTTCTACGAGGGCGGGCTGCTGTTCCGGCTGTGAGCTCGGACTGCCCAGGCCATCAATGTCCCTTGAACGGAAGCGAGTTGACGTGGTGAGTGTGACGGCCGGATGGCGCGACGTGCTGGTGACCGGCATGGGGTTCTGCCTGCCCGGACCCCACCGCACGGTCTGCCGGACCGGCGGCGACCTGTGGCGTACGGTGTCCCGCGCGGCGTCCCACCTGGACAACGACGGCCTGTTCTACGGCCGGGTCCACCTGACCGAGGAGGAGTTCGCGGCGGCGGTCCCCGAACTCGACGAACGCTTCCGGGCCCACTACAACGACGTCCACCGCTACGGCCTCGTCGCCCTGGTCGAGGCCTGTGAGGACGCCGAGCTGAACTGGCGCGGCAACGACCTCGCCGAGGCCGCGGTCCTCACCGGGCGCGCCGGGTTCGACACGATCCTGGAGACATACATGGCGGGCGTGACCGCCGAGCCCTCACGGACCGAACCCGCCGAGGCCCGGTCACTGCTGATGCGCATCCTGCTGTCCGTCACCGCGACCGACGTGGCCTCGGTGCAGGCCGCCCTGCTGCGCAGCGGCGGCCCCAGCTACTCCCTGTCCTGCGGCTGCGCCTCCACCAACGCGCTGCTCGGCGTCGCCGCCCAGCAGATCGCCTCCGGCGAGGTGGACCTCGCCGTGGTCACCGGCGTCGACGCGTACAGCCTCGACTACATCGACCACTTCGAGGAACTGGGCCGGGCCTCGGAACGGACCGGCCGCACCTCCTCCTACGCGGCCCCGACCACCCGACTGCGCTACGACCGCCCGATGCGCCCCTACGACGAACGCGCCGAGGGCTTCAACCTCGGCGAGGGCGCCGCCACCCTGATCCTCGAGAGCCGCGAGCACGCCGAACGCCGCGACCGTCGGCCCTACGGGCGGATCCTCGGCCAGGCCGTCCGGCGTGCCGCCACCGGCAGCGCACTCACCCCCGACGAGGACGGCGCCGCCCTCGTGCGCGCGGTGCGCAGCGCCCTGCGCGCCACGGACAGCCACGAGCGGATCGACCCCGCCACCGTCCCCGTCGTCAACGGCGGCGCCGAGGGCGACCCGCTCTTCCACCTCATGGAGTTCAGCGCCCTGCGCGCCCTCTACGGCACGGACCCGGCCGACGGGCCGCTGCTGACCAACCACGAGGCGTGCTTCGGGCACAACGGCGCACCGCTCGGCGTCATCGGCGCCGCCGCCACCCTGCTGATGATGCGCAACGGACAGGTCGGCCCCACCGCGAACTGCGAGAAGGTCGTCCCCGACGCTCCCTGCACGGTCGTCACCGGCGAGGCCCGGCCGCTCTCCTTCGACCTGGCCCTGAGCTTCAACTACCAGATGGGCGCCGCCGGCGCGCTGCTGCTCGCGGCACCGGAACCCTGCGGCGCGGAGTACGGACACCCGGCGGGTGACGATGAGCACTGAGCCGCTGACCCTGACCGGCATCGGTGCCGTCCTGCCCGGCCCCGACGGACGGCCCTGCACCGACGTCCCGGCCCTGTGGGACATCATCCGCACCGGCGCCACCTGCCTGACGCCCTTCGCCCTCGACGACCTCCCGCTGCGCATCGCGGGGCAGGTCACCGGCTGGGACCCGGTGACGGCACTCGGCGTGCCCCAGCGGGTCGGCGACCGGATGGCCCGCGTCACCGCACTCGCCACCGGCGCCGTCAAGAACGCGCTCGCCGACGCCGGGCTGACGGCCCCGGACATCGACGACGGCCGTACCGTCCTCGTCGTCGCCTCCCTGCAGTTCGCCTTCCAGGAGGCACGCCGCTACTTCACGCTGTACGAGCGGGGCGGCCCGGACGCGCTCGGCATGGAGTACTGGCTCACCGGCACCCCCGGAAGCGTCACCAGCGGCATCTGCTCGGTCCTCGGCATCGGCCCGCAGACCCTGACCGTCTCCGGCGCCTGCAACTGCTCCCTGCGCGCCCTGGAGGTGGTGGCCGCCCTGCTGCGCGACGGCAGCGTGGACCGGGCGATCGTCGTCGGCGCGGACGCCACCCTCGACCCGGTCTGCGTCTCCAGCACCACGCACGAGAGCCGCAGCCGCGGCTTCCGCATCTCCACCTGGTCACCGGACCCGCGCTCCGTACGCCCGCACGACGAGGAGCAGGACGGCAACGCCCCCGGCGAGGGCGCCCTGGCCGTCGTACTGGAATCCGGTCGTACGGCCGGTATCCCGCTGCGCCTCGCGTTCCGCTCCTCGCGCAGCAACGGCACCAACCCGATGATCTCCGGACCACCCGACAACTTCGCCCGGGACGGACACGCCCTGCTCACCGCCGCCGGCATCGGCATGGACCGGCTGGCCTTCGTCAACAGCTTCGCCGACGGCTCACGCCACGTGGAGAACCTCTTCTGCGAGGCCCTCGACGGCCTGCGCAAAGCGATGGACTACGACGGCCCGCTGCTGCTGACCAACCAGGAGGCCGCCTTCGGGCACGTCTTCGGCTTCGTCGGGCTGATGAAGTTCGTCGCCTCGGCCCTCATGTTCCACCACGGCACGGTCGCCCCCGTGACCGGCTGCCGCACTCCCTACGCACGGCTCGACGCGACCCCGGTCCACGGCGACCGCGCCCCGCTGACCGGGCGGCACGCCCTCGTGATGGTGGCGGGCGGCGGGGGAGACGCCACGTCCCTGCTGATCGAGCACCTGGAGGAACGATGACCAAGGACCCGCTGCCGATCCACGGCTCCACGGCGGTCGTCCTGGGGCCGCGCGGGACGGCGTACGACGTCCTCCGCGAGGCCTTCGAAAGCGTCGGCGTGAAGCTCGTCGACGACACCGGTGGGCAGGACGTGGCGGTCCCCGACATCTCCTGCGCCCTGCTCACCGGCACCGCCGTCCTCGACAGCGCCACCCCGTCCGCGCCCCTGCCGCGCAGGACGCTCTCACGGATCGCCGCGGCCATGGCGGACCGCGGATCGGGCCGGATGATCCTCGTCCTGGACGGGGCAGGAGGACTGCACACCGGCGTCCCGGCCGACGAGACGGCGGCGCGGGCAGCCGACCTGGCCTGGTGGCGGCAGCTCGCGGCCCGTCTGTCCCGCCACGGCGTCCTCGCCAACCAGATCCGCGTGGGTATCGCTCCCTGCCTCTCGCACCGGCCCGGTCCGCAGCGCACCGCCGCCGTCCTGCGCCACCTGCCCCTGCGCCGCGTCGCCCAGCCCGCGGACCTGGCCGCCGCCGTCCTGCATCTGGCGTCGGAGGGCTGCACCTACACGGTGGCCGAGACGATCCCGGTCGACGGCGGCATGGGACTGACGATGGTCCCGCCCCTGCGCCCGTCCCGCGCACGCACCGACAGCACGGAACCCTTCGACCGGTCACGGGGCGGAGTCGAGCTGTTCGACCTGCGCGGACGGCACTGCCTGGTCGTCGGCGGGAGCAGCGGCATCGGACGGGAGGCGGCGCTGGAGCTGGCGCGGCGGGGTGCCGACATCACGGTCGTGGCGCGGCGCGAGCGCGAAATCCTCGCCGTGGCCGACGAGATCGGCGCCCTGGGCCGTCGTGCCGAGGCCGTGCGCCAGGACGTGTCCCAACTCGACGCGCTCGAGCCGCTGGTGGAGAGGCTGTGGTCCGCCGCGCGGATCGACGCCCTGGTGTACGCGACCGGATTGTGCGAACCGGAGGACCCGGGGGACCAACCCGCCCTGCGAGAGCGGGCGTTGGACGTCAACTACCGGGGTTACGTGACCCTCACCGACGCGCTGGTACGACGCTGGGCCAGTGACCGGCGCGGCGGCGCTGTCGTCGCGATCGGCTCCGCCGGGGCGGGCTTCGTGCCCGGGCTGGAGAGTTACGCCGCGAGCAAGGCGGCCCTGATCCAGCACACCCGGAGCCTCGCCGTCTCCGGAGGCCGCCACCGGATCCGGGCCAACTGTGTGCAGCCCGGCCTGATCTCCACCCCGATGGCCGACGCGTCGGCGCACGAAGGGTTCCAGGACGCGTGGCTCGCCCGGATTCCCCAGGGCAGGGCGGGCCTGCCGGGCGATGTGGCGCCGCTCGTGGCCTATCTGGCGTCGGACGCGTCCGCGTACGTGACGGGTGCGGTCCTGCATGTCGACGGCGGCCTCGCCCTGGGCGGACTGCCACCGCTGGCCGGGAACGGGGGCCTGGCATGAGCACCGCTGGGTTCTCCGGAGTGGCGGTGGTGACCGGCGCCTCGTCGGGCATCGGAGCGGCCGTCGCCCGGGCGCTGGCCGATGCCGGGGCGCACGTCGTCCTGGTCGCGCGGCGCATCGAGCCGCTGTCCCGGGTGGCCGAGGAGGTGCACTCCCGCGGCGGCCGGGCGAGTGTCCTCGCCGCCGACCTGGCCGCCGAGGGCGAGCCGGAGCGCGCGGTCGCGCAGACCGTGGAACTGTTCGGTGCCCCCACGTCGCTGGTGCACTGCGCCGGCGTGGTGCGGCTCGCCCAGGTCCACGAACTTCCGCCCAGGCACTGGGAGTTGATGATCCGCCTCAACCTCACCGTGCCGTATCTGCTGTGCCACGCGGCACTGCCGTACATGCGCAAGAACGGCGGAGGGACGATCGTGCACATCGGCTCCTCCATCACCCGCGAGACGCTCAGCCACACCGCGGGCTACGCCGTCAGCAAGCAGGGCCTGAACGTGCTCAGCGAGCTGGTGGCGCTGGAGAACCGGGACCACGGCGTGCGGGCCGTGGCGATCTGCCCCGGCTGGGTGCGTACGGAGCTGTCGGCCGATCCCGACGAACTGGGCGTGGGCGCAGAGGAGTTGCTCACCCCCGAGGACGTGGCGGAGACCGTGCTGTGGGCGGTGACCCGGCCGCCACGGGTGAGCGTGGGCCCGGTCCTCCACGTGAGTCCCACGACCAGCCGGGCCGGCACCCGTGCGTCGATCACCCGGCTGACCGGTGACCGGGAGGGATGAGACATGTCCGCTCTCCAAGGCGGCGCCCGTCTTCCGGATCTCGCGACGGCTCTCACGACGGCTCCACTCAAAGGACTGAGGGTCGTCGATCTGGCACCACCGGGCGACACATCCCTGTGCGGGGTGCTGCTTGCCGGCCTCGGCGCCGAGATCGTGCTCGACGACAGGCTCGCGGACGCCGAGGCGCTGCTCGAACTCGCCGCCGGCGCCGACATCGTGGTGGAATCACCGGCCGACGCCCGGGGGCCCGGCCCCGAACGGTGCCTGGCCCGCAATCCGCGGCTCGTCTACGGACGTACGACCATGGCAGGCGCCGCCGACGATCCGGCAGCCGCGCTGCACCTGGCGGTGGCCGTGCTGGCGGCACTGGCACGGGCGGCGCGCACCGGGGAGGGCGGGATCGTCGACGACACCCTCGTGGGCTGCCCGTTCTACGCCGTCTATCGCACCGCCGACGGTCACCGGATGGCAGTCCGCGCCCTGGAACCGGACGGCTACCGGGAGCTCGTCCGGCTGCTGGGCGTCTGGGAGATGGTGCCCGATCACCGGGACCCCTCGGTCTGGGCGGAGCTGAGACGCCTCTTTACCGGCGTCTTTCGCACGCGGACCAGACAGGAATGGCGTGAGGTGTTCGACGGCACCGATGCGTGCGTGAGCCCCGTCCCGCCCTTCGAATGAGGACGTTCCGGGGCTCACCCGCAAGCGTTCACGCGGACAACGCCGACTGGTCGAGGAAAAGTTCTCTGCGGTTGCGGATTCCGACCTTGTGCAGAATATTGCTCACATGGTTTTTGACGGTCTGTCCGGCCAGGGTCAGCTCGCGCGCGATCTCGTCATTCGTATAGCGCCGCAGCAGGAGTGCGAGAATCTGTTCCTCCCGCTCGGTCAGTGGCGTGAGCGGAGAAATGCGGCGGCGGTCCGACTCCTGTCGCCGGCCCGTGTCGCCGAGCAGCCAGACGCGCCGGCCACACGCGGTCTGCCGGATCGCGTCGACCAGCTCGGTGACGGAGGCGCTCTTGTGGACGAAGCTGTCCGCGCCGGAGGTCAGGGCAGCGGCGACCTGGTCGGGAGAGCAGCTGCCGGAGAAGACCATGACCCGCGGCCGCAGCGGTAGTGACCTCGCGCGCCGGCACAGCGCGGCACCCTCGTGGGCGGCGCCGAGCTCCAGCTCTGTCACGACGATGCTGGGACGCTGACTCAGCAGCGCGGCGTAGGCCTGCTCCGCGGTCGCCGCTGAACAGATGACGGGCATGCGGAGATGGGATTCGACCAGTGTGCTGAGTGCCAGACGCATGGAAGGGTGGCTGTCAACGATCATCACGCCCATGCTGGAATTCCCCTTAGGTGATGCGCGGTTATGGGGATCGTATCTCCGGGCTCGGCGACGGCAGACGGCCATCGAGCTTTCTCGGCTATGTGCGGACCATGGCGGGAGGTCGCTGAATCACGAACCATTTTTCTGTTGCCGGTTGATTACGGTGCAGGCTGCACGCTTGTTTTGGAACGACGCGAAGTAGGCAACAAATCACGAGGATTATTTTCTTTGTGAGCTGACTCACGGTAAGTGCTGTCCAAGGACGCGCGACCCGTTTCTGCGAAGGGTTTTCTGTCGGAAATCACCACCAATGTCGGGCGCCCGGCACGGCCCGTTGCGGCGGCCCCTCGCCACCGGATTGTCCGGTTCCCGGCTATGACTTCGGCAAGTGCTCCGGATCGGACCACCCGGTACGCTGAAGTGCCGAAGTCGAGCGGATCTGCGGAGGCGTGGGACATGGCGGACACCGTCGCCGATCTGCGCTCGGACACGCACACCGACTGGCGGACGTACGCCCCGCTGGAGCTGCCGCCGATCCTCGCGCACGCCCTCGACTCCTTCGTGGAGCGGGGCTATCACGCCACCACCGTCCGAGAGTTGGCCCGCCGCGTCGGCGTCACCGTGCCCGCCCTGTACTACCACTACGCCAACAAGCAGGCGATCCTGGTCGAGTTGCTGTTCGGCTCACTCGACTCCGTGCTGGGACGCTGCCGCACGGCCCTGGCGGAGGCGGGCGACGACCCCGTCGACCGCTTCTCGGCGCTGGTCGAGTGCGTCGTGCTGTACATGACCCACCGAGCGCCGCTCGCCTTCCTCGACACGGAGATGCGCAGCCTGGAGCCCGACAACCGGGCACGCTACGTCGCTCTGCGGGACGAGTTGGAAGGGATGCTGCGTGAGGCGGTGCGGGACGGGGTGACGACAGGCGTGTTCACCACACCGGTGCCGGTGGACGCCGGCCGTGCGGTACTGGCGATGTGCCAGGCGGTGGCCCAGTGGTACCGGCCCGACGGCCCGCTGACACCGGACCGGATCGCCGAGCGGTACGTGACGATCGCCCTGGATGCGGTGGGACACCGACGGTAGCGGGGGCCGCGTCCCGAGCCAGGCCGCGGCCCGACGGCGGGCAAGGCTGAAGGGTTCGAGGAGGACAGCGGGTGCGGCGGACTCAGCGGCATCCGGCGTCGGCCACCGAAGGCGCGCGGGGCGCGCGGTCACCCCCGCGGAGCGGACGCGGCCGTCGCAGGTACGGCACTTGGTGGGCGCACGCTCAGCGGGGTGCCATGCGGATGGCGCCGTCCAGGCGGATCGTCTCGCCGTTGAGCATCGGGTTGGCGACGATGTGGGCGACCAGATCGGCGTACTCCTCGGGTTTTCCGAGACGGCTGGGGTGCGGCACCTGGGCGCCCAGCGAGTCCTGCGCCTCCTGGGAGAGGCCGGCCAGCAGGGGAGTGGCGAACAGGCCCGGCGCGACCGTGACGACGCGGATCAGATGCTGGGCCAGATCACGGGCGATGGGCAGCGTCATGCCGACGATCCCTCCCTTGGAGGCGGAGTACGCGGCCTGCCCGATCTGCCCGTCGAAGGCGGCCACGGAGGACGTGTTGGCGATGACGCCCCGCTCCTCGCCGACCGGTTCCGCGGTGGCGATCATGCGCGCAGCGGCCAGCCGGATGACGTTGAACGTCCCGATCAGATTGACCTCGACGGTGCGGCGGAACTCGTCGTAGGGGAACGGGCCTTGCTTGCCCACGACACGGAAGACGTCGGTGCCGATGCCCGCGCAGTTGACGACCACGCGGAGCGTGCCGAGGCCGACGGCCGTGTCCAGGGCGGCGGTGATCTGGGCCTCGTCGGTGACGTCGGCCGGCGCGAAGACCGCACGGCCGTCGAGACCGGCGGCAACCGCCTTGCCGTCGGAGGACGGCAGGTCGACGACCACGACCCGGGCGCCGTCGGCCACCAACCGCCGTACAGTGGCCAGACCGAGGCCGGAAGCGCCGCCGGTGACGAGCGCTACATCGGTGCCGGTGAGGTGCATGGTGCGGTTCCCCTTTCCGAGCCGTTTCGCGCGGCGTCGCGGTCGCATCTCAGAGCCGCTTCTCAGGGCAGCTCGATGATCGTGGCGTTGGCCATGCCGCCGCCCTCACACATGGTCTGCAGGCCGTAGCGGCCCCCGGTGGCCTCCAGATGGTTCACAAGAGTGGCCAGCAACCGGATGCCGGACGCGCCCAGCGGGTGGCCGAGCGCGATGGCCCCGCCGCGCGGGTTGAGGCGTGCCGGGTCGGCGCCGAACTCCCGCCGCCACATCAGGGGGACGGGAGCGAAGGCCTCATTGACCTCATAGGCGTCGATGTCGTCGAGCGACAGCCGAGCGCGGGCCAGGACCTTCTCCGTGGCCGGCAGCACTCCGGTGAGCATCAGCAGGGGATCGCTTCCGACGACGGCGAAGGAGTGGAAGCGGGCGCGTGCCCGCAACCCCAACTGGTCGGCTCGCTCCGCGCTCATGATGAGCGCGGCCGCCGCCCCGTCGGTCAGCGGTGAGGAATTGCCCGGCGTGACCGACCAGTTGATCTCCGGGAAGCGCTGGGCGAGAGCCGGGTCGGCAAAGGCGGGACTCAGGCCGGCCAGGCCCTCGACGGTGGTCGACGGACGGACGGTCTCGTCCACCGCGTGGCCGCCGACAGAGACGATCTCGCCGTCGAAACCCCCTGCGGCCGCGGTGGCTGCGGCGCACCGGTGCGAGCGCGTGGCGAACTCGTCCAGTTCCCCGCGGCCCAATTTCCAGCGGGTCGCGACGAGTTCGGCGCTGACCCCCTGCTGGACCAGTCCGTCCGGATACCGCCGGGCAAGGGGAGCATACGGATCCCGGCCCTGGGTGCTGCTGAACATCGGCACCCGGCTCATCGACTCCACACCGCAGGCGATGACGACGTCGTAGGCGCCGGCCAGTATGCCCTGCGCGGCGAAGTGCGCCGCCTGCTGACCGGAGCCGCACTGCCGGTCGACCGTGGTGGCCGGCACGGACTCCGGGAAACCGGCGGCCAGCAGCGCCGTCCGCCCGATGTTGAGGGCCTGTTCACCGGACTGCGAGACACAGCCGGTGATCACGTCGTCGACCAGAGCCGGGTCGAGTGCGTTGCGATCCAGCAGCTCCCGCAGGACGGTGGCGAGCAGCTCCGCCGGATGCAGGCCGGCCAGTGCGCCGCCGGGCTTGCCCTTCCCGGAGGCGGTACGCACCACATCGACGATGACGGCGTCGGTCATGGAACTCCCTTCCTGCAAGGGCCCCTTGAGGAGCGGTACGCGTTCTTGCGCACGCTGCCGCCCTGCCCCGTACCTTAGCGAGCGATAAGTAAGGGAGCCAGGGTGAGAGAGAGGGCAGATGACGGACGATCACCAGAGCAGCGTGCTGACGGAGTTCGCCGACGGCGTCGGAGTCGTCACGATCAACCGGCCTGCGGTCCGTAACGCGGTCGACCTGTATGTCGCCGTTCAACTGGCCCGCGCCATGGATGAGTTGGAGGCACGCGACGACGTTGTCGTGGGCATCCTTACCGGGGCGGGAAACACCTTCTGCGCGGGCATGGACCTCAAGGCGTTCGCTCGGGGCGAGCGTCCCTCGATACCCGGCCGTGGCTTCGCGGGGATCACCGAGCGACCGCCGTCCAAACCGCTCATCGCGGCGGTCGAGGGCTGGGCCCTGGCCGGCGGCTGCGAACTGGCGCTGGCCGCCGACCTGATCGTCGCGGCACGGGGCGCTCAGTTCGGGCTGCCGGAGGTGAAACGAGGCCTCGTCGCGGCTGCCGGCGGGCTGCTGCGGCTGCCCCGGGTTCTGCCGTACCAACTCGCGATGGAACTCGCGCTCACCGGTGACCCGATCTCCGCCGAGACCGCCCACCGCCACGGCATGGTCACCCTGCTGACCGAGCCGGGCGGAGCCCTCGCCGGCGCCCGTGAACTGGCCGCCCGCATCACGGCCAACGGACCACTCGCGGTCCGCGCGGCCAAGCACATGCTGTCGGCGTCCACCGGCTACACCGACGCCCGCGCCTACACCGAGCAGCAGGAAATCGCCGCCCCCGTTCTCGCCTCCACCGACGCCCAAGAAGGCGCCCGGGCCTTCGCCGAGAAACGTGCGCCGGTGTGGCGGGGGAAGTAGCCGATCGGCCGACCCATTCAGCGGCACTGCCTCATGCGACTCGCGGTTCGGGGGTGCCCTTCGCTGAGCCACTTCAAGCGGACGCGCTGAGAGTTGTCCGCGTCAGGGGCCCTCCGACCCTCGTTGACCAGGGCCGGATGGCCGCTTGTCGCCCGGAGCGGCCCCTCGGACCTCGTGAAGTAGGCGGCGGTCTCCGGGTCCGCCGGGTAGTACGACGGCATCACCAGGCGTGCCGGCGGCGCACAGCCGGCCGGGTCGGCGCTCTGATGAACGCCCGCGGGCTGATGCAGCTGATCGCGCTCAACATCGGGCTCGCGGCTGGCATCGTCAGCCAGGAACTCTTCGCCGCGCTGGTCCTCGTGGCCCTGGTCACCACGGTCATGACGGTTCCGGAACAGAGCTGGCTGGATCGCCGGGACGCCAGGACACGGCCCCGTGAGGCGGCACCCCAGGAGGAGAAGGCGGCGGTGAGATGGAGCTGAGCGGGGCCCAGGCGCTGGTGGGCCAGTTGGAGCGGGACGGCGTGCGTCATGTCTTCGGCGTGCCCGGCGTCCAGCTCGACCACGTCCTGGACGCCCTGGCCCGCGCCCGGGCCGCCGGAGGGGCCGATCGAGTACATCGCCGCCCGGCATGAGCAGGGCGCGGCCCACACAGCGGAGGCATACGCACGGACCACCGGGCGCCCCGGCGTCTGCCTGGTCGTCCCCGGCCCCGGCGTGCTCAACGCCCTGACCGCCGTGGCCACCGGGTACGCGTGCTCGTCGCCGATGCTGTGCGTGGCGGCGGACATCCCTTCCGGGCTGGTCGGCCGGGGACTGGGCATGCTGCACGAACTGCCCGACCAGGACGGCTTCTCGGCCTCGGTCACCAAATGGTCGTCGCGGGCCGAAGCCCCTGTTGGCTGCTCAGCGGCCGGCAGGCTGGAACCCGCGCAGGCGGAGGCTGTTGCCGACCACGAAGACCGAGGAGAAGGCCATGGCGGCGCCCGCGATCATCGGGTTGAGCAGGCCGGCCGCGGCGAGCGGCAGGGCGGCGACGTTGTAGGCGAAGGCCCAGAAGAGGTTGGACCTGATGGTGCCCAGCGTCTTGCGGGAGAGGCGGATGGCGTCCGCCGCGACCCTCAAGTCACCGCGCACGAGGGTCAGGTCGCCCGCCTCGATCGCGGCGTCCGTACCCGTACCCATCGCAAGACCCAGGTCGGCCTGGGCCAGTGCGGCGGCGTCGTTGACACCGTCGCCGACCATGGCGACCGAACGGCCGTCGCTCTGCAGCCGCTTGACGGCGTCGACCTTGTCCTGCGGCATGACCTCGGCGATCACGTGCTCAGGCGCGATGCCCACCTCCGCGGCGACCGATTCGGCGACCGCCTTGTTGTCACCGGTCAGCAGCATCGGCGTCAGGCCGAGGGCGCGCAGCCGCCGGATGGCCTCCGGGCTGGTCTCCTTGATGGCGTCGGCGACCTCCAGGACCGCGCGGGCCTCGCCGTCCCAGGCGACCGCGACGGCGGTACGTCCGGCCGCTTCGGCCTCGGTCTTGGCGCGCTGAAGCTCCTCCGGCAGGGACATGGCCCACTCGGCGAGCAGCTTCTCGCGGCCGACGAGGACCGCGTGGCCCTCGACGATGCCCTGGACACCGAGCCCGGCGATGTTCGCGAAGTCCTCCGGGGCGGGCAGTGTGCCGATGCGGGCGGCGGCGCCGGCCGCGACGGCCTGGGCGATGGGGTGCTCGGAGGAGTGCTCCAGGGCGCCCGCGAGGCGCAGGACCTCGTCCTCGTCGGTGCCGTCGGCCGTGTGTACGGCGAGCAGGGCCATCTTGCCGGTGGTGACGGTGCCGGTCTTGTCCAGGACAATAGTGTCGACCTTGCGCGTCGTCTCCAGGACTTCCGGGCCCTTGATGAGGATGCCGAGCTGGGCGCCGCGCCCCGTGCCGACCATCAGCGCGGTCGGCGTGGCCAGGCCCAGGGCGCACGGGCAGGCGATGATCAGGACGGCGACCGCTGCGGTGAAGGCGGCGGTCAGGCCCGCGCCGTTGCCGAGCCAGAAGCCCAGGGTGCCTAGCGCGAGGGCGATCACGACCGGGACGAAGACCGCGGAGATCCTGTCCGCGAGCCGCTGGGCGGAGGCCTTGCCGTTCTGCGCGTCCTCCACGAGCTTGGCCATGCGGGCGAGCTGCGTGTCAGCGCCGACCCTGGTGGCCTCGACGACCAGGCGGCCGCCGGCGTTCAGCGTGGCCCCGGTGACGGCGTCCCCGGTGCCGACCTCGACCGGCACCGACTCTCCGGTGAGCATCGAGGCGTCCACGGCGGACGAGCCCTCGACGACCACACCGTCGGTGGCGATCTTCTCGCCGGGCCGTACGAGGAACCGGTCGCCGACCTTCAAATCACCGACGGGAACGAACTCTTCGCGCCCGTCGCGCAGGACGGTGACTTCCTTGGCCCCCAGCTCCAGCAGGGCCTTGAGCGCCGCGCCCGCCTTCCGCTTGGAGCGGGCCTCGAAGTACCGCCCGGCCAGGATGAACGCCGTGACACCGGCGGCGGCCTCCAGATAGATGTTCCCGGCGCCGTCGGTGCGGGCGATGGTCAACTCGAAGGGATGCGTCATGCCGGGCGTCCCGGCCGTACCGAAGAACAGCGCCCACAGAGACCACAGGAACGCCGCCGAGATGCCGACGGAGATCAGTGTGTCCATGGTGGCGGCGCCGTGCTTGGCGTTGGTCCAGGCCGCCTTGTGGAAGGGCCAGGCGGCATACGTCACCACGGGCGCTGCCAGCGTGAGCGAGAGCCACTGCCAGTACTCGAACTGCAATGCCGGGATCATGGCCATCGCGATCACGGGCACAGCGAGGACCACGGCGGCCGTCAACCGCTGGCGCAGCGGCCGCAGTTCGTCGCCCTCGTCCTGCGCGGGGCCGCCGGCTTCCGGCTCGGTGCGTACGGGCTCGGGCTCGCGGGCGCTGTAGCCGGTGGCCTCGACCGTCGCGATCAGGTCCGCCACGGCTATGTCCTCGCGGAAGGTGACCTTGGCCTTCTCCGTGGCGTAGTTGACGGTGGCCTCGACGCCGTCCATGCGGTTGAGCTTCTTCTCGATCCGGGCGGCGCACGAGGCGCAGGTCATGCCGCCGATGGCGAGTTCGACCTCGGCGCCGGGCGTGGTGGTGGTCATGTCTGCTCCTCGCAGCTCACGGACTCGATGGGGGAGGGGCGGGGCCGGTCGGGCAAGGCGGCCCCGCCGATGCTGGTGGGTCAGGCGGGCACGCGGCCGGCGAAGTCGTAGCCGGCCTCGTCGACGGTCTTGGCGATCAGCACGTCGAGCTCCTCGTCGGGCGCGGTGGCGGTGGTCACGGTGACCAGGCCGGTGCCGATCTCGACGTCGACCGCGGTGACCTCGTCCAGACCGCCCACCGCCTTGGCGACGATGCCCTGGCAGTGGGCACTGCCGACGCCGTCGACCTTGTAGGTGGTCTTGATCTCCGCGCTGGTGTGGCAGCTTCCGTCAGAGGTGCAGCAGCTGTTCGACATGGGATTCTCCGTGGCTGGTGACTTATACCCCTAGGGGGTATCCGTAGCGGCTTCATATATACCCCCCACCCGTATTCTTTGCAAGGCTGATCGCACCGGGACGTGCGAGCCGTGACCGCGCGGCGTCTGCTGCTGCTCGACGGCGACCCGATCCCCGGCAAGGCAGCCACCTCGTCGCCCTGCGTTCCGGTGAAGGTGCGCACGGCAGCCTTCACGGGGCACGCACACTGAGGCGCGTGCACACTCGCCATAGCAAATCGGCCAATCGCCTGGCGAGTTAACCCGACGTTTCCGGGTTGGTGGTCGATCAACACTCCCAAGCGGCTACGATCACGGCATGGTTACGGCTTGGTCGCCCCGGCGCAGAGTAAGGACCCGCTCCGATGCGGGTCCGCTGCTGCGCGTGCTGGCCATTGCCGTGCTCCTGTTCGGTGTCCTCGTGACACACGGCGTGCACGTCGAGAGTGTCCGGGGACATCTCTCCACCAGTGCAACGACCCCTGCCGCAGCGCCGTTTGATGGCATTCACCATGCTGCCTTCGAGGCTGCACCGCAGTTCTCCGCGGAAGCGGACGATCACCATGGTGGTCACGAGTCGTCGCATCCTGGTGAGCAGTGCGCATCCGGACAGCCTCAGCAGGGTCCTGTCCTCGTAACGCCCTGCTTTGCAGCGTCGGTTCGCGAATCAGCCAGTGCCGACGACGCCTCGGCCGTGCGTGTGCCTGCCGCTCGTGAGCCAATGGGCGGGGCACCACCGGCGGCGCTGAGAGCAGCATCCGTGGTGAAGCAGGTCTAGAAGTACAGAGTCCTCCAACTGGCATGCCGGTTGTCACCGGCATGCTGTCCTGCCCCCCACTCATCTCTGCGCCTCCCTCCGCCCTCGTCGGAGAGGTGGCAGCAGCGCGGAGGACCTGTGCCGACACTTTCCCGTACGCCCGCGCACGCGCCGTGGGCGCGATACGGCTCATCGCTGTGGCGTCGACTCGTCTCTGCCATCCGCGGCACCCTCGTGGTGGCGCTCATGCTGTGCGCCGTCATGCACGGTGTGCCGGACGAGACGCACGGGCCGGTGTCCCTTCCTGCCGCTTCTTCGGCGATGGCTGTCGGCGGGGAGTCTCACGGGCACCACGCCCCCCACGGGGACGAGGACTGCGCAACGAACCTGATCATCCGTACAGCGGCCCAGTCGGCGGAGGATCTTTCCCTCGCCGCGCTGACCGTGGTCGTACTCGTCGCCGTGACCATGGCGTTGGCGAGACCCCTCGTACGGCATGAATCGCGCAGACGTCGCAGCGCACGCAATGGCCGTGTGGCGCTTGTGCGTACGTCGCGGTGGCGGATCTAGACCACTCGCTCGCAGCCGACCGACTTCACCGGCTGCCGCGCACCCATGGCCTGACCGCGGACCCACGGTCCGCCCTGCCGCCCTGGGGCGCGAGATGAACCCGCACCCTGCCTTCATCGAGCGAGAGTGAACACACAGACATGGCTTCATTGATCAAGACCGCGGCCGCCTCCGGCCAGTCGGCCCTGTCCGGGCTGGTGGGCAACACCCCGCTGCTGCGGGTGTCGGAGCCGCTGACCCCGGCCGGGCGTGGCTTCTGGGCGAAGCTTGAGGGGTTCAATCCCGGCGGTATCAAGGACCGCCCGGGGCTGCACATGGTGGAGCGGGCCCGTGCCCGTGGCGACCTGCGGCCCGGCGGACGGATCATCGAGTCCACCAGCGGAACCCTGGGTCTTGGGCTGGCGCTGGCAGGGATGGTGTACGGCCACCCGGTCACCCTGGTCACCGACCCGGGACTGGAGTTGTCCATGACCCGGCTGCTGAGCGCGTACGGCGCCCAGGTCAACGTCGTCTCCGAGCCCCATCCCACGGGCGGCTGGCAGCAGGCCCGCCGCGAGCGCGTGCAGCGGCTGCTGGAGCAGCACCCGGACTCCTGGTGCCCGGACCAGTACAACAACCCCGACAACGTCGCCGCCTACACCCCGCTGGCTCTCGAACTCGCCTCCGAAATGGGCCACATCGACGTACTGGTGTGCAGCGTGGGCACCGGCGGTCACTCGGCCGGCATCTCACGGGTCCTGCGCCAGCTCTACCCGGAGCTGACCGTGGTCGGGGTGGACGCCCCCGGTTCGACGATCTTCGGCCAGCCCGCCCGGCCGCGGCTGATGCGCGGACTCGGCTCCAGCATCTACCCCCGCAACGTCGCCTACGAGAACTTCTCCGAGGTGCACTGGGTCTCCCCGGCCGAGGCGGTGTGGACCTGCCGCCAACTGGCCGCCTCCCACTACGCCACCGGCGGTTGGAGCGTCGGCGCGGTCGCGCTGGTGGCCGGCTGGCTGGCCCGGACGATGCCCGCGGACGCACGGATCGTCGCGATCTTCCCCGATGGCCCGCAGCGATACCTGGGAACCGTCTACGACGACGACTACTGCGCCGCCCACGGTCTGCTGGACTTGCCACCGGCGCCCGAACCGGAGCTGATCGGCCGCCTGGACGAGAAAGAGGTCACCCGCTGGACCCGGTGCACCACCGTGGTCGACCCCCTCACCCTGCGCGGCGCGGAGCAGGACCGGTGAAGGGGCTGCTCACGCAGGTGAGGTCGTACGAGCGCAGCGTCCAGCTGTTGATGGTGAACCAGTTCACCATCAACCTCGGCTTCTACATGCTGATGCCCTACCTGGCCGCCCATCTGTCCGGCACGCTCGGGCTGGCCGGCTGGATCGTCGGACTCGTCCTGGGCGTACGGAACTTCAGCCAGCAGGGGATGTTCCTGGTCGGCGGCACCCTCGCCGACCGGCTCGGCTACAAGCCGATGATCGTCGCCGGGTGTGTGCTGCGGACCCTCGGTTTCGCGACGCTCGGGCTGGTGGATTCGCTCCCCGCGCTG
The DNA here is from genome assembly GCF_017948455.1 of Streptomyces sp. GESEQ-4. Classification (GTDB taxonomy): domain Bacteria; phylum Actinomycetota; class Actinomycetes; order Streptomycetales; family Streptomycetaceae; genus Streptomyces. The sequence goes on from NZ_JAFFSU010000001.1 coordinate 977,115, forward strand.
CTGGCGGCGTCTGCGGCCACCGGGCTGGCCGGGGCGCTGTTCAACCCGGCCGTACGGGCGTACCTCGCGGCCGACGCGGGGGAGCGCAGGGTCGAGGCGTTCGCGCTGTTCAACGTGTTCTACCAGGCCGGCATCCTGCTGGGTCCGCTGGTCGGCATGGTGCTGACCGGGGTGGACTTCCGCATCACCTGCCTGGTGGCGGCCGGGATCTTCGCGCTGCTGAGCGTCGTACAGATCCGCGCGCTGCCCGCCCGGCGGTCCGAGGACACCAAGCGGCAGGACAGCGACGGCGGTCAGGGTGTGTTCGCCCAGTGGCGCGGCATCCTCGCCAACCGGCCCTTCCTGCTCTTCTCCGTCGCCATGATCGGCTCGTACGTCCTGTCCTTCCAGGTCTATCTGGCGCTGCCGCTGGAGGTGCGCCGGCTCGGCGGCGACGGGGAGTTCGGCACGGCGGCGGTGGCGGTGCTGTTCGCCGTCTCCGGGCTGAGCACGATCCTCGGCCAGACGCGGGTGACGGCCTGGTGCAAGGCACGGTACGAGCCCGGGGAGGCGCTCGTACGCGGGCTGGCGGTCATGGGCCTGGCCTTCGTACCCCTGCTGGTGGCCACCGCCGTGCCCGTACCGGAGTCGGGGGTCGGGCTGTGGCTGCTCGCGGCGGTGCCGCCGACGCTCGCCGCCCTGCTGCTGGCCGTCGGCACGATGATCGCCTATCCCTTCGAGATGGACACCATCGTCCGTCTCTCCGGTGATCGCCTCGTCGCCACCCACTACGGGCTGTACAACACGATCTGCGGCATCGGCATCACGGTCGGAAACCTCGGCACGGGCGCCGCGCTCGACGCCGCCCGCGCGGCCGGGATGCCCGCACTGCCGTGGATCACGCTGTGCGTGCTGGGCCTGGCGTGCGCGGCCGCCCTGTACGGCCTGCACCGTACCGGCCGACTGACGGAGCCCCCCGCCGCCGAGCCGCTGCCCGCCACCGCCTGACCCAACGGCCCTCCGGCCCGGGGGCGGGGCACCGCATGGTGTCCCGCCCCTGCCGTGTCCCATGACTCACCGGCTGAACCTCACTGCGGCCGCCGCCGTTTCCGGGCCGGGCACCACCGGGGACGAGCGGCGCCCTCCCCAGTCAGGTAAGAGTGTCGCGGGCGTCGACTGCGGACCTTGAGCGGCGGCTTGTGAGCAGCGTGGCGATCAGGGCGGCGCCGATGGCGAGGAGGACGGCGGCGACGGTGATCGCGAGTGAGAAGCCTTCCGTCGCGGCGTGCAGCGGGCCGGTCGACTCGGCCAGGGTCTCGCTGCGGTGTGCGGCCAGAGCAACCAGTCCCGCCACGCCCACAGCGCCGCCCACCTGTTGGACGGAGCTGAGGACGGCCGAGCCCAGACCGGCGTCCTCCTCGGTGGTGCCCGTGAGCGCGGCGACCGTCAGGGCGGGCAGGCTCAGGCCGCACCCGAGACTCGTGACGAGCATGCCGGGCAGCACGCCGGACGCGTAGCTGTCGCCCGGCGCCACGCCGGACAGCAGAAGCAGCCCTCCTGAACTGATCAGGAACGACGTAATGAGAGTCCGCCGCATCCCGAGCCTGATCACCCCGCGGGAGGAGAGCCACATGCCCGCGAGCATCCCGGCGCAGTAGGGCAGGTAGGCGACGCCGGCCTTGAGCGGGCCGTAGCCGAGCACGGTCTGCACGTGGATCATCAGCAGGAAGGCCATCGCGTACATCGCGGCGGAGAAGAGCAGGGTCGCGCCATTGGCGACGGCTCGGATCCGGAAGGCCAAGAACGCCAACGGCACCAGTGGCTCCGCCGTGCGTGATTCAGCCACGAGGAACGAGATGGCCAGGACGACAGCGAGGAGCAGAGACCCGACGCAGGCCATGGCACCCCAACCCGACTCCCCGGCCTGGAGCAGCCCGTAGACCAGGGAGACGACGGCGCCGGTGCCCAGTACCGCACCAGGCACGTCCAGGCGTGTCCGGCGGGTGGCCCGGCTCTCGGCGACCAGACGCGGGAGCAGTGCAAGGGCCAGCACGACCACAGGCAGGTTGATCAGAAAGATCCAGCGCCAAGAGGTGAGGCCGGTCAGCGCACCGGAGATCACCAGGCCCATCGTGCCGCCGAGACCGGCGACGCCGCCCCAGATGCCCAGTGCCTCGGCGCGCTCCTGAGTAGCGGGGAACAGGAGTGTGATCAGCGACAACGAGGCCGGACTGGCCATGGCAGAGCCCGCACCCTGGACGAACCGTCCGGTCACCAGTTGCCAGGGCTCCTGGGCAAGCCCGCAGGCGAGGCTCGCCGCACCGAACAGCGCCACGCCGCTGAGGAAGACGCGTCGGCGGCCCAGCAGGTCGGCGGCGCGGCCGAACAGCAACAACAGCCCGCCGAAGGCAAGGAAGTACGCGTTGACGACCCAGGCCAAGCCTGCGGCGCTGAAGCCGAGGTCGTCCCGGACGCTGGGGAGAGCGACGCTCACCACGTTGTCGTCCAGGACGAGCATGAACTGCACGAGGCACAGTACGGCCAGCGCCGACCGGCGGCGGCCCGCGATGGCGGTAGGGGTGGATGCTGACGTCATGACCGGCGTCCGGTCAGCTCGGTCGGCACGTCCGTCCTGCGGTAGCACCCCTGGCGCGAATGGCGGATCAGCATGCGAACGACGCTATGCACCGGCCTAGCTGGCCACAATCCGCTATGAGGCCACGTGGTATCGCGTTGAGGACATACGGTGGAGGCATGACCGATGCCGTCGCAAGCGCCGTCCCACCCGGGGTGGGGGCGATCGTCGTGGGGAACTTCCCCTTGTCGTCGGGACAGTGGATACCCCCGCACAGCCACCCGCAGCACCAGTTGGCCTGGACGCCACGGGGCGTACTCGGCGTCGCCGTCGACGACACCTACTGGGTCCTGCCGCCGACCCGGGCGCTGTGGCTGCCCGCAGGGGTCATTCACCGCACCGGTGCGACCCGCGACGCGGTGCTGCGCAGTCTCTACCTCGAACCGGACCGGTGCTCTCTGGACTGGAAAGAGCCCACGCCGGTCGGCGTCGACGGCCTGCTGGCCCACCTGATCCACTACCTCAACCGACAGGACCTGCCCGACGACGTACGACTGCGAGCCGAGGCGGTCGTACTCGACCAGCTGCACCCTTTGCCGACCCTGCCCATCGAAGTGCCACATCCCGCCGACGAACGTGTATGCGCCGTGGCCGACGCGTTGCTCGCCGATCCCGCAGACCCGCGCAGCCTTGACGCCCACGCACGGGCAGTCGGTGTGAGCCGACGCACACTTACTCGGCTGTTCGTTCACGACACAGGCATGAGCTTCGATCGCTGGCGCACCCATATGCGGCTGCGGGCCGCCCTGCCCCTTCTCGCCGAAGGCCGATCCGTGGCCTGGGTCGCACACGCCGTGGGATACGCGACACCGAGCGCATTTCTCGCGGCGTTCCGCCGAACTGTCGGCACATCCCCGAGGCGCTACCTCAACGGGGACGCCGTACTGGCGGCGTCTGATACGAGCGCGCTGTTGCCAGCCGAGGAGGAGCTGGGACTGCGCGATGAGCCAGGCGCCCGGCCGTCCATGCCGCCAACCCGGCCCGCTCGATGAGGAGCACCCTTCTCTGTCCTCACCAACAAGAAAGTCCGTACGCAGGACAGTAAGGGCTTGGGCGCCGCCCGCGATGTCGGCTCGACCGCCCGCCCGAGATGACCTCGCCGCGGATGGCCGCTACCTGTCTCGTGGGCCGTAGTGGCCGAGGTACATGTCGACGCCACTGGTGATGAGACGGTCCGTCAGGTCCTCGTCGATGTGCGTGCCGTAGGAGCTGAAGACCATGTGGGGGAAGACCAGGAGCCCGTAGAACTGGACGATCGCCACCTGTAGGTCGGGGATCTCCAGTCGGCCTTGCTCGGTGAGGGCGCGCAGGGCGCCTGCCACGGCGGGGTGGTGGCTTTCCGTGCCACGGTGTCTCCAGGCCTCGCCCAGCTCGGGGAAGCGGTGGAGTTCGGCGGCGACGAGGTTGCGGAGAGCCGTGACCTCGTGGTTGGTGCGGACGGCGTGAACCCAGGTGCGGGCCGCTTCGACGAGGGCGGACCGCAGGTCCTCGGCTTCGGCCAGGCCCTCCAGTGCGGCCGACGACTCACCGGCCAGCGGCTCGTCGAGCGCGCTCGTGATGACGGCGGTGAACAGGGCTTCCTTGCTGCCGAAGTGGTTGTAGACGGTCACCTTCGACACGCCCGCCTCGGCGGCAATGGTGTCCATACCGACGCCGAAGCCCTCCCGGAGGAACAGCTCACGGGCGGCCCGCACGATGGCCTGCCGCTTGAGCTCCGCGCGGGGTCCGCTGGGGGGCTGCTTGACGCTGTCCACGCTCATGAGCTCGACCCTAGCACCCACCTGAACTGTACGGTTGAGTTCATATGAACTGAACAGTATGGTTCAGTTAGTCGCGCGGTCGAGCGAGACCGTGCACGAGAAAGGGGACCTCGTGCCTTCCGTGACTCATGCGGCAACCGCCGTACCGCAGACGGCCGACCCGCCGGGCCGGCGCTGGCTCACCCTCGCCGTCGTGAGCGTGAGCCTGCTGGTCGTCGGCCTCGACACCACCGTGCTGAACGTCGCCCTGCCCACGCTCGTCGGTGAACTCGGCGCCTCCACCAGCCAGTTGCAGTGGATCGTCGACAGCTATGCGCTGATGTCCGGCAGCCTGGTGCTGTTCTGCGGCAGCCTGGCGGACCGGCTCGGCCGTAAGTGGATCTTCATGGCCGGCCTGGCGCTGTTCACGGCAGCGTCCGTGGTCGCCGCATACGCCGGATCCGTCACCACATTGGTTCTCGCACGTGGCGTCATGGGCGTCGGTGAGGCCCTGATCATGCCCGCCACACTCGCCGTCATCGGGAACGTCTTCCCGCGCGGCGCCGAACGCACCAAGGCGATCGGCATCTGGTCGGCGGCCGTCGGCGTCGGGACGGTGATCGGGCCGATGGTCGGAGGCTGGCTGCTGAGCCACTATTGGTGGGGCTCGGTGTTCCTGATCAACCTCCCCATAGGCATCGCGGGCCTCATCGCCGCCGCTCTGCTCGTGCCCAACTCCCGTGCGCCCGAGGGCGGGCGGCTGGATCCCGCCGGGGCACTGCTGTCCGTGGTGGCCGTGGCAAGCGTGCTCTGGGCGGTCATCGAGGGGCCCGACCGCGGCTGGACAAGCCCTGAGGTGCTGGCCGCGTTCGCGGCGGGTGCCCTCCTGCTGGCCGCCTTCCTCGCCTGGCAGCGCAGGGCCGCGTGCCCCATGCTGCCGCCCAGGATCTTCAGGCACCGGGCGCTCGCCACGGGCGACCTGCTGGTGCTGCTGGGTGCGTTCGCGCTGATCGGCACGCTGTTCGTGGCCGTGCAGCACTTCCAGTTCGTGCTCGGATACAGCCCCGGGCAGACAGGGCTCCGGCTCAGCCCGGCCGCGCTCGCGCTGCTGGTCGCCGGACCACTGGCGGGCGTTCTCACGCCACGCATCGGGATGCGCGCGGTGTCAGCCGTGGGGCTCGCCCTGTTGTGCGCCTCCTCGGCGGTGCTCGCCACCACCGAGGCGACGGACGGCTACGGCCGGGCTCTCGTGGCGATGCTGCTGCTGGGCGCGGGCGCCGGATTCGTCATCACGGCGACCAGCGACGCCATCGTCGGCTCGCTGCCCGAAACGGACCTCGGCGTGGGCTCGGCCACCAACAGCGCCGCCATCCAACTCGGCGCGGCGACCGGTGTCGCCGTCATGGGCAGCCTGCTCTCCGACCGTTACCGCAGCGGTCTCGACGCCAAATCCGTGCCTGTTCCCGAAGGCCTCCTCGACTCCGCGAAAGAGTCCCTGGGCACCGCGCTCGCCCTCGCCGAGCAACTGCCGGGCGGGGCCGGAAACGCCTTCGCCGAGGCCGCCCGCCGCGCGTTCGTCGATGGCATGGGACCGGCGATGTTCGCCGGGGCCGGGGTCACCGCGGCGGGCGTGCTCCTCGCCCTCTTCCTCGCCCCGGCCCGCGGCGTGGACCCGACCGGAACAACACACCCGAAGGACCCGTCATGACCCACTCCACAGCCGGTGCCCCGCACACGGCCGAACACGACCACCACCCGCCCGCCGACCCGCACCGCTGGGCAGCCCTCACGCTGATCTGCGTCGCCCAGTTCATGCTGATCCTCGACGTCACCGTCGTGAACGTCGCCCTGCCCGACATGGCGTCCGACCTGGACCTCGGCCGGGAGACCCTGACGTGGGTGGTCACCGCCTACACCCTCTGCTTCGGCGGGCTGATGCTGCTCGGCGGCCGACTCGCCGACGCCCTCGGCGCCCGTCGCACCCTGCTCGCCGGACTCGTGCTCTTCACGGCCGCCTCACTGGTCACCGGTCTCGCCCAGAACGCCCCGACGCTGCTCGGCGGCCGGATCGGCCAGGGCGTCGGCGCCGCCCTGCTGTCCCCGGCCGCGCTCTCCATCGTCACCACCACTTTCCACGGCACCGAACGCAACAAGGCGCTCGGTGTCTGGGCGGCGATCGGCGGCACCGGCTCGGCGGCCGGCGTACTCCTCGGCGGAGCCCTGACCGACGGACCCGGCTGGCAATGGGTGTTCTACATCAACGTGCCCGTCGGGCTGCTCCTGCTGCTCGCCCTGCCCGCCTTCGTCCCTGCCCGCGCTCCGCAGCCCGCACGACTCGACATCCCCGGCGCGCTGCTCGTCACCGCGGGCACCGCAGCCCTGATCTATGGCTTGGTCAAGGCGGGGGACGCCGGATGGGCGGACGCTTCGACCCTGCTGCCGCTGGCCGGTGCGGTACTCGCCTATGCGGCCTTCGCGCTGGTCGAGCGGGCCAGCCGGGCTCCGCTGATGGATCTTCGGATGTTCACCCGCCGACCGGTGCTCGCCGGTGCCTTCCTGATGCTGATCGCCACCGCCCTGCTGATCGCGTTCTTCTTCCTCGGGTCGGTGTATCTCCAGCACGTTCGCGGCTTCAGCCCGCTGCGGACCGGGCTGGCGTTCCTGCCCGTCGCCGTGGCCACCGGCATCGGCGCCCACCTCGGGTCCCGGCTCGTGGGCCGGATCGGCAGCCGCCCGACCGCTGTCGCGGGCATGCTCGTCGCCACCGCAGGAACCATTCCCCTGACCCAGTTGTCGGAGACCGGCAGCGTGTACGCCGGGCTCCTGCCCGGCTTCGTGATCGCCTCGTTCGGCATCGGCGCGGTGTTCGTCACCGCCACGACGACCGCGCTGGCCATGGTGGAGCCCCGGGAGGCGGGGCTCGCCTCGGGAGTCGTCAACACCTTCCACGAGGTGGGTGGCTCGATCGGCGTCGCCGTCGTCTCGACCGTCGCGGCTTCCGGCTTCGAGCGAGGCGCGGTGGGTGGCTTCGCCGACGCGTTCACGGTGTGTGCGGTGGCGGCCGCCGTCAGCGCCGTCGTGACCCTGGGCCTCGTACCGCGTGGCAAACCGCAGTCGACCGGCGGCCCGCACGTGCACTGACCCGGGCAACAAGGCCCGAGAGTTCCTCCGGTGCCGGGGAGCCGCAACGGTCGCACTCTGCCGCAGCCCCCGGCCACCGGCGCCCCGACTCAATGGGCGTGGCCATCCTCCGCATGGCCGGCTTCTTCACCGCCCGGCCACGGGTGTGGAACTTCGCCCATGACGACCAATTGGTCAGGACCCGAGAATGAAGCGACTGTGACCGCGTGAAGCGGCGGCAGGCCGGGGGCCGCTGATTGGCCCCCGGCCTGCCTGCCACCTGCAGGGATAGAATCTGGCCACTACGAACGCCTCGGAAGGGGCAACGATGGCACAAGGGCCGATCGACCTGATCCGCCTGGTCGGCGGAGGCAATAGCGTCGTCCTTCGGGTCACGGGAAGGGAGACCGGGGGGGGGTGCGCACGACCGACGTGCTGACGAGCCAGTTCGTGGTCGACACGCCGTTCATCAGCGGAACCCTCAATGACTGGTTGTTTCCTGCTGACTTGACCGAATGGCAGGAATGTCTCGACGCACTCGATGCCGGACAGGCCATCACCTGGCGTGAGGCCGCACGAGGCCCCTCCCTGTCGATCGAACGCGATGAGGCCGACGAGCGACTCCGCGTCACCATCAGGGACAATGTGATGACTCTGACAACGGTGACCGTGACGGTACCGCTGGCAGACTCCTGGTTCGACGACGCCTACGACCGCCTCGAACAAGTCTGGAAGACCTTGCCCCCGACCGAAGGCGACTGAAGCCCGGACCGACCAGCACCTTGCACACGTCGTTCGTGATGCGGCGGACATCGTGAGCGGAGTTCTCTCTCCGAGCACGAGCACGGGAAGAGCGGCAGAACATCCGCCCACCCACCCAGCATCGCCGTAGTGGTGGCCCTTCGGCCGGATCAGTGCGCGGTGGCCGCGCCAAGGCCGTCGCCGTCTCCCTGATGACCTTCGCCTGCTCCTCCAGCCGCAGCGCCTCTTCGAAGTGCCTGGCGTCCTGCCCGCGCCCTTCATGGGCAGGAATGTCACGAAGATGCCGCCCGTCCGCAGGACTTCGCCCAGGCGTCGCGCCTCCGGCTCCGTGAGCGGCAAAAGATTCGATACGCCTGTAACCCGTGATGTTTGTGATGCGACATCCGCTCGGTCAGTCGGGAGGCCAGAAGCTGGCCTCCCGACTGACCGAGCAAACGGTGGAGCCCCATGGGCCAAGTGGACCAAAGTGTCCCTGTGCGCCGGAGATGCGCGGTCGTGCGCCGCAGGGTTCGTCGCCCGAGTCACCACCCGCAACCGGTTGCCGCTGGACTACTCGGTGGCCAGCCTGCGGGTCGTGGACTTCCTGATCGACGGGCTGCGCAGGGTGGGGCCGAACGCGAGCGGATGCGGGACACGCTGTTCGGGCTCGGCGCCTACGTCGGCGAGGTGCTCGTGCGTTGCGCGAGGGCGTGTGGGTGGATTTCGACGCCGACCAGCGCGCCTACTTCGGCCAGCCGTCGGGTGCGGATGCATTCACCACAAGGGCGGGCCCGCCGTGCGGAACATCGCACGGCGGGCCCCGCCGCGGATATCCCTGAACAAAGTGAGGTGTGACATGGCGGAGCACGCCGGCGGACGGCGCCGCATTCCCGGACTGCTGCTGCGTATGGTTCCGGAGTCCCGGGCCGGCATCGAGACCATCTCCGGCCTCCCGGCGGAGCAGGCCGTCAGCGCGGATCTGGACTGGTTCGACCTCTACGACTTCCTGCGCGACGTCGTCTTCCGGGGCGTCGTCCGCCCGGCGCTCCAGGCGCCGGTCAAGGACACAGAGCTGCTCGCCCGGTGCGCGGAGATCACCGAGACCTTGCTGCTGGACCCCGTCCCGTCCGTGAGCTCTGCCGCGTACTTCCAGCTCGTGGAGCCGCTCTTCGGCAGCGAGGAACTCCTGGGCGCGGCCGTTCCGCTGATGCGGCCGGAAACCCTCCGGCTCACCCTGAGCGAACTGGACCCCGACCTGCTGTCAGCTCCGACGCGTGATGCGTTGGCGGAATTCCTGCAGTGATCGGGATGATCGAGTTCGCGGACATCGTCCGAGTCTGGCTCCAGACGGAGACGGATCTCTTCGACTTCCTCCCCAAGGTGCATATTCCGGACACCGTGACGGTCACGTGGTGCAGCGTCGTCACGGGGCGGGAAACACCGTCCCAATGCCGAACACCCCTTAGCGGAAGGGGCGGAGCGTCATTCCTGACTCCGCCCCTTCCGGCCGTTTCCAGTAAATGACATTCATCGAGGTCCAGATGTGGATCGATCGACTGGTGGAAGTCACTCATTAGGAGCCGCGTCAGGCGGAGATGTCCTGGGGGTGAGACCGAGGAACGTGTCGGTCTGTCGCTGCCCGAGGACTGCAAGCGCCTTGCCGCGGTCTTCGACAAGGGGCTCTTCTCCGGCTTCCTGCAGATCCTTTTTCTCGATCGAAAGTGTGCGGGAGAGGGCTCGGTCGCCGATGTGCAAACGTCCGGTGGAATGGCCTCGACGTTCGGCATGATCCGCTGAGCTAATCTCGGCGCAGGCCGCCCCGTTCACGCGACGTGGAGGTTGATTGTGCGGAATGTTAGGTTTGCCCAAATCGCAGCCATGGCCTTGTGGGCTGCCATGCCATTCGGGACTACAGCGTGTATTGCCCCCGATGCCAGATATGAACCGGTGCCTATCCCGGAACCGATGAAGTCCGGCGAGCTGACGGGAGACTGGAAGGGCTGGCGGGGGAGCGCGCTGGATCTTGACTCCGGCGGACGGGTGACTGTGACAAACCTCGACGGGCAGTCCTGGGACTTCGACGACGGCTGGCGGATGACGGGAAAGGGGACCTGGCAACTAGAGCGGAACGTCCTCGTCGTCTCGGTCAAAGCGAACGACGTGACGGAAAGGCCCAGATCCGTCGACGAACCCGGCGTGCCCCTGCCGAACCTGAATCCGGAGGAATTCCCCAAGGAATACCGCTGGCAGTTCAAGGCGCGGCATGGCGAGAAGGGCCGCCTGGAGATCTACTTCTTCACCGGCGACCCGGACACCCGGGATGCGTACGTCATGTGGCAGGCGGGCTGATCGCGGCCTCGAACCACGCCGTCTTGCCATTCTCGGGCACCAGACTCCCGCCCCACTTGTCCGTCACCGCGCCCGCCAGGTGCAGTCCCGCCCGGACCGCGCCGGCGGGAACTGCTGGAACAGCACGGGGTGTTGAGGGCTGCCGTCCGTGACCTCCAGCCGCACCACCTCCGGCTGACGCAGGATCAACAGCGGGATGAAGGCATGCAGCCACTACCGGTTCAACGTCAGGCGCTGGGCCGCCCAGTCCGGCACCTACGACATGGGCTGCCGCGAGCGCGACCCCGGCCTGAACCGCTTCACCACCCGGGACATGTACGACGGCGCCCTCGCCGACATGAACCTCGGTGTCGAGCCGTACACCGGTAACCGGTACGCCGTCACCGGCGGCAACCCCACCTCTGGCATCGAATTCGACGGCCATGGCTGGCTCAACAACACGGCAGTCTGGACCAGTCCGGCTGCCCCAGCTCGTACCGGGATCGTAGCGGGCAGCCACGTTCAGCCCGGATCGAGGGCCGTCAGCCCAGTCCATGGCGAGAGCGGCCGGGCGGCGCATGGGCGACTCCAGGGGAAGTTAGGTCAGCCTTACCCGGGCTACTCTGGCGACCTCTCCTCTTAAAGTCAACACGCGTGAAGTTCAAGGTGTGCTGCTAGCCTCGGGCTCCGATGAGCAGCGACGATCCCCCGGTCCGGCGCCGGCCGACCCACCGCAAGGGGCGCGCCACCCTCACCCGCGAGTCGGTCGGGCGGGCCGCGCTGGACTTCCTGGGCCGCCGCGGCCCGGCCGAACTGACCATGCGCTCACTGGCAGCAGATCTCGGCGTCTCGCCCCGGGCGCTGTACAACTACGTCGAGGACCGCCGAGATCTGATCGCGCTATCCCGTCGACGAGGATGTCCAGCGCGAACTCGAACAGCGCGTCGGGCGGGGCGGGTTCGAGCTCGCCGAGCCGGTTCAGGTGGGGCAGTTCCGCTGCCGTCGCCGGGCGCAGCCACGGCGGCGGCAGCTGTTCGAGGTCGGCGGGGTCCAGGTGGGCGGGCGGCCGGTCGTACAGGCTGTCCTGCAGTTCCACGAACCCCACCACCAGCCGGATGGACTCCATGCACGCGAGGTAGGCGTCCCCCAACGGCAGCCCGACACCGGTGAAGAAGCCGATCAGATCGTCCACATTGCGCAGCATGACCGGATGGCGGGCCATGGTGACGTTCTCGCGCAGGGCGAGGGTGGTCATGCCGGGGTGGCGCCGGTAGTGGGCCCGCAGGTCGCGGCAGAACGCGCGCAGGCTCTCGCGCCACCGGTCCGGATCGGCGTCGAGACCGCCAGGCCCACGGCGAGCAGGACCCCCGCGACCCGGGCACCGACGGACGGGGCGATCGGCCGGACATCCGCAGCAAGTTCAGGGCTAGGCGGTGTGGACTCGGTCGTGGCCCGGTCCGTCCCATCCGCCTTGCCGACGAGACGGCCCGTGATCGGCGTCAACGCCAGGCCCGCCACCGTGACCAGCAAGAGCCGTGTCACCAAGGCCGTACCGGTCTTGCCCGTGAGGGTGGGACCCAGCAAGGACAAGTCGAACAGCGCGGTGACGCCCCGACCGCTCTCATACGGGCCGCGCAGAAGCAGCAATACGAGCGTGGAGACCATCAGTGTCAGCCAGCCGGCCAGCAGCAGCCTGCGCACCAGCCGCAGGGCGAGCGCGGCGGGCCAGCACAGCAGGCCGAATCCGGCGACCCCGATGAGCAGGGCGAGGCCACCATAGGCGGCGTAGCGGGCGACGCCGTAGAAGCGGGAGACGGTGGGGTCGACCGAGGGACCGGAGGGCAGTACCGCGGAGGTGGCGGACGGTTTGCCGATGGAGAAGGTGAACGCGCCGGAGATCGGGTGGCTGTCGGCGGAGACGACGCGCCAGGACACGGTGTAGGTGCCCTTGGCCAGCTTGTCGGGCAACGTCACACGGACCGTGTTCGTCTTGCCGTCCGCGTGCTCGACCGGGCCCTTGTTGACCCGCTCGTTCTTGGGGGACAGCACGCGCAGGGAGCCGTCGGAGGGGCTGACCGCTTCGGTGAAGGTGAGCGTGACCTGCTGCGGAGCCGTCTTCAGGACGGCGGTGTCGGCCGGGTCGGATCCGGTCAGGGCGGCGTGGGCGGAGGCGGGCCCGGCGCCGCCGAGGAGGAACGCGAGCACGGCGCCGAGCAGCGCCAGGGCGGTCAGCGGTTTCCTGGCCCGGCGTGGTGCCGTGTGCATGGAGCAGTCTCCAGGGCGGTGGTTCGTGGGCGTCGGCGGTGGTGCGGGGCGATGGCCGAGCTGCTACGGCGTGGTCGGGGTGGGGCCGATGCCCTGCAGCTGCTGGATGTTTCCGCCGATCTTGGTCCGGAACTTCTCCAGCATCTCCGGCTTTTTCGCGCTGACGATCCAGCGCGTGCCGACCAGGTACTTGCCTCCGTAGATGGCGGCGGAGTCCAGCCAGGTCTGCTTGTACTTCTCCTCGGGGAAGGTGGTGATGAGGTAGTCGACCTCCTTGGTGTGGCACAGGCCCTGGCGCAGTTGGTCCGCCTCGATGCGGATTTTGGGCTTGCAGCCGGTCAGACTGGCGATCACTTCGACCTTGGCCGGCGCGACGACGCCGGCCGCCGGGGCTGCGGAGATCTTCGACGGACCGGCTTCCTCGGCCGCCTTGTCCTCGCCGCCGCTGCAGGCCGTGGCCAGGGGAAGGATCGCCAGGCTTGCGACGACGGCTGCGCGCCTCGGGGATGCGGCGGACACGCTGCGGCCGATGGGTCCTCGCGGGTGCTGCTGGGGCACGTTGCCTCTCCATCTCCGGTGCTGTTCGTACTTGGCTTGGGGTACGGATGAACGCCAGGGGCGGTTCACCACGTATGACGTCAAAGGCCGTGGGGCAGCCGGAACACCGCCCCACGGGTAGTGCTCAGGCTGAAGCGGGGATGTTCTCCGGCTGGACGGTGTGTGCGTTGTGCTGGTCCGCCCAGTTCTGCAGGGCGCTCATGCAGGCGTGGTCGAGGTGGCGCAGCCCCGCGAGGTTGAGCTCGACGGAACGGTCGTGGGGCAGTTTCTCGAGGGCGTCCAGGATGTGCGGCAGCCGCAGGAAGGTCGCGTTGCCCACGATCCGGACGCGCACCGGCCCGGTGCCCGTGTCGTCGGTCTCGATGTGGACGTGGGACACCTCCCACGCGGACTTCGCCACCGCCAGCACGAGCCCGATCAGCACGCCCTCGAACATGTTGGTGACCAGAATCGCCCCCGCCGTGATCACCAACACCACGGCCTCGCCCCGGTGTTCACGCCACAGCGGACCCAGCTCCTTGACCGGCAGCAGCTTGAAGCCCGCGTGGATGAGCACGCCGGCGAGCGCGGCGGTCGGGATCATGCCGAGGGCGCCGGGCAGCAGCGCGGCGAAGAGCAGCAGCCATACGCCGTGCAGGACGCGGGAGAGCTTGGTGCGGGCTCCTGCCTGGACGTTGGCGGCGCTGCGGACGATCACCGCGGTCATCGGCAGCGCGCCGAGCAGCCCGCACAGGGTGTTGCCCGTTCCCTGGGCCATCAGCTCCTTGTCGTAGTCGGTCTTCGGGCCGTCGTGCAGACGGTCGACGGCCGCCGCGCTGAACAGAGACTCGGCCGAAGCGATGAGGGTGAAGGCGATGACGGTGGTCAGCAGGCCGACCTGCGCCAGTTGTCCGAAGTCGCCGAGGGCGGGCGGCTGGATGGCCTCCGCCAGACCGCTGACCTCGACCCGCTTGACGGGCAGGTCGAAGGCGGCGGTAGCGGCCATCGCCGCGCCGACGGCCACCAGCGGGCCGGGCAGCAGTTGGGCCTTGCCCGGCAGCTTCTTCCACAGCGTCATGATCACCACGGTTCCGGCGCCGATGCCGACGGCGATCAGCGCCGGGTCCGAGAGGAGGACGTCGACGGCGAGGCCCGGCAGCCCGGCGATGTTCGCGGTGCCGCTGCCGGGTGCCTTGTGGTCTGCCAGCGCGTACAACTGTCCGGCGATCAGGACCAGGCCGATGCCGGCGAGCATGCCGTGGACCACGGACAGCGAGATGGCCCGGAAGAATCGGCCCAACCGCAGTGCCCCTAGGGCGAGTTGGAGCAGACCGGTGGCCAGGACGATCACGCCAAGTGCGGGCAGGCCGTACTCCTGCACGGCGGTGAACACCAGCACGGTCAGTCCGGCGGCCGGGCCGCTGACCTGGAGGCTGCTGCCGGGCAGCAGCCCGGTGACGAGGCCGCCCACGATGCCGGTGATCAGGCCGAGTTCGGCCGGGACACCGGAGGCGACGGCGACGCCCACGCACAACGGCAGGGCGACGAGGAAGACAACGAGGGAGGAGGTGAGATCGGTGCGCAGGGCGCGCTTGAGTGTGGCGAGGTGCGAAGTCATGGCGTTCTTTCGAGTGGGGGAAGGAACGTCGCGTGGCATGCGACCGGAACAGGCGGGTGTGGGGCCGCTGTCCGGCCGGTTCACAGGGGTTTGAAGGCGCGGGCGCCGGGAGCGCAGGCCAGGACATCGCCGGTCTCGACGGTGTAGTACCAGGCGTGCAGGCGCAGTCGGCCGGAAGACAGCCGCCGGGCGATGAAGGGGTCGCTGCGCAGGTGGTCGAGCTGGGTGAGTACGTGCTGCTGGGTCACCGCGGTCGGGTCCTCGCCCAGCCCTTGTGTCTGCCACGGCTCATCGGCCTGGGCTCGGCGCTCGGCCCAGGACAGCCAGCGGCGTACGAGCGGCATGGTGTGCACGGTCTGCTCGCGGATGAGTCCCTGGACGGCGCCGCAGTGCGAGTGACCGCAGACGACGATGTCGGGGATCTGCAGGGCCTGCACGGCGAACTCCAGGGAGCCCGCGACACCGCAGGCGGCCTGCGCCCGGTAGCGGGGGACGATGTTGCCCGCGGTGCGCAGCTCGAAGAGGTCGCCTGGCGCGGCGCCGGTGAACAGGGACGGGATGACGCGGGAATCGGAGCAGGAGATGAACAGGGCCTGGGGCTTCTGCCCCTGGGCCAGGTGTGCGAACTCGTCCTGCCGGTCGACGATCTTGGCGGGGAACGTACGGGCGTGCTCGATGAGTGACTGCATGGTCGGCCTCGTGCTCTTCGTGCGTCGACAAGCGTCGACGAGGACTCGGGGATACGAAGAGGGCGTGCTGCGCAGCCGGGCAGGAATCACTGGCCCGATGGCTCACCGACGGTCCGGTGCGCGGACATCAGGTAGATCGGTCCGGACCGGTGTGCGTGAACTGGCTGCGAAGCACGCGGCCGATCAGCAGCGGAAGGTCTGCAGTGTGCTCTGAGTGGGTGTCAGGGCGCCGCTCGGGTTCCAGGCATCTCTCGCCGTGCGAGGCTGCGCGGTTCCCGACGGGACAGCGTCGATGGTCACCTCGTCGACCGGTGTGCCGTCCGAGGACGCGTGCGACTCAACGTCGGGCGCCAGCGCGCGGGGCGGCCGGGCCGGGGCATCGACCTCGGTCTCGTGGTGCTCCAGGCCGGTGTCCGCGTGGATGAGGACGGTAGCGGGGCCGGACGCCGTCCTGGTTTCCGGTTCGATTGCGGGTGCCATCGCGGACACCGCGCTCGGAGTGTCGGTGGCGTGGTGCGGCGTCGCGAAGTGCAGCAGTACAGCGGCAGCCAGCAGCACGATCGCCGCCGCCACTCGCCGTATCACCACTGCACTCCTGCCGTTTCGTTCCTGCCGACGCCAAAACGTTACCGGGCGGCGCCGCTCACGCGGGCCGAACTCCCCGGTAGCAAAGGTGAGATGGCCAACATCACGGCCGCCGTTGCAGTGGCAATGAGCCGGTTGGGCGGGGCTTGCCGGATGTAGGGAACTGGTGAGATCGAAGGGCGCTGATTCCGGGGGCCGGTGGGGCCGATCGGGCGCTGGATTCACTCGGTGTGGTGATGAGCGTCAAACGAAGATGCCGCCCTCCGTCTGCACCCGCGCCCCAGTGAAGATCAACGCGGCCCGGCCTTTCATCGGACTTCGCCTTCGGGTGCGGAGGCGGCATCAGCTCCTACTCGCCGGAACGTTATGTACTTGATTGATTACTGTTTGTGTTCATGGCGGCTGGTTCGGTGCTCCGAAGCCGCCGCTCCGTGTCGCGGACCGGAGCGGCGCTGCTGGTGCTGCTGACCGCCCTGGTACACCTGCTGGCCTGCGCACACGGACCCACGTCCGAGGCGGCCGGACGGGCAGACACCTTTCCGGCGACGGCCTCCGTCAGCTGCGCCCAACACTCCGAGCCGCCGCGAGAGACGGCGGGCCGGCAGAGGGCTCCCCTGGACAGCCACCCACCTCACTGCTGGGGATTGGACGAGCCGCCGGTCCAGGCGCCGCGCGACGTTGCCCTGACCGTGGAAGCGGTCCAGGACGCGCTGCCCCTCGAGGCCGTCGGCGCCCGGCTCATGCCGGTACTGCGGGCTGCGCAGCCCTCGTTCGTAGAGCCCGGACTGTCTTCCACCGGGCAGTCACGGTCCTCGCTCGGCGTGTGGCGGACCTGATCGCTCTGTGAGCCGCGCGGTACACCCGCCCGCGCCGACGCGGCAGCAGCGCCCACCCGCCTCATTCCCCCCAGTACGACCGGCAGGCACACCGCCGGTGAAGCGTTGTCGAGGGTGCTGAGCACCCTCGACCGGCATGGCTCGGGCAAACTCGGCTGGGTGGATCCGTACGGTGACACGTTGTTCAACGAACAGGAAGCTCAAGTCGCCTGCCAGGAAGCCGTCGCCCTGGCACAGGGGTGTACGGACGACCAGCAGAAGGCGGCTCTGCTCGACCTTGCCGAGCTCCTTGAAGTGTGTGCGTCGACGCCAGGCAGCTACTTGTGGTTCATGGGTGACTAGCCATACCTGATCATTGCTCTTGTGGTTGGCCGGGGTGAGTTGACGGATGTGGCGTGGGAGCGGATAGGCCCGCTGCTGCCTCGTGTTGATGGTCGTGGGCGGCCCTGGCGGGACCACCGCCAGGTGGTGAACGGTGTGCTCTGGCGGTTGCGGACCGGGGCACCCTGGCGTGACCTGCCCGAGCGTTATGGCCCCTGGCAGACCGTCTACGAACGCTTCGCCCGCTGGGAGATGGACGGAACTTGGGCGAAGCTGCTGGAGCACGTGCAGGTCAAGGATGACGCGGTGGGTGCGGTGGAGTGGACCGTGTCGGTGGACTCCACCATCAACCGTGCTCACCAGCACGCCGCGGGCGCCGCAAAAGGGGCACCGGCTCAGGACGAACTGGAAGATCCGCCACATCCGACGCCTGGCCAGGGCGCTCGGCAGGTCCCGAGGCGGATTGACCACCAAAGTCCACCTCGCGGCCGACGGCCGCGGCCTGCCCTTGGCCATCGTCGTTACCCCGGGCCATGTCAATGACTCAACGGTGTTCGACACGGTGCTGGACGCGATGCGAGTGCCCCGCCTGTCCGCAGGCCGCCCCCGTCGCAGGCCCGAGACGGTCATCGCCGATAAGGCGTGTGCGTCACGGGCCATCCGGACCGGATTACGACGTCGCGGCATCCGAGCGGTCATCCCTGAACGATCCGACCAGATCGCCAACCGGCAACGCCGAGGACCGGTCGGCGGGCGGCCGCCGGCCTTCGATGCAGAGCGGTACAAGGCCCGAAATGTGGTCGAACGATGCTTCAGCAGGTTGAAGCAGTTCCGGGCCGTGGCTACCCGCTTCGACAAGTTGGCCGCCCGCTACCTTGCCGGCCTCCGACTCGCATCGCTCGTCCTCTGGCTCCGTGAACCATGATTGTTTTGTCAGACACGACCTAGCGGCAAGGGCCCGCAAGCCACCGTGTACGGGACCTTCATACCCGCCACCCTCGCCTCGGCCGTCTACGGCGGCTTCCTCGCCCTGGTCTGGACCCACTCGTACTGTGCGCTCCCAGGAGGCAGGAAGCGTACGAGCCGGCCGTCTTCGGCAGGGGAGAAGAGGATGCGACGGGGGCATTCACGGATGTCCCGCCGGCCACTATGGTATGGGAGCGCTCCCATTCGCCTTATGGCGATCCGGTCCCGGACCGGCCGGGCGCCTTGGTGGGTGCGCGGCACTTCTACAGTCGGGCGGTTCGGCGGGCGAGTCGCCGCTCGGCCGACCTGACGTCTGCGCGCTGATGCCGGTCGGCTGCCCGCCGTGCCGCATCACCGCAGAGGAGATCGCCCACATGATCATCGGACACGTCGGCCGGAGCCGGAAGCGGCTCCGCTTCCACCGCTTATTCGCCCTGCTGGGAGCCCTGTTACTGGCCCTCGCCGTGGTCTCGCTGCCGTCCCCGGCGGCAGCGCACGGCGTCGCCATGGGGCCCGGCTCGCGCACGTATCTCTGCTACCTGGACCTGCTCCAGAACGGATCGACCCAGATGCCCTCCAACCCGGCCTGTCGCGCCGCCGTCCAGCAGGCCGGCACCACGCCGCTGTACAACTGGTTCGCCGTGCTGGACTCCAACGCCGGTGGCAGGAGTGCGGGCTACGTCCCTGACGGGAAGCTCTGCAGCGCCGGCGACAGGAGCCCGTACAACTTCTCCCCCTACAACGCGGCCCGCACGGACTGGCCGAAGACGCACCTCACCTCGGGCTCGAACATCCAGATCAACTACAGCAACTGGGCACACCACCCGGGCAGGTTCGAGGTGTACATCACCAACAACGGCTGGTCGCCCACCACTCCTCTGACATGGGGTGCCCTGACGCGTCTGCAGACCGTCACCAACCCGCCGCAGACGAGTGGCCCGGGTAGCGTGGGCGGCCACTACTACTGGGACCTGCGGCTGCCTGCGCGGTCCGGTCCGCACATGCTCTTCGTCCAGTGGATCCGTTCGGACAGCCAGGAGAACTTCTTCTCCTGCTCCGACGTCGTCTTCGACGGCGGTCAGGGTGAGGTCACGGGTCTGGGCGGCGGCGGGACGACGGCCGACGCGATCGCCGCGAAGGCGGCGGGGTCCAAGGGCATCCAGGCAGCGGCGGCTCACACCGGGCACGGGGCGCATGCCGCCGCAGCTGCGGACGTGGGCGCGGTGAACGCCGCCGGCGAGGCAACGAGCGGCTCGCCGCTCACCGCGCTGGCCGGCTCGCTGGCGGGAGCCGCGGTCCTGGTGGCCTGCGCGGGTGCGGCGTTCCACCGCGGACGGCGCCGCCGGCAGGCCGACGCCCGACCGTGATCCCCATCCCCTTTGAGCCTGTCCGGTGGATCGTGTCGCAGCACCGGGTGCAGTACCCGCCGGTGCGGTCCCGCAAGGGGCCGTCGCTTACCGCGGCATGATCCGCCGGACAGGCCCTGACACCAGGCGCGGCCTCAAGGCGGCGAACGTCGCCTTGAGGCCGCGCCACAGCGACGGTCGGCGGGTGCGCTCGCGCACCCGCCGTATGAAGCCCGCACTCACTCGACCGTGGAGCCGACTCCTTCCCGCCCGTGGGGCGGCTCTCCCTCGCCCGTGGAGCCGACATGCTGAAACGACGCTGGGCAATTCCCCTGCTGATCGCCTCACTGCTGTCCCTCTCGACCCTTCCGGCAGCCTCCGCCTCCCCGCCGGAGCCCCCGAGACCCGCCGGCGCCGGCGCGGAGTCGTCCGTACCGCTGCCGGAGATCGCCGCGCACACCACCCAGGTCGCCTCCGGCCTGAGGCGCCCCATCGCCATCGCCGCGCCCGACGACGGCTCGCGCCGGCTGTTCATCGCCGAGAAGCGCGGCACCGTGCGGGTGTACCACCCGGACACCGGCCTCGCGCAGACCCCGCTCATCGACATCACGTCCGCGGTGGACGAGTCGGGCAACGAGCGCGGGCTGCTCGGCATCGCGACGGCGCCCGACTTCCCGGACAGCCGGGAGGTGTACCTGGCGTACACCGCGCTGCCGGATGGAGCGGTGACCCTGGCCCGGTACGACCTCGACGACGCGCGCCTGGAGGTGCTGCTGTCCCAGGAGCACGCCACGTACAGCAACCACAACGGCGGCCAGCTCGCCTTCGGCCCCGACGGCCACCTGTACTGGAGCATCGGCGACGGCGGCGGTTCCGGAGACCCCTTCGACTCCGGGCAGCGGCTGGACACCCTGCTGGGCAAGATCCTGCGCATCGACGTGAGCCGGAGCTGCGGGGACCTCGCGTACTGCGTGCCCGGGGACAATCCGTTCGCCGGAGTCGCGGGAGCCCGCCCGGAGATCTGGACCTACGGGCTGCGCAACCCCTGGCGGTTCTCCTTCGACCCCGCGGACGGCTCGCTGTGGATCGGCGACGTCGGTCAGGGCAGGTGGGAGGAGATCGACCGGCTGCGACCCGCGGAGCAGCCCGGGGCAAACCTCGGCTGGTCCTGCCGCGAAGGGCTGGTGGTGTTCGACGAGGCCCAGTGCGGGGGCGGCGCCGAGCTCACCGATCCGGTCTTCACCTACTCACCGCGCACCGGCAGCTGCGCGGTCATCGGCGGGCAGGTGTACCGCGGCAAGCAGTTCGCGGACCTGGTCGGGGGCACGTACATCGCCACCGACTACTGCTCGTCCACCGTCTGGGCGCTGCGCGACGACGGCGCGGGCGGCTACCTCCAGGCGGAGATCGGGCAGACGCCGACCCAGGTCACGGCGTTCGGCGCCACGCCGGAGGGGGAGCTCTACGTCGTCAACGACCTGCCCGGTGGACTGCACCGGGTGTCGTTCGAGAGGGTCGCGCCGACCTGCCGGATCACCCAGACCGCGAACGCCTGGGGCGGCGGCCTGACCGCGAACCTCACCCTCACCAACACCGGCACCACACCCGTCTCCGGCTGGAAGCTCGTCTTCCCCCTCGCCCTGGGCCAGACGATCATCTCGGACTGGAACACCGACCTCGTCCAGAACGGCGACATGGTCACCGCGGCCAACGCCGCGTACAACGGCACGATCGCGCCGGGCGACAGCGTCGAGATCGGCTACCTGGCCAACCACACGGGCGACACCTCGGCCCCTGAGAGATACACCCTCAACGGACACGCCTGCACCATCGGCGACTGACCCAGGCTCCGTTCGCCGGCCCTGGCTGCCCGAACGGAGCCCGGCCACGAGCGGGTTTGCTCGCGGTCAATGTGCGGGCGCCGCTGTTCATCGTCCAACGGGCCCGGAAGTCGCCTATGGCATGGCCAAGAGGGCGTCGACGTCATGGGCCGCGCTCTGGCCTGGGAGTTGGGTAGGCGGGGCATCACCGACACCGACATGGCCCCGCCCGACCTGGCCGAACTCGCCTGGACCTGAGTCCCGATGGGCCGCCCGGCCCAGCCTCGGGAGGTGGCCGCGACAGTCAGCTCGCTGATGTCACCGGCAGCCTGGTACGTCACATACGCAGAATGGATGCATTCACCGGCTATTGCCGATCGGAAAGCGACTGCCATGAACCACCTTCCCGCAGACCCGACGGTGCTCCACCCGTTTCCCGACCAGCCGCGCGTAGTCCTGCTGAAGCCGCTGGTGGCCTCGCCGCTGATCGAGGTCGGGGAGTACTCCTACTACGACGACCCGGAGGATCCGACCGCGTTCGAGACCCGCAATGTGCTCTACCACTACGGGCCGGAGAAACTGGTCATCGGGAAGTTCTGTGCGCTGGGCACCGGGGCGCGGTTCATCATGAACGGCGCCAATCACCGCATGGACGGCTCCTCCACCTTCCCCTTCCCCATCATGGGCGGCTCCTGGGCCGAGCACTTCGACCTGCTCTCCGGCTTGCCGGGCAGGGGCGACACCGTCGTCGGCAACGACGTCTGGTTCGGCTACAACACCATGGTCATGCCCGGAGTGCGCATCGGGCATGGCGCGATCATCGCTTCCGGCGCCGTAGTCGTGGACGATGTCCCCGACTACGGCATCGTCGGCGGCAACCCAGCCAAACTCATCCGCACCCGCTACAACGACGACGAGATCGCCCGCCTGCTCGCCCTCGCCTGGTGGGACTGGCCCGCAGAGCACCTCACCGAACACATCCGGACCATCATGTCCGGCACCATCGACGACCTAGAAGAGATCGCACCACCGGGCTGAGCCGGCCTCCACGCACTACGACACGCTTGAGGACCCAAGACAGGGCTGCGTCAGGCGGGCGCCGACAGTGAGCGTGGCAAGTTCGTCGACCGGGCGACGGCGAACGTGGCCGAGTGGGCCGCACAGGCCACCGCGTCAGCCGCTGCTGCACAAGCCTCGTCCGACGCGGCGGCCGTATCCGCCAAGGCGAAGAAGTCCGAGGCCAACACCGTCGAGTACGACCGGCAGGCCACCGAGGACGCGGTCGCCGTCGTCCGTTTTTCGGGCGCGCAACGATGTGTTCGCTCATCGACGGGTACCCGAAGGGCGTTCCGTCACTGATCCAACGCCGGAAGCAGGTGATCCCATGATCTCCGAGGTGGTGTCGGTGCCCGCTGCCCGTGTGACGCTGGGCGGTGAGCTCACCGTGCCGGAGGCCGCGCGGGCCGTCGTGCTGCTCCCGCACGGGGTCGACGCCTCCCGGCACGATGCGCCCAGCCGGTCGATCGCCGCGCGATGGCACACAGCCGGGTTCGCGACGCTGTCGGTCGATCTGCTCAGTGAGCTGGAGGAGCGCAGGGACACCCGGGTGGGTGAACAGCGTTTCGACGTGGGCCTGTTGGCCCGCCGCTTGGCGGCGGCTGTGGACTGGGTCGGGGCGCAGCCCGGCACCCGGGCCCTACCGGTCGTCCTGTGCACCGGGGGTACCCAGGCGGACACCGTGCTGGAAGCCGCCGCCGAACTGCCGGACCGCGTCCTGACGGTCGTGCTGTGGGGCGGACGGCCCGATCCGGAAGCCGAGACGATCCGGCGCGTCCGCGTACCGGTGCTGTTCATCGTCGGCGGCCAGGACCCCGGACAGCTGCGGCTGACCGAGGAAGGCGCCCGTCGCCTGACGGCACCGCACACCGTCCGCCTGGTGCCGGAGGCCACCCACCTGTTCGAGGAGCCTGGTGCGCTCGACCAGGTCGTCGTGATGGCGACGGAGTGGTGTGACGAGCAGTTGCGGTCCTCGCGAGCAGCACCGCGCTGAGCGACCGTTCTCGTCTCGGGGACGACCGCGCACGCGGACAGGGGGACGGCAGACGGGGGAACTCGTGCGTCCCGATCGGCCGCACATCGCATGCGGGCCGAGGCAGTCCGCATGCGGTGCCGGGCGACACGAGCTCCGCGGAACCGAGCACGTGACCTGCCCGCTCCGCGCGAGCCCTGAGCGACTGTCACCCGCCAAGAACGGTACGGAGAGTCATGGATCACGACACCTTCATAGGGCAGGTACAGGCCCGCGCCCGGCTGGACAGCCGGGGCGCCGCAGAGGCCGCCACCCGGGCCACCCTGGAAACCCTCGCCGAGCGCATCCCCACCGCACTGGCGGCCCAGCTGCCCCGCGAGGTCGGTGAGCATCTGCGCCGCGTCGCCACCGCCCCGGACCAGCCGGAGACAGGGCTGCGGATGGACCACCACGTCTTCCTGGACCGCGTCGCGACACGCGCCGGAGCGCACACCGCGAGGGCGGCCCACGAGGCTCGGAGCGTCGTGGAGGTCGTCGGCGAAGCCACCGAGGGTGGCGTACTGGACCGGATCCGTCAGGCGCTGGACGACGCACTCGCCCAGCTGCTCTTCGCCGGAAGCACCGGCAGCGTCACCTGACGCCGCATGCGAGACCTCGCTCAGGTGCCGGGAGTCGGCTCGATGGTACGAGCATGAGGAAGCACCGACGTGCGGTCACCGCGAGGCACATGGCAGGTGCGCGTCCGGGTACTCGGGCCGCCGTATCACGCTCGGGGACAATGCGTTGTCTCCGTGCACTTTCGATGCATCCGAGGGGACCGACCGTGACTGACTACTCTCCCAATGGTGCCGCGTCCGCCGCTCAGCTGGCCCTGCGTGCGGTCGTCGAAGGCGGCGCCGGCGAGACAGAACTCGACACCCTCGCCGACAGCGAAGTGCTGGTTCCCACAGGCGCCGCCACCGGGACGCAGCCTCCTGGGACGGTGAATCTGCCCGTCTATGAGCAGCAGGACGGCACCGAACTGGTGCCGGTGTTCACCTCGCAGGCCCGCCTGCGGCAGGCGTTCCCGCAGATCACCGACCATCGGATGATCCTGCTCGGCGCGCTCGCCCGCCGCTGGCCGTCCGACGAACTTGCGCTCGTCATCGACGCGGGCACGCCGGAGGAGCTGGCCCTGACGGCTCAGGGGGTGAGGGAGCTGCTGGACCGCGGCATGGACTGAGGTCCGTCACGCGCTGGTCATGCGGCAGAGGTGTCCTCACGCAGGGACCGGCCCAGCTGGTCGCCGACCTGGCGCCGGCTGTCCCGGAACTTCTCGACGCCCTCCGCCTCCAGGGTGGCCATGACGTCGTCGTAGTCGATGCCCGCCGTGCGCAGGTCGTCGAGAACCTGCCGCGCCTCGTCGTAGTGGCTGCGCACGGTGTCACCGCGCAGGCGGCCGTGGTCCGCCACCGCGTGCAGGGTGGCCTCGGGCATGGTGCTGACCACCCCGGGAGCGACGGGCTCGACGACATAGCGGGTGTCGTCGTAGGCGGGGTCCTTGACGCCGGTGGAGGCCCAGAGCGGACGCTGCGGGCGGGCTCCGTCACAGGCCAGGGACACCCAGCGGTCCCCGGCGAGCATCTCCTCGTAGCGGCGGTAGGCCAGCCACGCGTTGGCGATCGCCCGCGGCCCCGCGCAGCCGTTGCACCGATGCGTCGGGCTGCTTGTCGGGGTCCCAGGGGCTGTGGGAGTGAATCCCTTCACCGACTTCGAGAACCTGTGGCGGGACATGAGCCACGCGTTCGAGCGCGGGGCGGGCCCGGTATGGGGCGGCGGCTGGGTGTCGGCGGTCGAGGAGGACGAGACTGAGGACGCCTACGTCGTCCGGGCGGAACTGCCCGGTATACCGGGCGAGAACGTTTCCGTGGATGTCGACGACCACGAAGTGCAGATCTCCGGTGAGCTGACCGAGGAACAGCAGGGCCGGGTGCTCTCGCGCCGGTCGGCCGCTTCTTCTACCGCACCAGCCTGCCCAGCGGGGTGGACGGCGAGAAGGTCGAAGCCGACCTGACCGACGGCATCCTGACGGTCCGGCTGCCGAAGAGCGGCACCTCCAAAGCGAGGCCGGATCTCCATCGGAGGCACGGGATGGCGCCCGCAGATACGAGTCCGGGCGGCGCACCGTGTCGACGGCAGCCGGTCGGGTACCCGGCGGACGCGGCGGAGCGCCGAAGAGGATTGACGATGCCATCGACATGCTGGACGGGACGGGGCGCCAGGTATGTGTGGTGGTCGAAGCCGGACAGGTGGTCGTCGGTCTCCTCCATCACGAGGACGCGGCCTCACGCTCCGAGGGAATCGTCGAGGACGCCATGCGGCCGGGGCCCGCGACCGTACGGGCCGACGAGCCGCTCGTCCCGCTGCTGGAACGCATGACGCGGGCCGGTACGGACGCCGTCCCGGTCACCGACCCGGAGGGGCGCCTGCTCGGCCTCCTGGAACGCGAAGACCTCGAGCGGGCGGTCGTCAGGGCCTCGACCGGGACGGAGCCTCGCACCTGACCAGCGAAGAGGACGGAGTGCCATGTCCCAGGAGGAACCCCGCACGAGCGCATCTCGCGGCACCGATCGTGGCTGCCTGGTCGTCGGCGTCGACGACACGTCGTACTCCTGGCTCGCGGCGGACTGGGCGGCTTCGGAGGCGGAACGGCGCGGCTGTGGGCTGAAGGTCGTCCATGCCGTCGGCCGGGGCGTGGACGCCGCCTACGGTGAGCCACTGGAGCTGGGTCTCACGGAGCGGGCCATGGAGGCGGCCGTCGGCGTGCTCGACGACGCCCGGGCGCGGCTCGTGGTCGGACATCCCGGTGTGCCGGTCGAGACCGAGCCCGCGCGGGACGATCCGGCCGAGGCCCTGATGAGCGCGGCAGTGGATGCCGATCTGATCGTGGTCGGCACGCGCGGGCGCGGTGGTTTCGCCGAGCTGCTGCTGGGCTCGGTGAGCCGGAAGGTGGCCGCGCACGCCGACCGGCCGGTCGTGGTGGTGCGCGGGGACATGGTGAAAGCCGTCGGCAACGGCATCGTCGTGGGCGTACGCGACGAGCGGGACGAGGAAGCCGTACGGTTCGCGCTCGCCGAGGCGGAGCTGCACCGGGCCGATGTGCGGCTGGTGCACTCCTGGACGCCCCTCGCCCACACCGGCCTCGTGACATGGCAGGTCAGCCATCTCGATGAGGAGCGGGACGCCCACGCCCAATTGCTGAACCACGCCGCGCGTCCCGTCGCCGAACACCCGACGGTCCACGTGGACACGGAGCTGACCGTCGACTCGGCCGCCGCGGCTCTGGTGAAGGCGTCGGACGGGGCCGGCCTGGTGGTGCTTCCGCGCCACCCGGTCGAAGGCAGGTTCGGGCTGCTGCTGGGCTCGGTAGTGCACGCCGTGCTGCATCACGCGAGCTGCCCTGTTGCCGTCGTACCCGTGCACTAGCCGGACGTAAATTCGATCCCGGCGGTGAAACGACCAGGCGTGCGTTCACCCGCTGGTCCGCATGTGGCCCGTGCCCGGGGCGGAGGCCGAGGTGAGCCAGGTGGTGACCCGGTGACGTCGGAACTCATGACGATCCCGGGTTGTGGAACTCTCCGGTGGGTCCGTCGTCGGCGAGGGGCGCGAACTTGACGAGGACCGCGGCACCTTCGCCGACCGCGCGGGTGCCCCGTCCCCGGTTCATGTCGGTGGCGACGTACCCGGGTCACTGTATTGATCTTGATGTGGGCGGCGAGATCGGGATCGGCGGCGAACGCCCGAGCGTTCTGGAGCGTGAGCATGTTCAGGGCCGTCTTGGACCGCGTAGGCGATGCGGTGAGCGGCGTCGCCGCCGAAGTCCGTTCCGGCCGCGGTCAGCGACAGCGAGCCGGTGGTGCTGGACACGTTCACGATCCGTGGGTGCGCGGAGCCGCGCAGGAGCGGCAGCATCTCGTGCACCATGGTCGCCGCACCGAACAAGTGGCCTGCGTGCTGTCAGTGCCCCTTGAAACTCCCCTGTGCCGCGTCGGCGCGATGCCGATCGGGAACTCGAAGCCTCAGGTCTGGCCAGTGGCGAGCTCGCGGAAGTACTGCCGCAGCGACCGCGGCTCCCGCCCCAGGACGGTGCGCAGTACGAGCGGGTTCCCGCCGGCCAGACTGTGCCTCTCGTAGTGGTCCAGCATGCGCAAGAGGCCGTCGCGCTGGGGCCCGGCGGGGAGCTGGGCTGCGAACTGCGTCCGGAGACCTGCTGTGCCTCGATGTTTCGGTCCAGCACCTCACCGGCGACGGCGGCGGTCTCTCGACCGTCGGGCATGCCGGGTGCGCACAGCTCGAACGTGCCGTTGCGCAGCTCGTCACCGGTCATGGCCAGCGCCGCGACCTCGGCGACATCCCGGTAATCGACCCAGCAGAACCGGGCTGTCACCGGGTAGGGCATCGGCAGTCGGCCGTGCTCGACCACATCCGCACACGGGAAGGCGTCGTCAGGTTCCTCGACCCCGACAGGACCAAGATCAAACCGACGTGTTGATTCCCGGCAAGCCCTTACAGCTCTCGAGGCTTCCGCGCCTACCTGCGACGACGCGGCATTGCGCGCACCATCCCCGAGAAGACCGACCAGTGACGGCACCGGCTGAGGCGCGGTGGCCACAGCGGCCGACCGCCAGGGTTCGACCGGGGGACCTACCGGCGGCGCAACATGATCGAGCGCTGCTGCAACCGACTCAAGGGCTTCCGCGGTATCGCCACCAGGTACGAAAAGACCGCCACTTCCTACCAAGCGGCGGTCACCCTCGCATCGTTCCTCCTCTGGGCAAGATCCGTTTGAAGAAGGACCCTAGTAGGTCGGACTCCCATCCGATGGTGCCGATGGTGACGGACTCACGGACCACGTGGGTTTCGATGAACACCCGGGCCTCGGTCAGTTCCTTGAGGTGTTCGGGGGAGACGGTTACGACCCGGAACCCCTGCTGCGGCGCGAAGGTCGCCAGTCCTTGGCCGGCCAGGCGGGGTAGGGCCTCCCGCAGGACCCCGCTGCTGGCGCCGTAGTTGCCCTTCAGTGCTTCCACGCGCAGACGTGAGCCGGGCGCGAGGCGCCCGTTGAGGATGTCCGAACGCAGCCGTTGGTAGATCTCCTCGGCGCGGCTCATGGAGGGTGGGCCAGTCGGCGCGAATCCGGGGTAGGACTTGCCGAGGGAGAACTGCGGCACACCGTGAACAATGTCGGCCTGGACTCGCACCACAAGCAGTTGGATCAGATGAGCCTCGAGGAGTTCGAGCGGGTGGCCCACGTCAATATGGGCGGGACCCTTCCTGTGTATGAAGTACGAGCTCCCCGCTCTGGAAATCCGTGGCGGCGGGGCGATCGTCAACGTCGCTGCCAACGGCGGTCTGTACACGATCCCCATAGCCCTTGCCTACGTTGCCGCCAAGCACGGTGTAGTCGGCCTGACCAAGGTCGCCGCGGTGGATTACGCACCGCGTGGTGCTCGCGTCAATGCGGTCTGCCCCGGCCCGACCCGCACACCCGGGTTCGAGCGGGTGGCGGCCGGCACCGACCTGATCGCGATGCAGGAGGCGATCACCCCGCTGGGCCGGATGGCTGAACGACACCGTCTTCGTCCTCGTCCACGGAGCCTGGCACGGCTCGTGGCAGTGGGCGGCGACGCAGCGGGCGCTCGCCGGTCTCGGTGCCGCGAGCGTGGCCGTCGACCTGCCCGGGCACGGCTTCAGTGCTCCTCTGCCCAGCGGGTATCTGCTGCCCGGACGTCCCGGCCTGCTGACCGAGAGATCACAGCTCGCCGGCGTGACGATGGACGACTGCGCCGATGCCGTCCGTGACACGCTGCGGCGGGTACGCCGCTATGGCCGTGTCGTGCTCGTGGCACACAGCGCGGGCGGTGGCCCTGCCTCGCTGGCCGCGGAGCGCGCGCCCGAGCTGGTCGACCGTCTCGTCTACCTCTCCGCGTTCGTCCCGGCCGGCCGTCCCCGGTTCTTCGACTATCTCAGCGCGCCCGAGAATGCCACCGCACGGGGGCAGCACCTCAACCTCGGTGATCCCGGAACATTGGGCGCCGTACGGATCGACCCGCTCTCGCCGGACCCCACCTACGTCGAGGAGCTGCGACAGACCCACTACCACGACACGCCCGCCGACCGCTTCGACCGCTGGCGCTCCGCGCTCAGCCCTGACCTTCCGCTGGCCGTCCCGGCGACTCCCATCACCCTGACCGCAGCTCGGTGGGGCCGGCCGCGGGTGACTTCATGTGGCGCTGTCGCCGGACGCGTACGGCGTCAGTGCGTCACCGAACAGTTCGCGTTGAGCGGCCTGGATTTCGGCCTCGCTCAACGGCTCCTGCTCGGCTTTGTAGGCGGCCACGATCTCGGCGAGGCCGTCCATCGCCAGCTGATGCCGGACCGCAGCGGTCACGTAGGCGGACACGCCGCGCTTGCCGGTGCGCGTGCGCAGAGCGCCGAGGAGTTCCAAGGGCATCGACACGGAGCCTCGCCGATCTGGCAAACATGCAGATCAGAAGGGCCCGACTCTTCGGAGTCGGGCCCTGGTTTTTCCCGTGCGGGATGGTGCCGCGAGCCGCTGCCACGTGCCGCTCTACGCGCGTCGCCTGCCGCGCGGAATACGACGAGGGCGAGCCGTGGACGGCGAACCGGTTCCGCCGCAGCTACTCCGAACGGCAGGTCGCTCCCTTCGCCGGGTGGAAACGAGTTGAGGAGGACTACTCGTGTGCTCCAGCTTCAGGCCGGCGCGGGACGTGGCTGGTGAGGGGACCGGGCTGAACCGGGACGGGGTCGCGGGGTGGTGGCGTCTGCGGGGACACGGCCGAGGCGTTGGAGGAGTCGGGCGCGCAGCGGATCCGTGTCCGGGAGACCGAGTTCGCGGGTGACGGTCATGGCCTGGGTCCAGGCGGCGCGGGCTGTGTCGGGGGCGCTGCCGTGGTGGATGTCGCCGAGGCGGATGAGCCCGGCGGCTTCGCTGTGGCGGTCTCCGGTCTGGTGGAACAGGCCGATGGCCTGCTGGTAGTAGTCGACGGCCTGGGAGTGCTGGCCGAGGTGGTGATGGATGTAGCCGAGGCTGTCCCAGATGTGGGCCTGCCCGTTGAGGTCTCCGGTCTCCTGAGCCAGATCGAGGGCCTGGCTGCAGTGTGCGAGGGCTTGGCGGTGGTTGCCGGACTGGGCGAGGATCCAGCCGATGTGGTTCAGGGCGGCGGACTGCCCGGCCCGGTCCTCGGCGGCCCGGTGATGCGTGAGGCTCTGCTGAGCGTGGCCGAGTGCCTGCTGGTGGTGGCCCAGGGACTCGGCCATCCGGGACAGGTGCTGGTGGATGCGGGCCTGCCCGGGGTGGCTGGCGACTTCGCGGAACAGGTCCAGCGCGAGCAGGTAGTGCGCGCGGGCGTCGTCGGGACGGTCCAGCCGGTCGTGGGAGAGCCCGAGACCTCGGTGGGCGTGGGCCTGTCCGGCCTTGTCGCTCTGGCGCCGGGCGGCGTCCAGAGCCGTGGTGTGGACAGTGGTCAGCGTCCGCCAGTATCCGTGCCGGTCGAGATAGGTCGTGAGCGCTGAGGCGAGCCGCCAGGTATGGATGTCGAAGCCGGCGGTGGGCGCCTGCTCCACGGCGGCGAGGAGGACAGTGTGCTCGGCGGTGAACCAAGCCTGTGCCTGCCGGTGGTCCGACAGTGCCCCGGGTGTGGCGCCCGGCTGGGCGGGTGGGAGGGGAGTCGGGTTGGGCCGGGGAGTGAGCAGGATGTCGGCCCTGTGGGCGGTGTGCAGGTAGTGGTCCAGCAGTCGGTGCGCCGCGGTATGCCGGGCGTCGTCGCTGTCGTGCGTGGAGACCAGTTCGGCGGCGTAGGCGCGCAACAGGTCGTGGAAGACGTACCGGCCGGGCGCGTGTTCGGTGAGCAGGTGTCCGCGGACCAGTTCGGCCAGCAGGACACGGGCGCGCGCTGCCGGTACGTCGGCCAGTGCGGCGATGGCCGGCAGCGTGGCGTCAGGCCCGGGCTGCAGGCCCAGTAATCGGAAGAGCCTGGTGGCCTCGGTGCTGAGCGCATGGTAGGACCAGGAGAACACCGCCCGCACCTGGCTGGTCGCCTCCCCGGCGTCCAGGGCGTCCAGGCGTCCGTCGGCCCGGCGCAGCTCCCCGGCGAGCGCCGCGAGCGGGAGACCGGGCTGGGTGGCGGCGCGGGCGGCAACGATCGCGAGCGCGAGCGGCAGGCCCGCGCACCGGCCGACGATCTCCCGTACAGCGGCGGGTTCGGCCTCCACCCGGTCCGCGCCCAGCCGGCCGATCAGCAGCTCCCGTGCCTCAGTGGAACCGAGCAGGCCGATGGTCAGCAGATGGGCCCCTTCGGCCGCGGCCAGCCCGGTGAGCGATTTCCGGCTGGTGATCAGCGCCAGACACCCGGGTGCTCCGGGCAGAAGCGGACGGACCTGTTCGGCATCGCGGGCGTTGTCCAGCACCACCAGCACCCGCCGCCCGGCCAGCAGGCTGCGGTACAGCCCGGCCTGTGCCTCCAGACCGGCAGGGATACGGGCCGGCGGCACCCCGAAGGCGTCCAGGAACCCCCGTACCGCCTCTGCCGGGCTCATCACCGACCCGCCGGGAGCGAACCCTCGTAGATTCGCGTACAACTGCCCGTCAGGAAAGGCCCGTTGGGCCCGACGCGCCCAGTGCACGGCCAGTGCGGTCTTGCCCACCCCCGCGGTGCCCGACACTGCCGATATCACCACCGCCGACGGCTGGTCCGCCGCTGAGGCGAGGATTTCCTCAAGCCGGGCGAGTTCCTCGTCGCGGCCGGTGAATCCGCGTACGCCCATGGGTAGTTGTGCGGGGATCTCTCCCGGCCACGGCACTGTTGTCCCTGAGGATGGCCGCGCCGGAGGAGGAGCGGAGGGCGTGGCCCCGACCGGCACCCGGGGAGTCGGCCACGGGGAGGGTTCGGACAGGCCTCCCCGTAGGATCGCCTGGTGTACCTCCCGCAACCCCGAACCGGGGTCGGCTCCTAGCTCCTCGGCCAGCTGCTGCCGGATGGCGGCGTAGCAGTCCAGGGCCTCCGCGCCACGTCCGGCGGCGTGCAGCGCCCGCATCAGCGCCTCAGTCAGAGGCTCCACCAGCGGATACTCGGCCAGCAGCTCGGTCAGCGGGCCGATCACAGCAACAGGATCACCGACGCGCGACTCCATGTGGGCCCACCCGACGACAGCGTCCACGCGCTGCCGCCGCCATGCCTCGCGTACACGCGTCGCCCATTGCCCGCCGAGCCCGGCCAGTGGTTCCCCGCGCCACAGTCCGAGCGCCTCGCGCAGCAGCGCCGCCCGGGCCTCATCAGTCCGCCCCGCCTGCCGGGCTTGGCCGACCAACTGCCGGAACCGGTGTACGTCCACCTGGTTCGGGCGTGCCTCCAGAACGTACCCGCTCGAACGGCGCACCAGGCGTAACCCAGGATCCCCTTCGTCTCCGGTCTGCTCACACACCCGGCGGAGCCGGGCGATGTGGGCATGCAGTGCGCGCCGGGCCCCGTTCGGCGGATCCGCGTCCCAGACCCGTTTGATCAGTACGTCGGCCGCGACGGGCCGGCCGGTGTCCACCGCCAGCGCTGCCAGGACGGACCGGCGCTGTGGTGGCCCGATCTCCGTTGTCCGGCCCCGTACCGACAGTTCCACCGGACCAAGAAGCCGCAATTCCGCCACGATGTACGCACCCCCCGTGCAGATCTGCTTCACAAGTCGCGCACACTCTCACGCTGGGCGACAACCTATCGACAACGTACTGACCCACACGCGGACTTCAGTCTGGTGAGGCGGAAACGGCGACCACGCACGGGCGGCGCTCCGCACACGGGGAGCGGCGCCGTGAGGAGCCGGGGAGTCGTACGAAGCGGGCGGTCCGCCTGCTGGGGGCCATGAACGGATCTTCGAGCCGGCGTCGCGATCACGGCCCGGACCGGTTTTGTGTCCTTCCAGGCTGTCGTCCACGGCCCGACCGTCGGTTCGGGGCGCTCACCTGCCCTGGCAGCGGCACCGCTGCCAGGGCATCGACCTACGGGGGCATCCGTCAGATGGCTGGGACGACAAGGCCAACGCGCACCAGGCCGGTGGGCGCCGAGACAGCGCCCATGACCGCCGTGATGATGCCGACAACTCCAGGAGGGCGGCAAGCATGACCTCTGGCGGTACGACGGACGCGACGGCAGCGGGCTCGGTGATCTCCTTGCCGCAAGGAGGCGGCGCGGTGAGCGGCCTGGGGGAGAAGTTCACCCCCGACCTGTTCACGGGGACGGGGAACATGTCAGTGCCGTTGACGGTGCCCGCAGGGCGCCAGGGAGCGACACCCACGCTGTCCCTCGAGTACAGCACCGGCGGCGGTAACGGACCGTTCGGCCTCGGCTGGCGGTTGAGCCTGCCCGGGGTGTCGCGGAAGACGTCGCACGGGGTTCCGAGGTATGTCGACGCCCACGGCGAGGGTGACGAACCGGCAGACGTGTTCGTGATGGCGGGCGCCGAGGATCTGGTGCCGGTCGCAGGCAGCTACCCGGGCCGGGTGCGGTACCGGCCTCGTACCGAGGGACTGTTCGCCCGGATCGAGCACGTCAGGGACGCGACGGGGGACTACTGGGAGGTCCGGAGCAAGGACGGCTCGCTCACCAGTTACGGGACGCCGCGCCCCGCGGAAGCGCCGGAAACCTGGAAAGACCCCGCGGTGATCGCCGACCCGGGGGATGCGAGCCGGGTGTTCGGCTGGCGGGTGACCGAGACCGTCGACGCGCCCGGCAACCTGGTCAGGTACACCTACCGTCCAGACGCGGGCACTGGGCAGGGACGGCTCGGGGTCCAGCCGCTGCTCGCGCGGGTTGCCTATGCCGACTATGGCGACCAGGCCGAGCCAGTGTTCCTGGTCACCGTCGACTTCGCGTACACGTCGCGCCCTGACCCGTTCTCCGACTACCGGGCGGGATTCGAGGTGAGAACGTCGTTGCGCTGCGAAACGATCCGGGTGACGACACATGCCGCGGACGGAGTGCCGCGGACGGCGCGTGAGTACCGGCTCGCGTACGAGCAAGCCGCGTTCAACGGGGTGTCGCTGCTCGCGAGCGTGACCGCGGTCGGCGTCGACGAGTCGGTCACGGCCTCGGGCGGCAGCCGGAGTGACGGGCCGGCGGAACCGGCAGATGTCCCGGGGCCTGGCGACGGACCCGGTGGCAGCGGCGTTCCCGGATCCGCTCCGCGGTCAGCGACGGCCGTCACAGCTCCTGCAGAAGAACCGCTGCCGCCGTTGGTGTTCGGGTACTCGGCCTTTGACCCGGGCGGGCGCAGATTCTCCCCAGTGACCGGCCCCGGCTTCCCGGCCACCGCGTTGAACAGCCCGACGCTCGCCTTGGTGGACCTGCACGGCGCCGGCCTGCCCGACATCGTGGAACTCGGCGCGGCCGCGCGAGTGTGGCGCAATATGGGCGGCGGACGGTTCCAACTACCGCGCTCGATGGCCGAGGCGCCCCCGTTCTCGCTCGGCGAGGCGGGCGTGCGATTCCTGGACGCCGACGGCGACGGGCGGCCCGACCTGGCCGTGCCGTCGATGGGCAGGACAGGAAGGGACACCGGCCCCGCAGCGGGCTACTTCCCGATGGCCTTCGCGGGCGGGTGGAGCCGCCGCGCCTTCACGGCCTACCCGCAGTCCCCGAGCGTGAGCCTCGCAGACCCGAAGGTGAAGCTGGTCGACCTCGACGGCGACGGGCTGACCGACGTGTTGCGGTCGGGCACTCGGCTGCAAGCGTGGTTCAACGACCGCGATCCCCGCCTGGCGTGGCGGCGGACCGCGGTGAGCAACGGCAGTGGTCCGCAGGTCGACCTCGCCGATCCGCACGTGCGGCTGGCCGACATGACCGGCGACGGTCTGCAGGACATCGTGCTGCTGCGCAACGGGAACGTGTCCTACTGGCCGAACCTGGGGCACAACAGCTGGGGGGCGCAGGTATCCATGCGCCACGCGCCGCGCCTGCCCGACGGGTACGACCCGCGCCGTGTGCTGCTGGGCGACGTCGACGGCGACGGCGCCGCCGACCTGCTGTACGTCGACAACGGGCGGGTGTTGCTGTGGGGCAATCAGTCCGGCAACGGCTGGAGCGAAGCGCCGGTCGTCATCCGCGGCACCCCGGCGGTGGCCGACATCGACGGACTCGAACTGTCCGACCTGTACGGCACCGGGATGGCCGGGCTGTTGCTGAGCCGGGCGGCGGGCGTCTTAGGCGGGCCCCAGGCGCGATTCCTCGACTTCACCGGCGGAGTCAAGCCGCATCTGCTCACGATGATGGACAACCGACTCGGCGCCGTCACCCGGGTGACGTACACGCCGTCGACGCAGGAGTACCTGCGCGACGCCGCCGATCCGGCCACCCGATGGCGCACCACGCTGCCTTTCCCCGTACACGTGGTGACGAAGGTCGAGGTCGCCGACCGGATCTCGGGCGGCACGCTGGCCACCGAATACCGCTACCGCCACGGCTACTGGGACGGCATCGAGCGTGAGTTCCGCGGGTTCGCGCTGGTCGAGCACCTCGACACGGAGTCGTTCGCCGGGGCGGTCGGCGCAGGCGTGCCGGAGGGCCACTACGCGCCGCCCGTGCTCACCAGAACCTGGTTCCACTCCGGTCCGGTCGCCGCCGACGAGGCCGGGGACTGGACCGAACTCGACCTCAGCCACGAGTACTGGCAAGGCGACGCACCCATGCTGTCCAGGCCCGCCGGGCAGGTCGCGTTCCTGGCCGGGCTGGAGCGCCGCGCCCGCCGCTCGGCACTGCGCACCCTGCGCGGGCAGGCCCTGCGCACCGAGGTATACGCGGTGGACGGCAGCGCGCTGTCCGACCGGCCCTACACCGTGACGGAGACGCTGTCGGGCGTGCGGGAGGAGGCCGCGGGCGGCGGGCCCGACCGGGAACGCGTCTTCTTCCCGTTCTCGCTCGGCGGGCGCACGACCCAGTGGGAGCGCGGCCCCGAGCCCATGACCCAGTTCACCTTCCCCGCCGGACACGACGCGTACGGGTTTGCGACCGGGGAGGTCTCCATCGCCGTGCCGCGCGGCCGCGACCCGCTGGCGGGCGCCGCGCCGGCCACGGTGCCCGAGCCCTACCTGGCCACATATGCGACCACGGAGTACGCCCGCCGCGACGACGCCGACCACTATCTCGTCGACCGGGTCGCCAGGACATCGAGCTACGAGG
Source organism: Streptomyces sp. GESEQ-4 (assembly GCF_017948455.1). Taxonomy (GTDB): domain Bacteria; phylum Actinomycetota; class Actinomycetes; order Streptomycetales; family Streptomycetaceae; genus Streptomyces. Next base: position 1,013,892 of record NZ_JAFFSU010000001.1, read on the forward strand.
TCATCAACGACGGCGGCCTGCCGGTGCCCGCCCTGCGGGACGCGGTTCTGGCCGGCCCGGTGACAGGGACGGGACTGTCGCTGCGGATGACTGGACATACCCGTACGTACTTCGACGGTGAGGCGTTCGTCGGGCTGGCCCTCGGCGTGCTGGGTGAGTACGGCCTGCCGGTGCGCACCGAGTCCCTCGCGTTCACCGACGCATTCCTCGACGACCTGTACCGGGCCGGCGACCCGCTCGCGGTCGGGCCACGGCCGGTAGTCCTGGGCCCCGGGCCGGTGAGCGGGTGGCCGGCGGAATATCCGGCCGAGTTCCGTGCCGCGCTACCGGCCCTGGCCGGGTACCGGCGCTATGCCGTCGGCGACGTGCCCGGATCGCCGGGCGGTTTTTACGTGGTGTCCGGCCGGTACCGCTACGACGTCCATGTCCCGGGCCGGGTGCCGCGCGGCATGCCGGTCGCCACCCTCGATCCGGTCGGCGCGCAGAGCACGATCGACTACGACGAGCACGACCTGCTGGCGGTCCGCACGGTTGACGCCGTGGGCCTGGCGGTCTCGGCGGTCAACGACTACCGGGTTCTGTTCCCGCGCGAGGTGACCGACGCCAACGGCAACTCCACCTCGGTGACGTTCTCCCCGGCAGGGCTGGTCACCGCCCAGTACGTGCGCGGCAAGAACGGTGAGGGCGACCGCGCCGCGCCCGGTGTGCGCACGGTCTACGACCTGCACGCGTTCGCCGGGCGCGGCAGGCCGGCCTCAGTGCGCAGCATCCGCCGGGTGCACCACGACACCGAACCCGATGTCGCAGCCGGACAGCGGGACGAGGTGATCGTCTCGGTGGCGTACTCCGACGGCTTCGGCCGGGTGCTGCAGACCCGGTCGCAGGCCGAGGAGACACTCTTCGGCGATCCGGCATTCGGCGGCAACGCCATCCCGGCCGGCGACCTCACGCCCGTGGGTGACTCGACGGGCCGGACCAGGGCGCCGGACAGCCCGGACAACGTGGTCGTGTCCGGCTGGCAGGTGTACGACAACAAGGGCCGGGCGGTGCAGAAGTACGAGCCGTTCTTCTCCGCGGGGTACGACTACGCGCCGCCGCTCGACGCTCAGCTCGGGCAGAAAGTGATCATGTTCTACGACCCGCGCGGGCGGGTCGAGCGCACGGTGAACCCGGACGGCAGCGAGCAGCGTGTCGTCTTCGGTATCCCGGCCGACCTGGCGGATCCGGACCACTATCTGCCAACGCCGTGGGAGTCCTGCACCTACGACGCGAACGACAACGTCGGCCGCACCCACCCCGCGCAGGCACAGCCGTACGCGAGCCACTGGAACACCCCGTCCGGCGTCGAGATCGACGCGCTCGGCCGCGCGGTCACCGCGGTCGAACGCAACGGCCACGTGCCGGCCGACTGGTTCATCACCTGCTCGGCGTACGACATCCAGGGCAACCTGGTGGCGATCACCGACGCGCTGGGCCGCGAGGCGTTCCGGTACTCCTTCGACCTGGCCAGGCGTCGTTGGCGGACAGACAGTATCGACGCCGGCCGCCGCGACACTGTCCCCGATGCCCTGGGGAGCGTCGTCGAGAGCCGCGACAGCAAGGGCGCGCTCATCCTGGGCGCGTTCGACCTGCTGCACCGGCCGACGCGAGTCTGGGCCAGGGACGACGCCGCCGGCCCGGTCACCCTGCGGCAACGCATCGACTACGGCGACGCCGGCACGCCCGCCCAGCGCCCCGTCGAACGGGACGGCGCCCGCATCCGCAACCTGCTCGGCCGGGCGGTCCACCACTGGGACGAAGCCGGGTACGTCGCCACCGTCTCTGTCGACTTCAAGGGCAACGCGGTGCAGAGCACCCGCACGGTGATCGCCGACGCGCCCGTCCTGGCCACCTACGACCGGGCGGCCACCGCCGGCTGGCAGGTGCAGCCGTTCCGGGTCGACTGGACGCCCGGCCCCGGCCAGACCCAGGCCCAGCGCGACGCGCAACTGCTGGAGCCGGTCGCCTACGCCACGTCCGCCCAGTACGACGCCCTGAACCGTGTCAAGAGGCGCTTCTTGCCCACCGACGTGGAGGGCAAGCGGCACGTGCTCTACCACACGTACAACCGCGCGGGCGCGCTGGAGCAGGTGCAGCTCGACGGCACCGTGCACGTCAAGCGCATCGCCTACGACGCCAAGGGGCAACGATCGCTGATCGCCTACGGCAACGGCGTGATGACCCGCTATGCCTACGACCCGCACACGCTCCGCCTGGTCCGGCTGCGCAGCGAGCACTACAGCCAGGTCGATGCGACGACATACCGGCCGGCGGGACCCGCTCTGCAGGACCACGGCTACGACTACGACCTGGCCGGCAACCTCATCACCCTGCGCGACCGCACACCCGGCAGCGGCATCCCCAACAACCCCGAGGCGCTCACTACTGACGACGCCCGGCTACGCGCTCTGCTCGGCAGCGGCGACGCGCTCGACCGTCACTTCACCTATGACCCGACCTACCGGCTACTGACCGCGACCGGCCGCGAACACCAGGCGCCGCCGACCGGGGACGCGTGGATCGATCTGCCCCGCGGCACCGACGCCACCAAAGCCCAGCCCTACACCGAGACCTACCGCTACGACCCTGTCGGCAGCATCCTGCGACTCGCCCACGCGGGTACTGGAGGCTTCACCCGCGACTTCACCGTTCCGGCCGACAGCAACAGGCTGCACCGGATGACCGTCGGCACGTCGCCGTACGACTACACCTACGACCCGAACGGCAACCTGACCGCCGAGACAACGAGCCGGCACTTCGCCTGGAACCACTCGGACCAGCTCGTCACTTTCGCAACGCGGACAGCCGCCGCTGAGCCCTCCGTGCATGCCCACTACCTTTACGACGCCACCGGGCTGCGCGTGAAGAAACTCGTCCGCCGGCAGGGCGGCGCCGTCGAGGTGACCCACTACCTCGACGACGCCTTCGAGCACCATCGCTGGACCGGACCGCGACCCGGCACGAACAACCACGTCCACGTCATGGACGACCGCCAACGAGTCGCTCTCATCCGGGTCGGCGCGGCTCACCCCGACGACCGCGGCCCAACCGCCGCCGTCCACCTCGCCGACCACCTCGGCAGCGGCACCACCGTCGTCGACGGCGCCGGCGCACTCGTCAACCGTGAGGAGTACACCCCGTACGGCGAAACCAGCTTCGGCAGCTACACCCGCAAGCGGTACCGATTCACCGGCCGGGAACGCGACGAGGAAAGCGGACTCGCATACCACCACGCCCGGTATTACGCGCCGTGGCTGGCGCGCTGGTCGACTCCTGACCCACTGATCCTCAGCCGTGATGCGTTCGCTTCGGGGAATGGCCGAGCGGTACACGTATACAGCTATTGCGCAAATTCCCCGCTGGTGGCTGTCGATCTTGACGGTTTGGACGTCCATATCCTGGTGGACACATCCGGTCGGGACATAGACAAGGCAGCCGTAGCGACCAGAAAGCATGAAATTGAATCATCGGCTTCATATGATTCGAACACCGATGCGATCTACACCCTGACTGTCCACGACCTGGGCAAGATGGGAGAGAAAGTCGCCGGTGTCGTCGCCACTGCGAAGAAGGAAAGACGTGGCGAGACGGTTGAATTCTCCGTCTGGGGTCATGCGGGCGCCGATGGGCCTGTTGGGGACGATCTCACCAGTGGCAAATTCGCACTGGAAAAGAAGCAGATGACACTCGACGGATGGAAGGCAATCGATTACAACTGGAAATGGGGTGATTCATTTGCCGCCTTCTATGGGTGCAAGGCGACCTTCGCTGATTCTTTCCTCAAGTCGCAGGAAACAAAAGCGCTGGGGAAGGCTGGTTTCTTCGAGACGGCATCCTATCCGTCTCTGTCTCCCACCAAGTACATGAATAAGATGGAGATTCGCCCGTGGGGCGTCGATGACGTGGCCAAGGGGATTGCGCATGGTCGACTTCGCGTGTCGGCGGAAGTGGGAATCTGGTACCTGGGCATCGACAAGTGGGAACATCGGAAGGGAACCGCATTCAGTACGGATGCCGAAGTCACGCCGATGACGTGGCGCTACAGCACCCTTCCCTACTTCCTGCCCGCCGACCCGCCGCCGGCGCCCGCGAAGGGATCTGGCGATAACCCGGCAGTCAAACCCGAATCGCCATCCGGGTCCCGTCAAAAAACGAATCCGGGTTCGCCGCGGGACCGGGTCAGGTGAAGCATTCAACTAAACGGTGAGACGGCTACAGGCAACAGGGGGAGAATTCCGTGAGCGTTACCGTACAGATCAATTCACCAACCGCGAATGCGGTGGTGGGTCGCACGGTCACCGTGACCGCCCAGGTGAACGGCCTCGTCGCGCAGAGTGGTGACCACGACCCGTACGACATTCTCAACACCGTGATGGTGTCCGTCGCCGGGCTGCCCGCGGTGCAGGCGAGCAGTGCGGGCGGGGCATGGACGGCCCAGGTGCCGCTGCCGACATCCGTCGCGCCGGGCACGCAGATCTCGGTCACGGTGACCGCCAATTACCGTGCGATTTCTTTCTACATCCCGTATCCCGAGCAGTACCCCGACCTGTGGTCGGCGAATTCCATCGCGCTCAGCAGCTCCCAGACCGTCCAGGTGCAGACGGCGTTACCGCCGGCGTTCACCTGGGTGACCCCTGCCGGCGGCAGCACGGTCGACCTGAAGGAGGGGGGCGCACAGGTCGCTGTCCAACTGAACATCACGCGTGCCCAGCGCCTGCCGCTCACGATCGCCATCACACGGGACGGTACGACGACGTCCGCGCCTTTCACCGGCGGCTCCTCGTACCAGGTGCTGGTGAGCCTGGTGCCTATGCCGCTCGGGGCACGGTCCATCACCGTCACCTGTAGTGATCCCGACGGCCTCACCGCGACGCAGACCCGCTCACTCACCGGCCGGGACGCGGCGCCGCCCAGGTTGCAGGTCGCGGCCACCACGACAGTCGTCGGCGACGCCAACGGTGCCGCGACGGCATCCCTGCAAGGGACGGCGCCCGACGCACAGAGCGGCATGGTCGGCGGCAGCGCCAAGGTGGAATGGGCGCTGTCCGCCACCGGCACCAGGACGGCGGCGAAGCCGGTGTCCGGGAATGACTTCAGCAACTGGACGGCGGATGTACCTCTGTCCGGGTTCGGCGCGCACACCGTCCACCTGTGGGCGACCGACAACGCGGGCACCACGGCGGCCAAGGACATCCAGGTCACGGTGATCAGCTCGTACGTGCCCACGACGCTGGAAGAACGGCTCGACGAACGCGAATATCTCGCCGCGCTGTTGTCCTTCGCGCACGAGCAGGTCAACGTGCCCGGCCCGCCCGCCGCTCCGCTGGACACCGCGACCCTGGCCGCCGCACTCGGGCAGCCGGTCGACCGGCTCAGCCAGCCGCTGTCGGCAGCGGCCGACCGAGGCACCCGCGAAGTCAACCAGCTGCGGATACCGGTGGAGCTCCTGAGAGCCCGCATCGCGGCCACGAACACCCCCACCGGCCCAGGCGGCAACCTGGAACTGCAGTACCGCACCACGTCCTACGCTTCGCTGCTCGCAACCGCCGGAACGTCCTATGCGGAACTGCGGCTGGCGCGGGGCACCGACACCGTGACCCGCCAGGCGCTCGCCGCCCGGCTCGGCATCAGGCTGTCGGCAACCGCGCCCGACGAGCTGGACCAGCTGCTCATCGACAGCCCCGCCCTCACCGAGACGGCGCTGGAGACACTGTTCGGCCTGCCGTCGACCACCGCTTCCGACCCGCTGCGCGCCCCCGCCGTGCCGCTCCTGCTCAGCTGGCGACTGTCCGCCCAGTCACTGGCCTGGGCCGCGCAGGACCAACACCCCAACGCGCCAAGGGCCTTCGGAGTGCTCGCCGACCCTGACGTGATCAACGCCACCGACGTGATCAGCGGCCCGGTCGGCGATCCCGTCCGCAAGCTGCTGACGGACCGGGCTCAGGCACTGGCCACGTTCACGGGCACCCTGTCGGCCCTCAGGCCGGGCAAGACCCCGGCGGCCGGGCTGGGGGCGATGCTCGCGCTGGCGCAGCCCGGCCTCGATCTCGCGGCTCTCGCGGCCAAGGACGCACAAGGCATCGACATCAACGGCACCCTGACCGCGCAGGGCCTGACGCGCGCCGACTTCGTCCACCTCAGGAAGCTGAGCGCCCTGGCAGGCACCGGGACCGTCACCACCGCCGAGTGGGACGACGGGCTCGCCGTACTCACCGCTGCGCACAAGAGGCGGAACCTGTACCCCTCCTGGCGGGCGGCCGAGTCGGGCTTTGTACTCTCGCCGGACTTCTTCGTCCGTGGCGGCACCGGGCCCACGCCCAGTCCGTACCGGTCAGAGGGGGATGCCCGCGCAGAATGGCAGAGTGTGCTGCGGGCCAGGATCGCGCAGCGCCAGGACCTCATCGACGCCAACGCGCAGGCCGTGGCGGCGACCGAACAGGCCGCTCTGCCCGTCCTGCGCGACGCGTTGCTCACCGACCTGGCCACCGGCACCGCCATCGGCAGCGTGGGCGAGGCGTTGTCCGCGCGGTACTTCGTCGACATGCTCGCGGGCGGGACACTGCGCACCACCCGCATCAGGCAGGCCGTCGAAAGCGTGCAGTCGCTGCTGTCGGCGAAACGGTCGGGCGAACTCGACGCGGGCCACCCGGCGGCGGGCTGGGCGCTCAAGAACGGCGTCGACACCTTCGCCGCCGCCTGGGCGTGGCTGGGCGAACAGGGAAGCTGGCAGGCGGCCACCACGGCCTTCCTGTTCCCCGAGCGGCACCTAGACCCCACCCTGCTGGTCCCGAGCACCAAGACCATGACGTCAGGATCGTCACAACTACCCCTCGACATCCTCTTCGCCCAGATCAGCGCGCCGGGGGCCACGTTCACCGCCGGGACCGCTGTCAAGCTGGCGGCCGATTATCTGGTGGCGAAGAATGTCAGGTTCCCCGCCGCGTACACCTATCTCGATCCGCAGCGCACTCTCGACCACCAGACCAAGCTCGCGGACGATCCGAACCGCCCGGAGGAGCCGGTCCGGCGTGAGGTCTACTGGGTGGTGCCGATGCTGCTGGCCCAGCGCCTGCAGACGGCCGGGGACTACCGGGCCGCGCTCGACTGGTACTGGACCGTCTATCCGTACGACCGCGTCAGCCCGAAGTCCATCTACAGCCGGATCAACAGCGAGACGATCTCCAGTCCCGACCTGACCTTCCCGCCGGGCTGGACGGCCGGTCTCGACCCGTTCACGCTGGTGGGCTCGGCGTCGGCCAAGCGTCCGAAGCCTTACACCCGATACACCCTGCTGTCGATCATCAGGTGCCATCTCGACTACGCGGACGCCGAGTTCGCCCGGGAGACCGACGAGTCGGTCGCGCATGCCCGCACCCTGTACGTCACCGCACGCAGGCTGCTCGACTCCCCGGCTCTGGTGCCGCAGAAGCCGACGAACATCGGGGAGCCGGCCCTGCCGATCCCGGAACTGGTCATCCTGCGCACCCGGGTGGACATGCAACTGGCCAAGCTGCGCCAGGGCCGCAACATCGCGGGCATGCCGCGGGCGCAAGGGCTCGCGGCCGCCACGGTCAGCCAGCCGACCCCGTACCGCTTCAAGGTCCTGCTGGAGCGGGCCAAGCAACTCACCGCGCAGGCCGCCCAGATGGAGGCCGGCTACCTCGCGGCCCTGGAGAAGTACGACGAGCGCAACCTGCGCCTCTACGACGCGCTCAAGGCGGTCGACCTCAGCGCGGCGCAGGCCACGGTGGCGGCGAGCCGGGTCGGCGAGGCCAAGGACGCCGCCACGGCGGCGGAGGCCCAGAAGACGAAGGCCGACACGCTGGTCACCACTTACACCGCCGCCATCGAGGCGCCTGCGAACCAGTACGAGCAGGACCTGCTGGACAGCTATGCCGACATGCGCGACCTCAGAGACCGCATCTCGGAGACCGATGCGGCGATCGGTGTCCTGCAGGCGGCTTCTCAAACGGCCAGCATGTGGGAAACGGTTTCCTCCTTCGGGCTGAAGGTGGGGCTGGCTGCTGGGATCTCCGCGGCCACCGTGACCAAGGCCGTCTTCCAGCACCAGCAGAACGACCTCGAAGCGCAGATGCAGGCCAACCAGTTGCGGGCCGGCGTCGAACAGCGCAAGGACGAGTGGCGGCGCCAGGTGGTTGCCGCCCAGCAGGACGTGCAGATCGCCGGGGCACAGATCACCGTGGCCAAGGACCAGGTCGCGATCGCCCTGGGGGAACAGGCCGTCGCGGCGCTGCAGCACGACCAGGCGATGGGCACCCTGACGTTCCTCAACGGACAATTCACCAACGCCGACCTGTACCTGTGGATGAGCAACACGCTGGGCGGGGTGTACCGGTACTTCCTGCAGCAGGCCACCGCGACCGCCCGGCAGGCGCAGGCCCAGCTGGCGTTCGAACGGGCGGAGCCGGCCCGGGTCCTGATCCGTCAGGACTACACGCAGTCGCCCGCCGAACTCACCACCAACGCGGGACCCAGCCGCCAGGGCCTGACCGGCGCCGAACAGCTCAGCGAGGACCTCACTCGCCTCGACGAGTACGCCTTCACCTCGGCCCGGCGGCGGTTGAACCTGACACAGACGCTCTCGCTGGCCCGGCTCATGCCGGTGGAGTTCCAGGAGTTCCGGCGCACCGGAACGCTCGCGTTCACCACGCCCACGTCGCTGTTCGACGCCGACTTCCCGGGGCACTATCTGCGGCTGATCCGACAGGTGCGGGCGAGCCTGGTGGCCCTCGTCCCGCCCGACCGCGGAATCCGGGCCACGCTGTACTCCAACGGGATCTCCCGGGTGACCACCGGAGGCGACGGCACCTTCCAGGATGTCGTGGTACGCAGCGACCCCGGCATCGTCGCCCTGACGTCGCCGGTCAACGCCAGCGGGGTGTTCGAGCTCGACGCCCAGTCGGACATGCTGCTGCCGTTCGAGGGCAGCGGTGTGGACACCAGCTGGGAGTTCCGGTTGCCGCCCGCTGCCAACCCGCTCGATTTCTCCAGCATCGTCGACCTGCTGGTCACAGTCGACTACACCGCCGCGTACGACGACACCTACCGCGACCAGGTGGTCACCAGGCTCAACGCCAACCGGGACCGGGGCGCCGACTGCGTGTTCAGCCTGGCCCGCGACTTCCCCGACCAGTGGTACGACCTCAACAACCCGGCTGACCCAGCGGCCAGGTCGGCGACGCTCGCGCTGCGCGACGTCGACTTTCCGGTCGGGATCGACGACCTCGCCGCCGCCGCCGTCGCCGTTCGCCTGTCGAGCGACGCCACGGTCCCCGAGACCACGATCTCGCTGCGGCATGGTGCTGCCGGGGGCACGGCCACGGCAACCAACGGCATGGCAAGCACCCGGCGTGGCAACGCCACGGCCTGGACGTCGTTCCTCGGTACCAGCCCAGCGGGGGACTGGCAGCTCAGCTTCGGCAGCGAAGCCAGTGCCCTGTTCGATTCCGGCGCGCTCGACGACATCCTGCTCGTCCTGAGCTGGACCGGGCAGGGCCCTGCCTGGGCGCGCTAGTGCTGGATTCCGCTTCCCGTGGGTACAGGTCGTGGTGGCGGGGTGGTCGGGTGCGCAAGGCCCCGCGAAATGTGGTGACGCGGGCCCGGACGGTCGAGCTGGTCCGGGCTGCGGGTTGTACGTGCCGAATCAGCATCCGTCCTGCTCGCGCAGCATGGTGGTGCTCGTGGAGGGTGCCGCCCACTTGATCCCGGGCCCGGTGCGGCCGATGCCCGTTGTGGAACGACTCCAACTCGCACAGGGTGTGCAGGAGGTGGTTGGAGTTCAACGGCGGTATCCGGATACCGCGGATGAACTCCAGTCCGGCATCCCAGCGTTCCTCTGTCCCGACAGCCTCCAAGAAGGCAGCTGTTGTGCCGTCGTCGTTGACTTCCCGCGGCCGATCGCCCAAAAGGCGCAGGTCGAGGATGCCCTGTCGGACGGCAGCGGCTCGCAGCGCACTGGCCCCGGAGTTCACATCAAATTCGGGTGCACAGCAGCGGAACGGGGTGTCGGCCACCTGGCAGGCTCGGCCGGGCACACGGGGTGGTACTTCTCGTCCTCCAGGTACAGCGAACGCCCTACCGGAGTCAGGTTCCGGCGGAGGGCCCGGCAGATCGCGTCGATCGCTTCCTGCGAACTGGAGAAGGGCGATGCTCCACAGGCGTGTGTCGCCGTCGCCGCTGCCGGTGGCGAGGGTGCAGCCGTCGGGGCTGAACATCCCGTCCAGACGATGAAGCCCGCCCGACAAGGACCTTGCGGGTCTCGCCGGTGGTCAGGTCACCACTCGAGAGCCACGTCGAATGGGCAGTTCTCACCGCCCGGCTTCTGCGGCTGCTGCCGGACCTGACCCAGCGCCCCCTTGAAGGGTGTCACCCGTCTCGCAGATCCGCTTGCTCACATCCCGTGGGGAGCAGAGCAGCCCTCGTCGTGGTGACCGGACCAGCTCAGCGAACCGTGCCGGCGGCGCCGCCGCACGCGCAGGGCTTTCGCGCCGGGGCGGCTCCGGGATCCGTGAGGCGGGAGGCCGCGGCCTGGAGAAGCGCCGCGGCCGTGAGCCTGACGACAGGGCGACCGATTGCCCGGCGCAGCAGCTCTGCCCGCCGGTTCACTGGCTCCCGCCGCCGACGAGCTCGTAGCCGGCCTCGTCGACCGCTGCGGCGACGGCGGCGGAATCCAGCTGCTGTTCGCTGGTCACCGTGACCTGACCCGACGGCAGATCCACCTGGACGTCCTCGACTCCGGGGAGGCCGCCGAGTTCGGAGCTGACGGCCTGGACACAGTGGTCGCACGTCATGCCTTTGACGTCGTACACCTTCTGAACCATGTTCTTGCTCCTTCCGAAGAGGAGTGCCCATGATACCCCTAGGGGGTAAGCTCGCCCCGGGGTGGGAGTGGTTCCGGAGGCATCCCAACCACTAACGTCCTTAGTGGTGTGGCGCTTCACCATAAGCCGTATGACGCCGAGAACGGAGGTCGGGCGGGATGGACGCATGGCAGCCGATGCTGGTCCTTCTCGGTGTGGTCGGGGCCGGGCTGGCGATCCTCTACGGATTGGGCCTGTGGCTGGCGGCAGCGCGGACTCCCCTGGAGACGGGCCCTTTCGCCGGAGGTCTCAAGCCGGGCGAGCACGCCGTTTCCCGGTTCCATGTGCGCTGGTACGCGGTCACCATGATCTTCCTGGCCTTCGACATGGAGATGCTCTTCATGTACCCGTGGGTGAAGGTCGTCTCCGAAGTGGGCACCACGGCCGTCGTCGAGATGTTCCTTTTCCTGGGGATCCTCTTCGCGGCGGTGGCCTACGCCTGGCGTGAGGGGGCCCTGCGGTGGACCTGAGAAGTCTTCTGCGGCGTACGGCGATGCGGCGCCCGGCGGTCCTGGCGGTCGCGCTGCCCGGAGCGACGGACATCCGGCTGGAGGTGGAGGCAGAGGTACGCCGGCAGGGGTGGGCGATGGCGGGCGCCCCGGCCGCCGCCGACCTGTTGGTCGTCTGCGGCGCCTCGGAGCCGTGGGACGCGGAGTGGCTGGACGACATCGAGCGGTCGATGCCGGACCCGGCCGTGCGCATCGTGGTCGAGGAGACCGGGCACGCCGCGCACGCGCTCGAAATGGCGCGGAGGGATCTGACGGACAGGGCGGTTACTCCGCGCGAGACCGAAGGGGACGACGAGCAGGAGGCTGCGGCGGGTGAGTCTGGCGGGCGTGCGCAAGGGGAGCATCAAGGGCACGGTGATGATCAGGGCCACGGCGCGCACCACGGCAACTCGCCGCCTCCCGCACCCGACGATCAAGGTCATCCGCACCGCTCCATGGACCACGGACATGGCGACCATGCGGCTCACTCCGGCCATGAGGGCCACGAGAACCACCACCCCGACGACCACCGTGCCCCGCACATGGACCACACCGAGCACGAAGGCCATTCCGGCCATATGGATCACATGGGCCACGACATGCATGCCATGGGGGACGTAGCGGGCCTGCCCATGGCCGAACGGGCCGACGACCGTGACGAGCTGAGACTCGATCAGCTTCACGTACCGATCGGCCCCGGCCTGACCGACTGGCCGACAGGGCTCGTTCTCCGACTTACTCTGCAAGGAGACGTCGTACAGGACGTAGAGGTCGACCACCTCCCCGTACCGCCCGGCCATCGACTGCCCTTCTGGGACGAGCCATGGCTGCGGGCGGCGCAGGGGGAGGAAGTCACCAGCGGAAGTGCGGTGCGTCGGCGCTGCGCCGCGCATTTGGACAGTGTGGCGCGGCTCCTCGCTGTCGTCGGCTGGGACGACGTCGCCGCGCGGTGCCGTCGGCTGCGGGACGAACTGCTGTCGGGGGCGCCGCGCGAAGGGATCGGCGGCGACCTGCGCGGGGTACTGCGCAGAGTGCGGCGCTCACGCACCCTGCGTTGGTCGATCGCCGGGCTGGGGGAGTTGTCGTCCGCCAGAGCGGGCGAGGCAGGAGTGACCGGACCGGCCCTCACTGCGGACGGGGACGCATACGACCGACTGCGGATCTGGCTGGACGAGGTCGAGCGCGGCCTCGAAGTACTCGACGACGAACAGCCATTGACGCCGGACGATCTCACCGGCCCGCGCGGACGCCTGGACGGACCGCAGCCGCCGTCGCAGGCGCTGCTCGACATCCTTCCGGAGTTGCTGACCGGCGCGGAGTTCGCCTGTGCGCGGATCATCGTGGCCAGCCTGGACCCCGACCTCGAGGAACTCGCGCTCGTGCCCGTGTCCGGAGCGGCCCATGGCTGATGCCGCGCCCCTCTGGGCGACCGCCATCCTCCCTGTCGCCCTGGCCATGGCCGCAGTGATCACGGCTGGGTTCGACGCGGTGCTGTCCGCGGCGGCCGAGAGCGGTCCCGCCAGGAGCGTCCGAGAGGCCGGGCGCCGCGCGATGGCCCCGTTACGCGAAGCCCTGCGGCTGCTCGTCCAGCAGCCGCGCCGTACGACGGCCGCCGACCGGCTCCTCGGACGGCTGGGCGTTGTGCTGGTCCCGGTGGCGGCGGTGCTCGCGGGTGCCGTACTGCCGTGGGGTTTCCGTTCCGTGAGCGATCCGTCCGTCGGCATCGTGTGGTTCAACGCGATGGAGGCACTGGCCTGGGCGGCGGTCTGGCTGGCGGGCTGGGGGCCGAACTCGGCGCTGTCGCTGATCGGTGGGTACCGGTTCCTGGCGCAGGGCCTGGCGTACGAACTACCGCACATGTTCGCGATCACCACCGCTGCCCTGGGAGCCGAGTCGCTACGGGTGGGCGACGTGGTCGCGGCTCAGGACGGGCTGTGGTTCGTGGTGTGGATGCCGGCCGCGTTCGTCGTCTACCTGCTGAGTGCGCTCGCGATGGCCTTCTGGGGGCCGTTCGCGTACCCGCTCGCACAGGACGCGGCAGGGGGCGCCGCCGCCGAACTGGCGGGCGTGGACCGGCTGGTGTTCCTGGGTGGCCGGTGGATGCTGCTCGTGGTGACCGCCGGCTTCAGCGTGCCGCTGTTCCTCGGCGGCGGGCACGGCCCGCTCCTGCCGGGCTGGGCGTGGACGCTGCTGAAGACGGCGGCGGTGCTGGCGCTGTTGGTGGCAGGGCGTCGGCTGCTGCCCGTGCTGCGGATGGAGCGGTACATGGAGCTCGCGTGGATGGTGATGGTGCCGCTGACGCTGCTTCAGGCCCTGTTCGTGGCCGTCGTCGTCCTGAACCGATGAGGAGGTGAGGGCCGTGCTTGACGACGCGATCTTCTGGGTGTTGGCCCTGCTGGCGGTGGCCAGTGGAGTCATGGTGTTCCGGTACGACTCCATGGCCCGAGCCACGTACGCGCTGCTGGCCTCTCTCCTGTGCGTCGGCGGTGAAGTGCTGCTGCTCGGGCTGGACTACCTCGGGGTCGTGATCGTGCTGATGATGACCATCGAGATGGCCATCATGGCCGTATTCATGGTGATGTACATGATGAACCCGGCCGGGCTCATGCCGATGACCATGGTCCACAACACGAAGGGCGCGGCCGTGATCTGCGCGGCGGTCTTCGCCGTACTCGCCGCCGGGATCCTGCTCGCCCCGTGGCCGTCCCGGCGCGGCAGGCCGTCGGCCGATCCGACCATGGACCTGGGCCTGTCGCTGATGGGTCCGCAGATGCTCACCATGATGACCTTGGGCCTCGCCCTGTTCGCCACCATCGTCGCGACCGTCGTTCTGGCCACGCGCCGGGGCCGCTACGACCGTTTCGGCGACGACCTCAAGGCGCGCACCGCCGACGACCCGGTACGGGGAGGGATGGGCCGATGAGCCTGGAACTCTTTCTGCTGCTCGCAGCGGCTCTGTTCAGCATCGGCCTGTTCGGCGCGCTCACCCAGCAGTCGATCGTGATGCTGATGATGGGGCTGGAACTGATGCTGGGCGGCGTCATCGTCGGCGCGGCGGCCGTGTGGCACTACATCGCCCCGGCAGCGGCCGACGGGCAGGTGCTGGTCGTCCTGGCGGTCACGGTCATGGCGGTGGAGATGGCCATCGGCTTCGCCGTGGTCACCGCGCTGTTCCGATCCCGCGAGGTCGACATGACCGACATGGCGGCGGAGTTGAAGGAGTGAGCGCGCTGCTGTGGGCGCTCGTCGCGCTGCCGCTGACCGTGGGGATGCTCCTGGCGGTCGTCGGCCGCCCGGCGGACCGGTACGCCCCGACGGTCGCGGTCGGTACGGCCGTTGCTGCCCTCGGCCTCGCCGTCGCGGTGGCCTTCGAGCACCCTCGGGTCGAGGCGCCGCTGCTTGAAGGGCTTCCAGTCGGGCTCGCGGTCGACGGGCTGTCGGGCCTCATGGTCGTGACCGTCACGGCGGTGACCGCGGCCGTCCTCCTGTTCAGCGTCGGGGACATCGGGCCGGGCGAGGCACGCGCCCGCTTCTTCGGGCTGATGCTGCTGTTCGGCGGCGCGATGCTGACGACGGTCACCGCGACCACGCTGACGGTCCTGCTGATGGCATGGGAGGTGATGGGCGCCACCTCCTGGGCCCTGATCGGCTACTGGTGGCGCGACCCTGAGCGGGGGGACGCCGCCAACACGGCCTTCCTCACCACCCGCGCCGCCGACCTCGGCCTCTACCTCGCAGCCGGGGCGGCCCTGGCGAGCGGGCAGGCCGGCTCCCTCGCCCTCGACGAGCTCCCGGACGCGACCGGCGCGTGGTCGGCGGTCATCACCGCCGGAGTCATCACGGCCGCGTTCGGCAAGTCGGCCCAACTGCCCTTCAGCTTCTGGCTGTCCAGGGCCATGCAGGGCCCGAGCCCGGTCTCCGCCCTGTTGCACTCGGCGACCATGGTGGTGGCCGGGGCGTATCTGCTGCTGCGGCTGGAGCCGCTGCTCGCGCAGTCCGGTTGGGGTGGGCCCGTGGTGGCGTGGACGGGTGCGGTGACGGCGGTGGTGCTCGGTCTGATCGCCGTGGCGCAGACCGACCTCAAGCAGCTGCTCGCCGCCTCCACCTGTGCACAGATCGGCTTCATGGTGCTCGCCGCCGGGGCCGGTGCGGTCACCGGCGGAACCCTGCAACTCATCGCGCACGCCGCCGCGAAGAGCCTGGCCTTCCTCGTCGCGGGCGCCTGGCTGACCACCCTCGGCACCAAGGCACTGCCCGCCCTGCGAGGCGCGGCCCGGCGGCACCGTACGGCCGGGATCACCTTCAGTGTCGCGGCCCTGGCTCTGGCCGGGGTCCCGCCTTTGGCGCTGTGGGCGGCGAAGGACGTACTCCTCGCCGGCGCCCTTGAGGACAACACGGCGCTGTACGTCGTCGGGCTGGCCGCCGCGGTGATCTCCGCGGTCTACAGTGCGAAGGCCCTGTGGTTCGTTTGGCAGCCCGCTCCCGTACCGGACGACCGTGAGGAGCCGCTGCCGTATACGACCCGACTGCCGCTGGTCACGCTGGCCGTCGCCTGCGCCGCCCTGACGGTCACGTCCTTCCCGCCCGTACGGGAGGCGGTCGAGCGGGTGCTCGGCGGCGAGGGCCAACCGGGCCCGGAGGCCTGGGAGTTGGTCCTGTCCGGCACGCTCGCGACGGCCGTCTCCGCTCTCGTCTGGATGCGTGGACCCCAACTCCTCACTCTCCATGGCCGGATCACTGCCTGGGCGTCCGACTGGCTGCGCCTGGAGAACGCGGCACGAACCCTCCTCGTACGCCCGGTCATGCGCCTCGCCGATGCCCTCGCCGCCTTCGACGACCGGGTGCTGGACCACGCCGTCGAAGGCACCGCCCGCGGCTCGGTCCGGTTGGCCCAATGGACCAACGCCCAGGCCGAGCGGCTCGTCGACGGCACGGTGGAGGGCGTGGCGGGCGGTGCCCGCGTGTTCGGCCGCTGGGCGCGCAGGCCGCAGACCGGGCAGTTGCATCAGTACCTCGCTCAGGCGGTCGCCGCCTTCACTGTCCTCGCCGTCGTCCTCGTCCTCGTGAGGTGACCGCCGTGCTCACGGCCATCGTCCTGCTCCCGACCGCCATGGCGGCCCTCCTGTTGTGCGTGCCGCGCAGCGCGCCACGCACTCTGTTCCTGACGGCTTGGGCGGTGACGGCCGCCGTAGAACTGATCCTGACGGTGATCGTCTGGGCGGGATACCGGGCCGACGGCGGCATGCAGTACGAGACACAGGCCCGCTGGATCCCCAGCGCCGGCATCAGCTACCACGTCGGAGTCGACGGCCTGTCCCTGCCGCTGGTGGCCGTCACCTGCGTGCTGTTCCTCGCCTGTGCCGCGTACGCCTGGCGCGAGACCCGGCGGCCCAGGGAGTTCGCGGCCCTGTTCCTCTTCCTCCAGACCACATGCCTCGGCCTGTTCGTCGCCCTCGACCTGATCCTGTTCTTCGTCTTCTTCGACCTGTCCATCGTGGCGATGTACTTCATCATCGCCGGGTGGGGACACAAGGACGCCGCCCGCGCCGCGCTGAAGTTCTTCCTCTACACCTTCATCGGCTCCCTCGCCCTGCTGCTCGGCTTCATCGGCCTGTACCTGGCCGCCGACCCGCACACCTTCGACATCGTCGAACTGACCGACGCCAACCCACTGGCCGGACGCGGGACATACGGCGGCCTCGTCCTCCTCGCCGTCGCCGTCGGCCTTGCGGTCAAGACCCCGACCGTGCCCTTCCACACCTGGCTGCCGCCCGCCCACACCGACGCCCCGGCCGCCGGGTCGGCGATCCTCGCCGGGGTGCTGCTGAAGATGGGCACCTACGGTTTCCTGCGCATCGCCATGCCCGTCCTGCCCGACGCCTGGCGGGACTTCGCCCTCGTCTTCGTCGTCGTCGGCGTGGTCTCCGTGCTGTACGGAGCGCTGGTCGCCCTCGCCCAGACCGACTTCAAACGGATGGTCGCCTACACCTCCGTCAACCACATGGGCTACATCATCCTGGCGATCGGCGCGGCCGGTGCCGTCGGCGCCGGGCAGGAGGAGGCCCGCCGACTCGCCATCACCGGGTCCGTCTTCCAGATGGTCAGCCACGGGCTGCTGACCGGGGCGCTGTTCCTGCTCTCCAGCGTGCTGTACGAGCGCGGGCGGACGTACGAGATGTCCGCGTACTCGGGTGTCGCCGGGCGGGCGCCCGTTTTTGCCGCGCTGACCGGCGTCGCCGCTTTCGCCTCCCTCGGGCTGCCCGGCTTCTCCGGCTTCATCGCCGAGTTTCAGATCCTCACCGGGAGTTTGGGGCCGGAGCCGGTCGCCACCGGCCTGGCCGTGCTCGGGATCCTGCTCACCGCCGGCCTGTTCCTGCGCGCCCTGCAACAGGTCTTCCTCGGTCCGCTGCGGCTGCCCGTCGCCGCGCCGGGTACCGACCGGCCGTTCCCCGACATCCGCCTCCACGAAGGGCTCGCGATCGTCCCGCTGCTGGCCCTGGGCGTCGTCCTCGGCCTCGCTCCCAGGTTCGTCCTCGACGTCGTCGAACCCGCCTCGCGCACCGTGCTGGAGCTGCTCGCGCGATGAACGAGATGACCGGGATGAACGAGAACCCCCTCGACCTCCTGCCCGAGGTCCTGCTCGCCGCCTCCGCCGTACTCGGCCTGCTGCTCGGAGCGTGGCTGCCGCGCCGTCGCCAGTGGCTGACCGGGGCCCTGGCGGGAGCGGCCTGCACCGCGGGGATCGTGGCCGCCGCGATGGCCGCGACCAAGCCCGTGGAGACGGCCTTCGGCGAGTCCTTCGCCCTGGACACGCTCACGGCCACCAGCAGGATCGTCATCCTCGGCGCCACGCTGCTGGTCCTCGCGCTCGCCATGCCGCGCCTGTACGCCGACCCGCGCGAGACCGAGTTCTACGTCTTGCTCCAACTGGCCTCCGTCGGCGCCCTGATGATGGCCGGATCCCAGGACCTGCTCCTCCTCGCCGCCGGCTACCTGCTGGCCGGCGTGCCCGCGTACGCGCTCGCCGGGTTCCGCAAGGACGGCCCCGGAACCGAGGCAGCTCTGAAGTTCTACGTCGTAGGCGCCCTCCTCGGCGTCGTGATGCTCGCCGGCATCACCATCCTGCTCGCCGCCGGGCGGGCCACTGCGTATCCCATGCTGCGCACCGAACTCGCCGAGGCACCGGCCGGATTGGTGGCGGTCGGCACGCTGGCCCTGCTCGCCGGTGTCCTGTTCAAGGCCGGCGGCGTGCCCGGCCACTTCTGGGTGCCGGACGCCGTCCAGGGCAGCTCGGCGCCGGTCGCCGCCTTCCTCACCACGATCCCCAAGATCGGCGCCCTGGCGGCGTTCTACCGACTCGCCGCCGTGCCGCTCGCGGACGCCGACCTGCCATGGGCAGATCTGGTGGCCGTGCTCTCGGTGGCCTCGATGACACTCGGCAACCTGGCGGCCTTCTTCCAACAGGACGTCAAACGGCTCCTCGCGTACTCCACCATCAGCCAGGTCGGCTATCTCCTGCTCCCGGTGGCCGTTGCCGGCCGCACCGACCTCGACCAGGAGGCGCTGCTGTACTACCTGGCCGGGTACGCGCTGACCAACCTCGGCGCCTTCGCTGTCGTCTGCGCACTGCCCGCAGCCCACACCATCGACGACTACCGGGGCCTGGCGCGGACCCAACCGGCTCTGCTGGCCTCGCTCGTCGTCTGCCTGCTGGGCCTGGTGGGCACGCCCCCGACGGCCGTCTTCCTCGGCAAACTGGAAGCCTTCAGCGCTGCCTTCGACGGCGGCTACGCATGGCTGGCGGTCGTCGCGGCCGTCAACACGGTGGCTTCGCTCTTCTACTACCTGCGCTGGATCGCCCCGGCGTTTCTCGCACGCGGAGCCGTCGGTGATCCGGGTACGCGGTCAAGATCAGCTGCCGTCGTTGCCTACGCGGCGGCGATCGGATCCGTCGTACTCGGGCTGCTGGGCGGGGCTGTCCTGGACATGCTGGGCGGACCGCTCGCGCGATGACGCGCCCAGTCGCGCGCCGGAGGAATCGCGGTGTCCTCGCCTGGCGAGGCTGCGGGGGCGACGGGCCGCCCTGGCCGCGTCGATGCCGCCGAGTGACAACAGAGGATGGGCGCAGTGGCGCACGGAGATCGCGTCCCGAGGAGGGACGGCCGATGGGCGTGAGCCGGCCGGGCCCGGTCCGGTGGCCGTTCTATGAAGCGGCTTAGTAGTATGTCTGGCATGTTGCGTGTGAGCGGTCGGCTGCGTGCGGGCGGCGCCTTCGGGTACCTCCTGCTCGTAGCCGTGCTCACATTCGGCGTGTTCGCCATGCACACGATGGGCCATCCGGAGCACTCTTCGGGCTCGGCGGCCGGCCCTCTCCATGCCGTCGTAGGCCCGCACCAAGGCGGCATGGCCCAAGGGGCCGCCGACACCCAGACATTCGCAGGGCCTGACAAGGCGATGGCGGACCACGGCGCCGCGACACCGGCGTCGTCGTCGGCCGCGGTGGACGAGCCCACGATCAGCATGGACGTGCTGTCTGTGTGCGTGGCGGTGCTCAGCGGCTGGCTGCTCTGGTTGTTCCTGTGCGCCGCATCGCGCCGCAAGGAGCAGCTGACGGCGCTGCTCGCCCGGGCGATGGCCGTGCTGTGCCCCAGCCCACCACCCCCGAGACCTCTCCTCGTTCAGCTGTCAGTGCTGCGGATATAGGCCGGACCGCAGCGCGGGCCGTGTCACGCCCGCGCACGCCGTGCCTATCCCCACAATCACTGACAGAACTCATCGAACGAGGTATTTCGCACATGACTGCCCACAACTCTGTCTTGCACCGCCGTCTTCGTCGTCGTATGGCGATCGTCAGTACCGTCGCGGCGGGTGGGCTGCTGCTCGCCGCCTGCGGCGGGGACGACATGGAGGGCATGGACCACGGGAGCGGCACCTCCGCCTCTGCCACGTTCACCCCGACGACGGCGGGTGACACCCCGGCGCCCGGCGCCTTCAACGACGCGGACGTCATGCTCGCGCAGATGATGATCCCGCACCACGAGCAGGCCCTGGAGATGGCCAAACTCGCGGACGGGCGGGCCTCCGACGCGGAGATCAAGACCTTGGCCGCGGACATCGAGAAGGCCCAGGATCCCGAGATCCAGACGATGAAGTCCTGGCTGAAGGCATGGGGCAAGCCGGAGTCCGCCGAGGAGAGCATGCCCGGCATGGACCACGGCTCCGGTGGCATGGACCACGGATCCGGGACGTCCGGGATGATGTCCGAAGAGGACATGCAGAAGCTCGCGGCCGCCAAGGGCGGCGAGTTCGACCGGATGTTCGCGGAGATGATGATCGAGCACCACGAGGGCGCGATCACCATGGCGGAGGACGAGCAGAAGAACGGCCGTGACGCCGCGGCCAAGAAGCTCGCCGCCGACGTCGTGAAGACCCAGTCCGCCGAGGTCGAGAAGTTCGAGAAGATCCTCGACCGGATCTGATCCGCACCACCCACTGACTGCCCAGGGCTCCGAGGCGCGCACCCGAGGAGCCCGGGCGGTCTTCTCCCTGTGCCCCGCCAAACAGTGATCGGCCGTCGCCGTTCCGGTGCACCCTTACGCCCCGAGGAATCATGAACAAACGCCCCGCTGTCGTGGCAGCCACTGCCCTGGCTCTCACCCTCACTCTGGCCGCCTGCTCCGACGGTGGAGAGAGCGAGGAGTCGACCGACAAGTCCGCCGCTGCCGGGACGACAGTTAGCCACATCCACGGTCTCGGTGTGGACCCCACCGACCAGCGCCTCTACGTTGCCACCCACGAAGGCGTCTACACCCCCGATGCCCAGGGGGAGGCAGAGCTGGTGGGCGACAGCAGGGACGACTTCATGGGCTTCACCATGGCCGGCGCGAAGACCTTCTACGCCAGCGGCCACCCAACCTCCGGTGGCAACAAGGGGCTCATCAAGAGCGCCGACGCGGGCAGGACCTGGAAGTCCCTGTCCTTGTCCGGCGAGTCCGACTTCCACGCTCTGGACTTCGCCCACAGCACGGTCTACGGCTACGACTCCACCAACGGCCTGGTCCGCACGACCAAGGACGGCATTTCCTGGAAGGACGGGGCCCGGATCGAAGCCCTGGACATAGCGGTCAGCCCGACGGACCCCGGCGTCATCCTGGCCACGACCGCGGACGGAGTCGTTCGAAGCGGCGACGGCGGGAAGACCTTCGCTCAAGCGCAGAAGCCGGTGATGGCCTTCCTCTCCTGGAGCACGAAGGACGCCCTCTACGGCATCGACACCTCTGGCGGCCTGAACAGCAGTGCGGATGGCGGCATCACGTGGAAGAAGACCTCCACTGTGCCGGGCGGCCGGCCGCAGGCACTCACCGCTGTCGCGGCCGAGCACGTCCTCGCCGCCACTCAGACCGGGGTCTTCGAGTCGAAGGACGGTGGCACAACATTCAAGAAGCGCCTGGCCGTTACGTCGAGCGGCGGCCACTGATCGGTCGAGCGCCGCAGTCTCAAGAGCCTGGCGGGACTCAAAGCGGCGTGACGCAGTAGGGGCGGCGACGGGCGGTCAGGCGGCCATCATGACGAGCATGGCGCACATCGTGCTACCCATGCCGATATGGGCCGTCAGGGCCGCCCCCGGTGACGTGCCCGGCGGGCGACGGCGGCTCCGGTTGCCCCCTGCCGCATGTGCCCGGCGCTTGTTCCCTCCCGACCGGGCCATGTCCCAGACGGAGACGGCCAGGGAGGCGAGGAACACCACGATCGTGTCGGGCAAGGCGAGAAGCCGCCGCGCCCAGCGGCTCCTGCCCGCACCGCGGCCCGCACCCTCCCGCCGGTCGGTGCCGCGAACCCGCGCCCACACGGACGCGACGATCGAGAGCAGGAAGTACACGGCCAGTGCGACAAGAACGACACGCCACACAGAAGCCGTGCCTCCCGCCGCGGCGTTCTCGGTGGCGCCGGCCGTCATGTCGTGGGCGGTCATTCCCGAGGAGTGGTTCATGCCTTCCGCGTCCCCGGCCATGCCCGCCATCTCGTGGCCGTGGGCCGTCGCGGCGGATCCGTGGCCGTGCCCATGCCCCATGCCGGCCATCGAGTGCCCGCCCAGAGCCAGCACCGGCCCGGATTCGGTGCCCGGCATGGCCAGCGTCATGATGACCATGGCGGCACTGCCGATGATGTGGTGCGCCCAGCGGCGGCCGTGTCGCCAGCCGTGCATCCGAGAGTGGCGTACGGACAGGGCCACGCCGCCGAGGCCGACGGCGGTGAACCCGGTCACCCACCACAGACTGTGGTCCCCGAAACTGGCGGCCGTCGCGGGCAGGAACATTGCGGCCATGCCGCCGGCCATGAGGACGTCGCCTCCGGCTGCGAACCGGGCCTCTCCGCCGTCGGCAGCGGCCAGCCGGGCCGCGCTCACGACGGCCACGAGTGCGGCCACCGCCGCCAGCGTCCAGGTCATAGCGGGACTTCCCATTGGTGCCCTCCGCGTCGACCGGCAGTCGCCCGCGGCGTATTCGCGGGCATGTCGACGTGCATCGTCCTCTGGCTGCCATCTACTGATGCCCTTAGTACGTAGGGGAGTCAAGAGGCGTTCAGCAGAAGGGAGTTTGCCTGAGGGCCTCAGTGCTGTGGAGGGCGCATGCCGGCGAGGGTGACCGCGACCAAGCGCCGCACGGCAGCCTCGGACGGCAGCGTTCGTGCTGCCGCGAGGGCGCTGAGGCAATAGCGCGTGAGCTCGGCCGGGGGGATGTCGTCCCTGACGTCGCCGGCCCGTGCTGCCTCGGTCACCAGCTCTTGAACCATGTGGTGAAGGTGCAGGTGCGCGTGGGCAAGGTGGTTGCCACTGTCCTGGTGCAGGAAGACGCCGAGCTCCATGTCGTGGTGGCCGTGCGATGCGTGGGTGATGAGGGCGTAGGCCTCGAGCACCGCTTCGAAGCGGGCGCCGGGGTCGTCGGTGCGGTCCCGGACTTCCGTCAGCTGGGCGAGGTGACCGGCGATCTCGCGCGCGTGCCAGGCATGCAGGATCGCTTCGACGTCCGGGAAGTACTTGTACAGCGTGGCCCGACCGATACCGACCGTCTCCGCGATCTGAGACATCGTCAGCGACAGCGGGCCCTTCTCGGTCGCCAGGGCGGCGGTGCTGTCCAGGATGGCGTCGCGCACGTCCCGGCGGTGCGCCTCGATCGTCTCGTTCCACAGCTTCGGCACGCGGAAAGCGTACGCGATGCCGACCGTGCGGCACTATGGTTTGACGGCGACAATGTGTATCGATAAATCTGGGATCGTTCGCACGGCACGGCGCCCAGGCCTGGGCGAGACAAGGAGAACCCCTCATGGTGGATCCGTCCCAGGAGCCGGACGCTCGCGACATGACCGATGAGGCTTCCGTCAGCGGCGCGAGTGGGGGAGTGCCGCGTTGGGTGAAGGTGTCCGGGCTCGTCGTGCTGGTCGTGGTCCTTCTCGTCGTGGTCATGCTGCTGGTCCCGGGCAACCACAGTCCGGGCCGTCACCTCGGCGGACAGGCTCCGCTCGTCGGTGTCGCTGTTACCACCGGTCCGGCAGCAGGAGGCACCGGATGACGATGCCGCCTCGCCTGCGCAAGCCGGCTCTCATCGCGCACGTCACGGCCTCGGTCGGCTGGCTCGGCGCGGTCGTCGCCTTTCTCGCCCTGTCGGCGATCGGTCTGACCAGCCAGAACCCGGCGACGGTACGCGGGGTCTACCTCGTGATGGAGCCGGCCGCCTGGTACGCCCTTGTCCCCCTGGCCTTCGCCGCGCTCCTCACCGGCATCGTCCAGTCCCTGGGAACGCCCTGGGGCCTCTTCCGGCACTACTGGGTCCTGTTCAAACTCCT
The DNA here is from genome assembly GCF_017948455.1 of Streptomyces sp. GESEQ-4. GTDB lineage: Bacteria > Actinomycetota > Actinomycetes > Streptomycetales > Streptomycetaceae > Streptomyces. The sequence continues at coordinate 1,038,142 of NZ_JAFFSU010000001.1, forward strand.
GATCAACGTGGTTGCCACCGTCGTACTGCTGATCTACATGGGTACGTTCAGGTCAATGGCGCACATGGCAGCCGACCCGGGGGCCGAGCTGTCCTCGGTGCGCAACTTCTCGCCTGTCCTGCACTCCGTACTCGCGCTGGTCGTGCTGCTGCTCGCCATGGCCCTTGCGGTGTACAAGCCGCGGGGCGTCACCCCGTTCGGGCAGCGGAAGCAGCGGGCGCAGAGGGAGAGCCGTACTGCGCCGGGAGCGGTGTCGGTGTCCGTGCCTCAGGTGTGAGGGGCTGAGGGCGCGAGCTGTGAGCGGCCAGGTCCCCGGCAAGGAGATCAGGCTGTCCGCCGGCGACACCCTGGCCGCCGAAGTCTCCAACCAGCTGCCGAACAAGACCACCACCCCCACGTCGGCGTCCAGCTCGACCGGGGCCTCTACGCACCGCTGATCGTCGAGGACCCCAAGGAGCCGCTGTCGTACGACGACGAATGGGTCGTCGTCCTGGACGACTGGATCGACGGAGTCACGGGCATCCCGACGAAGTCCTCGCCGAGCTGCGACAGGGCATGGGCGGCATGGAGGGCATGGACAGGGGGGACGACTCCGCGTCCCCGTCCGCCTCGCCCGCCTCCGGCGGGATGTCGATGAAGTTCATGCTCATGGGCGCCGAGAGCGAGCAAGCGGGTCCGGCTGCGCATCATCAACGCGGGAGGCGACACCGCGTACCGGGTGGCGCTCGGCGGCCACAAGCTGACCGGCACCCACACCGACGGTTTCCCCGTCGAGCACCAGCAGGTCGACGCCCTGTTGATCGGGATGGGGGAGCGGTACGACGCCCTGGTCACCCTGGGCAACGGCGTCTTCCCGCTCGTCGCGCTGGCCGAGGGCAAGGACGCCACCGGCATGGCTCTGGTCCGTACGGGATCCGGCAGCGCGCCGAAGGCGACCGTCCGCCCGAAGGAGCTACGACTGGGCCATCAACGGCAAGGCGTACGACATGGCCGACCCGGCCGGGCATCCGCTCACGATCGAAGAAGGGCACGGCCACACCTACCAGCTCGGGGACGACGGCCCGCGCAAGGGCACCTCCATCGTGCTGCCGAAGAAGAAGCTGTCCGTCATCTTCGACGCCGACAACCCCGGCCAGTGGATGCTGCACTGCCACAACGCGTACCACGGGGAGGTCGGCATGATGGCGCTGGTCGCCTACCAGGCCTGAGCGGCGGGCCGTCGACTCGGAGGCATGAGTGGCGCGGTCCGTGGCACGCGGGTCCGTATGAACCACAGAGCCGTCCGTACGGACCACAGCGCCCAGTGCACCGAACCGGTCACGGCCGTCTTCACCTGGAAGGTACGCCCCGGTAGAGAAGCCGAGTTCGAGCGGTGGACTCATGGCATCACCCGTAGCGCGTCGCGGTTCCCCGGGAACCAGGGTGTCGCGTGGCTGCGCCCCGAGGACGGGCACCGCTTCCACGCGGTGGTGCACTTCGCCGACCCGGACCGGCTGTCGCAGTGGCTGACGTCTCGGGAGCGGGCGGACTGGCACGCACGGATCGAGGACATCGCCACCGAGGTCAGCGGCGAGCGGCAGTCGACCACCGGGATGGAGACGTGGTTCAGCCTGCCCGGCACGACGGTGCAGTCCCCGCCCCGCTGGAAGATGGTGCTGACCACGTTCCTCGCGGCGTATCCGCTCGTTCTGCTGGTCCAGTGGCTGCTCGTGCCCTACACGACCGGCTGGCCGCTGCCGCTGCGCGCGGTGGTCTTCCCGGCGGTACTGCTGCCGACGCTGACTTATGTGCTGATGCCCCGCCTCAGCCGACTGCTGCGGCTGTGGCTCTATCCCCCGCCCGGGGCAGACAGAAGGTGAATGCCCTCATCCGCTCGGGCGCCCGGACGACCGCGCCCCTCACGGAGGCAGCGGCCCTGTTCGTTCCTGATCGCCAAACGGCGGCCGCTTCCATCCGCGATCCGGCCATCAGGGCCGCGTGGCCGCGAAGTACGGCATGGAGTCGAGGTTGGCGATCTCGATGTTCTTGCCGGTGCGCGGTGCGTGGATGGCCTTGCCGTCGCCTATGTACAAGCCGTTGTGCTGGCTGTTGTTGTACCAGTAGATGATGTCGCCGGGCTGGAGGTCGGAGCGGGCGACCTGCCGGCCGGCGTTGTACTGCTGGTTGACGGTGCGGGGCAGCGAGACGCCGGCGGCACGCCAGGAGGCGCCGGTCAGACCGGAGCAGTCGTAGGAGTTCGGGCCGGTCGATCCCCACTCGTAGGGCTTGCCGAGCTGGGCGTAGGCGAACTCGAGCGCGGTACGGGCTCGTCCGCTGGCGGGGCCGTCGTAGGTGGCGGCGCTGTCGCTGCTGCCGGAGGCGCGGTCGGCTTCCGCCTCCGCGGCCTTGAGCTCGGCCCGCTGCTCGGCGGTGAGGCTGTTCAGGAGCTTCTGGGCCTCGCGCAGCTTGCTCTGGATCTCCTGCTTCTTCTCGCTCATCTGCTCCTGGGCCTTGCGGGCCGCCTCGAGCTTCTTCAACGCTTCGGCGCGGGTCTGGGCGAGCTCCCGCTGCTTCTGTTGAAGGCTCTTGAGCAGGGAGATCTGCCGGGAGCTCGTACGATCCAGCAGTTCCGCCTGCTCCAGGTAGTCATCGGGTTCGGCCGACAGGAAGAGCCGCACGCTCGGGTCCAGGCCACCGTCTCGGTACTGTGAGGCGGCTACCGGGCCCATCTCGCTGCGTATCCCGTTGATCTCGGCCTGCTGCTCGGCCACCCGTTCCTGTGCCCTGTTCGCGGCCTTCTGCAGGGCCGCCTTCTTCCCCTGGGCGGTGTTGTACTCCTCGGTGCCGGCCTCCGAGTCGTGGTAGAGCTCCTCGACCTCTTCGCGCACCTTCTCGATGGAGGGCTTCGGTTCGGCCTGGCTCTGTGCCGTGGACAGCAGGGAGAACGCTCCCGCCGAAGCGGCCAGTACGGCGAGCCGGGGACTGCTCGGCGGCTTCGGTCGGCGGTGGGTTCCCATCTTGCGACAACTCCTCTGTGTACCCACGCGGACAAGGCACGGTTCCCCGTGGAGTACCGGCGGCTTCGATCAAGTATGCGAGCAACTTAGTAGCTTCGTAGATGGAGTGGCAATCCACGCCGAGAAAGAGGGGCGTTTGCGCCCGGTTTACCCGATGGTGGGCACGCAGCCGAACAGCAGCGGGAGCACCGGCACCACAGCCGCTGCGACGGCCACCGATCCAAGGAGTGCGACGTGCGGTCGCCGCTGCGGGATGAGTACCCGCCTCATGCGGACCAGCGCGCTCGGGCCGCCCACCGCGAACGCGCCCGCGGGGGCGGCCTTGGCCGCCGCCATCTCGTACATGGCCGTGGCCAGCGCTTCGCGAGACTGGCGGCGCAGTGCCCGGTCGTCGGCGATCATCTCCAGGAGCACTGCGGTCTGCTCCTTGGCGTGGTGGGCGAGCGGGATTCGTCGGAAGACCCGGGCGAACGCCTCGGTGGCGGCCAGTGCCAGATGGTGGCGTCCTGCGATGTGTGAACGCTCGTGTTCGAGGACGGCATCGAGTTGCCCGGGAGACAGCAGCCGCAGGGCGCCCGCACTGACGACGACACGCGGGTTGTGCCCCGGGAGGCAGTAGGCGGCGGGCAGTTCGTGTTCAAGGATGGTGGCGCCCAGGTGATGCGAGCGCCGACCCACCATGTCCAGGACTTCCCGGTGACGGGTGCGAGCGCGTCGGCCACGGAGCACTTCGAAGAGGAAGCAGCCGAGCACCAGCAGGACCATCGAGAGCGGGAGACCGACCGCCAAGCGGTCGATGACGGTCGGGTCGGGCGCGGCGGTCGCGTTGGTCAGCCCGCAGGAATGCAGCACGCCGATCAGGTCGGCGTGCAGGTGCTCGGTCGGGCTGGCGAGGTGGTACGCGGCCAGTGCGACAGCGACGGTGAACGATACGGTCAGCCCTTGCCATACGGCCACGGCCAGGCCCGGCGCGCGGTGCGGCCAGGCGCTGCGCAGCAGCAGCCGCGGGGCGAGGAAACCGACTCCGGCCGCGTAGCCGAGCAGCGCGGGAACCGCGTTCACGACTCGGCCTGCCGCCCTGCCGTGCGCAATGCCTTGCGCAGGGCGCTGATCTCGTCGGGACTCATCTGCTGGACGAAGTGGGCGAGAGCCACCGGACGGTCCTCGCTCGCGCCGAGCGCGTCCTCCATGAGTGCCGCCGCGTACTCCTCACGACTGCGGACCGGCGTGTACAGCCAGGCCCGGCCCTGCTTGCTCCGCAGTAGCCAGCCCTTGGTGTAGAGGATGTTGGTCACGGTCATCACGGTTGTGTAGGCGAGCGGGCGCTCCTCGTTGATGTCGTCGACGATCTCCCGCACCGTCGCCGGACGCTGCCACCGCCAGAGGCGATCCATGATCTCCGCCTCGAGATCCCCCAGCCGTCGCATCGTCGCTCCCTTTCCACTGCAGTACGCAGCGCCATAGTAGAACGAGCAGCGGAATGGGTCCGATTGACCAGCGGCGACCCGGTCGCCATCGTCGCGCCCCTGGAAACCGCCTTGGAGCGCCGGAGCGCAAACAGAGCACCACCCCATCCGGTAAGCCGACCCTGCACAACGCACGAAAGCCGAGCGGATGACACACTCCGGCCGGTCGGCGGCTATACAGCCGATCCGGCGGGGCCGCAGCCGATGGTGATGACCCCGCGTATGGGGTTGCCCATCACTGAGGTCACGCCTCCTGCTGGGCGTCGATCTCGGCGATCAGGGCCTCGATGCGGGTCTTGATCTCGTCGCGGATGGGGCGCACGGAATCCACGCCCTTGCCGGCCGGGTCCTCCAGGGTCCAGTCGAGGTACTTCTTGCCCGGGAAGATCGGGCAGGCGTCGCCGCAGCCCATGGTGATGACGAAGTCGGAGGCCTGGACCGCCTCGGTGGTCAGCACCTTGGGCCGCTGGTCGGAGATGTCGACGCCGACCTCCTTCATGGCCTCCACGGCGGCCGGGTTGACCTGGTCGCCGGGGATGGAGCCGGCCGAGCGGACCTCGATCCGGTCGCCCGCGAGGTGCGTGAGGAATCCGGCGGCCATCTGTGAGCGCCCGGCGTTGTGGACGCAGACGAACAGCACCGAGGCGAGCGGAGTCGAGGACATGAGGTTCTTCCTTCTTGAGTGGGTGTACGGGGCTCAGGTGTTCGGCAGGGAGTCGAGCAGCTCGGTGATGTGGGCGTCGATCTCGTCGCGAATGCCGCGGACGACGTCGATCGGGGCGCCCTCGGGGTCGGTGGTGGGCCAGTCCAGGTAGCGGCGGCCGGGCACAACGGGGCAGGCGTCGCCGCAGCCCATGGTGATGACGATGTCGGCGGCCTGCACGACCTCGTCGGTCAGCGGCTTGGGGAAGGCGGACTCGCTCAGGTTCACCCCGACCTCGGCCAGCACCTGCCCGACGGTCGGCTCGATCTCGACGGCGGGACGCGTGCCCGCGGAGGAGACGACCACACGGCCGTGGGCCCGGTGGGCGAGGAGAGCGGCGGCCATCTGGGAGCGGCCGGCGTTGTGGACGCAGACGAACAGCACCCGCGGCAGTCCGACGCCCGGCGCGCCCTGAACGTGCGCGATGGCGTCGAGCCGGTCCTTCGTCAGGTGCTCGGTCAGCACGATCAGGTGGGTGCGGACGTGGGCGTGCTCAGCGAGACGCTCGTACGAATCGGTGATGACGCTCTGGATGGTCTCCGCGGAGAACTGGCCCCGGTACCGCAGGGCGAGCCGGGCCACGCCGGCTTCGAGATGCTCATCAGGCAGAACAGGGGGTGAGGCGGACGTCATGGTGACCCCTTTCAAAGGGGCATGGGCCCAACGGGTGTTGGGTGCGGGTCCCAGTGATCGGCAAGGATCAGCCCAGGCTGGTATCAGCCGTGGGTGATGTGAGAGTATCAGTCCATGATGACGTCAGTCGACACTGATCTGATCCGGGTTCTGGCCGATCCGCTCAGGCTCCAGATCGTGACCCTGCTCGCCAAGGAGACCCTCTGCACCACCCACCTGGTGGAGGAGACGGGCGCCCGCCAGACCAACCTCTCCAACCACCTGAGAGTGCTGCGCGAGGCCGGGGTCGTCGAGACGGAACCGTGCGGCCGGTACACGTACTACAAGCTTCGCCCGGACGTCGTCGCTGCGCTCGCGGACCAGTTCGCCGACCTGGCCGAGTCCGCCCGCACGGCGGCCGACAACAAGCGGTCCTGCCCCTGATCCCCGCCGCCTGAGGCGACTGCACCAAGGAGTCTTCGTTGACCGCCACCCACGAGTCCGCCGCGGAGTCCGTCATACCCGCTGACGAGCCGCAGCCGGCGCCCGGAGCGACACCGCCCCGTACACCCCTGGTCGCCAGGGCCGCCGCCGAACTGGTCGGCACCGCTGCCCTGGTGACCGTCGTGGTCGGGTCCGGCATCCAGGCCACCGAGCTCACCCAGGACGTCGGGGTGCAGCTGCTGGCCAACTCCCTGGCCACGGTCTTCGGGCTCGGCGTGCTGATCGTGCTGCTCGGTCCGGTCTCCGGAGCGCACTTCAACCCGGCCGTCACACTTGCCGAGTGGTGGACCGCGCGGCGAGGAGGATCCGGGGTCACCGCGCGGGAGGTCGCGGTGTACGTCCCCGCACAGATCGTCGGCGCGATCGCCGGCGCCGTCCTGGCGAACGCGATGTTCGGCGAGCCGCTGGTGGAGTGGTCCACGCATGACCGCTCGGCAGGAAACCTGCTGCTGGGCGAGGTCGTGGCGACCGCCGGTCTGATCCTCCTGATCTTCGGCCTGGCCCGCACCGACAGGCTCCGCTTCGCCCCGGTCGCGGTCGCGTCATACATCGGCGCCGCGTACTGGTTCACCTCGTCCACGTCCTTCGCCAACCCCGCGGTGACGATCGGTAGGGCCTTCACCGACACCTTCGCGGGGATCGAGCCGGGTTCCGTGCCGGCGTTCATCGGCATGCAGGTGATCGGCGCGGTGGTGGGGCTGGCACTGGTCTCGCTCATCTTCATGAACGCCCGGACCGCTCCTGAGGCGTGAGTCGGGCGCCCGGGGTCGTCGTCATCGGCGAATCGGTTCGCGTTCGGTCAGCGCGACTCGAGCACTTCGCGGATCACGGGCATGGCGGCGAACACCCTCGGCCACCCGGCGAGATCACCAGGCCGATGCCGGCGAGCATGCCCTCGACGACCGAGACGGATATTGCGCGTAACCAGCGCCCCAGCTTCAGGGCGCCCATGGCCAGTTGTTCGAGAGGCTCTCGCACGAGATCGTGCCGACGATGTCGATATCTGAAATGGCGAAGACCGGCGCGCTGCGCCGCCGGAGGCGCCCTCGACGGTGGCTACTCCTCGCCGCGCTCCCGGATGACGACCAGGAACGCATCCGACTTCAGGTCCATCACAACCGTCGCACCGGATTCGCCCGCGGCCTGTAGTCGCGCCGCGTACTCCTCCGCAGGTCGCGATCCGCGCGGAGCTCCTGCTGGAAACCGCTCCAGCACCGTCCCGTCCATGGCGGCAGCCACCTCCGTCATCGCCGAATGACTCGCGCGCTGTTCAGGCGTCCCTTACCGTCCGTCTGCCCTCGATCAACCGGTATGTGTATCGGGGAAGCGCAGCCCGGCGTATGGGGGCAGCGACGGGCTGTTGACGGGTGGTCAGCCCGACTGCGGACAGTCTGACCGCATACGACGTATTCAAGGTGTCGACGGTGGCATGGACCGACGCGTGCTGGCCCCGCACCGGCAGAAGGCGATGGCATCAGGCCGGCGCCGTCGAGCCATGGCCACCGGTCACCCGGCGGCCGGCATGTTCGCCGCCGGCCAAGGCCCGGACGGTGACGTGGATCCCGACCAGGGCGCGTGTCGAGTCGTGATCAATGAGTGCCGCAGCTTCCGGGCCGGGTGTCCCGTCGGGGATGCGGGGTCGGCGATCTGCGGCTGCGCCGTGTGTGGGCGCGAGTGACCGGAAGCGATGCCGCAGGCAGGCAGCGGGGCCCGAGGACCCCGGCCGTGTGCCGTCCGGGACGGTGCGTCAGAGCATGGCGAGCCGGTCCACCAGCAGCTCCGTCCTGCGCTCGGTGTCCTCCGGCGGGAGCCGTCCCGCTCGGGTCAGGGTGGCCAGTCCGTGCAAGGACGCCCAGAACGTCTCGGTGAACAGCTCCGGGCGCACGCCGTCCCCGGCGACCTCGCTGAGGCACTCCAGCAGCGCTGCGAAGGCGTCCTTCAACGGTTCGGGGGTGTCCTCCTGCGCGTACGCCAGGCCGCCGTCGAGCTGGAACAGGGCGTCGTAGACCGCCGGATGGCGTTCGGCGAAGGCGAGGTAGGCGCGGGCCAGCGCGGTGACCCGGGCGCGCGGGCCGTCGGCGGCGGCGGTGGCGGCCCGCATCGCCACGGCCATCTCGGAAGCGCCCTGCAGAGCGACGGCGCCGATGATCTCGCGCTTGCCGCGGAAGTGGCTGTAGAGGACGGGCTGGCTGTATTCGATGCGTTCGGCGAGCCGGCGGGTGGTGACCGCGTCCCAGCCCTGCTGCTCGGCGAGTTCGCGGGCCGTGGCCACGATGAGGCGCTCGCGGGCCGCCCGTTCGCGCTCCTTGCGTTCCTGTACCGACATGACTCGATCCTAGCACCGCTAGACAACGGAGCGGCAACAGAGATAGCGTTGCTTCATCATCTAGCGGCGCTAGATCCCGGAGGGGTCATCATGCTCAATGCACTTGAGGTCGTCAGCATCGTGGTCGTCGGCGTGATGGTGGGGGTGGAGTTCTCCGTCCCCTTCTTCAGCAACCCGATCGTCAACGCGCTCCCCGGCGACAACGGCCTGCGCGCTCGCGTCCACGGGGCGCGACTGGGCGGCGCCGTGATGCCGTTCTGGTATATCGGCTCGCTCGTCCTCGTCGGGGTCTGGGCCGTCGCCGGATGGGACAACGAGGGCACCGGCCTCGTCGTGACAGCCGCCGCGCTGCTGATCGTCAGCGTGCTCATGTCGATCCTGGTGCTCGTCCCGATCAACAACCGGGTCAAGACGTGGACCACCGGCAGCCGGCCGGCCGACTGGAAGGAGCAGATGATGCGCTGGGACCGCTGGCACTACGTCCGCGTCGCCGTCATCATCGCCGCCTTCGCCTGCCTGGCGGCCGCCCTCACCTGAGCCCGCGGGCCGGCGCGGCGCCGGTGACGCACAATCCCCACCCCCCGGCCGGCAGCGGGCCACCGACGGCCCGACGTCCGGGCATGCAGCTGCCGCTGAGAGTCCACACCTGCGATCCCGACAACCTATGCCCCTCGATCACCTGCGCGGCTCCCGGATCTGGTTCGGTGAGGCCTTTGATCCAGAGGGCAGTACGGCTCCGAGACGCACGCGGAGATCACGCGGGGGGCCCAGATGTGCGGGGCGCCGCTCGTACGCTCCGGCGCATTGGTGGACTCCGAGGTGCATGAGCGGATCACCGCGCGCCGCGCGGTACGGGGGCACCGAAACTGCTGGGCTATTGCAGGAGCAGCAGCTCTTGGTTGGGCCGCTGCGGGAGCAGTGGCCGGCCCGGTTAATCGGTTGCGGACCCTCGGGATGGAGTGTCTGATCCCGGCTATGACGATTGCGCTGGGTACGCCGACTGTCGACGGGGTGCGCGAGGCCATGGCCGCGCTGCGGGAGTGGCAGTACGACGCAGCGCCGATGCAGTTGCATTCCGGGGACATCGGCTGGAACTACCGGTTCGGAACGGCCGAGACGGCCACGGCGGTCCGGACCTGGAGTCGGGACGGGCGGATTCTCGCGGTCGGGATGCTCGACTCGCCGACGCTGGTGCGGATGACGGTCGCTCCGGACGCTTTCCAGGATGAGGACTTGGCGCGGCGGCTTGTCGAGGACTTCTCCCTGCCTGAGCGCGGCGTGCTGCCGGAAGGAGCGGTGTCCATCGAGGGGCCGTTGGGCCTGCTGCTCCACGACCTGCTGAGCAAGGAGGGCTGGGGCGTCGGCGAGCCGTGGACGCCGCTCTTCCGCGACCTCACCGAGCCGGTGGAGGACCCCGGCGTGCGGATCAAGCCGATCGGTCCGGAGCAGGCGTAGGATTTCGCCGACGTCCTGCGGTCGGCGTTCAATACTGCGCGGCCTACGCGCGAGTACTGGCACGCGATGTCGGCGGGACCGTTCTACCCCGACGCCCGCTGCCTGGGCGCTTATGACGACCAGGCCAGCATGGCGGCGGTGGTGACGGTGTGGTCGGCCGGCCCGGGGAAGCCGGGGCTGGTCGAGCCGATGGGCGTCCACGAGGACCACCGTGGTCGCGGCTACGGTCGGGCGATCACCGTGGCCGGGGCGGCCGCGCTGCGGGAGATGGGTTCGTCGAGCGTACGTGTATGCACGCCGAGTTCCAACGTCGGCGGCGTCGCCACGTACAAGGCGGCCGGGTTCGAGGTGCGGCCGGTGGTGCGGGAACGGATCCGGACGGCCTGACGCCGGGGCTGCTCGGTAAGGCGGCATTCTGGGGCGTAGATCGCCTGGCAGGATGCGGGTTTCCGGTGCCTCATCCGCCGTCTCGGGCTGCGCTCGTACGCTCCGGCGCATGGTGGACCCCGAGGTGCATGAGCGGATCACCGCGCGCTGCGCGGAGCTGGATGAACCCGAAGAGCAGCTGATCACGCGGCTGTCCGAGGTGCGGGCCGAGCGGGACGAGCCGCCCATGGCGGTGCGGGTGGGCAGCGGTTGAGCGAGCAGCTCGCTGACGAGCGGGCAACGGCCGGGTCGCCGGTGGTGCAGGTGGCGGTCGGGCGGTGCGGCTGATCCCGGACCGCGCGTCAGGGGTGGCCGACTCCGCGCCGGCGGACTACCAGAGCATCCTGGCCGCCGTGCGGCAGGCCGGCGGGGCACGGAGAGCCACAGCAGACTCGAACTGGGTCGCGCGGGACATGGAAGAGGTGTGGCCGACGACGCTCCAGGCCACCGCCGCGGTGGGGCCGGCCGGGCACGGCGACGGCCTGTACGCCGTCGATGCGCAGGGTTGGCCGGTGCGGCCGCGATCGTGGCAGTGGACGCGCGCGCCGAACCGGTGCTGGAGGAGTGGCGGGGCACTCCGGTGTGGTCCAGCGCCCTGGAGTTGTCGGGCACGGTGCCTTTCTCTGGTTCCACTGCGACCCTGCTGGCCTGGCTCGCCCGCCACGAACCGGGAGTGCTTCAACAGGCCCGTTGGCTGCTGTCCTGCAAGGACTGGCTGCGCCTACGGCTGACGGGCGCGCGGTGGCCACCGATCCCACGGACGCCAGTGCCTCGTTCACCGATATGCGACGGGGGGCTATGTGCCAGAGCTGCTCGACCTGTACGGCATCGGCGCGCTCGCCGCCCTGTTGCCGCCCGTGCCGGCCTGCGAGGCGGTGAGCGGAACCGTCACCCGTGAGGCCGCGGCGCTCACCGGGCTCACCGCCGGAACGCCAGTCGTCACAGGCGCCCATGGCGTCGATGCCGCCGCGCTCGGGATCGGTGGCACGACGCCGGGCGAACTGTGCCTGATCACCGGGTCGTTCAGCATCAACGAAGTGATCAGTGACCGCCCCGTCTGGCCCGGGGGCAGCCCGCCACCGCCGGGAACGGCGGCGAGGCGCTCAGGGCGTAGGCCATGTCGGCGGGCGGCAGTGTTCGCTTGGCCGTCGACAGTCCATGGGTAAGGCGCGCGCAGCGGATCGCCGAAGTGGTCGTCGCAGACGCAGGCGAGCAGCGCCGTGGGGACTCCGAGCCGGCCGGGTCCGGCGGCGACGTCGGGTCTGTCTGCGGATTCCGGCCTGGCACTCATGCGTGACTCCTCGGAGACGGCGGAGGCGCCCCGCACCCCCTCGCGAGACAGCTTGACGATAGATTCGTAGAAGTTTTCTCGCAAGATGTGTTAACAACGGCGCAGTCTCCTGATAATAATTCGGCCATCGATATCGCGCCCCACACCCCAGGGCCGCGTCCACACCCTCCCCAGCCGAGCTCAGTCAAGGTCTCGACGAGCGGCGCCGCGGCGGGAGCCCCTACGCAGTTTCCAGACCCACCCGCACGAGAGGTCCCTCATGCGATCCACCAGATACGCCCTCATAGCCGGCGCCGCCGCCACCGCTCTCCTCACCACCGCCTGTTCCGGAGCCGGGGCCGGCGGCAGCGACAGCGGGGGCAAGAGCATCAACGTCCTGATGGTCGGCAACCCGCAGATGGAGGACATCGCGAAGCTGACCAAGAGCACCTTCACCAAGGACACCGGGATCAAGGTCAACTTCACGATCCTTCCCGAGAACGAGCTGCGCGACAAAGTCACCCAGGACATCGCCACCCAGGCCGGCCAGTACGACGTCGCCACCATCGGCGCCTACGAGGTACCGATCTGGGAGAAGAACGGCTGGCTGCACGAGCTGGGCTCCTACGCCGACAAGGACGCGAGCTTCGACAAGAGCGACCTGCTCAAGCCGATGGTGCAGTCGCTGTCCGGCTCCGACGGCAAGCTCTACGCCATGCCGTTCTACGGCGAGTCCTCGATGCTCATGTACAACAAGGACGTCATGAAGGCGAAGGGCATCACGGTGCCCGAACGGCCGACCTGGCAGCAGATCGCCGACATCGCGGCCGAGGTCGACGGCGCCGAGCCCGGCATGAAGGGCATCTGCCTGCGCGGTCTGGCCGGCTGGGGGGAGCTGGGTGCGCCGCTGACGTCCATGGTCAACACCTTCGGCGGCACCTGGTTCACCAAGGACTGGAAGGCGCAGGTCAACAGCGGCGGCTTCAAGGAAGCCACAAAGTTCTACGTCGACCTGGTCCGCAAGCACGGAGAGGCGGGCGCGCCGCAGGCCGGGTTCACCGAGTGCCTCAACGCGCTGAGCCAGAAGAAGGTCGCGATGTGGTACGACGCGACCAGCGCGGCCGGTTCACTGGAGGACCCTGCCTCCAGCAAGATCGCCGGGAATGTCGGCTACGCCTACGCGCCGACCGTCGACACCAAGAGCAGCGGCTGGCTGTGGGCCTGGGCCTGGGCCATGCCCAAGACCACCAAGAACGCCGACGCGGCCTCGCAGTTCATGCTGTGGGCCTCGAGCAAGAAGTACGAGCAACTGGTCGGCGAGAAGCTCGGCTGGTCGCGTGTCCCGGCCGGCAAGCGGGCCAGCACCTACGAGATCCCGCAGTACCAGAAGGCCGCCGGATCGTTCGGTGAGATCACCCTGAAGTCCATCGAGCAGGCCGACCCGGCCAACCCCGGCGTCCAGCCCAGGCCGACCGTGGGCATCCAGTACGTGGCCATCCCCGAGTTCCAGGACCTGGGCACCAAGGTCACCCAGGAGATCTCCGCCGCCATCGCCGGCAAGACCAGCGTGGACAAGGCACTCGACGACGGCCAGAAGCTCGCCGAGGAAGTCGCCAAGAACTACCAGTGACCGTCCCTGCCCGGTCGGCCGGCCGGCCTTCCGCCGGCCGGGCACGGCACCTCTTCCCCTACCCGGCCGTCACTGGCGGAGGAACCATCGATGACCACGCTCACCGCACCCCCCAAGACCGCACCACCTCCCGCCCGAACCCAGAAGTCCTCGGGCATCGGCAAATGGAAGCGTCGCATCCCCCTGCTTCCGGCGCTGATCTTCACCATCGTCGTCACGCAACTGCCGTTCGTGGCCACGCTCGTGATCTCCACCTTCCAGTGGAACATCCTCAAGCCGGGCGAGAGGCACTTCGTCGGCCTGTCCAACTTCTCGTTCGTCTTCACCGACGAACGGCTGCGTACGGCGGTGCTCAACACCGTTGTCCTCACCGCGTCGGTGGTGGTCATCAGCGTGATCCTCGGGCTCGGCCTGGCGATGCTGCTCGACCGCCGGTTCATCGGCCGTGGGCTGGCGCGCACCTTGCTCATCGCCCCGTTCCTGGTCATGCCGGTCGCCGCGGCGCTGCTGTGGAAGCACGCCATCTACAACCCCGACTACGGCCTGCTCAACGGCGTACTCAACGCCGTATACCGACTGTTCGGAGCGGACAACGGCCCCACGGTCGACTGGATCTCCTCGTATCCCATGCCCGCCGTCGTGGTCTCACTGGTCTGGCAGTGGACCCCGTTCATGATGCTGATCCTGCTGGCCGGTCTGCAGGCGCAGCCCGGTGACGTCCTGGAGGCGGCCCGCATGGACGGCGCCTCCGCGCTGGCGACCTTCCGCTTCATCACGCTGCCGCACCTGCGCCAGTACATCGAGCTGGGTGTCCTGCTCGGCACGATCTACGTCGTGCAGACCTTCGACGCGGTCTTCACCATCACCCAGGGCGGGCCCGGCAAGCAGACGACCAACCTGCCCTACGAGATCTACCTGACCATGTTCCGCAAGTACGAGTACGGCGAGGCAGCCGCCGCCGGTGTCGTCGTCGTGCTCGGCGCGATCGTGATCGCGACGTTCGCGCTGCGCACCATCGCGTCGCTGTTCCGCGAGGAGGTGTCCCGATGACCCACGCAGCAGCCGTCGCGCCCGGGGCGAGGTTCAAGAAGTTCCTGCGCCGTAATCACGACCAGGGCGGTGCGCCGCGCCTTTCGCCGCTGTGGACGTTCGTCGCCTGGCTCGCCACGCTGGCGTTCTTCGCGCCGGTGGCGTGGATGGTGCTCACCTCTTTCCACCAGGAGGCCGACGCGGCGACCAACCCGCCGACCCCCTTCGCCGCGGTCACCTTCGACCAGTACAAGCTGCTGTTCAGCCGGGACATCACTCCGTTTCTCCTCAACTCGGCCATGGCCAGCGTCATTTCGACGGTGCTGGTGCTCGCCCTCGCGGTGCCGGCGGCCTACGCGCTGTCCATCAAGCCGGTCGAGAAGTGGACCGACGTGATGTTCTTCTTCCTGTCCACGAAGTTCCTCCCGGCCATCGCGGCACTCCTGCCGGTGTACTTGATCGTCAAGGACGCCGGGATGCTGGACAACGTGTGGACGCTGATCGTGCTCTACACCGCCATGAACCTGCCGATCGCGGTGTGGATGATGCGTTCGTTCCTCGCCGAGGTCCCCAAGGAGATCCTTGAGGCGGCCGAGGTCGACGGGGCGGGACTGCTCACCGTGCTGTGGCGGGTCGTCGCGCCGGTCGCCATGCCCGGCCTCGCCGCCACCTCGCTGATCTGCTTCATCTTCAGCTGGAACGAGTTCATGTTCGCCGTGAACCTCACCGCGACGCAGGCCTCCACCGCGCCGGTCTTCCTGGTCGGGTTCATCACCAACGAGGGCCTGTTCCTGGCCCGGCTCTGCGCGGCGGCCACCCTGGTGTCGCTCCCGGTCCTGATCGCCGGCTTCGCCGCGCAGGACAAACTGGTCCGCGGCCTGTCCCTGGGAGCGGTGAAGTGACAGCCGCCGCCGAGTTCGTCGCCGCCCCGGTCGCCAACTGCGCGGTCCTGCCCGACGGCGTGCGCGGGCAAGATCCAGATTCAGCCCGGCCCGGCCTCCTCGTGAACGCCCCCCACCGAACGGAACCCGTCACCATGACCGAGCAGATCCGCCGCGTACTCGTCCGCTCCCTCGATGACATCGCCCTCGAGGAGGTGTCCGCCCCCGTCCCCGGGGACGACGAACTCCTCGTACGCACCACGGTCGTCGGGGTCTGCGGCTCCGACACCCATGCGGCGGCCGGCCACCATCCCTTCATCGACCTGCCCTACCGCCCCGGCCACGAGGCGGTCGGCGTCGTCGCCGCGGCCGGGAAGGGCGCCGAGGACTTCGCACCCGGCGACCGCGTGATCATCGAGCCCAACCTGTACTGCGGACGGTGCCCACAGTGCCGCTCCGGCCGCTACAACATCTGCCAGGAGCTGAAGGTCTTCGGCTGCCAGACGCCCGGCGCCATGACCGACCTGTTCGCCATTCCGGCCGACCGAGTCCACCGCGTCCCCGACGGCATGACCGACATCGAGGCCGCCCTCGTCGAACCCCTGGCCACCCCCGTGCACGCCGTGGCGAAGGCCGGTGACCTCACCGGATGCACGGTCGTCGTGCTCGGCGCCGGGCCCATCGGGCTGCTCGTCCTCGCCGCCGCCCGGCACGCGGGCGCCGCGAAGATCGCCGTCACCGATCTGCTGCCGGGCAAGCGGGACCGCGCCCTGCGTCTCGGAGCCGACACGGCCCTGCCCGCCGACGCCACCGACCTTGCCGACCAGACCCGAGAAGCGCTCGGTGGACCGGTCGACGTCGTCTTCGACTGCGTGGCCCGGGAGCAGTCCATGGCCCAGGCCATCGACCTGGTCACCAAGGGCGGCACGATCATCGTCGTCGGCGTCGGAGCCGCGGGCACCACGCCCATCCGGCTCGACCTGGTCCAGGACCGGGAGATCCGCATCGAGGGCACCCTGATGTACACCGGCGACGACTACCGCACCGCGATGTCGCTGATCGCCGCGGGCGCCGTGGACACCGCCGAGATCGTCACCGCCACCTACCCGCTGGAGGACGCCGCCGAGGCCTTCGCCGCATCCGTCGACCCCGAGCAGGTCAAGGTGCTGGTCACGGTGGACGGACCGTAGCCCGAGGCCCGACCCGCACCGGCCCGTGTGGGAAACTGCCAGACCGGAGCTACCGGTAAGGAGGGGCGCCGTGACCGCCCGTACGCGACTGTCACAGGCGGCCGTCGAGGAGCGGCGCCAAGCCGTGCTGCGCTATGTCGCCGACCATGGCGAGACCCGCATCGACGACCTCGCCCGGCACTTCGACGTCAGTCTGATGACGATGCACCGGGACCTGGACGACCTCACCGGGCGGCATCTGCTGCGCAAGGAGCGCGGGCGGGCCGTCGCGTTCCCCGCCCTCACCATGGAGACGGCCACCCGCTTCCGGGAGAACAGCGCCCTCGCGGCCAAGAACGCGCTGTGCGCGGCAGCCGCCGCCCGGATCAGGCCGGGCAATACCGTGCTCATGGAGGACTCGACCACCCTGTTCCCCCTCGTCCCGGCGCTGGCGGAGGTGGACCAGCTGCACGTCGTCACCAACTCGGTCGGCCTCGCACAGCGCCTCGGGTCCGCCGCCCCCGGGGTGCACGTCACCCTGCTGGGCGGCCACTACCGCGCCGACTTCAACTCCTGCACCGGCCCCACCGTCACCCGCGCCCTGTCCCGGATCCGGGCCGACCTCGCCCTGATGTCCGCCACGGCCGTCCTGGAAGGACGCCTCTTCCACCCTCTGAACGACTACGTCGAGGTGAAGCTGGCCATGCTCGCCTCCGCCGAACAGGCGCTGCTCCTGGTGGACCACTCGAAGTTCGGCAAGACCGCCACGTACGCATACGGGTCCGTGGCCGACTACCACACCGTCATCACCGACACCGGCACACCCGACGCGGAACTCGCGGCCATACGCGACCTCGGAGTCCCCGTCGAGACGGTCGAACCCGAAGAGTCCTCCCCGTGATCCACACCCTGTTCGAAACGCCCAGCGCCTACCGTCCCAGCGACGTCGAGATGGCCGAGCCCGTACCCGCGGTCCAGGCCGTCCTGTTCGACTTCAGCAACACCATCTTCCAGATGATCGACCTGGAGACGTGGCTGCGCCGGGTCGCCTCCGCCACCGGCCGCCTCGCCTTGCTGGACGAGCCCTGCGCGGTGGCCGGAATCTCCGACCAGTTGCGCGCCGCCTTCCGGCTGCCCTCCGTCGTCGCCCTCCAGGAAGGACGGGATCTCTCTTCCGAACTGCACCGCCGCGCCATGTGGGGATGGTGGGGGCAGGTGGACTTCCTGCGCGGCGTGGAGGAGGCGGCCTACCGGGAACTCACCGCTCCGGACGCCTGGGTTCCGTATCCCGACACCGAACCGGTCCTGCGTGCCCTGCGCCAGCGCGGACTGCGCATCGCCGTCGTCAGCGACTTCGCCTGGGACCTGCGCACCCACCTCGCCCACCACGGCCTTGACGCCTTGATCGACACCTGCGTGATCTCCTACGAGCAGGGCCGGGAAAAGCCCGACCCGCAGCTGTTCCTCAAAGCCTGCGCCGACCTCGGCGCGGACCCCCGCGCCACCCTCATGGTCGGCGACAACCCGGTCCGCGACGGCGGCGCGGCCGCCTGCGGTCTACGCACCTACATCCTGCCGGCGGAACACCGCACGGGAGAGCGCGGCCTGATGGATGTGCAGCGGCTCGTGATCTGACCGAGCCGCCTTCATGGCGGCGGCCCGTCGCGGTCAGCCGGCGGGGGAGGAGGCCGGCAGGTGCTGGTCGGCGGCCCAGGAGGCGAGGATGCGGAGCCGTTCATGGGTGGGGGAGCCGGGCCCGGCGGTCCAGACGGTGAGGTGCTGGTCGGGGTCGGTGTTGGCGGTGAGGGTGTCCCAGTCGAGGACGAGTTCGCCGACGACGGGATGGTTGAGGGTCTTCGTGCCCACGGTGCGGGCGGCGACCTTGTGTTCGCCCCACCACTTGGCGAACTGACTGTCACGCGTGGACAGTTCACCGACCAGCTCGATCAGGCGGGGGTCCTCGGGATATTTCGCGGCCTCCATGCGCAGTTGGGCGACGGCGATATGCGCGGAGGTCTTCCAGTCGGCGTACAGGCTGCGCAGGGCAGGATCCGTGAAGATGAGCCGCGGGTAGTTGCGGTGTCTTTCCGGGATGCGGGAGAAGTCGGTGACCAGGGCGGCGGCCAGCGCGTTCCAGGCCAGAATGTCTCCGCGCCGGCCCTGCACGATGGCCGGGGTGGCGGTGAGGTCGTCCAGGACCCGCTGAAGCTGCGGCTGGACCTTCTGCCGGCCGCGGCGCCGGGTGCGCGTGGTGGTCTTGCCCGCGAGCTGGAAGAGGTAGCCGCGCTCGTCGTCATCCAGATGGAGTACGCGGGCGAGGACGTCCAGCACGGGCGCTGACGCCTGCATGCGGCCCTGTTCGAGCCGGGTGTAGTAGTCGGTGCTGATGCTGGCGAGCTGGGCGACCTCCTCGCGGCGCAGCCCCTCCACCCGGCGGGGCCTGTCGCTCTCGGGCAGTCCGACCGTGCGCGGACTCAGCTCGGAGCGGCGCTTCTTGAGGAATTCTCCCAGCTCATTGAGGGGGACGTTGGCGGTCATACTCCCCAGCATGACACCGATCCCACCCCTGAAAGGGGGGAGAATTTACTCCCAGGATGCTTCCCTCCCGGGATGAATTGCTCCACTTTTCGCGCCTGCCCTCGCGTATGAGGCTCGACCGTGAGCAGCCTTCCGACCTCGGCTGCGGCTCACCTACCCTCGCACCGAAGGAAGCACCCCATGCGCGGAGCAGTCATCTACGCCCCCGGCGACGTGCGCTTCGAGAACCTCGACGACCCGAAGATCGTCCGGCCGACCGACGCGGTGATCCGCACGGTGGCCACCTGTGTGTGCGGCTCGGACCTGTGGCCGTACCGCGGCGCGGAACCCATCGGCGACCCGCACCCGATGGGGCACGAGTACGTCGGCATCGTCGAGGAAGTGGGCAGCGCGGTCGCGGGCGTCAGGCCGGGCCAGTTCGTCGTCGGCTCCTTCGCCACCTCGGACAACACCTGCGCCAACTGCCTGGCCGGCTGGCAGTCCAGCTGCCTGCACCGCGAGTTCATGAGCACCTGCCAGGCCGACCACGTCCGCATCCCCAACGCCGACGGCACCCTGGTCGCCACCGACGAGCACCCGGACGCCGAGATGGTGCCGAGCCTGCTCGCCGTGTCCGACGTGATGGGCACCGGCTGGTACGCCGCCCTCGCCGCAGAGGTGAAGCCCGGCTCGACGGCTGTCGTGGTCGGTGACGGCGCGGTCGGCCTGTGCGGTGTCATCGCCGCCAAGGAACTCGGCGCGGAGCGGATCATCGCCATGAGCCGTCATGAGTCCCGGCAGGCGCTGGCTCTGGAGTTCGGCGCCACCGACATCGTGACCGAGCGCGGCGAGGACGGCGTCGCCCGCGTCAAGGACCTCACCGGAGGGATCGGGGCGGACGCGGTGCTGGAGTGCGTCGGCACCGCCGAGTCGATGCGGCAGGCGCTGCGCTCGGCCCGGCCCGGCGGCAACGTCGGTTTCGTCGGCGTCCCGCACGAGGTGCAGATCGACGGCCAGGAGCTGTTCTTCTCCCACGTCGGCCTGCGCGGCGGCCCCGCCCCCGTCCGCCGCTACCTGCCCGACCTGATCGACCGCGTCCTGACCGGGCTGATCAACCCCGGCAAGGTCTTCGATCTCAGCCTGCCCCTGGACCAGGTCGCCGAGGGCTACCGGGCGATGGACGAGCGCCGCGCCATCAAGGCCCTGCTCAAGCCCTGAGCGCAGACGCCACCCCCACTCACCCAAGGACTGACCATGACGACCTTCGCCCTTGTCGGCGCGGGCCCCGGCCTCGGGCTCGCCACGGCCCGCCGTTTCGGAGCCGCCGGCCACACCGTCGCCCTCATCGCCCGCAACGCGGAAAAGCTGGACGGCCTGACCGCCGGCCTCGCCCGTGACGACATCCAGGCGCGCGGGTTCACCGCCGACGTCCTGGACCTCGAGTCGCTGACCGCGGCTCTGTACGCGGCTGTGGCCGCCCTGGGGCCCATCGAGATCCTCCAGTACAGCCCGGTGCCGCGCGCCGACTTCATGAAGCCGGTCCTCGACACGAGCGCCGACGACCTCGACGCCCCGCTCGCCTTCTCCGTCAAGGGTGCCGTCGCCGGCGTGAACGCCGTACTGCCCGGCATGCGGGAACTCGGCCGCGGCACACTGCTGTTCGTCAACGGCTCCAGCGCCGTACGCCCCAACCCGAAGGTCGCCGGCACCTCGATCGCGTTCGCCGCCGAGAGCGCCTACGCCCGCATGCTGCACGACACGCTCGCCGGGGAGAACATCCACGTCGCGCAGCTGATCATCCCGGGCGCGATCCGGCCCGACGCCGAGCACAGCAGCCCCGAGGTGCTGGCACAGCGGCTGTACGACATCCACCGGCAGCGGGACGGCTTCCGCCACTACGCCGAGCCCCTGCCCGACTAGTCACAGGACGCCCCGTGAAACCGGTACCCCTTCCTGCTCTCGTCCGCGTGATCCCGGCCGCCACCCTGCTGGTGGTCGCGACCGCCTGCGCCAACGACTCCCCGTCCTCCTCACCCTCCGAGCCCGCGTCGTCGCAGACTCCGACAGCGCCGGCCGCCACCACATCACCCGCCAGGACAACCGCCATGAACATCCGGCTCACGCTCAACGGCCACCACATCGCCGCCACCCTGAACGACAGCCCCACCGCCCGCGACTTCGCCGCCCAGCTTCCCCTCTCCCTGTCCCTGCGTGACCTCCACCAGGCCGAGAAGATCGCCGACCTGCCCCGCGAGCTGTCCACCTCCGGCGCCCCGGAAGGCGCCGACCCCAAGCCGGGTGACCTGGCGTACTACGCCCCCTGGAACCAACTCGCCACCTACTACCGCGACGCCCCCTACGCGGCCGGCCTGGTGCCCCTCGGGCACATGGCCGACGGTGGCACCGAGCAACTCGCCACCGCCGACGAGATCACCATCGAAGCCGCGCCCTGACCAGCTGGAACCGTCGAAGACCTGGCCGCGCCGTCCGCTGTCTGCCGCGACGGCTTCGCTCGCCACCACGATCCGCCGATTTCCACGCAAGGAGAGACCACACGTATGCCTTCCGCGTCCGGGACCACCCCCGGCAAGCTCCCCTTCGTCGTCTGGGTGCTCGCCGCCGGCACGTTCCTGATGGGGACCACCGAGTTCGTCGTCGCGGGACTGCTGGCGGAGTTGGCCGTTGACCTCGGAGTCAGCGTCTCCCACGCCGGCCTGCTGATCACCGCCTTCGCCATCGGCATGATCGTCGGCGCGCCGACCATGGCCATGGCAACGCTGCGCCTTCCTCAGCGCCGGACGCTGATCCTGGCCCTGTCCGTGTTCTGCCTCGGACATCTGGTCGCCGCCCTCAGCTCGTCCTTCACGATCGTCCTCATCGCCCGCGCCGTCACGGCCCTGGCCACCGGAGCGTTCTGGTCCGTCGGCTTCGTCGTCGCCACCACCGCCGCGGGCCCACGCAACGCCACCCGCGCGACGGGCGTCATGATCGGCGGCCTGACCCTGGCCAACGTTGTCGGCGTGCCGATCGGCTCCTTCGCCGGCCAGTTCACCGGCTGGCGCGGACCCTTCTGGGCCCTGGCCGTCTTCTCCGGGCTGGCAGCCGTGTTCATCGGCCGCTTCATCCCGGCCCAGGAGCAGCGCGTCGAGGTGTCCATCCGGGCCGAGGTCCGGGCTCTGAGGCAAGGCCGGCTGTGGCTGGCGCTCGGTGCCGCGATGCTGATCATGGGTGGCGTTCTGGCGACGTACACCTATGTCACGCCGCTGCTGACCGACCGCGCGGGCATCCCGGCGGGCGCCGTACCACTCGTCCTCATCGCGTTCGGCGTCGGCGCCCTGGGCGGCACCACCATCGGAGGCGGTCTGGGCGACCGGCGTCCGATGGCCACCACCATCGCGGCCGCCGCGGCCACCGCCCTGGTCCTGCTCCTGTTGATCCCGCTGTCCGCCAACGCGGTGACAGCCACTCTCCTCGTCTTTCTCATGGGCCTGACCGGCTTCACGGTCAACCCGGTCGTCACCGCCCTCGCCATGCGCTTCGCCGGCGACGCCCCCACCCTCACCTCGGCGCTGACCACCTCCGCCTTCAACACCGGCATCGCCGCCGGATCGGCGATCGCCGGTACGGCGCTGGACTCCACCCTCGGCCTGACCGGCCCGCCCGTGGTCGGCACCGTCATCGCCGCCCTCACCCTGCTCCCGCTGATCGCCCTCGCTGTCCACGGCTCGTCCAACAAGGGCCGGATCGTGGCCCGGAGCGGCGCTCCGACGGACGTACGACGCGACGAACCCGCGCGGGTGCCGTCGCAGTACTGACACACGCCCGGATCCGTCCAGCCGGAGTCTGCCGGAATCCGGCGACTCCCCGAACTGATGAGGACAACACGACGTGAATCCCACGTACGACTTCACCGGTCAGGTCGCGCTCGTCACCGGAGCCGGCGCCGGTATGGGCCTGGCGACGGCGCGCGCGTTCGCCGCGTCCGGAGCCGCCGTCGCCCTGACCGACATCGACGAAGCCGCCCTGAAGACAGCCGCGAAGGAACTCACCGACGCCGGCCATCAAGCCCTCGCCCTCACCTGCGACGTCAGCGACGAGGACCAGGTCGCCGCCGCGGTCGACCGCACCGTGGAGACCTTCGGCCGCCTGGACATGGCCTACAACAACGCCGGCATCCAGATCCCGCCCAGCGACGCCGCCGACGAACCCGCCGAACGGTTCGACCGCGTCAACGCCATCAACCTCCGCGGCGTATGGGCCTGCATGAAGCACGAGCTGCGGCACATGCGCGCCCAGGGCGGCGGCGCCATCGTCAACTGCTCCTCCCTCGGCGGCCTGGTCGGCCTGCCCGGCCGCGCCTCGTACCACGCCTCCAAACACGGAGTCATCGGCCTGACCACCAGCGCCGCCCTCGAATACGCCCCACGCGGCATCCGCGTCAACGCCGTCTGCCCCGGCACCATCGACACCCCCATGGTCAGCGACATGATCGCCAAGGGGGAGCTCGACCGCGCCGAGGCCGAGGCCAACCAACCCATCAACCGGCTCGGCACCGCCGAGGAAATCGCCCAGGCGGTCCTGTGGCTGTGCAGCCCCGGGGCGGGCTTCGTCGTCGGCGCCGCCCTCCCCGTCGACGGCGGCTACGTCGCCCGCTAGGGACAGCCCCCATACCAAACAGAGCTCAGAGAGACACCATGGAATTCATCGAGCAGCAGCCCAGCAGCAAGGCCCCGGCGGACTGGTTCACCGGCGACGTGTGGTGGGACGTCATCGTGGCCGGCCAGGAGCCCTCCCGGATGCGCGCCAACCTGGTCCGCTTCTCACCGGGCGCCCGCACCCACTGGCACTCCCACGCCCTCGGCCAGACCCTGCACATCGTTTCCGGCGTCGCCCTCATCGGCACCCGGGACGGCACCGTCTTCGAAGCCCACCCCGGCGACACCGTCGCCTGCCCGCCGAACGAGGAGCACTGGCACGGAGCCGCCCCGGACCGGTTCATGGAACACATCGCCCTGTGGGAGGGCACGGGCGACGGCACCCCCGAGACCGCCTGGGCGGAGCCGGTCACCGACCAGCAGTACAAGGGCCCCCGCATCACCCGCAACCAGTGACACCGGCTCACCAAGGGGGGAGAAAAGTCTCCCTGCCGCCAACGTTGCCGGTGGTGCAAGACTCCCCATGCGACCAGTCGCCGCTGCAGAAGCGCGCGGTTGCCCGGTTCCCGCGGTGACGACGATCCAGTCTCCCGTCCCCCTGCTGTGTACGGCCGATCCGTCCGCGATACGAAGGCGTACGTATGTCTACCGAACTCCCTGAATCTGCCGCTCCACCCCCCACCGGAGCCGGCGAGTCCGCCCCCGCGCCCACCCGGCGCACGTTCATCGCCACCAGTGCCGCGGTCGGCGGAGCCGTCGTGGCTGGAGGGGCCTTCATCGCCCTCCCGGAGGAGGTGAGCGCGGCGGGGCCGTCGCCCTCCAGCCGCGTCTCGCTGACGGTCAACGGCACCCGCCGGACCGTGACGGTCGACAACCGCACCTCGCTCCTGGACCTGCTCCGCGAGCACCTCGGCCTCACGGGCTCGAAGAAGGGCTGCAACGCCGGCGCCTGCGGCGCGTGCACCGTCCTGGTCGACGACCGGCGCGTCAACTCCTGCCTGACCCTGGCGGCGCGTCTGGAAGGTGCCGAGGTCACCACGATCGAGGGCCTGGCCGACGGCGACGAACTGCACCCTCTCCAGCAGGCGTTCATCGACGAAGACGCCTTCCAGTGCGGCTACTGCACGCCCGGCCAGATCGTCTCCGGTGTCGGCTGCATCAAGGAGGGCCACACCGGATCGGCCGAGGAGATCCGGGAGTTCATGAGCGGCAACATCTGCCGCTGCGGCTGTTACGTGAAAATCGTGCGCGCGGTCGAACAGACCGCGGGCCGGAAGTGAGGATCGGCCGCCATGTATCCCTTCTCCTACGCCAAGGTGTCCGACACCCGTGAGGCCGTCAACGCGGGCCGGAACGGCGGGCGTTACATCGCCGGGGGCACCACGCTGGTCGACCTGATGCGCGAGACCGTCGAACGCCCCGACACGATCGTCGACATCAGCGACCTGCCACTGCGCGAAGTCAGGGTCACCGAACGCGGAGGCCTGCGCATCGGCGCGCTGGTGAGCATGGCCGAGACGGCCGCCCACCCCAAGGTGCGCACGCTGTTTCCCGTCATCTCCGAGTCGCTGGAGCTGAGCGCGTCGGCGCAGCTGCGGAACATGGCGACCATCGGCGGCAACATCATGCAGCGCACCCGCTGCACGTACTTCCGCGACGTGACCGCCGACTGCAACAAGCGCGACCCCGGCTCGGGATGTGCCGCGCTGGAGGGCGTCAACCGTACGCACGCCATCCTCGGCACCTCCGACGACTGCGTTGCCACCCACCCCTCCGACGTCGCCGTGGCCTTCGCGGCACTGGAGGCGCAGGTGCATCTGCTGGGCCCGGACGGCGAGCGCCACATCCCCTTCGCCGACTTCCTGCTGCGACCGGGCAGCACCCCGAACCGCGAACAGGCCCTCCGCCAGGGCGAGTTGATCACCGCCGTAGAGATTCCTGCCCTTCCACGCCCGCTGAAGTCCGGCTATCTGAAGGTGCGCGACCGGCAGTCCTACGAGTTCGCCCTGACCTCCGCGGCCGTCGCGTTGCACATACGCGGCGGAGTGATCCGCGACGCATACGTCGCCGCCGGAGGCGTAGGCACCGTCCCCTGGAAGCTCTCCGCCGTCGAAGAAGCCCTCGTCGGTGAACGCCCCTCCGACCGGCTGTGGACCGAGGCCGCCGGCCGCGCCGCCAACGGAGCCCGGCCCCTGCAGCACAACCGCTTCAAGGTCGAGCTGCTCCAGCGCACCGTCGAACGCCAGCTCCGTACCGTAGGAGACAGCAAATGAGCCCCCAGCCGCAGGCAGCCGTCGGCGCCCCGCTCTCCCGGGTGGACGGCCGGCTGAAGGTCACCGGCCAGGCCAAGTACGCCGCCGAGAACGACATCAAAGGCGCCGTCCACGCCGTGATCGTCGACGCGAGCATCGGACGCGGCCGTATCACCTCCATCGATGCCGCTGACGCCGAGAAGCACCCGGGTGTGCTGCGGGTGATCCACCACCGCAACGCCCCGAAGCTGCCGTACCGCGACAACCCTGGGTCCAACAACCCTCCGGGGGGCCGACGGCTGCGGGTCTTCCAGGACGACAAGGTCCTCTTTCACGGCCAGCCGGTCGCCGTCGTGGTGGCCACCACCCTGGAGGCCGCCCAGCACGGCGCGAGCCTGGTCAAGGTCGAGTACGACGCCCAGCAGCCCTCGACCGACCTCGCCGAGGCCGAGCCGGGCGAGCCGACGAACTACGCGCGCGGCGACGCGGAAGCCGGCCTGCGCGACGCCGCCGTACGGCTGGACCTGACCTACCAACTGGCGCGCAACCATCACAACCCGATGGAGCCGCACGCCACCCTCGCCCACTGGGACGGCAACAAGCTCACCGTCTGGGACAAGACCCAGTGGGTGATGGGCACCCACGACGAACTCGCCGCCGTGTTCGGCCTGCCCGCGGACGCGGTGCGGGTCATCAACCCGTTCGTCGGCGGCGGTTTCGGCAGCGGGCTGCGCTGCTGGCCGCACACCACCGTCGCCGCCCTGGCCGCGCGGGTGACGAAGCGCCCGGTCAAGCTGGTGCTCAGCCGCCGGCAGATGTACTTCGGCACCGGCTTCCGGCCGGCGTACACGTACCGGCTGCGCCTCGGCAGTGACCGGCGCGGTCGGCTGACCGCGGCCGTTCACGGTATCGACGCCGAGACGTCCTCGTACGAGACGTTCACCGAGGCGGCTATGGCGCCCGGGCAGATGACCTACAGCATGCCCAACGTCAGCCAGGCGTACCGGCAGGTGCCGCTGGATGTGAACACCCCGATCTGGATGCGCGGACCCGGCTTCGCGACGGCGTCGTTCGCGATCGAGTCGGCCATGGACGAGCTCGCGAACAAGTTGGGCATCGACCCGATCGAGCTGCGGCGGCGCAACGAGCCGGACGAGGACGAGTCGAACAACCTGCCGTTCTCCACCCGTCGGCTGCGCGAGTGCTACACGGTCGGGGCCCGGGAGTTCGGCTGGCACCGGCGTTCGTCCCGGCCGCGTTCGCGGCGCGAGGGCGACTGGCTGATCGGCATGGGCATGGCCACCAGCGTGTACGACCCGGGGCGTTTTCCCGCGGAGGCCCGGGCCCGCCTGGATGCCGATGGCACCGCTGTGGTCGAGACGGCCACCAGTGACATGGGGCCGGGCACCTACACCTCCCAGACCCAGGTCGCCGCCGACGCGCTCGGGCTGACCATGCGCACGGTCACCTTCCGGCTCGGCGACTCGCTGTTTCCGCAGACCGGGCCGCACGGCGGCTCGGCGACCATGGCCAGCGTCGGCACCGCCGTCCTCGACGCCTGCGACAAGGTGCGGCAGCAGGCGGTCAAGCTGGCCGTGGAGGACCGCGATTCGCCGCTGTACGGAGTGGACGCCGGCGATGTGGTGGTGCGCGGCGGCCGGCTGCATGTGAAGGGCAACCCGGCGCGCGGTGAGACGTACCAACGGCTACTGGCCCGCAACGACCGCTCCCACCTGGAAGCACGCGGCTCCTACGCCGGGCCGCCGACTCCCGCGCGGCGCTCCTACCACGCCTACGGCGCGGCCTTCGCCGAGGTCGCCGTGGATGCGACCCTCGGTCTGGTGCGGGTGCGGCGGATGCTCGGCGTGTACGACGCGGGGCGGATCATCAGCCCCAAGTTGGCTGACAGCCAGGCGATCGGCGGCATCGTGGGCGGTATCGGCGGGGCTCTGCTCGAGCACACGGTCACCGACCACCGTGACGGGCGGATCGTGAACGCCAACCTCGCCGACTACCTCGTCCCCGTCAACGCCGATGTCCCCGAGGTCAGGGCGATCTACCTGGACGGCGAGGACAACGACGGCAACGAGCTCGGCGTCAAGGGGCTCGGCGAGGTCGTCCAGGTGGGTGTGGCGGCCGCGCTCGCCAACGCGGTCTTCAACGCCACCGGCCGCCGGGTCCGCGAACTGCCCATCACCGCCGAGGCGTTGCTCTGATCCCAGCACCCCACAGGCCGGTCCGGCAGCAGCTCCCCCGTACGGCTGCCGGACCTACCAGGGCCGCCGCCGCCCATACGCTCCCCGTCGGCGCGGCGGCGGCCCACCCCACCCTCATCGCGAACCACGAGAACAACGGAGAACAACGGCCGTGCTGAACATCGCGGAGACACTGCACCGTTGGTGCCGCGAAGGCCGTCCCTTCGCCCTGGCCACCGTCGTCGACGTCACCGGCAGCTCCCCTCTGCCCACCGGCACGTCGGTCGCGGTGGACGCCGACGGCAACGCGGTCGGCAGCATCTCCGGTGGCTGCGTCGAAGGAGCCGTCTACGAGCTGTGCCGGCAGGTGCTGCACGATCGTGGCGCCCCGCAGCGCGCCTGGTTCGGGTACTCCGACGACGACGCCTTCGCCGTCGGCCTGACCTGCGGCGGCGAACTCGACGTGCTCGTCCGGCGCGTCGATCCCGCCACCGACCCCCATTTCGGGACCGCCCTGGACGACATCGTCCGAGGCAGGCCGACTGCCGTGGCGCAGGTCGTCGACGGCCCCCACGACCTGGTGGGCCGCACGCTGTGTGTCCTTGCCGACGGCACCGCCTCGTACGGAACCCTGGACGGAGGGCCGACGGACCGCGCGGTGACCGCACAGGCGGGCGCCCTGCTCCGGTCGGGACGTACCGCCCGGATCGAGCTTGGCGGAGACGCCGCCACCTGTCCGGACCGGCTGTCCGTCCTCGTGCATGTGGCCGCGTCCCGTCCCCGCATGCTGATCTTCGGCGCCGTCGACTTCGCCGCCGCGCTCAGCCAGGCCGGCCGCTTCCTGGGCTACCACGTCACCGTGTGCGACGCCCGCCCCGTCTTCGCCACCGAGGCACGCTTTCCGCATGCCGACGAGGTCGTGGTCGACTGGCCCCACCGCTATCTGAAGAACACGGCCGTGGACGCCCGTACCGCCGTCTGCGTCCTCACCCACGACGCCAAGTTCGACATCCCCCTGCTGCGCCTCGCCCTCGATCTGCCCGTCGGCTACGTCGGGGCCATGGGATCGCGGCGCACCCACGAACAGCGTCTTCGCCTCCTGCGCGAGGCGGGCATGTCCGACGAACACTTCGCCCGCCTGCACTCGCCGATCGGCCTGGACCTCGGAGCGCACACACCCGAGGAGACGGCCGTCTCCATCGCGGCGGAGATCATCGCCTCCGCCAACCTCGCGAGCGGCACGCCACTCTCCCGAGGAGCGGGCCCGATCCACCGTCCGGTGCCCGTCCTGCCCACCCCAGGGCTCGACGAGGCGGCGGTTCGTGTCTGCCCATTGCGCGAAGAAGAGCGAGGGTCCATCATCAGGAATCCTGTTAGTTAAACCTTGCATCGATTGGTGACCCAGCCATGCCATTGAGCCCGAAGATCCAGGCCAGAGGGGTCCAACTGCTGCTCGGCCGCATGATGGCGCGCGTCCACAAGGACCTGCGCTTCGCGGACATCCCGAAGCGCACCGAAGCACTCGTGGTGGAGACCGGCGCCGGCCCGGTGCCCTGCACGGTCTACCGCCCGTCGGCCGACACCACTACTCCGGCTCCCGTGTACGTCAACTTCCACGGCGGTGGATTCGTGATCGGCCGCCCGGAGCAGGACGACCACATCTGCCGTTACATAGCCGCCACGGCCGGCTGTGTCGTGATCAACGTGGACTACGCCGTCGCCCCGCAGCGACCCTTCCCCGTGCCTGTCACCCAGGCGTACGACGTCACGGCGTGGGTCGCCGAGAACGGCGCCGCCCACGACTGGGACGGCTCGCGCCTTGCCGTGGGTGGACACAGCGCCGGGGCCAACCTGACGGCCGTGGTCTGCCACATGGCCCGGGACCGCGGCACCTTCTCGCCCCGGCTCCAGATCATCGACTCCGCAGTGCTCGACCAGGTCGCCGACCCGGCCACCAAGCAGTCCCTCATCGCCAAGCCGCTGCTCAGCCCCCAGATCATGCGGATCTTCACGGCCGCCTACGTCCCCGACCCCGCCGACCGTGCCGACCCCCTCGCCTCGCCCGCCCTGGCCGATGACCTCGCCGGGCTCCCTCCCGCCCTGGTCATCACCGCGGAGAACGACCGTCTGCGCGACGAGGGCGACGCCTACGCCAAGGCCCTGGAGGCCGCCGGCGTTCCGGTCACCCACCGTGTCTTCGAGGGAGTCGACCACTACTTCACCCACACCGGTCCGGTACCGGAGGGGAAAGCGGCCATCGACATGATGGCCACCACCTTGCGCACCGCACTCAGCGTCTGACCGTCCGAGGGGCCTTCTCGATGTGCCGCCCACCTGCCGGGCACGTCGGCATCTCCTCAACTGCCCAGCATTTTCAGGGTCTGACGGTGCCAGACGACAGGATTGTGGTCGTCGTCGGTCATCATGGCGAGCACGCGCAGCACGATGATGTCGTGATCGCCGGCCGGATAGGTGTGCTCGACCGTGCACTCGAGCCAGACGGGCGCGCCGTCCAGGAAGATCGCGCCGGACGCTGTTTCCGTCGTGCCGAGGCCGGCGAAGCGGCCCTCCTTGGTGCGGGAGGCGAGTTGCCGGGCCTTGTCGCTGTGCTCCTCGCCCAGGACAGAGATTCCGATCGTCTGTGCGCGGGTCAGCACCGGCCAGGTCGTCGAGCTGTGCTGTGCGGCGAAGGAGACCATGGGCGGGTGGTGGGAGATCCCGACGGCGAACGACGACACGATCATGACGGTCGGATCGCCGTGGACGCGGGCCGCGAGGGCGGCGACTCCTGACGGGAACGCGGAGTCGCAGGCAGGGCTGGGTGTGGACGGCGGGGGAGCCCATCCAGTCGGTGAGCCGGCATCGGCTCCTGGGCCCGCACCACCAACCGGGCATGCGTCAGCCGGTGTTGTGACGGAGGCCGACGGTCGGTCGGCCGGGCCAGGTGCCGGTCAGGCGGCGGGTGGCGGTGGCGCCGCCACGGTCGACGGCGGCTTTGACGCCGGCGAAGATCGCTCCCTACAGGACGGCTGCCGACACCACCTCGCGCCAGGTGCGGTGCTCGTCGGTGCATCCGGGGCGTCCGCCTCGTGCCCGAGCCGCTTCCAGACCTCCTTGAACATCGCGCCGGTCGGCACACCGCTGAGGGCGCCCATGGCCATGCCGACCGGCTAGTAAGCGACGTTCGACGCGTTCACCGGTGCCTCCGGGCGCGGCGGATGAGCAGCAGCGCGATGAGCGCACCGGCTGCGGCGAACAGCGGAGTGCGGTTGGCGCGGGCCACCTGCATACCCTGGCCGGCCTTCTCTCGTACCGGTTCCGGGGCCTTGTCCCGGGCCAGCTCCGCGACGTGCACGGCCTTGTCGTGGACCTGCTCCGTGGCCGCGGCGGCCTTGGCGCGCACCGGCTCGGGGGTCCTGTCCTGGACCACGTGGGCCGCGTGCGTGGCCTTGTCCTTCAGCTGGGTCCTGACCTGTGTGGTCTTCTCGGCGACCTGGTGCCTGACGGCCGCTGTCCTCTCCTGGGCGCGGGCCTTGACGTCGGTCTTCGCCGCGAGCGCCTCGACGGTCTCGCCGAGTTCCTCGCGGGTCGCCTCGACCTGCTCCCGCAGTTGCTCCGAGGAAGGTGCTGTCTCATCGCCCTTGTTCGGCTTGTCCGGGGTCATCGGTGTGCCTTCTCCTTGATCTCGGCCATATCGGCCTTGACGCTCTCCATGGTCTGCTCGGGCCTCGGCGGGGATGCCTGGCTGATCTGCCGCTTCCCGAGCGCCGCCATCAGCGCGGTGACGGCGGCCAGGACGCCGGTGACGATCAGAGCCGCCACCCACACATCCATGGCGAGGGACAGAGCGGCGATCACGGTGGCCACCAGTGCCTGCAGGGTGAGCACGCCCATCAGCCCGGCGCCGCCGAACAGGCCGCCGCCCCTGCCGAACCGCTTGCCCTTCTCGGTCATCTCCGCCTGCGCCAGGCGCATCTCGTCACGGACCAGTTGAGACAGCTGCCGCGAGGCACGCTGGACCAGGTCACCCACCGGTTCCTGCGCTCCGCTGCCCGGGCGGGGGGAACCATCTGCTGTCATGAGTGCTCACCTTCCTTGGGGCTGTCCTCGGGGTGGGGCTGCCCGGGGTGACCGAGCGGCCGGCTCTGCTTCCACCGTCTGATCGGCTGTCCGGGTACCCCGCCCGGGTCAGCACGCATCACCTCCCGTCAGAGCAGCCGTCGCCACGGCAGATGGGGCGCGGCCCGTACCGGGGCGGCCGCGGCCAGCCCGGCGCGACGGCGTCCGCGAAGGCGACGGCCGCGGCGGTGTGCCCCGAGGGGAACGACGAGCTGTCCGGGCGCTCCCGGAGTTCCTCCGGCGGGACCCATTCCCGGGGTGGCCGACGCCGTCGAATGGCTGTGGCCGTCGCCCACCACAGCTTGG
Source organism: Streptomyces sp. GESEQ-4 (assembly GCF_017948455.1). GTDB lineage: Bacteria > Actinomycetota > Actinomycetes > Streptomycetales > Streptomycetaceae > Streptomyces. The sequence continues at coordinate 1,070,653 of NZ_JAFFSU010000001.1, forward strand.
TGTGCTCGGCAGGCTCCCGCACCGCCGGCGCGAGCCGCCGCACCCAGGGTGGCCCCGACCCGATCGTCCGCCTGGCCAGCCGGCGGTCCCCATCGTGAAGATCCGCCATCGTTCCCATGACCAGCCGACTTCCCGTTCAGGGCCAGGTCACACCGGTGCCGTGAACGATTCGGCCCGGCACCCCGAAGAACCTGGAGCGGTCCTGCACGAGGCCCGCGGCGGTGCCGTCCCCACCACCTCAGGTTCCAAGACGGCGGCGATCCTCCTCGTCCCACTTGCGGGTGTCGCGCGGCTGTACGTACGGCTCCTCCTCGGCCGGCTGACCGCCTGCCACCGCGCGCTGGCGGGCCAGCTCCGCGTCGCATTCCAGGCCCAGCAGGATCGCCAGATTCGTGATCCACAGCCACACCAGGAAGATGATCACGCCCGCGAAGGTGCCGTAGGTCTTGTTGTACGAGGCGAAGTTCGCCACATACAACGCGAACCCGGCCGAGGCGATCATCCAGATCACCAGCGCCAGGAAGCTGCCCGGCGTGATCCAGCGGAACCCGCGCACCCGCGCGTTCGGTGTCGCCCAATACAGGATCGCGATCATGGTGGTGACCAGGAGCGCCAGCACCGGCCACTTCGCGATCGACCACACCGTCAGCGCCGTGTCGCCGACGCCGAGAGCGGAGCCGAGCTGCTTGGCCAGGGCGCCAGTGAACACGACGATCACCGCGCTGACCACGGCCAAGACCATCAGGACCACCGTCACGCCGACGCGGACGGGCAGTACCTTCCACACCGGCCGGCCCTCCGGGACGTCGTAGACCGCGTTGGCGGACCTGATGAACGCGGCGACATAGCCGGAGGCCGACCACACCGCGAGCAGCAGACCCACGATCGCCATGACCGAACCGATCCCGGCACTGCCCTGCATCTGCTGCACCGCACTGCTCAGGACATCCCGCGCCGCGCCCGGGGCCAGGTTCTGGATGTTGTCCAGCACCTGCTGCGACGCCGACTGCCCGACGACCCCGAGCAGAGAGATCAGTGCCAGCAGTGCCGGGAACAGCGCCAGAATGCTGTAGTAGGTCAGCGCCGCGGCCCGGTCGGTCAGCTCGTCCTTCTTGAACTCCTTCAAGGTGCCTTTCAGTACCGCTCCCCAGGAGCGCTTGGGCAGATCCGTCGGTTTGTCCGGCGCCTGCCGCTCCACCTGCTCATCCGGCCCGGCTTCAGAGGCCCGCACGGTCTCGGCCTTGTGGTCGGTCGCGCTGTGCCCGCCGTGCCTTCCATGCCGTTTCAACGTCCGTACCATTCCGAACGAGTATCCGGCTGAGTGCCGCCTATACATGGACGCAAATCTCAGCGCGGTCCTGGCTGCCCCGTGTGCGCGTCGCGCTCGGTCCTCTTGCCTGCGTGGTGTGCCCTCAGGCGTCATCATGCGGGCGAGCCGCGGCCTGATGGAATTCACTGCCCTCGGCGAAAAGATTTCGTATCGTCCGCGTCACTCAACTCTGCGAATTCAACTCGAGTCTGCAACTCCTGGATGAAATCCGCCAGGAACCCAGGGCTGACAGGCCTGTTTCCGATGCGGATCATCTGTGTCCGAAACCGTGCAGCCCGTGCTGGGATGCCGGCCGCGCTCCGATGACGTTGCCGTGCGTTGCAAACTCGGTCGACAGACGGGGCCGCGAACCACTGTGATGGCTCCGAGTGCCCGTCGCACGGAGCGGGCCGGCCACAGGAGTTGCTCTTGGTAACCGTGAGAACTGCGGACACCCGCCCCCAGATCGATGGTGCACTGGTCAGGCGCCTGGTCGACACTCAGTTCCCGCAGTGGGCGGGGCTGCCCCTGAAGCTGCTCAACCCCGCCGGCTCTGACCATGTGATCTACCGGCTGGGTGAGGAGTTGTCCGTCCGGCTGCCGCGCCATGCCGGAGCCATCGGGCAGGCCAGGAAGGAATTCGAGTGGCTGCCCCGGCTCGCGCCGCACCTTCCCCTGGCTGTCCCGGTACCGGTGGGGGTGGGCGACCCCGACTTCGGTTACCCGTGGCCGTGGGCGGTGTCCCGCTGGCTGGACGGGGAGGTGGCGACCGTCGAGGCGCTGGCCGGTTCCTCCACGGCCGCCGTTGAACTGGCTCAGTTCCTGGCCGCCTTGCAGCAGTTCGCACCCGAGGACATCCCCGCCGAGAACAGCCACGAAGACCTCACCGGCAGGCCGCTGTCCGACCGGGACCGTGCGACGCGGGTCGCCATCGCCCAGGTCGACGGCGTGTTCGACGCAGCAGCGATGACCGCACTGTGGGACGCGGCGCTGAGCGCCCCCGGATGGGACCGCCCTCCGGTGTGGTTCCACGGCGACTTCCACACCGGCAACCTGCTGACCGTCGACGGCCGCCTCAGCGCCGTCATCGACTTCGGCGGGCTCGGCACCGGTGACCCGGCCTGTGACCTGATGATCGCTTTCACGCTGATGTCGGCCGATACCCGGGCCGTCTTCCGCACCGCGCTCGAAGTGGACGACGCCACCTGGATGCGAGGACGCGGCTGGGCCCTGGCCACTGCCCTGAACGCCTACACCTCCTACGCCGCCGTCAACCCCCGGGTCGCCGAGCAGACCACCAGGCAGATCAATCAGGCCCTGATCGGCTGACAACGTTCACGGTGATCCTCGGCCCGAGCCGCTGCGGTGCCGCTCCTCGTGATCCGTCGCCTGGTGCCCGAGAACAGGGCCCCGGGCCGCCGCCGTATCGACTGGACGGGCGCCGGTCTGCTCACTGTCGGCCTCATCGCGCTGGTGAACGGACTGCTCTCCTCCGACTCGGGCGTACCGCTGTGGCAGTCCGCCGGTTCGATCGCCGTGGGGTCGCCGAACGCATCCGAGCCCTGGGCAACGGCCTGACGATCCTGCTGATCGGCGTCTCCGAGGCGGTCTTCTTCCTGGTGGTCCTCTACAACCAGGACGTACTGGACTTCACGCCGCTGGAGGGCGGCCTTGCCTGGCTCCCCTTCTGCCTGGCCTTCCTGCCCGGTGTCCTCGTGGCCGGTCAACTCCTGCCCAGGGTGGGCATGCGGACCCTTCTCGTGGTCAGCATGCTCGTGATGGCCTGCGGCATGCTGATGTTCAGCATGGTCGAGGAGGACTCCTCGGTGCAGCAGGTGGGCGGCGCGCTCGGCCTCGCCACGTTCGCGGCGATCGCGCTCGGCAGCACGCACGGCTCCCACACCGTGGAGTCGGCCGGAGGCCTCGCCGTCGACGGCGTACGCCTCGCCTTCCGCGTGGGCGCCGTGACCTTGGTGGTGGGCGCGGCTCTCAGTCTCTGGCTCATGCCCGGACGCCGCCGGGAGAAGGCAGGCAGCTAAGAGCAACCAATGGTTGCGCATCCCGGAGGGGAGGTCTACAGTGATGTGCAACCAAACGTTGCGAGATGGCGGGAGAGTGCGGTGGAGTACGGCAGCATCGAACGGGAGATCCACATCGAAGCCACGCCCGAGGTGGTCTACGAGGTCGTCAGCAGGCCCGAACATCTGCGGGAGTGGTGGCCGGACGAGGCAGAGCTGGAGCCGGTGCCCGGCGCCACCGGGGTCATCTCGTTCGGCGACAGGTCCACGCCGGAGGCGAAGGTCGTACCGATCACCGTGGTGGAGGCCGACCCGCCCCGGCGGTTCTCCTTCCGGTGGGTGTACGACGAGAGTGAGGCCGCGGCGCCGGACGACTCGCTCCTGGTGACCTTCGAGCTGGTCCCGTCGGGCGCGGGGACACTGCTGCGCTTCACCGAGGAGGGGTTCAGGGAGAAGGGCTGGGAGGTCGCCGTGCTCGAGGAGCAGTACCGCGAACACGTCACCGGCTGGGACCACTTCCTGCCCCGGCTCGTCTCGTACGTCACCCGGCTGGTGTCGACGCCGTGAGCGTCACCATCGACGACGAGCTCTGGTCGGCGGTGGGAGACCCGACCCGGCGGCGGATGCTCGACCTCCTGCTGACCGACGGCGGCGGTACTGCGACCACGCTGAGCGAGCAACTGCCGGTCACGCGGCAGGCGGTCGCCAAACACCTCGGCGTACTCGACCGGGTCGGGCTGGTGCACGTCACGCCGTCCGGACGTGAGCGCGTCTACCAGGTCGACGAGGCCCAACTCGCCCGCGCGGTCGCGCAGTTGTCGTCGGTTGGGGCGGCCTGGGATGCCCGCCTGCAGCGCATCAAGCGGATCGCCGAAGCAATTCAGCGCGGCCAGAAGGGCTGACCCGCACGAACGAGCGCGCCGCCTCATCCGGGGTGGCGCTGATGAACCGCGCCCGCATGCCCGCATGGGGGCGCCCACCCGAGGAACGAGGTATCGAGATGGTGGACATCCTGCACAGGATCGGAGTCGAGTCGTCTCCCGGCGACGTATACGAGGCCCTGACCACGGTCGACGGTCTGGCGGGCTGGTGGACGGAGGACACGGACGGCGACACCGACGTCGGGGGAGTGATCCGGTTCCGCTTCGAGCCCGGCGGGTTCGACATGAAGGTACTGGAGGCCCGGCCCGCCGAGCGCGTGCTCTGGGAGGTCGTCGACGGCCCCGAGGAGTGGATCGGCACGCACATCCGCTTCGAGCTCAAGCAGGAGGACGGCTTCACAATCGTGCTGTTCCGACACGAGGGCTGGAAGGAACCGGTGGAATTCATGCACCACTGCAGCACCAAGTGGGCGACCTTCCTGATGAGCCTCAAGAGGCTGGTCGAAACCGGCAAGGGCGAGCCCGCACCGCACGACGTCAAGATCAGCAACTGGCACTAGACCTGCCCGTCACGCCGGCCGCCTGTGCGAGCGTCAGGTGGGACGGCCCACGGGCGACCTGGTGCCGGATTCCGCGGGCATCCCGGCGGAAACCATCTGCCGCGTCCTTGCCGCTGGACGTGTCGTACGCCGATCGAAGGCCCGTACGTCCGTCATCCGCGTGTCCTCGGCAGGGGTGGCCCATGGAGTGGCATGGTCTTGGACGCTCTCTGCCGCGAGGGCCTGAGGTCGCCACACTCAGGCTCTCGCGGCAGAGGCCGGCGGGGCGGACGTCGCGGTCGCCGGCGGCGATGCGGGCTTGGTCCAGGGCGTGCTCGATGCCGTCGTTGCCGAAGGCCGCACCGTCCGGGACTCACGGTGCAGCAGCACGATCCGCTCCGGCGGGGCGATCCGCGAGTTGGTACCGGGGCTGACTCAAGTCCGGTCAATGCGGCCGGCATCAGGATGCAGAGCGGTTGATCGAATCGAGGAGCTGGAGTTCTTCCTCCGCCAGCTGCAGCGCCCCGGCCGCCACATTGGCGACGAGGTGCTCGGGGATACCCGTCCCGGGGATGGCGAGTACATGTGCGCCTTGCCGCAGGATCCATGCCAGGCGAACCTGCGCCGCTGAGGCACCGTGCGCGCGGGCGACGGCGAGGACCTCGTCGTGCTCGGCCCGGACTGCTCCGGCCTCGCGGCCCTTCCCGGCGACGGAGAAGAAGGGCACGAACGCGATGCCACGGGCTGCGCATTCGCGGAGCATCTCATCCCCGTCGGCTGCATCGATGCCGTAGGGGTTCTGGACGCACACCACCGGTGCGATTGCCTGGGCCTGGGCCAGGTGCTCCGGTCGGGCGCTGGAGATGCCGAGGTGGCGGACGAGTCCAGCGTCGCGCAGCTCGGTGAGGGCCCCGAAGTGCTCGCTGATGTCGTCTTGGCCCATGAGGCGCAGGTTGACCAAGTCGAGGTGATCGCGCCCGAGTTGGCGCAGGTTCTCCTCGACCTGGCCACGCAGTTGCTCGGGTCGAGCCGAGGTGGCCCAGTCGCCGTCGGCATCCCTGGCTGGGCCGACCTTGGTGGCGATGACGAGATCGTCCGGGTACGGCGCCAGCGCCGAGTTGACCAGTTCGTTGGCGGAACGTAACCGGGAGAAGTAGAAGGCGGCGGTGTCGATGTGGTTGACGCCGAGTTCTACGGCGCGGCGGAGCACGCGGATCGCCTGGCTGCGGTTGCTGGGCGTGCCCTGGTGAAAGGCGCTGCTGCCGGTCAGGCGCATGGCCCCGAAACCGATTCGGTTGACCTTGAGGTCACCGAGCATCCACGTGCCGGCTGCCGCCGCCGAGACATGCGCGACGTCATCTTTTTCCATCAGTTCCATCAGCTCCCTCGGCTCCATCCGATGGGCCATCGCCCAGCAGTCGTTCAGGCGTGGCGATCCTGGAGTATGCGCAGGTGACAGGCATGGCTGGAAGGCGCGGAGCGTTGGGGGAATGTCACAGCGCGAACGGGAACCCTGACTAGGCACTCCGAGTTGGTATCGGTGAAGCGTCCGCCCATGAGCGCCCTTGTTCAAGGCGCGCTTACCGTACGGGTGGCCTTCTCCGGAATCACGTGCCGGATGCCGCACAACTCACGCCCCTTGCGGGGCAGCACCTAAAATTCCGTCCACAATCACGCAACGGCCGGCGAAGGGAAACTCGTGGAGCGGGAGTGCTGGTTCTGCCGGGAGGCCACGCCGGCGTCATGGCACGACCGCGTCCTGGGGTTGCACAAGGATTCCGAAACCACCATGACCCCATGGATCGTCGTCCTGCGCACCACCTGGCGTGTGGAAATCGTCTCCGTGCCACGCTGTGCCCGCTGCCATACCGGACACCAGATCGAGCAGACCACGGCGGTGCTCTCCATAGCCGCGTTGATCGCCTACGCCGCCAGCGGCCAGCTGGACCGGCTGCTCGGCATTCTGTCGGCTTCGGCCGGAGAGCGGACAGTCGCGGCGATCTGGGCGGCCGTCGCCTGCCTGCCGGGGCTCGGATGGATCGCCATCCGGCAGGGCCGGCTGCCGTGGCGGCGCCTGGCGCCCCGCCGTCTGGGCTACGCCCGCCACCACCCGGAGTATCTGCAGCTCCGGGAAGAAGGCTGGAAGCCCAGGTCGGGCCCCCTCCACTACTGGCACGGTCCGCCGAACCCCCATCACCCTCCGCCGCCGAGCCGTCCCCGACGGCTGATCGCGGGCTTCCTCGAGCTTGTCGGAGCAGCCTGCGTCATCGCCATCCCCGTCACCTACTTCCAGGGCTATGAAGAACTGGCCGGAGGTTTCATCGTGGCAACGGGAGGGCTGTTCTTCGTGTCCTCGAAGATCAGACCCGAGGACTGATCGCCGTAGTGGCGTCGCCCCCGTCCGGCGAGGTGGGATGGGGAGCGTATCGAGTCGTGATCAATCTGCGGGATTCGCCCTCACGGTGGGCCCCGACCGGTAGATCCTCTTGCGTGACGCGAGTGCAACTGACGGACGACGAGGGGGAGTTCATCAGGCCGTACCTGCCGATCGGCGAGTACGGCCCGTACCCCGAGCGGCTGCGGGCAGCAGTTCGAGGGTGTGATCTGACGGTTCAAGACCGGCGGGCAATGGCGGGAGATGCCGCAGGAGTTCGGCGCCTGGTCGACCGTCCACAACCGCTTCCGGCAGTGGCCTGACGCGGGCGTCTTGGAGGCCCTGCTGGAGGGCCTGATCGCGTCCGGGGCGGGAGTTGCCCCTACTGTTTCCGCCATGGATCTCTACGGAGCCTTCCGGGCGGAGGCGATCGAGCAGGGCGTCTCGTCTGCGGATGTCGACACGTACCTGGCGGATGGACGCCCTTGCCTACGTCTGGGGCGCGGACCCGGACCGGTCGCCGGATGGGTAGGTGGACTGCCGGTGCTTCCCGACGGTGTGGCGTGGCCGCGCGCCGACGGCAGGGACCACGATGTCGAGGCCGAGCCCTTCCCGCTGGCTGTCACCATCGACTTGGCGGCCTTGCCCTGGGAGGGGTTACGGGAGGCACTGCCGTTCACGCTGCCGGCCACCGGTCTCCTGCAACTGTTCTACCTGTATTCCCAGGATCCGCTCAGCCAGCGCTGCACCGGGGAGGAGGAAGCTCTCGGATTCGTTCGAGTGATTCACGTTCCCGACCCGGGCCTGGCCGAGCAGCGTGCCGTTCCCGAATACGCTCATGCGGAGAAATGGCCGGTCCCGGTACACGAGCGTGTCGAACTGCGGGCAGCACTGCGGATCGACATTCCGGGATTCGACCCCGATTACGGCATAGAGAAGCCGGGACTGCCGGCGGACCACCCGCACGCCGCTGTCCTGAAGGACCTGACGCTGCGTTTTCTGCCGGTTGGTCCGTGGTGGGAGGGCGTCCAGGTCGGCGGCCACGCGTGGGGCGAGCAATGGGAGTGCGAAGACGTGATCGCCGCGGAGTTGGCACCACCGGGGGAGGACAGTTCCAGCAAGGCCAGGCAGGAGCGTAAGCAGCAGGTGTATCGCGAGTGGCTGCCTCTGGCTCAGTTCAGCGTGCAGGACGCGAAATACACCAATGCCCGGCTGATGATCCGCCGGGAGGACCTGGCGGCGGCCCGCTTCGACCGGCTGCGTTCTTATCAGGAGTTCACCGAATGAGGCGCCGGCGCAGCCTGCACGGACGGCAAGAGACAATTCGATCTGGTGTCCCACCGCGGTCCATAAGTGAATCGCTCCGGGCCTGCTCGCGGAAGCCGGTAGCCGCCCAGCCACCGCACGTTCGCAGCACCGCCTCCGGCGCGCCCACCCGTTGGAAGCCCCCCGGAGATCTGGGAGGCGATCTTCGCGGTCCACGCCGAACTGCGGGGCCGGTCCCGAGTCGGTCCCGAGTCGGGATGGCCACCCGCACCCGCCTGATCCCTCCGGACGTACGCGAGATCTACGGGCCCGACCTGCACGTCCCCTCTTCGGTATGGTCCGGGCATGTGCTGGTCGACCGTCCCGGGCAGGTGGTCGCGCTGGACACCACGGCGCCGAACTCCTGCGGAAACTCCCGCCACTGCCCGCCGGTCTTCAACCGCCAGGTCACACCCTCGAACTGCTGCCGCAGCCGCTCGGGGTACACCGTCTCCCACGACCCGTACCGCTCGGGCATGTCCCGCCACGGTATGCCCGTACGAGTCCGGAGCCGTATCCCGTTGAACAGCTGCCGTTTCGTGTGCACCGGTCACCGACCGGGCTTGATGCCCTTCGGCAACAGCGGTTCCAGCACCGCCGACTGCGCATCCGTCCGTTCGCCCCGAGCTATGAGGGGTGGTCATGACACGACCTTGATCCACTTTTGAAAGCAGACCCTAGCGGGGTGTGAGGCCGTCGATGATCAGGGTGAGGGTGAAGTCGAAGCGGTCGTGGTTTTCGCCGGCGGTGAGTTCGGCGGCGTGGCGGGTGGTGTGGGGGAAGGTTTCCGCGGGCAGGGCGGTGAGCCGGCGCAGCAGTTCGTTCCGGTCGTGGACCCAGATGGTGTCGTCGTGTGCTGCTCGCTGGCGGGCGATGGATGCTTCGAGGCAGTGGGCGGCCACGTACAGCAGGAGGGCGTCGGTGGCCCAGGCGGCGGCCTGCGGGGAAACGCCGCCGGCGAGCAGGACCGCCAGCATGCCTTCGCTGACGCGCAGCGTGTCGAGGCTGGTGGGGGCCATGGCGAGCGCGGCGCGGGAGATGCCGGGGTAGGCCAGGTACTGGTCGCGCAGCTGGGTGCACACGCTGCGGATCTGCTCCCGCCAGGCCGCAGGGTCGGGCTCGGGCAGGGCGAGTTGGGCGCACAGCCGGCCGATGAGCAGTTCGTCGAGGTCGGCCTTGTTGACGACGTGGGCGTAGAGCGAGGCGGGACCGGTGTCGAGGGCGCCGGCCAGGCGGCGCATCGTCAGTGCCTCGTAGCCCTCGGTGGCGATGACGGCCAGTGCGGTGTCGATGACCTGTTCCACGGTGATCGGGGCCTTGCGGCGCCGCGGCCTGGGGCCGGCCTCGGCCTCGGTGGTGGGCGGCTGGTGGCGTGCCGCGCGTCGCTCTCTGGGGTTCACCAGGCCACTATAACTTGACACGAACACCGCTCGTTTGTAGAACGCTGTTCGTGACAGCGAACATGGATCAGGATGTGGACGTGACCGTGGTCGGAGCCGGGCCGGTGGGCCTCGTGCTCGCCGCGGAACTGGCGCTCGCCGGGGCGACGGTGCAGATACTCGAGCGGCGGGCCGAGCCGGACGAGGCCATGAAGGCGCAGTCGATCAACCTGCCGACGGCCGAGGCCCTCGACCGCCGAGGCCTGCTGCCGGCCGCCGAGGCGGTGCAGCGCGAACTGCTCGAACGCGTGGGGTCGTTCGCCCGCACGGCCGACGATCCACCACTCGGTGGCGGTTGCGCGCCCGAACCACGGTTCACCGGGCATTTCGCGGGGGTGGTCCTCGACGCCGACCTCGTGGACTGGTCGGATCCCGACCTCGCCGCGCACACCGTGGCCGAGGGCGCGAGGATGGTGCCGCAGCGCGAGCTGGAGGCGCTGCTCGCCGCGCACGTCGCGCGACTCGGCGTACCGGTGCGTCGCGGGGTGGAAGTCACCGCGCTGGACGACACCGGCGACGGCGTACTCGTCGGCACGAGTGCCGGTACGCTGCGCACCGCATGGCTGGTCGGGTGCGACGGCGGGCACAGCACCGTGCGCCGCCTCGCGGACATCGGCTTCTCCGGTACCGACCCCGAACTCACCGGGTACCAGGCGATCGCCGACATCGCCGACCCTTCGATGCTCGGACACGGCTGGACGTGGTCGCCCAAGGGGGCCTACCGCTACGGGCCCCAGCCCGGCCGGGTGGCCACCGTCGAGTTCGACGGCGCTCCCCAGGCCCGGCTGCGCTCGCGCGGTACCCCCATGGCGCCGGTCACGCTCGAGGAGGTGCAGGGCAGCCTGCGCCGGGTCTCGGGCACCGACGTCACACTGACCGCACTGCGCGCCACCCCGACCCGCTGGACCGACAACGCCCGCCAGGCGGACACCTACCGGTCGGGACGGGTGCTGCTGGCCGGCGACGCCGCACACGTTCACCCGCCGTTCGGCGGTCAGGGGCTCAACCTCGGGGTCGGCGACGCGATGAACCTCGGCTGGAAACTCGGTGCCGTGACCGCCGGTTGGGCCTCCGAAGAACTCCTCGACACCTACGACGCCGAGCGCCGTCCGCTAGGCGCCTGGGTGCTGGACTGGACGCGGGCCCAGACCGGGGTGATGCGCCCGGACGCCAAGTCGGCCGCGCTGCGCCAGGTCCTCGCCGATCTGCTGAGGACCCGGGCGGGCACGACGTACGCGGTCAAGAAGATCGCCGGCGTCACGCAAGGCATCGACCTGCCCGGCGACCATCCGCTCATCGGCCGGTTCGTCCCCGACCTGTGGCTGAGCGACGGCTCCCGCCTGGCCGACCACAGCCACAGCGGCGGCTTCGTGCTCCTCGACCGCACCGCGGACGGCACGTTCGCCCGCCTCGCCGCGGCCTGGGCAGGACGCGTCAGCTGCGTGACCGACGACCACGTGACTCCGACCGCGGTGCTCGTACGCCCGGACGGGGTCGTCGCCTGGGCCTGCGACACCACCGGCATCGCAGCCGCCACCGGCCTCGAAACCGCCCTGCACCGGTGGGCCGGCACGCCATCGTCCTAGCCACGACGGTCTGCGCCGGCGCCCCCACCTCCCCGTTACGTACGTCCACGTCTGCCGCCTCGACGCCTACGCCTCCGCTACTACGGCTTCGCGGGCCGCTGCGGCACCGGCACTGTCCCCCCGCGGGCTGCAGCCAACCCGTGCCACCGTCCGCCGCCAACGACGCGACGATGGAGCCGGATCCCATGCCCACCGGCGTCGAAACCCCGGGTGACGACAGAACGGCCGCCCCCGAGTAGACGCCCGGGCTGTGCTCGAGGTTTGGCGTGTGTCACGCAGGCAACGGGGTGGTGCGGAGGCTGGCCGCTGAGCGGACGAGTGATGCGACCGCCTGGGAGCGGGTGCTCGGCGGCCACGCGATCACCGTGGTGACGCGCGGTGCGTCGACGACGGGCACGGCGACGTGTTCGGGCCATTGCCAGGCACGGCTGGAGGCGGGGATGACGAGCAACGTCTTGCCGAGGGCCACGAGCTGAGCGAGCTGCGACTGGGTGCGCACCTCCGGTCCGGGCCCGTCCGGATAGGACCCGTCGAGCCGGGGCCACCGGGCGATCGGCAGGTCAGGCACGTCGCGAACTTCCGCCAGCGCGAGCTGATCGCGTGACGCGAGCGGATGCCCCCCGGGAAGGATCGCGACCTGGCCTTCGACGCAGAGGTCCTCGGTGTCGAACCCGGCGAGGTCGTCGTACGGGTGATGCATGAGTGCCACGTCGGCTTGCCCGTCGCGGAGCAGCCGTGCCTGCTCGCCGACCTCGCACAGGAGGACTTCGACCGGTGTCGCACCGGGTTCGCCCGCATGCGTGTCGAGGAGCCGGCGCAGCAGTTCGTGGGACGCCCCAGCCTTTGTCGCGAGCACCAGTTGCCGCTTCGGATCCCCTGCGCGCCGCGTCCGACGCGCGGCGGCCGCGACCGCGTCGAGGGCCGCTCCGGCCTCGCGGAGCAGCACGCTGCCGGCATCGGTGAGCGCCACACCACGGCGGTCCCGGTCAAGGAGCTGGACGCCGAGCCGCCGCTCCAACTGGCGGATCGCGCGCGAGAGCGGCGGCTGTGCGATTCCGAGCCGACCGGCGGCACGTCCGAAGTGCAATTCCTCGGCGACGGCTATGAAGTACCGGAGTTCGCGGGTCTCGAGATCGTCCACGCGGGCAGCCTATCGACTGATACCTGGTGAGTATCACAGCTGACTGATCCGGTATTGGACGACGAGTGCGCGGCTCGCCGAGCATGGATCGAGTGAAGGACACGAAGACCGCGCTGGTAACCGGCGGGTCGCGGTGGGGGCTCGCGACGATGCCAGGCGCAAGGAGGCCGTCGAGCATCTGCGTGCCGCGGGTGTCGACGCGTTCGGGGTCGCCCTCGACGTCACCTCAAATGACAGCGTCACCGCGGCGGCAGCGGCGATCGAGCAGACGGCGGGGCGGCTCGATGTGCTCGTCAACAACGCCGACATTGCGGGCCGGACCGACGGTGGCGCGCAGGATCCGACGACGCTCGACCTCGACGTCGTCCGCACCGTCCTCGACACCAACGTGTTCGGGGTCGTTCGGGTGACGAACGCGATGCTCCCGCTGCTCCGTCGCGCGAACTCGCCACGCATCGTCAACATGTCCAGCAACATGGGCTCGCTGACGCTGCAGACCGGCCCGATCATGGCCGCGTACGCACCGTCGAAGTCGATGCTCAACAGCGTCACGGCCCAGTACGCCCGCCAACTCTCCGACACGGACGTCATCGTGAACGCCTGCTGCCCCGGCTACGTCGCGACCGACTTCACCGGCTTCAACGCGCCGCGGACACCCGAGCAAGGTGCCGCGATCGCCATCCGGCTCGCCACACTGCCGGATGACGGACCCCGCGGCGGCTTCTTCGACGACGAGGGTGCCGTCCCCTGGTGATCCAGATGCCTCAGCTGCTCAACCTGACCATGCGAAAGCTGGGCTCGACGTCGAAGCGTCGGAGGAAGGACTGCCGGCAGCGGTCGACATCTGCGGAGGTGGCGTCGGTCCCTGACCACCAGCAATGGTCAGTCGGGGCGTGCAGCCGTGAACTTCCCTTCGGTGCGTTTGCTGTTTCAACGGGTCTCCGCGACCTGTGCTCGATGCCACCTACACAGCAGCACCGCTTGCGGCCCTGCGGGCGCATGCGGCGCCTCGCTCATCGCCCGGCCGCTCAAACGCGAGTTCTACACGCTGTCGGCCTGGGAAGACCGCGATGCCCTCTACGCGTACGCCCAGACCGAACCGCACCGCGGCATCATGACGTCCCTGCGGCCGACGATGCGCACCTCCACCTTCACCTTCTGGGAGGTCAACGCCGTTCAGTTTCCCATCACTTGGGCCGAGGCCGAACGGCGCCTGACCGAGCAGGCCCGCAACGAGGCGGCGGGCAGCGGTGCCGTCGACTATAAACCCCCGCCGAGGATCAGCGGCATCGTCCTGCGCCTGAGCACAGCCACACAGCCCCTCGCCGCGCCGACTTCACCGCCGCACTCGGCCTTCTCGGTACCCCGTAGCGGCCGCGACCTCCCACCGACGCGCCCACCACGCTCATCGCTCACCAATATCCTGCGCTGGTGAATCACCCGAGATCGCCGTATCAGCTCCCGGCATCGGGTTCTTGGGCCAGGAAGCTGGCGACCGTCCTCTTCGCACCGTGGCCGGCTGCCTGTACGAGCCGCGCGGTGACGACGAGCCCGGCCTGCTCGAGCAGTTCGGCAAGCTGGTCCGCGGGCTGCAGATACGACGTGAACGACACCGGATGACCGCCGTATGCCGTCTCCGGCCGCAGCCGCTCACCGTCTCCCGCGTATCCGGCCATGAAGAGTCGGCCCCCGGGCGCGAGGGTGCGGTGGAACTCGGCGAACACGGTCGGCAGCAGTTCCGGCGGCGTGTGATGGGTGGAGTAGTAGGCGAGGATCCCACCAATCCCACCGTCCTCGAACTCGAGCGCGGTCATCGACCCCACCAGAAAGCGGAGCTCCGGATACGCCTCACGGGCCACCGCGACCATTCTCGGCGACACATCGACACATCGACACATCGACACCGAACGCCGGCACGCCCAGCCCGGCCAGATACGCCGTCACCTTCCCGGGCCCGCACCCCAGATCCGCGACCGGTCCCTGCCCGCCGCCCTGCATCAACTCGGCGAAGACCCCCAGCATCGCCCGCGACAAAGGATCCAACGCACGCGGGTCCGGGACGCGTTCGGTGTAGGCGGTGGCGACGGTGTCGTACGACTCCCGGACGGCAGCGAGGTAGGACGGCTCAGTCATGAGGCGAATCTAGGGGACGGCACTGACACCGGCCCGCCGCCCTCTCCCACTCCCGCCGTAGCCCGCATCAGTCGATGACGGGCGGCCGACAGCCTCGACCTCGACCAGATGCTCGGGTACATCGTGCCGCGACGCCCGACCGCGAGGTCGGCGGGACCAGGGTGACCCCGGTCATCTTTGCCACGTCGTTCGAAGGCGGCGCCGGCCGCGGCCAGGGCGGTGGCGATGTCGAGGCAGCACTGCTCGACCTGAGCGGCGAGATCGCCTTCGCCCACCGTGACCCCGTGGGCGTCCGAGGCGACCTGACCGGCGATGAAGACCAGCTTCGACCCGTTCGCGATGGACACCTGCCGATAGGCGTCGACTGATCGCTCAGGTGATCGCGCAGGACGAACCGCAGCTCGGCCGCAAGCTGAGTCTCTATAAGTAAACTCAAACTCGGTTAGAATCGCCCCCATGGATGCGTGGACCGAAGTTCTCCAGGACACCGGCATGGACCCCCGACTCGACCGGGACACGTCCAACTGCTCGATCGCGCGGACTCTTGAGATCGTGGGCGAGAAGTGGACGATCCTGATCCTGCGCGAGGTCTGGTACGGCTCGTCCCGGTTCGGTGACTTCGAACGCGTCCTGGGCTGTCCGCGCAACCTCCTCGCGACGCGGCTTCGGATGCTGGTGGAGGAAGGGATCCTGGCGACCGAGACGTACAAGGAGCCCGGTTCGCGGAGTCGGCCCAAGTATGTGATCACCCCTAAGGGCATGGATCTGGTGCCCGCCGTGATGGGGCTGCTGCAGTGGGGCGACCGCTACCGCGCAGACCCTGAGGGGCCGGCGGTAGTGGCGCGACACCGCGAGTGCGGCGCGCACGTCGGTGTCCAGATCCGCTGCGAACAAGGCCACCCGGTGCAACCGAAGGACATCGAGAGCGTCCCCGGCCCCGCCTTTCGCATGAAGCCGTCCGGATGACCTGAGGACTCTTCGTCAGCTTGCCGTGATCCGGCCGCTCTGTCGTGCACGCGTCTGGTGGAGGCGGACCCTGGTGCGGTTTCCGCAGCGGGACATGGAACACCAGTGGCGGTTGCCGGCCGGCGAGCGGTCCAGGAAGCGCGTTGCGCAGCGGTCCGCTCCGTGGCGATGGGGACGTACGTCTCGATGCAGTTCACCGCGTTCAGCAGTCATTCGATCGATGGCTGAGTGGCGGTGTCGTGGATGTGCCGTGGCGCGCGGAGACCGGTGGATGCGTTCGCCCACCGTCGGGCAGGGCTTCTACCGGCCGTTCAGGGGGTGTGACCGGCGTGGCGGAGGACCGGGCGCAGGACCTCGATGACGCCGGGGTCGTCCACCGTGGAGGGGATGGGTTCGTCGTGGCCGTCGGCGATGCCGCGCATGGTCTTGCGGAGGATCTTTCCCGAGCGGGTCTTGGGCAGGGCGGCGACGACCGTGACGTCCTTGAGGGAGGCGACGGCGCCGATGCGTTCGCGTACGAGCTGGACGAGTTCGGCCTCGACCTCGCCCGGTTCGCGGTTGCTGCCCGCCTTCAGGACGACGAAGCCGCGCGGGATCTGCCCCTTGAGTTCGTCGGCGACGCCGATGACGGCGCATTCGGCGACGTCGGGGTGGGCGGCCAGGGTCTCTTCCATGCTGCCGGTGGACAGGCGGTGACCGGCGACGTTGATGACGTCGTCGGTGCGGCCCATGACGAAGACGTAGCCGTCGTCGTCGATGTGGCCGCTGTCGCCGGTGAGGTAGTAGCCGGCGTGGGCGGAGAGGTAGGAGGCGATGTAGCGGTCGTCGTCGTTCCAGAGGGTGGGGAGTGCGCCGGGCGGCAGGGGGAGCCTCACGACGATCGCACCGTCGACGCCCGCGGGCGCCGGCTCGCCCGAGGGGTCGAGGACGCGGACGTCCCAGCCCGGCAGCGGGCGGGTGGGGGAGCCGGGCTTGAGGGGAGCGGCCTCGATGCCGACCGGGTTGGCGACGATGGGCCAGCCGGTCTCGGTCTGCCACCAGTGGTCGATCACCGGGATGCCCAGCAGGGCGCTCGCCCAGTGGTACGTCTCGGGGTCGAGGCGCTCGCCGGCGAGGAAGAGATAGCGCAGGTGGGAGAGGTCGTATCCGGTGGTGAGCGCCCCCTTCGGGTCCTCCTTCCTGATCGCCCGGAAGGCGGTCGGCGCTGTGAACATGGTCTTGACCCGGTAATCGGCGGCAACCCGCCAGAACTGGCCCGCGTCCGGGGTGCCGACCGGCTTGCCCTCGTACAGGACCGTCGTCGCGCCGGCCAGCAGGGGCCCGTAGACGATGTACGAGTGCCCCACGACCCAGCCGACGTCGGAGCCGGTGAACATCGTTTCGCCCGGGCCTACGTCGTAGACGGCGCCCATCGACCAGTGCAGGGCGACCGCGTAGCCGCCGCAGTCACGTACGACTCCCTTGGGCTTTCCGGTCGTTCCGGACGTGTAGAGGATGTAGAGGGGGTCGGTGGCGGCGACGGGGACGCAGTCGACCGGCGGCGCGGCGGCGACCAGGTCGGCCCAGTCGAGATCGTCGGGCCCCAACTCAGCCGGTTCCTGCGGGCGTTGCAGGATCACGCGCTTCTCCGGCTTGTGGACGGCGAGCTCGATCGCCTGGTCCAGCAGGGGTTTGTACGCGATGACCCGCTTGCCCTCGATGCCGCAGGAGGCGGAGACGACCACCTTGGGGGCCGCGTCGTCGATACGGAGGGCGAGTTCGCGCGGGGCGAACCCGCCGAAGACGACCGAGTGGACGGCGCCGATGCGTGCACAGGCGAGCATGGCGACGGCGGCCTCGGGGACCATCGGCATGTAGATGACCACGCGGTCGCCGTGTCCCACGCCGAGTTGCGCGAGCGCTCCGGCGAAGGCTGCCACCTCGTCCCTCAAGTGGGTGTAGGTATAGGTGCGTTGGGCGCCGGTGACGGGGGAGTCGTAGATGAGCGCGGGTTGTTCGCCTCGGCCGGCTTCGACGTGTCGGTCGAGCGCGTTGAAACAGACGTTGAGCCGGCCGTCGGGAAACCAGCGGTAGAAGGGTGCGCTCGAGGAGTCCAGGGCGCGTTGCGGAGCTACATCCCAGTCGATGTTCTCTGCCGCCTTCAGCCAGAAGCTCTCCGGGTCCTCGGTACTGGCGCGGAAGACATCCTCGTACGTTCCCATCGCGTCGCGCACTCCTTTGTGGCATCGAGGGACGGTGGTGGGGCTGCGTGCGGAAACAGTGTCGGACACAAGTACCGCATACCGGCCGCCAGACCAAGCCGTCAGGTGCGGCTGCCGCTCACGCGCCGAGATGCTGACGGAGCCACTGATCCATCTGCTGGATCGCCCGGACCACCTCGGGTACGCGACCCGCGCCCAGGACGAACGAGTGCTGCCTTTCGGGTAGCGGGTGGAATTCGGAGGTGACGTTGAAGTGAGAACTCCTTGCGCTCGTATCAGCCTGTCACGCCGAAGCCGAACGCCGCGGCCGCCGTGAGGTCAGCGGCCATCAGCAGCCGGCCAGCCGGCCAGCCAGCCAGCCGGCCAGCCAGCCGGGTCAGGGTCGGTGGTCGGCGCCGTCTCAGTCGTTGTCGGGTGCCATCGAGACCACGACCTTGCCGGCCTTGGTGCGGCCCTGCTCGACGTGTGCCATCGCATCGAGCGTCTGGTCGAACGGGAAGGTGCTGTCGATGACTGGGCGGAGCTTCCCGCTGTCGTAGAGGGCGCCGAGTTTGCGCAGCTGGGAGCCGTTGGCCTGCATGAAGAAGAACTCGTAGCGCACGCCCAGTGCCTTCGCCTGTTTGCGGATCTTGCGGCTGAGCACGTTCATGACCAGGCCCAGGAAGGCGGGGGCGCCGAGCTGCTTGGCGAAGCCGGAGTCCGGCGGGCCGACGACGCTGACGGCCAGGCCGCCGGGCTTCAGCACGGTCAGCGACTTCTCGAGGTTCGCGCCGCCCAGGGAGTCCAGCACCAGGTCGTATCCGGACAGCACCTTCGAGAAGTCTTCCTTGGTGTAGTCGACGACAATGTCGGCGCCGAGGCTCCTGACCAGCTTCTCGGACTCGGTGCGCGCGGTCGTCGCCACCGTGGCGCCGAGGTGCTTGGCGAGCTGGATGGCCGTCGAGCCGAGGCCACCGGCACCCGCGTGAATCAGCACCTTCTGGCCCGGCTTCACGTGGGCGCGGTCGACGAGTACCTGCCAGGCGGCCAGGGCCACCAGCGGTACCGCGGCTGCCTCTTGGTGGGTGAGGGAAGTCGGCTTGGGCGCGACGTCGTCCATGTCGATCGCGATGTACTCCGCGAAGCCTCCGATCCGCAGGTCGCGTGGCCGAGCGTAGACCTCGTCACCGACTTCGAAGCCGTGCACGGCGTCGCCGACCCGTGTCACGACGCCGGCCAGGTCGTGGCCGAGCACGAACGGAAGCTTGTACTTCAGGACCTGCTTGAACTCCCCGTTGCGGACCATTTTGTCCAGCGGGTTGATGCTGGCGGCGCTCACTCTGACCAGGACGTCGCGGTCTCCGACGGTCGGCTCAGGTACGTCGGCGGCGCGCACGCCGTCCTTGCCGTACCTCTCGACGACGAATGCCTTCATGCCGGACGCCTCTCCACGTGGATGCTGTGGTGATCGTTGTGATTCTTCACGCAGGCCGCCCTGCGCGCCCGTTCTCGTGCGGCCGGGTTGATGTGCCGACCACGACGCTATCGTCTGAGTATAGAAAAGTAAACTCAGAAGGGGGTCCCTCTGTGAGGTCAGGTGGAGGAAGGGATCCTGGCCATCGAGACTTACAAGGAACCAGGCTCTCGGAGCCGACCGAAGTACGGGATCACGTCCAGGCGCATGGACTCCCGGCCGTACTGGCGAGACACGGCGGATGTGGCGCGCACGTCGATGCCCAGACTGTTGTGATCAGGGCTACGCAGTGCAGGCGGAAGGCATCGAGAGCACTCCCGGTTCGTGGTGGGCTCGACCTGCCGGGACGTGCTTACTCCGTTCGGCGGCGTGTCGAAGTCGATCGTGCGCCGCTCACGAACGAAGGCGGGCGCCTGTTCCCAGCCGGGCCGTGACTTCACGAGGAGTGAGGGTGGAGTGCTCCGCGGAGCACTGGACGACGACGCGGACCGGGGCGTCGCAGTCGGTGTGGCGAACGTCCAGCGAGGGACCCTCGGGGCCGAGGGCGTACGCCTCGCCCCACTGGGTCAGTGCCATCAGGACGGGCCACAGGTCCCAGCCCTTGCGGGTCAGGCGGTATTCGTTGCGGGAGCGGCTGCCGGGCTCCTGGTAGGGGACGGTCTTGAGGATGCCGGCCGAGGTCAGCTTGCGGAGGCGGTCGCTGAGGACGGCTTCCGACAGGCCGATGTGGCGGTGGAAGTCATCGAAGCGGCGGACGCCGTTGACGGCGTCTCGCAGGATCAGCAGCGTCCATTTCTCCCCGATCACGTCGAGCGTGCGCTGGACGGGGCAGTTCTCCGTGCTCGCCTCAAGCCACTCCATCCCGCCATCGTACGAGCCTGGCTTCGCCATTGACAGTCAGGTGGGCGAAAGCCTAGCTTCACTTGGAAAAGTCAGCCGAAAGTCAGAGGGAAGGGCGCCGGCCGTGGGGCGAACGCGTACGTACAACTGGGACGATCCCGCGATCTCGGCGGAGGCCGCCGGGCGCATGGCCGGCATCGACTTTCTGCGCGAACTGCAGGCGGGGCGGCTGCCGGCGCCGCCCATCAACTACACCCTCGACTTCGCTCTGGACGAGGTGGAGCCTGGCAGGGCGGTCTTCTCGCTGACGCCGGGGGAGGAGCACTACAACCCCATCGGCAGCGTGCACGGCGGAATCTTCGCCACCCTGCTCGACTCGGCGGCGGGCTGCGCCGTCCAGTCCACCCTCCCGCAGGGCATGGCGTACACCTCACTTGACCTGACGGTGAAGTTCCTGCGACGGATCACGGTGGACACGGGTACGGTGCGCGCCATCGGCACGGTCGTCAGCAAGGGTCGCCAAACCGCCCTGGCCCAGGCCCAGTTGGTCGACGCGACGGACCGACTCCTCGCCCACGCCACCAGTAGCTGCATGCTCTTCCCGGTGCCCCCACCTCCGGTGTGACTCCGCAGGCAGGCATCTCCGTCCGTGGGGGCAACCGGGACAACAGGGGCGTGGCTCGTTGCCCCTGGTGACTCGTCGATGGTGAGGCTGGTGTGTGTCGCAGCCGCGCCTGGGCGCCCGGGGGAGATGTTTCCCTCGGGCGCCGGGCGCCGGGTGCTCTGCTCAGGCAGCGTGGGTGGCGTAGTCGGTGTAGTCGGCTGCGCCGCCGCCGTAGAAGGTGTCGAGGTCGGGGGTGTTGAGGGGTGTGCCGGCGCGGACGCGCTCGACGAGGTCGGGGTTGGCGAGTGCCATCGGACCGACGATGATGACGTCGGCCAGGCCGTCCTCGATGTCTTTGGCGCGGGTGGGGAGTTCCGTGCCGTCCCCGTCGAGGATCAGCGTGGCCGGCCACAGCTTGCGGAGGGTGTGGAGGAGTTCTTCGTCGCCGGCGTGGTCGAGATGGCGATGGCGTTCTGCACGGCCCAGGCGTGCGCCAGCTTGACGTCGCGGTCGGCGCCGGGGCGGCCGGCGCGGAGCAGCGCCAGGGCGGCGTCGGCCTGGTCGGCCTCGGTTCGGCGTGCTGCAAGTTCCTTGCCGCGCAGATGGCCCTGTTCACCGGCCTGATGACGCAGTGGCTCACCGATCCCGGCCAGGCTCCCGACGCCTCCGAGATTGTCGCGGGTCTCCGCGCCCTCACCGGCATCGTCGACACACACGAGTAGCCAGAGTGCGCCCGACCTGATCGACCGCGGACCGAGGACGTCGGGAGGCACCCAGACCACCCGGTGTTCGATGTCCACAAGACACGGCAGCACCGCGATGTGGCTGCACGCCACGGCCCCGGACCGTCTCGGCCGGTGGCCCGGGTCCCGGGCTACTCCTGCCAGCCCGCTGTCGCGGTGGCACGCATCTGCCACTGCTTCACACCCGGACCGTTCGGCTCCCACCGGTCGCAGAACTGCCGCAGCGTCTCGCATCTGGCCAGCATGGCGGCCCTGCGGACCGGCCAGGGCGGCACCTGCCCGTCGTAGGCCCGGAAGAAGTGGCCGAGTGCAAAGCGGTATTCGGGGTGGTGCATCCGTACGATCCACTCACACCAGGTCAGGTCCTCCACCGGATCCCCGAGGTGCGCGAATTCCCAGTCGACCACTGCGGTGATCTCGAAAGTGCCGGGATCCAGCAGTACGTTGTTGGGGCCGAAGTCGCCGTGCACGAGCACCTTGCCCGCCCTGGGCGCGCCCACGGTCAGCAGGCTCGGTGCGGTTGCGTGGATACGGCGCAGCAGCTTCCCGCAGCTCGCCAGGACCTCTACAGGGTGCCCGGCGTCCAGGAGTTCCTGGCCGGGCACGCCAGCCACGAAGCCGAGCGTGAGGGTGGTCGCGGTCGCTGCGCGCACCGGCGGCACGGGCAACCGGCCCTGAAGCCGGGTCAGCAGCGTGTGTTCGCGACGGAGCCTGAGTTCGACATCAGGACCCTCATAGGTCTTCTCCACGATGGCACCGTCGCCGACGGTGCGGTTGGTGTAGCCGTGCTTCAGCGGACGCATCCGCCGATCATCGGACACAGGCAGCATCCTGGGCGCCCCCACATCCGGACACGTCTGCTCTCGCACGCTCCGCCGACCAGGGGCTTTCCGGAAAGCGAGCCAGAGCCGTTCTCGTGGACGGAGCCGACCGGCCGTCTCGGCAACGGTCCTCGGCTGCGGTACGCGTGAGAGGACGCGGGAAGTGGCGTGTGCTCCGATATGCGCGTGGCATGCGCGGGTAGCTGACGGCGTGTGATGCAGAACACGATTCGGATGCGGAAGAGTGTTCGCTGCCTGCCTCGGACGGGTTACGCCTGGCCAGAAGGCTACAGAGGGTGGCTAGCGGTGCTTGTTGAAGGTTGCACAGCGCTCCGTTCCGGGGACGCTGCGTGCCTTTCTCAAGGGGACGTGAGTGTTCCGCCCCGCAAATCGCTTAGGTAGGGGGCAGGCCCAACGGCCTGTCGGCGTCCGGTAGTTGGCGCCGGGTCCCTGATGACCTCGATGGAGAGGATCTTTGCTCATGTCCCCTGCCGACAGGAGCCTCGCGTGAGTTACGACGACGCCCGGGAGGGCGCCTCGCCGGCGGAGAACGGCGTGGGGCTGTCGCAGTCCATGTTCGTGCCGCTGGAGCTGCCGCTGGACTTCGAGGCCTTCTACCTCGGCCACCAGGAACCCTTCCACGCGTACGCGGAGGTCCACTTCGGTACCCGGGCGGCCGCGGAAGAGGTCATACACGAGGTCTTCCTGGAGATCCACGCCGGATGGTCGCAGCTGCTGAGCGCCGGCAACCTCGAGCAGGGCGCGTGGGCGATCGTACGGCGGGCCGTGCACGACCGCCTCGAGCTGGAGGGGCGGGCGCCTGCGTTCGTCATCAACGGCCCCATCGCCCAGGCCCTGGACAAGGCGCTGACCACCGCCCGGGACAAGCTGCAGAAGATGGAGTCCGCCAGTGGCCTGTACGAGGCGATCGCCGAACTGCCGGACCGTCAGTTCGAAGTGATCGTGCTCCGCTACGTCCTGGGCTACCCCACCGCCAAAGTCGCCTGGTACGTCGGCATCGACGAACGCACCGTCGGCCACCACCTGCGCCGCGCCAAGGAGCGCCTGCGCATCAAGCTGGGCCTGCCCGCCCAGCGAAGGAAGTCCAAGCCCACGGGAGAAGGAGCATGACCGCCACCATCGACACCCTCCTGACCGAGGCCCGGCTCCCGGTCTCCGCACCGCGGACGTTCGACGTCGCCTCCGGCCTGCGCCGCCTGGCCGCCGACGCCTCCCGCCGCACCCCCACCACCGAGGTCACCCGCGCCGCCCAGGCCGGCCAGCGCCTCGGGGTGGTGTGCCGGTGGGTCCTCAACGAGCCCGACGCCCCCTCGCACGTCGCAAAGATCGCCGAAGGGCCGGACCAGGGGCCGCTGTCGGAGGAGGAACTCGACGTCGACGGCGCGCTCGTCTTCGGCTGCCTGCTCTACCTGACCACGCATCCGGAATCCGCGCAGTTCTGGTGGCAGCTCGCCGCCGGCGCGGGCAGCCGCGCCGCCGCCTACTGCCTGCACCTGCACCACCTGTCCCTGGGCGAATCACGGCGGGCCTGGCACTGGCTGCACCAGCTCACCCACTCCATGGCCGACACGACCCCGCCCGACGCCGCCTTCCTCGAGGGCCTGGAGATCTTCGCCCGGTACGTACGCGACAACGGCTCCCGCGCCCTCGCCCCCACGCGCCGCCTGGAGGGCGAGGTCGACCGGCTCGCCGCGCGCACACCCGGCTCCGGTGTCATAGTCGCCCGCCCCGACCGCCAACTGGTCGCCCGCCTGGAGGAGTTCACAGCAGGCCGCTGAACAGGGCCGAGGCGGAGGCCGACCACGTCCACTGGACCGGCCGCGGCTGGGCCCCGCCGCCCGGCGCGGCGGGGCACGGTACCGCCGGGTCGCGAAACCGGCCGTCAGGCTGGGAATTCCGTCCTGATTCCAGTCGGTGTTTCCATCGGATGGAGAGAACTCGGGTACGTGCAGCGGCAACCGACGGCTGCACGTACCCGAACGACCTCATCCCTGCTGCCCGGCTGATCGCCCGGCCGCAGGAGGCCACCGTCAGCTGCTGACCCGCAAGCATCCGCCCTGTGAGCACCTCAACGGGGGAGCCCTTCACCGGCCACCAGTTCCGAGGCCACAGGCCGGAGCGGACTCCCCGCCACGACGCCATCCAGAAAGGGACGTCACCCATGGACCCCAACCCCCGCACGCCCCGGACAGGCCCGGAACGGTTGTCTGCAACCTGGAAGTGGATCGCACGCCGCCGTCGGATCGCCCTCTCCCACCTGCTGCGCGGCGCCTGCTACGGCGCAGGCACGGGACTGATCGGCATCGCTTTCGTGTGGGTGGAACGCCTGCTGTGACAGGCGGCCTTGGCGTGATCCTCACCTGTGATGATGATCCTTGACCGGTCCGCCGGGAGCGGCAGGCACGAGCGGGACACGCGGGTCGACCGCCGGTTTCACCTACTCAGTTGGCGACCTGCGGTTTACGCCCAATCCAGATGTTGCACGAGGAAAACGCCGGGGGCGACCTCCCGAGAGGAGGTGCGTATCCGGTCAGCGATGCCGACGGGCCAGACAGTGCCGGATGACCAGATTGCATTGACCCCGGGGAGCCGGTCGGGTTCGAGGCCAGTGAGGTCGGCGGCGGTCAAGTCGAGAACAAGCGTGGCGAGTACGGCTGACAGTGACTGGCCGATGTCACCCATGCGGGCTGCGGTGCTCTCGCCGGAGCTGTCGCGCACCACCATGGAGGCGCCGGACCAGGGACCGATCTTCCGTAACACCCGGGCCACGTGGGCGAGTTCCCTGGCAACGTTCCTGAGACCGCCATCATCGAGAGCATTGCGGTCATGGACGCTGACGTATCTGCCAAGCCGTTTGTGCCCTCGCGCGGCCCCGCACGGCCCTGTGTAGAGGCGGCGGCTGATGTGGCGCAATTGGCGCGCAACCGTCTTCGCTTGGTGGCGAGCTTGGTCAGTCCGCTTGCCACTGCGGTAGGTCCGGGAGTCCCTCAGTGCATCTACGAGTTGGTACAGGGCCGCCTCGGCTGATGCGAGGTCGCATGCCAGCGACGCGGGGTTACGACGTGCCAAGACGATCGTCATCGACATCGAAAGGGAAGTCGGCCCGGAAGCTGTCATGTACTCATATCCATCGGTGGAGATACTGCCTCAGCGACTTGCCGTTGGTCCGCTCGCGCCCGGGCCAGGAGGCCAGGTCCTGCATCGGAAGACGTCTCGCGAAGATATCGACCCCAGGCCGGGACCGGTCCCGAGTCGCATCCACCGCTTCGAGCGAAATTCGGAAACAGCCTCCAAGCGCCCCTGATCCGCGTTCTCCTCGACGGCCACACACGGTCAACGACTGCTGAGATTCTGAAACGCGTACTCACTGTCTGGCGCGCAGATGGCGGCAGGCGGTGACGAGCCTGGAAGCTCGGTGCGCAGGGCGCGGACGCGTTCTTCGAGTGTCCCGTCTCATTAGATCTTGCAGAGAGGTGCAGCAGCGTCGAGCATGCATCTCATCGATCATGGCAGGGGTGGTGCTTGTTGAGCTGGGCCTGGTCGGGACGTTGAGCGGCTGGCTTCCGGAATCGTCAGTGAAGGTGGCAGTTTCCGGGCCGGGTCCTGGTGCTGCTCGGCGGAGGTTGATGTTTGTAAGTTCTGGCTCCGGCAAGGCTTGAGGACTTGGGGCGGAAGCGCCGAAGTGCTCCGCGGGATAGGGGCGCGGCCCGGTGCCCCGCTCAAGAAGCGAACAGGTGAAGGCCGAAGATCCAACCCTCACAGGCAATACCGATGATCCCCCAATACTGCATCGGGATGCCGTAGAGGCTGTGCTCCGCATCCCAGTCCCATTTCCATTCGTCGTTCAAGAGCCTGCCCACCACGGCTGTCGCGATGGCTGCCAACGTCATACCTATCCAGGCGCCAGTCGATCCCGCGATCAGATAGCCGGCTCCGCCCCCCACGCCGTAAATGTAGAGCGCGAGAAAACCCCACCCTTGCCATATGATGATCATCGCAACCCCGTTCTCCTGCGTCGACTGCGCCGGTTTCCCCGAGAGGCAGCCTGCTGCTCGGCGGGAGCAATCCGGCCCGCATGTCGAGCTGTCTGATCGCTACGTGTTACTCACAACCGTCGGCAGGAATTGCCCGCTCTCGCAGAAGGAACCAAGGCTGGGTAGATGTTGCCGAGCAGCGATGCCGAAGCGTCGCGCCGCCTCGGTACCCATCCCGAACTCGCCGTCGCCTGGGCGGACTCCGCCTAGGAACTTCGTCGACTGGTCCCACCCCTTCCTCGGCATCACCCCCAAGACGGTCCCAGCGCCGCGAGGACCAGGACGGCTTTCGCCGTCCTCGCCAAGCGGTTGCGTGTCGAGCGGGCGATCTCGTGGATCGTGAGAACAGGCAGAAACGTGCGCGACTACGAGCGGCTCGTCTCCCGCAGCGAGGCCCACATTGGATACAGCAGCCACAGACGATCCGATTGGCCTCCACCACCTTGCGCTGATCCACAGGGCCCGTGCCTGCACGTGGGCCGCGCGAGGTTCAATTCCGGGAACGTCGAAACCAGTCGCCGGACTCCTCCTGGGCGAGGCGTTCTACCACCAGGCATGCAGTGATGAGCGGAGGGATGATGAAGAGCACGCCAGCGTACAACCACATGGTGAGGGCGGCGACGATTCCGAGGATGCCCCAGGCGATTCCACCTACGCGTAGACCGGGCCCTCCGGAGACGAATCGGAAGGCCAGAATGATGCCGGCGGCACTGAAGCTCACCAGGAGGAAGCCAATGGTCGCGAATACGCCTGTTCTCACCCAGAACGACGTGTCGCTAAACGGGATGGTGTATCCCTGGTTGCTGCCGACCAGGCCCTGTTGGATGAACCCCGCCCCGCCCAGGGCCAGCAGCCCGGCGGTAGCGAAGATCAGGCGACGGGCGCCCTTCGTGTCAGCCGGCATCCTAGGTGAGCCGGTCGGTCTATCCGTCTGGCGCATAACCCCATCCTGATGCATCCGATCCGGGACCGGTCCCGGACCGGCCAGGCCGACTCCAACGCGGCCTTCACCGTGCGGAATCCGACTCCGTACTCACTCATCATGACCGAGTACGACATCCCGCCCGGGCATCACGACGGATCGCCGCGTCCTGACACTCCGCGCCTGAGCGACCGGTCGCGATGGCGTGCTCGACGCACGTGACATTGGTAGCTGAGCTGGGGCTATGGCCGTCCGCCAGCTGTGCCGGAGCAGTGAGCCTTTGCCAACCTGGCTGACGGTGGCGTGAGTTGGTGTGGGGGCCGAGTGCGGGAAGGGGTGAAGCTCCTGGTAGCTGGGTTGTCGACCCAGAGCAACCTGCCCTAGTGCAAAACAGCCTGGCAGCCGGAGAGTTGCCCGGTTCGCCAATGGCAAGAGCCGACAGCGCGCCGTTGCCAATGGTGACCTGTGGGGCCGTCAGGCGGCGATCGTCTCGCGGTAAGACCGTTCACTTCCTGTTCGGTTCCTGTTGGGGTGTCTGCCGTTACTGTCTGACGTGCACTCAGATCGACGATCATGAGATGACAAGGGGCAGTATCCGTGGTTTCCGAATACGGGAGAAACATGTGAAGCTACTTCGCCTGCCGTTCGTCCTCGCCGTCATACTGGCGGCACTGCTGGGCACTCTCGTATCCCCCGCTTCGGCCGTGGAACGCACTTGCTGGGGGATTAAGGGAGACCTGAACAGCGAGCCTATTCTCCTGGTGGACTGGGAGCGAAACGCATCCGAGTGCTTTGGAGTCGCGGCGTCCGGCACCATTTGGCACACATGGGAAGGTGCCGACGCATGGTACGAGATGCCGGGCAACGGCCGTGCCTCGCGGGTTTATGACGCCTATGACGTCTGGCAGGACCCCAGCGGGGTTCATATAGGGAAGGCCGTAAAAGTCGTCACCTCGACGGGCAAGTATTACTGCAGCTACCTTGACTACGCGACCAACACGTGGAGTGGTAGCTGGTATCAGGTCGGCTATTACTACAGCAGTTGC
The DNA here is from genome assembly GCF_017948455.1 of Streptomyces sp. GESEQ-4. Classification (GTDB taxonomy): domain Bacteria; phylum Actinomycetota; class Actinomycetes; order Streptomycetales; family Streptomycetaceae; genus Streptomyces. The sequence continues at coordinate 1,099,029 of NZ_JAFFSU010000001.1, forward strand.
GCCGCATCCCCCAAATACGGATCTCTAGCTACGCAGTGGTACTTGTATTAGCCTCGATCGTTCATGAGTCTTCGTCGGTTCGTTGACGGGCACTCTGTGTTTGTGTGGTGGGGTGCTTTGGGGCTGGGGCAGGTTGAGGGCCCGGTTGTCGCGTCGGGTGGGCGCCGGGTTCCACTTCACCGGTGTGGTGGTGCGGGTTGTCGGAGTGGTTGAAGTGGCTGGTCAGCCGGGGTTCGGCAGGCTCTGCAGCCGGTGGATTGCGTGGGTGATGACGTGGGTCCAGGGCCATCGGTCTGGCAGTTGGAGCCGGTGGCGGCGTCCTGTGTGAATGAGATGGGCGGCGGCGGAGAACAGTCGGAGGCGGAGTTTCTTGGGTTCCCAGCGGCGGGTTTCTGCGGTCAGGGCGAGCATCGGCATCCAGGCGAGGAGGTCGAGCGCGAGGGAGACGATCTCCAGCCAGATCTGGTTTTGTGCGGTGTCGTGCAGGGGCAGGTTGCGCAGGCCGGTGTCGCGGGCGTTTCTGATGCGGTCCTCGCAGTGGGCCCGTCTGCGGTGGCGGAGTTCGAGGTCGGCGAGCTGCCCGTCGGTGGTGTTGGTGGCGAAGCAGGTGAGCCGCAGCCCGTCGAGGTCGGTGAAGCGCAACTGGGCTCCGGGGTGGGGTCGTTCTTTGCGGACGATCAGCCGCATGCCCTTGGGCCAGGTGGAGAGGTCGGGCATGTCGGTGATTTCTGCGATCCAGGCGCCGGGCCGCTCGGTGCCGCCGGCGTCGTAGGCCGGTGTCCATGCTTGTCTCGGGATCTTCAGCACGGCCTGGTGGATGGCGTCGGTGATGGTCATTCCGACGGAGTACGACAGCCGCCGGCCGGGCCGGGAAAGCCAGTCGAGGAAGGCGTGGGTGCCGCCGGCTGAGTCGGTGCGGATCAGTGTCTGTCGGCCCCGCCGCAGGCGCTTGGGCAGCTGGGCCAAGGCGAGTTGGGTGGTTGCGATGTGATCACTCGCGGTGTTGGAGCCGGCGTTGCCCGGCCGCAGCAGGGCGGCCGCGGGCTCCCCTGATCCGGCCTGGCCGTGGTCGACGAACGCGACCAGCGGATGGTGGCCGAAGGTCTTCTTCCATGTGGCGGTGGCGTCCTGCTTCTCGGAGTGCGCGAGGACCAGCACGCCGTCGATGTCCACGACGACCTGGCCGTTGGCCGCCGGGCTGCTCGGCCCGGCCAACTCCCACACCCGCGTCGGCACCTCGGATCGTGCACCCCTGATCGCGGCAAGGGCCTTCGGTCCGCCTGCGGCAAGGGTGTCGATGAGGCGGGAGACCGTCGGGTCGGAGGCAACCGGGCCGAACACGCCCGGCTCGGCCCTCAGCATGCCGACGTCGGCCAGGCAGTCCCCGCCCAGCGTCACCGCCAGCGCGAGATCCAGCAGGATCTTGCCCGGATCGTGCACCGCCCGCGGCTTGCGCCACGGCGCCAACGCTGCCGATATCGCGCCGTCCAGACCGGACGTGCGGACCGTCTCGACCAACAGCACCGCCCCAGCCTGGCCAACCACTCCGCGTCCGCCGCCCTCGACACGGATACGCGGGTAGAACCCGATAGGCTTACTCACCTGAGAAGTGCCTCTTTCCTTGCAGCCAACAGGACTCTCGACAAGCCCTATCGTTGCAGGCCAGGAGCACTTCTCGCGCTCTTGGTCATGCCTCGGACACCCCACCGCGTGAAAGCGCGAGGTTAGACGCGCGGGACACCGGCGCCACCGAGTGGCAAATGCGACAATACGGCAGGTACGCCTCGCCTCCGTCATGTGACCTGCTTCTCGGGGGACGCAAGCGCAAGCCAAGGAGACCAATCCATGAAGAAATGGACCCATTTCTCCGTGACCGCCGAGACCGGGCGGCTGTGGACGATCACGTTCGACAGCCCGCCGATCAACCTGGTGTCCCCGGAGATGCTCACCGAGCTTCCGAAACTGGTCGACCAGATGGAGGCTGCTTCGGAGCTGCGCGTGGCCGTGTTCGAGTCGGCGAACTCCGAGTACTTCCTGAACCACTTCGACACCTCCCGGGTCGCCGAGACCCCCAAGGAACTGGGCGCCACCGGCCACCCACTCCTGATCGACGCCAGCACGCGCCTGTCACGTCTGCCGATCGTGTCGATCGCCAAGGTCCGGGGCCGGGTCAGGGGTGTGGGCAGCGAGCTGATCCAGGCGATGGACATGCGTTTCGCCAGTGAGCGGGCGCTGTTCGGCCAGCCCGAGACCGCCAACGGCAACCTGCCCGGCGGCGGCGGACTGGAGCACCTGCCCCTGCTGCTCGGTCGTGCCCGCGCGCTGGAGGTGGCCCTGTCCAGCGACGACTACCCGGCTGAGCTGGCCGAGCGGTACGGCTGGGTCAACCGCACGGTCCCAGACGGCGAACTCGACGCGCTGGTCGACACCCTCGCCCGCCGGATCGCCTCCTTCGACAAGGAACCGATCGCCGCGGTCAAGCAACAGGTCAACCGGTACACCCTGCCGTCCGCAGAGGACCTGCAGTCCTCCTACGACCTCTACATGCACTCATTCAACTGGCCGGGCTCCCAGCGCAGGCTTCCGGCCGCGCTCGCCGCAGGACGCAATCAGGCAGGCGACTACGAGATGCGCCTGGGCTACTACCTCGGACGCCAGCCGGCAGGAGACACACAGTGAAGCTCGTGAACTGGGTCCGCAACGGTCAGACAGGATTCGGCATAGTCGCCGAAGGAGGGCCGGGCGACGGGTACGCCATCGACGCCGCCGACTTCGACCCGGCCCTGACCAGCGTCGACGATGTGCTGCGCACAGGTGTGCGCCCGGCCGCCCAGTGGCACAGTTCGTCGAGCACCGGCCCGGCCGTGGTCGACGAACGCGACGAGCGGGTGATGGCCGAAGGTCTTCTTCCAGGTCGCGGTGGCGTCCTGCTTCTCGGAGTGCGCAAGGACGAGCACGCCGTCGATGTCCACGATCACGTGACCGTCGGCGGCCGGACCGTTCGCTCCCGCCAGTTCCCAGACGCGCGACCGTACTTCAGCCCGCGCCGACCGGATCGCGGTGAGTGCCTTGGGTCCAGCTGCGGCGAGGGCGTCGATGAGCCGGGAGACCGTGGGGTCCGACGACACCGGGCCGAACACGTCGGGTTCGGCCCGCAGCATGGCGACATCGGCGAGGCAGTCCCCAGTCCCCCCGCCCAGAGCCGTCGCTAGCGCGACATCCAGCAGGACCTTGCCCGGGTCGTGCACTGCCCGCGGCTTACGCCACGGCGCCACTGCCGCCGATATCGCGGTGTCCAGGCCGGACTTGCGGAGTGTCTCGACCAGCAGCACTGCCTCAGCCTGCGAGACCGCCCCGCTGCCACCGCCCTCGACGCGGACACGCGGGTATAACCCGATAGGCTTGCTCACCTGGAGAGTGCTTCTTTCCGTGCAGCCAACAGGACCCTAGGGCATGGATCGGCACCGCGACTCGTGGGGCATCGGCCCCTCCCATTTCACTCGTCGGCCGTCGCGGAGTTGGGCGTTGATCGCTGACTGGTGGTTGGCGTGGATCGCCATGCTCAAGGAGTGGGCGGCTGGGTGCTGCCGGCTGGCAACCTCCGGGAGGTCGGGACGGCGGAACGGACCGCCCGCGACCGCGCTCTCCACCCGCTGTTCGGCGGCCTCACCATTGAGGGAACTGCCAGTCCCGATCCGGGTGCCACACCGTCCCGTGCGGCTCAGCGACCGGGTGCCGCACCCGAGCAAGGCCGGCAGCTCGGTCGTTCACGCCCCACCGCACGGAGCCGGCTGTTCTCGCGGCGGTGGTCGTGAGATGCAGATGGCCGGAGGGGACCGACAGGCTGGAGCCGGATGAGCCGGGAACTCTCCAGGTGCATGCGCTACCTCTGACGGTGTGCACGACTGGGCCGGGACCCAGCGGTGTGGATGCCCGAGTCAGGTCTGCTGTTCGTACTGGAGCTTGGAATACTGTTGGGTGGCGATGTCCTTCGGCGTGCCCACGATCAGGTTCATGGTGGGGACATCGTCGTCGATCGCCTGTCCGGCTATTTGGGCGAGGAGCACGAGGTCACCGTCGTCCGGTGCCATGTCCCAGGGGTCGGAGAACCCGCCGATCTGAACGCAGATTTGGTGCCGGGCTCCGCTGGAGGCTCTGTCCAGGACGGCGTTCTCGAACCGGTCCAGTACTTCTTCTTGTTCGTCGCTGTCCGCAAATGAGCGAGTCTTTGGGGCGTCTCGCCAGTCCTCGTGGAGGGTCAGTCCGGTCACGGGATACAGCGTGCGTGGTTCATAGACCTTCACCTGCCTTTCCTCACCGTCGAGTTCATACGTCGCGGCGCGTTCCGTGGTCTGTACTCCGGCGGGGACATGGAGTACCACGGACGACTCCGGCTCGTACTCGATCGAGGTGAAGAACAACAAGTGCCCATCGGCGGGCAGTTCGATGTCCAAAGCATCGTGAGGCAGGGCCGCGCAGTCGATGGTCAGCACGAGAGGCTTCTTCCCCTCGGGCCAGCCCACCGAGTGCGGCAACGAGGGGAGCCCACCCGTGCGGGCGGCCGGCCGAGCGCTCTCGCGCTGGGCGGGGGGCAATTCCTCGTGCAGGACCAGATAGACGCATGGGCGGCAGCGCTCCATCAACTCCTGTGCGACAGCGCCGGGAACGCCGTGCTCGTCGGCCATCTCGTGAACGAGCCGTTCGTGGATGAAGGTCATACCTGGGATCCTGCCACGGGCCACTGACAGCTCTTTGAGTGTCGTCGCTCCAGGGTGAGGGCGGCGGTGAACCTTCCCCTTGATCGTGGACACCTGGAGACTGGGATCTGAGGTTCGAGAGGAAGCAGTGCCAGGTGGGGGGCAAGTACACGAAGCGGTACACCGAGCACACGGTAAGGCGATCAAGGAATGCGTGAACAGGCCAGGCGGCGTGCGCTGGTCTGTCAGTTCCTCTTCAGGACGCGCTCGGTGAGTGCGCCAACGGCGGTGCTGAGTTCTGGGGTGAGCGCCGTTGTCAATGCGTTCGTGGTGGTGCAGTCGTCTCCGATGACGAGTCCCGTCTGGTCGGAGAGCGAAGGGTCGGTGGCCGCGAACACGACCGGACGCGCGCCGTCGGCTGCGGGACGCTGCACTCCCTGGCGGATCTGCTCCCAGTGCGGACGCAACGCAGGCGGCAGGATCTGGGGAGTCATCTCCGCGGCGTTCGGAGTCGCGGATGGTCCTGGGTCGGCCGCGAACACCGACACGCCGCTGTCGCGCAGCCGCTCCGCCAGGTCCTGGTTGTATGCCAGGTGCGCGAGCTTGGCCCGGCCGGACGCGGCCATTCCGTAATACTCGTCGTGCTCGATCTCTTTGTAAACGGGCGTTCCCGACATCAAGGCCACGCTGATGGATGACGACGTGACGTCGACGACCCGGCTTGGTCTGCCCGTCCGCAAGGCGTCGAGCAAGGCCTCGGTCAACACGGTCGGGGAGAGGTGGTTCAGTGCGAAGCTCGCCTCGATTCCGTCGGCGGTCTCCCGCCGCGTCGACCACATGCCGCCGACATTGTTCACCAACACCTGCAGCGGGCCCTCCTCGGCCAACTGCGCTCCGAGTGCGCGAACTTCGGCCAGTACGGAAAGGTCTGCCTGGATGAAGCGGGCGTCCCCGATCCGCCGCACGGCCTGCTCGCCGTGCTCCTCGTCCCGCCCCACGACGGTGATCGCGTATCCGCGCTGAGCCAGTTCGATCGCCACTTCCACGCCGATTCCGCGTGTTCCACCGGTGATGACTGCCTTCGGTGCCATGTGTTTCCTTCGTTCCTTATGGAGTCGGCCGTTCCAACTCTCCTCATGCAATCCGAGCGAGACTGAGAGATCCAAAGCCGGCAAGGCATCGAGGTATGCCTCACCGGCATAGCCGCAGGAGTGGCAAGCTGGTTGGGTGCGGTTCGACATCGATCTCAAGCATCTGCGCTACCTACTCGCGGTGGCCGACGAAGGTACGTTCACGAAGGCGGCCGAACATCTGGGCATGACGCAGCCCGCGCTGTCGCGGGCGATCCGGTCCCTGGAGGGCGCGGTCGGGACGGCATTGTTCGTCCGGGCCCCGCATGGGGCCGAACTGACCGAGGCCGGCCGGATGCTCAGCCAGGAGGCTCGCAGCCTGGTCGAATCAGCCGATGCCGCACTGACCCGGGTAGCAAGGTACGGACGGGAGGGACCGCAGCTTCGAGTGACCGCACGCGGGTGCGACATCGACGTCCTGCAACAGCTCGTGACCTCCTACAATGAGCGGCTTCCGTGTGAGCTCCCCGCGCGAGGAGGCATGGTTGACTGGCGGGTCCAGGCTGATCAGGTGCGTGCTGGTGAGGCGGACGTCACGCTGCTGCGCGCTCCCTTCGACTCTCGCGACCTGGACAGCGATCTGATCCGGACCGACCCTCGCGTCGCCGTGCTCCCAGACACTCATCCGCTTGCCGGGCGTGAGGCGATCCATCGCAGTGAACTTGCGGGCGAATCATTTCCGGTCTGGTCACATCTCACGCCGGCTGAAATGAAGTACTGGCTTGGCACGGACCTCACCGACTACGACTGGCAGCCTGGCCCGGTGGTGCATGACACTGCTCAGTTCATCGGCAGCATCAGGTTGGGTCAGGGCGTCGGATTCCTTCCCGTTGCACACGTGCCTGAGCACCTGCCGGCTGGGATCACCGTCATACCGGTCGTCGGGCTGTCGCCCAGCCAGTTGCGGATCACCTGGGCGACGTCCGCGATCTCTCCCAATGTGGCGAGGTTCGTGCGTCACGCCACGGAACACACGACGGCGGTCGTGACGGCCTGACACTCGTCAACGTGCGCCGCGAACAACGTACCTTCGCCTGCGAGTCCCTTGTCGACCCTGGTCATCGGCAGGTCGAGTCGGGCGGCGGGTGGTGCCATAGATGATGACCGCGGGTTCGGGCTCAATTGGTCATCGCGACACTCTGATCTAATTGTCGTTCATGGCGGGCCGATGGCGCTTCGGGCTGTGCACGCGGGGGAGTGGTCTTCGCGTACCTGCAGGATCTCGGTTGCGGGCAGGCGCCCGTCCCTGACCGTGCTCCGCGGCTGGCTCCAGCCAGCGGTGACAGCGCCTTGCGGTCCGCGTCGGTGAGCTCGTCCGCCCTTGACAGCACGTCACGGATCAATCTGGCGAAGCCGGTTGCAATACCCCTGGGGTTTCGAGGAGCTTTCTCGTTCCGGGGCTCCGCCGACAGGCGCGTCAGCGAGCCGACGCGCGTACCGGCCGCGCACACGCCACGACACCACCCTGCATTGGGGTACCTCGCCGTCGGCGCCGTGGCGTGAGCGCGCAACATGGCCGTTCCAGCCGCACGCTCGATCGACTCGACCACCACACCGGCTGAATGCGGCAGCAACCGTCCCATACCCCCTGGACCGCAACACCCGGTAGATGCCCAGATCAGGCAGGTGACGTCACAAGATCTCTGACAGAGCCTAATGACGTGACCGCCGACGCTCGCTGGATGGCAGTGGGTGTCTTCCATACCCGAAGGCCGCCGGGTACGGCCGGCGGCCCTCGTTTTTTCAAAGTGCCGTCTTGGCCGAGTGACGGCCGGTGCGGTTAGGCGTCGCTGGTGGTGTCGTCGGTTGCCGCCTCACCGAGTATGGCCGCGGTAAGCACGTTGCCGCCGATGCCCCAGCCGCCGTCGGTGAGCTCTTCGACCAGCACGTGTTGCCGCGGGCACGCTCGCCGTAGATCTCGACGTACAGCTCGGTCGTGCGGGTGACGATCTCTTCTTCTGCTTCTGGGTGAGGGTCTTCTCGGGGACTTTGAAGTTCGCGAAAGGCATGACTGATGTTTCTTTCTCTCAGTGAGCCTCTTTCATCCTGAATAGCCGCAGGTCAGCAGGACGTGGATGGCTTGGACGATGCGGCTGATGCGTCGGGTCGAGCAGCGTGCTCTGCGCATGATGCGCCAGGACTTGAGCCGGGCGAAGGCGCGTTCGCCGGGGGCTCGTAGGCGGGCGTGGTCGCAGTTGAACTGCTGGTAGTGCTCAGGCCGTTCGCTGTGGTGGTAGTAGGGGGTGCGGACGGTGGCGCCGGCGCCCTGGTAGGCGCGGTCCGCCAGGACCAGGATGTGTCGGGTCAGGCATGCCTGGACGATGCCGTGGGCGCGGGCGGAGGTCAGGTCATGGGTGCGGCGTGGCGCGGGAGAACCACAGCGGTGTGCCGTCAGGGGCAGCGATGACCTGGACGTTCATGCCGTGTTTCTTGTGCTTCTGCGAGTAGTACGGCTCATCCGCGTGGACTCGGTCGGTGGGGATGAGCGTTCCGTCAACGATGACGTGGTCGCCCTCACCGAGGCCGGTGAGGGCTTCGTGCAGGCCGGGAGTCCAGGAGGCCAGGACGTCCAGGGTCTCGTCGACGTAGCGCCAGGCAGGGCTCTCGGATATGCCGAAACCGGCGCCGAGCTGGGAGAACGTCTCGTTTCTACGCAAGTGGACCAGGGCGAGAAGAGCCTGCTCGAAGCAACCGAGCCTGCGCCAACGAGTCTTGCGTTTGCGACGGTGCTCGTGCAGCAGCCAGGCAACATGCTCGACGAGCTCGTGGGGGACGTCCAGCATGGTGGTTACGGAACCAACAGGGCCTCTCCGTTCGCCGGTGTACTGAGTGGAATCACCACGCCAACGACGAGGGGCCCTGCCTCGTCATCACAACCACTGACCAGCCCATTTCACCCCTGCAGCCCAGGATGAAAGAGGCTCAGTCAAGGACGAAGAGCCCAGAGCTGGTTGACAGCTGTGTGGTGCGGGGTCACCCAGCGCATCGATCCCTGGAAGCCGTCGATCGTGGCAGCGCTGAATTCCGGCCGAAAGTACAGGCCCTCAAGCGGTGAACGGCTCTCACGTCCCCGGCCGTGGCGTCGACGCTGAACGTGCCCATCCTGTCGCCCGGGCCGAGGAAACGCGGCCAGCTGCTCATGTGTCCTCCGCGCCAACGAAGGTGTCGCCGCAATCCCATCTGGTGTCGCAGACGTACACGCTTACTACGCATGGCCGTTCCTACTCTTGGTTGTCCTTCAACCGTCAACAATCAGCCGCCCGCGGGTGCACCCGGCTGAACATGGGCCTTGCATTACGACGCCGCGTGCGCTCTGCCCAGCGGCAACGTCGTCGTCGCGCCAGGCGACCGACTCCCCCTTGACCGACATCTGAGGAGACGACCACGATGATCCCCGACGACGATCCGTCCCGCTCGCTGACCGTCGCGAACGTTCCTCTTCCGCGACCAGGGCAGCCCGGACAACCTGCACTACCGAACGCACCCGCACATCGAAGACACCCCGCTCCGGACCGAAGACGTCTGCACGACGATTCGGGGTGCCCTAGATAGGTATGGGACCCCCCACCCCCGCTTCTCCGGAACAGGAGCGGTCACCCTCCGTGCCGCTTCACTTCCCCGTGACTGTCGCGGCGGTCGGTCCATCGCGTTTGGGCTGGTTGGACGCGTTGCGTGGCATCGCGGCACTCGTTGTGGTGTTTGATCACTCGTCGGTCGCCTTCATGGCTGAGTTCCGGCGGGTGCTGATTCCGGAGTTCAACACCGGTCGGTACGGCATCATGGTGTTCTTCTTGGTGAGCGGCTATATCATTCCCGCGTCGCTCGAACGGCGAGGAAGCATCCGAACGTTCTGGATCGGACGGATCTTCCGCATCTACCCGTTATGCATGGTCGTCGTTACGGCGGTCCTCGCCGCCCATCTATTGGGCATCGCGCAGATCCGCGACTTCGGCGGGGAGAGCATCGCTGCGGTCGCCGTCGCCCATCTCGCCTTGTTCCAGGAGTTGCTGGGGACTCCCAGTCTTCTTCTCGTCCTATGGACACTCTCGTACGAAATGGCCTTCTACCTGCTGGTCGTCGCCCTTTTCTCGGTCCGGCTTCACCAGCGGTCGGCAGCGTCCGCCGTCATTTTGGCATCGCTGGCCGCGGCCAGCGTGACGGCAGGGAGCGCGCTGCCTGCCTCTACCTTGTCCGGTGCGGTAGGCGTCAGCCTGTTGGTAGCTGTTGCCGCAATCACCATGACGGTCGCCATCTGCTGCGCAAGCGCAGGATCTCCCGTGCTCCGTGTGTTCGGTGCTGTGCTGGGAGGAGTGCTGGCACTCGTTCTGGTCACGTGCAACAGCACAGTCCCCATGTGGGAGAGTCTTGTGATCCTCGCCGTGATGTTCCTCGGCACCGCCGTCTACCGGGCTGAAAGCGGTCAGAACACCTGGCAGTACGCGGCCGGCGCCGCCGTGGTTGTGGTGGCTTGTGCTGTGGGGAGTGCGTATCGGTACGGCGGAGGGTCCAACTTCACTCGGCGGGGTTGGATCGTGGCATTCCTGCTGGCCATGGCCACTTTTGGTGTCGGACTGGTGTTTCGCCGCCGGCGGATACCGCGGTGGTTGGTCGGGCTGGGAACGATCAGCTACTCGGTCTACCTGGTACACCCGGTGTTGCTGGCGGTGACAGATGGCACGATCGGCCGCTTGGAGCGGGACAATCTCGCGCTAGAGATCGCGTTCTATGCCGTGCTACTGCCTGTGAGTGCGTTGACGTACCGGGCTATCGAAGTGCCAGGTCAGACATGGGGCCGGAGACTGGCGCGTCGCATTCCGGCTCCACTACGGGCATCTGGTCCCAAGGGCGCTGAATTGCCGCCTGCAACACCCGACGCCTCGGACCGATGAGGTCCGAGGCGTCGGCACGGTCGCTTCTGGCGGTGGAGCGGTTTTGAATGGCGAGAACTCCGGCCCCGCAGGAGGACGTGGAGGGAATCCGGAAGCACGGCTGCTCGTTCCAGACTATGTAGCCGATCTGACTGAACCTCTTTCATCCTGTGTTTTCGCGGGTGGGGAGGGTGTGGATGGCGGCGACCGTTCTGCCGATGCGGTTCGTTGAACACCGGGCTTGTCGTAGCAGTCGCCAGGATTTGAGGCGGGCGAAGGCGCGTTCGGCTGAAGCGCGGAGACGTGCATGGTCGCGGTTGTACTGCTGGTAGTGCTCTGGGAGTTCGCGGTGGCCGTAGTAGGGGGTGCGGACGGTGCCGCCGGCGCCTTGGTAGGTACGGTCGGCCAGGACGAGGATCTGCCGGGTCAGACATGCCTGCACGATGCCGTGGGCGCGGGCTGCTGTCAGATCGTGGGTGCGGCCTGGTGTCGCACGGGTGAACCAGAGCGGCGTGCCGTCCGGATGCGCAGTTCCAGCAGTTCGGGTTCGTTGTTGGGCACCGTCGCGAGAGCACCTTCACCCCGTCAGCGTCGATGACCGTGCAGTGGTGCTCGGCCTTGCCCGCGTCCGTCCCCGCCCACAGCTCAGGCAACTTCTGCCTCCTCGAAGATCGCTGTCCTGGTCCCAGCAGACGACCACGCCAACGTGTCCCTACGAAGCGACTGAACCGCGTATCCCAATCAGTGGCCGTGTCGTCGCGGGGCCCACCACCAAGGAGGGAGCCCTTTCCAACCTGCCATGTCGGTATTGCAGTTGGCGTGACAGGTGAGTGCCACAGATGCCTCTTCGTCTTGCGTCCGAATTCGAACACGTCCTGCGTTGCTGCCACCGCTCTCTCGTCGATCAGCGCCTTGCTCATGCGACCGAGACGCAGGGCGTGAGCATTCTCAGCCCTGCCCGCGAGTCATCATTCGTCCGATTGGAAGAAGTGCGGGCTGTTTCCCCGGTCTGCGCAGTCGGTCGAGCAGGCCAGGTCGCGTTGTGCCTGGAGCTGGGCGAGGCGAGTGCTCAGCGTGCGGGTGATGTGCTGGTAGCTGTCGCTGCCCAGAGCGAGGCGCAGCGGAGCGGGTTCCTCAACGACGCTGGCGATCATTGCGTCGACCATCTTGCCTGGGTCGCCCGGCGATTGGAGCGAGGTGTCGTCGAGGATGTCATTGATCCTGCGGGAGGGTGAGGCGTCATAGGCGGGGATACGGGGCCCGACTCTCGCGCTCCTGTTACGGAAGCCGGTGCGCGCACTGCCGGGTTCGACGATCGTGCAGCCGATCCCGAACACGGCCACCTCCTGCGCAACCGTCTCCATGAACCCTTCGATGCCCCACTTCGTTGCGTGGTAAAGAGAGCTGCCGGGAATCGTCACCTGGCCTCCGAGGCTGGAGACCTGGAGGATGCGGCCGTGACCCTGCTCGCGCATGTGGGGAAGGACCGCGCGAACGAGCTGGATCGATCCGATCAAATTGGTGTCGATCTGGTGGCGGACCTGCTCGTCGGTTACCTCCTCGGCGGCGCCCAGCAGCCCGTAGCCGGCGTTGCTGACGACCACGTCGATGTGGCCCATCGCGGCCCAGGCGGCGTCGGCCGTCGGCCGTATCTCGCCAGTATGTGTCAGGTCGAGAGCGGCGAGCCACAGCCGGTCGCCGTGTTGCGCCTTGAGGTCGTCGGCGGCTGAGAGATCCCGAAGTGTGCCGGCGACACGATCGCCGGTAGCGAGCAGCTTTTCCGTCATCAGGCGGCCGAAGCCGCTGCTGATGCCGGTGATGAACCAGGTTCTCATGGGTGGTTTCCTTCCGGGGGAAGCGGCGGGAGGACGTCCCGCCACGCGCGCGCCTAGCGCTTGTCGACGACGGGCGCGCCGTTCAGGATCACTATGCTGAGGTCGCGAAGGTTGTCGATGTCCGCGGTGGGGTCAGCGTTCAGCACGAGCAGGTCGGCGCGCTTGCCGGGGGCCACCGTGCCGAGGTCGGATCGGACACACTGCCGCGCCGCGCCGCTGGTGGCCGCGGCCAGCACCTGGGTGGGCGTCATCCCGGCCGCGACCATGAGTTCGGCCTCTTCGAGGGTGTTGGCTCCGAAAAGGCCCCGGCCGCTGAAGGTGTCGCTGCCCAGCGCGATGTGTACGCCGGCCTCAGCGACCTTCTTGAGATTGCCACGGGCGTCCAGGTGGGCATCGTCGATCCAGAGCGTGGGCGTGTAGGTGGTGCCGTGTTCGAGCATCAGGTCTATGAGCGAGTGGTCGGTGAGGGGCTCGACGGTGACACCGTGCTCCAGGCCGTCCGCGCCCGCCTCGATCGCCTCGCGTGCCGCGGCTTGCTGGGTGGTGTGGACGGTGACCCGAAGGCCCCGCTCGTGCCCGGTCTCGATACCAGCCCGAAGGAGATCGACGGGAAGCCGTTCCAACTCGACACCACCAGGAAAGGCAGGATTCTGCCAGAGGTACTTCGGCCCGCCAGCGTGCGCACACGCGCCTTCCGACAGGAGTTTGACCGCGTCGACCTTGCGGTCGGCGAGGTGGTGCACCAGGTCGCGGATCTGCTGCACGCTGTCGACCTCTCCCGTGAAGCGCTCGCGCGCCCAGGGGTTGCCGCTGAAGACAGTGGCGGCGGGATGCCCGTCGCGTCCGGTGATACCGCAACCGGTCGCCAGCAGTCGCGGGCCCCGCAGCGCGCCCGCGGCGATTTTCGCCCGCGTGTCCAGAATTCCGCCCGTCGGATCGCCCACCGACTTGATGGTGGTGATCCCGTGGTCGAGGAACAGCCCGAGCCTTCCGGGAAGTTCGTTCTCCTCGAAGGCACGCATCGAATCCGGGTCGGAGACCGCGCGCACGTCGTAGAAGTGGATATGAGTGTCGATCAGGCCCGGCATGACCCATCCTTCGGCCGCATCCACCTCCTGCCTGCCCCTGAGCGGCTCGGCCGACACGGAAGCGATCTCTCCGCCGTTGATGGCGACGTCGTACAGACCGGCGAGCGCCTGGCGGCCGTCGAAGACATGTGCGCGACTGATCACGAGGTCGTAGGTCGCGGGGCCACGAGCCCCCGTGCTCGCAATTGCCTTGGATTCCTGGGGCATCGCTCTCATCCCTGGTGCGTTCTGAGTAGGTGTTCGGGCCGCGTTACACGCGGACGGCTCATGCGGGGCCGCTGACATCGAGAGTCAGGAGGGCCCGGAGTGCCCGGGCTGAAAAAACTGTAATCAAACTAGTTACAGTTAAGTCGTACCTCATGACGCAGGGTGGGTGTGTGTCAGCGCCTGATCAGTGATTCCTCGGTTCGTTGCCGGAGGTCAGTATCTGATGCAGCAGGCCGGCGATCGTCGTCCTGCCGAGCTGTTCCTCCAGAGCTCGTTCCGCGCTCCGGAACTCGACGTCAAGCAGGTCGCCGATGTTGCGTCCGACCTCGCACGCCCCGCTGGGCGGATGGGTGTACCGCGAGAAGATCTGCCCTTCCTCGACGGCGGCGTACGCGTCATAGAGCGTGATATCCCGCGGGGCGCGAGCAAGGGACCAGCCGCCCCCCCGACCCTCGGCGGACCAAACAAGGTCAGCGTCTCGCAAGCGGCCGAGGACGCGCCGCACGAGGACTGGGTTGCTCTCAAGGCTGTCCGCGATCTCCGCGGAAGTCAACGAGCCCCCACGCCGGTGCGCCAGCATCGCCAGCGCGTGAATCGCGACCGCGCTCCTACTGCTGAGCCCCGCCATCTCCTACTCCTTGCCGTCACCGTCAAACTGCAACCACAGTAGTTGCAGTTTGATCGACAATCAACCGAGTCGCCTCACAGAGGCATGACTCAGGTGAGGGGCGAGGACCTCATCGGTGCCGACCAGGTCGCGACCCAGATCGGCCTGGACGGCGTCCGCGAGGCGCGGCTGGTCGCCGAAGCGGCCCTCGACCGCGTCCGGGACAAGTTCGGCCCCCGGGTCATCGGTCCCGCCGCCGTCTTCCGCCGCGCCTCATGACCCGGCCCGCCAGCCGCGGAGGGAAGCCGTGATCCTCAACCCGCCCGGCCTGGGCCACGGTGCTGCCCAGCGGCTGCCGCACTGGCCCTACCTCCAGGCCGTCGACGACGCCTCACCCAGCGGGGCATCCCGCCCGGCACCGTACGGGCCGACTACGACCATCCCCGGTTGGGGGACAGGCTGTTCATCGTGCTCGGGTGGGACACCAGCCGCACCGCCGCCCGCATGGGCGGGATCCGCTTCAACTGGGATGACGAGACCGGCTGGGCCTACTCCCTGCAGCGGCCTCAGCCTGCGCACCGGCCTGAGCAGGCCGCTGACAGTGCTGCACCGGGTCTACGCGGCACCGGAGGGCGTGGCCGCGGTGGGGGAGCAGTTCGTGTGCCACGGGCGTCTGCCCACCGGGGAGTACGGCGCGGAGTGGGACGGTGCGTCGCAGGTGCGCGCCACGATCGACCGATTCCGCGCCACCCTGTTCGTGGAGGACAGGAAGGGCTATCACCTGTTCGGCGCAGCGTGGTCGTGTCAGTACGGGGCAGCCGGGAACTCAGCCTGGAGACGGTCTTCCTGACGCTCTCTGGCGGGTTGGCACCAGCGTACAGACCCTGACCTGATCAGGCGCTGAGGACCTCGTCGCTGTCGCGGTGGCGAGTGAAGTGACATCGGCACAGGCCTGCGGCCGCTGACTTCGTGCGGACGTACGGAGTCGCGGAGGAGGCTTCGTTCTCTGTCACGAATCGGCGCGGCGTGTGCGCCCCTATGTTCGCGGCATGACGAAACTCGACCAGGTACGAGCCTGGTGGGAAGAGCGACTGCCCGCACTGCTCGACGAGTACGGGGTACCGGGTGTGGCGGTTGCCGTGGACCTGGCGGGAGAGGTCGCCGACCACGGCGCGGGTGTGCTGAGCCTGTCGACCGGGGTGGAGGCGAACGCCGACACATTGTTCCAGATCGGTTCCACCACCAAGGTGTGGACCGCGACGCTGGTGATGCAGCTCGTCGACGAGGGCCTGGTCGAGCTCGACGCCCCGGTGCGTAGCCACCTGCCGGAGTTCCGCATCGCCGACGAGTCCGCCGCGGCAGCGATCACCGTCAGGCAACTCCTCAATCACACTGCCGGGTTCGAAGGCGACATCTTCACGGACACGGGCAAGAACGACGACTGTGTGGAGAAGTACGTCGCCACCTTGAGCGACGTCCCCCAACTCTTCGCACCGGGACAGTTGTTCTCCTACAACAACGCGGGCTACTGCGTACTGGGCCGGCTGGTCGAGGTGGTGCGCGGCAAGCCCTATGGCGCTTGTCTGCGCGACCACCTATTCACGCCGCTCGGTCTCACCCACGCGGCACACGGAGCGGACGAGGCGATCCTCCACCGGGCCGCGGTCGGACATCTGCCGCCGTCTCCCGGGGAGCCCCTCCAGCCCGCGCCCGTATGGTCCATCGCCCCCTCGAACTCGCCCGCCGGTTCCTTGCTCGCGATGCGCCCGCGCGACCTGCTGGCCTTCGCCCGGATGCACCTCAACGACGGCACGGCCGGCAACGGCACGGTGGTGCTGAGCGAGGCCACGGCCAAGGCCATGCGCGAGCGCGAGGCGGAGCTGCCCCGTCTCGGCGTGATGGGTGACGCCTGGGGTCTTGGCTGGGAGATCTTCGACGGCGAGAGCACTGGGCTGATCGGGCACGACGGAACCACCATCGGCCAGTCCGCCTTCCTGCGGCTGGTGCCCGAGCACGACCTCGCCATCGCCCTGCTGACCAACGGCGGCAACACCCTCGGCCTCTACCGCGCGGTCGTCGGCCACATGCTGCGGGAACTGGCGGACGTCGACCTGCCCGCGATGCCGGTGCCGCCGGCCGACCCCCGGCCCGTCGACGCCGGCCGCTTCCTGGGCACGTACAGCTCTCGCATGTTCGACAACACCGTCACCCAGGACGACGACCGCCGGGTCTGGGTGACCTGCGTCCCCAAGGGGCTCGCCGCCGAGATGGGCATGGAGACCACCACGGTCGAGCTGGTCGCCTTCGACGGCGACACGCTGATCGCCAAGGAGGAGGAGCACGGATTCCACCAGCCGTACGCCTTCGTCGGTGGCATGCCTGACGGTCCCGCGCAGTTCCTCCACACCGGCAGGGCGGACCGCCGTACCGCTCAGTGATGCCCCGGGCCGACGGTCTGCCTCGGCCCGCTCGACCTTCTGCTGGAGACACCATGAAGTACGCAGGGACGACGACGATCGCGATGGCCGGGGCGCTGACGCTCGCGCTGACCGCGTGCAGCGGTGGCGGCACCAGCACGTCCGGCCAACCCGTCGACGGCGGGACCTTCACCTACGCCATACCCGCCGACCCCGGCAACCTCGACCCGCATGCGACCACACTGTCCGTCGCCCACCAGGTCGACCTGTTCATGTACGACTCACTGGTGGCCATCGACTCCTCCGGCAAGGAGGTCGCCTCGCTGGCGAGTTCCTGGAAGAGCACGCCCACGATCGCGAGTTACACCCTGCGCAAGGGCGTCACCTGTTCCGACGGCACTCCGCTCACCGCGAAGGACGTGGCCGACAACATCAACTACGCCGCGAACCCGAAGAGCGGGTCGACGGTGACGGGCCTGTATGTGCCGGCCGGTGCGCAGGCGAAGGCGGACGACGCGGCCGGCACCGTCACGGTGACCGCGCCGAGCGCCGACGCCTTTCTCGGCCGCAACGTGGGCACTTTGCCCATCGTGTGCCGCAAGGGCCTCAGCAATCGTTCGATCCTCAAACAGGGTGGCTCGGGCACCGGCATGTTCACACTCACTGAGGCCGTCGCCGACGACCACTACACCTTCACTCGGCGCAAGGACTACACGTGGGGGGCCGGCGGTCCCAAGCCCGGCACCAAGGGAGTCCCCGACAAGGTGGTCCTGAAGGTCGTACGCAACGAGGCCACCGCCGCCAACCTGCTGCTCGCCCGGCAGATCAACGCGGCCCGCATCGTCGGCCAGGACAAGGAACGCGTGGCGGCCCGGCTCGACTTCAAGCGCGCGATGCACTCACCACTGGGCGAGCTGTGGTTCAACCAGCGACGCGGCGAGCCAACCGCCGCACCCCAGGTCAGGCGTGCGCTCACGCAGGCACTCGACCTGGCGCAGCTGCGCAAGGTGGTCACCAACGGCGGCGGAGGGGCACCCACCGGCCTGGTCGCCAAGGGGCAGGGCCCGTGCACCGAGGACACCGTCGCCGGCAACCTGCCGGGCCACGATGAGGCCGCCGCGGAGGCCGCCCTCGACTCGGCGGGCTGGACCAAGGGCTCCGACGGCATCCGGCAGAAGGACGGCAAGAAGCTCGCGCTGACCTTCTACTACCCGACCAGCCGTGGCGCCCCGATGCAGAACGCCGCGGAACTCCTGCGCTCCGTCTGGCAGAAGACCGGCGTGAAGGTCACCCTGCGCGGCGCAGCGGACAGCCAGTTCGACCAGGTCATCTCCGGACAGGGCTCCTGGGACGCCATGTTCCTGCCGCTGACGGTGACCCTGCCCACCCAGGCGGTGCCCTTCGTCTCGGGCGCCACCCCGCCGGGCGGGAACAACTTCGGCTCGATCGCCAACGCCGAATACCAGACCCACGTCAAGGCCGCCTCGGCGCTCACCGGCGCGAAGGGCTGCGACGAATGGGCCGCCGCCGAGAAGGCGCTGTTCCGGCAGGCCGACGTCGTACCCTTCGCCGACCTGGCCACGCCGGTGTTCGGCAACGGCACGACCTTCGACATAGCCGACGGCTCCATCGCCCCGACCACGATCCGCATGGTCGGATGACCGGCCGGCCGTAACCCGGAGGCACGCACACAGATGAACGCACAGACGGCTGATCGGCTTCTGGCCGGACCCGGCACCGAGCAACCGCACGCATCGCCGGGCCTGGCCAGGGGAGTGGTGGAGAACCCCTGGGTCCGCTTCGCGGCACGCCGCCTGACCCGGCTGGCGCTGTCGGTGTGGGTGCTGGTCACGGTGGCGTTCGCGATGATCCACCTCATTCCCGGTGACCCCGTGCGCGCCGCGCTCGGTATGAACGCCTCGCAGCAGGTGATCAACCAGCGCAGGGAGATGCTGGGGCTGAATGACTCGCTGCCGACGCAGTATCTGCGCTTCCTGCGGGACCTGGCCGGGGGCGACCTCGGCACCTCCGTGACCAGCGGCCTCCCCGTGAGCCAGGTGATCGGTGACCGGCTGCCGTCCACCGCGGCGCTCGCTGTGGCGTCCTTCCTGCTGGCGGTGGTGCTGTCGGTGCCGCTGGGCACGGGGATGGCGGTGCTGACCCGCGGCGGCCGTCACCACGGCGGCGAGCTCGCCTTCACCTCGACCAGCGTCCTGGTGGCCACGATCCCGGAGTTCCTCCTCGCCGTGGGACTCGTCTGGGTCTTCGGCGTGCAACTGGGCTGGTTCCCCGTGGCCGGCCGGGGTGGGCCGTCTTCCTATGTGCTGCCCGTGCTGTCACTGGCCGCCGGGCCGGCGGCGGTTTTGGCCCGCATCGTCCGTATCGAGATGGCGTCGGTGCTGAACGCGGACTACATCCGCACCGCCCGCGCCAAACGCCTGCCACCCCGAAGGGTCTATCTGCGCCATGCCCTGCCCAATGCCGTGACCGCGAGCCTCACCATCGGCGGACTGCTGCTGAGCAGTCTGGTGGCCGGCACCGTCCTGGTGGAGAACGTCTTCGCCTGGCCGGGCCTGGGCAGCACCATCGTCCAGTCGATCCTGTCCAAGGACTACCCCGTTGTGCAGGGCGTCGTCCTCGTCTACGGCACGGGCGTGCTGCTGGTGAACGTCGCGGTCGACGTCGCACTGGCCGTGCTCGACCCCCGTTCCGCGATCCGGGAGAGCTGACCGATGGCGGTGGAGTACGAAGCTCTCAGGGCCGGCGAGGACCAGGAACCCCAGGACGGGGCCCACACCGCGGCGCAGGACGTGGGTCTACGGGGCCGGCCGGGCGGCAACCGGTGGCTCGGCGTGCTGCGTTCCCCGCTCGGCTGGTGCGCGGCCGCGCTGCTGCTGATCGTCCTGCTGCTGGCGGTGTGCGCCCCGCTGCTGTGGTCCGGCCGGGCCGACGCCATCGACACCGGCGAGATCCTCCAGGGGTCCTCGGGACGCCACTGGCTGGGCACCGACAACCTGGGCCGGGACATCTTCTTCCGGTTGCTGGTCGCCACCCGGCTGTCGGTCGCCCTGGCCCTGCTGGCCACGGTGCTCGGCGTCGCGACCGGTCTGGTGCTCGGCGTGGCACCGGCCCTGCTGGGACGCCGGGCCGGACGGATGGTGATGGCGGTGGTGAACGTCGCCGTGGCCTTCCCCGGGCTGCTGCTCGCGCTGTTCTTCGCCGTGGTGTTCGGGGTCGGCGCCAAGGGCGCGGTCCTCGCCATCGGCTTCGCGATGGCTCCCGGCTTCGCCCGGCTCACCCAGACATTGGTGGCGTCGGTCAGCGAACGGGACTACGTACAAGCGGCCCGCGTGGCCGGAATCGGCAGAGTGCGGGTCCTCACCCGCCATGTCCTGCCGAACGTCTCCGACCCGTTGATCGTCAACGCCACCATCAGCGCCGGCGGCGCGCTGCTCGCCTTCTCCGGGCTCTCCTTCCTCGGCCTGGGCGTACAGGCACCGTCGTACGACTGGGGACGGCTGCTCGGGGACGGCCTCAACGGCATCTACACCCACCCCGCCGCGGCCCTGGCGCCCGGCGCCGCCGTGGTGATCGCCGGACTGGCCTTCAACCTCACCGGAGAGGCAGTGGCCAAGGCCGTCGGTGTCCCCACCCCGTCCCGGTCGCGCGCCACGCGTCCCGCCGAACCACCCGTGGCCGCCCCGGCAACGGCGGTCGCACCGGTGGCGGACGACGCCGACGCCCCCGGCAGGGAGCCGGTGCTGAGCGTGGAGGGGCTGCGGGTGAGCTTCCCCGGTTCGCGCGGCCCGGTCACCGCGGTGCGCGGTGTCGGCTTCCACGTCGGCGAGGGCGAAGCGGTGGGCGTCGTGGGGGAGTCGGGGTCCGGCAAGAGCCTCACCGCGCTCGCCGTGAGCCGACTGGTCGAGCACCCCGGTGAGGTGGACGCCGACCGGGTGGACTTCCTCGGTACGTCCCTGCTCACCGAGACGGCCCACGGTGCCGCCACCCGGCGCCTGCTCGGAACCTCGCTCGCCATGGTCTTCCAGGACCCCATGACGTCCTTCAACCCGACCATGCGGATCGGGCGGCAACTGGCCGAATCGGCGGAGCAGCACCTCGGAACCGGCCGGCGCGAGGCGCGGTCGCGGGCCGTCGAACGACTGCGCCAGGTACGGATGTCGGCGGCCGAACGGCGCGCGGCGCAGTACCCGCACGAGTTCTCCGGCGGCATGCGCCAGCGCGCGATGATCGCCCTCGCGCTGATGGGCCGGCCCCGGCTCATCGTCGCCGACGAACCCACGACCGCGCTGGACGTCACCGTGCAGCGGCAGGTGCTGCGGCTGCTGGACCGGGTCCGCGCCGCCGACGGCGTGGCCCTCCTGCTGATCAGCCACGACATCAACGTGGTGGCGCAGACCTGCGACCGCGTCCTGGTGATGTACGCCGGCCGCATCGTGGAGGAACTTCGCTCGGACCGGCTGTTCACCGCCGCTCAACACCCCTACACGCGTGCGCTCATCGCCACGGTGCCCCATATGGAAACCGAGCTCGGCAGGCCGCTCACCGTCATCCCGGGCCGGCCCGTGACACCGGACCGGATTCCGGCCGGGTGCGCCTTCGCGGCCCGGTGCGCCTTCGCGCAGGACCGGTGCCGCACCGACGACCCGCGGCTGGAGACAGCCGAGCCGGGCCACCGGGTCGCCTGCTGGTATCCGCAGACCGACATCGCGGCCCGCTCCGTCGACGAGCGGCCGAGTGACTCCGTAGGCGGGAAGGCCGGCCCCGTCGGTGCGAAGACCGACCCCGTCGGCGAAGAGGCTGACCCCATCGCTGAAGAAGGTGAACGGCCGTGAGCGAGCTGTGCTTCGAAGACGTCACCGTGCGCTACGGCACGGGACGCAGGGCCATGAAGGCCGTCGACGGGGTCAGTCTGACCGTGCCCTCGGGGCAGGTGGTCGGCCTGGTGGGGGAGTCCGGCTCGGGCAAGTCCACCCTGGCCCGCGCGGCGGTCGGCCTCGCGCCGCTCGCCGCGGGACGGGTCATGCTCGACGGCCAGGACGTCAACCACCGTCCGGCGAGCGGACCCGGCAGGGCGGTGCAGATGGTCTTCCAGGACCCGTACGCCTCCCTGGACCCGCGGATGAGCGTCGGCGACTCGGTGGCCGAGGCCATCCCGCGCGCCGCCCGGTCCGACGCCCACGCGCGTCGCGCCGAGGTCACCCGGCTCTTCCGCCTGGTGGGCCTGGACACCGCGCACATCTTCGCCCGGCCGGCCGAGCTGTCCGGCGGACAGTGCCAACGGGTGGCGCTGGCACGGGCGTTGGCGGCCCGGCCGCAGGTGGTCGTCGCGGACGAGATCACCTCGGCGCTGGACGTGTCAGTCCAGGGCACCGTGCTCAATCTCGTGCGCGACCTCCAACGGCAGACCCGGCTGGGCATGCTGTTCATCTCGCACAACCTCGCCGTGGTGCGCTACGTCAGCGACATCATGGCGGTGATGTACCTCGGCCGTATCGTCGAGTGCGGCCCGGCCCAAGAGGTGCTGACGGATCCGCAGCACCCCTACACCCGGGAACTGCTGGCGGCGGCACCGCACCGCGACGGATACACATGGGACGGCGCGCGTGAGGAGAGCGGCGCAGTCACGGACGCCGAACCGCCCGACCCGCACCATGTGCCGGCCGGATGCCGCTTCCACCCGCGCTGTCCCGTGGGGCCGCTGGCGCTGCCCGGCCGCACCGACTGCCTGACCCTCGACCCCGCCGTGGGCGCCGCCGGCCGTACGCACTCCACTGCCTGCCACTTCGCCGCCGGTCTGCCGACGCCGTCGGGCACGGCGACGTGAACGCGCCCCGCTCTCTTGCCCCTTTCACACCCGCATGTCATCACTGAGGAGGCCCTTCATGACTCGGTCCCTGCGCCTGGAGGACCTGGCAGGCATCGCGACCCCCGAACAGCCGGCGCTGTCGCCGGACGGCGAACGGATCGTGTACGTGCTGCGCACCAGCGACCTGGACGCCGACCGGATCGTCCACAACCTATGGCTGGTACCCCGTGCCGGAGGCGACGCCCGACAACTGACCCGAGGCGGCGGCGACCAGGCGCCGGGCTGGTCCCCGGACGGCACGCGGATCGCGTTCCTGCGCGCGAGCGACGGACCCCCGCAGCTGTGGCACCTGCCGGCCGACGGCGGTGAGGCCGAGCGGCTGACCTCGCTGCCGCTCGGCGCCGGAGCTCCCGTGTGGAGCCCCGACGGCACCCGCATCGCCTTCACCGCGCCGGTCGACATCGCGGCCGCCCCGGACGCGCCCGGGCCGAGCGCGCCGGGCCGGCCGGTGGTCGTCGACCGGCTCGACTTCCAGACCGACGGAGCAGGCCTGGTCGGCACCGTCCGCCGGCATCTGCACGTACTCGACCTCACCACCGGCCGCTGCCGTCAGATCACCGACGGGGACTGGTACGCCTCCCCGCCGGCCTGGTCCCCGGACGGTTCGCGGCTGGTCTTCACCGCCGCGACGGCGCCGAACGCCGACCTGACCGCGCAGTCCGCGACCCACATCGTGGCCGTCGACGACCACGCTGCGGTACCCGTGCGGGTCGGCCCCACCGAAGGCGTGGCCACGAGCGCCGGCTGGACGGCGGACGGCAACGCGCTGCTGGTCGTCGGCCACCTCGACGAACCGGTGGGCCACGCACGGCTGCTGCACGTCCCGATCGACGGGGAACCAGGGACGGGCGTCACGGACCTCGCCTCGTCGCTCGACCGCAATGTCATGCCGGGCGGCCCCGGCTACCCGGGCGCGCTGCCCCAACTCACCGGCGACGGCCGCGCGGTGGTGTTCTGCGTCCGGGATCGCGGCTGCACTCATGTGTACGCCGTCGACCTCGACGGCATGGAGCGGGAGCGCCGGCCCCGCCTGCTGCTCGGCGGTGCCGGACACACCGTCTCGGGCATGGCGGTTCGCGGCAGCACGGTCGCGCTCGTGCTCGCCACGCCCACCTCCTTCGGCGAGATCGCCGTCCTCGATCTCACGTCGGGGGCATGGACCGTCCGTACCGCGCACGGCTCAGCCCTGTCCGACGTCGAGCTGTTCCCGCGCGTGGAGCGGGAGTTCACCATCTCCGACGGCACCGTGGTCCAGGGCTGGCTGATCGGCGACCGGCCGGCCGGTGACGATGCGCGGCCGCTGCTGCTCGACATCCACGGCGGCCCGCACAACGCGTGGAACGCCGCCGCCGACCCCGTCCACCTCTACCACCAGCTCCTCGCCGCCCGCGGCTGGAACGTACTGCTGGTCAACCCGCGCGGCAGCGACGGATACGGCGAAGAGTTCTTCGACGCCGTGAACGGCGCATGGGGCGTAGCCGACGCGCAGGACTTCCTGGAGCCGGTGGACGCGCTGGTCGCCGAAGGCATCGCCGACCCCGCCCGGCTCGCGGTCACCGGATACAGCTACGGCGGCTACATGACCTGCTATCTGACCGGCCACGACGACCGGTTCGCCGCGGCCGTCGCCGGCGGCATCGTCAGCGACCTGACCAGCATGGCCGGATCCGCCGAGGACGGGCACTTCCTCGCCGCGTACGAATTCGGCGGACCGCCCTGGGCGGATCCCGACCGGTACGCCGCCATGTCACCCCTGACCCGGGTCGACCAGGTCCACACCCCCACCCTGATCCTCCACGGCACCGACGACCTGGTCTGCCCGGTGGGCCAGGCCGCGCAGTGGCACACCGCCCTGCGCGAGCGTGACGTACCGACCCAGATGGTCCTCTACCCCGGCGGCTCGCACCTGTTCGTGCTCGAGGGCCCTCCGTCGCACCTGCTGGACTTCAACGGCCGTGTCGCCGAGTGGGTGGAGCGCCACGCGGGCAGTCGCGAGGGCAGGAGGCGGCCGCCGATCGACGTCGCGCACTGGCAGCGACGGCTCGCCGTCCTGGCCGCGCGGCACCAGGTGCCCGGCGCGACCCTCGGCATCCTGCGGACCCGACCGGACGCGAGCGGCGTTCAGGACGACGTGCTGGTCGAGGCCGCCTACGGCGTACTCAACACGGAGACGGGGGTGGCGGCGACCACCGACTCGCTCTTCCAGATCGGCTCGGTGTCGAAGGTCTGGACGGCCACCCTGGTCATGCAACTGGCCGACGAGGGCCTGCTCGATCTGGACGCACCGCTGATCACCGTCCTGCCCGAACTGGCCCTGGCCGACCCGGAGACCACCAAAGCCGTGACGATGCGGCATCTGTTGACGCACACCAGCGGCATCGACGGCGACGTCTTCACCGACACCGGACGCGGCGACGACTGCCTGGAGAAATACGTCGCGGGCCTCGCGGACGTGCCGCAGAACCACCCCCTCGGTGCCACCTGGTCGTACTGCAACTCCGGCTTCTCCCTCATGGGCCAGGTCGTGGAGAGGATCACCGGCGTCACCTGGGACCAGGCGATCAACGAGCGGGTTTTCGCCCGCCTGGGACTGCGGCGCACCGTGACCCTGCCCGAGGAGGCGCTGCTGCACCGGGCTGCCGTCGGCCACGAAGGATTTGACGACGACGGTTCGCCGCGGCGGGCACCCGTGTGGTGCCTGCCCCGTTCACTGGGACCAGCCGGCCTGATCACCTCCACCACCGCCGACGTGCTGACTTTCGCCCGTGCGCATCTGCACGGCGGGCGCACCGCCGACGGCGGCCGCCTCCTCAGCGAGGCCGCGACCACGCAGATGGCCGACCGGCACGCCGAACTGCCCGATCCGTACACCCTCGGCGACTCCTGGGGCCTGGGCTGGATCCGTTTCACCTGGGACGGACAGCTCGTGCTGGGCCACGACGGAAACACCATCGGCCAGTCCGCGTTCCTGCGTCTGCTGCCGGCCGAGGGACTCGCCGTCACCCTCCTCACCAACGGCGGCAACGCCCGCGATCTTTACGAGGATCTCTTCCAGGAGCTCTTCGCCGAGCTGGCCGGCCTCGACATGCCGCGCACGCCGGCACCGTCGGCCCATCCGCCCACCGTCGACGTCGGACCCCATGTCGGCGTCTACGAGCGTGCCGGAGCACGCATGGAGGTGCTGGAGCGGGACGGTGGGGGGGTGCTGCGGATCACGCTCACCGGTCCGCTGGCCGATCTGGTCCCCGACCCGGTGGAGGAGCACCAGATGTTCCCCCTGGATGCCTCCGGTGATCGCTTCGCCGTACGGGACGAGGACACCCGCACCTGGCGCCCGGTGATCTTCTACACGCTGGCCGGCGGCGAGCGATACCTGCACCACGGTGCACGCGCCACACCCATGGTGACCACCTCATGACGGCACGCTCCCAGGTCGGCCACATGACGGCGGCCCTGCCGCAGATGCTCGCCGACCTCGAGACCCTCGTGCGCTGCGAGTCGCCGACGGCCGACCTCGACGCGGTCGCCAAGAGCGCCGACGTGGTCACCGAGCTGGGCACGGCCCGGCTCGGCGTCCGCCCGGAGCGGATCACGATCGAGGGACGTACGCATCTGCGGTGGCGGCTGGGCGACGCACCCTCCCGGGTGCTGCTGCTCGGCCACCACGACACGGTCTGGCCGATCGGCTCGCTCGGCCGTCACCCCTTCGTGGTCGAGAACGGCGTCGTACGCGGTCCCGGGTGCTTCGACATGAAGGCCGGGCTGGTCATGGCCTTCCACGCCGTCGCGGCCCTGTCCGACCCGTCGGGCGTCACCGTGCTGGTCACCGGCGACGAGGAGATGGGGTCGCCGACGTCGCGGTGGCTGGTCGAGGAGGAGGCGTCGGGCTGTGCCGCGGCGCTGGTGCTGGAGGCGTCCGCGCACGGCGGCGCCCTCAAGACCGCGCGCAAGGGTGTGTCGCTGTACGGGGTCGAGGCGCACGGCCGGGCCGCGCACGCCGGCCTCGAACCCGAACGCGGTGTCAACGCCACCGTCGAACTGGCCCATCAGGTCATCGCGGTCGGCGCACTCGCGGACCCCGGGCGGGGCACGAGTGTGACCCCGACGGTTCTGACCTCGGGAACCACCACCAACACCGTTCCCGAAGCCGGGCGCTTCGCCGTCGACGTACGGGTGCGCGACGCGGCCGAGCAGGCGCGGGTGGACCGGGCGATGCATGCGCTGCGGCCGGTGTCGGGCGGCGCACGGCTGGAGATCACCGGCGGCCCCAACCGTCCGCCGCTGGAACACATGGCCTCCGCCGAACTCTTCGCCCGCGCGGTCACTCTGGCGGATCGGCTCGGACTGGCCACCCCGGCAGGCGCGGCCGTCGGGGGAGCCTCCGACGGGAACCTCACCGCCGGTGTCGGCACGCCGACCCTGGACGGGCTCGGCGCGGTGGGCGGCGGAGCGCACGCCGACGACGAGCATGTGGTCCTCGCCGAACTGCCCGGCCGCACCGCGCTGCTGACCGCCCTGACGGACGATCTGCTGACCGATCCACCGCCCCGCGGGCGGGCGTATCAGTTGGCCGGATTCGTCCGGCCGCTCGAGGGAGACCCTTCATGACCGACGTACCACCGGCAGGAAGCGCCATGCCGGTCCTCGACCCCGATCAGCCCACCAGGGAAGCGATCCGCGCTGCCGCCGACGAAGCCGCCGCCCAGGCCGCGGCTGCCGCTGCCGCCGCCAAGACGCACCTCCGCGAGGTGACGTCCGGGCGCGAACTCGACGCGGTGCACGACCTGTTCAACGTCATCTGGCAGCCCGGCCCCCTCGGCGCACCGATGACCGGCGAGCTGCTGCGGGCCCTGGCGAAGTCGGGCAACTACGTCGGCGGAGCCTTCGACGGCGACGAACTGATCGGCGCATGCGTCGGCTTCTTCGGCGCGCCGGCCGACGAGGCCCTGCACAGCCACATCGCCGCGGTGTCCAACATGGCCCGGGGCCGCAGTGTGGGCTTCGCCCTCAAACTGCATCAGCGTGCCTGGTCCCTGCAGCGCGGCGTGTCGGCCATCCACTGGACCTTCGACCCCCTGATCCGCCGCAACGCCTACTTCAATATCGTCAAACTCGCGGCCCGTCCCGAGGAGTATCTGACCAACTTCTACGGCGGCGTCCATGACGCCATCAACGACGGCGACGACACCGACCGCCTGCTGACGCGGTGGCAGCTGTTCGGCGAGCCGGTCCGCGCGGCCTGCGCCGGCGATTTCACCCCGGCCGACGCCGCGAGCTGCCGGGCGGTGGGCGCCGCGGTGGCCCTGGACCGAAACCCGAGCGGCGCCCCGGTCCCGGGCACGCTCGCCTCCTCCACCCTGCTCGTCGCGGTCCCCCCGGACATCGAGCGCCTGCGCCTGACCGCCCCGGGGACGGCCAAGGACTGGCGCGCGGCACTGCGTGAGGTCCTCGGCACCTTGATGGCGGAGGGCGCCCGGGTCACCGGTTTCGACCGGAGCGGCTGGTACATCCTGCGGCGCCCGGGGGACTCCCGTGCGACGGAGTCCGATATGAAGAGCGAGGAAGAGCGATGAAGCTGACGGGCGTTGAGCTGCGCCACATCGAGATGCCCCTGGTGGCGCCGTTCCGTACGTCTTTCGGCACCGCCAACAGTCGCGAAGCACTGATCCTTCGCGTGGTCACCGACGAAGGCGAGGGATGGGGCGAGTGCGTGGCGATGGCGAGCCCGCTGTACTCCTCCGAGTACACCGACGCCGCCGCCGACATGCTGCGCCGCTTCCTGATCCCCACCCTCGCACGCGTGGACCGTCTCGATGCGAGCTCGGTCGCCACCGCGCTGGCCCCCTTCCAGGGCCACCGGATGGCCAAGGCGGCGCTGGAGATGGGCGTCCTGGACGCCGAACTGCGGGCGGCGGGACGCCCGTTGGCCCGCGAACTCGGCGCGGTGCAGGACCAAGTGGCGTGTGGCGTCTCGGTCGGCATCATGGACTCCGTACCGGCGCTGATCGACAGCGTTGCCGAATATCTCGAGGCCGGATACGTCCGTATCAAGCTCAAGATCGAGCCCGGCTGGGACGTCGCGCCCGTGCGTGCCGTACGCGAACGCTTCGGGGACGACCTGCTGCTCCAGGTCGACGCGAACGCCGCGTACACCCTGGCCGACGCCCGTCAGCTGGCACGCCTGGACGGCTACGACCTGCTGCTGATCGAGCAGCCGCTGACCGAGGACGACATCCTCGGCCACGCCCGGCTGGCCCAGCAGATCCGCACGCCTGTCTGTCTCGACGAGTCGATCACGTCGGCGCGCGCGGCGGCGGACGCGATCCGGCTCGGTGCCTGCGCGATCGTCAACATCAAGCCCGGCAGGGTGGGCGGCTATCTGGAGGCGCGGCGCATCCACGACGTCTGCGCCGCGCACGGTGTGCCGGTCTGGTGCGGCGGAATGCTGGAGACGGGCATCGGCAGAGCCGCGAACCTCGCGCTCGCCGCCCTGCCGGGCTTCACCCTGCCCGGGGACACCTCGGGCTCGGAGCGCTACTACAAGACCGACATCACCGAGCCGTTCGTCGTCCGTGAGGGCCATCTGACGGTGCCCACCGGGCCGGGCATCGGCGTGGACCCGCTGGAGGCCGAGCTGGACGGCGTCACTCGCCGTATCGAGTGGATCCCCGGCCAGGCCGTGTGACCACGATTTCCTGGACGGGCACCAAGAATGTGTGCAGGTTTGTGAACGCGCACCGAGCATGGTGCTGTCGTCGCCGTAGTCCTCGGAAGGCACCATTCCATGAACGCACACGCACATGGCAGCCTGGCCAGGGTCCAGCATCACCTGGGCAGCACTCTGCTCGACGTCGTCCACAACGGGGCGCGTGACACCGAGGACATCGGCGGCATCGTCATCCACGACCCCGTCGAGGATTCCGCCCCGCCACCCCACGCGCTGGTGCTCGGCGTCGGTCTGCGCGAATCGGGCGAGATCGCCCGCCTCCTCGGAGAACTGGGACACCGGCGCGCCGTCGCCCTGGTCGTGCGTGCGCCGGTACCGCTCGACTCCAGGGTGGCGGCCGCGGCCGAGGCGTCGGGCGTCGGCGTTCTCGGACTGACCCGCGGGGCGTCCTGGGTCCAGGTCACCGCCATGCTGCGGGCAGTTCTCGCCGAGGGGGACATTGGTGGAGACGGCCCCGAGACGCTGGGCGGTACCCTCTCCGGCGACCTGTTCGCCGTGGCCAACGCGATCGCCGCACTGATCGACGCACCCGTGACGATCGAAGATCGGCACTCACGGGTGCTGGCTTTCTCGGGGCAGCAGGACAAGGCCGACGCCTCTCGGATCGAGACGATTCTCGGCCGTCAGGTCCCCGAGCGTTTCTCCCGCATGCTCACCAGCCGTGGCGTCTTCCGTGACCTCTACCGCAGCGCCGGGCCGGTGCACATCCCGCCCCTGGAGGACGGTGCGGACGGTCCCACCGTGCCGCGCGTAGCCGTCGCGGTGCGAGCGGGCGACGAGGCGATCGGCTCGATCTGGGCCGCCGTCCGCGAGCCGCTCAGTCCGCAGCGATCCTCGGCCCTGCGGGATGCGGCCAAGGTCGTTGCCCTCCACATGCTGCGGCTGCGGGCCGGCGCCGACGTCGAACGCCGGCTGCGAGCCGATCTCATGAGCACCGCCCTCGAAGGCAGGGCCGGTGCGCGCGAGGCACTGAGCAGGCTTGGCCTGGCCGGTCGGCCTCTCGTGGTCATGGCGCTCGGCCTGCGGGACGCCGCCGACGCCGGTGCGTCCGCCGGCGAGGACGCGAGTCTCACCTCCGAGCGGGAACGACTGGCCGACGCCTTGGCGATGCACCTCGGCGCCGTGCATCCGCACAGCGCCTCCGCTCTGCTCGGCGATACGGTCTACGGGCTCGTTCCCGCGCAGCAGGACCGCGACGCCGGCGAGGAACGGGCCGTGCGCATAGCAGCCGACTTCCTCGACCGGGTCGGAGCGCGGACCGGCGCGGTGATCGGCATCGGTCCGACCGGTGAGGATGCCGGCGGTCTCGCCCGTGCGCGCTCCGGTGCCGACCTAGCTCTGCGGGCGCTACGTGTCGAGGGGGCCGAGCGGCGGGTGGCGCGGCTGGCCGACGTGCATGTCGAGGCGCTGCTGTGCGAACTGCGCGAGATCGTGGCGGCCCGTGGCGACGAGTTCACCGGCCCCATCGCGCGGCTGGCCGCGTATGACGAGCAACGCCGGGCCAACCTCATCGAAACCCTGCGTGCCTGGCTGGACGCATTCGGGGACATCAGCGCGGCTGCGGCGGCCGTGCACGTCCACCCGAACACGTTCCGCTACCGTCTGCACCGGCTCGCCAAGGTCGGTGGCATCGACCTGGACAACCCGGAAGCACGTTTCGCCGCCATGCTCCAACTGCGCGTGATGCCCGCGAACGGCCACCGGTAGTGCCTGCGCTACCGCCGAAGGGGCAGTGGGCTGATACATCGCCTCCAGTTCCTTGTATGTAGGCTGCACTGTTCCGACCGGCCGGTCCAGGGCTGTGGAGAGGGCTGACGCAACCTCAAGCGCCGCCGCACCAGCCGCAAGACCGGCAGGGCCGAGTCTCGTGGGCCAGGGCCTCGTCGTCCCGCCGCCTTGCTTCGCGGGCTTTCTGTCCGGCTCACCTCGCCGAGACGACAGGACGAAAAGAGTCGGCCGGATCCGGCCACAGGAGACGTTCTGGCGGCGAAGGTGCTCAGTCGGTGCCCATCAGTCCAGCAGAATGCTGCGCAGGTTGGGGACGAGATGCCGGACGAGCTGTTCGTCCGACATCTCGGCCAGCGGTCCGCTCCTGAAGACGTACCGGGAGAACGTCACCCCGATGAGATAGGCGCCCACAGACGCCACACGCTCCTCCAGTTCGGGACCCGGAATCACCTGCCGGTACATCTCCAGACTGTCCTGCTGCATCGCGGTGAACAACGGTTTGGCGGTCTCCTCCTCCGAAGCCACCGCACGCAGCATGGCCACGAACGGGTCGCTGCCTCCGCTCTCGGTCATGCGCCGGACGTAGGACCGGGCGATGCGCGTCGGCAAGGTCTTGGGATCGCCGGCCACTTCCGCCATGAGCGTGCGGGGGCTGGGAACTGCGGCGAGGAACAGCTGTTCCTTGGATGTGAAGTGCCGCAGGACCAGGCCGTGGGTCACTCCGGCCCGGCGTGCGATGTCGCGGACGGTCGTCTTGGTGTAGCCGCGCTCGGCGAAGGCGGCCCGGGCGGCTTCGAGGATCGCGGCCCTGCTTGCTTCCGGGTCCCGCCTGCGCTTCTTGGCCGGAGTTGCGTCCTGGTCGGTGAGGTTCGTGGGTGGCGTGTCCATCCCGGAAGTGTACACATGGTTACTAACATGCCGACCGATTGGTCATTGGAGGTGGGAACCAAAGCCGCCTAGTTGCGCTTATTCATCCCATTTTCTCTGAGGTGGCCAACCTTTTAAGTGACCGCCTGGACACTAGGAGCCCGAAGAACTACAGTCACTAATGACCGAGCGGTCACCAGCGAGGCGACTCGCTCGGTCTTTTCGGCGGCCGTACCGTCGCTGCCGTTCACCACAAGAGAAAGAAGGCCAGTCATGGCATCTGAGTCCCTCACTCCGGCCAACACCACCGTCGTTCTCGTCGACTACGCCGTAGGTTTCGCGAATCTGCTGCGTTCCCATGACCTGGCGGAGCACGTCAACAACGTCGTGGGCCTGGCGAAGACGGCGAAGTGGTACGAAAGCGGTCTGGTCGTGACCAACGGCCAGTCGAGCAAGCCGTCCGGCCCGCTCTACCCGGAGCTGCTGGAGGCCATCGGCGACCAACCGGTCATCGAGCGCGCGGTCGACTTCAACTCCTTCTTGGACGAGTCGTTCGCCGAGGCGGTCCGGGCGGAGGGCCGGGAGAACCTGGTGATCGGCGGCATCGCCACCGACGGGTGCGTGCTGCAGACGGTGCTGGGCGGCCTGCGCGAGGGCTACCGCGTGCACGTGGCGGTCGACGCCTCCGCCAGCCCCTCGCTCGAGGCCCACAACGCGGCGGTGCAGCGCATGGTCCAGGCCGGTGTCGTCCCGGTGACCTGGTTCTCCCTGGCCGCCGAGTTCCAGCTCGACCCCAAGTTCCACGACGCCCCGCACCGCTTGCGCCTGATGCAGGAGAACGTGCCGGCCATGGCCATGAGCGCACGCTCCTTCGGCAACGCCGTCGAACTGGGCAAGCGCGCCGCCGCAGCCGCCTGAGGCCGTCGACGCGAGCACCCGCGAGTACCGGCCAGTCACCGCACCCATCCATACCCACCCCATAGCGGGTCTCGGCCCGCCACGCAGAGAGGAAAGCGCCTCATGAGCGACGTACAGGAGGACCGGCTGCTGTCCGGGCGGACCGTTCTGGTGGCGGGAGCGAGCGGTGGCATCGGCGAGGGAACGACCCTCGCGCTGCTTCGCCAGGGAGCCACTGTCGTGGCCACCGGTCGTAGCGAGGAACGACTGGCCGGTCTCGCCGACTACGTCAAGGAAGCCGGGTCCGGCACCCTGATCACCCGGATCATCAATGTCGGCGATGCCGACAGCGAGAAGGTGCGCGCGCAGCTGTCGCCCTATGGCGCGCTGGACGGCGCCGTCGTCTCGATCGGCGACTGGGGCAGCCCGGAGCGCACCGGCATCCTCGACATCTCCGACCGTGAGTGGGAGGAAATGATCGCCTCCAACCTGACGAGCCATTTCCACGCGCTGCGTGCGCTCACCCCCCTGCTGTCCCGAGAAGGAGCGCTGGTGCACCTGAGCGGTTTCAGCGCGGACATCCCCTATCCGTTCGCCGCCCTCGTGGGAGCCACCAACGCGGCGAAGAAGTCGCTGGTGCGCTCACTGGACGCGGAACTGAACGGTGCGGGCCCGCGCGTGTACGAGCTCATCATCGGCCCCATCCGTACCCGCCCACGGGCCGCGATCGGCGCGGACAACCCCGGCTGGCTCAGCGCCGAGGACCTCGGCAGGCACGCGGGCCGGCTCATCGCCCGCAGCGGCCCGTACGCCGACGCCCCGCTGCAATACCTGATCACCCGCGCCCACGGCGTGCGGACCACCCCGCCCCAGTAAAGGACACGTGCGGATCCCCGTCCCCGAACGGAGACCGTGGAGGCATCCATGCACACCATTGACAGCTCACCCTCCACCTCTCGGCTGCCCCTCCCCGACAGTCTCGCCGCGGTCGCGATCCGGCCGGGCGACAGCGATTACGACAACGTGCGGCACACCTACACCCGCACCGGATCACCGGCCGCCGTAATAAGTGTCCGCGATCACGAGGACATCGCAGCCGCCCTGGCCCACGCCCGCACCGCACAGCTTCCCCTAACCGTGCGCAGCGGCGGCCACGGCATCAGCGGCCGCTCCACCAACGACGGCGGCATCGTCCTCGACCTCTCCGAACTGAGCGCCGTGCAGGTGCTCGACGCCCGATCCGGTCTGGTCCGCGTGGAAGCGGGAGCCCGCTGGGGAGACGTCGCCGCCCAGCTCGCGCCCCACGGTCTGGCCCTGTCCTCCGGAGACACCGGGGACGTCGGGGTCGGCGGGCTTGCCACCACCGGCGGTATCGGCCTCATGTCCCGCCTGCACGGCCTGACCATCGACCACATGCGCGCCGCCGAACTCGTCCTGGCGGACGGCTCCCTCGTGCGGACCGACGCCGCACACGACCCGGACCTGTTCTGGGCGGTGCGTGGCGCGGGAGCCAACTTCGGCGTCGCGACGGCGTTCGAGTTCCAGGCCGAGCCGGTGGGCGAGGTGATCGCCGCGGTCACCACGTTCGACGCCGGGGACACAGCCGCGTTCCTGACCCGGTGGGGGGCCGCCGTGGAGGCGGCGCCTCGAACGGTCACCAGCTTCCTGACTCTCATGGTGGGCCCCGTTGGACAGCCTGTCGCCCAGGCGATGACCGTGCACGCGGGGGCGGACACCGAGACGGCGCGCAAGGCGCTCGCACCCGTGCTGTCCGCCGGACCCGTGCTGCGGAACCAGGCCTTCGTCACTCCATACCACCAGCTGCTGCCGGCCACACACGCGGCGCAGTACGCGCAGCAGCCGCTCACAGTGTCGCGCTCCGGGCTGCTGGAGCACCTCACCGAGCCCGCCGCCGCGGCCATCGCGTCGGTGCTGGTGGCCGGAAGCGCGCCCATGGTGCAGCTGCGGTCCGTCGGCGGAGCGGTCAACGACACGCCGTCGACAGCGACGGCCTACGCGCACCGCACGCAGAACTTCTCGCTGATGGCCGCCACCGTGCCGACGGGGCGCAGGAACCTGGACCGGTACTGGGAAAGGCTTCACCCGCACCTGAACGGGCTCTACCTGAGCTTCGAAACGGGCACCGGACGACAGCAGTTGCAGGACGCCTTCCCCCGGGCGGTGCTGGACCGGCTCGTGCTCCTCAAGTCCCGCTACGACCCCCATCACGTCTTCGACAACAACTTCGCCCTGCCGTCGGCGGACCTTCCCAGGTGACCCGCCCACAGCAGCCCCCGGGCGATGCGTCGACACCGACCGCGCCCCGGTCAGCGCACCCACCACCCGTGCTTCCGGCGGAAGGCCCGACAACCATGCCCAGCACACACCTCACCGAGTTCCCGTCCATCCCCACCTCGGGCGAACGGGGCGTGGAGCCCTTCGACCTGGACGGACTGCATCTGCTCGCCATTCCCCAGCTCGCCTACGACGTGCCAGGCACCCCGGTGGACATGAACGGGGGAGACAGCGACACCGACCTATGGGAGCGGCTCTCGTGCGGGGACGGCGCCAAAGGCCCCCGCCTCTACGACTGGGCAGCCGCGCAACTTCCCGCCGTCCCGTTCTTTGACGGCGGCGAGCCCAGCCATCACAGGTGGGTCATGGCCCGCCGCAGCATCGCCCGGCTGGACGAAATCGCCTACTACCTGGCCCATGCCCCCACCGGCACCTCCGTCGGCGAACTGGTCGAGGTCGCAGGAAGCCGCTGGGCCATCGAAGCCAGTTTCCAGAGCGCGAAGAACGAATGCGGCCTTGACCAGTACGAGGTCCGACGGTACGTCGGCTGGTACCGGCACATCACCCTGGCCATGCTCGCCCACGCCTTCCTCGCTGCTATGGCCGCCAAGAGCGGAACGGAAAGGGGGGCCGCAGAAACGGATCAGCCCTCGCGCCCCTCACCTTGGCAGAAATCCGAAGGCTCATGGCAACTTGCCGCCCCAAGGCAGGACACCACGCGCACATTGATCAGGTACTGACATGGTCCCGGTGGCGGCGCAGGCACCAGGCGACTGCCAGACGCTGCCACTACAAGCGTCGCACCGCTGGTCACGAACTCCCGTCACATGACGGCCCATCAGCTCGCTACACTCGGAAACAGGCTCCTGACCAACGGCGATAGCGAACTGCAACTGGAGTACTAGGTGAAAGAGCGCGGTTCGAAGCTGATCCCTCCGCGGTCGGCCATCCGTAGCACTCGCCTGCCGTATCGCGGCGGTTGGCGCAGGTGAAGGGTGAAACTCCAGGCGCTGAACTTCAGGAGGAAGCCGGCGCCTTCCAGGTACCACCGCCTCTCACTGCGGGGGAGCGTCGGCCCTACCTGTTGCAGCCTCCTCATTTGCAGCGGCAGATGAATGGAGCGCAGGTCGCCGGATATCGGCCCCATGCAGTCGAAGACCAGCGTGGCCGGTGCGACCCAGAACTTGACGTCCCGCCAGGGCGACGGCGGCTCGACCCGGCGCACGATGTAATCGAGGTCGAGGTGCAGTTGCAGGGTCGACGGTGCGGTGTCATCGATGTCGTCCTGTTCGAGGAACTCCTCGGGGGTCAGGTCGTCGGGCGGGCCCTCGTCGTCGGTGACGGCGAGGGCGTGGATCTGGCACGAGTCAAACGACATCGCGTCAAGGTCCCGCTCCGTCCAAGTGGCCTTGCTCAATCCTGACTCGGGGTGGACCACCATCTGCATACCGCGAGTATCGACCAACACGAGCACATCGCGATAGGGATCACGACTCCAAACGCGGCCCAGTGCGTCTCGTGGTCAACGCCCAGGTCCTTGGCCGCCGACGCGTACGTCCCACCCGGGCTCGAGTGATACAGCGCGACGGCATCCGCCCGGAACTCAGGCGAGTACTTCGACGTCAGCGGGTCACGCGAACGGCCGAGGTTGAACACCAAACTTAGAGCCCGCGCAGATAGGCGGCGTGGAAAGTAGGTGGGCACAGGCCCCAGTGATCATGTAGTTGCGACGCTCTGTAACTACTGGCGAGATCTGTGCCAGTCCTGTGTTTCAGGTCGCCTGCCTGGCCAGCCTGTGCAGGGTCCGCGCGGCAGGTGATCCGGGGTCAGCCGTGATCAGGACGACTTCCTGGTCATCCTCGGGCACGAGCAGGACGTCACAGTTCAACCGCAGCGTGCCGGTCTCCGGGTGATCGAGGATCTTGGTGCGGTGCCCGGGGGCGTGGACCGGACGCGTTTGCCATATCTGTCGGAACTCCTCGCTGCCGGTGTGCAGTTCGGCCAGCAGAGCGGTCAGCTGCGGGTCATGGAGCTCTCGTACATCCGCCCCTGGCCAAGGAAGCGGCGCCGGGCCAGGTTCGTCCTCCCGCCTCCGAGATCGCCGCCGAGCAGTGCCTGGGCCAGGGGGTTCCAGGCGACGACGTCGTACGCCGCGTCAGTGACGATGGCACCGGTCTCCGGCAACCGCTCCAGCATCCGGGCCACATGGGGCGTACCCACCGCACGGCGCTGATGCCGGGCGGCGCGCTCGATCCCGCCAGGCGGAACAGGTGGCTGCGCTCGGCCGGCGTGAGCCGTAGTGCCTGGGACAACGCGTCCAGGATCCGAGTGGACGGCCGCGGGCCCCGGGCCTGCTCCAGCCGTGTGTAGTAGTCGACCGACATGTGGGCGAGTTCCGCCACCTCTTCGCGGCGCAGGCCCGGTGTCCGGCGATCGGTGCCTGTCGCCGTCAGGCCGATCTCGTGTGGACGCAGGCCCGCCCGGCGGTCCCGCAGGAAGCGGGCCAGCTCCTGCCGTGCCATGCCGCTTCCTCCCACTGCCTGGTACAGGTTGTCCCTGGCAGGGCGCCCACAGCCAGGGAACGGTAGTTCCCATGAACGATCGCACAGCTCTTGTCACCGGTGCCAACAAGGGCATCGGCAAGCACATCGCCCCGGCTCCTCGCCGCCGAGGGCCTCACCGTGTACGTGGGCTCTCGCGACCGCGGGCTCGGACAGCGAGCCGTCGAGGAGATCGGCGCAGGCGCCCGCCTGCTGGTCCTCGACGTGACAGATCTTGACCGTCACTCGCCCCGCCGACCGACACGAGCGTCGAGGAGTTCCGGCGCACATACGAGACCAACGTCTTCGGGGTGGTGGCGGTGACCAATGCCTTCCTGCCCGCCCTGCGCCGGTCCCCGCATCCGCGCATCGTCAACATCTCCAGCGGCACCGCATCGCTGACCTGGAGCACGAACCCCAACCCCCAGTTCACCCCGGGAAGCGGTGGCGCCGCCGCCTACCGGTCGTCCAAGGCCGCCCTCAACGCCCTCACCGTCATTTACGCCCAGACGCTGGCCGAGGACGGCTTCAAGGTCAACGCGCTCGCCCCCGGCATACGGGCCACCGACCTCAACCCCCTGGCCGCCGCTGCCGGCGACGACCCGGCCGAGGCCGCCCAGGGAGCCGCCCGCCTGGCCCTGCTGCCAGACGACGGCCCCACCGGTGGCTTCTGGAACGCCCGTGCCCTGGTGAGCGGCGCTGAGATCCCAGGCGACGGCACTGACTCGCACGCCCCAAAAGCGTATTCCCACAGCGGCGGTCCTCCTCGGGCCGAAGCGTGCTTGGCAGCAGCGCAAGGAGGCTGCGCAGACAGGTGCGCGATCATGGGCAGTGTTTCAGGCGGTCGTCCCACCGGTGGGTCGTCCAGGCCCGGCAGATCAGGCTACGGACGGCGATGACGGTGTCGGCGAGGTCGAAGAAGACGTGGATGACGGTCGCGCGGCGCTCGTGGCAGCGGGCGAGGCGGTGGAAGGCGTTCTGCCAGGCGTGGGTGCGTTCGACGGGCCACCGCTGGCTCGCCTGGATCGGTGCCTTCTCGCCCTTGTGCGCGATGCGGCCATGCAGGCCGCGGGTGGTGAGTTCGGTGCGGGTCTTGTCCGAGTCGTAGCCGGCATCCAGGTGCACGGTGATGTCGTCGGGCAGCGGTCCAGGTCCGCCAGCCGGTCCAGGGTCGGAGCCAATAGCGGGGAGTCGTGGCGGTTCGCTCCGGCGAGAACCCTGCCGAGCGGGATCCCGTAACCGTCCGTCATACCGGAGCGTCTCAGGCCCTGTTTGCCGCGGTCGACGGGTGAGGGCCCGGCCACCTCACCGCCGCCGGGGGCCTTGGTGATGGCGCCATCGACAGCGATCTGGTCGAGCACGAGCCCGACAATCCGGTCGTAGGACTCAGGCGCGATCCGTTTGAGCCGGGCGAAGACGCCGAGTCGTATCCACTCATCGCGGCGGTTGCGGATGGTGGTCGCCGAGCAGGTCGTCTCGGAGATCGCCTGGTAGGAGCAGCCGAACCGCAGGAGCTGCAGCAACTTGTCGAACACGATCCGGGCGCTGATACGGCGGCGGTGGCAACCCAACGGATGGGACGGATCGATCGTAGGGTGCTTGGGCAACAACGCCGCGAATTGGTACCACAGCGGGTCGGTCAGCCATGAAGGAAGAACGGGCACAGGTCTCCCAGTGGTCACAGAGCGTGGCAACTCCATGATCACCGGGACCTGGCCTGCCTCGATGCCGGGGCTCCCCATGCCGCCTATCTGCGCGAGCTCTTACGTGCAGGACATGTCGCCACGCGGCAGTCCACCCGAGACAAAGAAGGCGTCCAAGGCGCCTATAGCGCAGCCACTCGGCTCAGGATGAACCAGCACTCCGTGGCCCCCTGCATCGACGTCTACCAAGACTGCATCGCCACCCATTGCCTGGCGCATGCCACGAGCGCCACTGAGCGGAGTGGCCGGGTCGCGTCGATTCTGCAGAATCAGTACATTGCGCTTTCCAATGGGTTTGACCTTCGGCTCCGGGCCGGTTGGTTGCGAGGCCCAGGCCGAACAGGGCGTGATGTTGGCCGGAGCACCCGCCGTGAGTGGGAACTTCGCCCGGTCGACAGCGGTGTTGTGAGCATAAGTCCTGATAGTGCGTGGCCAGGCCTTGTCCCCACAGCTGATCGCCCAGCCCGCTGAATAGAGATTGTCTTGCGGAACTCCCTGCATCGTGCCGTTGGCGACGAAGTCGTTGGTCAGTTCCGTGAGGAACGTACGGTCGGCGTCGCTGGGATTTCCTGCTGCGACGCCGGCTGCGGCCTGCCACAGCCGGGCCAGCATGGGCACCGGCGACTCTTTCGTCGCGATCATGCTCGCGTCGTTGTACGAGAGCTGCCAGGTGAAGAACCGTATGAGATTGCCGTTGATCGGGGCCTTGGTGCCCGGCAGCGAGACGGGACGACGATCGAGCTCGGCCGCCAGGGCAAGGTAGTTTCGCCGCACGTCACGGGGCGTGCTGCCGAGACCGACTGTGTCCTTGTGGGCGACCGCGAATCGGGCAAGATCGGGCCAGCGGTCCTCCATGGCTTCACTGAATGTACGGAAGTCGTCGTAGCCGCGCTTGTTGGGGTCGACCGAACTGTCGAGCACCACTCGGTCGACATTCTCGGGAAACAGCGTTCGGTAGATCGAACCCAGGTAGGTGCCCCAGGAAATGCCGTAGTAGGAAACGGAGCGCTCTCCGAGCGCGCTGCGGATCCGGTCCATGTCCCTGGCGACGTTCGCAGTGGTCAAGTGCGGCAACAGGTCAGCTGAGTTGGCTGCGCACTGGTGGGCCATCCGCTTGGCGTATGCCACGTTGACGTTGATCGAACCGTCCGCGCCTGGGAAGGACAGTACCTCCAGCTGCTCATCGCGGACGAGTTCATCGGCGTCCCGGCCGCAGTTCATCGGAGTGCTGTGCCCGATGCCGCGAGGGTCGAAAGCGACCAGGTCGTAGCTGTCTCGCACTGCCTCAGGCAGGAGACTGCCCATCGCGGTAGGAACGTCCAGGCTGGAGCTGGGGCCCCCGCCGTTGAGCATCAGGACGCCCTTGCGCTTCTTCGGGTCGGCTGCAGGGATTCGGGACACTTCGATCGCGATCGCTTGTCCCTCCGGATCCTTGTAGTCCAGCGGCACCTTGAGCCTGGCGCATTGCTGCGGGGCCGGGGCGTCCGTGGGGCACGCGCCCCACTTGAGCGTGGATGGATGCGTCGCTGTGGCCTCGGCCGACTGGATCATGGTGGTTACAGCGCCGACACCGAGCGCGGCGGCGGCAACCAAGGCAGGCAGTGTGCGCACACGGTGGCCTCGGTGCCGACCGTTGCGAGGGGAATTGTTTGATGACACACGTCGACCATAAAAATCATGGTCAGGACAAGCTAACCCCCTGGCTACCGGGATGTGGGGCAGGCAGCGGTATGGACAACAAAGTATCGTCGGTGTAGTGACGGCGGTCATGAACCGCTCCGGGTCTGATGGAGGCTCCAGATTGCCCTGACTTGGGTGGAGTCGAGTTGCTTGGTTTCGCGCTACCGGCGGGGTGCGAAATTCGTACTCCACCGGGCTGAGCATGCCCAGCGCGAAGTGCCTGCGCTATCGGTTGTGGAAGATTTCCAGGTACTGGAAGAGGGCCGTGGACAACTCCAGGAGGGTTCGCCACCGTCTGCGGTTGAGTAGTTCGACCTGGACCCGGGCCCAGAAAGAGTCCATGAGGTGTTTTCATCCTGACGCGGCTGCGAGGTGCAGAGTGAGCACGGCCTTGACGATCGCGGTGATGCGGTTGGTGCTGCAGCGCAACTTCCGCAGCAGACGCCAGCTCTTGAGCGTGGCCATGGCCTGCTCACCGACGCAGCGGATCTTGGCGTGGGTGGTGTTGTGGCGTCGTTGCCACCGCTTGAGGCGTCGCCCCTTGAACGGGACTCGAACGTTCCCAGCCGCGCCCTGATACGCCTTATCGGCCCAGCACTTGAGGCCGGCCTCGGCAAGGGCGTCAATGATTCCGTGCTCGCGTGCCGCCGTCCGGTCATGTGTCGCGCCGGGCAGTGCGGGCGACGCCCACAGCAGCCGTCCGAACGGATCGGTCAGCACCTGAACGTTCATACAATGATGCCGCTTCTTACCGGAGTAGTAGGGCCGGTCGGCGGCGATCCGGTTGATCGGCAGCACGGTGCCGTCCAGGATCACGTACGCCTTCGAACGGGCCATCACCATTGCCTCGTTGAGCGTGGGCGCAAGCGCGGCCAGAACGTCGATCGCCTCGCGGACGTAGCGGTACACGGTGGCAATCCCGATGCCGAACCCGGCCGCGAGCTGCGCATACGTGTCGCCACACCGCAGATGGGCCAGGGCGAGCAGGGCCTGGCGTCGGGGAGTCAGCCTCCGCCACCGACTGCCTATCTCCCGACGTCGCACCGCCAGCACCCGACTCAGGTGACGCAGGTGCACGGTGGACAGATCGATGGCCGACGGGTAGACAAGCACACGGAGCTCCTGGAACGACGGTTGATCTTGGTCGACAGCTCGTCTACCAGGAGCTTCGACGTTCCGCAGGCCCGTCCAACTCCGAGTCACCCTGGGCAGGTTGGAAGGTGATCCAGGTAGATCTGCTCGAAAAAAGGGGCCTGGTCATCCGCGCTCCCTCGCCCGACGACGAGCGGAGCATCACCGTCACCATCACCGACGCCGGACGTGAGCTGCTCGCGAGGGTGCTGCCGGGTCACGTCGAGGTGGTCAGCGGCCTGCTGTTCGAGCCGCTTCCCCGCGACGACGTCAAGGCTCTCGCGAGCCTGCTGGCGCCGGTACGCGACCACAAGCGCTCGACGCCACCTCGCTGGGCCGCGTCCCGCCGCCGTAAAGGCGGAACGTAGCGACTCGCCAGGCGTGGGAGCCCCGCAGACCGCAGCGGAACGGGACGCGGCGAGATGCCGGGGCCGCGACAGTCGCCGGTGAACCAGCACGGGGCAGAGGGGGACCGAGGCGTCAGGCCCGTGGGCGGGCGAATTGCGCCGGTGTCGCCTGGTAGTGCTTCTTGAAGGCACGGATGAAGTGGCTGCTGTCGGTGAAGTGCCAGCGCGCGGCGGC
This sequence comes from Streptomyces sp. GESEQ-4, assembly GCF_017948455.1. Lineage (GTDB taxonomy): Bacteria > Actinomycetota > Actinomycetes > Streptomycetales > Streptomycetaceae > Streptomyces. The sequence continues at coordinate 1,141,915 of NZ_JAFFSU010000001.1, forward strand.
CTCGGAGATGCTGAGCGGTGAGCGAGGTGCGGTCAGCGCCGCGGCCGCTTCCTCCAGGCGTCGGCGGCGGATGTAGGCACTGAACGACTCGTCCAGACCCGCGAAGGCCCGCTGCAGGGTGCGGACCGACACGTGCAGATGCGCGGCGACCGCGGCCGGCGACAGGTCGGCTTCGGTGAGCAGGGCTTCGGCCAGGTCCTTGGCCGCCTGGGCCAACGCCGGGGTGAAGGCGGGCTCACGGTCGTCGAAGTGGTCCAGGACCAGCCCCTTGGCCAGTTCGAGCATGGCGTTGCGGGACGCATGCGCTCCCGCCGGGCTGAGGCCGCTCACCACCCGCTGCACCATGCTGGTGTGCGCCATGAGGACCTGCGCCGCGGGCGAAGTGGCCCGGCCGATGCGCGGTTTTCCGGCGACCAGGTGCCGCAGGGCATCACCGGGGAAGATGAAGATGCGGGTGCCGATCTCGGGCGTGGTGTGGAAGTGGTTCTCCGTCACAACATGGTGCATGAAGTAGGTGCCGGCCGAAACATACGCGTCACCGCCCTGATCGTGCGGGTCCTGCAGGGCCACCGCGCCGCGCAGCCCGACGTACAACCTGATCTCGTCGTGCTCGTGCCGCCCCACTGCGCGGGTGCTCAAGGGGGAAGAGCCCCAGAGCTCGTTGACGGCGGTGTCCTGCAGGGTCACCGAGCGCATCGTCCCCTGGAAGCCCTCGATCGTGGAAGCGCTGAACTCCGGCAGCGGGTACAGGTCTCCCAGGCGGTCGTTCCACGTGTCGATGAACGGCTCCCACGTTCCCCGGCCCGTGCCGGTGGAGTCGGCGTCCACCGTGAACGTGCCCGTCCTGTCGCCCGGACCAAGGAAACGCGGCCTGCTGCTCATGTGTCCTCCGCGCCGATGAAGATGTCGCCGGAATCCCATCTGGTGTCGCAAAAGTACACGCTTTCCTCGCACGGCTGTTCCTGCCCTCGGCAACACTTCAGGGCCCATCGGGCGTCGGACAGGTCACTGGGGTACGGCTTGCGCTCGCTCACGGCGTAGCGTGATCATGGGCGAGGCGGAGGGCTCGGTTTCGCTTTTCATCAGGCGATTCCGTGGCAATTTCAAACCAGACGGACTTCCTGGCACAGAGGCGAACGAGACGGATGGCCGAGCCCCCACCCTGGAGAACGTCATTCGCCGCCTAGGGGATGAAAGCCCTCAAAGCAGGGCAGGAACGAGAGCCGCATATAGGGCTTGACCTGCATAAACACCCTCTGAGAGGGCGTTTGATCTAGGTAGATTGCCCTTTATCTCCTAGTAAGTTCCTCGCCAGGTCGGTGTCGTCTCGTCCGTTATGCGCTTGGTGAGGTTGTCGATCGAGGCCACGTAGATCATGGCCTCGGAGCTGGCGGGCAGGGTCTCGTAGTCTCGGGCAAGGCGCCGGTGCAGCATGATCCAACCAATACTTCGTTCGACAACCCAGCGCCTTTTGACAACATGGAGCTGTTTCCGTCCTGACGGGAGGTTGGGCGGGCGACCCGGCAGCGGACATGAAGAAAGCCCCTGGTAGACGGGTTCACGACCAAGATCACCAGCCCGCGAGGAGCTTTCGCGTGCTTATCTACCCGTCGGCATCGATCTGTCCAGCCGCACCCTGCGCCACCTCTCCTGCCTCCTCGCAAGCCACCGCCAGCAAATCGGCTCCCGGTGGCGTCGCCTGACCTGTGGCCGGCAGGCCCTGCTCGTCCTGGCACACCTTCGCTGCGGCGACACCTACGCCCGTCTCGCAGGCTTCCGCGTCGGGATCGCGACGGTCTACCGGTACATACACGAGGCCGTCGACCTCCTGGCCGCTCGGGCGCCCACTCTGGAACAGGCCATGGCGACCGTGCAGAAGAAGGCGTACGTGATCCTCGACGGCACGGTGCTGCCGACCGATCGCATCGCTGCCGACCAGCCGTTACTACTCGGGGAACAAGAAACACCACGGAATGAACGTGCAGGTCCTCGCCGATCCCGCCGGACGCCTGATCTGGGCCTCGGACGCGCTGCCCGGGGCCGTGCACGATCTGACCGCGGCCCGGACCCACGGCATTCCCGCCGCTCTCGCCGCCGACGACATCAAGTGCTGGGCGGACAAGGCATATCAGGGCGCAGGTCCTGCTGTCCGCGTCCCGTTCCGGGGCAAGGGTCTACGCGGCTGGCGGCGACGTCACAACCGCGATCAGGCCAAGATCCGCAGCCTCGGCGAACGTGCCATGGCCACCCTCAAATGCTGGCGGCTCCTGCGGAAGCTCCGCTGCAGCACCACCCGGATCACCGCCGTCGTCCGAGCCGTCGTCGCCCTCGAACTCGCCACCTGATCAAGATGGAAATGGCTCACAGTCCCTGCCGGCCGTCATCGGCGAGGTCGACGCTGTAGCCCTCGGCGGTCAGACCGGTGTGCAGGGTGTGGGCAAGGTCCACCTCGTCTTCGACCACCAGGATGCGCATGCGGTGCAGCCTCGCACAGCGCCGGCCCGCCTTCCTGATCGTCCGGTCAGGTTGGATCAGCATCCCGTCAACGAGGTCCCGGCACGCTGGCCGAGTCTCTTCGCCACTACTGAAAGGCCCTGCCACCGATGTCCGTTGATGAACGTGCCCCCGCCGCGGCCAGGACGGTTTCCCCTCCCGCACGCGTCCGTCGTCAGTCACCGCTCCGGCCTGTGACCGATGGCGGTCCCCAGCCTCGGGTGCGTCTGCGGTGACGCGGGGGTGCTGAGCCGAGTTGGTCAAGCTCAAGGGCACGACGGGCCATCATCACGCCACAAGCGAAGGGGAGGTCCGAGCGGGCGGGCGAAAGCCAACCCTTGCCCTTACGAGCCGACATGAGGAACACCGCGTCGATGGCGAAGCGGTCGGCAGCAGATTTACGCCTGACCAGCAGGAACCCAGCGATTACACCCGGAAGACAACAAGTTCTCAGACAGCCTCCAGGGGGAGACTTGCGCAGACAAGTGAAAAGAGCGTGCGTGGCCACGATCGCCGCGGTGGCAGCCGTGGCCCTGGCGGCGGGCATGACCGGCCCGGCGTCGGCGGAGGCCGAGCGTGCAGCCAATGACGCGGCCGGCGCCTCGGCCGTGCAGACCGCGCCCAAGCACCGCATCACCCTGATCACCGGCGACCGTGTCGTCGTCGACGCCAAGGGCCGTGTCATCGGCCTGGAGCGGGCCAAGGGCCGTGAGGGGATACCCGTCGAGATCCGTAAGACCGATGGGCACACCCTCGTCGTGCCGACCGACGCGGCCCGGCTGATAGCCGGCGGCAAGCTCGACCAGCGGCTCTTCGACGTCACCGAGCTCAACAAGTCGGTCAACCGCAAGGCCCAGAAGCAGGGCCTCAAGCTGATCGTCGGCTACCGCGGCACGGCCGCCGCGGCGAAGGCCGACGTCCGTGACGCAGGTGACACCAAGGTCCGCAGGACCCTCACGTCGCTGAATGCGGACGCCGTACTGACGCCCAGGGGGGACGCGCCCGACCTGTGGGCCGCGGTCACCGACACGCGGTCCGGCGGCGCGAGGACCGCCTCCGGCATCGCCCATGTGTGGCTCGACGGAGTCCGCAAGGCCAGCCTCGACAAGTCCGTTCCGCGGATCGGCGCCGACAAGGCGTGGTCCGCCGGGTACGACGGCAAGGGCGTCAAGATCGCCGTCCTCGACACCGGGGTCGACGCGACCCACCCGGACCTCAAGGAGCAGGTGGTCGGGGAGAAGAACTTCTCCACGTCCCCCGACGCGACCGACAAGGTCGGCCACGGTACGCACGTCGCGTCCATCGCGGCCGGTACGGGCGCTGCGTCTCCCGCAGGGTCCGCGGGCAAGTACAAGGGCGTCGCGCCGGGCGCCAAGCTGCTCAACGGCAAGGTGCTCGACGACGACGGCTACGGCGACGACTCCGGCATCCTCGCCGGTATGGACTGGGCGGCCGAACAGGGCGCCGACATCGTCAACCTCAGCCTCGGCGACGTGGACACTCCGGAGATCGATCCGCTTGAGGCCCAGGTCAACAAGTTGTCCAAGGAGAAGGGCATCCTCTTCGCCATCGCCGCGGGCAACGACGGGGGTGAGCAGACGGTCGGCTCGCCGGGCAGTGCGGAGGCCGCGCTCACCGTGGGCGCCGTCGACGACACGGACAAGCTGGCCGACTTCTCCAGCACGGGCCCCGGCCTCGACGGGCAGATCAAGCCCGACGTGACCGCGCCCGGCGTGGACACCACGGCCGCCTCGGCCGCCGGCAGCGTCATCGCCCAGGAGGTCGGCGAGAACCCGGCCGGCTACGTGAGCATCTCGGGTACGTCGATGGCCACCCCGCATGTCGCGGGCGCCGCGGCCATCCTCAAGCAGCAGCACCCCGACTGGACGTACACCGAGCTCAAGGGCGCGCTCACCGGCTCCGCCAAGGGCGGCACGTACACGCCGTTCCAGCAGGGTTCGGGCCGCATCCAGGTCGACAAGGCCATCAAGCAGACCGTGATCGCCGACCCGTCGTCGGTGAGCTTCGGCATCCAGCAGTGGCCGCACACCGACGACACCCCGGCGACCAAGAAGGTCACGTACAAGAACCTCGGCACGACCGACGTCACGCTGAACCTCGCCATGACGGCGACCGGCCCGAAGGGGCAGGCCGCACCGGCCGGCTTCTTCACGCTCGGCACCAGGACGCTGACCGTCCCGGCGGGCGGCACGGCCTCCGCCGACCTCACGGCCGACACCCGGCTGGGCGGCACGCTCGACGGCACCTACTCCGCGTACGTGACCGCGACGGGCGGCGGCCAGAGCGTCCGCACGGCGGCGGCGGTACAGCGCGAGACGGAGGTGTACGAGGTCACGCTGAAGTTCCTCGGCCGTGACGGCAACCCGGCGAAGTACTACAGCGCCACCCTGGTCGGTGTATCCGGACCCGCCCAGGGCAAGGAGTACCGGCCCTACGACGAGTCCGGCACCGTCAAGGTCCGTGTTCCCAAGGGCGGTTACATCTTCAACACGGGAATCTTTGTCGACGCGGAGGACAACGCCAAGGGTATCGACTGGGTGGCGCAGCCGAAGCTGAGCATCACCAAGAAGGCCACGATCACGGTGGACGCGCGGACCGCCAAGCCGGTGGACATCACCGTGCCCGACGCTGCGGCGAAGGCGGGGGCCGGCTGGCCGAGCTACACCGTCGGCACGGCGGACGGCTCGGACGGGTTCGGCTGGTGGCTGGACTCGTACGCCAACTTCCGTACCGCGCACGCCGGCCCGCAGATCACCGACGGCACCCTGTACCAGGAATGGGTCGGTCTCTGGGCCAAGCCCGCCGAGGAGTACGACATCATCGTCGGCGGCAAGGTCAAGCAGCTCGCCACCGGTTACACCAAGCACTACAAGGCGAGTGAACTGGCCACGGTGAAGACCGGTCTGGGCGCCTCGTCGAGCGGCAAGAAGGGCGCGATCTTCGCCGAGGGCAAACTGCCCGGCAGTCCACTCTATTTTCCGATCGGGATCCAGCAGACGCTGCCCGGCACGCGTACGCTGCACCTGTCCACCGCGGGCGGGGCGAAGTGGAAGCTCGACTTCCAGCAGCACGGCGGGCTCGACGAGAACGGCTTCCCGATCGTCGAGGCCGAATACATGCTCGGCACTCCGCAGACCTTCAAGGCCGGCAAGAGCTACAAGAAGACCTTCAACGCGGGGGTCTTCGGCCCGCGCATCGGTTCAGACCTCGGCATCTACCGCGAGGGCAACGGCATCTACGGCTCCCTGCCGCTGTTCGCCGACGGACAGACCCACGTCGGCTCCTCGCTCTACTCGTCGGCCACCACGACCCTCTACCGCAACGGCGCCAAGGTCGGCTCGAACAGCGACCCACTGGAAGGGGCGGGCATCTTCGAGGTCCCGGCCGGCGACGCCGCGTACAAGCTGACCACCTCGGTCAAGCGCAGCGTCAAGGTCGCCGCGGCCTCCACCCGCGTCGACGCCAGCTGGACCTTCCGCTCCAAGAAGGCCGACCTGGCCAAGCTGCCCGCGTCCTCGATCCGCTTCGACGCGGCCGTCAGCCTGGACAGCAGGGCCCCGGCCAACAAGAAGGTCTCCGTCCCGGTGACCATCCAGGGCTCGGCAGCGGGCAGCAACCTGAAGTCCCTGGCGGTGTACGTGTCGTACGACTACGGCCAGACCTGGAAGAAGGTCACCGTCAAGAACGGCAAGATCGCGGTCACAAACCCCGCCAAGGGCAAGGGGATCTCGTTCCACGCCAAGATCGCCGACAAGAAGGGCAACAAGTCGACGATCTCGATCTACAACGCGTACTACGGGAAGTGACCTGATCCGGTGGATCACCGACAGGTTCCCTGAACGCTGACACGCACGAATGGCCCGCCGGAAGCAGAGCTTCCGGCGGGCCATCCGGAGATCGCGACGGGGTAGGGGCAGGCAGCGGGCGGCTTGTTGTTGATCGAGGAGGTCGCGATGCCGTTCGGTGCTGGCGGAGGAGAGCCCGGTGAAGGCACCGGTTTCGGTGCCGGCAGCGTTCAACTTGGCGAGCAGGATGCGATGCAGCTGGTCGAAGACGCCGGCCTGTTGCCAGCGGTCCAAAGGGCTCCAGCAGGTTGTCCGGACCCGAACCCCAGCTCCAGGGGCAGGAGTTGCCAGGCGATGTCCTGGTGCAGGACGTACAGGATGCCCTGCAGGCACAGCCGGTCGTCCACGGGCTTCGGACCCGGCGACCGTTTGGGCCAGGGCCGCAGTAGAGGTTCGATCAGTGCCCACAAGTCGTCGTCCACGATCCACGGCCGAGTCGTCACACCACTCGAACGGCCGAATCGTCACAACAGTCACGCCCTGCCAGGGCACTTCAGCAAGATCTTGTTACGAGCTCTTTGAGTTCGTGCTCGATTTCATCGTCGCTGAAGTTGTGTTGCACAGCCAGGGGACGGGAGCGGTCTCGTTGACTCATGGTGACCATGATGCAAAGCCGCTCCGTAGTACGTTGACTGTCCGAAGAAGCGGGCGGGGCTTTCGTTCATGATCGTCTTCGAGTGTGCTGGTCCTTAACTCGTGGTGTTCTGCGGGCTGGTGACATTTGGTAAATACAGTGCGGTCAACTTCCCGGCGCCATCGGTCTGTTCATGCGTCGGCCCCTGCTTCAGGTCGGTTCAGCGTGCGGCCGATCTGGTCGAGCGGGCATATTCGGTGGGCGTTTGGCCGTAGTGTTTCTTGAAGGCGCGGATGAAGTGGCTGCTGTCGACGAAGTGCCAGTGGGCGGCGAGTTCCGAGACGCTCCACCGGCCGGACGGCGATGTGAGGGTGAGCCGGGCTTCTTCCAGCCGCCGGTGGCGGATGTAGGTGGTCACCGACTCTCCTACCGTGGCGAATGCCCGTTGCAGGGTGCGTACGGAGACGTTGAGCTCGCGCGCCAGCATCGTCGGGGACAGCTCGGGATCGGCGAGGTGGCTGTTGGCGAGGTCCTTCGCGGCCCGGGTGAGTGCGGGAGCCAACTGTGGTTCCACGTCGTCGAAGCGGCGCAGCGCCACCGCCTTGGCCAGTTCGATCAGGGTGCTGTGGGCGGCGTGCACACCGGCCGGGCCGAGGTCGGTGGCCGTCTGCTGGATCATGTGCGTGTGGGCCGTCAGCAGGCGCATCTCAGCCGAGTCCACCGACCCGATGACAGTCCGGTTCCCGAGCAGGGATCTGAGCGTCGCGGAGGGCAGGAAAAGGAACTGCGCCGTGGTGTGCGGCGCCGTCTCGAAGGGCATTCGCCGCCCAAAGTGCCGGAAAAGGAACCGTCCGGCCGATACGGTGTGCTCGTCGCGATCGGGCAGGCCGCCCAACGTCCATGCCCCGCGCCGCAATACGTGGATCGCCACCAGATCCTGATCGCCGACCGATGGGTCCGCGATCCGGGTGGCCGACGCCATGTGGAGATCAGCGATCACCACGTCGCGCACCCGGGCGACGGATCCCTTGAGCCGGAAGTCGGCGATCGTGGCCGGGCTGAAGGCCGGCAGGGGGAAGACATCGCCGATCTGCGTCTGCCATCCGCGACGGAAGGCATCGAACCCTCGCGGTACGGCGCTCGGGACCGTGGAGTCCACGGCGAACACCCCGCGCGACCCGTCGGTCTCCGATCCAGTGCTGTTCATCTTCGGTCGATCCACCCGATGTTCGCTGTTCCAACGCTTTCTTGTGGCGCATATGTTCTGTGCGAACACCGCTGCGGTTCAAGTGCCTGCCGTGCCGATCCTAATGCCGTGAACACCGTTTCGTACGGTTCGGCAAGGCGTCCACTGCCTGGTGCGCTGCCGACTGCCGAACAGGGCCATTGAATTTTCACAGTCCCATGAAGGCAAAAGGGGGACGCTGTGATGAGTCATCCGACGTTCTCCGAGGCCGGTCATAGCCGGGTGGCTGTGCGGATCAGCCCCGCGAGGGCGAGGGAGCGGCTGTGCGCGGGCCAGGCGAGGTGTGTGATGACGGGGGGCGCGTCGGTCAGGGGGACGGCGGTGTGCTCGGCCCACAGCCAGGAGCGGGCGGAGTCGGGGAAGACGGCCGCGGTGCGACCGAGGGCGATCAGCTGGGCCAGCTGCGTCTGGTCGCGGATCTCGGGGCCCGGGCCGGGTGGGTAGGCACCGTCGTGGGCCCAGCGGGCGAGCGGAAGATCGGGGATGTTGTCAATGTCGGCGAGGGACAGTGTCCTGTGCGTGGCGAGGGGGTGCCCGGCGGGCAAGATGGCGATCTGCCCTTCGGTCATCAGTTCCTCGCTGTCGAACCCGGTGAGGGAGTTGAACGGCGCGTGCATGAGCGCCACATCGGCGCGCCCGTCACGCAGCATCTCGCCCTGCTCGCACGTGCCGCTCGGCAGTACCTCGATCTCGGCGGCGTCGGGCTCGGCCGCGTAGGCGTCGAGGAGCTTGTGCAACAGTTCGTGGGATGAGCCGGCCTTCACCGCCAGTACCAGGCGGTTGCGGGAGCTGCCCGGACGGTCGGCGCCGCCGGCGCGGCGGGTGCGGCGGACGGCGGCGGTGGTCGCGGCGAGGGCAGCGCGGCCCTCGTGCAGCAGCATCTCTCCGGCGTCGGTCAAGGCGACGCCGCGGCGGTTGCGCTGCAGTAGGGGGACGCCAAGGCGCCGCTCGAGCTGCTGAATCGCCCGGGACAGCGGCGGCTGCGCCATGCCAAGGCGCTTGGCGGCACGGCCGAAGTGCAGTTCCTCGGCGACGGCCAGAAAGTACCTCAGCTCGCGTGTCTCCAACGTGTCCATGACCCCAGCATACCTCGGTGATACCCACTGGGTATCACAGTGCACTGAATCGGTATTGGATGCGATGCCTGTCCGGGAGTGACCATCGACGGCATGAGCGAGACCACGAACACACCCTCCCCGTCACTGCCCGGCGGCACCTGGACCCTGGGCGACCTGACCGTCAACCGCTTCGGGTACGGCGCTATGCAGCTCGCCGGCCCCGGCGTCATGGGCATGCCCGCCGATCACGACGGCGCGCTCGCCGTCCTGCGTGAGGCCGCCGCCCTGGGCGTCACCCACATCGACACCTCCGGCGCCTACGGACCACGCGTCACCAACCAGCTGATCCGCGAAGCGCTGCACCCCTACGCCGCATCACTTCACATCGTGACGAAGGTCGGCGCGGTCCGCGATAAGCAGGGCGGCTGGCCCCCTGCCCGGCGGCCCGAGGACTTGCGCCGCGCCGTACACGAGAACCTTGAGGACCTCGGAGTCGACGCTCTCGACGTGGTCAATCTCCGGCTCGGCGACGCCCAAGGCCCCCGGCCCGGCTCGCTCGCCGAGCCCTTCGAGACCCTCGTCGAACTCCAACAGGAGGGCCTGATCCGGCACCTGGGAGTGAGCAACACGACGGCGGAGCAGGTCGCCGAGGCGCAGGCGATCGCGCCGATCGTGTGCGTGCAGAACATGTACAACCTCGCCTACCGTCAGGATGACGAACTGATCGACGACCTTGCCGCCAAGGGCATCGCCTACGTTCCGTTCTTCCCGCTTGGCGGCTTCACCCCGCTGCAGTCCGCGGCGCTGACCGCGGTCTCCGCCCGGCTGGATGCGACGCCGATGTCGGTCGCCCTGGCCTGGCTGCTGCAGCGGTCACCGAACATTCTGCTCATTCCCGGCACTTCGTCGGTGGCCCACCTGCGCGAGAACGTCACCGGCGCGGGACTCTCTCTCTCCCAGGAGGAACTCGCCGAGCTGGACAAGATCGGCCGCTGAACCTGCCCGGGGCGTCCGCCCGGTGAGGTCGAGCCGCGGATCCAGAGCAGGAGCCGCGAAACGCCATGCCGGCCGGGACGGCAGTGACTTCGTTGCGCGTCCCGGCCGGCATGGTCAGCGCACGCCACCACTCCGCCCTTTCCTCGCGTGGTTTGGATCTCGACCGCCTTCTTGAGGGCAAATGAAGGTACCGGCGTCCACGAGCATGCCGACCGCCCAGTGGTGAGCCCAGGCCACGGAACAGTCCACGACGACCAGACAGCAAGGATTCTCCATGTCCTCGACCAAGCCCCGAAACCCAGTGGCCCTTTTCACCGTGGGCGCGGTGTCCGCCGCGCTGCTCGTCACCGCCGTCACGGTCGCGCCCCAAAATGCGTCGGCCGCCTCCGAGCGGGCATCGGGCGTCACCCGCCACACGATCACCGAAAAGGTCTCACTCACCGGCAGCGGACCGGCTGACCAGACGGTGAGTGCCGTGGAATACCGGCCGACCCGCGCCCGCGTGCGGGGCATCCAGGTGATGATCCCGGGCGTCACCTATGACCACAGGTATTTCGATCTCGTGACAGACCGCGGCAGGATCTCGCAGGCCCGCGAGGCGGCTGAGGACGGCTGGATCACCGTCGCCGTGGACCGCCTGGGAACTGGCAACTCCAGCAGACCGGCCGCGGACGAGCTGAACGGCACGACTCACTCCGCCACCATCCACCAACTGGTCACCAAGCTGAAGGCCGCCCATAAGGGGCTGCCGGTCGCGCTGGTCGGCCACTCCATGGGCAGCGTGGTCGCCATCCAGGAAGCCGCGACCTACCGTGACGTCGACGCTGTCGTCGTCACGGGATTCATGCACCACGCCGGCGCCGGTCAGCTGCTGTTCAATGCTGCGATGCACCCCGCCGCCGAAGACGCCGCCTTCACCGACCGTGCGATACCGGACGGCTCCCTCACCACCCGGGACGGCATGCGCCAGCTGCTCTACTGGCCGTTCAACGCCGACCTGAGCACCGTCAAGGCCGACGATGCGGCCAAGCAGACCGCCACCATCGGAGAATTCACTTCCTTCGGAGACGAGCAGAGCAACGACGCGTACGGCAAGAGCGTCGACGTTCCCCTCCTGTCGCTCGTGGGCCAGCACGATGGCCTGTACTTCGACCCCTCTGACCTGGACAAGACCCTCAAAGCGGAGACGGCCGCCTACACGGCCAGCCCTGACGTCGACGTGAAGGCCATTCCCGGAGCCGGCCACAACCTGGCCCTCCAGCGCAACGCCGACAGCACCACCAACACCATCGACACGTGGCTGTCCCGCAAGCTCTGACAGGACGTGGCACGGCTCCCAGCAAGGCTGGGTAACAGGAGTTCGCCCAGCCTCCACTTCTACGTCGGCTGTGTCGACAAGGACAGCAGCGTAAGCGGGCGGTCGAGGGGGTGCTGGCCTTGCAGAAACTGAGAACCAGTCAGGTCAGGTAACTGCGTTGTCCATGCGCATCGGCCCTGGCCCGCTCGCTCGGCGCCGTCCACGAACAGTGCCGGGCCACGGAAGCGCAGATCAGCGCGCTGCTGGAGGAACACCCTCTTTGACATCGACACGCACCGTCCCATGGATCTGCTGCCCGACCGGGCCACCGCGACGGCGTCCATCGCCATCACGATGACGTCCGCCTCGTACCAAAGCTGACGGCACCGCTCGTCCGGCGAAGGCCCAGTCATACACCAGCCTCCCACCAACACCCGCGCCACAGACCACCCCTACAGTTGTTCATGCACGAGCCCCCGGACGCACCGAGAACTGCCGTGTAGGTACCACCGCATTGAGGGTGGGCCAGGGCGAGCAGGGCCTGACATGCCGCGGGTAGGCACCATCAGCTGCCCCAGTCTCCGGCCGCTGGACTGGGAGTTGACCGGCCGGGAACCGCGAGTCCGGCTGGGCTGATCAATCGAGGGCGGGCCGACAAGCAGGCGAAGCTCGTGGCGGAGGTGAGCGAAAGAATCGTCTACCAGGAGCTTCGCCGTTGTGCAGGGACTGTCCGACTACCGGTGAGCACCGCCAGCCTGGCGGGGCGGGGGAGCCAGGAAGGGGAGCAGCTCGCGGGCGAAGGCATCGGGTCGTTCCTCGGGCACGAAGTGGCCACTGCCCGCGATCACCGCGCCGGTCAGGTGCGGCGCGGCCGTGTCCAGGCTGTCGGCGAGTCGGCTGCCTGAGCTGTGCTCGCCGCCGACGGCGAGTACGGGAATGGGAAGGGTTG
>NZ_JAFFSU010000010.1 GCF_017948455.1 Streptomyces sp. GESEQ-4
GCGCGGGGGGGGGGGGGGGGGGGGCGGCGGGGGGGGGGGGGGGGTGGGGGGGGGCGGGGGGCGGGGGCGGGGCGGGGGCGGGGGGGGGGGCGGGGGGGGGGCTGGGGGGGGGGGGGGGGGGGGGGGGGGGGCGGGGGGGCGGATGGGATGTGGGGTTGGGGTTCGAGGCCGAAGGTGGTGAAGGCGGTGCGGCGAGGGAGGGGGTAGGTGTCCTTGCCGGTGAGGGAATTGAGGATGGTGGCGCTGCGCCAGGCGGCGAGGCCGAGGTCGGGGGTGCCTACGCCGTGGGTGTGGTGTTCGGCGTTCTGGATGTAGACGTGGCAGCCGGAGGCGGTGACGGCGGGGTCGAGGACGAGGCGGGAGTGTTCGTCGATGCGGGGGCGTTCGCGGCTGTCGCGGTGCAGGTAGGGGTCGAGGCCGGCGAGGAGGCGGTCGAGGGGGCGTTCGCGGTAGCCGGTGGCGAGGACGACGGCGTCGGTGGTGAGGCGGGAGCGGGTGTTCTGCTGGGTGTGTTCGAGGTGGAGTTCGACTTTGGTGGTGGCGACGCGTCCTGCGGTGCGGACGCGGACGCCGGGGGTGAGGACGGCGTCGGGCCAGCCGCCGTGCAGGGTGCGGCGGTAGAGCTCGTCGTGGATGGCGGCGATGGTGTCGGTGTCGATGCCTTTGTGGAGCTGCCATTGGGAGCTGACGAGGCGGTCGCGGACGGGTTCGGCGAGGGCGTGGAAGTAGCGGGTGTAGTCGGGGGTGAAGTGTTCGAGGCCGAGTTTGGAGTACTCCATGGGGGCGAAGGCTTCGGTGCGGCCGAGCCAGTGGAGTTGTTCGCGGCCGGCGGGGCGGTGGCGGAGCAGGTCGAGGAAGATTTCGGCGCCGGACTGTCCTGAGCCGATGACGGTGACGTGTTCGGCGGCGAGCAGGGTGTCGCGATGGTCGGTGTAGTCGGCGGCGTGGATGACGGGGACGGCGGGTGCGTCGACGAGGGGTTTGAGTGGTTCGGGGATGTGGGGTTCGGTGCCGATGCCGAGGACGATGTTGCGTGTGTAGGTGCGGCCGAGGGCGTCGGCTTCGCCGTCGGCGTCGAGTTTGGTGAAGTCGACTTCGAAGACGTCGCGTTCGGGGTTGAAGCGGACGGCGTCGACTTGGTGGCCGAAGTGGAGTGCGGGGAGGTTGTCGGCGACCCAGCGGCAGTAGGCGTCGTATTCGGCGCGCTGGATGTGGAAGCGCTCGGCGAAGTAGAAGGGGAAGAGCCGGTCGCGGGCCTTGAGGTAGTTGAGGAAGGTCCAGGGGCTGGCGGGGTCGGCGAGGGTCACCAGGTCGGCGAGGAAGGGGACTTGGATGGTGGCGCCGTCGATGAGCAGGCCGGGGTGCCAGGCGAAGGTGGGGCGTTGGTCGTAGAAGACGGTGTCGAGTTCGGCGCGGGGGTGGGCGAGGGCGGCGAGGGAGAGGTTGAAGGGGCCGATGCCGATGCCGACGAGGTCGCGGGTGGTGTCGGGCTCGTGGCGTGGGGGGTTGGTCATCGGGGGGTGGTTCCTTCCACGAGTTTCAGGAGCCCGGCGAGGTCGCTTGGCCGGGTGGCGGGGTTGAGGAGCGTTGCTTTGAGCCACAGTCGGCCGTCGAGGCGTGCTCGGCCGAGGACGGCCAGGCCGTCGGTGAGGAGTTGTCGGCGTACGGCGGCGACGGCGTCGTCGGTGGCTGTGGTGGGCCGGAACAGGACGGTGCTGAGGGTGGGTGTGTCGTAGAGCTCGTAGCCGGGGTGTTCCTGGACGAGTGCGGCGAATTCGCGGGCGCGGTCGCAGATGTGGTCGATGAGTGTGCCGAGTCCGGTGCGGCCGAGGGTTTTGAGGGTGACGGCGATTTTGAGGGCGTCGGGGCGGCGGGTGGTGCGCAGGGAGCGGCCGAGCAGGTCGGGGAGGCCGGCTTCGGTGTCGTCGTCGGCGTTGAGGTAGTCGGCGTGGTGGTGCAGGGCTGCGAGGTCGCGGGTGTCCTTGACGGCGAGGACTCCGGCGGGGACCGGTTGCCAGCCGAGTTTGTGCAGGTCGAGGGTGACGGTGTCGGCGGCTGCCAGTCCGGTGAGTTTGGCGCGGTGGCGGTGGCTGAACAGGAGGGGGCCGCCGTAGGCCGCGTCGATGTGGAGTCGTGCGCCGTGGGTTCGGCAGAGTGCGGCGATGTCCGGGAGGGGGTCGATGAGTCCGGCATCGGTGGTGCCCGCGGTGGCTGCTACGACGATCGGGGCGGGGAGTGCGGTGAGGGCTTGGTCGAGGGCGGCGGGGTCGAGGGTGCCGGCGGGGGCGGGTACGACGACGGGGTCGGGCAGGCCGAGCAGCCAGGCGGCGCGGGGCAGCGTGTGGTGGGCGTTGGCGCCGACGACCAGCCGCACGCTCGGGCCGTGTGCTTCGCGGGCGAGGAGGAGGGCGAGTTGGTTGGATTCGGTGCCGCCGGTGGTGATGAGGGCGTCGGGGTGGTGCTGTGCGGTGTGGGCTGCGGGCCGGTGGGGGCCGTTCGCGCAGTTCCTCGCGTCCGGGTAGACCTCGTTGGCGAGTGCTCGTGTCACCAGTTCCTCCAGCTCCGACGCGGCCGGTGCCTGGTCCCACGAGTCCATCGACGGATTGAGGGCGGACACGGCGAGGTCGGCGGCGGTGGCGACGGCGAGGGGTGGGCAGTGGAGGTGGGCGGCGCACAGGGGGTGCGCGGGGTCGGCGGCTCCTTCGGCGACGGCTTGCACGAGAACGCGCAGGGCGTCCGGGTCGCCCTCGTCGGGCAGTACGTCGCCCACCGCGTCCCGCACGCGCGCGGCGACCGCGTCCGGGCCTCCCGCGGGCAGCGGGCCGCTTCGGGCCCGCTCGCCGGCGTGGAGCGCGTCGAGGACGGTGTCGAGCAGTGGCCGCAGGGCGTGGGGGCCCTCGGGTCCTGAGGCGAGGCGGGTCCGAGGAAGTGGGAGTGCGTTCCCGCGTCGTTCGGTGCGTGCTCTCGGCGTGCCGGGCGAAGGCTCTACTTGGGCCTTTGGCTGGTGCGGCGAGAGTGCGTGCCGGGCGGCGTGGGGGCGTGCTGGCACTTCCTCGGGGTCGCCTTGGGGCAGCAGCGTGCTCATGGGTGTCCTCCGGGCGCCGGGCAGAGGGGGTTCCAGCTTGTACGCGGTTGCGTGGTGGCGCCCGAAAAGCCCAACGATCGGAACCCGTATGGGGGTACTTCCGTGCGGGGAAAACGTGTTGGGTGTGTCGGAGTTGCGAGGTGCGGGTTCCTATGCCTCCCGGACCCGCAAGGCCCGTGCCAGGTCGTCGAGCTGGTCGACCAGTTTGCGGCGCAGGGCGGGGATGGGGTCGCCGTCGCGCAGGCAGGTCTCGCCCAGACGCAGGGTGTCGGCGTCGACGGCGTGGACGGGGAAGGCCCAGCGGCCGGCGGCTTCGGCGATGGCGGGACCGCGGCGGGCGGCCACGGCGACGGCGTCCGCGTAGTAGCGCGGCACGTACTCCCGTACGAGGTCGGCCTGTTCGGGCTGCCAGAAGCCCCGGGCGGTTGCTGTGAAGAGGTAGTTGGAGAGGTCGTCGGTGGCGAACATCGCCTCCCAGGCCGTGCGCTTGGCGTCCGGGTCGGGCAGGGCGGCCCGGCAGCGGGCGGCGCCTTCCTGGCCGGTGGCGCTGGGGTCGCGGTCCAGTTCGGCGGCGATGGCCGATTCGTCGGTGGCGCCGAGGACGGCGAGGCGGGCCAGGACGCGCCAGCGCAGCTCGGGGTCGAGTTCGGGGCCGCCGGGCACGGTGCCGTCGGCGAGCCAGGCGGCGATGGTGTCGGGCTGGGCGGCGACGTCGATGAAGTGGCGTACGGCGATCAGGCGCAGGCCGGGGTGGTCGCCGTCCTCGGTGCGGCGCATCAGGTCGCGGCAGAGGTCGGAGAGGGTGGTCAGCGCGGCGGGCCGCTGCTCGGGGGTGAGGTAGCGGTCGGCGATCTGGCCGGCGGCGAAGGCGAGGACGCCCTGGACGATGGCGAGGTCGGTTTCGTGCGGGAGGTGGGCGCGGGCCGCTTCGAGGTAGGCGGTGGCGGGCTTCGCGGGTTCGGCGGTCTTCCCCGGGTGGGCGCTGACGCCGTCGCGTACGGCGTCCCTGAGGGCGTTCCAGACGACGGCTCGGGTGAGGGGGTCGGGCAGGCCGGACAGGCCGGCGTGCACGGCCTGGAAGGAGTCGGTGTCGAAGCGGACCTTGGCGTAGCTGAGGTCGCCGTCGTTGAGCAGGAGCAGTGCGGGGCGTTTGCCGATGGGCCGGGTGTCGGTCTGCGGGATGTCGAGGTCGAGGCGTTCGCGCAGGGTGAGGCGGCCTTCGTCGGTGAGGTCGAGGTCGTAGAGGCCGACGGCGATGTGGTGGGGGCGGCTGCCGGCGTGGTCGACGGTGAGGGTGCAGGTGCCGTCGTCGCCGGGGGTGATGTGGGGGGTGAGGGTGTCGACGCCGGTGGTGCGCAGCCAGGTGTCGGCCCAGGCGTGGACGTCGCGGTCGGTGGTGGCGGCGAGGGAGTCGATGAAGTCGGCGAGTGCGGCGTTGGCGAACTTGTGGCGGGCGAAGTGGGTGTTGATGCCGGCGAGGAAGTCCTTCTCGCCGAGCCAGGCGACGAGTTGGCGTAGTGCGGAGGCGCCCTTGGCGTAGGAGATGCCGTCGAAGTTGAGGAGGGCGGAGGCGGTGTCGTCGACGGCTTCGGGGGCGACGGGGTGGGTGGAGGGGCGCTGGTCGGCGTCGTAGCCCCAGGCCTTGCGGTTGACGCCGAACTCGACCCAGGTGTCCGTGAATCGGGTTGCTTCGATGAGGGTCTGGTAGCCCATGTACTCGGCGAAGGACTCGTTGAGCCAGATGTCGTCCCACCAGCGGAGGGTGACGAGGTCGCCGAACCACATGTGGGCCATCTCGTGGGCGATGACCATGGCGCGGGTCTGCCGCTCGGTGTCGGTGACGGCGGAGCGGTAGACGAACTCGTCGCGGAAGGTGACCAGTCCGGGGTTCTCCATGGCGCCGGCGTTGAACTCGGGGACGAATGCCTGGTCGTAGGAGTCGAAGGGGTAGGGCTCTTCGAACTTCTCGTGGTAGCGGTCGTAGCACGCGCGCGTGATCTCGAGGAGTTCCTCGGCGTCGGTGTCGAGGTGGGGGGCGAGGGAGCGGCGGCAGTGCAGGCCGAAGGGCAGGCCGCGGTGTTCGGTGCGCACGGAGTGCCAGGGGCCGGCGGCGACGGCGACGAGGTAGGTGGAGATCAGCGGGGTGGGGGCCGCCTTCCACAGGCCGTCGCCCTGGTGCTCGGTGATGCCGTTGGCGAGGACGGTCCAGCCTTCGGGGGCCTTGATCGACAGGTCGAAGACGGCCTTGAGGTCGGGCTGGTCGAAGGCGGCGAAGACGCGCTGGACGTCGTCCATGAACAGCTGGGTGTAGACGTAGGTCTCGCCGTCGGTGGGGTCGGTGAAGCGGTGCATGCCCTCGCCGGTGCGGGAGTAGCGCATGCCGGCGTCGATGTGCAGTACGTGCTCGCCCGGGGTGAGGTCCTTGAGGGGCAGCCGGTTCTCGTCCAGGGTGTCCAGGTCGAGGTGGCGTCCGTCCAGGCGGGCATTGCGCAGCTCAGCGGGCTTGAGCTCGACGAAGGTGTCCGAGGCCTCGAGATCGCTCCGTACCGTGAAGTGGATGACGGTGACGGAGTCGAAGAGCTCCTCGCCTCGCGTCAGATCGAGTTCGATCTGGTAGCGGTGGACGTCGAGAAGCCGGGCACGGGTCTGCGCTTCGTCGCGCGTGAGTACGGACATGCAGGCCATGCTGCCTGATGCCACTGACAACAGACAGGCTCGGATCGGTAACGCGGCCTATGTCCGGTCCTGTTCGAGTTTTCCGGTTTGGGTGCCTGGGGGCCGCTGGTTCGGTACGTGGGCGTCGGGGTGGGGCAGTGCGGGCCGCGGGGGGTGGTCCTGGACGAGGGCGCGCAGTGCGCGGACCTCGCGTTCGAGGGCGAGGTGGCGCTGGTGGGCGTCGTACAGGTAGCGGACCTTGGTGCGCAGGGCCCAGGGGTCGATGGGTTTCATGACGAGGTCGGCGACGCCGAGTCCGAAGGCGGTGGAGGTCAGTTCGTGGTCGGCGTCGAAGCCGGTGAGCAGGATGACGGGGATGTGCTGGGTCTGTTCCACGCGCCGCATGTAGCGGACCACGTCGAGGCCGCTGACGCCGGGCATGCGCACATCGAGCAGGAGGAGGCCGACCCGGCCGCGGAGCACCTGCTTGAGTGCCTCGTCGCCGCTGGTGGCGCGGGCCAGCAGATAGCCCAGCGGCGCCAGGGCGCTCTCCAGTGCGTAGAGCGTGTCCTTGTGATCGTCGACGATGAGGATCTTGGATTCCGACGGCATGGCCCGGCGTCCCTCCCGCGTGGACAACCAGCTTATGTCCGGGCGCTGACGGGGCGTGCTCGTCAGCTGACAAGGAGTGCACAGCGCAGCATGCCGCGCGCGGGCGCGCATGTCACGCCCCGGGGAGCGAAGGGCGAGGTCAATCGGCCGCCGGCGTAGAGCCGTTCACCGTGTCCTCGGCGATGATCTCGTGGTGTCTGATCACTTCGCCGATGATGAAATTGAGGAACTTCTCAGCAAAGGCGGGGTCCAGCTTGGCGCTCTCGGCGAGCGCGCGCAGCCGGGCGATCTGCCGGGCCTCGCGGGCGGGATCGGCGGGCGGCAGCTGGTGGGCGGCTTTGAGGTGGCCGACCTGCTGGGTGCATTTGAAGCGTTCGGCGAGCATGTGGACGACGGCCGCGTCGATGTTGTCGATGCTGTCGCGCAGCCGGGCGAGTTCCTCGCGGACGGCGGGGTCGACGTCACCGGTCGAGGTGTTGCTGGTGGTCATGGGCGAAACCCTACGGGGCACCCGGGCCGCGGCCCGAAGGGGCGCGGGGAACTGCGCGACCAGCCACGACGGCGCCGCAGACGAAAGACGGCCCAACTGCGTGCTTCCAGCGGAGCGCTCAGCGCGGGCGTTCGATGACGGGTGGGTCGTCGGGGTCGGGGATGCGGTCGCTCCAGCCGCCGGGGACGGTGCGGCCCTCCTGGGCGCGGAAGCGGATGGGGGCCATGCCGACGCGGCGGGTGAACAGGCGGGAGAAGTAGGCGGGGTCGTCGTAGCCGACGCGGCGGGCGACGGCGGCGACGGGCAGTTCGGTGGCGGCGAGGAGTTCCTTGGCGCGGCCCAGGCGGATGCCGAGCAGGTAGTCCTTGGGGCTGCAGCCGGCCACGCGGCGGACGGCGGTGCGCAGTTCGGCGGTGGTCATGCCGTGCCGGGCGGCGTGATCGGCGACCGACATCGGCTGACAGGCGTCGCGGGCGAGCGCCTTGAGGACCTGGTTTCCGGCGGGGGTCAGGTCGGCGCGGGCGCGGCGCAGGGCGACGAGGAGTTCGTGGACGGCGGCGCCGGTCTCCACTTCCAGGAGCGGGTTGTCGCGGCGGGCGGCGCGCACGATGCGGGCGATGACGGCGCGCGGTCCGGTGGCGTCCGCGAGGGGCACCACGGGGCGGCCGGGTTCGATGTAGCCGAGTTCGGTGTAGGTGGCGGTGGCGGGCCCGGCGAAGCCGACGAAGCCCTCGTCCCATCCGGTGTCGGGGTCGGGCCCGTAGTGGTGCGGGACGCCGGGTGTGAGCCACAGCAGGGCGGGCGCGGTGACGGTGGTACGGCGGCCGTCGGGTGCGGCGTACCAGCCGCCGCCGGTGCTGATCACGACGGCGACGTGGCTGTCGAGGGTGCGCGGTCCGACGGTGGGCAGGGCGCCGTACTGGAGGCCGACGCCGAGGCAGACCAGGCCGAGCCGGTGGTGGGCAGGGCCGGGCGTGAAGAACCGCATCCAGGTGTGGTACATCCGCGGCCGACTCCGCTCCGTGTCGTGTACGTCCAGGTCGTGTGCGTCCAAGTCGTGTACGTCCAAGTCGTGTGCGTCCAGGTCATTTGTGTCCCGGTCGCTTACGTCCCGGTCGTTTCCGTCCAACCAGCGCCGATCTTTGTCCATGGACGTGATCGCCGCCAGGGGTGAGGGTGACGGCATGAGCGACTTCACGGTGGGGGACACGGATTTCCTGTTGGACGGGCGGCCGGTGCGGTTGCTGTCCGGTGCGCTGCACTACTTCCGCGTGCACGAGGAGCAGTGGGGGCACCGGCTGGCGATGCTGCGGGCGATGGGCCTGAACTGTGTGGAGACATACGTCCCGTGGAATCTGCATGAGCCCGGTCCCGGCCGTTTCCGGGACGTGGGTGCGCTGGGCCGTTTCCTGGACGCGGCGCGGGAGGCGGGCCTGTGGGCGATCGTGCGGCCGGGGCCGTACATCTGCGCCGAGTGGGAGAACGGCGGGCTGCCGCACTGGGCGCCGGGGCATGCACGCACGCGTGACGAGCGTTTTCTGCGTCCCGTGGAGCGCTGGTTCGGCCGGCTGCTTGAGGAGGTCGTGCCCCGGCAGATCGACCGGGGCGGCCCGGTGATCATGGTGCAGGTGGAGAACGAGTACGGCAGCTACGGCTCGGACGCGGAGTATCTGCGCCTGCTCGCCGAGCTGCTGCGGGACCAGGGTGTCACGGTGCCGTTGTTCACCTCGGACGGCCCGGAGGACCACATGCTCTCCGGCGGCTCCGTGCCCGGTGTCCTCGCCACGGTCAATTTCGGCTCCCACGCGCGCGTGGCGTTCGAGACGCTGCGTAGGCACCGCCCCGAGGGTCCGCTGATGTGCATGGAGTTCTGGTGCGGCTGGTTCGACCACTGGGGCGGGCAGCACACCGTGCGCGACGCCCAGAATGTGGCCGAATCCCTGCGCGAGATCCTGGAGTGCGGTGCCTCCGTCAACATCTACATGGCGCACGGCGGCACCAACTTCGCCGGCTGGGCGGGCGCCAACCGGGGCGGCGGCGACATGCACGACGGGCCGCTGGAGCCGGACGTCACCTCCTACGACTACGACGCGCCGATCGACGAGTACGGCCGCCCCACGGAGAAGTTCTGGCGCCTGCGCGAGGTGCTCGCCGAGTACGCCGACGGTCCCCTGCTCGAACCGCCGCCGACGCCTGAGCCGTTGGGCGCCCCGGCCGACGTGGACCTCGCGGGCTGGGCGCCCCTGAGTGCCGTACTGGAGACGCTCGGCGGCCCGGAGACCACCTCTCCCCTCCCGCCGTCCTTCGAGGAGCTGGATGTCGACCGGGGGCTCGTGCGGTACGAGGTCGCCGTGCCGGGGCCGCGGCAGCCGTATCCGTTGATCGCGCGCGGGCTGCGGGATGTGGCGGTGGTGTACGTCGACGGGGAGCGGGCCGGGGTGCTCACCGAGGGCGACGAGCAGCTGAAGGAGCCGGTTGCCGGGCACGCGCGCGTGGAGCTGTGGGTGGAGTCCTTGGGGAGGGTCAATTACGGGCCGCGGTCCGGGGAGCCCAAGGGCATCACCGGGGGCATCCTGCACGAGCGGCAGTTTCTGCACGGGGTACGCGCGCGTGCGCTGCGCCTGGACGCCTTCGACGCGGGCGTGGACGGCGTGCCCTTCGAGCTGCCGTCCGGGGCGGGTGCCCCCGGCCTGTACCGGGGTACCGTCACGGTCCGCGGCGCCGGGGACGCCTGCCTGGAGCTGCCGGGCTGGACGCGCGGGTTCGTGTGGATCAACGGCTTCAACCTCGGGCGTTACTGGTCCGCGGGCCCACAGCACACGCTGTACGTCCCCGGGCCGGTGCTGCGGGAGGGCGGCAACGAGGTGTGGGTGCTGGAGTTCGAGGGGCCGTCGCCGGATGCCGGGCTCCGCCTGATGTCCGACCCGCGAAACCCGCTCAGACCCTCGTAGAGTGGAATCGGGTCAGGGCGTCTTGGGGGTACGGCGTGGCGAACGACGGACCGGTCGAGCACGGCTACCCACACCTGGAGACGGTGCGGGAGTCGATCACCGCGCTCTACAAGCGGCTGTCGTACGACACCATCCAGACGTTCGCGACCAGTGTGGCCCCCGTCGACGTGGCGTTCTGCGACACCGACGACCTGCATCTGGGCGCCCAGCGAGTGGCCCGGGAGCTGGTGCGGCACTACCGGCTCCCGGACGCCCGCGTGATCGTCAGCTTCCGTGAGATGAAGCACGCCGCGAACGTCGAACTCGCCGCGGGCCCGGAGTACTTCGTCGAGCTGAACGACCGCTTCCGCACCCACCGGCGGGACATCGGCGCGGCCCTCGCCCACGAGATCATGCATGTCTATCTGCACCGCCTCGACCTGTCGTTCCCGGGCACCCGCGACAACGAGATCCTCACCGACACCGCGACCACGTATCTGGGCGCCGGCTGGCTGCTCCTCGACGCCTACCGGGAAGACGCGGCATCGTCGCAGAAGCTCGGCTATCTGACACCGGAGGAGTTCGGGTACGTCCTGGCCAAGCGCGCCCTGGTGTTCGGCGAGGATCCGTCCGTGTGGTTCACCAGTCCGCAGGCCTACACCGCGTACACGAAGGGCATGGTCCAGGCCCGCCACGACGAGCAGCAGCCCCCACTGACAGCGGCCGGCTGGGCGGGCCGCCGCCGCTACGCCCGCGACCGCCGCCACGTCCACGGCCCCCAGCCCGGCGTCCCGTACACCTTCAGCCCCGACGGCGGCGGCCACCTCCGCGTCACGTTCCCCTGCCCAACCTGCCACCAGCGGATCAGGGTGCCGGTGCGGGGGCGGATGCGGGCGCGGTGTTCTTTGTGCCGGACGGTGCTGGAGTGCGATACGTGAGCACTGCGCTGGCAGGTTCTTCGTCTGCGGGTCCGTTGAGGCTGGTCGCGCAGTTCCCCGCGCCCCTTCGGGGCGCTGATCTACGCCCCGTATACCGCGCCCGGCCTCTCCGCCCGCGTCAACAGCTTCAGTACCGTCTCCCCCACCTCCCCCGCACCCCACCGCGCCCCCTTGTCGGCGGTCGGTCCCGGGCGCCAGCCCTCCATGACCGTGATCCTGCCGCCCTCCGCCTCGAAGACCCGCCCGGTCACCCCCGCGCTCCCCGCCGAGCCCAGCCAGACCACCAGCGGCGAGACGTTCTCCGGGGCCATCGTGTCGAAGCCGGCGTCCGGTGCCGCCATGGTCTCGGCGAAGGTGCGTTCAGTCATTCGCGTGCGGGCCGCGGGGGCGATCGCGTTGACCTGAACCCCGTAGCGCCCCAGCTCGGCCGCGGCGACCAGTGTCAGACCGACGATTCCGGCCTTCGCCGCGCTGTAGTTGCCCTGTCCGACCGAGCCGAGCAGGCCTGCACCGCTGCTGGTGTTGACGATCCGCGCGTCGGGCAGACGGCCCGCCTTGGCCTCGGCGCGCCAGTGCGCAGCGGCGTGCTTCAGCGGCAGGAAGTGACCCTTGAGGTGGACGCGTACGACGGCGTCCCAGTCGTCCTCGTCCAGGTTGACCAGCATCCGGTCGCGCAGGAAGCCCGCGTTGTTGACGAGGGTGTCGAGCCTGCCGTAGGTCTCCAGGGCGGTCCGGATCAGTGCGGCGGCGCCGTCGGTCGTGGCGATGTCGCCGCCGTGCGCGACCGCCTCGCCGCCCGCCGCGCGGATCTCGTCGACGACCTGGCCGGCGGGGCTGTCGGGGCCCGGTGTGCCGTCCAGGCCGACGCCGAGGTCGTTGACGACGACCCGCGCGCCCTCGG
Organism: Streptomyces sp. GESEQ-4; assembly: GCF_017948455.1. Classification (GTDB taxonomy): domain Bacteria; phylum Actinomycetota; class Actinomycetes; order Streptomycetales; family Streptomycetaceae; genus Streptomyces. The sequence continues at coordinate 11,612 of NZ_JAFFSU010000010.1, forward strand.
CGGCGAACGCCAGCGCGTGGGCGCGGCCGAGGCCACGGCCCGCGCCGGTGACGATCACGACGCGTCCGTCGCAGATTCCGGTCATGGTGCGTCTCCTTGTCGACTCATCGCTCTTGTCTCCCCGGCGCTCATCTCACGTCTCTTTGTTGGCGGTTGCGGCGTCCAGGAAGGCGGGCCGCTCTCCTCCCCCGTGCACCAGCAGGCTCGCCCCGCTGATGTAGGCGGCAGCGTCGGAAGCGAGGAAGACCGCGGCGGCGCCGACGTCGGCGGGATCGGCGAGGCGGCCGAGCGGGACGGTGCGGCCGACCGCTTCGATGCCGTCGTCGCCGCCGTAGTGCAGGTGGGACAGCTCCGTGCGGACCATGCCGACGACGAGGGTGTTGACGCGGACCTCCGGCGCCCACTCCACGGCCATGGACCGGGCGAGGCTCGCCAGGCCCGCCTTGGCCGCGCCGTACGCCGCCGTGCCGGGTGAGGGGCGGTCGCCGCTGACGCTGCCGATCATGACGACGGCGCCACGGGACCGCTTGAGGTGCCCGTACGCGGCGAGGGAGGCGGTCAGTGGAGCGATCAGGTTCAGCTCGACGACCCGTGCGTGCCGCTCGGCGTCCGCGTCGGCCAGCCGCCGGAAGGGGCTGCCGCCCGCGTTGTTGACCAGTACGTCGAGCCGGGGCAGTCCGCCGAAGAAGGCGCGCACGGCGTCCGGGTCCCGCAGGTCCACGGGCACGAACTCGGTTCCCTCGACGGGGACTTCGGGTGGCCTGCGTGCGCAGGTGACGACCTCCGCGCCCGCCTCGACGAACGCCTTCGCGATGCCCGCGCCGACGCCGCGGGTGCCGCCGGTGACGACGGCGAGGCGGCCGCCGAGGGGCCGGTCGCGGGGATGGCCGGAGTTTTCCACAGGGTCTGGCGCTTGGTTTTCCACAGGGCCTCCCGCCGCGATCCGCCTGCTGCTAGCTTCGAAGCCTCACACCTAACAAATGTTTGGTGGAAAGGCAGCTGAGTGCGAAGGTAGCTGATGCGTCCATGGGTGTCTCCACCTCGTCCCCGGAAAAAGGGTCCGAAAAAGACGGAATCGCCGTTGTCACAGTCGACTTCCCGCCGGTGAACGCCCTTCCGGTGGACGGCTGGTTCGCACTGGCCGACGCGGTGCGCGCGGCCGGCCGTGACCCGGAGGTGCGGTGCGTTGTGCTGGCCGCCGAGGGGCGGGGATTCAACGCGGGCGTGGACATCAAGGAGATACAGGCGCGCGGGCAGAGCGCGCTGGTCGGCGCCAACCGGGGCTGCTTCGCGGCGTTCTCGGCGGTGTACGAGTGCGAGGTGCCCGTGGTGGCGGCGGTGCAGGGCTTCTGCCTGGGAGGGGGCATCGGTCTTGTGGGGAACGCGGATGTGATCGTGGCGAGCGAGGACGCCGCTTTCGGGCTGCCCGAGCTGGACCGTGGAGCGCTGGGCGCAGCCACCCACCTGGCCCGGCTGGTCCCGCAGCACCTGATGCGCGCCCTGTACTACACCTCGCGGACGGCGACGGCGGCCGAGCTGCACGCGCACGGCTCGGTGTGGCGGGTGGTGCCCCGCGAGGAACTCCCTTCCGCCGCCCTGGAGCTGGCCCGCGAGATAGCCGCGAAGGACGGGGAGCTGCTCCGGCTGGCCAAGGCCGCCATCAACGGCATCGACCCGGTGGACGTGCGCCGCAGCTACCGCTTCGAGCAGGGCTTCACCTACGAGGCGAGCGTGAGCGGCGTGGGCGACCGGGTCCGCGACGCCTTTGGAAAGGACGGTGACTGAATGGGCGACACGACGATGACCACCGTGGGCGACAAGACGATGACCGCCGACGAGGCCGTTTCCGGGCTGGAGAGCGGCATGACCCTCGGCATCGGAGGCTGGGGCTCGCGCCGCAAACCGATGGCCCTGGTGAGGGCGGTGCTCCGGTCCGGCATCACCGACCTCACCGTCGTGTCGTACGGCGGCCCGGACGTCGGCATGCTCGCCGCCGCCGGCCGGATCCGCAAACTGGTCGCCCCCTTCGTCACCCTGGACTCGATCCCCCTCGAACCGCACTACCGGGCGGCCCGCGAGCGGGGGGAGCTGGAGCTGATGGAGATCGACGAGGCGATGTTCATGTGGGGGCTGCACGCGGCGGCGAACCGGCTGCCCTTCCTGCCGGTGCGGGCCGGCATCGGTTCGGATGTGATGCGGGTCAACCCGGGTCTGCGGACGGTGACGTCGCCGTACGACGACGGGGAGACGTTCGTGGCCATGCCCGCCCTGCGCCTGGACGCGGCCCTGGTCCACGTGAACCGCGCCGACCGGCGGGGCAACGGCCAGTATCTGGGGCCCGACCCGTATTTCGACGACTTGTTCTGCGAGGCGGCGGACGCGGCGTTCGTCTCCTGCGAGCGGATCGTGGACACCGCCGAGCTGACGAAGGAGGCGGCACCCCAGACCTTGCTGATCAAGCGTCATGTGGTGACGGGCGTGGTGGAGGCGCCGGGCGGCGCGCACTTCACGTCCTGCGCCCCCGACTACGGGCGCGACGAGGCCGTGCAGAAGGAGTACGCGACCACACCCTGGGCGGAGTTCGCCGAGCGGTTCATCAACGGGCCGGAGGAGGAGGGGACATGACCGTGACGCGGAGTGAGTTCTGTGTGATCGCCTGCGCCGAGGCCTGGCGCGGTGCCGGTGAGATCCTGGCGAGCCCCATGGGCCTGATCCCCTCCGTCGGCGCGCGTCTCGCCCGGCTCACCTTCGCACCGGACCTGTTGCTGACCGACGGTGAGGCGATGCTGGTCGACGTGGACGGCACCGTGGAGGGCTGGCTGCCGTATCGGCAGCATCTGGCCCTCGTCACCGGCGGCCGGCGGCACGTGATGATGGGCGCGAGTCAGATCGACCGCTTCGGCAACCAGAACATCTCCTGCATCGGCGACTGGGAGAAGCCGAAGCGGCAGCTTCTGGGGGTGCGGGGGGCGCCGGTCAACACCCTCAACAACCCGACCAGTTACTGGATCCCGAAGCATTCCCGGCGGGTGTTCGTGGAGAAGGTCGACATGGTGTGCGGGGTGGGGTACGACCATGCGGCCGGTGCCCGCCATCACCGCATCCCCCGGGTCGTCTCCGACCTCGGCGTCTTCGACTTCGACACCCCGGACCGCTCGATGCGGCTGGCCTCGCTGCATCCGGGGGTGACCGTCGAGGAGGTCAGGGATGCGACGGGGTTCGCGCTGACGATCCCGGACGAGGTGCCGTCCACCCGCGAGCCGACGCCCACCGAACTGCGGCTGATCCGCGAGGTGATCGACCCGGACAACCGGCGCGCGCGTGAGGTCCCCGAGGAGGCGAGGGCCTGATGGACACCGCGCTCACCCGGCTGGTCGGGGTCCGCCACCCGATCGTGCAGACGGGCATGGGCTGGGTGGCGGGCCCACGTCTGGTCTCGGCGACGGCGAACGCGGGCGGGCTGGGCATCCTGGCCTCGGCGACGATGACGACCGACCGGCTGCGCGAGGCGATACGCGAGGTCGCATCCCGTACGACGGCGCCCTTCGGGGTCAACCTCCGCGCCGACGCCTCCGACGCAGGCGACAGGGCACGGATCCTGATCGAGGAGGGCGTCCGGGTCGCCTCCTTCGCGCTGGCGCCCTCCCCCGAGCTGATCGGCACGCTCAAGGACGCGGGCGTGGTCGTGATCCCGACGGTAGGCGCCCGGCGCCATGCCGAGAAGGTCGCGGCCTGGGGCGCGGACGCGGTGATCGTGCAGGGCGGGGAGGGCGGCGGACACACCGGCGAGGTGGCGACGACGGTGCTGCTGCCGCAGGTCGTGGACGCGGTGCGCATACCCGTCGTGGCGGCGGGCGGCTTCTTCGACGGCCGGGGCCTGGTCGCGGCGCTGGCCTACGGAGCGGCGGGCGTCGCCATGGGCACCCGCTTCCTGCTCACCTCGGACTCGACGGTGCCGGACGCGGTCAAGGCGCGATACCTGACGGCGAGCGTCCGGGACGTCACGGTCACCAGAGCGGTCGACGGCCTGCCCCACCGCATGCTCCGCACGGAACTGGTCGACTCACTGGAGAACTCCGGCCGCGCCAGAACCCTCCTCCGAGCCATGAGCCACGCGGCCCGCTTCCGCAAGCTGTCCGGCATCGGCTGGCCGACGATGCTCCGCGACGGACTCGCCCTCAAACACGGCAAGCACCTGTCCTGGAGCCAGGTCCTACTCGCCGCGAACACCCCGATGCTGCTCAGAGCATCGATGGTGGACGGACGCACGGACCTCGGGGTAATGGCGTCCGGACAGGTCGCCGGAGTCATCGACGACCTGCCGACATGCGCAGAACTAATCGACCGGATCATGAAGGAGGCAGAGGAGACACGGCAACGACTGACGACCCCCTAGCAACAGCGCCCCGTAAGGGGCGCGGGGAACTGCGCGACCAGCCACAACGAAGCCGCAGACAACCCACGACCCATCACAGCCCCCCAGCAAAACGCCCGTCACAGCCTCTCAATGATCGTCACGTTCGCCTGCCCCCCACCCTCACACATCGTCTGCAACCCGAACCGCCCACCCGTCCGCTCCAGCTCATGCACCAGCGTCGTCATCAGCTTCGCCCCGGTCGCACCAAGCGGGTGTCCAAGGGCAATCGCACCACCGTTGACGTTGACCTTCTCCGGATCCGCGCCCGTCTCCTTGAGCCAGGCCAGGACGACGGGAGCGAAGGCCTCGTTGATCTCGACGAGGTCGATCGCGTCGATGGAGAGGCCGGTCTTCTTCAGGGCGTGGGCGGTGGCCGGTATCGGCGCGGTCAGCATCCGGATCGGGTCCTCGCCGCGCACCGAGAGATGGTGGACTCGGGCGCGCGGCGTCAGCCCGTGCTCGCGCACCGCCCGCTCGGAGGCCAGCAGCATGGCAGCCGCGCCGTCGGAGACCTGCGAGGAGCAGGCGGCCGTGATCGTGCCGCCGTCGATGACCGGCTTGAGCCCGGCCATCTTCTCCAGGGAGGTGTCCCGGCGCGGCCCCTCGTCGACGGTCACGTCCCCGTACGGCACGGTCTCGCGCTGGAAGCGGCCCTCGTCGATCGCCCGTAGCGCCCGCCGGTGCGAGCGCAGCGCGAACTCCTCCTGGTCCTCCCTGCTGATTCCCCACTTGCCGGCGATCATCTCGGCGCCGACGAACTGGTTGACCGCACGGTCCCCGTACCGCGCCCGCCAGCCCTCGCTGCCCGCGAAGGGGCCCTGGGTGAAGCCCAGCGGCTCGGCGGCCTGCCGGGTCGCATAGGCGATCGGGATCTGCGACATGTTCTGCACACCGCCCGCGACGACCAGGTCCTGCGTCCCGGAGAGGACGCCCTGCGCCGCGAAGTGCACGGCCTGCTGCGAGGACCCGCACTGCCGGTCCACCGTCACGCCCGGCACCTCCTCCGGCAGCCCGGCGGCCAGCCAGCAGGTGCGGGCGATGTCGCCGGCCTGCGGCCCGACCGCGTCCAGGCAGCCGAAGACGACGTCCTCGACGGCGGCGGGATCGATGTCCGACCGCGCGACCAGTTCCTTCAGCACATGCGCGCCCAGGTCGGCCGGATGGACCCCGCTCAGTCCTCCCCCGCGCCGCCCCACGGGCGTACGGACCGCTTCGACGATGTAGGCCTCGGCCATGGCAACTCCCCAGACTTCCGGACTCCAGCAGTGGGTTAGGTACGTACGGCGATCCCGTCCAGCACCATCGACAGGTACTGCCGGGCGATCTCCTCGGGGCTGTGGTGTCCGCCGGGCCGGTACCAGGACGCGGCGACCCACACCGTGTCCCGGACGAACCGGTAGGTGAGCCGGACGTCGAGGTCGGACCGGAAGACCTCGGCCGCGACCCCGCGCTCCAGCGTGGACAACCACGCCTTCTCGAACTTGCGCTGCGATTCGGCGAGGAACGCGAACCGCTCCTGCGCCACGAGGTGCTTGGACTCCTTCTGGTAGATCGCGACGGCGGCGCGGTGCCGGTCGATCTCCCGGAACGACTCGGTGACCAGGGCCTCCAGCGTCTCGCGCGGGCCCAGTTCGGCGGCGCCCAGGACGGCGTCGTACCCGTTCCAGAGCTCGTCGAGGAAGGTTCGCAGGATCTCCTCCAGCATCGATTCCTTGGAGTCGAAGTGGTAGTAGAGGCTGCCGGCCAGCATCCCCGCGTGGTCCGCGATCTTGCGGACGGTGGTGGCGTTGTAACCCTGCTCGGCGAAGACCTCGGCGGCGGTGTCGAGGAGCTCGCGCCGGCGCTCGGGGGCGGCGGTCACCTGGGGCTTCTTCTTCGTAGGCACAAGCACATTGTGGGCCGCTCCATGGTCCTTCGTGATCAGGGATGCCGGCTGCTGACGGAGACGACCTCTCCGGTCATGTACGAGGAGTAGTCCGACGCCAGGAACACGATCACGTTGGCCACCTCCCAGGGCTCGGCGTACCGCCCGAAGGCCTCCCGCCGGGTCAGCTCGGCCAGCAGGTCGGGGCTGGTCACCTTCACCAGATGCGGATGCATGGCGAGGCTCGGTGAGACCGCGTTGACCCGCACGCCGAACTCGGCGGCCTCCACCGCCGCGCACCGGGTCAGCGCCATCACCCCGGCCTTCGCGGCCGCGTAGTGCGCCTGTCCGGCCTGGGCACGCCAGCCGACGACGGACGCGTTGTTGACGATCACTCCGCCGTCACCGCCGGCCCGGAACAGCCGTAGGGCCGCCCGGGTGCACCGGAACGTCCCGTTCAGCGTCACATCGAGCACCTTCGACCACTGCTCGTCGGTCATGTCGACAAGGTCCGAAGTCCCGCCGAGCCCGGCGTTGTTGACGACGACATCCAGCCGACCGTGCTGCTCGACCGCCGCCTCGAACAACGCGCTGACCTGCGTCTCGTCGGTGACATCGCACGCCAGCGCGGCGACGGCCGCCCCGAACTCCCCGGCCAGCTCGGCCTCGTACTCCTTGAGCCGCCGCACATGCGCGTCGCTGATCAGCACGCGCGCACCCTCCTCCAGGAAGCGCCGCGCGGTCGCCCCGCCGATCCCCGCCCCGGCCGCCGCGGTGATGACGGCGGTGCGGCCCTTCAGCAGCCCGTGCCCGGGGACGTAGGCCGGACTCTCGACGCCTGTCATAGGGACACGCTAACCTACCAAACACTTGTTAGGGAAGACCGCCGAGGAGATCACGGCTGAGGGGGACGCCACCGATGGATCTCGCCTTCACACACGAAGAGGACGCCTTCCGGGCCGAAGCCCGAGCCTGGCTGCAGGCCCACGTGCCGTCCGCCCCGCTCCCCTCCCTGGAGACCGAGGAAGGCTTCCGGGCTCATCGCGCGTGGGAGGCCGAACTGGCCGCGGACCGCTGGTCGGTGGTGGACTGGCCGAGCGCGTACGGCGGCCGGGACGCGGGCCTGATCAGATGGCTGGTCTTCGAGGAGGAGTACTACGCGGCGGGCGCACCCGGCCGCGTCAGCCAGAACGGCATCAGCCTCCTCGCCCCCACCCTCTTCGACCACGGCACGGAGCGACAACGCGCGCGCGTGCTGCCGCCGATGGCCTCCGGCGAGGTGATCTGGGCCCAGGCCTGGTCGGAGCCCGAGGCCGGTTCGGACCTGGCGTCCCTGAAGGCCAGGGCCGTCCGCACGGACGGCGGCTGGCTGCTGACCGGGCAGAAGACCTGGTCGTCACGGGCCGCCTTCGCCGACCGCGCGTTCGGCCTGTTCCGCACCGAGCTGGACACCCCGAAGCCCCACCAGGGCCTGACCTACCTGATGTTCGACCTGCGCGCACCGGGCGTCACCGTCCGCCCCATCGGCCGCCTCGACGGAAAACCCGCCTTCGCCGAGCTGTTCCTGGACGAGGTGTTCGTGCCGGACGAGGACGTGATCGGCGACCCCGGGCAGGGCTGGCGGATCGCCATGTCGACAGCGGGTAACGAACGCGGGCTGAAGCTGCGCTCCCCGGGCCGTTTCCTGGCGAGCGCCGACCGCCTGCTGACGCTCTGGCAGGCGCAAGGAGAACCGGAATCCACGAAACCCCGTGTCGCCGACGCCCTGATCGGCGCCCGCGCCTACCAGCTCTTCACCTACGCCGCCGCCTCCCGCTTCCTCGACGGCCAGGAACTCGGCCCGGAGTCCAGCCTGAACAAGGTCTTCTGGTCCGAGTACGACATCGCGCTGCACGAGACGGCCCTCGATCTCCTGGGCGAGGAGGGCGAGTTCGCGGACACGGACTGGTCGGAGCGGTACGTCTTCGCCCTCGCCGGCCCGATCTACGCCGGCACGAACGAGATCCAGCGGGACATCGTCGCCGAACGCCTGCTGGGCCTCCCGAAGGGACGCCGCTGATGCGCGAGGGCTCCACCGACGCCGAACGAAGCGCGCCACACAGCGACGCACAGGGACGCACAGGAAAGAGGCCGCGTTGATGCCCGAAGGAACGCCCTCGATGCCGAAAGGACACCGCTGATGCGCTTCCTCCTCGACGCCGAGCAGCGCGCGTTCGCCGCCTCGCTGGACGCGATGCTGACCTCCGCGGACACGCCGTCGGTGGTACGGGACTGGAGTCGCGGCGAGCACGGCAGCGGGCGCGCGCTGTGGGGCCGTATCGCCGAAGCGGGCGTGTTCGCACTGGCGGTACCGGAGGAGTACGAAGGGCTGGGCCCCCGGCCCGTCGAACTCGCCGTCGCTTTCGTCGAGTTGGGGCGACACGCGGTGCCCGGCCCGCTGGTGGAGACCGTGACCGCGGCAGTCCTGCTCACCAAGGCCGAACGCCTGCTCCCGCCCCTCGCCGCCGGCGAGACCATGGCGACGGTCGCGTACGACAGCCCGTACGCCCTCGACGGCGACGCGGCCACGATCCGTCTCGCTCTCGCCCCCGACGCCCTCCACCTGTCCCCCGGCCACGGCCCCGTCCGCCCTTCCCTCGACCCCGCCCGCCGCCTCACCCCCCTCACCCCGGGCGGCGAACTCCTCACCCCCACCCCGCCCGTCGAGCAAGCCCTCACCTGGGCCCGCCTCACCACCGCCGCCCAGGCGCTGGGCGTCGGACTCGCCCTCCTCGACAAGACCGTCGCCTATGTCAGGCAGCGCACCCAATTCGGCGCCCCCATAGGCTCGTTCCAAGCCGTCAAGCACAGACTGGCCGACGCGAAGATCGCCCTGGAGTTCGCCCGCCCCCTGCTCTTCGGCGCCGCGCTGACCATGGAGCCCGCTGACGTCGCCGCAGCCAAGGTCACGGCCTGCGAGGCGGCGTACGCGACGGCGCGGACCGCGCTGCAACTGCATGGCGCGATCGGCTACACCGCGGAGTACGACCTGTCGCTGTGGCTGACCAAGGCCCGCGCCCTGCGCACCGCCTGGGGCACTCCGGACGCGTGCCGGGCCCTGGTCGTCAGGGGTGGTGGTCGCCGCTGGTGACTTCCCGGTACTCCTCCACCGTCGGCTTCTCGATCCGCTTGTCGGGCCCGAACATGGCCCGCGACAGCCGGGCCCGCAACCGCTGGGACGGTTTCACCCGGCGCCGGACGCCGCCCGCGTCGACGAGCGGACCGAGCTCGTACGGCGCGTTCTGCTCGTGCTGGGTGAGGGTGAACAACTGCCCCTGCGAGACGGGTTCATGGATCTCGATGTACTCGCCGTTCGGCAGCCGCTTGATGGTGCCCGTCTCCCTGCCGTGCAGCACCTTGTCCCGGTCGCGGCGCTGGAGGCCGAGACAGATCCGCTTGGTGATGCTGTAGGCGAGGACCGGCACCACGAAGACCGCGACCCGCACGAACCAGGTGATGTCGTTGATGGACAGATGCAGATGGGTGGCCACGATGTCGTTGCCGCCGCCGATCAGCAGCACCGCATACAGGCTGAGCCAGGCCACGCCGAGGCCGGTGCGCACGGGCGCGTTGCGCGGCCGGTCCAGGATGTGGTGTTCGCGTTTGTCGCCGGTGACCCATGCCTCGATGAAGGGATACACGCCGATGGCGAGCATGACCAGGGGGAACAGCGCGAAGGGGATGAACACGCCCAGCGCGAGGGTGTGGCCCCAGAGGTTGATCTCCCATCCCGGCATCACCCGGATCAGCCCCTCGGAGAAGCCGAGATACCAGTCGGGCTGGGCGCCGGTCGTGACCAGATCGGGGCGGTAGGGCCCGAAGGCCCACACGGGGTTGATGCTGGCGATGCCGCCCATGATCGTCAGCACGCCGAAGACGAGGAAGAAGAAGCCGCCCGCCTTCGCCATGTAGACCGGCAGGAAGGGCATGCCGACCACCGACCTGTTGTCGCGGCCGGGGCCGGGATACTGCGTGTGCTTGTGGTAGAAGACCAGGATCAGATGGGCGGCCACCAGCCCCAGCATGATCCCGGGCAGCAGCAGGACGTGGATCGGGAACAGGCGCGAGATGATGTCGTGCCCGGGGAACTCCCCGCCGAAGAGGAAGAACGACAGATACGTCCCCACGATCGGGACGGACAGGATCGCGCCCTGGGCGAAGCGGATACCGGTGCCGGAGAGCAGGTCGTCGGGGAGCGAGTAGCCGGTCAGGCCGGTGATGATGCCGAGCATCAGCAGCGTCCAGCCGAAGAGCCAGTTGAGCTCGCGCGGCTTGCGGAACGCGCCGGTGAAGAAGATCCGCATCATGTGCACGAGCATGGCGATGACGAAGACCAGCGCCGCCCAGTGGTGGATCTGCCGGATCAGCAGCCCGCCGCGCACATCGAAGCTGATCTCCAGCGTGGACTCGAACGCCCTGGTCATCATGACGCCGTTGAGCGGTTCGTACGAGCCGTGGTACTCGACCTCGGCCATGCTCGGCTCGAAGAACAGGGTGAGGTAGACGCCGGTGAGGATCAGGACGATGAAGCTGTAGAGCGCGATCTCGCCCAGCATGAAGGACGGGTGGTCCGGGAAGACCTTGCGCATGTTGGCCTTGGCCAGGGCGTAGAGCCCGAGCCGCCCGTCGGCCCAGTCCGCGAGTTTCTCGCCCCTGCCGGGAGCCTGCCTGCGCGAGCGGGCCGACCCGGCCGCCTGGTCCACCGATCGTGCGCCGTCCATGCGTCGTCGCCTCCCCGTGGGATCTCACTCAGGGTGGCACGGCAGTCACGGCTCAGCCAACGGTGCGTGCAGACGGGTGTCTCAGGCCGGTCCCACGATCCCCGCGGCCCGCGCCGCGACCAGCCACTTCGGGAACTCGTCCACGAGACGGTCGTACAACTCGCCGTCGGACACCTTCCGCGGATCCTGCCCTGCGTGGAAGAACCCGGCGTTGTCGACGGCCCGCTTGTCCGGCACCGCCAGCTCGTCGAGCTTGCGCAGATACTCGAACTGACGGCTCTTCGGATCGCCGAAGCCGATGAACTGCCAGAAGATCGGCAGCCTGGCCGCCTTGCACAGATACCGTTCCGCGGCGAGCTTGTTGATCGGGCCGCCGTCGGTCTGGAAGACCACCAGGGCCGGGTCCTTGGAGCCGCTGTCGAGGTAGTGGTCGATGACCGCGTCCATGGCGAGGTGGTAGCTGGTCTTGCCCATGTGCCCGAGCCCGGCCACGATCCGGTCGATCCGGCCGCGATGGTCGGCGAGGGCGATGTCGGTGACCGCGTCGACGTCCGTGGAGAAGAACACCACGGGCACGGTTCCGTCGTCGTCGAGGTGCGCGGACAGCCCCAGCACCCGGTCGGCGAGCGCCTGCACACTGCCGTCCTTGTAGTACGGCTTCATCGACCCGGAGTAGTCGACCACCAGATAGACCGCCGCCCGCTGCCCGTCCAGGCCGTGCTTCGTGAGCGACACCCCGGCGCTCTTGTAGAGACTGACCAGCGCGGGCGCGGTCTCCTCCACCTTGCTGAGACTGATCGCGGCCATGCCGACTCCCCCATCGCTCACCAGAACTGACGCCGAGGCTACGGCACCGCACCCCCACGCACCGGCGTGAGAAAAGCCGCGGCGCCTGCCCAGTCGTCCGGTCGGGGACTGGAGGGCAGGCGCCGTCGGGTGTACCGCACGCCTTTGTGCGGGACGTTTCTGGGGCCGATCAGACCATGAGCGAGCGGTCCGTCGGACGGATCGGCGAGGGCAGGTCGCTCACGCCGGTCAGGAAGCGGTCGCACCCGCGGGCGGCCGAGCGGCCCTCCGCGATCGCCCAGACGATCAACGACTGACCACGGCCCGCGTCACCGGCGACGAAGACTCCGGGGACGTTGGTCTGGAAGTCGCCGTCACGGGCGATGTTGCCGCGCTCGTCGAGGTCCAGGCCGAACTGCTCGACCAGGCCGTTGTCCCGGTCGGTGCCGGTGAAGCCCATCGCCAGCGTGACCAGCTGGGCGGGGATCTTGCGCTCCGTGCCCGGCTTCTGCGTCAGCTTGCCGTCGATGAACTCGACCTCGGTGAGGTGCAGCCACTGGACGTTGCCGTCCTCGTCGCCCTCGAAGTGGGTGGTGGAGACGGAGTAGACCCGCTCACCGCCCTCCTCGTGCGCGGACGTGACCTTGTACAGCATCGGGAAGGTCGGCCACGGCTGGTTCGGCGCGCGGTCCTCGCCCGGCCTGGGCATGATCTCCAGCTGGGTGACGGAGGCCGCGCCCTGGCGGTGGGCGGTGCCCACGCAGTCCGCGCCGGTGTCACCGCCGCCGATCACGACGACGTGCTTGCCTTCGGCCGTGATGGGGGGCGTCACGAAGTCGCCCTCCTGGACCTTGTTGGCCAGCGGCAGGTACTCCATGGCCTGGTGGATGCCCTTGAGTTCGCGGCCGGGGACCGGCAGGTCACGCGCGGTCGTCGCACCGGCGGCGATGACGATCGCGTCGTACCGCTTCTTCAGGTCGGTCGCCTTGAGGTCGCGGCCGATCTCGATGCCCGTACGGAAGCGGGTGCCCTCCGCACGCATCTGCTCGATACGGCGGTTGATGTGCCGCTTCTCCATCTTGAACTCGGGGATGCCGTAACGGAGGAGGCCGCCGATGCGGTCCGCGCGCTCGTAGACGGCGACGGTGTGGCCGGCCCGGGTGAGCTGCTGGGCGGCGGCGAGACCCGCCGGGCCCGAGCCGATGACCGCGACCGTCTTGCCGGACAGGCGCTCCGGGATCTGCGGGGCGACGTCACCGGTCTCCCACGCCTTGTCGATGATCGAGACCTCGACGTTCTTGATGGTGACGGCCGGCTGGTTGATGCCGAGCACACACGCCGACTCGCACGGGGCCGGGCAGAGGCGACCGGTGAACTCCGGAAAGTTGTTGGTCGCGTGCAGGCGCTCGGACGCGGCGGCCCAGTCCTCGCGGTAGGCGTAGTCGTTCCACTCGGGGATCAGGTTCCCCAGCGGACAGCCGTTGTGGCAGAACGGGATGCCGCAGTCCATGCAGCGGCTGGCCTGCTTGCTGATGATCGGCAGCAGCGAGCCGGGGACGTAGACCTCGTTCCAGTCCCTGACGCGCTCCTCGACGGGGCGGGACTTGGCGACCTCGCGGCCGTGGTTGAGAAAGCCCTTGGGATCAGCCATTGGTCGCCGCCTCCATCATCTTCTCGGTGATCTCGGTCTCGGAGAGACCGGCTCGCTCGGCGGCGTCCTTGGCGGCGAGCACTGCCTTGTACGTACTGGGGATGATCTTGCTGAAGCGGTCCACCGACTCGGACCACTCGGCGAGGAGCTTCCCGGCGACCGTGGAGCCGGTCTCCTCCGCGTGCCGGCGCACCACGTCGTGCAGCCACTGCTTGTCGGTGTCGTCCAGCTTCTCGATGGCGCCGACGTTGCCGACGTTCACGTTGTCGCGGTCCAGGTCGATCACGTAGGCGATACCGCCCGACATACCGGCCGCGAAGTTGCGGCCCGTCTCGCCGAGGACCACCGCGTGACCGCCGGTCATGTACTCGCAGCCGTGGTCGCCCACGCCCTCGGAGACGACCGTCGCGCCGGAGTTGCGGACGCAGAAGCGCTCGCCCGTACGACCGCGCAGGAACAGCTCGCCGCCGGTCGCGCCGTACGCGATGGTGTTGCCCGCGATGGTCGAGAACTCGGCGAGGTGGTCGGCGCCCCGGTCGGGACGCACGATCACACGGCCGCCGGAGAGGCCCTTGCCGACGTAGTCGTTGGCGTCGCCCTCCAGGCGCAGCGTGATGCCGCGCGGCAGGAAGGCACCGAAGGACTGGCCGGCCGAGCCGGTGAAGGTGATGTCGATGGTGTCGTCGGGCAGGCCCGCGCCACCGAACTTCTTGGTCACCTCATGGCCGAGCATGGTGCCGACCGTGCGGTTGATGTTGCGGATGGCGACCTGGGCGCGCACCGGCTGGGCGTCGGTCGCCGAGTCGGCGGCCAGGGCGTCGGCGGCGAGCTTGATCAGCTCGTTGTCGAGCGCCTTCTCCAGGCCGTGGTCCTGCTCGATCACCTGGTGGCGCACCGCGCCGCCGGGCAGGTCGGGCACGTGGAACAGCGGCTCCAGGTCCAGGCCCTGCGCCTTCCAGTGGTCGATGGCCCGCGTGACGTCCAGCGTCTCGGCGTGGCCGACGGCCTCCTCGAGGGTGCGGAAGCCCAGCTCGGCGAGGATCTCGCGGACCTCCTCGGCGATGAACTGGAAGAAGTTCACGACGTGTTCGGCCTTGCCCGCGTACCGGTCGCGCAGCACCGGGTTCTGGGTGGCGATGCCGACCGGGCAGGTGTCCAGGTGACAGACGCGCATCATGACGCAGCCGGAGACGACGAGCGGCGCGGTCGCGAAACCGAACTCCTCGGCGCCGAGCAGCGCGGCGATGACGACGTCACGGCCGGTCTTCAGCTGGCCGTCGGTCTGTACGACGATGCGGTCGCGCAGGCCGTTGAGCAGCAGGGTCTGCTGGGTCTCGGCGAGGCCGAGCTCCCAGGGACCGCCGGCGTGCTTCAAGGACGTCAGGGGAGAAGCGCCCGTGCCACCGTCGTGACCCGAGATGAGCACGACGTCCGCGTGCGCCTTCGACACACCCGCGGCGACCGTGCCGACGCCGACCTCCGACACCAGCTTCACGTGAATCCGCGCCTGCGGGTTCGCGTTCTTCAGGTCGTGGATCAGCTGGGCCAGGTCCTCGATGGAGTAGATGTCGTGGTGCGGCGGCGGGGAGATGAGGCCCACGCCCGGCGTCGAGTGCCGGGTCTTCGCCACCCACGGGTACACCTTGTGGCCGGGCAGCTGGCCGCCCTCGCCGGGCTTGGCGCCCTGGGCCATCTTGATCTGGATGTCGTCCGCGTTGACCAGGTACTCCGACGTCACGCCGAAGCGGCCGGAGGCGACCTGCTTGATCGACGAACGGCGGGCCGGGTCGTACAGCCGGTCGGCGTCCTCGCCGCCCTCACCGGTGTTGGACTTGCCGCCCAGCTGGTTCATGGCGATGGCGAGCGTCTCGTGCGCCTCCTTGGAGATGGAGCCGTACGACATGGCGCCCGTCGAGAAGCGCTTGACGATCTCGGAGACCGGCTCGACCTCGTCGATGGAGATCGGCTGCCGGTCCGACTTGAAGCCGAAGAGGCCGCGCAGCGTCATCAGGCGCTCGGACTGCTCGTTCACGCGCTCCGTGTACTTCTTGAAGATGTCGTAGCGCGCGGTGCGGGTGGAGTGCTGGAGGCGGAAGACCGTCTCCGGGTCGAACAGGTGCGGCTCCCCCTCGCGGCGCCACTGGTACTCGCCGCCTATGTCGAGCGCGCGGTGCGCGGGCGCGATGCCGCTCGCCGGGTACGCCTTCGCGTGGCGGGCGGCGACCTCCTTGGCGATGACGTCGATGCCGACGCCGCCGATCTTGGTGGCGGTGCCGTTGAAGTACTTCTCGACGAAGGCCTGGTCGAGACCGACGGCCTCGAAGACCTGGGCGCCGCGGTAGGAGGCGACGGTCGAGATGCCCATCTTGGACATGACCTTGAGGACGCCCTTGCCGAGCGCGTAGATCAGGTTGCGGATGGCGTGCTCGGCCTCGATGCCGGGAAGGAACGTGCCCGCGCGGACCAGGTCCTCGACGGACTCCATCGCCAGGTACGGGTTGACGGCCGCGGCGCCGAAGCCGATGAGCAGGGCGACGTGGTGGACCTCGCGGACGTCACCGGCCTCGACCAGCAGGCCCACGTGGGTGCGCTGCTTGGTGCGGATGAGGTGGTGGTGAACGGCCGCGGTGAGCAGCAGCGACGGGATCGGCGCGTGCTCGGCGTCGGAGTGGCGGTCCGAGAGGACGATCAGCCGGGCGCCGTTGTCGATGGCGGCGTCGGCCTCGGCGCAGATCTCGTCGATGCGCGCGGCGAGGGAGTCACCGCCGCCGGAGACCCGGTACAGGCCGGACAGGGTCGCGGCCTTCATGCCGGGCATGTCGCCGTCGGCGTTGATGTGTATGAGCTTGGCCAGCTCGTCGTTGTCGATCACCGGGAAGGGCAGGGTGACGCTGCGACACGAGGCGGCCGTCGGCTCCAGCAGGTTGCCCTGCGGGCCGAGGGAGCTGCGGAGCGAGGTGACCAGCTCTTCGCGGATGGCGTCCAGCGGCGGGTTGGTGACCTGTGCGAACAGCTGGGTGAAGTAGTCGAAGAGCAGGCGCGGGCGGTCGCTCAGCGCGGCGATCGGCGAGTCCGTACCCATCGAACCGATCGGTTCGGCACCGGCCTTGGCCATCGGCGCCAGGATGACGCGCAGCTCTTCCTCGGTGTAGCCGAAGGTCTGCTGGCGGCGGGTGACCGAGGCGTGCGTGTGCACGATGTGCTCGCGCTCGGGCAGGTCGGACAGCTCGATCTCGCCGGCCTCGAGCCACTCCGCGTACGGCATCTCGGTGGCGAGCTGGGCCTTGATCTCGTCGTCCTCGATGATGCGGTGCTCGGCGGTGTCGACGAGGAACATCCGGCCGGGCTGCAGCCGGCCCTTGCGGACGACCTTGGCGGGGTCGATGTCGAGGACGCCGACCTCGGAGCCGAGGACGACGAGGCCGTCGTCGGTGACCCAGTAGCGGCCGGGGCGCAGGCCGTTGCGGTCGAGCACGGCGCCGACCTGGGTGCCGTCGGTGAAGGTGACACAGGCCGGGCCGTCCCAGGGCTCCATCATCGTGGCGTGGAACTGGTAGAAGGCGCGTCGGGCCGGGTCCATGGAGTCGTGGTTCTCCCACGCCTCCGGGATCATCATCAGCACGGAGTGCGGGAGGGACCGGCCGCCGAGGTGCAGCAGTTCCAGCACCTCGTCGAAGGACGCGGAGTCCGACGCCTCGGGCGTACAGATCGGGAAGACCCGGTCGATCTTGTCCTGCTCACCGAACAGGTCGGAGACGATCTGCGACTCGCGGGCCGCCATCCAGTTGCGGTTGCCCTTGACCGTGTTGATCTCGCCGTTGTGCGCGACGAAACGGTACGGGTGGGCGAGCGGCCAGGACGGGAAGGTGTTGGTGGAGAACCGGGAGTGCACGAGCGCGATCGCGGAGGCGAAGCGGCGGTCGGACAGGTCCGGGAAGAAGGGCTCCAGCTGGCCGGTGGTCAGCATGCCCTTGTAGACGATGGTCCGCGCGGACAGCGACGGGAAGTAGACGTCGGCCTCGCGCTCGGCGCGCTTGCGCAGCACGAAGGCCTTGCGGTCGAGGTCGATACCCGTGGCGGGCGCGGCGGCGCCGTCGGCGACGAAGATCTGCCGGAAGGCGGGCATCGTCGAGCGGGCGGTGGCACCGAGGAGTTCGGGGGCGACCGGCACCTCGCGCCAGCCGAGGACCGTCAGCCCCTCGTCGGCCGCAATCGTCTCGATCCGTGAGACGGCCTCGTCCGCGCCGGCCTCGGGCAGGAAGGCGATACCGACGGCATACCCACCGGCCTGCGGCAGTTCGAATTCGGCCACCTCACGGAAGAAGGCGTCCGGAACCTGGGAGAGGATGCCGGCGCCGTCACCCGAGTCGGGCTCCGAGCCGGTGGCGCCGCGATGCTCCAGGTTGCGCAGAACCGTGAGCGCCTGTTCGACCAGCGCATGGCTCGCCTCGCCGGTGAGGGTGGCCACAAAGCCGACGCCACAGGCGTCGTGCTCGTTGCGGGGGTCGTACATACCCTGCGCAGCAGGGCGAGCATCCATGAACGACCAGTTCTGGCCATTCCCGGAGTGCTGGGACGGCTGGCGCGGCGTACGCATCGGCTCTCCCGTCGTCGTCAACTTGGCATATGCAGGTGCCGAGGGACGACGCTGGCCCTCTGCGTGAGTGCAAAATTTCGTGCAGGTTACATGATGGGGCGGTTCTCGGGAACCGGATACCGCGTTCCAACATGCGGACGCCGCGGTCGCGGCGGGGGTACCGCGCACGGCGGCGGAAGCAATGGGGACCGAAGCGGACAGATCGATGTCCGTCAGCCCGAGGGCCAGGGAGGCGTCGTCATCGACCCCGAGGGTGCGCGGCAGGCCTCATTGCCCACAGCGCTTACGGCTCATGCCCGGTGGTTAAGCAATCGAAACCAGCGAGTAACGGCTACTTATGCGGCCCAACGCATAAGTGCGAGTCCCCCTATCCTACGGCGGTTCCCAGCAGGCTGCCCAGGGCGTACGTCACACCGGCCGCCGCACCACCGAGCGCGAGCTGCCTGAATCCGCTGAACCACCAGGTCCGCGCCGTCACCTTGGCCACCACGGCACCACACGCGAACAGCCCCACCAGCGCAAGCAGCACGGCCGGCCACAGAGCACTGGCGCCCAGCAGATAAGGCAGTACGGGAAGCAGGGCGCCCAGCGCGAAGGAGCCGAACGACGAGACGGCGGCGACCAGCGGCGACGGCAGATCACCGGGGTCGATGCCCAGTTCCTCGCGGGCGTGTATCTCCAGGGCCTGCTCGGGATCGCGCGAGAGCTGCCCCGCCACTTCCCGCGCCAGCCGGGGCTCGACCCCGCGCGCCTCATAGAGCGCCGCGAGTTCGGCCTCCTCGTCCTGGGGGTGCTTGCGCAGCTCGCGCCGCTCCACGTCCAGTTCCGCCTCGACGAGTTCCCGCTGCGAGGCGACGGACGTGTACTCGCCGGCGGCCATGGAGAAGGCCCCGGCGGCGAGACCCGCGAGCCCGGCGATCACAATGGTCCGCGGACCGGCCGCGCCGCCCGCGACACCGGTCATCAGGGCGAGGTTGGAGACCAGGCCGTCCATCGCGCCGAAGACGGCGGGGCGCAGCCAGCCGCCGTTCACATCCCGGTGGGTGTGGTTGTCGCGGTGCGCCTCGTGGAGCGCCGCTTCGGTTTCGATGATGGCCATGCCGGATCCCCCAGAGCTAAGGTGAGGCTGAGTTTAGACCGATTCCAGTCTTTGACAACACCAAACTTACGCTCCGGATTCCTCTCCTGCCAGCAAGGAAAGGCTCGTCTAACCTGCGCTTTTACCATCGAGCGCTCATTCGGCATCGCGTATGCACAGATGTCGACTGGGTGACCTTGAGGCCCCCGACGCTCTTCCGGACCCCTCCGGTGGGACACATCCGCAAAGGGCTCCGCGCCCTGGGAGGAGCCCCCGGAGGAGAGGCCCCCTATGGCATCGATCGCCTGCGTTCCCTCGGCCCCGGCGCCCGGGAACGCCGCCGAACTCCGCGACCGGGCACGCGGCGCGCTGCTCGGCCTCGCCGTCGGCGACGCCCTCGGAGCCCCCGCCGAGAACATGAAGCCCTCCGAGATCCGCGCCCGCTGGGGCCGTATCACCGGTTACGTCGCCGACAAACCGGCCGGCACGGACGACACGGAGTACGCGATCTTCTCGGGCTTGCTGCTGGCCCGTCACGGCAGTGCCCTCACCCCCTCCCATGTGGAAACGGCCTGGCACAAATGGATCGCCGACCGCGACGAGGGCCCCTTCCGCGGCGCCGGCTTCAGCGAACGCGGCACCCTGGAGAACCTCCGCCGCGGCCTCGCCGCCCCCATCTCCGCCCAGCACCGCCACGCCTGGAGCGACGGCCTCGCCATGCGCGCGGCCCCCTTCGGCGTCTTCGCCCCGGGCCGCCCCGCCGAAGCGGCCCGTCTGGTCGCGATCGACGGCTCGGTCAGCCATGACGGCGAGGGCATCTACGGAGGCCAGGCGGTCGCGGCCGGCGTCGCCGCGGCGATGGCCGGCGCCCCGACGATCGCGGTGGTGGCGTCCGCCCTCGCCGTCGTCCCGGACGACTCCTGGACGGCCCGCTCCCTGCGCCGCGCCGTCGCCGTCGCCCACCGCGGCGAACGCGCGGTCCGCTCCGCGGTCGTCATCGGCGGCTACCCCTGGACCGACCTCGCTCCCGAAGCCGTCGCCCTCGCCTTCGGCGCCTACGCGGCAGCCGACGGCGACTTCGTCCAGGCCGTACTGACCGCCGTGAACATGGGCCGCGACGCCGACACCACGGCGGCGGTCGCGGGCGCCCTCGCCGGCGCGACCCAGGGCGCATCCGCCATCCCCGCCGACTGGGCCGCCGCCATCGGCCCGGCCCACGGCAGCTGCCTGCCGTCGATGAGGGGCCACCATGTGCTGGATGTGGCGGACCTGCTGACGGGAGACGAGGACGCGGAGGCAGAGACAGAGACAGAGGAACGGCAGGACGATCTCGTACGACCGGATGATCTCGTACGACATGAGGGGCGGGCGGCGTGCAACCCCGTGGCCCTCTATGTCCTCGCCGCCGACGAGGACGAGGTGCGGCCGTGACCCGGCGGGTGGAGGGGCTGCTGCTGGGGCTGGCCGCGGGGGACGCCGCCGGTTGGCCGGCCGCCCGGCACCGGGCGGCCCGGATGCCGGAGTGGACGCGGCGCCTGACGCGCGAACTGGACACGTTCGCGGAGCAGAACGCGACGACCACGCTTCCCGTGCCGATCGCGCTGAACCAGCCCCCGGAGCCCCTCCGCCTCGGCCCGTCCGACGACGCGGAGTGGGCGGTGTTCGCGGCGGAGGCCGTGCTGCGGGCCGGGGACGACAGTGCGCTGGGCGACCTGAGCCGGGAGCGCCGTACGCGGGCCGCCATCGATCTGACCTGGAACGCGGTCGCGAGCGAAGTCGCGGCGGCGGCCGAACGCGCCCCCGAGATCGAGTCGGCGGTGCTCCCGCTGCGCGCCCGTATCTCGGTCCGGGCCGGTCTCGGCAACCTGGCCACCGGACTGCGCCCGCCCGCGACCGGCCACGACAACCCGCACTACTTCGACGACGCGGCATGCGTACGGGCCTGTGTGCTGGCCGTCGCCCACCCCGGCGACCCCCAACTCGCCGCCTCGCTCGCCGAGTTCGACGCCCGCTACACCCAGGACGGCGACGGAGTGCACGGCGCGCGTGCGATGGCGGCGGCACTTTCGCTGGCGCTGGTCGGAGCGGAGGTCGAGGCGTGCGCGCGGGCGGCCCTCGCGGAACTCCCCGAGTCCACCGAGGTCGGCCGCAACGCCCGCCACGCGCTGAAGCTGGCGGCCGACACGGACAGCGCCTTCGCGCTGATCCCGCTCCTGGAGCACCAGATCGTCGACCACGTCTACAGCTACGGCATCGCCGCCGCCGAAACCGTCCCGGTCGCCCTGGCCCTGGCGACCGCGGCACACGGCAGGATCGCCGAGGCGGTCCCCGCGGCGGCCTGTCTGTCCCGGGTCGCGGACTCGGCCCCGGCGCTCGTGGGCGCCCTGACCGGCGCGCTGGGCGGCGGCGCGGCGATCCCGGCGACCTGGCGGGACACCTGCCGCACCCTCTCCGGCTGTGTCCTCCCCCGCCTGACCGGCACCGACCTGGTGGAACTCGCCGAACTCCTGGAAGCCGCGCAACCGGCCCCACCGGGGGGATGATTCTGGGCATGACGCCCAAAGGAGAAGAAACTTCAGCGATCACTCTGCCGGACCGGATCACCGGCGCCCTGGTCGGAGCGGCCGTCGGCGACGCACTCGGCGGCCCCGTCGAGGGCTACTCCCCCGCCCAGATCCTCGAACGCCACGGCGGCCGCGTCCACGGCATCGTCGGCCCCTGGCACGGCGACGCCTGGCGCACCGCCCGCCCCATCGCCCCGTACCACAAGGGCGACGGCCACATCACCGACGACACCTTGCTGACCCACGCCCTGGTACGGGTGTACGCCCAGGTCCGCGACCACCTGGACGCCTACGCGATCGCCGAGTACCTGGTGCCGGACCTGATGACGAACCCGCGCTGGATCCCGGAGCTGGAGACGGAGACCCTGCCGCTGCACCGGGTCTTCCTGGCGGAGAAGTGGCTGGTCGCGAGGTTGCACTACGGCCATGTCGACCCGCGAGAGGCCGGCGTCGGCAACATCGTCAACTGCGGTGCGGCGATGTACATGGCCCCGGTCGGCCTGGTCAACGCGGCCAACCCGGCGGGCGCGTACACCGAGGCCCTGGACATCGCGGGCGCCCACCAGTCCTCGTACGGCCGCGAGGCGGCGGGCGTCTTCGCGGCGGCGGTCGCCGCGGCCTGCACGCCGGGCGCGACACCGGACTCGGTCGTCACGACCTGCCTGTCCCTGGCGAAGGACGGCACGCGCGCCGCGATCGAGAAGGTCTGCGAAGTGGCTTCCGCCCATTCGGACTTCGAGTCGGCGCTGAGCCCGCTACGGGAGGCGGTGGCACCGTACGACACAGTGGGCCCCGACTACCGGCAGCCCTCCCTGGGCGCCCGCCGCCCGTCCCGCCTCCACGCGATCGAGGAACTCCCCGTAGCGCTGGGCATGTTGCTGGTCTCCGACGGCGACTACCGCGGGGCTGTCCTCGGCTCCGTGAACTACGGCCGCGACTGCGACTCCATCGCCACGATGGCGGGCGCACTCTCGGGCGCCCTGGGTTCCCCGATCCCGGAGGACTGGTCCAAGACCGTCTCGGAAGCCAGCCGCCTGGACCTCTGGGAACCGGCGACGACACTGACCCACGTCACGCAAGAGATCTTCGAACGGGACGTACGACGACGCCGAGCCCATGAACAGGCCCTGACCGAGCTCGGAGTCCCGGCATGCTCCGACTGACCTGGGTCCAGCCGGAGGACTTGGTCGGCCACGAGCTGCGTCAGGCAACCCTGGACGGCCGCGAACCTTCGAGAATCGCGGCGCGGTGGCGAGCGGCGGGCGGGAACGAGGCTCCACCCCGGTCCGGTGCATCTCCGGATCGGGCATCGCGCTACCTGCGACAACTGGCAGAAGACTTGCTGGACGAACTGGCGGACCTGCCAAGCGCGTTGGAGGAACAAGAACCGACGGAACTGGAGAAGATCAGAGCCCTGTGCCCCCAGCTGCGGGCAGCTGTCCCGCCCAAGCTGCAGGCAACTGTCCCGCCCAAGCTGCGGGCATGCGTGCCGCCTGGGGCGGCACGGGTGGGCGCAGGCGGCACCCCGCCAGCGCCGGGCTGCGCGACCCACCCCGCCCCAGCCCCCACGCAGGCCCGCTTGGAAGCAGCCTGGCTCGGCCGAGCAGCAGGGTGCCTCCTCGGCAAACCAGTCGAGAAGCTCCCCCTGACCGCCATCCGCCACCTCGCCAAGGCCACCGGCAACTGGCCCCTCACCACGTACTTCACAGCCAAGGGCCTCCCCGCGGACCTCGCCACGAAATACCCCTGGAACCGCAGATCCGCACCAACCTCCCTCGCCGAGAACATCGACGGCATGCCAGAGGACGACGACCTCAACTACCCCCTCCTCAACCTCCTCCTGCTCCAACGCCACGGCAAATCCTTCACCACCGAAGACGTAGCCACCCTCTGGCTGGACGAACTCCCCGCAGGCCGCACGTTCACCGCCGAACGCATCGCCTACCGCAACCTCCTCACCGGCATCGCCCCTCCACAAACGGCCCGCCACCGCAACCCCTTCCGCGAATGGATCGGCGCCCTGATCCGCGCCGACGTCCACGGCTGGACCAACCCCGGCAACCCGGCCGCCGCAGCGGAACAGGCCCACCGCGACGCCACCCTCACCCACACGGCGAACGGCGTCTACGCGGCGATGTTCACCGCGGCCGTCATCGCCACGGCCGCCACCGGCACGCAGAACATCCACACCTGCCTGCGCACCGGCCTCACGGTCATCCCCCCGGACTCCCGCCTCACGAAGGCCATCCACTACGCCCTCCAACTGGCCGAAGACCACACCGACTTCGACACCGTCGTAGATGAACTCCACATCACCTACGCCGACCACCACTGGGTCCACGCCATCCCCAACACCGCCCTGATCACCGCCGCCCTCACCCACGCGAACGGCGACTTCACCACCTCCATCTGCCGTGCCGTCTCCGGCGGCTGGGACACGGACTCCAACGGCGCCACGACCGGCAGCATCGCCGCCCTCCTCGCCGGTTCCCCCACCGCACTCCCCGACCGCTGGACGACCCCTCTCAAGAACCGACTGTCCACCTCCGTCGGCGACTTCAACGGCACCGGCTTCGACACCCTCGCCCACCTCACCCAAGCGCTCACCCAAGCCCTCACCCCCCTGGAGGCTTCTCGCCCATGACCCACATCGCCGTACTCGGCAGCACGAACATGGACCTGGTGGCCTACGTCGAGAAGGCTCCACAACGCGGCGAAACAGTCACCGGCCGCGCGTTCCGCACGATCCCCGGCGGCAAGGGCGCCAACCAGGCGATCGCCGCCGCCCGCGCGGGCGCCACCGTCTCGATGATCGGCGCGGTCGGCAACGACGGCTTCGGCGCCCGCCTCCGTTCCGCCCTCGAACACTCCGGCGTGGCCACCGACCATCTGCGCACCACGGAGGGCCCGTCCGGCACCGCCCACATCGTGGTGGACGACGACGGCAGCAACGCGATCGTCGTGGTCCCCGGAGCCAACGGCACCCTCGACCACCTCACCCCCGGCGACGAGGGCCTGATCGCCTCCGCCGACGCCCTGCTCCTCCAACTGGAGATCCCGCTCACCACGGTCCTCGCGGGCGCCGAAGCGGCACGCGCCCATGGCGTCCGTACGATCCTCACGCCCGCCCCGGCCCAGCCTCTGCCCCCCGAACTCCTCGCCGCCACCGACCTGTTGGTCCCGAACGAACACGAGGCGGCCACGCTCACCGGCATCCCCGACCCCCACGCCGCCGCGTACGTCCTGCTCGACCAGGTACCGGAAGTGGTCATCACGCTCGGCGCCTCCGGCAGCCTCTACACGGCCCGCGGCCAGGAGCCGGTCACCGTCCCGGCCCCGAAGGTCACCGCCGTGGACTCGACCGGCGCGGGCGACACCTTCGTCGGCGCCCTGGCGGTGGCGATCACCGAGACGCGCCCCATGCGGCAGGCCCTGGCGTGGGCCGCCGCGGCAGCCGCACTGTCCGTACAGCGAGCGGGAGCGTCGGCGTCGATGCCGACCCGCCAGGAGATCGAAGCGCAGTTCGCCTCATGACCACACCCGAATCCACACCCCGAGCCACATCCCACCCCACACCCCGAACCGCACCCCGAGCCACACCCCACCCCACACCCCGCACCGCGCCCCCACTGACCGGCCTCCGCGTCCTCGACCTGGCCACCCTCTTCGCCGGCCCCCTCGCCGCCACCCTGCTCGGTGACTTCGGTGCCGAGGTCATCAAGGTCGAGCACCCGACGAAACCGGACCCCGCCCGAGGCCACGGCCCGGCGAAGGACGGAGTCGGCCTGTGGTGGAAACTCCTCGGCCGCAACAAGCGCACGATCACCCTGGACCTCTCCAAGCCCGGCGGCCGCACCACCCTCCTGCGCCTCGCCGCCACCGCCGACGTCGTCATCGAGAACTTCCGCCCCGGCACCCTGGAGAAATGGGACCTCGGCTGGCCGGAATTGTCGGCCGCCAACCCCCGCCTGGTCCTCACCCGCGTCACCGGCTTCGGCCAGTTCGGCCCCTACGCCCACCGCCCCGGCTTCGGCACCCTCGCCGAGGCGATGAGCGGCTTCGCCGCGATCACCGGCGAGCCCGACGCGCCCCCGACGCTCCCGCCGTTCGGCCTCGCCGACTCGATCGCGGGCCTGGCGACGTCGTACGCCGTGATGACCGCACTCGCCGCCCGCGACCGCACCGGCGCCGGTCAAGTCGTCGACATGGCCCTCATCGAACCGATCCTGACGGTGCTCGGCCCCCAGCCGACCTGGTACGACCAACTCGGCTACGTGCAGGAACGCACCGGCAACCGGTCCGCCAACAACGCCCCGCGCAACACCTACCGCACCGCGGACGGCACCTGGGTCGCCGTCTCGACCTCGGCCCAGTCGGTCGCGGAACGCGTGCTGCGTCTCGTCGGCCGCCCGGACCTGATCGACGAACCCTGGTTCGCGACCGGCGCCGACCGGGCCAGCCACTCCGACGTTCTCGACGAGGCGGTCGGCACCTGGATCGCCGAACGCCCCCGCGCCGAGGTACTGGCCGCCTTCGAGAAGGCGGAGGCGGCAGTGGCCCCGATCCAGGACGTACGGGATGTACTGACCGACCCGCAGTACCAGGCCCTCGGCACGATCACCACGGTCGACGACCCGGAACTGGGCCCCCTCCGCATGCAGAACGTCCTCTTCCGCCTCTCCGAAACCCCCGGCGCGATCCGCTGGCCGGGTCGCCCGCACGGCGCGGACACGGAGCAGGTCCTCACCGAACTCGGCCTGACAGCCACCGAGTTGGAGGCATTGCGCGAAGAAGGGGCCGTACGGTGATCTTCCCCCTGACCTGGCTCTACGTCCCCGGCGACCGCCCGCATGTCGTCATCAAGGCCCTCGCCTCGGGCGCCGACGTGGTCGTGATCGACCTGGAGGACGCGGTAGCCCCGGACCGCAAGGCCTACGCCCGCGCGGCAGCGGCCGAACTCCTCTCCGACCCCCAGCCGACCCCGGTCCACGTCCGCGTCAACGCCCTGGACGGCCCGTTCGCGGCGGCCGACCTCACCGCACTGGCATCTCTCCCGGGCCTGTCCGGCCTGCGCCTCCCGAAGGTGTCCACCCCCGAACAGGTCGTCCACATCGCGGAACTCCAACCCGGCCCACCCCTGTACGCCCTCCTGGAATCCGCCCTCGCCGTCGAACACGCCTACGCGATCGCGTCCGCCCACCCCGCACTCCACGGCATCGCCCTGGGCGAGGCGGACCTCCGAGCCGACCTGGGTGTACGGCACGACGCGGGCCTGGACTGGTCCCGCTCCCGCGTGATCGTCGCCGCCCGCGCGGCCGGCCTCCCGCCACCACCCCAGTCGGTCCACCCCGACACCCGCGACCTGAACGGCCTGACCGCATCCTGCGCCCACGGCCGCACCCTCGGCTTCCTGGGCCGCGCCGCCATCCACCCCCGCCAACTCCCCGTCATCGAACGCGCCTACCTCCCCACGGAGAAGGAACTGGAACACGCGGAGACGATCATCAAGGCAGCCACAGGAGATCAGGGCGCCCAGGCCCTCCCGAACGGAACATTCATCGACGCGGCGGTAGTGGCGGCGGCGCAACGAACCCTGTCCCTGGCATGCCGCCGCTGATCCCTTCCCCTGCCCCGGACACAACGAGGGCGCCCGCACAAGCGCGCGGGCGCCCTCATCGACGTACAACCGACCCTCAGGTCTTCTTCGCGGACCCCGACTCGGATTCGGTCTCGGCCTTGTCCTTCACGTCGTCATCGGCGGCATCGTCACCGTCGGCCGAACCGCCGGAGGCATCCGCATCCGCGGCGGCCTCCGGATCCGGCTCGATGATCTCTTCCTGCCCCGGCCGCTTCTTCGCCGACACCACGATGTAGGCCACCGCGAGCAGGAACAGGAGCAGGGCGGTCCAGTTGTTGAGGCGGAGGCCCAGGATGTGGTGGGCCTCGTCGACCCGCATGTACTCGATCCAGAACCGGCCGACGCAGTACGAGGCGACGTACAGCGCGAAGGCCCGCCCGTGCCCGAGCTTGAAGCGGCGGTCGGCCCAGATGACGAGGACCGCGACGCCGATGCACCACAGCGACTCGTACAGGAACGTCGGGTGGTAGTACCCGGGCACCCGGCCGTCCGCCGTGGACGTGATGTGCAGGGCCCAGGGCAGGTCGGTCTCCCGCCCGTACAGCTCCTGGTTGAACCAGTTGCCCCAGCGTCCGATGGCCTGCGCGAGGGCGATGCCGGGGGCGACGGCGTCGGCGTAGGCGGGCAGCGGGAGGCCACGACGGCGGCAGCCGATCCACGCACCCAGCGCGCCGAACGCGATCGCGCCCCAGATGCCGAGGCCGCCCTCCCAGATCTTGAAGGCGTCCACCCAGTCGCGGCCTTCGCTGAAGTACAGCTGGTAGTCCGTGATCACGTGGTAGAGCCGACCGCCGACGAGGCCGAAGGGCACGGCCCAGACAGAGATGTCGGCCACCGTGCCGGCCCGCCCGCCCCGGGCGACCCAGCGCCTGCCGCCGAGCCAGACGGCGACGAAGACGCCGATGATGATGCAGAACGCATAGCCGCGCAGCGGAATGGGGCCGAGGTGGATCACCCCGCGCGACGGGCTGGGAATGTAGGCAAGTTCCATGGCAAGGTCGACGCTACCCTGCCGGGCCGCGCCCACGGCAGGTGGCCCGGCAACGGGTGCGTAACGGGCGGGCGCCCCGGCTCACGCCTTGTTCGCCTCCTGCACCAGCTGCTTCAGCTTCGCCGGCGTCATCGACTGCTCCTGCAGGATGTTCTTCCCGTCGAGCAGCACGGTCGGCGTGCCGCTGAAGCCGCCGTCCTGGAAGGCGGCCGCGGACTTCTCGACCCAGTTGTTGTAGGTGCCCTTCTCCACGCAGGTCCGGAAGGCGGGAGTGTCGAGGCCGTCGACCTTGGCGGCCAGCTCGATGAGCTTGCTGTTCTCGCCGAAGGCGTCGTCGGTCTCCGGCGGCTGGTTGTCGAACAGCACGTCGTGGTACGCGGGGAACTTTCCGGCGTCCTGGGCACAGGCCGCCGCGTTGGCCGCGTTGCGGGAGCCGGTGCCGCGCATGTTGCCGTCGATGATCGTCGCGAGGCGGTACTCGACTCTGAGCTGTCCGGAGCCGGTCAGTTCATGGATGGCCGAGCGGTACACCGTCTCGAAGGACTTGCAGGCCGGGCAGCGGAAGTCCTCCCACACCGTGAGCGTCGACTTGGCGCTGTTCTTGCCGACCGGGATGGCGAGATTGCCCTCGCCGTTCGCCCCCGAGGGCGCCACGAGCGGGCCCGAGCTCTCGCTGTCGTCCTTGCCCGCGTTGGCCGCGACGACGCCGATCACCGCCGCGAGCCCCAGGACGCAGACGACGCTCGCGCCCACGATCAGGGCCCGTCGGCGCTTGTCCGCGGCATTCTGCTTCTCACGCTCGACCGCCAGCCGCTCACGGGCGGTGCGCTTTCCCTCACGGTTCTTCTCGCTCACACCCACAGAACGAACCGGGGAGGCGCACCGCGCCTCCCCGGTCCCAGGTCCACCCGGAAGAGGGACCTGTATGACATCCCGGTTGTTACGCCTGCCCGCGCACGCCCTTCGCCAGCTCACCGGCGAGGCCGCGGACGGCCTCGACACCGGCCGCGTCGTCCGGCGCGTCCAGCATTCGCTTCACGAAGGCCGAGCCGACGATCACGCCGTCGGCGAAGCCGGCGACCTCGGCGGCCTGTTCGGCGTTGGAGACGCCGAGGCCGACGCAGACGGGCAGCGCGCTGGTGGCCCTCGTGCGATCGACCAGGTCCTCCGCCTGCGCGCCCACCGATTCACGGGTCCCCGTGACGCCCATCAGCGACGCCGCGTACACGAATCCTGAGCCCGCCGCGGTGATCTCGGCGAGCCGGGCGTTCTTGCTGCTGGGTGCGACGACGAAGACGGTCGCCAGGCCGTGCTTCTCGGCGTGCTCCCTCCACAGGGCCGACTCCTGGACCGGGAGGTCGGGCAGGATGCAGCCCGCGCCGCCGGCCGCCGCCAGCTCGGCGGTGAAGCGCTCGACGCCGTAGCGGTCGATCGGATTCCAGTACGTCATCACGAGCACCGGCTTCCCGGTCGCCTCGTACGTCTCGCGCACCGTGCGCATCACGTCGGCGATCTTGACGCCGCCGCGCAGGGCGATGTCGTCGGCGGTCTGGATGACCGGGCCGTCGAGGACGGGGTCGCTGTGCGGCAGACCGACCTCGACGACGTCGGCGCCGCCGTCGAAGGCGGCCTTGATCGCCTCGATACCGCCGTCGACGGTCGGGAACCCGGCCGGGAGGTAGGCGATCAGCGCGGACCGGCCCTCCGCCTTCGCGCCGGCGAGGGTGTCCGTCAACAGCTGGATGTTCCCGCTCACTTGGCGTCCCCCTCGATCTCGGCGGTCTCGCTGCCGGCGTCGGCGGCGACCTCGGCGTCGGTGTCGTACAGCCCGAAGTAGCGGGCGGCGGTGTCCATGTCCTTGTCGCCGCGGCCCGACAGGTTGACCACGATCAGCCCGTCCTTGCCCAGCTCCCGGCCGACTTCGAGCGCGCCGGCGAGCGCGTGCGCGCTCTCGATCGCCGGGATGATGCCCTCGGTCCGCGACAGCAGGCGCAGGGCCTGCATGGCGGCGTCGTCGGTGACCGCGCGGTACTCGGCGCGACCGGTGTCCTTGAGGTAGGAGTGCTCGGGTCCGATGCCGGGGTAGTCCAGACCGGCCGAGATCGAGTACGGCTCCGTGATCTGGCCCTCCTCGTCCTGGAGGACATAGCTCCGGGAACCGTGGAGGATGCCGGGCTCACCCGCGGTCAGGGTCGCCGCGTGCTCACCGGTCTCGACGCCGTGGCCCGCGGGCTCGCAGCCGATGAGGCGTACGTCCGGGTCGGGGATGAAGGCGTGGAAGAGGCCGATGGCGTTGGAGCCGCCGCCGACGCAGGCGATGGCGGCGTCGGGGAGACGGCCCGCGCGCTCCAGCAGCTGGCGGCGGGTCTCGACGCCGATCACGCGGTGGAAGTCGCGGACCATGGCGGGGAAGGGGTGCGGGCCGGCGACCGTGCCGAAGAGGTAGTGGGTGTGGTCGACGTTCGCCACCCAGTCGCGGAACGCCTCGTTGATGGCGTCCTTGAGGGTGCGCGATCCCGACTTCACGGCGATGACCTCGGCGCCGAGCATGCGCATACGGGCCACGTTGAGGGCCTGGCGCCGGGTGTCGATCTCGCCCATGTAGATGGTGCACTCGAGGCCGAACAGCGCGCAGGCGGTGGCGGTCGCGACGCCGTGCTGGCCGGCGCCGGTCTCGGCGATCACTCGGGTCTTGCCCATGCGCTTGGTGAGCAGGGCCTGGCCGAGCACGTTGTTGATCTTGTGTGAGCCGGTGTGGTTCAGGTCTTCCCGCTTGAGGAAGATGCGGGGGCCTCCGGCGTGCTCGGCGAAGCGGGGGACTTCGGTGAGGGCACTGGGGCGGCCGGTGTAGTTGACCAGGAGGTCGTCGAGTTCTCGGGCGAACTCGGGGTCGTGCTTGGCCTTGTCGTACTCGACGGCTACCTCGTCCACGGCGGCGACGAGGGCCTCCGGGATGAACTTGCCGCCGAATGCGCCGAAGTAGCCTTCGGGGCTGGGGAGTTGACCCTGGGGGTCGGGGATGAAGAAGTCGCTGGGCATGCGGATACCTCACGGTGAGTGCGTGGAAAAGACACTAATCGCCGTGGGGGCGGAGATGATCAGTTGGCTGCGGGACCGTTGTGGCTGGTCGCGCAGTTCCCCGCGCCCCTGACGGGGCGCTGCCATCGACGGCCGTTCACCTGTCCCGGTTCGTCTCCGATGACGTAGCGGACCCGCCGTCCGTGCACCCTGCGTGCCGGTGCGCGGCAGCCGCGGGGGCGGCAGCCGCGTGCTAGGCGGGCGTGGCGGTCCACGGTTGTCACGGTCAGCGAGAGAGTCATCGGCGTTAACCCTACCGGGTGATCAGCCGCGGCCGTGGCGGAGTGCGGGGTGGGCGCCCGCTGCCACCAGGTCGGCCACTGCTGTCTTCGGGTCCTTGCCGGTGACGAGGGACTCGCCGACGAGGACGGCGTCGGCGCCGGCGTTGGCGTAGGCGATGAGGTCGTGGGGGCCGCGGACGCCGGATTCGGCGATCTTGACGATGCCTTCGGGGATCTCGGGGGCGACCCGCTCGAAGGTGCCGCGGTCGACCTCGAGGGTCTTGAGGTCGCGGGCGTTGACGCCGATGATCTTGGCGCCGGCCTCGACGGCACGGTCGACCTCGTCCTCGTCGTGGACCTCGACGATCGGGGTGAGCCCGATGGACTCGGCGCGCTCGACGAGGGACTCCAGGGCGGGCTGGTCGAGGGCGGCGACGATCAGCAGGACGAGGTCGGCGCCGTAGGCCCGGGCCTCCCACAGCTGGTACGACGTGACGATGAAGTCCTTGCGCAGGACCGGGATGTCCACGCGGGCGCGGACGGCCTCCAGGTCGGCCAGCGAGCCGCCGAAGCGGCGCTCTTCGGTGAGGACGGAGATGACGGCGGCGCCGCCCGCCTCGTAGTCCGCGGCGAGTCCGGCCGGGTCGGCGATCGCGGCCAGCGCGCCCTTGGAGGGGCTGGAGCGCTTGACCTCGCAGATGACCTTGACGCCGTCCCCGCGCAGGGCGGCCAGACCGTCCTTGGCCGCGGGAGCCTTCGCCGCGCGCTCCTTGAGCTCGTCGAGGCTGACGCGCGCCTGCCGCTCCGCGAGGTCGGCACGGACTCCGTCGATGATCTCGTCGAGCACACTCACGCGAGCGGCCCCCTTCCAGACGGTTGACTGTGAAAGCGGTTCAAAACCTATGGCCACTGCGATGGTATCCGCAGGAGGGCGTAGGCCTCGCATCCGGTTGACGCCGGTCCCACTACCTGGACATTCACCAGTTGATCAAGGGTGGAGCCAGCCACCGAACGGCAGGTTCCGGACAACCGTGAAGACCAGCAGCAATGCCCCGACGGTCCACAGGTGTGCGGACCCGAGTTCGATACGGAAGGGCCGGCCCCGTGCCGCGCGGACCACCCAGACGGTCCATACGACGGCGAAGAGCGCGTAGCCGACGACCGCGACCGCGTTGTTCTGCAGCGCCCCCAGGAAGTCCCCGTGGACGACGGCGTGCGCGCTGCGCAGGCCGCCGCAGCCGGGACAGTAGATGCCGGTGTACTGCAGGAGCGGACAGGCGGGGTAGTGGCCGGGCTCGTTCGGGTCCACGGACCCGACGTAGGCGAAGGCCCCGGCGACGGCCGCGAGCAGTCCCGCGGGCACCGCCAGCCGCCCGAGCACGGCTCGGGGTCCGGTTCCGGCGGGCGGTGTGGCCTTCCGGCTGTCGAGGTTCACGTCTTGCATTGTGCCCCGCGCACGCGTGAGGGGCGGCCCCGGCGTCATACCGGTCCGCCCCTCACACGGTGCCTGCGCGGTACGGGACTTCAGCCCTTGACCCCGGTGACACCGGCCGGCCGGTGCTTCTCCGAGAGAGTCTGGTACGCCGAGTGCTGGTCCTTCGACTGGCCCAGGCCCATGCCCTTCATGATCCAGCCGACGACGCCACCGAGGACCGTGACTCCCACACCGGCCCAGAAGCCCACGGGGCTGGCCAGCACCATGAAGGCGCCCGAGACGCAGAAACCGATGAACGCGATAGTGACACCGGTCCAGGCGGCCGGGGTGTGACCGTGGCTGCTGCCCGCCATTGCTTGCTCCTCGTTGCTGTGTGCCGTTGCTGTGTGCCTGTGTGAGCCGAACGCTCGCCATCATTGTCCAGCACGCCCGCCCGTCTCGTGATCAGGGGTAGCTGCAGCGCCCCGTTAGGGGCGCGGGGAACTGCGCGACCAGCCACGACGGACCCGCACCCGACCGCGCCCCATAGCGGCACCCACAGCTGAGCGTCACGCTCCCGTGGGGTCCTCGCCGCGGTCCAACGCCTTCCACAGGTCCTCAGGACGATCCGGGTCGACGACAGGGGCCTTACGACGCGGCCGAGGCGCCCCGGACCGCTCGTACCGACCGGACATCGCAGGCCACAGCCGCCCATAGCGCAGGGCGAGCAGTCCGGCGAGCAGAATCAGGACACCGCCGACCGCCGCCACGTACGGCCACGCGGTGTGGGTGAGCGCGTCGACCCCCGCGGCGGTGTCCCCGGTGGTCTCCGCGGCCTTCTCATCGAGCGCGGAGCTGTCGGACGCGCCGAACACGGCCGCCACGACGATCCCGGCGCCGGACAGCGCGAGCAGCGCGGAGACCAGCAGCCGCCCGGACTTGCGGACGGCGAAGACGGCGACGAGCGCGGCGAGGCCCACTATGGCGAGGGCCGCGGGCACGCCCGTGACGTCGCTGCCCTTCGCGGTCAGCGGGAAGGAGCCGCCGGCCACGGTCGCGGTGCCCTCCGACCACTGCTGGCGGGTGGCCAGCAGCGCCACGGCCGCGCCGAGCGCGCCGGCGAGCAGGGCGACGGCGAGGCTGAGGCGGCCCGCCCGGGCGGGTCCTGCGGCTTCGGAACGGGGGTGAGGAACAGCAGTCACGTACTCCACTATCGCGCGAACCCCGGGCGAACCGTCACCCGGGGTTCACGTGAGAACCGTCCTACTTTCCGAGCCGGTTCGCCGTGTGCACCGCGCGCAGCACCGCCGCCGCCTTGTTGCGGCACTCGGTGTCCTCGGCGACCGGGTCGGAGTCGGCGACGATGCCCGCGCCGGCCTGGACGTAGGCGGTGCCGTCGCGCAGGAGTGCCGTACGGATGGCGATGGCGGTGTCGGAGTCGCCGGCGAAGTCGAGGTAGCCGACGCAGCCGCCGTACAACCCCCGCCGGGACGGCTCGAGTTCGTCGATGATCTGCATCGCGCGGGGCTTGGGGGCGCCGGAGAGGGTGCCGGCCGGGAAGCAGGCGGTGAGGACGTCGAAGGCGGTGCGGCCCGCGGCGACCCGGCCGGTGACCGTCGAGACGATGTGCATCACGTGCGAGTAGCGCTCGATGGACATGAAGTCCACGACCTCCACCGAGCCGGGTTCGCAGACCCGCCCGAGGTCGTTGCGCCCGAGGTCGACGAGCATCAGGTGCTCGGCGCGCTCCTTGGGGTCGGCGAGCAGTTCGTCGGCGAGGGCCTGGTCCTCCTGCGGGGTGGCCCCGCGCCACCGGGTGCCGGCGATGGGGTGGACCATGGCCCGCCCGTCCTCGACCTTGACGAGCGCTTCGGGGGACGAGCCGACGACGTCGAAGCCCTCGAAGCGGAACAGGTACATGTACGGGGAGGGGTTGGTCGCCCGCAGCACCCGGTAGACGTCCAACGCGCTGGCCGTGCACGGCGTTTCGAAGCGCTGGGAGGGGACCACCTGGAAGGCCTCGCCGGCCCGGATGCGCTCCTTGATGTCCTCGACGGCGTCCTGGAAGTCGGGGCCGCCCCAGAGTGCCGTGTACTCGGGGAGTTCGGAGGGCGGGAGCACGGCGGGCGGCTGGGCGACCGCGCGCGTGAGGTCGGCCTCCATGGCGTCGAGGCGGGCGACCGCGTCGGCGTGGGCCTCGTCGACGCCGGTGTCGAGGTCGTTGTGGTTGATCGCGTTGGCGATCAGCAGGACGGAGCCCTCCCAGTGGTCCATGACGGCGAGGTCGCTGGTGAGGAGCATGGTCAGCTCGGGCAGCTTGAGGTCGTCCCGCTCGCCGGGGCCGATCTTCTCCAGGCGGCGCACGATGTCGTAGCCGAGGTAGCCGACCATGCCGCCGGTGAAGGGCGGCATGCCCTCCTGGTGCGGGGTGTGCAGGGCCTCGATGGTGGCGCGCAGGGCGGCGAGGGGGTCGCCGCCGGTGGGGACGCCGACGGGCGGGGTGCCGAGCCAGTGAGCCTGGCCGTCCCGCTCGGTGAGCGTCGCGGCGGAACGCACGCCGACGAAGGAGTAGCGGGACCAGGAGCGGCCGTTCTCCGCGGACTCCAGCAGGAAGGTGCCGGGGCGCTCGGCGGCGAGCTTGCGGTAGAGCGCGACCGGGGTGTCGCCGTCGGCGAGGAGCTTGCGGGTGACGGGGATGACTCGCCGGTCGGTGGCCAGCTTGCGGAACGTCTCGAGGTCCATGGCGGCTGACCTTACTGATGCGGGGCGGACGGGCCGGAGTCGGCGCCGTCCTTGAGCAGGACGTCGGCGTCGAAGCAGGTGCGGGCGCCGGTGTGGCAGGCGGCGCCGACCTGGTCGACCCTGACCAGCACGGTGTCGGCGTCGCAGTCGAGGGCGACGGACTTGACGTGCTGGAAGTGGCCGGAGGTGTCGCCCTTGACCCAGTACTCCTGGCGGCTGCGCGACCAGTAGGTGCAGCGGCCGGTGGTGAGCGTCCGATGCAGCGCCTCGTCGTCCATCCAGCCGAGCATCAGCACCTCACCGGTGTCGTACTGCTGGGCGATGGCGGGCAGGAGTCCGTCGGCGCTGCGCTTGAGCCGCGCGGCGATCTCCGGGTCGAGGCGGCTGGACTGCCGGGGCGAGCTGGTCATGCCGACCATTGTGCCGCGCGGCACTGACAGTCCTGATGGAGTGTCCAGTACCCGGACCGTACAGGTGCTGTCCATTGGGCGGACCCGGTGCGTGGTCGTACGCTGACTGCATGTCGACTTTCGCCAAGCGTGAACGACTTCTCCTGGCCGACCTCCTGGAGGCCGAGGGCCCCGACGCCCCCACCCTCTGCGAGGGCTGGCGGACCCGTGACCTCGCCGCGCACGTGGTGGTGCGCGAGCGTCGCCCCGATGCCGCCGGCGGCATCCTCATCAAGCAGCTGGCGCCGCGCCTGGAGCGGGTGATGGCGGAGTTCACCGCCAAGCCGTACGAGGAGCTGATCCAGCTGATCCGCACCGGCCCGCCGCGCTTCTCGCCGTTCGCGCTCAAGCAGCTCGACGAGATGTCCAACACGATCGAGTACTACGTCCACACCGAGGACGTACGCCGCGCCCAGCCCGACTGGACCCCGCGCGAGCTCGACCCCGTCTTCCAGGACGCCCTCTGGTCCCGCCTGGAGCGCTCCGCCCGCCTGATGGGCCGCGGCGTCCCGACCGGCCTCGTCCTGCGCCGCCCCGACGGCCAGACAGCGGTCGCCCACCGCGGCACCCCGGTCGTCACGGTGACCGGCGAGCCCTCGGAACTGCTGCTCTTCGCGTACGGCCGGCAGAACGCCGCCAAGGTGGAGCTGGAGGGCGAGGAGGACGCGATCACCAAGCTGCACGAGACGAAGCAGCTGGGGATCTGAGGGATCACTTGGGGAGCTCTGCGCGGCGCAGTGAGCCCGCGCAGAGCGCGATGACGCCACCCAGGGCACTGACCACGGCGCCCACCACGAAGACCGGTCCGGTGCCCCACAGCTCGGCCGCCCAGCCGACCACCGGGAATGTGAGCGGCGCGACGCCGAAGCCGACGAGCGTGGAGGCGGCGGTGACCCGGCCGACGTAGGCCGGGCCGGCCGCGGCCTGTGTCAGCGCCCCGTACAAGGCCCCGGAGAGCCCGAGGGACAGGCCTATGAGCAGGGCCACCCCGACCGCGCCCGGGACGGACGTCACCTGCGCCAGCGCCCCGATCGCCGCGGCCCCGAGGAGGCTCGTCACCGCGGCCACGGCTCCGGCCCGGGGCACCCGGCCGCGCCAGGTGAGCAGGAACGAGGCCGCGCCGGCGCCGGTCCCGAAGCCGGCCAGCACCCAGCCCATGCCGGACGAGCCCCAGCCGCGCTCCTGCGCGAGGAGGGTCAGGCCGAGGTTCATCGGGCCGACGAAGCCGAGGTCGGTGAGGGCCGCGGCGATCACCAGCGGGCGCAGCACCGCGTTCCGCCGGATGTGGCGCAGCCCGTCCCGCAGCTCGGCCAGGACCGCGCCCCGGGGCGACGCGTCGTCCGGCGGCAGCGTGCCGACCCGGACCGCCAGCAGCAGCGGCAGGGACACCCCGACGAGCAGCGCGGCGAGCCCGAACGCGCCCGCCGTACCGCCGACGGCGACACCGAGGCCGCCCAGTGGTCCGCCTAGGACGTTCGCGAGCCGGGTGGCGAGGCCGCGCATGCCCTGGACGCGGGCGAGCTGGCCGCGTCCGGTGATCCGCGCGGGCAGGGCGCCGGCGGCGGGCAGGAACACGGCGTCGACGACACCGAAGAGCACGGCCACCGCACCCAGCACCCACAGCCCCGGGCTGGTGGCGAGGAGCAGGACGGCCGCGGTCAGCACAAGGGCGGCGCGCGCGGCAGTGCTGGCGAGCACGGTCCGGCGCGGCCCATAACGGTCGGCCACCACTCCCCCGCCGAGCATCAACAGGGCACGCGGCAGCGCACTGGCCGCCGTGACCAGTCCGGCCTGGGCGGGCGTGCCGGACTGGACGGCGGCCCAGGACAGGGCGATGAAGTAGACGTTGTCGCCGACCGCGGACGAGACGTACGCACCGAGCCATCGCAGGACGTTGGGGTCACGGTGAGCCGATCTCTCCTTCAGGCCGCCCCCGGGCACGAGCGTGCTGGTCACGGCGGACCGTCCTCTCAGATAGGGACTCTCAGGTACCGGGCTCTCAGGTACGGAAAGGGAAGCCGTACGTGTGCACCGCGACGTTCTCGCGGCCCTCGGTGTCGCCCGCGGCAACGGCGGCCCGGCCGCGCTCCTCGTACCTGCGGACCAGGGCGTACATCTCCTTGGACAGCGTGGAGAGTTCGTCGGGGGTGAGCCTGAGCAGCCACTCGGAGGAGTCGGACGCCGTCGTCCACGCGTCGCTCCAGTGGGCCCGCTCGTCGAGGTAGCGGCGGTACATGTCGGCGCGCTGCTCGAAGAAGAGGCGGCTCGCCGCTGTGTGCGCGGCGGCCTTCTCCGGGGCGTCCCTGAAGTCCTCGTCGTGGATGGACACCCCTTCGGAGGCAGGCTGCCACCAGCGCTCCCGACCGTCCGCGCTCTGCGCCTCCGACTCCTCGATCAGCCCGTGTTCGGCGAGTTTGCGCAGGTGGTAGCTGACCAGAGAGACGGCCTCGTCCACCTGGTCGGCGAGCTGGGACGCGGTCGCCGAACGCGCGATGATCAGGCACCGGTACAGCTGGGCCCGTAGCGGATGCGCGAGCGCCTTGAGGGTGCCCACGTCCTTGATGCGCCTCTCCCTGTCCGTCATGCCCCTCACGCTAGATAGGAAAGAAAAGTTGCACAACATATTTTGCGCAACTTCCCTTTCCTATCTCTCCATGAGAAAGCCCCGGCCGGGACCGACCGGGGCTCAGCTCCCGCTAGCGGACGGGGTGCCCCGCCCCCCGCAACGTCTCCTTCACCTCACCGATCCGCAGGTCGCCGAAGTGGAAGACGGACGCCGCGAGGACCGCGTCCGCGCCCGCCTCGATGGCCGGTGGGAAGTGGGCTAGCCGGCCCGCGCCGCCGGAGGCGATGAGGGGGACGGTCACGTGTTTGCGGACGGCCTCGATCATCTCGATGTCGTAGCCGTCCTTCGTGCCGTCCGCGTCCATCGAGTTGAGCAGGATCTCGCCGGCGCCCAGCTCGGCGGCCCGGTGCGCCCACTCGATCGCGTCGATGCCGGTGCCCTTGCGGCCGCCGTGGGTGGTGACCTCGAAGGTGCCTTCGGGAGTGCGGCGCGCGTCCACCGACAGGACCAGCACCTGCCGGCCGAACCGCTCCGCGATCTCGCGGATCAGGTCAGGACGGGCGATGGCCGCCGTGTTGACGCCCACCTTGTCCGCGCCCGCCCGCAGCAGCTTGTCCACATCCTCGGCCGTGCGGACGCCGCCGCCGACCGTGAGCGGGATGAACACCTGCTCGGCGGTGCGGCGCACCACGTCGTACGTCGTCTCGCGGTTGCCGGACGACGCGGTGATGTCCAGGAAGGTCAGTTCGTCGGCGCCCTCGGCGTCGTACACCTTGGCCATCTCGACGGGGTCGCCCGCGTCGCGCAGGTTCTGGAAGTTGACGCCCTTGACGACCCGGCCGTTGTCCACGTCCAGGCAGGGGATGACTCGTACGGCCAGGGTCATGCGGATGCTCCTCGGAACGCCTCCACCTCGACCTCGACGACCAGGCTGGGGTCCACGAAGCCGGAGACGATGATCATGGATGCTGCGGGCCGGACGGAGTCGAACAGCTCCTTGTGAGCACGTCCGATGTCGTCCACGTCCCGGGCGTGGGTGATGTACATACGCGTGCGTACGACGTCGTCCCGGCCGAGACCCAGCTCCCCCAGCGCCGCGAACGCGACCTCGAAGGCGTTGACCGTCTGCTCGTACGGACCGCCGCCGGCGATCTCACCGTCCACTATGGACGTGCAACCGGACACCAGCACCAAGCCGTTCGGCAGCTCCACCGCGCGGGAGTAGCCGAAGGTCTCCTCCCAGGGCGCACCGGTCGTGACACGCCGTAGGTCGCTCACTGGGCTACCGCCTCCAAGGCCTCTTCCAAGGTGAACGCCTTCGCGTACAGGGCCTTCCCTACGATCGAGCCCTCCACGCCCAGCGGTACGAGCTCGGCGATGGCCCGCAGGTCGTCCAGCGAGGACACGCCGCCGGAGGCCACGACCGGGCGGTCGGTCGCCGCGCAGACGTTCTTCAGCAGCTCCAGGTTCGGGCCCTGCAGCGTGCCGTCCTTCGCGATGTCGGTGACCACGTACCGCGCGCAGCCCTCCGTGTTGAGGCGCTCCAGCGTCTCGTAGAGGTCGCCGCCGTCGCGGGTCCAGCCGCGCCCGCGGAGCGTGGTGCCCCGTACGTCCAGACCCACCGCGATCTTGTCGCCGTGCTCAGCGATGACCTTGGCGACCCACTCCGGGGTCTCCAGGGCGGCCGTCCCCAGATTCACCCGGGTGCAGCCCGTGGCCAGGGCGGCGGCGAGGGAGGCGTCGTCCCGGATGCCGCCGGACAGCTCGACCTTGATATCCATCGCCTTCGTGACCTCGGCGATCAGCGCGCGGTTGTCGCCGGTGCCGAACGCGGCGTCCAGGTCGACCAGGTGCAGCCATTCGGCGCCCGCCCGCTGCCAGGCGAGGGCGGCCTCCAGGGGGGAGCCGTACGACGTCTCTGTCCCGGACTCTCCATGCACGAGGCGGACGGCCTGGCCGTCGCGGACGTCGACGGCGGGGAGGAGTTCGAGCTTGCTCACAGTGTTCCGATCCAGTTGGTGAGGAGCTGGGCTCCGGCGTCGCCGGACTTCTCAGGGTGGAACTGCGTCGCCCACAGGGCGCCGTTCTCCACGGCGGCCACAAAGGGCTTGCCGTGCGTCGACCAGGTCACCTTGGGGGCCGTCAGCGTCGGGTTGCGGACCTCGAGGCTCCAGTCGTGGACGGCGTACGAGTGCACGAAGTAGAAGCGCGCGTCCGCGTCCAGACCGGCGAACAGCTCGGAGCCGGGCGCCACGTCCACGGTGTTCCAGCCCATGTGGGGCACGATGTCGGCCTGCAGCGGCTCGACCGAGCCGGGCCACTCGTCGAGGCCGCCGGTCTCGACGCCGTGCTCGATGCCGCGCGCGAACAGGATCTGCATGCCGACGCAGATGCCCATGACGGGACGGCCGCCGGCCAGGCGACGGTCGACGATCCAGTCGCCGCGGGCCTCGGTCAGCCCCTTCATGCAGGCGGCGAAGGCCCCGACGCCGGGCACGAGGAGACCGTCGGCGTTCATGGCCTTGTCGTAGTCACGGGTGATCTCGACGTCGGCCCCCACACGCGCGAGGGCACGCTCGGCCGACCTCACATTGCCGAAGCCGTAGTCGAAGACCACGACCTGCTTGGGCGCACTCAATTCCACACCTCCAGCCGCATGACGCCCGCGACCAGACACATCGCGGCGCCGATCGAGAGCAGCACGATGAGGCTCTTCGGCATCTCCTGCTTGGCGAAGGAGATGATCCCGCCGACCAGGAAGAGCCCGACGACGATCAGGACGGTCGACAGCCCGTTCACAGCGCGCCCTTCGTGGAGGGCAGGATTCCGGCGGCGCGCGGGTCTCGCTCACTGGCGTACCGCAGGGCCCGGGCCAGCGCCTTGAACTGGCACTCCACGATGTGGTGCGCGTTGCGCCCGTACGGCACGTGCACGTGCAGCGCGATCTGGGCCTGGGCGACGAAGGACTCCAGGATGTGCCGGGTCATCGTGGTGTCGTACTCGCCGATCATCGGCGCCATGTTCTCGGGCTCGGTGTGCACGAGGTACGGGCGGCCGGACAGGTCGACGGTGACCTGGGCGAGGGACTCGTCCAGCGGGACCGTGCAGTTGCCGAACCGGTAGATGCCCACCTTGTCGCCGAGGGCCTGCTTGAAGGCGGCGCCCAGCGCGAGGGCGGTGTCCTCGATGGTGTGGTGCGAGTCGATGTGCAGGTCGCCCTCGGTCTTCACGGTCAGGTCGAACAGACCGTGCCGGCCGAGCTGGTCGAGCATGTGGTCGTAGAAGCCGACGCCCGTCGACACATCGACCTTGCCGCTGCCGTCGAGATCGATCTCGACGACCACCGACGTCTCCTTGGTGACGCGCTCCACGCGTCCTACGCGGCTCATCAGCTCTGCTCCTTCTTGAGTTCACGGACCGCGTCGAGGAACGCGTCGTTCTCCTGTGGGGTTCCGGCGCTGACCCGCAGCCACCCCGCGATGCCGTTGTCACGGACCAGGACGCCCTGGTCGAGGATCCGCCGCCAGGCCGTGTGAGAGTCCTCGAACCGGCCGAACTGCACGAAGTTCGCATCGGACTCGACGACTTCGTAGCCGGCCGCCCGCAACTCGCTCACCAGCCGGTCCCGCTCGGCCTTCAGCTGCTCGACGTACTTCAGCAGCGTGTCGGTGTGCTCCAGGGCCGCGAGCGCGGTCGCCTGGGTGATCGCCGAGAGGTGATAGGGCAGCCGTACGAGCTGGACGGCGTCGACGACGGCCGGGTGCGCGGCGAGGTAGCCGAGGCGGAGTCCGGCCGCGCCGAACGCCTTCGACATCGTCCGCGACACGACGAGATACGGCCGGCCTTCGAGCAGCGGCAGCAGCGAGTCGCCGTGGCTGAACTCGATGTACGCCTCGTCGACCACCACCATCGAGGGCTTGGCGGCCTGCGCGGCCTCGTACAGCGCGAGGACCGTCTCGGGCGGAACCGCGTTGCCCGTGGGGTTGTTGGGGGTGGTGATGAAGACGACGTCCGGCCGGTTCTCGGCGATCGCCTTCTCGGCGGCGGCGACATCGATCGTGAAGTCGTCGTCGCGGGGGCCCGAGATCCAGCCCGTTCCGGTGCCGCGCGAGATGAGCGCGTGCATCGAGTACGACGGCTCGAAGCCGATCGCGGTACGGCCAGGCCCGCCGAAGGTCTGCAGCAGTTGCTGGATGACCTCGTTGGAGCCGTTGGCCGCCCAGACGTTCGCCAGGCCGACCTCGTGACCGGACGTGTCGGTCAGGTACTTGGCGAGCTGGGTGCGCAGTTCGACCGCGTCCCGGTCCGGGTAGCGGTTGAGGTTCCGGGCCGCCTCGCGGACGCGCTCGGCGATCCGTTCGACCAGGGGCTCGGGCAGGGGGTACGGGTTCTCGTTGGTGTTCAGCCGTACGGGGACGTCCAACTGGGGCGCGCCATAAGGGGACTTGCCGCGCAGCTCGTCCCGTACGGGGAGATCGTCGATGCCAGTCACTGGTCCTCGGGTACCTTCCAGCCGAACCTCGCCTTGATCGCCGCACCGTGCGCCGGCAGGTCCTCCGCCTCCGCCAGCGTCACCACGTGCCGCGCCACGTCGGCCAGCGCGTCCCGCGTGTAGTCGACGATGTGGATGCCACGCAGGAAGGACTGGACCGACAGGCCCGAGGAGTGGCAGGCGCAGCCACCGGTGGGCAGGACGTGGTTGGACCCGGCGGCGTAGTCGCCGAGCGAGACCGGCGCCCAGGGGCCGATGAAGATGGCGCCGGCGTTCTTCACGCGGTCCGCGACCGCGGCGGCCTCGGCCGTCTGGATCTCCAGGTGCTCGGCACCGTACGCGTCCACCACCCGCAGCCCCTCGTCGACGCCGTCGACGAGCACGATCGCGGACTGCCGCCCCTTCAGCGCCGGAACGATCCGGTCCTCGATGTGCTTGGTGGCCGCGACCTGCGGCTCCAGCTCCTTCTCCACCGCGTCCGCCAGCTCCACGGAGTCGGTGACCAGGACGGCCGCGGCCAGCGGGTCGTGCTCGGCCTGGCTGATCAGGTCGGAGGCGACGTGCACCGGATCGGCGGTGGCGTCGGCCAGGACCGCGATCTCGGTCGGGCCCGCCTCGGCGTCGATGCCGATCTTGCCGGTGAAGTAGCGCTTGGCGGCGGCGACCCAGATGTTGCCGGGGCCGGTGACCATGTTGGCGGGCGGGCAGGACTCAGTGCCGTACGCGAACATCGCGACGGCCGTAGCGCCACCGGCGGCGTACACCTCGTCGACGCCGAGCAGCGCGCACGCGGCGAGGATCGTCGGGTGCGGGAGGCCCCCGAACTCGGCCTGCGCCGGGGAGGCGAGCGCGATCGACCCGACGCCGGCCTCCTGCGCGGGCACCACGTTCATGATCACGGAGGACGGGTAGACCGACCGGCCGCCGGGCGCGTAGAGCCCGACCCGCTCGACCGGCACCCACTTCTCGGTGACCGAGCCGCCGGGCACGACCTGGGTCGTGTGCGTCGTACGGCGCTGCTCGCGGTGGACGAGACGGGCGCGCCGGATGGACTCCTCCAGGGCGGCACGCACGGCCGGGTCGAGTTCTTCGAGTGCCTTGTCGAGTGCCTCGGCCGGGACCCGTACGGAATCCAGACGCACCCCGTCGAACTTCTCGGCGAAGTCGATCAGCGCCGCGTCACCCCGATGATGCACGGCCTCGCAGATCGGACGCACCTTCTCAAGGGCGGCCGCAACGTCGAAGTCGGCTCGGGGCAGCAGGTCGCGCAAGGCGGGACCCTCCGGGAGGGCGTCGCCGCGCAGATCGATTCGGGAGATCACGGGCTCAATTCTCGCAGACCGGAGTCGGGCGTTGTCCTCGCGTTTCAGTAGCTGATACACGACACGGAAGATCCTCTTCACTGTTGGTGTTCGAGGCGTCACTCAGCGGGCATGAACGGTTGTACGAAACCTATGAGTAACAGGAGGAAGGAACCACCGTGACCGAGGGGGCCGGCATCCGCGCCGGGGAGTTGCCGGACGATCTGACCGCCGCCGAGGCCGGCATGTGGCAGGCCTTCCGCAACGGCAGCGTGTACGACC
The DNA here is from genome assembly GCF_017948455.1 of Streptomyces sp. GESEQ-4. Taxonomy (GTDB): domain Bacteria; phylum Actinomycetota; class Actinomycetes; order Streptomycetales; family Streptomycetaceae; genus Streptomyces. Next base: position 56,503 of record NZ_JAFFSU010000010.1, read on the forward strand.
TGAGCAGCGGCGACCCGATCGTCGACGATCCGCACGGCGGGCGCCCGTGGGGACCGGAGCGGACGGTGCGGGCCCGGATCGTGTGCTGGCTGCTGCTGGACGGCCCGCCCGCCCTCGCGGGCCGCGTGTCGTCGCTGAAGCTCACCGGCGTGCAGATCAGCGGCACCCTGGACCTCGCGGGCGGCACGGTCACGCCCTACGTCGAGCTGCGCGGCTGCCGTTTCGAACGGGAGATCCTGCTGCCGGAGGCCCACTTCACCACCGTACGGCTGGTGGACTGCTCGGTGCCGCGGCTGGAGGCGGCCCGGGTGCACACGGAGGGCGATCTGCATCTGCCGCGCTGCCGCTTCCACAACGGGGTACGGCTGACCGACGCGCAGATCGGCACGGATCTGCTGATCAACCAGGCCATCGTCTACCGGGACCGCAGCGGGCGCTCCATCTCCGGGGACGGCATGACCATCGGCCAGGACCTCCAGGCCGAGCTGCTTGAGTCGCACGGCGAGCTGCGGCTGCGCGGGGCCAACGTCGGCGTGTCGCTGAGTCTGCGGGGCGCCCGGCTGGCCAACCCGTACACCCGGTTCGCACTGAACGCGCCGCAGCTGACCGTGGGGCGGACGCTGTATCTCACGCCCGCCGGTGTCGGCAGCGTGCTGCTGAGCGGGGGCACACCCGCGCGCGGGACGCGGGTCCAGCGGGTCGAGTGCGAGGGCGGGGTGCGGCTGGACGACGGGCGGTTCGGGGACTCCGTCGACTTCGAGCGGGCCCGGTTCACCTTCACCGACGAGCAGGAGCTGTCGCTGCGGCGGGTGCAGACGCCGGAGTTGCGCTTCCTCGGCGAGCGGCCGGCGCGCGGGCGTGTCGTGCTCTCGGGGGCGAAGATCGTCAACCTGATGGACCGGAGGGACAGCTGGCCGGGCCCCGGACGGCTGCACATGGGCGGATTCGCCTACGAGAACCTCGTGCCGCGCGGCCCGTTCCCGCTCGCCGAGCGGCTGGAGTGGGTGGCCGCCGCGACCGCCGAGTACAACCCGGAGCCGTACGAGCGACTGGCCACCGTGCTGCGGGCCGGGGGCGAGGACGAGGACGCCCGCGAGGTGTTACTGGCCAAGCAGCGCCGGCGGCGCGAGACCCTGCCGGCGGCGGCCAAGCTGTGGGGGTACGCGCAGGACTGGACGGTGGCCTACGGCTACCGGCCCGGCCGGGCGGCGGTCTGGATGGCGCTGCTGTGGGCGGCGAGCTCGGTGGCCTTCACGCACGCCGACCATCCGCCGATCAAGTCCGGTGAGCATCCGCCGTGGAACCCGGCCCTCTTCGCACTCGACCTGCTTCTGCCGGTCATCGACCTCGGTCAGGTGGGTTTCTGGCGGCTGGGCGGCGGCTGGCAGTGGCTGGCCGCGGCGATGATCGTGGTCGGCTGGATCCTTGCGACGACGGTGGCGGCGGGGGCGACGCGGCTGCTGCGACGGGGGTGAAGGGGGATGAAGGACGTGCGGCACCTGCCCACCAGGTGGTCGGTGCGCACGCGCGTTCTCCCGCGACCACTAGGCTTTTGCGCCGTGACCACCGTCCGGCTTCCGCTCTTCCCCCTGAACTCGGTGCTGTTCCCGGGACTCGTGCTCCCGTTGAACGTCTTCGAGGAGCGTTATCGCGCCATGATGCGCGAACTGCTCAAGTCCCCCGAGGACGAACCGCGCCGTTTCGGCGTCGTGGCGATCCGCGACGGCCACGAGGTGGCCGCCAGCGCGCCCGGCATGCCGGACCCGACTGCCCTGCCCGAGCGCGGGCCCGCCGCCGGCTTCGGCACCGACCCCGTCAAGGCCTTCCACGGCGTGGGCTGTGTGGCCGACGCGGCGACCATCCGGGAGCGGCCCGACGGCACGTTCGAGGTGCTGGCGACGGGGACGACCCGGGTGCGGCTGCTGTCGGTCGACGCGTCCGGTCCCTTCCTGACGGCCGAGCTGGAGGAGCTGACGGAGGATCGCGGCGACGAGGCGGGGGCGCTGGCCGAGGGGGTGCTGCGGGCGTTCAGGCAGTACCAGAAGCGGCTGGCGGGCGCCCGGGAGCGGTCGCTGACTACGAACGGGGAGCTGCCGGACGAGCCGGCCGTGGTCTCGTATCTCGTGGCCGCCGCGATGATGCTGGACACCCCGACGAAGCAGCGTCTGCTCCAGGCGCCGGACACCGCGTCCCGGCTGCGCGACGAACTGAAACTCCTTCGCTCCGAGACGGCCATCATCCGTAACCTGCCGTCGTTGCCGGCGTCGGACCTGACGCGCGGCGCGACGAACCTCAACTGAACCTGGAACAGGCCGGATGGCGAAGAAGTCGAAGAAGCAGCAACAGCCGGGCGGCACACCCGCGACGGTGACCCTGACAGCGGCGGGCGCGGAGTTCACGGTCCACGCCTACGACCACGACCCCGCGCACCCCTCCTACGGCGAGGAGGCGGCCGAGGCGATGGGTGTCTCCCCGGAGCGGGTCTTCAAGACGTTGGTGGCGGACGTCGACGGCGCGCTGGTGGTCGGCATCGTCCCGGTGTCCGGCTCGCTGGACCTGAAGGCCCTGGCGACGGCGGTGGGCGGCAAGAAGGCGACGATGGCGGACCCGGCCCTGGCGGAGCGCACGACGGGCTATGTCCGGGGCGGCATCTCCCCGTTGGGCCAGCGCAAGAAGCTCCGCACGGTCCTGGACGCCTCCGCGACCGCCTACGACACGATCTGCGTCTCGGCGGGCCGCCGCGGCCTGGAGGTCGAACTGTCCCCGAAGGACCTGACCGACCTCACGAACGCCACCCTCGCCCCGATCGCCCGCGCCTGACCTCTCGACGCCGGCCCCTTCCTCCGTTAAGCAGAGGGGACATGTCGAAGAAAACCAGGAAACGCAGATGGCGCGTGAAAAAGGGCCGAGCAAACCACGGCCGACGCCCATCCTGACCCAAGCCCGTCCGGCATGCAGGGGTAAGGCCACCTCGGCCACTTCTCGGCGCCGGTCCGCGCATTTCAGCCCGTCCGGCGTTTGAGGACGAGGCCGTTCAGGCCGAAGCGGGGGTCTGGGGGCGGCAGCCCCCAGGGATGGGACGGGTAGGGGCGGCGGGGGCGAAAACAACCCCCGCCGCAACCACAGCGGACCCGCCCCTACGCAGGCGGCACCCCAGCAGGCTGCTGATACGGCTCCGGATCCCGCGGCCCGAACAACGCCGTCAGCCCCAGATGCACCACCAGCCCCGCCAGCGGCCACGCCAGCAACGCACCCTTCGCCCCCAACTCCAGCGGCGCGGAGAACGCGACACCCTTGCCCACGTCCTTCGCGTGAGCGACCACGTCCTCGGCCGGCCCGAGCCAGATCCCCACCCGCCAGGCCAGCAGCGCCCCGAGCAGCCCTCCGACGGCCAGCCCCACCACCAGCGGCACCCCGCCACGCCGCCGCACGAGGAACACGACGAAGGCGCTCACGACCCCGAACGCGACGGCCAGCAGAGTGAACGTTCCGTCCACCCCCACCGCCTGCTCCCCCTCGGTGTCCTTGAGGTAGACGACCCAGTTCTTGTCGACAACGTCCCCCACCAGCGGCACGCGCGGCGCCAGCCAGGCCCACACCACGCCCAGCAGCAGTCCGCAGAGCGCCACCGCGACCGCGATCACCGCGGCTTCCCGCACTTCGGTCTTCATCCCGGGCCCGTCCTGTCCGTACCCGACATCATGCGACGCGGGGGCCCCGTACGCCTGCCCGGCAGGCGACGGCGGCCACCCACCGTGGGACGGCTGTTCATGCGGCGGCGGAGGAGGAGTCAGCGGTGCGGTCACCCTGCCATCGTGCCAGGCCCGCCTGTGCGGTGTGTCACCGGACGGCGGCCCGGCGATACGCCCAGGTCGCGACGGCCAGCGACACCACGCCCACGCCCCCGCAGACGGCGAGGTCACCGAGCACGAACGCCCAGTCCGGGCTCGGCCCGAACGTACGCGCGAAGGCCTCCACGCCGTAGGTCGACGGCAGCAGATCCCGCAGGAACCGCACCCCCTCCGGCATGCGTTCCGCGGGCAGCACGCCCAGCAGCAGCGCCGCGGACATGCCCAACTGGCCGAGCAGCGTGGCCAGTTCGGGCCGCGGCGCGAGCAGTCCGAGGGCCGCCCCGAGCCCGGCGAGCGCGGCACCGGCGAGCGGGATCACCGCGGCCAGCACCCACAGATGCGCCAGCGGCAGCCCGAACAGCGCGCACCCGAACACCGCCGTCACGACGGTCCCCGGCACGGTGAACGACGCGTACGCGCCCGCCGCCCCCAGCACCACAGCCGCCGGCGGCACCGGCAGCGTCGCGTAGTGGTCGAGCCCGCCGCTGGCCCGCAGCTGCCCGAAGTACTGGGCGAGCAGGTTCAGCGCGACGAAGGCCACGACGAGCACCGACGACCCGGCCACCACGGCCCGCGCCTCGCCCCCGCCGTCCACGACCCCGCGCATCAGGACCATGATCCCGATCGACTGGAAGGTCGCCACGAACAGCAGCGGTATCCGCGCGACCCGCGCCCGGGACAGCTGCGCCCGGTACACGGCGGCGAGGGACGGCCACAGCCGCGCCCGCGGCCCGAGGACGGCCGCACCGTCGGCGGCCTCCTCCACGCCCAGGGCCCCGCCCGGCAGGACATCGGCGGATACGACACTCACGTCGAAGTGCTCCCCTTCGTACGGCCCACGGAGGCAGTCCCCCTGTCCCCTACGGATACGGATACGGATACGACGATCCGCGCGCTCATGCCTTCACCAGCCCCTGCGCATCGCCGCCCAGCGCCAGGTACACATCCTCCAGGCTCGGCGTGGCGAGCGTGAAGTCGTCCAGGGCGGTGAACGCGGCCCCGCCGGTGACCGTGGCGACGGCCACCCGGGCCTCCTCGGGCGCGAGCCGCAGCGTCCAGCGCCGGCCCGACTCGACGGCCCGTTCCCGCAGCGCGGCGACCTCGGGCACCTCCAGCGGCGCCCGGTCCCGCCACACCAGCTCGACCCGGACCTCCCCGGCAACCTGCTCCTTGAGCCCGGCGGGACTGTCGCAGGCGATCACGCGTCCCTGGTCGAGGACGGCGACCCGGTCGAGGACGGTCTCGGCCTCGATGACGTTGTGGGTGACCAGCACCACGGTGGTGCCGCGTTCGGCCCGGCGCCGGTCGACCGCGGACCACACGGCCCGCCGCGCCACCGGGTCCATGCCGGTGGTCGGCTCGTCGAGGACCAGCAGCGACCGCTCCCCCACCAGCGCCGAAGCGAAACAGGCCAGCCGCCGCTGCCCGCCGGACAGCTTCCTGATCGGGCGGCCGGCGAGCGACGTGAGGCCCAGCTCGTCGAGTACGTCGTCCCGCTCGGCCCGCGCCCGCTTCACCTCGAGCCCGCGCAGCCGTCCGGTGGTCTCGGCGGCGAGCGACACGGTGAGGTCGTCGAGGGCGGTGGACTCCTGGCCGAGGTAGGCAAGGATCCGCGCGGCCCGCTCCGGATGCCGCACGATGTCGTGCCCGAGGATCTCCACGCTGCCGCGGTCCGGCCGCATCAGCCCGGTCAGCTGCCGTACGAGGGTGGTCTTCCCGGCGCCGTTCGGCCCGAGCAGCCCGAAGATCTCACCCCGCCGGATGTCCAGCCGTACATCGTCCGTGGCCCTGACCTCGGGCGTCGCCGGAACCCCGCGCCGACCCCGCACCGCGGGATAGGTCTTCGTGAGCCCGCGCACCGCGCACACGACATCCCGACCGTGCCGAAGTGCCTGTCCCGCGCGCATACTCACAAGGGACGAGAGTACGGGGTCGGGAGCCTCCGCTCCCCCTTGGGGGCGGCGTATGTGCCGTTTCACTCCCCCGCGGGAGCGTGTTCCGCGGCCGTCCGCACATCGATCTCGCGCCAGAACCCGGCCCGGATCGCATAGCGGTCGTGCTCGTCGATCTGGTCGTCCTTGTGGGCGAGGAGCCCGAACCGGGCGGCGTACCGCAGCAGTTCCCCGTCGATGCGGTGCGGAATCCGCGGATACATCCCCGACAGCTTCTGCAGATGGCCCTGGTCCCCGAGCCGCCCCATCCACCGCCGGGCGAACACCTGCCCCACCTCGTACGGATCCCCGCCGACCGTGGTGATGTCCTCCTCCCGGTCCGCCCACCGCTGCTCCGCCGAGGTCAGCTGCGCCAGCGTCGGCATGGAGGCGACCTCGGGCGGTTCGGCCGCGACACCGGGCCGGTCGACCCAGCCCTTGTCGGAGGACCACCGCAGCGTCGCGCTCGCGGGGTGCTTGTCGGTCTGGGTGCCGCCGGGGGCGCGCAGCGCGGCCAGGTCCTTGGGGGTGGGCACGCCGCCCTTGGGCGCGGGCACCCGCTCCTGCGTGCCGTTCTCGGAGGCGGTGGCCGCGGGCGGGTGCTCCCGCTCCTCGGCGGCCCGCTCGGCCGAGGAGAGCGCGGACTCCGGCAGCGGCGCGGAGAGGATCGCGGCGATCTCGGGCCGCGGCACCGGCTGCGGCGCGCAGATCCCGCCGAGATCCTTGGCCCGTACCGCCTTGGTGATCCACGTACGGTCGAGCACGCGCCGCTCGTCCGCCTCGGCGACCAGATCCTCGGACTGGTTGTAGTCGCCGTCCGCGGCCTGCACGGCCCACAGGTGTACGGCGACCCCGTGCTCCTTCGCGGCCATCATGCCCGGCAGCAGATCGCCGTCGCCGGTGACCAGGACGATGTCGGAGCAGGCGCGGTTGCGGGCCAGTTCGGTCAGCTCCGCGTGCATCGCCGCGTCGACGCCCTTCTGGGCCCAGCGTCCGTCGCTGCGGGTCAGGGCGCCGAGGCGGACGGTGACCCGGGGCATCACGCGCAGCCTGCGGTGCTCGGGCTGCGGGACGCGGTCGGGGGCGCCGTCGAACCAGTAGATACGCAGCAGCGGCCGCTCGGTGTCCGACTCGGCGCGTTCGCGCAGGCCATGGATGAGGGCGGTGTGATCGACGGTGATGCGGGAACGTGAGGGCTCTCCGGCGAGAAGAGAGGCGGCGGCCCCCAGCAGATACCCGGCGTCCACCAGGACGATGCAGCGGTCCACGCGATCCACCCTCTTTCCGGGAGGTTTGCTTCGGGCTTCCTTCGAGTCTGCCCGACCACGCGAGGGTTAACGGGCGGAACTCGATCTTCGGCGTGGCGTTTCGGGGCATCGTCTCCCCGACAAGCGCTGTCACAGACGGTAATTATCCGAAATGCGTTCCTTGCCAGCCTATGTGAGTCTGGTCGCGGCCCTGGCCCCTAGATCCCCCACAGGAGGCAGATCACCATGGCCAAGAACAAGAAACAGGACCGTAAGCAGCCGCAGTCCGAGCGCGGGGAGCAGCAGGCCCAGCAGTCCTCGATGGAGGCGCAGGCCGAGCAGCGCATCTCCCACGTGACTCCCGGCGACATCGCGCGCAAGGGCAAGCAGAAGCGCTTCGGTCACAACTGACATCTTCATAACGGGCTGTTGCGGCCCAGGCACAGAACGAGGGGCGCACCCGGCACGGTGCGCCCCTCTCGCGATACCGCAAGTCAGCCGGCCAGACAGGACGGCCCGAGCAGCACCTTCAGATCGCCGAAGAGCGCGGGATCCGGCTTCACCCGGTGCCGGTCCAGCCGCAGCACGGTCGTCTTCCGCGGCCCCTGGAGCTTGATCCGCACCTCGCTCTCGCCCTTGTGATGGCTGAGGATCTCCCCGAGGCGGCTGACCATGGGCGGGGTGACCCGGGTGGCCGGGATGGTGAGGATCACGGGCGCGTTGGTTCCCGCGTTCGACAGGTCGGGGACCTGGAGCTCCATCGCGACGAGTCGGGGCACGTCCTCACGCTTGTCGAGGCGGCCCTTGACGAACACCACGGCGTCCTCGACGAGTTGGGTCGACACCAGCTGGTAGGTGGCGGGGAAGAACATGCACTCCAGGGAGCCGGCCAGGTCCTCGACGGTGGCGATGGCCCAGGCGTTGCCCTGCTTGGTCATCTTGCGCTGCAGGCCGGAGATGATGCCGCCGATGGTGACGACCGCCCCGTCGCCGAAGTCGCCGCCGGTGAGCTGGGCGATGCCCGCGTCGGCCTTGTCGGACAGCACGTGTTCCAGGCCGAACAGCGGGTGGTCTGAGACGTACAGGCCGAGCATCTCCCGTTCCTGGGCGAGCAGGTAGGCCTTGTCCCACTCCTCGTCGGTGAAGGTGACGTCCATGCCGAAGCCGGGTTCGTCGGCGCTGTCGTCGCCCATGCCGCCGAAGAGGTCGAACTGGCCCTCGGCCTCCTTGCGTTTGACCTGCACCACGTTGTCGATCATCGGCTCGAACTGGGCCGTCAGGCCCTTGCGGGTGTGGCCCATGGTGTCGAAGGCGCCGGCCTTGATCAGTGATTCGGTGGTGCGCTTGTTGCAGACGACGGCCTCGACCTTGTCGAGGTAGTCGGGGAAGGAGGCGTACTTCCCCTTCTCCTTGCGCGAGCGGATGATCGACTCCACCACGTTCGTGCCGACGTTGCGGACGGCCGAGAGGCCGAAGAGGATCACATCGTCGCCCTGGGCGGCGAAGTTGGACATCGACTCGTTGACGTTCGGCGGGAGCACCTTGATGCCCATGCGCCGGCACTCGTTGAGGTAGACGGCCGACTTGTCCTTGTCGTCCTTGACGGAGGTGAGCAGCGCGGCCATGTACTCGGCCGGGTAGTTCGCCTTCAGGTACGCCGTCCAGTACGAGACGAGTCCGTACGCGGCGGAGTGGGCCTTGTTGAAGGCGTAGCCGGCGAAGGGGACCAGCACGTCCCACAGTGCCTGGATCGCCTCGTCGCTGTAGCCGTTCTTGCGGGCGCCCTCCTGGAAGAGGACGAAGTTCTTCGCCAGCTCGTCGGGCTTCTTCTTGCCCATCACCCGGCGCAGGATGTCAGCCTCGCCGAGCGAGTACCCGGCGATGATCTGGGCGGCCTTCTGCACCTGCTCCTGGTAGACGATCAGGCCGTAGGTGACCGCCAGGACCTCCTCGAGGGGCTCTTCGAGCTCCTTGTGGATCGGTGTGATCTCCTGGCGGCCGTTCTTGCGCTCCGCGTAGTTGATGTGCGAGTTCATGCCCATCGGGCCCGGCCGGTAGAGGGCCGAGACGGCGGAGATGTCCTCGAAGTTGTCGGGCTGCATCTGGCGGAGCAGCGAACGCATCGGGCCGCCGTCGAACTGGAAGACGCCGAGGGTGTCACCGCGGCAGAGCAGTTCGAAGGTCTTGGGGTCGTCCAGCGAAAGGGAGAGCATCTCGAGGTCGATGCCCTTGTTGGCCTTCACCATCTTGATGGCGTCGTCCATGATCGTCAGGTTGCGCAGACCCAGGAAGTCCATCTTCAGCAGGCCGAGCGACTCGCACTGCGGGTAGTCCCACTGCGTGATGGTCACGCCGTCGGTGTGCCGCACCCAGACCGGGGCGTGGTCGACGATGGGCTCGCTGGACATGATGACGCCGGCGGCGTGCACACCCATCTGCCGGACCAGGCCCTCGACGCCCTTGGCGGTGTCGATGACCTTCTTCACGTCCGGCTCGTTCTCGTACATCGCGCGGATCTCGCCGGCCTCGCTGTAGCGCGGGTGCGAGGGGTCCGTGATGCCGTTGAGGTCGATGCCCTTGCCGAGGACGTCGGCGGGCATCGCCTTGGTGAGCCGGTCGCCCATGGCGTACGGGTAGCCCAGTACGCGCGCGGAGTCCTTGATGGCGTTCTTGGCCTTGATCTTGCCGTACGTGCCGATCATGGCGACCTTGTCGGCGCCGTATTTCTCCGTCACGTACCTGATCACCTCGACGCGCCTGCGCTCGTCGAAGTCGATGTCGACGTCGGGCATGGAGACGCGCTCGGGGTTGAGGAACCGCTCGAAGATCAGGCCGTGCGGGATCGGGTCGAGGTCGGTGATGCCCATGGCGTACGCGACGATCGAGCCGGCCGCGGAGCCACGGCCCGGACCGACCGCGATGCCCTGGTTCTTGGCCCACATGATGAAGTCGGCGACGACGAGGAAGTAGCCCGGGAACCCCATCTGGATGATGACGTCCATCTCGTACTCGGCCTGCTTCTGCCGGTCCTCGGGGACGCCGCCCGGAAAGCGGCGCTCCATGCCGCGGCGGACCTCCTCCTTGAACCAGGTGACCTCCGTGAAGCCCTCGGGGATGTCGAACTTCGGCATGAGGTTCTTGGCCTCGAACATGCCGGTGGTGTCGATCTGCTCGGCCACCAGGAGGGTGTTGGCGCAGCCCTCCTGCCAGGCGTCCGAGGAGTCGATGGCGTACATCTCGTCCGTGGACTTCAAGTAGTAGCCGGTGCCGTCGAACTTGAAGCGGTCCGGGTCGGAGAGGTTCTTGCCGGTCTGGATGCACAGCAGCGCGTCGTGCGCCGTCGCCTCGTGCGCGTACGTGTAGTGCGAGTCGTTGGTGACCAGGGGCGGGATGCCGAGCTTCTTGCCGATCTCCAGCAGACCGTCGCGGACCCGGCGCTCGATCTCGATGCCGTGGTCCATGAGTTCCAGGAAGTAGCGGTCCTTGCCGAAGATCTCCTGGTACTCGGCGGCCGACTTCAGGGCCTCGTCGAACTGGCCGAGGCGCAGCCGGGTCTGCAGTTCGCCGGAGGGGCAGCCGGTGGAGGCGATGAGCCCCTCGGACCACTGGGAGATGGTCTCCTTGTCCATCCGGGGCCACTTCTGCAGCCAGCCCTCGGCGTACGCGTCGGAGGAGAGCTTGAAGAGGTTGTGCAGGCCGGTGGAGTTCGCCGCCCAGATCGTCTTGTGGGTGTAACCACCGGAACCGGAGACGTCGTCGCGCTTCTGGTGCGGCTGGCCCCACTGGATCTTGCGCTTGTTGCGCCGGGACTCGGGGGCGACATAGGCCTCGATCCCGATGATCGGGGTGACTCCGGCCTTCTTCGCGGAATGGAAGAAGTCGTACGCCCCGTGCAGGTTGCCGTGGTCGGACATCGCGATATGGGTCATGGCCATCTCGTTGCACGCGTCGAACATGTCCTTGAGCCGCGCGGCACCGTCCAGCAGCGAGTACTGGGTGTGGACGTGCAGGTGCGTGAACGGCGGCTTTGACACGGCGTGGCCTCCAAGGAAAACGCTCGGCGACAGGCTGCGGACAGTCTGGGGGGACAGCGTCGAAGTCTATGCCTGAGGACTGACACTCGGCGGGCACTCCCACGTACCTTCATGCGTTGGAAGGGGACGGACGGGCCGGTCCATCCGGACGTCACAGCCGCCCCACCTGTCACGCAACACCCTCGTACCAGGAGGCACCAGGCAATGTCGGTCCCGCAGCTCAGCGCCGAGCAACGCGGCGAGGAGATCCTCACCGTCTTCGACACCGCCTTCGGCGAGCTCCTGGCCGCCGACCCGGCCGCGTTCCGCGTGAAGTTCCGCAAGATGGCGGCCTCGGCGTTCGCGTTCTACCGGGGCACGGCGTGCCTCTTCTACCACGACCTCGACGCCGAGAACGCCGGGCGGGGCGGGGGGCGGATACTGAGTGGCCCGTACCTGGACGAGCGCACCTCGCGCGTGTGGATCCACGGCGACCTGCACGCCGAGAACTTCGGCACGTACATGGACTCGAACGGCCGGCTGGTCTTCAACGTCAACGACTTCGACGAGGCGTACGTCGGCCCCTTCACCTGGGACCTCAAGCGCTTCTCCGCCTCCATCGCCCTCATCGGGTACGCGAAGGCGCTCAGCGACGAGCAGATCACCGAGCTGGTGACGATCTACGCGGCCGCCTACCGCGAGCGGGTGCACGCGCTGGCCACCGGCGCCAAGAGCGACGAGGTCCCGCCGTTCACCCTGGACACCGCCCAGGGCCCGCTGCTGGACGCGCTGCGCGACGCCCGCTCGCTGACCCGCTTCAGCCTGCTCGACTCGATGACCGAGATCCGTGACTTCGAGCGCCGCTTCGCGGCGGGCGGCGGCTCCATCGAGCTGGACGCGGCCACGCGCTACAAGGTGCTCGCCGCCTTCGACGGCTACCTGGAGACCCTGCCGGAGACCTCGCTGGCCCGCCCGGACTCGTACCGGGTGAAGGACGTGGTCGGCCGCCGCGGCATCGGCATCGGATCGGCCGGTCTGCCGTCGTACAACATCCTTCTGGAGGGCCACAGCGACGCCCTGGAGAACGATGTGGTGATCTACATCAAGCAGGCCCAGACCCCGGCCGTGTCCCGGCACATCACCGACCGGGCGATCCGCGACTACTTCCAGCACGAGGGCCACCGCACGGTGATCTCCCAGCGCGCCCTGCAGGCGCACGCCGACCCGTGGCTGGGCTGGACCGAGCTGGACGGCTCCGGTCAGCTGGTCGCCGAGGTCTCGCCGTACGCCGTGGACCTGGACTGGGGCGACATCGACGAGCCGGAGGAGATCGCGGCGGTCGTCGCCGACCTCGGCCGGGCCACGGCGACGATGCACGCGGCGGCGGACGACACCTCCGGCGAGTCCCTGGTGCCGTTCTCCACGGAGCGGGCCATCGACGCGGCGATCGCGGCGGACTCCGACGACGGCGCCGGCTTCGCGGACCTGCTGGTCGACTTCGCGCACAGCTATGGCGCACGCGCGCGTGCCGACCACCAGATCTTCCTGGACCTGTTCCGCAACGGCCGGATTCCGGGTCTGTGACGGAAGGGCCACTCACAGGAACCCTTTAGGGGTCCCTTACCGGCCGACGTGACAGACTCTCCTCCGCTATGGACATATCCGGGACGAAGCTCAGAGCCGTACGCGCGGCGCTGTTCACGGCACTCGTCGTGACGCTCAGCACCGCGTCGCACGTGCTGCTGTCCCGGGTCCCGCTGCCGCTGAACACGGTGGCCGTGGTCGCCGCCGCCGTGTTCGTCATCGCCTACGCGCTGGCCGGCCGGGAGCGCGGGTTCGGGCGGATCGCCGCCCTGCTGATCCCGCTGGAGCTGGCCGCCGACACCGTCTTCACCACCGGCCAGCACGTCTGTTACGGCGCCGCGGGCGGCCCGGTCGCGGGCCCTCTGCGCTCCGTCGGCTTCGACGTCCTGTGCGGCGACGGCACCGGCGTCGGCACCCCGCTGGCCCGGGCCACCGGAACGGACCCCGAGCGGGCCGCCGACCTGCTCGCCCACGCCGACCCGACGGCGGCCTGGCTGCTGCTGGGCGCACATGTCGGCGTCGGACTCCTGGCCGCCGCCTATCTGCGCCGCGGCGAGCGGGCCCTGGCCCAGCTCCTGAGCGCCGTGGCGGCGACCTCGTTCCGGCCGCTGCTGCTCGCGGCCGCCGCGGTGACCGTACGCCCGGCCCCGTCGCCCCGCCGCCTGCCGCGCTCCGCCCACCGCCCGGCCGTCATCCGCGACCGGATCCTCGTGCACTCCCTGGGACGCCGCGGACCGCCGTGCCCGGCCGCTTTCGCATAAACCCTCATAAGGCCTCACCAGGCCTCATCAGGCTTCACGCGAACAGCCACTGAGCACCAGCAGTCCCCCCATACGTATCCCGCGCACGACAGGTGCGCGTCCCCACTGGAGAACCCCATGAGCAAGCGGAACAGCAAGGCCGCGAAGACCGCCGCCCGCGAGCGACTGCGCCAGGAGCGCGAGCGGCAGGCCAGGCGCGCCAAGGTCAAGCGCCAGGCCGTCGTGGCCGGTTCGATCGTCGGCGTCCTCGCGATAGCCGGCGGCATCAGCTACGCGGTGGTGCAGGGCAACAAGCCCAGCCACTGGGAGGCCCTGAAGGACGGCAAGGTCGTCGCCCCGGCCAACACCACGGGTACCGACGGCACCACCGTCGTGATCGGCAAGAGCAGCGCGAAGAAGACCCTCAAGGTGTACGAGGACCCGCGCTGCCCGGTCTGCGCCCAGTTCGAGCAGACGGTCGGCTCGACCGTGGAGAAGGACGTCGCGGACGGCAAGTACAAGATCCAGTTCGTGGGCGGGACCTTCCTGGACGGCGACTCCCTGGGCGACGGCAAGATCGGCAGCCAGGGCGAGGGCTCCAAGAACGCGATGAGCGCCCTGGGTGCCGCGCTGAATGTGAGCCCGGAGGCGTTCCTCGACTACAAGAAGGCGCTCTACTCCGCCAAGTGGCACCCGAAGGAGACCGACGACAAGTTCAAGAACGACGACTATCTGATCGAGATCGGCGACAGCGTCGACGCTCTGAAGAACAACACCAAGTTCCAGAACGCCGTGAAGAACGGCACGTACGACGAGTGGGCGCTGGCCATGTCGAAGACCTTCGACACCAACAAGGACAAGGTCAGCGGCACCCCGAGCTTCGTCATGAACGGCAAGATGCTCACCACGGCCGACGGCAACCCCCCTATGACGGTGGCCGACTTCACCTCGCTGGTGGACGGCGCCCTCAAGGCCTGACGCTTACGGTCCTGATCGACCCCCAGCCGAAGAGCGGGCGAACTTTTACGAGTTCGCCCGCTCTCGTTCATACCGATCAGTAACCTGATCGCTCGTGACCAGTCGATACAGAACTCCACAGAGCGCCAACCCGCTTGCACCGCGCCGCCGTACGGTCGTCAAGGCCGCGGCGGCGGCCACTGCTGTCCTGGGCGGCCCGCTCGCCGCCGCCCTCCCCGCGCGAGCCGCCGACGAGGCCCCCGCGTTCCTGCACGGCGTCGCCTCCGGCGATCCGCTGCCCGACGGTGTCCTGCTGTGGACCCGGGTGACGCCCACCGCGGCGGCGGTGCCCGGCTCCGGGGTCGGCCCGGACACCGAGGTGAGCTGGACCGTCGCCACCGACAAGGCGTTCATGAACGTCGTCGCCAAAGGGTCGACCACCGCGACCGCCGCCTCCGACCACACGGTCAAGGCGGACATCCGGGGCCTCGCGCCCGCGACCGACTACTGGTTCCGCTTCTCGGCGGGCGGCACCAACTCCCCGGTGGCGCGCACCCGCACCGCGCCGGCGGCGGACGCGGCCGTCCCCAATCTCCGCTTCGGCGTGGTCTCCTGCGCCAACTGGGAGGCCGGCTACTTCGCCTCGTACCGCCATCTCGCCGCCCGCGGCGACCTGGACGCCTGGCTGCACCTCGGCGACTACATCTACGAGTACGGCACCGGCGAGTACGGCACGCGCGGCACCGTCGTACGGCAGACCGAGCCGGCCCACGAGATCCTCACGCTCGCCGACTACCGCGCCCGGCACGGGAAGTACAAGACCGACGCCGACCTCCAGGCCCTGCACGCGGCGGCTCCGGTCGTCGCGATCTGGGACGACCACGAGATGGCCAACGACGGCTGGGCGGGCGGCGCCGAGAACCACACCGAGGGCGCCGAGGGCACCTGGGCCGCCCGTCAAGCAGCCGCCAAGCAGGCGTACTTCGAGTGGATGCCGGTCCGTCCGGCGATCGCCGGCACCACCTACCGCCGGCTCCGCTTCGGCAAGCTCGTCGACCTCTCCCTGCTCGACCTGCGTTCCTTCCGCTCGCAGCAGGTCGCCGTGGGCAACGGCGAGGTCGACGACCCGGACCGCACGCTCACCGGCCGCGCCCAACTCGACTGGCTGAAGGCGGGCCTGAAGTCCTCCGACACCACCTGGCGGCTGGTCGGCAACTCGGTGATGATCTCGCCGTTCGCCATCGGCTCACTCTCCGCGGACCTCCTCAAGCCCCTCGCCAAGCTGCTGGGCCTGCCGCAGGAGGGCCTCGCCCTCAACACCGACCAGTGGGACGGCTACACGGACGACCGCCGCGAAGTCCTCGCCCATCTGCGGTCCAACGCGATACGCAACACCGTCTTCCTCACCGGCGACATCCACATGGCGTGGGCCAACGATGTGCCGGTGAACGCCGGGACCTACCCGCTGTCCGCCTCGGCCGCCACGGAGTTCGTGGTCACCTCGGTCACGTCGGACAACCTGGACGACCTCGTCAAGGCACCCGAGGGCACCATCTCCGCGATCGCCTCCCCGATCATCCGCGCCGCCAACCGCCACGTCCACTGGGTCGACACCGACCGCCACGGCTACGGCGTCCTGGACATCACCGCCGCCCGCGCGCAGATGGATTACTACGTCCTCTCAGACAAAACAAAGCAGAACGCAACCGCCTCCTGGTCCCGCTCCTACCGCACACGCACAGGCACGCAAAAGGTCGAGCGGGCTTACGACCCCGTGTAACTGCCGCGCCCCAAAGGGGCGCGGGGAACTGCGCGACCAGCCACAACGGCGCCGCAGACAACGATCGACCCATCGCGGCACCCCCCCCCAGCGGAGCGCTTACGCGTCCAAACCGTCGAGGAAGCCGAGCGCCACCCGCCACGTGGCCTCGGCCGCCTCCTCGTCGTAGTCCGGCAGCCCGGGGTCGGTGTAGAGATGCCCGGCCCCGGCGTACCGGTAGATCTCCACATCCGCACCCGCTCTGCCCATCTGCAGATACCAGGCGCTCAGCCAGTCGTCGGTCTCGAACGGGTCCGGCTCGGCGACATGCAGCTGCACCGGCAGACCGTCCACCGAGACGTTCGGCGCCAGGTCCGACGTGCCGTGCAGAAGCAGCAGCCCGCGCGCCTTCTCGTCGCCCAGCGCGAGGGTCTGCGCGACGGACGCGCCGAGCGAGAACCCGGCGTACACCAACCCCCGCTCGGAATAGGGCGCCGCGGCCAGCACGGCACGCTTCAGCAGCTCGTCCTTGCCGATCTCGTCGTTGAAGGTCATGCCCTCCTCGACCGTCTCGAACGTCCGCCCCTCGAACAGGTCCGGAGTCCACACCTCGTGTCCGGCGCCGCGCAGCCGGTCCGCCGCCGCGCGCACCGCGGGCCTGAGGCCGAAGGTCGAGTGAAAGAGCACGATGTTCATGAGGCCATGGTGCCAGCCGGGTACGACAACGCCCCGCGACGCCCGCCGCGAGGCACCGCCGCTCACAAGGGGGCGGCATGTTCACGCCCCCGGGTCGGCGGTTACGGTTCGGAGGATGGAGAACATACTCCGCCCGCTGATCGTCATCGGCGGCTCGATCGTGCTGCCGCTGCTCATCGGCTGGGCCACCGACGTACTGCTGCGCAAGGCCGACGAACGGCACAGCGAGACCCCGCTGTGGGGCCTGCTGCGCCGCGCCCGGATTCCCTACCAGGTCGTGCTGTGCGCGGCGGTGCTCAGAGGGTCGTACGACGAGGCGAAGTTGCTGGAGGGGTACGAGGTCGGCATCGGCCGGGTGCTGACGCTGGTGCTGATCGGGGCCACCGCCTGGCTGATGGTCGGGATCGCCGCGGCCGTCGTCGAGACGTCGTACAGCCACTATGCGCGCGCCCACCGCGACCCGGCCCGGGTCCGGCGGGTCCGTACCCAGGTGACGCTGATCATGCGCGTGGTGGCGGCGATCGTCGCGGTGGTGGCCGTCGCCGCGATGCTGCTGACGTTCCCGGCGATGCGCGCGGCCGGCGCCTCGCTGCTGGCGTCGGCGGGCATCCTCGGCATCGTCGCCGGTGTCGCCGCGCAGTCGACGCTGGGCAACATGTTCGCGGGGTTCCAGATCGCGTTCGGCGACATGGTGCGCATAGGCGACACGGTCGTCGTGGACGGCGAGTGGGGCACGGTCGAGGAGATCACCCTGACGTTCCTGACCGTACGGACCTGGGACGAGCGCCGGATCACCATGCCGGTGTCGTACTTCACCTCCAAGCCCTTCGAGAACTGGTCGCGCGGCGGTGCCCAGATGACCGGCATCGTCTACTGGCAGGTCGACCACTCGGCCCCGGTGGAGGCGATGCGTGAGCAGCTGCGCGACATCCTGCGCGAGTGCCCGGCGTGGGACGGCCGCCACTACGGCCTGGACGTCACGGACGCCACCACGAGCACCATGGAGGTGCGGGCGCTGATGACGGCCAAGGACGCGGACGACATCTGGACGGTACGGGTCACCGTGCGCGAGCGGATGATCCGCTGGCTCGCCGCACAGCACCCGTACGCGCTGCCCCGCGTCAACACGGCGGACGCGGTGGTGCCGCCCGGCCACGTCGACGGCCGGGCGTTCCGCGACGGCTCCCCGCCCCGCCGCGTCCATGACACGCCGCGCTCCGGAGACCGCTGACCGTCAGTGCCCGCGCTCGGCGCCGCCGTTGACCTGGATCACCTGGGAGGTGATGTGCCCGGCCGCGTGGGAGGCGAGGAAGTGCAGGGTCGCGGCGATGTCGCCGGGCGTCCCGGCCCGCCCGGTCGAGGTCTCCCCGATGAGCCGTTCCCGCCGTGCCGCGTCCATCGTGTCCCCGAAGAACCCGGTGTCCTCGACATACCCCGGCGCGACCACGTTGACGGTGATCGCCCGCGGCCCCAACTGCCGGGCCAGATCATGGGCGTACGGATGCAGCGCGGCCTTGGCGGCGCCGTACGCCCCGCTTCCCGACCCCCGGAACGCGGCGATGGAGCTGAGGAACAGCACCCGCCCACCTGGCTCGGCGAGCCGCGCCTTCAGCGCCTCGGTGAGCAGCACGGCGGTCAGCGTATTGAGCCGGAAGTTGACGGTCCAGTTGTGGGCGACGGCATCGAGGGGGTCGTCGCTCTCGGCCGGCGCCTCCAGAACCCCGCTTCCCCCGGCACTGTGGATCAGCACGTCCACCGTCCCCAACTCCCGCGCCACGAAGTCCGCGACGCCGCGCACCTCACGCGGATCGCTGAGATCCGCGGCACAGGTCAGCGCACCGGGCACCCCGGCGTCCGCCAGCGCCTCGGCCCGCCGCCCGAGGAGCAGCACCTGGTCCCCGTCACCGGCGAAGAGCCGCGCCGCCGCGCGCCCGATCCCCGTACCGCCACCACTGATCACCACATTGCGAGCCATGATCAAACCCTACGACCGTCGGCCGCCGACGGTGGGAGATCACCTCGAACTGCTACACAGTCCGCCGCATCGCCCGATGCGGCATCCCCGCGTCCAGGAACTCCGGCCCGTACGCCGCGTACCCCAGCCGCTCGTAGAACCCCATCGCGTGGGTCTGCGCATGCAGATCCACGGCCCGCAGCCCACGCGCGCGTGCCGCCTCCTCGATGGCCCGCACCAGCGCCGCCCCGACGCCCAGCCCGCGTGCCGCCTTCGTGACCGCGAGCCTGCCGAGCGAGCCGACCGACGGGTCACCGCCGTACTTCGCGGCGGCCTCCTCGCCGCACAGCAGCCGCCCGGCCCCGAGCGGCATCCCGTCCTCCCGGACGGCCAGCACATGCACGGCTACGGCGTCATACGCGTCGTACTCGAGATCCTCGGGCACGCCCTGCTCGACGACGAAGACCTCCTTGCGCACCCCGAAGCACGCCTCACGGTCGCCGGGACCCGCGGCGACGCGGACCACGTACGACACAGGCGCGGAGCTCACGCGTACGTCTCCTCGCGGACCTGGTCCAGCGCCTTCTGCAGGTCGGCCGGGTAGTCGCAGGCGAACTCCACCCACTGGCCGTCGCCGGGGTGCTCGAAGCCGAGCCGTACGGCGTGCAGCCACTGGCGGGTCAGGTGGAGCCGCTTGGCGAGGGTCGGGTCGGCGCCATAGGTCAGGTCACCGACGCAGGGGTGCCGGTGGGCGGCCATGTGGACGCGGATCTGGTGGGTGCGGCCGGTCTCCAGCTTCACATCGAGCAGGGAGGCCGCGCGGAACGCCTCGATGAGGTCGTAGTGCGTCACGGACGGCTTGCCGTCGGCGGTGACCGCCCACTTGTAGTCGTGGTTGGGGTGGCGGCCGATGGGCGCGTCGATGGTGCCGCTGGTCGGGTCGGGGTGGCCCTGCACGAGCGCGTGGTAGCGCTTGTCGACCGTGCGCTCCTTGAACTGCCGCTTCAGCGAGGTGTACGCGCGCTCCGACTTGGCGACCGCCATCAGTCCCGACGTACCGACGTCGAGGCGGTGCACGATGCCCTGGCGCTCGGCGGCGCCGGACGTCGAGATGCGGTACCCGGCGGCGGCCAGCCCGCCGATGACCGTCGGTCCGGACCACCCGGGGCTGGGGTGCGCGGCCACGCCGACCGGCTTGATGATCACGACCACGTCCTCGTCGTCGTGAATGATCTCCATGCCCTCGACCGGCTCGGCGACCACCTGCACCGGCGCCGGCGCCTGCGGCATCTCGACCTCGAGCCAGGCGCCGCCGTGCACCCGCTCGGACTTCCCGACCACCGAGCCGTCGACCGTGACCTTCCCCGCCGCTGCCAGCTCGGCGGCCTTGGTACGGGAGAAGCCGAACATGCGGGAGATGGCGGCGTCGACGCGCTCGCCCTCCAGGCCGTCGGGCACGGGCAGGGTACGGATCTCGGGAAGCGTGCTCACTCGTCGAGTATGCAGGACGGCACTGACACCCCCGACCGCGCGCTCAGTCCTTGTGGACGGTGCCGTCCGGGTCGAGCCCCCGGAACGACAGCAGCACGATCAGGATGCCGCCGCACACGATCGCCGAGTCGGCCAGGTTGAACACCGCGAAGTGCTTGGGCGCGATGAAGTCGACGACCGCCCCCTCGAAGACGCCCGGCGAGCGGAAGATCCGGTCGGTGAGGTTGCCGAGCGCACCGCCGAGCAGCATGCCGAGCGCGATCGCCCAGGGCAGGCTGTACAGCTTGCGGGCGAGACGGGCGATCACGACGATCACGGCCGCGGCGATCATCGTGAAGATGACGGTGAAGGCCTCGCCGAAGCCGAAGGCCGCGCCCGCGTTGCGGATCGCCTCGAACTTCAGCCAGTCCCCGATGATCTCGATCGGCTCGTGGTGTTCCAGCTTGGCGACCACGATCATCTTGCTGATCAGGTCCAGGGCGTACGCGAACGCGGCCACGGCGAACAGGACAGCGATCCGGCGCTTGCCCCTGGGCCGCTCACCGGTGCTCCCCTGCCCGTCCCCACCGGACGACTGCTCCGGCTCCGCTCCAGCTCCCTCAGGGGAATCCGGCGTACCGATGATGCGCTCCGCCTCTGACACGTGAGTCCCTCGACCTAGGTACCTGACTGAGCACGAGGGTACGGCACGCCTCCTGGCACCCGCGTGCTGAGGAGGCGTACGAGGAACCGGCCGGCGTCGGTCAGTAGCGGCGCTCCGTCTTCTGCTTGCACTCGACGCACAGGGTGGCCCGTGGGAAGGCCTGCATGCGCGCCTTGCCGATGGGGTTCCCGCAGTTCTCGCACAGGCCGTACGTGCCGGCGTCGAGCCGCACCAGGGCGCGCTCCGTCTGGATCAGCATCTCGCGCGCGTTGGCGGCGAGGGCCAGTTCGTGCTCGCGCGTGATGTTCTTGGTGCCGGTGTCCGCCTGGTCGTCGCCCGCACCGTCCCCGGAATCCCGCATCAGACCCGCGAGCGCCTCCTCGGACGACGTGATCTCGGTGCGCAGCCGCGTCTCCTCGGACAGCAGCTCGGCACGCGCCTCCTCGACCTCCTCCGGGGTCCAGGGGTCCTCACCGGGGCGCACCGCGAGCTCGCCCGGCTCCACCGCCGCGGCGACCCGTGCCTTGGGAACGGCGGTCTTCGCCGCCGTGGCCGTGCCAGGAGTCTTCTTCGCAACCACCGTCGTGGCTCCCGTCTGCTTCGCGGCCTCGGCCGCGCCCGCCTTCTTGGCCGTGCTCTTCTTCGTGGCCGCGCTCTTCTTGGAGGTGCCCTTCGCAGGCGCGCCCTTGGGGGCACCGCCCTGCTCACCGGCACTCTGCGGAGCGGCCGTCTTCTTCGCGGCCGCCTTCTTCGTACCGGCCTTCATGGCCTCCTCCTTCGCGGCCGCTTTCTTCGATACGGCCTTCTTGGCCCCCGCCTCCTTGGCGGTGACCTTCTCTGCTGCCGCCTTCTTGGCTGCCGTCTTCTGGGCGGTCGCCGTCTTGGCGGTCGACTTCTTGGCCGCCGCCTTCTTCGAAGGAACCGAGGGGGCCACCTTCGATGTCGCCGTTGTTTTCTTGGCGGGGGTCTTCCTGGCGGGACTCTTCTTGGCGGCCGTCTCCTTGGCGGCGGTCTTCTTCGCAACCCCCTTGGATGCCTCCGCCTTCTTGGCTGTGGCCCCCTTCCCCCGGGCCGCAGCCCCCCGCACCGTCTTGACCGGCTTGGCCGGCTCCGCCGCCTTCGCGGCTTTCCCCGCTGACCCCCCTTGCGCGCTCTTCTTGCCGCTCACGTCCTTGGCCGCGCCGCCGGAGCCACGGGTGGATCTGCCGGACGCCGACTGCTGTACGGCGGTCTTCTTCGCCACCATGGCCGCGGCCCCTTCACATATTGTGATCTTGCTCGCGAATCGTGCTGGGACGATAAATCGACTTGAGTCCCGCGGCAACGGGGCACGCCGCCCGATTCGCCCGCCCCGCAAGCGCCGGGCGGGAAGCCTGCATCCGTTGTGCCCAGCTCTCCGCCAGGTAATCCGCCTGGCCCGTCATCCCGGGATCCGAGCGCGCGCACCTGGCCAATCGGGTCATCCCGGAACCGGCCGCCGCTGTGCCCCAGGGCCACCGGAAATCCGGTCGGCCACTGTCCGCGCGGCGCCGTACACTGGGCGGAGCGAAAAGCGTGGATGGGGACGAGTAGCGGCGTACGCAGCCCAGAGCGACCCGGGGACGGTGGAAGCCCGGGGGCGAGCGCGACGTGAAGATCACCCCGGAGCCGCCGGAAGAAACCCCGCAAGGGGCGGTAGACCCGGCATCGCGACCCCAATGAGGGGGCTCACCGGCGCACCGGGTGCGACGGAGAGCCAAGGAGGGTGGTACCGCGGGAGCGCGCCGAAGACGGCGCAAGGAAAGACGTAGCTCTCGTCCCTCCGGTCGGAAGGCAGAAAGTCCGCCGGAGGAAGCTCGCTGATGACAACGCCGACGTACCGCCAGGTGCCCGCCCAGGTCGACCTGCCCGCGCTGGAGCACGCCGTGCTCGACTTCTGGCGCGAGCAGAAGATCTTCGCCAAGACCCTGGAGCAGTCCGAGGGCCGCCCCGAGTGGGTGTTCTACGAGGGCCCGCCCACCGCGAACGGCATGCCGGGCGCCCACCACATCGAGGCACGCGTCTTCAAGGACGTCTTCCCCCGCTTCCGCACCATGCGCGGCTACCACGTGGCCCGCAAGGCGGGCTGGGACTGCCACGGCCTGCCGGTGGAGCTGGCGGTCGAGAAGGAGCTCGGCTTCTCCGGCAAGCAGGACATCGAGGCGTACGGCATCGCCGAGTTCAACGCCAAGTGCCGCGAGTCGGTGACCCGCCACACGGACGCCTTCGAAGCCCTCACGACCCGCATGGGCTACTGGACCGACCTCAACGACCCCTACCGCACCATGGACCCCGAGTACATCGAGTCCGTCTGGTGGTCGCTGAAGGAGATCTTCAACAAGGGCCTGCTCGTCCAGGACCACCGCGTCGCCCCCTGGTGCCCCCGCTGCGGCACCGGCCTGTCCGACCACGAGCTGGCACAGGGCTACGAAACGGTCGTCGACCCGTCCGTGTTCGTCCGTTTCCCCCTCACCTCCGGCCCGCTCGCCGGCCAGGCCGCGCTCCTCGTCTGGACGACGACCCCTTGGACCCTGGTCTCCAACACGGCCGTCGCCGCCCACCCCGACGTCACCTACGTCGTCGCGACCGACGGCGAGGAGAAGCTCGTCGTCGCCGAACCACTGCTCGCCAAGGCCCTCGGCGAGGGCTGGGAGACCACCGGCCAGACCTTCACCGGCGCCGAGATGGAACGCTGGACGTACCAGCGCCCGTTCGAGCTTGTGGAGTTCCCGGAGACCGAAGGCGGCACCCACTACGTGGTGAACGCCGAGTACGTCACGACCGAGGACGGTACGGGTCTGGTCCACCAGTCCCCCGCCTTCGGCGAGGACGACCTCAAGGTCTGCCGCGCCTACGGCCTGCCCGTCGTGAACCCGGTCCGCCCCGACGGCACCTTCGAGGAGGACGTCCCCCTCGTCGGCGGCGTCTTCTTCAAGAAGGCGGACGAAAAGCTCACCGAAGACCTCCAGCAGCGCGGCCTGCTCTTCCGGCACATCCCGTACGAGCACAGCTACCCGCACTGCTGGCGCTGCCACACCGCGCTCCTCTACTACGCGCAGCCGTCCTGGTACATCCGCACCACGGCCATCAAGGACCGCCTCCTCCAGGAGAACGAGGACACCAACTGGTTCCCGGAGACGGTCAAGCACGGCCGGTACGGCGACTGGCTGAACAACAACATCGACTGGGCCCTGTCCCGCAACCGCTACTGGGGCACCCCGCTGCCCATCTGGCGCTGCGCGGACGACCACCTCACGGTCGTCGGCTCCCGCGCGGAGCTGACCGAGCTGACCGGCACCGACCAGTCGGCCCTCGACCCGCACCGCCCGTTCATCGACGACGTCACCTTCGACTGCCCACAGTGCGCCCAGACCGCCACGCGCGTGCCGGAGGTCATCGACGCCTGGTACGACTCGGGTTCGATGCCGTTCGCGCAGTGGGGCTACCCGTACAAGAACAAGGACCTCTTCGAGGCCCGCTACCCGGCGCAGTTCATCTGCGAGGCCATCGACCAGACGCGCGGCTGGTTCTACACGCTGATGGCGGTCGGCACGCTGGTCTTCGACAAGTCGTCGTACGAGAACGTCGTCTGCCTCGGCCACATCCTCGCCGAGGACGGCCGCAAGATGTCCAAGCACCTGGGCAACACCCTGGACCCGATCCCGCTGATGGACCGGCACGGCGCCGACGCGGTCCGCTGGTTCATGGCGGCCGGCGGCTCCCCGTGGGCGGCACGCCGCGTGGGCCACGGCACGATCCAGGAGGTCGTCCGCAAGACCCTCCTCACGTACTGGAACACGGTCGCCTTCCAGGCCCTGTACGCCCGCACGTCCAACTGGGCCCCGAGCGAGGCCGACCCGGCCCCCGCCGACCGCCCGCTCCTGGACCGCTGGCTGCTGTCCGAACTGCACGCCCTCACCGACCAGGTGACCCAGTCCCTGGAGGCCTACGACACCCAGCGCGCCGGCAAGCTCCTCTCGGCGTTCGTCGACGACCTGTCCAACTGGTACGTACGCCGCTCCCGTCGCCGCTTCTGGCAGGGCGACAAGGCCGCGCTGCGCACGCTGCACGAGGTCGTCGAGACCGTCACGAAGCTCATGGCCCCGCTGACCCCGTTCATCGCCGAGCGGGTCTGGCAGGACCTGATCGTGCCGGTCACGCCCGGCGCCTCGGAGTCGGTGCACCTGGCGTCCTGGCCGGAGGCGGACCTCTCGGCGATCGACCCGGAGCTGTCGAAGCAGATGGTCCTGGTCCGCCGACTGGTGGAGCTGGGCCGTGCCACGCGCGCGGAGTCGGGCGTCAAGACGCGCCAGCCGCTCAGGCGCGCACTGGTCGCGGCGACGGGCTTCGACTCCCTCAACCCCGAGCTGCACACCCAGATCACGGAGGAACTGAACGTCGAGTCGCTGGCGTCGCTGTCCGAGGTGGGCGGCTCGCTGGTCGACACGACCGCGAAGGCCAACTTCCGCGCCCTGGGCAAGCGGTTCGGCAAGCGCGTCCAGGACGTGGCCAAGGCCGTCGCCAACGCGGACGCGGCAGCACTGTCGCTGGCCCTGCGTGAGGGCACGGCGTCGGTGGAGGTCGACGGCGAGACGATCACCCTCGCCCCCGACGAGGTCATCATCACGGAAACCCCGCGCGAGGGCTGGTCGGTGGCGTCCGACGCGGGCGCGACGGTGGCGCTGGACCTGGAGATCACGGAGGAACTGCGCCGCGCGGGCCTGGCCCGTGACGCGATCCGCCAGATCCAGGAGGCCCGCAAGAACAGCGGCCTCGACGTGGCCGACCGCATCGCCCTCCGCTGGACGGCGACGGATCCCGCAGTGATCGCCGCCCTGTCGGAGCACACGGAGCTGATCGCCGACGAGGTCCTGTCCACGGACTTCGCCCAGGGAGAGGCAGACGACACATACGGCTCGCCCTTCACAGACGAGCCCCTCACCCTGACGTTCCGCCTCCGCAAGGCATAGCCGCACTCGAGCCCGCAGGCCTGCGGCCAACCCGCCGCCGCCTGCGGGCCCCCAGCCCCCACGCCGCGCAACCAGCAGGCCCGGCCCACCAAAAGGGCAGGGCCCCGGATCAAAAACCCGGGGCCCCGCCCTGAACGCTGCCGACGTCTACGCCGTACTACGAACCGTCAGTTGTCGTCCTCGTCAATGAGGAACCCCCGCATCGGCGAGGGAGCCTGCCCCATCGGACCAGGACCCTGCGGCCGTACCGGCGCCATCGGCTGGGTCATCGCCGGCGACATCTGCTGCTGGCCGCCGTAGGACGGACCGGCCGGAGCCGGGCCACCGCCCATGCCCTGGTTGCCGCCGTACGACGGCGCGCTCGCACCGGCCGGAGCCATGGAAGGCGCCGGGGACGGCGGGAGGGACGCCGTGGCCGGCGTGCGCGGCGGAGCCAGCGAGTCGTCGGACTGGGTCTCCAGCTGACGCAGCTGCGACTCCAGGTACGACTTCAGCCGCGTGCGGTACTCGCGCTCGAAGCCGCGCAGGTCCTCGACCTTGCGCTCCAGCGTGGCGCGCGCGGACTCCAGGGAGCCCATCGCGACACGGTGCTTCTCCTGCGCGTCCCGCTCCAGCGCGTCGGCCTTGGCACGAGCGTCACGCTCGAGACCCTCGGCACGCGAACGCGCCTCGCCGACGATCTTGTTGGCTTCGGAACGGGCCTCGGCGATCGCCTGGTCGGCGGTCTGCTGGGCCAGCGAGAGGACACGGGCGGCGCTGTCGCCACCGGGGCCCTGACCGGGGCCGCCCATCGGACCGCCCATGGGGCCGCCCATCGGGCCACCCATCTGCTGCTGCATGGGGGGCTGGCCACCCATGTGGCCCTGACCCATCGGACCCTGGCCCATCGGACCGGGACCCTGCGGGCCACCCTGACCCTGACCGCCGGGACCGGCGGGCAGCTGCGGTGCACCGCTCGGCAGCTGGGGCGGGCCACCCATGGGGCCACCCATCTGCTGCTGCGGCGGGCCCGATATGCCGGCGGGCACGGGAGAACCCGGCCCGCGCATGCCCTGCTGCGGCATGCCGCCCTGCTGCTGGTCCTGCGGACCGGGACCCTCCGGCGGCTTGCGCATGTTCTGCTGGTTCTGGGCAGCAGCGCGCGTGGCGGCGGCCAGCTTGGCGCGGAGGTCCTCGTTCTCGCGGAGCAGGCGGGTCAGTTCGGCTTCGACCTCGTCGAGGAAGGCATCGACCTCGTCCTCGTCATAGCCTTCTCGGAGGCGGACGGTCGTGAACTGCTTGTTCCGCACGTCCTCGGGGGTCAACGGCATCTCTTCACCTCAACGTAGTCGTCGGCATTCGGCAAGACGGTAGTTCACATCGCTCACAGCCGACTCACGATCGAAATCAGGATGTAGACGATGATCATCAGTACGAAGAAGGACAGGTCGAGCGCCACGCCCCCGAGACGCAGCGGCGGAATGAACCGCCGCAGAAGCTTGAGCGGTGGATCAGTGACAGTGTAGGTGGCCTCCAGAACGACCACCATCGCCTTGCCGGGCTGCCATGAGCGGGCGAACTGGAAGACATAATCCATGACCAACCGGAAGATCAGCACGATGAGGAAGCACATCAGCGCGATGTAAATGACTTGCAGGACCACGCTCATGACCCTTGCTTCCCTCTCCCCTGATCCATGCTGTTCGTTACTGCTGTTCCGGTGGTGCGTCTCAGCTCTGGTTGAAGAACCCGCCCTCTGCGATGCGGGCCTTGTCCTCCGCCGTGACATCGACGTTAGCAGGCGACAACAGAAACACCTTCTGCGTCACCCGCTCGATGCTGCCGTGAAGACCAAACACCAAACCGGCCGCAAAGTCGACAAGTCGCTTGGCGTCTGTGTCATCCATCTCAGTCAGATTCATGATCACCGGGGTGCCCTCACGGAAGTGTTCCCCGATAGTACGGGCCTCGTTGTAGGTCCGCGGGTGAAGTGTGGTGATCCGGTACGGCTCTCGTTCCGACACGACCTTGGGCATGATCACCGGTGCGTTCTTCTCCAGGTTTTGACGTTCTTGTGTGATGGATGCCACGGGCGCGATGCGCGCCGGACGCCCGGATTCCGCGGGCAGGGCGGCCGCGTGAGGCACCGGATCGCGCGGTGCCGGAGGCTGCACCACGCGTACCGATTCATCCCTTTGGGACTGATGTGAGCCGTGGGACTGGTGCGACGGTTCGTGTCGCCGGTGGTCCCGTTCGGGCTCCGGGTCGAGTTCGGGTTCGAAGTCGTCGTCGGGGTCGAAACCGCGGCCGTCGTACCCATCGTCCTCCACGAGGCCGAGGTAGACCGCCATCTTGCGCATCGCGCCGGCCATTGCTCTGAGTCCTCCGCTCTGTGGTGGATCGGCTGACGACTGCCAAGTGCCAGGGATCCACGAGGTCGTTACGCCCGCTATACAGCGGTAATGACCATATTTTCTGCTGTGGTCCGACTCTTGGCGACGTTACCCGAGCCCGGGGCGGACTCCGAGTACCGCAGTGCCGACGCGCACATGTGTCGCTCCGGCCGCCACGGCTTGCTCGAGGTCCGCGCTCATTCCTGCCGAGACCATGTTCGCAGCCGGATGTGCCCTGCGCAGGTCAGTCGACAAATCCATCATGCGCTCGAACGCCGCCAGTTCGCGCCCCGCATACTCCCCGGTGAGCGGCGCGACGGTCATCAGCCCGTCGAGCCGCAGCCCCGGAGACCGAGCCACCAGATCGGCCAACTCGGCGATTGAGCCCGGCGCCACGCCTCCCCGCTCCCCTCTGCCGCTCGCGCCCGCGTCGAGCGCGACCTGGATCAGACAGCCCACCTCGCACTCTGCCCGCACGGCCTCCTTCGAGAGGGCCGTCACCAGCCGGGAACGATCGACGGACTGCACATGATCCGCGTAACCGACCACGGATCGCACCTTGTTGGTCTGGAGCTGACCCACGAAGTGCCACGTAAGGGGCAGATCCGAACATTCGGCGGCCTTGGGCGCCGCGTCCTGGTCGCGGTTCTCGGCGACATGGCGCACGCCGAGTTCCGACAGGATGCGCACATCGCTCGCCGGGTACGTCTTGGTGACCACGATCAGGGTCACCTCCTCGCGCTTGCGCCCGGCGGCCACGCACGCGGCGGCGATGCGCTCCTCCACCTTCGCCAGGTTTACGGCGAGTTCGTCCTTACGGTCCGTCATGCCCCATCAGTCCAGCCAGACATAGCCCGCGAGCCGACCGGTTGTGCGGTCGCGGCGGTACGAGAAGTGCTCGCGCGACTCCAGCGTGCACACCGGCGACTGCTCCCGGTCGCGCACCCCGAGCCGTTCGAGCTGCGCGTGCACACCGGCGCTCACGTCGACGGCGGGTGTGCCCCAACTCGTCTCCGCGTACGCCGTCGGCTCCACGCCGGCCACCTCGGCTCGCATCGTCTCCGGCACTTCATAGCACCGTCCACAGACGGTGGGTCCGGTGCGGGCGACGATCCGGGACGGGTCGGCGCCCAGGTCCATCATCGCGCGTAGCGCGGCGGGCACCACCCCGGCGACCATGCCGGGCCGTCCCGCGTGAGCGGCGGCGACGACCCCGGCGACCGGGTCGGCGAGGAGCACGGGCGTGCAGTCGGCGGTGAGGACGGCGAGGGCGAGTCCGCGCCGCACGGTCACGATCGCATCGACCCGCGCGGCGGGCCGGTCGCCCCAGGGCCCGTCCACCACCGCGACGTCGGTGCCGTGCACCTGGTTCATCCAGACCACGTCGGCCGGGTCGATGCCCAGCGTCTTGGCGGCCAGTTCGCGATTGGTCCGTACGGCGTCGGGGTCGTCGCCGACCGCGCCGCCGAGGTTGAGCTCCTCATACGGAGCGGCGCTCACCCCGCCCCACCGGTCGGTGAAGCCGAAGTGCGCGCCGCTCACGCTCTCGCGCTGTCCTATCACTTCAGGAAGTCCGGCACATCCAGCTCCTCGGCCGCGCTGTCCGAGTAGGACCGGGACGGCGGGACCGGCGGGGCGACCGGGACGTCGTTGACCGGCTCGGGCGCGGGCGGCTCCGGCTCCTCCTTCGGCTTGACACTGCCGAGCGAGCCGAAGGACGGACGGCTCTCGGTCTGCCGTACCGGAGTCGGCTCCTCGCGCTTGGTCGCGGAGGTGCCCAGGATGTTGTCCCGCTTGGACGGCGGCTGGCCCCCGTCGAAGCCGGCCGCGATCACGGTGACCCGGACCTCGTCGCCGAGGGCGTCGTCGATCACCGCGCCGAAGATGATGTTGGCCTCGGGGTGGGCGGCCTCGCTGACCAGCTGGGCGGCCTCGTTGATCTCGAACAGGCCGAGGTCGGAGCCGCCGGAGATGGAGAGCAGGACGCCGCGGGCGCCGTCGATGGACGCCTCGAGCAGCGGCGAGGAGATCGCCATCTCGGCGGCGGCCACCGCGCGGTCGTCGCCGCGGGCGGAGCCGATGCCCATCAGGGCCGAACCGGCCTCGGACATGACCGACTTGACGTCGGCGAAGTCGAGGTTGATCAGGCCGGGCGTGGTGATGAGGTCGGTGATGCCCTGGACACCGGAGAGCAGGACCTGGTCGGCCGACTTGAAGGCGTCGAGCACCGAGACCTGGCGGTCCGAGATGGACAGCAGCCGGTCGTTCGGGATGACGATGAGGGTGTCGACCTCTTCGCGGAGTTCGGCGATGCCGTCCTCGGCCTGATTGGCGCGGCGCCGTCCCTCGAAGGTGAACGGGCGCGTGACCACGCCGATGGTGAGGGCGCCCAGGGTCCGGGCGATGTTGGCCACGACGGGCGCGCCGCCGGTGCCGGTGCCGCCGCCTTCACCGGCCGTCACGAAGACCATGTCGGCCCCCTTGAGGACCTCCTCGATCTCCTCACGGTGATCCTCGGCCGCCTTGCGGCCCACGGCCGGGTTGGCTCCGGCCCCGAGTCCGCGGGTGAGTTCGCGGCCGACATCGAGCTTGACGTCGGCGTCGCTCATCAACAGCGCCTGCGCGTCGGTGTTGATGGCGATGAACTCGACGCCCTTGAGACCGACCTCGATCATCCGGTTGATGGCATTGACACCACCGCCGCCGACACCGATGACTTTGATGACTGCGAGGTAGTTCTGCGGTGCTGCCACGTCGAAGGCCTCTCGCCTCGAGTTACGTGCCGCCGGCCCGCCGAAGCACTGCTGCCTCGCGATCCGGACGACTGATGCCGAATGGGACGGTCCGAACGCCGACCCGAACCCTAACGTTGAAGTTTAGGGTTACCAGTGTGTCTGTTCGCTGGAATCTTCTGAACAGGACACTAAGTCGACAAGTGGCGCACGTTCAACGAACACGCCGAACCTCCCGTTTTTCTTTTCACCCTATGTGATCAGGCGTTGCACTGCCCAACCAGGGTGCTGGCCTGCGCTGATGTGCGTCAACTCCCCAATGACGCCGGGGCGGTGGGAACGCTGACATCGAAGTACCGCGCATCCGGCGATGCTTTCATGAGAGCGGTGAGCGTACGCGCCTTCGCGGCGCCGTTCTCCGCACTCCCCCACGCGATGGTGCGGCCGTCGTTCAACTCCAGTGAGATGTCGTCGTACGAACTCACCTTGACGGTCCGGGTGTCACGGGCGACGGCGGCCGGAATGGCACCCGCGGCGCGTACGGCCTCGCGCACCAGTCGGCCCTCGCCGAAGCGGCGCAGGCTCGCGGCGCTGGAGCCGCTGCGGGACAGCGTCAATTCGAGTGCGGGGATACCTTTCGGGGCGTCAGAAACCGTGGCGAATCGGACACCTTCATCGTCCACTTCGATGAACTTTCCGCCCTTTTCGACAATCAGAACCGGAACGCGCTCAATCACTTTCAGCCCGATTCGATGGGGCCACGAGCGGACCACGTCAACCGAGTCAATTCGGGGCAATTTGCGGCTCAATCGTGCCTTAATCGCATCGGTGTCGACGGTAATCAGCGGCGCCCCGACCGGTACGTCGGCGGCCTCGCGCACCTGTTGCGGCGTCAGAACCCGTGTTCCGTCGACCGATACGCGCTCCACCCGCAGCCACTTCGAACCGTAGAGCACCCAGACCGAGCCGGCCCCGATGAGCACCAGCACCACGGCCAGGATGATGATCGTACGAAGCCTCGGTCGCCGCGGACGACGAACCGGAGGCGGGCCGGCCGACTCCTGCTGGCTTTCACCGCGTTCGGCGGTCGTCGGTCCGGCCACGCTTCCTGCCCTCCGTCATCAGCTCCTAGTGGTGTGTACGACGCGCGGCGATCGCCTCGTACACCATGCCGACGAGCAGTTCGTCGGCGTCCCGGCGGCCGAACTCGCCGGCGGCGCGGGACATCTCGTACAGCCGGTGCGGATCGGCGAGCACGGGCAGGACATTCTGCTGCACCCACTGGGGGGTGAGTTCCGCGTCGTCGACCAGCAGTCCACCGCCGGCCTTGACCACCGGCTGGGCGTTCAGCCGCTGTTCGCCGTTGCCGATGGGCAGCGGGACATAGGCGGCCGGGAGTCCGACGGCGGAGAGTTCGGCGACGGTCATCGCGCCCGCGCGGCAGAGCATCATGTCGGCCGCGGCGTACGCGAGGTCCATCCGGTCCACGTACGGTACCGGGATGTACGGGGGCATTCCCGGCATCTGTTGCACCTGCGGCAGTTCGTTCTTCGGACCGACCACGTGCAGGATCTGGATCCCGGCCTGCTGGAGGTAGGGCGCGACCTGCTGGACCACCTCGTTGAGGCGGCGGGCACCCTGGGAGCCGCCGGAGACCAGCAGCGTGGGCAGGTTGGGGTCGAGGCCGAACACGTGCCGGGCCTCGGGGCGGGCGGCGGCCCGGTCGAGGGTGGCGATGGAGCGGCGCAGCGGGATGCCGATGTAGCGGGCGTCACGCAGCTTGCTGTCCGGGGTGGAGACGGCGACCTTGGCGGCGTACCGCGAGCCGATCTTGTTGGCGAGGCCGGGGCGGGCGTTGGCCTCGTGGATGATGATCGGCACCCCGAGGCGCTTGGCCGCGAGGTAGCCGGGGAGGGCGACATAGCCGCCGAAGCCGACGACCGCGTCCGCCTTGGTGCGCTCCAGGATCTGCTCGGCCGCCTTGATCGTGCCGCGCAGCCGGCCCGGGACGGTGATCAGCTCGGGGGTGGGCTTGCGTGGCAGCGGTACGGCGGGGATCAGCGCGAGTTCGTACCCGCGCTCGGGTACGAGTCGGGTCTCCAGGCCGCGCTCCGTGCCCAGAGCCGTGATTCCCACGGTCGGGTCCTGCCTGCGCAGGGCGTCCGCGAGGGCGAGCGCGGGCTCGATGTGGCCGGCGGTCCCCCCACCGGCGAGTACGACATGCACCGAAATTCACCGCTCTCCGGACGAACGCGCCGCTGAGGCACGCCGTCGCATCGTGTTCCATCTGCCCGGCCCCGAAGGGCGTCCCGCGCGCTTTCTACCAAAGCGAGGTTGCCGCATGGAAAGCGCTGCCCGCGCAGCGGGCTCGTCACGCGCGAAGGCGATCAGCAGCCCGATGGCGAACATGGTCGGCAGCAGGGCGGACCCTCCGTAGGAGAACAGCGGGAGAGGGACACCGGCGATCGGCAGCAGACCGAGCACCGCACCGATGTTGATCACCGCCTGAGCGGTGATCCAGGTGGTCACGCCTCCCGCGGCATACCTCACGAACGGGTCCTCCGTGCGTCCGGCCACGCGGATACCCGCATAGCCTAGAGCCGCGAAGAGGGCGAGCACCGACAGCGTCCCCGCCAGGCCCAGTTCCTCACCGGTGACGGCGAAGATGAAGTCCGTGTGCGCTTCGGGCAGTTGACCCCATTTTTCCACACTCGCGCCGAGTCCAGAACCGAAGAGTCCGCCGGAGGCGAGCGCGTAGATGCCGTGCACGGCCTGCCAGCAGTCGGCGGTGCCGCTGCCGGGCTCGGTGGCACCGATGCAGGCGAAGCGGGCCATACGGTTGGGGCTGGTCTTGATCAGGATCGCGCCGACGAAGGCCGCCCCCGTCAGCACGCCCACGAACAGCCTGGTGGGCGCCCCGGCCAGCCACAGCAGGCCGAACAGGATCGCCGTCAGGATGATCGCCGTACCCATGTCGCCGCCGAGCATGATCAACCCGAGCAGCATGAACGCCACCGGAACGAGCGGCACCAGCATGTGCTTCCACTGGCTGAGCAGCTTCTTGTCCTGCTTGCGGGCGAGCAGGTCGGCGCCCCACAGCACCAGCGCGAGCTTGCCGAACTCGCTGGGCTGGAGCTGGAAGGGACCGGCGATGGAGATCCAGTTCTGGTTGCCGTTGACCGCCACCCCTATCCCCGGCACCTGCACCAGGGCCATCAGGAACACGGCGCCCGCCAGTATCGGGTAGGCCAGCGCCCGGTGCAGCTTGACCGGCATCCGCGAGGCGGCGAACAGCAGCCCGGCGCCGAGCAGCGCGGCCAGGGCCTGCTTGCGGAAGAAGTACGACCCGGGCAACGACAGCTGCAGCGCGGTGATCTGGGAGGCCGAGTAGACCATCACAAGCCCGAGCACGGTGATGAGCAGGCTGCCGCCGAGGATCAGGTAGTACGCGGTCAGCGGCCGGTCCCAGGCCTTCTGGGTACGGGTGACCAGCCGGGCGACGGGATTCTCGCCCGGGGTCCGCGCGGCGGCGGGCCGGCGGACGTCCCGCTGCACGGGCGGACGCCCGGTACGGCTACCGGGCATCGCTGCCTCCGCTGTACGTCGGCCTCGACGGCTCCACGCGTCCCTCCCAAGGTCGCCCGGCAGCCGGCGGCCGGGGTCAGGCGCCGAGTTCGCGAACGGCGTCCGCGAACGCGTCTCCACGCTTGTTGTAGTTGACGAACATGTCCATGGAGGCACAGGCGGGTGCCAACAGCACCGTGTCTCCGGCAACGGCGAGTCGCCGCGCCTCCTGGACCGCCGCGAGCATCGCCCCAGTGTCGGTCCGGTCGAGGTCGACGACGGGTACCTCGGGCGCGTGTCGCACCAGGGCTTCACGGATCAGCGCACGGTCGGCGCCGATCAGCACCACCGCGCGCAGCCGCTCGGCCGACTTGGCGACGAGCTCGTCGAAGGTCGCGCCCTTCGCAAGACCGCCCGCGATCCAGACGATCGAGTCGTAGGCCGCCAACGAGGCCTGCGCCGCGTGCGTGTTGGTCGCCTTGGAGTCGTCGACGTAGGCCACCCCGTCCACGTCGGCGACATGCGCGATGCGGTGGGCGTCCGGGGTGAAGGCACGCAGCCCGTCCCGTACGGCCGCTGCCGGCACCCCGTAGGCGCGCGCGAGGGCGGCGGCGGCAAGGGCGTTGGCGATGTTGTGCGGGGCCGGCGGGTCGACGTCGGAGACCTCGGCGAGTTCCTGGGCGTTCTTCTGCCGGTTCTCGACGAAGGCGCGGTCGACCAGGATGCCGTCCACGACGCCGAGTTGGGAGGGCCCGGGGGTGCCGAGGGTGAAGCCGACGGCCCGGCAGCCCTCCTCGACGTCGGCCTCGCGGACCAGGTCCTCGGTGGCCTTGTCGGCGACGTTGTAGACACAGGCGACGCGATTGCCCTCGTAGATACGGCCCTTGTCGGCGGCGTACGCCTCCATGGAGCCGTGCCAGTCGAGATGGTCGGGGGCCAGGTTGAGGACGGCTGCCGAATGCGCGCGCAGGGAGGGCGCCCAGTGGAGCTGGTAGCTGGAGAGTTCGACCGCGAGGACGTCGTACTGCTCCTCGCCGAGCACCGCGTCCAGCAGGGAGACGCCGATGTTGCCGACGGCGGCCGTGCGCAGGCCCGCCGCCTTCAGGATCGAGGCGAGCATCTGGACGGTGGTGGTCTTGCCGTTGGTGCCGGTGACGGCGAGCCAGGGGGCTGCGTCCGGGCCGCGCAGGCGCCAGGCCAGTTCGACGTCGCCCCAGATGTCGATGCCCGCTTCATGCGCCGCCGCGAACAGCGGCTTGTCCGGCTTCCAGCCGGGTGCGGTGACGATCAGGTCGGTGCCCTCGGGCAGGGTCGCGCCGTCGCCGAGGCGCACGGTGATACCGAGCGCCTCCAGCTCCGAGGCCTCGGCACGCGCGCGTGCGTCGTCGCCGTCGTTGACGACGGTGACGTGCGCGCCGAGGCCGTGCAGGACCTTGGCCGCCGGGACGCCGGAGACGCCAAGCCCGGCGACGGTGACGTGCTTGCCCTGAAACTCGAAGGGCTCCGAGGAGGTCACTTGTCCGCTGCCCATCCCGCGTAGAAGAGGCCCAGTCCGACAATCACACAGATGCCCTGAATGATCCAGAAGCGGACCACGACGAGCACTTCCGACCAGCCCTTGAGTTCAAAGTGGTGCTGGAGTGGCGCCATTCGGAACACGCGCTTTCCGGTCATACGGAAGGAGCCGACCTGGATGACCACCGACATCGTGATCAGGACGAAGAGGCCGCCGAGGATGGCGATCAGCAGCTCGGTGCGGGAGCAGATCGCCAGGCCCGCGAGGACACCGCCCAGCGCGAGCGAACCGGTGTCGCCCATGAAGATCTTGGCGGGCGAGGTGTTCCACCACAGGAAGCCGAGGCAGGCGCCCATCAGCGCGGCGGAGATGACCGCGAGGTCGAGCGGATCGCGCACCTCGTAACAGGCGCCCGGGTTGGTCAGGTCCGTCGCGTTGGCGCACGACTCCTGGAACTGCCACACGCCGATGAAGGTGTAGGCGCCGAAGACGAGCACGGAGGCGCCGGTGGCCAGACCGTCCAGACCGTCGGTGAGGTTCACGCCGTTCGACATCGCGAGGATCATGAACAGCGCCCAGACGACGAACAGCACCGGGCCGATCGTCCAGCCGAAGTCGGTGATGAACGACAGCTTCGTGGACGCCGGGGTGTTGCCGCGGGCATCCTCGAACTGCAGCGCCAGCACCGCGAAGGAGATGCCGCCGAGCAACTGGCCGGCCATCTTCGCCTTGGCCCGCAGACCCAGCGAGCGCCGCTTGACGATCTTGATGTAGTCGTCAAGGAAGCCGACCAGACCCATGCCGACCATCAGGCCGAGGACGAGCACACCCGAGTAGGTCACCGAGTAGCCGGTGATCAGCTTGGACAGGAAGTAGGCGGCGACGGTCGCGAAGATGAAGGCGATACCGCCCATCGTCGGCGTACCGCGCTTGCTGGCGTGCTCACGCGGTCCGTCGTCCCGGATGTACTGGCCGTAGCCCTTGCGGGCGAGCAGCTTGATCAGCAGCGGGGTGCCGACCAGGGTCAGAAAGAGGCCAATGACTCCTGAGAACAGGATCTGCTTCATCATCGGGCGGCAACCTCACCCTCGGCACCGGTCCCGACGAGCGCCTGCGCCACGCTCTCGAGCCCGACCGACCGGGACGCCTTCACGAGTACGACGTCTCCCGGGCGCAATTCGCTGCGCAACAGGTCGATCGCCGCCTGTGCGTCGGACACGTGCACCGACTCCTCACCCCACGAACCCTCGTTATATGCGCCCAGTTGCAGCCAGGACGCTTCCCTTCCCCCGACCGCGACGAGCTTGCTGACGTTGAGCCGGACGGCGAGCCGTCCGACCGCGTCGTGCTCGGCGAGAGCCTCGTCCCCGAGCTCGGCCATCTTGCCGAGCACCGCCCAGGTCCGCCGCCCCTTGCCCATGGCCGCGAGCGCGCGCAGGGCGGCTCGCATGGACTCGGGGTTCGCGTTGTAGGCGTCGTTGACGACCGTCACGCCGTCCGGGCGCTCGGTGACCTCCATCCGCCAGCGGGAGAGGGAGCCCGCCTCGGAGAGCGCGGTGGCGATCTCTTCCGCGGACATGCCCAGCTCATGGGCGACGGCGGCCGCGGCGAGCGCGTTCGACACGTGGTGCTCACCGTACAGGCGCATGGTCACTTCGCTTGCACCGGAGGGTGTTCGAAGCAGGAAGGCGGGCTGACCACTGTCCGTGAGTCTCACGTTCTCGGCGCGTACGTCCGCTTCGCCGGACTCTCCGAAAAGGATCACCTTCGCCTTCGTACGGGATGCCATGGCCCGTACGAGCGGATCGTCGGCGTTGAGGATCGCCGCGCCGTCTTCCGGAAGGGCCTCCACGAGTTCGCCCTTGGCCTGCGCGATCTGCTCCCGGCCGCCGAACTCGCCGATGTGGGCGGTGCCGACGTTCAGGACGAGGCCGATCTTCGGGGGCGTCAGATCCGTGAGGTAGCGGATGTGGCCGATGCCGCGGGCACCCATCTCCAGGACGAGGAACTTCGTCTCCTCGGTGGCGCTCAGCGCGGTCAGCGGCAGTCCGATCTCGTTGTTGAACGAGCCGGGTGTCCACACGGTCGGCGCCTTGCGCTGGAGCACCTGGGCGATGAGGTCCTTGGTGCTGGTCTTGCCGGCGGAGCCGGTGAGCGCCACGAGGGTCGTGCCGAGCCGTCGTACGACATGACGCGCGAGCGCGCCGAGGGCTGCCTGGACGTCCTCGACCACGATGGCGGGGACGCCCACGGGGCGGGACGCCAGGACGGCGGCCGCTCCCGCCGCGACGACCCGGTCCGCGAAGTCGTGGCCGTCCACGCGCTCGCCGACGAAGGCGACGAAGAGGCTGCCCGGGCCCGCCTCACGGGAGTCCCGGACGACCGGTCCCGTGACCTGGACGGACGGATCCGGTATGTCGTGCGTCTGCCCGCCGACGACTGCTGCGATCTCGGCGAGAGAGAGGGCGATCACAAGTTCATCCCCTGGGTCTTCTGGATTCTCATCCCTGGGTTTTCCGGATTGCTTCGCGAAGCACCTGGCGGTCGTCGAAGGGACGGACCACCCCGGCGATGTCCTGGCCCTGCTCGTGGCCCTTGCCCGCGACCAGCACGGTGTCCCCGGGCTGCGCGCGGGCGACGGCGGCGGCGATCGCGGCGGCCCGGTCCTCGAAGACCTGGACCTCACCGCGCTCGTGTGCCGGCACGGACGCCGCGCCCTGAAGCATGGTGGCGAGGATCGCGAGGGGGTCCTCGCCGCGGGGGTTGTCGGAGGTCAGTACGGCGGTGTCGGCGAGCCGGGCCGCGGCGGCGCCCATCGGCTCGCGCTTGGTCTTGTCGCGGTCGCCGCCGCAGCCGAGCACGATGTGCAGCTTGCCCTCGGTGACCTTGCGCAGGGCCCGGAGCACCGATTCGACGGCGTCGGTCTTGTGTGCGTAGTCCACGACCGCGAGATACGGCTGACCGGCGTCCACCCGCTCAAGCCGGCCCGGCACGCCCGGCACGGCGGCGATGCCGTCGGCGGCGGCCTGCGGGTCGAGGCCCGCGGTGGCCAGGGCGACGATCGCGGCGAGGGTGTTGGCGACGTTGAAGGGGCCCGCCAGCGGTGACTTGGCGGCGATCCGCTCACCCTTGGGGCCGATGGCGGTGAACGCCGAGTCCATGGGCCCCACCTGGACGTCCTCCGCGCGCCAGTCGGCGTCGGGATGGCCCTCGGCGGAGAAGGTGACGACCGGGACGGCGGACTCCTTGGCGAGCCTGCGGCCGTACTCGTCGTCGAGGTTGACGACGCCGAGTTTGCTGCGTTTCGGCGTGAAGAGCTGTGCCTTGGCCCGGAAGTAGTCCTCCATGTCGGAGTGGAACTCCATGTGTTCCGGGCTGAGGTTGGTGAAGACGGCGATGTCGAAGACGCAGCCGTCGACGCGGCCTAGGACCAGCGCGTGGCTGGAGACCTCCATGGCGACGGCCTCGACGCCGCGTTCGCGCATGACGGCGAACAGGGCCTGGAGGTCGGTGGCTTCGGGGGTGGTGCGCTCGGACTTGATGCGCTCCTCGCCGATGCGCATCTCGACCGTGCCGATGAGCCCGGTGGACCTGACCGTCTTCAGGCCGCCCTCGACGAGGTAGGCGGTCGTGGTCTTGCCCGAGGTGCCGGTGATGCCGATCTGGAGCAGATCCCGGCCGGGGTGGCCGTAGATCGTGGCCGCCAGCTCGCCCATCCGTCCGCGCGGGTCGTCGGCGACCAGGACCGGGAGCCCGGTGGCCGCGGCGCGTTCGGCGCCGGTCGGGTCGGTCAGCACGGCGACCGCGCCGAGGCCGGCGGCCTGCGTGACGAAGTCGGCGCCGTGCAGGCGGGCCCCCGGGAGGGCGGCGTACAGGTCGCCGGGGCGGACGGCGCGCGAGTCATGGGTGATGCCCGTGACCTCGGCTGCGACTTCCGGCCGCGCGGCACCACCCAGCTGATCGGCGAGCTCCGCGAGAGGTGTGGCGGAGACCTGAACCGGCCTGGGCGGCCCCGGATATGTCACGGGTGCGCCCTTCTGAGTGGTTTGGGACTGATCAGCGTGTGGCACGGCGGTGAGCGTACCCGGCGCACCCGCTTCGGGGCGAAGTGAGGGCGCGCCCGCGCCCTGGTTCCCGGGATCGGGAGTGATCGTTGTCACGAGGGGGTTCCTGGTGGCTCGGTGCTGATCAGGGTCAGTATTCGACCGGCAGATTGGCGGGCTTGGCCCCGGTCGGCGGGACCTGAAGGGTCTTCAGCGCGAACTCCATGACCTTCTTGTAGACGGGTCCGCAGATCTGGCCGCCGAAGTAGCTGCCCGCGGTGGCGTTCTGGATGGCGCAGTAGACGGTGATACGGGGCTTGTCGGCCGGCGCGAATCCGGCGAACGACGAGGTGTAGCCGTGGTACTTGCCGGTGGCCGGATCCACGCGGTTGGCGGTGCCCGTCTTGCCCGCGACGCGGTAGCCGGGAATCCGCGCCTTGGTGCCGGTGCCGTCCCGGTCGTCCACGACGGACTCCAGCATCTGGGCGAGCGTCTTGGCCGTCTTCTCGCTGACGACCCTGGTCTTCTCGGGTTTCGCGGCGGGAGTGAACCGGCCGTCGGCGCCCGTGGTGCCGCGGACGAGCGAGGGTTCCACGCGTACGCCGCCGTTGGCGATCGTCGAGTAGACGGACGCCGCCTGCATCGCGTTGAGGGAGACGCCCTGGCCGAAAGGAATCGTGTACTGCTGCGAGGTCGACCACTGGCCGGGCGGCGCGAGGATGCCCTTGGTCTCACCGGGGATGCCGAGCCCGCTGTAGCTGCCGAGGCCGAACTTGCGCAGATAGGAGTACAGGATCCGGTTGGACTCGGCCTGGGTCTTGCCGAGCTGGCCGGTCGCCAGGATGGTGCCGATGTTGCTGGACTTGGCGAGCACGCCGTTCAGCGTCAGATACCAGGTCTCGTGGTCGATGTCGTCCTTGAACAGCCGGTCACCGCGGTGCAGCCGGTTGGGCACGATGACATGCGTCAGCGGGGTCGCCACGTTCTCTTCGAGGACGGCGGCCATCGACATGACCTTGGCGGTGGAGCCGGGCTCGTACGCGTCCTCCAGGGCCCAGTTGTGCAGGGACTCCGCGTCGGCCTGGGAGAGGTCGTTGGGGTCGAAGCCGGGCGAGTTGGCCATGGCGAGGATCTCGCCGGTCTTGGTGTCCTGCACTATCACGTAGCCGCGGTCCGCCTCGGACTCCCGCACCTGCTCGGTGATCGCGTTCTGTGCCGCCCACTGGATGTCGCGGTCGATGGTCAGCTCGACGTCGCTGCCGGGCACGGCCGGCGTCTCGGTCGAGGCGATTGTGGGCACCTGGCGGCCACCGGACTGGGCGTAGCGGATCTTGCCGTCCTTGCCGGCCAGCTCGGCGTTCAGCTGCCGTTCGACACCGCCGCCGCCCTTGCCGTCGGCGTTGACCCAGCCCAGTATCCCGGCGGCCAGCTCGCTGTTGGGGTAGACCCGCTTGCTGGTGGGTTCCGCGAGCACACCCGCGAGGACGTTGACCGTGCTCTTGTCGGACTCGGCCTTGGTCGCCAGCGTGCTCTTCAGGTCCTTGATCTGCTGCCAGACCTGCGGTGTCTGCCGCCGCGCCAGCAGGGCGTAGCGGAGCCCCTTGTTCTCCGGCCTGAGCTTCTTGACCAGGCCGTCCTGGTCCACGCCGAGGATCGGCGCGAGGAGCGCGGCGGCCTGCTCGGGCCCGTCGTCGATCTTGAGCTGCTCACGGCTGAACAGCGTGGGGTCGGCCGTGATGTCGTACGCGTCCTCGCTGGTCGCGAGCGCGACGCCGTTGCGGTCGGTGATCTCGCCGCGTTCGGCGGACAGGGTGCGGCCGACGTACCGGTTCTGCCCGGCCTTGGCGGCCAGGGTGTCGGCGTCGACGGCCTGGACCTGGAGCAGTCGTACGACGAACGCGAGCAGTACGAGGGTCAGCGCGAGGCTGACCATGCGCAGCCGGGGGCGTGGGCTGCCCAGCCGGATGACGCCGGGACGGTGGGAGCGGGCGGCGGCCGGGTTCGGGCGGCGGGCCGGGCGGGCGCCGGGGCCGGGGCGCCGCTGGCCGCTGCCGCGGGGGCGGTCGGGCCGGGCCGGGCCGGGCACGCGGCGGCGCGGCGGTTCCCTGTCGGACACTTCCGTCACCTGCCGAAATTCGTGGTCGGGGTGGGGGCCGGTGCTGCGGGCGCGGCGGGCGTCGTGAGCACCGCGGCGTCCAGGGGGGGGGGGGGCGGGATCGTGGCCGGGCCTGCCGCCGGGTCGGCCGGCAGCGCCTCGGGGGCGAGGACGAGGGGGGCGTACGCGTCGCTCACGACACCCTCGGCGGGTGAGGGGACGCCCTTCACGGTGCCGTCGGGGTCGAGGAAGGCCGGGTCGCCGCCGGGGATCATGCCGAGCTCGCGGGCGCGGCGCTGGAGGGCGTCGGGGGCCGAATAGGCGTCGATGTCCCGCTGCAGGGCCTGTTCCTCGTCGGTGAGGCTCTGGGTCTCTTTCTGCAGGTCGTCGAGTCTGAACGCCCCTTCGCTGAGCGCCGAGTTCAGCACCAGGAGTCCGATGAGGCCGCCGCCGAGGAGGAGGACGACCAGGAGGACGAAGGGGGTGCGGGCGGCCTGGTTGCGGCCTCCGGCTCCTGGGATGAGGCGTGCGAGACGGGCCGCACGCCCCCTCAGTTGGGGTTTCCTACTCACTCGCCCTCCCCCGAGTCCGGTTCCCCAACCGACTCACCCACCTGCGAGTCCGGTTTTCCAACCCACTCATGCCCCTCACGCCCCTACTCAACGTCTTCCCTGACGCGCTGGGCTCCGCGCAGTCGCGCCGGTGCCGCTCGCCGGTTCTCGGCGATCTCGTCCTCGGTGGGAAGTTCGGCACCGCGGGTGAGCAGCTTGAGCCGCGGCTGGTAGCGCTCGGGGACGACCGGCAGTCCGGGGGGCGCGGTGGTGGCGGCGCCGGCCGCGAACACCTGCTTGACCAGCCGGTCCTCCAGCGAGTGGTACGCCAGCACGGCGATCCGTCCGCCCACGTCGAGCACCTTCACGGCGGCCGGGATCGCCCGCTCCAGGACGGAGAGTTCCCCGTTGACCTCGATCCGCAGAGCCTGGAAGGTGCGCTTGGCCGGGTTGCCGCCGGTGCGCTTGGCGGCCTGCGGCAGCGCGTCCCGGATCAGTTCCACGAGCCGGGCGCTGTTGCTGAACGGCTCCTTCTCGCGCTCCCGCACGATCGCGGAGACGATCCGCTTGGCCTGCTTCTCCTCGCCGTACATCCGCAGGATCCGGACGAGTTCGCCCGCCGGGTAGGTGTTGAGGACCTCGGCGGCGCTGATGCCGGTCGTCTGGTCCATGCGCATGTCCAGCGGCGCGTCCTGGGCGTAGGCGAAGCCGCGGTCGGCCTCGTCGAGCTGCATGGAGGAGACGCCGAGGTCGAAAAGGACGCCCTGC
Source organism: Streptomyces sp. GESEQ-4 (assembly GCF_017948455.1). Lineage (GTDB taxonomy): Bacteria > Actinomycetota > Actinomycetes > Streptomycetales > Streptomycetaceae > Streptomyces. The sequence goes on from NZ_JAFFSU010000010.1 coordinate 99,998, forward strand.
ACGCGCGCGATGCCGAGCCGTTCCAGTACGTCCGGCAGCTCGTCGTACACGGCGTGCACCAGGGTGGCCCGCTCGCCGAAGGGGGCGAGCCGCTCGCCGGACAGGCGCAGGGCCTCCTTGTCCCGGTCGAGGGCGACGAGCCGCGCCTCGGGGAACTGCCTGAGCAGGGCTTCGCTGTGGCCGCCGAGGCCGAGCGTGCAGTCGACGACCACCGCTCCGGGGGCCTGGAGGGCGGGGGCCAACAGGTCCAGGCACCGCTGGAGCATCACCGGGACGTGTCGATCGCTCAAGGGGCCCTCTCAGATCCGGCGGGCCCGTACGCACCGCCGGGTCCCCGCCCGCTCGAGAAGGGGAAGGCCTGCCGGCGCCGGAAGCGTCAGCCGACCGGGAGCGGGAGGAGGCCGAGCCGTGCGTACGCGCCGCGCACGCGAGGAGATCTCCGGAACATCACCGGGGTCTCCGGGGAATTCAGTCCAGCAGGGAGAGCCTCGCCTCCCGCTTCGCGTCACTTTAGTCCACGCTGTCTCGCGGTCAATCAACCGGCCTGCGCGTCGCGGCTCGGGGCGCGCAGGAAGCGGCCGGGCGCGGAAACCCACTCGTCCGGGCGATCCCCGGTCACGCTTGTGGGTTACCTCACAACAAGGTTCATTGAGGTTCTTTGTCCTCTCTCACAGCAAGCCCGAAACGGACGTGACCAGTACCGTCATGGGTATGACGACCTCCGCATCAGTTCCCGCTGGACCCGAAGGCGCCATATCGAGTGGCACCGTCACCGATCGCCTCATAGAGGCCAACGCGCGGTACGCCGCCGCGTTCACCGACCCGGGTATGGACGCCCGTCCCGTGCTGCGAGTCGCCGTGGTGGCCTGTATGGACGCCCGCCTCGACCTGCACGACGCGCTCGGCCTCGACCTGGGTGACTGCCACACCATCCGCAACGCGGGCGGCGTGGTCACCGACGACGTGATCCGCTCCCTGACCATCAGCCAGCGCGCGCTCGGCACCCGCAGCGTCGTTCTCATCCACCACACCGGCTGCGGCCTGGAGACCCTCACCGAGGAGTTCCGGCACGACCTGGAGATGGAGGTCGGCCAGCGGCCCGCCTGGGCGGTGGAGGCCTTCCGGGATGTCGACCAGGACGTACGGCAGTCGATGCAGCGCGTGCGCACCTCGCCGTTCCTGCTGCACACCGACGACGTCCGGGGCTTCGTGTTCGACGTGAAGACGGGCCGGCTGCGTGAGATCGACCCCGCGTAACCGGCCGCGGCGCCCTCGGAACCGCCGCCAAAGCTGTCGTTTCGCTGTTGATTTCAGGTTCTGCGGTGCCCAAACGGTCATAAGACCGGCAAATCGCGGCCAGTTGTCCACAGTCGAGTGACACGAATCGGTAACGGCAGCAAGAATGCGGGTGTGGCGTCACGCGGAACTATTCACGCGTGGTGTCCGTGTTCCAGGGGTGGGCCGGTCCGCAGCACAGCGCGACGGCCCGGACAGAACGGGCCGAGGAGGGCCGGGTGACGACCTATGACGATCGAGCGAGCCTCACTGATCTGACCGCCACTGTGGAGCGTGTCCGCAGTTCGGTGGAAGGAGTGATCGAGGGCAAGCCCGAGGTCGTACGGCTTTCGCTGACCGTACTGCTCGCCGAGGGGCATCTTCTGATCGAAGACGTTCCAGGTGTGGGCAAGACAATGCTGGCCAAGGCGTTGGCACGGTCCATCGACTGTTCGGTGCGGCGTATCCAGTTCACGCCCGACCTGCTGCCCTCGGACATCACAGGTGTGTCCATCTGGGATCAGCAGCGCCGTGACTTCGAGTTCAAGCCCGGCGCGATCTTCGCGCAGATCGTGATCGGCGACGAGATCAACCGCGCCTCGCCGAAGACGCAGTCCGCGCTGCTGGAGTCCATGGAGGAGCGCCAGGTCACCATCGACGGACAGACCTATGAGCTGCCGAGCCCCTTCATGGTGGTGGCCACGCAGAACCCGGTCGAGATGGAGGGCACCTACCCGCTGCCGGAGGCCCAGCGCGACCGCTTCATGGCCCGTGTCTCCATCGGCTACCCGAGCGCGGACGCCGAGCTGCAGATGCTGGACGTGCACGGCGGGGTGAACCCCCTGGACGACCTCCAGCCGGTGGCCCATGCGCACGAGATCGTGAAGCTGGTCGAGGCCGTGCGCGAGGTGCACGTAGCCGAAACGGTCCGGCGGTACGCCGTCGAGCTGGTCGCCGCCACGCGCAACCACCCCGACCTCAGACTCGGCGCCTCCCCGCGCGCGACGCTGCACCTGCTGCGCGCGGCGAAGGCGTCGGCCGCCCTCAGCGGCCGGGAGTACGCGCTGCCGGACGACATCCAGGCCCTCGCCGTGGCCGTCCTGGCCCACCGGCTGCTGCCCACCGCCCAGGCCCAGCTGAACCGCCGTACGGCGGAGCAGGTCGTGCAGGAGATCCTGCAGCGCACCCCGGTTCCCGCGGCGCCCCAGCAGCAGCCCGGCATCGGTCTGGCCCACGGCGCGACCGCGTACGGCCAGCAGCCGCCGCGGAGGCTGTGATGACCACCGGTGGCACTCCGCACGCGACGGAGGACGACCGGGGCGAGAAGGGCGGTGTGCGCACGGCGCTGGCGGGGCTGAGCACGCGGGGACGCTCCTTCCTGGCCGCCGGAGTGGCGGCGGCGATCTGCGCGTACGTCCTGGGGCAGAGCGATCTGCTGCGGGTCGGCCTGCTGCTGGCCGCGCTGCCCCTGGTCTGCGCGACCGTGCTCTACCGCACCCGCTACCGGGTCGCCGGCAGCCGCCGGCTCTCCCCCGCGCGCGTGCCCGCCGGCAGCGAGGCCCGGGTCCATCTGCGGATGGACAACGTCTCGCGGCTGCCCACCGGCCTGCTGATGCTCCAGGACCGGGTGCCCTACGTCCTCGGCCCGCGCCCCCGGTTCGTCCTGGACCGGGTGGAGGCGGGCGGCCGGCGCGAGGTGTCCTACCGCGTCCGCTCCGACCTGCGTGGCCGCTACCCGCTCGGGCCCCTGCAACTGCGCCTGACCGACCCGTTCGGCATGTGCGAACTGACCCGGTCCTTCTCGACGTACGACACCCTGACCGTCATCCCGCGCGTGGAACCGCTGCCGCCGGTGCGGCTCACCGGCGAGGCGAAGGGATACGGCGACGGGCGGCAGCGCTCCCTGGCGCTGGCCGGCGAGGACGACGTGATCCCGCGCGGGTATCGCTACGGCGACGATCTGCGCCGGGTGCACTGGCGCCTGACCGCGCGCTACGGCGAGTTGATGGTGCGCCGCGAGGAGCAGCCGCAGCGCTCCCGGTGCACGGTGCTGCTCGACACCCGGGGCCTCGCCTATCAGGGCGCGGGCCCCGACTCGGCCTTCGAGTGGGCGGTGTCCGGTGCCGCGTCCGTGCTGGTGCACATGCTCGAACGGGGCTTCTCGGCGCGGCTGTTGACGGACACCGGCACCTCGGTGCCCGGCGAGGGCGCCGAGGGGTTCGCGGGCGCGAGCCAGGAGTCGGCGGACGCGGCCGGGCTGATGATGGACACCCTCGCGGTGGTCGATCACTCCGACGGCGCGGGTCTGTCGCGCGCGTACGACGTGCTGCGCGGCGGCAACGAGGGACTGCTGGTGGCCTTCCTCGGCGATCTCGACGAGGAGCAGGCCGCGGTGGCCGCGAAGATGCGCCAGCGCAGCGGAGGCGCGGTCGCCTTCCTCCTGGACAGTGACACGTGGGTGCGGGAACCGACCGATGTCCCCGGGCCGTTGGACGGTAGCGAGGAGCGGCTGCGGATGCTGCGTGAGGCCGGCTGGACAGCGGTGAGCGTGCCGCGGGGCGCTTCGCTGAACGAGCTGTGGCGTCGGGCGGACCGCGAGCGCACCGGTCTGGCCGCCGCCGGCGGGGAGGGGCGGTCATGAGCGGACGGGCACGACTGGCGCTGTGCGCCTGGGCGGCCACGCTGATGTCGGCGTGCGCCCTGCTGCCGCTGGTCGACCCGGCGACCTGGCTGCTGCAGGCGGCCTTCCTGCTGGCGATCCAGACGGGCGTGGGCGCGGCGACCCGGCGCGTGCCGCTGGCCCGGCCGCTGACCGTGGCCGTGCAGGTGCTGGTCACGCTGATGCTGCTGACCCTCGCCTTCGTCCGTGAGCAGGCCCTCGTCGGCCTGATCCCCGGGCCGGACGCCTTCCAGCAGTTCGGCGTGCTGCTGCAGCAGGGCGCGGACGACATCAACCGCTACTCGATCCCGGCACCGCTGAACCCCGGCATCCGGCTGATGCTGGTCGGCGGCGTCCTGATCATCGGGCTGGCGGTGGACGTCCTCGCGGTGACGTTCCGCGCCGCGGCCCCGGCCGGACTGCCGCTGCTCGCGCTGTACTCGGTCGCCGCGGGGCTCTCCGACGGCGGCGCCGACTGGCTGTGGTTCCTGGTCGCCGCCGCGGGCTACCTGACGCTGCTCCTCGCCGAGGGACGTGACCGGCTCTCCCAGTGGGGCCGGGTCTTCGGCGGGGCCCCGCGCACCCCTGGCGTGGAGTCCGGGGGCGCGGTGGCACCGATCCGCACCGGCAGACGCATCGGCGTGGTCGCGCTCGGCCTCGCCCTGGTGGTGCCGCTGGCCCTGCCCGCGATGAACGGCGGCCTGCTGGACGGCGCCGGGACGGGCGTCGGCTCCGGCAACGGAGGCGGCGGCACGATCTCCGCGGTCAACCCACTGGTCTCCCTGCGCGACAGTCTGAACGTGGACGAGGACCGCCAGGTCCTGTCCCTGCGTACCGTCCCGGAAGACGCCTCGGACCTGTATCTGCGGATCGTGTCCCTGGACGAGTTCGACGGCACGACGTGGAAGCCGGCCCGACGCGATATCAACGCCGTGCCGGACGAGTTCCCGACACCGATCGGCCTCGGGTCCGACGTCCGGCGCTCGGTGGTCCAGAGCCGCATCACGGCGGCCGACTGGTACGCCCAGGACTGGCTGCCGATGCCGTACCCGCCGAGCGGCGTCGACATCGACGGCACCTGGCGGTACGAACCCGTGGGCATGACCCTGGTCGGCGACCGCGGCCAGAGCACCCGCGGCCAGACGTACGAGGTGACGAGCCTCGACGTGCAGCCGACGGCGGATCAGCTGGCCTCGGCCCCGGAGGCCGAACCGCCTCTGAAGCGCGAGTACACCCAGCTGCCCGACTCGCTGCCGGCGGTGGTGTCCGAGACCGCCCGCGAGGTCACCGAGGGTTCGGAGAACCACTACGAGCAGGCGGTCAAGCTGCAGGAGTACTTCTCGCTGACCGGCGGCTTCCAGTACGACACCCAGGTGCAGGTCGGCAGCGGCTCCGCGGCGATCGCCCGCTTCCTCAAGGACAAGCAGGGCTTCTGCGTCCACTTCTCCTTCGCGATGGCGGCGATGGCCCGCAGCCTGGGCATACCCGCCCGGGTGGCGGTGGGCTTCGCGCCCGGTTCACAGCAGGCGGACGGTTCGGTGTCGGTGTCGCTGAGGGACGCGCACGCCTGGCCCGAGCTGTACTTCGAGGGCGTGGGCTGGACCCGCTTCGAGCCGACTCCGACGCGGGGTACGACGCCGGAGTACACGCAGCCGGACGCCCCCGGCAGCACGCTTCCGGAGGTGTCACAGCCGACCCAGTCCACGAGCGCCGCGCCGTCCGCGTCGACGTCGGCGAGCGAGTCCTGCACGCCGGAGCAGAAGAAGCTGCAGGCCTGCCCGAGCGAGTCCCAGGCGGCGGCACTGACCAGTGGCGACGACGGCCCGAGATGGTACGTCGTCCTGGCCTGGATCCTCGGCGGGCTCGCGGCGGTGGCGATCCCGTTGGCGCCGATGCTGTGGCGGCTGCGCATCCGGTCCGTACGGCTGGGGGCGCACGACCGCAGCGAGGCCGGCACGGCGCTGCACACCCTGTCCGTCTGGCAGGAACTGACGGACACCGCCTGGGACTTCGGCATCTCGCCGGAGGAGTCGCAGACTCCGCGCAAGGCGGCGGCCCGTATCGTCCGGCTCGGTCAGCTCGATCCGACAGCCGCGGCCTCGGTGCACCGGGTGGCGGACGCGGTGGAGCAGGTGCTCTACGCCCCGCACCCACGCCCGACGGCGGGCCTCGCGGACGATGTCCGCCGGGTGATCGGCACCCTGCGGAGCACCGTCGACCGCGGCACCAAGCTGCGCGCGCTGTTCGTCCCACGGTCGGCCGTACGGGTGGTGTGGGCGGCGTCGGCCTGGTGGTCCGGCCTCACGGCACGCGCGGCGGCCGCACGACCGACTCTGCGCAAGCCGTCGGGGCAGCAGAGCTGAGCGCTTGGGCCTGTCCGGCGCCGGGATGATCCGCCGGACAGGCCCTGAGCTGCGCCCGGTCGCGAAATCTGGCTGAATCCACTCCCTCGGCCCCGCCCTCCGAAGCCTCAGCGCCTCGGAGGGCGGGGTCCTTCGCGTGCTGGACTGCGGCCGGACCGCGACCGGAGGGCATGCGTGAGGGGGTGACCACCCAATGGTGGGCACCCCCTCACGCCATGCTCAGAAGAGTATGGGCGTGGAGCTAATGGCCGCCGCCCTGTTCATCCCGGCGGCGCTGCCAACGCTGTTCGATACGGTCCATCATGGAGCGCCGCTGCCGTCCCTGACGGCTCGCGGGCTGGGCACCCGCGGCAGGCTGCTCACCCGGCTTGGGGGCCTTGCGCCAGCCGGTCACGGCGAGTACCGCACAGCCCAGCATGACGAGGAAGCCCACCACGCTGAGCCAGACCTGCTTGGCGACCATTCCTGCCATGAGGAGCGCGATACCTACGAGGAAGCCCGCGACCGCCTGGTAGACCCGTCGCCGGGTATACGTGCGCAGCCCGCTTCCCTCAAGCGCTGTCGCGAACTTGGGATCTTCGGCGTACAGCGCTCGCTCCATCTGCTCGAGCATTCGCTGCTCGTGCTCCGAGAGCGGCACGGAGTCCTCCTCATCGTGCAGTCGCCGGGGCGACCCGGGGGGTCCCTTCAGGATAGGCAGGGAATCGCCCCCGTGAAACCCGCCCCTCTACGCCAATTGGCAACCGGAATCCGCCATGGACGTCCCGGCCCACTGAGACTTCCATTCCCCAGGAGCCGACCCGTCATGCCGGGCGGTCTCCCTCGATCATACGGCGCAGAGCGCCCGATCGGGGGGCCTGTGGCGTACTCCATGTGCAGCCAAGTCCCTGATCAGCGCCTCACCACGGGAGATGGCTCAGGCCTCGAGCGCACCCCGGGTCTCACCGAGCACATGAAGCTGCGTGGCCACGGAGTGGAACGCCGGGAGCTCGGCGGCGGCCGCCTCCAGCCTGAGCAGCGCGTCCAGGGCACCGGGCTCGGTGTCCACGAGCGCGCCGGGGACCAGGTCGGCGAAGACGCGTACGCCGTGCACGGCGCCCACGCTCAGGCCCGCGGCCTCGACCAGATCGGTGAGCTGGTTCACGGTGAAGCGGCGCGGCATGGGGTCGCCGGCGCCCCAGCGGCCGTCGGGGTCGTCGAGGGCCTGTCGGGCTTCCTTGAAGTGCCCGGCGAGCGCCCGCGCGAGCACGGCGCCGCCGAGGCCGGCGGCGAGCAGGCTCAGGACGCCGTCGGGGCGCAGGGCGGCCACGGCGTTGCGGACGCCCTCGGCCGGGTCGTCCACGTACTCCAGGACTCCGTGGCACAGCACGCCGTCGTAGCCGCCCCGCTCGACCACGTCGAAGAGGCCGTGGACGTCGCCCTGGACGCCCTGCACACGGTCGGCGACGCCGGCCTCGGCGGCGCGGCGCTCCAGGGCGAACAGCGCGTTCGGGCTGGGGTCGACGACGGTGACGCGGTGGCCGAGGCGGGCCACGGGCACCGCGAAGTTGCCGCTGCCGCCACCGGTGTCGAGGACGTCCAGCACCTGACGTCCCGTGGCCTTCACCCGGCGGTCGAGGGCGTCCTGGAGGACCTCCCAGACCACCGCGGTACGGAGCGAGCCACGGGGGCGAGAGGGGTCGGAGCGCAGCGGCGTCGATTCGGGGCGGTGGGAGACGGGCGGGCGCATCGGGTCCGACACGGCAGTTGACTCCTCGGCGCGGCACCGCCTCACGCGGCGGAGCGAACGGGCTGCCTCCCCGGTCCCGGCAACGGGCGAAGGAAGGCGTCAGGCGCCCTCCACCCTATTGCCTCCGGCACCGCACCTGGTCACTGCAGTGCGCGGCATCGCGTCGCGCTGAGCGCCCGGCTCCGGGGGCACGCCTAGTTGACCCGCGCCCGGGCAGAACCCCGTCTGCTCAGCTTGCCCCGCCCGGAAAGGAGCCCCTGTCAGCCCGCGTCCGGCATGTCCCGTGGATCGGCGCGCGCCTCCTCCTCCGGCTGGTCTCCGTCCTGGCGTGGCTGTGGGAGGACCGGCTGGAGGACCAGCATCCGCTCGACCAGGCGGAGGAACATCCCCACGTCGCGTATCAAGTCGTCGGCGTCGCGGCGGGTGGCCGCGCCCTGGATGCCGGCCTCGGCCCGGGCACGGCGCCGGGCTCCGGAGGCGAACAGGGCGCTCCATTCGGTGAGCTCGGGCGCGATTTCGGGGAGCACTTCCCATGCGCTCCTGATGCGGGCCCGGCGTCGCGAGGTGGGCTCCGGGCGCCCGCGGGCGGCGAGCACGGCGGCGGCGGTGCGCAGAGCCGCGAGGTGGGCGGTCGCATAGCGCTCGTTCGGCGTTTCCAGAACGGCGGCCTCGTCCAGTCCGGCACGGGCCTGGGCGAGCAGGTCGAGGGCGGCGGGCGGGGCCGTGGCCCGGCGCAGTACGGGGTGCACGTCGCTCGCCGGGCCGGTCAGTGAGGGGGCAGGGCCGGAGGCGCGGCGCCGACGGGCGGCTGCTGCGTGATAGCTGGCCATGACGAACCTCCTGTCGTCTGTGGTCGGCACGCTATGAGGTGCCGTATGTGCCCATCGTGAGGTATGGCACTGACAATCCGTTCTGACCTGGGCTTTTGCTTCGATCGACAGTTCGGGTTAACTTTTGCACTGACCAGTCAGTTCAATTACCGAAGTTGGGGGGAGCCATGGGCGGACTCGCTGTCATGGCCCGGGACTTCGGCCTCGAGGGACCCCGCGGCTGGGCTTTCCGCGGGGTCTCCTTCGAGGCGGGGCCCGGCTCACTCGTCGCGGTCGAGGGGCCGTCCGGGTCCGGGCGCACCTGCTTGCTGCTCGCACTCACCGGACGGATGAAGGCCACGGAAGGGGTGGCCGGAGTCGGCGAGTTCGGGCTGCCGAAGCGGATGGCGGCGGTACGGCGGGTCAGCGCGCTGGCACACGTCCCCGGTGTCACCGACCTCGACCCGGCCCTGACCGTCGGGGAGCACCTGCGCGAACGGGCGCTGCTGCAGCGCCGGTTCGGCGACTCTCTGCGTGCTCTGACCCAACCCCGGGCGGCTCGGATCACCGAGGCCCGGCTGCGGATCGACGCCGCCCTGGCCGCCGTAGGACTGGATCGGGAGGCGCTGCCCAAGGGTTCCCGGACGGCCGTTCGCGATCTGGAGCGTCTGGAGGCGCTGCGGTTGTCCCTGGCCCTGGCCCTCATCGGGCGCCCGCAACTGCTGGGCGTCGACGACGTCGATCTCAAGCTGTCGGACGCCGAGCGGGAGGAGGTCTGGGGGCTGCTGCGGTCCCTCGCCGCGTCGGGGACCACGGTCGTGGCGGTATGCAGTCAGGCCCCGGAAGACGTGCTCATGGTGACCACACGCGAGGAGGGGGAAGCCGATGCGCTCGCCACGACTGGCCGCGCTTGAACTGCGGCGGTTCGGCAGGGGGAAGCTGCCGCGCGCCGCGCTGGTCGCGCTCCTGCTGCTGCCGCTGCTGTACGGCGCGCTGTACCTGTGGTCGTTCTGGGATCCGTACGGCCGTCTGGACCGGATCCCGGTGGCGCTCGTGAACGACGACAAGGGGGCGACGGCCGACGGCAGGAAGCTCACCGCGGGCGAGGACATCACGGAGGGGCTGCGCGACAGCAAGGTCTTCGACTGGCGCGAGGTGAGTGCCGACGAGGCCCGGGCGGGGGTCGAGGACGGCACGTACTACCTGTCATTGACCATGCCCGCCGACTTCAGTGCACGTATCGCGTCCAGTGCGGGCGAGTCGCCCGAGACGGGCGCGCTTCAAGTACGGACGAACGACGCGAACAACTACATCGTCGGGCAGATCTCGCGGACTGTGTTCGGCGAGGTGCGCCAGGCCGCGTCCACGAAGGCGTCGCGGTCCTTCCTCGACAAGATCTTCATCTCGTTCTCCGACATCCACGGGCAGACGGTCAAGGCGGCGAACGGGGCCGACAGGCTCAAGGGCGGCATCGGCAAGGCGGAGAAGGGCTCCAAGGATCTCGCGGCGGGTCTGAAGGACGCCAAGGACGGCAGCGGCAAGCTCTCCAAGGGCCTCACGAAGCTCACTAAGGGCGCGGGTGACCTGGAGGACGGCTCGGAGCAGGTCGCGGCGGGCACGCAGACACTCGCCGACAAGGTCAACGGGGTCGACGCCAGGATCGGGCCCTTCCTGAAGGGCAACGAGGAGACCATCGGTGACACCGCCCGGCTGGTCGCCGACTCGTCCGGCGCGATCCGCAACCACCTCGGGGCCCTGGTGAAGGCCGCGCCGGTCGCCTCCAAGGGCGCCCACGCGGGCGCCGAGACGCTGGACGGCATCCACAAGAGGCGCTGCGAGGACGCCGTCCTGGCCGACGCCGCCTGCGCCGATCTGAAGAAGGCCGAGCAGGCCGCGACCGACGTGGCGAAGATCGCCGACGACCTCAACACGCTGATCGCCGACCAGGACGGCGACCTGAAGAAGCTCGACAAGAACCTCGCCACGCTCCAGAAGCAGGCCCAGGCACTCGCCGACCGCGCGCCGCACCTCTCCGAGGACCTCGACGACGCCGTCACCAAGATCAACGACCTCAACAAGGGCGCCGCGAAGGTCGCCGCGGGTGCCAAGAAGCTGCACTCGGGGCTCGGGACCTCCAAGACCGGCGCGACCGACCTGGACGAGGGCGTCGGGGAGCTCAGGACCGGCGCGGACGACCTCAGGGGCGGCATGTACAAGCTCGTCGACGGCTCGGGGAAGCTCGCGGGCGGGCTGCACGACGGCGCCGAGCAGATCCCCGACTACGGCACGCGCGACCGCGACCGGCGCACCCAGGTGATGGCGGACCCGGTCCGGCTCGTCTCCGAGGACCTGCACAAGGCGCCCAACTACGGCACCGGTTTCGCCCCGTACTTCATCCCGCTGTCCCTGTGGGTGGGCGCGATGGTGGCCTACATGCTGATCACGCCGATGAACCGGCGTGCGCTCGCCGCCGGTGCCTCGGCCTGGCGGATCGCGCTGGCCGGCTGGCTGCCGGTGGTGGCGATCGGGGTGCTCCAGACCGTCGCCCTGGTCGCGGTGCTGCACTGGGCGGTCGGCCTGGAGATGGCGCGGGCGGCCGGGACGGTGGGCTTCCTGTTCCTGGTGGCGGCCTGCTTCGCGGCGATCGTGCAGTGGCTGAACGCCCGCTTCGGAGCGGCGGGCCGGATTCTCGTCCTCGCGTTCCTGATGCTCCAGCTGACGTCCGCGGGCGGCACGTACCCGGTGCAGACCAGTCCGGGCTTCTTCAACGCGATCCACCCGTTCCTGCCGATGAGTTACGTCGTCGAGGCCCTCAGGAGGCTCATCACGGGCGGCGGACTGGAACCGGTGTGGCACGCGTGCGTGGTGCTCACCGCCTTCACCGCGGGCGCCCTGGCCCTGACCGCCCTGTCGGCCCGCCGCCGCCAGGTGTGGACACTGGACCGGCTGCACCCGGAGCTGACCCTGTGAGCCCCGCGGTGACGCCTCCGGTGACTCCTCGGGGGACGGCTCCTGTGAGAATCAGGGCCATGGAACGCAGCAGCGCCACGTCGGGCGTCAGTACGCGCCGCGAGGCCACCCGGCAGAAGCTCTACGAGGCGGCCGTCACGCTCATCGCCGAGCAGGGCTTCTCCGCCACCACCGTGGACGAGATCGCCGAACGCGCAGGGGTCGCGAAGGGCACGGTCTACTACAACTTCGCCAGCAAGTCGGTCCTCTTCGAGGAGTTGCTGCGGCACGGCGTGGGGCTCCTCACCGCCTCCCTTCGGGAGGCGGCCGACAGCACGGCGCGGGAGGGCGGCAGCAAGGTCGACGCCCTGGACGCGATGATCCGGGCCGGGCTCGTCTTCATCGACCGCTATCCGGCGTTCACCCAGCTGTATGTGGCCGAGCTGTGGCGCACCAACCGGTCCTGGCAGTCCACCCTGATGGTGGTACGGCAGCAGGCCGTGGCGGTCGTCGAGGACGTGCTGCGCGCCGGCATCGAGGGCGGGGAGTTCAGCGACGAGATCGACATCCCGCTGACCGCGTCCGCGCTGGTCGGCATGGTGCTGGTGGCCGCGCTGGACTGGCAGGCCTTCCAGCCGGAACGGTCACTGGACGATGTGCACGCGGCGCTCTCGCGGCTGCTCCAGGGGCGCGTGAGCGGCGGGAAATAGACGCCGGCGGAAGGCGGTAGGGGCCAACGGCCCGGCAGTAGGCGCAATGGAAAGCGCCGGTCCGATATGGCCGCGTCCCCCGCGGGCCAGCATCGAACCGGCGCTTCCTCGTGCTCCCCCGTTGTCCCCCGTGTCCCCCGTTGGACCCCGTTTCGGTCGTTCCCCCGGGTCCCCCGTCTCGCTCCCGCCGACCGGGGCCGGCGGAAGGAGCGGATCGTGGCTCCGCTCCGTTCCGGCGCCCCGTGTCGCCGGTGCCGGAGCCGAGCCCCTTTCCGTGCCCCCACTCTCTCGTTCTCGCAGGTTGGGCCCCATCCGCGCGCGTACTCATCTCCCTCGCTAGGTACGTGTACTCAGTCCTGCGCACGCGGGCCCAGGTACTCCCTCCGGCCCGGGGCCGCTGGTGTCCGGGCCGAGGCGACCGACCTGGCCGAGGCGAGCAAGACCTCCCGCGACGGCATTGTCAGTGGCGGCCGATAAAGTCCCTGGCATGGCACGAATTGCGGTGATCGGCGCCGGGATGGGCGCGCTGGCGGCTGCCGCCCGGCTGGCCGTCGCGGGCCACCGGGTGGCGGTGTACGAGCGGACGGAGACGTACGGCGGTGCGGTGCGCCGCCTCGAGCGCGACGGGTTCGCCTTCGACACCGGCCCCGGGACGCTGCCGCTGCCCGCGGTCTACCGCGATCTGTTCCTCAAGACCGGCAAGGAGCCGCTGGAGGCATGCGTCGAGCTGACCCAGGTCGACCCGTCGGCGCGGCACGTCTTCGCGGACGGCACCGAGGTGTCCCTGCCGAACGCCTCGCGCGCGGGCGTCGTCGCGGCGTTGGACGAGGCGCTGGGCGCCGGCGCGGGCGCCCGCTGGGGCGACTTCCTGGTCCGGGCACGCGAGGCCTGGGACCGCACGCGCCGGCCGCTCTTGGAGGAGCCCCTGTGGCCGAACTGGTCGGTGCTGGCCGAGCGCGAGCCCTACCCGGCGGTCCCGCACAAGCGCCTGCTGCGCACTCGCCGGGCCGGCACGCTCGCCGAGATCGCCGCCTGGGAGCTGCGCGACCCCCGGCTCACCGCCCTGCTGGAGAGCCACGCGCTCGCGTACGGCCTGGATCCGCGCGTCGCCCCGGCGAGTGCGGCCGTGCTGCCCTACATGGAGCATGCGTTCGGCACCTGGTATGTCCGCGGCGGTATGCGGGAGTTGGCGCGCGCCGTGTACGAGCGGTGTCTGTCACGCAGGGTCGAGTTCCACTTCGGTGCCGAGGTCACCGGGGTCGTGGAGAAGGACGGCCGGGCGGCGGGCGTGGAGCTCGCCGACGGGAGCGTGGCGGAGGCGGACACGGTCGTCGGTAACGGCCCCTGGCGCGTGGCTGATCTGATGCGCGGGCACGCGCTGTACCCACCGGAGGCCATCGAGCCCCACCCCGAGGGCACGGCCCCCGGCCGGGTCGTGGTCTGCCTGGCACTGCGCGGGGCGCGGGAGGCGGGGGCCGCGCACCGCACGGTGGTGCACACCCCGGACCGGGAGGGCGAGTTGGATCTCTTCGGGCTCGGTGAGCCGCCCGCGCGGCCGACGGTCCGGATCGACCGGCCGGACGACCCGGCGCTGCGTCCCGACGACGCCCACGAAGCGGTGGTGCTCACGGCGACGGTGCCGTCCCTGACGCACCACGACTGGACCGCGCCCGGCGCCGCCGACGCCTTCGCGGACCGGATGGTCACCGAGGCCGAGCGCGCGATACCGGGCCTGCGCGAGCGGACACTGTGGCGCGAGGTCCGTACGCCGGAGCACACCCGCCAGGAGACCGGCGCCGAGGGCGGTGGCGTCCCCGCACCCGCGCTGGCCGCAGCGGAGGGGACCATGCTGCACCCGGCCAACAGCACAGCGATACCCGGGCTGTTCACGGTCGGTGGTTGGTCACACCCCGGCGGGGGTCTCCCCCACGCGGGCATGTCGGGCGCACTGGTCGCCGGACTGATCGTCGAGGGACCGGACTTCCGGGGCTCTCAGTGAGCCGGCGGTGAGCTGGAACTGCGGGACCGGCTGAGGGCGGCTCAGAACCGGTACTGCTGCTCGTCGTATCCGTTCCCCTGCGGCTGCCCGTCGCCCTGGTACGGATACGGCTGTTCCTGCGGCAGTTCGCCGCCGTAGGCCTCGTCGGTGCGCTGCTGCGGGACCCAGACACCGCCGGGCGGGGTCTGCGAGCCGTACTCGCCGCCGGCGTACTGGTCCTGGCCGTAGCCCTGCTGGCTGTACTGCTGCTGGCCGCCGTAGGTGGCGTTGGCGTCGTACCCGGAGCCGTCGTAGGTCTGGGTGCCGATGTACGGGTCGGAGTAGGCGGCGTACTGCTGCTGGCCGCCTGCGTCGTAGCCGTACTGCTGCTGGTCGTAGCCCGAGTAGTCGTACGCGTAGGCCTGGTCGGCGCCCTGGGCCGCCGCCGCGTACTGGTCCTGGGTCTGGCCGGCGGCCGCGTACGACGGGTCCGCGCCGGCCGGGTAGGAGGAGGTGTCGGCGTATATGCCGTAGGAACCGGTGTCGTCCGGCAGGGGCTGGGGCTCGTAGACCGAGGTCGTCTCGGCGGCCGTGGGATCGGCGGCGCGAGCCGGGGTGAAGACGTCGTCGCGGTCGTAGTCGTCGTCCTGGCCGTAACCGGCGTTGCCCTGGCCGTACTTGACGCTGTCGGGGCCGTAACCGCCGTCGGCGGCTTGGAGGTCGGTGACCTCCAGCGTCGGCTCCTGGCGGTCCGGTTCACCGCGGCGGCGCTTGCTCGCGCCGAACGACGGGCGGCCGGCCACCGCCCAGCCGGCTGCGAAGCCGCTGCGGAAGGACAGCGTCACGTAGGTCTGGCCGACCGCGAAGGCAGCCGCGCCCAGACCGATGACGATGACGTTGGCGAGCAGCACGCCGAGGACGACGCCGAGGAAGCCGACGAAGGCGAGCACCCGCCAGCGCAGCCGTGCCTTGTACTGCAGCAGCACCTCGCCGAGCAGCCACAGCGCGACGATGCCGAACGCGATGTAGAGGACCGTCCAGCCCATGTACGCCCCTCTCCCAGTGGCCGCTACGCAGTGTGTCGTATACCGGTGTGGCCGGTCTAGGCCTGCGGTGGGTGGTGCAGGCCCAGGTTCTCGTAGATTTCCAGTGTCGCCGTGGAGTTGTTGAGTGTGATGAAGTGCAACCCGGGCACTCCCTCGGCCAGCAGCCGCGCACAGAACTCGGTGGCGAACTCGATCCCGATCGAGCGTACAGCGGCCGGATCGTCTTTTGCTGTGAGGATTCGCTCTTTCAGAACGGCCGGGATGGCGGCGTTGCTGAGCTGCGGCAACCGCTCCAGCATCTTGACGCTGGTGACCGGCATCACCTCGGGAATGACCGGAGTCGAGCAGCCGGCGGCCTCGACACGGTCGCGCAGACGCAGATACGACTCCGGCTGGAAGAACATCTGCGTGATCGCGTAGTCGGCGCCGGCCCGGCACTTGTCGACGAAGTGTGTGACGTCCGTGTCCCAGTCGGCGGAGCGCGGGTGCATCTCCGGGAAGGCGGCGACGCCGACGCAGAAGTCGCCCGACTCCTTGATGAGCTGGACGAGTTCGGCGGCGTAGGTGACGCCCTTCGGGTGCGGTACCCAGTCGCCCATGGGATCGCCGGGCGGGTCGCCGCGCAGGGCCAGCATGTTGCGGATGCCGGCGGCGGCGAACTGGCCGATGACATTGCGCAGCTCGGTGACGGAGTGGTCGACCGCGGTGAGGTGGGCGACCGGCGTGAGGGTGGTGTCGGCGACGATCTGCTCCGTCTCCTTGACCGTGCTCGCGCGCGTGGAGCCGCCGGCGCCGTAGGTCACCGACACGAAGTCGGGGGCGACCGCCTCGACCCTGCGCAGCGCGTTCCACAGGCTCCGCTCGCCCTTGGGGGTCTTCGGCGCGTAGAACTCGAACGAGTACGTCGTCTTGCCTGCTGCGAGCATGTCACGCACGGTGCGTGCGCGGTCAGTCCTGGTGGATGCGGTTCCGAGGGCCATACGGGCAGGTTAGTGGGGGCTGGTCGGTCCCCCAACCGGGCCCCGGAAGTTTGCCCGATTTGTCGTCTTACTGTCCACCCATCGGACAAACATTGCGTTACGCGCTACGCCGCCCTCAGCCGCTTCGCGAACTCCGCCGCCGCGGCCCCCGGATCCGCCGCCTCCGTGATGGCCCGTACGACGACGACCCGGCGGGCACCCGCTTCCAGCACCTCGTCGAGGTTGGCCAGGTCGATGCCGCCGATGGCGAACCAGGGGCGGTCGTTTCCGAGGGCGGCGGTGTGGCGGACCAGGTCGAGGCCGGGGGCGTGGCGGCCGGGCTTGGTGGGGGTGGGCCAGCACGGGCCGGTGCAGAAGTAGTCCACGCCGTCCTGGGCCGCGGCCGCGGTCGCCTCGGACGCGGCGTGTGTCGAGCGTCCGATGAGGATGTCGTCGCCGAGGATCGCCCGGGCCGCCGGGACGGGCAGATCGCCCTGCCCGAGATGGAGTACGTCGGCGCGGACGGCGTGGGCGACGTCCGCCCGGTCGTTGACCGCGAGCAGCTTGCCGTACCGGGCACAGGCGTCGGCGAAGACCTGAAGGTGCTCCAGTTCCTCCGCCGCCTCCATGCCCTTGTCCCGCAACTGCACGATGTCGACGCCGCCCGCCAGAACCGCGTCGAGGAACTCGGGCAGGTCGCCCTGACTCTTGCGGGCGTCCGTGCACAGGTAGACGCGGGCGTCGGCGAGCCGGTCACGCAGCGTGGCGGCGGTGTCGGGCATGGGTGTCCCCTGTTTGTCGGTGATGGTCGATGGCGCACGGGCCGCGGCGCGCGTGCCGTCGCGGGTGGCCGTCGGCTGCCCAGGACCGCTCGCCGGCCGCTGTGGGCCGCACTCGACCGTGGCCGTGGCCCTCGCGGGCCGCGGCCCGTACGCCGGACGTGTTCAGGTCAGTGTGCGGTGATCAGACGGCGAGCGCCTGGGCGCGGCGCTTCACCTCCGTGCCGCGGTTCTCACTCAGGGCCTGCGCGGGGGTGCCGGGCAGGCTCTCGTCGGGGGTGAAGAGCCACTCGAGCATCTCTTCGTCGGTGAAGCCGTCGTCCCGCAGGAGCGTCAGGGTCCCGGACAGGCCCTTGACCACCTTCTGCTCGGCCCCGTCGATGAAGGCGGCGGGGACGTGCAGCGCGCGGTTCTCCCCACGGCGTACGGCGATGAGCTGGCCGTCCTTGACCAGCTGCCGGACGCGGGTCACCTCGACATCGAGCATTTCCGCGATGTCGGGCAGGGTGAGCCAGGCGGGGACGAGAGCATCGATCTTTGCGTCAATCTCGGTCACGGGACAAGCGTGCCATCCCGGACTGACAGTCGGAAGCCAGACCCGTCCGACCTGCGCCGACGCGTTACGCCATGACGGTCGTCGCGCCCACCACGAACCCCCTTACGCCGTCGCCGTCTTCAGCGGCCGCGCCGGATCCGAGATCAGTACCGGGTTCATCTCCGCACCCGCCTCGATCAGCCGCCGCCCCTGGGCCAGGTCCCTGGGGCGGCCCACCGCCAGCAGGGCGATCAGGCGGTTCTCGCGGAGCCAGCACACCGTCCAGGACGGGCCGGAGGGGTCGCCGCGCCACAGGGTCGTGTCGGCGGACGCGTGGTGACCGGCGTACTGGACGAAGCGGCCGAACTGCTCCGACCAGAAGTACGGGACCGGGTCGTACACCGCGGGAGCCTCGCCGATGATGTTCGCCGCGACCGTGCGCGGCCCCTGGAGGGCGTTGTCCCAGTGGTGGACCAGCAGGCGCTCGCCATACCTTCCCGAAGGGAAGGAGGCGCAGTCGCCGACCGCGTAGACGTCCGGCACGGAGGTCTGCAGCCGGTCGTCGGCCACGACCTCGCCGTGCTTGCCCAGCTTGATGCCCGAACCGGCGAGCCAGGCGGTGGCGGGCCGGGCGCCGATGCCGACCACGACGGCGTCCGCGGGCAGCCGTGAGCCGTCGTCGAGGACGACCGTGCCGGGCTCGACGCGCTCCACGCGCGCGTGCGTCCGCAGCACCGCGCCGGTGTCGGCGTACCAGGCGGCCATCGGCGCGGCCACCTCGGCGGGCAGCGCTCCCGCGAGCGGCCGGTCGGCGGCCTCCACGACGGTCACCGCGCAGCCCGCCTCGCGCGCCGCCGTGGCGAACTCCGCGCCGATCCAGCCCGCACCGACGACCACGATGTCGTGCTGCCGGGCGAGCACCGGCCGCAGCCGCTCGGCGTCGTCCAGGGTGCGCAGCAGATGGACGCCGGGAACGCCCTCGGCGCCCGGCAGCGGGATCGGTTCCGCACCGGTGGCGAGGACCAGGACGTCGTACGGGACAGGCCCGGCCTCGGTGTCCAGCTCGTGTTCGGCGGGGCGCACACCCAGTACCTCGCGCCCCAGCTCCAGTTCGATGCCGAGCGCCTCGAAGTCCACGTCGAAGGCGGAGCCCTCGGCCTTGCCGAGCAGTACGGCCTTGGACAGCGGCGGCCGGTCGTACGGCTGGTGCGGCTCGGCGCCGATCAGCGTCACGGTGCCGGTGAAGCCCTGTTCGCGCAGGGCGACGGCCGTCTGCACCCCGGCCATGCCCGCACCGGCCACGACCACGCGCCGCGGCTGTGACGTGCCTCGTTGCTGCGTCTGCTCGCTCACCTGATCACCATAGACAACTGACGATCCGTCAGTCAGGGGGCGTGCTCCGTGACCTGCTCCACAACGCTGGTTCCGCTGCCCGCCTGCGACTCCCACTCCCAGGTCTCCGCCAGGCGCACCCGCCCGTCGGGAAGCTCGGTCACCGTCGACACGCAGTGTCCCGACGACGTCGTCCCGTCCCGCTTGAGCTGCACGTACCGGAAGTCCAACCGGTCACCTTCCCTGGTACCCACCAGATGCCCGCGTACGACGTCCCCGCCCGCGTACTCGGCCCAGATCTCGCCGGCCTTCTCGTGGTACGTGAACCGGGTGCGAGTACCCACCTGACCTGGGGCTTGATCGGCAACCGGGGCGAGGACGAGACCGTCGAGCGAGCGGGCCACAGGCGAAGGCTCCCTTACTGAGACATACGGCAGAGGGCTAGGGTGGCCAACGTAGAGCACTCGCGGGAGCCCGGACGCACCGGGCTGAGAGGGAGGCTGGCGGCCTCCGACCGTACGAACCTGATCCGGGTCATGCCGGCGAAGGGAGGGGCTGGACGCCCATGTCGCATACGTCCGACACAGCTACGTCCGACAACGCCACGTCCGACACCGCAGACGTCCTTGTCATCGGGGGCGGAATCATCGGACTCGTGACGGCATGGCGGGCCGCGCAGCGCGGGTTCGTCACGGCCGTCGTGGATCCCGAACCGGGCGGCGGAGCAGCGCAGGTGGCGGCCGGGATGCTGGCCGCCGTCACGGAACTGCACTACGGCGAGCAGACCCTGCTCGGTCTGAACCTCGCCTCGGCCCGCCGCTACCCGGACTTCGCGGCCGAACTCACCGAGCTGACCGGCCACGACCTCGGCTACCGCCAGTGCGGCACGCTCGCCGTCGCCCTGGACGCCGACGACCGCGCCCATCTGCGCGAACTGCACGCGCTGCAACGGGCGTCGGGGCTGGACTCCGAGTGGCTGTCCGGGCGGGAGTGCCGGCGTCTGGAGCCGATGCTCGCGCCGGGTGTGCGCGGCGGGCTGCGCGTCGACGGCGACCACCAGATCGACCCGCGGCGCCTCGCCGGTGCGCTGGTGGCCGCGTGCGAGCGGGCCGGAGTGGTCTTCCACCGGACCTGGGCCGAGCGGCTGTCGGTCGTACGGGAGCGGGCCGCCGGTGTCGTCACGCGCGACGGCGAGGCCGTGGGCGCGGGGCAGGTCGTCCTCGCCGCGGGCAGCCTGAGCGGGCGGCTCGCGGGCGTTCCGGAGGACGTACTGCCGCCCGTCCGGCCCGTGAAGGGGCAGGTGGTGCGGCTGACCGTGCCGGAGCGGTTCGCGCCGTTCCTGAGCCGGACCGTGCGCGCCATGGTCCGCGGCAGCCATGTCTACCTGGTGCCCCGCGCGAACGGCGAGCTGGTCATCGGCGCGACCAGCGAGGAGCTGGGCTGGGACACGACGGTGACGGCGGGCGGCGTCTACGAGCTGCTGCGCGACGCGCACGAGCTGGTCCCCGGTCTCACCGAGCTGCCGCTGACGGAGACCCGGGCCGGACTGCGCCCCGGCTCCCCCGACAACGCGCCGCTGCTCGGTCCGACGGACCTCCCCGGCCTCCTGCTGGCCACCGGCCACTACCGCAACGGCGTGCTGCTCACGCCGGTCACCGGCGACGCCATGGCCCACGCGCTGGCCACCGGTGAACTCCCGGACGAGGCCCGCCCCTTCACCCCGAAGCGCTTCGGCGCACTCACGGAGCTGCCCGCATGATCGTCTGGATCAACGGTGAGCGTCGGGAGGTCACCGACGGCACCGCCCTCGACACCCTCGTGAAGTCCCTCACCGCGGCGCCCTCCGGAGTGGCCGCCGCCCTGAACGAAACCGTCGTCCCGCGCGCGCAGTGGTCCGCCACGTCCCTCTCCGAGGGAGACCGCGTCGAAGTCCTCACGGCCGTCCAAGGAGGCTGACCATGGCTGACGATCCCTTTGTCATCGGCGGTACGGCCTTCTCGTCCCGTCTCATCATGGGTACGGGCGGTGCGCCCAGCCTGGAGGTCCTTGAGCGGGCGCTCGTCGCCTCCGGCACGGAGCTGACGACGGTCGCGATGCGGCGGGTGAACCCCGATGTGCACGGCTCGGTGCTGTCGGTGCTGGAGCGGCTCGGCATCCGGGTGCTGCCCAACACGGCGGGCTGTTTCACCGCCGGGGAAGCCGTCCTCACCGCCCGGCTGGCCCGGGAGGCCCTCGGCACCGACCTGGTGAAGCTGGAGGTCATCGCCGACGAGCGCACCCTGCTGCCCGACCCGATCGAGCTGCTTGAGGCTGCCGAGACGCTGGTGGACGACGGGTTCACGGTGCTGCCGTACACGAACGACGACCCGGTGCTGGCACGCAAGCTGGAGGACGCCGGCTGCGCCGCGATCATGCCGCTCGGCTCGCCCATCGGCTCCGGACTCGGTATCCGCAACCCGCACAACTTCCAGCTGATCGTGGAGCACGCGCGCGTGCCGGTGATTCTGGACGCGGGAGCCGGTACGGCGTCGGACGCGGCGCTGGCGATGGAGCTGGGGTGCGCCGGTGTGATGCTCGCCTCGGCGGTGACGCGGGCGCAGGAGCCGGCGCTGATGGCTGCCGCCATGAGGAGCGGGGTGGAGGCGGGGCGGCTGGCCTACCGGGCCGGGCGGATTCCGCGACGCCACTTCGCTCAGGCGTCCTCTCCGGCTCAGGGCATGGCACGGCTGGACCCCGAGCGCCCCGCCTTCTGATCCCGGACGTGCGACGTGCGTCACAGCTCGGCTGCAGTAGAGCCCCTATCACGACCGAAACGGCGGTTGTGTCAGCGGTGGATCGTAGACTCACCTGCGTGGATACGACCCTTCAGGACCCGTTGGTCGGGCAGGTGCTCGACGGCCGCTATCGCGTGGACGCGCGGATCGCCGTCGGCGGGATGGCCACGGTCTACCGGGCCGTGGACACCCGGCTCGACCGTGTCCTCGCCCTCAAGGTGATGCACCCCACACTCGCGGCCGACGGCTCCTTCGTGGAGCGGTTCATCCGCGAGGCGAAGTCCGTGGCGCGACTGGCTCATCCGAACGTGGTGCAGGTCTTCGACCAGGGGACCGACGGGTCGTACGTCTATCTGGCCATGGAGTACGTCGCGGGCTGCACGCTCCGTGACGTGCTGCGCGAGCGCGGGGCGCTCCAGCCGCGCGCCGCGTTCGACATCCTGGAGCCGGTGCTCGCCGCGCTGGGTGCCGCGCACCGCGCCGGGTTCGTGCACCGCGACATGAAGCCGGAGAACGTGCTGATAGGAGACGACGGCCGGGTCAAGGTCGCCGACTTCGGGCTGGTGCGGGCCGTGGACACGGTCACCAACACCACCGGCGCGGTCCTCGGCACGGTTTCCTATCTCGCCCCCGAGCAGATCGAGCACGGCACCACCGACCCGCGCGTCGACGTGTACGCGTGCGGCGTGATGCTCTACGAGATGCTGACGGGCGACCGGCCGCACCAGGGCGAGAATCCCGCGATCGTGCTCTACAAGCATCTGCACGAGGACGTACCGCCCCCGTCGGCCGCCGTCCCGGGGCTGCCGTACGAGCTGGACGCGCTGATGGCGTCGGCCACCGCCCGCAACCCCGACATCCGGCCGTACGACGCCGTGGCGCTGCTCGCCCACGCGCGCGAGACCCGCGGGGCGCTCAGCGCGGAGCAGCTGGACGCGGTGCCGCCACAGGCGATCGCGGCCGAGCATCTGAACGCGGACGACCGTACGAGCGTGATCCCGCGTGCGCTGACCCTCCCGGTGAACGAGGACGAGCCCGAGGTCCACCGCACGAGCCGCTTCCAGAGCCCGCCGCCCCTGCCGTCGCGCCGCTCCGCCGCGCCCCGGGGACGAATGTTCACGATCGTCGCGGCCGTCCTGCTGGTCTTCGGCGTGGGCGCCGGTATCTGGTACATCAACTCCGGCCAGTTCACCCGGGTCCCGGCGCTGGTGACGAAGACGGAGGCGCAGGCCCGCGACCGGCTGGAGTCGGCCGGTCTCGAGGTCGGCCAGGTCAAGCACGCCTACAGCGACACCGTGAAGCGCGGTTCGGTCATCAGCACCGATCCGGAGGTGGGCGACCGGATACGGCAGAACGACTCCGTGACACTCACCATCTCCGACGGCCCGCAGAACGTGAAGGTGCCCGATGTGGAGGGCTACCGGCTCGACCGGGCGCGGTCCGTGCTGAAGCAGGAAGGGCTGGCACCGGGCATGGTGACCCGGGAGTTCAGCGAGGACGTCGAGGCGGGCTTCGTGATCAGCACCGAGCCGGGCTCGGGCACCACCCGGCGCTCCGGCTCCGCGGTCGCGCTCACCGTCAGCAAGGGCAGCCCGGTGGAGGTCGCCGACGTCGCCGGCGCAAGCCTTCAGGACGCGAGGGCGGAGCTGGAGGAGGCCGGCCTGAAGGTGCGGGTCGCCGCCGAGCAGGTCACCTCGGAGTTCGACAAGGACCAGGTCGCACGCCAGTCCCCGGCCCCCGGCAGCGAGGCCGCCGAGGGCGACACGGTGACGCTGACGCTGTCCAAGGGCCCGGAGATGATCGAGGTCCCGGACGTGGTCGGCGACAGCGTCGACGAAGCCAAGGCCGCGCTGGAGGCCGCTGGCTTCCAAGTCGACGAGGACCGCGGTCTGCTCGGGCTGTTCGGCGACACCGTCAAGAAGCAGTCCGTGAAGGGTGGCAAGACGGCTCCCAAGGGGTCGACGATCACCATCCAGATCCGCTGACGGGACCCGCGAACAGAATGACCGGCAAGCAACCGCGCAACCCCGTCGGCGGGCATGTCCCCGTCGCCGGGGGCCTGAACTCCGTAGGCCTGACATACGCCCGTGACCTCAAGGCGGAGACCGTGCAGGTCTTCGTCGCCAACCCGCGCGGCTGGGCCACGCCCGTCGGAAACCCGCGGCAGGACGAGGAGTTCCGGGCGGCCTGCGCCGCCGAGTCGATCCCGGCGTACGTCCATGCCCCGTATCTGATCAACTTCGGTTCGCACACCGAGGCGACCGCGGAGAAGTCGGTGGAGTCCCTGCGGCACTCGCTGCGGCGCGGGCGGGAGATCGGGGCGCTGGGCGTGGTCGTGCACACGGGCAGCGCGACCGGCGGCCGGGACCGTGCCGTGGCGCTGAAGCAGGTACGCGAGTATCTGCTGCCGCTGCTGGACGAGCTGACCCACGACGACGACCCGTATCTGCTGCTGGAGTCGACGGCGGGCCAGGGTTCCTCGCTCTGCTCCCGCACCTGGGACTTCGGGCCGTACTTCGAGGCGCTGGACGCCCATCCGAAGCTGGGCGTCTGCCTGGACACCTGCCACATCTTCGCCGCCGGACACGACCTCACCGGCCCGAGCGGTATGCACCAGACGCTCGATCTGCTGGTGGACACGGTCGGCGAGGGCCGGCTGAAGCTGATCCACGCCAATGACTCCAAGGACGTGGTCGGCGCCCACAAGGACCGTCACGAGAACATCGGCGCCGGTCACATCGGCGAGGACCCGTTCCGCGCACTGATGACCCACCCCGCCACCGAGGGCGTCCCGCTGATCATCGAGACACCCGGCGGCAAGCAGGGGCACGCGGCGGACGTGGAGCGGCTGAAGAAACTCCGCGACGGTTAAGGCGCGCGCCGGATCAGTCCTCGGTCTCGAACAGGACGTGCGACGTGTCGACGAGGTGGACCACGAGCACGATCAGGAGACCGTCACTGATGACGTACTCGACTGCCATGGTGTGGGTCAGCGCGAGCGAGCGTGTGTTCTCGTCGCCGGAAATCGCCGCGGAAATCTTGGTGCGGGGGTCCTTGGCCAGTATGGCGAGCCCGCGCTGAAGCACCTCAAGGCGGTCGTCCGGAAGACTGTCGCGCACGCGCGCCGCAGCCTCCGAGAAGATCACGTTGAAGATGGCCATCCGGGGCTCCCTGCATGGTTGTCGTAGTAACCGGCAACGAGCTTACCGGCGCGGACGGCACCCCGGCGCCAGTCATGGTCATCGTGGATGCCGGGCTCGACGACGCGCTGTTCTGGTGGGTAGGTGCACCAGTACCACCACTGACCGGTACACCGGGAGAGCTCAGAGCTCGGGACCGTCCCCGGGCTCCTCCTGGTAGGAGTACCGCTGTTCCTTCCACGGATCGCCGAGGTTGTGATAGCCGCGCTCCTCCCAGAAGCCACGGCGGTCGGCTGTCATGTACTCCACCCCGCGCACCCATTTGGGGCCCTTCCAGGCGTAGAGGTGGGGGACGACGAGACGGAGCGGGAAGCCGTGCTCGGCGGTGAGGAGTTCGCCGTCCTTGTGGGTGGCGAAGATCGTGCGCTCGGCTGCGAAGTCCTCGAGGCGCAGGTTGGAGCTGAATCCGTACTCCGCCCACACCATCACATGCGTGACCTCGGGGGCGGGCGGGGCGATCTCGAGGATCGTACGGGCCGGAATCCCGCCCCATTCCGCGCCGAGCATGCTGAATTTCGTCACGCAGTGCAGATCGGCCAGGACGGTGGTGTACGGCAGGGCCGTGAACTCCTCATGGGTCCAGGAGTCCTTCTCGCCGTCCGCGGTCGCGCCGAAGACCCTGAACTCCCAGCGCTCGGGCCGGAACTTGGGGACGGGACCGTAGTGCGTGACCGGCCAGCCGCGCTGCACTCGCTGCCCCGGCGGAAGCTCCGGCTGTGCCGTTCCTCCAGATTCGCGCTCCACCGGCTGACCCATGTCTCCATCCTGACAGACCCGAGGCAGTGCACCTGACCGCCCTGGACCGTACATATCGGACTAAGCATGCCCTTACTTACTAAGTGAAGACTTACTGGACGATCTTCGTCGCCGGTGCAAGGATGCGGCGCAACCTGCCAGTTCCCCCGCTTGGAAGGAGCCTCTGCGATGCAGGGCGACCCCGAGGTTCTCGAGTTTCTGAACGAACAGCTCACCGGTGAGCTGACGGCGATCAACCAGTACTGGCTGCACTACCGGATCCAGGACAACAACGGCTGGACGAAGCTCGCCAAGTACACGCGTGAAGAGTCCATCGACGAGATGAAGCACGCGGACAAGATCACCGAGCGCATCCTCATGCTGGACGGCCTGCCCAACTACCAGCGGCTGTTCCATGTGCGGGTCGGCCAGAGCGTCACCGAGATGTTCCAGGCCGACCGGCAGGTGGAGGTCGAGGCGATCGACCGCCTCAAGCGGGGTATCGAGGTGATGCGCACCAAGGGCGACATCACGTCCGCGAACATCTTCGAGTCGATCCTCGAGGACGAGGAGCACCACATCGACTATCTGGACACGCAGCTGGCCCTCATCGACAAGCTCGGCGAGGCGCTGTACATCGCGCAGCAGATCGAGCAGCCCAGCTAGCAGCAGACCGAGCGGCCCGGCTACGCGGCTTCTTCCAGCTCTTCCAGCTCGGCGACGACCGGCTCACGTCGGTCGACCAGCTCACCGCGCGGGCAGGCACCCCTGCCCAGCAGTGCCTGGATCCGGCGGACGCACGACCCGCAGTCCGTGCCGGCCTTGCAGGCCGAGGCTATCTGGCGGGGGGTGCAGGCGCCGCCCTCCGCGTGCTTCTTCACCTGCGCCTCGGTCACGCCGAAGCAGTTGCAGACGTACACGCGGTTCACCTCCCGACGGGAATTCGTAAGGTCGTGCCGTCCCGATGATCGGTGAGGCTAACCTAACCTTACCCGTCGCACAGGCAGCCCAAAAGTGCTGTAGGGCGTGGATCGTATGTGATCCACGCCCTACTTCATGCCCCTGTAACAGGCGCTACCGTCACTGGTCCCTGTACATCTCGGCGACCAGGAAGGCCAGGTCGAGAGACTGGCTGCGGTTGAGGCGCGGGTCGCACGCCGTCTCGTAGCGCTGGTGCAGATCGTCGACGAAGATCTCGTCGCCGCCGCCCACGCACTCGGTGACGTCGTCGCCGGTGAGCTCGACGTGGATGCCGCCCGGGTGGGTGCCCAGGCCCTTGTGGACCTCGAAGAAGCCCTTGACCTCGTCGAGCACGTCGTCGAAGCGGCGGGTCTTGTGGCCGGAGGCGGCCTCGAAGGTGTTGCCGTGCATCGGGTCGGTCACCCAGGCCACCGTCGCACCCGACGCCGTGACCTTCTCCACCAGCTCCGGCAGCCGGTCGCGGATCTTGTCCGCGCCCATCCGCACGATGAAGGTCAGCCGGCCCGGCTCACGGTCGGGGTCCAAGCGCTCGATGTACTGCAGCGCCTCCTCGGCCGTCGTGGTCGGGCCGAGCTTGATGCCGATCGGGTTGCGGATCCTCGACGCGAACTCGATGTGCGCGCCGTCGAGCTGCCGGGTGCGCTCACCGACCCACACCATGTGCGCGGAGACGTCGTACAGCTGCCCGGTGCGCGAGTCCACGCGGGTCAGCGCCGACTCGTAGTCGAGCAGCAGTGCCTCGTGCGACGAGTAGAACTCGACCGTCTTGAACTCCTCCGGGTCCGCCCCGCAGGCGTGCATGAAGTTCAGCGCCTGGTCGATCTCGCGCGCCAGCTGCTCGTAGCGCTGGCCGGAGGGGGACGACTTCACGAAGTCCTGGTTCCAGGCGTGCACCTGGCGCAGATCCGCGTAGCCGCCGGTGGTGAAGGCGCGGACCAGGTTGAGCGTGGAGGCGGAGGCGTTGTACATCCGCTTCAGGCGCTCGGGGTCCGGGACGCGGGCGGCCTCGTTGAAGTCGAAGCCGTTGACCGAGTCGCCGCGGTACGTCGGCAGGGTCACGCCGTCACGGGTCTCGGTGTTCTTGGAGCGCGGCTTGGAGTACTGGCCGGCGATGCGGCCGACCTTCACCACGGGCACGGACGCGGCGTACGTCAGCACGGCGCCCATCTGGAGCAGGGTCTTGAGCTTGTTGCGGATCTGGTCCGCGGACACGCCGTCGAAGGCCTCGGCGCAGTCGCCGCCCTGGAGAAGGAACGCCTCTCCCTTGGCGACGGCCGCCATCCGGGCGCGCAGCTGGTCGCACTCGCCCGCGAAGACGAGCGGCGGATACGACTCGAGGTCCGCAACGACTGCGCGCAGAGCCTCAAGGTCGGGGTACTCGGGCTGCTGCGCCGCGGGCAGGTCTCGCCAGGTGTTGCCAGCGCTGGCGCTGGTCTTAGCGTTCACGGTCACGTCCTCAACATTACGGGGTCGTGTCGAGTGATTTTCGTGCGGCCCGACAGGTGAGACACCCGCACGCCAGGCGCACGTGGGGTACTCTGCGTCGCATGTTCGCGCATTCGACCCAGACCTGGTGGTGGACCGCTCATCCGGCGGCCCACTGACTGCGCGTACGCAACACTTCGCGAAGGCCGCCCGAGGGGCGGCCTTCGGTGTTTTCCGGCGCTGATGGTCGTCTCTCCTTCCGAGAGGGAACACGACCGATGAACCTGCTCGACCTGCTGGACGAACCCCGTCCCTTCGCCCTGCTGCGCCGCCGCACCCCGGGCCACGACCACGACACGGTCGAGGTCCTGCTCGGCCCGGTCGGCACGCACGACCGCCTCACCGACCTCCCCGAGCACGGCCTGGCGCTCGTCCCCTTCCGGCAGATCCGCGAGCGCGGCTTCGAGGTCCGCGACGACGGGACGCCCCTGTCGGTGCTGGTGCCGGAGGAGACGTACGAGATCCCGCTCGCCGAAGCTCTCGCCCAGCTCCCGGCGCACGAGGTACGGGTCGAGGACGGCGGCTTCGACGTGGCCGACGAGGAGTACGCGCGGATCGTGGGGCGGGTGCTGCACGAGGAGATCGGCGCGGGCGAGGGCGCCAACTTCGTCATCCGGCGGACGTACGAAGGTGAGATCCCGGGGTTCGGACGGGCCGACGCGCTGGCGCTGTTCCGGCGGCTCCTGGAGGGCGAGCGGGGCGCGTACTGGACGTTCGTCGTCGACACCGGGGACCGCACCCTGGTCGGCGCGAGCCCGGAGGTGCACGTCCGTATGTCCGGCGGCACGGTCGTCATGAACCCGATCAGTGGGACGTACCGCTACCCGGCCGAAGGCCCCACCCCCGAGCACCTGCTGGACTTCCTCGCCGACGGCAAGGAGATCGAGGAGCTGTCGATGGTCGTCGACGAGGAGCTCAAGATGATGTGCACGGTGGGCGACATGGGCGGGGTCGTCGTGGGGCCGCGGCTGAAGGAGATGGCCCATCTCGCCCACACCGAGTACGAGTTGCGCGGCCGTTCCTCGCTGGATGTGCGGGAGGTCCTGAAGGAGACCATGTTCGCGGCGACGGTGACGGGCTCGCCGGTGCAGAACGCCTGCCGGGTCATCGAGCGGCACGAGGTCGGCGGGCGGGGCTACTACGCGGGCGCGCTGGCCCTCCTCGGCAAGGACTCCGGCGGCGCCCAGACCCTCGACTCCCCCATCCTCATCCGCACCGCCGACATCGACGCCGACGGCCGGCTGCGGGTGCCGGTCGGCGCCACGCTCGTACGCGGTTCGGATCCGGCGAGCGAGGTCGCGGAGACCCACGCGAAGGCCGCGGGTGTGCTGACGGCTTTGGGCGTACGTCCATCCCGGCCGCGTGAGCGGCACGCGCGCGTGCGTCTCGCCGACGACCCACGCGTGCGTGCCGCGCTCGACGGGCGCCGGGCCTCGCTGGCGCCGTTCTGGCTGCGGATGCAGGAGCGCTCCGACGAACTCACCGGGCACGCCCTGGTCGTCGACGGGGAGGACACCTTCACGGCGATGCTCGCGCACGTGCTGCGGTCGTCGGGCCTCACCGTCACCGTCCGGCGTTACGACGAGCCGGGGCTGCGGGAAGCGGTGCTCGCGCACGAGGGACCGGTCGTGCTCGGCCCCGGCCCCGGTGACCCGTCCGACCTCACCGACCCCAAGATGAGCTTCCTGCGCTCCCTCACCGCCGAGGTGCTCCGCACCACCGCGAACGGCCACGGCGTGCTCGGCGTCTGCCTCGGGCACGAGCTGATCGCGGCCGAGTCGGGGCTGGAGATCGTACGGAAGGAAGTGCCGTACCAGGGGGCGCAGACGACGATCGACCTGTTCGGGCGGCCCGAGACGGTCGGCTTCTACAACAGCTTCGTGGCGCGCTGCGACGACGAGGCGCACGCGGAGCTGACCGAGCACGGCATCGAGGTCAGCCGGGCCGCGAACGGCGAGGTGCACGCGTTGCGCGGGCCCGGGTTCGCCTCCACCCAGTTCCATCCCGAGTCGGTGCTCACACTCGACGGCACGGGGGTCGTGGCGGAACTGCTCACTTCCGTGGTCGCGCTCGATCAGGCGTGACCGACGGCTCGGTGCCGGGGCCCGTACGCCCCGGCACCGAGCCGTCACTGTCAGCCGAAGAAGACCCCGACCTCCTCGTACAGCTTCGGGTCGACCGTCTTCAGCTTGGCCGTGGCCTCGGCGATCGGGACGCGGACGATGTCCGTGCCCCGCAGGGCGACCATCTTGCCGAAGTCGCCGTCGCGGACGGCCTCGATGGCGTGCAGGCCGAAGCGGGTGGCGAGCCAGCGGTCGAAGGCGCTGGGCGTGCCGCCGCGCTGGATATGGCCGAGGACGGTGGTGCGGGCCTCCTTGCCGGTGCGCTTCTCGATCTCCTTGGCCAGCCACTCGCCGACGCCGGACAGCCGCACATGGCCGAAGGAGTCGAGGGACTGGTCCTTGAGCACCATGTCGCCGTCCTTGGGCATGGCGCCCTCGGCGACGACCACGATCGGGGCGTACGACGCCTTGAAGCGGGACGTCACCCAGGCGCAGACCTGGTCGACGTCGAAGCGCTGCTCGGGGATGAGGATGACGTTGGCGCCGCCCGCGAGGCCTGAGTGGATGGCGATCCAGCCCGCGTGCCGGCCCATGACCTCGCAGACCAGGACGCGCATGTGGGACTCGGCGGTGGTGTGCAGGCGGTCGATGGCCTCCGTGGCGATGCTGACCGCGGTGTCGAAGCCGAAGGTGTAGTCGGTGGCGGACAGGTCGTTGTCGATGGTCTTCGGGACGCCGACGCACGGCATGCCGTACTCGTCGGACAGGCGCCCGGCGACGCCGAGGGTGTCCTCGCCGCCGATCACGATGAGCGCCTCGACGTCCTGCTTGGCGAGGTTCTCCTTGACGCGGCGGATGCCGTCTTCCTGCTTGAGCGGATTGGTCCGCGAGGAGCCGAGGATGGTGCCGCCGCGGGGCAGGATGCCGCGTACGGCGGGGATGTCCAGTCGTACGGTGTCGTTCTCGAGGGGACCGCGCCAGCCGTCCCGGAAGCCGACGAAGTCGTAGTGGTACTCCTGCACGCCCTTGCGGACGATCGCCCGGATGACGGCGTTGAGCCCGGGGCAGTCGCCGCCTCCGGTCAGTACTCCGACCCGCATGGAAATGTCCCTTCGCCGCGGTTGCCTGGTGAGGCAACGCTAATAGTGATCCAGGTCACCAAGGGATGGGTCGGAAGGGCAATTCCGGTGAATCAACGGGCGGTTGGTTTACTCGTCGTCAAGTCCGCGCTCTATGGCGTACCGCACGAGTTCCACGCGATTGTGCAGCTGGAGCTTGCCGAGGGTGTTCTGCACGTGGTTCTGCACCGTGCGGTGGGAGATGACGAGGCGCTCGGCGATCTGCTTGTAGCTCAGGCCCTTGGCGACCAGCCGCAGCACCTCGGTCTCCCGCTCGGTGAGCTGCGGGGCCTTGGGGTGCTCGGTGTCCGCGGCGGCGGGAACGGGCTCGGAGGCCAGCCGCCGGTACTCGCCGAGGACGAGTCCGGCGAGGCCCGGCGTGAACACCGGGTCGCCGACGGCCGTACGGCGCACCGCGTCGAGCAGTTCCTCGGTCGAGGCCGACTTCAGCAGATAGCCGGTCGCGCCCGACTTCACCGCCTCCAGCACGTCGGCGTGCTCACCGCTCGCGGACAGCACCAGGACGCGCAACGCCGGGTTGTGGCCGACGAGTTCCTTGCAGACCTGGACGCCCGGCTTGGCGGGGAGGTTGAGGTCGAGCACCAGGACGTCCGGCCCGGCGGCCTTAGCCCGTCGTACGGCCTGGTCGCCGTCGCCCGCGGTGGCCACCACGTCGAAGCCGGACTCGCCGAGGTCGCGGGCGACGGCGTCGCGCCACATCGGGTGGTCGTCGACCACCATCACCTTGATCGGGCCCTGCCGCTCGCTCATCGCGTCCCCCCTGGGATCTTCTTCTTCGGCATCTTCAGTTCGACTTCCGTGCCCTGCCCCGGCACCGAGATCAGCTCGGCGCTGCCACCGAGGTCCCGCAGCCGCCCTCGGATCGACAGGGCGACCCCGAGCCGCCCCTCCCCCTCTGCCTGCGCGAGCCGCCCCTCGGGGATGCCGGGCCCGTCGTCCCGTACGGTCACCACGACCTCGTCGGGCTCGTCCTCCACCAGGATCCAGGCCCGGGCGTCCTCCCCGGCATGCTTGCGTACGTTGTCCAGGGCGGCCCCCACGGCGGCGGCCAGCTCCTTCGCGGCGGGCGGCGGCAACGGCACGGGGGCGCCGGGCTCGGCGAGGCTGACGCGGGCGGCCGCGTAGGGGGCGAGCAGTGAACGCAGGTCCGCCGGCCCGTCCTCGTCCGGCTCTTCGACTGTTCGTACGACCGCCCCCTCGGCGGCGTCCTCCGACACCCGGGAGACGGGCACCATGCCGCCGGAGACCAGCGTGCGCAGCGCCACCTCCTGCTCGCCCGCCATCCGGCCCAGCTCGGCCGCCTCGCCGCCGAGCACCGAGCCGCGCCGCTGCACCATCGCCAGGACCTGGAGGACGCTGTCGTGGATGTCCCGGGCGAGCCGCTCCCGTTCGCGGGTGGCGGCCTCGATCTCCAGGGCGCGGGCGAGGGTGCGCTCGGAGGCGCGGGCGACCTCGACGACGTAGCCGATGGCGATGGAGGCGACCCAGACGAGGATCACGTTGTGGACGGTGTCGCGCGCGGGGGCGCCACGGTAGATCAGGTTGGCGACGGCGACCGGCGTGGAGGCGAAGACGGCCCAGCGCCAGCCGCCCTTGATGGCGAATGCGAGCACCGACCCGGCGGTCCATATCGACGGCAGCGTGGAGCCGCCGGCTTCGATCCGCTCGGTGCTGACGGCGACCCCGGTGAGCAGGATGCCGGTGAGCGCGATGGTGAGGTCGACGGCGAGGAACCGCTTGGTGCAGCTCGCCGCGTTCGCCACCCGGGGCAGGGTCGCAAACGTCCAGACGGAGAGCACGGCGTAGTACGCGATGGCCACCCAGGGGCGGGTGAACTCGTGGTAGGACGTGGCGAAAAGGCCGATCGCGTACAGGAGCGTCATGATCCGGTAGCCGGTGAGGGCACGCCACAGCGGCTGCTCGACCGACATCCGCATGACGCGCTCGCGCTTGGTCATATCCCCCACCCCCCTGAGTCCCGGACTGCCCTGCCTAGGACCCGGACTTCTCCTTCTCGGCCCGTTCCTTCTCTGCCTGCGCGAGTGCGGCCTTGGCCGCCTTCTCCGCTTCCTTCTCGGCCTTGACCGCCTCGGCGATCTGGCGCTTGGCGGCGGTCGCGTAGATGTCGACGTACTCCTGGCCGGAGAGCTTCATGATCTCGTACATGACCTCATCGGTCACCGCGCGTAGTACGAAGCGGTCGTGCTCCATGCCGCTGTAGCGGCTGAAGTCCAGCGGCTTGCCGATGCGGATGCCGGGGCGCATCAGCTTCGGCATCACCTTCCCCGGCGGCTGGATCTTCTCCGTGTCGATCATGGCGACCGGGATGACGGGTGCGCCGGACGCGAGCGCCACGCGCGCGAGGCCGCCGGGCTTGCCCCGGTAGAGGCGGCCGTCGGGCGAGCGCGTGCCCTCCGGGTAGATGCCGAACAGCTCACCGCGCTCCAGCACGTCGATGCCGCTCTTGATGGCGGCCTCGCCGGCGCCGCGCGCACCGGAGCGGTCCACCGGGAGCTGGCCGACGCCCTTGAAGAAGGCCGCGGTCATCCTGCCCTTGAGTCCGGGGGTGGTGAAGTACTCGGCCTTCGCGATGAAGGTGACCTTGCGGTCGAGGACCGCGGGCAGGAAGAACGAGTCCGAGAACGACAGGTGGTTGCTCGCCAGGATCGCGGGGCCCTCGGCGGGGATGTTCTCCAGGCCTTCCACCCACGGCCTGAAGGCGACCTTGAGCGGTCCCCCAACAGCGACCTTCATCGTGCCGTACAACAACCGAGTGCCTCCCGTGTCCGTCGATCAGACCTTAACCCGGCGCACTGTCAATGGACCCGACGGCCCTGGTCGGTGTCAGTGCGGTCGCGTACGGTGAAGCACACCGCCTTTCTCAGACACGCTCATCGACAGGAGACCCAAGGTGCCGCTCCTCCCTGGAGCCGAGCCGTTCCGCCACGAGGGCGGGGAGGTCGGCGTCCTCCTCTGCCACGGCTTCACCGGCTCGCCGCAGTCGCTGCGTCCCTGGGCGGGGTATCTCGCCGAGCGCGGCCTGACCGTCTCGCTGCCGCTGCTGCCCGGGCACGGCACTCGCTGGGAGGACATGCAGCTCACCGGCTGGCAGGACTGGTACGCGGAGGTGGACCGCGAGCTGCGCGCCCTGCGTGAGCGCTGCACGCAGGTGTTCGTCGCGGGCCTGTCCATGGGCGGCGCGCTGGCGCTGCGGCTGGCTGCCAAGCACGGGGACGCGATCAGCGGCGTCGTGGTCGTCAACCCGGCCAACAAGGTGCACGGCCTCACGGCGTACGCCCTTCCGGTGGCCCGCCATCTCGTCCGTACGACGAAGGGGATCGCCAGCGACATCGCCCTGCCCGGCAGCGCGGAGGTCGGGTACGACAAGGTG
Organism: Streptomyces sp. GESEQ-4; assembly: GCF_017948455.1. Lineage (GTDB taxonomy): Bacteria > Actinomycetota > Actinomycetes > Streptomycetales > Streptomycetaceae > Streptomyces. The sequence continues at coordinate 134,889 of NZ_JAFFSU010000010.1, forward strand.
CCGCTGCATGCCGCGCACTCCCTGCGCCGGTTCTTCCAACTGGTCGACGGCGAACTTCCGCAGGTCACCCAGCCGATGCTGCTCCTGCGCAGCCCTCAGGACCATGTCGTGCCGCCCGCCGACTCCGCGCGGATCCTCAGCCGGGTCTCGTCGACGGACGTCCGGGAGATCCTGCTGGAACAGAGCTACCACGTGGCGACGTTGGACCACGATGCGGACCGGATCTTCGCGGAGAGCTTCGCGTTCATCGGCCGGCTCGCACCCAGTCTCGGCAAGGAAGGGACGGCCGCAGGTGGCTGAGCACGACTCCGACCGTGAGGACCGCGAGCCGGACGAGCAGGGCGTGCCCTTCGACGAGACCGCCGCCTGGGAGGCGATCGTCGCGGGGTACGGCGAGGAGCCGAAGGACCCGCCGGGTGCCAAGCCGTTCAAGTCCGTCGAGGACCTGGCGCTGCTGGAGCCGGAGACCAACGACGAGAGCGCCGAGGAGACCAAGGAATCCACGAAGGGCGCCACGAAAGGCTCCAAGGACAAGGACGGTGAGGACGAGGCGGCGAAGCCGTCCGAGCCGCTCGGCAGCTCCGTCTCCTTCGCGCCCGGCGTCGGCCCCCGGGACTACACCACGCCCGAGCCCTCCGAGGACGACTTCGAGGAGGACGACGAGGGCCACTTCGTACCGCCCGAGCCGCCGCCGCTCCCTGCCGCCGACGCCACCGCCAAGTTCGCCTGGCTCGGCGTCATCGGCGGTCCGCTCCTGCTGCTGCTCGCGGTCCTCCTCGGCTGGGAGATGACCTGGTGGCTGACCACGCTCGGCATCGGCGGCTTCGTCGGCGGCTTCGCCACGTTGGTGATGCGGATGCGGACGGACGACGAGGACGACGACGATCCCGGGCGGGGAGCGGTCGTTTAGCTTGCGGCGATTCTGAGGGCGGCCAGCACCGGCAGGTGATCTGTGGCCGCCCTCAGGTCTTCGTCGGTCACTCCGGGGTGGCCCACGGGTACACCGCAGCCCAGTACCTCGATGCCCTTCGTGGCGAAGATCGCGTCGATACGGCGGTGGGGTGCGTCGCGGGTCCAGGTGTGCTCGGCGCCCCAGGGGGCGGTGGACCGGCAGTCCTGGAGGGTGTCGGTGAGGCGGGTGAAGGCACGGCCTTCTGGACGTTCGTTGAGGTCACCGCCCGCGATCGCGTGGTCCACGTCCATGCCGGCGAGGCGGTCGAGGAGCATGCCGCTCTGGTCGTACCGCTCGTCCTTCTGGAGGCTGAGGTGGCAGCTGAGGACGCCGACGCGGGCGCCGCCGAAGCGGACGACGGCGGTGGCGAAGCCGCGGCGGTGCTGGCCGGGGATGAGCGGGAGGAGAACGTCCTCGGTCCGCTCGACGGTGGCTCGGAGGTCGCAGAGAATCGCGGGTCCGGCGGCGGTGGCTCCGCCGGTGAGGACGACGAGGTTCGCCGCGCGGGCCAGGCGGGCGAGTTTCTTGCGCCAGCGAAAAAAGCGGGGGGCTTCTTGGATCAGGACCAAGTCGGGGGCGCAGGCGGTGATGACGCGGGCGAGGGCGTCGGTGTCGTCGCGCATCGAGCGGATGTTGTAGCTCAGGACGCGGATGAGGGCGGAACCGTCCGGCTCGGTGCGGGAGTTGGGTAGCAGCGCCATGTGGATCAATTTACGCCCAATGGGTCGGGGCGCGGGGTTCGTGGGCGACTGCCGGTTCGTGGTGGCTGGTCGCGCAGTTCCCCGCGCCCCTTGGGGGCGTCACCAACCGCCCTCTTACATGATCGGGTCCGGCTCCCGCGCCAGGTCCGCCGCGCCCACCAGCCCCGCCTTGTTGCCCAGCTGTGCCGCGATCACGTCCGCCACCGGGCGCCAGTTGCCGCCTACCAGCCAGCGCTTGTAGGACTTGCGGATGGGGTCGAGGACGAGTTCGCCCTCGTCGGAGAGGCCGCCGCCGACGATGAAGGCGGAGGGGTCGAAGAGGGAGGCGAGGTCGGCGAGGCCGGCGCCGGCCCAGCGGGCGAGTTCGCGGTAGGAGTCGACGGCGACGGGGTCGCCCTGGCGGGCGGCCATGGAGATGTGCTTGCCCTCGATGCCGTCGGGGGTGCCGTCGCCCATGCCCAGCAGGAGCTCGGCGTTCTCAGGGGTGGCGTTGGCGCGCTGCTTGGCGTACCTCACCAGGGCGCGGCCGGAGGCGTACTGCTCCCAGCAGCCCTGTGAGCCGCAGCCGCAGAGCAGGCCGTCCGGGACCATGCGGATGTGGCCGAACTCGGCGGCGACGCCGAAGTGGCCGCGGCGCAGCTTGTTGCCGATGATGATGCCGCCGCCGAGGCCGGTGCCGAGGGTGATGCAGATGACGTTGCGGTGGCCCTTGCCCGCGCCGAACTTGTACTCGCCCCAGGCGGCCGCGTTGGCGTCGTTCTCGACTACGACCGGGAGACCCACGCGGGCCTCGACCTTCTCCTTCAGCGGCTCGTTGCGCCAGTGGATGTTGGGGGCGAAGTAGACCTCGGAGCGCTGACGGTTGACGTATCCGGCGGCACCGATGCCCACGCCGACGATGTCGTGCCCGGCGCGCGCACCCTCCACGGCAGCGGCGATGGCGTCCACGATGCCTTCGGGCGTGCCCGGGGTCGGCACCTTGTGGGTCGAGAGGATGTTGCCTTCCTCGTCGACCACACCGGCCGCGATCTTCGTGCCGCCGATATCGACGCCGATGGTGAGTCCCATGAATCCCTCAGTTTCGGTCGAGCCCCGCTACGGCCAACCGTACCCGAGGGCCTGCCGCCAGGTTCCCGTCGTCCGCCCGTAGGGCGGGCCTGGAGGGGCCTGGTGCGTGCAGCTGCAAGGCGGAGGAGGGAGTCATGGCGGAGCCATGGCGAGTGACGACAACGCAGCAGATGTGCGTGCCAGGCCCCTCCAGGCAGGCGGGAACCTGGCGGCAGGCCCTCAAGGGGGGCGTCAGTCCAAGTCGATCCGCTGGCCGGGGCCGGTGCCCTCGTCGGGGTCGTCGGGGTCGTCCCGGTCGGGGGACTCGTTCAGTTCGTCCATGCGGCCGGTCCAGCGTTGTTCCTGGGCCTGGACGGCGGAGCGGTAGGCGGCGAGGAGTTCGTTGCCGGCTGCCGCGAGGTGGTCGAAGACGTCCGGGTTGCGCTCGATCACGGGCTCCACCGCGGCCTTGGCCTGCTGGACGACCTGGCGCACCACCTGCTCGGCGGCGGGTCCTGCGACCGCGCCGAACAGTGGTGACTGCAGACCGGACAGCTTGTCCGCGACGGTGTCGACGAGCTTGCGCAGTTCCTCGGCGGCCGAACCCGGAGGCGGGCCGTAGGCGGTGCGGCGGCGGGCCTTCTCCGCCGCGAGATCCTCGGCACACGCTGTCGCCCAGGCGTCGGCGTCGGTCGCGCGTACCTCGTCGACAGCTTCCCGCTCGGCGGTCTCGTACTTCTCGAGCTTCTCCTGAGCGGGGTCGGACGCGGGGCGCTCTTCGCTCATGGCGGACTCTCCTGACTACGGTTCGTCTCTACGACGTTACCCGAACGGGCGTACCGGTTTCACCGGGTCCGGGGCCATAGATCGGGGTCCGGCACGCATCGGATGCGCAGCTCGCCGTCGCGCAGGGCGGCGCCGTCGACGGTGCAGCGGCGCAGGGCGGACGGCAGCGGGAGGATACGCCGGAACTGCCCTGCGGTGACGACGAGTTCGTCGCCGCGCCGGACGAGGTCCAGGTCGTCCCGCTGGGCGCCGGGCAGCGGGATGTGCCAGACGAGGACCCGGCTGCCGCCGTCGTCGGCGAGCCGGTCGGTGACCGGCCACTCGACGGTGGAGGGGCGTGTGTTGACACCGGGGACGGTGAGGGCGGTGAGGTCGTCGCTGCCGCGCGGGTCCCGTCCCAGATGGGCGACGTTATGGATCTCGTACGACCCCTCCCACTCCTCCAGCGCCTTGCGCTGCTGGGCGACGGGGCCGGCGAGCCAGTCGTCGGCGGCGGTGTCGGGCAGGACGCGGTTGGCGACGAGGACGTCGGGGCGCAGGCCGCGCAGGGCGAGGGCGAGGGCGGCGGTGCGTACGGCGTCGGCGCCGCTCGGACCGGGCTCGGCGACCAGTCGTACGACGGTGTTCCGGTCGGCGACGACGGCCTCGACGGCGGCCAGCTCGGTGTCCCAGCGGGCGGCGGTCTCGTACAGCCACTCCGCGGGCAGCGGGACCCCGGCGAGCCGCCCCAGCACGGGGCGCAGGGCGCGGGCCGCCTGCCGTTCGGGCGGGAGGAGGCGGCGCAGGTAGCGGCGGAGTTCCTCGGGCAGCGAGAGGAGGGCCAGGGCGTCGGGGACGGCCGGGAGGTCTACGACGAGCAGTTCGTGCGCCTCCGCGAGCGCGGCGTCCCGCAGGGCACGCAGCAGCGTGAGCTCTTCGGCGCCGGGGAGGGGGGTGACTTCCTCCGGGTCCAGCCGTGAGGCGCCGAGCAGGTCGATGGCCGCGGTCGCGCGTTCCTGGAAGGCGGCGAGGTCGTCCCGGAACGCGCCGGCGGCGTCCGGTCGCCAGGCGGTCAGGTGCGGGGCGACGCGGTTCGGGGCCGGACCGACGCTCGCTCCCAGGGCAGCCCCGAGCGTGTCCGTCCGATCGCCGCTCAGCACCAGCGTCTCGATGCCGTCGCGGGCGGCGGCGAGTGCGGTGGCGGCGGCGACGGTCGTACGGCCGCTGCCGCCCGGGCCGGTGATCAGGATGGTGCGCATGGGTTCGAACCGTAACGGACGTGACGCCCAGCCCTCGTATCAAGGTGCCCGGCGCTGGTGCGGGCCGGGGGTGGGTCGCGCAGCCCGGCGCTGACGGGGTGCCGCCTGCGCCCACCCGTGCCGCCCCAGGCGGCACGCATGCCCGCAGCTTGGCTTGGCCTATTGCCCCGACTCCACCCGCTTCTTCAGTCCCGCCAGTGCGCGGTCCGTGATGACCTTCTCGGCCTTGCGCTTGATCATGCCGAGCATGGGGATCTTGACGTCGACGGTCAGCTGGTAGGTGACCTGGGTCGAACCCGCGCCGGCCGGCTTGAGGATGTAGGAGCCGTCGAGGGAGCGCAGCATCTGGGACTTGACCAGCGTCCACGACACCTCGTGCTCGCCGGTCCAGGTGTACGCCAGCGTCTGGTCGTCCTTGATCGCCCCGGCGTCCATGACCAGGCGGACCTCCTCGGCACGCCCTTGCCCGTCTGTCCGGAGGACTTCCGCCTCCTTCACCTCGCCGGTCCAGTCCGGGTAGCGGGCGAAGTCGGCGATCACCCCCATGACGTCGGCCGGTGCCGCCTCGATCGTGATGCTCGAGCTGGTGTGTTCCGCCATCGCCGTGGCTCCTCCAGATGCGGGCCGGTAGATCGTCCAGATCTCATAGGCACTGTGTGTGCAGCGTGAAGGCTACCGCGCACCCGATCTGCCGACTTCACCCCCATGGCCCGCCTTGCCGGAAACCGCTCACCACTCCAGCGCCCACGGCTTCCCCGTCCCCGCGAAGTGCCCCACGTTCACGCACTCCGTCGCCCCGAGCCGCATCCGGCGGACGAGGGGTTGGTGGACGTGGCCGAAGAGGGCGTAGCGCGGCCTGGTCCGGCGGATCGCCGCCAGCAGCGCCCGGCTGCCGCGCTCGAAACGTCGCGCCACGGTGTCGTAGACCAGCTCGGGGACCTCCGGGGGGATGTGCGTGCAGAGCACGTCCACCTCCCCCACCGCCTCGATCTTCGCCGCGTATTCCTCGTCGCTGATCTCGTACGGCGTGCGCATGGGCGTGCGGAGTCCGCCGCCGACGAAGCCGAAGACCCGGCCGCCGATCTCCACCCGCTCCCCGTCGAGGACGGTCGTGCCCGGCCCGGCGTACTCGGCCCACAAGGTGGGCATGTCGACATTGCCGTAGGTCGCGTACGTCGGCGTCGGGAACACCGCGAACATCTCGGCGTACTGCTTGCGCACCGCCTTCTCGATCGCGGCGGCGCGGTCCCCGCCGATGTCCGCCCACAGGCTCGCCCCGAACTCCCGTGCCTCCTCGAAGCGCCGGGCGGTGCGCAGCTCGACGATGCGGTCGGCGTTCTCCACGCCGAACAGGTCGGGGAAGATGCCGCGCGAGTGGTCGGCGTAGTCGAGGAACAGCACCAGGTCGCCGAGGCAGATCAGGGCGTCCGCACCGTCACCGGCTCTGGCCAGGTCGCGGACGTTGCCGTGCACGTCACTGACCACATGAATGCGTGCCCTGCGGTTACCGGGTCGTGAGGGTGCCATGGCGATCAAGGGTAGGCCTGTGCGATGTACGTGAACAGTGCAGGCTGGACCTGCGGTTACTGGCACGGCATCAGAACCGTGAACTACTGTGCAAGAAAGAACACCAATCTGTGTGACGCAGCGAACATCTCGCCGGGACCCCCTGTCGAAGAAGCCATACCGGCGGGTAACGTCCGGGCAGTCCACTGGTACTCAGGGTTTCAATCATCGAGTACAACGTCGTGGCGCCGGCGCCCTAAGAGGAGCAGCAGTCTTGCGCGAGTTCAGCCTTCCGGCTCTGTACGAAGTCCCTGCGGACGGCAATCTCACCGACATCGTCCGTAGAAACGCCGCGCAGCATCCTGACGTCGCCGTGATCGCCCGCAAGGTGGGCGGTGCGTGGCAGGACGTGACGGCCACCGCCTTCCTGGCGGAGGTGCACGCGGCCGCCAAGGGCCTGATCGCGTCCGGTGTGCTGCCGGGTGACCGGGTCGGCCTGATGTCCCGTACCCGCTACGAATGGACGCTGCTCGACTTCGCGATCTGGTGCGCGGGCGCGGTCACCGTGCCGGTGTACGAGACCAGTTCGCCGGAGCAGACGCAGTGGATCCTCGGTGACTCGGGCGCCACGGCCTGCGTCGTGGAGACGGACGGCCACGCGGCCGCCGTCGAGTCGGTGCGCGACCGGCTGCCCGCTCTGAAGCACGTCTGGCAGATCGAGGCCGGCGGGGTCGAGGAGCTGGGCCGGCTCGGGCAGGACGTGTCCGACGAGACGGTCGAGGAGCGCGGTTCGCTGGCGAAGGCCGACGACCCGGCGTCCATCGTGTACACGAGCGGCACCACCGGGCGGCCCAAGGGCTGCGTGCTCACCCACCGCAACTTCTTCGCCGAGTGCGGGAACATCGTGGAGCGGATGCGACCCCTCTTCCGCACCGGCGAGTGCTCCGTCCTGCTCTTCCTCCCGCTGGCGCACGTCTTCGGCCGGCTCGTGCAGGTCGCGCCCATGATGGCGCCGATCAAGCTGGGCAACGTCCCCGACATCAAGAACCTCACCGACGAGCTGGCCTCGTTCCGGCCGACGCTGATCCTGGGCGTGCCGCGCGTCTTCGAGAAGGTCTACAACAGCGCACGCGCCAAGGCGCAGGCGGACGGCAAGGGCAAGATCTTCGACAAGGCCACGGACACCGCGATCGCGTACAGCAAGGCGCTGGACACCCCGTCGGGCCCGTCACTCGGCCTGAAGATCAAGCACAAGACCTTCGACAAGCTCGTCTACAGCAAGCTGCGCGCGGTGCTCGGCGGCAAGGGTGAGTACGCCATCTCCGGCGGCGCCCCGCTGGGCGAGCGCCTGGGCCACTTCTTCCGCGGCATCGGCTTCCCGGTCGTGGAGGGCTACGGCCTGACCGAGTCCTGTGCCGCGACCACCTTCAACCCCTGGGACCGGCAGAAGATCGGCACGGTCGGCCAGCCGCTGCCGGGCTCCGTGGTGCGGATCGCGGACGACGGTGAGGTGCTGCTGCACGGCGAGCACATCTTCACGGAGTACTGGAACAACCCGGGCGCGACCGAGGAGGCGCTGGCCGACGGCTGGTTCCACACCGGGGACATCGGCACCCTCGACGAGGACGGCTACCTCCGGATCACCGGCCGCAAGAAGGAGATCATCGTCACCGCGGGCGGCAAGAACGTCGCCCCGGCCGTGATCGAGGACCGGATCCGCGCGCATGCGCTGGTCGCGGAGTGCATGGTGGTCGGTGACGCGCGGCCGTTCGTCGGCGCGCTGATCACCATCGACGAGGAGTTCCTGGGCCGCTGGGCGGCCGAGCACGGCAAGCCGGAGGGCTCCACCGCGGCGTCGCTGCGTCAGGACCAGGATCTGCTCGCGGAGATCCAGAGCGCTGTCGACGACGGCAACGCCGCGGTGTCGAAGGCGGAATCGGTGCGGAAGTTCCGCATTCTGTCCTCCCAGTTCACCGAGGATTCGGGCCACCTGACGCCGTCGCTGAAGCTCAAGCGCAATGTGGTGGCGAAGGACTTCGCGGACGAGATCGAGGCCATCTACCAGAAGTAGACCGGCACTTGGGATCTCATGGCGCGGCGTCCTCGGCGAGGACCCGCGCCATCGTCCGTTCGGCGAGCGCGGTGATCGTCACGAACGGGTTCACCCCGATCGACCCGGGCACGAGCGAGCCGTCGGTGACGTACAGCTTCGAATACCCCTTCACCCGGCCGTAGTTGTCGGTCGCCTTCCCCAGCACGCAGCCGCCCAGCGGGTGGTAGGTGAAGTCGTCGGCGAAGACCTTGTTGCCGGAGCCGAAGAGGTCGTAGCGGTAGATCGTCGCGTTCGCCGCGTTGATCCGGTCGAAGAGCTTCTTCGCCATGCCGACCGAGACCGCGCTCTGTCCCGCGGTCCAGCCGAGCCTCACCGCGCCATTCCTGTACGAGAACGACGCGCGCTCGGGGTTCTTGGTGATCGCCAGATAGAGGCTGACCCAGTGCTCCAGTCCCGTCGGCAGCGGGGCGATCTCGGCGAAGACGGGGTTGGCGGCGTTGGCCCAGTCGTCGATGCCCATGACGGGCATAGTGGACTGGTTGGCGCCGACGGTGTCCCACAGGTGGTTGGCGCGGCCCAGCATCACATTGCCGTTGGTGCCCCAGCCGGTGCCGACGGTCGCGTTCAGCGCGGGGAGGGTGCCCGATTCCCGGGCGCGGACGAGGAGTTCGGTGGTGCCGAGGCTGCCGCCGCCGAGGAAGAGGTACGTGCAGCCGTACTCCTTGGTCCCGACGACCGTGCCGGTGTCGTCGATCCGGTCGGCGGTGAGCAGGTACGAGCCGTCGGTGTCCCGCCGTATCCCGGTCACTTTCTCCAGCGTGTGGATGGTGACGTTGCCGGTGCCGAGGGCCGAGGCGAGGTACGTCTTGTCGAGGCTGCGCTTGCCGTGGTTGTTGCCGTAGATGACCTCGCCCGCGAGCGCGGACCTGGTCGCCGTGCCGGCCGCCTCGCGCCGCATGTGGCCGAAGTCGTAGACGTTCGGCACGAAGGTGGTCTTCAGGCCGGTGTTCTGGGCGTGCTTGCGGGAGATCCGGGTGAACCGGTACCACTCGGTCGACTCGAACCAGGCCGGGTCGACGGTGTTGACGCCGAGCATGGAACGGGCGCGCGGGAAGTACGTGCCGTACATCTCGGCGGTGTCGACGGTCGGGAACTGCTCGGCGAAGTACGACTGTAGCGGGGTGACCGCCATACCGCCGTTGACCAGGGAGCCGCCGCCGACGCCGCGGCCGACGTACACGGACATGGCGTCGTAGCGGACGCGGTCCAGGACGCCCGGGTAGGGGTTGATGTCCTTGTTGACGACGTCCAGCCAGAGGAACGTCGACAGTGGGGCCTCGGTGCGGGTGCGGAACCACATGGAGCGCTGGTCGGGGGCGCTGGTGGAGCAGAAGACCTTGCCGTCGGCGCCGGGGGTGTTCCACAGCCTGCCCATCTCCAGGACGAGGGTGCGGATGCCGGCCTGGCCGAGGCGGAGGGCGGCGACGGCGCCGCCGTAGCCCGAGCCGATGACGATCGCCGGGGCGGAATCGACTGCGTCGGGCTCGGCGGATTGGGCGGATTGGAGGGTGATGCGGGTGAAGCCGAGGGTGGCGGCGGTCTGTAGGGCCGCCATGCCTAGGATTTGACGTCTTGTCAGCTGACGTTGCATCAGGTTTGCTGTCATGTTTGGCAGCATGTGCGGATTTTTGGGTTCCGCCTAGTGGCTCCGCCGGTTTGGCCGGGTGCCATCTGGGGTGCCAGGTGCTCATCGCTGGCGGGTGCGGGTTCGTTGTGGCTTGTCGCGCAGTTCCCCGCGCCCCTTAGGGCGTTGTACTACAGCAGCGTTTTGAGCTTCTCCGCCAGTAGGTCCCAGCGCCACTTCTCCTCCACCCATTCCCTGCCCCGTTCGCCCATCCTTTGGCGCAGCTCGGCGTCTCCCAGGAGCGTGGTGATCCGGTCCGCGGACTCCTCGACGGAGCCGCCTCGGACTATCCAGCCTGTTTCGCCGTTCAGTACCGCGTCCGGTGCGCCGCCCGAGTCGCCGGCGACTACTGGGAGGCCGGTTGCGGAGGCTTCCAGGTAGACGATGCCGAGGCCCTCTACGTCGAGGCCGCGGCGGCGGGTTCGGCAGGGCATGGCGAAGATGTCGCCGGCGCCGTAGTGGGCGGGTAGTTCGGACCAGGGGACGGGGCCGGTGAAGCGTACGGAGGCGGTCACGCGGGTTTCGGCGGCCAGCTTGCGCAGTGCGTTCTCGTACGGGCCGCCGCCGACGATGAGCAGGACGGCTTCCGGCTCCTTGGCCAGGATTCTGGGCATGGCGAGGATCAGCGTGTCCTGGCCCTTGCGCGGGACCAGGCGGGAGACGCAGACGATCACCGGGCGGTCGGTCAGGCCGAGGCGGGCGCGGATCGCGTCGCCTCCCGACTCGGGGTGGAAGGTCTTCTCGTCGACGCCGGGCGGCAGCTGCACCATCCGGGCGGCGGCGGCCGGTGTCAGTGCGGAGGCGATCCTGGAGCGCGTGTACTCGCCCAGGTAGGTGATCGTGTCGGTGGACTCGCCGATCCGGCGAAGGAGCTGGCGCGCGGCGGGGAGCTGGGCCCACCCGGCCTCGTGGCCGTGCGTGGTCGCCACGAGGCGTTCGGCGCCGGCCGCCCGCAGCGCCGGGGCCATCAGTCCGAGCGGTGCCGCCGCCCCGAACCACACCGACGTGCACCCGTGCCCCCGCAGCAGCCCGGCCGCACGCCGGGTGACCTGCGGCGTCGGCAGCAGCATCGTCGTACGGTCGCGTACGACGGTGAAGGGCTGCTCGGCGTCGAAGGCGGCGGTGGCCTCGATGCCCTCGCGGGTGCGCTTCCAGGTGGACGCGTAGACGACGAGCCGTTCCGGGTCGAGCCGTAGCGCCATGTTGTGCAGGAACGCCTGGATGCCGCCGGGCCGGGGCGGGAAGTCGTTCGTGACGATCAGGGTCTTGTCCATCGCGGCCGACCCTACCCGGCGCCTCCGAGTGGCGGCGCTTCATGGCCCGCGCACAGCCGGGTGGGGGATCATGGCCCTGCCAGGACGGACGTGGACGAACAGGGGCTCAGGTGGACAGTGCGGGCGCAAGGCGGTCGCTGGGGTGGCTGCTCGGTACCTGGGGTCTGACCCGGCTGGTGCTGCTGCTGTACGTGTTCAAGGTGTTCGTCTTCCCGGGGCCGGACGTCACCAGCGATGTGTCGGTCATCTACCAGGGCTGGTTCGACGTGCTGCGCACCGGCACCTTCCCGCTCGGCGACGTCACCTGGCAGTACCCGCCCGCCGCGGCCCTCGCGATCCTCTCCCCCGCGCTGCTGTTCTTCCTGGACTACGCGAGCGCCTTCTTCGTCCTCGCCTTCCTCGCCGACCTGGCCGTACTCGGCCTGCTGCTGTACGCGGGACTGCGCCCCGGCCGCTCCCTGCGGGGCGCCTGGGTGTGGGTGGCGGGCGTCCCGCTGCTCGGACCGACCGTGTACGCGCGGTACGACGTGATGGTCACGGCCGTGGCGGTGGCCGCGCTGCTCGCCGGGGCCCGGCGTCCGCGGGTGATGGGCGCGCTGGTGGGGTTCGGCGCGATGCTCAAGGTGTGGCCGGTGCTGCTGCTGGTCGGCGCGGTGAAGCGGCGGGCCTGGGCGGCGGCCGGGGTGACGGTCGTGGCGCTGGCCGCGCTCTTCGCCGCCGCGATGCCCGGCGCCTTCGCGTTCCTGACCTTCCAGCGGGACCGTGGCACCGAGGTCGAGTCGCTCGGCGCCCTGGTGTTCCATGTGGCCCGCCACTTCGGCTGGAGCGGGGAGGTGCTGCTCAACTACGGCTCGGTCGAATTCCTCGGCCCGTACGTGAGCCTCGTGAGCACCGGCTCCCTGGCCCTGACCGGGCTCGCTTTCGGCTGGCTGCTGCTGTGGCGGCTGCTGGGCGGGCGGTTCGTGACACACACGCTCGCCGACGCCGCGTTCGTGGCGGTGCTGATGTTCACGACGACGAGCCGGGTGATCAGCCCCCAGTACATGGTGTGGCTGGTCGGCCTGGCAGCCGTCTGTCTCTGCTTCCGCGCCAGTCCGATGCGGGTGCCCGCGGGGCTGGTCCTGGCGGCGTCCTTCGTGACGGTGCTGGAGTTCCCGGTCTTCTTCGCGCATGTCGTCGCGAGCGACTCCCTCGGCGTCACCCTGCTGTTCGTCCGCAACGGCCTGCTGGTGCTCGCCACCGTGATGGCGGCCCGGGAGCTGTGGCGATCGTCCGTCTCGGGCACCGACGCGCTGCCCCTACCCGCACAGGCCACCCGCACGAAGGAGACCTCGGTCCCGTCGTGACCCTGGTCTCCTTGATCAATGCGGCCACCCGGATGAACGTGATCGTGCACAATCCGGGAGGCTCGTACGAGCCCGGCATGTTCGCCGGCACGTCGAGCTGACCGGCGGACGGCAACCGCACCAGCACCAGCACCAGCACAGGGAGACGCCCACGCATGAATACGCCACGGACCGACAGGGCATCCGTCCGGATCGGCGCGCTCGTTCCGCTGACCCGGCCCGGCTGGGCCGAGGCGGGCCGGCATCTGCTCGCCGGGCTCGAGCTGGCCGTGTCCGACGTCAATGAGGCCGGCGGGATCGACGGAAGTCCAGTCGAGCTGGTGGTCCGGGACACCGCGGCCGATCCGCAGCGGGCCGCGGCGGCCGTGGATGAGCTGGCCGGCCTGGGCGTGGCCGCGGTGGCGGGTGAGTATCACAGCGTCGTCGCCCGTGCCGCTGCCGCCCGGGCCGACGCGCTCGGGCTGCCGTTCCTCTGTTCGTCGGCGGTGCTCGACGCGCTCACCGAGCAGCCGACGCAATGGGTCGCGCGTCTCCCCCCGCCGCAGTCCCGCGGCTGGCAGCTGTACGCGGACTTCCTCCTCGGCGCGGGCCACAGCCGGATCGCCGTAGCAGCCCAGCCGAGTGTGTACTGGGCTGCCGGGACCCGCATTCTGCGGGACCACCTCGCTGCACGCGGCGGCACCCTCGTCGAACTCGACATGAGCGCGCTCACCCCCGCGGCCGTGTGCGACGAACTCGTCGGTCACCGCGCGACCGCCCTCCTTCTTCTGGCCGGCCACCCGGAACCGTCCGTGTCGATCGTCCGGTCCGTCCGCCGCGACCAGCGCCTCGCCGAGGTCCTGATCGGTGCTCCGGCCGGGCAGCCGGAGTCCGCCGAGTGGGCGGCGCTGCTGGGTGACGACGGCGTCGCGGTGCCGTTCCTGCGCTACCTGCCCGAGCGCCTCACCCCACTCGGCACACGGGTCGAGACGGCCCTGCGCGAGCGGCTGGCCGAAGCGCCCTCGTTCGTCGCCTTCGAGGGCTACGACACGATCGCCGTCCTCGCCGATGTGCTGCGTTCTCACGGCACGGACCGGGCACGCATAGCCGCATCGTGGCCGCGCGTCGCGGTCGACGGCACTCGCGGGAAGATCCAGTTCTCCCGCACGCCGGGCGTCAGCGTCTGGCAGTGGGCTTCGGCGCCGATCCAGGTCGTCGACCGGGATCCGGCGGAACCCGGTCGCTTCCGGATCCTTCACACCGGCTGAACCCGTGCGGGACGAACTTGCCGACGGCGACCCGGTCGAGCCCGGCGGAGCCCGCCGTCAGCCGAACTGGGCCCGCACATAGTCCCGCCACTGCTCGGTGAACTCCCCCGGCGTCGTCCCGAGCACCTTCTTCATCGCGTCCTCGACGGCGCCCGCCCGCTCCGGGTGGGCGCCGACGGCGCGGTAGAACTCGCCGAGCCGCACCTCGCCCCAGCGGTCCGCGATCAGCCGGCAGGCGGTCCAGCCGCTCTCGTAGGCGCGCGCGAGCCGGGACGCGTCGCCGGAGAAGCCGAAGTCCGCGTCCTCGGGCAGTGCGTCCGGCACCTCCCCCGAGGTCACCGCACGCTCCAGCTCGGGCGCGGCCTCGGCCGGTGTGCGTCCGGAGCCCCGGTATCCGACCCAGTCGGCGTACCCCTCGGACAGCCACAGCGGCGTCGCGGGGCTGGTGTGGGTGCGGGTGGCGACATGGGTGGTCTCGTGGGTGAGCACGACCTGCTTGCCGGTGTCGCCGAGGACGCCGTACGCGTCGGGGTTGACGATCACCCGGTCCGCGGGCGCCGTCGCCGGGGCGCCGGTCTCGCCGGTGGTGACCGCGGCGATCCCCCGGTACGAGGAGGCGGGCGAGCCCAGCAGCCGCGCCATGCCCTCCAGGGACTTCGGTACGAGCACGATGACGTGCCGGGACCAGTCCGTGCCCCACGCCTCCGACACCGCGGGCACCGCCCGGTCCGCGAGCCCGGCGAAATCGCTGAGCCGCTCCCGCGACTGCCCGACCCCCATCACCAGGCTCCGCTCCCCCTGGACGACGCTCACCGCGCCCTGGTCCCACAGCTGCTCGGCGGACTTCTTCTCCGGCCGCTCCTCGTCGACGTACCACTCCCCCTCGTCGTCCAGGCTGAGGGCGAGCGTGCGGCCGACGGTGATGGGCGCCTTGTCGTACCCCTCGACGCGGTAGCGCAGCTCGGCCTCGGCGGTCGCCGTGCCGCCCGAGTCCCGCACCTTCGTGACCCGGTACGACCAGTCGGTGAGAGGCACCTCCCGCAGATTCCCGAACCACCCCGGCGCCCCCGTACGCAGGAAGGCCACCTGGTCCCGGCCGAGTATCGCCGTGGCCCGGATGTCGAGGACCCGCTGCACCTCGTCCTCGGTCCTGTCGGCCGCCGGTCCGCCCCCGCACGACACCAGAGCGACGAGCAGCAGACACAGCGCCACCACTGCGCGTCCCGACGCCCACCCTCGACCAGCCACGGATCCGATCGTACGGGGGCTGTCGAGTACGGGTCAGGCCCCGGTGAGCGGCCAGGTGAACGGCCCGGTGAACGACTCCCGTCAGATCCTCGTGACCGAGTTGACGGGCATCATCCCGACCGGGTCGTAGCGCACGGGTGCGCCGGGGTACGGGGCGTGGATCACCTGGCCGTTGCCCATGTACATCCCGATGTGGGAGGCGTCGTGGTAGGTGACGAGGTCTCCGGGTTGCGCCTCGGACAGCGGGACCCGCGTGCCCGATCCGGCCTGGGCCTGCGAGGTGCGCGGCAGGGCGACTCCGGCCTGCGCGTACGACCACTGCATCAGGCCCGAGCAGTCGAAACCGGAGGGGCCGTTGGCGCCCCAGACGTACGGCCTGCCCACCGCGGACATGGCGGCGGCGACGGCGGCTGCCGCGCGGCCCGAGGGCGGGACGGCGCCGCCGAGGTCCGGCAGGTCGGAGCGGCCGGAGCGGGAGGCACGGTCGTACGCGGCGCGCTCGGCGTCCGGCAGCGAGTTGAGCAGCTGCCGCGCCTTGGCGAGCTTGCGCTCGACGGTCTTCTTGTGCGCGGCGACGGCCTTGCGGCTCTTCTCCAGCTCGGCGAGTTTCCGGGTCGCCTCGGCGCGCTCCCGGCCGAGGACGCGCATCGCGTCCTGGAGGTCCTTCAGCTCGCCCGCCTGGTGTGCGGTGATCCGGTCGAGGACGGACGCCTTGTCGAGGTAGTCCTCCGGGTCGTCGGAGAACAGCAGGGCGAGGGAGGGATCGATGCCGCCGGAGCGGTACTGGGCGCCGGCGAGCGAACCGAGCGCCTCCCGCATGGTGTTGATGCTCTCCTGCTGCCGGGCGATCCGGTCCTGGGCGCCGGTGACCTGCCTGCGCAGCTTGTCGGCGCGCTCGTCGGCCTTGTTGTAGGCCTCGGTGGCCTTCTCGGCCTCCCCGTAGAGGCGGTCCACCTCGGCACGGGTGTCGTCGTACGGCGTGGCTTCCGCCGGAATCACGCCCAGGGCCGCGGCGGCGGCGGACAGCACACAGACCGCGGCACTGGCGCCACGGTCGAACCCGGTCGGTGCAAGGCGACGATGAGACCCCACAGGAAGCCGCATTCCTTCCGCTGGCGGACAAGGACCTTCCCCGGCAGGGGGAAGCGCGGCAGACAGTAGCCCCGTGGTGGGGTGACGGCCAAAGACCTTCGCGGACACGCAAAGTGACGCCCCGCCTCAGACGCAGGTCATGGGCGGGGCGCGGGGTCAGGCGCGGTGGTGGTGATTCGCCCGAACGGGCGGCACGGTGTCCTGATCTTGTTGGGCCGGAAGAGGTCTCAGATCCGGACGCCGAACTGGAAGGGCATGTTGTTGATCGACTCGTAGCGCACGACCGTGCCGGTGCGGGGCGCGTGGAGTATCTGGCCGTTGCCCGCGTAGAAGCCGACGTGGTGCAGGTCGCCGTAGAAGATGACCAGGTCGCCGACCTTGAGGTCGCTCTGCGAGTAGATGCGCGTGCCGGCGTTGGCCTGGTCCTGCGAGATGCGCGGTATGCCGACGCCGGCCTGGGCGAAGGCCCAGGAGGTCAGGCCCGAGCAGTCGAAGGAGGACGGGCCGGAGGCGCCGTAGACGTAGGGCGAGCCGATCTTGGACTGGGCGGCCTGGAAGGCGGCCATGGCCCGGCCGGAGGCGGGCGCGGTGTTGCCGAGGTCCACGCGCTCGGAGGCGGAGCGGCTGGCGCGGTCGTCCGCGGCGGCGAGGGCGGCCTTCTCGGCGGCGGTCAGGGAGTTGAGCAGCTTCTGCGCCTCGGCGAGCTTGCCCTGGACTTCCTTCTTCTTGCTGCCCAGTTCGGTGCGGGTGGAGGCGAGGTCCTTGAGCTTGTCGGACGCCTCGGCGCGGTCCTGGGCGAGTTCGCGCTGCTTCTCCTGGATCTTCTTCAGCTGCTCGACCTGCTGGGAGCTGAGCTGGTCGGCGGTGGACGCCTTGTCCAGGTAGTCGTCCGGGTTCGACGACAGGAAGAGCTGGAGGGAGGAGTCGATGGAGCCGGTGCGGTACTGGGCGGCGGCAGCGAGACCCATGGAGTCACGCAGCTCGTTGAGGTCTGCCTGACCGCGGGCCACGTTGTCCTGGATGGTGGAGATCTCCTTCTGGAGCTTCTCCTGCTTCTCCTTGGCCCCGTTGTACTTCTCGGTGGCCTGCTCGGCCTCCTCGTAGAGCTTGTCGACCTTGGCCTTGACCTCGTCCTTGCTCGGCTTGTCGCTCGGCGCGGCGTTGGCGGCCTGCGAGCTGAGGGCTACGGCGGCAGCGGCCGCGGTGGTCAGCACGGTCACGCGCGTGCGACTTGGCTGCTTGGGTCGACGATGGGACGCCACGGAGGCGAACTCCTTCTTGAGAGTGATCACCCGCTCGGAGGTTCGAGCCAGACCCTAGTGACACAGTTGTGATCAGATCAAATCCCTGGGCGAAAAATCCCGGTTACGGACCGCATTCTTTACCCGCAACTCACATGCGGTGATGCGCGATTGACACTACGTTGCGTGACAGATCAGCCAATTCGGGCATTGAGTCTGTACGTTGACCTTCAGGACAGTCGCTTGAGAAGCACCGCAGACGCCACGGGTCGGGCGCCCGCCTTCGCGATCCCGTCGGCCACCTCGCGGTCGGTCGAGGCGACGATGACCGGACGCCCCGGCGGCTCCGCGCGCACCAGCTGGCGGATCAACTCGTCGGCGGTGACGCCCGGTTTGGAGAACAGCACCCGCACCCCGCGCGGCGGCGCGAGCAACACCGGCGCCGCCAGCTCGGCCCCGTCGAAGACGCAGGTCACCTCGGCGCCGGTCTGCGCGGCGAGTTGCGAGAGCTGCCCGAGCAGCCTCAACCGCTGCTTCTCCAGGGGCATTTGGGGATAGCCGGTCTTGGTGACGTTGTAGCCGTCGACGACCAGATGCGCCTGCGGCAGCGCCAGCAACTGGTCGAGGATCGCGGGGTCGTTTTCGGACAACGCCCGTGCCGCGATGTCTTTCGGCGTCATTCGTCCCGGTTCGACAGCGTCCACGGTCTCGGCCGGACGTACCGACACCGGCGGCAACGCCAGCTCCCGCCGCAGCCCTTGGGCCGCGTCGAGCACGGTGTCCAGCAGCAGCCGCACCCGCATGTCCTCGACGCTGCGGCCCTCCCTGGCCGCCCGGCGCGTGGCCTCCAGGGTGGCCTCCGCCTCCCCGAGCCGCGCCTTGAGCCGCCGGCTCTCGCTCTCCGCGGCGGACACCTGCGCCTGCGTCTCCGCGCGTACGGCCTCCATCTCGCCGTGCACCTTGCGCAGCGCCGCCTCGCCCCGCTTCACGTCACTGAGGGCGGCGCGCAGCTTGCGGTGCAGCGAGTCGGCTTCCTTCTTCGCCGAGTCCAGCTCGGTGCGCAGCCGCTCGGTCTCGGCCCGGGTGTGCTCACGGGCCCGGTCGAGTTCGGTGCGCAGCCGCTCCAGTTCGGCGCGGTTCTCCTCGTCGGCCCGCTCGGCGTCGGCGCGCTGGGCCTCCTCGCCGGCCGCGGTCACCAGCTTCACCCAGCCGGTGGGACGCAGTACATAGGCCGCGGCCGCCACGTCGAGCGGGTCCGCGGCCGGGGGCGGCGAGCCTGAGTCGAGGGCGCCGGACAGCTCCGGCTGCGTCTCTCTGAACTTCTCGCCGATGCGCTGCCGGAACAGCGGATCGGTCTCCAGGGCGGCCGCCATCGCGTTGCCGGCGAACTTGGCCCGGCGATTGGGGGCGAACCGGGCGTACTGTCGCAGCTGTGCGGGCAGTTCGGCGACGGTCAGCCCGCCGAAGCCGTCCGAGACGATCTGCACGACCCGGCGGCGCACTCCGTCGGGCAGCGGACGGTCGAGCACCTCAGCGGCGCCGTCGCCCGGCCCCCCGCTTTCGCTCTCCACCATCCGTCACACCCCATCAGCTGTGCGGGGGCCGCTCTCCCGTCAGGAGCCGGCGCCCGGCCTGTCCACGAGTTCCACCTGGTCCACCGCGTTGCACCAGCGACAGCGCACCGATTCGATCGTCTCACTGACCACTTCGCGCTCCTCCACCTTCGGCTCCCCGGCAAGATCGAGGTGGACGTACTCGACGACCTTCGACGAGCGGGTCACGTCGAAGCGCGTGAGATTGCCGCAGAGGGTGCAGCGCCACCGCGTGGAGGCGGTCGGCAGGGGAACCGTCATCGTGACTGTTCGCTTTCCTTCTAGTGTCCGTGTCACGCCAGCTTCCCTGATGCGTGTGGCTCGTAACCCTACGGCCTGGCGCGTACTCGACGCCCGTCCGTCCACCGGCCGGTCCGGCGGCGAGGCGGTCTGTGCTGCTGAGTCCCGTTACGTCATGCTCTGGGGTCATGATCGGCAACTGGAGCGCATCGGCGGTCAAGGCCATCCGGATCCCGTCGGCCCCGATGACGTACACCCTGATCGCCGCCTGCTGTCTGCTCTTCCTGGCCGGCCCGGCGGCAGGGCTCAATCCTGGGTACGGCTCCGGCGACACGCTGCTCGCCGCCCAGCGGGACTACTTCCAGCGCTGGGGGGTGGTCCCCGCAGAACTGTTCGAGGGCTCCCCGCGGGCCGCCCTCACTCCGGCCACGGCCCTGTTCGTCCACGGCAGCTGGGTGCATCTGCTGGGCAACATGCTCTTCCTCTACGTCTTCGGAGCGATGACCGAGGAACGGATGGGCCGCATGCAGTTCACCCTCTTCTACGTCGGCTGCGGCTATCTGGCCCTGCTGGCCTATGCGGCTGCCAACGCCGACTCCGAGCAGTCCCTGGTCGGTGCGTCCGGGGCGATCTCGGCGGTCCTCGGTGCGTTCCTGTACCTGTTCCCCGGAGCCCGGGTGACCAGTCTCCTGCCGTTTCTCTTCTTCCTCCCGCTGCGCTTCCCGGCCTGGGTCGTCCTGCCCTTCTGGGCGGCACTGCAGTGGCTGGCGGCGGCCCGCGCCTCCCACGGCCCGAGCGTGGCGTACCTGGCCCATCTGACCGGCTTCGGCCTGGGTCTCTGTTACGCGTGGGCCCGTTTCGGCCGTACGACTAGAGTGAGGCGCACCGCAGCGACGCCCGCCCCCGAGGGAGAGAAACAGCCGTGATCACCGCGATCGTGCTCATCAAGACCAGCGTGGACCGGATCCCCGAGATCGCGGAGTCGATCGCTGCCCTGGACTCCGTCAGCGAGGTCTTCTCCGTCACCGGCACCTACGACCTGATCGCCATGGTCCGGGTGAAGGAGCACGAGGACCTGGCCGACGTCATCCCGGGCCGCATCAGCAAGATCCCCGGCGTGGAGGGCACCGACACGCACGTGGCGTTCCGGACGTACTCCCAGCACGACCTGGAGGCGGCGTTCGCGATCGGGCTCGACAACTGAGGGTCCCGCGCCTTCCAGGATGAAGAGTTCTTCATCCTGGACTCATCCGGGCCGCCGGGAGAAACACTCAGGATCGGGCCCATGGTCTTCTCCCGCCGGTTGGCGGCCCTCGCCGCCGTCGTGGTGATCCCCCTCGGTATCGCCGCGACCAGTTTCGCTCTCGCCGACAGCCCGCAGCCCCCGAAGGTCCCCTCCAAGGTGGAGCTGGACAGTGGCTCGCCCTCGGCCCCGCCCACCCGCCCCGAGCCGACCCCGAGCGACGCGGTGGTCTCGCGGCCCGAGGTGACCGACAGCCCCTCGGGGGACGACGATGACGACGACCGAGGCCAGGACGGATCGGACGGCGGACCCGGCGACGACGGGCCCGGCGACGGCTGACGGCCCGCCCCGCCGGGTCACCGCCCGAGTCCGCATCCTGCTGTGGCTGCTGTTCGTGATGGCGGTCGCGCTCGCCTCGGTGGCCACCACGACCCGCTCGATCCTGCTGCGTGACACCGACCACCGGATCAGCGGCCTGCTCACCCAGGAGGCGGGCGAGTTCACCAACTTCGAGGAACGCGGCGTCGCCCCGGAGACGGGCCGCCCCTTCACCGACCCCGCCCGGCTGCTCACGGTCTTCCTGGAGCGGCAGTACGTCGACCTGGACGAGGAGCTGATCGGCCTGGTCGGCCGGGCGGAGGGCGATCCGGCGCAGATCCGCCAGCCACGCGACATCCCGGTCGCCGTTCCCCTGCACAAGGACGCCGACGCCCGGCGCCGGATCTTCGACTCCCCCGACTCCAGCGGCACCCTGGACCGGCCCTCCGGCGCGATCCGCTGGGCCAAGGTCGCCGTCGCGCGGCACGGCAGCGCACCCGACGCGGCGTTCGTCGTCGCCTTCCACCCGGAGCGTGAACAGGCGCGCGCGGACGAGGTGTTCCGCATCCTGCTCGCCATCTCCGGGGTGGCGCTGCTGCTGACGACCGGCATCGGCTGGGTGGTCGCCGGACGGATCCTGAAGCCGGTACGGCTGGTGCGGACCGCCGCCGCACAGCTCACCGAACAGGACCTCACCCGCCGTATCCCGGTGCACGGCCACGACGACATCGCGGCCCTCGCCGAGACGTTCAACGCGATGCTCGACCGGCTGGAGCGCGCCTTCGCCGCCCAGCGCGAGTTCGTCGACGACGCCGGCCACGAGCTGCGCACCCCGATCACCATCGTCCGGGGCCATCTGGAGCTGATGGGCGACGATCCGGCGGAGCGCGAGGAGACCATCCGGCTCGTCACCGACGAACTGGACCGGATGAGCCGGATCGTGGAGGACCTGCTGCTGCTCGCCAAGGCGGAGCGCCCCGACTTCGTCACCCCCGAGCCGGTCCAGCTCGCCGAACTCACCGCCGACGTCTACGTCAAGGCCCGCACCCTCGGCGACCGCGACTGGAAGCTCGCCGAAGTCGCCGACCGGGAGAGCGAGTTGGATGCCCAGCGGATCACCCAGGCCATGGTGCAGCTCGCGCAGAACGCCGTGCAGCACACCACACCCGGCCAGACCGTCCGCATCGGCTCCCGCGCCGAAGGGCAGCGCATCGAGCTGTACGTCGCCGACTCCGGGCCCGGCGTCCAGCCACAGGACGTCGAGGTGATCTTCGATCGCTTCCGGCGGGGCTCGGCCCGGCGCGGCGCCCGGGGTTCGGGCGCGGGGCTCGGCCTGTCGATCGTGCGGGCGATCGCGGAGGCGCACGGCGGCCGGATCCGCCTGCACGACACCGAGGGCGGCGGCGCCACCTTCGTACTCACCCTGGAAGAGGCACGCACGTGAACCGCATTCTCATCGTCGAGGACGAGGAGCGCATCGCCTCCTTCGTGCAGAAGGGCCTGCGCGCCAACGGCTTCACCACCACCGTCGTCGGAGACGGCGACGCGGGCTACGAGTACGCCCTGACCGGCAGCTTCGACCTGGTCGTCCTGGACATCGGCCTGCCCGGCCAGGACGGCTTCACCGTGCTGCGGCACCTGCGCGAGGCCCGGGTGACGGTCCCGGTGATCGTGCTCACCGCACGGGACTCGGTACGGGACACGGTGGCCGGTCTGGAGGGCGGCGCCGACGACTGGATGACCAAGCCGTTCCGCTTCGAGGAACTCCTCGCCCGGGTGCGCCTCAGGCTGCGTACGGCGGCCCGCGCGCCGGAGGTGACGGTGCTCAGGTCCGGCACGCTGAGCCTGGACCTGCGGACCCGCAGGGCACGGGCCGGGGAACGCACGGTCGACCTGACTGCCCGTGAGTTCGTCCTGCTGGAACTCTTCCTGCGCCATCCGGGCCAGGTGCTCTCCCGCGAGCAGATCCTGTCGCACGTGTGGGGCTACGACTTCGACCCGGGCTCCAACATCGTGGACGTGTATGTGCGGACGCTGCGCAGGAAGCTGGGGGCCGAGCGGCTGGAGACGGTCCGTGGCATGGGGTACCGGCTGCCCGCGTGAAGTTCCCTTCATCCACGGCTCATCGCAGACTCACGGCCCGGGTGAACTCTCGATGACGTGACCCTGAACCTCCGCCTCACCACCGCCCTGTGCGTGGCGCTGTCCCTGTGCGCACTGCTCGCGGTCCCGGGCAACTTCCCCGGCCTCGGCGGGGAGGCACGGCTGACCCTCGTCGTGTTCGCGCTGGCGACATGCGCCTGGATCGGTACGCCGATCGACGACACGTACATCGCGCTGGGCGCCGGACTCGCTCTGACGGTCACCGGGGTGATCAGCAGCGACACCCTGTTCGGCACCCTCGGCGACTCCACGGTGTGGCTGCTGATCTGTGCCTTCGTGCTGGCGGCGGCGGTGGCCCGGACCGGGCTCGCCGGGCGGGCGGCGGCGTTCCTGGTGGGCGGGGCCCGCACGGTACGGCAGCTGGTGCATCTGACGACGGCCGCGCTGGTGGTCACGGCGTTCGCGGTACCGGCGACCTCGGGCCGGGCGGCGCTCGCGCTCCCGGTCTTCCTGGCCCTCGCCAAGGCGCTCGCCGACCGGAAACGACTGGTCGTGATGCTGGCGCTGCTGTTCCCGACCGTGATCCTTCTGTCGGCGGTGGCGACACTGATCGGGGCGGGCGCACATCTGATCACCGTGTCGGTGCTGTGGGAGGCGGCCGGCGAGCGGATCGGGTTCACCGAGTGGCTGCTGCTGGGGCTGCCGCTGGCCGTGGCCTCCTCCCACCTGGCCGCGGAGGCCGTCCTGCTGACGACCACCCGCCGCACGGACCGCCGGGGCCCCGTGCACATCACCGCCGAGGAGATCCAGCGGCACACGGACACCCCGGTCACCGGTCCCTGGACACAGGCCGAGACGCGGTGCGCGCTGCTGCTCGGCACAGTCGTGCTGCTGTGGTGCTGTGAGCCGCTGCACCGGGTGCCGCCCGCGGTCGTCGCGCTGATCGGCGCGATCGTGGCGGCCTCGCCCGCGCTGGGCACCGTACGCCTGAAGGACGCCCTGAAGACGGTGCCGTGGTCACTGCTGCTGTTCATGGCGGCGACCATGGCGATGGGCGTCGCGCTCGCCGACTCGGGCGCGGCGAAGTGGCTGGTCTCGGGGCTGCCCGCGGGGGTCACCCCGACCGTCTTCCTGGCGGTCGTGATCGCGGTCAGCACGGCCGCGCACCTGGTACTCCAGTCACGCTCGGCCCGCTCGTCGGTGCTGGTCCCGCTGGTCGTGGCGGCCTCCGTCGGCGCCGGGGTCAACCCGGTCGCCGCCGCGCTGGCGTCCACCGCCGCCGCGGGCTTCTGCCACACGCTCCCGGCCTCGGCCAAGCCGGTCACGCTCTTCGCGGAGATCCCCGGCACCCCCACCTACACACCCCGCGACCTGCTACGTCTGTCCGCCGTCCTGGCACCGCTGACGGCGACGCTCGTCCTGCTCTTCGCCGTCGCGGTATGGCCGCTGCTCGGCGTCCCGCTCACCCGCTAGGCGCTCCGCTGTGGAAGTGCCGCGATGTGCCGTCGGTCCGCTGCAGCGCCGTCGTGGCTGGCCGCGCAGTTCCCCGCGCCCCTTCGGGGCGCTGCCGAACCGAAGCCGACTTCACCCGACCTGCCAGGAGATCCCATGCTGACCCGAGTCGTCGTAGCGCCCAGCGGTTTCAAGGAGTCCCTGTCCGCCCAGGCCGCCGCCGACGCCATCGGGGACGGTGTCCGCCGGGTCCTCCCGGACGCCGACCTCGACCTCATCCCCCTGGTGGACGGCGGCGAGGGCACCGCGGCCGCGTTGGCCGCCGCGACCGGGGGGCGGCTCGTCGCGCTGCCCGCCACGGGGCCGGTGGGCGAAACCCTCGGCACCCACTTCGCGCTGCTCGGCTCCGGGGACACGGCGGTCGTGGAGATGGCCGCGGTGGCCGGCCTCTCCCTCGTCCCCGGCGCCCTGCGCGACCCGGGCGCCACCACGACGTACGGCGTCGGCGAGCTGATCCGCGCCGCGCTCGACACCGGCGTACGGCGGATCCTGGTCGGCTGCGGCGACTCGGGCACGTCGGACGGGGGTGCGGGCGCGCTGCAGGCGCTCGGGGCCCGGCTGCTGGACGCGGACGGGTTCGAACTCCCCCACGGTGGCCGTGAGTTGAGCCACCTGCACCGGATCGACGGAGCCGGCCTCGACCCCCGTCTGCGACAGGCCGAGCTGCTCGTCGCCTGCAACCCGTACAACGTGCTGTGCGGAGAGCGGGGCGTGGCCCGTGTCTTCGGGCCGCAGAAGGGGGCGACGCCCGCGCAGGTGGAGGAGTTGTCGGCCGGCCTGGAGAACTGGGCCGAGGTCCTCACCCGCGACCTGGCCGTCACCGGCACCGACCTGTACGGCGGTCCCGGCACCGGCGCCTCCGGTGGCCTGGGCGCCGGTCTCGCCGCACTCGGCGCCCGTCTGCTGCCCCGCTTCGACGTCCTGCTCGACCACCTCGACCTGGACGCCCGGCTGGCCCGCGCCGACCTGGTGGTCACCGCCGAGGGCGCCCTGGACCACCAGACGCCGCGCGGGAAGGTCCCCGCCGAGGTGGCACGGCGGGCCAAGCTGCACGGACGCCCGGTGCTCGCGCTGGCGGGCACCCTCGGGGAGGGCGCGCACGACGTGCCGGGCGTGGACGCGTGCAGCGGGATCCTGCCGGCGCCGATGGCCCTGGCCGAGGCGCTGTTCCGGGCGAGCGAACTCCTCACGGACGCCACGGAACGCGCGCTGAGGATGATCCTGCTGGGCGCCCGGCTACCCGTTCACGCGGAGGTGTCGGGAACGCAACGCCCGTCCTCCGTACGGTAGTTCCACTGGGCACCGTCCCGAACGAGCTCCTTGACGGCCGTCACGAAACGCTCGACATGCTCGTCCGGCGTGCCCGCGCCGAAGCTCACGCGGATGGCGTTGAGGGACTTCTCGCCGGGCGCGGCCTCGGGGGCGCCGCACTCGCCCTGGGTCTGCGGGTCGCTGCCGAGCAGGGTGCGGACCAGCGGGTGGGCGCAGAACAGGCCGTCGCGGACGCCGATGCCGTACTCGGCGGAGAGGGCGGCGGCGAAGTGCGAGCTGTTCCAGCCGTCGACGACGAAGGAGATGACGCCGACGCGGGGGGCGTCATCGCCGAAGAGGGAGAGGACGCGCACTGCCGGGACCTCGGCGAGGCCTTCCCTGACCCGCGCGATCAGGTGCTGCTCACGGGCCACCAGGGTGTCGAGGCCCGCCTCCGTCAGGGCCTTGCAGGCGGAGGCGATGGAGTAGGCGCCGATGACGTTCGGGGAGCCCGCCTCGTGCCGGGCGGCCGTGTCGTGCCACTCCACGTCCACTCCCCCGTCCGTGCGCCGGGTGACCTTCCGGCTGGCGCCGCCGCCCGCGAGATACGGCTCGGCCGCACGCAGCCAGTCCGCGCGGCCGGCCAGGACGCCGGAGCCGAAGGGGGCGTACAGCTTGTGCCCGGAGAACGCGACCCAGTCGACGTCGAGGTCCTGGACGGAGACCGGGTGGTGCGGGGCCAGCTGGGCGGCGTCCAGGACGATCCGTGCGCCGTGCGCGTGCGCCACCGCGGCCAGCTCTCGTACGGGCCACAGCTCGCCGGTGACGTTCGAGGCGCCGGTGACACAGACCAGGGCCGGGTCGCGCGGGTCCCGGTCGGCGAGGGCGCGCTCCAGGGTCTCGACGGCCTGGCGTGGGGTGCGGGGTGCGTTGAGGTAGCTGACGTGGGCGTCCTGCCAGGGCAGCAGGGAGGCGTGGTGCTCGGTCTCGAAGACGAAGACCTGGCAGCCGGCGGGGAGCGCGGCGGCGAGCAGGTTGAGCGAGTCGGTGGTGGAGCGGGTGAAGACCAGCTGGTCGTCGGCGCGGCAGTCGAGGAACTCGGCCACCGTGGCGCGGGCGTTCTCGAAGAGGTCGGTGGACAGCTGGGAGAGGTAGCCGGCGCCGCGGTGCACGCTGCCGTAGTACGGCGCGTACGCCGCCACGTCGTCCCAGACGCGCTGGAGGGCGGGGGCGCTGGCCGCGTAGTCGAGCGCGGCGTAGGTGACCTCGCCGCCGGTGACGAGCGGGACGGTGACATCCCGGCCGAGAACGGGCAGCGGGGCACAAACGGATCGGTCGAGGGCAGCGGTGGCGACAGACATGACGGAACTCCCGTGAGGGGTGGGCGAGAAGAGAAGAAGGGTGTGCGGAGGCGGGGCTCGGCGGCCCTATCGCATTCGCTTGCTCACGGAAGACTCCCTCGATCGACCCAGGACCCCTGGTGTATCGCGAGGGGTCCGCGCTTGCCGTGAGCCTTGCTGCTCACGGCCTGGTCTTCACCCGGGGCACCCCGCCACGGACGGAGGGTTGCCGGACAGTCGGCCGGGGCCTCATGACTGTCACTCATGACCTGGGCAGGAAAGTACGTCAAATGATCGACGTCCCGCAACCCGTGTCCGGATCGCGGGACGTCTCCTTACGCTGCGCGCTACTTGTTGCTCGCGGCCACCCAGCGCTCCAGCGTCAGCTTCGCCGCCCCGGAGTCGATCGACTCCGCCGCCCTCGCCATCCCGGTGCGGATCTGCTCGGCGAGCGGAGCCCCGGTCGGATCCAGCGCCACCAGCGCCGCCGCCGAGTTCAGCAGTACGGCGTCCCGCACCGGGCCCGTCTCGCCGTCCAGCAGGCGCCGGGCGACCTCGGCGTTGAAGGACGCGTCGGCGCCGCGGAGGGCCTGCACCGGCACCAGTTCGAGGCCGACGTCCCGCGGGTCGAAGGACTCCTCGGTGACCTTGCCGTCGCGGACGATCCAGACCCGGGAGGTGGCCGTGGTGGTCAGTTCGTCCAGGCCGTCGTCGCCGCGGAACACCAGGGACGAGTTGCCGCGCTCGGCGAAGACTCCGGCCACGATCGGCGCCATGCGGAGGTCCGCGACGCCGACGGCCTGCGCCCTCACCTTGGCCGGGTTGGTCAGCGGGCCCAGGAAGTTGAACGTCGTCCGGATCCCCAACTGGCCGCGCGCCGCCGCCACATGACGCAGCGCCGGGTGGAACTTCACCGCGAAGCAGAAGGTGATCCCGGCCTCCTCGGCGACCTCGGCGACCCGCTGCGGCGTCAGCTGCAGATTGACGCCCAGCTTCTCCAGGACGTCCGAGGCCCCGGACGCCGACGACGCGGCCCGGTTGCCGTGCTTGACGACCTTCGCGCCGGTGCCGGCGACGACGATCGAGGACATGGTGGAGATGTTCACCGTCTTGGCGCCGTCACCGCCCGTGCCGACGATGTCGACCGTGTGCCCCGGCACCTCGATCACGTTCGCGTGCTCGTACATCGTCCGGACGAGCCCGGCGATCTCCTCCACGGTCTCGCCCTTGGCCCGCAGCGCCACCGCGAACCCGGCGATCTGCGCGTCGGTCGCCTCCCCGCGCATGATCCGGTCCATCGCCCACGCCGTGTCATCGGCGCTCTGGTCACGCCCCTCCAGCAGCCCGTTCAACACCTCGGGCCAGGAACGGCCCGCCGCGGTGTCGCCTCCAGCGGGGGTCACAGCGCTCATAAGGCCGCTCCTGAGAATCGTAGAAGAGTGTGCACCCACCCTATCCAGCCCAGGGCACGACGAAGGGCCCCCGTCCGAACACCGGACGGGGGCCCTTCAGCGCCCCGAAGGGGCGCGGGGAACTGCGCGACCAGCCCCCACGCCGCCGCGGCCGACAAACCGACCGACACAGCCCGGCACCAGCGGAGCGTCAGTGGTGGCCGTGACCGCTGGTGATCTCCTTGTACTCCTCGACCGACGGCTTGGGAATCTGCGCTTCCTCGCCGTAGTACGCCTTGCTGAGCTTCGCGCGCAGCTTCTCGGAGCCCTTCACCTTGCGCTGGACCCCGTTGTCGTCGACCGTCGGGCCGATCTCGGCCGGCTCGTACTGCTCGTGCGCGGTGAGGGTGTACAGCGCGTCCTGGCTGAGCGGCTCGTGCACCTCGATGAACTCACCGTGCGGCAGGCGCTTGATGATGCCCGACTCGCGGCCGTGCAGCACCTTCTCCCTGTCCCGGCGCTGGAGGCCGAGGCAGATCCGCTTGGTGATCACGAACGCGAGCACCGGGGCGACGAAGAAGCCGATCCGGACGAACCAGGTGATGGCGTTGATCGACAGATGGAAGTGGGTGGCCCAGAGGTCGTTTCCACCACCGATCAGCAGCACCATGTACCAGGTGATCCACGCGACGCCGAAGGCCGTACGGGTCGGCGCGTTGCGCGGGCGGTCCAGGATGTGGTGCTCGCGCTTGTCGCCGGTGACCCAGGACTCGATGAACGGGTAGACCGCGATGGCGACCAGCACCAGCGGGAAGATGATCAGCGGGATGAACACGCCCAGGACGAGCGTGTGCCCCCAGAAGTTGATCTCCCAGCCCGGCATCACACGGATCAGACCCTCGGAGAAGCCCATGTACCAGTCGGGCTGGGCGCCGGTGGAGACCTGATCCGGTCGGTAGGGGCCCAGGGCCCAGATCGGGTTGATCGTGGCGACCGCCGAGACGACCGCGATGACACCGAAGACCAGGAAGAAGAAGCCTCCGGCCTTGGCCATGTAGACCGGCAGCAGCGGCATGCCGACGACGTTCTTGTTGGTGCGGCCGGGGCCCGCGAACTGCGTGTGCTTGTGGTAGAAGACCAGGATCAGATGGCCGACCACCAGGCCGAGCATGATGCCCGGCAGCAGCAGGATGTGGATCGAGTAGAAGCGGGCCACGAAGTCGCCGCCCGGGAACTCCCCGCCGAAGAGGAAGAACGACAGATACGTGCCGACGATCGGCACGGACAGGATCGCGCCCTCCATGAAGCGGACACCGGTGCCGGAGAGCAGGTCGTCCGGGAGCGAGTAGCCGGTGAAGCCGGTGAACATGCCCAGGACGAACAGCAGGAAGCCGAACAGCCAGTTGATCTCACGCGGCTTGCGGAACGCGCCCGTGAAGAACACGCGCATCATGTGCACGAACATGCCGGCCAGGAAGATCAGCGCCGCCCAGTGGTGGATCTGCCGGATGAGCAGACCACCGCGCACATCGAAGGAGATGTGCAGGGTCGAGGCGAACGCCTCACTCATCAGCTGGCCCTGCATCGGGACGTAACTGCCGTGGTACTCCACCTCGTTCATCGACGGGTGGAAGAACAGCGTCAGATACACACCCGTGAGGATGATGATGATGAAGCTGTACAGGCAGATCTCACCCAGCATGAACGACCAGTGGTCGGGAAAGATCTTGCGCATGTTGGTCTTGGCGAGGGAGTAGATCCCCAGCCGGCCGTCGGCCCAGTCGGCTACGCGCTCGCCGCCCGGTGCCTTCCCGCGGTCGCGGGACTCTTTGTTGGCTGCAGTACTCATCCGCGCTCCCAGAATGCCGGACCGACGGGCTCTTCGAAGTCGCCGAGCGCCTCGAGGTAGCCCTCGTCGTTCACGCCGATCTGCAACTGCGGCAGGGCGTGACCGGCGGGACCGAAGATCACTCGGGCACCGTCGGAGAGGTCGAAGGTGGACTGGTGGCAAGGGCAGAGCACGTGGTGCGTCTGCTGCTCGTACAGGGAGATCGGGCAACCGACGTGGGTGCAGATCTTCGAGTACGCCACGATGCCCTCGTGGGACCACTCCAGCTCGCGCTTGTCCTTGATGTCGCCCGGCTGGATCCGGACGATCATCAGGGCGTCCTTGGCGATGTTGACCTGGAAGTCGTGGTCGTGCTCCTCCAGGCCCTCGGGCTTGGCGAAGGTGAGCGAGCCGACCGCGACGTCGGAGGGACGCAGCGGCTCATTGGTGTTCATGTTGACGAGCAGCTTGCCCCGGCGCCAGCTGGTGTGGCGGAGCTTGGTCTCGGGCAGCGGGCCGAGGTCGCGCAGCAGGACGATGCCGGAGAGCGGGACGAGGGCCAGCGCGCCGAACATCGTGTTGCGGATCAGCTTGCGGCGGCCCAGCGCGGACTCCTTGGCGCCCTGCTTGAAGTCGGCCATGACCTTGGCCTTGAGCTCGGGCTCCGCCTCGATCGGGTGGCGCTCGTCGACCATCTCCTCGTCCGACATCAGCGTGCGGGCCCAGTGGACCGCGCCGGCGCCGATGGCGAACAGGGCGATGCCGAGCGTCATGCCCAGCGCGAAGTTCAGCCCGCTGATGTGGCCCAGCGGGAAGATGTAGACCGACTTGTCGACGGGGATCGCCACATACGCGGCGATGAATCCGACGGTCGCCAGCATCGACACCGTGAACAGCATGGCCACCGTGCGCTCGGACCGCTTGGCGGCCCGCTCGTCGATGTCCTGCAC
The DNA here is from genome assembly GCF_017948455.1 of Streptomyces sp. GESEQ-4. Taxonomy (GTDB): domain Bacteria; phylum Actinomycetota; class Actinomycetes; order Streptomycetales; family Streptomycetaceae; genus Streptomyces. The sequence continues at coordinate 166,072 of NZ_JAFFSU010000010.1, forward strand.
CCGGTGCTCGTGGGGCGGTAGGCCCGGATCCGCGAAGGGGTCCTTGTCGTCCGCGACGCCTACGGCGCCGTGCGTGTCCTGCTCAGCGGGCAGGTTCTCTTCTGGAATGTCTTGGCTACTCATGACTTCTTGGCCTTTGCGGTCCGAGCGGCGACCCAGACGGCGACCGCGATCAGTGCGCCGAGTCCGAAGACCCACGAGAACAGACCCTCGCTGACCGGACCCAGTCCGCCCAGCTCGAGGCCGCCGGGGCTCTCGGTGTCGTCGCTGTTGACCGCGTCGAGGTACGCGATGATGTCCTTCTTGTTCTGCTCCGACAGGATGGTGTCGGGGAACGAAGGCATGTTCTGCGGGCCGGTCTGCATGGCCTCGTAGATGTGCTTCGGGGAGACGCCCTCGAGGTCGGGTGCGAATTTGCCGTGCGTGAGCGCGCCGCCCTTGCCGGTGAAGTTGTGGCACTGCGCGCAGTTGGTGCGGAACAGCTCACCGCCCTTGGCGATGTCGGCGTCCTCGGGGTTGTACTGCCGCTCGGTGGGGACGGACGGGCCGGCACCCAGCGAGGAGATGTACGCCGCGAGCTGGTCGATCTCGGCCTGCGAGTAGATGTTCTTCTTCTCGGGGACCTGCGCGCCCGGCTGCTGGGCCGGCATACGGCCGGTGCCCACCTGGAAGTCGACGGCCGCGGCGCCCACGCCCACCAGGCTCGGACCGTCGGTGGTGCCCTGACCGCCGGTGCCGTGGCAGCTGGCGCAGCCGACGGCGTAGAGCTTCTTGCCCTCGTCGATGGCGAGGGACTGGGCTGTTTCATCGGCCTGTGCCTTGTCCGCGGGTGCGAACACGGCGTACAGCCCCCCGGTGCATGCCAGCGCGAGGAGTAGAACGACGACCGCGGCCAGCGGATGGCGTCGTCGTGCGGAGAGCTTTTTCACGGATTACCCCGGTGTCAGGATCTTCTGCGTCGATGCTTCTGGAAAACGGTGCGGGACCGCGGCCCCGGCTACTTGATCATGTAGATCGTGGCGAAGAGGCCGATCCAGACGACATCGACGAAGTGCCAGTAGTAGGACACGACGATGGCGGCGGTCGCCTGCTCGTGAGTGAACCGTCTGGCCGCGTAGGTGCGGCCGAGGACGAACAGGAAGGCGATGAGGCCACCCGTCACGTGCAGGCCGTGGAAGCCGGTGGTCAGGTAGAACACCGAGCCGTACGGGTCGGACGAGAGCGAGAGGCCCTCGTGCTTGACCAGCTCCGTGTACTCGAAGACCTGACCGCCGATGAACACCGCGCCCATGACGAAGGTGACGATGAACCACATCCGGAGCTTCTTCACATCACCGCGCTCGGCGGCGAACACGCCGAGCTGACAGGTGAGGGAGGAGAGCACCAGGATCGTGGTGTTGGCCGCCGAGAACGGGAAGTTCAGGCTGGACGCCATCTCCTTCCAGTGAGTCGGCCCGGTCACCGATCGCAGGGTGAAGTACATCGCGAAGAGGGCCGCGAAGAACATCAGCTCGGAACTCAGCCAGATGATGGTTCCGACGCTGGTGAGGTTCGGTCGATTGACCGACGGGTGCGCGTGACCCTTGTCTACTGTCGTTGCTGTCGCCACGACCGACATTATGTCGGTCGCTTATCCCGCCCTCACTCCGGGGGTGCCGTTCGGAGTGTCTCTCCCGCCCGTACCGGTGTTGACGTGGTGTTGAAGGGAGTAGCATCCGGCCCAACGGGCCTGATCCTTACGACGCTGATGTCACGGAGGAACCATGCAGCCGACCGCCACGGTGCTGGTCTACAGCGACGACTCCAACACCCGCGAGCAGGTGCGGTTGGCCTCCGGCCGGCGGCCGGCTCCCGATGTGCCCCTGGTCGAGTTCCTGGAGTGCGCCACGCCTGCGGCGGTGATCGCCGAGTTGGACAAGGGGGGCATCGACGTCTGTGTGCTGGACGGTGAGGCCGTGCCGATGGGGGGCATGGGGCTCTGCCGTCAGATCAAGGACGAGGTGTTCAACTGCCCGCCCGTGCTGGTGCTGATGGGGCGGCCGCAGGATGCGTGGCTGGCTACGTGGAGCCGGGCGGAGGCGGCGGTGACGTTGCCGGTGGACCCGGTGGAGTTCGCCGCGGCGCTGGCTTCTCTGCTGCGGGACAACAAGGCGCTGAGCGCATGACAGGGCGCCTCACACCGCCGTCGGCCTGAGCCTTGCCGCGTCTTCCGGGGTCGGGCCCTCCGGGTTGCCCTTGATGAGGGCGCTGCCCTTGCGCCAGTGCTTCCACTGGAGGTTCCAGTCGCCGAAGCCGTTGCCGAAGGGTTCCATGGTGTGGCCGTAGGAGTTGACGACCTCGACGAGGTCGCCCTCGCGGACGTTCTCGTAGAACCAGGCGGCGTTGCCGGTGCTCATGCCGGTGCAGCCGTGGCTGACGTTGGCATAGCCCTGGGAGCCGACGGACCAGGGGGCGGCGTGCACGTACTCGCCGCTCCAGGTGACGCGGGTGGCCCAGTAGACGGGCAGGTCGTACGACTCCGAGGAGCCCTCGGCGATACCGATGCTGGTGCCGCGCATGCGTACGAAGTACTCCTTGCCGATTACGACCTTGACGCCGTTGCGGGTCTCGAAGCCGGGCTTGCCGGTGGTGACGGGGATCTGGTTGATCGCCTCGCCGTTCTTGTAGACCGTCATGGAGTGGGCCGAGGCGTCCGTGACGGCGACGACCTTGTCGCCGGTGGTGAGTTTCAGCGGCTTCGTCGCGCCGCCCCAGAGCCGGTCGCTGATCTTTATGCCCTCCAGGGTGCTGCGGACCCGGATGGTGGCGTGGGTGGGCCAGTACTCCTTGGGCCGGTAGTGGAGTTTCTGGTCGTCCACCCAGTGCCAAGCGCCCTCCGCAGCGGGCCTGGACTCGACCTTGAGCGCCCGTTCGATGATGGCGCGCTGGGCCTTGAGCTTGATGGGCTGGTCGAGTTCGGCCGTGATGGGCTGGCCGACGCCGTACGTGCCCGCCCGCGGCCCGAACTCCACCTTCAGGCGCTTCTTGGTGAGTGGCTTGCCGGTGTCGAAGCTGAGGACCTTGCGGCCGGGCGCCCCGTCCTCGTCCTCCGTGCTCACGCGGACGGTGTAGTGGGCGTTGGCGGCCAGCGGTGAGGTGCTGTGCCAGCGGGAGCCGTCGGCGGAGAGCTCGCCGGCCACGAACCTGCCTCTGCCGTCCCGGGCCGTGACATCCGTGATACGCCCTTCGGAGCCCTCGGCGACGACCTCCAGGGGCTTGTCCGGGTCGGCCTTCTTCCCGCCCTCGGAGGAGCCGTTGAAGGCGATCTGGTCCGCCGCGTCGTACGGTGCGGCGGACAGTGGGTTGCCGTCGCTGCCGCAGCCGGTGACGCCCGCGCCGAGGGCCATCACCAGCAGCGTGCAGCCGACCGCGGTGCGGGTGGTGCGGGGTGAGTCGTTCATGGCTTCACGCTAGGAAGCCTCGTCAACGGTGGCGCGCTGGGTGACCCGTACGGGGGAACGCGATTGCGGCAAACGGAGGAGCCCGGACCCTCCTTGACGGAGTGTCCGGGCCCCGGAGCGCTCGGTGTGTGTTACTGGGTGCGGTTCTCACCGCGGTAGTACTCGAAGACCCAGCCCCACAGGCCCACCAGGATCAGCGGCGCCGAGAAGTACATCAGCCACCAGCCGATCGCGATCGACAGGAAGGCGAGCGCGCCGCCGACCGCGAGGGAGAGCGGCTGCCAGCTGTGCGGGCTGAAGAACCCGACCTCGCCGGCGTCGTCCGCGACGTCCGCCTCCTTGTTGTCCTGGGCGCCCACGTCGACCCGCTTGGCGGTGAAGCCCAGGTAGAAGCCGATCATGATGCTCAGGCCGAAGGCCAGGAAGAGGGCCGTGGTACCGGCCGGCTCCTTCGACCACACGCCATAGACGATCGCCATGGCGAGCATGAAGACGCTCAGCCACATGAACATCTTGCCCTGGATCTTCACTTGCCGGCCTCCTTGCCGCCCGCGAGAGCCTTCTCACCGTGAGGCGCGTTCTCGAGCTGGTCGAGAGCGGCGATCTCGGGGTGATGCAGGTCGAAGGCCGGGGATTCGCTGCGGATCCGCGGCAGGGTGAGGAAGTTGTGCCGCGGCGGCGGGCAGGATGTCGCCCACTCCAGCGAACGGCCGTAGCCCCACGGGTCGTCGACCTCGACGGGCTTGCCGTACTTGGCGGTCTTCCACACGTTGTAGAAGAACGGCAGGATCGACAGGCCGAGCACGAACGAGCTGATCGTCGAGATCGTGTTCAGGGCCGTGAAGCCGTCGGCCGCGAGATAGTCCGCGTACCGACGCGGCATGCCCTCCGCGCCCAGCCAGTGCTGGACCAGGAAGGTGCCGTGGAAGCCGACGAACAGCGTCCAGAAGGTGATCTTGCCGAGGCGCTCGTCGAGCATCTTGCCGGTGAACTTCGGCCACCAGAAGTGGAAGCCGGCGAACATCGCGAAGACGACGGTGCCGAAGACGACGTAGTGGAAGTGCGCCACCACGAAGTACGAGTCCGAGACGTGGAAGTCCATCGGCGGCGAGGCCAGGATGACACCGGTCAGACCACCGAAGGTGAAGGTGATCAGGAACCCGACCGCCCAGAGCATCGGTGTCTCGAAGGACAAGGAGCCCTTCCACATCGTTCCGATCCAGTTGAAGAACTTCACGCCTGTCGGTACGGCGATGAGGAACGTCATGAAGGAGAAGAACGGAAGCAGTACACCGCCTGTGACATACATGTGGTGGGCCCACACCGTCACGGACAGACCCGCGATCGCGATGGTCGCGCCGATCAGACCCATGTAGCCGAACATCGGCTTGCGGGAGAAGACCGGGATGACTTCGGAAATGATTCCGAAGAAGGGCAACGCGATGATGTACACCTCTGGATGGCCGAAGAACCAGAAGAGGTGTTGCCATAGCAAGGCCCCGCCATTGGCGGAGTCGAAGATATGTGCCCCGAATTTCCGATCCGCCTCCAGCGCGAACAGCGCGGCGGCGAGAACGGGGAAGGCGAGCAGGACCAGCACCGCGGTCAGCAGCACGTTCCACACGAAGATCGGCATGCGGAACATGGTCATGCCCGGGGCGCGCATGCAGATGATGGTGGTGATGAAGTTGACCGCACCGAGGATGGTGCCGAAGCCGGAGAAGGCCAGGCCCATGATCCACAGGTCGGCACCGATGCCCGGCGAGCGGACCGCGTCCGACAGCGGGGAGTAGGCGAACCAGCCGAAGTCGGCCGCGCCCTGCGGGGTGAGGAAACCGCCCACCGCGATCAGCGAGCCGAACAGGTACAGCCAGTAGGCGAACATGTTCAGCCGCGGGAACGCCACGTCGGGCGCGCCGATCTGCAGCGGCATGATCCAGTTCGTGAAGCCGGCGAACAGCGGCGTCGCGAACATCAGCAGCATGATCGTGCCGTGCATCGTGAACGCCTGGTTGAACTGCTCGTTCGACATGATCTGCAGGCCCGGACGGGCCAGCTCGGCGCGCATGAAGAGCGCCATCACGCCACCGATGCAGAAGAACGCGAACGACGTGACGAGGTAGAGCGTTCCGATCGTCTTATGGTCAGTGGTGGTGAGCCACTTGATCACGACGTTGCCGGGCTGCTTGCGCCTGACCGGCAGCTCGTCCGTGTAGTGGGACTCCGCTGCGGCGGCACCCTGGGGTTCGTTGAGGATGCTCACAGGTTGTTCGTCTCCCGGTTCTTCTCGTGGCTCGTCTGCGCGATGCCGGCGGGAACGTAACCGGTCTGCCCCTTCTTCGCGAGGTCCTTGAGGTGCTGCTCGTAGCGCTCCGGGGAGACGACCTTCACGTTGAACAGCATCCGGGAGTGGTCGACGCCGCACAGCTCGGCGCACTTGCCCAGGAAGGTGCCCTCCCTGTTGGGGGTCACCTGGAAGGAGTTGGTGTGGCCCGGGATGACGTCCTGCTTCATCAGGAACGGCACCACCCAGAAGGAGTGGATGACGTCACGCGAGGTGAGGACGAAGCGGACCGTCTTGCCCTTGGGCAGCCACAGGGTGGGGCCCGGGTTGCCGGTCTGCGGGTTCCGCGTGCCGGGCGTGCCGACGTCGTAGACACCGCCGGCGTTCGCCGGGAAGTCCTCCTTGAACCGGTCCGGGATCGCGGCCAGGTTCTTGTCGGTCTTCGCGTCTCCGGTGGAACCGTCGACGTTCTCGACGTAGTTGAACCCCCAGCTCCACTGGAAGCCGACGACGTTGACGGTGACGTCCGGCTTCTTCTTGAGGCTGAGGAGCTCGGACTCGTCGCGGGCCGTGAAGTAGAAGAGGACCGAGACGATGATGAGCGGGACCACCGTGTACAGCGCCTCGATCGGCATGTTGTACCGAGTCTGCGGAGGAACCTCGACCTTGGTGCGGCTGCGCCGGTGGAAGATGGTGCTCCACAGGATCAGGCCCCAGACCAGCACGCCGGTGGCGAGCGCGGCGGCCCACGATCCCTGCCACAGGGAGAGGATCCGCGGAGCCTCTTCGGTGGTGGGGGTGGGCATACCAAGGCGGGGGAAGTCCTCGTATGTGCAACCGGTTGCAGTCGCCAGGACCAAGCCCGCGGTCAGTGCCTGCAGCAGCTTCCGCCGCATCGGGCGCCGCGGCGTGGGGGTACCGCCCGCGCCCCCCAGGGCGTGGGGGAGGTCGGAGCCGTAGGGACTCACGTAGCGCCTTCCCGAGAGTCTCGCCCGCGCGTATTGGCTGCGGCCTTCTCGCTGGTCGGTCGCCGCCCTGCGTCGGGCAGGGGTTTGGATGTTTATGCGGACCAAACCCTAGCCGACTGTCTCCGACGGTTCGCGGGGAGGGGGGCCTACTTACTCGGGCGGTTCGCTGGTTTGGCGGGTGCGGGTCTGTTGTGGCTGGTCGCGCAGTTCCCCGCGCCCCTTTACGGCGTTGTGGTGACTGGGCGTTTAGCGTTGCTGTGTGTCCTACTTTGATGCCGCTTCGGCCGCTCCGCTTCATCCTGTTGCTCGGCAGGCCTTGCAGGCCTCTCTTGATGAGGGGTGGGCCGATCCGTCGCGGCTCTACCGCGAGGGGCGGCGGGCTCGGTTGTTGTTGGATGCTGCTCGGGAGGCTGCTGCTGAGGCTGTGGGGTGTCGGGCCGATGAGCTGGTGTTCACGTCGTCGGGTACGCGGGCTGTGCACTCGGGAATCTCGGGGGCGTTGGCGGGGCGGCGGCGGGTGGGGCGTCACCTGATCGTGTCAGCGGTCGAACATTCCTCGGTGCTGCATTCGGCCGACGCGCATGAGGCGGACGGCGGGACGGTGACGCAGGTTGCCGTGGACCGGACGGGGGCGGTGGCGCCTCAGGTGTACGGCGCCGCTCTTCGGCCCGATACCGCGCTGGCCTGTCTGCAGTCGGCCAACCATGAGGTGGGTACGGAGCAGCCGGTTGCCGCTGTGGCGGAGTTGTGCCGGGAGGCGGGGGTGCCGTTGCTGGTGGATGCGGCGCAGTCGCTGGGGTGGGGGCCCGTCGAGGGTGAGTGGTCGTTGTTGGCAGCCAGTGCGCACAAGTGGGGTGGGCCTTCGGGGGTCGGGCTGCTCGTCGTGCGCAAGGGGGTGCGGTTCGCCGTTCAAGGGCCCGTGGACGAGCGGGAGTCGGGGCGGGCGGCCGGGTTCGAGAATCTGCCGGCGATCGTGGCGGCGGCGGCCTCGTTGCGGGCGGTGCGGGCGGAGGCGGCGCAAGAGGCGGTACGGCTGCGGGAGTTGACGGAGCGGATCCGGGCTCGGGTGGCGGAGTCGGTGCCCGATGTGGAGGTGGTGGGGGATCCAGTGCGGCGGCTGCCCGGGATCGTCACCTTCTCCTGTCTCTATGTCGACGGGGAGACATTGCTGCACGAGCTGGATCGTGCCGGTTTCTCCGTGTCGTCCGGGTCGTCCTGCACGAGCAGCACGCTGACGCCCAGCCATGTGCTGAGGGCGATGGGGGTGCTGAGTGAGGGAAACGTGCGGGTTTCGCTGCCGTCCGGGACCGCGGCGGAGGACGTCGACCGGTTCCTGGAGGTGCTGCCCGGGGCCGTGGCGGGGGTGCGGGAGAAGCTGGGGGCACCGGCACCCACGACGACGACCGTGCGGGAGAACGTCCTGGTCGTGAACGCCCTCGGCAAGCGGTGCCCGATCCCCGTGATCGAACTGGCGAAGGTCATCGGCGACGTACCCGTCGGCGGCACTGTCCGAGTGCTGTCCGACGACGAGGCAGCACGGCTGGACATTCCGGCGTGGTGCGAGATGCGGGAGCAGGAGTACGTAGGAGAAGAACCGGCGGAGCAAGGAACGGCGTACTTGATCCGCCGGGTGAGCTGAACGCCCTCAAGGGGCGCGGGGAACTGCGCGACCAGCCCCGACGGATCCGCAGTCGACAACGGACCCGCCGAGGCAGACGCGTAGTCGAACGTCAGCCCAGGTGAGCCCTGACTTCCTCGGCCGCGTCATGCCCGTACGCCTTCGTGAACCGATCCATGAAGTGCGCCCGGCGCAACTGGTACTCCTGGGTACCCACCGTCTCGATGACCAGCGTCGCGAGCATGCAGCCAACCTGCGCCGCACGCTCCGGCGAGACACCCCAGGCAAGACCGGAGAGGAACCCGGCACGGAACGCGTCGCCGACACCCGTGGGGTCGGCCTTGCGCTCCTCCTCCGGGCAGCCGACCTCGATCGGGTCCTCGCCGACGCGCTCGATGCGGACGCCGCGCGAGCCGAGCGTGGTGACGCGGGTGCCGACCTTGGCGAGGATCTCGGCGTCGGTCCAGCCGGTCTTGGACTCGATGAGGCCCTTCTCGTACTCGTTCGAGAAGAGGTACGTCGCCCCGTCCAGCAGGATCCGGATCTCGTCGCCGCTCATGCGGGCGATCTGCTGGGAGAAGTCGGCGGCGAACGGAATGGACCGGGAGCGGCACTCCTCGGTGTGGCGGAGCATCGCCTCCGGGTCGTCGGCGCCGATCAGGACCAGGTCGAGGCCGCCGACGCGGTCCGCGACGGTCTTGAGCTCGATGAGGCGGGCCTCGCTCATCGCGCCGGTGTAGAAGGAGCCGATCTGGTTGTGGTCGGCGTCGGTGGTGCACACGAAGCGGGCGGTGTGCAGCGTCTCGGAGATTCGGACCGAGTCGGTGTCGACGCCGTGCCGGCCGAGCCAGGCGCGGTAGTCGTCGAAGTCGAAGCCGGCGGCCCCGACCAGGATCGGCTTGGTGCCGAGCTGGCCCATGCCGAAGGCGATGTTCGCGCCGACCCCGCCCCGGCGTACGTCGAGGTTGTCGACCAGGAAGGAGAGCGAGACCGTGTGCAGTTGGTCCGCGACGAGCTGGTCGGCGAAGCGGCCGGGGAAGGTCATGAGGTGGTCGGTGGCGATGGAGCCGGTGACTGCGATGCGCACGGCTAGGTATCTCCAACGGATGCGGAGGCGGATTGACAGTTAACGCTACCGGGTCGGCGTGGTGACGTTGAAGCGACCAAAACTACCCGATAGTAGATCTTTCTTGCCGACTCGGACGTGCATACGGTGCCGTTATGACGAAACTCGACGTCCATGCTCCGGTCCCGGTCGATCTGGAAGGCGATCTGGCGTCGCTGCGCGGCGACTGTGCCCGGATGGCTCCCCACTGGACGGTTCCGGACCGGAGCGCCGCCCTTCCCGTCTCCCCCTCCCTCATTCACGGGGTGAGCGTGCCGAAGAAGTCCGCGCGGCTCCTGGACGCCATGTCGGACTACGGAGACTGATTCAGCGCCGTCAGGGGAACCGCGCGCTCCCCCGCTGCGTCCCATCGCTGTCCCCCGTAGAGGGGATGCGGAATACGACCCCTCGCCCGCGCCGAATTGGCAGGGCCGGGTCAACAGGGACAGCTGTGCAGGCGAAGGAGCGATGCAGTGAACACCGAGCGACCCGACAACGACGACGCGGGCGCCTCCGGCAAGGACGCCGAGGAGGCACGGGCGGAGAAGGGCCCCGTCGGTGCCGCCGAAGACGCGGGGCCGACTCGGGACGCCACTGACACCGCCGGGAAGGATGCCTCGGAGGAGCAGGGCGCCCGGGAGGCGGACGAAGGCACTTCGGCGGAGAGCGACAGCTCCGGGGGCGAGGCACCTGACGCGGCAGCGCCCGGCGCAGAAGCGCCCGACGCCACAGCCGAGGCCGAGGAAGCACCCGACCCCGCCCTCGACACCGACGCCCCCGCCCCCGCCCCCAGTGCCGAAGCACCCCCCGCCGACACCTCCGACCTCCACGTGGTCGCCCCTGAAGAAGGCTCCGCGCCACGGCCCCCTCGGCGTCGTTCTCCCGTCGCCATCGCCTCCGTCGCCGCGGCCGTGCTGCTCGTCGGTGGTGGTGGGGCGTACTTCGCCGCCACCGCGTCCGGTGGCTCGGAAGGGCGTACGTCGTCCGGGGCGCCCGGCGGCGACGGTACTCCCCCGCCGCTCGCGCTCGACGGGTACTCCGAGGGCAGCGCGGGGATCGCGCCGGGCGAGCCCGACCCGAACGGGGTGACGTACAAGGCCGAGGGCGAGATGCCGGACGGCCCTGAATCCGCACCGGTGTACCGGGTGAGCGGTGAGGTCACCGAGGGTCAGGTGGCCGAGCTGGCTGCCGCACTGGGCGTGGACGGGACGCCGGTCGCCCAGGGGCAGGCCTGGACGGTGGGCGCGCAGGACGCGGCGGGGCCGAGTCTGCAGGTGAACAAGGCGGCGCCGGGTACGTGGACGTTCCACCGGTACGCGCCCGGGACGGACGCCTGCGAGAGCACCACCGTCTGTTCCAAGGACCCCGCCAATCCGGCGGACGATCCGGTGAGCCCCGAGGCCGCCGAGCAGGCGGCCGCGCCGATCCTCAAGGCCGTCGGACAGGACGACGCCAAGATCGACACCAGCCAGGTCATCGGCGCCCAGCGCGTGGTGAACGCGAATCCGGTGGTCGACGGCATGCCGACGTACGGCTGGACGACCGGACTGACGATCGGCGCCGAGGGCGAAGTCGTGGGCGGCAGCGGTCAGTTGAAGGCGCCGGCGAAGGGGGACACGTATCCCGTGCTGAGCGCCGAGAAGACGCTGGGGCTGATGAACAAGGCGCCGGCGGCCGACCACCGGATGGGCATCGGCGGGTGCGCCAGTCCCGTACCGCTGAAGGACCGGATGGAGGCGCCGTGCGGTTCGGAGAGCGGCGCGCCGCAGCAGACGATCACTGTTGAGAAGGCGGTGTTCGGGCTGGCCTCGCACACCGTGGGCGGGCAGCCGGCGCTGGTGCCGTCCTGGCTGTACGAGGTGCGGGCGCCGGGCGCCGAGGACGCCTTCACGGTGACGCATCCGGCGGTCGACCCGAAGTACCTGGCCTCGCCGGCGACCTCCGCGCCGAGCGGGCAGCCCAGCACGCTGCCGACCTCGCCCGGCGACGAGCCGACCGCCGCGCCGGCCCCTCGCAAGGTGACGGTGCAGGGCTACACCGCCGAGGGCAGCGAGCTGACCGTGGCCTTCACCGGCGGGGTCTGCGCCGACTACGAGGCGACGGCGACCGAGGACGGCGACAAGGTGACGGTCACGGTGACCGAGAAGCCCTGGACGGGCAAGGTCTGCATCATGATCGCGAAGGAGTACCACCGGCTCGTCCAGCTGGACGAGCCGCTGGGCGACCGGAAGGTCGTCGGGGTGGACGGCAAGGCGGTCCCGTTGGAGAAGGCGGGGGCGCGGCTGCCGGAGACGTCCGGGGCCCGGTGATCTGCCGCACACCAGCGTGAAAGGCGGCGGCCCCCTCGGAGGGGGCCGCCGCCTTTCACATCACGCTTGAGGCCTGGGCCCCACTGAAGCTCGAGGCTTAGTTGAAGGAGTCACCGCAGGCGCAGGAGCCCGTCGCGTTCGGGTTGTCGATCGTGAAGCCCTGCTTCTCGATGGTGTCCACGAAGTCGATGGAGGCACCGCCCAGGTACGGCGCGCTCATGCGGTCGGTGACGACCTTGACGCCGCCGAAGTCCTTGACCACGTCACCGTCGAGGGAACGCTCGTCGAAGAAGAGCTGGTAGCGCAGGCCGGAGCAGCCGCCGGGCTGAACGGCGACGCGCAGGGCCAGATCCTCACGGCCTTCCTGGTCGAGCAGGGCCTTGACCTTCGCCGCGGCGGCGTCGGACAGGATGATGCCGTCGGTGACGGTGCTGGTCTCGTCCGATACGGACATCTACATCTCTCCCGGGTAGTACGGAGACTGCTTGCCGACGGTTGCAACCGGCGCGGCCGCGGATTCATTCCGGGCACGCCCGAGACTTTCCCTTGGCTTGTCTCTTCATGCTCGCACATGCGCCCGGAAGCGCACAGCGGCCTGTGGACAAGCGCACAGCGGCCCGTGGACAGCGGCACGGACAACGCGACAACGCCATGCGACGACGAGGTGTCGGGATTCACGTCACATCGACACGATGGCCATCGTCAAACTGACGTGAAGCGGTTATGATAGATAGCGTCAAATCGACGAGAAGTCGCTTCTTCTCGCCGGTGAACGGTGTCCCGCATGTCCCGCCGACCCGCCCCCGGGCCGGCGAGCCGCAGAACAGAAAGGGTGCGTGTCGTGACCACCGCCCAGACCCAGGAGCTCGACGTACAGCCGACGCCCCTCGCCCTGCTGCTCCTCGGCCGTGAGGCCGACCCGAGGAGCGAACGCGGCGTCGAGTGTCCCGGTGACCTGCCCTCGCCGTCCGACCCGGACCTGGTCGAGCGTGCCCGCGCGGCCAAGGCCAAGCTCGGCAGCAAGGTCTTCGTGCTCGGCCACCACTACCAGCGCGACGAGGTCATCCAGTTCGCGGATGTGACCGGTGACTCGTTCAAGCTGGCCCGGGACGCGGCAGCGCGCCCCGAGGCCGAGTACATCGTGTTCTGCGGTGTGCACTTCATGGCCGAGTCGGCGGACATCCTGACCTCCGACGACCAGAAGGTCGTCCTGCCCGACCTCGCCGCCGGCTGCTCCATGGCAGACATGGCGACGGCCGAGCAGGTCGCCGAGTGCTGGGACGTGCTGACCGAGGCCGGGATCGCCGAGCAGGTCGTCCCCGTCTCGTACATGAACTCGTCCGCTGACATCAAGGCGTTCACGGGCAAGCACGGCGGCACGATCTGCACGTCCTCCAATGCCCAGCGGGCCCTGGAGTGGGCCTTCGAGCAGGGCGAGAAGGTCCTCTTCCTGCCCGACCAGCACCTCGGCCGCAACACCGCCGTCCGCGACATGGGCATGTCCCTCGACGACTGCGTGCTCTACAACCCGCACAAGCCGAACGGCGGGCTGACGCCGGAGCAGCTGCGCAACGCCAAGATGATCCTCTGGCGGGGTCACTGCTCGGTGCACGGCCGCTTCAGCCTGGACTCGGTGAACGACGTTCGTGAGCGCATCCCCGGCGTCAACGTCCTGGTCCACCCCGAGTGCAAGAACGAGGTCGTCGCCGCGGCGGACTACGTCGGTTCGACCGAGTACATCATCAAGGCGCTGGAGGCGGCGCCGGCCGGCTCCAAGTGGGCCATCGGGACCGAGCTGAATCTCGTGCGCCGACTGGCGAACCGTTTCGCGCCCGAGGGCAAGGAGATCGTCTTCCTCGACAAGACGGTCTGCTTCTGCTCGACCATGAACCGCATCGACCTGCCCCACCTGGTCTGGGCCCTGGAGTCGCTGGCCGAGGGCAACCTGGTCAACCGGATCGAGGTCGACAAGGAGACCGAGGCGTTCGCGAAGCTGGCGCTGGAGCGGATGCTGGCGCTGCCTTAGGACCGCCGTGCTGCCGTAGGACCGTTGCGAGGAGTGCTCACCCCGAGTTCCGCTCGGGGTGAGCCGGGTCGAGCGTGAAGACGGTGCCGTCCGGGGTGTTCACGATCAGCGCGCCGCCGTACGACCGCACCTCGGACTTGGTCGTTTCGCCGCTCGCGAGCTGCTCGGCACGCGCGCCCGTCTCCCACAGCAGCGTGCCCCTGCGTCCGTCGAGGGCCGCGACCCGGCCGCTGAGGCTGGCCACATACAGGGTGCGGGTGCGGGCGTCGTACGTGGGTCTGCCCGAGCCCTCGGCGTCGGTCCGGTTCTGCCACAGCTGTTTGCCGGTCAGCGGGGACACGGCGGTCACCTGGCCGTTGGCCGCGGTGATCCACAGGGTGTCGGCGGCCAGGGTCACCGCGCCCTCGTAGGTCTTCGGCAGTTTCGTGGTGGCGAGGGCGCCGGTGTCCGGGTCGATCAGCAGGACCGTGCTGAACGTCAGCTCCTCGGGGCGCGTCGGTCCTGTGGGGCCTACCGCGAAGGCCAGCCTGCCGTCGACCGTGCCGAGCAGGCCGGTCGTGTACGGGATCTTGAGGCGCCGGACCACCGATCCGTCGGCCGGCTTCAGCTCCAGGAACTCGGCGGCCTGGGTCTCGTCGTCCGGGAAGCAGTGCCTGTACAGGCCGGAACCGACGGTCAGGAACTGGCAGTAGTTGTCGGCGGGCACCTGTGTGGTCCACCGATCGGTGCCGGTGCGCGGTGAGCGGGCGGTCACCAGACGGCCGCTGCTGTCGACGGTCAGGACGAGGTCGCCGGAGAGCATCTGGTCGATGCCCGCATCGTTCACGTCGCGGGACCACAGCTGCTTGCCGCTCTCCGTATCGAGGGCGACGACGCTGGTCCTGTCCACGGAGGCGCCCTCGTAGACGGCCTGCCGCAGGAGCACCGCGCCGTCCCGCACGCCGAGGAGCGTGAAGTTGTTCAGCGCCGTGTCGCCGGAGTCGGCGGACGCGAGGGAGGAGCGCCAGACGGTGGTGCCGGTACGGCCGTCCAGACGTACCGGAAGGATGTTGTTGCCCGCGCAGTAAACCGCGTCCTCGTACCTCCGGCAGGTGACGTCGGTCGGGGAGCCGCTCTCCTTCCCCAGCGGCTTGGCCTCGCCCCGCTGTGCCGTCTCGTACGCCGTCGTCTGCCAGGACTGCCAGCCGGTGGGCGGCGCCGCCCACCGGGAGGCCGCGATCGGTGCGCTCGCCGCCTCCTCAGGCTCCGCGAATCCCGGCCCGTAGGTTGCGTAGCCGAGCAGCCCCAGGGCCAGCACACCCACCGTGCCGGCCGCCGCCAGCAGCGGGCGGGCCCGGCGGCCCCGGCGGAGGACCCGCGGGAGCTTCGTCGACGCCGCCGGGTCCGCCCCGGAGGCGGTCTCCTCGCTGGTCTCCAGCGCATCCCGGCGGAGTGTGACGGTGGCCGGGTCGGCGGGGTTCGCTTCGGGCAGAGCGTCCGCGAACTCCTGGGCCAGCTCGTCCAGTTCGGGACGGTCCGCGGCCTCCTTCGCCAGGCAGCGCTCCAGGACCGCGCGCAGAGGCTGTGCCACGCCATCCAGCTTGGGCGCCTCGTGGACGACCCGGAAGGCGGTCAGATAGGGGCTGTCGGCGTCGAAGGGCCCCCGCCCGGTGACCGAGAACACCAGCAGCGCCCCGAGCGAGAAGACGTCCGAGGCGGGGCCGACCGTGCGGGCGTCGGTGAACTGTTCCGGGGACATGAAGGGCGGGGTGCCGATCATCTGGCCGGTCTCGGTCAGGGTGTTGTGGTTCTCGGCCGCGCGGGATATCCCGAAGTCGATGACGCGCGGGCCGTCGTCGGCGATCAGGACGTTGGCCGGCTTGAGGTCGCGGTGCACGACCCCCGCCCGGTGGATGTCCCGCAGCGCCTCCACCAGCCCGAGGGCGAGCCGCCGCAGTTCGGTGCCGCGGAGGCCCCCTTGGTCACGGATCCGCTGGGCGAGCGAACTGCCGGGCACATACTGGGTCGCCATCCAGGGCCGTACGGCCTCCGGGTCGGCGTCCACGACCGGTGCGGTGAAGGCTCCGCTCACCTTGCGGACGGCCTCGATCTCCTGCCGGAACCGGGCGCGGAAGACGGTGTCCTCGGCGTACTGGGCGTGCACCACCTTCACCGCGACGTCACGGCCCGAGCGCGATCTGCCCCAGTAGACGATCCCCATGCCGCCGGTCCCGAGCCGGTCCACGAGCTTGTAGCCGCCGACCGATTTCGGGTCGTCCTTGTGCAGTGGCACGCCCGGATCCCCTTCGCCGCAAAGCAGTTCGGGCACAGGATACGTAACGGCGAAACGGCGGCGGCCGGGGACCGATCCGTGGGTGGATCGGTCCCCGGCCGCCGGTGATCAGGCCGTCACACGCCCGCGGGCTCCGGCTCCTCGGAAGCCGGCGTCGGCTGTGAGGGCAGCTTCGCCTGCCGCTTCGCCTCGCGCTTCTTCGCCCGGCGCTCCTTGCGCAGTTCGAGCATCGCGTAGAGCGTCGGGACCAGGAGCAGGGTCAGCAGGGTCGACGTGATCAGACCGCCGATCACGACCACCGCCAGCGGCTGGGCTATGAAGCCGCCCTCGCCGGTGACGCCCAACGCCATCGGGAGCAGGGCGAAGATGGTCGCCAGGGCCGTCATGAGGATGGGGCGCAGCCGGTGGCGGCCACCCTCGACGACCGCCTCGACGACGCCGTAACCCTGCCTGCGGTACTGGTTGATGAGGTCGATCAGCACGATCGCGTTCGTCACCACGATGCCGATCAGCATCAGCATGCCGATCATCGCGGGGACGCCCATCGGGGTGCCCGTCGCGACCAGGAGGCCGATGGCGCCCGTGGCCGCGAAGGGGATGGAGACCAGCAGGATCAGCGGCTGGACCAGCGAGCGGAACGTCGCGACCAGCAGCATGAAGACGATCGCGATGGCCGCCAGCATCGCCAGGCCCAGGTTGGCGAACGCCTCGTCCTGGTCCTCGGAGACACCGCCGATCGCGGCCGTGGCACCCTCCGGGAGGTCCAGCGAGTTGATCTTCGACTGGAGGTCCGTGCTCACCGCGCCGGTGTTGTCGCCGGTCGGCCGGGCCGTGATGGTGGCCGCGCGCTGACCGTCGATGCGGGTCATCGACACCGGCCCGTCGACCATCTGGACCGTGGCGATGTCGGACAGCTTCACCGGACCGAGGCGCAGCGCCTTCAGCTCGGCCAGCGTCTCGGCGGGCTTCGCCGACCTGATGACGACGTCGCGCTCGGTGTCGTCCAGGGTCGCCTTGGCGGCGGTGGTGCCCTTGACCGCCTGGGCGACGGCCGCGCCGAGCGTGGTGTCGTCGAAGCCGGCCGCGGCGGCCTTGTCGTTGGCCCTGACCGAGATCCGCGGCACGCTCTGCGCCAGGTCGCTGCTGACGTCGGTGACGTCGTCGAGGCCGGCGACCGTCTTGCGGACCTCCTCGGCGGCCTCGCGCAGCACGCCCGCGTCGGCGGCCTTCACGACCACGCTGAGGTCCTGGCTGCCGAAGCCGTCACCGGCCGCGATGGTCGTCGTACCGATGCCGGACAGCTTCTTCAGGCCGTCCTCGATACGGCTCTGCACCTCGTCGTACGACGCCGAGTCCTCCAGCATCACCTGGTACGACGCCTGGTTGGTGTCCGTGCCGCCGCCGAAGGCCGCCAGGAAGCCGGACGAGCCGACGGTGACCTGGTAGTCCTTCACGCCCTCGACGGAGCCGAGCAGCTTCTCGACCTTCTTCGCCTGCTCGTCGGTCGCCGCCAGGCTGGTGCCGGGCTTCAACTCCTGCTTGACGGTGAGGACTTCCTGCTCGCCCTGGTCGAAGAAGTTGGTCTTCAGCAGCGGCGCCATGCCGAACGTGCCGATGAGGACCACGATCGCGAGCGCCACACTGGTGAGACGGCGGCGGGTCGCGAAGCGCAGGACGGGGACGTAGAGGCGCTGGAGACGGCTCTTGGCCTCCTTCTCCTCCGCCAGGCTGCGGGCTTCTTCGGCGTCCTCGGGCGTGCCCTTGGGGGCGCGCAGGAACCAGTACGACAGAACGGGTACGACCGTCAGCGAGACCAGCAGCGACGCGAGCAGCGCCGCCGTCACGGTCAGGCTGAACGAGCCGAACAGCTCGCCCACCATGCCGCCGGTCAGGCCGATCGGGAGGAAGACGGCGACGGTGGTGAGGGTCGAGGAGGTGACCGCGCCGGCGACCTCGCGGACCGCCTTGAGGATGGCCTCCTGGCGCTCCTCGCCGTAGCCGAGGTGCCGCTTGATGTTCTCCAGGACCACGATCGAGTCGTCGACGACCCGGCCGATGGCGATGGTGAGCGCGCCGAGCGTCAGCATGTTGAGCGAGAGGTCGCGCGTCCACAGGACGATCAGGGCCAGCACCACCGACAGCGGAATGGAGACCGCGGTCACCAGCGTCGAGCGGATCGACGCCAGGAACACCAGGATGACGAGAACCGCGAAGAGCAGACCGAGCCCGCCCTCGGTGGTCAGACCGGAGATGGACTTGGAGACCGCCGGGCCTTGGTCGCTGACGACCGTGATGGTGGCGCCGGCGCCCAAGTCCTTGCGCATGTCGGCGAGTTTGTCCTCGACCGCGTTCGAGATGGCGACCGCGCTGCCGTCCTGGTCCATGGTGACGCTCACGGCGAGGCTGGGCTTGCCGTCGGTGCGGGTGAGGGAGTCGGCCGTGGCCTGCTCCTGCTCGACACTCGCCACGTCGGCCAGACGCACCGGGTCGCCGCCGCCCTCACCGGTGACCATCAGGTCCTGGATCTGCTTCAGGGAGGTGAAGCCGCCGCCGACCTGGACGGTGCGGTTGTTGCCGGCCTCGTCGAAGGAGCCGGCCGGGACGGTTGCGCCGCCCGCCTGGAGCGCCTGGGCCAGGGCCTGCGAACTCAGGCCCGCCTTGGCGAGCTTCGCCTCGTCGGGGGTGACGGTGACCTGGAGGTCGCGTACGCCGTCGACGGTGACCTGTCCGACGCCGTCGATGTCCTTCAGGTCCGGTACGACGGTCCGGTCGAGCCGGTCGGCGAGGGCCTGCTGGTCCTGGTCGGAGGTGACGGCGAGGACGACGGTCGGGATGTCGTCCGTGGAACCGGCGACGACCTGCGGGTCCACGTCGTCCGGGAGCTGGACGCGGGCGCGGTTGACGGCCTGCTGGACGTCGGCGACGAGCTGCTCGGTGTCGTTGCCGTAGTCGAAGGAGGCCATGATCAGGGCGTTGCCCTCGCTGGCCGTGGAGGTGACACCGGTGATGGCGTCGACGCCTTCGAGCGCGTCCTCGATGGGTTCGACGACCTGCTTCTCGACCACGTCCGGGGACGCGCCCTGGTACGGGGCGAGCACGGACACCATGGGAAGTTCGATGGAGGGCAGCAACTGCTGCTTGAGCTGCGGGATCGCGATCGCTCCGAACGCGAGCGCGACGATCGACATCAGCCCTATGAGGGCCCGTTGCGCGAGGCTGAATCTTGACAGCCAGGACATGGGTCAGCGTCTCTCTTCTGTGGCCTGAGCGGAGGAAGGGGCGCATGTGAGCGCCCGCGGGGGTGTCTTGTGGGCCTCCGTGGAAGAAGGAGCGGCGTCTGGTGCGTGCGATCGCAAGGCGCCGGGA
Source organism: Streptomyces sp. GESEQ-4 (assembly GCF_017948455.1). Lineage (GTDB taxonomy): Bacteria > Actinomycetota > Actinomycetes > Streptomycetales > Streptomycetaceae > Streptomyces. Next base: position 185,460 of record NZ_JAFFSU010000010.1, read on the forward strand.
GGTCCTCGTAGCGGAGCTACTAGGGCCTTCCGGCAACGCGGCGAGCGTGCGTGCCAGACGCCGCGACGCCGCGGAGGCCCACAAGACACCCCCTACACCCTGAGCCATCACCGGACGGTGATCCGTAGCCCCTGGGTCCCGTTCCTTATCTCTCGCCTACTCCGGTCGCAGTACGACCGGGCGGCACTCACTCCACCCTTGGACGTACCAGCCCCGACTCGTACGCGATCACCACGAGCTGGGCCCGGTCCCGGGCGCCGAGCTTGGCCATGGCCCGGTTGACGTGCGTCTTCACGGTCAGCGGGCTGACTTCGAGGCGTTCGGCGATCTCGTCGTTGGAGTGGCCGCCGGCGACCTGGACCAGCACCTCGCGCTCCCGCCCGGTGAGCGCCGCGAGGCGTTCGGCACGGGCGGGGTCGCGCTCGTCGTCCGCCGCGTCGCCCTGGGCGAGGAAGCGGGCGATCAGGCCCTTGGTGGCGGCCGGGGACAGCAGCGCCTCCCCGCCGGCCGCGACCCGGATCGCGCTGAGGAGTTCCTCCGGCTCTGAGCCCTTGCCGAGGAAGCCGGAGGCGCCCGCGCGCAGCGACTGCACCACGTAGTCGTCGACCTCGAACGTCGTCAGGATCACCACCCGGACCTGCGCGAGGCTCGGGTCGGCGCCGATCATGCGGGTGGCCGCGAGTCCGTCCGTCCCGGGCATGCGGATGTCCATCAGGACGACGTCGGCCCGCTGCTCCTTGGCCAGCCGGACCGCCTCCGCACCGTCGGACGCCTCGCCCACCACCTCCATGTCGGGCTCGGAGTCGACGAGCACCCGAAAGGCGCTGCGCAGCAGCGCCTGGTCGTCGGCGAGCAGGACACGGATGGTCATACGGAGTCCTTCGCTGGGCTGGTGCGGGTCTTGACCGGCAGGATCGCATGCACACGGAAACCGCCGCCGTACCGGGGACCGGTGGTGAGAGTGCCGCTCAGGGCGCTGACCCGCTCCCGCATCCCGATCAGCCCGTGCCCGCCGCCGGCCTCGGGGGCGTCGTCCTCCCCGGCGCCGTTGTCGAGCACCGTGATCTCGATGTTCTCCCCCACGCGTACGACGCTGACCTCGGCCTTGGCCTCGGTGCCGGCGTGCTTCTGCACATTGGTGAGGGCCTCCTGGATGACGCGGTAGGCGGCCAGGTCGACGGCGGCGGGCAGCACGGTGCCGTGGTCGGCGCGGGCGACCTCGACATGCAGTCCGGCGCTGCGGAAGGTGCCGACGAGCTCGTCCAGGCGGACCAGGCCGGGCGCGGGCTCGGTCGGCGCCTCGGGGTCGTCGGACTGCCGCAACAGGCCGACGGTGGCGCGCAGTTCGTTGAGCGCGGAGCGGCTGGCCTCCCGTACGTGGGCCAGGGCCTCCTTGGCCTGGTCGGGCCGCTTGTCCATGACATGGGCGGCGACTCCGGCCTGCACATTGACGAGCGCGATGTGGTGCGCGACCACGTCATGCAGGTCCCGGGCGATCCGCAGCCGCTCCTCGGCGACCCGGCGGCGGGCCTCCTCCTCACGGGTGCGCTCGGCCCGCTCGGCGCGCTCCCGTATGGCGTGCACGACCGCGCGCCGGCTGCGGACCGCGTCGCCCGCGGTGGCGCCGATACCGGTCCAGGCGAGGACGCCGAGGTTTTCCTGCGCGTACCAGGGAAGCGGGCCGGCGAGCATCGCGGAGGCCGTCAGCACGGTCATGGTGAGCAGGCCGACGCGCCAGGTGGTGTGCCGGTCGGTGCTGGCGGCGACGGTGTAGAGCGCGATGACCGCGGACATGGCGACGGGGGCGCGCGGGTCGCCGGTGACGGACTCGATGAGCGCGAAGGTGCCGGTGACGGCGAGGACCGTCTTGGGGGCGCGGCGCCGGAAGACCAGGGCGGCGGCGCCGAGCGTGATGAGGACCAGGCTGAGGGTGTCGGGGGTGCGCAGGCTCCAGGTGACGCTGTCCTTGCCACGCGGGTCCACGAAGGAGCCGGCCACCATGCAGGCGAGCACGGCTGCCGCGAGCGCCGCGTCGAGCGCCAGCGGGTGCGTGGTCAGCCACTGCCGGGCGCGGTCGATGCTGCTCACGGTCGCAACAGTACGTCCTGGGGGCTGCCGCCCCCAGACCCCCGCGTCAGCCCGGGATCAAACCGTCGTCGCTCAGCATCTCCCGGACCTCCTCCAGTGTCGCGTCCGGGGACGGGAGGATCAGTTCCGAGGGTTCCAGGGAGTCGTCCGGCAGGGGTTCACCCAGTTCGCGGACCTTCTGGAGGAGGGCGTGGAGAGTGGCGCGGAAGCCCGGTCCGTCGCCGCTCTCCATCTCCCGAAGAAGTTCGTCGTCCAGCTTGTTCAGCTCGGTGAAGTGGCTGTCGGCCAGCCTCACCTGCCCCTCCCCCATGATCCGTACGATCATGTCGCCCTCCGTATGTGGCGATTACTGCTTGTCGAAGCGCGGGGTGTCCTGCGGCTGCTGCTGGGACTGCGACTGCTCCTTGCCGCCCTCGATGGCCTGCTGCGACGAGGGACCGCCGGCCAGCTCGGCCTTCATGCGCTGCAGTTCCAGCTCTACATCCGTACCACCGGAGAGGCGGTCCAGCTCGGCCTGGATGTCGTCCTTGTGCATACCGGACTGGTCGTCGAGGGCGCCGGAGGCCAGAAGTTCGTCGATCGCGCCGGCGCGGGCCTGGAGCTGCGCGGTCTTGTCCTCGGCACGCTGGATGGCCATGCCGACGTCGCCCATCTCCTCGGAGATGCCGGAGAAGGCCTCGCCGATCCGGGTCTGGGCCTGGGCCGCGGTGTAGGTGGCCTTGATGGTCTCCTTCTTCGTACGGAAGGCGTCGACCTTGGCCTGGAGGCGCTGGGCTGCCAGGGTGAGCTTCTCCTCCTCGCCCTGGAGAGTCGCGTGCTGCGTCTCGAGGTCCGTCACCTGCTGCTGGAGGGCGGCACGGCGGGACAGCGCCTCACGCGCCAGGTCCTCGCGGCCGAGGGCGAGCGCCTTGCGGCCCTGGTCCTCCAGCTTGGAGGACTGCGACTGGAGCTGGTTGAGCTGCAACTCCAGGCGCTTGCGCGAGGTCGCCACGTCGGCGACGCCGCGGCGGACCTTCTGGAGCAGCTCCAGCTGCTTCTGGTACGAGTAATCGAGGGTTTCGCGCGGGTCCTCGGCCCGGTCAAGGGCCTTGTTCGCCTTCGCGCGGAAGATCATCCCCATACGCTTCATGACACCGCTCATGGGCTTCGCGCGCCCCCTTCTGACGGACTACATCCAGCTCCTGCGACAGAACCCACAGTACGGGCCCTGCATCCATTACCGCACTGTTCGGGGACGGATGCGCTCATCCCCAAGGACGACTGCGTTCGGCCCTGCTCCGGCGTAGGGAGTAGGTGACCCCTGAGAGTCACCCCTGAGATCGAACCCCGGGAGCAGCGCCCCTTCTGTCCCCACTAATACGACTGGTGTTGCCGGATCGTTCCCCGTGGGGCTGGGGTCCATGCCCAAGACCCCGTACCCTTGGGTTTTGTGTTCCGTAGCCGTGCCAAGGATGAGAAGGCCGCGAACGCCGACCAGGCGTCGCTGACCGACTCCACTCAGACCCGTGACCCGCAGGCCCCGAAGGGCAGGCCCACTCCCAAGCGGAGTGAGGCCCAGTCCCAGCGCCGCAGCGTCGCCAATACGTCGATGACCCGCAAGGACGCCGCCAAGCGTCAGCGCGAGGAGCGCCGTGCCGCCCTGGACAAGCAGCGCCAGGCGCTGGCCGGCGGCGACGAGCGCTATCTGCCCGCGCGTGACAAGGGGCCGGTGCGCAGGTTCGCCCGGGACTTCATCGACTCGCGGTTCAACGTCGCCGAGTTCTTCCTGCCGATGGCTGTGGTCATCCTCGTGCTGAGCATGGTGCGGGTGGCCTCGTTGCAGAACATCGCGCTGCTGCTGTGGCTGGTCGTGATCGTGCTGATCGTGCTCGACTCGTTCGCCACCGGTTACCGCCTGAAGAAGGGTCTCGCCGAGCGCTTCCCGGACGAGAACAAGCGCGGCGCCGTCGCCTACGCGCTGATGCGCTCTCTCCAGATGCGCCGGCTCCGGCTGCCGAAGCCGCAGGTCAAGCGCGGGGAGCGGCCCTGACCGGCACGGCTTCGTTCTCGGGGGGCGCGGCGGATGCCTGGCTGAGCAAGCTGGGCGGCCTGCGTGACGTCGTACGCCAGGAGCTGGTGGCCCGCCAGCTCGACGAGCAGATAGCCGGCCGGTTCCCGGTCGGGCGGCGGCTCCGGGTACTCGATGTGGGGATGGGCCAGGGCACGCAGGCGCTGCGGCTGGCCCGGGCCGGACATCAGGTGACCGGGGTCGAACAGGATCCGAAGATGATCTCCGTGGCGCGGGAGGCCCTGTCCGCCGAGCCGGAGGGGATCCGGGAGCGGATGCGGATCGTCGAGGGCGACGGCCGTGACACCGGCGTGCACTTCCTGCCGGGCAGCTTCGACGTGGTGTTGTGTCATGGCGTGCTCATGTACGTCGACGATCCCGACCCGCTGCTGGCGGGGCTGGCCCGGATGCTCGCCCAGGGCGGTCTGCTGTCGCTGCTGGTGCGCAACGCGGACGCGCTGGCGATGCGGGCCGGCCTGTCCGGCGACTGGGCGGGCGCACTGGCCGCCTTCGACACGGTCTCCTACCGGAACCGGCTCGGGCTCAACGTCCGTGCGGACCGGCTGGACGCGCTGACCGGGACGCTGGCCGGGATCGGGGCACCGCTGCACGCCTGGTACGGCGTGCGGGTCTTCACGGACACGGCTGCCGACGGGGCGGAGGCGCCGGGCGACGTTGACGCGCTGCTGGCTGCGGAGGAGCGGGCCGGGCGGACGGATCCGTATCGGCGGGTGGGGGCGTTGCTGCATTTGTGTGGGGTGCGGGGGTAAGCGCGCCGGTCGAGGTGCCGCGATGGGTCGATTGGCGTCTGCGGGTCCGTTGTGGCTGGTCGCGCAGTTCCCCGCGCCCCTTTGGGGCGCTGCCCGTTCGGGTCAATAGCAGGGGACGGGCTTTCACCCCGACGTGAGACTCGGGGCATGGACGCTTTCCGTATTCGTGGCCTGGCGCTCGTGTGCTCCCTGGTCATCATCACCGGCTGTTCCGGGTCCGCTGAGTCCTCGGGGTCCAGGAAGACCACCACGCAGGCCGCCATGCCGGCCGTGGACAGTGAGTTGCAGGACGCCTACACGAAGGTGATCAAGGACGTGCTGCCGTCGGTCGTGCAGATCCAGGCCCGGAACGATCTGGGCTCCGGCGTGGTGTACGACGACCAGGGCCACATCGTCACCAACGCGCATGTCGTCGGGGACGAGAAGACGTTCCAGGTGACGACCGCCAACAGCGAGGACGTGCTGACCGCGAGGCTCGTCTACGCGTACCCGGACCAGGATCTCGCCGTCATCAAGCTGAACGACGTACCGGACGGGCTCAAGGCCGCAAAGTTCGGGGACTCCGCGAAGGTCGAGGTCGGGCAGATCGTCCTCGCGATGGGCTCGCCGCTCGGGCTGTCGTCGAGCGTGACGCAGGGGATCGTGTCGGCGACCGGACGGACCGTCAGCGAGGGGCGGACCGGCGGCGGTACGGGTGCGACCATCGCGAACATGGTGCAGACGTCGGCCGCCATCAACCCCGGCAACAGCGGCGGCGCCCTGGTGAACCTCGACGGCGAGGTCATCGGCATCCCGACGCTCGCCGCCACCGACCCCAACGTCGGGGACGCCGCGGCGCCCGGCATCGGGTTCGCGATTCCCGCGTCGATGGTGAAGACGGTCGCCGACCAGATCATCAAAGACGGCAAGGTGACGGACTCGGGCCGGGCCGCGCTCGGCATCACCGGCCGTACGGTCGTCGACGCCGACTACCAGGTCGCCGGGGTCGCGGTCGTCGCGGTGACGAGCGGCGGGGCGGCCGATCAGGCGGGCCTGGAGGCCGGGGACATCATCACCCAGCTCGGCGACACCGACATCACGACCATCACCTCGTTGTCGGAGGCGCTGGCCAGGCAGAAGCCGGGTGACAAGACGACGGTGACGTTCACGCGCAACGACGCCGAGAAGACGGTGGATGTGACGCTGGGTGAGCAGTGAGGAGGGGCGGCCGGTTCACGGTCGCCCCTCCCCCGTCCGTCTTACGCGTCCGTGGCGTGCAGGCTCATCGGGCCGTAGATCTCCGTGGCGTCCTCGAACAGGCGTACCTGGTCCGCACCGCCGGCGAGCAGGTCTTTCCAGTACTCGCCTAGCCAGGACTCGGCGTCGCCCTGTGTGGTGAACTCCTCGGGCTGCACTGCGGGCTGGACCTCCGCGCCGTCGGACTTCTCGAATCGCCACGTCCATAGGGCCATGTGCGCCTCCCGTGTTTGAGCGGTTACGGAGCAGAAGCGTATGCGGTTGTTCGTTGTGTGCGGCTCGGTGGGGGCTGGTCGCGCAGTTCCCCGCGCCCCTTAACGGCGTCTCCGTCACGCAAGATCAGCAGAGACCGGCGAAAATCAACTTCGTGGACGTGACTCTGCTCGGTACCGGTGCCCCCGCGGGGCTGCCCCGCCCCGAATGCCCCTGTGCGGTGTGTGCTGCCGCGCTCGGGCACGATGCGCGGGCGGCTACCGCGTTGCTCGTGGACGGGGTGCTGTTGATGGATCTGACGCCCGGTGCCGGCTTTGCCGCCGCTCGGGCCGGGCGGTCGCTCGGGGGGGTGCGGCAGGTGTTGTTGTCGCATCCGCATGATGGGCCGGCCGTGGATGTGCCGGCGGGGGTGCCGGGGCCGGGGCGGGTGCCGGACGGGCGGGAGTTGGCGTTGTTGACGGGGCATCGGGTGCGGGCCGTGGCGATGGACGCGGGCGGTACGGGGTATGCGGTGACCGCGCCGGACGGGCACCGGCTGCTGTATGTGCCGCCGGGCAGTGCGCCGGCCGGGCTGGAGGAGGGGAACGGCGAGGCGTACGACATGGTCGTGGCCGATGTCGTGGGGCGGCCGGACGCGTTGGCACGGTTGCGGGCGGTGGGGGCGGTCGGGCCGACGACGGATGTCATCGCCGTACATCTAGATCATGACGTTCCGCCGGGGAGAGAGCTGCGGCGACGGCTCGCGGCGGCCGGGGCGCGGGCCGTGCCGGACGGGACGACGCTGGTCGTGGGGGTGTATGAGGACGTACCGGATGTGCCGCGGCGGACGCTGGTGCTGGGCGGGGCGCGGTCGGGGAAGTCCGTGGAGGCCGAGCGGCGGCTGGAGGCGTTTCCCGATGTGCTGTATGTCGCCACCGGCGGGACGCGGGACGAGGACAGCGAGTGGGCCGCGCGGGTGGCCGCGCATCGGGAGCGGCGGCCGGGGTCCTGGCGTACGGCGGAGACGTGTGACCTGGTGCCGTTGCTGGCGGCCGACGGGGCGCCGTTGCTGATCGACTGTCTGTCGCTGTGGCTGACGGATGCGATGGACTCCGTCGGGGCGTGGGACGACGCGGTGTGGGCCGACGGGGGTGAGCGGGCCTTGCGGGAGCGGGTGCGGGAGTTGACCGGGGCGGTGCGGGCGTCGCGGAGGACCGTTGTCGCCGTGTCGAACGAGGTGGGGTCGGGGATCGTGCCGGCCACCGCATCCGGGCGGCGGTACCGGGACGAGTTGGGGCGGTTGAACGCGGCATTCGCGGGCGAGTGCGAGCAGGTGCTGCTTGTGGTGGCGGGGCAGGCGGTGGTGTTGCGGGGGTGAGCCGGGGTGGCTCAGGACTTGCGGGCGATGAGTCTGTAGGTGGTGGAGAAGCGGGTGCGGCTCAGGGGTGGGGAGAGGGTGCAGCCGCGGGATTCCAGTTCCGTGCGGAGGTTGTCCTGGGGGATCAGATGGGTGTGGCCCGGGTGGGTCTGGGGGCGCCATCGCCTGCCCAGGAGGGTGGCGAGCGCGGACCGCGGGTCGGGGGCCTCGATCACCAGGTGGCCCCCGCTGCGGAGAAGCGTGAGCGCGGCCTGGAGTTCCGCACGGGGGTCGGACGTGTGGTGCAGATGGTTGAGGAGGCTGACCACGTCGTAGCGCCCGCGGAGGATGGTCGTGATGTGCGGGTCCGGCAGGTTGCCCACGTAGGCCTCTTCGACGCGGTCCGCCGTGCGTGCCCGCACCACCAGCGGGCTGGGGTCCAGTCCGTCGAAGGACGTGTACGGGAAGACCTCCCGCGCCGTTTCCGGGAAGCCGGCGTCGCGTGTGCCCACGTCCAGCCAGCTCTCCGGCTCGGGCCTCAGGCGCAGCATCGCGCGGGCGGTGAGGCGGTGTTGGCGGCGGGTCGCGGAACAGGGCTTGACGTGTTCTTCCAACAGCCTGTCCTCGACCGGGCGTTGGGGGTTCTGGAACACGTGCGCGCAGTCCTGGCACTCGTCCACGGTTCTCGTACGGGCGCGGAGCTGTTTCGAACCGCACCACGGGCAGTCGTCGCGGCGTGCGGGTGGCATGGGCGGCTCCCCTGAGGACGTACGACATTCCACTGCAAAACGGAACGTATGGGATCGCGATCTTGGGCGCAATGACGTCATGTGCGCGTGGTGGCGATGTGGCGCCGGTCCGTTCGATCGGGGCCGGTACTGTTCGGCGAATGAGCTCGCTTAATCTCGACGACTTCACCGATCTGATCGAGCGCCCCGACGGCGGGGTGCGCCGCGATGCGGAGGCGCGCAGGGAGCGTCAGATCGTGCCGCCCGGAGCGCTGGGGCGCCTCGACGACCTGGGTGAGTGGCTGGCGGCGGCGCAGAGCGCCGTGCCGGTGCGGCCGATCGAACAACCGCGGGTGGTGCTGTTCGCCGGCGACCACGGCGTCGCCGAGCTGGGTGTCTCCGCGCGGCCCGCGGGCAGCGCGGGAGCGTTGGTGCGGGAGGTCCTGGAGGGCGGCCGGCCCGTTTCCGTCCTGGCCCGGCGCCTTGCCGTGCCCGTGCGGGTCGTGGACATGGCGCTGGACTGCGATCCGGAGACGCTGCCCGACGAGGTCGTACGGCATCGGGTACGGCGGGGCAGTGGACGGATCGACGTCGAGGACGCGCTGACCGCGGAGGAGGCCGAGGCCGCGTTCCTGGCCGGGGTCGCGGTGGCCGACGAAGAGGCCGACTCCGGTACGGACCTGGTGGTGCTCGGCGATGTGAGCGTGGGCGGGACCACGGTGGCGGGCGTGCTGGTCGCCGCGCTGTGCGGGACCGACGCGTCGGTCGTGACCGGGCGCGGGGGGCTCGCCATCGACGACCTCGCGTGGATGCGGAAGTGCGCGGCGATTCGCGATGCGCTGCGCCGGGCCCGGCCCGTCCTCGGGGATCAGCTGCAGCTGCTGGCGACGGTGGGCGGTGCCGACCTGGCCGCGATGACCGGCTTTCTGCTGCAGAGCGCGGTGCGGAAGACGCCGGTGATCCTGGACGGGGTCGTGGCCGCCGCCTGTGCGCTGGTGGGGCAGCGGGTTGCTTTCCGGGCGCCGGACTGGTGGCTGGCCGCGCACAGCAGCGGTGAGCCGGGCCAGGCGAAGGCCCTCGACCGCATGGCCCTCGAGCCGCTCCTCGACCAGGGCGTGACGGTGGGGGAAGGGGCGGGGGCACTGCTGGCGCTGCCTCTGGTTCAGGCCGCGGCGGCTTTGGCGGCGGAACTGCCGGAGAAGGCGGAGGAGGCCGAGGAGCCGGAAGCGGCCCCGGAGGCTGAGAAGGCGGCGGACGAGTAGGGAAAGACGGGGGCAAGCACCTCGCGGCGGGCCGTTGCCTTTGCCGTCTGGTATTTGCGGGTCGTCGCGTTCGTCAACTTCCTCAGCGCGGTGTGGGTGTCCCTGGGGCAGGACCTGCGGCGGCACAACCAGGAGAACTACTTCACGCCATATCTGCTGACCGCCGACTTCGCGTCCGGTGTGTTCACGGGGTGTCGCTCGTCCTGACCGCCGCCTTCGTGGCGTCGCTGCTCGTCGGGCGGCGGGAGTTCTACGCCAAGGGCGACCGGTCCAACCCGAAGCTCGCCGCAGCCGTCGCGCTGGGCGGGCTGCTGGTCTGTTCGCTGCTGGCGGCGCTTCTGGTGACGGTCGTCGCCGACGACTCCCGCATCCCCGGCATCTCCAGCCCCACGTGGGTCGACGTCACCATCAACGTGCTCAGCACGCTGCTCGTCCTCGCCGTCCTCTACGCCGCCTTCCGCTCCCGGCGTGCCGTCGACCCGCTCACCGAGGACGACGAGGCACGGCTGCGGGCGCTGCTGGAGCGGCACGGCGAGCGTGACTCGCTCGGGTACTTCGCGCTGCGCCGGGAGAAGAGTGTCGTCTGGTCGCCGACCGGCAAGGCGGGTGTGGTGTACCGGGTCGTGGGCGGGGTGGCGCTGGCCTCCGGGGATCCGGTGGGCGACCCGGAGGCGTGGCCGGGCGCCATCGAGCCGTGGCTGGCCCAGGCGCGTGAGCACGGGTGGATCCCGGCCGTGATGGGGGCGAGCGAGGAGGCGGGGACCGTGTACGCGCGGCACGGGATGGACGCGCTGGAGCTCGGTGACGAGGCCGTGGTGGAGGTCGCCGAGTTCACGCTGGAGGGGCGGGCCATGCGGACGGTACGGCAGGCGTACAACCGGGTGAAGCGCGCGGGGTACGTCGTCCGCATCCTGCGCCACGAGGACATTCCGGCCGACGAGATGACGTACCTGCTGGAGCGCGCGGACGACTGGCGCGACGGGGCGACCGAGCGCGGGTTCAGCATGGCGCTCGGGCGGCTCGGGCATCCGGACGACGGGCGGTGCGTGATGCTCGAATGCGCCGATGGCGAGGGCGAGTTGAAGGCGCTGCTCTCCTTCGTGCCCTGGGGGCCGCGCGGGCTCGTGATCGAGCTGCTGAATCGTGCCCAGGAGATCCAGGTCACGCAGGTTTCGCTCAACTTCGCGATGTTCCGCTCGGTCTTCGAACGTGGTGCGCGCATCGGCGCCGGACCGGTGCTGAGGCTGTGGCAGCGCGGACCTGCCCCGCATCGGCATCGCCGCGGCGCGGGCGGAGGGGTTCCTGGAGGCGCCGGGACTGCCGAAGTGGATGCACCGCAAGCATCTTCAGACGCGTAGATGAGGTCGTGTACATGAGTACGCTCGCCCGCTGGGCCCGCGCCGAATGGGGACTGCTGTACGTCGCCGTGCGCGGAGCGATCGCCGAGCGGCGGTGGCGGGCGATTCCGATGACGGTCGGCGCCGTGTGCCTGACGGCTCTGCTGCATTTCGTCCACAACCAGTCCTGGGGCTACGGGTTCGTCCAGGACGTGGGCGCCGTACGGGCCGAGGATCCCTTGTGGCTGGCGCTGCTGCGGACTCCGCTGTCGCTGTTCGTGCCCGCGCTGGATCTGCCGGTGTGGGGAGGCCTCGTGCAGATCCTGCTGGTGTTCGGGATCGCCGAGATCTGTCTGGGGTGGTGGCGCACGCTCGCCGTCGCGTACGCCGCCACGCTCGCCGGGACGCTGTACGCGCGCGTGGGCATCGCGCTCGGTCCGGACGGGCTGCTGGGGCTGCCCGCGTCGGACGCGCATGTCGTGGACACGGGGCCGTCGGCGGCCGTGGTGGGGCTCGCCGTGTTCCTCGGCTGGCGTTACCGGGCGTATGTCACCGTGGGGGCGGTGATCGTGGCGATGGTGGTCGAGGTGCTGGTGAAGCAGAACCTGGCCGGCAAGGAGCATCTGGCGGCGATCGCCGGGGTGCTGGCGCTGTGTGCCGTGTGCGCGGTGCGGGCGGCGCGTCAGCGGCGGTCGGCGGAGCGGGCCGATTCCACCGGATCGGGTTTGCCGCCGATCAGGTCCTGAAGCCGGCGACTGGGGCCGGCCCAGCGGCGGTCGTGACGGTAGGCGCGGCGGAGGGACTTGGCGCGGGCGCGGGGGCGGCGGCGGTAGAAGCGCTTGGCCCAGGGGGAGCCGGGGCGGGCCAGGCGGATCGTGCCGACCAGAGCGATGACCGGGACGATGGCGCCGAAGATCGCGGTGCGGACCTTGCCCTTGCTCAGGGCGAGCAGCGAGAAGGCGAAGTTCGTGAGGACGGTGCCGATGACGGTGGAGCGGTTCTGCAGTTCGTCGTCGTCGAGGTCGTTGACGCCGAAGGGGGTGTAGCCAACCAGGACCAGGCCGACGAGGGCGGCGGTCAGCACCACGACCTCCACGCTCTTGCGGCCCGCTTCCGTCCAGTAGACGTCGTCGAGGTGGAGGATCAGGGCGAACTCGTCGAGGAGGAGGCCCGCGCCCATGCCGAAGATCACGGCGGCGAGGGCCGAGCCGAAGCCGCGGGTGCCGCCGGATACCGCGCCGAAGCCGCCGATGACGGTGAGGACGACTCCGGGGACGACGTGATGGATGTGCACGCCGCCGGCCTCGACGTTGCCGAAGGGGCCCTTGCCGGCGCGGATGAGGCGGGTGACGAGGCGGGTGACGAGGAAGGTGACGACGAAGGCGGTCAGGGCGAGGAGCAGGGGGAGTTTGCCCGGTTCGATGATGTTGTGCTCCAGCCAGTGCCCCATGTATGACAGTTTGCCCGGTGTGGGGTGGGGTGTCTTGCGGGTGCGGCGGGTGGGTGGCTGGGGTGAGGTGGGTCGCGCAGCCCGGCGCTGACGGGGTGCCGCCTGCGCCCACCCGTCCGCCCCAGGCGGCACGCATGCCCGCAGCTTGGCGGAACGGGCTGCCGCCTGCTGGGTGGGCGCCGCGCCAGCGGCACGCATGCCCGCAGGCTGCGCGGCTGTAGCCTTCGCGGATGTTCAGGACCCCTCCCCTTCATGGCCTTCGTTTTGCCTTTGGGACGCTCACCGTGCTGCCTGTGGAGGTGGCGCGGTGGGACCGGGAGGCTGCGCGGGGTGGGATGGTGTGTGCTCCGTTGGCCGGGGTCGTCGTGGGGGGTGCTGCGGCCGGGGTCGGGTTGCTGTTGGTGTTTCTTGGTGCCGCGCCCCTGCTCGCCGCCGTCGCCACCGTCGCCGTGCCCGCCGTGCTCACTCGGGGGCTGCATCTCGACGGGCTGGCCGACACCGCTGACGGGCTCGGCAGCGGGAAGCCCGCTCAGGACGCGCTGCGGATCATGAAGCAGTCGGACATCGGGCCGTTCGGTGTGATCACGCTCGTGTTCGTGCTCCTCGCCCAGGTGGCCGCCCTGACGGAGGCTTACGACGGCTCCTGGGCCCGGGGTGCCTTCGCCGCCGTCGTCTCCGCGACCGTCGGCCGGCTGGCGCTCACGACCGCCGCGCGGGCCGGGGTGCCCGCCGCGCGGCCGGAGGGGCTGGGGGCCGCGGTCGCCGGCGTCGTACCGGTGCGCGGGGCGGTGCTGCTCGCCCTCGCGGTGACCGCGTCGGCGGCCTGCGCGGGCGCGGCTTTCGGGGCGTACGGGATCGTCCAGGCGGGTGCCGCCGTCGTCCTCGCCCTCTGTGTCGCCGAGCTTCTGCTGCGGCACTGCGTCCGCCGCTTCGGCGGGGTCACCGGCGATGTCTTCGGCGGGCTCGAGGAGACGGCGGCGACGGCGGCGCTCGTCGTTCTGTCACTGGGGTGACTCGATTTCTGTCACGGGATGGTTCGAAATCCCGCTCGGCCCTTCGCTCTCACCGCGCCCGTCACTAGTCTCGTCCGCCGAAACCGACAAGTGACCGTCTTCGGGGGGACGTCCATGCCGAAGCTTCGCCGTACCGCGGCCTGGCTCATCGACTTCGCTCTGGTGGTCGCGCTGGCCACCGGGCTCGCCGTGCTCACCTTCAACCGGATATCCGCGCTCGTCACCGACGTACCGGAACTCGCCGCGCACAGCGGCTTCGACCTGCTGACCTCACGCGGCGACGTCATCGACGCCTCGGAGAACCTGGGGCTCTCCGTGTGGAACAAGTCGGTGCTCTACGTCGAGCAGGCCTTCGCGCTGCTGATCGTGGTCACCTTCCTGTACCAGTGGGCCACGTTGACCTTCCTCGGCCGCACCCTCGGCAAGGCCCTGACGGGGCTGAAGGTCACCCCGCGCGCGGGACGCCGGGCCGCGCTGCGGGCCGCGGTCACCACCACGGCGGACGTCGTCGTGTACGCGCTCGCCTGCGTCCTGCTGATCGAGGGCCAGTTCGTGCTCTCCATGCTGGTGTGGGCCCTCGCCGTCGCCGTCTTCTTCTGCAACGCCCTGCCGGTCCTCGGCCCCAACTGCCGCTCCCTCGCCGACCGGCTGGCCGGCACGGAGGTCACGGGTCTCGGGCTGGGCACGTCCGGGACGCACCGGCCGGCCGTCGGCACGTACGGCGACGCACCCCACGGGTGGTGAGCATCCGGAAGTTGCCATGACGCCACCGCCGGGTGAACGCCCGCGGCAGAGCGAACGCTCATACGCGCGTAGGCTCGGTCCCGGGTGTTCGCCGACAGGGGGAAGGCCCCGGACGAGTCCAACCCTCAGGCCAGGTCTAGGGTCGGCCGACGGGCCCGGTCGACCCACTCCCATCGGCCACAGCAACTTCACATCGGAAGCGAGATATCACCACCGTGACTGCTCTCACTCTCAGCACCGCCGCGGCGCCCGGCCTGCGGGCCGACGCGATCGTGATCGGTGTCGCCAAGGGCGCCAAGGGACCCGTCGTCGCACCGGGCGCCGAGGCCGTGGACAAGGCTTACGACGGCAGGCTCGCCGGCGTCCTGGAGACCCTCGGTGCCTCCGGTGCCGAGGGCGAGGTGACGAAGCTCCCCGCGCCCTCGGGCTTCAAGGCCCCGCTCGTGGTGGCGGTCGGCCTGGGCGCCGAGCCGGAGAAGGACGCCCAGTTCGACGGCGAGACCCTGCGCAAGGCCGCCGGTACGGCCGCCCGCGCCCTGGCCGGCTCCAAGAAGGCCGCCTTCGCCCTGCCGCTCACCGACGCCGCCGACGCCGGTGCCGTCGCGGAGGGCGCGCTCCTTGGCGCGTACTCCTTCGACACGTACAAGGAGAACGGCAAGGGCGGCAAGGACGCGAAGAACGGCAAGGCGCCGCTCGCGGAGGTCGCCCTGCTCGGCGGCAAGCCCCGCGACAAGGCGTACAAGGCGGCCGTCGAGCGCGCCACCGCCGTCTCCGAGGAGCTGAACCGCGCCCGCGACCTGATCAACACCCCGCCGAACGACCTCAACCCGGAGTCCTTCGCCGCCGTCGCCCAGACCGCGGCCAAGGAGCACGGCATCAAGGCGCAGGTGCTCGACGTGAAGGCCCTGGAGAAGGGTGGCTACGGCGGCATCCTGGGCGTCGGCGTGGGGTCGGCCGCCGGTCCCCGGCTGGTCAAGCTGTCGTACACGCACGCCAAGGCGAAGAAGCACCTCGCGTTCGTCGGCAAGGGCATCACGTACGACTCGGGCGGCATCTCGCTGAAGCCCGCCGGGCACAACGAGACGATGAAGTGCGACATGAGCGGTGCGGCGGCCGTCTTCGGCGCCGTCGTCGCCGCCGCGCGCCTCGGGCTCGAGGTCAATGTCACCGGCTGGCTGGCGCTGGCGGAGAACATGCCGTCGGGCACGGCGACGCGGCCGGGTGACGTGCTGCGGATGTACAGCGGCAAGACCGTGGAGGTGCTCAACACCGACGCGGAGGGGCGGTTGGTGCTCGCGGACGCGCTGTGGGCCGCGTCCGAGGAGAAGCCGGACGCGATTGTCGACGTGGCGACGCTGACCGGGGCGATGGTGCTGGCGCTGGGGAACCGGACGTTCGGGGTCATGGCCAACGACGAGGCGTTTCGCTCCGCGGTGCACGAGGCTGCGGAGGAGGTCGGTGAGGCTGCGTGGCCGATGCCGTTGCCCGAGCACCTGCGTAAGGGGATGGACTCTCCCACCGCTGACATCGCGAACATGGGTGAGCGGATGGGGGGTGGGCTCGTCGCCGGGCTCTTCCTGCGGGAGTTCGTGGGTGAGGGGATCACCTGGGCGCACATCGACATCGCTGGGCCGGCCTTCAATGAGGGCGGGCCGTTCGGGTACACGCCGAAGGGTGGGACGGGGTCGGCTGTGCGGACGTTGGTGCGGCTTGCCGAGCTGACGGCTGCGGGGGATCTCGGGTGACGGTCGCCTAGCAGCTCGGTTCTGTCCGTCGTATCGCGGCTGCGGGGGTGTGGGGGCTGGTCGCGCAGTTCCCCGCGCCCCTGAAGGGGCGTTTCCCTCGGCGCTCCTTCAAAGGTGCTGCGTCTCACACCCCGGCCCCGCGTCTCGTCCTGTGCTGACAAGTGCGAAGATGGGGCACGGCAGGACAGGGCCCCACCGAAGGGCCGAAGAGTAGCGGCCGGACACCAGCCGCCTGCCGGTCACCGCAGACCGGCGTACGGCGCACATGCATGGAGGACGTGACGTGGCGAACGACGCCAGCACCGTTTTCGACCTAGTGATCCTCGGCGGTGGTAGCGGTGGTTACGCCGCGGCGCTGCGCGGGGCGCAGCTGGGCCTGGACGTCGCCCTGATCGAGAAGGACAAGGTCGGCGGTACCTGCCTGCACCGGGGTTGCATTCCCACCAAGGCCCTGCTGCACGCGGGCGAGATCGCCGACCAGGCCCGCGAGAGCGAGCAGTTCGGTGTGAAGGCCACGTTCGAGGGCATCGACATCGCCGGGGTCCACAAGTACAAGGACGGCGTGATCGCCGGTCTGTACAAGGGGCTCCAGGGGCTCGTCGCCTCGCGCAAGGTCACCTACATCGAGGGTGAGGGGCGGCTCTCCTCCCCCACCTCCGTCGACGTCAACGGCCGCCGCGTCCAGGGCCGCCACGTGCTCCTCGCGACCGGCTCCGTGCCGAAGTCGCTGCCGGGCCTGGAGATCGACGGCAACCGCATCATCTCCTCCGACCACGCCCTCGTCCTGGACCGCGTGCCGCAGTCCGCGATCATCCTGGGCGGCGGTGTCATCGGCGTCGAGTTCGCCTCCGCCTGGAAGTCCTTCGGCTCCGACGTCACCGTCATCGAGGGCCTGAAGCACCTCGTCCCGGTCGAGGACGAGAACTCCTCCAAGCTTCTTGAGCGCGCGTTCCGCAAGCGCGGCATCAAGTTCAACCTGGGCACCTTCTTCTCGAAGGCCGAGTACACCGCGAACGGTGTCAAGGTCACCCTCGCCGACGGCAAGGAGTTCGAGGCCGAGGTCCTGCTCGTCGCCGTCGGCCGCGGCCCGGTCTCCGCCGGTCTCGGCTATGAGGAGCAGGGCGTCGCCATGGACCGCGGCTACGTCCTCGTCGACGAGTACATGCGCACCAACGTCCCGACCATCTCCGCTGTCGGCGACCTGGTCCCGACGCTCCAGCTCGCGCACGTCGGCTTCGCCGAGGGCATCCTGGTGGCGGAGCGTCTGGCCGGTCTGAAGACCGTTCCGATCGACTACGACGGTGTCCCGCGGGTGACCTACTGCCACCCCGAGGTCGCCTCCGTCGGCATCACCGAGGCCAAGGCCAAGGAGATCTACGGCGCGGACAAGGTCGTCGCTCTGAAGTACAACCTCGCGGGCAACGGCAAGAGCAAGATCCTGAACACCGCGGGCGAGATCAAGCTCGTCCAGGTCAAGGACGGTGCGGTGGTCGGCGTCCACATGGTCGGCGACCGCATGGGCGAGCAGGTCGGCGAAGCCCAGCTGATCTACAACTGGGAGGCGCTGCCTGCCGAGGTCGCCCAGCTCATCCACGCCCACCCGACGCAGAACGAGGCGCTCGGCGAGGCCCACCTGGCCCTGGCCGGCAAGCCGCTCCACTCGCACGACTGACCCTCGGTCGACGAAGCGACGACTCAGACTTCCGCAATTCGTAAGGAGCAACCGAAACCATGGCGGTTTCCGTAACCCTTCCGGCGCTCGGCGAGAGCGTCACCGAGGGCACTGTCACTCGCTGGCTGAAGGCCGAGGGTGAGCGCGTCGAGGCCGACGAGCCGCTGCTCGAGGTCTCCACCGACAAGGTCGACACCGAGATCCCCTCCCCCGCCGCCGGCGTCCTGGCCTCCATCAAGGTCGCCGAGGACGAGACGGTCGAGGTCGGCGCCGAGCTGGCTGTCATCGACGACGGCACGGGCGCCCCCGCTGCCGCCCCGGCCCCGGCCGCTGAGCCCGAGCCCGCCGCGGCTCCCGAGCCCGCCCCGGCCGCCGCTGCCCCGTCCACCGAGCAGGCGGCTCCGGCCCCCGCTCCCACCGCCGAGGCCGCCGCCGGCGCCGGCTCCGCCGAGGGCACGGACGTCGTCCTGCCCGCGCTCGGCGAGTCCGTCACCGAGGGCACCGTCACCCGCTGGCTGAAGTCGGTCGGTGACAGCGTCGAGGCCGACGAGCCGCTGCTCGAGGTGTCGACGGACAAGGTCGACACCGAGATCCCGGCGCCCACCTCGGGCACGCTGCTGGAGATCGTGGTCGGCGAGGACGAGACGGCCGAGGTCGGCGCCAAGCTGGCCGTCATCGGCGTCGCGGGTGCCGCTCCGGCGGCAGCCCCGGCCCCGGCGGCACCGGCTCCCGCCGCCGCTCCGGCTCCGGCCGCGCCGGCAGCTCCGGCTGCCCCCGCCGCTCCGGCCGCGCCCGCCGCTGCCGCACCGGCTCCGGTCCAGCCCGCCGCTCCGGCTCCCGCGCCGACGCCCGCCCCCGCCCCGGTCACCCCGGCCCCGGCCGCCCCGGCTCCCGCCGCACAGGCCACCGACGAGGGCGCCTACGTCACCCCGCTGGTGCGCAAGCTCGCCGCCGAGAACGGCGTCGACCTGGCCACCGTCAAGGGCACCGGCGTCGGCGGCCGTATCCGCAAGCAGGACGTCATCGCCGCCGCCGAGGCCGCGAAGGCCGCCGCCGCTGCCCCGGCCCCCGCCGCGGCTGCTCCGGCCGCCGCGAAGAAGGCCCCGGTGCTGGAGGTCTCCCCCCTGCGTGGCCAGACCGTCAAGATGCCGCGCATCCGCAAGGTCATCGGCGACAACATGGTCAAGGCGCTGCACGAGCAGGCGCAGCTGTCCTCGGTCGTCGAGGTCGACGTCACGCGGCTGATGAAGCTGCGCGGCCGGGCCAAGGACGCGTTCGCGGCCCGTGAGGGCGTCAAGCTCTCCCCGATGCCGTTCTTCGTCAAGGCCGCGGCCCAGGCGCTGAAGGCGCACGCGCCGATCAACGCCAAGATCAACGAGGCCGAGGGGACCATCACCTACTTCGACACCGAGAACATCGGTATCGCGGTGGACTCCGAGAAGGGCCTGATGACCCCGGTCATCAAGAACGCCGGTGACCTCAACCTCGCCGGTATCGCCAAGGCCACGGCCGACCTGGCGGGCAAGGTCCGGGCCAGCAAGATCACGCCGGACGAGCTGTCGGGCGCGACCTTCACCATCTCCAACACCGGTTCGCGCGGCGCGCTCTTCGACACGATCATCGTGCCGCCGGGCCAGGTCGCGATCCTCGGCATCGGCGCCACGGTCAAGCGCCCGGCCGTCCTCGAGACGGAGGAGGGCACGGTCATCGCCGTCCGCGACATGACCTACCTGACCCTCTCCTACGACCACCGCCTGGTCGACGGCGCCGACGCGGCCCGTTACCTGACGGCAGTCAAGGCGATCCTGGAGGCAGGCGAGTTCGAGGTCGAGCTCGGCCTGTAATCGCCACTCCGCTGCAACACATCGATGCCCTTGCCCGGGAATCCCGGGCAAGGGCATCGCCCTTAAGGGGCGCGGGGAACTGCGCGACAAGCCACGAACCACCCGCACCCGCCAGACGACAGAACCTCCGAGCTACTAGGCGTGTAACTCTCCTCTCACCTGCATGGAAGCGCCCCCGTGCGCCCTTCCCGAACCGGCTGGTGGCCTTATTGTCTAAACGTCAAAGCCCTAAGGAGCCCTCATGACAGCCCCCGTCATCCACTCGCTGCGCGAACAGATCCGCGAGCACATCGTGGAAGGGATCGTCAGCGGGCGCTGGAAGCCGGGCGAGCGGATCGTGGAGCGGCGGATCGCGACCGAGCTGGAGGTCAGCCAGACCCCCGTACGCGAGGCGCTGCGCGAGCTGGAGTCGCTGCGGCTGATCGAGTCGGCGCCCAACAAGGGCGTACGGGTGCGGAATCTGACCGCCGCCGACCTGGAGGAGAGCTATCCCGTGCGGGCCGGCCTGGAGGCGATCGCGGCCGAGCTGGCGGCGGAGCGGCTGGCGCGGGACTGCTCGGCCCTGGAGCCGCACGTAGCCGCCCTGTACGACGCCGACGCCGCGTCGGACGGCACGGCGCAGGTACGGCACACGGTCGGCTTCCATCGCGAGCTGGTGCGGGCGGCCGGGAACTCGGTGCTGCTGCACACCTGGGAAGGGCTCGGCATCGAGGTGTTCACGGCGCTGTCGATCCGGTGGCTGGGGACGGTGCAGCAGTCGTACGCGGAGGAGCACGAGGAACTGGTGCAGGCGTTCCGGCGCCGGGACCCGAGGATCGCCGAGATCGTGAAGGCGCATGTGCTGGGATGCGCGCCGCGAGCCTGAGTCCACCGGCGCTCAAGTGCGGCCCGACCTGCGAAAACTCAACTAGAACTCGGCACTCCGTGCCTTCGTCGAAGACACCCCGTGCCGACTTTCTCGTGATCAAGATGTTTTGCCTCTCAACCCTTTGATCGATCATCGATCAGGGAGTTAGAGTCACGACGGGCTTCTACAGAGGCCCCACGCCCTGTCCTGCCAAAGACAAGGGCACCCCCCTTCGACTGAGGAAGGCGGCGACATGACCGACCCCAACGCCATCCAGCCGAGCGAGCTCGACCAGCTCCCCGACCGCGACCCGGAGGAGACCGCCGAATGGCAGGCCTCCCTGGACGCCGTCACCAAGGCTGCCGGGCCGCACCGTGCCGCGTATCTGATGCGCCGCACCCTGGAGCGGGCGGAGGGCAACGGCATCGCGCTGCCGAAGCTCCTCGAGACCGACTACGTCAACACCATCCCCACCGCCGCCGAGCCCGCCGTACCGGGTGACGAGGCGATGGAGACCCGGATCACCGCCTGGAACCGCTGGAACGCGGCCGCGATGGTCACCCGGGGCAGCAAATACGGCGTCGGCGGCCACATCGCCACCTTCGCCTCGGCCGCCTGGCTGTACGAGACCGGCTTCAACCACTTCTTCAAGGGCAAGGAGGCCGACGGCTCGGGCGACCAGCTCTACATCCAGGGCCACGCCTCCCCCGGCATCTACGCCCGCGCCTTCCTCGACGGCAGGCTGACCGAGCACCACCTCGACAACTTCCGCCGCGAGTCGGGCGGCAGCGGCCTCCCGTCGTACCCGCACCCGCGCCGACTGCCCTGGCTGTGGGAGTTCCCGACGGTGTCGATGGGCCTTGGCCCGCTCTCCGCCATCTACCAGGCGCGCTTCAACCGCTACCTCACCAACCGCTCCATCAAGGACGTCTCCGCGTCCCACGTCTGGGCGTTCCTCGGCGACGGCGAGATGGACGAGCCCGAGTCGACGGCGGCCCTCGCGCTCGCCGCGCGTGAGGAGCTGGACAACCTCACCTTCGTCATCAACTGCAACCTGCAGCGCCTCGACGGCCCGGTCCGCGCCAACTTCAAGATCGTGCAGGAGCTGGAGGCCCAGTTCCGCGGCGCCGGCTGGAACGTCATCAAGACGCTGTGGGGTTCGGCCTGGGACGAGCTGTTCCAGCTCGACACCACCGGCGCGCTCGTACGACGGCTGCGCGAGGTACCGGACGCGCAGGTGCAGACGTACCAGACCCGTGACGCCGCCTACATCCGCCAGGACTTCTTCGGCGCCGACCCGGCGCTCGCCGAGCTGGCGAAGCTGCTGAGCGACGACAAGATCCTTGAGCTCTTCCACCTCTCCCGCGGTGGTCACGAGGCGCGCAAGGTGTACGCCGCGTACAAGGCCGCCGTCGAGCACAAGGGCGCGCCGACGGTGATCCTGGCCCAGACGGTCAAGGGCCACACCCTCGGTGCGGGCTTCGCGTCGAAGAACGCCAACCACCAGATGAAGAAGCTGACGGTGGACGAGTTCAAGCAGATGCGTGACCTGCTTGAACTCCCCATCAAGGACAGTGACTTCGTCGACGGTGTGGTGCCTTACGGCCACCCGGGCGCCGGCTCCCCCGAGGTCCGCTACCTCCAGGAGCGCCGCGCCGCCCTCGGCGGTCCGGCCCCGGCCCGCCGTACGCATGCCGTCGCCCCGCTGCCCGCGCCCGCCGAGAAGGCCTTCACCTCCTTCGACAAGGGATCGGGCAGCCAGAACGTGGCCACCACCATGGCCTTCGTCCGGCTCGTCAAGGACCTGGTCCGCGACAAGGAGACGGGCAAGCGCTGGGTGCCGATCGTCCCGGACGAGGCGCGTACCTTCGGCATGGAGTCGCTGTTCCCGTCGCTCGGGATCTACTCCCCCAAGGGCCAGACGTACGAGCCGGTCGACCGTGACCAGCTGATGTACTACAAGGAGGCCAAGAACGGCCAGATCCTCAACGAGGGGATCACCGAGGCCGGTTCGATGGCCGACTTCATCGCCGCGTCGACGTCGTACTCCACGCACGGCGAGACGATGATCCCGTTCTACATCTTCTACTCGATGTTCGGCTGGCAGCGCACGGCCGACCAGATGTGGCAGCTCGGCGACCAGCTGGGC
Organism: Streptomyces sp. GESEQ-4; assembly: GCF_017948455.1. Classification (GTDB taxonomy): domain Bacteria; phylum Actinomycetota; class Actinomycetes; order Streptomycetales; family Streptomycetaceae; genus Streptomyces. Next base: position 207,941 of record NZ_JAFFSU010000010.1, read on the forward strand.
CGCGGCTTCCTGATCGGCGCGACGGCCGGTCGTACGACGCTGACGGGTGAGGGTCTGCAGCACGCGGACGGTCACTCGCCGGTGATCGCGGCGACCAACCCGGCGGCGCTGACGTACGACCCGGCGTTCGCGTACGAAGTCGCGGCGATCGTCAAGGACGGTCTGCGCCGGATGTACGGCGAGGCGGCGCCGGGCGAGGACCAGAACGTCTTCTACTACCTCACCGTCTACAACGAGCCGCTTCCGCAGCCCGCGAAGCCCTCCGGGCTCGGGATCGACGAGGGCATCGTCAAGGGCCTGTACCGCTTCAACACGGCCGAGTCGGCGGGCCTGTCGCCGGTCGCCAACGCCCCGCGCATCCAGCTGCTGGGTTCCGGTACGGCCATCCACTGGGCGCTGAAGGCGCAGAAGCTGCTCGCCGAGGAGTGGGGTGTCGCCGCGGACGTGTGGTCGGCGACGTCGTGGGGCGAGCTGCGGCGGGACGCGCTGGAGGCCGACGCGGCGCTGCTGCGGGGCGAGGAGCGGGTGCCGTACGTCCGTCAGGCGCTGCACGGCGCCGACGGGCCGGTGCTGGCCGTCTCCGACTACATGCGCCAGGTGCCCGACCAGATCGCGCAGTGGGTCGAGCAGGACTACTCCTCGCTCGGCGCCGACGGCTTCGGCCTCTCCGACACCCGCGACGCCGCCCGCCGCCACTTCGGCGTCGACGCCGAGTCCGTCGTCGTGGCCGCGCTGGCCCAGCTGGCGCGTCGCGGCGAGGTGAAGGCGACGGCGGTGAAGGAAGCGCGGGAGCGGTACGGGTTGTAATTCGGCCGCGGGTGAGTGGGGGCTGGTCGCGCAGTTCCCCGCGCCCCTTAAAGACAAAAGCCAGGGGCGCAGCCCCTGCTTTTAGGGGCGCGGGGAACTGCGCGACCAGCCACATCGGACCCGCACCCGCCCACGGCGCCCGGCATCATGGACCCATGCGCGCTGCCCGCCTCATCAAAATGGTGCTGCTCCTCCAGTCCCGGCCCTCCATGACCGCCGCCGAGCTGGCAACGGAGTTGGAGGTGTCCGAGCGGACCGTCACGCGGGACGCGCAGGCGCTGTCCGAGGCGGGAGTACCGGTGTACGCCGACCGGGGGCGGGCCGGCGGATACCGGCTGATCGGCGGGTACCGGACGCGGCTGACGGGGCTGCACCGCGGTGAGGCGGAGGCGCTGTTCCTGTCCGGCGTGCCGGGTGCGCTCAGGGAGATGGGGCTGGAGGACGCGGCCTCGGCGGCCCGGCTGAAGGTGTCGGCGGCGTTGCTGCCCTCCCTGCGCGACGCCTCCCGCACGGCGGCGCAGCGGTTCCATCTGGACGCGCCGAACTGGTTCAAGGAGTCCGAGACACCCGAACTGCTGCCGGTCGTCGCGGACGCGGTGTGGGACGACCGGCGGGTCACCGCCCGCTACCGCAGGGACGCGGTCGTGGTCGAGCGGGAGCTGGAGCCGTACGGGCTCGTACTGAAGGCCGGCGTCTGGTACCTGTGCGCGCGAGCCGCCCCGCACGGCTCTCCCCGGGTCTACCGGATCGACCGGTTCCAGTCCGTCGCGGCCGGTGCCGAGCGGTTCGTCCGCGACGAGGACTTCGATCTGCCCCGCTTCTGGGAGGAGCGTGCCGAGCAGTTCGCACGGTCCATCCTGCGCGCCGAGGTCGTCGTACGGCTCTCCCCGGACGGCGTGCGCAGGCTGCCGCACGCCGTCGATCCGCTCGCCGCGCGGGAGGCGCTGGCGAAGGCGGACGCACCGGACTCCGGCGGACGGGTGACGGTGACGCTCCCCGTGGAGTCCGAGGACGTCGCTCACACGCAGCTGACGGCGCTCGGTCCGGAGGCCGAGGTGCTGGCTCCCGAGAGCCTGCGCGCACGGTTCGCGGCGGACGCGGCGCGGTTGACGGCGCTGTACGAGCGATGACGCCGTACCACTCCTCACTCACTCCCGCCCCATAACAATCCGCCTCACTCCACGTGCGCCCCACCCCTCCAGGCACGATGCTGGACCCGTGATGGACGAGACGGAGTTCTGGGAGCTGGTCGACGCCAGCCGTGAGGCGGCCGAGGGCGACCCCGAGGAGCAGGCCGACGTGCTTGTGGAGCGGCTCCTCCAGCTCGACCCGGAGTCGGTCGTGGACTTCGCCCGTCACTTCGAGGCGCGCTACAACCGCGCGTACACCTGGGACCTGTGGGGCGCCGCCTGGGTGCTGCTCGACGGGGCGAGCGACGACGCGTTCGACTTCTTCCGGTGCTGGCTGATCGGCCAGGGCCGGGAGCTGTACGAGGGTGCCGTGCACGATCCCGACTCGCTCGCCGATCTGCTGGACGACTTCGACGAGGAGCTCGACGGCGACGGCGAGGAGCTGGGCTACGCGGCGGACGAGGCCTACGAGCAGCTCACCGGGTCCGTCGCCCCCGACCTCGGCATCCCGCCCGCGCCCTCGGAGCCCGAGGGCAGGCCGATCGACTTCGAGAACGAGCGGGCGCTGGCCGAGCGGTATCCCAAGCTGTGGGACCGGTTCAGGAGCTGACCCTCACCCGGCGGTGCGCCGGCGTCCCGCGTCCGACGGGATGTACGCCTGCGTCTGCTGGTCCACCCTCACCGCGTGGTGCATCGGGGCGGCGGCACGGCCCAGGGTCCACGGGCGGTCCTGGACCGGCTGCCGGTGTTCTCCCCCGGCTTCGGTGTGACTGCTGTTCATTTCTTCCCCACCTCCAGTCAGTGCGTGTGCATGACGATAGGAAGGCCGCTTCGGGAAGACCCTTGAGCCGGCTACGAGAAGCCTGTGAGAGTCAGGCCTTGACCCGGCCCGTGATCGCCTGCCTAGGGTGGCCCGTCCCGAAGAGGAGCACCCTGCCCATGACCAGCCCCTATGTGCGCGAGATCACGCGCGAGGACCATCTCGCCCACCTTCGGCTGCACCCCGACGCGAGCCATCTCCAGATCCCCGAGTGGGCCGATGTGAAGCCCGGCTGGCTCGGGCAGAGCGTCGGCTGGTTCGAGGGCGAGTCGCTGGTCGCCACCGCGCTCGTGCTGTACCGCCCGCTGCCCGGCACCCGGCGCTTTCTCGCCTACCTCCCCGACGGCCCCGGCATCGACTGGCGCACCCCGCGGCTGGAGCTCTGGCTGGACCCGCTCGTCGCCCACCTGGAGCGGGAGGGCGCGTTCGCGGTCCGGATCGGGCCGCCCGTCGTCGTACGGTGCTGGGATCCCTCCGTCGTCGCAGCGGGCGTCGCCGATCCCGCCGTACGGCATCTGCGGGAGCTGCCCGCGGCCGACATAGACGGGTTCGCGCTGGACGCCGGGGAGCGGCTGCGGCAGCTCGGGTGGCGGCGCTGCGAGGAGGACGAGGGCAGTGGTTTCGGCCTGGGGCAGCCGCGGTTCGGCTGTCTGATACCGCTGCAGGAGCGCTCGGTGGACGATCTGCGCGCCGCCCTCGCCCCGCACTGGGAGCAGGCCCTGAGCACCGCCGAGTCGGCGGGCGTCCGGGTCGTCACGGGCACCGGCGGCGACCTGCCCGAGTTCCACCGCCTGTACACCGCGACCGCCGCCCACGACGGCTTCAAGGCCCGCCCGCTGGACTACTTCCAGCGCATGTGGAAGGCCCTGAACGCGGAGGACGGCGACCGGGTGCGCCTCTACCTCGCCGAGTACGACGGGGAGGTCCTCTCCGCCGCGTTCATGATCAACGTCGGCTCCCGGTCCTGGCACTCGTACGCCGCCTCCGGCCGCCGGGGCCGTCAACTGCGGCCCAGCAGCGCGCTGTTGTGGCGGATGCTGTACGACGCGTGGGCGGCCAACGCCGAGACGTACGACCTGCGCGCGATCACGCCCACCCTCACCGAGAGCCGGCTGCTCGGCCGGCTGCTGTTCAAGACGGGGGTGGGTGGCATGGCCGTGGAGTACCTCGGGGAGTGGGAGAAGCCGGTGGGCACCCAGGGCAAGGTGCTGCAGCGGGCGGTGAAGGCCTACCTGGGACGCAGGTGAATCAAGCCATTCATCTGCCCTGCTCATCTGCCCTGGAAGGAGGCCGCCGTCTGCCTGATCTGCGGGAGCAGGGCGCTGAGGGCGGCGCCGGGGCAGTTCGTCATGAAGCCGTCCTTGTGGCCCGCGAGGGCGGGGAGCTTGGCGGTCGTTCCGGCCGCGTACCGGCTGAGGCCGTTGCTGGAGACCAGGGGCACGTTCGCGCGCGGGTCGATTCCGGACAGGCCCAGCTTCCAGGCGGCGAGACGGGCGATCGCGTCGGTCATGGCCTGCGGCACGGGCACGCCCGCCGTGAAGGTGCCGAGGGCGGCGATGCCGGTGGTGCCGTGGTTGAAGCCCTGGGTGTGGGCCCCGGTGACCGGGCGGTCGACGCCGCCCGCGCGGCCCTCGTAGATCGTGCCGCAGCGGTCGACGAGGAAGTTGTAGCCGATGTCGTCCCATCGACGGGAGCCGGTCTGCCCCGCGTACAGGTGGCGGATGATGCGGGGCGCGTCGGCGCAGGCGTAGCCGTTGGGCGAGTCGGTGTGGTGGACGAAGACGGCAACGACCTCGGGGTCGTAGCGCGGCGGCGGCTGGGTACGCCGCGCGCTGCCGTCCAGCCAGGCCGACCTCGGCACGATGTGCGGCTTCGCCGCGGAGTACGGCGTGGTGGCGGACCGGGCCGCGACCGGCCGTGCGGACGCGCCGCCGGTCCGCTCCACACCGCTCGCACACAGCGCCAGCGCGGCGACCGCGGCCAGCCCGGGCAGAGCGCCGAGCAGCACCCGGACGGCAGCCGGTATGGGGACGGCGATGTGCGGTGTGCGTACGGCACGGCGTCTTCGTGACCCTCGTGCCCTTCGGAAGACACGCATGACCTCACTGTCGGCCGGATCCGTTCCGCCCGCGATGTGTGCTGTGCCACCTGGTGGAACCAACGTCCGGGTCCGGGACGTTTTTGCGGGTACACGCACGCGTGGCTGGGGACCAAGGAGCCCTGGAGCGCCCCGAAGGGGCGCGGGGCTGTATCGATGTGCGGCTCCGCCGCGTGGGCGCGACAAGCCACGACGAACCCGCAGACGACCGACGGCCAAACGCGGCCCAACCCGCGGAGCGCATGGCTGATCACTGGGCCTCTTCCTCGCGTATTAAGGGGTCCGAGAGAAAGGCGGCCTGGTGGACCTGCTCGACATCCTGCTGTTGCTGCTGATCCTGGCCTACGCGGCGTCCGGCTACCGGCGCGGACTGGTGGCCGGCTGTGTCTCACTGGCCGGCTTCGTCGGCGGTGCGGTGATCGGCGTGTGGATCCTGCCGTGGATGGTGGACCTGGCGGAGCCGGGTACGACGACGGCGACGGTGACCGCCGTGCTCACGGTGCTGGTCCCCGCGGTGGTCGGCCATGAACTGGCGGGCCGACTCGCCCTGCGGCTGCGGCGGGAGCTGGACCAGGGGCCGCTGCGGGTGGCCGACGGAGTGGGCGGCGCCGTGGCGAACTCGGTGGCCGTGCTGATCGTGGCATGGGTGGCCGCGAGCGTCCTGGGCGCGTCCTCGTCCTCGCTGGTCACCACCGCGATCCGGGACTCGCGGCTGCTCGGGGCGGTGCAGGACACCATGCCCGAGGCGACGCCCGGCTGGTTCTCCCGGGCCACGTCCGCGCTGACCGAGGCGGGCTTCCCGCAGGTCTTCAACCCGTTCGAGAGCGAGTCGACGGCCCAGGTCGCCGAGCCCTCCGGCGACAGCGTCACCGCCCGCGCCACCAACGCCGCCAAGCTCAGCACCGTGAAGGTCGAGGGCGTCGCCGGCACCCAGGGCCGCGAGGGCAGCGGCTTCGTCTACGCGGACGAGCATGTGATGACCAACGCGCACGTGGTGGCCGGCATCGACGACCCGAGCGTCCGGGTCGGCGGGGTCGGGCGGTCGTACGAGTCACGCGTCGTGCTCTTCGATCCGGAGAAGGACGTGGCCGTGCTGTACGTGCCCGATCTGCGCGCCCCCGTCCTGCGGTTCGACGACGAGGCCGCGCGCGGCGACGCGGCGGTGGTCGCGGGCTACCCGGAGGGCGGCGACCTCAACCTCCAGGCGGCGACCGTCGCCAACCGGGTGCGGGCGACCGGCCAGAACATCTACAACAACGACACGGTCACCCGTGAGATCTACTCGGTCCGCTCGACGGTCCGCCCCGGCAACTCCGGCGGCCCGCTGCTGACCACCGACGGCCGGGTGTACGGCGTCGTCTTCGCCCGCTCCACCTCCGACGCGCAGACGGGCTACGTCCTCACCGCCGACGAGGTCGCGGAGGACGCCCGCCGCGCGGCGGACGCGACGGCAGCGGTGGACACGGGCGAGCTGGTCACGACGTAGGGAACCGAGGCAGCGGCTATACGAGGCTGCGCCCCATGCACACATCGTCCACGTACTCGCCGGCCAGGAAGAACTCCTCCGGCAGTACGCCCTCCACCGCGAAGCCCTCCGACTCGTAGAGCTTGCGGGCCGCGGTGTTGTGGCCCAGGACGCGCAGGGTGATGCGGCGGGCCCCCTGCCGCCGTGCCTCGTCCTGCGCGGCCCGCAGCAGTGCCCGCGCGACTCCGGCGCCGCGCGCCTCCTCGGCGACCGCGAGACCCTGGATCTGGCGGACGTGGGAGTTGCACGCGAGCGGCGTCGGGAACCCCAGCCGGATGTAGCCGACGACAGCCCCGTCGAGCTCGGCGACGAGATGGTCGCGCGGCCCGAACCGGTCGTTGTAGAAGGGCTCGTACGGCGGCTGGGGGCGCGGCTGGACGGCGTGCAGCGTCGACCAGGTAACCCGGTCGAGGCGGCCGAGCGTCTCTTCGTCGTCGAGGGTCGCGTGGCGTATGTACGGGACAGGCATGGCGGCCACCCTATGACGGCGCCCCGGTCCGGCTCCGCCCATGCCCCCGTCCGCGCTTTGTCGCATCCCTGCGGTCATGCTGGTCCCCATGGAGCGTTCGCGAATCGCGGTGGCCGGTGCGTCCGGTCTGATCGGCAGTGCCCTGGTGCGGTCCCTGACCGCGGACGGACACGAGGTGGTACGCCTGGTGCGCCGCGCGCCCCGGGCGCGGGACGAGGTCTACTGGGACCCCGAGGCACGGCGGGTGGACGCGGCCGGGCTCGCCGGATGCGACGCCGTGGTCAACCTCGCGGGCGCCGGGGTCGGCAGCCGGCGCTGGACGGACGCGTACAAGACGAAGATCCGCCGCAGCCGCGTCCTGGGCACCTCGGCGCTGGCGGAGGCCATCGCCTCCTTGGACACCCCGCCGCGGGTCTTCGTCAACGGCAGCGCGCTCGGCTTCTACGGCGAGACGGGCGACCGCCCGGTCGACGAGAGCGCCCCGCACGGGGAGGGTTTCCTGCCCGAGCTGTGCGTGGAGTGGGAGGGCGCGACGGCCCCCGCGCAGCAGGCGGGCGTACGAACGGTGTTCCCGCGCACGGGACTTGTGGTGGCCCGCGAGGGCGGCGCCTGGGCCAGGCTGTTCCCGCTCTTCAAGGCCGGGCTCGGCGGGCGGATGGGCGACGGACGGCAGTACTGGTCGTTCGTCTCGCTGCACGACGAGGTGGCCGCGATCCGCCATCTCATCGACACCGACGGGCTGTCCGGGCCGTTCAACGTGACCGCCCCGGAGCCGCTGACGAACCGTGAGATCACCGCGGCGATGGGACGCGTGCTGCACCGGCCGACGCTGTTCACGGTGCCCGCGCCCGTGCTGCGGACCGTGCTCGGCGAGATGGCCGGGGATGTGCTGGGCAGCGCCCGGGTGCGGCCGACCCGGCTGCTGGAGTCGGGCTTCACCTTCGCCTTCCCGGACATCGAGGGAGCGATCCGGGCCGCACTGTGAGGCGTACGGCCCCTCGCTGCTCGTATGCGACCGTCGTGCGACCGTGCCCGGTCGATGCGCGACTTCATTTGGCCGATCAGCGCCCTAACCTCGAGCCGAACTCGGGTATCCCCGGAGTCTGTTGGGGGCATGACGTCTCCACCGGCCGCGCAACCTCGAGGAGGGGCACGTGCTTGAGCCCACGTACCAGGCGGACGTCGTCATCGTGGGGGCCGGGGTCGCCGGCCTCTCGGCGGCTCATCGGCTGACCAGCGCAGGAGTAACGACCGCGGTCCTGGAGGCCGCCCCTTACGTGGGCGGCCGGATGTCGACCGAGAAGGTCGACGGATTCCGGCTCGACCGCATCGGACAGCTGCTGACGATGCCCTCGATGGCATATCCGGAACTCGGCCTCACTCCAGGGCTCGACGCACTGGTCCTGCGCCCGTTCGCGCCGGGTGTCCTGGTGCACAGCGGCGGAGTGCGCCACCGCGCGGGCGCCCCGGCGAACGGAGGGGGCGCAAGGGGCGCACTCCACGCCGTGCGCGCCCTGGCGAGCGCCCCCCTGCCGAACTCCATGCGCACCTTGCCGACGTCCGCGCCCCTGGGCCGCGGCACACCGCCGGGCACCCCCCGGAACCGGCCGGCCACCCCGCGCCCCCGGACCGGCGCCCCCCTCGGCACCGCCGTCGACCAGGCCCGTCTCGCCGCCTCGCTCGCCCGGCTCGCGGGCACGCCCGTCGAACGCCTGCTGTCCCGCCCCGAGTTGCCGGCCGGTGAGGCCCTCGCCGCCCGCGGCCTCCCCGCGCGCACGATCGACGGCTTCCTGCGCCCGCTGCTCGCCGCCCTGCTGTGCGACCCGGAGCTGACCACGTCCAGCCGCTGCGCTGACCTCGCTCTGCGCGCCTTCGCCGGCGGACGGCTGTGCGTGCCGGAGGGCGGCGCCGAGATGCTGCCGGAGCTGCTGGCCCGGACGCTGCCGCCGGGCACCGTGCACACCGGCGTACGCGTCACTTCGGTCGCCACCACCTCGGTGACCACAGCCGAGCACGGCGAGTTCCCCTGCCGGGCCGTCCTGGTGGCCACCGACGCCCGCACCGCCGCCGACCTCCTGCCCGGCCTGCGCGTCCCCGGCTTCCACCCCGTCACGGTCGTCCACCACACCACGGACGACCCACCGCAGACCGGCCCCGCCCTCCTCCTCGACGCCGACCGAGGCGGCCCGGTGGCTCACACTGCGGTAGTCAGCGAGATCGACCCCACCCGGGCCCCCGCAGACCGCGCCCTGATCTCCTCGACACTCCTCGGCACACCCCCACCGGACGCCGACACGGCCGTACGCACGCACCTCTCCCGCCTCTACGGCACCCCCACCACCCGCTGGGAAACCCTCGCCGTCCACCACACAGCCGAGGCCGTCCCCACCATGACCCCACCCCACGACCTACGCCGCCCCGTACGCCTCCTCGCAGGCCTCTACGTCTGCGGCGACCACCGAGACACCAGCACGGTCCAAGGCGCCCTGCACTCAGCCCACAGAGCATCAAAGGCAATCCTGACGGACTTGGGAGCAACGGGTTCATTGCACAGGGCGGACCCACACCCAACAACACAGGCCGCTTAAGACGCCGTAAGGGGCGCGGGGAACTGCGCGATCAACCACAACGAACCCGCACCAGGCACACAACAGCCGGAGCTACGGCGAATAGCTACCCGAACGCCGCGACCTTGTCGCGATACCCCCGCACAGGCGCCGCATCCTTATACGGCTCCAACCGCCGCTCAAAGTCCCGCACATACTCCACCGCCCGCACCGACCGCATCTCCGCCGCCGCCCCCGCCGCCTCCGCCCCCAACGCGCACGCCTGATCAAGCTCCCCCAGCCCGAGCCGCGCAGACGCAAGCACCACCCGGCAGAACAACCGACTGCGCGCATACGACGGCGCCCGCAACTGCAACGACCGCTCCGCATGCTGAGCCGCCGCACGAAACTGCTGCAGATCCCGATGACAGTGCCCGAACTCATCCGCGAGCTGCGCCTCGTCGAAGAACCGCGCCCAGTGCGGCACTTCATCGCCGGGCCGAGCCGCCTCCAGCGCCCGCTCGGCCCGCACCAGCGAGGCCGTGCACGCCCGCACCTCGCCCAACACCCCATGCCCACGCGCCTCGACCGCGTGCAGCAGCGCCTGCACGACGGGCGGCGCGGTCGTCCCGACCCCCTGCTGGGCCACCCGCGCCAGCTGTACGGCCTCCCGTCCGTGCCCGAGATACACGGCCTGCCGGCTCATGGTGATCAGCACGAACGAGCCGTACGCCCGGTCCGCCGCCGCCTGCGCCAGTCGCAGCGCCTGCACGAAGTACCGCTGGGCGAGCCCGTGCGCGGCGATGTCGTACGACGTCCAGCCCGCGAGCCGGGTCAGATCGGCGGCGGCCGCGAACAGGCGGCGGCCGGTCTGCTCGCCGTACGTGCCGCGCAGCATCGGCTCGCACTCGTGTTCCAGATAGCGCACGAGGGCCTGCCGGGCGTGGCCGCCGCCGTACATGTCGTCCAGGGTGCGGAACAGCTCGCCGACCGAGCGGAGGGCGGCGATGTCTCCGCCGGTGACCCGCTGGCCGGGGCCGCGGTCGGCCTGGCCGCGCTGGCGGGGCAGGACCGGGCGGCCCTGTGCGGGGACGCGGGCGGGTTGCTCGCCGCGGGCCACCTTGTCGTCGGCGCGGCCGATCAGCCAGTCCCGGCTGGGCACGACGAGCCCGGCCGCGGTGAACGCGATCTTGCGCAGCTCGGCGTGGCTGCCGGAGTCCTTGCGCCACAGCCCGCTGACGATGTCGACGGCCTCCTCGGGGGTGCCGGCGAATTCCAGCCCGGCGTACACCGGCGCACAGGCGTCGAGGCCGAGATCCTGGGCGGTGAGCCGCCGCCCGAGCCGCCGGGTGAACACCTCGGCGATGAGTGCGGGCGTCGTCCCCCGGGGCTGCTGGCCGCGCAGCCACCGGGTCACGGATGTCTTGTCGTATCTGAGGTCCAGCCCGTGTTCGAGTCCGAGCTGGTCCACTCGACGGGCGAGACCCGCGTTGGAGAACCCCGCTTCTGCGATGAGCGCGGCGAGCTGTCGGTTGGGAGTGCGCTGCGCGGGTCGTTCCGTCATCTGCGGTACGGTCTCCTGCCTTTCGGGCCTGGCCTCTGTGAACGGCGCGAATGTAGCGGAGAGTAAGCAAGCAATCACATCCTTCTCCGGCTATTCATCCGATCGTGTGAGGATTGCCCCCAGGACTGACGGGCATCGAGCGGACGTACAGTGGCGTGGGCGCGTTACGTGCCTGACACAGCCATCTTTGAGGGAGGCGCTTGCCGTGAGTGGGTTGCGGTTCGTCCGGATGGGATTCGGAGCGGAGGCCGTCGAGTACCAGGAGGCGTGGGACGAGCAGCGCCGGGTGCACGCCGCGCGCTTCGCGGACGAGGTCCCCGACACCGTGCTGCTCCTGGAGCACCCCGCGGTGTATACGGCGGGCCGCCGCACGGCCGACGACGAGCGCCCCCTCGACGGCACCCCCGTCATCGACGTGGACCGCGGCGGCAAGATCACCTGGCACGGACCGGGCCAGCTGGTGGGCTACCCCATCCAGAAGCTCCCGCGTCCGGTGGACGTCGTGGCGCATGTACGACGCCTGGAAGAGGCCCTGATCCGCACCTGCGCGGAGTTCGGCCTGGAGACCAGCCGGGTCGAGGGCCGCAGCGGAGTGTGGGTCCTCGGCGACCCGGTCGAGCAGCGCCCCGCCCTCGGCGGACTGTCCCTGGACTTCGACCCCCGGCTGCACGACGAGGAGTTCGACCCTCGCCTCAACGGCCCCGAGTACGCCCCCTCCAACGCCGGCCAGCGCCGCGAGGACCGCAAGATCGCCGCGATCGGCATCCGTGTCGCCAAGGGCGTGACGATGCATGGCTTCGCCCTGAACGTGAACCCGGACAACAAGTGGTTCGACCGCATCATCCCGTGCGGCATCCGCGACGCGGGCGTGGCCTCGCTGGCGAGCGAACTCGGCCGGGACGTGACGATCGACGAGGTGCTGCCGGTCGTAGAGCGGCACCTGCGGGATGTGCTGGAGAACGCGGAGTTGCGGCCGCGGCTGATCGAGCGGGCGTCCGCGTAGCACCGTTCGGCCTACGCAGCCGGGCGGTGGGCGGCAGGAATGCACCAACGTTCCGCAAGGTTGGCCACTCCGGGGACCGAAAACGCACGGGCGTACGCTGGTGTACGCCGAAGAATCGAAGCTACAGGGAGCCAGTCGTGTCCGCAGTCGCACCCGACGGACGCAAGATGCTGCGCCTGGAGGTCCGGAACGCCCAGACCCCCATCGAGCGCAAGCCCGAGTGGATCAAGACCCGGGCGAAAATGGGTCCCGAGTACACGAAGATGCAGAGCCTCGTGAAGAGCGAGGGCCTGCACACGGTCTGCCAGGAAGCCGGCTGCCCCAACATCTACGAGTGCTGGGAGGACCGCGAGGCCACCTTCCTCATAGGCGGCGACCAGTGCACCCGGCGCTGCGACTTCTGCCAGATCGACACCGGCAAGCCCGAGGCCCTCGACCGCGACGAGCCCCGCCGGGTCGGCGAGTCCGTGGTCACCATGGACCTCAACTACGCCACCATCACCGGCGTCGCCCGCGACGACCTGGAGGACGGCGGCGCCTGGCTGTACGCCGAGACGGTCCGCCAGATCCACGAGCAGACGGCTTCCCGCGAGGACGGCCGCACCAAGGTCGAGCTGCTCGCCCCGGACTTCAACGCCGTACCGGAGCTGCTGGAGCAGGTCTTCGCCTCCCGCCCCGAGGTCTTCGCGCACAACGTCGAGACGGTCCCCCGGATCTTCAAGCGCATCCGCCCCGGCTTCCGCTACGAACGCTCGCTCGCGGTCATCACCGCCGCCCGCGACTACGGCCTGGTCACCAAGTCGAACCTCATCCTCGGCATGGGCGAGACCCGCGAGGAGGTCAGCGAGGCGCTGCGGCAGCTGCACGACGCCGGCTGCGAGCTGGTCACCATCACGCAGTACCTGCGGCCGAGCGTCCGGCACCACCCGGTGGAGCGCTGGGTCAAGCCGATGGAGTTCGTGGAGCTGAAGGACGAGGCCGAGCAGATCGGCTTCTCGGGCGTCATGTCCGGCCCGCTGGTCCGCTCTTCGTACCGCGCCGGGCGGCTGTACCAGATGGCCGTGGAGAAGCGTGGCGCGTACGTCGCGTCGCAGGCTGTCTGACATCTCGTCACCTGCCTTGCCCCGCACGGCGTGGGCAAGCGTGTGAATTCGCGCACAAGACACTACCCGCCGGTAATGCCGGAATCGACGCGGCTCTGAACGTCCTCGCAGATGGAGGCGTGCCTCAGGGCCGCGTCAGGGTTTTCGGCCCTCGCATCAAGGTTTCATTGGCGTTTGACCGGTCGGTCACGCCCTGGTAACACCATTCAGTGACGCTCGACTCACGCCACGTACACCCGCATCCGCTGCCATTCCGAGGGGGGACCTCCAAGATGCAGGCCGCGCCCGTTCGCGCCACCGCCATCCCGTCCGTCACCGACGCACTCCGCGCCGTCGAGTCACTGCTGATGAGCAGCGGCCAGCGCACCGCCCGTCGTAACGCCTGGACCTCCGTCCTGGAGGACCGCCGCCGCGCCAAGGACCGGGTCGAGGCACAGCGCGTCCTGGAGCAGGCCCTCGCCGGACGCTCCTGACCCGGCACCCCTGAAGCTCCCCCTCCCCTTCGTTCCGGGCACTGCCGTCGTCCGCGCTCCCGGGGCCACGTAGACTTCGTGGCATGGCGAGGAAGGACACGGCAGCGGATGCTGCGAACCCCGGGCGACTGAAGCAGATCGCTCTGACCTACAAGATGACCCGCAGGGCCGACAAGAAGATCGGTCTTGTACTCGCGGCAGTCGGAATCGTCACCCTCGGTGTCTTCCTCGCGATCGGTTTCTTGATCGGTCACCCCATTTACCTCGGCATCCTGGGCTTCCTGCTCGCCTTCCTCGCGATGGCGATCGTGTTCGGGCGCCGGGCCGAGCGGGCCGCCTTCGGGCAGATGGAGGGACAACCGGGCGCTGCCGCGGCGGTACTGGACAACGTCGGCCGGGGGTGGACGACGACCCCCGCGGTGGCGATGAACCGCAGCCAGGACGTGGTGCACCGGGCCGTCGGCAAGGCCGGCATCGTGCTGGTCGCCGAGGGCAACCCGAACCGGGTGAAGAGCCTGCTGGCCGCCGAGAAGAAGAAGATGAACCGCATCGTCGCGGACGTGCCGGTGCACGACATCATCGTCGGCACGGGCGAGGGCCAGGTCGAGCTGAAGAAGGTGCGGACCACCATGCTGAAGCTGCCGCGCGTGCTGACCGGCCCCCAGGTGACGGCCACCAACGACCGGCTGCGCGCCATGGGCGACCTGATGAGCAACATGCCGATGCCGAAGGGCCCGATGCCGAAGGGCATGAAGCTGCCGAAGGGCGGCCCGAAGGCCCGCTGACACCAGAGGGAGCTCAGGCCAGCGTCCTGAAGTCCCGGTCGTAGTAGACCATCGGGGATCCCTCACCCAGCCGTACACCCGTCACCCGGCCGATCAGGACCGTATGGTCCCCGGCCGGGTGACGTGCGTATGCCTCGCAGTCCAGCTCGGACAGGGCCCGCTCGACCGTCGGCAGTCCGCCGGGGCCGAGCCGCATCCCGCCCGCCGCGAACTTGTCGGTGCCCTTCGTGGCGAAACGCAGGGCGAGCGGCTGGTGGACGGGGGTCAGCACACTCACCGCGAAACGGTCGCAGCGCGCGAACGACCACGCCGAGTCGGCCGAGTTCGCCAGGCACACCAGGACCATCGGCGGCTCCAGCGACACCGAGCAGAACGAACTGGCGGTGAATCCGCGCGGGATGCCGTCCTGGCACCGGGTGGTCACCACCACGACGCCGGAGGGAAAGCGGGCCATCGCGGCCCGGAACTCCCCGGGCGCCACCACCGCTTCCGCCAGGGCGACGTCATCCGGTACGGCTATGTCATCCGGTATGTCTGTGTCCTGCTGCTCCGTCATGCGGCCGCACCACCTGTTGGCCTCGGCGTGTTCAAGGTCGACTATGAGGCCGCCGCCCCTGCCCAGCAACCGGAGTCAGACGGACCTGAGCGCCCAGGCGCCGTAGGCCGCACCGGTGGACTCGAAGGAGAGTGCCACATGGGAGGCGGCGCTGTTCACGTCCCGCCAGAAGCGCTGCACGGGGTCGGTGGCGGACTGTCCGGACGTCCCGCTGGTGCGGAAGACCCGGCCGACCGCCGAGACCAGCAGCTCCACCGCCAGCGCGAGATCCCGGGCCCCGCGGACCGCCGCCTCGCCCTCCGGCGGGGTCTCGATGCCGTCGGCCACCGCCGCGGTACGCCGGACGAGGAGTTCCGCGGCGTCCACCTCGGCGGCCGAGCGGGCCAGGGAGACCTGCGTCGAGGGCATCTCGCGGACGGCCCGGCCCCGCCGGTCGACCCGGGAGGCGGTCCGCTCGACCCAGGCACGCATCGCGCCCCGCACGGCGCCGACCAGCGGGGCGGCGAACGGCAGTGAGTTCACGGCGTACATCGGCACGATGTGGCAGCGCGCGTCCGACGCGGGGGCCCGCCCGGCATGGACGGCGGAGCGGGCCAGGGTGCGGTGCTCGGGCACGTGGACGTCGGTCAGGACCAGGGTGTCGCTGCCGGTCCCGCGCATGCCCACGGAGAACCAGCTCTCGGTGATGGTGAAGTCGGCCTTCGGCACCGCGAAGTACCGCACTTCGGGCCGTCCGTCGGCGGGCTGCTCATCCGGTACGGCCGCGCAGGCGAGCGCCCAGTCGGCGAAGTGCACCCCGCTGATGTACTTCCACTCGCCGCTCAGCCGCCAGCCGCCGGCCACGCGCTCCGCCGTGCCGGACGGCATGAGCGCGGCGGCCACCAGGGCGTCCGGGCCGTCCGCCCAGATCTCCGCCTGGCCCTCGGCGGGCAGGAACGCCGCGTACCGTCCCGCGTAGGCGGCCAGCGACGCCGCCCAGGCCGCCGACGTACACCCCTGTCCGACCACGAAGACCGCCGAGGTCAGCTCGGTGAAACCGCCCGCCGTGCCGCCGTGCGCCACCGGCACGAAGTGCCGCGCGAAACCGGCGTCCCGCACCGCGTGGACCACCTGCGGCGAGAGGCGCCGGGCGGCCTCCGCCTCCTCCGTGTGCCGGGCCGCGATGTCGGCGACCTGCGACGCCCGGGCCACGATCGTCGACATGTTGTCGTACGACATATTGTCCAACCACCTCCGCCGATATGGCGGCAGTGTTCCGAACGCGGTTCGACGGGGACAGGACCCCGGGCCGTGGCCGGTCCGGCCGTCACCCGACCGGCGTCATATGTGAAGACAGTCGCGGCTCAGATCCGTACCTCGACCGTGCGCGCCAGCCGGTCGTGCAGCCCCCGGCCGTCGCGGTCCCAGATCAGAGCGGGAATAGCGACGCACAGCAGGGCCGAGCGCAGCAGGGCGCGCACCGGGTTGACCGTGCCGGTGTCCAGGTGGACGACGCGCAGGCCGAAGAGGCGCTTGCCGGGGGTGAAGCCGATCGTGCCGACGGTCAGGACGCTCATGGCGAAGAAGACGAGCAGGGCCCAGTTCCCGGTCGCCTGCCCGTAGCCGTCCGTGATGAGGCCGTATGCGATCAAGACGCACAGCGCCCAGTCCACGGCGAGGGCGCTGAGGCGGCGGCCGGGGCGGGCGATCGAGCCGGGCCCCTCCTCCGGGAGACCGAGCTGCTCCCCCCGGTATCCGAAGTCGGCACCGGCGTCCTCCATGGCCGCGCGGGGGCCGGACAGCCACGATCCGATTGCTTGCCTCTTGTCCACGCGTACACGGTACTGCGGCCATGCCCGGCCAGGGCACGGCGGGGTGATTCCGGGCTACGGTGGAACCGGGCCGGTTAACTTGTGCGAAACAAATGGGTCACGCCCGAGAAATCACGCGTCCCTAGGGTCGAGGTCAGCGTGTGCCACCGCACTGGCCGCACGAACGAACTACCACCCCGGCGGGACGGTCGGGAGTAGGAGGAGCTGGATGTTCCAGAACGCCGACGAGGCCAAGAAGTTCATCGCGGACGAGGACGTCAAGTTCATCGACGTCCGCTTCTGCGACCTCCCGGGCGTCATGCAGCACTTCACGGTGCCTGTCGATGCGTTCGACCCGGATGACGAGCTGGCGTTCGACGGCTCCTCGATCCGTGGCTTCCAGGCCATCCACGAGTCCGACATGGCGCTGCGCGCGGACCTGTCGACCGCCCGGGTCGACGCCTTCCGCCGTGACAAGACGCTGAACATCAACTTCTTCATCCACGACCCGATCACCGGCGAGCAGTACAGCCGTGACCCGCGCAACGTGGCGAAGAAGGCCGAGGCGTACCTCGCGTCCACGGGGATCGCCGACACCGCGTACTTCGGTCCCGAGGCCGAGTTCTACGTCTTCGACAGCGTCCGCTTCGCGACCCGCGAGAACGAGTCCTTCTACCACATCGACTCCGAGGCCGGCGCCTGGAACACCGGTGCCCTCGAGGACAACCGCGGCTACAAGGTCCGCTACAAGGGCGGCTACTTCCCGGTCCCGCCGGTCGACCACTTCGCCGACCTGCGCGCCGAGATCTCCCTGGAACTGGGCAAGGCCGGCCTCCAGGTCGAGCGCCAGCACCACGAGGTGGGCACCGCCGGCCAGGCCGAGATCAACTACAAGTTCAACACGCTGCTCGCCGCCGCCGACGACCTCCAGCTCTTCAAGTACATCGTGAAGAACGTCGCCTGGCGCAACGGCAAGACCGCGACCTTCATGCCGAAGCCGATCTTCGGTGACAACGGCTCGGGCATGCACATCCACTCGTCGCTGTGGACGGGCGGCTCGCCGCTCTTCTACGACGAGTCCGGCTACGCGGGCCTGTCGGACACCGCCCGCTACTACATCGGCGGCATCCTCAAGCACGCCCCGTCGCTGCTGGCCTTCACCAACCCGACGGTGAACTCGTACCACCGTCTGGTCCCGGGCTTCGAGGCGCCGGTCAACCTGGTGTACTCGCAGCGCAACCGCTCCGCCGCGATGCGTATCCCGATCACGGGCTCCAACCCGAAGGCCAAGCGCGTCGAGTTCCGCGCGCCCGACTCCTCCGGCAACCCGTACCTCGCCTTCTCGGCCCTGCTCCTCGCGGGCCTCGACGGCATCAAGAACAAGATCGAGCCGGCCGAGCCGATCGACAAGGACCTGTACGAGCTGGCTCCCGAGGAGCACGCGGGCGTCCCGCAGGTCCCGACCTCCCTCCCGGCCGTCCTCGACTCCCTCGAGCGCGACCACGAGTTCCTCCTCCAGGGCGACGTGTTCACCGCCGACCTGATCGAGACGTGGATCGACTTCAAGCGCACGAACGAGATCGCGCCACTGCAGCTGCGTCCGCACCCGCACGAGTTCGAGCTCTACTTCGACGTGTGATCGACACCTGTGCCTCCGGCGGCGCCCCCGTTCCTGGTTCCCCAGGGCGGGGGCGCCGTCGTATCTTGGGGGTACGACTGTTCGAGGAAGGCAACGGGGATGTCCGAACGGCACGACGGGGAGCGGGAGTTCGACCTGCGATGGGCGGACTCGGCCGAGCACAAGGAGCCCTCGGCGCGCGCTCGGATGCTGGCCGCGCGGTGGAAGGAGAATCCGCCGGGACCGGTGCCGTTCCGGGCGGACCCGGGTCCGGTGCGGCGCCGTCGCCGCTCGTCCCGGATGCGGAGCAGGAGCCCTCGCCGCTCGTCCTGGATATCGACGGCGATCGTGCTCGGCTCGGTGGCCGCGATCATCGTGCTTCTCGGGTACCTGAACTTCCGGCCGACCTACTGAGGACGCTCACAGCTTCCCTTTGCGGGCCCTAGAACTGATCACAACCGTGTCATGGCATGGCCGGGTGCACACTGGCAGTGGGGCGAGTGCCTGACTGCCGAGGTGATGCAGATGCAGAGCCGATTCCGGAACGACCGGGGCCTGACCGCGCGGATGACGGTCACGCTTTTTCTGCTCGGATTGCTGTACGTGGCCTTTGTCGCGGCGCTGATCGTGCTGCTGAAGTCCTGGGTGCTGGTCGTGGTGGTCGCGGCGGGGTTCCTCGGGGCGCAGTACTGGTTCTCCGACCGGATCGCGCTCTTCGCGATGCGCGGGCGGGTCGTGGAACGCGAGGAGTATCCGGAGCTGCACGCGGTGATCGACCGGCTGTGCACGCTGGCGGATCTGCCCAAGCCGACGGTCGCCGTGTCCGATATGGACATGCCGAACGCGTTCGCCACCGGGCGCAACGCGGACAAGTCCGTGATCTGCGTGACCACCGGTCTGCTACGGCGTCTGGAGCCGGCCGAGCTGGAGGGTGTGCTGGCGCACGAGCTGTCGCATGTGGCGCACAAGGACGTCGCCGTGATCACGATCGCGTCGTTCCTCGGCGTGATCGCCGGACTGATCGTGCGGTTCGCCTTCTACTCGCAGCTCTTCGGCGGCGGACGCCGTGACCAGAACACCGCGGTCGTCTTCATGGCGGTGATGGGTGTCTCCGCGGCCGTCTACGCGCTCAGCTTCCTGCTGATCCGGGCCCTGTCCCGGTACCGGGAGCTGGCGGCGGACCGGGCGGCGGCGCTGCTGACCGGCCGTCCCTCGACCCTGGCGTCCGCGCTGACCAAGGTGTCGGGCGACATCGCCCGGATCCCGACCAAGGACCTGCGCACGGCCCAGGCCTTCAACGCCTTCTACTTCACCCCGGCCCTGGGCAAGGAGCCCGGCATCGCCCGGTACTTCTCCACCCACCCCAGCCTGGAGCAACGGCTCGACCAACTGGCGCGGATCTCCGCCGAGTTGGGCGAGACCGCGGCTCCCGGAAGGGCGTGAGCATGGGATTGCTGGACATCCTGCTCGGTCGTACGAAGCCGGTCGCGCCCGACCTCGACCAGCTCTTCGCCCTGCCGTCGGCGGCGGTGACGCTCCAGGCGGCGGCCTCCTTCACACCGACCGGGCGGGGGGCGGTGTGCTTCGCCACGGTCGAGGGCGCGGCCTTCGAGCAGACACACCGCGAGGTCCAGGCGCTGCTGGACGCGGACTCGGATCGCGACGGCCCGCCGGTGGAGTTGCGGCGCGACAAGTACGGCTACTCCTGGCTGGTCTCGCACCGCGCCCCCGACGAACTGCCGCTCCTGGTCAACGACCTGCACGCGGTGAACAGCTCGATGGAGGTCAACGGCTTCGGCCCGCAGCTGCTGTGCTCACTGATGGGCTTCCGCCACACAGCCGACGACCAGCCGCTGGCGCTGGTCTACCTCTACAAGCGTGGCACCTTCTACCCGCTGTGTATGCTTCCTGGCCAGCACAAACGCGATAATTCACTGGAACTGCAGGTAGCCCCGCTACTGAAGAACGACTTGCGCATCGAGGAGGACAAGACGCGCTGGTTCCCGCTCTGGGACGCACCGGGGTTGATCGACTGAACATTCACCCGAAGGTGTCTACAGATACAAGGGTGAGCCTTGTATAGATGACGCAGCACATACGCTCCCCCGCTGTGACCACCTTTGACGTGACGACGGACACCTTGGCTCGGCAGAAGCCGGTCAGAGTCCTGATAGCCCTGCGAATCAGCTACCTGACCGACGAATCCACCAGCCTTGAGCGGCAGCTTAAGGACGCCCGCGAGTACATCTCGAAGAAGGCCGCACTGGGCCTGAACTGGGTCGAGGTCGGTGTAGCCCGAGACGTACACGTATCTGCGACGAAGCAACATCCACTTGACCGTACCGAGCTCGGAAACTGGCTCAAGGAGCGCGCTCCGGAGTTCGATCTCATCCTGTTCTGGAAGCTGGACCGGTTCATCCGCAAAGTGACAGACATGCAGGACATGCTCCGTTGGGCGGACGCTCATGGAAGGAAGACTTTCGCCTCGGTCACTGAGCCGATCTTCGACATGACCGGCCCCCTCCAACGCGCGATCATCACCCTCTTCTCCGCTCTCGCGGAGTTGGAGGCCAAGAACACGTCCGTGAGGGTCAAGAGCTTCCGAGAGAGCATCCGCGAGCAGCAGCGCTGGCCGGGAGGCATGCCGACGTATGGCTTCGAGGTCTACACAGGAGAAGACGGAGCCGCGCGTCTCCGCCAGAACCCCCATCAGGTGAACGTGATTCGGGAAATCGCCAACCGACTCGTCACCACGAGGGACACACCAGCGATCGTCGCTGACGACCTCAACGCCCGGAAGGAGCCCACTCCGCGGGGCGCACGTCCGTCAAGCCGCATCGTGGAATCAGGTCGCGCGTACCAGTGGACGGCGGCAGGTCTTCGAAAACTACTCAAGAACGAAGCCCTCATGGGCTGGAAGATGGAGAGTCGCCAAGTCCCTGGCAAGAAGTACTTCGAGAGCACTCCCATCATCGACTCCACCGGCAACAAGATCCGCATGGCCGAGCCGATCTTCACTGACAAGGAGTGGAAGACACTTCAGGACCACCTCAACGAGCGCTCGTTCTCCGTGTCCTCGCCCAAACACGTCACTCCGTTTCTGGACGTGATCCTTTGCGGGTACTGCAAGGGCAAGATGCGTCTGCACGTGTCCCGCAGGGAGACCAAGACCGGCCGCAAAGAGTACCCGAAGTTCCGATGTGTCAGCCCGCGCAAAGTGGGTGACAGGACGCGGTACGGGTGCGATCAACAGGAGTCCTGGGACCCGGGCAGGCTGCTGGCCGCCTTCGAGGAACATTTACTCAAACAGTTGGGAGACGCCGAGGCAGAGGAGCGAATCTACGTCGTAGGCGATGAAAACGAGACTCGCATGCGGGAGATCGAGGAACTCGTGCCTGTCATCATGGCGGACATGGGACCGGGACGACGGTACGCGACAGCGCTGCTGCGTCCTCAGGCAGAAAAGCTGCTCGACAACCTGAGCGCCGAGTACGAGGGCCTGAGAAGGATGCCGACCGGCGACCGGTGGGAGTACCGCAGCCTCGGCAAGACGTGGCGAGAGATGTGGGAGGCGAGCAAGGTACCCGAACTGGAGAAGCTAATGCGCAGGAATGGCGTGCAGTTCCTCTGTTACCCGGACTCTTTCGAACTGGTCACCCCCGCACGCCTCATGGTTTGAGGTACACGTACGAAGGCGGCCCTCGGCAACGACCTGCGGATCGAGCAGGATCTCAGCCGCTGGTTCCCGGTGTGGGGCGCCCCCGGTCTGTGACCGGCGGCGCTCACCACTGCGGGTCTCACTTGCTCTTCTGGGCCTTCTCGCGCTCCTGACGGCGCGACTCGAAGGGGCGCTCGCGGCGGTAGCGGCGCTCCCACTTGGCCTGCTTGTCCCGGCGGTCGCGGTACGTGCGGTAGTCGGACGGCGCCGGGCCGGACCCGCCCGAGGGGGAGGTCGGCGAGGAACCGCGTCCGTACTGCACGTACAGGAAGAGCACCGCGACGGCGGCGAGCCAGTAGAGGTGGTTTCCGAACCCCAGAACGACCAGGACCGCGGTCCCGGAAAAGATGATGGTGCCCATGACGGGCCTCCGTGGGCGTGGGTGATCAGTAAGCGGTGACGAGATGTTCCGACGCGGCGCTGGGGGTGGGCGACCGGCCGTCGGTGCGTAGAGAGTAGCCCCGCGTCCGCAAGGTGATGCCTGTCCTGCGGCAAGCGATGGGGAGCAGCTCCGCTATGCGTGTCCAGCGTAGGGAAGCGGTCACGCGGTGTGCATCTGCTTTTCCCGGCGTGAATAAATGGGCGCATGAGTGAACCGCTTCTGTCGCCCTTTGCGCACGAACACAACGGTGAACTGCTGAGTGGGGTGTACGGCGGCGACGATCGCCCGGACGAGCGGCCCACCGTCATTCTCCTGCACGGCGCGGGCGTACTCGGCAGCAAGGAGCGACTGCTCCCGGTGCTCGGCGATTTCGTCGCCCGTGGGTGCCGTGGCCTCGCCTTCGACTTCTCGGGACACGGCGAAAGCAGCGGCGAGCTGCGAGAGTTGAGTCTGCGCCGGCGCTTCGAGCAGGCCGTGTCCGTGATCGACGCGCGCGCGTGTGGCCCGTTGGTGCTGGTCGGGTTCAGCATGAGCGGCCAGACGGTGGCCGACCTCGCCCGGCATTACGGCGAGCGGGTTGTGGCGCTCGGCCTGTGCGCACCCGCCGTGTACGCGTCCGAGGCGTGGGACGTGCCGTTCGGGGACGGCGATGGCCGGTTCAGCGAGCTCATCCGTACGCCGGACAGCTGGCGCGCCTCCCCCGCACTGGACGCGCTTCGGGCGTACGAGGGCCGGGCGGTCCTCGCGGTGCCCGGTACGGACGCGGTCATCCCGCCCGTCGTGACGGAGGCGGTCCAGGAGGCGCTGGCCACGCGCGCGCAGTTCACGCGCTTCGAACTGCCCGAGGCGGAGCACATGCTGGGCCAGTGGTTCCGGGAACACGCGGACGACCGGCGGAGGTTCGTGGACGCCGTGCTGACCGGCCTCGGCGACGGCGGCTGGAGGCGACCCGCGCCTGGGTGGCCAAGCAGCTCCCCCACGACCGTACGGCCGTCACCACCCGTTTCCTGACGGGCGGTTGGAGTTCCCAGACACGCCGGTTCATCCTCGACGACGGCAGCGCCCGCGTTCTGCGGACCTTCGTGAAGCCTTTCTTCCGACACCACGCGCCCGGCCTGCTCACGCGCGAATCATCCGTACTCGCTCTGCTCGCCGGGCGGGAGGGCGTTCCGGCTCCCGAACCGATCGCCGTCGACGCCACGGCCGAACACTGCGACCACCCTTCATTGTTGCGCCGTACGGGTCGACGAAGACGATCCCGACCGGCGCCTCGACCTCCTCGCGGCCCAACTCGTCCACCTCCATGGGCTCGTACCGGACGAGCGTCCGCGTCCCTACCAGGCGGGGACGTCATCCGCCGCGATCCTCCTACGAGGGCTGTTTCCTGCACCGGGACTTTCATCCCGGGAACGTGCTGTTCACCGGTGCGGGCGCCGGCTCGCGGAGGGACCGGACCATCTCTACTGGCGGCTGCTGGACGCTTTGGCCTACGTCCCCGGTGCGGCCAGGCTGGCGGGCCCATGGCGGGAGCTGGGCCGGACCGACCTGACGGCGGAGGTGCTGGGCGGGCTGCTGCGGCAGTACGGGTTATCCGGGGCGAAGGTGTGCGCCACGCCCGATTGTCAGTGGCGTCCGCGAAGATGCAGGCACGGTTGTGATGTGACGGGTGGAGGCCGGTATGGGTGACGGGCGGCGGTACGTCGACGTGGTGGAGCGGCGGGTGCGGGTGGGGTTGCGGCATCGGCTGGTGGGGGCGGCGCGGGCGGGGGCGCCGGAGGAGGTTGCCGGCTCGCTGGTCGCGCTGCACGGCACCGATCCGGCGACGGTGTATCTGGCGGTGGGTGCGCGGCTCGGGGATGCGGGGCGGACGGTGGCCGAGACGGGGCGGGCGTTGTACGAGGACGGCAGCCTGGTGCGGATGCATGGCATGCGGAACACCGTGTTCGTGTTTCCGACGGATCTGACGGCGGTCGTGCACGCCTCCACGGGAATCGCCGTCGCCGCCCGTGAACGCGCCAACCTGCTCAAGCAGATGGCGGCGGGCGGGGCGCCGGACGCGGCCTGGCTCAAGGAGGTCGAGGAGGCCACGCTGGCCGTGCTGGAGCGGCGGGGGCAGGCGACGGCGGCCGAACTCGCCCAGGGCGAGCCGCGGTTGAGACAGCAGTTCCGGTACGGAGCCGGGAAGAGCTACGAGGGGCTGCACACCGTCTCGACACGGCTGCTGCGGCTGCTGGGCCAAGAGGGCAAGGTCGTACGCGGCAGGCCGCTCGGCTCCTGGACGTCGTCCCAGTTCCGCTGGGCCCCGGCACCCCCGCATCCCGAACTGGACATCGCCGGCGCTCAGGCCGCTCTCCTCGACCGCTGGCTGGCGGCATGCGGCCCGGCCACCGAGGCCGACCTCAAGTGGTGGACCGGCTGGAGGGTGACCGAGGTGCGCCGGGCGCTCGAGGCGATCGGCGCCGAAGAGGTGCGGCTCGACGAGGGCACCGGCTATGTCACCGCCGGTGACACCGGCCCGGTGACCGGGCCCGCCGAACCCTGGGCCGCCCTGCTGCCCGCCCTCGACCCGACGGCGATGGGCTGGCAGCACCGTGACTGGTACCTCTCCCCCGATCTGCGCCCCGCCCTCTTCGACCGCAGCGGCAACGTGGGCCCGACGGTGTGGTGGAACGGCCGGGTGATCGGGGGGTGGGCCCAGCGGGCCGACGGCGAGATCGTGTGGCGGGTGCTGGACGAGGAGGGCGTCGGCGGCGAGGCGGAGGCCGCGATCGTGGCCGAGGCGGAGCGGTTGCGGGGGTGGGTGGGGGCGACGCGGATCACGCCGCGGTTCCGGACGCCGCTGGAGCGGGAGTTGGCGGGGTAGGGAGAGGGCTGTCGGCGCCGGGCACCGCACCATGCGCGGCGCCCGGCCCCGGTCTCACCGGTTGTAACGCATGAACGCCCGGACCATATGGCACGTCGTGTCCGACGGCGGGTGGACGCCGATGAGTGCCGCGGTGCTCCGTATCGTCTCGTTGCGGGCCTGGTTCGGCATATACACGCCCGAGTCGAGCAGGGCGATGGCCAGCCGCATGGCCTTGAGGCGGCGGTTGTGGGTGACGTACCACTCGCGGGGACGGCCCGGCGGCAACGGGCGCTTCTCCACGGGTTCGTACGGCAGGTCGAGCAGGACGGGGCGCTTCGCAGTGGACTGCGTCGGCCTTGGCTTCAGTGCGGCAGCGGGCACAGGCATCCTCCTGTCGCGGTCAGGGTCTCGTCCGGGGACTTCGGCGGCCCCGGCGACACCCTCGAACACTGCTTCTAGTTTACTGCCCGGCACTGACATCCAGGGAGTCCACAGAGTCCATCAAATGCCCAGGTGAGCCAGGGAATTGCCGCTGTGTCACGCCAGGTCCGTGAGATGCGCGTGAGGCGGCGGAAATTCGAACAGAACGCCCGCTCAGGCCCGCCCATGCGCCTCCTGCGAGCGTCGAGCCAGTGCGTCGATGACCACGGCGGTGAAGAGCACCCCGCCCGTGATCATGATCTGGACTGCGGTGGGGGTGTCCGTGATCACCATGCCCGAGGCGATCGACTGGATGACCAGCATGCCGAGCACCGCGGACCAGGTCGTACCGCGCCCTCCGAACAGGCTGGTGCCACCGATGACGGCCGCCGCGATGGCATTGAGCAGCAGGAGGCCCGAGCCCGCCCCCTGACTCACGGACGTGATGCGCGAGGCCAGGAACAGGCCGCCGATCGCGGCCATGGTGCCGGAGACGGCGAGCACCGCGGTCTGCACCCTCGTCACACTGAGGCTGGCGCGACGGGCCGCCTCGATGCTGCCGCCGAGTGCGTAGACCTGCCGCCCGTAGTGCGTGCGGCGCAGAACGATGTCGAGGCCGGCCACCACCACGAGGAAGATCAGCAGGGCGAGCGGCAGACCCTGGAACCGGTTGAGCAGGTATGCGGCGGTGAACGCGATCGCCGAGAGGACTCCTGTGCGCACGATGATTCCCCGGAGCGAGCGGTACGGCATGCCCATGGTCCTGCGGCGCTGCCTGTCCTGGTAGGACACGAAGAAGACCAGGCCCGTGCCGACTGCCGCCAGGCCGTATGCAGCGGCGTCGTTGGTGAAGTAATGGCTCGTCAGCTTGGCGACGAGGCCGTTCTCGTCGAGATTGATGGTGCCACTGGTCCCGAGGATGTAGAGCATGAGGCCGTTCCAGGTCAGCAGCCCCGCGAGGGTGATGACGAAAGCCGGCACGCGGGTCTTGGCGACGGAGAAGCCCTGGACGGTTCCTGCCGCGGTGCCCGCGAGCACCGCGATGATGAGGGCCAGCCATTCCGGTACGCCGTTGTTCACGTTCAGGACGGCGAAGACCGCGGCCGCGAGGCCGCTGATCGAGCCGACCGACAGGTCCAGCTCACCGAGCAGCAGCACGAAGACGATGCCGACCGCGATGAGGCCCGTACCCACGATGTCCACGCTGAGATTGGACAGGTTCCGGGATGACAGGAAGCTGTCGTTGAGGGACTGGAAGGTGATCCAGACCGCGGCGAGGACCAGGACGACCGGGAGCGAGCCCAGCTCGCCGTCGCTCAGCTTGCGCCGCAGGACGGCGACCCACCTTTCCACGACCTGGGTGACGGCCCGTCCGCGGGGCGGCCGACGGGCCTCGGCGGTGGGCGCCGACGCTGCGGCCCGCGTGCTGCCCGCCCTGATGCGCATGGCTTTCACCACCCTGCCTCTCGGTGAGCCATCCGGCGGGGCACGTTCTCCGCGGCGCCGGTGATGGAGGCGATGATCTGTTCCTGAGACGTGGTGGTCACGTCGAAGAAGCCGTTGTTGCGCCCGAGCCGCAGCACGGCGGCCCGGTCCGCCAGAGCCTTGACATCGCCCATGTTGTGGCTGATGAGCAGCACCCCGAGGCCCCGGTCACGCAGACGGTCCACGAGGTCCAGGACCTCGCCGGTCTGCTCGATTCCCAGAGCCGCGGTCGGTTCGTCCAGGAGGAGGACCCGCGGGTCGCCGAGGAGCGAGCGGGCGATGGCGACCGTCTGCCGCTGGCCGCTGGACAGTGAGACGACGGGAGCACGCAGATCGGGGATAGCCCTGGTCAGACGGTCCAACAGGTCTCTGGTGCGATGCTCCATCTCGACCTCGTCGAGGAACCCGAACCTGCGGATCTCCCGGCCGAGGAAGAGATTGCCCACGACGTCGAGGTTCCCGCACAGCGCGAGGTCCTGGTAGACGGTGGCGATGCCGAGGTCCCGGGCATCGTGGGGGCGCCTGATGTGGACTGTCCGGCCCTCCCACTCGATGACGCCCTTGTCCGCCGGGGCAACTCCGGAGATCACCTTGACCAGGGTGGACTTGCCGGCCCCGTTGTCCCCCAGCAACGCGACGACCTGGCCCGCGCGAATCTCCAGCTCGACGTCACTGAGGACCTCGACGACACCGAAGCGCTTGGACACGCCGCGCAGCGTCAGCAAGGGGGGACTCGGCACGAAGACCATCTCCTTCCCATGACCGGCCCCAGAACCGGTCTGTCAGGTGAGTCCGGCCTTGGTGCAGGCGGCGTCGAGTTGCGGGGTGCAGATCTGCTGGATCGTGTAGACGCCGTCCTTCACCACGGTGTCCTCGATGGTGTCGATGGTCACGGACACAGGGGTGAGCAGGACGGCCGGAACCGTGCTCCCACTGCTGGTCGTCACCTTGTCCGTGGCGATCCGGTCGAGGCTTTCACCACGGGCCGCGGCCACGGCCAGTGCGGCGCCGGCGGAAGCCTCGGGCGCGAATGGCTTGTAAACGGTCATGTACTGCTCGTCGGCGACAATGCGCCGCACGGCTCCGAGCTCGGCGTCCTGCCCGGTGACGGGGGGCAGCGGGTCGACCTTGTTGGCTTTCAGAGCGGCGATGCTGCCGGCGGCGAGGCCGTCGTTGGCGGCGTAGACCCCGTCGATGTTGTCGGCGCCGAGGGCGGAGATGGCGCCGGACATGTTCATGTGGGCGACCTCCGTTCTCCACTGGGGGGTGTCGTACGCTTTGGCGATCTCGACCCTCCCCTCGAGCACGGACAGCGCGCCCGCCTTGAACGACACCGCGTTGGGGTCGCTGGGATCGCCGTTCATCATGACGATCTGGTCGCCGGTCTCCCTGTCGCCCATGGCCTTCAGCAACGCCGTGCCCTGGAGCCTGCCGACCTCCTCGCCGTCGAAGGAGGCGTAACCCGAAATCGGTCCCTCGGCGAGACGGTCGTAGGCGATGACGGGGATATCTGCCTCGTCCGCCTTCGCGACCGTCGGGCGCAGCGATCTGGCGTCCACGGCCGCGAGCAGGATGGCATCGACCCCCTCGGCGAGCATCGAGTCCATCTGCGCCTGCTGGATGGCCACATCGCCCTTGGCGTTGGCGTGCTCGACCGTGCACTCGTCGCACAGCTCCTTGATCCGTCCGTCGAGCAGCGGCCTGTCGTTCGTCTCCCAACGAGCCGTGGTGGAGTCCGGCAGCAGCACACCGATCTTCGTCTGGTTCCCCCCGCCGGAGTCGTTCCCGGCGCCCTCCCCGCAGGCCGCGAGAGCGGTCGCTGTGGCGGCCGCGGCCACAGCGACCGCTGCCCCCCGTACGCAGGCCTTCATGTGAGAGACCTCCCTGCAGCGGTCCCTGCTGTGCGAAAAGGGGCAAGACGACTATGTCGTAAGTGTGGCATCGGCCGCGGTGAACTGCGAACGCGACGGCGATCTGTCGGCTTCGCCCGTATATGAGACGCTGGTAGCCGAGCGCCCCGATCTCAGCCTGTCGGCAGCCGTGGCCTGGGGCGGGAAGAAGATGCGGACATGCCTCATGACGGCCGTGCTTGGGCCGGCGTCTCGCAGCTGCGGGCTTCGGAGGCGGGGGCTGCGGACACCGGTTCACCGCCTCCGGGGCGAGAGGCCGACCCCGGGGAGCGGGCCCTGACATTCGCCGGAGCGGCGCTGGCAGCTGTCTATGTGCCCGGTGCCGGGGAGGAGGAGCTCCGGTTGGTGGAGACGGCCGGACGCGCCGTTTCCCAGTACGGCCTGCCGGAGCATCTGCCCCTGTCCGGCGGCTCACCCGCCGCGGAGGCCTTCCGCACCGACCGGCCGGTGTGGCTGGACCATGCGGCCCTCGCCTCCTACGAGGGCGGGCCGACACCGCCACGAGCGCAGATGTCACTCGGTGCGGTGTCCCTCGGAGCGGAGGGCAGGCGGCTGGGGTGTCTCGTCGTCGTGGGGGGCTCCGCAGAGGGATTCGAGGCCGGACAGCGGCGCTTCCTGGAGCAGTACGCCGAGGCGGTCTCCGACCTGCTGCAGGCCGGGACCGACCGACCCGCATCGCCGTCGCTGCTGATCCGCGCCCTGCGCGAGCTGCGCGTCGGCTCGTTCGTCCTGGTGCCGGACGCCGGCGTCATCGACGCGGACGAGATGCTGCTCGAACTGCTCGGCATCACGCCCGACGACTTCGACGGCAAGGCGGACACGCTGCTCGCGAACGCGGTTCCAGAGGACATGCACGCGCTGATGTCGGTCCTGGAACCGTCCACCCCGGCGTTCGCCCGGCGGGAGCTGGAGTTCCGTGTCCGCCTCCCCACGGGTGAAATGCGCTGGCTGAGCCTGAGGTGCCGGGTGCCGACGAGCCCCGACGACCGGCCACAGCAGTTGCTCGGGGTGGTGACGGCGACCTCGGTCCAGCGTCGCAGCACCGACGACGTCTCCCGAATCCAGTGGCTGACCGCCGCACTTGACGACGCCACAACGGTCCAGGACGTCGGCCGCGTGGTCGTCACCGCGCTGCGTGAGCCGCTGGCCGCAGACCGGGTGGCGCTCGCCGAGCTGCGGGAGGACCGGCTGATCGTCATCGTGCTCGACCCGCCGCAGCCCGCCGCCTGGCCGGAGACCTGGCGTTCCGAGTGGCGTTCGGAGTGGCCGGACGCTCCGGTGAGGGCCCTGCCCACCCTTCAACTGGCGCTACGGGACGGGCGTATGGATCTGTGGCCCGCCGGCACAACCCTCGAACCGGGGCTCGCCGGCATCGGTGCCGGAGGCCTGGCCGTCATGCCACTGCCCGCCAGGGGCGGGGTCGTCGGCGTGTGCCTGGTCGGCTGGAATCAATCGCACGAGTTCGTCACCGAGGAGCGGTCCGTGCTGACCGCAACCGCAGTGCTGGTGGGGCAGGCCCTCGAACGCGCGCACGCGTACGACGCCGAGCAGGAGCTCGCGACGATGCTTCAGCGCAGCCTGCTGCCGCGGCGCCTGCCCGAACTGCCCGGGGGCACGGCCGTCGCCCGCTATCTGCCCGCCAGGCGTGGGCTCCAGGTGGGCGGCGACTGGTACGACGTCATCGTCATCTCCGAGGATCGGGTGGCACTGGTCATCGGTGACGTGCAGGGGCACAGCGCCGGAGCCGCGACGATCATGGGCCAGATGCGGACCGCGGTCAGGGCATACGCGGTGGAGGGACACCCGCCGGACGTGGTCGTCTCCCACGCCAATCGGCTGCTCGTCGGCATGGAAACCGATCTGTTCGCCACCTGTTGCTATGTCGAACTGGACATGGAGGAGGGCAACGCACTGTTCGTCCGGGCCGGGCACCTCTCCCCACTGGTACGCCATCCCGACGGCACCACCGAGGAGGTACAGGTCGAAGGAGGGCTCCCGCTGGGCATACTCGCCGAGGCGGAGTTCCCCATGACCGCGTTGGCGCTGGCCCCCGGCACAGTGCTCGCTCTGGTCACCGACGGCCTGGTGGAGGCCGCCGACCTGCCCCTGGACGAGGGGATGGACCGCACACGCACCGCGCTCGCCGCGGCCGACTCGGCGGACCCCGGGCGGATGGCCGACGAACTGCTGGGCGACGTCGGCCGCCGCGAGGACGACGTGGCGCTGTTGCTGTTGCGCTACGACGGCATGAAGGCCCGGCCGATCCGGGCCGGCTGGGTGGTGTGGCGCCTGCCCGACGCCGTGATGCACGCCCGCCGTTTCACCGCGCGCACGCTGCGCCGGTGGAAGATCGGGGAAGCGGCCGACGGGGTGCTGCTGGTCGTGTCCGAACTGGTCACCAACGCCTTGATACACACTCAGGGGCCGGTCCGCCTCGATCTGATACTCCGCGTGGATCGGGTGCGCGTCTCCGTGAGCGACGCCTCGCCGCGAGCGCCCGCCAAGCCGGTGATCGTCGACTGGGAGTCGACCGGCGGCCGAGGCCTGCTGCTGGTCGAGGCGATGTCGGAGTCCTTCGGCTCCGTGCCGGTGGCCGGCGGCAAGCAGGTGTGGAGCGAGATCCTCGTGCCACGATGCGAACCGGCTCCCGCGGACTCGGCGCCCCGAACGGAACGAAGGAGTCTGCCATGAGGCCCCGGACCGTGGCGTGGCAGGTCATCGCGGCACTCGTCGCAGGGCTCATGACGATCTCCCTGACGGCCTGTTCGGAC
The DNA here is from genome assembly GCF_017948455.1 of Streptomyces sp. GESEQ-4. GTDB lineage: Bacteria > Actinomycetota > Actinomycetes > Streptomycetales > Streptomycetaceae > Streptomyces. The sequence goes on from NZ_JAFFSU010000010.1 coordinate 239,759, forward strand.
GACGACGAGGGCGGCGCGGACGGCTTCGCCGTCGGCCTGCTGCTCCCGAGCCGAGCGGTGCCCCGCTGGGAGCACTCCGACAAGCCGCTGATCGAGGAGCGGCTGAGGCAGCTGTGTCCCGGCTGCACCATGGAGTACGCCAACGCCGAGAACGATGTGTCGAGGCAGCGGGAACAGATGACGTCCATGATCACCCAGGGTGTCAGGGTCCTGATCCTCGACGCAGTGGACAACAAGGCGCTGCGCTCCTCGGTCCAGGAGGCGCGCAGGGCGGGTGTCCCCGTCGTCGCCTATGACCGGCTCGCCCAGGGCCCGGTCTCTGGCTACGTCAGTTTCGACGGTGCGCAGGTCGGCAGGCTCCAGGGCGAGGCGCTCCTGAAGGTCATGGGCGAGAAGGCGACGGGGAAGACCGTCGTCATGGTGAACGGGGACCCGTCCAGTCCCAACGCGGCGTGGTACCGCAGGGGTGCGCTGTCCGTCATCGAAGGCAAGGTGAAGATCGGCAGGTCGTACGACACCCGCGGCTGGAGCACCGACAACGCCCACGCCAACATGTCCGCTGCCATCGCCGCCCTGGGCCCTGACCGCATCGGCGGCGTCCTGGCGGCCAACGACGCCATAGCCGCGGGCGTCATCTCGGCTCTCAAGAACGCCGGTGTCAGGAAGCTTCCGCCCATCACCGGCCAGGACGCCGACCTCGAGGCGGTGCGGCGCATCATCGAGGGCGAGCAATACATGACGGTGTACAAGCCGTTCAGGACGCAGGCCGCCGCAACTGCCGCCATGGCCGTCGCCCTCGGTCGCGGCGAAGACGTCCGCGAAGTCGCCACGACGACGATCGACAGCCCCACCACCCAGGACATCCCGTCCGTTCTGCTCGCTCCGAGCACGGTGACGGTCGGCAACATCAAGCAGACACTCGTCAAGGACGGCGTGTACACCATCAAGCAGATCTGCTCCCAGAAGCTCCGCCCCGCCTGCTCCCAGGCCGGACTCTCCCCGTGAGGGGCCCACGAGCCACATCGACCGCTGGCTCGCGCGTTGGCCGTGCTGAACCCTGCCCGCGAAGCAATTCAGCGCCGGCCCCGTGACCGGCGTACCAGTACCTGCCCGGGTACGGCCACCCGGACGCCGAGGACCTCCGTGACAAAAGCCTCTGGAGCTACCGTTGGCCGCATGGAGATCTGGATCAACCCGGCCTGCTCGAAGTGCCGCAGCGCCGTGAAACTGCTCGACGCCGAGGGTGCGGAGTACACCGTCCGCCGTTACCTGGAGGACGTACCGAGCGAGGACGAGATCAGGGCCGTACTCGCCCGTCTCGGCCTCGAGCCCTGGGACATCACCCGCACCCAGGAGGCCGCCGCCAAGGAGCTGGGCCTCAAGGAGTGGGCGCGGGACGCGACTTCACGGGACCGCTGGATCACGGCACTGGCCGAGCATCCCAAGCTGATCCAGCGGCCGATCATCACCGCGGACGACGGCACGGCGGTCGTGGCCCGTACGGACGAGGCGGTACGGGACGCCCTGTCCCGCTAGGCCCGATTTTCGCCGCCGGATCGCCCCAACTCCGGTGTGACGCAGTTTACTTCAGCTGACTCCTGTAACCACTGAGTAACAGCGTTCGGTATCTCGTACATAGCGGCGTACGCTCCCCTACCCCCTTCAGGAGGCGCGCATGTCGCGTAGGAGAACTCTCAGCACCCAGAAGAAGCTCGCCCTGCTGGTGAGCGCCGCGGCTGTGGCGGGAGGCGGGGCCTTCGTCATGGCGAGCACCTCGAACGCCGCACAGACCGCGGCCGAGTCGAGTGTCTGCCAGGGTCTCGCCACCGCCCTCGGCAACAACGAACGGTTCATCGCGGGGCAGCAGGCCAGTCCGGACGCGCAGTCCGAGGCCCGGATCGCCAACCGCGAAGAGGTCATCGCGCAGATCAAGGTGCAGCAGGAGGCGTCCGGTTGCGTCGTTGGGGAGTCGGCTCAGGGCTCCCAGGCGACACAGCCGGCGCAGAACAACCAGCAGAACGCTCAGCCCTCGCAGACCGCGACCGCCCCCGCGGGCAACGCCGGTGGCGGCGCCGCCGCATCCGGCGAGCAGGTGTGCAACGGCTCCACCGTCACCCTGTCCGGCGAGGACGGCGCCCCGGCCGCGTCCAGCAACCAGTTCCCGGCGGGCACGAAGCTGAAGGTCACCAACCTGGACAACAACAAGTCCACGACAGTGGAGGTCACTTCGGTCTCCGGCAGCTGCGTGCTGCTGAACAACGCGGCGTTCGAGCAGGTCCGCGAGCCCGGCAAGTTCCTCATCCGCCGGGCCGTGATCGAGAAGGTGGGGTGATGCTCAGGAACGCAGAAATCCACTGAGGCGGCGCACCAGTTCGGTGGGCGCGGCCTGCGGCAACGCGATGGGGGTCCCCCCGCTCGAGCGAAGCCGAGAGTGGGGGAGCGAGACGTCGCTCAGCACCACCCTCTCGGCACGCGGCAGCACCGCACCCGCCCGCTCCGCCACCTCGTACGTGTCATGGGTCCTGCTGCTCCCGGCCAGGAGCAGCAGGACCGGCATGTCGAGACCCCGCAGCGCGTCCTTCGCCGGACGCGAACCGGTCACCGGCTTCACGGAGGGAAAGCCGGCGGCCATCTCCTGGAGGCGCAGCCAGTCGGGGTCGAGCGGTGCTCCCCCGGTCTCCCAGTCCAGGAAGGCGCGCACTCGGCGCGGCGTGGGTCGCAGCAGCATCGGCAGCGCCTTCAGCAGATACGCCGCCTTGAACCCGGCGAAGCAGCCGGTCGGGTCGAGGAGGAACAGGCGGCGTACGCGGACCGGCGCACGCAGTGCGTAGTGCAGGGCGATCCAGGCGCCGTACGAATGGCCGCCGAGGTCGGCCTCCTCGATCCCCAGGCCGTCGAGCAGGGCGTCCAGCCACGCCACGAGGTCGTCGACCGTGCGGAGGCGACGGTCGCCGTCCGCCGTACTGCGGCCCGGGGCGCCGATCAGGTCGACGGCGCAGACCCGCCGGGTGCGTGCGAGGTCGGCGGCCTGGGCGAACCAGGACGCGGAGGTCGCTCCCCCGCCGCCCGGCAGGAGCACGAGCGGGGGCGCGTCACGCGGGCCGCACAGGTTGACGTACGTCGTGCCGTACGGCGTCGGCACCGTCATCGCCTCCCGCTCGGCGGGCCACTTGGCGATGACCTTGTCGTACGCCGCCAGGAAGCCCTCCCTGTCGTACGCGGCCGTCATGCGAACCCCCTATTATCTCGTTCAGCGAGATTGTCGTCGAGCGAGATGATAGCCGGAGGGGACGTATGACGGACCAGGGCGGCGAGCTGGAGATCGTCCATCTGCTGCGCGCGGTGACTGTCGAACTGGGGCTGCACAGCGCCCGGTTCGCGCACGGCAACGGCATGCACCCCACCGATGTGCGCGCCCTGATCTCCCTCATGGACGCGTCGCGGGCGGAGGAGGAGATGACGGCCGGGCGGCTGGGTGCCGCGCTCGGGCTGAACTCGGCGGGGACGACAGCCCTCATCGACCGGCTGGAGCGGGCCGGCCATGTGCGGCGGGTACGCGGCCGGGAGGACCGGCGCAAGGTGGTCGTCGAGGTGGACGAGCGGGCCGTCGAGCTCGGGTGGGCCTTCTTCGGGCCACTGATCGACCGGACGGTGGAGCTGCTCCAGGCGTACGACGAGCGGGAACGGGCCGCGATCAAGGGGTTTCTCGGCGCGGTACGGGACGCGGCGGCCGGCGCCGAGTGAACCGGCCTGGCGCCGTTCAACCCCATCGCATACGAGCCCGGCCCCCAGCACCGTGACGCGCGCGGGCGCCCTCACACCGCCTGTCGTACCACAGCATCACCAGGTAACACGGGGTTCACATTCGAGCAATGATCGGGAAATCGCCTGTTGACAGGCTCGCGGGCAACAGGAGCGGCGCCCCAGTGCCGCAGCGCCGCAGCACCCGCAAGTGCGCCTAGAGACCCACCCCGAAGGATGTGGCCCGTGAGCTTCAAGGCTGAGTACATCTGGATCGACGGCACCGAGCCGACGGCCAAGCTGCGTTCGAAGACCAAGATCATGGCCGACGACGCCAAGGGTGCCGAGCTGCCGATCTGGGGCTTCGACGGGTCCTCCACGAACCAGGCCGAGGGCCACGCCTCGGACTGTGTGCTCAAGCCGGTGTTCTCCTGCCCGGACCCGATCCGCGGCGGCGACGACATCCTGGTGATGTGCGAGGTCCTGAACATCGACCTCACCCCGCACACCACGAACACCCGCGCCGCGCTGGTCGAGGTCGCCGAGAAGTTCGCCGCCCAGGAGCCGATCTTCGGCATCGAGCAGGAGTACACCTTCTTCAAGGACGGCTACCCGCTCGGCTTCCCGAAGGGCGGCTTCCCGGCCCCGCAGGGCGGCTACTACTGCGGTGTCGGCGCCGACGAGATCTTCGGCCGTGACGTCGTCGAGGCCCACCTCGACAACTGCCTGAAGGCGGGTCTCGCGATCTCCGGCATCAACGCCGAGGTCATGCCCGGCCAGTGGGAGTTCCAGGTCGGCCCGGTCTCCCCGCTCGAGGTCTCCGACCACCTGTGGGTGGCCCGCTGGCTGCTCTACCGCACCGCCGAGGACTTCGGCGTCGCCGCCACCCTCGACCCGAAGCCGGTCAAGGGCGACTGGAACGGCGCCGGCGCGCACACCAACTTCTCCACCAAGGCGATGCGCGAGACCTACGAGGCGATCATCACCGCCGCCGAGTCGCTCGGCGAGGGCTCCAAGCCGCTCGACCACGTCAAGAACTACGGCGCCGGCATCGACGACCGCCTGACCGGCCTGCACGAGACCGCCCCGTGGGACGAGTACTCCTACGGCGTCTCCAACCGCGGTGCCTCGGTGCGTATCCCGTGGCAGGTCGAGAAGGACGGCAAGGGCTACATCGAGGACCGCCGCCCGAACGCCAACGTCGACCCGTACGTGGTGACCCGCCTGATCGTCGACACCTGCTGCTCCGCGCTGGAGAAGGCCGGCCAGATCTGATCCACCCCGCCACAGAGCTCCGGAAAAGGGCGCCCGCCGCATGGTGGGCGCCCTTCGCCTCGTAGCGCACCGCCGAGGTGGACGGACGCGAACTCGGCCTCACGTACCTGGAGTTCGAGCTCCTCCGACCGGGCGTTGATCCTCTGCTGACGGCAGATTGCCGTTCCGTCCCGCGGCCCGGCCCGGCAGAGTCGGGGGCATGAGACTTCTGGTGCTGGGCGGTACGGAGTTCGCGGGGCGGGCCGTCGTGGAGGCGGCGCTCGGTCGGGGCTGGGAGGTGACGGTCTTCCACCGGGGCCGGCACGCACCGCCTCCCGGTGTGCGCTCGCTGCACGGCGACCGCACCGCACCCGACGGGCTGGCCGCCCTAAGCGGGCCCGGCGAAGCCGGCTGCGGTTCGGCAGCGCCCCGAAGGGGCGCGGGGCTGTGTCTATCAGCGGCTCCGCCGCGGGGCGCGACCAGCCACGACGGTGCCGCAGGCGACCGACAACCCATCGCGGCACCCCCAGCGGAGCGCTTGGCGGAGGGCGAGTGGGACGCCGTCGTCGACACCTGGTCGTCGGCGCCACGTGCCGTACGGGACTCGGCGCGGCTGCTGCGGGGCCGCGCCGGGCGGTATGTGTACGTGTCGAGCTGCTCGGTGTACGCCTGGCCGCCCGCCGCCGGGTACACCGAGGACGCGCCCCTGGTCGAGGGTGCCTCGGCCGACGCGGAGGCCACCGAGTACGCCCGCGACAAGCGGGGCGGCGAGCTGGCGGCCGTGGCGGCGTTCGGGGCGGACCGGTCGCTGCTCGTGCGCTCCGGGCTGATCCTGGGGCCGTACGAGAACATCGGGCGGCTGCCGTGGTGGCTGACCCGGATCGCGCGGGGCGGCCCCGTCCTGGCGCCCGGTCCGAAGGATCTGCCGCTGCAGTTCATCGACGTCCGCGATCTCGCCGAGTGGATCCTCGGCGCGGTGGAGCGGGAGCTGAGCGGGCCGTACAACCTGATCGGTCCGCCGGGTCACACGACGACCGCGGGACTGCTCGAGGCGTGCGTGAGAGCGACCGGAGCGGCGGTCGAGCTGCGCTGGACCGATCCGGACGTCGTCCTGGGCGCGGGCGTCGAGCCGTGGACCCAACTGCCGGTGTGGGTGCCGCCGGACAGCGACCTGCACGCCGCCCTGCACGGCGCCGACGTGTCCCGTGCGCTCGCGACGGGCCTGGTCTGCCGTCCCGTCGCCGAGACCGTCACCGACACCTGGACCTGGCTGACCAGCGTCGGAGGAACGGCCCCTCAACGCCCGGACCGGCCTCAGGTCGGCCTCGATCCGGAGGTCGAGGCGAAGATCCTCGGCGGCCCGTAGCCCCCCAGGTGTACCTGGCACCACCCCCCGGTCCGGGTCCTTACCCCAGTGACCGGCCCTGTCCGCTCGGCCAGACTGACGGGCATGGACATCGACACGAGCACGACGAATGGTGCCGTGCGCTCTGGGGCGCGGGGCATGGGACTGGCGGCGGTGCGGGGGTTCGGGCTCTCGCTGGTGGTGTTGCCGGGGGCGATCCTCTGTTTCGTGCTGGCCGTGGTGTCCATCGCGCTCATCCCGATCGGGGTCGGCATCGTCACCACGCCCTGGGTGCTCACCGGAGTGCGGGCCTTCGCGGACTGGCGGCGGGTTCTGGCGGCGGAGTGGTGCGGGGTGCGGATCCCGTCGGCGTACCGGCCCCTCCCGAAGGGCGCCAATCCGTGGACCCGTACCTTCGCGATGCTCCGGGACCCGGCGACCTGGCGGGATCTGATGTGGCTGCCCGTCGACATGTCAGCGGGCTACGTCACCGCGCTGCTGCCGGCGGCACTGATCCTCTACCCCCTGGAAGGGTTCGCGATCGCGGCGGGGCTGTGGCGGGTGCTCCCCGACGGCTACTGGTACGGCTTCGTGCAGGTCACCGGGCAGGCCTCCGCACTCGGCGCGGCTGCGCTGGGCCTCGTCCTCCTCTTCTTCGCCCACTTCTTCAACACGCGTCTGCTGACGGCCCACTTCCGGCTCACCCGGGCCGTCCTCGCCCCCGAGCAGGGCGAACTCGCCGAGCGGGTCCGGGTTCTCACCGAGACCCGCCGGGACGCCGTCGACACCTCCGCCGCCGAACTGCGCCGTATCGAGCGCGATCTGCACGACGGGGCACAGGCCCGGCTGGTCGCCATGGGCATGGACCTGGGGACGATCGAGATGCTGCTCGACAAGGACCCGGAGCAGGCCAGGCAACTCCTCGCGCGGGCCCGCGAGTCCTCCGCCGAGGCCCTCACCGAACTGCGCGACCTGGTCCGCGGCATCCATCCGCCGGTGCTGGCCGAGCGCGGCCTGGGCGACGCCGTACGGGCGCTGGCGCTGCGGCTGCCGGTGCCGACCGAGGTGACGGTGGAGCTGCCCGGGCGGGCGGACGAACCCGTCGAGTCGGCGGCCTACTTCGCGGTCAGCGAGGTGCTCACCAACGCGGTCAAGCACGCCGACGCCGACCGGATCTATGTCGACCTCCACCACACCGACGGCATGCTGCGGATCTCGGTCACCGACGACGGCAGGGGCGGCGCGGTCATCGGCGCCGGTTCGGGTCTGGCCGGAGTGGAGCGCCGGCTGGGTACATTCGACGGCGTCCTGGCCGTCAGCAGCCCCGCGGGCGGTCCCACCATGGTCACCATGGAGATCCCTTGCGCGTTGTCCTAGCCGAAGACCTGTTCCTGCTGCGCGACGGACTGGTCCGGATGTTGCAGGCCTACGACTTCGAGATCGCCGCCGCCGTCGAGACGGGCCCCGAGCTGGCCCGCGCGCTGGCCGAGCTGGAGCCGGACGTCGCCGTCGTCGACGTACGCCTGCCGCCGACCCACACCGACGAGGGCCTCCAGTGCGCGCTCCAGGCCCGCCGGGACAGACCCGGGCTGCCGGTGCTGGTGCTCTCCCAGCACGTGGAACAGCTGTACGCGCGTGAGCTGCTCGCCGACGGCAGCGGCGCGGTCGGATATCTGCTGAAGGACCGGGTGTTCGACGCGGAGCAGTTCGTGGACGCCGTACGACGGGTCGCGGCGGGCGGTACGGCGATGGACCCGCAAGTGATCCAGCAGCTGCTGTCGCGACGCGATGCCGACGGCCGGCCGCTGGGGCGGCTCACCGCCCGGGAGCGGGAGGTGCTGGAGCTGATGGCGCAGGGCCGCTCGAACGCGGCGATCGCGGCGCAGCTCGTGGTGACCGAGCGGGCGATCGCCAAACACACCTCAAATATCTTCGCGAAGCTGGGGCTCGAGGTTTCGGACGACGACAACCGCCGTGTCCTGGCGGTTCTCGCCTATCTGGACCACGGACACTGATCCTGGGCGATCACAACTCTCGTGCTTTGTGGGGGAGTTGAGGGCGAATTGTCTGCTTCAGTCTCTCACCAATTTCTGAGACGGCTGAACACTCCTGGGACCTCCTGCGTATGGATGGGAGCCGCTTCACTCCTGTCGGGCGTCTCGCTGCCCCGCAAGGAAGTCAGAGGAGTTCCATGGGACGCAACACACGAAAACGCCGTACGCCGCTGGCCACCAAGGCCATAGCCGCATCGGCGGCCCTAGCGCTCGGTGGGGGCGGGCTGATCTGGGCCAACTTCTATGCCTCAGCGCATGAGGAGAATTCATACGGAAACCAGACCAGGTCGGCCGGCGCCCAAGTCGCGACGATCAACTGCCCTGACGTCGGTCAGCAGCTGAACGACGTGCCCGAAGGTGCACGCCCCGGCGTCGCCAAGGAGCTGGCGCTGCTGGACAGGCAGGTCACAGATGCCTACACGCGTCTCGCGGAGACGCGCCAGGCCCAGGCGGGGGACGCGAGCTACGTCAACAACGCGATCCTCGGCCCGCTGAAGTCCAAGCGGGCGGCCACCATCGACCGGATGAACATCAACATCCGGAACGCGGGCGGTCAGCCTCCGCAGGGGGGCGAGCAGCTGGCCGAGTGCCAGGGTGTGCCGGCCGACCAGATCAACAACGGTGGAGACCAGGGTCAGGACCAGGGCGATGGCCAGGATCAGGGCCAGGACCAGGGTGACGGTCAGGACCAGGGCCAGGACCAGGGCGATGGCCAGGACCAGGGCCAGGACCAGGGTGACGGCCAGGACCAGGGCCAGCAGGGCGGCCCGGTGGCGGACGACTTCGTGGACATCACCACCGTCCAGCCGACCGGCGGCGCGCAGGGTGTCAATGGAAACGGGCTCCCCGCCAACGGGGATTCCGGTTCGACGGGCACCTTCACCACGAGCTGTGGCACCAACGGGAACGACAACCACAACTCGGACAACGTGATCGTCGCCCCGGGTGTCGACAACGGTGCGCAGCACACGCACGACTACGTCGGCAACCAGGACAACAACGCCTTCACCAGCGACGAGCAGTTCCTCCAGGCCGACACCAGCTGCGAGAACCAGGGCGACAAGTCGTCGTACTACTGGCCGGTGCTGCGCCTGCAGAACGGTGAGGACGAGTTCGACGCGAACGACCTGGGTGGCGGCGCGGAAGGCAACATCGGCCCGATCCAGGAAGCGGTCCAGGCTGAGCTGAAGTTCGTCGGCAACAAGACGAGCGATGTCGTCGCGATGCCGCAGGCCCTGCGCATCATCACCGGTGACGCCAAGGCGTTCTCCAACGGCCTCGCCAACGCCAACACGAACTGGAGCTGCACCGGCTTCGAGGACCGGCAGTTGACGGACAAGTACCCGATCTGCCCCGAGGGCAGCTCCGTGGTGCGGACGTCCAACTTCCAGAGCTGCTGGGACGGCCAGAACATCGACAGCGCCAACCACCGTGACCACGTGGACTTCGTCCAGGAGGACGGCAGCTGCGCCAACGGCTTCCAGGCCATCCCCCAGCTGCAGGCCCGTCTGGTCTACGACGTTCCGGCGCCGCAGATCGAGAACGGACAAGTCGTGAACCCGTTCGCGGTGGACGGCTTCCCGACGGAGCTGCACAAGCCGATCACCGACCACAACGACTTCATCAACTTCTTCAACGAGGAGACGATGAACCAGATGGTCGAGTGCATCAACAGTGGCCAGGATTGCCAGTAGCAACCCGGTAGCACACTAGGAAGCCGGCGGTGGGAATTCCCACCGCCGGCTTTCGCTTGCCCCGAACCTGTGCGGTCAGTGACCGCTGCTGTTGTGACTGCCACCGGGGTTCATGTGCTCGGAACCCTCCTCCATGGTCCCGCCCAGCTTGCTCTGCAGCGTCGTGACCGTCTTCTCCTGGCCCACGGCGACCCACTTGCGGCCGACGAGGTAGTAGCCGCCGTAGTCCTTCGCCCCGTTCAGCCACTCACGCTGGCCGCGGTCGGTGGCGAAGGTGGCGAGGACGTACTTCTCCTTGCCGGTCTTGCAGATGGCCTGGCGGAGTTCATCGGCGTCGGTCTGCAGGTCCGGCTTGCACTTCGCCTCGGCGGCCAGGTGCTCCAGGCTCCCGGTCGCCGTCTCCGGTACGGCCGCCTGGTCGTCGCCGGAGCCGCAGCCCGTCAGCGCCAGTGCCGCCGCCGCGCCGACGAGCGCGAGCATCGGTCGGGTCAACCTCATCTGTTCCTCCGGTACGGGCATAGGTAGGGCACATGCCGAAGTCGGATACGGCTCCCGCGTGCGAAGCACTCAAAATGATCGGTGTCACACCGGACACACCTGTGCGAAGGTATGCCGATGACCGATGACTGGGAAGAGCGTGTGGCCGCCGCGTGGGCCACTTTCGACGACTACCCCGAGGACCGGGCCGCGGATTTCCGGTCCGTGATCGACACGCTCGTCGCCGAGCTTCCCTCCGGCAGCCCGCTGGGCCCCTTCGAGCAGGCCGGCGCCTGGGACTCCACCGGCCACTCGGACAAGGCGGTGCCGCTGTACCGGGAGGCGCTGGCCCTCGGGCTCAGCGGCACCAAGGGTCGTGAGGCGAAGATCCAGCTGGCCAGTTCGCTGCGGAACATCGGACAGGCGGAGGAGGGCGTCAAGCTGCTGACGCCGGAGCTGGACGCCCCGTCCGACGAGCTGGACGACGCGGTACGCGCGTTTCTCGCGCTGTGCCTGTCGAGCCTCGGGCGGGATCGAGAGGGCCTGTCCCTGGTGCTCGGTGCGCTGGCGGGGCATCTGCCGCGGTACCAGCGATCGACGGCGAACTATGCGGCGGCGCTCCGCTAGGGGGCGGTGATTCGTCTGCGGGTCGGTGGGGGCTGGTCGCGCAGTTCCCCGCGCCCCTTACGGGGCGCCAAGTCACCGGCGTTGTTGTAACCAGCCGTCGATTCGCTCGTTTTGCTGAACGTGCAGTCACAGGATGTCGCCACGCGCCCCACCCCCGTCGTCGATGTCGAGCAGGCCGAGGCCGCGCTCGTCGAGCATTATCCGCGGCTGGTCCGCCTCGCCTACCTCGTGCTGCCGCCGAGCCTCGGCCGCAACCGGCGCGTCCTGACCGCCCACGCCCTCACCCAGCGCGCGCTGCCCCGTCGCCGGGCCTCGGCGTCCGTGATCCCGGCCCAGTCGACGGGACGGGACGGCGACCCGGGCTACTCCTTCGTCCGCCTCCAGGTGCTGCGCACGGCGCTGGAGGCGGGCCTGCCGCTCACCTTCAAGGCGTGGCCCAAGCGCTCCCAGCTGCCCCCGCTGCTCCCCCAGGTGTGGGGCCTGCGTCTGTTCCCCCGCTCGGGCGGCGCCGACGAACTCGCCCTGGACCAGCGGCTGTCGGCCCTGTCCGCCCCGGCCCGCGCCGCGTACGTACTGCGCGGCCTGGAGCGGCTCGCGGACGGCGACGTACACAAGGTGCTGACCGCGGCCGGCGTCACCGATCCGGACGCCGCGCTGGCCCAAGCCGATGACGTACCGGCGCAGAACGCGCTGCTCGACTCCCCCGAGTTCGACCCCTGCTCGCTCCAGGCCAGGCCGACCGATCTGATGCGGCGCAGGCAGCACGGCAAGGCCGCGCTCGTCGCCGCCGCGGCGCTCGCCGTGTGCGGGGCGCTGCTCGGGCTGCCCGGCGACGGCTGGGGCCCCGACGGCGCCGCCGCACCCGCGTACGCGCGGAACCCGTCCGCGCAGGCCGCACTCGACCCGGCGAAGCTGACGAAGGTCGCCCCGACGGCCTGGCAGTCCTCGGCACGTACCGACTTCTCCGTCTGGCCCGCACGCGGCGACCGCACCGACGACCGCGCGCTCCTGCGCCGCGCCCTCGCCGTCTGGGCCCGCCCCGGCGAGTCCGTCCGCGTCTCGGCCACCCCCGCCACCCCGACCGGCGGCCCCGCCGGACCACCCCAGCTCCTCTACGCCGGAACCGTCGACACCGCGCACGTGGTGCTCCTCTACGACGGTCTGCGCGTCGTCCGCTACGCCGAACCGAAGGACGGCACGAGCGGCGCCGCCCTCGACTTCGGGCGGGCCGACGGCGCGACCCGCGCGGAGGCCGGCGCGGTGGTGCTCGCACGGACCGACGGCAACGTCCGTTATCTGACGGCTCCTTGGGTGACCGAGGCGGCCGAGCGGGACCTGATGCAGCCGCGCTCGGGCGCGATGAACCTCGGCCTGACCGACGGCGTGACCGCACCGCTGGCCAGCCCGGGCGGGCAGAACGGCGCGTGCACGTCCTGGAACGTGCTGCAGGTGACGGACGGTTCGGGCACCCGGCTGATGACCGACCTCGGCGAACTGGTCCCGGCCCGCCTGACCACCGGGAAGCCCGGGTACACGAAGGAGGCGTCCGGCGCGCAGGCGCTGCGCACCTGGGCGCCGATGGCATGCTCGTTGCAGGCGGTGCGGTCGCAGGGGGTGCGGTCGGTGAACGCCTGGGAGTACGCGCGGCAGTCGCTGCCGGAAGCGAACGGCTCGGCGGCGTGGGTGTGTACGCGGGCCGAGACGTGGCGGGGCGGCGGTGCCCGGGTGCTGGCGCAGTTCCACACCCCGGGCGGGAGGTACGGGGCGGTGGCGGCGAAAGCCGAGAACTCTCAGGCGTGCGGTCCCCGTGACCCCCACGTGCTGGCCGGGGTGTTGTGGCGGTCGAAGGCGGGGGCCTGGTATCTGCTGGCCGCGGGCAGCAGGGACACCGCTTCCATCACTGTGTCCGGCGGGGTGAGCGGTTCCGCGAAGGGCTATCTGCTGGCGGCACAGGCGAAGCAGGGGGCTCAGGCCCGGCTTAAGGGGACGCTGCGGGACGGACGGACGATCGAGGGCCTGCACTAGAAGTGATCGCCTGATGCTGGAGATGTGACGGGTTCATGTGAACTCGGCGGTCGGTCCGGTCCGTTCGGGGCCGGATCCGATCGGTAAGGTGTTCGCATGAGTACCGGGGTACGTCGCAGAATGGGCGTCGAGGAGCGGCGGCAGCAGCTGATCGGGGTCGCTCTCGAACTCTTCAGCAACCGCTCGCCCGACGAGGTGTCCATCGACGAGATCGCGTCGGCCGCGGGCATCTCACGGCCGCTGGTCTACCACTACTTCCCCGGCAAACTCAGCCTGTACGAGGCCGCGTTGAGGCGCGCGTCGGACGAACTGGCGGGCCGGTTCGTGGAACCGCGGGAGGGTCCGCTGGGGGACCGGCTGCTGCGGGTGATGCGCCGGTTCTTCGACTTCGTGGAGGACCACGGACCCGGTTTCTCGGCGTTGATGCGCGGCGGCCCGGCGGTCGGCTCGTCGACGACGAACGCGCTCATCGACTCCGTACGGCAGGCCGCGTATGTCCAAATCCTTTCGCATCTGCGCGTAGAGGATCCGCCCGCGCGACTGGAACTGGTCATCCGGTCCTGGATCTCGCTCGCTGAGTCGACAGCCTTGATCTGGCTGGACGGCCGACGCATCCCGCGCGCCGAGCTGGAAGCCCAACTCGTCCACGACTTCGCCGCGTTGGCCGCCGTGAGCGCCGCCTACGACGACGAAATGGGCATGCTGCTACGCCACATACTCAAGGACGAACCAACGGACGGCCCGTTCAGCGACTTGGCCGCCCGGCTCATCACACTGACGTCCTGAGAAGCGCCCCGAAGGGGCGCGGGGAACTGCGCGACCAGCCACGACGGCGCCGCAGCCAACAGACAACCCTAGCTGTCGAACTTCCGGTACGACGGGTCGAGGTCACGCACCTCCGCAGAGGCGTGCAGCACCAAACCCTCCGCAGGCTTCACATACCGCTTCACCAACTCCAGTACCGCTTCGGTGAGTTGAGCCTTAGTCTCATCCGTGCGCCCGGCCAGCAAACCGAGGGCGACATGGACAACCCCGTGCCCGTCGGCGTCGGCACCGACCGTCGTGCCCTCGCTCCGGCGAAACTGCGTCTTGCACGCCGCCGCCTTCGCGGCAGCGATCTCGACCACGGCGGCGTGCAGCGCCTGAGCAAACCCCGCGCGGTCGAAGTCGTCCGCGAGCTGCTCCGAGTAGTCGACGGTGATCTGCGGCATGGGCACTCCTGTTCTGGGTCGGCAAGGCTCACCCTAGCCGCAGCGCCAGCATGGCGATGTCGTCCTCGTGGTCGTGGCCGAAGCAGGCCAGGAGGGTGTCGCACAGGGCGTCCAGGCCCGGCGGGGCGCCCGCGGCGGCCGCGCGGAGCTGTTCCATCGAGGTCTCCAGGTCGATGCCCCGGGTCTCGATCAGGCCGTCGGTGACCATGAGGAGCCGGTCCTCGGGGTCGAGGATCAGCTCGGTCGGCGGCGGGTGGTGCAGACCCACGCCGAGCAGCGGGCCGGACGCCTTGGCGTAGTCCGCGCTGTCGTTGTCCCGGATGATCAGCGGCGGGATGTGGCCCGCGTTGGCGATCCGGGTGCGCCCGGTGCCCGGGTCGATCAGGACCAGGCAGACCGTGGCCGTGACCTCGGGGTGGTAGTGCTGGAGCATCCGGTCGAGGCGCTCGGCGAGCACGGCCGGGTCGCTCTCCTCGACGCAGTAGGCGCGCAGCGCGTGCCGGATCTCGACCATGACCGTGGCCGCGTCCAGCGAGTGCCCGACGACATCGCCGACGGCGGCCAGCATGCCGTCCGCGGTGCTCAGTGCGGCGTAGAAGTCGCCGCCGATCTCGGTCTGCCGGGACGCGGGCACATAGCGGACCTCGACGTCGATGCCCGGCAGCTTGGGCAGCCGGTGCGGCTGGGGCAGGAAGCTGTGCTGGAGGGTGAGGGCGACATGCCGCTCGACCTGGTACATCAGCAGCGGCTCGGCGGCGAGCGCGGTGGCCTGGGCGAGCCGGGCCACCAGGGTCTCGTCGGCCGGGTTCACCCTGTTCATCCCCCGGGTGGGCATGGCCAGACAGACCGCGGCCTTGCCGTCCTGGGTGCGGATCAGCGCCAGCCGGGCGTCGTGCTGCACACCGGGCCGGAAGAACCCGGAGGGCCACAGCGGCGCGGGCACGGTGGTGATCCGTACGCCGTCCTGTCCCCGGGTGAGCCGACGCAGCAGTGCGGCCACGGTCCGGTGGGCGCCCTCGTCCGGCAGTGCGAGGGAGGTGCGGTCCCGGGAGGTGGCGCGGTACAGCTCGTCGTCCGGGCCGAGGACGAAGACGGCGGCGGGCGAGCCGGTGAACCGCGCGGTGCCGTCGGCGGCGGCGTCGGCGAGTTCCTGAAGGGAGCGGGCCGCCTGGATGGTGACGATCGTCTCCGACAACATCATCAGCCGCCTGGCCTGCGCCTGGTCGCCGGCCCGCAGCCGCGCCGCGCGCACCGCGGCCCGGATCACCGCGTCGATCTCCTCCGGCTCGGCGGGCACCGTCACATACGCTTCCCCGCCCACCTCGAGGCTCCGGCAGCGGTCCTCCATGGAGCCGACGGTGGCCGAGAAGTGCACGACGGGCAGGCCGGCCATGTGCGGCCTGGCCTTGATCCGGCGGCACAGTTCGAAGCCGCTCATGTCCGGCAGGTCCACGTCGATCAGGGCGACGTCGGGCAGGATCCCCTTGCGCCGCCGTACGTCCAGTTCGACGAGTGCCGCGTTGCCGGTGGCGACCGAGACGACCTGGTGACCGGCGCGGCGCAGCATGGCGCCCATGGCGTACCGGCTGGCCGCCACGTCGTCGACGACCAGCACGGTGGTGTCGGTTCGCTTGCCGTTGACGTCCATGTGTCAGCCCTTGGGACAGCACCGGTGGGGCAGACCAGGATGCACGGTCTGCCCCACCAAGGTAATGCCCTTATCAGGAAGTCCGGGTAAATACGGCTACGGTCCGCCCCGGAACGGCGAAGGTGCCCGATACCTGCTCGAAGGAGGCCGACTTGGCGATAGGGTCTCCCCCCGTCGCCTGCACCGGATGCAGCCGGTAGCCGGTCCCGGCCGCCGACGCGATCCGCTGCTTGTGCTCCTCGGGCGTCGCGTTGAACACGACGACCAGATCACCGAGCACCATGGTGATCACGCCGGGCGTCTCGTCCTTCCCCGACAGCGGGAAGGAGAGCGCCGACTGCACCTGGCCGGCGGTGTCGAGGGAGAAGGCCTTCTCCGTCGTACGGATCTTCAGCAGATCGCGGTACGCCGCCGACGCCCCCTCGATCTGCTCGCAGCCGACCTTCACGGTGCCCAACAGGGGTTTGGCGTACGGCCACTTGGACTCGTTGTCGGCCGCCATCGGCAGCCCGCGCCCGAAGCCGTTGCCGTCCGCGCAGTTCCAGTGGACGGCGTTGAACCAGTCGCCGCTGTCGTACGAGTTGCGGTCCAGGGACTTGGAGCGCAGCAGGTCGGTGCCCGCCTGGGAAAGCGCCGGGCCCTGCGAGAGGGTGGCCGTGGCCATGGCGAGTACCTGCATCCGGGCCCGGTCGGCCGCGCTGGTCCTGGCGGGCAACTTGAAGGCCAGCGCGTCGAACAGGGACTCGTTGTCGTGCGCGTCGGCATAGGCGAGGGCGTCGCCGGGCGCGTCCGCGTAGCCGGCGGGCGAGCCGTTGTAGTCGACGTCGGCGCCGGTGACCTCCTTGCCGCTGGTGTCGGTGAAGGTGTACCGGGCGAGGTTTCCGCTGAGCCCCACCTTGATCAGGTCCTGGTAGTGCAGCAGACGGGCCTTCTGCTCCTGCGTACTCCCGTTGTTCTGGGAGGAGTTGGGGTCGGTGAACAGCCCGGACGCGAAGCCCTGGACACCGGGGTCCTCGTCGAAGGGCCCGCCGCCGCGTACGGCGTCCCGCGCGCGGTCGGAGAAGGTCGCGATGCCGGTCCCCGCCATGTTCTGTTGCGTGGCCTGCGTGAAGCGCGCGTCGTCGGCGACCTCGCCGAAGTTCCAGCCCTCGCCGTACAGGATGATCTTCTTGCCGTCGACGCCGTCCTTGGCGGGGGTCAGCGCGTCGAGAGCCTTCCTGACCGCCAGGATGTTGGCCTTCGGGTGGTGGCCCATGAGGTCGAAGCGGAAGCCGTCGACCTTGTACTCCTTGGCCCAGGTGACGATCGAGTCGACGACGAGCTTGCCCATCATGGCGTTCTCGGTGGCCGTGTTTGCGCAGCAGGTGCTGTTGGCGACCGAGCCGTCCGCGAGCAGCCGCTGGTAGTAGCCGGGCACGATCCGGTCGAGGACGCTCGTCCCCGCCTGGCCGCTCGCCGCCGTGTGGTTGTAGACGACGTCCATGACGACCCGCAGGCCGTCCTCGTTCAGCGCCTTGACCATCTTGCGGAACTCGACCGTACGGCCGGTGCCGTCCGGGTCGGTGGCGTACGAGCCCTCGGGGACCGTGTAGTGGAAGGGGTCGTAGCCCCAGTTGTAGGCGTCCTTCGCGGCGATCTTCCCGACGCACTCCTGCTGCTTGTCGGAGTCGGCCGGGTAGGAGGCGAGGTCGCAGTCGGTTCTCGCCTGGTCGGATCGCTTCTCCGGGATGGTGGCGATGTCGAAGGCGGGCAGCAGATGGACGTACGACGTCCCGGATCCGGCCAGCCGCTTGAGGTGCCGGGAGCCGTCGCTCTTCTTGTCGGTGAAGGCGAGGTAGGTGCCGGAGTGCTCGGCCGTCCTGTCCTCCACCGAGAAGTCGCGGATGTGCAGCTCCTGGATCTGGGCGTCCTTGAGCGGCACGGCCTTCGGCTTCCTCAGCGACGTCCAGCCGCCGGGGGCGAGGGACTTGTCGGCGAGGTCGACGACGAGGCTGCGCTCGGAGTCGGCGGTGAGGGCGAGTGAGTAGGGGTCGGTGACCTTGTTGGTGACGACCTTCCGGACGCTGGGCGCCCAGACCTTCACGACGTACCGATAGGGCTTGTTCTGCCAGGACTTGGGGCCGCTGACGGACCAGACGCCGGTGGTGTCGTCGCGGTGCATCGGCACGGTGGAGCTGTCGAGTTCTAGTTTCACCGATTGCGCCGTCGGCGCCCAGACGGCCAGCGTGGGACGGCCCTTGGCGAAGGTCGGGCCGAGGTCGGCCGTCGTGGCTCCGGAGTAGAGATCGTCGAGGACGCCGGCGATCTGGGCACCGGTCGCCGCCAGGACCGCCCCGTTCGCCGCCCGTTGGGAGGCTACGAGCTGGCCGCGCAGGGCCTCGCGCACCCGGTCGCGGTCGCGGGAGTCGACGGACCAGGCGGTGTAGTCCTTGAGGTGCGGGAACTTGGCCTTCTGGGCGTCGGTGAGGGTGGACTTGGCCAGTCGCAGCCAGCGCTGGTCGTCGCCGGTCAGGGCGCCGTCCTCGACGGTGATCGAGCCGGTGCGGGAGTACAGGAGCTGGGTGGAGGCAGCAGCCTCGGAGCCGTTCCAGGCGACCGTGTTCCGGTCGATCCAGACCGCCTTGGAGGTGGTCAGGTCGAGCGCGGCAGCGGAGCCGGCCGGCTGCGGGAGGAGGTACTTCTCCTGGCCGTTCAACAGCCACACCTCATGCCCGTTCGCCCTGAGGTCCAGCGACTGGTCGGCGGCGAGGTCCTTCTCGTCGCCCTTGTGGAGGATGTAGCTGAGACTGGTGGCACCCTCGGTGAGCGGCACCTCGAAGACCGCGCCATAGGAATCAGTCTTCACCGGCTTCAGGGGGTTCGACCAGTCGGTGGGGTTCGCGGCCCCCGTCCAGGTGTGCAGGCCCCAGCCGTCGTAGTTCCCGTCGGCGCGGTGGTAGTGCAGGACGGCCTTGGTCTCGTCCTGCGCCGGATACTCGGGCCGCTCGGTCTGTACGGCCTCCTTGCCCTGCTCGATCCAGACCTCGCCGGTCTTGGTGACGTCGATGGTCCGGTCGGCGGAGACGTCCTTGTCGCCGTCCTTGTCGATCACCAGGAAGCCGACACCGGAGGCGCCCGGCTTCAGCTTGACGTAGGCGAAGGCGCCGTACGCGTCCCGGCCGATGAAGGGATGGCTGTCCGGCCAGGTCGTCGACTCACCGTCGGCGAGGTCGCCCCAGGCGTACAGGCCCCAGTTCGCGTAGTCGCCGTCGGTGCGCTTGTAGTGGACGATCGCGTAGTCGCGGGAGGAGGCGGTGGGGGTCTCGGGAGCGGGCGGGGTGCCGGTGGTGGAGGCCGCTGTGGTGCTCGCGGTGCGGCCCGCCGAGTCGATCACAACCGCCTTGTAGCGCAAGGCGGTTCCGGCCGGTACGTCCTTGCCGATGGTCTGGGTGACCTTGTACGGGGCGTGGTCGGCGGAGCCGAGCGTCCGCCACTTGCCGTTGCCGACCTGGGCGGCGAAGACGACGCGGTTGAGCTGTCCGCCGTCGATGTCGGCACCGATCTCTACCGTGCCGGTGGCGCCGGTGGCCGGGGCGTCGAGGGTGATGGCCGGCTTCGAGGCGGGCTTGGCCAGGGGGCCGGCCGCCTTGAGGACGACGGCGGAACCGGCGGGCACGGTGACGGTGAGCTTCTTGTCGGCGTCGCTGGTCAGGGAGGCGTCGCTGCCGTGGATCCCCTTGTACGTCATCCCGGCCGAACCGATCGCGAACGTCGCCGTCTTCGCCGCGTCGGCGTTGTTGAAGGCGACGACGTACTCGGTGCCGGTCTTGGTGTCCGTACGGGAGAAGGCGTAGATCCCGGCGCCGTCGGCCGCGTACCGCTCGGTCTGGACGCCGTCCGTGAGGGCCGGGTTGGCCTTGCGGAGCTTGGCGAGAGCACTGATCTGCCGGTAGAGCGGTGCTCTCGTGTCGTAGGCGTCGCTCGCGTGGGTGCGGTCGGTGCCGAGCTGGTCGTCGTCGAGGTAGTCGGCGGTGGTGGACGCGAACATCGACTGGCGGGCGTCCTTGTCGCCGCCGGAGCCGGTGAAGCCCTGTTCGTCGCCGTAGTAGACGACCGGGTTGCCGCGGCTGAGGAACATCAGCTCGTTGGCGAGCCTGTCCTTGGCGAGCAGTTCGGCGTCGGTGGCCTTCGGGTTGTCCTGGTTCAGGAAGTACCCGATGCGGCCCATGTCGTGGTTGCCGAGGAAGGTGACCTGCTCGTACGCGTTGGCCTTGTCGGTCGTGTACTTGTAGTCGTCGCCGAAGACGGAGGCCAGCTTCCGCGCGCTGCCGCCCTGGGAGGCGTACTGGCGGGCCGCCTCCTGGAAGGGGAAGTCGAGCGTGGAGTCGAGGCGGCCCTGGGTGACGTACGGCGATGTGATGTCGGTGTCGGCCGAGTAGACCTCGCCGAACATGAAGAAGTCGTCGCGGCCCTGCTTCTTCGCGTACGCGTCGAGGGCCGTGGCCCACTGGGTCCAGAACTCCGTGTTGACGTGCTTCACGGTGTCGATGCGGAAGCCGTCGATGCCGAAGTCCCTGACCCAGCGCTGGTAGATCTTCTCCATGCCGCTGACGACCTCGGGACGCTCGGTCCACAGGTCGTCGAGGCCGGAGAAGTCACCGTGGGTCGAGCTCTCACCGGCGAAGGTGGAGTCGCCGCGGTTGTGGTACATCGTCGGGTCGTTGAGCCACGAAGGGACCTTGGCGTTCTTCGTGGCCGCCTTGGGAGTGCGGGGGAAGGAGTCCTCGTCCACGGCCGGGAAGTCCTTCGTGCCGTCCGCGTAGTCGGCGTCGTCGAAGGGTTCGCCGTCCTTCGTCAGGTACGGGAAGGCGCCCTTGGAGAGGTAGTCGTAGGACTTCTCCTCGTAGTCGACGACGTCCGCGGTGTGGTTGGTGATGACGTCGAAGAAGACCTTCATGCCCTTGGCGTGGGCCTTGGAGATGAGGGTCTCCAGGTCCTTGTTGGTGCCGAAGTGCGGGTCGACCTGGGTGAAGTCGGTGATCCAGTAACCGTGGTAGCCGGCCGAGGCGTTGGCGCCGGTGCCCTGGACGGGCCGGTTCTTGAAGATCGGGGCCATCCAGAGGGAGGTGGTGCCCAGGCCCTTGATGTAGTCGAGCTTCTGTGTCAGGCCCTTGAGGTCGCCGCCCTGGTAGAAGCCCTTGTCGGTGGGGTCGTAGCCGGTGGAGAGCCGTGAACCGGTCAGCCCGCCCTTGTCGTTGCCGGTGTCGCCGTTGGCGAAGCGGTCCGGCAGGACGAAGTAGAACTGCTCGCGGGTGAGGTCGTGGCGGGCCGCGGTCTTCGCGAGTGCCGCGTCCGACGGCGGCGGAGGCGGGGTGTCGGCGCGGGCGGCGAGGGGCTGGACGAGCGCTGCGGCCAGCGCGGCGACGGTGACCGCGGCGACCCTTCGAGTGTGCGCGGTGCGGCGCGTCCGGGGCGCCGGCCATCTCGGTATCACAGGCGTGAACTCCTTGCGCGTGCGGCTCATTCGGGTCCGACCCCGGCGCGACCGTATCGCCGACGCAAGGTTTACAGCAAGAGTCGTGAAACAGGCGGCAAGAACTTTCACAGGGCGTCCGGAGCCGGTGATTTCTATTTGGCCGACACGGTTGATGGCTCAAGGAGCACGCTGCAATACTCCAGTCTCCCCACTCTCACAGTCCGTGATCACCACATCCCCCCACAGTGACCCCCACGATATGTTTTCGCAGCTCAGGACGGTCGCGCGCCCGGCATAAAGCAGCAAAGAAGGTGCATTATGTCCCTACACTCCCCGCCAAATGACAGTTTTTACCCACCTCCCCCACCAGGCGTTGAGCCGACAAACCAGCAGTCGATACACAACTCCCCTGAATTCCATTCGATGCGCAGCTCTTACCGCTCCTTCGGCATAGCGGCGACGCTTGTCTCGGTGGGCGGATTCCTCACATATGTCCTGATGTCGAGTTTCGCCGCCGGACTGATGAACCAGTCACTGATCGGGCATCTGACGATCGGGCTGACGCTGGGCCTCGGCCAGTTCGTCCTCATGGGCGTGACGATCTGGCTCTACGTCCGGCACATGCAACGGCGGATCGACCCCGTCACCCACCGCCTGCGGGCCCAGGCGCGGCACATCGCCTCCTCGGGAAGGCGGTCCCGCACGTGGTGACGCAGGCGGCCGGTCAACTGGTGCAGCACGCGGCGGGTGTCACCGACGAGACCACTCAGAAGCTGACGCTCGTCCTGTTCATGTCCGTCGCCGTGGTCACCCTGTTCACGGTGCTGCTGACGGCCCCGCAGCGGGACGAGATCAGCGAGTTCTATCTCGGCAACCGTGACATGTCGCCCTTGCGCAACGGGCTCGCCATGTGCGGTGACTACCTGTCGGCCGCGACGCTGCTGGGCAGTACCGGCATCGTCGCGCTGACCGGCTACGACGGTCTGCTCTATCTGGGCGGCACGGTGGTCGCCTGGATGATGGCGCTGTTCATGATCGCGGAACCGCTGCGCAACTCCGGCAAGTTCACGCTTGGCGACAATCTGGCGCTGCGGCTGTCGCAGGGACAGCGTTCGGTCCGGCTGGCGCTCGTCCTGTGCACCCTGGTCGTGTGCCTGCTGTACCTGGTCGCCCAACTCGTGGGCAGCATCGCCCTGTTGGCGCAGTTCATCGGCACCCCGAGCGGGACGGTCCGGACCATGTGCGTGGTGGTCATCGGCTCCATGGTCGTCGTCTACGCGGCGATCGGCGGTATGCCGGGCGCCACGGTCATCCAGGTGGTCAAG
Organism: Streptomyces sp. GESEQ-4; assembly: GCF_017948455.1. Taxonomy (GTDB): domain Bacteria; phylum Actinomycetota; class Actinomycetes; order Streptomycetales; family Streptomycetaceae; genus Streptomyces. The sequence continues at coordinate 262,615 of NZ_JAFFSU010000010.1, forward strand.
GCCGTGATGCTGGTCGTCGGGGTGGGGGTCACCGCCATCCTGGTGCTGCACCACTTCAGCTGGAACATCGACAAGCTGCTGTCGACCGCCGCCGGCAACAGCGACCTGGGCGACCGCTTCCTCGGCCCCGGACTGCGATACGGCGGGACCACCACCAACAAGCTGGACTTCTTCAGCCTGCAACTGGCCATCGTGCTCGGTCTCGCCGCTCTGCCGCACATCATGATGCGGCTGCTCGCCCCGCGCACCACGCGGGTGCTGCGCGGCTCGGTCGTCTGGGCCGTGGGCCTGATCGGCTTCGTGTGTCTGATGGCGGGCGTGCTGGGCCTGGGCGCCACGGCGATCGTGGGCCGGGGGGAGATCGCGGGCGTCGACCCCAAGGGCGACGCCGCGGTGCTTCTGCTCGGGTACGAACTCGGCGGCCCGATCCTCACCGCGCTCCTGTCCAGCCTGGCCTTTGTCACGCTGCTCGGAGTGGCCGGCGGACTCACCCTCGCCGGGGCCTCCTCGATCGCCCACGACCTCTACGGCGAGGTGATCCGCAAGGGGAAGGCGACGCAGGCGGAAGAGGTGATCGTCGCCCGGCTCGCCGCCGCCGCCATCGGTGTCATGGGCATGATGCTGGCGCTGCTGTCCTGGGGCACCAGCACCGCGACGCTGGCGTTCCTGGCCTTCGCGATCGCGGCGTCCGCCATTCTGCCGACGATCGTCTACAGCCTGTTCTGGCGGCGCTTCACCGCACGCGGCGCCCTGCTGAGCCTGTACGGCGGTCTGACCTGCTCGGTGCTCCTGGTGGTGTTCTCCCCGATCGTCTCCTCCAGCCCCAACTCGATCTACCCCGACACCGACTTCGCCTGGTTCCCGCTGCAGAACCCCGGCATCGTGTCGATCCCGGCGGGCTTCCTGCTGGGCTGGCTCGGCTCCGTGCTGAGCAAGCCCCAGGAACCGCAGGTGTTCGAGGAGTTCGAGGTGCGCGCGCTGGTCGGCGCCGACGAGCGGTGAGTGGTCCGGAGGCCCCTGGCGGCCTCCGGACCGCACCGACCCGCGGTGTTCAGCAGCTCGACCTGCCCGCGTAGATCGCGAGGGCCGTGTCGGCGCCGAGCGTGGCGGTGAACTGCCCACCGGAGTTCACCGTCACGGGCGTCCTGCTCTGCACATCGCAGTAGGTCCCCGCCGGCAGCGACGTCTGATACGTCCGGCTCAGGCTGCCCGACTCGTGGTTGACGGCGACGTAGCCCTTGCTGCCCCGCCCGAAGGCGATCGCGTCGGCGCCGTTGTCCCACCAGTTGGTGACGGCCTCACCGCGGGTGGCGTTGCGGAAGGCCACCATCGACTTGATCTCGGGCCAGTTGTGCTGGCACTTCCAGCCGTCCTGCCAACAGGCGCCTACCGCACCGCCGTTCGGCGGGCCCGCGTCCGTGTCGGAGAACTCGTAGCCGGAGTTGATGTCGGGGGCGCCGTAGGGCCAGGCCAGCATGAAGACGTTGGCCAGCGTGTAGGTGGCGCCGTCCTTGTAGTTGAGTGTGCTGCCGTTGCGCTCGGTGTCGTGGTTGTCGACGAAGACACCGGAGACACCGCTGCTCATATAGCCCCAGCCCTCGCCGTAGTTCTTCAGATAGGCGAGGTTCTCGTTGTTGAAGACACGCTTGAGGTCGTAGGCGTAGCGGAACTCCTGGACGTCCCCGTTGCCGGTGTACTCCGTCGGCTGGACGGCCTCCCCGCTGCCGTGGATGACCTCCTGCTTCCAGTACACCGACGGGTTGCTCAGCCGGGACTTGATGTCGGCGAGGTCGGCGGCCGGCATGTGCTTGGCTGCGTCGACGCGGAAGCCGTCGACGCCGAGCGACAGCAGGTCGTTCATGTAGCCGGCGATGGCGCCGCGGACGTAGGACTCCCCGGTGTCCAGGTCGGCGAGGCCCACCAGTTCGCAGTGCTGAACGTTCCAGCGGTCCTGGTAGTTGGTGATCTGCCCGGTGCAGTCGTCGAAGTCGGGGGACGAGTACAGGCCCGGGTAGGTGTACTTCGTGTACGACGAGCCGCCCGTGCCGGTGCCGCTGCCCGCCGACATGTGGTTGATGACCGTGTCGACGACGACCTTCACCCCGGCCGCGTGGCAGGCGCCGACCATGTTCTGGAAGGCCGCGCGGTCACCGAGCCGACCGGCGATCTTGTAGCTGACGGGCTGGTACGACGTCCACCACTGCGCTCCCTGTATGTGCTCGGCGGGTGGAGAGACCTGGACGAAGCCGTAGCCGGCGGGGCCGAGGGTGCCCGCGCACTCCCTGGCGACCGAGGCGAAGTTCCACTCGAACATCACCGCGGTGACGTCCTTGGTGCCGGGCGGGGAGGCCTGCGCGGGGGTCACGGGGGCCATGACGGCCGCCGTTGTGGCCGCGAGCACGGTCGCGGTGACGGACCATCTCGATATCACAGGCGTCAACTCCTTGCGATGACCGCCAGGCGTCGTTGCCGGGCGCGGGCGTGACGGTACCGCCGCGAAAGTTCTTCAGCAAGAGAGTTGAAAGCCTTAGTAAGTTCTTTCATCCGCAACCAGGGACGCCCTTGCGGGGATGCCAGGAGAGAGGCATCCCCGCAAGGGTCAGGCGGCTACACGGAGGTCACTCCGCCCACTCGGCGCAATGGCTTTCGTGCACCCAACGGTGCGAGCTGATGGAGTTGTTGGCCGAGGCGCCGCTGGTGAAGTCGTTGTCCCTGAGGTCGGAGGCGAAGTGCTCGCTGCGGGCCAGGCAGGTGTAGCCGCCGGTCCAGCCATCGCCGGTTCCGTTGTAGAACTTGACCTCGTAGTCGACGCCCTTGTTGAGGATGGACGACGCCTTGTTGGTGTCGCCGCCCTTGAAACTCTGCGAGTTGTCGCCCCAGTTGACGTCGTTGCCCTCGGCCTTGCCAAGGAACCCGACGCAGTCGAGACCGTCGTAGGCGTACATGTAGCCGGCGTCCGCGTCTCTGTAGCTCTGCTGGCAGATCGGGCCGGCGTGTGCGGCGGAGGCGGGGACGACGGCTCCTAGAGCAGCCATGGCCAGTACGGTCAGGGCGGCGGGCAGTTTCCTCACGGGTACGACTCCTCGATCATCTGTTGGATGGGACTCCCCGCGGCCATGACGCCGCGGAAATCTTCGGCGCACCTAACGGCTTTCGACGTTCCTCGCCCGGGAAAGGGCGGACATCCTCATCTGCCGATAGGTCGCGAATTCTTCGGGGTACTCACGCAGCGTCTGTTCTCTGTATTCATCTTCGAGAGAACGCGCGGTCTTTCCGAGGGACGTTCTGCGGGCGCACTCGGCCTCGGCCACAGCCAATTTCACTTCCGCGCTCTGAGCCTGGGACGCATTCATCCCCTTGACCAGAGAGTCCCGTTTCTGACGTATCTCGTCCGGATTCTTGAAGGGGTGTCCCGACTCGTTCATGCATCGGGACCACGCCTTGACCGCAGTGACCAGGCGCTCGTCCCGGAGGATCCGCGGGACATACAGCGGGGTCAGCCCGGTCACGGTCTTCTTGACGCGGAACCAGGTCGGATAGTCGCCGTAGAGCCGCTCCCGCGCTTCGGCGTAGCAGCCCCCGCGTGGTGTCCCCGTGGTGCCGCCGGCCGGCAGCTCGGCGGATATCACGTCGTCGAAATCCCCGTCGAGCGCGCTGGAGTAACGGCCGCGTTCCTGCTCAGGAAGTGAGTTGAGGTAGGTGACGCTGGGATGACTGCGGCGTACCTCCTCGGCCGCGACGTCGAAGGACCGTCCGTAGCCGTATTTGCGAGCCCAGTCGACGTCGTCCACCACGTACGCCCCGACCTTGCGTTCCGCGATGCCCGCCACCGGCACCGGCCAGTAGCGGTGCCCCTGACGCTCCATGCACTGCTCGACGAGTTTTTCCTCCGCGCGGTCGACCTCGACCTCTTCCGCGACGGTCAGGTCTCTGACCTGTTTTCCCGCCACGTCATCTTTGGAGTTTCCGCTCTCGGCCGTGCAGCCGACCAGCAGGCAGGCGATAAAAGCAGCGGAAACCAGAACGGCGGATTTTTCCCTCACTCGACACGCCCCCCTTGGTGTCTTCCTTTCCGCTACGGAAGATTACGTGGCGGACTGGACCAAGACATGTCACGCGAACGCGTGACAACGCTTCGCACGCGCCGCCTGTCGGCCGCGCTCGCGTTCACGTAAGTTGGGAGCGGGTGTCATCGGCGTACGGGGGAAACACTGTGAGGAATGCGGTCGAATCCGCTCCTTTCTTGGCGGAGGCGGGAATTCCTCTAGTGGAGGCGGCGTGCTGACGCAGGGGCCGGCCCAACTTCAGCTGCGGCGCAAGTCCGCACGCCTGTCGGCTGTCCTGAGGGCGGCGAGTGCTGTCGGAGCGGCCGTGGTCGCCGTGGTCGGCTTCGCACCGCCCGCGCGCTCCGTCTGGGTGGCCGTCGCGGTCGTCGGACTCCTGCTGTGGAGCGGGCTGTTCATCGTGCTGATGTTCAGGCCGGAACCTCGTTCCTGGCTCTGTGCCGGTGACACCGCTGTCGTCGTGGTGCTCTGCCTGGCGCACGGCAACCTCGTCCCGGCCGAGGTCCTGGGAGCGAGCGCGGGCAGCGGATGGATCGACATGGTCGCCGGCAGCGGCATCTTCATCGCCCAGTTCGGTCTGCGGCAGCCCCTGGCGATGGCGGCGGCGATCGCCATCGCGGCGGCTTACGCGGTGGGCGCCCCCGGCATCCGGGACGCCCCCCTGATCATGGTGCTCCAGGGACTGCTCGGCGCCACTCTCGTGTTCCTGCTGCGCCACGGAGCGCGCAGGGCGGACCTCGCACTGTCCGAGGAGGCGGCGGCGCGCGCGGCGACGCGGGCCCGGTCCGCCGCCCGCACCGACGAACTGGACCAGCAGCGACTGCTGCACGACACCGTGCTCGCCACGCTCACCATCGTGGGCACCGGCAGCATCACCCGTGATTCGGCCGCGCTGACGGACCGGGCCGCGGCCGACCTGGCCGTCATCGCGGACCTGCGGGCGCATCCCGGCGTGGCACGCGACGTGGCGCACGAGCCGGCACCGCTGGATGTCGCGCTGCGCACCGTCGTACTGACGCGCCGCGTCGGCCTCCCGCCACTGGACATCGAGTTCGACGTGCCGCCGCTGGATCTTCCCCACGAGGTCGTGGAAGCCCTCTCGCAAGCGATCGCCGAGGCCCTGACCAACGTGGCCCGGCACGCGGACACCCGCGCTGCCCGGGTCACGGCCCGACGTACCGGGGAGGGCGCTACCGTCGAAGTCTGCGACAGCGGACGCGGGTTCGACCCCGCGGCTGTTCCCTCCCACCGGCGCGGTCTGCGGGAGTCGGTCTACGGCCGGATGCGTGCCGTGGGAGGCAGCGCCCGGGCGGTCTCGTCCCCCGGCGCGGGCACCCGGGTCGTGCTGAGGTGGGAACCCTGACCGCCGGCGTCGCCAAGGGAATGGTCGCCACCCGTTTCGCCATGGCCGTCAATATCGGGCTGGTGGCGATCGTCGGCGTCTGGCACCTGGGGCTGGACACCCTGCTGGTGCTCAGGGGCTGGCCGGTGTACGAGCCGCAGGCCGCCGCCGCGGGCTCCTGGCTGGCGCTCACGGTCATCCAGACGGTCGGGTCGGTCCTGCTGCTGCGTTCCGCGCTCAGCGGGCACACCGCGCGGTGGCTCGCGGGGGCGGCGCTGGTCACCGGCGTCGTCGCCACCGCCACGTACCCGACGGGCGGGATGATCAGCGACGTGAGCTGGGCGTGGAACACCGTGGGCTGGTTCGGCGTGCTGCTTCTGACGCAGCGTCCGCTGTGGGAGCTGGTCGCCCTGCTCGGCGCCAACACGGCTGTCACGGTGGCCTTCCTGGCCGCCCACGACGCGCTCGACCATGTCATGGTCGCCCGTCTGCTGGCCGTGACGTACACCACCGCCGGTGTCCAGTTGACCCTCGCGTATCTGGCACGGCAGCTCAACGACGGTGCGCGGGAAGCCACCGAGATCGCCGCGGGCCAGGCCGAGCGTCTCGCCCGTGCGACCGCCGACGAGACCGTGCACGCCGAGCGCCAGCGCCGTTACGAGTCCCTGCGCAGCACAGTGGAACCGCTGCTGCGTGGTCTGGCGGAACATCGACTGGACCCGGGGGACACCGTCGTACGCCGACGTGCCGCCGTGGAGGCGGCACGCCTGCGGAGGCTGTTCGTGGAGACGGACGACGCCCCGCACCCGCTCCTGCACGAACTGCGCGCCTGCGCCGACATCGCCGAGCGGCGTGGCGTACGCGTGACCCTGCTGAGCTACGGCGACCTGCCCGACCTGCCGACATCCGCCCGCCGAGAACTGGCGGAAGGGACCCTGCTGGTCCTGGCCACCGCCGCCACCCGAGCCCGGGTGACCGTGGTGACGACGCCCGAGGACGTCGTGGTGAGCGTGGTGGCCGACGCCCCGCCGCAGACGCTCGTCGAATCGCCGGGCCCGCTCACCGTGTCCGCCCAGTACGACCAGGAGGAGGATCAGCTGTGGTGGGAGACCCGATGGCCGCTGCGACCGGCCCCCTGACCGTCGCCATCGTCGACGATCACCCTGTCGTCATCGAAGGCATCCAGACCTGGCTGTCCGAGGAGCCGCGCATCTCGGTGAGGCACACCGGGGAAACCACGGATGTGGAGCCCGGCGTCGCGGATGTCCTCATCCTCGATCTGAATCTGCACGGCAGACTCGTCATCGGCGACATCGCCACGCTGGCCGCCGCGGGCCAACGGGTCATCGCCTTCTCGCAGTTCACCGAGCAGCGGGTGGTCCTCGAATCGCTGGAGGCCGGAGCATGCGAGTTCGTCGCGAAGAACGAAGGACGGGCCCACCTGGTGAACGCGGTCCTGGCCGCGGCGGGCGACAGACCCTACGTCACGCCGACCGCCGCCGGGGTCCTGGTCGGTGACCGCGGCCCGAGCAGACCCAAGCTGTCCGCACAGGAACGCACCGCGCTGCTGTGGTGGTTCCAGTCCATGTCGAAGGCTTCGGTCGCCCGGCGCATGGGCGTGTCGGTGCACACGGTGGACGTGTACATCCGTCGGGCACGGGTCAAGTACGCGCAGGTCGGCAGGACCGCACCGACCAAGGCGGACATGCTGGCCCGGGCGATCGAGGACGGCCTGGTGACGCCCGACGACATCACGGGCTACGAGTCGGCGGCGGTCAGCGGGAGTTGATGCCGCGACGTGTGCGGTCGCGGCATCGGACGGCGATTCCTCTCAGGCGGTGGTCCACCAGACCGTCGTGTCGCCCGGCACCTTCGCCTCGCCGTCCGCCTCCGTCACCTCACCGCTGGCGAGCAGCACGCGACCGTGCGCGGGCACCGTCACCGACTCGGCGCCGGTGTTGGCCACGCACACGAACTCCCCGCGCCGGAAGGCCAGGACGCCCTCGGGGGCGCGCAGCCACTCCACCGAGTCGCCCGCGCCCAGGTCGGGCTGCTCGCGGCGGACGGCGAGCGCGGTGCGGTACAGCTCCAGCGTCGAGTCGGCGTCACCCGTCTGGGCCTCGATGCTCAACTCCCCCCACCCATCGGGCTGGGGCAGCCAGCTGCCGCCCGCGCCGAAGCCGTACGACGGCCCCGTGCGCGTCCACGGGATCGGCACCCGGCACCCGTCGCGGAAGCCGTCCTGTCCGGCGCCCCGGAAGTACGCCGGGTCCTGACGCACCTCGTCCGACAGGTCGACGACGTCCGGCAGGCCCAGCTCCTCGCCCTGGTAGACGTACGCCGAACCGGGCAGCGCCAGCATCAGCAGCGTGGCGGCGCGAGCGCGGCGAAGGCCCAGTTCACGGTCGCCCGCCGAGCGGATCTGCGTGCCGAGACCCGGGGGGTTGGCGAAGCGGGTCGCGTGGCGGGTGACATCGTGGTTGGACAGCACCCAGGTGGCGGGGGCGCCGACCGGGCGCATGGCCTCCAGCGTGCGGTCGATGACCGTACGCAGCTCCTCCGCGTCCCAACTCGTGCTCAGATACTGGAAGTTGAACGCCTGGTGCAGCTCGTCCGGCCGGACGTAGTTGGCGGTGCGCTCAACCGTCGGCGTCCAGGCTTCGGCGACGAAGATCCTCTCCCCCGCGTACTCGTCCAGGATCGTCCGCCACTGGCGGTAGATGTCATGCACCCCGTCCTGGTCGAAGAACGGCATGACATCGTTGCCCAGCAGCTTCAGTTGTTCGTGCGATCCCAGGTCGGGGAGGCCCTCCGCCTTCACCAGGCCGTGCGCCACGTCGATACGGAAGCCGTCGACGCCCATGTCCAGCCAGAACCGCAGGATCGAGCGGAACTCGTCCCCGACGGCCGGGTGCTCCCAGTTGAAGTCGGGCTGCTCCGGCGCGAAGAGATGCAGATACCACTCACCGTCGGGCACCCGGGTCCACGCGGGCCCGCCGAAGATCGACTCCCAGTCGTTGGGCGGGAGTTCGCCGTTCTCCCCCTTGCCCGGCCGGAAGTGGTACCGGTCCCGGAGCGGCGAACCCGCCCCCTCCGCGACCGCCCGCTTGAACCACTCGTGCTGGTCGGAGGAGTGATTGGGCACCAGGTCCACGATGATCCTGAGACCCAGCTCATGCGCGTCACGGATCAGCGCGTCGGCATCGAGCAGATTGCCGAACATCGGGTCCACGGCCCGGTAGTCGGCGACGTCGTAACCGGCGTCGGCCTGCGGCGAGGCATAGAAGGGGCTCAACCACACGGCATCGACCCCGAGGTCCCGCAGATACGGCAGCCGGGTTCGTACGCCTTCCAGATCCCCCATACCGTCGCCGTTGCTGTCGGCGAAACTGCGCGGATAGACCTGGTAGATCACCGCGTCCCGCCACCAGTCGCTGCGCTTGGCTTTGGCGGAGTTGGGTGCCGGGGCGATGGCGGAGTGCTGCTGGGTCATGGCGTCCTTGGTACGTAACGGAGTTCTGGTCATGGGGAGTTGGTGACGAGGCGGCCGTGGTGTCAGCGGGGTCGGATGGACACCACGGCCGCCTCGGGTTTGGGTGCGGCGCCGTTGGGGCTGAACCGGCGTTCTAGCCCTTGGTTCCACCTGCCGTTAGACCGGTCACCAGGTTCTTCTGCACGAGGTAGAAGAACCCGGCGGCCGGTATCGCGATCAGCACAGCCGTCGCGGCCATCAGGTTCCGCTGAGCGTCATGCTCACTCACAAAGCTCTGCAACCCGACCGCCAGCGTGTACTTCGTGTCGGACAGCATGAACGTGGAAGCGAACGCGACCTCACCGAAAGCCGTGATGAAGCTGTAGAACGCGGCCACGGCCAGACCCGGCCTCGCGAGCGGCAGGATCAGCCGCGCGAACGTGCCGAAGGGGGTCAGCCCGTCGACGCGCCCGGCCTCGTCGATCTCGAACGGGATGGTGTCGAAGTAGCCCTTGAGCAGCCACGCGCAGTACGGCACGGCCGTCGTCAAGTAGACGAGGATGAGGCCACCGTAGCTGTCGATGAGCTTCAGTTCGGCGAGGATCTGGTACATCGGCACCATGAGTACGGCTACCGGGAACATCTGGGTGACCAGTAGCACCCACATGAACTTCTTGTAGCCCGGGAAGCGCATCCGGGAGACGGCGTATCCGGTGGTGGCGGCGACGAACACACCGATCACCGTGGCACCCAGCGAGACGATCAGCGAACTCTTCAGCCAGTCGAAGAAGTTCGTGTCCGACAGGACGAACGAGTAGTTGTCGAACGTCATCTTCCCCCAGATCCCTCCGGGGTGCAGATAGTCGTCCTTGTCCGGGCCGAGGGAGAGGAAGACCAGCCAGGCGATCGGGAAGAGCGCGATCAGGCTCGCGGCGATCAGGATGCCGTGGGACGCGAGGGTCGCGCCGGGGCCGCGCTCGCCGCGCCGGCGCACCTTGCGGGGTGCGTCGGACGCGGGTGGCGGATCGGCGGGAGCGGACGTCTTGACGGTCGTAGTGCTCATGGGGGCTCCTGCCTCAGATCGCGAGCTGCTGGTCATTGCGGTTCAGCCAGCGGCGGTAGAAGGAGGTGAAGACGATCAGGATGGCCAGCAGCAGCATGCCGTACGCCGCCGACTGCGCGAAGTCGCGCGGCTGCTGTCCGAAGCCGAGGTAGTAGGCCCAGGTGACGAGGATCTGGGCGTCCGGGGCGGTGTCGCCGAACAGCAGGAAGATGATGGCGAACTGGTTGAAGGTCCAGATGATGCCGAGGAGTACGACGGTGGAGCTGACGGACCTCAGGCCGGGCAGCGTGACGTACCGGAACCGCTGCCAGGGGGTGGCGCCATCCATCTCCGCGGCCTCGTACAGCGTCGAGTCGATCGACTGCAGACCGCCCAGCAGCGAGACCATCATGAACGGCACCCCGCACCAGGTGTTGACCATGATCGCGGCGAACCGCTGCCAGAAGGTGTCCTCCAGCCACAGCGGCGTCGGCAGATGGAGCGTCTCCAGCGCGGAGTTGATGATGCCGCCGTCCGCGAGCATGAACCGCCACCCGAAGACGGTGACGAAGGTCGGCACCGCCCAGGGCAGGACCAGGATCAACCGGTAGAAGGTGCGGCCGCGCAGCTTCTGGTTGAGCAGCAGCGCCAGGCCCAGGCCGATGCAGTAGTGCAGGGCGACACAGGCCGCCGTCCAGAACACCGTCCAGATGAAGTGCGACCAGAAGCGGTCGTAGGCGGTCTCGCCCCACAGGATGTCGGCGTAGTTGTCGAAGCCGATGAACTTGTAGGTGGCCTCGATCTCGTTGACGCCGATCGTGCGACCGGTGTTGAGGCTGTTGGCGTCCGTGAGCGTCAGGTAGAACCCGTACGCGAGCGGATACAGCACGAGGACGCCGAGCACGATGACCACGGGGGCGATCATGGCGTAGGCGTACCAGTACTTCTGGTAGCTGTGCTTCAGGCGCTGGACGGCGACTGTCATGTTCGGCACTTTCTGGAGGCTCGAGGGTTACAACACGCAGGCCGATGGCCGCCGGATCCGTCCCCCCAATTCAGGCGGATCCGACGGCCATGCGGGGTCACTTGCTGAAGTCCGGCACCAGCTTGGCGATCGCGGTCTCGGCGTTGCTCAGACCCTTGTCCAGGGACTCCTTGCCACCGGCGATCTTGGGCAGCTCGGTGTCCAGCGGGCCCCAGAGGGAGCTGTACTCGGGCAGCGCCGGGCGCGGCTGGGCGGCGGAGAGGACGCCCTGGTAGCCGGCGATGCCCGGGTCCGCCTTGACCTCGGCGGTGTAGGCGTCGTCGCGGGTCGGGAGCGTGGAGTTCTTCAGGGCCACGGTCTCCTGGGACTTCGCCGAGGTCATGAACTTCAGGAACTTCAGCGCGGCCTGCTGCTTCGCCTCGTCGGAGCCGGCGTACACGGAGAGGTTGTGCCCGCCGGTCGGGGCGCCCGCCTTGCCGCTGGAGCCGGCCGGGACGGTGGCGATGCCGAGGTTCTGCTTGTCCTTGAACGCGGAGCCCTTGTAGAAGTTGGTGATCTCCCACGGGCCCTGGATGATCGCGGCGACCTTGCCGTTGACGAACGCGTCCTGGATGTGGGCGTAGGCATCGGCGGTGGTGTCGGCCTTGTGCAGGCCCTTGCCGTCGAAGAGCTCCAGCCAGGTGCCGTACGCCTTCTTGGCCTCGGCCGAGTCGACGGTGATCTTCTTGGCCTCGGCGTCGACGGTGTCGGTGCCCTCGCCGTAGAGGAAGGACTGGGCGTAGTAGGCCTGGGTGGAGCCCCAGTAGCCGTCGACGCCGGTCTTGTCCTTGATCGTGGCGGCGGCCTTCTTCAGGTCGTCCCAGGTCTTGGGGGCCTCGACGCCGGCCTTCTCGAAGAGTTCCTTGTTGTAGACCAGCGCGAGGGTGTCGGTGACGATCGGCACGCCGTACGTCTTGCCCTCGTACTTGGCCTGCTCGATCAGGCTGGGCTGGAACTTGCTCTCGTCGGCGAGGGCCTCGGTGCCGTCCAGCGGAAGGAAGTAGCCCTTCTTGGCGAAGGCGGGCGTCCAGCCGACCTCGGAGCGCAGCACGTCCGGGGCGCCGCTGGCACCGGCGGCGGTGTCGAACTTGTTCTGCGCCTGGTCGAAGGGGACGTTGACGTACTTGACCTTGACGTCCTTGTTGGCGGCCTCGAACTCCTTGATCAAGGCCTGGTACGTCGGCGCCTCATTCGTGGCGTTGGAGGTGTCCCACCAGGTGATGGTGACCGGACCGTCGGCCTTGTCTCCGCTGTCGCCGTCTGAGCCGCAGGCCGTCGCCGCGAGAGCGAGGGACGCCACCAGCGCGGTGGCCGCTATGCCACGCCGCATGAGTTCTCCTTGAGGGTTAAAGCCCGAGTGGTGCAGGAGGCGGTCCCGTCGTCCGTCCCTGCGACTTGCCGACTGCGCCGTTGCGGCGGCCGGGCGTCGAGAACGTAACAGCGATGTAAGCGGTGCGAAAGTCCTTGCAGCAAAAAAGTGCAAGAGGTCTCTGAAGTTATCCGTACGTGACCCATCGTCGACCACTGTGAGACCGTAGTTCTGCGGGGTTGAGCGGGCAGGGACGGTGTTGTGCAAGACTCTGCAAGCTCTTGCCGACCGTTTCCCGAGGGGACGCCATGCCGCAGCAACCCGCACAGCGCCGGTCCACCGCCCGCGCCCGGCGTCCGATCGGTGTGCAAGGCGAGGGACGGCCGGTACAGTCCACTCCCGTGACCACACGGCTTGCCGACATCGCTGCTCAGGCGGGGGTGAGCGAAGCGACCGTCAGCCGCGTCCTCAACGGGAAGCCGGGCGTCGCCGCCACCACCCGCCAGTCCGTGCTGGCCGCACTGGACGTCCTCGGCTACGAACGCCCCGTGCGGCTGCGGCAGCGCAGCGAGGGCCTGGTGGGCCTGATCACCCCGGAGCTCGAGAACCCCATATTCCCGGCCCTGGCCCAGGTGATCGGCCAGGCGCTGACGCGGCAGGGCTACACCCCGGTCCTGGCCACCCAGACCCCGGGCGGTTCGACGGAGGACGAGCTGACCGAGATGCTCGTCGACCGGGGCGTCGCCGGGATCATCTATGTCTCCGGACTGCACGCCGACACCACCGCCGACATGCAGCGCTACGAGCAGTTGCGCGCGCAGGGCGTGCCGTTCGTGCTCGTCGACGGCTTCTCCCCCAAGGTGCAGGCGCCGTTCATCTCGCCGGACGACCGGGCCGCCATGAACCTGGCGGTCACGCATCTGGTGTCGCTCGGCCACACCCGGATCGGCCTCGCGCTCGGCCCGAAGCGGTTCGTGCCGGTCCAGCGGAAGATCGAGGGCTTCGTCCGCTCCGTACAGGACCAGCTCGGACTGGCCACGGACACGATCGAGACGGAGCTGGTCCAGCACTCCCTCTACACGCTGGAGGGCGGCCAGGCGGCGGCCACCGCGCTCATCGGCCGCAGCTGTACGGCGGTGGTGTGCGCCAGCGACATGATGGCGCTGGGCGCGATACGGGCGGCCCGGCAGCACGGTCTGGAAGTCCCCCGGGACATCTCGGTGGTGGGCTTCGACGACTCCCCGCTGATCGCCTTCACCGACCCGCCCCTGACGACGGTCCGCAAGCCGGTTCCGGCGATGGGGCAGGCGGCGGTGCGGACGTTGCTGGAGGAGATCGGGGGGACGCCCGCGCCGCACAGTGAGTTCGTGTTCATGCCGGAGCTGGTGGTGCGCGGTTCGACGGCTTCGGCGCCTGGTGAGCGGACCGGGGACCGGAGTCGTTCCTGAGTCGTCCCTGAGGCGGAGAACTTCCCTCTGCACCAGTGCGCTGGGAGGAGGACGCGGCCTACGGTCGTCGTAGGACGTGCGGCCCGAACCCGACCAGGGGATGATCGGAGGGCGAGGGCTTTTCTGGCAGACTCTGTGCCCATGGGTGAGACGACCGTGACAACCGCCGAGGAAGGCCGCGAGGAGGCCGTTCCGCACCCTGTCACGGTCGAAACCAGGCCCGGTCCGCTGAGCAGGCTGCGCACTCCCCGGCGGCCCCGGCTGTGGTTCGAGATCCTTCTGATCGCGGTGAGTTACTGGACGTACTCACTGATCCGCAACGCCGTCCCGGAGCAAAAGGGACAGGCTCTGAGCAACGCCGACTGGCTCTGGCGGCTCGAGCAGGATCTCGGCATCGCCGTCGAGGAATCCGTCAACCACGCGGTGAACTCGGTGACTTGGCTCATCGTCGGCATGAACTACTACTACGCGACACTGCACTTCATCGTCACTCTGGGTGTCCTGGTGTGGCTGTTCCGCAGTCATCCCGGCCGCTATGCGGCGACCCGGATGGTGCTCTTCGCGACGACCGGCGTGGCCCTCATCGGTTACTACCTGTATCCGCTCGCCCCGCCGCGGCTCATGAACGGCCAGAGCTTCATCGACACGGTGATGGTCCACGACACCTGGGGTTCGATGGCCTCCGGCGACCTGAAGAACATGTCCAACCAGTACGCCGCGATGCCGTCGATGCACATCGGCTGGTCGGTCTGGTCCGGCCTGACGATCTTCGCGCTGGCCTCGGTCCCGTGGGTCCGCGTCCTGGGCCTGCTCTACCCGGTGGCCACGCTCATCGTGATCGTCGCCACCGCCAACCACTTCTGGCTGGACGCCGTGGGCGGCCTGATGTGCCTCGCCTTCGGCTACGCGGTGGCGCGGGTCTGGTACGGGACGTTGCCGTACTCGTTGCCGAAGCTAGTACCTCCACGCCGGGCGTTGCTGCCCGGAAAGGTCTAGCGGCACCCCTCTGTCCCTACCCCCGGTGCACCACGTGACCGCCGGTCACCGTCAGTCGTACCGGAGCCTGAGCCACCTCGTCCGCGGGAGCGGTCACCGGGTCCACGCCCAAGGCCGTGAGGTCCGCCCGGTACCCCGGAGCGATACGGCCCGCCGCGTCCGACTCCCCCGCCGCCAGCGCCGCGTGCGTCGTGCAGCCCTCCAGCGCCTCGAGCCCCGTCAGGCCCGCCCGTGCCGAAGCGGCGCCCTTGGGACTGCGTGCCGTCGCCAGGACCGTTCGTACGTCGTAGTGGGCGATCGGCCAGTCCGAGCCCAGGGCGACCGTCGCGCCCGCGTCGCGCAGGTCGCGCAGGCGCCAGGCGTGGGCGGCGCGGCCGGCGCCCAGGCGGCGGGACCACTCGTCGGTGCCGTCGGCGCGGGTGTACGCGGTGTGCGGCGGCTGCATGGAGGCGGCCACCCCCAACCGCGCGAACCGCGGAAGCAGCTCGTCCGGGGCCGTCTCGATGTGCTCGATCCGATGCATGCCGTGCGCCTGCGGCCCCAGCCCCGCGACCACGTCCAGGACGTGGCGCACGGCCGCGTCCCCGATGGCGTGCGTGGCGGTGCGCACCCCGGCCGTGTGCAGCTGCCGTACGGCGGCGGCGTACGCGTCCGGATCGGGCCAGAACGCGTCCGTCCCCTGCCCGTGGCAGTCCGCGTGCTCCAGCCACGCCGTGCCGCCCTCGACGGTCCCGTCCATGAAGAACTTGACCCCGTCGACCCGCCAGTGCCGCCCGCCCCGGCCCTGTGCGGCGACCAGCTCGGCCAGGTCGTCGGCGTCCGCGCCCGGCATGCACCAGGGCGCGAAACGCAGCCGCACCGGCAGCACGGTCTCCGCGGCCACCGCCCCGACCAGCTCGGGGTCCCCGGCGTCCATGACGTGCGCGCCGGTGAGCCCGGTCGCCGCCATCGCGGACAGCAGCTCCACCAGCCGCGCCCGCCGGACCTCGTACGACGCCCGGGGCATGACCCCGGTCACCAGATCCATCGCTGCATGCTCGACGAGATGCCCGGTGGGGCGCCCGGCGGAGTCGCAGACCACCTCCGAGCGCTGGGTGAACGCGCGCGGTCCGGCCACCCCGGCGGCGGCCAGCGCCGCGCCGCTCACCAGGGCCGAGTGTCCGTCGTACAGCCGGAGGAAGGCGGGCGCGCCGCCGAGCACGTCCTCGACGAGGGAGCGGTCGATGGGCCGCCCCTCGAAGGCGTTGTGGTCGAGGCCGTAGCCGACGACCCAGCCGTCGATCCGCTCGGCGGACCCGAGCGCGGCCCGCAGACCCGCCAGGTCGGTGACGCCGGAGAGGTCCACCCCCGTCGCCAGGTCCAGCCCCCACACCGGGTGACTGTGTGCGTCCACCAGGCCGGGCACGAGGTGCGCGCTCTCCAGCCGTACGACCTCTGTTCCCGGCCCGCGCCAGTCCCGTACGTCGCTCTCGTCGCCCACCGCCGCGATCAGCCCGTCGTGTACGGCGACGGCTGTGGCGTAGGGACGGCCGGGGTCGAGGGTGCGGATCTTGGCGCCGGCGAGGATGAGGTCGGCGGTGGGCATGGAGTGAACTCCCTTGTAGTTGTTGGTCATTCAGACGGCTCGGCGGCGAAGTCGGCGTACACCTGCGGTCGTTGGCGGCGCAGCCACCATGCCAGTCCGAGGCCGATGACGAAGACCGTGGGCGAGAGGGCGATGAGGACGGTGTTCACCGTCGGGGAGGCGCCGGTGAACGCGTCGATGTGCGTGATGACGAGCCCTATGGCCGTCGCGAGCAGGAGAGCCGCGGTGACGGGGGCCACGACGGTCCGCAGGACGCCCTCCTGGTGGCTGATCCGGCGGAAGTAGCAGGGCACGGCGATCGCGGCGAGCAGTTGGAGGACGAACAGGCCGATCATTCCCGGGGTGTTCACCCACAGCAGCAGCTGCTGGTACGGGTCGGCGCCGGCGGCCCAGAAGCCGAGGACGACGACGGCGCCGAGGACGGTCTGCGCGATTCCGGCGACGTACGGGGAACGGTGGCGTGAGTGGACGCGACCCAACTTGCGTGGCAGGACGCCCTCTTCGGAGAG
The DNA here is from genome assembly GCF_017948455.1 of Streptomyces sp. GESEQ-4. Classification (GTDB taxonomy): domain Bacteria; phylum Actinomycetota; class Actinomycetes; order Streptomycetales; family Streptomycetaceae; genus Streptomyces. The sequence continues at coordinate 279,406 of NZ_JAFFSU010000010.1, forward strand.
ACCGAGGACGTAGCGGTTGATGGCGTTGTGGAAGGCGAGGAGGGAGGCGAGGACGCTGGTGACGATGAAGATGTGCATCAGGTCGGCCGCCCACGCGCCGACGTAGGTGGTGATGGCGGAGAAGAAGAGTCCGCCGGGGTCCTTGGCCGCGGCTCCGATCACCTCCGCGTCGCCGAAGGCCTGGATGACGGTCCAGACGATGAACGCGTAGAACAGGCCCAGGAATCCGACGGCGACGTAGGTCGCGCGCGGCACCGTGCGCTCCGGGTCTCGCGCCTCACGCCGGTAGATCACGGTCGACTCGAAGCCGGTGAACGCGGCGAACGCGAAGGCCAGGACGACAGCCGTACCGCCGACGAAGGCGTTGCCGGGCGTGAAGGAGGCGCCGGACAGCCCGTGCGCACCGCCCTTGACCAGCACACCGCCCGCGAGCAGCACCAGGATGCCCGTCTCGGCGACGAGCAGGATGCCGAGCAGCTTGGCGCCGAAGTCGACGGAGCGGTAGCCGCCGTAGCCGACGAGGAGGAGACCGGCCAGGGCGATGGGCAGCCAGTGGACGTCGACGCCGAAGAGGGCCTGCGCGGTGTCGCGGCCGGCGGTGCCGAGGAGGCCGAAGACGCCGATCTCCATGCCGTTGTAGCCGATCAGGGCGAGGAGGGCGGCACCGATGCCGGCGGGGCGGCCGAGACCGCGGGTGATGTACGCGTAGAAGGCGCCGCCGCTTTTGACGTGCCGGCTCATTGTGGTGAAGCCGACGGCGAAGACGGTGAGGGTGATGCCGGCGACGAGGTAGCCGACCGGGGCGCCGATGCCGCCGAGCAGGATCGCGAGCGGGGCGACGCCGGCCATGACGGTGAGCGGGGCGGCGGCGGAGACGACGAAGAAGGCGATGTCGGCGGTGCCGAGGGAACCGGAGCGGAGGCCGGCCGTGGCGGGCGGCGTCTTCTCCGCGGGGGTGTCGGAGGCGGTCACGGACATGGGGAAGCCCTTCGAGCGGCGGACGGAGCGATACTCGGAGCGACGGAGCACCGTTAACCTAAAGGCTTTCGGTTTTGGGAATGTAACCTCTCGTTTGCCGTCCGGGAAGACCTGGATCCCAAAGCTCCGCCCGAAAGAAGGAGACCGCCGACCATGGCACGCCCCCGCACACCGCTCCTCGACCGCGAGCGCATCACCACGATCGCACTCCAACTCGTCGACGAGCAGGGCGATTTCAGCGTGCCGCAGATCGCCAGGCGACTCGGCGTGCAGACCGGCTCGGTGTATCACCATGTGGACGGCCGGGACGGCATCGTGGAACTGCTGCGCGAGCGGGTCGCGTCCGTGATCGACCCCGGCACGCTGTCCCGGACGCCCTGGGACACGGCGCTGGAGGCCTGGGCGCGCTCCTACCGCGCCGCGTTCGCCGCGCACCCGAAGGCGATCCCGCTGCTGATGACGTCACCGGTGCGGGCGCCGCGCGTGCTGGAGCAGTACGAGCGGGCGGTGACGCTGCTCCTGGACGCCGGGTTCGCCCCCGCCGACGTCATGCCGCTCCTCGTCGCCCTGGAGAACCTGGTCCTGGGCTCGGCGCTCGACCTCGCGGCCCCGGAGACCATGTGGGAACTGACGCCGGACGCGCCGACGCCCCGACTGGCTCAGGCGCTGGCGGCGGCGGGAGAGGGACGGACGGACCGGGCGTTCGAGCTGGGGCTGGAGGGGTTGATCACGCACGCTCGCGCGCTGCGGGTTCACGCCCCGTAGAACAGCTCCTCCACCACACCCCGCGCCCGTCGCGCCGTACGCCGGTACGCGTCGAGCATGTCGCCGACGTGTCCCGGCCCGTACCCCAAGTACCGCCCCACCGCGGCCAGTTCACGCCCGTGCGACGGGAACGTGTCCCCCGCTCGCCCGCGCACCAGCATCACCGCGTTCCGCACCCGCGTCGCCAGCACCCACGCCTCGTCCAGGGTCGCCGCGTCCTCGCCGGAGATGAGTCCGGCGGCGCAGGCGGCGGCGAGGGCTTCGCGGGTGCGGGTGGTGCGCAGGCCCGGCTCGGCCCAGCCTTGGTGCAACTGGAAGAGCTGGACGGTCCATTCGACGTCGGAGAGCCCGCCGGGCCCGAGCTTGGTGTGCAGCTTCGGGTCGGCGCCGCGCGGCATCCGCTCGGACTCCATACGGGCCTTCAGGCGCCGGATCTCCCGGACGGCGTCGTCGCCGAGTCCCTCGGCCGGATACCGCAGCGGGTCGATCAGCTCGATGAAGCGCCGGCCCAAGTCCTCGTCACCGGCGACGACTTCGGCCCGCAGCAGTGCCTGTGACTCCCAGACCAGGGACCAGCGGCGGTAGTAGGCCTCGTACGACTTCAACGACCGTACGAGCGGCCCGGACTTGCCCTCCGGACGCAGGTCCGCGTCGATCAGCAGCGGCGGGTCCGCGCTCGGGATCTGCAGCAGTCGCCGCATCTCGGAGACGACCTTGTTCGCGGCGTCCGCGGCCACCCGTTCCTCGACGCCCTCCCGCGGCTCATGCACGAACAGGACGTCCGCGTCGGAGCCGTAGCCGAGTTCGTGCCCGCCGAAGCGGCCCATGCCGATGATCGCGAACCGGGTGGGCAGCTCCTCGCCCCAGCCCTCGCGGACGACCGCGCGCAGGGTGCCGGCGAGGGTGGCGGCCGTGAGGTCGGAGATCGCGCCGCCGACCCGGTCCACCAGGGCGCCCTGGTCGGCCTCGGCGGGCTGGGTCTCGGTGCCGTACGAGCCGACGATGTCGGCGGCGGCCGTACGGAACAGCTCGCGGCGACGGACGCCGCGGGCCGCCGTGACCGCTTGGACGGCGCCGCCGGCGCGGCCGACCGCGGCGAGGATCTCCTGCTCCAGATGGGCGTGGGAGCGGGGGACGAGGCCACCGCCGTCACCGTCGCCGAGCAGCGCCACCGCTTCCGGCGCGCGCATCAGCAGGTCGGGCGCGAGACGGCCGGCGGACAGCACACGGGCGAGGTTCTCGGCCGCGGCGCCCTCGTCCCGCAGCAGCCGCAGATACCAGGGCGTCTTGCCCAACGCGTCCGACACCTTGCGGAAGTTGAGCAGGCCCGCGTCCGGGTCGGCGGAGTCGGCGAACCAGCCGAGCAGCACGGGCAGCAGCGTGCGCTGGATCGCGGCCTTGCGGCTGACGCCCGAGGCCAGCGCCTCCAGGTGGCGCAGGGCGGAGGCCGGGTCGGCGTAGCCGAGGGCGACCATGCGTTCGCGGGCCGCTTCGGGGCTCAACCGGGCTTCGCCGGGGGCGAGTTGGGCGACGGCGTCGAGCAGGGGCCGGTAGAAGAGCTTCTCGTGCAGCCGTCGTACGACACTGCTGTGCCGCTTCCACTCGCGGTTCAGCTCGGCGACCGGATCGGTGCGCAGGCCCAGCGAGCGGCCGATGCGGCGCTGGTCGGCCTCGTCATTGGGGACGAGGTGGGTGCGGCGCAGCCGGTAGAGCTGGATGCGGTGCTCCATGGTGCGCAGGAAGCGGTACGCGCTGTCGAGCTGGACGGCGTCGGCGCGACCGACGTACCCGCCGGCGGCGAGCGCCTGGAGCGCGTCGAGGGTCGTACCGCTGCGAAGCGAGGCATCGGCACGGCCGTGCACCAACTGCAGCAGCTGCACGGCGAATTCGACGTCCCGCAGCCCGCCCGGACCGAGCTTCAGCTCCCGGTCGACCTCGGCGACGGGGATGTTCTCGACGACCCGGCGGCGCATCTTCTGCACGTCGGGGACGAAGTTCTCGCGCTCGGCGGCCTTCCAGACGAGGGGTTCGAGCGCGGTGACGTACTCGTCGCCGAGCTCGATGTCGCCGGCCACCGGGCGGGCCTTGAGCAGCGCCTGGAACTCCCAGGTCTTGGCCCAGCGCTGGTAGTAGGCGAGGTGGCTGCTCAGCGTGCGCACCAGCGGACCGTTTCTGCCCTCGGGCCGCAGATTGGCGTCCACCGGCCAGATCGAGCCCTCGACGGTGGTCTCGGAGCAGATCCGCATCATGTGCGAGGCGAGCTTGGTGGCGGAGCGCAGCGCCTTGCCCTCGTCGGCCCCCTCGGCCGCCTCCCCCACGAAGATCACATCGACGTCGGACACATAGTTCAGCTCATGGCCGCCGCACTTGCCCATCGCGATCACCGCGAGCCGGCAGGAGGCGGCGTCGTCGGGCGCGGCGGCGCGGGCGATGGCGAGGGCGGCGCGCAGGGTCGCGGTGGCCAGGTCGGCGAGCTCGGCGGCGGTCTCGGCGACATCGGTGGTGCCGCACACGTCACGGGCGGCGATGGACAGCAGACAGCGCCGGTAGGCGACGCGCAGGGCGACCGGGTCGCCGGCCTCGGCGAGACCGCGCTCGAACTCCGCCACCCCGGGGTGCAGGTCGCGCGGCTCGTACGTGACGAGGGCCTGCCAGTCCTTGGGGTGCCGGGCGAGGTGGTCGGCGAGCGCGGCGGAGGCCCCGAGCACACCGAGCAGCCGGTCCCGCAGCGGCTTCGCCGCTATCACCGTGTCGAGCAGCTCGCGCTGCGCCAGGGGGCCGGGCTGCACCTCCAGCAGCCGTACCAGACCGTGCAGCGCGAGATCCGGGTCGGCGGTCGCGCCCAGCGCCTCGAGCAGCACCGGGTCGTTCCGCATCGGCGCCAGCTCCACGCTGTCCAGGAGCCGCTCGGCGGCCGAGGGATCGGTGAAACCGTGCCGCAGCAGCCGAGTGAAGGTACTGCTCCTGCGCCCCGGCGCCGTCATGCCCCGCCTCCTGTCGGATCAAGGTCGTACCCGCTTGAGCCTAACCGGAGAAGCCGGGACAAGCGCCGGGGTGTCTCAGCGGACGACCACCACCGTGGCAGGTCGGGACGGCTCGGCGAGCACCGTGTCACCGGCCCTGCGCCCCGGCACGACGGCCACCGGCGCCGCCTGTCCGGCGACCGGCACGACCACGCTGTGCACGGTGCCCGGCCGGCCGGCCCCGGGCCGGGAGGCGTACTGGACGTCCAGGCACTGCCCGCGCAGCCGCCTCAGGGCGTCCACGACCGGTGTGCCCGGCTCCACCGCGGGCAGCACCGCGCTCCGGTTCACCAACGGGTCGAGCCCGCCGCACGAGCTGTCGTCCGGCGGCTCCACCGGCTGTCCGGACCGACCCCCGTGCGGACCGGACAGAGTGAGGCGGGTGAGGTCCCCGACGGTGCCGTTCGTGGTGTCGACGCGGATCGTGGCCCGGCGCAGCCACTGCAGCTCATGCCCGTCGAGCTCGGCCCGCGCCCAGTTCGCGGTGTCGACGAGGAATCCGGTCTCGATGGCGGGCGCGTCCAGGGGCGGCTCCCGGTGCGCCGCGCCGCGTGCGGCACGCTCCTCGGGCCAGTGGCGCAGCACGACGAGCAGCTTGTCGTCGGGGCGGGCGAACCCGTGGGCGCGGCCCGCGGTCACCGGGTAGGACCCGGCCGGCGCGACCGCCTCGCGGGAGGCGCCGGAGATGTCGATGCCGCCCCGGGGTCCGAGCGTGAACCCGACCCCGGAGAAGGACTCGTCCCGCACCGAGGCGGTCGTGGTGGGCGACGCCTGGCATCCGGTGACCAGCAGGGCGGCGGCCAGTGGGACGGCGCCCGCGAAAAGGGCCGCGGGTCGAAGGTGGGCAGGCATGGGGTGCCTCCGTCTCTTCCTGCTCTTCCTGTGCACTCCCGGCAGCCGGGCGGCTGCCTGTGTCGACAGTGCGCCCCGCAACGGCCGTAGCCCATTCGTCATTTGACGAATCCCCGGCGCCCCGGGCCCGCGCGGGGCGTACCTTCGCAGGAGGTGAGAACCGGCCCGGGAGGCCGCCATGACGACATCAGCCCGTACGACGGCAACGGCCGAGGTTCATCTGCGGCGCATGGCGGACGTCCTGGACGAGGCCCGGCACGACACGTCGGACGCGGTGCCGCCGAAATCCCTGCTGCTCGGCCTGCAACGCCTCGTCCCCTGCGACTGCGCGTGCTTCTCCGAACTGGACGTCCCGACCCGGATCCACGTCAACGAGCAGGAGACGCCCTACGACAACTGGGGAAACATGGGCGGGGACGACTGCTCGCTGGACGGCTACTGGCGATGGCGCCACCAGCATCTGCAGTGCACCTGGGTCGCGGGGCCGCACAGCACGCCGGAGGCCACACAGCTGACCGACTACATGTCACTGCGCGAGCTGATGAACCTGCCGATCTACACCGAGTGCCTGCGGCCCTTCAAATGCATCGCGGCCGTCGCCCTGCCCACCGCGCCGAACCGCACCCGCGTCTTCCAGTTCCTGCGCGAGGAGGGCAGACCGTTCACCGATCACGAGATGACGACGCTCCGTCTGATGGCCCCGCATCTGTACGCGATCTACCAGGACGCCGCCCGCCGCCGCCGTCCCTCCGTGCGGCTGACCCACCGGGAACTGGACGTCCTGCGCTGCGTGGCCCTCGGCCTGACCACCCCGCAGATCGCGGAACAACTCGTCGTCTCGCGCAGCACTGTCCGCAAGCACCTGGAAAACGCCTTCGGCCGCCTGGGTGTCTCCAGCCGTACGGCGGCCGTCGCCCGGGTCTTCCCGGAGGCGGAAGCCCTGTGAGCCGATGAGGCCGATGAATTCCGGGGCCGTATCGAGTCCGCCCTGTCGAGGGACATCCGAGGAACATCCGAGGGACATCCGAGGGACATCCGGCGGCTGGAGGCAGCTCATGACCGACATCACCCCGCAGACCCGACTGGACACCCGCTACAGCGAGGAAACGGCGACCGCGACCCCCTGGCCGGAGGCCGAGAAGCAGCTCACCGAGGCCGAGCTGTTCTGGATCTCGACCGTACGACCGGACGGGCGCCCGCACGTCACCCCGCTGCCCGCGGTCTGGGCGCACGGCGCCCTGCACTTCTGCACCGGCCCCGAGGAACGCAAGGCCCGCAACCTCGCCGAGAACCCGCAGGTCGTCCTCACCACGGGCACGAACACCTGGAACAAGGGGTACGACCTCGTGGTCGAGGGCGAGGCGCGGCGGGTCACGGACGACGCGGCGCTGCGCGAACTCGCGGCCCTCTGGGAGACGAAATACGGGCCTTTCTGGCACTTCGAGGTACGGAACGGTTGCTTCCACCACGGAGCAGGACACGCTTACGTCTTTTCGGTGGCGCCGGTCACCGTTTTCGGCTTCGGTAAGGGGGAGCCGTTCAGCCAGACCCGCTGGCGGTTCGTCTGACGTGTCAACGGCGACCTGGAGGACCAGCGATGCAGTACACGCTCGAAGTGATCCCGCTGCCCGTGAGCGACATCGACCGAGCCCGCGACTTCTACCGCGACAAGGTCGGCTTCCACGTCGACATCGACCAGGAGGTCATGCCGGGCATGCGCATCGTCCAGCTGACCCCGCCGGGCTCGGGCTGTTCTGTGGCCCTCGGCGACAGCATCTGGGACATGACCAAGGGCGAGACCAAGCCCGAACCCGGGTCCTACCAGGGCCTCCAACTCTGCGTCGCCGACATCAAGGCCGCGCACGCCGAGCTGCTCGAACGCGGCCTCGACGTCACCGAGCCGACCCAGTACACCCCCGACGACGGCGCGACGTTCATGTACTTCACGGACCCGGACGGGAATGGGTGGTCGATCCAGGAGTACCGGCAGAGGGCGACGAAACCGCTGCACGAGCTGCTGACGGAGCAGGCAAAGCAGGGCCGGCAGTAACGCCCCTTCAGGGGCGCGGGGCTGTATCGATTTGCGGCTCCGCCGCGTGGGCGCGACCAGCCCTCACCGGCCGCAACTGTGACACGCGGAGTGGCGATGGTCAGAGATCGTCCGGGAGGATCCGGAAGTGGGTGTGCCTGCCGCCCATCGGTCGTACGGCCCGCAGGTCACGGAGGTCCCGGGTGAGGATCGCGTCCGTGCCGTACTCGGCGGCGAGCGCCACGTTCACCGCGTCGACCAGGTCGAGGTCGAGCGCCGTGTAGCGCGCCCGGACGGACAGGGCGGCGTCGAGGATCTCCGGAGTGGCCGGGGCCAGGACCAGCCGCATCTGCCGCACGCGTGCGGTGAGCGATCGGAGGATGCCATCAGCCGCGGCTCGCCCGGCGCGGCTGGTGGCCACCTGGTGCACTTCGGTCAGGGCCAGCGGGGTGGCGACGAGGAAGCCGCACTGATCCGCAGCTTTCCTGGCCGCCTCGTGGTCCGGGTCGGAACGGTTGAAGGGCGTGAGGATTCCGGAGGTGTCGGCGACGGCGATCAAGCCGCGTGGCCCCCGTTCCGGCGTTCCCGAGCCTCGTAGCCCTCGGTCACCGCCGCTCGGATGTCGCCTCCGGTAACCGGCCCACCCAGGTCGAACGTCTCCTCGTCGGAGACGAACGGCTCGTCCCAGACACGGTGCGCCAGGGCGATATCCCGAAGGTACAAGATGTGTACCACCCGGGCGCGGGGCTGGTGCGGGGTGGTGGGGCGTGGGTGTCATACGGCGCTACGCGCACGGTCGCACACCCGAGTGAAGGCCTGCTGGGTGTGCGACCAGGTACGCACCGGCTCCTACCACCAACCGGTCTTGGTGGCGGCCGCGTCACAGTCGTGGTCGGGGTCGAACAGCAGGCAGCCCCGGTAGCGGACGCCGTCCGCCCGCTCAGTCTGCCTGCCCGTGGTGTACGTCCGGCTCGTCGCCTCCCTGTAGTGGGAGCAGTTGGCGTCGCCGTCGCCGTTGGTGTCGATCTCGAACTTGATGTACAGGTCGTCGTACTCGTAACTGGTCGTCCGCGCCCAGGCGTACCGCACACCGCCGGAGGTGCCGTACCGGACCTGGGCTGTGCCTGTGCGACCGGTGGCCGTCGTCGCCGTGCCCGTGCTGGAGGCATTCTGTGGATCGCTCAGGATCCCCAGATCGGAGCAGACGACGGCCGCCGTCGCCGCGCTCGCCGGGACGGCGGCCGCCCCGGTGATCAGCGCGGCCGTCATGGCGAGCGCGGCGGTGGTGGCGGCCGCGGTCCTGCGACTCAGAGTTCTGCCGGTCATGTTCGTTCCCCTCCGGAGGCCAATAGCCTTGTGCGTCACAGCAGTCAGCTTCAGGGGGAGTCGCGGGTACCGGTACCTGAAAGGTTTCAGGATGCAGCCGGACAGGAAACCGGCATTTCAGGTGAATGCACCACCACAGCCGAGCCTGCACTGCCTGTCAGAGCATCTACTTCTGGCCACTGTTCACCGGCACGGCTATCCCGATCGACGACTGGCGATCGCGGATGTGGTTGGACACCTGGCTCTGGCTGTTGCCGGACATGACGTTGGTGACACAGGCCGATGTCAGTGAAACCAAGATGCTTCGACGGGCATCGGCCGGGTAGCGTGCGGGCCATGTCGAGTCCTGAGTCAGACAAGGAGGGGGCTTTCGGTCACGCCGTCAGCCCCCTGAACCACTGAGCTCGTAGCCCTGTCGTCGCGCCGTTTTTTGCGGTGGGACGAGTGGCGCTTGGGGCTGGCCGCGGTGACGAGATGACCTTCTCGTGCTTCTCCTCACCTCGGAGCCACTCGATGCCTCTCCCGCTGTACCTGCTTGCCATGGCGGTTTTCGCCATGGGCACCTCGGAATTCATGCTCGCCGGCCTCTTGCCGGACATCGCCTCAGACCTCGATGTCACAGTCGCGACAGCCGGAACGCTCACCTCGGCCTTCGCGGTCGGCATGATCGTCGGTGCCCCACTTGTGGCCGCGCTTGCCCGCAACTGGCCCAGGCGCGCCAGCCTTCTCGGGTTCATCCTCACTTTCGCGGCAGCTCATGCCGTGGGCGCCATGACCACCAGCTTCCCCATCCTGTTCGCCACCCGGGTGATCGCCGCGCTCGCGAACGCAGGGTTCCTTGCCGTCGCTCTGACGGCTGCCGCCACGCTGGTCCCACCCGACAGGAAGGGACGTGCGCTGGCCGTGCTGCTGTCCGGCACGACGGTGGCCACGATCGCCGGTGTCCCTGGCGGCTCGGTGCTTGGCGCGTTGCTCGGCTGGCGGGCCACATTCTGGGCTGTCGCCGCTCTCTGCCTGCCGGCAGCTCTCGGCATCCTGAAAGGAATCCCAGCAGGACGTGATGAGGATGAGGCGACTGGCAGGCCGGCGTTGCGAGCGGAGCTCGCCCAGCTCACACGGCCGCGGTTGATTCTGGTGATGCTGCTCGGCGCGCTGGTGAACGCGGCAACCTTCGGAAGCCTCACCTTCCTCGCCCTTGTGGTGACCGACAGCGCCGGGCTGGGCGAGTTGTGGATCTCTGTCGCTCTGGTGCTCTTCGGCGCCGGTTCCTTCGTGGGCGTCACCGTCGCCGGCCAACTGTCAGACCGGCGTCCCGGCCCGGTCATCGCAGTCGGTGGCCCGCTGCTGCTCATCGGCTGGCCGACCCTGGCGATGCTGGCCAACGAGCCGGTCGCCCTGTTCATCCTCGTGTTCGTGCAGGGCGCACTGTCGTTCGCGCTGGGCAGCACGCTGATTACGCGCGTCCTCTACGAGGCCGAGGGAGCCCCCACCATGGCCGGTTCATATGCGACCGCGGCGCTCAACGTGGGCGCCGCCGTCGGCCCCGTCATCGCTGCGGCCACCCTCAGCACCGACGCCGGGTACCTCGGGCCGCTCTGGGCAAGCGGACTCCTCGTCGCGATCGCGCTGCTCATCGCGTTCCCCCTCCTCACCGCCATCACGGCCGACCGGAGCACCGAGGTGCTCCGGTGACAAACGTGTCGACGAGCCTCAACGCGGCCGTGGACGACGGTCACCTGTCGAAGAACCCGTGCCCCGCGCAATCGGTGCGTCCGCCTGCGGCGGGTACTGGTCGCGTTGCGCCGTGGACACCTCATGCCGAGTAGCGACGCACGGGCCCGGAAGGCGGTCGACGGCCTGTACGAGGGCACCGATCCGATGCCCGACGGCCCAGAGACGGCCCAGGGGCAATGAGACACGGTAGGGCCGACGGTCCACGACCGTCGGCCCTACCCGCCGAATCGACAGGAAACCCGTTCTGACCTGCGCTTACAGAACCGGCAGAGACTTCCGCAGCTCGAACGCCGTCACCTCGGAGCGGTACTCCTCCCACTCCTGGCGCTTGTTGCGCAGGAAGAAGTCGAAGACGTGCTCGCCCAGGGTCTCGGCGACCAGGTCGCTGCGCTCCATCAGGGACAGCGACTCGCCGAGGTTCTGGGGCAGGGGCTCGATGCCCATCGCGCGGCGCTCGGCGTCGGAGAGGGCCCAGACGTCGTCCTCGGCGCCCGGCGGGAGCTCGTAGCCCTCCTCGATGCCCTTGAGGCCGGCGGCGAGGAGGACGGCGTAGGCGAGGTAGGGGTTCGCGCCGGAGTCCAGGGAGCGGACCTCGACGCGCGCGGAGCCGGTCTTGCCGGGCTTGTACATCGGGACGCGGACGAGGGCCGAGCGGTTGTTGTGGCCCCAGCAGATGTACGAGGGGGCCTCGCCGCCCGCGCCGGCCGTGCGCTCGGAGCCGCCCCAGATGCGCTTGTAGGAGTTGACCCACTGGTTGGTGACCGCGGAGATCTCCGCGGCGTGCCGCAGCAGGCCCGCGATGAAGGAGCGGCCGACCTTGGAGAGCTGGTACTCGGAGCCCGACTCGTAGAACGCGTTGCGGTCGCCCTCGAAGAGGGACAGGTGCGTGTGCATGCCGCTGCCGGGGTGCTCGGAGAACGGCTTCGGCATGAAGCTCGCGTGGACCCCCTGCTCCAGCGCGACCTGCTTCATGACCAGGCGGAACGTCATGATGTTGTCGGCCGTGGAGAGGGCATCGGCGTAGCGGAGGTCGATCTCCTGCTGGCCCGGCGCGCCCTCGTGGTGGGAGAACTCGACCGAGATGCCCATCGACTCCAGCATCGTGATCGCCTGGCGGCGGAAGTCCTGGCCGACGTGGGTGGGGGTGTGGTCGAAGTAGCCCGAGTTGTCGGCGGGCGTGGGGCGGGAGCCGTCCAGCGGGCGGTCCTTCAGCAGGAAGAACTCGATCTCCGGGTGGGTGTAGAAGGTGAAGCCCAGGTCGGAGGTCTTGGACAGCGCGCGCTTGAGGACATAGCGCGGGTCGGCGAAGGACGGGGAGCCGTCCGGCATGAGGATGTCGCAGAACATGCGGGCGGTGCCGGGGGCCTCGGCGCGCCACGGCAGGACCTGGAAGGTCGACGGGTCCGGCTTGGCGATCATGTCGGACTCGTACACCCGGGCGAAGCCCTCGATCGCGGAGCCGTCGAAACCGATGCCCTCGTCGAACGCCTGCTCGAGCTCGGCCGGGGCGACGGCCACGGACTTGAGGAAGCCGAGCACGTCGGTGAACCACAAGCGTACGAACCGGATGTCGCGCTCCTCCAACGTCCGGAGCACGAACTCCTGCTGCTTGTCCATCTTCCGCTTCCCCATCCTTGCTGGTCAGGCCGCCTGCCCCAGGAACTGTGCGAGGCGGTCGGGCACCTGAGCATCACACCACAACACCATTTCGTGCGCGTTGCGGACCCTGATCGCCCGGCCGACCTCGGCGTGAACGCCTCCGATACGGCAGGTGTACTGCTCAGTGCCCATAGTGCCCCCTGCCGCCGACATCCGTAATTCCTGTGACCTCTCTTCGAGAGGTCACCCCTTCCCCATTACGATCAGTTGACCCGACCGTTCCCTTGCCTAGAAGGACACACTCCATGGGCTCCGCCAAGAAGAGCAGCTCCGCAGAGCGCAAGGCGCGAATAGAGGAGATGCGGCGCGCCGAGCGTGCCCGCGAGCGCCGCAACCGCATCCTCACGATCACGGCCAGCGTGGTGGTCGTCGCCGCTCTCGCGGTCGGCGGTGTCGTGCTCGTGCAGTCGCAGTCCGACGACGATTCCGCGGCGAGCGACTCCAGCACCGGGAAGTTCGTCGCGGGCAAGGACGGCGTGAAGACCTGGGACGGGAAGCTGAGCCGGACCCACGTCACCAAGGACGTGAAGTACCCGATGGAGCCCCCGGTCGGCGGCGACCACCACCAGGCGTGGATGAACTGCAACGGGGACGTCTACACCGAGGAACTCAACAACGTGAACGCCGTGCACTCCCTGGAGCACGGCGCGGTCTGGGTGACGTACACCAGCAAGGCCGCCAAGAAGGACGTGGACGCGCTGGCGGCGAAGGTGAAGCAGACCCCGTACACGCTGATGAGCCCGGACGAGAAGCAGAAAGACCCGATCATGCTCTCGGCATGGGGTGCCCAGCGCGCGGTGACGGGCGCGGACGACCCGAACGTCGCCAAGTTCTTCGAGAAGTACGTCCAGGGCGACCAGACGCCCGAGCCGGGCGCCGCCTGCACGGGTGGGCTGTCGAAGTGAAACGGGCGCAGGCCGGCTGGATCGCGGGGGCCGCGGCGGCCGCGCTCGTCGCGGCCGGCGCGATCACCTACTCGGTCGCCGGGGACGGCAACTCCGGAGTCGAGCCGCCCGCCGCCGACTCCGCGGACGCCGGGTTCGCGCGCGACATGGCCGTACATCATCAGCAGGCCGTGGAGATGTCGTACGTCGTGCGCGACCGCACCGACGACACGGAGGTGCGGCGGCTGGCGTACGACATCGCGCAGACGCAGGCCAACCAGCGCGGCATGCTGCTGGGCTGGCTGACCCTGTGGGGGCTGCCGAAGGTGTCGTCGGACGGGCCCATGACCTGGATGGACATGGGTGGCATGGCCTCCGGCAAGGACGGCGCGCTGATGCCCGGCATGGCGACCAACACCGAGATGGAGAAGCTGGGGAAGCTCGACGGCAAGCAGGCCGAGATCTTCTTCCTGCAGCTGATGACGGACCATCACAAGGGCGGTGTCCACATGGCCGAGGGGTGCGTGCAGCGCTGCTCGGTCGGCGTGGAGAAGGATCTCGCGCAGGGCATGGTCGAGGCGCAGGAGTCGGAGATCCAGCTCATGGCGGATCTGCTCAAGAAGCGGGGTGCGCGGGCGCGTTGAGCTCCGCCGAGAGGGACGTATGCCTCAAATCCCTTGCGCATACGGTTCCTTGGGTGCTTCTTGGCCGAGCCATTCCCCCCTGATTCCCCTGGCGTGAACGGTTCGTCGCGAGAGTTGCCACCGTCGAGTGATCACTCGCGACGAACCGCATCCAGGGGGTTCCATGAGATCCAACCGCGCCAGGGCACGTGCCGTGGCGGGCATCGCGGCGACGCTGCCGATGCTCGCCGGGGCGCTGGCCTTCGGCATACCCGCCGCGCACGCCGCGGACAACCCGGGCCGGGACCTGCTCGCGGGCACCAAGCCCGCGTGGGCCACGACCAAGGCCGACAAGGGGGCCGCGCCGGACAGCTCCGCGGTCACCGCCCGGGTCTACTTCGCCGGCCGCGACGCCACCGGTCTCGCCGCCTACGCCAAGGCCGTGTCCGACCCGCGTTCGGCCTCCTACGGCAAGTATCTGAGCGCCGACCAGGCGCAGAGCCGCTTCGGTGCGACGCCGGCCCAGATCACCGCCGTCAAGACGTGGCTGACGTCCGCGGGCCTGAAGGTCACGGGTGTCGCGCAGCACTACGTCTCCGTGACCGGCGACGTGGCCGCCGCCGAGCAGGCGTTCGGCACCCAGCTGCGCACCTACGCCAAGGGCACGAAGACCTACCGCGCGCCCGCCAGGACCGCGTCGGCGCCCGACAGCCTGAACGGCGCCGTCCTGACCGTCACCGGCCTGGACAACGCCCCGCACCGGGCGAGCCACGACGACCAACTGCCCGGTCCTTCCACGGTGTTCAAGAACGCCGGGCCGTTCTCCTCGTACTACGGCTCGAAGGTCGCGAGCACGCTGCCGGACGCGTACGGCACCAAGATCCCGTACGCCGTCCGGGGCTACACCGGCAAGCAGCTGCGGGCCGCGTACGGCGCGGGCTCGCGCACCGGCAAGGGCGTGCGGGTCGCCATCACCGACGCGTTCGCCTCGCCGACCATCGCCTACGACGCGGCGAGCTACGCGAAGAAGCACGGCGACGCCGCCTGGAAGACCGGCCAGTTGCGCCAGGTGCTGCCGAAGAAGTACACGCACACCGGCGCCGACGAGTGCGACGCCGCCGGCTGGTACGGCGAGGAGACCCTCGACGTCGAGGCCGTGCACGCGGTCGCGCCGGCCGCGAACGTCACGTACGTGGGCGGCGCGTCCTGCATGGACGACGACCTGCTCGACGCGCTCAGCAAGATCGTCGACAACCACCTCGCCGACATCGTCTCCAACTCCTGGGGCGACATCGAGGCCCACCAGACGCCGGACCTCGCGGCCGCCTACGACCAGGTCTTCCAGTTCGGCGCGGCCGAGGGCATCGGCTTCTACTTCTCCTCCGGCGACAACGGCGACGAGGTCGCCCACACCGGCACGAAGCAGGTCGACACCCCGGCCAACTCCGCCTGGGTGACGGCCGTCGGCGGTACGTCGCTGGCGGTCGGCAAGGGCGACTCGTATCTGTGGGAGACCGGCTGGGGCACCCAGAAGGCGGCGCTGTCCGACGACGGCAAGAGCTGGGTGGACTTCCCGGGCGCGTACACCTCGGGTGCGGGCGGCGGCACCAGCAAGACGGTCGCCGAGCCCTCCTACCAGAAGGGCGTGGTGCCGACCTCGCTGGCGCAGGCCAACAGCGCCGCCGGCAACCGCGTCGTCCCGGACATCGCGGCCATCGCCGACCCGAACACCGGGTTCCTGGTGGGTCAGACGCAGACCTTCCCGGACGGCTCGCAGCAGTACAGCGAGTACCGCATCGGCGGCACCTCGCTCGCCTCGCCCGTCATCGCGGCGGTGCAGGCACTGGCGCAGGAGGCACGCGGCGGGAAGGCGATCGGCTTCGCCAACCCGGCGATCTACGCCAAGTACGGCTCGACGGCGTACCACGACGTCACGGACGCCCCCACCGGCTCCGGACTCGCCGTGGCGCGCGTCGACTTCGTCAACGGCTACGACGCGAGCGGCGGCCTGACCACCTCCGTCCGCACCCTCGGCACCGACAGCTCGCTGAAGGCGGTCAAGGGGTACGACGACGTGACGGGCGTGGGGACACCCGCGCGGGGCTACGTGGAGTCGTACCGCCGACGGTGACGGTGAACGGGGGGGGCGTGGGGTGCCCCACACCCCACGCCCCCCATCGCGTCGCTCTGACGATTACACTGAGCCCGTGCCTGACTTGAACTTCTGGTCGATCTATCAGCACGGCTTCGCACGCGTCGCCGCATGTACGGGCCACACCGTCATCGCGGACCCGCACGCCAACGCCGAAGCGGTCCTGCGCCACGCCCGCCGGTGCGCCGAGGAGGGGGTCGCCGTCGCCGTCTTCCCGGAGATGGTGCTGTGCGGCTACTCCATCGAGGACCTGCTGCTGCAGGACGCACTGCTCGACCAGGTCGAGGAGGCGCTGCGGGAGGTGGTGGCCGGGTCGGCCCGGCTGCTGCCGGTCCTGGTCGTCGGCGCCCCGCTGCGCCATCGCAACCGGGTCTACAACTGCGCGGTGATCGTGCACCGCGGCCGCGTCCTCGGGGTCGTACCCAAGTCGTACCCGCCGAACTACCGGGAGTTCTACGAGCGCCGGCAGATCGCCGACGGCGCCGACGAGCGCGGCGGGTCGATCCGCGTCGGCGGTGAGACCGTGCCGTTCGGCGTGGATCTGCTGTTCACGGCGGACGATGTCCCGGGTCTCGTGCTGCACGCGGAGATCTGCGAGGACATGTGGGTGCCGGTGCCGCCCAGCGCGGAGGCGGCCCTCGCCGGCGCGACCCTCCTCGTCAACCTCTCCGGCAGCCCGATCACGGTCGGGCGGGCCGAGGACCGCAAGCTGCTGTGCCGCTCGGCGTCCGCCCGCTGCCTCGCCGCGTACGTCTACGCGGCGGCCGGCCTCGGCGAGTCGACCACCGATCTGTCCTGGGACGGCCAGGCCATGGTCTACGAGAACGGCGTGCTGCTGGCCGAGACCGAGCGGTTCCCCCTCGGCGACGAGTACGCGATCGCCGACGTGGACCTCGACCTGCTGCGGCAGGAGCGGCAGCGGATGGGCACGTTCGACGACAACCGCCGGACGCACCGCGCGCGCACCGCCGACTTCCGGACGGTCGAGTTCACGCTCGATCCGCCGCTCACCGACCTGGGGCTGCGCCGTCGCCTGGAGCGCTTCCCGTTCGTGCCGGCCGACGCCGACCGCCTCGCCCTGGACTGCTACGAGGCGTACAACATCCAGGTCGAGGGCCTCCAGCAGCGGCTGGCGGCGATCGGCGGGCCGAAAGTGGTCATCGGGGTGTCCGGCGGCCTCGACTCCACGCACGCGCTGATCGTCGCCGCCCGTGCGATGGACCGGGCGGGCCGTCCACGCAGCGACATCCTGGCCTGGACGCTGCCCGGCTTTGCCACCAGCGACCACACCAAGGACAACGCCCACGCGCTGATGCGGGCCATCGGCGTCACCGCGGCCGAGCTGGACATCACGCCGACCGCGCGGCTGATGCTGGACGAGATGGGCCACCCGTTCGCGTCCGGCGAGCCGGTGTACGACGTCACCTTCGAGAACGTGCAGGCCGGACTGCGCACCGACTACCTGTTCCGGCTCGCCAACCAGCGCGGCGGCATCGTGCTCGGCACCGGTGACCTGTCGGAGCTGGCGCTCGGCTGGTCGACGTACGGCGTGGGCGACCAGATGAGCCACTACAACGTCAACTCGGGCGTTCCGAAGACGCTGATCCAGCACCTCATCCGGTGGGTCATCAGCAGCGGGCAGTTCGACGAGGAGACGGGCAAGATCCTCGCGGCGATCCTCGACACCGAGATCAGCCCGGAGCTGGTGCCGGGCGAGGAGATGCAGTCCACCGAGTCCAAGATCGGCCCGTACGCGCTGCACGACTTCACGCTCTTCCATGTGCTGCGGTACGGCTTCCGGCCGTCGAAGATCGCCTTCCTCGCCTGGCACGCCTGGCACGACCCGGAGGCCGGCGCCTGGCCGCCGAACTTCCCGGAGGCCAAGCGGGTGGCGTACGACCTCCCGGAGATCCGGCGCTGGCTGGAGGTGTTCTGCCGCCGCTTCTTCGCCTTCGCCCAGTTCAAACGCTCGGCCATGCCGAACGGGCCGAAGGTCTCGGCGGGCGGTTCGCTGTCCCCGCGCGGCGACTGGCGCGCACCGTCCGACAGCTCGGCGGGGGTGTGGCTGCGGGATCTTGCGCGCTTCGACATGCCGGAGGTGGGAGGGTAACGGTCCTGGAGGATGGGCGCGGTGACCCTACGGGAGGCGGGGCGGTGGCCGCTCAGTGGTGCAGCGCGCCCGACCGGTCGGGTACGTGCGCGGCGACCACTCGCTCACGCCCGGCCGGCGGAGTCCACCGCGTAGGCCGCGGCCGTCACGCCCAGCCCCGGCACCGTCGGCGCCGGAGACGTCACTCCGAAGATCTGGGGGCTTACGGGCCGAACTTCGTTAGTGTCTTGAGCGGGTGGCACTCTCGGCAGCGCAAGTGGCTTTCCCTGCCCGTCCCGCTGAGGCTAAGGACCGCATACGGTCCACTTCGATTCCGGGAAATCGTAGGTCGACGTCACGGTTGTGAATCGGGCGGCCTTACGAGGAGCCATGGCTCAACTACACCCATTCCTGCCACTGGACGCTGCCACATGACCTGGGCTGCATACTTTCCCTGAATTTCCCCTTGAACATGCAGGGATGACTCTTCGCGAAGCTGCTCGATCAAGGATGCGTCAGCCAGAACCCCATCTCTAGGTGCGATGCCAGATAGCCTTTCCGTGAGGCTCACAGTCGGGCCTAATATAATTCCTCCCGTTGCGTAAACCTGGCCATAGCAGAGACCGATCCTGACTTCGGCCCTGAGGTCACCCAGCATCGTTGTCGTCTCGGATTCGGACAATAGTAGTGCTGTTTCTGCCCCGGCGGATGCTGTAGCGGTGACGAACGTAACGTCGCTGTTCCGCGTATGGAAGAATCTTGCGCCAGTGATAGCCGAGACCTGGTTGCAAAGTCCCCTCACCCTTTCAATCAGGGAGATTAGCTCCGCTTCGCCGAGCCTCCTGGACATACGGGCAAATCCAGCCATTTCGAGCATGCCGATAGCCATAAATCCCGGAGTGAAGCCCTCTATTCCTTCCGGTCCTTCGAGGGCAGCGAGCTTTGTTTCCAAAGATGAGCATTCTGCCTCAAGGTCATCGGCCCGTTCTCTCACTCGCCCAAGTTCGTCTCTTAGTGCTGTCACTTCGCTTTGGAGTTGTTCTCTTTGCTCTAGCAGTTCGTCCCGTTCCTCGGTGACTCTTTCAATCCGCAGTTCAACTACGGCTTCCCGGTGCTGAATCTGACGCAGTTGCCGTTCGACGTCAGCCAATATCGTCTGGCGGTCCTGCAAGGCTTGCGTCAGCACCTCGACCTGTATCATGCTCTGCTGGGATTTCCGGTCAGCTTCTGCGAGTTGGAGCTGCGTCAGCCTGAGCAGACTGGCGGGGTTTCCTTGCGCTTCTACTGCTGCGTGATGTTGATCGCGTAGGAGCTGTAGGGTTTCTTCTTTGATTGACTCGCCTCGGTGGGCGGCCACATCTCGTGCGAGATCCAGGATGAATTCCCAAGGTGGGAGTCGTGATCCGTTTAAATAGCGGGATATAGCTCCCGCGTCACGCGATCGACGTGCCCCATATCGGCGGACTGAAATCTCCAGCCCGGTGAACAATACACGCAGGCTATTTGCCAAGTTCTGCGCCTCAACAGGTAGCTCACCATCGAGTGGCCTGAGGAAAGCCGGCAGGTTTTTGTCTGTCATTCATCCCCCATCACTGGTGTTGCCAACTGCTTGGCAACGTGTGCCACGTGGCGCAACGGTGCACCAGCTCAGGAGTCTAGGGAGTCACCACCCTGGCCTACAGATGAAAGGTGTACGTCGTTGATCCTGTTCCCTGGCGCTCGCTACGTGGCGGCAGCTCAGCGTGTGGCTATAGTGCTGATCTTGCTGCCGCCCCTCCTGATCGTCACCCTCGCGTGCGTGCCCGCACTGCTGTTTTTGCCGTTTAGTCGATCAGGGAGTGAACGGGTAGCAATGCTCGTAGGGCGTCTCGTCTTCTGGACGCGTACTCTCCTTCAAGGCATCCGCCCGCTTGCATGACATGCCCTGCGGTCAGTCAGGCCCCAAGCAATCTGGGCCGTCTCTGGGCCGTCAAAGGGCGGCCCAGGGTGACTAACGACGACCAATGACGACTGCTCAGGCGCCTGTCAGCGCTGCGCGGACGCCGATCGCACGAGGTCGCTCCGGGGCCGCGTCACTTCCTGCGCAACAAGCGGCAGGAGTGGGAGGAGTACCGCTCCGAGGTGACGGCGTTCGAACTGCGGAAGAGCCTGCCGGTTCTTTAGCGCAGGTCAAAGCGGGTTCTCGCTGATTCGGCGAGTGGGGCCGACGGTCGTGGACCGTCGGCCCCACCGTGTCTCAGTACTTCTGGCAGCTGGTCTCGGCGGTGGAGCGAGCGCGTTGAGCACCGCGTTGGTCGGCACCCGGGTGACCGATGCGGCGGCGATGGCCGAAGGTCACCCGCGGAGCCAGCAAGCTGGCGTTGAGTAGACCGGCGGGATTCGAGGAGAATCGGATCATGGCGATATGCAAGAAGTGCGGCGTGCGAAAGCGCCGTTGGCCCCGTTCCTGTCCCGGGTGCAGCGCCGGGTCGGCCCGGGCGGACGTGGCCGTGGCGGGGGCCGATGTGGCCGTGGCAGCAGGACTGTTCGGGTGGATCAGACGAGCGGTCACGGGCGTTGTGCGGCGGATTTTCGACTGGACCTGACCCACCGGGCGCGATCCGGCTCCCGAAGTCGTCGGCATCGATCACAGGGCTGGCATGTTCCGCAAACTCGCCTGCTGCTTCATCCTCCACTGGCAGATCTGCTCGCTGCGCGGCAGTCCACAGGACCAGGGTGGTGCGTGACGGCTCATACGAACACCGCCCAAGCCCCCTTCTCCGTAAGGCCACTGACGGCCGTGCGCTGAGCTGACTCGGCATGGCGGCTTCCTCGCATACTGAGAGACATGGCCCTCTACGACATCCTCGGCGCGACGTACAGCCGGACCCGGCAGCCGGATCCGCGGATCGCCGCTCAGATTCAGGCCGCGCTCGGCGACGCCGCGGACGTGATCAACGTAGGAGCGGGCACCGGCTCCTACGAGCCGCCGCAAACGGTTCTCGCCGTCGAGCCCAGCCAGGTCATGCTCGCCCAGCGCCCACCCCGGTCCGCGCCCGCCGTACGGGCGGTCGCCGAGCATCTTCCGCTGCGTGACGACGCTGCCGACGCCGTCATGGCACTGCTGACCGTCCATCACTGGAATGACCCTGCGGCCGGCATTGCCGAGCTCCGCCGGGTCGCGCGCCGCCGCATCGTCATCCTGACCTGGGACCAGCGGATCTTCCGTGAGCGGTTCTGGCTCGTGCGTGAGTACCTCCCGCAGGCCGCCGCCTTCGACGACACCCGTGCCATCCCGGCCGACCGGCTGGCCACGCTGCTCGGCGGGGCGCATCAGGAGCCCGTCCATGTCCCGCACGACTGCACGGACGGGTTCGGCGCAGCGTATTGGCGCCGCCCCCACGCCTACCTCGACCCACAGGTGCGCGCCGGGATCTCCATGCTCGCCCAGACCGGAGAAGACGCCCTCGCCCCCGGCCTGGCAAAACTCACCGACGACCTCGCGACCGGCCACTGGCACGACCGTCACGCCGACCTGATCGCACTCGACACCCTCGATGTCGGTTATCGACTACTGCTGACGGACCTCTGAAGCAGCTCGGCAGTGCGGCAACCCGGCTCACCACGGGATTGCGCCCGACGCTGGGAAGGAGACCATGAACCAGATCACCAGGGGCATGAGGACCAGGAGAACGAACGCGGCGAAGACCTTCGCCCACATTGCTGTCTTGCCGGGCCCTTCAGTCGGCATGGCCTCTCCGGGTGAACGCCTGGGGATCGCGTGGAACTCGCTGCCCTCCCATGGTAGTTGAGGCGTTCCCGGCAGGTGGATGTTCGCTTGCCGACGTCGTCCGTCTCGTCTTCTTCCATACGTTTTCCGTACGTTCGGGACCCGTCCCCACCAATGTGCCGCAGTATGGAGACATGTGAAGGCACAAGGTGCCCTGTCCGTACGGCAGTTGGGGGAGTGAGTCGGTATGGGTGGATCCGAAGAGCCGACGGGCGGAAGCGAGTTCACGCCGCCCGAGCCCCTGTCGTCGTCTCCGCCTCCGCCCCCGTCGTCGCCCCCTCCCCCGCCCTTCCCCCCGATGCCTGAGGGTCCGCCGGACTCCTCGTGGTTGACCTACACGCTGCCGGAGGAGCCCGAGGACCCTGTGCCCGCGGACCCGTGGCGGGTCACGGCGGCCGGGTTGTTCAACCTCAGCGGGCTCGGGCTCGGGTATGTGCTGCTGCGGCGCTGGCCGCAGGCCGCCCTGTGCTGGATCGCGACCGGCATGCTGCTGGTGGCCGCGCTGCCCGCGGACCCTGACGGGCTGCCGGGCGGGGTGGTGTGGGCGTACGGGCTTGTGCTGGTGCTCGCCGCGGCGCACGGGGCGTGGCTGGCGCGCGGGGCGCGGCTGACGTTGCTGTGGCGGTCGACGGTGGCCGCCGGGCTCGGGCTGGTGCTGCTCGTCGTACCGGTTGGTGGGGCGGTGGGGTACGAGGCGGCGCGGGAAGAGGCGTACCAGCAGATGCTGCTCGACCGGCTCGCCGAGACGGACCGGCTGGTCACCACCGCCTCGAAGCAGGCCGGCTTCGCCGAGGGCAAGGACGAGTACCAGCGGGCGCTCAAGGCCTACCGTGCGCTCGGCGACGACCACCCCGGCAGCCGGGCGGCGCAGCAGATTCCCGACCGCCTCGACCGGTTCTACGACACCGTCGCCGCGCCGTACCGCGAGAAGGAGTACTGCGAGGCCCTGGAGCCGCTGCGGTATCTGTGGAAGCTGCCCGACACGATGGGCAGCAAGAGGCTCGGCTCCCTCGCCGACTGGCCCGAGGAGCCCCTGGCCACCTCGCTCTACGAGTGCGGCATCACGAACCTGGGCTCCAGCGCCGTGACCAAAGCGGATACGGACGGCGCGCTGGCCGACCTCCTGCGTACGTTCCCCGAGTCGGCGCAGGCCGCCAAGGTCGAACCGGCCGTGAGCGCGGAGATCGCGCAACGGTCCAAGGCCCTGAAGGGCAATGACCCCTGCCCGGTTGGCCAGCAGTTGCAGGTCATCAGCCAGACCATGGTCGACCTGCCCGCCGGCAGCCCCGGTGACGGGCTGCGCAGGAAAGCCGCGGGCGCGGTGGAGTCCGCCGCCTACGCCTGCGGGGTGGACGAGTTCGAGGACGACAAGTTCGGCGCGGCGGCCGTGACGCTGGGCGAATTCGCCGACAAGTACAAGGACAACAAGAACGCCAAGCGTGCCCGGCAGATCGCCATCGCCGCGGAGATCGCCGAGGAACGGCCCGCGGCCGGCCGTACGCTGCCGCCGTCCCGCAGCCCGGGCGGCTCCCGGATGCCCATGGAGATCAGCAACGACGCCCCGACCGCGGTCGAGTTCCTCTACACCGGCCCGGTCACCGGCAGCGTCTACCTCCCGGCGTGCGCCGGCTGCACCAAGTACTCCAGCGAGTCGACCGCCGAGACCGTGGCCTGCAAGAACAGCGGTATCGACTACCCGTCCAGCTGGCTCAACCTGCCCGCCGGCAACTACCACACCCTCGTCAAGTACGCCGACGCGGACGCGGGGGACGTGACGAACCAGGCCGACGGCATGCGCATCGATCCCGGATACACGTACACCAACTGCACCTACGTCGTGACCGAGAGCAGCTACCCGGGGTATCCCGACATTCCCCTGCCGGAGCTCCCCGAGCTCGAGCCGCTCAAGCCCACCGGCTCCTGAAAGCGAGGCAAGCCCCCGTCAGGAACGCACCGTCTCCGACTGCTGCGGCACGTTCCCCGCAACCAGCCGTTCCCGCCCGGCCAGCGGCGCGCGCCGCCGGTCCACGCCGTACGCCACCCCGGCGACTCCCAGCCCCAGTACGGCAAGCAGCGCGCCCGCGAGCGCCGGAGACGTCACGCCGAAGCCCGCGGCGAGGGCCAGGCCGCCGATCCACGCTCCCCCGGCGTTGGCGAGGTTGAACGCCGCCTGGTTGGCGGAGGACGCCAGCGACGGGGCCGAGGACGCCTTCTCCATGACCATCAGCAGGAGCGGGGAGCTGGTGACGAAGGCGGCCGTGCCGAGCAGGACGACGGCGACAGGTGCGCTCCATGCCGTGCGCATGAGGACCGGGAACAGTGCCAGGACCGCCGCCAGCGAGATCAGGCCACCGAAGAGCGTGGCCCGCATCGAGCGGTCCGCGAGGCGTCCGCCGAG
Source organism: Streptomyces sp. GESEQ-4 (assembly GCF_017948455.1). Taxonomy (GTDB): domain Bacteria; phylum Actinomycetota; class Actinomycetes; order Streptomycetales; family Streptomycetaceae; genus Streptomyces. The sequence continues at coordinate 303,687 of NZ_JAFFSU010000010.1, forward strand.
CAGGTTGCCGGCCGTCGCGCCGACGCCGAAGAGGGCGAGCAGCAGGGTCACGCTGGAGTCGGCGTACCCGGCGGAGTCGGTGAGCATCGGTGTGATGTAGCTGTACGCGGAGAAGAGCGCGCCGAAGCCCGCGACGGTCGTGCCGAGGGCGAGCCATACGGGCAGCGACTTCAGCGCCGCGAGTTCGCCGCGCAGGCCGGCGCCGGGTGCGTGCGTGCCGTCGCGGGGGACGAGGAGCGCCAGGGCGACGACGGCCAGGACGCCGATGACGCTGACGCCGATGAAGGTCGAACGCCAGCCCAGGGACTGGCCCATGAGCGTGGCCACGGGCACGCCGGCGATGTTGGCGACGGTCAGCCCGAGGAACATCAGCGACACGGCGCGTGCCTTGCGCTCGGGAGCGGCCATGTTCGTCGCCACGACCGCGCCGACGCCGAAGAAGGCGCCGTGCGGCAGTCCGCTGAGGAAGCGGGCGGCGAGCAGCCAGTCGTAGTCGGGGGCGAAGGCGGAGAGCGCGTTGCCCGCCACGAACAGGGCCATCAGCCCGATCAGCACCCTGCGCCGGGGCATGCGCGCGGTGACCGCGGCGAGCAGAGGGGCGCCGATGACGACGCCGAGGGCGTAGGCGGAGACCAGGTGGCCGGCGTCGGGGAGGGAGATGTGCAGGTCGTCCGCGACGTCGGGCAGCAGGCCCATCATCACGAACTCGGTGGTGCCGATGCCGAAGGCGCCCACGGCGAGGGCGAGTAGGGCCAGGGGCATGAGGGGTGCCTGTGCCTTTCAAGAGCGGGGTTCTGCAGTGAGTCTATGTTCAGCTGCGGAACAAACTCTCTCAGGCCCGGTATTCCTCGCGGTTAAGACGACGTGTCGACCTTCACACGCGCGGCCACCGGCAAGTGGTCGCTCCCGGTCTCCGGCAGCGTCCACGACGTCACGGGCTCGACGCCCTTCACCATGATCTGGTCGATCCGCGCCATCGGGAACGACGCCGGCCAGCTGAACCCGAACCCGCTGCCCGCCGCGCCCTGCGTGGAGCGCATCTGGGCGGTGACGGCGTTCAACGCGCGGTCGTTCATCGTGCCGTTGAGGTCCCCGAGCAGCACGACCCTCGGCAGCTTCTCGTCGGCGATGGCCTCACCGAGGGCGTCGGCGCTCTTGTCGCGCTGCCGGGCGGTGAACCCGGCCTCCAGCTTCACCCGCACCGACGGGAGGTGGGCGACGTACACCGCGACCTGCCCGGCGGGCGTGGTCACGGTGGCGCGCATGGCACGCGTCCAGCCCAGCTTGATGTCGACGGGCCGGACAGCGGAGAGCGGGTACTTGCTCCACAGCCCGACGGTGCCTTCCACGGAGTGGTACTTGTACGTCGACGCCAGCGCGTCCTCGTACGTCGGCACCACCGCCCCCTTCAGCTCCTCCAGGGCGACCACGTCGGCGCCGGAGGCGGCCACATCACGGGCGGTGCCGGACGGGTCGGCGTTGTCGGCGTTGACGTTGTGCGTGGCCACCGTGAGATCGCCGCCGCCGGCGGCCTTGTCGGTGACCAGGCCGCCGAACATGTTCAGCCATACGATCGTCGGGACCAGCACCGCGATCAGCGCGGTCGCCGACTTGCGGACCAGCGCCAGCACGAGCAGCACCGGGATGGACAGCCCCAGCCAGGGCAGGAAGGTCTCGATGAGGCTGCCGAGGTTGCCGACCGCGTTCGGGATGCGCGAGTGCAGCACCATCAGCAGGGCGAGCAGCAGGGCCAGCACGGCGACGACGAGGCCGCGGCGCCAGATCCGGGGGTCGCCGCGCCAGCCGGTGGTCAGTCTGCCGAGCAGGCGCCGGAACCGGGAGCTTTGCGACTCGGGTTCCGAGCCGTCGTTGTCCGTCTCCGTCACGTATGCCTGCTGCGCCATACCGTCGCCTCACTACCTGCCGTGCACACCGTCCGTCCCCCTGTGTTCTACAGACCCTAGGGGATGATCGGCTCCTTTCCCGCCGTCTTCCGACGGGCGTACGGGCACGAGGACGTACAAGTCGGCACGGGCAGTTCCGGTGCCGGGCGTGGAAAGCGCGCTCTGTGACGTACCCCGCACATGCGGGTTACGCGGGTGGCGAACTGACGGGGCGTAGTCCGTCGAGGACCGCGTCGACGAGCTGCTCCGACATGCCCTCCGGGAGGTCGGCGTCCCGGCGCATCAGGGTGCGGACGAGTAGGGGCGCGACGAACATGTCGTTCATCAGCTCGACGTCGATGTCCGTGCGGAGTTCGCCGCCCGCCTGTCCCCGGCGCAGGATCTCGATCTGGCGCCGGCGCCGCGGCTCGACGACGGCCGCGTGGTACGCGGACCAGATCTTCGGGCTGCTCTTCATCTGGGCGTAGACGTTGTGCAGCAGCGCGGAGGAACGGGTCATCTGCCCACGCTTGCGCAGCTGTTCGAGGCTGGCCACGAGGTCGTCGCGCATCGAGGTGCCGGGGAGTTCGGGCTCCGGCGGCTCGGCCGTGCGGACGACGTCGACGAAGAGCTCCTCCTTGCCGCTCCAGCGGCGGTAGATGGTGGCCTTGCCGACGCCGACGGTGCGGGCGATGCGCTCGATGGACAGTTCCGCGAGCGGCACGCCCTCCTCCAGGAGCTTCACCACACCGTCCACGATCGCACGCTCCACCGCTTCGCTGCGGGGGCGGCCCCGGGCGGGGCCCTCCTGCTTGGGTTCGCTGCCGGCGAGGCTGCTCACGTCGGTCCGTCCCTTCTGTGGCCTGAGGTGATTCTCTCCCGGCTACGGCCCTTACTCGGCCGGCACCAACTCCTGCTCCTCCTCGCTCTCCTGGCGTGCCGCCGCCTTCCCCGGCAGGAACAGGCCCACCACCACGGCGCCGATCACCGCGACCCCCGCCCCGCACAGCGCGGTGAGGTGCATGGCGTGCAGGAAGGCGTCGTGGGCCGGGACGATGAGGGACTGCCCCTGGGGGCCGAGCTTCGCGGCGACGCCGAGCGTGGCCTCGATGGACTCGCCCGCGGTGTGGCGTACGTCGGCGGGGAGCGCGCCCAGCTTGTCCTCGACGCCGGTGCGGTAGGCCGCCGACAGGACCGAACCGAGGACCGCGATGCCCAGGGCGCCGCCGACCTGGCGGAAGGTGTTGCTGAGGGCGGAGGCGGAGCCGGCCTTCTCGCGGGGCAGGGCCTGCATGATGACGACGCTGGTCGGGGTCATGATGTGCGCCATGCCGGTACCCATCAGGAAGAAGATCACCTCGAGGATCCAGATGGGCGTGTCCGCCTCCAGCGTGGCGAACGCGGCCAGCATCGCCGCGATGATCAGCATCCCCGCCGTGGTCGTCGCCCGGTTCCCGAACCGGTCGACCATCAGCCGGGCCCGCGGCGCGAAGATCAGCTGGGCGGCGGCCAGCGGCAGCATCAGCAGGCCGGTCTGCAGTGGCGAGTAGCCGCGCACGCTCTGGGTGTAGAAGACGGAGAAGAAGGTCACGCCCATCAGCGCGAAGAAGACCAGCGCGATGGCGGCGATCGCGGCCGAGAAGACCTTGTTCTTGAAGTACCTGACGTCGATGGACGGATGGTCGCTGCGCGCCTCGAACACCACGAATCCGACGAGTACGGCCACTCCCGCGCCGATCGTCGCCAGCACCTGCGGGTCGGTGAAGTCGGCGAGCTGGCCGCCCTTGATGATGCCGTAGACGAGCAGGACCAGGCCGACCACCGACAGGACCACGCCGACCGGGTCGAGCCGGCCGGGCTTCGGGTCACGGGAGTCGGGCACCAGCCACACCATCAGCGCGACGGCGAGGATCACGATCGGCACGTTGATGAGGAAGACCGAGCCCCACCAGAAGTGGTCGAGCAGCACACCGCCGGTGATCGGGCCGATGGCGATGGCGAGGCCGACGCCGCCCGCCCAGATGCCGATGGCCTTCGGCTGCTCCTCGCGCTCGAAGACGTTCATGAGGACGGCGAGGGTGGCCGGCATGACGAACGCCGCACCGAAGCCCATCACCGCACGGAAGGTGATCAGCTCGGTGGGCGAGCCGGACCAGGCGGCGAGGGCGGAGCCGATGCCGAACAGGACGAGCCCGCCGAGCAGGACCTTCTTGCGGCCCAGCCGGTCGCCGAGGAGACCGGCCGTGAACAGCAGGCCGGCGAAGACCAGGGTGTAGGAGTTGATCGCCCACTCCAGCTCGCTCTGGGTGGCGCCCAGACCGGTCGGCGCGGGGGTCGAGATCGTCTTGATGGCGACGTTCAGGATGGAGTTGTCGAGCACCACGATCAGCAGGCTCAGCATCAGGACGCCGAGGATCGCCCAGCGGCGCCGGTGCACGGCTTCCGGTATCCGAGGGCTGTCGGGGACGGCAGGGGTAGTCATGCCGCCGAGCATAATCCCTTTACGATACGAGACCGTCTCGTATCGTAAACCTTTTACCCACCTCTTACGTGAGGCCCCTCTCCTACGTGACGAGGGTCCTCTAGCCGTCCTATGGCACGAGGTGCCACCATGGAGGGGATCCGGGGACGCCGTCAGGGTGCCTCGAGATGACGTAAGGAGCCGTGCCATGACGCAGCTTCCCGCTGCCCAGTCCGCGCAGCAGCAGAAACCTTCCGACGGCAGCAAGGCGCTGTACGGGGGCAAGAGCACTCGCCGCATCACGGTCCGCGACCTCGCCAGCGCCAAGGAGCGCGGCGAGAAGTGGCCCATGCTCACCGCCTACGACGCGATGACCGCGTCCGTCTTCGACGAGGCCGGGATCCCGGTCATGCTCGTCGGCGACTCGGCGGGCAACTGCCACCTCGGGTACGACACGACCGTTCCCGTCACGCTCGACGAGATGACCATGCTGTCCGCCGCCGTCGTACGTGGCACGTCCCGCGCCCTCATCGTCGGCGACCTGCCCTTCGGGTCCTACCAGGAGGGCCCGGTGCAGGCGCTGCGCTCGGCGACCCGGCTGGTGAAGGAGGCTGGGGTCGGGGCGGTCAAGCTGGAGGGCGGCGAGCGGTCGCACCGGCAGATCGAGCTGCTCGTCGAGTCCGGGATTCCGGTGATGGCGCACATCGGGCTGACGCCGCAGTCCGTGAACGCGATGGGCTACCGCGTGCAGGGCCGTGGCGAGGAGGCCGCGCAGCAACTGCTGCGGGACGCCAAGTCCGTCCAGGACGCCGGGGCGTTCGCGGTGGTGCTGGAGCTGGTGCCGGCGGAGCTGGCGGCCGAGGTGACGCGCACGCTGCACATCCCGACCGTCGGGATCGGGGCCGGGCCGGAGACGGACGCGCAGGTGCTCGTCTGGACCGACATGCTGGGGCTGACCGGCGGCCGGGTGCCGAAGTTCGTGAAGCAGTACGCCAACCTGCGTGAGGTCATGGGCAACGCGGCGAAGGCGTTCGCCGAGGATGTCGTCGGCGGAACGTTCCCTTCGGAGGAGCACGCCGTCCACTGAGCCACCGTCGCACCACAGGCAGCCCGCCGATCATCCCCCGTCGGCGGGCTGCCTCACGTCGTGGCTGGGGGTGGGTCGCGCGGCCCGGCGCTGACGGGGTGCCGCCTGCGCCCACCCTCCCCCACTCTCGGCTTCGCTCGAGCGGGGGACCCCCATCGCCCCAGGCGGCACGACTGCCCGCAGCTTGGCGGAGCCATCGGCCGCTTGTCGGTGGCCTGTCGGTGGTTTGTCGGTGAGGGCTGGCACTGTCGCTGGCATGACGCGAATCGACAAGAACGCCACAGTCGCAGTGAGCGTGCGGGGGCTGGTCAAGCACTACGGGGAGACCAAGGCGCTGGACGGCGTCGACCTGGATGTGCGGGAGGGCACCGTGATGGGTGTGCTCGGGCCGAACGGGGCCGGGAAGACCACCCTCGTACGGATTCTGTCCACGCTCATCACCCCGGACTCCGGACAGGCCACCGTCGCCGGATACGACGTGGTCCGGCAGCCCCGGATGCTGCGCCGGGTGATCGGGCTCACGGGGCAGTACGCCTCCGTGGACGAGAAGCTCCCCGGCTGGGAGAACCTGTACATGATCGGGCGGCTGCTCGACCTGCCGCGCAAGGAGGCGCGGGCCCGCGCCGACGCGCTCCTGGAGCGCTTCTCGCTGACGGACGCCGCCAAGCGCCCGGCGAACACCTACTCCGGCGGTATGCGGCGCCGGCTCGACCTCGCCGCCTCGATGATCGGCCGGCCGCAGGTGCTGTTCCTCGACGAGCCCACCACCGGCCTCGACCCGCGCACCCGCAACGAGGTGTGGGACGAGGTCAAGCGGATGGTCGGGGACGGCGTGACCGTCCTGCTGACCACCCAGTACATGGAGGAGGCCGAGCAACTGGCCTCCGAACTGACCGTCGTGGACCGCGGCAAGGTCATCGCGAACGGCGAGATCGAGGAGCTGAAGGCGAAGGTCGGCGGCCGCACCCTGCGGATCAAGCCGGCCGACCCGCTCCAACTGCGCCCGCTCGCCCGCGACCTCGACGAGCTGGGCATCACCGGCCTCGCCACCACCACCGTCGACACCGAGGCCGGCACCGTCCTGGTGCCGATCCTCAGCGACGAGCAGCTCACCGCCGTGACCGGCGCGGTCGTCGCGCGGGGCATCACGATCAGCTCCATCACCACCGAACTGCCCAGCCTGGACGAGGTGTTCCTGTCCCTGACCGGCCACCGCGCGAGCGCCCCGCAGGACGCCGTGCCCGCCGATGACCGCGAGGAGGTCGCCGTATGAGCGCCGCAACCATTGCCCCTGTCAAGGACGACGCCCGCATCCCCGTGCGTGGTCATCTGCGCCACACCGGCGCCCTGGTCCGCCGCAACCTGCTGTGGATCCGGCAGGACCCCGAGTCGATGTTCGACGCCCTGCTGATGCCGGTCGTCTTCACCCTGCTGTTCGTGTACGTCTTCGGCGGCTCGATCGGCCAGGCCCTGGGCGGCGGTCAGGACGGGTATGTGCAGTACGTCATCCCGGGCATGATCGCGATGATGAGCATGACGCTCTCCCAGGGCGTCGGCACCGGCTTCAGCCAGGACTTCAACTCCGGTGTCATGGACCGCTTCCGGTCCCTGCCGATCGGGCGCGGCTCGGTGCTGTTCGCGAAGATCTCGGTCGAGCTGCTGCGGATGCTGTTCGCGACGACGGTGCTGATGATCGTCGCCGTGCTGGTCGGTTTCGACATCAAGGACTGGCCCGGTCTGTTCGCGGCCGTCGGCCTGTCCACGGTGTTCGCCTCGTCCATCATGTGGGTGTTCCTCACCCTGGGCGTGATCCTGAAGAACGCGCAGTCCGTGCAGGCGATGGGCTTCCTGGTGCTGTTCCCGCTGCAGTTCGGCTCGTCGATCTTCGCGCCGACGAGTTCGATGCCGGGCTGGCTGGAGGCGTTCACCGACTACAACCCGCTGTCCACGCTCGCGGACGCGTCGCGCGGACTGATGGTGGGCGGCCCGGTCGCGCACGACCTGTGGGTGACGCTCGGCTGGTCGGTGGCGATCACGGCGGTGATGGCGCCGGTGGCGATCCACAAGTTCCGCACCAAGAACTGACGTTCACCAAAGGTGCGGCTCACACCAGGGCGGCGGCCTCCTCCGGGGAGAGGCCGCCGCCCTCCGCGTACGCCCTCTCGTACTCCTCGTCGCCGAGCAGTTGCCGGAGCGGCTGCTCGGCCCGTTCGCGGCAGGCGCGCTCCAGAGTCGACGGGACATGGCGGGGCGGCATCAGGGCGTCGGCGGCGCCGAGGCAGCAGGCGGCGTCGCGGGCCCGGCGGCCGCCGTCGAGACCGGCGAGAGCGAGGGCGGCGGTGGTCAGATACGTCGTGCGCATCTGCGGTGCGAAGGCCTCGGACAGCGGGTCCCTGGCATGGACCAGCGCCCGCCGGAGCTTCTCGAGAGCCTCCTCGTGGCAGCCGTCGACCGCGTCCAGCCAGGCGGCCAGCCCCAGGATGGAGGCGTCGAAGACGACGAAGTGGGCGATGGCGAACTCCTCGCGCAGCAGCCGGAGCTGCTCGCGGCCCTCCGGGACGCGATCGGTCATACCGAGCCAGCCGGCGAGGAAGAGCCGGGCGAAGGGCATGGCCTCGTGGTGGGAGCCGTCGCGCTCGGCGATGACGTCGCGCAGGAGGCGTTCGCCGCGCTCGGCCTCGCCGATCTCCAGCAGCGCGCCGCCGAGCCGGGCCTGGAGCACGGACGTATGGGCGCGGGCGCCGAGCCGTTCGGCGTGCTCGACGGCCGCCTCGTAGTCGGCGACGGCGAGGCGGAGGTCGCCGGCGCGCTCGCGGCTCTCGGCACGGGCCGAGAGCGCCTCCGCGACGCCCCAGGTGTCGCCGAGGCGCCGGTAGATCTCCAGCGCCTCGTCGGCGTCGCGGGTGGCGTCGCCGGCCCAGTCGCCGCGGTTGGCAAGGAAGTTGGCCCGCATCTGGAGGCCGGCGGCGAGTTCCCACTCGTAGCCGGGGGTGTCCCGGCAGGTGGCGACGGAGGCGTCGATGATCGTGCGCAACCGGTCCATGTCGCCGGTCAGCATCACGGCGAAGAACCAGAACATCCCGGGGGTCCGGCAGTTCTGCGGCAGGCCGGGCTCGTAGCTCGCGGCGATGACCCGCAGCCTCTCCTGCGCCTCGTCGGTCTGCCAGGCGTCCAGCTCGGTGTCCATACAGGCGAGATGGGCCAGATGGACGCCGCGCCGCGCCTCGTCGAGGACCAGGCCGGTCCAGGGCGGCGGCACGTCCGTGCAGCGCTCCCACAGCGGCTCGGCCACTCGGGCCGACGCCGTGAAGGGGTCGGGGCCCAGGTCCTTGACCTCACGGCACCAGTTGCGGGCCTCGATCCGCAGGTCGCGCATCTGCCAGTACCAGGACAGTGACAGCACCAGGCACAGCGCTTCCTGCTCGTCGCGCAGGGCGACGGCGCGGCGCAGGGCGGTGCGAAGATTCTCGTACTCGCGCTCCAGGCGTTCGATGGCGGCACGCTGCCGCGGGCCGCGCAGCAACGGGTCGGTGGTGCGGGCGAGTTCGCGGTAGTACGTCAGATGCGCGCGCTCGGCGGCGGGGCGCCCGCC
>NZ_JAFFSU010000011.1 GCF_017948455.1 Streptomyces sp. GESEQ-4
AACCGTTCACAACGTCCTCGCTGTGTATTTCTTCAAAGGAACCACGACCACCAGAACCATGTTCCGGCGGACGGGGTATCAACATATCTGGCGTTGATTTTTGGCACGCTGTTGAGTTCTCAAGGAACGGACGCTTCCTTCGTACTCACCCGAGACACTCTCTCGCGGCTTTCCTCCGGGCGCTTCCCTTCGGTGTTTCCAACCTTACCAGATCGCTTTTCCGTTCCGTTTCCGGTCGGAATTCGTTTCCGGTGGCCGTTGGAGTGGCCTTGCCTATTTGATTGCCTTCCGGCTCTCTTTCGGCGGGTCCGACTTTATCAGAAGTTTTTGACTGGCCTGACAGGCCACTCAGTCCTGAATAATCGGGGGCTTCTCGGGAAGTGAGATCACAAGAAGCCGACAGATGCTCACTGTCGCCCCGGGCAAACCCTGCCCTCTAGGCAACTGTTTGAATCTACCTCCCCACGCCCTCCGTGTCAACTGCTCTTGTGGGGCGATGGAGAGACTAGCAGCTCAGCAGACATGTCCGCACATCAGGCAGCCGTCGGAACCACGGCACTGCGCTCAGCGGCCTCGACGTCGCCCGTCTCCCCGGTGCGGGCGGCGCGACCGCCCAGGACGTAGACGTAGGCAAGGAAGACGAGCTCAGCGAGGACCCCGATGCTTATTCGTGCCCATGTAGGCAGGCCCGATGGGGTCACGAAGCCTTCGATGGCGCCGGAGATGAAGAGGACCAGGGCGAGGCCGATGGCCATGCCCACGGCGGCTCGGCCCTCTTCCGCGAGGGCCGTGCGTCGGCTGCGTGGGCCGGGGTCGATGACGGTCCAGCCGAGGCGCAGGCCGGTGCCGGCGGCTACGAAGACCGCGGTCAGCTCGAGCAGACCGTGCGGCAGGACGAGACCGAGGAACGTGTCGAGCCGGCCGGCTGAGGACATCAGGCCGAAGCCGACGCCGAGGTTGAGCATGTTCTGGAAGAGGATCCACAGGACCGGGAGGCCCAGGAAGACCCCGAGGATCAGGCACAGGGCGGCCGCCCAGGCGTTGTTCGTCCACACTTGGGCGGCGAAGGAGGCCGCGGGGTGGCTCGAGTAGTAGGCCTCGTACTGGCCTCCGGGGCGGGTGAGCTCGCGCAGCTCATCGGGGGCCGCTATGGAGGACTGCACTTCTGGGTGAGTGCCTATCCACCAGCCCAGCAGTGCCGCGACAAGGGTCGACAGAAGCGCGGTGGGTATCCACCAGTGGCGCGACTTGTAGACCGCGGCGGGGAATCCGTGCGTGAGGAAGCGGGTGACGTCGCGCCAGGAGGCGCGTCGGGTTCCCGTCACGGCGCTACGCGCGCGTGCCACGAGTTGACTGAGCCGACCGGTCAATTGCGGGTCGGGGGCGCTGGACTGGATCAGGGAGAGATGGGTGGCGGTGCGCTGGTAGAGGGCAACGAGTTCGTCGGCCTCGGCACCGGTGAGGCTGCGCTGGCGCCGGAGCAGGGCGTCGAGGCGGTCCCATTCGGCTCGGTGGGCGGTGACGAAGACGTCGAGGTCCATCGGTTTGCCTGCTCCTGGGCTGTTCGTCGGCGGCTCGTCGTGGTGTCAGCTTGTCGTACTGCGACGCGATGCGCCCTCAGCTTGGCAGACTGGCCGTTCTCAGGGCAGGTCAGGGGAAGGACAGCGGCGTGAGTGAGCTTGTGACGGGTGAGGCGGTGGCGCTGGAGTTGCGCCCCGCGAGGCTGCCCAGCAGGGCGCTGGCCGTCCTGCTCGATCTGGTGGTGGCCATGATCGTCTACCTGGTCGTGACCATCGGTCTGGTGGTCTCCACGGCCTCATTGGACGAGGCGGCGCAGGTCGCCCTGTCGATCGCGACATTCGTACTGGTGCTGGTGGGCGGACCGATCGCGGTCGAGACGCTGAGCCATGGGCGGTCGCTCGGCAAGATGGCGTGCGGGCTGCGTGTGGTGCGGGACGACGGCGGGCCGATCCGGTTCCGGCATGCGCTGGTACGGGGTGGAATCGGCGTGATCGAGATTCTGATGACATTCGGCGTGATCGCCTGCATCGCCTCTCTCGTGTCGGCGCGCGGGCGGCGGCTCGGGGACGTGTTCGCAGGGACTCTGGTCGTGAGGGAACGGGTGCCTGTGGCCCGTACGGCCTTCGTTCCTCCGCCGCCGCCCTGGCTGGCTGGGCGGTTCGCCGAGCTGGATCTGTCGGCGGTACCGGATGGTTTGTGGCTTGCCATCCGCCAGTATCTGACGCGGATGCAGCAGCTGGATCCGCAGGTCGGCTGGGCCATGGCGGAACGGCTCGCCACCGACCTCGCGGCCCGTACGGGGAGCCCGGCGCCGCAGGGCGTTCCGCCGGCCGCGTATTTGGCGGCGGTGGTGCAGGAACGCCAGGCACGGGATGCGAGGCGCGCCTTCGCGGGCGGTTCGGTGGTGGGCGGTCAGGCTGTGGGTGCTCCCGCTGCCGGTGGCGGGCCTGCGGCCGGTGTGCCGGGGGCGTTTGTGCCTCCGCCGGTTCCGTCCGCGGTCCCTGCTCCTCAGCCCGAGGCTCCGGTCAGTGGCCGGCGCGAGGCTGCCGAGGTGTCGCCCGCCGACCGTCCCGCCACTGGGTTCGTACCGCCTGCCTAGCCTGGCCCCTCGACCGCCCAGCGTGAACGCGGCGCTCAGTCGAACGCGGATGGCGGCGAGTCAAGGTCCTCCAACTCCATGCCCGGTGCGGCGAGCACGACGTCGCCGGCGATGTGCACGGCGTGCTGTTCGCCCGTGTCCAGGGCTGTGACCTGGTATTCGTCCACGGTCAGAGGGCCGTTGTCAGTGGCGTGTGCTTCTCTTTTCAGCAAGGCCCAGGACTGGTCCACGGTGCGCGGGGCGAGGACGGGGTCGGTGAAGGCGACGAGGCGTACGCGGGTTGCTGAGCTGGAAGGGGTGAGGCGCAGGAGACGAGTCGTGGCGATGAGGAATGCGGGAGAAGTGCCGGTGAAGGCGTGGGCGCGGACGTTGCCTTCCGTGGCATGAGCCCCAGTGGGGTCCGTACGGACCCAGGTGACGCCGTCGAGCGCGGCGCCGCGGACCTGCCAGCCCGCGGCGTGGAGTTCGAGGCGGATGGGGCGGCCGAGTTCGTCGAGGGTGAGGTCGACGGAGCCGCTGTGGTCACCCGCGGGGGTGGTCCGTTGGGAGACATAGCGCCAGCCGGAGGGGCCGGGGGCGCAGTGGAAGTGCTCGTCTGCGAGGGGGGTGTGATCGTGCGGATCGTGGAGCGAATAACGGCCGCGGGGCATGGGGGTCCTGGGTCTTGACGGGCTGGTCCGGCCGCAACGGCCAACGGGGCAGGCCCCCGGCACGGGGGTGCGGGGGCCTGCCTCGGAGGACCTGCTGGTGAGAGCGCGTCAGCGCACCGGCGCGCTCTCACAGGCTGCGGTCGGTACTCAGCGGTACTCAGTGCCTGAGCCGACGGCTCCCAACAGCAGCCGACGGCTCAACAGCGGCAGCCGAGGGCTCAGTAGCGGTAGTGGTCCGGCTTGTACGGCCCCTCGACCTCGACGCCGATGTACGCGGCCTGCTCGGGGCGCAGCGTGGTCAGCTTGACGCCGAGCGCTTCCAGGTGGAGGCGGGCGACCTTCTCGTCGAGGTGCTTGGGCAGCACGTACACGTCGGTCGGGTACGCGTCGGGCTTGGTGAACAGCTCGATCTGGGCCAGGGTCTGGTCCGCGAAGGAGTTGGACATCACGAACGACGGGTGTCCGGTGGCGTTGCCCAGGTTCAGCAGGCGGCCCTCGGAGAGGACGATGAGCACCTTGCCGTCGGGGAACGTCCAGGTGTGAACCTGCGGCTTGACCTCGTCCTTGACGATGCCGGGGATCTTGGCGAGGCCGGCCATGTCGATCTCGTTGTCGAAGTGGCCGATGTTGCCCACGATCGCCTGGTGCTTCATCTTGGCCATGTCCGAGGCCATGATGATGTCCTTGTTGCCGGTCGTGGTGATGAAGATGTCGGCCGTCTCGACGACCTCGTCGAGGGTCGTGACCTGGTAGCCGTCCATCGCCGCCTGCAGCGCGCAGATCGGGTCGATCTCGGTGATGATCACGCGGGCGCCCTGGCCGCGCAGGGACTCCGCGCAGCCCTTGCCCACGTCGCCGTAGCCGAAGACCACGGCGGTCTTGCCGCCGATGAGGACGTCGGTGGCGCGGTTGATGCCGTCGATCAGGGAGTGGCGGCAGCCGTACTTGTTGTCGAACTTCGACTTGGTGACGGCGTCGTTGACGTTGATCGCCGGGAACAGGAGGGTGCCGTCGCGGTGCATCTCGTACAGGCGGTGGACGCCGGTCGTGGTCTCCTCGGTCACGCCGCGGATCTCCGAGGCGAGCTGGGTCCACTTCTGCGAGCCGTCCGAGATGGTGCGGTGCAGGAGCTCGAGGATGACGCGGTGCTCGTCGTTCTCGGCGGTGTCGACCGACGGGACCTTGCCGGCCTTCTCGTACTCGACGCCCTTGTGGACGAGGAGGGTGGCGTCGCCACCGTCGTCCAGGATCATGTTCGGGCCGCCGGTGGGGGTGTTCGGCCAGGTCAGCGCCTGCTCCGTGCACCACCAGTACTCCTCCAGGGTCTCGCCCTTCCAGGCGAAGACCGGGATGCCCTGGGGGTTGTCGGGCGTGCCGTTCGGGCCGACGGCGACGGCGGCGGCCGCGTGGTCCTGGGTGGAGAAGATGTTGCAGGACACCCAGCGGACCTCGGCGCCCAGGGCGACCAGGGTCTCGATCAGGACCGCGGTCTGCACGGTCATGTGCAGCGAGCCCATGATTCGGGCGCCGGCCAGCGGCTGAGTGGCGGCGAACTCCCTGCGGATCGCCATCAGGCCGGGCATCTCGTGCTCGGCGAGGGTGATCTCCTTGCGGCCGAACTCGGCCAGGGAGAGGTCGGCGACCTTGAAGTCCTGTCGGTTTTCGACAGTCGTCATACGAGCTGCTCCTCGGAGGTTGGGGCGAGGTGGATACGGCTGATCTGCGCGGCGGCGGACACAGGGGTGCCCGAAGAGGACACAGGTATGCCCGCGTACACGCAGCGCAGTCCGTCGGAGGCCCTCTCTCCCTCGGTCGGTCCGCGGTGGGACCGCCCGACCGCCATCAGCAGCGACGTCTGGCTCCGTCCCAAGCTACACCGGCAGAGCGGGCCGTCCCCAGTCCACCTCCGAATAGATCAGGCCGATCACGGCCCCGGGGAGGGCCCACCCGCTGCCTGGCCTGTCGAGCGGCGGGCGGTTGTGACAGCGATAACAGGACACCCGCAATCGGATGGACAGGCGTCGACAGACCAGGACTTTCAGGGACTCTTGCCTCTTTGAGCTGGGAGAGAGGTGTTGCAGGATGCGAGGAGATCGGGACATCTGATCGATCCTGCGGGACGTCCGGGACGGCGTTCTCGCGTGACAAAGGCGTTAGGAGATCGACGTGACCAGTCCGGCCGGCCCTCCCCCCACGGGCAACGGCGGTGGCGAGCGCAAGAGGTTGAAGTTGCTCGCGGTGACCGCGTGCCCGACCGGCATCGCCCATACGTACATGGCAGCGGAGAAGCTCGCGCAGGCCGCCGCGAGCCGAGGCATCGACATGAAGGTGGAGACGCAGGGATCCATCGGGGCCGAAAACGTCCTGGATGACAACGATGTCACATCCGCTGACGGCATCATCATCGCCGCGGACAAGGATGTGGACCTGAGCCGATTCGCAGGCAAGCGGATCCTGACCGTCGGGGTCGCGGAGGGCATTCGCCACCCCGAGCAGCTGATCGAGCGGGTGCGGTCGGCGCCCGTACACATGGAGGGTGGCTCCCCCACGGCCGCCCGCGCCACCGGCGGCAAGGAACGCGGCATTACGTACAAGGCGCTGATGAACGGGGTCAGTTACATGATTCCGTTCGTGGTCGTCGGCGGGCTGCTGATCGCGGTCTCGCTCGCGATCGGCGGGAACACCACGCCGGACGGCCTGGTCATCCCGGAGGACTCCTTCTGGATGGACGTGAACAACATCGGCGTCATCGGCTTCACGCTGATGGTGCCGATCCTGTCCGGCTATATCGCCTATGCGATAGGCGACCGGCCCGCGCTGGTGCCGGGCATGATCGGTGGCTGGATCGCGAACACCGGTGAGTTGTACGACTCGAAGGCGGGCGCCGGGTTCATCGGGGCGATCGTGACGGGGTTCCTGGCCGGGTATCTGGTCCTGTGGATCAAGAAGGTCAAGGTCCCGAAGTTCGTGCAGCCGATCATGCCGATCATCGTGATCCCGATCGTGGCGACCTCGGCGCTCGGGCTGTTCTTCATCTACGTCATCGGCAAGCCGATCTCCTGGGTCTTCGAGCATCTGACCAGCTGGCTCAGCGGGATGACGGGCACGAGCGCGATTCTGCTCGGGGCGATTCTCGGTCTCATGATCGCGTTCGACATGGGTGGGCCGGTCAACAAGACGGCGTTCCTGTTCGGCGCCGGGCTCATCGCGACCGGCAATCAGACGGTCATGGGCATGTGTGCCGCCGCGATCCCGGTCATGCCGCTGGGGCAGGGCCTCGCCACGCTGATCCGTAAGCGCCTCTACACCGAGCAGGAACGGGAGACGGGTCTGGCCTCGCTGTTCATGGGCTGTTTCGGCATCTCCGAGGGCGCGATCCCGTTCGCGGCGGCGCGGCCGGCGCAGGTCATCCCGGCCAATATGCTCGGCGGCGCCGTCGCCGGTGCGATCGCCGGGCTCGCCGGCGTCGAGGACGCGGTGCCGCACGGTGGGCCCATCGTGGCCGTGCTGGGCGCGGTGAGCGGCGTGCCGATGTTCTTCGTGGCCGTTGCGATCGGCTCTGTCGTCACCGCGCTGACGACGGTCGCCCTCGTCGACATCACCGAGCGGAGGCGGGGCACGCCGGTCGGCGGTGTGGGCCTGAGCGGGCCCGAGCCCTCGCTGGTCGGGGCGGGCGTGGGAGCGCGGGCCGCCACGAGCGCCGTAGGAGCGCAGGGCACCGTAGGAGCGCAGGGCGCCGTAGGAGCGCAGGGCGCCGTAGCGACGAAGGGCGCCGCCGGAGCCGTACCGTCGGAATCTGCGGAGCCGGACTCTGCCATGGACACCGCGAGCCCGAGCTCCACCGCCGAATCAGCCACCCCCGAAGCCCTCTCCGGTCACCTCACCGCGCAGACCGTGAAGGTTCGGCTCGAGGCCTCCGACAAGGAGGCGGCGATCCGCGAGATGGCGGGCCTGCTGGCGCGGACGGGCAAGGTGGCGGACGTCGACGAGTTGGTGGCGACGGCGTTGCGGCGTGAGGCGCAGGGCACCACGGGGCTCGGTGAGGAGATCGCGATACCGCATGCCAAGACGGACGCGGTGACCGCGCCGGTCGTCGGGTTCGCGCGGTCCGCCGAGGGTGTCGAATGGGGCTCGATGGACGGTACGAAGGCGAGGCTGGTGTTCATGATCGCCGTACCGGAAGCCGCCGCGGGTGACGAGCATCTGCGGATACTGGCGCTGTTGTCGCGGAAGTTGATGGACACCGGGTTCCGGGAGCGGCTCATGGCGGCGCCGGACGACGCGGCGGTGCTCGGCGTACTGAGCGAGATCCAGTAGCCGGTAGCCGACACAGCAGCCGATGGGGCCCGCCGGAACGCTCGGCGGGCCCCATCGTCGTAAGCACATCATCGTCGTGAGCACATCGTCGTAGCACACGGTCTTCAGCACATCGTCGCGCTGATAACGCGGTCGTACGGCGTCGTATCAGTGCTCGGCGGGGTCGGGTGCCGGGCCTCCCGGCGTTGCCTCGCGGTCGGCGCCCTTTGCGGCCTCGGTCTCGCTGTAGATGTCGGGCTCGAGGTAGATCACGCGGGCGATCGGGACGGCGTCGCGGATGCGGGACTCGGCGGCGTCGATGGCGGAGGCGATCTCGGTGGCCGTGTCGTCGTGCTGGACGGCGATCTTGGCGGCGACGAGCAGCTCCTCGGGGCCGAGGTGGAGCGTGCGCATGTGGATGATGCGGGTGACGGTGTCGCCGTCGACGATCGCGGCCTCGATCTTCTGGACGTCTTCGAGGCCGGCGGCCTCGCCGAGCAGCAGCGACTTGGTCTCGACGGCCAGCACGATGGCGATCAGGATGAGGAGCACGCCGATGCAGAGCGTGCCGATGCCGTCCCAGACGCCGTCGCCGGTGGCCAGCGCCAGGCTGACGCCGCCGAGGGCGAGGATCAGACCGACCAGTGCGCCGAGGTCCTCGAGGAGGACGACGGGCAGCTCGGGCGCCTTGGCGTGACGGACGAACTCCGACCAGGACTTCTTCCCGCGCAGGAGGTTGGACTCCTTGATGGCCGTCCGGAAGGAGAAGGTCTCGGCGATGATCGCGAACACGAGGACGCCGATCGGCCAGTACCAGTGCTCGATCTCGTGCGGGTGCTTGATCTTCTCGTAGCCCTCGTAGAGGGCGAACATGCCGCCGACCGAGAACAGGATGATCGAGACGAGGAAGGCGTAGATGTAACGCTCGCGGCCGTACCCGAAGGGGTGCTGGGGGGTCGCCTCGCGCTGGGCCCTCTTGCCGCCGACGAGGAGCAGGCCCTGGTTACCGGAGTCGGCGAGGGAGTGCACCGACTCGGCGAGCATCGACGACGAGCCGCTGAAGAGGAACGCCACGAATTTCGCTACCGCGATCGCGAGGTTGGCGACGAGTGCCGCCACGATCGCCTTGGTGCCGCCTGACGCGCTCATGTATTCGCGTTGTCCCTTCGTACGTACGCCGTCCAGACCCTTTGCCCGGTCTTTGCCAGTGGGCCATTGTTGCAGCCCGCTCCGACAACGGTGCGCGAGCCCGCAACTCCTTGACGTTCAGGCGATGACGGTGGCCCGGAAGAGCGTTCCAGAACCGGATACTTCGGCTTTTTCGCCGGCCGGGACGAAGACCGACCGACCGGGGTTCAGTTCGTGCTCGCCGGCCCGTACGGAACCGGCCGTGCAGAGGAGGATCTGCGGGGTCTCGCGGGTGAGGTCGTGGGCGGCGCCGCCCTCGGGGAGGACGTACCGGGAGAGCCGGAACTCGTCGATCGGGGTCTCGTAGACCTCCTCGCCGTCCGGGGACGCCTCCGGGCGCAGCACGCCGGGGTCGCTGGGCTCGAAGCGGACGATGCGCAGGAGTTCGGGGACGTCGACGTGCTTGGGGGTCAGGCCGCAGCGCAGAACGTTGTCGGAGTTGGCCATGATCTCGACGCCGAGGCCGTTGAGGTAGGCGTGCGGGATGCCGGCGCCGAGGTAGAGGGCCTCGCCGGGCTGCAGGCGGACGTGGTTGAGGAGCATCGCGGCGATGACGCCGGGGTCGCCCGGGTAGTGGTGGGCGATGTCCGCGTAGGGGGCGTACTCGCCGCCGAGGCGGGCGCAGGCCGCGGCGGCCGCGGTGACGGTGTGGGCCATCTCCTCGCGGTCGGCGCTCAGAACGGCCGTCAGGACCTCGCGCAGCGCCGCTTCCTCGGGGTGGGCGCGCAGCAGGTCGACGTACGGCTTGAGGGAGTCGACGCCGAGGCCGGCGAGCAGGTCGGCGGCCTGGGCCGGGTCGCGGAAGCCGCACAGGCCGTCGAACTCGGTGAGCGCGCAGATGAGTTCGGGCTTGTGGTTGGCGTCCTTGTAGTTGCGGTGCGGGGCGTCCACGGGGATGCCCCGGCGCTCCTCGTCCTCGTAACCCTCCTTCGCCTGCTCCAGGTTGGGGTGCACCTGGAGGGAGAGGGGGGCGCCGGCGGCGAGGATCTTGAGCAGGAAGGGCAGGCCGGGGCCGAACTTGGCCACGGCCGCGGCGCCGAGTTCGCGTTCCGGGTTGTCGGCGATGACCTCGACGAGCGTGCCGCGGTCGGTGCGCGAGGGTGCGCCCGGGTGGGCTCCCATCCACATCTCCGCCTGCGGTTCACCGGTCGGCTCGACGCCGAGCAGCTGCGGGATCGCGGTGGTGGAACCCCAGGCGTAGGGGCGGATGGTGTTGTCGAGGCGGTCCATTCGGCTCTCTGTCTGCTCTCTCTGCGTTCGACGCGTTCAATGCGCTCGATGTGCTCAATGCGTTCGATGCGTTCGATGCGTTCGACTCTGGTTCGCCGTGCGTGCGGCTTTCGTCTTGTCGCGTGTACGGCGGTCAGGGGGTCCTGGGTCAGATCAGGCCCTCGAAGCGAGCGCCAGGTAAACGGCGGCGAAATCGGTGATGGCGATCAGTTCGGCGAGGGTCTCCAGTTCGCCACCGGGTTCCGGCTCCAGTTCGCTGATCGGCGTGTCGTGGCTGAGGGCCAGGTCACGGGCTGCGGGCGCGGCGGTGAGGCCCTCGATCGGGCGGTCGCGGAGCAGCACCACGCGCGCGTGCATCGCGGGTGGCTCCTCGACGCGGTCGCGGAAGAAGTCGTCGGGGTCGGCGCTGGCGGCGAGCGGGCCTGCGAGCAGGGCGCTGTGCGCGGCGAGTGCCTCGGGGAGTTCGGCGACGACGGCCGGTGTGCCGGAGAGTTCGGCGAGGGCCGCGGCGAACCTGCGGCCGGCCGGTCCTGCAGAGGTGCCCTCGGTCCAGACCAGCGGGAGGGCGTCGGCGAGTTCGGCCGCGAGGGTCTTGGCGGGGTTGCTGTACGTCGCGATGGCCGGCCCGCAGCGTTCGGCGATGTGATCGAGTCGGTCGGCGACCTTCTCGATGGCGTCCGGCGGAGCGGTGAGCAGGCCGGTGCGGTCGAGGAGGGCGAGCAGCGGGGTCAGCAGCGCCCACAGGACGCCGGGCGCGGACGCGGCGGCGAGGGATTCGTCCTGCTCGTACGGGGCGGTCGCGAGCGGTACGAAGAGGCCGTGGGCGCCGTCCACCGCCTCGGCGAGCGGGGTGCTGGGCGGGGCTACGGCGGCGACCGTGCAGCCGCGGCGGTAGGCCTGGTCGGCGAGGAGGGAGAGGCCGGGTTCGGTGCCGTCCGGGGTGGCGATGAGCAGGAGGTCCACCGAGCCGGCCCAGCCGGGGAGTTCCCAGCGCAGGGCGCCTGCGGCGGGGGCGACGCCGGAGGGGGCGAGGCGGGTCACCGGGCTGCCTGCGCCTGCGAGGGTGCCGAGGAGGTCGGCTACGCAGATGGCGGCGGCGCCGGGGCCCGCGATGAGGACGGCGCGGGGGCGGCCGTCCGGTTTGAGGTCGTGGACGCCGGATTCGGCGGCGTGCCGGGCCGCGGTGCGGACTCGGGCGCCGGCCTCTGCGGCGCCGCGGAGCAGGCCGCGTTGGTCGGCCTCCGAGAGGGCCTCGGGGGCGTCGAGCAGCGATTCGTCGAGCATGGGCGGCAGACTCCGATCGCCGGGTGGTTACGCGGGGTGGCGAGCCTCGTCGACGAGGAGGACGGGGATGCCGTCGCGGACGGGGTATGCCAGGCCGCAGTCCTGGCCTGTGCAGATCAGCTCCGTGTCCTGCTCCTTGAGGGGGGCGTGGCAGGCCGGGCAGGCGAGGATCTCCAGGAGGCCGGATTCGAGCGGCATGGGGGGTCCCTTCGGGGGCGGGGGCTACGGCTGTGTGGGTGGATGTGCCTGGTCAGGGTACCGCTGGAGGGGGTGGGTGTGAGGGTTGGACGGGGTGGGGGTTGGACGGGGTGGGGGTTCGGGGTGAGCGGCGTTGGTGTGACCGTTGGCGGGTTTCGCCCCCGCCGCCCCTACCCGTCCCATCCTGAAGGGGCTCCGCCCCTTCGACCCCGCCAGGAGGCTCCGCCCCCTCAACCCCCCGCGGGGCTCCGCCCCTGCACCCCACCGGGGCTCCGCCCCTGGACCCCGGCCCGGCTTCGCCCCCCTGGACCCCACCGGGGCTGCGCCCCCGCACCCCACCGGGGCTCCGCCCCTGGACCCCGGCCGGGCTTCGTCCCCCTGGGCCCCACCGGGGCTCCGCCCCTGGACCCCGGCGGGGCTGCGCCCCTGGAACCCCGCAGAGGTGCGCCGTTGGACCCCACCGGGGCTCCGCCCCTAGACCCCGGCGGGGCTGCGCCCCTGGAACCCGTCGGCCTGCGGCCTCGTCCTGAAACGTCGGACGGGCTGGGGGTGGCTGTGACGGTCTCGTCGTGCGCCGACGGGAGTGGGTGTGGCTGAGACCGTCTCGTCCTCGCGCGCGGGGCGGACTGGGTGTCGCTGACACAGTCTGGTCCTCCTACGCCGACCTACGCCGAAGGGCTGAGTTGTGCCGACCAGCGTCCGAGAAGCGAGCGGCTCCAGATGGCGTCGACCCGTACCGAGAGCCGTCCCCCGGCGTCAGGGTCAGCCCCTGATGATCTCCAACACCTCGTCCCGGACCTTCGTCATCGTTGCCTCGTCGCGGGCCTCTGCGTTCAGGCGGAGGAGTGGTTCCGTGTTGGAGGGGCGGACGTTGAACCACCAGTCGGCGGCGGTGATCGTGAGGCCGTCGAGGTGGTCGAGGGTTACGCCTTCGCGGTCCTCGTAGGCGGAGCGGATCGCGGCGAGGCGGGCGGTTTGGTCGTCGACGGTGGAGTTGATCTCGCCGGAGCCGACGTAGCGGTCGTATTGGGCGACGAGGGCGGAGAGGGTGCCGTCCTGGCCGCCAAGGGCGGCCAGGACGTGGAGGGCGGCGAGCATGCCCGTGTCGGCGTTCCAGAAGTCGGCGAAGTAGTAGTGCGCGGAGTGCTCGCCGCCGAAGATCGCGCCGGACTTGGCCATTTCGGCCTTGATGAAGGAGTGGCCCACGCGGGTGCGGACGGGCGTGCCGCCGTTCTCCTTGACGACCTCCGGGACCGACCAGGAGGTGATCAGGTTGTGGATGATCGTGCCCTTGCCGCCGTGCTTGGCCAGCTCGCGGGAGGCGACGAGGGCGGTGATGGCGGAGGGGGAGACCGGGTCGCCGTGCTCGTCGACGACGAAGCAGCGGTCGGCGTCGCCGTCGAAGGCGATGCCGAGGTCGGCGGACTCGTCACGGACGCGCTTCTGGAGGTCGACGATGTTCGCCGGGTCCAGCGGGTTCGCCTCGTGGTTGGGGAATGTGCCGTCCAGCTCGAAGTACATCGGCACCAGGGTCAGGGGCAAGCCGGCGAAGACCGTGGGCACGGTGTGGCCGCCCATGCCGTTGCCCGCGTCGACGACGACCTTCAGCGGGCGGATGGAGGTCAGGTCGACAAGGGAGCGGAGGTGAGCCGCGTAGTCCTCCAACGTGTCCCGCTGCGTGATCGTCCCCGTCGTGGCCGTCGGTTCCGGGCCGGCGCCGGAGTCCATCCAGCCCTCGACCAGCGCGCGGATCTCGCCGAGGCCGGTGTCCTGGCCGACGGGGGCCGCGCCCGCCCGGCACATCTTGATGCCGTTGTACTGGGCCGGGTTGTGCGAGGCCGTGAACATGGCGCCCGGCAGGTCGAACGCGCCGGACGCGTAGTACAGCTGGTCGGTCGAGCACAGGCCGATCTCGGTCACGTCGGCACCGCGCGCCGCCGCCCCGCGCGCGAAGGCGTGCGACAGCCCCGGCGACGAGGGCCGCATGTCGTGCCCGGTCACGATCGCGCTCGCCCCGGTCACCTGGACGAAGGCGGCCCCGAACAGCTCGGCCAGCGATTCGTCCCATTGGTCCGGGACCACCCCGCGTACGTCGTACGCCTTCACGAGCTGCGACAGATCAGCAGACACGGCCAACCCTCCTGAAAGTCCTATCGGTCACCACAAGCTACCCGTACCCGCTGACAATGCGCTGTGCGGAGGCCAGGTGGACTCCCAGCCGTAACCTGAGGTCAGGGGAGCATCCAGTCCAGCACCGGTGAACTCTGACCGACCACGATCAGGCACATCACCATCAGCAGCCCCACACTCCAGGGCAGCACCTTGCGCAGTATGTCCCCTTCGCGGCCCGCGAGTCCGACGGCCGCGCAGGCGATGGTGAGGTTCTGCGGCGAGATCATCTTGCCGAGGACACCGCCCGAACTGTTGGCGGCGGCCAGGAGTTCGGGCGACAGGCCGGACTCGCGGGCGGCGGTCACCTGCAGCGCCCCGAAGAGCGCGTTGGCCGAGGTGTCCGAGCCGGAGACGGCCACGCCGAACCAGCCGAGGACCGGGGACAGGAAGGCCAGCCCCGCGCCGGCGGCCGCCACGAAGTGCCCGATGGTGGCAGCCTGTCCGGAGAGGTTCATGACGTAGGCGAGCGCCAGCACGGACGTCACGGTCAGGATCGCGAACCGCAGTTCGTGCACAGTGGCCGCCCACTCCTTGACCGCCACGCGCGCGTGCACCCCGAGAACGACCGCGCTGCACACACCGGCCAGCAGCACGAGTGTCCCGCCGGTGGAGACGATCGGCCAGGTGAAGACGTTGCCGCCGACCGGCTCGCCGTCCGGTCCCGCGACGTTCAGGAAGGGCCAGTCGTACGTCTGTGTCGCCTCGGCCAGCCAGTCCTTGACCGCCGGGATCTGGGCGACGGAGAAGATGGCGACGATCAGCGCGTAGGGGGCGTAGGCACGGACGACTTCGGGCCGCGGATCCTCCACGTCCAAGTCCTCGCTGCGCACCCCGGTCAGCACGGAGGTGCGTACGGACTCGGCGGCGGGCACGCGCGCGTGCGGTACGGCGACCAGGGCTCCCGCGCCGAGCAAGGCGGCGCCGATGTCGGCGAGTTGTGCGGAGACGTAGTTGGAGGCGACGAACTGGCCGACTGCGAAGGCGATTCCGCACACCAGGGCGGGCACCCAGGTCTCCCGAAGCCCGCGCCGTCCGTCCACCAGGAACACCAGCACGAGCGGCACGACGAGCGCCAGCAGCGGCGTCTGACGCCCCACCACGGAAGCCACCGAGTCCAGCGGCAGACCGGTGACTTGAGCGAGTGTCACGACCGGTGTGCCCATCGCGCCGAAGGCCACGGGTGCGGTGTTGGCGACCAGCGCGACGACGGCCGCGCGCACCGGCTCGAAGCCGAGCGCGACGAGCATGACCGAGCAGATGGCGACGGGCGCGCCGAACCCGGCGAGCGCCTCCAGCAGGGCACCGAAGCAGAAGGCCACGACCAGCGCCTGGATGCGCGGATCGTCGGAGAGCCGCCCGAACGACCGCCGCAGGATGTCGAAATGGCGGGTGCGGACGGTCATCCGGTATACCCACAGGGCGTTGACAACGATCCAGAGGATGGGGAAGAGCCCGAAGACGGCTCCCTGGGCCGCGCTGGAGACCGTCTGGTCCAGCGGCATGCCGTACGCGAGCCAGGCGACCAGCGCGGCCGCCACGAGGCCCGTGAGGCCGGCCAGATGCGCCTTCATCCGGACGCCGCCGAGCAGGACGAGGACGATCACAAGGGGCAGGGCCGCCACGAGGGCGGACAGACCGAGCGAGTCGGCGACGGGTTCCAGTTCCTGGACATACACGGGCGCCTCCCGGATTCCGCTATGCGAAAGCGATTTCTCACGGGCTTCCGGAATGGTCGTGTCCGCAACAACTTCGCGTCAATGGGCGTGCGTCACTCAGCGAAACGCACAGGGAACATCCACGGAACAGGCACAGGGAACGTCCACGGGACACGCACAGAGAATGCGGCCGAATCCGGTCGGCGTCAGCTGTCGGAGAACCGTCAGCTGTCGGGAGAACGCAGCACCCGCAGATGCCCCCGCCGGGCGACCTCCATCGGGTCGGCCCCGCGACCGCCGCCGCCAGCCTGCGCGGCACGCTCCTGCGGCCGGGCCGCCTCGCGCACGGCGTTGGCAAGCGCTTCCAGATCGTCGCCGCTGGGCCGCGCCGGGGCCGAGCCGTCCAGGAGTCGTACGACCTCCCAGCCGCGGGGTGCGGTGAGGCGCTCGGAGTGCTCGGCGCACAGGTCGTAACAGTGGGGTTCGGCGTAGGTGGCGAGCGGGCCGAGGACCGCGGTCGAGTCGGCGTAGACGTACGTCAGCGTCGCAACGGCGGGTCGGCCGCAAGCGGTTCGCGAACAGCGACGTACAGGGCTCACGACGTTGGACGGTACCGCACTCTTGAGCGGGCCGCGACGACTCTCCACCAGGTCACTCCACCGTGTCGTGTTGTGAAACGCCCCACACGCCCCTCTGAACACACCCTTCTGACCTGCATAGATACCGCTTTCTGATCAACGGCGGGATTCCACCTCCGGTCACCACTCGACACAAACCCCATCAATTGCCTTGAGATCGCCGGTCTCGGAGAGATACGGAATCGAGCCCAACCTTGGCTGGAATGGTCAACTTCCGGCATGCCGTGCGGGGTGGCCGGGCGCCGCGTGGGCGCGGAGCACCCGGCTCGGGCGGGGACTACGCTTCACCAGTGATGGACAACCCCGTACCGCCCCCCGCCGCCGGCTCCGGCCCCCGCCGTCGTGATCGTCACGGCCGGGGCATGCGCGGCCCGATCGCGCCGCCGCAGGTGCCGCTGGCGGCGAGCCGTGCCGAGGCGTTCGCCGACCTGGTGCAGGACTCCGTGGAGCGTCTCGAACGACGGTGGCCGCAGCTCGCCGACATCGATTTCCTGGTGCTCGAGGTGCCGCGCCTCGACGGCCCCGGGCGGGCCTGGAACGATGAGGCGGTCCCGCTGGGCGGCACGATCCCCGCGCGCGACGGGCGGCACGCGCGGGTGATCATCTACCGGCGACCGGTGGAGATCCGCACGAAGGGGCGCGACGAGCGGGCCGCGCTGGTCCACGAGATCGTCGTCGAACAGGTCGCCGAGCTGCTCGGGCTGACCCCGGAGACGGTCGACCCGCGGTACGGCGAGGACTGAACCGGAGCGAGGACCCGGGCCACTGCTGAGGACTCGGGCCCCTACTTCTGCAGCACCGCCAGGTCCTCGTCCGCCTCCGGCACCGACACCATGCCCCGGTCGTCGGGCAGGGTCTGGACTGTGAAGGCGGGCAGGCCGTTCGCCGTCCTCGCCAGGGTCCGGGACGCGTACACCGGCGCTCCTGACACCGTCTCCACGGTCAGGGCGTACGCCCCCTTCGCACCGGTCGGCACCGGCGCCTCGACGTTCTGTGTCGTGCCGGACTTGATCGTGTACGTCTTCGACACCGCCGTGCCCCCGTCACTGCCCGCGGACGCGGTGACCTTGACCTTCGCGGTGCCGGTGGGCGCGGTCAGGGCCAGCGTGGAGTCCTTCTCCGTGTTGTCGGCCACCGTCGCGCGCGTGCCGACCGGGCTCGTCGCCGGGATGAACGCCGTCTCCTGCTTGGCGCCCTTGCCCCGTACGACCCGCACGGCGGCCACGACCGGCACGGACTGATCGGTCGGCGTCAGAACCAGGGAGCCCGCCTCCCCGCGTGTGACGTCGCCCAGGTCGACCGCCGTGGTCATGCCCGCCTTCACGTGCAGCGTCTCGTTCCCGGCCGGTGTGATCGACCCGGACGGAGAAGCCAGCCGCACCTTGAGATCGGCGTCCGCGTCACCGGGCGTGAAGGCGATCAGCCGCACCTCGGTGGCGTCCTTCGGGATGCCGGGCAGGACCAGGCTGCTCGCCGGATCGGTGGTCGCGGACAGCCAGTCACCGCCGAGCTTCTCGTCCAGCGCCTGCACCGCCGCGCCCACCCGCCCGCTGCGTACGTTCACACGCACGGTCACATTGGTCTGCTTGTCCGCGGTGAGCGTCGACAGCAGCACCGGCTCACTGGAGTGCGGCTGAACCGTGATGCCCTCCCCCGCCGTCGACTCCAGCGCGCCGTCCTTGCCGTACAGCTCGAGGTCGACGACCGCGGCGGAGTCGTCGGGGTTCGTCAGATGCACATAGTCGGTACGGTCCGCCGCGGTGCTGGCTCCGGGGAACCAGAAGTCCGTGTCCGGCGCGGAACAGTTGACTCCCTGCAGCCCCCGTCCCGTGCCCGCGTCGACCTCCGTGGTCTGCTGCACGGTCCACCCGGGCGCGAACTTCCCCTCGGCCGTGCCCACCAGCGCGGGCGCGTCGGCGCCGGAGACCTCCCCGGTGACCGGCGTCCCGGGTTCCTTCGGCTCCAGCACGGGCTTGTCGGCCTTCTCGCCCTTCGCCTCGCCCCCGGCCTGCTCCTCCCCCGCGGCCTGCAGCTCGGCCGAACCGTCGCCGTCCGCGCCCTTCGTGACGGGCGTGAAGGACGAGTACGAGGTCTCGGCGAGATCCGATGTGCTCGGCGCCGGGCACAGCAGGCTCGTGCGCTCCACGGGCAGTTCGGCCGCCGCCTTCGCGGTGTCCGTGCCGGTCGCCTCCGGCGCGGTCAGCGCGGCGAATCCGGTGACGGCGGCAAGGGCGGTGGTGCCGGCGATCAAGGACAGGGTGGTGCGGTTCACTGCTGACTCCCGTCGGGGCGCTCACTGCCGTCCGGGTACGGCTGTGCCGGGTCGTACGTCGCGTCGTAGCCCTGGTGATAGGTCCCGTCCTGGCCCTGCTCGTACGCGGTCTGCTCGTACGCGCTCTGCTCGTACGCGCTCTGCTCGTACGCCTGCTGGTCGTAGGACCCCGGCTGGCCCGAACCGCCGTACGCGTAAGGGTCGTACTGCCCGCCCTGGTACGGGTCCGCCGGGTACTGCTGGCCGTACGCCCCGTCCTGGTACTGCTGCTGGGTGGCGCCCTGGTACTGCTCGCCGTCATAGCCGCCGTACTCGGCGCCCGCGTAGGTCGAGTCCCACTCGCCGTACGGCTGCTGCTGTGGAATCACTGCCGGGGGCTCCTGCGGCGGAGGCGGGAACTCCTCGGCATGGTCCGTCTCTTCGGCCTCCGCCTGGGCGCGCAGGCGGCGGGCGCGGCGGCCCTCGCCCGGTACGGCCTCGGCCGGGACGACCGCCACCTCCTCCGGGAGGTCGTCGTCGACGTCCCGGCGGCGGCCGGGCAGGGCCATGACGACGAGGACGACGGCGAGGGAGCCCTGGGCCCACAGCCAGGCGGTGTGGGTGAGCGGCGCGTCGAAGGTGACGTCCAGCTGCCCGCCGGAGGCGGGGAGTTCGAAGCCCTGGGCCCATCCGTCGACCGTCTTGCGCGTCAGCGGCTTGCCGTCCAGGGTGGCCGTCCAGCCCACGTCGGCGGTGTCGGCGAGCCGCAGGATCCTTCCCTCGGCGCCTGCCGGAATCGTGGTGTGGATCTCCACGGGCCCGGCGGCGACGGACTGCGCGCCCCCGGAGCCCGACTCGGCGACTATCGCCGCCCGCGAGACCTGCTGATCGACCCGCCACAGCGCCCCGCCGTCCTGCTGGCTCAGCCGCGACAGCCCGGGCGTGGCATCCAGCACGCGGGTCACCTCGCGCGGGGCGCCCTTGTGGACGAGGACGTAGCGCACGGCGAACTTGCCGAGCTGGTCGGACTGATCGGCGCCGGACCCGGCGACGAGGTTGGCGACGACCTTGTCGAGCGTCGCGTTCTCGCCGTCCGCCGCGGCCAGTTCGCCGTCACCCATCCGTGCCCCGGAACCGCGGACGAGCATGTAGCCGACGCGGGCCGCGGAGTCGCTGTCGAGGACGAGGGTGCGGGCCTGGTCGCGGGTGTTGCTCTCCTCGGCGACGAACGCGGGCACCTGCACCGGGTCGCGCCGCTCCAACGGTCCGTCGGCGCCGCTGATCATCCAGCCCGCGGCGACGAGCAGCGGGCCCGCGGCCGAGGCGAAGGCGATCAGGGCGGCCACCGGCTGACGCCAGCCGAAGCTCTGCTCGGCGACACGCGCGCGTGCCCCGTCGGCACCGAGCGCGGCGGCGGCGAGGAGGGCGATGCCGTAGACGAGAGTCGCGGGGCCGGCCCAGGTGGAGCTGTTGGACAGGACAGCGAAGACGAGGCCCACCAGAGCCACTGCCCAGGCCGTCCAGACTCCGAACTGACGGTGGGAGCGCAACAGGGCGGCCAGCGCGGCCAGCACGATGCCGATGAGCATCAGCCCGTTCACCGTGCCCGGCCCGCCGGGGCTGGCGCCGAGCAGGTCGGTGGCGGACGCGGCCGAGGCTCCGTACTCCAGACCGGCTTCCTCGAAGAAGCCGGACGGGAACAGGGTCAGCGACCAGGGCGCGAGCACCAGCAGGGGCGTGCCGAGCTGGGCCAGGAAGCGCAGGCCGTGGGCGGTGATGTCGGCGCGGCGCACAGCCAGCACGCCGATGCCGAGGATCAGCGCGATGGGCCACACGATCGGCGTGAACGCGGTGGTGACGGTCAACAGCAGGGCGTACGCCCAAGTGGCGCGCCAACTGCCGCGCGCCCCCGAGGCGTTCCCCAGGCCGCTGGCCGAGATGCCCGCGCGCGCGAGGAGCGGCAGCAGGATCGCGAGGACGGCCGTGCCGATGCGGCCGCCGGCGAGCGCGCCGGTGGCGGCGGGCAGGAAGGCGTAGACGACGGCCGCCCACGCGCGCAGCAGCCGCGACTCGACGAGCGGGCGGGAGGCGAAGTACGCGGCGAGACCGGCCAGCGGCACCGAGCAGACCAGCAGAACCGTGACCGCGAGCCCGGTGGAGCCGAACAGCGCGGAGGCCAGCAGGGCGACGAACGCGAGATACGGCGGTGCGGACGAGGTGCCGCCGGCGGCCACTCCATGCCAGGAGTCCAGGTACCGCGACCACAGCTCGCTCGCTTCGGCCGGGGCGGGCAGCAGCGCGCCGCCCGCGAGCGCGCCGCCGCCGAGCAGTTGGCGGCAGGCGATGAGCGAGACGAGCAGCAGCACCAGGAAGAGCATCGGGCCAGGGTTGCGGGCGATGCGCTTCAGGCGCGCGAACTGCTCTATCTCCAGGAAGTCCGCGTCGTCCCCGCCGGGCCCGGACTCGACCGCGCCCCCGTGCCGCCCGGCACCGGCGGCGGTCTCGGGGTCGGAGTCGCGGAAGAGGCTGCCCGCGGCCTGCTCTACGGTGGCCCGCACGGTCGCGCCGGGCGGCGGGAACAGCGCTCGCAGCTCGTCCTTCTCGATCTGCGGGCGGCCGCGCCTGCGCCGTCCGGCGATGATCCGCTCGGGCCGCAGCAGCACCGACAGCAGACCCCGGATCTCGTCGAGGGCCTGCCCGGGGACCTTGCCCACGAGGTAGGCGACGGTCCGCAGCAGGGTGCCGAGCACCAGCCGCACCAGGACCCAGGGCAGCACGGCCGTCCGCGTGTTGACCAGCAGCGTGTAGACGGCGCCGGCCTTGTCGACCTTGTGCGGGGAGGCCGACGTACGGCCCACACAGTCGACGGTGCGGCGCTCACGGGAGGCCGCCTCGGCGTGTCGTACGACCGCCTCGGGGGCGATGAGGACGCGGTGGCCGGCGGCCTGGGCACGCCAGCACAGGTCGACGTCGTCGCGCATCAGGGGCAGCCGGCGGTCGAACCCGCCGAGCTGCTCGAAGACATCGCGCCGCACGAGCATGCCGGCGGTGGACACGGACAGCACGGACCGGACGTGGTCGTGCTGGCCCTGGTCCTGTTCGCGGCGGTCCAGGCCGGTCCAGCGGCGGCCGGAGTTGGCGATGGTGACGCCGACCTCGAGCAGCTGGCGGCGGTCGTACCAACCGCGGAGCTTGGGGCCCACGACGGCGATGTCGTCGCGGCCGAGTTCGTGCTCGCTCTCCACGACGCGCAGCAGCTGGGCCAGGGCGTCCGGCTCCGGGGCGCAGTCGTCGTGGAGCAGCCACAGCCATTGCACCGGCTCCCCGTAAGGGAGTTCGGGCAGGTCGTACGCGTCATCGCGCCAGGTACGGGTGACGGGGTCCCAGCCGCTCGGGCGCTTCAGATAGGGCAGCTCGTCCGGGGTGAGGAGTGGGGCGGTGCGGCCCGCCTCCTCGACGGCCTGGCCGAAGCCGGTGCGACGGGCGAGGTGCAGCACACGGTCGGCGCCGAGGGCGTCGGTGAGCAGTTGGGCGGATTGGTCCGCGCTGCCGGTGTCGGCCGCCATGGCGTACTGAACGGGGCGCTCCTGGCCGAGCAGCCCGGCGAGCGCGTCGGGCAGCCAGCGGGCGCCGTCATGGGAGACGAGCACCGCTGTCACTACATGACGCGGAAACTCAGGCGCGGCAGCGGCGTCTTGGTGGGCTGCCGTATGACTGTGCACGGACATCGAGGTACGGGCCCCGGTTCGATGGACTGCGGTGGACACCTGTGCCCACAGGGGGCAGCGGGACGTCTCGGACGAGCGACCACACTATCGGCTGGGCATGACGTCGGCCCGCCGCCTGTGGATAACCCACCTGCAACGGGCCGTTCGTCACATATGTACGAAAGGGATGCCTATCGTCCGGTCAGACGGCGGCCTTCTTCAGCCGACGTCGTTCACGCTCGGACAGCCCCCCCCAGATGCCGAACCGCTCGTCGTTGGCGAGGGCGTACTCGAGGCACTCGGAGCGGACCTCGCAGGCGAGACAGACCTTCTTGGCCTCGCGGGTGGAGCCGCCCTTCTCGGGGAAGAAGGACTCGGGGTCGGTCTGGGCGCACAGCGCGCGCTCCTGCCAGCCGAGTTCCTCGTCCGCGTCGTCGACCAGCAGTTGCTGCACCAGCTCGGTCATGTGCGCCCCTCGTCAGTCTTTCGCGTCCCCGTGATGTAGCCGTTACCGATTTCGGCTGAACGACACGAGTGAAATTACAAGTGTGCTGCTCCGGGCGAGTCAAGCCGAGATCTGCTATTGAGCCCCTTATTCACTCTGCGGAACCAAGGCCTAGCGGAAAGTGTTCAAATCGTCCTAAACCTTGACAAGCAGATGAGGCCCCGGAGGGCCTCCACCCCCGCGCAGAGCCTGTACGGAGAAGGACGCCCGGAACATCGATCCCGTTCCGACACACACTCGAATCGATCCGGATCACAGTCCGATCACGGGATCGCATCGAGGTTTGTGCGCCCGGTTGTGCGCCATGTGTCCCGGCCGCCCCATGCACAAACCTTTCGTCACGGGGATGAACCGGATGAGGTGAAACCCGTCCCAGATACCGGGCGCCGAGTTGACAGTGCGAGGTGTCAACCGCTGTCCTTGTGGGCATGCTCGCGCACTTGGCACTCACCTCGACCCGCACCACCGGGTCCCTCGGTGCTGCCCGCGCCCGCTGTCGCTGTTGTCGCTGTTCCTGCTGTTGAGCCGCACGCGCTCCGGCTGCCACTGAGTCCATCGGACCGGCTTCCACACCTTCATCTCCTTCTTCTTGCTTCTCTTGCTTCTCTTGCTTCTCTTGCGACGAGGAACCACCCCACCCATGAACAGCGACAGCGACCTCCAGATCGCCGGCGACATCCTTGAAGTCCCGCACCTGCTGCGGGCGCCGAGTGAGCACCCGGCCACCGTCGCCGACTTCGTCGGCCTGGCCCGCTCCATCGCCGCCGACCGCTCCCAGTGGCAGCACCTGGTCCAGTACGACGCCACGTCCCGTTGGTACCACCGGCTGCGCACCGGCCCCGGATACGAGGTGTGGCTGCTGTCCTGGGTGCCCGGCCAGGGCAGCGGGCGGCACGACCACGGCCTGTCTTCCGGAGTGCTGACCGTCCTCGACGGCACGCTGACCGAGCACACGGAACGCGGCACGCGCGCGTTGCAGGCGGGTACGCAGAGGGTGTTCGCGCCGGGGTACGTCCACGAGGTGGTCAACGACGCGCTGGAGCCCGCGGTCAGCCTGCACGTCTATTTCCCGGGCCTCACCGACATGCCGATGCACAGCGCCCAGTGCACAGCGGCCGCTCCGGTCTCGTAACCGCCTGCCCGGTTGTCGTACCCGCCTGCAACACTGATTCCCATGCGCATTGTGGTTCTGGCAGGCGGCATCGGCGGTGCCCGGTTCCTGCGCGGTCTGATGCAGGCCGTGCCGGACGCGGACATCACGGTCATCGGCAACACCGGGGACGACATCCACCTCTTCGGCCTGAAGGTCTGCCCGGACCTCGACACGGTGATGTACACGCTCGGCGGCGGCATCAACGAGAAGCAGGGCTGGGGCCGGGCCGACGAGACCTTCCATCTCAAGGAGGAGCTCGCGGCGTACGGCGTCGGGCCCGAGTGGTTCGGGCTCGGTGACCGGGACTTCGCCACGCACATCGTGCGGACGCAGATGCTCGGCGCCGGGTATCCGCTGAGCGCGGTGACCGAGGCGCTGTGCGACCGCTGGAAGCCGGGAGTCCGGCTGATCCCGATGACCGACGACCGCGTGGAGACGCATGTGGCCGTAGAGGTCGACGGCGAGCGCAAGGCCATCCACTTCCAGGAGTACTGGGTACGGCTGCGGGCGTCGGTGCCGGCCGAGGCGGTCGTGCCGGTGGGCGCGGAGCAGTCGAAGCCGGCGCCGGGGGTCCTGGAGGCGATCGCCGAGGCGGACGTCATCCTCTTCCCGCCGTCCAACCCGGTCGTGTCGGTCGGCACGATCCTCGCCGTGCCCGGCATCCGCGAGGCCATCGCCGACGCCGGGGTGCCGGTCGTGGGCCTGTCCCCCATCGTCGGGGACGCGCCCGTGCGGGGCATGGCCGACAAGGTGCTCGCGGCGGTCGGCGTCGAGTCGACGGCCGCGGCGGTCGCCGAGCACTACGGCTCGGGGCTGCTGGACGGCTGGCTGGTCGACACCGTCGACGCGGCGTCCGTCGAGCGCGTCGAGGCGGCGGGCATCCGCTGCCGGGCCGTACCGCTGATGATGACCGACCTCGACGCGGCCACGCAGATGGCCCGGGAGGCACTGGCCATGGCGGCGGAGGTTCAAGCGGCATGAGCACGGCACCTGACGACGGCTACCGGGTCTGGGCCGTTCCCGGCCTTCCCGAGGTGGCCGCGGGCGACGATCTCGCCAAGCTGATCGCCGCCGCCGAACCCGGGCTGGCCGACGGGGACGTCCTGCTCGTCACCTCGAAGATCGTGTCCAAGGCGGAGGGACGGGTGGTGGCGGCGGACGACCGCGAGGCCGCCATCGACGCCGAGACCGTACGGATCGTGGCGCGGCGCGGCCCCTTGCGGATCGTCGAGAACCGGCAGGGGCTCGTGATGGCCGCCGCCGGGGTCGACGCCTCCAACACCCCTTCCGGGACAGTGCTGTTGCTGCCCGAGGACCCGGACGCGTCCGCGCGCGCGATCCGCGACGGGCTGCGGGACGCCCTCGGCGTCACCGTCGGAGTCGTCGTCACCGACACCTTCGGGCGGCCCTGGCGTACGGGGCTCACGGACGTCGCCATCGGTGCGGCCGGGGTGCGTGTGCTGGACGATCTGCGTGGGGGAACGGACGCGCACGGCAATCCGCTCAGCGCGACCGTCGTGGCGACGGCGGACGAACTGGCCGCCGCCGGAGACCTGGTCAAGGGCAAGGCCGCCGGGCTGCCCGTCGCCGTCCTGCGCGGGCTGGCGCACGTGGTGGCCGCGGACGACGGGGAGGGGGCGCGGGCCATGGTGCGCGGCGCGCGCGACGACATGTTCCGGCTGGGCACGTCCGAGGCGGTGCGGGAGGCGGTGACTCAGCGGCGTACGGTACGGGCCTTCACGGACGAGCCGGTGGACGCCGGGGCGGTGCGGCGGGCGGTCGCCGCGGCGGTGACCGCGCCGGCGCCGCATCACACCACGCCCTGGCGGTTCGTACTGCTGGAGTCGGCGGAGTCCCGGACCGGGTTGCTGGATGCCATGCGGGACGCGTGGATCGCCGACCTGCGGCGGGACGGGAAGAGCGAGGAGTCCATCGCCAAGCGGGTGCGGCGGGGGGACGTGCTGCGGAACGCGCCGTACCTCGTGGTGCCGTGCCTGGTGATGGACGGGTCGCACACGTACGGGGACGTACGGCGGGACGGCGCCGAGCGGGAGATGTTCGTGGTCGCGGCCGGGGCCGGCGTGCAGAACTTCCTGGTCGCGCTGGCCGGGGAGCGGCTGGGGTCGGCGTGGGTGTCGTCGACGATGTTCTGCCGGGATGTCGTGCGGGAGGTGCTCGGGCTGCCGGAGCACTGGGATCCGATGGGCGCGGTGGCGGTCGGTCATCCGGCGGAGGAGCCGCGGGCTCGGGGGGAGCGGGATGCGGGGGCGTTCATCGAGGTTCGGTGACGTGACGCTCCGCTGAGGCCGGGTGCCTACGGATCGGGGGGGTGGAGATTCGCGGGCGACTGCGGCGTCGTCGTGGCTGGTCGCGCAGTTCCCCGCGCCCCTTGGGGCGTTGTCCGCACGTCGTTGGCTATGTACCGCCTAGTCTCGTAGAGCTTTCTCCCTCACCTCTAGGACCTCATTCGTGGCAGGACGTTTCGCTCCCCGACCTACTCGTACGACCGTACGGGATGGGCATGTCGGCGTGCCGCGGCAGGCTGTGGCGCCGGGGCGGGTGCGGACGTATGTGCCGGAGGGGCCGGTCGATCTTGGGCTGGTGCTCGGTCCGTTGCGGCGGGGGGCGGGGGATCCGACGTTTCGGGTGGCGGCGGACGGGTCCGTGTGGCGGGCCAGTCTTACGCCCCTGGGGCCGGGGACGTTGCGGGTCGCGGTGCGGGGCGGTGAGGTGTGCGGTCAGGCGTGGGGGCCGGGGGCCGAGTGGCTGCTGGAGCGGTTGCCCGAGTTGGTCGGGGGTGCCGACGATCCGTCCGTCTTCGAGCCGCGGCATCGGCTGGTGGCGGTGGCTCGGCATCGGCGGCCAGGGTTGCGGCTGACGCGGACCGGGCTGGTGCTGGAGTCGTTGATTCCGTCGATTCTGGAGCAGAAGGTCACGACCGGGGAGGCGTATCGGGCGTGGCGGATTCTGGTGCGGAAGTACGGGGAGCCGGCGCCGGGGCCGGTCGGGGGGCGGATGTGGGTGATGCCGGCGGCGCGGACGTGGGCGTTGATTCCGTCGTGGGAGTGGCATCGGGCCGGGGTCGACAACAAGCGGGCGTCGACGGTTCTTCGGGCCGTGCGGGTGGCTGCGCGGCTGGAGGAGGCGGTGGGGATGTCGGCGGAGGCTGCGCAGGCTCGGTTGGAGGTCGTGCCGGGGGTGGGGCCGTGGACGTCGGCGGAGACCGTGCAGCGCAGTCATGGGGCGGCGGATGCGGTGACGGTGGGGGATCTGCATCTGCCGGGGATCGTGGGGTGGGCGCTGGCGGGGGACCGGGATGCGGATGACTCCGTGATGCTGGAGTTGTTGGAGCCGTATGCGGGGCAGCGGCATCGGGCGGCTCGGTTGATTCTGTTGAGCGGGCGGACGCCGGCGCGGAGGGCTCCGCGGATGCCGAAGACTGACATCGGGCGGTTGTGACGCGCCCTGCGTCGAGGTGACCGCCGTGCCGTTTCCGCCCCCGCCGCCCCTACCAGTCCCATCCCTGGGGGCTGCCGCCCCCAGACCCCCGCTTCGGCCTGAACGGCCTCGTCCTCAAACGCCGGACGGGCTGGATGCTGCCGACCGGCGCCGAAAAGTTGAGCGTTACTGGTCCGAAGAGAAGCGCACCCGCGCCCGCAGGTGTGCTTTGAGCGGTGTCGGCGGGCGCGTCGTATGACGTCGCTGGGCCGTGGCCAGGCTGCTTCCGAGGAGGGCGTGGCTGATCATGATCGGGTAGATCACGGCGCGCTCGAACATGCCGATGTTCCACATCCAGCCGGTGAACACGTCGGCCATGAAGAGGGGGAACGCGATCAGTCCGACGGTGCCGAGGGTGATGCTCGCGATCGACCGGCTCCTGCCGAGGCCGATGCGGGCTCCGCCGGTTCCGACGACGATCGCCATGAGGTTGCCGGCGAGCATGACTCCCTGCGCGCCGAGGGTGTGGAAGGCGATCAGGCCGTTGTCGACGTTGGCGTTGGAGCCCTGGAAGATGCCGACGAGCGAGACCCCGACGCCGGCGAGGACGGCGAGGCTCACGATGAGGATCGGGCGGGTGCCCTTGCGCGGGTCGAACACGAGGAACGCACCGACGATCAGAAGGATGCCGTAGATCACCCAACCGGTGTCCATGACGGCGCCGAGGGGGGAGTTGGCGACCTGTCCGAACGCGGTCTGTGGTGGGCCGGTCAGGCCGAGGTGGCTGACCCAGTTGTGGAAGGGCGAGTACGGCGGGTCCTGCCATGCGGCGGCGGTGATGAACTCGGCGAGCCAGGAGACGAGCGGGCCGAGCAGGATGAGGAGGGCTCCGGCGCGGGCAGCCGCGCCGGAGCGGACGATGGGGTTCATGCGAGAGCCATGCCGGGGACGCGCTTGCGGATGGCTTCCATCTCGGCCTCGTCCGAGACGCCCTGCCAGTCGTGCCGCGGCGTGTACGGGGCCTCCAGGGCGCGCACCTCGTCGTCGGTGAGGTCGATGTCGAGGGAGGCCACGGCCTCGTCGATCTGCTGGATCGAACCGGCGCCGACCAGCGGCGCGGTGACGACCGGCTGGCGGCGCAGCCAGGCGAGCGCGACCTGTGCGCGGCTGACGCCGTGAGCATGGGCCACCTGACCGACCGCGGCGATGATCGCGTGGTTGGACGCCTCCTGCTCGGGCGAGTAGAGCAGGTCCGCGTACGCTCCGTCCGTCTCGGAGCGCGCCGTCGAGCGGGCGTCGTCCCATGGGCGGGCGAGGCGGCCGCGGGCCAGCGGCGACCAGATGATCGTGCCGACGCCCTCGTCCAGGCACAGCGGGATCATCTCGCGCTCCTCCTCACGGGCGAGGAGGTTGTAGTGGTCCTGCATCGACACGAACCGCGCCCAGCCGTATCGCTTCTGCAGGTGCAGAGCCTTGGCGAACTCCCACGCGTGCATGGACGAGGCGCCGAGGTAGCGGACCTTGCCTGCCTTCACGAGGTCGCTCAGTGCCTCGAGTGTCTCCTCCCACGGGGTGGAGTGGTCGTTGCGGTGGATCTGGTAGAGGTCGATGTAGTCCGTACCGAGGCGGCGCAGGGAGTGGTCGACCTCGGTCATGATCGCCTTGCGCGACAGTCCCCGTCCGTTCGGCCCCAGCCGCATCGGATGGCGCAGCTTGGTGGCGATCACCACGGCGTCGCGGTCGGCGAAGTCCTTGAGCGCGCGGCCGAGGATCTCCTCGCTGGACCCGTTGGAGTACATGTTCGCGGTGTCGAAGAAGTTGATCCCCACCTCCAGCGCGTGCTTGATCAGCGGGCGTGCCTCCTCCTCGCCCTTCGACCAGACGGGGTGCCCGCGGTCGGGCTCGCCGTAGGTCATCGCACCGATCGCCATCGGTGACACGTCCATGCCAGAAATGCCGAGCTTGATGTACTGCATGATGCCCCTCTAAACTAAGTGGAGAGCTCTCCGAATAACGTAGTGGAGAGTTCTCCACTTAGCAAGGTGAGGTCCCGTGGTCCGCTCTGACGCCCGTGAGAACAGGGCTCGCATCCTCGCGGCCGCCCGCGAGGCGTTCGCCGAGGACGGCGGCGCGTCGATGAACCAGGTCGCCCAGCGCGCCGGTGTCGGCGCGGGCACCCTGTACCGCAATTTCCCCACCCGTGAGGCGCTGGCCCTGGCCGTCTACCAGGACGAGGTGGCGCGCATCCTCGGGGCCGTGCCTGACCTGCTGGCCCAGCTGCCCCCACTCGAAGCGCTCCGCCACTGGACGACCGACCTCGTCGAAGCGATGCGCAGGAAACACGGCCTCGGCGACGCGCTCAGCCCGAGCGCGCACCAGGCGATCAGCGAGCAGAGCTACGGGCCGGTTGTCGCCGCGATCACGGAGTTCCTCGACGCCGGCAAGAGGGACGGAAGCATCCGCATGGACGCCGACCCCGGCGACTTCCTCCAGCTCACCGGCGCCCTCTGGCGTGCCGCGTCCGCACCCGAAGACCGGGCTCCCCGCATGCTCGCGCTCATCCTCGACGGACTCCGCACCCAGCCGCAGCGCTGAGGCAGCGTGCCGGGACTCTGCTCTCAGCGGGCGTGGGCGAGCAGTTCCTGCGACAGGGTCCACAGACGTCGGGCGTTGTCCGGGTCGACGGCGTACCGGGCGACGCCATGCAGGGTGCCGGAGCGGCGCTCAACGACCTCGGTCTCGTTGCAGTCGACGAAGTAGCGGCCACCGACGCCTTCGAGGAGAGGCGATGTGGCGAGGAGGACGGAGGTCGCCGCGCCCTGTTCGACGGTTTTGATCAGGTGGGCGGGGACCCTTCCGCTGCCACGGCCACCGGTGTGCCGTTGCAGGTTGGTGTAAATGGCGCCGGGCATGAGGGCATTGGCGGTGATGTGGTCCGCGGCCCAACGGCGGGTGGCCTCGACCACGAAGAGGACATTGGCGGTCTTCGACTGGCCGTAGGCGAGCCACGGGTCGTAGGGGCGGAAGGCGAAGTTGATGTCGTCCCAGACGACGGGTGACCGCTGATGGCCGGTGGAACTCACCATGACGACGCGCGCGTTGCCGTCGGCGGCCAGCGCGTCGTGCAGTCCGGTGGTGAGGGCGAAGTGGCCCAGGTGGTTGGTGGCGAACTGCCACTCCCATCCCTGTTCGGTGTACTGCTCGGGGCAGGCCATGACGCCCGCGTTGTTCACCAGGACGTGCAGCGGGCCCCGCCATGAGGCGGTGAAAGCGGTGACGGACGCGGAATCGGCCAGGTCGAGGTGTGCGACATGCACCTCGTGATTGCCGGTCGACGCGGTGATGTCCTTGGCGACGTGTTCGCCCGCCGCCCTGTCCCGGACAGCGAGGGTGACTGCCGCTCCCGTGGCGGCCAGGGCCCGGGCCGTCTCGGCCCCGATGCCGGAGGACGCGCCGGTGACCACCGCACGACGGCCGGTGAGATCGACGCCTTGCGCCACCTCGGCAGCCGTGCTGGAGAAACCGAAGGGGGTGGTGATGGAACCCATGAGTGAACTCCCGGCGGTGTGCTGTGAGGCGTGTGCGACGGCGTGTCAGGGGGTGAGCATCCGGTCCTGTTCCACCGGGGGTGTGCCGCCGTACCAGTCCAGGGCTTTGCCGAAGCGGACGAGTTCGCCGTAGAGGGCGGGGTCGACGTGGTCGGCGAAGACCAGGTCGAGCAGGGCTTCGGCGGCCCGAGCCGGTGACTGCGCATGGCCGTAGTCGCTGAACCAGGGGCGCGAGGTGGCGGTGTCGACCATGCCGGGACACACGGCCGCGATCAGCGTGCCGTCGGCGAGATCGTTCTCGCGGCGTTCGGCGGCGACGGCACGGACGGCGGCGACCTGAGCCACCTTCGAGGGCACGTTCAACCAGAGGGGCCAGCCGGCCTCCCGCGCGGTCCGGTCGTGGATGGCGGCACGCCACGACTCGACGGCGTACTCGACCTGGTTCAGGCTCGCGCCGTCGAACAGGTGGTGCAGCCGGGCGTCGAGGTGGCCGAGGGTGCCCAGGCTGCTGGCCACGACGAGCAGCCGGCCGCCCGGGCGAAGGACCGGGGTGAAGGAGCGCAGGATCGCGTGCGTGGCGGTGTTGGAGACGTCGATGAACTCGTCGGCCCGCTCGGCCTGTGACTCTTCGGGCAGCAGGCGGGCGATCGCGTTGGAGATGACGATGTCGACACCGCCGAACCGGACTCTCAGGTCCTCGGCGAGGCGGACGATGGCGTCGGCGCCGGAGACGTCCAGGACCCGCCCCTCCACGCGGGCCCGCGTGCCCGGCAGCTCGGTGACCTCGCGGGCGGCGTCCCGTACGCGCTGGTGGTTGCGGCCCGTGAGGAGGACCAGGTCGTCGGGGTTCATCCGGGCGGCCAGTCCTTCGACGAGAGCGCGGCCGAGTCCCTGATTGGCGCCCGTGACGAGGGCGATACGCGAAGCGTTCATGCACGCCACGCTAGGAATGCGACTTCCATGAGTCCAACGACGTTCTGACACATCTGGTATGCGTAAACGTCATGGACTTCACGGACGTGTCGCTCACCGCCCTTCGGGTCTTCCGCGCCGTGACCGAGCAGGGAACCTTCACTGCGGCCGCCGCCTCGCTGGGCTACACCCAGTCGGCGGTATCCCGCCAGATCGCCGCGATCGAACGGGCGGCAGGTACCGAGCTGCTGGAACGTCGGCGCGAGGGAGTACGACTCACCGCGGCCGGCCGCCTCGTCATGCGCCACGCGACGACCGTGCTCGACGAAATCGACGCCACCGCCCGCGAGCTGTCCGGCCTGCCCGGACAAGCCGCGACGGTCCGCCTGGGATGGTTCCCCAGCGCCGGAGCCGTCCTGCTCCCCCGAGCCCTGACCGCGCTCCGCCGCACGGACCCCGCCCTGCACGTCGTCGGCCGGGAGGGCAGCACCCCCGCGTTGATCCGCGCCCTGCGGGCCGGCAGCCTCGACCTGGCCCTGCTCGCGTCCGCACCGCCGTTCCGGCCGCCGGACACCCAGACGCCCCCGCTCGCCCTGCAGACCCTCACCGAACGGGCCCTTCGCCTCGCGGTGCCCGCCGCCCACCCGCTGGCCCGCGGCGACTTCGTCGACGTGGCCGACCTGCGCGGACAGCGCTGGATCGCAGGCTCCACCTCCGGCGAGGACCGGTTGATGGGCGTATGGCCGGGCCTGGACGAGCGGCCCGACA
This sequence comes from Streptomyces sp. GESEQ-4, assembly GCF_017948455.1. Classification (GTDB taxonomy): domain Bacteria; phylum Actinomycetota; class Actinomycetes; order Streptomycetales; family Streptomycetaceae; genus Streptomyces. The sequence goes on from NZ_JAFFSU010000011.1 coordinate 32,214, forward strand.
TCGCCCACACCGCACGTGACTGGCTGGCCAAGCTCCACCTCGTCGCGGCCGGCTTCGGACTGACCACCGTGCCCGCCGTCCTCGCCCCGGCCGCACCACCGGGCGTACGCGTCCTCCCCGTCCGCGGCGGACCCCAAGAACAGCGCCGGCTGCTCCTGGCCCGTCTCCCCCACCCGCCCACAGAGTCCGTCACCCGCGTGGCAGCCGCCCTCCGCGCAGCAGCCCTCGACGCCGACACACCCGCGCCCTCCTCCTCATCGGCGCCGTGACGACAGGCCACTGTCCAGCGATGCCGATTCGGACGGCAAACACGCGGCTTTACTGGTCCGAGGAGAAGCGCACCGCGCCCGCCGGGATTCTCGCGTCGCACCAGATCCGGGCGCCCTCGGTCAGTTCGTTGTCGGGGCCGATGATGGCGCCGTCGCCGATGACCGTGCCGGTGAGGATGGAGCGTTCGCCTATGCGGGCGCGGGTGCCGATGAGGGAGTCGGTGATGACGGCGCCGGGTTCGATGACGGCGCCGGGGAGGATGGTCGTGCCGGAGACTCGGGCGCCTTCGGCGACGTACGCGCCCTCTCCGACCACCGTGCCGCCGGTCAGTTTCGCGTCCGGGGCGACCCTCGCCGTCGGCAGGATCAGGCGGTCGCCGCAGCGGCCGGGGACCGCGGGGGACGGGGCGCGGCCCAGGACCAGGTCCGCCGAGCCTCGTACGAACGCCGCGGGTGTGCCCAGGTCCAGCCAGTAGGTCGAATCCACCATGCCTTGCAGGTGGGCGCCGGCCGAGAGCAGGTCGGGGAATGTCTCCCGCTCCACTGATACCGGGCGGCCCTGCGGGATCGTGTCGATCAGTGAGCGGCGGAAGACGTATGCCCCCGCGTTGATCTGGTCGGTGACTATCTCCTCCGGCGTTTGGGGCTTCTCCAGGAACGCCAGGACCCGGCCCGTGTCGTCCGTGGGGACCAGGCCGTACGCCCGCGGGTCCGTCACCTTCGTGAGGTGCAGGGAGACGTCCGCGCCCGTCGTGCCGTGGGTCTCCACCAGCGCCTCGATGTCCAGGCCCGTCAGGATGTCGCCGTTGAAGACCAGGACCGGGTCGTCGGGGGCGGAGTGCAGGCGGCTCGCCACGTTGCGGATCGCGCCGCCCGTGCCGAGCGGTTCCTCCTCGGTGACGTACTCCAGATGAAGGCCGAGGGACGAGCCGTCACCGAAGTGCGGCTCGAAGACCTCGGCCAGGTAGGACGTCGCCAGCACTATGTGGTCGACGCCCGCCGCTCTCGCTCTCGCCAGCTGGTGCGTGAGGAACGGCACGCCGGCCGCGCGGACCATGGGCTTGGGCGTGTGCACGGTGAGCGGACGCAGCCGGGTGCCCTTGCCGCCGACCAGGAGGATCGCTTCTGTCACCTGTCGTCTCTGCTTCCTGCCGGGACCGGCCGATCTGTCGTTCGGCGGGCCAGTTTATGCAGACCTGTCCGGCACGCCGTCGACGGCCGTGCGGCGTTCCGTCCCCTGTTCACAGACGTTTCATCCCTGCGCTTTGGTTCAGCCGTCCGGCGAAGCCCTGTGGTTCAGCTGCCCGGCCTCGCGGTTCACCGGCCCTGGTAGCGGGCCGCCGTGGCGCGGGCCGAGCCGAGCTTGCGGTAGAGCTGCCGTCCCGGGCATGCCGTGTCGAAGCCGTCCCGGTGGCCGGAGATCACATTCAGTCGAACCTTCTTTCCCTTCCGGTAGAGATTCCCACCGCCGGACTTCAGATATGTCTTGCCGCGCGGATTCACGCCGTGCATGCCGAGCTTCCAGGCCGCGAGCCGGGAGATCGCCTTCACCGCGTTCCCGGACGGCTTCTTGGACTCGAAGGTGCCGAGGACGGCGATCCCCATGCTGTTGGCGTTGAACCCGAGAGTGTGCGCGCCGAGCACCGGCTTCGTCACGCCCCCGGCCCGGCCCTCGTAGATGTTTCCGCACCTGTCGACGAGGAAGTTGTAGCCGACATCGCGCCAGCCCATGCTCTTGACGTGGTAGCGGTAGATACCGCGAATGACGGAGGGGGACTGCTTGCACCAGTACTTGTTGCCGGTCCCGGTGTGGTGCACGAAGGCCACCTTCACCTTCTTCGTGTAGCGGACCTTCTTCTCCCGCAGCTTCTCGTTCGCGCCCCAGCCGCGGCGCGTGACGATGCGCGGACGTGGGCCGATGTAGGGCTTCGCCCGTTGCCGGTCCGTCAGTTGCCGGTCCGTCAGTTGCTGGTCGGCGTGGCGGTCGGTCTCCCGTACACCACCGTCCTCACCTCCTGGAGCCACTCCCGGATCCACCAGTTCCAGGCGCATGCCCGGAGGCAGCGCCCCGCCCGGACCGTCAGCCCCGTCACCTCCCGTCGCCTGCGGCTCCGCGCTGACCCGTACCTCCACTCCGTCGGAGTCCCCCACCCACAGCGGTGCCGTGGCCCCGTGGACGCGGCCCGAGGCGGCCTCGTCGGTGTCCGGGTCGGGGGCGTGCTCGTGGTTGTGCGTCTCGACGTCCTGCCAGCCGGACCAGGTACCGGTGGCGGCGTCCCGGGTACGGACCTGGACGCGGCCGTGGAGTTCGGTGTCCGGGTTGTCCCAGACGACACCGACGAGGGAGAAGCGCCGTACGTCCCGGCGGGGCAGGCCCTGTTCGGCGGTGGGGCCGGCGGTGCGGTCGCCGTCGAGGGGGACGAGGGGCAGGGACTGGGTGCTGCCGGGCACGCCCGGCTCGGTGGCCCGGGCGACGGTCGTGGCCGCCTCCGCGCCGGGTGCCGGTCTCGCTGCCGCCGCGACTGCGGGCGGGGTCAGCGGGAGGGCGAGGGCGGCGGCGCAGGTGACGCCGATCGAGGAAGCAATGAGTCCACGCATGCTCCTGATGTTGGACATATGCATTCATATTTGTCCATTGGGGAATTGACGGACCGTTGGACGCTCTGGGCCGAACCGGTGGTGGCGGCCTGAACGGGCGTTGGCTGGGCACCCGCGTGCGCCATTACGCTTGCGCGGGTGAACGCCACCGATCGCACCCCTGCCGACCTGCTGCGTTCCGCGCTCGCCGCGGATCCCGGACGCCCCCTGGTCACCTTCTACGACGACGCCACCGGGGAACGCGTCGAATTGTCCGTGGCCACCTTCGCCAATTGGGTGGCCAAGACCGCGAATCTGCTGCAGGGCGAGTTGTCCGTGGAGCCCGGGGACCGGGTCGCCCTGCTGCTGCCCGCGCACTGGCAGACGGCGGTGTGGCTGCTGGCGTGTTCGTCGGTGGGCGCGCTCGCGGACGCCGGCGGCGATCCGGCCCTGGCCGACGTGGTCGTCAGCGGGCCGGACACGCTGGACGCGGCGCGGGCGTGTTCCGGAACGCGGGTCGCGCTGGCGCTGCGGCCGCTCGGCGGTCGCTTCCCGCAGCCGCCGGAGGGGTTCGTCGACTACGCCGTCGAGGTGCCGGGGCAGGGCGACCGGTTCGTGCCGTTCGCGCCGGTCGATCCGGAGGAGCCCGCGTTGATCGTGGCCGGGCGGGAGTTCAGCGGGGCCGAGGTCGTCGAGCGGGCCCGGGACGAGGCGACGGGGCTGGGACTGACGGGGCCGACGTCGCGGATCCTGTCCGGGCTGCCGTACGACACCTGGGAGGGGCTCAACGCCGGGCTGTACGGGCCGCTGGCCACCGGCGGCTCCGTGGTGCTCTGCCGCCACCTGGGCGAGCTGAGCGAGGAAGCGCTGGCCAAGCGGATCGAGAGCGAGCGGGTCACGGCAACGGCGAGGTAGCGAGCCGCCACCGCAACCGCTCACCCCAGCCCCCTGCCCCCTGTCCCCCATTCGGCCCAGCATCACCCACCCCCCAGCCCCCATCCGGGTCATGGTCGTAACAGCAGCCGCACGACACGTTCGTACGCGTTCGTACGCCATGAGGGGTGGAACTGACGTGAGCGACACCGCAGTGGGGGCGTCGCCGACCGGGAGTGGGCTGATACGGCGGCGCCGACGGCGCTGGATTCGCGGCACCGCCCTCGGGCTCGGGGTGTTGACGCTGGCCGCCGGCGGGGGCGTATGGGCCGTCTATGTGAAGCTCGACGCGAACATCACGCCGGATCAGGCGGCCGCGGCCGAGCTCGCGCGGTACGAGAAAGAGCGGCCCACCGCCCTGGTGAAGGGCGCGATGAACCTGCTGCTCATCGGGTCCGACACCCGGGCCGGGGGAGGGAACCGGCGGTACGGGCAGGACTCCGGGACCGAGCGGTCCGACACCACGATCCTGCTGCATCTGTCCGCCGGGCGGCGCAGCGCCACCGCCGTCTCGCTCCCCCGCGATCTGATGGTCGACGTGCCCGCCTGTCTGCGGCGGGACGGCAGCCGGACCGAGCCGATGTTCGCGATGTTCAACTACGCCTTCCAGGCCGGTGGTTCGGCCTGCACCATCCGAACCGTCGAGAAACTCACGGGTATTCGGATCAACCACCACATGGTCGTCGACTTCAACGGGTTCAAGGAAATGGTCGACGCCGTCGACGGCGTGGAGATCTGCCTCAAGGAACCCATCCGCGACAAGGACGCCAAACTGCGGCTGCCCGCCGGCCGGGTGACGCTCGACGGCGAGCAGGCCCTCGGATACGTCCGCGTCCGCAAGTCCCTCGGCGACGGCAGCGACACCGACCGCATGAACCGCCAACAGCGCTTTCTCGGCGCGCTGGTGAGCAAGGTGCGCAGCAATGACGTCCTGCTGAATCCGGTGAAGCTGTATCCCGTGCTGGACGCCGCCACCTCGTCGCTCACCACCGACCCGGGACTGGCCAGTCTGCGTGGTTTGTACGATCTCGCGCGCGGAGTACGCGACATCCCCACCGAACGTGTGCAATTCCTGACCGTTCCGCGGGAGTCGTATGTCTACAACGCCAATCGCGACCAGTTGGTGGAGCCCGAAGCGGAGAAACTGTTCGAGCGGCTGCGGACGGACGCGCCGGTGGCGGTCGCCGCGGAACTTCCGCGGGATTCCACCGCAAAAGGCCGCGACAACACGGACGACGATTACTCCTTGTACGGGCCGGACGACGGAAAGTCCGCCGCACGGCGGCCCGATGAGCCCGTCGCGGCCGATTCGCCCGCGCCCACGTTCAGCGGGACGACCGCCGACGAGGACACCTGTGAATAAAGCGAACGCAAAGCAGACCAACAGCTTTCAAAGAAATGGGCGGATTGCCCAGTTGTAGGGGCGTGGCATGGGTCACCGGCGTCGCTCCGCGCCGATCCGTGCGGTTAGGGTGAGCGCTTCGGTGCGCTCGACCTGGGGTTTGCAGTCCCGGGCGGCGCACTGCTTGTACGAGACCCGAGCGCCGATGGGGGAGAAGGCGCCGCGCCCCGACGGAGGATTCGGACAACCGTGGACGCGCAAGGACGAGGGCGGCGGGACGACATCGATCCCGCGGACCAGTGGGTACTCAATCCGAACACCGGCGAATACGAACTGCGACTGACTCCTTCCGCACCGCAGTCGACGGTCCCCCGTCCCCGCCGACCTGCCTCCGGCGCGGGAGCAGGCCAGCCCCGAAGCCGTACGACGACCCCCGCTGTTCCGCCGCAGCGCAGGCGCCGTGGGGCGCCGCCCGAGGAGCCGCTGCCCGGTCGGCGCGGGCGGCGGCCGGCGAAGCAGAAGAAGGCGAAGAAGGTCCTGCTGTGGACCGGCGGCACCATGGCGTTCGTGGTGCTGGCCGCCGCGGGTGCCGGATATCTCTACATCGAGCACCTCAACGACAACATCACCTCCGTCTCCGACGACGGCGCGAGCACCGGCGGCTTCAGCAAGGACAAGGCGATCAACATCCTGCTGATCGGCACCGACAAGCGCACCGGGGCGGGCAACGAGAGCTACGGCGACTCCGGCAGCGTCGGACACGCCGACACCACGATCCTGCTGCACGTCTCCAAGGACCGGACGAACGCGACCGCGCTGAGCATCCCGCGCGACCTGATCGTCGACGTCCCGGACTGCCCGACGACGCAGGAGGACGGCAGCACGAAGACGATCCCGGCCACCGACGGCGTCCGCTTCAACACCAGCCTCGGCCAGGACGGCCGTACGCCCAGCTGCACCGCTCGAACCGTCACCGAGCTGACCGGGATAAAGCCCGACAACTTCATGGTCGCCGACTTCAACGCGGTGAAGACGCTGACCTCCGCGGTCGGCGGCGTCGAGGTGTGTCTGGCCAAGGACATCGACGACCCGGACTCGAAGCTGCAGTTGTCGAAGGGCACACACACGATCGAGGGCGAGGAGGCGCTCGCCTTCGTCCGCACCCGGCACTCGGTGGGCTTCGGCGGTGACCTGAGCCGGATCGGGCTGCAGCAGCAGTTCCTGAGCTCGCTGATGCGCAAGCTGAAGTCCAACGACACGCTCACCAACCCGTCGAAGATGATCAAGCTGGCGGAGGCGGGCACCAAGGCGCTGACCGTCGACTCCCAGCTGAACAGCATCGGCAAGCTGAAGGACCTCGGTCTGGAGCTGGGCAAGCTCAACACCAAGAACCTGACCTTCACCACGGTGCCGGTGATCGACAACCCGGCCGAGAAGGTGAAGGCGACCGTCGTCGTCAACGACACGACGGCGCCCGAGGTCTTCGACATGATCAAGAACGATGTGTCGTTCACAGAGGTCAAGGCGCAGAAGAAGAAGGAAGCCGCCGCCGTGGCCGCCCGGCTGAAGGGCACCAAGGCCGACGCCTCCGAGGTGCGGGTGCGGATCCTCAACGGCGGCGCCGCCGCAGGCAGCGCGCAGGCGCAGCTGGCCTACCTGCAGAACGAGGCGGGCGTACTGAAGTCGGAGAACGCCGGAAACGCCGACGCCGAACTGGCGAAGACGACGCTCGAGTACTCCCCCGACCAGGCCGACCAGGCCCGCAGGCTCGCCGACATCATGGGACTGTCCGGTTCCGCGCTGAAGCCGGGCGAGAGCGTGGAGAACGCCCAGGGCCTGCCCACGATGACCCTCACCCTCGGCAAGGACTTCGAGGGAGCCGGGGTGAAACTCAACTCCTCCTCGGGGTCGACGCCGGAGGGCGTGCAGAAATCCACGGCCGACAAGGTCGAATGCGCCAAATGAGGTGACCTGACGGGCCTGCTTCACGTCTCACAGGACGCAAAGCAGGCCCGTTTCACTGGCGCGAGGGTGGGAGACAGCGGATGACGCTCAGCGTTGAGGAGAAGGAGGAGGCGCCACTCGGGCACCGTCGGCGGCCCAAGCGGGGGCGCCGGGTGCTGAGATGGTCCGCGACGACGCTGTCGTTTCTGATACTCGGGACGGCCGGCGCCGGATACCTCTACTACCAGCACCTGAACGACAACATCGTGAAGGGCGAGCGCGCCAGCGGCGACTCCAAGGTCGGCAAGTCCGCGCCGAACGCCGCCGGGCAGACCCCGCTGAACATCCTGATGATCGGCTCCGACAGCCGTAACTCCGACGAGAACGTGGCGCTGGGCGGCAGCCGGGACAACCGCGGCAACCCGCCGCTCGGCGATGTGCAGATGCTCATCCACCTGTCCGCGGACCGCAAGAGCGCGGCCGTCGTGAGCATCCCCCGGGACACCCGGGTCGACATCCCCGAGTGCGAGGACCCCGACACCGGCAAGACGTTTCCGCCCACCAACACGATCATCAACGAGTCGCTGGCCCGCGGCGGAGCCGGCTGCACGCTGGCCGCCTGGCAGAACCTCACCGGGGTCTACATCGACCACTGGATGACCATCGACTTCGCGGGCGTGGTGAGCATGGCGGACGCCATCGGCGGCGTCGAGGTGTGCGTGAAGCAGAACGTGTGGGACCGTCCGCTGCCGAATATGCCCGGCGGCTCCGGTCTGAAGCTGACGGCCGGCCGCAAGAAGGTCGAGGGCGAGCAGGCGCTCCAGTGGCTGCGCACCCGGCACGCCTGGGGCAGCGACCCGCTGCGGGCGCGGGCCCAGCACATGTACCTGAACTCGATGCTCCGCACCCTCAAGCAGCAGAACGTCTTCAGCGACACCGGCCGGCTGATGGACCTGGCCGAGGCGGCCACGAAGTCCCTGACGGTCTCCCAGGAGATCGGCACCGTCAAGCAGCTCTACGACCTGGGCACCCAGCTCAGGACGGTGCCCACCGACCGCATCACCATGACGACCCTGCCCACGGTCCCGGACAGCCAGAACAGCGACCACCTGGTGCCGGACGGCGCCGCCGCCGAGAAGATCTGGTCGATGCTCCGCGACGACGTGCCCTTCGACGACAAGGGCGCCAAGACGCAGGAGAGGAAGCCGGCGAGCGAGGAGCCGACCGCCCCCGCCGTGGACAGGGCCGCGGTCGGCGTCCTGGTGCGGAACGCCACGCGGTCCGCCACCGCCGCCCCGGTCTCCGGTCGCGCCGGCGCGGTCGCCCAGGCCCTGGTGTCCAAGGGCTTCACCAAGGCCACGGCGGACACCTCGGCGACGCTCTCCGAGGACCGTACGGTCGTGCGCTACCCGAGCGCCGAGTTGCGGGGCGACGCCCAGGCTGTCGCCAAGTCACTGGGAATTCCCCTGAGTTCGGTGAAGAAGTCGACCGACGTCTCCGGTGTCACGCTCGATGTCGGCGGCGACTGGCACACGGGCACCGCGTATCCGAAGCAGTCCGCGCCCAAGGCCGGGGATCTGCCGGGCAACTCCGATGAAATCAACGGCTCGGACACCAAGCAGTGCATGGACGTGTACGCGCCCTACCGCTGGTGATTCGAACGCTGCGCGCTCTTCGTACGTACTGAAGGCTCAGGGGGACTCGCACACCAGGACAGGGAACTCGCTTTCAGGGAAATGGGGTGGAATGACCGGTTGTAGGGTCGTGGAGTTTGTCACTGCACCGCTCGATGCCCAACTGGGCGGATAGTGTGAGCGATTCAGTGATCCCCGGCCACGAAATCTGTCCTGGGGGTCGAGCACTGTGTTGACCAACACCCGTGCGCTTTCCGGGGGGAGAGCGCCGCGTGGCCCTGACGGAGGTTTCGGACAACCGTGGACGCGCAAGGCCGTGGGCGGGGGGACGACATCGATCCCGCAGACCAGTGGGTACTCAATCCGAACACCGGTGAATACGAACTGCGATTGAGCCCTTCCGCTCCGCAGTCGGCGGTTCCCCGGCCCCGCAGACCAGCCGCCGAGACAGGCACGGGTGCTCCCCGAGGCCGTACGTCCCCCAAGGCCCCCGGCCGCGACATCCCGCCGCAGCGGGGGCGCCGCGGGGTCCCGCCCGAGGAGCCGCTGCCCGGGCGGCGCGGGCGCCGGCCGGCGAAACAGCAGAAGTCGAAGGCGAAGAAGGCCGTGCTGTGGACCGGCGGCACCATGGCGTTCGTCCTGGTCGCCCTGGCCGGTGGCGGATACCTCTACCTCAAGCACCTGGAAGGCAACGTCGCCACGACGGACGTCGGCGACGCGGGTGCCAGCAACTTCAGCAAGGACGAGGCCTTCAACATCCTCATCATCGGCACCGACAAGCGGACCGGTGAGGGCAACGAGGGCTACGGCGACTCCGGCAACGTCGGGCACGCCGACACCACGATCCTGCTGCACGTCTCCAAGGACCGCTCGAACGCGACCGCGCTGAGCATCCCGCGTGACCTGATCGTCGACGTCCCGGACTGTCCGACGACGAAGGAGGACGGCACCGAGACGGTGATTCCGGGATCGCAGGGCGTCCGCTTCAACGCGAGCCTCGGCGAGAGCGGCCGGGACGCGGGCTGCACCATGCGCACCGTGAAGGCGGCCACCGGTATACAGCCGAACCACTTCATGATGGCCGACTTCAACGCGGTGAAGACCCTGACCGCGGCCGTGGACGGCGTCGAGGTCTGTGTGGAGGACGCCGTCAACGACAAGCAGTCGAAGCTGGTGCTGCCCGCCGGCACGTCGACGGTCGAGGGCGAGCGGGCCCTCGCCTTCCTCCGCACCCGGAAGAGCTTCGGCAACAGCGGCGACCTGGACCGCATCAAGGTGCAGCAGCAGTTCCTGGGCTCGCTGATGCGCAAGATGTCCTCCGGCAACACCCTCACCAACCCCGCCAAGCTGCTGAAGCTGGCCGAGGCCGCCACCAAGGCGCTGACCGTGGACGAGCCGATCGGCAACGTCAACACGCTCAAGGACATCGCCCTGGAGCTGAAGAAGGTGCCGACGAAGAACATCACCTTCGCCACGATCCCGGTGAAGGACAACCCCGCCGAGGTGGTCAAGGCGACGGTCGTCGTCGACGAGGCGAAGGCGCCCCAGGTCTTCGACATGATCACGAACGACATCTCGTTCACCGAGGTCAAGGCGCAGGAGAAGAAGGAGAAGGCCGAGGTCGCCGCCCGGCTGAAGGGCACCAAGGCCGCCGCCTCCGAGGTGCGGGTGCAGATCCTCAACGGCGGCGCCGCCGCGGGCAGCGCGCAGGCGGAGCTGGCCTACCTGCAGACCGAGGCGGGCGTCACCAAGTCGGAGAACGCGGGCAACGCGGAGGCAACGCGGGCGAAAACGACTCTGGAGTACGCTCCCGACCAGGCGGACCAGGCGCGTCGGCTCGCCGACATCATGGGCCTGTCCGGTTCGGCGATGAAGCCGGGCCAGAGCGTGGACAACGCCCAGGGTCTGCCGACGATGACCTTGATCCTCGGCAAGGACTTCAAGGGCGCGGGCGTCAAGCTCAACTCCGCCTCGGCAGCGACGCCGGACGTGGAGAAGTCCACCGCCGACAAGGTCCAGTGCGCCAGTTGAGGCCTTAGGGGCAACCTCAGGGGCCCGTCGTATGTCTCCAGGACAGACGGCGGGCCTCTGTGTGACGCCGGTGTGGGCGCAAAGGGTGGGGAGGACGGGCGAGTTGACGCAGAACGGTGTGCGGGAGGCCGTACCGGTTGCCGAGGGGGCCGGCGAGCGGAACGGCGCGGGGGGCCGCGGTCGGCACGGCTCACGACGGCCGGGTCAGGGGCGGCGGGTTCTTCGCTGGTCGGCGATGACCCTGGCGGTCCTCATACTCGGCGCGTCCGGCGCCGGTTACCTCTACTACCGCCACCTGAACGGCAACATCAAGCAGGACGAGCTCAACCTGGGCGACAACAAGGTCGCCGAGCCCACGCCGAACTCCGCGGGCCAGACCCCGCTGAACATCCTGCTCATCGGCTCCGACGCACGGGACACCGAGGAGAACCAGAAGCTCGGCGGCGCCCGGGAGACCTTCGGCGCGACCCCGCTGGCCGATGTGCAGATGCTGGTGCACCTGTCCGCCGACCGCACCAACATGTCGGTCGTCAGCATGCCGCGCGACACCCTCGTCCAGATCCCCAAGTGCACCGACCCCGACGACGGCGAGGTGTACGAGGCGAGCGACGGCCGGGTGATGACCAACCGGAGCCTGGGCCACGGCGGTCCCGGCTGCACGGTGGCCACCTGGCAGGAGCTCACCGGCGTCCACATCGACCACTTCGTGATGGTCGACTTCGCCGGCGTGGTGTCGATGGCGGACGCCATAGGCGGCGTCCCGGTCTGCGTGGACGCCAACATCTACTCCAAGGACAGCCGGGGCCATGGCTCAGGACTGAAGCTGGAGAAAGGCACGCACCCGGTGAAGGGCGAGCAGGCCCTGCAGTGGCTGCGCACCCGCTACGGCTTCGAGGACGGCAGCGACCTCGCCCGCGCCAAGGCCCAGCACATGTACATGAACTCGATGGTCCGCGTGCTGCGGGAGAACGCCACCCTGAGCAACCCGAACAAGCTGCGCCGCCTCGCCGAGCAGGCCACCGCGGCCCTCACCGTCGACCCGGGGCTGGGCACCGTCAAGGCGCTCTACGACCTCAGCAACGAGCTGCGGAAGGTCGAGCCGAAGCGCATCACCATGACCACCATGCCGAACCGGTACGTCGGTGCGCGCGTCGAGCCCACGGAGGACGCCGAGCAGCTCTTCCGGCTGGTGCGCGAGGACATCGCGCTGGACGGCAAGGACACGAAGAAGCCCGGAAAAGCCGCCGAGAAGGCCGCCGACGACCCCGCCGCCCCCGACTCCGAGATCGCGGTCCTGGTCCAGAACGGCACCGGGTCCGACACCCTCGCCCCGCAGAACGGACGCGCGAGCGACGTGGTCAACCTGCTCGTCGGCAAGGGCTTCGACGAGGCGATCGCCGACCCGGCCGCCGGGAGCGAGGCCACGACACTGGTCCGCTACCCCAGCGCCGAACTGGAGGGCGACGCCCGCGCCGTCGCCAAGGCCCTGGGCATTCCGGCGAGTTCGGTCAAGCAGTCGACCGACGTCTCCGGTGTCACACTCGTCGTGGGAGCGGACTGGCGCGAGGGTACGACCTACAAGGCGCCGAAGACCGACGACACCACCCCGGACACGGCGAAGGCACTCAACGGGGCGGACGACGAGGCGTGTATGCAGGTGAACCCGGCGTTCACGTGGTGACGTCGTACGGCCCGTACAGCGCCGCCACCTCCCCGCTCGCCAAAGCCCAGTACCGGTCCCCGAAGGACCAATGCCACCACTCCGTCGGGTAGTTCACCAGCCCGGCGGCGGTGAGCACGGCACCCAGCGTCTCGCGGTTCGCCCTGGCCTCCTCGCTGATGTCGGCGGCGTCGGTGTAACAGGCGCCCTCGCTGTCCTCGGGGCTGGCGTTCAGGCGGGAGCCCAAGTCCAGCTCGCGGCCGGAGAGTTCGGCGAGGGTCAGGTCGACTGCGGCGCCGGCGCTGTGGGGGGCGATCTCGGGTGGGGAGACGTAGCGGCTTGCCGCCGAGTGGATCCGGTCGGCGGGCCAGTCGGGGTGGGCGGCGCGGAGTTCGGCGGCGTAGTCCTCGAAGTAGGTCCGCTGGAGGGAGGGCGGCCGGTAGCCCTCGACGAAAAGCAGGCGCAGGTCCTGCGGGAGCAGCGACTGGGCCTCGATGAGGCGTTGCAGGACGCCTTTCCGCAGGTGGGCGAAGGCGGCGGACGGGTCCTGTTTGCGGGTGTCCACCAGCAGCGAGCCTTCGCGGCGGACGTCGACGAGAGGTTCGCCGCACTCCGCGACGGGTATGGCGGCGACCCTCGGGTCCGACATCAGGACGATCTCGTTCACGATCTCGTTCATGACGCGATCATCTCCAATCGCATCAAACCTCGGGAGGCGCCCCCATGGGTGCGTTTTCGGCCTTAACTTGGTCGCATGATTGGCTCCTCGCGATTCCGTACCGATGTGTCGCACTCGGCGCGGATCTGGAACTACTGGCTCGGCGGCATGGGCCACTACCCGGTGGACGCCGAGGTCGGCGACCGGATCCTTTCGCTCGTGCCGGCGTTGCCCCGGTCGGCCGTCGCGGACCGGCGGTTTCTGACGCGTGCGGTGCGGTACCTCGCCGAGGAGGCCGGAATCCGGCAGTTCCTGGACATCGGGACCGGGCTGCCCACCACCGACAACACTCATGAGATCGCCCAGCGCGTGGACCCGTCGTGCCGGATCGTCTGCGTGGACAACGACCCGCTCGTCTTCGCCCACGCCCACGCACTGCTGAACAGCACGCCGGAGGGTGCCGCCGTCTTCATCGAGGGTGATGTGCACGACCCCGAGGCGATCCTGCGGGACGCCGCCGAGACGCTGGACTTCGGCCGCCCCGTCGCGATCACCATGCTGGGCATCCTGAACTTCGTGCTGCGCACCGACGAGGCCGTCTCCGTCGTGCGACGGCTGCTGGACGCCGTACCCTCCGGCAGCTACCTGGTCGTCTCCCACCCCACCACCGAGGTCGACGGCGAGGCGATGGCCACGGCGGTGGACTACTGGAACGGGCAGGGGACGGCACCGATGACGCTGCGCAGCCGCGCCGAACTCGTCCGGTTCTTCGAAGACGTCGAGATCCTGGAACCCGGCATCGTCACCTGCTCCCGCTGGCGCCCCGACGCCGCGGACGGTGAGAGTGCCGACGTCACCCACTTCGGCGGCGTGGGCAGGAAGCCGTAATCGATACGGGCGGGATGCCCGTAATCGGCACGCATGGCGGAATTCTTACGTCCGTCCCATGGCGGGGGCGCGCTGAGGGGCGTACGACGGTAGGGCGAGGGTTCGACTCCGGGCCCCGCCACCCCGAGGAGGAACCATGCAGCAGCAGTCCACCACCATGACCGCGATGAGCAAGCAGATGCAGGACTGCGTCGAGGCGTGCATGACGTGTCACAGCGTGTGCGAGGAGACCATGAGCTCCTGTATGCAGATGGGCGGCCAGGCTCAGATGCAGATCATGCGCGCGCTCATGGACTGCGCCGAGACGACCCGTATGTGCGCGGACATGATGATGCGCCGCTCGCCGATGTCGGCCGAGATGTGCGCGATGTGCGCCAAGGCCTGCGACATGTGCGCCGAGGCGTGTATGTCCATGCCGGACGACCCCCAGATGATGCGGTGTGCGGAGGCGTGTCGCCGCTGTGCCGAGACCTGCCGCACGATGGCCGGCGCCACGATGTGACGCTCGCCCGAACGCGCTCAAGGGCACCCCGAGGGGTGCCCTTGACGTTGGTGCCGTGCCCGCCCGTCAGTTGCCCGAGACGGTGACCTTCTCGTCGTTCTTCAGCTGGCCGACCAGCGTCTTGACCTTGGCTTTGTCCCAGACGAGGTTGCCGCCGGAGGAGCCGGAGATCGGCATGTTCATGGACTTGCCGTCGCCTCCGGTGACGCCCTTCATCGCCCAGAACATGTCGGCCAGGTCGAACAGGCTCATGTCCTTGTCGACGACGAGGGTGTCGAGGCCCGCGCCCATCGTCGGGTAGAGCTTGAAGGGGTTGAGGACCGTGCTCGGCGTCGCGGTCTGGTTGGCCAGGGCCGCGAGGAACTTCTGCTGGTTCTTCGTCCGGTCCAGGTCGCTGTTCGCGAGCGCGTACCGGGTACGGACGAAGGCCAGGGACTGCTCGCCGTTCAGGGTCTGCTTGCCCGCCTGGAAGTTCGCGCCGGACTTGGTGTCCTTCATCCCGCCCTTGGGGATCTCGATCTCCACGCCGCCCACCGCGTCCACGATGTTCGCGAAGCCCGCGAAGCCGATCTCGACGTAGTGGTCGATGTGCAGGCCCGTGTTGAACTCCACGGCCCGCACGAGCAGTTCGGGACCGTCCTCCGCGTAGGCCGCGTTCAGCTTCACGTGCCGGCCGGTGCCCTGGAACGTCTTGCCGGACTCGGAACCGACGAAGGTCGGGATCTCCACGTCCGAGTCACGCGGCAGGGAGATCAGCGTCGGGCCGTTGTCGCCGGTGTGCAGGATCATCATCGAGTCCGTGCGCTTGCCCTCGGCGGACCCGGTGCGCAGCTTCTTCTTCTCCTCGTCGGACAAGCCCTCACGGCTGTCGGAGCCGACGATCAGATAGTTCGTGCCCGCGCCCGCCTCCGGCCGGTCGATCACCTTCGACAGGTCGACGTCGCGGTTGAGCTTGGAGTCGGCCCAGAAGTACGTGCCGATGGACACCACGATCAGCAGCGTCACCAGCGTGAGTGCCGTCCACTTGATGCGGCGGCGCCAGTTCGGCCGGGGCCGCGGACCGTACGGGTCGTCAGGGCCGCCCGGCCCTCCGCCGCCGGGGGTGCCGTAGACCTGGCCTGTGTTGTAGTCGTTGCCGTACGCGTCGTCGTAGCCGCCATTGACGTACGACTGCTGCTGCGGGGCCCCGCCGCCGTACGCGCTCTGCCCGGGCGGCGTGGCCGCCGGGCCGCGGCGGACCTGCCGCATCACGCGCGCGCCCTCGGGCTGTGCGCTCGCGCTGCCGTGTCCGTACCGGCGGCCGCGGTTGTCGTCGGACCATGCCTCGGGCCAATCGTTCATGGGCCCCAGTGTGCAGGGCATGGCCGTGTCCCTTACAAGGTTCGTCGGAAAATAAGGGCGCGGCTGTTGCCAATCTGACACAAAGTCCGCGCATGTCGACTCGGCATAAGGTGGGGGTCATGACAGACCAGGCCAGCGTCACGGATTCCGACACCGCGGCCAAACCGGACAGGCCCTGGTCTATGGAGCTTCGGGAGCGGCGCGCGGCCGAGGGCTCCGAGGACTGACCCCGGCTCTCAGCCGCACTTCACCTCGTCCCCCCGTACCACCCCGGACTCCGTCTGCTCCGGATCCTCCGCCCGCACCTTCCGCACGTCCCGGAAGTCCGGCCCGACGGTCACCTTCAGCATCGGGCCCTGCCCCTTGACCGCCCGGAGCTCGCTCCCCGGCAGCGCGGCGGCCAGCGTCTTCGCGGAGCGGTCCCAGCGGGGGTCGAAGGTGACGACCGTGCGTTTCACGGCTTCGCGTGCCGTCACCGGCTGCCGGGTGGTCAGGAACCCGGTCGCCGCCAGCTGCTTGTCCGCGCGCGTGCCGAGCCCCGCGGTGGGCGACCCGTTCTCCACCTGGACGCGGATCTGCTGCGGGGCCACCTCCACGCTGACGGCCGTGCTCTTCGGGCGCTGCAGGGCCAGCGGCTTGTCCTGCCGCAGGGCCTGGAAGATCCGGTCCGCCTTGACGGGGTCCCACTTCAGCGTGGAACCGACGTCCTTCACGGCGTATCCCATCTGGCCGATCGGCACGGTCGTGAACTCGGACGAGGAGGGGGAGAAGTTCCGCATCGCCCGACCCAGGTCCAGCAGCTCGTCCGTGCCGAAGCCCTTGTCGGCCCGCACGGACCCGAGCACCGCCCGTGTCACGTCCCGGAACTTGATCGGGTTCAGCAGCACCCCGGACGACGTGGCCTGGTCGATCAGCGCGGCCATGAACCGTTGCTGCCGCTTCATCCGGCCGAGGTCGGAGGCCCCGTCGACATGCCGGGAGCGGACGAACCGCAGCGCCTCACCGCCCCTGAGCTGATGCGTGCCGGCCGGCAGGTCGAGTCCGGTGTACGTGTCCTTCATCGGCTCGGCGAGGCAGATCTTCACGCCGCCGACGACATCCACGGTCTTCATGAAGCTGGTGAAGTCGACCTCCAAATAGTGGTCGATCTTCACATGCGTCATGTGCTCGACGGTCCGCACGGTCAGCTGCGGCCCGCCCTCCGCGTACGCCGCGTTGATCTTGAGGGGGTGGCCGTGGTGCCGCTTGCCGGTGGTCTGGTCGACATGCGGGGGAGTCTCGGCGTACGAGTCGCGCGGCAGGCTCACCACGCTCGCCCGCTCCCGGTCCTCCGAGATGTGCACGATCATGAGCGTGTCGGTGCAGTGGCAGGGCTCGCCGCCCAGCCGGTACTTGCGCCGCTCCGCCTCGCCGATCTTGTCGCGGCTGTCGGTGCCGACCAGCAGCACGTTCATGCCGTCGCCGGCCTGCGGACGGTTCTTCATGTCCTTGAAGGGGTCGACCCGGGCGATGTCGGAGTCGAGGCTGGTGATCACCGAGTGCCCGATGCCGGCCGAGGCGAGGATCACCACGGACAGCGTGGTCACCACCCGCATGGCCCAGCGCGGCTTGTTCCGCCGTACGGGCGGCCGCGGCGCACGGGACGTCGGCTGGTGGCGGCGCGGCGTCTGGGCTCTGGACCGAGGCGGCGTGGGCGGCGTGGGCAAGGAAGGACACCTCCGCGAGGGCCGTACGGTGGGCTGGGTGTGCGATTTGTGAGCACCGTAGGCCCATACGATCTGTGGCCCGGGGCACCGCCACCGGCGGGGCGCATCGCTGTCCCCCATTCGCGGTAACGTGAGCCTCCTATGAACGCCAAGCCCGACGTGCAGCTCCCCGCCGTGTCCGTGATCATGCCCGTCCTCAACGAGGAGCGGCATCTGCGCGGAGCCGTCCAAGCGATCCTCGCCCAGGAGTACGCCGGCGAGATGGAGGTCGTGATCGCCCTCGGTCCGTCCACGGACCGCACGGACGAGATCGCCGCCGAGCTGGTCGCCGAGGACTCCCGTGTGCACACCGTCCCCAACCCGACCGGCCGTACGCCCGCCGCGCTGAACGCCGCGATCAAGGCCTCCCGCCATCCGATCGTCGTCCGCGTCGACGGGCACGGCATGCTCTCGCCGAACTACATCGCCACGGCCGTACGGCTCCTGGAGGAGACCGGCGCGCAGAACGTCGGCGGCATCATGCACGCCGAGGGCGAGAACGACTGGGAGCACGCGGTCGCCGCCGCGATGACGTCGAAGATCGGCGTGGGCAACGCGGCCTTCCACACGGGCGGCGAGGCGCAGCAGGCCGAGACCGTGTACCTCGGCGTCTTCCGGCGCGAGGCGCTGGAGCAACAGGGCGGCTACAACGAGGAGTTCATCCGCGCCCAGGACTGGGAGCTCAACTTCCGGCTCCGCGAGGCGGGCGGGCTGATCTGGTTCTCGCCCGAGCTGAAGGTGTCGTACCGGCCGCGCCCGAGCATGCGCGAACTCGCCAAGCAGTACCGGAACTACGGCCGTTGGCGGCACGTCGTCGCCCGCTACCACGAGGGCTCCATCAACCTGCGCTACCTCGCCCCGCCGACCGCGGTGTGCGCCATCGCGGCGGGCCTGGTCGTGGGTGCGCTGGTGACGCCGTGGGGGTTCGTGGTCCCCGGCGGCTATCTCGCGGCGATCGTCCTCGGCTCCGTCCCCGCGGGCAAGGGGCTGCCACTGAAGGCACGGCTGCAGATCCCCGTCGCGCTCGCCACCATGCACATGTCGTGGGGCTGGGGCTTCCTGACCAGCCCCCGCTCGCTGGCCCGCAAGGTGATCGCGAGCCGGCGCCCCGCGGTGCGGGTGGACGCCGACGCGGGCTGATCGGCGGCACCTTGAATATGTCGGGAACGACATATACCGTGACAGGGGTGGATGCGCTCTTCACCATCGAGGTCGAGCCCAGGTGCGCGACTGGCTGGAGGCACTGCCAGCCAAGCACTTCATCAAGGTCGACGAATACGTTGGACTGCTTGCGGAACACGCCGCCGCGCTTGGTGAGCCGTTCGCCCGCTACCTGGGCGACGGGGTCCGAGAGCTACGCCCCACCCTCGACGGTGCCGCCATACGCATCACCTACTGGCTCACGCCGAACCGCACCGCAGTCCTACTGACCGTCTTCCGTAAGACGAAAATGAGGGAAGACGCGCAAGTAAGGCGCGCCAAGCACGCACAGAAGATCTGCGAGGCCGAGCACGGCCCGGCACACGAGGAGTTCGTCCGCGTCATCGAGGAAGGAGAGGTCGAGCAATGAGCCACAGTCGCTGGAAGACCCTGCATGAGCGCAAGCTCACCGAAGGTCTCATCGAGCCGGAGGACGCGGCAGAGGCCCGTCGCGAGATCCGACTGTCCATGGCCCTGGCGAAAGCCGTGTACGACCGCCGCACCGAACTCGGCCTCACCCAGACCGAACTCGCCGCCCGTGCCGGTCTCACCCAGGCAAAGATCTCCCGCATCGAGGGCTCCGACACCGTGCCGACGTTGCCTCTCCTTGCCAGGCTGGCCAAGGCTCTGGACGCCACCCTGAACATCGCCCTCAACAACGACGACACCTGGGTGACGTTCACAGCGCACCGCACCCACGCGGCGTAAGGACGGGGCAGCCCTCCGCCCGAGGAGGCGGAGGGCTGTGGAATGCGGGATTACGGGACGCCTTACGGCAGGTTCCGCGCCATCACGATCCGCTGGACCTGGTTCGTACCCTCATATATTTGTGTGATTTTCGCATCGCGCATCATCCGCTCCACCGGATAGTCACGCGTGTAGCCATAGCCACCCAGCAGCTGGACCGCGTCCGTCGTGACCTCCATGGCCACGTCGGAGGCGAAGCACTTGGCCGCCGCGCCCTGGAAGGTGAGGTCGCGGTCGCCGCGTTCGGACTTGGCGGCGGCGGCGTACGTGAGCTGACGGGCGGCCTCGATCTTCATGGCCATGTCCGCCAGCATGAACTGAATGCCCTGGAACTCCGCGATCGCCTTGCCGAACTGCTTGCGCTCCTGGACGTAGCCCTTGGCGTAGTCCAACGCCCCCTGAGCGATGCCCAGCGCCTGCGCGGCGATGGTGATGCGGGTGTGGTCCAGCGTCTTCATCGCCGTGGCGAAGCCGGTGCCCTCCTCGCCGATCATGCGGTCCGCGGGGATGCGGACGTTGTCGAGGTAGACCTCGCGGGTCGGGGAGCCCTTGATGCCGAGCTTCTTCTCGGGGGCGCCGAAGGAGACGCCCTCGTCGGACTTCTCGACGACGAAGGCCGAGATGCCCTTGGAGCGCTTCGTCGGGTCGGTCACCGCCATGACCGTGTAGTACTCGGACACGCCCGCGTTGGTGATCCAGCGCTTCACGCCGTTCAGCACGTAGTGGTCGCCGTCGCGGACCGCCTTGGTCTTCATGCCGGCCGCGTCGGAGCCGGCGTCCGGCTCGGAGAGGCAGTACGAGAACATTCCGTCGCCCTTGGCGAGCGGCGTCATGTACTTCTTCTTCAGGTCCTCGGAGCCGGAGAGGATCACCGGAAGCGAGCCCAGCTTGTTCACCGCGGGGATGAGGGAGGAGGACGCGCAGACACGCGCCACCTCCTCGATCACGATCACCGTGGCGAGGGCGTCGGCGCCCGCGCCGCCGTACGACTCCGGTACGTGAACGGCGTGCAGGTCGTTGGCGACCAGCGCCTCCAGCGCCTCCTGCGGGAAACGGGCCTCCTCGTCCACCGCTGCGGCGTACGGCGCGATCTTCGCCTCGGCCAGCGAGCGGATGGCGTCACGGAGCATGTCGTGCTCCTCGGACGGGCGGTACAGGTCGAAGTCAGCCGATCCGGCCAAGGTCTCTCACGCTCCAAAGCTGTGATGCTGGCGCTAATTACCGTTAAGTAACTCAAATTTTAGGGGCAGGCCCACGGGAGGGGTACGTGAGCTTGGCGACAGCGGGAAAACTGCCCGTCAGACCCTCCGACTATGCTCGGGCCCGCACTGCCGACGAAGACTCCTGGAGCACCCCATGGCCCTCAAGATCACCGTGATCGGCACCGGCTATCTCGGCGCCACGCATGCCGCGGCCATGGCGGAGCTGGGGTTCGAGGTGCTGGGCCTCGACGTGGTGCCCGAGAAGATCGAGATGCTGCAGCGGGGCCAGGTCCCGATGTACGAGCCGGGCCTCGAGGAACTGCTGAGCAAGCATGTCGTGGGCATGGAAGGGTCCTCCGGCCGGCTGCGCTTCACGATGGACTGGGCCGAGGTGGCCGCGTTCGGCGACGTCCACTTCGTGTGTGTGAACACCCCGCAGCGCCATGGCGATTACGCGGCCGACATGAGTTACGTCGACAGCGCCTTCGAGCTGCTCGCCCCGCACCTCACCGGCCCCGCCCTCGTCGTCGGCAAGTCCACCGTCCCCGTCGGCTCCGCCGAGCGCCTCGCCGCCTACCTCGCCACGCACGCGCCGGCCGGCGCGGACGCCGAGCTGGCCTGGAACCCGGAGTTCCTGCGCGAGGGCTTCGCCGTCCAGGACACACTGCACCCCGACCGGCTCGTCGCCGGTGTGCGCAGCGAGCGGGCGGAGAAGCTGCTGCGCGAGGTGTACGCCACGCCGATCGCCGAGGGCACGCCCTTCGTCGTCACCGACTTCCCGACCGCCGAGCTGGTGAAGACGTCCGCGAACTCCTTCCTGGCGACCAAGATCTCGTTCATCAACGCCATAGCCGAGGTGTGCGAGGCCGCGGGCGGCGATGTCGCCAAGCTCGCCGAGGCGATCGGGTACGACGACCGGATCGGCAAGAAGTTCCTGCGGGCCGGGATCGGATTCGGCGGCGGCTGTCTGCCGAAGGACATCCGGGCCTTCATGGCACGCGCGGGTGAGCTGGGGGCCGACCAGGCGCTGACCTTCCTGCGGGAGATCGACTCCATCAACATGCGGCGCCGCGGCCAGATGGTCGAGATGACGCGGGAGGCGCTCGGCGGCGGCTCCTTCCTCGGCAAGCGGGTCGCCGTGCTCGGCGCCAGCTTCAAGCCGGACTCGGACGACGTCCGTGACTCGCCCGCGCTGAACGTCGCCGGGCAGATCCACCTCCAGGGCGGCCAGGTCACGGTGTACGACCCGAAGGGCATGGCGAACGCCCGCAGACTCTTCCCGACCCTCGGCTATGCCGACACCGCCTTCGACGCCGTCCGGGGCGCCGACGTCGTACTCCATCTCACCGAGTGGCGCGAGTTCCGCGAGCTGGACCCGGCCGCGCTCGGGGAGGTCGCCACGGCCCGTGTCCTGCTGGACGGGCGCAACGCCCTCGACCCGGAGCTGTGGCGGCGGGCGGGCTGGTCGTACCGCGCGATGGGGCGTCCGACCGCCTGACCAAGGAATTCACCGCTTACCACCCCCTCCCTGAAACCCTCAAACGGGGTTCGAATTCAATTCGAGCAATGTGCGGGAATTGCATACTCTCAACCCGAATTCTTCACGGCCGAATTGCGCGTATTGACATCGGTGTGGCCCCATCTCACAGCGCACCCCCACCTGAAAGAGAGGCAGGCAACAAGCGCTTAACTGCCGCGTAGTCATGCGGACTCCACGCCACCCCCCAATGGTCCCCATTCACTGACGGGAATGACCGGACCATGCCAGGAGTGGGTGATCATGCCCTTGTTCCGCAAGGCGCAGTGGCCGAGAGACCACCGGGACGAATTCGTCGCGGGGGCCCTCGTCGGGGCGGTGGTGATCGTGCTCGGGTACGCGTCGGGTATCGGCCCCTCCGCCGTCCCCGGCGCTGTCGAGGCCGCCGCTCCCCCTCCGTCGCCGCCCGCGGCCACGGCTCCGCCGAGCGGCACGACGCCGGCTCCCGGGGACTCCGTGCCCGGAGTTCCGGGCTCCGAGGTTCCGGTGGGCGGCGGGGTGGTGCCGGTGCCCGGAGGAAGCGGCGCGCACACCGGCCACGACAGCGGCGCGGGGCACACCGGCGACGGCTCCGGACACGACCACACCGCTTCGCCCGACCCCGGCGCCACGCCCTCCCCCTCCCCGTCCCCGTCGGGCTCCGCGTCCACGGAACCGCCGCAGGGTGACGACACCTGCCAGGACGGCGGGGTGCGCCTCGTGGCCCCCCTCCTCACCGGCCTCACCGAGCCGCTGTTCGGCCTCCTCAACGGCAGCGAGGACGACACGGACGACGAGACCCCCGAGCCCTCCGCCTCCCCCTGTGTCGGACTCGTCGCCCCCACCGGACTGTTCGGCATCACCAGTGCCTCCCCGCCGCCGGAGGCCACCCCATGAGCCGCACGACCCGCCGCCGCGCCCTCCTCCTGCTCCTCCTCACACCGCTCCTCTACGGCCTGTTCGGCTCTGCCCCCGCCGCCGCCCACACCGAGCTGGTCCGCTCGGCCCCCAAGGACGGCGCGGAACTCACCAGGGCCCCCGACCACCTCACCCTCGTCTTCGACGAACCCGTCGACCTCGCCGACGTCCGCGCCATGACGCTCGACGGCGACCGGCTCCCCGTGGCCCGTGCGGCGCAGGGCGGCAACGACACCGTGCGGGTGTCCCTCGGCCGTCCCGCGGACGGCGAACTCGCCGTCGTCTGGTCCGTCGTCGACGAGGAGGACGGCCACGCCTCCTCCGGCCGGCTCACCTTCACCGTCGGCACCGAGAGCGCGGAGAGCACCGCAGGGCCGGCGGGGACGGCGGCCGTCGCCCAGGACCGCGGCGACGAGGCCACCGCACCTTCTCCCTCGTCCCCGGTGCGGAAGAGTCTCGTCGCCGCTCGCTGGACCGGCTATCTCTCGCTGGCCCTGTTCATCGGAGGGCTCGCCTTCGTCGCGCTGCTGTGGCCGCGCGGCGCGGACGAACCCCGGGCACGGGCGCTGCTCACGCTGGCCTGGGCGGGCGGACTGCTGTCGACGGTCGCGGCGATCGGACTCCAGGGCGCGTACTCCCCCACGCTCGGCTTCGCTCGCGCGGGGGGACCCCCACCTTTCGGCGGCCTGGGAGACGTACTGCGCCCGGCGACGTACGCGGACGTCCTCACCACCGAGCCCGGCATCGCACTCGCCGCGCGCGGACTGCTGTGGGTGCTCGCGGCCGTGGTGCTGAGCGCGCTGCTCCAGGGCGGTGCGAGCACGTCCCGCTCACCGGGCTGGCGCGTGGGCGCTCTCGCCGTGACCCTGGGACTGCTCCGCACGACCGGTATGCGGGGCCACAACTCCGAGGGTAGCGAGCCGACTTGGGGCGCGATCGCCGATCTCGTCCACCTCCTCGGCGCCGCCCTGTGGATCGGCGGCCTGGCGATGCTCACGCTGGCCGTACTGCCGCGCCGCGAGCCCGGCGAACTCGCGGCGGTGGTGCCCGGCTACTCACGGCTCGCGGCCGTCTCCGTCGCCGCGATCGCCGCCGCAGGGCTGGTGCTGGCCTGGCAGGTCGTGGGGTCGTACGACGCCCTGCTGCACACCTCGTACGGACAGCTGCTGCTGGTCAAGACAGCCGTGCTCGGCGGCGTCCTGGCGGCCGCCCAGTGCAGCCGCCAGTGGGTGCGCACCCGCCTCGATCTCGCCGTGCTGTTGCGCGGCGACGCCGCCACCGTGCGGCCCTTCGGTGTCTCGGTCGCGGCGGAGACGGGGCTCGTCCTCGTCGTACTCGCCGTGACGAGTCTGCTGGTCACGGCCGATCCCGGCCGCTGAACTCCCCTAGAAACAATAGGAGTTGAAGTGAAAAGTAGTAATGAGACCGGTGACCGGCGGCGCAGGCCGCCGATCGGGAACCGGTCCCTGCTCGTCGCGGGACTCGGTGCGGCCGTGGCTGCCGTCCTCAGCCTCGGGCTGCTGGCGGCCTCGGGTTCCACCACGGCAGCCTCCCAGGAGGCAGCGGGCGCGGCTCAGGCGCCCGTTGCCGCCGCCGAGGCCCAGCCCGCCGCTGCTGCTGCCGCCGCCGACCACCAGGTCGACATCATGAGTTACAAGTACGGCGACGGGAAGCAACTCGTCGTCGAGGTCGGCCAGACCGTCCAGTGGACCAACCACGACAGCGCGCCGCACACGGTCACCACGACGAAGGCCCCGGTTTCCTTCGACTCGGGGTCGCTGGAGCAGGGCGAGTCGTGGTCGTACACCTTCACCAAGGTGGGGACCTACGAGTACTACTGCGCCGTGCACCCGGACATGGTGGCGTCGGTGAAGGTGGTCGCGGCCTCCGACGGCGGCGGCTCGACGCCGACGCCGACGGCCACGCCGACATCGACCCCCACCGCCACCCCCACGGCGACGCCGACCGCCACCCCGACCACCGGGCCGACGGCCACCCCGACGGCCACGGGCGGCACCGGTGACGGCGGCGACGAGCAGTGCGCCAGCGTCCAGAACGTGCTGCTGCCGATCCTCCAGCACCTCTACTCGGCGCACCTGGAGCAGTCCCCGGGCCAGCAGGTCCAGGACGCGCTGGCGCTCGACTCGTACATCAAGATGCACACCGTGTGGGTCGAGAGCATCCTCAAGCCGGCCATCGAGGATGGCAGCACCGTGCTCGACAGCACGCTCAGTGTGTTCCTTGCACACGTCAACTCCGCCCACCTGGAGGAGTCGCTCGGGCAGCAGATCACCGATCTGCTCGACGTCGACAGCTACGTGAAGATGCACACCGTCTGGGCCGAGCACATGCTCACGCCCACCACGGACTTCCTCACCACCAACTGCTGACCCTCCCCCGAAGGCGGACGCCGGTCCGGCCGAGGCTCAGTCGGCCGGACCGGCGCCCGCCCCATTCTCCACAACTCCGCCATAGCTCGGGAACCGCTTTCAAGGAGATCCGGGATGACGACCGTCACCCTGCCCACCGTCCCGCCCCCGCCGGAGTCGCGTGGCACCGCGTCCGCCCTGCCGCTGCCCGGCCGGTACACCGTGGCCCCCGGCCGCTCGCTCGTCGAACTCACCGCCTGGTACGGCCCGTTGCCCACCCGGCGTCGGCGCATCACCCTCGCCTCGGCCGCGTTGACCGTGCCCGACGATTCCGAACGCCCCGCCCTGCGCTTCGAGTTCGAGGGCCTCGACCGGGCCGACGCCCCGGTCGCGCTCACCTCCGAGGACGTCGAACCCCTCGACGGCGGACGGCGGCTGCAGCTGACCGGCGACCTGGAGCTGCGCGGGATCCTCTTCCCCGCCCTGCTGCGTCTGCGCGTCGTGGAACGCGCCGACGACCGGCTGCTCGTGGTGGGCACCGCGCGGCTGCCGTACCGGCTGCTGCGCCGGGCGACCGGGTTCCGCCTGGGCCTGCTGCGCCCGGCCACGCGGCTGCGGCTGCTGGTCGCCGCGGAGTTCGCGTGAAAACGGCACGGTGGGCGGCCCTGTCCGCCGTACTCGCCCTCGTCGCCCTCCTGGTGGCCGTCCCCGGCGAAGCGTCGGCGGCCACATACCAGGTGACGATGAAGGGGTACGCCTTCGTGCCCGCGCGCCTGACCGTCCCCGCCGGATCCACGGTGACCTGGACCAACCAGGACACGGCACCGCACGACGTGAAGACCACCTCGGGCCCGGTCTCGATCCACTCCCCCATGCTGGACAAGGGCGAGAGCTGGAGCTTCACGTTCGGCACGGCGGGTTCGTACGGCTACTACTGCACCGTGCACCCGGACATGACGGCCGGGATCACGGTCCGGGCGGCGGCACCCGCCACCTCCGCGGCGCCCACGCGGACCCACACTCACCAGGAGACGAGCACGGGCGGGCAGCAGGAGGACCACTCCGAGCATGCCGAGACGGCCACGGTCAGGCCGACGGCGAGGGCGCCGCGATCGCCCTCCTCAACCCCGTCCATGGCCATGCCCACGACCACCGCCGCGGCCGTGCCGTCCGCCTCGCCCTCGGTGGCCGCGGCTGCTCCCCAGACGCAGCCCGTCGCCTCGGCCCGGCCACTGGACCCGCTGCTCCTGCTGACCGGGATCGTCGCCGGTGTCGCCGTACTGTGCCTCCTGTTGGTCGGCTCCCGTGCGGCCGCTCCTCGCGGAAGGGACGAGCCCTAGCCGTCCCGGGCGCGGGACCCGTCCCGGAAGGGATCCCTTACGGTCCCGGCATGTTCTCTGGGCCAAGGGTGATCGCGGCGGTGGTGACGGCGTTCCTGCTGGTGACGGCGACCGGATGCGACAGCGAGGGAAGCGACGACGACGCCAAGCCGCGCTGGACACGCTGGCACCTGGATTACGTCAGCCCATCCCCTGACGGGGCCGTGGTCGACCTGGCCGCCACCGCCAAGGACGAGGGCTGGGCGCTCGCCAACCGGATACCGGACGAGGGCCCCACCGAGTACCACCTGCTGCACCGCCGCGGCGCCACATGGAAGCGTGCCGAGCTGCCGCTGCGCCTGGCCAAGGGCGCGGAGTTCTCCAACATGCATCTGGACGCCTCCGGTCCCGGGAACGTGTGGCTGTTCGCCAGCCAGTTGAAGTTCAGCACCGACGACTTCGAGGGGACGTCGACGGCGATGCGCTGGGACGGCCGCAGGTGGCGTACGACATCGGTGGACTTCAGCGTGTCGGACGTGGCCGTCCTGGCGCCCGACGACGTGTGGGCGCTGAACGCGGGCTCGGAGACCACAGATGCCGATCTGCTGCACTGGGACGGTAAGCGCTGGAGTGGCCACGACCTGCCCACCGATCAGGCCAACGCGCTGGCCGCGAACGGCCCGGACGACATCTGGGCGGTGGGCTTCCGCGACGACCAGCCGGCGACCGTGCACTTCGACGGGAAGAAGTGGCGGTCGGTCCCGGCGCCCGAATTCCGCCGCCCCGAGCCGGATTCGGAGGACGATGCCTCGCTGTGGGACATCGTCGCCGTTGCCCGGAACGAGGTGTGGACGTTCGGCACCCACAGGTACCGGAAGGGCGAGGAGGACCTCGACACGGGCATCGCCCTGCGCTGGGACGGCCATCGCTGGCGCAAGGCACCGAAGCCCCTCGACACCGCGCTGCGCAAGAACCCCGACCTCGGGTCGTACGGGACCCGGGACGGCGCGGGCGGGTTCGTCCTGGGTGACGGACTCCACCGGACGGCCGACGGCGCGCTGCACATGATCAAGGCACCGAAGCCGGTCGCCGGACGCTCCGGGAAGATCACCAAGGCGGACCGGCGGCAGGACTTCGATGCCAGCGAACTCGAACTCGTCCCCGGCACCCACGAGATCTGGGCCGCGGGCAATGTGAGCCTCGATGTCACTGACAACACGAACTTCATGCGGGGCGTGATCGCCTCCTACTTCGCGGGCGGCTGACCCGACGGGCGCCCGTCGGCCCCGATGACGCGGCTACTTCGCGCGATACCGCCGCATCTTCACGCGCGCCCCGCACACCTGCATCGAGCACCAGCGGCGACGCCCGCCCGGGCTGCGGTCGTAGTACGCCCAGTGGCATTCGGGCAGTTCGCAGGCCTTGAGGCGCAGCCAGGTGCCCTCCGTCAGCGCCTGGGCCACGGCCGCCGCGACACGGGAGAGCAGCGGGCCGTCGTCGGCGGGCGCGAGGGTCGCCGAGCCGTCGTGCTCGTCCACGGCGACGTACAGCGGCGCACGCGCCAGCAGCTCGCCCAGCGGTGTGACCTCGCGGTGCGGCGGGTGCCCGGCGTGCGCGAGGCAGGCGGCACGCAGGGACTCGCGCAGCTCTCGTACGTCCGTCAGGTCCCGTTCCGTGATGCCGAACCGGTGCCGTACCTCGGCGGTCTCCAGGCCGTCGATGCCCGATTCCAGGTCGACGGTGTTGACCAGCGCCTCCACTAGGGCGAGCCCGCCGGGTGCGGCCGTTCTGTCATTCATGGTTGCGACGTTACCGCCTATGGGGGAGCATGGAGTAACCGCGTTACCGGTAGAGCGGCATATACGGGTAACTCAGGTAGCTCAGGTAGCTCCCGACAGGAGGAAAGTCATGGCTCTCGCGAAACTGGGCGTCGTCGTCCTGGACTGTCCCGACCCGCGCGCACTGGCCGGTTTCTACGCCGAGGTGCTGGGCGGCACCGTGGAGGGCGAGGGCGACTGGGTGGACCTGGCCGTGCCCGGCGGCCAGTCGCTCTCCTTCCAGGCCGCCCCCGGACACGTACCGCCGAAGTGGCCGGCGGCCGATCAGTCGCAGCAGTTCCACCTGGACCTGACCGTCGATGATCTGGACGCGGCCGAGCAGGGCGTGCTGGCGCTCGGCGCGCAGCCGCTGGACACCGAGGACCGCTCGCGGGGCTGGCGTGTGTATGCGGACCCGGCGGGGCACCCGTTCTGTCTGTGCGCCTGCTGACCGAGGAGGAGTACGTCATGGCACCCGTGGCCCGCATCCGCAACGTCGTCGTCGACTGCCCCGATCCCGTCGCACTGGCCCGCTTCTACGCCGCGATCGCGGGCGGCACCCCGCAGGAGGAGGACCCGGAGTGGGTCGTACTCCAGGTGCCCGGCGGTCCCCGGATGGCCTTCCAGCCCTCGCCGGACTACACGCCACCGGAGTGGCCGCGGGCGGACCGGAACGGGCAGCAGTTCCATCTGGACCTCGACGCGGGCCCGACCTGGGCGGACGTCGACGCGGCGCAGGAGAAGGTGCTGGCGCTGGGAGCACGGCCGCTCGACCTGGACGACCAGGGCGGCAAGAAGGACTTCTGGGTGTTCGCCGACCCGGCGGGGCATCCGTTCTGCCTGTGCGTGATCCCGGAGGGGTGATCACCCGCCCAGTGCGGCGATCTTCGCTGTCGACGGCTCGCGGCGCTGCTGTGCGGCACGGGCCGTGAAGTCGGCGCCGCGGAGCACTCGCTGTATGTTCACCAGGTCAGCAGGGTCTTGGGGACTGCGGCTGCGCCCGTCTTGTCACGCGCGACCGCTTCCATGAGGCGCCGGGCGTTTGCCGGAGAACGCCGCCGCCCTTGGAGCTGATGCGCACCGGGGTGTGATCGTCGTTGACGCGCTTGATGAGGGCGAACAGATCCCGGCGCGCTTCGCCGGCGTCCATGGTCATGTGCCGTTGCGTGTCGCATCCATCCCGCCGCGCTCAGCCGTCCAGTTCCCCGATGGTCGCGTTGGACGGCCCCCGCGTCGTCTGGAGGTCGCGGGAGACGGCCTCCGCGGCGCCGAGGACTCGTACCGCGTTCTGCCAGGTCAGCTTGGCGAGGTCGGGGCGGGACCAGCCGCGGTCGAGGAGTTCCGCGATGAGGTTGGGGTAGCCGGAGACGTCGTTCAGGCCGTCGGGGGTGAAGGCTGTGCCGTCGTAGTCGCCGCCGATGCCGAGGTGGTCGATGCCGGCGACCTCGCGCATGTGGTCGAGGTGGTCGGCGACCGTGGACGCGGTGGCGACCGGGCGCGGGTGCCGCTCCTCGAAGGCGCGGTGGACCTTCATCGCCTCGGGTGTGGTGTCGAGGTGGTGGAAGCCGTGCGCGCGCATGTTCTCGTCGGCGGCGGCCGTCCAGTCCACGGCCGCCTGGAGCACGAACTTCGGCACGAAGGTCACCATCGCCATGCCGCCGTTGCCCGACAGGCGTTCCAGGACGTCGTCCGGGATGTTGCGCGGGTGGTCGCAGACGGCCCGCGCGGACGAGTGGGAGAAGATGACCGGCGCCAGGGTCGCGTCCATCGCGTCCCGCATGGTCGTCGCCGCCACGTGCGAGAGGTCGACGAGCATGCCCTCGCGGTTCATCTCCCGCACCACCGCACGACCGAAGGCGGACAGCCCGCCGACGCCGGGCTCGTCCGTCGCCGAGTCCGCCCAGTCCACGTTGTCGTTGTGGGTGAGGGTCATGTAGCGCACGCCGAGCGCGGACAACGCCCGTAGCGTGGCAAGGGAGTTGGCGATGGAGTGGCCACCTTCGGCGCCCATCAGAGATGCGATACGGCCCTCCGCGCGCGCCGCCTCCATGTCGGCGGCCGTCGTCGCGGGCCTCAGGTCCTTCGGGTAACGGGCCAGCAACTGCCGTACGCAGTCGATCTGTTCCAGCGTCGCCGCGACCGGTTCGGGCTGGTCCGCGCGGACGTACACCGACCAGTACTGCGCACCGACGCCGCCCTCCCGCAGGCGCGGGATGTCGGTGTGCAGATGGGCGCTCTGGGACGTGGCGATGTCGCGGGCGTCGAGGTCGTAGCGGACCTGTTCGCGCAGTGCCCAGGGCAGGTCGTTGTGCCCGTCGACGACGGGGAACTCGCGCAGGAGTTCCCGGGCTGCGTCCAGAGAGCTCACGGCCGTCACTTCCCGAAACCGAAGCCGTTCGTGCCCTCGACCTTGCCGCGCAGGCGCCTGCCCTTCTCGGCGGCCTGGTCGTTCAGCTCCTGCTGGAACTCCCGCATCTTGCCGAGGAGTTCCTGGTCGTGGGCGGCGAGGATACGGGCCGCGAGGAGACCGGCGTTGCGCGCACCGGCGACGGAGACCGTCGCGACGGGGACACCGGCCGGCATCTGCACGATGGACAGCAGCGAGTCCATGCCGTCCAGGTACTTCAGCGGCACGGGGACGCCGACGACCGGGAGGGGGGTGACGGAGGCGAGCATGCCGGGGAGGTGGGCGGCGCCGCCCGCCCCGGCGATGATCACCTTCAGCCCGCGCTCGGCGGCCTGCTCCCCGTACGCGACCATCTCGCGCGGCATGCGGTGCGCGGAGACGACGTCGACCTCGTACTCGATCTCGAACTCGTCGAGGGCCTGCGCGGCGGCCTCCATGACGGGCCAGTCAGAGTCCGACCCCATGACGATGCCAACTACAGGGCTCATTCTGTGATCGTGCCTCTCAGATAACCGGCAGCGTGACGGGCGCGCTCCAGCACGTCGTCCAGGTCGTCGCCGTAAGTGTTGACGTGGCCCACCTTGCGGCCGGGCTTCACGTCCTTGCCGTACATATGGATCTTGAGCTGGGGGTCGCGGGCCATGCAGTGCAGGTACGCGGGGTACATGTCGGGGTAGTCGCCGCCGAGGACGTTGACCATGACCGTCCACTTGGCGCGCGGACGCGGGTCGCCGAGCGGGAGGTCGAGAACGGCCCGTACGTGATTGGCGAACTGCGAGGTGATCGCGCCGTCCTGGGTCCAGTGACCGGAGTTGTGCGGGCGCATCGCCAGTTCGTTGACGAGTATGCGGCCGTCGCGGGTCTGGAACAGCTCGACGGCGAGGTGACCGACGACGTCCAGTTCCTTGGCGATGCTCAGGGCCATCTCCTCGGCGCGCAGGGCCAGCGCCGGGTCGAGGTCGGGGGCGGGCGCGATGACCGTGTCGCAGACGCCGTCGACCTGCCGGGACTCCACGACGGGGTACGCGACGGCCTGGCCGTGCGGCGACCGTACGACGTTGGCGGCGAGCTCTCGTACGAAGTCGACCTTCTCCTCGGCGAGCACGGGAACGCCGGCGCGGAAGGGTTCCGCGGCCTCCTCGACGGTCCGTACGACCCACACGCCCTTGCCGTCGTAGCCACCGCGGACGGTCTTGAGGACGACGGGAAAGCCCTCCCCCTCCGCCGCGAACGCGGCCACGTCCCGCGGATCGCCGACGATGCGGTGCCGCGGACAGGGCACGCCGATCGCGTCGAGCTTCGCCCGCATCACGCCCTTGTCCTGGGCGTGCTGGAGCGCGTCGGGGCCGGGGCGGACGGGGATGCCGCCCGCCTCGAGAGCCCGCAGATGCTCCGTCGGGACGTGCTCGTGATCGAAGGTGATCACGTCACAGCCGCGTGCGAAGGCGCGCAGCGTGTCCAGGTCGCGATAGTCGCCGATGACGACATCGCCGACGACCTGCGCCGCGGAATCCTGGGGGGTGTCACTGAGGAGCTTGAACCTGATGCCGAGCGGGATGCCTGCCTCGTGCGTCATACGAGCGAGCTGGCCCCCGCCGACCATGCCGACTACCGGGAATGTCACGACCCCAGGGTATCGGTCACGCCACCGCGGCCGGATTCCGCGCCTTCCCCGAGGGTTTCCGCTGCCTTTCCCCTGCGTGTATGCGGCCGCACAAGCGTTTGGGCAGTCGGCTGGTTAGCATGGCTGAGTTGAAGTAATCCGACCGATGGGGGCCTGCACGACCATGGGACATGGTTCCTCGGGGCTTCATTCGGCCCCCCAAGCGCTACGGCAGCGCATCGACCTGCTGGTACGTGAGATCGCCAAGTTCGGTGCGGTGGGTGGCGCGGGGCTCCTGGTCAACCTGCTCGTGTTCAACCTGGTACGGCATGTCACCGACCTCCAGGTGGTGCGAGCGAGCGTCATCGCGACGATGGTGGCCATCGTCTTCAACTACGTCGGGTTCCGCTACTTCACGTACCGCGACCGCGACAAGAGCCGCCGCACGAAGGAACTGACCCTGTTCCTGCTGTTCAGCGCGGTCGGCCTGGTCATCGAGAACGGCGTCCTCTACGCCGCGACCTACGGCTTCGACTGGGACAGCCCCCTCCAGTCCAACATCTTCAAGTTCCTCGGCATCGGCATAGCCACGCTCTTCCGCTTCTGGTCCTACCGCACGTGGGTCTTCAAGACCCTCCCGGCAAGGGAGGCGGTCTCGGATGCAGAATCCTTCCTGACGGAACAACGCAAGGGCTCGACGCCCGAGGAACACCCCGCCCCGGCAGGAGCAGGCCGCCGCGCTACCTAGGGTCCAGCCCAGCTGCGGGCATGCGTGCCGCCTGGGGCGGCACGGGTGGGCGCAGGCGGCACCCCGCAAACGCCGGGCTGCGCGACCCACCCCCGCCCAGCCCCACGCCGGGCACCGCACCCACCCCCGCCTACCGAACCGTCGGCTCCGATTCCCCAGCTGGCGTCTTCGTAGCCGTACGAGACAGAAACAACCCGAACACCGGCGGCGCAGCCTGCAGCATCTCCAGCCGCCCCCCATCCGCCTCCGCCAGATCCCGCGCGACGGCCAGCCCGATCCCGGTCGAGTTCCGCCCACTGATCGCCCGCTCGAAGATCCGCGCCCCAAGATCGGCAGGTACCCCGGGCCCCTCGTCCGTCACCTCGACGACCGCCTGATTCCCGGTGACCCGCGTGCGCAGCGCGACCGTACCGCCACCGTGCATCAGCGAGTTCTCGATCAACGCGGCCAGCACCTGCGCCACCGCCCCCGGCGTACCCACCGCATGCAGATGCCGCTTGCCCGAGCTGACGATCGCCCGCCCCGCACTCCGGTACGCGGGCCGCCACTCCGCGAGCTGCTGCTGAATGACCTCGTCGAGATCGAAGGTGACGGCGGAGCCGGTACGCGGGTCACGGGAGTTCGTCAGCAGCCGCTCGACGACATCCGTAAGCCGCTCCACCTGCGCGATCGCGATCGTCGCCTCCTCCTTCACCGTGTCCGGGTCGTCGGTGAGGGTGATCTCCTCGAGCCGCATGGACAGCGCGGTGAGCGGCGTACGGAGCTGGTGGGAGGCGTCGGCGGCCAGTCGCCGTTCCGCGGTCAGCATGCGGGCGATCCGTTCGGCGGAACTGTCCAGCACGTCGGCGACCCGGTCCAGCTCGGGGACGCCGTACCGCTTGTGCCGGGGCCGCGGATCCCCGGATCCGAGCCGTTCGGCGGTCTCGGCGAGGTCGGTCAGCGGTGAGGCGAGCCGATTGGCCTGCCGTACGGCGAGCAGCACCGCGGCGATCACCGCCAGCAACGCCACGGCCGCGATGATCAGGAGGGTCCGCCAGACCTCACGGGTCACCACGGAACGGGGTTCCTGGACGACGACCGTCTCCCCCTGCTCGCCCTTGCGCGTGGCGCTGATGGTGTCGCCGGTCGGCTTGCTGCCGATCTCGATGGGCTTCTCACCCGGGATCCGGACCTGCGCGTAGCGCTCCGCCGGCAC
This sequence comes from Streptomyces sp. GESEQ-4, assembly GCF_017948455.1. Classification (GTDB taxonomy): domain Bacteria; phylum Actinomycetota; class Actinomycetes; order Streptomycetales; family Streptomycetaceae; genus Streptomyces. The sequence continues at coordinate 66,779 of NZ_JAFFSU010000011.1, forward strand.
CTGTTCGCGCAGCACGTCAGCCGTGACGGCCCCTGTGGCCATCAGCCTGCTGTCCACGATGCTGGCCAGCCGGATCGCCTCGGAGTCCACCCGCTCCTGCGCGGTGCTGCTGATCGTCCGGGTCTCGACGATCACGAGGGAGAGCCCGAAGACGGCGATCACGACGAGCACCACGGCGAGCGTGGACTGGATCAGTCGACGGCGCATGGACCCGTACGACCCGTACTAGTCATTGCTCAGCACCGCTCGGACTCAGCTCTTCTCGAAGCGGAAACCCACACCGCGCACGGTGGCGATGTACCGCGGGTTCGCCGCGTCGTCGCCGAGCTTCTTGCGCAGCCAGGAGATGTGCATGTCGAGGGTCTTGGTCGACGACCACCAGGTGGTGTCCCACACCTCGCGCATCAGCTGGTCGCGGGTGACGACCCGCCCGGCGTCGCGCACCAGCACTCGCAGCAGGTCGAACTCCTTGGCGGTGAGCTGGAGTTCCTCCTCCCCCATCCACGCGCGGTGCGACTCGACGTCGATGCGCACGCCGTGCGTGGCGGGCGGCTGCTGCGGCTCGGCGGCGCCGCGCCGCAGCAGGGCCCGGACCCGGGCGAGCAGTTCGGCGAGCCGGAACGGCTTGGTGACGTAGTCGTCGGCGCCCGCGTCGAGACCGACGACGGTGTCGACCTCGTCGGCGCGCGCGGTCAGGATGAGGATCGGGACGGTGTGGCCTTCGGCGCGCAGCCGACGGGCCACCTCCAGGCCGTCCATGCCGGGCAGGCCCAGGTCCAGGACGCACAGATCGATGCCGCCCTGGATGCCGGCGTCGAGCGCGGTGGGGCCGTCCTCGCGCACCTCGACCTCGTAGCCTTCCCGGCGCAGGGCGCGGGCCAGCGGCTCCGAGATGGACGCGTCGTCCTCGGCGAGCAGTACACGGGTCATGAGCTGATGGTAGTCCGCGGATGACAAGAGCCGGGGTGTGATCGGCAGGCCGGATTCTTACCGTTCCTTGGAGCGATCCTTACCTTGTCCCGGCATCGGTACGAACCAATGGCCGTAGGGTGCGATTCTGAGAATGACCTTCGAAAATGCGCTTGCGGTTCCATCGACACCTGTGATTGACGTCTCAAGTCCTTCCATTTCCGTCGGTGTCCTGCCTTATGGTGAATGAGCGCCTGTAGCACCACGGGGACCTTTGGCAAGCATGTGACGCTGAAGGTCTTTTTTGTGTGTGCCCCACCCACTCCAGGCGCGTCCCGACCAGCAAGGATCGACCATGGCGTCCAGCCTGACGAAGGACTCGGCCACCCCGGGCACCCCCGGTTCCGAGAAGACCTTCTTCGGCCACCCCCGCGGACTGGCCACTCTCTTCATGACCGAGATGTGGGAGCGATTCTCCTACTACGGCATGAAGGCACTGCTCACCGTCTACCTGCTGTCCGGCGGCCCCGACGCCGGCAAGAACAGCATGGGCGGCGGCCTCGCGATGGACGTGGCCACCACGACGGTGATCGTCTCCGTCTACTCGGCGATGGTCTACCTCCTCGCCATGCCCGGCGGCTGGCTCGGCGACCGCGTCTGGGGTCCGCGCAAGACGGTGGCCATCGCGGCCGTCACCATCATGTCCGGCCACCTGGTGCTGGCGCTGCCCGGCGGCCAGGCGCCGTTCTTCGCGGGCCTCGCCCTGGTCGCGGCCGGTTCCGGGCTGCTCAAGGCCAACATCTCCACGATGGTGGGCCATCTGTACGACGGCCCCGAGGACCCGCGTCGCGACGGCGGCTTCACGATCTTCTACATGGGCATCAACGCCGGTGCCTTCTTCGCCCCGCTGGCCATCGGCACCGTCGGCCAGGAGGTCAACTGGCACCTCGGCTTCGGCATGGCCGCGGTCGGCATGGCGATCGGTCTGGCCGCGTTCCTGCTCGGCACGCGCAATCTGAGCCCGCAGAGCAGCGTCGTACCGAAGCCGCTGGCGGCCGAGGAGCGCGCGGCCTGGCTGCGCAAGGGCCTGATCTGGGTGATCGTCGCGGCCGTGTTCTACGGCGCGGTCGGCTTCACCGGTCACTTCACCCTGAACTGGGCGATGATCCCGCTCACGATCATCGGTCTCATCGTGCCGGCGGGCGTGCTGCTGCGTATCAAGCGGGACAAGGATCTCTCGACGAACGAGCAGTCGAAGATGACCGCCTACATCTGGTTCTTCGTCGCCGCCGCCGTGTTCTGGATGATCTACGACCAGGGCGCGTCCACGGTCCAGGCGTTCGGTGAGGGCAAGGCGTCCGGCTCGATGCTGGGCTTCGACTTCCCGTCCTCCTGGTACCAGTCGCTGAACCCGCTGTTCATCATGGCGCTGGCCCCGGTCTTCGCCTTCGTCTGGGTGTGGCTGAACCGCCAGGGCAAGGAGCCGAGCACCATCGTGAAGTTCGCGATGGGCCTGGTCCTGGTCGGCGTCTCGTTCTTCTTCTTCCTGATCCCGCTCGGCATGGCGGCGAACGGCACCGCGGTCAGCCCGATGTGGCTGGTGGGCATCTACTTCATCCAGACCGTCGGTGAGCTGTGCCTCTCCCCGGTCGGCCTGTCGGTGACGACGAAGATGGCCCCGGCCAAGTACGCCAGCCAGATGATGGGCGTCTGGTTCCTCGCGGTCACCGCGGGCGACTCCATCACCAGCCTCCTCTCCAACCCGGCCATAGCCGGCGTCGACCTGAGCGGCAAGGGCGCCGTCTTCGGAGAGGCGGCCCTGGCGGTCCTCGCCGGATTCGCGGTGTGGATGTACCGCCGGAAGGTCAAGACCCTGATGGGCGACGTGCACTGAAGTCTGCCGACGAACACAGAAGGGCCGCCGCACCGGGTCGGGTGCGGCGGCCTTCGCCGTAATTCACCCTGCTGTGCCGGGCAATGGAAGTCGCCCGCTCCTCCTACTACGCCTGGCGTGACGGCGAAGCCGCCCGCCGGGGCCGCCAGATGGCCGCCGACGCGTGAACCGCTGGGGGTACCCCCGCTTGCGGGGGAGCATCGCCCGAGTGATGCGGGAACGGGCCCGGCCGGCCCCGGACCTGATCGGCCGCGACTTACACGCCGATGCTCCCGGCACCAAGGTGGCCGGCGACATCACCTGCCTGCCCACCGCTGAGGGCCGACGAGTACACCTCAGCCGAATTACGCGACGAGGCAGGGGCGGCCTTACGAGGGCATGCGGGTCACCGGCTGACCGGCGAGCGTGGTGGTGGGCGGGCGGCCCGTCATCGGCGGCAGGCCTCCTCGCCGCACCCGAACCGGCTCCGGGGCAGCCGCCCGGACCGTAACGTACGGATCAGCACGGCAACCGCACCAGGAACACCGTCTCCACGTGCGGCCGGCTCGCCACGGAGACATCTCCTCCGTGCGCCCGCACCAGCTGTCTGACGATGGACAGCCCCAGCCCGCTGCCTCCCGTCCGCCGGCTGCGGGACTGTTCGGCCCGCCAGAAGCGGTCGAACACCCGGGGCAGGTCCTCTTCGCGGATGCCGCTGCCCGTGTCCTTCACCTCGATGACGACGGCACCTGCCACGTGGCGGGCGCTGAGGGTGACGCGGCCGTCCGGCGGGGTGTGGCGTATCGCGTTGGACAGAAGGTTGCCCAGGACCTGGCGCAGGCGGACCGGGTCGGCGTGGATCGAGAGGCTGTCCGGGGCATGGATGGCGGTCTCGACACCGCCGGCGTGTGCGGTCGCCTGGTGGGCGCTCATGGTCTGCTCGAGCAGCTCGCGCAGGTCCAGCTCCTGGGGGCGCAGGTGCAGGGTGCCGGCGTCGGCGGCGGCGAGTACCTGGAGGTCGTCCACGATGTGCTGGAGGAGGCCCGCCTCTTCCTGGAGCGAGGTGAGGAGCGCCGCGTCGGGCTCGGCCAGGCCGTCCTGTGCGGCGTCCAGCCAGCCGCGGATATTGGTGAGGGGCGTGCGCAGTTCGTGGGCGATGTCGCTGACCATGACCCGGCGCTGCTCGTCGGTGCGTTCGCGGCGTTCCGACAGGTCGTTGAGGGCGGCGGCCAGATGGCCGGTCTCGTCCTTGGTGGTGACGGGGATACGCAGGTGCCGGCCCCCTGGGGCGCGGGCCGCGTTGGTCAGCGCGCGCAGCGGGCGTACCAGCCTGATCGCGATGACGGCGGTCACGGTGATGGTCACGGCCAGGACCAGACCGGTGGTGGCCAGGACCCGGAGGGTGCCGGCCGGTGACAGGTCCAGGACGGCGGTCGCCGTGCGAGGCGCGCTGGTGACGAACAGCAGGGCCGCCGGGGCGACGTGCGCCGCCAACTGCTCCCGTCGGCCTTCCTCCACACAGTCGTCCACAGCGGCGGAACCCTGCGCGGACTCGTCGCCTTCCACCCGGAAGTCCACCGTGACGGTCAGCGGTTCTGGCAGGCGTACGTGGTTGCGCTCGGCGCAGCCGCGGACGAGTCCGGCGAGTTCGGCGAGGGCCGCGGCCTCGGTCGGGGTGGGTTCGAGCATGAGCTTGGTCGCGCAGGCCGGGATGAAGTCCTCCGAGGCCCTGAGCGTGCGGAGGGCGGGTCTGCCACTGGCCTCCTCGACGATGTGCGCGCGTTCTCCCGTCCGGCTGTAGAGGCAGCTGACCTCGTCGCGGGCGATCTGCCGCAGCTTCGCCCGCTCCTCGGCGGGCAGTCGGTAGGGTCCGACGGCGCGTGGGTCGATGCGGGAGATCTGCTCCGCCTGGCCGACACCCTGATCCGTGGACGGAGCGACGTGCAGGGGATCGATCACGGCGCTCTCGTTGCGGGGCAACTGCTCCGTGGCCGACCGATGCGACGTGGTGATGACCTGGCGTGCCCGCGTGGTCAAGATGATGGTGCGTCCCGTCGACCGGGAGAGATCAAGGACGGTGCGCTCGACACCGTTCCAGTTCCGGTGCGTCGCGGCGAAGCCCTCCAGCGTGTCCTGGATGGTGGCGTCGTCCGCGAGGGCCTGGCCCTGCTCCTGCTCGATGGCGACGGTGGTGCCGCGTACCGTCAGCCAGGCCGTGGCCCCGATGGACACCAAGGAGATCAGCACGGAGGTGACCAGCAGCCGGGACAGCAGGCTGTTGCGGAGCGGGATTTCAGACCTCACGGCGGCCTCGGGACAGCTTGTAACCCACGCCGTGGACGGTCAGCAGGAACTGCGGTCTGTGCGGCGAGGTCTCGATCTTCTTCCGCAGGTTCACTATGTGCATGTCCACGGTGCGTTCGGTGACGGCTCGGCCGTGGTCGGTGATGCAGTGCAGCAGCTGAGCCCTGGTGAAGACCCGGTCGGGTGCGGCTGCCAACGTGCTGAGCAGGCGGAACTCGCCGGGAGTGCAGTTCACTGGGCGGCCGTGGAAGGACACCTCGTGGCGGTCCGGGGCCACGATCAATGGGCCGGCCTTGAGGAGCACTTCCTCGGTGCGCTCCGGATGCCGGGTGCGCCGCAGCAGCGTCCGGATGCGGGCCACCAGTTCACGCGGCCTGAACGGCTTGGTCATGTAGTCGTCCGCCCCGATGTCCAGGCCAAGGAGCAGATCGTCCTCGGCGGAGCGGGCGGTGAGCATCAAAATGGGCATATCACCCGTGGCGCGTATACGCCGGCATATCTCAAGGCCGTCGAGACCCGGCAGCATCCAGTCGAGAACGAACAGGTCGGGTGGCCGCTGGGTGGCTTCCTCGAGGGCTGCCGGGCCATCGTGCATCACGGTTACGACATGGCCGTCGTGCACCAGGTAGCGCCGGATCAGTTCGGCCTGCTTTTCATCGTCTTCGGCCACCAGTACGTATGCGGACATGGCCCGATGATAAACCTGTGGAGCGCCTGGTGAACCCCGGCTTATCCGATTCCATTCCATGACAACTTCCTGACAAAGTCTTGTCACGCTTCCAGGCATGCCGAACAAGAAGAACCTCTTCCTCTCCTGCGCAGTGCTGGCGGTAACGCTGGTCACCGCCTGCTCCTCCGGCGGAGACGCCGAGAGCAAGGACGACGGAGTCGTCTCCGTCGCGGAGTCCGGTGGAGGCGGAAAGGGCAGTGCGACGAAGAGTCCGGCGGCCGACGATTCCGAGTCCGGCCGCCCCCAGATTCGGCTGGACACCACGGACATCGAGGAACTGCGCATGTACCAGGGCTACCTGCGCTGCCTCAAGGATCACGGAGTGCCCATTCCGACGCCAGGAAATAAAATGCCGGAAGCCGATCCCGGATCACTGTGGTTCCCCGGTATAGATGTGGCCAAAGAGCGCCCGGAAGTGGAAAAGACATGTCTCGGGAAGAGGCCACTTCCGCCCCCGGAGCTGGACCCGAAGAAAAACCCCGACTACATGGACGATTACAACAAGTGGATCGCCTGCGACAATCGCCGAGGACTTAAGGTGAACCCCCTTCCTGACGGAGGTGGCTGGAATTACAAGCCCGGTGCGAATCCGCCCAGGAATGCCGACCAGATCGACCAGGAATGCATGATAGAGGCGTTCAGTGGTGAGTGAGCGCGACGCCGGGGACACCATGGCCCTGCGGGTGACGGTCCAGGAAGAGGCAGACCCCCGCAGGGCGGCAGCGGGCCGCCGGAAGAGGAAGGGCTTGTATCTCGCCATCGTCGCCGTGCTGCTCGCAGGAGGAACGGGCGCCGGGCTGCTGTGGGCCGGCCGGGGCGGGAACGGCTCCGAACCCGAGTCCGGCCCGAAGATCAAACAGATCGCCGTGGTCAGAACGGACCTGTCGGGCACCAGAGAGATGGAGGGGACGCTCGGCTACGACTCCGCGCGCACGATCCGCAGCGCCGGCGAAGGACGGGTGACCTGGCTTCCGACCCGGGGTGCGACGGTCGCACGCGGCCGGCAGCTGTACCGCGTCGACGAGCGTTCCGCCGTCGTCTTCTACGGCAGCACACCGCTGTACCGCAGGCTCGACACCCCCGGCACCGTCGGCCGTGACATACGGGTCGTCGCCGACAACCTCAAGGCTCTCGGCTACGACATCGGTGCACAGCCCGCGCCGGGCACGGTCGTCCGGCAGGAAGCCCCCGCGGACGCCCCGCCGCCCGCGACAACGGGCCCTGGCCAGGAGGGGACCACGCCTCCGGCCGCCCCGTCCTCTGCACCGGACGGCGGAGCGGGCCAAGGAACCGATGCGTCACAGGAGGGGGCAGCGAGCCCGAGCCCCTCGCAGTCCACGGTCAGGGAGGGCGACGGTGTGCTCACCCAGTCCCTGATGTCCGCGATCGAGCGCTGGCAGAAGGCCGTAGGCATCGAGCCGACCGGCGTCCTCGACTTCTCCGACGTGGTCGTGACGAAGTCGGCGGTGCGGGTCTCAGAAGTCCTCGCCCAGCCCGGGGACGAGGCGTCGGGAGACCTGATGACGGTGACCGCCACCACCAAGTCCGTGACCGTGCCGGTGGAGTCGCTCGACATCGGGTCCATCAAGTCGGGCGGGCGGGTCACCGTGGTGCTGCCCGACCAGTCCACCGCCGCGGGCCGGGTCGCCGCGATCAGCACCACCGTGCAGGGAGAGGAGGACGAGTCGGGCAACACCGGGCAGACCAAGACCAACGTCACGGTGTCGCTGGACGACCCACAGGCCGTCAAGGGCATCGACTCCGCTCCCGTACAGGCCCAGTTCCAGGGGGAGTCCAAGAAGGACGTACTCGCCGTCCCGATCGGCGCCCTGCTCGCCCTGCGCGAGGGAGGGTACGCGGTCCGGCTCTCCGGCGGTCGGCTCGTCCCGGTCGACACAGGCATGTTCGCCAAGGGACTGGTCGAGATCAGCGGCCAGGGCGTCAGCGAGGGCATGAAGGTGGAAACCACCGCATGACCCAGGTGATCAGCGTACGCAAGGCGAGCGTGACCTATCCCCCCGGGGTGAGAGCCCTCGACGGGGTCTCCCTGTCCGTCGCGCGGGGCGAACTGCTGGCCATCCTCGGCCCTTCCGGCTCCGGCAAGTCCACGCTGCTCCACATCATGGGCACACTGGCCCCGCCCACCAGCGGCAGCGTGGTCATCGAGGGGCAGGACGTGGCGGAGCTGTCCGACCGCCAACTGTCCGCCCTGCGCGGGCGGCGCCTGGGCTTCGTCTTCCAGCACTTCCACCTGACGGACGGACTCACCGCGGCGGAGAACGTGGCGACCGGCCTGCTGTACGCCGGTGTGCCCAGGAAGTACCGGAAGAAGCTGGCCGAGGAGGCCCTGGCCCGGGTCGGACTCGCCCACCGGGCCGGCCACCTGCCGGGGCAGCTCTCCGGAGGGGAGCGCCAACGGGTCGCCATAGCCCGCGCGGTCGTCCATGAGCCGGCACTGGTCCTCGCCGACGAGCCGACCGGCGCACTCGACACCGCCAACGGCGCCGCGGCGCTCGCCCTGTTGACCGAACTCAACGCGGCGGGCACCACGATCGCACTCATCACTCACGACCGGGACATCGCCGACCAGTTGCCACGCAGGGTTCACCTGCGTGACGGTCGCCTGGTCGCGGACACCGCACTGACCGGAAGCCTGTCATGACCGCCCCCGCCAAGCCGCCCCGCGCCAAGCTGCGGCGCTCTTCCCGGCGTGCCGAAGACAAGATCAAGCCGGTACGTCTCGCCCTTCTCGACCTGTTGGGCCTGGGCCTCCTCGGCCTGCGCACCCGCAAGATGCGTGCCGCGCTGTCGGCACTCGGCATTTCGATCGGCGTCGCCACGATGGTGGTGGTGACCGGGATCCCGGCCTCCAGCCAACGGGCGTTGATGGACGAGATCTCGGCCCTTGGCTCCAACATGCTGCGAGTGCAGCCGTTCTCGGGACAGGGCGTGCCGGTCAAGCTGCCCGAGGAATCGGTCGACAGGGTGCGCCGCATCGAACCGGTCACCGAGGCGAGCGCGGTGGCCAACACCAATGCCGCGGTCCAGCGTTCCGACCTCATCGGTGACGACGACTTCTCCGGTACCGGGCTCAGTGTGCTCGCGGCCCGACGCGACCTGCTGAACGTGGTAGGCGGAAAGGTCTTCTCGGGAAGGTTCTTCAGCGCCGCCGACGAACAATTCCCCACGGCCGTCCTGGGCTACCAAGCCGCCGGCCGGCTCGGCATCGGGGAAATCCCCGAGAACGACCCGGCACCACAGATACAGATCAACAAGTCGTGGTTCACCGTGATCGGCGTCCTGCACTCCGTACCGCTGGCCGACGACCTCGACAACACCGTCCTGACGGGGTGGCCGGCCGCCAAGAAGACGCTGCGCTTCGAGGGGAACCCCACAGTGATCTACGTCAAGGCACGAGAGGCCCATCTGGAGGACGTACGGAACGTACTCGCCGCCACCGTGTTCCCTGAACAGCCCGGACAGGTCCAGGTCAGCCGCCCCTCCGACGCCCTGGCGGCCAAGCGCGCCACGCAGAACACCTTCTCCTCCCTCTTCCTGGGCCTTGCCGGTGTCGCCCTGCTGGTCGGCGGAATCGGCGTGGCCAACACCATGGTCATCTCGGTCCTGGAGCGCCGAAGGGACATCGGGCTCCGCCGGGCGCTGGGCGCGACCCGCGGTCATATACGCGTCCAGTTCCTCACCGAGTCCGTGGGACTGTCAGTGCTCGGCGCCATCGCCGGAACCCTGTTCGGCGTCCTCGCCAACGTCGGCTACGCGGCCTACCAAGGTTGGCCAACGGTGATCCCCCTGCTCTCGGTCACGGGCGGCTGCCTCGGCGCCGTACTGATCGGCATGGCGGCCGGCGTCTATCCCTCGGTCCGCGCGGCACGCCTGCCTCCTACGGAGGCGCTGGCGTCGACGTGAGCGGCCGACCACTGCGAGCGCGACCGCACGCCGCTGGCGGCGGTACCACCTCCGGAGTCGCACGTCTGCGACGTGTGCGAGGCGCTGCTCGCGCAGCGGGAGGCGGCGCAGGAAGCGGGCCGCGTCGAGGAAGTCGGCGTTTGCGAACGGGAGTTGAGGGAGGCGCGGGAGAGGCGGGCTGACGCACACACGGCGATCGGGCCGTCGTACGACATCAGCGGGCGGCCTTCGACTACAGCGCGGTGGGTGACGCGAACGTACTGATGCGCTCACACCACCGGCTGGACCACGGCACGTGACGAGAGTGACCGCGCGGGAGCGGCCCGCACGGTCACTTCACCGACATCCTTACCGCCGCAGACGCCGCCCCGGCATGAACGTGAACACCGCACCGCCCAGCAGCACAGCCGTCCCCGCCACCAGCCCCAGGGCCTTCAGCGTGCTGTGGTCGTCGGCGCCTGTCGCGGCCAGGCCACCGTCCGTCGACGACGAACCGCCGGCCGAACCACCAGCCGAACCGCCGGCGGAGCCGGAGCCGCCGCCCGACGCACCGCTCGCCTGCTCGGTCGTGTCCAGGGTGAGGGAGACGTCCGCCTTGGTCGGCGTGCAGGTCGTCGTCGTGCCCAGGGCCTCGACGGTCAGGACGCCCGGTGAGAGCGTGGTCTCACCGCTCGCGCCCGGCTTGTACGTGCCGGTGAGGTCGGGGATCTCGATCGGGTCGCCGGACTTGATGGGCTCGGAGTTGGTGGGCCCCTCGACATGGACCGTGCCGCTGTCGGCGCCGCCCAGCGCCACCTCCATGGACGGTTTGACCGAGTCGGCCGGGATGTCGGCGGGGCTGTCCATCACGGACTTCTTGAACTGCACGGTGAGGTCGAAACTCCCGCCGTTCTTCTTGGCGTCGATCTGGACCGGCGAGGTCGCCTCCTTGTCCCCGATCGGCGTCTTGCACTGGTACGGGACCTGAACCTCCTTGCCGGTGAATTCGGTCTGCCCGCCGCCTCCGCCGGTGCTGGAACCGCCGGTGTCAGAACCGCCGGCCGAACCACCCCCCGCGTCACCGCCCGTCTCACTCTCACTCGGCGTCGGCGCTCCCGTCGGCAGCGTGGGCAGACCGGTCGGCAGCGTCGGCAGACCCGTCGGCAACCCTCCCGTCGTACCCCCCGAACTCCCGCCCCCGTCCGTCACCTTGATGGTCGCGGCCTTCTGCACCGCTTCCTTCGGCGAGCACTTGGTGTCCGTCGAGATCGGCTTGTTGACGTTGATGTTGTACGCGTCCGGCGTCAGCGTCACGTCGCCCGCCGCCGTGAGCTTCAGCTTGCCCTTCATGTCGGACAGCTTCATGTCGCTGTTCTTGGGGATCGGCGGATTGGTCCGCGTGCCCTGCATCGCGATGTCCCCGGTCTGGGCGCCGGCCGCCTTGAGGGTCCCGGTCGGCTGGACGGTGTCCTTCTCCAGGTCGAGGATGTCGGGGTTCTTGGAGGCGGCCTGGACGAACTTCCAGGTGATCTCGACCTCGTCGCCGACCTTGGCCTCGGCGGGCGCGGTGATCTCCACCTTGGTGGTGCCCTGGACCGGCGGCAGCCCTGAGATGGCCGGCGGGATGCACTCGGTCGCGTACGACACCTCGGCGGCCTGCGCGGGCGTCGCGGCGACGCCGATCAGGATGCCCGCGCCGCACAGCATCATGGCGACGCCCGCCGCGCCCGTTCTGCGGCCGCGGGCCGGTGTGACTCTCCTCGGCTTGCTCACGTCTGTCCCTTCCTGGTGGGAGTCGTAGGACTCGTCGGGCTGTCGTCGTGCGGTGCGGAGAGCGGACCGGCCGTGCCCGGATCGGAGTCCGGGGTGAACCACGGCAGGGCGGTGGTCGAGGTAGCAGGGGAGGGTACGTCCTCCGAAGGGCTCAACTTCGGTAGGCGGAAGGTCAGTTCGGGCATACGGAGCCGCGCGCGGCCGGTGCCGCGCCGCGGCCGTACCCGGTCCACCACCGCCATCCCGACGCGGAACACCGCCGCCGGTACGACCAGGCAGACCAGGACCCAGAACAGGGTCACGCCCCACGGGCGGCCCACGCCCCAGGGCTGCTCGGCGAGGACCTTCCCGCCGTACTTCAGCGACACGGTGTAGTCGCCGTGCGCGCCGCCGGACAGCTCGACCGGCAGCTCGATACGGGCCTTCCGGCCGGGCTCGACGGTGCCGCGCCACTGCTGGTCCTGCCACTCGGGCGCGAAGACTCCGTGCGCGGTGCCGACCTGGAAGACCGGGTTCTTGATGGTGGACGTGCCGACGTTGCCGACGGTGAAGACGAGCGTGCGCGTGGGCGACGCCCCGAACCAGGTGAGCAGCCCACTGGAGCCGTCGAGCCGCGTGTCCGTCAGCACCGACAGCCGCCCGCCCGCCGCCTCCGCGGGCAACGGCTCCACCGCGTGCCCGGCGACCTGGAAGATCGCGTCGGCCTCCGCCTTCGCCCCGGTCACGGTGGCGACATGCACCACGCACGGGCACGGCACGGGAGGCTCCGCGACCGGCAGCTTCCGCTCGAACCGCCCCTCACCGTCCGTCGTCACCGCCCTCCCGTCCGCGTTGGCACAGGAGTTGGTCCCGCCGACGACACCCCGGGACGGCACGGACTGCCCGCAGATCAGAATCATCAGCAGCGCCCGCTCCCGCCAGCCGCTCCCGGTGACGGTGATCGAACCCCCCGTCCCCGCCTGCGACTTGGACAGCTTGACCGCGGGCTTCTCCGCCGCGACCGCGGGTGACACCAAGGGCGCCAGCAATAGCGCGAGCACCGCGACCAGCACCGGAAACCGCACCTTGCCCCTCACGTCACCGCTCCCGTCAACTCGACTTCCGTACGCGGGGATTCGGACACGTCACCGTCTCCGGCCGTACGCCGCCGCCGACGTCGTACGACTGCCAGCGCGGCGCCTACCGCCACAGCCCCCAGCCCTCCACCCGCCACCGCACCCCACGGCACGCACCACACCGACGCCCCCGCCTCGTCCCGCGCACCGCCCGCCGCCGTCACCGTCAGCCGCACGTCCACCGAGTCGAGGGCGGGGCGGTCGGGCCAGGGCTCGGTGAGTTCGATGCGGCGGCCGGGGGCCAGTTCGACGGGGAGGGTGCGCGGGGCGCGGTCGAGGACGCGGCGGCCGAAGACGCCGTCGGCGCGGACGGCGAGCGTCGGCACGAGGGCGGTCGTACCGCGGTTGACCAGCTCGTACGAGATACCGTCGGCGCCCACCGCCACGTGCTCGACGGTCAGCGCGGAGAGCTTCGGCCCGACGGCCCGCAGCCGCAGCGCCACCGTCCTGGACCGCCCGTCGCCGTCCCGCGCGACGACCGCACCCGCGAGATCGCCGGGCGCGGCCCCCGTCGGAACGCTCACCGTGAAGGGAACGTCGGCGCGGGTACGAGCCGGCACCCGCACCGACTCCTCGGCGAAGGCGACCGCGACCCCGGTCCCCCGCAGCCGCACGGTGACCGGCCCCTCGCTCGGGTTGATCACGGACACCGTGTCCTGAAGAACCGCCCCGGGCGCACCCTCCGCATAGAAGGACGGCCGCCCACCACCGGAGGGCGCGAGGGACCAGTCATCGGCGGAGGAGGCGGGGGAGGCGAAGGAGGCAGCGGACGCGGCGGGGGAGGCACCCGACAGCACCAGCAGGGCCAGCATCAGGACACGGAAGGCGGACGACATCGGCGGCTCCAGCAGTCGTACGACACAGACGGCGACGGGTCAGCGTGCCGTCTGATTCCTCCGTGTCAGCCACAGCACACCGGCCGCCCCGGCCAGCAGCACCGTGCCGCCGAGGGTGCCCAGGGCGATGGCCGAGTCCTCCGGGCCGGTCTGCGGGAGTTCGGAGCCGGAGCCGGAGTCCGAACCGGAGCCGGACGGGGTGGAGCCGGAGGCGCCCGCGGCGGCCGTGACGTCGAGGGTCAGGGAGGGGCCGGGGCTGTTGGACGGCGTGCAGGTCGTCGTCGTACCGAGCGCCTTGATGGTGAGGACGCCCGCCGTGAAGGTGACCTTGCCGGTCTCCTTCGGGGTGTAGGTGCCCGTCATGTCGCTGATCTTGATCGGGGTGTTGGCGGGGATGGCTTCCTGGTTGGCGGGCCCGGTGACGTTCACCGTGCCGCTGTCGGCACCGCCCAGCTTGATGGTGGCGCTCGGGTTCATCGCGCCCTTGCCCAGTTCGACCGGGCTGGACGAGACACCCTTCTGCCACGACATCGTGATCTTGTAGCCGCTGCCGCTCTCCACGCCCTTGATGTCGATCGGCGAGACGGCACTCTTGTCCCCGATCGGCGTCTTGCACTGGTAGTTCACGTCCACGACCTCGGCCCGGGCTGCGGGGGCGGCCATCAGCACCGCCGAGCCGGCCAGGGCCGCGACGGACGCGAGCGCGGCGGTTCGTTTCCGGTACGACACGATTCCGCTCCCTCTCAAGTTCCTGACGGCACATCAGATCGAGCCGTCAAGGTACGCCCGCCCATGAAAGGAGGGAAGACAAAGGAGGTGTTGGAAATGTGCCGAAGCGAAAGCGCCCCCGAAGGGGCGCGGGGAACTGCGCGACAAGCCACGAACAACCCGCAGCCACAAGACAACCGAAGCCCTACGGCGCTTAGGCAGGAGCCCCCAGCTCGGCCCAGACGGTCTTACCCGCGACGCCCGGAGTCCGTACAACCCCCCAGTCCAGACAAAGCCGCTGCACGATGAACATCCCATGCCCACCCGGCCGCCCAGCCCGATGCGGATTCCGAGGCGACGGCTGCCCCGCCCCCCGATCCGACACCTCGACCCGGATCACCTTGTTGTCACACGCGATCCACAACTCGTCCGGCCCTTCGGCATGCAGACAAGCATTGGTGACCAACTCGGACACAACCAGCAGCACATCCTCAGCCGCCGCCCGCTGATCCGCGGTAGCGGCCGGCATCCAGCCCCACGCATACAACGCCTGCCGAGTGAAGTCACGCGCCAGCGGAACGACCCCACTCTCCCCGCCGAGGCTCAGCCGACGGACCTGGCGCCCGGCAGACGGCACGGACGCACCGTCCTCGGGCCCCCCGGAATCGCCGGAGGCACGGGGCCGGGTGGTGCTCATCAGCGCTTCACCTCACCGATTCACCAGTTCACGATTCAAAAGTCACTACAGGGTCAGTACGGCTGTACGGGCAGTACGCGTTTCTCCTGCCCGGCCGGACCGGGGGAACACCCCCGTCTTCGGCCACAGCGGCGGTGCGGAGGGTGCGACACCCGGAAACCGCCGGTCCCGAAGGGGCGGGCGGGGCGCTCACGACGGCCGATTCAGCCGGTCCGGTCGGCCAGGGCCGCCTCGAGCGAGTCATGCACGGTGAAGACCGCTTCGGCCCCCGTGATTTCGAACACACGTGCCACCACGGGCAGCATCCCGGCGAGATGGACACCGCCTCCGGCGGCCTCCGCCTTGAGCCGGGCACCGAGGAGCACATTGAGCCCGGTCGAGTCGCAGAACTCCAGACGCGAGCAGTCGACGACCAGCCTGCTGAATCCTTTGGCCAGACATTCTTCGAGTGGCTCACGCAACAAATCGGCGGTGTGGTGGTCCAACTCACCCGCCGGGGTCACGACGGCACTGGGGCCCTCTTCCCTGACCTCCACCAAAAGCCGGCCAGACTGTGCGCTGCCGACCGTGCCGCGGTCCATGCCGTCTCTCTCTCCCGACGTCGTGACTGCTGACTGACGCCCTCGAACACTACGCCTTCCACACGACCTCCGACACCCGAACATCCGCCCAGAATCGGACATTTCTACACAGAACGCACTTGCGGGAGGCTCGGTAAACCGGGTAGGGCTAGTACAGACACGAAACCAAACACGGCCGGCTTGGAGGCGCCGCACACCGCAGTGCACGCACAGGCTTCGGCAGCCATATGCCGAGAACGATGGAGGACATCATGTCACCCCGGCTCGACGCATCGCATACCCCTACAGCGACGTCGACATCCCCCCCGGAACATCTGGATCCCATCGCGGACACGGACGTGCCCCCGGAGCAGGACGACCTGCTCGCCGGTCTTCCGGACATCCCCCCGTACGACGAGGTGGGGCCGGTGGACGCGCGGGCCTTGTCCAAGACCCTCTTCGAGCGGCTGGAGTCGCTGGAGGAAGGCACGCACGAATATTCGTACGTCCGTAACACGCTCGTCGAACTCAACCTCGCGCTGGTCAAGTTCGCCGCCTCCCGCTTCCGCTCCCGCAGCGAGCCGATGGAGGACATCATCCAGGTCGGCACCATCGGCCTGATCAAGGCGATCGACCGCTTCGAGCTGAGCCGCGGTGTGGAGTTCCCCACCTTCGCGATGCCGACCATCGTCGGCGAGATCAAGCGCTTCTTCCGCGACACCTCCTGGTCCGTGCGCGTACCGCGCCGACTGCAGGAACTCAGGCTCGACCTGGCCAAGGCCGGTGACGAGCTGGCCCAGAAGCTCGACCGCGCCCCCACGGTCGGAGAGCTGGCGGAGCGGCTCGGTCTGACGAAGGACGAGGTCGTCGAGGGCATGGCGGCGTCCAACGCCTACACCGCCAGCTCGCTCGACGCCCAGCCGGAGGAGGACGACGCCGAAGGTGCGCTCGCGGACCGGATCGGCTACGAGGACCACGGGCTCGAAGGCATCGAGTACGTGGAGTCGTTGAAGCCGCTGATCGCCGAACTGCCGTCCCGGGACCGGAAGATCCTCTCGCTGCGCTTCGTCGCGGGCATGACCCAGTCGGAGATCGGTGAGGAGCTGGGGATCTCGCAGATGCATGTGTCACGGCTGCTGTCGCGGACGCTGGTGCGGCTGCGGAAGGGGCTGACGGTCGAGGAGTGACCGAGTCGTAGACGTGAGAGCGCGGTCCGGCCGACTGGCCCGGGCCGCTTCTCATTGCCACCTCTCGTTGGCGCCTCTCGTTGCGCTTCTCGTTGCCGCTTCTCATTTCAGTTGCTGATTTCGGTTACCCGGAGATACGTCTTTCCCCAAAGGTCTCCCTCCATCACTATGGGCACCCCAAACTGGCCGGTACGTCAGGAGCGGGGGGCGAGGAGGGGCCAGGGATGGCGCAGGGCGACACAGGAAACGGCGTGCACTCCGGGGCGTCCGACGCGCGGCTGACCGAGCTGCTGCGCGCCGACACCCCGACCGCGTACCCGGCGCTGCAGGAACTGCGCGAACGCCACCGCCCTGCCGTCCTCGCCTACGCCCGCCTCTGCACGACCGGCGAGTCGGCGGCCCGGCAACTCGCCGCCCAGGCCTTCACCCTCGCCGCCCGCGAGACGGCACGCGGCACCGACCCGGGCGTGCCCTGGCGGCACCGGCTTCTGCTGCTGGCCGGGCAGGTCGCCGC
This sequence comes from Streptomyces sp. GESEQ-4, assembly GCF_017948455.1. Classification (GTDB taxonomy): domain Bacteria; phylum Actinomycetota; class Actinomycetes; order Streptomycetales; family Streptomycetaceae; genus Streptomyces. Next base: position 83,888 of record NZ_JAFFSU010000011.1, read on the forward strand.
GTCGTGGGCCGGGGACGAGCGGGCGGCGGGAGTGGACGCGGGCCTGCTGCTGGTGCTGAACACGGCCGCGCCGGTCCCCTCGATGCTCTCGGCGTTCCAGACGCTCCCTTCCCGCACGCAGGGCCTGATCTGGTACGCGGTGGTGGAGCGCGAACCCGACGAGCGCACCGCCGCGCTGCTCGGCCTCACCCGCGCCGACGTGACCTACGGCACCGCCCCCGCCCTCCAGCAACTGGCCCAGGCCTGTCTGCGCACCCGCCTCGCCGCCTCGGACGACCCGCGCTGCGCGGACTTCCGCCGCCTCATCGAGGAGGCGGTACGGCCGGACAGCCCACGCGACAGCGCCGACCTGCACGCCCACATGGACCACTGTCCGCACTGCACGGCCGCGTTCGAGGAGCTCTCGGCGCTGCGTGACACCCCGCGCACGGCGCTGGCGGAGGGGCTGCTGCCGTGGGCGGGGACGGCGTACGTCCTCAGCGACACGAGCGAGCCGCGAAGCAACATCCGTACGGCTACGGGTACTTGGCCTCAGTCCCGCCGGTTCGCGCTGGCCTCGGCGGTACTGGGCGTGGCTTTGGTGCCGCTGTTGGTCTACCTGTTGTCGCCGGACGGGTCGTCGTCCGTGGGTGCGGCGGGGTCGGTCACCACACCGCCGGGTGCGCCGCCGGTGACGGTCACGGCGACGGTTCCGGTGAGCCCGTCTCCTTCCCCTTCGGTGACCTCGAAGTCACCGTCCCCGTCGCCCTCTTCTTCACCGAGTTCGAAGCCGCCGAAGTCGCCTTCGCCCTCGCCGACGTATGAACCGCCGGGCCCTGCGTACGCCCAGGTGGTGAACTCGGCGTCGGGGCTGTGCCTGGACATCCGCGACGGAGAGACGGAGAAGGGCACGGATGTCATCACGGCCCCGTGCGGTGCGTCCCCTACGCAGCGGTGGCGGGTGGACGCGGGGCGGGGTGTCGTCCAGTCGTACGCCGACCCCGAGTACTGCCTGGACAGCCGGGGTGACACCGACAGGGGCGTCGGCATCTGGGAGTGCGCGTCCGTGGACAGGAGCAACGGGCAGAACTTGAAGTTCGCGGTGGGCGGTGACGGGGTGATCCGTCCGGCGATCGCGGTCGAGACGGCGGTGACGCCGGATGGCGACGGGGGTGTGGAGCTGGTGGCGGTGAGCGGGGGCGCGGAGCAGCGGTGGCGGGCGGGGGCGCGGTGACGGCGGGCACGCGGGGCGTGTGACGGCGGTCGCTCGGGGGCGCGTGACGGCGAGGAACAGGCGGAGGGTCCTCAGACCAGCCGCTCGCCTCTGCGCCACACGCCGGTGACCAGGGGCACGCCCGGCCGGTAGGCCAGGTGGACGTGGCTCGGGGCGTCGAGGAGGGTGAGGTCCGCCCGGGCGCCCGGGGTCAGGTGGCCGATGTCGTCGCGGCGGAGGGCTGCCGCGCCGCCCGCCGTGGCCGACCAGACCGCCTCGTCCGGTGTCATCCCCATGTCCCGTACCGCGAGGGCGATGCAGAAGGGGACGGAGGAGGTGAAGGACGAGCCCGGGTTGCAGTCGGTGGAGAGCGCGACGGTGACGCCCGCGTCGAGGAGGCGGCGGGCGTTCGGCCACTCGGCGCGGGTGGAGAACTCGGCGCCGGGAAGCAGCGTGGCGACGGTGGCGCTGCTGGCCAAGGCGTCGACGTCCGCGTCCGTGAGGTGGGTGCAGTGGTCGGCGCTGGCGGCGTCGAGTTCGACCGCGAGCTGGACGCCGGGGCCGTAGGAGAGCTGGTTGGCGTGGACGCGCGGGTGCAGGCCCTTCGCCTTGCCGGCCGTGAGGATCGTGCGGGCCTGGTCGCCGTCGAAGGCGCCCTTCTCGCAGAAGACGTCGATCCAACGGGCGTACGGGGCACACGCGTCGAGCATCTCGCCGGTGACCAGGGCGACATACGCGGCCGGGTCGTCGGCGTGGTCCGGGGACACGATGTGGGCGCCGAGGAAGGTGACCTCGTCCGTGTGCGCGGCGGCGATGCGCAGGGCGCGGGACTCGTCCTCGACGGTCAGGCCGTAACCCGACTTGGTCTCGAAGGTGGTGGTGCCCTGGCGGAGGGCCTCGTCGAGGTAACGGGTCAGATTCGCCTCGAGTTCCGCGTCGCTAGCGGCGCGGGTGGCGGCGACGGTCGTACGGATGCCGCCCGCGCTGTAGGACCGGCCGGACATCCGGGCGTTGAACTCGGCGGTCCGGTCGCCCGCGAAGACGAGGTGGGAGTGGGAGTCGACGAAGCCGGGGAGGACGGCCCGGCCGCCGGCGTCGACCCGATTGTCAGTGGCGGGTGCTTTGCTTGATTCACCGGTCCACGCGATGCGGTCGCCGTCGATGACGACGGCCGCGTCCTGGATCAGACCGAGGGGAGAACCGTCACCTAGGGAGGGGTTGTTGGTGACCAGCGTGGCGATGTTGGTGATGGCGGTGCTGCTGCTCATGGCGTCCTCATGGGTGCTGGGTTCGGCGGCCGTCAGGCGCGGAGGGCATCGACTGCCCGCGCGAGAGCCTGCGGCACATCGGGTACGAGGACGTGCGCCCCGTCTCGTACGACGTGCCGCCCGCCGACGATCGTGTGCCGTACGTCCGCTGCCGTCGCGGCGAATACGGCTGTCTCGGCGCCGAGCCTGGGCAGCGGCCCCGCCGTTCTGACCGAGTCGAGGGCGATCGTCGTGAGGTCGGCGAGAGCGCCCGTCTCGATGGTGCCCGCGTCGCCCCAGCCGAGGGCCGCGTGACCGTCGGCGGAGGCGGCGCGCAGCAGGGCGGCGGCCGTCCAGTGACCGCGGGTGCGGGTGCGCAGCCGCTCGTTCAGTTCCATCGCGCGTGCCTCTTCGAGCAGGTCGATGACGGCATGGCTGTCGGAGCCGAGGCAGAGCGGGGACCCGGCTTTCTGCAGGGCGGCGGCGGGCCCGATGCCGTCGGCCAGGTCCCGCTCGGTGGTCGGGCACATGCAGGTGCCGGTGGTGCCGGCGCCCAGGAGCCGGATGTCCTCGTCGGTGAGGTGGGTGTTGTGCACGCCGGTGGTGCGCGGCCCGAGGACCCCGTGCTCGGCGAGGAGCTGGGTGGGTGTGCACCCATGGGCCTGACGGCAGGCGTCGTTCTCGGCAGTCTGCTCGGACAGGTGCACATGGAGCGGGGCCCGCCGCTCCTGAGCCCACCGCGCCACGGTCGCCAACTGGTCGGCGGGCACGGCCCGTACGGAGTGAATCGCCGCACCGATCCGCGCGTGATCCCGCTCCTTGAGAACTGAACAGCGTTCTGCCCAGGCGTCCGCGCCGCCGTCGGAGAAGCGGAGCTGGTGGGTGCTGGGGGGCTGTCCGAAGCCGGAGGAGAAGTAGGCGGTGTCGAGGAGGGTGATCCGGATACCGGCGTCGGCGGCTGCCGCGATGAGGGCTTCGCCCATGGCGTTGGGGTCGGCGTAGGGGGTGCCGCCGGGAGCGTGGTGGACGTAGTGGAACTCACCGACGGACGTGATGCCGGCGAGTGCCATCTCCGCATACACGGCACGGGCCAGTGCGTGGTAGCTGTCCGGGGTCAGCCGGTCGGCGAACGAGTACATGACCTCGCGCCAGGTCCAGAAGGTGCCGGAGCCGACCTGGACGGTGCCGCGCAGGGCACGGTGGAAGGCGTGACTGTGGGCGTTGGCGAGCCCGGGGAGGGTGAGTCCGCGGAGGATGTCGGCGCCGGGGGGCGGGGTGTCGACGCCCTGGCGGACGGCGGTGATCCGCCCGTCATTCATGTCGATCGCGACGCCGGGCTCGACGTGGGTGTCGAGCCAGGCGTGCTCCAGCCAGTAGGTCTTCGGTGTCACCTGCGGGCCAGCCCTTCCAGTACGTCGGCGAGTGCGGTCACCCCGGCCACGCAGTCGTCCTCGGCCGCGAACTCGGCCGGGGAGTGCGAGACGCCCGTGGGGTTGCGCACGAACAGCATGGCGGTCGGGATGGTCCCGGAGAGGATCCCGGCGTCGTGTCCGGCCCCGGTACCCAGCACGGGCACCTTCAAGTCGGTGTCCTTGCCGAGGATGCGGCCGAGTTCGTCGCGCAGGGCGTGGTCGAACTCGACGACGGGCGTGAAGGACTCCCGGACGACGTCGAGGTCGATGCCGTGCGCGTCGGCGTATTCGCGGGCCGCCTTCTCGACGCCGCCGACCACGGCGTCCAGGCTCTCCTGGTCGGCGGCACGGGAGTCGAGCCAGCCACGCACCAACGAGGGAATCGCGTTCACCCCGTTCGGCTCGACCACGATCTTTCCGAAGGTGGCGACGGCACCGGCGAGTTCAGCCTCCCTGCGGGCGGCGAGCACGGTCTCGGCGTACGACAGCATGGGGTCACGCCGGTCCACAAGCCGCGTGGTCCCGGCGTGGTTGGCCTCTCCCCGGAAGTCGAACCGCCACCGGCCGTGCGGCCAGATGGCGCTGGCGATCCCGACCCGATCGCCGCTGAGGTCCAGCGCCCGCCCCTGCTCGACATGCAGCTCGACGAACGCGCCGATACGAGCGAGCCGTTCGGGGTCCGGCCCGATGGCCTCCGGGTCGTACCCGGCGGCCTCCATGGCCCGCGGCAGCGTCACCCCGTCCCCATCGGTCAGCCGGTGCGCCTGCTCGACGGTGAGCTGCCCGGCGGCCAGCCGCGACCCGACACAGGCCAGCCCGAACCGCGCGCCCTCCTCATCGCCGAAGTTGACGATGGCGAGAGGCTTGGTGAACCGGGTGCCACGCCGGCGCAGCTCATCGAGCGCGGCGAACGAGGACACGACCCCGAGCGGCCCGTCAAAGGCCCCACCATCGGGCACGGAATCAAGATGCGATCCCGTGACGACGGCGTCCCCCTCAGCCGGATCCCCGAGCCACGCCCACTGATTACCGTTCCGGTCGACCTCATACGTCAACCCACGCGCCTCAGCCTGCCCCCGGAACCACTCCCGACACTCGCCATCAGCACCGGTCCAGGCGAACCGGCGATACCCGTGGGAGCCGGAATGCCGCCCGATGGGAAGCAACTCCCGCCACATCTCCTGAAAGGAGCCGGCAGCCGGTACGGGCTGCACAGGCTGCCAGGCAGCCCCGCCAGGCTGCGGGCCGCCGGTCCGGCCAGGCTCTCCCGCAGCCCCGCCAGGCTGCGAGCCCGCAGCCCCGCCACCAGGCTGTGGGCAGTCGTTCCGCAGGGCGGAACGGGTGGGCACAGCCGGACCCGCAGTCGGCGACGAGACCTGAGCCCCCGCCGGACGGTTGCCGCGCCGCTCATCTCCCGGAAGGGTCACGCGTCGTCACCCTCGCGCATAGGCACCCGCACACCCCGCTCATCCGCAGCCGACTCCGCGATGTCGTACCCGGCATCCACATGCCGGATGACCCCCATCCCGGGGTCATTCGTCAGCACCCGCCGCAGCTTCTCGCCGGCGAGCCTCGTGCCGTCGGCGACCGAGACCTGACCGGCGTGGATCGACCGCCCCATACCGACCCCACCGCCATGGTGAATGGACACCCAGGACGCACCGGACGCCACGTTCACCATCGCGTTCAGCAGAGGCCAGTCGGCGATCGCGTCGGAGCCGTCCAGCATGGCCTCGGTCTCCCGGTACGGAGACGCCACGGACCCGCTGTCGAGGTGATCCCGCCCGATCGCCAGCGGCGCGGCCAGCTCACCGCTCGCCACCATGTCGTTGAACCGCTCACCGGCCTTGTCCCGCTCCCCGTATCCGAGCCAGCAGATACGCGCGGGCAGCCCCTGGAAGTGGACCCGCTCACCGGCCATCTTGATCCAGCGGTGAAGGGACTCGTTCTCGGGGAAGAGGTCGAGGATCGCCTTGTCGGTCTTGGCGATGTCGGACGCCTCACCGGACAGCGCGGCCCAGCGGAAGGGGCCCTTGCCCTCGCAGAAGAGGGGGCGGATGTAGGCGGGGACGAACCCGGGGAAGGCGAACGCCCGCTCGTACCCGGCGAGTTGGGCCTCGCCACGGATCGAGTTGCCGTAGTCGAAGACCTCCGCGCCGGCGTCCATGAAGCCGACCATGGCCTCGACATGACGAGCCATGGACTCACGCGCACGGGTCGTGAACCCGGCGGGGTCCTTCGCGGCGTAGGACGCCATGTCGTCGAAGTCGACGCCGAGCGGCAGGTAAGCCAGCGGGTCGTGCGCGGACGTCTGGTCCGTCACGATGTCGATGGGGGCGCTCTCGGCGAGCATGCGCGGCAACAGCTCCGCCGCGTTGCCGAGCAGGCCGATGGAGAGCGGACGCCGGGCGTCACGGGCCTCGACGGCGAGCTGGAGGGCGTGCTCCAGGGAGTCGGCGCGTACGTCGAGGTACCGGTGCTCGATGCGCCGCTCGATGGCGCGCGGGTCGCAGTCGACGCAGATGGCGACGCCGTCGTTCATGGTCACGGCGAGCGGCTGGGCGCCGCCCATGCCACCGAGCCCGGCGGTCAGCGTGATCGTCCCCGCCAGCGTCCCGCCGAACTTCTTCGCGGCGACGGCGGCGAAGGTCTCGTAGGTGCCCTGGAGGATCCCCTGCGTGCCGATGTAGATCCAGGAGCCGGCGGTCATCTGGCCGTACATGGTCAGGCCGAGCTGCTCGAGGCGGCGGAACTCCTCCCAGTTGGCCCAGTCGCCGACGAGGTTGGAGTTGGCGATGAGGACGCGCGGCGCCCACTCGTGGGTCTGCATGACGCCGACGGGGCGGCCGGACTGGACGAGCATCGTCTCGTCCTGTTTGAGGGTCCGCAGCGTGCGGACCATCGCGTCGAAGGAGCGCCAGTCGCGCGCCGCCTTGCCCGTGCCGCCGTAGACGACGAGCTTGTCGGGGTGCTCGGCGACCTCGGGGTCGAGGTTGTTCTGCAGCATCCGCAGCGCGGCTTCCTGCTGCCATCCCAGGGCACTCAGTTCCGTACCGCGCGGGGCTCGTACGGGGCGGGGTCCTGACATGGGCTGCCTCCTAGCGGATGTACTGCGGATGTACGCGGACTGTTGCTGTCGTTATTCACATCCTGACTTCATGAATAGAACTAGTCAATACATGGTCGCGTCAGCATGGGTAGGTCACCGATGTTTGGCTGGATACACAGGCTGCTGCACACGGGCAACGACACGACGGGGGATGCCATGGACCACCTCACCGACCACCGCGAGAGCGGCCTCGACCGGACCGGCCGCCGCGACGACGCGGTCCGCGCGGCCGTGGAGCAGGGGCTGCTCGGCCCGGACGCTCCCATCGTCGGGCTTCTCGACGTCACCGGCATCCGGGAGTCGGCGGCCGAGCTGCGGGCCGCGTTCGACGCGGTGGTGGCGCCGGGGACACCGGTGCTGCACGCCTTCGCGGTGAAGGCGACCCCGCTGGTGCCGGTGCTCCGGCTGCTGCGGGACGAGGGGATCGGCGCGGAAGTCGCGAGCCCGGGTGAGCTGGCGCTGGCGCGGGCGGCGGGGCTGTCGCCGGACCGGACGGTGCTGGACTCGCCCGCGAAGACCCCGGCCGAGCTGCGCGAGGCGCTGGCGCTGGGGATCGCCGTCAACGCGGACAATCCGCAGGAGCTGGACCGTATCGACGGGCTGATGAAGTCCGCGATCAGCCGCTCGCCCCTGGGGATACGAGTGAATCCGCAGGTCGGCGGGGGTTCCATCGAGGCGACGTCCACGGCGACGGCGACCTCGAAGTTCGGGGTGGCGCTGCGGGACGAGGGGGCGCGGGAGTGGGTCGTACGGGCGTATGCCGTGCGCCCGTGGCTGACGCGGCTGCATGCGCACACCGGGTCGCAGGGCATTCCACTGTCGCTGATGGCGCGGGGCACGGCGGAGGCGTTCGCGCTCGCCGAGGAGATCAACCAGCGGATCGGGCGGCCGCAGATCGACACGATCGACATCGGCGGCGGGCTGCCGGTGAACTTCGCCTCGGACGCGACCACGCCGACGTACGCGCAGTACGCGCGTGTGCTGCGGGAGGAGGTGCCGGGGCTGTTCGACGGGCGGTACGGGCTGGTGACCGAGTTCGGGCGGTCGTTGCTGGCCAAGCACGGGACGGTGGTGGCGCGGGTCGAGTACGCCAAGAGCGCGGGCGGGCGGCGGGTGGCGGTCACGCACGCGGGCGTGCAGGTGGCGGCGCGGACGGTGTATGTGCCGGGGTCGTGGCCGCTCAGGATCGCGGCATACGACGGGAAGGGGCGGCCCAAGGAGGGGCCCGAGGTGGTGCAGGACGTGGCCGGTCCGGCGTGCTTCGCGGGTGACCTGCTCGCCGAGGGGCGTGCGCTGCCCCTGCTGGAGCAGGGCGACCATGCGGCGGCGCTGGACACGGGCGCGTACTACTTCGCGCATCACTACGCGTACAACTCCCTTGCCCGGCCCGGGATTTACGGCTTCGCTCCGGACGGCTCCGGGGGTGTCGCCTTCGCGACGGTGCGGGAGCCACAGAGCCTGGACGAGATCGTGGCCGAATCGGGAGGGGCGCACGCGGCTGCTCTCACCACTCTTCGCGCACCCGGGCGCCCTTGACGCATCCCGGCGGAACAGCGGCTCAACGGCCGGGAAAAAGGGGTCAGTTGACCCACCTTAGCCACTCGCCGCATGTTCCACTGGAAAATGCCAGAACCCTCACCCGGCGCTCACACGGAGCGTAGTTTCGGCGTCACTCAGCCGAACACCAGGCGGGAGGGGAGCCACGGTGCCCGGAATCGACGAGTGCTTACGGGAAGCCATGCGACTGCCCGGCGCCCGGGGCGCCGCCCTGGTCGACTGGACCAGCGGCCTGGCCCTGGGCTCGGTCGGCGAGTCTCCCGGCGGCGACCCGGACACGACCGCCGCGGAGACGGCGGAGCTGGCCCGGCTGGCCGCCGAACACCGGGCGTTCGCGCCGCGCGACGAGGCCGATGAGGCGGACCTCCCGATCGAGGACCTGATCATCAGCAACCGGGACAGCTACCACGTGCTGCGGTTCGTGTGGACGTCCTTCGACAGCAGCGTGTTCCTGCATCTGTGGCTGGCCCGCGCGGACGGCAACCTCGCGCTGGCCCGGATCCGGCTCGGTGAGATGGCCGGACGGCTGGTGCTGGGATGACGACCGTGCGGACCTCCCAGGCCACACCGCCGCCCCGGCTGCCGGTACGGGACCGGACGGCGGCCGACCGGCGTGCGAGGGGCGGCGTGTCGCCGATGCTCAGCCGACTCGCCGACGAGCGCGCCACCGGCGTCCTGCTGCGCGAACGCGGCACGCTCCACCTCGCCGAGGGCCATGTGGTGCACGCCGAGAGCCCGTCCTCCCCCGGCCTCGACGCGCTGCTCACCCGGCCCGACACCGCCGAGGGCGCCCGAGAGATCTGCCACCTCCTCGCGCTCTACGACGCCGCGTACTTCGCCCTGTCCCCCAGCAGCACACCGGGCCGCTTCCGTTACGAGGCCGAGCCCTCGCCCGGCCCCGGCCGCCCGGTCCCGGTGGCCGCCGTGGAACACGAGACGCTCCGCCGGCGCGACCTCCTGCACGCCATCTGGCCCGATCCCTCGACGGACGCCGATCCCCTCATCAGGGCCGACCCCGCGGACGCCCCGCCCGTCACCCCCAGGCAGCGGGCGGTCCTGACCCGGGTGGACGGCATCCGGACGGCGACGGACATCGCACGGGAGCTGGGCCGCCCGGCGTTCCACACGCTGGTGGACATACGGCGGTTGGCGGCGGCGGGGCTGGTGACCGCGACCACCGCACACGGCGCCCGGGCCTCCGTACCGGCCGAGCCGCTGCCGCCGCCACCGCCCGATCCCGACATCGCCTTGCTGAAGAGAGTCAGGGATGCGCTGGAGGCCCTTTGACCGACCGAGGAGAAGAACCCTGATGGCGGCCGACCCGGCAATACTCGACGAACTCCACCGGCTCACCACCCGCATCCCGCAGCTCACCGGCGCCCTCACCGCCAGTGTCGACGGCCTGGTCATCGCCGCGGACACCCCCGGCTGCGAACCCGAGAGCGTCGCCGCCCTGACCGCCGCCGCGCTGGGCGTGGCCGTACGGATGACGGACGTCACCGGCCAGGGCGAGCTGCGCGAACTGCTGGTACGCGGCGTGCAGGGCTATGTGGCGACGTACGCGGCGGGCCGCAGCGCCGTACTGACACTGCTGGCCCGGGACGACGTGAGCGTCGGCCGCCTCCACCTGGAGGGGCGCCGCGCGGCCACCCGAATCGGAGAGCTCGTCGACGCCCGGCCCAAGACCAGGCCGGCCCCGGCCAAGGCGGCGAACGGTGCCGCGCCCAAGTCCCCGCCCACCCGCACCAGAACTCCCCGCACCAACCGCACCACACCCACCACCACCGAAAGTTGAGAGGAGCCCCGACATGGCCAACACCGAGACCTCACTCAAAGAGGCCCTGACGTCCATAGAAGGCGCGACCGGAGTCGCGCTCGTCGACTACACCTCCGGCATGGCGCTCGGCACGCTGGGCGGCAGCAAGAGCTTCGACCTCGGCGTGGCAGCCGCCGGCAACACCGACGTCGTACGCGCCAAGATGCGCACGATGGAGCACCTCGGCCTGAAGGGTCAGCTAGAGGACATCCTCATCACGCTGACCGACCAGTACCACCTGATCCGCCTACTCACCGGCCGCAGCGGCAACGGCCTCTTCCTCTACCTGGTCCTGGACGCCAAACGCTCCAACCTGGCGATGGCCCGCCACCAGCTGAGGAAGATCGAGCAGGACCTAGAGGTGTAACCCTTCGATGGGGCGCCGGGTTCGGCAGCGCCCCCGAAGGGGCGCGGGGAACTGCGCGACAAGCCACGACGGCGCCGCAGCGACCCGACGACCCATCGCGGCAGTTCCCAGAGACCGCTCAAGCCAGCGCAGCGCGCCGCGCCCCACCCGGGGCCGCGTCGCCCGCCGCGATGCCCGTGCTGCGGTAGGTCTTCACGGCCTTGCCGGCCGGCCCCCCGCCATTCCCGCCCAGCCAGTCCACCCGTACCCACAACAACGCGTCGCCCGCCCGCTCGCGCCGCCCGAGCCACGCCGCCTTCAGCCACAGCCCGACCCCGCACCCGGCCAGCAGCAGCCCGCCGGCGACCGGTACGGCGAACGCGCTGCCGAGGGCGGCGAGGAAGGCGAGGAGCAGCCACCACCGGTGCCCGCGCCGCCAGTTCCGTACCGTCACGTGCCGGTCCTGGAGTACGTCGTGCTTGCCGGCGCGGGCGGCCGACTGGGCGAGGGCGACGTACCGCTTGCGCCGGCCCCAGGCCACCACGGCCATCCCCACGATGAACAGCGCGGCCCCGGCGAGCACGCCGATCCGCCGTCCCGTCAGCCCCGGCACCAGGATCCCGATGCCCGCCGCCACCACACCCAGCCACCACATGGGCGCCGCTCCGGCCCGTACGACGACGGCCACCCGAGCCAGCCCCTGACCTCCGCGTGACACTTCCCGCCTCCTCGTCGCGTTGCCACACAGTGCTCGTTCGAGCGGGAGGTTAGCCGCACAACGTGAGACGAATCTAAGAGTCGCGTCGATTCACCGCGTCCCTCGACGAAGAGCCCTTGTCACTCCACGAAGAGCCCCTTCGCCGCAGCCTTCGCGTCGAACTCCTCCAGGCGGGCCTGGGCGTCGGGCAGGTCGTCGCACATCGCCTCCAGCAGTACCCGGCCCAGCAGCATCGGCGCGCAGGCGGTGTCGAAGGCGAGCCCGGTGCCGACGGCGGCGGGCAGCAGCAGGTCGGAGACCTTGGCGACCGGCGCGAACGCGGAGTCGGCGACCGTGACGACCGTCAGGCCCGCCTCCTTCGCGTAGCCCAGCGTGTCCACGACCTCCCGCGGATGCCTCGGCAGCGCGAAGCACAGCAGGGTGGACGCGCCGGCCCGGACCGCCGCGTCGATCCGGTCGTGGATCATCGTGCCGCCCTCGTTGAGCAGCCGGACGTCCGGATGGACCTTGGCGGCGAAGTAGGCGAAGCCGTACGCCTGGGAGGCCGCGGCCCGCAGCCCGAGCACCGGCAGCGGGCGGGACGCGGCCAGCAGCCTGCCCGCCCTCGCGACCGGCCGGGGATCGGCCAGCAGCTCCGCCAGGTGCTTCAGGTTCTCGATCTCGGCCTCGACGGCCTGCTGGTACTCGTTGTACGACGCCGAGGCCCCCGTCTGTTCGGCGGGCGCGACCTCGCGCAGGTGCTTGCGCAGCGCGGGGTAGCCGTCGAAGCCGAGGGCGACCGCGAACCGGGTCACCGACGGCTGGCTGACCCCGGCCAGCTCGGCCAGCTCCACGCTGGACAGGAACGGCACCTCGGCGGCCCGCCGCACCATGCTGTGCGCGATGCGCCGCTGGGTCGGCGTCAGCCGGTGCCCCTCGAAGAGCGCCTGCAGCCGTGCGGCCGGGCTGTCGGTCACGCTCGTACTCCCCTCGGCGGTCATGACTCGCTGCCCCTCCAGATGTCCGTGAACCGGTCCAGCAGTGCGGTCGCGGCCGTCACGTCGTCCGTGAGCGGCCGGTCGGCCAAGTCGTCGTCGAGCACCGACTCGGCCAGTTCCAGCGCCCGGCCGACCGGCAGCTCGGGGTCGGGCCTGAGGTCGCGCAGGCGCAACGCCCGTACGGCGGCGACGAGTTCGCAGCCCACCACGAGACGGTACGCGCCGCACGCCCGCAGCGTCTGCCGGGCGGCGAGCGAGGCGAAGCTGGCCTGCTCCTCGACGCCCCGGGAGAGTACAGCGTGGCCGAGCGACGCGGGAGCGGAGAAGGCCCGCAGATCACCGAGGGCGGCCGCGGCGGCGTACTCGAGGATCATCACGCCGGAGGAGGCGGGTTCGTTGTCGGCGAGGAAGGGCTTGAGGCGGGTGTAGGCGGGCTCGTTGAGGGTGGACAGGCGGGAGGTGGACAGCCTCGCCACCTGTGTGAGTGCCAGCCTGAAGTGGTCCAGGGACAGGGCGAGTTGGGCCTGGTAGAAGCCGCCGTGGTGGTAGGCGGTCATGTCCTCGGGGGAGATCAGCGGGTTCTCGGCGGCGGCGTTGATCTCGACGTTCAGCACCTCCTCCAGCGCGTCCGCCGCGTCCTGCGCCGGGCCGTGGATCTGGGGGAGGCAGCGGAAGCCGTACGGGTCCTGGATCCGCCCGAGGGGAGGGGTCGGCCGGTCCGCCGCACCGAGCAACTCCCGCATCCGGCGGGCGACTTCGGAGGAGCCCCGGTGCGGGCGGGCGGCGTGCACGGGGGCGGCGTACGCCTCGTACGAACCGTCGACGGCGAGCAGTGACAGCGCGCCGACGACCTGGGTGGCGCCGATCAGTCCGCGCAGTTCGTGCAGGGCGAGGGCGGCCTGGCCGAGGGTGAGGGCGTTGCTGCTGATCAGCGCGAGGGCGTCGTTGTTGTCGAGGGCCTGCGGTTCGGGGGGCCCGGAGCCGCGCCACGGGTGCTCGCCGGCCAGCGCGAGCCCGACCTGTGCGAGGGCGGCGAGGTCGCCGGTGCCGACCGAGCCGAACTCGTTCACGACCGGGTACGCGCCGCTCTCCAGCGCCTCGCACAGGGCCGTGACGACGGAGGGGCGCAGGCCCGCGCCGCCGGCCAGCAGCTGATTGGCGCGGACGGCGAGCATGGCCCGCACCTGCCGGGCCGGGAGCTCGTCGCCGATGCCGCCGGCGTGGCTGCGCAGCAGGCGCAGGCCGTGTCCGGCGGCGGCCTCGGTGGGCACGTCCTCGTTCCGGTTGGCGCCGACGCCGGTGGAGCGGCCGTAGACGCGTCCGGTCGCGGCGATCTGCCGGGCGGCGTCCCAGGACTCCTCGGCGCGTTTCATGGCCTCGGTCCCGGGGACGGGCCGCGCTCCACCGTCGGCGAGGCGCACGACGTCCGCGACGCCGAGCCCGACACCGTCGAGAACGACCAGGCCGGTGTGCGCGGCCTCCGGCATGTCCACGATCCGAGACGACATAAGGCACAAGCTCCCCTCAAGTCGGACATTCGATCTTGCCTGCCGGTCATCCGTTACCTCGGATTAACGCCCGAGCATTGACAACCTATTCAGACACCAAGAACTCTGCATGACGTTATACAGCCGGGCAAGGGACACATCATGATCCAGTTCGACGCGGTCCACAAGCGCTTCCCGAACGGCACGACAGCAGTCGACGACCTCTCCCTGGAGATGCCGGAGGGCGGCGTCACCGTGCTGGTCGGATCCTCCGGTTGCGGGAAGACGACCACCCTCAGGATGATCAACCGGATGGTCGACCCGACCTCCGGCACCATCCAGGTCGGCGGCAAGGACGTCACCCGGCAGGACGCGGCGGAACTGCGCCGCTCCATCGGGTACGTCATCCAGCAGGCCGGGCTCTTCCCGCACCGCACGGTGCTCGACAACATCGCCACCGTGCCGCTCCTGCTCGGCTGGGGCCGCCGCAAGGCACGCTCCCGCGCGGCCGAGCTGCTGGAGACCGTCGGTCTCGGCGCCGACACCGGCAAGCGGTACCCGCACCAGCTCTCCGGCGGCCAGCAGCAGCGCGTCGGCGTGGCCCGCGCGCTCGCCGCCGACCCGCCCGTCCTGCTGATGGACGAGCCGTTCGGCGCGGTCGACCCGGTCGTCCGCACCCAGCTCCAGGACGAACTCGTGCGCCTCCAGCAGGAGTTGAACAAGACCATCGTCTTCGTCACCCACGACGTCGACGAGGCTGTCCGCCTCGGCGACCAGATCGCGATCTTCCGCACCGGCGGCCACCTCGTGCAGTGCGCCACCCCCGCCGAGCTGCTCGCCCGGCCCGCCGACGACTTCGTGGCCGACTTCCTCGGCGCCGAGCGCGGCCTGAAGCTGCTCTCCCTGAAGACCCTCGCCGAGGTCCCGCAGGGCCCAGCGCCGGAGGGCGGCGACTGGACCCTCGTACTCGACGAGGCGCGCAAGCCCCTTCACTGGGCGTCGAAATCGGACAAGGGCGACCGGATCCCCGTACGACCGCTGGGGGACACCGACTCCCTGCTGTCCGCGCTCAACGAGTCCGTCGCCTCCCCCACCGGCCTGATCGCCCGCGTCGACGCCGACGGCGTCCTCACCGGCGTCTCGTCCCGCGACGACATCCACGAGCACGCGGGCAACGCGCACAGCGAAGCGCGAGTGGCCGCATGACCATCGACTGGTCGTGGATATCCGACCACACCGACGACCTGACCACCCTCACCGTCTCCCACCTCCAGGCGGCCCTGTCCGCGGTCTTCTTCGGCCTGCTGATCTCGCTCCCCCTCGCGGTCGTGGCCCACCGGATCCGCCCCCTCCGCGGCTTCCTGCTCGGCTTCTCGAACATGCTGTTCACGATCCCGTCGATCGCGATCTTCGTGCTGCTGCTCCCGGTCAGCGGACTGACCCGTACGACGACCGTCATCGGCCTGACGGTCTACACGCTGGTCGTGCTGCTGCGGAACACGGTCGAGGGCCTCGACTCCGTCCCCGCGAAGACGAAGGAGGCGGCGAAGGCGATGGGCACGCGCCCGTTGCGCACGCTCCTCACGGTCGAACTCCCCCTCGCCCTCCCCGTGATCATGGCGGGCGTACGGATCGCGACCGTCATGTCCATCTCCCTGGTCTCCGTCGCGACCTACATCGGCGACGGCGGCCTCGGCCAGCTGTTCACGGACGGCTTCCAGCGCAACTTCCCGACGCCGGTGATCGTAGGAGTGGTCCTCACGCTGCTGCTCGCCGTCGTCGCGGACGCGCTCCTGGTCGCCCTCCAGTACGCCCTCACCCCGTGGAAGAGGCGGCGAGCCTGATGTACGAACTCTTCAAGAACCTCGGCAGCTGGCTGACCAGCGGCGCGCAGTGGCAGGGCTCCGACGGCATCGCCCACCGCCTCGCCGAGCACCTCCAGTACTCGCTGCTCGCGACCCTCATCGCGGCCGCGATCGGCCTTCCCCTCGGCCTGCTGATCGGCCACACCGGCAAGGGCGCCTTCGTCGCGATCAACCTCGCGTCCTTCGGCCGCGCCCTGCCCACCGTCGGCCTGGTCGTGCTGGTCTTCCTCGCCAGCGGCCTGTCCATGACCCCGGTGTACGTCGCCCTGGTCGCCCTCGCGGTCCCCGCGATCGTCACCAACACCTACGCGGGCATGACGGCCGTGGACCCGGACGTGAAGGACGCGGCGCGCGGCCAGGGCATGCGCGCCCACCAGGTCCTCTTCCAGGTGGAACTCCCCCTCGCCCTCCCCCTGATCATGACCGGCCTGCGTCTGGCGCTGATCCAGGTCGTCGCCACGGCCACCATCGCCGCCTACGTCTCCTTCGGCGGCCTGGGCCGCTACGTCTTCGACGGCCTCGCCCAGCGCGACCTCGTGCAGGTGATGGGCGGCGCGGTGCTGGTCGCCGTGATCGCCATCGCCCTCGACCTGCTGCTGAGTGGGCTGCAGCGCTTCCTCTTCCGCCACCGCACCGCCTAGGGAACCCGCCATGAATCGTCGTACGCTCCTCGGCGGCCTGTTCGCAGCAGGCTCCGTCACCGCCCTGTCCGCCTGCTCCAGCGGCGTCACCTCCCTCGACGGCGGGGGCACCACCAGCGGTGGCGGCGGCTCCAGCAAGAGCGGCATCACCATCGGCACCGCCAACTTCACCGAGAACCAGGTGCTGGGCTACCTCTACGCGGCCGTGCTGGAATCGGCCGGCGTCAAGACGACCGTCCGCCCCAACCTCGGCACCCGCGAGATCCTCATCCCCGCGCTCAAGGGCGGGGACATCGACCTCCTCCCTGAGTACCAGGGCGCCCTGCTGCACTACCTCGACACCAAGTCGACGGCGACGGAGGAGGGCGAGATGCAGAACGCCCTCGCCATGGCCCTCCCCGCCGGCCTCCAGGTCCTGCCCTACGGCAAGGCCGAGGACTCCGACGCCTTCGCGGTCACCCAGGAGACCGCGAAGAAGTACGGCCTGACCTCCCTCGCCGACCTGAAGAAGCAGAACGGCAAGCTGGTGATCGGCGCGGCGCCCGAGGTGAAGAAGCGCGAGGTGGGTGTCGTAGGCCTGAAGGAGGTGTACGGGGTGGAGTTCAAGGAGTTCAAGTCGCTGGACTCCTCCGGTCCGCTGGTCAAGGGCGCCCTCAAGAAGGGCGACGTGGACGTGGCCAACCTCTTCACCACCGACACCGACATCGTGGCCAACGACTGGGTGGTCCTCACCGACCCCAAGAACCTCATCCCCGGCCAGCACATCGTCCCCCTCATCGCCGACCGCAAGGCCGACTCCACCGTCCGCAAGGCGCTCGCACAGCTCGGCAACGTCCTCACCACGGCCCAGCTCACCGAGCTGAACCGCCAGGTCGACAAGGACAAGAAGGACCCGGAGGACGTGGCGAACGACTACGCCGAGCAGCACGGCCTCACCAAGTAGCCCGAGGACGAACAGGGGGGCTAACCCCAGTGCGACCCCCGTCCGCGCTGCCTACCGTGGAGCGCATGACGGGAATGGACGCGCGGGACGCCGAGGTCAAGAAGGAACTCAACGCCACCCTGCAGGCTCGCAGGGAACTGGGCGAGGAGTACGAGTCCGCGCTGGTCGACTCGTTCCTGGAGAAGGTCGACCAGCGCATCGACGGCGCGGTGGAGCGCCGGGTGCGCCGGCAGCTCGCCGAACAGCAGATGGTGGTGGCCCGCGACTCACGGTCGCCGAAGGCCAACGACTCCGACACCTTCGGCGAACGCTGGGGCTTCGGGATCGTCTCGCTGGTCCTCGCGGTCCCGCTGTCCGGGATCGGCGGCGGCGTCGCGGGTCTGCCGGGCCTGCTCGCCGCCTGGGCGGGCATCGTCGGCGTCAACGTGGTCCAGGCCGCCCGCAACAACCCCGGCCTGTTCCACCGGCGCAAGTCCTCCCGGGACAGCGACTGGGAAGGGTGACCGGTCTCCACGTTGGCCGGCCGGCGGTGCTGGGGAGTCGGGCGAGCACGGACGCCCGCTGAAAAAGCTATCGCGGGGACCGCCGCACCCCCGTTGACGGGGGGCGGGACGACGGCGGTCCCCGCGAGGGACGCGGGCCGGGCCAGGCCGGGCTTGCGCGTCCTAGGCGTCCATGGAGGTCCGGGAGCCGCTCCGGAGGTCCTTGACGCCGTTCGGCGTCGGCCGGGGCGGGGAGCCGCTCCCGCCCTGCCGACACCCACTAATGTGCCGGACCCGTGTTAAGCGGGTGCTGCGCGGACGTGACGCGCTCGTACCACTTCCGCGAAGTCCACGAAGCCCGTCGATCACCACAAGTTCCCCGCGTCCACGGCCCGTTCACCGGACGTTTCCCGCTACTTCCCGCCCTTGGCGAGGAAGGCCAGCAGGTCCTGTCGGCCGATCACGCCGGTCGGCTTGCCCTCGACCAGGACGATCGCCGCGTCCGCCTTGCCCAACACGGACATCAGGTCGGCGACGGGCTCGCCGGAGCCGACCTGCGGGAGCGGCGGGGACATGTGCTTCTCGAGCGGGTCCTCCAGCGAGGCCGTCTTGGTGAACAGCGCGTCGAGCAGCTCCCGTTCGACCACGGAACCGATCACCTCGGCGGCCATCACGTCCGGGTGCCCGGCGCCCGGCTTCACGATCGGCATCTGCGAGACGCCGTACTCGCGCAGCACCTCGATGGCCTGGCCGACCGTTTCGTCCGGGTGCATATGGACGAGGTGGGGGATGGCGCCGTGCTCCTTGTCGTCGAGCACGTCGGCGACGCGGGCGCTGGGGCCGGCGTCCTCCAGGAAGCCGTAGTCGGCCATCCACTCGTCGTTGAAGATCTTGCTGAGGTATCCGCGCCCGCTGTCGGGCAGCAGGACGACGACGACATCGTCCGGCCCGAGCCGCTCGGCGACCCGCAGTGCCGCGACGACGGCCATGCCGCAGGAACCGCCGACCAGCAGCCCCTCCTCCTTGGCCAGCCGCCGGGTCATCTGGAAGGAGTCCTTGTCGGAGACCGCCACGATCTCGTCGGCGACCGTCCGGTCGTACGCGGTGGGCCAGAAGTCCTCCCCGACGCCCTCGACGAGATACGGCCGCCCGGACCCGCCGGAGTACACGGAGCCCTCGGGGTCGGCGCCGATGACCTGGACCTTGCCGTCACTCGCGTCCTTCAGATACCGCCCCGTACCCGAGATGGTGCCCCCGGTCCCGACCCCGGTGACGAAGTGCGTGATCCGTCCCTCCGTCTGCTCCCACAGCTCGGGGCCGGTGGAGTGATAGTGCGAGAGGGGGTTGTGGGGGTTGGA
The DNA here is from genome assembly GCF_017948455.1 of Streptomyces sp. GESEQ-4. GTDB lineage: Bacteria > Actinomycetota > Actinomycetes > Streptomycetales > Streptomycetaceae > Streptomyces. The sequence goes on from NZ_JAFFSU010000011.1 coordinate 103,038, forward strand.
GTACTGGTCGGGCTTCCATGCGCCGGGCGTCTCGCGTACGAGGCGGTCGGAGACGTTGTAGTACGAGTCGGGGTGCTCGGGGTCGACGGCGGTGGGGCATACGACCACCTCGGCGCCGTACGCGCGCAGCACATTGATCTTGTCGGTGCTCACCTTGTCGGGGCACACGAAGATGCACTTGTACCCCTTCTGCTGGGCCACGATGGCCAGCCCCACACCGGTGTTGCCGCTGGTCGGCTCGACGATCGTGCCGCCGGGCCGCAGCTCCCCGGTCTTCTCCGCGGCCTCGATCATGCGCAGCGCGATGCGGTCCTTCACCGAGCCGCCCGGGTTGAAGTACTCCACCTTGGCCAGGACGGTGGCCCTGATGCCCTTGGTGACGTTGTTGAGCCTCACCAGCGGGGTGTTGCCGACGAGGCTGATCATCGAGTCGTGGAATTGCACCGTTGTCTCCGGATGCTTGCAAAAGAAGTGGTCGTGACTGGTTCCGCCAGCCTATGACCTTCGGCTTCACCGTAGCGGTCGTTCACTCGCCGTTGAGATTGGGCGACGCCCAGTACGGGGCAAGCAGTGGATGTACGGCAATGAGGAGGTGGCGGCTACGTATGACGAGCATGTCGAGGGCGCGGGTGGCCCGACGGATCGCGGCCGGCGCGGCGTACGGGGGCGGCGGGATCGGCCTGGCCGGCGCCGCGGCCGTGGGGCTGCTGCTGGCGGAGGTGCAGCTGGCCAAGCGCCATGTGAGCAACGGCACGTCACCCCACCCGCCGAACGCGGACGGCCGGTACGGCGACGCCTGCACCACCCCTGAGTCCCCGCCCCTGCGGCTGGCGATGCTGGGCGACTCCACGGCCTCCGGCCAGGGTGTCCGCCGGGCCGGCCAGACACCGGGCGCGCTGCTCGCCTCCGGGCTCGCGGCGGTGGCGGAACGGCCCGTGGAGCTGCGGAACGTGGCGCTGCCGGGGGCCTGCTCGGACGACCTGGACCGCCAGGTGTCGTTGCTTCTTTCGGACCCGGCGCTCGCGCCCGACGTCTGCGTGATCATGATCGGCGCGAACGACGTGACGAACCGGATGCCGCCGACGCGCTCGGTGCGTCATCTCTCGGCGGCGGTACGGCGGCTGCGCACCGCGGGCGCGGAGGTGGTCGTCGGCACCTGCCCCGACCTCGGCACGATCGAGCCGGTCCAGCAGCCGTTGCGCTGGCTGGCCCGCCGGGCGTCCCGCCAATTGGCGGCGGCCCAGACGATCGGCACGGTCGAGCAGGGCGGGCGGACGGTGTCGCTGGGCGACCTGCTGGGCCCCGAGTTCGCGGCGAATCCGCGGGAACTCTTCGGCCCCGACCACTACCACCCCTCGGCGGAGGGTTACGCCACCGCCGCCATGGCCGTCCTTCCCACGGTCTGCGCCTCCCTCGGCCTCTGGCCGGCGGAGGAGGAGCGCCCCGACGCCTCCCGCCGCGAGGGCTTCCTCCCGGTGGCCCGCGCCGCGGCCGAGGCCGCCTCGGAGGCCGGCACGGAGGTCACGGCAGCGATGCCGACGGGACCGCGGGGGCCGTGGGCACTGCTGAAGCGGAGGCGGCGCCGCCGGGTGACGGTCACGGACCCGGCGCCGCAACCGTCGTAGCACCACCCAAAAAGCAAGCGCTTAGAAAACTGCGGTCAGTGTCACACCGCCACACACGTGACCGACTCCATACGTACGGGTAACTTCCCAACCAGCCCAGCCCGATATCCGCCCGTACGCCAATGGAGCCGTGATGCCCGAAGCCGTGATCGTCTCGACCGCCCGCTCCCCCATCGGCCGCGCCGGCAAGGGCTCCCTCAAGGACCTGCGCCCGGACGACCTGACCGCCACGATCATCCAGGCGGCCCTCGCCAAGATTCCCGAGCTCGACCCCAGGGACATCGACGACCTGATGCTCGGCTGCGGCCTCCCCGGCGGCGAGCAGGGCCACAACCTCGGCCGCATCGTCGCCGTACAGATGGGCATGGACCACCTCCCCGGCTGCACGATCACCCGCTACTGCTCCTCGTCCCTCCAGACGAGCCGCATGGCCCTGCACGCCATCAAGGCCGGCGAGGGCGACGTCTTCATCTCGGCCGGCGTCGAGATGGTGTCCCGCTACGCCAACGGCTCCTCCGACATGCCCGGCGCACGCAACCCGCTGTTCGCCGACGCCGAGGCCCGCACCGCCGCCGTGGCCGAGTCCGAGGGCTCCACCTGGCACGACCCGCGGGAGGACGGCCTCCTCCCCGACCCGTACATCGCCATGGGCCAGACCGCCGAGAACCTCGCCCGGGCGAAGGGCATCACCCGCCAGGACATGGACGAGTTCGGCGTCCGCTCGCAGAACCTCGCCGAGGAAGCCATCAAGAACGGCTTCTGGGAGCGCGAGATCACCCCGGTCACCCTCCCCGACGGCACCGTCATCAGCAAGGACGACGGCCCCCGCCCCGGCGTCACCATGGAGGGCGTGGCAGGCCTGAAGCCGGTCTTCCGCCCCGACGGCCTGGTCACCGCCGGCAACTGCTGCCCCCTGAACGACGGCGCCGCCGCGGTCGTGATCATGTCCGACACCAAGGCCCGCGAGCTCGGCCTCACGCCCCTCGCCCGCATCGTCTCCACCGGCGTCTCGGGCCTGTCCCCCGAGATCATGGGCCTCGGCCCGGTGGAGGCCAGCAAGCAGGCCCTCCAGCGCGCCGGCCTGACGATCGACGACATCGACCTGGCCGAGATCAACGAGGCGTTCGCCGCACAGGTGATCCCCTCCTACCGCGACCTGGGCATCGACCTCGACAAGCTGAACGTCAACGGCGGCGCCATCGCCGTGGGCCACCCCTTCGGCATGACCGGCGCCCGCATCACCACCACGCTCATCAACTCCCTCCAGTTCCACGACAAGCAGTTCGGCCTGGAGACGATGTGCGTCGGCGGCGGCCAGGGCATGGCCATGGTCATCGAGCGCCTGAGCTGAACCTCTAGGTAGTCAACTCGCGACCCAGCGTGAGTCTTCGGCCCAGAACCCGTGAAACTCCAAGGTTCTGGGCCGTTTTGTGATCCAATCTCCCCCAGGATGTGACCTATCTCCCTCGTGAGAGGGATTTACGCAGCTCAGAGCCGTTTCACGACCAAACACCAGGCCCAAAGACCTGTCCCATTCGTGACGTTACGCACTGACAGCGGGATAGTCCTCCCTTCAAGCTGATGTAGGAAGTCGGGGGTCGACTTTGAACCGGGAGTACGTCAGTGAGCGCCATGCCGATCGCCTTGCTGCTCACCACGGCCGCCACAGGCGCCGTGGGCGTCGCCGTCCTGCGCACCCTCGTGGTGCTGCGCCGGCAGGTCGCGGCCCTGCACACCGAGCTGGCCGAGAGCCGCACCACCGCACGCCCGCGCGTGCCCGCCGCACGCCCCTCCGCCGACGTCGATGAGATACGCGCCGCCGTGGCCGAGGCCCTCGCCGAGGAGCGCGAGCGCGAGCTGGCCGAGGCGCGCGCCTTCTGGGCCGCCCAGGAGGCCCGTGACACCGACGCGCCGACCCTGCTGGGTCTCACCGACAGCGAGCTGTTCCTGCCCCGCCAGAGCGACTTCGCGGGCCTGGAACCGCTCGAGCCGGTCAGCGAGCCGGGCACGGACACCGACGAGTACGCCTCAGACTCCCCCGAGTTGGCCGCGGCCCGCCGCCGCCACCCCTCCCACCCGGACTTCGTCCCCGTCCAGTCACCGGTCGTGGGCGACCACGAGCGCACCGTAGCCACCCTCGAAGAACTCGCCGCCGACCGCGTAGAACTCACCGACGTCCGCCCCGGCCCCCTCGGCACCCTCGACGTCTACGTCTTCGCCGACGGCACCACCCTCTGCATGACCCCCGGCCACCGAGAAACCGCAGAACGCCTCGCAACAGCCCTCACCCAGGGCAAAACCCCCACCCTCCTGGGCGGCTCAGGCATCTCAGGTGCGTACACGCTGACGTTCGAGTGCGGCGAAGAGACGGTCTACATCTTGGCGGACAGGGTCATAGCGTCGCTCTAGCCTTCAGACGCCGGGGAACTGCATGTCCCTAAGGGGCGCGGGGAACTGCGCGACAAGCCACAACGCACCCGCAGACGCCAACGCGCCCTAGACCCCCGCCCTCTTCTGCGCATCAACCACCATCTGCACAGCCTCCTCGACTTCCCCCTCGCTCTGAAGTACGAGAGCCAAGTCATGCACAGCAACGGTGATTTGATCAGCAGCAGCGAACATCCCCGCATCCGGCATCTCCCGAGGCTCGACCTCAGGCGCCTCCACCAGCTGGGCCCGCCGGGCCAACTCCCTGGCCAACCCCAAAGCCTCAGCGGCAGCGCCCCGCTGCAAGCGGCTTTGCGGAGCCGCCCGCAACCGATCGGCAAAGTGATCCACAGCTCGAGTCAACGGCGTCGTATCAACCACGCACCGAGCCTACGCAGTCCCCCCGCACTGTTGCCAACACGCGAACGCTCAGGCACGGTGACCTGAAGGACCGGCTTACATCCCATGCGTCCGGAGGCGCCGATGTCCCACGTCCTCTCTGAGGAGACCCACCGCAACATGCTCGCCCGTATCCCCCACTGCACCGGTCGTGAAGTCTCCGACTGGCTCCGCACCGTCGACGAAGGCCCCGCCCTCTTCCGCTTCGAGGAGAAGGTCAGCTGGCTCCGGCACGAACACAACCTCGCGTACGGCCACGCGAAGGCGATCATTCACGAGTACGACCTGAGGAGGGCCGCGCGCAAGTTCTTCTAGGCGCGCACAAACGGAGAAGGGCCCCGAGCGAACCCGGGGCCCTTCCGCACGACCGACTCAGATCAGACGCAGCTCATCGCTGCCTCAGTCGGAACTGTTGAGGATCGCGATGATCCGCAGGAACTCCATGTAGATCCAGACCAGCGTCAGCGTGAGGCCGAAGGCCGCCAGCCACGCCTCCTCACGCGGCGCGCCGTACGCGATGCCGTCCTCGACCTGCTTGAAGTCCAGGGCGAGGAAGCACGCGCCGAGCAGGATGCCGACGACACCGAAGATGATGCCGAGCGGGCCGCTGCGGAATCCGAGGCCGTCGCCGCCGCCGAAGACGGCGAACAGCATGTTGACGACCATCAGCAGGATGAAGCCGAGCGCGGCCGCCATCACGAAGCCGTAGAACCGGCGGTTGACGCGGATCCAGCCCGCCTTGTACGCCACCAGCACACCGGCGAAGACCGCCATCGTGCCGAGCACGGCCTGCATGGCCGCCCCGTCGGCGATGCGGTTGTCGACGATGTTGGACAGGACGCCGAGGAAGACACCCTCGAACGCCGCGTACGCCAGGATCAGCGCAGGCGAGGCCTTGCGCTTGAAGGACTGGACCAGGGCCAGGACCATGCCGATCAGCGCGGCACCGATGCCGATGCCGTACGACCGGCTGATGTTCGCGTCGTCGACCGGCAGCAGCGCCCAGGCGAGCGCGGCCGTGACGATCAGAACGCCGAGCGTGGTACCGGTGCGCATGATGACGTCGTCGATCGTCATGCGGCCGGTGGTGACCGGGGCCTGCGGCGGAGCGCCCTGCTGCAGGTCCTGCTGGGCGTACGGGTTCTGCGCGTAGGGGTTCTGCGCGTACGGGTTGCCGGCCTGCGGCTGCGCGTACGGGCTGCCCTGCGTGCCCACAGCTGCGCCCCCGGCCTGCGGCGCGGTGTTGAAGCCCGCGTGGCCGTTGTCGCGGCTGAACCCCCGTCGCGAGAAGACCGGGTTGCTGCTCCTCATTTCACTCCTCCATGGCCACCCTGTGTGGCTGCCTTGGCTCAAGAGTAATAGGTAGGCAAAGGATTGACCCTAGTGCTTGGGGAGGATCTTTCCCTCGTCGTGCTGCGCAACACGCTACGCGGGCGCTTGATTCCCGGCACGGGAGGGCCGCACTCATGACCAACCTGCGACATTGACCTCCCCACCCCTCCCCCGCACTTCACTCGAACGGAAAGCCCGTGTACCCCTCGGCGAGGTCCGTCTCGGCCGCCCGGGACGCCGCGATCCGCTCCAGCCGGGCCAGCTGGAGCCGGTCCTCGAAGGCGGAGGCGTCGGGGGTGCGGTGCAGCAGGGTCGTCATGTCGTAGGAGAACCGCTCGGCCTGCCACACCCGCCGCAGACAGGTCTCCGAATAGGCGTCGAGCCGCTCCGCCGAACCGGTCTCCCTCTCGTACGACAGTGCCCGCGCGAAGGTGACGACGTCCCCGACAGCCAGGTTCAGCCCCTTCGCCCCGGTGGGCGGCACGATGTGCGCGGCGTCCCCGGCGAGGAAGAGCCGCCCGTGCCGCATGGGTTCATGGACGTACGACCGCATGGGCGTGACCGACTTCTGGGTGATCGGCCCGCGCTCCAGCCGCCAGTCGTCGGCGGTCTCGAAGCGCCGCTCCAGTTCGTCCCAGATCGCCTCGTCGGACCACTCCTGCGCGTCGGTGCCTTCCGGCACCTGGAGGTAGAGCCGGGACACGGACGGGGAGCGCATGGACAGGAGGGCGAAGCCGCGGTCGTGGCGGGCGTAGACCAGCTCGTCGTGGGAGGGCGGTACGTCGGCGAGGATGCCGAGCCAGCCGAACGGGTACGTCCGTTCGAACGTGCGGGTGAGTTCGGCGGGGATCGCCTGCCGGGCCACTCCCCAGAAGCCGTCGCAGCCGACGACGTACTCACACTCCAGGACGTCCTCACGCCCCTCGTGCCGGAAGCGCACCCGCGGGCTGCCGGTCTCCGCGCCCTCGACGGCCAGCGCCTCGGCGTCGAACAGCAGCGGGCCGCCCTCCTTGAGCTGGAGGGCGATGAGGTCCTTGCAGACCTCGGTCTGCGCGTACACCATCACGGACCGGCCGCCGGTCAGCTCCGGGAAGTCGACGCGGTGGCGCCTGCGGTCGAAGCGCAGCTCGATACCGTCGTGCCGCAGCCCCTCCCGGTCCATCCGCTCCCCGGCCCCGGCCGCGCGCAGCACGTCCACCGTGCCCTGCTCCAGGATCCCGGCGCGCTGCCGCTGCTCCACGTAGGCACGGTCGCGGCTCTCCAGGACGACCGAGTCGATCCCGGCGTTGTGGAGCAGCCGGGCGAGGAGGAGCCCGGCGGGGCCGGCTCCGATGATGCCGACGGTCGTGCGCATCGATCGCTCCGTTCACATGGTGAGTGTTCGCGTAGTGAATTTTTATTCACCATTTTCTGAACGCGAGTCTCCGACGGCGCAGGCACGAAGTCAAGAAGCGGCCGCGAAGGCGGCCGCGCGGAGGTCGGAAGGTGCCCGGAACCGGACTTGAACCGGTACGCCCGCGAGGGGCAGCGAGGTTTAAGCTCGCCGTGTCTGCATTCCACCATCCGGGCAGGCCATGGGCTCCGCATCGAGGTTCCGAGCCTATCGGGGCGCATCCCTCGAACAGCGGACGGGCGAACCGATGTTGTCTTATTTTATTGACGCCTGAGGGTGCATCAGCACTTGGAACGGGCCATCCGCACTTGCCACCAGCCTTTCGTGCGGCACCGGGCGGCGTATACGGAATGACGGAATTTCACCGTCCGAACGAGGGGGCTCCACCTGTTCTTGACAGGTCGAGCGTCATCCCCAGGTATGACACAACTGCCCGCGGTCCGACCGAAGTCGCCCCCCGGAACCAGAACAGCGGGTGACTACAAGGCGAGGGACGGCCGGGACGATGGATGACGTCCCCAGAACATCACCGTCGTCCTCAGGAGTGCCTACTCGTGACCACCGCATCCATCGCCGGCCGCGCCACCGCCGTGGCCGCGCGCGCCACGGATCTGTCGAAGATCTACGGACAGGGCGAGACCCAGGTGGTCGCCCTCGACCGGGTCTCCATCGAGTTCCGCCAGGCCGAGCTCACCGCGATCATGGGCCCGTCCGGGTCCGGCAAGTCCACGCTGATGCACTGCGTGGCGGGCCTGGACACCTTCTCCTCCGGTTCCGTGCGCATCGGTGAGACCGAGCTGGGCTCCCTGAAGGACAAGCAGCTGACGAAGCTGCGCCGGGACAAGATCGGCTTCATCTTCCAGGCGTTCAACCTGCTGCCGACGCTGACGGCGCTGGAGAACATCACGCTGCCCATGGACATCGCCGGCCGCAAGCCGGACAAGCAGTGGCTGAACAACGTGATCGAGATGGTGGGTCTGCGGGACCGGCTGAGCCACCGCCCCACCCAGCTCTCCGGCGGCCAGCAGCAGCGCGTCGCGGTCGCCCGCGCGCTCGCCTCCCGGCCCGAGATCATCTTCGGCGACGAGCCGACCGGGAACCTCGACTCGCGCTCCGGCGCCGAGGTGCTGGGCTTTCTGCGCAACTCCGTACGGGAGTTGGGGCAGACGGTCGTGATGGTCACGCACGACCCGGTGGCCGCCGCGTACGCGGACCGCGTGGTCTTCCTCGCCGACGGCCGGATCGTCGACGAGATGTACCGGCCGACCGCGGACAGCGTGCTCGACTTCATGAAGCAGTTCGACGCGAAGGGCCGCACCAGCTGATGTTCCGCACCGCCCTGCGCAACGTACTCGCGCACAAGGCCCGGCTGTTGATGACCGTGCTCGCCGTCATGCTCGGCGTCGCGTTCGTCTCCGGCACCCTGGTCTTCGCCGACACCCTCTCCAACGCCTTCCGCAACCAGTCGGCGAAGAGCTACGACGACGTCGCCGTCTCCATCACCTCGTACGCCAACTCGGACGACCCCAAGGAAGAGCCCGGCCTCTCCCGGAAGACCCTCGACAAGATCTCCGCGGTGGACGGCGTCGCCACCGTGTCCGGCCGCGTCGACGGCTTCGCCGGGGTCGCCGACCCCGACGGGAAGCTGATCGGCGTCGGCTGGTCCAACAAGGGCTCCAACTTCGCCCCCGGCAAGGACGGCAAGGACCCCGCCTACACGTTCACCGACGGCTCCGGCCCGGTGAAGGACGGTCAGATCGCCCTGGACAAGGAGTCCGCGGCCAAGGGCGAGTACCAGGTCGGCGACCGGGTCCGGGTCGCCACCAACGGGCCGGTACAGGAGTTCACCCTCAGCGGTGTGTTCACCACCGAGGACGGGGCGGTGAACGCCGGCGGAAGCCTCGTCCTCTTCGACACCGCCGTCGCCCAGAAGCAGTACCTCAAGCCGGGCTACTTCGAGAGTGCCATCGTCACCGCCGCCCCCGGTGCGAACGATGCGAAGATCCTGACCGCGGTCAAGCCGCTGCTGTCCGACACGGCCGAGGCGCAGACCGGCCAGGCGCTCGCGGACCAGCAGGCCAAGGACATCGAGCAGGGACTGGGCTCGCTCAAGCAGATCCTGCTCGGCTTCGCGGGCATCGCGCTCTTCGTCGGGATCTTCCTGATCTCCAACACCTTCACGATGCTGGTCGCCCAGCGCACGAAGGAGATCGCCCTGATGCGCGCCGTCGGCGCGTCCCGCAAGCAGATCACCCGCTCGGTGCTCGCCGAGGCCGCGGTGGTGGGCCTGATCGCCTCGGTGATCGGCTTCGGCCTGGGCGTCGGTCTCGCGGTCGTTCTGCGGTCCGGAATGGCCGCGTTCGAGATGAAGACTCCGGACGGCCCGCTGATCCTGTCCGCCACGCCGGTGATCGCCGCGATCGGTGTCGGTGTGCTGATCACGATGTTCGCCGCCTGGCTGCCCGGCCGCCGGGCCGCGAAGATCCCGCCGGTGGCGGCCATGAGCAGCGTCCACGCGGTGGCGACCACCAAGTCGCTGGTGGTGCGCAACTCCATCGGTACGGCCATCACCGGCCTCGGCGCGGCCGCGATCGTGGCGGGTGCCTCGACCGGCGGCAGCGACGGCCGGATGTACATCGCGGTGGGCGCGTTCTTCGCGCTGGTCGGTGTGATCATCCTGATCCCGCTGCTGTCCCGGCCCGTGATCGCGCTCGTCCGTCCGCTGCTGGTCGGCCCGTTCGGGGTGGCCGGCAAGCTGGCCGGCCAGAACGCGGTCCGCAACCCGCGCCGCACCGGCGCCACCGCCTCCGCGCTGGCCATCGGACTGACGCTGGTGACCGGCCTGTCGGTGCTCGGTATCACGGTCGGCACGGCCATCGACAAGATGACCACGGACAACATCAAGGCCGACTACATGGTCTCGATGGCGAACGGCGGGGACCTCGACCAGTCCGCGCTGACGGCGCTGGAGAAGGCCAAGGGCGTCACCGCGGTCTCGCCGCAGCAGGATGTCGGCCTCGAGGTCGCCGGCGGGGACTGGGTGTCCACTTCGGCGGTGACACCGGGCGCCATCCAGCACGTCCTGAACGTCGACGTCGTCACCGGCGACATCGACTCGCTCGCCAAGGGCCAGATCGCGGTCGCGGAGAAGACGGCCAAGAGCAAGGGCTGGAGGACCGGCGACAAGGTCGACGTCACCTTCACCGACGAGTCGAAGGCCACGCTGACGGTGGGCGCCGTCTACAAGGACAGCGAGTTCCTCTCCCCCGTGCTCATCGACACCAAGGTCGTGAACCCGCACGAGGTGAGGCCGTACATCCCGCAGATCTTCGTGAAGGTCGACGGCGGCCAGACCGCTGCGAACGAGAAGGTCCTCATCGACGCGCTGGGCGACAACCCCGCGATCACGGTCATGGACAAGCAGGACATCCGCAACGAGTTCGGCGGCGCCATCAACACGATGCTGAACATCATGTACGGCCTGCTCGCGATGGCCCTGATCATCGCCGTGCTGGGCGTCGTCAACACCCTCGCGATGTCGGTCTTCGAACGGCAGCAGGAGATCGGCATGCTGCGGGCGATCGGTCTCGACCGGCGCCGGGTGAAGCGGATGGTCCGCCTTGAGGCCGTGGTCATCTCGGTGTTCGGCGCGGTGGTCGGCATCGGTCTCGGCTCGTTCCTCGGCTGGGCGATCGGCGAGACCATCAAGAGCGAGATCCCGGGCTACGCGCTGGTCCTGCCCTGGGACCGGATCGGGATCTTCCTGGTGCTGGCCGCACTGGTGGGCGTCCTGGCCGCGCTGTGGCCGGCCCGCAACGCCGCGAGGCTCAACATGCTCAACGCGATCAAGACGGAATAGCCGTACTCGGACTGTCAGAACACCCCCAGGCACATGGGCCCCGTTCCCGGGAGGGAGCGGGGCCCTTGGTGTTTCAGGCCCAGTTGCGGGAGCGCAACGGCATCCCCGAGTCACCCGACGTGGGTGTGCGGACGGCCAGCACCTGGTTGACGCCGATGCGGTTGTGCTCGAAGGCGAGCGCGCAGGCCGCCATGTAGAGAAGCCAGACGCGGGCGCGGCCGGGACTGGTGAGCCGTACGGCATGGGCCCAGTCGGCCTGCAGATTGGCGACCCAGCGGCGCAAGGTGAGCGCGTAGTGCTCGCGGATCGCCTCGACGTCCCGCACCTCGAACCGCGCACGCTCCAACTGGGTCACCGTGGCGCCGACGGGGGCGAGTTCGCCGTCGGGGAAGACGTAGGAGTCGATGAAATCGTCCACGCTGTACGTCGACTCGTCGCGCTGCGGGCGGCGGGCGATCTGGTGGTTGAGCAGCCGTCCGCCGGGCTTGAGCAAGGCGTACAGGGTACGGGCGTACTCCAGATAGCGGGCGGAGCCGACGTGTTCGGCCATGCCGATGGAGGAGATCGCGTCGTACGGCCCGTCGGCGACGTCCCGGTAGTCCTGCACCCGGATCTCCACCTTGTCCGTCAGCCCCTCACCCGCGACGCGCTTACGGGCGTACGCGGCCTGCTCGTGGGACAGGGTGATGCCGACGACGCTCACGCCGTGCTCGCGGGCGGCGTGGATGGCCATGGAGCCCCAGCCGCAGCCGACGTCGAGCAGCCGCTGACCGGGCGTCAGGGCGAGCTTGCGGCAGACGAGTTCGAGCTTGTCGCGCTGGGCGTCCTCCAGCGTCCCGGCGTCCTCCCAGTAGGCGCACGAGTAGACCATGGACGGGCCGAGGACGATCTCGTAGAAGTCGTTGCCGACGTCGTAGTGGTGGCTGATGGCGCGTCTGTCGCTGCGCTTGGTGTGGAGGTGGGCGCGCCCGCGGCGGACCTCCTCGCGGGGCGGGGCGGGCGGCAGCGCGGGCCCGCCGAGCTTCACCAGTCCGCGTACGGCGGCCCGCACCTCGGGGTCGCGCAGCGCCTGGACGAGGGTCCGGTCGTCCTCCCCGCGCTCCCAGATGAACCCGGACATCAGATCGAGGGCGGTGTAGAGGTCGCCGTCGATGTCCAGGTCACCGGCGACCCAGGCGCGGGCGAGGCCCAGTTCGCCCGGCTTCCACAGCAGCCGGCGCACGGCACGGCGATTGCGTACGACGAGGGTCGGCGCACCCGGCGGCCCCGCCTGCGAACCGTCCCAGGCGCGGATGCGCACCGGGAGCGGTACCCCCAGCAACTGTTCGACGAGGCTCTTCAGCCGCTGTGCGGCGTCTGGCATGGCGCACACCTCCGTGACGGGGATCCCGGAATGTCCCCACACCACGTAAACAAAAACAGGGGGACTGCGCAGTCCCCCAAGAGCGTTACAGCTCGGCAAAATACATGCAGCGACCACATACTCAGCCCGTCCGGCGTGTGAACGCCGAAGGGCCTCCCGCACCACGGATGGCGGGAGGCCCTTCGGTTTCGTTCAGCGACCGGAGCCGGTCAGGATGCCTTGGCCTTCTCCTGCTTGGGCGCCGCAGGCACCGGCTTCGCCGCCTCGTAGAACTCCTCGCGCGGGTGCTCCATCGCGCCGAGCGAGACGACCTCGCGCTTGAGGAACATGCCGAGGGTCCAGTCGGCGAAGACACGGACCTTGCGGTTCCAGGTCGGCATGGCCAGACCGTGGTAGCCGCGGTGCATGTACCAGGCGAGCCGGCCCTTGAGCTTGATCTTCATCTTGCCCATGACGATCATCGCGACGCCCTTGTGGAGGCCGAGGCCTGCCACCGCGCCCTTGTTGGCGTGGGCGTAATCCTTCTGCGGGAAGCCCCGCATACCGGAGATCACGTTGTCGCCGAGCACCCTGGCCTGGCGCAGCGCGTGCTGGGCGTTCGGCGGGCACCAGGCGTTGGGGTTGCCGGCCTTGCGGCCGACGAGGTCCGGGACCTGGGCGTTGTCGCCGGCGGCCCAGATGTAGTCGGTGCCCGCGACCTGGAGGGTCGGCTCGCAGTCGACGTGACCGCGGGGGCCGAGCGGCAGGCCGTAGCGGGACAGGACCGGGTTGGGCTTGACGCCGGCGGTCCACACGATGGTGCTGGAGTCGACCTCGAGGCCGTTCTTCAGCACCACATGGCCGTCGATGCAGGAGTCCATGGAGGTGGAGAGGTAGACCTCGACCCCGCGGGCCTCCAGGTGCTCCTTGCCGTACTGGCCGAGCTTGGGGCCGACCTCGGGAAGGATCTTGTCGGCGGCGTCGACGAGGATGAACCGCATGTCCTCGCGCGAGACGTTGGCGTAGTACTTGGCCGCGTCGCGGGCCATGTCCTCGACCTCGCCGATGGTCTCCGCGCCCGCGAAGCCACCGCCGATGAAGACGAAGGTGAGCGCCTTGCGGCGGATCTCCTCGTCGGTGGTGGAGGCGGCCTTGTCGAGCTGCTCCAGCACGTGGTTGCGCAGGCCGATGGCCTCCTCGATGCCCTTCATACCGATGCCCTGCTCGGCGAGGCCGGGGATCGGGAAGGTGCGGGAGACCGCGCCGAGCGCGACGACCAGGTAGTCGAAGGGCAGCTCGTACGCCTCGCCGACCAGCGGGGCGACGGTGGCGACCTTGCGGTCCTGGTCGATGGTGGTGACCCGGCCGGTGAGGACCTCCGCCTTGGGCAGCACGCGTCGCAGCGGGACGACGACGTGGCGAGGGGAGATGTTGCCGGCGGCGGTTTCGGGGAGGAAGGGCTGGTAGGTCATGTACGACCGGGGGTCGACGACCGTGACGGTCGCCTCGCCGTAGCGCATCTTCTTCTGAATGCGCCGAGCTGCGTACAGGCCTACGTACCCACCGCCTACTACGAGGATCCTGGGACGCTCCGTGGTGCTCATGCCATCGAGTATCCACCTGCCCCAGGGGGGTGGCTCGTGCGCCCCTTCACAAGCTCCTTCAGGGGGTGTGTTATTCTGCGCGGCCCGCGTGACACAGGTCATGCCGGCCAGGGGGAACCACCGTACCGGTCGACCCGTTGTCAATGCCGCGTGAGCTGCCTCTCTGTTCCGCCGGGCCCTGCGTGAGCCCCTCGAAACACCCTCCGCGACACCCTCGCGCAACGTCTCCGTCACGCACTCCTGAACACGTCCGCAGGCCCTTCCACCCCCCGGAAGGACCAACCGGAGTCGGTTCGTCGCTCAACAGGGCAGAATTCCTTGTGAAGAACTTCACGAACTTTTTCGGCGGGGTGTCGCGGAGTGGCGCGTCATGCCCCCTCGGATGCGCTCATACGTTATCCGGCCTGCTCAGCCGTTGGCTACCGATGAGTAATGAACGAGAGCTAGGCCACCGGTGCGTGTCGTTCACCCGTCAGCCACGCTCCGCGCGATATTGGACAGAAGTGTGCATAGCGTGCCCGCATGAGCACTTCACTGCTGGCCACGAAGGCCATCTCGCGAATAGGCGCTGTCAGCGCGGTCCTGGGTATCGCTCTCGCGATGGGCGCGGTGACGACCGCGTCCGCCGCCGCGACACCCGCCACTCACGCCGCCGTAAAGGCCACTCCGGCCAAGGGTGGCGGCCATGGCGACGATGGGGGGTGCAGCGGCCTCATCGTCCTGCTCTGCAACTGACGGAAACTGACGGACTGCCCGCACGGGCTGCGGCGAAGGCCCCGGTTCCTCTCTATGAGGAGCCGGGGTCTTCTCTATGAGGAGCCAGGGCCTTCTGCCACCTTGAACGCGATGCCGTCAAGGATGTCGTGCTCGCTCACGACGACCTCCTCGGCGCCGATCCGCTCCATGATCGAGAGCAGTACGAGAGCGCCCGCACCGATCACGTCCACGCGCCCCGGATGCATCGAGGGGATGGCCGCGCGCTCGGCGTGGGTGGAGTGCAGCAGCCGTTCGGTGATCTCCCGGACCCTGTCGTGCGAGACCCGGGAGTGGTGGATGGCAAAGGGGTCGTACTCGGGCAGGTCCTGCGCGATGGCGGAGACCGTGGTGACCGATCCAGCCAGTCCGACCAGCGTGCGCGCCTCGCGCAGCGGAACCGTCTCCTCGGCGAGGTCGAGGGCGGCGTCGATGTCGGCGCGCATGGCGGCGATCTGCTGCTCGCTGGGCGGGTCGGACACGACACCGTCGCGTACGAGGTGCCGCTCCGTCATCCGCACACAGCCGACGTCCACGGAGCGCGCGGCACGCACATGCTCCTCCCCCACCACGAACTCGGTGGAGCCGCCCCCGATGTCCACCACGAGGTACGGCTTGTCGAGGTGATCGCTCCCCGCCAGCTCCTTCGTCGCCCCCGTGAACGAGAACTCCGCCTCCAGGTCACCGGAGATCACCTCGGGCTCCACACCGAGAATGTCCAGCACCCCCCGCACGAACTCGTCCCGGTTCTCGGCGTCCCGGGAAGCCGAGGTGGCCACGAACCGCAGCCGCTCCGCCCCGTGCTCCTTGATGATCGCCGCGTACTCCCGGCACGCCGCGAACGTCCGCTCCAACGCCTCGGGCGCAAGCCGCCCGGTCCGGTCCACCCCCTGCCCGAGCCGCACGATCGTCATACGCCGGTCCAGATCGACGAGTTGACCGCTCTGAGGGTCCACGTCGGCCACGAGAAGCCGGATGGAGTTGGTGCCGCAGTCGATGGCGGCGACGCGGGTCACTGCTCGTCCTCCTTCGGCGCCGTCACACACGCTCCCTTGCGCCACCACTCCGGCAGCATCGCGAGCGCCTCGTCGCCGAGCGGATTGACACCGGGTCCCGCGGCCAGCGAGTGCGCGACCAGCACATGCAGACACTTCACCCGGTCCGGCATCCCGCCCGCGCTCGGAAAGCCCGTCAGCTCATCGATCTCGTCCCGGCGCCGGATGTAGTCCTCGTGCGCGGAGCGGTACGCGGCGGCCAGCTCCGGCTCGGTCTCCAGACGCGCCGTCATCTCCTTCATGACGCCGTTCGCCTCGAGCGTGCCGATCGCCGACGCGGCTTTGGGACACGTCAGGTAGTACAACGTCGGGAAGGGCGTCCCGTCGGGCAGTCGCGGCGCCGTCTCCACGACGTCCGGCTGCCCGCACGGGCACCGGTGCGCGATGGCACGCAGCCCGCGCGGCGGACGCCCGAGCTGCTGCTTGAAGGCCTCGACATCCGCGTCGGTGGGCTCGGTGCGCTCAGTGGAGGGCGGGGGCGTTTCCATGCTCGTACGACATTCTCTCTGTCAGTTCACTGGGCGGAGGCGTCGGACTTGTCGACCCCGTCCCAGACGTTCAGGTACCAGGGGCGGTCCGCCGCCCCGGTGTCGGCGCGCGACTGCTTCGCCGCGTGCGGGTCGACCACGATGAACCCGGTCTCCCCCGGCATCACATAGTGCAGCCGCTGCCGGATCTGCTGCTGGGCGTACGCGTCGTCCTGCCAGCGCGCCTTGAGGTCCCGCAGCTGCTCGACCCGCTGCTGGGCCTGCTGCTTCTGCCGCTGCAGGTCGGCGATCTCGGCGCGCTGGGAGACGTACTGCCTTATCGGATAGGCGAGGGCCACGACCAGCGAGCACAGGACGAGTGCCAGCAGCGCCGCGCGGCCGGTCAGCCGGGAGCGGCGGGCCTGGCGTTTGGTCTGGGACCGGTAGACACGGGCCGCCGTCTGCTCGCCGAGCAGCCGGATCCTGGTCGCGGTGGAGAATCGGTCCCGGTCCTTGACCGCCATGACCCGCCTCCCCTTCATACGTGCGTACGTCCCCGCACACGGTACGGGACCGAGTACGGGGACGTACGTACGACGCTGCTCTAAGGCCTGTGTCAGTCCTTGAAGCGCGGGAAGGCGCTACGACCGGCGTACACCGCCGCGTCGTCGAGGATCTCCTCGATGCGCAGCAGCTGGTTGTACTTGGCGACGCGGTCCGAGCGGGCCGGGGCGCCGGTCTTGATCTGACCGCAGTTCACGGCGACGGCGAGGTCGGCGATGGTGACGTCCTCGGTCTCGCCGGAGCGGTGGGACATCATGCACTTGAAGCCGTTGCGCTGGGCCATCTCGACGGCGTCCAGGGTCTCGGTCAGCGAGCCGATCTGGTTGACCTTGACCAGCAGGGCGTTGGCGGAGCCCTCCTCGATGCCGCGGGCCAGGCGCTCCGGGTTGGTGACGAAGAGATCGTCGCCGACGATCTGGACCTTGTCGCCCAGCTTCTCGGTGATGACGTTCCAGCCGGCCCAGTCGTCCTCGTACAGCGGGTCCTCGATGGACACGAGCGGGTACGCGGAGACGAGCTCCTCGTAGTACTCGGTCATCTCGGCGGCCGAGCGGGACTTGCCCTCGAACTCGTAGACGCCGTCCTTGTAGAACTCGGACGCGGCGACGTCGAGCGCGAGCGCGATCTGCTCGCCGGGGACGTAACCGGCCTGCTTGACGGCCTCGATGATGAGGTCGAGCGCGGCGCGGTTGGACTCCAGGTTCGGGGCGAAGCCGCCCTCGTCGCCGAGGCCGGTGGACAGGCCCTTGGTCTTCAGCACCTTCTTGAGCGTGTGGTAGACCTCGGCGCCCCAGCGCAGGGCCTCGGAGAAGGTCTCCGCGCCGATCGGGGCGATCATGAACTCCTGGATGTCCACGTTGGAGTCGGCGTGCGAGCCGCCGTTCAGGATGTTCATCATCGGCACCGGCAGCAGGTGCGCGTTCGGGCCGCCCAGGTAGCGGAAGAGCGGGAGGTCGCTGGCCTCGGAGGCGGCGTGGGCGACGGCGAGCGAGACACCGAGGATGGCGTTGGCGCCGAGCGAGCC
This sequence comes from Streptomyces sp. GESEQ-4, assembly GCF_017948455.1. Classification (GTDB taxonomy): domain Bacteria; phylum Actinomycetota; class Actinomycetes; order Streptomycetales; family Streptomycetaceae; genus Streptomyces. Next base: position 120,882 of record NZ_JAFFSU010000011.1, read on the forward strand.
CTTGTTGTCGGTGGCGTCCAGGTCGAACATCGCCTGGTCGATCAGGCGCTGCTCGGTGGCGTCGTACCCGACCAGCTCCGGGCCGATCTGCTCGATGACGGCGAGGACGGCCTTCTCGACACCCTTGCCCATGTAGCGGTTGGGGTCGCCGTCACGCAGCTCGATGGCCTCGAAGGCGCCGGTGGACGCACCGGACGGAACGGCGGCACGACCCGTGCTGCCGTCGTCGAGGCCGACCTCGACCTCGACCGTGGGGTTGCCTCGGGAGTCCAGGATTTCCCGGGCTACGACGACGTCGATGGACGGCACGAGCATCTCCTTCGTGGATGTGACGCGGATTGGCAGGACCGCAGCGGCTCTGCGGGATGAGCCTAACCGGCTCCGGGCGATCGGCCACCGGGTCACCCACCCGATGGGCAGAACCGAGAGCAAATTGTTTCTGAACGGAACAAAGAGTGGGGCAGAAAAAAGCCCCGCCCCGGTGCGTACGGGGGATGACGCACCGGGGCGGGGAGCTAAGGCCGGATCACTTGAGGTGCAGCTGCTGACCCGGGTAGATGAGGTCGGCGTCCGAGACGATGTCCTTGTTCAGCTGGAACACCTTCGCCCAGCCGCCCTTGACGTCGTGCTCCTCGGCGATGGTACTGAGGGTGTCGCCCTTGACGACCTTGTACTCGCCGTCACCCTTCTTGACCTTCTTGCCGGTCGGGGTCGTGACGGTCTTCTTGGTGCTCTGCTCGGGCGCGGGGCGCTCGGCGGAGCGGGAGGCCGACTGCTCCTCGCTGGAGCGCGTGGTGCTCTCGCTGCTCTGGTTCGACGAGGAACCGCTCGACGAGGAGCCGTTGTACGAGGCGCTCGACAGGCCGGTGCCGCAGTTCGGCCAGGCACCCTTGCCCTGGCCCGCGAGGACCTTCTCGGCTATCTCGATCTGCTGGCCCTTGGAGGCCTGGTTCGCGGTGGAGGCGTACTGCGTGCCGCCGTACGCGGCCCAGGTGGAGGCGGAGAACTGCAGACCGCCGTAGTAGCCGTTGCCGGTGTTGATGGACCAGTTGCCGCCGGACTCGCACTGGGCGACGGCGTCCCACTCGGAGGCGGTGGCGGCGGAGGCGTTGCCGGCCGCCATCAGCGGGGCGGCGACGGCGGCACCGGTGACACCGGCGATGGCGATGGCGCGAGTGGCCTTGGACGGACGGCGGTGCTTGCCCTTGCCGGAAAACAGCATGGTTGATCCCCTCACCGACGCCTGCGAGGTGAGCTGTCGGGTTCGGGCCGGTTGAGTTGCCCGGCCATGTCTCGTACGAGGCTCTCGTCCCGTACGGGGCACGGCTTCACCCCAAGCCGCTCGGTCAACTGACCGGCGCGGCGCTTACCTTGGGTCCCCCGCTCCTGCCTACGGCGCTGTTAAGCGACGACTGTTCCCGTGCGGCCACTGGCAGGATTCGGCGTTGTGGCAGCCGGGGCTCGTGTTGGCGAGCGGTGATGACCGTAGACACGCGATCCGCGGAATTTCAAAGACGATCAGGGCTTCTGAGACTCATCCCACACTTTCACCGAACCGGACATTCAGCGTGAAACCATGCCTCAACTACCGTTGGTTTTCGACCGTTTCGACACCGACTTCGAGGGTCTGACCGGGGATGATGAGGTCCGGGTCGGTACCGACGGTTCCCTTGTTCTCGGCGTAGAGCGCACGCCATCCGCCGCTCACCTCAAGGGAGTCGGCGATGGTCGCGAGAGTGTCCCCGGCGCGGACGCTGTAACCCTCACCCTCGTCCGCACTGGCACCCCGATGCTTACCGGTTCCGGCGCCGGTGCCGGGGCCGGTGTCCGTAAGGTACGAAGAACCGCCGCTTGGGACTGAATTGTCCGCATCGCCACCGTCGCTGGAACCCGCGGAGGGACTCGCGGAGTCCTGTGAGGCACTCGGGCTGGATTCGACGAACGTGTCCGACTTGGCCGAGTTGTCCGCCGCATCCGACGGCTCGTCGGAGGGAGACGGGGAGGACGAGGAAGGGGAAGCCGAGGGGGACGACTCTGAAGACTCTGAAGACGAGGACGACTCAGGCGAGTCGAACAAACCGGGTGAGTCGGAGGAGTCGGAGGAAGTGTCGGGCGACGCGGACGGTTCGGCCGATGCCTCGCCCGGCAGGCCCGTGTCGACGTTCGCCGAGCGGGAGTCCTCGCCGAGACCGTGGAGCAGTCCGCATGTGGGCCACGCGCCGGCGCCCTGGTCCGCGAGGATCTTCTCGGCGACGGCTATCTGCTGGGAACGGCTGGCCTGGTCGGGGCTCGGGGCGTAGTCCAGGCCGCCGTACCGCTCCCAGTCCTCCTGGGTCAACTGCAGCCCGCCCAAGAACCCGTTGCCGCTGTCGGCGCTCCAGGCGCCGCCGCTCTCGCACTCCGCGACCTTGTCCCAGGTGCTGCCGTCGGCCGCGCTCGCGCCGCTCGCACCGAGGAGGGGGATGGCGATGGCGGAGCCGGTCACTCCGGCCGCGACGAGCAGGGCCGGGGCCTGACGGGGGCGACGGTGACGACCGTTCCCGGAGAGCATGCGGGTGCCTTTCGCGAGACAGCAGGGACCGGCGCGGCGGGTGAGGCTGGGGGGCCGCGCTGATCCGTGAACGTATAGGCAGGCCCTCACTTGTCACAAGTTAATGCCGCGTAGATCACGTGAAGATCACAGACATGAGTGCGTGTCAGCTTTGCGCAGGTGAGGCGAGTTGGCCAGGTGGCGCGAACTCGACGGCGAGTCATCAGTTGGGCGGCGTGTACGCGACCGGCAGGCCACCAGCCCGGCGGCGCGACCGCGACCGCCCCGGCATCAGCCCGGCGGCGAGCGCGACCAGTTGGCCATCAGCGCGGCGGCGCGAACGCGACCAGTTGGCCATCAGCCCGGCGCCGCGAACCCAACCCGCAGACCACCAGCCCGGCGGCGTGAACTCGACCGGCAGATATCAGCCCGGCGGCGTGAACTCCACCGGCAGGGTGCGTAGGCCGCGCATGATGAGGCCGCCGCGCCATCTCAGGTCGGTGGGGTCCGCCGCGAGTCGTAGGTCGGGGAGGCGGGTGAGGAGGGTGGCGAGGGCTGTCTGGCCCTCCAGGCGGGCGAGGGGGGCGCCGAGGCAGTAGTGGATGCCGTGGCCGTATCCGAGGTGCTGGTTGTCACGGCGGCCGAGGTCGAGGACGTCGGGGTCGGTGAACCGCTCCGGGTCCCGGTCGGCCGCGGCGAGGACGACGAGGACGGGGTCGCCGGGCGCGATCGCCTGCCCGCCGAGAGTGAGCGGCTCGGTGGCGAACCGCCAGGTGGCGAGCTCCACGGGGCCGTCGTAGCGCAGGAGTTCCTCGACGCCGGTTTCCAGGAGGGCGGTGTCGTGGGCGGCGAGGGACCTCTCGAGGCGGGCTCGCTGCTCGGGGTGAGTGAGGAGCGCGTACGTGCCGTTGCCGATGAGATTGACGGTCGTCTCGAAGCCGGCGAACAGAAGGATGAAGGCCATCGCCGCGGCCTCGTTCTCGGAGAGGTGCTCGCCGTGGTCGGAGGCGCGGATGAGACCGGAGATGAGGTCCTCGCCGGGCGTGGGTTCGGCGGGGAGGGCCTCGCGCTTGCGGTGGATGAGGTCGGCCAGATAGCCCCGCATCTTCTTCACCGACCGCGCGACCCCGCCCCGGGGCCCGCCCTGATGACGGATCATCATGCCCGCCCAGTCCCGGAAGTCGTCCTGGTCCTCACGGGGGACGCCGAGCAGATCGCAGATCGCATAGATGGGGAGCGGGAACGCGAACTCGTGGATGAGGTCGGCGGATCCCTTCTCGGCGAACCCGTCGATGAGGTCGTCGGCGAGTTCCTGGACGCGGGGCGCGAACTCGGCGACGCGGCGCGGGGTGAACGCCTTGGAGACCAGCCTGCGCAGCCTGGTGTGGTCCGGCGGATCGATGTTCAGCAGATGCGTCATCAACTCGGCCTTGCGCTCACCGGGGATGCCGGTCTTGCCCTTGGCGTGCGAAGGCTCGTCATGGTGCGCCGGGTTCTTGGAGAGCCGCCCGTCGGCGAGTGCCTGCTTGGCGTCGGCGTACCGGGTGACCAGCCACGCCTCCACACCGCTGGGCAGCCGCGTCCGGTGGACCGGGGCGTGCTCGCGGAGCCAGGCGTAGGCGGGGTAGGGGTCGCTCGCGAACTCCCAGGTGAACAGCTCGGGGGCGGGAGCGGGGTGCGCGCTCATACCCCCTCCGTCTCCCGGATCGCGTCCCGGTAAGCCCGGGCCGCCGCTCGCAGCGCGGCCTCCGGGTCGACCCCGTCGGCCTCGGCGCGGGACGCGAGCGCCAGCAGGTCGTAGCCGACGCCCTCGGCCTTCGGCAGCGGCACGTCCAGTCCCGCCGTGCGCACGCGCGACGCCAGCTTCGCCGCGAGGGCGAGGCCGGGCTGGCCGAGGGGGACGCCGTCGGTCACCGACGTCCGCTGCTTCTCGGCCGCCTTGGTGCGCAGCCAGTGCTCCTTGACCTCTTCGGGGGTCGTCGCCGTCTCGTCGCCGAACACGTGCGGGTGGCGGTGGATGAGCTTGGTGACGATGCCGCCCGCCACGTCGTCGATGGAGTAGGGGGAGCCGGTGTCCTCCTCGGCGATGCGGGCGTGGAAGACGACCTGGAGCAGGACGTCCCCCAGCTCCTCGCGGAGTTCATCGGCGTCGCCGTCCTCGATCGCCTCGACGAGTTCGTACGCCTCCTCGATCGCGTATTTCGCCAGGCCCTTGTGGGTCTGCTGCGACGACCAGGGGCACTCGTTGCGGATCCGGTCCATGACCTGGACGAGGTCCAGGAGACGGGCGCCCGGCAGGTCGTACGAGGCGGGCAGCAGCTCCAGGTCGGGCATGTGGAAGCGGCCCGATCCCGCGAGCCGTGCGAGGCCGTCCGTCAGGGCCGGTTCGCCCTCGCCCGTGGCGACGACCACCACCGTCCGCCCGCCGGCGCAGATGTCGACCAGTTCCTCGGCGGTCGGGGACGCCTCGTCCACCGATATGCCTGCCTCCCGCAGATACGGCAGCTGCGGGTGCGCGCCGTCCGCGCACAGCACCCGGTCGGCGCCGTGCAGTGTCTGCCACGCGGACCAGGACAGCAGTCCGGGCGCGACGCGGTGGCTGGTGGTGAGCAGGATGATGCGGCCGGGGGCCTGTTCTGCTTCTGCGCTGGTTGCGTTCACTCCCCGAACGTAACGCACCCCGCTGACGGCGCCCCGAGTTATCCACAGGGGGCGGTTGCCGCCGTTCCGTTACGCCGTTTCCCGCGTCCCCGTCGCCGTGACCTCCCGGACCCACGGGGTCTTCGCGTCGACGCGGCTGCTCTTCTCGACGTCCCAGGCGCCGTAGCGCGGGTTGAGGTCGACGTTCAGTTTGTCGGAGGCCTCGGACAGAGCCTGCCAGAAGGCGGGCTGGCCGGTGTCCGTGCCGAGCCTCTCGGCGAGTTTCTGGGCCTCCAGCTGGAGGCGGAGGTTCTCGTCGAGGCGCTCCGGGGGGACGCCGTACTGCTGGAGCCAGGTCGTCTCCAGCCCCTTGGCGCCGCCGGCTTGCTCCTCCAGGGAGGCCCGCATCTCCTGGATCTCCTTGCGGGAGACGGTCACGCCCGCGTCCTGGGCGGCGCGGTGCAGCACCTGGTCGAGCACCATGCCGTGCAGGGTGTCGCGGGTGAGGCTGCCGGTCTTGGCGATGGCCTGCTCGTACTGCGCCTCGTCCGCGACGACCGCGCGCTGGGCCTCGCGTACCTCGCTGACCCTGTTCTCCAGCTGGGAGACGGTGATCCGCTGTCCACCGACGACGGCTGCCGCGCCGGGGTGCGCGTCGTTTCCGCACGCGGTGAGAAGGGGGGCCGCTGCGACGATCGCGGCGGAGAGGAGGAGCGCGGTACGACGGCGGCGGTGCAAGGAAGCCTCCCGAGGAGATTGTGCGGCGGTGCACAAAGTCTTGCGGTGATCGATGTTAGGCAGTGGCCAAGCTCTGGCCAACCCATTCGACCAACGATTCATCAGGACTTCGGGCACCTGGGATCCCGTCGAGTCGCACGTACGGCCCTCGATGAAGGGCCGGGTCTGCCGGACCCGCCTAGCGTCAAGGTGAAAGCCGGCGCCGACCGCGCCGTGCTCCGAGGCAGAGGAGTCCCATGTCCGTCGTCCTGAATCTGCGCTGGCCGGAGATCACCCCCGAGGTGTACGAGGCCTCTCGCTCCGAGGTCCGCTGGGAGGAGGAGCCCCCGGACGGCCTGGAGCTGCATGTGTCGTGGTATGCCGCGGACGGCTTCCACGTGCTCGACGTGTGGCGTACGGAGGACCACTTCGAGCGGTTCGTCGAGGAGCGGCTCGCGCCCGTGATCAAGGGCAAGCTGGGCGTCGAGGGCGACCCCGTCTACGAGTTCACCCCCATGCACCGGCGGTTCGTGGCCCCCGGGGTCGCCGGAGCGTCCTCGTAGAACACGGCTCGGGCTAGCCGCGCACCTGCCCCAGCCACTGCAGTGTCCGGCGGATGTCCGTGGCGAGTGGGTGGCCGGGGCCGTGCAGGCGCTCCACGTCGAGTACCAGGCGGGCGAGGGTGTCGTGGGCGGCGCCGCGGTCGCCGAGGGCGAGGAGGAGGTGGCCGATGCGGCGGCGCACGTCGTGGGAGAGGTGGGGGTCGCCGGCGACGTACTGGTTCTCGTAGTACGGCAGGAGCGTGCGGTACTCCGCGAGTGCCGCCGCCGGTTCGCCGAGCTGTTCGAGGCACTGGGCGGCCTCGTAGCGGAAGCGCAGGGACTGGGGGTCGGCCTGGCCGGCCTCGGCGGCGCGTTCGTCGGCGAGGCGGCGGAGTTCGGGCAGCGCGCGCCGGTACTGGCCGTCGTCCATGAGCGTGGCCGCGTACTGCTTGCGCAGGGTGCGTACGACCGGGGAGTTCTCGCCGTGCTGTTCGGCGGCGACGGGCAGGATCGCGCCGAGGATGTCGACGGCCTGGGTGATGCGGCCCTCGCCGAGGAGGCGCTTGACCTCGTCCACGGCGCGGGCGACGTCCGGTTTCTCGGCGACGGGCGGGACGACGGGGGCGGGCTGCGGCGCGGGGGTGCGGGCGCGGTCCGGCCAGGGGGCGTGCGGGCGCAGGAAGGGGCGTCTGGGGTCGAGGGGCGCCGCGGTGGGTGTCCCGCGCCCGGGCAGGAGCGGCGCGAGGTGCTCGTACACCTCCTGCGCGGAGGCGGGCCGGTGCTGCGGGTCCTTGGCGAGCAGTCCCAGGACGAGCGTTTCGAGCGACTCGGGGACTTCGGGGCGGATGCGGCGCACGGGCACCGGGGGCTCGTACAGGTGCCGGTGCAGCACGCCGAGCGCTGTCGAGCCCGCGAACGGGACGTCGCCGCTGAGGAGTTCGTGCAGCACGACGCCGAGTGCGTACAGGTCGGTGTACGGGCCGACCGCGCCGCCCATCGCCTGCTCGGGGGCCATGTAGGCGGGCGAGCCGATGGGGGTGCCGGTGTGGGTGAGGCGGGTGGTGTCGGTGTCCATGACGTGGGCGACGCCGAGGTCGAGGACGGTGATCGTGCCGTCCTGCTTCACCATCACGTTGCGCGGCTTGAGGTCGCGGTGGACGATCGGCACCGCGTGCACGGCGCTCAGGACGGCGCACAGCTGCGCGGCGACCGCGGCCGCCCACTGCCAGGGGTACGGGTTGCGCCCGGCGAGATGACCGGCGAGGTCGACGCCGTCGACGTACTGCATGACGAGGAACAGCTCCTCGCCCGCGGTGCCCGCGTCATGCACCGTCACCAGGCCGGGGTGGTCGACCTGTGCGGTCACCCGGCACTCGCGCTCGAAGCGGCGGTGCAGTTCGTCGGCCTCGTGGCCGGCGACCTTGTCGGGGCGCAGCAGCTTCACCGCCACGCGCCGGTCGAGTCGCTGGTCGTAGGCCGTCCAGACCTGGCCCATGCCGCCCTGCCCGACGAGGGTGGACAGGGCGTACCGGCCGGCGACGACGCGTCCTGCCCCCACGGTCACCTTCCGCTCTCGTGGTTGCCGTCGTGCTTGCGCAGATAGTCACTGAGCTCGTCGAGCTCGGCGCGCACCTGGTCGATCCGGGCCGGGGCGGGGCGCTGCGGCGGGGTGGGTATCGGCGTCCGGTCCGCGGGGGCCGGGGGCATCGGGGGCGGGAAGTGCGGGGCGGCCGGGGTCTGCGGCGCGGTGGTGGTGGTGTACGGCGTCGACTGCTGCGGGTAGCCCTGCCCCGGTATCGGCGTCTGCCCCGGCATCGGCGTCTGCCCCGGTATCGGCGTCTGCCCCGCGCCGTACGCACCGGCGCCCTGGCGGAGCCGCTGGAAGTGGCGTATCTCGGCCACGAGGTAGTACGGGACGCTCGCCATCAGCGAACCCACCAGCAGGAAGAACCCGAGGTAGCCGGCCAGGCCGGTGATCTCGGCGGGCTCGGAGTCGAGCAGCCCGATCGCGACGATGTCGACGGCGATCAGAGCCCCGAGCAGGATCCAGTCGCGCATCTTGCGGGTGACGACCGCCAGGCGCAGCAGCATCGGCCAGGCGAGGAAGCCGATGCTGATGATCGAGAGGGTCACGAACACCACACGCAGCAGTACCAGCCGCAGCGTCGGGGGCGGCTGCTTCACCGGCTGCGGGTAGCCGTGGCCATGCATGACTGCTCCTGGTGCCTGAAGTGGGGCGTACGGAACCCTCGGCGTCGTCCCACGCGGGCGCGACGCCGGTGGCGCGATTGTTCGGTCCGAGCGTATAGGCCGACACCGACAACCGGTCCGGGTTGTATCGAACCGTTGTCGTACCGACCAGTCCCTACGCCCGCCCGGGCGCCGGTCCCCACGCCCTCCCAGGCGAGAGCCGCACCCTCACACTGCGTGCCGCATCCACACGTTGGGCTCGACATACACGGCGTACCCCTGCTCCGGTTCGCACCGCACCGGCACCAGGGCGCCCGGCACCTCGATGTCGCCGGCGGTGTCGAAGGGCAGGCCCGTCCAGCCGCGCCACTGCTCCAGCGAGCCGGTGACGGTCATGGAAGCCGGGGCGATGGAGTCGATGACGGCGCCTGCGCGGGCGTGGACGCGCAGCCAGGGGTCGTGCGGGAGCCCGTCGGGGCGCACGCGGTGGGCGTACTCCTCGATGGGCGTGCGCACTTCGAGGTGCTTGGCGCTGGGCCGGACCGGGGCGACGACCTCGCCGAAGCCGTGCGCCCGGGCGTTCTCGCGCATCGCCGACAGCATGCGGCCGGACAGTCCGCGCCCCTGGGCGTGCGGGGCGACGGTGACGGAGATGGCGCTGACCGTGTCGGGCCGCACCCCACGGCGCAGATCGCTGAAGGCCCACACGAGCACCTCGTCCCACCCGCGCGCGGGCAGTTGCCCCCGCCCTTCGGCGGCGAGGGCGAAGGGCACGCTCTTGGCGTGCGCCACGATCTCGCCCGTCTCGTCCTCGGCGAACAGCACGAACTCCGGGAGTTCGGCGGCGATCCGCGGATAGTGCGCGTCGCCCACGGCGTCGTTGATGACGAACTCCGCCCAGCTGTTGGGCATTTCGACGATCCGCTCACGCGCCTCGGGCCTCTCGGCCAGGCTCCATATCTTCAGCTCCATGCGGTCACCGTAGGTTCAGCCTCCGCACTGGCGCAGCATCATTTCCTTGTCGGGTGCCGTCACCGGCAGCTCGTATTTGACGGAGACCTGGGCGAAGCGGACCACGTAGGAGCAGCGGATCCGTTTGTTCGGCGGGAGCCAGGACGCGGGTCCTGAGTCGCCTTTGGAGCTGTTGGCGCGGCCCTGGGCCGGGATCAGGTTGAGCGGGTCGTTCGCCAGTTGCTCGCGTTTGTCCTCGGACCAGCGTGCGGCGCCCATCTGCCAGCTGTAGGACAGCGGCACCATGTGGTCGATCTGCACCTCGGTGGCCTTCTGCTTGCGCCACTCGATGGTCGTCCCGGTGTACGGGTCGCGCAGCGTCATGGAGATGACGACACAGTCCGAGCCGGAGCGGAAACGGATGTCCTCGCCGTCCCGTTGGAGGAGGTCGTTGCGGGTGTCGCAGCCGTTGCGGGCCAGCGGTACACCGTCCGCCGTGTCCATCCAGGCGTAGCCGAACTCGTCGCGGCCGTAACCCGTCTTCGGGCCGCGCCCCTTGGTCGCCACCTTCTCGATCAGCGCCCGCGCCTCGGCCCGGTCGGCGTCCGAGGTGAGGGGCGCGAGGCCCGGTTTCGTCCCGTCCGGGTTGTCGAACGGGCTGGTGCCGGAGCCGGAGGGTCCGTCGGAGCTGGAGGGCTCGCTGTCGGCCTCGGGCAGATCGACGTTCTCGCAGCCCGCGAGCAGTAGTGCCGTGCCGAGCATGACGGCGGCGGCGGCCGCCCCACCCCTGAGTTGTTTCACGTTGGCCCACGGTAGCGGCCCAGAGGTCCAGACCATAGAGGCCTTTAAGGGGCATTCGCCTCAAGTCGGGCGTATGGTCGGTTCTGAGTCACCTCCGGAAGGAGATCTGGATGGGCATCTTCGACAAGTTCAAGAGCAACAAGGCGGCGCAGGAGAAGGCCAAGGGCGCCTCCGACACCGCGGAACAGAAGATCAACGAGAAGACGGGCAACAAGTACGAGAGCCAGGTCGACCAGGCGCAGCAGAGGGCCGAGGGCGCCATGGGCATGGATCGCGACAGGCCCGAACAGCCGTAGCCACCAGACTCACGGAGGACAACGGAGGACAGCAGACCAGGCCGTCCGCGGACACCCACGTCCCGCGGACGGCTTCACACACTCCGGCGGCCTTACGACCCGCGAATCACCCCCCGCGGCCCTACGACCCCAGGATCGACGCCAGGAACTCCCCGACCCAGCCGAGCAACTCCCGCCCGACCAGCGGCTTCCCGCCCACCTTCGCGGTCTTCGGACGCGGCACCAGCAGCTGGTGGGCGGCGGGCTTGATGACCGTCCCCGGGTACAGCCGCTTGACGCGCAGTTCCTGCGACTCGCGCAACTCCACCGGCGCGAAGCGGATGTTGTTGCCCTGGAGGACGATCTCGCCGACGCCGCACGCGCGCGCGAGCATCCGGAGTCCGGCCACCAGCAGCAGGTTCTCCACCGGCTCCGGCAACTTGCCGTAGCGGTCGACGAGTTCCTCGCGTACGGACTTGATGTCCTCCTCCGTGTTGGCGGAGGCGATGGACCGGTAGGCCTGCAGCCTGAGGCGCTCGCCCGGCGCGTAGTCGTGCGGGACGTGCGCGTCCACCGGCAGCTCGATCTTGACCTCCAGCGGCGGCTCCTCCTCGACACCGCCCTCCAGGGAGGCCCGGTAGTCCGCCACCGCCTCGCCGACCATCCGGACGTACAGGTCGAAGCCGACGCCCGCGATATGCCCCGACTGCTCGCCGCCCAGGAGGTTTCCGGCGCCGCGGATCTCCAGGTCCTTCATGGCGACGTACATGCCCGCGCCCATCTCGGTGTGCTGGGCGATGGTCGCGAGCCGCTCGTGGGCCGTCTCGGTCAGCGGCTTCTCCGGCGGGTACAGGAAGTACGCGTAGCCACGCTCACGTCCACGGCCCACACGCCCGCGCAGCTGGTGCAGCTGGGACAGGCCGAAGTTGTCGCCGCGCTCCACGATGAGCGTGTTGGCATTGGAGATGTCGATGCCGGACTCCACGATCGTCGTCGACACCAGCACGTCGTACCGCTTCTCCCAGAAGTCGACGACGACCTGCTCCAGCGCCTGCTCCGACATCTGGCCGTGGGCCGTCGCGATGCGCGCCTCGGGCACGATCTCGCGCAGCCGCGCCGCCGCCCGGTCGATGGACTCGACGCGGTTGTGGATGTAGAAGACCTGGCCCTCGCGCAGGAGTTCACGGCGGATGGCCGCGCCGATCTGCTTCTCCTCGTACGGCCCGACGAAGGTCAGCACCGGGTGGCGCTCCTCCGGCGGTGTGGTGATCGTCGACATCTCGCGGATGCCGGTGACCGCCATCTCCAGGGTGCGCGGGATGGGGGTCGCGGACATCGTCAGGACGTCGACGTTCGCGCGCAGCTTCTTCAGCTGCTCCTTGTGCTCGACGCCGAAGCGCTGTTCCTCGTCGACGATGACCAGGCCGAGGTCCTTGAACTTGGTCTCGGAGGAGAACAGCCGGTGCGTGCCGATGACGACGTCCACCGAGCCCTCGCGCAGGCCCTCCAGGGTGGCCTTCGCCTCCGTGTCCGTCTGGAAGCGGCTCAACGCCCGGACGTTGACCGGGAATTGCGAGTACCGCTCGCTGAATGTGCCGAAGTGCTGCTGAACCAGCAGGGTCGTCGGGACGAGCACGGCGACCTGCTTGCCGTCCTGGACGGCCTTGAAGGCGGCGCGGACCGCGATCTCCGTCTTGCCGTAGCCGACGTCGCCGCAGACCAGGCGGTCCATGGGGACCGACTTCTCCATGTCCTCCTTGACCTCGGCGATGGTGGTGAGCTGGTCGGGCGTCTCCACGTACGGGAAGGCGTCCTCCAGCTCCCGCTGCCACGGGGTGTCCGCGCCGAAGGTGTATCCGGGCGCCGCCATGCGCGCGCTGTACAGCTTGATCAGGTCCGCGGCGATCTCCTTGACCGCCTTCTTCGCGCGGGCCTTCGTCTTCGTCCAGTCGGCGCCACCCAACCGGTGCAGGGTCGGGGCCTCACCGCCGACGTACTTGGTGATCTGCTCCAGCTGGTCGGTGGGGATGTAGAGCCGGTCGCCGGGCTGGCCGCGCTTGGCGGGGGCGTACTCCACGACCAGGTACTCGCGGGTCGCGCCCTGCACCGTGCGCTGCACCATCTCGATGTACCGGCCGACACCGTGCTGCTCGTGCACGATGTAGTCGCCCGCCTCCAGGGTCAGCGGGTCGATGGTCTTGCGGCGCCGCGCGGGCATCCGGGCGCCGTCCTTGCCGGCCGCCTTCTGCCCGGAGAGGTCGGTCTCGGTGAGGACCGCGAGCTTCAGCGCCGTATCGACGAAGCCGTAGTCGATCGAGCCGCACGCCACGTGCACGACGGACGGGGAGATCTCGCCGAGGTCCGCGTCGAGCCGCGCGGCGATGCCCTCGCCGCCGAGCACCTCCACGGTCCTGGCCGCCGGGCCGTGCGCCTCCGTCACGTACACCGCGCGCCAGCCGTCGGCGAGCCAGCCCTTGGTGTCGGCGAGCGCCCGCGCGGTGTCCCCGCGGTACGACTCCGGCGCGTGCATGCCGAGCTTGAGCGTGTCCGCGTCGAGCTCCTCGTCCGCCGCGAACGGCGACACCGACCACCACATCATGTCCAGCTCGCGCGCCCGGTCCCGGACGTCGGCGATGGACCACAGGGAGGCCGCGTCGACGTCGATCGGCGCGTCGCCGCCGCCCGCGGTGGCCGCCCAGGAGGCCTGCAGGAACTCCTGCGACGTCGCCACGAGATCCGAGGCACGCGTGCGTACCCGCTCCGGATCGCATACGACGGCCATGGCGCCCTTCGGCAGTACGTCGATCAGCAGCTCCATGTCGTCGACGAGGACCGGCGCGAGGGACTCCATGCCCTCCACCGCGATCCCCTCGGCGATCTTGCCGAGCAGCTCACCCAGCTCCGGGTGGGCCTCGGCGAGGGCACGCGCGCGTGCCCTCACGTCGTCCGTGAGCAGCAGCTCGCGGCAGGGCGGCGCCCACAGGCCGTGCTCGGCGACCTCCAGGGAGCGCTGGTCGGCGACCTTGAAGTAGCGGATCTCCTCGATGTCGTCGCCCCAGAACTCCACCCGCAGGGGGTGTTCCTCGGTGGGCGGGAAGACGTCCAGGATGCCGCCTCGTACGGCGAACTCACCGCGCTTCTCGACGAGCTCCACGCGCGCGTACGCGGCGGCGGCGAGGGCCTCCACGACGGTGTTCAGGTCGGCGCTCTCGCCGGTGCGCAGGGCGACGGGTTCCAGGTCGCCGAGGCCCTTGACCTGAGGCTGGAGCACGGAACGCACCGGCGCCACGACCACGGAGACCGGGCCCGTCTCCGGGTCGTCGGCCCTGGGGTGGGCCAGGCGGCGCAGGACGGCGAGGCGGCGGCCGACGGTGTCGCTGCGGGGGCTGAGGCGCTCGTGCGGGAGGGTTTCCCACGACGGGTACTCCGCAATGCCCTCCGGGGGGAGCAGGGAGCGGAGGGCTGCCGCCAGGTCCTCCGCCTCGCGGCCGGTCGCGGTCACCGCGAGGACGGGGCGGCCGGACTCGCGGGCCAGCGCGGCGACGGCGAAGGGGCGGGCCGCTGGGGGGCCGACCAGGTCGATGTGCATGCGGTTGCCGTCTGCGGCCGCCTTGGTCGCTTCCGCGAGGGCGGTGTCCTTGACGACGGCATCGAGCAGACCGTGCAGGCTCATGTGGAGGGGGCTTCCGTCCGGGGGGTGGGCAACACGAAGGGCCCGACTCGTCACACGGGCCGGGGGTCTCCAGCGTACGTCGGCGTCGGCGCGGGTGTCGGGGGCTGTGGATAACCCCGGTTTTCTTCGCCCCCGCCGCCCCTACCCGTCCCATCCCTGGGGGCTGCGCCCCCAGACCCCCGCTTCGGCCTGAACGGCCTCGTCCTCAAACGCCGGACGGGCTATGAACAGCCCCTCCGGCGTTTGAGGAGCGGGGGTCCAGGGGGCGGAGCCCCCTGGCGGGGTTGAAGGGGCGGAGCCCCTGGAGGATGGGACGGGTAGGGGCGGCGGGGGCGAGATCCGCGCCGGCATGCACGAACCCGGTGCCGGAGAGTCCCCCAAGACTCCCCGGCACCGGGCCCTTCCCCCGCAACCCCCGTATGCGGTGGCTATTCGGTCGCGATGGCGTTCAGGACGTTCATGCGGCCTGCCCGGAACGCCGGGATGAGGGCGGCGAAGAGGCCGACGAAGGCCGAGCCGATGAACACGCCGCCGATCGTCACCCAGGGGATCTCCAGGACGTTGAGGCCCTCCAGGGCGAGGAGCTTCTGGGCGGTGGCGCCCCAGCCCATGCCCAGGCCGAGCCCCAGCAGCGCGCCGAACAGGGCGATGACCACCGACTCCATGCGGATCATCCGGCGCAGCTGGCGCCGCGAGAGGCCGATCGCCCGCATCAGGCCGATCTCCCGCGTCCGTTCCACCACCGAGAGGGCCAGGGTGTTCACGACACCCAGCACCGCCACGATGATCGCCAGGGCGAGCAGGCCGTAGACCATGTTCAGGAGCTGACCGACCTGGTCCTTCAGTTCCTGCTTGTAGTCGGTCTGGTCGCGGACCTGGTACTGCGGGTACGGCTCCAGCGCCGTCTTCAGAGCGGCGTACGCCTGGTCCTGCTGCCCGTCCTTGGCCTTGGCGAACATGATCTCGTTCGGCGGGATCTTGTCGGCGGGCACGTACTTCCGCATCGTCTCGATGCTGGTGTAGAGCGCGCCCTGGTCGATGGCGGTGTCGTCGTCGGTGATGGCGGCGACCTTGAGCTTCGCCGTCTCGCCGCCCTTGAAGGCGACGGTGATGGTGTCACCGACGCGGACGCCGTGCTTCTTGGCGTAGTCGGTGCCGACCGACATGGCGTCCTTGCCGTACGCGGCCGGCAGGCTGCCCGCCGTGGTGGCGCGGCGCAGGTCCTCCGCGTACGTCGGGTCGGCGGCGGTGAGGCTGGTGTCGTCCGTCTTGCCGTCCGGGGAGGTCAGCTTGGCTTCGACGTCCTTGTAGGAGGTGACGTGGGCCAGGCCCGGGCTCTGCTCCATCGCCTTCTGGGCCTGCGGCACGATCCGCTGGTTGCCCTGGACGATGAAGTCCGCGCCGACCGACTTGTCGAGCTCGCTGGTGGCCGAGGCGACCATCGAGGAGCCGACGACCGACAGACAGGCGACGAGTGCGAGGCCGATCATCAGGGCCGCGGCGGTGGCGCCGGTGCGGCGCGGGTTGCGCAGCGCGTTGCGCTCGGCCATGCGGCCGACGGGACCGAAGGCCCGCAGCAGCACCGCGCTGATCACCCGGACGACCGCGCCCGCCAGCAGCGGGCCGATGACGACGAAGCCGATGAGGGAGAGGACGATCCCCGCGCCCAGCATCAGCGCGCCCTCGCTCGCCTTGTCCGCGCTCGCCGCGGTGAAGAGGGCGAACCCGCCGGCACCCGTGAGCACCGTGCCGATCACGCCGCGGATCCAGCCCGCCTTGACGTCGGCCGGCGTACCGGCGTCGCGCAGTGCGGCCATCGGGGAGACCTTGCCGGCGCGGCGGGCCGGCAGATAGGCGGCGAGGACGGTGACGACGACACCGAGGATCACTCCGGCGACCGGGGTGCTGACCTTGATGGTGAGGTCGTCGGTGGAGAGGTTCATCCCGGCCATCGACATGAGCTTCATCAGGCCGATCGCGATACCGACCCCGGCGGCGACGCCGAGGAGGGAGCCCACGACACCCAGGAACAGCGCCTCGACCAGCACGGAGCGGTTGACCTGCCTGCGGGACGAACCGATCGCCCGCATCAGGCCGATCTCGCGGGTGCGCTGGGCGACCAGCATCGAGAAGGTGTTGATGATCAGGAAGATGCCGACGAGGAAGGCGATCCCGGCGAAGCCGAGCATGGCGTACTTGATGACGTCCATGAACTCGCCGACGTCCTTGCGGTTCTCGTCCGAGGTCTCCTGCTGCGTCTGGATCTTGAATGTGCCGTCCAGGGCCTGCGCGACGTTCTGCTTGAGCTGCGTGTCGGAGACGCCCGCCGCGGCGGTGACGTTGAACTGCGTGAACCGCCCGGTGGAGCCGAGGAGTTCGCGCTGGGCGGTGTCGGTGTCGAAGTAGACGACGGAGGCGCCGGGGTTGGTCACCTTGAAGGTGGCGATGCCGACGATCTTCGCGGTGAAGTCACCGGTCTGCGCGATGGTGCGCAGTTCGTCGCCCAGCTTCAGGTCGTGCTTGTCGGCGGTGTCGGCGTCGACCATCACCTCGGTCGGCCCGCGCGGGGCGTGTCCGGAGGTGATCTCCATGGAACGCAGGTCGTTCTTGGTCCAGTTGCCGGCGATGGTGGGCGCGCCGGTCGTCGACCCCATGTTCTTGTTGTCGCTGTTGACGACGGTCACGTTCATCGAACTGACCGCGCCCTCGGCCGACTTGACGCCCTCGGCCTGCTGGGCCCGCGCCAGCAGCGAGGCGGGCAGCGACTCCGGGACGCCGTTCTGCGGGGCCTCGTCGGTCTTGGCCTCCTTCGGGGAGACCGTCACGTCGGAGGACGTCGTCGCGAAGAGCTTGTCGAACGTCGTGTTCATGGTGTCGGTGAACACGAGCGTGCCGCACACGAACGCCACCGACAGCAGCACCGCGACCGCGGAGAGGGCCATGCGGCCCTTGTGCGCGAAGAAGTTGCGCATCGAGGTCTTCAGGACGGTCATGACGTACGTCCCCGGGCGTCGAAGTCCTTCATCCGGTCGAGGACGGCCTCGGCGGTCGGCTTGTACATCTCGTCGACGATGCGCCCGTCGGCGAGGTACAGCACGCGGTCGGAGTACGAGGCGGCCACCGGGTCGTGGGTGACGATCACGATGGTCTGCCCCAGCTCGTCCACGGACCGCCGCAGGAACCCGAGCACCTCGGCGCCGGCCCGCGAGTCCAGGTTCCCGGTCGGCTCGTCACCGAAGATGATCTCCGGCCGGGCGGCCAACGCGCGGGCCACGGCGACACGTTGCTGCTGCCCGCCGGACAGCTGCGTCGGCCGGTGCTTGAGCCGGTCACTCAGCCCCACGGTGTCGACGACCCGCCCCAGCCACGCCTTGTCGGGCTTCCGCCCGGCGATGTCCATGGGCAGCGTGATGTTCTCTATCGCGTTGAGCGTCGGCAGCAGGTTGAACGCCTGGAAGATGAACCCGATCCGGTCCCGGCGCAGCTGCGTGAGCTTCTTGTCCTTCAGCCCGGTGATCTCGGTGTCGTCGAGGTGGATCTGCCCGGACGTCACAGTGTCGAGCCCGGCGAGGCAGTGCATCAGGGTGGACTTGCCGGACCCCGAAGGGCCCATGATCGCGGTGAACTGCCCGCGAGCGATGTCCACGTCCACGTGGTCCAGGGCGACGACGCGGGTCTCACCGGACCCGTACGCCTTGACGACCTGCCGCGCCCGCGCGGCAACGGCCGTACGCCCTCCAGTACCCCCGTGCCTGGGAATGGTCACAGCCGATGTCACGGTATGTCTCCTATGTCGGTCAGCAGATGAAACGTGTTGGTTCAGCGGAACCGTGCGTTGGTGCGGTGGTGCGCTCGTGCGTGAGATTCGGTACTCGGTACGCCCATGAGTCTGGTCGCGGCAGGGGGTCCTGCGCGCTGGTGCCCGACCCCGTCTTTTCCTGGGGAAAACCCCACCCCCGCGGGTTCGGTACGGCGCCCCCCTCGGCGTAAAGCCAGGTTAAGGACGACCCCGTACCCGTCACGTCCTCCAGGGGTACGAACCCTCCCCGAGCCCTAGTACGGAGGGACCCCTAGGGGCAGTCCACCCATCGGTGGAGCGCGCCTCAGGGTTCTCTCCACCCTCGGACGCACTCAGCCTCCACCCTCCCGCGACGTGAGGCTCAAGTGCGATGCTGGCGCGCGGAAGATAGATGCAAGGGGAATGCATGGGGAAGGAAGCCCGGTGGGCAGTACGAGACCCGCGATAGGCGACACCGCACAGCGCACCGGAACCGAGAAGCGGGGAGCCGTCGTAGCGGCCCTCATGCTCGCGATGGCGCTGGCGGCCCTGGACTCCACCATCATCTCCACGGCCGTACCGCAGATCGTCGGCGACCTCGGCGGCTTCTCCGTCTTCTCCTGGCTCTTCTCCGGCTACCTCCTGGCCGTGACCGTCACCCTCCCCCTCTACGGCAAGCTCTCCGACACCTTCGGCCGCAAACCGGTACTGATCGCGGGCGCGGTGCTGTTCCTGCTGGGCTCGCTGCTGTGCGCGGTGGCCTGGAACATGGGGGCGCTGATCGCGTTCCGGATCGTGCAGGGCCTGGGCGGCGGGGCCCTCCAGGGCACGGTCCAGACGCTGGCAGCCGACATGTACCCACTGAAGGAACGCCCGAAAATCCAGTCCAAGCTGTCGACGGTGTGGGCGGTGTCGGCGGTCGCCGGACCGGGTATCGGCGGGATCCTGGCGGCGTACGCGGACTGGCGCTGGATCTTCCTGATCAACCTGCCGATCGGCGCGGTCGCACTGTGGCTGATCGTCCGGTACCTCCACGAACCCGAACGCGAACGCGCCGCACGCGCGCGTGTCGACTGGGCCGGCGCACTCGCGGTGTTCGCCTGCGGCGGCGTACTGCTGACGGCACTGGTGCAGGGCGGCGTGGCGTGGCCCTGGCTGTCCGCACCATCCCTGGCGTTGTTCGGTACGGGACTCGCGCTCGTCGCGGTCGTGGTGATCGTCGAGCGGAGAGCCCGCGATCCGATCATCCCCGGGTGGGTATGGCGGCGCCGCACGATCGCGGCGGTGAACCTGGCACTGGGCGCCCTCGGCCTGCTGATGGTGGCACCGACGGTGTTCCTGCCGACGTACGCCCAATCAGTCCTCGGCCTGGCCCCGGTGGCCGCCGGCTTCGTCCTGTCCGTCTGGACCCTGAGCTGGCCGATCTCGGCGGCATGCAGCCAGCACGTGTACCGGCGCATCGGCTTCCGCAACACGGCGATGCTGGGAGCGGGATCGGCGTCTTTGCTCCTGCTGGCGTTCCCCTTCCTCCCCTACCCGGGCCAGGCCTGGCAACCGGCCCTGCTGATGCTGCTGTTGGGCGCGGCCCTCGGCCTCTTCCAACTCCCGCTGCTCGTAGGCGTGCAATCGACGGTCGGCTGGGAGGAACGCGGCACGACGACCGCCTCGGTCCTCTTCTGCCGCCAAACCGGCCAGACGATCGGCGCGGCGGTCTTCGGCGCGGTGGCCAACAGCGTGCTGGCCGCACGGCTGGGCGGCGCGAGCGACCTGGACTCGGTGACACGGGCGCTGGACGCGGGCGCCGCGTCGGAATCGGTACGGCGGGCGATCGCGGACGCGGTGCACGCGGTGTACTTGGGGGCGGCGGGGGCGGCGGCGCTGGCGTTCGTGGTGCTGTTGTTGATGGCGCCGAGGCGGTTTCCGGTACTCAAGGAGGAAAGGTGAGGCCCACCGTGAGGCTGGAACGGCTGCGCGCTGACCACGCGCGCGTGCTGCTCGCTTTCGAGCGGGAGAACAGGGAGTACTTCGCCCGCTCGATACCGGATCGCGGGGACGCGTACTTCGCCGACTTCGCCGCCGTGCACGAGGCGCGGCTCGCCGAACAGGACGCCGGGGTCTGCCACTTCCACGTCATCGTCGATGACGAAGGGCGTCTGATCGGGCGCGTCAATCTGATCGACGTCGAGGACGGCTCGGCGGAACTCGGCTACCGCGTCGGCGAACACGCGGCAGGCAAGGGCGTCGCCACGGAGGCGGTCGCCGAGATGTGCCGGGTTGCCGGTACGACGTACGGCCTGACATCCCTGATCGCCGTCACCACCCTGGACAACCGAGCCTCCCGGGCCGTCCTGGAACGGAACGCCTTCACCGCCGTAGAAGACATCACCATCGACGACCGCCCCGGCATCCGCTATCGCCGCTCACATCTCGGGCACTGACAGGGCGGGAAGCGGCCGGCGAGGTCAATTGGGGCGTCCTTCCGAGACGGCTGGTACGTCACTTCCGGCCCCCAGGTCCGCCCACCATCCCGGGACACCCGCAGAGTCATCGACGCCCCGATGAGCCCCTTCTCCTTCTCCTCATCCCACTGCTCCATGCCAACGCCCTTCACTTTGCGTGTTGTTACATGCACAGAGTGACGTCACCGTGGGTACGCTCGGAAGGTAGCTGAGCGTGACAACGAGGTCCGCACGGAGGGGTTGTGAACAGGTGGCGATCGAGGACAATCCGCGGTCGAGGGAGCAGTACGGCGCGGAGCTGAAGCGGAGGCGTGAGGCGGCGGGGCTGACGCAGGAGGAGCTGAGCCAGCGTGCGGTGATGTCGCGCACGCACATCGCGCATATCGAGGCGGGGCGGCGAAGGCCGGATGTGGAGGATGCGCGGCGACTCGATCAAGTGCTGGGGGCGGATGGGTTCTTCGAGAACTTCCTGCCCATCCTGGACGGTCGCAAGGTAGCGGAACACTTCGAAGAGGCCTTGGAGTTCGAGGGCAAGGCAACTGAGATCCGGGAGTACGCCCCCAAGTTGGTGCCGGGCATCCTTCAGACTCCGGCGTATGCACGCGAGGTACTCAGCTCGGGTGCATCGCCCAAGAGCACCGAGGAACGTGACGAGCTCCTCGTCACACGTCTCGAACGGGCCCGCATCCTCGAGGACTTCCACTCGCCGAAGGTGTGGATGCTGCTCGACGAGGCGGTTCTACTGCGACCCGTCGGCAGCCCGGCTGTGATGTGCGAACAGCTCCGTCACATCGTGACTCTTGGCGAGAGTCACCGCATCCGGGTCCACGTCCTCCCTTTCTCGGTCGGCTACCACGCCCTGCTGGAGGGCTTCGTCTCCCTCATGTGGTTCGAGGACCTCCCACCCATCGCCTATGTGGAAGGCTTGAAGTCGGGCCGGGTATGGGAACTCCCGTCCGTGGTCCGCCAATGCCAGGTGGCCTACGATCATGCGCTGGGCGACGCGTTGTCGCACCGCCAGTCCCTGGCGCTGATCAGGTCGGTCGCGGAGGATTATGCGAATGAAGCGCAACGAGCACAGCATCCCTGACGCCTCTGTCCTGACCTCGTGGCGCAAGTCGACCTACAGCGGCGGCAGCAGCGGCGACTGCCTCGAAGTGAACGACACCGCTCGCCCCGCCCACGTCCCCGTCCGCGACAGCAAGAACCCGACCGGCCTGGCTCTCCTCTTCTCGGCCCCCGCCTGGTCGGCATTCGTGACGTCCCTCGCCAAGTGACCGTTGGGCCGCCCGCTTCTTGGCCAGTGTCGTGCTTCCGCGAGCCGAGTAAAGGGCGCTCCAACGGCCACGTACTGACAAAGGCTCAGGCTCACGTCCCCCGATCGGCAACCGCACAATTCCCCTAGGGAAGTCACCCCCCACCCCGGACCCCACCTTCAGGGTCCCGCCGTCCTCCCGAACGACGCCCCGCGCCACCCCGTCCGCGTCTGCTGGAGGCATGGACTTCAACAGGCGTACGGCACTTGCGGCGGGGCTCGGAGTCGTCGCGGCGGGTGTTCCCTCCGCGCAAGCAGCTCCAGGCACCGCCATGGCCACGGCCACGGCCACGACCACGACCACGACCACTGTCACTGTGCCGGGAGAATCCCCGGTGCGCACGAACATCCCCATCGCACGGGACCGGCGTGCATCCGGCGGGCGTTACCTCGCCCTGCTCACAACCGAGGAACCTCCCTCCGCACACGGCTGGTTCGCCACGTACCGCCTCAAGGCCCCCCACGCCGGCGTCTACGCCCTCACCGCCGTCGCCACCGCCCCCTTAGAGACCCCGCACACCGAGGCCGTCGCCTCGTATCTCCAACTGGGCATCAACAACGGCCCCTTCGTCGACCTCGCCCGCTCCCAGCCGCACTGGTACGACGACTCGAAGCCCGCCTGGGGTGACCTCTCCATACTCGACCTCGGCCGTGTTGAACTCCGGCGCGGCGACAACACATTGACCGTCCGCGTCCACGCCGAACCCGCCGTCCTCGACACCACCACCGCCTACGCCCTCTCCCTCGACCACCTCACCCTCCGCCTCCTCCACCGCCACCCCGCCCTGCACCAACTCACCGTCCCCCGCCACCGCGACGGCGAGATCGCCCGACTCCACCTGACCCTCGACGGGCACGCGACCCGCCCGTACGCCGTCCACTACACCGTCACTGATTACGACGGCCACCGCGTCGCCGACGGAGACGCCGCCATCCCCGTCGGCCGGACCACCGTGACCGTCGCCCTGCCGCACGGCCTCCCACCCGGCCACTACCGCGTCCACGCCGACAACGTCACCGGCGCCTTCGCCCGTCTCCCCGCCCGCCCCGCGCCCACCGGCACCGTCAGCCGCTTCGGTGTCAATATCTGGCACTCCTCTCTGATACCTCCGTCCCGCCTTCCCGAATTCGCCGCCGCCGTGAGGGACATGGGCGCCGGGTGGGTCCGCGACGGACAGTCCTGGCCCGTCGCCGAGCCTGCCCCGGGGACGTACGACACCGCCCACCACGACCGCGCGATCCGCACCCTGCGCGCCCATGACCTCGCCGTCCTCGACGCCCTCTCCCCCGCCCCCGAGTGGGCGATGACCGACGCCTCACTGCCGCTGCCCGCCGACCTCCGGCATGCCTATCGCTACGCCCGCCGCCTCGCGCAAGCCGGGCCCGAGGCGCTCCAGCTCTCCAACGAACCCGACGTCGACACCACCCGCAGCACCGGTGACGCCCATGCCGCGTTCGTGAAGGCGGCGGCGCTCGGCGTCAAGGACGCGTCCGACGCGCCGCCGCTCGTCGTTCTGCCGGGTATCGCGCAGGCCGGCCCCTTCCAGGATCTGATGCTGGCGAACGACGTCGTCCGGTACGCCGATGTCTGGGCCTTCCACGGCTACCCCGACCCCACCGCGCCGGGCGAGCCGGAGTTCCCCGGCGCGGCGGACGAGCAGCACGCGCTCGCCCGGCGGCACGGGGCGGACGTACCGCTGTGGATGACGGAGTGCGGGGCGTTCCAGATGACGCCCCGCGATCTGACGTCCGCGCAGGAGGTCGTACAGGCGCGGTACCTGGTGAAGTCGATGGTGGAGGGGCTGGCCGCGGGGAACGCCAAGCAGTTCTGGTTCGCCGGGCCGCCGCTGCACGACGACGGCGTGTACTTCGGGCTGCTCGACCGGGAGTTCGCCCCGCTGCCCGCGTACAGCGCCTTCGCCGCGCTGACTTCGCTGCTGGGGGCGGCACGGTTCGTGACGGCCCGGCAACTGGCGGACGGGGTCCGGGCCTTCGTCTTCGACAGCGGGCGTGGGGAGCTGGTGACGGTCGCATGGTCCACGAAGCGGGGCTTGCGGCGGCTCGACCTGCCGGGTGTGGCGTACGACATCATGGGGCGCCGGATCTCCGGGACCGTGACCGCCTCGCCCGATCCCGTCTACGTCGTTTCGCGTGCGCACTTCGAACCTTGCGGCGCACCTCAGGGCCGCCGCCGCCTCCCCTCCCCCGCCGAGCACATCGTCCTCAGCCAGCGCTACTCCGCCCGCAACGGCGCCCCCGGCAAGGACAACGGGGACGCGCCGCCGCCGTACGGGTATCGGCTGGGTCGGCGTACGCGCATGGTCGTCGACGTCTACAACTTCGGTGCGGCGGCTCGGTGGGTGACGGTCACGGGGCGTGGGGACGGTGGCTGGTCGGTGCGGGCGGGCAGTGGCTCGGGCCGGGTGCGGGTGCCCGGACGGGGGAGGGTCGCGGTTCGCTTCACTCTCGTCGCCGGGAGTTCCGTGCGGCGGCGTGTCGATCACCGGGTGACCTTCCGGGCGCGGCTCGACGATCAGGCCGACATACCCGTTTCCGTAGCGCTCGTTCACGTCAAGTAATCGTAAAAAGTCTGAGTTAATGCGGGTAACAGCCCAGGTCAGCGAAGGAAGCGCGTACCGACCAATCAGTTTGGTGAAACCCTCGACCATCCCGGATACCAGCGAGTAGCGTGCGCACTCCGCCCGCCCCCCACACCTCCCTGCGGTCCGTCCCCCAGCGGGCCCGAACCACGCAAGGAACACCGGGATGTCCTACGACCCCTACGCCTACCCCTGGGCGCCACCACCCCCACCCGAACCGCCCGCCGCCCGGCGGGTGCCGGACCGGCCGCCGTTGGGGCACCACCGGGATCTGCGGATCCTGCGCACCGCTTACCGCTGGCAGCGGCGGGTGGCCACGCTCGCCGCGCTGGGCTACTTCACGCTGTTCCTGATCCTGTCGGCGTTCGCGCCGGGGTTCATGACGAGCACCGTCACCGACGGACTGCCCGCCGGCCTGCTGCTCGCGCTGCTTCAGCTGCCGGTCACCTGGCTGGCGATCGCGCTGTACGAGTACACGGCCCGCCGCCGTGTCGACCCGCTCGCCGACCGCATCCGCAAGGAGGCCGCGCTGGACGCCAAGCGGGAGGGGAAGGAGGGGGAGCGATGAGTACCGACTTCGGCAACAGTTCCATGTCGCTCGTGGCGTTCTCCACCGTGGTCACCATCACGCTGCTGCTGTGTGTGATGACCGGACCCGACCGGGACGACCTCGACGAGTTCTACACCGGCTACAACTCCCTGTCCCCCATGCGCAACGGGCTGGCGATCGCCGGGGACTACGTCTCCGCGGCGACCGTGCTGGGCACCGGCGGGGTGATCGCGCTGTACGGCTACGACGGCATCGTGCTGGCGCTGAGCACCGCGCTGTCGCTGATGCTGCTGATGTTCCTGCTGGCCGAACCGCTGCGCAACGCGGGCCGGTTCACCATGGGGGACGCGCTGGCCCGCCGTATGCCGGGGCGGCGCGTGCGCATGACGGCGTGCGCGGTAACCATCGCGGCGCTGCTGCCGCTGATGCTGGTGCAGCTGGCGGGGACCGGGCAGCTGATGGCGTACATCCTGGGGTTCTCGGGCTCGGCCCTGAAGACCGGCTGCATCATCGGGCTGGGCGCGCTGATGATCAGTTACGCGGCGATCGGCGGGATGAAGGGCACGGCTCTCATCCAGATCCTGAAGATCGTGATGCTGCTCGGTTCGGGTGGCGTGGTCGCCGTACTGGTGCTGAACCGGTTCGACTGGGACCCGGGCGCGCTGTTCGACGCGGCGGCGGCGCAGAGCGGGGTGGGGCCGGCGTTCCTGGAGTCGGGGCTGCAGTTCTCCGGCGGGCCGCATCCCCGACTGGACATGCTGACCGCCCAGTTCGCGGTGGTGCTGGGCGGGGCGTGTCTGCCGCACGTCACGATGCGTATGTACACCGCGTCCAGCGCGCCTCAGGTGCGGCGCTCGATGTCCTGGGCGGTGTCGTCGGTGGTGCTGTTCGTGCTGGTCATCACGGTCGTCGGGTTCGGCGCGACGGCGCTGATCGGGCGCGAGGCGATCGTGCAGGCCGATCCGCAGGGCAACTCGGCGTATCTGCTGGGCTCGCGGGCGGTGTTCGGGGCGGACCTGTCCACGGTGGAGACCTTCCTGTTCACGGCGGTCACCACGGCGATCTTCCTCACCGTGCTCGCCTCCGTCGCCGGCATGATCCTCGCCTGCGCCAACTCCCTGGCCCACGACGTCTTCGCGGCCCGCGTCCAGGAACTGTCGCCACGCCGCGAGATGCTGCTGGCCCGCCTCTCCGCGCTGGCGGTCGGCGTCCCGGCGATCCTGCTCGCCACGCTGGTCCAGCACCGCAGCCTGCAACCCCTGGTGACCCTCTCCTTCTGCCTCGCCGCCTCCGCCATCGCCCCCGCCCTCGTCTACAGCCTCTTCTGGCGCCGGTACACGCGGGCCGGTCTGCTGTCGACTCTGATCGGCGGCTCGGTGGTCGTGCTGCTGCTGATGCCGGGCACGAACCTGGTCTCCGGGTCACCGTTCTCGGCGTTCCCGGAGGCCGACTTCAACTGGTTCCCGTTCACCACAACCGGCCTGGTGTCCATCCCGGCCGGCTTCGCCTTCGGATGGCTGGGGACGATGATCTCCGGGCGGCGGAAGGCGGAGGAACAGCGGCGGCAGTACGAGGCGGTGGAGGGGTCGATTCTGGCGGGGGCGGTGCGTAGGGGCGAGTGAGAGCAAGGGATCGGCGCTGCTCTCACTCCGCCGTCGCACGCGCCTTCAACGCGGTCAGGCTGCTGCGTACGCGGTCGATGTGGGCGCGGACCTGGTCCCACCGCTCCCCGTGCTCACGCAGCACGCGCTCGGTCTCGCGGGCGATCTGTTCCCGGCGCGACCGTGCCTCGGCGAGCACCTCGGCAGCCCGCGCGTCCGCCTCTTCCTGGAGCCGGTCCACCGAGCCCTCGGCGTCGGCGTAGGCCTGCTTGGCGTCGGCGAGCGCGGCCTCGGCACGCGCGGCACGCTCGGCGCACGCCGCGTCCAGCGCGGCAATGGCTTCGTCCTCCTCGCGCTCCGCCTCCGCCCACCGCTGGGCGTGCTCCTTCGCCTGGTCGGCCAGCATCGCGGAGACACGCTGCCGCATCTCCCGCAGCGCGGCGAGGGACTCGGTACGGCTGTCCTTCACCTCGCGCCGGGCCGCGATACGGATCTCGTCGGCCTCGGCGCGCGCGACGACAAAGGCCTGGCGGGCGAGTTCCAGGGCATCGGCGCGTACGACGTCCGCGTCCGCCTGCGCCGCGGCCTGCGCGCTGGTCGCGTACACGTGCGCCTCTTTCGCACAGCGCTGCGCCTCCTGCCGCGCGGCCTCCCGTACGGCGGCGGCCTCCTCCTCCGCGAGCCGGAACACACGCTGCGCGCGCTCCCCGAGCGCCTCGTACGTCTGCGGGACGAGCTGCGCCACGGTCTCGCGCAGCCGTACGAGCTCCGCCTCCATGTCCTTGGCGAGCACGGTCAGACGCGCCGCGCGCTCCCAGGCGGCGTCCCGGTCCTGGGAGAGCGCTTCGACATACGCGTCGGCCGCTGCGGGACGGTAGCCGCGCCCCCGTACGGCCACGAAGCCATGTGGCGACACCGCTGCGCTGCTCATCCTGGGGCTCCTCTCCATCAGACGTGACGTCATCAGACGTGGCATCAAATACAACTGATTTTGCGCACATCCTGATGGATCAGACGGAAGTGTTCATAACGCGACACTCCGCGCAGAGGTCACGGCCGCAAGACAGAGCGCGGGGGCCGGTGGTGACCGGCCCCCGCGGAGGATCTTCGTACGACGTCAGCCGCGACGTCAGCCGCGCGTCAGAGCAACCCGTCCCACATCTCCTCCAGCAGCACCGACCACCAGCTCTCCGGCGAACCCAGCGCCGCCGGGTCGAGCGAGGCCAGCTGCGCCTGGAAGTCGACCGTCCAGCGGCCGGCCTGCTCCTGGTTCAGTCCGAACCGCAGCCGCCACATCCGGCCGAGCAGCGCCAGGCACCGCTGGAACTCGGGCAGGCCCGTGTTCACGAACTGCGGCGGTACGGACGTACCGCCCGGGCCCGCCTCCACGGGGACGGCCACGATGTTCGCCGTCCCGTACTGCACGCAGATCGCCTTGCCGAAGTCGCTGCCCATGACGAGGTACGAGCCCGCGTCCGGCGCCGGCTGCACCCCGCGCTCGGCCGCCAGCTCCGCCAGCGTCGGCACCGGCCGCCCCGGCTGGGCCTGCGCCCAGAAGAACGGGCCCATGTCCATCGGCAGCCCCGCCATCACCAGCGAGTGCGCCACGACCGGCGGGACGCCCTGCCGGGACACCGCGGCCTCCTCGAACCGGAAGATCCCCGGCCCGAACGCGCCCGCCAGCTCCTGTGCGATCCCCTCCGGGGGAATCGGCGGCGCCGACTGCACCTGCGGAAGCGGCGCCCGTACGGGGGCGGGGCGCGCGGGTCCGTCGGCGACCTGGTGCAACTCGCCCTGGTGAGCGAGGAGTTGCTGCATGCCCTGCTGCCGGCTCGCGTGATCCGTGCCGTACGGGGCGATGCTCGTGATCCGCGCCTGCGGCCACTGCTCCCGGATCATCCGCGCACAGTACGCACCCGGCAGCTCACACGACTCCAGCTCCGTGTGCAGCTCCAGCACCTTGTCCGGCGGGATGTTCATCGCCCGCAGCTCATGGAAGATCTGCCACTCCGGGTGCGGCGTCCCCGGCGCCGAACGCCGGATCAGCTGCTGCTCGGACCCGTCCTGCGCGCGGTAGCGGAGCACGGCTTGGTAACCGGGGCCGACGGTGGGCTGGGCGGCGGGGGGTTGGGGGTAGCCGTAGGCCGGGGGGTGCTGGGCGGGGGGTGGGGACTGGGCTGGGGTGGGGTGGCCTGGGGTGGGTTGGCCGGGCATGGGGTGGCCTGGGGTGGGTTGGCCGGGCATGGGGTGGCCGGGCGTGGGGTGACTCGGCGCCGGGGGGCCGGGCGCGGTCTGTCCGGGCGCGGTCTGTCCGGGCGCGGTCTGTCCGGGCATGGGGTGACCCGGCCCGGGGAGCGTGGGGGGTGGCACAGGGCCGGGGGGCATGGCGCCGGGGGGTACGTGGCCTGGGGGGACCTGTCCTGGAGGGGCCTGGCCTGGAGGTACCTGCCCTTGAGGGACCTGGCCCGGAGGCACTGCACCAGGAGGTGTCTGACCCGTGCCGGGGGCGCCCGGAACGCCGGGTGCGCCGGGGGCCGGCGGTGGGCCCGGGACCTGTGGCGGTGGCGGAGGCGGGCCGGGGGCGCCCGCAGGGGGCGCGGACAGCACGGTCTCCGCGTGGTGTACGGCGCCCTGGCCGCCGGAAGAGCCTGGCATGCCCGGGGCACCCGGAGGCTGCGGAGCGCCAGGCGCACCCGGCCCCATCCGGCCAGGGTCGGAAAGCACCGTGGCGGCATGGTGAACGCCGCCCGGAGGAGTACCACCGGAAGCACCCGGCGTCTGCGGGCCGCCCGGTCCCTCGGAACCGTCGGGGCCGAGTGCCGACACAAGCTGGGTCGGCACATAGCCGCCCGCCGGCGTACCCGGCGTACCGGGCCCGGACGGCGGGGGAGGCGGAGGAGGCGGCGGTCCACCCGCCCGCGCACCCGGCGTCCCCGGCGCACCCGGCGGAGGAGGCGGCGGCACTGCCCCGCCCCGCGCGGCACGCGGCGGCCCAGCCTTGCTCGTCGCCGCGTCGGCGATGTCCTCGGCGTTCGGCGCGAGCGGCCGTCCCGGCGCCCCCGGAGACGGCGTACCGGCATCAGCACCACCCGGCCCCTGGGGATACCCGTACGACGGCGCACCAGGCCCACCCGGCGCACCCGATCCCTGCGGATAGCCGTACGACGGCGCGGGCGGCGGCATGCTCTCCCGCGGCGCACCGGGCGCACCCGGCGCACCAGTGTCATCGATCGCCGGCTCCTGCGCCGTCGGCGGAAGCTGGCTGCCCCCCGACATCAACGCCGTCTTGGCGTCCGGCGGCGTAGGCGGCGACGTCTCGTCGTCGGCCCCGCTCAGCGGCGGCGCGAACACCGTCTCGGGCAGCGGCACCGAACGGTCGTCCCCGGCATCCGCGTTGGTGTCCGTCCCGGCCCAGGGAGTCGCCCCAGCAGGCACACCGGCACCACCGGGACCACTGGACGCCCCCGCACGCACCCCCGCGCCCCCACCGGTCTCCGACGCACGGACTCCGGCACCATCCGAGGCACCACCATCCGCAGCCGCCGACGCAGCCGGAGCCTGATCCGCCCGCGCACCCGCTCCCGCACCCGAACCCGCAGTCGACGACCCGGCTCCCGCACCCGAAGCAGCCGCAGACGCCCCCCGCCGATCCGCGATCCCCAGCTGATCCGCCGCCTCCTGCAACCACTCCGGCGGCGTCAGCAAGAACGACGTCTGGTTCAGATCCACCCGCGCCGGAGCGGCCGGCGCCGGTGCCGGCTCGGCGGTGCCGTCCGGGCCGCCGTACTCCTCCTCGTACCGGCGAATCACCTCACCCACCGGCAGGGACGGCCACAGCGTGGCCTCGCCGCTGTCCCGGGCGATCACCAGCCGCTGCCTGCCGCCGTCCGAACTGGGCCCGTCGGCGCGGTCCTCCGCCCACACCACGAACCCGAGCTCGAACTCCCGTACCCGCACCTCACGATGCTGGTACGACGGCACATCACCGTTGATCCACTCTTCCGCGCGCTCCTGCGCCTGCGCGAACGTCACCATCGGTCAGCTCACTCCCCGGACACCGGAACGGACCGCGCGAACCCGCCGTCCACCATCAGATTCGCCACCGTCTCCAGCTCCGGCGGCGATCCCGCCAGCCGGGACAGGAACGCGTCGAAGTCCTCGCCGCACGGCAACAGCAACCGCTCCACCCGCTCCGCGGGCGCCCACGAGGGATCGACGTCGCGTGCGTCGTCGTACGAGCAGAACCACACCGAACCGATCCGCTCGCCCTTCACCTTCACGGCCAGCAGACCGCCCTGCACGAACCCGACGCCCAGGTAATCCTTGGTCAGGTGGTCGCGCAGGCACTTGTTGACGTAGACCAGGTCATTGACGGCCGCCTCTTCCCGCACCGTGAAGAACGGCTGGTCGATCAGCAGGCCCAACTCCGCGTCCAGCGCGGTGCCCACCGGGGCACACCCGCCGGCCGCCTTGAGGAACGACCGATACGCGCCCGGCAGCCGGTACCCGAGCTCCTCCTCGACGCCCAGCACCTGCGTCTCCGTCACCGCCAACGCCGACTTGGGCAGACCGAAATGCGCCGGACGCGTCTCCTGCAACGGCCGCGTGCCCCGCTTGTGCTGGTCCACCGCCGCCGTCGCCACACCACCGTGATGCCGCAGCAACGCCTTCACCTCGACCGGAACCAGCTCCAGCCGCCGCGACCCGGCCATGTGATGCCACGTCCACCCGTGCGGCGTCGCCACCGAGGGAATCGTGTCCCACAACTCGTGCCCCGACGCCGCCAGCGCCGCGTTCGCCGACACATAGTCCGTCAACCGCAACTCGTCGACGCCGAAGCCCTCCGGCGGATCGGCGATCTCCGCAGCCGCACGCGCATAGGGCGAGAAGACGGGGTAGCCGCGCTCGTCCACCCGTACTCCTCTGGGGTGACGGGCCGCCCGGACCGGGTCCGGGAAATGCACGACCTGCCCGGCATAGGCCGCGTTCGGCGGCGCGGCTTGCTGCCCGAGCCGACCTGTCGTCATGGCGGTTGCCCCCTGCGGCACTCTGTACGACCCCGCGACGGACACCATCGATCCGCCACGGTCCGTATTCGACTGTCTCCAACGCGTTGACCGCGCGCATCGCGGTGCCGACAGCCTATGCGGTACGCCCAACCCGGTCACCGCCACCGGGTCCCCACCCCTTCGGTTCCGTGACCAGCCGTCACCCCGTCGTGACAGCGTGCCCAATCCCGGGCGTGTCGCACCGCCCCAGCTTCCGCACCAGCCACGCCATTTGGCACTCTGTGTGATCCGGGGGGATGCACGGGAGGGGATGACGATCATGAACGCGACGCAAACGGGACCGCACCCAGGGCCGCACACGGGCGCGAGCGGCGACCCCAGAATCGGCTGGAGCAGCGCCGAGAGCCGCCATGTCCCCGCGCTCCTCCATCGCCGCGACGGCATACTCCCCACCGTCGCCGCCGCCCTCTCCGTCCGCGGCGCCACCCTCACCGGCACCGCCGCCCGCGGCGACCAGGCCCCCGCGCTGCACCCACTCGTCCAGGACTTCCTCGACACCCTCACCAGCGCCCAGCGCGACCGCTTCACCGGCCGCTGCGCCGAGACCATCCTCATCTCCAGACACATCGCCACCGCCGACGCCGCACGCAGCAAACGCGCCGCACGCAAGCCCATGACCAACGGTGAGGCCCGCAAAGCCCTCAAACAGGCCAAACTCACCGCCCGCCGCATCCGCGAGGACGGCGACCCCCTGCACGGCAGCTTCGCCGCGCCCTGCCGCGCCTGCACCGCCCTCAGCGCCCACTTCGGCGTCCGCATCGTCGACCCCACGGCGACCGACGACTGACTCCCGTCCCCGACACCCGCGAATCTGAGGGCAGATGCACGCCGACCGCTCCTCCACCACCCGCTTCCCCGTACCCGTCGACGCCGCCCTGCGTGCCGCCGGCTGGCAGCCCGGACGCTGGGACATCAAGCAGGCCGAGTACTGGGCGGACGCACTCCGCGAACACACCTCACCCGCGGGCCATCGCCACGCCGTCTTCCCCGCCGCCGTCGAAGCGTGGGCCGAGTTCGGCGGACTGCACATCACGCCCGGAGCCCCCGGCCGTCAGATCGCCCCCGCGACCCTCCACGTCGACCCGCTGCACGGCCTCCACATGGCCCGCACCCTCGGCGACCTCGGCCGCGCCCTCGACACCGACGTCAGCCCTCTCGGCGCCGAGACCGACACCCAGTCCATCCTCGCCATCGACACCGAAGGCCGCGTCTACGCCCTCGACCACACCGGCGACTGGTACCTCGGCCCCGACATCGACCAGGCCCTCGCCGCCCTCGTCGCAGGCATCACCCCCGCACGCCTCACCGCAGAGTGACGCGACCAGGCAGCTGCCGTACGCCTACGACGCCGGAATCACCGCCGACACCCGGAAACCCCCCGCGTCCGTCGGTCCCGAGACGAACACCCCACCCAGCGCGGACACGCGCTCCTTCATGCCCACCAGGCCGTTCCCCCCGGACGGCAAGCGCGCCGACGACGCGGCCTCCGGTGGCGGTTCGTTCTCCACCTGCATCGCGATTTCCGACACCCGGTGCGCAAGGCGCACATGGGTCTTCGCCCCCGCCGCATGTTTGTGGACGTTCGTCAGCGCCTCCTGCACCACCCGGTAAGCGGTCTGCTCGACCTCCGGCGCATACGGCCGCGACTCCCCCTCCACCGAGAAATCCACGGCCATCCCCGCAGCCGCCGACTGCCCGATCAGTTCGTCCAGTTCGGACAGACAGGGCCCCTCGCCCGTGCCGTCCTCGTCGGCGGCCCGCGACGCCGCGGCGGCCGCGGCCGCCCCCACCGCCGCCAACACACGCTCACGCTGCCGCAGCCCGTCCCCGCTGCGCAGCACCCCGAGCATCTCCCGCAACTCGGTCAACGCCTGCCGTCCCATGTCGCCTACGAGCGCGGCATTCCGCACAGCCTTCTCGGGGTCCTTACGAGCCACCGCCTGCAGCGCGGCGGCATGCACGACCATCAGGCTCACCCGGTGCGCGACGACGTCATGCATCTCCCGAGCGATCCGGGTCCGTTCCTCGTTCCTGGCCCACTCGGCCCGCTCCTCGGCCCGCTCGGCAAGCAGTTGGAGCTCCCGCTCCAGCGAGTCCGCCCGCTCCCGCAAGCTCTCCATCAGCCGGCGCCGTGCCCCTACATACAGCCCCAGCAGCAAGGGCGGCGCGGTCACCCCGAGAGACGCGCTGATCGAAGCGAACGGGACGAACCAGTCCCCCAGCGACACATCCCCCGACGCCATGTCCTGCCGCACCCGCACGAACGTCACGATCAACGTGCCCACCAGCGACATCCCCGCCAGCGACGCGATGATCCGCCGCGGCAGCTCGGACGCGGCCAGCGTGTAGAGACCGACGATGGCCATCAGGAAGCCCATCTGGGCGGGTGTGATGGCGATGGAGACGAGGACGACGGCTATCGGCCACTTCCGCCGAATCACCAGCACCGACCCGGCCAGCACCCCGAACACCACTCCCGCGGTCACCGGAATCCCGGCATCCTGCGCGAACGGAACCCCCTCCGCCGCACATTCCATGGCGGATACGAACGCCAGGCTCCCGTCGAGCACGGCACTCCGCCACCTGGTCCACCACCAAGGCCCGGTCAGGGCCGGTGCGTGGTCTTCCCCCGTCGTGGTCATGCATCCAGCCTACGGGCGCAAGCCCCCCGTTTTCCGGTGAGTTTTCGCGACTGGCCTACACCACTCCCCGTAACCGAACAGAAGCGAAACCGCCCCATATATCTCGAACTGCTGAATCGCACATCGTTCACGCCGAACCGGCGGTGCGTGACGGGCACCGTCGCGTCAAAGGGTCTTGGTGCGGCATAGTAGGAGGCGCCGCTCGGCGACCCGGTGCAATGCCCGGCTCCGTCGAGTTTGTTCCCCCGTGGTGTAATTGGCAGCACTGTGGCTTTTGGTGCCATCTGTCCGGGTTCGAGTCCTGGCGGGGGAGCCCCTTCCCGGTTCGGGTCCTGACAGCTGTGTCAGGGCCCGCTCTCATGTCCGCCCTGATT
Organism: Streptomyces sp. GESEQ-4; assembly: GCF_017948455.1. Classification (GTDB taxonomy): domain Bacteria; phylum Actinomycetota; class Actinomycetes; order Streptomycetales; family Streptomycetaceae; genus Streptomyces. The sequence goes on from NZ_JAFFSU010000011.1 coordinate 155,589, forward strand.
CCCCCCGGTATCCTGCGGATGTCACTCCACCCCCTCCACAGCCGAAGGGCATCCCGTGAGCGCCATTCGCCCGGCAGCCGTCGTCGTTCTCGCAGCGGGTGAGGGCACCCGTATGAAGTCGGCCACACCCAAGGTCCTGCACGAGCTCTGCGGCCGCAGTCTCGTGGGCCATGTGCTCGCCGCAGCGCGGGAGTTGCGGCCCGAGAATCTGGTCGTCGTGGTGGGTCACGCGCGGGAGAAGGTCGGTGCGCACCTGGCGGAGATCGACCCGCATGTGCGGACGGCGGTGCAGGCGCAGCAGAACGGCACGGGGCACGCCGTACGGATGGCGCTGGAGGAGTTGGGCGGTTCCGTCGACGGCACGGTTGTCGTCGTGTGCGGGGACACTCCGCTGCTCACCGGGGAGACGCTGCGGGCGCTCGCCGCCACGCACTCCGGCGACGGCAACGCCGTCACCGTCCTCACCGCCGAGGTGCCGGACGCGACCGGGTACGGACGTATCGTGCGCGACGGTGCTTCCGGTGCCGTGACGGAGATCGTCGAGCACAAGGACGCGTCCGAGTCGCAGCGCGCGATCCGTGAGATCAACTCCGGTGTGTTCGCCTTCGACGGACAACTCCTCGCGGACGCCCTCGGCAAGGTCCGTACCGACAACAGCCAGGGCGAGGAATACCTCACCGACGTCCTCGGGATTCTGCGCGAGGCCGGTCACCGGGTCGGGGCTTCCGTCGCCGTCGACCACCGCGAGATCGTCGGGATCAACAACCGGGTCCAGCTCTCCGAGGCCCGCCGGATCCTCAACGACCGGCTGCTGACCCACGCGATGCTGGCCGGCGTCACCGTCATCGACCCCGCGACGACGTGGGTCGATGTGACGGTGACCTTCGAGCAGGATGCCGTCGTCCACCCCGGAACCCAGCTGCACGGCTCCACTCACCTCGGCGAGGGCTGCGAGGTCGGCCCCAACACCCGGCTCACGGACACGCGTGTCGGTGCCGGTGCGCGGATCGACAACACGGTCGCGAACGGGGCGGAGGTCGGGCCGCAGGCGTCCGTCGGGCCGTACGCCTATCTCCGGCCCGGCACGCGGCTGGGGCTGAAGTCGAAGGTCGGTACGTACGTCGAGACGAAGAACTCCCTGATCGGGGAGGGCACGAAGGTTCCGCACCTCTCCTACGTCGGAGACGCGACGATCGGTGAGTACACGAACATCGGGGCCGCGAGTGTCTTCGTGAACTACGACGGGAAGGACAAACACCACACGACGGTCGGCTCGCACTGCCGTACCGGTTCGGACAACATGTTTGTGGCTCCTGTCACGATCGGGGACGGCGCCTATACGGCCGCCGGGTCCGTGATCACGAAGGATGTGCCGCCCGGTTCGCTCGCCGTGGCCCGGGGCCAGCAGCGGAATATCGAGGGTTGGGTGGCTCGTAAGCGCCCTGGGAGCGCGGCGGCGAAGGCGGCCGAGGCGGCGGCGCGGGAGGGCGCTGACGAGGGCTGACCGGAAACCGGTGCGTCAAACTCGGCGTACCGTGATAAGTGCACATCCGCACACCCCAGCTGAGACACCTCTGAGGAGACAGTGCTGTGACCGGGATCAAGACGACCGGCGAGAAGAAGTTGATGTTCTTCTCCGGCCGCGCCCACCCCGAGCTTGCCCAGGAGGTCGCCCAGCAGTTGGGTGTCGGGGTTGTCCCGACGAAGGCCTTCGACTTCGCGAACGGTGAGATCTACGTCCGTTACGAGGAGTCGGCGCGTGGTGCGGACTGCTTTGTGATCCAGAGCCACACGGCTCCGATCAATCAGTGGATCATGGAGCAGCTGATCATGATCGACGCGCTGAAGCGTGCGTCGGCCCGCTCCATCACCGTCATCGTGCCCTTCTACGGTTACGCGCGGCAGGACAAGAAGCACCGCGGACGTGAACCGATTTCGGCGCGTCTGATCGCGGACATGATGAAGACGGCGGGTGCGGACCGGATCCTCACGGTCGATCTGCACACCGACCAGATCCAGGGCTTCTTCGACGGTCCCGTCGACCATCTCTTCGCGCTGCCGCTGCTCGCGGACTATGTGGGCCGCAAGGTCGACAAGGCCAAGCTGACCGTGGTCTCCCCGGACGCGGGGCGTGTGCGGGTCGCCGACCGCTGGTGCGACCGGCTCGGTGCGCCGCTCGCGATCGTGCACAAGCGGCGCGACAAGGACGTGGCGAACCAGGTGACCGTCCACGAGGTCGTGGGTGAGGTCAAGGGCCGCGTGTGTGTCCTGGTCGACGACATGATCGACACGGGCGGCACGATCTGCGGGGCGGCCGACGCCCTGTTCGCGCACGGCGCCGAGGACGTCATCGTGACGGCGACGCACGGTGTGCTGTCGGGTCCGGCGGCGGACCGGCTGAAGAACTCCCGGGTGAGCGAGTTCATCTTCACCAACACGCTGCCCACGCCGGCTGAACTGGGCAGCCACCTCGACAAGATCACGGTGCTGTCGATCGCGCCGACGATCGCGAGCGCGGTGCGTGAGGTGTTCGAGGACGGTTCGGTGACGAGCCTGTTCGACGAGCAGTAAGAGCCGAACAGTACGGCCTCCTCGAAGATCCTTTTGGGTACGGCCTCCCCTGCCGAGTAGACTGCTGAAGTTGCTCGGCGAGGGAGGCCGTACTCATCGCGGTACGGCTGTCCGTTATCGACGCGCTCTTCGTAGCAGGCCGTTCGTGGCCGGGTGACCCTGTCCGTTCTCACCCATACGAGGAGTGCACAGCATGTCCGAGGTAAAGATCTCCGCCGAGACCCGCACCGAATTCGGCAAGGGCGCTGCCCGCCGTATCCGTCGTGACTCGAAGGTTCCCGGTGTCCTGTACGGCCACGGCGGCGACCCGCTGCACCTGACCCTTCCGGGCCACGAGCTCCTGCTCGCGCTGCGTACGCCGAACGTCCTGATCGCCCTGGACATCGACGGCAAGACGAACGAGCTGGCGATCCCGAAGGCCGTGCAGCGTGACCCGCTGAAGGGCTTCCTGGAGCACGTCGACCTGCTGCTCGTGAAGCGGGGCGAGAAGGTCAACGTCGACATCTACGTGCACACCGAGGGTGAGCTGGCCCCCGGTGCCTACCTGCTCGAGCACGTCCTGAACGCGCTTCCGGTCGAGGCCGAGGCCACCCACATCCCCGAGTCCGTCACGGTGTCCATCGAGGGCCTGTCGGCCGGTGACTCCATCCTCGCCAAGGACATCCCCCTGCCGAGCGGCACCAAGCTGGCCGTCGACGACGACACGGTCGTCCTCCAGGTGCTGGCCGCACAGGCCGAGGAGGCCCCGGAGGGCGAAGAGGGCGGCGAAGAGTCCGCGGAGGCCTGACCGGCGGTTGAGCCGCGCGCTCGTGCCGCTGATTAAATGGCACCCGGCGCTGCAGGCTGTGCCCACCCTCCCCCACTCTCGGCTTCGCTCGAGCGGGGGGACCCCCATCGCCCCGCGGAACGACTGCCCACAGCAGTAAGTATCGGCTCCAGCCGCTGCTCCCTACCCCGGGAGCAGCGGCTGTTGCGCTAGGAGACCCAGACGTGGCTACCGATCCCAACGCCCCTTGGCTGATCGCCGGACTCGGCAATCCCGGGCCCGAGTACGCCATGAACCGGCACAACGTCGGGTTCATGGTGGCCGATCTGCTGGCTGAGCGGATCGGGGGGAAGTTCAAGCGGGCCGGGAAGGCGCAGGCGCAGGTGGTCGAGGGGCGGATCGGGCCACCGGGGCCGGGGAGTCGGCGGGTGGTGCTGGTGAAGCCGATGTCGTACATGAATCTGTCCGGCGGGCCCCTCAACGCACTGCGGGACTTCTACAAGATCCCGGTCGGCAACATCGTGGCCGTGCACGACGAACTCGACATCGACTACGGCACGTTGCGGCTGAAGCTCGGTGGCGGGGACAACGGGCACAACGGGCTGAAGTCGATGACGAAGGTGATGGGGCCGGACTACCACCGGGTGCGGTTCGGGATCGGGCGGCCGCCGGGGCGGATGCAGGTCGCGGACTTCGTGCTGAAGGACTTCTCGGCGGCGGAGCGCAAGGAGCTGGACTACCTCGTGGACCGGGCGGCGGACGCGGTGGAGTGTCTGGTGATCGAGGGGCTGGAGCGGGCGCAGAGCACGTACAACTCCTGACATTGCCCCCACGGGAGTTGACCGAGCGCGCGGGCATGGCCAATGATCCCCGCCATGCCTTCTGCCGTCATTTCCCACCGGAGCACGGAGACCGCGCTGCGGTTCGGCCGGCTCGCGGCGATGGGTACGGTCGCCGCGCTGATTCTGATCGCCGGTGTGTGGGCGTCGTGGGGGACGGCGCAGTACGTGATGCTGACGAAGGGCCGGGAGCGCGGCACGGTCGAGGTGACGCGGTGCGGTGCGGACACGTGTACCGGGCCGTACACGCCGGTCTCGCCGGGGTCGCAGCCCCGGGAGAGCGTGGTCATCGAGAAGACGGTCGCCGTGCGGAAGGGGCAGACGTACTCGGTCGTCATGAAGCCCGGCGGCAGTGACGTCGTGCGCTCCGGGCCCGGCGGTGTCCTGTACTCCTGGGCTCCGATGGGTGGTGCGCTGCTCCTCGCCTCGGTCGTGGTCGCGGGCGGACTGGGGCGAGTGCGGGCGGCGTGGGTCATGGCGGGGGGCGGGGCCGCGCTGCTCACGGCGGCTTTTTTGGTGATTTGAGCGGGCTGGGGCGGCTGCGTTCTGTGGGGAAACTGTTCGTTGTCTGTTCGTGATTGACCCAGGGTCAGTCGCGGCTGGAAGCTGAGCCGCCCCCTCCACATCTTCCCGCTCACTTCTCGAAGATGGACTGCCCATGCGTACCCTCACGGTCGTGGCCGCGGCCACCGCCTCGCTGCTGCTCGCCCCTTCGGCCCAGGCCACGGACACCTACACCGTCGAGCTGCGGCAGCAACTGCCGCGTACCGCCACCACCCAGGACGGCGGGGCCCCGCAGGAGGACGGCTGCCCCGGGATTCCCGAAGACATGGACGGCTGGCACTTCGTCCTGCCCGGCAACTCCAGCTCGTTCGTCAAGCTGACGGTGACCTTCCAGCCCGGTGGCGAACAGGTCGTCACCGGCTTCGGCCCGCCGTCCGACAAGCACGCCTACGTGGCGTCGAAGCCGGGTGCCCTGCTGACCTCCGCGGTCGCCGAGGTCGAGGGCGGCAGCCTGGAGCTGTTCAACCTGTCGCACACCTGCCCGGCGGACACGGCTCCCGAGCAGCCGGGCGACGACAAGCCGACCGATGAGCCGAGCGCCACGCCGTCGGCCTCCGCCACTCCGACGACCGAGGAACCGGCCGCGTCCTCCTCCCCCACGGAGACGGCCGCCGCGCCGTCCTCGTCCCCCTCCGCGCAGGGTGGCGGCAGTACGGGCGACCTCGCCGAGACCGGCAGCGGCGCTCCCGTCGGCCTGCTCTCCGGTGCCGCGGCGGCGCTGTTGGCGGCGGGCGGCTACCTACTGTTCCGGCGTCGCAAGTCCGTCTGACCTCCCTGTACGACGGTGCCCCCGGCCTCTCCGCGGAGGCCGGGGGCACCGTCGTACCAGGGATGATCAGCCCGTGTTGCGCAGTCCCGCCGCCACGCCGTTCACCGTGAGCAGCAGGGCCCGCGACAGCAGCGGATCCGGGTCCTCGCCGGCCGCCGCGGCGTCCCGCTGGCGCTTGAGCAGGGTGACCTGGAGGTAGGAGATGGGGTCCAGGTAGGCGTCGCGGATGGTGAAGGTCTGCTTCAGGACCGGGGTGGCGTCGAGGAGTTCCTGCTCACCGGTGATCTTCAGTACCTCGGCGACGGTCAGCGCGTGCTCGGCCTTGATGGTGTCGAAGACGTGCCCCAGGTCGTCGGGGACGAGGGTGTCGACGTAGTGGGCGGCGATCCGCAGGTCCGTCTTGGCGAGGGTCATCTCGACGTTGGAGATGAAGTTGCGGAAGAAGTGCCACTGCTCGTGCATCTCGGCGAGGACGGTGTCCAGGCCCGCCTCGCGCAGCGCCTTCAGGCCGGAGCCGACGCCGAACCAGCCCGGCACGATCTGCCGGGACTGGGTCCACCCGAACACCCACGGGATGGCGCGCAGGCCGTCGAGTCCGGCGCCGGAGTCGGGGCGGCGGGAGGGGCGGGAGCCGAGGTGGAGGTCGGCGAGCTGGTCGACGGGGGTGGCGGCGAAGAAGTACGCGGGCAGGTCCGGGTCCTCCACCAGCCTGCGGTAGGCGGCGTGCGCGGCGTCCGACACGACGTCCATCGCGGCGTCCCAGCGGGCCAGCGCCTCTTCCGGCTGGCGGGGTGCGGTGTGCAGGGCGGAGGCCTGGAGGGTGGCGGCGACGGTGAGTTCGAGGTTCTCGCGGGCCAGTGACGGCACGAGGTACTTGTCGGAGATGACCTCGCCCTGCTCGGTCACCTTGATCTCGCCCTCCAGGGTGCCCCAGGGCTGGGCGAGGATCGCGTCGTGGGAGGGGCCGCCGCCGCGGCCGACGGTGCCGCCGCGGCCGTGGAACAGCCTCAGACGCACGCCGTAGCGATGCGCCACGTCGCGCAGGCGGCGCTGGGCGCGGTGGATCTCCCACTGCGAGGTGGTGATGCCGCCGAACTTGGAGGAGTCGGAGTAGCCGAGCATGACCTCCTGCACGTCCCCGCGCAGGGCCACGAGCCTGCGGTACGACGGGTCGGAGAGCATGTCCTCCAGGATCGTGTCGGCTGCCTTGAGCTCGTCGGTGGTCTCGAGCAGCGGCACGATGCCGATCTTCGCCCAGCCGGCGTGCAGATCGATCAGGCCCGCCTCGCGCGCCAGCACGGCGGCGGCGAAGACGTCGTCGGCGCCCTGGCACATGGAGATGATGTACGACTCGACGACCTCGGGTCCGAAGACCTCCAGGGCCCGCTTGACGGTCTCGAACACACCGAGGGTCTTCGCGCCGGCCGCGTCGACGGGCGCGGGCGTGGGGCCCAGCGGCCTGCGGGAGCGGAGCTCCTTCGCGAGCAGCTTGAGCCGGTACTCGCGCGGCATGTCCTCGTACCGCCAGGACTCCTCGCCCAGGCGGTCGAAGAGCTGGCCGAGGGCGTGGTGGTGGGCGTCGGCGTGTTCGCGGACGTCCATGGTGGCGAGCTGGAGGCCGAAGGCGGCGAGCGTACGGATCGTACGGTTCATCCGGCCTTCCGCGAACAGTCCGCCGCGGTGCTCCCTGAGCGAGGTCTGGATCAGGGTCAGGTCGGCCAGCAGCTCGGAGGTGCCGAGGTAGTCGCGGCCCGGCTCGTGCGGGGTGCCGGTGGCCAGGCGCTGCTTGGTGTTCTCCAGCTTCTGCCGGACGCAGGTGGCCTTGAGCCGGTAGGGCTCCTCGGCGTTGAGCCGCTTGTAGCGGGGGCTGATCTCGGGCAGGCGCTCGAGGTCGGTCTGCAGTGACGTGAGCAGTTCTTCCGTCGCGCCGGTGTAGCGGATGGAGTTCGACAGGAAGCCGCGCAGCTCGTCGACCATCTCCAGGGCGTCGTTGATGCCGTGCTCGTGCTGGAGGATCAGCACCTCCCAGGTGACCTCGGGGGTCACATTGGGGTTGCCGTCGCGGTCGCCGCCGATCCAGGTGCCGAAGGTGAGCGGGCGCGTGTCGTCGGGGAGCTTCACGCCGACGCGCTCCAGCTCGGCGGTGAGGTCCTCGAGTACGTCACCGACGGCGCCGGCGTGCAGTTCGTCGAGGTAGTAGATCGCGTTGCGGGCCTCGTCCGCGGGCTCGGGGCGTACGACGCGCAGCTCGTCCGTCTGCCAGACGAGGTCGATGTTCTCGGCCAGCCGGGTGTCGTAGCGGCGGCGGTCGGCCTCGATGACCGGGGTCTCCAGGAGCGCGGCGATGCGCCGGAGCTTGTTGAGCACCGAGCGGCGCGCGGCCTCGGTCGGGTGGGCCGTGAACACGGGACGAACGTTGAGGTTCCTGACCGTCTGGCGCAGGTGCTCGGGGTCGGCGTCCTTCAGCCGGTCGGCCGTACGGGCGAGGAGTCCGCCCTCGGCGGCACGCTTGGCGCGCAGCTCCCGGCCGCGGTGGACCTGCTCGGTGACGTTGGCCAGGTGGAAGTAGGTGGAGAAGGCGCGGACCAGCTTGGCCGCGGTGTCCAGTTCCGTGCCGCGCAGCAGCTCGGCGGCGGCCTCGCCGTCCTCCCGGGTGAGGCGGCGGACCTTCTCGACGAGTTCCAGCAGCTCAGGGCCTTCCTGACGGACGAGGGTCTCGCCGAGGAGATCGCCCAGCCGCCTGATGTCGGCGCGCAGCTCACTGCTGGTCGTGGTCTGGTCGTCGGCACTGCTCACAGGTGCGGCTCCTTGCAGTGTTGAAGCTCGTCTGGAGGGAACCCGAAGGAACGGTCGCGCGGCGGGGGCCGCATACGGGCCGGGCATCCGGGAATTAATCAGAGCGGACCGCGCTGTCCGACCGACTCCTAAGGATAGGTGTCCGTGCGGACGCGCAGGCCCACGGGCTCTTGCCGACCGGCGACGCGCTGCCATACTTACGTCGCCGTAGGTTACGGAACCGTAGGGACTCCCGTCAGAGCCCTCGACGACCCTGGGTTCCCAGCCCGGGCACTAGCCTCAACCCACGAACCCCACAGGGGACGCCCCATGACCACGAGCTCCGATGTGATCGACGACGCCCCGAAGGCGCCCGACAACACCCCACTCCCCAAGGCCACGCTCGGCGGCGAGAAGAAGGGGCGCGTCGAGCAGCTCGCGCTCCTCCTCTTCATCGTCGTCCCCTTCCTCGCGCTCGCCGCGGCGGTGCCGCTGGCCTGGGGATGGGGAGTGAGCTGGCTCGACCTCGGTCTGCTGGTCTTCTTCTACTTCGTCGCCTGCCACGGCGTCACGATCGGCTACCACCGCTACTTCACCCACGGCTCCTTCAAGGCCAAACGTCCGCTGCGCATCGCGCTCGCCGTCGCCGGTTCGATGGCGGTGGAGGGCCCGCTGGTCCGCTGGGTCGCGGATCACCGCAAGCATCACAAGTTCTCCGACGCGGAGGGCGACCCGCACTCTCCGTGGCGTTACGGAGAGACGCTCCCGGCGCTGATCAAGGGGCTGTGGTGGGCGCACGTCGGCTGGATGTTCGACGAGGAGCGGACGCCGCAGGACAAGTACGCGCCGGATCTGATCAAGGACGACACGATCCGGACGATCTCCCGTCAGTTCCTCTACTGGACCGTGCTCTCCCTCGCCCTGCCCGCGCTGATCGGCGGGCTGGTGACGATGTCGTGGTGGGGCGCGTTCACGGGCTTCTTCTGGGGATCACTCGTTCGAGTGGCGCTGTTGCACCATGTGACCTGGTCGATCAACTCGATCTGCCACGCGGTCGGCAAGCGCCCCTTCAAGTCGCGTGACAAGTCCGGCAACGTGTGGTGGCTGGCGGTCCTGTCCTGCGGTGAGTCCTGGCACAACCTGCATCACGCCGATCCGACGTCCGCGCGGCACGGTGTGGAGCGCGGCCAGATCGACTCCTCGGCCCGGATCATCCGCTGGTGCGAGCAGTTCGGCTGGGCGTACGACGTGCGCTGGCCGTCACGCTCGCGTATCGATTCCCGCCGTAACACCGGGAACGACAGCTCTCAGCGGGGGAAGGCGCCCGCCGAGGCTGCATGATTGACGGCGTGGCGACCGATCCCAGCACCTCCAGCAATGAGAAGCCGCGGCGAGCGCGCCGAACCCGGATGACCGGAGCGGAGCGCCGCCAGCAGCTGCTGGAGATCGGTCGCACCCTCTTCGCGGAGAGGGGCTTCGAGGCCACGTCGGTGGAGGAGATCGCGGCGAAGGCCGGGGTGTCCAAGCCGGTGGTGTACGAGCACTTCGGCGGCAAGGAGGGCCTGTACGCGGTGGTGGTGGACCGCGAGATGCGGCGCCTGCTGGACATGGTGACGAGCTCCCTCACGGCGGGCCACCCCCGAGAACTCTGCGAGCAGGCAGCCTTCGCCCTGCTCGACTACATCGAGGAGTACACGGACGGCTTCCGCATCCTCGTCCGCGACTCCCCCATCCCCCAGTCCACGGGTTCCTTCGCCTCCCTCATCTCGGACATCGCCACCCAGGTGGAGGACATCCTCGGCCGCGAGTTCAAACGCCGCGGCTTCGACCCCAAGCTGGCCCCCCTCTACGCCCAGGCCCTCGTCGGCATGGTCGCCCTCACCGGCCAGTGGTGGCTCGACGTCCGCCGCCCGAAGAAGGCGGAGGTCGCGGCCCATCTGGTGAACCTGGCGTGGCACGGGCTGGACGGGCTGGAGGCGAAGCCTCGGCTGATAGGGCGCCGGAAGAGCTGAACCGACGGACCAGCAGGTGAGCCTTGTGGAACTCTGGGCGCATGACGGAGATGTCCATCAGCGAGGCCGCCCCCCAGCTCGACGACCTCGTCCGCCGCGTCGCATACCGCCGCGAGATCATCGCCCTCACCGACCATGGGCGCGTCGCCGCCCTCCTCGTATCACCGCAAGTGATCGAAGATCTCGAAGACACCCTGGCCATCGCCGACTACCAGCGACGGAAGGCTGAGGGCACGCTCGGAGAGGGCATCCCGCACGCGGAGGTCAGACGCCTGCTGGGGCTTGACCTGGACCCTACGTCCTAAGCCGACGGCTCCAGGAACTCCAGCCGGTTGCCGACGGGGTCCTCGGAGTAGAAGCGCTTGTGTCCCGGCAGGATCTCGTCCCAGACGACGCTCGCCCTGTGGGCCTCGAGCCGTGCGGCGTACGTTTCGATGCCGTTGACCCGCAGCCCTGGGTGGGCCTTCTTCGCGGGCCGGAAGTCATCCTGTATCCCCAGATGCAGCTGCACCGGTCCCGACTGGAACCAGCAGCCCCCGCGCGCGGCCAGCGCAGGCGGCTTGGGTATCTCGGTCAGGCCGAGGACATCGACGTAGTACGACCGCAGCCGCTCCTCCGAGCCTGGGGGCGCCGCGAGCTGGACATGGTCGACGGCGGTGATCATCACGCCTCCTTGACGGCGACGGCGAAGATGCGGCGGAACGGGAACGGCGTTCCATGTGGGCCGGGCGGATAGGCCTCGCGCAGGGCCGAGCGGTACTCGTCCATGAACGCGTCTCGTTCGTCGGGGTCGTCGGCGAGCGCGGTGAGGACGGGGCGTAGGCCTGTTCCCTTGACCCAGTCGAGTACCGGGTCCTCGCCGGTGAGCAGGTGGATGTACGTCGTCTCCCAGACGTCGGCCGTGCAGCCAAGCGCGGTCAGGTGTGCCAGGTAGGTCTCGGGGGCGAGGACCGCGTCGTCGTGGCGGAGGGTGGCGGCGAGGCGGTCGCGGAAGCGCGGGGAGTGGGCGAGTTCGCGCATCAGGCGGTGGCTGGGGGCGTCGAAGTTGCCGGGCACCTGGAAGGCGAAGGTGCCGCCGGGGGTGAGACCGGCGATCCACTCGGCGAAGCGGTCCGCGTGCCCGGGGACCCACTGCAGCGTGGCATTGCTGACGATCAGGTCGTACGGCCGTACGGGCTCCCACGTGCGGACGTCGGCGGGGGCGAAGTCGAGGTGGCCGCCGCCCGGGGTGGGTCCCGCGTGAGCCTCGGCCCGGGACAGCATCTCGGGCGAGTTGTCGTAGCCGGTGATGTGCGCGGTGGGCCAGCGGTCGGCGAGGAGGGTGGTGACATTGCCGGGGCCGCAGCCGAGGTCGGCGATACGGGGCGGGGTACCGGGCAGATCGGGAACGCGGGCCAGGAGGTCGGCGAAGGGGCGGGCGCGGTGGTCGGCGTGGCGCAGGTACTGGGCGGGGTCCCAGGTGGGGGCGGACATGGTGGGCCTCCGGGAGGGGAACGACCGTGGCTGACAGGTACCCAGCCTGCCCCGACCATTAGCTTGAGGTCAAGAAACTTGACGTCAAGAGACTTCACATCGACACAACCACTACACTGATCGTCATGGAGGACGAGGTCGATCGGCTGGTCGCAGCGTGGCGCCGGGAGCGCCCTGACCTCGACGTGGAACCGCTCGAGGTGCTCAGCCGGGTGAGCAGACTGGCCCGGCACCTGGACCGCGCACGTCGGCTGGCCTTCTCCGAACACAGCCTGGAGCCCTGGGAGTTCGACGTGCTGACGGCGCTGCGGCGGGCCGGGACGCCGTATCAGCTCTCGCCGGGGCAGTTGCTGACGCAGACGCTGGTCACTTCGGGGACGATGACGAACCGCATCGACCGGCTGGCCAAGAAGGGGCTGGTGGAGCGGCTGCCGGATCCTAGCGACCGGCGGGGTGTGCTGGTCCGGCTGACCGATGAGGGTCGCGATCGGGCCGATCAGGCACTTGCGGGGCTGCTTGATCAGGAGCGGGCGATTCTGGCGGAGCTGTCGCGGGCGCAGCGGGGGGAACTGGCGGGGTTGCTGCGGCAGTTGACGGCGCCGTTCGACAACATTCCCGGGTAGACATAGTTGTTCGGCTGCGGCGGCGTTGTGGCTTGTCGCGCCCACGCGGCGGAGCCGCAAATCGATACAGCCCCGCGCCCCTTCGGGGCGCCTGTCAGGCGCTGCTGCTTTCCTCCACCCCGATCCTTCCTACCGGGCCCAGGTCCGCCGGGCCCACCCCCGCCCTCCTCGCCAGTGCCACCGCGGCCAGGGTCGAGTGGACGCCCAGCTTGCCCAGGACGTTCTGCATGTGGGTTCGGACGGTGTGCGGGGAGAGGAACAGGCGCTCGGCGACTGCCTTGCGTCCCAGGCCGGCGACCATGCAGCGCAGTACCTCCCGCTCGCGCGGGGTGAGGGACTCCACCAGACGTTCGCTCTCGGTGCGGTGTTTGCGGGCGGCCGTCAGCTCGCGCAGGACGCCGGTGAGGAGGGCGGGCGGCAGATGGGTCTCGTCGCGCAGGACGCCCCGGATGACGGTGAGCAGCCGGGACAGTGAGCAGTCCTTGGCGACCCAGCCCGACGCCCCGGCCTGCAGGGCGAGCGCGGCGCGGCGTGGGTCGTCCTTCTCGGCGAGGACGACGATGCGTACGTGCGGCTGGGCGACGCGGACGCCGGCGACCAGGGAGATCCCGTCGACGAGCCCGTCCTCGTTCCCTTCCTGTACGGGTGCGGGACGCACGCCCGGCATGTTTCCGCCCAGATCGGCGTCGACGAGCAGCACGTCGAAGCGGCGCCCCTCGGCGACGGCACGCTCCAGACTGCGCATGGCGGCCGGGCCACTGCCCGCCGCGGACACGTCGACGTCCGGCTCGGCGGCCAGTGCGGCGGCGAGCGATTCGGCGAAGATGCGGTGGTCGTCGACGACTAGGACTCGGATACGAACCACTGAAAACCCCCACTGGTCCGGGAAAACGACGACCTGTGCGGGTACGACGCCCAGGAATGGTCGCAGTCGCACGGCCGCCGCCGTGCCAAGACTGCTACCCCCACTGCGGGCGTCGTACCCGACTTGTCTCGCCCCCTGATCAGCACCGGCCCCCACCGGTGCTGTTCATCAGAGTACGGGCGGGGGCCGACAGCGGAAGGTAATTTGCAGAACTGGTTGTCCAGCGCGTTTATGGTGAGCCGCATGTTTCGTATCGAGACAGAAGTCGACAAAGCGCGGCGCGACTTGCTTCGTTCCCGTCTCCGCGCCGCCAATACGGCGGCTTCACCGATCTTGCACGGGCTGCGCGGAACGCCTGGTGAACGGGAACTTCCGCTCCACGTCTGGGTGTTGGATCACCACGACCGGCTGGCGGGCGGCCTCGTCGGCCACACCTGGACCACCTGGCTGCACGTGACCTATCTATGGGTGGACGAGCGCCTTCGGGGCGCCGGGCTGGGCTCCCGGCTGTTGGCAGAAGCGGAGCATGTGGCGCGCACCGAGCGCGGCTGTCGGGGCGCGCGCCTGGAGACCTGGGACTTCCAGGCGCCGGATTTCTACCAGAAGCAGGGCTATGACGTGGTGTGCGTGATCCCCGACTATCCGCCGGGGATCACGGAGTACACGCTGACCAAGCGGCTCAGCTGAGCCGCCGCGCCCCCGCCGAAGGCACCGCCTCGAAGACGCGCGGTGCCGTGAAAGCGGCCGCCGCGAAGGCTTCCTGCACCGCCTTGGTGATGGTCTCGACGTCCGCCGTCTCGGCCAGCACGATCGCCGAGCCGCCGAAGCCGCCACCGGTCATGCGGGCGCCGATCGCCCCGGTGGCCAGGGCCGTGTCGACGACCAGGTCCAGTTCGGGGCAGGAGATACGGAAGTCGTCGCGCAGGGAGGCGTGGCCCTCCACGAGCACCGGGCCGATCGCGCGGGTCTCGCCGGCCTCCAGCAGGGCGACCGTCTGCTCCACCCGGTGGTTCTCGGTGACGATGTGGCGCACCAGCCGGCGCACCTCCTCCTCGTCGCCGAGCCGTGCGAGCGCCGCGTCCAGGCCGTCGTACGGTACGTCCCGCAGCGCTTCGACGCCCAGCAGCGCGGCGCCCTTCTCGCAGCCGGCGCGGCGCTTGCCGTACTCGCCGGTCGAGTGCTCGTGCTTGACCTGGGTGTCGACGACGAGCAGGCGCATGCCCTCGGCGGCCAGGTCGAAGGGGATCTGCTGCTGGGAGAGGTCGCGGGTGTCGAGGAACAGGGCGTGGCCCGCGGTGCAGCAGGCGGACGCGGTCTGGTCCATGATGCCGACGGGGGCGCCGACGTAGACGTTCTCGGCGCGCTGGCACAGGCGGGCCAGCTGCCAGCCCTTGAGGCCGAGTTCGTACAGGTCGTTCAGGGCCAGGGCGACCGCGACCTCCAGCGCCGCCGACGAGGACAGGCCCGCGCCGGACGGGACGGTCGAGGTCAGGTGGATGTCGGCGCCGGTGACCGGGTGGCCCGCGTCGCGCAGGGCCCAGGTGACGCCCGCCGGGTAGGCCGTCCAGTTCGTGTCCGACCCCGGGTTCAGTGCGTCGACGCGCAGTTCGACGACTGGGCCCTCGACGTCCTCCGAGTGCAGGCGCAGGACGCCGTCCTCGCGCCGGGACACCGCCACGACCGTGACGTGCGGAAGCGCGAACGGCATGACGAAGCCGTCGTTGTAGTCGGTGTGCTCGCCGATCAGGTTGACCCGGCCCGGCGCCGCCCACACTCCCTCCGGCTCGGCCCCGTACAGCTCCTTGAACCGCTCGGCGACACCACCGACGACAGGCTCGCTCATCCCCTGACCCCTGACCTTTCGAACCGACCGGTCTGTACCGGCCCTGAATTTACTTGCCGCGCATACGCGTTACTTGCCGCGCGGACGACTCACTCGCCGCGAGTACGACTCAATCGCCGCGCGTACGCCGTCACTTGCCTCGCGTACACGGTCATTTGCCGCGCGCCTGCGCGAATTCCCACGCGTCCGCGACGATCCCGGCGAGGTCCGCTCGGGACGGGTTCCAGCCGAGCCGCTCGCGGGCGGTGTCGGCGGACGCGACAAGGACCGCCGGGTCGCCGTCGCGGCGCGGGGCCGTGACCTCGGGGATCGGGTGGCCGGTGACCTGGCGGACGGTCTCGATGACCTGGCGGACGGAGAAGCCGTTGCCGTTGCCGAGGTTGCAGATCAGGTGCTCGCCGGGTCGCGCGGCCTTCACGGCCAGCAGGTGGGCCTCGGCCAGGTCGGCGACGTGGATGTAGTCGCGGACGCAGGTGCCGTCCGGCGTCGGGTAGTCGTCGCCGAAGACGGAGATCGCCTCGCGCTTGCCCTGCGCGACCTGGAGGACCAGCGGGATGAGGTGCGACTCGGGGTCGTGCCGCTCGCCGACCATGACATTTGACTGCGTGCCGTATGCGCCTGCCACGTTGAAGTAGCGCAGGGAGACCGCGGCCAGGCCGTGCGCCGCCGCCTCACCGGTGATCATGTGGTCGACGGCGAGCTTCGAGGCGCCGTACGGCGAGGTGGGCGCCGTCGGGTCGGTCTCGGTGATCGGGGTGCTGACCGGTTCGCCGTACGTGGCCGCCGTAGAGGAGAAGACGAGCTTGCGGACGCCGGCCTCGCGCATCGCGCCCAGCAGCGCCATGGTGCCGCCGACGTTGTTGTCCCAGTACTTCTCGGGCTTGGCGACCGACTCGCCGACCTGCGAGAACGCGGCGAAGTGGAGGACGGCGTCGAAGGTCGCGTCCAGCCACTTGGCGGCGTCGCGGATGTCGCCCTCGATGAAGGTGGCGCCGGTGGGCACACCCTCGCGGAAGCCGGTGGTGAGGTTGTCGAGGACGACGACCTCGTGGCCCGCTTCCAGCAGATGCTGGGCGACCACGCTGCCGACGTATCCCGCGCCACCGGTCACCAGGTACTTACCGCTCATGAACTCGCTACCTCTCGCAGTCGCTCGGCCGCGCGCTCCGGCGGCACGTCGTTGATGAACACGTTCATGCCGGACTCGGAACCCGCGAGGAACTTCAGCTTGCCGGACGTGCGGCGGATGGTGAAAAGCTCGAGGTGAAGGGCGAAATCATCCCTGCTCACACCGTCGAACTCGTCCAGCGCGCCGAACGGGGCCTGATGCCAGGCCGCGATGTACGGCGTGGGCGGTTCGCCCTCGCCGAAGATCCGGTCGAAGCGCCTCAAGAGTTCCAGATAGAGCTGGGGGAATTCTGTGCGCGCCGCCTCGTCGAGCCCGAGCAGATCGGGCACGCGGCGCTTGGGGTACAGGTGGACCTCGTACGGCCAGTGCGCGGCGTACGGCACGAAGGCGACCCAGTGTTCACCCTCCAGGACGACTCGCTCACCGGCGAGTTCACGCTCCAGGACGGCGTCGAAGAGGTTCTCACCTCCGGTCGCTTCCTTATGAGTTGCGAGAGAACGCAGCATGAGCGCGGTGCGCGGGGTGGTGAAGGGGTAGGCGTAGATCTGGCCGTGCGGGTGGCCCAGGGTCACGCCGATCTCGGCGCCGCGGTTCTCGAAGCAGAACACCTGGTCTACGGAGGGCAGATGGGACAGCTCCGAGGTCCGGTCGGTCCAGGCGTCGAGCACCAACCCAACCTGTTCCTCGGTCAGTTCGGCAAAGGACGCGTTGTGGTCGGAGGTGAAGCAGACGACCTCGCAGCGGCCGGAGTCGCCGGCGAGCGAGGGGAAGCGGTTCTCGAAGACCACGACGTCGTACGACGAGTCGGGGATCTCGCTCAGCCGCTCGCCCTCGGAGGGGCACAGGGGGCACTCGTTGGCCGGCGGGTGGTAGGTGCGGCCCTGGCGGTGCGAGGCGATCGCGACGGAGTCGCCGAGCAGGGGGTCCTGCCGGATCTCGGACGTGGTGACGGTCCGCTCCAGCGGACGGCGGTCCACGGCGTCCCGGACCGTGTCGTCGCGCAGGTCGTAGTAGACCAGCTCGCGACCGTCGGCCAGCCGGGTCGAGGTCTTCTTCACTGCGGACTCCCTATCAGGGCCACTCCATCAACCAACATAAGTAAACATATCGAAACACAAGCAACCAGGGGCGTCAACGTCACAATCCAACAAAGAGCACCATACGAAGTGTTCAATTACTGAACACGGAGGCGTAGGTTCCGCTCTGGATCAGTTCGCGCAACGAAGCGAGTGCTTATGCAAACCCCCACATACCTGGCAGCTGAGCTCCGACTCCCCACCAACTGGCTCGACTACACGATCCTCGGCATCTACTTCGTCGTCGTCCTCGGCATCGGCTTCGCCGCCCGCCGCTCGGTCAAGACGAGCCTTGACTTCTTCCTCTCGGGCCGGTCGTTGCCGGCCTGGATCACCGGTCTCGCGTTCATCTCGGCGAACCTGGCCGCCACCGAGATCCTCGGCATGGCCGCCAACAGCGCGCAGTACGGCGCGTACACCGTGCACTGGTACTGGATCGGCGCCATCCCGGCCATGGTCTTCCTCGGCCTGGTGATGATGCCGTTCTACTACGGCAGCAAAGTGCGCTCGGTTCCCGAGATGCTGTTGCTCCGCTTCGACAAGTGGGCACATCTGCTCAGTTCGGCTCTGTTCGCCTTTGCCGCCGTTCTGATCGCCGGTGTCAACCTCTACGCCCTGGCGATCGTCGTCGAGGCCCTGCTCGGCTGGCCGCAGTGGGTGGCGATCGTGGTCGCGGGCGCCTTCGTGCTGGCGTACATCACCCTCGGCGGTCTGTCGTCCGCGATCTACAACGAGGTGCTGCAGTTCTTCGTGATCCTCGCGGCCCTCATCCCGATCGTCGTGCTGGGTCTGAAGAAGGTCGGCGGCTGGGACGGTCTGACGGACTCGTTGACGAAGACGCACGGCGCCGACTTCACGACCGCGTGGGGCGGCACCGGCATCGGCAGCGACAACCCGCTGGGCGCGAACTGGCTGACGATCGTGCTCGGCCTGGGCTTCGTGCTGTCCTTCGGCTACTGGACGACGAACTTCGCGGAGGTCCAGCGAGCGCTGTCGGCCAAGAACCTGTCGGCGGCCCAGCGCACCCCCCTCATCGCCGCCTTCCCGAAGATCTTCATCGTGTTCCTGGTGATGATCCCGGGGCTGACGGTGGCGGCCCTGATCCCCGGCTTCGGCACCCCCGACTCGGGCTACCAGTACAACGACGCCATCCCGTATCTGATGGAGCAGTTGCTGCCCAACGGCGTCCTCGGCATCGCGGTGACCGGTCTGCTCGCGGCGTTCATGGCGGGCATGGCGGCCAACGTGTCGTCCTTCAACACGGTGTTCACCAACGACATCTGGGCCCGGTACGTGGTCAAGGGCCGGGAGGACGAGTACTACGTCGGGTTCGGCCGTCTGATCACGGTGATCGGTGTGTGCGCCTCGGTCGGCACGGCGTTCCTCGCGTCGTCGTTCTCGAACATCATGAGCTACCTCCAGACGCTGTTCTCCTTCTTCAACGTGCCGATGTTCGTCGTCTTCATCGTCGGCATGTTCTGGAAGCGCGCCTCCGCGGTGTCCGGCTTCTGGGGACTGCTCGCCGGCACCGTGGCCGCGATGGTGAACTACTTCTGGATCTACAAGGAGGGCATCGTCGACATCCCCTCCGACCAGGGCGCCAACTTCGTCTCCGCGATCGTCGGCTTCGTGGCCGGCGCGGTCGTCATGGTCGCCGTGTCGCTGTTCACCAAGCCGAAGCCGGCTGAGGAACTGCAGGGCCTGGTCTACGGCACCGTCTCGCCCGGTATGTCCGAGGCTCCGGCCGTCGGCGACGACGCCTGGTACCGCAGGCCGGCCCTGCTGGGCTGGGGTGCGATCGTCCTGGCCGCCGCCTGCTACATCCCGTTCTCGTTCTGATCGCGGGAGGATTGAGAAACCATGTCTGAGCACTCAGGGCCCTCCGAATACTCCAAGTACTCCGAGAAGGACGTCCTACGGGAAGTCAGCGAGTTGCAGGCCAAGTCCGCGACCGCGGCCCGCATCTTCGACCTGCGCCGCATCATCGGCGGACTGTTCGTGATCTACGGCGTGATCGTCACGATCGCGGGCATCTCCCCGTCCGACGCCGACCTGGACAAGGCCGAGGGCGTCAACATCAACCTCTGGACCGGGCTGGGGATGCTGGCGCTGGGCGTGTTCTTCCTGGTGTGGCTGAAGCTGCGGCCTGTGGCTCCGCCGCCTCCGGACATCCTGCCGGACGAGTCGGCCGAGTCGCCTCGCCCGTGAGACCGGGGCCGGAGTCCGCGACGGACTCCGGCCCCGTTTCTGATCTACTCCAGTCCGTTACCCGTCCCCGTCTCAGGGGCCGAGTGCGGTACCGGACCCGCCCGGTCCAGCAGGCCGGTCCTGGCCGCCAGGGCCGCCGCCTCCAGCCTCGACCCCACCCCCAGCTTCATCAGGACCCGCTGCACATGCGTGCGTGCGGTCGAGGGGGCGATGCCCATGCCGGCCGCGATCAGCCGGGTGTCCTCGCCGTCGGCGACCCTGACCAGAACCTCGACCTCGCGAGGCGTCAGCATCTGCAGCAGGCGCTGGCCCTCGTCGTCCGGCTGAACCGCGGGGTTGAGGAGTTCGCTGAAGGCGCCTTGCAGGAGCTGCGGCGCCACGGCCGCCTCGCCCGCCCTGGCCTTCATGATCGCCCGCTCCACACCCTCGATGCGCTCGTCATGCCGTACATAGCCCGAGGCGCCCGCGGCGAACGCGGCGGCTATGCCACGCGGTGACGGCACGGGCCCCAGGACCAGCACCGCGACCTGTGGGCGCTCCCGTTTGATCTTCATCACCGGGTCGAATATGCCCGGTTCCGCAGGCGTCGCCGTCCCCAGCAGGCACACCTCCGGCGCCCGCGCGATCACCAGCTCCGCCGCCCCCGCGGCCGGTGCCGCCGCGGCGAGCACGCGATGGCCCCGCAGTTTCAGCGCCGAGGCCAGTGCCTCGGCCAGCAGTCGGTGGTCGTCGACCACCATGAGCCGCACTCCCATCGAGCAACCCCCCAGTCCCCCCAATGGATGCCCCACTATGCATGCCCACTGGTCCGCGCGGCCAGAAGCCCCCACCCGGCTCCCCCGCTCTTCATGCCCCCGGAAGCTACACGCTTGTTCGACGTTGCGCTCCCCCTACCGATGAGAAGTGCCCCGGATCGACGGAATTTCTCGCTTTCCGCTCATTCGAGGGTGATGGGCGGTACGCGCACGGCCCCGTCTCTGAGCAGGGACGGGGCCGTCAACGCGAGTGAGTGGTTCAGCCGTTGGTGCCGAACGCGATCACCAGGTACCTCTTGTCGTCCGGATTGCCGAGTTCACTCGCGTACACAGAAGACATGTACAGATGCCCCTGCGCGTAGAGGATCTCGGCGTACTGCGGAGACATACGGGTCTCCACATCCCGCACCGTCTTCACGGACGGGTTCTCCAGCAGCTTCGTCTCCTTGAAGGTGCCACCGTCGATGCTGACGATCTGCCCGCCCTTGTCGTACGGCGGACGCTTGTACGCGATGATGTTGCCGCCGTCCATGCGCAGCGGCGTGATCGTGTACCGGTCGCCCGCGTCCGCACGCTGTCCGGTCTGCTTGCCGGTGGCCAGGTCGAAGGCGACGATCTCGTTGGTACGACCGTACTCGCCGCCGCCGGCGTGCTCCTTGGTCTCCACGTAGAGCCGGTCGTTGCCCACCACGACGCCCGTGCAGGACTCGATCCTGGTGACGCCGGAGCAGCGGGCCTCGAACTGGTCGCCCGGCACGGAGATGCGGATGCGCAGCTTGCCGGTGGCGTTGTCGATCGAGAAGACGTCCGTGATGCCGACGGCGTCCTTGGACTCGCCGACCTCGGCGGCCACGACGAGCGGCTGGGTGGACACGACGCTGGCGTAGTCGACGCCCTCGGCCAGCTTGTACTCGGAGTTCACCTTCCCGGACTGCGGGTCGATGGTCTGGATGTGCAGCTGGGGACTGTCGTACGAGCCGCACCTGCGGACCGCGACCAGCTTCTCGCCGCCGGCGTACCCGGAGTCGCGGCAGTCCTCGTTGGCCTTGGGGAGCCACAGCGGCTTGCCGGTCTCGAGGTCGAACGCGGCGCCGCCGCTGCTGCCGCCGGCGGCGACCGTGCCGCCGCTGACGGTGATGTTGTCGAACCGGATCGGCTGGCCGTCGACCTCGGCGGTCTTCGTCCACAGCTTTTTACCGGCGTCGAGGTCGAGCGCCGCGATCTGGGTGCAGCCGTTCGAGGGCTTCGCCTTCGTCGGCATCGCGGGCTCGAAGGCGACGGCCGTCAGATTGTCGGTGACGTGCTTGCTGGCCTGGCAGACGGGGCCCGGCAGCGGGATCGTCCACAGCTCGGTGCCCTTGTCGGGGTCGTAGCCGACGATCTCGGCGACGCCGCTCTTGACGTACGCCTTGTCGGTCACCCACGAGCCGGACACGACGACGGTGGTGTCGTCCTCGACCTTGGGTGACGGGACCTGGAAGAGGACCTTGGAGGAGGCGTCGGCGGGCACCTTCTCCGTGCCGGCGGGGACGCTGCCGCCGCCTCCCGTGCCGTCGTCGTCCCCGCCGCCGGTGCCGCCGCTGGAGGTTGCCGTGTCCTCCTTGCCGCCCGTGTCACCGGACTGCGAGTACCACACGCCGCCGACGACGAGCGCGATCACCACGACGGCCGCGACGATCACGGCCAGCGTGGTGTTGGACTTCCGCCCGCCACCGTTCGGCACGGTGGGGTGGGGGTGCGGATGCATGCCCGGCTGCGGATAGCCGTAGCCGGGGGGCTGGCCGTACGGGTTCTGCGGCTGGTTCTGGGGCTGGTTCGGGGGCTGTGCGTACGGGTTGGGCTGCTGGCCCGGGTAGCCGTAGCCGGGCGGGGGCGACTGGGGGTGGCCGAAGCCGGGCTGCGGCGGTGGGGCGGCGGGCGGCATGCCCTGGGGGGCCTGCGGCGGGTGCGCGGGCGGCTGCGCGGGGGTCTGCGGTGCGCCGAAACCGCCGGGGCCCGGCTGCTGCGGCTGGGGCGGCTGGTCCTGGGGCGGGCCGAACCCTCCCCCTTGCGGGGGCTGGTGGGGCGGCGGTGGGGGCGGCGGCTGGGTCATGGCGTGGCTACCTCAGGGGACGGGGACGGCGGGTGCGGCGGGTACTTCGGGGACGGCGGTCAAGGTCATGCCTGGTGCGCGCCTCACTTGCCGAAGGCGAGCATCAGCTTCTCCTTGCTCTCGTCGTTGCCGCTCAGCCGGGTGCTCGCCAGGTAGAAACGCCCGTCGACCCAGTCGAACACGCTGGAGAAGAAGCCGTTTTCGATGTTCGCGGTGCCCGCCGGGTTCTGCAGCAGCTTCGCCGGGGTGTGGCTGCTGCCGGTGACCGGGATCGACACGACCTGGCCGCCCGCGTCGTACGACGGCTGGACGTACGCGATGAGCTTGCCGTCCTCGACCTTGATCGGCAGCATCGGCTCCTCCACCGGGGACTTGACGCGCCACTTCTCCTTGCCGTTGGCGAGGTTGATCGCGACGATCTCGTTGGCGCTCGTGGTGGCGTCGGTCGGCAGGTAGAGCGTGTCGCCGTCGGCGGCCACACCGGTGCAGCCCAGCAGATCACGCTGGAGGATGGCCCAGCCGCACTTGGCGCCGATGTTGATGTCGACGCTGACCTGCGAGCGGAACTTGCCGCCGGCGCCGAAGGTGGAGATGTTCCACGCCTTCTTGTCCTCGTTGGTGCTGTAGATGACCAACGGGTCCATGGAGTAGACGCGCGCGACCTTCCAGCCCTTCTGGAACTTCCGGGTCCACTTGGCCTTGCCGGTCGCCGGGTCGAGCTCCTGCACCTCGTCGTGCTCATTGGTGCCGGTGGCATCGCAGGACGCCACGGCGATCAGCTTCTCGCCGCCCGCGAACGCGTCCGGGAAGCACTTGTCGCCGTACCTCGTCTTGTCCCACAGCTTGTCGCCGCTGTCGATGTCGTACGCCGTACCGGACTGCGAGCGGCCCACCATCAGCGTCTTGCCGGTGATGGACAACTCGACGTCGAGCGTGCTGTCGAACAACGCGCCGTCGCCGACCGTGCCCTTCCAGCCCTTCTCGCCGGTGTTGAGGTCGATCTGCTGGAGCTGGTTGCACTTGGCGCGGTCGCTGGAGCCGCTCATGTACGCCACGACGATCTTGTCGCCGGACGACTTCTCCGGCGTGACCGCGCAGATCTTCTCCGGGAAGGTGATCGGGTCCCAGGTCTCGCCGCCGTCGCCGACGTTGTAGGCGAAGACCTGCTTGTACGCCGCCTTCACCGCCGCCTTGTCGGTGATCCACAGGCCGGGCGCGTCGGCACCGCTGCCGGGCGCGTCCGGTGCCTCCTTGTACCAGAGCACCTTCGACTCGCCCGACTGGCGGCCCTCGTTGAGGTCTTCCGGGTCGGAGCCGCCGTCAGCGCCGCCGCCGTCACCGGAGCCGGTCGGGGACGGCGAGCCCTTCGGGTCGTCGCTCTGCTGGGCGACCGGCTTCTTGTCCTGGTCGTCGCTGCCCCTGGTCACCGCGAACACGGTGCCGCCGATGACGACCAGCGCCGCGACCGCCGCGCCGATGACGAGAGCGGGCTTTCCCTTGAAGGGGTTGCGCGAGCCGGGGCCGGGCGCGCCCGGGTACTGCGGCGGCGGGTAGCCGTAACCCTGGGCGGGCTGCTGGCCGTAGGGCGCGGGCTGCGGTTGGCCGTACGGTCCCGGCTGCTGCGGCGGTTGGGCGTACGGACCGGAGCTGTACGGCCCCGGCTGCTGGCCGTACGGGGCTGCCTGCCCCGGCTGCTGCGGATAGCCGTACCCCGGCTGCTGCGGGCTGCCGGGCGGCGGACCCTGCGGGGGCGGCGGTGCCTGGGGCGGGCCCTGGGGCGGAGGGGGCGTCTGAGGGGCACCCTGCGGCGGGGGCGGCGGCTGCGCAGCGTCACCCTGCTGCGGGGCCGGCGGGGTCTGCGGAGCGTCTCCCTGCTGCGGGGGCGGGGCCCCGAAGCCGCCCTGGCGTGGGTCCTGTGGTGCTCCGAAGCCACCCTGCGGCGGCTGGTTGGGCGGCTGACTCATGAGCGGTTCCCCCTTCGACCGGTGTGGTGCCACGTTCTGTGCCGTCGCGTCTCGGCCACACCAGCCGTCTCTCAGACTTTTCTCAGACGAGCCTTTCTATCACCCGCCGCCGACAGCGCACCGTCGCTCATCGGCCGCTGTTCCCAAGGGAGAACCGGCCCGTGACGCCCCCGTTATGACCCTTCACGCACCCTTCACGCACCAGCGCGCCGCCCGCACGCAGGGCACGAAGTGCTACGCGTCCTCGGCGAGTTCCAGCCAACGCAGTTCCAGTTCCTCGCGCTCACCGGCCAACTGGCGCAGCTCGGCGTCCAGTTCGGCGACTTTCGCGAAGTCCGTGGCGTTGTCGGCGATCCGGTCGTGCAGCTTGGTCTCCTTCTCGGAGATCTTGTCGAGCTGCCGCTCGATCTTCTGCAGTTCCTTCTTGGCGGCGCGCTGGTCGGCGGAGCTCGGTCCGGCGGCGGCCTTCACCGCGACGGGCGCCGAAGCGGCCACCGCCTCCTCCATGCGCCGGCGCCGCTCCAGGTACTCGTCGATGCCGCGCGGCAGCATCCGCAGGGAGGCGTCGCCGAGGAGAGCGAAGACCCGGTCCGTCGTCCGCTCGATGAAGAACCGGTCGTGGGAGATGACGATCATCGAGCCGGGCCAGCTGTCGAGGACGTCCTCGAGCTGGGTGAGGGTCTCGATGTCGAGGTCGTTGGTGGGCTCGTCGAGGAAGAGGACGTTGGGCTCGTCCATGAGGAGCCGGAGGATCTGGAGCCTGCGCCGCTCACCACCGGACAGATCACCGACCGGCGTCCACTGCTTCTCCTTGTTGAAGCCGAACGTCTCGCACAGCTGCCCGGCGGTCATCTCACGCCCCTTGCCGAGATCGACGCGCTCCCGCACCCGCTGCACGGCCTCCAGCACCCGCAGATTGGGATCGAGTTCGCCGACCTCCTGCGAGAGATAGGCGAGCTTGACGGTCTTCCCTACGGCGACCCGCCCGCCGGCCGGCTGCGTCTCGCCCTCGGTCCGCGCCGCCTCGGCCATGGCGCGCAGCAGGGAGGTCTTGCCGGCGCCGTTGACGCCGACGAGGCCGATGCGGTCGCCGGGCCCGAGCTGCCACGTCAGATGCTTGAGCAGCACCTTCGGCCCGGCCTGGACGGTCACGTCCTTCAGATCGAAGACCGTCTTGCCGAGCCGCGAGGACGCGAACTTCATCAGCTCGCTGCTGTCCCGGGGCGGCGGTACGTCAGCGATCAGCTCGTTGGCGGCCTCGACGCGGAAGCGGGGCTTCGACGTACGGGCGGGGGCGCCGCGCCGCAGCCAGGCCAGCTCCTTGCGGACCAGGTTCTGCCGCTTGGTCTCCTCGGTGGCGGCGATCCTCTCGCGTTCGGCGCGCGCGAAGACGTAGTCCGTGTAGCCGCCCTCGTACTCGTAGACCGAGCCCTTCTGCACGTCCCACATGCGCGTGCAGACCTGGTCCAGGAACCAGCGGTCGTGCGTGACGCAGACGAGCGCCGAGCGGCGCTCACGGAGGTGGTTCGCGAGCCAGGAGATGCCCTCGACGTCGAGATGGTTGGTCGGCTCGTCGAGCACGATCAGGTCCTGCTCGTCGATGAGCAGCTTGGCGAGCGCGATACGGCGGCGCTCACCGCCGGAGAGAGGCCCGATGACGGTGTCCAGCCCCTGCGGGAACCCGGGCAGGTCCAGCCCCCCGAACAGCCCGGTCAGCACATCCCTGATCTTGGCGTTGCCCGCCCACTCGTGGTCGGCCAGATCCCGGATGACCTCATGCCGGACGGTGGCGGCCGGGTCGAGCGAGTCATGCTGGGTCAGCACACCCAGCCGCAGCCCGCCGGAGTGCGTGACCCGTCCGGTGTCGGCCTGCTCCAGCTTGGCCAGCATCCGGATGAGGGTCGTCTTGCCGTCGCCATTACGGCCCACGATGCCGATGCGGTCCCCCTCGGAGACGCCGAGGGAGATCCCGTCGAGCAGGGCACGGGTGCCGTACACCTTGCTGACGTTCTCGACATTGACCAGATTGACGGCCATTACTCTCCTGACACGGGGGTCGATCGACCCTCCAGGGTAGTCCGCGGGGTGGGGCGGGGTCGGTCCGGCGGGGGTTCCCGGGCGGCCCTGTCCGCTGGACCACCGGTCGGCTTGGCCGAAACGCGGAGGCTGGGCCCTTCCTGACTCGGGCTGTCGGGGGATGCCGTACGACGCTACGCATCGCCCAACTCCGATGAGTTGAGCTTCGTTGCTGTCCGGGACCGGTTCTCCGTGGACCGGCCACTCCTGTCTATTGACATGTACACAAGCCTTCCCTATGGTCCAGGCCAATCGTTCTTCATTCGGAACTGCGTTCTCATTCGTGAACGGAAGAGGTCATCGGATGACACGAACCAGAACCGCCCTGCTGAGTGTTCTCGCCCTACTGGCCGGCCTGCTGAGCGTTCAGCTCACCGGCCCTGCCCCACGGGCAACGGCCGCACCGACAGCCTTCACTCACCCCGGCGTGCTCGTGAGCCGGGCCCAACTCGACTACGCCCGGTCAAAGGTGCAGGCCGGCCAACAGCCATGGAAGGCCGCGTACGACAACATGATGGCCAGCTCCTACGCTTCACTGTCGCGTACCGCCAAGCCGCGGGCCGTCGTGGAGTGCGGATCGTCGTCCAACCCCAACCGCGGCTGCACCGACGAGCGGCAGGACGCCATCGCGGCCTACACGCAAGCGCTCGCCTGGTACTTCACCAGGGACGCCCGGTACGCCAAGAAGTCGATCGAGATCATGGACGCCTGGTCCGCGACCATCACCGATCACACCAACAGCAACGCCCCGCTGCAGACCGGCTGGGCCGGATCGACCTGGCCGCGCGCCGCCGAGATCATCAAGTACACCTACGACGGCGGCTGGCCGGGCGCGGGCCGCTTCGCGACCATGCTTCGCACCGTCTACCTGCCCGAGGTGATCAACGGCGCAGCGACCAAGAACGGCAACTGGGAACTGGTCATGACCGAGGCGGCGATCGGTATCTCGGTCTTCATCGAGGACCGCACCAGCTACGACAAGGCGGTCAGCACCTACCTCGCCCGGGTTCCCGCGTACATCTACCTGACCAGTGACGGCGCCCTGCCGAAGCCGCCGGCAGGCAGCAGCATCGACACCAGCGCCGAGATCATCAAGTACTGGCAGGGCCAGAGCACCTTCACCAACGGCCTCTCCCAGGAGACCTGCCGGGACTTCGGGCACACCGGCTGGGGCATCGCCTCCATAGCCGACATCGCGGAGACCAGCCGCATCCAGGGCCAGGACCTCTATCCGAGGATCCAGGACCGGCTGCGCCACGCGCTGGGCTTCCACACCTCCTACGAGAACGGCACCGCCGTACCTTCCTGGTTGTGCGGCGGCTCGGTCAACAAGGGCCTCGACCAGGTCACGGAGGTCGGGTTCAACGCCCTCCAGAACCGCCTCGGGATCAGCATGTCCAACACCCAGAAGTACACCGAGGAACACCGGCCCTCCGGCACGGACAACTACTTCAACGCATGGACGACCCTCACGCACGCCAACAATCCCAGCTGAGGACCACCGCCGACCCGGCTGATAGGCGTGCGCGCCGGCGGTTCCACGGAACGTCGGACGCTGGTCGACCGAGCGGCGAAAGCCCCGTATGGATCCGTGGGACCCGGACCGCTCGATCTCCGGGCGACGCGAAAGCTCCCACCGAGCGCCGTTACCCGCCCTGTGCCGCACGCAGGGCACACCCGGCGACCCGATCCTGGGCCACGGGAGGGCGCTGTGACACGGTCGACGCCCGACGCACCTGAGCGCCCGCAGCACCGACCGGACGGCTTGCCTCGCCCGTCCGTTGACAGTTGGCCTGCACACCGACGCAGGCCAACTGTCGGCGGGAAAGGTCAGGAGCGCGTGTCGGCAACCGCCGTGCGGACCTCGTCCAGGAGGTCGTACATCGTCTGGCCGGGGCAGTCGGTCTGGAGCCAGTCGCGGTGGCCGCTGATCGTGTTGACGTCCTTCGTCACGCCGTTGACGGGGTTGACGAAGGTGACCTGGGCCTGGGGGTCGAGGCCCTTGAAGCGGGTGATCACCTTGATGAGGCGGGTCAGGGAGGCCTTGGCGGCGTCCGTGGGCGGCTGGCCGGTCAGGTTGCCGAGGAGGGCTATGCCGAGGTTGCCGGAGTTGAAGCCGGCGGTGTGGAAGGCGGTGACGAGGTTGCCCTCCGGGTCGAAGGCGGGGATGCCGTCGTCGCCGGAGTAGCGGCCCTCGTAGACGGCGCCGGCCTCGTCGATGAGGAAGTGGTAGCCGATGTCGCCCCAGTCGTTGGTGATCGCGTGGAACTCGTAGATGCCGCGCACGGTCGCCGCCGGGTCGGGGTCGGCGTTCGGGGTGTCGGTGTGGTGGACGGTGATCGTCTGCAACGGGTAGTACGTCTCGGGCGAGTTGACCTTCCCGTCCTTGTACCGCTTCGACTCGTCGGCGCCCCACGCCGGCCGCGACAGGTACTGCACCCCACGCACCCGGGTCGGCTCGGTCGGCACCCGGAAGGTCTTGCCGGCCCCGCCCGTCGTGTCGATCGCCAGCGAGCGCACCCCGCTCGCCCCCTGCGGCGCCTTCAGCTCGTACGCGGTGGCGTCCCCCGCCGCCACCAGCGCCGTGCCGCCGTTCTCGACGGTCGCGCAACCGCCGCCCAGCTCCTGCCACTTGCCGTCCGCGAACCGGATCCCGGCACCGGCCTCCGCGCCGGTCCAGCGGACACCGACGTACGAGATGGCGAAGGGGGCGGTGGTCGCGGCGGTGCCGGTGGCGGCCTCGGTGCGGGTGGCCGGGAACTTCTGGGGCTCGGTGCCCGGAGTGCCGGATGAGGCGTCCGACGTACCGGAGTCCGAGTCGCCGGCCGCGAAGACGACCGGGGTCAGAGCGGCTCCCGCGGCTACCGCACCGCCGGCGGCGATCATGCCGCGCCGGGAGAGGGAGCGCTTCCTGCGGTGGTCGGGTGTGGGGGACGCAGACACAGGTGTGCCTCCAGGATCAGTTCAGTTCACTTGGGGGGACACCGCCGCGCGCACTCTGTGGTGTGACACGGCGAGTGCTTGAAGTTCAAACGACCCTACGCGTCACGCCCGCCCCACCCGCACCAACTCAGGCCAAGGAACGGTGAATTCACTGTGCCTGTCCGACAAATGGGGCGCGCGGGGAGGGCTCTGGGGTTTCAGATCCGCCGGGAGGTTCAGAGCGAGCTTCAGAGCACCGTGGCGCCCGGCGCCGGACCCGACGCCTGCCGTACCGAGCGGCATGTGCCGGACGCGAGCAGCGCCTCCGCGACCTTCGACGCCGACTCCCGGTCCCGCGCGAGGAACGCCGTCGTCGGACCCGAACCCGAGACCAGCGCCGTCAGCGCACCGGCGGCGCGGCCCGCGGCGAGGGTGTCGGCCAGCTCCGGGAAGAGCGAAAGCGCGGCGGGCTGAAGGTCGTTGGAGACGGCGGCGGCCAGCGCGTCGGGGTCGCCCTTCGCGAGCGCGCCGAGGAGTTCCTGGGAGGCGACGGGCTCGGGGATGTCCAGGCCTTCGGCGAGCCGGTCGAACTCACGGAACACGGCCGGCGTCGACAGCCCGCGCTCCGCCATCGCGAACACCCAGTGGAAGGTGCCGCCGACCTCGAGCGCCGTCAGCTTCTCCCCGCGCCCGGTACCGAGCGCCGCCCCTCCGACCAGACTGAACGGCACATCGCTGCCCAACTCGGCGCAGATGCCGAGCAGTTCGTCACGGGAGGCGTTGGTTCCCCACAGTGCGTCACACGCGAGCAGCGCACCCGCGCCGTCCGCACTCCCGCCCGCCATACCGCCGGCCACGGGGATGTCCTTGACGATGTGGAGATGGACGTTCGGGGTACGGCCGTACCGCGCGGCCAGCGCTTCCGCCGCGCGCGCCGCCAAGTTCGTACGGTCCAGGGGGACTTGACCGGCGTCCGGGCCCTCGCAGGTGACGCGGAGTCCGTCGGCCGGCGTGACGGTGATCTCGTCGTGGAGGCCGACCGCGAGGAACACATTGGCCAGATCGTGGAACCCGTCGGGCCGGGCGGCGCCCACGGCCAGCTGGACATTGACCTTGGCGGGAACGCGAACGGTGACGCTCACTGCTGACCGGGCTCCTTGTTGTCGGCGGCGCTCTTGCCGTTCTCGGCGATACGGGCGAACTCCTCGACGGTCAACGACTCGCCGCGCGCCTGCGGTGAGACACCGGCGGCTACGAGGGCGGCCTCCGCGGCGGCGGCCGACCCGGCCCACCCGGCGAGCGCGGCGCGCAGCGTCTTGCGGCGCTGGGCGAAGGCCGCATCGACGACGGCGAACACCTCGCGCCTGGTGGCCGTCGTCTTGATCGGCTCGACGCGCCGGGTCAGGGACACGAGCCCGCTGTCCACGTTGGGCGCCGGCCAGAAGACGTTGCGCCCGATGGCACCGGCCCGCTTGACCTCGGCGTACCAGTTGGCCTTCACGGACGGGACGCCGTACACCTTCGAGCCGGGCGGGGCGGCCAGCCGGTCGGCGACCTCCGACTGCACCATCACCAGCGTGCGCTCGATGCCGGGGAAGGTCTCGAGCATGTGCAGCAGCACGGGCACGGCCACGTTGTACGGCAGATTCGCCACCAGCGCGGTCGGCGCGGGACCCGGCAGCTCGGTCACGTGCATGGCGTCGGAGTGCACGAGCGCGAACCGCTCGGCCCGCTCCGGCATCCGGGCGGCGACGGTGGCGGGCAGCGCGCCGGCGAGTACGTCGTCGATCTCTACGGCGATGACCCGGTCGGCTGCCTCCAGCAGCGCGAGGGTGAGGGAGCCGAGCCCCGGGCCCACCTCGACGACCACGTCATCGGGCCGTACGCCTGCGGTACGGACGATACGGCGGACCGTGTTCGCGTCGATCACGAAGTTCTGGCCGCGCTGCTTGGTCGGACGCACACCGAGGGCTGCCGCCAGCTCGCGAATGTCGGCGGGGCCCAGGAGGGCGTCGGGGGGAGGGCTGCTGCTCACGGCCCCAAGAGTACGGGGCGCTGGCTGCGGGCATTGGGGGCGCTCTGGGGGTGCACAGCCTGCGGGCCGGTGGGGGCTGGTCGCGCAGTTCCCCGCGCCCCTTCGGGGCGCGATCCACCGCTCACCTGTGCAGACGTGACCCACAATGCGGCCACGGACTCGCCCCCCGCCGCACATACAGCCTCTTCGCCCGATGCGTCTGTTCCTCCGCCGACGCGTCCTGTGGGCGGCCCGTGCCGCCGAGGCTGTGCCAGGTCTGGGTGTCGACCTGGTAGAGGCCGCCGTACGTGCCGGAGGGGTCGACCGCGTTCGGGCGTCCCCCGGACTCGCAGGCGGCGAGGCCCTGCCAGTCCAGGTGGTCCGCGCCCTGCACGGAGGTGGGCATCGGCTTCGTGCCGACCTTCACGACCCGGTCCCGCGGCTCCCGGACCACCTCGGTCTTCACCCACCGCGGCTTCTGCTTGACCCCGTTGACGGTCCGGAGCACGTACGTGATGCGCCGCAGTCCCACCTGCCCGGCACGTTCGACGACTTCCGTGCCCTGGAAGAGCGAGGGGTCGTCCACCCGCCGCACCTGGACCGGGATCGCTTCCTCCCGGACCTCCTTGGTCCGGGTGATCCGCAGTACGGAGACGGTCTGCCCGTCCCGCGGGAAGCTCCCCGGCGCCACGGAGGTGGTGTCCTGCCCGCGCAGGGTGACCCCGGCCTCCTCGACGACCTCCCCGACCGTTGCCGCGTTCGTACGGACCGTCCGGGCGCGTCCGTCGGCCATGACCGTCACCGAGCGCTCGGTACGGACATCCAGCGCGAGCCCCTCACGCCCGATGCGCCGGGAGCGCGCGATGGACACGTACGCGCCCTCCGCACGCACCCCCAGCTGCTTGAGCGCCTCTTCCACCGTGCGGGCGGTCGTCCACACCTCGCGCCGCTGACCGTCGAGGGTGAGCCGCACGGGCCGCCCGTACCGCACGGCGACCTCGTCACCGTTGGCGAGCGCCGAACCGGGCGCGGGCGCCACCTCGTCGTGGGCCCCGGTCTTCAGGCCCTGGTCCGCGAGGAGCTCGGTCACGTCGTCGGCGAAGGTGTGCAGCGTGCGCGGCTCCCCGTCGACGGTGAGCTCGATCGCCTTGTCCTTGGCGACGAACGCGGAGGTACCGCCCGCGAGGAAGGCGACGACCAGCGCCTGGGGCAGCAGACGGCGCATGGAGCCGTCGGCACGCTCGGCGTACCGCGCCTTGCGCCGACGCGCGGACCGCCGATGCGCGCCGGAGCGCACAACGGGCGCGGGCGCCTCCTCATACGTCTCGTCATACGCCTCCTCATCGGCTTCCTCGTCCGCCTCCTCGTCCACCTCTGCGTCCGCCTCAGCACCGCCGGCCTGGCGCGGCACCACCGGCTCGAGCATCTCGTAGGCCGGCGCGTAGGTGTCCCCGTACCCCCAGGCGGTCTCCCCCCATGTCTCGGCGCTGTACGGATCGAACGCGCCGCCCGATGCGTCGTACGCCCCGTACGACACATACGGCCCGTACGCCGCGTCCACTCCGTACGGCGTCTCCCCCGCGTACTGCGAGTCCTGCACGTTCTGCGCGTACTGCGAATTCCGCGCGTACTGCGAGTTGCTCACGCCGACACGCTCCAGAAGGCCAGAGGGGTCCGGATGGGGCCCAGAACCTAGCGGAGCGCCGGTCACTCTCCAAAGTCACTCAACTACACAGAGTAGTAATGGCCTGTGGTTGCACCTCGGGAGCGTTACCGGGCGGTTATGCGTCAGTAGCCGAAGGCAGTTGCCGTGTTCGAGCCGAGGGCCGCGGCCAGCGTGTCCTCGTCGATGCCCCGTATGGCGGCCATGGCGCGCACCGTGACCGGAATGAGATACGGCGCGTTGGGCCGTCCGCGGTACGGCACCGGCGTGAGGAAGGGCGCATCGGTCTCCACGAGGACCAGCCCCAGCGGGGCCACGGCGAGGGCCTCGCGCAGGTTCTGGGCGTTCTTGAAGGTGACGTTCCCGGCGAAGGACATGTAGTAGCCGGCGCGGGTGCAGATCTCCGCCATGTCCGCGTCGCCCGAGTAGCAGTGGAACACCGTCCGCTCGGGTGCGCCCTCTTCCTTCAGCACGCGCAGTACGTCCGCGTGGGCGTCGCGGTCGTGGATGACGAGGGCCTTGCCGTGCCGCTTGGCGATCTCGATGTGGGCACGGAAGGACCGCTCCTGCGCCGCCTTGCCCTCGGGGCCGGTGCGGAAGTAGTCGAGTCCCGTCTCGCCGACGGCCTTCACGTGGGGCAGTGCGGCCAGCCGGTCGATCTCGGCGAGTGCCTCGTCCAGGCCCGCGTCCCCGCCGGGCTCCCGTGCGCCCTGCCGGGACCAGCCGGCGCGGGGGGTCTGGGGGGCTTGCCCCCCAGAAAGAGGTGTGCCGTGGACGATGCGCGGCGCCTCGTTGGGGTGCAGGGCGACGGCCGCGTGCACGGTGTCGTACGCCGCCGCCGTCTGAGCCGCCCACTGCGAGCCGCGTACGTCACAGCCGACCTGCACGACCGTCGTCACACCGACCGACGCGGCCTTCGCCAGGCCCTCCTCCACCGTGCCGGACTGCATGTCGAGGTGGGTGTGCGAGTCGGCGACGGGCACCCGGAGCGGCGCGGGCAGCGGCGGTGCGGCGTTCTTGTCGGACGCGTTCGAAGGCATGCCCCGATCCTACGAAAGGGGCATGCCTTCTCAGCGGGCGCTCCGGTCAGCTCGCCCTGCGCTGGAACGAATGCAGAAGATCGGACAGGTGCCAGTGCCGGTGCTCGGCCAACTGCGCGGCCTTCACGTCCGCCTCGCGCTGCTGCGGCACAGGCCGCTGCTGCCGGTGCGCGGCGTCCAGCGCCGACGACACCTGCCCCGCCCGCATGATCCGTACGACATGGTTGTCGCAGTTCTGACACGTGGGCCTGCTCAACGGGGACGGCACGATCTGCCCGTCGGCCACGTACATCACGAACTCATGGCCCTCGGCGTCCGTGTGGTGCTCTATCTCGTACGACTGCTCCCAGCCGTGCCCGCAGCGCATGCAGGCGAAGGAATAGGACTCGTTCACTACGGCGGTCGCCCCGTTGCGAAGGCCGGTCTGCCCTGCGATCTCGGTCATGCCAGCTCCTGTTGTCCGCTGGAGGGACGGGGTGCGTCCCGATTCCCAGTGGACTGCTCGGCCGGAGCGAACGCACGGGACCTGTCCAGTGTTGGGGCGCATTTGGGCGTTCCTTGCCGAAAGGGCCCGCGCGCTTTACTCACCGATGGGGCGCTCGCTCAGCCGAGATACGCCCTGCTCAGAATAAGTTTCACGCCCCCGCGTTCTTCGCCGCCACCACCGCGTCGAAGACCTCCCGCTTCGGCACCCCCGCCGCCACGGCCACCGCGGCGATCGCCTCCTTGCGCCGCTCCCCCGCCTCCTCCCGCACCCGCACCCGCCGCACCAGCTCCTCGGCGTCCAGTTCCTGCGCCCCCGTCTCCGGCGCCCCCTCGACCACGACCGTGATCTCTCCGCGGACGCCGTCCGCCGCCCACGCGGCCAGCTCGCCGAGCCCGCCCCGCCGTACCTCCTCGTACGTCTTGGTCAGTTCGCGGCAGACGGCGGCCCGCCGGTCCGCGCCGAAGACCTCGGCCATCGCGGCGAGCGTCTCGTCGATCCGGTGGGTGGACTCGAAATAGACCAGCGTCCGCCGCTCCCCAGCGACCTCCCGCAGCCGCGCCAGCCGCTCCCCCGCCTTCCGCGGCGGGAAGCCCTCGAAGCAGAACCGGTCGACGGGCAGCCCGGACAGCGCGAGGGCGGTCAGTACGGCGGACGGCCCCGGCACCGCGGTCACCTTGATGTCCTGCTCGACGGCGGCGGCCACTAGCCGGTACCCGGGGTCGGACACCGACGGCATCCCCGCGTCCGTGACGAGCAGCACACGCGCGCCGCCGAGGAGTTCCTGGACCAGCTCGGGCGTACGGGCGGCCTCGTTGCCCTCGAAGTACGACACCACGCGCCCCTTGGGCGTCACTCCGAGCGCCTGCGTCAGGCGCCGCAGCCGCCGGGTGTCCTCGGCGGCTACGACATCAGCTCCCGTCAGCTCTTCCGCCAGCCGGGGCGGGGCGTCGGCGATGTCGCCGATGGGGGTACCGGCAAGGACCAGGGTTCCGGGCGCAACTGTCACGTTTCCATCCTCGCAGCCCCCATGCACGGGACTCCCACAGAACGGTTCCCTACGATGGCGCGGTGACCAGTACAGCGTCGTCGGTGGACTCCACGGACATCCGACAGGGCGAGGCCCTTCACGACCAGCGGCCTTCGTGGCAGCAGCGGCTGCGCCGTTTCGGCTACACCGCGGGGCCCAGAACCGACATCCGGGACCGGCTGGTGCCGCCGTACACCCGGCCCAGCCCGCGTCTGTGGGCCGCGCTCGGGCTGCCGCAGGCGCTGGTCGAGCGGCTGACGCGCTGGTCGGGCTGGGGCGGTCCGCTGCTGGTGACGCTGTTCGCGGGCGTGATCCGGTTCTGGAACCTGGGCAGCCCGAAGGCGGTGATATTCGACGAGACGTACTACGCCAAGGACGCGTGGGCGCTGGTCCACCGCGGTTTCGAGGTCAACTGGGACAAGAACGTCAACAACCTGATCCTGTCCTCGAACGGCGACGTCCCGATCCCCACGGACGCGTCGTACGTCGTACACCCGCCGGTCGGCAAGTACGTCATCGGGCTCGGCGAGCTGATGTTCGGCTTCAACCCGTTCGGCTGGCGGTTCATGACGGCGCTGCTCGGCACGCTGTCGGTGCTGATGCTGTGCCGGATCGGCCGCAGGCTGTTCCGCTCGACCTTCCTCGGCTGCCTGGCGGGCGCGCTGATGGCGGTGGACGGGCTGCACTTCGTGATGAGCCGCACCGCGCTGCTCGACGGCGTGCTGATGTTCTTCGTGCTGGCGGCCTTCGGCTGCCTGGTGATCGACCGTGACAAGACGCGCGAGAAACTCGCCGCCGCGCTGCCCGGCGACGCCAGCGGCCGGGTCGGCCCCGATGTGCACACGGCGGAGAACACCCGGTTCGGGCTGCGTCCCTGGCGGCTGCTGGCCGGCCTGATGCTGGGCCTGGCCATCGGCACCAAGTGGAACGGCCTCTACATCCTCGCCGCGTTCTGCGTGCTGGCCGTGCTGTGGGACGTCGGCTCCCGCAAGGTGGCCGGCGCCCGCCACCCGTACCAGGCGGTGCTCCGGCGGGACCTGGGCTGGACGTTCCTGTCGACGGTGCCGGTCGCCGTGGCCACGTACATCCTCTCCTGGCTCGGCTGGATCCTTTCGCCGACGGACGGCAGCGGCGGCTACTACCGCAACTGGGCCGCGACCGACGGCAAGAACAGCGACTGGTCCTGGCTGTTCCCGGACTGGTGGCGCAGCCTGTGGCACTACGAGCACCAGGTGTACGAGTTCCATGTCGGCCTGAGCTCTCCGCACACGTACCAGTCCAACCCGTGGAGCTGGCTCGTCGACGGCCGCCCGGTGTCGTACTTCTACGAGTCCCCCGCCCCCGGCAAGGACGGCTGCCCCGTCGACGCGGGCGAGAAGTGCGCGCGTGAGGTGCTGGCGATCGGCACGCCGCTGCTGTGGTGGGTGGCCGCCTTCGCGCTCCTGTATGTGCTGTGGCGCTGGTTCTTCCGCCGCGACTGGCGCGCGGGCGCGATCGCCTGCGGTATCGCGGCCGGGTACCTGCCGTGGTTCATGTACCAGGAGCGCACGATCTTCTTCTTCTACGCCGTCGTCTTCCTGCCGTTCCTCTGCCTCGCCGTCGCGATGCTGCTCGGCGCGCTCGTCGGCCCGCCGGGCTCCAACGACACCCGCCGCGTGGCGGGCGCGACGGGCGTGGGCGTGCTGGTGCTGCTGATCGCCTGGAACTTCATCTACTTCTGGCCGCTGTTCACCGGCACGGCGATCCCCATCGACGACTGGCGTTCACGTATGTGGCTGGATACCTGGGTTTAGCCGAACTCCCCTCACAGGTTCCTCTCCCGCCACTTACAGTGCAGGGACCTGAGTAGGGGGAGGGAGCGCAGCCATGCGCAAGGGGGTCAAGGCCACCGTCGTCGGTGGGGTGTTGGTCGTGATGCTGGGAGGCGCCGGGTACGGCGCCTTCAACCTCGTGTCCGCACTGAACGGTGACGGCGGGCTCGGGGCGAGCGAGCCGGAGCCCGTGAGAACCGGGCCGCCGAGCGGCGACGAGGTCGAGGAGACGACGGGGAAGTTCTTCGCGGCCTGGGAGAAGGGGCAGGCGGCGACGGCTGCGGCGCTCACCAACAACGAACTGGCGGCCGAGCCGCTGTTCACCGCCTACGGGCAGGAAGCGCACATCACCGGCGTCAGCATCACCCCCGGTGCGGGGACCGGCGCGACCGTGCCGTTCACGGTGAAGGCGACGGTGTCGTACGACGGGAAGTCCAAGCCGCTGACGTACAAGAGCACCCTCACCGTGGTGCGCGGTAAGACCACCGGGAAGGCGCTGGTCGACTGGAAGCCGTCCGTCGTCCACCCCGAACTGCAGCGGGACGACACCCTCGTCACCGGTGAGGCGGCGAGCCCGCCCATCGAGGCCGTGGACCGCGACGGGACCGTCCTGACCGAGGACAAGTACCCGTCCCTCGGGCCGATCCTGGACGAGCTGCGCGGCAAGTACGGCGAGCAGGCGGGCGGTACGCCCGGCGTCGAGCTGGCGATCCGGCACGCGTCCGCCGAGGCCGCCGACACCCCGCTGCTGACCCTCGCGGAGGGCAAGGCGGGCCGGCTGCCGACGACGCTCAGCGCGAGCGCGCAGGCGGCGGCCGAGAAGGCGGTGAAGAGCTACGACGAGTCGTCCGTGGTCGCCGTCAAGCCCAGCACCGGCGAGGTGCTCGCGGTCGCCAACAACCGCGCGGACGGCTTCAACGCGGCCTTCCTCGGCAAGCAGGCCCCCGGCTCCACGATGAAGATCGTGAGCGCGGCCACGCTCATCGACAACGGGATCACCGAGATGAACGGCCCGGCCCCCTGCCCGCCCGACGCGGCCTGGCAGAGCCAGACCTTCCGCAACATCAAGGGCATGGACCCGAACGACAACGCGACCCTCTCCGAAAGCTTCGCCCGCTCGTGCAACACGGCCTTCGTGAAGTACGCGGACGCGGTGAAGGTGGACTCCCTCACCAAGGAGGCCGAGGAGCGGTTCGGGCTCGGCAAGGACAACTGGCAGACCGGCATCCCGTCCTTCGACGGCCAGGTCCCGGCCTCCGGCGGCCCGGACACCGCGGCCAACATGCTCGGCCAGGGCCAGGTCCAGATGAACCCGCTGAACATGGCGTCGGTCACGGCGACCGCGATCACGGGCACCTTCCGGCAGCCGGTGATCGTGCCGCAGAAGCTCGACGGCCGTGAACTGGCAAGCGCGCGCGGCCTGTCCGCGGACACCGTCGGCCAGCTGCGCGCCATGATGAACCGCACCGCGACCAGCGGCACCGCGGCCGAGGCGATGTCCGGGCTGACCGGCAGCGTCGGCGCGAAGACCGGCTCCGCCGAGGTCGACGGGCAGAAGACGTCCAACAGCTGGTTCACCGGGTACCGCGACGACATCGCGGCCGCGGCCATGACCGAAGAAGGCGGGCGCGGCGGCGACGCGGCCGGGCCGATTGTCGCAGCTGTGCTACGGACCGGCGGCTGAACGGGCTGCGGAACTCACCCGCACAGGACGGGACTCTAGGGTGGTTGCCGTCGTTGATGAGGTGCATGAGGGCAACGGGGACCCTGGGGACTCGCGGAGGATTCGAAAGCTGTGGGAACGAGAAGGCGCGTCGCCGAGCGACGGAACACGAAGAAGCCGGCCGTCATCGGCGGGACGATCGCCGTGGTCATCGCGGGCGCCGGAGTGGGCGTCTACGCGCTGTACGGCGCGGGGGCCGCGGCCGACGACCGTACGTCCCCGACGGCGGCGCGCGCCGAGGAGAAGAAGGTCAAGACCGGCCCGCTGTCGGCGACCGAGGTCACCACGGCCGCCCGCACGTTCCTCACGTCCTGGCAGCAGGGCAAGGTGACCGCGGCGGCGGCCGCCACGAACGACGCCACGGCGGCCACCACCCTGCTCACCGGCTACACCAAGGACGCCCACATCAAGGACGTCACCCTCACCGCGGGCACCCGCACCGGCGCCAAGGTGCCCTTCACCGTCAAGGCGACGGTGTCGTACAAGGGCACCAGCAAGCCGCTGACGTACGCCAGTTCACTCACCGTCGTCCGTGACACCGAGGACGGCAAGCCCTACGTCGACTGGCACTCCGCGGTCGTCCACCCGGACCTCGCGGACGGCGACACCCTGGTCACCGGCGCGTCCGGCACCCCGCCGGTCAAGGCGCTGGACCGGGACGGCGGGGAGATCACGACCGCCGAGTACCCGTCACTGGGCACGGTCCTTGACGGGCTGCGCGAGAAGTACGGCAAGACCGCGGGCGGCAAGGCGGGCGTCGAGCTGCGGGTGATCCGCGGCAAGGCGTCGAAGGCCAAGGAACTCTCCGACGAGACGGTCCTGGAACTCAGCAAGGGCACCCCGGGCACGGTCAAGACGACCCTGGACCCGGCCCTGCAGGCCGCCGCCGAGGCGCAAGTGGCCAAGAAGGCGAAGTCGTCGGTCGTGCTCCTGCGCCCGTCGACCGGCGAGATCCTCGCCGCCGCCAACGCCTCGCGCGGCTTCAACACGGCGTTCCAGGGCTCCCTCGCCCCCGGCTCCACGATGAAGGTCATCACCTCGTCGCTGCTGATCGAGAAGGGGCTCGCGTCGGAGGACAAGGCGCATCCGTGCCCGAAGTACTTCACGTACGGCGGCTGGAAGTTCCAGAACGACGACAAGTTCCAGATCAAGGGCGGCACCTTCAAGGCGAGCTTCGCCCGCTCCTGCAACACGGCCTTCATCAGCCAGGCCCCCAAGCTGGACGACGACGACCTCACCCAGCAGGCCCAGCAGGTCTTCGGCCTGTCCCTGGACAACTGGGCGATCGGCGTCCCCTCCATGGACGGCTCCGTGCCGGTCCAGTCGGACGCCCAGATGGCGGCCTCGCTGATCGGTCAGGGCGGCGTCCGCATGAACCCGCTCAACATGGCGTCGGTCTCGGCGACGATCAAGACGGGCGTCTTCCACCAGCCCTACCTGGTCTCCCCGGACGTCGACAACCGCAAGCTGGCCACCGCCTCCCGCACCCTGTCCGCCTCCACCCTGTCCCAACTGCGCGACCTCATGGCCTACACGGCGGCCTACGGCACGGCGGCGGAGGCGATGTCCGGCGTCACCGGCGACGTAGGCGCGAAGACCGGCTCCGCCGAGGTGGACGGCCAGAAGAAGCCCAACGGCTGGTTCACCGCCTACCGGGGCGACCTCGCGGGAGCGGGCGTGGTCCAGTCGGGCGGCCACGGGGGAGAGACGGCGGGCCCGATCGTGGCGGCGCTGCTGAAGGCGGGCGGTTGAGCAGCGCGCCCCAAAGGGGCGCGGGGAACTGCGCGACCAGCCACAACGAACCCGCAGGCGAAGCACCTCAGTGCGGCACGGGTTCTGCCAAATAGGTCCGCCGCAAGAACCGCATCAACGCCTTCGTCTCGAACTGCACCACCGAAACACCCTGCGCCGAGTGGAACTCGACAACCGCCTGCACCCGCCCGCACGGCCACACCCGCACATCCCCCGAGCCCGCAGGCGCCCGCAGCCCTTGTTCCAGCAGTGCCCGCGAGAACGTCCACTCGTGCGACGCCCCCGGCAGCCCGACCCGCACCGAACGCGGGTCGGCCTCGGGGTCGTAACGCAGGACGACCGGAATCGTGTCGCTGTCCTCGATGGGCGCGTCCGTGACGATATGGGCTCGTGCGTACTGTTCGACTGCAGACATCGGACGGCCCCTTACTCTGCGTTACATAAGTAAAAAATGTGCATCCGCTTCCCCTCTAATGTCCCATATTTCGCGGATCACGCCCGCTGACGTCACACATCTCACGTAGCCGATGTACGAGCCACTCGCTCTTGCGAGGCATTCGCAACAAGCCACTATCATCGAACGGTGCACGTACCTGACGGATTCATAGACGCCCCCACCTCCGCCGTGACCGGCGTCGTCGCCGCGGCGGCGGTCGCCGTGAGCCTGCGCGGCGCGCGCCGGGAACTCGACGAGCGCACCGCCCCGCTGGCCGGCCTGGTCGCCGCGTTCATCTTCGCCGTGCAGATGCTGAACTTCCCCGTCGCGGCGGGGACCAGCGGCCATCTCCTCGGCGGCGCGCTCGCCGCGATCCTCGTCGGCCCCTACACCGGCGTCCTCTGCATCTCCGTCGTCCTGCTGATGCAGGGCATCCTCTTCGCCGACGGCGGCCTGACCGCGCTCGGCGTGAACATCACCGTCATGGGATGCGTCACGACGGTCGTCGCCTACGGCATCTTCCGCGGCCTGGTGAAGCTCCTGCCGCGCACCCGCCGCTCCGTCACCGCCGCCTCCTTCGTCGCCGCCCTCGTCTCGGTCCCGGCCGCGGCGGCCGCCTTCACGTTCCTGTACTGGATCGGCGGCACCACCGACGTCTCGATCGGCAAGGTCGCCACCGCCATGGTCGGCGTGCACCTCCTCATCGGCATCGGCGAGGCCGCGATCACCGCGCTGACGGTGGGCTCCGTGATCGCCGTACGCCCGGACCTCGTGTACGGCGCGCGCGACCTGCGCCAGCGCCTCCAGTTGCGGGTGAACGGCGAACTCGTCGACGCGCCTGCCCCCGAGGTCGCCGTGGCCGCGCGCACCTCCCACCGCAAGGTGTGGATCGGTGGTCTGATCGCCTCCCTCGTGCTGGCCGGTTTCGTCAGCTTCTACGCGTCCGCCGACCCGGACGGCCTGGAGAAGGTCGCCGCCGACAAGGGCATGGACCAGAAGGTCGAGGAGCACGACACCGCCGACTCACCGCTCGCCGACTACGGCGTCAAGGACGTCGAGAACGCCCGCCTGTCCGGGGGGCTGGCGGGCGTGATCGGCGTGGGCGTGACGGTGGTCGCGGGCACCGGCGTCTTCTGGGCGGTGCGCAGGCGTCGTACCACCGAAGACACCGCCTCGTCCGGTCCCGTCAGCACGAGCGTCTGAGATGGGAGCGGGGCACGCGCACCGGCTCTACCGGCACGGGCACTCACCGGTGCACGCCCTGCCGCCGCACACCAAGCTCGCGGCGGTGTTCGCCTTCGTGGTCGTCGTGGTGTCGACGCCGCGGGAGGCGATGTGGGCGTTCGGGCTGTACGCCGTCCTGCTCGCGACGGTGGCGTCCATCGCGCGCGTGCCCGCCGGGTTTCTGCTGAAGCGGCTGCTGATCGAGGTGCCGTTCGTCGCGTTCGCGGTGCTGCTGCCGTTCGTGGCGGAGGGCGAGCGGGTCGACGTGCTCGGGCTCTCGCTGAGCGTCAACGGGCTGTGGGGCGCGTGGAACGTGCTCGCCAAGGGGACCCTGGGCGTCGCCGCCTCCGTCCTGCTCGCCTCCACCACCGAACTGCGCGAACTGCTGCTCGGGTTGCAGCGGCTGAAGCTGCCGCCGCTGCTCGTGCAGATCGCGTCCTTCATGATCCGGTACGGCGATGTCATCGCCGACGAGATGCGGCGGATGCGGATCGCCCGGGAGTCCCGGGGGTTCGAGGCGCGCGGGGTCAGGCACTGGGGCGTGCTGGCCAAGAGCGCGGGCGCGTTGTTCATCCGCTCCTACGAACGCGGTGAGCGGGTGCATCTGGCCATGGTGAGCCGTGGGTACACCGG
Organism: Streptomyces sp. GESEQ-4; assembly: GCF_017948455.1. Classification (GTDB taxonomy): domain Bacteria; phylum Actinomycetota; class Actinomycetes; order Streptomycetales; family Streptomycetaceae; genus Streptomyces. The sequence goes on from NZ_JAFFSU010000011.1 coordinate 198,721, forward strand.
ATCCATGCCGGTGATCGACGAGGTGACCGCTGACCGGGCGCAGTGGTCGTACGCTCTTGCCCTCCCCGCCGCCGCCCTCGTCGTCTGTGTGTTGGGATGGGCCCTGTGAGCACCGCTTCCCTGGAGGTCTCCGGCCTCGCCTTCGCCTACCCCGACGGCCACCAGGCCCTGTTCGGCGTGGACTTCTCCATCGCGCGCGGCGAGCGGGTCGCGCTGCTCGGGCCGAACGGCGCCGGCAAGACGACGCTCGTGCTGCACCTCAACGGCATCCTGACCGGCGGCACCGGCACCGTGCACGTCGCCGGGCTGCCCGTCGGCAAGCGGCACATGGCCGAGATCCGGCGGCGGGTCGGCATCGTCTTCCAGGACCCGGACGACCAGCTCTTCATGCCGACCGTGCGGGAGGACGTGGCGTTCGGGCCCGCGGCGGCCGGACTGAAGGGGGCCGAGCTGGAGGCGCGCGTCGACCACGCGCTGGAGCTGGTCGGCATGGCGGAGTTCAAGGAACGCCCGCCGCACCACCTCTCCTTCGGCCAGCGTCGCCGGGTGGCCGTCGCGACGGTGCTCGCGATGGAGCCGGAGATCCTCGTCCTCGACGAGCCCTCCTCCAACCTCGACCCGGCCTCCCGCCGCGAACTGGCCGACATCCTGCGCTCGTTGGACGTGACCGTGTTCATGGTCACGCACGACCTGCTATACGCCCTGGAACTGTGCGCGCGCTCGCTGATCCTGAGTGAGGGCGTGATCGCCGCGGACGGCAAGACGGGCGAGCTGCTGGCGGACGAGGAGCTGATGCGGGCGCACCGCCTGGAGCTGCCGTTCGGCTTCGACCCGCGCTCCGTGACCGCCGAGAACCGTCCGTGACGCGTTTCCGTGACGGCCGTCCCTCGGTCGTCCGCAGTCTTCCGTGACAATGGGCGTGTGACGAACCAAGAGGATGCCGGATCGCTGCTGCTGGACGAGCAGCTGTGCTTCGCGCTGTACGCCGCCCAGCGCGCGGTGACGGCCATGTACCGTCCGCTCCTCGACGAGCTGGGGCTCACCTACCCGCAGTACCTGGTGCTGCTGGTGCTGTGGGAGCGCGGCGAGACCACGGTGAAGGAGCTGGCGGCGGCGCTGCGGCTCGACTACGGCACTCTGTCGCCGTTGCTCAAGCGGCTGGAGAGCGCGGGTGTGGTGCGCCGGGAGCGCGCGGCACACGACGAGCGCTCCGTGATCATCGCGTGCACGGGGCGCGGCGAGGAACTCAGGGAACGCGCGGTGCGTATACCGGGCGCACTCCTCACGGCGACCCAGCTCGGCGGCGCGGATGTCACCCGGCTCCGCGAGGAGTTGTGGCAGCTCGCACAACGGGCGCGGGCCGCGGCCGAGCGCTCCCGCTGAGCTTCGGTTACCGCCGGTTTCCTCCCCCTCCCTCCCGCACCCGCCGTTACCGGCGAGTACCTTGTGCACGATGCACTTGCACACACCTGTGTTGCCAGCTGCCCCGTCCCATCAGGGGGAGGTCCTGCCATGATCGACGGCGCCGAAGCCGACATCCGTCCCGACAGCCGTCCCGACACCCGTAGCGATACACGCCCCACGAAGATCGTGTACGTCGCCGAGGCCACCGCCCACGGCGGCCGGGACGGCTATGTCACCAGCCAGGACGGCCAGATCGAGCTGAAGGTCGCGATGCCGCCCGAGCTGGGCGGCGACGGCAACGGCACCAACCCGGAGCAGCTGTTCGCGGCCGGCTACAGCTCCTGCTTCCACAACGCGCTGGTCCTCGTCGGCCGACGCGAGGGCTACGACCTGACCGGCTCCACCGTCGCCGCCAAGGTCGGCCTCGGCCCCAACAGACAGCGCGGCTACGGTCTCGCGGTCGCCCTCAGCGTCTCGCTCCCGGTCCTCGACACGGACATCGCGGCCAAGCTGGTGGACGCGGCCCACGAGGTGTGTCCGTACTCCAACGCGACCCGCGGGAACATCGACGTAACGATCCTGCTTGGCTGAGGTGAGGGGGAGACCCCGGAGAGAGACGAACCCGGCGAGACGAGGAGTACGCACGTGGACGTGAACGGCACTGTCGCCGAAGGCTTCGAGCCGGTCAGGGACGCGTTCGCAGCGAACTTCGAGACGCTCGGCGACCGGGGTGCGGCGGTCGCCGTGTACCGGGACGGGCGCAGGGTCGTCGATCTGTGGGCCGGTACCAGGGACATCGACGGCACCGAGCCCTGGCTGCGCGGCACCGCGCAGATCGTGCGCTCGGCGACCAAGGGCGTCGCCGCCGCCGTACCGCTGCTGCTGCACCAGCGCGGACTGCTCGACCTGGACTCGCCGGTGGGCGAGTACTGGCCGGAGTTCAAAGCGCGCGGCAAGGAGCGGGTACTGGTCAGGCACGTCCTGAACCACCGGTCCGGCCTGCCGGTCCTCGACCGTCCGCTCACGCCCGAGGAGGCCCTGAACCCGGCACGGGGCGCCGAGGCGGTCGCCGCACAGGCCCCGGTCTGGGAGCCCGGCACCGACCACGGCTACCACGCGCTGACCTACGGCTGGATGCTCGACGGACTCGTCCGGCGCGTGACGGGCCTGTGGGTCGGCGAATGGATCGCCGCGGAGATCGCCGGACCGCTGGGCGCAGACCTGTGGCTGGGCCTGCCGGAAGCCGAGGAAGCCGCTGGCCGGACGGGCCGGGTGGGCCGTATCGAGACACCCGAACCCGCCACCGGGACGGGTCTGCGCGTCCGCCCGAGGCGTGCGGTGACCGAGGCGTACGACGACCCGGCCTCCCTCACCCGCCGCGCCTTCGCCGCGATCACCCCCTTCCCCGACCAGAACGACCCGGCGTACCGCGCGGTCGCCCTGCCCTCGACGAACGGCATCGCGACCGCCGACGGCCTGGCCCGCTTCTACGCGGCGCTGATCGGCGAGGTCGACGGCGCCGCACGGCTGTTCACGCCTCAAACGCTCGCGTCGGCCCGCGCCGAGGAGTCGGCGGGCCCCGACCGCGTCCTGGTCGTCAGCACCCGCTTCGGCCTCGGCTACATGCTGCACGGCAGCGCGTCACCGCTCCTCGGCCCCGGTTCCTTCGGCCACCCGGGCCGGGGCGGCTCCCTGGGCTTCGCCGACCCGGAGACCGGCATCGCCCTCGGCTATGTGACGAACGGCTTCCGCAAGACCGTGACGGCGGATCCGCGGGCACAGGCGTTGGTGCGGGCGGTGCGGCGGGCGACGGCTGCATAGCCTTCGCCGTGCACACAGGGATTCAACGGGACGACAGCGAAGTCGCGCGGAACTGCCAGATCTGGGCCGGGTCCTGCGGGCGCAGGGCGGTCAGGTCGATGTGCGGCGGGTGGATCCGCAGCGGGCTGCCGTCGAGGGCGAGCTCGGTGCCGGAAACCATGAGGTGATGGCCGTTCGCGGTCGCGGTGAGGGACCACTCGACGGGGACGGCGTGTCCCATGACCCGCTTACGGATGCCGCGGGTGCGCGCATAGCCGAGGTAGGTGCCTTCCTTGACGTTACGGATGGTCCTGTTGCCGTTGGCCAGGGGCTGGACCTCCCACACCTGGCCGCCGCCGGCGCCCTCCGGCAGCAGCACGACAGCCCCCTCCGCTTCAGTGAGCGTGAGGAACTGCCAGTGAAAGCGGGAGATCGTGTAGAGCCCGCTACGCAGAGGCGCCGCGGCGGCACGGGCGGGACTCGCGGCCGGGAAGAGGGCGGCCAGCCCCGCGGCCGCCACGGTGCCGAGGGCGCCGCGCCGGCTGATGGATCGCTCTGTCATGCCGCGATCGTGACGCCCCGCCGCCCCCTCGATCCGTCTGGACCCGCTGGGGCGGGCCGATTTCCCTCAGCCGTGTGAGCCCGCCCGGACCGGTGTGCCTGGTGCGCCTGGTGCGCCTCCCTGATGTACTTCCCCGATCAGACGTGAATCGGATGCGACGTACGCCCGGACGCCGAGTCGATCTCGGTGTGCGCCTTGGTCAGCATCTGCATGGCGAGTTCGTTCAGTGCGCGGGCCGCGGCGATCTCCTCGCCGACCCGTGGCTGATTAGGGTCCGTGTGGTGGCGCGTGGCGTGCCCATGGGCCCGTACTTCGCTGCCGTCGGGCAGGCGCACCATCGCCGCCGCCCGGGTGTGGGTCTCGTCCTCCTGGAACTCGAGCTCGACATGCCATCCCACTGTGGTGTGCATCATGACGATCACCTCCGGAACACTTGCTTCCAGAGTGCTCCTTCCGGCCTACGGACGCATCCATGAGGCGTGTCCGAAGTCACGCGGACACGCCGCGAGTGACGGATGTCGCACGCCGGACCGTATGACGCCGCCGACAAAACCGCCGCAGTTAACGTCAACAGGGCACAAACTGCAGTATGCGCTGCTGCCTCTCCGCTCCTCTGACGGTCCTGGCCGCCCTCCCCAGCCCCTGCGACATCATGCGCTCCGGCGCACTGCTGGCGCCCGCTCTGCCCGCTCTGCTGCGCGGCGCCCTCGCGCGCGCCCAGCGAGCACGCCACGCCTTCCCCCACCACCCCGACGCTCTGGCCGCCGTACACCTCGAACTGGTCACCCTCACCGAGGACCGCGCGATCATCACCTGGTTCACCGGCGTCCCCGGCACCGACGACGGCTGGGGCCACATGCTGCCCGCCTTCACCGAGGGCGAGGTCGTCTACGGCACGCACCCCGGCCGCCTGACCCGCACCGCGTCCGAAGGCCGCCTGACCGCGCACCACCAGGTCGAGATCATCGGCCTGGAACCGGGCCAGACGTACTACTACCAGGCCCGCTCCCGCGGTACGGCCGCCACACCCACGCCCCTGCACCTCGTGCGCGGCAACGCGGTCGGCACCAATCTGCACGGCATCGGCTCGCGCGGCGGACCGTACTCCTTCACCACGCCCCAGCCGCCGCCCGGCCGCCACCTGATGTCCATCGCCCTCTGCAACGACCTGCACCTCGGCGAGACCACCGCCGGCCGGGTGGCCGGAATGCCGATGCTGCGCGGCATCTCGCAGCAGCCCGGGCTCGCGCCGTATCCGGAGATCATGGGCCGGGCCCTGGTCGAGGAGGCGCGGCGGCGCGGCGCGGACGTGCTGCTGGCCGCCGGGGACATCTCGGCGGGCGGGGCGCCGCGGGACCTGGCCGAGGCGAGACAGATCCTGGACGGTTTCGGCGTCCACGGGCGGGACTACTTCGTCGTACGCGGAAACCACGACCGCCCCGGCCCCTCCGGAGACACCTTCCGCGACGGCTTCCTGGGCGGCACGGGACCCGGCTACCTCGCCCACGACCTGGGCGGACTGCGGCTGATCGGGCTCGACACCTACGAGAAGAAGGGCAACGGCGGCGACGCGGGCGGGCTCGGCGACGAGCAGCTGTCGTGGTTCCGGGCGCGGCTGCGGGAGCAGCGGGAGCAGCCCACGCTCGTCTTCGGCCATCACCCGCTGACCGTGCGGGACTCGGTCTTCCCGATGGGTCGCGGCCAGCGCCTCGACCGCCGCCAGGCTCGCGCGATCGTCGACGCGTACGCCGCCTCGCCGGGCGTCTTCCTCCACCACGCGGGCCACACCCACCGCAACAAGCGCACGGTCCTGATGCGCGCCCCGCACGTCACCCAGCAGGAAGTCAGCGCCGTCAAGGACTACCCCGGCGGCTTCTCCCTCCTCCGCATCCACACAGGCGGCTACGCCCTCAACTACTACAAATGCGGCACCGACCCGGCCCGCGAGTGGAGCGAACGCAGCCGCCGCGTCGCCGGCGGCCTCTGGCCCCACCACGCCCTCGGCCGCTCCCCCGCCGACCGCAACAGCGTGCGCGCGCATGACCTGTCCGGGATCACCGTCCCGCGCCAGCGCACCGTTTCGGGGGCTTTGCCGGGGGCGGCGGGGGTGTAGCTGTGAGGCCTTGCGAGCTGTGAGGCCTCGCGCGCCTGTGAAGCATCACGAGCTGTGAGGCCTCACGCCGGTCTCACCCCGCATGCAGCATCAACCCGATCCCCACGACCAGCACCCCCGCCGCCACGATCCGGGACACCCCGAACCGCTCCTTGAAGAACACCGCTCCGATGGCCGCGCCGACGATGATCGATGTCATACCCGGCTCATACAGTGTTTGTCATGAGCCGATCGAAGTTACCCAAGACCGCCATCACCCCCGGCGAGCCCGCAGCGATCTACTGCCGGATCTCTCACACCAAGGACGAGGATCAGACCGGCGTCGACCGCCAGGAGCGCATGTGCCGGGAGATCGCCGAACGGCTTCAGCTTCGCGTCGAGCCGACCCATGTCTACGTGGACAACAACCGTTCGGCGTGGCAGCGCAACCGGAAGCGGCCGGGGTGGGAGGAAATGCTGAAGGCGATGGGGGACGGCGAGATCCGGCACGTCATCGTCTACCACCCCGACCGCCTCATGAGACAGCCCAGGGACCTGGAAGAGCTGCTCTCCATAGCCGACGACAAGCGCATCCTGCTGCACGGCGAGGCGAACCGGCGTGACCTGTCGGACCCCGACGACCGATTCATCCTCCGCATCGAGGTGGCCCACGCCTGCCGCTCCTCCGATGACACGTCGCGCCGCCTCAAGGACGCTCTCAAAGACAAGGCCCGCGAAGGCAAACCGCACGTGGGCAACCGTCCGTACGGCTACACCCGCGACGGCCGCGCGATCGTCGAAGAGGAAGCGGAGATCGTCCGCGAGGTCTACCGCCGCTACTTGGACGGAGAGTCACCGAACCGAATAGCGCAGGACCTTGCAGCGCGCGGCATCCCCACGTCGAAGGGCAAGGCGTGGAACCCCGAAAACGTTCGCCATCTACTCTCATCCCACTTCGTGGCCGGGTTGCGCTTCCACCTGGGCGAAGAAGTGGCCGTAGGGACTTGGCCCGCCATCATCGACCGTGGACAGTGGGACGAGGTACAGCGGCTCAAGGAATACCGCGCCCAGCAGCACCAGGACACGAAGAATCGGCCGATCCGGAACTACCTCCTGCGCGGGGTCGTCACCTGCGCGTGCGGAGCGCGCATGAGCGGATCGAACAGCGTCCGGTACGCCTACTACCGGTGCACCCGCGCCGACAACACCGACCAGCAGAAGTGCAACCGTTCCGTCTCGGCCGAACCGCTGGAGGCATTCGTTCGGGACGTGGCGATCAAGGTGCTGACCAAGCTGGACACCTCGGGCTACGAGCCCGCCACGACCACGCGTCCCGAGGTCGACGTACTCGCGGATGACAAGGACCGGGCGAAGCTGGAGGAGCTGAAACAGCTCTGGCTCAACGATGACGACTTCACGACAGCCGACTTCCAATCCATGCGTGCGCCCATCCTCAAACGGATGAAGGAGCGGCAGCGGAAGACCATCAAACGTCCGATCGCCGTCCTGGACGGGATCGCCGGACCGGACGCCGAGGCCAACTGGAAGAGGCTGGAGAAGGAGGAGGACTACGCGCGCATGAACGCGATCTATCGGTTCCTGTTCGCCGCGGTGGTCGTCCGTCCGCCGACGAGGTTGGGCAGGGGGTTCGACACTGATCGGGTGGACATCAAGCCGAACCCGCTGGACTAATCGGCTCCCCGTAGCCGCTAGTCACCCAAGCGTTCAAGAGGGAGGCCCTCACCGTGATGGTGAGGGCCTCCCGGGTTAGACAGCCTCGGTCTCGTCACCTCGCTGCGAGCCTGGCTTAGTTGGTGGCCTATCGGCCTTGTTCTTCAGTTCCTCACGAACCTTGCGGAATGCACGAATGACGCGGATCAGGTCCGTGCTGAGACTGACCAACTGACCGCAGACGTACCGGAGGACCAGAAAGGCACCACCTACGAGGACGGTGATCGCCGAAACCCAGCCCACGGTGACCATGGAGACTCACTCTCCACCCCGGCGGCTGTCAGCCAATGGCCGACGATCAAGCCGCCCCGAGACTCCGCTACCGGAGCCCGTCCTTCACAGGGATATGACTATGCGCAAAGGGGCACAGAGCGGGATGGGCCTGGCGCAACAAGCTAGCTTGCTCACAGCGCTCCCCTCGTCAAGAGTGTTACCGATCTTCACTCGTGTGGGCTAATGCAAGCCAAGGTAGAACTCAGTTGCGCTTCTTGTCCAATACGGCTTGGCAACAAGGGCGTTGAGGATGAGGAAGATGCCTACCCCTTCCGATCCGGGCCGAGGAGCCGCGCGAGTCGCGCAGCGCTCTTCGGCCCTATCCGCGTGGGGAACTTGGCCGCTTGCCGCTCGACGGCCCGAGTCCACTGCTCGCTGTGGCGTCTCGTCACCGGGGCGCCTCACGTTCTGCGCGGGCGGTCTCGCGGTTCGTGGCGAGGTCTTCGGCGATTCCCGCCGCGATGAGGGCGGCGCCGGGGGTGTGGCCGGAGCCGACGTAGCGCCAGTGCCGATCGGTGACCGTGTCGGGGGTGTCGGCGTGGCCGAGGTGGTGGGCGCGTTCGGCGCGGAGTGCTGCGTATGTCGTCGAGTAGGCACGCGATTTGGTGAGGATGTGGCCCCGGTAGCCGAGTGTGTGGGTCCAGGTGCGCAGGTTCAGCGGTTCGTACTCCGGCAGACCGCCGAGACGCCAGCAGGTACGCATGAGGTTGCGCACGTGTTCGCTCACGGGCGCGGCGTCGATGTCGTGCCAGGTCGTGAGCCGGTAGTCGGTGCCGGCGCCGGTCTCGCTGGCGCCTTTGGTGACGTACTTGGCCACGTACGCAGCCACCGCATCGTCGTCCGGTCCGTCACCGCCAGTGCGCAGGGGGCGGGCGTCGAGCTGGGTGCCCCAGCGGAGGGCGAGTTCACCGACGGCCGGGCTGTAGGTCGTGTGGACCAAGACCCGCCGGGCGGACGCGCGGGCAGCGTCGGCCAGGCGCTCGACGGTGCCCCAGGCCGGGGGGTCGTCGTCTGGCCCTGCGGGACCGTCGAGGCGGATCACTGCGTGCACGTGGACGGCGGCGCGCCTCTGGTATTCGGCGACGCGGGCGAAGGACAGCCGCGCGTGCTGGCCGAAGCGGGACTGTACGAGGCCTGCGGAGGTGGCGAGTTGGCGCCGGAAGCCGATGACGAACCGGTCCCACAGCTTGCCTGCGTGTGCGTGCCAGAGCGCATGGGCCGGGTAGTCGTAGCAGTCGGCGCAGAGGGGTTGGCCGATGACGGGCGCGTCCGGGGCGTGGATGGCGCCGCAGCCGAGGGGACAGCCGTGTTCGCATGTATCGCCATCCCGCCGGGGGCGGCAGCGGTCCCCAGCACTGTGGACCGGCCCGAAGGACGGCGCGGTCAGCGTGACGAACAGCCGGGGACGTTGGCGGACGGTGGTGGGGACGTTCTTGCCGCCGGTCAGGCCCGCACGCACCAGGTGGAAGGTGTCTCCGGCGTGGAGGCGGGAGCAGGCAGGGCAGATGGTTGCGCGTCGGTTGCGGCAGCGGACGGAGAGGCGTTCGCCCGGTTCGTCGCGGGTGTCGTAGTGACGGATGATCTCGCCGGTTGTGCCGTCCAGGGTGGTGGTCGAGCCGGACAGGTGGACGGGGTGGGCGCAGCCGCCGGTTGCGGCGATCTGCTCCAGCCAGCGGGGGAACTTCGGGTCTTGGGCGATGCGGAGGGCGTCGCGGTCTGTTTCGGAGAGCTGACGCAGGCGCGCCGCGCGGTCGAGGGCGGCGCGCCTGTCAGCCGGAGTGAACTCCGGGGTGATGGTGGTGACCTTCCGGGGTGGGCCGCCGCAGCGGCACGGTGGATGGGTGGTGGCGCGGTGTCGGTCATGGGGATCGCTCCTTTGCGTGGTCGGGGCGGGGTGAAGGTCAGCGGATGGTTCCGGTGCCCCGGCAGACGCGGCAGCGCCGCAGCCGTCCGGTCCACGTCCTACGGGCTCCGTCGCCCTTGCAGTGGGGGCACCTCACGCGAGGCATGGGCATGGTTCGGTCCCTTCTGCTCAGGTGTGGGAGAAGCCGCTGATGACCCAGGTCACGAGCCCGTGGACGGTGAAGACCACGGGGGTATGGCCGAGGTAGACGCCGAAGAGGCCGACGCAGACCGCTTCCCAGGCGCGCACATCGCGGGAGCGGACGAGGAGAACGGTGATGATCCCGAAGATCACCGCGAACGTGAACGCCGTACCTTCGCTGATCACTTGTCGTCTCCTTCCAGTGCCGCAAGGGCACGGTCCACGGCGGGCAGTTGCGGAGTCATGCCGGAGTACTTACGGGCGGTGGCCACGGCCTCATCCGTCGGCGTCAGATGGGAACGGGCACGGCTCCAGCCGCCGTCCGGACCGGTGCAGACAGCCACGCCCCGTTCCTCTGCTGTGATCGACTGGGCGACAGCCACGGCGTCCTTGTTCAGGTCGCCCAAGGTCATCTCGGCCGTACCGGGATCGTTGACCCGATGGCAGATCCGACCGCCCAACTGAGCGCGCAGGGCGGTGACGCCGGGCCCGAGGTCCGAGCCGACCCGCTGTCCGGCGACGACCAGGTGCAGCCCGAGCGCGGCCCCGAGTTGGGCGAGACGAAGCAGCAGTGTGGAGCACTGCTCTGCCTCTGCTTTGCTCTCCCGCGTGCCGTCGGACAGGTACAGTTCCGCGATCTCGTCGATGATCACGACGACGGGTATCGGCCGCAGCTTGTCCGGCAGCTCCCAGATCGAGCGGACCCCCGCCGAGCGACACGCACTCATCCGGTCCTGCATGTCGACGACGAGCGCCGACAGGACGGCGACCGCTTCTCGTCGGCAGGTCGCCAGCGCGCTCAACCGCCCGGCGAACAGGCCCAGTTCCATGCCGCCCTTGCAGTCAACGCCGACCAAGGCGACCGGTTGCGGCGCAAGCTGGGTGATCAGCCGGGCCAGCAGGGTGGACTTGCCCGAGCGGGTGGCCCCGGCGATGAGCCAGTGCGGCACCAGCCGCAGGTTGATCACCCAGGCGCCCCCGGTCTCCAGTGCGCCGATGAGCGCCGACAGCAGCTCGGTGGGAGCCGTGGCTAAGCCGGGCCGCTCAAGCGGATCACTGCCCGTGGCCGTCAGCAGCACGAGGCCACGTTCGGGCGAGGTGACCCGCACGGCGTGGACCCTCCACGCGTGGGCGAGCGCGTCCGCCGCCTTCATGTACGTCGACGGGGTCTGCCCGGCGTGCAGGCGCACGGTCACGGTCAGGCCCAGGCGAGTGGCGCGCGGGAACGAGGCGCGCGGTGCCACCGGCCGCACCGGATCGCCCTTGACGACCAGGTCGCCGAGCAGCCCGCGCGGCGGGCGGCGGGACACCGACAGGTCGTTGAGCATGGCGACCTTGCGCCAGGTGAACAGCACCCGCCACGCGGTGACCGGGTAGCCGGCGAGGTACCAGTGCCAGGCAGGACGGTGCCTGCGCAGCAGGTCACCGACGATGAGCACCCACGCCAGCACTGCGAGCCCGAACGCGAAGATGATCGGTCCGGTCGTCATGCGTCACCGCCCTTGGCGCGTGCGGGAGTTCCCTGCACGGGGGTGATGGCGTCGGCGCGGAAGCTGAGGCCGTGCCGGTCGCCCATCTGCCAGGCGAAGGCGGTCAGCCCGGTGACCTTGACGATCTGCCCTTCCTCGATGCCTGTCGGCTGACCGCTGACGGCGATCTCGATGACGGAGATACGCCGCCCGTCCTGCCGCACGGTGACGGCCACGGTGTAGACCGGGTTGCCGTCCCGGTCCCTCTTCACCTCCTGTGTCTCGGGGTTGGTGAGCTTTGCTTCGGGCGCGATGGCGCACCGCAGTACGCCGAGTCGCGCCGTGTCCACGGGTATGGACTGCATTTCGTTGGCCTCCCTGGCCAGTCAGGACGCCAGTCATATGCTGACGTCACTTGTCCTTACGAGTGATGACTATGAAGTTCTGTACGGCGAGTCCGCAACTACTTATGCTGACGAGTGATGTCGCGCGTGCGACGTGCCTACGACCTCAACCCGGAGATGCCGCCATGTCGGAGATCCAGCGCCCCGGAGCCCTGTACCAGCAGGTGGCCGCCGCCATCCGCGAAGCGATCCTCTCGGGCGAGTTCGCGCCCGACTCTCTGCTGCCGTCCGAGGCTCAGCTGATGGCCCGCTACGGCGTCTCCCGTCCCACCGTCCGTAACGCCATCGCGGCTCTGCGGGCGGAGGGGCTGATCGATGTCCGGCACGGCAAGGGCAGCTTCGTCCGCTCCGACGGACAGCCCTCCCTGACCCTGGACCGCTGTATCAGCCGCGCATCGGACGGCCGGTTCGCCATGCCCGACGGCGACGTCTGGGACGAGGCCGAGGAACCGAGCACCTACCGCACGCACACCACCAAGGCGACCGGCCGACTGCTCGAACTCGGCGAAGAAGAGGCCCTGTTCGGCTGTGACCGACTCCTTGTCGATGCCGCCACGGGCACCCGCGCGATGCACCGCACCCTGATCCCCTTCGAAGTATCCGAGGGCATCCCCCCGCTGGCCGACGAACCGTGCAAGCGCCCCGCAGCGATCTACTCGCTGCTCAGCCAGGACGGCCACAAGCTGTGGTGGTCCGAGACGGTCCGCGCCCGCATGCCGTTGCCGGACGAGCGCACCACGCTCCGCCTCCCGGACGCGACCCCGATCCTGCACCTGGCCCGCATCGCGCACGGAACCGACGACCGCCCCCTGATCCTCGAAGAGCTGCGCGTCGGCGCGGACCGTGCCGAACTCGCCTACCGGATCACCGCCGACAAGCAGCCCGCACGACGCACCCGAGCCTGAGCGCCAACGGCCATCGGTCGAAACCGCCTTCACTTCCTCAAGGGCGCGCCTGCGGCGCGCCGGGTCGCCCGGCCGCCCCGGCCGGGCGTGCGGCGTGGCCGCCGGTCCCGTCCGGTCGGCCAGCGCCCCACACCGCAGCACGCCGGAGGAGTCGAAGCGTCGACCGGCCGTCGCAGGCCGGGGCGCGGTGGGCTGGGGGTCGACGGCCTCCGAGACTTTAGGCAGCTCCCATGGGGCGAGCCTCGAAGAACAGGGGGCCGATCGGGCTATTGCGGGCAGCTCCAAGGACTGCCCGATCCGCTGGCGAGCGTAAGGCCCCCTGTTCACTCGCCCCATGGCAGCTACCGCCCAAAGTCTCTGCGGCCGGCGACGTGCCCACGTGCACCGCTCACCAGCGAAAAGGCGACTCATCGCGCACCGCCGTTGCCGTCCGCGAGTGTCTCCAGAAGCTGAGAGAGCCGGTCCACGTCATCCGGCCATCCCGTCAGCCGGACGACCCCGCGGCCGTCCTCGTTCGTCGAGGCGACAGCGCGTACAGCGGACAGCTCGAAGCCCGAGCCCAGGAGCGCCCGGTTAAACCGATCGGCAGCCTCACGCGCCTCGCGCCAACCCGCGATGTAGTCGACGCCAGACACCCAGAGACACGAGTCCGCGCCTGTCACGTCGAGCCCGTCGCTCAGCCAGTCCTCACCGGAGCCAGTCACCTTGTCCACCTCTGCCTCGATCTAGGTAACGGATCATCAATTTCCTTGCACCGGGGCAGAAACGCAGCACGACGGCCCCGGTACCATCAGGCACCGGGAACCGCCGTGTTCCCAGCCGGGCCACCCTTCGCTTACCAGGGCAGTGGGTGGCCCGGCCTCTTTTGGGATGTGAAGCGCGGCCCCTCACTCGGGAGGGGAGCCCCCGGGGACGTCCGAGGAGCCGCGCCCCTTCGGCCGGAGTGGTCAGACTCCGACCTGTGACCGGGCCGCCGCCCGCTCCCGATCGCGAGGGAGCAGAGCAACGACATTGCGGCGGCCCGGCGCCTGTCAGGCCAAGTACTCGGCCCTCAACTGATCAAGATCGAAGCGGCACCACACGGTCTTGCCGCCTCTCGTCCCGGGCGACCACCACACTGATTCCGCCAACCGCTGGGCGATGAACAGCCCGCGTCCCCTGTCCGGCAGCATCGCTTCGACGAAGCCGCCTGCCAGCTGAGGCGAAGGGAAGTCGCCGGGCGGAAGGTCAGGGGGTGTCGAGTCCTCATCCGTGACACCGAGAACCAGCACTTCAGGCCACGTCATCAAGGTGACATCGATGCGCCGTCCGGCGCCCGGCTGTGACAGACGGTCGTCGGGCACCGCGTGATGCACCACGTTGCCGACCAGTTCCGACACGACGAGCTGTGCGGCGTCGACGGCATGCGGCAGTCCCCAGGTCTGGAGATAGGAACTGACCATGTCCCGCGCGGCTTTGGCACAGTCCGGCGACTCGGCATAGACCGTCAGCGAACGGAAGTGCCCGTTCGCCGGGTCGTAGATCGACCGACGCGAAGCGCACACTGTCGGGGTGTTCGCTGCGTGTTTGCTCTGCTGTGCTTCCACCGCGTTCCCTCCCGAACACTGACGGACTCTGTAGCCCGTCGATCTGTGCAGACCAGTGAACGGCGCAGGAAGCCCAGTCGGGAGAGTTCACCAGGGGGTTCACGTGAACACCGGCAAAGACAAAGGGGGTTCGCGAATGAACCCCCAGCGCGATACTGCTGTGACACGATGAACACTCGCTGTCATTCTCGGGTTGGCAGGGGAGCATGAGCCGAGAGCCGAACGCGCAGTTGATCGCCGTCATGGACGAGGCAGGCGTCTCGAACAAGGGCCTCGCGAAACGCATGACGGACGAAGCCGCCCACCGCGGCATGGACCTGGGAACAACACACGTCGCCGTCAAGCGCTGGCGCGAAGGCGCAGGCATCAGGCCCCAAACGGCTGCACTCATGGCGGACGTTCTCGCCGCCAAACTTGGGCGCCGCATCACGCCGGGCGATCTCGGCTTCTTCGACCACACCAAGGCAACAGCGCCCGAGCCGATCGGCTACCCAAGCACCGTCCCCGACCTCTTGGCCCTGCTGGACGGCGTCACCCAGGAGCACGCCGACGCCCCCGCGTCGGCCCAACTGATCGTGGCAGACGCGGACATCAGCTCCGCCGTCCTGTCATGGATGATCGCGCGCCCGGACGGCATCCAGGCCGACAGGCCCGCTCACCAACGAGTAGGCATGCGCGACGTCCGCGCGATCAGAGACGCCGCCGGGATGTTCATGCAGCTCGACTTCAAGTACGGCGGAGGCCACGGCCACAAGGCACTTCGCCACTACTTCCGCGCCGAAGTACTGCCCCTGCTGGACGCGAGTTTCAGCGAGAAGGTGGGCACCGCGTTATACGGCGCCGCTGCCGAGATCTCCCAGTTGCTCGCATGGACCGCGTACGACGTCGGCAACCACCGGCTCGCCCACCGCTACCTGACGTCCACGCTGCGCCTGTCCCAGGTCATCGACGACCGCATGTTCGGCGCCCGCATCCTCGGCAACCTCAGCCACCAGGCCAACTACCTCGGCAACCACGCCCAAGCCATCCAGCTGGCCCGCGCTGCCGTCTATGGCGCCAAGGGCCGGGCCACCCCGCGCGCCATGGCGCTGAACTCGGCCATGGAGGCCCGCGCCCTGTCCAACGCGGGCGACGGCATCGCGGCAGCCCGCGCCATGAAGGAAGCAGAGCGCCACTTCGAACGCGCCGAGACGGGCGAAGACCCGGCATGGCTCGGCTACTTCGACGAAGCGGAACTCATGGGTGAACTCTGCCACTGCTTCCGCGACCTCAAGATGCGCCGCGACGCCGTCGCCCAGGCCCAGCGCGCCGTAGACAGCACCGACCCGAAGTACGCCCGCACCCTGGGCTTCTGCCGCATGGTCCTCGCCCAAAGCCAGCTACTGAACGGCGAGTTGGAAGCCGCCATCACCACCGCAAGCCTCGCAGTCGACGGCGGCGACTCCCTCCAGTCCAACCGCTTCCAGCGCTACGTCACCGACTTCCAGAACGAGGTCAGCGTGCACGCAGCAAACCCCACCGTGGCCGCCTTCAACGAGAAGGTCCACGATGCGCTCACCCGCCTGGACGAGGACGACGAGTAGCAACTACCAAGGCCGCCAGTCCCGAGGCGCATCGTCATTCCGCAGACCAGCGATGCGCCGGCGGTACTCGGCCGCAGTCTCCGCATCCTCCTGCACGTTCTGCATGAGCCACGTCGTCATGCCGAACTCTTGGATGCCCCGCAGCGTCTCGTAGCCGTGCCAGTCGTACAGGTCGCGCCCGTACCCGGCGACGAAGTCGGCGTACTGGTCGTCGGTCTGCCACCCAAGGCTGTGGTGCTCGACAGCCGTGACCATGAGATCCCACTCAGGGTGGTCGAAGCAGAAGGCCTCGAAGTCGATCAGGATCACGCGCCCCTGATCATCCACCATGAGGTTCTGCACGTGGGCATCTCCGTGCACCGGCCCCTTGGGCGTCTCGAACCTCAACTCCTCGTACTTGTCCAGCAGTTCGCGCCAACGCTTCCGCAGAAAGACCTTGTCGTCGTCCGGGATGACGGCCCGGTCGAGCCGTAGCTGTTGCTTGTCGAAAGGGTTGAACGAGGGCAGGGCAAGCCCGTCCGGCAGGGTCAGCGAGTGCAGATCACGCAGGACCCCGCCCAGCTCCCCGTACGTCGCCTTGCGTTCCCCTTCGACGATCAGATGCCAGAAGGTCACGGGGTGGCCATCGATCAAGAAGGGCTGCTCCAGGTCTTCGATGATGCGCGATGCCGGGAACCCTTCCTCTCCCAGCCACCGCGACACGGCCACCTCGGTGCGGGCTTTGGGCAGCCACTCTTCCCCCCGAGCCACGCGCACGATCACCGGCACAGAGGCCAGCCGAAACAGCGCGTTCTCCCCGAGACGGATCAGCTCTGCGCCTCTGTCATCGAGCCTCGCAGCCCGGCACGCGGCGGCCATCACCCGCGCAGCCCCCGCCGAGGTGAACCCCTCTTCCGATCGAGCAGCGTCAACCGCCATGCCCGTACCAGCTCCCCTAGTCGCGCGCGATCAACCGACGCACGCCCACGGGTGACCAACCCGACGCACGCCAGACACGACATTGACCGTACCCACCTGCGGACCCTCAGAGCGAGGACAAGCCTCAAGGAGCGAGCTTCCGCAGGCACCGACAGGAGGGATTCACAAAAACGGACAAACGCTCATGAAATATTCTTCTGCGTGACTCTCCACGGAATCTCTTTAATCGCCGAAACGGTGAGGTGTCGACAACTGATTCGATCGTCCAGTATATCGTTCGTTAGCGGGGAGTTCAGCAGCCTGATCAGTGCGTTACACGCTTTTATCCCTCCCTTCAGTGGCTTTGCCACCAAAAGGTGGTTATCGACAGCCACTTCTTCGTTACCGGTGATGAGCACTCCCGCAGCGCGTAAGGTAGAACCTTCAGTAGGACGGGATGTCCTTCTGATTGCTACAAAGGGAGGCTTGAAAAGGCGCCCACCAAATTGCCGCCGTCGAGTGGGAGTGCTCATTCGACCAGTGCCGGGAAGGTCACGCGCTACCAGGAAGGGCATACTTGGGCCTTCGTGGGGGTCCCGGTTGTCGACCACGGTGCCTACCCGAACCTCGAATAGATTCCCTACCGCCTCACCGGCTGGCGGCTTACTCCACCAGGAAGCAGTACGTCGAACTGGGTCAGTTCCGCGGAGTTGCGCAACAAGCAAAAAGACATCAATATCGGTGTGGTGGTCAAAGACTCCGAGGCGCTCAACATGAGTCACATTGGTTTGAGACTCGACAACTGCTCGCCACTTGGTGAAGTTCGAACCGCTGCGCAGCGAATCCGGCAAGATGGCGACTATGTGGCCCGCAGGTTTAATGTGCCTCAAAGAGTCCAGTAAAAAAAATGCCGCATTTGATGTCTTCCCTTGAGCCCAGCTGCAGTCCTTCGAAGCGTGTACACGAGTGAAGGGTGGGTTCAAAACTACAGCATCGACTTGCGCCTGCGCCCGGGTTTGCGCATTGCCCTGCTCGATATTACTCAAGTATTCCAACGGCCTGGAAAATTGCTCGAATTTTCCGTTAACATCGTGATGCCGCTTGAGAGCCGAGAGCAAGATTCGGCGACGAGCAGTTTCGACGAACTCTGCATGCAAGTCCCATCCGTAAATTTTTGCGTCCCAGGTTGCGAGCGTTTCAAGAAGCGTTGAACCGATGGGCATGTCTTCAGTAGCCGCCAGCAACAGGTCACCCGCGCCGCAGGTTGGATCAAGGATGGAGTCGGCCGGGATGGCCCTCAGCACCTCAGCAACCTTTGCCCTAAGGTTGCTTGGCGTGAAAAAGGCACCCACCTGCCGGCGGTAGCTCAGGGGCACCAAGCGCCTGAGCTCCGCCGCTGAGTGGCCGTCAAGTAGCCTGTCAACCTGCGTACGTGCCAGCTCACCGCTGGTATGGAGGCTTCCAAGTACCCCATCGATGTGGGCTGTGTGCTCTAGGTACGCCGCACTGCCTGACGGGCTGTCCACGTTCCAACTCCTGACTGGGGAAGGCCTGTTGAGCGGAAGGCCGTAAGGGTACTATCTCCGCTACTGCTCTTCCTGGCAGGACGTGTCGGCGCGCGCGGTGAGGATGTTTCGTGGCATCTATGGCAAGCCTGAGGTTCTCTCCAGAAATCTTGCGCCGCTTAGGCGAGGAACTCGTTCCACACCCCGACTTGGGTGTTATCGAGCTGGTGCGCAATGCTTACGATGCAGATGCGCCAACTTGCTCCGTGGAAATGCACTCCGTTGAAACTCGTGGCGGTCGGATTGTCGTCACGGATACCGGTGACGGAATGACCGAGGACGACATTGTCAGTGGATGGTTACTTCTCGGGAAATCATCGAAAGCGGAATCGACGCTCACGAGTAACGGACGTCGAAAGGTTGGGGAAAAAGGTCTTGGTCGCCTAGCTGCTCTGAGGCTTGGTCGCTATGTGACGCTCACGACGCGCCCGCGCGTTACTCCAGGTGTGCAACACGTGCTGAAAATCGACTGGCGTAGCTTTGATGCTGTGGCAGCAGTCGAGGACGTGCAACTCACTATAACGACAATGCCAACGGAAGCAGAGCCGGGCACAAGGATTGAGATCGACGATCTCACCACGGCATTCAAGCCAAAAGACGTTGAACGATTGGCAAGAGCTCTGGTCTTGCTGACCGGCCCCTTCCCCGGGCCAGCTGACTTCCGAGTTGACTTGAATGCTCCTGAGTTTCAAAAGCTCGCCAGTCTCGTTCATCAGTCATTCTTTGAAGAAGCAGAATATCGAATTGTCGCTGAACTGAATGATGATGGTCGCGCCTCCGCCACCCTTTATGACTGGCATGGCGAGAAGATCGCCAGTGGCGGACATAGTGCGGTGAGCTCTGCAGGATCAGAGCGCGGGGATTCTCCCCTTGCCTACTTCACGCCAGCTGCTCAGTTCGAGCTGTGGACATTTAATCTGAGCGCCAATGCATTCGCTATACGCGGGTCGAGGCATAAGGTGTCAGAGGTTAGGAACTGGCTCCGGTCTGTCGGAGGCGTGCACCTCTATCATCGAAATCTGCGAGTGCACCCTTACGGTGATGAGGGACATGACTGGCTGGACATGAACCTGCGTAGGGTACGCAGTCCCGAGTTGCGTCCTGGCACGAATACTTCCGTGGGGCGCGTCAGCGTCATAGACGAGGAGCAACGTCTTACCCCCAAGACTGACCGGACAGGTTTTCTCGAAACACCTGAGTTTGTTGAACTAGCGCGTTTTGGGCGCAACGTCTTGGACTGGGCCGCGAAAGAACTCTTGCGGCGCCGCGAAAAGGAAAAGGGAGAGAAGCAACAAAAGGCCGGAGACAAAGTCGAGAACGCCATTAACAGACTTCAAGACACTGTCAATAAGCTTCCTCCGCAACAGCGCAGAGAGGTATTGGAAGCTACGAACTTCTTGCGGTCTGCTTTTGATGAGAAAGTTCGAGCTGTCGAGGACGATCTTCTCCTCTACCGAACGCTCAGCACGGTTGGAACCACAACCGCTGTTTTTGCGCATGAGACGAAGCAACCCGTGGACTTGATCGATCAGGCTTCCAGCGTCATCGCTCGACGTGCGGCACGGCTTTTGAAGGATGACTATGCGAAGAATCTTTCTGAGCCTGTAGAAACAGTCCGGCGAGCCGCGGACTCCCTACGAACCTATGCTGACATTCCATTGCGCCTGTTGCAGCGCAGAAAGCGGCGACCCAAGGTCGTTGATGTCAACGAGGTTGCTGCCGACATTGTCGCACTCTTCGGCCCGCATCTTGATGGTGCGAATATTGCTGTTGAGCTGCAATTGGCTGAAGGCGGAGCTCCCGTAAAGGCAACTGTCGCAGCAATCGAAGCCATCCTGGCCAACTTGCTTGCCAACGCTACGTACATCTTCACGCAGCCACATGCCGGGGGCACATCAGAAAGGCTGATTGTAATCAAAACCGACCTCAGTCCAGATTCGGTCTTTGTCACCGTGATGGACAATGGCCCGGGCATTGATACATCAAAGCTTTCAATTGATGATATCTGGCTGCCAGGAACTACCACGCGCGAGGATGGGACAGGTCTCGGTCTAACGATAGTTAGGGATGCCACAAGAGATCTAAAGGGCGAAGTCTTCGCCAAGCCTGTAGGGGAAATGGGCGGTGCAGAATTCAACGTCGAGCTTCCGCGCGTCACGTCGCTATCCTGAAGCCCGGTAAATTTCGTTTTACTGCCACTTAGGAATGTAGGAGAAAACCATAGTGAACGTGCTGGATCGTCCGCTCCGGCCTGGCGATCCCATCGCGATCATTGAGGATGAAGAGGTAAACAGGCGCACGACAGGATGGATCGTCGAGGAAGCCGATTTCACTCCTGTTCCTGTTTCTCGCATCCCGACGTCGTTAGACGAGCTCTTTGCGGAAATTGAAGACAAAGCAGTTGCCGTGCTTTGCGATCACCGCTTAGGGCGTGGAGGCAACGTATCCTATTATGGTGCCGAAGTGGTCGCCAAGAGCAATCGCAGGAAGATTCCGGCAGTTCTTCTCACTAGTTATGCCAATAGTGACGAGAATTCGAGCATCCGGCGATGGCGGTCTGAAATCCCCATGCTGTTGAGTCGAGGGGCGGATAGCGATCCAGAACGGCTGGCGCAGGCTTTTTCTCTCGCAGAGGAAGAATGCCGGGGAGTATACATCGAGTCACGCAAGCCTTACCGCGTCATCGTGCGTGTGCAGGATTGTCGGTACGGGCCCGAAGAGGTAGTCGCGGAGTGTGTAGTCACGGCCTGGCAACCACGCACTACTATTGACGTGCCGGCGTCGATGATTACGGAGTACCTGGATACACCGATCGACCACCTCGTGGGTAAACGACTCAGCGCCGAAGTGAATATCTATGCCCCTACAGCGGGCGAGTTGTACTTTCGCGACTTTAGAATGGGGCCGGGGGTTCCTACAGGATGATATCGGCTGGCACGGTCACAGGTGGCACGACGAAGCCACTTGAAGTAGTCATCGTTGATGTGGGCCACGGAAATTGTGCCATCATCCGAGATGGTCTTAGAAGTGCAATCGTTGATATACCGCGCGGCAAGCCTGTGATCAGCGCACTTACGGATAACAAGTGTCACAGGATCGAGCATCTCCTTTTATCCCATCCGGATGAGGATCACATCGGTGGTGCTGCACGCCTTCTGGCAGATCCAGACGTCTCCATTGCGAATTTCTGGTGTAATCCCAGCGCTATTCAAGATACTGATACCTACCTTGATCTTGTGGAGCAGGCCGCGTTGCGGGAGGATGAGCGTAGGACGCACTATAGAAGTAACCTAAATGTGGGTGCTCGCGAGGATCTAAATTTCGAGCGGGTAGCAATCGAGGTGCTCCACCCCGACATGCGTCTGGCTGGGATTGGTCAGACCTCGCGAAAGCATAAGCGCGGCGAGGTTCCGAGTAATCGAATGTCAGCTGTCCTAAGGGTGAGCCTTGGGGGTAGGCCTGCTGTCTTACTCGCTGCGGATATTGACGATAAGGGATTCGACGCCATCGTGAGTCGTGGCGTGGATATGGAGGCGCCAGTCCTCGTATTTCCACATCACGGCGGTTCGGCAAAGGGGGGCGATGACCGAGAATTCGCGAGAAAAGTCTGTGAACAGGTGAAGCCTCAACTGGTGGTATTCTCTCTCGGACGGCACAAGTACAAGAATCCTCTGCCTGAGGTGCTGGCTGGTGTCAGAGATGCGGCTCCCACGGCACATGTTGCGTGTACCCAGATCAGTAAACACTGTCATTCTCGTGACTCTGTCAGTGGAAATTCTGCGCATTTGTCGCCGAGTTGGCCGTCGGCGGGTAGGGCTAAGGGAGAGTCGTGCGCAGGCACGATTATTGTTCGGGCTAATGAAAGTGGTGAAATCTCCTACGACCCGTCTCAGAGTCGGCATAGCCAGTTCATAATCCAGAACGTCGATGGCCCCAAGTGCCTTAACTTGACCGTATGAGACTAGTTCCGCAGCTTTGGACTGGGTCTGTTGAGACGCGAGTGATCAGGCCCCGTAAGCTTCCGGCGCGTCGGGCGCTTGTGGACCTGCCCGGTAAGGCACGACGTGGGGGCCCTGCTCTTCGAGGCTCGCGCCCAAGTAGCTCGCGTCCGGAGCCGGAACGATGCACGTCGGGCACGAGGCGCCCCAGTTCGTCCTGAAGGGGTCACCTAGCTTGACGCCCGTCCCGCCCAGCCCGCAGTACCGATTCGAGTTCTCGATGTTCGAGAGGTGCTGCTGGTGGTAGCACTCAGCCGCGTAGAAGTCGCCCCCTCCTGAGAGAACGATCTCCGTCTCGATGCTGCCGCAGACCGTACCGAGGACTCATGGGTGCGGGACGACTCCTGGGTGTACGGGATGCCTCATCCAGCCCCTTTGATCAGCGACGTATTACTGCATGAGCGCGGCTTGACTGACGATTCCCGTAGGGCGGCGATCGGTGCAAGGGCGGCCCTGGTCTGTGCCCACAGGACCAGGGCGTACGCCGATACGGACAGTGCGGCGCCGAGGAGGCCGAGGGCGGCGGACGGGCGGAGCAGGGTGATGGTCTGACGTCGCCAGCGGCGGATGGCGTACGCGGGGATGATCGTTCCCTGTATCACCATGAGCCAGGCGATGTAGCCGAGCGAGGATCCGGAGGCCCGCACCCCGAGCCCGTCGACCACTGTGTAGACGGCGATGGTCAGCCCGGTCGCCAGGGCCGCGCCGATCGCCGCCCAGTCGGGGCGCCGGCCGCGCAGCCCCCACAGGGCGACGCCGGTGAGGCCGGCGCAGGACAGGGCGATGCCGGCGGCTGCCCACGCGTCCGGCACCTCATGGGCGAAGACGGCGGCGAGCACGGTGACGAGGAGGGGCGCGCTACCGCGGGCGATGGGGTAGGCCTGGCCGAAGTCGCCCAGGCGGAAGGACTTCATCAGCAGCGCGTAGTACGCGATGTGAATGGCGGCGGAGAGGAGGAGGTACGGCCATGCGCCCGCCGCCGGTATCGCCACGAACGGGATCATTGTCAGGCCGATCGCCACACCGCCGCCCGCGATCAACGTGAAGCCGACGAGCTTGTCGGTGATGCGATGGGCGATGGCGTTCCAGCCGGCGTGGGTTACGGCTGCGAGGAGGACGGCGGCGGTGACCAGGGGGGTCACGGGGTGGGCTCGGGTGCGCCCTGGTCGTGGGTGTCCTGCTCGCGTACGTCCACGAGATTCGCGCCGGCGTGGGTGATCAGCTTCTTGGGCTCCATGGGGAAGACGGTGTACGGAGTTCCGGCGGCGGCCCACACGAGGTCGTGGTCGAGCAGGGAACGGTCGGCGAGTACCCGGGTCTTCGTGCGGTGTCCGAAGGGTGGCACGCCTCCGATCGCGTACCCGGTCGTCTCGCGTACGACGTCCGCCTTCGCGCGCGTCACCTTCTCGGCTCCGAGTTCCCGCCGCACCAGCTCCACGTCGACCCGTGAGGCCCCGTCCATCAGCACCAGTACCGGTACGCCGTCCGCCGCGAAGATCAGCGACTTGCAGATCTGGCTCAGCTCACACCCGATGGCGGCGGCCGCCTCGGCGGCGGTGCGGGTGGCGTCCGGGAAGCGGCGGATGCGGCCCTGGAGTTCACCGAGCCCCAGCTGTTGGAGTGCCTCGGCGAATCGTGGGTGGGCTCCGGAGTCTTCGGTGGCGGAGGTGGCGGGGGTCGTCATGAACGGCACGCTAACTCACAACACCGTTGCCCTTCGCGTTCGTTTTCATCGGTGTCACCGCGCCCCGCGCAGAGCTCGCAGATCCCGCAGAGGGAGAAACCCCATGTCCCGCTACCTGTTCGACAACACCGACGCCCGCACACCCGACCGCTTCTCGACCCTGGAGTCGTGCTACGACCCCGTCTCCCGCCGCCAGTTGGAACTGACCGGCCTGGCCCCCGGTTTCCGTTGCCTGGAAGTCGGCGGGGGCAGCGGATCGTTGGGGGCGTGGATGGGTGAACGGGTCGGTCCGGAGGGGGAGGTCACGGTGACCGACCTCGACCCCCGCTGGGCCGAGTCGCGACCCCGGCCGCCGCAGGTACGCCTGCTGCGCCATGACATCGTCAACGACCCGTTGCCGGGCGGCGACTACGACGTGATCCACGCCCGGCTGGTCCTGTTGCACCTGCCGGAGCGGATCGCCGTACTGGAGCGGCTGGCGGCAGCCCTGCGGCCGGGCGGATGGCTCCTGCTGGAGGAGTTCGACTGCACCTGGATCCCCGTCCTCGCGACCCCGGATGACGATTCCATCGCCCTGTTCACCCACGTCCAGGCCGCGCTGCTGGCCCAGTTGGAGAAGGCGGGCGCCGATGTGGCGTGGGGGCGCCGGGTGCCTTCGGCGATGACACGGGCGGGGCTCACGGACGTCACGGCGACGACGTACGCGGAGTCCTGGGCGGGCGGCGGCACGGGGATCGACCTGCATCGCGTGAATATGGAACAGGCGGAGGTGGGGCTTCGGGGGGATGGGGTTACGGAGGGGGAACTGCGGCGGTTCTACGCGTTGTTGAAGAACCCGGAGTTTGTGATCAACTCCTATCCGTTGATCAGCACGCGAGGGCGGCGGCCGGAATCTGGCGAGGGCGAATTCCGGTGACCGTCGGGGCCGCCCGCTTCTTTGGCAGTGTCGTGCTTCCGCGAGCCGAGTAAAGGGCGCTCCGCTGCGCTACGCGTCGGCTCCGCCGATGGCCTCCGGCCACCCTTGACTCGGCTCACTCCAGCACGGGTGAGAAGCGAGCGGGCGGCCCGGAGGGGTGGGTGGCCGACTCATGTTCTCGGTCGGGTGGGCTGGGATGCGGGCCGGGGTCGGGGGCGCGGTCGCGCCTCGCCAGCACGCCGGGTGGCTTAGCGGCTTGCGGTGCGTGGGGGGTGCGGGACGCGTCAGCCGAGTGGCGGCGCGCCCGGCGGGTTTAGCGGCTTGCGGCCGGAGGGTGGGGCGCGGTCGTACCTCGCGAGTCATATGGGCCTCGCCGGTCCTGCCTGAGCCGGTAATTGGCAGATTTGGGCCAGCCTCTGTGCTGCCGACCCGAGGGGTCCTGGCTCACTCGTGGCCCAAACGTTCCAATTGGTGCTTTCCGGCGGGCCGGGGAGTGCCGGGAAGGGCTACCCCAGTGCCGCCGTCTCGGTCAGTGCGGCGAGGTCGAACTCGATGCGGACCTCGTCGGCGAGTCGGAGGGCGCCGGCGAAGGCCTTGTACGGCTTGATGCCCCAGGTGCTCTGTACGACGGTGGCGGTGCCGTGCACACCTCCCTCGGCGTCCAGGCCCGCCTCGAGGGTGATCGGATGGGTCGTGCCCATGATCGTGAGGTCTCCGGTCACGGTGAAGGCGTGCGGGGTGCCGGCGATCTCGGTCGATGTGAAGGTGATGCGCGGGTGCTCCGCGGAATGGAGGATCTTCTCTCGGATCGTTCGCTTGATGTCCGCCCGGTCGTCGTCCGTGAGCGGCTTCAGGCCTCCGACTCCCTCCCGGACCTCCAGGGAGTCGACCTCGATCGAGGCGACCACGGACGACCGGCCCGGATCGGCGACATCGACGGTGACGTCCCCGGACCACCGGGTGACCTCGATCGTCAGGTCATGGCCGGCCTTGCGGCCCAGCCCGGTGCGGCTGGTCTTGATCCTTAGCTGCCCTGTGTCCGAGCCGATGCCGTGCTTTCCGCTTGCAGGGTCCATACGGCCAACATACGTCCGGCCCCTTGCCAGCGCCTGACGTGCGTCACGAGAACTGCATTGCGGGGGCGGTGTCGGGCGGGCAGCATGCGGTGATGGCCTCGATGCCCGCAGGGATTCGTGACGTCCCATCCGCCGCCGTACGTCTCTATCGCCCCGCCGATCGCGATCGCCTCGACGACATCTGTGTTCGCACCGCCCACGTCGGTCAGGATGCCCGGCCCCACTACGCCGACCCCGGCGTCTTTCCGGTGATCTTCGCGCAGCCTTACGTCCATCTGGAACCGGAGCTGGCGTTCGTGCTGGACGACGGGCGCGGGCGGGCCGTCGGTTACATCCTGGGGACGGCGGACACCCCTCGCTTCGTCGAGGACTTCCGGGCGAAGTGGCTGCCGAGGGTGGCGGACCGGTATCCGGAGCCCGGCGGTCCGCCGCGCACGCCCGATGAGGAGATCGTCTCGCTGCTGCGTCGGCCCGAGCGGATGCTGCTGCCCGAGGTCGTCGACTACCCCGCCCATCTCCACATCGACCTGCTGCCGGAGTGGCAAGGGCGCGGCTACGGACGTGAGTTGATGCGGACGTTCCTGCGGGCGCTGCACGGGAGGGGTGTGCCGGCCGTGCATCTGTCGATGCTGACCGCCAACACGCCCGCGCGAGCCTTTTACCGTCGTCTCGGTTTCCATGAGATCGCGGTGCCCGATCCGGGGCCGGTCACCTATCTCGGGCGCAGCACGGCAGAGGAGCGCGGCACTACAGCAGAAGGCCGGTGAAGGCCGCCGTCCCCACGGAGCCCTCACCGGCCGGTCCTGTCAGAAGCTGTACGACGTCAGACGCGTACCAGCTCCCGTTCCTCGTCCGGATCCGCGTTGCTGCGGTCCTCCGCGGTCCTCAGGCCCTCGCCCTCGACGTCCACGTTGGGCAGCGCGCGGTCCAGCCACTTCGGCAGCCACCAGGCCTTGTGGCCGAGCAGTGCCAGTACCGCCGGGACGATCGCCATCCGCACGACGAACGCGTCGAAGAAGACCGCGATCGCGAGGCCGAAGCCGATCATCTTGATCATGGACTCGCTGGAGCCGATGAAGCCGGCGAAGACCGCCATCATGATCACCGCGGCGGCGGTCACCACACGAGCGCCGTGCTTGAAGCCCGTGACGACCGCCTGGCTCGGCTTCTCGCCGTGGACGTAGGCCTCGCGCATCCGGGTCACGAGGAACACCTCGTAGTCCATCGCCAGGCCGAAGACCACGCCGACCATGAAGATCGGCATCATCGACATGATCGGGCCGGTCTCCTCGACGCCCAGGAGGCCGGACAGCCAGCCCCACTGGAAGACCGCGACCACGGCACCCAGCGCCGCCAGCACGCTCAGCAGGAAGCCGAGGGCCGCCTTCAGCGGGACCAGGATCGAGCGGAAGACCGCGATGAGGAGCAGGAAGGCTAGGCCTACCACCAGCGCCAGGTACGGGACCAGCGCGTCGTTCATCTTCTGGGAGAAGTCGATGTTCATCGCGGTCGTGCCGGTGACCAGTACGTCCGCGTCCGTGTCGGACTTGATCTGCGCGCCCGCGTCCCGGATGGAGTGGACGAGGTCCTCGGTCTGTGTCGAGGAGGGCTTGGAGTCGGGGATCACCGTGATGGTGAAGGTGTCCCCGGCCTTGTTGAACGCCGCCGGGCTGACGGACACGACGCCGTCCAGGCCCTTGATGTCATCGATGGTGGTCTGCGCGACCGCCTTCGGATCGTCGCTGCCCTTCGCGTCGCCAGCGATCATCAGCGGCCCGTTGAAGCCGGGCCCGAAGCCGTCGGAGAGGGTGTCGTACGCCTGTCGCTGTGTCGTGGACGTGGGCTGCGAGCCGTCGTCGGGAAGGCCCAGCTCCAGCGAGGCGACCGGAACCGCGGCGGCTCCGAGGCCGATGACGCCGAAGAGGAGGACGGCGACGGGGCGGCGTACGACGAAGCTCGCCCAGCGCGTGCCCATGTTCGGCTTGGTCTCCGCCGCGGACGCGGACTTCCGGCGGCCGAGGAACTTGCTCTTCGACCCCGCCGGCTGCACCTTGCGGCCCGCGTACCCGAGCAGTGCCGGGATCATCGTCAGGGCGATCAGTACGGCGATGACGACCGTGCCGGCCGCCGCGAAGCCCATCTTCGTCAGCATCGGGATGTTGACGACCGCGAGTCCGGCCAGCGCGATCACGACCGTGAGGCCCGCGAAGACCACCGCGGAGCCCGCCGTGCCGACCGCCCGGCCGATCGCTTCCTCGCGGTCCCGGCCCTCGGCGAGTTCGGCCCGGTAGCGGGAGACGATGAACAGCGCGTAGTCGATGCCGACCGCGAGGCCGATCATCATGGCCAGCGTGGCGGTGGTGTCACCGAGATCGAGGGGGTTGGCCAGCGCCGTGATGCTCGAGACGCCGATCCCCACGCCGATGAGCGCCGTCAGCAGCGGCAGTCCGGCCGCGACCAGCGAGCCCAGGGTGATGACGAGGACGACCGCGGCGACGGCGATACCGATGATCTCGCCGGAACCGGTCTCCGGCGTCGCCTGGAGCGCGTCACCGCCGATCTCGACGGTCAGCCCGGCGTCCCGCGCGTCCTGCGCGGCGTCCTCCAGCGCCTCCTTGGAGGCGTCCTTCAGTTCCATGCCGGAGACGTCGTACGACACCGCCGCATACGCGACCGTCCCGTCCTTGCTGACCGCGTTCGCCTTGAACGGGTCGGCGACCGAGGTGACCTCGGAGCCGTCGGACAGGTCCTGGACGGTCTTCTCGACGGTCGCCTTGTTGGCGGCGTCGGTCATCTTCTCCCCGTCGGGCGCCTGGAAGACGACCCGCGCGGTCGCGCCGTCGGCAGCCATGCCGGGGAAGCGCTCCTCCAGCAGGTCGAAGGCCTTCTGGGCCTCGGTGCCGGGGATCGAGAAGGAGGAGGAACCCGCTGCGGGTGCGCTGGCCGCGCCCACACCCGCGAGCGTCAGCAGCGCCACCCATATCAGGGCGACGAAGTGGCGTCGCCTGAAGGCGAGCCGGCCGAGTTTGTAGAGAAACGTTGCCACGAGGGCGTACTCCCGGTCAGGTCGTGGGTGTAACAGGGCAGGGGTGATCGGCCCGTTGGGGTGCAGGCGTGATCGGCCCGACGACGTGAGCGGTTACGTCAGGTGGGGTGGGGCTTGCTGTGGGAATTACCGGTTGAGTGACCGGTTGGGTTACCGGTCGGCAGACCGGTTCACGGTGATACCGAGGGCGGGGAGGACCACGGCGTCGATGTACGAGGTGAGGAAGTCCCGGGTCGGCGGCCGGTCCTCGATCAGGCCCCGGGCGACGAACGCACCGACCATCATGTGCATCACATAGCCCAGCGCCGGGTTGTCCGCCCGGATCTCGCCCCGGTCGACGGCGCGTTGCAGCACACGGCCGAACTCCGCCATTTCCGGCTCGATGAGCTTTTCCCGGAACTCCTGCAGGAGGTCGGGGTTGTTGTGCACCGCCATCGCCAGGCCTCGCATGAGCCCGGCGTTCTGCTCCATCTCGCAGTCGTCCGTCTGCTCCATGTGGGCGTGCAGATCGCCCCGGAGCGAGCCGGTGTCGACGCCTTCGAACGGACCGGGCTTGCTGTGCCGCACGGCCTTCACGACCAGCTCGGGCTTGCCGCCCCACTGGCGGTAGAGGGTGGCCTTGCTGGAACGGGTGCGGGCGGCCACGGCGTCCATGGTGAGGGCGTCGTAGCCGACTTCGCGGAGCAGGTCGAGCACGGCCTCGTACAGCTCGGCCTCGCGCTCGGGCGTGATCCGACTGCGACGCACCGTTGCGGCCTCAGCCATCCCACTCACCTTCTCCTTCTCCTCGCCGGAGGGAACTGCCGACTTGGAACGACACTGTTTCGTACGTCATGAATGTAGCGCAAGCTCCCGCGAAACGAAACCGTTTCGTACGTGTGCTGGGTCACGTGTGTACGTACCGCATAAGTTGCCCGGCCCCATCGACGGGAAAAGCATGGGGAGGTGAGCTATCTGCGCCTGCCGCACCTCAGCGGCGACCTGCTGTGCTTCGTGACCGAGGACGACCTGTGGCTGGCCCCCCTCGACGGACCGGGCCGAGCCTGGCGGCTCACCGTCGACCGCACCAAGGCCGGCCACCCCCGCTTCTCGCCCGACGGCCGCCATATCGCGTACACGAGCTGGCGCAGCCTGGTCCCGGAGATCCATGTCGTGCCGGTGGACGGTGGCGCCGGACGGCAGCTGACGTACTGGGGCAGCGCTGACACCCGGGTGTGCGGCTGGACCCCGGACGGCGACATCCTCGCCGTCGCCTCGCACGGCGAGCCCTTCTCCTACTTCACCTGGGCCTACAAGGTGACCCCCGACGGCGACCCCGGCCGCAAGCTCCCCTGGGGCCCGGTCTCCGACATCCAGGTCGCCGACCTCGACGGCGAGCGCAAGACCCTGCTCCTCACCGGCACCCCGCCGCACGAACCGGCCGCCTGGAAGCGCTACCGGGGTGGCGCCATGGGCCGCCTCTGGCTGCACGGCGACCGGCTCCTCGCGCACGTGGACGGCCACCTCGAAGCCCCCCTGTTCGTCGGCGGCCGTATCGCCTTCCTCTCCGACCACGAGGGCGTCGGCAACCTCTACTCCTGCGCCCACGACGGCTCCGACCTGCGCCGCCACACCGACCACGACGCCTTCTACGCCCGGCACGCCGCGAGCGACGGCACACGCGTCGTCTACCAGTGCGCGGGCGACCTGTGGATCGTCGACGACCTGACCGCCGACTCGAAGCCGCGCAAGCTCGACGTACGCCTGAGCGGCCCCCGCGCGGGCCGCCGCCGGTATCAGGTGCCCGCCGCCCAGCACGTCGACGGCATCTCCGTCGACGAGACGGGCCGCGCGAGCGCCGTGATCGTACGAGGAAGTCTCTACTGGCTGACCCACCGCGACGGCCCGGCCCGCACGATCACCGACACTCCGGGCGTACGGGTCCGGCTCCCGGAGATGCTCGGCAAGGTCGGCCAGGTCGCGTACGTCACGGACGCGGAGGGCGAGGACGCCGTCGAGATCGCGTACCTGCCGCGCGCGACGGGCGACCGCGCGCCCCGGCGCCTCGCCTCCGGCGAACTGGGCCGCGTCCTGGAGCTGGTCTCCGACCCCCAGGGCGAGCGCCTGGCGATGGCCTCGCACGACGGCCGCCTCCTGCTCATCGACGCAACGGAGGACTCCAACGGCGAGGTCACCGAGCTGATCCGCTCGATCAACGGCCCGGTGCGGGACCTGGCGTTCTCCCCAGACGGGGCATGGCTCACGTGGTCGCACCCGGGGATCGGCCGCACGCTCCGCCAGATCAAGATGGCCCGGATCAAGGACCGTTTCATCGTCGACGTGACCAACGGCCGCTTCGAGGACGAGAACCCGGTCTTCACGCGAGACGGCCGCTACCTCGCCTTCCTCTCCTGGCGAGGCTTCGACCCGGTGTACGACGTCCACACCGGCGACCTCTCCTTCCCCCTCGGCTGCCGCCCCTACCTGGTCCCGCTGTCCTCCGCGACCCCCTCCCCCTTCGCCCTGAACCCCGAGGGCCGCCCGGCGGCGGGCGGCCTTGACCCGGTGGAGGACGACGAGAGCGGCGACGGCGCGGTCACGGTCGAAGTGGAAGGCCTGGAGAGCCGGGTCACCCCCTTCCCGGTCGCCGCCTCCAAGTACTCGGCGCTGTACCCGGTGTCCGGCGGCGGACTGGTCTGGCTGCGCTGGCCGATCTCGGGCGCGCTGGGCGAGACGTTCGCCAATCCCGACGACACGACCGGCCGCCCCACCCTCGAGTACTTCAACATCACCAAGGCGAAGAAGTCCGAACTGGTCGAGCACCTGGACTGGTTCGCGGTGAGCGGCGACGGCACCCGCCTGGTCGTCGTCGACGAGGACGACCTGCGAGCCGTCCCCTCCACCGAATCAGGGGACAGCGATACGACCGTCTGGATCGACCTCCGCCGCATCCTGCACGAGGTCGACCCGGTCGCCGAGTGGCGCCAGTCGTACGAGGAGGCGGGCCGCCTGATCCGCGCCTACTTCTGGGAACCCGGCATGTGCGGCATCGACTGGGACGCGGTGCTGGACCAGTACCGCCCCCTGCTCGAACGAGTGGCCTCCCCCGACGAGTTCGCGGACCTGCTCCGCGAGGTGCTCGGCGAACTGGGCACCTCCCACGCCTACGTCTCCGCCGCCCGCCGCAACGAAGGCCCCCCGCACTACCAGCGCCGGCAGGGCCTCCTCGGCGCCAACTTCGTCCGCAGGGACGGCGGCTGGACGGTCAAGCGCATCCTGCCCGGCGAGTCGTCCGACTCCAAGGCCCGCTCCCCTCTCGCCGGCACGGGCATCCGCGAGGGCGCGGTACTGACCCACGTGGACGGTCGCCCGGTGGACCCCGACACAGGCCCGTACCCACTCCTTGCGGGAGCAGGCGGTACGACGGTGGAGCTGACGTTCACCCCGGCCGAGGGCGAAGGCCGCTCCCGCAGGGTCGCCGTAGTCCCCCTGATCGACGAACGCCCCCTGCGCTACCAGGACTGGGTGGCCAAACGCCGCGCGGTCGTACGCGAGTTGAGCGGCGGCCGCTGCGGCTACCTCCACATCCCCGACATGGGCGGCTCCGGCTGGGCCCAGTTCAACCGCGACCTGCGCATGGAGGTCTCCCGGCCGGCCCTCATCGTCGACGTACGCGGCAACGCAGGCGGCCACATCAGCGAACTCGTCGTCGAAAAACTCACCCGCACCATCCTCGGCTGGGACCTGACGAGAAACGCCCAGCCGGTGTCGTACGCCTCGAACGCCCCGAGGGGCCCGGTGGTAGCCCTGGCCGACGAGGCAACCTCCTCCGACGGCGACATGATCACGGCAGCCTTCAAGCTCCTCAAGCTCGGCCCGGTCGTCGGCCAGCGCACCTGGGGCGGAGTGGTCGGCATGACCGGCCGCCACCGCCTCGGCGACAGCACGATCATCACGGTCCCCATGAACGCGGCCTGGTTCGACGCGTACGGCTGGTCCATCGAAAACCACGGCGTCGCCCCCGACTTGGAAATCCTCCGCACACCCCTGGACTGGGCAGAGGGGAGGCACGCACAGCTGGACGACGCGGTGCAGCTGGCCCTGGACCTACTCCAGACGAACCCTCCAGCAACACCCCCGGACTACAGCCACGTACCGGACCGCTCGAGACCAAATTTGCCGCCAAGATCTTGAGAAGGGGCGAGGGCAGCTACCTAAGGGGCGCGGGGAACTGCGCGACCAGCCCCCACGGCGGGAAAGCCGAAAGAACACCTACGACTTCCGCATTCGCCGATCCATCGCCAGCGAAAGCTCCGCCTCCACCACGCTCCGCGCCAGCGGCCGCAGACGCTGCATGTCGTCCTCCGTGGCATGGCGGAGCACCACGTCGGCGAAGAGTTCGGCGAGGGCGTCGACGTGTTGGCGTACCTGTTTGCCGGCGGCCAGGACTTCCGCCAGGGGGATGCCTTCGCGGACGAGGGCGGCGGACACGTCCAGCAGGCGGCGGCTGACGTGGACGATCTCGTCGCCGTCGGTGCCGAGGTAGCCGAGGTCCATCGCGGCGGCGAGGTTCTCGGGGGTGACCTCGCCCTCGAAGCGGGCGGCGAGTTCCTCGGGTGTGAGGTGGACCGGCTCCTCTTCGGTGGGGGTGTCGACGCCGAGTACGTCGGCGACGTCGCGGCCGTGTTCGAGGGCCTCCGCGAGCTCCGCGATGCCGTTGAGGGTGTGGCCGCGTTCCAGCAGTGCCGCGATCGTGCGCAGGCGGGCCAGGTGGTGATCGTCGTACCAGGCGATGCGGCCCTCGCGGCGGGGTGGCCGGATCAGCTTGCGTTCACGGTAGAAGCGCAGGGTGCGGACGGTGATGCCGGCCAGGCGGGCCAGCTCCTCCATGCGGTACTCGCGTCGTCCTCCGTCTTCTGCCACGTCGGAAGCCTATGTTGTACCGCCGGTAACTTTCCTCCGCGCGACCCCTACCCATCAGTACGGTCCTGCCCTACTCTCCCATTGCGCCAGTGTTCACTGGCAGAGTCGCGAGCGGATGCAGCGGAAGCGGCGAACGCAGCGGAAGCAGTCGGATGCATGGAGGCGGGATGGCCCAGCAGGAGCACGAGCATGTGCGGGTGGCGGTGGTCGGGTCCGGGTTCGGCGGGCTGGGAGCCGCCGTACGGCTGCGGCGCGAGGGTGTCACCGACTTCGTCGTACTGGAGCGGGCCGGCAGCGTCGGCGGCACCTGGCGGGACAACAGCTATCCCGGGTGCGCGTGCGATGTCCCGTCCCATCTCTACTCGTTCTCCTTCGCGCCCAACCCCGACTGGCCCCGCACCTTCTCCGGGCAGCGGCACATCCGCGCCTACCTGGAGCACGTCGCCGATGTCTTCCGGCTCCGGCCCCACATCCGCTTCAACTCCGAGGTCCAGCGCATGACCTGGAGCGGCGAGCGGCTCTGCTGGGACATCGAGACGAGCAGCGGCTCCCTCTCGGCGGACATCGTCGTCTCCGCCACCGGGCCGCTGTCCGAGCCCAAGATCCCGGACATCCCGGGGCTCGACTCCTTCCCCGGCAAGGTCTTCCACTCGGCCCGCTGGGACCACGACTACGACCTGCGCGGCAAGCGGGTCGCCATGGTCGGGACGGGCGCCTCCGCCATCCAGATCGTGCCGGCCATCCAGCCCCTCGCCGAGCGGCTCACCCTCTTCCAGCGCACCCCGCCCTGGGTGATGCCCCGCGTCGACCGGGCGATCAGCGGCGCGGAGCGCGCACTGCACAGGGCCCTGCCCTTCACCGCCCAGGCCCGACGTGGACTGTTGTGGGGCATACGGGAGTTGCAGGTCCAGGCCTTCACCAAGCGCCCCAATGAGCTGGGCATGGTGGAGCAGTTGGCCAAGCGCAACATGGCCCGTTCCATCAAGGACCCGGCCCTGCGTGCGAAGTTGACCCCCGACTACCGCATCGGCTGCAAGCGGATCCTGCTCTCCAGCGACTACTATCCGGCGCTCGCCCGGCCCAATGTCGACGTCGTCACGAGCGGGCTCAGCGAGATCAGGGACTCCACCCTCGTCGCCGCCGACGGCAGCGAGGCCGAGGTCGACGCGATCATCTTCGGGACCGGCTTCCACGTCACCGACATGCCCATCGCCGAACGGGTGGTGGGCGCGGACGGGCGGACACTCGCCGAGGCCTGGAAGACGGGCATGAAGGCGCTGCGCGGAGCCTCGGCGGCCGGGTTCCCCAACTGGATGACCATCATCGGGCCCAATACGGGGCTGGGGAACTCCTCGATGATCCTGATGATCGAGTCCCAGCTGAACTACCTGGCCGACTTCGTACGGCAGTTGGACGTCCTGGGCGGTCGCGCCGCCCTCGACGCCCGCCCGGATGCCGTACAGGCCTGGAACGACCAGGTCCAGGAGCGCATGCGGCGCACCGTGTGGAACACCGGCGGCTGCACCAGCTGGTATCTGGACGCCAGTGGCCGCAACACCACCATCTGGCCGGGCACGACGACCGAGTTCCGGCGGGCGACGCGGCGGGTTGATCTGTCGGAGTACGACGTCCTGCGGGTCCCCGTAGAGAAGCCCGCGGAGAAGGCAGAGAAGAAGGCCGAGGTGGACGCGTGAGCCGTCTGATGCACGTGGCCTCCGGTCCGTACGCCCCACCCGTCCCCGCCCGCGAGCTCACCGCCGTCTCCGCCGACGGCGCCCGGCTGCACGTCGAGGTGCACGGCCCCGAGAACGCCCCCGCCGTCGTCCTCGCCCACGGCTGGACCTGCTCCACCGCCTTCTGGGCGGCCCAGATACGCGAACTGGCCGTCGACCACCGGGTCATCGCCTACGACCAGCGCGGCCACGGACGCAGTCCCGAGAGCCGCGCCTGCAGTACGGACGCGCTCGCGGACGACCTCGAAGCCGTACTGAAAGCGGCTCTCGCGCCGGGAGAGAAGGCCGTGCTGGCCGGGCACTCCATGGGCGGGATGACGGTCATGGCCGCCTCCACGCGGGCCGGGTTCCGGCAGCATGCGGCGGCGGTGCTGCTGTGCAGCACGGGGGCGTCGCGGCTGGTCGCCGAGTCGACGGTCGTACCGATGCGGGCCGGTCGGCTGCGGACCGCGCTGACCCGGCGGATCCTCGGCTCCCGGGCGCCCCTCGGACCGGTCACGCCGCTGGCCCGGCGGATCCTCAAGTACGGGACGATGGGCCCGGGTTCGCATCCGCAGATGGTCGAGGCGTGCGCGCGGATCGTGCACGCGTGTCCGCGCAAGGTGCGGTACGCCTGGTCGCAGGTGCTCGACCTGGTCGATGTCGCCCATGGTGTACGGGAGTTGACGGTTCCGACGGCCGTCGTCGTCGGTACGGCGGACCGGTTGACGCCGGTCGTGCACGCCCGCTCGCTGGTCGCCGCGCTGCCGAACTGCGTCGGGATCACCGAACTGCCCGGGCTCGGCCATATGACGCCGATCGAGGCGCCCGAGCTGATCACCGGGAAGATACGGGAACTCGTCACGACGTACGCACAGGTCAAGGAGGGCGCATGAGCAGGGTCAGCCTTGAGGGGCAGGTCGCGGTCGTCACCGGGGCCGCGCGCGGCGTCGGCGAACTGCTCGCCCGGAAGCTGTCCGCGCGCGGCGCGAAGCTCGCGCTGGTCGGCCTGGAGCCGGACGCGCTCAAGCAGGTCTCCGAGCGGCTGCACGGCGACAGCGGCCACTGGCACGCCGACGTCACCGACCACGAGGCGATGGCGCGGGTGGCGGGCGAGGTGAAGGAGCGGTTCGGGAAGGTCGACATCGTGGTCGCCAACGCGGGTGTCGCGACCGGCGGTCCCTTCGCGGACTCCGATCCCGATGCCTGGCGGCGGGTGATCGAGGTCAATCTGATCGGATCGGCGGTGACGGCGCGCGCGTTCCTGCCGGCGCTGCGGGAGAGCCGGGGCTATCTGCTCCAGATCGCCTCCCTCGCGGCCATCACGCCGGCACCGATGATGACCGCGTACTGCGCGTCCAAGTCGGGCGTCGAGGCGTACGCGCACAGTCTGCGGGCCGAGGTCGGCTACCAGGGCGTGAAGGTCGGGGTCGGGTATCTGTCGTGGACCGACACGGACATGGTGCGCGGGGCCGACCAGGACGACGTGATGCGGGAGTTGCGGCAGCGGTTGCCCTGGCCCGCCAACAAGACCTATCCGCTGGGCCCCGCGGTGGACCGGATCGTCGCCGGGATCGAACGGCGGGCCGGCCATGTCTACGGGCAGCGGTGGCTGCGCGGGATGCAGGGCGTGCGGGGGTATCTGCCGGGGGTCATCGGGGCTGTCGGGCAACGGGAGATGAAGCGGTTCGCTCATCGGCTGGAGGGCATGCGGACGGGGCTGGTCGGTGCGGGGGGCTCCGCCGATGAGCAGGAGCGGGTTACGCGCCGTAACTGATCGACATGCGGAGCGTCACACCGCGTGTGAGGCTGGTCGAGCCCGATCCCCTCACCCATTTCGGGAGTGAAACCACATGGGCATGAAGGACAAGTTCCAGGACCAGTCCGAGCAGTGGCAGCAGCAGGCCAAGGAGAAGGCTCAGCAGGGGCGCCAGCGGGAAGAGCAGGGACGCCCGCGCGAGGAGCAGGGGCGCCAGCGCGAGGAGCGCGGGCGGGAGCAGGATCCTCAGCGAAGTGGCCGGCCGCGTGATGAGGAGACGGAGCGTCTCCAGCGGGAGGAAGAGGACCGGTTCAATCAGGACTACGACGCCTAGCCGCGCGGCGTTCGGCTATAGCCGTTGACGTGGGGTGCCCTGTGTTTCGGGGCACCCCACGTTTGTATTGCGTTGACGCCTGGCTTTTCAGGCCCCGTAGACGACGGTCACGGGCGCGTGGTCCGACCACCGCTCGGCGTGCGTGGCCGCGCGCTCGACGTACCCCTTGAGGGCCTTCGCGGCCAGCCCGGGCGTCGAGACGTGGTAGTCGATGCGCCATCCGCTGTCGTTGTCGAAGGCCCGCCCCCGATACGACCACCACGTATACGGCCCCTCCACCTCCGGATGCAGCACCCGCACGACGTCGACGTACTCGTCGAACACCCGGGACAGCCACTCCCGTTCCTCCGGCAGGAAGCCGGAGTTCTTGGTGTTGCCACGCTAGTTCTTGAGGTCGGCCTGCTGGTGGGCGATGTTCCAGTCGCCGCAGACCAGGACTTCACGCCCGTCGGCGGCGGCGCGCTCGCGCAGGCCCTTCAGGTAGGCGTGGAACTCGCCCATGAAGCGGACCTTCTCGTCCTGGCGCTCGGTGCCGACCTCGCCGGAGGGGAGGTAGAGGGAGGCGACGGTGACGCCAGGCAGGTCGGCCTCGACGTAGCG
This sequence comes from Streptomyces sp. GESEQ-4, assembly GCF_017948455.1. Classification (GTDB taxonomy): domain Bacteria; phylum Actinomycetota; class Actinomycetes; order Streptomycetales; family Streptomycetaceae; genus Streptomyces. Next base: position 237,063 of record NZ_JAFFSU010000011.1, read on the forward strand.
GCCGCTGGTGTCGAACTCGGTCGAGCCGAAGCCGACTTGGATGCGGTCGGGCTCGCGGCGGGAGTAGAGGGAGACGCCGGCGCGGCCCTTGGCGGCGGCGGGGGCGTGTACGACATGCCAGCCGTCGGGCGTGCGTACATGCTCCGGCAGCTGCTGCGGCTCGGCGCGCACCTCCTGCAGGCACACCACGTCGGCTTCGGTCTCCGCGAGCCACTCCACGAAGCCCTTCTTCGCGGCGGCACGCAGCCCGTTCACATTCACAGAGGTCACAGTCAGCAAAGCACTCTCCAGAGCAAGGGAAGACGCAGGCACGCTACTGGACGCCGGCACCCTCCCAAGGCAAGGGGGCTCTCGCAGTACCTGTATCGCCAGGGTCTCCCGGACGTCCAGAACGCCTGTCAACCTGGCTGAGTCGAAAGCCACGACAGAAGTAGACAGAAGTAACGGAGACCAATGGCGGACAACCAATTCACCACTCACAAAGAACTCTTCGATCTGAGTGGGAAGTACGCCCTTGTCACGGGCGGCACCAAGGGCATTGGGATGATGATTGCGCGCGGCCTTCTCCAGGCGGGCGCCCGCGTCGTCATCAGCTCACGCAAGGCAGACGCGTGCGCGGAGGCACAGCATCTACTGTCCGAATTCGGCGACGTCCAGGCAATCCCCGCCGACCTGTCCAGGCACGACGAGTGTCAGCGCCTCGCTGATCTCGTCAACGCCGACTCGGAACGCCTGGACATCCTTGTCAACAACGCGGGAGCGATGTGGCGCGAGCCGCTGGAGACGTTCCCGGACGAGGCCTGGGACGCAGTGATCGACCTCAATCTCAAGTCGCCGTTCTGGCTGGTGCAGGCGCTGCTCCCCGCACTTCGCAAGGCGGGCACCGCCGATGATCCCGCGCGGATCATCAACATCGGCAGTATCGCCGCCATCCACGTCGCCCAGTCGCCCAACTACTCGTACGCCAGCAGCAAAGCGGCACTCCATCAACTCACCAGAGTGCTTGCCAGAGAGCTGGGCCCACAACACGTCACGGTGAACGCGGTGGCACCGGGAGTTTTTCCGTCGCAGATGATGGCGTCCACACTCGATGCCATCGGCGACACGATCGCAGCGGCGACCCCTCTGCGCCGGCTCGGCCGCGACGACGACATGGCGGGTATCGCCGTATTTCTCGCCGGCCGGGCCGGGTCCTACCTCACGGGCACCATCATCCCGGTGGACGGCGGCATCGCGACGACCGCATCAGGTACCCCTTGAATTGCGGGACGGGATTACGGTGAGGGGATGGCCACGATCGATCCACGCACCGAGATCCGGGAGTTTCTCAGCTCGCGTCGCGCCCGCATCACACCCGAGCAGGCGGGCCTGCCCGCTTACGGCGCCAACCGTCGGGTCAAAGGTCTGCGCCGCGAGGAGGTAGCGCTGCTGGCGGGAGTATCGGTCGACTACTACGTGCGCATGGAGCGCGGCAGCCTCGCCGGTGCCTCCGATGGAGTGCTCGACGCGTTGGCCTCTGCCCTGCAACTCGACGAGGCCGAGCGCGACCACCTGTTCCACCTCGCACGCCGATCCAGGGCGCCCGGCGGCCCACGCCGGCGTAGGCCTGCTGTGACGGTGCGCTCGACGCTGCGGCAGGTACTCGACGCGATCTCCGATGCGCCTGCCTGGATCGGTAGCGCTCGTTATGACGTGCTCGCCATGAATCAACTCGCTCGCGCGCTGTATTCACCAGTGCTGGCCGACCCGCGACGGCCCGCGAACACAGCGCGGTTCGTCTATCTGAACCCCGAGGCGGCCAGAGATTTCTTTGTCGACTACGACCGAATTGCCGGTGACGTGGCCGCGAAGCTACGCATGGAAGCCGGCCGCAATCCGCACGACGAGGAGCTGATCTCCCTCGTCGGCGAATTGTCGACGTGCAGTGAGCTGTTTCGGCAGCGGTGGGCATCTCAAGACGTACGGCTGCACCGGTCCGGCCGCAAGCGTCTGCGCCATCCGATCGTGGGCCGGCTCGACCTGGACGTCGAATCCCTGCAACTGCCCGCCGAACCCGGCCTGCACCTCAACGTCTACACCGCACCCGCGGGCACACCGACCGCCGACAATTTGGCGCTCCTGGCGTCATGGGCGGCCACCCAACAGACGCCGTACTAGATATACGATTTACGGCATGCATATACGTCGCGTCCCTTTCGACCACCCCGACGCCGTCAAGCTCGACAACGAGGTCCAGGCCGAGTACCACGAGCGCTACGGCGACGGCGGCGACGCCACCTCCCTCGCCCCGTCCGACTTCGAGCCGCCGAACGGCGTGTACCTCATCGCGTACGACGACCAGGACCGCCCCGTGGCCACCGGCGGCTGGCGCAGCCAGGACCAGAACGCCGAGGGCAACCAGGACGGCGACGCGGAGCTCAAGCGGATGTACGTCGTCGCGGACAAGCGTGGGCAAGGGCTGGCGCGGCGCATGCTCGCCGCCCTCGAGGACGACGCGCGAGCGGGGGGCCGTGTGCGCATGGTGCTGGAGACGGGGCTCCAGCAGCCGGAGGCGATAGCCCTGTACACGTCCAGCGGTTATGAGCCGTGCGAGAAGTTCGGCTACTACCGCTTCTACGAGTCCAGCCGCTGCTTCGCGAAGCCCCTCAACTCCTGAGGAAGGCGAGGACCGCGAGGACCCGCCGGTGGACGTCGTCGGCCGGCGGCAGATCCAGCTTGGTGAGGATGGAACCGATGTGCTTGCCGACGGCCGCCTCGGACACCACCAGCGCCTTGGCGATCGCTCCGTTCGAGCGCCCCTCGGCGATCAGCGCCAGCACCTCCCGCTCGCGCGGGGTGAGACGGGCGAGCGGATCCCGGCGCCGGCGCAGCAGTTGTCGTACGACTTCCGGGTCGACGACCGTGCCGCCGGACGCCACCTCGGCGAGCGCGTCCACGAACTCCTCGACCTGGCCCACCCGGTCCTTGAGCAGATAGCCGACGCCGGATCCGTCGCCGGAGTCGAGCAGTTCGGCCGCGTACGCCCGCTGCACGTACTGGCTGAGCACCAGCACCGGCAACCCGGGCCGATCCTCACGCAGTTGGACCGCCGCGTGCAACCCCTCGTCCTGGAAGCCGGGCGGCATCCGTACGTCCGTGACGACGACGTCAGGTTCGTGTTCGGCGACCGCCGCCCGCAGAGCGTCCGCGTCACCGACGGCGGCGGCCACCTCGTGGCCGAAGCGGGTGAGCAGCCCGGTCAGCCCTTCGCGCAGCAGCACGCTGTCCTCGGCGAGGACTATGCGGAGGGTTCTCGGGTGGGGCGGCTCGGACGGCAAGGAATCTCCATGCGCAGCAGGGTCGGTCCACCCGGCGGGCTGGACAGACTGAGTCTGCCATCGAGGACCGACACCCGGTCGGCGAGGCCCGTGAGTCCGGTGCCCTGTGACATGTCGGCTCCGCCGCATCCGTCGTCCTCGATACGCAGCACCAGGCGTCCGCCGTCGTACCGCCCGTGTATCCCGGCCGTCTCCGCCCCGCTGTGCCTGGCGACGTTGGCGAGCGCCTCGCGGGCGACGAAGTACGCGGCCGTCTCGACGGGCCGGGGCAATCGGCCGGGCAGGTCGAGGTCCAGGTCCACCGGCACCGGGCTGCGGTCGGCAGCGTCGGTGAGGGCGGCCTCGAGGCCGTAGTCGGCGAGGACCTTCGGGTGGATGCCGTGGATCAGCTCCCGCAGTTCGGCAAGGGCTCCGTCGGCGTCCGCGTGGGCCTTGGCGAGCTGGTCGGCGAGCGGGCCCGGCGGCGCGTCGAGGCGGGCGAGGCCGAGGGTCATGGTGAGGGCGACGAGGCGCTGTTGCGCTCCGTCGTGCAGATCGCGTTCGATACGGCGGCGCTCCGCCTCGAAGGCGTCCACCAACCGCACGCGGGAGCGGACCAGTTCGGTGACCCGCTCGCTGTCCTCGGCCTTCGTGGTGAGCAGCGCATGCGCCAGCTCGGCGCGCGCTGCGGCAGCGCACCCGAGGGCGTACGCGCCGGGCGCGAGGAGCGCCAGCCCGAGCACGGCGACCCCGAAGGCGCCGGGCCAGGCGTCGACCGTCCACACCTTGACCACCTTCGCCTCGCCGTCGACGGCGACGATCAGGGGTGCGCAGGCCATGGACAGCGGAACGCCCGCCAGCAGTACGACGGCCAGCGCGTCCAGCGGCCACAGCACCAGCCCGAACAGCACGGCGTACGCCAGCTCCCGCCAGGTCGCCGCTTCCTTGAGCCGCGTCGACAACCACGCCCGCAACCCCGGCACGGCAGGCACCCGATGCTGCCCGGCGGCCACCCGCTGCCCGGCGATCCGCAACCGCCACCGCTCCACACCCGCCACGGGAATCCCGGCCAGCGCGGTGAGCAGCAGCACCGGCAGCCCGACGACCACGACGGACAGCGCCGCCCCGACCACCGCCCCACTGACGATCACCACCAGGACGACCGCCCCGCACACCGCCCCGCTCGCCAGATAGGCAACGGCCCGCCAGGGCCACGGGGACAGCAGATACCCGCGGTCGCCCAGCGCCCGCCAGATGTTTCGCATGGGGATCACCGTAGGAGCCCGGGACGTCCCCCGCGATCGGGCTGCACGGAGAGTCGGGGGTATGCCTGGCCCTACCTCAAGTCTCGGTCCTGCCGCACTGATTCGGACGGCCGTCGGGCGGTTTCGTGGACGCCACGAAGCCGAACGCCCCTGACTGCGGGGAGAGATGAGCGAGATGAGATGAGATCCAACGCGATCGAATTGCGGGACATCAGCAGGCAGTACGGGGGCGGCGACGGCGGGGTGACGGCGCTGGACCGGGTCTCGCTGGCGTTCCCGCCGGGCACCTTCACCGCCGTCATGGGCCCGTCGGGGTCGGGCAAGTCGACGCTGTTGCAGTGCACGGCCGGGCTCGATCGGCCCACGTCCGGCTCGGTCAGGATCGGCGACACGGAGCTGACCGGGCTGAGCGAGCGCAGGCTGACCTTGCTGCGGCGGCAGCGGATCGGCTTCGTGTTCCAGTCGTTCAACCTGCTGCCGTCCCTCACCGCCGAGCAGAACATCGCCCTGCCCCTGCGTCTGGCCGGACGGCGCGTGGCCAAGGCCGCGGTGCGCGAGGCGCTGCATCGGGTCGGCCTCGGCGACCGGGCCCGGCATCGGCCCTCGGAGCTGTCCGGCGGGCAGCAGCAACGCGTCGCCATCGCCCGTGCCCTGATCACCCGCCCCGAGGTCCTCTTCGGCGACGAGCCGACGGGCGCGCTGGACACGCGGACCGGGCGGGAGGTGCTGGATCTGCTGCACGGCCTGGTCGACGCCGAGGGCCGCACGGTGGTGATGGTGACGCATGATCCGGTGGCCGCGTCGTATGCGGACCGGGTGGTCTTCCTGGTGGACGGGCGGGTGCACGGGGAGCTGTGCGGGGCATCGAAGGGGAAGATCGCCGCGCACATGACGGAGCTGGAGGCCCTGCCGTGCTGACCACCACCCTCCACGCGCTGCGCACCCGCTGGACCACGTTCGCCGGCAGCTTCGTCGCGCTCTCGCTCGGCGTCGCGCTGATGACGGTCATGGGGCTGACCCTGGCCTCCTCCCTGGCCGCGCCCGAGCAACCGCCGGAACGGTTCGCCGCGGCCCTGGTCGTGGTGCAGGGCCAGGACACCCTGCGCGTCGGCGACCGCACCCAGAAGCTGGCACAGCCACGCCCGGTCCCCGCGCGGACGGTCGCCGCGCTGCGCACCCTCGGCAAGGTCACCGAGGACCGCGCCTTCGCCGTACGAGCGGAGCGCGCGCCCAGCGATCTGGTGGGTCACCCGTGGTCGACGGCCGCTTTCGCCCCGTACGAACTGAGCGCGGGCCGTGCGCCCCGAGCCGCGGACGAGGTGGTGGCGACCGGCGACTGGAGCGCCGTAGGGAAGAAGCTGCGCACGGACCACGGGACGGTACGGGTGGTCGGGACGGTGCGCGCACGTGGCTTCGGCTTCTGCTTCGAGAACGCGCTGTTCTACCCGGACGCCCGGGCCGCCGCGCTGTCGCCGCCGGTCATGCGACTCGTCGTGGACGCGAAGGCGTCGGAGGTACGACGGCTGGTGGCTCCCGGCGTGCGCGTCCTCACCGGGGACGAACGGCGGCTGGCGGACGCCGATCCCGACCGCGACGCCGAGGCGCTCACCGCGCTGAATGCCCTGTTCGGCACGGCGGGCGGCGTCACCGCGTTCGTGTCGGTGTTCGTCGTGGCGTCCACGTTCGCCTTCGCGGTCGCCCAGCGGCGCCGCGAGTTCGGGCTGCTGCGCATGGTGGGGGCCACGCCGGGCCGGCTGCGCCGCATGGTCGTCGCGGAGGCGCTGACGGTCGGCGCGCTCGCGTCGGCGGCGGGCTGCGCGCTGGGGGCGTACGGCGCCCCGCACCTCGCCGGCCTGGTCGTCGAAGGCGGCCTCGCCCCGGCCTGGTTCACGATCGGCGACCACACCTGGCCGTACCAACTGGCGTTCTGGACGGGCCTGTCGGCCGCCCTGTGCGGGTCGGTCGCCGCGTCCTGGCGGGCCGGGCGAACCGGTCCGACGCAGGCGCTGCGGGAAGCGTCGGTGGACAGCGGGGCGAGCGGGATGCGGCCATGGGGACGTCTCCTGTGCGGGACAGCCCTGCTGATCACGGCCACCGTGACCCTGGTCCTGGCGCTGCTGACCGAGCCGGGTGACCTGCTGCACCGCAAGACGTACATCAGCCGCCCGATGCTCCTGATCACCGCGGTCGCCCTGCTCTCCCCGGCGCTGGTGGGTCCGCTGACCCGGCTGATCGTCCGGCTGCCCGGCGCGATCGGCCTGCTGGTCCGGGAGAACGCCGCGGCCGGCGTCGGACGCACGGCCGCCGTGGCCGCGCCGGTTCTGGTCACGGTCGCTCTGACGGGCTCCCTGCTGGGCGCCACGGCGACCTTGAACGAGGCACGGGCGACCGAGGCACGGGAGCGGACCGCCGCGGACTTCGTGGTGACGTCGGCGGGGGCGCCACTGGACGCGGCGACCGTGCGGCGACTTCGGGAGGTGCCCGGGGCCGATGTCTCCCCGGTCGCGTCGAGCGCGGTGTACGTCCTCGAGGACGGCGTCGCCCTCATCAAGTCCGAGGCCCACGCGGTCGATCCACACCGACTCGCCGCCACCGCACACCTGCCGCTCACCGACGGCCGCGTCACCGACCTCGACGACGACTCGATCATCGTCAACGAGGAGTGGTCCCGGCACCGGGTCGGCGAACACGTGCCGGTCTGGCTCGGCGACGGCACCCGACGGTCCCTGCGGATCGCCGGGGTGATGCCGGTGGGGACCGGGGACAACGGGGTGTACGTCACAGCGGCGAACGCGCCGGGAGCGGTGGTGGAACGGGTGGATGTGCGGGTGCGGGAGGGGGCGGACAGGGCGGGGGTGGCGGGGGCGTTGCGGGAGGCGGTGGGGTTGGGGGAGACGGTGGGCTTGCGGGAGGTGGTGGGCGGCCGTAGGCACGCGGCGCACGCCGACGTCGTCACCTCCGACGACTGGGTCCGGACGGCCTTCCCCACGACGGGCCTCGTCGACACCGACCGAGCCACCCGCCTCGGCATCCTGCTCGTCCTCGGCATCGCCCTCCTCTACACCGGCATCTCCCTCGCCAACACCCAGCTCATGGCGGCCTCCGACCGCGCACGGGAGCTGACGGCCCTACGCCACGCCGGCGCCACCCGCACCCAGGTGCTGCGCCTGGTCGCCGCCGAGGCCCTGACGGTCGTAGTGATCGGCGCGCTCCTCGGCCTCCTGGTGACCGGCCTCAACCTGCTCGGCATGTGCAGCGCCCTCGCCCTGCAGTCCGTGTGGTCGCAGATCCGACTCCCCTGGGCGGAACTCGGCGCGACAACGGGCGCGTGCGCGGTGCTGGCTGTGGTATCCGCGGTACTCCCGACCGCAGTCGCGCTGCGCCCCCGCACAAAGAGAAATCCCGCCCGATCTCACGATCGGACGGGATCCCGTCAACCATCCCCGAGCTGACTCAAGAACAGTTGTTGCGGTGGACCTGTGGGGATTTGAACCCCAGACCCCCTCGATGCGAACGAGGTGCGCTACCAGACTGCGCCACAGGCCCTTGCAACGAGTGAAACCTTAGCACCCCGATCCGGATGCTTGGAAATCCGTTCCGTCGCCGGTCGAGGGACCGGGACAGGGCTGGTGGGGCGGGTGGGCGGGGCCGGCGCCGGGTGGCGGCGCGGGGCCTACTCGTTCGCCGCGCGCGGCCGGTCCCCGTCCTCGTACTGGTCGAACAGCGGCGTACGCCCCCGCTCCCGTGCCCGGCGGGCGGAAGCGGCGCGGCGGGCGTCGCTGCGGTCGCCTTCTTCTTCCTTGTCGTCCGCGCGGGCGCCCGTCTCGTCGTGGCCGGCGGATTCGCGTACGGCGGCGGAGTCGGCGCTGTTGGCACGTTCCCGCGTCCCGGCTCCCGCCTCGCCGTCCCGGGCGACCGAGCTGGAGCGTGCGGAGCTCCACGCGTCCGGTGCGCCGAGGTCCACGCCGGCGGTGGCCCGCGGAGCGACCGGCGCTGTCACATAGGTGGGCAGCGGCACCGGTACCGGGTCCCAGCTGTCGCCCTGACCCGGCCGCCGTTGCCGCTCGCGCTGCTGGTCGACCCACTCGGCGTGGTCGGTCTGCTCGACGAGGGCGCGGCGGTCGGCGGCGAGGGCCGAGAGGCCGGCGTCCTGCTCCGGCTCGGGCCTTTCGTCGTGCTCGTCGGTTCCGGTGCCCGTGCCCGCGCCGGCTTCGGCGGAGGTGCGCCGACGCGACTGGCGGCTGCGCTCGCGCAGTCGCTGCGCCGCGGCCTCGGCTCGGCGCCGGTCCATCTGGTAGGCGAAGCGGCGGCGTTCCTGGGCGCGGAGATACACGATGTACGCGCTGAGCATCACGGCGGGCACGCCGGGCGCCCAGAGGAACGCGAGCCCGCCGACCGCGGCGACGATCGCGCCGAGGGTGAAGGCGAGGAAGAGGACCACCGTGGTGCGCCGGCGGCGCGCGAGGACCTTGGTGCGCCGAGCCCGTGCTTCGGCCGCCTCCGCGTCGGGGGTGCGCCGGGCGGCCGGCACTCGCTTGCGCGGCGGCGCGGCTGCGGGTTCGGGCGCCGGCTTGGCTTCGGGCGCGGAGGCGTGGGTGGATTTGGGCTCCGGCGCGGGCGCATGCTCGCGCGCCGGTTCCGAGCGCCGTTGGGCCGGCGGCTGAACCGCCGCGCGCGCCTGCGGGCGGATCGGTGGCATGGCGAAGGCCCGGACGTCCACCGAATCGGTGACCGTGCCCGGGTCGTCGGCGCTGGGCTCCCCCTCGTCGGCGGAGCGCGCGCGCAGGTCCTTGGCGTATCGGCGCTCCATCGCCGCCCGTCCGGACAGCAGCCGGATGGCGGTGCTGAAGCGTTCCGTCGGACGGGCCTCGTTCAGCTCGTCCTGCCTACGGAGCCACATCGGCACCAAGTAGGCGGCCCAGGCCCCGACAATGACTGCGTAGATGAGGCCGCTGCTGCTCACGCCTCACACGGTAGAGGGGTTTGCGTGAGGCCATCTGCCAATTGAGCCGGTGTGTCGCACGATCTGGCTGATATTTCGAACTTTTTTTGTGACCGATGCGATCAGCAGCCCGCCGAGGGTGCGAATTTATGGGCTTGAGCCGGTCATCGGGCGAACAATTTCGAACACTTATTCAATTTCCAGGGCTAGGCGGGATTCCCCTGGGTGTTCTGCGGGTTCGCCTGGGTGTTCTGCGGGTTCGTCCGCGGCGCTTTCCGCGAGCGCGACCGGCGCCAGCGGCTCAGCAGCCCTTCGGGCACCTCTTCCGCGGTGAGCGCGAAGACGAGGTGGTCGCGCCAGGCTCCGTCGATGTGCAGATAACGCGGACGCAGCCCCTCCTCGCGGAATCCGAGTTTCTCCACGACCCGGCGGCTGGGCCCGTTCTCGGGGCGAATGCAGACCTCGATGCGGTGCAGACCAACGGTCCGGAAACAGTGGTCCACGACAAGCGCCACAGCCGTGGGCATCACCCCGCGTCCTGCCACATCCTCGTCCACCCAGTAGCCGATGTGCCCCGAGCACATCGAACCCCAGGTGATCCCGGCGACCGTCAACTGCCCCACCAGCCGTCCCTGGTACTCGATCACGAACGGCAGCATCCGGCCCGCGTTCGCCTCGGACCGCAGATGGCGCACCATCTGGCGGTAGGTCGGCCGGTGCGCGATCGGCCCGGTCGGCGTGGGCGGCGGAATCGTCGCCTCCCAGGGCCGCAGCCAGTCGCGGTTGCGCCGGTTGACCTCGCGCCAGGCGCGCTGGTCGCGCAGCTTTATCGGCCGGAGGACGACATCGCCGTCCACCAGCACGGCCGGCCAGGATGGGCTGTTCAGCTCGCACCCCCACTACCGGCGCCGGGTCTGGGGTGGTCCCCGCCGCGGATCTGGTCGACGGCGTGCGCCAACAGCGGCTGCAGGACGGCCAGTCCGTCCCTCACCCCGCCGGTGGACCCGGGCAGGTTCACGATCAGCGTCCGCCCGGCCACCCCGGCCAGACCGCGGGAGAGCGCCGCCGTCGGCACCTTCTCCCGTCCGAACGCACGGATGGCCTCCGCGATGCCCGGCACCTCGTGGTCGATCACCCTGCGGGTCGCCTCGGGTGTGCGGTCGGTGGGCGAGATGCCGGTGCCGCCGGTGGTGACGATGGCGTCATAGCCGGCCTCGACGCCCGCGCGCAGGGCGGCCTCCACCGGGTCGCCGTCGGGGACGACCTGCGGGCCGTCGACCGCGAAGCCGAAGCCCTTGAGGCCGTCGGCGATCAGTGGGCCGCCCTTGTCCTCGTAGACCCCGGCGGCCGCCCTGTTGGAGGCGGTGACCACAAGAGCGCGGTACGTCATGTCCGGCTCCAGTCGCCCGACTTGCCGCCCGTCTTCTCCTCCACCCGTACGTCCGTGATGACCGCTCCCTTGTCGACCGCCTTGACCATGTCGATCACGGTGAGCGCGGCGACGGAGACCGCGGTGAGCGCCTCCATCTCGACGCCCGTGCGGTCCGTCGTCTTCACGGTGGCCAGGATCTCCACGGCGTCGTCCGCGACCGACAGATCCAGTTTCACACCCGACACCGACAACGGGTGGCACAGCGGGATCAGATCCGGCGTGCGCTTGGCACCCATGATGCCCGCGATCCGCGCGGTGGCCAGGGCGTCCCCCTTGGGAACCCCCTCGCCGCGCAGCAGCTCGACCACGCGGGGCGATACGAGGACGCGGCCGCTGGCACGGGCGGTGCGCGCGGTCACGTCCTTTCCGGATACGTCGACCATGCGCGCGGCGCCCGCGTCGTCAATGTGCGTCAGTCGGTCCTGCACAGAGGGTCCGGGGGTCTCCCCCCGGGAAGGCACAGTCATGGCGTGTGGCGCTCCCGGTCCGGGCCCGCCGCGGTACGGCGCCGGGCCAGTTGTGCGCGACACGGTACCCCCAACCTGGGGCGCTCAGCGGAGCAGGACCACCTCGACCTCGGCTCCGGGCTCGACGGACTCCGTGTCCTCGGGGACCACGATCAGCGCGTCCGCGTGTGCGAGGGCCGCGACCAGGTGGGATCCGGCCCCGCCGACGGGGGTCACCTCGCCGTCGGCGTACGTCCCGCGCAGGAACTGTCTGCGCCCCTTCGGCGAGGTCAGCGCCTCGTCGGCGGTGAGCGTGGCCCGGGTGGTGGGCCGGTGGACGTCGTCGAGGCCCATGAGGGTGCGGATCGCGGGGCGGACGAACAGCTCGAAGGAGACGTACGACGACACCGGGTTGCCGGGGAGTGCCAGCAGCGGGGTGTGGTCGGGGCCGATGGAGCCGAAGCCCTGGGGCTTGCCGGGCTGCATGGCGAGCTTGCGGAAGTCGATTCCGCTGCCCGCCTCGTCCTCGTCCCCGACGTGCGACAGCGCCTCCTTGACGACGTCGTACGCGCCGACGCTCACCCCGCCCGTGGTGACCATGAGGTCGGCGCGGACGAGCTGGTCCTCGATGGTGGACCGGAGCGTCTCGGCGTCGTCGGCGACGGCGCCCACCCGGTAGGCGATGGCGCCGGCGTCACGGGCGCAGGCGGTGAGGGCGAAGCTGTTGGAGTCGTAGATCTGGCCGCTGCCGAGCTCCTGGTCGGGCTGGACGAGTTCGCTGCCGGTGGACAGGACGACCACGCGCGGGCGCGGGCGCACGCGTACCGAGCCGCGTCCGATGGCGGCGAGCAGCGCGATCTGCGGCGGACCGAGGACGGTGCCGGCTTCCAGGGCGCGGTCGCCGGCCTTCACATCGCTGCCCATCGCGCGTACGTGCGCGCGTGCCTCGGCCGACCGGTACACCTGCACCTGCCCGTCGGCGCCCGTGGGGGCCAGGCTGCGTGCGCGCATCCCGGTCACCGGGCCTTCACCGAGGCCTCCGTCGGTCCACTCCACGGGGACGACGGTCTCCGCGCCGGGCGGCAGCGGGGCGCCGGTCATGATGCGGGCGGCCTGTCCGGGCCCCACCTGGAGCAGCTCGGCCTGGCCCGCCGCGACGTCCCCGACGACCTCCAGGACCGCCGGGAACTCCTCGCTCGCGCCCGCGACATCCGCGACCCGCACCGCGTACCCGTCCATGGAGCTGTTGTCGAACGGCGGCAGGGACACCGGCACCGTGACGTCCTCGACCAGGACGCAGCCCTGGGCGTCGAGGAGTTGCAGCTCGATGGGTTCCAGGGGGCGGACGGTGGCGAGGATGTCCTCCAAGTGCTCGTCCACCGACCAGAGGTGGTCCTGACCGGCGGTGCGGGGCGCGGCGCTGCTCAACGTTGCTACATCTCCTCGGCTACGTAACTGCGAAGCCAGGTCCGGAAGTCCGGTCCCAGGTCTTCACGTTCGCACGCGAGTCTGACAATGGCACGCAGATAGTCGCCGCGGTCGCCGGTGTCATAGCGGCGGCCCTTGAAGACGACGCCGTGCACCGGGCCGCCGACCTTCTCGTCCTGCGAGAGCTGCTGGAGGGCGTCGGTGAGCTGGATCTCGCCGCCGCGACCGGGCTCGGTCTTGCGCAGTATGTCGAAGACGTGCGGGTCGAGGACGTAGCGGCCGATGATGGCGTAGTTGGACGGGGCGTCGGCCGCGGTCGGCTTCTCGACCAGGTCCGACACCTTGACGACGTCGCTGTCCTCGGTGGTCTCCACGGCCGCGCAGCCGTAGAGGTGGATCTGCTCGGGCGCGACCTCCATGAGCGCGATGACGCTGCCGCCGCGCTGCTCCTGCACCTCGACCATCCGCTTGAGCAGCGGGTCGCGCGGGTCGATCAGGTCGTCGCCGAGGAGGACGGCGAAGGGCTCCTGGCCGACGTGCGGGGCCGCGCAGAGCACGGCGTGGCCGAGGCCCTTGGGGTCGCCCTGGCGCACGTAGTGCATGGTGGCGAGATCGCTGGACTCCTGCACCTTGGCGAGCCGGCTGGCGTCGCCCTTCTTCTGAAGGGCCGATTCCAGCTCGTAGTTGCGGTCGAAGTGGTCCTCGAGAGGGCGCTTGTTGCGGCCCGTGATCATGAGGACGTCATCGAGGCCCGCGGAGGCGGCCTCCTCGACCACGTACTGGATCGCCGGCTTGTCGACGACCGGCAGCATCTCCTTGGGAGTGGCCTTGGTGGCCGGCAGGAACCGGGTACCGAGGCCCGCTGCGGGAATGACAGCCTTGCTGATCCTGGGGTGCGACTGAGTCATGCCCGCAACCTTATCCGGTGCCTTTGTGGAGAATCTGCGGCTCCGGTTAATTGGCTCTCATATGAGCGCAATAGAAGGGTACGGGTGCGACCTTTGAGTCACATCGGACGTCCGGCTGAGCCTGACAAGCGAACGTTGCGGCGCGGGTTCATCTCGGTGAGAAGCAGGTTGACGGCGGATGACCTGCGAGAAGCCGCCGAGGCTCTGGGCGAGCGCGCGCTCGAGCTGCCCGAGCTGGCACAGGCCCGGACGGTGGCTGCGTACGTCTCCGTCGGGAGCGAACCCGGAACGCTCGCGCTGCTGGACGCGCTGCGCGCGCGGGGCGTACGTGTGCTGCTCCCGGCGCTCCTGCCGGACAACGACCTGGACTGGGGCGCGTATTGCGGGGCGGACTCCCTCGCGCGCGTCCAACACGGCGGCAGAATGGCCCTCTTCGAGCCCACCGGGGAACGCCTGGGCCCGGACGCGGTGACCGGCGCCGACGTCGTCCTGCTGCCCGGCCTGGCCGTCGACGCGCGCGGCATGCGGCTGGGGCGCGGCGGGGGGTCGTACGACCGGGTTCTCGCCCGCCTGGAGCGCGCGGGCGCGCATCCGGCGCTGGTGGTGCTGCTGTACGACTCGGAGGTCGTCGAGCGGGTTCCCGCGGAGGCTCACGACCGGCCGGTGCACGCGGTGGTGACGCCGTCGGGTGTACGTCGCTTCAGTCGGCCATGAACGGGATCGCCCGTGAACGCGAAATGCCCCTCCACGCGCGCGTGGAGGGGCATTTCAGTGCCTCAGGGCTTCAACACCAGCGTGTCACTGGTGTTCTCCTCGACCGCCTTGTCCGAGAAGGACCAGTCCAGCAGTTCGCCCTTGGCCCATTTGTTCGTCTGGTCGGTGTAGTGGGAGCTGTAGGCGTGCCCTGACGCGCCGGTGAGATTGATCCACTTCGACTTGTCGAGATCGCCGAGGTTGACCACCATGCGCATCGACGGCACCCAGATGACGCCGTAACCGCCGGCGGCGTTCCACCCGGTCGCGTTGACCGTCGCCTCGCCGCCGCTGAGCCTCCAGGGGCCGCGGTTGAGGGCGTACTGCAGGAAGCCGGGGCCTTCGGTGCCCAGGGTCTGGTTCTTCAGGAACAGGCGGTGCAGCCGGCCCCAGTTCCAGGTGTCGATGTCCTTGCCGAGTTTGGCGGTCAGCTCCCAGCGGGCGTCGATCATGGCGCGCTCGAACAGCTTGTCGCGGTCGTCGGCGGCCGGGCGGGTGCCCGAGCGGGGCGTCTTCCACCAGTCGCTTTCCGGGTCGTTCATGAGATTGCGCACGACCTCGAACCAGCGGTCACCGCCGTCCGGCTGTGCCTGGTCGGCTTCGCGCTGGCCGCACTCGCGGACCTTCTCGGTCTCGTCCGCGGGGCCGGTGGTGTTGACCGGGTCGACCCACAGGCACTGGCCCTCGACGCGCAGTTCCTTGGGCAGCTTGTTGCCGAAGGCGAGCTTGAGGATGTTGCGCCAGACCGAGTTGAAGTAGGCGGCCGCCGCCGAGTCGGCGTCCTGGGTGTAGTCCCAGCCCTCGAGGAGCTTCTGGGCCTCGCGGACGTCCTTGTCGGCGAGGTTGATCTTCAGCAGCTGGGGCACGAGCAGTTTGGCGATCTCACTGCTGTTGTCGAGCTGCATCTGGCGCATGTCGTCGGTGGAGATCTTGCCGCCGTCGTCGATCTTCGACTGGATCAGATCGGTGATCCGCTGGCTGCGGGCGCCGTAACCCCAGTCCGTGGTCAGCGTGTAGGGGTACTCCTGATCGACGACGGCCTGGTTGGCGGTGACGATGTAGCCGCGCTGCGGGTTGAACTCAAAGGGCAGTTCGTCCTGGTCGAGGTAGCCGGTCCACTGGTACGAGGAGTCCCAGCCCGGCGCCGGGAGCCTGCCGTCGTCGCCCTTCTCGCGCGCGGGGATCTTTCCGGGCAGCGTGTAGCCGATGTTGCCCTGGGTGTCGGCGTAGACCAGGTTCTGCGAGGGCACCTCGAACAGCGCGGCCGCCTCGCGGAAGTCGTTCCAGTCGGCGGCCTTGTTCATGGCGAAGACGGCGTCCATGGTGGTGCCCGCGTCCAGGGCGGTCCAGCGCAGGGAGATGGCGTAGCCGTCCCCGCGGTCGGGGGCCGCGGCGTCGACGGTGGCCTTCTTGCCGACCTTCACCAGCTCGTCGTCGCGGTCGGACAGCAGGGGCATCCCCTGCAGGGTCTCTCCGCCCTCGATCTTCTCGTCCTGGGTCTCCCGGACGATGATCTTCTTCGGTGCGCCGCCGGCGACCTTGATGGTCTCCTCGCGCGAGGAGAACGGCTTGACCTTGCCGTCGTACAGGTAGCCGTTACCGGTGAGTTTCTGCAGGTAGAGGTCGGTGACGTCGACGCCGGAGTTGGTCATGCCCCAGGAGATGTCCTGGTTGTGGCCGATGACGACGCCGGGCATGCCCGCGAAGGTGTAGCCGCTGACGTCGTACTGGCACTTGCTGGAGACGGAGCGGCAGTGCAGGCCCATCTGGTACCAGACGGACGGCAGCGAGGCCGACAGGTGCGGGTCGTTGGCCAGCAGCGGCTTGCCGGTGATGGTGTGCCTGCCGGAGACGACCCAGGCGTTGGAGCCGATGCCGTTGCCGTTCACGCCGACGGCCGTGGGGAGGTCGTCGAGGACGTCGTAGAGGCCCGTCAGCTGGGTCTGGAGGGCCGAGGAGGCCGCACCTGTCGTGCCGCCCGCCGTGGACGCCCCCGACGTGCCGCTCGCGCTGTCGCTCTGCTCGAAGGTCTCTGTGAGGTCGTCGTACTGGCCGTCCTGGACGATCGGCTTGTTCCGGCCGTACGGGTACGCCGGGTACAGGTCCTCGATCTGCTTGGGGCCCAGGCGGCTGGTCATCAGGGCGCGGTCGATCTCGTCCTGCATGTTGCCGCGCAGGTCCCAGGCCATCGCCTTCAGCCAGGCCACCGAGTCGACCGGGGTCCACTTCTCGGGCTTGTAGTCGTTGCTGAACCCGAGCGCCGCGTACTCCAGGGAGATTTCCTCGCCTTCCTTGCCTTCCAGGTAGGCGTTGACTCCCTTGGCGTACGCCTGGAGGTACTTCTTCGTGGCGGGCGACAGCTTGGTGTCGTACTCCTCTTTCGCCACACGGTCCCAGCCGAGGGTGCGCAGGAACTCGTCGTTGTCGACCTGGCCCTTGCCGAACATCTCCGACAGGCGCCCGGAGGTCATGTGCCGGCGCACGTCCATCTCGTAGAACCGGTCCTGCGCCTGGACGTAGCCCTGCGCCATGAACAGGTCCTCGTCGGAGGAGGCGTAGATCTGCGGGATACCGTTGCCGTCACGCTTGACGTCGACCGGTGCCGAGATGCCGTCGAGCGAGATGGAACCCTTGGTCTGCGGGAACGAGGCGCGGACGGTGCTGATGGACCAGTACCCGCCGTAGCCGACGCCTCCGACGAGGGCCAGCACGAGGACGAGGACGATCAGACGGGCTTTGCGCCCCTTCTTCCTCCGAGACTTGCCGGGCTGCTGACCCGATGAGGCGGTGGTATTGGGGGGCATCGCTGTCCTTGCTGTCCTTACGCGAGCGGCAGGGCCGGCTGTCCTTTTGAATGAGCGCTGGAGCAACCATAGGCGCAGGGCCCGGCGCCCCTTGACGCGGAGTGGGCAACCGGGACGGACGGGCGTTCGATCCCACCCCCGGAACGTCAAGAAATCGTCAAGAGTTAGGTAAGGTAACGAAGTACCTGGACGCGAAGCACCGTGCCTTCGTGTCAGATGTACATGAGCCCATGCCCACGCGCGCGTGCCGTGCGTGAGCCAGGAAAGGGAACGGCCGCTGACAGTCCACGATCTCAACGAACTTCTACTCGTCTGCTCGCTCGTCCTGCTCGTCGCCGTCGCAGCGGTCCGGATCTCCTCGCGCAGCGGGCTCCCCGGCCTGCTCGTCTACCTGGGCATCGGCGTCCTCATGGGCCAGGACGGCATCGGCGACATCCACTTCAACGATGCCGAGCTGACGCAGGTGATCGGCTATGCGGCGCTGGTGGTGATCCTCGCCGAGGGCGGTCTCGGCACGAAGTGGAAAGAGATCAAGCCCGCCCTGCCGGCCGCCACCATGCTGGCGCTCGTCGGGGTCGCGGTCAGCGTCGGGATCACAGCGACGGCCGCGCACTATCTCATCGGTCTTGAGTGGCGTCAGGCACTGATCATCGGCGCGGTGGTGTCGTCCACGGACGCGGCGGCCGTCTTCTCGGTGCTGCGGAAAATCCCCCTCCCCGCGCGCGTGACGGGCACGCTGGAGGCCGAGTCCGGCTTCAACGACGCTCCCGTGGTCATTCTGGTGCTCGCTTTCTCCACGGCGGGACCGATCGAGCACTGGTACGTGCTGGTGGGCGAGATACTCCTGGAACTGGCCATCGGCGCGGCCATCGGTCTCGCGGTGGGCTGGCTGGGCTCCTGGGGGCTCAGGCATGTGGCGCTGCCCGCCTCCGGCCTCTACCCGATCGCCGTCATCGCCATCGCCGTCACGGCGTACGCGGCGGGCGCCATGGCCCACGGCAGCGGGTTCCTCGGTGTGTACCTCGCCTCGATGGTCATGGGCAACGCGAAGCTGCCGCACTGGCCCGCCACCCGCGGGTTCGCCGACGGGCTCGGCTGGATCGCGCAGATCGGCATGTTCGTCCTGCTCGGCCTGCTGGTCACCCCGCACGAGCTGGGCGACGACATCGTGCCCGCGCTGGTCATCGGGCTGGTGCTGACCGTGGTCGCGCGTCCGCTGAGCGTGGTGCTGTGCCTGGTGCCGTTCCGGGTGCCGTGGACGGAGCAGGCGCTGATGTCCTGGGCCGGGCTGCGCGGCGCCGTGCCCATCATCCTGGCGACGATCCCCATGGTGGAGGGCGTCGAGGCCAGCCGCCGTATCTTCAACATCGTCTTCGTCCTGGTCGTCGTCTACACCCTGATCCAGGGGCCGACGCTGCCGTGGCTGGCCCGCAAGCTGCATCTGGGCAAGGAGGCCGAGGCCGCCGACCTCGGCATCGAGTCGGCGCCGCTGGAGCGGCTGCGCGGGCATCTGCTGTCCCTGTCGATCCCCGAGGGGTCGAAGATGCACGGCGTGGAGATCAACGAGCTGCGGCTGCCGGCCGGTGCCGCCGTCACACTCGTCGTACGCGACGGGAAATCGTTCGTTCCGCTGCCGACGACCGTGCTGCGACGCGGGGACGAACTACTCGTGGTCGCTACCGACCCCGTCCGGGACGCCGCGGAGCGGCGGCTGCGTGCGGTGGGGCACGGCGGCAAGCTGGCCGGATGGCTGGGGACCAACGGCGACAACAATCACAGGTGAACGCCACCATGGTGCTCACTTTCACAGGTGCGTCAGTCACTGATCCCTGTACGATGAAGGCGCACTTTGATCGAACCACCTCTGTCTGACGCAGAGCTGGCGCGACCGTATGGCGGCCGTGACGCCCCCGCAGTGGGCGCCGGTATCTACCGCAGTTCCGCGCAAGAGGACAGCTCTCGGCGCCGCCCCCACCTGTGGGGGCGCGCTACCAGGCGGCAGAAAGGCACGGACCGTGGCATCCACGGTCACCACCGAGCCGTCGAAGAACTCGCCGGCCTCCTCCCGCCCGGGCTACGGGCAACTGCTGCGCACCCGCGGCGCCTGGACGTTCCTGCTCCCCGCCTTCGCGGCACGCCAGCCGTTCGCGATGCTCACCCTCTCCATCGTGCTGCTCGTGCAGCACACCACCGGCTCGTACGCCGCCGCGGGCGCCGTCGCGGCGGCCACCGGCGTCTCCATGGCGGTGTTCGCGCCCTACAGCGGGCGCCTCGCGGACCGCTACGGGCAGCGCGCCGTACTGATCCCCGGCGTGCTCGTGCACACGCTGTCAGGCCTGACCCTGACGGCCCTCGCGCTCATGGACGCCCCTCTGTGGGCGCTGTTCGCGGCGGCCGTTCCCACCGGCGCCTCCGTGCCGCAGATCGGGCCGATGGTGCGGGCCCGCTGGGGCGTGAAGCTCCAGGACTCGCCCCTGATGACGACCGCGGCGGCCTTCGAGTCCGTCACCGACGAGCTGACCTTCGTCGTCGGCCCGCTGCTGGCGACCGCCCTGTGCACCGCCGTCGACCCGGCCGCGGGCCTGGTGACCGAGGCGGCACTGACGCTCATCGGCGGTCTGCTGTTCGCCGCGCAGAAGAGCACACAGCCTCGCGTCTCGGTGAGCGGGCACGCGCGCGTGGAGCACGTTTCCGCGCTGCGCATCCCTGGAGTGCGCGTCCTGATCGTGACGTTCCTCGGCATCGGCGCCGTCTTCGGCGGGATGCAGGTCTCGCTGGCCGCGTTCAGCGAGTCGATCGGCGAACCCGGCCTGAACGGCGTCCTGTACGGCGTCTTCGCCGCGGGCAACATGCTCTCCGGCCTCGTCTGCGGCGCGATCGCCTGGAAGGTCGCCCCGCAGCGCCGCCTCGTGGTGGCGTACGGCGCGCTCGCCCTGACGGCCTCCGGCCTGTGGGCCGCGCACTCCGTGCTCGTCCTCGCGGGCCTCGGCCTGCTCGTGGGCATGTGCATCGCGCCCGCGCTGATCACCGGCTACACGCTGGTCGAGGGCCTGGTCCCGGCCGGCGCCCGCACCGAGGCCTTCACCTGGCTCACCGGCGCGGTGGCCCTCGGCCAGGCGGCGGCCGTCACGGTCGCCGGACAACTCGAGGACCGCTTCTGGGACGGTGCCGGATTCCTCGTGCCGATGGGCGGCACCGTGCTCGCCCTGGCGACGCTTCTCGCACTGCGCTCGAGGCTGGCGACGCGGCCCCGCAGCCGCACCGTCGCACGTGGCGTCGGTCACCGCACACCGGTCGCAGTGGACTGATCCCGCGGAATACGTCACTATGGTTCGTCGTTAGCACTCATCGAGTGAGAGTGCCAGGAGGAAGACAGTGCCCACCTACCAGTACCAGTGCACCGAGTGCGGCGAGGGCCTCGAGGCGGTGCAGAAGTTCACCGACGACGCCCTGACCGAGTGCCCCAGCTGCGAGGGCCGCCTCAAGAAGGTGTTCTCCGCGGTCGGCATCGTCTTCAAGGGCTCCGGCTTCTACCGCAACGACAGCCGCGGCTCCTCGTCGAGCAGCGCCCCGGCGTCGTCCAAGCCGTCGACGTCCTCCTCGGACTCCTCGACCACGTCGTCGTCCTCGGACACGAAGTCGTCGAGCACCGGCACCTCGTCGAGCTCCGGCACCTCGTCCAGCAGCAGTTCCGCCGCGTAGGCGCGCAAGCCTCGCTCACCGGACCCTGTCGTCGTACGACGGCAGGGTTTCCGGCATTTCCGGAGCCCCTCTCAGCGCCCGGCCGGGGCCAGCTAGTGTGCTGGTCATGGCCAACGCAGAGATCGGTGTAATCGGGGGCTCCGGCTTCTATTCGTTCCTCGACGACGTGACCGAGATCCAGGTGGACACCCCTTACGGTGCGCCCAGCGACTCGCTCTTCCTCGGCGAGATCGCCGGGCGGCGGGTCGCCTTCCTGCCCCGCCACGGACGCGGCCACCATCTGCCGCCGCACCGCATCAACTACCGGGCCAACCTGTGGGCACTGCGGTCGGTCGGCGTACGCCAGGTCCTCGGCCCGTGCGCGGTGGGCGGCCTGCGCCCCGAGTACGGACCCGGCACGCTGCTCGTGCCGGATCAGCTGGTCGACCGTACGAAGTCCCGGGCGGGGTCGTACTTCGACGGCCTTCCGCTGCCCGACGGCACCGTGCCGAACGTGGTGCATGTGTCCCTGGCCGACCCCTACTGCCCCACCGGACGGACGGCGGCGCTCAAGGCGGCGCGGGGGCGCGACTGGGAGGCGGTGGACGGCGGCACGCTGGTGGTGATCGAGGGGCCGCGCTTCTCGACCCGTGCGGAATCGCTGTGGCACCGGGCGCAGGGCTGGTCCGTGGTGGGCATGACCGGACACCCCGAGGCCGCGCTGGCCCGTGAACTCGAGCTCTGCTACTCGTCGTTGACCCTGGTCACCGACCTCGACGCGGGCGCCGAGACCGGCGAGGGCGTCTCGCACGACGAGGTTCTGCGGGTGTTCGCGGCGAATGTGGACCGGCTGCGGGGCGTGCTGTTCGACGCCGTCGCCGCGCTGCCCGCCTCCGAGGAGCGGGACTGCCTGTGCACGACGGCGCTGGGCGGGATGGATCCGGGGTTTGAGCTGCCGTAGCGCTGTCTGCAGCGTGCTCAAGGTGAAGGGCTGAGGGGCTGAACTTCCCGTTCGGGTGAGGGAGTTGTCCACAACCGGCCAGTAGCGCACGGACCTCAGCGAGCGGCGGCGCGAAGCCTCATCGTGGCGTGGAAAGCCGATTCCTCGTCACGCACAGGTGGTGATCCGCATGTCCTTCGTGCCCTCGTCCTTGTCTTCGTCCCCTCCTTCTCCGTCCTCTCCTTCTCCGGTTTCGCCTCGTCCGCTCGGCACCGACGCTCCCGCCACCTGCGAGGTGCCACACTTCGCTCCCGTCCGGGTGCGCGGCGGTTGCTGTCAGCTGCGCCGTCTTCTACGGCACCGGAGGCGGGCCGTGGCAGCCGGGCTCGCCGTCACCGCGGCGGCGCTCGTGGCGGCGGGCCCGCGGGAGTCCGACCGGGCGCGCGGGCACCCGGTGGCCGAGCCGGTACGCCAACACCGCACCGTCGAGCGGGTGTCCGCGCCGGTGCGGATCGCCGACGGAGAGACGGTGAGGCTGCTGCGGCCCGGCGACCGGGTCGACGTGATCGCCGCCGAGGAGACCGCGACGGGCGGTGACGCGCGCGTGGTCGCGCGCGGGGCGCGGGTGACGAAGGTGCCCGAGCCTGTGGACTTTGCCGGTGAGAGCGGGGCCTTGGTCGTCCTGTCGGTGCCACGCTCCACGGCGGCGGGTCTCGCTGGCGCCAGTGCGACGGCGCGGCTGGCGGTGACGTTGTGCTGAGCCGGGTGGTTCGCCTTCTGCGCACGCTGGTGTCAAGTCGCTCGTTCCAGCTACCCACCTGGACATGGCGGCCTCGGGCTGACGTAGGTTGCGGATCGTTTGATTCCACAGCCTGTGTGCGCGAGGAGAGGCTCCGCGGTGAGCGAGAAGAAGGAACCGAGCATCTGGGAGGGCTTCAAGGCCTTCCTGATGCGCGGGAACGTGGTCGACCTGGCGGTCGCGGTGGTCATCGGGGCCGCCTTCACCAACATCGTCAACGCGGTGGTGAAGGGGCTCATCAACCCGCTGGTCGGAGCGATCGGCACGAAGAACCTCGACAGCTACAGCTCCTGTCTGAGCGACAACTGCCAGGGCGATCAGGGCATCCGGCTGCTGTGGGGCTCGGTCCTCGGCGCGACGCTGAGCTTTGTGATCACCGCGGCGGTCGTCTACTTCCTGATGGTGCTGCCGATGGCGAAGTACCTGGCCCGCCTGGAGGCCCGCCGGAAGGCGAAGGAGGGCACGCACGAGGTCATGGAGGTGACCGAGCTGGAGGTACTCAAGGAGATCCGCGACGCCCTGGTCGCACAGCGCGGCTCGGGTCACGACGAGCCGTAGCGGCAGCGGTCGGGGCGCGACGGGCCTGCTGGACCCGCCGGACTCAGAGGTGGTGCGGCGGCTTCTCGTCCAGGAAGCGCTTGAGGTCGGCCGCGCTGCTGCCGTCGGCGCCGGGCCGCTCGCCCCAGCCGCGGTCCGTGTCGTCCGCGGACTGCTGGTCCAGCGGGTCGTCGAAGATCAACGCGGGCTTGGGGGCGGGCTGCTCGGGGTCGGGGCCGGTGCTCATGCCTTCAGGGTACGGCCGCGAGCGGCCGCTCCCGCCCGTGTCTCGCCTGACCTGGCCTTTCGCAGGCTCCCCCGGTCCCCCGGTGCTTGTGAGGCCTTCACAGGAATTTCGGCGGGTTATCTGCTGTGCTTGGACTCATGACGTCCAGTCCGACTCCGGCGCCCACCTCCCCCGGCCCGCCAGACCGCCGACGACCGCTGCGCAGGCTCACCGCCCGCGGTCGCGACGAGGCGCACCGGGCCGCCACGCCGCTGGAGCTCTTCTTCGACCTGTGCTTCGTCGTCGCCATCGCGCAGGCGGGCCTCCAGTTGGTGCACGCCGTCGCCGAGGGGCATGCGGGCGAGGGGATCCTCTACTACGCGATGTCCTTCTTCGCCATCTGGTGGGCCTGGATGAACTTCACCTGGTTCGCCTCGGCGTACGACAACGACGACGTGCTCTACCGGGTCGTCACCCTGATCCAGATCGCCGGAGTCCTGGTCCTGGCGGCCGGGGTGTCCCGGGCCTTCGAGGACCACGACTTCCTGGTCGTCACCCTGGGCTACGTGATCATGCGGCTGGCCCTGGTGACACAGTGGCTGCGGGCCGCGCGGTCGGCCGACGGCCCGGAGAGAACGATGGCCCGGCGGTACGCCGGCGGGGTGCTGTTCTGCCAGATCGGCTGGGTGGTGCTGCTGACCGTGCCGGACGACGCCCTGCCCTGGGGCTTCCTGGTCATGGCGATCCTGGAGATGTGCGTACCGCCGTACGCGGAGAAGGACTTCACCACGTCCTGGCATCCGCACCACATCTCCGAGCGGTACGGGCTGTTCACGATCATCGTGCTGGGCGAGACGATCGCGGCGGCCACGATCGGGGTGAAGACCGGCATCGACGAGAACGACGCGCTGGGCGAACTGGTGCCGATCGCCGCGGGCGGGCTGCTGATCATCTTCGCGGCCTGGTGGATCTACTTCGTGGTGCCGATCCACGGCCATCTGCGGACCAACGGGCAGGCGTTCCTGTGGGGGTACGGGCACTACCTGATCTTCGCGTCGGCGGCGGCGATCGGCGCCGGCCTGGAGGTGGCGGTCGAGCAGTCCGTCGGCAAGGCGCACATCTCCACGCTGGCGGCGTCGGCCGCGGTGACACTGCCGGCGGCGCTGTATCTGCTGACGGTCTGGGCGCTGCATTCCCGCCACTTCAAGGTGGGCATCGCCCAGCAGCTGGTGCTGCCGACGGCGGCCCTGCTGGTGATCCTCTGCACCTTCCTGGGCAAGTGGGCGGTCCTCGCGGCAGGTGTCGTGCTGGCGCTCACGGTGGCGACCGGGGAGACGATGACGGCGCACCTGACCGCGCGGGAGCGCGAAGAGAGCACGCCGGCCTCGGCGGCGTGAACCGACCGCGGGGGGCGGGCGCACGGGCGAGACTGGGGCCCATGACAGTTGACGCATTGACGGACGTGGCCGGTGTGCGGGTGGGACACGCGACGCGTACCGGCGGCGGTTGGCTCACCGGCACCACGGTCGTGCTCGCCCCGGAGGGCGGGGCCGTCGCCGCGGTGGACGTGCGCGGCGGCGGGCCCGGCACCAAGGAGACCGACGCGCTGGACCCGCGCAACCTGGTGCGCACGGTCGAGGCGATCGTGCTGACCGGGGGCAGCGCGTACGGGCTCGACGCGGCGTCCGGTGTGATGGCCTGGCTGGAGGAGCGGGGGCGCGGGGTGCGCGTCGGCGCCGATCCCACGCATGTCGTGCCGGTGGTGCCCGCCGCCTGTGTCTTCGATCTGGGGCGGGGCGGCGACTTCCGGGCCAGGCCGGACGCGGCCACCGGACGGGCCGCGGTGGAGGCTGCCGCGGCGAGCGAGCTCGGCGCGCGGGTGGCGGAGGGATGCGTGGGCGCCGGTACGGGCGCCACGGTCGGTCCGGTCAAGGGCGGCATCGGCACCGCGAGCACCGTCCTCGACTCCGGGATCACGGTCGCGGCGCTGGTGGTGGCGAACGCGGCGGGTTCGGCGGCGGATCCGGAAACGGGGGTGTTGTACGGGGAGTTGTTCCAGGGGCGGGTGAGCTATCCGGAGGCGCGGGTCCACGAGGCCGCGCGCCGGCGGCTCGCCGAGATCGCGGCCAAGAACGCGCCCCCGCCGCTCAACACCACGCTCGCGGTGGTGGCCACGGACGCGGACCTGTCGAAGGCGCAGGCCCAGAAACTGGCGGGCACGGCGCACGACGGCATCGCGCGCGCCGTACGGCCGGTGCATCTGCTCAACGACGGAGACACGGTGTTCGCGCTGGCGACAGGAGAGCGCGCCCTGGACGCCGAGCACCCG
This sequence comes from Streptomyces sp. GESEQ-4, assembly GCF_017948455.1. GTDB lineage: Bacteria > Actinomycetota > Actinomycetes > Streptomycetales > Streptomycetaceae > Streptomyces. The sequence continues at coordinate 262,849 of NZ_JAFFSU010000011.1, forward strand.
CTCGCCCTGAACGAGGTGCTCGCGGCGGGCGCGGACACGGTGACGCGGGCCATCGTGCGGGCCGTGCGGGCCGCCGAGTCGGTGGACGGACCGGGCGGGACGTGGCCGTCGTATCGGGAGCTGTACGAGCGCTGACTCTGATGGTCGTCCACAAGGCGACTACGACAGCTGACTGAGAGGTAACTCACAGGGCAGTACGCGGAATTGTCCCGGTTCTGTCACGTGATGGCGTTCACGGCGCTCGGCGGGAACCCGACCGGGGCCCGATCCCCTCTTTCTCCACGGACTGGAGCGGATCACGCACATCACATGAACCTGGAGCAGCTAGTGACAACGCCGGACATAGCAGCACGGCGCGCACTGGGGGCCAGTGCCGTCCTGATGGTCGGCGCCCTCACTCTCACCGCGTGCGGCGGCAGCGCGAACGCCAGCAACGACGGCAAGGGCGGCGAGGACAACCCGAAGACCTCCGCCGCGAAGATCGTCATCTCGGCGAAGGACGGCTCGACGAGCGCGTCGATCAACACGACCGGCGTGAAGGTGAGCGACGGCAAGCTGACCGACGTGAAGATGACGGTCGCGGGCGCGGGGACGGCCGTACCCGGGGAGATGTCCGCGGACGGCTCCGGCTGGAAGCCGAAGGAGCAGCTGGAGCGGGGGACGAAGTACCAGATATCGGCGACCGCCAAGGACTCGAAGGGCAAGACGGCCGCCGCCAACTCCATCTTCACCACGGTGAGTTCGGCGAACAGCTTCATCGGGACGTACACGCCGGACAACGGGAAGACGGTCGGCGTCGGGATGCCGGTGTCGTTCAACTTCGACAAGGTGATCAGCGACAAGAAGGCCGTGCAGTCGCACATCTCCGTGACGTCGAGCAGCGGGCAGAAGGTGGTCGGGCACTGGTTCGGGGCGCAGCGGCTCGACTTCCGGCCCGAGGAGTACTGGAAGGCCGGCTCCAAGGTCACGATGAAGATCGACCTGGACGGCGTGGAGGGCGCGAACGGCGTCTACGGGGTGCAGAAGAAGACCGTCACGTTCACGATCGGCCGGTCGCAGGTCTCCACGGTCGACGTCAACACGCAGACCATGACGGTCGTACGGGACGGCAAGACGATCAAGTCCGTGCCGATCTCGGCGGGCAGCGCTCAGAACACCACGTACAACGGGCAGATGGTGATCTCGGAGAAGTTCACGCAGACACGCATGGACGGCACGACGGTCGGCTTCGGTGGCGAGTACGACATCCCGGACGTGCCGCACGCGATGCGGCTGACCACGTCGGGCACCTTCATCCACGGCAACTACTGGTATAACAAGGGCAATCCGCCCTTCGGGCGTGAGGGCACCAGTCACGGCTGTGTCGGTCTCGCGGATGTGCAGGGCGCGCAGGGGGACACCCCGGCCAAGTGGTTCTACGACAACTCGCTGGTCGGGGACGTGGTGACCGTGAAGAACTCCCCCGACAAGACGGTGGCGCCGGACAACGGGCTCAACGGCTGGAACATGTCGTGGAGCCAGTGGCTCGCGGGAAGTGAAGGCTGAGCGCGGCGGGCGGCACAAGCTGTCGCTGACCAGCAAGTTTTGACGGACCATCGGGCCGCGTGGGAACTTCCCAGGCGGCCCACGCGTTTTCCGTGCGCACGTTTTCTCGGTTCCCGGACATGATGTCCGACCGAGGGGCTACGGTATGCACCCACAAGGTGACATGCAGCAACGCCGGGAGAAACCTTGAGCGTTCCGTACGAGACGGCAGCGTACGAACCACACGAGTCGCCCGAGTCTCCGGAGGAGCACCTCGCGCGACTCCTCGGCCGTGCCCTGAACTCCTTCGAGCTGCCCGACGAGACAATACGGCGGCTCGACTGCGCGCTGGCGCACGACAGTTCGCTGCACTCCGCGCACCACAGCGCGGGACTGCACCGCGAGACGTACCGGCACACCTGGCTGCTCGCCGACGGCTCCGCGCTCACCCTCTGGGAACTCGTCCACAACACCGCCCCGGGCCGCGACCCGCAGCACGAGGTGTACATCGACGAGGAGGAGCTGCGCGCCGCCACCGCCCGGCTGCCGCTGCCTGCGGACCCCCCGGACTTCGAACTGCCGGTGACGGTGCAGCTGTCCCCGATCCCGGTGCCCCGGCACGCGTACATGCACGACGACTCGGCGGACCACGTGCGCCGGCTGCTGCGCCGCGCGGAGAACCCGGACCGGCCGGGGGCGGACACGGCCGCGCTGCTGACCACGGCGTTCGCGTACCAGATCACGCAGGCCTTCGGCCGCCCGTGCCGCGCGGGCCGCGTCGCGCTGTGCTTCTCGCTCTACGAACACGCCTTCCTGCTGCGCGACGGCGAGGAGATCTCCCTCTGGGAGGTCGAGCACACGGCGACGCCGGACGGTCGGCACATGTGCGAGGTCTACGTCACCGAGGACGCGGCCCGCGACGCGATGGAGCGACGGGCGGCGCGGGTCTCCTAGTCTCCTTAAGGCACGAGGTCTCCTTAAGGCACGAGCGGAAATGCGGTCGGCCGCGAGCCTCCGGAGAGGACCGCGGCCGACCGCATCCGCCATGTGCGCCGCTGACCCGCCGCTACACCACCGTCACGCCGCCACCGGCTGCTTCGCCTCCGCCGGTGCCGTGGGCGAGCCCGCTGTCTCGGCGGTCACCGTGCCCGGGGCCGTCTTGCGCAGGCCCTTGAGGATGATCACCAGGCCGGTCGTGACACCCACACCCGCGGCGATGGCGACCAGGAAGAGGAACGGGTTGCCGATCAGCGGGACCACGAAGACGCCGCCGTGCGGGGCACGCAGCGTGGCGTCGAAGGCCATCGACAGGGCGCCGGTTACGGCGCCGCCCGCCATCGACGCCGGGATCACGCGCAGCGGGTCGGCCGCGGCGAACGGGATCGCGCCCTCGGAGATGAAGGAGGCGCCGAGGACCCAGGCGGCCTTGCCGTTCTCGCGCTCGGTCGGGGTGAAGAGCTTCGCGCGCACGGTCGTCGCCAGCGCCATGGCCAGCGGCGGAACCATACCGGCCGCCATCACGGCCGCCATGATCTTCATCGCGGAGTCGCTGGGGCTCGCGACCGCGATGCCGGCCGTGGCGAAGGTGTACGCGACCTTGTTGACGGGGCCGCCGAGGTCGAAGCACATCATCAGGCCGAGCAGGGCGCCGAGCAGGATGGCGTTGGCGCCGGAGAGCCCGTTCAGCCAGTCGGTCATGCCCTTCTGGGCCTCGGCGATGGGCTTGCCGATCACCACGAACATCAGGAAGCCGACGATCGCCGAGGAGATCAGCGGGATCACCACGACCGGCATGATGCCGCGCACCGCCGCGGGGATCTTGACCCTCTGGATGGCCATCACCACGCCACCGGCGATCAGACCGGCGGCCAGACCACCGAGGAAGCCCGCGTTGATGGTGAGGGAGATCGCACCGCCGACGAAGCCGGGCACCAGGCCCGGCCGGTCGGCCATGCCGTAGGCGATGTAGCCGGCCAGGACCGGGACGAGGAACTGGAAGGCCACGCCGCCGATCTGGAAGAGCAGCGCGCCCCAGCTGTCGACCTGGCCCCAGTCGAAGTGCTCCATGACCGACGGCGCCTTGTTGACCTCCCAGCCGCCGATCGCGAAGCCGAGGGCGATCAGCAGACCGCCGGCGGCGACGAACGGGACCATGTAACTCACGCCGGACATCAGCCACTTGCGCAGCTTGGTGCCGTAGCCCTCGCCGGAGTCACCGGCGCGGTCCACCGGCGTGCCCGCGCCGGAGGACGCCCCCGCGGTCTTCTCACCCCGCGCCGCCTTCCCGCGCACCTCGGTGATCAGCTCGCCGGGCCGGTTGATGCCCGCCTTCACGCCGACGTCGACGGTCGGCTTGCCGGCGAAGCGGTCCTTCTCCCGTACGGGTACGTCGTGGGCGAAGATCACGCCGTCCGCCGCCGCGATGACCGCCGGGTCGAGCCGGGTGAAGCCGGCCGAGCCCTGCGGCTCGACGACGACCTCGACGCCTGCCTCGCGGCCCGCGTTCTCGAGCGACTCGGCCGCCATGTAGGTGTGCGCGATGCCGGTGGGGCAGGAGGTGACGGCGACGATACGGAAGGGGCGCTCGCCGGAGTCGGACGACGTGCCCGGCTCCGTGCTGACCGCTGCGGCGCCGACGGAGGCCGCCCCCGGCGCCGCAGCGGTGTCTTCAGAGGCGCTCTCAGCGCCTTGCGCGCCCTGCGCACCCCGCACGCCCTCGGACGCGCCCTCCGCACCGCTCGCCGCCGCCGGCACCTCGTCCCCGCGGATCAGCGCCGCCGCGGACACCGCGTCGCCCACCGACCGCAGCGCGTCCGTGAACTCGGTGTTCATCAGCTGCCGGGCCAGTGACGACAGGATCGTCAGGTGGGCGTCGTCGGCGCCGGCCGGCGCGGCGATCAGGAAGATCAGGTCGGCCGGGCCGTCCGCCGCACCGAAGTCGATGCCGTCGGCGCTGCGCCCGAAGGCGAGCGTCGGCTCGGTGACGTGCTCGCTGCGGCAGTGCGGGATGCCGATGCCGCCGTCGAGGCCGGTCGGCATCTGGGCCTCGCGGGCGGCCACGTCGGCGAGGAAGCCCTCGAGGTCGGTCACCCGGCCCTGGGCGACCATGCGCTCGGCGAGGGCTCGGGCCGCCGCTTCCTTGGTGTCGGCGGACAGGTCGAGATCGACCAGGTCCGCGGTGATCATGTCGCTCATCGCGGGCTCCTTCGCACGCGTATCGCCCGGGGACTGCGGTGGGCGCTTCTGGGGACGGGGGTGCTGTGGGGGGCTTCGGGGGGTGCGGAGGCGGGGCCGGGGAAACCCCGCCTCCGCCGGTCGGCAGGGCGGCTCAGGATGCCCTGCCGACCGTCGGCCGCGGCGAGTAACGGGGTGCTTCGCCGCTTCAAGGCCGGTCCATGGGGTGTCGCCGATGACGCCAAGGTCGTAGCCCCAGCCGATGCCACAGCCGTAGCCGTAGCTCCAGCCGTAGCCATAGCCGCCATCGTCATCAAAGTCACCAATGCCGCAAAAGCCGTGACCGGTATGAAAGACATCACATCGGTCATGACACCGGCTCCTTCAGTACGCGGTCCACCGGTACGTCGGCCGTGACCGTCACCGCGGCCGGGTCCAGGTCGCCCGGTGTCGGCATCACGCTGCCGGGCAGCTGCACGGCGGCGGCACCGTGTGCGACGGCGGAGGCGAGGGCCTCCGGGCCGCTGCCGCCGGCGATCAGGAACCCGGCGAGCGAGGAGTCGCCGGCGCCCACGTTGGAGCGCACGGCGTCCACGTGCGCGCTGCCGAACCAGGCGCCCGCGCCGTCCACGAGCAGTTGCCCGTCCGCGCCCAGGCTCGCCAGCACGGCCCGCGCACCCATCTCGCGCAACTCCTCGGCCGCCTTCACCGCGTCGCCCACCGTCGCCAGCGGGCGTCCGACGGCCTCCGCGAGTTCCTCGGCGTTCGGCTTCACGACGTCGGGCCGCTCACGCAGCGCCTCCAGCAACGCGGGCCCGGAGGTGTCCAGCGCGATCCGTGCGCCCACGGCGTGCGCCCGCGCGACCAACTCGGCGTACCACGACGGCGCGAGCCCTCGCGGCAGGCTCCCGCAGCACGCGATCCACGCGGCGTCCTGCGACTGCCTGCGCACCGTCTCGAAGAGCAGCTCCTGCTCCTCGGCCGACAGTTCCGGACCCGGTGCGTTGATCTTCGTGAGCACCCCGTCCGACTCCGCGAGCGCGATGTTCGAGCGGGTGTGCCCGGCAACCGGGACCGGCGCGACCTCGATACCCTGCGCGTCCAGCAGATCCGCCACGAGCGCGCCCGGCGCACCACCCAGGGGCAGCACCGCCACCGTGCGCTGCCCGGCTGCCGTGACGGCGCGCGAGACGTTCACGCCCTTGCCGCCGGGGTCCATGCGCTCGCCGGTGGCGCGGATGACCTCGCCGCGCTCCAGCGAGGGGACCTCGTAGGTGCGGTCGAGGGACGGGTTGGGGGTGACGGTGAGGATCATGCGCGCACTACTTCCGTGCCGCCGCGCTCGATCGCGGTGGCGTCTTCGGGGCTCAGCCCGCTGTCGGTGATCAGCAGGTCCACGTCACTCAGGTCGCCGAACCGGGCGAAGTGCTCCTGGCCGTGCTTGGAGGAGTCGGCGAGCAGCACCACGCGGCGGGCGGCGGCGAGGGCCGCGCGCTTGACCGCGGCCTCGGCGAGGTCGGGGGTGGTCAGACCGTGGTCGGCGGAGAAGCCGTTGGCCGCCACGAAGAGGACGTCCGCCCGGATCTCGCCGTACGCGCGCAGCGCCCAGGCGTCCACGGCGGCGCGCGTACGGTGCCGTACTCGCCCCCCGACGAGATGGAGCTGCATGCCCGGGTGATCGGCGAGGCGTGCCGCGATCGGCAGGCTGTGCGTGACGACGGTGAGGGACGCCTCCAGCGGGATGGCCGCGGCGAGCCGCGCCACCGTCGTACCGGCGTCGAGGATCATCGTGCCCTCGGTCGGCAGCTCGGCGAGGGCCGCCTTGGCGATGTTGTCCTTCTCGTCGGCCGCGGTGGTCTCGCGCTCGGCGAGGTCCGGCTCGAAGTCGAGGCGTCCGGCCGGGATGGCCCCGCCGTGCACCCGGCGGACCAGGCCGGCGCGGTCGAGGGCCTTCAGATCGCGCCGGATCGTCTCCGCCGTGACCTGGAACTCCTCGGCCAGCGACACCACGTCCACGCGCCCGCCGTCACGGGCGAGGCGGAGGATCTCCTGCTGCCGCTCCGGTGCGTACATGCCCGTTCACCTCCGACTCATGCCCGAACTTGTGGTTTCAGTCGGGAGGCTACGCCCGGATTTCCGGAAAGTAAACAGGGTCGGACGTCATCCGGGCATGAACGGACTTCCGGGCGTCACCTCCACACTCCGGCCATGGCAAAAGGGCCCGGTGTCACCATCGACACCGAGCCCCTCCGAGCGGACCGGACCTCCCGCCTACGGCACCAGCTCAGGCTCCCGCTCCGTCACCCGCACCTCGGCCTCCGCCCCCTCCACATGCTGAGCCGGCCGCTTCGGCAGCGCGAACATCAGCAGGAAGATCGCGCCCATCACCAGGGCCACCCACCCCAGCGCGTACTGGAAGGCGTCCACGAACGCCGGGCCCACCTCGGCCGGCGCCAGCCGCTCGCTGATCCGGCCGAAGAACACGACCGACACCAGCCCGAGCCCCAGCGCGTTCCCCATCTGCATCACGGTGTTGATCAGCCCCGACGCGGAACCGGCGTGCTCGCGCGGCACCTCCGACAGCACGGCGTCGGTCAGCGGGGCGAAGATCAGGCCCATGCCCGCACCCATCACGATCAGGGGCAGCGCCATCTGCCAGGAGGCGATCCCGAGGCCGTACCGCTCGGACTCCCACAGGTAGAGCAGGACACCGGCCGCCATCGTCAGCGCGCCCGCCTGCAGCACCTTGCGCCCGAAGCGCGGGACGAGCTTCTGCACCGACATCCCGGCCGCCACGGACACCGCGATGGAGAACGGCACGCCCGTCAGCCCCGCCCGCAGCGGGCTCCAGCCCAGCCCGGTCTGCATGTACAGCGTCCACACCAGGAAGAAGACACCGAGCCCGATCCCGAACACCGTCTGCACCGCGATACCAGCCGCGAAGCTCTTCACCTTGAACAACGACAGCTCGACCAGGGGGGAGCCGTCCCGCGCGGCCTTCCGCTTCTCGTACGCCACCAGCGCCGCGAACACGACGAGCGCGCCCGCCATCGACACGTACCCCCACAGCGGCCAGCCCAGCTCACGGCCGCGGGTCAGCGGGTAGAGCAGCATCAGCAGACCCAGCGTCACCAGGCCGACGCCGACGAGGTCGAGCTTCAGCGCCCGCGGTGCCCTGGACTCGGTGATGAAGCGGCTGCCGAGGATCAGACCGACGATGCCGACCGGCAGGTTGATCAGGAAGATGGGCCGCCATTCGAGCCCGAACAGGTTCCACTCGGTCAGCAGCGCACCCAGCAGCGGACCGGAGACAGCACCCAGACCCACGATCGCGCCGAACAGCCCGAACACCTTGCCCCGCTCGTGCGCCGGGAACGTCGCGTGCACGATCGACAGCACCTGCGGCACCATCAGCGCCGCCATCGCGCCCTGCAGGATCCGCGCGGCGACCAGCATCTCCGCGTTCGCCGCGAAGCCGCACAGCGCCGACGCGAGCGTGAAGCCGCCGATGCCGACGAGGAACACCCGCTTGCGGCCGTGAATGTCGCCGAGCCGTCCGCCGGTGATCAGGCCCGCGGCGAAGGCGAGCGCGTAACCGGCCGTTATCCACTGGATCTGGCTCCAGGAGGCGCCGGCTTCCTGCCGGATCGACGGGATGGCGATGTTGACGATCGTGACGTCGACGAGGTCCATGAAGGCCGCGGTCATCACGATCGCGAGCGCGAACCAACGGCGACGGTCTGCCGGAGCGGCCGGCCCGTGCGGTGAGGTCTCGGTGGAAGTCATGTCCTCAACCTAGAAGTGCACTAGGTCAGATCATGTCCTAGTTCTGCGGCATCCTCGAACTCATGACGACAGACACCCCGGCCCGGCTCCTCCAGCTGCTCTCCCTGCTCCAGACGCCCCGCGAATGGCCCGGCGGTGAGCTCGCCGACCGGCTCGGCGTCTCCCGCCGCACGGTCCGCAGGGATGTCGACCGGCTGCGCGAACTGGGCTATCCGGTACAGGCGACCATGGGCGCCGACGGCGGCTACCGGCTGGTCGCGGGCAAGGCGATGCCGCCGCTCGTCCTCGACGACGAGGAGGCGGTGGCGATCGCGGTCGGACTGCGGGCCGGCGCGGGGCACGCACTGGAAGGGGTCGACGAGGCCTCTGTACGGGCCCTGGCCAAGCTGGAGCAGGTGCTGCCGTCCCGGCTACGGCACCGCGTCTCCACGCTCCAGGCCGCGACCACACCGCTGACCAGCGGAGACGGGGCGAGCATCGCGCCCGAGACGCTCACCGTGATGGCGTCGACCGTGGCCGGGCGGGAGCGACTGCGCTTCGCCTACCGCGCGAAGGACGGCACCGAGTCGCGACGGCTGACCGAGCCGTACCGGCTGGTGTCGACGGGACGCCGCTGGTACCTCGTCGCCTACGACCTCGATCGCGCCGACTGGCGTACGTTCCGCGTCGACCGCGTGAGCGAGCCCTTCGCCACCGGCACGCGGTTCGCTCCGCGGGAGCTGCCGACGGGGAGCGCGGCGGAGTATCTGCGGCAGTCGATCCGGGGGCAGCAGGACACCTACGCGTTCACGGTCACGTTCGCCTCCTCGGCGGAGGCGGTGGGCCCACGACTGCCGGCCTGGCTCGGGGCACCCGAACCGCTGAGCACGGACCGGTGCCGGCTGCGGGCGACCACGAGCGATCCGGTGGAGTGGCTGGCGGTACGGCTAGCGATGCTCGGAGTGGACTTCACGGTGCAGGCACCCACGGAACTCGTGGAGTGCGTACGGGAATTGGGCGGGCGGCTGAGCCGAGCGGGCGGGGACTGAAGCGCCCCGAAGGGGCGCGGGGCTGTATTGGATTTGCGGCTACCGCCGCGTGGGCGCGACCAGCCACAACACACCCGCAGACGAACGACGGCCTACCCCTCGCTCCAAAAACGCCGCACCGCCTCCAAGTTCCGCAACGCCAACGCGGCCGGCCCCTCCGGCCCCGTCGCTGGCGCCTCCCCCGATGCCCAGGTCTCGACCGCCACGCGCACCGCGGCGTCGGCGACGGCAGCGGCGTAACGGAGTTCGGGGGACATCACAGAGCCTTCGGCAACGTTGTCGTCGCCAACCCCACCCCACCCACCCCGCTCCCCCAACACCACAGCCAGCGACGCCTCCGACGCCAGACACACCTCGCCCCACACCTTCCGCAGCGCGGGGCTGGTCATGGCCAGGCGGACCAGCGTGCGCACCCACTCCCAGGACGCCGCGGAGACCGCCGTACCCGGCGTCAGGGTGTGCCGTACGGCGTGTTCCAGGGCCTCGGGGAGCGGCAGTTCGGGGGGAGCCTCCCGCACCGCCTCGGCCCAGCGCTGGGCGCCCATGATGTAGAGCGGGGCGACGGCCTCTTCCTTGGTCGCGAAGTAGCGATAGAAGGTGCGGGGAGCGATGCCCGCGGCCTGGGCGATGTCCTCGGCGCGGGTGGCCCGCAGGCCCTGGGTGACGAAGAGACGGGCCGCCGCCCTGGCGATCTCCATCCGGGTCTCGGCCTTGCGGCGCTCGGTCAGCGACATCGGCGCGGACCCGGAGGGCGCCGCGGAGGCGCCCCGGTTCTGTGCGGGGGTGGGACTGCTCACACTCGGCAGGCTATGCCCCTGTGACACAATCTGCCATTCGGCGGGCCACCCCGTGGTTCAGGTACGGGGTGGCCTGCCCTCCAGCATGCCCTGGCAGGGGGAGGCCGGGGCAGAGCCGGGCCCCGGCGCCCGGGGGGAGGGGCACCGGAACCCGGCTCGGGGAGAGTCCCGGCGCCGGGGGGAGGGCGTCGGGACTTGGTTCAAAGGGGGTCGCTGGTCTTGTTCCCGCGGCCCCGCGGGTTGAAGCGGCGTTAAACACGCCATGTTTGCGCGGTCTTTCGCCACCAGCGCACGCGCCTGCCGAGGCCGTACGCCGCCCGGCGCACGCAGCTTCCCACGCGCGCCGGACCCGAAACAGTCTCTCCTACAGGTCTCTTACAGGTCTCTTACGCCGCCGCGTCGAACCCGGTGTCCCGGGCCAGCTTCTTCAGCTCCATCAGGGCGTGCTTCTCGATCTGCCGGATCCGCTCGCGCGTGAGGCCGTGCTCCTTGCCGACCTCCGTCAGCGTGCGCTCCCGGCCGTCCTCGATGCCGTACCGCATCTTGATGATCGAGGCGGTGCGCTGGTCGAGGCGGCCGATCAGGTCTTCCAGGCCCTCGCTGCGCAGCAGCGTCAGCACCGACTGCTCGGGCGAGACCGCGGAGGTGTCCTCGAGCAGGTCACCGAACTGGGTGTCGCCGTCGTCGTCCACCGACATGTTGAGTGAGACCGGGTCGCGGGCCCAGTCCAGGACGTCCGTCACGCGCTCCGGCGTCGAGCCGAGCTCGGCGGCGATCTCGGCGGGCTCCGGCTCGCGGCCGTTCTCCCGGTTGAACTCGCGCTGGATACGGCGGATCCGGCCCAGCTCCTCCACCAGGTGGACGGGCAGCCGGATGGTGCGGGACTGGTCGGCTATCGAGCGGGTGATGGCCTGGCGGATCCACCAGGTCGCGTACGTCGAGAACTTGAAGCCCTTGCGGTAGTCGAACTTCTCCACCGCGCGCACCAGGCCCGCGTTGCCCTCCTGGATGAGGTCCAGCAGGGGCAGGCCGCTGCGGGGGTAGCGGCGGGCCACGGCGACGACCAGGCGGAGGTTGGAGCGGATGAAGACGTCCTTGGCCCGCTCACCCTCGGCGACCAGTGCCTCGAGCTCCTCGCGGGAGGCGTCCACCTGGGACTCCGCCTCGCCGTCGAGGACCTGTCGCGCGAACACACCCGCCTCGATGGTCTGAGACAGCTCGACCTCCTTGGCGGCGTCGAGCAGCGGGGTGCGCGCGATCTCGTCGAGGTACATGCCGACCAGGTCGCGGTCGGCGATCTCGCCGCCGTGGGCGCGAACACTGCGTGCCGCGTCGGTCCCGCCCTTGGCGGACTGACGACGGGCGACGGCACCGGTTGCCATGCGTGCTCCCTTGCGATGGTGAGGTCAGCGGGTGGTTCTGCGGATGCCCGGTTCTACGCCTCGGGTGGCTCTTCGGTTCACTCCTCGGGTGCCCTGCATCCGATGGAAACAACGACTGGAATCAGGACAGAATTCCCAACCGGCCCCTCTATTTTTCTGATCATGCAGTACCCTGTGCCGCCACATAGGAGGCGTGATGTCGTCGGAACGTACAGAGGTGCAGGTCAGGCCGGGAGTCGAGGCTGACCTCGAAGCCCTCACCGACCTCTACAACCACTACGTACGTGAGACGCCCATCACATTTGACACGGCTGCCTTCACTCCGGAAGAGCGTCGTCCTTGGCTGCTCTCCCACCCTGAAGACGGCCCGTACCGGCTGAAGGTTGCCGCGGCGGTGGACTCACAGGAAATTCTGGGCTACGCCACATCCAGCCCTTACCGTGCGAAGCCCGCCTACGCGACCTCCGTCGAGGTCACGGTGTACGTCGCCCCCGGCGCGGCCCGCCGCGGCATCGGCACGCTCCTCTATGAGGCCCTCTTCGAGGCGCTGGCCGGCGAGGACCTGCACCGGGCCTACGCAGGCATCGTCCAGCCGGGCGAAGCGTCCACGCGGCTGCATGAACGCTTCGGATTCCGGTACGTCGGCACGTACCGCGAGGTGGGCCGGAAGTTCGGGCGCTACTGGGACGTCGCCTGGTATGAGAAGGATCTGTAGGCCACGTACGCCACGCAGGCCACGCAGGCCACTCGGACAGAGGTCACCCGAACTGAACGGACCGCTTCGCCATTCCCATCCAGAACCCGTCGATCACCGACTTCTGCGCGTCCAGCTCACCGGCCGCGTCCGCCGCGCCCAGCGTCACGAACAGCGGGGCGAAGTGCTCGGTGCGCGGATGGGCGTAGCGGCCGGCCGGGGCCTTGTTCAGGAAGTCCAGCAGGGAGTCCACGTCACGGGACTCCAGCGCGCTCCGGCCCCAGTCGTCGAACTCCGACGACCAGCGCGGCACTCCCCCGCCGGTGTGCCGCAGCGCGGCCAGGTTGTGGGTGAAGAAGCCGGAGCCGACGATCAGCACGCCCTCGTCGCGCAGCGGCGCGAGCGTGCGGCCGATCTCCATGAGCCGGACCGGGTCGAGAGTCGGCATGGAGACCTGAAGCACCGGGATGTCGGCCTCGGGGAACATCTCCACCAGCGGGACATAGGCGCCGTGGTCGAGGCCCCGGTCCGGCACGTCCTGCACGGGCATGCCCGGCGCCCGCAGCAACTTCCGTACGGACTCGGCGAGTTCGGGGGCGCCCGGGGCGTCGTAGCGCACCTGGTAGTAGTGCTCGGGGAAGCCCCAGAAGTCGTAGACGAGCGGGACCGGTTCGGTGGCGCCGAGGGCGAGCGGGGCCTCCTCCCAGTGGGCGGAGACCATCAGGATCGCCTTGGGGCGCGGCAGGTCGGCGGACCAGGCGGCGAGTTCACCGGGCCAGATCGGGTCGTCCGCGAGCGGCGGGGCGCCGTGACTGAGATACAGGGCGGGCATGCGCTCCTGAGTGGCGGCGGACATGACGGCGACTCCCTCCGAAGAACTGCTGCTCGAGCTATTGCTTCAACTCTGAAACATCCCTTCTGAATCCTACGCCGCGTTTGTTTAACTTTCAAGGAGAGCCCTCGTACAGTGGAGTACATGAACATGGCACCGACATCCGCAGAAGATGCGCCCGCAGCGGAGGAGCCTCGCTGGCTCACCGCTGACGAGCAGCGCACCTGGCGCTTCTACCTGCACGCCACCACGCTCCTCGAGGACCACCTCGACCGCCAGCTCCAGCGTGACGCGGGCATGCCGCACATCTACTACGGCCTGCTGGTCGCCCTTGCCGAGTCCCCCGACCGCCGGCTGCGGATGACCGAGCTGGCCATGAACGCGAAGATCACCCGGTCCCGGCTCTCCCACGCCATCGCGCGCCTGGAGAAGAACGGGTGGGTGCGGCGGGAGGACTGCCCCTCCGACAAGCGGGGGCAGTTCGCGGTGCTGACGGATGAGGGGGCGGAGGTGCTGCGCCGTACCGCGCCGGGTCATGTGGAGGCCGTGCGCCAGGCGCTGTTCGACCGGTTGACCCCGGAGCAGCAGAAGTCTCTCGGGGAGATCATGCAGATCATCGCGGAGGGGCTGCAGCCGAGCGAGGCGGGTGCGGACCTGCCCTGGCTCCGCTGAGCCACAAAGCTGAGCCACAAAAGGGTGCGGACCTGCCCCCGGCTCCGGTGCGCGGAGTCGGGGGCAGGTCCTGGGAGTCGTACGTACGAGAGCGTCCCCTCCCCCGTACGTACGAGTCGGTCCCGAAGGGTGTCGTCGGCTCAGTGGGCGACGACGGGTATCGCCACCTCATCCTCGACGCCATCGGCCGATCCGGCCACCGCGGAGGTGTCGGGCTTGCCTGCGTTGACGAGGACCATGACGATGACCGCGGCGAGGACCAGCATGCCGACGGCGAACCAGATCGCGTTGGTGTAGCCGTGCACCTGGCCCTGCAGCTGGACCAGCTGCTGCTGGGAGCTGGAGGTCGCCGAGCCGATGTGGTCCGCGATGTAGGTGGTCGTGGCCGACGCGGCGATCGTGTTCAGCAGTGCCGTACCGATCGCGCCGCCCACCTGCTGCGAGGTGTTGACCATCGCGGAGGCGACACCGGAGTCCCGGGGCTCGACGCCCAGGGTGGCCAGGGACATGGCCGGCATGAAGGCCGTACCCATACCGAGGCCGAGCAGCAGCATCGCGGGCAGGATCGTCGAGTTGTACGACGAGCCGATCTCCAGCTGCGTCATCAGGAGCATGCCGATCGCGGCGACCAGGAAGCCGGGGCCCATCAGCATCCGCGCCGGGACGCGGGTCATCAGACGGGTACCGATCTGGGTCGAGCCGACCATCATGCCGACGATCATCGGCATGAAGGCGAAGCCGGTCTTGATCGGCGTGTAGCCCTTCACGATCTGCAGGTAGTAGGTGAGGAACAGGAAGGTGCCGAACATCGCGATGATCGCGATACCGAGCGAGAGGTAGATCCCGCCGCGGTTGCGGTCGGTGATCACGCGCAGCGGCAGCAGCGGGGCCTTGACCTTGGCCTCGGTGATGACGAACGCGATCAGCAGCACCGCCGACGCGACGAACATGCCGACGGTCACCGAGTCGCCCCAGCCGTCGGACTCGGCGCGGGTGAAGCCGTAGACCAGCGCGACCAGGCCGAGGGTGGAGAGCAGGACGCCGGGGATGTCGAGCGGGTTGCGGTTGCGGCCGCCCTCCGGCTCACGGATGACGAAGTACGCGCCGAGCGCGGCGACGATGGCGAACGGGATGTTCACGAAGAACGTCCAGCGCCAGTCCATGTACTCGGTCAGCACACCGCCGAGGATGAAGCCCACGGCACCGCCACCACCGGCGATCGCACCGTAGATGCCGAACGCCTTGGCGCGCTCCTTGGCGTCCGTGAACATCACGGCGAGCAGGGAGAGCGCGGCGGGCGCGAGCAGTGCGCCGAACACGCCCTGGAGGGCACGGGCGCCGAACATCATGGCCTCGTTGGTGGCGGCGCCGCCGAGCGCGGAGGCCCCGGCGAAGCCGATCAGACCGACGACGAAGGCGCGCTTCCGGCCCCACAGGTCGGCGACCCGGCCACCGAACAGCAGCAGTCCGCCGAAGGCGAGGGCGTAGGCCGTGACGACCCACTGCCGGTTGCCGTCGGAGATGCCCAGGTCCTCCTGGGCGGAAGGCAGCGCGATGTTCACGATGGTCGCGTCGAGCACGACCATCAGCTGGGCGAGCGCTATGAAGACGAGCGCTTTCCAGCGGTTGGCGTCGCCGGACGAGGCCGGGGCGCCGGGAGCCTTTGAGGCTGTTTCAGACATGGGGATACCCACTTCGGGACTTCGGGACGGAAAAACGGTGAAGTAAGGGAACGACGGGTCTAGGGAACGACTGGTCAAGGAACGGCTCGTCGTCACTGACGGCCGGAAGCTGTGTGTCGTGACTGACTGGCGCGAGGCGCTGAACTAATCGGTCAGGCTGGGCTCCGCAGGTCCTCCATCGTCGATGCCACCCCCGGCAGGACCGAGCGGGCCGGGGCCCGCAGTCCGTCCAGGAAGAGCTGCAGGTGCCGGTGGACGAAGCGGTCGAGGCTCATACAGCCGACACCGGCCGGGGGCCGGCTGAGCTGGGCCACGGCGAGCATCACGTCGCCGACGGCCACATCGGAACGGAGCTGGCCCGCCTTCTGGGCACGCTCCATGACCTCTGCGATGAGCTGCTCGACCCGTTCCCGCGCCGCCACCAGGTCGGGGTGGTGCTGGTCGAATGCGCTGGAGATCATCGGGCACAGCGCGCTGATCCGCTCGTCGGCGGCGGCGTGCACGAAGCGCTCCAGGGCCTCGAAGGCGTCCCCGGTCTCCGCCAGCGCCTGGTGCGCGGCCTCTGCCGTACGGTCCATGACCGAGCAGACGACCTCGCGGACCAGGGCCTCGCGGTCGGGGAAGTTGCGGTACACCGTGGCGTTGCCGACGCCGGCCCGGCGGGCGATCTCATCGAGCGGCACATCAGGGCCGAACTCGGTGAACATCTCGCGGGCGGCGGTGACGATCCGCTCCCGGTTGCGCAGGGCGTCGGCGCGCGGCCGGGTCACCTTCTTCTGCACGGGGGTCGCGGTCTGCACGGCGTACTCCTCGATTGGCTCTGGTGCGATCCGGGGAAGCTCTCCCCGTTTCGCGCGGACACAGGTCTAAACGGGGAAACGATCCCCGGTTATTTCCCGCCCTCGAAGAAACTTTCTGTGACCTGAGTCACATCCCTACCGGCGGGAAACGCACGTTCGGCCCCTCCAGCGCGCGCCCGCCCCACCCCCCGCCCCAGGGTGATCGAAAGGGCGCAGTCCGTGACCTGCGGCTGCCCGGAGCGAAGGGGGCCGTGCATGCCGCAGCCGACCGCCACCCGTCGGATACGCCCGCGCCGCCTGGCCGCCCTCGCGTCCGTGACCGTCCTGACCTTCGCGGTCAGCAACGCGGCCGGTACGGGGCACCCGGCGGCGACCTCCACGACGGCCGGCGCCGGCTCGATCGCCCTGGCCCGCTCCGCCGCCCACGGCCCCTGCATGATCACCGGCGGCCCCCAGGTCCAGATGTCGGAGGGCGTCCCGACCCCTCGCGGCTACTCACGCTCCACAGGCACCGTCCGCGCCCTCACCCTCATGATCGACTTCTCCGACGCGCCCGGCCAGGGCACCGCGCTCGACCGCTACGCCGAGTTCTTCCCGCAGACCCGGGAATGGTTCCGGACCAGTTCCTACGGCCGCCTGGACTACCGCCCCGACACGCCCATACGCCAGTGGCTGCGCATGCCGAAGCCGTTCCGGGCGTACGGCATAGAACGCGGCGCCCCCTTCGACCCCGGCTACCGCGACCTGGTCCAGGACCTCGTCGCCGCCGCGGATCCCAAGGTCGACTTCACGTCGTACGACTTCCTGAACGTGCTGATCACCCCGAACGCCGGCCCCTCCGCGCTGGACACCGTCCTGTCGGTGACCTTCGCCGGCAACACCGAGGCGCCCGTCGCGGACGGCAGGCCGGTGGCGAACGCGTCCTTCGTCTACTCCCGCCAGGACGACGGCTCCGGCACCTACGGCAAGACCGGCTACCGCGTCCTGCCCCACGAGAACGGCCATGTCTTCGGCCTGCCCGACCTCTACACCCAGGAAGGCGGGGCCGCGGTCGGTCACTGGGACATCATGAGCGAGGACTGGGGCGCCAACAACGACTTCCTCGGCTGGCACAAATGGAAACTGGGCTGGCTGGACGCCGCCCAGGTCGGCTGCGCGGCCGACACCGGCACCAGCGACCACACGCTCACCCCCCTGTCCCGCGCGGGCGGCCCCAAGCTGGTCTTCGTCCCGCTCGACGCCCGCACCGGCTACGCGGTCGAGCTGCGCACCCGCGGCGGCAACGACGAGGCCGTCTGCCGCCCCGGCGTGCTGATCTACAAGGTCGACGCGACGGTGGACACCGGCCGCGGACCAGTGACGGTGTACGACTCACGCCGTGACAGCGGCGGCTGCACCCGCAGCCCGAACGTCCACGCGGAACTCTCCGACGCACCCTTCACCCCGGGCGAGGACTTCCGCGACCCCCGCCACGGCATCCGGATCGCGGTGACGGACGCGGGCCCCGGCGGGAAGCATCAGGTCCGGGTGACACGGGGGCCCAGGCCGACGCGGAAGTGAAGGGCTTGGGGCGCTTGCAGCGCCCTCAAGGGGCGCGGGGAACTGCGCGACCAGCCACAACGAACCCGCAGACGACCGACCACCCATCGCGGCTGACGGAACGGAAACGCGCGCGGATTACCGTAGGGCTGCCGCGACCGCCGTACCGGAGAGCCGATGCCCGCGAACACCACGACCGCCGCCCTCGGGGCGACCGGCCAGCCCGACGCCGTACCGGCCGAGGCGGTCACCCCGCTGATGCGGGGGATCGCCGTGCTGCGGCACCTGACCGAGGCGGGCGGCACGCTGAGCCCGAGCGGGCTGGAACGGGCCACCGGACTCGCCCGCTCCACCATCGACCGGATCACCTCGACGCTCGCGCGCATGGGGTACGTCCGTCTCGACGGCCGGGACGCGGTCCTCACCCCGCGCCTGATGGAACTGGGCAACGCCTACCTGTCCGCCCTGCGTCTGCCGGCCCTCCTCGCCGCCCGTGCCGACGAACTCGCCGACGAACTCGACGAGTCGGTGTCGCTCGCGGTGGGCGACCGCGACGGCATCCGCTTCATCCACCAGGCCACCCGCCGCCGCGCGATGTCCCTCAGCTTCCGCATCGGCGACCTCCTCCCGGCCGAACGCACCGCGCCAGGACCGCTGTTCGCCGCCGAGTGGAGCGACGACGACTGGGCGCGCTGGCGCGCACGCCGGGCGGCGGACCCGCAGGACCGGGCCTTTCCTGCCGTACCGCCACGCGAACACCCCCACCCCGACGAGGAGTTCGAGCACCGGGCGGCACAGGCGGCGGCTGACGGCTGGGCGCTGGACGACCAGTTGATCGAACCGGGCCTGGTCGCGGTGGCCGTACCCGTACGCGATCCGCGCACCGGCCAAGTCGCCTGTGTGGCAAGCGTGGTGAGCCACACCAGCCGCCACACCGCCGCCGGCCTGCGCGACACGCTCCTGCCCCGGCTGCGGGCGGCGGTGACGGACATGGAACGCGAGCTGCGCGAGTCCCCGCCGCCGGAGCCGGCCGCGCCGCCGTCGGGGCTTGCGACCTGGACGGGGGCGTCGAAGCTGGAGCTGGGAAGGGAGTTCGTGGAATCCCTGGCCCGCGGCCTGACCGTCCTGACGGCCTTCGGTGAGGGCCGCGCGGAGCTGACCCTGACGGAGGTCGCGAAGGCGACGGGCCTGGCACGGGCGACGGCCCGCCGGGCGCTGATCACCTACGAGCATCTGGGGCTGGTGCGGCCGGCTCCGCACCGCACGTTCACGCTCACCCCGAGGGTCCTCTCCCTGGGGTTTCCGCCCCTCTCCCGCACGACCCTCTCCCAGATCGCGACCCCGCACCTCGCCGACCTCTCCACCCGGGTCCACGAGTCGGCGTCGCTGGCCGTCCTGTCGCCGTCGGGCGAGGAGATCCAGTACACGGCCAGGGTGGCCACGATCCGGGTGATGAGCGTCAACATCACGGTGGGGACGCGGCTGTCGGCGTACGCGACCTCGATGGGGCGGGTGATGCTCGCCGACGTACCTGAACAGGCGCGCGTACTGGGCGAGTTGAAGGCGCTGACCCCGCGCACGGTCACGGACCCCGCGGCTCTCTCCGCGATCCTGGACGAGGTCCGCGCGCAGGGCTACGCCCTGGTCGACGAGGAGCTGGAGGAGGGCCTGCGCTCCATCGCGGTGCCGGTCCGTGACCGCACGGGCCGTGTGGTGGCCGCGGTGAACGTCGCGATGCACGCGGCCCGGCACACCGCCGGCGAATGCGTCCACGACATCCTGCCCGAGCTGAGGGCGACGGCGACGGCCATCGAGGCGGACCTGCATGTGGCGGGGAGGTTCACGCGGGTGTCGGCGGCGTGAGGAACGCGCACCCTCCCTTTCAGGCCTTGTAGAGACGTCCTGACATATCCATTGACAGCCCTCCGGGGCGGCCTCATAGTACGTGGCACTTGGCACTAGAGCGCGCTAATAAAGCGCTCTAGTGCCCCGGACCGCACAGCGAGGTGCAGGGGACATGCGCAGACACCAACGAGCCGCCACACTCACCGCGACCGCTCTGGCCGGCGTCCTGTTCGCCGCGGGCTGCTCCAGCAGCTCGGGCGGCAAGAAGTCCGAGGAAGAGGGCGCGGCCGCCTCGGCGGGCAAGGCGAACACCCCCCGGATGACGGTGGCCATGATCACCCACGCGTCACCCGGCGACACGTTCTGGGACCTCATCCGCAAGGGCGCCCAGGCCGCCGCCGCCAAGGACAACATCAAGCTCGTCTACTCCAGCGATCCCAGCGCCGGCAACCAGGCCAACCTCGTGCAGAACGCCATCGACCAGAAGGTCGACGGCATCGCCCTCACCGCCGCCAAGCCGGAGGCCATGAAGGACGTGGTGGCCAAGGCCCAGGCGGCCGGCATCCCGGTCGTCGGCTTCAACTCCGGTGTCGGCAACTGGAAGGAGCTCGGCATGCTCGAGTACTTCGGCCAGGACGAGAACATCGCCGGCCAGGCCTTCGGCGAGCGGCTCAACGAACTCGGCGCGAAGCACGCCGTCTGCGTCATCCAGGAACAGGGGCAGGTCGCCCTGGAGGCCCGCTGCGCCGGCCTGAAAAAGGGGTTCAAGGGCAAGACCGACACCCTCTACGTCAACGGCACCGACATGCCGTCCGTGAAGTCGACGATCACCGCCAAGCTCAAGCAGGACGGCTCCATCGACCAGGTGGTCACCCTCGGCGCCCCGATCGCCCTCACCGCCGTGCAGTCCGTGTCCGACGCGGGCACCGACGCCAAGGTCGCGACGTTCGACCTCAACAAGGATCTCGTCAAGGCCGTCCAGGACGGCACGGTCGAATTCGCCGTCGACCAACAGCCCTACCTCCAGGGCTACCTGTCCGTCGACGCCCTCTGGCTCTACAAGACCAACGGCAACTTCAGCGGCGGCGGCACCGCCCCCGTCCTCACCGGCCCGGCCTTCATCACCAAGGACAACGTCGACCAGGTCGCCGAATTCGCGGCGAAGGGGACGCGCTGACGGTGAGGGCCGCGGTTCCGGCGCCACGTCGGGTGGCGCTGGCAGCCGCTCTCATGCATCGGCCCGCAGGTAAACGTTAGGTAATGTGTTCACCCGGGTAGGGCCCGGACAGTCACCGCGAGGCGGCCACGACCGGCCGCAGACGATCGTGGGTGACGACCACGAGAAGACAGACTGACCGGGGGAACACGTATGAAGACCGCTCACGCCCTGTCCGGGGATAGGAGCGATGGGAGCAGTCCACCGCCGGAGAACGACACGGTCATCGACGTACGCGATCTGCGGATGCGCTACCGCACCCAGGACGTACTGAAGGGGGTCGGCTTCACGGCCCGTCGAGGGGAAGTCGTCGTACTGCTCGGCCCGAACGGCGCGGGCAAGACGACCACGATCGAGATCCTGGAAGGCTTCCGGATGCGCTCGGCCGGTGACGTGACCGTCCTCGGCACCGATCCGGCTCGCGGGGACGAGCGGTGGCGTGCGCGCCTGGGCATCGTGTTGCAGTCCTGGCGCGACCACGGCAAGTGGCGGGTGCGGGAGCTGCTGGTCCAGCTGGGTTCGTACTACGCGCCGTACTCCACCCCCCTCGTCCGGCGGCCGTGGGACATCGACGACCTCATCGCCGCCGTGGGGCTCACCGAGCAGGCGGACAAACGGGTCGGGACCCTGTCGGGCGGGCAGCGCAGACGGTTCGACGTGGCCATCGGCCTTGTGGGCCGACCCGAGCTGCTGTTCCTGGACGAGCCGACGGCCGGTCTGGACCCGGAGGCCAAGAACGAGTTCCACGGCCTGGTGCGCGGGCTCGCGGACGAGAACACCACCGTTCTGCTGACCACGCACGACCTTGCCGAGGCGGAGAAGCTCGCCGACCGGATCCTCATTCTCGCCGGTGGCCGCATCGTGGCCGACGGCCCCGCCGAGGAGCTGTCCCGGCAGATATCGGCCGAGGCCACGGTGCGCTGGACCCTGGACGGGAAGCCCTACGAGCAGGCGACGGCCGAGCCGACCCCCTTCGTCCGCCGGCTGTTCGAGGAGCACGGCGAGGCGGTCGGCGGGCTGGAGGTGCGCCGGGCGAGCCTGGAGGACACCTACTTGACGATGGTGCGCGAGTCGGAGGCGGGGAGCATCTCCGGCGAACGCGCGGCACAGGCTTTCGGGGAGGGAACGCGATGAGTCGGATGAGTCCGACGAGTCCGGTGAGTCCGGTGTGGCACGCGGCGAGAGCGGGAGTGCGGCGTGGCTGCATAGAACTCCGGCAGACCTTCACCACCGGCCAGGACGTGTTCGGATACACCATCTGGACGGTCCTGCTCGTCGTGCCGCTGTTCCTGGTCAGGGACGATCGGCTGGAGGGTGCCGGCATCTCGGTCGGCGCGTTCATGCTGCCGAGCATGGTGGGCATGACGCTCGCCTTCACCGGCATGATGACCACCGCGCAGCTCCTGGCCACCGAGCGCGAGGACGGCACCCTGCTGCGGGCCAAGTCCGTGCCTCACGGCATGGTCGGCCACCTGGTCGGCAAGATCGTCATGGTGTCGGGTACGGCACTCGTCTCCATGGGACTCGCCCTCGCCGCCGGCGTGTTCCTGGTCGAAGACGTTGCCCGGCAGGGCGGCGGAGCATGGCTGACGCTGCTCTGGGTGGTACCGCTGGGCCTCCTGGCCACCCTGCCCATCGGCGCCGTCATCGGCTCCCTCGTCGACAGCCCTCGCACCATCGGCCTGCTGATGCTTCCCGTCATGGGCCTCATCGTGATCTCCGGAATCTACTTCCCCCTCTCGAAGCTGCCCGAGTGGCTCCAGACCGTCGGCCAGATCTTCCCCGTCTACTGGCTCGGCCTCGGCCTCCGCTCAGCCCTCCTCCCGGCCGACGCGGTCGCCGCCGAACTCGGCGAATCCTGGCGGCACCTGGAGACAGCCGGGGTACTGGGCGCCTGGACGGCCGCCGGGCTCCTCCTCGCACCACCCGTACTGCGGAGGATGGCCCGCCGCGAGTCCGGATCCGCGATGGCGGAACGGCATCGGAAGGCTATGCAGCGGGTCGGTTAGTGGCGTGCCGGGGGGCGAGGCCTCGGGGTGGCGGGGTCCGCGGTAGCGCCGGCGGTGGCATCCGACCCCGGAGCCTCCTGCGGAAACGGGCCTGTTCCACTTGTCGCGACGGCGCTCACGTTCCTCGTGCTCGCAGTCCGGATCAGAATGCCGGCGCAGCTTGCTCCTGCCGTGGTCCCTGACTGCGCGCCTTGAGCAGCGCGTCCCGTAGGCGGTTGTGGGTCATGGCCAGGCACGCGTGTACCGCGCCGCGTGCTACCGAGAGTCCCAGAATCTGGGAGACGGTCGTGATCCGAGGGGCGGCCGGCAGGTTCTGTGCGAGTCGCTTGCGTACCTCGGGGAGTACCTCGTCCACCAAGGGGTGCAACCGGCCGACGAAGTAGACGGATTCGGGATCGAGTGTCACGGCGACGATGCTCACGGCGGTCGTGACCGCCGTCGTGAACGCCTTGAGTATCTCCGCACGGGCTCGATGGTCCTGAGGTGCCAGCCACAGGTCCTCGACGCGTTCGAGGTCCAGTCCGTGTTCGCGAGCGAACTTCACAAGCCCTGCGGTGCTCAGCAGCTCGTTGAGGGTGCGGTCGTCGATGCCGGAGGAGAGGGAACCGATGTCGCCGAACGCAGGAGTACGTCCCCGAGCCAGTTCCCGGTCCCTGCAGGTGGCGAAATTCAGGGTGCTGCTGACGCTGAACAGGGCAGCGTCATGGATGCTCGCGTCGTCCGTGAGCACCTGGAGCAAGGACGCGTTCGCGTCACTGTCGAAGGTCACCGGAGCGCCGACGAGCTCTTCGACGGTTCGGTGCAGGTCTCTGCCGGAGAAGACTTTCGTCGCATCGGCAGGTCGAAAGACCTCGGCGCCGTCGCGGACATGGGCGGGCAGTGCCGCGACGACCTGGCGCAGTGGCCCTCGTGCGGAGGCGCTGGTCTGCGCGATCAGGTCGACCAGCCACCGGCCGGCAGCGGGGACGTCGTGGTGCTCGACCGTCGGAACGATCACGTGTCCGATCTCACGGCCGCGTAGGTCGGTCACCAGCACGCCGGTGGTAGCGGCGCCGAAGCTGACCCCCACGACATGTCCGGCCGTCTCGGGCACATCGAGGTACGTCGACGGACGGCCACGCCCGACGACGGCGTCGACTCCCCCGTCCACGACGAACCCGTCGGAGCGCAGTTCCTCAACGGCCCGCGACACCGTCGCCTTGCTCAGCCCCGTGAGCTCGATGAGCCTGTTCCGGGTCAACGGCGCATGGGAGAGAAGCACTTCAAGGACACTTGCCTTGTTGTAGTCGCGGGGTGTGGGGTTGATGCTGCTCACCTCCTGACCTTAGCGAGACCGTACGCAGCCCGAATCAGTGGTCACGCTCAGGCGTGTCATGGCGGGCGCTCAGCAAGCGGGCCACGACCTCCTCCATGGCGACGGCGATGGCCCGCTCCACGTTGACCCAGTCGTCCCTGGCGTGCTCGAGCAGGTAGTCGCGACGCTCCGGCACTCGTTCCGCGCGCCAATGGGTGACCAACGCGCGAAGTGTCAGGCGTGCCAGCGCGGCAACAGGCAGAAGCGGGAGTTCGGTGTCCTTGATCGGCCGGGCCCGCTCGTATCCCGCGACGAAGCTGCACGCCTCACGCCAGGGATCCGACGGTGTCCGGCCGAGAAGGTTCGCGAGAGACACAGCAGGATCGAAGATCAAAGCACTGCGCATGCTGTCACCGAAGTCGATTACTCCGGTGACGAAGCTGTCTGTCCGCGGATCCACCAGGACGTTGTAGGGGCTGTAGTCACCATGGATCACTTGGGTCTCGAGATCACCCAGCCTCGGAACAATGGCCTCGTGGAACAGGCGGAACACTTCTTGTGCCAGCCGACGGTGCGCGGCGCCGGGCGTGTACTCGATGAGCTCCCGCAGCTGGTCGAAGTGCCGAAGGTCCCACACAAGGCGCCGCTCGTCCGCTGGATGCCTGAATGACCGCAGAGCCAGATCCACTCGCCCGAGCATCTGCCCGACCTGGGCGAGCTGTTGGGGATCGGGATTCGTCCGCGCCAGGACGGCACCTTCGACGAAGTCGAAGACGCGCAGGACTCGAACCCCGCCGTCGTTCGTCTCGATCGGTACGTTGTCGCTGCCTTCGGTGGTCTCCTTGACCCGCTGGACGGGGAGATGAGGAGCTTCGGTTTCGAGGTGGCGCATCACAGCCGTCTGCAGAGCTACGACAGCCACCGCCTCGTCGGGCGGGGAAACCTTGACGAGATGGTCGGCCGTGCCGGTCCGCAGCCGGAACGTGTCGTCCTTCTCGGTTGCCAGCCGCTCGAGATGTCCGCTCAGCCGGTAGTGCCGGGCGAGGAGGGCGTCCACCACGTTCGTCTCGATGGGCTCGTGGGACGATGCCAGGCCGCTCTCCTGGAACAACTGCTGGGCGATACGTGCGGGGGGCGAGGTGTTCACCGTTCGGTCCCTTCGGCTTTCGGCCTGCTACAGGCGCATCTCGGCGATCTCCGCGAAGGTCTCGAGGAATCGCGTCACGTCGGCCGAGTCGAAGGCCAGCGGCGGTCGGATCTTGAGCACGTTGACTGCTTCCCCGGTGCCGCTGATGAGGATTCGACGCTCGCGCATGTCGTTGATGACGTGGTCAGCACGGACACGATCGGGCTCCAGCGACTCCCGGTCCTTCACGAGTTCGACGCCCACGTACAGACCACTGCCGCGGACCTCCGCGACGTGGGGAGACTCGCGAGTGATCTCCTCAAGGCCGGCTCGAAGCGCCCTGCCGTTGTCGAGAACTCGCTGCTGCACGTTCTCCGCGTCGAAGACGTCCAGAACCGCGGCACCGGCGGCAACCGCGATCGAACTGCCGGCAAAGGTGTTGAAGTAACGGACATTCCGCCCGAACTCGTCGCACACCTCGGGCCTGAACACCACGCCGGACATCGGCATGCCGTTGCCCATGGGCTTGCCCATCGTGACGATGTCCGGAAGCACCCCATGGCGGCTGAACCCCCACATCGACTCTCCGAGCCGGGCGAATCCCGACTGGACCTCGTCGGCGATGTACACGCCGCCCGCGGCGTGCACCTCCTCGACCACGTCACGCAGGTAACCGACGGGATCGGTGAAGAGGCCGTCGCTGGAGTGCGCGCAGTCGGTGATCAGTGCCGCAAGCCGGTAGCCGTGGCGCTCGAGGTCGTCGATCGCGCCGCGCACCTGGCTTCGCATGTGGTCGGGAAGCGATGAACCCGGCGGGACGAGTCGCGGATCAGGGGCATCGATGACCCGCACGTTCGGCCCGAGCGGTGAGCCCGCGCCGAGCGACGGCGAGAAGCTCGCAACCTCGCGGGTGAGACCGTGGTAAGCCCAGCGAGACACTACGATTCCCTCGCCGCCCGTGTGGAAGCGAGCCACGCGCATGGCCAGGTCGTTCGCCTCCGACCCGCTGCACGCGAAGCTGACCCTCGAGAGCGCTTCGGGCATGGTCGCGAGAAGGCGCTCGGCGTAGTCGACGAGTGATTCCTGCACATAGCGCGTGTTGGTGTTGACCGCAGCCATCTGGCGGGACACGGCGTCGACAACGTGCGGGTGTGCGTGACCGACGCACGGCACATTGTTGTAGGCATCAAGGTAGTCGTTGCCATCCCGGTCGAACAGGTGAGCGCCTCGGCCGGAGACGAACTCGACCGGCTCCCGGTAGTTCAGCGCGTAACCAGGGCCCAGCACGTTGTTTCGCCGCTTGACGGTGGACTGCAATCGCTCAGGCAGTTCACCGACCGCTGCGGGGTCGAACCTGTTGGGGTAGTTGACCAGCGCTCGACTCAGCGTGGAAGTCATCAGCAGGTTCCCTCCTTCGTGGCTTGCATCTCGTCGCGGCTGCTTCAGCGGCAGCCTACCATTTTTCGTTTCAGTTCCAACCTGAAACTTATCTCTTCCCTCTGTTGCGTCGTGCGGGCAGCCCCGGTGTTGCCAGAACCCAGCTCCCACGTACAAAACCAGGTGGGCGAATCGCCCTGAGGACTGAGCAGATCGACATGCGTCGTGGCCGTTGTGACATGGAGCAGGTGACAGGCGGAGAAGCGAGGCTCTGAGCAGCCGCACCGTGCAGGTGGCGGACTGCGAAGGAGCGATCTCATGGGCCGATACGATCTCGCCCTCATCGGATTCGGCGGCGTCAATCGCGCGCTTGCCGAACTCATATCCCAGAGCGGGGACCGCCTGGCCGAGGAACTGGGCTTCGCCCTGCGGGTGGTGGCGATCACCGACCTGCGGGCCGGTTCCCTGGTGGACACCGACGGCATCGATCTGGCGCCGCTGCTGGCCGCCGAGCCCGGGGAGCTGAGCTTCGCGGGCCTTGCCGGAGGCAGCGCGGATCCGCGCAACGAGTGGGTGATCCGCGAGGTCCCGGCCGACATCGTCGTGGAGGCGACGTTCACCAACCCCACCGACGGCGAGCCCGCCCTCTCCCATGTGCGCTGGGCCC
Organism: Streptomyces sp. GESEQ-4; assembly: GCF_017948455.1. Taxonomy (GTDB): domain Bacteria; phylum Actinomycetota; class Actinomycetes; order Streptomycetales; family Streptomycetaceae; genus Streptomyces. The sequence goes on from NZ_JAFFSU010000011.1 coordinate 290,293, forward strand.
TGGAATCGGGCAAGCACGTGTGCACCACCAACAAGGGACCGGTCGCACTCGCCGGCCGCGCACTGAAGCAGCTGGCCGCCGAGCGTGGCGTCAGCTTCGAGTTCGAGGGCTCGGTACTCAGCGGCACCCCCATCCTGCGCACCGCCGAGCGCATGTTCGGCGGCCTGGAGATCACCGGCGTCCAGGGCATCATGAACGGCACCTCGAACTACATCCTCGGCCGCCTCGAAGAGGGCATCGAGCCTTCGGCGGCCATCGCCGAAGCCCAGGAGCTCGGGTACGCCGAAGCCGATCCCACCGCGGACATCGAGGGCCACGACGTCCAGCTCAAGGTCATGATCCTGGCCAACGAGGTCCTCGGCGCCGACCTGCGCCGCGAGGACGTCTTCTGCGAGGGCATCTCCGCGATCACACCGGACGAGGTGCGGGACGCCGTCTCGAAGGGGCTGCGGTGGAAGCTGGTCGGCTCCGCCACCCGCCACGAGGACGGCAGCGTCGATGCCCGCGTCGCCCCCCTAGCCCTGCCCGCCCAGCACCCGCTGGCCGGGATCTCCGGCCCGGTCAACGCGGTCGCCTTCCACACCGACCTCCTCGGCACCGTCACGGTCTGCGGGCCGGGCGCCGGCCGCATCGAGACCGCCTACGCCCTGCTGTCGGACCTCATCGCCATCCACCAGCGCCACGCGGACGTCGACACCGCCCCGACGCGCCTTGTTCTGAAGGAGACTCACCGTGTCTGACACCGTCGTGCCTCCCGGCATCGAACTCGGCACCGACACGGTGCCCGTGCACAACCCCTACACCGGCGAGGTCATCGCCTCGGTACCCACCGCCGACGCAGGCGCCGTCGCCGGCATCCTGCAGCAGGCCAGGTGCGGGCGCCGCACCGCGGCCGCGCTGTCCCGCGCTTCCAGGGCCGCGGTCCTGGAACGCGCCGCCCGCCTGATCGAGCGGCGCGCCGAGTCCTTCGCTCAGCTGATCGTCAGCGAGGCCGGCAAGACCATCACCCAGGCCCGAAAAGAGGTCGCCCGCGCGGTCAACACCCTGTCCCTGTCCGCGGCCGAGGCACGGCGCAACGCCGGCGAGGTCATCCCCTTCGACTCCTATGAGGGCTCGGAGAAACGGCAGGGCTGGTTCACCCGCGAACCGCTGGGCATCATCGCCGCCATCACTCCGTTCAACGACCCCCTCAACCTGGTCGCCCACAAGCTCGGCCCGGCCATCGCCGGCGGCAACGCGGTCATCCTCAAACCGTCCGCGCTGACCCCACTGTCCGCGTTGCGTCTGGTCGACACCCTCATCGAGGCCGGCCTGCCCGAGGAGATCGTCACCGTCGTCAACGGCGATGCCGACATCGGCGCCGCGATCGTGGCCGCCCCCGACGTGCGCATGGTGTCCTTCACCGGCGGATTCGCCACCGGCGAGGCCATCAGCCGCACGGTCGGGGTGAAAAGGCTCGCCATGGACCTGGGCGGCAACGCCCCGGTCATCGTCATGGACGACGCCGATCTGGACGAGGCCGTGGCCTCCTGTGTCTCCGGTGCGTTCTGGGCCGCGGGCCAGAACTGCATCGGCACCCAGCGGATCCTGATCGCCCGTGAGGTCTACGACCGCTTCCGCGACGCCTTCGTCGCCCGCACCAGGCTGCTGCGCGTCGGCGACCCGCTCGACGAGCGCACCGACGTCGGCCCCATGATCACCCAGGAGGCCGCGGCCGCCACCAGGGCCAAGGTCGACGATGCGGTGGCCGAGGGCGCGGAACTGCTGTGCGGAAACGACGTCACCGGCTCCCTGTACGCGCCGACCGTCCTGGAAGACGTCCCGGCGACCTGCTCGATCTGGCAGGAGGAGGTGTTCGCCCCGGTCGTCGTGCTGCAGCCGTTCACGTCCTTCGAGGACGCCATCGAGCAGGCCAACGCCATCGACTACAGCCTCCACGCGGGCATCTTCACCTCGCGCCTGGACCGCGCCCTGAACGCGGCCCGACTGCTGGAAGCCGGCGGAGTCATGATCAACGACTCGTCCGACTACCGCTTCGACGCCATGCCCTTCGGCGGATTCAAGTACGGCAGCATGGGCCGCGAGGGCGTGCGCTTCGCCTTCGAGGAGATGACCCAGCCCAAGGTCGTCTGCGTCAACCACATCAGTGAAGTGGTCCAATGACCGCCTTCCGCACCGCGCGGTAACCGGCGGGGACCTGCCGATGCGCTGCTCACCCGGCTCCGTTGAACTCCGCGCTCCTCGCCAACGGTTGACGACACTGGACAGGGTGAGCGCGGTGGCCTCCAGGCGCACCACGATGTCGAAGTCACCGCTGAGGATCTCGCAGATGACGACCTCCGGAATGCGCTTGAGCGCGGCCAGGACATCACCACCGACCGACAGCAATGTGCCGGTCGCTTTGTTCTTCAGAGGGAGGAGCGGCGAGGCCGCCGGCTCCGCGCAGGAGCGCTCTGCGACCGATCATGGAATCAGTCATGGCAGCTCTCCTGGAAGTGGGGCATGGGGACCAGCTCACTGGGATGGGGGCGGTTCAGTGGGCGGGTATGAGGCCCGTCAGTCGTGGGGGGTGGCGATGGCGGCGAGGTGCGTGCCGGGGCGGACGGACAGCCCGTTCATGCGGTAGATGATCGTTCCGGTGGAGACGGCGGCGACCTTGTGCTCGGCGCCGTCGACCGGGTCGATGACGCGGCCGATGGTCTGCCCCTCGGTCACCTCGTCACCGGTGGCCGCGTCCGGGTACCAGAGGCCTGCGACCGCAGACTCGACCTCGCCGGTCCAGATCCAGTCGCGCGGCTGCACGGTCACCGGTGCGAGGTGCTGCGGCGCCTCGATGACGCCGAGGTGGTGCAGGAGCCGGTACAGGCCGTCGAGCAGCCTGCGCACGGTGGCAGGGTCACGGTCGCCGAGTTGCCCTGTCTCGACGAGGATCGCGGGGACACCCTGCCGGTTCGCCGCGGCGTGGCTGTTGCCGCCGTCCGGGCTGGTGCCGAAGATGACTCGCTCGTATCCGACCGCGTGGGCCATCGCCTTGATCTTCCCACCCAGCTCGTCGTCGGAGGTCAGTCGATATCCGACGAAGTCGAGCAGGTGCTGGTCGATGCCGCCGCTGTGCAGGTCCACGTAGGCGTCGGCGCCGTCGATCAGGTTCTCGAACAGCCAGGCCGCCATGCGGTCGGTGGGGCCGCCGTCCTTGTCGCCGGGGAAGACGCGGTTGACGTTCACGCCGTCCAGCGGGGAGATGTTGAGCCTGCCTCCGTAGACGGCCGGGGGGTTGGCCACTGGGCAGATCACCACCTGGCCGGCGACCTCGTCCGGTTCCAGCAGCCCGGCCAGGCGGGTGGCGGCGTCGACGCCGATGAACTCGCCGCCGTGGACGCCACCGGTGATCACGACCCTGGGTCCGGGGCGGGTGCCGTTGATGAGGATCAGCGGGACCTCCACAGTCGTGGTGCCGAGGTCGGCGGGCAGGCTCCCGCGGGTCTTCTGGCCGGGCTCGGCCCGCAGCGGGCCGATGGTCAGCGTCATGGCTTTCCTCGTTCGGACTCAGGCCGCGGTGCGGCCGTTTGTGGTGATGAAGTCGATCGGTTGGGAGGTGCGGCCCTCAAGGGCGAGGTCCGCGGCGATGTCGCCCATGGCGGGCGAGATCTTGAAGCCCTGGCCGGAGAAGCCGGCCAGCAGGACGATGTCGTCGCAGCCCGGCAGGGGGCCGACCAGCGGCCGGGTGCTGTCGGTGTAGCCCTCCATGAAGACGGACAGGCGCACCGGATCGGGGCTCAGGCCAGGCAGGTGGCGCCGCACCGCCGTGGTGAAGGACTCCAGTTCCTCCGGTGCGACGGTCCGGTTCAGCTTGTTCGGGTCGTCCACGGGCTTGTGGTGGGGCTGGGGCAGGCCGAGCTTGACGGACAGGCCGTCCGGGGACGGGATGCCGTAGAAGGGGATGTCGCCGCAGCGGATGAAGGCGGGACGCTCGGCGTCTGCCGGGTGGTCCTCGTGGGGCAGGAACCAGGCGCTGATCGCACGGCAGACGTTCACTTCCCACGGCAGGTCGGGTAGCAGGTCGCCCACCCAGGGGCCGGGGGTGACGACCGCGGCGTCGAAGCGCTCGGTGTCGGTGTCGGTGCGGATCTCCACGCCTCCCCCGGGGACGGGAGTGACCTTCCGCACCGGGGTGTAGCGGCGGATTTGGGCGCCCAGTTCCTCGGCACGTCGGGCTGCGGTCTGGACCGTCAGCTCGGGGCGGATGAAGCCCGCGTGGGAGTCGAGGAGCACCAGGTCGCCCTCGTCGACGCGGAACTGCGGGAACCGCTTGGCCATCGCCTCGGCGTCGATCACCTCGTGGTCGAGGCCGTGCTCGGCGATGCCGTCCATGACGGTACGCATCTCGGGGTGGTCGGCCGGCCCCATGACCAGGGCTCCGGTCAGGCGGCGCAGTTCCCGTCCGGTCTCCGCCTGCAACTGCTTCCAGAGGGCGTCGGCGTGCCGGACGAGCGGCACATAGCGGCCGTCGTGGGTCTGCACACTGCGGAAGACCCGGGTCTCACCGCCTGCGGCGCTGCGGTCGTGGCCGGGGGCGAAGCGGTCGTAGCCGACGACCTCGGCGCCCCTGACCGCCAGCCGCCAGGCGGCCTGGCTGCCCATCGTTCCCACACCGACCACGGCGACACGCTTCCTGGCAGCTGACACAGGACTTTCCTTTCGTATCGCCGGGCCGCAAGCCGGGCCCCTAGCGTGAGGATGCGTGATGGCGACTTGGTGGGAGATGCTCCTTTTGGGGATCCACCCCAGCCTTCCATCTCCTGTGCCACATAGTGGAATGTCGTGCTGTTATTTGGCACAGAGAATGGCAGTGGCTTAGAGGGGAGTCAAGAGGTCCAGCGGATGGCCGCGTGACTCGACCTCACGTCGCCCGTGACCTTGCTCGGTCGCTTCTTCTGGGCTCCCGGGGGCGGCTCTCGCTACAGGCCGACCACGGGGGCCAGTTGGGATCGGAGGGTGCCGGCGTGGGGCTGCAGGGAGCCGTCGAAAGCGGCGGATCCGATGGTGAAGGCGTCGGCTCCGGCTGATGCGAGTGCCTGTATCTGGTCGGTGCTGGTGATGGAGCCGGCGACGACCAGGCGGCCGGTGGTGGCGGCGCGGGCGGCGCGGACCAGGTCGAGGGGGTCGGCATCGGTGGCGCGGTAGGCGAGGAGGTCGACGCCGGCGCAGCCCGCGGCCTCCGCCCGTCGGCAGTCGTCGGCGATGCGGTCCGGGTCGCCGGCGAGGCGGGTGGGGTGCCCGAGGGGTTCTCCGGCGAAGGGCAGGTAGCCGATGGACGTGCCCTGCAGGAGATCGAGGGTCTCCTTGATCCAGGTACCGCCCATCAGCCAGTCGACGCCGAGTTCGGTGGCTGTCCGTACGGAGGCAAGGGCCTGGTCCCGGTCGGTGCTGACGACTTCGAGGTAGGTGGTGGCGCCCATGCCCTTGATGCGGGTGTGGAGCTGGGCGAGGGTGTCGCGGTCGACGCCGATGTCCTTGAATCCGATGTGGGTGATGCCGAGGTCTTTGATGGTGTCGAGGACCTCAAGGCAGTCGGTGACGGTGCGGTCGTCGCGGGTGAGCATGAAGATGAAGTCCACGGTGTCCTTCGGCTTTCTGTTCCGGTTTTTGTTCCGGGTTGGTGTGAGTCGGTGGTCAGGGGCGGGCCGGTGCTCCTGAGGACAGGCGGTCGGCGTGGAGCAGGGCGGTGAGCAGGCTGGCGTGGTCGGCCGTGCCCAGACCGGCGATGTCGAAGGCGGTGCCGTGGTCGACGCTGGTGCGGACGAAGGGCAGGCCGATGGTGATGTTGACGCCGTGTTCGATCCCGAGGTACTTGACGGGGATGAGGCCCTGGTCGTGGTACTGGGCGACCACGGCGTCGAAGGCTCCGGCGCGGGCTCGCATGAAGACGGTGTCGGCGGGCCAGGGTCCGCTGACCTGGATGCCTTCGCTCTGCGCGGCCTCGATGGCGGGGGTGATGATGTCCAGGTCCTCACGGCCGAACAGGCCGTTCTCCCCTGCGTGAGGGTTGAGGCCGGCGACGGCGATGCGCGGGGCGGGCAGGCCGCCGCGCTGGAGCGTGAGGTGGGTCAGGCGGATGATGTCGAGTTCGCGTGCAGTGGTGATCGCGTCGATCGCGGTACGGAGGGACTGGTGCACGGTGACCAGGACGGTCCGCAGCTCGTCGGTGGCCATCATCATCGCGTAGTCCTTGGTGCCGGACAGGTCGGCGAGGATCTCGGTGTGCCCGGGGTAGGGGACGCCGGACATGCGCAGTGCTTCCTTGTTGATCGGCGCGGTCACCAGAGCCCGTATCTCGTGGGCCATCGCGAGCTGGATGCCGCGGCGGACGTACTGGAAGGACGCCGCTCCGGCTCGGGCGTCGAGGGTGCCCCAGGGCAGGTCGGCCGGAAGGCCGTTCTCGGCAAGGACGTCCACCGTGCCGGGTGCGAACTTCGCCTGGTCGACTGATGGGATGGGGCGGAGTGCGAGGTGGGTGTCGGCGATCTTGTTGGCGCGGGCGAGGACGTCCATGTCGCCGATGACGACGACGGGCACGGTGCGCCGGGGATCGGCGCACGCCTTGAGGGTGATCTCGGGGCCGATTCCGCAGGGGTCGCCCATGGTGATGGCGATCGGTGTCATGCGTGCTCTCCTGGGTCGAGACGATGTCGGATGAGGTGGCACAGGCGCACGAGCATGGCGTCGTCGCCGAAGCCGCCTGCCTTGATCAGCACGGGAAGGCGGAGTCGGCCGATCAGGGATCCTCGGACGACGCCGGGTTCGGGTTCGTCGAGCAGGTCGATGCCGGTGGCACCAAGGGGCTGCAACACCGTGGTGGCCGTTTCTCCGCCGGTGATGACGAGGGCGTCGACCGCGTGGTCTGCGGTCAGTGCCTGAACGACTGCTGCCTGAGAGCGGGCGAGTACTTGGGCGGTCTCTGGCGTGTGGCGTTCGTCGGGTGTCCGCAGAGTGAGGATGGGGGCCGTCAGGCCTCGCAGCGTTTCCACGGCCGGGGCCGGATCGACGCCGACGGTGACACCCTGGACATCCACCCTGGTGTGTAGCTTGACCAGCTGCCGGCGGGTCGCCGGATTGGTGCTTCCGACCACGATCAGTGGACGTCGGGCCGGGGCGGGCAGTGCTGCAGTGCTGCCCTTAGCGCGTGCACACCTTCGGGCCAGGGCGGCCGCCAGACCTGGGGAGCCGACCCATAGCACTTCGTCAAGCCGCGGCACCGCTGCCACCAGACGGTCGAGGTCGCCGTCTTCGGCGGCTGAGCAGACGATCAGGTCACCGTTCCCGATCAGTTCGGGCAGCTCGGCTGCCCGGTCCGGCTTACTGAGAACGGCTTCCGGGAACAGCATGGCGAGGTCCGAGCACCGCACGGGGTGGACCGGGTCGCGGGCATAGTCGCTCTCGTGGACCGGTACGCCCCGCACGTACTGGACCCCCTTCACTGTCACTCTGCCCTCCGCAGGGAAGGCCGGAGCGATGACGACGGCCCGCTTCTGCGATCCCGCCCATGCAGCCCGGACCTCTGCCGCGACATGACCGCGCAGGGTGGAGTCCACCGTTTTGAAGAGCAACTCGGAGCCGGCGAACAGGCGGGCCGCCCGCCACGTACGCGAAGCGGCGGCCTCCTCGTCCAGCACCCGGCTCCCGAGGTCAACCGCGCTCACACCCACGGCGTGCCGTGGCACGCCTGCCGTGGTGGTGAGCAGGATCCGGGCGTCGTGACCGGCCTGGCGGAACGGCGCGGCACCGTCCCCTGCGCTGGTGAGGTCATCCGCCAGGATGGCGATGCCCTGCCGCACGTCGTTGCGGAATGTCATGCCCCACCTCTCCGTCAGCCACCTTCTCTGTGACCAGATCAATAGTCGTTGAGGTGAAGGAGCAGGACAAACGATTCATTCTCACAAGACCTGTGAGTAGAGTTCACGCATGCGATGGTCGGCCCTTCCTCCTCTGAATACGCTGCTGCCCTTCGAAGCGACCGTCCGGCACGCGAGCATGACCGCGGCGGCGCAGGAACTGCATGTCACGCACGGCGCGGTGAGCCGACAGATCCAGAACCTCGAACGGTCCCTTGGAATATCACTCTTCGAGCGACAGACACGCGCCCTGCGCCCGACCCCGCAGGCCCGCCAGCTGGCGGCCATCGTCCGGGACGCGCTCGATCAGATCGATGCGGCAGCCCGGCAGATCTCACACCGCACACCCGCAGGACCGCTCACCCTCTCGTGTGAGCCCACACTCCTGATGCGCTGGCTCATTCCCCGGCTCCCCGATCTGGCCGCGAACGTGCCGGACGTCGCCGTCCACCTGTCCGCAGGCGGCGGCCCTGTCTTCTTCGAGCGGGACAACATCGACCTCGCGATCCGCCGAGACGACTTCCCGTTCCCTGAAGAGGCGAGCAGGACCCGCTTGTTCGCAGAGCGGATCGGACCCGTCTGCCGGCCCGATCTCGCGACCCGCCTGACCGGCGCCGCCGAGGTATCGCAGGTAGCCCTTCTGCACACCGACACACGACCGCAGGCGTGGGACGACTGGCGACGTATCACCGGCATGAAAGCAGAGCCTGCCTCCCAGCAGACCCTGGAGCACTTCTACCTGACCCTCCAGGCTGCCGCGGCCGGCGTCGGGGTCGCAATCGCCCCGTATGCCGTCGCCCGGGACGACCTGGAGCGAGGGCAACTCGTCGCACCCTTCGGTTTCGTCCCCGACGGCACCAGCTACCACCTCCTCAGCCGTCAATCACCTGAGCAAGACGGACGCGTCCGCCGGCTGACGGCATGGCTGCGGGACAAGACGAGCCAGCTCGAAAACGATTCCGAACCGGTGTGACCGCTGGGCTTACGGACCTTCGTGGCTTGGCGTCCCGCCTGTTGCTGCCGCAGTAGATCCGGACACGCGGTCGCGTGCACGCTCTGCACACATCGGGTGCCGGTGCGACCCCGTAACGCGGCACGGTGGGAGGGCACATGGCGAAACTGCGCTGCTCACCCCGGTGCCGTAGAACTCCGCCCTCCTCGCGGACGGTTGACGACGCTGGACAGGGTGAGCGCGGTGACCGTGTCCCGTACGCCAGGCATCTGGGCGATGTCCTCCCAGATGACTCGTACGCGTTCCAGCGAGGCCGCCTCCAGGCGCACCATGATGTCGAAGTCGCCGCTGAGGATTTCGCAGATGACGACCTCGGGGATGCGTTTGAGTGCGGCCAGGACGTCGCCTCCGCGCATCCGGTCCTGGCGGTAGACGAGGACCAGCGCCGAGACGACATCGCCGGTGTCGTCGCCTGCGCGGACGATGGTGTAGCCGGCGATGTGGCCTTGGCGCTCCAGCCGTTCGATGCGCTGGCGCACCGCGTTGCGGGACAGCAGCACCTTGCCGGCCAGCTCGGAGTGCGAGATGCGGGCGTTGCGGGTCAGCTCGGCGATGATCTTCTCGTCGGTGGCGTCCACGGTCGACCGTCTCCTTCATCAAGTCGGTGGAGAGGGCAGCCCCCACGGCACGCGGATCGCGGGTGCCATGGATTCCTGCGGAGCATGGTGCGTGCTTGGTTGCTGATCAGGCTCAGGATGTGCCCGGCCCGGGATCAGAGGCGGCAGCGCAACGCGTGTGTCGAGCCTCTGGACGCCGGGCGTGGCTGTGCACGTTCATGTGTACGCCGACAAGGGGTCAGCCCGGTGGGGAAGAACCGAGGCTCTCCCCACCGGGCTGCCGTGGCAGCTTGGCTGCGTTGCCCAGCCGGCACGTGGGCGAGCCCTGCGCTGGAGTCCGCCTGCTCAGGTGTTGAAGCCGGGCACGGACAGGTACTTGAGCTGCTGGTACTCGTGGAGGCCTTCGGGGCCGCCTTCTCGGCCCAGGCCGGACTGCTTGATCCCGCCGAAGGGTGCCGCGACCTCGGAGACCAGGCCGCGGTTGATGCCGACCATGCCGGCCTGCAGACGGGCGGCGACCCGGCGGGCGCGGTCGATGTGGGACGTCATCACGTACGAAGCGAGGCCGTGCTCGGTGTTGTTGGCCACCGCTATGGCCTCGGCCTCGGTGGAGAACCGGTGGATGGCGGCGACGGGGCCGAAGACTTCCTCGTGCATGATCGCGGCGTCGGCGGGGACGTGGTCCAGCACGGTAGGGGCGGCATAGTGGCCAGGCCCGTCAGGGATGTCCGCCTTGCCGATGACGACAGCCCCACGGGCCACGGCGTCCTCGACGAGGTGGCGGACCTTGTCCACCGCACGGTGGTCGGCCAGCGGGCCGAGCTCGGTGTCCTCCCGGTCCGGGGGTCCGACCCGGGTGGCGGCCATCCGCTCGCCCATGGCAGCGGCGAACGCGTCGGCGATTCCCTCCTGGACCAGGAACCGGTTGGCGCCGACACAGGACTGGCCGCCCAGCCGCATCTTCGCGATCATCGCTTCGCGGACCGCGAGGTCGAGGTCGGCGTCGTCGAAGACCAGGAACGGCGCGTTGCCTCCCAGTTCCATCGAGGTACGCAGCACCCGGGCACCACTCTGCTGTAGCAGCAGCCTGCCGACCGGGGTGGACCCGGTGAAGGACAACTTGCGCAGCCGGGGATCGGCCAGCAGAGCCGTGGTGACCGCTGCCGGGTCGCTGCTGGTGATCACGGTCAGGACACCTGCGGGCGCGCCGGCCTCGCGCGCCAGCTCGCCCAGTATCAGGGAGGACAGCGGGGTGAGCGCGGCCGGTTTGAGCACGGCGGTGCAGCCTGCGGCGAGGGCGGCTGCGGCCTTGCGGGCGGCCATGGCCAGGGGCACGTTCCACGGGGTGATCAGCAGGCAGGGCCCGACCGGTTCGGCGACGGTGACGATGTGACTCTTGCCGTCCGGGGAGGGTGTGCTGCGTGCGTGGGGGCGGACCGCCTCCTCGGCGTACCAGCGGAAATAGGCCGCGGCGTAGTCGACCTCACCCCGGGCTTCGGTGATCGTCTTGCCGATCTCCAGGGTGATGATCCGGGCCAGACGCTCACGGTGTTCGGTCATGGCGTCGGTGATCCGGTGCAGGACGCTCGCCCGGTCCCGCAGGCTGGTGAGGGCCCACTGGTCGGCGGCCGCGGCCGCCGCGTCCAGTGCTTTGAGCGCGTCTTGTGCGCCGCAGTCAGCGACGGTGGCTATGACTTCCTCGGTTGCGGGGTTGCGCACCTCGAAGGTGCGACCGCCGCTGGCGGGTTGCCAGTCGTGGGCGAGGAAGCCACGGGGGACGGATTCGAGGACTGCCGACTCCACTGAGGGAGCGGTGAGCGTGTCAGTCATGCGCGTGGCTCTTTCGCTGATCGCAGGATGGTGTGTTGAGAGAGCACGATCGGTGGGTGGTCATACGGCCTCGCCTGCGGGGGCGGCGACTCCGACCGTGTTCTCGACCGACAGCAGGGAG
>NZ_JAFFSU010000012.1 GCF_017948455.1 Streptomyces sp. GESEQ-4
GCGGGGGGGGGGGGGGGGGGGGGGTGGGTGCGGGGGTCGAGGGCGAGGGTGCCGACGGGGGTGCCGGGGGTGGTGAGGGCGGGGGCGAGGGGGTCGGCGGGGCGGGGCGCGGCGGTGACCGAGATCTGGCGTGGTCCCGTGGCCCGTACGAAGCCGGGGGTTCCGGCGAGCGCCGAGGCCCATACCCTGCCGGTCGCCGGGTCGGCCGCACCCAGCATCAGCAGCGGCTGGAGTTCGAGGAAGGCGGCGGCCACCGGTTTGATGCCCTCGCCGACGGACCGGCCGACGTGGTCGGCGAGGTCGCGGACGCCGACGCGTTCCTGCACGGCGCGCGAGCCCTCGTGATAGACGCCCATGACTAGAAGAAACCGCAGGTCGGCGCCGACGAGTTCGGGGCGGGGGCGCCTTCCGCGCCGCTCGGCACCGAGATCTCCAGACGGGTGCCGTCGGGGTCGTGGAAGAAGATGCCGCCGGAGCCCGCGCCCTCACTGTGGGCCACGACACCGTCGTACGCGAAGTCCACGCCGTACGCCCGCAGGGCCGTCTCGTACTCCCTGACCTGCTCGATCGAGTCCGCTTCGAGGGCGAGGTGATGCAGGCCCGCCCGCTCGCTGTCGTACGGCTGCCGCGCCTGCTGCCAGAGGGTGAGGACGAGGTGTCCGTCCGCGCCCAGGAACGCGTACCGCCGGTCGTCCTCCTTGCCCTCCGCGATCAGGCCGAAGCCCAGGACGTCCCGGTAGAAGGCGAGCGAGCGGTCGAGGTCGATGACGTTCAGGCCCAGGTGGCCGGTGCGCAAAGTCATGGCTGTCCCCTTCAGCAGATCTGAGATCTAACCCTTGATATTGAGATTAGAGGTTAGGCTCGGGCGGGTCAAACCGCTCACGTACTCTTGAGCGGTTAGCAGAGAAGGGAGCCACCTCATGTCCGCCGACCCCCGCCCGCTCACCGGCGAACCGCTCTCCCTCGACCTGCTCAACACGCGGTGGATGCGGGAGGGCGCCGTGCAGGACCTGCTGACCGACACCGACGGGCTCGCGGTCTGGCTCGCGGCGAACCGGCTCGACGCCGACGCCGATGCCGCGACGCTCCGGCACGTCCTCCAGGCGCGCGACGCGCTGGCCGCGGTGGTCGACGGATCGCTCGCCGAAGGTGCCGCGGCCGTCGACGCCGTGCTCGCGCACGGGAGGATCCGGGCGACGCTCAGCGCCGAAGGTCCCGGAGAGCTGCCCGAGTTCCGGGACGGCTCCTGGGGGCCCGCCTGGCTCGCCGCGCGCAACTACCTTGAACTGCTGGCCACCGCGCCGGACCGGATCCGGCGCTGCGCCCACGGCGCCTGCATCCTGCACTTCTTCGACACGTCACGGAACGGCACACGGCGCTGGTGCTCGATGGCGGCCTGCGGCAACCGGGCGAAGGCGTCCCGGCATTACGCGCGGTCGAAGGAAGCCTGAAGGGCCCCGGCCTGAACGGGTGGGCGACTTGGCCCCGTTCGGGACGTATACCCGTAAAGGCCATCGCGGGTTTTCCCCATACATGCATATCGTTTCGGTCAACACTCCCCAAACATCCGCCCCTTGCGTAAAACTGTGCGATCGTCCGGGGTCGCATTCCGGACCAACGTGACCGGGGTTGACCGGCCCGGTCGCGCCACGCTCGTTCCTTTACCTACAAGGGATGCCGATGACGCTCAACCCCCAGCGCGATCCGATATCGGGTGCAAGACATGTGGCCCGCATAGCCGTGGCCGCGGGTCTCGTCGCCGCGCTCTCCGCGGCCGGGCCGATACCCATGGCCATGTCCGCCGAACAGGCCGCCCCCACGGCCGATCCCACCGTCAAGTCCGCCCACGACAAGCTCGGTTCGGACGACGCCGATCTGCTCGCCGAGGCGAAGGCCGACGGCGTCAAGACGGTCACGATGATGGTGGCCACGGCTCCCGGCAAGACCGAGCAGGTCGCCGAGCAGCTCGACGCGGTCAAGGGCGGCCTGGTGGGCCGTACGTACGACAAGCTCGGCTACGTCCGGGCCACCGTGCCCACCGCGAAGGCGGACTCGGCCATCGCCGCCGCCACGAAGCTGTCCTCCGTGCACGGCATCGACCTGCGCGAGGAGATACCCCTCGACGACCCGACGCCGAGCGCGCACACCACCAAGAGCGCGAAGGCCACGGGCAGTTACCCGGCCCCGAACAAGAAGACCCCCGCCGAGAACCCGTACAACCCGTCCTTCGAGACGGGCGCCGTCGACTTCGTGGCGAAGAACCCGAAGTCGGACGGCCGCGGTATCACCATCGGCATCCTGGACTCGGGCGTGGACCTCGGTCACCCGGCGCTGCGGAAGACCACCACCGGCGAGCGCAAGATCGTCGACTGGGTCACGGCGACCGACCCGGTCGTGGACGCCGACCGCACCTGGCGCCCGATGGTCACCTCGGTGTCCGGTCCGACCTTCACCCACGGCGGCAAGACCTGGACGGCGCCCGCGGGCTCGTACCGGATCAGCACGTTCCTGGAGTCGTACACCACCGGCGGCGACGCGGCGGGCGACGCGAACCGGGACGGCGACAAGACCGACTCGTGGGGCGTCCTCTACGACGCCGCGGCCGGTACGGTCCGCGTCGACCTGAACAACAACTACGACTTCGGTGACGACACCCCGATGAAGCCGTACAAGAACGGCTTCCAGATCGGGTACTTCGGCACCGACAACCCGGCCACCGAGGTCGCCGAGCGCCAGCCGTTCGTCATCGAGATCCGCAAGGACGTCGTCTACAACGAGGCCGGCGCGAAGGCCGACTTCGTCAACATCGGTGTCATCGAGTCCGAGCACGGCACGCACGTCGCCGGTATCACCGCCGCCAACGGCCTGTTCGGCGGCAGGATGGACGGCGCCGCTCCCGGCGCGAAGCTCGTCTCCTCCCGTGCCTGCACCTGGTCCGGCGGTTGCACCAACGTCGCGCTCACCGAGGGCATGATCGACCTCGTCACCAAGCGGGGCGTCGACATCGTCAACATGTCGATCGGCGGCCTGCCCGCGCTCAACGACGGCAACAACGCGCGCGCCGAGCTGTACACGCGCCTCATCGACGAGTACGGCGTGCAGCTGGTGATCTCCGCGGGCAACTCCGGCCCCGGCACGAACACCATCGGCGACCCGTCCCTGGCCGACAAGGTCATCTCGGTCGGCGCGACGATCTCCAAGAAGACGTGGGCCGCCAACTACGGCTCCGCGGTGCAGAAGTCGTACGCGATGATGCCGTTCTCCTCCCGCGGCCCGCGTGAGGACGGCGGCTTCGCGCCGACGCTCTCCGCGCCCGGTGCCGCGATCAACACCATCCAGACCTGGCTGCCGGGCGCACCGGTCGCCGAGGCGGGCTACTCGCTGCCGGCCGGCTACGGCATGCTCCAGGGCACCTCGATGGCGTCCCCGCAGGCGGCGGGCGCGAGCGCACTGCTGCTGAGTGCCGCCAAGCAGAAGCGCATCGCCCTCACCCCGGCGAAGCTGCGCACCGCCCTGAACTCGACCGCCGACCACATCCCCGGTGTGCAGGCGTACGAGGAGGGCGCGGGCCTGATCGACATCGTGGACGCCTGGGACGCCATCAAGGACGGCGCCACCGCCCACGACTACACCGTCAAGGCCCCGGTCGACACCGCGATCGACTTCGCGCTGAAGACGCCGGGCTTCGGCACCGGCCTGTACGACCGTGAGGGCGGCCTCAAGGCCGGCCAGAAGAAGACGTACGACGTCACGATCACCCGTACGTCCGGCGCGAACCGGGCTCTGACGCACGAGCTGGACTTCGAGAACAACGCGGGCGGCACCTTCAAGATCGTCGGCTCCGACGTCGTCAAGCTGCCGCTGAACCAGCCGGTGACCGTCAAGGTCCAGGCCAACCCCAAGAGCGCGGGCATCAAGAGCGCGATCCTCGAGATCGACGACCCGCGGACCGAGGGCGTCGACAAGCAGGCCATGAGCACCGTCGTGGTCTCGGCGCCGCTGAAGTACAGCTACGCCGCCTCCGGTTCGGTGCAGCGCAACAGCAGCAAGTCCTACTTCGTGACCGTGCCCGAGGGCGCGAAGGCGCTGGAGGTCGCGATCGGCGGGCTGAAGGGCAAGAGCCAGACCCGGTTCATCGCCATTCACCCGTACGGCGTTCCGGTCGACCCGACGTCGACGATCAACTGCTACCCGAACTACACCAACCCGGACAGCGCTCCCTGCCGCCCCGACGTGCGCTCGTACGCCGATCCGCAGGCCGGCGTCTGGGAGATCGAGGTCGAGACGCGCCGTACGTCGCCGCTGCTCGACAACCCGTACAAGCTGAACGTCGCCGTCTACGGCGCGGCCTTCGACCCCGAGGTCGTGACCGTGCCCGAGGCCAAGGTCGGCACCCCGGTCGAGGCGTCCTGGAAGGCGACCAACAAGTTCGCCGCCCTGGACGGCAAGCTGGCCGGCGGCCCGCTCGGCTCGTCGAAGTCGGCCCGCCCGACCATCGCCAACGGCACGACCCAGACCAGCACGGTCGTGGTGCCCGAGGGCGCCACGTCGCTGGACGTCGCCATCGGCAACGTCTCCGACACGTCGGCCGACCTGGACCTGGTGGTCCTGGACGCCGCCGGCGACGAGGTCGGCAGCTCGGCCGACGGTGACTCGGAGGAGTCCGTCTCGGTGCCGAAGCCGGCCGCCGGTACGTACACCGTCCAGGTCATCGGCTACTCGGTGCCGGCCGGTTCGACGGCGTACGACTACCAGGACGTGTTCTTCTCCACCGTCCTCGGCAGCGTCACCGTCGACGACGCGCCGGTGAAGCTCGGTACGGGAGCCTCGGCGACCGTCTCCGCGAAGGTCACCGCCGCGGCGGCCGCTCCGGAGGGCCGTGAGTTCTTCGGCCAGGTCCAGCTGGTCAACGCGCGCGGCACGGTCGCGGGCGTGGGCAGCGTGAAGATCGAGAAGGTCACGCCGTAGTCGTTACGGCTGCTGGGGCGGGCGTCCTTTCGGGCGCCCGCCCCTTTCTCATTCGCAGGTGAGGGTGCGGGACTCGGGAAGTGCCCTGGTGATCCAGGCACGCTCACCGGCGATCTTCTTCTCCCCGACCGTCCATATGTCGGGAGAGGCGTCGCCCCGAGGGATGCCGATCAGGGCGTGGTCGCCGTTGCGGAGGCGCGGGTCGACGTCCTTGTCCATGACGAAGACGACCTCGTCCTCGCCCTTGGCGGGCTTGTAGTAGCGGGTGACATCCAGGGTGATGCGGTCCTGTGCGGTGCCGGGGACCGGCACCACGGCGGTGACCGTGCCCTCGACGACGAGGCGGGCGCAGGCGAGGTAGCCGGCACGGCTCTTCGACGTGTCCTCCGCCTTTCCCGAGTCGCCGTTCTCCGGCTTCGCCGCGCTGTCCGAGCCGCTGCTGTCCGCCAGCGAGCCGCTGTCGTCCGTCGTCCCCGACCCGGACTGCACGGCAAGCCACCCCACCCCCGCGAACAGCGAGGCGGCACACGCCACCGCGAGCCCGCCCAGCGCGAGCCTCAGCGTCCGGCGCCTCCGCTGCCGTACCGCAGGCGCGGGTTTCTCGGCCTTCTTCTTCGCCGGCTCGGCGGCCAGCGCGTCCCCGATGACGCCCAACTGCTCGCGCAGCAGCGCCAGATCGGCGAGTGCCGACTCGTGCTCGGTCATGAAGGCGGCGTCCGCGCGGGCCTCGTCCGTCAGCGGCTCGTCGGTGAGCGCGGCCATCAGCGCGTCGGCGCCGTTGTGTTCGGCGGTCATGTCACACCACCTCGTCCTCGTGCAGGCGGGCGCGCAGTGCCCGTACCGCGGTGTGCAGCCTGCTCTTGACCGTGCCTTCCGGGATGCCGAGTTCGTCGGCTATCGAGCGGACGGGCAGATCGGCGTAGAAACGCAGGACGAGGACCTGGCGCTGGGGGTCGGGCAGCTCGTCCAGGCCCTGGGCGACGGCGAGGGAGAGCACGCTGGTGTCCTCGCCGGAGGGGTGCTCCAGCTGGCGCAGGGAGGCCAGGCGCTCGCCGAGCCGATCCTGGCGGCGCTTGGCGCGGTGCCAGTCCATGGCGAGGTTGGAGGCGACCACGGCCGCCCATGCGGAGACGTCGCGCGGGGCCTCGTACCCCTTCGCCGCCCGCTCGAGCAGCCGCAGGCGGACCTGCTGCACCCCGTCCGGCAGGTCCGTCTGCGGCACACCGCCCAGCGCGAGCACCGCCCGCACCCGGCGTTCCTGAGCCGCGTCCAGAGGGTCATCGTTCCCCTGGTCACGGCGGGCCTTTCTGCGCAGCACAAGCCACCCCCCTCACCGCGTTTCCTCTACGACGCCGCAGCGCACGGAAACGTTCGGCGGATCCTCGGGAAATCTGCCCGAGGCGTACGTCACACTGCCCGGTGTCCCACTCCTCGGGCATGGAGCGCAAAGAATTGGACAGGCGGACCGGGGTCGGCCGCATGATGGAAAAGCCGCAGACACGTACGTACACGCAGAAGGAGTCGCCGTGAGGGTCGGAATCGTCGGAGCCACCGGGCAGGTCGGCACGGTCATGCGCAGGATCCTCACGGAGCGTGCCTTCCCGGTCACCGAGCTGCGTCTGTTCGCCTCGGCCCGCTCCGCGGGGACGACCCTGGACGGCGTGACGGTGGAGGACGCGGCGACCGCCGACTACAGCGGCCTGGACATCGTGCTGTTCTCCGCCGGCGGCGCGACCTCCAGGGCGCTGGCCGAGAAGGTCGCCTCCCAGGGCGCGGTCGTGATCGACAACTCGTCGGCCTGGCGCAAGGACCCGGACGTACCGCTGGTGGTGTCCGAGGTGAACCCGCACGCGATCGCCGACCGGCCCAAGGGCATCATCGCCAACCCGAACTGCACGACGATGGCCGCGATGCCGGTGCTGAAGCCGCTGCACGCGGAGGCGGGGCTGGAGGCGCTGGTCGTCGCCACCTACCAGGCCGTTTCCGGCTCGGGTCTCGCGGGCGTGGCGGAGCTGCACGGGCAGGCGCAGAAGGTGGTCGCCGACGCGGACCAGCTGACGCACGACGGTTCGGCGGTCGACTTCCCCGAGCCGCAGGTCTACAAGCGCCCCATCGCCTTCAACGTCCTCCCCCTGGCGGGCTCGATCGTCGACGACGGCCTGAACGAGACGGACGAGGAGCAGAAGCTCCGCAACGAGTCCCGCAAGATCCTCGAGATCCCGGACCTCAAGGTCTCCGGCACCTGCGTCCGCGTCCCGGTCTTCTCCGGCCACTCCCTCCAGGTCAACGCCCGTTTCGCCCGCCCGATCAGCGCCGAGCGCGCCACCGAGCTGCTGGCCGCCGCGCCGGGCGTCAAGCTCTCCGACATCCCGACCCCCCTCCAGGCCGCCGGCCAGGACCCGTCGTACGTCGGCCGCATCCGCACCGACGAAACCGTCGACAACGGCCTCGCCCTCTTCGTCTCCAGCGACAACCTCCGCAAGGGCGCGGCCCTGAACGCGGTACAGATCGCGGAGCTGGTGGCGGCGGAGCTGAGCGGGAAGTAGTCCCTGCGTCGGGGCCGGTCACTCACGGGTGGCCGGCCCCTTTCGCATACCCGAGGAAAAGCGCCCCGAAGGGGCGCGGGGAACTGCGCGACCAGCCACGACGGCGCCGCAGCGGACCAACGACACATCGCGGCACTCACATCGAAGCGCGCCGCACCTCGTACAGAAAGCACCCGTACTCCACGGCCCGCACATGCACCAGCGCCACGGCCGGGTCGTCGAACGCCTTCCGAAAGGCCTCGTCGTCGACCGCGTCGACCAGCTCGCCGCCCAGGATGCGGCCCTCGGCCGAGTAGCGCCGGACGGTGCGGTGGGCGCGCGCGAAGGGATGGCCGTCCGGGTCGGGGCCGGGGCATTCCTCGGCGTGGATGAAGACCGGGCCCTGCTCGTCGTACGCGCCGGGATCCGCCCCCGTCTCGGCGGCCCAGCGGCGCAGTGGGGCGTACGAGACGAGGGCGATCCGCTCCCCCGGCTCGCTGCGGCGCAGACAGCAGCGCAGCGGCGCCCCGCCCTCCTCGTCGGTCACGGGAACCATCTCGCGCCCCGCATCGTCAGCAGAGCGCAGCTCCTTCAGGGTCACGGGGGTGATGGGTCGTGCGATGTACGTCGTCGTCATACGGACAGCGTCCTGCGTGTCCGGCCCGCTCACCGGCGGGAACCGGACATCGCGTTACTCGCAGGTCCCGTGGAAGGATGACCGAACCGCCGAAGCCACCCATATCGAGGAGATGACCGCGTGCCTGGCACCAACCTGACTCGCGAAGAGGCGCAGCAGCGAGCCAAGCTGCTCACCGTTGACTCGTACGAGATCGATCTCGACCTCTCCGGCGCGCAGGAGGGCGGTACCTACCGGTCCGTGACCACGGTGCGCTTCGACGTCGCCGAAACCGGCGCGGAGTCCTTCATCGACCTGGTCGCCCCGACCGTCCACGAGATCACGCTCAACGGCGACTCGCTGGACGCCGACGAGGTGTTCAAGGACTCCCGGATCGCCCTGCCGGGGCTGCTGGAAGGCCGCAACATCCTCCGTGTCGTCGCCGACTGCGCGTACACCAACACCGGAGAGGGCCTGCACCGGTTCGTCGACCCGGTCGACAACCAGGCCTATCTCTACACCCAGTTCGAGGTGCCGGACGCCCGCCGGGTCTTCGCCTCCTTCGAGCAGCCGGACCTGAAGGCCGCCTTCCAGTTCACCGTGAAGGCGCCGAGCGGCTGGACGGTCGTCTCCAACTCGCCGACGCCGGAGCCCAAGGACGACACCTGGGTCTTCGAGCCGACGCCGCGGATCTCGACGTACATCACGGCGCTCATCGTCGGCCCGTACCACTCCGTGCACAGCGTGTACGAGAAGGACGGGCAGTCCGTCCCGCTCGGCATCTACTGCCGCCCCTCCCTCGCCGAGTTCCTCGACTCGGACGCGATCTTCGAGGTCACGCGGCAGGGCTTCGAGTGGTTCCAGGAGAAGTTCGACTACGCGTATCCGTTCAAGAAGTACGACCAGCTGTTCGTGCCGGAGTTCAACGCGGGCGCGATGGAGAACGCGGGCGCGGTGACGATCCGCGACCAGTACGTGTTCCGGTCGAAGGTGACCGACGCCGCGTACGAGGTGCGGGCGGAGACGATCCTGCACGAGCTGGCCCACATGTGGTTCGGCGACCTGGTCACCATGGAGTGGTGGAACGACCTGTGGCTGAACGAGTCGTTCGCCACGTACACCTCCATCGCCTGCCAGGCGTACTCCCCCGAATCGCGCTGGCCGCACTCCTGGACGACCTTCGCCAACTCCATGAAGACGTGGGCGTACCGCCAGGACCAGCTGCCCTCGACCCACCCGATCATGGCCGAGATCCGCGACCTCGACGACGTGCTCGTCAACTTCGACGGCATCACGTACGCGAAGGGCGCGAGCGTCCTCAAGCAGCTCGTCGCGTACGTCGGCATGGGCGAGTTCTTCCGGGGCGTACAGGCGTACTTCAAGGCGCACGCGTACGGCAACACACGCCTGTCGGACCTGCTGGGCGCGCTGGAGGAGACCTCCGGGCGCGACCTGAAGACCTGGTCGAAGCTGTGGCTGGAGACGGCCGGAATCAATGTGTTGAGGCCGGAGATCGAGACCGACGCGAACGGCGTCATCACCTCCTTCGGCATCCGCCAGGAGGCCCCGGCCCTCCCGGCGGGCGCCAAGGGCGAGCCGACGCTGCGCCCGCACCGCATCGCGGTCGGCCTGTACGCCCTCGATGACGACAGCGGCAAGCTGCTCCGCGACGAGCGCGTCGAGCTGGACGTCGACGGCGAACTGACGGCCGTACCGCAGCTGGTGGGCAAGCGCCTTCCGGACGTGGTCCTGCTCAACGACGACGACCTGTCGTACGCGAAGGTCCGCCTGGACGAGCAGTCGCTGTCCTTCGTCACGGACCACCTCGGCGACTTCGAGGCGTCGCTGCCGCGCGCCCTGTGCTGGGCGTCGGCGTGGGACATGACGCGGGACGCGGAACTCGCCACCCGCGACTACCTCTCCCTCGTGCTGTCCGGCATCGGCAAGGAGTCCGACATCGGTGTCGTGCAGTCGCTGCAGCGCCAGGTGAAGCTGGCGATCGACATGTACGCCGACCCCGCCGCCCGCGAGGCCCTGCTCACCCGCTGGACCGACGCCACGCTGGCCCATCTGCGGTCGGCGGCGCCGGGCGGCGACCACCAGCTGGCGTGGGCGCGGGCGTTCGCGGCGACGGCTCGTACGCCGGAGCAGCTGGACCTGCTGGAGGCGCTCCTTGACGGTTCGCAGACGATCGAGGGCCTGGCCGTCGACACCGAGCTGCGCTGGGCGTTCGTCCAGCGGCTCGCCGCCGTCGGCCGGTTCGACGAGGCGGAGATCGCGGGCGAGTACGAGCGGGACAAGACGGCGGCGGGCGAGCGCCACGCGGCCACCGCCCGCGCGGCCCGGCCCACCCCGGAGGCGAAGGCCGAGGCCTGGGCATCGGTCATCGACTCCGACAAGCTCCCCAACGCCATCCAGGAAGCGGTCATCTCGGGCTTCGTCCAGACCGACCAGCGCGAGCTCCTGGCCCCCTACGCCGACACGTTCTTCGAGGTCGTCAAGGACATCTGGGAGTCCCGCTCCCACGAGATCGCCCAGCAGATCGCCATCGGCCTCTACCCGACCATCCAGGTCTCGCCGGAAACCCTGGCCAAGACAGACACCTGGCTGACCTCCGCCGAGCCGAACGCGTCCCTGCGGCGGCTGATCTCGGAGTCACGGGCGGGCGTGGAGCGGGCGCTCAAGGCGCAGGCAGCGGACGCGGTGCAGTAGTTCGTCGTACGTCACTTCTTGGTACGTCGGCGGAGGGCGCCCGGCATGATGCCGGGCGCCCTCCGTCTTACTGAATGGTCGGCCCGGGTGCATCACCCCACGTGGGCGGCGAGCGCCGTTTCGACCGTCGCCGCGTCCGCGTTCTCCGCGGCCCAGGCCGCGTATCCGTCGGGGCGCACCAGCACGGTCGTACGGCGGTCTCCTGCCCAGTGCTCGACGGCCAGCCGGTCCTCGCGGGCGCCCCTCTCGTCGTACCCCTCGGGCGTGATCAGCACGAAGCGGCCGCCGCGCAGGGCCTCGTAGAGGCGGCCGCTCTTGAGGGCGATGTCGGGGACTCGGGTGCCGGTGAGGCGGTGGGAGCCGCGGGGGGCGGGGTACTTGTAGCCGAGGCCGGAGATCTGGGCCAGGGCCTTGCGCTGGGCGGGGCGGGCGACGTTGACGAGGGCCGAGACGAGTGTGCGTACGGCGCGCAGTGCGGGGCTCTGGGCGCGGGCCAGCCGGACCAGGCCGCCGCTGCTGCGCAGGACCGCCTTGCCGACGGGGTGACGTTCGGCCTGGTAGGTGTCGAGGAGGCCCGCGGGCGCCCAGCCCTGGACGGCCGCGGCGAGCTTCCAGCCGAGGTTGGCCGCGTCCTGGAGGCCGGTGTTCATACCCTGGCCGCCGGCCGGTGAGTGGATGTGCGCGGCGTCCCCGGCGAGGAAGACCCGGCCGACGCGGTACTCCGGCGCCTGGCGCTCGTCGCTGTGGAAACGGGAGAGCCAGCGCGCGTCATGCATGCCGTAGTCGGTGCCGAGGGCGCGGCGGGTGACCTCCTTGATCTCGTCGAGGTCGAGCGGGGCGTCGTCGGCCGCCTCGTTGCGACTGTTCCAGCCCATGACGCGGTACCAGCCGTCGCCGAAGGACGCGATCATCGCGAAGGCGTCGCCCGCGCCGTTGACGGTGAGTACGCCTTCGGGCCGCTGGGCGAGCCTGACGTCCGCCAGGAGCAGGGACTTGATGACGGAGACGCCGGGGAAGGGCAGGCCGATCGCCTGGCGTACGGCGCTGTGATGGCCGTCCGCGCCGACGACGTAGGCCGTGCGGTGCGTGACGACTTCGCCGTCGGAGCCGCGTACGTCGAGGTCGACGCCGTCTTCGTCCTGCCTCAGCCCGACGACCTCGCTCTCGTACGCGAACTCCACCCCGGCCTCGCGCGCCCGCCGCTCCAGCAGCCGCTCCACCTCGTACTGCGGGGTGATCAGCAGGAACGGGAAGCGGGACGGCAGCGTGCCCAGGTCGAGTGAGAGGCGGCGGAACAGGCGCAGGCCCGTGATGGTGTCGCCGGTGGCGAGCAGCGGGTCGGCGAGGCCTCGGGCGTCGAGTTGCTCCAGGGTGCGGGCGTGTACTCCGAAGGCGCGGGAGAGGTTGCTGATCTTGTGGGGGCGCTTTTCGAGGAGGGTGACGGGGACGCCGGCGGTGGCGAGGTCACCGGCGAGGAGCAGGCCGGTGGGGCCGGAGCCGACGACGATGACGGAGGGGGTGGGGCGGTTTCCGGTGTCGGTGCCGTTCATGGTGGCCTCCCTGGATGCCAACGCTTGCTTGCCAACGTCTGTTTGCCAACTTCCGTTTGCCAACAACTGTTGACCAACGCTCGTTGACAAACGTAGAGCCGCCTCCTGGACGTGTCAACACGTGTTGGCCTACGTTTGTTGGCATGACCGACAGCAAGCCCCCCGCCCCCGCCCCGCCCCGCCGCTCCGACGCCACCCGTACCGCGATCCTCGCCGCCGCCCGCGAGCGCTTCGCGACCGACGGATACGAGCGGGCCACCATCCGCGCCATCGCCAAGGACGCGAACATCGATCCGTCGATGGTGATGCGCTACTTCGGCAACAAAGAAGGCCTGTTCGCGGCGGCGGTCTCCGTCGATCTACGGTTGCCGGAGTTCGCCGCTCTGCCCCGGCAGATCATCGGCGAGTCCCTCGTGACGCACTTCCTCACGATGTGGGAGGAGAACGAGGAACTCACTGCCCTGCTGCGGGTCGGCGCCACCAATCAGGCGGGCGCCGAGCGGATGCAGGGCATCTTCCGGGACCAGGTCATGCCCGTCGCCCGCTACGCCTGTCCCGACCCCGAGCAGATCCCGGCACGGGCCGGGCTGGTGGCGACGCAGATGCTCGGGCTGGCGCTGACCCGCTACGTCCTGAAGTTCCCCCCGACCGTGGCGCTCAGCCGGCAGGAGATCGTGGCGTGGCTGGGGCCGACGGTGCAGAGGTATCTGACGGCCCCGAGTCCATGACCCCCCGGGAACGCGAAAAGGCGCCGACCTCGCCCACGTACGGCTGCGCGTACGTGCGGCGGGGTCGACGCCCTCGAAAGAGCCTCGGGGAGCCCGGTCAGGCCTTGGAGCCGGCCTCGGCCTTGGACTTGGGCCGGGTCTTGATGTTGCGGGTCGTCACCCGGTGCGCCTCGTGCGACTTGTCCAGGACCATCACCAGGCCGGCGATGACCACGAAGAGGGCGAGGGGGGCCACGACGAACAGGCCCAGCGTCTCGATGACGCTCAGGCCCGGGCCGGGGTCGTCGCCGTCGTCGCGGGTGAGCGCGAGCGCGGGGGACGACATGAGCAGCATCATCAGCGTCGTACCGGCAGCCAGGGCGCCGGCGCGCAGGGCGTTCTTCTTGTCCACGGAGCCAAAGTATCCAACGCCGGGCGGGGACGCGCGTCCGGGGTGCCGTAAGAGGCGAACCCCGCACCCACCCACCCTCACGCCAGCCGCCCCCCGGACGCCCGCACCACCTCCACCAGCGCATGCAGCCGCGCCGACCCCGCCAGCTCCTCCAGTGTCATCGGCCTGCCCTCCGCGTCCGCCACCGGAAGCCGCCAGTTCGGGTACTGGTCCCACGTACCCGGCAGGTTCTGCGGGCGGCGGTCGCCGACCCCGTCCGGCAGCCAGATGCCGATCATGCGGGCCGGGGTGCGGAGCAGATAGCGGTGGACGGCCTGGACCTCGGCCTCTTCGGCGGACGCGCCGAGGCCTCCGCTGGTCCCCTGCAGGAGACCCAGCTGGGCGAGCAGTGTCAGCCACTCCCCCGTGTCGGCGGCGGCCTCCGCCCGCTCCTCGTCGACGGGGCACGTCAACAGGCCGAGGCGGTCGCGGAGTTCGACGTGGTCGCCGGTGAGGCGGGCGGCGGTCGGGGGGAGGTCGTGGGTGGTGGCGGTGGCGAGGCAGTCGGCGCGCCACCGGTCGGGGGGCAGGGGACGGCCGTCGCCCTCCCAGTCCCGTTCGAACCACAGGACCGACGTGCCGAGCACCCCGCGCTCACGCAGCGTCTCGCGGACCCCGGGCTCTACGGTGCCCAGGTCCTCGCCGATCACCACGGCCCCGGCGCGGGACGCCTCAAGGACCAGGATCGCCAGCATGGCCTCGGCGTCGTAACGGACGTAGGTGCCCTCCGTCGGCGGCAGCCCTTCCGGCACCCACCAGAGCCGGAACAAGCCCATGACGTGGTCGATGCGCAGGGCGCCGGCGTAGCGGAACAGGGCCTTCAGGAGCATGCGGAAGGGGGCGTAGCCCGACTCGGCCAGCCGGTCCGGCCGCCAGGGCGGCAGCCCCCAGTCCTGGCCGCGGGCGTTGAAGGCGTCCGGCGGCGCGCCGGCCGACATCCCGGCCGCGAAGTACCGCTGCTGCGCCCAGGCGTCCGCGCCCTCAGGGTGCACGCCGACCGCCAGATCGTGCACGATCCCGACCGGCATGCCCGCCTCCCGCGCGGCGCGCTGCGCGGCGGCGAGCTGGGCGTCGGTGAGCCAGGCGAGCCGGCAGTGGAAGTCGACGCGGTCCATCAACTCGCCCCGGGCGCGGGCGGTTTCCGTCGAGCGGGGGTCACGCAGGCCCGCGGGCCAGCCGCGCCAGTCCGGGCCGTGCACCTCGGCCAGGGCGTACCAGGTGGCGTGGTCCTCCAGGGCCTCGCCCTGCTCGGCGAGGAAGTCGGCGTACGCGGCCTGCCGCCCCGGCCCGAGCGGCACCTCCCGCACCAGCTCCAGCGCCTCCCGCTTCAGCGCCCACACCGCGTCCCGGTCGATCAACTCCCCCTTCTCCAGCACCGATTCCCGCAGTCGCGCCGCCCGCTCCAGCAGCCCCCGCACCCGCTCCCGCCCGTCCACATACGCGAACTCGGGGATGTCCTCGACCCGCAGATGCACCGGGTCGGGGAAGCGCCGGGAGGAGGGCCGGTAGGGGGACGGGTCGGTGGGCGTGCCGGGCACGGCCGCATGCAGCGGGTTGACCTGCACGAATCCGGCGCCGAGCGCCCGCCCGGCCCAGGCAGCCAGCTCGGCGAGGTCACCGAGGTCGCCCATGCCCCAGGAGCGCCGGGAGAGCAGGGAGTAGAGCTGGACGAGGAGGCCGTACGAGCGTCCGGGCGGCGTGGGCAGCCGGGGCGGGGCGACGACCAGGTGGACGCGGGCGGTGCGGCCGTCGGGGGCGGTCGCGGTCAACCGGTGTACTCCGGGCGGGAGTTGCTCGGCGGCGGCGCGGGTCTCGCCCTGCTCGGTCTCGATCCGCAGCCGGGTGCCCGCCGGGAGGCCGGCGAGCGCGGCGGGCACGCTGCCGCTCCAGCACACCACCGTCGGCGGCAGCAGCCGTTCGCTCAGCTCCCGTTCCCGGGCGGCGAGCGCGGCGCGGACGGCCCCGGGACTGCTCGCGTCGACACCGAGCGCGGCCAGCGCCCGGGTGAGCGCGGCGGCCGACGCGGTGACGGTGCGGTCGGGCGACGGGCTGTAGGACGGGGCGACGCCGTGCAGCGCGGCGAGCCGGGAGAGATCCTCGTCGGGGGCCGCGGCCGACCGGGGTGCTGTCATCTACGGCTCCGCGTGGGAAGGGTCCGAAGTGTCCGGTGGACATCTACCCCTCCGGGGACATCCACCACTCCCGGGACATCTACCACTCCGGGGGGCATCTACCACTCCGGGCGGAAGGTGTCCGAGTAGGCGTCGAACTCGCCGGCCGGCGTGTCCGGGTAGGCGTCGGACTCGCTGGTCAGCGGGGCGGCGTCGGCGAGCGGCGGCTCGCTGGTCAGGGGTTCCGCGTCCGGCAGCGGGGGTTCGCTGGTCAGCGGCGCCTCGGCGCAGGCGCCCTCCGCGCTGAAGACGCACAGGTGCAGATCGGATGCGGCGGACGGCTCCGCCTCCTGTTTGGAGAGGGCCGAGAGCAGAAGGTGTGCCGATGCGGCCACGGGGAACTCCTTGTCGAGTACGGCGGGTAAGGCTTCGTACGGGTTACCGCAGCCCTACCCAACGGACGCGAGACCAGACGTCCACGGCCGGACTACGTGCGCCTCATCACACACATCCTGTGCGACCGCAGCACTTCTCCCCGCACTTCTTCCCGCGAATCCCATGGATTCCCGCGAATCCACAGATCACTATTCACTCAGTACATGTAGCGGGTGCATACTGGTTCCCATGAGCACCCGCCACATCCTCCTGGGACTGCTCGCGACGGGACCGAGCCACGGCTACGACCTCAAGCGACGCCACGACGAACGCTTTCCGCAGGCCCGTCCGCTCGCCTACGGGCAGGTCTATACGACCCTCCAGCGCCTGGTCCGCGACGGCCTCGCCGAGGTCGACGGCACCGACTCGGACGGCGGTCCGGAGCGCACGACGTACCGCTCGACGGACGACGGTGCGCGTGAACTCGCCAAGTGGGCGGCCGAGATCACCCCGCCCGCGCCCTTCGTGACGAACGAGATCTTCGCCAAGGTCGTCGTCGCGATCCTGTCCGGCGGCGATCCGGAGACCTACCTGCGCGCCCAACGCGCCGCACACATGGAGCGGATGCGTGAGCTCACGGCGGTCAAGACCGCTCCGGGCGCCGATCTCGCGACCGTGCTCTCGGCCGACTACGCCCTCAACCACCTTGACGCCGACCTCCGTTGGATGACCACGACGGCGGCCCGGCTCACCACCCTGACCGCGGAGGTCGACGCAGCATGAGCAACCCAGTGCCGCTCCTGGCGGCCCATGACCTGGCGAAGGCGCACGGCAGCACGCCGGCCCTGCGCGGCGCCTCGGTCGCGTTGCACGCCGGCGAGATCCTCGCCGTGACCGGCGCCAGCGGCAGCGGGAAGTCGACGCTGCTGCACTGTCTGGCGGGGCTGGTCCGCCCGGACGAGGGCGTGGTGACGTACGACGGACAGCGGCTGGACACGCTCTCCGAGAAGCGGCTGAGCGAGCTGCGCCGTACCGACTTCGGCGTGGTCTTCCAGTTCGGGCAGCTCATCCCGGAGCTGACCGCGCTCGACAATGTCGCCCTGCCGCTGATGCTGGCCGGGACCGCCCGCAAGGACGCCCAGGAGCGGGCCGGCGAGTGGCTGGAGCGGTTCGGGGTGCGGGGGCAGGAGGGGCTTCGGCCCGGCGAGATGAGCGGTGGGCAGGCACAGCGGGCGGCGCTCGCCCGGGCCCTGGTCACCGGCCCGAAGGTGGTCTTCGCGGACGAGCCGACCGGCGCGCTGGACTCCCTCGCGAGCGAGCAGGTGATGACGGCCCTGACCCACACGGCCCGCGAGTCGGACACGGCCGTCCTGCTGATCACCCACGACGCCCAGACAGCGGCGTACGCGGACCGCGAGGTACGGCTGAGCGACGGCACCATGAGCCCGCTGGAGGTGACGGCATGACGGCCTACCTGCGGACCATCCGCCGAGTACGCCCGAGCGGCGTGACTGCGACCGCACTGGAGGTGACCGCATGAACGCCGATCTGCGGCTGGCCTGGCTGCTGACCCGAGGCTCGAACCGGCGGGAGTGGTGGCGGGCGGGGCTGACGGCGGTGGGGGCGGGGCTGGCCACCGGGTTCGGGCTGGCGGCCGTGGCGATAGCGTCCATCGAGGGGCAGTACGTCGTGTCGTTCGGCAACGGGCTGCTGAATCAGCCCGGCGAGCGGACGGGCGTGGTCTTCGCGCTGGTGCTCCTGCTGATCCCCGTACTCGGGTTCCTCGGGCAGTGCGCCCGGGTCGGTGCCGTGCACCGCGACCGGCGGCTGGCGGCGCTGCGGCTCGCGGGGGCCGCGCCGGGACAGGTGCGGCGGATCGCCGCGCTGGAGGCCGGGCTGGCCTGTCTGGTGGGGTCGGTGATCGCCGTACTCGCCTCCGTTGCGTTCGTCCTCGGGGAGTGGAAGGAGCCGCCGGGCACCGTCTGGGCCGCATTCGTGCTGGTCGCCGTCGCCGTGCCGGTGCTCGGTGCGCTGGTGAGCGCGCTGGCGCTGCGCCGGGTGATCACCTCGCCGCTGGGGTGGGTGCGCCGGGTGCGGACCACGCCACGGCCGGGGCTCGTGCTGGCGGTGATCGTGCCGACGTTCGCCGTCCTGGTGCTGCTGACGGCCCTCACGCCGTACCGGGACAATCCCCTCATCGGGTTCGCGATGGTCCCGCTGACGGTGGTCGCCGCGGTGGTGCTGGTCGGGGTGGTCTCGGTGTGGCTCTCGGGGTTCACGGCCCGGCTGACCGGCCGGTACCTCGCCGCCCGGACGGAAAGCCCGGCCGTGCTGATCGCGGCGGAGCGGCTGCGCGACGACCCGTGGGCGGCGGCCCGTACGCATGCGGCGGTGCTCCTGGTGACGGTCGTGGGCACGGGCTTCGTAGGCGTCCGGCAGGGGCTGCTCGCCCATCTGCATGGCATGGAGTACCCGGCCGAGAACATGTCCTTCTACGAGACGGGCCTGAACCTCACGGCCGCCGCGATCCTCGTCGCCCTCGCGATCACGCTGTGCGCGCTGGCCGTCGGCACCGCCGAGTCACTGGCCACCCGGCGCCGGGGACTGGCCGCGCAGACCGCCGCCGGGGTGCCGCGGGCGGTGCTCGGCCGGGCGCTGCTCCTGGAGACGGCGCTGCCGCTCGCGCCCGCGCTGCTCCTGGCGGGGCTCGGCGGCCTGGCGATCGGTGTCGGATACGGCGGGATCGTCGGCGACGTGCTCGCCCCGTCCTCGGTCGCGGCCCTGCTGGTCCCGCTCGCGGTGTACGCGACGTGCCTGCTGGCGGCGGCCACCTCGCTGCCCCTGCTGCGCCGCTCGGCGCACCCCGGGGAGCTGCGCTACACGTGAGGCTTCCGGTCCTGGGGGCGCGGGGGACCCTCGGGACCGGCGGAAGGCGTGCCGCATGCCCGGCCGTGCGAAAGCGGCCGGGGCAATGCGAAAGCCCGGATCGTCAGGCGGAAATAGCGCCGTCGATCCGGGCCAGGGCGTCGTCCGCGCCGAACGGCTGCAAGTACGGCAGCCAGCGCGGATCCCTATGGCCCGTCCCGATGATGCGCCAGGCCAGGCCGGAGGGCGGAGCGGGTTTGTGGCGCAGCCGCCAGCCGATCTCGAAGAGATGCCGGTCGGCCTTCACATGGTTGCAGCGGCGGCAGGACGCCACCACGTTGTCCCAGACGTGCTTGCCCCCGCGGCTGCGCGGGATGACGTGGTCGACGCTGGTTGCGACGCCACCGCAGTACATGCACCGGCCCCCGTCGCGCGCGAAGAGCGCCCGCCGGGTCAGAGGAACGGGCCCCCGATAGGGAACCCGGACGAATCGCTTGAGCCGGACCACGCTTGGTGCGGGGACTGTGACAGTTGCGCTGTGCATAAAGGCGCCGGACTCCTCGAGGCATACGGCCTTGTTTTCGAGGACGAGGACGAGCGCGCGGCGGAGCGGTACGACGCCGAGCGGCTCGTACGACGCGTTCAGGACCAGGACATGCGGCACGGATGCCTCCTTGTGCGTCGGCGGCGCGTGGCTCGCGCCGGGACGATCTGTAGTCAGTCTCCCCTCATGCCTGGTGGAAGCGCCACCATGTCCCGGTAACGGGCTGGGAGTGTTTTCGACCACATCTTGAATCATCCCCAGGATCACGGGCGGTTCATCCCACCAGTTCATCCCCGGCGGAGCACCTCTCCTCCCTCGAACACCGCAACGATCCACACACAATGCCCCGATAGTGTGGTGAGCCTGCCCGTCCGGTGACCTTCTTGTGATCTTTACTGCCTGCCGGCGGGCGGACCGCTGCACCTGGAGGTACCTGCCGTGTCCCTGTCCGCCGTCCTCTTGGCCGCCGGTTCGTCGCCCTCGCCGTCGCCGTCTCCCTCACAGACGACGCCCCCGGCGGTCCCCTCGCTCCAGGACGCGCAGGAGAGCGCGACCAATGCCGCGGGCTGGGTCGAGCAGAACTGGTCCACCTGGCTCGCGATCGGCCTCAGAGTCCTGCTGATCCTGGTGATCGCGGCGGTGCTGAGAGTGGCGGTGCGCCGGGCGATCACCAAGCTGATCGAGCGCATGAACCGCACCGCCCAGGCGGTCGACGGCACGGCGCTGGGCGGTCTGCTGGTCAATGTGGAGCGCCGCCGCCAGCGCTCCCATGCGATCGGCTCGGTGCTCCGCTCGGTGGCCAGTTTCCTGATCATGGGCACCGCGGGCCTGATGGTCCTCGCCACCTTCGAGATCAACCTCGCCCCGCTGCTGGCCTCCGCCGGTGTCGCGGGCGTCGCGATCGGTTTCGGCGCCCGCAACCTCGTCACGGACTTCCTCTCCGGCGTCTTCATGATCCTCGAGGACCAGTACGGCGTCGGCGACACCGTCGACGCGGGCGTCGCCTCCGGCGAGGTCATCGAGGTCGGCCTGCGCGTCACCAAGCTGCGCGGCGACAACGGCGAGATCTGGTACGTCCGCAACGGCGAGGTCAAGCGCATCGGCAACCTGTCCCAGGGCTGGGCCACGGCCGGCGTCGACGTCACCGTCCACCCGTCGGAGGACCTGGACCGGGTCAAGGCGGTCCTCACCCGGGTCGGCGAGGAGATGAGCAAGGAAGACCCCTGGAACGAGATGCTCTGGGGCCCGGTCGAGATCCTGGGCCTGGACAGCGTCCTGCTGGACTCGATGGTCGTCCGCGTCTCCGCCAAGACCATGCCCGGCAAGTCCCTCACCGTCGAACGCGAACTCCGCTGGCGCATCAAGCGCGCCTTCGACGCCGAGGACATCCGCATCGTCGGCGGCCTCCCGGTCCAGCCGGACGGCGAGTCGCCCGCCGACCCGACCGCGGGCATGGCGGCCCCGTCGGTCTACTCGAACACGTCGTCCCCGCAGGCTTCGGCGGCCACACCGCTCACTCCGCCGAGCGCGACGAAGTAGGCGTCGCGCGACTACTCCGGTGCCGCGGCCGACTGGGTCCGCGGGTTGGACACGAGTTCCCACAGGTGTCCGTCGGGGTCGGTGAAGTAGCCCATGTAGGAACCGTCATAGGTGCCCGCGCTCTTGGGGACCGACCCGCCCGCCGCCGTGGCTCGGGCGAGGATGTCGTCGACCTCCGCCCTGCTGCCGATGGCGCAGGAGATGACGCAGGCGCCCGCCACGGCGGCGTCGGGAGTGGCGACGCCGGCACGGTCGGTGTAGGTCGCGTACTCCTCGCGCTCGATCAGGAAGAGCGACAGGTTCGGCAGCTCGAAGAGGACGGCGCCTTCGTCTTCGGCCGCCGCGGTCAGACCCAGTCCGTCCCGGTAGAAGCGCAGGGCCCGGTCCAGGTCGGCGACCGGAAGCGAGAGGACGACGGTTTTCGGCTTCATGGTTTCTCCTGACTCGGTCGGAGTTCGCTGTGGATCATCACGCGGCCGGGGTTCGCTGTGGATCATCGGGATTCGCTATGGACTAGTCGCTGCTGGAGCCGGAGCCCGTTTTCCCGCTCCCGCTGCTGATGCGCCCCACGAAGCGCACCACCTCGCCCACCCCCAGCGTCACAGCGGCCACCGCGCGCACCCAGCGCGGGCCGCCCCGCTGCGCCCAGACGACGCAGACGCACGCGCCGACGATGAGCACGAGGACGACGGACAAGACGAGTACGGCCATGCGCCGCCCCTCCTTCTGTTGGGGTCGCGTTCTGTTGTGATCACGCCATCCTGGCAGCAGCGGTTGCACCGACCTCTCTTGACGCCCCCTTCGCGCCGGGCTTACCTTCCTGAACACCGCGATAGGAAACTTTCCTAACAGTGACCGGGCGAGGCTCCGCCGAGCGCCCTCGATGGACTTCCCTCCCCCGGCACTGAAAAGCTGGGCGGCTGAAAGGCAGGTGTCGACTCACATGGCAGGAACCGCCGGTACGCCGGGCACCCCGCGCGTCCTGCGCGCCATGAACGACCGTGCCGCGCTGGACCTCCTCCTGGTGCACGGCCCCCTGTCCCGTACGAAGATCGGCAAGCTCACCGGCCTCTCCAAGCCGACCGCCTCCCAGCTCCTGGCCCGCCTGGAGGCCGCCGGGCTCGTCCTCGTCACCGGCACCAGCGAGGGCCGCCCGGGCCCGGGCGCCCAGCTGTACGCGGTCAACCCGACCGCCGCGTACGCCGCGGGGCTCGACGTCACCCCCGAACGCATCCACGCCGCCGTCGCCGACATCACCGGCCGCACGGTCGGCGAGTACGAGCTTGCGACCCCCGGCAGGCGACCCAAGGGGCCCGTCGTCCAACAGGTCACCGACGCCCTCGACGGCGCCGTCAAGGCGGCCGGGCTCGCCCGCGCCGACCTCCACCGGCTCGTCATCGGCACCCCCGGCGCCTTCGACCCCGGCACCGGCCGACTCCGCTACGCCTCCCACCTCCCGGGCTGGCACTCCCCCACGCTCCTCGACGAACTCGCCGCCGCGCTACCGATGCCGGTCGAGTACGAGAACGACGTCAACCTCGTCGCCGTCGCCGAGCAGCGGCTGGGGGCGGCCCGGGGGCACGAGGACTTCGTGCTGCTGTGGAACGAAGGGGGTTTGGGTGCCGCCCTGGTCCTCGGCGGCCGGCTGCACCGCGGCTGGACCGGCGGTGCGGGAGAGGTAGGTTTCCTGCCGGTCCCCGGCGCACCGCTCGTGCGGCAGGTGACCAAAGCCAACAGTGGCGGCTACCAGGAGCTGGCCGGTTCGCAGGCCATCCCCCACCTCGCGCGTGAGATCGGCATCTCCGACATCCCCTCGGGGTCACACGCAGAAGTCGCCGCCGCTCTCGTCGCGCGGGCCGCCGCGGAGGACACGGTCCTCAACCGGCTGCTCCTCGAGACCTACGCGACCCGGCTCGCCACGGGTCTCGCCTCCCTCGTCTCCGTCCTCGACCCCGAACTCGTCGTCCTCAGCGGCTCCTCACTCGCCTCCGGCGGCGAGGTGCTGCGCGCCCTCGTCCAGGCCGAGCTGGAGGAGCTGGCCGCGGCCCGACCCCGGCTCGTCGTGGGCGGCGTCCATCAACACCCCGTGCTGCGCGGCGCGTTGGAGAGCGCGCTGGCAGCAACCCGCGACGAGGTCTTCGACACCTCCCGCTGACCCGGTAGTCACACACCTTCTTCCCTCGCCACAGCTTCTTCCCTCGCCACATCTCCTTTCCTCGCGCCACACCTTCCTTCCCGCCCCGCCCCGCCCCAGGGAGTCCTTGTCATGCCCGGAATATCCCGGAAAGCCGCGATCGCGCTCGCCGCCTCCGCCTCCATCGCCCTCCTCGCCACCGCCTGCACCGGCCAGTCGAGCTCCGGTGCCGAGGACGACGCCTCCAAGGAGACGACCCTCAACTTCTGGCACGCCTGGAGCGCACCCGCCGAGGTGAAGGCCGTCAAGTCGCTGATCGTCGGCTTCGAGAAGGCGCACCCCAACATCCACGTCAACGTCGTCGGCAACATGACCGACGACAAGATCAACCAGGCTTTGCGGGCCGGTGGCGGCAAGGCCCCCGACGTCATCTCGTCCTTCACGACGAACAACGTCGGCAAGTTCTGCTCGTCCGACGCCCTGGTCGACCTCAACCCGTTCTTCGAGAAGTCGAAGATCGACCCGGAGAAGACCTTCCCGAAGGCGATGAACGAGTACACGCAGTTCGAGGGCAACCGATGCACCGTGCCGCTGCTGGGTGACGCGTACGGGCTCTACTACAACAAGACGGCCTTCGACAAGGCCGGCATCAAGAGCCCGCCCAAGACCTGGTCCGAATTCGAGACGGTCGCCAAGAAACTGACGATCACTCAAGGGAACACGTACAAACAACTCGGCTTCATGCCGAACTACCACGGCTGGGAGTCGACGACCGAGCACTACCTCGGCCAGTTCTCCCCCACCTACTTCGATGCGGACGGCAAGTCCAACCTCGCCAAGGACCCCGCTTTCGAGGCCGGTTTCACCCTCCAGAAGAAGCTCGTCGACGCACTCGGCGGATACAAGAAACTGGAGACCTATCGCGCCACGCTCGGCGACGAATGGGGTCCCAAACACCCCTTCCACACCGGTCAGGTCGCCATGCAGCTCGACGGCGAATGGCGCCTCGGCATGGCCCTGGACGCGAAGACGGACTTCGAGATCGGCGTCGCCCCGCTGCCCGTGCCCGACGACCAGGCCGATGAGTACGGCAAGGGCTACATCACCGGGACGATCGCCGGAATCGCCGCGACCAGCGAGAAGCAGAACGCGGCCTGGGAACTGGTGAAGTACATGACCACGGACACGGACGCGGTGGTCGGCTTCTCCAACGCGATCCACAATGTGCCGTCCACGCTGGAAGCCCTGAAGTCGCCGAAGCTGAAGTACGACCCGCGTTTCAAGACGTTCCTGGAGATCGCGGCGAACCCGAATTCCACGACGTCTCCCGCGTCCGTCAACGGCGGTGTGTATCTGGCCACGATCCAGGAGTTCGGATACGACTACGAGAGCGGCAAGGAGACCGATCTCAAGGCGGGCCTCGCCAAGGCGGCGAAGCAGATCGACACGGACATCGCGCAGGCGCGGTAATGGCCACGATCACCCTCGCGTCGAAGCGCCGCCGATCGGCACTGCGTACGGCCGCCTTCATGTCGCCCTGGCTGATCGGCTTCGCGGTCTTCTTCGCGTATCCGC
Source organism: Streptomyces sp. GESEQ-4 (assembly GCF_017948455.1). Taxonomy (GTDB): domain Bacteria; phylum Actinomycetota; class Actinomycetes; order Streptomycetales; family Streptomycetaceae; genus Streptomyces. The sequence goes on from NZ_JAFFSU010000012.1 coordinate 24,673, forward strand.
TGATCTCGACCGTCTATTTCTCGTTCATGCACTACGACGGCTTCAAACCGGCGACGTGGAGCGGAACGCAGAACTGGACCTACGTCTTCGAGCACTACACCTTCTTCTGGCCCGCCCTGCGCAACACCCTGTGGCTGGTCGTGATCATGGTGAGCCTGCGGGTCGTGTTCGGGCTCGGCGTGGGCCTGCTGATCACCAAGATCAAGACGGGCACGGGCGTCTTCCGCACGCTCTTCTATCTGCCGTACCTCGCCCCGCCCGTCGCCGCGACCATGGCCTTCGCGTTCCTGCTCAACCCCGGCACGGGTCCGGTCAACTCGATCCTCGAGAAGGTGGGCCTGCCGGCCCCGGGCTGGTTCAACGACCCCATCTGGTCCAAGCCCGCCCTCACCCTGCTCGCCCTCTGGGGCATCGGCGACCTCATGGTCATCTTCATGGCGGCGCTGCTCGACGTGCCCCGGGAGCAGTACGAGGCGGCCGAGCTGGACGGGGCGTCGGCGTGGCAGCGGTTCCGCTATGTAACCCTTCCCAACATCTCGCCGATCGTGATGTTTGCGGTGGTCACCGGCGTGATCCAGGCCATGCAGTACTACACACAGCCATTGGTCGCGGGGAAAGTCGCGTCGGGCGTGATCCAGGGCGCGGGCACGCAGTTCGAGCCCGGCTACCCGGACAAATCCACCCTCACGCTCCCCCAGCTCGTCTACAACCTCGGCTTCCAGCGCTTCGACTACGGCTCCGCCTGTGTCGTCGCCCTCGTCCTCTTCGCCCTGTCGATGATGTTCACCGCGTTCCTGATGCGGCGCCGGGGCGGTCTCATCCAGGCAGGTGACTGATGACGCAAGTACTCGACAAGCCGGTGGAGTTGAGGGCTCCGGACTCCCCCGCCGAGCGCACGGCCCGTCGCAAGGCGGTCCTGGAGTGGATCGCGGTCCACGCGCTGGGCGTCGCCGCCGCTCTGTTCTTCGTACTCCCCTTCGTGTTCGTCTTCCTGACCTCGCTGATGAGCGACAGCCAGGCCCTCAGCCGTGACCTGATCCCGGACACCTGGGAGTGGGGCAACTACCAGAAGGTCTTCGACACACCCGGCTTCCTGACCTGGTGGCGGAACACGCTGCTCTATGCCGGACTGGGAACAATCCTTACAGTCGTGTCGTCGATTCCGGTGGCGTACGCGCTGGCCAAGTTCCGCTTCCGGGGCCGCAATCTGTCCCTGATGCTGGTGATCTCGATGATGATGCTGCCACCGCAGGTGGTCGTCATCCCGATGTACCTCTTCTGGGCGAAGCAGCTGGACCTGTCCGGCACGCTCTGGCCGCTGATCATCCCGATGGCCTTCGGGGACGCGTTCTCGATCTTCCTGCTCCGCCAGTTCCTGATGACGGTCCCGAACGAGTACCTGGACGCGGCGAAGGTCGACGGCTGCGGAGAGCTGCGCACCCTGCTGAAGGTCGTCGTTCCGATGGCGAAGCCCGGCATCGCCGCCGTGGCGCTGTTCCAGTTCTTCTACGCCTGGAACGACTACTTCGGCCCGCAGATCTACGCCTCGGAGAACCAGAGCGCCTGGACGCTGAGTTACGGCCTGGAGTCCTTCAAGGGCATGCACCACACCGACTGGAACCTGACCATGGCCGCGACCGTTCTCGTCATGGCCCCCGTGATCCTCGTGTTCTTCTTCGCGCAAAAGGCGTTCGTCGAGGGCGTCACTCTCACCGGAGTAAAGGGTTGATCCGTTCATGAAACTCACCGTGGTCGGCGGCGGCTCGACCTACACACCCGAACTCATCGACGGTTTCGCACGGTTGAGGCACTCCCTGCCGATCGAGGAACTCGTGCTGGTCGACCCGGCGGCCGAACGGCTGGAGCTGGTGGGCGGGCTGGCCCGGCGCATCTTCGCCAAGCAGGGCCACGACGGCAGGATCGTCACGACCTCCGATCTGGCCGCGGGGGTCGACGGCGCCGACGCCGTGCTCCTCCAGCTCCGCGTCGGCGGTCAGGCGGCCCGCCAGCAGGACGAGACCTGGCCCCTGGAGTGCGGCTGCGTCGGCCAGGAGACGACGGGCGCGGGCGGCCTCGCCAAGGCGCTGCGCACGGTGCCGGTCGTCCTCGACATCGCGGAACGGGTCCGTCGTACGAACCCGGACGCCTGGATCATCGACTTCACCAACCCGGTCGGCATCGTCACCCGCGCCCTGCTCCAGGCGGGCCACAAGGCGATCGGCCTGTGCAACGTGGCGATCGGCTTCCAGCGGAAGTTCGCCCACATGCTGGGCGTCGCCCCCGCGGAGGTCCACCTGGACCACGTGGGCCTCAACCACCTCACCTGGGAGACGGGCGTACGGCTGGGCGGCCCCGAGGGCGAGGACGTACTGCCCAAGCTCCTTGCGGAGTACGGCGACCCGATCGCCGCCGACCTGCACCTGCCCCGCCCGCTCCTGGACCGCCTGGGCGTCGTCCCGTCGTACTACCTGCGCTACTACTACGCGCACGACGAGGTCGTACGAGAACTGCGCACCAAGCCGTCCAGGGCCGCCGAAGTGGCCGAAATGGAACGGCGGCTGCTGACGATGTACGGCGACCCGGCCCTGGACGAGAAACCGGAGCTGCTCGCCCAGCGGGGCGGTGCCTACTACTCGGAGGCCGCGGTGGACCTGGCGGCGGGGCTGCTGGGCGGCGGGGGGAACCCGTATCAGGTGGTGAACGCCTACAACCGGGGCACACTGCCCTTCCTGCCGGACGACGCGGTGATCGAGGTGCAGGCGGCGGTGGGGCCCCAGGGTCCGTCGCCGCTGCCCGTACCGGCCGTGGACCCGCTGTACGCGGGGCTGATGGCGCAGGTGACGGCGTATGAGGACCTGGCGCTGGAGGCGGCCTTGCACGGCGGCCGGGAGCGGGTCTTCCGGGCTCTGCTGTGCCACCCGCTGATCGGGCAGTACGCGTACGCGGAAACCCTCACCGACCGACTGATCGCACACAACCGGGAGCATCTCGCGTGGGCATGACCGCATCCGTCCTCGCCGTCGACGCGGGCAACAGCAAGACCGACGTGGCGGTGGTGGCGGCGGACGGGCAGGTCCTGGCCACGGCACGCGGCGGCGGATTCCGGCCACCCGCGGTCGGCGTGGAGACGGCCTTGGACGTGGTCGCCGAGGCCGTGCGGCGGGCCTTCGCCGACGCCGGGGTCACCTCCGCCGACCATGTCTCGGCATGTCTGGCCAACGCCGACTTCCCCGTGGAGGAGGAGCAGTTGGCGGCCGCGCTGCACACGCGCGCGTGGGGCACGACCGTCGAGGTCCGCAACGACACGTTCGCGATCCTGCGAGCCGGGGTCACCGAACCACGCGGGGTCGCCGTCGTCTGCGGCGCCGGCATCAACTGCGTCGGCATGCACCCCGACGGCAACACCGCCCGCTTCCCCGCGATCGGCCGTATCTCCGGTGACTGGGGCGGCGGTTGGGGCCTGGCGGAGGAGGCGCTGTGGTTCGCGGCCCGCGCGGAGGACGGCAGGGGCGAACCGACGGCACTGGCCCACGCCCTGCCCGCGCACTTCGGCCTCGACTCCATGTACGCCCTCATCGAGGCCCTGCACCTGGAGCACATCGAGCCGCTGCGCCGCCACGAACTGACGCCGGTGCTCTTCGCCACCGCGGCGGACGGTGACCCGGTGGCCCGGGCGATCGTGGACCGGCTGGCCGACGAGGTGGTGACGATGGCGACGGTGGCCCTGACCCACCTGGGGCTGCTGGAGGAGGAGACGCCGGTGGTGCTGGGGGGCGGGGTGCTGGCCGCGGGGCACGCGCAACTCGACGACCGGATCCGGGACTTGCTGGCGGAACGCGCTCCGAAGGCGGTGGCGCGAGTGGTGCGGGCGCGGCCGGTGCTGGGGGCGGTGTTGCTGGGGCTCGACCGGGTGAGGGCGGGGGCCGAGGCGCAGGAACGGGTGCGGAGTGAGTATGTGACGTAGCACCGGCGCGTATGTGACAGAGCACCGCCGCCACAACGGGACATGACACCCAGAGCTCCCACCCGCCCCCCGATGGAACCGAACCGATTCCCCCGGCGTATTCATGGGCAGGGGAGGGTGCGGAGTGCCCACGTCATGCCCGAAACTCGGGCTACACCGCTGCGATCCGATCAAGATCCAGTGAAGGCCGGTGCGGAATGTCAGTCCCGGCAGCGATACTTGCGGCGAAGGATGACCATGGGGGAGGTCAGCAGTGACACACTCGCCGAAAAGCAGCACGGCGCCACCAGCGGGCGCCGTGCCCACGATGCCATCACTACCGCCACCACCGGGCGACCCCGGCACACCCGGCCCATCCCTTCCCCCCGCACCACAGGGATCGGCCGCCCCGGACCCCACCGAGCCGCCCCGCCGCACCGCGTTCGCCGAGGGCGTCGACCGCCTCCGCGCGGCGGCCACCACGGAACCGGGCCGCCTGCGCATCATCGGCGCGGTCCTCGCCCTGCTGGTCGTCGCCTTCGGTGCCGTGACGGCCTGGCAGACGACCGAGCGGGCGGACGCGGCCGACGCCGTACTGCACAGCAGCCAGCCGCTCAGCTCGGACGCGGCCGACATCTACCGCTCCCTCGCCGACGCCAACACGGCGGCCTCCAGCGGCTTCCTGGCCGGCGGCCAGGAGTCGGCGGCGACCCGCGAGCGGTACGAGAAGGACATCCGCACCGCCGCGGCCAAGCTCGTCAACGCCGCCGCGAACTCGGAGCCCGACTCCCCGTCCGCTGAGACCATCGCCCGGCTCAACCAGCTGCTGCCGGAGTACAAGGGCCTGGTCGAGCGCGCCCGGACGTACAACCGGCAGGGCTTCCCGGTCGGCGGCGCGTATCTGCGGTATGCGAACGAGAAGATGCAGACCGAGATGCTCCCCGCGGCCGAGGATCTCTACACGAAGGAGAAGCAGCGGCTGCGCGCCGACTACGACGACGCGACGCCGTATCCCTGGGCCGCGATCGCTCTCGGCGTCCTTGTGCTCGCCGGGCTGGCCTGGGCCCAGCACCGCAACTACCGGCGCACCAACCGCGTGCTCAATCACGGCCTGGTCGCCGCGACCGCGACGGCCACGGTGGTGCTGCTCTGGCTGGTCGTCGGCCACAGCGTCGCCCGCGCGGGCCTGGGCGACTCGTACGACCACGGAGTCCGCTCGCTGAACGTGCTGAACGACGCCCGGATCGCTTCTCTGAAGGCACGCGGCAACGAGAACCTGACGCTGGTCGCCCGCGGCGCCGAGACGGTCACCACCCCGGGCGGCCAGACCCTCGACAAGTTCGACTACACCTTCCAGAAGGACATGAAGACCCTCGCCAAGGGCCTGACCGCGGCCGAGAATCTCGCCGACGACAACTCCGGCGAGCAGCCGGTCACGGCGGCCGTGGGCAACATGGAGGAGTGGCACAAGCGCCACACCGCCGCCCGCGCGGAGGACGAGAACGGCAACTACGAGCAGGCGCTGGAGAAGGTGATCGGCGCCCAGGGCGTGACCAAGGGCGCGACCGGCGAGTGCTTCGACAGCGTCGACAAGAACCTCGCCACGGCACTCAAGCACGAGCAGACCGAGTTCAAGCAGGCCGCCGGTGACGGCCTCGACGCGATGACCGGTCTGTCGGTGGGCGCCGCCGTCCTCGCGGTGCTCGGTGCCGCTGGCGCGGTACTGGGCATCGGGCGCAGGCTGTCGGAGTACCGATGAAAGGGGGCGTGACGATGCATGCACGGAGGTTCTCCCTTCGCCGCCTCCGAGCCGGCCTCAAGGGCTGGGGCGGCGTCGGTGCGATGGCGGTCGTGTGCGCCCTGGCGCTGGCCTTCGCACTGCTGCTGCCGAAGACCCAGTCCACCGGCGACGGCACGGGCACGGACGGCCAGGAGGTCGCCCACGGCAGCCAGGCGCGGGCCGAGGAGTGCACCGACCCGGAGAAGCAGACTCTGTCCCCGTCCGGCGCGGACGGCTCCACCATCGACGCCATCAAGGCCCGCGAGGGCCAGAAGCGGAAGCTGATCGTCGGCGTCGACCAGAACAGCTACCGCTGGGGCTACCGCAACCCCAACAGCGCCGGTACGGCCGAGCTGGAGGGCTTCGACATCGACCTGGTCCACCGGATCGCCCAGGAGATCCTCGGCGACCCGGACGCGGTCCAGTTCAAGGCCATCCCCACCAACCAGCGCATCCCGGCCATCCAGGAAGGCCGCGTCGACATGATCGTCCGCACGATGACGATCAACTGCAGCCGCCTCAAGGAGGTCGCGTTCTCAGCGCCGTACTTCAAGACCGGCCAGCAGGTCCTGGCCCCCAAGTCCTCGGCCATCACCGGCTACGACGACTCGCTCGCCGACAAGAAGATCTGCACGGCCGAGGGTTCCACCGCGTACAGCAAGCTGGAGAAGGACCAGAAGGCGAAGGAACTGGTCGCCTCCGCCAACATATCCACCACTGTCCCCAACCAGCTCGACTGTCTGGTGCGCCTCCAACTCGGCGAGGCCGACGCCGTGGTGACCGACGGCGCGCTCGCCGCCAGCCAGGCCGCGCAGGATCCGACGGTCGAGCTGAAGGGCGCCCCCTTCACCACCGAGTACTACGGCGTGGCGATGAAGCAGGACGCCGACGATCTGGTACGCCGGGTCAACCAGATCCTCGTGGACTACCGGGAGGACACCGCGAACGGCTGGCAGGCGTCGTACGACAGGTGGTTGTCGGCCACACTGGGTGCGGACCCGGCGAAGGCGGAACCGCCCGCACCGCAGTATCTGCGCAAGAGCTGAACCACCGTCAACGTCCGCTCCACGTCAGCCACATAGGAACGTCAACCACATAGGCACACAGAGCAGCGAGAGGTGATCGATGGGCGTCACGGGACCCCCCGGGCCGGTGATGGACCGGGACGAGGTGGACCGTGCGCTGGCGCGGCTCGGCGCGGAGCACGAGGCGATCGAGACCTCGCTCCTCGCCCTGCAGGACCACGCGGGCCGCAGACTCCTCGAAGGTGCGCAGCTGACCGGCGTCACCAAGGAGCGCTGGACGGCGGCCGAGGCGTCGATCACCTTGCTGTGGGCGTACTTCGACGCGTACACGGACGCGTTGCGCGCCGCCCGCGAGATCCGCTCCCGGCGCCGCTGGTCCAGCCGGGAGGACCTGGCGGAGCTGACCGAGCTGCTGCGCGGCGAGGCCGTCACGGTCGCGGGCTCCACCGGCGCCACGGCGAGCGCGCCGACCCTGCACGGCGGCTCGGGCAAGCTCAGCGAGCAGTTCACGCTGGTCACGCTCGTCGACCGGATGAACGAGCTGTACGCGACCTCGCTGGACATGGTCGTCGCCGCCGACGCGGTCTGGTCGGCGCTGCCCGCCCGGATCGATTTACTGGCCGCGGAGCTCCAGCGCACCCGCAAGCTCGCGCACTCCGTCGGCGTGCGCCCCGGCGAACACCCGGCCGGCGATGACCTGGAGCGCATCACCCGCACGCTGACGACCCTGCGCGAGCAGGTCATCTCCGACCCGCTGGCGTTCTGGACGCCCACGCCCGGGAGTTCGGCCCCCGGCGGTGGCCGCCCGGACACCACGGTCTACGACCGTGAGGCGCGCGCCCTGGAGGACGTCCGCCGTGAGATCGACGCCGTACTGACTGTCCGTCAGGATGCCGAGCAGCGCCTGGTCAAGCTGCGTGACGTGCTCTCCCGCGCGGACCGTACGCTCGCCGAGGCCCGCATCGCGCGCGGCGAGGTCCTGGCGAAGATCGCGGCGACGGAGGTGCCGGTCGTGAGCGGCCCGCCGACCGTGCTGCAGGAGCAGCTGGCGACGGCCGCCGAGTACCGCAGACATGCCCAGTGGCACCGGCTGTCCCCGCTTCTGGAGTCCCTGGAGCAGAAGGCGGAGGACGAACTGCTGCGGGCCCGCGAGTCGTTGACCGCGGTCACCCAGCCGCTGGCGGTCCGCGCCGAGCTGCGCGGCCGGCTCGACGCGTACAAGGCGAAGGTCGCCCGGCACGGCCTCGCGGAGGACCCGTTCCTGATCGAGCGGTACGACGCGGCGCGGCGGATGCTGTGGAGCGCGCCCTGCGACCTGCGGGTCGCCGAACAGGCCGTACTGCGCTACCAGCAGTTGGCGGCCGAACTGCTGGGCAGCCCGCGCGTCCCGGGGCAGGGCGGGCCGCAGGATCGTAGGGGGGAGCACTCGTCATGAGTCAGGCAGAGCAGAAGTGCCAGCGCCCGGGGTGCGAGGGCGCGTACGAGGACGTGGGCGGCGGCGAGCTGTACTGCGACACCTGCGGTCTGGCCCCGGTGGTCTCATCGGGAGGCATGGTCGGCTCGCCGTCCACCGGCATCAGCCGCAGCGGCAAGGGCTCGTCCGGCAGCGCGAGTTCACGCGCCAGCTCCCGCGCCAGCTCTCGTACGTCGTCGCAGTCGTCGAAGTCGCGGCGCTCGGTGTCGGGACGCCTGTCGCGCTCCCTGTCGGGCCGTTCCACGGGCCGCTCGGTGTCGGTGCGCAGCTCCGGCTCCAGCGCCGGTTCCAGCGGTCGCGGCCGGCTCGGCGTCGGACTCGTCCAGGTGCCGGGCGTGCCGCGGCCCGACCCGCGCGAGATGGTCCTGGAGAAGGCGGAGGTCCCGGAGCGCAAGCGGTTCTGCTCCCGCTCCGACTGCGGGGCCCCGGTCGGCCGGGCGCGCGGCGAGCGGTCCGGCCGTACGGAAGGCTTCTGCACCAAGTGCGGTCACCCGTACTCCTTCGTCCCGAAGCTGAAGGCGGGCGACGTCGTCCACGGTCAGTACGAGGTCGTGGGCTGCCTGGCGCACGGCGGCCTGGGCTGGATCTATCTCGCGGTGGACCGCGCGGTGTCGGACCGGTGGGTGGTGCTGAAGGGCCTGCTCGACACCGGCGACCAGGACGCGATGGCCGCCGCGATCTCCGAGCGGCGCTTCCTCGCGGAGATCGAGCACGCCAACATCGTGCGGATCTACAACTTCGTGGAGCACCTGGACCAGCGGACGGGCTCGCTGGACGGGTACATCGTGATGGAGTACGTCGGCGGCAAGTCGCTGAAGGAGATCGCCAACGAGCGCCGCACACCGGGCGGCAAGCGGGATCCGCTGCCCGTGGAGCAGGCGTGCGCGTACGGCATCGAGGCGCTGGAGGCCCTGGGCCATCTGCACAGCCGCAACCTCCTGTACTGCGACTTCAAGGTCGACAACGCCATCCAGACCGAGGACCAGCTCAAGCTGATCGACATGGGCGCGGTCCGCAGGATGGACGACGAGGAGTCGGCCATCTACGGCACGGTGGGCTATCAGGCGCCGGAGGTGGCGGACGTCGGCCCCTCGATCGCCTCCGACCTCTACACCGTCGCGCGTACGCTCGCCGTCCTCACCTTCGACTTCCAGGGCTACACGAACGTGTTCGTGGACTCCCTGCCCGACCCCGACAACATCGAGGTCTTCCGCCAGTACGAGTCCTTCTACCGGCTCCTGGTCCGCGCCACCGACCCGGACCCGGCCCGCCGCTTCGCCTCCGCGCAGGAGATGACCGAGCAGCTCACGGGTGTCCTGCGCGAGGTCGTCTCCCTGCAGACGGGCACGGCCCGGCCGTCGCTGTCGACGCTGTTCGGGCCCGAAGTGAAGGTGACGGACACCGAGTTGTTCCCCAAGCTGGAGGGGGATGTGTCGCGGTTGGGGGCGCGGGTGGTGACTCCTCGGCGGCGCGTTGCCGGTACGGGTCCTGCCGAGTTGCCGGCCGTCGGAGCGGGAAATGGACAGGGCGCCCAAGCCCTCGTCAAACCCATCGACGCGCCCGCCGCCGCGCTCGCCCTGCCCGTGCCGCACGTCGACCCGAGCGACCCGAACGCCGGGTTCCTGGCGGGCCTGATCGCCTCCGCGCCGGGCGAGTTGACCAGTGCGCTCGCGGCGGCGCCGAGGCAGTCGACCGAGACACGGCTCAGGCAGATCAGGGCCTGGCTGGAGACCGGCGACTTCGACACCGCGTTGGAGACCCTGGCGCACTTGGAGGCCGACCATCCGGACGACTGGCGGGTCGTCTGGTACCGGGGCGTCGCCGCGCTGGTGACGGGCGATCACGAAGGCGCGGCGCTCGCCTTCGACGCGATCTACGACGCCTTCCCCGGCGAGCCCTCGCCCAAGCTGGCGCTCGGCCTGTGCGCGGAGGTGCTGGGCCAGCTCGACAACGCCGCCGAGTACTACCGCCTGGTGTGGTCGACCGACCCGAGCTTCGTGTCCGCGGCGTTCGGCCTGGCCCGCGTCCGGCTCGCGACGGGCGATCGCAGAAGTGCCGTACAGACGCTGGAGTCGGTTCCCGAGTCGTCCATCCACTACACGGCCGCGCGCGTGGCCGCCGTGCGGGCGCGGCTGCGTCAGCGCACGGCCGCCGCCGGCGACGTACCCTTCCTGGAGGACCTGACCGCGGCCGCCGGGCAGGTCGAGGCCCTGGAGATGTACGGTCTGGACCCCGCGCGACGCGAGCAGTTGTCTGCGGAAGTCTTCGGCAGCGCGCTGGACTGGATACTCTCCGGTGGCCAGGGTTCCGTACCCCCCGCCGCCGGGGGACGGGTGCTGCTCGGCAGCGATCTGGACGAGCGGGGACTGCGTTTCGGCCTGGAGCGTTCGTACCGCACGCTGGCCCGGCTCGCACGGGGCGGCGAGGAGAGAATCGATCTGGTGGAACGTGCCAATCGTTACCGCCCCCGGACGTGGGTGTAGTTGATGTCGCAGATGCCCCAGCAGACCGCCCTGTCCCGGTGCCCGAGCTGCGAGGAACCCCTCGAGTCGGGTGACCGTTTCTGCGGTGCGTGCGGATACGACCTGTCCGCCGTCCCCGCACGACCGGAGGACCAACCGACGATCACCATGAACGGCTCGGCACCGCCCCCGCCGGCCGGTGCCGCCGATGTGGACTGGCCCGCCGCCCCCGGCCGGCCCGCCGCCGCGCATCTGCCGGCCGACCTCCCGGCCACGGACCCGGACGGCCACGCGATCCCCGCACAGGCACCGGTGGGCTCCCCCGTGTCCCCCGCCTCCGGTGTCCGCTTCGACCGTCCGCCGGAGCCCGACGAGTACCCGCTCCAGGCGCCCGACCCGCGCATCGCCGACCTGACGTCCCCGCCGGAGGGCACCACCGTGTGCGTCGCCTGTCGTTCCGGCCACGTCGACAACGACGGCTACTGCGAGAACTGCGGGCACGCCCAGCCCCGCGAGCGCGACCACATGGAGCAGGACGCCGGCCCGGTCGCCGCCGTCAGCGACCGCGGCCTGCGCCACCACCGCAACGAGGACGCGTTCGCCCTCGGCTGCACCACGCTGCCCGACGGCGCCCCCGCGACCGTGGCGATCGTCTGCGACGGTGTCTCCTCCGCGACCCGCCCGGACGACGCCTCCCTCGCCGCCTCCCGGGCCGCGAGCGAGTCGCTGCTGGCCGCCCTGCCGCGCGGCACGCACCCGCAGCAGGCGATGCACGAGGCGATCGTCGCGGCCTCACGCGCCGTCAACTCCCTGGCCGGGGAACCCGCCACGGCCCGCGAACACGCCCCCCACCAGAACGCCCCGGCCTGCACCCTCGTCGGCGCGATCGTGACCGCCGGACTGCTGGTCGTCGGCTGGGTCGGCGACAGCCGCGCCTACTGGGTGCCGGTGGACCGCAGCTCCCACCCCGCCCGGCTCACCGAGGACGACTCCTGGGCCGCGCAGATGGTCTCCGCGGGCCTGATGAGCGAGGCCGAGGCGTACGCCGACGAGCGCGCCCACGCGATCACCGGCTGGCTCGGCGCCGACGCCTACGAACTGGAGCCGCACACCGCTTCCTTCAAGCCGGACCGTGCGGGTGTAGTGGTGGTGTGCACCGACGGGCTGTGGAACTACGCCGAGGCGGCCGAGGAGATGGCCGAGGTCGTCCCCCTCGACGCCGCCGTGCGCCCCCTGCACAGCGCCCAGGTCCTGGTCGGTCACGCGCTCGACGGCGGGGGCCACGACAACGTAACAGTGGCCGTCGTGCCGTTCCCGGCCCCGCCGCAGGGGGCAGGATCGGCCTGAGGCCAGCGCACGAAACGGACTGGAGGGGACCAGTCCGGACACAGTCATCACCCCGCTCCTGTGGGGTTTTCGAGGGGATCTTCAGGAGATCTTCAAGGGGGAGCAGAGAAGGCATGGCCAATTTCTCGAAGTCGAACGTGCCGCAGTTCTCGGTGGACGTCTATCAGAACGAGTACCTGCCGGAGGGCGGTCGCGAGGTCAACGCGATCGTCACCGTGACCGCGACCGGCGGCGGCACGATCGGAAGCGCGGTCGCCGCACCCCACCTCTACGCGCCGGGCCAGGGCCCGGACGCGGCGGTGGCCATCATGGTCGACTGCTCCGGCTCGATGGACTACCCGCCGACCAAGATGCGCAACGCCCGGGACGCCACGTCCGCCGCGATCGACACCCTGCGCGACGGCGTGCACTTCGCGGTGATCGGCGGCACGCATGTCGCCAAAGAGGTCTACCCGGGCGGCGGGCGCCTCGCGATCGCCGACGCCACCACCCGCGACCAGGCCAAGCAGGCGCTGCGCAAGCTAAGCGCGGGCGGTGGTACGGCCATCGGGACCTGGCTGCGCCTCGCCGACGGCCTCCTGTCCTCCGCGGACGTCGCCATCCGGCACGGCATCCTGCTCACCGACGGCCGCAACGAGCACGAGTCGTCCGAGGCCCTGAAGTCCGCGCTCGACTCCTGTGCCGGACGCTTCACGTGTGACGCGCGTGGAGTGGGCACCGACTGGGAAGTGAAAGAAGTCACAGGAATCGCCTCCGCCCTGCTCGGCAGCGCCGACATCGTCGCCGACCCGGCCGGTCTCGCCGCCGACTTCACGCAGATGATGGAGACGGCCATGGGCAAGGAGGTCGCGGACGTCGCCCTGCGGCTGTGGACGCCGGTGGGCACCACCGTGAAATTCGTCAAGCAAGTCGCGCCCACGGTCGAGGATCTGACCGAGCGCCGCACCGAGTCCGGCCCCCGCGCCGGCGACTACCCCACCGGCTCCTGGGGCGACGAGTCCCGTGACTACCACGTCTGCGTCGAGGTCCCGGCCGCCAACATCGGCCAGGAGATGCTCGCCGCCCGCGTCTCGCTGGTGATCCCGCAGCCCGACGGCACCGCCCAGAACCTGGGCGCCCAGGGCCTCGTACGAGCCGTGTGGACCGACGACATGGTCGCCTCGACGTCGATCAACCCCCAAGTCGCCCACTACACCGGCCAGGCCGAACTGGCACAAGCCATTCAACAAGGGCTCGATCTCCGCAAAGCGGGCGATATCGATGGAGCAACGGCCAAACTGGGCCGCGCCGTTCAGCTCGCCAGCGACTCCGGAAATGCGGATACGGCGAAACTCCTTGCGAAGGTGGTGGACGTTGTCGACGCCGCGACAGGTACTGTGCGACTGAAGGCGAAGGTCGCGGAGGCCGATGAGATGACCCTCGAGACCCGGTCCACAAAGACTGTTCGTGTAAAGAAGTGACCTGAGACAGACGCGAGCCTGACCCCTTGGGGTTGGAGAAATCCGGTCGTCGCGGCCGGAAAGGAGAGGGGGAAGCGCCGACATGCCGACCTGCCCGAACGGACACCAGTCGGGTTCCGACGACTGGTGCGAGGTCTGCGGTCACCGCATGGCCGGTGCCGTACCCCCGCCCCCTCCGCCGCCCCCGGCCGCCGGGTACGGCTACCCGCCGCCCGGCCCGGCCCAGGCCCCGCCGCCGCCCGGCGGCCACCCCGGTGGACGCCCGCACCTGTCCGCCGTGCCGGACCCCGAGCCGGAGCTCTGCCCGCAGTGCCGCACGCCGCGTGAGGGCGGGGCGCCGTTCTGCGAGGAGTGCCGGTGGAACTTCCTGACGAACACGGCGACGTCGTACACCCCCGCGGCCCCGCGCCAGCAGGGGCCCGGCCCGGGCGTGCGCTTCCAGCAACAGCCGCCGCCCGGTCCGTCGTACGGCGGCGGTGAGTCGTACGACTACCAGAGCTCGCGTCCGTCCCAGATGAACCGGCCCGCCGAGCCGCTCCCACCGTTCGGCACGGACCCGTCGGGGCAGGGCGGCCCGCCTGGCCCTCCGGGTCCGCCCGGTCCGCATGGTGGTCATGGCGGCCAGCCCGGTCACGGCGGCCAGCCCGGCCCTGGTGGCCCGTCCGGCGGCCACGGCGGCCAGCCCAGTCCCGGTGGTCCTTCGGGCCCCGGTGGTCCGTCCGGCTTCGGTGGCGATCCGTCGCGGCAGGGTCCGCCGCCTGGGCAGAACCCCGGTGGTCGTGGCGGCCCTGGTGGCCCCAACGGTCCCGGTGGTCCCATGGGTCCCGGTGGCCCCAACGGCCCCGGTGGTATGGGTGGTCCCGGTGGACCCGGTGGTCCGGGGCATCCCGCGCAGGCGTTCCAGCAGTCCGGTCCGCCCGCCCCGCCCGCGTTCCCGCAGGAGACCAACAGGCCGCAGCAGCCCGGCGGTCAGTCCTTCGGCGGCGGCGAGGACGACTGGCTGCTCTCCCCGCCCGGCTCGACCGCGCCCGGCGGCCCTGGCGGCCCCGGCCCCGGTCAAGGCGGCTACGGCTACCCGCAGCAAGGCGCGACCCAGGCCCCGCCCCCGCCCGGCCCGGCGTACCAGCAGCAGCCGACGACCTGGCTGGCGACCATCGGTCCGGACCGTGACTACTTCATGGCGATGATGCAGCGCTCCGGCCCCGAGGCCGCGGGACTCAACCTGCCCGCGTACTCGCCCGAGCAGCAGCGCGCGCTCACCGGCAACCAGGTCACCATCGGCCGCCGCCGCCATTCCACCGGCGACACCCCCGACATCGACCTCTCGGTGCCGCCGGAGGACCCGGGCGTCTCGCACCAGCACGCGGTGCTGGTCCAGCAGCCGGACGGCAGCTGGGCGGTCGTCGACCAGAACTCGACGAACGGCACGACGGTGAACGGCGCCGAGGAGCCCATCCAGCCCTTCGTGCCGGTACCACTGCAGGACGGGGACCGGGTCCACGTGGGCGCGTGGACGACGATCACGATCCGCCGGGGTTAGCGGCTTCCGCTCACTCGGTCAGCAGGCGTGGCCGGTCGTTCGGGAGGGGCCAGGCGTACGGCCCCTCCGGGTCGTCCAGCCAGGCCCACTCGTGCTCGCCGCTGACCGTCACGCCGTAACGCTCCCGCTGCGGCTGCCCCTCGCGCTCCCACAGTGCGTACGCCTCCTGCGGTTCGAGGCTGCCGCGGCTCAGCGCCAGCAGGAAGCGGAACAGCTCGTGCTCCCGGGCCCGGCGCGGTACGCCGCCGAGGTGCGCCGGTTCCGCGTCGGGCCTGGCCGATCCGCGCAGCGGCACGAAGTAGGCGGGCGTGTGCAGGAACCGCCCCTCGGCGTGCTCGGCGTCCCGCACCTCCAGCGCGATCAGGCCGGTGGCCAGCGGTGTCAGGATGCGGGCGCCGGGATTGCACTGGGCGAGCCAGGCGCACGGGATCGAGGTCAGGGTGCAGGTCGCGATGATCCGGTCGAAGGGGGCGCGTTCCGGCACCCCGCGCGCTCCGTCGCCGGTGACGACGGCCGGGTGGTAGCCGGCGGCGGCCAGGTGCCGGCGGGCCGACTCGGTGATCTCCGGTTCCAGGTCGACGGTGGTGACCAGGTTGTCGTCGCCAAGTCGGTGGGCCAGCAGGGCGGCGTTGTAGCCGGTGCCGGCACCGATCTCCAGGATCCGGTTGCCGTCCTCCACCCGCAGCTCGACCAGCATGAGCGCCATGAGCGAGGGCTGGCTGCTGGAGGAGACAAGCTCGCCGTCCCGCAGGCGGGTGGCCAGCGGGGCATCGGCGTACGCCCCGCGCATCCAGCGTTCGCGCGTACGCGGGTCGGGGCTCTCACCCCACCGGCGTTCATAGCCGCCGACGACGCCGACGTAGTAGTACGGCACGAAGAGGTGGCGCGGCACCGCCTCGAACGCCTCCCGCCACACCGGATCCCCCGCCCAGGCCCCGCTCAGCTCGATCTCGCGCACCAGCGCGGCCCGCGCCGACGCGGCGAGGTCGTCGAGTCCGTTGTCGAGAGCGTGCGCACCCATACGTCCACTTTCCTGCGGGACGGCCCGAGAGGCGAGCACCCATACCGGTCGAACCGGAATCGACCAGTCAGCACAGATGGGGATCCACTAGTCGGGACGGTGGTCCTAAGCCTTGAGTCCTGGTCCTCCCCGTCTGAGACCATGGGTGATGTGAAAGAGATTCGGCGCGGCACGCTTCAGGAGCAGACCTTCTACGAGCAGGTCGGCGGGGAGGAGACCTTCCGCCGACTGGTCCACCGTTTCTACGAGGGAGTCGCCGAGGACCCGATCCTGCGGCCGATGTACCCCGAGGAGGACCTGGGCCCGGCCGAGGAGCGCCTCACCCTCTTCCTGATCCAGTACTGGGGCGGCCCGACGACATACAGCGACAACCGCGGCCACCCGCGTCTGCGCATGCGCCACGCCCCCTTCACCGTCGACCGCGCGGCCCACGACGCCTGGCTGAAGCACATGCGCGACGCCGTCGACGACCTCGGCCTCTCCGAGGAACACGAGCGCACGCTGTGGAACTACCTGACCTATGCGGCGGCGTCGATGGTGAACGCACCGGACTGACCAACCTACGGCGTGTGCGCGCCCCGAAGGGGCGCGGGGAACTGCGCGACCAGCCACGACGGCGCCGCAGACAACCGACGGCCCATCGCGGCACTACCAGCGGAGCGTCTAGCGAGACACGCTGACGTCCAGCGCCCCAAGTCCCACCCTGCGTACGGCGATCGACCCGTACGGCGTGCGCAGCCTGAGCCAGGCGCCCGACGAGAACAGCGCGAGCTGCGGCTCGTCGGACGCGTGAGGGTCCTGTCGTACGCGAAGAAAGCCCAGTGACTGGGCCGCGTGCACGGCCCGCACCGGCAGATGCGTGTCCCCGACCGACCGGGACCAGATCTCCCGCCCGATCCGGTCGAGTTCGGCCCGCGTACGCTCCTCCGGCGTCAACTCCTGCGTACGGGACCGGAATTCGGCGACCCCCGCCCGGACCATGGCCCGCAGGGCGTCCGGTACCGGGAGTCCCGGCTCGGGCCGCCACCCGCCACGCGGCGGCAGCACCCCGGCCCACGGGGGCCCGGTGACCTCGGCCGGGACGGCAGCGGTGGCCGCCGGCTCGTCCAAGGCCTCCAGCAGCTCACCCGCGGAGACGGTCACGTCCAGCGTGACGTCGAGCCCGTTCTCGTACGGCTTGGCGAGCCGTACCGCACGGATGGCCAGCACCTCGAAGGACGGCGGCCGCCCGAAGACGGCGAGCGCGGTCCCGGCCGCCTGCAGACGCACCGCGGCTCCACGGTCGTAGTGGAGCAGCCGGGAGAGGAAGGCGGCGAGGTCCGCCGCCTCCCCCTCGTCGGCGAGGTGGAGCACCGTCATGCGGCGACGGCCTCCTCCTCGTCGTCATCCCTGTACTCCGCGAGGAATTCCCGTTCCTCCGCCGTCAGCCGGCGGGGACGCTGCGCCTCGAAGTCGAACGGCACTATCACCGTCGAGGCCCGGACATAGACCTGGTCCGGGTCCTTGACCTCGTAGGTGATGGTGAAGGAGGCCGCCCTGATCTGGGTGATCCACAGCTCGATGTCCACGGGCGTGTGCCGGTGGACGAGCTGCCGCTTGTAGTCGATCTCATGGCGTGCCACCACCGACCCCTGCTTGAAGTCCTTCTCCGGGCGGAACAGGAAGTCGATACGCGCCTCCTCCAGGTAGCGGAGGAAGACCACGTTGTTGATGTGGCCGTACGCGTCCATGTCCGCCCAGCGCAGTGGGCAGCGGTAGATGTGCCGCAAGATCAGCCCCGGGTCAGCTTCTTGTAGGTGGCGCGGTGCGGACGGGCGGCGTCCGGGCCGAGCCGCTCGATCTTGTTTTTCTCGTACGACTCGAAGTTGCCCTCGAACCAGAACCACCTGGAGTCACCCTCGTAGGCGAGGATGTGCGTGGCGACCCGGTCCAGGAACCACCGGTCGTGGGAGACGACCACGGCCGCGCCCGGGAACTCGAGCAGCGCGTTCTCGAGGCTGGACAGGGTCTCGACGTCGAGGTCGTTCGTCGGCTCGTCGAGGAGCAGCAGGTTGCCGCCCTGCTTGAGGGTGAGCGCGAGGTTCAGCCGGTTGCGCTCACCGCCGGAGAGGACGCCGGCCGGCTTCTGCTGGTCGGGACCCTTGAAGCCGAACGCGGAGACATACGCCCGCGAGGGCATCTCCACCTGGCCCACATTGATGTAGTCGAGCTCGTCACTCACGACGGCCCACAGCGACTTCTGCGGGTCGATGTTCTCGCGGCTCTGGTCGACGTACGAGATCTTGACGGTGTCGCCGACCTTGATGCTGCCGGAGTCCGGATCCTCCAGACCCTGGATCATCTTGAAGAGCGTCGTCTTGCCGGCGCCGTTGGGCCCGATGATCCCGACGATGCCGTTGCGCGGCAGCGTGAAGCTGAGATCGTCGATGAGGACCTTCTCACCGAAGGCCTTGGAGAGGTTGTTGACCTCGACCACGACGTTGCCCAGACGCGGGCCCGGCGGGATCTGGATCTCCTCGAAGTCCAGCTTCCGCATCTTGTCCGCCTCGGCGGCCATCTCCTCGTAGCGGGTGAGCCGCGCCTTGGACTTGGCCTGACGTCCCTTGGCGTTGGAGCGCACCCACTCGAGCTCTTCCTTGAGCCGCTTCGCCCGCTTGGCGTCCTTCTGACCCTCGACCTTGAGGCGGGAGGCCTTCTTGTCGAGGTACGTGGAGTAGTTGCCCTCGTACGGGTGGGCGCGGCCGCGGTCCAGCTCGAGGATCCACTCGGCGACGTTGTCGAGGAAGTACCTGTCGTGGGTCACGGCGACGACGGTGCCCGCGTACTTCGCGAGGTGCTGCTCCAGCCACTGCACGGACTCGGCGTCCAGGTGGTTGGTGGGCTCGTCGAGCAGCAGCAGGTCGGGGGCCTCGAGCAGCAGCTTGCACAGCGCCACGCGACGCCGCTCACCACCGGAGAGGTTGGTGACGGGCCAGTCGCCGGGCGGGCAGCCCAGGGCGTCCATGGCCTGCTCCAGCTGCGTGTCCAGGTCCCACGCGTTGGCGTGGTCCAGGTCGTCCTGGAGCTTGCCCATTTCCTCCATGAGCGCGTCCGAGTAGTCGGTCGCCATGAGCTCGGCGACCTCGTTGAAGCGCTTGAGCTTGCCCATGATCTCGGCGGCGCCGTCCTGCACGTTCTCCAGGACCGTCTTGGACTCGTCCAGCGGCGGCTCCTGGAGGAGCATGCCGACGGAGTAGCCGGGCGACAGGAACGCATCGCCGTTCGACGGCTGCTCCAGTCCGGCCATGATCTTGAGAACGGTGGACTTACCGGCACCGTTCGGACCGACCACACCGATCTTCGCGCCGGGCAGGAAGCTCAGCGTCACGTCGTCAAGGATCACCTTGTCGCCGTGCGCCTTACGCGTCTTGCGCATGGTGTAGATGTACTCAGCCAAGAGAAACCGTCCGGCAGCTTGAATTCTGGCAGTGGGCAGATACACCCCATCTTGCCCGACCGCCACCCCTCGGGGGAAACGGGTATGGCCGAGCGGCCCTGACCTGGGGTTTCGCTATTGAGTTGTCAAGCATCCGTGCCGCTCAGCCCTGTCCAGGCGTCTTCTTGTTCCGTACGAGGACGAGCACGCCGCCGCCGATCACGACGAGGGCGATGGCGGTGCCGCCGATTACGGGGGTCGCGCCGGAGCTGCCGGTTTCGGCGAGGTTGGTGTCGGGGGTGGTGCCGCCGACCGTGGCGGGGCTCGGCTCGGTGAGGAGCTGGGTCGAGTCGCCGGCGTCGCCGGCCTTTGTCCGGCAGTCGAGGACGCCGGTGAACCGCTTCTGGAAGCCGCCCGGCGCCTCGATGGTGAAGTCGTACGCCTGGTCCTCCTGCAGGGGGATCGTCACCGTCCGGGACTCGCCGGCGGCGATGGTGTGCTCGATGCCCATCAGCTTGAAGGTGAAGTCCTGGTCACCCTTGTTGTCCGCGGTGAGGTCCACGCCGCCCGCGGCGCAGTTCTTCACCGCGGACAGTGCGGGTATCGGGCCCTGCTCCGCCCAGGTCGCGCTCGCCGTCGCCGAGACCGTGGACTCGCTGGAGCCCGCCAGGATCTGCGTCTGGCTGCGGCTCTCGGAGGCGAAGGCGCGGCCGACCGGCACGGTGGTCGAGGCCTGCACGGTCAGCTCGGCCGACCCGGCCGCGGCGTCCTCGGGGACCTCGAAGAACACCTGGCTGCCGTCGGCCGCGGAGGTGACGGCCTTGCCGTCCCCGTCGACGATCGTCACCCCGCTCGTGGCGGAGTCGGCAGGCGGTGTCACCGTCACGGATTCCGCGTTGGTGTGCACCGTCACCGGGCCGAGCCGCTCGCCGGAGCGGCCGGAGACCGCGGGCGGGTCCAGGGTCAGCGACGCCTTCGGCTCCGCCACGTCACGGGCGTTCTTCTCGAGGTAGTCCGCGAGCTTCTCGGCCTGCGGGTCGAGGGCATCGACGTCCACGTCGTCCGAGTGGCGCCAGATGGCCACCTGGGTGCCGGCCGCCGCGTCCTGCTCGGTGAGGCCGCCCTTGACGCCGGCCTTGGTGGCGAGCGCCGCGAGGTCGTTCACCTGCGGGTAGGAGTTCTGCAGGATCCAGCGGATCTTGCCCGCGTCCTTGTTGGCGCCCAGGGACGTACCGCTCCAGGGCGTCTCGTGGTACTTGGCGTCCTTCTGCGTGGGGTTGCGGATGTCGACGCAGTACGTCTGCAGCATGCCGCCGCCCTCGACGGACATCTCGAACAGGCCGGCCGACAGCTCCTGGTCCCCGGCCGCGTCGTGGATCACGGCCGCGCCGTACGTCTTCAGGCCGCCTATGGTCGCGGTCGCACCGCCCTGGTTCTGCGACGTCCCGTCCGCGACGGCCGTGCCGGCCCCGGCCATCACAGCCGTGGCGGCCACGAGCCCGGACACCAACGTCGCCACGGCGAGGCGGACTGCGCCTCGCCCGCGCACGGACGGCGCAGAGAACGAAGAAAACACAGAATTCCCCTTCGAGCAGGACCCTTTGACGTGGGGGGTGCGGTCCCACCAGCAGCATCACAAGCCCCGAGAGCTACGTCCCGCATCCTAAGGACGTGGCGCACCACGCCTCCCGGGGATACCGTCGGACAGCCGATCCGACTCGGAATCGTTATCGCCAAGACCCCTGGTGAACGGGGCTTATCGACAAATCCACCGCAGTGGCGCGGTGCGCATTCGCCGATAAGCCGTAGTTCAGTCGGCTCCGGGCGAAGGTGACATCACGTCACCGCCACGGGTTCCGGCTCCCGTTGAGCTTCGGCGCCCACCCTGTCCCCGGGCGGCGTCTCCCAACTGGGCTCCGACTGCGCGGGCGCCGCGCCGGTCGCCCCCATGTCCGGCTTGTTCGGGCGCCGGAAGACCGATGTCCCCCGTGAGAGGTCGTGCCCGATCGCGACCGCGTCGATGTCGGCCGACGTCCAGTTCTGCCCCTCACGTACGTCCGAACGCACCTTCAGCCTGCCCTGCACGACGACAGGGTCGCCCACCGACAGCGACGACGCCACATTCGTGGCCAGCTGCCGATTGGCCCACACCGTGAAGAAGTTGGTGTGCCCATCGGTCCAGGTGTTCTTCTCGCGGTCCAGATACCGCGCGGTCACCGCCAGCCGGAACCTCGCCGAACCGCCCGACGCCAGCTCCCGGTACACCGGCTGCGTCGCCACGTTTCCCACCGCGCAGACCATCGTCTCGTTCATCACAACCCCTCCCTCGCCCCGAGCGGTTCACCCCGGGCGGATACGCCGACGAGCCCGTCCCGTACGGCTGCGTCTGCCGCGACGACCCGGTACACCAGGTACGTCGCCGCCTCCGCGACCACCGCGTCCGCCGCGATCGCCGCAGAGCCAGACTGCCTCCGCCGGGCCGAGCCCGCTGAGCGCTGTGGACCACCGCCCGCCTGTGGAAAACTCCGTCACCCGAACGGGCGCCCGAGCCCCCGCGCCCTCACCTCACCACGGCCTCCGCCCTCCTCACCTGACCACGGCGTCCGCGCCCCTCACCTCACCACTGCCTCCGCCCCCAGCACCCTGCCGTACTGCTCCCGCACCTCCCGATATCGCAGCAGCTCCGCCGCCACCGGATCCAGCACGCGCGCCCGCCCGCACCCGGCGGCGGCCTCCCGCAATCGCCGTTCCGCCTCCAGCCCGTACCGCCGTGCCGGTCCCCGCGCCGCGAGCTTGCAACTCCATTCGACGAGCGGACCGCCCACGACGCCCGCCACCATCAGCAGCACCGGCACGCCCAGGTTCGGCGCCATGACCTGAAAGATCTGCCCGGTCAGCCAGATTCCGCCGACGATCTGAAGGATCGTCATGGCGGCCTGCGCCAGCACGGCCACCGGCCACCAGCCCGGCCTCGGCGGTCGCCCCGGCGGCAGCCCCGCCCGCGCGGCCAGCTCGTCCAGCGCCTCGGGCAGCCCCTGCGCCCCCCGTACGGCCGCCTCCCGCACCGCCTGCGCCCAGGGCGCCGGCAACCCCGCCGAGGCGCGGTCGGACACCGCCCGCACGGCCTGCTCGACACGCTGCCTGGCCGTGACCTCCTCGTCGTTGTGCGTACGCAACGACAGCCGCCCGGTGGGCGGTTCGCGCCGGTCGTTGAACCACCGCCACAGCCGCAGCCAGGGCGTGCCGCACGCGCGACCCGCGTTGCGCAGCCACGCGCGTTCGGCGGCTTCCCCGGCGGCGGTCGCGCCCACCGCGTCCGCGAGCCGCGCGGAGAACTCCTCCCGTGCGTCCTCGCTGAGCCCGCTGCGCCGCCCCGTGGCGTAGACGGGCCGCAGTCGCCAGGCCGCGGCGTCCACGTCGGCCGCGATCCGACGCGCCGCTGCCCCGCGTTCCGCCACGAACTCGCCGAGCGCCTCCCGCAGTTCCCCGACCCCGTCCCCGGTGAGCGCGGACAGCGCGAGCACGGTCGCGCCCGGCTCGCCGTACTCCCCCAGGGCGATGCCGTCCTCGTCGAGCAGTCGCCGCAGGTCGTCGAGGACCTGGTCGGTGGCCTCCCCGGGAAGCCGGTCGATCTGGTTGAGGACGACGAACATGATCTCCGCATGCCCCGCCATCGGCCGCAGATAGCGCTCATGCAGCACGGCGTCGGCGTACTTCTCGGGATCGACCACCCAGATGACCGCGTCGACGAGCGCCAGGACCCGCTCCACCTGCTCGCGGTGCTGTACGGCGGCCGAGTCGTGGTCGGGCAGGTCGACCAGGACGAGCCCGCGCAGCTCGGCCTCCGTGTCCGGGTTCTGCACCGGGCGCCGCCGCAGCCGTCCCGGAATGCCTAGCCGGTCGATGAGGGACGAGGCGCCGTCGCTCCAACTGCACGCGATGGGGGCGGCGGTGGTGGGCCGGCGCACCCCGGTCTCGGAGATGTTCACTCCGGCGAGCACGTTGAACAGCTGCGACTTTCCGCTGCCGGTGGCGCCCGCGATCGCCACGACGGTGTGCTGCCCGGAGAGCCTGCGGCGCGCCGCCGCCTCGTCGAGGACGCGCCCCGCCTCGGCCAGCGTCTTGCTGTCGAGCCGCGTACGGGACAGCCCCACCAGTTCGCGCAGCGCGTCCAGCCGCGACCGCAGCGGCCCGTCGTACGCCAGCGGCGCCACGGTCTGCGGTCCGGGACGCCTGCTCTCCACGACGGCGACCGGCTCCGCGGCAGCGGTCTCGTCGACCCGCCGTGCGATCAGCCCGTCGTCCCAGGGGCTGACGGATTCGGTACCGCCGGACTCCGCAGGGCCGGATTCGGTACGACCGGATTCGGTGCGACCGGTCTCCGTACGACCGGACTCCGTACGACCGGATTCACTATGCCCGGAGTCAGCGCGGCCGACGTCAGCACGGCCGGCGTCCCGTCGACCGAAGTCTTCTCGGTCGGCCTCCCCGCGCGCGGAGTCTTCCCGCCCGGCCTCCGTGGGCCCGGCAGCCCCGGTCTCGCCACGCCCGGTCTCCCCACGCTCGGACCCTCCGCGCCCGGCCTCCTCCGTACGCCCGAATCCGCCGCTCCCGTCGCCCACGCGCGCGTGCTCGTCGAGGTCGCCTTCTGCTTCCGCATCAAAGAACCCGCTGCCCATGGACGCACTCTCCCCGTCAGAACCCTCCCCGAGGTCTCCGGATGTGCTCTCCCTGTTCGGTCTGTGCCCAGGGAGGCTGTTTCTGGAATCGCGCTCTTCAGGGAGCTCGATTTCGACGCGCGCGTCCTCGGGGGCCACGCCCTCCGGGCGCTCGGCGTGTTCGGTGTGCTCGGTGTGGTCGCGGTCAGTGATGGCGGTCACCGGTCACCTCTCCTTCTGCAGTACGGACAGCGCGGCGATGAGTTCGGCCTGAGGTTCGGGGTGTACGTCGAGTGCGTCGAGCGGGGCCAGGCGGCGCTCGCGTTCGGTGTGCATGACCCGGTCCAGGTGGTCCGCGAGCAGCCGTCCGCCCCGGTCGCGCAGGCGCAGCGCCCCGTGGGGGCCGATCCGGTTGGCGAGTGCCTCACCACCGGACCGCGCCCGGCGCCCGCCGAGCAGGGTGGTGGCGGCGAGGGCGGCGACCACCTCGGCATCGGGCGCGACACTCCGGTCGAGGTCGCGTACCTCTTCCTCGGCGAACTCCTCGAGCTCCCGCCGCCACCGTCGTACGGCCATCCCGATCCGGTGCTCGGCGCTCTCCAGCGACGGATCGCGGTCGGCGAGCCCGGGAGCGCCGGATGCGGGTTCACGCCGCCAGGCGTCGTCGACGCGCTCGTCGGCGGCGGTGACGGCGCACAGCAGGAGGGCGGCAAGGCTCTCCACAAGGGCGTCGAGCAGTTCGCCCGCGGAGCAGTCGAGCGGGAAGGCCCGCCACCGCTTCAGGGCGTCGCCGGCCAGCACGGCACCCGCTTGCAAACGGCCCCGCACGCGCGCGTACTCGCTGTCGTAGGCCGAGTCGACGGCGGCGGTGAGCCGCAGGGCGGCGGCGTACTGGGCGGCGGCGGCGCTGGCCAGCTCGGGCATCCGGGATCGGAGTGATTCCAGAAGGCCGTACACCGTACGGGCCATCGAGTGCTGTCGGGCGGCCGGCTCCTGCGCCTGTTGGACCAGCCAGGTCCGCAGCGGCGCCACGGCGGTGGACGGCAGCAGCCCGCCGCCCCAGGCGGACTCGGGCAGTTCGGGCACCGTGAAGCGGGGTACGTCGCCGAGTCCGGACTTGGTGAGCAGCGCCGCGTATTGCCGGGACACCTCGGACACGACCTGGTGGGGCACCCGGTCCAGGACGGTGACCAGGGTGACGTCGTACTCCTTGGCGGTGCGCAGCAGGTGCCAGGGCACCGCGTCGGCGTAACGGGCCGCCGTGGTGACCATCAGCCAGATGTCGGCGGCGCAGATCAGCTCCGCGGCGAGGACCCGGTTGTCGGCCACGAGGGAGTCGACGTCGGGCGCGTCGAGGAGGGCGAGCCCGCGCGGCAGGGTGTCGGCGGTCTCGATCCGCAGCACGCGCGCGGGGTTCTCGCCCGGCAGCAGTAGCTCGTCGCCGGGGTCCTGATGGGGCATCCACACGCGCGTGAGATCGGGCAGCACCCGCATACCACTGAACCAATGATGGTCTTCGGGGTTGCAGACCAGCACCGGAGTCCGCGTCGTCGGGCGCAGCACCCCCGCCTCGCTGACCCGCCGCCCCACAAGGGAGTTGACCAGCGTCGACTTCCCGGCCCCGGTGGATCCACCCACCACGGCGAGCAGCGGCGCTTCAGGCTCTCTGAGCCGGGGCACCAAGTAATCGTCGAGCTGAGCGAGCAGTTCGTCGCGATTGGCACGCGCGCGCGGGGCCCCCGCCAGGGGCAGCGGGAAGCGTGCGGCGGCGACACGGTCGCGCAGGGCAGAGAGTGCGTCGAGCAGCTGAGGCCGTACGTCCAAGGTCACCACATGCGAAGAATGCCCAATTTTAGGGGATATCTGAAGCATATGAGCATGTCTGCGCGCCGATAGGACACAAGGGATGGAAGGGACGAGTGGGGCGAGGGCGAAGCCCAGGCATAACGAGTGCACAACACCCGAGGTGTGAGGCGCCAAAAGCGGTGCACGATTCGTACCTGCCTGCGATTATCAGGACCGCTTCACCGAACCTCCACATCGAGCCACGGAGGCGAAGCAACAGGGACACGGATCGGGGAGCCCTATCCTTGTCCCCGGCAATGTCACGGATCAGCCCCCGCCCGGGCACCACGACACAAGCCACCACCGGCCCCCGTAGCTCAGTGGATAGAGCAGGCGCCTTCTAAGCGCTTGGCCGCAGGTTCGAGTCCTGCCGGGGGCGCGCGTTTATGCAGGTCAGAGCCATTTCCTAACCCTTCGTAAGATCATTTACGGAGGGTTTTTTGTTGCCCCGGAGGGCTTTTTATCCCGATTCACACCCTCGAACCGGACTCCCCGTCCCATATACGTCCCCCGGTTCGGGAGTCATCCCACGGTCCGCCACCACCTGCGCACGAGTAATGCCTGCTCAGAGCCATTCTGACGACCCACCGGGAAGGCATGGAGCAGGCGACCAAGCAGCGCCTGCTCTGTTCCCCACAACGCTCTGGTGGGGGCTCCACGTACTGGCTTGATCTCTCCCTCGCCAGACCACAGCGGAGCGGCGGCGCCAGTACATTCGGCCCACTTCAAGTGCGGCGCGCGATACGAATACGGCTGTTGAGGAACGTAGGGGGAGCCATGACCAGAGCGTGGACGGTCCGGGGGCAGTTCGGGGAACGCGAGGAACAGGCACTGGACTCAGCCTGGACGAGCTGATCCGGCTCGTGGAACCCGTGCGTTTCGAGCGCGAGGCCCGCTACTGGGACGGGGTCGCCGCCAGCGCCAACGCGTCCGGGACGCTCAACTTCGGCGGCGGCGCCAAGGACTCCGGCGGTCGGGTGGCCGACGCGATCCTCAGCCCGGACACCGACCACGGCCGCCGCATCCGAGGCTGGTGAATACAAGGCCCAGCGCAATCCCCCGAACGAAACCGGCGCTGCACCGGACGTGCAAGTGACAGCCACGAGGCCGGGGCGGCCGCACGGAACGGTGGTCGCCCCAACCAAGGTCGACAGTCGTAAGAATGGAGAACAGAGTGAACGCGACCGAACTCCGCGAAATGGAAGACCTGCTCAGGGACGCCATCAGGTCGGCCGGGCTGGACTGGTTGCTCGATGAGCTGGACACGGCCATCGCGACGGGCGTTGCAGAGGAGAAGCTCCTTCAGCGCCGGCGCGGCGCTTCCACCGAGGAGTACGAAGCTCTCGCCGTCGCAGAGATGGGCACCGACACCTTCCACAGATCCCTGAAGAGGGGGGCCACCGTGGTGGTCACCACCCGGCCCATGAGCGCCCAGGAACGTACGGAGTTGCACCTCGACGCGCTGCGCCGACTGGTCCTGGAGCTCCCTCAGATCGAGGCGGAGAGCCTCAAGACCATGGGCTCCGAGGATGACCGGCACCGCGCGCCAGTCCGCAGCGTGCGGTTCGTCCCTGACGAGGAACTCACCGGGCGCCGAGACCAGACGCATGAACTCGCCGCCCGCCTCCCCGAAGATACCCGGGTCCGCCTTCAGAGCCTTTTCCATGAGGTACGTGAGGAGATCAACCAGTGAGCCCCGTCGACGACCTGCTCCAGGAGATCCAGAACCTGCTCACCGGCCCCGGGATCTCCTATACCTCCGTATCCCAGCCCTGGGACGTGTACGAGGGGTATCTCTTCTCCCTCGCCGTCTCCACCGCCAGCAGTTTGGGAGCCTCCGTCCACTACAAGGACGTACATGGGAGCACCGTCAACAATCTCGTGTTCCGTACCAGCCCCGGCCGGCTCTACAGCACCAGGCATCCGTACACCCATGCCGTCGTGGAGTTCGATCGCGCCCCGGCCCTGGAGGTGCACCTCGGTGTTCAGGTACAGGGGAATTCCGGTGTGGTGCACGAGTGTGACGTCCTGATCCTGCCCTCCGACGAGGCGGCGCTCTCCCGGCAGATCCGGATGGCGCCGCGGGGCAACAAGTGCCTGCTGGCCATCGAGTGCAAGTACTACACCGCCGGCCCGGTCGACATCGGCCATGCGCGCAATTTCGAAGGGCTGCACAGCGACCTGCGGACCGCCCGGAACCTGTTCGTCTCCAACACCGGAGCGCCGAACGTGGTCAAGTACCTTTCGGCCCGCAAGCGCGGATACGAGCGGGAAGTCGTGCCGGCCAATGTCAACACGGTCGGTTACACGCGTGGCCAGATCCGCGAGGCGTTCAAGATCTACCTCGGGAAGACCGCTCCTTCCACAGTGATCTGATCCAAGCACACCCGCTTGACTTAATGACACAATTATCATGTCATGGAGGCATGCTATACGCCACTCCCTCTCTGGACACCGACGACCAGCGGGCCCTCGACGAGATCGAGAGCATGGGCCGCGCCCTGCGCCACATGCTCCGGGCCACCCCCCGCTGGACCCGTCAACTGCGCCGCAACCTCACCGCCCGCGCGATCGCCGGATCGAACACCATCGAGGGATACGCCGCGACGGTCGACGACGTGGAAGCCCTCATGTCCGGCGAGGAACCCCTGGAGACCGGGGAGAAGACACGCGCCGAGTTGGAGGGCTATCAGCGCGGCATGACCTACATCCAGGCGCTCGCCGACGCCGGGGACGACTTCCGCTACGACGCCGGCCTGCTCAATGGTCTGCACTTCATGTTGCAGGGCCACCACCTCGACAAGCGTCCCGGCCGCTGGCGCGACGGGCCCGTCTACGTCACCAGCCCCGACGACCCGCTGGTCCCCGCCTACACCGCTCCGGACCAGGCGGTCGTTCCCGCTCTGATGTCGGAGTTCATCGACTGGCTCAACGACGGCGACCTCGACGCCCCCGTCCACATCCGCGCTTCCATGGCCCACCTCAATCTCGTCAAGATCCACCCGTGGAAAGACGGCAACGGGCGCATGTCCCGTGCACTGTCCACCTTGGTGTTCTCCCGCGAGGCCCTGATGCCGCCCGAGTTCTCCTCCATCGAGGAGTGGCTCGGACGCGGCCAGAACACGTACGCCTACTACCAGGTCCTGGAGGACGTGGGCGGCCCGCACTGGAGTCCGGAGCGGGACACCCGGCCCTGGATCCGCTTCTGCCTGACCGCCCACCACCGCCAGGCCCAGCAGGCCCAGCGGCGCTTCGACGTCATGTCGCGGGCATGGACCCGCCTGGTCGAGGGCGTCGAGGCCGCCGGCTTCGACGAGCGGGTCGTCTACGCCCTGCTGCCTGCGTTCTCAGACGCGAAGGTCCGCCGCACCGTCTACCAGCAGGACGCCGACCTCAGCGACCAGCAGGCCATCCGCGACATCCGGGAGCTTGTGGCCCGCGGCTGGCTCGTCCCCCACGGCAAGGCCCGCGCCCGGTACTACGCCCCGGGTCCCCTCATGGACCCGGTCCGGGACGAGGTCCGCCAATCCATGGAGCCGTACACGGACCCCTACAGGCGGGAGCGGTGACCCCCGTCGGCGATTACGCGACCAGGGTGGCCGAGGCATCTTGCATCTCGTTGAGTCGCTGCCGCAGATCTTGCTCCTGGCCACTGATGCATTGCGCGTACGTGGCGAACAACATGGCAACGCTGGTGCCGGCCCACTCAGCCACCTGAGCAGGTGGGATGCCGTTGTTCGGCCACATCGTAGCCGGGTGTGCCGAAGGTCGTATACGCGTCGTCCTGTCGGTGATGCGTATACGTGGGGTGGCAGGGTTGCCCTGCGGGCGTGGTCCCAGATGCGGCGGTAGACGGAGCCGGCGAGAACTCCGCCGTGTTCCCCAGGAACGAGTCGATCGTCGGGAAGCAGGCTCGCCTCCTGGATACGCGCCCGTAAAAGGGTGGACAGGCTCGGAGGGCACGGCACTATGCGCGTTTCACCCTCTGCTCTGCCTTTCAGACGTCGCTGATCGTGCCGGGTTCCACTGTCGGTCCACGTACGCCCGATCTCGGGCTCGGCGGCGTGCACCACGATGTCGGCCCACTGCCCTTCCCCCGAGGTAGGCACGACAAGGTCCGAGACACGCAGCGCAACAGCTTCTTCCGGGCGCAGCCCCGTGAAGTACAACGTGGCGAAGAACGCATGCAGTCTTTGCCCGCTGCGCGGCCGGTCGCGAATCCAGTCGAGCAACTGCGCCGCCTGCCCCTCGTTCAGCAGACGGCGTCGGTCGATCGCACCGGCGGACTGCGGTGCGAGGTTCCGCGACTCAGGAACCGGATCGGACAGCAGAATGCCGCGGACGATCGCATACCTCAT
Organism: Streptomyces sp. GESEQ-4; assembly: GCF_017948455.1. Classification (GTDB taxonomy): domain Bacteria; phylum Actinomycetota; class Actinomycetes; order Streptomycetales; family Streptomycetaceae; genus Streptomyces. The sequence goes on from NZ_JAFFSU010000012.1 coordinate 55,001, forward strand.
CAGCAGATGCATGACCCGGCGATGCCGCTTCACGGACGAGGCGGCCGCCCGTCTCCCGTCCAGCAGCGTTCCCAGTACCAGCAGCACGTCCTGAACGACGAGCGGATCAGTCCAGGCGTCCGTGGTCGGAGTGTGCCGTCGCACCCAGCCGAGTACCGCGGCCACGTCATCCGGGGCATCGTCGCGGCGGTTGGTGTTGAAAGCCCAATCGCTCAGGGCCGTACGGACCCGGCGAGAAGGGACGCCCGGTGGATCCCGGTCCATCAGCGCAGTGGTGACGATCATCAATGTGCGAGCCGTGTTCTTCCGGTGATTCGCCGACACACGCGGCCACTGGGCGTCCGTGAACTGGACAGCGAAGTCATACCACCCGACCGAGGAAGCCCTCGGCTCGTGCCGTTCCGGCAAGCCGGTCGACATGTTGAAAGGCTCTCCGCCGTGCGTCGCGGTCACCAGCTCCGCTCGGAAACCGTCGGCCAGCGCGAACGTCTGAAACGTCTTGCGATGACGTTTTCCACCGACGGACCAGCGGACCCCGTAGGACTCGCGCAACTTCCCGGAGCCCCTCTCGATCTGCCAGACCCTGACGTCGAAGGTGGTATCCATGGTCCGCACCTCGATCCGGTCCCGCCTGTGGCGCCCCGCCTCGCGGAAACCCATGTCCTCGAATCGCTACCGGCTCTACATCCATGATCCCACCACCAGACAACCAGCAAGATCGTCCCACATACGTCCCCCGAAACAGCTGACGATGCGTCACCGGGCTACAAAAGGACAGGTCAGGGCGGTAGAGAAATCATTAGACTAAGTGCCTTCTAAGCGCTTGGCCGCAGGTTCGAGTCCTGCCAGGGGCGCCCTTTCTATGCTCTCCTTCGAGAGGGCGTTTTTGCTGGTCAGAGCAAGTATCGCGCGACGTGGCGAAGCCCCGGCCCCTCCCCTGACGATCAAGGGAGGAATCCGGGGCTGTCCGGCTGTCACCGGGTTTTCGCGGGTGACTGTGTCGAATACGTGTCGAAGTTCTTGACCGAAGATCAACCAGCGCCGGGCAGCTCGGGAAGGTCTCCGGCGGCTTCAAGGCGTTTCTTCAGGTCCGGCAATTGCCCATCGACGCACCGGGCGTACGTGGCGAGGAGTACCGGCACGCCGTTTCCAGCCCACTCGGCCACCTGCGCGGGCGGGATCCCGTCGTTGAGCGACTTGGTCAGCCGGGTGTGCCGATGGTCATACACGCGCTTGCCAGTCGGCGAGTCGAAGACATGCGGAGCATGTACCGCCCGGCGAGCACTGCGCCAGGCACGGCGGATCACGGAGCCCGCGAGGATGCCGCCGTTCTCGCCCTTGAACAGAAGATCACCCGGCTTGAGTTCTTCGTCTTCGATGTGCTGCCGCAGGATGCGAGTCAGGGCAGGATGGCCTGGCACCGTGCGTGTGTCCCCTTCGGCGCGGCCCTTGAGGTCGCGCTGTTCGTGGATCTCGCCCGTGTCGGTCCATTGCTTGCCGACTTCCGGAGTCGCAGTGTGGATCATCAGTTCGCACCACTGATCATCGGCGTCGATGTCGGGCAGGCGCACGTCCCGCACGTGCATGGCGACGACCTCTTCGGGGCGCGGTCCGCAGCCCGCTACGTCAAACTCCTCCACCTGCCCGGTGGCCGAGGCGCCGAGCAGGTCCGCGACGCGCTCGTCCACGCCCTCGGCGACCTCCCCGCCGAGCTGGCCCGCTCAGTGACCTGGGATCAGGGCAGCGAGATGAGTCGACATGACGATTTCACCCGCGCCACCGGCATCCCCGTCTACTTCTGCGAGCCCGCCAGCCCCTGGCAACGCGGCTCGAACGAGAACACGAACGGCCTGCTGCGCCAGTACTTCCCCAAGAGCACTGGCCTGTCCGTCTTCGGAGCCGAGGACCTCGCCTTCGTCGCCGCCGAACTCAACAGCCGCCCCCGCAAGACCCTCGGCTGGAACACCCCCGCGAACCTCTTCGCTGAGCTCGTCGCAACACTGGAATGATCACCGTGTTGCGACGATCACTGGAATCCGCCGCTGGGTGAGGATTCCTTCGTCGCGCCAGGCGGCGTAGTAGGCGTAGACGGTGCCGTGGTTGGGGAAGTCGTGCGGGAGGTATTTCCAGGGGATTCCGGTGCGGTTGATGTAGAGGAGTGCGTTGAATACGTCGCGGATGTCGACCTTGGCCGGCTGTCCGGTGGGCCTGCGGTCGAGCCGGGCCTTTCTCCAGGCTGTCAACGTCGGCTCGATTAAGGCCCATCGGGCGTCGCACAGGTCGCTCGGGTACGGCTTCCGCTGGCTCACGCCGTAGCGTGATCATGGATGCGGCAGCCGGTGCTGTTCCGCTGCTGGGCGTTTCTGCCTGATCTTCAAACCAGACGGACTTCATGCACGAGAACCGGAGCAAACGGGCGGCCAAATTCACAGCTCGATGGACGCGAGGGTGCGCGTATGGCGCAAAAACCTCAAGTCTGACGGCCGTGAAAGTTACTTACCGACATAGACCATCTCTAGGTGTCTGACCCGGGTTGTAACGAGGAGGGAGCGACCCTGCCAAAGCCGGGACGTGGCAGGACCGCCAGGCCTGCAGCTCGGCGCCGGGGATAAAGGGACTGATTCGCAGCAACGATTTGGCGGTCTACACCTCGCTGGGCTCTCCAGCGGTGACCGGCGCCTCCTGCGTCGCGGGAGGGCCGGGCCAGCGGATCGGCACCACGCACAGGACCGCCAGCCAGGCAGTGACCGCGACCGCACCCATCCCCCAGGCAAGGTTGCTGCCCTCAGCGATGAATCCGATGACCGGAGGTCCGGCGAGCAGCCCGGTGGTGCCCATCGCGGCGACCATGGTGAGGGTGGCGGACCCGTTCCGGGCGGCAGCCACGTAGAGGCACGGGGTCACCGCTGCCATGCCGAGCCCGACGCAGGAGAACCCGAACAATGCCGGGGCCACACCGCCTGCCAGCAGCGCGACCGCCAGCCCGGCGCCGGCCAGCGCACCGCCGACCAGGACGACGCGCTTGTCCCCCCATCGCTCTCGCCAGCCGTCGGCGAACAGCCGGGCCATCGCCATCATGGCCGAGGTGAAGGCGATGCCCAGCGGCAACAGGTGCGGTGCGGCGTGCGCGATCTCCTTGAGATAGAGGGCCGACCAGTCGGTCATCGCGCCCTCGGTGATGGTGGCGAAGATCATCGCCAGCGCCAGCCAAGCGGCGACCCCGGACGGCCGGGCCCACCGGCGGCCTGCCGCGTTCTCCGGGGCGGGCAGGTCGTGCTTCAGCAGGGCAGGCCGAGCCGCGAGGAGGAATAGCAACAACAAGACGCCGGCGATAGTGAAGTGCAGGGGCAGCGCATGGCTGAACGTGGTGACGGCGGAGGCGAACAGCGCGGCGGCGAAGATCCCGCCGCTGAACAACGCGTGGAGTTTGGCCATCGTGTTGCGCCGGAACGCCGCCTCGAGAGCGGCGCCCTGCGCGTTCATGGCTACGTTGAGACAGCCGACCGCGACGCCGTCGACAAGCAGCACGGCTAACGCGGACGGGTAGTTCGGGGCGACGGCGAGCCCGGCGAGGGCCGCGACCAGAGTAAGCGCGGAGCCGACGGCGAGACGCCGGGAACCCAGTATCGCCATCAATTTCGCGACGAGCGGGAACGACACTGCGGCGCCAGCCCCGGCGGCCAGCAGCAGCACACCAACCTCGGCTGAGGTCAGGTGGAGGCGGTCGGTGAGCGCGGGGATGCGTGCGGCCCAGGTCGAGTACTGGAAGCCGAGAAGCCAGAACAGTGCGGCGATGGCCAACTGGGAGCGGCGGAACTCGGTCATACGGCGCATGAGGGTCTCAACCTTGGTCGGCTAGGACGCGGGACATGTAGACAGCGTCCGCGCCGTATCCGGCCGACAGGGCGACCTCGGGATGGACGCGGTACCCGTGTGCAGACCAGAAACCGGTGGTTCCGCCGACGGCGACCAGGGAGATCCGCTCGTACCGAAAGGATCTGGCGGTGTCGGTTAGATGCCGCAGCATTCGTTTCGCCCAGCCGCGGTTGCGGAACTCGTCGCCGATGACGATGTCGTGCAGGTGCAGGTTCGACGAACTGAAGACGGTGTCTTCCGCACGGGCCAGGTCAGGAAACCGGAACCGCGGGTAGGGCAAGGCGATCAGATATCCGCCGATGCGTTCGCCGACATCCAGTACGAACGAAGTCGCCGGGGAGCTGCAGGCGCGGGACTCGAGCGCGGTGTGGGACTCGGAGAGCCCGCTCGCGGTGTACGCACCCGCCTCCAGCGCTGCGATGGTGCTCCAGTCGTCGGCGTTTATCGACCGAATGCGCTCCGCGCGGACGGTCACGCAGGGCAGCGGGTCGTAACCGTTGAAGCCGCGCGTGGTGTAGCTGGTGGCGTAGGCACCGGCGGAGTGGATCCACACTGGATCCCCCGAGGCGAGGTCGGCCGGCACGGGTACCGGAGCGCCGCCGAACGTGTCGTCGCTGTCGCAGGTCGGGCCAGCGACGACGGCCGGTACGCTCCGGCCGTCGGTACGGGTGGGAAATGTCAGGCGGTAGCGGATCTGGTCACCCTCGTACAGCCCGTTGAACCGGCCACAGCTCAGATAGAGCCATCTCTGCTGGCGGATGGTCAGCCGGGCGACGTGAGCGCGAACCGTGCCATGGTCGGCGACGAGATGTCGCCCCGGTTCGACGATGAACTCGAGGTGACTTCGAGACGCGTCCCGCAACCGCCGCATACCGGCCCGGATGGCGGCGAAGATCTCCGCAGTCGGCGGAGTCAGCGGGTCGCCGTCACGGGTGAGGTAGCCGTGGGCGGGCAGTCCGCCGCCGAGATTGATGAGGTCGAGGTGGATGCCTCGCGATTCCAACTCGGGCAGGACGGCGGCGAGATCATCCAATGCCTGCTGCCACCCAAGTACAGTCATCTGCTGCGACCCGACGTGGATGGACAACCCGGCGGGGACGAGCCCGTTCCGGCGGGCCTCGTCCAGGACACTGACCGGATCGTTGCTGCCGCACTTATCGGTGAGCCCCCACATGGCACCTTGACCGCTGGTGGCCACGCGGCAGAACACCCTGGCGCCAGGGGCGTGCTGGGCAATCGCCCATACGTCCTCGACGCAGTCGGTGGCGAAGGTGGTTATGCCCAGCCGATGGGCGGCGGCGATCTCGGCGTCAGACTTGACGGTGTTGCCGTAGTGCACGTCCTGCGGGGCGACCCCGGTCTGCAGGACCTGCCGGATCTCGCCGGGGCTGGCCGCGTCGAAGCCGGCACCCCGGTCGGCCAGGCAGGCCAGCACCTCGTGCAACGGGCAGGCCTTCATGGCGAAGCGCACCGTGACACCCGGCAGTTCGCTGCACAGAGCGTCGTACTGGCTCTCGATGCCGGTCAGGTCGTAGATGATCCGGTCCTGGTCAGCGCAGGCGAGCGCGGACTGCACGTGCGTCAGTTCAGACATGGCGGACGCTCGTGGCGCGGGCGGCCTCGACCAGGGGCGCCCACGCGTCGATGAGCAGCGCGTAGTCGTCCATGTCCCGGCGGGCCTCGATGAGCAGATTTTCCCGACGGTCCCGAATCTGATCCGCGACGACCACGAACCGGCCGCCGAGCCTGCGATATGCACGCTCAAGGCTGTCGATCTTGGCCTCGTTGGGTTCCCGGTTCTGCCAGGTGCTCTCCCGGACGATCGCGGCGATCGCGGCGGGGCTGTCGTCGATCATCCGCTGGTAGATGAAGTGGAAGTAGTACATGGACAGGATGAATTTCGCGAACCGCAATTGGTAGGCCAGAAAACCAGCGTCAGTCTTGCGTTCGGAGGTGTGGAAATTGACGATGTGGCGGTTGTGAAGGACCCCGGGCAACCGGGCCTTGTCGGCGACGTGGATGAGGAAGTAGTCGCTACCGATGGTGTCGGTGGCCGGCGGCAGCGGAATCTTTTCGTGTAGCCCGTGGAAGCTGATGTTGTGCATGTCCACCCGCATCGGGTCGACCACGGCGAGCACGGACCAGTCACCGGTGAACGGTTCCGAACCGGTGAACGACTCCTCGACCAGGGCGCGCTTCTCCTGTTCCGAGGTGCCGTCAGCAGCCCAAAGGCTGACCAGGTCGTAGTAGGCCTCGTAGTCGCGGATCTCACCGAGGTCCACGGACATCTCACCGACGAACGACGCGCCGACCATGGCCACTGTGGCGTCCTGCAACGACGGATCCAGCCGCTTCTCGACGGTCACGGCCTGGTGCGCCGGTTTACCGAGGGACAGCAGTTCCGCGTGGATCGGGAAGATTTTCTCCCCGTCGTACGTCTGGAAGAAGCTGTCCGAGTCGCGGCGGTGCACCGACTCGCATCCCAGGGCGGCCGCGATCAGGAAGGCGCGGTTGGTGCAGGCGCCGTACGAGAGGCCGTTTGGGAGCATCAGATCGGCCACAATGCCGGGCTTGGCGACATCGGAGCGCCGGATCACCCGCTGGAAGAACTCTCGCTGGGCCGACTCGTCCAGGTGCCAAACGTTGTCCGCCCGGCTCAGTACGCGGGCATGTGCCGCAATGTCCGCGGACGAATCCAGGACCAGCAGGTACACCTCGACGTCGAAGTTTTTCGCGGCGTAGGCGGCCTCTTCGACCACCTCTGCGAGGGTGGCAACGCACTCCCGGTTCGTCGGCACGGTCAGGCAGACACGGCGCACGTCCGCACCTCCCGCCGCGATGTCAAGCGCAGCAGCGACAGTCGTGTGAGGACGGCGTCGAGATCAGGACTTAAAGAAGAAACGATCGACAAGAAGTCATTCATCGCATCACTCCGGTACTGCGTTGCAGCACTCTTCGGCGCGCAACCGGAAGGACACAGCTGCGCGCTACTGCTGGGGGTGGGCAGGGAATTCTCTACGCCTAACCTCAGGTGCTGAGGTAAGGGGCCTGCTGTCCGGTGCAGAGGTCCTTTCAATTTCACCGAGGATCAATCTTTATTACTTGTGCAGAGTCTGTCAGGGGCATGCCATAGAAACGGTCGACGTTCGGTATACCCGGTGCCGGGACACGTGTCGGTGACGGCCGAACCCTGGTTCTGGATCACTTTCCGGATACCGTTGGTGATCTTCGCTCGGTCGCGATGGCGATGGGCCTGCGGATGGCGAGGGCAGGCAATCCGTGGGGCACGGCCGCGATGTGGGTGCGAGACCGGTTGGACAGCCTGTTCACGAATGAGGACTTCGTCGGCTGGTATCCGGCCGGTGGACGCAGAGGGCTCTGGCCCGCGTTGCTGGCACTGGTGTCGGTGTTGCAGTGCGCGGAGAACCTCACGCTGCCCGGGCGGGAAGGCTCCCGCCCGGGCAGCGGCCGGGCCGCCTGCCGGCCGACCGCCCGATGCTGGACATCGAGGGCAACGAGTTCTGCATCGGCTGAGACGCCGCGAACGCGCCTTCGCCCTGCCCCATGAGCCGGGCCTGGCGTGCTTGGCGTGCTTTATGGGACGCCTCGCCCACAGATGGACGCATTGGGCTTCGATTTCACAATTGATGATGATATGGGCCGGTCCAATGTTCCGTACTCGAACGGAGAACGCCCCCCATGCGCATCCGCACGCTCCTGACCGTAACCGCCATGACTGCCGCGGCAGTCCTCGGCAGCATTGGCCCAGCCGCTGCCGGGGACGAAGAGAACAGCGGCAGCGTCGTTCAGTCCGCTTCCGGGAATGACCAGCCGGAGCATGTCGGAGATGAAATGCCGAGCTCGTCGCCTGAGCACGGCGTGAATCGAATCGGGGGCATTTCCGACCAACGCGAGATTCCGGCTGCGGAACGTCCTGACGAAGACGCAGGCGGCGGCCTGCTCAGCAGGCTGTTCAGCTGAGCGAACGCAAAGGCTGAGCCTCCTTACCTCGCCTCGGTCAGGCTTACGTCTCGGCCTGAAGTTGCATGTCGGCGAGTTCCGCTTCGAGGTGGGCCATGGCCTCGCCGCCGGCCATGAGGTCGGTGATCTGCTCCCGGGTGCGTTCGCCGTTGCGGAAGTCGTCGGCCTTCTGGCCGCGGATGAGGACGGCGAAGTGGTCGCCGACCATCATGGCGTGGCGGACGTTGTGGGTGACGAGGATGACGGCTACGCCCTTGGCGCGGGCCTGCATGATGATCCGCAGGACGTGGGCGGCCTCCTTGACGCCGAGGGCGGCGGTGGGCTCGTCGAGGATGAGGACGTTGGCGCCGAAGTAGACGGCACGGGCGATGGCCAGGGCCTGGCGCTCACCGCCGGAGAGGCTGCCCACGAGACGGCCGCCGTCGGTGACGCGGGTGATGCCGAGGGACTGCATCTCTCGTACGGCGATCTCGCCGGCCAGCTTCTTGTCGAACAGCTTGAACGGGCCCCAGCCCTTGGTGGGTTCGGCGCCGACGAAGAAGCAGCGTCCGACGCCCATCAGCGGGAAGGTGCCGCCGAACTGGTGCACGGTGGCGATGCCCCGGTCGCCGGCGTCGCGCGGACTGTCGAGGACGACCGGTTCGCCGTTGATCTCGATCGTGCCGGTGGTGGGCTTGTGGAAGCCGGAGAGGATCTTGATCAGGGTCGACTTGCCGGCGCCGTTGTCGCCGAGCAGGCACAGCACCTTGCCGGGCTCCACCTCGAGGGAGATGTCCTGCAGCGCGTCGGTGCCGAGGAAGGACTTGCTGATGCCGGTCAGGCGCAGAAGGGGTGCGGTCATGGTCAGGCCTTCCTCGCGGATCGGGGCTTGTAGGACAGGGCGAGCCGGCGGAAGGTGTTGTTCATCAGGACCGCCGCGAGGATGAGGATGCCGAGGATCAGGCTGGCCCAGTCGGAGTTCCAACCGGTGTAGTAGATGCCCTGGTTGACGATGGCGAACGTCAGCGTGCCCAGTCCGACGCCGACGACGGAGCCGTATCCGCCGGTCAGCAGCACACCGCCGATGACCACGGCGATGATGGAATTGAAGACGAAGGACTGGCCGTTGGCGACCTGGGCGCCGTTGTAGAGGATGGTCTGGATCACGCCGACCAGGGCGGCACCCAAACCGCTGGCCATGTACAGGGCGATCTTCACCTGGGCGACCGGGATGCCGGTGGCGCGGGCGCTTTCCTTGTCGCCGCCGATGGCGAAGATCCAGTTGCCGTACTTCATCATCGTCAGCAGCACCGTGACGCAGACCGCGATGCCGATCCACCAGAAGATCGCGACCTCGAACTGACCGCCGATCAGCTGCCCGAACAGCGACTTCGACAGCGGGTCGGGGTTGATGGGGACGCTCGTGGTGCCGGTCGTGACGCGGGACAGGCCCAGGGTGAGACCGGCCAGACCGGACAGCGTGGCCAGCGTGACGATCAGTGAGTGGACGTTGGTGCGCGTGACGATGATCCCGTTGAGCAGGCCGACCAGCAGCCCGAGCCCGAGCGCGCACAGGATGCCGACGATCATCGGGGCACCCCAGTGGCCGGAGACGATGGCCAGCGTCATCGAGCTGCCGGCCAGTACCGAGCCGACGGACACGTCGAGTTCACCGGCGATCATCAGCAGTCCGACGGGGATGGCGATGATGCCGAGCTCGGCGGCGATGTTCAGCCAGCTCGCCGCGCCCGCCGGGGCCAGGAACTTCTCGCCGCCGAAGATCGCGAAGAAGACGAAGACACTGATCGTTCCGATGAGCGCGCCGACCTCGGGGCGATGGCGCAGTTGCCCCAAAGGGCTCTCGGACTGCTTCGGCGGGGCGACGGCGGGCTCTTCCCCGGCCGTCGTTTCGGTAAGTGAGGTTGTCATCGGGCTGTGTCACCTTCGTGGATCGGGAGGGATCAGCGGACGCCGGCCTTGGCACCCGCGATCGCCGCGTCGACGTTGTCGGCGGTGACCAGGAGCGGGCCGGTCAGGATCGGGTTCTGCGGCGGGAGCACGCCGTAGGACAGGTACTGGTTGGCGATCGACACGACGTAGAAGCCCTGCAGGTACGGCTGCTGGTCGATGGCGAACATCTGGTCGCCGGCCTTGATCCGGTCGAGCTGGCTCTGCGAGAGGTCGAAGGTGCCCAGCTTGATCTTGTCGCCGGCGCCGGCCTGCTTGATCGCGGCGGCGGCGCTGTCGGCGTCCCCGACGCCGATCGTCACCACGGCGTCGATGCCGCTGTCCTTCAGCAGCGCGCCCTTGATCGCCTGGGTGACGGCGGACGGGTTGCCGAAGTTGGAGGAAGGCAGCGGGAGTTGCTTGGATGCGGAGCCCTTGCTCGTGGCGCCGTCCTTGATGCCCTTGCAGCGGGCCTCCTGGTTGGCGGAGCCGGGGACGGTGTTGACGCACAGGATGTTCTTGGCGCCCTCTTCGGCGAATTTCGCGCCGCCCGCCTTGCCCGCCTCGTAGTCGTCCGACCCGATGTACTTCACGGCGCCGACGCGCTTGGCCGCTTCGATGCCGCCCGAGTTGTAGATGAACACCGGGATGCCCTTGGCGATGGCCTGCTTGATCGCGGAGTCCTGGTTCTCGGGCACCCAGTCCGGTACGAGGATCGCCGACGGGTTCTGCGAGATGGCGGTCAGCGTCAGCTTGGCGACGTCCGGACCGAGGTTGTCGTAGTTCTGCGGACCGAGGTAGGTGACCTTGCCGCCGCCCGCCTTCACCAGCTTCGTCGCGTCCTCGACCCCGCGCTTGACCGCGGAGAAGAACGGGTCGTCGGACTTGCCGCCGATGACGTAGATGCTGTTCTTGCCGTTGCTCTTCGTGCCGGATGTCGTTCCGCCCTCGGCCGGCGCCGTCGACTGCCCCGATGTATCGCCGGTGGCCTTGCCGCTGGCGCACCCGGTCAGCGCGGCCGCCGTCACGGCGAGCAGGCTCATCAAGGTCAGGCCGCTTCTGGAGAGACGACGGCCGGACGGCCGCCGGATCTGGGTGCGTTCCATGTGCGGGTGCTCCTTCATGTGGTGCCGGGGGAGGGCGTGAGCGGGGCCAGGCATGGCTCGGGGTGCGGGGCGCGGGGTGTTGGGACAACTCGTTGCGGGGGGGGTGTCCGGTACCCGGCACGGCAACGCTCGATTGAGGTGTGAGCGTGGATTCAGCGAGTCGTTTAAATCGCTTTAAGTTCTAAGCGGTGCGCAGAGCATGCTTGCGTTTCGGGAATGTGTCAAGAGTTCGCTCACAGGTGCACGCTGCGGCGTGCGCCTGTCGCATAAAAGTGCATCAGCCACATATGTGCCGCCCGGGGGCGGGCCCGACGGCTCGACGGGATCAGCGCGGTCGGCTCGTGGTCGCCCGTACGACCAGCGAAGGCGCGAGGACGATCTCCCGAGGTGCCGTGCGCCCCTGGTCGAGGCGTTCGACGGCGGCCGTCACGGCCTGCCGGGCCTGCTCCTCGGCGTTCTGGCTGACGGTGGTGAGGTTGAAGCAGCTCAGCCGGGACAGGGTGTCGTCGTCGTAGCCCGCGACGGACACGGCGCCGGGGACGTCGACCCCGGCGCCCCGCAGGGCGGTGAGCAGCCCGATGGCGCTCCGGTCGTTGAACGCGACCACCGCGGTCGGCAGGTCGCCGCCGTCGAGGAGGTGCCGCCCGGCCTTCTCACCGGCCTCCTCGGTGAGGTCCCCGTGCAGGACCCTGATCCGTTCGCCGAGACCGTGACGGCGCATGGCGGCCCGGTAGCCGCGGCGCCGGTCGGTGGCGATGACGCCCTTGCCGCCGTCGACGTACGCGATCGCACGGTGGCCGAGACCCACCAGGTGGTCGACGACCTGGCCGACTCCGTCGTCGTCAGCGCTGCGGACGACGTCGAGGTCGGCGCCGGTGATCCTGCGTCCCACCGAGATGACGGGCGCCCTGCGGTCGAGGTCGGCGAGGACGGAGGCGGGCGCCACCGGGCCGAGCAGGATCAGGGCTTCGCAGCGGAAGGCGAGGAGCGTCTCTACGGCCGTGCTCTCGTCGCGGGTCCGAGTCTGGGTACTCAGGACCAGGTCGTATCCGACGCCCTCGGCGGCCGTGTGGAGATGCTCGACCAACTCGGCCTGGAAGGCGCTGTGGACGTCGATCATGACACCGAGCAGCCTGCTGCGCCTGCTGGCCAGGGCGCTGGCCGTGCGGTCGGGCCGGTAGCCCAGCTCGGCGGCGGCCTTCAGCACGCGCTGCCGTGTGCGCTCGCTGGGGCCGGGGATGTTGCGCAGCACCAGCGACACCGACGCCGTCGACAAGCCGACGCGCGCGGCGACATCCTCCAGCCGGGGACGCGCAGCCCCGCCGTTGCCGCCCACGGGGGCGCCGGAGCCGAGCTCTTCCACACGACCTCCCATGAATCCGCCGGTCTGCAGAATCTGCTGGTCCACAGAATCTGCTGGATCTGCTGGATCTGCGCAACAACCTTGACATCTACCTGTGACGCTGCTGATAGTACCAGGGTTTAAAGCGTTTTAATTCATTGCCTGGCCGGCCACCGAAGGGGAATCACCATGGGCACAACACCGATCAGGGTGGCGGTCATCGGGGCCGGAATGGCGGGCAGAGCCCACCTCAACGGCTACCGGCAGGCCGCGACGCTGTACGGCGCAGGACTGCCCGAGGTCCGCCTGGTCGCCGTAGCCGACGCTCACGAGCCCTTCGCCCGGGACGCCGCACGCCGCTACGGCTATGAGCGCGCCGAGACCGACTGGCGGGCGATCGCCGAGGCCGACGACATCGACGCGGTCAGCGTCGTGGTCGCCAACCATCTGCACCGCGAGATCGTCGAGGCGCTGCTGGCGGCGGGCAAGCACGTGCTGTGCGAGAAGCCCCTCGCACCGTCCGTGGCCGACGCCCAGGCCATGGCGAAGGCCGCGGAGAACACCGGCCTGGTGGCCGCGACCGGCTTCACCTTCCGCCGCTCCCCCGCCGTCAACGCCATCCGGCAGCAGGTGCTGGAGGGCTCGCTCGGCCCCGTGCAGCACTTCAACGGGCACTACTGGTGCGACTACGGACACGACCCCGACGCCCCCATCAGCTGGCGTTACCGCGGCGGACCCGGTTCCGGCGCGCTGTCCGACGTCGGCAGTCACCTCATCGATCTCGGCGAGTACTTCTGCGGGCCGGTGCGCAGCGTGCAGGGCGCGGTGCTGTCCATACAGGTCCCCGAGCGGCCGACGCCCCTCGGCACCGCAGTGGGGCACTCGGCGAACGTGCAGGTGAGCCAGGAGCGGCAGCCTGTCGAGAACGAGGACCTCGCCACCTTCACCGCGACGTTCGCCTCCGGCGCCGTCGGCACCTTCTCCGTCTCGCGCATCGCCCGCGGGCTGGCCAACTCCCTTGGTTTCGAGGTGTTCACGAGGGGCGGCGCGGCGACCTTCGAACTGTCACGTCCGGCGGAGTTCACCATCGCCGACGCGGCGGCCGCCGACCCCGTGGACGGCTACCGGCGCGTGGTGATCGGTCCCGGCCACCCCTACATCGCCGGCGGCCTGCCCATGGACTTCCCCAGCGTGGGCCACGGCCAGCACGAGTTCTTCGTCTGGCAGGCCCGCGCCTTCCTGGAGCAGATCGCGGGCCTGGACCGCCTTCCCCCGTGCCCCACCCTCGCCGACGGGCTGCACAACCTGCGCGTCATCGACGCGATCGTCGCCTCCGCCGACGCGGACGGCAAGGCGGTCACCGTCCAGTAGCTCGCGAAACCTCGTAGCAACGACCTATTGACATGACATTCGGACGGGGTCATCGTTCTCGACTAGAGCGCGCTATTCAAGCGCTTCAAGCTTGTTGCTCGACTTGCTCGACTTGTTTGCTCGAAGGGAAGCCAGCTGTGACGCCGTTCGAAGTGCTGACCATGGGCCGCGTCGGAGTGGATGTGTATCCGCTCCAGACGGGTGTGGGGCTGGCCGAGGTCACCTCGTTCGGCAAGTACCTCGGCGGCAGCCCCACCAATGTCGCCGTCGCCGCCGCCCGCTACGGGCGTACCGCTGCCGTGATCACCAAGACGGGCCGGGACCCGTTCGGGGACTTCGTCCGTACGGCGCTGGAGGGCTACGGCGTCGACAGCGGCTTCGTCGGTACGTCGGACATCGCGCCGACCCCGGTGACGTTCTGCGAGATCTTCCCGCCGGACGACTTCCCGCTGTACTTCTACCGCCTGCCCAAGGCCCCCGACCTGGACATCGCTCCGGGCGAGCTGGACCTGGACGCGGTGCGGGAAGCGTCGGTCTTCTGGATCACCGGGACCGGGCTGAGCGAGGAGCCGAGCCGCTCGGCGACGCTCGCCGCGCTGGCCCACCGGGCGAAGGCGGGGACGACGGTGTTCGACCTCGACTGGCGGCCCATGTTCTGGAAGGACCCCGGCCGGGCACGGGCGTTCTACGCCGAGGCCCTCCGGCACACCACCGTCGCCGTCGGCAACCTCGACGAGTGCGAGGTCGCCACCGGTGAGCGTGAGCCGTATGCCGCCGCGAAGGCGCTGCTCGCCGCCGGGGTGGAGCTGGCGGTGGTGAAGCAGGGGCCGAAGGGCGTGCTGGCGATGGACCGGGACGGTTCGACGGCCGAGATCCCGCCGGTGCCGGTGGACGTGGTCAACGGCCTGGGCGCCGGTGACGCCTTCGGCGGGGCGCTGTGCCACGGGCTGCTGTCCGGCTGGGACACCCCTCGCACGGTCGCCTTCGCCAACGCCGCCGGCGCCATCGTCGCGAGCCGCCTGTCCTGCTCCGACGCGATGCCGACCGAGGCCGAGGTGACCGCGAAACTCCGGGCCGCGAGCTCGGACGACCTTCAGCGAGAGGCGTGACGACGTGCTGTCCGACAACGTGAGCCGGATCGTGGACGCCCGGGTGAGCGACCCCGGCGCCATCGCGGCCGCCGCCGCGCGCCGCGTGAAGGCGACCTCGCTGCTCGGCGAGCACGGCAAGGCGATGATCATCGCCGCCGACCATCCGGCGCGCGGCGCGAACGGCGTGGGCGGTGACCCGTCCGCCATGGCCGACCGCTTCGAGTTGCTGGACCGGCTGTGCGTGGCGCTGGAGCGGCCGGGTGTGACCGGGGTGCTGGCCACCGCCGACATCCTGGAGGACCTGCTGCTGCTCGGCGTCCTGGATGGCAAGACTGTCTTCGGTTCGATGAACCGGGCCGGTCTCGCGGGTTCGGTGTTCGAGATCGACGACCGGTTCACCGGCTACGACGCCGCCACGATCGCCGCGATGGGCTTCGACGGCGGCAAGATGCTCACCCGTATCGCCCTGGGCGACCCTGCGACTCCGTCCGTCCTGGAGAACACCGCCCGTGCCGTGGACGAGCTGAATGACCGTCAACTCATCGCGATGGTCGAGCCGTTCATGTCGGCGTGGCAGGACGGAAAGATCCGTAACGACCTCTCCACCGATGCTGTCATCAAGTCGGTCAGCATCGCCTCGGGGCTGGGGCGCCGCACCGCCTACACCTGGCTGAAGCTGCCGGTCGTCGCCGACATGGAGCGGGTGCTGGCCTCCTCCACGCTGCCCGCGCTGCTGCTGGGCGGCGAGGTCAAGGACGCCGACGCCGCGTTCGCGTCCTGGGGCAAGGCGCTCAAGCAGCCCACCGCGCAGGGTCTGGTCGTGGGCCGGTCCCTGCTCTACCCCGCGAGCGGCGACGTCGCCGGCGCCGTGGACCGGGCGGTGAGTCTGCTGTGACCTCGTCCACCGTCACCACGGACGGCACGGCCTTCGAACTCGCCGGGCGGACAGGCGTGTTCGACTCGGTCACCGACTTCGCGTACCTCCCCCGCGCGTCGGAGGCCCTGATCAGCAGCGCATCCGGTGAGAGGTTCGCGCTGCCCTCCGCCCGTACCGAGCAGGGAGGTCACTCGGCTCGGTACGGGCACAAGGAGGACGTCCCCGTCGAGCTGCGCGGAGCCGGGGCGTGTTCGAGGCAGGTCAACAACTACTGCCTGCCCGGCAGCAACTGGTCGTCGTATCCACCGCACAAGCACGACGAGGCCCGGCCCGGCTTCGGCTACCAGCGGGTGCACGGCACTCCCGAGCGGCCGATCGATGTGCTCGCCGAGATCCGGTCCGGCGACACCGTGCTGATCCCGCACGGCTGGCACGGGCCGTCGATCGCCGGGCCCGGCTACGACCTCTACTACCTCAACGTCATGGCCGGTCCGGGCCAGGACCGCGCCTGGCTGATCTGCGACGACCCCGCCCACGGCTGGGTGCGCTCCACCTGGGACGCGCAGGACATCGACGACAGGCTTCCCTTCGAAGGACTCAGCGAGCGATGAACACCATCCGACTGACCACCGCTCAGGCCCTGGTGCGCTTCCTGGCGAACCAGTACAGCGAGCGCGACGGCCAGGAGCAGCGGCTGATCCCCGGCATGTGGGGCATCTTCGGGCACGGCAACGTGGCCGGGGTCGGGCAGGCGCTGCTGCAGGCCGCCGTCACCCAAGAGGCCGATCTCCCTTACTACCTGGCCCGCAACGAGCAGGGCATGGTGCACGCGTCGGTGGCGTACGCGAAGATGCGTGACCGGCTGGCCGCCTTCGCCTGCACGGCCTCCACCGGCCCCGGCTCCACGAACATGATCACCGGTGCGGCGCTGGCGACCACCAACCGGCTGCCGGTCCTGCTGCTGCCCTCCGACATGTTCGCCACCCGCGCCGCCGACCCGGTGCTCCAGCAGCTGGAGGACACCCGCGGCGGTGACGTCACGGTCAACGACGCCTTCCGCGCCGTATCGAAGTACTTCGACCGCGTCTCGCGCCCCGAGCAGCTGATCCCGGCCGCGCTGGCCGCGATGCGGGTGCTGACCGACCCGGTGGAGACGGGTGCCGTGACGCTCGCGCTGCCGCAGGACGTGCAGGCGGAGGCGTACGACTGGCCGGCCGACTTCTTCCGGCGCCGGGTGTGGCATGTGGGCCGCCCGGTGCCGGAACCGAGCGCCGTGGAGCGGGCCGCACGCCTGCTGCGGGGCGCGCGGAAGCCGCTGATCGTGGCGGGCGGCGGGGCTGTGTACTCCGGCGCCGAGACCGCCCTGCGCGCCTTCGCCGAGGCCACCGGCATCCCGGTCGCGGACACGCACGCGGGCAAGGGCGCCGTGGCCTGGGACCATCCCCGCGCGGTCGGCGGCATCGGCTCCACGGGGTCGTATGCGGCGAACGAACTGGCGCGCGAGGCCGATGTCGTCCTCGGCATCGGCACCCGGTACTCCGACTTCACCACCGCCAGCCACACCGTCTTCGGCAACCCGGACGTCGCCTTCGTCAACCTCAACGTCGCCCGCCTCGACGCCGTGAAGCACTCGGCGGAGCCGCTGGTCGCGGATGCCCGCCTCGGCATCGAAGCGCTGGCGGGGGCGCTCGCAGACTGGGAAGTGGACCAGGAGTACCGCGACCGCGCCCGCCACCTCATCGCCCGGACACGGGAGATCGAGGAAGAGTGCTTCGCACCCGACCGCAACACCGGCGGGTTCCCCGCCCAGACCCAGATCCTCGGCGCGCTCAACGACGTACTCGACGATCGGGCCGTCGTCATCAACGCGGCCGGTTCCATGCCCGGTGACCTGCAACAGCTGTGGCGGGCGCGGGATCCGAAGGCCTACCACGTCGAGTACGCCTACTCCTGCATGGGTTACGAGGTGGCCGCCGGACTCGGCGCGAAGATGGCCGATCCCTCGCGCGAGGTCGTCGTCCTGGTCGGTGACGGCTCGTATCTGATGATGGCTCAGGAGATCGTGACGATGGTCTCCGAGGGCCTGAAGGTCATCATCGTCCTGGTCCAGAACCACGGCTTCGCCTCGATCGGCGCCCTGTCGGAGGCGCTCGGCTCGCAGCGGTTCGGCACCAAGTACCGCTTCCGCGACGGGGATTCGGGCCGGCTCGACGGTGACGTCCTCCCCGTCGACCTCGCCGCCAACGCCTCCTCCCTCGGCGCGGACGTCCTGCACGCCACCAGCGTCGACGAGTTCCGCAGCGCGATGGAGAAGGCCAAGGCCACCCAGTACACCACCGTCGTGCACGTCGAGACCGACCTCTACGGCCCCAACCCGCCCGGCCACGGCTGGTGGGACGTCCCCGTCAGCCAGACCTCCGCCCTGGACTCCACCCGCGCCGCCTACGAGACGTACGCCGCGAACAAGCTCAATCAGCGGCACTACCTGTAAGGACACCCTCACGTGAAGACCATCCCGCACTGGATCAACGGCAGCCCCGCACCGGGCTCCACCGCCGACACCCAGCCGGTGTTCAACCCGGCCACCGGCGCCGAGCAGGCCCAGGTGGTCCTGGGCGGCGCGGCCGATGTGGACGCCGCTGTCACCGCCGCCGCGAATGCCTTCGAGACCTGGTCGGACTCCTCCCTCAGCCGGCGCACCCAGGTGATGTTCGCCTTCCGGCAGCTGCTCGTCGAGCACGAGGAGGAGCTGGGCCGGATCATCTCCGCCGAGCACGGCAAGACCGTCGACGACGCGCGCGGTGAGATCACCCGTGGCCGCGAGGTCGTGGAGTTCGCCTGCGGTCTGGGCGACGTACTGAAGGGGTCCTTCTCCGACCAGGTCTCGCGTGGCGTGGACGTGCACGACTTCCGCCAGCCGCTGGGAGTCGTCGCGGGCATCACGCCGTTCAACTTCCCCGCCATGGTGCCGCTGTGGATGCATCCCATCGCCATCGCGACCGGCAACACGTTCCTGTTGAAGCCCAGCGAGCGTGACCCGTCCGCCGCCAACTTCGTCGCCGAGCTCTATCAGAGGGCCGGCCTGCCCGACGGGGTCTTCAACGTCGTCCACGGCGGTAAGCCGGCCGTCGACGCCATCCTCACCCACCCCGGCATCGAAGCCGTGTCCTTCGTCGGCTCCACCCCGATCGCCAAGTACGTCCACGAGCAGGCCACCGCCCACGGCAAGCGCGTCCAGGCTCTCGGCGGCGCCAAGAACCACGCCGTCGTCCTGCCCGACGCCGACCTGGAGTTCGCCGCCAACCACATCACGGCGGGCGCCTACGGTTCGGCCGGCGAACGCTGCATGGCCGTCTCGGTCGCCGTGGCCGTGGGTGACGCGGCCGACGGGCTGGTCGAGGTGCTGGCCCGCAAGGCCCGTGAGGTCGAGGTCGGCCCGGGTGACCGGCCCGGCACCGAGATGGGTCCGCTGGTCACCAAGGACGCGCAGGAACGTGTCGAGAACGCCGTCGGAACCGCTGCCGCGCAGGGCGCGACGGTCGTCGTGGACGGCCGCGGACTGAAGGTCGACGGCCACGAGGAGGGCTTCTTCACCGGCCCGTCCCTCCTCGACCACGTCACCACCGAAATGGAGGCGTACAAGGAGGAGCTGTTCGGCCCGGTCCTGGCGGTCGTCCGTGCCGAGTCCCTCGACCAGGCGATCGACCTGATCAACGCCAACCCCTACGGCAACGGCACCGCCCTGTTCACCGCCTCCGGCGAGGCCGCCCGCCGCTTCCAGCGCCGGATCAAGGTCGGCATGATCGGCATCAACGTGCCGGTCCCGGTCCCGATGTCGTACTACTCCTTCGGCGGCTGGAAGGACTCCCTCATCGGCGACTCGCCGATCCACGGCCCCGAGGGCATCCGCTTCTACACCCGCCCCAAGGTCGTCACCTCCCGCTGGCCCCAGACCGAGCAGCAGGTCGCGGCAGGCTTCAACTTCCCCACTTCCAGCTGAAGTTCCCGTCCCCTTCTCCAAGGACACTCATGGCAACGACTGTGCGCGTAGGGGTGATCGGGGCCGGCTGGATCGGTCAGGATCACATTCGCCGGCTTACCGACACCGTGAGCGGTGCCGAGGTCACCGCGGTCACCGACATCGACTCCGCGCGGGCCGCTGAGGCGGCGGCCCGGGCCGGCGCCCGGGTGTGCGCCGACGGTGCCGGGCTGATCGCGGCGGACGATGTCGACGCGGTGCTGGTCACCTCCTGGGGCCCCACCCACGCCGAGCACGTCCTGGGCGCCATCGCGGCCGGTAAGCCCGTGTTCTGCGAGAAGCCCCTCGCCACCACCGTCGAGGACTGTCTGCGGATCATCGACGCCGAGTCGGCGTACGGCCGCCGTCTCGTCCAGGTCGGTTTCATGCGCCGCTACGACGCGGGCTACCGGCAGATGAAGCAGGTCATCGACTCCGGCCGCGTCGGCGAGCCGCTGGTGGTGCACTGCGCCCACCGCAACCCGACCGTCCCGGAGTCGTACGTCTCCGAGATGGCCGCGCTCGACTCGGCCGTGCACGAGATCGACGTACTGCGCTGGCTGCTCGACGACGAGATCGTCTCCACCCAGGTCGTCGTGGGGCGTTCCACCGGCAAGCGGTTCGCGCACCTGAAGGACCCGCAGATCATGCTCTTCGAGACGGCCAAGGGCGTTCGCATCGACCTGGAGATGTTCGTCAACTGCCAGTACGGCTACGACATCCAGTGCGAGATCGTCGCCGAGGAGGGCCTCGTACGACTGCCGGACCCGGCCTCGGTCGCCGTGCGCACGGCGGGCCGGCACAGTACGGAGGTTCTCCAGGCGTGGGTGGGGCGGTTCGCGGACGCCTTCGACACCGAGTTCCGCGAGTGGATCGCTTCGGTCGGGGCGGGCACCGAGCCCACCGGCCCGTCCGCCTGGGACGGCTACGCGGCGACCGTCATCTCCAACGCCACCGTCGAGGCCCTCGCATCGGGCCGCATCGTCGACACCGGTATGAAGCCCCAACCCGCCTTCTACAGCGGCGGTGCCGTCGCCGTGGATGTTCAGCCAGCCGCCTGACCCGTACGTAGAGAAGGACATCGACACATGGCTCTCAAGCTCGGCGCCTACACCGCCTGTCTGCACGACCGCACCCTCACCGAGGCCCTCGACATCCTCAAGGAGAACGGTCTGACCTCGGTGGAGGTCAACACCGGCGGCTTCATCCCCGCCCCGCACTGCCCGGTCGACCTGCTGCTGTCTTCGGCCACGGCGCGCGAGGAGTACCTGGCGACGTTCGCCGACCGCGGGATGGAACTGACGGGTCTGAACTGCAACGGCAACCCGCTCAACCCACTCCCGGGGGTCGGCCCGAAGCATGCCGACGACCTGCGGCGCACGATCCGCCTCGCGGGCCTGCTGGGCGTGAAGCATGTGGTCACCATGTCCGGTACGCCGGGCTCGGACCCGGACGCCAAGTACCCGTCCTGGGTGGTGAATCCGTGGGACGGCGTCTACATGGACGTGCTGGACTACCAGTGGGGTGTGGCAGTCGCGTTCTGGAAGGAGATCGACGCGCTGGCGCGGGAGAACGACGTCCGGGTCGCCGTCGAGATGCACCCGCACAACGTCGTCTTCTCGCCGGTGACGTTGAAGCGGCTGGTCGACGAGGGCGGCCTGACGAACGTCGGCGCGGAGATGGACCCCTCGCACCTGATGTGGCAGGGCATGGACGTCATCGCCTCCATCAAGTGGCTGGGCCCCCTGGTGTTCCACGCCGCCGCGAAGGACGCGACGCTCTGCCCGGGCGCCGACATCCGCGGCGTACTGGACACGTCGTTCACGCGCGTGCCGGCCGACGCGCCCGGCAAGGTGCCCACGGGCTACGGCTTCTGGTGCAACGCCTGGCCTCAGAACCCGGCGTGGAAGTTCGTCGCGGTCGGGCTTGGCAACGACGTGCCGTTCTGGACCGAGTTCCTGCGTGCCCTCGCGGAGATCGACCCGGAGATGGCCGTGAACATCGAGCACGAGGACGCCGCGTACTCGCAGACCGAGGGGCTCTCGCTGGCCGCGAAGAACCTGCACAGCGCCGCGGCAGCAACAGCGGAGGCAGGACAGCGATGAAGCTCGCCCTTGATCCACAGATGTTCTACTCGACTCACTCGGTGCTGGAGCTGCCTGACCTGGTGGCGCGTGCCGGTTACTCCTGGATGGAGCTCTCGCCCAAGGACGACTTCATCCCCTTCTTCCGCCACCCGCGCGCCGACGACGCCACCGTGGCCAAGCTGCGCAAGCGCGCCGCCGATGCCAGGGTCGGCATCGCCTCGGTGCTGCCGGTGCTGCGCTGGTCCGGCCCCGGGGAGGAGGAGCGGCAGGCCGCGGTGCGCGCGTGGAAGCGGGCCATCCAGATCACCGTCGACCTGGGCGTCACCACCATGAACTCCGAGTTCAACGGCCGCCCAGAAGGCGCCGAGTTCGCCGAGAGCCAGTTCCTGCGCTCCCTGGAGGAGCTGATGCCGGTGTTCGAGCGCGAGGGTGTCAAGCTGGTGCTCGAACCGCATCCGGACGACTTCATCGAGGACGGCCACGCCGCGGTGAACATGGTGCGCGGCCTGAACCGGGACTGGATCTCGTTCCTCTACTGCACCCCGCACACCTTCCACCAGGGCGACGACGCCACCGGCATCATCACGCGCGCGGCCGAGAAGGTGACCTACGTGCACCTCGCCGACACCCTGGACCACACCGCCTCGGGCGGGCTGCGCTACATCGTCAACCCGCCCGGCTCGACCGTGCGCGTGCACCAGCACGCCGAGATGGGCCGGGGAGAGGTCGACTTCGACGAGGTCTTCGCGGCGCTCGCCTCGGTCGGCTTCGACGGGGTGGTCTCCTCCTGCGTGTTCGGCTGGGAGGAGCACGCCGAGGACATCAGCGTCCGCCAGCGTGAGAAGGCAACCGCCCTGATCGACAAGCACTTCGGCGCGGGCGCGCTCGGCTCCGGGCGCTGAAGCCCGCTCACGACACCGCCGGCCTTTACCCGCGAGGGCGAGGGCCGGTGCGGCGGGCGAGTACAGCGGCCGTGGTGAGCAGGGCGAGCAGGGCGCCGGTGAACCACGTCATCGCGGTCGTGACGGCGATGTAGCGGGTGGCGATGCCGAGGCCGATCGCGGGCAGGGCGAGGCCCAGGTAGGAGATGAGGAAGAGCCCGGCGAGGGCTTCGCCGCGTTCGGCCGGGGTGGCCATGGCTACGACGGTGCCGACCGCGGACTTGAACAGCACTCCGGCGCCGCTGCCGGCCACGATGCCGGCCACCAGGAACACGGGGAGGCTGGCGGTCTGCATGCCGACGGCGAGTGCGGCCATCCCGGCGGCCTGGGCGAACAGGCCGAGATTGCCGCGCACCTTGGCATCGAGCCGGCTGGTCAGCGTCTGCGCCACCGCAGCGGCGCCGAACACGGCGAACACGGTCAGCCCGGCCAGTGCGCGGGACGGGTGGTGCAGGGGGTCGCCGACGAACTGGGGGGCCAGCGAGGTGAACAGACCGAAGGACGCGAAGCCCGCGGCTGCGGCGGCCAGGTACCCGGCCGGGTCGCCGTGGTCGGCGCTGACGCGCTGCGGGCGGTAGGCCGGCCGGACCGGCGGCTTCTCGACCGTCTCGGGGGTGAGCGCGACCGCAGCGACGCTGATCAGCAGCAGGGCGCCGAAGACCAGGTAGGGCAGGCGCGGTGGCGCGTCGAGGTACTGGGCGAGGAGGCCATCACCCAGGCCGCCGCGAGCCGTCGGCCCGGCGCCGGGGCCCGCTGATCGACAGGACCCCGGCGCCGGGTACGGAGATCAGCTGCTGGGAACGGTGTCCTGGAACACGGTGCCCGCGCTGCGGTACGCCGTCACCTTGGCGGCGACCTGAGCGGGCGTAAGGACCTGGTCCTTGACGTGAAGGACGTAGTCGACCTGCTGGTCGTACGCCCGCGCCGTGGTGCTGGTCTGGCCCGCGAGGTCGATCAGCCACTGGTTGAAGTTGATCGACATCGGCCGCTCGGGCAGGTACGCGGCGTCGTGCGTGCCGAAGAGCTGTCCGTCGACGTAGTACTTGATGGTGCTGTTGTCGATGGTCAGCACCAGGTCGTGCCAGCCGGCGTAGCTCTGACGGCTCTCGCTGTGCTGGTTGACCGCCACCCACGGGTCGGCCTGGTACGTCTCCCAGGACGTCGTGTAGAGGATGTTCGCCGGCTCGCCCCAGCCGCCGTTGGGCAGGTACTCGAAGTCGTACTCGGCGTAGTCGTCCGCCAGCGGTGCCTTGAGGTCGTTGATGGTGAAGAACGTCTGGACGAGACGGTCGCCGTCCGGGCCGTACTTGGGCGCGTCGCTGAACTTGACCCGGGCCGCGTAGGTGCCGTTCTTGAACTTCATCGCCCGGGTGAGGATCTCGGTGTGCTCGGTGCTTCCCGCGGTGCCGGCGGTGGAGGTCTCCAGGTTCATGATGGAGTTGCCGCCCGCGCTGGCGAAGGTGACGTTCTCCGGCGCCCAGGTGGCGCCGGGCACGCCGGGGCCGCCGGAGTTGGCGCGCACGCTCCAGCCGTTGGCCGAGATCTTCGGGTCGGTGTGGCCGCTGTAGTTGAAGTCGTCGAACAGCGCGGCACCGTCGGCCGGAGGATCGGTCGGCGGGTCGGTGGGCGGGTCCGTCGGCTCGTTGCCCGCGGGGGCCGTGCCCCACACGGTGGTGCCGGACAGTTGCCCCGTGACTTTGGACCAGTCGCCGTACGACGTCCGGGCGGCGCCGAAGGAGTAGTCGTCGCTCTGGTTCAGCGGCGCCCACGTCGACTGGTGGAAGCGCAGCTGCATATCGCCCGTGTCGGCGCCCGGAGCGAGTGAACCGGCACCGGAGGTGAAGCCGATCTCCAGGTAGCGGTCGGCGGTGGCGGTCGGGTTGGCGAGCGTGCCGAAGGTGCCCGTGACGTTGGCGCAGCCCTTGACGGCCCAGGAACAGGCGAAGCGGTAACTCGCGCTCGCCGATTCGGCCTTGAAGTAGTACCGGATCTTGACGCCGCTCAACTGCACGCTCGTGGCACCGGTGTTCGTCACCTTGAACCAGGGTTCGGCCTGATCGGCACTGGCCCCGGTGGCGCTCGTACGGTACTGGACGCTCAGCCCGTCGGCGGCCGCGCTCGCGGTGGTGGGGAGTGCGGTGAGCGCGGCGGCACCCATGGCCGCCGCTACGGCGGTGACCGCGGTGGTGCGCAGCCGGTTCTTCGCGAATCTCATCCTTATTCCTCTCCAGAACGGTCCTGCGCCGGCCCTTACCACTTGACCAGTGAAGCTCACTGGACAGATAACCTGTTGATGTGGGGATGAAGTTGGCATAGACCAATCGCGGCGTCAACCCCCTGCGTACTTGGCGGATTTGACCTTCGCGGCAGTTAGATTCCCTGACCAAAGGACCCGACCTCGGGCGCCAACTGGTCAACTGGTCAACTGGTCAACTGAGGATCCGCGCATCAGGGAGGGCGACATGAAGGCCGACGAACCAGGCGCGGTGCTCAAACGGGAGCGAGTGCGCGACTTCGTCCTCGGCCTCGTCGAGTCGCACCGCCCGGGCGACGCGATCCCCTCCGAGCGCTCCCTGTGCGCCCAGCTGGGCGTGTCCCGCCCGACCCTGCGCGCGGCGGTCGACGAGCTCGTGGCCGCGGGACTTCTGGTGCGGGAACACGGCCGCGGCATGTTCGTGGCACCCGAGAAGATCACCCAGGAACTCGTCTCCGCCCAGCAGACCATGACGGTGCCTCAGGCCTCTGGGACCTGGTCGAGCCGCCTGCTGGAGTTCACCACCATCCCGGCAGGCGCGCGCGTGGGCCGCAAGCTGCGCCTCTCCCCCGCCGCCGAGATCGTGTACGTGGCACGGCTGCGCCTGGTCGACGGCGCCCCGATGGCCATCGAGCACCTGCACATCAGGGCCGACCTGGTCCCCACCCTGTCCGCCGGGGAACTGGAAACCGGCGACTTGTACGAGCACCTGCGCGAACAGCACGGCGTGCATGTCCAGGAGGCGGTGCAGGCCATCGAGCCGACCGTCGTCACCCGCGCCGAGGCGGAACTGCTCGACGTGCCCGAGCTGTCCCCCGCCCTGCTCTTCGAGCGGCTCACCTCCGACACCACGGGTCGGGCCGTCGAGTACGTCCACTCGGTCTACCGCGGCGACCGCTACCGCATCGTCTCCCGCCTCACCCTCGGCCCCTCGGCAGCGGCGGCGCCCCCGACCGCCCTCGGCCACCACCCCGGCATCCCCCCGGGCGACTTCGCCCACAGCGACACCATCACGTCCTCCACACGCGGGGACATCCAGTCGGCACCGTGAGCCGCGTCCGGTGCATCCCCCGCATCACGGCAAACGGGGCCGCCGCACATCTGCTCCCACGAGCCCATGACCCCGGGCCTCAAGGACATCACCGACACCCTCCGGACCCAGCTGGGTGCGCTGGGCCTGAAGGCGTTCGGCCAGGAAGGCGACCCTTTCGACCCCGCCCGCCACGAGGCAGTGGCGCATCATGTGTCCCCGCACTCCGACCACCTGATCTGCACGGAGATCCTGCGATCCGGATACCGGCTCGGTGACCAACTGCTGCGCCCCGCCCACGTGGAGGTCACCGGGCCCGCGCTCCCTCCCTCGTGAGGGAGTGCCGATCATGCTCACGCAGCGACGGGCGGGTCACTGGCCGGGACGACGACGTGCAGGGGGCGGGGCTGCTCGGCCCAGATGGTCTTGCCCGCTCCGGTGTGCCGGGTGCCCCACCGCTCACACAGCAGCGCGACCAGGAGCAGTCCGCGCCCGCCCTCGTCCAGGACCCGGGCCCGGCGCGGATGCGGAGAGGTGCTGCTGCCGTCGGATACCTCGCAGATCAGCATGCCGTTGTGAATCAGCCGCAGCATGATCGGGGCGTGGGCGTGCCGGATGGCGTTGGTGACCAGCTCGCTGACGATCAGCTCGGTGGTGGGCACGGCGTCGGCCAGATCCCACCCCTCCAGCCCCGCGGCGGCCCACCGGCGGGCGTCCGCGACGGCCGCCGGGTCGGGGGCGACCCGCCACGTGGCCACATGGTCGGTGTCGAGCGGGTGGGTCCGGGCGACGAGCAGGGCCACATCGTCCTCCGGCTCACGGTGCAGCAGAGTGTCGAGGACCGCGTCGCACACGTCGTCGAGTGAGGAGGCGGTACGGGTCAGGGCGCGGCGCAGGGCGTTCATCCCGGTGTTGATGTCGCGCCCGCGGGACTCGACGAGACCGTCGGTGTAAAGCACCAGGAGACTGCCCTCCGGCAGCGCGAAGTCGACGGCCGCGAAGGGCACACCGCCCACGCCCAGGGGCGGGCCCGGCTCCACCTGCAGGAAGTCGACGGTGCCGTCCGGGGTGACCACAGCGGGCGCCGGGTGGCCCGCGCTGGCCACGGTGCAGTGGCGGGACGTGGGGTCGTAGACGACGTACAGACAGGTCGCGCCGACCTCCCCGTCGGAGGTGGATCTCTCCCGGGCCTCTTCGATGATCAGGTCGTCGAGGTCCGTCAGCAGCTCGTCGGCGGGCAGGTCGACGTCGGCCAGGGTGCGCACCGCCGTCCGCAGCCGGCCCATCGCGGCGGAGGCATGGATGCCGTGGCCGACGACATCGCCCACGACGAGAGCGACCCGGGCACCGGACAGCGGGATGACGTCGAACCAGTCGCCGCCGACGCCCGCGTGCGGATCGGCGGGAAGATAGCGGGTCACGATCTCCACCGCCTGCAACGTGGGCAGCCGCTGCTGCAGCAGACTGCGCTGCAGCGCCAGCGCCGCTCCGTCGCTGTCCTGCGGAACAGCCGCCTGCACCGACCACCACGGCATGTCTCCATCGGCGCCGGCCAGCGGACACGCCTGCAGATCGGCCTCGACCGTACGTCCTGCCCGGTCCCGCAGGACGAGCCTGCCCATCCACGCTCTGCGTTCGGCCAGGTGCCGCCGGGCCCGGTCGGGCAGCCGGCCGCCCGTCAGCAGCGTGGAGGCAGCGCGTCCGACGATCTCGTCCGGCGCGTAGCCCAGCAGCATCTGAGCACCAGGGCTCCACGCGATGACCGTCCCCGCGGCATCGACGGCCGCAACCGCCGGCTCGGTCGCCGGAAGGAACGCACGGTACGTGTTCATCGTGCTCACCCCAGGCGCCGCGTCCCCATCGACACTAAAGGGACATTTCTCTCTCCATTGTGCATACAAGCGTGGGCCGGCGGCAGCCGGCCCACGCTGCCGAAGACGTTCAGGCGGTGGCGTACACCCGCTCGGCGAACTCGGCGATCTGATGCTCGCTGAGGTGCCGCGCGATGTCCCGCTCGCTGATCATGCCGACCAGCGTCTTGTTCTCGACCACCGGCAGGCGCCTGATCTGGTGCCGCTCCATCGTGGCGAGCACCTCGCTGACGTCGGCGTTGACGTCGATCCACTGCGGGGTGCCCTGGCACAGCTCCGAGCACTCGGTCCCGGCCGGGTCACGCCCCTCGGCGACGCACTTCACCACGATGTCGCGGTCGGTGATGATGCCGCACATCCTGCCGTCGTCCTCACAGACCGGCAGCGCGCCGACCTCCAGTCGTTTCATCAACTCGGCGGCGCGTGCGAGGTTTTCCGTCTTGTTGATGCACTCTGCGCCTCGGTGCATGATCTGCCCGGCAACCGGCATGGAGTCCTCCTGTGTGGAAAGCGTCCGACTCCCCCCTCGTCCTGCTACGGCGCTTCCACGCTATGCGCGGGCACTCCGTGCCCCCGTGCCGTGGTACGCCATTCGGGTGACGGGGGTGCGGTCAGCCGCCGGATCTACGACCAGTCCTGCCCTTGCGCAGGAAGCGCCGCAACCGTGCCTCCGGCCAGGTGTTGATCACGTCGTCCTTGGTGAGCCAGCCGCGCTGCGCCGTGCCCACGCCGTAGCGCATGTTGGCGAGGTGGAGGGTGGCGTGGGCGTCGCTGTCGACAGCGAACTTCACGCCGTGCCGCCTGGCCCGCAGGATGTCCTCGTCGCGCAGATCCAGCCGGTCGGGGTGCGCGTTGATCTCCAGCGCCGTGCCGGTGCGCGCGCACGCGGCGAAGACCGCGTCGAGGTCGGCGTCGATGGGCGGCCGCTTGCCGATGATCCGGGTGGTGGGGTGGCCGATGATGTTGACGTACGGGTGCTCGCAGGCCCGGACCATCCGCCGGGTCAGGGCCTCGCGCGACTGGTTGAAGTGCGAGTGCACGGAGGCCACGCACAGATCGAAGCCGGCCAGGAACTCCTCCGGCCAGTCGACGTCCCCGTCCGGGTCGATGTTCAACTCCACGCCGTGCAGCAGCCGCAGGCCTCTGCCACCCCTGCCGCCATGAGCGCCGTCGAGCTCCCGCACGCGCTCGCGCTGGGCCAGAATCCGCTCGTCGGTCATCCGCTGCATGTACAGGTTGGGCCCGTGGTCGGTGACGGCGTAGTAGGCGTAGCCGCGCTCGGCGGCCGCGGTGACCATCTCCTCCAGCGGGGCGAGACCGTCGGTGAGGTCGGTGTGGGTGTGCAGGTCGCCCCGGATGTCCTTCTGCTGGATCAGGGCGGGAAGTTCGTCGTGCAGCCCGGCCTCGATCTCGCCGCGGTCCTCGCGCAGGGTGGGCGGGATCCAGGGCAGGCCGAGGCGGGCGTACACGTCCTCCTCGGTCTCGGAGACGATCTTCTTGCCGCTCTCGGCGTCGAAGAGCCCGTACTCGGAGAGTTTGAGCTTCTGGTGGACCGCGATCTCCCGGGTGCGGATGTTGTGCGCTTTGGACCCGGTGAAGTACTGCAGCGCCGCGCCCCAGGAGTCCGGCGGGACGACACGCAGGTCGACGGCCAGGCCCTTGGTGGTGCGGATGGACGTCTTCTTCTCGCCGTGCGCGATGACCTCCGAGACGTACGGCAGCTCGGTGAACGCCCGCATGACCGGCTCCGCCTTCCGCGCCGCGACGAGGATGTCGATGTCGCCGATGGTCTCGCGGACGCGGCGCAGTGATCCGGCGTAGGCGCACCGCTCGCAGCCGGTCACCTGCGACAGCTCGGTGACGATGTCGTCGGCGAGGTCCATGGCGACGTCGAGCAGGACCCGCTCTCCGGAGGACTGCAGGAGCTCGATGCCGTGGAGGATGTTCTCCTCCGTCTTCGGCCCGAAGCCCTTCAGGTCGCGCAGCCGCTCCTCGTGGATGGCGTCGGCCAGTTCCTCGACGGAGGCGATGCCCAGCTCCTCGTACAGGACACAGGCCTTCTTCGGGCCGAGCGTGGGGATGGCGGTCAGCCGCCGGACCCCGGCGGGGATCTTCGCCCGCAGCTCCTCGACCGCGGACACGCTGCCGCCGCGGAAGTACTCGAGGATCTTCTCGGCGATGGACTTGCCGACGTTGGGGATCTCCTGGAGACCCTTGAGGTCGAGGGTGGAGACGTCGGCGTGGTAGCCGCCGATCGAGCGCGCGGCCTTCTCGTAGGTGCGCGTCCGGAACGCGTCTCCTCCGGTGATCGAGATCAGGTCCGCGTATTCGAAGAACAGCGCGGCCACCTCGTCGTTGGACCGAGCCATGGCTTACGAGTAGGCAGACAACGCCTGTTTCATGCGTGCCGGCCACGTACTGTGACCGTGAACTGGGCACCGTCGGGGTCACGCAGTACGGCCTCCTGCTCGCTCTCCTCCAGAACGCGGCCACCACGCTGCTCCGCGGCCCGGGCGCACGCCCCCGCATCGTCCACGATGAAGTGCACCTGCCAGTACGACCGGACGGAAGGGTCAGGCGGCGTCTCCACCGAACCCGCCTCGATACGGGCCACGATCTCGCCCCGGCTGCGCAGCAACACCTTGTCGCCCGCGTACTCGACCTCGCAGCAACCGGGCAGGCCCGAGGCCCAGTCGAGAATCTCCCCGTAGAAGATGGCCGCGTCGAAGGCGTCCCGGGTGTGCAGGACGATGAACGTGGACGCCGCCTGCCGCCACGCCTCCCACTCGGTGACGAGTTTCCCCTCCCACATCCCGAACGCGGCCCCGTCACGGTCGGCCACCAGCGCCGCCCGCCCGGGAGGAAAGGAGAGCGGCCCTACGGCCACGGTCCCGCCCCGCTCCCGCACGCGGGCCACGGTGTCGTTCGCGTCCACCACGGCGAAGTACGGCGTCCAGGCCGAGCCCATCTGCCACATGCCGGCCACCCCCGCGATCCCGGCGACGGGCACCCCGTCCGCCAGCGCGGTCCGGAAACGGTCGCCCAGCCTCGCGTCGCGCCACCGCCAGCCCAGTACGGCCCCGTAGAAGGCCTGCGTGGCCTCGAGGTCGCGGCTGGCCAGACTCACCCAGCACGGAGCTCCGAACACGGAACGGGTGAAGACGACGTCCGCCGCGTCGTGATTCATGGCCATCGCGCCCCGGTCTCGTTCCCCCGGCAATCGCTGCTCTTCACCACAGTGTCCAACCCAGGTTCCGGTCCTGCACATCGCCTGGCTCGTCGGTGCTCGCGGTCGCCCGCCGCGACGGAAACGCGCACCATGGAGGTGCCCCCTTCGGCCTACGGCGGGTGTGGAGACGAAGATGCTGAAACCCCACGTCAGAACCGTCGCCGCAGCACTTCACGCCTACCGGTCCGCATGGGCCGGTCTGCTGCGCGACCCGGCGAGCCCACACAGCTACCGTCGGCTCGACGACGCCGCCTACACGCTCTGCGTCCTCATGGGACAACGCAACGCGGCCGACGCCGCGGCAAAGGCAGAGCGCTTCCTCACCCGGGCCTCGGCCGCGAAGCCGTCGCAGACCGAGGTCTCCGCGTGAGGCGTGGCTTTATGGTGGTCGTGAGGGACCCTCTGGGGGCGGTGAGCGCCATGCGAGTCGAACTGATCCAACGGGCCGCCAGCGTGCTCTTCGACGTGCCGGACGAGACGCACGAGGAGATCATCACGCTCATCGGCGCGGTCACCCAGGACGCGGTGATCCAGGACGCTGACCTGGCGGCAGCGTTCGGCGAGTGGTGCTGGCTCGTCTACACGGTCCACGGCGACGTGATCGAAGTACTGGATGTCGGCTGTGCACGCTGAGGCAGACTCGGCCGGCCGCCGGTCGACTGGTGCTGCCAGATCGGCTTAGGGTGCGTCAGATACTGGGCCCCGGCCACGAAAAGGAGCCTCCGTGCGGCTGCGCTGTGCTGTGCTCGACGACTTTCAGCGGGTGGCGACGGAGGTCGCCGACTGGTCGCCGCTCGCGGACGATGTGGATGTCGTCCCCTTCTCCACGCACTTCCCCGACGAGGACGCCCTCGCCGAAGCGCTCGCCGGGTTCGACATCGTGGTCACCCTCCGGGAACGCGTCCCCTTCCCCGCCTCGCTGTTCGCCCGGCTCCCCCGGCTGCGGCTGCTGATCGCCTCCGGCATGCGTAACACGGTCATCGACTACGCCGCCGCCGAGGCGCACGGCGTCACCGTCTGCGGCACCGGCAGCTCCTCCACCCCGCCCGTCGAACTGACCTGGGCCCTGCTGCTGGGCCTCGCCCGCGGCATCGTGGAGGAAGCGGGCGCCCTGCGTTCGGGCGGCCCGTGGCAGTCCACCGTCGGCGCCGATCTACACGGCCGCCGCCTCGGGCTTCTCGGCCTCGGGAAGATCGGCAGCCGCGTGGCGCAGGTCGCGCTCGCCTTCGGCATGCGGGTCGACGCCTGGAGCCAGAACCTCACCAAGGAACGCGCCGACGAGTGCGGCGCGCAACTGGCCGCCTCCAAGGAGGAGTTGCTCGCCGAGAGCGACTTCGTCTCGATCCACCTCGCCCTGAGCGACCGCACCCGCGGCCTCCTCGGCCCCGCCGAACTCGCCCTGCTCAAGCCGACGGCGTACCTGATCAACACCTCGCGCGCGGCGATCGTCGACCAGGACGCCCTGCTCACCGCCCTGCACGAGGGACGGATCGCCGGCGCCGGCATCGACGTCTTCGACACCGAGCCCCTCCCCGCCGACCACCCCATACGCACCGCCCCACGCCTCCTCGCCACACCCCACCTGGGCTATGTCTCGCAGGCCAACTACGCGACGTACTACGGCCAGGCGGTGGAGGACATCCAGGCCTTCCTGGCGGGTTCTCCGGTACGACAACTGCCCTGACGTCGGCGGTCGAGCGATGCCGGCGCGTCAGGCGATGTCGGCGACCCCGGCCTGCTCGCGCATGCTCGCGCATGCTCGCGCATGCTCCTTGAACAGGCCGTACGCGACGCCCAGTTCACCGCCGTCCCCCGCCCGGAGGCTAGTGGACGTCGGACGCGGGACCGAGCCATTTTTCTGCCGGTACCTCATGCGTACCGGTAGATGCGGGACACGTCCTCCAACTCGTCCGGAGTGACATCCCACGGCGGCAGCCGCTGGTGCCGGGCGACGATACGGCCATGCTGGGGACTGCCCCGGCCGGGCGGCCGGTCCGGCAGATAGCGGTGGTTGTGGTGACGCTGCTGCCAGCGCTGCCACTGCAGGTCCACGAAGGCGTGGACCAGCCAGAAGACCGGGTCGTTGACGGACGCGCCGCCGAGCATGGCGCCCCCGACCCAGCGGTGCACGCGGTTGTGGTTGCGCCATGGATTGCTGCCGCTCCCCCATCCCTCCAGCTGGTTGCGGAACCCCCTGGTCACCGTCGAGTCCCACGGGGAGACGTCGTAGACGGGGTCGTCCAGCGCCCGGTTCAGATCGTCCTCGGTGGGCAGGGTGATCGGTCTGCGGGGGCGGCCCAGGTCCCGGGTGAGGAACTCGTCGTCGGTGACGCCCACCCGGATGGTCCAGTGGCCCGCAGCGTAGGCGAACGGCCCGGTCATCACCTGCCGGTCGAACCGCCGCCCGTTGCCGCCGAGCAGCTCGTCCGTCCACGGCACCGAGGTGGTCGTACGGTCCCGGGTCCAGTCCCAGTACGGCACCGTCACCGAGGAGTCGACTCGGTGCAGGGCGCTCTCCAGGTCCAGCAGGAACCGGCGGTGCCAGGGCAGGAACGAGGGCGTCATATGGGCGGCGCGCAGACCGCGGTGGCCGTCCCCGACGAAGTGCGCGACATGGAGCCGTACGAACTCGTCGTACTCGCCACTCCGTTTGAGCTCCAGCAACGCCTCCACGAACCGCCGCCGCTCGGCCCGCGTCAGCCTGCTGACGTTCTTACGCACGTACGTCATGCTCCGCCTTCTGATGCGAGTGCCCGCCGCCCAGCGCTCCGGGCCCGAGTTCGTCGACGGCCGCGCGGGTCGCCTCCAGCGGAGTCCGGAACCAGCTGTAGTGGTCGAGCATGCTCACCCAGCTGCCGTCGGCCCGGCGCATGAGATGCAGCGGATGCCCGTCCACGGTGACGTGCCATGCGACATCGAGGGGGCCGAGGGACACCTGGACGCCCTGGATACGGCGGCCCCGGTAGACCTCGTCGAAGGCTGCACCGGCCCCCTCCTCCGGCGGCCCGTCCGCGGACCACGGGCGCCGGGATGCGGTGACGAACGGGGCCACGGCGGAGGCGAGCAGCCCCCGCGTCACCTCCCGCCGCGGCGTACCCATCGTCATCGCTCACTCCTCGTACGGTTCGGCTGTCCGTACGAGCAACCGCCCAGCCCTCCCCACGGTCACCGAATTCCTCATCCCTTTCAGCAATTCAGCCGGACCACACCGGGCGAACCATACGATCAATCGATTCGCCGATCACATTCCAATCCCTCCACGGCGCCTTGCGCATTGCATTCTTCACTCCCGCGACTTTCATACGTATGGAGCAACGCGTCGCTTTTACGGAGGCCATGGACTGCTATGTTCTCCAACCGTCGGATCAGAGGTAACTTTTCAAGCGAGGTGAATCATGAAGAAGGCAGTTTTCACCACAGCGGCGTTGGCCATCGGTGCGGGTCTTGTGGGCGGCTCCGCCGCCGCGGCATCTGCCGCCGGAGGTTCGGGTACGACCCCGGCTCCGCTCGGTCTCATGTCCCCGACCAAGGTGTCTCCGGCTGTCGTGCCGGCGGCCGACACCGTGACGCAGTTGGTCCGTGAGGGCGGGATCGGAAAGGGCAGCGCGTTCGACAAGAACAACTCGGGCGGAATGTCCGGCATTTATCTGGACGGAATGGACCCGGACGCCGCCAAGAAGCCCACGATTCCAGTGAAGAACCCGGCCGGAAAGGGTTCCGTGCAGGTCCGCCCGCTGCAGGCGCCGACCGCGGCCGGGCTCGGCACCATGCTGAGCAAGTGAAGGCGTGCGAGTTCTGAGACTCTGATCCGGTTCTCGGCAGCCGGAGCCCGACAGCAGGCCCACCTCCGCATACGGCGGGCCCCGAGCCCACTGGCACCCGCGAATCATCTGTCCGGCCCACCGGCCCTCACCCTGCCGGTGGGCCGGACGCACGTCGGCTTCCATGCATTTCCTGGAACACCGCGCGGATTCCACGCTGCCCGTGGTTGCGCCATCCGATGGAATCTGCCCGCGTTTGAATGTTCCCACCGTGACTTATGCACAGTTATATGGGTTTCCTGGTACGTAAGCGTGCGCAACCGTGAATTCAGGGAAGGAAATCACGTTGTCCAAGAAGTTCGCGGTCATCACGGCCCTCGCCCTCAGCACCGTTGTCGGCAGCGCCGGCATTGCCGCCGCTGACGGTGGCGGCAACAACACCACCGTCAAGGGCGGTGGCGGCTTCTCGACGTCCCCGGTCGTCGTGAACGCGCCTCAGCAAGGCGTTCTCGTCGTCAACGGCACGGTCGTCGACGGCCGCTGCATTGCCCCGTGGTCCAACGGAGCCGTCCTCGGCGGCGTCGTCCCACCGAACTCGCACTACGCCGCCTGCAACACGGCGCCGGTCGACCAGTCGCAGAACGCCCCCTACAAGGGCGGCCTGCTGTTCTGACCCCTGCTCCGAGCAATTCAGAGCAGGTAAACCCACGCAGCCCGGAAAGGCGCAACTCATGCGTAACAAGGTTACGGCCATTTCCGCCCTCGCGGCAGGCATCGTCCTCGCGGCCGGCGGCACCGCCGCGGCCTGCAACTGTACGGAGGTCGAAGGTGGTGACGGCTTCTCGACGTCCCCGGTCGTCGTGAACGCCCCTCAGCAAGGCGTTGCCGTCGTCAACGGCACCGTCGTCGACCTCCGCTGCGTCGCCCCGTGGTCGAACGGGGCCGTCCTCGGCGGCGTTGTCGCACCGAACTCGCACTACGCCGCCTGCAACACGGCCCCGATCGACCAGTCGCAGAACGCCCCCTACAAGGGCGGCCTGCTGTTCTGACCCCTGCTCCGAGCCATTCGGAGCAGGTAAACCCACGCAGCCCGGAAAGGCGCAACTCATGCGTAAGAAGGTTACGGCCATTTCGGCCCTCGCGGCAGGCCTCGTCCTCGCGGCCGGCGGCACCGCCGCGGCCGACGGCGACACCACCACGGTCAAGGGTGGTGACGGCTTCTCGTCGGCCCCGGTCGTCGTGAACGAGCCTCAGCAGGGTATTGCCGTCGTGAACGGTGCCCTCATCGACGGCCGATGCATCGCCCCGTGGTCCAACGGAGCCGTCCTCGGTGGCGTCGCGGCGCCGAACTCGCACTACGCCGCCTGCAACACGGCGCCGGTCAACCAGTCGCAGAACGCCCCCTACTTCGGCGGCTTCCTGTTCTGAGCAGTACTTCACACCCGAGTGCGGTCCGCCGGAAATCCGGTGGACCGCACTCGGCTTTTATGACGATGGTGAGTTACGGCGAGGGCGAGTGCCGCATCAAGCCCAAGCCCGTGGGCCCTGTCTGCGTCAGTACACAGACAGGGCCCACGGTCACGAGAGAACGCCAACAAGGAGGAAAGGGCGCCCATTCACCAGGTGCAACGGAGTTGTGCCGCCCGCGGTCACCCTGAATCGTCCGTTTGGCCCAACCCCCATACATGCCGAAGGGCCGACTCCGGGAAGTGCGGAGCCGGCCCGGCGCGGGATGAACGGCTACTTGGTGGCCGGCTTGGCCGCCGTCTTGCCGACCGGAAGGCCGTTGAGCAGCTTGCCGTCGAGCGGGTTGGGCAGGGTGCCGCCGAAGACGGGGGTCTTCACCATGCCCGACTCCTGCACGCCCTGCTTCACGCCCTCTGCCGTGCGCTTCACCTTGCCGCCCACCATGCCCGTCGGCGCCTTGGCGGCGTCGGGGAGACTGCGGGCGACCGTCTTCCCGTTGTCGACCAGGCCGTTCCCCGGCTTGTCCGCCGCGACCGCGGGCGCAGTGACGCCGGCGAGGGCGAGGGAGCCGACCACTACGGCAACAGCCTTCAGGTTCTTCATCATGCGCCTTTCTTGGCAAATCTTCTCGGTTCTCCTGGGCTAACGAGAGCGGACCTTCCGGGAAACCCCGCGGCCGACAAGTCCCGCGAACTCATACGAGAAGACCCCCTGCCGATCGGGTGGTCCGTGCGAGGAAACATATGGATAAGCGACTCATGTCGCTCATCCCATGATCAAAATAAGCCGATTGAAACTCTTTCTTCGGAAGGGCAGCCTCGGTCATGCGTATTTCCCCGGGTCCCGTCCCGTGTCGTGCGACGCCGTCCGTGGTGTATGCGCCACACATCCTGCATGTGACTCAGCCCGTCGAGGGCGACATCGCGCGGGCCGTGACGGACCTGGTGGCGGCGCAGCTCGCCGCGGGGCTGCGGGTGACCGTGGCGTGCCCGGAGGGCGGGACGCTGGCGGAGGGGCTGCGCGCGCTGGACTGCACGGTGCTGCGCTGGGACGCGACCCGCTCGCCGGGGCACCGGCTCCCGGACGAGGTACGGCGGTTGACGCTGCTGTTGCGCGAGGTGCGGCCGGATCTGGTGCACGCGCACAGTGTGAAGGCGGGGGTCGCGGCGCGGCTCGCGGTGCACGGCCGTATGCCGACGGTCTTTCAGCCGCACGCCTGGTCGTTCGCGGGGGCGGACGGAGTCGTCGCCCAACTGGCGGTGGGCTGGGAGCGGTTCGGGGCGCGATGGGCTACGCGTGTGCTGTGTGTCAGCGAGGCTGAGCGGCGGGCCGGGGAGCGGTACGGCATCACCGCGCGATGGCGGGTGATCCCCACCGGTGTCGACACCGACCGGTTCCGGCCGGAGGGAGAGCGGGCTCGGTCAGGGGAGGGTCCGGTCGTCGTGTGCGTGGGGCGGCTGTGCCGGCAGAAGGGGCAGGACGTGCTTCTGCAGGCGTGGCCCGAGGTGGTGCGACAGGTGCCCGGCGCACGGCTGGTGCTGGTCGGCGACGGTCCGGACGCGCGGCGGCTGCGTGCCGATGCGCCCGCGTCGGTGGAGTTCGCCGGCGCGACCGACGACACCGCCGCCTGGTACCGGGCCGCCGATGTCGTAGTCCTGCCGTCACGCTTGCCGGGCATCGGGCTCGCCCCGCTGGAGGCCATGGCGTGTGCCAGGCCGGTCGTCGTCACGAACGTGGACGGAGCGCGCGAGAGTCTTCCGCCCGGCCATCTGCCGTCCTGCCTGGTGCCGCCGGAGGACCCTGACTCGCTGGCCCGGGCCGTGACGGCGCTGTTGCGGGACGAGCCGCTGCGCACCGCGCTGGGCGCACAGGCCCGCGCGCATGTGCTCGTCGCCCACGACCTGCGGCATGCCACGGATGCGGTGATCGATGTGTACCGGGAGCTGCTCGGCATGGTCTCCACGTCGTGCGTCGTACCGAGTCAGAGCAGGGAGTCCGTCACCTCTTGACCGCGCGCCCGTCATCCACAGCCCGTCATCCACAAAGGAGCTCCGGCCTGATGAAGAGGGCGAGCCGTGTCGCGGCGCTGACGATGGCCGGAATGGTGTCCTTGGCGTGTCACGTCGATGCGACGGCGCCACACGGGAGGAGCGTTCCCGAAGGCGTGGGTGTCGTCCAGGACGGTCTCACTCCGTCAGGCGCCCAGCCCGGTAAGGCGGTCGCCGCTACGGTGAGGCTGCGGGCGTCCGAATGCGTCACTGTCCGGAGAGTGGGCGTGGCCGTACGGGACGGGCTGGAGAAGCCGCTCGATTATCCCGGTGCGGCCATGAACGCGCGGATCTGCCCCGGCGGTTTCACCTTCACCACCAAGCCCCGCACCTTCCGCGCGGGCACGTACACCCAGTACGCCTATTACGACGACGAGACCGGCCACCATCCGCTCGCGAAGGGCAAGTTGCGGGTCGTCTCCAAGGGGCGGAGCGTGGATCCGTCCGCGGGGCGAAAGCTCGTCTGGGCGGAAGAATTCGACTCGCCCTTCGTGTGGGGTCGCCGCTGGACCCGCGATGCCAGCTCGGCCTATGAATACGGGACCCACAATCCGAGGTACTTCAAGCTCGACTGGCTGAATCCCCGCAACGTGCGTATCACCGGCGGAAAGGCGGTCTTCACCGCTCGGCCCGGTCGGCAGACCCTGGAGAACGGACTGCGGGCCTGGGAGACGGGGCTGATCACGACGGAGCGTTCCCGGGAGGGGTTCCGGCTGCGGCCCGGCCACTACATCGAGGTCCGGGTGAAGCTGCCCACCGCGGTCGGGGCGTGGCCGTCGGTGTGGACCTGGATCGGTGACGGCCACGAAATCGACGTACTCGAATACCATCCGGACGCCCCGGACCTGCTGGAAATGGTGAACCATGTCCGGGAAGCGGCCAATTACCACGTCATCAGGCCCCTGGGCAGAGGGAATTGGGTGCGGGTCGGGGTGCTGCTGGGCACGCGTTCCGCCGACTGGTACGTCGACGGTTCTCTGGTCTTCCAGGACGGACGCGGAGTGGATCCGAAATGGTCCGCCTATCTGAACGTCAATCTCTCGATTTCCTCGGGCACGCACCACCCCGTTCCGCAGACGAAGGACCCCATCACCTTCAGCGCCGACTATGTGCGCGTATTCCGATGAGGCCGGTGCTCCATTCGAGGTGTCGGGTGCGCCCGTTCCGACACTGTTGACGAGTTCTCAGATAAATACAGGTGCTGGTTCACAATCCCCCATGCAGGGAGACCGACCCCACATGACTACAGCCGCGTCACCGTGGGCGCTGCCCCTGCCCCTCCCCCTGCCGGCGCTGCGCCGGGCCGCTCCCGTTCTGCCCGTCGTGGCGCTGATCGCGCTGATCGGGTTGCCGCCCATGTCGTACGGGGTCACTCCGGCCGACGCCGCCTCCGGGCTGGTGGTGCTCTGGGCGGCCGTACACACCGCGCGTCAGGCCCGGCGTCCGCTGACGCGCACGGCCGCCGTGGTCCTCGGGCTTCCGGTGATCGGCTTCGCGGTCGCCGCGACGGTCACGCCCAGCGCGGGTGAGGGACTCATGGGGCTGGCCCGCAGCGTCCAGGTGTTCGTGCTCGTCCCGGTCGCGGTGCTGCTGTTGGTGCGCGACCGCCGTGATCTGCGGCTGGTGGCCTGGGCGGTGATCGGTCTCGCGGTGTGGCAGGGCTCGGTCGGGGTGCGCCAGTATCTGACCGGTACGGGGGCCTCGTACGACGGGGAATTCGTGCGGGCGGTGGGCACGTTCGGGCCGACCGAAGTGATGGGGATGGCGACGGTGGTCGCGTCCGGGATCGTGGCCGCCACGGGTCTGGCGCTCGAGGCTCGGGCGCGGCGGCAGCGGGTCTTGGCCACGGTGTGCGCGTTGGCGCTGCTCGTTCCTCTCCTCCTGTCCTTCAGCCGGGGTGCCTGGATCGCCACGGCCGTGGCCTGCGGGGCACAGTTGCTGCTGGCCGGGGTGCGGCGGGCGGTGAAGGTGTTCGCGGCGGCGGTCGCCGCGGGGGTGGTGCTGGTCGGCGGGTTCGGCGTGGGTACGTCGATGCTGCAGGAGCGGCTGGACAGCATCACGCAGGTCGCCGCCGCTCCGGACCAGTCGGTCCTGGACCGGTACGCGCTGTGGTCGGCCGCGCTGGGCATGTGGAGGGACCAGCCGGTGACCGGTGTCGGGTTGAAGGCCTTCCCCGAATACCGGGACGGCCACGCGCCGCTCGCTCTGGAGTCGGCGGCCGACACGGACGGCGCCGGCCACGACTTCTACCGCCAGCCCTTCTTCTCGCCGCACAACATGTACCTGACGGTCCTGAGCGAGCAGGGCCTGGTGGGTGTGGTGACGGTGGCGGGCAGCTGGCTGGCCCTGCTGGTGTGCGGGCTGCGCCGGCTGCTGCGTACCCGTGCGGGACGGCATGACCGGGACTGCGCGCTCATCTGCTGCGGCCTGCTCCTGTGGCAGCTCGTGGACTTCACCTACGCCGACATCGGCGGAGGCTCCGCCACCCTGGTGGCCCTGGACTTCGGGCTCGCGGCCTGGTGGGCGCTGGGCGGCGGCGCGGCACCGGCCACGACCGCGGCGTCGGAAAAGGGCCCGCGATGAGGCCCACGCCGGCCGGTTCCGTTCCGGCCGGCCTTCCCGATGGCGAGCAGGACCACGCCCCGGCGCGAGGCCGGGCCACCGCACGTGCCGCGGACACCGCGCCCGCGTCGGCTCCCTCGGGGCGCTTCCTCGCGAAGGCGACCCTGCTCACCACCGTGCTGTCCATGCTCGGTTCGCTGCTCGGGCTGGCCAGGGACCAGTCGCTGGCGCACTTCTTCGGAGCGAGCGGCGAGACCGACGCGCTGTTGGTGGCCTGGACCCTGCCGGAGCTGGCGGGGTCGTTGCTGATCGAGGACGGGATGGTGATCGTGCTGGTCCCGGCGTTCAGCGTGGCGCTGGCCCAGCGGGCGCGGGGCGTCACCTCGCCCGATCCGGTGCGGGCGCTGATCGCCGCGTCGTTGCCGCGGCTGGGCCTCGCCTTCGCCGGTATGGCGGCGCTGTTCATCGTCGCGGCGCCGCTGCTGGTCTCCGTCCTCGCGCCGGGTCTGCCCGATCCGTCCCTCGCCGTGGACTGCACCCGGCTGACGGCGACGTGCGTGCTGACCTTCGGGCTGGCCGGGTACTGCAGCGCGGCGCTGCGGGCGCACCGCTCGTACCTCGCACCGGCGACGATCTCCCTCGCGTCCAACTCCGCGATCATCGTCACGATGTTCGCCCTCGGCGGGCGCTGGGGCGTACGGTCCGCCGCGTTCGGCGTCGCGCTCGGTGGGTGCCTCATGGTCACCGTCCAGGGGATCGCCCTGTGGCGCAGGATCTCCGACGGGCCCCGGCAGCCCTCGTCCGCGGAGGCCGAGGAGGACGGCCGGCCGCTCACGCTCGCCCTCGTCGGCGCGGTCCTCGTCTTCGCGCTGTGCCGCCACTCGCAGGTCCTCGTCGAGCGCTATTTCGGGTCCGAGCTGCCCAGCGGTTCCATCTCCCACCTCAACTACGCCCAGAAGGTCGGGCAGTACCCGATGCTGCTGGCGCTGACGCTGGCGATCGTGACGTATCCCGTGGTGGCGCAGGCCATCGCCCAGGGGGATCTGCGGCGGGCCCGGGATCGTATCGAGCAGGACCTGGTCCTGGTGGCCTCCATCGCGTTGATGGGCGCCGCCGCGATCGTGGCCTGTGCGCCGCAGATCGTCCAGGTCCTCTTCGAGCGCGGCGCGTTCACCGCCGAGGACACCGCGGCGACCGCCGGCATCCTGCGCGTGTACACGCTCGGGCTGCTCGGCCAGGCAGTGGTGGGGACGCTGCTGCGGTCGTACTTCTCGGCGGGGCGCGCCACTTGGTACCCGGCGGGGGCGATGGCCGTGGGCCTGGTCGCCACCGCCGGTATCGACGCATGGAGCGCGAGCCACTGGGACGCGCGCGGCATCGCCCTCGGCAACGCGGCCGGTATCACTCTCACCGGGCTGATCCTGTTGCACGGGCTGGGCTCGCACAGCGTGCCCGTGCGCGTTCGCGGACTCGTCGTGGAACTGGCCAAGGCTGCTGTCGCCGCCGCGTGCGCAGCCGGAGCGGGGTTCTTCTGTGCGGGGGCATTCGCCTCGCCCCCGGCCGCGGTCGTCGCGGGGGGCGTGAGTGTGACCGTCGTCTTCCTGCTGCTGGCGTGGGTCCTCGACGCGGCGGATGCCCGGCACCTGACGCGTGTCGCCGCACTCGCCGTCCGACGCTTCCTCACCCGAAAGGCACGCCATGGTCGTTGACGGCTCCGCATCCCGCGACGCGATCGCGCCGCCGGCACGAGGACGCGTCCGGCGCGGCCCCAGCGCCTGGGTGGCCATGTACCACTCCGTCTCCGACTGCCCGGAGGACCCGCACCACATCACCGTCTCGCCCGACCGCCTCGACCGCCAGCTCGCCTGGCTGTGCGGGCGCGGTCTGCGCGGGGTGAGCATGCGCGAGCTGCTCACGGCGCGGGCCCGGGGGGAGGAACGCGGCCTGGTCGGGCTCACCTTCGACGACGGGTACGCCGACTTCCTCACCACCGCGCTGCCCGTGCTGCGCCGCCGGGGGTGCAGTGCCACCGTGTTCCTGGTCGCCGGGCGGCTCGGCGGCGGGAACGACTGGGAGTCGTACGGACCGCGCAAGCCGCTCCTCGACGCGGACGACGTTCGCCGGGTCGCAGCCGAGGGCATGGAGATCGCCTCGCACGGCCTCACCCACACCGACCT
Organism: Streptomyces sp. GESEQ-4; assembly: GCF_017948455.1. Classification (GTDB taxonomy): domain Bacteria; phylum Actinomycetota; class Actinomycetes; order Streptomycetales; family Streptomycetaceae; genus Streptomyces. The sequence goes on from NZ_JAFFSU010000012.1 coordinate 98,016, forward strand.
CATCGCCCTCCCGGACGACCTGCTGCACGCCGAGCTCCACGACAGCCGCGCCCTCCTCGCCCGGATCACCGGCGGCGACGTCGAGGGCTTCTGCTACCCCTACGGCACGGTCGACGCGCGCGTGAGAGCCGCCGTGCGCGGCGCGGGATACCGGTACGCCTGCGCCATCGCCCCCGGCCGGGAAGCCGCCGGCGATCTCGCGCTGCCCCGCATCAACATCAGGCAGGCCGACACGGCGGTGCATCTGGAACTGAAACGACGGCTGGCCCGTGTCTGGGGCCGCGCATTGGAGACGAGCGCATGAGAGTCCTGCACATCATCACCGCCCTCCGGGCCGGCGGCGCCGAGCAGCAGTTGCGCCAGCTCCTGCGCCATCTGCCGCCGGAGGTGGAGTGCGACGTGGTCACGCTGACCCGGCCCGGCCTGGTGGCCGACGGGCTGCGGGCCGACGGGATCCGCGTCCTGCACCTCGGTATGGGCGGCAACCGCGATCTGCGCGCCCTGCCCCGTCTCGTCAGGCTGATCCGGGCCGGCGGCTACGACATCGTCCACACCCATCTGTACCGGGCCTGCCTGTACGGGCGGATCGCCGCGCGCCTCGCGGGGGTGCGGGCGGTGGTGGCCAGCGAACACAGCCTGTCCGGCACGGAGTTGGAGGGCCGACGGCTGACCGCCGGGGTGCGCGCGCTGTATCTGCTCGGCGAGCGCCTCGGCCGCGTCACGATCGCCGTGTCGCCGACGGGCGCCGAGGACCTGCGGGCGTGGGGGGTGCCCGCATCGCGCATCCGGGTCATCCCGGTCGGCTTCGACCCGGCGCTGTTCCGGTTCGACGACGTGCGCCGCAAGAAGGCCCGGACGCACTACGGGCTGCCGGAGGACGCGTACGTCGTCGGCGGTGTCGGCCGGCTGATTCCCGGCAAGCACTTCGAGGTGCTCGTGGGGGCGCTGCCGCAACTGCCCTCCGACGTACGGCTGCTGCTGGTCGGTGACGGTCCCGAGAGGGCGGCGCTGCGGCACACCGCCCGTGCACTGGGGGTCGCGGACCGGGTGGTGATGACGGGTGAGCGGCCGTACGTCCCGGACGTCGGGGACGACGCGCCCGGTATGCCCGACCTGCTGTCCGCGATGGACGTGCTGGCCGCCCCGTCGACCTCCGAGACGTACGGCATGGCCGTGATGGAGGCACTCGCGACCGGCCTCCCGGTGCTGTACACGTCCGCCCCGGCCGTCTCGGACCTGCACCCCGACGCGGTACCGACCGCCCGGCAGGTCCCGTGCCGGGTCGAGGAGTACGCGCGGGAGGTGCTGCGGCTGTACGCGGCGCGTCCCGGTGAGCGAACCGTCCCGGATGTCGTCCAGCGCAACAGCATCCAGAACATCGCCCGGCAGACGGTGGATCTGTACTCGGCAGTCCTGTCCGACGCACCCCTGGAAGTGAGGCCCCGATGACGACCGACACCTCCCCCCAGCCCGCACGACGTGCCCTGAGAGCCCGCGCGCGCGCCACGCGGCTGCCGGCGCGATGGCTGCTGCCGGCCGGCGTACTGCTCGGCGCCGCGGCCGGCGGTCTGTACGGCACCGCGCAGACCCCGCAGTACACGGCCACCAGCTATGTCATGGCCGTACCGGTCAAGCAGAACTACGTCGACTCGCAGGCGGCGCTGGGCTTCGCGCAGGCGTACGGCCGCGTCGCCACGCAGCTCGCGGTGCTCGGGTACGCGCAGATGTGGGCCGACGTTCCGGTCGGGACGCTGCGCAGGAGCGTACGGGCCCAGACCTCGCCCGACGCGCCGATGGTCTCGATCTCGGCGACCTCCACGCGCCCCACGCGGGCCGCCGACATGGCCAACGCCGTGACCCGCTCGCTGACCGAGCATGCCGGCCACGCCGCCGGCACCACCGGCATCAAGCTGGTCAGCTTCTCCCGCGCCTTGAAGCCCGCCCAGCCGTCGTCCGCGTCCCCCGCCCTGACCACGCTCGTGGGCGCCGGCGCGGGAGGTCTGCTGGGCGGCCTGGCGCTGCTGGTCCGGCCGCGGCGGAGCACGGACCAGGACGAGTCGGCGCACGCGTCGGTGCCGGCTCCGGCCCACGCCGGTGATGCGCAGGAGCAGGTCGGATGAGCGCGTCCGGCGGCCCGCTGTCGGTGGAGATCTGCACCGACGAACGCGTGTTCGCCGGGCTGGCCGAGGAGTGGGCGCGCCTGCACAGGGCGTCTGAGGCGGCGACGCCGTTCCAGAGCCACGCCTGGGTGCACTCGTGGTGGCTGTCGTACGGCAGGCCGGGCCGGCTCCGGCTCGTGCTGGTGCGCAGGCGCGGCACATTGGTGGCCGCCGCGCCGCTGATGCGCGTGCACCACCCGTTGCCCGCGCTGGTGCCGATCGGCGGCGCCATCACCGACTTCTGCGATGTGCTCCTCGACGAGCGCGCGGTCGTACAGGCCACACTCGCGCTGGCGGACGCCCTGCACGACGAGGCCCGTACCGCGCTGATCGACTTCGGCGAGGTGCGGCCGGGTGCCGCGGTGGAGCGGATCTACGGCATCTGGGGCGGCCCGCGCCGGCGGCTGCGCGACTCCGAGTGCCTGGAACTGCCCGCCGCTCCCATGAACGATCTGCTCGCGCGGCTGCCGAAGACCCGCTCCCAGCGGATCCGCAACAAGCTGAACAAGCTCACCAGGCTCGGCGTCGAGTCACGTGTCGTGGGCCCCGAGGAGACGGCGGCGTCGCTGCGGCGCATGCTGGAGCTGCATCAACTGCAGTGGCAGAACAGGGGCGTGACGCCGGAGCATCTGCGGCCGCGCTTTCTCGACCATCTCGTCCGGTCGGCCGTGCCCATGGCCCGCTCCGGTGAGGCGCTGGTGCGGGAGTACCGGCTGGAGGACGAGGTCGTGGCCGTCGATCTGACGCTGCTGTCCCGCCAGTTGGCGGGCGTCTATCTGTACGGCGTCCATCCGACGCTGCGGGAGCGCAAGGCGGACGTGGCGACAATGGTGGTGCGCGCGTCGGCCGAGTACCTCGCGTCCCGCGAGCACCGGGTGCTGAGCCTGCTGCGCGGCAATGAGCCGTACAAGTACCGCTGGCACCCCGAGTCCGTCGTCAACCAGCGTCTCCTGCTGGCCCGTCGCCGCACCGCACCGCTGCTGGCGGCGGCCGCCGGCGAGGCCGCCGCGCGCGGCCGGGCCAAGGCGATCGTGCGCAGTCGGGTGTGGTCCCGGAGCGGCGCCGACAACGAGAACCACCGTGGCGCCGACGGAACATGACGGAGCGTCGGATTCCTGACAACAGCTGAACATTTCTTGGCGGGCCGTCCGGGCGTGGGCCGGGCGGCCTTTTGGATGACAATATGCGTCGGCGTCGCGCCAGGCCACCTGGACAGACTTCATTTCCGTGTATATATGAATTCGCCGCCCGCCCCGAAATTTCCTGACCAAGTTAGCGGCGGTCAGTTCAATGCCGGTCATCCCAGCAGAGATCAGGAAATGGAGCATCCCCCACGATGTCCGCTGACACCCCACGCCCACGGCTCTCGTTCATCGGCACCGGATATCTCGGCGCGACCTACGCCGCCTGTTTCGCCGACCTCGGATACGACGTGATCGGCTACGACAACGACATCGCGAAGGCCGCGCGGCTCGCCTCCGGCGTCCTGCCGTTCCATGAACCGGGACTGGATACGCTGCTACGCCGGAATCTCGGGGCCGGCCGCCTCTCCTTCACCGCCGACATCGACGAGACAGCCCACTTCGCGGACATCCATTTCATCTGCGTCGGCACCCCCCAAAGACCCGACGGCCTCGGAGCCGACCTCGGTCACGTCGAGACCGCGGTGACCGCACTCGCCCGCCGTCTGCGCCGGGACGCGCTCATCGTCGGCAAGTCGACGGTCCCCGTGGGCACCGCCGAGCACGTCGAGCGGCTGGCCCGGGAACACGCCCCCGAAGGCATCGCGGTCGACGTGTCCTGGAGCCCGGAGTTCCTTCAGGAGGGACGTGCCGTCGAGGACGTACTGCGTCCCAGCCGGATCGTGTTCGGCGTACGCGACGAGAGCGCGCTGGCGCGGCTGCACGCCGCCCATGAGGGCCTCTACCGGCTCGCCGAGCACGAAGGGCGCGAACTACCGCTGCTCGTCACGGACTTCGCCACCGCCGAGCTGGTGAAGGTCGCGGCCAACTCCTTCCTCGCCACCAAGATCTCGTTCATCAACGCCATGGCCGAGGTGTGCGACACAGCGGGCGCCGACATCACCGAACTCGCCGAGGCCCTGGGCCACGACCCGCGGATCGGCCCGGCCTTCCTGCGGGCGGGGGTCGGGTTCGGCGGCGGCTGTCTGGGCAAGGACATCCGGGCCTTCCAGCACCGGGCGGGCGAACTCGGGGCCGTGAGCGCACCGCGCCTGCTGCACGAGGTCGACATGATCAACCAGCGCAGCCGGGCCAGGACCGTCGAGCTCGCCGCCACCATGCTCGCCGGCACCTCCGCGGACCCGCACCCCGATCTGACCGGCCACACCGTCGCCGTACTCGGCGCCACCTTCAAACCGGACTCCGACGACGTCCGCGACTCACCCGCCCTCGCCGTCGCCTCGGCGCTCCGCGCGGCCGGGGCGCGGGTGCGTGTCTACGACCCCATGGGCACGGACAACGCCAGGCGCGCGGAACCCCTGCTCGACTACGCGGACGACCTCGAGGCCGCCGGGGCCGGGGCCGACCTGGTCTGTGTCCTCACGGAGTGGGCCGAGTTCCGGGACGCGGACCCCGCCGTCCTGGGCAAGGTCGTCTCCGTCCCCCGGGTGCTGGACGGGCGGAACTGCCTCGACGCCGCCGCCTGGCGGCAGGCCGGCTGGACGTATCGGGCCATCGGCCGCGGCATCGGACACCGCCGCCGCACCGGCACCGTCCACGCGCCCGCCGGCGAGCCCCGTCTGGAGTCCGCCCACCACGAGGAGATGGCCCATGTCTGACGAGCGCGACGGCCTCACCCTCGTCACCGGAGGCGCCGGCTTCATCGGCGGCCATCTGATCCGGAAGCTCCTGACCAAGGCGCCCGGCACCCGGATCGTCTCCGTCGACAACTACTTCACCGGCAGCCGCGACAACCACGTCCAGGACGACCGCGTCCGGTACCTGGAAGGCTGCACCACCGACATCGCCAAGATCTGGGCCGCACACGGCCTCGGCCGCATCGCCACGGTCCACCACCTCGGCGAGTACTCCCGCATCCCCCAGTCCTTCGACGAGCCCGACCGGGTCTGGGAGTTCAACCTGCTCGGCACCAAGGAAGTGGTGTCGCTGTGCCAGGAGCACGAGGCCCGCCTGGTCTACGCGGGCTCCAGCTCCAAGTTCGGCAACGGCGGCCGCGACGAGCACCTCAACCCGTACGCCTGGACCAAGGCGAAGAACGTCGAGTACCTGCGCAACTACGGCGACTGGTTCGGGCTCGACTACGTCATCACGTACTTCTACAACGTCTACGGCCCGGGCCAGATCTCGACCGGCACCTACGCCACGGTCATCGGCATCTTCGAGGAGCAGTACCGCCTCGGGCGCCCCCTCACCGTGGTCGAACCCGGCACGCAGAGCAGGGACTTCACGCACGTCGACGACATCGTCGAGGGCATTCTCCTCTGCGCGGCCAAGGGGTCCGGCGACGGATATCTGCTGGGCCGGGGCGAGGAGCACCAAGTGATCGACGTGGCCCGGATGTTCGGAGCGCCGATCGAGTTCGTACCCGCCCGCCGTGGCGAACGGACCCGGGGCCGGGCCGACAACTCCCGGGCACGGGCGCTGGGTTGGGAACCCAGGATCGCCCTGCGCGACTACATCGCGGAGTTCCGCGCGGGCACGGGCGCGAGCGCTCACGCGAGCGTGGACCGACTCGCCCCTGTGTGACGCGAGTCCACTCGAATCTCACCCTTTCCTGTCTCTGGAGGAGTAGTGCCTTGGAAGGAGTAGCCCCCGTGCTGAACGAGGTGGAGAGCTCGGCGGCGACGCCGCCGCCCCCACTCATCGGCACACCCCGTCCGCGCTGCGCCGGCTCCCGCGCCAAGCGCATGCTCGACATCGTGCTCTCCGCGGTCCTGCTGATCGCCTTTCTGCCACTCATGCTGGTCATCGGCCTCGCTGTGGCCCTGAGCAGTTCCGGACCCGTCGTGTTCCGGCAGACCCGGGTCGGTCTCGGTGAACGGCCGTTCACGATGCTGAAGTTCCGCACCATGCACCACAACGCGTCCGTGGGTCTGGTGGACCTGCTGCAGGCCGACGGCCACCAGCTGTCCCTGCGCACCAAGCCCCGGCACGACCCCCGGATCACGTCGGTCGGCCGCTTCCTGCGCAAGGGCTCGCTGGACGAACTCCCCCAGTTGGTCAACGTGCTGCGGGGCGACATGTCGCTGGTGGGACCGCGCCCCTGCGAACACGTCGAGCACACGACGCTGAGCCCGCAGGACCGGGTCAAGCGGGTGTCCGTCAAACCGGGGATGACGGGACTGTGGCAGGTCTCGGGCCGCTCGACCGTCACGGCCGAGAAGGCGATCCAGCTCGACCTGCAGTACATCGACGACTGGCGCCTGCGGCTGGACCTGCTGATCCTCCTGCGCACGCTGCCCGCCGTCCTCAGGACGCGCCATGCGTGGTGACCGGGGCGCGACGCCGCGGAGGGACGGGCGGCCGACGGTCCTGCACGTCGCCGAGGCATGGCAGGGCGGTGTGCAGGCGATCGTCTACGACTATGTACGGGCCGTTCCGGAGGCACGGCACCTGCTGCTGAAAGGTGACAGGGAGGGCTACCAGGTCGCCGACGAGGAGACGGCCTTCGCCGGGGTCTGGCGGATGCCGCCCGGCCACCTGGCGCGGGTCCGCGAGGTGGGGCGGCTGTACCGGGAGCTGCGGCCCGACGTGGTCCACGCCCACTCCTCGATGGCCGGAGGCTATGTGCGCCTCGCCGCCTCCGTGCCGACGCGGCGCATCGTCTACACCCCGCACGGCTTCGCGATGGAGCGCAGCGACCTCTCCTGGTACGCGTCGGCGGCGGTGTGGACGGCCGAGCGCGTGCTGTCCCGGCGCACGGGCATCGCGGCGGGTTCCAGCCCTCGGGAGACCGAACTCGCCCGGCTGCTGCGCAAGCGGCAACGCACCGTCTACGTGCCCAACGTGGTGCGCCCTCGGTCGGGCCCGGGCACCAGCGACGCCGGCCTGCCCTCGCCGACCGTCGCCGCGGTCGGAAGACTGTGCACACAGAAGGACCCCGCGTTCTTCGCCGACGCGGCGGCCGAGGGCAGACGACTGATGCCGTCGAGCAACTGGTACTGGCTCGGCGGCGGCGAACCCGCCCACCGGGAGCGCCTTGAACGGGCCGGCGTCACGGTCACCGGCTGGCTGGACCACCACGACCTGCAACGACTGCTCGCCCAGGCCGACGTGTACGCCCACACCGCACTGTGGGAGGGAGCGCCGATGACGCTTCTGGAAGCGGTCGGACTGGGGCGGCCCGTGGTGGCACGGCGCATCCCGGCACTGGAGTCCCTGGGCCTGCCCGGCCTGGTCGACACACCGGCAGAACTGGCCGCCGCGGCCGTCGCCCTGCTGAAGGACGGTCCCAGCAAGGGTGCCGAGGAGCGGATGGCCAAGCTGTTCGTCGAGCACAGTCCGGAGCGGCAGCGGACGATGTTGCGGCACGTGTACGGCCATTGACGGATTCCCCGGTCCGGCGCCCCCGTCACGCATCCGGCGGGGGCGTCGGCCATGTGACGACGGGCGAGCCCTGCCTCGGGTCGATCCGGGAGGCCAGCCACACGCGGACCAGGGCGGCCGAATAGGGGTTGTCGGGGCATTGCCACATACCGTGCGGGCATTTGTCGAAGAACGTGGCGTACAGCGGTTTGTGCTGGTCCATCCACGCGAGCATCCGCAGCGTGTACGTCGCGTTGTCACCGTTGCGGTACAGACCCCACTCGGGATACGAGATCTCCTTCCCGTGCGCCTTCGCGAAATCCACCTGGTGCTGCAGGCCGTAGGGCTCCGAGATCTCCTCGTCGAACGACATCCCCTCCGGCTGGTCGTAGGAGTCCATGCCGATGATGTCCACGAAACTGTCGCCGGGATAGCAAGCGGTCCATGGAATGTCGTCCATTCCCCGGCTCGGGGTGAAGTCGAATCTGAACTTCTGCTCCGGCACCGAACGCATCACTCTCACGATCCGCCGCCAGTACGCCTTCCAGCTCACCGGATCAGGACCGCAGCGATGGGTGTACGTGATGCCGTTCATCTCCCAGCCCAGCACGAGAATCGTGTCCGGCACCCCCAGTTCGACCAGCCGGGTCGCCAGGACCTTGAAGTGCTTGTCGAACTCACCGGCCGCGCCGCGCCGCAGAAGCTCTCTGACCTCGGCGTCGGAGAGCCCCTCCTCGTTGCGCTCCTGCATCGGCACATTGAGTGCGAAGAGCCGGTCGTCCTTGGCCCGGCGCCACTCGGCCCACTTGTCCAGGAATCCATGGGCGCCCTCGATATTGCTCCACAAGTCCCCCGGCAGATACGTGCGCGCGACACGCAGCTCGTAGCCGTTCAACCACTTGCTGAGGCCGTTCATCAGCGCCACCGCGGTGGCGCCGTCGTAGTGGACGTATGCGCCGTACGCGGGAGCGCTGGAGGCCTTCCCCGGCGGCGCGTGCTGGGTCTCCACAGGTGGTGGCGAGGTCGACAACGCGACCGATGCGACCGCCGCGGCCGTTCCGGCCGCGATGACCATCAGCCACCGGCCGACGGCCCGGGGGCGCTCAAGGGCCATGCTCACTCCTCATTTCCACCGCCCCTTATCACCTGACATTCAGTCATATGCGGGTAATGTACTGCGGATTCATAAGAGGTGCGCCCCACCACGCGCTAGCCCGCGAGAGTGAGGAATAGCCAGGGAATTCGCGGCACGCGTGCAAAGCACGCCCTCGCTGGATCCACTGTTCGACGACGAATCGTCGGCCACGAAAGGGAGCGAATCCATGAGCGGGAAGTGTCTGGTCACCGGTGGAGCGGGCTATGTCGGTGGTGTCGTCGCACAGCATCTACTGGAGGCCGGGCACGAGGTCACCGTCCTGGACAATCTCTCGACCGGTTTCCGCGAAGGCATCCCGAGTGGCGTCACCTTCATCGAAGGCGACATCAAGGACGCCGCCAAGTGGCTCGACGCGTCGTACGACGCGGTGCTGCACTTCGCCGCGTGCGCGCTGGTCGGCGAGTCGGTCGTACTGCCCGAGAAGTACTGGGCCAACAACGTCGCCGGCAGCATGGCGCTGCTGGAGGCGATGCGCTCGGCCGGCGTGCGCAAGCTCGTCTTCTCATCGACTGCGGCCACCTACGGCGAACCCGAGCAGGTCCCGATCGTGGAGACCGCGCCGACCAGGCCGACCAACCCCTACGGCGCCTCGAAGCTCGCCGTCGACCACATGATCACCGGCGAGGCGGCGGCGCACGGCCTGGCCGCGGTCTCCCTGCGCTACTTCAACGTGGCCGGCGCGTACGGCGCCCAGGGCGAGCGGCACGACCCCGAGTCGCACATCATCCCGCTGGCGCTCCAGGTCGCCCTGGGCAAGCGGGACGCCGTCTCCATCCACGGCGACGACTACCCGACGCCGGACGGCACCTGCGTCCGCGACTACATCCATGTCGCGGATCTGGCCGAGGCGCATCTGCTGGCCGTCGAGGCCGCGCGGCCCGGTGAACACCTGATCTGCAACCTCGGCAACGGCAACGGATTCTCGGTGCGCGAGGTCATCGAGACCGTCCGGCAGGTCACCGGGCACCCGGTCCCCGAGGTCGTCACGGCTCGGCGCGGTGGCGATCCGGCGGTGCTGGTGGCTTCCGCCGGGGCTGCCCGGGACAGGCTCGGGTGGAGTCCGTCCCGGGCGGATCTTGCGGAGATCGTCGCGGATGCGTGGAAGTTCGCGCAGAACACGACGCGCTGAGCGTGGTTGCGTAGTTTGCTTGCTGCCGGGCGGTGGGGGCTGGTCGCGCCCACGCGGCGGTAGCCGCAAATCGACACAGCCCCGCGCCCCTTACGGGGCGCTGTACTACCGGTGAGTCCCTGCCCTGCCTCGTCGGTACAGGACCGTTCCGGCTGCCAGGAGTGCTCCGCCAGCCGCCGTCGCCGCGATGATGCCCTCAGCGCCGGTCTCGGGCATCTGTGGATGGTGGGGCTTTACCGGCGGTGTCTTCGACGGGGTGGGCGTCGGCTTGTGGGAGGGCGGTGGCGTGACCGTCTTGGTCGGGGTGGGGGTTGGCGTAGGTGTGGGTGTGGGGGTCGGCTCGGGGTGGTGGCTGTGGCACTCGCAGGTCGGCTTCTCGCTCGGCTCCTCGCGGCCGTAGCCGGGGGGCTCTTCCGGGCCGTAACCGGGCGGCTCCTCGCTGCCGTATCCGGACGGGACCTCGCTGCCGTACCCGGACGGCTGCCCGGACGTGTCCTCGGTGTCGGTGTCGGTGTCGTAGCCGAAGGTGCCGTTTTCGAACCACGGCTGCGGGACCCGCAGTTGGTCCAGCCGCTCGTCCAGGTTGTTCAGCTTGTCGTCCAGGCCGTTCAGGCCGTTCAGGCCGTCCGGTCCGTCCGTGTTGGCGGACAGTGCGGCCGGGGACTGGGCCGCGGGCCCGAGCTTGCCGGGGGTCGCGAAGGCCCAGGTGCCGTACAGGGACAGGGCGCTTGTCGTGGCGGCGACGGCCACGATCAATCCCTTGCTGAGGGTCTGTCGCACTCTCGTTGTCTTCCTCTCAGGGGCGAAGCCGGTCGTCGACCTGCCAACTGTGAACGAGATGTGGAGACCCAAAGAAACCGATATATGCAACTTGCCGGGTAATTCACCCGGTTGCCCGTCCGTGCCCGGTGGGCTCACCCGCCGTACAGCGCCTCGATCTCGTCCGCGTACGCCGCCGTCACCGCATGCCGCTTGACCTTCAGGGACGGGGTGAGCATGCCGTTGTCCTCTGTGAACTCGCCCTCGACCAGGGCGAAGGCGCGGATCGACTCGGCGCGGGAGACGGCCTCGTTGGCGTAGTCCACGGCCTTCTGGACCTGCGCGCGCATCCGCGGGTCCTGGACGACCTCGGACAGCGGGGTGTCGGCGGGCAGTTTGCGGACCGCCAGCCAGTGGGCGACCGCGTCGGGGTCGAGGGTGATCAGGGCGGCGACGAAGGGGCGGTTGTCGCCGACGACGAGGCACTGGCCGACGGGCGGGCGGCTGCGCAGCCGGTCCTCCAGGACGGCCGGGGAGACGTTCTTGCCGCCGGAGGTGACGATGATGTCCTTCTTGCGGCCGGTGATGGTGAGATAGCCGTCCTCGTCGAGGGCGCCCAGGTCGCCGGTGGCGAACCAGTCGTCGGTGAGTACGGCGTCGGTGGCGGCCGGGTTGTTCCAGTACGAGCCGAAGACGATGCCGCCCTTGATGAGCACCTCGCCGTCGTCGGCGATACGGACGGCCGTGCCGGGGACCGGGAGGCCGACCGTGCCGGGGCGGGGTTTCAGGGGCGGGACGATGGTGGCGGCTGCGGTGGTCTCGGTCAGGCCGTAGCCCTCGTAGACGATGATTCCGGCGGCGTAGAAGAACAGGTTGAGGTTGCGGTCGAGCGGGGAGCCGCCGCTGATGGCGTACCGCATCCGGCCGCCGAGTTCCTTGCGCACCCGGCGGTAGACCAGCAGGTCGTACAGGGCCCAGGCGGCGTAGAGGGCGGGGCCCGGGCCCTTGCCGGTGCCGAGGAACTTGTTCAGGTACGCCTCGCCGAAGCGGACGCCGATGCGGTCGGCGCGGTCGAAGGAGGCGCCGCGGCCGATCTTCTCGGCGGTGGCGCGGCCGGTGTCGTGGATCTTCTCGAAGAGATACGGGACGCCGACGAGGAAGGTGGGCCGGAACTCCTTGAGCGCGGGGCGGAGTTCGTCGGGCTTGATGCTCGGGCAGTGGCCGATCTCGATACGGGCCATCAGGCAGGCGATCTGGAGCGTGCGGCCGAGGATGTGGGCGAGGGGGAGGAAGAGGAGGGTGGAGGCTGTTTGGCGGGTGACCTCTTTGAAGAGGGGGTGGAGCAGCTCGACCGTGTTGGCGGCCTCGGCATGGAGGTTTGCGTGCGTGAGGACGCAGCCCTTCGGTTTTCCGGTGGTGCCGGAGGTGTAGCAGACCGTGGCGACCGTGTCGGGGGTCAGGGCCGTACGGCGCTTGGTGACCTCCTCGTCGGGGATGTCCCGGCCGAGGGTGGTGAGTTGGGTGAGTGCGTCTGCGTCGAGCTGCCAGATGCGCGGGGGTTCGGGGTGGCGGGCCATGCCCGTCGTCACCGTCTCGGCGTTCTCCGCCGTCTCCGTGACGACGAAACGGGTGCCCGAGTCTCGGACGATCCACTCGACCTGCTCGGCGGAGGACGTGGCGTAGACCGGGACGGTCTGGCCGCCGGCCGCCCAGATCGCGAAGTCCAGGACCGTCCACTCGTAGCGGGTGCGGGACATCAGGGCGACCCGGCCGCCCGGTTCGAGGCCGGCGGCGATCAATCCCTTGGCGACGGCGGTGACTTCGGCGGCGAAGGCGGCGGCCGTGACGGGCTGCCAGGTGCCGTGGCGTTCGCGGCGCAGGACCACCGCGTCGGGAGCCTCCGCGGCGTTGGTGAAGGGCAGGTCGGCCGTGCTGCCGGTGGTGACGCGCGGCGCGAGCGGCGCCGTACGGGCCTCGCGCACCGCGCCCGACTCGTCCCTGACCAGCTCGACCTCGGTGCGCGCGGCCAGGTCGGTGCGCCGCTTCGCCCGCTTCAGATCCTTGCGTACGCCCATATCGGCTCCCGGTGCCCGTCGGACTTACCGGGGAGTCAACTTACTCGCGCGTAACGGAAGGTCAATGGGTCGGGGCGTAGTGATGGTGTGTGCGTCTGTACGTTGCTGTACGACCCCCCCCCACCGGAAGGAAATCCCCGTGCACTCCCGACGTCTCCGGTCCGCCCTGGTGGCCGTCTGCGCCGCCGCGGCCCTGTCCCTCTCCGGCGCCGCATCGGCCGCCGCACAGCCCTCGGCACCGCCGCGGGCGGCCTCCGTCGTCCCCGGACTCGTCCCGCTGACCGACCTGTTCGCCGAGCGGCTGCTGCTCGCCGACAAGGTGGCGGCCGCCAAGTACGGCACCGACAAGCCGATCGACGACCCGGTGCGCGAGCAGCAGATCCTGGACGACGTCGCCGCCCGGGCGACCGGGCTCGGGCTGGACCCGGCGGCCGTGCGGGCCGTGTTCCGGGACCAGATCGAGGCGAACAAGCTGGTGCAGCGCGGGCTGTACGTGCGCTGGGACGCGCATCCCGAGGAGCGGCCCACCGAGCGCCCCGACCTGGTCACGGAGGTGCGTCCGCAACTGGACCGCATCACCACCGAGTTGCTGACCGCGCTGAAGGACACGCAGCGGCTGCGGACGTCGCCGTCGTGTGAGCCGAGGCTCTACCTCGCGAGCACCTGGTCGGCGTACCGCCATGAGCTGGACGTCCTGCATCTGAAGGGGCTTCAGCGGGCCGTGCCCTCGGTGTGCGGGGGCGGGCCTCAGTCCTGACCGGTGAGGTCGCTCGCCCGGTCGATGGTGTCGGCGAGGCGGCGGACCTCCTCGTCCTCGGTGCTGTCCGCCAACTCGGCGGAGTAGTCGGCCAGTCCGGCGAGGGTCGGGGCGCCCGGGAGGGAGTCGTCGCCGTCGAGGGCGTCGGCGAAGTAGGCGGCCGTCGCGGTGACCTGGAAGCGCGGCGCGGCTTCGCTCAGGGAGTCCTCGAGGGAGCCGGTCTCCAGTTGGCCGGACTCCTCGTGCGGGTCGCGGGATTCGGGGTCGAGCCAGCGGACGCTCGCGGTGGCGAGGTGGCCCTCGGCGCCGGGCTTGACGCGGACGGCGTAGAGGGCGGTGACGGTGTGGCCGGGGCCGACCTCGCCGCCGTCGACGCTGTCGTCCCGGAAGTCCTCGTCGGCGACCTCGCGGTTGTCGTAGCCGACCAGGCGGTACTCGGCGACCGTCTCGGGGTCGAAGGCGACCTGGGCCTTGGCGTCGCGGGCGGTGAGGTCGATGTTCTGCGGGAGCTGTTCCACGAACACCTTGCGGGCCTCCTCGTCGTCCGAGACGTAGACCGTGTGGCCGTCGCCGTTGTCGGCGAGCTGTTCCATCAGGGCGTCGCCGTAGTCGCTGCCCACGCCGACGCCGAAGAGGGTGATGCCGTGCTCGCGGCGTTCGCTCGCGATGCGTTCGAGGATGGTCTCCGCGTCGGTGTCGCCGGTGTTGGCCAGGGCGTCGGAGACGAGGACGACGCGGTTGGTGGCGCCTTCGCGCAGGCCTTCCTCCGCGGTCTCGTAGCCGGTGTCGACGCCCGCGCCGAGGTTGGTCGAGTCGGTGGGCTCCAGGCTGTCGATGGCGTCGTGGACCTCGTCGCGGTTGTCGTCGAGGCGGGTCATCGGCAGCACCTCCTCGGCCTCGTCGCTGAAGGTGACGATCGCGACCGAGTCGTCGTCGCGCAGCTGGTCCGTCATCACGCCGAGGGAGTCCTTGGCGAGGTCGAGACGGCCGGGCTCGGCCATGGAGCCGGAGATGTCGATGACGAAGGTGAGGGCGGCGGGCGGCCGTTCGCCCTCGTCCTCGGCGGGCCGGGTGGCGAGGCCGACCCGGACCAGGGACCAGTCGTCCGCGGCGGTGCGGGCGCCGTCGACGGTCACGGAGAAGCCGTCGCCGTCGGGGCGGTCGTAGTCCTGGCGGAAGCTGTTGACGAATTCCTCCGGGCGGACCGTCGACGGGTCGGGCAGCCGGCCCTCGGCGAGGGTGCGGCGGGCGTAGCCGTAGGAGGCGGTGTCGACGTCCAGGGCGAAGGTGGAGAGGTGGTCGGGGGCCGGGGCGAACTCCCGGGATTCGTCGGTTCCCTGGCTTCCCTCGGGCTCGGGTATCGCGGGTGCCGGGAAGCCGGTTTCCCGTGCCGAGTCCGAGGCCTTGCCGCTGTCCGAGTCCTCACCCCCACCGCAGGCCGTGAGCAGCAGGCCGCTCGCCGCGGTGAGCGTGAGCAGCAGCCGTCGTATGCCGTACCGCTTCAACATCCGTGCCCCCTTTGTCGTTCGACGTCTGTGACTGTGACGGCGAAGGGGGCCGGAACGTGCGTGACGGAGCGTTGCGGAAGTGTCTCGATGAGGGCACGGAGCAGGCCTGTCGAGACCGGTGGGTGACCCTCCGTTGACCTACGACACGATGTCCTTGCGCGCGAAACCGCGGAAGGCCAGCGCGAACAGCACGAGCGCGTACGTTACGGAAATCGCGCTGCCCTGGATCATGCTGGACCACTCGGGGTTGGGCTGAACGGCGTCGGCCCAGGCGTAGTTCCAGTGCGCGGGCAGGAAGTGCCGCCAGTCGCCGAGGGCGGTCACCTGGTCGAGGACGTTGCCGACGATGGTCAGGCCGACCGCGCCGCCGACCGCCCCGAGGGGCGCG
Source organism: Streptomyces sp. GESEQ-4 (assembly GCF_017948455.1). Classification (GTDB taxonomy): domain Bacteria; phylum Actinomycetota; class Actinomycetes; order Streptomycetales; family Streptomycetaceae; genus Streptomyces. The sequence goes on from NZ_JAFFSU010000012.1 coordinate 113,454, forward strand.
TCCGTCTTGGTGGACAGCCAGAACGCGAGGCCGGCGGTGACCAGTTGGGAGACGAAGATGAACCCCACGACCACCACGAGCTGCTGCGCCGCCGTGCCCGCGTCCACCGCGCCGCCGGTCGGCAGCTGCAGCGGACCCCACCCGTAGGCGGCGACGCCGACGGCCAGCGCGACCAGCGGCAGCACGATCATCGCGGCGAGACTGAGGCCGAGGCCGACGACGAGCTTGGACCACAGCAGCCGGGCGCGTGGCACGGGTGCGGCGAGCAGATAGCGCAGGGAGGACCAGCCGGCCTCCGAGGCGACCGTGTCCCCGCAGAACAGGGCGACCGGGATCACCAGCAGGAAGCCCGCGGAGACGAACAGGTTCACCGCGGCGAAGTTGGCGGCGGACCGGGTGGCCGTGTCCAGCAGCGTGATCCGCTCGCCGCCGCCGCTGTCCGGCTCGCCGCCGATCGCGAAGGCGACGACCAGCACGAACGGCAGGGCGGCGAGGATCGCGAACATCACCAGCGTGCGGCGCCGCTTGAGCTGGCGGAGCAGCTCGACGCGGAGCGGCAGGGTGCGGCCCGGGCGGTAGCCGGACGCCGTTTCGGCGCGCTCGACGAGCGGCTCGGGGCGGCCGGTCTCTTCGGAGCGGCCGGTTCCCTCGGTGAGCGTGCTCATGCGGAGCCTCCGATCAGGGTGAGGAAGGCGTCTTCGAGGCGGCGGTGCGGGCCGACCGAGTGGACGGGGATGTCGAGGCGGACGAGTTCGGCGACCAGGCGCTGTGCTGTGCCGCCACCGTCGAGCCTGATCAGCAGGCCGTCGTCGGTGGCCACGGCCGAGGTGACGCCCGGCAGCGCCGCGACCTTCTCCACGACGGGCCCCTCCACGGGCGTAGTGGTGCCGACGAGGAGGGTGTCGCCGGAGCCGATGATCTCCCCGACCTGGCCCGCCTGCACGAGTCGGCCCCGGTCCATGACCACGAGGTGGGTGCAGGACTGCTCGACCTCCGCCAGCAGATGGCTGGAGACGATCACCGTGCGTCCGGCCGCGGCGTACCGGATCAGCACCTCGCGCATCTCGCGGATCTGCGGCGGGTCGAGGCCGTTGGTCGGCTCGTCGAGGATGAGCAGGTCCGGCAGGCCGAGCATGGCCTGGGCGATGGCGAGGCGCTGGCGCATGCCCTGCGAGTAGGTGCGCACCGCGCGGGCGAGGGCGTCGCCGAGGCCCGCGATCTCCAGGGCCTCCTCGATGTGCGCGTCCCCGGCGGGGCGGCCGGTCGCGGCCCAGTACAGCTCCAGGTTCTCCCGGCCGGACAGATGCGGCAGGAAGCCCGCGCCCTCGACGAAGGCGCCGACCCGGGACAGCACCGGGGAGCCCGGCCGGATGGCGTGGCCGAAGACCCGGATCTCGCCGCCGTCCGGGGTGATCAGGCCCATCAGCATGCGCAGGGTCGTGGTCTTGCCCGCGCCGTTCGGTCCGAGAAGGCCCAGCACCTGGCCCTTCTCAACGCGGAAGGACAGGTCCTTGACCGCGTAACGGTCGGACGACTTCGAGTACCGCTTGCTCAAGTCCGTGATCTGGAGCGGTACTTCGGCGAGTGCGGGGTCCGGCGGCGCGGACGCGGTGCGGCGGCGGGCGGTCAGCAGCAGGGCCAGGGCGATGACGGCGCCCGCGATCGGCAGCCACCACACCCAGGACGGCAGCGGGGCCGCGGCCGTGCTCACGCCGGAGGCCGTCGGCACCGACAGGTCACCCTTCAGGGAGACGGTGTACGTCGCCGGGGCCGCCGGTGAGGCGTAGCCGAGGTCCGTGGAGGAGAGGACCAGGCGCAGACGGTGGCCCTTGTCGACGTTGTGGTCGATGGCGGGCAGCGTGATCGTGACGTCCTTGCCGGCCTTGGCGTCCGTCACCCTCAGGGGCGTCACCAGCTGGGACGGCAGTACCTGCTGGGTGCCGTCGGGGCCGACGTCGTACACCTTGCCGAAGAGGACGGCGTCGTCGCTGGTGGACTTGACGTGGACGGTGGCCGTCGGCGAGCCGGTGATGCGGAGGTCGTCGCCGACGGGGGCCGACTGGAAGGCGGCGTACTGGCCGGGGAAGTCCAGCGAGATGCCGACGCCGAGCGAGGAGAGCTGGGCGAGTCCGCCGCCGCTGAGGCCGGGCAGGGCGGAGATGGCGGGCGGGTTGGCGCCGGCCGGGTTGTCGAAGGTCTGCTCGCGGCCGGTCAGGGCGACGGACTTCTGGCCGCTCTCCAGGCCCGGGTAGGTGTCGGCGCTCGCGCCGCGCAGTGTGGCCTCGCCGTCGGTGGAGTCGACGCCGCCGGTGCGGGTGACGCGGAAGGCGGGGCCGGTGTCGGCGCTCTTGTCGTCCTTGAGGTAGCGGTCGAACCAGGAGTTCACGCGCGCGTTGAGCCGGCTCGCCTCCAGGTCGCCGCCGTCGTGGCCGCCGGAGATCCAGTCGACGTCGACGGGGGCGCCATTGGCGCGGATGGCCTTCGCCGCCGCGTCGGCCTGGCCGAGCGGGAAGAGGGAGTCCGTCTGGCCCTGCATCAGCAGCGTGGGCACCTTGATGCGGTCGCCGACAGCCGACGGTGAGCGCTCCTCAAGCAGCTGCCGTGCCTCGGTGTCCGGGGTGCCGGACTCGGCGACCCGGTCGTACATCTCGCAGAGCCGCGTCTCGAACTTGTCGCAGCCGCCCGCCGTGTTGAAGAAGACGCCCGCCCACAGCTTCTTGAAGACGCCGTTCGGGAACAGGGCGTCCGCGAGGTTCCAGTAGGTGATCGCCGGGGCGATGGCGTCCACCCGGTCGTCGTACCCGGCGCCGAGGAGCGAGATCGCGCCGCCGTACGAGGCTCCCGCCATGCCCACGCGCGGGTCACCGGTCTTGTCGAGCTGGACCTGCGGCTGCTTCGCCAGCCAGTCGATCAGCCGGGAGACGTCGGCGACCTCGGCCTTCGGGTCGTTCAGGCCGACCTTGCCCGTCGACTTGCCGAAGCTGCGGGCCGACCAGGTCAGCACCGCGTAGCCGTCGGCGGCGAGGTCCTCGGCCTGCCCGCGTACGTCGTCCTTGCTGCCGCCGAAGCCGTGCGCCAGCAGAACGGCGGGGCGGCGGCCGTCCGCGCCGGAGGTGAAGTACGAGGTGTCGATGCGCACCCCGTCACCCACGGCCATGACCCGGTCGGCGCGGTGCACCGCGGGCGCGTCGTCGGAGGCGACGGCCGTCCACGTACCGGCGCCGGCGAGGACGACAACGGCGGCCGCGGCGGCAAGAATCCGCCGCGGCCGCCCTGGCCCACGCAGTCCGGGCAGTCGAAGATCCATGCGTCAACGGTACGCGGCCAACCTGTCGGCCCCCGACAGCTTCTGGGCGGAACCCCCTGACCTCCCAGGGGCGTACACGCACCGTCCCGTATACCGCGCCCGTGGTACGCGCACCGTGCTACAAGAACCGCTGTTCGAAGCACCACTCGATCCATTGAAAGATCACGACACGGCGGGTTTCCGGGGGCGCCCCGGCAGATCCTTGAAGGTCTGCCCCCTTCGCGAACGGAGACGCCCTGTGCGCATCACTGACATCCAGCGCTGCGAGGTCCGGCCCGGACGACTCGTCGAGTGGACGCTCAGTCCGGCGACCGTGGAGGCGGCGGCGGGCCTGCCGGACGACGCCCGGCGGCCGGCGTACATCCAGGAGTCGCACATCAAAACGGCGCGAAGCGTGCGGGAGGACGGCCTGTTCGTGCCGACCTGGCTCGGTACGGCCTTCGACATCCCGGGCCGGGTCGACCTGGACGCGCTGCAGGACGCGCTGCGGGGCTGGACCCTGAGGCACGAGACGCTGCGCAGCGGCTTCAGGCCGGACGGCGACGCGCTGCGGCGCTTCACCCTCGCCCCGGGTGCCGTGTCCCTGCACCGCGAGGACGTCGGCGACTTCCCCGACGCGGCCGGACTGGTCCAGCACCTCCAGGACCGCTTCGACACGACGGCGGACGCGCTGCGCTGGCCGAACCTCATGTACGCGGCGGTCGTCCGCTCCGACTCCACCAGCGTGTACATGGCCTTCGACCACAGCAACGTCGACTCCTACTCGATCCAGCGCATCCCCGCCGAGATCCACGAGCTGTACACGACCGGCGTCGAGGGCGGTCCGGCTCCGCGGGACCCGGTCAGCAGCTACGTCGACTTCTGCGAGATCGAGCGGGCGGACGCCGACCGGATCGACGAGAGCCACGAAGTCGTCGCCCGCTGGCGGGAGTTCATCCGCCGCTGCGACGGCAGGCTGCCGAACTTCCCCGTCGATCTCGGCCTGGACCCCGACGCCGGGCTGCCCACCCAGAAGCTGATGCGGGAGTCGCTCGTGGACGCGGACGACGCCGCCGCCTTCGAGGCGTACTGCCGGCCCTACGGCGGCAGCCTCGTCGGCGTCCTGGCCGCCACCGGCCTCATCGTCCGGGAGCTCGGCGGTCAGTCCGTCTACCGCACGGTCGTGCCCTTCCACACCCGGGTGAAGTCCCACTGGTCGGACACCGTGGGCTGGTTCGTGGGCGGCGCCCCGATCGAGGTGTCCCTGACGCCGGACCTGGACTTCCCGGCCGCCCTGAAGGCCGTACGCGCCGAGATGCACGCCAACCGCTTCCTGGCCCGCATGCCCATCGCCCGGGTGCTGCGGCTGCTCGGCTCCGACTTCCGTCCGACCTCGCCCGACCTGTACTCCATCGTCTCCTTCGTCGACGGCCGGGACCTGCCCCGCTCCGCGGACTGGTCCGAGCTGGCGGCGTACGGACTGCTGCGGGTGTCCTACGGCGACCAGGTGTGCGTCTGGATCAACCGGCTCCACGAGGGCCTGTGGTTCGCGAGCCGCTATCCGGACACCGACGTCGCGCACAAGAACATGCGGTTGTACGTCGAGCGGCTGCGGGACCTGATCCGGTCGGTGCCGCGGGCGGGCGGCCGGTGACATGACTGAGCCCGGGCACCGCACGTGCCCGAGCTCAGGTATGTGACTCAGTGGTTGCGCGGGAAGCCCAGGTCCACGCCGGCCGGGGCGTCGGCCGGGTCGGGCCAGCGGGTGGTGACGACCTTGCCGCGGGTGTAGAAGTGCGTGCCGTCGTTGCCGTAGATGTGGTGGTCGCCGAAGAGCGAGTCCTTCCAGCCGCCGAAGCTGTGGTAGCCGACGGGGACCGGGATCGGGACGTTCACGCCGACCATGCCGGCCTCGATCTCCAGCTGGAAGCGGCGGGCGGCGCCGCCGTCCCGGGTGAAGATCGCGGTGCCGTTGCCGAAGGGCGAGTTGTTGATCAGCTCCACGCCCTGCTCGTAGGTGTCCACGCGCAGGACGCACAGCACCGGGCCGAAGATCTCGTCCCGGTACGCGTCCGAGCCCGGCGGCACCTTGTCGAGCAGCGAGATGCCGATCCAGTGACCGTCCTCATAGCCCTCGACCGTGAAGTCGGTGCCGTCGAGCACGACCTTCGCGTACTGCGCCGGGGCGCCCTTCACATACGACGCCACCTTGTCGCGGTGGGCCTTCGTGATCAGCGGGCCCATCTCGGAGGTGGGGTCGTTGCCGGGGCCGATCTTGATCTTCTCGGCGCGCTCGCGGATCTTCTCCACCAGCTCGTCGCCGATCGCGCCGACGGCCACGACCGCGGAGATCGCCATGCAGCGCTCGCCCGCGGAGCCGTACGCCGCCGACACCGCCGCGTCCGCCGCCGCGTCCAGGTCGGCGTCCGGCAGGACGAGCATGTGGTTCTTGGCGCCGCCGAGCGCCTGGACGCGCTTGTGGTTGGCGGAGGCGGTGGTGTGGATGTAGCGGGCGATGGGGGTGGAGCCGACGAAGGAGATCGCCTTGACGTCGGGGTGCTCCAGCAGGCGGTCCACGGCCACCTTGTCGCCGTGGACGACGTTGAAGACGCCGTCGGGCAGCCCGGCTTCCGCCAGCAGCTCGGCGAGCTTCATCGACGCCGACGGGTCCTTCTCGGACGGCTTCAGCACGAAGGTGTTGCCGCACGCGATGGCCATCGGGAACATCCACATCGGGACCATCGCCGGGAAGTTGAACGGCGTGATGCCCGCGACGACGCCCAGCGGCTGGCGGATGGAGGCGACGTCCACGCGGCTGGCGACCTGCGTCGACAGCTCGCCCTTCAGCTGCACGTTGATGCCGCAGGCCAGGTCGACGATCTCCAGGCCGCGCGCGACCTCGCCGAGCGCGTCGGAGTGCACCTTGCCGTGCTCGGCGGTGATCAGCTCGGCGATCGCGTCCCGATTGGCGTCGAGCAGCGCCCGGAACTTGAACAGGATGTTGGTGCGCTGGGCCAGCGAGGACTGGCCCCAGGTCACGTAGGCCTCCTTGGCGGCCTGCACCGCCGCGTCCACCTCGTCGACCGAGGCGAACGCGACCTTCGTGGTGACCGCGCCGGTGGCAGGGTCGGTGACCGGCCCGTACGTACCCGACGCGCCGTCGACGGTCTTGCCGCCGATCCAGTGGTTGACGATCTTCGTCATGGCGGAGCTCCAGTCATTCCTTCACAGATGGCGGCGTCGGGCGTTGACGTGCCGGTCGTACTCCTCGCGGGCCTTCACGGCCGACGAACGGGTCGCGGTCTCGGCCACAGGTACATCCCACCAGGCCTGCGCCGGAGGCGGGCCCGACACTGTGTATGCCGTTTCGGTCTCGACGTAGACACATGTGGGAGTGTCGGCGGCGCGCGCCTCGGCGAGCGCCTCGTGCAGGTCGGCGACGGTCTTCGCGCGCAGCACGCGCATGCCGAGGCTGGCCGCGTTGGCGGCGAGATCCACCGGCAGCGGGGCGCCGGAGAACGTCCCGTCGCCGGCGCGGAAGCGGTAGGCGGTGCCGAACCGCTCGGCGCCGGTCTCCTCCGACAGGCCGCCGATGGACGCGTACCCGTGGTTCTGCAAGAGCACCATCTTGATCGCGACGCCCTCCTGTACGGCCGTGACGATCTCCGTCGGCATCATCAGGTAGGTGCCGTCGCCGACCAGCGCCCATACGGGACGGTCGGGCGCCGCCAGCTTCACGCCGATCGCGGCCGGGATCTCGTAGCCCATGCAGGAGTAGCCGTACTCCAGGTGGTACTGGTCCGCCGACCGCGCCCGCCACAGCTTGTGCAGGTCGCCCGGGAGCGAGCCGGCCGCGTTGATGATGATGTCCGACTCGTCGACGATGGCGTCCAGCGCGCCGATGACCTGCGGCTGCGTCGGCCGGACATCGGGCTCGTCGGCCTCGAAGCAGGCGTCGACGCGCTGCTCCCAGCGCTCCTTGTCCTCGCTGTACTCGGTGACGTACCCGTCGGGGACCCGGTGGCCGTGCATGCCCAGGGACTGGGTGAGTTCCTGGAGGCCGCTGCGGGCGTCCGCGATCAGCGGCAGACCGGAGAGCTTGTGGCCGTCGTACGGGGCGATGTTGAGGTTGAGGAAGCGGACGTTCTCGCCGGTGAAGAGGGTGCCGGAGGCCGTGGTGAAGTCGGTGTAGCGGGTGCCGACGCCGATCACCAGGTCGGCGGTGCGGGCGAGTTCGTCGGCGGTGGCGGTGCCGGTGTGGCCGACGGCGCCGACGTCCTGCGGGTGGTCGAAGCGCAGGGAGCCCTTGCCCGCCTGGGTGGAGGCGACCGGGATGCCGGTGGTGCGGGCGAACTCCTCCAGCGCCTCCTCGGCACGGCTGTGGTGGACACCGCCGCCCGCGACGACGAGGGGCCGCCGGGCGGCGCGGATCGCGTTCACGGCCTCGGCGAGTTCGGTCGGATCGGCGCCCGGCCGTCGTACGACCCAGGTGCGCTCGGCGAAGAACTCGTCCGGCCAGTCATAGGCCTCGGCCTGGACGTCCTGGGGCATCGCGAGGGTCACCGCGCCGGTCTCCACCGGGTCGGTGAGCACGCGCATCGCCTGCAGGGCCGCCGGGATCAGGGCCTCGGGGCGGTGGATCCGGTCGAAGTACCTCGACACCGGGCGGAGGCTGTCGTTGACCGAGATGTCGCCCGCGTACGGCACTTCGAGCTGCTGGAGGACCGGGTCGGCGGGGCGGGTGGCGAAGATGTCGCCGGGGAGGAGCAGCACCGGAAGGTGGTTGATGGTGGCGAGGGCGGCGCCCGTGACCAGGTTGGTCGCGCCCGGGCCGATGGAGGTCGTCACCGCGTGCGTGGACAGGCGGTTGGACTGGCGGGCGTAACCGATCGCCGCGTGCACCATGGACTGCTCGTTGCGGCCCTGGTGGTACGGCATGTCATCGGCGTACTCGAGCAGCGCCTGGCCGAGCCCGGCGACGTTGCCGTGGCCGAAGATGCCCCAGGTGGCGTCGATGAGCCGGTGCCGTATGCCGTCCCGCTCCGTGTACTGGACGGACAGGAAGCGCACCAGCGCCTGCGCGACCGTCAGCCTCGTCGTTGAGGTCATCGGTAACCCTCCGTGTGGTCCGGGTGGAAGCAGATCCGCCACTCCCGAGTCTCGCCGGGCCCCGCCATGACGTTCAGGTAGTACATGTCGTGGCCGGGCTGGGCGATCGACGGGCCGTGCCATCCGTCGGGGACGAGGACGGCGTCTCCGGAGCGGACCTCCGCGAGGACGTCGGATCCGCCCTCACGGGAGGGGAATACGCGCTGATAGCCGAAGCCGTTCGGGCCGTCGATCTCGAAGTAGTAGATCTCCTCGAGCTCCGCTTCCTCGCCGGGCCGGTTCTCATCGTGCTTGTGCGGCGGATACGAGGACCAGTTGCCGCCGGGTGTGATCACCTCGACCGCGATGAGCTTGTCGCATTCGAACGCGTCGGCGGAGGCGAAGTTGCGCACATGGCGTGTGCGGTTGCCGCTGCCGCGCTGCTCGACGGGAACCTCCGGCGCGGGGCCGTAGCGGGCGGGGAGTCGTCGCTCGCACTTCGCTCCTGCCAGGGCGAAGCGGCCTCCCGCGCCGGAGGCGATCTGTACCCGGGCGTCTCGGGGCGCGTACGCGAAGTCGGTGACCGACGCGAACACGCTCTCCCTGCCCAGGAGTTGGAATACCTCGTCCTCCACTTGCACCGTACAGCCACCGCTCAGCGGCACCACGATCCACTCGCTGTCACCGGTGGTGAAGGTGTGCGAACCACCCGCCTCCAGCTCGACGATCCGCAGACTGGAGTGGGTCCAGCCGGCCAGCTTGGGGTCGATGTCGAGCGCGTAGTGCGGGTCGGCGGTGGCGCCCTTCGGGACGTACAACTCGTTGCTCATGCGGCCCTCACAGCAGTCCTACGGCGGTGTCCACGGCGGCGGCCACATCGCCGTCCGCCGGATACAGCAGCGAACGGCCGACCACCAGGCCCTGGACGGTGGGCAGTTGGAGGGCGCCGCGCCATTTCTCGTACGCGCCGTCCTGATCGTCCCCAACATCGCCGCCCAGCAGCACGGCCGGGAGGGTGGAGGTCTCCATGACCCGGGCCATGTCGTCCGGGTTGTCGGTGACGGGGACCTTCAGCCAGGTGTACGCCGAGGTGCCGCCCAGGCCGGAGGCGATGGCGATCGACTTGGTGACGGCGTCGGCGGAGAGATCGTTGCGGAGCTTTCCCTCGGGCGTCCGACGGCTGATGAACGGCTCGACGAACACGGGGAGCCCGCGGGCCGCCATGTCGTCGATCGCGCGGGCCGTGGACTCCAGGGTGGTGAGGGAGCCCGGGTCGTCGAAGTCGATCCGCAGGAGCAGCTTGCCCGCGTCGAAACCGAGGCGCTCGATGTCCTCGGGGCGGTGGCCGGTGAAGCGGTCGTCGAGTTCGAAGGAGGCGCCCTGGAGGCCGCCGCGGTTCATCGAGCCCATGACGACCTTGCCGTCCAGGGCGCCGAGCAGCAGCAGGTCGTCCAGGATGTCGGCGGTCGCGAGGACGCCGTCGACGCCAGGTCTGGCGAGGGCCAGGCAGAGGCGTTCCAGCAGATCGGCGCGGTTGGCCATGGCGAACTTGCGGTCGCCGACGCTGAGCGCGCCGCGGGCGGGGTGATCGGCGGCGACGATCATCAGCCGGCCCGAGTCGCTCATCAGCGGCCGGCGGATGCGGCGGGCGGCCGCTTCGGCGATCGCCTCGGGGTGGCGGCTGCGGGTGCGGACCAGCGCCTCGATGTCGACGGTCACAGAACGGCTCCCGCGGTGAGGGCGGCTTCCACTTCGGCGGGGGTCGGCATGGCGGACGAGCACTCCAGTCGGGAGGCGACGATGGCACCGGCGGCGTTGGCGTGCCGCATGATCTTCTCCAGGTCCCAGCCTTCGAGGAGGCCGTGGCAGAGGGACCCGCCGAAGGCATCGCCGGCGCCGAGGCCGTTGAGGACGGTCACGGGAAGGGGCGGGACTTCGGCGCTCTCGCCCTTGCTGTTGACGGCGAGGACGCCCTTGGGGCCCTGCTTGACGACGGCCAGTTCGACGCCCGCGTCCAGGAGGGCGCGGGCGGCTGCGTGCGGTTCGCGGACGCCGGTGGCTACCTCCACCTCGTCGAGGTTGCCGACCGCGACGGTGGTGTGGCGCAGGGCCTCGGTGTAGAAGGGGCGGGCTTCGGCCGGGTCGGCCCAGAACATGGGGCGCCAGTCGAGGTCGAAGACCGTCGTACCGGCCTTGGCGCGGTGGGCGAGGGCCGCGAGGGTCGCCGTACGGCTCGGCTCCTCGCTCAGGCCCGTGCCGGTCACCCAGAAGACGCTCGCGTCGCGGATCGCGTCGAGGTCGAGCTCATGGGCGTCGATCTCCAGGTCCGGGGCCTTGGGGCGGCGGTAGAAGTACAGCGGGAAGTCGTCCGGCGGGAAGACCTCGCAGAAGGTGACGGGGGTGGGCAGTCCGGCGACCGGGGTGACCCAGCGGTCGTCGACGCCGAAGTCCCGCAACGCCTCGTGGAGGTAGGTGCCGAACGGGTCGTCGCCGGTACGGGTGATCACGGCGGTACGGCGGCCGAGGCGGGCCGCGGCGACCGCGACGTTCGTCGCCGAGCCGCCGAGGAACTTGCCGAAGGACGTCACCTGCGGCAGCGGGACACCCGTCTGCAGCGGATAGAGGTCCACGCCGATCCGCCCCATGGTGATCAGGTCGTACGCCATCGCGTTCCCTTCGTATCGGCTCTCTCCGGCTTTCTAGACCCCGATGGCGAGCCCTGTCAATGTTTTGTCCAGACATTCGGACCAGACCTTGACAGGCCCCGCCGTGCGACCGGAAGCTGGCGGCCATGACTTCGTTGTCACCACAGTCCTCACTGTCCCGCATCCGGGTCGGGTCGGCGCCCGACTCCTGGGGTGTGTGGTTCCCCGATGACCCGCAGCAGGTTCCCTGGCAGCGCTTCCTGGACGAGGTCGCGCAGTCCGGCTACGAGTGGATCGAGCTCGGCCCGTACGGCTATCTGCCGACCGACCCCGCCGTGCTCACCCAGGAGACCGCGAGGCGTGGCCTCAAGGTGTCGGCCGGGACGGTCTTCACGGGGCTGCATCACGGTGAGGCCGTGTGGGACAAGACGTGGGCGCATGTCGCGGACAACGCGGTGCTCGCGCAGGCCATGGGGGCGAAGCATCTGGTCGTCATCCCGTCCTTCTGGCGGGACGACAAGACCGGTGAGGTCCTGGAGCCGAGTTCTCTGACGGCCGAGCAGTGGCGGAACCTCGCCTCGCTGACCGAGCGGCTGGGGCGTCGGGTGCGGGAGGAGTACGGCCTGCGGATCGTCGTCCACCCGCACGCCGACACGCACATCGACTCCGAGGAGAACGTCGTCCGCTTCCTCGACGCGACCGACTCCGACCTGGTGTCGCTGTGCCTGGACACCGGGCACTACGCGTACTGCGGTGGGGACAGCGTCAAGCTCATCGAGACGTACGGTTCGCGGATCGGGTATCTGCATCTCAAGCAGGTGGATCCGGAGATCCTGGCGCAGGTGCGGGCGGAGGGGACGCCGTTCGGGCCCGCGGTGGCGCGGGGTGTGATGTGCGAACCGCCCTCCGGGGTGCCGGCGTTGGGGCCTGTGCTGGAGGCTGCGCAGCGGCTGGATGTGGATCTGTTCGCGATCGTGGAGCAGGACATGTATCCGTGTGCGGCGGATGTGCCGTTGCCTATTGCGGTGCGGACGCGGGCGTTTTTGAGGTCTTGCGGGGCGTAGGGGCGCCTATTGGTGTGCCGGGTTGCGGGATTGGGCGACTGCGGGTTGTGGGGGTTGTTCGCGCAGTTCCCCGCGCCCCTATCGGGGCGCTGTACTGCAACGTCCTTAGGGGCGCGGGGAACTGCGCGACCAGCCCCCACCGGCTCGCGGCAAGCAACCCTCCTGTCACAAATACCCCTCTCGTGTCACACATGTCCCATGTTCGCGAGTCATCCGTCACACCCCGTACACAGGCCCTGACCCGCGCTCACTCTGCGTCGTTCACCGGACACAGGCTTTGTGATCGCCAGCGCAGCGCCCGGTACCCCCGACGGCCGTTCCCGGCTGCCGCCGCGGTGCGCGCAGGGAGGTGCACCTCATGACCGACCGACGGCTTTGGTCCTACAAGGAGATCGCGGCGCACATCCGGGTGCAGCCGGACACCGTGCGGTCCTACCGCAAGCACGGGCTGCTGCCGCCACCCGACCATGTGGAGGGCGGCAAACCCTACTGGTACGCGGACACCGTCCGGGCGTGGGTCGCCTCCCGCCCGGGCAACCGCGCCCGCAGAGAGGACTGAACGGCCCGCGCCTGCCCGGAAGGCGCGGCGCGTTCAGCTCCACGGCTCGATGACCGTCACCCCCGCTCCCGGTGCCGTACCCATCGCGGCGAGGGCCGACGGTGTCGCGTCCAGCGTGATGGTGGAGGTGACCAGGAGGTCGGGGCGCAGGACGCCGGTCCGGACCAGCTCCAGCATGGGCGGGTAGGTGTGCGCCGCCATGCCGTGGCTGCCGAGGAGTTCCAGTTCCAGGGCGATCGCTCGGGCCATCGGGACCGGGGTGGTGCCCGTGGGCGACGGGAGCAGACCTACCTGGACGTGCCGGCCCCGGCGGCGCAGGCCGTTCACGGAGGCGGCGCAGGTCGCGGGGGCGCCGAGGGCGTCCAGGGAGAGGTGGGCGCCGCCGCCCGTGAGGTCGCGGACCGCCGCCGCCGTGTCCGGCGTCCCCGTCCCGTCCACGCACTCCGCCGCCCCGAACTTCCTTGCCAGGTCCAGGGCCCCGGCGGATACGTCGACGGCGATCACCCTCGCCCCGGACGCCGCCGCGATCATCACCGCCGACAGGCCCACACCCCCGCAGCCGTGCACCGCGACCCACTCCCCCGCCGCGACCCTGCCCTGCTGCACCACCGCCCGGAACGCCGTCGCGAACCGGCAGCCCAGCGAGGCCGCCGTCGCGAACGACATGCCGTCGGGCACGGCGACGAGGTTGACGTCGGCGTGGTCCAGCGCGACGTACTCGGCGAACGAGCCCCAGTGAGTGAAGCCGGGCTGGGTCTGGCGCTCGCACACCTGCTGGTCGCCCGCCGCGCAGGATGCGCAGGTGCCGCAGGCGCACACGAAGGGGACGGTCACTCGGTCGCCGGGCCGCCATGCGGTCACCCGGTCGCCCACCGCCTCGATGACACCGGCGAGTTCATGGCCCGGGACGTGCGGGAGCGTGATGTCCTCGTCGTGGCCTTGCCAGCCGTGCCAGTCGCTGCGGCAGAGGCCGGTTGCTTCGACCCTTACGGTCACTCCGTGGGGGGCGGGGGTGGGGTCGGGGGCGTCGTCTCTGACCTCGGGGGGTTGTCCGTACCGCTCGAACATCACTGCGCGCATGTGCCTTGGCCTCCGGGGTGGGTGCCGCGATGTGTCGGTTGTCGTCTGCTGCACCATCGTGGCTGGTCGCGCAGTTCCCCGCGCCCCTTAAACGGCGTTGCTCAACCCTGGGCTGTCACCTTGTCCCTCGTCTCCTCCCCTGCCCCCCTTACGTCCGGCTGCGCCGTTCCGGCCCCATCCCCCTCGCTCAAGCCGAACCGCTGATGCAGGCGGCGCAACGGACCCGGTGCCCACCACGTCGCCCTGCCTGTGAGGCGCATGACCGCTGGGACCAGGAGGCTGCGGATGATCATGGCGTCCATGAGGACCGCTAGGGCGATGCCCAGGCCGAGCATCTTGGTGTTGGTTACTCGGGAGGTGCCTATGGCGACCATCACCACGGCCAGGATGACGGCGGCGGCGGTGATCAGGCCGCCGGTGCGTTGCAGGCCGTGCCGGACTGCCTGCTCGTGGTCGCCTGTGTGGTCGTACTCCTCCTTGATGCGGGAGAGCAGGAACACGCCGTAGTCCATGGAGAGTCCGAAGGCCACGCAGAACATCAGGACCGGGAGGGTGGTCTCGATGGAGCCGGGGCTGGTGAAGCCGAGCAGGCCGGAGAGGTGGCCGTCCTGGAAGACCCAGACCACCGCGCCGAACATCGCCGTCAGGCTGAGCGCGTTGAGTACCACCGCCTGGATGGGGATGAGCACGCTGCCGGTGAGGAGGAAGACCAGGAGCAGGGTGACTATGGCGATGAAGGCCGCCGCCCAGGGCAGTTGCTCGGCGATGGCGTCCTTGGAGTCGACCAGGACGGCCGCGGTGCCGGTCACCTTGGTGTCGAAGGGGGCGTCGGTTTGCCGTAGTTCGCCGACGAGTCGCTGGGCCTGGTCGTCGACCGGCTCGCCCTCGGGCTGCACGGTGAAGTAGGCCGAGTCGCCCTTCACCAGCGGGCCCTCGACCCGCAGCACGTCGGGGAGGGCGGCGATCCGCTGTTTGTAGGCGGCGTACTGCGCCTCGGTCGCCCCTCCCTCGGCCAGCACTTCCAGGCCGCCGCCGGGGCTGCCCGGGAAGCCTTCGCGGATGTGTTGCTGCACGACGTGGGACTCGGCGTCGGCCGGCAGCTGGCGGTCGTCCGCCGTGCCGAACTTCACGCCCAGGAACGGCAGGCCCAGCAGGACCAGCACGGCGGTGGTGCCCAGGGCGAAGAACGGGGCGCGACGCATGACGAGGGACGCGGTGCGCGCCCAGGCCGAACCTTCTTCGTCAGAGGTGTCGGGGGCGACGGTCGCCTTGGACGGCCTCCCGCGTCGGAACAGCTTCCGCAGATCCAGTGCGTTCACCCGGTGGCCCAGCAGCACCAGCGCCGCCGGGAGCAGGATCAGCGCCGCCGCCGCGGCCAGCAGCACCACGGCGATGCCGGCGTAGGCGAAGGACCGCAGGAAGTACTGCGGGAAGAGCAGCATCGCCGCCAGCGACACCGCGACCGTGAGGGCGGAGAAGAGGACGGTGCGGCCCGCCGTGCGCAGTGTGGTGCCGACCGCCGTCAACGGCTCGGCTCCCGTGGAGAGTTCTTCGCGGTAGCGGCGGACGATGAACAGGGCGTAGTCGACGGCCAGTCCCAGGCCCAGGGCCGTGGTCAGGTTGATCGCGAAGATGGAGACGTCGGTGAACTCGGTGAGGCCGCGCAGGATCGCGTTCGTCCCCAGGATCGCGACGATGCCGATGCCGAGCGGCAGCAGGGCCGCGACCGCGCTGCCGAAGACCATCACCAGCAGGACGAGGGTCACCGGCAGGGCGATCACCTCGGCGCGGGTCAGGTCCTCCTGGATGATCGCCTGCATCTCGTGCCGCACGGCGACCATGCCGCCGACCTTCACCTCCACCGGGCCGTGCGTGCCGCGGAACGAGGGCACGATGCGGTCCAGGGTCTCGCCCATCGCCGTCTCGTCGCCGGTGAGGCGGGCGGCGATCAGCGCCTCGTGTCCGTCCTCGGCGCGCAGGGCGGCAGCCGCCGAGGGCTCGGCCTGCCAGTAGGAGCCGACACCTATGACGCCCTTCTCCCTTGCCAGCCGCTCGGCGAGACGCTCGGCCTCGGCGGCGACCGCCGGATCGTCGACCGAGGCGCGGCCCGCGTCGACGAGCAGCAGGAAGTTGGGCTGGGAGTCGGGGAATTCACGCTCCAGTGCCCTGGTCGCGTAGGTCGACTCGGCGGCCGGGTCCTCCCAGCCGCCGCTCCCCAGCCGGTCGGCCACACCGCTGCCGGCCAGTACGGCTAAGGCTGTCAGCACCAGGGCCGCGAGCAGCGACAACCGGGGTCGTGCGGTGACGAAGCGGGTCCAGGCTCCGACCCGAGGTGGGCTGTTGACTTCGGTCATGGTGCGGTGTCCCCTTCACCGTGGAAACCATAGACTGGAAAACACGAGACATCGCTCGCGTTCCGACTCAAGAATGCGAGCGGTCACTCGTGTTTGTCAATGATGTTCGGAGAGCTGGGGATAACCGCGTGCCCGACAACCAGGAGCAGCAGGAGAAGAAGGACCAGCCGCGCCGGCGCCAGGCCCGCGGCGAGCGCCGCATCGCCCAGCTGCTGGAGGCCGCGGCCAACGTCTTCTGCACGACCGGCTACACGGCGGCCAGCGCCAACGCCATCGCCCGCGAGGCGGGCGTCTCGCCGGGCACGCTGTACCAGTTCTTCCCGAACAAGGAAGCGATCGCGATCGAGCTGGGCGACCGGCTCATGCGCGAGATGCGGGAGGCGTACGGCGAGGCGCTCGCGCCGGTCGACCCCGCGACCCCGCTGGAGGAGGCCGTCGGCGCGGCCGTCGACCGCTTCATCGCCTTCAACTGCGAACACCCCGTGTTCTTCGCGCTGATGCACGGCCCCGACGTCCCCGGCCGGATCGCCGAGGACCACGACGCGCTGCACGCGACCCTGCTCTCCCGGGTGGAGGGCCTGCTCGCCTCGCTCCTGCCGGACACCCCCGCCACCGGCATCACCCGCATCGCGCATGTCGTCCTGGGGATGTACATGGCCGGCCTGGAGCTGGTACTCGCCCACGAGGGCGCCGAACGCGACGCGTACATCCAGGAATTGAAGAACGTCCTGATCCGCTACCTGGACCCGATGGTCGGCGACCGGCTCGACCGGTCCCCCTCTTGGACCCATACCCCCTAGGGGTACACTCTGTGGGTATGGGGCTCTCCCCTGGGCCCCCTCAGCCCCACATGCCTCCACGAGGAGTTACGACATGAGCGTCACCGCCACGTACAAGGTCAGCGGGATGAGCTGCGGACACTGCGAGGGCGCCGTCTCCGGCGAGATCTCCGAACTCCCCGGCGTCAGCTCGGTGAAGGCCGTCGCCTCGACCGGCGAGGTCACCGTCACCTCGGAGGCCGCGTTGGACGCAGAGGCCGTGCGCGCCGCCGTCGACGAGGCCGGTTTCGAGCTCGTCGGCACGGTCTGAGACACCCCGAGAGCGCACATGACCGGCGTCACCGTCACCACCAAATCCACCGCTCCCGCGTCGATAGCCGCCACCTCCGAGGTCGAGCTACGCATCGGCGGGATGACCTGCGCCGCCTGCGCGGCCCGCGTCGAGAAGAAGCTCAACCGCATGGACGGCGTCACGGCCACGGTGAACTTCGCGACGGAGAAGGCCAAGGTCAGCTACCCCGCCGGCCTCCAGGTCGCCGACCTGATCGCCACGGTCGTCAAGACCGGCTATACGGCCGAGGAACCGGCACCCGTCATCGAGGCGACGCCGCCCGAGGACCCCGAACTCACGTCCTACCGGCACCGCTTCACCGTCTCCGTGCTGCTCGCGATCCCGGTCATTCTGCTGTCGATGGTCCCGCCCCTCCAGTTCGACTACTGGCAGTGGCTGGCGCTCACCCTCGCCGCGCCCGCCGTCGTCTGGGGCGGCTGGCCCTTCCACAAGGCCGCCTGGACGAACCTCAGGCACGGCGCCGCCACCATGGACACGCTGGTGTCGCTCGGCACGCTGGCCGCGTTCGGCTGGTCCCTGTGGGCGCTGTTCTTCGGCGACGCGGGCATGCCGGGCATGCGGGACAGCTTCCGGCTGACCGTCGGCGGCATGGACGGCGCGTCGACGATCTACCTCGAAGTGGCCTCCGGAGTCGTCGCGTTCATCCTGCTGGGCCGCTATCTGGAGGCCCGCTCCAAGCGCCGCGCGGGTGCCGCTCTGCGGGCGCTCATGGAGATGGGCGCGAAGGATGTCGCCGTACTCCGTGACGGGCGGGAAGTGCGGATTCCGGTGGCGAGGCTGGCGGTCGGTGACCGGTTCGTCGTACGGCCCGGCGAGAAGGTCGCCACCGACGGGACGGTGGTGGAGGGCTCCTCCGCCGTCGACGCCTCCATGCTGACCGGCGAGTCCGTGCCGGTGGATGTGACGGTCGGGGACGCGGTCACGGGCGCCACGGTCAACGCGGGCGGGCGGCTGGTCGTCGAGGCCGTCCGGGTCGGCGCCGGCACCCGACTCGCCCAGATGGCGCGGCTGGTGGAGGACGCGCAGAACGGCAAGGCCGAGGTGCAGCGGCTCGCCGACCGGATCTCCGGGGTCTTCGTACCGGTCGTCATCCTCATCGCGGTCGCCACGTTCGGCGCCTGGCTCGGCCTAACCGGCGACACCGTCGCCGCGTTCACCGCGGCCGTCGCGGTCCTGATCATCGCCTGCCCGTGCGCGCTGGGCCTGGCCACCCCGACCGCCCTCATGGTCGGCACCGGCCGCGGCGCCCAGCTCGGCATCATCATCAAGGGCCCCGAGGTCCTGGAGTCCACCCGCCGCGTGGACACGGTCGTCCTGGACAAGACCGGAACGGTCACCACCGGCCGGATGACCCTCCAGAAGGTGTACGTCGCCGAAGGCGTCGACGAGCGGGAGCTGCTGCGTCTCGCCGGCGCCCTGGAACACGCCTCCGAGCATCCCGTCGCCCGCGCGGTCGCCGTGGGCGCCGAGGAGCGCGTCGGACCGCTGCCGTCGGCCGAGGGATTCGAGAACGTACCCGGGAGGGGTGTGCGAGGGCGCGTGGAGGGCCGTGAGGTGGCCGTGGGGCGCCTCTATGACGCTCTCCCCGAGGAGCTGGCCCGGGCGAAGGACGAGGCCGAGAGCAGCGGTCGTACGGCCGTCGTCGTCGGCTGGGACGGCGTGGCACGCGGTGTCGTCGCTGTCGCGGACGCCGTCAAGGAGACCAGCGCTCAGGCGGTGCGCGAGCTGCGCGCGCTGGGGCTGACGCCGGTGCTGCTGACCGGCGACAACCGGGCGGTCGCTCAGGCGGTCGCGCGGGCCGTCGGGATCGACGAGGTGATCGCCGAGGTGCTGCCCGAGGACAAGGTCGAGGTCGTACGGCGGCTGCGGCGCGAGGGACGTACGGTCGCCATGGTCGGTGACGGCGTCAACGACGCGGCGGCGCTTGCCACCGCCGATCTCGGGCTGGCGATGGGCACGGGGACGGACGCGGCGATCGAGGCGAGCGATCTGACGCTGGTGCGCGGGGATCTGCGGGTGGCCGCGGACGCGATCCGGCTGTCCCGGAAGACGCTGTCCACGATCAGGGGAAATCTTGTGTGGGCGTTCGGGTACAACGTGGCCGCGCTGCCGCTGGCCGCGGCGGGGCTGCTGAACCCGATGATCGCCGGGGCGGCGATGGCCTTCTCGTCCGTGTTCGTGGTGACGAACAGCCTTCGGCTGCGGACGTTCCGCTGAAGTTACCGCTGGTTACGCGCAAGTAGAGGTGAGAGACCCTCTGGAGTCCGCGACGAGCCTCACATAAGCTCTTCACAAGGCTCGCGCATCTTCCTTACGATAGGGCCCCGATCACCGAATCGGGGCTCTTGCGCATCTAACGGACATATGCAAGAGACGCAGATCACAGTGATGTGAAGGTAACCATCGAAGGGGTTCGAAGGTCTAAGTTGACGATGTCGGGAAGCGTCTTGGGGGGCGCCGACTGACATCTGAGGATGTCTTGGGGGACTTCCTCGGAGCTGCGTTGCCGGGGCACGTACAGACGGGAAGCTTTGAGCGGCCCTCCCGATCGTGCGCTGTCCCGGCAGACCGCACACCCCAAGGAGTACGACGAGTTCGCTCGTTTTACTCAAAGGCTGCCTCGGCAGTTTGCTCGACAGCGATTTCAGGCGCTGGTTTCTCACAGACGCCCGGCCGGATCCCGTGGGGGGAATCCGCACCGGGACATGGGAAGGCGCCCTGATCGTCGGCCCGTGGGGGGACCGGCGCAGGGCGCCTTCCTTCTTTTTTGGGGCTCGGTTCGCCTCCGGGGCGCCAAAGTCGGTGTCGAGAGGTCGACCGTGCTCAGCGCTTCGCGCCTCCGCGCGCTCGACCTCTCGACACCGACGCGCCCCTTCGGCTCACTCGCCGGGCCTGTTGCAGTGAACGGCCAGCGTGCCGGCAGGCAAGAACTAACGCGCCTCGACCGGTACGAAGTCGCGTTCGACCACGCCCGTGTAGATCTGGCGCGGGCGGCCGATTCGGGAGCCGGGTTCCTTGATCATTTCGTGCCACTGGGCGATCCAGCCCGGGAGGCGGCCGAGGGCGAAGAGGACCGTGAACATCTCGGTCGGGAAGCCCATGGCGCGGTAGATCAGGCCGGTGTAGAAGTCGACGTTCGGGTAGAGGCTGCGCGAGACGAAGTAGTCGTCGGAGAGCGCGTGCTCCTCCAGCTTCAGCGCGATGTCCAGCAGCTCGTCGGACTTGCCGAGGGCCGACAGGACATCGTGCGCCGCCGCCTTGATGATCTTCGCGCGCGGGTCGAAGTTCTTGTAGACCCGGTGGCCGAAGCCCATCAGCCGGACGCCGTCCTCCTTGTTCTTCACCTTGCGGATGAAGGAGTCGACGTCGCCACCCGAGGCCTGGATGCCCTCGAGCATCTCCAGGACGGACTGGTTGGCACCGCCGTGCAGCGGACCCCACAGCGCGGAGATGCCGGCGGAGATCGAGGCGAACATGTTCGCCTGCGAGGAGCCGACCAGACGCACCGTGGAGGTCGAGCAGTTCTGCTCGTGGTCCGCGTGCAGGATCAGCAGCTTGTCGAGGGCGGCGACCACGACCGGGTCCAGGTCGTACTCCTGAGCAGGCACCGAGAAGGTCATGCGCAGGAAGTTCTCGACGTACCCGAGGTCGTTGCGCGGGTAGACGAAGGGGTGGCCGATCGACTTCTTGTACGCGTACGCCGCGATCGTCGGGAGCTTGGCGAGCAGACGGATCGTGGAGAGGTTGCGCTGCGTCTCGTCGAACGGGTTGTGGCTGTCCTGGTAGAAGGTCGACAGCGCCGAGACGACCGACGACAGCATCGCCATCGGGTGGGCGTCGCGCGGGAAGCCCTTGTAGAAGTTCTTGACGTCCTCGTGCAGCAGGGTGTGCTGCGTGATGTCGTTCTTGAACGCGGTGAGCTGGTCGACGGTCGGCAGCTCGCCGTTGATCAGCAGATAGGCGACCTCCAGGAAGGTGGAGCGCTCGGCCAGCTGCTCGATCGGGTAGCCGCGGTACCGCAGAATGCCCGATTCGCCGTCCAGATAGGTAATGGCGGATTTGTACGCGGCGGTGTTGCCGTACCCGCTGTCCAGCGTCACCAGACCGGTCTGGGCGCGGAGCTTGCCGATGTCGAAGCCCTTGTCACCGACGGTGCTGTCGATCACCGGGTAGGTGTACTCGCCGTCGCCGTACCGCAGTACTACAGAGTTGTCGCTCACGTCTTCCCTCACCGACGTTGTGCCTCATCTTCGAGGTTGCCCTGACTGTCTCTACCATCCCCCATTTGGCGCAGGTGAGTGCACTCGGGGTCGATCATTGGGCCTATTGGCGGCACTGAGTGCCGCCAACTGTTCATCCTGCCCCTTCTTGTTCCCCGTCTGCTAGTGCTGTGTGACCCAAACGACTCATTTGATCGATCATTTTTGCTGCGACCCCCATCAGGCCTCTCGTCAGCCGCTCAGAGGCCGCGGCGAGAGCCTGAAGTCGAGTGCCGTGCAGCGGCGTCCCGCCGACACCGTGCGCACCGCCTGTCCGATCGCCTTGCGTGAACCGACGAGGACGACCAGCTGCTTGGCCCGGGTCACCGCGGTGTACAGCAGATTCCGCTGGAGCATCATCCACGCCCCGGTGGTGACGGGGATCACCACCGCCGGATATTCACTCCCCTGCGAGCGGTGAATCGTCACCGCGTAGGCATGGGCAAGTTCGTCCAGCTCGTCGAATTCGTACGGCACCTCCTCGTCCTCGTCCGTCAGGACCGTCAGGCGCTGGTCGACCGGGTCGAGCGCGGTGACCACGCCCACGGTGCCGTTGAAGACCCCGTTCTTGCCCTTCTCGTAATTGTTGCGAATCTGCGTGACCTTGTCGCCGACCCGGAAGACACGGCCGCCGAACCGCCTCTCCGACAGGTCGGGGCGGCCGGGGGTGATCGCCTGCTGGAGCAGGCCGTTGAGGTTGCCGGCGCCCGCGGGCCCCCGGTGCATGGGGGCGAGCACCTGGACGTCGCGGCGTGGGTCGAGCCCGAACTTGGCCGGAATACGCCGTGCCGCCACGTCCACCGTGAGCCGGCCGGCCTCCTCCGTGTCGTCCTCGACGAAGAGGAAGAAGTCCTTCATGCCGTCGGTGACCGGGTGCTGACCGGAGTTGATCCGGTGCGCGTTCGTCACCACGCCCGACTGCTGGGCCTGGCGGAACACGCGCGTGAGGCGGACGGCGGGGATCGGGCTGCCCTCGGCCAGCAGATCGCGCAGCACCTCGCCGGCGCCGACGCTGGGCAGTTGGTCGACGTCCCCGACGAACAGCAGGTGAGCCCCCGGAGGCACCGCCTTCACCAGCTTGTTGGCGAGCAGGAGGTCCAGCATGGAGGCCTCGTCCACGACCACCAGGTCGGCGTCCAGCGGCCGGTCCTTGTCGTAAGCGGCGTCCCCGCCGGGCTTCAGCTCCAGCAGGCGGTGGACGGTGGAGGCCTCGGCGCCGGTGAGTTCGGCGAGGCGTTTGGCGGCGCGGCCGGTGGGAGCGGCGAGGACGACCTTCGCCTTCTTGGCGCGGGCCAGTTCGACGATCGAGCGGACCGTGAAGGACTTGCCGCAGCCGGGCCCGCCGGTGAGCACCGCGACCTTCTTCGTCAGTGCCAGCTTGACGGCGGCCTCCTGCTCGGGGGCGAGCTCGGCGCCCGTACGCCCCTTCAGCCAGCCGAGCGCCTTGTCCCAGGCCACGTCATGGAAGCCGGGCATCCGGTCTTCGTCGGTGCGCAGGAGGCGCAACAGTTGGGCGGCGAGGGAGAGTTCGGCGCGGTGGAAGGGGACGAGGTACACGGCGGTGACGGCTCCACCGTCCGAGCCCGGCACCTTCTCCCGTACGACGCCGGGCTCGCCGGATTCCTCGTCCGGCTGGGCCAGCTCGGCCAGGCACTCGATGACCAGGCCGGTGTCGACCTGCAGCAGCTTCACCGCGTCGGCGATCAGCTGCTCCTCGGGGAGGTAGCAGTTGCCCTGGTCGGTGCCCTGCGACAGCGCGTACTGCAGGCCCGCCTTGACCCGCTCCGGGCTGTCGTGCGGAATGCCGACGGACTGGGCGATCTTGTCGGCGGTGAGGAAGCCGATGCCCCAGACGTCGGAGGCGAGGCGATAGGGCTGGTTCTTCACCACGGAGATCGAGGCGTCGCCGTACTTCTTGTAGATGCGGACGGCGATGGACGTGGACACCTCCACCGTCTGCAGAAAGAGCATGACCTCCTTGATCGCCTTCTGCTCCTCCCAGGCGTCGGCGATCTTCTTGGTCCGCTTGGGACCGAGCCCGGGGACCTCGATGAGCCGCTTGGGCTCCTCCTCGATGATCTGCAGGGTGTCCAGGCCGAAGTGCTGGGTGATCCGGTCGGCGAAGACCGGCCCGATGCCCTTGACAAGACCGGAGCCGAGATAGCGGCGGATGCCCTGGACGGTGGCCGGGAGGACCGTCGTGTAGTTCTCGACGGTGAACTGCTTGCCGTACTGCGGATGCGAGCCCCAGCGGCCCTCCAGCCGCAGCGACTCCCCGACCTGGGCCCCGAGCAGCGCACCGACGACGGTCAGCAGATCCCCGCCGCCGCGGCCGGTGTCGACCCGGGCGACCGTGTAGCCGTTCTCCTCGTTGGCATACGTGATCCGCTCCAGGACGCCTTCAAGTACGGCGAGATGCCGCTCGCCCGTAGAACTCGCCTGACTGGCCATGATCCGACGGTACCGGCAGGCACCGACAGACCGCGGTGACGAGCCCCGCGGCCTCGGGGACTCCCTACGATGCGAGCGACCATGTTCGAGATGATGTGGTGCTGGGCGAACCGGGGAGACATTCCATGTACGACTACGACCTCCTGGTCGTGGGGTCCGCCAACGCCGACCTGGTGATCGGCGTCGAACGGAGGCCCGCCGCCGGGGAGACGGTGCTCGGCTCCGACCTGACCGTCCACCCCGGCGGCAAGGGCGCCAACCAGGCGGTCGCGGCCGCCCGGCTCGGGGCCCGCACGGTGCTGCTGGCCCGGGTCGGCGACGACGACCACGGCCGGCTACTGCTCGACTCGCAGCGGGCGGCCGGCGTCGACACGGTGGGCGTCCTGGTCGGCGGGGCGCCGACCGGGGTGGCGCTGATCACCGTGGACCCGTCCGGGGACAACAGCATCGTGGTCTCGCCGGGCGCCAACGCCCGTCTGACACCACCGGACGTACGGATCGCGGCCAGCCTCTTCCAGGCGTCCCGGGTGGTCTCGGCGCAGCTGGAGATCCCGCTGGAGACGGTCGTGGAGGTGGCGAGGAACGTCGTGGACGGCAGCCGCTTCGTACTGAACCCGTCCCCGCCGCGCCCCCTGCCGTCCGAACTCCTCGCCGCCTGTGATCCGTTGATCGTGAACGAGCACGAGGCGAAGGTGATCCTGGGCGAGGCCGCCGTAGGGGATTCCCCCGAGGACTGGGCGCGGATCCTGCTCGCGAAGGGCCCGCGGTCGGTCGTTGTGACCCTGGGCGCGGACGGTGCGCTGGTGGCCTCCAAGGAGGGTGTCACCCGGGTCCCGTCCGTGAAGGTGAACGCCGTGGACACGACGGGCGCGGGCGACGCGTTCACCGGCGCGCTGGCCTGGAAGCTGAGCGCGGGCGCGTCCCTGGTCGAGGCGGCGGCGTACGCGGCCCGCGTCGGGGCGGCGGCCGTCACGAAGCCGGGCGCGCAGGAGTCGTTTCCCACGGCGGCTGAGGTGGACGCCGTGTGAAGAGGAGACAGAATTGAAGAGGAAACAGAATTGAAGGGGCCCGGTCATCGACCGGGCCCCCTCATGGTTTCCCCTCCGCATCAGAACCCCCGCGATCCCCCCAGATCTCCCCCCAGAAGTCCTGATGCCAAGTACGACCCGCGGACTGCCGGAAGGGTTGCACGGTCTCTCCACAATTTTTCGGACCGTCCGCGGGCCGGGTCCCTACGATGGCCCGAAGGACGATGGCCCAGAGGTTCCCGTGCGGTGCGGGTGGGGGTGCACGCCGATGCTGATGCAGGAGCTCACGACCGAGGTGGTGCCTGCCGCTGAGCGCTTCGACCTGTGGCAGGACATCAGCGCGCGCACGTACATGCCCCATCTGCTGCGCACCGACTGCCGGGACGACTTCCGCGCCACGCTGCGCTCGCTGCCGCTCGGTGATGTGCGGATCTCCTCGGTGGCCTTCGAGCATCTGGTGTCCGTCCGCACGACCCGGCTCATCCGGCGCTTCGATCCCGAGGTCTACCTGTTCAACTGCCAGCTCCACGGCAAGGGAGTCGTCGCACAGGACGGGCACGAACGGGCCTTCCACGCCGGGGACCTGCTGCTCATCGACAGCAGCCTGCCGTACGAGTCCTGGCACTGCATGTCGTCTCAGACCGCGTCGACGGTGCTCGTCGCGATGCCGCGCGCGGTGCTGCCGCTGCCGCCGCGGACGGTACGGCGGCTGCTGGCCCAGCCGATTCCGCTGGACCGGGGCCTGGGCGGGGTGCTGTTCCGCTGGCTGGCCGACATCGCGGCCCGCGCCGACGAGTTCACCGAGGCCGATGTGCCGACGCTCGCCTCGGTGACCACGGATCTGCTCGCGTCCGTGTTCGGCGACTGTCTGGACGCCGAGGACGCGCTGACGCCCGAGGCCCGCCGCCGCGCCCTGCACACCCGGATCCGGGACTTCATCGACCAGAACCTCGGCGATCCCTCGCTCTCCCCGGCGGGCGTCGCGGCAGCCCACGGCATCTCGGTGCGCCACCTCCACCAGCTGTTCGCCGAGGAGGGCGCGACGCCGGCCGCCTGGATCCGCCACCGCCGCCTGGAACGCTGCCGCCGCGACCTCGCCGATCCCCGCCTGCGCGCCCGCTCCATCCAGACGGTGGCGGCCCGTTGGGGCTTCACCGACCCGGCGGCGTTCAGCCGGGTCTTTAGGCGGGAGTACGGAATGGCGCCCCGGGACTACCGCCACCACACCTGACCGACCCGCCGCTCATCGCACAGAAGCGTGCAGGAATCGCCAAGATTCGTGCACGTCCGGCCAAGGATCCGGGCGCTCCGCTTTGACATCCTGTTGCCCCGGGGGAGAACCCGTCGCACCGCGGGGGAAGCACGGGTCACGGGGGTACGGGGGTACGGGGGTACGGTCGCTCACTGCCGGAGTCGGCGCGGCAGTGAGCACCGTACACAGCGCCCGCCTGTCACCCGGCCGTGTGCGCCACGAACCGCGCCGCCGTCTCCGCCAGCACCTCCCGCCCGTCCCGGGCCCACAGCGCGTCGTTGAACAGCTCGACCTCGATGGGCCCGGTGTACCCGGCCGCCTCGACGTACCCCTGCCACTCCCGCATGTCGATCGCACCGTCCCCGATCTGACCGCGGCCGTTGAGCACGCCCTCCGGCAACGGGGTGGTCCAGTCAGCCAGTTGGAAGGTGTGGATACGGCCGCCGGCGCCCGCGCGGGCGATCTGCGCGGGCGCGTTGTCGTCCCACCAGATGTGGTACGTGTCCACCGTGACGCCGACCTGCTGCGCGGGGAAGCGTTCCGCGAGGTCGAGGGCCTGGGTGAGGGTGGAGACCACGCAGCGGTCCGCCGCGTACATCGGGTGCAGCGGCTCGATAGCCAGCCGTACGCCGTGGGATTCGGCATACGGCCCCAACTCGCCCAGCGCGTCGGCGATCCGCTCCCGCGCGCCGTGCAGGTCCTTCGAACCGGCCGGAAGGCCGCCGGAGACCAGGACCAGCGTGTCCGTGCCGAGCGTGGCCGCCTCGTCGATCGCACGGCGGTTGTCGTCGAGGGCCTCGGCCCGCTCCCCCGGGTCGATCGCCGTGAAGAAGCCGCCGCGGCACAGGGTCGTCACCGTCAGGCCCGCCTCACGGACCAGCTTGGCGGTCGCCTCCAGGCCGTACGACTGGACCGGCTCGCGCCACAGGCCGACGTTGCGGATGCCCAACCGGCCGCAGGCGTCGGCCAGTTCGGGCAGGCTCAGCTGCTTCACCGTCATCTGGTTGATGCTGAAGCGTTCGAGGCCGGTCACTGGTTCACTCCGTACAGGCTCAGCAGGTTCTTCATCCGCTCCTGAGCCAGCTTCGGGTCGGGGAACAGGCCCAGTTGGTCGGCGAGTTCGTAGGCGCGGGCGAAGTGCGGGAGGGAGCGGGCCGACTGCAGGCCGCCGACCATCGTGAAGTGGGACTGGTGGCCCGCGAGCCAGGCCAGGAAGACCACGCCCGTCTTGTAGAAGCGGGTCGGGGTCTGGAAGAGATGGCGGGACAGCTCGACGGTGGGGTCGAGCAGCGCCCGGAAGCCGGCCGCGTCCCCGGTGTCCAGCGCCCGCACCGCCTCTGCCGCCAGCGGCCCCAGCGGGTCGAAGATGCCGAGCAGGGCGTGGCTGAAGCCCTGCTCGTCGCCCGCGATCAGCTCGGGGTAGTTGAAGTCGTCGCCGGTGTAGCAGCGGACGCCGTCGGGAAGCTTGCGGCGCACGTCGATCTCGCGCTCGGCGTCCAGCAGGGAGATCTTGACGCCGTCGACCTTGTCGGGGTGAGCGGCGATGACCTCCAGGAAGGTGGCCGTCGCCGCGTCCAGATCGGTCGAGCCCCAGTAGCCCTCCAGGGCCGGGTCGAACATCGGGCCGAGCCAGTGCAGGATCACCGGCTCGGCGGCCTGACGCAGCAGGTGCCCGTAGACCTCCAGGTAGTCCTCGCGGCTCTTGGCGACGGCGGCCATGGCCCGGGAGGCCATCAGGATGGCCTGCGCGCCGGCCTCCTCGACGACCGCGAGTTGCTCCTCGTACGCGGTCCGGATCTCGTCCAGGTTGTACGGGTAGCCGATCTCGGTGACAGGGAGCTGGTCGGTGCCCACGCCGCAGGCGATGAGGCCGCCGACCGCCTTCGCCTCGGCGGCGCTGCGTCGGATCAGCTCCTCCGCCTCCGCCCAGCCCAGCCCCATCCCCCGCTGGGCGGTGTCCATCGCCTCGGCGACACCGAGCCCGTGGGACCAGAGGTGGCGGCGGAAGGCGAGGGTGGCGTCCCAGTCGACGGCGGCGGGCGAGTCGGGGGTGACGTCGGCGAACGGGTCGGCGACGACATGGGCCGCCGAGAAGACCGTACGAGAGGTGAAGGGGGCGCCGGGGTTGACGGCGAGGGGTTCGGGGCGGGGCTCGTACGCCCTCAACCCGCCTTCGGCGTCCGGGAGTCGGATGGTCACAGCGAGATCTCCGGTACGTCGAGACGGACGCCCTCGGCCGAGGACTTCAGGCCCAGTTCGGCGAGCTGGACGCCGCGGGCGCCGGCGAGGAGGTCCCAGTGGTAGGGGGCGTCGGCGTAGACGTGCCTGAGGAAGAGCTCCCACTGGGCCTTGAAGCCGTTGTCGAACTCGGCGTTGTCGGGGACCTCCTGCCACTGGTCGCGGAAGACCTCGGTGGCGGGGATGTCCGGGTTCCACACGGGCTTGGGGGTGGCGGACCGGTGCTGGACGCGGCAGTTGCGCAGACCGGCGACCGCCGAGCCCTCCGTGCCGTCGACCTGGAACTCCACCAGCTCGTCGCGGTTGACGCGGACGGCCCACGAGGAGTTGATCTGGGCGATCGCGCCGCCGTCCAGCTCGAAGATGCCGTAGGCGGCGTCGTCGGCGGTGGCATCGTAGGGCTTGTCGTTCTCGTCCCAGCGCTGCGGGATGTGGGTGGTGGCGATGGCCTGGACGGACTTCACGCGGCCGAACAGCTCGTGCAGGACGTACTCCCAGTGCGGGAACATGTCGACGACGATGCCGCCGCCGTCCTCCGCACGGTAGTTCCAGGAGGGGCGCTGGGCCGCCTGCCAGTCGCCCTCGAAGACCCAGTAGCCGAACTCGCCGCGGATGGAGAGGATCCGGCCGAAGAAGCCGCCGTCGATGAGCCGCTTCAGCTTGAGCAGGCCGGGCAGGAAGAGCTTGTCCTGGACGACACCGTGCTTGATGCCGGCGTCGGCGGCGAGTTTGGCCAACTCCAGGGCGCCTTCCAGCCCGGTGGCGGTCGGCTTCTCGGTGTAGATGTGCTTGCCCGCGGCGATGGCCTTCTTGAGCGCCTCCTCACGGGCGGAGGTCACCTGGGCGTCGAAGTAGATGTCGACGGTCGGGTCGGCGAGGACCGTGTCGACGTCGGTCGAGATGGATTCCGGATCCAGGCCGTGCTGCTCGGCGAGCGCCCTGAGCGCGTGCTCACGGCGGCCGACCAGGATCGGCTCCGGCCACAGCACGGTGCCGTCGCCGAGGTCGAGGCCGCCCTGTTCACGGAGGGCCAGGATCGAGCGGACCAGGTGCTGGCGGTAACCCATGCGCCCGGTCACGCCGTTCATGGCGATACGCACCGTCTTGCGTGTCACGTCATTCCCTTCGTGGGCCTTGTACGCGGTGGTGCGCCGCGTACGCCCCTCGCGTCACAGGCGAGCGAGGTGAGCCGTACAGCAAGCGCTTTCTATATAGGGAGAAGCTAGCCTCTGACCAGGGGTCTGGACAAGACCGTAACGAGGTCGAGTTGTTCGAGGGGGCGAACAACAGGGGTCGATGGCCTTAAGGTCTGCTCGGCATGTGGGGAACCGTGGCCTCGACCGGCCTGTCTACGACGACGTATGCCGAAGCCTGACGAGTGCGAAGAGGTACGACGAGATGCGCGACCGGAGGACGACGAGATGACGGTGACCCTGGCGGACGTGGCGGCCCGCGCGCAGGTCTCGCCCGCGACGGTGTCGCGCGTGCTGAACGGGAACTATCCCGTGGCAGCCTCCACCCGTGAGCGGGTGCTGCGGGCCGTGGACGAGCTGGACTATGTGCTGAACGGCCCGGCGAGCGCGCTCGCGGCGGCGACGTCTGACCTGGTGGGGATTCTCGTCAACGACATCGCCGACCCCTTCTTCGGGATCATGGCGGGCGCGATCCAGTCGGAGATCGGGGGGCCGGGGGGGCGCGCCGGGGGTGAGCGGCTCGCCGTCGTCTGCAACACGGGGGGTTCACCGGAGCGCGAGCTGACGTACCTGACCCTGCTGCAGCGGCAGCGGGCGGCGGCCGTGGTGCTGACCGGCGGTGCCATGGAGAACCAGCCGCACGCGGCGGCGGTGGCCGCGAAGCTGCGGAGGCTGGGCGACGCGGGGACGCGGGTCGTCCTGTGCGGCCGGCCGCCGGCGCCGGACACCGAGGCGATCGCGCTGACCTTCGACAACCGCGGCGGCGGACGCGAACTCACCGAGCACCTCATCGGCCTCGGACACCGGCGGCTGGGCTACATCGCGGGACCCGAGGAACGCACGACGACCCGGCACCGTCTCGAGGGCCACCGCGAGGCGCTGGCCGCGCACGGCATCGAGGAGGACCCTCGCTGGACGGTGCACGGCCGCTACGACCGCCGGTCGGGCTACGAGGCGACGCTGGAACTGCTCCGCCGGGACCCGTCACTGACAGCCGTGGTCGCCGCCAACGACTCCGTCGCACTGGGCGCGTGCGCGGCCCTCCGCGACTCCGGCCTACGCATCCCGGACGACGTCTCCGTCGCCGGCTTCGACGACCTGCCGTTCAGCATCGACGCGGTGCCTGCGCTGACGACGGTCCGACTGCCGCTCGCGGAGGCCGGGGCGCGGGCGGGCCGCATCGCCATGGGGCGCGAGGAGCCGCCGCCCGGGGGGATCGCGACGGTTCGGGGGGAGCTGATGGTGCGGGGGTCTTCTGGGGTGCCGCGGGGCTGAGGGGCGGCGGCTTCGGGGGTGACGGGCTGCACTGGGGCAGGTTTCCGAACGGCAAGCTCCGGGATGCGGCGCATCCCGGGGGTGACCGGCTGCGCGGAGGGCAGGGTTTCCCGCGAGGCTGAGGGTGCGGCGCCTTCGCGGGTGACCGGCGGCGCTGGGGGCCGGGTATCCGAACCGGCAAGCTCCGGGGGTGCGGCGTCTCCACGGGTGACCGGCTGCGGAGGGTGCGGCGCCTTCGCGGGTGACCGGCTTCGCGGAGCGCTGGGTTTCCGAACGGCAAGCTCCGAGGGTGCGGCGTCTCCGCAGGTGACCGGCTCCGCAGGATGCGGCGTCTCCGCGGGTGACCGGCTTCGCGGAGCGCTGGGTTTCCGAACGGCAAGCTCCGAGGGTGCGGCGTCTCCGCAGGTGACCGGCTCCGCAGGATGCGGCGTCTCCGCGGGTGACCGGCTGCGCGGAGCGCTGGGTTTCCGTACGGCGTGACCAGCGGAGCGTCTGGTGTCAGGCGGCCAAGCGGCTGATCGGGTCGCGGGGTGCCAGCCATACTCCGACCCCTGGTGCGAGACGGGCCGCGCGAGGGTGGCGGAATCCGAGGGGGCGCAACTGGTCCATGTGGCGTGGGGAGATCGTGGCCGCGACGGCGCCGACGCCCTCGCCGTCGACGGCGCGCAGGCCCGGGGCCAGCAACTCGGCGACCACGCTGCGGTCCCAGGCCTCGGTGTCGTCCGGCGCGCAGACCGCGACCACCGTCCAGTACGGCCCGTCGAGGCCCGCCGCCTGCAGTGCCGGTGCCGCCGGCAGGACCGGCTCTTTCGGAACGCAGGTGTCGAGTTCACGGGCGAGGAGGCTGCCGAAGCGGGTGTGGTGAGGCTCGGTCCCGGCGCCGGGCGGCAGCCACACGGCGGCCGCGAGGAGCCGGCCGTCCGCGCGCTCGGCCACCCACACCTCGCCCTCTTCGAGAGCGTAGTGGGCCAGCATCAGACGCATGGCGCGCTGCGCCTGCTCCCAGTCCACGGCGGGACCTTCCGGCACCGCAAGCGCCGGACGGGACGCGGTCGCGGCCGGGGCGAGCAGGCGCACCACGGCGGGTACGTCCACCAGTCCGGCCGCGCGTACGACGGTGCTCCGGGGCTTCAGCTGAAGGATCGTCATGCCGGCGTTCCATCTCTTCCGTCGATACGAAACGGTTTCGTACAGATAACCTACGACAGCCTCGATCGAAACGCAAGCGTTTCTTTACTGCGACTGGACTGACGGCACCCCGCGTCCTACGCTCGACCCGACGGTATCTCTGACTGAGTCAACTATCCGGGGGTCGACGACCATGACCGTCCAGGACATCCGCGCCTTCAACCGCTTCTACACGAACGTGATCGGCGCCCTCGACTACAGCCGCCACCTCTACGCGCCGTACACCCTCACCGAGTCCCGCGTCCTGTACGAACTCGCACACTCCCCCCGTACGGACGCGGCCGACCTCCGGACCGAACTCTCCCTGGACGCGGGCTACTTGAGCCGAATCCTCAACAAGTTCGAGCAGGACGGCCTGATCGAGCGCACCCCCTCCCGCCGCGACCCGCGCCGCCGCAACGTCACCCTCACCGCCCGCGGCCGGGAGACCGCCGCGCTGCTCGCCGAGCGGGCGGACGAATCCGTCGGCGCACTGCTGTCCACCGTCCCGCCCGCCGACCGCCCCCGTCTGACCGAGGCGATGCGGACGGTCCGTACGATCCTCTCCACCGCCCGCCCACCCCGCGCCGAGGACGTCGTCCTGCGCGACCCCGGCCCCGGCGACCTCGGCTGGATCGTGCAGCGCAACGCCGCGCTGTACGCCGCCGAGTACGGCTGGAACGCCGACTACGAGGGCCTGGTGGCACGTATCGTCGCCGACTTCGCGGAGGATCACGACCCCCACCTGGAGCGGGTGTGGATCGCGGAGCTGGACGGCCGTCCGGTGGGCTGTGTGATGTGCGTACGGGACGACGCGCCGGCCACGGCCCGCCTACGACTACTGCTGGTCGAGCCCGACACCCGCGGCCTCGGCATCGGCGACCGCCTCGTACGCGCCGTGATCGACTTCGCCCGCGGCGTCGGCTACCGGGAACTCGTCCTGTGGACCAACGACGTCCTGGCCGCCGCCCGCCGCATCTACCAGCGTCACGGCTTCGTCCTGGTCGCCGAGAAACCGCACC
This sequence comes from Streptomyces sp. GESEQ-4, assembly GCF_017948455.1. Classification (GTDB taxonomy): domain Bacteria; phylum Actinomycetota; class Actinomycetes; order Streptomycetales; family Streptomycetaceae; genus Streptomyces. The sequence goes on from NZ_JAFFSU010000012.1 coordinate 146,546, forward strand.
GCTCCTTCGGCAAGGATCTCGTCGGCCAGGACTGGCGCCTGGATCTGCACGGACGGGTGAGTGACGAGTAGGGTCGATGACCATGAAGCTGGCGTTCTCCACCCTCGGCGTCCCTGGCCTCCCCATCGCGGACGTGCTGCGCCTCGCGGCCACGCACGGCTATCACGGCGTCGAGTTGCGCGCACATCCTGAGGAGCCGGTACACCCCGGCATCGGGCTCGCCGAACGGGCCGACGTGGTCGCCGAGTTCAAGGCGGCGGGGGTGGAGGTGCTGGGCGTGGCGGGCTACGCGCGCGTGGCCGCCCCGGGCCCCGACGAGCCGGTGATCGAGGAGATCCACCGCCTCCTGGACCTCGCCCGCGACCTGGGCGCCGGCTTCATCCGGGTCTTCCCCGGCGCCGGCACCGACCAGTCCGCCGAGGAGGCCGACGCGACGGCCGCGCGACGCCTGGGCACGGCCGCGGAGTACGCGGGCGACCTCGGCGTACGCATCCTCCTCGAGACCCACGACTCCCACCGCACCGGCGCCGCCGCGATCCGCGTCCTCGGCCTGGTCGGCCACCGCCAGGTCGGCTCCCTCTGGGACGTCATGCACACCTGGCTCGGCGGCGAACAGCCCCACGAGACCTACGCCGCCCTCTCCCCCTACCTCGGCTACGTCCAGGTCAAGGACATCGCCTCCGCCACCGACACCACCCCCCTCCCCCTGGGCACGGGCGTCCTCCCCCTCACCGAGTGCGTCGAGGTCCTCTCCCGCCACGGCTGGGACGGCTGGCTCTGCTGGGAGTACGAGAAGCGCTGGTACGAGGCCGCCGCACCGCTTCCCGAGCTGCTGGGGGCGGGGCGCGAGCACCTGGCCCGGCTGCTCAACGAGTCGGCGTAGGCCGTACCCATTCCGGTGTCCAGACTCCGGTGGCGGGGCGGCCGGGGTAGGCGGAGGTGAGGTGGTGGTGGAGTACGGCAAGCCCGGGGTGGGGATTGTCGGTGCGCCAGAGCAGTGAGTGCGGGTAGACGGGGGTCGGGTCGCGCATCGGGATGCGGCGCAGGTCATAGCCCGCGGGCCAGACCAGAGGGGTCCGCTCGCTGAGGAACGTCGCCAGGGTCGAGGAGCCGCCGATGGTGTCGAGCAGGTCCTCGACGCCGAAGTTGGGGCCTGTCGCCTCGATGGTGAAACCGAAGGCGGCCGCAAGCTCGTCGTAGTACGCCGCCCACTCCGTGCCGGGGTCGTTGCCGGGCATCCAGATCCGGCAGCCCGCGAGCTGTACGGGCGTGACCGACTGCTCGCCGGCGAGCGCGTGGGCGGGGCCGGTGACCAGTTGGAGGGGCTCGTCGAGGACCGGCACGGCCTCGATGTCGTCGGGGAGGCTCCGTCCGGGCATGAGCACGGCGCGGAGGGTCGCGTCGATCGTGCCGGACTCGACGGCGTCGATGGCCCGGTCCGCGCCGAACAGGGTCACCACGTCCAGCTCGATGTCCGGATACGCCCGGTGGAAGTCGCGCACCAGGCCTCCCGTCGCGACGCGGCGGCCGACCACGTCGACGCGCAGCGCGCGGCTGCCGGGCCGTACGGAGGCGGCTGCCCGCTCGGCGGCTCGCAGGAGCGTGCGGGCGTGGGGCAGGAAGGCCTGCCCGTCGATGGTGAGCTCGGCGCCGCGTGCGGTGCGGGTGAACAGCCGTACGCCGAGTTCCGCCTCCAGCGCCGCGACGCGCTTGGACACCGCCTGCTGGGTGAGCGAGAGGTCGGCGGCGGCCTTCTGGAACTGTCCCGCGTCGACGGCGACGACGAAGGTGCGGACGGCGTTGAGATCCATGCCGCCCAGCCTAGAGATACAACCTCTGGTTGTGCACTCGCAGTGTGTAAGTTGTTTGATCTGGGCATTTACCTCTCGCTTTGATGCTCCGAGTCAACGTGACGTTGAGCGGAGGTCACTCGCCCGTGCCGGATTCCTTTGTCCATCTGCACAACCACACCGAGTACTCGATGCTGGACGGCGCGCAGAAGCTCCGGCCGCTGTTCACCGAGGTGGCACGGCAGCGGATGCCCGCGATCGCCATGAGCGATCACGGCAACATGTTCGGTGCCTACGAGTTCGCACAGGTCGCCAAGGACTCCGAGGGCATCAAGCCGATCATCGGCATCGAGGCGTACGTGGCACCCTCCTCCCGGTTCGTCCGGAAACAGGAGTTCTGGGGGCCCGGTGGCCGTCGCGCCATGAGCGCGGACGGTGAGGGGTCGAAGGATGTCTCCGGTGGCGGCCGCTTCACCCACATGACCATGTGGGCGCGTGACAGCCAGGGCCTGCGGAACCTGTTCTGGCTCAGTACGCAGGCCAGTTATGAAGGTCAGTTCCCGGCCGGAAAGCCGCGTATGGACCGCGAGTTGATCGCTGAACGGCCGGAAGGCGTCATCGCCACCACCGGCTGCCCCTCCGGCGAGATCCAGACCCGCCTGCGGCTGAACCAGTACGACGAGGCGAAGGCCGCCGCCGCGGCCTACCAGGAGATCTTCGGCCGTGAGAACTACTTCCTGGAGCTGATGGACCATGGCCTGGACATCGAACGTGAGGTCCGTGAAGGCCTGTTGCGCCTGGCCAAGGAACTGAACATTCCGCTCCTGGCCACCAATGACGCGCACTACGTCACCGAGGACCAGGCCGACGCCCACGACAGCCTGCTGTGCATCGGGGTCGGCAAGAACAAGGACGACCCGAACCGCTTCCGTTTCAACGGCTCCGGCTACTACCTCAAGAGCGCCGCCGAGATGCGCGGCCTGTTCTCGGAGCTGCCGGAAGCCTGCGACAACACCCTGCTGATCGCCGAGCGCATCGAGTCCTACGACGAGGTCTTCGACTACGTCGACGAGATGCCGCGGTTCCCGGACGTGCCCGAAGGCGAGACCCAGGAGTCCTGGCTGCGCAAGGAAGTCCTCAAGGGCTTGGCGATGCGCTACGGGGACCCGATCCCCCAGCACGTCCTGGACCGCTTCGAGACCGAGATGTCGGTCATCGGCCCGATGGGGTTCAGCTCCTACTTCCTCGTCGTGGCGGACATCTGCCGCCACGCCCGGGACAACAAGATCTCCCTCGGTCCGGGCCGGGGTTCGTGCACCGGCTCGATCGTCGCCTACGCCACCCGCATCACCGAACTGTGCCCCCTGGAGCACGGCCTTCTCTTCGAGCGGTTCCTGAACCCCGAGCGCATCAACCCGCCGGACGTAGACCTCGACTTCGACGACCGTCAGCGCGACCGGATGGTTCGCTACGTCACCGAGAAGTACGGCGGGGAGTACACCGCCATGGTGAACACGTTCGGCAAGATCAAGGCCAAGAACGCGATCAAGGACTCCTCGCGCATCCTGGGCTACCCCTACGCCCACGGCGAGCGGATCACCAAGGCGCTCCCGCCGGACCAGAACGGCAAGCCCGCCCCACTGGCCGCCCTCTTCGACCCCTCCCACGAGCGGTACGGCGAGGCCGGCGAGATCCGCCAGATGTACGACAACGAGCCGGACGTGAAGCGGGTCATCGACACCGCCCGCGGGGTGGAGGGCCTCACCCGCGGCACCGGCGTGCACGCCGCCGCGGTGATCCTTTCCAAGACGAAGCTCACCGACCGCATCCCGCTGCACATGCGCGCCTCGGACGGCGTGAAGATCACCGGCTTCGACTACCCGTCCTGCGAAGCCATGGGCCTGATCAAGATGGACTTCCTCGGGCTGCGGAACCTGGGTGTCATCGACCAGGCCATCGAGAACATCCGCGGGAACCGGGGCATCAGCCTGGCCACCGTGGATCCCCTGGACGGTGACCCGTCCACCGTCGTGATCCCTCTGGACGACACCAAGACGTACCGGCTGCTGGCCGAGGGGAACACGTTCGGTGTCTTCCAACTCGACGGCGGCGGCATGCGCGTCCTGCTCAAGCAGATGGAACCCACCCGGTTCGAGGACATCGCCGCGGTCAACGCCCTCTACCGGCCAGGCCCGATGGCGGCCAACGCGCACACCAACTACGCGCACCGCAAGACCGGCCGCCAGGAAATCACCCCGATCCACCCCGAGCTGCGCGACGCCCTGGAGCCGATCCTCGGCAACACCTTCCATCTGCTCGTCTACCAGGAGCAGATCATGGCGATCGCCCGGGAACTGGCCGGCTACACCCTCGGCGGCGCCGACCTGCTGCGCCGTGCGATGGGCAAGAAGAAACCGGAGGTGCTGGCCGCGGAGTGGGACAAGTTCCACGACGGCATGCGCGGCAACGGATTCAGCGACGAAGCCATCAAGGCCCTGTGGGACGTCATGCTCCCGTTCTCCGGCTACGCGTTCAACAAGTCCCACACCGCCGGCTACGGCCTGGTCTCGTACTGGACCGCCTACCTCAAGGCCAACTACCCGGCCGAGTACATGGCCGCCCTGCTCACCTCGGTCGGCGACGACAAGGACAAGGCCGCGATCTACCTCGCCGATGCCCGCAAGAACGGCGTCCGCGTCCTCCAGCCCGACGTGAACGAGTCCGTCTCCGAGTTCACCGCCGTCGGCGACGACGTACGGTTCGGGCTGAAGTCCGTACGCAACGTCGGTGACAACGTCATCGAGGCCATCGTCGACGCACGTCGCCGGAAGGGGAAGTTCACTTCGTTCTCCGACTTCCTCGGCAAAGCCGACCTGCCGGCACTGAACAAGCGGGCCGTGGAGTCCCTGATCAAGGCCGGCACCTTCGACTCCCTGCGGCACTCCCGCAAGGGCCTCACCGCCATCCACGAGGACGCCATCGACGCGATCATCCCCGTGAAGAAGGCGGCAAGCTTCGGGCAGGACGATCTCTTCGCCGACCTGGGCGGCGCGGCAGGCGGCGAACCGGCCTTCGGCCTCGACTTCCCCATCGACGACACGGAGTGGCCCCGCAGACAGCTCCTGGCGACCGAACGCGAAATGCTCGGCCTTTACGTCTCCGCCCACCCGCTGGACGGCGCCGAGCACGTCCTCTCCAGGGCGCGGGACTGTTCCATCGCCGAACTGCTCGCCTCCGGCCGCACCTCCGGGGACGTCCAGCTCTCCGGACTGATCACCGGCATCCAGCTCAAGATGACCAAACAAGGCAACGCCTGGGCCGTCGTCAACCTCGCGGACCGTGACGCCGGCATCGAGGTCCTGTTCTTCCCCGCCGCCTACCAGCTCGTACAGCAGGCACTGGTTGAAGACAACGTGATCTCCGTCAAGGGCAAGATCGAAGACCGGGACGGAACGGTGAACATCTTCGGGAGGGAACTCGCCGTACTGGACGTGTCCTCCGCCGAACACGGCAGCAGGCCTCCCGTTCGGCTCGCGCTCCCCGCCCACCGCATCACCGAACAGTCCGTGAAGGAACTCAAGCGCATCCTCGCGGACCACCCGGGCGCCAGCCCCGTACATCTCACCGTCCGAGGCGCTCGCAAGACCACGGTCTACGCCCTACAGGCCACCGTGGATCCCACGACCATCGCCTCCGACGTGAAGGGCGCCTTCGGAGCCGACGCCTGGGAGGGCGTTGCATAAGGTGCCTCGGCCGACTTTTCCTCACGATCGCGGAGAAGTGACCGCCGACACCCTGGCCAGCCGCCCCTCCAGCCGTGCCCTGCACGTCGGCCACTCCGTCGCCGTAATCGAATAGATCGCGGAGTCGCGCAAGCGGCCATCCTCACCCGGCGCCCAGGAGCGGGACCAGTTCCTGAGTACGCCCTCGAAGTGGGCGCCGGTTGCTGCGATCGCCGCGCGGGAGCGGCTGTTGCGGGCGTCGGTTTTCAGGTCCAGCCGGGACACGTTCCACTCCTCAAAGGCATGCCGGAAGAGGAGGAGCTTGGCCTCCGTGTTCACGCCCGTGCCCTGGGCCGACGCCGCCAGCCAGGTGAAGCCGACCTCGATGGCGTCCAAGCGGTCGTCGGAGAGCCAGGAGCGTGGCTCCCAGTACGACGTCGTACCGAGCGCGCGTCCCGAGGCGACCGACACCTGGGCGTACGGTGCCAGGAGGCCCGTCGCCGCCCGGGCCAGCTGCGCGTCGATGTACGCGCCGACCTCGTCCGCCCTCGGCACCCACGTGAACTCGTACGAACCCCGGTCCTCCTCCGCCGCCACCGCCAAGTCGGCCGCGTGGCTGTGGTCCAGCGGTTCCAGGCGCACGTGGGCGCCCTCCAGGACCGGCCCCTCCAGCTGGAAGCCCAACTCCCCACGCTCCCTCGCGAATCCACCGACGGTCATTCGGCATTGAAGATCTGGGGGAAGTCTCCCGTGCGCACCCAAATCCGTCGAAGGAGTTTCCCGGCGGAACCGGGTGACGTACGCCTGCTGCCCGACCGTCTCCTCCATGTCCCGGTACCCCGGATTGGTCCAGGTGGCCCCTATCGCGGTGCTCCCCCGTGCGCGAGGGTGACAGGGGCGACGGGGCCCGCGGGGGGAAGTGGGGGGAGTGGGCGGTATGGGGGATCAGGGCGAGCCGTTCGTCGGGCGGGGGCGTCATCTCTTGGCTCTGGACGGGCAGTTGGCGCACGTGGTCGCCGGGGCGTCCCGGACCGTGTTGGTCGACGGGCCCGCCGGGATCGGGAAGACCGCGCTGATCGGGCGTTTCGTCGGCGGGCATCCGGACGCCGAGGTGCTGAAGGCGTGCGGGGAGGAGAACGAGACCGGACTTCCGCTCGGGCTGCTCGACCAGTTGCTCTCCCCTGCCGCACACGACGAGCACCACGAACAGGTCCCGCCCCGGGCGCCGGCTGCCGACGCGCCGACCGCCGGCGCCCGGCTGCTCGACGTACTCGGCGAACTCCAGACCCGTACCGCCAGGCCGTTGATCCTCGTCGTGGACGATGCGCACTGGGCGGACTTCTCGTCCCTTCAGGCGCTGGCCTTCGCCCTGCGCCGGCTGCGCGCGGACCGGGTCCTCACGGTCGTCGTCGTACGGGAGGCCGATGATCCGGCGCTGCCCGAGGGGCTGCGGCGGCTGCTCGCCGGGGAGGGGACGCTGCGGCTGTCGCTGACCGGACTGAGCGCGGGTGAGGTCGGCGAGCTCGCCGCTGCCCGCAGCGGTGCGCTGCCGCCGACCGCCGTCGTACGGCTGCTGGACCACACCGACGGCAACCCGCTGCACGTGAAGGCGCTGCTCGAACAGGTGCCCCCGGCCCGCCTGATGTCGACGGCCTTCCCGCTGCCCGCGCCGCTGGAGTACGCCCGGCTGATCGAACAGCGGCTGGCGGACTGCACCGCCGAGGCTCAGGCCCTGGCCGCCGCCGCAAGCGTGCTCGGCATGTCCTGCCCGCTGCACCGGGCCGCCCGGCTCGCGGAGCTGAAGGATCCGCTGCCCGCCCTCGAGGAGGCGGTCGGTGCCGGACTGCTCGACGAGACGCCGGAGCCGGGCGGCCCCCGCGTGTCCTTTCCCCATCCCATGCTGCGCGCCACCGTCTACCGAAGGCTCGGCCCCGTGCTGCGGCACGCGCTGCACCGGGCCGCCGCCGGGCAGGCGGACTCGGCGTACGGCCGTCTCCAGCACCTGGTGCATGCCGCGCAGGGCCCGGACGACACCTTGGCCGGACAGCTCGCGGACGCAGCCCACACCGAGGCCGCCGCCCGGCGCTGGGGCAGCGCCGCCCCGCTGCTGCGCGACGCCGCCCGGCTGGCCCGTACGGAGCGGGACCGTGAGCGGTACGGCGTCGAGGCGATGGAAGCACTGCTGTGGGAGGGCCGGCGCGATGAGGCGCAGGCGGTCTTCGACGAGCTGCCGGGGGACGGCCGCTCGGCCGCCCATCGGTACGCGCAGGCGCTGCTGCTGCCCTTCGACGGCGACCTCACGCACGCCGAGCCCCTGCTGCGCGAGGCCTGGAACAACTGCGACCCCACGACGGACCCGGAGCTGGCCGCGTGCGTCGCCGGAATGCTCAGTTTCATGGCGCTGTCCCTCAACCAGGGCCTGGACGCCGCCGAATGGGCCGAGCGGTCCCTGCGGCTGTCCGCGCGGCGGGCCTCCAGCACCATGCTGCGCTACGTCCGGATGACCGGTTACGGCCTCAGCGGTGACATCGAGCGCGGGCTCGCCGTGGCCGCGGAGCTGCCGGACCCCTCGCTCGTCACCGCCGCCGACGTGGATCTGCTCTGCGGCCGCGGTCTGCTGCGGCTGTGGTCGGGCGAACTGGCGGACGCCGAACGGGACTTACGGGAAGCGGTGTTCATCTGCCGGGACGGGCCGATGATGCTGCGGATCATCGCGATGTTCCAGCTGGGCCTCACGCAGTACGCGCTGGGCGCCTGGGAGGAGGCCGTACGGCTCCTGGACTCCGCCGCGTCCCTCACCGACGACACCGGCAACGAACTGCACCCGACGGTGCACTCGGCGGCCGCGTGGGTGCTCGCCGCCCACGGGGACCACGACCGCGCCGAGTGGCATCTGAGTCAGGTGCCCGGCATACCGGTCGTGCCGGGGACCGTCATGACCGAGTCCCGGCGGGCGCGCGCCGTTCTCGCGCTTCTGCGGGGCCGGCCGGACACCGCCGCGGCCGAACTGCTGCCGCTCCTGGCAGCGGGCGCCGCCGAGGGACTGTGCGAGCCGATGTCCACACCGTGGCGCGATCTGCTGGCCGAGGCGCTCATCGGGCTCGGACGCCTCGACGAGGCGGACCACGCGCTGACCGCCTTCGAGGCGCTGGCCACCGCTCGTGGTCACGCGGCCGCCTTGGCCACCGGCTGCCGGATCCGGGGCGAGCTGTTCGCGGCCCGGCACCAGCCCGGGGCCGCCGAGGAGATGTTCGGTACCGGACTCGCGCACGCCGCCCGGGGCACCGCGCCGTACGAACGGGCCCGGCTCCAGCTCGCGTTGGGCGAACTGCTGCGCCGGACCGGTCGCAGGACCGCCGCCGCGCAGGCGTTACAGGCCGCGCACGAGACCCTGACGGGACTGGGCGCGCTTCCCCTCCTGGAGCGCTGCGCCCGCGAACTCGCCGCCTGCGGAACGGCCCGCGCGGCCGGGTGTCCCCCGTCGTCACCCGACCGCGCCCCTGTGCTGACCCCGCAGGAACTGGCCGTCGCCCGGCTCGCCGCCTCCGGTCTCACCAACCGCCAAGTCGCCCGGGAACTGCTGCTCAGCGTGAAGACGGTCGAGTACCACCTGGGCCATGCCTACACGAAGCTCGGCATCTCCTCCCGGGTCGGGCTGGTGACGCGACTGCCGCCCGGCCCGGTCGCCACCCGATGACGCGTCAGCGCTGGATGAGGAAGCGCGGGCTGGTCGCGAAGCTCGCGTCCGGGTCCTGCAGCCCCATGTACACCGAGGCGTAGACCTCGCACTGGTGCCCCTTGTGCTTGTTCAGCTCGGCGGCGGTGATGCCGAACACGAACACGCTCTGCTGCTTGTCCCAGGGGGCCTGGCTGAGCAGCCCGCTGACCAGGTTGGCCGTCGTCGTCGGGATGTTCGTGCCGCTGACGAGGTCCTTGACGGTGACCTCGACCTCGTACGGCGCCCCGATCCGGAAGATGGCGTCCCCCGCCTCGACCTCCACCGCGACCTCGGCCGTCTCCTTGGGGTTCAGGGTCGGGTCGGCGCTCGGGCTGGTCGTGTTCCGGGCGAACACCCGGACGATCTCAACGTCGTTCGGTCCCACAGCGATCATCTCCCTCGTACGGGAAGCGTGCCGTCCGGCCCCCTGCCGGGCATGCTCCGCATCCCTCGCCGGAGACATTAGGGACGGTACGGACCACCGCGCCTCGGGGTGCGCCTCGGGGAGAACCCCAGGGCGAACGCCTCGTGGAACCCGGGGAACGTCTTCCGTACACACCCGGGGTCGTCGAACGAAATGCCCGGCACCCGCAACCCCGTCACCGCGAAGGACATGACGACGCGGTGGTCGCCGTACGACTTGATCTCCGCGCCCGACATATCCGGCCCCGGCTGAATCCCGATCCAGTCCGGGCCGGTCTCGACCTCCACCCCCAGCCGCCGCAGATTCTCCGCGCAGGCCTCCAGCCGGTCGCACTCCTTCACCCGCGTGTTCGCCACGTCCTCGATCCGCACCGGACCGGAGGCGAACGGGGCGATCGCGGCCAGGGTCGGCATGGTGTCCGAGACGTCCCGCATGTTGACCGTCAGGCCACGGAGCGCGCCGGTCCCTCTGACCGTCGTGCTCTCCGCACCGACCGTCACCTGCGCGCCCATCCGGCCCAGTACGTCCACGAAGTCCAGGTCGCCCTGGAGGGCCCCGGCGCCCAGCCCGGGGACCGTCACCTCGCCGCCCGTGACGGCCGCCGCGGCGAAGAAGTAGCTCGCGGTCGAGGCGTCCGGTTCGATCGCGTAGGTCGTGGCCCGGTAGCCGCCCGGCGGGACCACGAAGACGTCGCCGTCCCGCCCGACGTCGACGCCGAACGCCCGCATCATCGCGAGGGTGATCTCCACGTACGGCGCCGAGACCAGGTCCGTGACCTTGATCCGCAGGCCCTTGCGGGTGAGCGGGCCGAGCAGCAGCAGGGCCGTCAGGTACTGCGAGGACTGGCCGGCGTCCAGCGTCACGTCACCGCCCTCGACTCCCGACGCCCGGACGGTCAAAGGGTGATGGCCCTCCGTCTCCTCGTGCCGGAGGTCGACGCCCAGGTCGCGCAGGGCGCGGGACAGGGGCAGCAGGGGGCGGCGGCGCATCTGTGCGGAGGCGTCGAAGCGGTAGGTCCCGCGCCCGGTCGCCGCCAGGGCCGGCAGGAAGCGGGCCGTCGTCGCGCCGTCGCGGCAGTACACGTCCACCTCGGCCACGGAAGGGCCCTCGGGGCGGCCGTCGATCTGCCAGGTGTCCGGGGTCCTGCCCACGCGGTAGCCGAGGCGGGCCAGGCCTTCCGCGAAGCCTTCCGTGTCGTCGGAGCGGAGCGGGCGGACGAGGGTGGTGACCCCGTCGGCGGCCGCCGCCAGGAAGAGGGCGCGGGCGGTGATGGACTTGGAACCGGGGATGTCGACAACAGCCATACCCCATGGTCCCCCGGCCCCCGTCTCCGGTGCCGTCACGTCCACGGGATGGACCACGGAACATCGCCCAAGATCATTTGTCCGCGGGCCCGGTGGGGGCTGGGGTCGCGCCCGCGCGGCGGAGCCGCAAATTGATACAGCCCCGCGCCCCTATGGGGCGCTTAGCGTGCGGTCCCTTGACTGGCAATAACTTCCCGGATATTGGTGACTCCTCGGAAGTTTCCTTCAGCGGATCACCTCCGGAAGGAGCGCACGTGCCCTCCAGACGCACCGTTCTGGCCGCCACCGCAGGCGTCGCCGCCACTCTCGCCGTGGGCGGACCCGCCTACGCGGACGACAAGAAGCTCCGCTCTCTCATCTCCCGTATGACACTGCCCGAGAAGGTCGGGCAGCTCTTCGTCATGCGGGTCTACGGCCACTCCGCCACCGCCCCCGACCAGGCCGACATCGACGCCAACCTCAAGGAGATCGGCGTCCGCAACGCCGCCGAGCTCATCGCCGAGTACCGCGTCGGCGGCATCATCTACTTCACCTGGGCGCACAACACGCGCGATCCCCAGCAGATCGCCGACCTGTCCAACGGCATCCAGCGCGCCTCGCTGCGGCAGCCGCGCGGGCTGCCCGTCCTCGTCTCCACCGACCAGGAGCACGGGATAGTGTGCCGAGTCGGCGAGCCCGCCACCCTCTTCCCGGGCGCCATGGCCATCGGCGCGGGCGGGTCGCGCACCGACGCACGGTCCCTCGGCCGTATCGCCGGGCAGGAGCTGCGCGCCATCGGCGTCCGGCAGAACTACTCCCCCGTCGCCGACGTCAACGTCAACCCCGCCAACCCGGTCATCGGCGTCCGCTCCTTCGGTTCCGAACCCGGTGCGGTGGCCGCTCTGGTGGCCGCGGAGGTCACCGGGTACCAGCGGTCGGGCGTCGCGGCGACCGCCAAGCACTTCCCGGGGCACGGGGACACCACCGTCGACAGCCACACCGGTTTCCCCGTCATCACGCACAGCCGCGAGGAATGGGAAGAGCTGGACGCCGGGCCCTTCCGGGCCGCGATCCGCGCGGGCATCGACTCCATCATGACCGCGCACATCCAGTTCCCGGCCCTCGACGACTCCGGCGACCCGGCCACCCTCTCCCGCCCGATCCTCACCGGCATCCTGCGGGAGGAACTCGGTTACGACGGGGTCGTGGTGACCGACTCCCTCGGAATGGAAGGCGTGCGCACCAAGTACGGCGACGACCGCGTGCCGGTGCTCGCGCTCAAGGCCGGTGTGGACCAGCTCCTCAACCCGCCGAAGCTGGACGTCGCGTGGAACGCCGTCATCCAGGCCGTGGAGGACGGGGAACTCACGGAGGCGCGGCTCGACGAGTCGGTGCTGCGCATCCTGCGGCTGAAGGCGAAGCTCGGACTGTTCGACGCGCCCTACGTCAGCCCGGGCGGCGTCGACCGGAACGTCGGCACCCCGGCCCACCTCGCCGCCGCCGACCGCATCGCCGAGCGGACGACCACGCTCCTCGTCAACGAGGGCGGGCTGCTGCCGCTGTCCGCCGGCGAGCACCCGAGGCTCCTCGTCGTCGGCGCCGACCCCGCCTCCCCGTCCGGCACCACCGGACCGCCCACCGCCGTCCTCGCCGCCGCCCTCACCGAACTCGGCTTCTCGGCCACGAGGTTGTCGACCGGTACGGCACCGACCTCGGCGGCCATAAGCGCCGCCGTCGCCGCGGCGGGCGAGGCGGACGCCGTCGTGGTCGGGACGTACAACGTCACGGCGAGCAGCACGCAGAAAACGCTGGTCCAGGAGCTGCTGGCGACCGGGAAGCCGGTGGTCGCCGTCGCCACCCGCAATCCCTACGACGTGGCCCAACTGCCCGACGTCCAGGCCTACTTGGCGTCGTACTCCTGGACGGACGTCGAGCTGCGCGCCGCGGCCCGGGTGATCGCCGGGCGGGTGCGGCCGCGCGGGAAGCTACCGGTGCCGGTACAGCGGGCCGACGATCCGGCGCGGGTGCTGTATCCGGTCGGACATGGGCTGTCGTACCGGACGTAGCACACATACGTCATGCGCCCGGCCGCTGTGAGGCAACGGCCGGGCGCATCTCACGCGTTGATCACGCGTTCCTAGTGCGTTCCTCGTGCGTTACGGACGCAAGGCCGGCTCGCGCTCGATGTCGCGCTTGTCCAGCTTGCGGTCGAACTTGGCCAGCGGCTTGGCGACCGCGGGGTTCGACTGGACGGCGCTGGACGCGACGCCCGCCCACTTCAGGATGCGTGCCGTGGCGAGGGACTTCTCGTCGGGGACGAGGCCCGCGACATTGGCGCCGTGGTTGAGGCCCGGCGCGGTGAAGACGTAACTGTCACGCGCCTTCTTGCCGAGGTGGAACGGCTCGGCGCCCCACGGGTCGTTCTCGCCGTAGACGAAGAGCATCTGCCGCGCGTTGTGGCGGACCCAGGTGTCGACGTCCTTCATGACGTACGGCTGGAACTTCATCGGGATCGAACGCGGCACGAAGTTGCGCGGCGGCAGGTAGCCGTAGCGGATGTACTTCTTCTCGATGTGCGGGAAGACGATCGTCGGCGCGCCCAGCTGGGTGCCCGCCTGGTAGAAGTACGGCGTGTACGGCTCCAGGCCCTGGTCCGTGTAGAAGGAGAACCCGGCGATGGTGTCGAGCGTGTTCCAGATGGCGTCGTCGCTGGCGTTCTTGGCGTCCGCCGGGATCGTGTCGCAGTCGGACAGCAGGCTGTACTGCCAGAAGCCCCAGACGTAGTCGAGGACGGTGGCCTCGTAGGCCTTGTCGAGGCTGCCGATGGTGTTGAAGGTGTAGCCGTTGTCGGCCGCGTAGGCCTCGTACCGCTTCTCCATCGGCTCCCGGCGCACCAGCGCCTCGCGCTGCACGCCGTTCAGCCGGTCGCGGCACTCCTCGGTGCCGACGGTGGCGAAGAACTCGTCGTAGGCGGAGTCCTCCTTGTTCACCACGTCGTTGGGGGCGACGTAGGCGACGACGCCGTCCATGTCGCGCGGGTAGAAGCGCTCGTAGTACGTGGCGGTCATGCCGCCCTTTGAGCCGCCCGTGGAGAGCCACTTCCGGTCGTAGATCGGCTTGAGCGCCTTGAAGATGCGGTGCTGGTCGCTGGCGGCCTGCCAGATGTCCAGCTTGGTCCAGTCGGCCGGGTCGGGCCGGGACGGGGTGAAGAAGCGGTACTCCATGGAGATCTGGTTGCCGTCCACGATCTGGGTCGGCTCGCTGCGGCGGGGCGTGGTGGAGACGTTGTAGCCGCTGGTGAAGAAGACCGTCGGGCGGGCCTCGTCCTTGTGCAGCAGGGTGATGCGCTGCTGGAACGTGCCCTTGGACGGGCGCCGGTGGTCGACCGGCTGGGTGTAGTTGAGGACGAAGAAGCGATAGCCGGTGTACGGCTTCTCCTCGACCAGGCTCATGCCCGGAACCGAGAGCAGCTTCTCCTTGATGTCAGTGGTGGCGGTGGCCTCCGGCGGTGGGGGTCCCCCCGCGCGAGTCGGTTCGAGCGTGGGGGAGGCGGTGGCCGCCCCCGCCGTACTCAGCGTGCCTATGAGCACGGTGAGCGCCAGCAACCATCTGAGCGCCTTGCGCATGCACCCTCCCGGTGAATACAGATGTGCGCCGGAAGCTAGCGGAGCAAGTCACCTGAGCACCAGGGGAGATGACGGTTGATCGGGAAAACCCTGTAGAAAACCTGTGGACTTGTGGACCTGTGGATCAGTACCGGACCCAGCCCGTGCTGACCGATCCCCCGCCGACCGCGCCCTTCACGCGCACGCTGCGGTGGCCCATGTAGACCAGCGGCGTGCTGATGCGGCGGACGCGCTTGTCCGTGAAGGCGACCGGGCGATGGCCCCGCACCTGCACGCTGACCTTCATCGTCCGCACGGGGCCGGGGTTCTTGGCGATCGTGACGGCACAGATCTCGCGGTCCTGCTTGTAGACGCGCACGATGCCGGTCGAGAACGTGAGTGTCCTGACCTTGCGGCCGGCGCAGGGCTTGGCAGCCGCGTGCGCCTCGGCCGGTGCCGCCAGCCCGAGCAGCCCGGAGGTGGTGAGCACGGCAATGCCGAGCGCCAGCCCCCGGCGTATCGCACCTCGGTCCACAGTCGTCCCTCCCGTACCCCATCCAAGAGCGTACGGGTGTACGGACGCAGGACGTACGTCGGATGGTTGCGCGACCGTCAGCGCGACGCGCCGACCGGCTCCTCCGGCTCGGACTGTCCGACGAACGTCCGCCACAGCTCCGCGTACTGCCCGCCCCGCGCAAGGAGTTCCTCGTGGGTGCCGTCCTCGGCGACGCGGCCGTCGGACATGACGACCACGCGGTCCGCGCGGGCCGCGGTGGTCAGGCGGTGGGCGACCACGAGGGTCGTACGGCGGCCTGCGAGGCGGTCGGTGGCCTGGTTGACCAGGGCCTCGGAGGCCAGGTCCAGGGCGGCTGTCGCCTCGTCGAGGAGGAGGATGTCCGGGTCGACCAGCTCGGCGCGGGCCAGGGCGATCAGCTGCCGTTGGCCGGCGGAGAGGTTGCGGCCGCGCTCGGCGACCTCGTGGAGGTAGCCGCCCTCGAGCGTGGCGATCATGTCGTGCGCGCCGACCGCCCGGGCCGCCGCCTCCACCTCGGCGTCGGTGGCGTCGGGGCGGCCGTAGGCGATGGCGTCGCGGACGGTGCCCTGGAAGAGGTACGCCTCCTGCGGGACGACGCCCAGGCGGTGCCGGTACGACGTGAGGTCGAGGGCGCGCAGGTCGGTGCCGTCGACGGTGACGCGGCCCCCGGTGGGGTCGTAGAAGCGGGCCACCAGTTTGACGAGGGTCGACTTGCCGGCGCCGGTCTCGCCGACGAAGGCGACGGTCTGGCCGGCGGGGATGGCGAGGCTGATCCCGGTGAGGGCCTCCTCCTCGCCGCCGTACGCGAAGTGCACGTCCTCGAAGGCGACTTCGCCGCGCAGCGAGAGCACGTCGAGCGGCTCGTCGGCGCTCTTCGTCGACGTCGGCTCCTGGAGCAGCTCCTGGATGCGGCCCAGTGAGACCGTCGCCTGCTGGTAGCCGTCGAAGACCTGGGAGAGCTGCTGGACGGGGGCGAAGAACAGGTCGATGTAGAGGAGGTACGCCACCAGCGCGCCGGTGGTGAGCGTGCCGTTGTCGACCCGCCCGGCACCCACGATCAGCACGGCCGCCGCGGCGACCGACGACAGCAGTTGCACGCCGGGGAAGTACACCGAGATCAGCCACTGACCCCGGATACGGGCCTGCCGGTAGCTGTCGCTCCGCTCCGCGAACCGCCGTCCGCCGTCCCGCTCGCGCCGGAACGCCTGCACGATCCGCAGCCCGGACACCGACTCCTGGAGGTCGCCGTTGACCACCGACACGCGTTCCCGGGCCAGTTCGTACGCCTTCACGCTCGCCCGGCGGAAGAAGACCGTGGCGAGGATCAGCGGCGGGAGGGTGGCGAAGACGAGCAGCGCCAGCTGTACGTCGATCACCAGCAGGGCGACCATGATGCCGAAGAACGTGACGACCGAGACGAACGCCGTGACCAGGCCGGTCTGGAGGAATGTCGACAACGCGTCGACGTCCGTCGTCATCCTCGTCATGATCCGGCCGGTCAACTCCCGCTCATAGTAGTCGAGTCCGAGCCGCTGGAGCTGGGCGAAGATCTTCAGGCGGAGGGAGTACAGCACGCGCTCGCCGGTGCGCCCGGTCATCCGGGTCTCGCCGACCTGCGCCGCCCACTGGACCACCACGGTGAGCAGTCCGAGCAGCGAGGCCGCCCAGACCGCGCCGAGGGCCATCTCCGAGACACCGCTGTCGATGCCGTGCCGGATCAGGACGGGCAGGAGGAGGCCCATACCCGCGTCCACGGCGACGAGGGAGAGGCTGACGAGGAGGGGCAGTCCGAAGCCGCGCAGCAGCCTGCGCAGCCCGTAGCTCTCCTCGGCTCGCACGGCACGTGCCTCGTCGATCTCCGGGATGTCGGTCGCCGGGGGCAACGCGTCGACCTGGGCGAGGAGTTCGGGCGTGGCCGGGGTGCCGTCCATCGCGAGGTCGCGCGGGGTGCGCTCGCCCGCCCACAGCCGGGGCGTGATGCCGCGCTCGGCGTCGAACTCGGCGTCCAGTTCGTCCCGTACGGAGGTGTCCTCCTGCGGACAGGCGGGCTGGGCGTGGCCGGGCGAGACGCCGCCGAGTTCGTCCGGGTCGGTGAGGAGCCGGCGGTAGAGAGCGGACCGCTGCTGGAGTTCGTCATGGGTGCCGATGTCGGCAAGGCGCCCGTTTTCGAGGACGGCGATGCGGTCGGCGAGGTTGAGGGTGGAGCGGCGGTGGGCGATGAGGAGGGTGGTGCGGCCCTCCATGACGTGCTTCAGGGCCTCGTGGATCTCGTGCTCGACGCGGGCGTCCACGGCGGAGGTGGCGTCGTCGAGGACGAGCAGCCGCGGGTCGGTGAGGATCGCGCGGGCGAGGGCGACGCGCTGGCGCTGGCCGCCGGAGAGGGTGAGGCCGTGCTCGCCGACCTTGGTGTCGTAGCCGTCGGGGAGGTCCCTGATGAACCGGTCCGCCTGGGCGGCGCGGGCGGCGGCCTCGATCTCGTCGTCCGTCGCGTCGGGACGGCCGTACGCGATGTTGCTGCGGACCGTTTCCGAGAAGAGGAAGGAGTCCTCGGGGACCAGCCCGATCGCGGCCCTCAGCGAGTCGAGGGTCAGCTCGCGGACGTCGTGGCCGCCGATGAGGACGGCGCCGTGGGTGACGTCGTAGAACCGGGGCAGCAGCAGCGAGACCGTCGACTTGCCGGAGCCGGAGGAGCCGACGACGGCGAGGGTCTCGCCGGGGTGGATCTCGAAGCTCAGCCCGTCGAGAACAGGGCGGTCATCCTCGTATCCGAAGGAGACGTCGTCGAACTCGACGGTGGCGGGCGCGTCGGCGGGCAGCGTCTTGTGGCCGTCCTCGAGCGCCGGCTCGGTGTCGATCAGCTCCAGGACGCGCTCCGTGCCGGCGCGGGCCTGCTGGCCGAACGTGAGGACCATGGCGAGCATCCGGACCGGGCCGACGAGCTGGGCGAGGTAGGTGGAGAAGGCGACGAACGTGCCCAGCGTGATGTGACCGCGCACGGCGAGCCAGCCGCCGAGCGCGAGCATCGCGACCTGGCCGAGGGCGGGGACGGCCTGGAGGGCGGGGGTGTACTTCGAGTTGAACCGGATCGTGCGCAGCCGCCCCGCGAAGAGCCTGCGGCCGACCTCCCGCAGCTTCCCGGTCTCCTGGTCCTCCTGCCCGAACCCCTTCACCACGCGTACGCCGCTGACGGCGCCGTCGACGACGCCCGCGACGGCCGCCGCCTGAGCCTGGGCGTACCAGGTGGCGGGGTGCAGCTTGGTGCGGCTGCGCTTGGCGATGAACCAGATCGCGGGCGCGACCGCGAGGGCGACCAGCGTGAGCGGGAGCGACAGCCACGCCATGATGACCAGGGAGATCAGGAAGAGCATGAAGTTCCCGATGGTCATCGGGAGCATGAAGAGCAGGCCCTGGATCAGCTGGAGGTCGCTGGTCGCCCGGCCGACGACCTGACCGGTGGACAGCTCGTCCTGCCGGCGGCCGTCGAGGCGGGTGATCGTGCCGTACATCTCGGTCCGCAGGTCGTGCTGGACGTCGAGGGCGAGACGGCCGCCGTAGTAGCGGCGGATGTAGGTGAGGACGTAGACGAGGAGCGCGGCGCCGATCAGGGCGCCCGCCCAGACCGCCATGGACCGGCTGTGATCGACGATCACGTCGTCGATGATCACCTTCGTGATCAGCGGGGCCAGCGCCATGACGGCCATGCCGACGAGCGAGGCGCCGAGGGCCAGGACGACGTCCTTGGGGTAACGCCAGGCGTACGCCCACAGCCTTCGCGCCCAGCCTTGCCCCTGCCGCGCTGCCACGTCGGTGCCTCCCCGTCTGTTGGATCTACGGAAGGCACCAACGCCGCGGCGAGCGGATTTCATCCCTCCGTCGCTACTTCGGGTGCGGCGCCGTGGGGGCTGAGCGCGCAGTTCCCCGCGCCCCTAACGGGGCGCTGTGCTTACCCGGAGATCGTAGAAGCGCGTCGTCTGTGCCGCGTTCTGGTTGTCGTCGCTGGCCAGCAGTACCTTCAGGTGGCCCTTGGTCCAGCCGGTGATCGTCATGGCCTCGATGTTGTCGAGGAGGGGGTTGGGCTGGGGCTGCTTGGCGGTCGCGCCGAGTGACGGGCAGTTCACGAGGTCGGCGAGGAGGGTCTTCTTGACCAGCCGTACGCCGTCCTGGCCGGTCAGCGTGTCGATGCCGCCGGTGTCGGTCGCGCGGCGCGGGTCGGCGAGGTAGAGGCGGACGGTGTTGCCGACACCGGAGGTGAAGCCGCGCTCCAGGACGAGGAACCGGCCGTCGGGCAGCGCGGTGACCTCGGGGACGCCGAGGCCGGTGTCGGCCCGGTAGGCGTACTGGGCGCCGAGCCCGAAGGTGCCGTGGTGCCGCTTCCAGGTCTGCCAGCGGACGATGCCGGCGGTGTCGCCGGACAGCGCGTACTCCATCGACGCGAGCAGGGTGCGCCCGCCGGGGAGCATCGTCAGGCCCTCGAAGGTGCCGTTGGCGACGGCCCGCCCGGCCGGGGCGACCTGGAGGGAGGCCGGTACCGGCAGACGGTCGAGGATCTTGCCGTCGCGGGAGTAGCGGCGTACGGACGGCTCGGTCTCGGAGCTGATGAGCCGGGTGCCGTCCCGTTCCACCACGAGGCCCTCGGAGTCCAGCGCGGTGCCGCTCTCGTCGGCGAGCTGGACGACGGACTTCGGCTGGAGGGTCCTGCGGTCCAGCGTGAACAGCGACGAGCGGTCGCTGAGCGCGGCGAGGTCGCCGTTCCGGTCCACGGCGAGCGCGGAGAAGTTGCCGACAAAGGTGCCCTGGTACGTCGTCTTGTCCAGGGCGTCGGAGAAGCCCTGGATGGCGACGGAGGGTGAACAGGCGTGATTCTCGCCCGCGTTGGCGGGCCCTGCGACGGTGAGGCAGGTGGCCGCCGCCAGGCCGGCGGTGGCGGTCGCGAGTACGGTTCTCAGACGCATGGGCGCCACCGTAGGACGGGCCGGTGACGGAGGGGAGACCGGCTCATGAAGCGTCGCCGCTGCGGCACTCGTTGAGATCCGCGTAGATCGCCGAACGGGACACCCCGAGCCGTTCGGCGATCCGCGGCACCGCATTCCGAACCGTGAAGACACCGCGCCGGTCCAGGACGTGGAGGAGGGCCAGCCGCTCCACCCGGGTCAGACTGCTCACCGGCTTGCCGCGGGACACCTCCTCGGCCCGGATCAGCGCGTCGACCACGTCGTCGAAGTCGTTGCTGAACGTGGTGTCCGTGACCTGTACGGGCCGCGTCCCCGCCAACGCCGTCAGCAGGTCGCCGGCCTGCCGCAGAGCGGTGACGTCGACATTGACGCACAACGCCCCGAACACATGGCCCGCACCGTCGCGCAACGGCATGGTCGACGACTTGACGATCCGCCCGTCCCCCGTGCGCGTCACATAGTTGATGTCGTTCGTCGCCGCGTCCCCCTGCGCCAGCACGCCCAGCCCGATCTCGCTCAGCGCACCGCCGACCTTGCGGCCGGTCACCGCACCCGAGACCGCCGCGACCGACTGCTCACCCCGCCGGTAGTCGTGCAGCACGACCTCACACGTCGGCCCGAACGTCTCCGCCAGCCCCTCGATGACCGGCAGCAACGCCGCCAGGATCGCGTCCGCGCTGTCGTCGGCCATCGCACCATCCCTCAGTCACTCCCAACCCGGAACACCAACTATAGCAAACGTCCAGCGAATGGACGTAAAGTCCAGGCTGTACTACGAGATACGATCCCCGAGTGAGTACCTACTGGCACGCCGTCACGCCCCCTCCCTGCGCCTGACCGGGCGCAGACGCTGAGGGTTTGATTCCTGATTTCCCCGGCCCCGTCGTGCGCCCGTTTCGGACCCAGTCCCAGACGCATCGACGACGGAAGACCACGACCGTGCCGAACCGCACCACCACTCTGCTTCCCGCGCGCCCGGACGCGCGCCTCCTCACCGGCCCCGCGCCCATCCTCATCTCGGCCGTGCTGTGGGGCACGACCGGCACCGCCTCCTCCCTGGCCCCGGCCGGCGCCCCGGCGGCGGCGATCGGCTCCGCCGGTCTCACGCTCGGCGGCATCCTGCTGTTCCTGACCTCCCGCGGCGCCCGCTCCCTGCACGCCGTCTGCACGCGCCGTGAGCGGTGGCTGCTGGTGCTGGGCGCGCTGGCGGTGGCCGGATATCCGCTCACCTTCTATCCGGCGGTGGCCCGCACCGGCGTCGCGGTGACGACGGTGATCGCGCTCGGCAGCGCGCCGGTCTTCGCCGGACTGCTGTCCTGGATGACCGGGCAGTCCCGTCCCACCGCACGCTGGACGCTCGCCACGGCGGCGGCCGTCCTGGGCTGCACCCTCCTGGTGCTGGGCCCCGAACTCACCGGCCACGCCACGCCGATGGACGTGACCGGCGTCGCGCTCGCCGCGGGCGCCGGACTGTCGTACGCCGTCTACTCGCTGATCGGCGGCCGGCTCATCACGCGCGGCCACGCCTCCGACGCGGTGATGGGCGTGCTGTTCGGCGCGGCCGGACTGCTCGTCCTGCCGCTCGTACTGCTCATGGACATGCAGTGGCTGACCACGACACGCGGCGCGGCGGTGGCCGGCTACCTCGCCCTGTTCACCGTCGCTCTCGCCTACCGGCTCTTCGGCTACGGGCTGCGCCACACCCCCGCCTCGACGGCCACGTCACTGACCCTGGCCGAGCCCGCCGTCGCCGCGGTCCTGGGCGTCACCGTCCTAAGCGAACGCCTGCCGGCCGCCTCCTGGTGCGGGCTGGCGGTTCTCGCGCTGGGGCTGGTGTTCGTCAGCGCTGATCGTCAGCGATGACACCGGCCGACTGAGGAACGGCTGACGATCCGACCCAACGGCCCCTGGCTTTCCCGCCAGGGGCCGCCTTCGCGCGTCAACTCGCGTAGACAAGCGTCGATTTGCCGCTTCAGGTCACCGGATGGACACGCGGGGTCCATTTACACCGCCACATGTCCATGTCACTCTCCCACTTGCCGCCTCCATTCAACCCGCGTAGATGGGACCCCCCTCATGCTGGCGACACGCATCCGGCACTGGAAGCCCGTGGCTCTGACTACCGCGGCCGTCCTGGTCGGCCTCACCGCCCCGACGCTGACCGCGACCCCCGCCGCGGCCACGACCACGGCGTACGACGACACGTACTACGCCGACGCGATCGGCAAGACCGGCACGGCGCTGAAGGACTCGCTCCACACGATCATCACCCCCCAGACCAAGCTGTCGTACTCGGCCGTCTGGGAAGCCCTGAAGGTCACCGACCAGGACCCGAACAACACGAGCAACGTCAAGCTGCTCTACTCCGGCATCTCCCGCAGCAAGACGCTGAACGGCGGCAACACCGGCAACTGGAACCGCGAGCACACCTGGGCCCAGTCCCACGGCGACTTCGGCACCTCGGCCGGCCCCGGCACCGACCTGCACCACCTGCGCCCCGAGGACGTCCAGGTCAACAGCATCCGCGGCAACAAGGACTTCGACAACGGCGGCAGCAGCTTCACCAACTCCGGGGGCAGCCTCACCGACTCGAACTCCTTCGAGCCCCGCGACGCCGTCAAGGGCGACGTCGCCCGCATGATCCTCTACATGGCCGTCCGCTACGAGGGCGACGACAGCTGGCCCGACCTGGAGCCCAACGACGCCGTCACGAACGGCAGCGTCCCCCTCCACGGCCGCCTCTCGGTCCTGAAGGCCTGGAACGACGAGGACCCGCCGGACGCCTTCGAGGAGCGCCGCAACCAGGTCATCTACGACACCTACCAGAAGAACCGCAACCCGTTCATCGACCACCCGGAGTGGGTCGAGGCGATCTGGTAAATCCCGTCACGCCGAGTGGGGCCATGGAAACTCCGCTCGCCGCGATCTACGACCTGCTCGACCCCGACCGCTCCGACCTCGACGCCTACGTCCGCATGGCGGGGGAGTTCGGGGCGCGTCGGGTTCTGGACATCGGCATGACCGACGGCCGTCAGCCCAGATGCGTAGGCGCGAACATCCGCAGCACAGCCGGAAGTACGACCACCGAGGGCCCCGGCGCCCCCAACGCCTTCGCCAGGTCCGCCTCCAGGGTCTCGGGGGACGTGCGAACCCCCGGCACCCCGAAGGACTCCGCCAGCGCCACATAGTCCGGCCGGGTCAGTTCCGTCGCCGTCGCCTCCCCGAAGGCGTCGTTCATGTATTCGCGCAGGATGCCGTAGCCGCCGTCGTCGACGATGAGCCAGGTGACCGGCAGGTCGTACTGCTTGGCCGTGGCCAGCTCGGCGATGGAGTAGAGCGCGCCTCCGTCGCCCGACACCGCCAGCACCGGACGCGAAGGGTCCGCCGCCGCGGCGCCCAGTGCCGCCGGGAAGCCGTAGCCGAGGCCGCCGGCGCCCTGGGCGGAGTGCAGGAGGTTGGGGCCCTTGGCGTCGAAGGCGGACCAGGCCCAGTAGGCGAGGATCGTCATGTCCCAGAAGGACGGGGAGTCGGCGGGGAGCGCCGCCCGCACCGACGCCAACACCTGCTGCTCCAGGGTGAGTTCCTGGGCAGTGATGCGCTCTGAAACCTTCTCCAACACCGCCCGCACCCGCTTCGGCGCCGACGGGTCCGGCCGCTCCTCCACCGTCTCCAGCAGCGCCTGCAACGCGAGTCGCGCGTCCGCGTGGATGCCCAGTGCCGGGTGGTTGGACTCCAGCTTGCCGAGGTCGGCCTCGATCTGGACGACCCGGCCGCGCGGCTTGAACGTGTGGTAGTTGGACGACACTTCGCCCAGACCCGAGCCGACCACCAGCAGGACGTCCGCGTCCTCCAGGAAGTCCGTGGTGTGCCGGTCCTCGATCCACGACTGGAGCGACAGCGGGTGCTTCCAGGGGAACGCGCCCTTGCCGCCGGGCGTGGTGACCACCGGGGCCTGGAGCAGCTCCGCGAGCCGCCTCAGCTTGCCGCTCGCGTCCGCCCGTACGACTCCCCCGCCCGCGATGATCGCCGGGCGGGCCGCCTTCGACAGCAAGTCGGCTGCCACCGCCGTCAGTTCGGGGCGCGGCGGCAGTTCGTCGGGGAAGGCGTCGCCGCCCGTCACCACCGGGATCGAGGTCTCGGCCAGCAGCACGTCCTGCGGGATCTCCACCCACACCGGGCCGTGCGGTGCCGTCAGTGCCGACTTCCAGGCCGCCTCGATCGCGGACGGGATCTGTGACTGCGTACGGACGGTGTGGACGGACTTGACCACGCCCCTGAACGAGGCGGCCTGGTCCGGGAGTTCATGCAGATAGCCGTGGCGACCGCCGCCCAGCCCCGCCGTCGGGATCTGGCTGCTGATCGCGAGGACGGGGGCCGAGGCCGCCGCCGCCTCCTGGAGCGCCGCCAGTGACGTCAGCGCGCCCGGTCCCGTCGACAGCAGCAGCGGTGCCGCCTCGCCCGTGATCCGGCCGTACGCGTCGGCCGCGAACCCGGCGTTGTTCTCCACCCGCAGCCCGATGTACCGCAGGTCGCTGCGCCGCAGCGCGTCGAACATGCCGAGCGCGTGCTGGCCGGGCAGCCCGAACACCGTCGTCGTGCCGAGCGCCGCCAGCGTCTCCACGACCAGGTCTCCGCCGTTGCGGCCGGGGGGAGGATTCAGCGCGGCCGAGATCTGCGCCTCGGTCGGACGGAGCACCAGGTCGTGGTCGTGAGTCACTGCGCGCGGGCCTCTGCAATCTGGCGGGACATGATCGTGGTCAGTTCGTACGCCGTGTGGGACGCGGCCACCGACGTGATCTCGGCGTGATCGTACGCGGGGGCCACCTCGACGACATCCGCCGAGACCAGGTTGCAGGACGCCAGACCCCGCAGGATCTCAAGCAGCTCCCTCGACGTCATGCCGCCCGCCTCCGGCGTCCCCGTGCCGGGCGCGTGCGCCGGGTCCAGGCAGTCGATGTCGATGGAGATGTACAGCGGACGGTCGCCGATGCGCTGGCGCAGCTGGTCGGCGACCTCGTCGACACCGCGCCGCATGACGTCCGCGGACGTCACGATGCCGAAGCCGAGCTTGGCGTCGTCGTCCAGGTCCTGCTTGCCGTAGAGGGGGCCGCGAATACCGACGTGCGACAGAGCCGACGTGTCGAGGATCCCCTCCTCCACCGCCCGCCGGAAGGGGGTCCCGTGCGTGTACTCGGCGCCGAAGTACGTGTCCCAGGTGTCGAGGTGCGCGTCGAAGTGCAGCAGCGCCACCGGGCCGTGCTTCTTGGCGACGGACCTCAACAACGGCAGCGCGATGGTGTGGTCGCCGCCCAGCGTCATCAGGCGGGCCCCCGTCCCCAGCAGCTCGTCCGCCGCCGCCTCGACCGTCTCCACGGCCTCGTTGATGTTGAACGGGTTCACCGCGATGTCCCCGCCGTCCGCGACCTGCGCCAGCTTGAAGGGGGACGCGTCCTGCGCCGGGTTGTACGGCCGCAGCAGCCGGGACGCCTCACGGATCGCGTTGCCGCCGAAGCGGGCGCCCGGCCGGTACGAGACGCCCGAGTCGAACGGCACGCCGACCACGGCGACATCGGCACGGCCGACCTCGTCGAGCCGCGGCAGCCGGGCGAAGGTCGCGGGTCCGGCGTACCGCGGGATGCGGGAGGAGTCGACGGGGCCGCGGGGCGTCTCGGTGCTGCTCATCGGGAAATGCCTTCTTTCTCACGCTTCATCGCGTATGTACTACTTGCCATACGACTTTACTGGTGCGCCGGGACCGGCTCCGACCGGGGTTCGGGCGCCCGCCCGGCGAGCCGCTCGCGCCAGGCTTCGAGTACGGCCGCGTCGGTCGCCGGAGTCGCCAGGGAGACGACGACATAGGTGGCCAGCGAGGACAGCAGCCCGTAGTAGATGGGCTCGTTGGCGAGGATGCCGTACGTCGCCATCAGGCCGATGACGGCGAGACCGCCGACGGCGACGGAGGCGAGCGCGCCCTGGGCGGTGCCCCGCTTCCACAGCAGTCCGCCGAGGATCGGCACGAGGAGTCCGCCGACGAGCAGGTTGTACGCCACCGTCAGCGCCTCGACGACGTTGTTCAGCGCGATGGCCGTACCGATGACCGCGAGGCCCATGATGAGGATGAAGGCGCGGTTGTCCTGGACCTCGTCGCGGTCACCGCCCGTGGTCTTCCCCCGCAGCCGCGACCAGATGTCGTTGTTGGCGACGGTGGCACAGGCGATCAGCGCGCCGGAGGACGTCGACATGACGGCCGCGAGCGCGGCGGCCAGCACCAACCCCCGTACGCCCACCGGGAGTTCGTCCTTCACGATGGTCGCGAAAGCGTCGTCCGCGCTCCCCAGCTTCGGGTACAGCACCTTGGCCGCCGTACCGATGACGGCGCCCGCGAGGGCGTACGCGAGGCAGTACGTGCCCGCGACCGTGCCGCCCCACTTCGCCGTCCTGTCGCTGCGGGCGGTGAACACGCGCTGCCAGATGTCCTGACCGATGAGCATGCCGAAGGTGTAGATCAGCACGTACGTGAAGATCGTCTCGCCGCCGATGCCCAGCGGGTCGAAGTACTCGGTGGGCAGCTGCGCCTTCATCTCGCTGAAGCCGCCCGCCTTGACGACGGCGATGGGCAGCAGGAGCAGCAGCACGCCGATCGTCTTCACCACGAACTGCACCATGTCCGTCAGCGTGATCGACCACATGCCGCCGAGCGTCGAGTACGCGACGACGATCGAGCCGCCGAGGATGATCGCGACGGTGCGGTTCATGTCGAAGAGGACGTCGAAGATCGTGGCGTACGCGATCGTCGAGGTGACCGCGAGCATGAGGGTGTACGCCCACATGACGACACCGGAGATGACGCCCGCCCGGCCGCCGTAGCGCAGGTCGAGCATCTCGGAGACGGTGTAGACCTTGAGGCGGGCGATGCGGGCGGAGAAGAAGACGGAGAGGGCGAGGAGTCCGAGGCCGATGGTGAAGACCATCCAGGCACCGGAGAGCCCGTACTGGTAACCCAGCCCGACGCCCCCGATGGTGGACGCGCCGCCGAGGACGATCGCGGCCATGGTGCCGGAGTACATGGTCGGGCCGAGACGGCGGCCCGCGACCAGGAACTCACTCTTGGACTTGGCGCGGCGCATGCCCCACCAGCCCATGGCCAGCATGCCGACCAGATAGACGACGATCACTGCGTAGTCGATGGCCACAGGGCCCTCCTTCGGTCGGTCTCGCCGGCGGGTGCTGACGACCGACCCTAGGTGGCCGGAAAGCGACTGCGAAGTGTACGTTTCATCCATTCGAGGTGCCCTGAGTGGAGGAAGCGCACACCATGCCGGAACCCTCTGTTCCCCCCACCCCACCCGTGCCCCTCGCGTCCCTCCTGGCTCGCGAGGACCTCGCCCTGCGCCAGATCGCCGGGCCCACCGATCCGGACATCGTCATCCACTGGGCGCACACCTCGGAGATGGCGGACCCGTACCCGTATCTGCTCGGCGGCGAGCTGCTGCTGACGGCCGGCGTGCACATCCCGGACGCGGCGGGCTCGGGCACGTACTTCGACGACTACGTCTCCCGGATCGTCGAGGCGGGCGGCGCGGCCCTCGGTTTCGGGCTCGCCCCGGTGCACGACACGGTGCCGAGGGCGCTGGTCGCGGCCTGCGAGACGTACGAGCTGCCACTCGTCGAAGTCCCGCCGCAGACCACCTTCTCCGGCGTCGCCCGCGCGGTCTGGCAACTCATGGCCCAGGCCCGCCTGGCCGAACTGCGCCGGGTAACAGAGGCCCAGCAGAGCCTGGCCACCGCGGCCTCCCGCCCGGACCCGGTGCCGTCGGTGCTGCGGCAACTGGCACAGCGGGTCGGAGGGCGGGCGGTGCTGTTCGGACCGGACGGCGGGGAGGTTGCGGCGGCGGGGCGGGGGCCTGGGGGTGAGGTGGAGGGGGCGCTGGCGGAGCTGGCCGAGATCGTGCGCCCCACCCGTACCGCCTCCGGCACTTCCCCCACCTCCGCCACCGACACCGTCGCCGACACCCACCTCGCCGCCTACGCCCTCGGCGCCGGCCAGGGCTTCGTGCTGGGCATCGCGGCTCCGCGGCGCGACCCCGGCGACCACACCATCGCTTCCGTCGCCGCCGTGCTGCTCACCCTCCTCACCGGCGAGCACCACAGCGGCACGGGCGCGGCACGGTCCTCCGCGCTGGTACGGCTGCTGCTGGGCGCCCCACCCGAGGAGGTGGCGCCGCTGCTGGGTGCCGACCGGTGGCTGGTCGTGCACGCGCGGCCGGACGCGCAGCGCCCCGACGCGATGGCGGCCTCGGCGCTGGGCGCGGCGCTCGGTTCGCCGTTGGTGGACCTCGCGGCGGATGTCGTACGCGTGCTCCTGCCCCTTCGTGAGATCGAGCCGCAGCCGGGCTGGACGCTCGGGGTCAGTGCGCCCGCCGCGCCGCAGGAGTGGCCGTCGGCCGACACCCAGGCGGCCCGTGCCCTGGCACGCGCGCGTGCCACCCGCGCGCCCCTGGTCCGGCACGGCGCCCACCCCGGTCTCGCCGAACTCCTCCCGCGGGAAGAGGCGGAGGCGCACGCCCGCGCGCTCCTCGCTCCCGTCGCCGCCGCTCCGGCCCTCACCGAGACCCTGCGCACCTGGCTCTCCCTGCACGGGAGTTGGGACCGTACGGCCGTCGCGCTGTCCGTGCACCGCAACACCGTGCGGCAGCGGATCGCCCGGTGCGCGGCGCTGCTGGGCGCCGACCTGGACGATCCGGACGTACGCATGGAGTTGTGGTTCGCGCTGCGGAAAGGGTGAGTGACGCGTGTCCCAGCGGGCGGGACGCCGGGTGATCGCACTGCGGTCTGCCTCACAATGGTTCCCATGCCGATATCCGGGACCCCCAGCCGCGCCGAGCTCGTCGACCATCTCGTGAAGACCCGTATCGCGGGCGACGTGGCCACGCCTCGCGAGAACAACCTCTCCCACTACCGCAAGCTGGCCAACGGCGACCGGCACTACTGGCTCGGCCTCGAGCTCGGCGAGCGCTGGACGGACGAGCAGGACGTGCTCGCGGTGATGACCGAGCGGGTGGGTGTGCACGACGACCCGGAGTACCGGTACGGCCAGGACACCATCGACCCCGAGCTGACGGTCGACGCCCTGGATCGGATGGCGGCCCGGCTGCGCAAGGCGGCCGACGGCGAGCAGCGGGTGCTGTTCGCCACCGGCCACCCCGGCGGCATGCTCGACGTGCACCGCGCCACGGCCGCCGCGCTGCGCACGGCCGGCTGCGAGATCGTCGTCATCCCGGACGGATTGCAGACGGACGAGGGATACGTCATGCAGTTCGCGGACGTGGCGATGCTGGAGCACGGCGCCACGCTGTGGCACACGCACTCCGGCGCCCCGATGCGCGCCATCCTCACCGCCCTGGAGCAGGAGGGCCGCCCGCTGCCCGACCTGGTCGTCGCCGACCACGGCTGGGCCGGATACGCCGCCCAGCACGGCGTCGACTCCGTGGGGTACGCGGACTGCAACGACCCGGCCCTCTTCCTCGCCGAGTCCGAAGGCACCCTCCAGGTGGCGGTCCCCCTCGACGACCACGTCCTCAGCCCGCGGTACTACGACCCGCTGACGGCGTACCTGCTGTCCGAGGCGGGGCTCACCTAGGCCGGGGGGCGCGCACCACGCCCTCCTGGATCACCGATATCGCGAGCTGTCCGTCCTGGGTGTAGATGCGGGCCTGCCCGAGGCCCCGGCCGCCGTGCGCCGACGGGGACTCCTGGTCGTACAGGAGCCATTCGTCGGCGCGGAAGGGCCGGTGGAACCACATCGCGTGGTCCAGGGAGGCCCCGACGACGTCCCCGACCGCCCATCCCCCGCGCCCGTGCGCGAGGAGGACGGAGTCGAGGAGGGTCATGTCGGAGACGTAGGTGGCGAGGACCACGTGGAGCAGGGGGTCGTCGGCCAGTTTGCCGTTGGTGCGGAACCAGACCTGGGAGTGCGGCTCGCGGGGCTCGCCGTAGCGGCCGTACGGCGGGTCGTCGACGTAGCGCAGATCGACGGCGGCCCGCGCCTCCAGCATCCTCTCGACGATCTCGGGGGCGAGGTCGTACGCCGGCAGCCGTTCCTCGGCGGTGGGGAGGGTGACCGGGTCGGGGGCGGGCGGCATCGGGATCTGGTGGTCGAAGCCTTCCTCGTACTTCTGGAAGGAGGCGGAGAGCGCGAAGATCGGCTGCCCGTGCTGGACCGCGACCACGCGGCGCGCGGTGAAGGAACGGCCGTCGTTCATCCGGTCGACGTTGTAGACGATGGGCGCGCCCGCGTCGCCGATGCGCAGGAAGTACGCGTGGAGGGAGTGGGCGAGGCGGTCCTCGGGGACCGTACGCCCGGCGGCGACGAGCGCCTGGGCCGCGACCTGTCCGCCGAAGACGCGTGGGACGACGGCGGAGCGGGACTGGCCGCGGAAGATGTTCTCCTCGATCTGCTCGATGTCGAGCAGATCGAGGAGACCCTGTAGTGCCTGGTTCATGGCACCTTTTCTACTGGCCGGTAATTTCGGGAACCTTACAGGCCCATGTCCTTCGCGATGATCGACTTCATGATCTCGCTGGTGCCGCCGTAGATGCGGTTCACGCGGTTGTCCGCGTACAGGCGGGCGATCGGGTACTCGTTCATGAACCCGTAGCCGCCGTGCAGCTGGAGGCAGCGGTCGATCACGCGGTGCGCGACCTCGGTGCAGAACAGCTTGGCGCTGGCGGCCTCGGCCGGGGTCAGCTCACCGGCGTCGAGCGCCTCGAGGGCGCGGTCGGCGACGGCCTCCGCCGCGTCCACCTCGGCCTGGCAGGCGGCCAGTTCGAACTTGGTGTTCTGGAAGGAGGCGACGGTCTTGCCGAAGACGGTGCGGTCCTGGACGTACTCCTTGGCGAACCGGACGGCCGCCTTGGCCTGGGCGTAGGCGCCGAAGGCGATGCCCCAGCGCTCGGACGCCAGGTTGTGGCCGAGGTAGTAGAAGCCCTTGTTCTCCTCGCCGAGCAGGTCCTCGACGGGCACCTTGACGTCGACGAACGCCAGCTCGGCGGTGTCGGAGGTCTTCAGCCCGAGCTTGTCGAGCTTCCGGCCGACCGAGTAGCCCTCGGACTTGGTGTCCACGGCGAAGAGGGAGATACCGAAGCGGCGGTCCTCGGCGGTGGGCGCGGAGGTGCGGGCGCAGACGATGACGCGGTCGGCGTGGACGCCACCCGTGATGAAGGTCTTGGCGCCGTTGAGGACGTAGTGCGTGCCGTCCTCGCTGAGCTTGGCGGTGGTCTTCATACCGGCGAGGTCGGACCCCGTCCCCGGCTCGGTCATGGCCAGCGCCCACATCTCCTCACCGGAGACGAACTTCGGCAGGAACCGCTTCTTCTGCTCGTCGGTGGCGAGCATCTTGATGTACGGCAGACCGAGCAGCACGTGCAC
This sequence comes from Streptomyces sp. GESEQ-4, assembly GCF_017948455.1. Lineage (GTDB taxonomy): Bacteria > Actinomycetota > Actinomycetes > Streptomycetales > Streptomycetaceae > Streptomyces. The sequence goes on from NZ_JAFFSU010000012.1 coordinate 178,003, forward strand.
ACCGGAGCCGCCGAACTGCACACCCGCGCGGGCCGTCTCCTCGTACATCACGGCCTCGAACTTGTACGAGTCGATGCCGGCGCCGCCGAACTCCTCGTCCACGCGGATACCGAAGACGCCCAGCTCGGCCAGCTTGTAGTAGAAGTCGCGCGGCGCCTGACCAGCCGCGAACCACTCGTCGTAGACCGGCACGACCTCGGCCTCGATGAAGGCGCGAAGGGTCTCCCGGAACGCCTCGTGATCCTCGTTGAACACCGTACGGCGCACGCCGTCCTCCTCCACCCGGTACATGTCTAAGCGCTTGCTCATTCAAGGTACCGGCGAGTAGGACACGGCGTCCAGGGTGGGCTGGGGGTAACGCTCGTCACGCCGGGGGCGGAGGGGCGGCACGCGCAGGGGCCGGACCCACACGGACGGATCCGACCCCGTCGGCTACGGCCGTGAGGACTGGGGCGCTCTAATCGACCTCGAACAGTTCCGACGCCCGACTCACCTGCACGGCCCGCTGCGACCACACCTTGAGCTGCTCCAGATCGGTACACGCCTCCACACGCCGACGCACCGACTCGGGCACCTCGATCCCTCGCCAACGCAGAAGGTCCAGAACCGTCTCGGCACGGTCCTCGACACGTCCCTGCTCGCGGATCTCCTCGGCGAGCGGGTGCCGGTAGAAGTACTGCATCGTCGTCATCAAGTCCCTCCACATCTGCTTGACCTGGGGATCTGCCAGGCATGAGTCGACCAACTGCGCGAAGGCCGCTGCAGTGTCCGGTTCCACTTTTTGCAGGGCGGCTACCAGGGATTCCAGTATGGCGGGCGCCTGCGGACCCCGACCATGCGTCATGGCCGAAAGCACCGCAAGGGACGGATTCGCCACGGCCTCATCCACGTCCGCGATGAGCGGAACGTTGTCCGGTCCCAGCACGAGGGGGCGCACGGTGAGCGAAGGACACCCGCCCATCCCGAGGTGAATGGGTTGCGCCGCCCAGCGGGCCGTGGCGCTGCTCTGCGTGACGACGATGAGCACCGGCTGCCAGCTGTACTTCTCATACAGATAGCTGAGGTAGTACGGCCAACTGCCGAGCTTCTTCTTGTCGGGCTGCCCCTGCGACTCCACGATCAGGAGGTACGTGCCCTCGTCGGTCTCCGCCCGCAGCAGCGTGTCCACCCGCCGCTCGACCGGCTCGATCTCAGTGAGGTCGACGTTCATGGCGGCGAAGTCGTGGGGCTTCGGGAAGGGGACGCGTAACACGTCCTGCAAAGCATCGGTGAGCAGTGCAGGGTCCTTCTGGAAGATCCGGTGCATCGCCTCGTGCGACGAGCTGACCATCGGCTCTCCTTTCTTTCGGATGTGATCAACGAGCTATGCGGCAGCCAGGTCACACCAGATGAATTTGCCGCGATTGCCGTACCGGGACTGCGGCTGCCAGCCCCACAGGTCGGAGCAGGCCCGGACGAGGGCGAGACCGCGCCCCTCCTCCTGGTCGGCGATGCGATCCAACTGCCCTGGTGGCTCGGGAGGTTGGGGGTCCCCGTCCCACGCGCCGATCCGCAGGACGCCGGCCGACCAGCACACCCGCAGGTCAACGGGGCCCTTGGTGTGGCGCACGGCATTGCCGACCAGCTCCGTGGCCAGGAGTTCGGCGACGTCGACGAGGCCGATCAGGCCGTGCATGGTCAGGATCAGGCGCAGGGTGCGGCGGCTGATGGTGACGGCTCGGGGGTCGTTGGGGATGGAGAGGACGTACTGCCAGGGTTCGGGGTCGTTTTCGGGCATGGGTGAGCTCCGGTCGGCGAGAGGGGAGTTGAGGGGCGGGCCGGTGGCAGTGCCGCAGCCGTCGTGGCAGGACGGAGTGGTGCGCTTCCGGACGCCGGCGGTTCCGCAGCGTGTGCGGAGCAGCACTGACGGTAGTTCCTAAATTTAGGAACTCGCAACCCGTTGCCGTATTCTGACCCCCGAACGGGGCACGTCTGCCAGGCAGTTGAAACCAGGAGGTGCGGGTGCCACCGAAGAGGCATCTCACAGCTCGCAGAGTGCGCCTGGGTGCTGAGCTGCGCAAACTGCGCGAAGCAACCGGCATGAAAGCCCGGGAGGCCGCAGCCCTGCTTTGCGCAGACTCGGTTCAGATAAGTCAGATCGAGTCCGGCGTCGCCGGCGTGAGCCCAGAACGCGTACGCCGTCTCGCGGCCCACTACGCCTGCACGGACGAGGCGTTGATCGAAGCGCTGGTGGTCATGGCTACCGATCGCACCCGAGGCTGGTGGGAGGAGTACCGCGGGGTGCTACCCCCGGTATTCCTGGACACCGCCGAAGTGGAGCACCATGCGACGTTCCTGCGCGAGGTGGTGATCACCCACATTCCCGGGCTGCTCCAGACCGCCGACTACGCCCGCGCCGTCTACTCGTTCATGGTTCCCGGGCTGCCGAAGAGTGAGCTGAACCCTCGCGTGGAGCACCGGATGAAGCGGAGGGCGGCCATCGAAGGCGACACCCCCACCCCGTACGAGACGATCGTCCATGAATTCGCCCTGCGCATCCGGGTGTCCGATCGCAGCGTGGCACTGGCTCAACTCCGGCAAATCCTGGACCAGATCGAGCAGGGGAACGCGACCGTACGTGTCATCCCAACCGACCAGGACGGCTTCGCCGGTGCCGGAGCTTCAATGATGTACGCGGGCGGTCCGGTACCGGCACTGGACACGGGGCTCCGAGACGCCCCCACCGGCACCGCGTTCATCGACGCGGAACCCCAACTGAAGCAGCTTCGAACGCTCTTCCATAGGGTGGAGAAGGCGGCGCTGAGCCCAACGGCGTCCCGGGACCTCATCCACCGCGTGACGAAGGAACTGTGAGGCGCACGATGACTCAAGCCTTGCGCTGGCAGAAGTCAACCCTCTCCGACGGGGGAGATGGCAACACCTGCGTCGAACTCGCCGCCTCCCCCTCCGGCATCCACCTCCGCGAAAGCGACACCCCCACCACCCACCTCACCACCACCCCCACCCCCCTCGCCCACCTCCTCGCAGGCATACGCACCGGGGCCGTCACCCCACCCCCGTCCTGACGACCTGATGCCGTTGGCGAATGCCCGGCCTCACTCCACCTCCGCCGCCCCGAACGCCCCCCGCGCCATCCGGTGCAGCAGCTCCGCCGTAGCCGCGCGCCCCGGCAGGGACCCCGGCCGCCCCAGGTGCGGGGTCGAGTTCAGCAGGCCGAAGACCGAGTGCACCGCCGAGCGGGCCGTCGGCTCGGTCAGGCCGGGGTAGACCTTGCGCACCACCTCCACCCACAGCTCGACGTACTGCCGCTGCAGCTGCCGTACGAGCTTGCGGTCGCTGTCGCGGAGGCGGTCCAGCTCGCGGTCGTGCAGGGTGATGAGGGGGCGGTCGTCGAGGGCGAAGTCGATGTGGCCCTCGATGAGGGAGTCGAGGAGCGCGTCGGGGTTGCCGTCCGCCTCGGCGACCCTGCGCTTTCCGCCGGTCAGGAGCTGGCCGCTGATGCCGACGAGCAGCTCCGCGAGCATCGCGTCCTTGCCCGCGAAGTGCCGGTAGAGGCCGGGGCCGCTGATGCCCACCGCGGCGCCTATCTCGTCGACTCCGACCCCGTGGAAGCCGCGCTCGGCGAAGAGCCGGGCCGCTTCCTTGAGGATCTGCTCACGGCGGGTGGGGGCGTCGGTTCTGGTGGCCATGAAACCAATTCTAGACAGGGAGGTTAGCGGTCGTTAACCTGGAGGAAATGCGTTAACGCTCATTAACAAGGTGAGGGGACCGCAGGATGCAACAGGCACCGGAGCTCCACAGCGCGGCGGACCCCGCGTCGGAGGCCTGGCGGGCCAACGAGGCGGCACAGCTGGCGCTCGTCGAGGAGCTGCGCGGCAAGCTCGCCGCCGCCCGGCTCGGCGGCGGCGAGAAGGCCCGCGCACGACACCGCGCACGCGGCAAGCTGCTGCCCCGCGACCGGGTCGACGCCCTCCTCGACCCCGGCTCGCCCTTCCTGGAGCTGGCCCCGCTCGCGGCCGACGGGATGTACGACGGACAGGCCCCGGCTGCCGGTGTCATCGCCGGGATCGGGCGGGTCGGCGGGCGCGAGTGCGTGATCGTCGCCAATGACGCCACGGTGAAGGGGGGCACGTACTACCCGATCACCGTGAAGAAGCATCTGCGGGCACAGGAAGTCGCCCTGGAGAACCGGCTGCCCTGCCTCTATCTCGTCGACTCCGGCGGCGCCTTCCTCCCCATGCAGGACGAGGTCTTCCCCGACCGTGAGCACTTCGGGCGGATCTTCTACAACCAGGCCCGGATGTCCGCGGCCCGCATCCCGCAGATCGCGGCCGTGCTGGGGTCGTGCACGGCCGGTGGGGCTTACGTCCCCGCGATGAGCGACGAAGCCGTGATCGTCCGCAATCAGGGCACCATCTTTCTCGGCGGGCCCCCGCTCGTGAAGGCCGCCACCGGCGAGGTCGTCACCGCGGAGGAGCTCGGCGGCGGCGAGGTCCACGCGCGCGTGTCCGGCGTGACCGACCACCTCGCGGAGGACGACGCGCACGCGCTGCGGATCGTGCGCAACATCGTCGCCACGCTTCCCGCACGCGGGCCGCTGCCCTGGGATGTGGTGCCCGCCGTGGAACCGAAGGTCGACCCGTACGGGCTGTACGGCGCCGTGCCCGCCGACCCCCGCACTCCGTACGACGTCCGCGAGATCGTCGCGCGCGTCACCGACGGCTCCCGCTTCTCCGAGTTCAAATCCGAGTTCGGGCAGACCCTGGTCACCGGCTTCGCCCGGATCCACGGCCACCCGGTCGGCATCGTCGCCAACAACGGCATCCTGTTCTCCGAGTCCGCCCAGAAGGGCGCCCACTTCATCGAGCTGTGCGACCAGCGCGGGATCCCGCTGGTGTTCCTGCAGAACATCTCCGGGTTCATGGTCGGCCGGGACTACGAGGCCGGGGGCATCGCCAAGCACGGCGCCAAGATGGTGACGGCGGTCGCCACCACGCGCGTGCCGAAGCTGACGGTCGTGGTCGGCGGGTCGTACGGCGCGGGCAACTACTCGATGTGCGGCCGGGCCTACTCCCCCCGCTTCCTGTGGATGTGGCCCGGCGCCAAGATTTCAGTGATGGGCGGCGAACAGGCCGCCTCCGTCCTCGCCACCGTCAAGCGGGACCAGCTGGAGGCCCGCGGCGAGTCCTGGCCCGAGGACGAGGAAGAGGACTTCAAAGCGCCGATCCGTGCGCAGTACGAGCGTCAGGGGAACGCTTACTACGCCACCGCCCGGCTCTGGGACGACGGCGTCATCGACCCGCTGGACACCCGTCAGGTGCTGGGCCTGGCCCTGACCGCGTGCGCCAACGCGCCCCTGGGTGACCCCCAGTTCGGCGTCTTCCGGATGTGAGGGACCTTACGACCATGTCCGACACGACCATGCCCGACACGATCATGTTCGACACCGTGCTTGTGGCCAACCGGGGCGAGATCGCCGTCCGGGTCATCCGCACGCTGCGCACGCTGGGCGTCCGCTCGGTCGCCGTCTTCTCCGACGCTGACGCCGACGCCCGGCACGTCCGGGAGGCCGACACGGCGGTACGGATCGGTCCCGCCCCGGCGGCACAGAGCTATCTGTCCGTGGAGCGCATCCTGGAGGCGGCAGCCCGCACGGGTGCCCAGGCGGTCCACCCCGGGTACGGCTTCCTCGCCGAGAACACCGCGTTCGCGCGCGCGTGCGCCGAGGCGGGCCTGGCCTTCATCGGGCCGCCCGCCGAGGCGATCTCCCTCATGGGCGACAAGATCCGGGCCAAGGAGACGGTGCAGGCGGCCGGGGTGCCGGTGGTGCCCGGCGGACGCGACCCCGAAATCGCCGATGCCGCCCGCGAGTTGGGCGCTCCCGTGCTGCTGAAGCCCAGCGCCGGCGGTGGCGGCAAGGGCATGCGCCTGGTGCGGGACCTCGCCGTGCTGGACGAGGAGATCGCGGCGGCCCGGCGCGAGGCCGCGGCCTCCTTCGGCGACGACACGCTCCTCGTCGAGCGGTGGATCGACCGGCCCCGGCACATCGAGATCCAGGTCCTGGCGGACGCCCACGGGAACGTGATCCACCTGGGCGAACGCGAGTGCTCCCTCCAGCGCCGCCACCAGAAGATCATCGAGGAGGCGCCTTCGGTCCTGCTCGACGAGGCCACGCGCGCGTCCATGGGCGAGGCGGCGGTCCAGGCGGCGCGTTCGTGCGGATACGTCGGCGCGGGCACGGTCGAGTTCATCGTCCCGGGCGTCGATCCGTCGTCGTACTACTTCATGGAGATGAACACCCGCCTCCAGGTGGAGCACCCGGTGACCGAGCTGATCACAGGCCTGGACCTGGTGGAGTGGCAGCTGCGGGTGGCGGCGGGTGAGCAGCTGCCGTTCACGCAGGACGAGATCCGGCTGACGGGGCACGCGGTCGAGGCCCGCGTCTGCGCCGAGGACCCCTCGCGCGGGTTCCTCCCGTCGGGTGGCACGGTGCTGCAACTGCGCGAGCCCCAGGGTGACGGCGTCCGCACCGACTCCGGGCTCAGCGAGGGCACCGAGGTCGGCAGCCTGTACGACCCGATGCTGTCCAAGGTGATCGCGTACGGCTCCGACCGCGGGACCGCGCTCAGGAAGCTCCGGGCCGCCCTCGGGGAGACGGTGACGCTGGGCGTGCAGACGAACGCGGGGTTCCTGCGACGGCTGCTGGCCCATCCGGCGGTCATGGCGGGCGAGTTGGACACGGGGCTGGTCGAGCGGGAGGTGGACGGGCTCGTACTCGACGAAGTGCCCGCGGAGGTCTACGCGGCAGCGGCGCTGCTGCGTCAGGCGGCGCTCGCGCCGGCCGGCGGCACCGGCTGGGCCGACCCGTTCGGCGCCGCGGACGGATGGCGGCTGGGCGGCGAGCGGGCCTGGACGGCACACCACCTGCGCGTGCCGGGCCACGAGCCGGTGACCGTGCGCGTACGCAGCACACCGGACGGCGGGACCGAGCTGCTGCTGGACGCTGCGGACGAGCCTCTCCGGGGATCCGCGGGCCCGCTGCCCGGGCCCGGAGGCCGGTTCACCTGCCGGCTCGACGGCATCGCCCACACCTTCGCCGCCCTGCCGGACGGCACCTGGATCGGCCGCGACGGCGACGCCTGGCACGTCCGTGACCACGACCCGGTCGCCGCCTCGCTCACCCGGGCCGCGCACTCCGGTGCCGACTCGCTCACCGCGCCGATGCCGGGGACGGTCACGGTCGTGAAGGTGGCCGTCGGTGACGAGGTGGCCGCCGGTCAGAGTCTGCTGGTCGTGGAGGCGATGAAGATGGAGCACGTCATCTCCGCCCCGCACGCCGGCACGGTCGCCGAGCTGGATGTGGCGCCGGGCACGACGGTCGCCATGGACCAGGTACTGGCGGTCGTCGCACCGCACGAGGAGGCGGAGGAATGACGGTTCAGGGACTCCCCATGGTCGTACCCGCCCAGGGTCTGCCCGCGCGGGTGCGGATCCACGAGGTCGGCGCGCGCGACGGACTGCAGAACGAGAAGTCGACCGTGCCGACCGAGATCAAGGCGGAGTTCATCCGCCGGCTGGCCGACTCGGGCCTGACGACGATCGAGGCAACCAGCTTCGTCCACCCCAAGTGGGTGCCTCAACTCGCGGACGCGGAAGAGCTGTTCCCGGCCGTGAGCGGGCTGCCGGTCGCGCTCCCGGTGCTCGTGCCGAACGAACGCGGGCTGGACCGGGCGCTGTCCCTCGGCGCCACCCGCGTCGCCGTCTTCGCCAGCGCCACCGAGACCTTCGCCAAGGCCAACCTCAACCGGACGCTCGACGAGGCGCTGGCCATGTTCGAGCCGGTGGTCTTGCGGGCGAAGGCCGAGCAGGTCCACGTACGCGGCTATCTGTCGATGTGCTTCGGCGACCCGTGGGAGGGCCCGGTCCCCGTCCACCAGGTCGCGCACGTCGCCAGAACCCTGCTGGACATGGGCTGCGACGAGCTGAGCCTCGGCGACACGATCGGCGTGGCGACCCCGGGCCATGTCCTCGAACTGCTCAGGGCACTCAATGAACAGCACGTCCCGACCAGCGCCTTGGGCGTGCACTTCCACGACACGTACGGCCAGGCGCTGGCCAACACCCTGGCCGCGCTGCAGCACGGCGTCACCACCGTCGACGCCTCGGCGGGCGGCCTCGGCGGCTGCCCGTACGCCAAGTCCGCCACCGGCAACCTCGCCACCGAAGACCTCGTGTGGATGCTCCAAGGACTCGGCATCGACACCGGAGTAGACCTCGGCCGTCTCGTCGCCACCAGCGTCTGGATGGCCGCCCACCTGGGCCGACCCAGCCCGTCCCGCGCCGTCCGCGCACTCGGTACCACACCACAGCCCCACAAGGAGCAGTGATCTGCCATGGACCACCGTCTGTCCCCCGAACTCGAAGAACTCCGGCGTACGGTCGAGCAGTTCGCACACGACGTGGTCGCCCCCAAGATCGGCGAGTTCTACGAGCACCATGAATTCCCGTACGAGATCATCCGCGAGATGGGCCGCATGGGCCTGTTCGGGCTGCCGTTCCCGGAGGAGTACGGCGGTATGGGCGGCGACTATCTGGCGCTGGGCATCGCCCTGGAGGAACTCGCCCGCGTGGACTCCTCGGTGGCCATCACCCTGGAGGCCGGCGTCTCGCTCGGCGCGATGCCGATCCACCTCTTCGGCACCGAGGAGCAGAAGCGCGAGTGGCTCCCCCGCCTGTGCACCGGCGAGATCCTCGGCGCCTTCGGCCTGACCGAACCGGACGGCGGCAGCGACGCGGGCGCGACGCGGACGACGGCCCGGCTGGACGCCGAGACGGACGAATGGGTGATCAACGGCACGAAGTGCTTCATCACCAACTCCGGTACGGACATCACGGGTCTGGTGACGGTCACGGCGGTGACGGGCCGCAAGCCGGACGGCAGGCCGCTGATCTCCGCGATCATCGTCCCGTCGGGAACCCCGGGCTTCACCGTCGCCCCGCCCTACTCGAAGGTCGGCTGGAACGCCTCCGACACCCGCGAGCTGTCCTTCTCCGACGTCCGGGTTCCGGCGGCGAACCTGCTGGGTGAACAGGGCCGGGGCTACGCCCAGTTCCTGCACATCCTCGACGAGGGCCGTGTCGCCATCGCGGCCCTGGCGACGGGCCTGGCCCAGGGCTGTGTGGACGAGTCACTGAAGTACGCGAAGGAACGGCACGCGTTCGGCCGCCCGATCGGCGCCAACCAGGCGATCCAGTTCAAGATCGCCGACATGGAGATGAAGGCCCACACATCCCGACTGGCCTGGCGTGACGCGGCCTCCCGCCTGGTCGCCGGGGAACCCTTCAAGAAGGAGGCGGCCCTGGCCAAGCTCTACTCGTCGACGATCGCGGTGGACAACGCCCGCGAGGCGACCCAGATCCACGGCGGCTACGGCTTCATGAACGAATACCCGGTGGCCCGCATGTGGCGCGACTCGAAGATCCTGGAAATCGGTGAGGGCACCAGCGAGGTCCAACGGATGCTGATCGCACGGGAGTTGGGGCTGACCACCTGAAACCGCAGGTCACAGGGTGCGCACAGGCTTCGGACCGGGGGGCGACCCACCCCTGGACAAGTGGTGAGGTTAGGCTAACCTACGTTCGAACTTGTCCGGCGGGCGCTTCGCCCCGTTCGAAAGCAGTCACACCATGTCCAACGCCAGAGCCACCCACTTCACCCGCCGTGGCATCCTCGCCGCCGGTGGCGCCCTCGGCCTCGGTGCCGCGCTCGCGGCCTGCGGAGACGACGACGCGAAGAGCGGTGGCTCTGAGTCGACGGCCTCCGCGAAGGCTACCGGCCCCTGGTCGTTCAAGGACGACCGCGGTACGACCGTGAAGCTGGACGAAGTCCCCACGAAGATCGTCGCCTTCACCGGTGTCGCCGCCGCCCTCTACGACTACGGCATCGAGGTCAAGGGCGTCTTCGGCCCGACCAAGACCAAGTCCGGCAAGGCGGATGTGCAGGCCGGCGACATGGACGTCAGCAAGCTGACGGTCTTCGGCAACGTCTGGGACGCGTTCAACGTCGAGCAGTACGCCGCCTTCCAGCCCGACGTCCTCATCTCCACGACCTTCGACAGCGCCGGCACCCTCTGGTACGTCCCCGAGGCGTCCAAGGACAAGATCGCCAAGCTCGCGCCGAGCGCCGCCATCTCGGTCTACGACCGGCAGCTGACCAAGCCGCTGGCGCGCATGTGGGAGCTGGCCGAGTCGCTCGGCGCCGACATGACGGCCGACAAGGTCGTCCAGTCCAAGAAGAAGTTCGAGGACGCGGCCGCCCGGCTGCGGGCCGCGGCCAAGTCGAAGCCCGACATCAAGGTGCTGGCCGGCTCCGCGAGCGCGGACCTCTTCTACGTGTCCGGCACCAACTTCTCCATCGACCTGGAGTACTTCAAGGCTCTCGGCGTGAACTTCGTCGAGCCCCCGGAGAAGGCGAAGGAGGCGACCGGTGGTTGGTTCGAGAGCCTCAGCTGGGAGAACGTCGACAAGTACGGGGCGGACGTCATCATGATGGACGACCGGTCTTCGACGATTCAGCCGGCGGACATCGCTGAGGGCACGTGGAAGCAGTTGCCGGCGGTGAAGGCGGGGCAGGTCATTGCTCGGTCGCCGGAGCCGATTCTGTCGTATGACAAGTGCACGCCGCTTCTTGAGAACCTTGCGGAGGCTCTTGAGAAGGCGAAGAAGGTCAGCTGATCAGGGGTGGTTGAGCTTGGTGGGGTGACTGCGGGCCCGCTGTGGCTGGTCGCGCAGTTCCCCGCGCCCCTGGGTCAGTTCCCCTGACGCCCATTCAGGAGTTACCCCCATGTCTACCGCCGTCGTCGCCCCCTTCCGGTTCTTCTCCCTCCACGTCGTACGGACTCAGCGGCTCGGGCCCTCTCTGGTCCGGGTCACCTTTGCCGGGGACGAGTTGCGGGACTTTCACTCCGACGGGTGTGACCAGTCGCTGTCGTTGTTCATCCCCGCCGAGGGCCAGACCGAGCCCCGCGTCCCCGCCGAGCTCGGCGACGGCTGGTGGCAGGCGTGGCGCGAACAGCCCGACGACGTGCGGGCCGTGATGCGGTCGTACTCACTCCGGTCTCTGCGCCGGAACCCCGACGAGATCGACATCGACTTCGTGCTGCACGAGCCTGCCGGACCTGCCTCCCGGTGGGCCTCGCGGGCCGCCGCCGGGGACAAGGTGCAGCTGCTCGGACCAGCGATCGCCGACAACCGGGCCATTCGGTTCCGGCCGCCCGCCGACACCGACCTCGTGGTGATCTGGGGCGACGAGACCGCCGTACCGGCCGTCTCCGCCATCGTCGAGTCGCTGCCGGCCGGTACCCGTGCCCGGGTCTGGCTGGAGGTGCACCATGCCGGTGACATCCAGGACCTGGTGACGGAGGCGGACGCCGAGATCACCTGGCTGGTCCGGGAGAACGCCCTCGATGCGATCCGCGCCGCCGAACTCCCCGCCGCCGAGCGCCCGTACGTCTGGATCGCCGGTGAGTCCGGCTGTGTGAAGGAGCTGCGCCGGCATTTCGTCGGTGAACGCGGGATCGACCGGCGCCGGGTGACGTTCGTCGGCTACTGGCGGCACGGCATGACCGAGGAACAGCTGCGCGCAGCCGAATAGTCGCCACCGGGACCGAAGTGATCACGGTCACGGGCGAGGCCGCCCTTAGCCTGCGTTACTTAGGTTAGGCTAACCTAAGTTGACGCCCCATCGGAGGACACCCCACATGCGCTCGCACCTGCTCAATGACACGACCGCGGAGCGGTATCGCAGCTCCGTGACCGAGGGAATCGAGCGGGTGGCGGCCAAACTCGCCACCACCGACCGTCCGTTCACCGGCATCACGGTCGACGCCCTCGCCCCCCGTATCGACGCGATCGACCTCGACCGGCCGCTGCACGACACCGCCGCGGTCCTCGACGAACTGGAGGACGTCTACCTCCGGGACGCGATCTACTTCCACCACCCCCGCTACCTCGCCCACCTCAACTGCCCGGTCGTCATCCCGGCCGTGGTCGGCGAGGCGGTCCTCTCCGCCGTCAACTCCTCCCTGGACACCTGGGACCAGTCGGCCGGCGGCACCCTCATCGAGCGCAAGCTCATCGACTGGACCACGGCCCGTATCGGCCTCGGCCCGGCCTCCGACGGGGTGTTCACCTCCGGAGGCACGCAGTCCAACCTCCAGGCGCTGCTGCTGGCCCGCGAGGAAGCGAAGTCCGACTCCTTCGCCAAGCTGCGGATCTTCGCCTCCGACGTCAGCCACTTCAGCGTGAAGAAGTCCGCGAAGCTGCTCGGCCTGAGCCCCGACTCCGTCGTCTCGATCCCCGTCGACCACGACAAGCGCATGCAGACCGTGGCACTCGCCCATCAGCTGGAGCGCTGCAAGAAGGACGGCCTGGTCCCCATGGCCGTCGTCGCCACCGCCGGCACCACCGACTTCGGCTCCATCGACCCGCTGCCCGAGATCGCCGAGCTGTGCGAGCAGTACGGCACCTGGATGCACGTCGACGCCGCGTACGGCTGCGGACTCCTCGCCTCGATCAAGTACCGCGACCGCATCGACGGCATCGAGCGCGCCGACTCCGTCACCGTCGACTACCACAAGTCCTTCTTCCAGCCGGTGAGTTCATCGGCCGTGCTGGTCCGCGACGCCGCCACCCTGCAGCACGCCACCTACCACGCGGAGTACCTCAACCCGCGCCGGATGGTGCAGGAGCGCATACCCAACCAGGTCGACAAGTCCCTGCAGACCACCCGCCGCTTCGACGCGCTCAAGCTGTGGATGACGCTGCGGACGATGGGCGCCGACGGGATCGGCCAGCTCTTCGACGAGGTTTGCGACCTGGCCGTCGAGGGCTGGCAGCTGCTCGCCGCCGACCCGCGCTTCGACGTGGTCGTTCAGCCGTCGCTCTCCACCCTCGTCTTCCGCTACATCCCGGCCGCCGTCACCGACCCCGCCGAGATCGACCGGGCCAACCTGTACGCCCGCAAGGCCCTGTTCGCCTCCGGTGACGCGGTGGTCGCGGGCACCAAGGTCGGCGGCCGCCACTACCTGAAGTTCACCCTGCTCAACCCCGAGACACAGGCATCCGACATCGCCGCCGTCCTCGATCTGATCGCCGGCCACGCCGAGCAGTACCTGGGAGAGACCGTTGTCCGCGCTTCCTGAAGCCTCTGCAAAGACCCTCGACTTCGTCGGGATAGGCCTCGGCCCCTTCAATCTCGGCCTGGCCTGCCTGACCGAGCCCATCGACGAACTCGACGGGATCTTCCTGGAGTCGAAGCCCAACTTCGAGTGGCACGCGGGCATGTTCCTGGACGGCGCCCACCTCCAGACCCCGTTCATGTCGGACCTGGTCACCCTCGCCGACCCGACGTCGCCGTACTCCTTCCTCAACTACCTCAAAGAACAGGGCCGGTTGTACTCGTTCTACATCCGCGAGAACTTCTATCCCCTGCGCGTCGAGTACGACGACTACTGCCGCTGGGCCGCCGGCAAACTCAGCAGCGTCCGCTTCGGCACGACGGTGACGGAAGTGACGTACGAGGACGATCTTTACGTCGTGAAGACAGCGGCCGGCGACACCTTCCGCGCCCGCCACCTGGTCCTCGGCACCGGCACCTCGCCGTACTACCCCGAGGCGGTGCGCGAACTGGGCGGCGACTTCTTCCACAACTCCCGCTACATGCAGAACAAGGCGGAGCTGCAGAAGAAGGACTCGATCACACTCGTCGGCTCCGGCCAGTCCGCCGCGGAGATCTACTACGACCTCCTCAGCGAGATCGACGTCCACGGCTACCGGCTGAACTGGGTGACCCGCTCCCCGCGCTTCTTCCCGCTGGAGTACACCAAGCTCACGTTGGAGATGACGTCGCCGGAGTACGTCGACTACTTCCACGCGCTGCCGGAACAGACCCGCTACCGCCTCACGAGCGAGCAGAAGGGCCTGTTCAAGGGCATCGACGGCGACCTGATCAACGAGATCTTCGACCTGCTCTACCAGAAGAACCTCGGCGGCCCGGTGCCCACACGCCTGCTCACCAACTCCTCGCTGAACAGCGCACGGTACGAGAACGGCACGTACACGCTGGGCCTGCGCCAGGAGGAGCAGCAGAAGGAGTACGAGATCGAGACCCAGGGCCTGGTCCTGGCCACCGGCTACCACTACGCCGAGCCGGAGTTCCTGAAGCCCGTGCGCGACCGGCTGGTCTACGACTCGCAGGGCAACTTCGACGTCGCCCGCAACTACTCGATCGACACGACCGGCCGCGGCGTCTTCCTGCAGAACGCCGGCGTCCACACCCACAGCATCACCAGCCCCGACCTGGGCATGGCCGCGTACCGCAACAGCTACATCATCCGCGAGCTGCTCGGCAGCGAGTACTACCCGGTCGAGAAGACCATCGCGTTCCAGGAGTTCGCCGTATGAGCCCCATGACGAGCCCCCTCACCTTCACCTTCCGCCCGCTCGACCCCCTGACCGACGCCGAGCTGCTGCACACCTGGGTCACGCACCCCAAGGCGGCCTACTGGATGATGCAGGACGCGAAGTTGCAGGACGTCGAGCGTGCCTACATGGAGATCGCGGCCGACGAACACCATCACGCCCTGCTCGGACTGCGCGACGGCGAACCCGCCTTCCTCATGGAGTACTACGACCCCGCACACCGTGAACTGGTCGGCCTGTACGACCCGCAGCCCGGCGACGTCGGCATGCACTTCCTCGTGCCGGCCACCCACCGGCCCGTGCACGGCTACACCAAGGCCGTCATCACCGCCGTGATGGCCCACCTCTTCGAAGACCCGCGCACCGCCCGCGTCGTCGTCGAGCCGGACATCGCCAACAAGGCCGTCCACGCCCTGAACGAAGCCGTCGGGTTCGTCCCCGAGCGGGAGATACAGAAGCCGGAGAAGAAGGCGTTGCTGAGTTTCTGCATCCGCGACCACTTCGAGAAGGCGGTGCACGGATGACCCTCGCCGACGCCACGGCCCACCTCTCCCCCGAGCGCTGGGAGCGGGCCAACCGCCTCCTCGTCCGCAAGGCGCTCGCCGAGTTCGCGCACGAGCGGCTGATCACCCCCGAGAAGGACGGTGACCGGTACGTCGTCCGCAGCGACGACGGCCTGACCCGGTACACCTTCACGGCAGTCGTCCGCGCCCTCGACCACTGGCAGGTCGACGCCGACTCGATCTCCCGCCGCCGCGACGGCGCCGAACTCCCCCTCGCCGCCCTCGACTTCTTCATCGAGCTGAAGACATCACTCGGCCTGAGCGACGAGGTCCTGCCGGTCTACCTGGAGGAGATCTCCTCCACCCTCTCCGGCACCTGCTACAAGCTCGCCAAGCCGCAGGTCACGTCGGCGGAGCTGGCCCGGAGCGACTTCCAGGCCATCGAGACCGGCATGACCGAGGGCCACCCCTGCTTCGTCGCCAACAACGGCCGGCTCGGCTTCGGCATCCACGAGTACCTCTCGTACGCCCCCGAGACCGCCAGCCCGGTCCGCCTGGTCTGGCTCGCGGCCCACCGCTCACGCGCCGCGTTCACGGCCGGTGTCGGCATCGAGTACGAGTCCTTCGTACGGCAGGAGCTCGGCGAGGACACCGTCGCGCGCTTCTACGACGTCCTGCGCGACCAGCACCTCGACCCCGCCGACTATCTCCTCATCCCCGTCCACCCCTGGCAGTGGTGGAACAAGCTGACGGTGACCTTCGCCGCCGAGGTCGCCCAGAAGCACCTGGTCTGCCTCGGCGAGGGCGACGACGAGTACCTGGCCCAGCAATCGATCCGCACCTTCTTCAACAGCACCAGCCCTGAGAAGCACTACGTCAAAACAGCGCTCTCGGTCCTCAACATGGGCTTCATGCGCGGACTCTCGGCCGCCTACATGGAGGCCACCCCCGCCATCAACGACTGGCTCGCCCAGCTCATCGACAACGACCCGGTCCTCAAGTCCACCGGCCTGTCGATCATCCGCGAACGCGCCGCCGTCGGCTACCGGCACCTGGAGTACGAGAAGGCGACGGACCGCTACTCGCCGTACCGCAAAATGCTCGCGGCCCTGTGGCGCGAAAGCCCGGTCGCGTCCCTCCAGGACGGCGAGTCCCTGGCCACCATGGCCGCCCTCGTCCACGTCGACCACGAGGGCACGTCCTTCGCGGGCGCCCTGATCGAGCAGTCCGGCCTGACGCCGACGGAGTGGCTGCGCCGCTACCTGCGGGCGTACTTCACCCCGCTCCTCCACAGCTTCTACGCCTACGACCTGGTGTTCATGCCGCACGGCGAGAACGTCATCCTCGTCCTCAAGGACGGCGTAGTGGAACGCGCGATCTACAAGGACATCGCCGAGGAGATCGCCGTGATGGACCCGGAGGCGGTCCTGCCGCCGACGGTCGAGCGGCTCCGCGTGGAGGTCCCGGAGGACAAGAAACTCCTCTCCATCTTCACGGACGTCTTCGACTGCTTCTTCCGCTTCCTCGCCGCGAACCTGGCAGCCGAGGGAATCCTGGACGAGGCCGCCTTCTGGCGCACGGTCGCCGAAGTCACCCGCGACTACCAGCACTCGGTGCCCGAACTCGCCGACAAATTCAAGCAGTACGACATGTTCGCCCCCGAGTTCGCCCTCTCCTGCCTCAACCGCCTCCAACTCCGCAACAACAAGCAGATGGTGGACCTGGCGGACCCGGCGGGCGCACTCCAGCTGATCGGAAACCTGAAGAACCCGATCGCAGGGCTGTAGAGCCCCAACAGGCAGGCGGGCCCCCGGAGTACGGTCCTCCGGGGGCCCGTCGCTGTTTCCGGCGCGGGGAGGGCGCCCCTTTAGGGGCGCGGGGAACTGCGCGACCAGCCCCCACCGCCCCGCAGCCGAATCACGACACCGATTCCCACGGAACCTGCGGAGACCGGTAGTACCCAATCCCCATCGCATCCCACCGCAGGCCCTGCGCAGCAAGCCGCACCCTGTAGTCACCCCAGTCATGCGTGGAGGCCGGCGACCACCCCAACTCAGCCACCCCCGCCAACCGCGGAAACGCCATGTACTCGATATCCGCGGACTTGCTGATCGTCTCGCTCCACAGCGGCGCCTCAACACCCCGAACAGCCGACGCAGGCACCCCCGCGAGATACTCCCCGGGATCCCAGTCATACGCCCGCTGCACCTCGACATACCCCGCCCACGACAACCCCAGCGGAGTATTCGCGTCGTACTTCATGTCGAGGTAGATCCGGTCGGCCGGCGAGAGGACAATCCCGGTCCCGCCGCGCGCCGCCGCAGCGACCTGCGCCTTCTCCTCCGCACTGGTGGAGTCGAGCCCCCAGTACTGAGCAAGCGCCCCCTTCACCGGAGTGGCCCCGGTCAGCTGATGCCAACCCACCACCGTCTTCCCGTACTTCGCGACGATCGGCTGCACCCGATCCATGAACTTCACGAAATCCTCATGGCTGGTGGAATGCGCCTCATCCCCACCGATGTGCAGATACCGCCCCGGCGTGATCGCCGCCAACTCCCGCACCACGTCGTCCACGAAGTCGTACGTGACCTCCTTGTCCACGCACAGCGAGCTGAAGCCGACCTCCGTGCCGGTGTAGAGCGGCGGAGCCACCCCGTCGCAGTTCAGCTCGGCGTACGAGGCCAGCGCGGCGTTCGTGTGGCCGGGCATGTCTATCTCGGGGACGACCTCCAGATGGCGGGAGCCCGCGTACCGGACGATCTCCTTGTAGTCGGCCTTGGTGTAGTAGCCGCCGGGGCCACCGCCGACCTGCGTGGAGCCGCCGTACGTCGTCAGCCGCGGCCAGGAGTCGATGGCGATGCGCCAGCCCTGGTCGTCGCTGAGGTGCAGATGCAGCTTGTTCATCTTGTACAGGGCGAGCTGGTCGATGTAGCGCTTGACCTGGTCGACGGTGAAGAAGTGCCGGGAGACGTCGAGCATGGCGCCGCGCCAGCCGTACCGCGGGGTGTCCTTGATCGTGCCGCCGGCGATCAGCCACGGCCCGGGCTGCACGGAGTCCTTCTCGACGGCGGCGGGGAGGAGCTGACGCAGGGTCTGGACGCCGTGGAAGAGCCCGGAGGGCCCCGCCGCCGTGATGGTGACGCCCTTGCTCCCGCTGTCCAGGCGGTAGCCCTCCGCACCGAAGGAGCCCTTGCCGAGCCGGAGTTGGATGCCTCCGGAGCCGGACGTCGTGACCGGCAGTCGATAACCGGTCGAGGGACGCAGGACGTCCGCCAGATACTCGCCGACCCGGCGTGCCTCGCGCGAGCCGTCGACACGGATACGGGTGGAGTCGGTGATGCGGTACGGCGATCCGCCCGCGTCGACCGAGGTGGGGGCCGGGATCACCCGGTCCAGCGGCGTCGCGGCGGCCCGCGGGGCCGGTGCCGCGCCGCCGGCGAAGGCGCCGGCCGCCGTCACCAGCAGCAGCGAACCGAGGAGCCGGAACATACGGGGAGTCGTTCTGTGGTGCCGTCTCACATGCGCTCCCTTCACAATTGGTAGAGACCACTCTCTCGCAGAAGCGATGAAACAATCCCTCCCATGGCGGAAATCATCCAGAAGGACGGCACCTGGGCCTTCGACGGCGACGCCCTGCGACTGACCCCAGGACGGGACAAGAACGTCAGCCTGCTCCGCAAGACCCTGGGTGAACTGGTCGTCCCCCTGGGCGCGTTGGCGGGCATCTCCTTCGAGCAGGGCAGGAAGTCCGGGCGGCTCAGGCTCCGGCTGCGCGACGGCGCCGACCCGCTGCTGCACGCCACCGGCGGACGGCTGTCCGAACCCCACGACCCCTACCAACTGATCGTCGACGCCGACCGCTACGGCGTCGCCGAGTACTTCACGGACGAGGTCCGCAACGCCCTGCTCCTGGACGAGGTGCCGTCCGACCCCGTCTCCGAGTATCTGCTGCCGGGCCCCGCGGTCCCGCTGTCGGTCTCCGCCGGCGACGGCACCGCCACCTTCGACGGCGAGCGCATCCGCCTGGAGTGGAACTGGAAGACCGAGGACGCCAAGGCCGCCGCCGGCACCCGCACGCTCACCCTGTCCGACCTGACCGCCGTCGAATGGCACCCGGCGGCCGGCCTGGAGAACGGCTATCTCCGCTTCACCGTGAAGAACGCCCCCACCAAGGCCCCGCCCAAGTACGACCCCAACTCCGTCGAGCTGTGGGGCTTCAAGAAGGACCCGCTGATGGCCCTGGTCGCGGCGGCGGTCCAGGCCAGACTTCCGCATCCGGCCCAGGCCGCCGCCGTCGACGTACACGACGCACGACCGGAAGTGCCCTCTCCTCCGGTGGCCTCCGCCGAGGACGACCATGACGCCCTCCTGCGCCGGCTGCGCGAACTCGGCGAGCTGCACCGGTCGGGCGTGCTGACGGACGAGGAGTTCACCGTGGCCAAGCAGGCGATCCTCAAGCGGATGTGAGCGGCGTGCGGGGCTACTTCGCCCTGCGCGCCACCGTGAAGTGGTCGATCCGGTCACCGGTCTCGGCGATGCCCGACACCTTCAGCCTGGCGTAGTGGCCGCGCGGAGCGGGCTCGACGTCCACGCGCAAGAAGGAGTAGTCGAGGTAACGCACCCGGGACCAGGCGACGGTCTCATCGACCTTGCCGTCCTTGGTGTTGACGAACGAGGCCACGGAGTCGACCTCGTGCGGGTGCCCCTCGTAGGAGTCCGGCGCGCTGAACGCGTACAGGCTGCGGCCCGCCGCGCCCGCCGTCACATAGACGACGCCCTCGGTCTCGGGGTAGGCCGTGTCGCCGATGGCGAGCTTCTTGGCGACCTTGTTGCCCTTGATGACGTCGGTGCGCTCGTACTGGTGGTTGTGGCCGTTGATGACCAGGTCCACCGTGTACTTCTCGAACAGCGGCACCCACTCCTGGCGCACGCCTCCCTCCGAGGCGTGCGAGGTGGACGTGCAGTAGGCGCAGTGGTGGAAGAACACGACGATGAAGTCGATGTCGTGCGCGGCCCGGTACTTCTTCAGCTGCGCCTCGAACCACGTGGTCTGGGTGCCGCCGGAGAGGCCGAGGTTGGCGGGGATCTCGTACGACACGTCGTTCGGGTCGAGCGAGATGACCGCGGTGTTGCCGTAGACGAAGGAGTACACGCCCGGCAGGTTCGCCTTGTCGGGCCCGTTGTCGGGGAGCGTGAAGCGGGCCTCCTCGCCGCCGTAGCCGTTGGGCGAGTACCAGGCTTCCATGTCGTGGTTGCCGTAACTCACCATCCACGGCACGGACTTGGCGACCGACTCGGTCTGGGCGAGGAACTGGTCCCACACCCGCGAGTCGAAGCCGGTGTCGGCACTCTTGCCCGCGCCGGCCGGGTCGGCGTAGGCGATGTCGCCGGCGTGCAGATGGAAGACCGGGTCCTGGCCGAGGATCAGGCTGTCGTTGGCGAGGCCGTGGTAGCTGACGCCCTGGTCGCCGAAGGCGGTGAAGGTGAACGGCTTCTTGTGGCCGGGGCCGGTGGTGAAGGTGCCCAGGGTGCCGAGCAGATGCGGCTCGGCCGGGTCGAAGCCGTCGTGACCGACGCCGTAGTAGTACGTGCTGCCGGGGCGCAGATGGGTCAGCTTGGCGTGCACGTAGTACTGGGTGTGGTCGGCGCTGACGCCGACGCCGGCCGGGGTGTGGAGGGTGCGCACCTCGGCGTCGATCTTGCGGGAGAGGTCCCAGGGGCGGGCGCCGATCCGGATGAACGGCTTCCTGACGGCGACCGGGACCTGCCAGGAGACGGTCATCTCGGTGCGCGCGTCGTTGCCGTAGGCCAGGTGGCGGCCGAAGGGGGCGACGAGCGCGCCGTCGACGGTCTCGGTGCTCGTCCGCTGCGTCGGCACCGCGGCCTGGGCGGTGGCACCGGGTACGAACGCGCCACCCGCGACGGCGCCCAGCGTGACGGCGCCGCCTCTGATCATCGTGCGCCGTGAGAAGCGCGTGCGCAGGTACTCGTGCTGCTCGGCCATGCTCATGCGCTCGGCCAGCCGCTCCGGTACTCCCATGCGAGGAATGTCCATGGTGACTGAAACTCGTCCCCTTGGGCAACGAGCCGAGTGCTCCCGGATGGACAGCTCGCGAACAGGTGTCCATGACGGATTCAACGTTCTCCCAAAGAGATTCAACTGGCCAATGCCCGATATCGGGCAGGATTCTTGCGAAAGAGCCGCCGGTACCCCAGGATCTACCGGGTGCACGACGAACTCGTAGATCATCTGACGCGCTCCACGCCCCTCAGCCGGGGCGAGGCGCTGCGCGTGATCCAGGACGTGCTCGCCTACTTCGACGAGACGACCGAGGACTACGTCCGTCGCCGCCACCGTGAGCTGCAGGCCCAGGGCCTGGTGAACGCGGAGATCTTCGAACGGATCGAGGCGGACCTCACATACAGGGCGGTCGCACCCCCGGAGCTCACCCTCCGGCAGCTGCGCCGCATCGTCTACGGCTAGGAATACCTCTACATGTGCGGAATTGTCGGATACATCGGTAAGCGTGACGTCGCCCCCCTGCTCCTGGAGGGCCTCCAGCGTCTGGAGTACCGCGGCTACGACTCGGCCGGCATCGTCGTGACCACCCCCAAGTCCTCAGGCCTGAAGATGGTCAAGGCCAAGGGCCGGGTCCGCGACCTGGAAGCCAAGGTGCCGGCCCGCTTCAAGGGCACCACCGGCATCGCCCACACCCGCTGGGCCACCCACGGCGCCCCCTCCGACGTCAACGCCCACCCGCACCTGGACGCCGAGGGCAAGGTCGCCGTCGTCCACAACGGCATCATCGACAACGCCTCCGACCTGCGCCGCAAACTGGAGGCCGACGGCGTCGAGTTCCTCTCCGAGACCGACACCGAGGTCCTCGTCCACCTCATCGCCCGCTCGCAGGCGGAGAAGCTCGAGGACAAGGTCCGCGACACCCTCCGCGTCATCGAGGGCACCTACGGCATCGCCGTCCTGCACGCCGACTTCCCCGACCGCATCGTCGTCGCCCGCAACGGCTCCCCGGTCGTCCTCGGCATCGGTGAGAAGGAGATGTTCGTCGCGTCGGACATCGCGGCCCTGGTCACCCACACCCGGCAGATAGTGACGCTGGACGACGGCGAGATGGCCACCCTCAAGGCCGACGACTTCCGCACGTACACGACGGAGGGCACGCGTACGACGGCGGAGCCCACCACCGTCGAATGGGAAGCCGCCTCCTACGACATGGGCGGCCACGACACCTACATGCACAAGGAGATCCACGAGCAGGCCGACGCCGTGGACCGCGTCCTGCGCGGCCGCATCGACGACCGCTTCTCCACCGTGCACCTCGGCGGCCTCAACCTGGACGCCCGCGAGGCCCGCCAGATCCGCCGCGTCAAGATCCTCGGCTGCGGCACCTCGTACCACGCCGGCATGATCGGCGCCCAGATGATCGAGGAGCTGGCCCGCATCCCCGCGGACGCCGAGCCCGCCTCCGAGTTCCGCTACCGCAACGCGGTCGTCGACCCCGACACCCTGTACATCGCGGTCTCCCAGTCCGGTGAGACGTACGACGTCCTGGCCGCCGTGCAGGAGCTGAAGCGCAAGGGCGCACGGGTGCTGGGCGTGGTGAACGTCGTCGGCTCGGCGATCGCCCGCGAGGCGGACGGCGGCATCTACGTGCACGCGGGCCCCGAGGTCTGCGTCGTCTCGACCAAGTGCTTCACCAACACGACGGTCGCCTTCGCGCTCCTCGCCCTGCACCTGGGCCGCACCCGCGACCTCTCGGTCCGCGACGGCAAGCGCATCATCGAGGGCCTGCGCAAACTCCCCGCCCAGATCGCCGAGATCATGGAGTACGAGGGCGAGATCGAGAAGCTGGCCCAGAGTTACGCCGAGGCCCGCTCGATGCTCTTCATCGGCCGCGTCCGCGGCTACCCGGTCGCCCGCGAGGCCTCCCTGAAGCTCAAGGAGGTCTCCTACATCCACGCGGAGGCCTACCCCGCCTCAGAGCTCAAGCACGGCCCCCTGGCCCTCATCGAGCCCGCCCTCCCCACGGTCGCCATCGTCCCCAACGACGACCTCCTGGAGAAGAACCGCGCCGCCATGGAAGAGATCAAGGCCCGCAGCGGCAAGATCCTCGCGGTGGCCCACCAGCACCAGGAGAAGGCCGACCAGACGCTCGTAGTCCCGAAGAACGAGGACGAGTTGGACCCGATCCTGATGGGCATCCCCCTCCAACTCCTCGCCTACCACACGGCATTGGCACTCGGCAGGGACATCGACAAGCCGAGGAACCTCGCCAAGTCAGTAACGGTGGAGTAGAGGCTTTTTGCTTTTAGGGGCGCGGGGAACTGCGCGAGCAACCCCCACCCACCCGCAGAGGCCACACAACACAACGGACCCCCACGTGCCGCCACCAAGCACGGGGGGTCCGTCAGTTCGCCGGGGCCGCCCAATACCCCGACGTCGGCTGCCATTTCAGCCGTGGGCCGTCACGCCCCGACCAGCAGCACGTCGAGAAAGAGCCGTCGGCCAGTGAGCCAACGCCGCAGTCGCCGCATACCAAGCCACCGCGCCGGACGCGACAGCGAACCACCCACCCACCTTGGTGAGCCCGTCATTGTCGGCGAAATGGGCGATAGCCATGAGCACCAGGGCGACGAAGAACAACCCGTACATCCCCTGACCGAGCTGATCTCCACCCGCGAGGGTGAGGGTCAGCGCCACCAGGGCGAAGAGCAGCAGGAACAACCCGGCCGCGTTGGCGGAGACTTGGGCGTCGGCGGAGACGGCCCAGGTGAACCAGAGCGCACCGAGCGCGGCGAACGCGGTCCCGTTCGCGGCGTCACGATCCCGAAAAGCCATCAGGCCGGCGACGAAGAGGGCGACACCGCCCACGTACTGGGCGATTGATACGGCGTCAGCGGCCGACACCCCGTCGATCACGTCGGTGTACCCCAGCCCGAAGGCCAACAGGGTGATTCCCAGGGCGAGTCGGCCGACCACGGTGGTGATTCCGCTTCCCGCAGAGACGTCGTTGTCCACGGCGGGCTCCCTTCATGCATGTGCAGTTGTGCGGTGACCGGTATATGCCCTTCACAAGGGCACAAACACCTCTACGCACGAGTAGTTTTACGCTCTGCACAAAGGGGGTCAGGCCACGCGAACTCCACGTCTCACCAGGGACAACGGCGAGTTACGGAATGACAACGACGGGCCGCTTCGCACGCTTGGCGAGCCGCCCGGCGACGGACCCGAAGAGCCGTCCGACGATGCCCTGCGTGGACCCGACGACGATCGCGTCCGCCTCGTACTCCCGCCCGACCTCTTCGAGTTCATGGCAGATGTCGCCGCCGCGCTCGACGAGGATCCAGGGCACCTCGGCGAGATAGTCCGCGCAGGCGAGCTCGAGACCGAGCACCTCGGTGCGATGGTCCGGGACGTCGACGAAGACGGGTGGCTCGCAGCCGGCCCACACGGTGGTCGGCAGCCGGTTGGCCACATGGACGATGATCAGGCCCGACCCGGAGCGATGGGCCATGCCGATGGCGTACGCGAGGGCCCGCTCACTGGAGGTGGAGCCGTCGAAGCCGACGACGACGCCGTGCTTGAAAGCGGGATCGCAGGGATGGCGTGACTCTTCCGCCGCCAGGGGATCGGCCGCCGTGTGATCGGCGACCGGTCGCTTGCGGTCCGCGGGTTCGAAGAATTCGTGACCGGCCATGGCTGTCTCGGCGTTGTGATCCTTTTGGGAGGGACGACAGTGTGCGGCGGAGCTGTGTCCGGGAATAATCTTCCCAACCCCATACCCCCAAGGGTACGGCGTCACGCCTCCTTAAGCCCAGATCCCGCGCAACCTCCGCGGGGGTTCCAGGGAGCATGCACGAGGCCACGCCCGCAACGCAATGGTTGCTGCGCCGTACAGGCGGTTTGCACAGCGTTCACCTGCCCGGCCCGCGCGGGGCCGGAGCAGCACGTACAGTGACCGACGCCTCGAACACGCGTTGAACCCGGCGACCGACCGACCCCCGGGAGCACGCAATGTCCGGCCCACGTTCCACCCCCGAGGCCCCCCACTCCCAGGACACCGCGACCGACGTGGTCCGCTGGGCGGCCTTCAGCTGTGTACTCGTCCCCGTCGTCCTTGTCGTGTACGGCACCTCGCTCGCCGGCGCCACGGGTACGGCCCTCGGCCTGGCGGCCGTCACCGCCGTCTGCCGGGTGCTGCTGCGCCAGTCCGAGCGCAGCGCCGCGCGGCCGCTCACCGACGAACCGGCGCCGCACCGGGGCCGTCACCACAGGAGCGGAACGGGGGCCCACCGAGGCGGACGTCACACTGGGGGAAACTCACCGGTCGACTGACCGGTTTCCATACCCCCAACCGCTTCTTTTCAGCCAACTTCTGGCTACCGCACGCCCCTTGCCCTGAGCACCCCCCACGCCCCGTTCCACCTGCACGGAAAGGGCCTCGGAGGGCGTGCGCACCCTACAGGGATTGGCCACTGCGACGAGGCGCACTTCCCTGCACGCCCCGCGAGTGCAACGCTTCGTGATCGAATGCTTCACGCCAAGTTGCCAAGTCGACAATGTGCCGGGTGATGAACTGGTCACCCCGGCACCACGGGACGCAGTAGATTCGATCTTGACTGTCTTACGGCGGGGGACTCGTGCAGGACCGAGGGGAAACGTGCAGGAGCGACACAACCGAGGAGCCGCGACCACCGAGGGGGGCTTAGCAGTATGAGCCACGACTCCACTGCCGCGCCGGAAGCCGCGGCCCGGAAACTTTCCGGGCGACGCCGCAAGGAGATCGTCGCGGTGCTGCTGTTCAGCGGCGGCCCCATCTTCGAGAGTTCCATACCGTTGTCGGTGTTCGGGATCGACCGCCAGGACGCCGGCGTACCGCGCTACCGACTGCTGGTGTGCGGTGGCGAAGAAGGACCGCTACGGACCACGGGGGGCCTGGAGCTCTCCGCACCGCATGGCCTGGAAGCGATCTCGCGGGCGGGCACGGTCGTCGTGCCTGCCTGGCGCTCGATCACTTCCCCGCCACCGGAGGAGGCGCTCGACGCACTCCGCCGGGCACATGAAGAGGGCGCCCGCATCGTAGGGCTGTGCACCGGCGCCTTCGTACTGGCGGCGGGCCTGCTGGACGGCCGCCCCGCGACCACCCACTGGATGTACGCGCCGACGCTGGCCAAGCGCTATCCGTCGGTGCACGTCGACCCACGGGAACTCTTCGTGGACGACGGCGACGTACTGACGAGCGCGGGCACCGCGGCCGGAATCGACCTGTGCCTGCACATCGTGCGGACGGACCACGGCAACGAGGCGGCGGGCGCGCTCGCCCGGCGCCTGGTGGTCCCGCCGCGCCGGAGCGGCGGCCAGGAGCGCTACCTCGATCGATCTTTACCAGAGGAGATCGGCGCCGACCCGCTGGCCGAGGTCGTCGCCTGGGCGCTGGAGCATCTCCACGAGCAGTTCGACGTGGAGACGCTCGCCGCGCGCGCGTACATGAGCCGTCGTACGTTCGACCGCCGGTTCCGCTCGCTGACGGGAAGCGCCCCGCTGCAGTGGCTGATCACGCAGCGGGTGCTCCAGGCGCAGCGGCTGCTGGAGACGTCGGACTACTCGGTGGACGAGGTCGCCGGCCGCTGCGGCTTCCGTTCGCCGGTGGCGCTGCGCGGGCACTTCCGCCGCCAGCTCGGCTCGTCGCCCGCGGCGTACCGGGCCGCGTACCGGGCGCGCAGGCCGCAGGGCGAGAAGCAGCCGGTGGACACCGACGGAGCGCCGGCCGCGACCGGCTCACCGGGCTCCCCGAGCCCGGCACCCGCGCTCCATTCGGAGGGCCCTGGCGCGGTCCCGATGCAGACCCGCCGTACCGCGGCGGCGAACGCGGTCGGACCGTCGCCGTCGCTGGCGGCGACCGCCTCCGGCGAGCACGGCCGTGAGGCGTACGCGGGAAGCCGGGCGACATTGCCGGGGCAGCGCAGCGGGTCGTAGGCCGATGTCGATGGTGAGGGGCGGGGAACTCCACGCCCCTCACCATGGCGGCCGGCGTGAGGAGCTCGGCGCCACCGCGGGGCCCTCATAAGCGGAGGTCGGCTTTAGGGTGGTCGCATGAACGATCGTATGGTCTGGATCGACTGCGAGATGACCGGCCTCTCGCTGTCCGACGACGCACTCATCGAAGTGGCCGCCCTCGTCACCGACTCCGAGCTGAACGTACTCGGCGAGGGTGTGGACATCGTCATCCGTCCGCCGGACTCCGCGCTGGAGACGATGCCGGACGTGGTGCGTCAGATGCACACCGCCTCCGGACTGCTCGACGAGCTCCCGGCCGGTACGACTCTGGCGGACGCCGAGGAGCAGGTGCTCGCCTACGTCCGGGAACACGTCAAGGAGCCCGGCAAGGCCCCGCTGTGCGGCAACTCCGTCGGCACCGACCGCGGTTTCCTCCTGCGGGACATGCCGAAGGTCGAGGAGTACCTCCACTACCGCATCGTCGATGTGTCGTCGATCAAGGAGCTGGCCCGGCGCTGGTACCCGCGGGCGTACTTCAACAGCCCCGAGAAGAACGGCAACCACCGCGCCCTCGCCGACATCCGCGAGTCCATCGCGGAACTGCGCTACTACCGCGAGGCCGTCTTCGTCCCCCAGCCCGGCCCCGACTCCGACACGGCGAGGACGATCGCCGCGAAGTACGTTCTGCCTGCTCAGTAGGCAGATCAGGGACAGATCAGGGACCTTGAGGGGGGCGCCGCGAAAGCCAGGCGCGAGCACCCCTTCGGACCCTGTACACTTTTTCTCGGCCGGTCGGGGAGGTAACACTCGTCGAATCGCCGGTCATGGTGGGTGTAGCTCAGCTGGTAGAGCACCTGGTTGTGGTCCAGGATGCCGCGGGTTCGAGTCCCGTCACTCACCCTGAGTGATCAGCCGGTGACTTCGAGAAATCGAAGTCACCGGCTGATTCCGTTTCCGGGGGTCCTGTTGCACACCGAACCGATCCGCACCGCCCGCCTGGACCTGCTCCCCCTGCGCGTCGAGCACGCCACCGAGATGGCCGCCGTACTCTCCGACCCGGCCCTGCACACCTACATCGGCGGCGCCCCGAGCACCCCCGAAGCCCTCCGCGCCCGCTACGAACGCCTCGTCGCCGGCTCCCCCGACCCGGCCGTCTCCTGGTGCAACTGGGTCCTGCGCCACCGCACCGACTCCCGCCTCATGGGCACCGTCCAGGCCACGGTCACGGGACCGACCGCGGAGGTCGCCTGGGTCGTGGGCACGCCGTGGCAAGGACGCGGTTATGCCTCCGAGGCGGCGCGGGGGCTCGTGACCTGGCTACGGGAGCGATCCCTGGCTCTCACAGTGATCGCCCACATCCACCCGGCCCACCACGCCTCCGCCGCTGTGGCCAGGACCGCCGGCCTGTCTCCCACGGACGAGGAACACGACGGCGAGATGCGGTGGCGGCTCTCGTGAGTGGCTGTGACGAACCGGCGCCGCGCCTCACGACGACGTACGCGGCACCAGTTCCGTAGCCAGGACCAGCTGGCGGCGCTCCAGGCCTCGGGAGGCCGGGGGGCGGCGGTCGGCTATCTCGGTGAGGAGGAGGTCGATCATGGTGCGGCCCATTTCCTGTATGGGCTGGCGGACGCTGGTGAGGGGCGGGTCCATGTGGCGGGCGATGGCGGAGTCGTCGTAGCCGACGAGGGCGACGTCGTCGGGGATGCGGCGGCCGGCCTCGCGGAGGACCTGGCGGGCGCCGGCCGCGGTGACGTCGGAGGCGGCGAAGACGGCGTCGAGGTCGGGGCAGCGGTCGAGGAGCGCGGCCATCGCCCGGTGGCCGCCCTCCTCCGTGAAGTCGCCGGGTTCGATGAGGCGGTCGTCGGCCTCGTGGCCCGCGTCGCGCAGGGCGTCGCGGTAGCCGTCGACGCGGCGCTGGGCGCCGTAGACGTCCTGGCGGCCGGTGATGTGGGCGATCGTGCGGCGGCCGCCGGCGAGGAGGTGCTCGACGGCTGAGCGGGCGCCGCCGTAGTTGTCGGAGTCGACCGAGGTGAGCGTCTCGGCGGCCGACCTGGGGCCGCTGATGACCGCGGGTATCTCCAGTTGGGCGAGGAGGTCGGGGAGCGGGTCGTCCGCGTGGACCGAGACCAGCAGGACGCCGTCGACGCGGTGGGCGGCGAGGTACTGGGCGAGGCGGGCGCGCTCCCGGTCGCTGCCGGCGAAGATCAGCAGCAACTGCATCTCGGTGTCGGAGAGTTCGGCGCCGACGCCCTTCAGGATGTCCGAGAAGTACGGCTCCGAGAAGAAGCGGGTCTCCGGCTCGGGGACGACCAGGGCGACGGCGTCCGTCCGGTTGGCGGCGAGGGCGCGGGCGGCCGTGTTCGGGACGTAGCCGAGCTCCGCGACCGCCGCCTCGACGGCCGCGCGGGTGGCGTCGCTGACCCGGGGCGAGCCGTTGATCACCCGGGAGACCGTGCCACGGCCGACTCCGGCGCGGGCGGCGACCTCTTCGAGGGTGGGCCGGCCACCGCTCCGGCCCCGCGCTCCATGGATTGCCATGTGGCTCCGCCTTTCCGCCGTCACCGCGCCGGCCTGGAATCTAACAGCCCCGGCTGACATGGTGACCTTCCGAGCCGCCCCCCGACGGGTCGGGCCGTGCCGCCGAGGCTCAGTTAACGTCCCGATAACTGAACGCATATCTCCGCGCCCGCTCCCTTGACACCCCCGCTCGGACCGACGAGTCTTCAACTCATCACCTGTGGGAGCGCTCCCACAGTACCTGACACATACACATCCCGCACGTTCCCCGCCCGAGCCGCAGCGAGAACCAACGGGCCCAACAGTGCAGTTGGCCGGGGGGTCGGCACGTCAGGCAACAGGAGGACGCAATGCGCACGAGTACCCGCCGGTCCCGCAGACTGTCGGCCCTAGCGGTCGCCGCCGCGCTGACTACGGGCCTGCTGGCCGGCTGCGCCGAGGACTCGGACGGCTCCGGCTCCAACGAGGGCGGTGGCAACGCCGAGGGCAAGACCACCCTGACGGTCGGCACGTTCGGCACCTTCGGCTACAAGCAGGCCGGTCTCTATGACGAGTACATGAAGCTCAACCCCGACATCAACATCAAGGAGAACGTCACCACCCGGACCGACGTCTACTGGCCCAAGGTCCTCACCCGACTGCAGGCCGGCTCGGGTACCGACGACATCCAGGCGATCGAGATCATGAACGTCACGGAGGCGGTGGAGACCCAGGCCGACAAGTTCGTCGACCTCGGCAAGGAAGTCGACAAGTCCCAGTGGCTGGACTGGAAGAACGCCCAGGCCACCACCAAGGACGGCAAGCAGATCGGACTCGGCACCGATGTCGGCCCGATGGCGATCTGCTACCGCAAGGACCTGTTCGAGAAGGCCGGCCTCGAGACCGACCGCACCAAGCTCGCCGAGCAGTGGAAGGGCGACTGGAGCAAGTACGTCGATCTGGGCAAGGAGTACATGAAGAAGGCGCCCAGCGGCACCAAGTTCGTGGACTCCGCCTCCTCGGTCTACAACGCGGCCCTCGGCGGCGAGCCCGAGCGCTACTACGAGACCGACGGCACCGTCATCTGGGACAAGTCGCAGAGCGTCAAGAAGGCCTGGGACGTCGCCATGGAGGTGGCGACCAGCGACATGTCGGCGAAGCTGAAGCAGTTCGACAAGCCGTGGGACCAGGGCTACGCGAACGGCACCTTCGCGACCGTGGCCTGCCCGGCCTGGATGATCGGCTACATCCTGGAGAAGTCCGGCGACTCCGGCAAGGGCAAGTGGGACGTGGCGGCGGCGCCGACCGCGGCCAACTGGGGCGGCTCGTTCATCGGCGTACCGACGGCGAGCAAGAACCAGAAGGAGGCCGTCGCGCTGGCGAAGTGGCTGACCGCGCCCGAGCAGCAGGCGAAGGTCTTCGCCAAGCAGGCCAGCTTCCCGTCGACCCCGTCGGCGTACTCGACCCTGAAGCCGGCGACGGACACCACGGCGTACTTCTCGAACGCGCCGCTCACGGAGATCTTCTCGGCCTCGGCGGAGACCATCCCGAGCCAGTACTTCGGCATCAAGGACCAGCCGATCAACACCGCGCTCACCGACGTCGGCATCCTCCAGGTAGAGCAGAAGGGCGCGTCGCCGGACGAGGGCTGGGACGCGGCGTCCGAGGAGATCAAGGACGTGCTCGGCCAGTGACAAGCTCCAAGCAGGCTCTCGCGCACACCGCGTCGAGTGCCGAGGCCGCGCCCGGCGACAAGCCGGGCGCGGCCCGGGGCGCTCACGGTCGCGGTACGCCGCCCCCGGGCCCGGGTTCCTGGCGGAGCCGGCTGTACCGCTGGGACATGAAGGCGTCGCCGTACGCGTTCATCGCCCCCTTCTTCATCGTGTTCGGGGCGTTCAGCCTCATCCCGCTGCTCTACACGGCCTGGTATTCGCTGCACAACGTGCAGCTGTCCAGCCTGGACGACCAGAAGTGGGCGGGGCTGGACAACTACCAGAACCTGCTGTCCTCGGACTTCTTCTGGAACGCCCTGTGGAACACCTTCACCATCGGCGTGATCTCGACCGTGCCGCAGCTGATGATGGCGATCGGCCTGGCGCACCTGCTCAACTACCGGCTGCGCGGCTCGACGATGTGGCGGGTCGTGATGCTCACCCCGTACGCCACCTCGGTGGCGGCGGCGACGCTGGTGTTCGTGCTGCTGTACTCCTGGGACGGCGGCGCGATCAACTGGATGCTCGGCGGCATCGGCATCGATCCGATCAACTGGCGTGAGTCGGACTGGGGTTCGCAGTTCGCCGTGTCGTCGATCGTGATCTGGCGGTGGACCGGCTACAACGCGCTGATCTACCTGGCCGCGATGCAGGCGATCCCGGCCGACCTGTACGAGTCGGCGTCGATCGACGGTGCGAACCGCTGGCAGCAGTTCATCCATGTGACGATCCCGCAGCTGCGGCCGACGATCCTGTTCACGGTGGTCGTCTCCACGATCGGCGCGACCCAGCTCTTCGGTGAGCCCCTGCTGTTCGGCGGGGTCAGCGGCTCCAAGGGCGGCTCCGACCACCAGTACCAGACGCTCGGTCTGTACATGTACGACCAGGGCTGGATCATCGGCAACCTCGGCAAGGCGTCCGCGATCGCGTGGTCGATGTTCCTGATCCTCGTGATCATCGCCGTGATCAACCTGCTGATCACCCGACGTCTGAGGAAGTCCCAATGACCACAAGTGAACTGACGCGACCTCAGACGCCGGTGAAGAGCGCTGGGCGAAGGCGCTCCCGGATCATGGGCGCGGGCAAGCAGCTGCACGCGGGCCCGGTCACCTACATCGTCCTGACCGTCTTCGCGCTGGTCTCGCTGGCCCCGCTGGTGTGGACCGCGATCGCCGCCTCGCGTACCGACCGGCGGCTCGCGGAGACCCCGCCGCCGCTGTGGTTCGGCGGGAACCTGTTCAAGAACATGGAGACGGCGTGGGAGGAGGCGGGTCTCGGCACGGCGATGTTCAACACAACCCTCGTCGCGGGCACGATCACCGTCTCCACGGTGCTGTTCTCCACGCTCGCCGGGTTCGCCTTCGCCAAACTGCGGTTCAAGTTCTCCGGTGTGCTGCTGCTGCTGACCATCGGCACCATGATGATTCCGCCGCAACTGGCGGTCGTACCCCTGTACTTGTGGATGGCGGACCTCGGCTGGTCGAACCAGCTGCAGACGGTCATCCTGCCCACCCTGGTCACCGCGTTCGGCACGTTCTTCATGCGGCAGTACCTGGTGCAGGCGCTGCCGAGCGAGCTGATCGAGGCGGCGCGGGTGGACGGGGCGAGCAGCCTGCGGGTGGTGTGGCACGTGGTCTTCCCGGCGGCGCGGCCCGCGATGGCCGTACTCGGGCTGCTGACCTTCGTGTTCGCCTGGAACGACTTCCTGTGGCCGATCATCGCGCTCAACCAGGAGAACCCGACCGTGCAGGTCGCCCTCAACTCCCTCGGTACCGGCTATGTTCCCGACCAGGCAGTGATCATGGCGGGCGCGTTGATCGGCACGCTGCCGTTGCTGATCGCGTTCCTGCTGTTCGGTAAGCAGATTGTGGGCGGCATCATGCAGGGCGCGATCAAGGGGTAACCGAGCGCTCCGCTTGAAGTGCCGCGATGTGTTGTCGGTTCGGTGCCGCGCCGTCGTGGCTGGTCGCGCAGTTCCCCGCGCCCCTTCGGGGCGCGGTCCTTCCCCCCTTCCCCCTACTCCGGTCTTCACCGTCTTGGGAGCGCTTCCATGCCTGAGCCCGAAACGTCCGTCTCCTTTCCTCCCGCCTTTCTCTGGGGTGCCGCGACCTCCGCGTATCAGATCGAGGGGGCGGTGCGGGAGGACGGTCGTACGCCCTCGATCTGGGACACGTTCAGTCATACGCCGGGCAAGACGGCCGGCGGTGAGCACGGTGATATCGCTGTCGACCATTACCACCGGTACCGCGACGACGTCGCGATGATGGCCGACCTGGGCCTGAACGCGTACCGCTTCTCAGTGTCCTGGTCGCGGGTGCAGCCGACAGGACGGGGTCCGGCCGTCCAGAAGGGCCTGGACTTCTACCGTCGGCTGGTGGACGAGCTGCTGGCGGCCGGCATCAAACCGGCCCTCACCCTCTACCACTGGGATCTGCCGCAGGAGCTGGAGGACGCGGGCGGCTGGCCGGAGCGGGACACGGCGTTCCGGTTCGCCGAGTACGCGCAGATCGTCGGTGAGGCGCTCGGCGACCGCGTGGAGCAGTGGATCACCCTCAACGAGCCGTGGTGCAGCGCGTTCCTCGGCTACGCGTCGGGGGTCCACGCGCCGGGCCGCACGGACGCGGCGGCGTCACTGAAGGCGGCGCACCATCTGAACCTGGCGCACGGCCTGGGTACGTCGGCACTGCGTACGGCGATGCCCGCCCGCAACTCCGTGGCGGTCAGCCTCAACTCCTCGGTGGTCAGGACGGTGTCCGAGGACCCGGCCGACCTGGCGGCGGCTCAGAAGATCGACGACCTCGCCAACGGCGTCTTCCACGGCCCGATGCTGAACGGCGCCTACCCGGAGACGCTCTTCCCGGCCACGTCGTCGCTCACCGACTGGTCGTACGTCCTGGACGGCGACCTGGCCCTGATCAACCAGCCGTTGGACGCGCTGGGCCTCAACTACTACACACCGGCGCTGGTTTCGGCCGTGGACCCGGACGCGAGCGGCCCCCGGGCGGACGGCCACGGAGCGAGCGCGTTCTCCCCCTGGCCGGCCGCGGACGACGTCGCCTTCCACCAGACCCCGGGCGAGCGTACGGAGATGGGCTGGACGATCGACCCGACCGGCCTGCAGGACCTGATCATGCGCTACACGCGGGAGGCCCCGGGCCTGCCGATCTACATCACGGAGAACGGCGCGGCCTACGACGACAAGCCCGACCCCGACGGCCGCGTCCACGACCCCGAGCGGATCGCCTACCTCCACGGCCACCTGACCGCCGTACGCCAGGCGATCACCGCCGGCGCCGACGTCCGCGGCTACTACCTGTGGTCCCTCATGGACAACTTCGAGTGGGCCTACGGCTACGGCAAGCGCTTCGGCGCGGTCTACGTGGACTACTCGACTCTGGAGCGCACGCCCAAGTCGAGCGCCCTGTGGTACGGGGAGGCGGCACGCACGGGGAGCCTGCCGGCCATACAGGGGGACTGAGCGGGGGGGCGGGGCGCGGCATGCGGTGGGGGCATGCCGCGCCCCGGTCTGTTCTGTGCCTTTTAGTGGGGCTGCCGTACCACCGCGATCTCTCCCGGGGGCACCTCGACCGTGCCCGACGTGACCGGCTTCCCCGTGAGGAGTTCGGTGGCGTCGGATGCGACCTGGACCTCGGCTCCCTTCCCTCCGTGGTCGATCAGGAAGAGGTAGTCGGCGTCCGTGCCGCGTCGCAGCACCGCCTCGATGCCCTCGGGGACGGCGTCCAGCACCGGCCGTACGCCCGCCTCGGTGCGGATGCGGTGCAGGAGGGCGGCGAGGGTGTCGGGGTCGGGGCGGGTGGAGACGTACCAGGTCGTGCCCGCCCCATGGGAGTTGCGGGTCACCGCCGGGAGTCCGGCCAGGGGGCCGTCCGTGTACGACTCCACCGCCTCGGCGCCTTCCAGGCGGACGCGCTCCGACCACAGGGTCGCGGTCGCGTCGCCGCCGAGGGCGACCTTCTCGCCCGGCAGCAGGGGGAAGAGTTCGTCGGTGCGGATGCCCAGGGCCTCGCGGAAGGCGCCGGGGTAACCGCCCAGCCGTACATGGCAGTTCTCGTCGACCATCCCGCTGTGGAAGCCGACGGCCAGCGTGCCGCCGCGTTCGGCGAAGCCGGTGAGGTTGGCGGTGCCCGCGTCGTCGATCAGGTAGAGGCTGGGGGCGAGGACCAGGCGGTACGACGACAGGTCCGCGTCCGGGCGTACGAAGTCCACGGCGATGCCCGACCGCCACAGGGGCTCATACCAGGAGCGGACGAGGTCGAGGTATCGGACCATCTCGCTGGGCTGGGAGGGGAGTTCGAGGGCCCAGCGGGCGTCCCAGTCCCAGACGACGGCCACTTCAGCCGTGCCCGTGCTGCCGCGTACCTCCGCCAGGGCCTTGAGGTCGGCGCCGAGCCGGACGACGTCACGCCAGATCTGGCTGTCCGTGCCCGCGTGCGGCAGCATCGCCGAGTGCCACTGCTCGGCGCCCGCCTTGGCGGCCCGCCACTGGAAGTAGGCGATGCCGTCCGCGCCGTGGGCGACATGGGCGAGGGCGTTGCGGCGCAACTCGCCCGCGTTCTTGGCCCGGTTGACCGGCTGCCAGTTCACCGCGCCCGTCGAGTGCTCCATCAGCAGCCAGGGGCCGCCCGCGAGGGAGCGCATCAGGTCGCCGCTGAGGGCGATGTCGATCTCCGACTCGGGGTCGGTGGAGCCGAGGTAGTGGTCGTTCGAGACGACGTCCAGTTCCGGGGCCCAGCGCCAGTAGTCCAGGGCGTCGAAGTTGTACATCACCATGAAGTTGGTGGTGGCGGGCAGAGCCGGGGCCGCCTCGCGCAGGACGTCCCGTTCCGCCTTGTACAGCGACAGCAGTGCGTCGCTGCAGAAGCGGCGCCAGTCCAGCTGGTGGGTCGGGTTGGGGACGGCGCCCGTCGGGCGGGGCGGGATGATCTCGTCCCAGTCGTAGTACCACTGGCTCCAGAAGGTGGTGCCCCAGGCGTGGTTGAGGGCAGCCAGGTCGTCGTACTTCGCCCTCAGCCATACGCGGAACGCCGCCGCGCTCTCGTCGCAGTAGCACTCCGCGTTGTGGCAGCCGTACTCGTTGTGGACGTGCCACATCACCACGGCCGGATGGTCGGCGTACCGCTCGCCGAGCGCGCCCGCGATCCGCAGGGCGGCCTCGCGGTAGGCGGGGCTCGACGGGCAGAACGTCTGGCGACTGCCGTACGACAGCCTGCGCCCGTCCTTGTCGACGGGCAGCGCCTGAGGGTGCTTGCGGAAGAACCACGCCGGGGGTGCGGCCGTCGGGGTCGCCAGGTCGGCGGCGATGCCGTTCTCGTGGAGCAGGTCGAGGATCTTGTCCATGCGGGAGAAGTCGTACGCGCCCTCGGACGGCTCGAGCAGCGCCCAGGAGAAGATGCCGACGCTGACCATGGTCACGCCGGCCTCGCGCATCAGGCGTACGTCCTCGGCCCAGACCTCCTCGGGCCACTGCTCGGGGTTGTAGTCGCCGCCGTAAGCGATGCCCGGAAGGTTCAGTGCGCGCTTGCTCATCGGGCAACTCCGCTCAGGAGACGGCGTGTTGTGGTCACGCCCCACTCGTCGAGCGACAGCAGCCGGTCGCTGGACGCCATCAGGCCGCCCGTCGCCTCCACGTGCACCGCCCAGCGTTCGCGGGTCTCGACCGCCGGACGGGCCATCAGGCAGTCGGGGTCGTTGATCCAGAGGCGGCCGTGCTGCCACTGCCGTCCGACGCCGGTGAACTCGGCGGCGTCCTGGCCGGGCTGGCTGTAGTCGTCCGCCTTGGGGCGACGGTACGGCGCGGTGTCCGCGCTGACCCGCATCGCGTCGAACAGGCCGATGGACGGAA
Organism: Streptomyces sp. GESEQ-4; assembly: GCF_017948455.1. Lineage (GTDB taxonomy): Bacteria > Actinomycetota > Actinomycetes > Streptomycetales > Streptomycetaceae > Streptomyces. The sequence continues at coordinate 215,077 of NZ_JAFFSU010000012.1, forward strand.
GGGTCGGGGCGCCGCAGCCCAGCAGGTAGGCGTCGTCGCCGATCGCCTCGCGGATGAGGGTGATGCCCTCGCGGTACGCGGTGAGCGGGTCCGCGCCGGAGTGCCGTACGCCGTCCAGGGCGCCCGCGTAGAGGAAGTCGACCTTGAAGTAGTCGTAGCCCTCGGCGCGGAGGGTGGTGAACACTTCGACCAGGTAGGCCGCCGCCTGAGGGTGGGTGGTGTCCAGGGCGTACAGGTCGTGGCCCCAGTTGACGCCGGCGTGCAGGGGCGTGCCGTCCGCGTCGCGCACCAGCCAGTCGGGCTGTGTGGCGGCCAGTTCGCTGCTCGGGTCCACCAGGAACGGTGCCGTCCAGATGCCGGCCCGGCGGCCCCGGGCGCGGATCGCGTCGGCGATGCCCGCGCGGGAGCGGAAGCGGCCGGAGAGGGTGAGCCAGTCGCCCAGCTTGCTCTGGTAGCCGTCGTCGATCTGGACGACGTCGATGGGCAGGTCGAGGGTGTCCATCGCACGGAGGTTCTCGTGGATGTCGTCCTCGGTGACGTCGGTGAAGTACTCGTACCAGGAGCACCAGACGGTCGGCGCCGGGCGGGGGGCCGGTATGCCCAGGCCCTCGGCCCAGTCCGCCAGCACCGACTGGATGTCCGTCCCGGTCAGCAGCTTCACCGGCCCGTCGGCGCTGATCTCCGCCCGGTCGCCCTGGACGGTCAGCCGGATGGACGGGACCGAGTGCCGCGGGTCCGGCGCCGCCCACAGCCGGACCGGTGAGCCGTCACCCGGGTCGAGCGCCAGCAGGCCCTCCCCCTGGAAGGTCCCGGCGGGGACGGTGACGCTGGGGCGGTAGCAGACCGTCGCCCAGTTGTCGTTGGTCGGGCGGTGGGGGGTGTCGCCGAGGGCGTAGGCGCCGCTGGGGCTCCAGGACTGCCAGCCCTCCTCGTGGACGCGGGCGGTGCTCGGGTCCACGGGGACGGTGGCGACCGGGGTGAAGGGGTTGTGCACGGGGTTCTCTTTCGGGAAAGGGGGTCAGCCCTTGTTGGCGCCGAGCGTGAGGCCGCTGACGAACTGCCGCTGGAGCACGAAGTACACGATCAGCGTCGGGATCGCGGTGAGCAGGGCGCCGGCGGCGACCAGGTTGGGGTCGGTGAAGTACGCCCCGGTGAGGTTGTTCAGCGCCGAGGTGATCGGCATGTTCTCGCCGGTGGAGATCAGGACGAGGGCCCAGAAGAAGTCGTTGTAGATCCAGATGGACAGCAGTGTGGCCAGGGCGGCCATCGCCGGGCGGCACAGCGGCAGCACGATCTGCCAGTACATGCGCCACACCGAGGCGCCGTCGACCAGCGCGGCCTCGGTCAGCTCGTGCGGCAGCGAGCGCATGTAGTTGCTGAGCACGAAGGCGCAGAAGCCGGACTGGAACGCGACATGGATGAGGACCAGGCCGAGCGCGGAGTCGTACAGCTTGCCGGACATGGTGATGCCGGGCAGGTCGATCAGCAGGTACAGCCGGTACAGCGGGGTGATGATGACCTGCTGCGGGAGCAGGTTGCCGGCCGTGAAGACGAGCAGCAGCGCGATGTTGAGGCGGAAGTCGAAGCGGCTGACGTAGAAGGCGACCATCGACGACAGGAACAGCGTCAACAGCACCGCCGGAACGGCGATGATCATCGTGTTGACGAAGTAGTGGCTCATGTCCGACTGCGTGAACGCGTTGGTGAAGTTGTCGAAGTTCAGCGTGTCCGGCCAGGACACGTATCCCTTCTCACTGGTCTCCGCGTAGGGCCGCATGGCCGAGTACAGCGCCCACGCCAGCGGTGCGAGCCAGGCCAGGGAGGCGCCCGCGAGGAAGAGGTGCAGCAGGATCCGGGCGGGGCGGACGGGCGTACGGGGCTTGGTCGCGACGGTGGTGCTCATGCGCGCCGCTCCTTCCGGAAGGTGGCCACCAGGTACGGAATGATCACGACGAGGGAGATCAGCAGCAGGACGACCGCGATCGCGGAGCCGTATCCGATGCGGCTGGACTCGCCGATGATGTTGTTGGTGACCAGGATCGAGAGCAGCTCGGTGCCCTCGGCGCCCTTGTTGAAGACGAAGACCAGGTCGAAGGCGCGCAGGGCCTCGATGATGGTGACGACGAGGACGACCGTGTTGGTGGGGCGCAGGGTGGGGAAGATGACGTTCTTGAACGTCTGCCACTCGTTGGCGCCGTCCAGTGCGGACGCCTCCCGCAGGGAGGGGTCGACGCCCTTCAGGCCGGCCAGGTAGAGGATCATCATGTAGCCGGTGTGGCGCCAGGACGCGGCGATGAGGATGGCCCACAGGTTGAGGTCCGGGTCGCCGATCCAGTCGATGTACTTGCCCGGCTCGTTGGCCCCGATGATGCTGTTGATCAGGCCGGTGTCGGGGTTGTAGATCAGCTGCCAGACGAAGCCGATCACGGCCATCGACAGGACGACGGGCAGGAAGAACGCCGTCTGGTAGACGCGGCTGAAGCGGATCTTCTTGTCCAGCTGCACGGCCAGGAACAGGCCGAGCGGCGTGGGGATCGCGATCAGCACGACGAACCAGATGACGTTGTGCTGGACGGCGGGCCAGAACTGCGGGTTCTGCTCGAACAGTTCCTTGAAGTTCTGCAGCCCGACCCACTGGATCGAGTCGAAGCCGATGCCGTCCCAGGTGGTGAAGGCCAGCGCGATCGAGGCGAACGCGGTGACCCAGACGAGGGCGATGTGCAGGATCGTCGGCAGACCCGCCATGAAACCGAGGGTGATCCGGTCACGGCGGGTGAGCAGACGGCGGTGGCCGTTCGAGGCCTTGGGCGCGGGGGCAACGCCCGGAGGCGGCACGGCGGCCGCCTCCGGGATCTCCTTGGTGGTCTCGGTTGTCATGACTGGGCGAAGATCGTCTTCTTCTGGCGCTCGATCGAGGACAGCAGGCTGTCGACGCCCTTGGGGTCACGGATGAACTTCTGCAGCGCGGGCTGCATCACGGTCGAGGTGAAGTCCGGGCGGCTGTCGCGGTCCATGAACTGCGTCAGGGACTTGGCGCCGGAGATCATGTCGTACGCCTTCTTCTGGATGGCGGTGTACGACGACGTGTCGGCCTTGCTGGAGGCGTGGACCACGCTCGGGTCGGACTTGAGGTAGATGTCCTCGGCGTCCGGGGTGCCCAGGTACTCGAGCAGCTTGACGGCCTCGGCCTTGTTCTTCGGGCTCTTGCTCATCATGAAGCCGTCGGTCGGCGCCTCGACGGTGTCCTGCCCGTGCGCCGGGTCGATCTCCGGGAAGGCGAAGAAGTCGAGGTCGTCGAGGGCGGCCTTGTCGGTGAACTGCTGCGCCACGAAGGTGCCCAGGATGTACATGCCGGCCTTCTTGGAGGCCAGGGTCTGGGCGGCGTCCTGCCAGGTGCGGCCGACGGCGCCCTCCTGGTGGTAGGGGAGGATCTCGGCCCACAGGTCGAAGACCTTGCGCACCTTGGCGTCGGTCCAGGACGCCTTGCCCGCCATCAGCTCGACATGGAAGTCGTAGCCGTTCTGGCGGAAGTTGATCTGGTCGAAGGTGCCGAGCGCGGGCCAGGCGTCCTTGTCGCCGAAGGCCATCGGGACCAGCTTGTCCTTCTGCATCTGCTTGCACAGCGCCACGAAGTCGTCCCAGGTGGTGGGGACTTCGTAGCCGTACTGCGCGAAGACGCTCTTCCGGTAGAAGACCGCCCAGGGGTACGTGTACAGCGGCACGAAGTAGTACTTGCCGTCCTCACCCTTGCTGAGCTTCTTCATCGCCTCGGGGAAGTTGGCCCCGATGGTCTGCCACACGTCGTCGATCGGGGTGGCGAGGCCCTTGGCCGCGAAGAACTGCATCCGGTACCCGGCGAACCAGGTGAACACGTCGTCCGGCGTGCCCTGGAGGTAGGAGTTGATCTGCTCCTGGAAGGTGTTGGAGTCCTTGGTGTTCACGTCGACCGTGATGCCGGACTTCTTCTTGTAGGCCGCGTAGATGTCGGCGAACGCCTTCTTCGGCACCGGGTCCGACGCCTTCGAGCCCAACGAGACCGACTTCGGATCGGCGGCCGTACCGCTGCCGCCGCACGCGCTGAGCAGGGGTATGCCGGCACCGAGCACGGCCGCGCCGCCTATGCCGCGCAGCAGGGTGCGGCGGGTGGGCGCGGGGAGGCTGAGGCCCGAGGGGGAGAGATCGTGCATGAACGGCTCCAGGGGTGAGGGTTCGACCATGAGCGAGCCGCATCGAGTTCCGTCGTAATCACTCAGAAACCAACTTGACCGAACATGGGTGGCGTAATAACAGCCGTATGTCCGGTCATGCGTCAAGGGTTTGCGGCCCCAGTTGTCGAAACGTAATCGACATCACCGGGCGCCTCTCAGAGCACACAAAGGGGGCGTACGGCCGCCGGTGCGGCTGTACGCCCCCTTGGAGACGTTGGAGACGGCCCTGACCTACTGGTACGCGGCGAACGCCTTCGAGAACGCGTGCTCGTCCTGGACGATCGAGCTGCACGTCGCGTCGGCGGCGGGCTTGGCGCCGCCCGGGCACTGCTTGTCGCGGGTCGCGGACCACATCGACAGCCAGCCGAGGCCCTTGGACTTGGCGAAGTTCACCAGCTGGGTGGCGTCCTCGACCTTGAAGATCTCGGTCACGACGTCGTTGACGCCGATCATCGGGGTGACGGCGACCGTCTTCCAGGCCGCGCTGTCGGAGAGCCCGAGGACGCTCTTGACCTGGGCCTGGGTGGCGGTGGCGGCCTGCTCGGCGTAGGTGCCCATGTCGTCGCTGTACGCCGGCCCGTAGTCCATCGCCATGATGTTGACCGTGGTGATGTCAACGCCGTTCTGCTTGGCGTCGGACAGGAGGTCGACGCCCGGCTGGGTCAGGCCCTCGGGCATGACCGGGAGGGTGTAAGAGACGTCCAGGTCGGGGTGGGCCTGCTGGAGCTTGGCGATGGCCTGGGCGCGACGCGTGTTCGCCGCCTTGTCCGGCAGCGCGCCGCCCTCCACGTCGAAGTCGACCTTGGTGAGCTTGTACGCGTCCACGACCTTGCCGTACGCCGCCGCCAGCGCGTCCGCCGACGAGCAGGTCGTGGCCAGCTCGGAGCCCGCCGCACCGCCGAAGGAGACCCGCACGTCGCCGCCCTTGGCCCGCAGGTCGCCGATCTGCGCGGCCACCGCGTCGCTCGCCAGGTCGCTCACGCCGCCCCACTTGGGGGTGCAGCCGCCGCCGTCGGTGATGAAGGCGAGGTTGTAGTCCTTCACGCCGGTGGCCTCGGCGGTGCCGACCAGGTCGAAGGCCGGGTAGAGGGAGGTGTCCACGTACGGGGCGAAACCGGAGCCGGCGGTGGTGCCGTTGCCGGTGCTCTCCGACGGGGACGCGGAGGGTGAGGCGGTGGCGGTCTCGGTGGGCTTGGCTGTCGGGGTCGGAGCCTGCGTGGGGGTGGAGGTCTGCGTCGGGCGTCCGCTCGGCTCGGGCGTGGCGCCCTCGTCGGCGGAGCACTTCGCGCCGTCCACCAGGCAGCCGGTCGGGGCGCCGGTGCCGTTGACGACGAAGCCGACGGTGACGGACTCGCCGGCCGCGAGGCCGTCCTTGTCCCAGGACGGCGGCTTCACGGTGACGCGCCGACCGCTCACGCTCGACTCGGCGTTCCAGAGGGAGCTGAGCTTGCTGCCGGACGGCAGGTCGAACTCCAGCGCCCAGTCGCTCTTCGCCTCACCGCTGTTGTTCGTGACGACGTACTGCGCGGTGTAGCCCGTCGACCAGTCACTGGTCTTGGTGTAGGCAGCGCCGACGCCGGCCGCCTGCGCGGTCCCGGTGAACAGGATCGCGCCACCGCCGGCCACGGCCGCCGCGACCAGGCCGCCGATCACCTTGTTCCTGCCACTGATCCTGCGCCGGTGCGTGCTGCTCATGCGCGTGCCTGCCTTCGCTGTTCAAGGGGGGTGGGGGTGCGGCAGCACGCTAGCGATCCGGAATCGGGCAAAGCGCCTGATCCGGACGGGGGTTGGGGATCTTAGGGCTCGCTTAAGGAGGGGATCGGGGACGGTTAAAGGTCAAGACCAATCCGGCCCCCTGGGGGCCGGGCCGACGAACGTTCACTTCACGGAAGCCGACCGCCTCCGCCGCCGTACCGTCCTCCCTCGATGCCCCCTGCGCTCCGGTGCCCGCCCGTCCAGCTGGATCCAGATCCGCACCTCCGTGCCGCCGAGCACCGAGGAGCCGATGCGCACGTCGCCGCCCGTCGACTCGGCGAGGCGCCGCACGATGTCCAGTCCGAGGCCGGTCGAGCCGGCGCTCCCCGAGCCGCGCCCGCGGGCCATCGCGGCCTCGGGGTCGATGATGCCGGGCCCCGCGTCGGAGACGAGCACGATCACCGCGTCCTCGCCGTTGTGCACGTCGACCGCGAACGCCGTGCCCTCGAGGGTGTGCCGGAAGACATTGCCGAGCAGGGCGTCCAGCGCGGCCGCCAGATCCGCCCGGGCCACGGGTATCCGCACCGGCCGGTCGACCCCGGCCACCCGCACCTTGCGCCCTTCGTCCTCGGCGAGCGCCGACCAGAACCCCATCCGCTCCCGCACCACCTCGGCCGCGTCGCACCCGGCCCCGGCACCGGGCGCCGCCGTCTGCGGCTTGGCCTCCCGCGCCGTCTGGATGATGGTGTCGACCTCCCGCTCCAACTGCGCGACGGCGGCCCGCGTCTGCTCGGCGGCGGGCCCGTCCCCGAGCGAGGCGGCGTTGAGCCGAAGCACGGTCAGCGGGGTGCGCAGCCGGTGCGACAGATCGGCCGCCAACTCCCGCTCATTGGCCAGCAGTTGTACGACCTGATCGGCCATGGAGTTGAACGCGACCGCCGCCAGTCGCAGTTCGGTCGGCCCCTCCTCCGGCACCCGGGAGCCCAGCTTCCCCTCCCCCAGTTCATGCGCACCCTCGACCAGCCGCTGCGCCGGCTGCACCATCCGTACGCCCAGCCGGTCGGCGACCGCGACCGAGCCGACGATGAGCGCGACGCCCACCGCGGCCAGTACGGCCCACGCCGTGTCGACGCCGTTCGTCACCTCGGACTCGGGGACGTACACCTCGACCACGGCGATCTCGCCGGAGCTCAGCGCGACCGGCTGCAGCAGCGTGGACCCGCCGGGCACCTCGGTGGTGGAGGCCCGGCCCAGCTTCCGCACGGTCGCGATGTCCTCGTCGGCGGCGCGCTGCTTGCCCAGGCCGACGGCGGCGGCACCGTCGGAGGCCGGTATGTGCACGGCCATCCCGGCATCCGAGCCCGCGGAGGCGACGACGCGCTCGAGCTGGTCACGGTCGGTGGTGATGGACAGCGCCGGGGCGACGGCCGCGGCCTCCCGCTCGGCGTTGGAGAACGCGCGGTCCCGGGCCATCTCCTTGATGACGAGGCCCAGCGGCACCGCGAAGGCGACCACGACCATGGCGGTGACCGCCAGCGAGACCTTGACCAGCGCCCACCTCATGGCTCCACCGCCCACCTCATGGCTCCACCCCTGGTGGCTCCAGCTTCACGCCGACCCCGCGCAGGGTGTGCAGATAACGCGGTCGCGCCGCCGTCTCCCCCAGCTTCCGGCGCAGCCACGACAGATGGACGTCGATGGTCTGGTCGTCGCCGTACGACTGCTGCCACACCTCGGCGAGCAGCTCCTTGCGCGGCACGACGACACCGGGCCGCCCGGCCAGGAAGGCGAGCAGGTCGAACTCGCGCCGGGTCAGGTCGAGGCGTACGCCGTCCAGCTCGGCCTGGCGGCGCAGTGGATCCACGGTCAGCCCGCCGACGCGGATCACGGTGTCCGGGGGCGCCTCCCCCGCCGCGGCACGGGACCGCCGTAGCACCGCGGCCATCCGGGCGGAGAGATGGTCGACCGAGAACGGCTTGGTCAGGTAGTCGTCCGCGCCCGCGTTCAGCAGCCGGACGATCTCCGTCTCGTCGTCCCGCGCGGTGGCGATGATCACCGGGACATCGGTGATGCCGCGCAGCATCTTCAGCGCCTCGGACCCGTCCAGATCGGGCAGACCGAGGTCGAGAATGACCACGTCGAAACGGAAATGGGCGACCTCGCGCAGCGCCTCGAGCGCGGTGCCGACGCTGCGCACGGTGTGCGCGGCATCGGTCAGATGCCGGATGAGGGCCGAGCGCACGAACTGGTCGTCCTCGACCACGAGCACACTTGCCATGCGCCGCACCGTACGCCATGCGATGGACACCGGTCCGGCGCCTGTGGATAACTCCAGGCGGTGCGCATCCGGGCGACACCGGTGGGACGCGTGAGGCAGTATGGCGCGCGATGCGCAGAGGTCTCATACACGTACTCGCGTGGACGCTCGCCACGGGCGCGGCGGTCACGCTGTCGTGGTGGGGTGTCCACACGGTGATGGCGGGCACGGCCTACGACCCGCCGCGCGCCCTCCCCATCACGTCCGGCGACGCGACCACGCAGGAGTCGAAGCCGCTGGCATCCTCTACGGCACGGACGCGGACTCCGTCGAGCGAGCCGCCGTCGACGCCGACGCCGACGCCGCGTGGGACGCCCTCGACGACACCGACGCGGGAGCCCAGCCCCTCTCCCACCGCCTCCGGCCGGGTCAAGAGCTACGACACCGAGGGTGGGCGGGCGGTCTTCGACCTGGGTGAGAGTTCCGCGACGCTGGTGTCGGCTTCGCCGGCCGCGGGGTGGTCGATGCAGGTGTGGAAGACGGAGACGTGGATTCGGGTGGAGTTCGCGCAGGGGGCGGATCGGGTGTCGGTGTTCTGTACTTGGCACGACAGTGCGCCTCGGGTGGACATCGGGACGTATTAGCTCCGCGGTGGGTCGTGTGTCGTCTGCGGGTGCGTTGTGGCTGGTCGCGCAGTTCCCCGCGCCCCTGACGGGGCGCTATTGCACCGGCGTTTTCAGCGGAAGACCGATGGTGGTGGGGCCGGGGACGCTACCGCCGCCTCGTCCGTCACCGGTGTGGCTCCGCCGGTGAAGTCGGTCAGGGGCTTGCCGTGTTCGACTCTGCCTGGATGGGGGTCGGAGGCGGCTCGGCGGGTCAGTTCGGGGATCGGGAGGGGGTGGTCGGAGGCTACGAGGATTGCGTTGCCGAACCGTTTTCCCCGCAGCACGGTCGGGTCGGCCACGAGTGCCAGCTCCGCGAAACGGGCGGACGCGGTGGCGATCTGGCCCCGGAGGTGGGTCAGCGGCGGGCCGTCCGCGAGGTTGGCGGCGTACCAGCCACCCGGCCTGAGCGCTCTGCGTACCTCGTCGAGGAACTCCGTCGAGGTGAGGTGGGCGGGCGTGCGGGCCCCGCTGTACACGTCGGCCACGATCAGGTCGGCCCACCCGTCGGGCACCTTGGCCAGCCCCTCCCGCGCGTCCACGGACCGCACCCGGATACGCGTCCCCGGCTCCAACGGCAGCTGCCTGCGCACCAGTTGTACGAGGGTGGCGTCCCGTTCGACTACCTGCTGGGTCGACCGGGGGCGGGTGGCCGCGACATAGCGGGCCAGCGTCAGCGCCCCACCGCCGAGATGCACGACGTGAACGGGGCTGCCGGGTGGGGCGACGAGATCGACGACGTGGCCGAGCCGCCGCTGGTACTCGAAGGAGAGATGGGCGGGGTCGTCCAGGTCCACATACGACTGCGGCGCCCCGTCGATGAGCAACGTCCAGCCCCGGCTGCGATCCCGATCCGGTATGAGCTCGGCCAGCCCCCCGTCCACAGCCTCGACGACAGCCGCGTCACCCACACCCCGCCGCCGCGAGTTCCTGGACTTTCCCATTGCCCCATTATCGAGGCACCCGCCCCCGCCCGCCCCAGCTGCGGGCACCGCACGTCACCGACAGTTGTCCGCCGCCTCGATCAACCGAGCCGCCTCCCCCAGCGCCGCCCGCAGCACCGCGGGATCCGTCGCCAGGTCGGCCTCGCCGGGGGGCAGCAACCAGTCCGACCCCTCCACCGGCGGCTCGGGGTTCAGACACGACCCCCGCCCGTCCGTCTCCGTACACGTACTCCCCGGGACGTCCCACCCCGCCGCCGTCCCAGCCGGGACCACGAACCCCAGGGTGTCGCAGCCGTCGTCGTGCAGCACCGGCCCCACCGAGTCCCCGGCCCCCCGCCGCAGGATGTCGACCGCCTCCAGCCCCTGCCGAGCGGGCACCGTCACCAGGTCGCACCCGTCCGCGTCGGCGGCGAACGGCGTCGCGCTGCTCTCCGGGGTCGGTGCATGCCGCGCCGTCGTCACCGGAGCACTCGGCACACACGCCTCGACGCTCTGACTGGTCTCCATCCCGGCCTGCACCACGGAACCCCTCCTAGGGCGAGCGGGTCGGGAGTCGGGCGGCTCCCGGTCCACAGAGTCCAACGCGTCGCCGCGTCAACGGCTACGCGAGAAGTCAGCCGCAAAGGATGGCAGTTCATGGCAGATCACGGATGAGATATCCGGTTTGTAGCCAAACACCGCGTGGTGGCTCCGACACAGCAGGTACGTTCTTGCCCGCCGGACACAGGGGTGCCTCACGGACAACCAGCCCTATATCCGGCATGGTTCGACGGTTCGCACGAGAGGACCCGGCCATGGCGTCGTCCGAAGTGACCTCGTCTCAGTCTCCCCGGCCACCGCGGCCGAATCTCGCGTTCCGGCAGTTGCGCGCCCAGCGCTCGCCGGCCGAGTTCGCCGCGGCGGTCCGGCGAGCCGCCCGCGAGATCGGTGAGCGGGTCAGCTGTGACGCGCGCTACATCGGTCGAGTCGAGGCGGGTGAGATCCGCTGCCCCAACTACGCGTACGAGCGGGTGTTCCTGCACATGTTCCCCGGCCGCACGCTCACCGACCTGGGCTTCGCGCCCCGCGCATCCGTACGCGGACGCGGGGCGCGAAACCCCGAGGACGCGCCCCCCTTGCACACCACAAGCCCGGCGTACGAACCCGGTGAGACGGAGGGGGCGTACGAGCCGTATGACCCGCAGAAGCCCTACGAGACGCACGAGAACCACGAGGAGAGCGACGTGCTACGTCGCGCATTCATGACCGGCGGTGGCGCCACGGTGGCCGCCGCCCTGGGCCCCATCGGGCTCGCCGTCGACGCATCGGCCGCCCAGCGCCCGGCCCGCCGCTCCGGAGCGGGCGAGGCGGACGCCCTGGAGGAGGCCGTGCGCAGAATCCGGCTGCTCGACGACCGGCACGGCGCGGACGGCCTCTACCAGCGCGCGGCGGCCCCGCTGCGCGCCGCATACGCGCTGCTCGACGCCGGAGCGACCCGGCAGAAGACCGCGGACCGCCTCCACTCGGGCGCCGGTGAGCTGGCCATCTCGGTGGGCTGGCTGGCCCATGACTCGGGCCGGTTCGACGACGCGCGCTCGCACTACGCGGAGGCGCTCGCGACCGCCCGGATGTCCGGCGATCCCGGCCTCGAGGCGCACGCCTTCTGCAACACGGCGTTCCTCGCGCGGGACGCGGGACGGCCGAGGGAGGCGTTGCGCGCCGCGCAGGCCGCGCAACGCGTCGCACGCCCGCTGGGCTCCGCACGCCTGATGTCGCTGCTCGCACTGCGTGAGGCGGGCGGCTGGGCGGGGCTCGCCGACCGCACCGGCTGCGAGCAGGCACTGGCCCGCGCCCAGGCCCTGTACGACCGCGGCCCCTCGGAGGACGACCCCGAGTGGATGAGCTTCTACGGCGAGGCCGAACTGGAGGGCCTGGAGGCGCAGTGCTGGTCCACCCTGGGCGACTGGCCCCGCGCGGCCCGCCACGCCCGGCGTGCGGCCCAGCTCCAGGACCGGCACTTCACCCGCAACATCGCCCTGTACACCGCCGAACTGGCCGACGACCTCGCCCGCGGCGGCCACCCCGACGAGGCGGCCCTGGCCGGCATGCGCGTCCTGGATCTCCTCAACGAGGTCCAGTCGTCCCGGATCCAGACGATGCTGGCGGGAACCGCGCGCGTGCTGCTCCCGCACCGCCGCGCCTCGGATGTGTCGGCCTTCCTGGAGCGGCACGCGTCCCTCCCGCGTACGGCATGAGCGGTCCCGCAGGCCCTACCCGCCCAGGTGCCCCAGGTCGTTCCAGCTCTCGATCGCCGGCTCGCCGTACGCCCACCCGAGCACCGACAGCGACGTGGGATTGAGCCGTATCCGGGCCGCGAAATCGAGCGGCAGGCCCAGCCATCGCGCGCCGATGGACCGCAGGATGTGCCCGTGGGCGAAGACCAGCACATCCCGGTCCGCCGCCCGCGCCCAGGCGACGACCTCGTCCGCTCGGGCCGTCACCTCGGCGAGGCTCTCCCCGTCGGGCACCCCGTCGCGCCAGATCAGCCAGCCGGGCCGGCCGGACTGGATCTCGTCGGGCGTCATGCCCTCGTACGCGCCGTAGTCCCACTCCATGAGCACGTCCCAGGCACGCGCGCGTTCCCCCAACCCGGCCAGTTCGCATGTCTCACGCGCGCGTGCCAGGGGGCTGGTGCGCACCTCGACGCCGGGGAGACCGTCGTACGGTGCCCGGTGCAGCCGCTCGCCGAGCAGTTTGGCGCCGCGGCGGCCCTCCTCGAGCAGAGGGACGTCGGTCCTGCCGGTGTGTCTGCCGGACAGCGACCAGGCCGTCTGTCCGTGTCTGGCCAGCAGGATGCGCGGTGCCATGGAAGACCTTTCCAGAGGGATTCCATGAGGAATCGAGGGATTCCATGAGGATTCGAGTGGGACCCCTTCATCATCGCCTACGGCACACACGGGCAACCCGCCGGGCGATCTCTGCGTCTATCAGGGCCGGGGGCGCCACTCGGGGGCTCGCGCATACACCGTAAAGTGGCACGTCCGGAGCGCCGGGGCCGCGCGACGAGAAGGGGGAGGGCGATCGGATGCCGCACGCCGAGACGCTGGGCACCGAGGCAGCCCTACGGCCCCGCCCGCGCTGGTGGACCGAACTGCCGCTGATTGTGCTGGTGTACGCCTGCTACTCCGGGGGCCGGCTGCTCGTCGGGGGCGATGTCTCCAAGGCCGTCGACCACGGCCTGGCGATCCTGAAGATCGAGAAGGTCCTCCATCTCAACGCGGAGCATCCGCTCAACCGCCTGTTCACCCGCGAGCCCTGGATCGGCGTCCCGGCCGACTTCTGGTACGCGTCGCTGCACTACGCCGTCACGCCCGCGATCCTGATCTGGCTCTTCCGGTCCCGTTCCCGGCACTACCGCGCGGCCCGCACCTGGCTGATGACGTCCACCTTCATCGGCCTGATCGGCTTCACGCTGCTGCCGACCTGTCCGCCCCGTCTGCTCGACGCGAGCCACGGCTTCGTCGACACGATGGCGCAGTACAGCTCGTACGGCTGGTGGGGCGGCGACGCGAGCGCGCCGAAGGGGCTGGGCGGCCTGACCAACCAGTACGCGGCGATGCCGAGCCTGCACTGCGGCTGGGCGCTGTGGTGCGGCGTGATCCTCTGGCGGTACGGCGGGACGCGTCTGACCAAGGTCGCCGCCGTCGTCTACCCGCTGGTGACGACGATCGTGGTGATGGGCACCGCGAACCACTACTTCCTCGACGCGGTCGCGGGCGCGGCCGTCATGGGCGCCGGGTTCCTGCTGACGCCGTACGTGTTGCGGGTCGCCGGCCTCGTCCGGACCCGGCTGACGGCGCGGGTCGTGCCCGTCACAGCGGGCACTGTCGACGCACCCGCCTCAATTGTCAGTGGCGGATGCCAGACTTCCACGGGTGAGCGACTTCCACGGCAGCGCGAGTCCCGGTTCGGATCCGGAGCCGAGCCGAGTGCCGTCCCCCAGGACGCGGGGGACAGCACTCCGGCACCGGCTCGCTGAGCTGCGCGGCCCCGACGTACCGGCCAAGGCACTGGACGCCCGTGCCCTGGCCGCACTCGCCGCCAACCCCGGCTGCAAGCGGCGCGCGATCCTCGACGGCGCCGGGGTGGACAAGGCGGCGCTGGCGAGCGCGCTGGGCGCCCCGTCGGCCTTCGGGCAGTCGCAGTTCGCGTTCGTCCGGGGCAACGCGTTCGAGGCGAAGGTCAAGGCCGACGGCGGCGCGGAGCTGCTGCGGCTGGTGCACGAGAAGCTGGACCGAGGCGCCGAACCGCCCGCACGCGCGCACGTGCCCGACCTGTCCGCGATCGGCCCCGAGGGGCGGTCCGCGCGTACGGCGCTGGCGCTGCGCGAGGCCGTGGAAGCCGGTGACTGGACGCTGCTCGACCATCCGATGCTCGCCCTCGACGTCGCCGGGTCGCCCGCCTTCCTGGAGCCGGACGCGGTGGTCGTGCACCCGGACGGCAGCTGGACGGTCGTGGAGATCAAGTCCTTCCCCATGCTGGACGGCTCGGCGGACCCGGCGAAGGTGGGCGCGGCGGCCCGCCAGGCCGCGGTGTACGTCCTGGCACTGGAGCAGGTCGCGGCCCGCCTCACCCCCGCCCCGCGCGTACGCCATCGGGTGCTGCTGGTCTGCCCGAAGGACTTCTCCAACCTGCCCACGGCGTCCGCCGTCGACGTGCGCAAGCAGCGCGCGGTGACCGGCCGCCAGCTGGCCCGGCTCACCCGCATCCAGGACATCGCCGACGCGCTCCCGGAGACCACCTGCTTCTCCCCCGAGCTGCCCGTCGGCGAGCTGACCGCGGCCGTCGAGTCGGTTCCGGCGACCTACGCGCCCGAGTGCCTGTCCGCCTGTGAGCTGGCCTTCCACTGCCGTGACCGCTCCCGCGCGGCCGGCGCGGTGACCTCCCTGGGCCGTTCGGTACGGGCCGAGCTGGGCGGGCTGACGACAGTCGGGGACGTGCTCGCGGCGGCCCGCGGCGAGGCCGGCGACCCGGACGACCCGGCGGTGGCGGCGCTGCGCCGGGCGGCGGAGCTACGGGCCGAGGCGCTCGACCGGCGCGTAGGGGAGGCCGCCCCGTGTCGCTGATCTCCACCCTCGCCCGTCTCGAAGCCGTCGCCACCGGTCACGCCCAGCCCGCCGCCACGGTCCGGCACCGGCATCTGTCCGACCACCCCCTGGTCTTCGTGCCGCTCACCACGGCCGGTGAGGCCGGCGCCCCGCTCGGCGCGCTGGTGGGCACCGACCGGGACGCGCCGCGCCTGCTGGTCGTACCGCAGCCACGCGACCGCGACCTGAGGTTCGCGTTCCTGGCGGAGCTGGCGGATGTCGTGCTGCCGTATGTCGACGGGTACGCCGAGGCGGTCGAGGCCGCCGAGCGCTCCGAGACGGACCCCGAGACCGGCAAGCGGGTCAAGGTCGAGGTCGAACTGTGCGCGGACGCCCCGCAGTTGATCGTCCCGAGCCGCGCGGGCGTCGATTTCGTACGACTGCTCGGACGCTCCATGCGCTTTCGGCGCACGGCGGAGCAGGACCCGGAGACCCCGTATCCGGCGCCGCCCCGGGTTCCGCTGCTCGGCCGGTGGCTGACCCACTTCGGGGAGCGGGCCCGCGTGCCCGGCTCCTCGCTGCTGCTGGCCATGACGGACGTGCTGGCCCGGCACTGGGAGACCGGCCAGTCCAGCCTCGAGGACCAGCACCTCGGCGCGCTGCTCGCGTGGATCGACCCCCCGGAGGGCGAGCAGGGAGCCGAGGCCGCCCTGCGGGCCGAGCTGGCGCGGGACCGGCAGGGCCAGCTGCTGTGCCCGCCCGCCGGTCCGGCCACCGACCCGGCGTTCGACAACAGGCTGCTCGCGCCCGCGATCGAGCGCTACGACCGTGCGCGCACCGCCCTCGCCGCCGCCGAGGACGGCCTGCAGGCGGACGACCGGCTCGGTGAACTCACCGCCGCCGAGCGGGAGATCCGCGATCTTGTGCTGAGCCGTACGCTGCCCACCTGGCAGAAGGTCTGGCAGGGCCTCGACCTGCTGCGCGCCCTGCCCACCGGCGCGCACATCGAGGAGCGGTGGACGCGCGACCGCTGGTCCTTCACCGCCCACCGCGACCGGATCGTGGCCGGCGAGCCCCCGCAGCCGCGCCGCGACGACGCGGTCACCGCGGCCAACAAGCTCGCCGCGCGCGAGCGGGAGCAGGCCCGTCTGGAGGCCCAGGAGGCGCTCGACGACCCGCTGGTGATGGCCGGGCGGCGGCTGTCCGGAGAGGCGTTCGCGGGCGAGGTCACGGATGTCGTCATGGCGTACAGCGAGAGCAAGCGCCCCAGCCCGCGCCCGCTGATCACGGTCCGCACCGGCGACCGGCCGCATCTCGGTGAGCGGGTCAGGGTGTACCGGTCGCTGGGCGGGAAGCCGCAGGCGGCGGAGTTCGTCGAGCGCGCCGGGGACGACCTGATCGTGCTGCGGATCGTCGACAAGATGGGCCGCGGCAAGGTGCCGGAGGAAGGTTCGGTGCCGGACAAGGGCGACGCGGTCTGCTTCACGCTCTTCGAGCACGAACAGCGGGGCGGCGCCAAGCTGCCCGATCCCGAGCAGACCCCGTGGACCCATGGCGGGCCGCCCGGCGAGGCGGTCCTCCCCGAGGCTGACCCGATGACCGCGGAGGACGTGCTGTGACGGCCCAGGCCGCTTTCGACCCGGGTGCGGAGGCCGCCCGCGCGACCGACGCGATCCTCGCCGACACCCTGCACGGCACCCATCGGGGCGTCGTCGTCGACTCCCCGCCCGGTGCCGGCAAGTCCACGCTCGTCGTCCGTGCGGCGCTGGAACTGGCCGATGCCGGGCGCCCGCTGATGGTCATCGCGCAGACGAACGCCCAGGTCGACGACCTGGTGCTGAGACTCGCCGAGAAGAACCCCGAGCTGCCGGTCGGCCGGCTGCACAGCAGCGACACCGACCCGTACGACAAGGCGCTGGACGATCTGCCGCAGGTACGGAAGTCCGCGAAGGCCGGCGAGCTGACCGGCCTCCCGGTCGTGGTCTCGACGGCCGCCAAGTGGGCGCACGTCAAGGTCGACGAACCGTGGCGGCACGCGATCGTCGACGAGGCGTACCAGATGCGCTCGGACGCGCTGCTCGCCGTGGCCGGGCTGTTCGAGCGGGCGCTGTTCGTGGGCGACCCGGGGCAGCTGGACCCGTTCTCGATCGTGGGCAGCGAGCAGTGGGCGGGCCTGTCGTACGACCCGTCCGGCTCCGCCGTGACCACCCTGCTCGCCCACAACCCCGAGCTGCCGCAGCACCGCCTCCCGGTGTCCTGGCGGCTCCCGGCGTCCGCGGCGCCCCTGGTGTCGGACGCCTTCTACCCGTACACACCGTTCCGCAGCGGCACGGACCACGGCGACCGGCGGCTGACCTTCGCGGTCCCCTCGGACGGCTCCGGCCCCGACCGGGTGATCGACGAGGCGGCCGCGTCGGGCTGGGGCCTGCTGGAGCTGCCCGCCCGGCGCACCCCGCGCACCGATCCGGAGGCGGTACGGGCCGTCGCGACGGTCGTACGACGACTGCTGGACCGGGGCGGTGCGGCCACGTCGGAGCGGTCGGACGGCCCGGCGCCCCTGACCGCCGACCGGATCGCGGTCGGCACGGCACACCGGGACCAGGCGGCGGCGGTACGGGCAGCACTCGGCGATCTGGGCGTCGCCGACGTCACGGTCGACACCGCGAACCGACTCCAGGGCCGCGAGTACGACGTCACGGTGATCCTTCACCCCCTGTCAGGCCGCCCCGACGCGACCGCCTTCCACCTGGAGACCGGACGACTCTGCGTCCTCACCTCCCGCCACCGGCACGCCTGCATCGTGGTCTGCCGGGCCGGGGTGAGCGACCTGCTGGACGAATATCCGTCGACCGAGCCGGTACAACTGGGGACGGTCGTGAAGTTCCCTGACGGCTGGGAGGCGAACCACGCGGTGCTGGCGCACCTGGCCGAGCGGCGGGTGGCGTGGCGGCCGTGACCGGCTCCCGGGCAGCGCACCAGCAAGCGCCGCAGACGACGCCGCCCACCGCCGGACGGAGTCCGGCACGCCGCCGGAGGCGGCCAACGAATACAGCGCCTGTGCCGGTGCCATGTGCCGGGGGCCCACTTGCGGAGGCGCGAGACAATGGACGGTGGCCCGCTCCACAGGCCGGTCGTCCATGACGTACGAGGAGGAGACAGACATGGCGGAGCCCACGCCGCGTCGGAACGAACCGCGGCTACGCCCCGCGCCACTGCTCTTCGAGCCCGCGCAGGTGGCGGACGATCCGGAGCACTTCTTCGATCTGGAGTCGATCGAGGATCCGCGCGCGTTGCTGGCGCGGGCGACAGAGCTGACGCAGGCGTTTCGGGCGGCTACGGACCGTGCGGTGGAGTTTCAGGCGATCGCGGCCGCGCAGTTGGCCGACCCTCGGCGGTTCGATCGGCTGACGGCGGCGGATATCGCTGAGCGGGCCGAGTGGACCGAGGACTACGCGAAGAAGATGGTCGAGTTCGGGCGGGATCTCTTGCGGGGGGTTGCCGGGGACGGGCGAGGTACTGCGGATCCGGTGTGAGTGACGTGAACGCCGGCTGGTGCGGGCCGGGGGTGGGTCGCGCGGCCCGGCGCTGACGGGTGCCGCCTACGCCCACCCGCGTCACCCCTGCCGGCATATGCCAGGCGGGCAAGATACTCCCTCCCGTTGCTCTCTGTCCCCGTTTCCGGCAACCCTCCGGGACTGGCTGCTCACCGGCGGTAGATCTGGACGGTATGAGCAGCAGCACCCGCAATGAGACGTTGTCCGATCGATTCGACGTATCCGGTGTCACCGCGGACGGTGCGGCGTGGCTGGCGTCGGCCGGTGTGTACCCGCGGAGCGCTCTCGCACTGTGGGAGGAGCGGCCGGACGCGCCGGTCGTGCTGCCGTGCGGTACCGCCTTCGATGTCGTGAGCGTGCCCGCGGTCTTCGGGCGGCAGATGCTGGACCGGTTGTGGGACGAGGGACCGGGGTCCGGGCCGGTCGCGGTGTTCCGGGGGCGGATGCTGCTGTTCGCCGGGCCGGGAACGGCACACCGGCTGCCGTCGCTGCTGGACTGGGAGGAGTGGGCCGGCCGTACCGGCGGAATCCCGCCACTGCTCTGCCACGGCCATGGCGACGCCGTAACCCTCCCCGCACCCCTCGGCGCGGTCGGCCTCCACTCCCGCTGGCTCGTCGCCCCCGACACCCGTCACCCCTGGCTGCCGGGGCCGGAAATCCTGCTGTGGGCGGCCGTGCGGGCGGCCCGGACCACCGTACGGATATCGATTTTTCCTCCCGCCGATCAGGGTGCTAAGGTCTACGACGTCAGCAGGCGCCGCTAGCTCAGTTGGTTAGAGCAGCTGACTCTTAATCAGCGGGTCCGGGGTTCGAGTCCCTGGCGGCGCACCGACCGGAAGGCCTCTCACTCAGGTGGGAGGCCTTTTGCGTGCCCCCCAAAAAAAACACAACCGACGGGGATCACGCCCTCGTGATTCTCACCGTCCACGCCCCCGCCGCCGTCCGCCCCTCCACCTCCACCCTGACCCCTTCGCCCGGCACGGTGAAGGTCTCGCCGAGGGCGACCGGGGCGTCCGCGAGGGGTGGGTAGACGGAGTTCGCCCAGCAGGCCTCGGTGCGGGGGTGGGCGTCGATGACCTGGATCGGGCCGCCGCCGGACGCCTCGCCGCTGCGGACGCGGTAGACGAGGATGCCCTGGCGGCAGGCCGTCGCGTCGTTGCCGACGGGGCCACGGGCCTCGAAGGCGAGGGCCGTGTCGGCGCCGGTGCGGACGATGGCCACCTTGGTGCCGTTGCCCAGGCCGAAGGACGGGGCGCCCGCGGCGCCGGTCGCCGGGTCATCCGGGCCCGCCGCGAGCGGCTCCAGGGTCAGCCGGGTGGGCCCGCTGCCCTGCACGCATCTCACCTGACGGCCGTCCAGCCAGCCCAGCTTCCACTTGTGCCAGCCGAACAGGTCGGGTGCCAGGCCGAATTGGCTGCCCATCAGGTCCCAGTCGCCGACATAGGTGTCCCAGTCGCCCTCGTCGTCCGTCGGCCGGTGGTACAGGTCGGGCAGGTCGAAGACATGCCCGGTCTCATGGGCCAGGACCAGCCGGTCCGGCGGGTGCTGTTCGAAGACCGTGACGACGCGGCGCAGGTCTGTGCCGTCGGCGCGCAGCGGAGTCTCCAGGTTGACGACCTTCGTCGCGTCCGAGTCGACGCCGGGGGCGTGCGGATCGGCGACGAAGTAGACGATGTCGTAGCGGGAGAAGTCGACGTGCGGGTCGGCCACCCGCATGGCGTCGCGCAGGAACGCCGCCCGGTGCGCGGAATTCCAGTCGCGCTGTATGGCGTACGACCTCGACGAGTGCGGCATCCGGAGCCAGTGCCGGAGCGGGTGCGGGCGCAGGGTGAAGCGGCCGTAGGAAGAGCGTTCGAAGAAGCGGCTGGTGACCGGGAAGTGGTCGGCGGTCAGTTCGGCGGGGGTGGTGAGCGGGGCGGAGTCCGGGAAGGACAGGAACACCATCACCGCGTCAAGCCGGCGGGCCGGGCGCGGGTAGGCGGCGTTCCAGGTGTCGACGCCCTCCGAGTGATGGGCGTCGGTGCGGTGCAGGGCGCACGAGGCCGGCGAGAAGGGCTCGGCGACCGAGGGGCCGGTGATCAGGGAGGTCGCGGCGAGCGCGGACATCGTGGTGAACACCGCGGCCGTACTGCGCAGTCGGGGCCGCGCCGCCGCCCAGCCGAACCCTCGGCGGACCCCATGGGTGAGTCCGGTGAGGGAGAGCTGACGTGGCACGGGCACCTCCGGGTGCGGTTCGCGGGACACCGCATCCAGCCTGTGCGAGATTGTCGTATTACGTCCTGTTTGTCTGGCCCAGATGAGTGAGATACCCGAGAGACCGTCAGAAGAGAGGACCAGTGGCAACAGCCGAAGCCGACACCCCCGAATCGCTCACGGAACGTCACATGCGATCGGGGGCCCGAAGAACCCGCCCATGTGCGGGCAGAAACGATCTGCCAGAAAGGCCGGTCCGTCGGGGACACTGGACTGTGGCTGGAAGGGCCCGGGGCCAGCCTCTATGATCGGCACACTTTCCAGCCCGGACACGGCCCGGAGGCCTTCCTCCCCGGACGGCCATCCCGACGAGACCCATCCGAAGATCGAGTGCACTGCGGGAGCGAGCGGTGAGCGGAACGTCCGAAGGGCCGGCGCCCACGGCAGATCTCATGCAACTTGCCGTCACAGAGAGTGATGAAATGTTGTCGTCCGGCACCACCCCGGACACTCTGACCCCACCAGTCGACTTCCGTTCCGCGTTCTCCGCGGCCCCGCTCGCGATGGCCGTGGTCGACCGCGAGGGCCTGGTCGTCAGCGCCAATGAAGCGCTCGGCGCTCTACTCGGCGCGCAGGCAGAGGTGTTGACCGGCAAACTGGCCGCCGATCTGGTGGACCTGGCGTCCGACGCCCGTACCTGGCACGCGTATCGCGAGGTGCTGCGCGGGCGGCAGGCGCGGCTGCGCTGTACGCGTCGAATCAAGCATCCCGACGGGCAGGCGGTGTGGGTGCAGGTCACGGTCGGGCCGCTGCCGGACCGGGCCGAGGCGGTGCTGCTGTCCGTCTCCGACATCAGTGCCCGGCGTGAACTCCAGGCGCGGCTGCGGCACTTGCAGATGCACGACCCGGTGACCCGGCTGCCCAACCGCACGCTGTTCTTCGAGCGTCTGTCGTCCGCGCTGGAGGCGGATGCGTACGCCGAGGGCGGCACCGGACGGATCGGGTTGTGCTACCTGGATCTCGACGGCTTCAAGGCGGTCAACGACACGCTCGGCCACCGGGTCGGTGACCGGCTGCTGGCCGCCGTGGCGGAGCGCCTCAATCGCTGTGCGGACGACGCCGGTTACGCCAGAGCGAGCGCGCCGCTGGTGGCGCGGCTCGGCGGGGACGAGTTCGCCCTGCTGGTCGAGGACTCGACCGGTACCGAGCAACTCGCCGATCTGGCCGAGTCCGTACTGCGGTCCCTGCAGGCGCCGTTCGACCTGTCCGGGCAGCGGCTGTCCGTCTCGGCGTCGATCGGAGTGGTGGAACGCCGGGCCGCCGGGACCACGGCGACCGGTCTGATGCAGGCCGCCGACACCACGCTGTACTGGGCGAAGGCCGACGGCAAGGACCGCTGGACGCTGTTCGACCCGGAGCGCAACGCCCACCGCATGACCCGCCAGGCCCTGGCCTCCACCCTCCGCCCGGCCATCGAGCGCGGTGAATTCACCCTCGAATACCAGCCGTTGGTGGGCATGGAGGACGGACGGCTGCGCGGGGTCGAGGCGTTGGTCAGATGGAACCATCCACAGTTCGGCGTACTGACGCCGAATCGGTTCATCGGATTGGCGGAGGAGGACGGTTCGATCGTTCCGCTGGGCCGCTGGGTGCTCGCCACGGCCTGCCGGCAGGCGCGGCGCTGGCAGGTGGAGCACCCCGACGAGCCCCCGCTGTTCGTCAGCGTCAATGTGGCGGTCCGCCAGGTCTGGGACTCGGACCTGGTGGCGGACGTGGCCGAGACGCTGGCGGAGACGGGACTCGCGCCGCATCTGCTCCAGCTCGAACTCACCGAGTCCGCGGTGATGGGCTCGGCGGGCCGCCCCCTCCAAGCGCTCCAGGCGCTCAGCGAGATGGGCGTGGGCATCGCGATCGACGACTTCGGCACCGGCTACTCGAACCTGGCCTACCTCAGCCGGCTGCCGGTGTCGGTGCTGAAGCTCGACGGGTCGTTCGTACGGGGTTTCCAGTACGACAGCACCGACAGCACCGCCGACAAGGCCGTCGCGCCCAACCCGGCGGACGAGGTCATCGTCGAGGCGATGATCCAGCTCGCCCACCGGCTGGGGCTGACCGTCACGGCGGAGTGCGTGGAGACGTCGGCGCAGGCCACCCGGCTCAGGCACATCGGCTGCGACACCGGGCAGGGGTGGCTGTACTCCCGTCCGGTGTCGCCGGATCGTATCTCCGAGCTACTGGCCCCGCCGGAGGTTCAGGCGACGGTCGGCAACCCGTAGGCGTCCGCGATGAGTTCGTAGCTGCGGACGCGGACGGCTCCGTCGTGGGCGTGCGAGGTGAGCATCAACTCGTCGGCCCCGGTGCGCTTTTGGAGGTCGTCGAGGCCGGCGCGGACCTCGTCGGCGGTGCCGTGGATGATGTTGGAGTTCCAGGAGCCGATGAACTCCCGCTCCATGGGGCTGAATTCGTGGGCCTCGGCTTCCTCTGGGGTGGGGACGAGGCCGGGACGTCCGGTGCGCAGGCGGATCATGTTCAGGGCGCCGGCCATGACCTGGCGGCGGGCCTCCTTCTCGTCGTCGGTGGCGAGCGCGGAGACGCCGATGAGGGCGTAGGGCTCGGCCAGGAGCGCCGACGGCTGGAAGGACTCGCGGTAGATCTCCAGGGCCGGGATCGTGTTCTGCGCGGAGAAGTGGTGCGCGAAGGCGAAGGGCAGGCCGAGGGCGGCGGCGAGACGGGCGCTGAAGCCGGAGGAGCCGAGCAGCCAGACCGGGGGGCGGTGCGGGGACTGGACGCCGCCGGGGCTGGTCGCCTGGACCGGGCCGGGGACGGCGTGGATCCGGCGGTAGGGGTGGCCGTCGGGGAAGTCGTCGTCCAGGAAGCGGACCAGCTCGGCGAGCTGCTGGGGGAAGTCGTCGGCGCCCTCGTTGAGGTGGTCCGTGCGGCGGAGGGCTGCCGCGGTGGCGCCGTCCGTGCCCGGGGCTCGGCCGAGGCCCAGGTCGACGCGGCCCGGCGCCATCGCCTCCAGCGTGCCGAACTGCTCCGCGATGACGAGCGGGGCGTGGTTCGGGAGCATCACGCCGCCCGAGCCGAGGCGGATGCGGCTGGTGTGGGCGGCCAGATGGGCGAGGATCACGGCCGGCGACGAGGAGGCCACGCCCGGCATGGAGTGGTGCTCGGCGACCCAGTAGCGGTGAAAGCCGCGCTTTTCGGCGAGGCGGGACAGCTCGACGCTGGTACGGAGGGCCTCGGTGGCGGTGTGTCCCGCACCGACGGTCACCAGGTCCAATACGGAGAGGGCGGTGGGGGCCGTGCCCTGCGCTGTGCCCCGTATCTCGTCTGCCGTCACGGTGAAGCCTCCTGTGTTGATGCCGTGCGCTGTCCGCACGGGAACAACAGGAGGCTGTCTCCGCTTATTCCCGAGGGTTGTTCCGAGGGCCGGCGCCTCCTGCCTCGTAGAGCGCATGCGCCGCCCGCAGCACCACATCGTCCCGGTGCCGTGCCCCCACGATCTGCATCCCGATCGGCAGCCCCTCCGCGTCCGTCCCCACCGGCACCGTCGCCGCCGGCTGCTGGGTCATGTTGAACGGGTAGGTGAACGGCGTCCAGCCGGTCCACCGCCGGTGGCCCGACCCCTTGGGCACCTCGGCGCCCGCCTCGAACGCGGTGATCGGCAGGGTCGGCGTGACCAGCAGGTCGTACGACTCGTGGAACTGACCCATGCGGCGCCCGAGTTCCATGCGGACGTCGACGGCGGCGAGGTAGTCCAGCGCGCTGTAGCGGGCGCCGAGGGTGCAGATCTCTCGGAGTCCGGGATCGAGCAGCTCGCGCTGGTGCGGCCCGAAGTGCTGGGTCACGCGGGCCGCGCCGCTGAACCACAGGGTGTGGAAGGCGTCCACCGGGTCGGTGAAGTCGGGGTCGGTCTCCTCGACGTACGCGCCGAGCCCGGCCAGGCGTTCCACGGCCCGCCGTACGGCCGCGGCGACCGCGGGACGGACCGCCACCTGGCCGCCCAGCGCGGGCGAGTACGCGACCCGCAGGCCGCGGACGCCGCCCGCGAGGGCCTGGACGAAGGAGGTGGTCGGTGCGAGCGCCGACCAGTCCCGGGCGTCGGGGCCGCCGATCACGTCCATCAGCAGCGCCGCGTCAGCCGCGTCCCGCGTCATCGGCCCGACGTGCGCCAGCGTGCCGAAGGCGCTCGCGGGATACAGCGGCACCCGTCCGTACGTCGGTTTCAGCGCGAAGATCCCGCAGAAGGCGGCCGGGATACGGACACTGCCGCCGCCGTCCGTGCCGAGCGACAACGGCCCTGCGCCCAGCGCCACGGCCGCCGCGCTTCCGCCGCTCGAACCGCCCGCGGTGCGCGAGGTGTCGTGGGGATTGCGGGTCACCCCGGACAGCGGTGAGTCCGTGACGCCCTTCCAGCCGAACTCGGGCGTCGTGGTCTTCCCGAGGAACACGGCACCGTGCTCGCGCAGCCGGGCGACGGAGGGGGCGTCCTCGTCCCAACGGCCGTCCGGATCAATAGCCTTGGAGCCCTTGAGCGTCGGCCCGCCCCGCATCAGCAGGATGTCCTTCACCGTCACCGGCACCCCGTCCACCAGCCCGGCCGGCTCCCCGCGCCGCCACCGCCGCTCCGACTCGGCGGCCCGCGCGAGCGCGTCCTCGGGGTCGAGGCGTACGAACGCGTTGACGACCGGCTGCAGTTGCTCGGCGCGTTCCAGGGCCGCGCGGGTCGCCTCGACGGGGCTGAATTCGCCCTTTCGGAAGCCGTTGACGAGTTGTACGGCGGTCAGCTCGGTGAGCTCCGACATGCAGCAACCTCCAGGGACGTCAGCGTCCGGGTACGTACCCGCGCTTCTTGTCGACCACGTTCAGCAGTGATCTGCCCGCCTCCCAGCGTTCGTACAACTCCAGGAACTGCCGGCCCAGTTCGTCCCGCCAGCCGATCGTGTCGCCGCTCATGTGCGGGGACACGATCAGGCCGGGCAACTGCCACAACGGGCTGTCGGGAGTGAGGGGTTCGTGCTCGAAGACGTCCAGGGCGGCGCCCGCGATCCACCGCTTGGCCAGCGCCTCGGCGAGCGCGTCCTCGACGACCAGCTGGCCGCGGCCGACGTTGATGAAGCGGGCGGAGGGCTGCATCATGCCGAAGCGGCGGGCGTCGAACATGCCGTGCGTCTGCTCGGTGAGCGGCGCGGCGGCGATCACCCAGTCGGCGCGGGCCATCAGCCGGTCGAGGTCTTCGGGGCCGTGGACGCCGGTGCGCGAGGTGCGTCCGACGAGCGCGGTCGTCACTTCGAGGGCCTTGAGGGTACGGGCGATCGTCCGCCCGATCGGGCCGGAACCGACGATGCACGCGCGCGTGCCCGCGACCCGCTGTGACTCGCGGTGGCGCCACTCCCGGGCGCGTTGGAGCTCCCACGTCCGCGGCAGATCCTTGGCCATGGCGAGGACGAGCGCGGCGACGTACTCGGCGATGGGCTGGTCGAAGATGCCGCGCGCGTTGGTGACCACCGTGTCGGACTCGGCCAGTTCCGGGCACATCAGATGGTCCACGCCCGCGCTCGCCGTGTGCACCCAGCGCGGGCGCGGTCCCCCGCCCGGCCAGGCCTCGCGCACGGCGTGCGAGGTGAAGTCCCAGACCAGGAGCACGTCGGCGTGCGGGAGGCGCTCGGCGAGGGTCGCGGGTTCCGCGTGTTCGATGCGCGCGCGGCCGGTGAGGCGGCCGAGGCGGGGCGGTGGCTCGGCGTCGAGGACGAGGAGGGTGGGGGCGGACGGGGATGAGGTCATTCGGGGGCCGTTTCTCGGCGTCTTCTCAACGATTTCTCGGCGATGACAGTCGTCTGACGTGGGCGGTGATGTGCCGGTAACGACACGTTGACCTGCGGGCGACATGCGAGGATTGACCACGCTCGCACCCGAACCTACCTTCGTCAACATGGGCGGGCGTTGGGTCCGCTGCCCTCTCGTTCCTCATGTGAGGCCGGTGCCTGCCATGGATGTCTCCTTTCTGGGTGGACCGCGCCCTCAGCGCGGTGTCGGTGTAGTCGCTCCCTTCGACTTCGCGCTGGACCGCGAGCTGTGGCGGTGGGTACCCGACGAGGTCTCCCTCCACCTCACACGCACGCCCTTCGTACCCGTCGAGGTCAGCCTCGACCTGGCCCGGCTGGTCAGCGAGCACGAGACGCTCGGCGACGCCGTGCGCACCCTGAACGCCGTCACGCCCGAGGTCGTCGCCTACGCCTGCACCTCCGGCAGCTTCGTCGGCGGCATCGCGGGCGAACGCGCGATGTGCGAGGCGATGACCCGCGAGGGCGCCGTGCCGTCCCTCACGACGTCCGGCGCGCTGCTGGAGGCGCTGGCCTCGCTGGGCGCGCGAAGGGTGGCGCTGGTGACGCCGTACACGGTGTCGGTGACCCGCTCGCTGGAGCAGTACGTGGCGGAGGCGGGCGTCACGGTCACGGGCTGCGAGTTCATGGGCCTGACCCGGCACATCTGGAAGGTGCCGTACCGGAACGTGGCGGACATGGCGCGGCAGGCGGTGAGCCGGGGCGGGGCGGACGCGCTGTTCATCAGCTGCACCAACCTGCCCACGTACGACGTCATCCCCCAACTCGAGGCGGAACTGCGCCTGCCGGTGCTGTCGGCCAACCAGGTGACGATGTGGGCGGCACTGCGCCGACTGGGTACCCGAGCGGTGGGGCCGTATCAGCGGCTGATCGATCCGGCCGCGCGTGTCGGCCCCGTACTGCCGGAGAGTTCTGGCGCCGTGGTGCCGGAGAGTTCCGGCGCCGTACTGCCGGAGGGTTCCGGCCCCGTACTGCCGGAGGAAGAGCAGCAGCAGGAAGGGTGGACATGACAGCACTCGGATTCCTCTACCCGGGCCACTCCGCCGAGGACGACTATCCACGCATCGAGCAGCTCCTGGGCAGCGACATCCGGCTCGACGTGATCCACACGGACATCGGCGAGGACGCCCACCGCGTCGACGCGCTGCTCCGGATGGGCTCGGTGGAACGACTCGCGGCGGGCACCGAGGCCCTCCGCCTGACCGGCGCCGAGGCGGTGGTGTGGGCCTGCACCAGCGGCAGCTTCGTCTACGGCTGGGAGGGCGCCCACGACCAGGTCCGCAGCCTCGCGCTCGCGGCCGGCATGCCCGCCTCCTCGACGTCCTTCGCCTTCGTGCACGCGGTGCGGGAGCTGGACGTGCGGCGGGTCGCGGTCGGCGCGACGTATCCCTCGGACGTGGCGGACCTGTTCGCTCAGTTCCTGCGGGCCGGCGGCGCTGAGGTGCTCTCCGTCCGTGGCTCCGGCATCATCACGGCGGCCGAGGTCGGCACCTGGGGCGAGGAAGAGGTCCTGACGCTGGCGCGCGAGGCGGACCACACGGACGCGGAAGCGGTCCTCCTCCCGGACACCGCCCTGCACACCGCCTCCCATCTCCCCGCCCTGGAGAAGGAACTGGGCAAGCCGGTCCTCACCGCGAATCAGGTCACGGTCTGGGAGGCCCTACGACTGACGGACCGGCGGGTGAACGCGCCGGTGCTGGGATCCCTGTTCACGAGGGAGCCGATCGTGCAGGCGTGACGGCGGGGTTGCCGGGTGCGGCGCCGGGTGCGGCGGTGATGCCGTCGGTGTGCAGCAGCCAGGTCAGGGTGATCATGAGGTCGAGTCGGTCGGCGGGATCGTAGACCCGGCTTCCGGTCAGTTCCGCTATGCGGCGCAGCCGGTAGCGGACGGTCTGTTCGTGGACCTGGAGCCGGGCGCTCGTGATCACGGCGTTGTCACCGCACTGGAGATAGGTGAGGAGCGTGGTCAGCAGCGGCACCCGGCGGCGCGGCGGCAGGGCGAGGATCGGGGCCAGGAACACGGCCGAGGTGGTGTCGATGAGGTCCTCGACCATGGCGGCGGCCAGGAGCGCGGTGTGGTCGGCCGCCCGCTGCGGCCGGTCGGACGGCAGCACACCGCGCTCCATGAGGGCGACGGTGCGCCGGGCCCAGCGGAGCGACACTGCGGTGCGCTCGGCCGGCACCGTCGGCCCGATGGCGGCGGCACCCAGCGGGACCAGCAGGGTGGGCAGCCATTCCCGCCCTGCCGAGTCGGGGTCGGGGACGATCAGATACGACGCGTCCCAGTCGGCGAGCACATCGGGAGGCAGGATGCGGCTCGGCGGATGGGCGGCGGAGACCAGGGCGACCGCCGCGACCGTGCCGGGCACCCGCCAGTCGGCCGCCCTGGCCTGCTCGTGGATCATGCCGGGGTCGGGCGGCAGCTCGCGGACCAGCAGATTACGCAGTCGTCGGCGCCGGCGCTCCCGGTCGGTGGCCAGCTCACCCTGCTGACGCGCGTACCCCTGGGCGCCGGCGTCGGCCGCCTGGGCGAGGAGCCCGAAGAGGCCGTCGGTGAGCGAGGAGAGGGTCTCCTTGGGCCAGGAGAACCGGTAGGCGTCCTTGATGAACCGGCGGCAGGCGACCTGCCCGCTCAGCCTGAGCGCGGTCTGCAGCCGGTCGAGGCTGTAGCCCCGACAGGCCGCCTCGGCTCCCAACTGGCTGTAGAGCTCGGTCAGTCGGGTGGAGTCCGTGGCGGGCCGGCCGAGTGAGTCGACGAAGTGGGCGACGGTTTCGTCGATGACCTGACGGACGGCTCTGCGGTAGTCGGCGTCCACGGGCGGACCGCCCTCGTGCACATGCACCCGGACCTCGCGCTCGATCTCCTCGACGGCGTCCGGGAGGTGCGGCCGGAGCATGTCCGACAGCGACTTCGCCAACGGTGGGTCGATGACAGTCACAAGCATCCTCTTCCGTCCCCCCGGATGGTCCCGGCACCTCGTTCACCCGGTCAACTCACCTGCGTGACAAGGTGAGTTGATCGTTTTGTCGGTGCCGCGCCAACCTTGTCGGAGACCGACAAACAAGGCCGCGAATTGCCCGGCGTCACATGCAGAACGCCGGTCTCCCTGATTCCACGATGTCCTCTCGAAACCCCCACACCCCCACACTCACGAGAGGACTCTCCGTGAAACCAGCGCTGAGAAAAAGGTTAGGAGTACTGCTCACCGGTGTGTCCCTGACCGTGTTGCTGGGCGTCAACTCCCCGGCCGGGGCGGCACAGAACCCGTACGAGCGCGGCCCCGCCCCCACGCAGGCCAGTGTCATCGCCGCCCGCGGTCCGTTCGCCATCGGCCAGGTCACCGTGGAGTCCGGCAGCGGCACCGGCTTCAACGGCGGCACGATCTACTACCCGACCGACACCAGTCAGGGCACGTTCGGCGCGGTCGCGGTCATTCCCGGTTTCGTCTCGCCCCAGTCCGTGGTCCAGTGGCTGGGCCCCCGTCTGGCCTCGCAGGGCTTCGTCGTCTTCACCCTGGACTCCAACGGGCTGTTCGACCAGCCGCAGAGCCGCGGCAGCCAACTGCTCGCCGCGCTGGACCATCTGACCACGAGGAGTCCGGTCCGCGATCGCGTCGACCCCAGCCGCCTCGCGGTCATGGGGCATTCGATGGGCGGCGGGGGCTCGCTGTGGGCGGCGCAGAACCGCTCGTCCCTGCAGGCGGCGATTCCGCTCGCGCCCTGGGAATCCGACGCCACCTGGGAGAATGTCTCAGTACCTACGATGATCATCGGAGGCCAGTCCGACACCATCGCCCCGGTCGCCTCCATGTCGATCCCGATGTACACGTCCATGACGGCCGCGCCCGAGAAGGCGTACCTGGAAATGCTGAACGGCAGCCATTTCGCCCCCGTCAGCGAGAACGTCACCACCGCCAAGTACGCGCTGTCCTGGCTGAAGCGCTTCGTCGACAACGACACCCGCTACGACCAGTTCCTCTGCCCGGCACCCACCCCGAGCACGGCGATCAGCCAGTATCGGGACACCTGCCCCAACACCTGACCCGCCGCCGCGGCCCGGCCCTCCCCTCTCCCCGGGAGGGTCGGGCCAACCCTGCGGCAAGGCACGTCACGCCCTCCGGAAGCTGAGGCTCTCCCCCGCCGCCCCCGTCCGCCACAGGTCGTTGCAGCCCTCCGCCATTTCCGTGAGGCCCTCGACCACCGTCCCCCACACGATCCCCGGTACCCACCCCACGTCGGCGTTGAGCAGCAGGTTGTTGCGTTCGTAGAAGAGGGCGAGGTCGACGAGGGTCGTGCCGGGGCGGACCTCGCGGTCGTAGCCGTACGCCTGCGTGCCCAGTTCCGCTCCCGCGAAGGAGAAGTAGCAGAGGTCCCCCGGGATGGGGGTCACCGTCGGATTCTCCAGAGGGGGCTCCGCGTCCGCGAACGGTGCGAAAAGGGCGTAGATCTCATTGCGCGCGTATTTCGCGTGGTAGACGTCGCCGGAAAGCGGCAGGGAATCCCAGACGGCGGCGCAGGTGATCGGTGCGCGGTCGTCGAGCAGCCGGGCCCGGCAGGTGATTCCGCGCTTGACCAGCGATACTTCGATGTAGCGATCAGCCATGCAGTCCATGGTGCACCGCCGGTCAAGAGGGCGTGGCCAGGAACGGGGCTCAAATCGGCCCGCATAACTCGCATGAGGTCGGGTAGCTGCGCCGCCATGGCTCCATCACTGGAACATGGCTCAGATATGTCCGGGCCCACGCGTATGTCCGGGCCCACGCGCCGGTCGCTGCTCGCGGGGGTGGCGGCGGTCGGCGCGCTGGGCGCCGCGGGCTGCTCACGCGTGGCCTCGGCCTCGTCCACGGAGGGCGGTGATCTCCTCGACCGGCTGAAGGCGCAGGGTGTCGTACGGCTCGGGATCGCGGGCGAGATACCGTTCGGATACATCGACACGAACGGCGAACTCACCGGTGAGGCACCGGAGTTGGCGAAGGTGATCTTCAAACG
This sequence comes from Streptomyces sp. GESEQ-4, assembly GCF_017948455.1. Taxonomy (GTDB): domain Bacteria; phylum Actinomycetota; class Actinomycetes; order Streptomycetales; family Streptomycetaceae; genus Streptomyces. The sequence goes on from NZ_JAFFSU010000012.1 coordinate 246,491, forward strand.
GCTCGGCGTGGACAGCGTGCAGGCCGTGCCGACGGAGTTCGGGTCGCTCATTCCGGGGCTGAACGTGCAGCAGTTCGACGTCGTGGCGGCGGGGATGTACGTCAATCCCGAGCGCTGTGCGGAGGTGATCTTCGCCGATCCGGACTACCAGATGCTCGATGCCTTCATCGTGCGCAAGGGGAATCCGAAAGGGCTGCACAACTACAAGGACGTCGTCGAGAAGAAGGCGAAGTTCGCGACCGGGACCGGTTACGCGGAGATCCAGTACGCCGTCGAGGCGGGGTACAAGGAGAGCGACATCATGATCGTCCAGGATCAGGTCGCCGGGCTGAACGCGGTGGAGGCGGGGCGCGTCGACGTCTTCGCCGGAACCGCGCTCACCACTCGCGAGGTGGTGAAGAAGTCCGCCAAGGCCGAGTCGACCGAGCCGTTCAAGCCGATCGTCGGCGGCAAGCCGCATGTCGACGGGGGCGCCTTCGCGTTCCGCCCGACGGAGACGAACCTCCGCGACGCCTTCAATGTCGAGCTGCGCAAGCTCAAGGAGAGCGGAGAGCTGCTCCGCATCCTCCGGCCCTTCGGCTTCACCCAGGCGGAGATGACCGACCTCACCGCGAAGGAGCTGTGCGGCGGATGACCTCGGGACTGTGGGAACTGGTACTCAAGGGCCTCTGGGTCACGATCCAGCTGCTCGTCTTCAGCGCGCTGCTCGCGGCGGCCGTGTCGTTCATTGTCGGCACGGCCCGCGTCCACCGGTCGCGGATCGTCCGCTTCCTCGCGGGCTTCTACACCGAGGTGTTCCGCGGGACCTCGGCGCTGGTCATGATCTTCTGGGTGTACTTCGTGCTGCCGCCCGCCTTCGGCTGGCAGCTGGTGCCCATGTGGGCGGGCACGCTGGCGCTCGGACTGACCTACGGGGCGTACGGCTCCGAGATCGTGCGCGGCGCGCTGGCCGCCGTCGACCCGGCGCAGAAGGAGGGCGGGATCGCGCTCAGCTTCACGCCCTGGCAGCGGATGCGGCTGATCCTGCTGCCGCAGGCGGTGCCGGAGATGATCCCGCCGTTCTCCAACCTGCTGATCGAGCTGCTCAAGGGCACCGCGCTGGTGTCGATCATGGGCATGGGCGATCTGGCGTTCAGCGGCAGCCTGGTGCGGCTCGCGCTGCAGGAGAGCGCGGAGATCTACACGTACATCCTGCTGATCTACTTCGTGATCGCCTTCCTGCTGACGCGTGTGATGCGCGGACTGGAGAAGAAGTTGAAGGCCGGGGTCGGCAAGAAGCCGGAGAAGAAGGTGTCCGCGGTGCGCGTGCCTGAGGGGAGTGGTGTCGCGTGAACTGGGACTGGGGAGCGGTCGCCGACTTCATGCCGCACTTCTGGGACGGCCTGCTGGTCACCCTCCAGGCGCTGGTGCTCGGCTCGCTGATCTCGTTCGCGCTGGGTCTGGTGTGGGCGCTGCTGATGCGGGTGCCCTCGCGCTGGGTGACCTGGCCGGTCGGGGTCCTCACGGAGTTCGTGCGCAACACCCCGCTGCTGGTGCAGCTGTTCTTCCTCTTCTACGTGCTGCCCGAGTGGAACATCACCTTCTCCGCGCTGACCACCGGCGTCTTCGCGATCGGCCTGCACTACTCGACGTACACGATGCAGGTCTACCGGGCCGGTATCGAAGCGGTGCCCGTCGGCCAGTGGGAGGCGGCGACCGCGCTGAACCTGCCGCTCAGGCGGACGTGGACCGTGGTGATCCTGCCGCAGGCGATCCGCCGGGTCGTGCCGGCGCTCGGCAACTACGTGATCGCGATGCTCAAGGACACGCCGCTGCTGATGGCCATCACCGTGCTGGACATGATGGGCGAGGCACGGCTGTTCTCTCAGCAGACCTTCCGGTTCACCGAGCCGCTGACCGTGATCGGCGTGGCCTTCATCCTCATCTCCTATCTCGCATCCGTCCTGCTGCGCACCCTGGAGCGACGCCTTGTCCGTTGACACCGAAAAGAACCCGACCGACGTGCCCGCCTCCTCGTCCGAACTGATCCGCCTGGAGAACGTGACCAAGCGGTTCGGCGAGAACACGGTCCTCGACCATCTCGACTTCTCCGTGAGCGCGGGCAAGCACGTCACCCTGATCGGCCCGTCCGGCTCCGGCAAGACCACGATCCTGCGGCTGCTGATGACGCTGACCAAGCCCGACGAGGGCACCATCACCGTGGACGGGGAGCAGCTGTTCCCCGCGCCGGAGAAGCAGGTCCGCGAGGTCCGCAAGAAGATCGGGATGGTCTTCCAGCAGTTCAACCTGTTCCCGAACATGACGGCCCTCAGGAACATCACCGAGGCGCCGGTCACCGTGCTCGGCATGTCCAAGGACGAGGCGGAGGAGCGGGCGCGCGGGCTGCTGGACCTGGTGGGCCTGGCCGACAAGTGCGACGCGCGGCCGACCCAGCTCTCCGGCGGCCAGCAGCAGCGTGTCGCGATCGCGCGGGCGCTGGCGATGCGGCCGCAGGTGCTGCTGCTCGACGAAGTGACGTCGGCGCTGGACCCGGAGCTGGTCGCCGGTGTCCTCGACGTCCTCCGGGACATCGCCCGTTCCACGGACATCACGATGCTCTGTGTGACCCACGAGATGAATTTCGCCCGCGACATCTCGGACCAGGTCCTGATGTTCGATTCCGGCCGGGTCATCGAGGCCGGGCCGCCGGAGAAAATCTTCAGCGACCCGGAGCAGGACCGAACGCGGGAATTCCTCAGCGCGGTTCTCTGATTGCACGAGGTGAAGGCGGACGGGCTGTCGGTACACAACCGACAGCCCTTTCCTCTGGCATATGCCAGAGTGTCAGTCCCCCTGCTGAGAGGGCCGGAATCTCGTCAACAACCGCTCACTACAAGCCTCTTGGCGGCTATCGTGGAGAGGATCCGCTGACCGGATTGCGGCCCAAGAGCGAGCCAAGAGCGAGCGCAGGGGGAAACCGTGGCGCTGATGAACGAGCCGACCGCGCCGTACCACTCGGCCCAGGACGCCCTGCGCGTCCTGGAGACGGTGGCGCGACACTCCGCCGGAGTCACCGACGCAGAGCTCGCCCGGCACACCGGCCTCGGCGCCGAGCGGCTGACCGCGCTGCTGCGGATGCTGCGCCGTGAGGGGTACGTCGAGCAGGGCGCCGACGGTGCCTATGTCACCGGCGCCGCCCTCACCCGCCTCACCTCCACGCACGGCCGCGAGGAGGCCCTGCGCGAAAAGCTTCAGGGCACCCTCGACCGGCTGCGCGACTCGGTGGGCGCGGCCGTCTACATCAGCCGGTACGTCGACGGCGAGATCAACGTCACGCAGTACGCCGACGGCCCCACCACCCCCGCGGTCAACGAGTGGGTGGACTTCCGCTACTCCGCCCACGCCACCGCGATCGGCAAGAGCCTGCTCGGCCAGCTCGACCACAATGGCCGCCGGGACCATCTCTCCCGGCACAAGATGGCCCGGCTCACCTCGCGCACGATCACCAGCGACAAGCTGCTGCTCTCCCGCCTGGAGGCCCAGCCGCCGACCGTGCCCCACCTCGACCTCCAGGAGTACGCGATCGGCACGGTCTGCGCCGCCGTCCCGATCACGGCCGGCTCCTCCGTGGGCTGCCTCGCCCTCTCCCTCCCGGTCGAGCACGCACACCGGCTCAAGCAGGCCGCCGACGCGCTGAACCGCAACGCCGCGCCGGTGCTGCTCTCGCTGGCCATCTGAGGGTCGCCCGGCATTGGTCAGGAGCACCCCTGAGAACCGGGTAATATTTTCCGTACCGCCGCCGCGCGAAGCACATCACGCGCGGCCGGCGAGGGTCATGCGCCGCTAGCTCAGTTGGTTAGAGCAGCTGACTCTTAATCAGCGGGTCCGGGGTTCGAGTCCCTGGCGGCGCACGTTGTCGATGGCGAGGCGTGTTCGCGGAAAGCGCGAACCGGCTCGCCATCGTCGTTACTGCGCGGCTGCGCCGCGCGTTGTGGGGGCTCCGCCACCCACACCCCCTGAAGCCGGGCCTCTCGTGGGAGCGAGGGGCCCTTCTTCGATGGCCGCTTCGATGTCCGCGGGCGTCAGCCTCCGGTACGCGTCCTCCCCCGCCGGCCGCCACCACACGGGATCGGCGCAGTGGACGCCCTCCTTGCGGAGCCGCGCGCGGTGGATCTTGTTCGTCGCCGTGACCGGCATCCGCTGCACGACCCGTACGAACCGGGGCGCCATCTTGGTCCCGAGGTCGGGCTGGGCCGCCAGAAAGCGCGCGAAGTCGTCGGGCTCAAAGGTCCCGGAGAGCGCCGCCATCACCTGGTCGCCGGTCACCGGGTCCGGCACCGCGTACACGGCGACGGCGTCCGCACCCTCGTACCGGGCGAGGATGTTCTCGATCATCGCGGCGGCGAGATTCTCGCTGTCGACGCGGATCCGGTCGTCCGTGCGCCCGGCGAAGTACAGGTACCCGTCGGCGTCCCGGCAGAAGAGGTCGCCGGTCCAGTACGCCCCGTCCCGCAGCCGTGCCGCGTCCGCCTCCGGGTTGCGCCAGTAGCCCTCGAAGGGATTCGGCCCCCGGTTCACGAGCTCGCCGATCGCCTCCTCTCCGTTGAGCAGACGCCCCGTGGAGTCGAAGAGAGCCGCCGGGCACTCCTGTCCCGTCTCCGGATCGAGTACGACGAGCCCGGGCGTCGCGGGCCCCACCGCCCCCGCCGGTGTCTCCGGCGTCCACTGCACCGCCGCCCCGCCCTCCGACGACCCGTACCCCTCCACCAGCCGCACCCCGAACCGCCGCTCGAACGCCGCCGCGTCCACCGCCCCCGCCTCCGTGCCGAAGCCGAGCCGCAGTGGGTTGTCGCGGTCGTCGGGCCGTTCCTCGGTGGCGAGGATGTACTGCACGGCCCGCCCGACATACGTGAAGTAGGTCGCCCCGTAGCGCCGTACATCCGCCAGGAACCCCGACGCCGAGAACCGCCGCCGCAGCGCCACCCCCGCCCCGGCCGCCAGCGCGGGCGCCCAGTCGGCGATCACCGCGTTGCCGTGGAACATCGGCATGCAGATGTAGTGCACGTCGTCCCGGCCCACCCCGAAGTGGCCGGCGAGGGAGTGTCCGGCGGCGGCAAGGCGGCCCTGTGTGCAGACGGCTGCCTTGGGGGCGCCGGTCGAGCCGGAGGTGAAGTACAGCAGGAGACGGTGGGAGGGGGTGGCACGGGTGGAGTCCGGGCGGGCGTCGGCGTAAGGCGCGAGCAGGTCGTCGTACTCCTGGGTGTCGGTGCACAGCAGTCGTATGCCGGGCAGGTCGAGGCCCGTAAGGAGGGGCAGGCGCGTGCGGTCGGTGAGGACGATCCGGCAGTCGGTGTGCAGGATGTCGCGGGCGAGTTCGGGGCCGCGGCGGGTGGGGTTGATCCCGGCGACGGCCGCACCGGCGAGGGCGGCGGCGCCCAACCACAGCGGATACTCCGGGGTGTTGTCGAGCAGCACCCCGATGTGCGGCTCGGCGTCCGGCGGCAGCAGATCGGCCAGCAGCGCCGCCCGGGCCGCCGCTCCGGCCGCCATCTCGTGGTGGGTGAGCGTCCGTTCCTCGCACCACAGCCCCGGGCGGTGGTCGCCCCACCCCGCGGCGACGAGTTCCGCGACCGTACGCGCACTGGATTCCATGGGCGCGCACGGTAATTGACATACCGTCAGATGTGGAGCCCTAGGAGAACCCAGGAGGACCAGGAGGACCCGGAAGCGCCCCAGGAACCTAGAACCCGAAGCCTTCCGCCGCCGAGAAGAACGCGTGGACGATGATCATGAACGCGATACAGAAGGCGATGAAGAAGCCGAGGAACAGCAGCACGCAGCCCGAGCCCGCCGCGAGCTTTCCGCGCGCCGGGGCGTGGGCCGTGGCGCGTTCGGGGCGGTCCGGCAGGTAGTGCACGGTGACGATGTCGCCTTCCACGGTCGTCGCCGGGCCGTACGCCTCCTCGAACCGGATGTAACGCCCGTCGCGCGTGGTGAACTCGTAGACGTGATGCTGCGTCGTGGAGTCGTTGCGCGTCGTCGTGAACGCCCGCAGACACCGCGCCTCGGCCGTGAGCCCGTGGTTCCAGGCGCCGCGAATGTCGCGGGCACGCCGCATCAGCCTCGTCGCGCCGTAGCCCGCAAGGCCGATCATGCACAGCGGAATGACGTAGAACAGCGCTTCCATGAGATCCCCCGAGGTCAGGTACGGCTTCCCGCACGCCGGAACGGTCTTGATCGGCGTGCGGGAAACCTACCCGCGGGGGGTGGCGGATTGACTCAAGGGATGCTCAGAACGTGACGTCGGAGCAGGCGTAGAACGCGTTGCTCGTGTCCGCGATGGTCCACACGGCGAGGATGACGTGGTGGCCGCTCAGGCCGGAGGGCAGCGTGCCGCTGTGGGAGAGGGTCTGCGGCGGGCGCTGGCCGTTGTAGGGGACGGTGAAGAACGGGGTGAGGTTGAGGTCCGAGCGGGCCAGGTTGTGGTTCTGGTTCCAGCCCGGCTTGGTGACGTAGTACTTGAAGTCGGTCGTGGCGTGCATGGCCGTGAACTGCCAGCGGAACGTGTAGCTCTGACCACCCGTCACCCTGGTGGTCGGCCAGTTGGCGCCCGACGGCGTCTTCGGGGCGCTGAGCTGGGCGAACTGGCCCAGCCCCGCGTTGCATATCTGCCCGTCCGCCGGGCCGGACGCCGGGAAGCCCTTCGGGCCCTCGACGCTCTGCGGCTCCCACTGGATGTTGCCGCAGTTGGTGACGGTGCCGTTCTGGCAGAGCTTCTGCCTGCTGATGGGGAGGTCCGTGTAGCCGTGGCCGCTGGCGCCGCCGGAGGAGAGCACCAGGGCTCCGGTCGTGGCGAGGCCCACCGCGACGGCGGACAACTTGGTCTTGGTGCGCATGCTGCCGCTCCTGGAAAACGTGGGGGAAGTTCAGTGAGCTTGCAGGTCTAGACCAAGTCTCAGATTATTGCGGTTACTTGAACATGTCCATACCAATCGAGGAACTCATTCCGGACATGGTTCAGGGCCCTGTTTCCGTCCGTCCGGAACAGAACGCCACCGTCAAGTCCTTCACCAGCACCTTGCGTTCGTAGTCGTCGAGGTCCACCAGCCCCCGCATCGTCAGCCGCGTCACCGTGTCCTCCACCGAGTCCACGACCGACGTCAGCATGCTCGCCCGCTGCTGGGCGTCCAGCGCGGCGATCCGGCGGCGGTGCATGGCGGCGGCGACCTCGGGGGCGTACTCGACACGCACCGGACGCACCGAGAACACCTCCAGGCCGACCGGCGTCGCGTCCGCCGCGACCAGCCGGGTCAGCGCGTCGGTGGCCACGTCCATCGACGGCCGTACGCCGCCCGGCATCTCCACCGGCACCCGGGCGAGCGCCGCCTCCACGCACTCGCGCAGATAGGTCTCGTGGTCCTCGACGCCCAGCGTGGCCCGCGCGGTGTCACGCACCCGCCACACCACGAGGACGACGACCCGCAGCGAGACCCCGCTGCCCTCGGCCGCGGGCATCGGCTCGCTGCGCCAGTGCCGCAGCCGTACGTCGACCCGGCGGCGCAGCACCAGCGGGTTGACCCACATCAGGCCGGTCCGCCGCACGGTCCCCCGATAGCGGCCGAACAGCCCGAGCACCCACGCCCGCCCGGTCCGCCCCCGCGCCAGCCCGCCGAACCCGAACAGACCCAGGGAAACGGCCCCGGCGTACGCCGCCCACTGCGCGGGCCCGAGCCCGGCCCCGCCGGTCCCCGGCAGACCCAGTTCCGCAAGGACCGGGGCCGGCAACGCGCCCGCCCACCAAGAGGTGAGGAGAGCTCCGGCCACCCCCGTCCCCCCGGCGAGCACTCCCACCACTCCGGGCAGCACGCGTGCCGGGCGTTCGGTCAGGGCGGGGTCCACCTCCGGCACCGGGCGGGCCTTCGCCGGGACCGGGCGGCGCAAGCGCGGCTGCTCCCCCGTCCCGTGACGACGGCCCACGACGGCGGGCTTGAGGGGGACGGACACCGGGTTGGCGTCGTCGCGGAACAGCAGATGGACGGGGATCTCGGTGGTCGCCTCGTTCTGGATCAGCCGGGCGGGCCGGGGCGCGCTCTCGGCGGGGCCGTCGGACTCGGGCGTGTGGGACGTGGTCGTGGTCATCGGGTGCCTCCAGCCTCCGCGCCAGATGCGTCAGATGCGTCGATGCTCAGAGTCGATGCTCAGAACGGTGGGATGCGCGGCCTCCTCGCATCACGCGAAGAGCCGCCGCCAGGTCTCCGGCCCCGGATAGCCGTCCGCCGCGCCGCCCCGCCAGCCCTGGGAGCGCTGGAAGGCCTCGACGCCGCGCCGGTCCGCCTCGCTCCAGCGCGGATCCTGACCGGTCGTGTGGTGCGTGCCGAAGCCCTTTCTCACCAGCTGCCGGCGGAGCTGGGTGACGTACTCGTTGGCCGCGCCCGGCCGGAACATGGCCCGCCCCGGATAGCCGGGCACCCCGTGCGAGGCAGGAGCGGCCGGTGCGGCGGCCCCCGTGGTGATGTCCTTGCCCTCACCGGTGACCAGCAGCGCCCAGGTCCGCGGCCCCGGCAGCCCGTCCGCGTCGTCGCCGGTCCAGCCCTGGGCGCGCTGGAAGGCCCGGGTCGCCCTGCGGTCGGCGTCCGTCCAACGGGGGCCCGGACCCGAGGCGTAGAACCGGCCGGCGCCGCGTGCGGCGAGCATCCGGCCCAGTTCGGCGACGTGCTTGTTGTGGGCGCCGGGACCGAAGTAGGCCGCTCCCGGGTACGGCCGCGCGGCGGACGCGCTCGGCTCGGCGCCCGGGGTTCCCGTCGTGCCTGCCGCGAGCCCCTTGTAGCGGTAGGCGAGATAGCGGTCGGAGTTGTTCCAGTAGGCGTAGGGGGTGGTCTGCTTGCGGGCGTGCGGGCGGGTGGACTCGTAGGCGATGTAGGAGGTGTGCGTGTGATCGGTCCAGCCGCCGAAGATGACGACGTGTGAGCCGTTCTGCGGGTTCTCCGGGTTGTGGAACAGCAGCATGTCGCCGGGCAGCAGATCGTCCTTGGACACCCGCACCCCGTACTGGCCGAGGCTGCCCGTCCATTCGTTGCCCGGCAGCTTCCAGGCCATCGAGACGAAGCCGGAGCAGTCCTGCCGGTATCCGTCGGACCAGAACCGGCTCATGCTGTACGGCACCTTCGCCTCGACCCATGTCTTGGCCCGCTTGATGATCTCCGCCCGGGTGATCGCGGGCACCACGGTCCCGGGCGCGGGCTTGGGCCGGCCGGCCGCACCGTGCAGCGGGGCGGGACCGCCCTGCGGACTCGTGGCCTCGTCATCCGGGGGAAGGTCCGGCCGCTGGGCCGCGTGCGGGGCGGCGAGCGCCGGTGCCGCCTGCCCCGCGGCGAGCGCCGCGGCGGCCACGACCAGCACCCGCCGGGCGGCCGGGTGACGACTTCCGTGACCGGTCGCGGAATGCGGCAGGACCCGCCGCCAGTGAACACATCCCGCGCAGTCGCAGTCGCCCGCGGGATCGAATTCCTCGAAGGCCGGAGCCGGCATGCGATTCCCTTCACACTCCAGCTGGAAATGTCCACGTCTGTGCATGTTGATCAGTTTCACAACTGTCGTCCGGACGCGCATGTTGACGGTCCGAATGATGTACGGCGGCCAGGGCGGGCCCCGGCCGGCCGGGCGCGGGTGGTCCGGAGCACCCTCCGGGGTCCGGTAAAGTCGTGCAGGTCAGCAGGCGCCGCTAGCTCAGTTGGTTAGAGCAGCTGACTCTTAATCAGCGGGTCCGGGGTTCGAGTCCCTGGCGGCGCACCGACAGCTAGGCCCCTCGCTCCGGCGGGGGGCCTTCGCCTTACCCCCCATCTTGCGATCATGCTGGACGCCGTAGAACCCTGTTTCTGCCAGATGCTGCGGATTCGCGGCAGTTGGGGGGCAAGGAGCCGGTTGCCGGTTTGTCACGGGGAGAGAGGGGCCCCGTTCATGAGGCGATGCCGAGGGGGGCATCATGCAACCGGAAGGTCGCTGTTTCATGTCTAGAGGTGTGGAAGATGTGGTGACAGCGGTCCACCACTGATACGCCTGTGAAGGTCGAGGGGGACCGGAGCAGGTGTAAGGAACCGACAAACACGCGCTGACCCGCGTGTGGGGGGATGACTCATGACGTCGACGCCGACGGGCGCCGAGCAGAACTATGACCCGTCACAGACGACCCAGCTCAGGGTCCCGTCGCATCGCACCGGCGCCTTCCGCCGGATAAAGAAGACGCTGCCGAAGTACGACTACGAGCACTACAGCCGACTGGCGGGTCCCCTCACACAACCCGATCCGAACAAGCCCTACAGAGTGCAGTACCGCTCCTTGATCTCACAGGAGCCGCACCGGCTCAGAGTGGCCCTGATGCTGGCCGCCGCACCGCTGCTCTCGCTGGTGCTGCTCGCCTGGCTGCTCCAGCCCGTGCACTGGACCGAGCGCGACTACCCGGCGTACGACTTCCTGCCGACCCTCGACATGGTCATGCTCGTCTCGATCGGCCTGATCGAGTTCTTCCGCTGCATGAACGTGCTGTCGAACGCGCACGCCACGCTGGTCGCCCGCGACCCCATCCCGGTGGTGCCCGAGACCGGCACGAGAGTCGCCTTCCTGACCTCCTTCGTGCCCGGCAAGGAGCCGCTGGAGATGGTGACGAAGACCCTGGAGGCGGCCGTCAAGCTGCGCCACCGGGGCCTGCTGCATGTCTGGCTGCTCGACGAGGGCGACGACCCGGCGGTCAAGGAGGTCTGCGCCCGGCTCGGCGTGCACCACTTCAGCCGCAAGGGCGTCGCCAAGTGGAACCAGGCCAAGGGCCCGCACCGCGCCAAGACCAAGCACGGCAACTACAACGCCTGGCTGGACGCGTACGGCGACCACTACGACTTCTTCGCCTCCGTCGACACCGACCATGTGCCGCTGCCCAACTACCTGGAGCGGATGCTCGGCTTCTTCCGCGACCCGGACGTCGGCTTCGTCATCGGCCCGCAGGTCTACGGCAACTACGACAACTTCGTCACCAAGGCCGCCGAGTCCCAGCAGTTCCTCTTCCACGCCCTGATCCAGCGCGCCGGCAACCGCTACGGCTCGCCGATGTTCGTGGGCACCTCCAACGCCGTACGCATCAGGGCGCTGAAGCAGATCGGCGGGCTGTACGACTCGATCACCGAGGACATGGCGACCGGCTTCGAGATCCACCGGCACAAGAACCCCGTCACGGGCAAGAAGTGGCGCTCGGTCTACACCCCGGACGTGCTGGCGGTCGGTGAGGGCCCGAGCGCCTGGACGGACTTCTTCACCCAGCAGATGCGCTGGTCGCGCGGGACGTACGAGACGATCCTCAAGCAGTACTGGAAGGGCTTCTACTCGCTGCCGCCGAGCAAGCTCTTCAACTACACGATGATGATCATCTTCTACCCGATGTCGGCCCTGAACTGGATCCTCGCGGCGATCAGTTGTGCGCTGTTCCTGGGTCTGGGTGCCTCGGGTGTCAACATCGACCCGACGATATGGCTGATGCTCTACGGCAACGCCTCCGCCCTGCAGATCGGCCTCTACGTCTGGAACCGCCGCCACAATGTCTCGCCGCACGAGCCCGAGGGCTCCGGCGGTGTGGCCGGCATGGTGATGTCCGCGCTGTCGGCGCCGCTGTACGCGAAGGCGCTGATCGACTCGATGCTGCGCAAGAAGAGCAAGTTCGTGGTCACGCCCAAGGGCGACTCGGCCAGCCCGGACCGCTGGTTCGGGACCTTCCGGTACCACTGGTACTTCATCCTGATCTTCGCCGGCTCGATCGCCGCGGGCTTCGTGTACGGCCACTCCCACCCCGCGATGATCATCTGGGCCTGCTTCGCCCTGCTGATCACGGCGACGCCCATCTTCGCCTGGCGCCACATGATGCGGCAGGAGAAGAAGAAGCCCGCCGCGCCCGACCGGCCCGAGCCGCAGCCGCTGCCGGCGCCGCACGCCCCGCAGCAGATGCCGAGTTGGGCCGCCACGCAGCAGCAGCCGCAGCCGCCGCAGGGCGGCGGCAACGACCAGACCATGCAGATCGCCCTTGGTGGACTTGGGGGACGTAAGGAATGAAAGACCAGGCCGGCCGCCGCCGTGTCCGCCGACTCGCGATAGGCACGGCGGTGGTTCTCGCGCTGGCCGGGATGAACGGGCCGTGGCTCTACCGCGTCGGGACCGAGAAATATCACGAGTACCAGATCAACAGACCCGACTACAAAGCCGACAACGGCCGCTGGGAGATCGTCGATTTCCCGGAGGAGTACCGGCAGAACACCATCCACGCGGCGCTGCTGCGCACCGGCAAGGTGCTGCTCGTCGCCGGGTCGGGCAACGACCAGGACAACTTCGACGCGAAGAAGTTCGACACCCGGATCTGGGACCCCGTCAAGGGCACCATCAAGAAGGTGCCGACGCCCAGCGACCTGTTCTGCACGGGCCACACCCAGCTCGCCAACGGCAATCTGCTGATCGCGGGCGGCACCAAGCGGTACGAGAAGCTCAAGGGTGACGTCACCAAGGCCGGCGGCCTGATGATCGTCCACAACGAGAACCCGGACAAGCCGATCACCCTGCCCGCGGGCACCAAGTTCACCGGCAAGGAGAACGGCAAGACGTTCGTCTCCAAGGACCCGGTGCTCGTGCCGCGCGCCAAGAAGGTCTTCGACCCGGCGACCGGCGCGTTCCTGCGCAACGACCCCGGTCTCGGCCGGATCTACGTCGAGGCGCAGAAGAAGGGCAGACAGTACGAGACCGGCACCCAGGACAACTACCGCGTCCAGGGCCTGACCGGCGCCGCCGCCCGCAACACCTACGGCATCGCGCAGAAGCTCGCGCTCGACAAGAAGGACTTCCAGGGCATCCGGGACGCCTTCGAGTTCGACCCGGTCGCCGAGAAGTACATCAAGGTCGACCCGATGAAGGAGGCCCGCTGGTACCCGACGCTCACCACCCTGAGCGACGGCAGGATCCTCAGCGTCTCCGGCCTCGACGACATCGGCCAGTTGGTCCCCGGCAAGAACGAGATCTTCGACCCGGCGACCAAGAAGTGGACGTACACGAAGAAGATCCGTCAGTTCCCGACGTATCCGGCGCTGTTCCTGATGCAGAACGGCAAGATCTTCTACTCGGGCGCGAACGCGGGATACGGGCCGGACGACGTGGGGCGTGACCCCGGTGTCTGGGACCTGGACTCCAACAAGTTCACCAAGGTGCCCGGGCTGAGCGACGCGAACATGCTGGAGACCGCCAACACCGTGCTGCTGCCGCCCGCGCAGGACGAGAAGTACATGGTGATCGGCGGCGGCGGGGTCGGCGAGTCCAAGCTGTCGAGCGAGAAGACCCGGCTGATCGACCTGAAGGACGCGGACCCGGCGTTCAAGGACGGGCCTTCGCTGGAGAAGGGCACACGGTATCCGCAGGCCTCCGTGCTGCCCGACGACACCGTGCTGATCTCCGGCGGCTCCGAGGACTACCGCGGGCGCGGCGACTCCAACATCCTCGAGGCGCGGATGTACGACGCCGAGACCGGCGAGATGCGGCGCGTCGCCGACCCGCTGGTGGGCCGGAACTACCACTCCGGGTCGATCCTGCTGCCCGACGGGCGGGTGATGTTCTTCGGCTCCGACTCGCTCTACAGCGACAAGGCCAACACCAAGCCGGGCGAGTTCGAGCAGCGGATCGAGATCTACACGCCGCCGTATCTGTACCGGGACGCACAGCCGTCGCTGTCCGGTGGTCCGAAGACCATCGAGCGCGGCGGGACGGGGACGTTCACCTCGCAGCACGCGTCGACGATCAAGAAGGTGCGGTTGGTCCGGCCGAGCGCGTCGACGCACGTCACGGACGTGGATCAGCGGTCCATCGCGCTGGACTACAAGGTGTCCGGGGACAAGATCACGGTGACGGTGCCGAAGAACCGGAATCTGGTGCAGGCGGGGTGGTACATGCTGTTCGTCACGGATGATCAGGGGACGCCTAGTAAGGCGCAGTGGGTCCGGGTGCCTTAGCGCCGTTCTTGGCCGCAGGTTCGTTGTGGCTTGTCGCGCCAATCCCCGCGCCCCTTTCGGGGCGCGGGGATTGGCGTTAGTTGGAAGCTTTGGCCAGGTTTAGTGCGTACTCGGGCCACCACTCGCCCGCCTTCGGGCCGCCCTTGCACTCGCCGTCCGATTCGCCGGGGCGCTTGGCCCAGACGTAGGCGTCGACGAGGGGGTCCGCCGTTTTGGTGGTCGGGGTTTCGCCGAGGGCTCGGCCGGGTGGGTTGCACCAGCGTTCGTCGGGGTTGCCCTCGGTGTAGGGGCCGTTGCCGTTGCGGCTGGTGTCGATGATGAAGGGCTTGTTGCCGACCTTCGCGGAGAGCTCCTTGCCGTAGGCGATGGAGTCCTCGGTGGAGTAGAAGTTCGAGACATTGACGGAGAAGCCGTCGGCCTTGTCGATGCCCGCCCGCTGGAGGGGCTCGAAGATCTGGTCGGGCCGGCCCCAGCCGACGTTGCCCGCGTCCAGGTAGACCTTGGTGTTCTTGCTGGCCTTGAGCTTCTCGACGGCGCCCTTGAGGAGGTCGTAGCGCTCCTCGTGGAACTCGTCCGGGGTGCAGCCGTCGACCAGGTGCAGGATCGCGTCCGGTTCGAGGATCACCGTCGCGGAGCGATCGCCGATGCCCTTGGCCACCTGGTCGATGAACTCCCGGTACGCGTTGCCGTCCGCGGCGCCGCCGCCGGAGAACTGGCCGCAGTCGCGATGCGGAATGTTGTAGACGACGAGCAGCGCGTCCCGGTCGGCCTTCTCGGCGGCCTCGGTGAAACCGCGCGCCTCCTGCTCGGCGCTCTCCGGAGTGAGCCACTCGCCCGTCGGCTGCTGAGCGATCTTGCGGATCTGCTCGGCCTCGTCCTGCTTGCCGGCCTTCGCGTACGTCGCGACCTGCGCGGCCGCGTTTCCCTGCGGGTTGACCCAGAACGGGTCGGTCTCCTTGGGCTGTTGGGAGATCTTCGCGCCGGCCTCGCCGGTCTCGTCCCCGCCGTCCCCGTCCCCTGAAGAGCACCCCGCGAGCAGTAGCGCCGCCCCCAGCACCACTGCGGACGCCCGCGTTCCGGCCGACAAAGACCTCACCCCCCTGTTGCCGTACATCAACCCCCCTTGGGTGCACCGTTCGAGTCTCAATCCTGGCATACGTGACGCGGCGCCCACGAGGCCGCCCGAGCCTTGTCGGAGAGCTGTTACAGCCCCGATGGTCTGGGGAGGCGCGCGCCTGAGAGGAGGGCGCGGGGGCACGCGAAAGGGAGTGCGCGGGCATGCATCACACCAATCGGGAGATCCAGCTCGCTCAGGCTCTCGTGGAGGCGGCGGACACCCTCACGGACGCCTTCGAGGCCACGCGCTACTTACAGGTGATCTCGGACCACTCTGTGGAACTGCTGGCCGCGCGGGCGGCCGGGATCATGCTGATCGACGGCGGGCGGGCGGTGTCGCTGGCCGGGAGCAGCCGGCAGCAGGAGGTCGCCCTCGATCTGCTGGAGGCGCAGCACGGCGGCGGTCCCTGTCTGGACAGCTACAGCTCCGGGCAGCCGGTGCCGCCGGTGTCCATCCGGCACGCCGCCGCTGCGCCGCCGCGAGACACTGCTCGGCGCGCTCAACGTGTTCGCGCCGACGCCCCCCGAGCACGACGGGCGTGCCGGTGAGGCGGCGCTGGCGCTGGCCCAGGCGCTGGCCGACGCCGCCGCCGTAGGACTGCAGAACCATCGCGCGTACGCGCAGTACCGCACGCTGGCCGGGCAGTTGCAGGAGGCCCTGTCCAGCCGGGTGCGGATCGAGCAGGCGAAGGGGATGCTGGCGGAGCGCTGGGGCACGGGGGCCGACGAAGCCTTCGTGGCCCTGCGGCAGTACGCGCGTCGGCGCAGGCTTCCGATCGACCGGGTAGCAAGCGCTGTCATCGAACGGGTCGCGGACGACGCGGAGTTGCGCCGGGAGAGCGGGGAGAGCGAGGGAACGGTCGGTGGACCCGCGTGACCCCCGCACCACCTGCAACCTCTATGCCGGGCAGCGTTTTTCGTTCTACAGTCGTCCTCGACGGCCCCAGTCCCCGGCCGGTCGATCCCCACTGTGGCTTCCAAGCCTCCCGCGCCGGTCGCCGGGTTACTCCCGCAGCCCGAGCGCGCGCGGTCGAGGACCAGCCCGGTCGGCGGCTTCAGGGGGAGCGGGTCGTCGACCGGGCCGGGTGACTCCGGAATCGTCAGGAGCCTGTCCTCGTCAGGTACGCCGACACGATCACGTTTGCCGTATAGCTGCGGCTCTGTCGGTCGAAGGTGCCGCCACAGGTGATCAGCCGTAGCTCGGGGCGGCCGGGGTGGTGAGGGCCGTAGGCCTGGTGGGCGTCGAAGAGGTCTCGGGTCACCACCTGGATGTCGTCGACGGTGAACTCGGCGATCTTGCCGTCGTCGCGGATGACGCGGACTTTCGCGCCGGGCTGCAGGGA
Organism: Streptomyces sp. GESEQ-4; assembly: GCF_017948455.1. Classification (GTDB taxonomy): domain Bacteria; phylum Actinomycetota; class Actinomycetes; order Streptomycetales; family Streptomycetaceae; genus Streptomyces. The sequence goes on from NZ_JAFFSU010000012.1 coordinate 262,953, forward strand.
GCTGATCTTGTGGAAGACGGCGGGGCGGGTCTCGGTGTCGGCGTGTCCGACCATGAGCGCGGCGCCCGCGGCGCCGGGTTTCGCGCCGCCCGCGTACCAGCCGACCACTCCGGACTGGTCGAGGGGCGGCGCGTCGACGGCGCCGTGCGCGTCGAGCCCGCGGGCCACGACGGGGGCCTGCACGCCCAGGTCGGGGATGTCGATGCGCTGCGGCAGCGCGGGCTTCAACGGGCGGGCGACGGGCGGCAGTTCGTCGTCCGGCGGGCGGCCGACCGCCGCCATGTCGCCGGTGGTGGGTGTGGCCGTCCCGTGCCGTACGTCGGTGACCTCCCGCCCCCACAGCCACAGCCCGAGCAGCAGCACCGCCCAGACCAACCCCGTCGTGAGGCGGCCGGTACCCGAGGAGCGCTCGGACATCGCCGGTCAGTCCGTTCCGCGGCTCCGGCGGGCGCTGCGCAGCGCCACGGCGACCGCGGCGACACCCGCCAGCACCAGCCCGGTCACCGCGTGCCCCGTACCGGGCCCGGCCTCGTCGGCCTCGGCATCCGCCTCGGCTCCGGCACCGAGCCGGGCGGCACCACCGCCGCCCGCCTGGACGGGGGCAACCGGAGAGGAGGCGGGGGCGGTGGGCTGGTGCGGCTGCGCCTTTGGTGGCGTCTTCGGCGGCGTTTTCTCTACGACGGTGAGGGCGCCCTTCGTCCGCACGCCCGCGCAGGTGATCCGCACGTCGTACGTGCCCGCCCTGACCGAGGAGCTGACGCGGGTCTCCCCGACGAGCGTGCCGCCGGAGCCGGTGAGGCGGGCGTCGGCGACGAAGGCCGCCGAGGACGCGGTGCCGGTGGTGGTGGAGCAGCCGGTGGTCCTGAGGGCTATGTCGGTACCGGGGGCGGGGGACGCCGGGGTCACCGAGAGGCCGCCTCCGTCCGCCGCGTGGGCGGCCGGGGTGAGCGCCGCGAAGATCGCCGCACCCGCACAGAGAGTGACTTTCAGTGGACCCATCATGAACCTCCCGTAGTCAGGAGGCTCCCCCGCGGGGCCCCGCCGCGCATCCTCAGCCGGGCCGCGCTGCTCCGTACGAGTTGGATTTCGTGGGAACCGGGTTTCAGACCCGGTCGACGAGGTCGGCGATGGAGTCGACGACCTTCGAGGGCCGGTACGGGAAGTCCTCGACCTGTTCGGGCCGGGTCAGCCCGGTGAGCACCAGGAAGGTCTGCATCCCGGCCTCCATGCCGGCCAGCACGTCCGTGTCCATGCGGTCGCCGATCATCGCGCTGGTCTCGGAGTGCGCGCCGATCGCGTTCAGCCCGGTGCGCATCATCAGCGGGTTCGGCTTGCCGGCGAAGTACGGCTTCTTGCCGGTCGCCTGGGTGATCAGCGCGGCGACGGCGCCGGTGGCGGGCAGCGGGCCCTCGGTGGAGGGGCCCGTCTCGTCGGGGTTGGTGCAGATGAAGCGGGCGCCGCCCAGGATCAGCCGTACGGCCTTGGTCATGGCCTCGAACGAATAGGTTCGAGTCTCGCCGAGGACGACGTAATCGGGCTCGTGGTCGGTGAGGATGTAGCCGATGTCGTGCAGCGCGGTGGTCAGGCCGGCCTCGCCGATGACGTACGCCGAGCCGCCGGGCCGCTGGTCGTCCAGGAACTGGGCGGTGGCCAGCGCCGAGGTCCAGATGGACTCGATCGGCACCTCAAGGCCCATGCGCCGCAGCCGGGCGTGCAGGTCGCGCCCGGTGTACATCGAGTTGTTGGTGAGGACCAGGAAGGGCTTCCCGGACTCCCGCAGCTTCTTCAGGAACGCGTCGGCACCGGGGATCGGAACGCCCTCGTGGATGAGCACACCGTCCATGTCGGTGAGCCATGACTCGATGGGCTTGCGGTCTGCCATGTGCGGGTTCTCCTGCCGTACGTGCGTGCATGTGCGGGGGCGCCGGAACCACGGCGTACCGACGCCCCCAGCGTAGTCAGGAAGCGGTGATCTCGACCCCGTCGATCACCCGGTACCGATGACCGAGCGAGTCAGGCCCGCGTAGCGGTGTGCCACTCCGCCGGGAAGCAGGTACTCGGCCAGCAGGTTGCCGGCGCGGCGGGACGGCAACCCCATGTCGTGCAGGAGTTCGTCCGCGCAGTGGATGTCGTAGGGGCCGAAGTCGTAGCCGCCGGAGCCTGGCAGTACCTGCTCCTGCCAGGCCAGGCGAGCGTCGATGGCCTCCCGCATCCCCTGCTCGCCCGGGGTGGTGCGCAGCGTCGCCCGGAAATGACGGGTCAGCCAGTGCGCGGTGAGTTCCATGCCCATGATGTTGTTGAAGACCTGCCGGAAACCGACGAACCCCAGCCGTTCGGCGCCGGGGGGCACGATGCCTCGGTAGAGCCGCAGCCTCCCGTCGGAATCGTGCACGCGCACGCTCGGGTCCAGGAACGGGAAGGTCTTGTGATGCCCGGTGGCGAACACGATGACATCCGCCGCCACTTCCTCGCCGGTCGCCAGTCGCAGCCCCTTGTCGGTGTACGCCTCGACGGCACTGACCTTGGGGGCGATCAGGCCGCGGCGGACGGCCCGCACGTAGCCGCGTGGCATCACTCCCGCGTGTGCCAGGTGGAAGGGGAGCGCGTGAGCGGGCCGCAGCTGTCTCGGCAGCCGGTACAGCCCGGTGGAAAGCAACATGTCGCGGGTGATGAGCCACCACAGAGCCCGCTTGACGCGCTCGTCGATGCGGTCGATCGGGCGGACGCAGGCCGGATCGTGGTAGCGGGGCAGGAGCGCCTCGCCGAGCCGGGTGAACAGGATCCACTTGTAGCCGACCAGACCGAGCAGGAGACGCTCGGGGATCATCCAGTTCACCCTGCGCTGCACGATCGTGGCCGAGGCCGCCTCGCGTGCGGCGCGGGTGATCAGGTCCAATGCGGACTTGCCGCCGCCCACGACGACCACGCGCCGCCCGGCGAATGTCCCGGCCCGCACCTCGTTGGAGTGCAGCACGGTCCCACGGAACGACTCACGCCCGGGCAGCTCGGGCATTCGGGGATGATGATGAGCCCCGCTGGCGACAACGACGTAGTCGAATGTCTCGCGATCAACGTCCGCCGCCTCGTCCCCGGCGGGCCGGGAGTCGACCGACCAGCCGGAGGCGCCCGCCCGCCCGGGCCCCTCCACCGGCCTGATGGAGATCACCTCGGTACCGGGCCGGACGCGGTCCAGTACACCGAAGGTCTTGGCGTAGTTCTCCAGGTAGCGTTGCGTGTCCACCGCGTCGGCGAAGTGCAGGCGGTTGGGCAGGTCCGCGAACTCGAAGATGCGGAGCGCGGACTGGTTGGCCAGCCCGTCGTAGCAGCCCTGCGCCGACCAGATCCCGCCGACCTGCTGGTACTTGTCGAAGACCGTGACGTCGAAGCCGTTCTCCAGCAGCACCTTGGCGGTGACGATTCCCCCGGGGCCGGCCCCGACCACACACGCTCTCATCAGCTGTCACTCCCCCTGGCGATCGCCGTGTCCAGCTCGCTCATCATCCCGGTCGCGGACCTCCATGCCCAGGGCGCCCTCACACCACAGCGCCTGAACCCCGCGCCCGCCCGCGTCGCTCCAGCGGACTGCGCGTTCCGCCGTCCTCGCCGCGCCTGGGGCGCACCGGCGGCGCCGGGCGGCTGCCCTCGAGCTGCACGGCGATCGGCACGGCGGTGAACACCGTCGACGCCATACCGATCACCACGCCGGCGATCAGCGCCAGGGAGAAGTCCGCGAGGGAGTCACCGCCGAGCACGGCCAGGGCGACCAGGATGAACAGCGCGCCCATACCGGTGTTCACCGTGCGCGGCAGCGTCTGGATGACGGCCTTGTTCGCGGTGGTTTCCAGGTCCGCCGCCGGATCGCGGCGGCGCGCCTCGCGCACCCGGTCGAAGACGACGACGGTGTCATTGACGGAGTACCCGATGATCGTGAGCAGGGCCGCCAGGAAGATGCTGTCGACGGGCTTGCCGAGCCAGGCGAACAGGCCCACCACGAGCAGCACGTCGTGCACCATGGCCGATACGGCCGCGGCGGCGAACGTCCACCGGAACCGCACGCTGAGGTAGATCAGCTGGGCGGCGACGGCGATGCCGAGCGCGATGAGCGCGTTCTGGCGCAGTTCGGCGCCGAGGCTCGGTCCGATCAGCTCGTCCCGCTCGACGGTGACCTCGCCGCCCTCCTTCGCCAGCGCCGTTTTGATCGTGTGCTGCTGGTCGTTGCTCAGCTCACCGGTGCGTACCGAGATGTCCCCGTCCCCCGACTCCTGCACCACCGCGCGCGGGAACCCGGCCTCCGTGACCGCCGTGCGCGCCGCGTCCACGTCCACGGGCCTGCTGGTGCTGTACTGCACCAGGCGCCCGCCGGTGAACTCCACCCCGAAGTCCAGGCCGCGCAGGCCGATTCCGACGACGGCGACCACGATCAGCAGCGCGCTGACGCCGAGCCAGCGGCGCCGATGGTGCACCAGGCGGGGTTTGCGGTGCGCGAGCCAGGCGCGCACCCGGCCGGTGGAGGTGATCCCGGTCAGGCCGGGCCGGCCCCGCACGAAGCGGCGCCGGATCGCGAAGTCGGCGAGGACCCGGGTGATCACCAGGGCCGAGATCATCGAGACGAGGACACCGATGGAGAGCGTGACGCCGAAGCCCTTGACGGGTCCGGTCGCGAAGAAGAAGAGCAGCCCGGACGCGAGCAGCGTGGTCACATTCGAGTCGACGACCGCGCTCCACGTCTTGCCGAAGGCGGTGCGCAGCGGCTTGTCGAGGCGGGCCGGGGCCGACTTCAAAGCGCGGGCACTCTGATACTCCTCGTCGACGACCGCGCTCCACGTCTTGCCGAAGGCGGTGCGCAGCGGCTTGTCCAGGCGCGACGGACCCGACTTCAGGGCGCGGGCTCCCAGATACTCCTCGCGGGCACGCTCGAAGACCAGCACGTTCGCGTCCACCGCCATGCCGATCGCCAGGACGAAACCGGCGAGTCCGGGCAGGGTCAGGGTCGCGCCCAGGGCGACCAGTGCGGCGTAGGAGATCAGCCCGTACAGCGCGAGCGCGATGGTGGCCAGGGCGCCGAGCAGCCGGTAGACGACGAGGATGAACAGCCCCGTCAGGGCGAGCCCGATGATCGCGGCCTGAGTGCTGGCGGCGATGGCGTCGGCACCGAGCGTGGGGCCGACGGTGCGCTGCTCCACGACCTCCACGGGCACCGGCAGCGCACCGCCCTTCACGAGCGCGGCCAGATCGCGGGCCTCCTCCCGGTCGAAACCGCCGGTGATCTGCGTGGAGCCGCCGGAGATACCGACCTTGCACGCCACATCCGCGTTGACGCCGGGCGCCGAGAGGACCTTGCCGTCCAGGACGATGGCGACGCGCCGCTCGGGGGCGCCCTGCGGGGCACAGGCCGCCGCCCCGGTGACCCGTGCCCAGTCCTTGCCTGCCTGCCCGCGGAAGGTGAGGTCGACCATCCAGCCCGACATCTGCTGCTGGTCGAGCACGGCCTCGGCGTCCTTGACGCCCTCGCCGGTGAGGGCGGTGGGCCCGAGCTCGAGGAACGCCCCCTTCTGGTCGGGGTCGGCCAGGGTGCGCGAGCCGTCCTCGGCCGGCTTCCCCTTGTTTTTGCCCTGCTCATCCGTCGCACCCCGCACCGGGTGGACGGTCAACTGGGCAGTGCGGCCGATGACTTCGGCGGCCTCGCGCGGGTCCTGCAGGCCGGGCAGCTCGACGAAGATCCGCTGCTGTCCGGACCGGTACAGGCTCGGCTCGGACACGCCGAGCGCGTCGACCCGCTGGCGGAGCACCTCCAGGGCCCGCTGGGTCGATTCGGCATTGGCCTCGACGACGGGTGAGTCCTTGGTCTCCAGGACGATCTGGGTGCCGCCGCGCAGGTCGAGGCCGAGGCGGGCGGACTGGGTGAGAGCGAAGAAGAGCGAGGCGGCGATCACACCTAGGGCGACGATCGCCCGCCACATGGGCGCGCGAGACATGAGTTCTCCACGATGGGCAGGCAGACGGAGTCGACGTCTGCGCCGGGCGCGGAGGCGAACGGTCAGGCGTCGATACGGACTTCGGTGCTCCATCGGGACGGCGGGCCACGCGGGCGACACGTGTGGGCGCCCCGGCTCGCTCCCGCGTCCGCGGCCGCCACGGCCACGTCGGGACCGCCGACAGCGCGGTGCGGGGCCGCGTCCCCGGTGCCAGGGCCCAGGAAGCCGTGGAACGGGTACGGCACGACGTCAGCGTGGCCGAGAACGGGACGCGCCACGGCGACGGGTCGCGGCGCGTCGGCGGTCGCGGACGCCTGCGCGATCGCCGTCGCGGTCACTGTCGCGGCCGTGCCCGTCGAGGACGGGCGGGACGCCGGCACCGACTTGGCCGACACCGGCAGGAGGAAGGTCAGGACCGCGAGCAGCGCGGAGAGCACGACGACGGCCGGGCGCGTGGGGTGTGCGCGGTGCTGCTGCACGCCTCTTGCCCCCCGGTCAAGTCGTCGTACGGAATCAGCAGTTGGGCACTGCGAGCCGACGGCTCGGTTCGTCCGGCCGTCAGTGACACGAACGTCGTCGGGCGTCCTGAGGTTCCCGACTCACCGCACGAGGGTTGCTGCCACGGATCGTCGCAGGCGGGCTCGGTGCGCTCAGCGGCGCCTGCGTACGAGGTACAGCGCGCCGCCCGTGGTGAGCAGGAAGACGACGGTGGCGGCGAGGGCACCGGGCGGTGTGCCGAGGCCGGTGCGGGCGAGTTCGTCGGCGAAGGGGAGGGGGGGGGGGGGGGGGGGGGCGGAGGCGTCGGCGGGTGGT
>NZ_JAFFSU010000013.1 GCF_017948455.1 Streptomyces sp. GESEQ-4
AAGGGTTGGACCCGGAACTTCGGTTCTGGGTCCAACCCTTTTTTGTTGTGCGTTACTTCAAGTTCACGTTGCGCAACGAGCATCCGAAGCATGGGTACTGCTGCAATGCTCCGGGCTGCCGGTGTCGGAGTCGGTGACGAGGTCGTCGTCCCGGCGTTCGGGAACGTGGAGGTCGCCGAGGCCGTGGCGACGGCCGGTGCGCTGCCGGTGTTCGCCGATATAGATCCGGTGACGTACTGCCTGGACACGTCCGCCGTCGAGGCGGCCGTAACTCCGCGGACAGTGGCCCTGGTTGTCGTACACCGCTTCGGTCGGCCGGCGGACATCGCGCGGCTGCATGAGCTCGGGCGGCGGCATGGGCTGCTGGTGCTGGAGCAGGGGGAGTCCGAGGTGCCGTACGACGAGGTTGCTCAGCGCAGGGAGCGTGCCTCGTATCTCGATGCGAAGTTGAGGGGCGTGCTGACGCCTGATGGTGGTCACGGGCATACCTATCAGCAGTACGTCGTGCGGGTGCCGGGGAACGGGCGGCCCGACCGGGACGCCTTCGCTCGGGCCCTGCGGGTCAGGGGAGTTGAATGCCGGGTGCCGGTGAAGGCGCCTGTGCATCGGCTGCCCGAGTTCCGTCGATGTGTGTCGCTTCCGGAGACCGAGCGGGCCGCGGACGAGACGTTGGCGCTGCCTGTGGACGCGTCGTTGACGAAGCGGGACATGCATCGAATAGTGTCCGCGTGCAATGCCCTTGGGGGACTGCTTCAGCCCGCCTTCTGACAGGGAGAGCGTGTTGGGAGCACAGGTTCGTTCGGGGTATGATCTATTCCGTCGCCGCGAGGGACACCTCGAGGACGTGACAGGCCCCTATAGCTCAGTCGGTAGAGCGTCTCCATGGTAAGGAGAAGGTCAACGGTTCGATTCCGTTTGGGGGCTCCAGTGATAAGGCCTCCCGCCCATAGGCGGGGGGCCTTTGTGCTGTTGTCCTAGTCCTTGTGGAGTCCCGGGACTCGCATCGCCAGGATCGCCATGTCGTCGGACGGGGCGTCGGATGCGAAGCGCTCCACCGCGCGCATGATGCGGGCCGCGACGGCGCCGGCCGTGAGGCCCGTGCAGGTGGTGAGGACGTCCGTGAGGCCGTCGTCGCCCAGCATGCGGCTGCCCTCGCGGCGTTCGGTGACGCCGTCCGTGACGCACAGGAGGACGTCGCCGGGGTCCAGGGTGACCGTCTGCTCGTACAGCTCGAGGTCCTCCATGACACCGAGGAGCGGCTGGGGTTCGGCGGCCGGTTCGACTGTGCCGTCCTGTCGGAGGCGGAGGGGGAGCGGGTGGCCGGCGCAGACGACCTTCAGTTCCGCGCTGCCGTCGTCCTGGGGGCGCATCTCGCCGTACAGGAGCGTCAGGAAGCGGCTGCGGGCTCCCTCGTCGAGGATGGCGGAGTTCAGGCGCTCCAGGACCGCCGGGCCGCTCAGGCCCTCGCGGGCGAGCAGGCGCAGGGCGTGCCGGGCCAGGCCCGTGACCGCCGCCGCGTTCGGACCCGTACCGCAGACGTCGCCGATGGCGAAGCCGTAGGCGCCGTCGCTGATGGGGAAGACGTCGTAGAAGTCGCCGCCGACCTCGTTGCCCTCGCCGGCCGCGCGGTAGATGACCTCCACCTCGACGCCCTCGATGTCGGGGAGTTCGGGCGGCAGGAGGCTGCGCTGGAGGGACTGGCTGATGGCTGTGCGCTCGGAGTAGAGGCGGGCGTTGTCCAGGGCCAGGGCGGCTCGGCGGGACAGGTCCTCGGCCAGCTCCAGGATTTCCTGGCGGAAGTGTTCGTCCGTCGGCTTGCCGAGGGTGAGCATGCCGATGACGCGGTTGCGGGCCACGAGGGGCAGGACCACGGTCTCGCCGCCGACCGCCGAGGCGGTGGCCAGCGTCGGGCCGATGCCCGAGCTGACGCGCGGGATGGGCTCGCCCAGGCCGAGGCTGCGCATGGACGTGCGCAGCGCCGCCTGGTGGGCCGACTCCGCGGGGGCCGACCAGACGCGGGCGCCGGGCGTGGGCACGGGATCCGGCGGGGCGATCTTCGAGAGCAACGACTTGATGCCGTCGATGAGTTCCTCGTCCTCGTGCAGGACGTACGACAGGTACGGCTCCGAGGCCTGGTCGGCGATCGTGTAGACCGCACACCAGGTCGCGAGGGTCGGGACCGTCATCTGGGCCATGAGGGCGAGCGTCTGGTCGCGGTCGAGCGTGCCGGCGAGCAGGTCGGAGGCCTCGACCAGGAAGCTCAGCGAGCCTCGGCGCAGGCGCTCCAGTTCACCCAGACGGGCCGACTCGACGGCCAACGCGATGCGGTCCGCGGCGAATTGGAGGCGCAGCGCCTCCTCGTTCGAGTATCTGCCGGGGGCCTCCGCGGCGACGCCCAGGGAGCCGGTGAGGCGGCCCTCGACCTTCAGCGGGACGGTGACGACCGAGCGCATGCCGGTGCCGTTCAGCAGGGGTACGGCGCCGGGGACCATGGTGAGGTCCTCGTGGACCGCCGGCATGCGGGCCGAGCCGTAGCGGCCGGGGCCCGCCTCGACGGGGACGCGGGCGAAGCGCTGGCGGGCGGAGGGCAGGCCGGTGGAGGCGCGGACCTCCAACTCCGTTTCGTCGTCGGTGGCGAGGAGCAGGAACGCGCTGTCGCCGTCGAGCATGTCGCGGGCGCGTTCCACGGTGCGCTGGAGGAGGCCGTCGAGATCGTCCGGGGGCGGGGAGCCGATGAACACCTCGAAGGGGTCGGTGTTCTGACCGTCCGGGCCGGTGCCGGAGTCGGAGGAGGAGTGGCGCAACGGCGTCTGCAGGACGGCGCGTTCGTGGTCCCGTACGAGAAGGCAGACCGTGGACGGCTCGCCGCCGGTGTCGCGGACCCGGAGGTGGGAGGCGTACACCGGGGTCACCCGGCCGTTGGCTCCGCGGATGCCGTAACTGCCCTCCCAGCGCGAGAGTTGGAGTGCCTCCGCGACGCCGGTGCTGGTGCCCGGCGTGTGCGGCCAGGCCGCGAGGTCCGTGAGGGGCTTGCCGTTCACTTGTTCGGAGGCGTAGCCGAAGAGTTCCTCGGCGTCCTCGTTCCAGGCGGAGATGCAGCCCGTGCGGTCGATCTGGACGACGGCGACGCGGACGCGGCCGTCGGCGAGGGGCAGGAGGTCTGCGGGGAGCGAGGGGCCCGCAGTGCGGGTGCCCACCGCGCGGTCGGGGAGGTCGAGTTGGAACCAGACCTGCTTGTGCGTGGGCGTGTACTCGACGCCCCAGCGGCCGGCCAGCGCCGCGCACAGCTGGAGGCCACGGCCGCCCTCGCGGTCCGGGCTGCCCATGTTGACGGCGGAGCCCTGGAGGGGGATCTCGCGCTCCGGGTAGCGGTCGGCGACTTCGATCCGGACGCCGTCGTCACTGCGCAGGCACAGGACGTCCGCGGAGGTGCCCGCGTGCACCACGGCGTTGGTCACCAGTTCACTGGTGAGGACGACGGCGTCGTCGACGATGTCGGCGAAGCCCCAGCCCTGGAGCGTGTCGCGGACGAAGGCGCGGGCGGTCGCGACCGATCGCCCGACGGGCTCGAAGCTGGCGGCCGCGCGCGCGGTGATCACAGAACTCCTCGACCGGTTGTCGACGTGCAGGGCTCCCTGGCCGACCGGCTCCCGTCGCGTTTGCGACGGCAGGCCGTCGGTCGGCCGGGGGTCCGGGGGATGTCCCCCCGGGATCAGTCCGGTGGTCATGGTGCGGCCGCCCCTCCGATGCCCGCTCGTTCTCGTGCCACCGCCCAGGCCGGACGGACCGGCGCGGCTGGACAGCCGCATGCAAGGTTACTTACCTTCCCCGTCCATGCGGATGCCGGTCTGCAGTGTTTCCGTCCGGAGGGTGTGCGGACGGTGTGGGAAGCTGCCGAACTGTTATGGCCGGGTTCAGCGAGGGTGAAACACTGGGCAAGCTTCTTGTGAAGGTCCGGACAGGCAGAGTGAGATCCGCCTCCGGGGGGCAGCAGCCCCGGGTGTGGCCTGGTATATCCGGCAGGAATACGCAGTAGTAACTGGTACGCCGAGCAGTAGTACCGGATCGCAGCAGCAACGGTCGACCCCTGCGGGAGGGACAAGTGGAGTCTGGCGCAGCGACGCGGGGCACTAAAACGCGCGCGAAAGGCGGACAGTCCCTGAGTAACCAGCGCAAACCGCGGGGCGGGACCACCGCGGTCGACACGGCGTCCCTGGACAGACTGCTGGCGGCCCTCGTGTCGATGCGGGACGGGAACTTCCGCAAGCGGCTCACGGTGTCCGGTGACGGCGTGATGTCGGAGATTGCCGCGGTCTTCAACGAGGTGGCCGACCGCAATCTGCACCTGACGGGTGAGCTGTCGCGCGTGCGGCGCATGGTGGGCCGTGAGGGCAAGCTCACAGAACGGCTGGAATCAGGCCCCTGTGAGGGCTCCTGGGCGGCCGCCATCGACCACTCGAACGCCCTGGTCGACGATCTCGTACGACCGGTCTCCGAGGTCGGCCGGGTGCTCTCGGCGGTGGCCGAAGGTGATCTGTCGCCGCGTATGGAGCTGCGGACGCAGGCGCCGGACGGCACCACGGGGCAGCCGCTGCGCGGGGAGTTCCTGAAGGTCGGGCGGACGGTCAACAATCTGGTCGACCAGCTGTCGATCTTCACCGACGAGGTCACGCGTGTGGCCAGTGAGGTCGGGACCGAGGGCAAGCTGGGCGGGCAGGCCCAGGTGCGCGGTATGTCGGGTTCGTGGAAGGACCTCACGGATTCCGTCAACACCATGGCGTACCGGCTGACGGCTCAGGTGCGGGACATCGCGCTGGTGACGACCGCGGTCGCGAAGGGTGATCTGTCGCGGAAGGTCACGGTTCATGTGGCCGGCGAGATGCTGGAGCTGAAGAACACCGTCAACACGATGGTGGACCAGCTGTCGTCCTTCTCCTCCGAGGTGACGCGAGTCGCCCGTGAGGTGGGTACCGAAGGCCAGCTCGGCGGTCAGGCACGCGTGCGTGACGTCGACGGCACCTGGCGGGACCTCACCGAGTCCGTGAACGAAATGGCAGGAAACCTTACCCGGCAGGTACGTGCCATCGCGCGCGTGGCGACCGCGGTGACCCGTGGTGACCTGAACCTGAAGATCGACGTCGACGCCTCCGGCGAGATCCAGGAACTCCAGGACTACATCAACAAGATGATCGCCAACCTGCGCGACACCACGATCGCCAACAAGGAGCAGGACTGGCTCAAGGGCAACCTGGCCCGTATCTCCGCGCTCATGCAGGGTCGCCGCGACCTCGACGACGTGGCCTCGCTGATCATGAGCGAGCTGACGCCGGTGGTCTCCGCACAGCACGGCGCGTTCTTCCTCGCCATGCCGCTGCTCGACGGCAAGGACATCAGCGGCGACCAGGAGGACGCGTACGAGCTGCGCATGCTCGGCTCGTACGGCTACTCGATGGGCTCCATGCCGACGTCGTTCCGGCCCGGTGAGGCGCTGATCGGGACGGCGGCCCAGGAGAAGCGCACGATCCTCGTGGAGAACGCGCCGAGCGGCTATCTGAAGATCTCCTCGGGGCTCGGCGAGGCACCGCCCGCGCAAGTGATCGTGCTTCCGGTGCTGTTCGAGGGCAAGGTGCTCGGTGTCATCGAGCTGGCCTCCTTCACGCCGTTCACGCAGATCCAGAAGGACTTCCTCAACCAGATCGCCGAGATGATCGCGACCAGCGTCAACACCATCTCCGTCAACACCAAGACCGAGGTGCTGCTGCGGCAGTCGCAGGAGCTGACCGAGCAACTCCGCGAGCGGTCGGCGGAGTTGGAGAACCGGCAGAAGGCCCTCCAGGAGTCCAACGCCCAACTGGAGGAGAAGGCCGAGCTGCTGGCCCAGCAGAACCGCGACATCGAGGTCAAGAACACCGAGATCGAGGAGGCGCGGCAGGTCCTGGAGGAGCGTGCCGAGCAACTCGCCGTCTCCATGCGCTACAAGAGCGAGTTCCTGGCGAACATGTCGCACGAGCTGCGTACGCCGCTCAACTCGCTGCTGATTCTGGCCAAGTTGCTCGCCGACAACGCGGACTCCAACCTCACCCCCAAGCAGGTGGAGTTCGCCGAGACGATCCATGGCGCCGGCTCCGATCTGCTCCAGCTGATCAACGACATCCTCGATCTGTCGAAGGTCGAGGCGGGCAAGATGGACGTCTCGCCGACGCGTATCGCGCTCGTCCAGCTCGTCGACTACGTGGAGGCCACGTTCCGCCCGCTGACCGCGGAGAAGGGCCTCGACCTGTCCGTACGGGTGTCTCCGGAACTGCCCGCCACGCTGCACACCGACGAGCAGCGGCTGCTTCAGGTGCTGCGCAACCTGCTGTCCAACGCGGTGAAGTTCACCGACTCCGGATCGGTCGAGCTGGTGATCCGGCCGGCCGGCGCGGACGTCCCGCTGGCGATTCGCGAGCAGCTCCTGGAGACGGGCTCGCTGCGGGACGCGGACGCGGATCTGATCGCGTTCTCGGTGACCGACACCGGCATCGGTATCGCGGCCAGCAAGATGCGGGTGATCTTCGAGGCGTTCAAGCAGGCGGACGGCACGACCAGCCGGAAGTACGGCGGTACTGGTCTGGGGCTGTCGATCTCGCGGGAGATCGCCCAGCTGCTCGGCGGTGAGATCCACGCGCAGAGCGAGCCTGGTCGCGGGTCGACGTTCACGCTGTATCTGCCGCTGCATCCGAGTGAACTGCCGCCGCAGGGCTACCACCAGGGGCTGCCCGTGCTGGAGGCCGGTGACCTGGTGGCGTCCGCGTCCCGGGCCGCGGCCGACCTGTCGGAGCTGTCCGAGGTGGAGGTCGAGACGCCGGCCGAGGTGAGGTCGTACCGCGAGACCCAGAACGGCGCCGCCGCGCTCTTCAGGCGCCGGCGCAGGACCACGCCCATCGCGGCGGCCGAGCAGCCGGGACAGGAGCGCTGGCCCGCCGACGACCAGGACACGGCGCCACGGTCGCACCGGGGCATCCGGTTCGGCGGGCAGAAGGTGCTGATCGTCGACGACGACATCCGCAACGTCTTCGCGCTCACCAGCGTCCTGGAGCAGCATGGCCTGTCGGTGCTGTACGCCGAGAACGGCCGTGAGGGCATCGAGGTGCTGGAGCAGCACGACGATGCGGCGGTCGTCCTGATGGACATCATGATGCCCGAGATGGACGGGTATGCGACGACGACGGCGATCCGCAGGATGCCGCAGTTCGCCGGGCTGCCGATCATCGCGCTCACCGCGAAGGCGATGAAGGGCGACCGGGAGAAGGCGATCGAGTCGGGTGCCTCCGACTATGTGACGAAGCCGGTCGACCCCGATCATCTGCTGGCGGTCATGCAGCAGTGGATGAGGGAGGAGTGACCAAAACCGTCGGGGCGCGAGGCGAAGCGGCGGGGAAGTAGTGGGAACCTTCGATGTTCACCCGGAGTTGCTGACGCAGGGTGGCCGCAGCCGTGTAGAAGTACGGGATACGGGGAACCTTCTGGTCTCCTGCTGCGTTTCTGCTACGTGCACAGTGACATCGCGGTGACAGGGTGTGGCGACAGGCAGGGTGCGGCTACCATGACCGGCACAAGGACGGGCGGCGCAAGGGAGTCGTCCCCTGGGGCGGCGCGCACCGGCGTCACCCCAAGTCCTGAGGACAGGGGAGGCCCCAAGCCGGGGCGAGGAGGGCGGGCCATGGTGCAGAAGGCCAAGATCCTCCTGGTCGATGACCGGCCGGAGAATCTGCTGGCGCTGGAGGCCATCCTCTCTGCGCTCGATCAGACGCTGGTGCGGGCATCGTCCGGGGAGGAAGCGCTCAAAGCACTGCTGACGGACGACTTCGCGGTCATCCTGCTGGATGTGCAGATGCCGGGCATGGACGGTTTTGAAACCGCCGCGCACATCAAGCGGCGGGAACGGACCCGGGACATCCCGATCATCTTCCTCACCGCCATCAACCACGGTCCGCATCACACCTTCCGCGGCTATGCGGCGGGCGCGGTGGACTACATCTCCAAGCCCTTCGACCCGTGGGTGCTGCGCGCGAAGGTCTCCGTCTTCGTCGAGCTCTACATGAAGAACTGCCAGCTCCGGGAGCAGGCGGCCCTGCTGCGGCTCCAGTTGGAGGGCGGCGGAGGCAAGACCGCGGTCGGCGAGGCGAAGGAGCCGGCCGGGCTGCTCGCCGAGCTGTCGGCGCGGCTCGCGGCCGTCGAGGAGCAGGCCGAGGCGCTGTCCAAGCAGCTCGACGACGAGTCCGCGGACGCGGCGGCCGTGGCCACGGCCGCACATCTCGAGCGCAAACTCACCGGCCTGCGCCGGGCGCTGGACGCTCTGGAGCCGGGCGCGGGCAATGGAGCACCGTCGGTGCCCTCGCAGAACTGACGCCCGCCGCAGACGCAGTTGTACCCGCGTGCACGTGGTGTTTGAGCGCGCGTCAGTTTCCCGCCCCGGCAAGGGCGACACGAACGGGTGAAGCAGTGGGCACACGTGTCCGCTGCCGTCTCCACCGGTAACCTCACACCTATGGCCTCACGTCCCTCCGCAGCCAAGAAGCAGCCTTCGAAGAAGGCTGCCGCTTCGGCGAAGGCTCCGGCGAAGAAGGCCGCCGCCAAAAAGGCCCCGGCGAAGAAGGCGCCCGCCAAGAAGGCCGCGGCCAAGAAGCCCGCGCCCAAGCCGGCGCCGAACCCCACCGGGGGCATCCTCTGGCTCGTGCGCGCGATCTGGCTCGGCGCCGCGCACGCCGTCGGCGCGGTGTTCCGGGGCATAGGGCAGGGCGCGAAGAACCTCGACCCGGCGCACCGCAAGGACGGCATCGCCCTGCTGCTGCTCGGACTCGCGCTGATCGTGGCCGCGGGGACCTGGTCCAATCTGCGCGGTCCCGTCGGCGACCTGGTCGAAATCCTGGTCACCGGCGCCTTCGGCCGCCTCGATCTGCTGGTGCCGCCGCTGCTCGCCCTCATCGCTGTGCGCTTCATCCGGCATCCCGAGAAGCCCGAGGCCAACGGTCGCATCGTGATCGGCCTGTCCGCGCTCCTCATCGGCGTGCTCGGCCAGGTCCACATCGCCTGCGGCGCGCCCGCCCGCAGCGACGGCATGCAGGCCATAAGGGCCGCCGGCGGTCTCATCGGCTGGGGCGCGGCGACCCCGCTGACGTACACCATGGGTGAACTGCTCGCCGTACCGCTGCTCGTGCTGCTCACGATCTTCGGGCTGCTGGTCGTTACGGCGACCCCGGTCAACGCCATCCCGCAGCGGCTGCGGCTGCTCGGCAGGAAGCTCGGGCTCCTCCACGACCCGGCCGACGACGAGGACGAGTTCTCCGACGACGACGAACGCTACGACGACCAGTGGCGTGACGCGCTCCCCGAGCGCCCGCGCAGGCGCGGACCCAAGCCCGAGGCGTACGACCCCGAGAGCGCGGAGCAGGAGGCCCTCTCGCGGCGTCGCGGTCGTCCGAGGCGTTCCGCGGTGCCCAAGCCCGCGATGGACCGGCAGATGGACGCCGTGGACGTCGCGGCCGCCGCCGCTGCCGCCCTGGACGGTGCCGTGATGCACGGTATGCCGCCCTCGCCGATCGTCGCCGACCTCACCCAGGGCGTGAGCGTGGGCGACCGTGAACGCACGCCGACCCCCACCCCGACGCCTGTCCCGGCCGCACGGCCGAAGCAGGAGAAGCTCAAGGCGGACGTACCGGATCTCACGAAGTCCGCCCCCGACGAGATCCGCGATCTGCCGCCGCGCGCCGAGCAGCTCCAGCTCTCCGGAGACATCACCTACTCCCTGCCGTCGCTCGACCTCCTCACGCGCGGAGGCCCCGGCAAGGCGCGCAGTGCCGCGAACGACGCCGTCGTCGCCTCGCTCACCACCGTCTTCTCCGAGTTCAAGGTCGACGCGGCCGTCACCGGCTTCACGCGCGGGCCGACGGTCACGCGGTACGAGGTCGAGCTCGGCCCCGCGGTCAAGGTCGAGCGGATCACCGCGCTGACCAAGAACATCGCGTACGCCGTCGCCAGCCCGGACGTGCGGATCATCAGCCCGATCCCCGGCAAGTCGGCGGTCGGCATCGAGATCCCGAACACCGACCGCGAGATGGTCAACCTCGGGGACGTACTGCGGCTCGCGGCGGCGGCCGAGGACGACCATCCGATGCTGGTCGCGCTCGGCAAGGACGTCGAGGGCGGCTATGTGATGGCGAACATGGCGAAGATGCCGCACATCCTGGTCGCCGGAGCCACCGGTTCGGGTAAGTCCTCGTGCATCAACTGCCTGATCACGTCGATCATGATGCGGGCGACCCCAGAGGACGTGCGCATGGTCCTCGTCGACCCCAAGCGCGTCGAGCTGACCGCCTACGAGGGCATTCCCCACCTGATCACGCCGATCATCACCAACCCGAAGCGGGCCGCTGAGGCGCTCCAGTGGGTCGTACGGGAAATGGACCTTCGGTACGACGATCTGGCGGCCTTCGGATACCGGCACATCGACGACTTCAACCAGGCCATCCGCGACGGCAAGCTCAAGACGCCGGAAGGCAGCGAGCGGGAGCTCAAGACCTATCCGTATCTGCTGGTGATCGTCGATGAGCTCGCCGACCTGATGATGGTCGCGCCGCGGGACGTCGAGGACTCGATCGTGCGGATCACGCAGCTCGCGCGCGCGGCCGGTATCCACCTGGTGCTGGCCACGCAGCGGCCGTCGGTGGATGTCGTGACCGGTCTGATCAAGGCCAACGTGCCCTCCCGGCTCGCCTTCGCGACGTCGTCGCTGGCGGACTCGCGGGTCATCCTCGACCAGCCCGGTGCCGAGAAGCTGATCGGCAAGGGCGACGGACTGTTCCTGCCGATGGGGGCGAACAAGCCGACCCGTATGCAGGGCGCCTTCGTGACCGAGGAAGAGGTCGCGGTCGTCGTCCAGCACTGCAAGGACCAGATGGCGCCCGTCTTCCGGGACGACGTCACCGTGGGCACCAAGCAGAAGAAGGAGATCGACGAGGACATCGGCGACGACCTCGACCTGCTGTGCCAGGCGGCCGAACTGGTCGTCTCCACGCAGTTCGGGTCCACCTCGATGCTCCAGCGCAAACTGCGCGTCGGCTTCGCCAAGGCGGGCCGGCTGATGGACCTGATGGAGTCCCGGGGCATCGTCGGACCGAGCGAAGGGTCCAAGGCACGTGACGTTCTTGTGAAACCTGACGAGCTGGATGGCGTGCTGGCCGTGATCCGTGGGGAGTCTCCAGGGTAGGAACCAGGCGCAGTGGTCACCTTGCGTGCGGATGCGCGGCGGGCCGATGTTCAACCGTGACCTGCCCGTAAGGGATCATTGAGCAACCGTTTCCCTTGGACGTACGTCAAGTTGAGGGAAGCGAAAAGCTTGTGCCCCACCATCGGGATGCCGGGCCATTCCGATGGCGTACAAAGTCCCACCGCCCGGTTGCCCCACCCTTTCGCACCCCCCCTAGACTGAACCTCCAGCACAGGTGGCTATACGCTCGAAAGGCGCCCCCGTGTCCCTCGGCAACTCCCCTGAAGACGAGCGTCCGTTCGAAGACGACCGTGAGGAAGCCCGCCTGTCGATCGGCCGTGCCCTTCAGCAGGCACGCATCGCGGCCGGGCTGACCGTCGACGACGTCACCAACGCCACCCGGGTCCGCCTGCCCATCGTGCACGCCATCGAGGCGGACGACTTCGGCCCGTGTGGCGGAGACGTCTACGCCCGTGGTCACATCCGGACCCTGGCCAAGGCCGTCGGCATCGACCCGGCCCCGCTGCTCGCCCAGTACGACGCCGACCACGGCGGGCGTCCGGCGCCGACCCCGGCGGCCCCGCTCTTCGAGGCGGAACGCATCCGCCCCGAGCGGCGCGGGCCCAACTGGACCGCGGCCATGGTCGCCGCGATCGTCGCGGTGGTCGGTTTCGTCGGGTTCACCGCGTTCAAGGGCGGTGACGGCGGCGACAAGACCCAGGTCGCCGAAGGGTCCACGCCCTCGACGAGCAAGACCGCCTCGCCCACGCCGGCCAAGCCCGACGAACCCAAGCCCGACCCGACGGACAGCGCCATCGCGGCCGCGCCCCAGGACAAGGTGACCGTCCAGGTCAGCGCCGCCGACGGCCGCAGCTGGATCTCGGCCAAGGACCACAACGGCCGGCTCCTCTTCGACGGCCTCCTCAAGCAGGGCGAGACCAAGACCTTCCAGGACAGCGAGAAGATCAACCTCGTCCTCGGTGACGCCGGGGCGATCCAGCTCTACGTCAACGGCAAGAAGATCGACGAGGACTGGCAGCCGGGGGCGGTCGAGCGGCTGACGTACACGAAGGGCGATCCGCAGGTCGGATAAGCGGTCGCATCGGGTGAAGCACTCACGGGGTTGGCCAAGATCGGCCAACCCCGTCGACGTGGGGTGTCAGTGGGACGAAGTAGTCTTGAGCCCATGCCTGAACGCCGTACCGTCGCACTCGTCACCCTTGGCTGCGCCCGTAACGAGGTGGACTCGGAGGAGCTCGCAGGCCGCTTGGAGGCGGACGGCTGGGAACTCGTCGAGGACGCTGAGGACGCGGATGTCGCCGTCGTCAACACGTGTGGCTTCGTCGAAGCCGCCAAGAAGGACTCCGTCGACGCCCTCCTCGAAGCCAATGACCTCAAGGGGCAGGGCAGAACCCAGGCCGTCGTGGCGGTGGGCTGCATGGCCGAGCGGTACGGCAAGGAGCTGGCTCAGGCGCTGCCGGAGGCCGACGGCGTGCTCGGCTTTGACGATTACTCCGACATCTCCGACCGGCTCCAGACCATCCTGAGCGGCGGCATCCACGCCGCCCACACCCCGCGTGACCGGCGCAAGCTGCTGCCGATCAGCCCGGCGGAGCGCCAGTCGGTGTCCGACGTCGCCCTGCCCGGCCATGGCGCTCCGGCCGACCTGCCGGAAGGCGTGGCTCCGGTCTCCGGTCCGCGTGCGCCCCTGCGCCGCCGTCTGGATGGCTCCCCGGTCGCCTCGGTGAAGCTCGCCTCCGGCTGCGACCGGCGCTGCTCCTTCTGCGCGATCCCGTCCTTCCGCGGCTCCTTCATCTCGCGCCGGCCCAGCGATGTGCTGAACGAGACACGGTGGCTGGCCGAGCAGGGCGTCAAGGAGATCATGCTGGTCTCCGAGAACAACACGTCGTACGGCAAGGACCTGGGCGACATCCGGCTGCTGGAGTCCCTGCTGCCGGAGCTCGCCGAGGTCGACGGCATCGAGCGGGTGCGCGTCAGCTATCTGCAGCCGGCCGAGATGCGCCCCGGGCTCATCGACGTCCTGACGTCGACCGAGAAGGTCGCGCCCTACTTCGACCTGTCCTTCCAGCACTCCGCCCCCGACGTGCTGCGCGCGATGCGCCGCTTCGGCGACACCGACCGCTTCCTGGAACTGCTCGACACCATCCGCAGCAAGGCCCCGCAGGCCGGCGTGCGCTCCAACTTCATCGTGGGCTTCCCCGGCGAGACCGAGGCCGACCTGGCCGAGCTGGAGCGATTCCTGAACGGCGCGCGGCTGGACGCCATCGGCGTCTTCGGCTACTCCGACGAGGAGGGCACCGAGGCGGCGACGTACGACCACAAGCTGGACGAGGACGTCGTCGCCGAGCGACTGGCACATGTCTCCCGGCTGGCCGAGGAACTCGTCTCGCAACGCGCGGAGGAGCGCGTGGGCGAGACCGTGCAGGTGCTCGTCGAATCGGTCGACGGGGAGGAGGGCGCGTACGGCCGCGGTATGCACCAGGCGCCGGAGACGGACGGCCAGGTGCTGCTCACGAGCGGCGAAGGCCTCGGCGTCGGTCGTATGGTCGAGGCGAAGGTGGTCGGTACGGAGGGTGTCGACCTGGTGGCCGAGCCGCTGCAGGGCTCGCTCGGATACGGAGAGGAGGCGACCAGATGACGGGAGTCCCGGCGTCCGCCGCAGGCGGCTCCGCCAAGGCGAAAGGACCGGTGACCTCGGCACCGTCGGTCTCCGGGGGTGCCTCCGCGTCCGTCTCCGGTGGTGCCTCCGGTGCATCGGGCGGTGCCAAGTCGGCGCGGGGCGGAAAGCTGGCCGCCGCAGCCGTCGACCAGGCCAGCGTCTGGAACATCGCCAACCTCCTGACCATGCTCCGGCTGCTCCTCGTTCCCGGCTTCGTCGCGCTGATGCTGGCCGACGGCGGCTACGACCCGGCGTGGCGCTCGCTCGCCTGGGCGGCCTTCGCCATCGCCATGATCACGGACCTGTTCGACGGTCATCTGGCGCGCGCGTACAACCTCGTCACCGACTTCGGGAAGATCGCCGATCCCATCGCCGACAAGGCGATCATGGGCGCGGCGCTGATCTGTCTGTCCGCCCTCGGCGATCTGCCGTGGTGGGTGACGATCGTCATCCTCGGCCGGGAACTCGGGATCACCCTGCTGCGTTTCATCGTCATCCGGTACGGCGTCATTCCGGCGAGCCGTGGCGGCAAGGTGAAGACCCTCACCCAGGGCGTCGCGGTCGGGATGTACGTCCTGGCGCTCACGGGATGGCTCGCCACACTGCGGTGGTGGGTGATGGCGGCGGCGGTTGTTCTGACCGTGGTGACCGGGCTCGACTATGTGAGACAAGCCATTGTGCTGCGCAGGCAGGGAATCGCCGAGCGCAGGGCCGCGTCGGAGGAGGCGGACGCATGAATTCCGCAGCTGACGAGCTGGTGAGACTACTCACTGTGAGGGGAGAGACGCTGGCCGTCGCCGAATCCCTCACCGGCGGGCTGGTTGCGGCGGAAATCACAGCGGCACCAGGAGCGTCCAAGGCCTTCCGGGGATCGGTGACCGCCTATGCCACCGAGCTGAAGCATGAACTGCTCGGTGTCGACGCCACCCTGCTGGCGCAGCGCGGAGCGGTGGATCCGCAGGTCGCGGCCCAGATGGCGGCTGGAGTGCGCAAGGCGCTGGGCGCCGACTGGGGCCTCGCGACGACCGGTGTCGCCGGTCCGGAACCCCAGGACGGGCAGCCCGTCGGCACGGTTTTCATCGCCGTCGACGGCCCCTTCGCAGCGGACTCCGCGGCAACCGATGGCGGGAAAGTGGCCTCGCTGCGGTTGAACGGCCACCGGGCGGAAATTCGTATGGAGAGTGTACGGAGCGTACTCGCTCTGCTCCTGCAGCAGCTTGCGAGCGAACAGACTGGGAATGAGCGGGCACAGGATACGGAACAGAACGGGGGGTTTTGATGTTTGCAGCCCTGAGTGAACACGACATCGCTCCCCGCACGGCCGCGGCGCAAGGCGGTACGGTGGGGCGTGAAGGATGCGGCTACGCGGTCCGAGGAGGGAGCCACCGATGATTCTGCTCCGTCGCCTATTGGGTGACGTGCTGCGTCGGCAGCGCCAACGCCAGGGCCGTACTCTGCGCGAAGTCTCCTCGTCCGCCCGAGTCTCACTCGGCTATCTCTCCGAGGTGGAGCGGGGGCAGAAGGAGGCTTCCTCCGAGCTGCTGTCCGCCATCTGCGACGCGCTGGACGTACGGATGTCCGAACTCATGCGGGAAGTGAGCGACGAGCTCGCACTCGCCGAGCTGGCCCGATCCGCTGCGGCCACTTCGAGCGAGTCCGTACCCACGTCGGTGCGTCCGATGCTGGGTTCCGTATCGGTGGCCGGTGTGCCACCGGAACGGGTGACCATCAAGGCGCCTGCCGAGGCCGTGGACGTGGTTGCCGCGTGAGTCATGCGCCTGCGCGCATGAGCTGACCAAGTGTGTGAAGCCCCGGTCGGGGCTCCTCCGGAAGATCCGGGGGAGCGCTGCCGGGGTTTTCTCGTCCCTGCAGGTCCCTTTTGGTCCGTTTGCCGGTGTCGGGCAGGCCGGTCATGGTGGAGAGATGTGACGGGGCGACCCAACGGAGGTTCGGATGTACGTCGTCAAGAGCCCGCTGTCCGACGCGGATCTGAAGACCGTGTCCGAGGCGCTGCAGGGCGCTCTCGTCGACCTGGTCGACCTGGCCCTGGTGGCCAAGCAGGTCCACTGGAACGTGGTCGGCCCGCGCTTCCGCTCCGTCCATCTTCAGCTCGACGAGCTGGTGGCCCTGGCCCGGACGCACTCCGACACCGTCGCCGAGCGCGCCTCGGCGCTGGGTGTCTCGCCGGACGGGCGCGCGGCGACGGTGGCGGTCGGCAGCGGTATCGGTCCGGTGCGCGAGGGCTGGGTCACGGACGGCGATGCGGTGGCCACGCTGGTCGATGCCCTGGGTGCGGTGATCACTCGCATGCGGGACCGGATCAAGGCGACCGCCGAGCCCGATCCGGTCAGCCAGGACATCTTCATCGGGATCACCGCGGACCTGGAGAAGCAGCACTGGATGTTCCAGGCCGAGAACGGGTGACGCGGTGCTGCTTGCGGAATGTTCCGCGCCGCAGGTCTGTGGCGTGGTCGTGCTCGCGGGACGACCCGGCCCGCGAGCTTGAAAGCGCCGTGCTTGACGGGGGTCGTGCCTCCTGGGTGTGACGGCATTGGCCTGTGCTGCATCCGTGTGCCGCGGGTGCGCCCTCCCGGCGGGTGAGGCGGCCCCCTAGCGTCGGGCCGGAGGTGGTGCCATGACGGGGTCGATAGGGCGCTGGGGGGCGGCCCTCGGGCTCGGGGTGCTGTGGTGGTGGGCCGTGCTGCGGCTCGCGCTGGCGCCCGATGCCGGGGTGCTGGAGGGCGCCGTCGCCGCCGGGGGATGGGGGCTGAGCCTGCTGCCGGTGCACTGTGTGCCGAAGGCGCGGGCGGCAGGCGCCGTGCGGGCCGGGCGCTGGCGGGAGGCCTGGCGGGTGGCCCTCACTACCAGGGCATCGCCACCCCGCCGTTCGGGCGCAGGATCTGGCCCGTCGTGAAGGCCGACGCGTCCGACGCCAGATGCAGGACCGTGTGGGCGACGTCCTCCGGCTCGCCGACCCGGCCCAGTGGCGACCTCCGGGCCATCAGCGACTCGGTGCGCGCCTGGGCCTCGCTGTCGTGGCGGTCCGTCATGGGTGTGCGGATCCAGCCCGGAGCGACCGCGTTGACGCGAATGCCGTTCCGGCCGACCTCGGCCGCCAGAGTCTTCGTCAGCTGGACGACGGCCGCCTTGGCGGCGCCGTAGCAGAGCAGGCCGGGGCCGCCGGTGTCGACGGCTCCCGACGCCATGGTGATGATGCTGCCCCTGATCTGCTGGGCGAGCATCAACCGGGCGGCCTCCTGGCAGGCGTACAGCACGCCTTTGAAGTTGACGTTCAATACGCGGTCGAGGTCTTCGTCCCTGGTGTCCAGGACGGGGCTGCTGTGCATGATTCCGGCGACCGCGGCCATGACGTGCAGATGCTCGCAGGAGTGGACGGCCTGCTGGAGCTGCGTGCGGTCGGTGACGTCGAGAGCGTGCGTGTGGGCCACGCCTCCCGCGTCCTTGATCAGGGTCGCCGTCTCGTGCAGGCCCTGTGCGTCGCGGTCCGCGCAGTGCACGGTGGCTCCCGCCTCCGCGAGCAGGACCGCCGAGGCCCGGCCGATTCCGCCGGCGGCGCCGGTGACGAATGCGGTGCGTCCGGTGAGGTCGTACGCCTTGACGGGCATGAAGGGACGGTACGAGGGTTTCTGACGGTCCGTCAATTAGTTGCACGGGGGCGGGTTCCGTCGCATCTGCCGGTTCGTTCAGTCGTACGAGGGTGGGTTCCGTCTCCTGCGAGAGGTGCCGGGCGCCGGGGCGGGGCCGGCCTGGCACGTCGGGCACCAGTACGTGGGGCGTTCGCGGCGGCCGTCGCCCTGGTCGGCCACGCGGATCGGGGTGTGGCAGCGGAGGCAGGGGCGGGGTGCGCGGCCGTACACGAAGAGATCCTGGCCGCGGCGGCCCGTGGTGATGCGGACAGGGCGGTCGCGGTTGGCCTCCAGGAGTTGCTTGGCGAGGACGGGCAGCTGGGCGGCGTGCTCGGAGGGGAGGGCGCCGATGGGGAGCCAGGGGGTGGCGCCGAGCAGGAAGCAGAGCTCGCTCTTGTAGACGTTGCCGATACCGGCCAGATTGCGCTGGTCGACCAGGGCCTCGCCGAGGGGGCGGGCGGGGTCCGCGAGGAGGTTGACCAGAGCGCGGTCGGGGTCCCAGTCCGGCCCCAGGAGGTCGGGGCCTAGGTGGCCCACGGCCCGGTGCTCGTCGGTCGTGCGGAGGAGCTCCAGGACGGGGAGGCGGTAGCCGACGGCTGTGTGGGCGGCTGCGCCGAGGATGGCGCGGATCTGGTGGGCGGGGCCGCCGGTCCAGCGCTGGCCCGCGTCGAACACCTTCCAGGAGCCGTCCATCCGTAGGTGCGAGTGGAGGGTCAGGCCGCCCTCGAGGCGGGTCAGCAGGTGCTTGCCGCGGGGCGTGACCTCCAGGACGGTCCGGCCGGTGAGGTCGGCGGTGGCGAATTTGGGGACCCGGAGTTCGCTCCGGGTCAGCATCTGGCCCGCGAGCGCGCCGTGCAGGCGCCTTGCGGCTTGCCAGACGGTGTCTCCTTCGGGCATGTGGGTCCGTTTCTCCTTCGGGGGCGTCGTCCTCGACGGGGGTTGCCTTGGTGCTCCGACGAGGGCCGGCGTCGTGGTGCTCCGGCGAGGGCACCGTCGTGGTGCTCTGATGAGAGCTGCCGTCGTAGTGCTCCGATTCCTTGCCCGTGCGTGCGGGTGGGTCAGGCCCGCAGTCTCAGGCCCCTGGGGGTGGCGATGAAACCGGATCCTTCCAGGAGGCTGCCGAGGGGGGAAGTCAGGGCCGAGGCGCCGTTGACGCGTTCCACCGTGACCGTGCCGAGGGAGCCCGCGCGGGCGGCCGTGGCGAGGGCGTCGGCGGCCTCCCGCAGGCGTGGGTCGTCCGTGGCCGCGCTGTCCGGGGTGGAGGGCCAGGCCAGGAGCGTCTTGCCGCCGCGCTCCATGTAGAGCGTCAGCTCGCCGTCGACGAGGACCACGAGGGAGCCCGCCTTGCGACCCGGCTTGTGACCGGCGCCGGTCGGGGGCTCGGGCCAGGGGAGCGCGGCGCCGTACGCGTTCGCGGGGTCGGCGGCGGCGAGGACGACGGCTCGGGAGTCGGAGGTGGGGCGGGTGCGGTGCGGGGTCGTACGAGGCGGCGGGAAGTCGCGCGGTGATGTGTACTCGTCGCGGGAGCGGGGGGAGTTGGGGCGGGAGGCGTGGGAGCGGGGGGTGTGGGAATGGGGGGTGCCGAAGCCGTCTTCGAAGGCGGGGGAGCCGTAGTCGTGGCCGGGGGTGGGGCCGAAGTCACGGCCGGGGATGGGGCCGTAGCCACGGCCGGGAGTGGCGCCGTCGGTTTCCTCGAAGCCGTCCGCTGTGGAGCCGTCGGGCGCGTCGAAGCCGTCCGGCGTGAAGCCGTCCAGCGGCTCGAAGGCAACGGGCGGGAAGTCGTGGGAGGCGTTGTGCGGCTGGGGCGGCAGGGCCTCGCCCCGGTCTCGGGCGGACGCCACCGCGCGGAGGCGGTCGACCGCGCCGTCCATGGCGAACTGGGCGGCGCCGAGGCCTTCCACCACGTAGCCGCGCCTTGCCTGGCCGCTGTCTTCGAAGGCGGACAGGATGCGGTACGTCGCCGAGAAGCCGCCCTCGACGCCTTCGGCGGAGACGGCTCCCCGCGTCACCACGCCATGCCGGTCGAGGAGGGTGCGGGCCAGGGCGTGGGCGCGGACGGTGGGGTCGGGCTCGCGCTCCGGGAGCAGGGACCAGCGCCCGGCGACCGTCGGAGGGCCGGTGCGGGAGGCGGGGCGGGCGGCGGCGGTCAGCGAGCCGTAACGACCGCGCGGGACCGTGCGCTTGGCGCGGTGGGCCGTGGAGCCCGCGGTACGGCCCGAGCCCAGGAGGGAGCGCATGGGGGTGAGGGTGTCGTTCGTCAGACGCCCCGACCAGGCGAGGTCCCAGATGGCGTCGGCCAGTTGAGGGTCCGTGGCGTCGGGGTGGGTGGTGGCCCGGACCTGGTCGGCGATCTGGCGGAAGAACAGGCCGTAGCCACCGGAGAGGGCGTCCAGGACGGACTGGTGGAGCGCGGTCAGTTCCAGGGGATGCGGGGGCGGCAGGAGCAGTGGGGCCGCGTCCGCGAGGTAGAGGGAGATCCAGCCGTCCTTGCCGGGGAGCGCGCCCGCGCCGGCCCAGACGATCTCTCCGGCGGTGGTGAGTTCGTCGAGCAACGCGGGCGTGTAGTTCGCGACGCGGGACGGCAGGACGAGCTTCTCCAGAGCCGATGCCGGTACGGACGCGCCCTGCAACTGCTCCACGGCACGCACCAGTCCGTCGATGCCGCGCAGTCCGTGGCCCTTGCCGATGTGCTGCCACTGGGGCAGGAACTGGGCCAGCGCGGGCGGCGATACCGGCTCCAGTTCATGCCGCAGCGCGGCCAGCGAACGGCGCCGGAGACGGCGCAGGACCGCCGCGTCACACCACTCCTGACCGATGCCGGCGGGGTGGAACTCCCCTTGTACGACCCGGCCGTTCGCCGCCAGGCGCTGCAACGCGCCCTCGGTGACCGCCACGCCCAGGCCGAAGCGGGCCGCCGCGGTGGCCGAGGTGAACGGGCCGTGGGTGCGGGCATACCGGGCGAGGAGGTCGCCGAGCGGGTCCTTGACCGGCTCGGTGAAGGCCTCCGGGACGCCGACCGGCAGCGCCGTGCCCAGCGCGTCACGCAGACGGCCCGCGTCCTCGATCGCCGCCCAGTGGTCGGCGCCCGCGATCCGGACCCGGATGGCGCGGCGCGCGCCGGCCAGGTCCTGGGCCCACTGCGGTTCGGCGCCCCGCTCGGCCAACTCGGCCTCCGTCAGCGGGCCGAGCAGGCGCAGCAGGTCGGCGACGCTCTCGGCGTCCTTGGCGCGGCGGTCCTCGGTGAGCCACTGGAGTTCCTTCTCCAGCTCGGTGAGCACCTCGGCGTCGAGCAGTTCGCGCAGCTCCGCCTGGCCGAGCAGCTCGGCCAGCAGCCGCGAGTCCAGAGAGAGGGCGGCGGCGCGGCGCTCGGCGAGCGGGGAGTCTCCCTCGTACAGGAACTGGGCCACGTACCCGAAGAGGAGGGAGCGGGCGAAGGGGGAGGGCTCGGGGGTGGTGACCTCGACCAGGCGGATCTTGCGGGACTCCAGGTCGCCCATCAGCTCGACGAGTCCGGGGACGTCGAAGACGTCCTGGAGGCACTCGCGGACCGCTTCCAGGACGATCGGGAACGAGCCGAACTCGCTGGCCACCTGGAGCAGTTGGGCGGCGCGCTGGCGCTGCTGCCACAGGGGGGTGCGCTTGCCGGGGTTGCGGCGCGGCAGCAGCAGGGCGCGGGCGGCGCACTCGCGGAAACGGGACGCGAACAGCGCCGAGCTGCCCACCTGGTCGGTGACGACCTGGTCGACCTCGCCCTTGTCGAAGACGACGTCCGCCGCGCCGACCGGCGCCTGCTCGGCGTCGTACTCCGTGCCTGCCTTCATCGGTGCCTGGTCGAGCAGGTCCAGGCCCATGATGTCGGCGTCGGGCAGGCGCAGCACGATGCCGTCGTCGGCGTGCATGACCTGGGCGTCCATGCCGTACCGCTCGGAGAGCTTGGCGCCGAGCGCCAGCGCCCAGGGGGCGTGCACCTGGGCGCCGAAGGGGGAGTGGACGACGACCCGCCAGTCGCCGAGCTCGTCGCGGAACCGCTCCACGACGATCGTGCGGTCGTCCGGGATGTGGCCGCAGGCTTCGCGCTGTTCGTCCAGGTAGGACAGAACGTTGTCCGCGGCCCAGGTGTCCAGGCCCGCGGCGAGCAGGCGGAGGCGGGCGTCGTCCTTGGACAGGGAGCCGACCTCGCGGAGGAACGCGCCGACCGCGCGGCCCAGTTCGAGCGGGCGGCCCAGCTGGTCGCCCTTCCAGAAGGGGAGCCTGCCCGGTACGCCCGGCGCGGGCGAGACCAGAACGCGGTCGCGGGTGATGTCCTCGATGCGCCAGGAGCTGGTGCCGAGGGTGAAGACGTCCCCGACGCGGGACTCGTAGACCATCTCCTCGTCGAGCTCGCCGACCCGGCCGCCGCCCTTCTTGGGGTCGGCTCCGGCGAGGAACACCCCGAAGAGGCCCCGGTCGGGAATCGTGCCTCCCGAGGTGACGGCGAGGCGCTGGGCGCCGGGGCGGCCGGTGATCGTGCCGGCGACGCGGTCCCACACCACGCGCGGACGCAGCTCCGCGAAGGCGTCGGACGGATAGCGGCCCGCGAGCATGTCGAGTACGGCGGTGAACGCCGACTCCGGGAGCGAGGCGAAGGGTGCGGCCCGGCGGACCGTGGCGAGGAGGTCGTCGACCTGCCAGGTGTCCAACGCCGTCATGGCGACGATCTGCTGGGCGAGGACATCCAGCGGATTGGCCGGCACCCTCAGCGACTCGATCGAGCCGGTGCGCATGCGCTCGGTGACCACGGCCGCCTGAACCAGGTCGCCGCGGTACTTCGGGAAGACCACGCCGGTGGAGACCGCGCCCACCTGGTGTCCCGCGCGGCCCACGCGCTGGAGGCCGGACGCGACGGACGGCGGGGATTCGACCTGGACGACGAGGTCGACGGCGCCCATGTCGATGCCGAGCTCGAGGCTGGAGGTGGCGACCACGGCCGGGAGCCGTCCTGCCTTGAGGTCCTCCTCGACGAGGGCGCGCTGCTCCTTGGAGACCGAGCCGTGGTGGGCGCGGGCGATGACGGGTGGGGCGCCCTGGGCGGCTCCCGAGCCGCCCATGAGTTCGGCGGGGGCGTGGTGCTCGCCCAGGGGTTCGCCGGTGGCCCGCTCGTAGGCGATCTCATTGAGCCGGTTGCACAGGCGTTCCGCGAGGCGGCGGGAGTTGGCGAACACGATCGTCGAGCGGTGGGCCTGCACCAGGTCGGTGATGCGCTCCTCCACATGCGGCCAGATCGACGGGCGCTCCGCCCCTTCGCCGCCGTCGGCCACCGGGGAGCCGCCCAGTTCGCCCAGGTCCTCGACCGGGACGACGACCGAGAGGTCGAATTCCTTGCCGGACTTGGGCTGGACGATCTCCACCTTGCGGCGGGGGGACAGATAGCGGGCCACCTCGTCGACAGGGCGGACCGTGGCGGAGAGGCCGATACGGCGGGCGGGCTTCGGGAGCAGTTCGTCGAGACGCTCCAGGGAGAGCGCGAGGTGGGCGCCGCGTTTGGTGCCGGCCACCGCGTGCACCTCGTCCAGGATCACCGTCTCGATGCCGGTCAGCGCGTCGCGGGTGGCCGACGTCAGCATCAGGAACAGGGACTCCGGGGTGGTGATCAGGATGTCCGGGGGACGCGTGGACAGGGCGCGGCGCTCGGCGGCCGGGGTGTCGCCGGAGCGGATGCCCACCTTGACCTCCGGCTCGGGCAGGCCGCGACGCACGGATTCCTGCCGGATGCCGGTCAACGGGCTGCGGAGGTTGCGCTCGACGTCGACCGCCAGGGCCTTCAGCGGAGACACATAGAGGACACGGCAGCGCTTCTTCGGGTCGGCCGGCGGGGGTGTGGAGGCGAGCTGGTCGAGGGCGGCGAGGAAGGCGGCCAGGGTCTTGCCGGAGCCGGTGGGGGCCACCACCAGCACGTCCGAGCCCTCCCCGATGGCCCGCCACGCGCCCGCCTGGGCCGCGGTGGGCGCGGAGAAGGCCCCCGTGAACCAGCCGCGGGTCGCGGGGGAGAAGCCGTCCAGGGCTCGATGTGCGGAGCTGACCATGCGTCCATCCTGCACCCGGCCACTGACAATCGCTCTGACCTGCGACGACATAGCCGGCGGCGGGCTGGGCGGGGGTGTGGTGAGAATGGGGGCATGGCCGGATCGGGTGAGCGGGCGCGGCACTGGCAGTACGCGGAGCTGCCCGGTGTCGATCTGCTGCGGGCCCGGTACATCCACAAGACCTTCGTGCGGCACACGCACGAGAACTTCGTCATCGCCGCCATAGCCGAGGGCGTCGAGGTGTTCCACCACCGTGGCGCCGACGAGTACGCAGGCCCCGGCGCGCTCGCGCTGGTCAACCCGGACACCGCCCACACGGGCCGCGCGGGCGTGCCCGAGGGATGGCGGTACGGCGCTGTGTACCCCTCGCCGGAGGTCGTCGCCGAGATCGCCGCGGAGACCACGACGATCCGCGGTACCCCCGGCTTCATCAGTCCCGTGGTCGACGACCCGTACACCGTGAGCCTGGTGCATCAGGTGCTCCGAGCCGCCGACGAGGGCAACGCGCTGGCCGCCGACACCCTGCTGAGGGTCGCGGTGACCCGGCTGCTCAGGCTGAACGGCGGGCCGCTGCCGCGGCGAGACCCGCGGACGGCAGGTTCTCGGATCGCGGCACGCGCGCGTGCCGTACTGGAGGAGCGGATGGCCGAGCCGCCGACTTTGGAGCGGCTGGCGGCCGAGTTCGGAACCAGTCCCTTCGCCCTGCTACGGGCTTTCCGGGCCGCCTACGGGATGCCGCCGCACGCCTGGCTCACCGACGCGCGCGTGCGGCGGGCGCGACGCCTGCTGGACGCGGGTTCGACGCCGGCCGAGGCGGCCGTGGCGGTGGGATTCACCGACCAGCCCCATCTGAACCGCCACTTCAGCCGGATCGTGGGGGTCCCTCCAGGGGCGTATCGGCGTGAGCGCAAGAACGTACAAGACGCACAGCAGGGGCTGCGCCTACCGTCCCAGGCGTGGCAGATCAGACAGCTCTCCCGGAGATACGCGCCGGAGCAGAAGACAGGACCGACGCCGCCGTCGTCCGCGACGCCCTCGGAGTCGGAGTCGCTGTAGGACTGTCCGGGTTCGCCTTCGGGGTGACCTCGGCCGGCAGCGGGCTCACGCTCCCGCAGACCTGTGCGCTGAGCCTTCTGGTGTTCACCGGCGCGTCCCAGTTCGCGCTGGTGGGGGCACTGGCGGCGGGCGGCAACCCGCTCACGGCGGCCGCGGGTGCCTTCTTCCTCGGCGTGCGCAACGCCTTCTACGGACTGCGGCTGTCGCAGTTGCTGGCACTCCCGCGCGCGGTGCGGCCGTTCGCCGCCCAGTGGGTCATCGACGAGACGGCGGCCGTGGCGCTCGCGCAGCCGACGCGACGCAGCGCCCGTATCGGCTTCGCCGTCACCGGACTGACCCTGTACGGGCTGTGGAACCTCACCACGCTGCTCGGCGCGCTGGGGGCCGAAGCCATCGGCGACACGGACGCGTGGGGGATCGACGCGGCAGGGCCGGCCGTCTTCCTGGCCCTGCTCGCGCCGATGCTGAAGTCCACCACCGAGCGGGCCGTGGCCGCTCTCGCCGTCGTCCTGGGCCTTGGCCTCCTGCCCGTCCTGCCCGCCGGAGTGCCGGTCCTGGCGGCCGCGCTCGCGGCACCGGTGGTGCTCTTCCTGGCGGGGCGGCGCAGGGGCACCGTACGCAATGAGGCGGAAGAGGAGGCCCGTTGAACATCTGGATCGCGATCGCCGCGACCGCTGTCGGCTGCTACGCCGTCAAGCTCGCCGGACTGCTCGTGCCCGCGGGTGCCCTCGAGAGGCCGCTCGTCAGGCGACTGGCAGCCCTGCTGCCCGTCGCCCTCCTCGCCGCGCTCACGGCCCAGCAGACCTTCGCCGACGGCCGAGCTCTGGTGTTGGACGCCAGGGCCGCCGGTCTCGCCGCGGCCGCTGTCGCACTGGTGCTGCGCGCTCCGTTCCTGTTGGTCGTCGCGGCGGCCGTGGTGGTGACGGCCGGGGTGCGCGCCGTGGGCGGGTGACCGGGCTCAGCCGATGGTCCGGCCGTACGCCCTGAGGGTGCGCAGTGCCTCGATCGTCACCATGGGGCGTGCCTCCAGTGCCGTGCCCGGTGCCCACTGGCGCCAGGTGATCGGCCAGCCGCCGTCCTCCTGCTGCCGGCTCGCCAGGTGGTCCAGGGAGCGTTCCATCTCCTCGTCCGTGAACCACGCGCGCGAGAGAGAGCCCGGGGTCCTGGCGTAGTCGTACGGGAAGTGATGCTCGCCCGGGGCGTAGCCGGGCGCGACCGGGAAGGCGTCGAGGTGCTCCGGGTCCAGTGCCGCGAGCCGGTGCTCGCGCACCAGGCGGCCGAGACGGTCGGCGGCCGCCTCCGCGCGCGGGCGGTCGGGCGCGGAGTCCAGGAAGGCCACGGCCGCCTCGATCTCGTACGGATGGGACTGCTTCAGGGACTCGACCGTGTGCCAGCAGAAGTCCGTGGCCCGGAACAGCCAGGCGTGCCACACCTCGTTGCGGTGCAGCAGGCCGACCACCGGTCCGGTGGCCAGGAGTTCGCTGGGCGGGTCGTCGACGATCGGCACGAACGGAGCCGTGGGGTAGCCGCGCTGGGCGGGATGGACGGACGGCAATGCGCCGTCCGCGGTGGAGACGGAGGTCAGATAGCGGCACACGCGCTCCACCCGCTGCCCGGCGCAGCGTCCGATGGAGTCCAGCACGCGCAGGGCGTGACCGGTGTGCAGGGGCTGGCTCACGGGGCCGCGCAGATCGGGATCCAGCGCATGGCCGTACCCGCCGTCGTCGTTGCGGTAGGCGTCGAGCGCGGTCTCCACGGGGTCGGGGCTGCCGTGCAGGAAGTGGTGGGCGAACAGGCGCTGTTCCAGCACGCGCGCGGTGAGCCAGACGAACTGCTCGGCGCGGAACAGCGGGGAGTGCGCCGGGGGCGTCGGGGGGAGTGGGGAAGCTCCGGATTCGGCCATGCGACAGACCGTAGGGCGCGACGCGGTCCCGGCAAGGGCTCCCGGCCGAGGCCCACTCTCAGGGGCGGGATACTGGAGTCATGCGGTTGACGGTCTTCTGGCAGCGGATGGCTGACCACTTCGGTCAGGGATACGCCGATACGTTCGCGCGCGACCACGTGATGGCGGAGCTCGGCGGGCGCACGGTGTACGGGGCGCTCGATGCCGGCTGGGAGGCCAAGGACGTGTGGCGCGTGGTTTGCGCGGTCATGAACGTGCCACAGGACAGGCGCTGACAGGTCACGAAGATCGCAGGACAGGGTTCGATTGTCGGTGCAGTGGGCGAGACTTGCTCCGTGGCACGCACTGACGAGACCGGCCAGGTCACCCCGCAGGCATCCCCGTTGGGCACGACGCCGCCCACCCGGCCCCCGGCCGGCGGCGCCGGGCCGAACGCCCGCATGCCGCGCTGGCTGCCGCGCGCCATGCTGCTCGCGCTTGCCCTCTTCGCCGTGTTCCAGCTGGGCAGTTGGGCCTTCCATGAGCTCACCGGCCTGCTGATCAACATCCTCATCGCGTTCTTCCTGGCCCTGGCCATCGAGCCCGCGGTGAGCTGGATGGCGGCGCGCGGGATGCGCAGGGGACTGGCCACCTTCCTCGTCTTCTTCGCCGTGATGATCGCGGCCGCGGGGTTCGTCACGCTGCTCGGTTCGATGCTCGCGGGGCAGATCATCAAGATCGTCGAGGACTTCCCGAACTATCTCGACTCCGTGATCAACTGGGTCAACGCGCACTTTCACTCCGATCTGAAGCGGGTGGACGTCCAGGAGGGCCTGCTCCGTTCCGACTGGCTGCGCAGCTACGTGCAGAACAGCGCCACCGGCGTCCTGGATGTATCCACCCAGGTCCTGGGAGGCCTGTTCCAGCTGCTCACGATCGCGCTGTTCTCGTTCTACTTCGCCGCGGACGGCCCCCGGCTGCGGCGCGCGATCTGCTCGGTGCTGCCGCCCGCCCGGCAGGCCGAGGTGCTGCGCGCCTGGGAGATCGCCGTCAACAAGACCGGCGGCTACATCTACTCGCGCGGCCTGATGGCGCTCGTCTCCGGAGTCGCGCACTACATCCTGCTCCAGATACTGGACGTGCCGTACGCGCCCGTGCTCGCCGTGTGGGTGGGCCTGGTGTCGCAGTTCATCCCCACCATCGGCACCTATCTCGCGGGCGCCCTGCCGATGCTGATCGCCTTCACGGTCGATCCCTGGTACGCGCTGTGGGTGATGATCTTCGTCGTGATCTACCAGCAGTTCGAGAACTACATGCTGCAGCCCAAGCTGACCTCGAAGACCGTCGACATCCACCCCGCGGTCGCCTTCGGCTCGGTCGTCGCGGGCACCGCCCTCCTCGGTGCCGTCGGCGCGCTGATCGCCATCCCGGCGGTCGCCACGCTGCAGGCGTTCCTCGGGGCCTATGTGAAGCGGTACGACGTCACGGACGACCCCCGTGTCCATGGGCACCGGAGAGGGCAGTCCGGGCCCGGCCTGTTCATGCGGGCGCGTGAGCTGTGGGTGGGCAGGCCTCGGACGAGCACTGACTCCCCGACGAGCACTGACTCCCGGACGAGTGCTGAGTCCCGGCCGGACAGCTGAATCCCGGCGGATCCGGCGGATTCGGGGCGTTGTCGGGCCGTGAACGTAGGCTCGGAGGTGTCACGTGGTGCGCTTGACACGAAAATCGAACATCCATTCTTATGGAAGCTCCGGCGAGGCTCTCGACGGGGATTTCCATCGGGTTTGGATGGAGAAGTGCCCGAGTTATCCACAGGCCGGACGGGCGTCGGGGCGCATTGTCAGTGGCAGGCGTTAGCGTCTTTGACGTGAAGCGATCGACTCAAGCAAACCGGGTGGAACCCATGGCAGGTACCGACCGCGAGAAGGCACTGGACGCCGCGCTCGCACAGATTGAACGGCAATTCGGCAAGGGCGCGGTGATGCGCCTCGGCGAGCGGCCGAACGAGCCCATCGAGGTCATCCCCACCGGGTCGACCGCGCTCGACGTCGCCCTCGGCGTCGGCGGCCTGCCACGCGGCCGCGTGGTGGAGGTGTACGGACCGGAGTCCTCCGGTAAGACCACGCTGACCCTGCACGCGGTGGCGAACGCCCAAAAGGCGGGCGGTCAGGTCGCCTTCGTGGACGCGGAGCACGCCCTCGACCCCGAGTACGCCAAGAAGCTCGGCGTCGACATCGACAACCTGATCCTCTCCCAGCCGGACAACGGCGAGCAGGCGCTGGAGATCGTGGACATGCTGGTCCGCTCCGGCGCCCTCGACCTGATCGTCATCGACTCCGTCGCCGCGCTCGTCCCGCGCGCGGAGATCGAGGGCGAGATGGGCGACAGCCACGTCGGTCTGCAGGCCCGTCTGATGAGCCAGGCACTGCGGAAGATCACCAGCGCGCTCAACCAGTCGAAGACCACCGCGATCTTCATCAACCAGCTCCGCGAGAAGATCGGCGTGATGTTCGGCTCGCCGGAGACCACGACCGGTGGCCGGGCGCTGAAGTTCTACGCCTCGGTGCGGCTCGACATCCGTCGCATCGAGACCCTGAAGGACGGTACCGACGCGGTCGGCAACCGCACTCGCGTCAAGGTCGTCAAGAACAAGGTCGCGCCGCCCTTCAAGCAGGCCGAGTTCGACATCCTCTACGGCCAGGGCATCAGCCGCGAGGGCGGCCTGATCGACATGGGCGTGGAGAACGGCTTCGTCCGCAAGGCCGGCGCCTGGTACACGTACGAGGGCGACCAGCTCGGCCAGGGCAAGGAGAACGCGCGCAACTTCCTCAAGGACAACCCCGACCTGGCCAACGAGATCGAGAAGAAGATCAAGGAGAAGCTGGGCGTCGGCGTACGCCCGGAGGAGCCGGCCGCCGAACCGGGCGCGGACGCCGCGGTCTCCGCCGCCGCTGCCGACGCCGCGAAGACGGTGCCCGCGCCGGCTGCCGCCAAGGTCACCAAGACCAAGGCCGCGACCGCCAAGAGCTGACGCCGTGACACGACGAACCGACTGGGCCGAGCACGTCTACCCGGGCGCTCCGCGTGAGCGGCAGAGACCGGGTGACGGAGGCTCCTACGCGGCGGACGACCGCGGGGACCGCGACGCGGCCGTGCTGTACGACCACGTGGAGCGATACGGCTACGACCACGTGGAACGGTACGGCAGGGGCGGGGAGTACGGCGCCGAGCCGGGCGGTGCGGCGTGGCCGGACAGGGGAGAGTCGCCGGACGGTGGCGCGGTGCCCGGCGCCGGTTCGGCGGGCGGTTCGCGTCGCCGTGGCCGGTCTCGTCGCGCGGGCGGCGGGGATCGTGACGCGGGCAGTGGGGCTTGGGACGCGGGCAGTGGCGCTCGTGACGCGGATGGCGGGGTCCGCGACACGGGCGGCGGAGCTCGCGCCGGGGGCGGTGGACGCGGGCGTCGACGGCGTGGCCGTGGGGAGCCGTCCGGTGAGGACGAAGGCGCCTCCTCCTCGTCGAGGGCCGAGCGGGAGGAACCTTCAGGGGACCCGGTGGAGCGGGCGCGGGCGATCTGTCTGCGCCTGCTCACCGGGACCCCGCGCACGCGAAAGCAACTCGCGGACGCCCTGCGCAAGCGCGAGATTCCCGACGACGCCGCCGAGGAGGTGCTGTCGCGGTTCGAGGAGGTCGGGCTGATCAACGACAGTGCGTTCGCGGACGCCTGGGTGGAGTCCCGGCACCACGGCAGGGGCCTGGCCCGGCGTGCTCTCGCCCAGGAGCTGCGGACCAAGGGCGTCGACTCCACACTGATCGACGCGGCCGTGTCGCAGCTCGACTCCGAGCAGGAAGAAGCGACCGCACGCGAACTCGTCGCCCGCAAACTGCGCGCCACCCGCGGTCTCGACCGCGACAAGCGACTCCGCCGCCTCGCGGGCATGCTCGCCCGCAAGGGCTACCCCGAGGGCATGGCCCTACGGGTGGTCCGGCAGGCGCTCGAAGAGGAGGGCGAGGACACGGAGTTCCTCGGGGAGGAGGGGTTCTGAAGACGACGGGTTCTCAAGACGAACGCGTTCTCAAGACGAACGGGCTCTGAAGACGTCGGGTTCTGAAGTGGGCTCTCCGCGGGGGAGGGCTCCCGGCACGTCGGCCCCGGACACGGTGGACGCGCGGGGGCGCCCATCGTGTCCAAGGCCGCACATGCCGTACCAACTCGCCCAGCGGTTCCGCGTGATGGACGGCCTCACATGTCGCTCAACCCTGCCCCGACGTCACCGGAAGCCCCGCGTCCCGCCAAGCCTGGAAGCCGCCCACCAGATCAGTGGCCCGCCGCAAGCCCAGCTGATGCAGGGATGCGACCGCCAGACTGGAGGCGTATCCCTCGTTGCACACCACGACCACGCGCAGGTCATGGCTCGTGGCCTCGGGTGCCCGGTGGCTGCCCTGGGGATCGAGGCGCCACTCCAGTTCGTTGCGCTCGACGACCAGGGCGCCCGGAATCAGACCGTCCCGCTCGCGCAGGGCCGCGTACCGGATGTCCACCAGCAGCGCCGCACCGGCCTGGACGGCGTCGTAGGCGTCCTGCGGCTCGATGCGGTCGTAGCTCTCGCGGACCCGCTGCAGCAACTCTTCGATGCCGACCGGCCGTTCGCTCGCACTGCTGCCGCCGCTCACTGCCAGTCCTCCGGGCGCTCGACCTGCTCCAGGCGCAGGATCGGCCCGGTGCGGCTGTAGCGGCGAATCTGTGGCAGGGGCGGGTAGTAGGCGTGGACGGAGATGGCGTGCCGGTCCGGCGACTCGTTGAGGACTTCGTGGACGTGGTGGTGGCCGAAGGAGCGGCCCTGGCCGGCCGGCAGTCGGCGCTCCCGGTCCACGTCCTCGCTGAGTTCCAGGGTCTTCCAGCCATCGGTGGGGAGCCGGGCGGCCAGCGAGTGCTCCTTGAGCTCGCCGGCGGCGGTCAGGAAGGCACCGACCGAGTCGGCGTGGTCGTGCCAGCCGGTGCCTGTGCCGGGTGGCCAGCCGATCAGCCAGGCCTCACTGCCGCCGGGCCCCTCCAGACGCACCCAGGTGCGGCCTTCGGGGTCGAGTGGAAGAGAGGCGATCAACGCGGCGTCGGCGGCTGTGCGTCGTACGAAATCGAGAAGGTCCGCCTGGGTGGGCGCAGTCGGCGCCGAGGCAGGGACAGAGCTGGAGAGAGAGGGGGAGACAGACACGTACACCGTCCTGATGAGCGTTCGCGGGAGCGCGCGGCTGCACTTCGGCGGCGCGCGCAGGTGAAGAGGGATGCGAATTCAGCAGGACCGGGTACACATGCAGCCCGCAAAGCGGACGAGGTCCATATGGACCCTCCGCCACAGGTGCACACACGTGTCGATCACGCTGCGGAGTACACCATGTCGGCGTGGACCGGTCAACTCACGGTCACTATATGGACCGGATCGGATGACGACGGGTGCCGCTCAGCGCGACCCCGCCGTGGCCTCCGCTTCTGCCTCTGCCCCCGCCCTCGCCCGCACCGGCCCGCCCAGTGTCGCCTCGGCCGCTGTGTACAGGTCGGCCGGGCGCACGCCGTTCAGCGCGGTGACCAGGTGTCCGTCGGGCCGCACCAGCAGCACCGTGTGCGCGGCCGCCCCCGGGTAGCTCTCGGTAACCAGCAGCTCGGCTGGGTGTGGCAGCGCCGTCACCGCCGCAGCCAGCCGGGGCATGATCCCGGCGGTCACCCAGTGCCGCCGCTCCCACACGCCCGTGCCCGGCGCGACCAGCACGACGAGCAGCGCGCCACGGCCGAGCCGGTCCCGCAGCCGCACGAAGGAGCCGTCCTCCGCGGTGACCCGCACGTCGGTGACCTGTGCGCCGGGCAGTGTGTCCACGACGGTCTCGCCCTCGAGGGGCCCGGGCGCGAGCGGTGAACGGTCGTATGCCCCCGTCGCGCCCAGTGCTCCCTGCCCCAGGTGGCCGTCGGTGAGCAGGCCGTCATGGCCCCGGGCCGATCCGGGGACGTACGACCGCAGCCCTCCGCCCCCGCGCACCAGGGGCAGGGCCTGGTCGGCGGCGCGCAGCCGGGCGGCGACGATGCCGCGCCGCTCGGCCTGGTAGCTGTCGAGCAGTGCCTCGTGCGGCCCGTGGTGCCAGGCCAGCGCCAGCTTCCAGGCGAGGTTGTCGGCGTCCCTCAGCCCCTCGTCCAGCCCCTGCGTGCCCAGCGCGCCGAGCAGATGGGCGGCGTCCCCCGCGAGGAAGACCCGGCCCACCCGCCACCGCCGGGCCAGGCGGTGATGGACGATGTGGACTCCGGTGTCCAGCAGCTCGTACGGCGGTGTCGAGCCGCCTGTCCAGCCCGCGAGCGTCTCCCGGACGCGGGCCACCAGCAGCTCCGGCGTGACCAGGTCCTTGCCGGGCGGCAGCAGCCAGTCCAGCCGCCAGACGCCGTCCGGCAGCGGGCGCCCGGTCACCTCCCCGCCCGAGGGTCCCGACGTCCGCCACGGCGGCATCCGATGGAGCAACGCTTCGTCGGGCCACGGAAGTTCCGCCCGCAGCGCGGCCACGGCGTGTCGCTCCACCGCCGTACGGCCGGGGAAGCGGATGTCCTGGAGCTTGCGCACGGTCGAGCGCGGGCCGTCGCAGCCGACCAGGAAACTGCCGCGCCACCACGTTCCCTTGGGGCCGCGGGTGTGGGCCGTGACGCCTGAAGGTTCCTGCTCGATGGTGTCGAGGCGGCTGTCCGTCGCGATGTCGACCAGCCGTTCGCCGGTGACGGCCGCGCGCAGGGAGGACGTCAGCACGTGCTGTGCGATGTGCAGCGGGGCGGCCAGCCCTGGCTCGGTCTCGGTCTCGTCGAAAGTGACCGCGCGCATCACCTGCTTGCGGCGCATCGACCGCCATCCGGCCCAGCGGCAGCCCGCCTCGGCCGACGGGACGCCGGTGAGGCGCTCCACGAGGGCGGCGGTGTCCTCGCGCAGCACGACCGTGCGTGCGGGACGCGGCTCGTCCTTGCCCGGGCCCTCGTCCAGGACCACCGACGGCACTTCCTGACGCGCCAACGCGAGCGCGAGCGTGAGCCCGACGGGCCCCGCCCCGACGATGATCACCGGGTCCACGACGCGGCGCCCCCTGCCCGCAGTGGCGTCCTCAGGGACGTGGGTGAACAGGAAGTTGGAGCAGGGTGCACGATCACAGAACGTATGCAACCTATTGCTGGTGCTTGCGTCAAGTGACGGAGGGCAGTGGCGATCATGCCACTGCCCTCCGTGCGGTCGTGCCACTTGACGGTTGATCAGATGCCGCCGGCTCCTCCGAAGCTGCCGCCGGCGCCGGTCCCGTAGGAGCCGCCGACCTCCGCCGCGTTGAGCTCCTCCACGTCGTCCTTGCCGAGCACCGCGCCCGTGCTCCGCTTGCTGCGCCGCAGCCTCTGCTCCAGCCAGCCCGCGAAGCTCGTGAGGATGAAGTTCAGGACGATGTAGATGGCCGCCACCACGATGAAGCTCGGGATGACGGTGGCGTAGAACGCCGCGAGTGTGCCGCGCGAGTTGAGCAGCTCGGTGAAGCCGATCATCACGCCACCCAGTGCGGTGTCCTTCACGATGACCACCAGCTGGCTGACGATGGCCGGCAGCATCGCGGTGACGGCCTGCGGCAGCAGGACGCTGGTCATCGTCTGGCCCTTGCGCAGTCCGATCGCCTGGGCCGCCTCCGTCTGCCCCTTGGGCAGGGAGAGGATGCCGGCTTTGACGATCTCGGCGAGGACCGAGGCGTTGTAGAGCACCAGGCCCGTGACGACCGCGTACAGCGGACGGTCTTCGGTGCTGACGTCCGTGTAGCTGGAGTAGAACTGGTTGGCGAACAGCATCAGCAGCAGCACCGGGATCGCCCGGAAGAACTCGACCACCGCACCGGCCGGGATCCGTACCCACCGGTGGTCGGACAGGCGGGCGATGCCGAAGATCGCGCCCAGCGGGAGGGCGATGATCATGGAGAGCGCCGCTGCCTTCAGGGTGTTTGCGAGGCCGGGCAGCAGATACGTCGTCCAGGCTTCGGACTCGGTGAACGGCTCCCACAGGGCCCACTCCAGCTGGCCCTTGTCGTCCATCGTCTTGTAGATCCACCACACGAGCAGGGCGAGGAGGACGAAGAACACCACCGAGAGAATGATGTTGCGCCGCTTGGCCCGGGGGCCTGGAGCGTCGTAGAGGACCGAGGTCATCGCTTCACCGCCAGTCGCTTGCTCAGCCAGCCGAAGAAGAGGCCGGTGGGCAGGGTCAGAACCACGAATCCGAACGCGAAGACGACGCCGATGAGTACGACCTGCGCCTCGTTCTCGATCATTTCCTTCATCAGCAGGGCGGCCTCCGCCACACCGATCGAGGCTGCCACGGTGGTGTTCTTGGTCAGCGCGATCAGCACGTTGGCCAGCGGGCCGATCACCGAACGGAAGGCCTGGGGCAGCACGATGAACCAGAGGATCTGGCTGAAGCTCAGCCCGATGGCACGGGCCGCCTCGGCCTGTCCGACGGGCACGGTGTTGATGCCCGAGCGGATCGCCTCGCAGACGAAGGCCGCGGTGTAGGCGACGAAACCGAGGACCGACAGCCGGAAGCTCAGGGCTTCGAAGTCGTCGGCGGCGCCCAGCGTCACCCTGAAGATGTCGGCAAGGCCGAGTGAGGCGAAGACGATGATGACCGTCAGCGGGATGTTCCGGACGATGTTCACGTACGCGGTGCCGAATCCGCGCATGAGCGGGACGGGGCTGACCCGCATGGCGGCCAGCACAGTGCCCCAGATCAGCGAGCCGATGGCGGAGAGGACGGTGAGTTGCACCGTCGTCCAGAACGCCCCTAGGACGTCGTAACCTTCAAGAAAATCGAACACGATCTCCCGCGCTTCCGGGTGTAGAGATGCCCGGGTGCGCCGCCCCGCCGGGCGGCGCACCTGTCAGGCGCTGCTTCAGCTCTTGATGTCGCCGATCTTCGGGGCGGGCTCGTTCTTGTAGTTCGCCGGGCCGAAGTTCTCCTTGACCGCGGTCTCCCAGGCGCCGTCGCTGACCATCTTCTCGAGGGCGGCGTTGATCTTGTTCACGGTCTCGGTGTCGCCCTTCTTGACGCCGATGCCGTAGTTCTCGTTGCTGAGCTTCAGGCCGGTCAGCTTGAACTGGCCCTTGTACTGCTCCTGCGCCGCGAAGCCCGCGAGGATCGAGTCGTCGGTGGTCACCGCGTCCACAGCGCCGCTCTGCAGACCGGCGATGCACTCCGAGTAGGTGCCGTACGAGCGCAGCTGGGCCTTCGGGGCGATCTCGTCCTTGACGTTCTGCGCCGAGGTCGAGCCGGTCACCGAGCACAGCTTCTTGCCGTTGAGATCGGTGGCCTCGGTGATGTCCGAGTCGGACTTGATCAGCAGGTCCTGGTGGGCCAGCAGGTAGGGGCCGGCGAAGTCGACCTTCTGCTTGCGCTCGTCAGTGATCGAGTAGGTGGCCGCGATGAACTTCACGTCGCCGCGGTCCAGCGCGGTCTCACGGTCGGCGCTCTTGGTCTCGACGAACTCGATCTTGTCGGGCGCGTAGCCGAGTTCCTTCGCCACGTACGTGGCCACGTCGACGTCGAAGCCGGAGAATTCGCCGCCGGCTTCCTTCAGGCCGAGACCCGGCTGGTCGTACTTGATGCCGACCTTGATCGTGCCGCCGCCGCCGTCGGTGGCGCCCGATCCGGCATCGCTGTCCTTGTCGTCGCCCCCACAGGCCGTCGCGGTCAGGGAGAGGACGAGCGCAGCCGCGGCCGCTGCGGTGACCTTGCGGAGCTTCATGGTGAACATCCCTTGGTGTGATGAGGAGAATGCCGTTTGGTGCGGGTGACGCAGCTCGTCGCGCGGGCGCGACGGGTGGGGGTCAGTGGTGGAGGATCTTCGACAGGAAGTCCTTGGCACGGTCGCTGCGGGGGTTGCTGAAGAACTGGTCCGGCACAGCTTCTTCGACGATCTTGCCGTCGGACATGAAGACCACCCGGTTGGCGGCCGAACGGGCGAAGCCCATTTCATGAGTGACGACGATCATGGTCATGCCGTCGCGGGCGAGCTGCTGCATGACCTCGAGGACCTCGTTGATCATCTCCGGGTCGAGAGCCGATGTCGGCTCGTCGAAGAGCATGACCTTGGGGTCCATGGCGAGGGCGCGTGCGATGGCGACACGCTGTTGCTGGCCGCCGGAGAGCTGCGCGGGGTACTTGTCGGCCTGGTTGGCCACCCCGACCCGGTCGAGCAGTGCGCGGGCCTTCTCCTCGGCCTTCTTCTTGTCCGCCTTGCGGACCTTGATCTGGCCCAGCATCACGTTCTCGAGCACGGTCTTGTGCGCGAAGAGGTTGAAGGACTGGAAGACCATTCCGACGTCGGCGCGCAGTCGGGCGAGCTCCTTGCCCTCCGCGGGCAGCGGCTTGCCGTCGATGGCGATCGCGCCGGAGTCGATCGTCTCGAGGCGGTTGATGGCGCGGCACAGGGTGGACTTCCCGGACCCGGAGGGCCCGATGACCACGACGACTTCGCCGCGGGCGATCGTCAGGTCGATGTCCTGGAGTACGTGCAACGCGCCGAAATGCTTGTTGACGCTCTTCAGGACGACCAGGTCGCCGGTTGCGGCCACATCTTCCTTGGCCACCGATACTTTGGTCATCGCACTCAGGCTCCGTCCTCCTCGGTTTCCGGAGGACAGTAATAACCCTACGCGACCTGCGTCTCTACATCTGAGGGGAATCTGAGCATCACGATCCGATAGCAATCGGACACCTGTCGTAGCAGTTGTGACCTGGGCGGGTTGCTTCCGGGTAACGGATGCGCCGCGCAACCGGAACCCTCTTGACGCCGTCCTCATCCATCAGCGTGACTGCAACGTGCGCACGCGCGCGTGCCCGCGTTTTTCTACCCACCGTCACCGTACGGCCGATGAACTGAAGGGAGCCGGGAATGAGACTGCTCCTCGTCGAGGACGACAACCACGTCGCCGCCGCTCTGTCCGCGGTCCTGGCCAGGCACGGCTTCGACGTGACGCACGCCCGCAGCGGCGAGGAGGCTCTCCAGGCGCTCGTTCCCGAGGGCGCGGGTTTCGGTGTCGTACTGCTCGATCTGGGCCTGCCCGACCAGGACGGCTATGAGGTGTGCGGCAAGATCCGCAAGCGCACCAGCATCCCGGTGATCATGGTCACCGCGCGCTCCGACGTCCGCTCCCGGATCCACGGCCTCAACCTGGGCGCCGACGACTACGTGGTGAAGCCGTACGACACCGGAGAACTGCTCGCCCGTATCCACGCCGTCAGCCGGCGCACCGTCCACGAGGACGCCGCCGCCGGCGGTGAGAGCGTGCTGAAGCTGGGCTCCATGCACATCGACCTGCCCACGCGACGGGTCAGTGTGGACGGTTCGGTTGTCCAACTGACCCGCAAGGAGTTCGACCTCCTCGCCCTGCTGGCCCAGCGCCCCGGCGTGGTCTTCCGGCGCGAGCAGATCATCAGCGAGGTGTGGCGCACCAGCTGGGAGGGGACCGGGCGCACCCTGGAGGTGCATGTCGCGTCCCTGCGCGCCAAGCTGCGCATGCCGGC
The DNA here is from genome assembly GCF_017948455.1 of Streptomyces sp. GESEQ-4. Lineage (GTDB taxonomy): Bacteria > Actinomycetota > Actinomycetes > Streptomycetales > Streptomycetaceae > Streptomyces. The sequence continues at coordinate 38,146 of NZ_JAFFSU010000013.1, forward strand.
CCTGATCGAGACCGTGCGCGGCGTCGGCTACCGGCTCGTCGCCCCCACCTCGTAGCGGGCAAGGGTGCGCACTCGTCTCCTCCCGCTGCTCATCGTCCTGATGGCGGCCGTCCTGCTCGCCCTCGGCTTCCCGCTCGCCGTCAGCGTGGCCGGAGCCCAGCAGCAGAAGGTGGTCGTGGACCGGATCGACGACACGGCACGCTTCGCCGCCCTCGCCCAGTTCGTCACCGACGCGCCCAGCGGGCGGACCGGCACCACGGTCGTCGACGAGCGCCGGGAGGTCCTCAAGCGTGAGCTGCTCAGCTACTACGAGGTCTACGACATTCGTGCCGGTGTCTTCTACCGCAACGGCACCCCCATGGCCAGTGCGCCGACTAGTTGGGATCAGCCGGAGAAGGGCGAGGTACGTGACGCCTTCGGTGAGGCGCTGCTCAGCCGCCGCAGTCACGACCCGCGGCAGGTGTGGCCCTGGCAGCGCAACCGGCTGGTCGTCGCGTCCCCGGTGATCAGGGACGGTGACGTCGTCGCCGTCGTCGTCACCGACTCGCCCACCGGGCAGATGCGTTCACGGATCCTGCACGGCTGGCTGATCATCGGCGCGGGCGAGAGCGCCGCGATGCTGCTGGCGGTCGGCGCGGCACTACGACTCACCGGCTGGGTGCTCCGGCCGGTACGGGTCCTGGACTCCACCACCCACGCGATCGCGAGCGGCAGCCTGAAATCCCGGGTCGCGGTGGCGGGCGGGCCGCCGGAACTCCGCAGGCTGGCCCGGTCGTTCAACGAGATGGCGGACAACGTCGAGGGCGTCCTGGAGCAGCAGCGCGCCTTCGTCGCCGACGCCTCGCACCAGTTGCGCAATCCGCTCGCGGCGCTGCTGCTGCGTATCGAGCTCCTCGCCTTCGAGCTGCCCGAGGGCAATGAGGAGATCGCCTCCGTCCAGGCCGAGGGCAAGCGGCTGGCCCAGGTCCTGGACGACCTGCTCGACCTCGCCCTGGCCGAGCACGTGGAGGCGGACCTCAGGCTCACCGACATCGGCGAGCTGACCGCCGAGCGCGTCGCGGCCTGGTCGCCGACCGCCGAGGCGAAGGGCGTACGGCTGGTGGGGGATTGCCCGCCCACCACGGCCTGGGTCGACCCCGTCACCCTGTCCAGCGCGCTGGACGCGGTGATCGACAACGCGGTGAAGTTCACGCCGAAGGAAGAGCGGGTGGAGGTGACCGTCACGGCCAACGGCGACACGGCGACCGTCGTGGTCACCGACAACGGCCCCGGCCTCACCGACGAGGAGCTGGCCCGTATAGGCGACCGCTTCTGGCGCAGTGGCCGTCACCAGAACATCAAGGGCTCCGGCCTCGGCCTGTCCATCACGCGTGCGCTGCTGGGGGCGGCCGGCGGCTCGCTCTCGTTCGGCCATCACCAGCCGCAGGGGCTGACGGCGACGGTGACGGTGCCGAGGTCGGAGCCGGTGTCCTAGCGGGTCCTGCCGATGGTGGGACTACGGCTTGACGGACTGGTAGTAGCGCCGCGCGCCATCATGCAGTGCCAGCGGGTCCGTATAGATCGCGGTGCGTACGTCGACCAGCTGGGCCGAGTGGACGTGGTTGCCGATGCCGTCACGGCTGTTGATCACGGTGCGGGTCAGCCAGTCGGTGAGCCGGGGATCCATGTCGGCCCGGGTGATCAGCAGGTTGGACACGGCCATCGTCGGCACGGCGTTGCCCTTCTGGATGCTGGGGTAGGCCGACTCGGGCATCTCGGTGGCGCGGTAGTACCGGGTGGCGCCGCCCTTGGCGTGCACCTTGGCGACGAGGTCGGCGTCGATCGGCACGAACCGGTAGGCGAGGCGGTCGGCAAGCTTCAGCAGGCCCTCCGTCGGCAGCCCACCGGACCAGAAGAACGCGTCGATCTCGCCCTTCTTGAGCCGGGCGGGCCCGGTGTCGATGCCGTCGGAGAGCGGCGTGATGCCTTTCTCCGGGTCGATGCCGGCCGCCTCGAGCACGCGGTTGGAGATCAGCCGTACGCCTGAGTGAGCCGGCCCTATGGCCACCCGCTTGCCCCGCAGGTCCGCCACCGAGTCGATGCCCGAGCCCGGACGGGCGACGAGCTGCACGTAGTCGTCGTACAGCCGCGCGACACCGCGCAGCCGGTCGGCGCCGGGCCTGCCGGCCAGGTCGTACGTCTCCACGGCGTCGGCCGCCGCGATCGTGAAGTCCGCCTTCCCGGTCGCCACGCGCGCGACGTTCTCCTGCGAGCCGTCGCTGGTGGTGAGCCGCACGTTCAGGTTCGGCATGTCCTTGTTCAGCTCTTTGCGCAGCAGCTTGCCGTACCTCTGGTAGACGCCCGCAGGCGTCCCGGTGCTGAACGTGATCGTCCCACCGGGCGGATCCTCACCGAGCGGCAGCAGCCACCACAGCAGCAACCCGAACACGACAAACCCGGCAGCCGAGCCCTGCAGGGCCCGGCGCCTGCCGATACGGGGGAAGACCTGGGACATGCGGGCGATCCTGCCAGCACGGACGCGGTGCTGACCAGCGCCGGGGTCACAGATGGGGCGACGGCGCCGCCCCCAGGGACTGTCAGTGGCGGTCGCTAGAGTTCCCCGCATGAGCTCTTCGCCCGCCCACCTGGTCCGTGCCTTCCATCGCGCCGTCGGGCTGGACGTCCGCAGCACCCCGACTGACGTGTCTCCCGAACTGGCTGCGCATCGGGGCGAGTTGCTCGCCGAGGAGGCTGCCGAAGTCGCCGAGGTCTCGGTCACCGGCCCGCTCGACCGGCTCGCGCACGAGCTGGCGGACGTGGTCTACGTGGCGTACGGCACGGCGCTCGTCCATGGGTTCGACCTCGACGCGGTGATCGCCGAGATCCACCGCTCCAACATGAGCAAGCTGGGCCCCGAAGGCCACGTCGCCCGCAGATCGGACGGCAAGGTCCTCAAGGGCGAGCACTACGAGGCACCGGACGTGTCGGGGGTACTGCGCCGCCAGGGGTGGGCACCCGGCGCGGCGTGACGGTGGGGGCGCGCCGCTGTGTACTGCGGCCCCGACGAACCCCGGCCCCAACCCCTCAGCGACCCGTCCCCGTATCCAAGGCATTCGCCGCAGGGGGCACCTCCGGCGATTCCGTCGCCCTGGGCGGACTCTCCCGCGCGTCCCGGCGCTTGCTCCGACGGCCGCCCCACCACATGGCCACCGGCTCGGTGTAGCGCGCGGTCAGCGGTCCGAGGACGACGAGGATCAGGACGTACGCCGTCGCCAGTGGGCCCAGGGACGGCTCGATGCCCGCGCTGACGGCCAGCCCGGCGATGACGATCGAGAACTCGCCGCGGGCCACCAGGGCGCCCCCCGTGCGCCAGCGGCCCTTGACGGAGATGCCGGCGCGGCGGGCCGCCCAGTAGCCGGTGGCGATCTTCGTCGCGGCGGTGACGAGGGCGAGCGCGAGGGCGGGGAGCAGGACGGGCGGGATGCTGGCGGGGTCCGTATGCAGTCCGAAGAAGACGAAGAAGACGGCGGCGAACAGGTCACGCAACGGGCTCAGCAGGGTGTGGGCGCCCTCCGCGACCTCCCCGGACAGCGCGATGCCGACCAGGAACGCGCCCACGGCCGCGGAGACCTGGAGCTGCTGCGCCACGCCCGCGACCAGGATCGTCAGCCCGAGCACCACCAGCAGCAGCTTCTCCGGGTCGTCGCTCGACACGAACCGGGAGATCACCCGCCCGTATCGCACCGCCACGAACAGCACCAGCCCGGCCGCGCCCAACGCGATCGCCAGCGTCACGCTGCCCGCCAGCAGCCCGGCCCCGGCCACCAGCGCGGTGACGATGGGCAGGTACACCGCCATCGCCAGGTCCTCCAGGACCAGCACGCTCAGGATGACCGGGGTCTCTCGGTTGCCGACCCGGCCCAGATCGCCGAGCACCTTCGCGATCACCCCGGACGACGAGATCCAGGTGACACCGGCCAGCACGACGGCGGCCACCGGCCCCCAGCCCAGCAGCAGCGCGGCCAGGGCACCCGGCAGGGCGTTGAGGGCGCCATCGACCAGCCCGGCGGGGTAGTGGGACTTGAGGTTGGTGACCAGATCGCCGGCCGTGTACTCCAAGCCGAGCATCAACAGCAGCAGAATGACGCCGATTTCCGCACCGGTGGCGATGAACTCCTCGCTCGCGCCGAGCGGCAGCAGCCCGCCCTCGCCGAAGGCGAGCCCGGCGAGCAGGTACAGCGGGATGGGCGAGAGCCGGAAGCGGGCGGCGAACCGGCCGAGCAGGCCGAGGCCGAGGATGATGGAACCGAACTCGATGAGCAGGACCGCGGAATGCACCCGTTCACTCCCGCCCGAGTATCGCCGCGGCCGCGTCGACGCCTTCGCGGGTGCCGACGACGATGAGCGTGTCACCGCCCACGAGCCGGAAGTCCGGTGCCGGGGACGGGATCGCCTCGGCCCGCCGCAGCACCGCCACGACGGACGCGCCCGTCTCGGTCCGCATCCGGGTCTCGCCCAGCACCCGCCCGTTCCAGCGTGAGGTGGCGGCCACCTCGACGCGCTCGGCGACCAGCCCCAGGTCCGAGGTGTACAGCAGGCTCGCACTGTGGTGGGACGGCTTGAGCGCATCGATCAGCGAGCCCGCCTCGGCGCCGGTCAGCCGTAGCGACTGGGCGCAGGAGTCGGGGTCGTCGGCCCGGTACACGCTCACCGTGCGGGCGCCGTCGCGGTGTGCCACCACCGACAGATGGCGGTTCTCTCGCGTCATCAGGTCGTACTGGACCCCGATGCCCGGCAGCGGCGTGGCCCTCAGGCGTGGAGCGGACACGTTTCTTCTCTTTCTCTCGTCCCGGTTCTGTCGTCCGGGTCCTCTCGTCCGGGTTTTCTCGTCCCGGCTCTTTCTCTTGTCCCGGTGCCGGCCGGCTTGATCGGCTTCAGGCCGACGCCGCCATGCTGTCACTCGCGCATACGGTGGCGACATGGGTGTTGTGACGGATATACGTGGCCGCGGGCGGTCGGCGAGTCTGGTACGGGCGCAGAAGTGCCGACGGATCGGACGGAGTGGAGCCGGGAACGTGTCGCTGTTCTGGCGGATCTTCTCGCTCAACGCCGCCGGCCTGATCGTGGCCGCCGCCCTGCTGCTGGGCCCGGTCACCGTCTCGACCCCCGTCCAGCCCGCCGAGGCCCTCGTCGTCGCCGCCGGACTGGCCGTGCTGCTGGCCGCCAACGCCGTCGTCCTGCGTGTCGGGCTGGCCCCGCTCCAGCGCCTCGGCCGGGCCATGGCCACCGCCGACCTGCTGCGCCCGGGCGCCCGCGCCGTGGTCGCCGGTCCGGCGGAGACGGCCGAGCTCATCACGACGTACAACACGATGCTCGACCGTCTGGAGGCCGAGCGCGCCGCCGGTGCCGCCCGTGCGCTGTCCGCGCAGGAACGGGAACGCCACCGCATCGCCCGGGAACTCCACGACGAGGTAGGCCAGACCCTGACCGCCGTCCTCCTCCAGCTCAAACGCGTCGCCGACCGCGCCCCCGAGGACCTGCGCGCGGAGGTCGGCCAGGCCCAGGAGGCCACTCGCGCCGGCCTCGACGAGATCCGCCGCATAGCCCGCCGGCTGCGCCCGGGCGTGCTGGAGGAGCTGGGCCTGGCCAGTGCCCTGCGCTCGCTGGCGACGGAGTTCACCGCGCACGGTCTCGCGGTGCGCCACCACATCCCCGGCGACCTGCCCGCGCTGCCCGAGGAGGCGGAACTCGTCGTTTACCGCGTCGCCCAGGAGGCCCTCACCAACACCGCCCGGCACGCCGGAGCCGATCGCGCCGAGATCCGGTTCCGGCGGATCGCGGACGGCGTCGAACTCGTCGTGGGCGACAACGGCAAGGGCGTCGGTACGGCGGCGGAGGGCGCCGGGATCGGAGGCATGCGCGAACGGGCGCTGCTGATCGGCGCGGACTTCGCCGTGCGGCCGGGGTCCGAGGGCCGCGGGACGGACGTACGCCTGTGCATACCAGCCGGAGGCCGCTGATGTCCGGACCGGATCACGGCATCCCTGCATCGGGACACGGCATCCCCGCGTCGGAACACGGCATCCGCGTCCTGCTCGCCGACGACCACACGCTCGTACGCCGTGGTGTGCGGCTGATCCTCGACGGCGAGGACGATCTGACGGTCGTGGCGGAGGCCGGCGACGGTGCCGAGGCGGTCGCGCGGGCCCGTGACACCGAGGTGGATCTGGCCGTCCTGGACATCGCCATGCCCCGGATGACCGGCCTGCAGGCGGCCCGCGAACTCTCGCGCCGCATGCCGGGGCTGCGGATCCTCATCCTCACGATGTACGACAGCGAGCAGTACTTCTTCGAGGCCCTCAAGGCGGGGGCCAGCGGCTATGTCCTGAAGTCCGTCGCCGACCGGGACCTGGTCGAGGCGTGCCGGGCGGCGATGCGGGACGAGCCGTTCGTCTACCCGGGCGCGGAACGGGCCCTCGTCCGCTCCTACCTGGACCGTCTGCACCGGGGCGACGACCTGCCCGCGCGGGCCGTCACCGACCGCGAGGAGGAGATCCTGAAGCTGGTCGCGGAGGGGCACACCTCCAAGGAGATCGGCGAACTCCTCTTCATCAGCGCGAAGACGGTCGAGCGGCACCGGGCCAATCTGCTGCAGAAGCTGGGGATGCGGGACCGGCTGGAACTGACGCGGTATGCGATACGGGCGGGGCTCATCGAGCCTTGACGGCTCAGGTATGGACTAAGTCCGGGCACCGCGTCATCATGACGCTGCCATGACAATGTGGATGCGCTTCCTCAGGGCGGCACTGGTCGCCGTACTCCTCCTGGTGCCTCTGACGTCCGTCCCCGCGCAGGCGGCCGAGGCGGACTGGACGGGTCCGCTCAGCACCCGCGGCCGCTGGATCGTCGACGCCGACGGCGACCGCTTCAAGCTGCGCTCCGGCAACTGGCACGGCGCCAGCGGCACTTGGAACGGCTCGGGCAGCACGGCGGACGACGCCAACCACCACGCCGGCGAGAACTCCGGCCGGATCCCGCTAGGCCTCGACCGCGCCCCCATGGCCGAGATCATCGCCGGTTTCCAGGAGATCGGAATCAACAGCATCCGCCTCCCCTTCTCCAACGAGATGGTCCACGACAGCGTTCCCGTCACGGACGACGCCGTCGCGGCCAATCCGTCCCTGCGCGGAAAGACACCGCTCCAGGTGTACGACGTCGTGGTGCGCGAACTCACCGGCGCCGGACTCGCCGTGATCCTCAACAACCACACCAACACCACCCGTTGGTGCTGCGGAGTCGACGGCAACGAACGCTGGAACGCGAGCCAGTCCGCCGGTACGTGGGAGAGCGACTGGCTGTTCATGGCCCGTCGCTACCGGGACAACGATCGTGTCGTCGGCGCCGACCTCTACAACGAGGTCCGTCGCAACATCTGGGACGACCCCAACTGGGGCCTCGGCGACGACCACGACTGGTTCGCCGCCTCCCAGCGCGTCGGCGACCGCATCCTGACGGAGGCCAACCCTGACCTGTTGATCATCGTCGAGGGCATCAACTGGACCGGCATCCCCGTCGACGGCTTCGCGCACGAACGCCCCACCCTGGAGCCCGTACGCCGCCTCTCGCACACCCTTGTCGACTCCGGAAAGCTCGTATACTCCGCCCACTTCTACGACTACACGGGCCCGAACCACAGCGGGGCGACCGGGACGGGCGAGACCAGCGACCCGCGCTACCGGGACTTCAGTCCCACCGAGTTGATCGACGTGCTGAACCGCCAGGCCTTCTTCGTCACCGCCGAACAGGACCGGCACTTCACCGCACCGCTCTGGATCAGCGAGTTCGGCATCGGAGGCCGTGGCGAGACGGGCGCCGAGCAGCGCGCCTGGTTCGAGAATTTCGTCGGCCAACTCATCCGTACCGACGCCGACTTCGCCTACTGGCCGCTCGTCGGCTGGCACGAGGACCGCAAGGGCAACGGCTGGGCCCTGCTGCACTGGGACGCGGCGGGCCACCGGATGGGCGTGTACGACGGTGACGACTGGCGTGCGGCGGCCTGGACCCGGCTCGTCCAGGCCCAAGGGCGTACGGGCCACGTCGCGCCGGTCGCGGAGTGGTCGATGCTCAGCCCCGACCACGGCGACTTCGTACAGTCCCGGCGGATGCGGGCGCTGCCCGACTTCGACTCCGGTGCCCGCAAGGCGGTCTGCCCTGACGGACAGCGGCTGCTCGGCATCGCCCACACCGGCAACCGGGGCCTGTGCTCGGACATCGGTTCCTCGTGGGGTGCGTCCGGTCATGAGCTGGTCGTCGATGAACGGCATGTGGCGCCGGGCAACGACTGGGCCTCCGGCTACACCAAGCTCCAGTGCGCCGACGGCGACTTCCTGATCGGGTACAGCGCGCGCGGGGCGGCCGTGTCCTCCGCCCTGTGCGCGGCCGGCTCGGTCCCGAGCACAAGCGGTCGTACGGTCTGGTTCGACCGGGGCGACAACCGGGGACCCGCCCCCAAGGGCGGCGATTTCGCCCAGGGCCACTACAAGGGGCAGTGCGCGGACGACGAGTACGCGGCCGGGATCGCGTTCACCGGCCGGGTGGGGTCCGCGCGAACGCCGGACGCGCTGTACTGCCGGAAGGTGCGCTGAGCAGCGGCAGCGGGTCGAAGGCGTGGTGCTGCCAGAGGAGGCGTGAGGTCTCTTCCGGGTACCGGGTGACGGTCGGCCGGGTGTCGTAGAGCTGCACCAGGCGCTGCTCCATGTCGTACGCGGGCCAGCCGGGGTCGCCTTCGACGGCGAACCGCGTCCACGCGGCACGCATGCGTGCGGAGAGCGCCTCAGCCTCGGGGGACGGGCCGTCGCCGAGCAGCATGGCCGGCTGCCCGCGGTCCAGGTTCCCGAAGACGAGCGGTACGTCCAGGCCGTGGCAGGCGCCGAGGACGCCGCCCATGCCCGGGGCGGGCCAGGTCAGCTCGTAGACGTACGCCCGGCCGCCCGCGGCCCGCTGCTCGTGGGCGAGGCGGAGGCTCGGCATGCGGAACAGCCAGTCCGAGAGGACCAGTTCGTGCCATGCACCGGGGCCTGCGTCGGGGAAGCCGTCACGGAAGCGACGAGCGCCGTCCGGACCCGGGGCGAGGATGCGCAGCGCCGTCTCGGCCAGCTCCTCCGTGACCTGACCGAGCGTTCCGTCGAGCAGGCTGAGCAAACGCTGCTCATCGCGCGCGTGCCCGACGAGGAGGTCGATGCCCCGGCCCGCGCCGTCGGACAGGGCCTGCCAGGGCTTCACGGGAAGGACGTCGCCGTCGACGACGGGCGCGTACATGATCGACCGGTACGCGGCCCGGCCCCACCGCTCGACCGACGCGGGCATCCGGGCGGTGACCGCGTCTCCGGCGGCGGCCAGCAGCTGCGGGTCCACCGTGGACAGCTCGGCCACCGTGGGACGCAGGCCCAGCTCGGACGCGCATACGGTGCCGATGTCGGCGGCGAGTTCCGGCGAGAAGAACGTGCCCTGCACGCTCTGCGCGACCGCCCTCCGGAAGAGCCCGGCGGCACGCGGCATGGCCAGCAGCGCTGCCACGGAACCGGCGCCCGCCGACTGGCCGAAGACGGTGACACGGTCGGGATCGCCGCCGAAGCCCCGGATGTTGTCGCGCACCCACTCCAGGGCCGCGACCTGGTCGAGCAGGCCCCGGTTGGCCGGTGCGCCCTCGATGTGCGTGAAACCCTCGACGCCGACTCGGTAGTTGAAGGTCACCACGACGACGTCCTCGGCGAGACGAGCACCGTCGTATTCGGGAAGGCCGGACGTGCCGAACGTATAGGCGCCGCCGTAGATCCACACCATCACCGCACGCCCCGCACCAGGGTCCGGCTCGGGCGTCCAGACGTTGATCGTCAGCCAGTCGTCGCCTCGCGAGTCCGTCGCCGTCGTGTCCATGCCCTGCGGGGGCGGCGGCCCGAAGTCCAGGGCGGGCCGCACTCCGTCCCACCCGCGCGCGGGCTGAGGTGCGGCGAATCGGAGGGCGCCGACCGGCGGTTCGGCGAAGGGGATGCCGCGGAAGACCGCCACATCGCCCTCCTGGATGCCGCGCACCGTCCCGGCGGTCGTGCGGACCAGTACGGGCTGACGTGCGGGTGCGGGCTGAGGCTCGGGCGAGGCGAAGGCCATGCCCGGATCATCCCGTCGTGCCGCGCTGTGTGCCATTCATTTATGGCGGCTCAGCACTGGGGCCAAGGGTTCTGCCGGGACCGCCTACCCTTGAGGAATGACCAGCAGCAGCGACCGGAGCCAGGCAGTGGACGTGAAGACCTACGAAGTGCGCACCTACGGGTGCCAGATGAACGTCCACGACTCCGAGCGATTGTCCGGGCTGCTCGAAGAGGCCGGTTATGTGCGCGCCCCCGAGGGCTCCGACGGCGACGCGGACGTCGTCGTCTTCAACACCTGCGCCGTCCGTGAGAACGCCGACAACAGGCTGTACGGCAACCTCGGCCGCCTCGCCCCGAGGAAGGCCTCGCGGCCCGGCATGCAGATCGCCGTCGGTGGCTGCCTGGCGCAGAAGGACCGCGACACGATCGTGAAGAAGGCGCCCTGGGTGGACGTCGTCTTCGGCACGCACAACATCGGCAAGCTCCCGGTCCTGCTGGAACGCGCGCGTGTGCAGGAAGAGGCGCAGGTCGAGATCGCCGAGTCGCTGGAGGCGTTCCCGTCGACGCTGCCGACCCGGCGCGAGAGCGCGTACGCGGCCTGGGTGTCGATCTCCGTCGGCTGCAACAACACCTGCACCTTCTGTATCGTCCCGGCCCTGCGCGGCAAGGAGAAGGACCGGCGGACCGGCGACATCCTCGCCGAGATCGAGGCCCTGGTCGCCGAGGGCGTCTCCGAGATCACGCTGCTCGGACAGAACGTCAACGCGTACGGCTCCGACATCGGCGACCGCGAGGCCTTCAGCAAGCTGCTGCGGGCCTGCGGAAAGATCGAGGGCCTGGAGCGCGTCCGCTTCACCTCCCCGCACCCGCGCGACTTCACCGACGACGTCATCGCCGCCATGGCCGAGACGCCGAACGTGATGCCGCAGCTGCACATGCCGCTGCAGTCCGGCTCGGACACGGTCCTGAAGGCGATGCGCCGCTCCTACCGCCAGGAGCGCTACCTGGGGATCATCGAGAAGGTCCGCGCCGCCATCCCGCACGCCGCGATCACCACCGACATCATCGTGGGCTTCCCCGGCGAGACGGAGGAGGACTTCGAGCAGACGCTGCACGTCGTCCGCGAGGCCCGCTTCGCGCAAGCGTTTACGTTCCAGTACTCCAAGCGGCCCGGCACGCCCGCGGCGACCATGGAGAACCAGATCCCCAAGCAGGTCGTCCAGGCGCGCTACGAGCGTCTCGTCGCCCTCCAGGAGGAGATCTCCTGGGCGGAGAACAAGCAGCAGGTCGGCCGCACCCTGGAGCTGATGGTCGCCGAGGGCGAGGGCCGCAAGGACGGCGCCACCCACCGCCTCTCCGGCCGCGCACCCGACAACCGCCTGGTCCACTTCACCAAGCCCGACCAGCAGGTCCGCCCCGGCGACGTCGTCACCGTCGAGATCACGTACGCCGCTCCGCACCACCTCCTCGCCGAGGGCCCTGTCCTCGACGTGCGCCCCACGCGCGCGGGCGATGCCTGGGAGAAGCGCAACGCCGCCGAGACGGCCGAGCCGGCCGGCGTGATGCTCGGCCTGCCGAAGATCGGCGTCCCCGAGCCGCTGCCGGTGGCCACGGGCAGCGGCTGCGGCTGCGACTGACCTGGGGCGGCGGTCCTGAGCGAGGCGTGCGGCTCGGTCACAGGTGTACGGGTGTCCGGGGTTAATCTGCCGACCATGCTTGTCGCCGCCGCCGTCTGCCCCTGCCCACCGCTCCTCGTGCCGGAGGTCGCCGCGGGCGCCGCGCCCGAGATGGACGCCGCGCGCGCCGCGTGCACGAACGCGCTCGGTGTCCTCGCCGCCGCCCGGCCCGACCTGCTCGTGGTGCTCGGGCCGGCGGAGCGGAACGGACGCGGAACGCACCCGGAGGGCACACGCGGCTCCTTCCACGGCTTCGGCGTGGATCTCGACGTACGGCTCGGCAGTGGCAAGGGCGGCGACGAGAAGACAGCGGCGGAGTCGGAGCGGCCGCTTCCGGCCTCGCTCGCCGTGGCCGGATGGCTGCTGGAGCGCATCGGATGGTCGGGCGCCCCGATCGAGGGACTCGGTGTGGGGGAACCGCTGGCGGTCGAGCGGTGTATTGAAGTGGGAAGGGCGATCGCCGCGCGTGCCGAGCGGGTGGCGCTGCTGGTGATGGGCGACGCCAGCGCGTGCCGCACGCTGAAGGCCCCCGGCTATCTCGACGAGCGGGCGGCGCCCTTCGACGCGGAGGTCGCGCGTGCGCTCGGGACGGCGGACGTGGCGGCGCTGAAGGCGCTCGACGTGGAGCTGGCGTATGAGTTGAAGGCATCGGGGCGGGCCGCCTGGCAGGTTCTCGCGGGCGCGGCCGAGGGGGCGCGGCTGGAGGGTGTGCTGCTCTACGAGGACGCGCCGTACGGCGTGGGGTACGTGGTCGCGACCTGGTCGTAGAGCCGTATTCGGGACGGCCGGGCGGCATCGGCCCCCGCGTGGATGAAACGGCGGACGGCCGGGAGCTCATCCGCTCCGCGGCCGTCCGTCGGTGTGCCGTTCAGGAAGTCGGCGGCGGCGAGTCCGGCGGCGGCGTCGTGGGTGCGTCGCCCGTGCCGGTGTCGTCCTTGTGCGCGAGTCGATCCATGGCTCCCTTGGCCTTGCCCGTACCCGACTGGATCTTGCCGCTGTACTTGCCCTTGGTCTTCTTGTCGACGGTCTCTGCGGCCTTGTCGAGGCCGTGCGTGATCTTGTCCCCGTGCTGCTGCGCGAGGCCCGAGACCTTGTCCTTGGCCGGGGCGAGTTTGGCCTTCATCTTGTCCAGGAGACCCATGGTCCACCTTCCCTCGCGGGAGCAGTTACGTGCGGGCGCCGTCGCCGGCCTCCCGGTCGGCAGCCTCCTCCGAGGACTGCTTGGGGATGTCGTGCTTGGGGACCTCGACACCCTCCGCGGCGGTGGCCTCGACAGTCTCTGCCGTCTCCTCCGTGGCCTCGGACGGCACCTTCGGCTCCGCCGCCTCAGTGGCCTCCGTCACGTCCGCCGCGGTGTCGGCCGTCGGTGTGTCGGCCTGCGCCTCGGCGGTTGACGTCTCCTCCGCAGTCTTCGACCTTCGGAGAAGTCGTGCAAAAACGCCCATATCCACTCCATACGTTACTCGTGCGGGCGAATTCCCGCGTAGCCCGGTGCGCCCGTTTGTGCGGCCCGGGTCACCGCCTCTCGAAATCGGCGGCGAAAACCTCGCAACAGGGAACGACCCCGGGGCCGTGCCGTCACGTAACTCGTTCGAGAGGGCTGCCAGAGGTTTGCGAGACTGGGTCGGTGAGCAGTGCACCCCCCGCCCCCCGCGTCATCGCCGTCGTCGGACCCACCGCGGCCGGAAAGTCCGATCTGGGCGTCTTTCTGGCCCAGCGCCTCGGCGGCGAGGTCGTCAACGCCGACTCCATGCAGCTCTACCGAGGGATGGACATCGGCACCGCCAAGCTGACGCCCGAGGAACGCTCCGGCGTCCCGCACCACCTCCTGGACATCTGGGACGTGACCATCACGGCGTCCGTCGCCGAGTACCAGAGACTCGCGCGAGAACGGATCGACGCGCTGCTCGCCGCCGGACGCTGGCCGATCCTGGTCGGCGGCTCCGGTCTGTACGTCCGCGGCGCCGTCGACAACCTGGAGTTCCCCGGCACGGACCCCGACGTCAGGGCCCGCCTGGAGGAGGAGCTCACGCTCCGCGGCTCCGGCGCGCTGCACGCCCGGCTGGCCGCCGCGGACCCCGAGGCCGCGTACGCGATCCTCCCCAGCAACGGCCGCCGTATCGTCCGGGCCCTCGAGGTGATCGAGATCACCGGCAGGCCCTTCACCGCCAACCTTCCCGGCCATGACTCGATCTACGACACCGTCCAGATCGGCGTGGACGTGACACGCCCCGAACTCGACGACCGCATCGCCCGCCGGGTCGACCGGATGTGGGATGCGGGGCTCGTCGACGAGGTGCGCGCCCTTGAGGCACAAGGGTTGCGGGAGGGGCGTACGGCCTCGCGCGCGCTCGGCTACCAGCAGGTGCTCGCCGCGCTCGCGGGGGAGTACACGGAGGAGGAGGCGCGCGCCGAGACCGTCCGTGCCACCAAGCGCTTCGCGCGCCGTCAGGATTCATGGTTCAGACGCGATCCACGGGTGCACTGGCTGAGTGGGGCGGCGGCGGATCTCACAGAACTTCCGCACCTCGCGCTGGCCTTGCTCGAACGACCGGTTACAGCCTGATCACGTCATGGCATCGGGACGCTCCGGCCACCATCCCGGCCTCCGGCGCCGTGCCATCATCGAGCTTCGATCGACCAAGTGGAGTCCGAGTTGGGAGGGCGCGTGGCGATGGAGGCCGGCCCTCGCGACACCGCACAAGACACCGACCCCCTCACCGCCGAGAGCGGTGAGCGGGAGCCGGACAGCGACGGTCTGAGCCCGGACGGGCTCGACGAGGACAGTGTGACCGACGACGGTCCTGAACCCGACGAGATGCTCGCGGGCGGCCCGGAGGTCGAGGTCGAGCTGCGGCCGCAGCGCCGACTGCGCATCTGGCAGCTCGCACCCATCGTCGCCCTGGCCGCGGTCGGCTCCTTGATGTTCGGCTTCCCGCTGGCCTTCGACTTCGGCGACAGCGGCGCCGTGATCGCCATGCTGGGGCTGCTGATCTGCTCCTGCGCGGCCGGCTGGGGCATGATGGCCGCCCGCCGCGTCGGCTACACGTGGCCCGGCCTGCCCCAGCGCGGCTCGGGCCGCCGCCCGGACTGGCGGGTCGTGATCGCATACGTCGTGGTGGTCGCGGCCGTTGTGGTGCTGGCCGTCTGGCGAGTGGCCCGGCTGCGCTGAGCCCGGTGTCGTACCCACCCCTTACGATCGAGGAATGAGCACGCGGATCGCCTTCCTCAAGGGGCACGGTACGGAGAACGACTTCGTGATCGTCCCGGACCCCGAGAACGCCATCGACCTGTCCCCGGCCGACGTCGCCGCCCTGTGCGACCGCCGCGCGGGCATCGGCGGCGACGGGCTGCTGCATGTCGTACGGTCCGCAGCGCACCCCGAGGCCAAGGACATGGCGGCCGAGGCGGAGTGGTTCATGGACTACCGCAACGGCGACGGCTCGATCGCCGAGATGTGCGGCAACGGAGTGCGGGTGTTCGCGCACTATCTCCAGCGCGCCGGACATGTCGTCGAAGGTGACCTCGCCGTCGCCACGCGCGGGGGCGTGAAGAGCGTGCACATCGCGAAGGACGGCGGCGTCACGGTCGGCATGGGCAAGGCGCGTCTGCCCGAAGGGGACGTCACCGTGAGCGTCGGCGAGCGCAGCTGGCCCGCGCGGAACGTGAACATGGGCAACCCCCACGCGGTCGCCTTCGTGGAGGACCTCGCCCACGCGGGCACCCTGTTCACCCCGCCGCCCTTCAGCCCGGCGTCCGCCTACCCGGACGGGGTGAACGTCGAGTTCGTGGTCGACCGCGGCCCCGCCCACGTCGCGCTGCGCGTGCACGAGCGCGGCGCCGGCGAGACCCGCTCGTGCGGCACGGGCGCGTGCGCCGTCGCCGTGGCCGCCGCGCGCAGAGACGGCGCCGACCCCGCGGTCACCGGCACCCCGGCGACGTACACCGTCGATGTCCCCGGCGGGACCCTGGTGATCACCGAGCGGCCCGACGGCGAGATCGAGATGACCGGTCCCGCGGTGATCGTGGCCGAGGGAGAGATCGACGCGGAATGGCTGGAAAACGCGGTTCGGTGACGGTCCGTAGCACGGCCCTCGACACCGGAAGTCCTGGTTTCACGGGCTCGCGAGGTCCGGAACTGCCGTTGGCCGCAGGTCACATGGCCGGAAATCGTAAACGTCCAGACCATCGCTCGAATGGGTGATCCGTTTCACGCTCGGCGAGAGGCGGTCAATCACGCGTGATGGGCTCGGTAGCATCAAGCACCGGCCCGGACGGGGGAACGAAGCCATCCCCTGAGCCGCCGTCCGCCATGGGGCAACCCCGTCCGCCGGTCCACGCAGCCGGAGGTGCCCATGAGTGCGGAGGCAACGAACCCTGCCGCAGGTCCCGTAGCGCCCACGGGGCCCCGCAGGAGGTCGCTCCCCAGGATCGACCTGCGCCGCCTGGGCCGCGCCGCGCTGCTCGGCCCCACCGCCCGCGACCGGCTGCCCGACGCCATCGGCCATGTCGTGGAGGCCCACCGCGCGCACTACCCCGACGCCGACATCGAACCCCTGCGCCGCGCCTATGTGCTGGCCGAGTCCTCGCACCGCGGGCAGATGCGCAAGAGCGGCGAGCCCTACATCACACACCCGCTCGCCGTCACCCTGATCCTCGCCGAACTCGGCGCCGAGACCACGACCTTGACGGCCTCTCTGCTCCACGACACCGTCGAGGACACCGAGGTGACCCTCGATCAGGTCGGTGAGCAGTTCGGCGCCGAGGTCCGCTATCTCGTCGACGGCGTCACGAAGCTGGAGAAGGTCGACTACGGCGCCGCCGCCGAACCCGAGACCTTCCGCAAGATGCTCGTCGCCACCGGCAGCGACGTCCGCGTGATGTCGATCAAACTCGCCGACCGGCTGCACAACATGCGCACCCTCGGCGTGATGCGCCCCGAGAAACAGGCACGCATCGCCAAGGTGACCCGGGACGTGCTCATCCCGCTCGCCGAACGCCTCGGCGTCCAGGCCCTGAAGACCGAACTGGAAGACCTCGTCTTCGCGATCCTGCACCCCGAGGAGTACGACCACACACGCAAGTTGATCGCCGACAACGCGGCGCTCCCCGACGACCCGCTCGCCGAGGTCGCCCAAGAGGTGCGCACCGTCCTGCGCGACGCCGGCATCCAGGCCGAAGTCCTCATCCGGCCCCGGCACTTCGTCTCCTTGCACCGCGTGGCCCGCAAGCGGGGGCGCCTCAGGGGCTGCGACTTCGGCCGGCTGCTGGTGCTGGTGGGCGAGGACGCGGACTGCTACGGCGTCCTGGGCGAGCTGCACACCTGTATGACGCCCGTCGTCTCGGAGTTCAAGGACTTCATCGCCGTCCCCAAGTTCAACCTCTACCAGTCGCTGCACACCGCTGTCGCCCGGCAGGACGGCCAGGTCGCCGAAGTCCTCATCCGCACGCACCAGATGCACAAGGTCGCCGAGGCCGGCGTCGTCGCGCTCGGCAACCCCTACGCCCCCGCCCCCGAAGACCCGGCCGACGGCGAGCGCGTCGACCCCACCCGGCCCGGCTGGCTCTCCCGCCTGCTCGACTGGCAGGAGGGCGCTCCCGACCCCGACACCTTCTGGTCCACCCTGCGCGAGGACCTCGCCCAGGACCGCGAGATCACCGTCTTCCGGCCCGACGGCGGCACGCTCGGCCTGCCCGACGGCGCGACCTGCGTGGACGCCGCGTACGCGCAGTACGGCGAGGACGCGCACGCCTGCATGGGCGCCCGCGTCAACGGCCGCCTGGCGACGCTGAGCACGGTCCTGCGGGACGGCGACACCGTCCAGCTCCTCATGGGGCAGGACCCGGCCTCCGAGCCCTCCAGAGAGT
The DNA here is from genome assembly GCF_017948455.1 of Streptomyces sp. GESEQ-4. Taxonomy (GTDB): domain Bacteria; phylum Actinomycetota; class Actinomycetes; order Streptomycetales; family Streptomycetaceae; genus Streptomyces. The sequence continues at coordinate 55,817 of NZ_JAFFSU010000013.1, forward strand.
GGCTGGAGCACGCGCACACACCGGCGGCCAGGATCGCGATCCAACGGTGGCTCGCGACCCACCCTTCGCAGGCAGAACCCGAACCCGAGACCGAGCGCGACCCCGGGACGCCGTCCGCGGCCTCGCGGCCCGCCGCAGACGTCCCCGCCACCCGGCCCGGCGCCGCGAACGCGGTCGTCGACCAGCCCGGCGCGACCGTACGGCTCGCCGGCTGCTGCACGCCCGTACCGCCCGACGAGGTCACCGGATTCGCGGTCCGCGGGGGAGCGGTGACCGTGCACCGCGTCGAGTGCGCCGCGGTGGCGCGTATGAAGAGCTCGGGGCGCGCGGAGGTCGGCGTGCGCTGGGGCGAGACCACCGAGTGCCGGGTCACCCTGGTCGCCGAATCGTTCGGCCGCCCCCATCTCCTGGCCGACCTCACGGAAGCCATCGCCCTGGAGGGCGCGGAAATCGTGTCGGCGACCGTCGAACCCCCGAGCCAGCAACGCGTCCGCCACACCTACACCCTCCAACTCCCGGACGCCGCCCACCTTCCCGCCCTCATGCGGGCCATGCGGAACGTGCCAGGGGTGTACGACGTGGGACGGGCCCGGACACCGGGAGCGTGAGGGGCGGGACGTCGCCCCCACGCGCGCGTGCCGCACCGTACGACCTCCTCCAGGACCCCTTTCGAGTGGGCCGGACGCGCGTCGTCGCCGTGCTCCGGGTGAGCCCTGGTAGCCGTGGTCCATGCTGCTCACCCCCCGCACCCCCCGACGGCTGAAGGCGGCCCTGCTCGCCTCTGCCGTGTCCGTCTGCCTCGTCGCGGCAAGTGCCCCGCCGGCCCCCCTCGGCGTCGGCGACCGCCTCTTCCCGCACCTGGGCAACCCCGGATACGACGTGGCGTCGTACGACCTCTCGTTCACCTATCCCGGCACCAACAGCAAGCCCCTCCAGGCGGTCACGACGATCAGTGCCTGGACGACCACCGCGCTGGACCGCGTCAACCTCGACTTCGCGCACAGCGAGGTCAAGTCGGTCGAGGTCAACGGGGAAAAGGCGACCTTCACCAGTACCGAGGAGGACCTGGTCGTCACCCCGGCGAAACCGCTGCCCGCCGGCGACTGGATGCGGATCACCGTGCGGCATTCCAGCGATCCCCGGCCGGCGGCCGGGGGCCGCGACGGAGGGTGGGTGCGCACCGCCGACGGGCTCGTCATGGCCAATCAGGCCGACGTCGCCCACCTGGTGTTCCCGTGCAACGACCACCCCTCTGACAAGGCGATGTTCACCTTCCGGGTCACCGCACCCGACGGCCACACCGCCGTCGCCAACGGGATGCCGGCCGGCGTCGACCGCGCGCGCGGGAAGACGACATGGACGTACCGGACCCGGCACCCCATGGCCACCGAACTCGCGCAGGTCTCCATCGGCCGTTCCACGGTGCTGCACCGCACCGGGCCGCACGGCATGCCGATCCGGGACGTCGTCCCCACCAAGGACGTCAAGCTGTTCGAGCCGTGGCTGAAGAAGACCCCTGTTCAGATGAAGTGGATGGAGGGCAAGGTCGGGCCGTACCCCTTCGAGACCTACGGGCTGCTCATCGCGGAGGCGGACACCGGGTTCGAACTCGAGACGCAGACCCTCTCTCTCTTCGAGAGAGACCTGTTCACCGGGTCCGGCTTCCCCGAGTGGTTCGTCGACTCGATCATGGTCCATGAGCTGGCCCACCAGTGGTTCGGCAACAGCGTCGGCCCCCGCACCTGGTCCGATCTGTGGCTCAACGAGGGGCACGCCACCTGGTACGAGGCCCTGTACGCGGAGGAGAAGGCGAGCAAGAAGCTCCAGACCCGGATGAAGGCCGCGTACCGCTCCTCCGACGGCTGGCGTGCCGCCGGCGGACCACCGGCCGCACCCAAGGTGCCCGAGCCCGGCCAGAAGATCGGCATCTTCCGCCCGAACGTCTACGACGGCGCCGCGCTCGTCCTGTACGCGCTGCGCGAGACGATCGGCCGCCCGGCCTTCGAGCGCCTGGAGCGGACCTGGGTGCAGCAGCACCGGGACGGCTCGGCGACCACGGCTGAGTTCGTGCGGCTCGCCTCCGAGGTGTCCGGACGCGACCTCGGCGGGTTCTTCCAGGACTGGCTGTACGGCACGAAGACCCCGCCGATGCCAGGTCACCCGGACTGGAAGTCGGAGGCGCCGGGCGCCTAGCGCCTGACCGGCCCTGCCTGACCCGGGGCGCCGACGAATAACTCAGTGACGAGACGCCCCGTACCGTGCGACCATCGTCAGGTCGGCGGGTACGGGGCGCGGGAATCTCCCGGAGTGCTCGTACGTTGTGTTCAATGACCGCCGAAATGACATTTCCAACGACGTAAGGACCCAATGACCTCCTCTTCTTCCCCTTCCCAGGACACTGAGCGCCTCGCGCACGCCTATCCCGAAGGTCTTCGGGCCGATGCCCTGATGGAAGAGGACGTCGCCTGGAGCCACGAGATCGACGGAGAGCGGGACGGCGACCAGTTCGACCGCTCCGAGCGCGCGGCCCTGCGCCGCGTCGCCGGCCTCTCCACCGAGCTCGAGGACGTCACCGAGGTCGAGTACCGACAGCTCCGTCTGGAGCGGGTCGTGCTCGTCGGCGTCTGGACCACGGGCACCGCGCAGGACGCGGACAACTCCCTGGCAGAGCTCGCCGCTCTCGCCGAGACGGCGGGCGCACTCGTGCTCGACGGTGTGATCCAGCGCCGCGACAAGCCCGACGCGGCCACCTTCATCGGCTCCGGCAAGGCCCTCGAGCTCCGCGACATCGTCGTTGAGTCCGGCGCGGACACCGTCATCTGCGACGGTGAGCTCAGCCCGGGCCAGCTCATCGCCCTTGAGGACGTCGTCAAGGTCAAGGTCATCGACCGTACGGCCCTGATCCTCGACATCTTCGCCCAGCACGCCAAGTCCCGAGAGGGCAAGGCGCAGGTCGCGCTCGCGCAGATGCAGTACATGCTGCCGAGGCTCCGCGGCTGGGGTCAGTCGCTGTCCCGGCAGATGGGCGGCGGCAAGGGCGGCGGCCTCGCCACCCGTGGCCCCGGTGAGACCAAGATCGAGACGGACCGGCGCCGGATCCGCGAGAAGATGGCGAAGATGCGCCGGGAGATCGCGGAGATGAAGACCGGCCGCGAGATCCAGCGCCAGGTGCGCCGACGCAACAAGGTGCCCTCGGTCGCCATCGCGGGCTACACCAACGCCGGCAAGTCCTCGCTGCTCAACCGCCTCACCGGCGCCGGCGTCCTGGTCGAGAACGCCCTGTTCGCGACCCTGGACCCGACCGTGCGCCGGGCCGAGACGCCGAGCGGCCGGCAGTACACGCTGGCGGACACCGTCGGCTTCGTCCGGCATCTGCCGCACCACCTGGTCGAGGCGTTCCGCTCCACCATGGAAGAGGTCGGCCAGTCCGACCTGATCCTGCACGTGGTCGACGGTTCGCACCCGAACCCGGAGGAGCAGCTGGCCGCCGTACGCGAGGTGGTCAGGGACGTCGGTGCCACGGACATACCCGAGATCGTCGTGATCAACAAGGCCGACGCTGCGGACCCGCTGACGCTCCAGCGGCTGCTGCGGATCGAGAAGCGCTCCATCGCCGTCTCGGCCCGCACCGGCCGGGGCATCGCCGAGTTGCTGGCGCTGATCGACAACGAGCTGCCGCGGCCATCGGTCGAGATCGAGGCGCTTGTGCCGTACACGCACGGCAGGCTGGTCGCCCGCGCCCACACCGAGGGCGAGGTGATCTCCGAGGAGCACACCCCGGAGGGCACCCTGCTCAAGGCGCGGGTGCACGAGGAACTGGCGGCGGACCTCACGCCCTACGTTCCGGCACCGCTCGCCTGACACCGGTACGAAACGGAAGGCCCGCCCCTGCTTCTTGCGGGGCGGGCCTTCCGCGTGCGCGGGCGGCTGCCGGGTCATTGACCGCCGTACGCCTTGCTAACGTCTGTGGTGACCCAGCCGCCGCCGGCTCACATCACTGGCCGGCGAACTTCTCGCTCACCGAGTCGTACACGCCCTTGGCTTCCTCACCCAGTCGCGGACCCGCCAGCCAGCCGGCGGTCACCGGACCGATCGAGGTGTTGGAAACGAGCGTCTCCTCGCCGTCCGCACCCGTGGTGACCCAGCCGCCTCCGGACGAACCGCCGGTCATGGTGCAGCCGATGCGGTACATCGTCGGGTCGGAGGCGTTGATCGACAGCCGCCCGGGCTTGTCCTGGCACTGGTACAGCGTCTGGCCGTCGAACGGCGCCCCCGCCGGGTAACCGGTCGCCGTGATGCTCTCCACCTTCTGCACGGCCGGAGCCTCGAAGTCCACCGGCAGCGCCGAACCGACCGTTTCCTCCAGCGACTTGCCGTCGCCGGTCTCGGGCGTCACATGGATGACGGCGAAGTCGTACGACGCACCGTCCCCGCCCGTCGCACCGCCCTGCTCGATCCACTGATCCGAGGTCTGCGCCCAGTCGCCCCACCAGACACCGTAGGGAGCGACCTCCTCCTTGGTGGCGTTCTCCAGATCGGCGGCCGACTTGCCCGAGTCGTTGTACGACGGCACGAACGCGATGTTGCGGTACCAGCCGCCGCTCTTGCCCGCGTGCACACAGTGGCCCGCCGTCCACACCATGTTGGACTTGCCGGGGTTGGCCGGATCCTGCACGACCGTCGCCGAGCAGACCATCGTGCCCTCGGGGGAGTCGAAGAACACCTTTCCTGCCGTGGCGGCGTTGTCGTGGTACGCAGGCGGTACGGCCTTGGCATCCACCGGCTCGGGCGTCGGGTCGGTCACGCCCTGGTCACCGGCGAGGTCGCTGTCGTCGACGCCCTGGTCCGGCTCTTCGGCGTCCCGCATCCGGTCCGGGTTCCACAGGTCTTCGATGATGGGGTTGACGAAGTCCTCGGCCTCACGCAGCCAGTCGTCCTTGCTCCAGTCCTTCCAGGCGCCGTTCTTCCAGTTGTCCATGTCGATCCCGTGCTCTTTGAGCCGGTCCTTGATGTCGTCCGGGATCGTGATCTTGCCGTCGCCCTCGGGGGAGGCCGAGGCCTGGCCGCCCGCATCGGCGTCGCCCGAGTCGCAGGCGGTGGCGGTGAGAACGAGCGCGGAGGCGAGCGCGGCGGCGGCCAGTACGGGGGAGGTTCTGCGGCGCGCGCTCCCTTCTCGGCGAGCGGTGAACGAAGGCCTTGTCGATCGCATGATCTGACTCCCCCTGAGGTAAACGAATGCGGCGCTGCGGCGTGCTCTTGCGCGGAGCCCACTTGATGGCGGCTGACGCCACGGCGTCCAGGAACGGCAACTCACACTATGCGCTCGCTGTGGGGGACTTCCGACGGAACAGCAACAGTTCCGTCACGGGAAGGATCTTGAGGCAACCCGTAACCCGGTCAGCAGTGCGCGGTTGGTAGCGGTGGGGGGCGGCCTGCTGTCTGCGTGTGCGGTCCCCAGCGCTGCGTGCGCATGGCCAAGTGTGCGAAAAATGCCGGGTGTCGGGTGTCGGGCGGTTGATGCCGGGACCCGGTCGCCCCTGGACAGCGGGAGGACAGGGAGCCGTGACCGTGACCGAGTCTGCGCCCGGGGGGACTGCGGAGCCGGCGGGGGTGTCTGTGGCGCGTCATGCCGCGGGGACGCGCTCCGTGCACGAGGGGATCCTGCGGCGCCAGTCGGCACGCGAGTCGGCGGCACGCACCTACGCGCGCGCCCTGCCGATCGTGCCCGTGCGGGCACGCGGGCTGACCATCGAAGGTGCGGACGGACGCCGTTACCTCGACTGCCTCTCCGGCGCCGGGACCCTCGCCCTGGGGCACAACCACCCGGTCGTCCTGGAGGCCATCCGCAAGGTTCTCGACTCCGGCGCACCGCTGCACGTCCTCGACCTGGCGACGCCCGTCAAGGACGCGTTCATCACGGAGCTGTTCCACACCCTGCCGTCCGGCCTCGCCGACCACGCGCGCGTGCAGTTCTGCGGACCGGCCGGCACGGACGCGGTGGAGGCCGCCTTCAAGCTCGTACGGTCCGCCACCGGGCGCACCGGGATGCTCGCCTTCACCGGCGCCTACCACGGGATGACCGCCGGCGCCCTCGAAGCGTCCGGGCACGCCTTCGACGTACGAGTCACACGGCTGCCCTACCCGCAGGACTACCGCTGTCCCTTCGGCATCGGCGGCGCACACGGTGCCGAACTCGCCGCCCGCTGGACCGAGTCCGTCCTCGACGACCCCAAGTCCGGTGTGCCGCACCCCGCCGGGATGATCCTCGAACCCGTGCAGGGCGAGGGCGGGGTCATCCCCGCGCCCGACATCTGGATGCGCCGAATGCGGGAGATCACCGGGGCCCGGTCCATCCCGCTGATCGCCGACGAGGTCCAGACGGGCGTCGGGCGCACCGGTGCCTTCTGGGCGGTCGAGCACAGTGGAGTCACCCCCGACGTGATGGTCCTCTCCAAGGCCATCGGCGGCAGCCTGCCCCTGGCGCTCGTGGTCTACCGCGACGACCTCGACGTCTGGCAACCCGGCGCCCACGCAGGCACCTTCCGTGGCAACCAACTCGCCATGGCGGCGGGGACGGCGACGCTGGCATACGTCCGCGAGAACCGCCTCGCCGAACGGGCGGCCGATCTCGGCACCCGGATGCTTTCCCAACTCCGCTCCCTTGCTGATGAGTTCTCCTGCGTGGGTGATGTGCGGGGGCGGGGGCTGATGATCGGCGTCGAGGTGGTGGATCCGGAGGCGGGTGCGGCGCCGGAACGAGGGGCTGACAGTGAGGTGGGTGGGGGCGCCGCCTGGGCGGGATTTGAACCGGCGGGAGGCGGAGGGGGACCGGCGGGCGGTTCGGGTGGTTGGGACCGTGCCGGTGGTGAGGCGCACACGGGCGGGGCCGCCGCGCATGGCCGCGTGGGCACAGTTGGCCCTGCGGATGCGCAGGCACCCCTTCGCGGTCCTCGCCCAGCTGCGCCCCAACTCGCGGCCGCCGTACAGCGGGAGTGCCTGCGCCGCGGCTTGATCATCGAGCTCGGTGGACGGCACTCGAGCGTCGTACGGCTCCTGCCACCGCTGACGATCAGCGACGAGCAGGCGACCGCGGTGCTCGACCGACTGGCCGATGCTGTGGCCGCTGTGGCCCGCGAACGTCATCCGTCCCGACGAGAAGCACCCGTCGCGCCGACGTGATGGCGCACCCGCCCAGCGAACGGGGTGGCTCGGCGACCCGGGAAGGGCTCGCCTGAATGCCCGTGCGTCCGCCGTCGCACGGGCACCGATGCGCCGCCCGCCGACTCTTTCGCCCATGCCATCTCACCTCCAGAGCTTGTCGCGCGACGAGCCAGAACCACCTCACGAGGAACAGCGTTGAACACCACTCCCGCACCCGGCGCTCACGCCCACAGGGATCTGTCAGGCCCCGCCGAACCCGGATCTCCCCTGACGGCCACGGCTCAGCCGACCTCCCCGTCATCCGCCGAGCGCCCGGAACGGGTCCCGGAACAGGGCGGGGCTCCCGATGGGGAACGCCAACCCGAGCAGGACGCAGCCCTTGACGCCGGACGGCCACACGAGGTCACCGCCGACCTCCTGGAACACCCGGACCCGCATACGGCGGCTCAGTCCGCGGCTGTGGAGAACCTGCTGCGCTGCTGGACGCGCGAGACCAACCTCCCCTCTCCCGACAACGGCACCCTCCGCATCCCCCTGCCGGCCAGCGGCACGGCCCTGCTCGTCCCGGTCCACTACTGGTCCCCGACGGGCTGCCACCGCTTCGGTCTCCCCCGCTTTGCCAACGCCCCGGAGGCATCCCCACCGGCCGACGCGGTCACGGTCGCGGCCCTGCTCACCAGGGAGGCATCTCCGGTGGCGGGAACGACCGATCTGCCTGCCAGGGCTACCGAGCCGAGCCCCGGCTCGTTCCAGAGAGCCGCCTCCGATACAGACAGGCACGCCATGCTTGGCGCAGGCGATCGCACCACCCTCGACCCAACCGATCGAACCACGCCCGACGCAGCCAGCCGCACCGAACTCGTCTCCCGTGTCGCCGACTCCGTCCGACTGACCACCTCCTTCATCAAGGACCGTCGGCAACGCCCTTCCGACGCACCCGACCTGTTCCTCGCGGCTGAACAAGCGCTCCTTCTCGGCCACCCACTGCACCCGACCCCGAAGAGCCGCGAGGGTCTCTCCGAGCGCGAAGCACGGTGCTACTCACCCGAGTTGCGCGGCTCCTTCCCCTTGCGCTGGCTGGCTGTCGCCCCCTCCGTCCTCGCCACCGACTCCGCCTGGACCGAACGAGGCCGCCCTGTCCCGGCACCGCAGCTCACCGCGCGACTGACCGAGGCGGAACAGCCTCTGCCCGACGGCCATGCGGCCCTCCCGCTGCACCCCTGGCAACTGCGCGAGGTCCAGAGGCGCCCCGAGACCGCGGCTCTGCTCGACGCAGGACTGCTCCGTGACCTCGGCGAGCACGGCACCCCGTGGCATCCCACCTCCTCCGTGCGAACCGTCTACCGTTCCGACGCCCCCGCGATGCTCAAGCTGTCCCTGGGCCTGCGCATCACCAACTCCCGCCGGGAGAACCTCCGCAAGGAGCTCCACCGCGGCGTCGAGGTCCACCGTGTGCTGCGCAGTGGCCTGGCCAAGGAGTGGCAGGCGGCTCACCCGGGCTTCGACATCGTCCGCGACCCGGCCTGGCTCGCAGTCGACACGCTGGACGGCAACCCCGTGCCTGGCCTCGACGTGATGATCCGGCACAACCCGTTCAGCCCTTCGAACGACGTCTCCTGCGTCGCAGCACTTGTCTCCCTTCGGCCGTACCCTCCGTCGGACGCGGTCGCAGGCTGCTCCGAGTCCGGCGGCGCCCCATCGCGGTGGCCATGTGTCAAGTCCCGTCTGGCAGAGGTGGTCACGCGTCTCGCCGACCGGACCGGCCGACCTCTCGGCGCGGTTGCCGCCGAGTGGTTCCTCCGCTACCTCGAGCAGGTCGTCCGACCCGTCCTGTGGCTGGACGCGGAGGCAGGCATCGCGCTGGAGGCACACCAGCAGAACACGCTGCTTCTGCTGGACGCCGAGGGCTGGCCGACCGGCGGTCGCTACCGCGACAACCAGGGCTACTACTTCCGTGAGTCCCGGCGCGCGGAACTCGAAGCCCGGCTGCCCGGCGTCGGTCGGCGCAGCGACACCTTCGTCTCCGACGAGGTCGCCGACGAGCGCTTCGCCTACTACCTGGCGATCAACAACGTGCTTGGCCTCATCGGTGCGTTCGGCTCCCAACGCCTTGTCGACGAGCAGCTTTTGCTCGCCGCCTTCCGCCGCTTCCTCGGCGAGGTCGCAGTCGGTCCAGCCCGCTTGCGCAGTTCATTGCCCACCCAGCTGCTCGACTCACCCGTGCTGCGCTGCAAGGCCAACCTGCTGACCCGGCTGCACGGCCTCGACGAGCTGATCGGCCCGATCGACACCCAGTCCGTCTACGTCACCATCGCCAACCCCCTCCACTTCTGACCATCACCAACTCCCTTCACTTCCGAGGAACATGCCCCCTCCTTCTCTTGAGAGGAGCGTCCCAGTGCCTCCCACCGACGCGAGCGCTGACGCCGGTACCGCAGCCGTCACCGACGGTGGTCCCAACGCCGCCGCCGAGAACGCCACCTGTCCGAGCCCTGATGCCGACGAGAACAGGACCGGGACGGACGCCTGCTCGGAGGCGGACTGCGAGGACACCCTCGACCTGCGCCTGCCCGACGAGTTCGTCGCCCTTCTCGCGGAGGATCGGGCGCCCGCAGAGGACCGGGCCCGCGCGCGGGAGCAGGTCGGCACCGGGAGGCACACGGACGCGGGGGCGCACGGCGACGGTGACTGGCAGACGGGCGGGCAGGCGCGGGCCGACGCCGACTGGCAGGCCGACACGCACGGGCTGACCCACCCCTCGAGGCAAGCGGGCGCGCCTCAGCGTGCCGCGGCGGGGCGGCAGGTCGGCACGGATGGAAAGCGGAGCCGCGGTGGGGACGCGCCTCATTCCGTCTCTTCCGTACAGGTCGACGACGACCTGCTCGACCACGTCGCCGACTGGGGGCCGACCGTCACACCAGCAGGCGTGTTCCGGCTCGTCCCGGTGGACCTGGAGCAGGACCTGCCGCTCATCAGCCGCTGGATGAACGACCCCGCCGTGGCAGCGTTCTGGGGGCTGGAGGGCGCCCAGGACGCGACCGAGGACCATGTGCGTGCCCAGTTCGCCGGAGACGGACGCAGCATCCCCTGCCTCGGCGTGCTGGAGGGCACGCCGATGAGCTACTGGGAGGTCTACCGAGCGGACCTCGACCCGCTGGCCCGCCACTATCCCGCTCGACCTCACGACACTGGAATCCACCTCCTTATCGGTCGAGTTGCCGATCGCGGGCAGGGGCTCGGCGGCACCCTGCTCAGAGCCGTCGCCGACCTCGCGCTCGACAAGCGGCCCGCCTGCGCACGCGTCGTCGCGGAACCCGATCTTCGCAACACCCCCTCCGTAGCCGCATTCCTGAGCGCAGGCTTCCGGTTCTCCGCCGAGATCGACCTGCCTGCCAAGCGGGCCGCTCTGATGGTCCGAGACCGTTCCCTACGTCATCTGCTGTAGCGCCGTGCCATCACGCTGTCACTTTTGGTACACCGCTCGAGCCGATCCGGTTCCCACTCCCGCCGGACCGAGGCGGTCGTCGGCCGGCCTGTCCGACGCCGATGGGCTCCCTGCTCAAGGCCGGTCCGCGCCGTTCGGCGCTGGTCGATACCGAAACCGGGGCCGGTCTTCGGCCATCGACGCGATACCTCGGCTCGACCGGTCGGTGCTTGACCACGGACCGGCATCGTTCCTGCATACCCGCCCCGGCAGCTCGCGACTCTCCGCAGAATCACGCCCGCAGATGCCCACGCGACCAAACCCGCCCCCGGCCCACAACCGAACCGATCCGAGCCACCTGTGACACACCTCCGCTCCGATCAGGTCACCCCTGACCGGCACCCGAACCGATCCGATCTCCAACCGTGCAGCCCACGGTCTTGATCCAGCCCCTCGCCTCGCCTTGACCGCTCGTTTGTCAGTGGTGGGCCGTAGGGTGGTCGCGCTATGACGAAGCCCTCACTCCCCGAACTCCTGCATGCTGCCGTCACTGCCGTCGGCGGTACGGAGCGCCCCGGCCAGGTGACCATGGCCGAATCCGTCGCGAAGGCGATCGACGACGGCTCCCATCTGCTGGTCCAGGCCGGCACCGGCACCGGAAAGTCGCTCGGCTATCTCGTGCCCGCGCTCGCGCACGGAGACCGCGTCGTCGTGGCGACCGCCACGCTGGCACTGCAGCGCCAGCTCGTGGAGCGGGATCTGCCGCGCACGGTGGATGCTTTGCACCCGCTGCTGCGCCGCCGTCCGGAGTTCGCGATGCTCAAGGGCAGGTCGAACTACCTCTGTCTGCACCGTCTCCACGAAGGCGTTCCGCAGGACGAGGAAGAGGGCCTCTTCGACCAGTTCGAGGCAGCCGCACCCACCAGCAAGCTGGGCCAGGATCTGCTCAGGTTGCGCGACTGGTCCCAGGACACGGAGACCGGTGACCGCGACGGCCTCACCCCCGGCGTGTCCGACCGTGCCTGGGCGCAGATCTCGGTCTCGTCGAGGGAATGCCTGGGCGCCACGAAATGCGCGTACGGCGCCGAGTGCTTCGCCGAGATGGCCCGCGAGCGCGCCAAGCTCGCCGAGGTCGTCGTCACCAACCACGCCCTGCTCGCGATCGACGCCATCGAGGGCGCCCCCGTCCTCCCCCAGCACGAGGTGCTGATCGTGGACGAGGCGCATGAACTGGTCTCCCGGGTCACCGGCGTGGCCACCGGTGAGCTCACCCCCGGCCAGGTCAACCGCGCGGTGCGCCGCGCAGCGAAGCTCGTCAACGAGAAGGCCGCCGACCAGCTCCAGACCGCCGCCGAGGGCTTCGAGCGGCTGATGGAACTGGCCCTGCCCGGTCGTCTCGAGGAGATCCCGGAGGATCTCGGCTACGCGCTCATGGCACTACGCGACGCCGCCCGCACGGTCATCTCCGCGATCGGAGGGACCCGCGACAAGTCGGTCCAGGATGAGGACGCGGTCCGCAAACAGGCCCTGGCCTCCGTGGAATCGGTGCACGACGTGGCCGAGCGGATCACCAACGGCTCCGAGTGGGACGTCGTGTGGTACGAGCGCCATGACCGCTTCGGCGCCTCACTACGCGTCGCCCCGATGTCCGTGTCGGGCCTCCTCAGGGAGAAGCTCTTCACCGACCGCTCGGTCGTCCTGACCTCCGCGACCCTGAAGCTGGGCGGCGACTTCAACGGCGTCGGTGCCTCCCTGGGACTGGCCCCCGAGGGCACGGAGGGCGACGACCTCCCTCAGTGGAAGGGCCTCGACGTCGGCTCCCCCTTCGACTACCGCAAGCAGGGCATCCTGTACGTCGCCAAGCACCTGTCCCGCCCCGCGCGCGACGGCGACCGCGCGGACATGCTGGACGAGCTGACCGAACTGATCCAGGCTGCCGGAGGCCGCACCCTGGGCTTGTTCTCCTCAATGCGTGCCGCCCAACTCGCCGCCGAGGAACTGCGCTCCCGTATCCCCGAGTTCCCGATCCTCCTCCAGGGCGAGGAGACGCTCGGTGAGCTGATCAAGAACTTCGGAGCCGACCCCCAGACGTGCCTCTTCGGCACGCTGTCGCTGTGGCAGGGGGTCGACGTCCCCGGCCCGAGCTGTCAGCTGGTCGTCATGGACAAGATTCCCTTCCCGCGTCCGGACGATCCGCTGATGAGCGCCCGCCAGAAGGCGGTGGAGGACAACGGCGGCAACGGCTTCATGGCGGTCGCCGCCACACACGCGGCCCTGCTCATGGCCCAGGGCGCCGGCCGCCTCGTACGGGCGTCGGGAGACCGCGGCGTGGTGGCCGTACTGGATCAGCGACTGGCCACCGCGCGATATGGCGGCTATCTGAAGGCGTCACTGCCCGACTTCTGGTACACCACGGACCGCGACCAGGTCCGGAAGTCGCTGGCGGCGATCGATGCGGCAGCGCAACAGGCGGCTGCGGAACAGGCCGGATGAGAACCGGCTCCGCCCGGCGGGGCGGAGCCGGACAGCACAGGGCCCCGGAACCGGCGCAGGGGTCCCGGGGCCCGGTCAGGGGGCGGGCTGGTCGGCCCGCCCGCCGCAGCCGTCACACGCGCCGCAGCACAGCCACCACCTTGCCGAGGATGGTGGCGTCGTCGCCCGGGATCGGCTCGTACGCCGCGTTGTGCGGGAGGAGCCAGACATGGCCGTCCTCGCGCTTGAAGCGCTTGACGGTGGCCTCGCCCTCGAGCATGGCGGCCACGATGTCGCCGTTCTCGGCGACGGGCTGGCGGCGCACCGTGACCCAGTCGCCGTCGCAGATCGCGGCCTCGATCATCGAGTCGCCGACGACCTTCAGTACGAACAGCTCACCGTCACCGACCAGCTGGCGGGGGAGGGGGAAGACGTCCTCGACGGACTCCTCGGCGAGGATCGGTCCACCGGCGGCGATACGGCCGACCAGCGGCACATACGACGCGGCCGGCTTGCCCGCCGTGTCCGTGGGCTGCACGGAGGCTGACTGGTCCGAGCCTCGCACTTCGTACGCGCGCGGACGGTGCGGGTCGCGGCGCAGGAAGCCCTTGCGCTCCAGTGCCATCAGCTGGTGTGCGACAGAGGAGGTGCTGGAAAGGCCGACGGCCTGCCCGATCTCGCGCATCGACGGCGGGTAGCCGCGCCGCTGCACAGAGTCCCTGATGACCTCGATGACCCGGCGCTGCCGGTCTGTGAGGCCCGAGCTGTCCGCCCGGATCCCCGGAGGTCGGCCCGGTAGGGAGCGCTTGTGCCCCTCGGGATTGGTGGCTTCGTTCATCGCATGCACCGGCTCGAGTCGGCCCTGGGAGCGGTCCTGGGCAGTGATGGTGGCACTGTCTGCGGTGGTGGTCACGTCGGCCCCTCTCGATGGTCTCCCTGCTGGACAACGGTAGTTGCTTTCGAAAGGTTGCGCCAAACACACGTTCGAGTGAAAAATCGCGAATCACCCGCCGCGGTCATGTGTCTGGGTGTATGGCTAGCGCGACACCTGGCGGACAAAAGCGCCCATTGTTGTACTCTTCGCCACCGAGGAACGACCTCTTGGGTCGTTGCCCCAGTCTGCCATCCGGCATCCGGTCAACACGTAACCGGCCCTCATCTGTGCGGGAGTCGCACGACCTCTCCCTGCGGTGCCCACGGTATCCCCGCATGTGCCTCGGCGGTACGGCTGTGCACGCGCGCGTGCCGACGTGGCGGTGTTGCCGTACGGCATGTGGCCTTCGGGCGCGACACGCGCGAAGGGTGTGCATGTATGAGCCAATCCCCACATCTAGTGGTTGGATTGCGGCAGCAGCCCAGAAGTTGTGGTCCCGGGGTCTTCGAGCCCTCGATCATCGCCTATGCTTGGGGCTGCTTCGAGGGGCCCAAGTGGTCTTTCGAGGCTATTGAGTCTGCTGTGAGGAGGGTTGGAAGATCATGCACTGCCCCTTCTGCAGGCACCCCGACAGCCGTGTGGTCGACAGTCGTACGACCGATGACGGCACGTCGATCCGCAGGCGCCGCCAGTGTCCGGACTGCTCCCGTCGTTTCACGACCGTGGAGACGTGTTCGCTCATGGTGGTCAAGCGGTCCGGAGTCACCGAGCCTTTCAGCCGTACCAAGGTCATCAACGGCGTGCGCAAGGCATGCCAGGGACGACCTGTCACCGAGGACGCGCTCGCCCAACTCGGCCAGCGGGTCGAGGAGGCGGTGCGGGCCACCGGAAGCGCCGAGCTGACCACCCATGACGTGGGGCTGGCCATACTCGGCCCGTTGCAGGAGCTCGACCTCGTCGCCTATCTGCGATTCGCCTCCGTCTACCGGGCGTTCGACTCGCTGGAGGACTTCGAGGCCGCCATCGCGGAACTCAGGGAAGAGATGCGACGTCCCGGCGCCGACGACGACGAAGACGCGCGCGCGGGGAGCCAGGAAGACGATCGCGGGCCAGGGGGGACCACTCAGGTCCCCGTGCCCGCCAACGCCGCCGACTGACAGGCGGACCGGCCCGGACCCACGGCTCCGGGCCGGTCGGTCGGCGGCGAGCGAAGACCTGCTGCGGGCGACAGCGAGAGGTGCCCGCAGCACCAGACAGCACACCGTGCCACGGGAACATCGTGGCACTTCAGGGCGTTTTAGCCCGTACAGGGAGGCGGCATGACAGAGACGGCGAGCGGTCCGGCACGGGGTTCCCGAACCAAGGGCACCAAGGCGAGCAAGGGCCTGCGCATCGAGCGCATCCACACCACCCCCGGCGTGCACCCGTACGACGAGGTGGCCTGGGAGCGCCGTGATGTCGTCATGACCAACTGGCGCGACGGCTCGGTCAATTTCGAGCAGCGTGGCGTCGAGTTCCCCGACTTCTGGTCGGTGAACGCGGTCAACATCGTCACCAGCAAGTACTTCCGGGGCGCCGTCGGCACCCCGCAGCGCGAGACCGGCCTCAAGCAGCTGATCGACCGCATCGTGAAGACGTATCGGAAGGCCGGCGAGGACCACAAGTACTTCGCCTCGCCCGCCGACGCCGAGATCTTCGAGCACGAGCTGGCCTACGCCCTCCTGCACCAGATCTTCAGCTTCAACAGCCCCGTGTGGTTCAACGTGGGCACGGCCCAGCCGCAGCAGGTCTCGGCCTGCTTCATCCTGGCCGTCGACGACTCCATGGAGTCGATCCTCGACTGGTACAAGGAAGAGGGCATGATCTTCAAGGGCGGCTCCGGTGCCGGCCTGAACCTGTCCCGTATCCGCTCCTCCAAGGAACTCCTGTCCTCCGGTGGCAACGCCTCCGGCCCGGTCTCCTTCATGCGCGGCGCCGACGCCTCCGCAGGAACGATCAAGTCGGGCGGCGCCACCCGCCGTGCCGCCAAGATGGTCATCCTCGACGTCGACCACCCCGACATCGAGGACTTCATCGAGACCAAGGTGAAGGAGGAGGTGAAGATCCGCGCCCTGCGTGACGCGGGCTTCGACATGGACCTGGGCGGCGAGGACATCACTTCCGTCCAGTACCAGAACGCCAACAACTCGGTCCGGGTGAACGACGAGTTCATGAAGGCCGTGGAGAACGGCGACAAGTTCGGCCTGCGTGCCCGGATGACCGGCGAGGTCATCGAGGAGGTCGACGCCAAGGTCCTCTTCCGCAAGATGGCCGAGGCCGCCTGGGCCTGCGCCGACCCCGGCATCCAGTACGACGACACCATCAACCACTGGCACACCTGCCCGGAGTCCGGCCGTATCAACGGTTCGAACCCCTGCAGCGAGTACATGCACCTGGACAACACGTCCTGCAACCTCGCCTCGCTGAACCTGATGAAGTTCCTGAAGGACGACGGCAAGGGCAACCAGTCCTTCGAAGCCGAGCGCTTCGCCAAGGTCGTCGAGCTCGTGATCACCGCGATGGACATCTCCATCTGCTTCGCGGACTTCCCGACCCAGAAGATCGGCGAGAACACGCGCGCGTTCCGCCAGCTCGGCATCGGCTACGCCAACCTCGGCGCCCTGCTGATGGCGACCGGCCACGCGTACGACTCGGACGGCGGCCGCTCCCTCGCCGGCGCCATCACCTCCCTGATGACCGGCACGTCGTACAGGCGCTCCGCCGAACTCGCCGCGGTCGTGGGGCCGTACGACGGCTACGCCCGCAACGCGCAGCCGCACCTGCGGGTCATGAAGCAGCACTCCGACGCCAACGAGAAGGCCGTCCGCATGGACGACCTGGACACGCCGGTCTGGGCCGCGGCCACGGAGGCCTGGCAGGACGTGCTGCGTCTTGGCGAGAAGAACGGTTTCCGTAACTCTCAGGCGTCCGTCATCGCGCCGACCGGCACCATCGGTCTGGCGATGTCCTGCGACACCACCGGCCTCGAGCCCGACCTCGCCCTGGTCAAGTTCAAGAAGCTGGTCGGCGGCGGCTCGATGCAGATCGTCAACGGCACCGTCCCGCAGGCTCTGCGTCGCCTGGGCTACCAGGAGGAGCAGATCGAGGCGATCGTCGCCCACATCGCCGACCACGGCAATGTCGTCGACGCCCCGGGCCTCAAGCACGAGCACTACGAGGTGTTCGACTGCGCCATGGGCGAGCGCTCCATCTCCGCGATGGGCCACGTCCGGATGATGGCCGCGATCCAGCCGTGGATCTCGGGCGCGCTCTCCAAGACGGTCAACCTGCCGGAGTCGGCGACCGTCGAGGACGTCGAAGAGGTCTACTTCGAGGCGTGGAAGATGGGCGTCAAGGCGCTCGCGATCTACCGCGACAACTGCAAGGTCGGCCAGCCGCTCTCCGCCAAGAACAAGGGCAACCAGAGCCCCGAAGCCACCGCGGCCGCCGAGAAGGCCGAGGCGATCATCCGCGAGACGGTCGAGAAGAAGATCGTCGAGTACCGCCCGGTCCGCAAGCGCCTCCCGAAGGGCCGTCCCGGCATCACGACCTCCTTCACCGTCGGCGGCGCCGAGGGCTACATGACCGCCAACTCCTACCCGGACGACGGCCTCGGCGAGGTCTTCCTGAAGATGTCCAAGCAGGGCTCGACCCTCGCGGGCATGATGGACGCCTTCTCGATCGCCGTCTCGGTGGGTCTGCAGTACGGCGTGCCGCTGGAGACGTACGTCTCGAAGTTCACGAACATGCGCTTCGAGCCGGCGGGTATGACGGACGACCCGGACGTGCGGATGGCCCAGTCGATCGTCGACTACATCTTCCGCCGCCTGGCGCTGGACTTCCTGCCCTTCGAGACCCGCTCCGCGCTCGGCATCCACTCCGCCGAGGAGCGTCAGCGTCACCTGGAGACCGGTTCGTACGAGCCGTCCGACGACGAGGTCGACGTCGAGGGCCTGGCCCAGTCGGCGCCGCGCGCCCAGGAGCTGAAGGCCGTAGCGACGCCGAAGGCCGTCATCGAGGCGGCCAAGCCGGCCCCGCAGCAGGCCCACACCAGCGCCGAGCTGGTGGAGATGCAGCTGGGCATCCAGGCCGACGCCCCGCTGTGCTTCTCCTGCGGTACGAAGATGCAGCGGGCCGGCTCCTGCTACATCTGCGAGGGCTGCGGCTCGACCAGCGGCTGCAGCTGACCCCAGTTGCCGTCCAGGCCCTGAAACAGAGGGGCGCCGACCATGTGTCGGCGCCCCTTCGGGCTGTTCAGGACCAGCGTGTCTTGCCCATGACCTGGGTGAACGTGGCCGGGTCGTCCTCGAAGCCGTGGATTCCCGCGTGGAAGTCCCATGTGCCGGATCCTTCGCGCACGAACTCCCCGACCGCTGCTGCCGTCGCCGCGAGCACTCCGCCGAAGTCGTCCTGGGCCAGGACGTCGTAGCCCTCGCTGATGCGCAGGTTCGGCTTGGGCACGCTGACGAAGGTCCGCTGTGCGGCGCGCTGTTGGATGATCACGCCGACGACCACGCGCGCGTACCGGCTGTCGAGCCGGTCGAGCTCCAGGGTCATGACCTCGTCCCAGCCGAAGCCCTTGCCGTCCTTGCTGTCCCGGTTGAGCGTGATGGTGCCGTCGGGAGAGCGGCTGCCGAAGTACACCGCATAAGCGGGATCGCCGTACGGATCGCTCGCCAAGTAGGTCGCGGCCACGATGTCCAGATCCGTGGGCGGCTGCCCCGCAGGACTCGGGTCCCACTTCAGCCCGACCTCGGCCTTCCGAATCCCCTTGCTGAGCCCGTTCACCAGACGTTCCCTTCCCCGTGTGCCCCTGCCCCAACTGCCGGACAGCCGGGGTCGCTTGTCCATCGTGCCACGCGCGCGTGGGCAGGTGCGCGGATGCGGTCCGCGCGAGCGTGACCGAGGCCACGCTCCGTGGCCTTACGATGGCGCGGTGCTGGTCAAGTGGATTCGCTGCACCGTGGTGGACCGCCGCGGCTTCGAGCGGGGGCAGCGAAAGTGGGCGGGGCTTCTGGGGGAGCCGGGGTTTCGAGGGCAGGGCGGAGGCTGGAGTCGGGGGCGGCCTTCCGTCGCGCACATTTTCGCCTTCTGGGAGAGCCGTGCCTTCTACGACTCCTTCATGGCCCGTTCCCACGACCGGCTCGCGGCGGCCCAGTCGGGTACGTTCAAGGACGCCCAGGTCAAGCTGTTCGACTATCGCTTCGACGTGAAGACGGGCTTCGAGCCGCGTTTCACCGACGCCGATCTGGTCCGGTTCGCCCACTGCCGCGTCCACGAGGACCGTGCCGAGCACTTCATGCTGATGCAGGAGAAGGTGTGGAACCCCGCGATGGCCGGCTCGCCCGGCATGATCCGCGGACTGTTCGGTGAGGCGCCCGGGAACGAGTTCCTGGTGCTGTCGATGTGGCAGTCGGCCGCCGAGCACGGCAAATACCGCACCGAGCGCGTGGAGCGGCTCGCCCTGCGTGCTCAGACCGAGGCGGACATCGCGGCCCTCAGAGGTGACATCGTGGGGCTGGAATCGGCCTGGATAGTTTGAGAACTGGACGCACTCTTCGTGTGCCCAGTGGGGCCCATGCTGCAAGAAATGTGTGACCTACGCTGTATAGAGCCCGTACGAGTGCTCGATGGGCCGTCACTCGATCTAGGGTTTTGGCATGGCACGACCACGGCGCATCGTCCTTGTCCGGCATGGTGAGTCAACCGGCAATGTTGATGACACCGTGTACGAACGCCAGCCCGACCATGCCCTGGCGCTGACCGAGCGGGGCTGGCGGCAGGCTGAGGAGACCGGAAAACGGCTGCGCGAGGTGTTCGGCCGCGAGCGCATCAGCGTGTACGTCTCTCCGTACCGCCGTACACACGAGACGTTCCGCGCCTTCCACCTCGACCCCGAGCTCGTCCGCGTGCGCGAGGAACCCCGGCTGCGCGAACAGGACTGGGGCAACTGGCAGGACCGGGACGACGTCCAACTCCAGAAGGCCTACCGAGACGCGTACGGTCACTTCTTCTACCGCTTCGCCCAGGGCGAGTCCGGGGCGGATGTGTACGACCGGGTCGGCGGCTTCCTGGAGAGCCTGTACCGCAGCTTCGAGGCCCCCGACCATCCGCCGAACGTGCTGCTGGTCACTCATGGCCTGGCGATGCGGCTGTTCTGTATGCGCTGGTTCCACTGGACGGTCGCGGAATTCGAGTCGCTTTCGAATCCGGGGAACGCGGAGATGCGGATGCTCGTTCTCGGGGACGACGGCAAGTACTCGCTCGACCGGCCGTTCGAGCGCTGGCGAGATCCGGAACCGTACGGGATCACCGGATAGACACCTCATGAAGCTAAGAGTCAAGCTGCGGCGGCGAGTTGGGTGGGGAAGGCTGCTTGTTCATCGAACAGCTCGTGCTCCTGTAGGCAGCGGTAGAGCTGGCCGATCATGCGGTTGAAGAGGTTGCGCAGGGCGGCTGCGTGCCAGTCTCCGTGGATGTCGCGTCGGCGCCGGTAGTGGGCCTTGGCCCCGGGGGATCCGTTGGGGGCCGCGAAGGCCCACAGATAGCCGGCATGGTTGAGACGGTCGTTCTTCACCCTCCGCCGGATGATGCTTGACTTCTTGCCGGAGGCCCTGGTGATGGGCGAGGAGCCGGCGTAGGCCTTCAGACCGCGGGCGTCGGCGAACCGCTTTCGGTCGTCCCCGATCTCGGCCAGCACCCGGGCGCCGAGCTGGACGCCGAGGCCGGGGAAGCTGAGGATGACTTCAGCGTCCGGGTGCTGAGGGAAAGCTTCCTCCACCGCCGTGGCGAGGTCGTCGGCGGCCGTGCAGGCGGCTTCCAGCTGGCCCAGGAGGGCGAGCATCTGCTTGCCGAGTGCGTCCTCGACCAGCGGCGGCTGGTGGGCCCACTCGCCGCGGAAGACCGCGCGGATCCGGTCGGCCTCGGTCTCGATGCCGCGCTTGCGGCCGGCTCGCTTGAGGGCGGCCTGGATCTGCGTGCAGCTCAGGCGCTCGGCGCGGGAGGGCGTGGGGGCGAGCCTGAGTAGTTCGCGTGCCTCGGGACGGCAGAGGCCGTTCTGCCAGGTGGCGAAGGCGTCCAGGGCGGATGGGTAGTACTCGCGAAGCAGGGACCGGAGCTGGTTGGAGTGCTGCTGCCGGTTCCAGGTGGCGTCCTGCTGGGCGCGGGCCAGGACGGCGATGGCGCGGGCCAGGTCGCTGTCCTGCGGCAGGGGCCGGTGGGCGTGCATGTCGGTGCGGAGGATGTTCGCCAGGACCAGTGCGTCGCCGGGGTCGGACTTCTTGCGGGAGACGGAGTGGCGGTCGCGGTAGCGGGCGGCGGCCATCGGGTTGATCGCGAAGACCTGGCGTTTCCCGGTCCGCAGGACGGCGACCAGCAGGCCACGGGACGTCTCGATCGCGATAGGGACCGGGGCTTCTTCCGTGTCGCCGTACTCGGCGAGCAGGTCCAGCAGCAGCTGGTAGCCGGCAGCATCGTCGGTGATACGGCGCTTGGCGAGTAACTGGCCGGTGTCGTCGACCAGAGCGACGTCGTGGTGGCGTTCGGCCCAGTCGATACCGCAGTAGATCAAGTTGTTCCCTCCCCATAGTGCGGGTGTTTGCGCTGGTCACGAGCGCATGCGGGCCACGCAGCGACCTAATTCCAGGACTCAGCCGCCAGTGACTGGTCCGACACCTCATCAGCCGTGTTCGTGGCACCAGCTCACCCCACGGGCCTCGGTCTACTCGGGAGCTCGGGCTCGCGTCTATCAAGAGGTCACCGTGCGGAGGGCTCGCACCACCAACTCCAACGAGTGATCATGCGGATAGTGATTGACGGGCTGCGGGTGCCTCATGGCGCCGCTCTGGCATAAGGCACCTGGTGCCTGGTAGTTGCAAGGCGT
Organism: Streptomyces sp. GESEQ-4; assembly: GCF_017948455.1. Taxonomy (GTDB): domain Bacteria; phylum Actinomycetota; class Actinomycetes; order Streptomycetales; family Streptomycetaceae; genus Streptomyces. Next base: position 77,669 of record NZ_JAFFSU010000013.1, read on the forward strand.
CCCTACGACACCCGCATGCCCGACAACCCTCTGCGGTGGTGGCGGCCGCGAAGACGCCGAGCGCCGCCGTTCTCTGGGGAGGTCTCGTGTCGACCACGTCGCATGAAGACATCCGCTCGGCGTCCACGCGACCGCCACCACCGCCAGCACCAGGCCGTGCACCCGTCTATCCGGAGGCTTTCATCAGCCGGAGTGGCAGAAGATTTCGCGGTCCCAGTACTCGAACAGACCCAGCGGCATCACCTGTGGTGCTGGATCCGTCAGCAACGAATTAGAGTGGCAGAGCGATGACCGCTGAATCCTCCCCCGACGGACGCCTGGACCGCGCCCTGGCCAGCCTGCGCGGACTCGCGGTCGGGGATGCCCTGGGCTCGCAGTTCTTCGTGCCGGTGAACTACCCGCTGCTGAAGCGCCGCGAGCTGCCACAGGCTCCTTGGCAGTGGACGGACGACACGGAGATGGCGTGCTCCGTCGTGGCCGTCCTCGCCGCTCACCACCGCATCGACCAGGACGCACTGGCCCGCTCCTTCGCCGAGCACCACGACTTCGACCGCGGATATGGTCCGGCGGTCAACCGTCTGCTGCGGCTGGTCCGTGAGGGCGGCGATTGGCGTGAGCTCGCGGCCGCGCTCTTCAACGGACAGGGGTCTTGGGGGAACGGCGCAGCGATGCGGATCGCCCCTCTGGGTGCCTGGTACGCGGACGACCCGGAACAGGCGACCCACCAGGCCGAGATCTCGGCGTACCCCACGCACCAGCACCGAGAGGCCGTGGTCGGTGCCATGGCCGTCGCCGCTGCCGCCTCCATGGCCGCGGCCCCCGGCGGCCCGCCCAGTGCCGAGGCGCTCCTGGACGGCGTCATCGCGCTCGTGCCCAAGAGTGCTGTCGGAGCCGGCTTGCGGCGCGCCCGCGACATGCTCGACTACGCCGACGCGGCCACGGTGGCGGCGGTGCTGGGTTGTGGGCGGCGTACGACGGCGCACGACACCGTGCCGTTCGCGCTCTGGTCCGCCGCGCGTGCCCTCGGTGACTACGAGGAGGCGTTCTGGACCACCGCCCAGGTCGGCGGAGACGTGGACACGACCTGCGCCATCGTGGGCGGGGTGATCGCCGCCGGGAAGGCGGGGACGCCGCCCGGCGCCTGGGCGGAGCGGACGGAAGCGCTGCCGGAGTGGATGCCCACGTCGGCGTAGCGCCTCGAAAACACCGGTGCAAACTCTCTGTGCATGACGGGAACTCTGAGTAACCGTGTGCTCGTTGTCGTGGCAGTTGCTGTGCGACGCATGGGTCGGCGCATACAGATGACATGCGAGGGGTGCGGGGGTGGTCATGGAGTTCTGGGCGAGGCTGTTGACGCTGCTTGTCGCGGCGGCCGTGATGCCCTGGTGTCCACGTGCCGTCAGGGGGCGCGAGATCGCGCCCCCTGACATCGAGCCCGGTGCGGACCGGTCCGGGTCAGCCGGCCATCGGGCCCGGTGTACCCGCGAGGGCTTCCAGGTCGCTCTTGCGGACCCGGATCACCAACCACGCGGTGATCAGCGCCAGCACGGCCATCGACGCTGCCGCCACGAAGCCCATCGAAATGCCGTGGGTGAGCACGTCGTGCCCCCAGGGCGCGGGCAACTGCTGCGTCTTGGCGAACTCGGCCTTCTGCTCGGCCGAACCGTCGGCCATGAACTTCGGCAGCTGCTTCTCCGCCTCGTCCTTGCTGGCCGAGCCGAACACCGTCGTCAGGATGGACAGGCCCAGCGAACCGCCCACCTGCTGCGTGGCGTTGAGCAGTCCGGAGGCCGCACCCGCCTCATGCTGGGCGACACCGGACACTGCGGTGACCGTCAGGGTGACGAAGTTCAGGCCCATGCCGAAGCCGAACACCAGCATCGGCCCGAGCACCCCGCCGACGTACGAGCTGTCGGAGCTGATCAAGGTCTGCCAGACCAGGCCGATCACCGCGAGCGCCGAGCCGACGAGCATGAACGGCTTGGGGCCGAGCACGGGCAGGAACCGTTGCGACAGTCCCGCGCCGATCGCGATCACCATTGTCACCGGCAGGAAGGCCACGCCGGCCGCGATCGGGCTGTATCCCAGCACGTTCTGCACGAACAGCACGATGTAGAAGAACATGCCGAACATCGCCGCTGCCAGGCTCAGCATGATCACATACGTGCCCGATCGATTGCGGTCGGTGAACATGCGCAGCGGGGTGATCGGGTCCGCGGCCCGGGTCTCGACGAAGGCGAAGGCGAGCAGCAGGACCACCGCGGCGCCGAAGGAGCCGAGGGTCATGCTGTCCCGCCAGCCCTCGTCGGCCGCGCTGATGAACCCGTAGACGAGCGCTGCCATGCCGAGCGTCGACGTGAGCGCGCCGGCGATGTCGAAGCGCCCGCCGGGGTGCCGTTCGGACTCGCTGATGTACAACGGCGTGAGGACAGCGATCAAAACGCCGATCGGTACGTTGACGAAGAGCACCCACCGCCAGTCGAGCCACTCGGTGAGCATGCCGCCGGCGAGCAGACCGACGGCGCCGCCGCCCGCGGAGACGGCGGCGAAGACTCCGAACGCCCGGTTCCGTTCCGGGCCTTCGGGGAACGTGGTGGTGATGAGTGCCAGCGAGGTCGGCGACGCAATCGCGCCACCCACGCCCTGAAGGGCGCGCGCGGCCAGCAACTGCCAGGGTTCCTGGGCGAATCCGCCGAGCAGCGAGGCGAACGTGAACAGCAGGATGCCGGTCATGAACACTCGGCGGCGGCCGAGGATGTCTCCGGCCCGGCCGCCGAGCAGCAGCAGGCCGCCGAAGGTGAGCGTGTAGGAGCTGACCACCCACGTGAGGTCGGTGGTGCTGAACTTGAGTGCGTCTTGAATGTGCGGGAGAGCGATGTTCACAATCGTCGCGTCGAGTACCACCATGAGTTGGCAGGCCGCGATGACGGTGAGCGCGATACCGGGATGTCCTTCCCGGCGTGCCGCACCTGGCTTCTGATCCTTGCTCAACTGAGAGGTTGTCACTATGGGTCCCCCACAAGTGCCTTAGTGAACGCTCGCGTTCACTGTCGCGACAACCGTAGTGAGTCCCCGACAGTGAACGCAAGCGTTCACTTAGCTTTGTGTCGCGAGGCGTTTCCCCCTTTGGCGCCGCGCGGCATGTCCCCTCATCTCCGGAATTACCGCTTCCGCTGTTCGTTGGAGACGATCAGATGGTTACTTCGCGCTGGACGGCCGCGCCCGCTCAGACGGCTTCCCTCCGTCGGCGCGGCGCTGTGCTCGAACGGGCGATCCTCGACGCCGCGTTGGATCAGCTCAGCACGGTCGGCTGGAACGGCCTCACGATGGAGGGCGTCGCCGCGGGCGCTCAGACCGGAAAGGCCGCGGTCTACCGTCGCTGGCCGTCCAAGGAGGATCTCGTCGCGGATGCGCTGCGGGCCGGGCTGCCGAGCTTCGAGGCGGCGCCCAACCTCGGGAGCGTGCGCGACGATCTGCTGCAGTTGTGTCGCCAGGCGCGCGACGCCATGTACTCGCGGCCCGGTTTCGCCTTGCGTTCGGTGATTCACGAATGCGACAACATCCAGGCCGAGCGGTTCCATGGGGTGATCATCAAAGGTGTCGTGGAACCGACCATCCAGTTGCTCCGAGAGGTCATCGACCGTGGAATCGAGCGAGGCGAGGTGCGAGCCGACGCGGCCAACGGATACGTCGTCGATGCCATCCCGGCGATGATGATGTACCGAGCGAAGATGTGCGCAAGCGAATGGAATGATCATGAAATCGAGGAGATGGTCGACCAGTTGATGGTCCCGCTGCTGCGGCCGTACGGGGTCTGACTGCGAGGTTCGCCGATGGTGACGTCCCCCAGGTGAACCAGGGTGTCGTCGGGGGATCCGGGCGGCGTAGGCTAAGGGCGCCATGCCGTACGAACCACCTACTCACACCGTCGAGCGCTCCCTTCGCGCTACGACCGGAGCGAAGGTCATTGCCGGTGTCGACGAGGTGGGGCGAGGCGCGTGGGCCGGCCCCGTCACCGTCTGCGCCGCGATCACCGGACTGCGTCGGCCCCCCGAAGGCCTCACCGACTCCAAGCTGCTCACCGTCAAGCGCCGTACCGAACTCGCCGAGGTGCTCCTCACGTGGGTGACCTCGTACGCCCTGGGGCACGCCTCTCCGGAGGAGATCGACGAACTGGGCATGACGGCCGCGCTGCGCCTGGCGGCGGTGCGCGCGCTGGAGGGCCTGCCGGTCCGTCCCGACGCGGTGATTCTCGACGGGAAGCACGACTATCTCGGCGTGCCCTGGAAGGTCCGCACGGTGATCAAGGGGGACCAGTCCTGTGTGGCGGTTGCGGCGGCCTCGGTGATCGCCAAGGTTCGGCGCGACAAAATGATGGCCGAACTGGGTATCGACCATGCAGACTTCGGTTTTGCGGACAATGCCGGGTACCCGTCGCCCGTGCACAAGGCCGCGCTGGAGGAGCGGGGACCCACCCCGTACCACCGGTTGTCGTGGGCGTATCTTGATGCGCTGCCCCAGTGGCGGCACCTCAAGAAGGTCCGCAACGGGGTGGACGGAAGCGTTCCGGAGATCGAGGGGCAACTCGGCTTCGACTTCTGACGATTCCGCTCGCACTGATGTGCCACCCGCCGACGCGAGCCGTACCAACGTTTGATAAATATCAGCTCATGCCTCTCATTCCCGAGGAGCCTCAGATTCACGAGAGTGCCCAGGGTCCCCGCGCCACTCCGGCCAGTGGCCGTACCGCGCCGACCCCTCGTCCTGTACCCGGCCCCCGCCCCGCGGCTCCGTCGCGTCCCGGTCGTCCCGGGCCCCTCAGGCCCACGCCGCCGGTGCAACGTACGCCGCGAGACGTGGCCAAGCCCGAGCCGTCGGGCCCGGCTGCCCCCGCCGCCTCCGATGCGGCCCCGGCGACTCCGCAGATCCAACTGATCCCGGCCTCGGCGGAAGGCGCCCTCGACGCCGCCGAAGAGGCCGTGGATCTGCTGCTGGACTCGGGTCGCGCCCCCAGTGACGTGCTGGTGATCACCACCGGCGAACAGCATCCATGGGCCGCTCACGAGCTGTCCTTCGGTGAAGCCGCCTATTGGGCGCAGCATGACTCAGGTGACGACGTCTTCTATGCGGACGCCGCCGTCGCGAGCCGTGCTGCCTCGCGTCCGGTGGTTGTCGTCGCCGTCAACGGCGGCCCTGACGCCGCTGCCGCCTCGGCTCTTCCCCTGGCCCTCACCCGGGCCGGCGCCCTGTTGATCGTCTGCGGCGACCCGCAGCAGATCAACTCGGTACTGGGTGCGGGCGTCTGAGCCTGTTCCGCAACGTCCGGGGGACGGCGGGGTGACGGTGATGTCGCCGCGCCGATGTTTGCACGGTGGAGGGTTTGGCGTGCACGGGTGGGTGGGGCTTGTGGGGCTCGCGTGCCGCTTGTTCCGAGACGGCCGATCCGCTTCACCGAAAGCACCGAGCCCGACCGCACGCCGTGCCACGTAAGCCTCCACTCAGGGCGCGTGCAGGACCATGTCGCAGGGCTTTTCGTGTCACGGCGTGAGATGGGTGGGGCCGAGCGCAGGCGACGGTGTGGCTCGTGTCGGGGTCGAGGCTGGAGCGTAGCGATGGTCGGCTCCGTCGAAACGTTCCGTCAGTTCCGTCAGCGCTTCCTCAGGGAACCGCGCACTCAGCGAGCCGCCGCGCGGCGCAGGACCTCCGAGGCTGCTCCGCCGGTCTGCGGCTTCGGCGGTGGCGCCTCGGACGTGGCGAAGGGCTCCGGGGTGGAATCCGCGCTGGGTCGGCGTCCGCCGCGGTCCTCGCCGAGGACCTGCCAGCCATCGCGGGTCAGCGTGATGTACGCCCCGCAGCGCAGCCCGTGCAGAGTGCAGGCGTCACGCAGCCCCCACATCCATGCGCCGTCCTCCTGCGTCCAACGCGCGTCGCCCTCGCGGCAGTACAGCAGCACCGCGGTGCGCACCGGCGTGCGGCGCCGCAAGTCGTGGGGGATAACCCGACGCAGCTGGGCGAGCAGGACGTTGCGGAACATCCAGCCGTCGGCCGGGGCGGGGCGGCGGGTGAAGGAGGCGCTGGCGCAGAGCCGTTCGTCCGGGTCGAGGACGGCCACGATGGCGGTTGCCGGCCGGGGATGGTGCCGGGAATGCAGTCCGCTGACAATTTCCCGTGGGTTGCGCAGGAGGGGGATGCCGGCCGCGGCCCACTCCGCGGGTTCGAGCATGCGGGCCGCGGACGCGGCGGACAGGTCGGACGACGTGGATGCCGCGGGGGACGGAGCGAATCCGAAGGTCACGGTCCTCCCTTCGGCTACGCGCCCACACTGCGGGCGGGGTCGGATTCGGGGGAGCGCGCACCGCAGAGGAGCCCTGCCGGATCACGGCGGGCCGTACGGGGAGCGGACCTCAATTCTTCCTGTCGAACCTGGATGCGGCAACGAGCAATTGGGGCCACCGACCGATATCTGGTGGTGCGTGGTTTATATCCCCACCAGGTGTGTCATCTGCGACGCATGGTGCGGCCGTGCTTCAAGGACGGACGCCCGTTTGTGGAGAAGGGCCACGCAATCGGCCTGCCTGGCGGGGCGGCTCGCGGAGCACGGTTTCCCGCCAGCGTACGCGTGCAGGGAGCCGCCCTTCGGGATGGATGTGATCAACCCTGGACTGCCAGGACCAGCGGTAGCACTCCCTGCGCGCCGGCACGCCGGAGCATGCGGGCTGCGACCGCGAGCGTCCAACCGGTCTCGGTGAAGTCGTCCACCAGGAGGACGGGACCCCCGATGCCGGACAGAGCAGAGGCGAGGGCCGGCGGCAGGGTCAGCACGCCGTCGAGGGCTTTGAGCCGCTGGGCGCTGTTGCTCCGTGAGACCTGATACCCGTCGCCCGTGTACTCGACGGAGCCCAGCAGTGGCAGTCGGCCCACCTCCGAGATGTGTGCGCCGAGGGAGTTGATCAGTTGTGGCCGGGAGCGCGAGGCGATGGTGACGACACCGACGGGACGCGCCTGGGCGTCCGTTGCCCCCTGGGCCCAGCCGCCGGGCCCCTTGGCCCAGTCGGCCAGCACGCCGACGACAGCCTTTGCCACGTCGTCCGGTACCGGGCCGTCCGAGGCGTGCGGGGCCAGCATCGGCCGGAGCCGGTTGCCCCAGCCGATGTCCGACAGCCGTCCGAGAGCCCTGCCGGGCGCGGCCTGCTCACCGACGGGAATGCGACCCTTGAGATCGACGCCGATCGCCGGCAGCCCGGTCGGCCACATCCTGCGCGGTTCCACCTCCACGCCCGCCCGGCCGAGGTCGTCGCGCGCGGCGTCCAGAGCGGCCGGGGACATGTCGGCGGTGAAGCGCGCGCCCGCGCAGTTGTCGCAGCGTCCGCAGGGCTTTGCCCCTTCGTCGTCCAGCTGGCGTTGCAGGAACTCCATACGGCAGCCCGTCGCCGACGCGTACTCGCGCATCGCCTGCTGTTCGGCCTTGCGCTGCCGGGCCACCCAGTCGTACCGCTCCGTCTCGTACGTCCACGGCTGCCCGGTCGCGATCCAGCCGCCCTTGACCCGCTTGACCGCCCCGTCCACGTCGAGGACCTTGAGCATGGTCTCCAGGCGGGACCGGCGCAGCTCCACCAACGGCTCCAGAGCGGGCAGCGAAAGAGGGCGCTCCGCGCGGGCGAGGACGTCGAGCGTGCGCCGTACCAGGTCCTCCGGGGGGAAGGCGAGCGAGGCGAAGTACTCCCAGATCGCCTCGTCCTCCCTGCCCGGGAGCAGGAGTACTTCGGCGTGCTCGACGCCTCGTCCCGCTCGGCCCACCTGCTGGTAGTAGGCGATGGGCGATGAGGGCGAGCCCAGGTGCACCACGAATCCGAGGTCGGGCTTGTCGAAGCCCATACCGAGCGCGGAGGTGGCGACCAGCGCCTTGACCCGGTTGGCGATCAGGTCCTCCTCGGCCTGTTGCCGGTCGGCGTTCTCCGTCCTGCCCGTGTACGGGGCGACGGTGTGTCCGCGCTGCCGCAGGAAGGCGGTGACCTCCTCGGCGGCGGCCACGGTGAGCGTGTAGATGATTCCGGAGCCCGGCAGCTCGTCGAGGTGGTCGGCGAGCCAGGCCATCCGGTGGGCGGCGTCCGGCAGCCGGAGTACGTTCAGGCTCAGGCTCTCCCGGTCCAGCGGTCCGCGCAGCACGAGGGCGTCCGAGGTGCCCCCGGTGCCGAGCTGCTCGGCGACATCGGCGGTCACACGCGCGTTGGCGGTGGCCGTGGTCGCTAGTACCGGCACACCGGGCGGGAGGTCCATCAGCATCGTGCGAAGCCGTCGGTAGTCCGGGCGGAAGTCGTGACCCCAGTCGGAGATGCAGTGCGCCTCGTCGACCACGAGGAGTCCGGTCGCGGCGGCGAGTTTGGGCAGCACCTGGTCGCGGAAGTCCGGGTTGTTGAGCCGCTCCGGGCTGACCAGCAGGACATCGACCTCGCCCGCGGCGATCTCGCTCTGGACCATGTCCCACTCCTCGGTGTTGGAGGAGTTGATGGTCCGCGCGTGGATACCGGCACGGGCCGCGGCCTCGACCTGGTTGCGCATCAGCGCGAGCAGTGGGGAGACGATCACGGTGGGGCCGCTGCCCCGGGCGCGGAGCAACGAGGTGGCGACGAAGTACACCGCCGACTTGCCCCACCCCGTGCGCTGGACGACGAGGGCCCGGCGTCTGTCCGCCACCAACGCCTCGATCGCCCGCCACTGGTCTTCGCGCAGCCTGGCCGTGCCTGTGGCGTCCCCGACGAGGCGGGCGAGGACCGCGTCGGCGGCCGCCCGGAGATCCGCGTTGCTCGTGTGCTCCATGCGTCCCATACAACAGGACGGCGCCGACAATCCGGGTCGGCTGTGGACGATGAGGGGTCTCGACGACCGGATTGGCGTGTCCCTGATCGGACTTATCCACAGGTCGAAGCGGAGTCCTGCAATCCGGGAGATCGTCGGCGCATGACGAATCACAGCGAAGCGACTGGATCACCGGAAAACGAGGACATGGCCCGGCGCGAGGGGCTCGATGCGCACGGGGCGATGGACGAGCCCGGCGGAGGCCACGAGCCCTTCGGCCCCAGCGAGACCCACGGTCCTGAGGAGTACAACGCACCTGAGGCGTACAGCACCCCTGACGCGCACAACCCACCCGACCTGTATGACGGCCATCCCGGCGAGCACCAGGTCACCCTCCGCACCCCGGCCGAACTGGCCGACGCCCTGCCGTATCTGCTCGGCTACCGCCCAGAGGACAGCGTCGTCCTGGTCGCCCTCCACGACAGGGGTGGCCGCGGACGCTTCGGCGGCCGGGCTCGACTCGGCATTCCCGCGAACCCGGACGACTGGCCGTCCGCGGCCCGGCAGTTGGCCCACGGGCTGGTGACGGGCAGCGAGCGCCGGGGTGCCCGCCCGGAACAGTTGGTGGCCTACGTCTGCCAGGAGCCGGGGAGCGCGGAATCCGGCCGCCAGGTCATGGAGCGACTGCAGCCGCTGGCTCAGCGGCTGCGCGTCGAGTGCGGTCTGCTGGACGTGCCGGTGATCGAGGCACTGTGCATCTCGGACGGCCGCTTCTGGTCGTACTGCTGCGTGAACAGGCAATGCTGCCCGCCTGAAGGCACGCCCATGGGCCTGCCCGGCACCTCCGTGCTGGCCGCCGCTGCCACGTATGCGGGCCTCCAGGTGCGCGGCTCTCTGCGCGAACTGCGAGCCAGGCTGCTGCCCTGGGAAACGGCGGCTGCCCTGGAGCAGGAGGTTGCTCTGGACACCGCCGGAAGGAGCCTCGTCCCCCGGATCCTCGACGACGAAAGCAGGGCGTGCGTGGCCCAGGAGACGCTCGATCTTGCCCGGCAGGTCATCAGCCGTCTGGCCACAGCCCCGTCCGTGTCCGGCACGGTCATGGCCGACCTGCGCGACGACGGACTGCTCGGACACGACGAAGCCGCGACGCTGATTCTCGGCCTGCAGGACCGTACGACGCGTGATCGAGCGGCCGAGTGGATGGAGGGCGACGAAGCCGGTCCGGCGCTGCGCCTGTGGCGAGCCCTGGCCCGCCGCTGCGTCGGCCCGTACAGCGAACATGCCGCGGCGCCGCTCACGCTTGCCGGGTGGGTCGCCTGGTCGACGGGGGACGATCTGGAGGCCAGGGAAGCCCTCGCGATGGCGCTCGGCGCGGACCCCGGTTACCTCTTCGCCCGTCTGCTGCATCAGGCCTGCAACGAGGGGCTGGACCCGGAGTCGATCCGCCGCTGCCTGCGTGCGGAACGCGATGGTCGTGAGCCGATGCGATCCGAAAGCGCGGAGGCCACGCAGGAGCCGGCGCTGAGCGAGGCCGCCGAGTCGGACCCATGCGCCGCGCCCACATCGGCGTCAGCCTCACGCCGCCGACGCCGTGCACGGCCCGCGAGTGCGAGCGACGACTCACCTCGTTCCGCGAAGCCCAAGGCTCGAGAGCCGAGGCCGAAGCCCTCCCGGCCGCGCACGACGGCTGCGGGCGTCGCGCGCCCGACGGCTGCTCGTGCGGGCGGCACGCGCACGCGTGCCTCAGCCAAGGGAGCGGCCCATGGCACCGGCAATCCGGGAGACCTGCACGCCAAGGATGGCAGCCAAGAGGAAGACACGTGAGCGGGAGCACGAATGGCTGCACTCGGACGGACGGCAGCAGCGGAGTGAGGACGGTTCGACAACCGGAGCAGTCGGCGGTGGGTGGCCCAGTCCGCCAACACTCGATCCAGTCGCCCTGCCGGGGGCGTTACCCCGAACAGCCCCATGCCGTTCACCTGAGTGGCGGAACGCCTCGACGGGCATGGCCGCCGCACCACCCATGTCACTCCGGACGCATCCAGCACGGCGTCGACACGCCCAAGGCGCCCAGAGCGCAGAAGGAGCCGTACATGCATCAGCCGACTCCGCCCGCCACCGTCGTCGACGACGAGCGCCGCACACACGGCGGGTCCGCTCCGGGCGCTGGTCCACCGTCGTGCGCGGACAGGGCCGGCACCCGCAGGTCCGGGTTCCCGAGCGGTTCTCACGGCTGGGCACCGTCCCGGCCCCAGGCTCAGGCACGCGGACCGGCGCCGATCCCGTCTCGCTTCGCCCCACCGTCGACCCCGGTTCGGCCCTTGGACCTGCCGCCCACCCACACCGCTCTGGTCTGCGTCGCGCTCCCCGGTTTCGCCATCTCCACGGAACAGGGACAGCTGACCGGTCGAGGGCTGGAGGGGTTCTACCGCGCGGGTCGGCGTGTGCTCTCCCGCTGCCAGGTTCGGGTGGCCGGCCGCGAGCCACTCGCGGTGCAGGCCAGGATGACCGCGGCCGACACCGCCCGGTTCGTGGGCACCCTGCGCACCTCCGCACACACCGGTCCGGACCCGGACGTCGTCGTCGAGCGCATCCGCGGCGCGGACGGTACAGAGCGGATCACCTTGCACAGCGCGGCACTCCGTCCCCTGCGCCTGTCCGTGGAGGTGGCGCTCGGCACGGATCTGGCCGACCTGGCCATGATCGCGAGCGGCACCTCGGGGCACGAACTGCCGGCCAGTGTCCACGACTCCGGTCTGCGCTGGTCCTGCGCCACCGGGAAGTCCTCGGTCACGGCCGACCCAGCACCGCACGATGCGCTGGCCTCCGCGGGGCTGCTGCGCTGGGAGCTCGAACTGCCCCCGGGAGGCAGCACGAGCGTGGAGCTGCGGGTACGGCCCGACGGAGCGGGGCCCCTCCGGGCCGTGGGCCGTGCGGCGACGAGCCCCCTGTCACCCGCCCGGGCGGCGGGAGACAACCCCGGAGTCCAGACACTCCTGCGCACGAGCATCGAGGACCTCCAGTCCCTGCTGCTGCGGGACCCCGCCCACCCGGTGGACACGCACCTGGCCGCAGGCGTGCCGTGGCGCTGTGGCCTCGCTCCGGCGGACGCACTGGCCGCCGCCCGGATGACGCTGCCCCTCGGCACCCGGCTGGCCGCGGGCACACTGCGCACCCTCGCCCGCACCCAACTCGACGGCCCGGGAACCCGGTTCGGCATGATTCCGGGCCCACGACGGGACGCGGGCCCTCATCTGCCGCCAGCCTGTACGGGCACGGAGGCCACGCTCCTCTTTCCCGTGCTCCTGGCCGAGGCCCGCCGTTGGGGCCTGTCCGAACGCGAGACACAGGAACTGCTCCCGGCGGCCGACCGCTGTCTGACCTGGCTACGCACCACGGTGGGCGACGGCACGTATCTACGCGACCCGTACCCGGGCGGGCCCTTCCGCTGCGAGACACAGGCGCACGCACACCGTGCCGCACTGCTCGGCGCCGATCTGCTCGACGACTCCGGCAGACCGGGTGGGGCGGAGCTGAGGCAGTGGGCCGAGGCCTTGCGGACGGCGTTCCGGGCGGATTTCTGGGTCGACGACCTGGGCGGCGGCCGGCCGGCAGCCGCCCGTACCCCGGACGGCCGGCTCGTGCCGCACCTGGGCGCGTCCGCCGTCCACCTCCTCGACACCGGTCTGAGCGGCGGAGGTCGGCAGGCAGCCGGCCTGCTCGACAAGGTGCAGACCGAACAGCTCGCCCGGCTGCTCGGGGGCCCGGCCATGGACTCGGGCTGGGGTCTGCGCGGGCTGGGAACGAAGGAGCCGGGGTACAACTCGTTCGGCCACCGCACCGGGGCTGTGCGCGTCCAGGAGACGGCCGTCGCTGTGGCCGGGCTGACCGCGGCCGGGTACGAGAAGGAAGCGGGAGCCCTGTTGCGGGGCGTACTGTCCGCGGCCGAGACCTTCGGCCACCGGCTGCCCGAGATGTACGCGGGGGAGCAGCGCACCGACGGGAGCGCCCCCCTCCCACACCCCGCAGCCTGCCGCCCGGCTGCCACGGCCGCGGCTGCCGGTGTGCTGCTGCTGACCACCCTCGCCGGCATCCGCCCCGACGCACCCGCCGGGACGGTCACGCTGCGCCCCATGGCCAGCGCACCCCTGGGAGAGGTCGTCCTGACCGGACTGCGTGTGGCGGACGCCCCCTTCTCCGTACGGGTCAGCAGACTCGGCCTCGCCATGGTCGAGGAAGCGGCCGATCAGCTGCAATTGGGAGGGTGACCTCGTATGCCGCGGCACCGCTGACTGCCGGGGGAGCAGGGTGAAACCCATACCGAGCCAAAGTGGATCAGCAATCGATGCGGCCGACGAAGGGAGTGTTTATCGTCAGGCAGACGACTATGATCGCCGCATGCCCTACGACCCGTCAGCCTTTCCGCCCTTCGCCGTCACCGTGGACCTGGTCGTGCTGACCGTGCGCCGCCATGCCCTGTGCGCGCTGGCGGTACGCAGGGGCGAACCGCCGTTCCAGGGACGCTGGGCGCTCCCTGGAGGCTTCGTACGGGCCGACGAGGACCTGGCGCAGGCGGCAGCCCGCGAGCTGGCCGAGGAGACCGGGCTGCGCGCCCATGATCCGGCTGTCCCCGTCCAGGACAACGGCGCCCACCTCGAGCAGCTCGCGACGTACGGCGACCCCAAGCGGGATCCCCGGATGCGGGTGGTCAGCGTCGCGCACCTGGCGCTCGCCCCCGACCTGCCGGCCCCCCGAGCGGGCGGCGACGCCAGCAATGCGCGCTGGGCGCCGGTCGAGGAACTGCTGCAGCAGACTGGCTACGGCCGCGACGGGGAACCCGTGGCGCCGCTCGCCTTCGACCACGCACAGATCCTGTCGGACGGGGTCGAGCGCGCCCGATCCAAGATCGAGTACTCGTCCCTGGCGACGGCGTTCTGCCCCACCGAGTTCACCGTCGGTGAGCTGCGCCGTGTCTACGAGGCGGTGTGGGGCGTCGCGCTCGACCCGCGCAACTTCCACCGCAAGGTGACGGGTACGCCGGGCTTCCTCGTCCCCACCGGCGGCACCACAACCCGGCAGGGCGGTCGCCCGGCCCAGCTCTTCCGGGCCGGCGGCGCCACGCTGCTCAACCCCCCGATGCTGCGCCCCGAGGTGTGACGCCGGACACCGGGAGTGAAGGGCGAACGGAAGTCCGATCCGGCCGACCACCGCCGGTGAGCAAGCTGTGACATACCCGAAAAACTGGACATAGCGCGCTATCTTGCTGCGGGTGATCGAGGTCTTCGGATTGACCAGCAACCCCCGCAAGGAGCTTCCACCCGCCGTCGACGACGTCACCTTCGAGGCGCGCGCGGGCCACGTCACCGCGCTGCTCGGCGCGCCGGGGGCAGGCAAGACGACGGCGCTCAGACTGATGCTCGAACTTCAACAGGGCCGCGGAATCACCTACTTCAGGGGCCGCCCCCTGCACCGCATCGCCCATCCCTCGCGTGAGGTCGGCGTACTCCTCGGCGACGTGCCCGGACACCCCGCCCGGACCGTACGAGGGCACCTTCGCATGCTGTGTGCCGCCGCGGGTCTGCCCGTGCGCCGCGCCGACGAGGTCCTTGAGGTGGTCGGCCTGGTCAGCCTGCGTGACGAGCGTCTGGGCACCCTCTCACGCGGCATGGACCGCCGCCTCGGCCTCGCCTGTGCCCTGCTCTGCGACCCGCACACGCTCGTGCTCGACGACCCCGCCGACGGCCTCACCGCCCGCGAGATCCGTTGGCTGCACGCCATACTGCGCGCGCACGCCTCCCAGGGGGGCACGGTCCTGTACACCACTGCCGACCCCAAGGAAGCCGCGCGCACCGCCGACCGCGTCGTCACGCTGGAGCAGGGCAGGCTCGTCGCAGACCAGGAGGCCGCCGAGTTCGCCCGCACCCGGCTCCGCCCCCGGGTCGCCGTCCGCAGCCCGCACGCCGCACGCCTCGCCGCCCTGCTCACCAAGGAGGCCCGCACCGGGCAGCGCTCCGTCGAGGTCGTGCGCGAGGGAGGCAACCGGCTCTCCGTGTACGGCAGTACCTGCGCCGACGTCGGCGAGACCGCGTTCCGCCACGGCATCCTCGTACATCAACTCGCCGACGAGATCGGAGACATGGGGGCCGGCGCGGCGGCCGTACCCGCGCAGGAACCGCAAACCCCCCGCCAACCGTCCCCGGTCACAGCCGATCGTGCACCGGACGTGCCGCGGCAGACCGAGAACTCTCCGGCACCGCCTGAGCCGTCCGTGGACGCCGGGGATGCATCGCCGGCGCCGCTCGACACCGGGGACGCCCCGGGAGCGCCGCTCGACGCCTCGCAGACCTCCGCTGACGCACACCGGCCTCCCTTCGACGCGTCGAAGAGCGCAGTGGGCGCTCCCCGGGCGCCTCTCGACGCGTCGCGGAACGCAGAAGACGCACCCCGGGCAGCTGTCGACGCATCGCAGACCGCCGCCGAGCCTGTCGACGCGTCACCCCCCTCGGCCGACGAGCCGCAGATCTCCACCGAAACGACCCCGGGAGGGCAGGTCTCCGACGATGCGCGCGTCGCGGCCAGCCGCACGCGAACGCGCTCCCGCAGTCCCGGCGAAGTCCGCACCCTCGACGCCCCGCCCGCGCTGCCACCCCCCATCTCCGTCCGCCCCTCGCCCAGTCCCCTCCGCCCGCTCCGCTACGAGCTGCGCCGCGCCGCGGGAATCAGCACGGGGTTCATCACCGGGGCCGTCGTACTCGCTGTGTCTGTCCTCACCGCCGTCATCCTGGCCCGCATCGGGCACACTCCGCAGCCGCGGCTGCTGGCCGCGTGGCCGCAGGAGCTGCCGCTGCCGCCCGTGGCGCTCGGCGCCGGCCTGCTAGGCGCGCTCTCCTTCGGCGACGAGTTCCGCCACCCCGCCCTGGCGGCGGACCGCGGCACCGTGCCCCGCCGACTGGGGCTGCTCGCCGCCAAACTCCTCGTCACCGCGGCCACCGCGCTGCTGCTGGCCTTCCTCACGGTCGGCTGCAACGCCGAAGCGCTCTATCTCGTATACGGACGGGAGCTCGCACAAGTTCCCGCCGACTGGCTGTCGCTGAGCGCGAGTTGGCTCGGTCTCGTGGTCGGCTGCGCCTGGGCCGGAGTGCTGGCCGCCGGTGTCTTCCGGTCCACCACGGCCGGCCTCGCCGCCGTGGTCTCCGTACCGATTCTCGTCGTACCTCTCGTACACAGGGCCCTGGAGGGGCCGGCTGTGCGAACGGCGGCTGGGTTTCCCATGCGGCTGCGCGAGGTGCTTCTCATGCAGTGGCCCTTCGGCGGAGAGCGATATCTGGCCGCGGCGGTCCGGGTGGTCGGTCAACCCGTGGGCGGCGCATTGGCGTTGTCACTGTCCGTTCTGCTCTGCGCATATCTGCTCACGACCCTGCGCAGCAGGGTCCGATGACGACCGTCCGAGCCCTTCCGATCCCGCCCTGCGCACAACTCCCCCGAGGAAAGCCCATTTCTTTCCGATAAGGCGTCAATTGCGACGGGGTGAGCGATCACCCTTTCGTGTGCTTTTCACCAAAGACCTCAAGGGAGTTGGAGACGGCGCCGACAAAGGTTCCGTGAGTACCCTTGCGCACACCATGATGACCGCCGCCCGCTCCGCAGACTCTGGTCTCGCCGGCCCGGGCGAACTCGACCGCTATCCCTACGCCGAGGCGCCCCCCGCCGACCGTGTCGGGGCCCCCGCCTGGGACGGCGCCGATCCGGAGCTGGGCCGGGTGGGCCGGCGTGCCGCCGGCAGCCGCGGACGCGGGCTGCACGGCCAACTCGTCCAGCAGCTGGGCCAGATGATCGTCTCCGGCGATCTGGGCGCCGACCGTCCGCTGGTGCCCGAGGAGATCGGCCAGCGCTTCGAGGTCTCCCGCACCGTCGTCCGTGAGTCGCTCCGCGTCCTGGAGGCCAAAGGCCTGGTCAGCGCCCGCCCGAACGTCGGCACGCGCGTGCGTCCCGTCAGCGACTGGAACCTTCTCGACCCGGACATCATCGAATGGCGCGCCTTCGGGCCGCAGCGCGACGACCAGCGACGCGAGCTGAGCGAACTGCGCTGGACGATCGAGCCTCTGGCCGCGCGCCTCGCCGCCGGGCACGGGCGCGAGGACATCCAGCAGCGGCTCGTGGACATGGTCGAGATCATGGGCCACGCCATGGGGCAAGGCGACGCGCTCACCTTCTCCCGCGCGGACGCCGAGTTCCACTCCCTGCTGATTCAGGTCGCGGGCAACCGCATGCTGGAGCACCTCTCCGGGATCGTGTCGGCCGCCCTCCAGGTTTCCGGCGGCCCCGTCACGGGGTGTGACAGGCCGAACGAGACGTCGCTGGCGCATCACGGCAGGATCGCCGACGCCCTCGCCGCCGGCGACGGCCCGGCCGCCGAGGCCGCGATGCGCCAATTGCTCACCGTCCATCCTGAGGTGGAGCGTGTGGTGCCCGCGCCGCGCGAGCACTGACGCGCACCACGGGCGGCGCGGACCGGGATTGCCTCCCCCTCCTGTGGCAATGCCGGTCGGCGGACCGCCCCCTGTCGGACCCCGCAGGACCCCTCGGGTTCCTGCGGGGTCCGACGGCGCGATCGAGCGGAAAGGCACACGGCATGGGTCCGTCACAGGCACGAGTGACCCCCTTTGCTCGTATCTGACTGCTTTGAGTGCTTACGGGGTGTGACTCGGGCCACGCAGATTGGGCGTAACGCTCGTGGGAACAGTGCGATGACCTAAGAGGTGACAGCCGCGGAGGGAATACGGACGCCGTTCAAGGCGCTGTGCATCTTCCCGGCCCCCGCCCGCACCGTCGGCTCATCCCCCAGTCGGCGGTCGGCTCCTGTCCGCCGTGGACGGGGCCGGAAGCCGTTTTCCAACGTTCCGAGAGGTTGTTCGTGTCGGCCAGCACATCCCGTACGCTCCCGCCGGAGATCGCCGAGTCCGTCTCTGTCATGGCGCTCATTGAGCGGGGAAAGGCTGAGGGGCAGATCGCCGGCGATGACGTGCGTCGGGCCTTCGAAGCTGACCAGATTCCGGCCACTCAGTGGAAGAACGTACTGCGCAGCCTCAACCAGATCCTCGAGGAAGAGGGTGTGACGCTGATGGTCAGTGCCGCGGAGCCCAAGCGCACCCGTAAGAGCGTCGCAGCGAAGAGTCCGGCCAAGCGCACCGCCACCAAGACGGTCGCGGCGAAGACGGTGACCGCCAAGAAGGCCACCGCCACCGCCACGCCGACGGCACCCGTCGTCGACCCGCCCGTCGAGGACGAGGCGTCCGCGACGAAGGCCGCTGCCAAGAAGACGACCGCCAAGAAGGCGGCCACGAAGAAGACCGTTACCAAGAAGACGGCGGCCAAGAAGACCACGGCCGCCGCCAAGAAGGACGACGCCGAGCTGGGCGAAGAGGAAGTCCTCGAGGAAACAGCAGCCAAGCCGGGCGAGGAGCCCGAGGGCGGCGAGAGTGCCGGGTTCGTGCTGTCCGACGAGGACGAGGACGACGCGCCCGCGCAGCAGGTCGCCGCGGCCGGTGCCACGGCCGACCCCGTCAAGGACTACCTCAAGCAGATCGGCAAGGTCCCGCTGCTCAACGCCGAGCAGGAGGTCGAGCTCGCCAAGCGCATCGAGGCCGGTCTGTTCGCCGAGGACAAGCTGGCCAACGCCGACAAGCTCGCCCCCAAGCTCAAGCGCGAGCTGGAGATCATCGCCGAGGACGGCCGCCGAGCCAAGAACCACCTCCTGGAGGCCAACCTCCGCCTGGTGGTCTCCCTGGCCAAGCGCTACACCGGCCGCGGCATGCTCTTCCTGGACCTCATCCAGGAGGGCAACCTCGGTCTGATCCGCGCGGTCGAGAAGTTCGACTACACCAAGGGCTACAAGTTCTCCACGTACGCCACCTGGTGGATCCGCCAGGCGATCACCCGCGCGATGGCCGACCAGGCCCGCACCATCCGTATCCCGGTGCACATGGTCGAGGTCATCAACAAGCTCGCGCGCGTGCAGCGCCAGATGCTCCAGGACCTGGGCCGCGAGCCCACCCCGGAGGAGCTGGCCAAGGAACTCGACATGACCCCGGAGAAGGTCATCGAGGTCCAGAAGTACGGTCGCGAGCCCATCTCCCTGCACACCCCGCTGGGCGAGGACGGCGACAGCGAGTTCGGTGACCTCATCGAGGACTCCGAGGCCGTCGTGCCGGCCGACGCGGTCAGCTTCACACTCCTCCAGGAGCAGCTGCACTCCGTCCTCGACACCCTGTCCGAGCGCGAGGCGGGCGTCGTCTCCATGCGTTTCGGTCTCACCGACGGTCAGCCGAAGACCCTCGACGAGATCGGCAAGGTGTACGGCGTCACGCGCGAGCGCATCCGCCAGATCGAGTCCAAGACCATGTCGAAGCTGCGCCACCCGTCCCGTTCGCAGGTGCTGCGCGACTACCTCGACTAGGTCGCGGTCGTACGACGCCGAAGGCCCGGCTCCCTCCAGGGGGGCCGGGCCTTCGCGCTGAGCGGGTGCGGGGGTCGGAGTTGTGAATCACCCTGGGTTTTCCATGACCACCCCAGAGTGAGGAACGTGTATGCGTTTTCCTTTTTCCCGGGGGCTGACCCGGCCGCTGGTTCTCGCGGTCGCCGCCACCGCCGTAACGGTCGTGTCCGCCGTCCCGGTGTCCGCGGACAACGTCGTCGTCGGTGGTTTCCCGGTCGAGATATCCGAGAGCCCGTGGACCGTGGCGCTGTCCAGCCGTGACCGGTTCGGGGGTACGCGCGCGGGGCAGTTCTGTGACGGCGTGGTGGTAGGCCCCACCACCGTGCTCACCGCGGCTCACTGTCTGGGCGAGGACGTCCTGAGCGCGCCCCCGGACAAGGTGCGCGACCTCAAGGTCATCACAGGGCGTACGGACCTGCTCTCCGACCAGGGACGGGAGATCGCCGTACGCGACACCTGGGTGAACCCTGACTACGACAGCGTCAGCAACGCCGGCGATTTCGCGGTGGTCACCCTTGCGCAAGCCCTCCCGAAGAGCTCGGTCGTCCGGATGGCGGCCGCCGGCGATCAGGCGTACGAACCGGGCACGGCCGCCACTGTCTACGGCTGGGGTGATGTCACCGGCTCCGGCGACTACGCACGCAGTCTACGGGGGGCACGCGTGCATGTACTGCGTGATGCCCTCTGCGAGCAGGCGTATCCGGGCAGCGCCGAAGGCACCTATGGCGCCGACACCATGGTGTGTGCCGGGGAAGAGAAGGGTGGCCACGATGCCTGTCAGGGGGACAGTGGAGGGCCGCTCGTCGCACAGGGGAAGCTGATCGGGCTCGTGTCCTGGGGGAGCGGCTGTGGGCGTGCTGAGAGCCCTGGCGTCTATACGCGGGTGTCCGAGGTCATGCGCACGCTGGGCTGGGGCGGCAGCCCGGGGGCGAGGCGTACGGGGGCGCCTGGCCGGGGCTGAGGAGGGTCTGTGGGTACGAGTACGGGCGGCGCCCCTGGTTTTTCTCAGGGGAGCCGCCCGCGGGCCGGCCTGTGCCGGTGCTGGCTCGTCGTGGACGCGAGGTGTCAGCGGTCTTCTTCGGAGGCGGCTGCTGGAGCGGCGGTCAGTCGCTCCGTCTCGTCCTGTATCTCAGCGGCGATCTTCTTGAGTTCCGGCTCGAACTTGCGACCGTGGTGGGCGCAGAAGAGCAGTTCTCCGCCGCTCAGCAGGACGACGCGCAGGTATGCCTGGGCGCCGCAGCGGTCGCAGCGATCGGCGGCCGTCAGCGGGCTCGCGGGGGTCAGAACAGTAGTCACGTCGCCTCTTCTCTAGCTCGACGAGCTGTCGTACCAGGGTCAACATCCAACCAGCCCGAAAACGTTCCCGCTCGTGGCTTTCCCTTGAAAAAAATCTTCGCGGGCGGCCGGCTGCTGCCGGTTGGCGGCGAATGTGCCGTATTGCGTGTCTATGTGTCTTACGGTTTCGCACTGTCGGTCAATGTCGGTCCTCCCGGCTGGGTTGCCGGTTGTTCATGAGGACGTGCCCGGAGCCTAAATGGTTCATGCCTGGAAGGGAACGTGATGTGTGCTTCACTCCATCGAGGGATCGAACACCTTTGCGACCCTGGGCTAGTGTGAGTTCATGACGAGGGTGGCGTTACAACGGCTCTACCAGGCCTCGGTACCCTCTGAGCGGCAACCGAAGCCGCGCCCTTACCCAGAAGGGCCCCACCTGAAATTCAGCGAGGAGCGAACCGCGTGACCGCCGAGACGTCCGTGCCGTCCACAGCGCTGCTGGCAGGAGCAGACCGGGACGGTTCCAACTACACCGCGCGTCACCTGCTCGTCCTCGAGGGGCTCGAGGCCGTGCGGAAGCGCCCGGGTATGTACATCGGGTCGACCGACAGCCGTGGCTTGATGCACTGCCTGTGGGAGATCATCGACAACTCCGTGGACGAGGCCCTCGGGGGCTACTGCGACCACATCGACGTGATCCTCCACGACGACGGATCCGTCGAGGTCCGGGACAACGGCCGAGGCATTCCGGTCGACGTCGAGCCCAAGACCGGCCTCTCCGGTATCGAGGTCGTCATGACCAAGCTGCACGCCGGCGGCAAGTTCGGCGGCGGCTCGTACGCCGCCTCCGGCGGTCTGCACGGCGTCGGCGCCTCCGTGGTGAACGCCCTGTCCGCCCGGCTCGACGTCGAGGTGGACCGCAGTGGCCACACGCACGCCATCAGTTTCCGGCGCGGTGTCCCCGGAGCCTTCGACGGCGACGGCGCCGACGCCAAGTTCGAGGCCAAGAGCGGCCTGCGCAAGGCCAAGAAGATCCCCAAGACCCGCACCGGCACCCGCGTGCGGTACTGGGCCGACCGCCAGATCTTCCTCAAGGACGCCAAGCTCTCTCTGGAGAACCTGCACCAGCGGGCACGCCAGACGGCTTTCCTGGTGCCCGGCCTGACCATCGTCGTGCGCGACGAGCTCGGCCTCGGTGAAGACGGCAGCAAGGGCGAGGAGTCCTTCCGCTTCGACGGGGGCATCAGCGAGTTCTGCGAGTACCTCGCCACCGACAAGCCGGTCTGCGACGTCCTCCGCTTCTCAGGGCAGGGTTCCTTCAAGGAGACGGTCCCGGTCCTGGACGACCACGGCCAGATGACGCCCACGGAGGTCACCCGCGAGCTCGGCGTCGACGTGGCGATGCGTTGGGGCACCGGTTATGACACGACCCTGAAGTCGTTCGTCAACATCATCGCCACGCCCAAGGGCGGCACCCACGTCGCG
Organism: Streptomyces sp. GESEQ-4; assembly: GCF_017948455.1. Lineage (GTDB taxonomy): Bacteria > Actinomycetota > Actinomycetes > Streptomycetales > Streptomycetaceae > Streptomyces. Next base: position 99,720 of record NZ_JAFFSU010000013.1, read on the forward strand.
GGCTACGAGCAGGCGGTCGCCAAGACGCTGAACGAGGTGCTGCGCGCCAAGAAGCTGCTGCGCGTCGCCGAGGACGACATCGTCAAGGACGACGCCCTGGAGGGCCTCACCGCGGTCGTCACCGTGCGTCTGGCCGAGCCCCAGTTCGAGGGGCAGACCAAGGAGGTCCTCGGCACCTCGGCGGCCCGCCGCATCGTGAACACCGTGATCACCAAGGAGCTCAAGGCGTTCCTCACCTCCACCAAGAGGGACGACGCGGCCCAGGCACGCGTGGTCATGGAGAAGGCCGTCTCCGCGGCCCGTACCCGGATCGCCGCCCGCCAGCACAAGGACGCGCAGCGCCGGAAGACGGCTCTGGAGTCCTCGTCGCTGCCCGCCAAACTCGCCGACTGCCGCAGTGACGACGTCGACCGCAGCGAGCTGTTCATCGTCGAGGGAGACTCCGCGCTCGGCACCGCCAAGCTCGCCCGGAACTCCGAGTTCCAGGCGCTGCTGCCGATCCGCGGCAAGATCCTCAACGTGCAGAAGTCGTCCGTGACCGACATGCTCAAGAACGCCGAATGCGGGGCGATCATCCAGGTCATAGGAGCGGGGTCGGGCCGGACCTTCGACATCGACGCGGCCCGCTACGGCAAGATCATCATGATGACCGACGCCGATGTGGACGGCTCCCACATCCGGACGCTGCTGCTGACCCTGTTCCACCGCTACATGCGGCCCATGGTCGAGGCCGGCCGGGTCTTCGCGGCCGTCCCTCCACTGCACCGTGTCGAGCTCATCCAGCCCAAGAAGGGCCAGGACAAGTACGTCTACACGTACTCGGACCGGGAACTGCGCGACAAGCTCATGGAGTTCGAGAGCAAGGGCGTCCGGTACAAGGACTCCATCCAGCGGTACAAGGGCCTCGGCGAGATGGACGCCGACCAGCTGGCCGAGACCACCATGGACCCGCGTCACCGCACACTGCGCCGGATCAACCTCGGCGATCTGGAGTCCGCTGAGCAGGTCTTCGATCTGCTGATGGGCAACGACGTCGCACCGCGCAAGGAGTTCATCTCCAACTCGGCGGCGACGCTGGACCGGTCCCGCATCGACGCGTAGCCGCTGCGCTCGGCCTGGCCGGAAACGGTGGCGGTCGGGTGCCGGAAACGGTGGCGGTCGGGTGCCGGAAACGGTGCCGGTGGCCGGCCGTCGGGTGAGGGTCGCGGCACTGCCGGGTGGAGGCGGGTGCCGTGGCTGTCGGCACGGGCGTTGTGCGTGCCGCTCACCGGCCGCGCTGCCGTGCGGGATGCCCGGCCGCCGACCGACTGTCGGGCAGAGGTGCGATGCGAGCAGTTCTGTCGGCCGGCTGTCAGGCAAGGTATCGCCCTGCCTACAGTCCTGTCGGACTGCTGCCGAGCAAGGCGTGCCTCGCCCGCAGCACCGGCGACCGGCGACGGAGTCCGTCGTGTCCACCCGTGGGTGGAGACGGCAGCGGTGCCGGATCCACCCATGATCCACCCTGGCTCCGATCTCCTGACCAGCGAATTTCCGTAGTGTCGAAGGCGTCGGCAGCGCTCGCTGTCGGCACCGTCCTTCCTCGCTCGCGTTGTTGATCACGGCCGTGGCCGCTCTGGTGATCGTGCGCCAGTTCCGCGCAAGCCGGATCGGCAGGGAGAGCGCTGGTGGCTCGCCCCCGCGGTCCTGACCGTCGTCGCGTTGCGCGAGCCCGTCCTCATCGACGCCCATCACCGCACCGAGTCAGTGTTCTTGCTCGGCGCCGAACTCCTCATCGGCGTCGCCACGGGAGCCGCGTGGGCGTGGACCACCCGCATATGGGCGGAGCCCAGGACACGTCCGCCCTGCTCCTCGCTCTGGCGCTCACGTTGCTCGTCCGTGGAGGGATCCTCACCTGGCGTGCTCGATCCCCGCGTCCGACTCCCGAGCAGAGCCCGGCGTACGGTGACACCGTGTCCCGGCCCGCGTGGAAGGAACATGTGTGAGGGAGAACACCTGGACGGTCTGGCCCTCCCGGGAAGCGCTCAGCCGCAAGGAACACGCCAGGCCCCGTCGGCTGTTCGCCTCGGCCGTCCGGCTGGTCGTCGCCGAGCATCCAACGACGGTTGCTGGAGCGGCTGTCGGACCCTGAATCCCCGACGGCGCCGGCGGTGCCGCCCGACGGGCTCACCGCGCGGGAGACCGAGGTGCTGGAGCTGATCGCCGAAGGGCTCAGCAACTCTGAGAAGGACCGTGCTCAGGCGGTGCGTTACGCGTTCGCGAAAGGGCTGGCGCGGCCGCCGACGGGGTGAGTCACCTGATGGGGTGAGAGCGCGGGGAAGAAGAGTCAGGGATCTTCCCGTTCTGTCCATCCTTGGGCATGCACTCAAGCAACGGTCGCTCCGGCGTAGGCGGGGGTGGACCCGAGAGTACGGCCGGGCAGAGCGGCGGCTATTGCCCACCTCCCGCCGAGAAGCCCGGAAGCGTGCGGTACGACGATCCCTGGTACGACGCGCTCGCCTCGGGCTGGGGGGAGTCGGGCGAGGCCGGAGGACCGGTTCCGGTCGTTCCGCCCGCGCGTGAGGAGCATGAGCAAAGGGCTGCGGCCGATGTGTACCTCGAGGTGCAACGCAGCGCGGCCTTCCGGGAAGTGCGCAGTCGCTACCGGCGGTTCGTGGTGCCGGCGGTGGCGGGATTCCTCGCCTGGTACGTGGGATACGTGGTGACGGCCACGACCGCTCCAGGGCTGATGGGCCGACCCGTGGTGGGTGCCGTGAATGTGGCGATGCTCGCGGGGCTGGGGCAGTTCCTCACCACGTTTCTGCTGACCTGGGCCTATGTCCGGCATGCTCGGCTGCGCAGGGACCGGGCCGCGCTCGAACTGCGGTGGGACACCCAGGAACTGACGCGTGAGGCACGGGGCGGTGCTTCGTGACGGACAACCATCAGACGCTGGCGCTGCTCCTGTTCAGCGCCTTCGTGGCCGTCACCCTGGGCATCACTACCTGGGTCAGCCGCAACCGGCAGGGTTCGGTGGAGGAGTTCTACGCGGGCGGGCGGCTGTTCACTCCGGTGGAGAATGGTTTTGCCATCGCGGGCGACTACCTGTCGGCGGCCTCCTTCCTCGGCATTTCCGGGCTTATCGCCCTCTACGGCTACGACGGGATGCTGTACTCGGTGGGCTTCCTCGTGGCCTGGCTCGTCGTGCTGTTCCTGGTCGCGGAACTGGTGCGCAATTGCGGGAGGTTCACGCTCGCCGATGTGGTCGCGGCGCGGATGCGTGAGCGGCCGGTGCGGATCGCGGCGGGAACCTCCTCGGTCACCGTGTCCGTTCTGTATCTGGTGGCGCAGATGGTCGGTGCGGGCAGCCTGGTCGCGCTGCTGCTGGGGAGTAAGAGTGAGGCGGCACAGGCCTGGACGGTCGTCGGTGTCGGCGCGCTGATGGTGATTTATGTATCGCTGGGAGGGATGCGGGCCACCACATGGATTCAGATCGTCAAGGCGGTTCTGCTGCTCAGCGGCACAGTGGCGCTGACCGTGCTCGTGCTGGTGCGCTTCCGCGGTGACTTCGACCAACTGCTGCTGACGGCGGCGGAGCGCAGCGGTCATGGCGAATCGTTCCTGGCGCCCGGGTTGAAGTACGGCGGCGACTGGACCGCCCGCTTCGACTTCATCAGCCTCGGACTCGCCCTGGTGCTGGGCACGGCCGGGCTGCCGCACATCCTGTCCCGCTTCTACACCGTGCCGACCGCACGGGCCGCACGGCGTTCGGTGGTCTGGGCGATCGGGCTCATCGGCGGCTTCTACCTGATGACCATCGTGCTGGGCTTCGGCGCGGCAGCGATCGTCGGCCCGGATGCCGTACAGGGGTCGAACGCGGCCGGAAACACGGCGGTTCCCCTGCTCGCGCTCGATCTCGGAGGCGGCGCAGATTCCACCGGCGGAACGGTTCTGTTCGCGGTCGTGGCCGCTGTCGCCTTCGCCACGATCCTCGCGGTGGTCGCCGGCATCACGCTTGCGTCCTCGGCGTCCGTGGCCCATGACCTCTACGCGTCCCTACGACGCCGGCACGCCAAGCCGCGCAGCGAGGTGGCCGTCGCCCGCGCGGCCGCGGTCGGCATCGGCGTGGTCGCCATCGCCCTCGGCCTACTCGCACGCGACCTCAACGTCGCCTTCCTGGTGGGGCTGGCCTTCGCCGTCGCCGCCTCGGCCAACTTGCCCGTGCTGCTCTACTCGCTGTTCTGGCGCGGCTTCACCACACGCGGCGCGGTGTGGGCCGTATACGGCGGGCTGATCCCAGCCGTGGCCCTCGTGGTGCTGTCGCCGGTGGTGTCGGGCAGCCCCGAATCGCTGTTCCCCGGCGTGGACTTCCAGTACTTCCCGCTGCAGAACCCCGGCCTGGTCTCCATCCCGCTGGGCTTCGTCGCTGGCTGGCTCGGCACGGTCACTTCGGCGGAGGAACCCGACGACGCCAAACACGCGGAGACCGAAGTGCGGTCGCTGACCGGGGCGGGGGCGGTGTAGGCGGGGCGGCCGAGAAGAGGGCGCCCGGCATCCGTATAAGGAGGGGGCACGGTCCCTTCCCCCCGCCCCCACCCGGGCCGTGTCCTCAGGCGCGGGTCGCCCACACGTAACGGTGTTCCGGGCGGCCCGCGTCGCCGTACTTGAGGGTGAGACGGGCCCGTCCGGTGCGTTCCAGGAGTTTCAGATAGCGCTGGGCGGTCTGGCGGCTCACCCCGGTCCGCTCGGCGATCTCCTGGGCCGACAGCGGCCCGTCGGCGCTCATCAGGCACTGACGGACCAGCTCCACGGTGGTGGGGGAGTGCCCCTTGGGCAGGTCGGGCTCCGACGGTGCCGAGAGCGCGCCGAAGATACGGTCCACCTCGGCCTGCTCCGCCTCGCCGCCGCCGTCGAGGGTGCGGCGCAGCTCCGCGTACGCCTCCAGCTTGGCCCGCAGCCCCGCGAAGGCGAACGGTTTGACCAGGTACTGCAGCGCGCCTTGCCGCATCGCCGCCTGTACGGTCGTGATGTCCCGGGCCGCCGTCACCATGATCACGTCGGTCTGGTGGCCCCGGCGGCGCATCTCCTGGACGACCGCGAGTCCCGTCTCGTCGGGCAGATAGTGGTCCATGAGGACGAGGTCAAGGCGCGGCAGCGACTCCACCTGGCGCAGCGCCTCCTCCGCGCTGTGCGCCTCGCCGGCCACATGGAAGCCCGGCACCTTCTCGACGTAGGCGGCGTTCACCCGGGCGACCCGGATGTCGTCGTCCACCACCAGGACCTCGATCATCGCGACTCCTCTGTGGCGGCGCTCGCAGGTGCCGACGGGACCGTGAGGGCCGGTTCCAGGTCCGGCTCGGTCAGTGCCTCGGGCAGGACTACGGTGAACTCCGCGCCCCCGCCGTGCGCCTCGCCCACAACCGCGCTGCCCCCCTGCCGCTCGGCCAGCCTGCGCACCAAGGAGAGCCCGATGCCGCGCTTGCCGTGCGCCGGCGGCTGCTTGGTGGACCACCCCTCGGTGAAGACCAACTCCCGCTGCTCCTCAGGGATCCCGGGCCCCGTGTCGCGCACCCTGAGGACGACGGTCCGCCCCTCGGCGCGCAATTCGACCTCCACGCGCGCGTGCATCGTGCCCGCGACGGCGTCGAGAGCGTTGTCGACGAGGTTGCCGACGACCGTGACCAGCCCGCGCGGGTCGACCAGCCGGTCCGGCAGCCGTGTCCGGTCCGAGACGCGCAGGGCGACTCCGCGCTCCGCGGCGACGGTCGCCTTGCCGACCAGCAGAGCGGCGAGCAGGGGGTCCTCGATCTTCTCCGTGACCTGCTCCGCCGTCGCCCGGTGGTCGCCGACCACCTCTCCCACGAAGTCCACGGCGTCGTCGTACATCTCCAGCTCGAGCAGGCCCAGGAGCGTGTGCATGCGGTTGGCGTGCTCGTGGTCCTGGGCGCGCAGGGCGTCGATCAGGCCGTGCGTCGAGTCGAGTTCCCGGCCCAGCTGCTCCAGCTCGGTGCGGTCGCGCAGGGTGGCGACGGCGCCGCCGTCGTCGGTGGGCATCCGGTTGGCGATCAGGACACGCTGGCCGCGCACCGTGAGCAGATCGGTGCCCGTCACCCGCCCGGACAGGACATCGGCGGTACGTCCCTCGCCGAGCGCCTCGTCGGGGGAGCGGCCCACGGCCTCGTCGCCGATGCTCAGCAGGCGCTGTGCCTCGTCGTTGAGCAGGCGGACCCGGCCCGCGCGGTCCAGGGCGACGACACCCTCCCGGATGCCGTGGAGCATCGCCTCACGCTCCGCGAGCAGTCCGGAGATGTCGGAGAAGGCCAGATCCCGGGTCTGCCGATGGACCCGCCGGGAGATGAGCCAGGCGGCCAGCGCGCCGACGGCCAGGGCTCCGCCCGCGTAGGCCAGCAGCTCTGGGATCGCGTGGATCAGCAGGGCCCGGACACTGTCGTACGCGATGCCCACCGAGACCGCCCCGACGATCTCCCCGTCGCTGTCCCGCAGCGGCACCTTGCCGCGCGCGGAGCGGCCGAGCGTGCCCTCGTCGATCTCCATGACCTCCTGGCCGGCGAGCGCCTCGCTGGGGTCGGTGGAGACGTGCTTGCCGATCTGCGCGGGCTCGGTGTGCGACCAGCGCACTCCGCGCGTGTCCATGATCACGATGTACTCGGCCTTGGTGGCCTTGCGGATCTTCTCCGCCTCCCGCTGAACCGGCCCGCCGGCCGTCGGCGGAGTGTGCTCGACCTGCTCCGCGAGCTGCGGCTGGGCCGCCGCGGTCTGTGCGATCGAGAGCGCTCGGCGCATCGCCTGGTCATCCAGCTGGTCGCTGAGCGGCGCGAGGAACAGCCCGGTCGCGAGTACCGCGACGCCCGCGGCGATCGCCACCTGCATCAGCAGCACCTGCGAGAACACCCGGCGCGGCAGACCGAGCCGCAGACGGCGTGCGGGGGGAGTGGGGCTCATACCCAAGACGTTACGCGGACGTGCCGGAGCAGCCGTAGGGGTGTGGCATGGATCTCTTGATCAACGCATGGACAGGCGCTGCCTGCGGACACGCCGTGCTGCGGCATCCCTGACGTCGGTCGTGCGGTCAGCTCGCGAGTGCGGCCGGTGTCAGCTCGCGCACCGCCACCACGTCCATCCGCGCGGGTGAGCCGAGCACGGACGCGCCGCAGCTCTCCTGGCGGGGCGGCAGCGACGCACCCTGGGCGACGACCACGCGCCAGTGGCGTCCGTCCGCGTGCGCGACGGTCACCTCCCAGCGCGGTGCCGCGCCGTCCGTCCGTACGACCGTCAGCGCGTCCGCGGTGTGTTCGCGGGCCGCCGTGCGGACCGCGAGCTCGGCCGCCTGAGCGGGCCGTTCCCAGGCCGAACTGCCCCGGCACCCCTCCAGGACGATCCGTTCCTCCTGCACGGCGTGCAGGATCTCCTTCACGGCGGGCGCCTCGACCCTGCCGTAGGCGTAGCCGTACGGCAGGACGAGCAGCGTCGGCGAGAAGCGGTGACCGCCCAGATGGGTGACTTCCCAGGCCCCCTCGACCCCGGAGGCGGCGAGTGCGGCCGCCAGGGGACGGCCGAGGAGCGCGCAGCAGCGGTCCCGCTTGCCGTTGGTGCACACGAGCGCGAGCGGATCACCGGCGTGGGGCCGGGCGCCGAGCGCCGTGCCGGCGCTGCGGTGGTCGCCTCTGCCGAGTGCGGCGAAGTCGAGGTCGAGCAGGCGCCACGGGTCGCGGACGGTGGCCCCGTGCAGCCACACGTTGCCGGGCACGGTGTGGGCCACGTACACCTGACGTGCGGTGGGGGTGCCGAGGTCGGCGTGGCGTCCTGGGCGCCGGATGAGTGCGATGCGTACGCCCGTGCCCTCGGCGGCGGTCTCCAGGGCACGGCCCAGCGTGGGATCCAGATGGCTCGAAGTGAGCGCCTTGACACCCCAGGGACCCGGCTGCTCCAGCAGCAGCCAGGTCGTCGCGGTCGCCGCGGTTCCCGAAATGGGCTCGTCGAGGTCTCGGGAGACGCTTGCACACGTACTCACAGAGGTGAGCCTAACCTGACTTGATCCAGGGTGACTTCCGGCCCTGTCGAGTCCTACCCCGGCAGCGGTCTGGGCGGCCTCGGGCCCTCGTAGAGCCCGCTCGGGCGCATGCGCAGCGGGCGCTCGCCGTACTCCTCCAGGGCGTGGGCGATCCAGCCCGCCGTACGGGCCACGGCGAAGATCGTCTCGCCGGCCGTGGCAGGCATGCCGCTGGATGCGGTGAGCACGGCGAGTGCCAGGTCGACGTTGGCGTGCAGCGGGGTGTGCCGGGCGGTGGTGGCCACGATGTCGCGGGCCGCGGCTAGGGCGGGTGCGGCCCGGGGGATGTCCTCCAGAAGGGCGAACAGGGCACGCGCGCGTGGGTCCTCGCCGGCGTAGAGCCGGTGGCCGAGTCCCGGGATACGGCGCCCGGAGCGCAGTTCGTCCGCGATCACGGGCCCGGCGTCGCCCTGGTCGAGGACGTCCAGCAGCAGCCGGTGGACGAGTCCGCTCGCGGCGCCGTGCAAGGGGCCCTCGATGACGCCGAGGCCCGCGGAGACGGCCGCGTAGGCGTGTGCGCGGGCCGACGCGGCGACGCGTACCGCGAGTGTCGAGGCGGCCAGGTCGTGGTCGACGAGCAGTCCGAGCGCGGTGTCCAGGACGCGCAGCGAGGCCTCGTCGGCCTGCCGTCCGCTGAGCCGCGCCCACAGCCGGTGGGCCAGCGGGCCCTCGCCGCCGTGGCCGGGACGCATCGGCGGCAGTGCGTCGACGAGCGTGGGGATGAGAATGCGGGCCGTGCCGAGCACAGCCTCCTCGGACAGGTCGAAGCGCAGCGGATCCGCCGTCGCGGCGGCGATGGCGGCGACCCGCAACCGGTCGGTCGGGTCGGTGTGTTCGGGCAGCGCGGCGACGGCGCGGCGGGCGACGGCGACGGATGCCTCTGGGGCGGTGAAGACGGTGCCGGGGCGCAGCTGTCCGGTCCACAGCCACTCGGCGACCTCTTCGTAGGTGTGGCGCGCGGCCAGCTCGGTCGCGTCGACGCCCCGGTAGTAGTACCGGTCCGTGTCGATGAGCGTGATGCGGGTGCGCACGGACAGCTCGCCGCCCGAGGTCGGACTCCCGCCGCCGGCCCGCCTGTTGCGCCGTGCCAGCGCCTCGACCTCCTTCGCGTCGAAGGTGCTGCTCCGGCCGCCCGGCGCTCGGCGGCTGCTGAGCTGACCGCGGCTCACGTAGGCGTACACGGTCTCGGCCTTCACACCCAGAAGCTCGGCGGCCTCCTTGGTGCTCAGCCGCCGTTCCGGGCGACTGGGGGCGGGTTCTTGATCGGGCATGGAGGTCACCGTATCCGTCTTGCAGAATCATTGATCTCATATTGATTCAATCAATATTGACAGAGATTGAGTCAAGAGTGGACAGTCAAATCAAGTTCAGGGAGGAAATCATGTCCGTCAACAGGTCCGCAACCACCCTCGTCGACGTACCGCGAGGGCTCGCCGGTGTCGTCGTGACCGACACCGAGATCGGCGACGTGCGAGGACTCGAGGGCTTCTACCACTACCGCCAGTACTCGGCCGTCGAGCTCGCGCAGACCCGCGGGTTCGAGGACGTCTGGCATCTTCTGGTCGTCGGCGAACTGCCGGACGCCGAGCGCGGTGCCGCGTTCGCGGCCGAGACCGCCGCCCTGCGCCGACTGCCCGACGAGGTGCGCGTGGCACTGCCCGTCATCGCGGCGGCGAGCGCCCGGTCCGGCCCGCTCGCCGGTATGCGTACGGCACTGTCGTTGCTGGGTGCGGCCAAGGGCTTCCGGGCGGTGTACGACATCGACGCGGACCGGCGCCGCCGGGACACCCTCGTCGCGGCCGCCGCCGTGCCGACGCTGCTGACCGCACTGCACCGGCTGGGGAAGGGCCTCGAGCCGGTGGAGCCGCGCGCGGACCTCTCGTACGCGGCGAACTACCTGTACATGTTGACGGGCTCGGAGCCGGACCCGCTGCGGGCCCGGGCGGTCGAGCAATACTTGATCTCAACCATTGATCACGGCTTCAATGCATCAACCTTTACGGCGCGCGTCATCACCTCCACCGGAGCGGACGTGGCCGCGTGCCTCGTGGGAGCCGTGGGCGCGCTGTCCGGCCCGCTGCACGGCGGGGCTCCCAGCCGGGCACTCGACACCCTGGACGCCATCGGCACGCCCGAACGCATCGACGCCTGGATCCGCGAGCGCGTCCTGGCCGGCGACCGCATCATGGGCTTCGGTCACCCCGTCTACCGCACGGAGGACCCCCGCTCCCGGATGCTCCGCGAGATCGCCCAGCGCTTCGGCGGCCCGCGTGTCGACTTCGCTGTCGAGGTCGAGCGGCGGGTCGAGGCGATCCTCGCCGAGCTGAAGCCGGGCCGCGAACTCCACACCAACGTCGAGTTCTACGCGGGCGTGGTCATGGAACTCTGCGGTCTGCCGCGCGAGATGTTCACCCCGACCTTCGCGGCGGCGCGGGCGGTGGGCTGGAGCGCCAACATCCTGGAGCAGGCGGAGGACTCGAAGATCATCCGCCCGGTGGCGCGGTATGTGGGGCCGGGGGCGCCGGTTGACGTGCCGGCGGCCTGACATTGGATATATGTTCCTTTGCGGGGAAGTGCAGGCTTCGCCTTCGTGCGTCACTCTTGGGGATGTTCAGGCGGTGTGCGATTCCATTCACCCCGGTGAGTGATAACGAAGTCGCAAAGAGGTGCGTCTACCCGAAGGCCTCAGGGGTTGGATAACTCGGGTGCTTGCCGTCTGGCGATCGCGGTTCGGACGCACCGCTGGTCAAGGCTCGACGTATCCTGCCGTCGCCGCCGCAGCAGCGTTGGCAGACGCTTGTGCCTTGAGACAGAGGAAATTGACAGTGAGTCAGATCATTCGCCGCCTCGGCGTATCTCCACGCCTTCGCGGCAGCACGAACGGCGCGACGTGCCCCGACATCTTTGAATTGGCCGACGGCAATTTTGCCATTATCGGCACGGATGTCACCGACTCACTGGACTCGCGGTTGCCCGCCGACGCGGCTCGCGCCGACTATGAGCGCATCGTCGTGATCACCCGCGAGACCCTCGTCAAGGCGAAGGCCGATATCCCGGACGCCTGAGTCGTCATCGGTATCGCCGAAGGCGTCTGCCCGGTACGAGATCGCTTCGTGCCAGGTGGGCGCCTTCGTCATTGCTCGCCCGGCGGATCTCCCACCACCCACCACTCCTCGGGGTCGGCCTCCTCCAGTTCGTGGAGCAGTTCGTCGACGATCAGGCCCAGACCGGCCTCTTCGGTGTCGGCCAGGCTGGCGCGCTGCTGCTCGCCGGCGTGCCAGTACTCCCTCATGACCGGGTTCTGGAGCATCCCCCGAACATGCTGGAAGAACTCGTCCTTGCTCAGGTTGCCGATGCGGTAGGAGGTGAGCAGGTTGGTGTACATGGCGTTGGCGAAGAGGTACTGGCGCCGCTGCTTCGGGGTGAGGTTTCCCTCGTAGTGGTCGAGCACCTCGGCGAGTTCGGGGTCGTCGATGGCTTTGCTCAGCAGCTCCCAGTGCTGACGCTGTTGCCAGGCCACCAGGTTGGCGCGGGCGTTCTGTGCGGTTCTGGCTTCGTCCTCAAGACGCTCCACGCGTGCGCACAGCGCATCGAGACGGCCTCGTTCGGCCGCCTTGCAGGCGAGGACACCCGCGACGACGCCGAGCCCGGCCGCGGCGGCCGAGCCGAGTCCGCGTACCCCGTACTTCCGTGTGGCCATGTCAACCCCCGAATCAGGCGGCCGTCCGCCGGTCGTCGGGTGCGGGTCGACTGAGGGGGACCGGCGAGCGATGGGCGGCGCTTGCCGCCTCCAGGGTGCCGAGCGGCTCTGATCGGCGGGGAGGCGGAGAGGAGGCGCACAGAGGAATGCGAGGGTCGCACGCTCCGGCGCCTTGCCCAACGTCTGCCCCGCGCGGGCTGCTAACAATCGTTCACTTCGCGGGGATTCTCTCCGCTCGTATCCTGGGGCGGCATTCACAGTTTCGGACGCACGCCGGGCCGCGAGCCGGGGTGCGCGTTGGCGCGAGAGAGGTCGCACATTGGTACCGAGCCCGGGCCGGACGCAGATCCCGGTCGTCGTGCTCGCCGGTTTCCTGGGCTCCGGCAAGACGACGCTGCTCAACCATCTGCTCCACCGCAGCGGCGGCAGCCGTATCGGGGCCATCGTCAACGACTTCGGCGCCATCGAGATCGACGCGATGGCCGTGGCGGGGGCGCTCGGCGACTCCACCGTGTCGCTCGGGAACGGCTGCCTGTGCTGTGCCGTCGACGTCAGTGAACTCGATCTCTACCTCGACCGGCTCGCCCGGCCCTCGGCCGGTATCGACGTCGTCGTCATCGAGGCCAGCGGCCTGGCCGAGCCGCAGGAGCTGGTGCGGATGGTGCTCGCCAGTGAGCATCCGGGGATCGTGTACGGCGGTCTGATCGAGGTCGTCGACGCCGCCGAGTTCGACGGCACGCGCGCGAAGCACCCCGAAATCGACCGGCATCTCGCCCTCGCTGACCTCGTCGTCGTGAACAAGGTCGACCGGGCGCCCGACGGTGAGCGGGTCCTCGACGTCGTCCGGTCCCTCGTCGACCGCGCTGCCGTCGTCCCCGCCACCTACGGCCGTATCGACCCCGAGTTCCTCTTCGACTGCCGCCCGGCGGGCGAGCGCATCGGGCAGCTCACCTTCGACGACCTCCACGATCACGGGCCAGACGGCCACGACCACGCCGGTCATCTGCACGCGGCCTACGACAGCCTGTCCTTCACCTCCGAAGTGCCCCTGAACCCACGCCGGTTGATGGAGTTCCTCGACAGCAGGCCCGAGGGGCTGTACCGGATCAAGGGATACGTCGACTTCGGCCCCCACGACCCGAACAACTGGTACGGCGTCCATGCCGTCGGACGGTTCCTCCGGTTCCGTCCCGAGCCCTGGGGCTCCGGCGACGCGCGCGTGACCCAGCTCGTCCTCATCGGCGCCGGCGTCGATGCCCCGGCCTTCGGCAAGGAGCTGGAGGTGTGCAAGGACGACGCCCCACACGCCGACGAGCACGGCATGTGGGGCGTCCTGCGCTACGTACAGGATCCCGAAGGGGATCTGGAGGAGCCCGGTCTCTAGACCGGCCCCGCCACCACCGACACCGTCTTCCCCAGGGACACGCCCGAGCCGTCGCGGCGGGGGTCGATCTCCGGGAGGTCGGCCGGTGTGCCGTTCTTCTGCGCGGCCCGCGCCGGGACCGGGCCCGCCCAGGCCAGGGAGAGGCAGTCCTCGCCCTTGAGGAAGCGCTGGCAGCGCACGCCGCCGGTGGCGCGGCCCTTGCGCGGGTACTGGTCGAACGGAGTCAGCTTGGCCGTCGTCTGCACGGAGTCGTCCAGCGTGCCGCGCGAGCCGGCGACGGTGAAGACCACCGCGTCGGCCGCCGGGTCGACCGCGGTGAACGAGATGACCTTGGCGCCCTCGGTGAGCTTGATGCCCGTCATACCGCCCGCGGCGCGGCCCTGCGGGCGGACCTGCGCGGCCTGGTAGCGCAGCAGCTGGGCGTCGTCCGTGATGAAGACCAGGTCCTCCTCGCCGGTGCGCAACTCGACCGCGCCGACGATCCGGTCACCGTCCTTGAGGGTGATGACCTCCAACTCCTCCTTGTTGGACGGGTAGTCGGGGACCACACGCTTGACCACGCCCTGCGCGGTGCCGAGCGCCAGACCCGGGGACGACTCGTCGAGCGTGGTCAGGCAGACCACCGTCTCGTCGTCCTCCAGGGACACGAACTCGGCCAGCGGGGCGCCGCCCGCGAGGTTCGGCGTCGCCGCCGTGTCCGGGAGCTGTGGCAGGTCGACGACGTTGATCCGGAGGAGACGCCCGGACGAGGTGACCGCGCCGATCTCACCGCGGGCCGTGGCCGGTACCGCCGAGATGATCACGTCGTGCTTGGTCCGGCGCGCGTCGGCGTCCTCCGCGAACGGGTCGCCATTGGCCGTACGGGCCAGCAGACCCGTCGAGGACAGCAGCACCCGGCACGGGTCGTCCGCCACCTGGAGCGGGACGGCGGCGACCTGGGAGCCCGCGGACTCCATCAGGACCGTACGCCGGTCGGTGCCGAACTTCTTGGACACCGCGGCCAGTTCGGCGGAGACCAGCTTGCGCAGCTCCGCGTCCGACTCCAGGATCCGGGTCAGCTCCTCGATCTCCGCCTTCAGGCGGTCCTTCTCGGACTCCAGCTCGATCCGGTCGTACTTGGTGAGGCGGCGCAGCGGCGTGTCCAGGATGTACTGCGTCTGGATCTCGCTCAGCGAGAAGCGCTCCATCAGGCGCTGCTTGGCCTGCGCGGAGTTGTCGCTGGAGCGGATGAGGCGGATGACCTCGTCGATGTCCACCAGGGCGGTGAGCAGGCCCTCCACCAAGTGCAGCCGGTCGCGGCGCTTGCCCCGGCGGAACTCGCTGCGGCGCCGCACGACGTTGAAGCGGTGGTCGAGATAGACCTCGAGCAGTTCCTTCAGGCCCAGCGTGAGCGGCTGGCCGTCGACCAGCGCCACGTTGTTGATGCCGAAGGACTCCTCCATCGGCGTCAGCTTGTAGAGCTGCTCCAGGACGGCTTCCGGCACGAAGCCGTTCTTGATCTCGATGACCAGGCGCAGGCCGTGCGCACGGTCGGTGAGGTCCTTGACGTCGGCGATGCCCTGCAGCTTCTTCGAGCCGACGAGATCCTTGATCTTGGCGATCACCTTTTCCGGGCCGACCGTGAAGGGCAGCTCGGTGATGACGAGGCCCTTGCGGCGCGCGGTCACGGTCTCCACGGAGACCGTGGCGCGGATCTTGAAGGTGCCGCGGCCCGTCTCGTAGGCGTCCCGGATGCCGGACAGGCCGACGATCCGGCCGCCGGTGGGCAGGTCGGGGCCGGGGACGTGCTTCATCAGGGCGTCGAGATCGGCGCCGGGGGACCGGATCAGATGGCGGGCGGCCGCGATCACCTCGCGCAGGTTGTGCGGCGGCATGTTCGTGGCCATACCGACCGCGATGCCCGAGGCGCCGTTGACCAGGAGGTTCGGGAAGGCGGCGGGCAGGGCCACCGGCTCCCGCTCCTGGCCGTCGTAGTTCGGGTTGAAGTCGACGGTGTCCTCATCGATCGACTCCGTCATCAGGCCCGTGGCCTCGGCCATCCGGCACTCGGTGTACCGCATGGCGGCGGGCGGGTCGTCATTGCCCAGCGAGCCGAAGTTGCCGTGGCCGTCGACCAGGGGGACACGCATCGAGAAGGGCTGGGCCATGCGCACCAGGGCGTCGTAGATCGACGCGTCGCCGTGCGGGTGCAACTTACCCATGACCTCGCCGACGACGCGGGCGCACTTCACATAGCCGCGGTCGGGGCGCACGCCCATCTCGTTCATCTGGTAGACGATGCGGCGGTGCACCGGCTTGAGGCCGTCGCGGGCGTCCGGCAGGGCTCGGGAGTAGATGACCGAGTACGCGTACTCGAGGAAGGAGCCCTGCATTTCGTCCACGACGTCGATGTCGAGGATCCGCTCCTCGTACGAGTCGTCGGGCGGCGGGGTCTTCGTGCTGCGGCGGGCCATCGCTGCCTGGCTCCTCTGTCTACTGGTCGCTCGCCCACGGGCGCGCTCTTGCTGAAGCGTTGAATGAGTCTGACGCGGACCATTGTGGACCGCGGCACTGACAACGCGGACCAGGACCCGGCGTCGGCCGTCCCGCCCGGCGTTCACAGGTGCCGCCCGCCTCAGACGGGACAACACGTCCGCAGGCTACGCGATCTCGCTCTGGGCGTACGTCGGGCGGGAACTTCGCCGACCCTCCGCACGCTTGCATACAGTGGCAGGACCGGCGGGATTTCCGCAGTTACGACGAGTGTTTCCGCGATCGAAGGGACGTACATGCCCATGGGTCACACGGCCACAGACCAGGCAGGCACCGGGGGCCTGACAGCGACCGAGCACCGCCTGGCCAACGGCCTGCGCGTGGTGCTCTCCGAGGACCACCTGACCCCGGTTGCGGCGGTGTGCCTCTGGTACGACGTCGGCTCGCGCCACGAAGTCAAGGGCCGTACCGGCCTGGCTCACCTTTTCGAGCATTTGATGTTCCAGGGCTCGGGCCAGGTGAAGGGCAACGGCCACTTCGAGAAGGTGCAGGGCGCCGGCGGCTCGCTGAACGGCACCACCAGCTTCGAGCGCACCAACTACTTCGAGACCATGCCCACCCACCAGCTGGAACTCGCCCTCTGGCTGGAGGCCGACCGCATGGGCTCCCTGCTCGCCGCCCTCGACGACGAGTCCATGGAGAACCAGCGCGACGTCGTGAAGAACGAGCGGCGGCAGCGCTACGACAATGTCCCCTATGGCACGGCTTTCGAGAAGTTGACGGCCCTCGCCTACCCGGAGGGCCACCCCTACCACCACACCCCGATCGGCTCGATGGCCGACCTGGACGCGGCGACCCTGGAGGACGCCCGCGCGTTCTTCCGGACGTACTACGCGCCCAACAACGCGGTGCTCTCCGTGGTCGGCGACATCGACCCCGAGCAGACGCTCGCCTGGATCGAGAAGTACTTCGGCTCCATCCCCGCGCACGACGGCAAGCCCACTCCGCGCGACGGCCAACTGCCCGAGATCATCGGCGAGCAGCTGCGCGAGATCGTCGAGGAAGAGGTCCCCGCGCGCGCGTTGATGGCCGCCTACCGGCTGCCGCACGACGGCACGCGCGCGTGCGACGCGGCCGACCTGGCGCTGACCGTCCTCGGCGGCGGTGAGTCCTCCCGCCTCTACAACCGGCTCGTACGACGCGACCGTACGGCGGTCGCGGCCGGGTTCGGCCTGCTGCGGCTGGCCGGCGCGCCCTCCCTGGGGTGGCTGGACGTGAAGACGTCCGGTGACGTCGAGGTGCCGGTCATCGAGGCCGCCATCGACGAGGAGCTCGCCCGGTTCGCCGCGGAAGGCCCCACGGCCGAGGAGATGGAGCGCGCCCAGGCCCAGTTGGAGCGCGAGTGGCTGGACCGGCTCGGCACGGTCGCGGGCCGCGCCGACGAACTGTGCCGGTACGCCGTCCTGTTCGGCGACCCGCAGCTCGCCCTCACCGCCGTCGGGCGGGTGCTCGAGGTGACCGCCGAGGAGGTCCAGGAGGTCGCCAAGGCCCGACTGCGGCCCGACAACCGCGCGGTGCTCGTCTATGAGCCGACCGTCCCCACGGAGACCGTCGAGGAGCCCACCGAAGACCTGGAGTCCGCGGCGACCGTGGAAGCCACCGACGAGAACGAGGAGGCGGCCAAGTGACCGAGCTCGCCGCTATGGAATTCCACCCCGAGCCCCGGGCCGGCGAGGCCAGGCCGTGGGCGTTCCCGGCCCCCACGCGCGGGACCCTCGACAACGGCGTCATGGTCCTGCGCTGCCACCGCCCCGGCCAGCAGGTCGTCGCCGTGGAAGTGCTCCTGGACGCGCCGCTGGAGGCCGAACCGGCCGGCCTCGACGGTGTCGCCACGATCATGGCGCGGGCCTTCTCCGAGGGCACCGACAAGTACTCCGCCGAGGAGTTCGCCGCCGAGCTGGAGCGCTGCGGAGCCACCCTCGACGCGCACGCCGACCACCCCGGCGTCCGGCTCAGCCTGGAGGTCCCGGCCTCGCGGCTGTCCAAGGCGCTCGGCCTGCTCGCCGACGCCCTCAGGGCGCCCGCCTTCGCCGACAGCGAGGTCGAACGGCTCGTCCGCAACCGCCTCGACGAGATCCCGCACGAGCTGGCCAACCCCTCCCGCCGGGCCGCCAAGGAGCTGTCCAGGGAGCTGTTCCCGGCCGACTCGCGCATGTCGCGTCCGCGCCAGGGCACTGAGGAGACGGTCGAGAACATCGACTCCGCGGCCGTACGCGCCTTCTACGAGAGGCACGTGCGTCCCGCCACGGCCACCGCCGTGGTCGTCGGCGACCTCACCGGCATCGACCTGGACGCGCTGCTCGGCGAGACGATCGGCGCCTGGACCGGCTCACCCGCGCAGCCGCGCCCGGTGCCGCCGGTGACCGCCGACGACACCGGCCGCGTCGTCATCGTGGACCGCCCCGGCGCCGTCCAGACCCAGCTGCTCATCGGCCGCGTCGGTGTCGACCGGCACGACCGCGTGTGGCCCGCCCAGGTGCTCGGCACGTACTGCCTCGGCGGCACCCTCACCTCCCGGCTCGACCGCGTCCTGCGCGAGGAGAAGGGCTACACCTACGGAGTGCGGGCGTTCGGGCAGGTCCTCAGGTCCGCCCCGGACGGCTCGGGTGCCGGGATGCTCGCCATCAGCGGCTCCGTCGACACCCCGAACACCGGTCCCGCCCTGGAGGACCTGTGGACGGTGCTGCGGACACTCGCCGCCGACGGGCTCACCGACGCCGAGCGCGATGTGGCCGTACAGAACCTGGTCGGTGTGGCGCCGCTGAAGTACGAGACCGCCGCGGCCGTCGCCAGCACGCTGGCCGACCAGGTGGAGCAGTACCTGCCGGACGACTACCAGGCCACGCTGTACCGGGAGCTCGCCGCGACCGGCACCGTCGAGGCCACCGCGGCTGCCGTACGCGCCTTCCCGGTGGACCGCCTGGTGACGGTGCTCGTGGGCGACGCGGCGCAGATCAAGGAGCCGGTGGAGGCCCTCGGCATCGGTCAAGTCACGGTCGTGTCCGCCGAGTAGAGGCGAGGAGAGCCGAGCGCACGGGTACGCGCGCGTGGAGCCCCGGTGACGGAAGCGCCACCGGGGCTCCCTTATGCCCGAATTACGGGAGAGGTTGCCTGTCTGGCCTGTGGCATGCGCTACAAAAGCCGTGATCCGTTTGGGGATTGAAAGATGTCCCGTTTAGCGTCTTCCGGGCTGTCCGTCAGGCACTGCGCCGCACCCGCGGCACCGGACAGTCATCGCCGAGTCCCCACACGGCGCGAGCCAGGGGAGCCGGGGACCCACCAACGTAGTCCCTGGGGTGAATCGGACGCCCGCGCGTGCCGCGAGGGGGTCCGTAGGAGACCTTCCTGCTCCGAACCCGTCAGCTAACCCGGTAGGCGAGAAGGAAGGAAAGGACCAGCCACTACATGGCGTTCACCCGCGCCACCGGGAAGCACCGCCGTCCCAGCCGCATCCAGCGCACCACCGCCCGCACGGCGGGCGTCGCGGCCCTCACCGCCACCGGCGTCATCGGCACCCTGGCCGCTCCCGCGCTCGCCGCCGAGCCGGCGGCCGAGACGACAGGCCTGATCCCGGTCCTCAGCAGCGCCGCCGCCGACCAGATCGCCGAACAGGCCGCCGCCCAGCAGCAGGCCGCCGAAGAAGCCGCCGCTGCGAAGAAGGCGGCCGAGGCCAAGAAGAAGGCCGAAGAGGCCAAGAAGAAGGCCGCGGCGGAGCGGGCGCAGCAGGCCCGCGAGGCCAAGGAGCGCGCCGCCCGCGAGGCCGAGCGCAAGCGCCTCAACAGCTACGTCATGCCGATCACCGGCTCGTACGTCTCCACCGGCTACGGCGCCGGCGGCTCCGTGTGGTCCTCCGGCAGCCACACCGGCGTCGACTTCCACGCCGCCAGCGGCACCTCCGTCCACGCGGTCGGCAGCGGCACCGTCGTCGAGGCGGGCTGGGAGGGCTCGTACGGCAACCAGGTCGTGATCAAGATGAACGACGGCACGTACACCCAGTACGGCCACCTGTCGTCCATCGGCGTCTCGGTGGGCCAGAGCGTCACCCCGGGCCAGCAGATAGGCCTCTCCGGCGCGACCGGCAACGTCACCGGGGCTCATCTGCACTTCGAGGCCCGTACGACCGCGGAGTACGGCTCCGACATCGACCCCGTCGCCTACCTGCGCTCGCACGGCGTGAACGTCTGACGACAGACCCCTCCGCGACGCTGGCCCCGGCTCCCCGAGCCGGGGCTTTCGGCCTTTCATACCCCCGGCTGTCCAAAAAATATCCATGGATTCCGGCCCGCCATCGGAAATTCCGGCTCATTGCCATAGAGTCACTGAACACGCGTCAATCGTCGACGTTTCACGGGGATTAAAGCGGAGGTCGGTCATGCGTATTCCGGCGCACTCGGTATGCACGGCGATCCGGGACGACATCGTCGCCGGTGTCTACGAGCGTGGCAGCCGGCTCACCGAGGAACTCCTGGCACGCCGCTACGGCGTCTCGCGCGTCCCCGTCCGTGAGGCCCTGCGCACGCTGGAGGCCGAGGGGTTCGTGGTGACCCGGCGGCACGCGGGCGCGTGCGTCGCGGAACCGACCGAGCAGGAGGCCGCCGACCTGCTGGAGATGCGCATGCTCCTGGAGCCGCTCGGCGCCTCCCGGGCCGCCCAGCGGCGCACCGAGGCTCACCTCAAGGTGCTGCGCGGCCTGGTCAGGCTGGGTCAGGAGCGGGCCAGGCGGGGCAACAGCGAGGATCTGCGCTCCCTGGGCGGCTGGTTCCACGAGACGCTGGCCCAGGCCTCCGGCAGCCCCGCGCTGACCTCCATGCTGACCCAGCTGCGGCACAAGATCGCCTGGATGTACGCCGTGGAGGCGCCGGCCAACCCCGTGGAGTCCTGGGCGGAGCACGGCGCGATCGTCGACGCCGTGGCGCGCGGCGACGGCGAGCGCGCGCGGGCGGTCACGGCGCAGCACACGGAGCGCTCGGCAGTCGTGCACCGGCTGCGGTTCGGTGTCCCGGGAGAGCGCACGGAGCGTGTGAGGAACTCGCAACATGCCGTAAACATGACGAGCCTGCGGCATTAACACAAGAGCCGTATACAAAGAGGGTCTAATTCGTGGGGGATTATTTCTGCTGCCCGCGATCGGAAAACGCGAAGGGCTCGCCCGATAATTCGGACGAGCCCTTCAATTCTGCTTCTCAGACGGTCTCGGGAAGCTCCTCGAGCCCCTCGGCGACCAGCTTCGCCAGCCGGTCGAGGGCGATGTCCGCACCCTCGGCGTCGGAGGCGAGCACGATCTCCTCGCCGCCCTGGGCGCCGAGCCCGAGGACAGCCAGCATGGAGGCCGCGTTGACGGGGTTGCCGTCGGCCTTGGCGATCGTCACGGGGACCCCTGCGGCCGTGGCGGCCCGGACGAAGATGGAGGCGGGGCGGGCGTGGAGACCCTCGGCCCAGCCGACGTTGACGCGGCGCTCAGCCATGTGATGCTGCCCTTCAGGTGTTCAGGGTTGTCTAGACCAGTTTCCCATATCGTGAAGCAAGCCCGGAACGGTCGTGCGTCCCGTCCTCGAAGTGCCGTCGGACCGCGGCCTCGGCCCGACTCCCGTCCTCCACAGACTGCCTCGCGCCGTTGTCGTACGCGAGCCGTACTCTGGGCCCCATGCAGAGCGCGCCGGACCGGCACGAGTACCCCGCCCACTGGGAAGCCGACGTGGTGCTGCGCGACGGCGGCACCGCGCGCATCCGCCCCATCACCGTTGATGACGCCGAGCGCCTGGTCAGCTTCTACGAGCAGGTGTCGGACGAGTCGAAGTACTACCGCTTCTTCGCGCCCTACCCGCGTCTGTCCGCCAAGGACGTCCACCGCTTCACGCACCACGACTTTGTGGACCGGGTGGGACTCGCCGCCACCATCGGCGGCGAGTTCATCGCCACCGTACGCTACGACCGCATCGGCGCCGAGGGGCTGCCCGCGTCGGCGCCGGCCGACGAGGCCGAGGTCGCCTTCCTCGTGCAGGACGCCCATCAGGGGCGCGGTGTCGCGTCCGCCCTCCTGGAGCACATCGGCGCCGTCGCCCGCGAGCGCGGCATCCGTCGCTTCGCCGCGGAGGTGCTGCCCGCCAACAACAAGATGATCAAGGTGTTCACGGACGCCGGGTACACCCAGAAGCGCAGCTTCGAGGACGGCGTCGTACGCCTGGAGTTTGACCTCGAACCCACCGACCGGTCGCTCGCCGTGCAGTACGCGCGCGAGCAGCGCGCCGAGGCGCGGTCCGTGCAGCGGCTGCTGATGCCCGGCTCCGTCGCCGTCATCGGCGCCGGCCGCACCCCCGGCGGTGTGGGCCGCAGCGTCCTCGGCAACATCCGGGACGCCGGGTTCACAGGCGGTCTGTACGCCGTGAACCGGGCTCTCCCCGAAGGGCTCAAGGACCTCGACGGGGTGCCGGCATACCGCTCCGTGCGGGACATCGAGGGGCCCGTCGATCTCGCGGTCGTCGCCGTGCCCGCGGACCATGTCCCTCAGGTCGTCACCGAGTGCGGTGAGCACGGGGTGCAGGGTCTCGTCGTGGTCTCCGCCGGGTACGCCGAGAGCGGCCCCGAGGGGCGCGAGCGGCAGCGGGAACTCGTACGGCACGCGCGCGCGTACGGCATGCGGATCATCGGCCCCAACGCGTTCGGGATCATCAACACGTCCGACGGCGTACGGCTGAACGCGTCCCTCGCCCCCCAGATGCCCCGCCCCGGCCGCATCGGGCTCTTCGCCCAGTCCGGCGCCATCGGGATCGCGCTGCTGTCCCGGCTGCACCGGCGCGGGGGCGGGGTCACCGGGGTCACGGGCGTGTCCACCTTCGTGTCGTCCGGCAACCGGGCGGACGTGTCCGGCAACGACGTCCTTCAGTACTGGTACGACGACCCGGAGACCGACGTCGTCCTCATGTACCTGGAGTCCATCGGCAACCCCCGCAAGTTCACCCGGCTCGCCCGGCGTACGGCGGCGGCGAAGCCGTTGGTCGTCGTGCAGGGCGCGCGGCACGGGGGTGCGGCGCCGCAGGGGCATGCGGTGCGGGCGACGCGGTTGCCGCATGCCACGGTGTCCGCGTTGCTGCGGCAGGCCGGGGTGATCCGGGTGGACACGATCACCGAGCTGGTCGATGTGGGGCTGCTGCTCGCGCGTCAGCCGCTGCCTGCGGGGCCTCGGGTGGCGATCTTGGGGAACTCGGAGTCGTTGGGGTTGCTGACGTACGACGCGTGTCTCTCCGAGGGGCTGCGGCCGTTGGCTCCGCTGGACCTGACCACGGGGGCTACCGCGGAGGACTTCCATGCGGCGTTGTCGCGGGTGCTGGCGGATGACGTGTGCGATGCGGTGGTGGTGACGGCGATACCGGCGATCGGGGAGTCGTCGGTCGGGGAGTTGGTCGGGGACGCGATGTTGGCGGAGGCGTTGCGGTCGGCTGCGGCGGAGGTTCCCGGGAAGCCGGTGCTGGTGGTGCATGTGGAGCTTGGGGGGCTTGCTGAGGCGTTGTCGGCTGCGGCCAGTACTGCACCACAGGCGGGTGACACGTTGCCCCGCGCTGCAGGCGGTGCCCACCCGTTCCGCCCTGCGGAACGACTGCCCACCGCAGGCTCGGCAGCTGAGGAAGAAGCTGGCCTCATTCCCGCCTACCCCGCCGCCGAGCGTGCCGTTCGTGCTCTCGGCGAAGCCGTGAAGTACGCGCAATGGCGGCGGGATGCTGCCGAACCCGGCAAGGTGCCGGAGTACGAGGACATCGATGAGAAGGGTGCTGCCCAGCTGATCGACGGGCTGTTGGCGCGGGGGCAGGGGCTGACTCTGGGGACCGAGGAGACGTGTGAGCTGCTCGGGAAGTACGGGATCGGGGTCCACCGGGCTCTCCCCGCGCTGTCACCCGATGACGCCGCCGTGGCCGCCGACGCCCTCGGTTACCCCGTCGCCCTCAAGGCCACGGCCCCGCACCTGAGGCACCGGGCCGATCTGGGCGGCGTACGGCTGGATCTGGCGGACGAGGAGCAACTGCGCAGGGCGTACGCCGAGTTGACGGAGCTGTTCGGGAAGCCGCAGGAGCTGCGGCCGGTGGTGCAGGGGATGGCGCCGCGCGGGGTTGACACCGTCGTACGGGCGGTGATCGATCCGGCGGCCGGGGCGGTGCTGTCGTTCGGGCTCGCCGGGGCCGCCTCCCAGCTGCTCGACGACACGGCGCACCGGATCGTCCCGGTCACCGACCGGGAGGCGACCTCGCTGGTGCGGTCGATCCGGACGGCACCGCTCCTGTTCGGCTGGCGCGGCTCGACGCCGGTCGACACCCCGGCCCTGGAGGAGCTGCTGCTGCGGGTGTCGCGGCTGGTGGACGACCACCCGGAGGTCGTCGCGGTGACCCTGGAGCCGGTCGTCGTGGCCCAGCGCGGAGTCAGCGTGCTCGGAGCCTCCGTGCGGCTGGCACCCCCGCCCGCCCGCGACGACCTCGGCCCGCGAACGCTTCCGGTGTACTAGCGACCGGCGTCTGTGAGAGACCGGCGTGACCGGTGCCTCGCAGTCAGTGGGCCCCCGTAGGATGGCGTCATGGCCAAGACCAGTACGACGACCCAGGGGCTGCGAGCGGCGATCGAGCGCAGCGGCTACTACCCGGCCCTCGTGGCCGAGGCGGTGGAGGCCGCTGTGGGCGGCGAGCCCATGCGGTCGTTCCTGGTCCACCAGGAGACGACGTTCGACCAGAACGAGGTGCGGCGGCATGTGACCGTGCTCGTCCTCACCGGCAACCGCTTCATCGTCAGCCACACCGACGAGCAGGCGGCCGACAGCACCTCCCCGACGCCGTACGCCACGACCTCCACCGAGTCGGTCAAGCTCAGCCGGATCTCGTCCGTCGTGGTCAGCCGGGTCGTCGCCAACCCGGAGTCGTACACGCCGGGCACGCTGCCCCGCGAGGTCGTGCTGACCATCGGCTGGGGCGCCGTCTCCCGGCTCGACCTGGAGCCCGCCGCCTGCGGCGACCCCAACTGCGAGGCCGACCACGGCTACACGGGCAGTTCGACGGCCGACGACCTCAGCCTGCGCGTCAGCGAGGCCGGCGACGGCCCGGAGACGGTCCGCCAGGCTCTGGCCTTCGCCCAGTCGCTCTCCGAGGCGACCGCGGACCTCGACGACTGATGGTTCAGCCGGCCTGGGACACCCACCCCGAACCCCTCACCGTCGACTCCGCCCCCCGGCCCGAGTACGGCAGCGGCTCACTCGCCGACCTGCTCCCCACGCTGGCCGCCGGCATGGACGTACCCGGAATGACCGCGGCCATCGCGGAACTGACCGCGGCCGACCGCAACTGCGTGTTCCTGATCGACGGCCTCGGCTGGGAGCAGCTCAAGGCGCACCCCCAGGACGCGCCCTTCATGACCTCCCTCATCAGCAGCTCGCGCGGGGGCACGGGCCGTCCGCTCACCGCCGGATACCCGGCGACCACCGCGACCTCCCTCGCCTCCGTCGGCACCGGCCTGCCGCCGGGCGCCCACGGCCTGCCTGGATACACCGTCCGCAATCCGGCCACCGGCGAGCTGATGAACCAGCTGCGCTGGCATCCGTGGACCGCGCCGCGCCCCTGGCAGCCGTACCCCACGGTCTTCCAGCTGGCCCAGGACGCGGGCGTGCACGCGGCCCAGGTGACCTCTCCCGCCTTTCAGAACACCCCGCTGACGAAGGTGGCGCTCAGCGGCGGAACATTCCACGGGCGGCTGACCGGCGAGGACCGCATGGACCTCGCGGCCGAGCAACTGGCCGCAGCCGACCGCGCGCTCGTCTACACGTACTACTCCGAACTCGACGGCGCCGGCCACCGCTTCGGCGTCGACTCCGACACCTGGCGCGGCCAGCTCATGTACGTCGACCGGCTGGTCCAGCGCCTCGCCGAGCAACTGCCGCCGCGCACCGCGCTGTACGTGACCGCCGACCATGGCATGATCGACGTCCCCTTCGACGAGCAGCACCGCATCGACTTCGACGAGGACTGGGAACTGCGCGCCGGCGTCGCCCTGCTGGGCGGCGAGGGCCGCGCCCGCCACGTCTACGCGGTGCCGGGCGCCGAGAACGACGTCCTGACCTGCTGGCGCGAGGTGCTCGGCGAGCAGTTCTGGGTGGCGTCGCGGGACGAGGCGATCGCGGCGGGCTGGTTCGGCCGGCCCGGGGAATGCGACGAGCGGGTGTACTACCGGATCGGCGACGTCGTCGCGGCAGCACGGGACGACGTACTGATCATCGCCTCGGAGCGGGAGCCGAAGGAGTCGGCGATGGTCGGCAACCACGGCTCGATGACCCCTGCCGAGCAGCTGGTCCCGCTGCTCGAAGTACGCTCCTGACGCCCACTCTCGTAGATCCTTGCCGAAAGGTGCTCGACTTCCCATGCCCGAGCTGGTGTTCTTCTCCGGAACGATGGACTGCGGGAAGTCGACGCTGGCTCTCCAGATAGAGCACAACCGTTCGGCGCGCGGACTGCAGGGCATGATCTTCACGCGCGACGACCGTGCGGGCGAGGGCAAGCTGTCGTCCCGGCTCGGGCTGGTCACGGACGCGGTGGAGGTCGAGGACGGACAGGACCTGTACGCCTACCTCGTCGACCACCTCTCCCACGGTGGCCGCGCGGACTACGTCATCGCGGACGAGGCGCAGTTCCTCGCGCCGGAGCAGATCGACCAACTCGCGCGCGTGGTCGACGATCTGGGCCTCGACGTCTACGCCTTCGGCATCACGACCGACTTCCGCTCCAAGCTGTTCCCGGGCTCGCAGCGCCTCGTCGAACTCGCCGACCGGGTCGAGGTCCTCCAGGTCGAGGCCCTGTGCTGGTGCGGTGCCCGCGCCACGCACAACGCCCGCACCATAGGCGGCGCGATGGTCGTCGAGGGTGCCCAGGTCGTCGTCGGCGATGTCAACCAGGCGGACGACATCGGCTACGAGGTCCTGTGCCGCCGCCACCATCGCCGCCGTATGACCGCGGCGACGGCACACGCGGCGGCGCTGTCACCGGACGTGCTGCCGGTCTCCTCGTCGTGACGTGACGTCAGGGATACGAACCGTCAGCCGGTCAGGCAGTCAGGCGTCGAATTCGTGGTCGCGGGTCTCCGGCAGGGCGAGTAGGCACAGGAGGCTCAGCAGACAGAGGCCGCCGGTGTAGAAGCCCAGTACGAGCGGGGAGTCCCACTGGCTGTTCAGCCACGTGGCGATGCTCGGGGCGAAGCCGCCGCCGAGGGTGTTGGCGAGGATGAAGGTGGCGGAGGCTCCGGTGTAGCGCAGGCGGGCGGGGAAGAGTTCGGCGAGGAAGGTCGCCATGGGGGAGAACATCAGCGCCAGCAGCATGAGTCCGACGGTGTAGGCGCCGGTGATCACCAGACCGTTGCGCGAACTCAGCGAGGCGTACATCGGTACGGCCCACAGTACGGAGCCGATTGCTCCGGTCAGCATCACGGGGCGGCGGCCGATCCGGTCGGCCAGCTTGGCGGCCGGGAGGGTGAGGGCGATTCCGGCCGCCGCGCCGATGCTCGCGGCGGTCAGCATCGTGTTCCGGGAGATGCCGAGCGACTGAGGCGCGTACGACAGGCTGTAGACGATCGTCAGGTAGTAGACGGCCGAGCCGCCGATCGCCGCGCCGGTGCCGAGCAGCAGCCGGCCGGGGTGCTGCTGGAGGAGCGTACCGAGCGGGAAACGGGACACGGGTGCGGGTGCCGTACGGCCGGCCCCCGAGCTGAACACAGGTGACTCGGAGACCGTCGACCGCACCCACAGGCCGATCCCGAAGAGCACGATGCTGAGCAGGAACGGGATCCGCCAGGCGCCGTCCGCGAAGCCGTCCTGGCCCGCGATGTTGAGGGTGGGCAGGATGACGGCGGTGGAGAGAAGGAAGCCGAGCGAGGGGCCGACGTTCGGGATGGCCGCGTACAGCGCTCGGCGGCCGGGTGGCGCGTGCTCCGCGGCGAGCAGCACCGCCCCGCCCCACTCGCCGCCCATGCTCACGCCCTGCAGCAGACGGAGCGTCACCAGCAGTACGGGAGCGAGGAGCCCGGCGGTCTCGTACGTCGGCAGCAGTCCGACGCCGACCGTCGCCACACCCATCAGCAACAGCGAGATGACCAGGGCCTTTCGGCGGCCCAGTCGGTCACCGATCGTGCCGAACAGTACGACGCCGAGGGGGCGGGAGAGGAAGGCCGCGGCGAATGTGAGGAACGCGGCGAGGGAGGAAGCGGTGGGGTTGTCGGAGGGGAAGAAGGCGGGGCCGAGGACGAGCGCGGCGGCGGTGCCGTACACGGCGAAGTCGTAGTACTCGATCGTGGTGCCGACCAGGCTCGCGACGGCGACCCTCGATGCCTGGCCCTTCTCGGCCGGCGATGGTGACGCGGCCGGTCTGGGACCGACGGTCTCGGGATCGGGAACGGTCTGGGAAGTCGAATCGGGCATGGGGGATCACTTCCGGTACGCCCGGAGCGGGGGAACGGTCCGGGTCCAGATGGGGGACGGCCTCGCATGTAACACGAACCGGAGTGCGCCTGTCACCCTAATCCCGGGAATTCAATTTCAACAAGGATGCCGCCTCGTCCGATTCACCGAACAAGGTCGCCGGGATCCACGAAAGAATAAGAGCCCGTTGACACGTGGCACCAACAAACAATAAGGCCTCGATGCGGCTGCGAGCAGAGGGTGCCGCCTGAGTGTGTATACAGCACACCGTGCCCACCTTCTGACCATTTACTACACGAATCCACCACGAACACCACACCTCGGCGCCGTCAACCCCATCATTCCTGTCAATTTCCTTTCAATATTTTTGCAGGGATCAGCATAGAAATTCACCCGGGATCGCACCTTGCCAAACCGGAGATCAGCCATGAATGCTTACGCGGGATAGAACTTGAATGTTCTACGACCGTCGTTTTTCGGACACTTCAATCGAAGCCGCTGCCGGACCTTTGCCATTCAGCCTTTTGGGCTGGGGAGGCGCATTATCCATGCTGAAAACTGGCAAGTCATTGCGTCTACGAAGACTGTCGTTGGCGGGTGATGACCGATATCTGTTCGTCCCGCTCGACCACAGCGTGTCGGACGGCCCGCTCGTCCCCGCCGGCCAATGGGACAACCTGTTGCGGGCGCTGGTCGCCGGCGGGGCCGACGGGATCATCGTCCACAAGGGACGTGCCCGGGCCCTCGCACCGGAGATCCTCAAGAGCTGCGCGCTCGTGGTGCACCTGAGCGCCAGTACCGCCTGCGCGGCCGATGTCGATGCCAAGGTGCTGGTCGGCGACGTCGAGGAGGCGCTGCGGCTCGGCGCGGACGCGGTCAGCGTCCATGTGAACATCGGCTCGGAAACCGAGAGTCGGCAGCTCGCGGACCTGGGGGCGGTGGCCCGCTCCTGCGATGACTGGGGCATGCCGCTGATCGCGATGATCTACCCGCGGGGCCCTCGGATCGACAACCCGCGCGATCCCGCCCTCCTCGCGCATCTGGTCAATGTCGCCGCGGACCTGGGTGCCGACATGGTGAAGACCTCCGTCGCCCTGCCGCTCGAGCGGATGGCCGAGGTGGTGGCCCACAGTCCCATCCCCGTCCTGGCGGCCGGAGGGTCGCCGGACGGCTCCGACCTCATCGAGTACGGCACCGCGGTGATGGCCTCCGGCTGTCAGGGGCTGGCCGTCGGTCGCCGGATCTTTTCGGCCCCCTCGCCCGCTTCTCTGGTGGCCGGGCTCGCGGCGGTCGTGCACCGTCGCGGTGTCGACGGCAGCACGTCGGGGGACGCCGGGCAGGCGACGCGTCCAGCCGGAGGAACTGATGACATGAGCATGACTCACTACTCGACGATCGGAGCAGGTGTCGCATGAGGTTCGCGTGGATCGATCTCCGTGAAGTCCCACGGCCGCAGCTCCAGGCGGTGGTTGACGCGGCCGTCCACACCAGGATGGCCGGGGTGCTGGCCACCGATGCCGAGCTGCTCGGGACGCTGCCGCCGACCATCACTCGGGTGCTGGTCTCCGCGGGTCCGGCCGCGGGCGGCGCGAAGAAGCCGGGTGACAAGAGCGACAAGGAGGTGCGGGGCACCGGGGGCGCGAAGGACACCAAGGACGCCGAGGGCGCCAAGGAGTCGAAGTCTTCGGCCGCCGCCACCTCCTCAGCCGGTGCCGGAATCGACGTACTGCTGCGGCAGTTCGGTACCCAGGACGAGCTGGACGCGGTCGCCGCGGAGCACCGTGCCGCCGAGGGTGCGACCGTCGCCGGCTTCGTCGATGTACGGGACGACCGCACCCTGCAGCTCTCCTGCGCGGGTGCCATGGCGTTGCCGTACACCGTCATCCACTTCGCCGATCCGACCAAGATCCCGCTGGAGATCGTGCTCGCGGCGGCCGAGCCGGCCGAGGGCAAGCTGGTGACCGTCGTCGACGACCTGGAGGAGGCCGGGATCGTCTTCGACGTCCTTGAGCGCGGCTCGGACGGCGTCCTCTTCTCGCCCCGCAGCGCCGACGAGGTGTTCGCGCTGGCACGGCTGCTGGAAGCCACCACACCCCAACTGGAGCTGTCCACGCTGACCGTGGAGAGCATCCGGCACGTCGGGCTCGGCGACCGGGTCTGCGTGGACACCTGCTCGCACTTCGATGAGGACGAGGGCATCCTCGTCGGCTCGTACTCCTCCGGGTTCGTGCTCTGCTGCAGCGAGACCCATCCGCTGCCGTACATGCCGACCAGGCCGTTCCGGGTCAACGCCGGTGCCCTGCACTCGTACACGCTGGGGCCCGACAACCGCACCAGCTACCTGAGCGAGGTCGGCTCCGGGATGGCGCTGCTGGCGGTCGGCGCCGACGGGCGGACGCGGCGGGTCGTGGTCGGGCGGGCCAAGCTCGAATCCCGGCCGCTGCTCGAGATCCGTACTCATGCCGAGAACGGACAGTTGGTCAGCCTGACGGTGCAGGACGACTGGCATGTACGGGTGCTCGGCCCGGGCGGGAAGGTCCTCAACGTCACCGAGCTGCAGACCGGTGACGAACTGCTCGGCTATCTGGCCAAGGACCAGCGCCATGTCGGCCTGCCCATCGGCGAGTTCTGCAAGGAGGTCTGATGGGCGAGCTCGTGGACCTCGTGAATGACGTGGACGACGAGATGGGCCCTTTCATCCAGCGGCTGTTCGACGCACGGGACGACGGACTGCCGTATCTGACGCATCAGCAGGAGACCGTCACCCGAGCCGAGTTGCGGGAACGGGTCGGCAAGCAGGCCGCGGTCTTCGCCGGATACGGCATCGGCCCCGGCAGCACCGTGGGCCTGCGGACACCGCCCAGCTTCACCCAGGTCGAGGTGCTGCTCGCGCTGTGGCGGCTGGGTGCCCAGGTGCTGCTCTTCGACTTCCGGCTGAAACCGGCCGAGGTGGAGGCGCTCTGCGCGACCTGCCGGCCGCAGTTCATGGTCAGCGCAGGGGTCAACGTCCGGGCGACGTTTGGTTTCCGGTCCGATTACGAGGTCGTCACCGAGTGCCACGGGACGGGGCGGGCCGCGACCACCAGGCACCGGCTGGTCCAGTTCAGCTCGGGCTCCACTGGGCGGCCGAAAGTGATCGGCAGGACCGCGCGTTCGCTCGCCGCCGAGGTGGAACGGTTCGCCGCGATTCCCGGGATGCCGGGGGAGGGCGACCGGCTGCTGCTGCTCAGTTCGACCGCGCACAGCTTCGGTCTGATCGCCGGGCTGCTGCACTCGCTGGCGGCCGGGGTGTCCGTGGTGTTCGCGCCCCGGGTCTCGGCGCGCGACATCCTGCGTACCGCTGTGGACCACCGGATCACCGCCCTGTTCGGGGTGCCGATGCACTACGAACTGCTCGCCGCCGCCATCGATCCTCCCGAACTGCCCGAGCTACGGGTCGCGGTGTCGGGCGGCGAGCTGATGCCTCCGGCGGTGGCGGGACGGTTCGCCGAGCTGTACGGGGTGGCTGTCGGCGAGTCTTACGGGACCACCGAGACCGGAGTGGTCGCCATGGACGCCGGCGGTACGTTGCGGCCGTCGGTCGGGCGGGCCGCGCCGGGGGTGGTGGTGCGGGAGCACAAGGGTGAGCTGGATGTCGCCCTTGAGGAGTCGCCGTACCTCTTCGACTCGGGTGGCAGTCAGCACGAGGACGGGTGGCTGCACACTCGGGACCGGGCCACGGTGGACGGCACCGGAGCGGTGCGGGTGCACGGGCGTGCGGACTCCCTTGTCGTGATCGGCGGGCTGAAGGTGGACCTCACCGAGGTCGAGAACGTGCTTCGGGAGCATCCGGCGGTTGAGCAGGCGGTTCTGGTCCATGAGGGCGTGACCGAGGCGTTCGTTGCCGTGGCCGCCGGTCATGAGCCTCCCTCCGGGGAGGAGTTGCTGCGGTGGTGCCGGGAGCGGTTGGCGGACTACAAGCTGCCGCGGGTGGTGCGGGTTCTGGAGGCGTTGCCTCGTACGTCCAACGGGAAGCTGGTGCGCAACGCGGCGGCGCTGCGCTCCGCTGGGTGAGCCGGGGTTACGCCGGTTGTTTGTTGTCTGCGGGTCCGTTGTGGCCGGTCGCGCAGTTCCCCGCGCCCCTTCGGGGCGCTGACTCCCTCACTGGAGATGTTGATCATGAGTACCTCAACTTTGGAAGACGAGATCCGCGAGTTCGTCCTGACCTCTGTCATCGACGAGATGAACATCCTGACCAGCCGTGACGGCATCACGGACGACAGTCCGGTGACCGTCGGTGGGCTGGATGTGGACTCGTTGAGTCTTATCGAGCTCACGCTGCGGCTGGAGTCGCGGTTCGGTGTGGAGATACCGGACACCGATATCGAGTCCCTGGCTTCCCTGACCCTTGGCGGACTTGTCGCCGAGGTCGTCCGGCGTGGTGCGAAGGCATGAGCGCGGGAACCACGGCGAGCGACGCGGACCCCGTGCTGTCCGCCATCACCACCGACACCGTCCGGGAGCTGCTGTCGGACCGCAAGATCTTCCCCGGGCTGCCCGACGACCTCGGCGAGGACGCCGAACTGGTCCTGGACTCCCTCGGGTTGGTGTGGCTGCTGCACGTGGTGGAGGAGCGCTACGGCCTGGTCGTGGAGCCCTCCGACGAGGACATCGCCGGGCTGACCTCGCTCCGGCGGCTCACCGAGCTTCTGCGGGCCGCCCAGACGGACCGGGCGGAGGGAGGCGGCCGCGATGAGCGCTGAGGTGACGGTGACCGGATTCGGCGTCCGCACCGCGTTCGGTACGGGTGCTGAGGCCCTCCGGCGCGGGGTCTTCGCGGGCGTCCCCTCGTTCACGCCCACGACGAGGTTCGACACCGGCCCGTACCGTACGCCGATGGCGGCCGCCGCCCCGGACGGACCCGACGCGGTCGAGGACTGGGCGCTGCGGTACGCGCTCGCCCGGTGCGGCGCGGAAGCCCTCGACATGGCCGGACTGCGCCCGGGCACGGAGGCGGCGGTACTGCTCGGCGCCGCCGGGGACCACACCAGCGTCACCCGCTACTGGCGAACCGCCGACTCCCTGTCCCCATCCTCATCCACAGAGCGCGTCCCGGACGGTGCAACGGCCCGGTACGCCGACGCCGTGCCCGCGCACCTCGCCGAGTTGCTGGCCGGCGGCCTCGGGCTCACCGGGCCGCGGCTCACCTTCACCAATGCCTGTGTCGCCTCCGCCGCCGCGATCATCCACGCCTGCCGGCTGATCTCCTCCGGCCGGATCGACACGGCGGTCTGCGCGGGCGGATACCTGGTGGAGGAGGAGACCTTCGGCAAGTTCGACTCCGGGCGGGCACTGTCCCGCGACGGCATGGTGCGCCCGTTCAGCGCCGACCGCAGCGGACTGCTCCTTGGCGACGGGGTGGCGGCCGTCGTGCTGGAGTCCGCCGAGCACGCCCGGCGCCGCGGTGCCCGGCCGCTGACGACCATCGCAGGCTGGGGCGCGGCCACGGACGCCCACCACATCGCCCAGCCGCATCCGGAGGGTGTCGGCCTGGCCCGCGCGGCACGCCAGGCGCTGCGGCTCGCCGGCGACCCGGACGGCGCGACCCTCGGCTATGTCAACGCCCACGGCACCGGCACCAAGTACAACGACGGTGCCGAGACCCGCGGGCTGCGAGCCGCCTTGCCGGAGCGGGTCGAGTCGATACCGGTCAGCTCCACCAAGAGCACCACCGGCCACCTCCTGGAGGCGGCGGGCGTCGTGGAGTTCGTGATCACGATGCTGGCCCTGATGGACGGCGTACTGCCGCCGACCGCCGGATACGGCCGCCCGGACCCCGAGTGCGACCTGGACTACGTACCGAACCAGCCACGCCAGGCCGACCCGCGCCGAGCCCTCACCATCAACGCCGCCTTCGGGGGCGCCAACACCGCACTCGTGCTGGAGCGGCCATGACGACGGAGAAGATCGAGAAGACCGTACTCCGCTCGCCCCTCGGCATCCTCGCGACCGCCACCGCCACCCATGGCACCGGGCGGGACGACGACATCCCGCTCCCGCGACTCCCCGGCTTCGTCGAGTCCGCCTTCAGCCCGCTGGCCTTCGACGTCAGCAGGCAGTGCCTCACCGAACGGCCCGGCGACGGCGCTCGTACGGCCGTGGTGCTGGCCACGCTGATGGGGGACACCACCACCGCGGACCTGGCCAGCCAGCGCATGGTGTCGGGGCGGGTCCACAACCCGCTGCTGTTCATGCAGGCCACCGCCAATGCCGTACTGGGCTATACGAGCCAGGAGTTCGGGATCACGGGGCAGACGTTCAGCCTCTCCACCCTCGACGACCCGGTGGCCGAACTGCTGGCCATGGCCGATCTGCTGCTGGAGGACCCGGAGTTGGACCGGGTCCTTGTGCTGGGCGTGGAGCTGGGCGGCAGCGAGCGTCTTGCCGCCATGTATCAGGAACTGGTCGCCGACAGCGGCCGCCCGCTCCCGGACCTGCCCGCGACCGCCGGCCTCGCGGCGGCGGTGCTGCTCGGCCGTCCCGGAGGCGAGGCACCGGTGTCGGTCCGGTCGGCCGAGGCGTACGACGCCAGCGGGGCAGGCGCGGCCGGGCATCCCGGAAGCATCCAGGGCCTGTTCGACCTGGCCGCCGCCCACCGGCGACTGCTGCGGGACGGCGGCAGCCACCTGCTGGTGACTGAGCCCCGGTCGCCGGCCTTCATCCTCACCGCCGCCACCGAGTAGGGAACGAGACGGAGAACCATGCTCATCAGTAGGCAGGAGCGGGCGCGGATCTGCTCCGACACCGAACTCGGCGCCGGCAACGTACTGCACCGCCTGAAGGCGTACGACCGCCCGCTCGACGAGCCCGTGCTGCGGACGGACGGCAGCTGGCAGGCGCCGGACGGCAGCCGCCCCGAGGTGCTGACCCTGCGTCAGCTCTGCGAGGCCGTCGAGACGTATGCCGGCTGGTACGCCGCCCAGGGCGTGCGTCCCCGCGACCCGGTCGCCGTGCATACCTTCTCCAGTGCCGAGAACGCCGTGAACTATCTGGCCCTGACGTCCCTCGGCGCGATCCCGTCGCTCGTCAACGGCAATCTGCGCCCCGAGATCGCCCGCGAGTACGTGCGCCGTCAGGGTGCGGTGGGCGCGTTCACGGACGCCGAGCACCATTCCGTGCTGTCGGGCCCGGAGTCGGGGCTCGGCTTCTGTGTGACCGCCGACGGGATCGGGCCGGAGTTCCGCGAGCGGCTGCCGACGTCGTACCCGTACCGGCACGACCCCACCGACCCGGTGATCATCTCGCACTCCTCCGGGACCACCGGCATGCCCAAGGGGGTGCCGCACAGCCACCGGACGCTGATGTACTCGCAGGTGCACCGGCTGCGCTACTCCACCGGAGCCGACATGGCGCGCACCCTGGTGGCGCTCCCGGGCCCGCACAACGCCTCCATCGCGACCCTGCTGTACTGCCTGCTGCTGCGCGCGGACATCAAGCTGCTCTCCAGCCAGCGCGGCACCGAAGTGCTCGACGCCATCGAGGAGTTCCGGCCGAGCACGGTGCTGGCCTTCGCCGGAACCTTCGGTGAGATGGCCGGGGAGGACCTGGCGGCCCGTGACCTGTCCAGCGTCGAGGTGTGGTTCAACACCGGCGACGCGGCGCACGAGGCGCACATCCGGGCCCTGGTGCGGCACGGCGTCCGCGAGGAGATCAGCAGGGACGGCGGGGTTCTGCGCCGCAGGCGGGTCGAGGGTTCCGTCTTCATCGACGGGCTCGGCTCCTCCGAAGTCGGCCACTCGCTCTTCCACAACCGGCACACCAAGGACACCTCCGCGTACTCGCGCTGCATCGGCAAGCCGTTCAGCTTCGCCGAGGCCGCCGTGCTCGCCGAGGACGGCACCCCGCTGGCGCCCGGGGAGATCGGCCGCCTCGGCCTGAAGTCGCCGACGATCACGCCCGGTTACTGGAACGACTCGCTGACCTGGAACCGCATGCGGCTGGGCGGCTACTGGCTGCCCGGCGACCTCGCCTACCAGGACGAGGAGGGCAACTTCTACCACCTGGACAGGGCGACCGACGCCATCCGGACCCGCGACGGAATCCTGTTCAGCACCCGCACCGAGGAGCTGCTGCTGCGGGAGCTGCCCGAGCTGGCCGACTGCACCGTCGTCGGGGTCGCCCCGGCCGGCGTACGAGCCGACTGGGACGGCGACGGAGAAGCCGAGGCGTACGCGCTGCTCCAGCTCACGCACGACGGCGCCGACGACAACGAGGCGTGGACCGGGCGGGTCAACGCTGTCCTCTCGGACGCCGGCTTCCCCCCGGTGACCCGGGCCGTGCCGATGAAGTCCGACGACGTGGCCAAGGGCGCCACCGGCAAGGTCCTCAAACGCGTGATGCGCGACCGTTTCGCCGCCAAGGAACTTACGGAGCACGCATGAGTACGGAAACGGATGCCGGCGAAGTCAACCACCGCGCCCGGGCGTCGGAGGCGTACCGGCTGTGGTGGCAGCACGACGCCAACTGGTACCAGGGCGTGGCCGAGCGGTTCGGGCAACAGGCCGCGAACGAGATCAACGCCGAGGCGATGCGCAAGGTCGCCCTCAAGGTCGCGCAGCAAGTCGCACGCCGGAGCGGTGCGCTCCCGGACACCGGTGACAGCGGCAAGGACCTGGAGGAGCTGCGCCGCCGCTACGACGACTGCGGCGACCGCATGTTTCCGCCGGAACTGCGCAACGCCTCCACCGAGGTGGAGGGTGACGACCTGATCGTGCTCACCCTGCGGCGGAACTTCGCCATCACCATGGTGCGGATGTCCGGTTCGCTGGAGGGCTACCGGTGCCCGTGCACCGACATCCACGCGGGCTGGTCCGAGGGACTCGGCGTGACCCTGACAGAGAACCGGGCCGAGAGCTGTCTGCGGGACGGGGACAAGGCGTGTCGGCTGCTGATGCGGGTCGCCACCCCTGTTGCCACTCCTGTCGTCCCGCCCGTTACGGAGGATTGAGCAGTGCGTGTACTTGTCACCGGAGCCACCGGCGTGATCGGACATCCACTGGTGGGCGCGCTGCGGGCGCGGGGCCATGAGGTGAGCGCGCTGGTGCGTCAGGGATCGCGGGCACGGGCCCCGGAGGCGGAGCAGGTCGTGGTCGCCGACGCCCTCGACCGCGAGGCCGTACTGTCGGCGGTTTCGGACGCCCGGCCCCAGGTGGTCGTCCACCAGATGACGGCGCTGCGGTCGATGCACGACGACCCGCCGGGGGCCTTCGCACAGACCCGGCGGCTGCGGACCGAGGGCACCGCTCACCTCGTCGAGGCGGCCCGGGCGGCCGGTGCGCGGCGGCTGGTCGCGCAGTCCATCGCCTTCGCCGCCGCCCCGGCCACGGTTCCCGTCGTCGACGAGGACGCGCCGCTGTACGTGGACGCGCCCGACCCCGGCTGGGCCTCCACCGTCCAGGCCGTCGCCGAACTGGAGCGGCTGGTCCTGGGCAGCGGCCCGGACCTCGCGGGCGTGGTGCTGCGGTACGGCTCGCTGTACGGGCCCCGGACCGCGTACGCACGGAACGGCGGGACCGCGCAGGCGGTGCTGGCCGGGCGGTTCCCGTTGCCCGGGGACGGTGCCGGGATCATGTCGTTCCTGCATGTGGAGGACGCCGTGGCGGCGACGGTGGCGGCCATCGAGTCGGACGTCACCGGGGTGTTCCACGTGACGGACGACGACCCGGCCCCGGCCGCGCAATGGCTCCCGCACTACGCCCGCACGCTGGCCGGCCCGTCCCCTCGTACGATCCCGGCGGAGCTCGCACCCCGGCTGCTCGGCTGGTACATGACCCATCAACTCACCGCGGCACACGGCGCGGCCAACGACCGGGCCCGTACGGCACTCGCCTGGAAGCCGCTGCGACCGAGCTGGCGCGACGGGCTGGGCGGGGAATGACCGAGCCAGGACGGACCGAGCCTGCACAGAGCGGGCCCGGTGACGCCCTCGTCATCTGTGTGATCGGTGCCGGTCCACGCGGGCTCTCGGTCCTGGAACGGATCTGCGCCAACGCCGACGGCACCGCCGGGACCACCCGTCCGGTCGTGGTCCACCTCGTCGACCCGTACCCGCCCGGCGCGGGCGCGGTGTGGCGTACCGACCAGCCGGACGAGCTGCTGATGAACACGGTCGCCTCCCAGGTGACCCTGTTCACCGACGACAGCGTGGACTGCGCGGGGCCGTCGGTGCCGGGGCCCAGCCTGTACGAGTGGGCGCGCATGGTCAGCCAGGGGGCGTTCGCCGAGGGCTGCCCGGACCGGGTCCTGGACGAGGCGCGGCGGCTCGGCCCGGACACCTACCCGACCCGGGCATTCCACGGCCATTACCTGAAGTGGGTGTTCCGGCACCTTCTGCGCACCGCCACTCCCCGAGTGACTGTCCACACGCACCGGGCGACCGCGGTCGCGCTGGACGACGCCCCGGACGGGCGGCAGACGGTGACACTGGAGGACGGCGGCCTGCTGTCCGGGATGGACGCGGTGGTCCTGGCGCTCGGCCACGGGGAGCTGACCCCGAGTCAGGAGGAACGGGAGCTGCGTTCCTTCGCCGACCGGCACGGCCTGGCCTATGTGGGTCCCGCCAACCCGGCCGACGCCGATCTGAGCGGCATCCCGCCAGGCACGCGGGTGGCGCTGCGTGGCCTTGGGCTGAACTTCTTCGACCAACTGGCGCTGCTCACCGAGGGCCGCGGCGGCACGTTCAAGGAGAGCCAGTCCGGACTCGTGTACCTTCCGAGCGGCAATGAGCCGGTCCTGTACGCCGGTTCGCGGCGCGGTGTGCCGTACCACGCCCGGGGCGAGAACGAGAAGGGCGCACTCGGCCGCCACCACCCCCGGTTCCTGACCCCGGAGGTCATCGCCGGGCTGCGGCGGCGGGCGGACGGCGGGCAGCCCGTCATCTTTCGCCGTGACATCTGGCCGTTGATCGACCGGGAGGTCCGCACCGTCTACCACGAGGCGTGGATCCGGGCCGCCCACGGGATCGAGGCCGCCGAGGAGTTCGTACGGTCCTGCCTGTCCGGTCGGATCCCCGAGACAGCTCTGCTCGACAGGTACGCCGTGCCGCCCGGTGAGCGGTGGGACTGGCAGCGGATCGAACGTCCGTACGGCGAGCGGACCTTCGCCGACCGGGACGACTTCCGGCACTGGCTGCTGGACCACCTGCGGCGGGATGTCGCCGAGGCCCGGCTGGGCAATGTGAGCGGGCCGCTGAAGGCCGCGCTGGACGCCCTGCGGGATCTGCGCAACGAGATCCGGCTGGTGGTCGACCACGGCGGTGTGTCCGGTGAGTCGTACCGTGCCGAACTGGACGGCTGGTACACGCCGTTGAACGCGTTCACCTCGATCGGTCCGCCGGCCTTCCGGATCGAGCAGCTGATCGCGCTGATCGAGGCCGAGGTGCTGCACATGGTCGGTCCGCGGATGCGGGTGCGGCCCTCGGCACGCGAAGGCGGTTTCCTCGTGGACGCGGAGCTGGTGTCCGCTCCTCCGGTACTGGTGAGCGCACTGGTCGAGGCGCGGTTGCCCGTTGTCGATCTGCGGCGGAGCACGAATCCGCTGCTGCGAGGGCTGCTGACGGCCGGCCAGTGCGGCCCGTACCGGCTGACCGGCTGGGAGACGGGTGGACTCGCGGTGACAGGGAGCCCGCCCCGACTCGTGGACGCGGCGGGCCGGGCGCATCCGCGCCGGTTCGCCTTCGGGGTGCCGACGGAGGGCGTGCGCTGGGTGACGGCGGTCGGCATCAGGCCGGGCGTCGGCTCGGTGACGCTGGAGGACTCGGACGCGATCGCGCGGGCGGCTCTGCGGCTGGAGGAGAACGAAGTGGCGTTGCCCATCAGCAGCTTGACCGTACGTCAGACACCAGACGCAGGGGGCCGAAGAGCGTGAACGGGATGTCCGTGGGCACCGACGCGGGCCTGCTCGCCCCGACCTGGGCGGGCACGCCCGTCGCGGCCGAGGTGACCGACGAGGCATGGCTGCAGGCGATGCTGGACGCCGAAGTGGCGCTGGCCCGGGCCCAGCACGCCGTCGGGCTGACGCCCGCCGCGGCGGTGGAGGCGATCGCCTCGGTGGCCCGCGCGGACCGCCTCGACCTGGTCGCCCTGGCCCAGGCGGCCCGGGCCGCGGCCAACCCGGTCGTCGCGCTGGTGAGCGCCTTCACCGAGGTGGTCGCCGCCAGGGACGCGGCAGCCGCCGAGTACGTGCACCGCGGGTCGACCAGCCAGGACATCCTCGACTCGGCGGCCATGCTGATCGCCCGCAGAGTGCTCGGCCTGATCGCCGCCGACCTGGAACGTACCGGCGCCTCCCTGGCCGCGCTGGCCGACAACCACCGCCACACGGTCCTGGCCGGGCGCACCCTGGCTCAGCACGCGGTGCCCACCACCCTCGGCCTCAAGGCAGCGGGCTGGCTCCAACTCGTCGCCGACGCCCTGGTCCGGGTCCGTACGGTCGCGTCCGCCCTCCCGGCCCAACTCGGCGGCGCGGCAGGCACCCTGGCCGCGTATCGCGAGTACGCGGCATTGGACGGCGGGGTGGGTGAGGGCGGCGTCGAGTTGCTCGGCCCGTTCGCGGAGGCCCTGGGGCTGGCCGAACCGGTGCTGCCGTGGCACACCGTGCGCACTCCGATCGCCGAACTGGGCGCGGTGCTCCAGCTGGTCACCGGAGCGCTCGGGAAGTTCGCGCTCGATGTGCAGACGCTGTCCCGTACCGAGATCGGCGAGGTGTCCGAGCCCGCGGCCGCGGGACGCGGGGCCTCTTCGGCGATGCCGCAGAAGCGGAACCCCGCGCTCGCCACGCTGATCGTGGCGGCGGCCCGTCAAGTGCCCGCCCATGCCCTCGTACTGGCCCAGTGCATGCTCGCCGAGGACGAGCGGCCCGCCGGGGCGTGGCACGCGGAGTGGCAGCCGCTGCGGGAGGCGCTGCGGCTGACGGGCGGGGCCACACACACGGCCGTCGAACTCGCGGAAGGGCTGATCGTCCACCCCGATCGAATGCTCGCCAATCTCGAACTGACCGGCGGCGCCATCGTCACCGAACGGCTGACGGTGGCGCTCGCCCCGGTGCTCGGCAAGGTACGGGCGAAGAGGCTGCTGACCGCCGCCTCGGCCGAGGCCGCCGACACCGGGCGCACGATCGGCGAGGTGCTGTCCGGCCATCCCGAGGTGACGGCCCGGTTCACCCCCGACCAGCTGTCCGAACTGCTCGACCCGGCCCGCTACACGGGCGCCGCCGACGCGCTGGTCGACCGGGCGCTGCGCGGCTACGGGCACCTCGGCGACACCACGGACGACGGAGGCATCCGATGAGCACCGTGGGCCCGACGGAAGAGAAGGCCGCGCCGTCCCGGTCGTGGCCCGTCCTGGTGGTCGTGGTCTGCGCCCAGATGCTGATCTGGCTGGACACCTCGGTCCTCAACGTCGCCGTCACCACCCTCGCCGACCCGGACGAGGGCCTGGGCGCGACCCCCGCCGAACTGGAGTGGGTGGCGAGCGCCTACACCCTGGTCTTCGCCGGCACCCTCTTCGCGGGCGGCGCGCTGGCCGACCGGTTCGGCCCCCGCACCACCCTCATCGCCGGTCTGGCACTGTTCGGCGCGGCCTCCGGCGCCGGGGCGTTCGCCTCGAGCCCGGCCTGGCTGATCGTGGCGCGGGCCTTCATGGGCGCGGGCAGTGCGCTGCTGATGCCCGCGACTCTGTCGGTCATCGTGCAGAGCACTCCGGAGGAGAAACGCACCCGGGCGATAGCGATCTGGAGCTCGTCCAGCGGTCTGGGCGTGGCCGTCGGCCCGGTCGTGGGCGGGGCGCTGCTGA
Organism: Streptomyces sp. GESEQ-4; assembly: GCF_017948455.1. Taxonomy (GTDB): domain Bacteria; phylum Actinomycetota; class Actinomycetes; order Streptomycetales; family Streptomycetaceae; genus Streptomyces. The sequence goes on from NZ_JAFFSU010000013.1 coordinate 141,645, forward strand.
GCCACTTCTGGTGGGGTTCGGTGTTCCTGGTCAACGTGCCGATCGTGGCCCTGTGTCTGGCCGGGGTGGTGGCCGTCGTACCCGAGCTGAAAGGTCCCCGGCGCCGGGTGCTCGATCTGCCGGGGATGGGCCTCTCGGTGCTCGGCCTCGGCGGCGTGGTCTACGGGATCATCGAGCTCGGCAACGGACGGACCTGGTACGGCCCGCACGTCCTCCTCCCCCTCCTCCTGGGCGGCGCACTGCTCACCGCCTTCGTGGCCGGTCAGCGCAGGTCCCCGGCCCCCAGCCTGGACCTGCGACTGTTCCGGCAGCCGGGGTTCACTGCCGGGAGTGTGGTACTGCTGATCGCGTTCATGGCGCTGGCCGGGCATCTGTTCTACGCGGCCTTCTACCTCCAGGGGCCCCGCGGACTCTCCCCCGCCGACGCCGGAACCGTGATGATCGCCGCCGCGGTCGGCATCGTCCTGGGCAGCCAGGCCTCCCCGGCGATGAGCCGGCTGCTGTCGGCCCGGTGGACGGTCGCGGCCGGAGTCCTGGCCACGGCCGCGACCTACGTCGGTTATCTGTGGTTCGATGGACGAACCTCCATCCTGACCGTCGCCGCGCTGCTGTGGGTGCAGGGGTTCGGGATGGGTCTGGTCGGTACGCCGGTCACGGCCGTGATGATGAGCGGGGTGCCGCCGCATCTCGCGGGCGCCGGCTCGGCCGTCAACAGCGTCACACGACAGGTGGGCGGGACGCTCGGGGTGGCAATGGCAGGCTCGATCCTCTCCGGGGTGTACCGGGCGCGGATGGCGGACGCCGAACTGCCCGGTGACGCACAGGGGTTGACGGCGAGCGCCGAAGAGCAGGCCCGGACCTCGGCCGAGGCGGCACGCTCGCTGGCCGGCTCGCTGCGTCTGCCGGAACTGGCGGCCACGGCCGACCGTGCCTTCCTCGACGCGATGTACGCGGCCACGTTCTGGACCGCCGTACTGGCCCTCGTCGGGTTCGCCGTGTCCGTCGTCGGGCTGCGCGCGCGGGACGTCGACGGCGGAAACAGCGGAAACAGCGGAAACAGCGGAACGGGAACACCGGAAGCGGAGAAGGCGCAAGAACAGTGGAAGAGGAACGGAGGGGACGATGGAACAGGCACCGGCTCGGTCAGTTCTCGTGACCGGGGGGAACAGGGGGATCGGCCTGGCCACGGCACGCCGCTTCGCGAGGGCGGGGGACCGGGTCACGGTGACCTACCGGGGCGCTGAACCCCCGGTCTCCGAGGGACTCATCGCCGTACGCTGCGATGTGACGGACAGTCAGCAGGTGGACCAGGCCTTCAAGGAGGCCGAGGCCGCCCACGGGCCCGTCACCGTTCTGGTCGCGAACGCGGGCGTCACCCACGACCGTCTCCTGGTGCGGATGAGTGAGGAGGACTTCACCTCCGTCGTGGACACCAACCTCACAGGTGCCTTCCGGGTCGCCCGGCGCGCGATACGCGGGATGCTCCGGGAAGGCCACGGCCGTATCGTGCTGATCTCCTCCACGGTGGCGCTGCACGGAGCCGCCGGACAGGCCAACTACGCGGCGGCGAAGGCGGGGCTGGTCGGGTTCGCCCGGTCGCTGACCCATGAACTCGGCTCCCGGGACATCACCTGCAATGTGGTGGCGCCCGGTCTGACCGAGACGGACATGAGCCGAGCGCTCACCGAGGAGCAGCGCCGCGACCTGCTGAGCCAGACCCCGGCCGGACGGCTCGCCCGGCCCGAGGAGGTCGCCGATGTGGTGGCGTTCCTGGCCGGTGCCGGATATGTGCGCGGCGCCGTGATCCCGGTCGACGGAGGCGCCGGGCTCGGCCATTGAGACGGGAGGGCAAGCCGTCCTCGCGGCTCGGGCTCACCGGCCTGAGCTCAGGCCGGGCTCTGGACCAGGCAGAACCTGGCGCCCTCGGGGTCCGCGACCGTGGCCACGCGGCCGTGTTCGGTGTCGTGGGCCGGCCCCAGGACATGCCCGCCGAGGTCGGCGACCTGCGCGAGACTCTCGTCGGTGTCGGCGACTTCGAAGTACGTCACCCAGTGCGGACCCCGGTCACGGGGCAGGGAGTTGCCGACGCCGTGGATACCGGCGACCGGGCGGCCGTCGATGAGCAGGGTCACGTAGTCGAAGTCGGCGGAGATCACCGGCTCCTCGTCGCACTCGAAGACGGTCTCGTAGAACTTGGCGACGCTCGCCGTCTCGAAGGTCAGCAACTCGTGCCAGGCCGGAGTGCCGGGCACCCCGGCGATGGCCGTGCCGCGATGCGCCGCCGCCTGCCACACGCCGAAGACCGCGCCCGAGGGATCCGAACCGATCACCAGCCGCCCGGCGTCCTCCGCGTCCAGCGGCCCCACCCCGACGGTGCCGCCGCACAGCCGTACCGTCTCGGCGGTCAGATCGACGTCGTCCGAGGCCAGGTAGGGCGTCCAGGCGATGGGGAGGTGCCGGTCCGGCGGAAGCTGGCCGATGCCGGCCACGTCGGAGCCGTCGAGCAGCGCGCGCACATAGGGGCCGAGCTGTTGGGGGCCGGGCCGGAACTCCCAGCCGAACAGAGCCCCGTAGAACTCCTGGGTCGTGGCCAGCCCGTGCACCATCAGACTCACCCAGCAGGGCGTGCCAGGCGCGTGCGTTTCGCCGTTCGGGCCGGCCGACCCCCGTGCCTCGGTCATCGTCACTCTCTCCTCGACCCCTTGCGGCAGCCGTGTCGCCACCGCTCTGCGGACCCCCGTGCCGATGCTCGCACCCCCATGGGACCGCGCGCTCCGGGCGCGCCGCCGTCTTTGCGGGCCCATGCCCGGAGAATGCCCGGTGTGCGGTTCCTTGCCCATTTCGGTGCGATTGCCGACGGATGTCGATCCGCTGTACAGCATGTGCCCGATCCCGTACGCCTCGTGATCGGGGCTGTCCGGCCGAGCAGAGTAGTCGGACATGGACGATGCGGCCACCCCATACGCAAGGATGGTGGCCATGAACGCCATCATCTCCGCAATCGAACTCGCGAGCGAGCTGGCGGGACCGACCCCGCCCGTCCTGCTCGATGTCCGCTGGCAGTTGAGCGTGGCCAAGGCGGCCGGTGAACCGCCCTTCGACGGGCGGGCCGAGTACGAGTCCGGTCATCTCCCCGGCGCGGTCTATGTCGATCTGGACCGTGAACTCGCGTCGGCACCGGGCGAGCGCGGCCGGCATCCGCTGCCCGACATGGCCGAATTCGGTACGGCCATGCGCCGGGCCGGTGTCTCGTCGTCGGTGCCCGTGGTCGTGTACGACGGCGGCCAGGGCTGGGCCGCGGCACGTGCCTGGTGGCTGCTGCGCTGGACGGGGCATCCTCAGGTGCGGGTCCTCGACGGCGGGCTGCCCGCTTGGCAGGGCCCGCTGGAGACGACCCTGCCCGTGCCGGCCGAGGGTGACTTCCAGCCGGTGCCGGGAGCGGTGGACATGCTGGATGCCGAGGGGGCCGCGGCGTTGGCCCGGAGTGGCGTGCTGCTCGACGCGCGGGCGGGGGAGCGGTACCGGGGAGAAGTGGAGCCGATCGATCCGGTAGGCGGACACATTCCGGGCGCCGTGTCCGCGCCCACGAACGAGAACGTGGCGCCGGACGGCCGCTTCCTCGCCGCGGACGAGCTTCGGGCCCGGTTCAAGACCCTGGGCGTGTCCGAGGACGGCCCCGAGGCCGGCGTCTACTGCGGTTCGGGAGTCTCCGCCGCCCATGAGGTGCTCGCCCTGGCGGTCGCGGGCATTCCGGCGGCGCTGTACGTCGGGTCCTGGTCGGAGTGGTCCGCGGATCCGTCCCGGCCGGTCGCCGTCGGGCCGGATCCTCAATAGCCGTTCAGCCGTACGACAGTGGGGCCCGCGCCTTGGTCAGGCGCGGGCCCCACTCTCGTACGACCTACTACTCCTGCTTCTTCCGCCGTGTCCCGAACACGATCTCGTCCCAGCTCGGCACCGCTGCCCGGCGGCCGGGGCGGACGCCGTCGGCTTCGGCCTGGCGGTCGGTGGAGCCGATCAGACGGTCGCGGTGGCTGCCGACGGACCGGGGCATGAGGACGTCGGCGTAGGCGGAACCGGCCCCGGCCGAGGCGGCGGGCGCGGGGGGTTCCTCCTCGGCGGGTTCGGGGGCGGCGGGAGGTTCCTCCACCGGATCCGGCGCCGGGCGTTCCGGGACGACCATGTCGCCGCGGAAGCTCGGCACCGCCTCCAGGAGGCTGGTCAGCGAGTCGCGTTCGCCGGCGCTCTCCACCTCGGGTTCGGGGGAGGGCGACGGCAGCACCGGACGGTCCGGGCGGTCCAGCGGGCGATCGCGCGGCAGCCGGGCGATGCGCGGCACGAACGGGAAGCTGGGCTCCGCCGAGGCGAGGTCCTCGGACTCGCCGATCAGCGAGCGCGCCTCCTCGTCCACGGCCTGCACGAGCCGCCGGGGCGGGTCGTACGTCCAGCTCGCCGAGTGCGGTTCGCCCGCGACCACGTAGACCAGCAGGACTTCCCAGGTGCCGTCGTCACGGCGCCACGAGTCCCACTGGACGCTGTCCTTCTCGGCGCCGCGCAGCAGCAGCCGCTCCTGGACGGTCTCGCCGAGCTGAGGTCCGGCGGCGTTCTCGCCGGGTCTGCGGACGGGTGTCTTGCGGGCCCGCTCAGCCATGAAGGCGCGCTCGGCCAGTACCGGACCCTCGAAGCGGCGTACGCGGTCGACCGGAATTCCGGCCATCTGTGCGACCTCTTCCGCGGTCGCACCCGCACGTATACGCGCCTGGATGTCACGCGGGCGGAGATGGCTCTCCACCTCGATCTCGATCTGGCCGAGGCGCGGCCGGTCGCCGCGCACGGCGGCGCGCAGCCGTTCATCAATCGGAAGGGTGTACTCCGTCGAGTCGGCAGCCTTGAGCACCAGCCGTGTGCCGTCATTGGAGACGGCCACGACACGCAGTTCGGGCATGGGGACCTCCCGGGTGGTGCCTGCCGACGTCACGTGCGTCGCTGCTTCCGCTAGTCGAGTGTGGCCTGCCCGGGTGCAGCCTGCCACAACCTTGCCGAGTTGCCCGGCGTGTCGGGCCAGGGCCCTGGATCGCCGTTATGGCACGGTTACCTATTCGCAACGCTAAGTGACAAACTCCGTCACCCTGTGCAACTAGCCCCCTCACGGCGGTCCTTGAAGGCCACGGACGCCCTGGCGGGAGACCGAACCCAGGGCTCGCAACAGTACTCCATTCGGACCACGTGCGTGGATTGGCTCGCCGCCCAACTTCTGGCAAGGGGGCGGACTCGGCCGTCCGGGCGCGGGTTTTCGGGATCTTGAACGTGGCGCACTTCACGCAATCGGCAAATACGGAACCAATGGCTTCGCGCCTGCGTCCCGTGCCGGCTACGACCCCAGCACCCTCCGCAAGTAGTCGTTCTGGAACCGCCGTTCGGGATCGAGCCGATCCCGCAACGCCGTGAACTCACCGAACCGGGGGTAGACCCCGGCGAAGTACTCGGCGTCCCGGGTGTGCACCTTGCCCCAGTGCGGCCGGCCCTCGTGCGCGGTGAAGATCTGTTCGGCGGCGGTGAAATACGCCTGATAGGGCGTCCCCTTGAACATGTGGACGGCGATGTAGGCGGTGTCGCGGCCGGACGCCGTGGAGAGCGTGATGTCGTCCGCGGGGGCCGTGCGCACCTCGACCGGGAAACTGATCCTCAGGCCGGATCGGTCGACCGTCCTCTTGAGTTCGCGCAGCGTCTCGACGACGGCCTCGCGCGGAACGGCGTACTCCATCTCCACGAAGCGCACCCGGCGCGGCGAAGTGAAGACTTTGTAGGGAATATCGGTGTAAGTCCGTGCGGACAGCGCCTTGCTGGAGATCTGGGCGATCGCCGGGACGGTGGCCGGTACCGCGCGGCCGGCCCACTGGGCCACCTGGAAGACGCCGTTGGAGAGGAACTCGTCCTCGAACCAGCCCGCGAGCTGCCCCACCGGCTGTTCCGGGCCCGCGCTGCGGTTGTTGCGCTTGGTGTTGGTGCTGCCGGTGTGCGGGAACCAGTAGAACTCGAAGTGCTCGTTCTCCGCCCAGAGTTCGTCGAACCGGCTGGTGACCTGGTCCAGACTCATCGGCTCCTCACGGGCCGTGAGCAGGAAGATCGGCTCCACGGCGAAGGTGATCGCGGTGATGATGCCGAGGGCGCCGAGACCTGTGCGCGCGGCCGCGAAGACCTCCGGATTCTCCTTCTCCGAGCAGGTGAGCAGCGAGCCGTCGGCCGTGACCAGCTCAAGTCCCGTGATCTGGGCGGCTATCGAGGCCGAGTCGCGGCCGGTGCCGTGGGTGCCGGTACTGGTGGCCCCGGAGACCGTCTGCTCCATGATGTCGCCCATGTTCGTGAGCGACAGGCCCTCGCGGGCGAGAGCCATGTTGAGTCTCTTGAGCGGGGTGCCGGCCTCCACCGTGACCGTCCCGGCTTCGCGATCAATGTTGCGGATGCCGGTCAACAGTTGAGGACGGATCAACACACCGTCGGTGGCGGCGACGGACGTGAACGAATGCCCGGAACCGACGGCCTTCACCGTCAGCCCGTCCTCCGCCGCCTTCCGTACGGCCGCGGCCAGTTCGTCCACGGAGGCGGGTTCGACCTGCCGCGTCGGCCGGGCGGCGACCGTGCCGCCCCAGTTACGCCACGTGCCGTTCCTGCCGCTCACTGTGGTGCTCAACGGTGCCTCCCCGACGTGGAGCCGGCCTGCTGAGCCGGCGATACCCGAGGAAACCGACCGCGACCGCGACGGCCCCGGACACCGCCGGAACCCCGTACCCGGCACGCGCTCCGGCCGCGTCGATCACCCAGCCGGCCACGGAGGAGCCGAGTGCGACCCCGACCGCGAGCCCTGTGCTCACCCAGGTCATGCCTTCGGTGAGCTGCGCGCGTGGTACGTGCTCTTCGATGAGGGACATCGTCGTGATCATCGTGGGAGCGATGGACAGACCCGCAACGAACAGCGCCACGGCCAGAAACGGCAAGTTTCCGACCAGTAGGAGGGGGATCATACTCACGGCCATCATGAACACGCCCAGCAGCCAGCGACGTTCGGGCGCCCCGTGGAACCGCAGCAGCCCGAACACGGCTCCTGCTACGCAGGAGCCCGCGGCGTAGATCGCCAGCACGAGGCTGGCCGCGCCCTTGTGCCCCTGCTCCTCGGCGAAGGCCACGGTGACCACGTCGACGGCCCCGAAGATCGCTCCGGTCGCCACGAAGGTGGCCACCAGGACCTGCAGACCGGGTGCGCGCAGCGCGCTGCCGCCGCCGCGGTGCTCGCGCGGATGCGGCTTCGGCTCGGTCGCGCGCTGTGCGGTGAGCCAGAAGACCCCCGCCGCCAGGAAGCAGGCGGCGAGCAACGGTCCCGCCTCCGGGAACCACGCCGTGGACAGGCCGATGGAGATGATCGGCCCGAAGATGAAGCAGATCTCGTCCACCACGGACTCGAAGGAGTACGCGGTGTGCAACTGCGGGGTGCCCCGGTACAGGGCCGCCCAGCGGGCACGGATCATCGCCCCGATGCTCGGCACGCAGCCGATCCCGACGCAGGCCACGAACAGCACCCAGTCCGGCCACTCGTAGTGCGCGGCGAACAGCAGCAGTGCCGCCGCGACGAGCGACACCAGCGTGGCCGGGCGCAGCACCCGCCGCTGCCCGTACCGGTCCACCAGCCGCGACACCTGCGGGCCCGCGACCGCGGCCGCCAGCGCGATGGTGGCCGACAGGGCGCCCGCCAGCCCGTACCGGCCGGTGAGCTGGGAGATCATCGTGACGACGCCGATGCCCATCATCGACAGCGGCATCCGCCCGAGGAAGCCGGCGGCGGCGAAGCCCTTGGAGCCGGGGGCGGCGAACAGGGCGAGGTAGGGGCTGGGCACGAGGTCTCCGGTACGGCGGGTGCGGGTGTCCCTCGGCCGGGCACGGGCCCGGCGCGGGCTGAGGTAAGGCGTAAAGGGGGCTGATACAGATTACGAGCCACGTCACCCACATGCACCACCGGGACCGCACTGCTCACCCCGCCGTTTCCCGGCTGTCAGCACCGGGTGGCAGGATCGAGTCATGCCAGACGCGCTCGATGCCACCCCCTACGACGCCCTCCTCCTGCTCTCGTTCGGCGGCCCGGAGGGCCCGGACGACGTGGTTCCGTTCCTGGAGAACGTGACGCGAGGGCGCGGCATCCCCAAGGAACGCCTCAAGGAAGTCGGGCAGCACTACTTCCTGTTCGGCGGGGTCAGCCCGATCAACGACCAGAACCGCGCCCTTCTCGACGCCCTCCGCAAGGACTTCGCCGACCACGGCGTGGACCTGCCGGTCTACTGGGGCAACCGCAACTGGGCGCCGTACCTGACGGACGCCCTGCGCGAGATGGTCGCCGACGGCCGCCGCCGCATCCTGGTCCTCGCCACCAGCGCCTACGCCTCGTACTCGGGCTGCCGCCAGTACCGCGAGAACCTGGCGGACTCGCTGGCCCAGCTTCAGGCCGAGGGCCTGGAGCTGCCGAAGATCGACAAGCTCCGGCACTACTTCAACCACCCCGGCTTCCTGGAGCCCATGATCGACGGCGTGCTCCACTCACTGGCCGACCTCCCCGAGGACGTCCGGGACGGCGCGCAGATCGCCTTCACCACCCACTCGATCCCGACGGCCGCCGCCGACACCTCCGGCCCGGTCGAGGACCACGGCGACGGCGGCGCCTACGTCGAGCAGCACCTGGACGTCGCGGAGCTGATCGCGGACGCCGTGCGCGAGCGCACCGGCGTCGACCACCCCTGGCAGTTGGTGTATCAGTCGCGCTCCGGAGCACCGCACATCCCGTGGCTGGAGCCCGACATCTGCGACCACCTCGAGGAGCGGCACGCGGCCGGGGCCCCGGCGGTCGTCATGGCGCCCATCGGTTTCGTCTCCGACCACATGGAGGTCCTTTACGACCTCGACACGGAGGCCAAGGCGAAGGGCGAGGAACTGGGGCTGCCGCTCCGCCGCTCCGCCACCGTCGGCGCCGACCCGCGGTTCGCCGCCGCGATCCGCGACCTCGTCCTGGAGCGGGCCGCCGTCGAGCGCGGCCAGGAGGTCACACCGTGCGCCCTGGGCGCCCTGGGCCCGAGCCACCACCTCTGCCCGATGGGCTGCTGCCCGGCCCGTGCCCCCCGTCCCGCCGCCGCGGGCGCCGACAGCACGTACGCGTGAGGAGCGCCGTGACCGACCCCCTGCACTCGGACCTGCTCGCCCTGGCCCAGGAGGCCGCCCGACAGGCGGGCGAGCTGCTGCGTGACGGCCGCCCGGCCGACCTCGCGGTCGCCGCCACCAAGTCCAGCCCGATCGACGTGGTGACCGAGATGGACATCGCGGCCGAGAAGCTGATCACCGGCCTGATCGCCGACCGCCGCCCCGACGACGGCTTCCTCGGCGAGGAGGGCGCCTCCGTCGAGGGCTCCAGCGGCATCCGCTGGGTGATCGACCCGCTCGACGGCACCGTCAACTACCTGTACGGGCTGCCCACTTGGGCCGTCTCCATCGCGGCCGAGCAGAACGGCGAGCGGGTCGTCGGTGTCGTCGCGGCGCCGATGCGCGGTGAGACGTACCACGCGATTCGTGGCGGCGGCGCGTGGGCCACGGGCGCGTGGGACGGTGAGCGGCAGCTGACCTGCCGCCCGGCGCCGCCCCTCGACCAGGCCCTGGTCTCGACCGGCTTCAACTACGTCTCCGAAGTCCGCGCCCACCAGGCCGACGTCGTACACAAACTCATCCCGCTCCTGCGGGACATCCGGCGCGGCGGCTCGGCCGCGGTCGACCTGTGCGACGTGGCCGCGGGCCGCCTGGACGGCTACTACGAGCGGGGGCTGCACCCTTGGGACCTGGCCGCCGGTGACCTCATCGCCCGTGAAGCAGGCGCGCTGACCGGCGGACGGCCCGCAGAGCCCCCGTCGTACGCCCTGACGGTCGCGGCCACACCGGGCGTCTTCGAGCCCCTGCAGCGCCTCCTGGAAGACTTCGGCGCCTGGCACGACTGAGCAAGAACCAAGACTGAGCAAGAACCAGTCACAAAACGACAGTCCCCGGCGCTGGATTCGCCGGGGACTGTCGTCGTGCGCGTGCTGGTGGATCAGACGCTGGCGGCGCCGACCTCCACACCGTGTTCGGCCGCCAGGCGGCGCAGGTCGTCGAGCTCGCCCTGCTCCACCTCGACGAGGAAGTCGTCGCCCTCGTCACGAGCCCGCGTCAGGTCGGACTCGGTCGCCCTTATGCGCTGCAGAAGTCCTGCGGTGAATGCGTCCATGCTGCGCCCCCTCGTCCTGGGTCGTGGGTCGGTGGCACGGGGGTGTGCCGTTCGGAAGGGGCGATCACGTCTCCTGTGGATGCCCAGCGCAGCCCGGGCTGGGCGGCGACGGTGCCGGACACCCACGCCCGCTCTGCGGAAAGCGGATTGCGGCGTACCACATGGTGCTGCGGTACATGCAGAGCGTGATCGCGGGGTGTAATCGGTCCTCCCCGCGCTCCCTCCCACGGAAACCTCAACCCGAGGAGAAAATCTCGTATTCCCGGCCGCCGCACGCTCCCCCAGGGCCCCGGTTCCCCGCCTTACCGCCGACTTATGGCCGAAAAGGGCAGGATGGAGACCAACACACCCACGTAGACCCTGCCCGAGTGCGCCCTGGAGGCGCTACGCGGGTGGACACAGGAAGGACAAGCGACGTGCGCGTACTCGTCGTCGAGGACGAGCAACTGCTCGCCGATGCGGTGGCCACCGGACTGCGCCGGGAGGCCATGGCCGTCGACGTCGTGTACGACGGTGCGGCCGCCCTGGAGCGCATCGGCGTCAACGACTACGACGTGGTCGTCCTCGACCGTGACCTCCCGCTGGTGCACGGCGACGACGTCTGCCGCAAGATCGTCGAACTCGGCATGCCCACACGCGTGCTGATGCTCACGGCGTCGGGCGACGTCAGCGACCGGGTCGAGGGCCTGGAGATCGGCGCCGACGACTACCTCCCCAAGCCCTTCGCGTTCAGCGAGCTCACGGCACGCGTGCGTGCCCTGGGCCGGCGCACCAGCGTGCCCCTGCCGCCCGTCCTGGAGCGCGCCGGCATCAAGCTCGACCCGAACCGCCGCGAGGTCTTCCGCGACGGCAAGGAAGTCCAGCTCGCGCCGAAGGAGTTCGCCGTCCTGGAGGTGCTGATGCGCAGCGAGGGCGCGGTCGTCTCCGCGGAACAGCTGCTGGAGAAGGCCTGGGACGAGAACACGGACCCGTTCACCAACGTCGTGCGCGTGACCGTGATGACCCTGCGCCGCAAGCTGGGCGAGCCGCCCGTCATCGTCACCGTCCCCGGCTCCGGTTACCGGATCTGATCCAGTGGCCGCCACACCTGCGCCTCCCCAGGCGCCCCCGAAGCCCACCTGGGACCCCCGCAGGCCGGAGGCCCCGTTCCCCTGGCTGCGCCCGACCATCCGGATACGGCTCACGCTGCTGTACGGCGGCATGTTCCTGATCGCGGGCATCCTGCTGCTGTCGATCATCTATCTGCTGGCGGCGCAGGCGCTGAACGTCGGCAGCGACCTGCCCTTCAAGATCACTAAGGGGCAGGTCACCAGCAATGTGTGTGACCTGCCGTCGAGCGCCACGCCGGACGTGTTCAACGAGGCGATGAACGCCTGCGTCAACGAACAGCGTCAGCACGCCCTCGACAATCTCCTCAGCCGCTCCCTCCTGGCCCTGCTCGGCCTGGCCGTGATCGCCTTCGCCTTCGGCTACGCCATGGCGGGCCGCGTCCTGTCGCCGCTGGGCCGGATTCTGCGCACGGCACGCGCGGTGGCGGGTTCGGACCTGTCCCGCCGGATCGAGCTGGACGGCCCGGACGACGAGATCAAGGAACTGGCGGACACCTTCGACGACATGCTGGAGCGGCTGCAGAGAGCCTTCACCGCCCAGCAGCGCTTCGTCGGAAACGCGTCGCACGAACTGCGCACCCCGCTCGCGATCAACCGCACGCTCCTCGAAGTGCACCTGTCCGACCCGCAGGCGCCGGTGGAGCTCCAGCAACTGGGCAAGACGCTGCTGGCCACCAACGAGCGCAGCGAGCAGCTCGTGGAGGGCCTGCTGCTGCTCGCGCGGAGCGACAACCAGATCGTCGAGCGTAAACCGGTGGACCTCGCCGAGGTCGCCTCGCAGGCCGTCGACCAGGTGCACGCCGAGGCGCAGGCCAAGGGCGTGCGGATCCGGGGCGAGCAGAAAACGGCGGTGGTTCAGGGCAACGGCGTCCTGCTGGAGCGGATCGCGCTGAACCTCGTGCAGAACGCCGTGCGGTACAACGTTCCGGAGGGCGGCTGGGTCGAGGTCAGCACCGAGGTCCAGCACGGTCAGGCGGTCCTGGTCGTCACGAACACGGGCCCGGTGGTCCCGGCGTACGAGATCGACAATCTCTTCGAGCCGTTCCGACGGCTGCGTACCGAGCGCACGGGCAGTGACAAGGGCGTCGGACTCGGGCTGTCCATCGCCCGGTCCGTGGCCCGGGCACACGGCGGGCACATCACGGCGCAACCGCGTGAGGGGGGAGGGCTCATGATGCGGGTCACCCTGCCCGTCTGAGACCATTCCGCGACACACACGGGGATGTTCGCTTTGCGCGGAATTTTCATGGACCGCTCCTGGCGTCTCCCTGTGTGATCGATCACAAAGGCAACTTTCCGGCCATCTACTCTCAGTGATCATGCACCCTGTCGGAAAGCCGGGAAAATCCCGGTTTTCGGGGAGCTTGATCACGGGAAGTACACGGTGAGACGCCTTTGAAGTGCGGCATCGGGACCGTGTACGGTCCGCATCGCCATCCAAGCCGATCACTCTTGAGGAGTCCGGTTGGGTGTCGATTGAGTAACAGACCTTGATGTGAGGCAAAATCTCCGCCTCGGGTCGGGCACAAGTCCGGCCTCTCACGCGTTACGTGCGCTGGAGACACCACAGACACCCAGAGGGGGAGAGCGACATGGCAACGGATTACGACACCCCACGCAAGACCGACGACGACGTCGACTCGGACAGCCTTGAAGAGCTCAAGGCCCGTAGGAACGACAAGTCGACCTCCGCAGTGGACGTCGACGAGTTCGAGGCCGCCGAAGGTCTTGAGCTGCCCGGCGCGGACCTCTCGAACGAGGAGCTGGCCGTCCGGGTACTGCCCAAGCAGCAGGACGAGTTCACTTGCATGAGCTGCTTCCTGGTGCACCACCGCAGCCAGCTGGCCCGGGAGAAGAACGGCCAGCCGATCTGCCGCGACTGCGACTGAGGACGGGTCGGCCGTGACTGGCTCGACCCCTCCCTGGAAGCGCCGCTTCTCACGGGGAGCGGACGAAGGGCCGCTCGACGGTCCTCATGGCGCGCGTGACGACGAGCGGGGCTCATCCGATTCCGGATCGGCCTCGCTCGAACCGGCCGACCGGGCCGACCTCCCGGTGCCGGTCCCGACGGAGGCTCCGGCACTCGTCGCACGGATGGGGGTCCCCCCGCCCGAACGAAGCCGAGGGTGGGGGAGTGCGGCGGTCTTCCGGGACAAGGCCAGGGAAGGCGTCCGCAAGAGCGGCAGCCGGGCCAGGGCGGGCCTGGCGTACCTCGCCGACCGGCTGATCGAGATCGCCCCGCGGATCCCCGTACGCGACCTCGAGACGCTGCGCCGGCAGTTCCCCGCCCTCGGGCCCGAGCAGCTGGCGGACAAGCTCGTGACGGGCGCGGCGAACGCGACGTCCACGGTCGGCGCGGGCATCGGAGCGGCGGCCATGCTGCCGGTACCGCCCGCGATGCCGACCGAACTGGCCGCCGAGATCACCGGCGTCGCGGCCATCGAGCTGAAACTGATCGCCGAGCTGCACGAGGTCTACGGCGTACGTCCGCCCGGCAATCTCAAGCAGCGCAGCACCGCGTATCTCAACTCCTGGTCGGGAGAGCGCGGGGTCGACGTGACGAAGCCGTCGACGTTCAGCGCGGCGATGAACGGTCAGATGAAGCGCCAGCTGCGCCAGCAGATCATGAAGCGCATGGTCCGCAACCTGCCGAACCTGATGCCGTTCATGGTCGGGGCCGCGGTCGGGGCGGTCATGAACCGCAGAGACACCCGCAAGCTCGCCGAGCACATCCGCAAGGACCTGCGCAAGGCACAGGTGCCGTGGGAGACGCTGACGGCACTGCCACCGCTGGAGACTCCCGCGGATCCGCTGCGCATCGGCGAGATCCCCAAGGAACTCGGGAACTGAACCGAATCTTTGCCTAGGCGGCCGCCGCCCGCGCGGCCTCCAGCGCCTCCGCCAGCCGCTCGGGCTCCCGCGTCGACAGGTACAGATACGGCGTCGGGTCGTCCGGGTCGGTGACCTCGACCTTCAGCGCGGTCGGGATGTAGGCGCGCAGCAGCAGGAACGCGCGCGTGTCCGCCTTGTACGTGCGCCAGGCGCGAGCCTCCTCCGGGTCGAGGATCTCCGCCTCGCCCAGGGCCGTCACCGGGATCTTCGCCTCGCCCGCGATCAGCGAGCCGCCGACGACGCGGATGCGCGGCGAGCCGTACGAACTGGCGACGACGGCCGCGGCCGCGGTGCCCCCGGCCAGGCCGCCGAGCATCGGCAGCGTGCCGAACGGCAGCAGGATCAGCGCCATGGAGACCCCGACCAGGAAGCTGATCAGCCACCAGGAGCGGGGAGCGGTCAGGCGTTCTTCGTACGGGGTGGCGGAGAGCTGCATACGGCCAAGCTTGGCACGGTGTCGGTATCGGGTCGGCGCGCGGGTAAGGTCTGCGGCTGTGAGTGGTTCGTCCGCAGTTCTCAAGCCCCCCGCCGACGCCAGGAAGCCGGTGCGTCATCCCGACGCTCCCGCGCCCGGTGAACTGCTCGGCGCGCACTACGGCCAGTGCTTCGGCTGCGGCGGCGAGCAGGCTCACGGACTGCATCTGGAGGCGCGGGCGGGCGAAGGTGTCTCCCTCACCGCCGAGTTCACCGTGCGGACCGCACACCAGGGCGCCCCGGGGCTCGCTCACGGCGGCGTGCTGGCGTCCGCCCTCGACGAGGCCCTCGGCTCGCTGAACTGGCTGCTGCGCACCATCGCCGTGACCGGCCGCCTGGAGACGGACTTCGTCGCGCCGGTGGCGGTGGGCACCACCCTGCATCTGACCGCCGAGGTCGTGGCGGTGGCCGGACGGAAGATCTACTCGACGGCCGTCGGACGCATCGACGGTCCCGACGGACCCGTGGCCGTCCGCGCCGACGCGCTCTTCATCGAGGTGAAGGTCGATCACTTCACCGACAACGGCCGCCCGGAGGAGATCCGGGCCGCCATGGACGACCCGGACCAGATCAGGCGTGCCCGCGCCTTCGAGGTGAATCCGTGAGCCGTGACCCCGTGAACGTGCTGATCCGGCGCGTCGACCCGGACGTACCGCTTCCGTCGTACGCGCACCCCGGTGACGCGGGAGCCGATCTGCGTACCACCGAGGCGTGCGCGCTGGAGCCCGGTGAGCGGGCCGTGCTGCCCACGGGGGTGTCTGTCGCGCTCCCGGAGGGGTACGCGGCCTTCGTGCACCCGCGCTCCGGTCTCGCCGCCCGCTGCGGTGTCGCCCTCGTCAATGCCCCGGGGACGGTTGATGCCGGGTACCGTGGAGAGATCAAGGTGATCGTGGTGAATCTCGACCCGCGCGAGGCCGTGCGGTTCGAGCGCTTCGACCGGATTGCCCAACTGGTCGTCCAGCAGGTCGAGAGGGTCCGCTTCCAGGAGGTCGCGGAGCTTCCCGGGTCGGCGCGGGCCGAAGGGGGCTTCGGATCCACCGGCGGCCATGCCGCGGTGACCGGAACGAACAGCACAAGCGGTCAGGCCGCCGTGGGCGGCGCGACGGGTGGGAATCGATACGCTTCGGTCGTATCCGACCGGGAAGGACAGTGACGTGTTCGGACGTCGCAAGAAGAAGGGTGCCGCCGACGACGCGGCCGGCGAGGCCGAGCAGGTCGTCGACAGTGTCGACACTGAGGCGGACGTTGAGGTAGAGAGCGGGCGCGTGCGGCTCGAGCCGGAGCCGCGGCCCGACGGGCCCTGGGACAGCTCCGAGGTGAGCGACGCGGCCGAGGGCCGGGTCGACCTGGGCGGCATCTTCGTGCCGGGTGTCGACGGCATGGAGCTGCGGGTCGAGGTCGCGGGCGACGCGATCGTCGCGGCGACCGTCGTGCTGCGCGACAGCGCCGTCCAGTTGCAGGCCTTCGCCGCTCCCAAGCGCGAGGGCATCTGGGGCGAGGTACGTGAGGAGATCGCCGGCGGCATCACTCAGCAGGGTGGCATCGTCGACGAGGTCGAGGGTCCGCTGGGCTGGGAGCTGCGCGCCCAGGTGCCGGTGCAACTGCCGGACGGCACGGGCGGCTTCCAGGTCGTGCGGTTCGTCGGTGTGGACGGGCCCCGCTGGTTCCTGCGCGGGGTGATCTCCGGGCAGGGTGCGGTGCAGCCGCAGGCCGCGGGGCTGCTCGAGCAGATCTTCCGGGACACGGTCGTGGTCCGCGGCGAGGGCCCGATGGCGCCTCGCGACCCGATCGTCCTGAAGCTGCCGAACGACGCGCAGATGGTCCCCGAGACCATCCAGCAGGAGGAGGCGGGCTCGCGCTTCTCCGGTGGCATGGGGCAGTTGCAGCGCGGGCCGGAGATCACCGAGGTCCGCTAGTCAGCCACGAGAAGGGCCGCACCCCGGGTTCGGGGTGCGGCCCTTTTTCGTGCGCGGAACCGTCAGGGTTCTGTCAAAGACGTCCCCTGCCGCCCACCCCGTCCTGTTTGTCCACATCGTTGGCCGTAAGGTCGACGCTGCGTACGCAGCAATGAACGGGAAGACAATAGGGCCATGGGACGCGGCAAGCTTCGGATCTACCTCGGTGCGGCACCGGGCGTGGGCAAGACGTACGCGATGCTGTCCGAAGCGCATCGGCGTGTGGAGCGCGGCACGGACTGTGTGGTGGCGTTCGTGGAGCATCACGGGCGGCCGCGGACCGAGGTGATGCTGCACGGTCTGGAGCAGACCCCCCGCCGCGAGCTGGAGTACCGCGGCGGTCTCTTCACGGAGATGGACGTCGACGCGGTCCTCGCGCGCCGGCCGAAGGTGGCGCTGGTCGACGAGCTGGCGCACACGAACATTCCCGGGTCGCGGAATGCCAAGCGGTGGCAGGACGTGGAGGAGTTGCTGGCGGCCGGGATCGATGTGGTCTCGACGGTGAACATCCAGCATCTGGAGTCCCTCGGCGATGTCGTCGAGTCGATCACGGGCGTGCGGCAGCGGGAGACGGTGCCGGACGAGGTGGTGCGCCGCGCGGATCAGATAGAGCTGGTGGACATGTCGCCGCAGGCGCTGCGGCGGCGGATGGCGCATGGCAACATCTACCGGCCGGACAAGGTGGATGCGGCGCTGTCGAACTACTTCCGGCCGGGGAACCTGACGGCGTTGCGGGAGCTGGCGCTGTTGTGGGTGGCGGACCGGGTCGACGAGTATCTGCAGCAGTACCGCAGTGAGCATCGGGTGTCGGCGATCTGGGGTTCGCGGGAGCGGATCGTGGTGGGGCTGACGGGGGGTCCGGAGGGGCGGACGCTGATCCGGCGGGCGGCGCGGCTGGCGGAGAAGGGGGCCGGTGGTGAGGTGTTGGCGGTGTACATCGCCCGCAGCGACGGGCTCACGTCCGCCTCGCCCAAGGAACTGGCGGTTCAGCGCACGCTCGTCGAGGACCTGGGCGGCACCTTCCACCACGTGGTCGGGGATGACATTCCTGCCGCCCTGCTGGACTTCGCGCGCGGAGTGAACGCCACGCAGATCGTGCTCGGTGTGTCCCGGCGCAAGAGCTGGCAGTACGTCTTCGGGCCGGGCGTGGGGGCGACGGTCGCCCGGGACTCAGGGCCCGATCTCGACGTCCACCTGATCACCCATGACGAGGCGGGCAAGGGACGGGGCCTGCCCGCCGCCCGGGGTGCGCGTCTCGGTCGGTCCAGGATCATCTGGGGCTGGCTGGTCGGACTGGCCGGCCCGGCGCTCCTGGCGGTGCTGTTGAACGCCGTCGATCTCGGCCTGGCCAACGACATGCTGCTGTTCCTGGCGGTGGTCGTGGCGGCGGCCCTGCTCGGCGGGCTCTTCCCGGCGCTGGCCTCGGCGGCCTTCGGGTCGCTGCTGCTGAACTACTTCTTCACCCGGCCCCTGTACCAGCTGGCCATCGCGGACCCGAAGAACATCGTCGCCCTCGTGATCTTCGTCGGGGTGGCGGTGTCGGTGGCGTCGGTGGTGGATCTGGCGGCCCGGCGTACCCAGCAGGCGGCGCGGCTGCGGGCCGAGTCGGAGATCCTGTCGTTCCTGGCGGGCAATGTGCTGCGCGGTGAGACCGGGCTGGAGGAGCTGCTGGAGCGGGTGCGGGAGACGTTCGGGATGGAGTCGGCGGCGCTGCTGGAGCGGCAGAGCGACGTGGACCCGTGGACCTGCGCCGGCAGTGTGGGGCCGCGGCCGTGCACGAACCCCGAGGACGCGGACGTGGACGTGCCGGTGGGCGACCACATGGCGCTGGCGCTGACCGGGCGGGTGCTGCCGGCGGAGGACCGGCGGGTGCTGGCCGCGTTCGCCGCGCAGGCGGCCGTGGTGCTGGACCGGCGGCGACTGCGGGCGGAGGCCGACCGGGCGCGGGCGCTGGCGGAGGGCAACCGGATCCGCACCGCGCTGCTGGCCGCCGTCAGCCATGACCTGCGCACCCCGCTGGCCGGCATCAAGGCGGCGGTGACCAGCCTGCGCTCCGACGATGTGGCGTGGTCGGAGGAGGACCAGGCGGAGCTGCTGGAGGGCATCGAGGACGGCGCCGACCGCCTCGACCACCTGGTGGGCAACCTGCTGGACATGTCCCGGCTGCAGACCGGCACCGTGACCCCGATCATCCGGGAGATCGACCTGGACGAGGTGGTGCCGATGGCGCTGGGCGGGGTGCCCGAGGACAGCGTGGTACTCGACATCCCCGAGACGCTGCCCATGGTGTCCGTCGACGCCGGGCTGCTGGAGCGCGCGGTGGCCAACCTGGTCGAGAACGCCGTCAAGTACAGCCCGGACGGCAAGCCCGTCCTGGTGTCCGCCAGCGCCATCGCGGACCGGGTCGAGGTGCGGGTGGTCGACCGCGGCCCCGGCGTCCCCGACGACGCCAAGGAGCGCATCTTCGAGCCCTTCCAGCGCTACGGCGACGCCCCGCGCGGCGCCGGAGTCGGCCTCGGTCTCGCCGTAGCCCGCGGTTTCGCCGAGGCGATGGACGGCACCCTGCACGCCGAGGACACACCCGGCGGCGGCCTCACCATGGTCCTCTCCCTCCACGGGACCGGCTCCCGCCCGCCGGACGCGGCAGAACCGCACGCGCAGGAACCTCTTCACCCCGCTCGACCGGAAAGGCAGTCCCTATGACCCGGGTGCTCGTGATCGACGACGAACCGCAGATCGTGCGCGCCCTGGTGATCAACCTCAAGGCCCGCAAGTACGAGGTCGACGCGGCCCACGACGGTGCCACCGCCCTCCAGCTCGCCGCCGCCCGCCACCCCGACGTCGTGGTGCTCGACCTGGGACTGCCCGACCTCGACGGCGTCGACGTGATCAAGGGGCTGCGCGGCTGGACCCGGGTGCCGATCATCGTGCTCTCCGCCCGGCACACCTCCGACGAGAAGGTCGAGGCGCTGGACGCGGGCGCCGACGACTACGTCACCAAGCCCTTCGGCATGGACGAGCTGCTGGCCCGGCTGCGGGCCGCCGTCCGCCGCGCCGAGCCCACCGGGGGCGGCGAGGACGACGTGACGGTGGAGACCGACGAGTTCACCGTCGACCTGGGTGCCAAGAAGGTCCACCGCGCCGGCAAGGACGTACGGCTGACCCCCACAGAGTGGCACCTCCTGGAGGTCCTCGTCCGCAACAGCGGCCGCCTGGTCAGCCAGAAGCAGCTGCTGCAGGAGGTCTGGGGGCCGTCGTACGGGACGGAGACGAACTACCTGCGGGTGTACATGGCCCAGCTCAGGAGAAAGCTGGAGGCCGACCCGTCGCACCCGAAACACTTCATTACGGAACCCGGGATGGGGTACCGGTTCGAGCGCTAGCACCGGGGGTACGTAGCTGTCGGCGGGCCCCGGTACGCTTCAGATATGAGTGGTGCTCCTCGTTCCGAAAAGCCGGTGGGCCGGTTCCGGCGCATGCTCGACCGGCTCTCCTCGTCGCAGGAGGACCTGGAGTCGGAGGAACTGCGCGAGGACGCCGACACCGCAGGCTGTATCCGCATCGGTGACTGCCACGACCGTCAGATAGTGACCGTTACTGGTACCTTGCGCACGGTCACCCTGCGGCCGCGTGCCGGAGTTCCGGCCCTGGAGGCCGAGTTGTTCGACGGCTCCGCCGCGCTGGACGTGGTGTGGCTGGGCCGGCGCTCCATCGTGGGGATAGAGCCCGGACGCAAGCTGATCGCGTCGGGCCGGATCTCGATGAGCCGCGGACGCCGTGTGCTGTTCAACCCGAAATACGAACTGAGACCCCTTGGACGGGAGTAGCCGGTGACGTCGCTCGACAAGCCGACCACAGACACCGAAGACACCGCAGCCGCCGGGCACGACGCCCGGGCGGTGACAGAGGCAGCGCTGTTCGAGGCGTTCGGCGGCCTGCGGGGCATGATCGAGACGGTGTTGCCCGGTCTTCTCTTCGTCACCATCTACACGATCAACAAGGATCTGCACCTGTCGGCGATCGCCGCCCTCGGTGTGTCCGTGCTGCTGGTCGTGGTCCGTCTGGCGATGAGGGACACCGTCAAGCACGCCTTCAGCGGAGTCTTCGGCGTCGCGTTCGGTGTCGTGTTCGCGATGATGACGGGCAACGCCAAGGACTTCTACCTGCCCGGCATGCTCTACACGCTGGGCCTGGCGCTCGCGTACATCATCACGACCCTGGCCGGCGTCCCGCTGCTCGGTCTGATCCTCGGCCCGGTCTTCAAGGAGAACCTCTCCTGGCGCACCCGCAACCCGGGCCGCAAGAAGGCGTACGCCAAGGCCAGTTACGCCTGGGGCCTGATCCTGCTCGCCAAGTGCGCGATCCTCTTCCCGCTGTACTGGTGGGCCGACACCACCCAGCTCGGCTGGGTCCTGGTCGCCCTGAAGATCCCACCGTTCCTGCTGGCCGTCTGGCTGACCTGGGTGTTCCTCGCGAAGGCCCCGGCACCCATCGACGTCTTCGCCGAGATGGAGGCGGAGGAAAAGGCCGAGCAGGAACGCAAGGCGGCCCTCACACAGGAACACGACGAGGCCACGGCGGGCCGGCACCGCCGGGACGGGTAGCAAGCGGTTCTACGACGACGGAGGGCGCCCTGCGATCGCAGGGCGCCCTCCGTCGTCGTAGAACCGGAACCGGCTCAGCTCACCGTGTCCTCGCGGCGTACCGAGAGCAGGTCCTCCAGTTGTTCCTCGCGGGCCTGGGCTGCCACGAAGAGCAGTTCGTCGCCGGCTTCCAGGGAGTCCTCCTTGGACGGGGTGAGGACGCGGTTGCCGCGGATGATCGTGACCAGGGACGTGTCCTGGGGCCACTCGACATCGCCGACCCGGGTGCCGGCCAGGGCCGACTCCTCCGGCAGGGTCAGCTCGACGAGGTTGGCGTCGCCGTGGCTGAAGCGCAGCAGCCGGACCAGGTCGCCGACGCTGACCGCCTCCTCGACGAGGGCGGACATGAGGCGGGGGGTGGAGACGGCGACGTCGACGCCCCAGGACTCGTTGAAGAGCCACTCGTTCTTCGGGTTGTTCACCCGGGCGACGACGCGCGGGACGCCGTACTCCGTCTTCGCCAGCAGGGAGACGACCAGGTTCACCTTGTCGTCGCCGGTCGCGGCGATCACGACGTTGCAGCGCTGGAGCGCGGCCTCGTCCAGGGACGTGATCTCGCAGGCGTCGGCGAGCAGCCACTCCGCCTGCGGGACGCGCTCGACCGAGATCGCGGTCGGCGCCTTGTCGATGAGCAGGACCTCGTGGCCGTTCTCCAGCAGTTCGCCCGCGATCGAGCGGCCCACCGCACCGGCACCGGCAATGGCGACCCTCATCAGTGACCGCCCTCCTCTTCGGGACCCTTGGCGAACGCCGCCTCGACCTTGTCGACCTCGTCCGTGCGCATCATCACGTGCACCAGGTCGCCCTCCTGCAGCACCGTCTGCGAGCTGGGCACGATCGCCTCACCGAGGCGGGTCAGGAACGCCACGCGGACGCCCGTCTCCTCCTGCAGCCTGCTGATCTTGTGACCGACCCAGGCGGACGAGGCGTGCACCTCGGCCAGCTGGACACCGCCGGTGGGGTCGCGCCACAACGGCTCGGCACCCGAGGGGAGCAGACGGCGCAGCATCTGGTCGGCGGTCCAGCGGACGGTCGCTACGGTCGGGATACCGAGGCGCTGGTAGACCTCGGCGCGGCGGGGGTCGTAGATACGGGCCGCGACGTTCTCGATGCCGAACATCTCGCGCGCGACGCGGGCGGCGATGATGTTCGAGTTGTCGCCGCTGGAGACGGCGGCGAAGGCGCCCGCCTCCTCGATGCCGGCCTCGCGCAGGGTGTCCTGGTCGAAGCCGACGCCGGTGACCCGGCGGCCACCGAACGAGGAGCCGAGCCGTCGGAAGGCGGTGGGGTCCTGGTCGATCACGGCGACCGTGTGCCCCTGTTGCTCCAAGGTCTGGGCGAGAGCGGAGCCCACTCTGCCGCAGCCCATGATGACGATGTGCACGACCGTCCTTCCGCTGTCAAAGAGTCGTTGACTTGGTCTGAACAGGGTCTCAGACCGCCGCCCAAGCTACACACGCGCGGTCGGCGGAGGGGACCCCCGTGCACGGGTCCGAGCGGGTCAGCGGCGGCTGATGCTGCGGACGCTGACCAGGGTCAGGATGCCGAGGCCGACGAGGGCGGCCGCGGCGCCGATCAGCTGGGCGGTGCTGTGCATGGATCCTCCAGAGGTCGGCAACGGCCGGGTTTTGTCATATAGGCATAGGTGCCGGACGGCCCGCGGAAACCGCCCCCGCACCGGTCCCCGTTTTCACCCGGTGAGCAGATGTGGGGTGGCAGGTGGGCGGCCCCCCGTTCGAACGCCTACGATCCTCTGTTGTGTCCAAACTGACCGACGTGCCCAAACGGATTCTGATCGGGCGCGCACTGCGCAGTGATCGGCTGGGGGAAACACTCCTGCCGAAGCGCATCGCCCTACCCGTCTTCGCCTCCGACCCGCTGTCCTCCGTGGCGTACGCGCCCGGAGAGGTGCTGCTGGTCCTGTCGATCGCGGGCGTGTCGGCATACCACTTCAGCCCCTGGATCGCGGTCGCGGTCGTCGTGCTGATGTTCACGGTGGTCGCCTCCTACCGGCAGAACGTGCACGCCTACCCGAGCGGCGGCGGCGACTACGAGGTGGCCAACACCAACCTCGGCAACAAGGCGGGCCTGACCGTCGCGAGCGCGCTGCTCGTCGACTACGTCCTCACCGTCGCCGTGTCGATCTCGTCCGGCATCGAGAACCTCGGCTCCGCGATCCCCTTCGTGGTCGAGCACAAGGTGGCCTGCGCGATCGCCGTGATCGTGCTGCTGACACTGATGAACCTGCGCGGAGTGAAGGAGTCCGGCAAGCTCTTCGCGATCCCGACGTACGTCTTCGTCGCGGGCGTGTTCATCATGATCGCGTGGGGCGCGTTCCGCGGGCTGGTGCTCGACGACCCGATGCGGGCGCCGACGGCGTCGTACGAGATCAAGGCGGAGCACCAGGGCCTGGCGGGTTTCGCGCTGGTCTTCCTGCTCCTGCGCGCCTTCTCCTCCGGCTGTGCCGCGCTCACCGGTGTGGAGGCGATCTCCAACGGTGTCCCGGCCTTCCGCAAGCCCAAGTCGAAGAACGCGGCGACCACGCTGGCGATGATGGGTCTGCTCGCCGTCACCATGTTCTGCGGGATCATCGGGCTGGCCATGGCGACCAAGGTCCGCATGGCCGAGAACCCGGCCGTCGACCTGCTCAGCAACGGTGTCGCGCTCGGCTCCGACTACGTCCAGAACCCGGTCATCACCCAGGTCGCCGAGGCCGTCTTCGGCAAGGGCAGCTTCCTGTTCGTGATCCTCGCGACGGCCACCGCGCTGGTGCTGTTCCTCGCGGCCAACACCGCGTACAACGGCTTCCCGGTGCTCGGCTCGATCCTCGCCCAGGACCGCTATCTGCCCCGCCAACTGCACACCCGCGGCGACCGGCTCGCCTTCTCCAACGGCATCGTGCTGCTGGCCGGCGCGGCCATTCTGCTGGTGTGGATGTACGGCGCCGACTCCACCCGGCTGATCCAGCTCTACATCGTCGGCGTGTTCGTCTCCTTCACGCTCAGCCAGACCGGCATGGTCCGCCACTGGAACCGCCACCTCGCCACCGAGAAGGACCCCGCCAAGCGCCGCCACATGATCCGCTCCCGCGCGATCAACACCTTCGGCGCCTTCTTCACCGGCCTGGTGCTGGTCGTCGTCCTGGTCACCAAGTTCACCCACGGCGCCTGGGTCGCGCTGCTCGGCATGGTGATCTTCTACGTCACGATGTCGGCCATCCGCCGCCACTACGACCACGTCTCCGAGGAACTCGCCGCCCCCGAGGGCCCGAGCGACGACAGCGTACGACCGTCCCGCGTGCACTCCGTCGTCCTGATCTCCAAGATCCACCGCCCCACCCTGCGCGCCCTGGCCTACGCCAAGCTGATGCGCTCGGACACCCTCGAGGCGCTCAGCGTCAACGTCGACCCGGCCGAGACCAAGGCGCTGCGCGCGGAGTGGGAACGGCGCGGGATCGACGTACCGCTGAAGGTGCTGGACTCGCCGTACCGGGAGATCACGCGGCCGATCATCGAGTACGTCAAGAACGTGCGCCGGGAGTCGCCGCGCGACGCCGTGTCGGTGATCATCCCCGAGTACGTCGTCGGCCACTGGTACGAGCATCTGCTGCACAACCAGAGCGCGCTCCGCCTGAAGGGCCGGCTGCTGTTCACGCCGGGTGTCATGGTGACCTCGGTGCCCTACCAGCTGGAGTCGTCCGAGCTCGCGAAGAAGCGGGCGCGGAAGGAGTGGAACGCGCCGGGGTCGGTGCGGCGTGGTCCCGCGGAGCAGCGGCCGAAGGAGCCGAGTGCGAAGGAGCCGAGCGGGAAGGAGTGACGTGCGGCTGAGCACGTAGACTGGTGGGCTGTTGTCCCGCGGTTCCCCTTGACCGCCCGTTTCCCTTTTCCTTTGACGTTGTGGAGTCACCCCGCCATGCAGGCAGAACCGAAGAAGTCGCTGGTCGGGGAGGAGTACGAGGTCGAGATCGGGCCCGTCGCACACGGCGGGCACTGCATCGCCCGTACGGAGTCGGGGCAGGTGCTGTTCGTCCGGCACGCGCTGCCCGGTGAGCGGGTCGTGGCGCGGGTGACCGAGGGCGAGGAAGGCTCCCGTTTCCTGCGCGCGGACGCGGTGGAGGTGCTGTCCGCCTCCAAGGACCGGGTCGAGGCGCCCTGTCCCTACGCCGGTCCGGGGCGCTGCGGCGGCTGCGACTGGCAGCACGCCAAGCCCGGCGCCCAGCGGCGGCTGAAGGGCGAGGTCATCGCCGAGCAGTTGCAGCGGCTGGCGGGGCTGACGCCCGAGGAGGCCGGCTGGGACGGCACGGTGATGCCGGCCGAGGGCGACAAGCTGCCCGCCGGTGAGGTCCCGGCGTGGCGGACGCGGGTGCAGTACGCCGTGGACGCCGAGACGGGACGGGCGGGTCTGCGCCGGCACCGCTCGCACGAGGTGGAGCCGATCGACCACTGCATGATCGCGGCCGAGGGTGTCAGCGAGCTGGGCATCGAGAAGCGTGACTGGACGGGCATGGAGTCAGTCGAGGCGATCGCGGCGACGGGGTCGCAGGACCGCCAGGTGATCCTGACGCCGAGGCCGGGCGCGCGGCTGCCGCTCGTCGAGCTGGACAAGCCGGTGTCCGTGCTGCGGGTGGAGGAGAAGGACGGCGGCGTCCACCGCGTCCACGGCCGTCCCTTCGTCCGCGAACGCGCCGACGGCCGCACCCACCGCGTCGGCAACGGCGGCTTCTGGCAGGTCCACCCGAAGGCCGCGGACACGCTCGTGACGGCGGTCATGCAAGGGCTGCTCCCACGCAAGGGCGACATGGCGCTCGACCTCTACTGCGGCGTCGGCCTCTTCGCCGGCGCCCTGGCCGACCGGCTCGGCGAGAAGGGCGCGGTGCTCGGCATCGAATCCGGCAAGCGGGCCGTCGAAGACGCCCGGCACAACCTCGCCGACTTCCCCCGCGTCCGCATCGAACAGGGCAAGGTCGAGTCGGTCCTGCCGCGCACGGGCATCACCGAGGTCGACCTGATCGTCCTCGACCCGCCTCGGGCGGGAGCGGGCCGGAAGACGGTCGAGCATCTCTCCTCGCTCGGCGCCCGTCGTATCGCGTACGTGGCGTGCGATCCGGCGGCGCTGGCGCGGGACTTGGGGTATTTCCGGGATGGGGGGTATCGGGTGCGGATGTTGCGGGCGTTCGATCTGTTTCCGATGACTCATCATGTGGAGTGCGTGGCGGTTCTTGAGCCCGCCACAAAGGGACTGTGACCCGCAGTTTTCCTCGGCCGCTCGGGCGCGTCCGGGTGCGCTCGACGTGTTGCCCGAAATGCCCGACGTGGAACGAGTCCGTGGTACCGGCGAGTGGGCTTGACCTGCGGCTTCGTGGGCGTCTCGCTAGATGTTGGATGCGTTCTCCTCGGTTCTTGCGAGGGTGATGCCTGCCGCCCAGGGGCCCAGCGGGCCGAGCCTCGAGGTCACGGTGAGACCGCTACCTCGGGAAGAGGGACCCGCACTGTCTCGCGTCGTAGCGCGTGGGCGATGGCGTGAGCCTCGATGCCGGCCTGACGAAGGACACCTGTGAGTGGATTGGTGTATCCGGCGAAGTAAAGGCGCGCGGCTTCGGGATGGGTCTGTGCCCCTACGGCGATGACAGTGTCGGGTCGTAGTCGAGTGCCCCTTCGCGGGAATTGCGGGTGTACGGGCCGGCCGCGTGCCGTCCGCCCCGTGCGCGTCGGATACCGACGGGGCGCGCGTGTGACCGACCGTGACGTCAACTCCACTTGACTGCATCACTGGTTCGGGCGGATCGGGGTGGGCCGTGCTTAGCGGGTGCATCTCCTGAAAAGAATCATTTCGACAACACGCTGCCGAAAGGACCAATTCATGCGTTGCGCCGCTGTCTTCATGTTCGCCGCCGCCGGTGCGCTGCTCGCGGCAAGCGCCGCCACCGGCACGGCTGCCGCGGCGGAGCAGGGCGATGTGGTGGTGTTCACCACCGAAGCGACGCCGCTGACTGTCTATCGCGATCCGCAAGGGTGCCAGAAGCTTCCGCTCGACGCGCATGTGCTGACGAACCACACCGATCGTCCGGTCACCGTCCACGCCGACCCGTTCTGTCTGACACCCGGCCTCACCGTGGAGCCCGGATACGGCTCGCACGTCGCGCCCGGCAGCGGCAGTTTCTCCGCCTGAGCCCCTCCTGTTTCCGTTCACCCCCACACCCTCAGGAGAACGTACGCACATGGCCACCGATCTCGTCGTCATCGGGCTGGGGCATGTCGGGCTGCCGCTGTCCAGAGCCGCCGTCTCGGCAGGTCTGGCGACCGTGGGGTACGACGTGTCCGGCACGGTGGTGTCGGGACTCGCCGCAGGCCGCTCCCATGTCGGCGGCGTCTTGGACGCCGAGGTCGCGGGCATGCTGGGCGCGGGCTTTCATGCCACGACCGACCCAGCAATCCTGGACGGCGCGCAGACCGTGGTGATCTGTGTGCCGACCGGACTCACACCGGAGGGCTTACCCGACCTGTCCGCGGTCGAGGACGCAGCCCGGGTCGTCGCCGCCCGGCTGCGCCCCGGCATGCTCGTCGTCCTGGAGTCCACCAGCTATCCCGGCACCACGGAGGACGTCGTGCGGCCGCTGCTGGAGCAGGGCAGCGGGCTGCAGGCGGGCGAGGACTTCCACCTTGCGTATTCGCCGCAGCGCATCGACCCCGGCAACGAGACGTGGACCATCCGCAACACGCCCAAGGTCGTGAGCGGTTGCAGCGCGCTGTGCGCCAAGTACGCCGTCGCGTTCTACTCCCGGTTCGTGGACCACCTCGTCGTAGCTCGCGGTACGCGGGAGGCGGAGATGGCCAAACTCCTGGAAAACACCTACCGGTACGTCAACATGGCCCTGGTCAACGAAGTGGCACTGTTCTGCCACGAGACCGGCATCGACATCTGGGACGTGCTGCACTGCGCCGCATCCAAGCCGTTCGGCTTCGCACCCTTCAGGCCCGGCCCCGGCGTCGGCGGACACTGCATTCCCGTCGACCCCCGCTATCTCGCCGCGCGGGCCGAATCCCAGGGCTTCGCCTTCCGCACGCTGGCAGCCGCCCACGAGGTCCTCGGCCGTATGCCGAACCATGTCGTGGACCGAGCGTTGGGTCTGCTCACCGACGTCCGGGGCCGCCCTGAGGGCGCACGCGCCCTGCTGCTCGGCATCACCTACAAAGCGGATGTGGCCGACGTCCGGGAGACGCCGGCGCACCCGGTGGCGGCAGGACTGCTCGCCGCCGGTGCCGAGGTGTCCTACCACGACCCGTACATAGCCGAGTTCACGGTCGGCGGACGGTCGTTGCCGCGCACCGAAAACCTCCAGGAAGCCATGGCCCAGGCCGATGTGGCGATCCTGTTGCAGGACCACGCCTGTTACGCCAGGGAAGCACTGGGCCAGGCCCGCTGCGCCCTGCTCGACACCCGCGGCAAAGCCGTGGGCAGCCGGGTCACCCTTCTCTGATCCTCGCGCCGGCTGGAGCCGGTGCCTCCTCGCGTCGGCCTGAGCCGGCGTCTCCCCCTGCCGGCCGTCGCCGGCCCCAGAGCCCGCGCAGCGGTACCGCCCTGCGCGGTCGCGGCCCTGCCCAGGTGCCGCGGTCCGTCATCCACCCGACACCACTCGAAACCATCGGACACCGTCCGAGACTAGGAGAGACACATGAGCACCGCTGTCGCCAACGACCGCCTGGTGAAGCGCTTCGAGAAGTGGGACACCGACGGCAACGGCGTCCTGGAGGCGAGCGACTTCCAGGGCGAGGCCGCCCGGATCGCCCAGAACCTCGGCAAGAGCGCCGACTCCCCGGAAGTGCAGGAGCTCCACAGCGCGTTCCAGGGGCTGTACCAGCATCTGGCCCAGAAGGCCGGCGTCCCGGCCGGTGGCGCCATCAGCCGGGAGCAGTTCCTCGACGCCACGGGGGAGATGCTGTTCAAGGAGGGGGAGGCGAGCTTCAACCGCGCGCTCTCTCCCGTCGTGAAGGCGCTGATCCGCCTGTGCGACGACAACCACGACGGCGAGATCGACGCCCGTGAGTTCCAGGCCTGGCTGTCCGCCGTCGGCGTGCCGGCCTCCCAGGCCGGGAAGATGTTCCAGAAGGTGGACACGAACGGCGACGGAAGGCTGTCCGAGGACGAACTGCTGCAGGTCGTCCGTGACTTCCACTTCGGCCGCCTGGAGGTCGACCTGCTCGGCTGACCTGCTCGGCTGAGCTGCCCGAGCGGCAGCTGTGACCCGGGTGGGCAACCACCCGGGTTCCACAGCCAGATGCCCTTCAGGCACCGGGCGGCGCGGGAACCGTGCCGTGGCTCCCGGCCCGGCCCTGGACGAAGGTGACGGTGGTCTCCGGCCGCAGGCCAAGGTCCCCGCCGCTGACCGGACGCGCCGCGTGGATCAGGATGTTGTAGTGGTTCGGTAGGTGGCAGGCGTCGAAGCCGAGCACCGTGCCGACGGTCGTGTCCCCGATCCGCACCAGGTCACCCCGGTCGATCACCCCGCCGCACAACAGCTCGGCGAAGCCCAGGAAACCCACCCGGTCGATCCGGGCGCCCGGGCGCGGGTCCCACTGGTCGGTGGTGACCAGTTCGTGCACCTCGCCCCGGCGCACGCAGCGTGCCGCGTGCTCCTCCAGCCGCATGCCCCGGTCCGTGCGGCGATGCACGAGCACCTTGACCAGTGATCCGCGCACCACGCGCTTCGGGCCGTCCTCCGCCGGATTCACCGGTCCGCCTCCGCTGCGGTCGCGTCCAACGCGGGCCGGGCACAGCGGTAGGCCGCCTCCACCAGTTCCAGCGCGGCCAGGCCGCCGTGCGCCCCCGGGCCGGCCGGGGCACCGGTACGGACCAGCGCGGCGAACTCGGTGAGGATCGCCTCGTACTCGTGCCAGAGCGACGCCTTGAAGCCGGCGTGTCCGGCCAGCATGTCGGCGTGCAGCACCTCTCCGCCGGCCAGCTCCACCTCGATGTCCTTGCGTTCTCCCGGGTACGACCAGTCCAGCTCGACCGAGGCCGTGGTTCCCGTACGGCCACGCAGGCGGATCACCGCCTGACGGTCGACGCCGGAACCGTCGCGGTGGATCTCGCAGCCGGTGACGGCGAGTTCACCGAGCAGGAGCCGCACCAGGTCGAGGGCGTTGGGGCCGTTGTCCGCCACACAGCCGCCGCCGCAGCGGGCCGGGTCCAAATACCAGTCCTCGCCGCCGAGGTGCTCCTCGATGCGCTCCAGATAGCGCACGCGGACGGAGCGGATCTCCCGGCCCGTCGTCCGGCGTGCCAGTGCGCGGACGGCGTCGTTGTAGCGGCGGTGGAACGCCGTCAGCAGCGGGACTTCGTAGCGCCGTGCCAGATCCACCAGCACGGACCCCTCGGCCGC
Source organism: Streptomyces sp. GESEQ-4 (assembly GCF_017948455.1). Lineage (GTDB taxonomy): Bacteria > Actinomycetota > Actinomycetes > Streptomycetales > Streptomycetaceae > Streptomyces. Next base: position 172,382 of record NZ_JAFFSU010000013.1, read on the forward strand.
GGTCAGGGCGAGGGGCTTCTCGACGCAGACCGGGACGCCGGCGGCCAGGGCGTCCCGGCACAGGGGCAGGTGAACGTCGTTGGGCACGGCCACGACGAGGGCGTCCGGTCGTGCCCGGTCCAGCAGCGTGCGGTGGTCGCTGAAGCGTGCCACCGGGCCAGGGAACTGCTCCAGGGTCTGGGCGCGGGTGTCGCACACGGCGGTCAGCCGCCACTCGGGCAGCCGTTCCGCGGCGGCCAGGTAGTAGGGGGAGATGGCGCCGAGACCTACGACGCCGAGCCGCAAGGGTCCGGTCATCGCGGACTCCCGGGACCGCCGAGGAGACCGAGGGCGGTCAGTTCCGCGTGGAGGTGCGGGGGCAGGGGGATGCCGTGGCGGCGGCGCTCGGTGGCGAGTTCCGCCTCCCGCCAGCCCGCATAGCGCACCGGCTCGCCGCCGGGTACCGGTGGGCAGTCGACGAGTGCGCCGAACAGGGACCGGGTCGCGGCGGCCACGTCCGCGCCGGGGCGCAGCACCTCCGGGGCGATCGCGAGGAGGAAGAAGCCGATGCCGTCGTCGCTGCCGTGCGGCCGGCCGTCGCCTTCCAGCGCGGCGGGCGCGGGGCCGACGGCCGCGCCGGACACGAGGGCGGCCAGCAGTTCCACGGCGATGCCGAGCCCGTAGCCCTTGTGGACGCCGGTCTCGGCCGTGCCGCCCAGCCAGCGCAGGAAGGCCTCGCCGCGGTCGAAGGCCGCCGGGTCGGTCACCGGGGCTCCCGCCGCGTCCTCCAGCCAGCCGGCGGGCACCGGGGTGCCGCGGCGGGCGGCGACGCGGACCCGCCCGGTGGGCGCGACGGTGGTGCTCATGTCCAGCAGGAACGGGTGTCCGTCGAGGGCCGGCGCGGCGACACTCAGCGGGTTGGTGCCGAGCATCGCCACCGCGCCGCCCGGGGGGCGTGCGATGCGCTGGCCGCCGCAGTTGCTCGCGACCACGCCGATCATCCCGGCGTGCGCGGCGCGCACGGCGTGGAAGCCGGCGCACCCGAAGTGGGTCGCCCCGCGCACCGACACCAGCCCGACCCCGTGCCGTCCGGCCCGTGCCACGGCGTCGTCCATGGCCTCGGCCGCGGCCCACAGGCCCAGGGCGCGTCGAGCGTCGACGACCACGCAGGCGCCCAGGTCGTTGAGGGCCTCTGGTTCGGCGCGGGGGTCGCAACGGCCGGACTCCAGCAACGGCAGGTAGAGCCGGGTGAGGTTGAACACGCCGTGCGAGTCGAGCCCGGTCAGGTCGCCGTGACACAGCGCGTCCGCGGCGAGCCGGGCCCGCGCGTCCGGGATGCCGTGGCCGGTGAAGAGGCCGGTGAGCGAGGCATGCAGCTCAGCGTGGTCGACGAGGACGGTTGTGTGCTCGGCCGCCGCTCGCGGGGCGGTGGGTGCCGTCATACGGGATTCCTTACGGGGCGGGCCGTTGTCTTTGTAGGTCGTTCCGTCGGGGGTGGGGTGCGCTACGGAGGTCGCTGCGCCGGCGCCGTAGGCACCGCTTCGGCGAAGAACGTGACGAGTCGGCGGACCACGCCGGCGAACTCCTCCAGGTCGGCGAGGTCGACGAACTCACCGGGCGCATGGGCGCGGTTGGCGGCGAGACAGCCGGGTCCCAGGACGGTGGTGAAGGCGTCGTCCAGGCCGGCCGCCCAGATGGCGTCGCACGTGAAGCCGGGGTCGCCGGCCGCCGGCCGGGCTCCCGCGCGGGCCAGGAGTTCCTCGGCCCACGGGTCGGCGTCGTCCAGCGCGGGCAGGCTGTGCTTGTCCCAGCCGAGCCGGGTGATCCGTGCCGCGTCCCGCGCCGTGCGCGTGAACTCGCGGGTGTGGGCGAAGAGTTCGGTGAAGCGGCGCAGGCCGTCGGCGACGTGCTGGGTGACCTCGGTCTTCAGGCGGTCGCCGTCGGCGGTGCGGCGGTACGACAGGTTCATCAGCAGCGTGCCGGTGCCGTGGACGCGGTTGTGCGTACGGCCGGTGTGCAGTCCGGCGACGCACACCCGCGTACCGGGTACGGCCCCGTCAAGGCGGGCGGCGAGGTGCTGGGACAGGAAGCCCAGCAGCACGGTGGCGTTGTGTCCGGCGTCCGGATGGTCGTCCACCGCGTCCTCGCCCGCGACGGTGATCCGCGCGGTCATCGCGGCGGTGGCCCGGGGCAGCGCGCGCAGTCCGGTCGGCTCGCAGAACACGTTGAGGCGGCCGTGGTGCCCGGCCTCCAGCAGCGGGCGGGTGCCGTAGGTGCCCAGGGCGCCGCCCTCCTCCCCGGCGACGGCCTGGAGCAGCACGGTGACGTCCCGTCCGACGGGGGGGTGGGACGCGGCGGCCCGCAGTCCGGCGAGCAGGGCCACGGCGGGTCCCTTGGCATCGACCGCGCCACGGCCGGTGAACCGCGCGCCGTCGAAGGCGGGTGGGGTGTACCCGGCGACGGTGTCCAGGTGGACGTTGAACATCACGGTGTGCGCAGGGGGACGTTCGGGTCCCAGCCGCAGCAGCAGACTGGGCTGGTCCGCGAGGAAACGCGGATCGCGGGCGGCGGCGCGGCGGACCGTGGACGGCACACCCGGGCGGTCCAGGCAGGCGGCGGGCGGACTACCAAGACGCACGGTGCGGAATCCCGCCTCGGCGGCGGTTGTCGCGTACCGCTGGAGGATCTCCGGCAGCCGGGACGGCGGATCGTCCGGGCCGGCATCCAGGGGGTTGACGCTCGGCAGGCGCAGCAGGTCCAGGAGCAACTCCCGGTGCCGGCCGGTGAAGAGGTCGCTCACTCCGGGCCGTCCAGCGGGCCGGTAACCGGCTGTCCGGCGCCCAGCAGCCCGGCGAGCGCCTGTCCGGCCCGGACGAACAGGTCGGCGGCGTCCTCACCGGCCCGGGCCGGCCCTTCGTGGGGGCGAACCGCGAGATGGGGTTCGAGGGACAGTGCTCCGGTGTACCCGTGGGCGGCCAGCAGCTCCAGGCATTCCACCACCCCGGCCGCACCCTCGCCGGGCAGGGTGTAGGCGGTGCGGCCGTCCGGGGTGCGGACGGCGTCCTTGATGTGGACGTGGATGACGTACGGGGCGAGGTCGCGGAGCATGTCCGGGGCGCGGTAGCCGTACGGGACGCCGTTGCCGGTGTCGAACAGCAGCCGCAGGGCGGGGCTGTCCACGGCGCGCAGGAGTCGTAGCGCGCGGTCGGCCCGGTCACCGGCCCAGCCCGCGCAGTTCTCGTGCATCAGCACCAGGCCCGCACGCTGGGCGCGGTCCGCCAGGACGGCCGTGCGGGTCAGGACGCGGTCGGCCCACTCGGTCTCCGTCAGACCGTCGTTGGGGTACGACATGATCCGCACCAGACGGCAGCCGAGGGTGGCGCAGCGCTCGGCGAGGACGTCGAGTTCCGCCAGGTCCTGGCCGAGGTCGCCGGTGATGGGACGGGACCAGTTGCCGATCCGGGAGGCGACGGCTGTCACGGCGACGCCTTGGTCCGCGAGCCGCCGGGCCAGCGTGCCGAAGGCGGCCGCGGAGAGGTCGGCGAGAGCCGTGCCGTCGACCGTGCGCAGTTCGATGGCGTTCCAGCCGAGCCTTCGCAGCGCTGCCAGTTGCCCGTCGGTGCCGGGCGCCGCCTCGTCGCCGATGCCGGTGAGCGGCCCGAACCCCCGGACGCCGGATCCGGCGGCGCAGTGCCGGGACATGTCAGCGGCTCCCGGCGCCGGCGCGCGGTGTGACGGCGCAGTGTTCCCGGGCCGCGCACAGCAGCCGGGCGGTCGCGCAGGCGAGCGGGAAGTTCCCGACGCTCCCGGCGTCGGAGGAGAAGCCGCGGTAGGCGACGTCCAGGAAGTCGGTCAGGGCGTCGTCCCGGAAGACGTGGTGTCCGATCCCGGGCCCTCCGTCCGCGTCGAGGACTCCGGACGGCGGGGCAGCCGTACCGCGGTCGAAGGGGTCGACGACCAACTGCGCGTGGTCGTCGTCCTCGCTGAGGGGGAAGTGGGCCGTGGCCGTCCCGCCGTCGAACTCGCAGACGACGCTGCGCTGGCGGACCGGTGCGCCGAGGTCGGAGCGCAGCAGCGTCACCACGCCCGAACGGTGCTCCAGTTCGACGTGCGCGCCGCCGAGGCCGGGCAGTCCGCGGTCCTCGCAGCGCAGGTCCCAGCAGCGCGCGGCCCGGAGCTCGGCCGGTCCGGCCAGATCGAGCGCGAGCGCCAGGGAGTGGGGGATCTCCACGTCCAGGGCGGACGGATGCCCGTCGGTCGCCAGGGAGCGCAGGAAGCGGGGCTTGTGCTGGTCGACGGTGATACGACGCAGGGAGCCGAGCCGTCCGCCACTCACCAGCCGGCGTAACCGGCCGGCGAGCCGGGAGGTGATCCAGTGGGCGACGGTCACGAGATCGAGCCCGGCCTCCTGACGCAGCCGGATCAGGGCGTCGAGTTCGTCCATGGACGTGGCTAGGGGTTTCTCCACGATCATCCGGCGGAAGCCGTGTCCGGCCAGCTCCGCGAGGAGGTCGTGGCGCAGCCGGGGCGGTGTGCACACGTGGACCACCGCGGTGGCGGGGTCCACGTACCGCAGGGCCTGTTCCAGTGTGGTGACGGCCGTGACCTCGCCGGGCGTGCCCGGGAGCCGCAGACTGTCGGCGCGCGGGTCGCAGCCGACCGCGGGCAGGGCGACGAGCGGATCTCCCGTGGCCGCGGTCCGCCGGGCCAGACTGCCGAGCGTCTTCAGATGCAGTCCTGATCCGGACCGGCCGAGCCCGACCACGAGGGGCTGCAGCACAGGGCCTCCTGAGAGGGGAACGGGAAGGAAACGGGCGCGGGCAATTCGCTGCGCCGCGCACAACTCCGGTGGGTCGCACCACTGTTGAGGCACCGTGCGGAAATGGTCAAGACGTCCGGAACGTCATTCCCCAGAACGTGTGAAGATGATCCTTTCCCTTTCTCCGTCGACTGGAAGTCCGATTAGCGTGGGCATTCCACTGACACGACGGAGACAGGTGAGAGATTGCCTTCCAGTGGACAGATTCCGGCGCGCACCGGGGATGTATTACCGACCGCGCCGGGAACGGCCGGTCGAATTCCCTTCTTCTCTCAGGCCGCGACTTTCGAACGACTGTGGCCATCCATCGAAAAGGCCTTGGATGACGTTTTCCACAGCGGCAAGTTCTCCCACGGAAAACAGGTCGGGCAGCTCGAGGCGGCGCTCGCGGACTACACCGGCGCCCGGCATGTGATCGGCGTCAACAGCGGCACGGACGCGCTGGTGTTGCTGCTGCGCGCCTGCGGACTGCGCCCCGGCGACGGTGTCCTGGTGCCGGCGTACTCGTTCTTCGCCACCGCTTCGGCCGTCGTACTGGCAGGCGGGACACCGCAGTTCGTCGACATCGATCCGAAGACGTACGCGATGGACCCCGCGGCGCTGAAGGCGGCCGTCACTCCGCGGAGCCGGTTCGTGATGCCGGTGCATCTGTTCCACACGATGGCGGACATGGCGGCCGTCACCGCCGTCGCCCGGCAGCACGGCCTGACAGTCGTCGAGGACAGCGCCGAGGCGATCGGCATGCGCCGACGCGGAGTGCACGCCGGCCGGCACGGGGTCGGCGGCGTCCTGTCGTTCTTCCCCTCCAAGACACTCGGCGCGCTCGGCGACGCGGGAGCCGTGCTCACCGACGAGCCGGAGGTCGCGGCCACCGTCGCGGCGCTGCGCCACCACGGCAGGACGGGCCGCACGCTGAACAACTTCCCGGCCATCTCCACCGAAAGCGTCCTGCCCGGCGCGAACAGCAAGATGGACGACATCCAGGCGGCCGTCCTGCTCGCCAAGCTGACCCTCCTCGAGGAGCACATCGCGCGCCGGGCCGAACTGGCGGACGCGTACACCGCCCGTCTGCGGGACGCGCCGGGGATCATCCGCCTGCCGCGGACCACCGCGGGAACACCGGACGACCGCGACGTGCACTACGTCTACCTGATCGAGACCGAGCACCGGGACGCCCTCGTCGACCACCTTGACCGGCACGGCATCGGCACCGAGGTCTACTACCCGGTGCCGCTGCCCCACCAGCCCGCCCTCGCGCACCTGGGCCACCGACAGGGCGAGTTCCCCCACGCCGAAGCGGCGGCCCGGCACGCCGTCGCCCTGCCCTTCCACCCCGATCTCGGAGCCGACGACCTGGACCGCGTCTGCGACACCATCCGCTCCTTCCTCGCCGGAACGAGGACGACCGCATGACCGCATCGCTCCCTCCCGCCGTCCCGTTCTTCCCTCCCGCCCTCTTCGCAGCCGACCGCCCCGCACTGATCGGGCTGGTCCGCGAGGTGGGCCTCGACCCGGAGCAGCGGTTCATCCTGGGCAGGCGCACCGCCGCCTTCGAGGACCTGCTGCGCGAGGACCTGGGGGCCGCCGACGTGGTCGCCTGCTCCAGTGGCACGTCGGCGCTCTCGCTGGTGCTGCGGGCCATGGACGTGGCTCCCGGTGACGAGGTGATCGTGCCGGCGTTCGGCTGCGCGCCCCTGGCCGCCTCGGTGGTCGATGTCGGGGCCACACCGGTCTTCGCCGACATCCGGCCGGACACCATGACCATGGACCCGGACGAGGCGGAGCGGCTCGTCACCGAGCGGACCAAGGCGGTGCTGCCGGCCCACATGTTCTCCGTCATGGCCGACATGCCACGCTTCGCCGAACTGGCCCGGCGGCACGGACTGCGCCTGCTGGAGGACTCGGCGGTCGCCCAGGGCGGCGTACTGCGGGGCGTCCCGGCCGGGCTGTGGGGCGAGGCGGGGCTCTACTCCTTCGTGCAGGTCAAGACCTGCGGCATGCCCGGAGAGGGCGGCGTGGTCGTCACCCGGGACCCGGCACTGGGCGAGAAAGTGCGGATGCTGCGCAACCACGGCCAGTACGCCGGCCGCCGGTTCGTCCACCACGCCATCGGGCTCAACAGCCGCTTCGACGAGATCCAGGCCGCCTTCCAGACGTACCGCTACCCCGGTTTCCCGGCGCGGCTGGCGCGGCGGGCGGAGATCGCCGCGTACTACACCGAACGCTTCACGCCGCTGGCCGGCCACGGTGTGGCACCGCCGCCGCCCGGCCCGGACGGCCGGTGCTTCTACGTGTACACGGTCCTCGCCGAGGACCGGGACGCTCTCGGCGCCCACCTGGCCGAGTCGGGGGTGGCCACGCACGTCTACTATCCGCAGCCCCTGCCCGCCCACCGTGCCTTCGCCCCCTACGCGCCGCCCGGTGCCCGCTGGCCGCGCGCCGAACAGGCCGCCCGCCGCCATCTCGCCCTTCCGGTGCACCACCTGCTGACCGACGCACAGGTCGAGCACGTCGCCGACCTCGTGTGCGCCTTCGCCACCGAGCGCGGCTGACCCGCGACCGCCCGCCTCGAACACCGTCGACCCGCGACCGCCCGCCTCGCCCATCCCGCTGTCCGGGCGAGCGGCACCCCCCTTCGGACGCCGACACCCCAAGAGGTCACCCATGACGGAAAGCATCGCGGCCGGCCGTCCCGCCGCGACCGCCCACGGCCACAGCCGGCTGCGCGCGTACGCGCGGCTCGGCAAGCTGGACGTGTACGACTACTACCTCGGCATCTTCCTCGCCCTGACCGCCGCGCTGTTCCCGGCCGGCGCCTTCACCGCCCGGCAGGCACTGGTGCTGGCGCTGTTCCTGGCCGGCGAAGTCGCGGTCCTCATGGCGATGGTCGCCCTGGACGACGTCACCGGGTTCCGGGACGGCAGCGACCTCACCAACTACGGCCCTGACAACCCGCTGCGCAGCAAGGCACGCAAACCCCTGGTCGCCGGGGCGCTGACGGTGCCCCAGGCACTTCGCTTCGCCTGGGCCTGCGCGGCGGCCGGGGCCGTGCTCTGGGCGGGCGCCGCCGCGCTCGCGCCGCACCACCCGCTGTGGGCGCTCGTGACGGCGGGCGCGCTGTTCGCGGTGTCGCTGCAGTACTCGTACGGCCTGAAGATCAGTTACCACGGATTCCAGGAGGTGTTCCTGGTCGTCCTCGGCGCCGTGCTGGTGATCGTTCCGTACGGCCTGGTGACGGGGGGCTTCTCCGGTTTCCTGATGGTGCAGGCGGTGCTGTTCGGGTTCGGGCCGCTGATGTTCGGCGTCTACTCCAACACCAACGACGTGGCCGGCGACCGGGCCGTGGGCCGTCCGACCGTGGCCGCCCTGGTCTCCGAGCGGGGCAACGCCGTCTTCATCGGAGCCCTGTCGGTCGCCGAGTTCCTCATCGGCGCGGTCGCCTCGGCCACCGGGGTGGCCCCCTGGTGGTTCGTGCTGGTGATGCTGCCGGCGACCGCGCTGCGGGCCCGTCAGTACCTGACCGGGTTCGTCCGCGGCGACATCATGACCGCCCGCCGGACGGGCTTCGCGGTGCACCGGCTGAGCGTGGTGCTGATGACCGTGGCCAACGTCGTCGTCGGCACGGGAGCCGCCGTATGAAGCCCGAACTCGACGTCGCCGTCGTCGGCGCGGGCATCGCCGGCCTGACCGCCGCCCACGAACTGCGCCGCGCCGGGCTGGCCGTCCGGGTGTACGAGCAACTGCCGGACGTCGGCGGCCGGATGCGCAGCATCCGCCAGGAGGGCTGGACGGTGGACACGGGCGCCGAACAGGTCGCCTCCCGCGGCTACCGCGCGACCTGGGAGCTGCTGCGCCGGCTGCGCGTCACTCCCGCGGACGTGCCCCGGGTCGGCGGCGGGGTGGCCGTCTGGCGCGACGGACGCGCCCACCTGGGCGTCGGCGAGAGCACGGCCGCGATCACCGGAGCGGGCCTGTCCCCCCGGGCGCGGCTCGACCTGGCCGCCTTCTCCGCCTGGACCGGCCGCCGCCGCGCCGGATTCGACGGTGACCGTCCCGAAAGCAGCCCGCTGGGCGCCGCCACCGTGCGGGAGACGGCCGCCCGCTACCACCGCGACCTGCACGACTACCTCTTCCAGCCGGTCGCCGGCTGCTTCTTCGGCTGGGACACCGCCCGGTCCACGGCCGCCCCCATGGTCAGCCTGCTGCTGGAGGCCGGTTCACCCGCCGCCTGGCGCACCTACCGCGACGGCATGGACTTCCTGGCCCGCCGCCTGGCCGCCGGTGCCGAAGTCGTCACCGACCGGACCGTACGCGAGGTCACCGACGCGGGCGGGCACGCCGTACTGCGGTTCGACGACGGGCAGGTCACCGCGCGGGCCGCCGTGCTCGCCGTACCGGCACCCGTCGCGGCGGCCCTCCGCCCGGACGCCCCCGCCGACGAGCAGCCCTTCCTCACCTCCTGCACCTTCACGCCCATGCTGAAGGTCAGCTGCCTGCTGGACCGCCCCCTCGCACCGGCCGCCCGGCGGCCGGTGCACATCCTGCTCACCCCGGCCGCCGAGGAGGACGTACTCTCCGGCGTCGTCGTCGATCACGCCAAGGACCCCGGCCGGGCACCCGCGGGCCGGGGCCTGGTCACCCTCGTGGCCGGTCCGCGCCGGGTCCCCGAGCTGCTGGACGCCCCTCCCGACGAGGCCGCCGACCTCCTCGTCCGCGCGGCGGAACGCTATGTCCCGGGTATCGCCGGCGCTTGCCGCCACCGTCTCGTGCACGCCTTCCGCCACGGCCTGCCGGAAGCCACACCCCAGGCCCTGCGCGAACGCGCCGGCTTCCTGTCCCGTCCGGCGCGCGCCGTGGAGTACGCCGGCGACTGGCTCATGCTGCGGCCCGCCTCCGAAGGCGCCGTGCGGGCGGGCGCGCTGGCCGCGTCCCGCGTCATGAGCAGGCTCGGACGGAACACCCCGGCCGACCCCGACCGATCGGAGGAGACCGTTGCGACCGCATGACATGGGCACCCTGTTCGACGAGGCGGCGGCAGGCGGCGCCCGGACCGTGGTCCACCTGGACCGGCCCTTCGACATCGCCCCGCACGCAGGCACCCGGTGGACCGTCACCGAACTCGCCGGCCTGGTCCGCGCCACCGCGGCCCGCCTCGCCGACGCCGGAGTGCGGCCCGGGGACCGCGTGGCGATCGTGAAGGACAACCACTGGGACTACGACCTGCTCGCCTGCGCCGCGGTCCGCCTCGGCGCCGTACCCGCGCTGCTGTCCGCCCGCCTCGACACCGCGAACCTCGTCACCCTGCTGGAGCGGCTGCGGCCCGCCGCGCTGATCACCACCGCCGCGGTGCTGGCCCGTTGCCGGGACACCGCCGCCGGCGAACCGGCCCCGACCGTCATCACCGTCGACTCCGCCGCGCCCGGCACGGTCCACCTGGCCGCGCTGGACGCGTCCCGCCCCTGCGCACCGGTGCGGCGCCACGACGACGAACCCCTGGTCGTCCATCACACCTCGGGGACGACCGGCGTGCCCAAGCTGGTGGTCCACTCCACGCGCACACTCGTGCACAAGCTGGCCCGCTTCGAAGCGGTGCGCTACCCGGGCATCGGCCTCCGCCCGGACGACGTCCTGGCCAACGCCAGCGCATACGGACACGGACGCACCTTCTGCTGGACGGCCGTCGTCGTGTCGCTCGCGCCCGCCGGGATCGTGATCCTCACCGGCGACGACCCGGAGGCAGCCGACCCGCTGCTACGGGCCCACCCGCCCACCGTGGTCGAGGCCCTGCCCGCCTCCTACATCCGGCTGCGGCCGCTCACCACCCGGCTGGACAACCCCTTCCGGCGCGTCCGCCTCTACATCAGCACCTACGACGCCGTGCACCCGCCGGCCCTGCGCGCGTACCTGACCGCCAGCCGCCGCGCCCGCCCGCTGTGGATGCAGGGCTGGGGCCAGACCGAGACCGGACCGCTGACCTTCCGCTTCCACACGCGGCGCTCCGAGCTGGCCCCGGACGCGGAGACCACGGCGCGCCGGCTCGGCCGTCCCGTGCCGGGCCGGACCCGGCTGCGCGCGGTGGACCCGGACACGCTGCGCCCGGTGCCGCGTGGGCGTCCCGGTCTGCTCCTCGTCCGCACCCCCGCCCTCGCCCTGGGCTACGTCGGCGAAGAGGACCGCTGGAACGCCAAACGCGTCGGCGACTGGTGGTCCACGGGCGACATGGGCGTCCACCACCGCGACGGCAGCGTCAGCATCCTGGACCGCGCCGCCGACACCCTGCCCGGTATGAGCTGCCTGCGCACCGAGGACGTACTGGAGCAGCGACTGCCGCAAGCCCTGGAATGCGTGATCCTCGGCGCGCCGGACGGCGATCCGCTGCCCGTCGTGGTCACCGCCGACGGGCGACTGGACCCGGATGCCTGGAAGCAGGCCACGCAGGGACTGCCCCCGCTGCGCGACCCGACCGTCCTCAACTGGGACGAGGTGCCCCGCACCGGGACCGGCAAGGTACGCCGCGCGGCCCTGGCCCGGCAGCTCACCGGCGCCGCATCTGCCGGCACCGGCCGGTGGACGTGAACGGGGCGCCGTTCGACGAGGCAGTCCCGGACAGGCCACCGTTCGGCGACGCCGGCCTGTCCGGACCACTCCCCGGCGAGAGGAGGCCCACCGTGGCACGGCGACCTTCCGCCCTGGTGCGCGCCCACCCCGCAAGGTGCATGGCGATGGCATCGAGCCCGTCCGCCGCCGTCAGGCCCGCCCGGGCCGTACACGACGACGCCGGGCCCGACCAGGCAGCGTTCCCACGAGAGGAGCCACACCGTGTCCCAGCCCGCTCCCGCCCGGGAGGGCACCCACGCGGTCTTCGGCAACGGCACCGCGCACAGCCGCGACCAGCACCGCTGCCTGGCCGCCGCCTACGACCCGGTGACGCTGCCGCGCCTGGCCGCCGTCGGTGTCGGCCCGGGCTGGCGCTGCCTGGAGGTCGGCGCAGGCGGCGGCAGCATCGCGCGCTGGCTGGCGGGCCGGGTGGCGCCGGGCGGCTCGGTGCTCGCCACCGACCTCGACCCGCGCGACCTGGCACCCGGCCCGGGCCTGGAGGTGGCCGCCCTCGATGTGGCCCGTGACCCGCTGCCGGAGGCGGCCTACGACCTGGTGGTGGCCCGCTTGGTCCTCCAGCACGTGCCCACCCGCGACGCCGTCCTGCACAAGCTGGTACGTGCTCTCAAGCCCGGCGGCCTGCTGCAGATCGACGAGCTCGACGCCTCCTACGAGCCGCCGCTGCTGACCCCGGACGCTGAGGCGGAGGCGCTCTACGTCCGATTCCTGCGGGCCAAGACGGCCGCGATGCGCGCCGCGGGCGGCGATCCGAGCTGGGGGCGGAAAGTGCCGGCTGCCCTACGGGCCGCGGGGCTGACCGCCATCGACGTCCACCTCCACATCGACGTACGGCACGCCCAGGACCCCGGCCTCGGACTCCAGTTGAACCACACCCGCAACCTCCGGGACCGGCTGACGGAACAGGGCATGACGCAGGAGGACCTGGACCGGGTGGGACGGCTGATGCGGGACCCGGACTTCCGCGCCGCATCCAGCGTCCTGTACTCGGTGCAGGGCCGCCGGCCCGGCCGGGGGCGATCGTGACACCGCGCCTGCGCGCCGCGGCCCGGCCGGACGTCGCCGCCACGATCGCCGACCGGCTGCTGCGGCACGCCGCGCCGGGCCCGAGGGATGCGACCGGCCCAGGCCGGAACGCGGTGCGGTACAGCGTCGACTGGGCCGGTCCGGTCGACGCTGACCTGCCGGACGAGCGCGCCGTACAGGCCGCCTGCGGGCTCATGCAGGTCCACGGCCGGGCGACGGGCGGGCCGCTCCCACTGGCCGTCGACTACGCCTCGGTGGTGGCGGGGGTGCTCGCCGCCCAGGGCGCCACCGCTCTCCGGGTCGCGCGGGCCCGCGGCCTGGGCCTGTGCGAGGTGCGGACCTCGGTGGCGCAGGGTGCGCTGCTGGCGGTCGGCCAGTACCTCGCCGCCGCGACGGCCCGCGACAACTCCCGCTCGCCCGAGCCGGATTCGTCACACGCGCCGACGGGCGGTCTGGCGACCCTGGAGACGTCCGACGACGCCCGAGTAGAGGTCGAGACCCTCGACCCCCTGGCGTGGCGGGAGTTCTGGGTCCGGCTCGGCGTGGTTCCCGCGCTCGCCGGCCGTGGCTGGCTGCCGTTCCAGCAGCGGTTCGCCACCGCCGTCTGCCCGTTGCCTGACGAGTTGCGCCGGGCCGCCCGCCGCCGCACGCTGGCGGAGCTGCGGGCCGCCGCGCACCAAACCGGCGTCAGCCTCCTCACCGTAGGATCCGATCCGGCTCCCGCCGTCCGCCCGGCACCTTGGTGCCTCACTCCGGGTCCGGCACCGTTCCCCAAGGCGCGGGTGCACCCGGAGACCGCCGGGCCCGGCCCACGCCCGGCGGCCCCGGTCTCCGGTGCCGTCCTGCCGCTGACGGGTCTGCGGGTGGTGGAGTCCACCCGCAGGGTGCAGGGTCCGCTCGCCGGGCACGTCCTGCGGATGCTGGGCGCCGAGGTGGTCCGGATCGAACCGCCCGGCGGTGACCCGATGCGCTGGCTCCTTCCGCTGGCGGGAGACTGCTCGGCCCGGTTCTCGGCTCTCAACGCGGGCAAGCGGGTGGTCGAGGCCGACCTCACCACCGGGCAGGGCCGGGACACGGTCCGTGCGCTGGCCGCCGAGGCCGACGTATTCCTGCACAACTGGGCCCCCGGGAAAGCCGCGGAGCTCGGACTGGACGCGTCCGACCTGCTGCCCGGACACCCAGCCGTCGTATACGCCTGGGCGTCCGGCTTCGGGGACGCCTTCGGCGACCGGCCACCGCCCCTGGGCACCGACTACCTCGCCCAGGTGCACAGCGGCCTCGCCGCGGCGGTGCGGCCGGCGGACCAGCCCCCGGCCCCCTCCCTGATGACCCTCACCGACGTGCTCGGCGGACTGGTGTGCGCCCAGGGGGTGCTGGCCGCGCTGGCCGCTCGGGAGGCGACCGGGCGGGGCAGCCGCGTCGACTCCTCCTTGGTCTCGGCGGCCGCTCTCGTCCCCCGTCCCGCGCACCGGGTCCGCTGGACGGCGCTGGACCGGCCGCTGCGCACAGCGGACGGCCATCTGTATCTCGGTCCCGAGGCACGGGAGCACCCCGAGGCGGTGCTCCGCCTGCTGTACGGTGCCGGCCCCATGGCCGCCGAGGACCTCGCGGCCCGCTTCGCCCGCCGCACCACCGAGGAGTGGACGGCACGGCTGGCCGAGGCAGGCCTGACCGCGACCCCCGTACGCACCGACCTGACGGCTCTGGCCCGCGACCCGGCCTTCCGGGCAGCCGTGGCACCGCCCGACCCGGTCACCGGACACGCACGCCCTTACGCTCCCTGGGAGTTCGCATGACGGCCGCCCCCGCGACCCGGCACTGTACCGCCCCACCCGAGACCCGAGACGGGCAACCGGTGTGGACCTCACGCGCCGGAGTGCCCTTCCCGGATCTGGTGCCCCGCGCCCGACGACGCGCCTGGGTGACGGCGGGCCTGTGCCCGGACATCGACCTCTACGCACTGTTCACCGGCCGGGTCCGCGAACACCCGGACCGCCAGGCGCTGGTGGACGACGCCGGAGCGCTGTCCTATGCGGCGCTGGACGCCGAAGTCCGCCGGATCGCCGCCCTGTTCGCCCAGGAGGACCTGGGAGACGGCGACGTGGTCGCGCTCCTGCTGCCCAACGGACGCGACGCCGTGGCCGCGGAACTCGCCGTCTACGCGATCGGCTCGGTGGCCCTCCCGATCCCCGCGGGCGGTGACGACCGGGACGTCCGGGCGCTGCTCGCCCGCTCGCGGGCCCGGGGCGCCGTCCTCGCATCGGCGTGCCAGGCCCAGGCCGTCGCGGATCTTCCGCACCTGCGCACCGTGTTCACCTCCGGCTCGGGCGACGGACGGACGCACGGGCTGAACTCCCCGCCCACCCCGGCCCGGCATCCCTGGCGGCCACGGCAGGCCGACCCGTACGGGCCCGCCCGCATCCTGGTGTCGTCCGGTTCCGAAGCCGAGCCGAAGATGGTCGCCTACAGCCATCACGCCCTGGCCGGCGGCCGTGCGCGGTACGTCCGGAGCCTGCACCCCGACACCACGCTGCCACCCCGCCACCTGGTCCTCGTCCCGCTGGCCTCGTCCTTCGGATCTTTGGGCACACCGGTCACCCTCGCCGCCCTCGGCGGCACCCTCATCGTGCAGTCGGCCTTCGACCCGGCCGGAGCGTTGCGGACGGTCGCCGAGCATCGTCCGACCCACCTCTTCGCGGTGCCCACGATGCTCCGGCGCATCGCCGACCTGCCGGAGCGGCCGGACGAGGACACATCGTCGTTGCGTGCCGTCGTCTCCAGCGGCGCCCCTCTGCCGGCGGCCACCGCCCAGGCATGCCGTGAACGGTTCGGCCGTCCGGTGGTGACCGTGTACGGCTCGTCGGACGGCGTGAACTGCCACACGGCCGGAGAACGCCACCCGCCGGGCGACAGCGCCGGCACTCCGGACCCCGCGGTGGCCCGCATCCGGATCACCGGACCCGACGGCGCGCCGCTCACCACCGGGCGGACCGGTCAGATCGAGGCCCTGGGCCCCATGACGCCCCTGTGCTACGTCAACGCGCCCGAACTGGACGCCCGTTACCGTACTTCCGACGGCTGGGTGCGCTCGGGCGACCTCGGTCGGCTGGACGAGCGGGGAAGGCTGCACGTCCTGGGTCGGCTCAAACGCATCGCCCTGCGCGGCGGTCTCAACATCAGTCTCGCCGAGGTCGAACGCGAACTGGGCACCCATCCGGCGGTGGCCGAGGCGGTCTGCGTCCCGGTGCCCGATCCGGACCTCGGGGAACGACTGTGCGCCTGCGTCCGCCCGGCCCCGGGCACACCCGTTCCCACACTGTCCGACCTGACGACCCACTTGGAGGGTCGTGGCCTGGCCCGCCGCAAACACCCCGAACGTCTCCTGGTGGTGGACGAGATGCCCCTCGGCCCCGGCGGGAAGGTCTGCTACCGCACCCTGATGTCCCGAGCGACCGCGCGCTCAACTCGGGAATGACCTCAGGGCACTCACGAGGCTGTGCACCGAGCTCGTCTGTATGCAGGCATGTAGGGGCTGCCGTTCTTGAGCCCGCTGACCAGTGAAGCAAGGTTTACGCAAGGTTCCTGCCCACGTGCGCGCCGCACCGTAGGGACAAGGGGCCCGTGACACCGAGGGAGCACCGGCCTTCTCGATCCTGTCGGGACATGAAGGAGTGAAGATGCGCTTGCGTAAGCGTTCAGTCGTCACCGTATTCCTGGTCACAGCGGCGTGCAGCGTCCTCGGTCCGGGTGCCTTGGCCGCTCCCATGCCGTGGGACTCGCACAGGAACCCGGTTTCACATGGGGGTGTGGCTGACAGTAGTGGCCCGGATGGCTTCCATGACAGCGGCTACCACGACAACGGGCATCACGACAACTGATCGGGCCCGCAGGGTGCAGTCAACCCGGGCCTCCTCACTCAGCCTTCGTGTCGTTCCCCGGCGGTCTGTCCTGATCGGAGCAGACCGCCGGGGTCGTGACGATCAGCGCAGGCCGGCGAAGAGATCGTTCTCGGGGGTGGCCGCGCCGGTGGTGTCCTTGACGCGTACGAAGGTCTCCATGCCCATCAACTCGCCGAACCTCTCCTTGCCCATCTTGAGGAAGAAGATGTTCTCGCCCTGACTGGCGTGCGCGGCCAGCGCGTCGAACTTCTGGTCGCTGAAGGCGGTGGTGTCCACCCACGTGGAGATCTCGTCGTCGGGGAGGCCGATCTCGGCCAGCGCGGCGGCCTCGGCGGGATCCGGCTCCGGCATGTCCTCATTGAACTCGCGCATGATCTCGCCGAAGCGCCGCATCATCGAGTGGGGCATCGTCGTCCAGTACACCTTCGGTGCCAGCGCGGTCATCTCCAGCGCCGCCATCGTGATGCGGTGGGCCTGGATGTGGTCGGGGTGGCCGTAGAAGCCGTTCTCGTCGTAGGTGACGACCACATCGGGTCGGTAGTGCCGCATGAGTTCCGCGAGTCGGGCGGCGCCTTCCTGCACGGGGGTCTGCCAGAAGGATCCGGGGGCGTCGTTGGTCGGCCAGCCCATCATTCCGGAGTCGGCATAGTCCAGCATCTCCAGATCGCTGATCTTCAGGGCGTCACAGCTCGCCTTGAGTTCTTGACGGCGCATCAAGGCGACGGACGCCGGATCATGCCCGGGGTCGCCCGGCTTGACACCTCCCGGTCCGTCACCGCAACCGCCGTCGGTACAGGTCACGAGGACGGTGCGGATGCCTTCCGCCGCATACCTTGCGAGGACCCCTCCGGTTCCGGTGGCCTCGTCGTCGGGGTGGGCGTGTACTGCCATGAGCGTCAAGGGCCGGTCAGCCATGAAACAGTCCTCCTGCAGAAATAGGTCTTGGTAAATGAGTCTTCGTCGAGGCAACCTGCGGGCCCGCCCGGCTGTTCCCGGCGCGGTCGAGGCGATACCGCCCGTTGCGGCCTCTCGCTAGTGCGGTGCGACGGCTTTGAGCCAGTCCTCGACGGTGAGGACATCTGCCCACTGCGGGAACAGCTTTTCGGTGAGCATCGTGTGCACCTCGGGGTCGGTGTCGAGGCAGGCATCCGCCAGGACGGTGAGGCCGAAGTCCAGGTCGATGGCGTGCCACAGGGTGGACAGCACTACGGCGCTGGTGGCGATGCCGGTGAGAACAAGGCTGTCGATGTCGTGAGCCCTGAGCACCAGGTCGAGGTCGCTGCCCGAGAACGCGCTCCCTCGCCTCTTGGTCACCACGACGTCGCCCTGCTGGGGCGTGATGTCGGGATGGATCTCGGTGCCAGGGGCACCCTCGGTGAACAGGCCGGCCCGCACGGCGTTGGTCATCACCTTGTTGCGAGGGCTGACTTCCGGATCGCCCGGCCGTAATCCGATCACGACGTAGATCACGGGGATGCCGGCAGCCCGGGCGCCGTCGATCGCCCTGCGCAGGCGCCGTAGATATCCGGAACCGTCGTCGGCGATGGCCACGACGTCCCGTTGGACGTCCATCACCAGAAGCGCGCTGTTCGCCATGCTCGCCGGCCCTTCTCCGTTGGGAAACGTTGGCGGGGAGTCCTCGGTCATGCCACTACTGACTCCGCAGCTCACAAGAAGTCATCGGTGGAGCCACACGGGCGGCTCATGGACCGTGAGCCTGCCGTCGTCGATGCGCCAGAGGGCGTCCGCGCGGGCGGCGAGTTCGGGTTCGTCGGTGACGTAGATGACGGTGCCCGGGTATCGGTCGAGCAGGCGTTCCAGCAGGTCGGAACCGAGCGCCTTGTGCGGCTTGGCCTCGTCCAGCAGCAGGATGCGGGGGCCGCTGCGCAGGGCCCGTACCATCGCCACCTGGTAGCGCGCGGTCGTGGAAAGGCCGTGTCCGCCTTCACCCACGCGGGTGCGCAGGCCGTCGGGGAGCAACTCGGCGAGGGCCTCGATGTGGTCCTCGTCCGGCTCCGTGGCCGCGTCGGGTGATGCGCCGTGCCGCAGGTTCTTGCCCACGCTGCCGCGGAGCAACGGGAGTTCGGGGCTGGTCAGCCTGATCATCCGCCGTACGGATTCGGGATCGTGCCGGGCGAGGTCCTGGCCGTCGAGGAGTACCGTCCCGGCGTCCGGCTCCTGCAGTCGCGCGATGAGGCGAAGCAGCAGCGACTTTCCCGCGCCCGGAGGGCCCTGCAGTACGATCCGCTGCCCCGGCGTCGCGACGGCCGACGCGTCCAGGACGCCGTACACGCGCAGCCCTACGAGTTCCAGGCGCCCGGGCCCTTCCGCGAGCGGCTCGGCCTGGCGGCGCCTGCGCAGTGGCGCCGGTGCCGCGAGGACCTCGGCTATGCGACGGCGTGCGACGCGCGACTGCTGCCAGTGCTCCTGCACACGGACCAGCGAGGCCAGGGGCCCGCCGAGGAAGTTCGCCACCGTCAGCAGCGAGGCGAGGACCTCCCAGCTGGTGCCCGTGACCAGGCCCGCGGTGACCACGATCAGCAGGATCCCGATGCCGCACGCCTCGGCCGTCGCCGACATCACTCCGGTGAGCCGGGCCTGGCGCACCATGGCGCGACCGTACTCACGGCTGCGCCGCCGCATCACCCGGCGTTCCTGCTCGATCCGTCCGAGGGACTGTATGACGGCCGTGTGCGTGACGCGTTCGTTCACGAAGGCGGCGAGCCGGCCGTTGTGCCGTCTGGTCTCGCGTACGCGTTCGTTGAGCCGCCGCCCGAACAGCGCGACCGTGGCCCCGGAGAGGAGGATCACCGCCGCCGAGAGCGCGCCGATCGTCGGCGCGATGACGGCCAGGGCGACGAGCGCGCACGCCAGGAACACCCCGTCCACCAGCAGCGGTGCCACGCCCTTGCTGATCCACAGCCGGAGGGCGGACGCGTCGCCGGTGAACCGGAGCACGGTGACGCCGACCGTGCGCCGGTCCGGGCCCCATGCCTCGCTTCCGGCGACGTGGTCGAAGAGGCGCATTCTGACGCTGTGTACGTAGCTCTGGGCCAGCCGTTCCGCGAGCGGTTCGCCTGCCGCCCTGAGGAGTACGGTCGCGCAGGCCGAGGTGAGGAGTCCGGCGGCGAGTGTGCCGGGCGCGTAACCGGCGACGTGGGTGTAGATGGCGCTGCGGTCTTGGCCGGACGCGATCTGCCCGCCGTGCGTGATGCGGTAGGCCGCGCCATGCACCAGGAGGGCGAAGGCGACCACGCAGACCGCCTGCCCGAATCCCGCGAGGACCAAGAGGAGCATCAGCCGGCGCCGTACACCGCCGAGCGTGTGCGGCATCCGGACGCGCTGCCGGCCCGCCGTGGTCAAGCCACTGATTCGGCCGTCAGAGGGCCGCTGCGGTCCGCCAGCCGACTGTGGTCCTGCGACAGTGCGGTGCAGTCCGTGTAGTCCGTGCGGTCCGTCAGCCGGGTGCCGTCCTCCTGCTGGCCGCTCTCGTCCCTGACGGGGCTCCCGCCCGCGACGGCGCCCGCGAGGATCTGGCCGGCGACGGAGGGATCGGACAGGGCAGCCGGTTCGAACACGGGGATGTCCACGCCGGCCACCGCTTCGGCCATGGCCAGCGGAGAGGCCGTCAGTACCCCGCTCAGGGCCATGACGGGAAGCCCCTCCTCATGCAGCAGCCGCACCCCCGCGACCGCGCTGACCGAGTCACCGGCCGCGAACACGATGCCGTCCACGTCGGCGCGGAATTCCGGCGTGCGCATCAGCGCCGCCGTCTCCCGCTGCAGGATCCCGTCCGCGACTTCCAGCACTATGGCATCCGCCTGGTGGCTCGTCAGATCCGTGATCGCGCTGCGCAGAATGCGGATCACCTGCGGCATCGGCAGCTGGTACGTGGTGGGGAAACCCAGGTCGGTGAAGTCGATGACCCGCGACGCGCCCGCGTCGGCCATCAGCGTCGGGTCCCCGGGCGCACCGGTGCCGGTCACCTTTGCCGCGCCGACCCGGCGGCCGGCCAGGCTGAGGCCGCGTATGAGGGCGGCGGCCACGGTCGTCTTGCCCGCGTTCATCGAGGTGCCGAGTACGGCGATGGTGCGTGGGCGCGGTGCGAGGGCCGGCACGACGGGCCGGGCCAGGCGGGCGAGGTTGATGACCGCGCCGTGCTCGTCGGTAACCAGACCAAGGGGCTGCAGCCGGGTGGGAGGGTTCATTCTGGAGTGGGAGGAGACGACCCGCCCGGCTATGCCGCCTCCGGCGGCCAGGTCACAGGGGCCGAGGTCGCCCGGCACTTCTGCCTCGAATTGGTCAGGGGCGTAGCGTGCGCCATAGGCGACCACTATCGTGTCGCCGACGAACAGCCGATTACGCTTTCCGTGTGCTTGCCCGAGGGATTTGTGCTGGCCGATTTCGGTCACCCGGCACAGCACCAGGTCGCCTGCCTGCGGACGGGCGTCCTGCCTGCTCAGCCCCAGTGTGCCGGTGGGTCCGTGGCCCAGCTCGACAAGGCGGCGGGCCGTATAGGAAACTTTCGCCGCCGCATTGCCGGAAGCATTGAACCGCGCACTCTGCATGGATTTCTCCTTATCCGCACGAGCTGAAAATCGCCCCGTGGAGCACCTTAGGGATTCTTCATCACTCAAATCCGCGGCGACCAAAAGAGAAACTTAGGGGAGATCACCCGGGAGGGCGGGGTCTCAATATGCCCAGCGGCGATCGTCGTCGGCAACATGCCGACAGCCATTCGTGGCCGTACCACCCGTACCACCCGTGCCGCCGATCGGGCCGCCGTCAGTCGTCCTCGTCCCCCTCCTCGTCCTGACGCCCGTCGTGCCGCTTCTCCCGCTCCGGCTTCTCCTCGTCACGCTGTTCCCGGCTGCCGCTCGGCTCCGCCGTCGGGCTCGGGGCGGCGCTGGAGGCCGGGCTCGATGCCAGGGGAGAGGCGGAGGCGGGAGCGCTGGTACGGGGCGACGGCTCGGAGTCCGTGCCCTTCGCCGCGGTGTTGTCGGGGGCGAACCACAGCACGCCGAGGAGCATCGCGGCCACGAAGAGCACGGCGGCGGCTGCCGTGGCCGCCACGCGCGGCCGGCGGGCGAGGCGGGTGAGGAGCGCCGGCCGTTCCGGACGGCGTGCCCGGGACCGGCCGGCGGCGGCGCTGCCTGAGACGGAGGGCAGTGCGTACGTGGTCGGGGTGCTGGTCTCGCCCAGTTGCCGTGACCTCGGCCGGGCGGTCGGTGTCGCGTCGGGGAGCGGTTCGGGGCGTCCGAGCCAGGCGCCGTCGGCGAACCATTCCGCGGCCTGCTGGGCGGTGGGCCGGTGCTCCGGGGCCTTGGCGAGCAGGCCGAGGAGGTAGTTCTCGAAGGCGGGCGGGAGACTGGGGATGCCCAGTTCGCGCGGTGGGACGGGGGCGGCGTCCAGGTGTTGGTGCAGGATGGCGATGGCGCTGTCGGCCTGGAACGGCGGGCGGCCGGTGAGGAGTTGGTAGAGCACACAGCCCAGCGCGTAGACGTCGGAAGCCGGGCCCGCCGGCTGTCCGAGGGCGCGCTCGGGGGCGAGATAGAGACTCGTGCCGACGATCTGCCCGGTGGCCGTCAGCGCGGCGCCGGGGTCGTCGAGGAAGCGGGCGATGCCGAAGTCGCCGATCTTGAGGGTGCCGTCGGCATCCAGGAGCAGGTTGCCGGGCTTGATGTCCCGGTGGACGATGCCCTGCCGGTGCGCGGCGGCGAGCCCGGCGGCGGCCTGCGCGGCGATCGAGGCCACGCGGTCGGCGGGCAGCGCCCCGGACCGGGCCAGTGCCTGGGCGAGGCTGGCGCCCTCGACGAGTTCCATCACCAGGAAGAGCCGGTTGTCGTACTCGCCGAAATCCAGGACGCCGACCACGTTCCGGTGGTCGATCCGGGCCGCGGTCTGCGCCTCCAGCCGGAAACGGGAGGTGGCGGTGGGGTCGGCGTCCTGGGGCAGCAGGAGCTTGACGGCCACCTGCCGGGCGAGGGTCTCGTCGTACGCCCGCCAGACCTCCCCCATGCCACCGCGTCCGATCGACTCGCTCAGCCGGTAGCGGCCCGCCATCAGCACCTGTTGTCATCCTTTTGCCGTGAGACGTCGTGGTCGCCGCAGGCCGTAACTCACCACGTGGGAACGGGTGTTGGTGGGGGGTGCCGCAGCCGCCTCAGCATACCGGCGGCTCGGACACGGCCTGTTCTTCGTGCCGCCGGTCCCGTCCGGGCCGGATCGATCCCGGGCTCCGAGGCCGACTCGATCTCCGTACGCGCGGATTGAACCAGCACGGCCGGCCGACCGTGAGACCACACGTGGCGGCGGCACGGTGCGGCTGCTCCGGAACCTCGCGTGACGTGGGACATATACGTTTTCGGTCGGATTGTGGCTACCTTGGGACGCTTGCCCTGTGCGCAGTGCCGCGTCCTCCGGTGCACCGTCCCCCATCCATCGTCCAGGAGACCCATGCGCCCCCGAATACCCTCCGTTCCACCCCTCGCCCTGGCCGGCGGCGCTCTGACCGTCGGTGTGGGCGGCCTCTATCTCGCCGGGCTGCTGCTCGCGGGCGGGGACATCGACGCCGGTACGACGGTGCGCGGTGTGGACATCGGGGGCCTGACCCGCGAGGAGGCCAGCCAGAAGCTGAAGGAGCGCCTGGGGGAGGCCGCGTCGCAGGACCTGGCCGTGACGGTCGGTGACCGCAGGGGCACGGTCGATCCGCAGGGGGCCGGAATCACCTTCGACATCCAGGAGACCGTCGACCGGGCGACGCGCACCGGTGATGCCGATCCGTTCAGCGTGATCGGCGGTCTCTTCCGCTCCGGCGGTGCCGTCGAGCCCGTCGTACGGGTCGACGAGGACAAGGCCCACTCCGCGCTCGGAAAGCTGGCGAAGTCCCTCGACCAAAAGGGCCGGAACGGTGCCGTCACCTTCGCGGACGGCCAGGTCCGGCAGGTCGCCGCGCGGGGCGGTCACGCGCTGGAGGTGGACGCCGCGGTCGACCCCCTGCGCACCGCCTTCCTGCGCGGCGAGGCCGGCGCCACCACCGCGCTGCCCACCCGCGAGACGAAGCCGCAGGTCACGGCGGAGGAGGTGCGGCGGGCGGTGCGCGAGTTCGCGCGGCCGGCCATGTCGGCGCCCGTCACGCTCACCGCGGGCGACAAGCGGTTCACGATCGACCCATCCGTCCTGGGCGCACACCTGACGATGTGGCCTGACAAGACCGGCAGCCTGACCCCGAAGCTGGACGGCAAGGGCCTGCGCGCCGCCCCCGCGGTGGCCCGGTCCCTCGCCGACCTGCCCGCCGAGGCCGAGAACGCCGTGCTGCGCCTCGACGGCGACAAGGTCGCGGTGGCCGAGGACGCCCGCCCCGGCCAGGAGGTCACCGACAAGGCGCTGAGCAAGGCCGTACTGCCGCTGCTCACCAAGTCGGGCACCGCACGGACCGGCAAGGTGGCCACGCGGGAGACCCAGCCGCAGGTGACCCGCGAGAACGCCGCACGGCTGGGGCTGACGGAGAAGATGTCCTCCTTCACCGTCAACTTCGAACCGGCGCCTTACCGCACGAAGAACATCGGCCGGGCCGTGGAACTGATCAACGGCTCCGTCGTCATGCCGGACGAGACCTGGAGCTTCAACCGGACCGTCGGCGAGCGCACCGAGGCCAACGGCTTCGTCGAGGGCGTCATGATCCTCGACGACCAGTTCACCAAGGCGCCCGGCGGCGGGGTCTCCGCCGTGGCCACGACCATGTTCAACGCGATGTTCTTCGCCGGGGTCGACCCCGTGGAGTACGGCGCCCACTCCTTCTACATAGAGCGCTACCCGGAGGGCCGCGAGGCCACGGTCGCCTGGGGCAGCCTGGACCTGAGGTTCGCCAACGACTCCGGCAACGCCATCTACATCCAGGCCGAGTCCACCGACACCTCGGTGACCGTCACCTTCCTCGGCACCAAGAAGTACGACGAGATCGAGTCGGTCACGGGTCCGCGTACGAAGGTGAAGCAGCCGGAGAAGAAGGTCAGCACCGACAAGGAGTGCGTGCCGCAGACTCCGCTGGAGGGCTTCGACGTCACCGTGGAGCGGGTCTTCCGCGACGGTGGTGAAGAGGTGAAGCGGGAGCCGTTCCGCACCCACTACACGCCGCGCAACGAGATCATCTGCGAGTAGGGCGGCGGGTCGGCCTCCAGCCCCTTCGGAACCTCACACCGCCGGCTCCCACACGAACCCGTCCGGGTCGGTGAAGGTCCCGGCGTCGCCGCCGATCGTGAGCCGGTGGGACCCGCTGCCCTCCGGCGGGACTCCGGCGACCTTGACCAGGCCGCGACGTCCGTACAGCGACAGTTTGACGGGACTCGACGAGGCGTCGAACTCGACGTACTTGCTGCCGAAGCTCTTCGCGACCTTGAAGCCGCGGTCGACGTAGAACCGCTTGGTCGCGGCCATGTCCGAGACGCCGAGGAGGAGAACGATCTCATCGATCTCCCGGCTGTCCGGTCCGGTGTCCTTCTTCGACGAGCTCGCGAGCTGCCAGATCGTCCCGTCGGGGGCCCGTACGACACCGCCGTAGCCCCAGAACGACTTCTTGGCGGGCTTCAGCTCGGTGGCGCCGGCGGCCAGGGCGGCGCCGAACAGGCCGTTGACGATCGACGGCTGGGAGACCACGAGCGACACTGTGAACCCGCGGAAGCCGGACGTCGGCTCCTCCGAGGCCCGCACACGTACCTGTTTGCCCAGGCCGAAGGCATCGGCGTAGAAGCGCTCGGCGGCCGTGGGGTCGGCCACCTCGAGGGTGACGCAATCGATGGAGGTCATGGCACTCACGCTAGGCGCGGCTCAGTGCCCGGCGCTTCTCGAATCCTGACCGGCCGACGCAGCCCCTGGCGCAGGAGACCGCCGCCGTCGTCGTCTGCGTGTATGCGACGGGGGAAGAATGAGGCGTTTTACGGTGCTCTGATGCGACTTGTGCCGTGGTGGACCCTCCTTTCATCGGCGTGCGCGCCTCTCGTGCTGATCGGCGGCTGGTCGGTCGCGGCGCTGATCGAGGGGCCCGCCTATGACCCCGCCACCCAGACGATCAGTGTGCTGGCGGCCTACGGGGCGTCGGGGTACTGGGTGATGACCCCGGCCCTGTTCGTGCTGGGCGTCTGCCATCTGCTCACCGCCTGGGGTCTGCGGCCGGCCGCGTTCGCCGGGCGGGTGGCGCTGGGCGGGGGCGGATTCGTGGCGTTGGTGGTGGCGCTGGTGCCGCCGCCGAGCAGCGGGGGTTCGCTGCGGCACGGTTCGGTCGCCGCGGTCGGCTTCATGCTCCTGGCGGTGTGGCCGGTGCTGGCCGCCGTGCGCGGCGCGTCCGCACCCTGGGCCCTGCGGCCGGGGCCCTCCCTCGCGGCGAGCGCGCTGATGGGTCTCGCCGCACTCTGGTTTCTCATCGAGATGCAGCAGGACGAGGGTGCCATCGGGGCCGCCGAGCGTCTGGTGACGGCGATGCAGGCCCTGTGGCCCTTCGTGGTCGTCGCGTCCTGCGTACGGCGCCCCTACGGCGACCGGTCGAGGGGCTGACATTCCGGTTTTGAAAAGTTTCAAAAGCCGTTCAATTTTCGCTGCGACTTCTTCGGTCGAATCCATGGACAGCCATCCCAGACGCCACTAGGTTCCCGGCCGATCGCAGTGAATCGATACAACCCGTGAGTCGAAAGCCGAAGGGATGACGGCGTGGACAACGGCGTGGACAACGGAATCGACAGCGAACGGAACGGGGTGCCCCGCAGAACCGTGCTCGCCGTGAGCGTGGGTACGGCGGTCGCGGCGGCGGTGACGACGGGGGGAGGTGCGGCGTATGCCGCGCCGTCCGCCGCAGGGGAGACCTCCGTCTCCGCCCTGGCCGGGAAGCACCTGACCGTGGAGCACCTGACCGTGGAGCACCGGACGGACCCTCTGGGCGTGGACGAACCCACCCCCCGCTTCGGCTGGCACCTGCGCTCGCCGGTCCGGGGCCGGCGCCAGACGGCGTACCAGATCCTGGTCGGGACCAGGCCCGGACGCACGGACGTGTGGAACAGCGGCCGTGTTGACTCGGCGGACTCCGTGGCCGTGCGGTACGCGGGCCCCGAACTCCGGCCCTCCACCCGCTACTTCTGGACCGTCCGGGTCTGGGACGAGCACGGCCGCAAGGTCTCCGGCCCCACCGCCGCCTTCGAAACCGGTCTCCTCAGCACGGACGGCGTGACCGGCTGGAACGGCGCCCAGTGGATCAGCATGGCGGACAAGCGTCCGAACACCGCCGGAGCGCCGCTGCTCCGCCATGAAACCGCCCTCCGCAAGGCCCGCGTCGCACAGGCCCGCCTCTACATCTCGGCTCTCGGCGTCTACGAGGCCCACCTCAACGGCCGCCGCGTCTCCGTCCCGCAGGACGGCGGGCGCACGTACGAGCTGCTCACGCCGGGCTGGACCAACTACGACACCAGCGTCAACTACATGACGTACGACGTGACCGACCTGCTCGCGGGCGGGCGGCGCGTCACGCTCGCCGCGGTCCTCGGCAACGGCTGGTACAACTCGCGCGTCAGCGAAGCGGTCGACGGCGCGCCCGCGAGCAAGTACTACAGCAAGGACGGCAATCCGCTCGCCCTGAAGGCGAAGCTGCTGATCCGGTACACCGACGGCACGACCCAGACGGTGGTCACCGCGCCCGGCACCGGCTGGAAGGCCACCGACACCGGCCCGTACCGCGCGGACGACATCTACGACGGGCAGACCTACGACGCCCGCAGGGAACTGGACGGCTGGACGGCGAACGGTTTCGACGACAGCACCTGGGCGGACGTCGACGTACACGGTTTCGCCGCGAAGTTCCCCGACTCGAAGCTGATCGCCTACCCCGGCGAGACGGCGCGCCTGATGCCGCAGTGGGACCGCCGGCCGCAGTCGGTGACCGTCTACGACAAGGTCACCGGCGCCTCCGACAGCCCCAACGGCAAGGGCCGTATCGTCGTCGACCCGGACCGCTCGACCACCGACCCGGCCGAGGCCGCGCGCGCCCGGGTCACCCTCGGCACCGGGGACACCGCCGTCTTCGACCTGGGCCAGAACCTGGTCGGCGTCCCCCGCTACACCCTCGAGGGCCCGGCCGGCGCCGAAGTCGTGTTCCGTTTCGGCGAGATGCTCAACGACGACAGCGCGGGCGCCGACGGTCCCGAGGGCTCGGTCTATCTGGCCAACCTGCGCTCCGCCAAGGCGACCAGCACCTACGTCCTGAAGGGCGCCGAGGCCGGCGAGACCCACGAGGACTCGCTCACCTTCTACGGCTTCCGCTACGTCCAGGTGCGCGTCGCCACCCCCGGCACCACCGTCACCGTCTCCGGCGTCACCGGCAAGGTCGCCACCTCCGCCGTCCGCGACACCGGCACCGTCACCACCGACAACGACCTCGTCAACCAGCTGTTCAGCAACGTCCGTTGGGGCCAGCGCGGCAACTACCTCTGGGTCCCCACCGACTGCCCGCAGCGCGACGAGCGCCAGGGCTGGACCGGCGACACCCAGGTGTTCTGCAACACCGCCCTCTACAACGGCGACGCGGTGAACTTCCTCAGCCACTTCCAGGACACCCTCATCGCCTCGCAGACCGCCTACGGCCTCGACGGCGCCCAGTTCCCCTGTATCGCCCCCGGCTCCCGGTACGCCTTCCCGGCCCCCGCGAGCGGCTGGGCCGACGCGGGTGTCATCGTGCCGTGGACCGTCTGGCAGATGTCCGGCGACACCACGGTGATCGACCGCAGCTGGGCGGCCATGACCAAGTACGTCGACTGGATCCGCGCCAAGTCCGGTGACGCGTACGCCGGTCAGGGCGCGATCTTCGGCGACTGGCTGTCGTTCCAGAACACCAGCGCCCAGCTGATGAGCGACGCCTACTTCGCGTACTCCACCCGGCTGCTGGCGGACATGGGTCGCGCCACCGGCCGTACGGCCGAAGCGTCCGCCTACGACGAGCTGTCTGCGCGGATCAAGAAGGCGTTCACCGCGAAGTATCTCGCCACCGACGCCTCCGGCAGGCTCGTGCTCCGCTCCAGCCTCGGCAAGCCGCAGGACTGGGGCGAACCGGCCCCGGCGGAGGACAACTCCCAGACCGCGCTGGTGTGGGCGCTCAAGCTCGGCCTGTACGACACGGACGTGCAGCGCCGCGAACTGGTGGCCCTGCTCGCCGAGAACATCGGCAACTCGGAGGAGTACAAGCAGGCCCACCCGGACAGCGCCCGGGTGGACTACGCCGAGAACACGCTGTCCGTGGGTTTCCTGGGCGTCAACGTCCTCGCCCCCGTGCTCACCGCCGCGGGCCGCGCGGACCTGGCGTACGCACTGCTCCACCAGGACGCCATGCCGTCCTGGCTGTACTCGGTGAAGAACGGCGCCACCACCGTGTGGGAGCGCTGGAACTCCTACTCCGAGGAGGACGGCTTCGGCCCGGTCGAGATGAACTCGTTCAACCACTACGCCTACGGCGCCATCGCGGAGTGGATGTACGAGGACATGGCCGGCATCGCCAAGGACCCGGCCCACCCCGGCTTCCGCCACTTCTTCCTGCGGCCGCACATCGACCCCACCGGGAAGGTCACGCGAGTGGCGGGCTCTTACGTCTCCCCGTACGGCGAGATCGTCAGCGAGTGGACCGTCACGGGGACGACGTTCACCCACCGCTGCGTGGTCCCGCCCAACACGACGGCGACCTTGCGCGTCCCGACGGCCGATCCGGAGTCGGTGCGGGAGGGACGGACACCGCTGGCTCGTGTGCCCGGGGTGAAGTACCTGGGTTACGTGGACGGGGCGGCCGACTACCGGATTCCGTCCGGCGGTTACCGGGTGACCAGCGCGCTGCGGTGACGCCGGACGGGAGTCACCACGTGGGCCCCAGCGCCAGCAACCGCTCCCGTACCCGTACGACGTCCGGATTCTCCGGTGTCCCCGGGCGCTGGACGAGATAGCCGGTGTTGATCGGCGGATCGTCCGTCTCGTGCAGCAGGACCAGTGCGCCGTCGGCGAGTTCGGCGGTGCAGAGGTAGCGGGGCAGGACCGTGAAGCCCGCGCCCGCCGTGACCGCCGCCAGGACACCGCGCAGGTCGGGCATGGTCACGGCGGCACGGCAGTTGAGGCGCTGCTCGAAGACGTGACGCCAGTAGCGGCGGACGATGGGCAGGTCCTCCGCGTACGTGATCAGCGGGACAGTGTGCAGGACGCCGGGTCCCTCCCTGGTGAGGCGGCCGGCGAGATGCTCGGCCCACCTCGGCGCGGCGACGAGGACGAACTCCTCGTCCAGCAGCGGCATCGCGGCCAGCGTCCGGCCCCGCGGGCGCGTGGTCGCGATGACCAGGTCGTGGCGGCCGGACCGCAGTTCGTCGAGGAGCGGGTCGGTCAGGCCCGGCGTGATCCGCAGCTGCACGCCGTCCGCGACGAGCGGCGCCAGCGCGGGCAGCACCCGGACGCAGAGGAGTTCGGCGGGACCGGCCAGATGGACCGGAGCGGTGGCCGGCGTCTGAGCCGGGTCGTGTCCGGCGGCGGCCAGGAGCGCGTCGAGCGGGCCCGCGATACGGGTCGCCAGGTCATGGGCGTACGGCGTCGGCGTGACCCCGCGCGGCAGCCGGGCGAACAGCTCGCGCCGCGACTGCCGTTCCAGGGCCCTGACCTGCGTGGTCACCGTGGGCTGCGAAATACCGAGCAGCTGGGCGGCGGCGGTGAAGGAGCCGGAGCGGTAGACGGCGAGGAAGGTGCGGACGAGGTTCAGGTCCAGGGGCGGGGGCGGGGAGTGCGGCGCGGGGGAGTGCGGCGCCCCGTCCGGGCCCCGGGGTTCGCGGGACCCATAGGCCCCATGGGTCTCATGGGACTCATGGGAGCCATTGGAATCCTGATGCCTCATGGCGATGAGCCTAGCTCTCCGCTATGGCTCGCGGCCTGCCCGGTCAGGCCAGCTTCTTCAGCAGCTCGGTGGCGGCCGGGGCGGCGGAGGCCGGGTTCTGGCCGGTGACCAGGTTGCGGTCGACGACCACGTACGGCGCCCACGGCTCGCCGACCTGGACGTCCACGCCGGCCTCCACAAGACGCGTCTCCAGCAGCCACTTCGCCTTGTCGGCGAAACCGGACTGCGTCTCCTCGGCGTTGGTGAAGGCCGCGACCCGGTAACCCGCGAAGGCGTTGTCGCCGCCGGCCCGGACAGCGGCCAGCAGCGCGGCCGGACCGTGGCAGACGACGCCGAGCGGCTTGCCGGAGTCCAGGGTGTCGGTGAGCAGCTTGCCGGAGGTGGCGTCGACGGAGAGGTCCTCCATCGGGCCGTGACCGCCCGGGTAGAAGACGGCGTCGTAATCGTCGAGCCGGACGTCCTCCAGCTTGACCGGCTGCTGAAGCTCGGTGATCGAGGCGAGCGCGGCCGCGACCCGGTCGGCGCCCTCCTGACCGCCGTTGAACTCCGGCGCCAGGCTGGCGCGGTCCACGGTCGGCACGACGCCGCCGGGCGTGGCGACCACGATCTCGTGACCGGCGGCCTTGAACGCCTCGTACGGGGCGACGGCCTCCTCGGCCCAGAAGCCGGTCGGGTGCAGGGAGCCGTCGGCGAGAGTCCAGTGGTCGACACCGGTTACTACGAAGAGGATTTTTGACATGCGTCCACCCTAGGGGGGCCTGCCATAGGGATCCAATGAGGAATCCGATGTGTGTCATAGCTAATCCAATAGCTACGGACCGGTACCCGATACGCGTTACCCGATACGCTTATTCAACTTGTTGAGTAGTCCACAGTGAGGTGATGCTCGTGCACCCGTTCCGCAAGGCCGTCGAGAACCGTGACATCGCGGCCGTAGAGGCGCTGCTGGCC
The DNA here is from genome assembly GCF_017948455.1 of Streptomyces sp. GESEQ-4. GTDB lineage: Bacteria > Actinomycetota > Actinomycetes > Streptomycetales > Streptomycetaceae > Streptomyces. The sequence goes on from NZ_JAFFSU010000013.1 coordinate 203,565, forward strand.
GACGACGTCGTGTTCACCAGCCCCGTCGTCTTCAAGCCCTACCCGGGCAAGGCGATCACCGCCGCGATCCTGCGCGGCGTGCTCCGCGTCTTCGAGGACTTCACCTACGTCCGTGAGATCGCCAACCCCGACGGCCGCGATCACGCGTTCGTCTTCACCGCCACCGTGGCCGGAAAGCAGCTCCAGGGCTGCGACTTCCTGCACTTCGACGAGGACGGCCGCATCGACGAGTTCACCGTCATGGTCCGTCCGCTGTCCGCCGCGAACGCGCTGGCCGAGGCGATGGGTGCGCAGTTCGAGCAGATCGAGCGGGAGGCGGCCGGCGCGCAGTGACGCGGGCCACAGGGCGGGCGGGGAACTCGGACCCCGCCGGGCCCGACTGCTGAAGGTGATGGACGACTCCCGACGACTCCCCACCGGCGCGGGTGCGGGCGCGGCACTGCGCAAGCTGCCGCCGCCCGCGCTCTGTGGTTTCCTGCTGCTCCTCGCCCTGCTGTTCACCGTGTCGTACGCCGTCGGCGCGGGCGCCGGGCCGGTCGCACCCGGCATGCACGACCCCGGAACCGTTTCCGACGGCGATGACGGCGAAGGTGACGGCACGACTCACGGGGGCGGGGGCGGGCACGGTGGCTGAAGCGACCCTGGTGACCACCGACCTGACCGTCGGCGGCATGACCTGCGCGGCCTGTGTGAACCGCGTCGAGAAGAAACTCGCCAAGCTCGACGGCGTCACCGCGACCGTCAACCTTGCCACCGGCCGGGCCCGGGTGAGCCATCCGGCGTCCGTGCGGCCCGAGGAACTGGTCGCGACCGTCGAGAAGGCCGGGTACACGGCCGCGCTGCCCGAGCCTCCGAAGGAGCGCCGGGTTGCTCGGGATGCGGCGGAACTTCCGGATGACGTACGGCAGTTGGTGATCACCGCGCTGCTCGCGACGCCGGTGCTCGTGCTGTCGATGGTGCCTTCGCTGCAGTTCCGCAACTGGCAGTGGCTGTGCTTCGTGCTGGCCGCGCCGGTCGCCGTCTGGGGTGCGTGGCCGTTCCACGCGCGCGCGGTACGCGGGCTGCGGCACTCGGCGGCGACCATGGACACGCTGGTGTCGCTCGGTGTGGTGGCATCGTTCTCCTGGTCGGCGTATGCGCTCTTCCTCGGCGGCGCGGGCGAACCGGGGATGCGGATGCCGTTCAGTCTGCTGCCCTCCGCCTCCGACGGCGTGGCGCACGTCTACCTCGAAGCGGCCGTCGGTGTACCGCTGTTCGTGCTCGCCGGCCGCTTCCTGGAGGCGCGGGCGCGGCACGGGACGGGAGCGGCGCTGCGGTCGCTGGCGGCGCTCACGGTCAAGGACGTGGCGGTACGGGAAGACGGGAGTGAACGTCGGCTTCCCCTGGGGGAGTTGCGGGTCGGCCAGGTCTTCGTGGTGCGGCCCGGGGAGCGGGTGGCCACCGACGGTGAGGTGGTGGAGGGCGGTTCCGCGGTGGACCTGTCCCTGGTCACCGGGGAGAGCGAGCCGGAGGATGTGGTGCCGGGCGCGACGGTCGTCGGCGGAGCCGTCAACGCGGGCGGGCTGCTGCTCGTCCGGGCCACCGCGGTCGGCGCCGACACGCAACTCGCCCGGATCGCCCGGCTAGTGACAGAGGCTCAGGCGGGCAAGGCGCGGGCGCAGCGGCTGGCGGATGCGGTGGCGGGCGTCTTCGTCCCCGTCGTGCTCGCGCTCGCCGTCACGACGCTCGGCTTCTGGCTGGGCGCCGGGGCCGAGCCGCAGGCCGCGGTCACCGCATGTGTGGCCGTACTCGTCGTGGCCTGCCCGTGCGCCCTCGGCCTGGCGACACCGACCGCACTGATGGCCGCCACCGGCCGGGGCGCCCAGCTCGGCGTCCTGGTCCGCGGACCGCAGGCCCTGGAGGGGCTGCGGCACCTCGACACCGTCATCCTCGACAAGACCGGCACCCTCACCTCCGGCCACATGACCGTCGCCCGCATCACCGCCGTGCCGGGCGGCCTCGGCCGCGAGACCGCGCTGCGCCTGGCCGGCGCGGTCGAGCAGGGCTCGGAACATCCGCTGGGGCGGGCGATCGCCGCGTACGCGCGAAGGGCGCTGCCGGAGGGGGCGTTGCCCGAGGTGGGCGAGTTCCGGGCGGTGTCGGGGGTGGGTGTGCGGGGGCGGGTCGGCGGGCGGTTTGTTGAAGTCCTTGGGCCGGACGGGGAGTTGTCCGTGTCGCGGGCGGATGTGGCCCCGGAGGGGGTGTTGCCCGAGGTGAGCGAGTTCCGGGCGGTGCCGGGGGCCGGTGTGCGGGGCCGGGTCGACGGGCGGCTCGTCGAAGTCCTTGCTCCGGACGGGGAGTTGTCCACCCCGCTGGCGGACGCGCTGTCGGTTGCGGAGGTCGCCGCGCACACGCCGGTGCTGGTGCGGGTGGACGGAGTCGACCAGGCGCTGATCGAACTCGGGGATGTCGTGCGCCCCGGCAGTTACCGCGCCGTCGACCGGCTGCGGCGTCTGGGCGTACGTCCGGTCCTGGCGACCGGCGACCGGGCGGCGTCCGCTCGTGCCGTCGCCGCTGACCTGGGCATCGACGAGGTGCACGCGCGCTGCACACCCGAGGACAAGGCCGATCTCGTACGGGAGTTGAGGGCGCGCGGTGACCGCGTCGCGGTCGTCGGTGACGGTGTGAACGACGCCGCCGCGCTCGCCGGAGCCGACCTCGGCATCGCCATGGGCAGCGGCACGGACGTGGCCGCCGGGGCGGCGGACGTGACCCTCGTGCGCGGTGACATCGAGGCCCTGGCCGACGCGATCCGGCTGGCCCGCCGCACCCTGGGCACGATCCGCACCAACCTCGTCTGGGCCTTCGGCTACAACGCGGTGACGCTGCCCCTCGCCATGGTGGGCCTCCTCAACCCGATGTTCGCCGCCGTGGCCATGTCGCTCAGCTCGGTGCTGGTGGTGGCGAATAGCCTGCGGCTGCGGTCCTGGCAGCCGACGCGAGCAGGAGAACGTACGCGATGACCTCGGCCCACCACCCCTGGCACCCCACCCGCCGTCGCCTCACCGAGACCCTGCTCGCCGCCCTCGTCCCGGTCGCCGCATGCAGCGTCGCGCTGGCCGGCCTGACGGTCTGGGTGAGTGCCGGAAAGGCGGGCGCCCCGCCCCGCGTCGGCGTCTCGGACGCGCGCGTGTTCCTGCCGTACGGCGACACCACGGACACCGCGGCCTTCTTCGACATCTCCAACTCGGGCGGCGCGGACGACCGGCTGGTCCGGGTCACCTCGACCGACGTCCGCGGTGAGATCACACTCAGCCGCCACCGTATGACCGGCAGTGGGGCGGCCTACGCCGAGGACGTGGAGTCGGCCGCCGTGCCCGCGGGCGGCGAGCTGTCCATGTCGCCGCAGAGCATCGACGCGACCCTGCGAGCGGGCGCCGACTGGCGGACCGGCGACCTCGTGGCGTTCACCCTGCACTTCAGGCACAGCGATCCGGTGCACGTTCCCGCGGTCGTGGTCCGGCCGGGTTCGTGACCTGCCCGCCCTACAGACGTCGGCCCCGAAACCCGGTACGTTCCCGGGAGTTGTCGTGGCGTGGATCACACGCCTTGGGGCGAGTGGGGAAACGGTTCATATCCGTACCCAGACGTGACGGTGGACGTCAGGATGCGAGGATGAGGCGCCATGACAGCAGGGTGGTGTTCTCGCACAGTACGGGCCGCGGTGTTCGCGGCCGTCTGTGTGCTGCTCGCCGCCCTGGGCCACGTTCTGATGTCCGGCGCCCATGTGCCCGCCTGGACGCTGGCCGCGGGTGTGGCAGGAACCGGCGTCGTCGGCTGGGGCCTGGCGGGCCGTGAACGCGGGCTCGCCCTCGTCGTGACGGTCGTGGTCGTCGCCCAGACCGCACTGCACCAGGCGTTCTCATACGCGCAGTCGGTGAGCGGCTCGACCTCCATGACCTCGGACATGGACATGGGCGCGGCCCACATGGACTCGAGCCACATGGATCACATGGGGCATACGGCTTCGCACTCCATGCCCTCTATGTCCTCCATGCCTTCCATGTCCTCCGTGTTCTCCATGTCTTTCGGCATGCTCGCCGCCCACCTGCTCGCCGCGCTCCTGAGCGGACTGTGGCTGGCGTACGGCGAACGGGCCGCCTTCGGCATCCTGCGCACCGTCGCCGGACGGCTGGCCGCACCCCTGCGGCTGCTGCTCGCCCTGCCGACCCCGCCGCACCGCCCACGCCTCGTCGTGCGCCGTCGGCGTTCCGAGCGGGCCCCGCGGCTTCTCCTTCTCGTCCACGCGATCACCTCTCGGGGTCCACCCCTGGGGACCGCTGTCATCTGAAGACAGCCGGTGACCCGAGGCCGCCCATGCGCGCCTCGGGCTTCGGTCGTACGTCTATGAAGGCGTCGTAAGAGGCGTCGTAAAGGCGTCGTACGGCCGTCTCCCCACTGACCGGGCCGCCGCACCCACGCGTGCGCCGTCGGTCCGATTCTGGATGACCGAGAAGGACACCAGGTGATCACTCCTGCCCTGCCTCTCCAGTGCGACAAAAACGGCAGAAGGGAAGTAATTAGTCAGACGGAAGTCATCGACCAGGCAACCCTCGACGACTCGATAACCGCCTGGGCGCTCGCCGCCCGCGGCGGAGACCCGGACGCCGTCGAGCAGTTCGTCCGCGCGCTGCACCGCGACGTCCTGCGGTATGTCGCCCATCTCTGCGCCGATCCCCAGGCGGTCGACGACCTGGCGCAGGACACGTTCCTGCGGGCGCTCGGCAGCCTGCACCGGTTCGAGGGCCGTTCGTCGGCCCGCTCCTGGCTGCTGTCCATCGCCCGGCGCGCGGTGATCGACCGCTACCGGTACGCCGCCGCCCGGCCCCGCCTGTCCGACGTACCGGACTGGCAGCTGGCGATCGAGCTGGCCCAGCCGCAGGACCTGCCCGGGTTCGACGACGGCATCGCGCTGCTCGACCTGCTGGCGGGGCTGCCGGACGAGCGCCGGGAGGCGTTCATCCTCACCCAGCTGCTCGGGCTGCCGTACGCGGAGGCGGCCGAGGTGAGCGACTGTCCCGTGGGGACGGTCCGTTCGCGGGTCGCTCGCGCGCGGGCGACGCTGATGGATCTGCTGGCGGAGGCGGAGGAGCCGTTGCCGCGGGCGGAGCACGCCGCGTTGGTGGCGGCGTAGGCCACGGGAACGGGGGTCGGTGGCGAGGTCTCGCCACCGACCCCCGGGAACTCATCCGCCCCTGACCCCGACTACTGCACCGGGTGACGGACAGTCGCCCCCGTAGCAAGTGGATCGTGGATCGGGGAGAAGTTCGATGCGTTCTCGTGTGAGGTGCGGTACGGCCGCCGCCGTGCTCGGCGGCCTGCTCCTGGCAGGCTGCGGCGATGCGGAGACGGACTCGGCCGGCGGGAGCGGGGCGGGTGCCCAGCCCGTGACCGTCACCGACTGCATGGGCGCGAAGACCACGTTCTCCGCCGCCCCGGAGAAGATCGTCACCAGCAACGCCTCCAGCCTGGAGCTGCTGCTCCGGCTCGGCGCCGGCGACAAAGTGATCGGAACCGGTTTCCCGCCCGGCAAGGGCACGCTGCCCGCCGCGCTCGACACGCGGGCGCAGCAGGTGCCGGTGCTCAGCGACACCGTCATCCCGAAGGAGAAGCTGCTCGGCTCCGGCGCGGACGTCTACATCGACACCTTCGCCTCCATGGACGGCATGGGCGGCGGTATGGGCGACGCGCCGACGGAGGAGGAGTTCAAGGCGGCCGGGATCAAGCACATCTACCTGAAGTCCACCGCCTGCGCCGCCGAGGCCAAGGGCCCGGTCACGGACCTGACCGCCGTCGAGGACGACATCACCTCGCTCGGCCGGGTCACCGGCACGAGCGCCGAGGCGAAGAAACTCGTCGCCGGGATGAAGGACAAGGTGGACGCCGTCCAGAAGGCGGTCGGTGATACGCCCGAGAGTGATCGGCCGACGTACTTCTTCTTCGACTACGACGCCGGCACCAAGCAGCCCTTCGTCGTCTGCAACCGCCAGGTCGCCCACGCGGTGATCACGCTCGCCGGTGCCCGCAACGCCTTCGGCGACTGCGACGGCGACTTCAAGCAGGTCGGCTGGGAGGACGTCATCGCGAAGAACCCCGACTGGATCCAGCTGGGGGTCCGCGACCGGGGCAGCGCCGCCGCCAACGAGAAGGCTTTCGACGAGGCCGAGAAGTGGCTCAAGGCAAACTCGGCCACCAAGGGCCTGACAGCCGTCAAGGAAGACCACTTCCTGCGCATCGGTTCCGAGCAGACCACCATCGCCGGGGTGGAGAACGCCGACACGGTGGAGCGGATCGCCCGGGCCGTCCACCCCGGCAAGGTCGACTAGCCGTGTCGTCCGCGCTGTTGCGCCGGACCGCGGAACCCGGGACACGGGGCCGCGTTCCGGCCGGGCCCCTGGCCGCCGTGCTGGGTGTCACCCTGCTCCTCGCGCTCACGGTGGCCGTGTCCTGGGGCTCGACCTCCATCCCGCCCGCCGAAGTGTGGGCGGTCGTCGGGCGGCGGCTGTCCGGCGAGGCAGCCCGCCCGGGCACCGACGACCTGATCGTGTGGCAACTGCGCGTTCCGCGCGCCCTGTTGGCCGCGCTCGTCGGTGCCGGGCTCGGCATCGTCGGCACGGCGGTCCAGGCGCTCGTACGCAATCCACTGGCCGACCCCTATCTGCTGGGCATCTCCAACGGAGCCTCGCTCGGAGCCGTCGCCGCGATCGTGCTCGGCGTCAGCGCCGGCGGAGCGCTCGGACTCGGGCTGTCCGGCGCGGCCTTCGTCGGCGCGCTTGCCACCTTCGCCCTGGTGTGGACGGTGGCCCGGCGCGGCGGGGGATTCGCGCCGCTGCGGCTGGTGCTGGCCGGGGTGGCGGTCGGGCAGTTCCTGTCCGGCTTCACCAGCTACCTCGTCCTCCAGGCCGGGGACGAGCAGCAGACCCACAGCGTGCTGTTCTGGCTCATGGGCAGCCTCAGCGGGGCGAGTTGGCAGCTGCTGGCGGTGCCCGCCATCGCGGTGCCGGTGGCCCTGGTGTGCCTTCAGGGGCGGGCCCGTGGCCTGAACGCGCTGCTGATGGGCGACGAGACGGCGGCCGGGCTCGGCGTCGACGTCACCCGTCTGCGCCGCGAGCTGTTCACCGTGACCAGCGTCCTCACCGGCGTCCTCGTCGCCGTCTCCGGCGCGATCGCCTTCGTCGCCCTGATGGTGCCGCACGCCTGCCGCCTCCTCGTCGGCGGCGACCACCGCCGGCTCCTCCCGGTCTCCGCCCTGTTCGGCGCGCTGCTCCTCGTGGTGGTCGACATCGTGTGCCGGGTCGCGATGGACACACAGGAGCTGCCGGTCGGCGTGGTCACCTCACTGCTCGGCGCACCGGCCCTCTTGTACCTGCTCGACCGGCGTCTGGAGAGCGGCAGTTGAGAACGAACGCAAGGGATCGTCAGCGGGGGAGCGGCAGTTGAGGATCGACATCGAAGACCTGCACGTCGCCTACGCGGGCCGTACGGTGGTCTCCGGCGCCCATCTCGTCGCCGCCGAGGGCGAGATCACCGGCCTCGTCGGCCCGAACGGCAGCGGCAAGTCCACGCTCCTGCGCACGGTCTACCGGCATCTGAAGCCCACCGCCGGCCGGGTCCTGCTCGACGGCACCGACCTGCGCACGCTCACCGCGATCGGGTCGGCCCAACATATCGCCGCCCTCCCACAGGAACGCGGCGGCGACTTCGAGCTGACGGTCCGCGAGGTCGTCGCCATGGGCCGTACCCCGTACAAGCGGGCGTTCGCGGGTGAGGACGCCACCGACCGGGACATCGTGGCGCAGGCGCTGTCCGACGTCGGCATGGCGCAGGCCGCCGAGCGCCGGTTCACCGCCCTCTCCGGCGGCGAACGCCAACGCGTCCTGCTCGCCCGCGCGTTCGCGCAGAACCCCGACGTCCTGGTCCTGGACGAGCCGACCAACCACCTCGACATCCGCCACCAGGTCGAACTCCTCACCCTCCTACGCGAGCGCCGCCGTACGACCCTGGTGTCCCTGCACGACCTCAACGCCGCCGCCTCGGTCTGCGACCGCCTGCACGTCCTGCACGCCGGTGAAGTGGTCGCCTCCGGCCCGCCCCGCGACGTGCTCACCCCCGCGCTCATGGCGGAGGTGTTCGGCGTACGGGCGGCGGTGGTCGACCACCCCCTCACCGGCGACCCGCTGATCGCCTTCGACCATCGGGCGTCCGAGGACAGCGCGGCGAGAGTTTTGGACACGTACGGGAACTAACCACCGTTTCCTCCCGACTTGTGGGACGAGGCTGCCGAACCGAACGGCAGCCCGCCCACGAGACGAGGGACGGAAGACGGTGTCTGACTCACAGCCCGGTCGCATACGCGAGGACCGGTGGCCGCTGGTCGCCGTCGCGGGCCTCCTGTCCTTCGTGGCGATGCTCGACATGAACATCGTCAACGTGGCGCTGGTGGACATCGCCGACGGTCTGGACGTGTCGGCGGCGACCGCGCAGTGGGCCGTACTGGGCTATCAACTGCCCGTCGTGGCACTGCTGTTGCCGGTCGGACGGTGGCTGGACGGCGTGGGCCTGAGGCCCGCGCTGCTCACCGCGACCACCGGCTTCGCCCTGTGCAGCGCCTTCGCGGCCGCCGCGCCCTCAGCGGGCTGGCTCATCGCCGCCCGGGTCGTCCAGGGCGCGTGTGCCGCGGTGTTGTTCGTGCTGATGCCGGTGCTGGCGATCCGATCTGTACGGCCGCAACTGCGCGGACGGGCAATGAGCGTGCCCGCGACCCTCGGCCCGCTCGGTGCGGTGACGGGGCCGGCGGTGGGCGGACTGCTCCTCGATCACTGGGGCTGGCAGGCGATCTTCCTGGTCAAGGTCCCGTTCTGCGTCCTGGCGTTGGCGGTGGCGTGGCGTGCGATGCCACGGGACGGCGGGCTCACGAAACCCGACCGGCGGTCGCTTGCGGATGCGGGGCTGGTGGCGAGCGGGGTCACGCTCCTGCTGCTGTCGCTGACCCTCGGCACCTGGTGGCTCGCGCTCGCCGCCGTACCGCCCTTGTGGCGGTGGCTGCGCGGACCGGGCGCCCGTCCCCTCACCGGCGTACTGCACGTCCCGGGACTGCTCCGGGCCCACAGCGCGGTGCTCGCCCTCGCCGCCGGATTCGCCGCCATGCACTACGTCGTCGCCCTGCACCTCCAACGCGAGGACGGCGTCAGCGCCACGACGACCGGCCTGACCGTACTCGCCTTCCCACTCGGCATGGGTCTGGCCGGACCCGTCGGCGGACGCCTCGCCGACCGGCATGGTGCACGCCCGGTTGCCGTTGCCGGCGCCGCGCTGACCGCCGCCGGTCTCCTCCTGCTCGTCCCGCTCGGCGACGGCTGGTCGCCGCCCGACCTCGCCTGGCGGCTGGCGCTCGCGGGCATCGGCATGGGCCTGAACGGCGGCCCGACCCAGGCCCTCGTCATGGGCGCCGCCCCGCCGGACCGCGCGTCCACCGCCGGTTCCGCCGTGCAACTCGCCCGCAGCCTCGGCTTCACGCTCGGCCCGGCCCTGGCCACGGCCGCCTGGGGATTCGCCGGACCCGGAGGCGACGGCGCCCGGGCGGGCCTCGCGCTCGCCGCGACCGCCGCCTGTCTCGCCGTACCCCTGCTCGCGCGACCCCCGCGGCAGACCGCCGCCACACCCCTCACCCAGGAGTAGCCCCCATGTGCGGAATCACCGGCTGGGCGTCCTTCCACACCGACGCCCGCAACCGAGCCCCCGTCATCGAAGCCATGACCGCCACCCTCGCCCCGCGCGGCCCGGACGCGGGCGGCGTCTGGTTCGGTGAGCGCGCGGCGATCGGCCACCGCCGGCTCGCCGTCATCGATATCGAAGGCGGCCGTCAGCCGATGACCGACCGCGCCGACGAGCCCACATCCGTGCTCAGTTACAGCGGCGAGGTCTACAACCACCACGAACTCCGGGGCCAGCTGCGGACGTTGGGCCACGAGTTCCGCACCCGCAGCGACACCGAGGTCGTCCTGCGTGCCTACGCCGAATGGGGCGAGGACGTCGCCGAGCATCTGGACGGCATGTTCGCCTTCGCCGTCTGGGACGAACGGGCGCAGCGGCTGCTGCTGGTGCGCGACCGGCTCGGCGTCAAACCGCTGTTCTGGGCGCGCATCGACGGCGGACTGGCCTTCGCCTCCGAGCCCAAGGCGCTGTTCGCGCACCCGGAGATCCGCCCGCGGGTGGACGCGGACGGGCTGCGGGAGGCGTACAGCCTGCTGTTCAACACGGGGCCGACCATCTGGTCCGGCGTCCGGGAGGTCGAGCCCGGCGGGGTGCTGGTCCTGGACCGGGACGGCGTACGGGAGCGCCGCTACTGGCAGTTGGAGGCCCGAGGGCACACCCAAGGCCGGGACGAGACCGTCGCCCGCGTCCACGACCTGGTGAGCACTGCGGCGCGCGGCCAGCTCGAAGCCGACGTCCCCCTGTGCTCGCTCCTCTCCGGCGGTATCGACTCCACCGTCCTGACCGCCCTGCTCGCCGACGAACTCCGGCTGCGCGAAGGTCAGGACGCCCGGATCCGGTCGTACGCCGTCGACTACAGCGACCAGGCCGAGCAGTTCACGGGCGATGTGCTCAGAACCGGTCACGACACCCCGTACGCCACCGAGGCGGGCGCCTTCATCGGCACCGACCACTCCACCGTCGTCCTGGATCCGCACGCCCTGCTCGATCCCGAGCACCGGAAGGCGGTCGTCGTGGCCAGGGACTCGCCCATCGGGGTGGGCGACATGGACACCTCGCTGTATCTGCTGTTCGGGGAGATACGGCGGCACTCGACCGTCGCGCTGTCCGGCGAGGCGGCGGACGAGGTGTTCGGCGGCTACCCGTGGTTCCACAACCCAAAGGCGCTGGCCGCGTCCACCTTCCCCTGGCTGCTGGTCACGGGCGACGAGGCCGCGATGCCGCTCAACCCCGAACTCGCCTTGAACGTGCGCGAGTTCCGCGCGGACACCTACCGCGACGCGCTCGCCGCCGTACCGCACATCGAGGGCGAGACGGAGACCGAGCACCGGCAGCGCGAGATGCAGCATCTGTCCCTGACCCGCTGGCTGCGCCAACTCCTGCACCGCAAGGACCGGTTGAGCATGGCGCAGGGGCTGGAGGTGCGGGTGCCGTACTGCGATCACCGGCTCGTCGAGTACGCCTACTCCGTCCCGTGGGCGCTGAAGAGCTTCGACGGCCGGGAGAAGAGCCTGCTGCGGGCCGCGGGGGAGGGCCTGGCGCCCGGCTCGGTACTCCTCCGGCCCAAGAACCACTACCCGGCCACCCACCACCCCGACTACAACCGAGGCCTCCAGAACATGGCCCGCGATGTCCTGCCGTCGGTCCGCGAGCTGGCCGACGAGACCCGTATCAAACCCTGCCTCGACACCCCGCCCGACCGCCTGGAGTGGGGCCACCGCCTCCGTCTCGAACGCGTCGTCGACCTGGCCCTGTGGCTGGACCACTACCGCCCCGAACTCGCCCTCTGAGGACCTTGAGGAACCACCTGATGACAGTCCAGGAACCGCTCTCCGAACCCGTCCCGCTCATGGGCTGCCCCTACAAGAGCAACCCTTATCCGCTCTACGAGCGTCTGCGCGAGGACGGCCCGGTGCACCCGGTGCTCTTCCCCAGCGGCGTCCAGGCCTGGCTCGTCACCGGTTACGACGCCGCACACGCCGCCCTCAACGACGACCGGCTCGGCAAGAACCACGACCGCGGCAACGACCGCTGGCGTGCCCGCGCCTCGATCATGCCGGAGCCGCAGCACTCCCAGCTCCAGGTGCACCTCCTGCACCAGGACCCACCGAAGCACACCCATATGCGGCGCCATGTCACGGACGCGTTCACCCCGCGCCGTGTCGAGCAACTGCGCCCGCGTTTCCAGGAGTTGGCGGACGCCCTGATCGACCGGCTGCCGGAGACCGGACCCGCCGACCTCGTCGCCGGATTCGCCGCCCACTTCCCCTTCCGGGTCGTCGCCGAGGTCATCGGCCTCCCCGCCGAGCTGGCGGAACGCTTCGACCGCGACTGGGGCAAGGTCGTCCAGCCGGTCGGTCCGGCAGATCCGGGGCGGCCGGTGTACGAGGCCCGGCTGCACGGGCTGCAGAGCTATATCGCCGAGATCGTCGCCCACAAGCGCGCGCACGGGAACGACGATCTGCTCAGCCGTCTGGTCGTGGCCCGCGACCACCGCGAACTGTCCCAGGAAGAGCTGGACTCCATGATCTTCCAGCTGCTGGTGGCGGGTCAGGAACCGGTGACGAACCAGATCACCACGGCCCTGATCGCCCTGTTCCGCCACCCCGCTCAACTGGCCCGCCTCCGCGACGACCCGGCCCTGCTCCCGCGCGCGGTAGAGGAACTTCTGCGGTACGACAGCGCCTTCGAGCTGACCACCTGGCGTTTCTTCGCCGAGGACAGCGATCTGCACGGCACCCGCATCCCGGCCGGCGACTCGGTGATCGTCTCCCTGTGCGCCGCCAACCGCGACCCGCGCCGCTTCGAGGCCCCCGACACCCTCGACCTGGACCGCTCACCCAACCCGCACCTGGCCTTCGGCCACGGCATCCACTTCTGCCCCGGCGCGGCCCTCGCCCGCACCGAACTCCAGGTCGCCCTGGGCACGTTGCTCGCCCGGCTCCCGGGCCTGCGCCTCGCCGTCCCGGACGACGAGATCGAGTGGATCCCGGCGGTCCTCGGCCGCGGCACCAACCACCTGCCCGTGGGCTACGACCGCCGCGTCTGACGACCTCCCGAGGAGACCCCACCCCATGCCGTCGACGACCGCGCCGGACACGCTCACCACGAGCGCGTCGATTCTGCGCCTGCTGCTCCCGCACCACCGCACCACGGACGCCACCCGCACCGCCCCCGCCGAGGCGTTCCCCCACCAACTGCGCCGGATCGACGCCTTCGTACGAGCCGGCGCACCCGTCCGCTTCACCCTCCCCGGCTTCCCCTGCAAGTCCCCCAACCCCGCCAAGGTCCTCGGCCACCTCCCCGACCAGGGCGAACGCCTCTCCCTCCGCTTCCTGGACGCACTCTGCGAGGAGGTGGAGCGCGTCCACCCACCCGGTGCCCGCGTCACCATCTGCTCCGACGGCCATGTCTTCGGCGACCTGATCCGCGTCCAGGACGAGCACATCGACGCGTACGCCGACGAACTCCGCCGCCTGATAGCCCAGTTGGGCCTGGAGAGACTGTCGGTGTTCGATCTCCGGGACATCCTCGGCGACCTGCCGTACGACACGAAACGCGCCCACGTCCACGAGCGCTACGCCCCCACGGTGGACGCCCTGCGCGCCGAGGTCCGTTCCGACGACCACGCCCTGTCCCTCTACCGGGGCATCACCCGGTTCCTCGTCGAGGACACGGCCGACTTCTCCGGTACCCGTTCCGCCCTCCAGCGTGAATGCCGACGGCGTGCCTACGGCGTCATCCAACGCAGCCGCGCCTGGGGCGATCTGATCGCCGAGCACCACCCCGGCGCCGTACGCCTGTCCATCCACCCCCAGTCGACCGGTGCCGCCAAGTTCGGCATCCGGCTGCTCGACGCACCGGACGCATGGACGACGCCCTGGCACTCGGCCGCGCTGCTCCGGGCCGATGGCACATGGACTCTCATGCCGCGCGCCCGCGCCGCGCGGGAGGGGCGCCTTGTGCGGCGCGATGGCCGGCCGAGCCACTTCGAGCAGAGCCCCTGAGAGGGGTGCCATGTGGGGTGCCATGCGGGATGCCGTGTCACCTACGGGGCAGCCCCGACGCCAGCAACTCCGCCAGGTGCACCCCCTCATGCCCCCCACTGTCCAGCTCATGGATCTGCGTACGGCAACTGAACCCATCCGCCAGAACAGCCACACCCGCACCCGACTCCCGCAACCGCGGCAGCAACACCCGTTCCGCGCAGGCCTTGCTCACCTCCAAGTGCCCCCGCTCGAACCCGAAGTTGCCGGCCAGTCCGCAGCACCCGGACACCAGTCGCTCGGCCTCGACCCCCGCCCGGCCGAGCAAGTCCCGGTCGGCGTCCCAGCCCAGCACCGCATGCTGATGGCAGTGCACCTGGACCAGTGCTTCCCGGCCGGGCAGTCGCGGGGGCTCGTAGCCGGGGGAGTGCTCGGTGAGCAGTTCGGCCAGCGTCACGGTCTGGTCGCGCAGCCTCCGTACATCCCGGTCACCGGGGAACAGCTCGGCCGCGTCCGAGCGGAACACGGCCGTGCAGCTCGGTTCGAGACCGACGACCAGACCGCCGTCGCGGACATGCCCGGCGAGGCGGCGGACGGTCCGCGCGAGTACCCGTTCGGCGACGCCGAGTTGCCCGGTGGAGATCCAGGTCAGCCCGCAGCACATCGGTTCGCCGGGCAGCTCGACCCGCCAGCCGGCGTGCTCCAGCAGCCGGACGGCGGCCCGACCGACGTGCGGGTGGAAGAAGTTGGTGAAGGTGTCCGGCCACAGCAGGACCGTCCCGCGCGCCCCGTCGCCGTACGGCCTGTGCCGGGTGAACCACTGCCGCAGCGTGCGGCCGGCGAACCGTGGCAGCTCCCGCTCCTCGACCCCCGCGAGCGCCACGGCCGCCTTCGACAGCGGCGGCAGGTGCGTGAAGGCGTTGACCAGCGGCCCCAGCCGCGCGCGGCCCACCGCCTGCGCGGCGACCGGCAGCCAGCCCATGGTCAGGTCGGAGCGTGGCCTGCGCCAGGGCCGGCGGGCGTAGTGGTGGGCGAGGAACTCCGCCTTGTACGTGGCCATGTCGACGTCGGCCGGGCAGTCGCTCTTGCACCCCTTGCACGCCAGACACAGATCGAGGGCGTCCTTCACCGCCTCCGACCGCCAGCGGTCCCGGATCGCGCCGTCGCCGTGCCCGTCGAGCATCTCGAACAGCAGCCGGGCCCGGCCGCGCGTGGAGTGCTCCTCCTCCAGGGTGACTTGGTAGGAGGGGCACATCACCGCGCCGCCCTTGTTGGTGAGTTGGCGGCACTTGCCGACGCCCACGCACCGGTTCGCGGCCTCGGCGAACGACCCGCCGTCGTCCGGGAAACGGAAGTGCAGATCGCGCGGGTCGTACGGCGCCCAGTCGCCGCCGAGGCGCAGATGCTCGTCGAGCCCGTACGGCGCCACGACCTTGCCGGGGTTCATCCGGTCCCGCGGGTCGAAGACGGCCTTGAGCCGGCCGAACGCCTCGACCAGCTCCTCCCCGAACATCCGCGCCAGCAGCTCGCCCCGGCTCTGTCCGTCCCCGTGCTCACCGGAGAAGGACCCGCCGAACTCGGTGACCAGATCGGCCGCCCGTTCCATGAAGCGCCGGTAGGCGGCCACACCGTCGGCGGAGTACAGGTCGAAGGGGATCCGGGTGTGCACACAGCCCTGCCCGAAGTGGCCGTAGAGGCTGGGCCCGGTGTCGCTGCGGTAGCCGAACTCCTCGAACAGGTCCTGCAGCCGGCGCAGATAGTCACCGAGCCGTTCGGGCGGTACGGCGGAGTCCTCCCAGCCCTCGAAGGTGTCGGGCCGGTGCGGGACGTGCGCGGTGGCGCCGAGCCCGGCCTCGCGGACCTGCCACAGCTCCTCCTCGCGGTCCGGGTCGTCCACGAACGCGACCTCGGGGTCGTGCTCGCTCTCGTGCAGCGCGGCCAGCATGCGGTGCGCCCGCCGGTCCGACTCCTCGAGCGTGTCGCCCCCGAACTCGGCCATCAAGTAGGCCTTGCCTTCGGGGAGTTCGGAGATCGCCTGGGGATTGAGGTGCTTGAGCTGCTCGTCGCGGATGAGCTTCGAGTCGACGCCCTCCAGCGCCATCGGCTCGTACGGCAGGATCTCCGGTACCGAGTCGGCGGCCCGCTCGACGCTCGGGAAGCCGAGCACGACCAGCGTCCGTTCCTTCACCACGGGCACCAGCTTCAGTTCCGCCCGCACCACGGTGACGAGCGTGGACTCGCTGCCGACCAGCAGTCCGGCGACGTCGAAACCGTGCTCCGGCAGCAGTGAGTCGAGGTTGTAGCCGGAGACGCGGCGCGGGATGTCGGGGAAGCGGTGACGGATCTCGTCGGCGTAGGTGTCGCGCAGGGCGCGCAACCGCCGGTAGACCGCCGAGCGGAGGTCACCGTGCCGCTCGATCTCGGCGTACTCCTCGTCGCCGGTCGGGCCGCACCAGAAGCGGGTGCCGTCGTAGAGGAGCACCTCCAGGCGAGCGACGTTGTCGACCACCTTGCCGGTGGCCTGGGCGGTGGCGCCGCAGGAGTTGTTGCCGATCATGCCGCCGATCGTGCAGTTCATGTGGGTGGCGGGTTCGGGTCCGAAGCGCAGCCCGGTGTCCGCGAGTTGCCGGTTGAGGTCGTCGAGCACGATGCCGGGCTGGACGACGCAGGTGCGGGCGTCGGTGTCCACGGACTCCAGGCGGTTGCAGTACTTCGACCAGTCGATGACTACGGCCGTGTTGGTGCACTGCCCGGCGAGGCTCGTCCCGCCGCCCCGGGACAGCACGGGTGCGTCGTACTCGCGCGCGACGGCGACCGCTTCCACGGCCGCTTCGGGGGTACGGGGGACGACCACGCCGATCGGGGTCTGCCGGAAGTTGGAGGCGTCGGTCGAGTACGCTGCCCGGCTCCCGGCGTCGAACCGCACCTCCCCGTCGACGCGTGCGCGCAGCGCCACCTCCAGGCCACCGCCGTCGACCGGCGGCGCGGTGCCTCGGCGGGTGACGGGTGCGGGCAGGTCGGACACGGCCATGGAGCGCTCCTTCGGCTGCGGTCGGCAGCCGGGTACCCCGGGCTCCTCGGGACAACCGGGGCGTCAGCGCCCCTCCGGCTCCTCGACGAGGTCGGGCACCAGACCACACATGGCCTCCCGCTGGTCGGTCCCCATGAACTGGGCGAGGGCCTCCTTGACCGTGTCGGCGAGGCCGCCGGAGGCCTCCGACAGCAGACGGCGGGCCTTCTCCGTGAGGGTCACCTCGATGCCGCGCTTGTCGCCGCAGACCGATCGGCGGGAGACCAGCCCCGCGTGCTGGAGGCAGGCGATCTGGTAGGTGAGCCGGGTCTTGGGGCGGCCCAGGAGTTCGGCGATCCGGGTCATACGCAGACCCGTCTCGGGCTGCTCGGCCAGCAGGCACAGGACCAGGAACTCGTCGTGCGAGACGTCCAGCCGCTCCTTGACCACGGCCCGCAGCCGCTGCTCGACGGCGCCCGTCGCGGCCAGCAGCACCATCCAGGCACGCAGCTCCGAGGGCAGCAGTCCGCCACCCTGCGCGGAGGGGCATTCGGGCAGGTCGGCGGGGTGTGCGTCGGAGTCGGCCATGGATTCGAGTGTACCTGTTGTCCATTTTTGGACGAGGGGTTGTTCAGATTTGGATAGTCGACTAGCGTGAGGTCATCCAAATTTGAAGCATCCAACGGGTATCAGGAAAGCAGGGAACGATCATGACCGTCGCCGTGGAAACCGGACTGTGGCAGCTCGACACCACCGCCTCCACCGTCGCCCTCCGGCACAAGACGATGTGGGGCATGGTCACGGTGAAGGGCACCTTCGGCGCCGTCACCGGCCAGGGCGAGGTGCGGTCCGACGGGTCGGCCATCGGCACCGTGACCCTGGACGCCACCACCCTGGACACCGGCAACGCCAAGCGCGACACGCACCTGCGGTCCGCCGACTTCTTCGACACCGACCACCACCCCGAGATCACCTTCGCGGTCCGCAGCGCCGAGCTCCGCGACGGCGACCAGGTCCACGTCGTCGGTCAGCTGACCGTGCGCGGCATCAGCCGCCCCCAGTCCTTCACCGCCCGCCTGATCGGCTCGGACGCCGACTCGCTCACCCTGGACGCGGAACTCTCCGTGGACCGCGGCCAGTTCGGCATGGGCTGGAACCAGCTCGGCATGATCCGCGGCCTCACGACGGTCGCCGCCACCCTCCGCTTCGTCCGCACGGCGGCCTGACGGCCCGCGGAGCGCCGCACCGAGGTCACCTGCATCCGCGGCGGCATTCCCGCGCCGGCGAACTCCGACGCCGGCGCGGTCACCCCCGCAGTCAGCCACAGTGACACTTGTCATGTGCCGGGTCGGGACCGTGTCGCAGTTGGGCCGAACGGGTGGTGTGGCGTAAGAATTGGCTGGTGCAGGCATTGAAGGCGAGTCACTTCGGGGGGAACCGGTGAACGGTCATGACGTCACCGACGAACAGTGGGAAGGGCTCGCCCAGGTCGTACCGCTGCGTGGTCGCGATGCCTGGCCGTCCGCGGTGGACCACCGTGCGCTTCCGGACGCGGACACCGAACCGCGGCGCCGGTTCGTCGTCCTGAGGGTGAGTGTCTTCGGCGACGCCCGCGAGGTCGCCGAGACGCTGATGGCGGGCATCCCCGTGCTGCTCGACCTGACCGGAGCGGAGACCGAAGTCGCCAAGCGCGTCCTGGACTTCAGCACCGGCGTCGTCTTCGGCCTGGCGAGCGGGATGCATCGCGTCGACCGCAATGTGTTCCTGCTGACGCCGCCGGGCACCGAGGTGAGCGGCCTGATGGAAGGCGTGGCCGGCCCCTGAGGCCGCGCCGGTCCCCCGATCGTAGGAAGCAGGACGGGGCGGAACGGTTCGGCTGACGGACGGAGCCCTACGGTCCGGATATGCCCGCGTCATCCGCGTCGCCGGGGACTCCCAGGTCTTCGGCGTCCTCCGCGTCCTCTATGTCCTCCATCGGGAACCGACCCGACCGGCCCTGTGTCACCGAGTTGCGGCTGTCGGCGTTCGCCGGGCATCGGCGGGCCGGGTTTCCCCTCGGGCCGCTCACCCTGTTCGCCGGCCGGAGCGGCTGCGGGAAGAGCAGTGCGCTCAGGGCGTACGAGGCGCTGGCGCGGCTCGGTGGAGGGGCCGAGCTCGGTGAAGTGTTCCCGGATCCGGTCGCCTGCGTTCCCGAGCGGGCCCGGCCCGACGCGCAGCGCCGCCGCGGCTTCCGGATCGGCTGCACCGCCGACGGGCCCGAGGGTCCGGTCCGACTCGACGTCGCCGTCCAGGCCGAGCCCGAACTGCGCATCGTGGGCGAGCGGTTGAGCGCCGAGGGACTCGTCCTCCTGGAGACCGCCCTGCGCGACCCCGGGCGCCGTGCCGTGCAGGCCGCCTGGCACACCGCCGGATCGGCGCCCGTCACCCGCGCCCCGCTGCCGGACGACCGGCTCGGGACCGCGCTGCTGCCGCTGCGGGTGGCCGGCAAGACGGACGGGCAGCGGCGCGTCCTCGCCGCCGCCGAACAGATGGTCGTCGCCCTGCGCTCCGTCTTCGCCTGCGACCCACGGCCCGACCGTATGCGCGGGCCTGTGCCGCTCGGCTCCGGCCGGCTCCTCGGCGGCTGCGACAACCTCGCCGACGTCCTGTGGCGCACCCGCACCGAGTGCGGCCGGCGGCACGCGCAGCTCGTCGCGGCGGTGCGCGCCGGATGCGCCGGGCCCGTCGCGGACGTCCTCGCCGAACCTCTCGGCGACGGCACGGTCCGCGCCGTACTCGACCGGGGCGACGGCCCGCGCACCGCCCTCGAACGGCTCGGCGACGGCGAGTTGAGGCACTTCGCGCTGACACTGGTCCTGCTCACCGGGCCCGGTGTCCTCGAGGTCGACCCGGCCGGGGAGGTGCCCGCCGCCCTGCAGACGCTCACCGTCCTCGCCGACGGGCTCGACCGCTCCCTGGACCCTCGGCAGCGCGACGGACTGCTGCGGCTGGCGACGCGGATGTGCGAGCGCGGGCACATCCGCCTCGTCGGCGCGGTGAGCGACGCGTCCTGGGCCGCGGGGACGGACGGCGTCACGGTGGTACACCTTGACGCGTGACTGACGACCTGGACCTGGCGAAACTGCAGCGCAGGCTGGCCGAGTTCGCCGCGGCGCGGAACTGGCAGCCGTACCACACCCCCAAGAACCTCGTCGCCGCGCTCAGCGTGGAGGCCTCCGAACTCGTCGAGATCTTCCAGTGGTTGACGCCCGAGGAGTCGTCCCGCGTCATGGACGACCCCGGCACAGCGCACCGGGTCACCGACGAGGTCGCCGATGTGCTCGCCTATCTGCTGCAGCTCTGCGAGGTCCTCGGCATCGACCCGCTGGCCGCGCTGGACGCGAAGATCGACCGGAACGAGCGGAGGTTTCCGGCGGCGGGGGAGCGGGACGAGTAGGAGAGGCGAGGGGAGTTGGCGGCTCCATGTTCACTCTCCGTAGTTAAAAACCCTCCCGAATCCGATTTGTTGTCCGAAGATTTCCGTCTTCCTCTGGCTTTTTGTCCCATTGGACCTCACTCTGGGTAGTGGACAGCGGAGTTCGGACGAACGCGCGACGAGCGCGTCGGGACAGACTGGGGCAGCGCATGGACGCGGTGCGGCTCATCGTGACGAGCAGGCGCGCGCTCGCGGGGAGCGGCGAGGCGCCACAGACCATGGCGGAAGCGTGGCAGGCACAGGCCCTCGCGCAGGCGATAGGCAGCCGCCTCGCGGTCGCCGGTCCACCCGAACTACGGGGCGAGGCACTGGGGTTGACCGAACTCGCGGGCAGAGGCTGCGGTGTCCTGGACCGCCCGGATGTCCCCGACACCGACCTGCGCGCCGCCCAGCTCACCGAACTGGGCGATGCCCGGCAGGCGTTGATGTATCTGGGCGGGCTGCTCGGCGAGGTGGGTATCGCGCTGGTCGGCATCGCGTCCTCGGCGGGCGACGAAGCGACGTACTGGCAGTGCATGGAGGCGATCGACGCGGCGGACGAATCTCGTGACCGGGTGCGGGAGATGCTCCGCAGACTGGCGGACAGGGAGACGGAGCAGGCGTTACCGGAGAGGGAGGCGGGGTAGCTCCGCGGACGTGTTGTTACGGCCGTCGGTCCTCTGCGGGTTCGTTGTGGCTGGTCGCGCAGTTCCCCGCGCCCCTTTCGGGGCGCTGAGGCTGACCGGGGTCGGAGCGTGCAGGATGGGTGTATGGATCTGCGTATTTTTACCGAGCCCCAGCAGGGCGCCACCTATGACACCCTCCTTGCCGTTGCCAAGGCCACGGAGGATCTTGGGTTCGATGCCTTCTTCCGTTCCGACCATTACCTCAAGATGGGCTCCGGGGATGGCCTCCCGGGTCCCACGGACGCCTGGATCACGCTCGCCGGTCTGGCCCGGGAGACACGGCGAATCCGGCTCGGCACGCTGATGACCGCCGCCACGTTCCGGCTGCCCGGTGTTCTCGCGATCCAGGTCGCGCAGGTCGATCAGATGTCGGGTGGACGGGTCGAGCTGGGCCTGGGTGCGGGCTGGGCCGAGGAGGAGCACAAGGCGTACGGCATCCCGTTCCCGAAGGAGAAGTTCGGCCGCCTCGAAGAGCAGCTGGAGATCGTCACCGGGCTGTGGGCCACGGAGGTGGGCCGGACCTTCGACTTCCACGGGAAGTACTACGACCTCACCGACTCGCCCGCCCTCCCCAAGCCCGCCCAGCCGAAGATCCCCGTGCTCATCGGCGGCCACGGCGCCACCCGCACGCCCCGCCTCGCCGCGCGGTACGCCGATGAGTTCAACATTCCGTTCGCCTCCGTCGAGGACAGCGAGCGCCAGTTCGGCCGGGTCCGTGCCGCCGCCGAGCAGGCAGGGCGCAAGGCCGACGAGATCATCTACTCCAATGTCCTCGTCGCCTGTGTCGGCAAGGACGACCAGGAGGTCGCCCGCCGTGCCGCCGCGATCGGCCGCGAGGTCGACGAGCTGAAGACGAACGGCCTGGCCGGTTCCCCCGCCGAGGTCGTCGACAAGATCGGCCGCTACGCCGAGACCGGCGCCCGGCGCTTCTACTTCCAGATCCTCGACCTCAACGACCTGGACCACCTGGACCTGATCTCCTCCGAGGTCCAGGCGCAGCTGTCGTAGGACGTCCCGGGCGACGGTCGTCCGGCGGATCGGAGAGCGTGTGGCGAGCGATCCGCCGGACGAGGCCTCATGGCTTGCGGGCCACCCCCACGTACAGGGGTATGTCCTCGCCTCCGCGTTCCTCGCCGAGTTCGGGGTGCCAGTGCGCGGCGAGCGTCAGGCCGGGGGCCGGCAGGTCGAGGCCCGTGAAGAAGGCGGCGAATTCGTCGCGTGAGCGCACCTGCGCGGGAGTGCCGCCCTTGCGGTAGACCTCGACGACACGCTGCCAGGTCTCCGGGTCGAAGTCCCCCGTGGCGTGCGACAGCGTCAAGTAGCTTCCGGGCGCGAGCGGTTCGAGCAACTCGCGCACGATCCGGCCGGGTTCGTCCTCGTCCACCACCAGGTGCAGCAGCGCCACGAGGGACAGCGCGATCGGCTCCGTGAAGTCGAGGGTCTCGCGCGCCGCCGCGAGGATCCTTCCCGGTTCCCGTACGTCGCCGTGGACGTAGGCGGTCCTGCCCTCGGGTGTGCTGTGCAGCAGCGCCTCGGCGTGCCGCAGGACGATCGGGTCATTGTCCGCGTACACCACACGGGCGGCCGGAACGATCCCCTGCACGATCTGGTGGAGGTTCGGCTCGGTCGGGATGCCGGTCCCGATGTCGAGGAACTGGCGGACACCCCGCTCGGCCAGCAGCCGCGACGCGCGGTGCATGAACCGGCGGTTGGTCCGCGCCATCTCCCGCACGGCGGGGAACAGGGAGATCACCTGTTCGCCCGCCTCCGCGTCGACGGGGTAGTTGTCCTTCCCGCCGAGGAAGTAGTCGTACATGCGGGCCGAGTGGGGTTTGCTCGTGTCGATGGGGGTCGCGCGTAATCCGGCGTCTGTCACGTGATGCCTCCGCTTGTGGACCTGGTGGGCGATCGGTCGTCCCCCACTCGAACGCCCGGGCGACTGGGAGGTTAGCGAAAAACCCCGGGTGCTGCCGACGCCCCCTCTGTACGGTGGGCGTATCCGCAGTTCAGACCACTATTCCAAGGCTGAGCCCCTGTGTTCCTGACGATCACCACCACCGGCACCGACGAACGCCCCGCCACCGACCTCGGCTTCCTGCTGCACAAGCATCCCGAGAAGGCGCAGGCGTTCTCCACCTCCTACGGCACGGCGCACGTCCTCTACCCCGAGGCGGACGCCGAGCGCTGCACGGCGGCGCTGCTGCTGGAGGTCGACGCGGTGGCGCTGGTCCGGCGCGGCAAGGGCAAGGGACGGGGCGGCGCGCCCGACGCGGCGCTCGCGCAGTACGTGAACGACCGCCCGTACGCGGCCTCCTCACTGCTCGCGGTGGCCCTGAGCGGTGTGTTCTCCAGCGCGATGAAGGGCACCTGCACCGCACGACCCGAACTCCCGCAGCAGGCCCGCCCGTTGCGCATCGAGGTGCCCGCGCTGCCCGCCCGCGGCGGCCCCGGTCTTGTACGAGGTCTCTTCGAGCCGCTCGGGTGGACGGTCACCGTCGAACCCGTGGCGCTGGACGTGGAGTTCCCCGAGTGGGGCGACTCGCGGTACGTCCGTCTCGTGCTGGAGTCCTCGGCCCTCACCCTCGCCGAGGCCCTGCGCCACCTGTACGTCCTGCTGCCCGTGCTCGACGACGCCAAGCACTACTGGGTCTCCCCCGACGAGGTCGACAAGCTGCTGCGGGCGGGTGAGGGCTGGCTGCCCGCGCACCCGGAGCAGAAGCTGATCACCAGCCGGTATCTGTCGCGGCGCTGGTCGCTGACCCGACAGGCGATGGAGCGGCTGGAGCTGGTGCGGTTGGCCGAGGCGGACGACACCGAGGTCGAGGAGATCGACAACGCGGTGGAGGCGGAGACCGAGTCGGAGGAGCGGCCGACCCCGCTCGCCGAGCAGCGCCGGGATGCCATCATCACGGCGCTCGGCACGTCCGGCGCCGCTCGCGTGCTCGATCTCGGCTGCGGGCAGGGCCAGTTGGTGCAGGCGCTGCTCAAGGACCCGCGGTTCACCGAGATCGTCGGCGTCGACGTGTCGATGCGGGCGCTCACCATCGCCTCCCGCCGCCTCAAGCTGGACCGCATGGGCGAGCGCCAGGCCTCCCGCGTCAAGCTCTTCCAGGGCTCGCTCGCCTACACCGACAACCGCCTCAAGGGCTACGACGCCGCCGTGCTCAGCGAGGTCATCGAGCACCTCGACCTGCCCCGGCTGCCCGCCCTGGAGTACGCGGTGTTCGGCTCCGCCCGTCCCCGGACGGTTCTCGTGACCACGCCGAACGTCGAGTACAACGTCCGCTGGGAGTCCCTCCCGGCCGGCCACGTCCGGCACGGCGACCACCGCTTCGAGTGGACGCGCGAGGAGTTCCGGACCTGGGCCGACGCCGTCGCCGAACGACATGGGTACGGCGTGGAGTTCGTGCCCGTGGGGCCGGACGACCCCGAGGTGGGACCGCCCACGCAGATGGCCGTATTCACCATGACTGTGACCGAGAAGGAGGCGAAGGCCGCATGACCGAGACCCGCACGGGACGCACCCTGCCCGTCACTGACCTCTCCCTCGTGGTGCTCATCGGCGCCTCCGGCTCCGGCAAGTCCACCTTCGCCCGCAGGAACTTCAAGCCCACCGAGGTCATCTCCTCCGACTTCTGCCGCGGCCTGGTCTCCGACGACGAGAACGACCAGTCCGCCACCCGCGACGCCTTCGACGTCCTGCACTACATCGCGGGCAAGCGCCTCGCCGCGGGCCGCCGTACGGTCGTCGACGCGACCAGCGTGCAGTCGGACTCCCGGCGCCAGCTGATCGAGCTGGCCCGGCAGTACGACGTGCTGCCCATAGCCATCGTGCTCGACGTGCCCGAGGACGTGTGCGCCGAGCGCAACGCCACCCGCAGCGACCGCGCCGACATGCCCCGCCGGGTCATCCAGCGCCACACCCGCGAACTCCGCCGCTCGCTACGGCACTTGGAGCGCGAGGGCTTCCGCAAGGTGCACATCCTCCGGGGCGCCGAGGAAGTCGAGACCGCGTCGATCGTCACCGAGAAGCGGTTCAACGACCTGACCCACCTCACCGGCCCCTTCGACATCATCGGCGACATCCACGGCTGCGCCGCCGAACTGGAGTCCCTGCTCGGCAAGTTGGGCTATGTCGACGGTGTCCACGCCGACGGCCGCACAGCCGTCTTCGTCGGCGACCTCGTCGACCGCGGCCCGGACAGCCCGGGAGTGCTGCGCCGCGTGATGTCGATGGTCGGCTCCGGGAACGCGCTGTGCGTCCCGGGCAACCACGAGAACAAGTTCGGCCGCTACCTCAAGGGCCGCAAGGTCCAGCACACTCACGGCCTGGCGGAGACCATCGAGCAGATGGCGGACCAGTCGGACGAATTCCTCGCCCAGGTAAGGGAGTTCATCGACGGCCTCGTCAGCCACTACGTCCTCGACGGCGGCCGGCTCGTCGTCTGCCACGCCGGACTGCCGGAGAAGTACCACGGCCGCACCTCCGGGCGGGTGCGCTCGCACGCGCTGTATGGCGACACCACCGGCGAGACGGACGAGTTCGGGCTGCCGGTGCGCTACCCGTGGGCCGAGGACTACCGGGGCCGGGCGGCGGTGGTCTACGGCCACACTCCCGTGCCCGAGGCCACGTGGCTCAACAACACCATCTGCCTCGACACCGGCGCCGTGTTCGGCGGCAAGCTGACCGCGCTGCGCTGGCCGGAGCGGGAGCTGGTCGACGTACCGGCCGAGCGGGTCTGGTACGAGCCGGCCAAGCCGCTGCGGACCGAGGCGCCCGGCGGACACGACGGACGGCCGCTCGACCTTGCCGACGTGCAGGGGCGCAGGGTGGTCGAGACCCGGCACCAGGGCCGTGTCGCGGTCCGCGAGGAGAACGCGGCCGCGGCTCTGGAGGTCATGAGCCGCTTCGCCGTCGACCCGCGGCTGCTGCCGTACCTGCCGCCGACCATGGCACCGACGGCCACCTCGCACGTCGAGGGCTACCTGGAGCACCCGGCGGAGGCCTTCGCGCAGTACCGGGAGGACGGCGTCGCGCGGGTCGTGTGCGAGGAGAAGCACATGGGTTCGCGTGCGGTGGCGCTGGTGTGCCGGGACGCGGAGGCGGCGCGGAAGCGGTTCGGGGTGGACGGTCCCACGGGGTCCCTTTACACCCGTACCGGCCGGCCGTTCTTCGACGACGGTTCGGTGACGGAGTCGGTCCTGGACCGGGTCCGGGCCGCCGTGACCCAGGCCGGCCTGTGGGACGTACTCGAGACGGACTGGCTGCTGCTCGACGCCGAGTTGATGCCGTGGTCGCTGAAGGCGTCCGGGCTGCTGCGGTCGCAGTACGCGGCCGTGGGCGCCGCCTCCGGGGCGGTGTTCCCGGGCGCGCTCGCCGCGCTGGAGGGTGCGGCGGCGCGGGGCGTGGACGTGACGGACCTGCTGGCGCGGCAGCGCGAACGGGCCGCGGACGCCGCCGCGTTCACGGAGTCGTACCGCCGCTACTGCTGGACCACGGACGGCCTCGACGGCGTCCGCCTGGCCCCGTTCCAGATCCTCGCCGTGCAGGGCCGCAGCCTCACGGGCCTGCCGCACGACGAGCAGCTCGCCCTGCTCGACCGCCTCGTCGAACACGACAGCACCGGCCTGCTCCAGACCACCCGTCGGCTGTACGTCGACACCGCCGACCCGGAGTCGGTGCAGGCGGGCGTCGACTGGTGGCTGGAGATGACCGGACGCGGCGGCGAGGGCATGGTCGTCAAGCCGGTCGGGGCAGTTGTGCGCAGTGACCAAGGCCGTCTGGTGCAGCCCGGCATCAAGTGCCGGGGCCGTGAGTACCTGCGGATCATCTACGGTCCCGAGTACACGCGCCCCGAGAACCTCGCCCGTCTCCGCTCCCGCTTCCTCAACCACAAGCGCTCCCTCGCGATCCGCGAGTACGCGCTGGGCCTGGAGGCACTGGACCGACTGGCGGAGGGCGAGCCGCTGTGGCGGGTGCACGAGGCGGTGTTCGGGGTGCTGGCGCTGGAGTCGGAGCCGGTGGATCCGCGGCTGTGAGCAGGGGTTGCGCCGGTCGCTCGCGGTGGTGACCGGCGCTCGCGCTAGCCCGCGAGCCGCAGTCGCTCCCCGCACACCCCGACCCGCACCGACTGCCCCCACGTCAGCTCCAGGGCATCGGTCTCCATCCCGTCCCCGAACGCGATCAGCCGCTCTGACTCGACGGTGACCCGGAGGCGGCCAGGGCCCGACAGCTCGCCTGCCACCAGGGACGTCCCGGTGGCGGGCGACGGCCAGGCCTCCCGGACGAACCAGAGCAGCCGTTCCTCGGAGGGGGCGGGCAACCGCAGTTGCCCGCCTCGCTCCTGCCACACCGAGCGGAGCCATCCGGTTGCCCCCGTTCCGGTGCCGACGATCACGCCGGACGAGGCCTGGGCCTCGACGACACCCCGGTCGTCGTCGAGGCCCAGGCGGTAGCGGGCGGTCTGGTGTCCGGCGGCGCCCAGGTAGATCTCGTTCAGTGCCACGAGCCGCTGGGTGTCGTCGGCGACCGCCTCGACCATGGTGAGTTCGTCCGTGCCGGACGTGGCCGCGGACGGCAGCAGCTTCGCCGCGTCGGCGGGACGGTGGCGGACCAGGACACCCGGGTTGCGTCCGGGGTCCGTGTCGAACCCCAACACCGGCTGCCCGGACAGGTATTTGGCCGCATTCGCCACCAGCCCGTCCTGACCGACCACGACCACCACGTCCTCCGGTGCGAACAGGAACCGGTCCAAGTCGGCCCGCTCCACCTGCGCCTGACGCCACGTCAGAGGAATCGCGGAGGTCACCTCGGCCAGGGCTCTGCGGGTGCGGCGGTGCCGGTCCGCGATCTCCTCGATGTCCCGGCCGCGGGAGCGGAGGAAGTATGCGGCCTGGCCGTGCGTGCCGTGCCGGGCCACCAACTCCTCGTACTCCGTGGTGCGATGGACGAGCACGGCACGCGGGGCGAGACTCACGCCCGCTCCCCGTCGCCGAGCCGGGCGAGCAGCCCCGTGAGCACGTCCGGCGAGATGGTCAGGCTGTCGATGTGCGGCAGGTTCTCCGCGAGGCGCGTGCCGGTCAGGGCGTGCAGGGTCGCCACGTCGACCTCCGCGTGCACCCGCAGCCAGGCCGACTGTGCCTCGGCCCGCGCCGCACCGACCTCGCGGGCGCCCTCGGCCTCGGCGCGGGCCAGCCGTACGGAACGGGCCGCCTCCGCCTCCGCCAGCTTCACCGTGCGGGCCGCCTCGGCCTGCGCCCGTACCGCGTCGGACGCTGCCTGCTCCTCCGCCTCGCGGCGGGCGTTCGTACCGCGCTGGTCGACCAACTGCTCCTCGCGGCGGGCGAGTTCGATCCGGCTGTCCAGCTCGTTCTCGGCGATCGCCCGCTCCCGCTCGACGGCCACGGCACGCCGTTCGTACGTCGCCCGGTCGGCGTCCTGCTGGATCTGCTCACGGGCGGGGGTGCGCAGGGCCCGCTCCACCTCCGGCTCCGGACGCAGGGCCACCACGCGTACGGCGACCACCTCGATGCCCGTGGCCGGCAGCCGGGGTTCCGCCGCCAGGCCCGCAGCGACGCGTTCGCGCACCGCCGTCACGCCGTCCACGAGCGCCGACGACAGCGACGTACGGGCGAGGACGTCCAGCGCGTGCTGCTGGGCCGTCTCCGTCATAAGGGTGCCCAACTGCTCCAGCGGAGCGCCGCGCCAGGCACCGGTGTCCGGGTCGATGGAGAAGTCGAGGCGGGCGGCGGCGAGGGCGGGGTCGGCGATCCGGTAGGTGACCGTCGCCTGGACCGCGACGTCCTGGAAGTCGGACGTACGGGCATGGAAGGTCATCGCCAGTTCGCGGTCGTCGACCGGCACCTCGGAGAGCGCGGCGGTCAGGGAGCGGTACCAGAAGCTCAGTCCCGGGCCGTCGTGCACGAGCCTGCCGGAGCGGTGGTGGCGGATGTGTGCCGTCGGCGCGCCCCGCAGATGGCGCCAGCCCAGGCGCCGGGTGATGTCGGCCATGAGATCCCCTCGTTTTCGTCATGCAGACGATAAGCGCCAAGCCTGCTTGTCGTCAAGAGGACGAAAAGGGAAACGGTCAAGCAGGGGGTGAACCCGGTCGTCGATGGTCAGGATGGAGTCATGGGATTCCATGTCGACTCCGAGGCCGGGCGGCTGCGCCGCGTCATCCTGCACCGGCCGGATCTCGAGCTCAAAAGGCTCACCCCCAGCAACAAGGACGCGCTCCTCTTCGACGACGTGCTCTGGGTGCGCAGGGCGCGCGCCGAACACGACGGCTTCGCCGATGTGCTGCGCGACCGCGGTGTCGCCGTCCACCTCTTCGGCGATCTGCTCACCGAGGCCCTGGACATCCCGGCGGCCCGGAAGCTCGTACTGGACCGGGTCTTCGACGAGAAGGAGTACGGGGTGCTCGCCACCGATCACCTCCGGGCCGCCTTCGAGTCACTGCCGGCCGCCGAGCTCGCCGAGCTGCTCGTCGGCGGCATGACCAAGCGCGAGTTCCTCGACGCCCACCCGGAGCCGACCTCCGTCCGCTTCCATGTCATGGACCTCGACGACTTCCTCCTCGCCCCCCTGCCCAATCACCTCTTCACCCGCGACACCTCCGCCTGGATCTACGACGGCGTCTCCGTCAACGCGATGAGATGGCCCGCCCGGCAGCGCGAGACCGTGCACTTCGAGGCGATCTACCGGCACCATCCCCTCTTCCGTGGCGAAACGTTCCACGTCTGGTCCGAGGGACAGGCCGACTACCCGTCCACCATCGAGGGCGGCGACGTCCTGGTGATCGGCAACGGCGCCGTCCTCATCGGCATGAGCGAGCGGACCACCCCGCAGGCCGTCGAGATGCTCGCCCACAAGCTGTTCGCCGCGGGCTCCGCCGAGACGATCGTGGCCCTCGACATGCCCAAGCGGCGGGCCTTCATGCACCTCGACACCGTGATGACGATGGTCGACGGCGACACCTTCACCCAGTACGCGGGGCTCGGCATGCTCCGCTCGTACACCATCGAACCGGGCGTCGCCGACAAGGAGCTGAAGGTCACCGACCATCCGCCGGAGCACATGCACCGCGCGATCGCCGCCGCGCTGGGCCTCAGCGAGATCCGCGTCCTGACCGCGACCCAGGACGTGCACGCGGCCGAGCGTGAGCAGTGGGACGACGGCTGCAACGTCCTCGCCGTCGAGCCGGGTGTCGTCGTCGCCTACGAGCGCAACGCCACCACCAACACGCATCTGCGCAAGCAGGGCATCGAGGTGATCGAGATCCCGGGTAGCGAGCTGGGGCGGGGGAGGGGCGGGCCGCGGTGCATGAGCTGTCCGGTCGAGCGGGCGGCCGTATAGAACAGGCGGCCATACGAACCCGAACGTGCGGCCGTATAGAAATGTCATTGGTCGTATAGACTTCCAAAGGTCTTGTTCTCGCACCTCTGGAGCGCCCCCATGGCGACAGTCCCGACCGCCCTCGCCGGCCGCCACTTCCTCAAGGAGTTGGACTTCGGCCAGGAGGAGTTCCTTGCCCTGATCGCGCTGTCCGCCGAGCTGAAGGCGGCCAAGAAGGCCGGGGCCGAGACGCGGTACCTGAACGGGAAGAACATCGCGCTGATCTTCGAGAAGACCTCGACGCGCACGCGCTGCGCGTTCGAGGTCGCGGCGGCCGACCAGGGTGCTTCGACGACGTACCTCGACCCGTCGGGCTCACAGATGGGCCACAAGGAGTCGGTGAAGGACACCGCGCGGGTCCTCGGCCGGATGTTCGACGCGATCGAGTACCGGGGCGACAGCCAGGCCGCCGTCGAGGAACTCGCGGCGCATGCGGGCGTGCCGGTCTACAACGGGCTCACCGACGACTGGCACCCCACGCAGATGCTGGCCGACGTCCTCACCATGACCGAGCACAGCGGCAAGCCGGTCCAGGAGATCGCCTACGCCTACCTCGGCGACGCCCGCTTCAACATGGGCAACTCCTACCTGGTCACCGGAGCCCTGCTCGGTATGGACGTACGGATCGTCGCGCCCCGGTCCTACTGGCCCGCCGAGGAGATCGTCGGCCACGCCCGGAAGCTGGCCGAGACCAGCGGTGCGCGGATCACGCTCACCGAGTCCGTGGACGAGGGTGTTCTGGGCGCCGACTTCGTCGCCACCGATGTCTGGGTGTCCATGGGGGAGCCGAAGGAGGTCTGGGACGAGCGGATCGCCGCGCTGGCGGCGTACGCCGTGACCATGGATGTGCTGCGCGCCACGGGTAATCCGGACGTCAAGTTCCTGCACTGCCTGCCGGCCTTCCATGACCTTGGGACGAAGGTCGGGCGCGAGATTTATGAGCGGCACGGGCTGGAGTCGCTGGAGGTCACGGACGAGGTGTTCGAGTCGGTGCACTCGGTTGTCTTTGATGAGGCGGAGAATCGGTTGCACACGATCAAGGCGGTGCTGGTGGCGACGCTGGGTTGAGTTCGGGGTGGCGCCGTGGGGGTGTTTGTCGTTTGCCGGGTGCGGGTTGTTTGTGGCTGGTCGCGCAGTTCCCCGCGCCCCTGGGTGGGTCACATGGGGCGGCGTTGAGTTGGCACCGTTGGGAGTCTGAACCAGACCGCCTTGCCTGAGTCTGTTGGGCGGTGGCCGCAGGAGGAGCTGAGGGCTCGGATGAGGAGCAGGCCGCGGCCGTGTTCCTGCCAGGGGTCGGGCTCTCCGTTGAGGGGGCGGGTGAGGTTGCCCGGCGGGGCCGGGTCCGGGTCGTGCACCTCCACCTGGCAGCCGCTCGGCAGCAGCTCCACGACCAGCTCTATCGGACCGCTCCCGGCGGTGTGTTCGACGGCGTTGGCGACCAGCTCGGCCGTGAGCAGTTCCGCGGTGTCGCAGTCGGCCCCGTGCTCCAGCTCGGCCAGCGCCGTACGGACCAGTGCGCGGGCCACGGGCACCGCCGCGGCGGTGTGCGGCAGCGCGATGCGCCACGAGGCGGAGGCGGAGGGGCGTTCGTACAAGGCGGTTCCGTTCATGAGCAGGCTGTCCTGCTTTCAACCATATGAATGGTACGGCGCCCTCCGGCAGAGTGCTCGACGGGCGCCGTACGGGACCTTCGGCCCCGGTATCGAGCGGCTTACCCCTCCCAACGGTCCGCCCACCGCGGCTGCTCCCGCCGTTACCGCGCTGTCGCCGATCCGTGCTGTGCCGTGACGGATGTGACAGAGGCCGGTTACCCGTGACAACTACGGTGCCGCCCGGCTCTATCGCGCCCTCATGACGACAGTCACATATCGGTGATAACTTCGGAGGGCAGAGCCCCGTGAGGCAACGTCGCCCGAGGAGGCCCCACGTCATGAGTCCCTTCACCGGCTCGGCCGCCCGCACCTCCGACTGGCAGCACCTGCGGGTCGAGCTCACCGACGGTGTCGCCACCGTCACCCTCGCCCGCCCCGAGAAACTCAACGCCCTCACCTTCGGCGCCTACGCCGACCTGCGCGACCTGCTCGCCGAGCTGTCCCGGGAGCGGGCGGTCCGCGCGCTGGTGCTGGCCGGCGAGGGACGCGGCTTCTGCTCCGGCGGCGACGTCGACGAGATCATCGGCGCCACACTCGCCATGGACACCGCCCAGCTCCTCGACTTCAACCGGATGACCGGGCAGGTGGTCCGTGCCGTACGGGAGTGCCCGTTCCCGGT
This sequence comes from Streptomyces sp. GESEQ-4, assembly GCF_017948455.1. Taxonomy (GTDB): domain Bacteria; phylum Actinomycetota; class Actinomycetes; order Streptomycetales; family Streptomycetaceae; genus Streptomyces. The sequence goes on from NZ_JAFFSU010000013.1 coordinate 236,119, forward strand.
GATCGCGGCCGTGCACGGCGTGGCCGCCGGTGCGGGCGCGGTCCTCGCCCTGGCCGCCGACTTCCGCGTCGCCGACCCCAGCGCCCGTTTCGCCTTCCTGTTCACGAGGGTCGGCCTGTCCGGTGGCGACATGGGCGCGGCCTACCTCCTGCCCAGGGTCGTCGGCCTCGGCCACGCGACCCGCCTGCTGATGCTGGGCGAGCCGGTCAGGGCCCCCGAGGCCGAGCGCATCGGCCTGATCAGCGAACTGACGGACGAGGGCCGAGCAGACGAGGCGGCCCAGACCCTGGCCCACCGCCTGGCGCAGGGCCCGGCACTGGCATACGCCCAGACGAAGGCCCTGCTGACAGCGGAACTGGACATGCCCCTCGCCGCCTCGATCGAGCTGGACGCCTCGACCCAGGCCCTGCTGATGAACGGCGACGACTACGCCGAGTTCCACGCGGCCTTCAAGGAAAAGCGCCCTCCCAAATGGAAGGGGCGGTGATCGTGCCAACCAGAGGGGCGCGGGGAACTGCGCGACAAGCCACGACGAACCCGCAGCCGCCCACGACGACCAACCACCCCCTACGCGTGGCGATCGTCGGCGGAGGCCCCGGCGGCCTTTACTCCGCCGCCTTGCTGAAACGCCTAGACCCCGCCCGAGAAATAACCGTCTGGGAACGCAACGCCCCCAACGACACCTTCGGCTTCGGCGTAGTCCTCTCCGACGAAACCCTAGGCGGCATCGAACACGCCGACCCAGTCGTCTACGAGGCCCTCCAGAAACACTTCATCCGCTGGGACGACATCGACATCGTCCACCGAGGCACCCGCCACACCTCCGGAGGACACGGTTTCGCCGCCCTCGGCCGAAAACGGCTCCTGGAAGTCCTGCACGAACGCTGCCGCACCCTCGGCATCGACCTCCGCTTCCGCGCGGAAGCCCCCTACCCGGCCTGGCTGGCGGAGACATACGACCTCGTCATCGCCGCCGACGGTGTGCACAGCACCACCCGCGAGGCCTACGCCCATGTGTTCCGCCCCCATGTGGCCACCCACCACTGCCGCTACATCTGGCTGGCAGCCGACTTCGCCTTCGACGCCTTCCGCTTCGAGATCGCCGAAACCGAACACGGCGTGATGCAACTCCACGGCTACCCCTACGCGCCCGACGCCTCCACCGTGATCATCGAGATGCGCGAAGAGGTCTGGCAGTCAGCAGGCTTCGCGGACCTCGACGATCAGGAGTCCGTCGAACGCTGCGCCAAGATCTTCGCGGAAGCGCTCGGCGGTCGCCCGTTGAGGTCCAACAAGTCGGCGTGGACCACGTTCCGCACGGTGGTCAACGAACGCTGGGCGCACGGGAACGTGGTGCTGCTGGGCGATGCCGCCCACACCGCCCACTTCTCCATCGGCTCCGGCACCAAGCTCGCGGTCGAGGACGCCCTGGCACTGGCGGTCTGCCTGGAGGAACAGCCCACGCTGGAGCGCGCGTTGGAGGCATACGAGGAGGAGCGGCGGCCTGTCGTCGCCTCCACCCAGCGGGCCGCCCGCGCCAGCCTGGAGTGGTTCGAGAACGTCGCTCGCTATCTCGACCAGCCGCCCCGCCAGTTCGCCTTCAACCTGCTCACCCGCAGCCGCCGTGTCACCCACGACAACCTGCGGCTGCGCGACGCCCACTTCACCGAGTCCGTGGAGCGCGAGTTCGGCTGCCCGCCCGGTACGCCGCCGATGTTCACGCCGTTCCGGCTGCGCGGCCTGACACTGCGCAACCGGGTCGTGGTGTCGCCGATGGACATGTACTCGGCCGTCGACGGCGTCCCCGGCGACTTCCACCTCGTCCACCTGGGCGCACGGGCGCTCGGCGGCGCCGCTCTGGTGATGACCGAGATGGTGTGCGTGAGCGCGGAGGGCCGGATCACGCCGGGCTGCGCCGGCCTCTACACCGGCAAGCAGGCCGAGTCCTGGAAACGGATCACCGAGTTCGTGCACGCCCAGGCGCCCGGGACCGCGATCGGCGTCCAGCTCGGCCACTCCGGACGCAAGGGCTCGACCAAGCTGATGTGGGAGGGCATGGACGAGCCGCTGGAGGACGGCAACTGGCCGCTCGTGGCCGCGTCCCCGATGCCGTACAAACCGCAGAGCCAGATCCCCCGCGAGCTGACCCGTGCCCAACTCACCGACCTCCGCGAGCAGTTCACGGCCGCTGCCTGGCGTGCCGCCCGCGCCGGCTTCGACCTCCTCGAACTGCACTGTGCCCACGGCTACTTGCTCTCCGGCTTCCTCTCCCCGCTGACCAATCAGCGCACCGACGCCTACGGCGGCACGCTCGCGAAGCGGCTCCGCTTTCCGCTGGAAGTCTTCGACGCCGTACGGGGAGTGTGGCCCGAGGAGCGGCCCATGACCGTCCGGATCTCGGCCACCGACTGGGCCGAGGGCGGCACGAGCGGCGAGGAGGCCGTGGCGATCGCCCGCGCCTTCGCCGCGCACGGCGCCGACGCGATCGACGTGTCCACCGGGCAGGTCGTCGCCGAGGAGCGGCCGGAGTTCGGGCGGTCGTACCAGACGCCGTACGCCGACCGCATCCGCCACGAGACCGGCATCCCAGTGATCGCCGTCGGCGCGATCTCCTCCTGGGACGACGTCAACTCGCTGATCCTGGCCGGGCGCACGGACCTGTGCGCACTCGCCCGCCCCCACCTCTACGACCCGCACTGGACGCTGCACGCGGCGGCCGAGCAGGGCTACGACGGCCCCGGCGTCGTCTGGCCGACACCGTACCGAGCGGGCAGCCGCCGCCCCCAGACCGGTCGCACGGACGCCCCCAAGCCCCGGCTGACGCTGGGGACTTGAGGGAGCGTCTCGCGGGGCCTCAGAAGTACCCCTCGCGCTTACGGTCTTCCATCGCGGCCTCGGAGAGCTTGTCGTCGGCGCGGGTGGCGCCGCGCTCGGTGAGCCGGGACGCGGCGATCTCGGTGATCACGGCCTCCAGCGTCGTCGCGTCGGAGTCGACGGCGCCGGTGCAGGACATGTCGCCGACGGTGCGGTAGCGCACTCGCCGCTTCTCCACCGTCTCGGTCGCCTTCGGCCCGCCCCACTCGCCGGCGGTCAGCCACATGCCGGCCCGCTGGAACACCTCACGCTCGTGCGCGAAGTAGATCTCCGGCAGCTCGATGCCCTCGCGGGCGATGTACTGCCACACGTCCAGCTCGGTCCAGTTGGACAGCGGGAAGACGCGCACGTGTTCGCCGGGTGCGTGGCGGCCGTTGTAGAGGTTCCACAGCTCGGGGCGCTGGCGGCGGGGGTCCCACTGCGAGAACTCGTCGCGCAGCGAGAACACCCGTTCCTTGGCGCGGGCTTTCTCCTCGTCCCGGCGTCCGCCGCCGAAGACGGCGTCGAACTTCTCCGCCTGGATCTTCTCGGTCAGCGGGAGTGTCTGCAGCGGGTTCCGTGTCCCGTCGGGACGTTCGCGCAGCACACCGCGGTCGATGTAGTCCTGTACGGAGGCCACATGGAGGCGCAGCCCATGTGCGGCCACCACACGGTCGCGGTACTCCAGCACTTCGGGGAAGTTGTGGCCGGTGTCCACGTGCAGCAGCGAGAAGGGGATCGCCGCAGGGGCGAAGGCCTTCAGCGCCAGATGCAGCATGACGATGGAGTCCTTGCCGCCGGAGAAGAGGATCACCGGCCGCTCGAACTCGCCCGCCACCTCCCGGAAGATGTGCACGCCCTCCGACTCCAGGGCATCGAGGTGAGAGAGGCTGAGCCCGGTCACGTGGCTCCCTGCGCCCTTGCCGTGGTGGTCATGCGTCAGAATCCTCTTTTCCTTACCCGGCGTGCTGAGTGGACGCTAGGTAAGAACCTTTAGAAGAGCGATAGAAGAACCTAAGGGTTCCATTAGCGACGCATGATGTGGGTGGGATCACACGATTCCGTGGGTGAGGTCACACGCCCGCGAAGCCGGCCCCCGCGTCCCGCAGCCGCTCGTGCAGGCCCCGGAACACCGCCACGGAGCGGGCACCCGGCCAGTCGGCGGGGAGCAGGTGCGCGGGCAGTCCCGGGTCGGCGTAGGGGAGATGGCGCCAGGAGTCCAGGGCGAGCAGATAGTCGCGGTAGGCATCCTCGGGCGGGGTGTCCGCGCGTTGCTCCCAGTCGCGCAGCACGCGCGCGTGGCGGTCGAGGAACGCCTCGTGCTGCTTGGCGATCGCGGCCAGGTCCCACCAGCGGGCGACCGCCTCCGCGGTCGGCGCGTAGCCGAGATGGTCGCCGCGGAAGAAGTCGACGTACGGGTCGAGCCGCAGCCGCTGGAGGGTGTGCCGGGCCTCCTCGTACAGCCGGGCCGGGGCGATCCACACCCCCGGGGCCGCGGTGCCGAAGCCGAGACCGGCCAGCCGCGAGCGCAGCACATGCCGCTTCTGCCGCTCCGACTCCGGTACCGAGAACACGGCGAGCACCCAGCCGGTGTCCTCGGGCGCCGTGGTGGCGTAGATGCGCCGGTCGCCGTCGTCGAGCAACTGGCGGGCGTCCGGCGACAGTTCGTACCCGGCCGCGCCCCGCGCCGTACGGGCCGGCACCAGCAGCCCGCGCCGTTTCAGCCGCGACACCGACGAGCGTACGGAGGGCGCGTCCACGCCCACCGCGGCGAGCAGCCGGATCAGCTCGGCGACGGGCACCGGGCCGGTCATATGGCGGCCGTACGCGCCGTAGAGCGTGACGATCAGGGACCGTGGAGCATGCTGGTCGGACACGTTGATCATCTTAGGTCGTCGATATCACCGCTGGTCACCTTCGGTGCGCCGCCCCAAGTGGCGGTCACCCTCGGCGCGCAGCCTGAAGCGCTGGAGTTTGCCGGTCGCCGTGCGCGGCAGCGCGTCCAGGAAGACGACCTCGCGTGGGCACTTGTAGGGCGCGAGTTCCGCCTTCACGAAGTCGCGCAGCGCCTCGGCGTCCGGCCGCGCGCCCTCCCTGAGCACGGCGTACGCCACCACGACCTGTCCGCGCACCTCGTCGGAGCGCCCCACGACGGCCGCCTCCAGCACATCCGGGTGACGCAGCAGCGCGTCCTCCACCTCGGGTCCCGCGATGTTGTAGCCGGCCGAGATGATCATGTCGTCCGCGCGGGCCACATAGCGGAAGTAGCCGTCAACCTCGCGCACATAGGTGTCACCCGTGATGTTCCAGCCGCCGCGCACATACTCCCGCTGCCGTGGGTCGGCGAGATACCGGCAGCCGATCGGCCCGCGCACGGCGAGCAGTCCCGGCTCGCCGTCGGGCAGCTCCGCACCGTTCTCGTCGACCACGCGCGCGTGCCACCCCGGTACGGGCACTCCCGTAGTCCCCGGCCGAATGTGCTCGTCGGCCGCCGAGATGAAGATGTGCAGCAGCTCGGTGGCGCCGATGCCGTTGATGATGCGCAGGCCGGTGCGCTTGTGCCAGGCCTGCCAAGTGGCGGCGGGCAGGTTCTCGCCGGCGGAGACGCAGCGGCGCAGCGAGGAGATGTCGTACGCGTCGAGCTCGTCGAGCATCACGCGGTACGCCGTCGGCGCGGTGAACAGCACCGAGACGCGGTGCTCGGCGATCGCGGGCAACAGCTGCTTGGGGCCCGCCTGTTCGAGCAGCAGCGCGCTCGCGCCGGCCCGCATCGGGAAGATCACCAGACCGCCGAGCCCGAAGGTGAAGCCGAGCGGGGGACTGCCGGCGAAGACATCGCCCACATGTGGGCGCAGCACATGCTTGGAGAAGGTGTCCGCTATCGCGAGCACATCCCGGTGGAAGTGCATGCACCCCTTGGGGCGGCCGGTGGTGCCGGAGGTGAAGGCGATCAGCGCCACGTCGTCGGCGGCGGTGTCCACGGCCGGGTACGGCGTGTCGGGCGCCGTGCGGTGCAGCAGGTCGTCCGGGGCGTCACCGCCGTACGTCGTGATGCGCAGCCCCGGTATCTCGGCCTTGGCGAGGTCGTCCACGGCCCGGATGTCGCACAGTGCGTGCCGCACCTCGGCGATCTCGCACATGGTCCTCAGCTCGTGCGGACGCTGCTGGGCCAGCACGGTCACCGCGACCGCGCCCGCCTTCAGCACCGCCAGCCAGCAGGCAGCCAGCCAGGGAGTGGTGGGGCCGCGCAACAGGACGCGATTGCCGGGCACGACGCCCAGGTCACCGGTGAGCAGATGCGCGAGCCGGTCGACGCGGGCGCGCAGTGTGCCGTACGACCATGTGTCGCCGTTCGGCGTGTGGAACGCCGGCCGGTCGTCGTCCGGCCCGGCGAGCAGTTCGGCGGCGCAGTTCAGCCGGTCGGGGTAACGCAGCTCCGGCAGATCGAAGCGGAGCTCCGGCCACTGGTCGGGCGGCGGAAGGTGCTCGCGCGCGAAGGAGTCGACGTGGGCCGAGGTCGTCGGCCGCGCTGTGACGCCGGCGTCCGGGTTGTCCATGGCGGTTCGCCCCCTTGCCGTGATGGGCGTGGTGGTGGGCTCGCGCAACGAGCGTATCGTGTTGGTGACGGCAGTCAACGGTGCGCGATACCGTCGGGGGAGACGAACGGGAGAGGGGACCGGCGATGTCCGCATTCTCACTCGAACCGCGACAGATCGCCTGGTGTGCCGAGTTGCGCACGCTGGCCGCCGAACGGCTGCGCCCGCTCGCGGAGAAGGGCGAGCCGGGCCGGGTCAACCGTGCGCTCGTGGCGGAGCTGGGCCGACTGGGGCTGCTGGAGCGGCTGTTCACCTCCGGCGCGGTCGATCTCTGCCTGATGCGCGAGTCCCTCGCGTACGCCTGCACCGAGGCCGAGACCGCCCTCGCCCTCCAGGGCCTCGGCGCCCACCCCGTCCACGCCTACGGCACCCCGGCCCAGCGCGCCCACTGGCTGCCCCGGGTCAGCGAGGGCACGGCGATCGCCGCCTTCGCGCTGAGCGAGCCGGGGGCGGGGTCGGACGCGGGGGCACTGGCGCTGCGGGCGGAGGGGGAGGGAGACGGGCAGGCGGAAGCCGCTCGACGGAGCGGCTCGCGTCGCGCCGACACTGACGGCTCACCCGCCGCCCCCGACAGCCCACCCCTCGCCACCCCCGACGGCCCCTCCCGTTGGCGGCTCACCGGTGAGAAGTGCTGGATCTCCAACGCCCCCGAGGCCGACTGCTACACCGTCTTCGCGCGGACCACGCCCGGCACCGGCGCCCGTGGTGTCACCGCCTTTCTCGTGCCCGCCGACCGTCCCGGCCTCACCGGCGCCGCTCTGGAGATGCTGTCCCCGCACCCCATCGGCAGCCTGGTCTTCGATGCCGTGCCGGTCACCGCGGACGACGTGCTCGGTGAGGTGGACCGCGGGTTCCGCGTGGCCATGGGCACCCTGAACCTCTTCCGGCCCAGCGTCGGCGCCTTCGCGGTCGGCATGGCGCAGGCGGCGCTGGACGCCACCCTCGCGCATACCGCCGGACGGGACGCCTTCGGCGGCAAGTTGAGGGATCTGCAGACCGTCGCCCACCAGGTCGCGGAGATGGCGCTGCGCACGGAGGCGGCCCGGCTCATGGTGTACGCGGCGGCGACGGCGTACGACGAAGGCGCCCCGGACGTCCCGAAGCGCGCGGCGATGGCGAAGCTGCTGGCCACCGAGACCGCGCAGTACGTCGTCGACGCGGCCGTCCAGTTGCACGGCGCCCGCGCCCTGCGCCGCGGTCACCTGCTCGAGCACCTCTATCGCGAGGTGCGCGCGCCGCGTATCTACGAGGGCGCGAGTGAGGTCCAACGGGGCATCATCGCCAAGGAGTTGTACGCGTCGATCGGAGAGGCCCCGTGACCGCCGAGCGAGTCAATCCGCCCGAGCTCTCCCCGCCCACCGGCTTCTCGCACGCGGTCGTCGCCACCGGCTCCCGCATCGTCTTCCTGGCCGGCCAGACCGCCCTCGACGCCGACGGCAAGGTCACCGGCTCCACTCTCCCGCTCCAGTTCGAGCAGGCTCTCACCAACCTGCTCACCGCCCTGCACGCCGCGGGCGGCACCCCGGCCGACCTGGCCCGCGTCACCGTCTACGCCACGGATGTCGCCGCGTACCGCGCCCACGCCGCCGAAGTGGGCGGCATCTGGCGCCGGTTGGCCGGGCGGGACTATCCGGCGATGGCGGTCGTGGAGGTCGTACGCCTGTGGGACGTACAGGCGCTGATCGAGCTCGACGGGTTCGCCGTACTGCCGTAGGGGCCCGTCAGGCGGCGACGGCCAGGTGCTCGACCGGCACCCGGTGCGGGGCCACGACGCGGCCGTCGGGGAGCAGTTCACCGGTGTCGTCGAAGGCGATCGCGCCGTCGCACAGCAGGTTCCAGCCCTGCTCGGGGTGGGCGGCGACGATGTGTGGGGCGTTGCTGTCGGCCGAGGGGCACAAAGGCTGGTGAGAACACATGGTGTACCTCCACATCGGTCGGGCCGTCCTTGGACGATCCCTATGGACAGACCATGCTCCGGCTGTGAAGCGAGCGGAACAGCCCGACGCCAAGCGTGACAACACGCGGACAACACCCGGACGGTTCCACGACGGTCGGCGCGGACTCGCCACCGAAGGGGTGAGGTCACGCCCGAGGGCGTACCGGTGGAATTAGATGTGGAAACCTGCATTCCGTTTCATTCGGGAGTTCCTGCCATGCCCGTACGTCCTGTTCCCGCCGTCCTCGCCTCAGCCGGCGCCGCGCTGCTCCTGCTGGCCGCCGCTCCGTCCGCCGACGCCGCCCCGCCCGCTCCCGCCGACACCAAGGAAATGGTGACGGTCGACAAGACCGCGCGGATCGCCGCCGACGGCACCGTCAAGATCTCCGGCACCTACCGCTGCCGCAACAACGTCGGCCCGGTCTTCGTCAGCTCCAACGTCGGCCAGGGCGCCAGCTCCTCCGACACCCTCGGTTCCGTGACGGTCCGCTACGCCATCGGCGGCACGCACGCCGTGTGCGACGGCGCCAAGCACCGCTGGGAGAACACCGGCAAGCCCGCACCGCGCACGCTCAAGGCCGGCAAGGCCAAGGTCGAGGTCACGCTGATGGAGCTGCGCCCCTGGGGCGGGCTGCCTCTGATGCCCCACTTCCACGCCCAGTCGCAGCAGGACATCACCCTGGCCAAGGGCTGACGCCCCGGGTCGACATCACGCCGTCGCGCCTCCTCCCGTCCGGGGGGAGGCGCGGCCGTGTTTCGGAACGATCTCAGTAGTTGAGAATTCATCAACCTGGGTGAATGTTGGTAAGCCTTGCCTTATATGGTGCTCTCCATGCGCACCACCGCCTCCCGCGGCCTCATCGCGGCACTCGCTCTCACCCCGTTGCTGACCGGCTGTTTCGCCGCGAGCGAGGGAGGTTCGGACGCCAAGGGCTCATCGGACGCCCGGCTGCGGGTCGCCCTCGCCGTGCCGCCGGTGCAGGCGCTGTCGCCGTACAGCAATGACGCCACCCTGCTGAGCAAGCTCTCCGTGGCCGAAGGCCTCACCGCGCTGGGCAAGGACGGCACCGCCGCGCCCGCGCTCGCCAAGTCCTGGAAGCAGGTCAACGACACCACCTGGACCTTCGAACTGCGCAAGGCCACCTTCCAGGACGGCACCGACGTCACCGCCGCGTCGGTCGTCAGCGCGCTCGACCACGCCGACGCGGCCGAGACCAAGCCCAGGGTCCTCAGCGATGTGACCCTGACCGCGAAGGCCCAGGACGCCGACACGGTCACCCTCACCACCAAGACCGCCGACCCCGTGCTCCCGCTGCGGCTCGCCAGCCCCGCCCTTGGCATCCTCTCGGCCAAGGCGTACGCGAAGGACGGCACCGCCAGCCCGGTCGGCACCGGAACCGGCCCCTTCAAGATCACCAAGCTGACCGGCAAGACCAAGGCCACACTCGACCGCTACGACGGTTACTGGGGCGGCAAGGCCAAGGCGTCCGGCATCGACGTGAGCTGGATCGCCGACGGCACCGCCCGCGCCAACGCCCTGCGCGGCGGCGACGTCGACATCGCCGAGTGGATTCCCACCTCACAGGCGAAACTCATCGACGAGAACACCCGCCACGAAGTGCCCTCCGTACGGACCGACAGCCTGATCCTCAACACCGGCAGCGGCCTGTTCACCGACGCGACGCTGCGTGCCGCCGCCCGCGAGGCCGTGGACGGCGGCGCCCTCGTCGACTCGGTCTTCAGCGGCTACGCCAACCCCGCCGAGGGCCTGTTCGGGCCCGCCGTTTCCTGGGCGGCCGACGACCGGGTGGCGGTGACCGGCCGCGCCAGGGCCGCGACCATCGCCCAGGTCAAGTCGAAGGCCAAGGGCAAGACCGTGCGCCTGGCCGCCATTACCAACCGCGCCGAACTGCCCGAGGCCGCGAGCGTCCTCCAGCAGCAGCTGGAGAAGGCCGGGTTCACGGTCAAGCAGGACGTACGCGAGTACACGCAGATGGAGGCCGACCTCCTCGCGGGCAAGTACGACGCGCTCGTCTTCTCCCGGGTGACGCTGCTCGACACCGGCGACGCGGTCGCCTACCTCGCGAGCGACTATATGAGTGACGGTGTCTACAACATCGCCCGGCTGAAGGACTCCAAGGTCGACCAGGCCGTCAAGGCCGCGGCCGAGGAAGCCGACACGGACCGGCGGCGGGAGAAGATCATGCGGGCCGAGGCGGAGATCCTGCGCACCGACGCCGTCGTGCCGCTCGTCCACGAGAAGGTCGTCCAGGGCATCGCCGCCGATGTCGACGGCGTGCTGCTCGACCCCTACGAGCGCTCGCTGATCGACATCGACACGCGACTGAAGTAGCGGCCGATGAGCGTCACCGCGGTCCGTACCGGGGCCGGCCGGGCCGTCGCCGGGACGGCGCTGCTGGCGGCGGTCTCGCTGCTGCCCTGGCTGTCCGGGACCGACCCCGCGCTGACCGTCCTGCGGGCCCGCTCCGCCGACCAGGATCCGACCCCGGCGCAGCTGACCGCCGTACGCGAGCAACTCGGCCTGGACGAGGGGCCGCTCGCGCATCTCCTGCACTGGGTGGGCGGTCTGCCGCGCGGAGACGCCGGTGTCTCCTGGGTGTCGGGGGAGCCGGTGCTGCCCGAGGTGTCGGCCGCGTTCGGGGTGTCCGTCACGCTGATGCTGGGCGCATTCGTGGTCACCGTCGCGGTCGCCGGGCTGGTGTGCGCCCGCACCCTTTATCTCGGGTCGCGGCGACGGCTGCGGCAGGGGCGGGCGGGCACCGGGGCCGCCGTTCTCGCCGCGCTGCCCAAGTTCCTGTTGGCCTCGCTGCTCGCCACGGTCTGCGGGGTGTGGCTGGGCTGGTTCCCTTCCAGCGGCTGGGAGGGGCCGGCGTCGATGGTGCTGCCCGCGCTCGCGCTCGGTGTGCCGTCCGGGGCGATGATCGGCGGGATGCTCGCCCCGGCGCTGCCCGCCGCCTTCCACGAGCCCTGGGCGCGGACCTGGCACGCCTCCGGGTTCCCGCCCGGCCTCATCGCCCGCAACGCGCTGCGCCGCACGCTGTCCGGGGTGCTCCCGCAACTGCTGCCCACGGTCGTCGCCCTCGTCGGCGGTGCCGTCGCCGTCGAGAAGATCTTCAACATCCCGGGCCTCGGGCGGCTCGCCCTGGACGCCGCCATGGCCCAGGACCTGCCGCCGCTGCAGACCGCCACGCTGGCCCTCGTCCTGCTCGGCGTCGCCGCCGGCCTGCTCATCCAGGCCCTGCGCCGCGCCCTCCTCGGCCCCGCCCTGCGCGACGGCGCCCTGCCCGCACTGCACCCGCCCGCCCTCGCGCGCCCACGCTCCCTCCGCCTGCTCACCGGAGTGTGCGCACTCGCCCTGCTCACCCTGGTGGTGGCGGGCCTGCTGCGTGACCCCCTGCAGGTGGACACCGCGGCCCGGCTGCTGCCGCCCTCGGCCGCGCACCCGCTGGGCACCGACTCCCTCGGCCGCGACCTGCTGGCCCGGCTGGGCCACGGAGCGCTGCGCACGGCGGGCATCGCGCTCGCGGTCACGGCCGTCAGCATCGTCCTCGGGCTGCTGCTCGGCATGGCGGCAGGGGCCGGCGCGGGCCTGACCGAAGTGATGTCGACGCTGCCGGCCGTCCTCGCCGGACTGCTGACGACGGCGGTGACCGGACCGTCCGTATGGGGTGCGGCACTTGCGGTATGCCTGGTCGGCTGGACGCCGTACGCCGCCCAGACCGCCGCGCTGGCCGAGGAGGAACGCGCGAGCGGCCACTGGCTCGCCTCGGTCTCGCTCGGCGCCGCCCCCCGGTATCTGCTGCGCCGTCATCTGCTGCCCGCGGTACTGCCCGCCGTCCTGCGCAACGCGCTGCTACGGCTGCCCACCACCGTCCTCGTCCTGGCCTCCCTCGGCTTCCTCGGCCTGGGCGAACAGCCGCCCACCCCGGAGTGGGGCCGCCTGCTCTCCGAGAACCAGCCCTACGCCGAACTGGCCCCCTGGACCGTCCTCGCCCCGGCCGGTGCGCTCGTCCTGCTGGCCGTGCTCGCCGTGTCCGCCACGGACGACTCGTCCTGAGCCCTTTTGGGCGGACCTTTGGGTGGACCGGCCGAGGGGCGAGTGTCAGTGGCGGATGTCACGCTGGGGTCACACAGGTTCTGCGAAAGGGAATCACCGTGATCACCACAGATTTCGTCCCCGGCTCGCCCTGTTGGCTCGACCTCGGTGCCCCCGATGTCCCGGCCGCCGCGGCCTTCTACGGCGCCGTGCTCGGCTGGGACTACGAGTCCATGGGGCAAGGCGAGGACATGGGGGAAGGCGAGAACATGGAAGGCGGGATGTTCCGGAGAGACGGCAAGATCGTCGCCGGACTCGGCAAGCTCACCGAGGAGGGCGCGCGCTCGGCCTGGATGATCTACTACTGCGTCGCCGACGCGGACGCCACCACCCAGGCCGTGCAGAGCGCGGGCGGCACGGTGCGGGTCGCGCCCATGGACCTCGACGAGTGGGGCCGCATGGCGCAGTACAGCGATCCGCTGGGCGGCCAGTTCGCCGTCTGGCAGCCGGGCACGAACAAGGGCGTCGAGCTGGTGGACGAGCCGGGCTCGCTGTCCTGGACCGAGCTGTACACGAGCGACGCCGGGGCGGCGAAGGAGTTCTACGGCGGTGTCTTCGGCTGGCAGTTCAGTGACATGGAACTGCCGGGCGGCGGGGGCACGTACTCCCTCATCACCCCCGCGGGGCAGCCCGAGGAGCGGATGCACGGCGGCCTCATGGAACTCCCCAAGGAGAGCCTCGCCCTGGCGGACGGACGGCCGTACTGGCACCCGGTGTTCGCCGTCGCCGACTGTGACGCCGCGGTCGCCAAGGTCACCGAGAACGGCGGGAGCGTGCAGATGGGGCCGGAGGACGCGGAGGGGGTTGGCCGGATGGCCGTCTGCCTTGACCCGGCGAATGCGGACTTCGTGGTTCTCACGCCGGCCAGCCCTAGTTGAGCGCTCGGCTTCAAGTGCCGCGATGTGTCATTTTTCGTCTGCGGCGCCGTCGTGGCTGGTCGCGCAGTTCCCCGCGCCCCTATCGGGGCGCTTCCATGTACTGGGCGAGTCGGGACGCCGCGTCCAGCATTGCGAGTCCCCGGGCTGTGAGTCTGTGCCGCCAGTCGTCGAGGGCCGCGGACAGGGCCTGGGTGCCGCCGGCGGTGCGGATCTGCTGGACCACGGTGGAGATGTGGGCCAGCGGGTAGCCGCCCCGCCGGAGGAGGTGGGCGAGTTCGGCGTCGCGGATGTCGGCGGCGCCGTAGGTGCGGTGTCCGGTGACCGGCTCGCGCTCGGGGGCGAGGATGCCCGCGACTTCCCAGTTGCGGAGGGTCGCCGCGGTGACGCCCAGGCGGTGCGCCAGCTCGCCGACGCTGAGGGGCTCGGTGGCTGCGGGGGTGTGCGGCGCGGTGGCCGGGGCGGTGTCCGGGCCCGTGGTCAGGTGCTCCACTGCCCGGGCGACCGTGTCCAGGGTTTCCCGGTCGCGCAGCAGTTGGGCGTGACTGCGGTCCACGGCCGTCAGCGCGGCGTCGAGTTCGCCCGTGTTGAGCGACCTCATGATCTGCCCGCTCACGTCGTAACCGTGCGCGGGGATGAGCGCGAGGTAGGCGCGGAGGGCGGCCGCGTGTGTCTCGGTGTAGGTCCGGTAGCCGGACGGGGTGCGCTTGGCGCGCGGGATGCAGCCGTCCCGCTCGTAGTTGCGGACCGCCTGGGTCGAGATGCCGTGCTCGCGGGCGAGGTCGACGGGGCGCAGACGATCCACGGTTGAGACTTTAGCGCACCTGTCCTGGGGGTCTTCGGGGAAAGTCTCAACGGGCGTTGCAGATATACGATTAAGGGGCATGACCAGGGAAGTTCAGGAACTCAGCACCACGTCATCGCACATCGCCGACAGCCACGACCTGATCCGCGTGCACGGCGCGCGCGAGAACAACCTCAAGAACGTCGACATCGAGATCCCCAAGCGGCGGCTGACGGTGTTCACCGGTGTCTCAGGCTCGGGCAAGAGCTCGCTGGTGTTCGACACGATCGCCGCGGAGTCGCAGCGGCTGATCAACGAGACGTACAGCGCCTTCGTACAGGGCTTCATGCCCACACTGGGGCGGCCCGACGTCGACCTGCTCGACGGGCTGACGACCGCGATCATCGTCGACCAGCGGCCGATGGGCGCGCACCTCCGCTCCACGGTCGGCACCGCCACCGACGCGGGCGCGTTGCTGCGCATCCTGTTCAGCCGGCTCGCCCAGCCGTACATCGGCTCGCAGCAGGCGTTCTCTTTCAACGTCGCCTCGGCCGAGGCGACGGGCACGATGGTGGTGAACGGGAAACGGGTCGAGAAGGCCATCAGCGTGGTCGGCGGGATGTGCCCGCGCTGCGAGGGCACGGGCACCGTGTCCGACGTCGATCCCACCCGGCTCTACGACGATGCCCGGTCGCTCGCCGGCGGAGCGATCACCGTTCCGGGGTGGAAGACGGACAGCTGGGTGGTGCAGTCGTTCACCGAATCCGGTTTCCTCGACCCGCACAAGCCGATCCGTGACTACACCGGCGAAGAACTGCACGACTTCCTGCACCACGACCCGGTCAAGGTAAAGGTGAGGGGGCTCAACACCACGTACGAGGGCCTGATCGCGCGGGTCCGGAAGGCGTTCCTGTCCAAGGACAGGGAGACACTGCAGCCGCACGTCCGTGCTTTCGTGGACCGGGCGGTGACGTTCTCCGTCTGTCCCGCGTGCCACGGCACCCGGCTCAGCGAAACCACACGCTCCGCGAGGATCGACGGGATCAGCATCGCCGACGCCTGCGCGATGCAGATCAGCGATCTGGCCGTATGGGTCGGCGGCCTCGCCGAGCCCTCGGTGGCGACGCTGCTCAAGGCGCTCGGCGAGACCCTCGACTCGTTCGTCGCGATCGGGCTCGGCTATCTCTCGCTGGACCGGGCGTCGGGCACGCTCTCGGGCGGCGAGGCCCAGCGCACCAAGATGATCCGCCACCTCGGCTCCGCGCTCACCGACGTCACGTACGTCTTCGACGAGCCCACCGTCGGCCTGCACCCGCACGACATCCGGCGCATGAACGAACTGCTGCTCCGACTGCGCGACAAGGGCAACACCGTGCTGGTCGTCGAGCACAAGCCGGAGGTGATCGCGATCGCCGACCACGTCGTGGACCTCGGTCCGACGGCCGGTGCGGCCGGCGGCGAGGTGGTCTTCGAGGGCACGGTGCAAGGGCTGCGGGCCTGCGGCACGCTCACCGGACGGCACCTGGACGACCGGGCCTCGGTGAAGCCGTCGGTGCGCAGGCCGTCCGGCGTCCTCGAGGTGCGCGGCGCGACGGCCCACAACCTGCGTGACGTCGACGTGGACATCCCGCTCGGCGTGCTCACCGTGGTCACCGGGGTCGCCGGCTCCGGCAAGAGTTCGCTGATCCATGGCTCGGTGGCCGGACGGGACGGCGTGGTGACGGTGGACCAGGGGGCCATCAGGGGTTCCCGGCGCAGCAATCCGGCGACGTACAGCGGACTGCTCGACCCGATCCGCAAGGCCTTCGCCAAGGCCAACGGCGTGAAGCCGGCGCTGTTCAGCCCCAACTCCGAGGGCGCCTGCCCCCATTGCAAGGGCGCCGGCGTCATCTACACCGACCTGGCGATCATGGCCGGTATCGCCACGACCTGCGAAGAGTGCGAGGGGAAGCGGTTCCAGGCGTCGGTGCTCGAGTACCGGCTCGGCGGGCGGGACATCAGCGAGGTGCTGGCGATGCCGGTGAGCGAGGCGGAGGAGTTCTTCGGCGCCGGCGAGGCACGCACCCCGGCCGCGCGGACCGTCCTCCACCGGCTCGCGGACGTCGGGCTCGGCTATCTCACCCTCGGCCAGCCGCTCACCACCCTCTCCGGCGGCGAACGGCAACGCCTCAAGCTGGCCGCCCAGATGGCGGGGACGGGCAGCGTCTACATCCTTGACGAGCCGACCAGCGGCCTCCACCTCGCCGACGTCGAGCAGCTGCTCGGCCTCCTCGACCGGCTCGTCGACTCCGGCAAGTCCGTCATCGTCGTAGAGCACCACCAAGCGGTGATGGCGCACGCGGACTGGATCATCGACCTCGGCCCCGGCGCGGGGCACGACGGCGGCCGGGTCGTCTTCGAGGGCACGCCCGCCGACCTCGTCGCCGCGGGCTCCACGCTCACCGGGGAGCACCTGGCGGAGTACGTCGGCCGCTGAGGCGCTCCGCGATGTGTCGTTTTTCGTCTGCGGCGCCGTCGTGGCTGGTCGCGCCCACGCGGCGGAGCCGCATATAGATACAGCCCCGCGCCCCTTCGGGGCGCTGCTCCTGAACTGCCCTGCCCGGAGAAGCCATTGGCGACTCTCCGTGATTTGGACGCGCGCTTCTCGTGCGCTTCCTCAGTGCTGTACGGGCGTTAACCGGCCGTGCGGCACCGTCGCATCAGCAACCCCGGCCGCATCACTCCAGAAGGGCAGAACCCCATGAGCCTTGCCCGGCAACCGCAGCGCAGAGCCGTTCTCACCGGAGGGCTGCTGGCTACCGCGGCCCTGATAACCGGCTGTTCGTCGAAGGACGACAGCAAGACCGCGGAGAAGACGACGGCCGTGGGAGCGGCGGCGGCGACCCCCTCACCCTCCACGAGCGCGCCCCCCGGTTCTCCCTGGGCGGCGTTCGCGCGGCTGATGGAGGGCAACGAGCGCTGGGTGGACGGGGCTCTGCAGCACCCCGACCGGGATCCCGGGCGGCGCGATTTCGTCGCCGAGGAGCAGGACCCGTACGGCGTGATCCTCTCCTGCATCGACTCCCGCGTGCCACCGGAGCTGATCTTCGACACCGGGCTCGGCGACCTGTTCGTGATGCGCACCGGCGGGCAGGTGGTCGCCCCGGTGGTCACCGGTTCCGTCGAGTACGGGCCCATGACCTCGGGGACGCCGCTGATCGTCGTCCTCGGGCACCAGCGCTGCGGTGCGGTCAAGGCGGCGCACAAGGCGCTCAAGGACGACAAGCCGCTGCCGGGCAACCTGCAGTCGATCGCCGAGGCCCTCCGCCCGGCGTACGAGGTGGTCTCCAAGGAGAAGCACGCCGACCCGGTGGACGCCATGGTCCGCGTCCACATCAAGCAGACCTCCGCCGATCTGCGCTCCAACGCCGATCTCGCCCCGCTGGTGAAGAAGGGCGAGCTGGCCGTCGTCAGCGCCTACTACTCGCTCGACACCGGCCGGGTGGAGGTCCTGACCGGGGCGCCGTCCGCGTGACCCGGGGTCGGCCGGCCGCCGTACGCGGCGGCCGGCCCAGGCAGTTGCCCCTTCATGCCTGCCCGACACGCAGGACGTCCAGCGCTGTGAGGGCCACGTGCAGTTCGGTGCGCTCTTCGCCCGACTCGAGGTCGCAGTCGAGGATCCGCTCGATGGTGCGCAGCCGTTGGTAGACGGTCTCGCGGGACAGGCCGCCGGAGCGGGCGGCCACCGTCTTGTTGCCTGCCGCGTCCAGGTAGTGGCGCAGGGTGGTGAGCAGGTCGGTGCCGTGGCGGGCGTCGTGGTCGGCGAGCCGGCCGAGCCGGCGTTCGGCGTAGTCCTGGATCCGGGGGTCTTCGCGGAGGGCGAAGAGGAGGCGGCGAAGGCCGATGTCGGATCGTTCGTGGTACGAGCGTCCAGGCGGGAGCGGCCGGCCGGGCTCGGTGGCTTCGGCGACGCGGGTCGCCTCTCGGAAGGAACGGGCGACGGCGGGGAGGCCGGTCGCCTCGCTGCCCACGCTCACCGTTGCCCCCGGCACCAGCTCGAGTGCGGTGCGGCCGAGGTGTTCGACGACGGGTCGCCAGGGCTGGTCGGCGCGCAGGGACAGCAGGACGCCGAGACGGGTCGGTCCGAGGAGGCCGACGAGAGCCTGCGTTCCCTTCTTCCTCAACTCCTCGGAGAGGAGTTCCTCGGCCTTCGCCGTGTCGTCCTCGGGGCGGATATCCGCGAGCACCGCGATGAAACGGGCGTCCCTGGTGGGCAGGCCCAGCGCGGCGACCTGCGCCTCGGCGTCGGCGGGCGAGCGGTGGCGCTGTTCGACGAGGTCGCGCAGGGCGCCGCGGTGTGCGGTGCGTTCCCAGGGGGTGGGGTGGGTGAGGCGGGCGATGGTGAGGGCCATCGCGGTTCTCTCCAGGACTGTGACGTCCTCGGGGCGGAAGGGGCGGAAGGGGCCGACGGTAGACGGAGAGGCACGGCCGAGCGGGCTCGGGAGCATGGCGACCCTGCCCCACCGTTCGCCCTGGTACTCCACCGGTGCCACGAGCCAGCCCTCGGGGCCGGAGACGGTGGTGTGGTCGGCGGGCGGTGTCGCCCGGGAGCGCTGTTCCCAGTCGGTGAGCGCCGCCTCGACCGTGTCGCCGGAGGGCTCGCAGACGAGTGCCTGGTGCACCAGGTTCTCCAGCACGACGGTGTGGCCGCTCATCTCGGCGGCGGCGCGCACGACGTCCTCGGGCCCGGCACCGCGCAGGGTGAGGGCGGTGAACGCCTCGTGGACGCGCTGGGTGCGCCGCATCACCTCGGCCTGGTTGCCGAGGATGAACGCGTGGACGACCTGGGTGACCTCCAGGAAGTTGACGTCCTTGGCCAGGGTGACGAGGGGCAGACCGCGGGCCCGGCAGGCGTGGACCAGGGCGTCGGGCGGGCGGTGGTAGCGGCGGACCAGCTCGATGACCAGGGCCGCCGCGCCGACGTCAGCGAGTTCGTCGACGTAGCGGCGTACGCCCGCAGGCTCCTCGGGCAGCGGCATGCCGGTCGTCAGGACGAGTTCGCCGCCTTTGAGGAAGGAGGCGGGGTCGGTCAGCTCGGTGATGTGGACCCAGCGCACGGGCCGGTCGAGCCGTGCCGTGCCGGTGACGACTTGGGGCTGTCCGGCGGCCAGGACGGGAAGGGCGAGCACGTCGGCCAGGGTGAGCGGGCGGCCGATGGCATCCATGGCCGGTTCCGGATCCGAGGCGTCAGGCCCTGGAGCCGTGTGGTGGTTCTCGCTCACGGTGCCTCCATGGGGTCCCTGCTCGCGACCCCCGAGAACTCGGGACGTGCCCTGTCACTCTGACAAGCACCGCTGACCTGCGCAAGAGCCCGCAGACGGCGGCGGCGAGGCCTGCGGGCCGGGTACAGGGTCCCGTATGCCTGACACAACGTCCGGATCCCGCGCCGCGCCCGGACAGATCGCGCGTTGGCCCGGCCCCGGTCCGCGGAGATGCTCAGTAGGACCGGAGCAGACCGCCGACCCCGCCGGGAGACGAACATGACCGCACTGTCGCCGCACCTTCGCCAGGCCACACCCGTGACGGCGGTCCGGGGCGAGGGCGTCCACCTCTACGGCGAGGACGGCCGCCGCTACCTGGACTTCACCGCCGGCATCGGCGTCACCAGCACCGGACACTGCCACCCCAAGGTCGTGGCGGCGGCCCAGGAACAGGTCGGCACGCTCATCCACGGCCAGTACACGACGGTCATGCACCAGCCCCTGCGCCGACTGGTCGAGAAGCTCGGTGAGGTACTGCCGGCCGGCCTGGACAGCCTGTTCTTCACCAACTCCGGCAGCGAGGCGGTCGAGGCCGCACTGCGGCTGGCCCGCCAGGCCACCGGCCGACCCAACGTCGTCGTCTGCCACGGCGGCTTCCACGGCCGTACGGTCGCCGCCGCCTCCATGACCACGTCCGGCACCCGCTTCCGCTCCGGCTTCTCCCCGCTGATGAGCGGCGTCGTCGTCACCCCCTTCCCGACGGCCTACCGCTACGGCTGGGACGAGGACACCGCGACCCGCTTCGCCCTCAAGGAGCTCGACTACACCCTCCAGACGATCTCCTCACCCGCCGACACAGCCGCGATCATCGTCGAGCCGGTGCTCGGCGAGGGCGGCTACGTCCCCGCGAACCGCGCCTTCATGGAGGGCCTGCGGGAGCGCGCCGACCGCCACGGCTTCCTCCTCATCCTCGACGAGGTGCAGACGGGCGTCGGCCGCACCGGCCGCTTCTGGGGCCACGACCACTTCGGTGTCACCCCGGACATCCTCGTCACCGCCAAGGGCCTGGCCAGCGGCTTCCCGATCTCCGGCATCGCCGCCTCCGAGGAGCTGATGACCAAGGCATGGCCCGGCTCGCAGGGCGGCACGTACGGCGCCAACGCCGTCGCCTGCGCCGCGGCCTGCGCGACCCTCGATGTCGTACGCGACGAGAAGCTCGTCGAGAACGCCGACGCGATGGGCGCACGGCTGCGCGCCGGTCTGGAGGCGGTCGCCGACCGGACCCCGGGCATCGGCGACGTACGGGGCCTCGGACTGATGCTGGCCACCGAGTTCGTCACCGAGGACGGCAGCCCGGACCCCGACACCGCCGCCCGCGTGCAGCGCGCCGCCGTCGACGAGGGCCTGCTCCTGCTGCTGTGCGGGGCTTGGAACCAGGTCGTCCGCATGATCCCGGCGCTCGTCATCGACGAGGCGGCCGTGGACGAGGGCCTCCGGGCATGGGCGACCGCGGTGGAAGTCGGCACCTCGGGACCAGCGGCACGATGAGCGACACCCTCGCGCGGCTGACCGCCCGGCTCACCGAGACCGCCCCCGGCCTGCGGGTGGAGACCGGCCCGGGCGCCACCGGCCTCTACGCCTACGACGCCTCCAACTACCGGGTCCCGCCACGGGCCGTGGCCTTCCCCCGCGGCGCCGACGACGTGGTCGCGGTGGTACGGGCCTGCCGGGAGACGGGCGTCCCGGTCACCGCGCGCGGCGGCGGTACGAGCATGGCGGGCAACGCGGTCGGACCGGGCGTAGTCCTGGACTTCTCCCGGTACATGAACCGGATCCTGGACATCGACCCGGCCGCACGGACCGCACGCGTCGAGGCCGGAGTGATCCTGGACGCGCTGCGCGATGCCACCGCCCCGCACGGCCTCACCTTCGGCCCCGACCCCTCCTCGCACAGCCGCTGCACCCTCGGCGGCATGATCGGCAACGACGCGTGCGGCAACCGCTCGGTGCGGCACGGGCGCACCAGTACCCACATCGAGGCACTGGAGATCGTGACGGCCGACGGCGTGCGAGCCGTCGCCGACCGCACCGGTCTGCGACCGGTGGACCCCGCGGACACAGAACAAGTCGCCCGGCTGGAAGCGGACGTACGCCACCTGATCGACGCCAACCTGGCCCCGATCCGCACCGAACTGGGCCGCATCCCGCGCCAGGTCTCCGGCTACCAACTGCACCGCCTGCTGCCCGAGCACGGCTTCGACCTGGCCCGCGCCCTGGTCGGCACCGAGGGCTCCTGTGCCGTCGTCACCGCCGCGACGGTCCGCCTCGTGGCCACCGCACCGGCGTCGGCGCTGCTCACCCTCGGATACGACGATGTCGTCGACGCCGCCGAGGACGTAACGGAGATCCTGCGTTGGCACCCCACCGCCGTGGAGGGCATGGACGAGGCGATCGTCGCCACCATGCGCGCCCGGCGCGGACCGGACTCCGTGACCGGACTGCCCGAGGGACGCGCCTGGCTGTACGTCGAACTCGACGGCGACGACCAGGCGGCGGTCGACGCCCGCGCCGCCGAACTGCTGGACGTGCTCAAGGCACAGGGCCGCATGACCGGCGGACGGGTCGTGGAGACCGCGGCCGAGCGGCGCTCGCTGTGGCGGGTCCGCGAGGACGGGGCCGGGCTCGCCGCCCGACTCGTCGACGGCGGGGAGTCCTGGCCCGGCTGGGAGGACGCGGCGGTCGCGCCCGAGAACCTGGCCGCCTACCTGCGGGACTTCCGCAAACTGCTGGACTCCCACGAGCTGACCGGGGTGCTGTACGGCCACTTCGGCGCGGGCTGTGTCCACGTGCGCATCGACTTCGACCTGGCCACGGACACCGGCCGGGCCGCCACCCGCCGCTTCCTCTCCGAAGCCGCCGCCCTGGTCGTCGAGCACGGCGGCACCCTGTCCGGCGAACACGGGGACGGGCGGGCGCGCGGTGAGCTGCTGGAGATCATGTACAGCCGGCGCATGATCCGGACGTTCGCCGCCTTCAAGGAGATCTTCGACCCCGAGGGGCTGCTCAACCCCGGCGTCATCGTGGCCCCGGCCCCGCTCGACGCCGACCTGGCACTGCGCCAACTCCCGCTCCTCGAAACGACGTTCACCTTCCCGCACGACGAGGAGGGCTTCACCGGCGCCGTACGCCGCTGCGTCGGCGTTGGCCGCTGCCGCAGCGACGCGGGCGGCGTGATGTGTCCCAGCTACCGGGCCACGGGCGAGGAGAACGACTCCACCCGCGGCCGGGCCCGCCTCCTCCAGGAGATGGTGCGGGGCGGGACCGTCCAGGACGGCTGGCGTTCGACGGAGGTGCGCGACGCCCTCGATCTGTGCCTGTCCTGCAAGGCGTGCTCCAGTGACTGCCCGGTCGGCGTCGACATGGCCACGTACAAGGCGGAGTTCCTGCACCAGCACTACAAGGGTCGCTTGAGGCCCCGCTCGCACTACTCGCTGGGCTGGCTGCCGCTGACCTCGGCCCTCGCCGGATTCGCGGCCCGCCCCCTCAACGCGCTGTTGAGCGGACCGTTCGGCAAGCTGCTCGCCCGACTCGGCGGCGTGACCACGAAGCGCCGGATCCCGGCCTTCGCCTCCCGGCGTGCACGCCGCAAGGTCCTGCGGGCGGCGAAGACGGACGCACCGGCGAAAGCCCTGCTCTTCGTCGACAGCTTCACCCGCGCCTTCCGCCCCGAGGTCGCGGGCGCCGCGAGCCGCGTGCTCGCCGACGCCGGCATCCCCTGCACGGCTCAGGACGGCCTGTGCTGCGGCCTGACCTGGGTCAGCACCGGGCAACTGTCCACCGCCCGCCGCATCATGGCCCGCACGGTCGCCCACCTCGACAACGGCGACGACCGGCCCATCGTCGTGGCCGAACCCAGCTGCGCCGCCGCCCTCAAACGCGACGTGCCCGAACTGCTCGGCACCGAAGCCGCCCAGCGCGTAGCGGCCCGCGTCCACACGCTCACCGGCGCCCTGACCGACCTCGCCACTCCCGACTGGACCCCACCGGAACTGCCGGACACCGTCGTCCTGCAGACCCACTGCCACGAGTACGCCACCTTCCAGGGCCGCCACCCCCGCGACCTGCTCGGCCGCCTCGGCGTCGGGAAGGTCGACGAGGCCGAGGGCTGCTGCGGACTCGCCGGGAACTTCGGGTTCGAGGAGCAGCACTACGACACGTCGATGGCCGTCGCCGACCTGGCCCTGAAACCACGCCTCGACGCCATCACCCCGGACGCATCAACCGTCGTCGTGGCCGACGGCTTCAGCTGCGCCACCCAGATCGACCACCTCGCCGGTGACCGGGGCATCCGCGCCCTGCACCTCGCGGAACTGCTCGACCCCGCCGCCGATCAAGCCGCTCGACCAGGAGGAACCCCATGACCGACACACCCACGCAGTTGTTCATCGGCGGGGCCTGGGTGGACGCCGGCGACGGCGCCACCATGCCCGTCGACGACCCGGCGACCGGTGAGATCCTCTGCCATGTCGCCGACGCGGGCGCAAAGGACGCGAAGCTCGCCGAGGACGCGGCCGTCCAGGCGCAGGAGGAGTGGGCCCGCACGGCGCCTCGGGCCCGTAGCGAGATCCTGCGCCGGGCACACGAGCTCATCCTTGAACGGACCGACGAACTCGCCCACTTGATGACGTCCGAGATGGGCAAGCCCCTGGCCGAGGCCAGGGGAGAGGTGGCGTACGCGGCCGAGTTCTTCCGCTGGTTCTCCGAGGAGGCCGTACGCATCGACGGCGGCCACGGCGTCCTGCCTGACGGCCGCAACCGCATGCTGCTCTCCCGCCGCCCGGTCGGCCCCTGTCTGCTGATCACCCCGTGGAACTTCCCCCTCGCCATGGGCACCCGCAAGATCGGCCCGGCGATCGCAGCCGGCTGCACGATGATCCTCAAGCCGGCCCCGCAGACCCCCCTCTCCAGCCTGGCGCTCGCCGCGATCCTCAAGGAGGCCGGGCTGCCGGACGGCGTCCTCAACGTCGTCACCACCTCCCGTGCGGGGGAGGTGTGCGAACCGCTCCTGCGCGGCGGGCGGATTCGCAAGCTGTCCTTCACCGGCTCCACGCAGGTCGGGCGGCTCCTGCTCGCACAGAGCGCGGAGGCGGTCGTACGGACCTCGATGGAGCTGGGCGGGAACGCGCCGTTCGTCGTATTCGAGGACGCTGACCTGGACAAGGCGGTCAACGGCGCGATGGTCGCCAAGATGCGCAACATGGGGGAGGCGTGCACGGCGGCCAACCGCTTCTTCGTCCACAGCTCCGTGGCGGAGGAGTTCGGGCGGCGGCTGGCCGAGCGTATGGGCGCGCTGGTCGTGGGCCCCGGCACCCGGGACGGCGTCGACGTCGGCCCGCTGATCGACCGGGTCGGGCGGGCCAAGGTCGAGGAACTGGTCGCCGACGCGGTGGAGCGCGGCGCCCGGGTGCTCGTCGGCGGTCGTACGCCCGAAGGGCCGGGCTGCTTCTACCCGCCGACCGTGCTCACGGACGTCGCCTCCGACAGCCGCCTGATGGACACGGAGATCTTCGGGCCGGTCGCGGCGATCCTCACCTTCGACGACGAGGACGAGGTGATCCGCCGCGCCAACGACACCCCCTGGGGCCTCGTCGGCTACGTCTTCACCGAGGGCCTGGACCGGGCCCTGAGCGTCAGCGAACGCCTGGAGGTCGGCATGGTCGGCCTCAACACGGGCCTCGTCTCCAACCCGGCCGCGCCCTTCGGTGGCGTCAAGCAGTCCGGGCTCGGCCGTGAGGGTGGCCGGGTCGGGATCGACGAGTTCCTGGAGTACCAGTACGTGGCGATGCCTGTGCGGTGACGGCGGTGGTCGTCGCCCTCAGTGCAGGTGGCGGGCGGTGATCTCCGCCGCGGTCTCCGTCACCAGTCGCCCCAGCTCGGTGAGGCGGCCTGCCTCGAAACGGGAGTCGGGCATGGAGACCGCCACGGCGGCCAGCGGCACGCTGTCACCGTCCAGGACGGGTGCCGCGATGGCACAGACGCCCTGGAGGTACTGGTTGTGGTTGACGGCGTACCCGCGGTCCCTGACGCGGCGCAGCTCCGCACGCAGCTCCACCGGATCGGTGATGGTCTCCTCGCCGTACCCCTCGAACGCGCCCGTCGCGAACTCGTCGACCTCGGACTTCGGCAGATGGGCGAGGACCGCGTGCCCGGTTGCCGTGGCGTGCAGCGGCGAGGTGTCGCCGATGGTGTGGAAGGTCCGTACGGGGTGGTCGCAGTCGACGCGGTCGACCACGACCATGCTGTGCAGCGCGTCGGGCACGGAGAGGTGGATGGTCTCGTTCAGCGTGTCCCGGAGCCGGAGCATGGGTTCGCGGGCGGCGGCGAAGAGGCTGGAGCCCTGGAGGGCGGCGGGTCGCACGGCCAGCACGCGGGCGCCGACCTCCCAGCGGGTGGTGTCCTTGCGGTTGGCCCGGAGCCAGCCCGCCTCGTTGAGCGTGACCAGGGTGCGCTGCACGGTGGACTTCGGCAGGCCGAAGAGCTTCGTCAGCTCGCCCACGGTCACTGGCTGGTGCTGGGCGACGGCTTCCAGGATGCGCAGCGACCTCGTGACGCTCTTCATTTCCATCCGGTGCCCCCGTAATTGTGCGGCCTCTTGGGCATGATCGTGCCGGATTTTAGCATGGCGTTCCACAATATGGCATGAACCAGAAGGCTGCCGGTGGCTGTGCGCAGCAGTAAAGGCCGGCTCTCACGTCGACGCGTGCGAGCCGGCCCTCGCCGGTGTGGAGCCCACTCGGGCCTTCAGGCGCCCAGTAGACGCCCGGAGATCTCCGCTGCCGTGTCGGTGACGAGGCCGCCCCACTCGGGCGCCCGGTCCTCGTCGTACCGGGAATCGGGCATCGAGATGGCCACGGCGGCCAGTGGCGTTCCGCTCTCGTCGAGCACGGGTGCGGCGAGGGCGCAGACGCCCTGCCGGTACTGGTTCCGGTTGACCGCGTAGCCGTCGGTGCGGATCCGGTCCAGCTCGGCGCGCAGCTCGTCGGGGTCGGCGGGGGTCGTGTCGCTGAAGCGCTCCAGTCCCTGCGTGATGAGTTCCTCGACGTCGTGTTTCGGGAGGTGGGCGAGGATGCTGCGCCCGACGGCGGTCGCGTGCAGCGGGGACGTGTCGCCGATGGTGTGGAAGGTCCGTACGGGATGGTCACAGTCGACGCGGTCCACTACGACCATGCACTGCAGTGCGTCGGGCACCGACAGGTGGATGGTCTCGTTCACCGCGTCGCGCAGGCGGATCATGGGTTCGCGGGCGGCGGCGAACAGGCTGGAGCCTTGGAGGGCGGCCGGTCGCACGGCCAGCACGCGGGCGCCGATCTCCCAGCGGGTGGTGTCCTTGCGGTTCGCGCGCAGCCACCCCGCCTCGGCCAGTGTGACCAGCGTGCGCTGCACCGTCGACTTCGGAAGACCGAAGAGTTTCGTCAACTCCCCGACGGTGACCGGCTGATGCTGGGCGACCGCTTCCAGGATGCGCAGTGATCTCGTGACGCTCTTCATTTCCATCCGGTTTCCCCCCGTTAATCCTCGAAATCTCTGCTGGACACCCTCTTGACTCCCCTCTGTGCCGCTGTCATTCTCGTGCCAGATTCTAGCACAGCGTTCCACAATGTGGCACGGCTTAGCGGAAAGATCCCGCCGAAGTGGGCCGGCACCGCGAGACACGGCGGCTGTGAGCCGCAGGCCCGGAGAAAGGGCCCGGCCCTCGTCCAGACCGCCTCGAATCGATCAGCCTCACGTCGGGCGCTCAGCATGCGCCCCGGCGTTACGAAAGGAAAGCCTGTGTCAGCTGCCAGGAAGCGCGTCGCCGTCGTCGGCGTCGGAACGATGGGCAGCCAGGCCGCCTGGCGGCTGGCGGCCCGCGGCGCCGAGGTCGTCGGATACGACAGGTTCGCCCCCGGCCACGACCGCAGTGCCGCCGGCGGTGAGACCCGGATCTTCCGCAGCGCCCACTTCGAGGACTCCCGCTACGTCCCGCTGCTCAAGCACGCCGACGCCCTGTGGGAGCGGCTCCAGCAGGAGACCGGCCGTGAGCTGCGCCGGCTGACCGGGTGCCTGCTGATGGGGCCGACCGAGCACCACCAGATGGCCACCGTGCTGCAGTCCATCGCGGAGCACGACCTCGACCACGACGTGCTCGATGCCGAGCTGCTGGCCAAACGTTTCCCCCAGTTCCGCATCGAGGACGGCGACGCGGCCGTGCTGGACCGCCGCGCCGGTTTCATCCGCCCCGAGCTGACCATCCAGACCGCCGCCCGCCGCGCCGAGCAGCTGGGCGCCGTCATCCACCGCTACACCACGGTCCGCGAGATCGTGCCCGTCGCGAACGGCGTGGAGATCCGCACCGACGCCGGCAGCGAGCGCTTCGACACCGCCGTCGTCACCCCCGGTCCCTGGGTCAACGACCTGCTGCCCGACCTGCCCTGGGAGGTGGACGTCCGCCGCCTCGTCAGCGCCTGGTACGTGCCCACCACCCCCGACGCCTGGTTCGGCGAGGAGCGCCCGGCGTTCATCCGTACCGCGCCCACTCACTGCTACGGCCTGCCCTCCCCGGACGGCATCTCGGTCAAGCTCGGCCTCTCCCGCGCCCTGCACCAGCTGGTGGGCGACCCGAACCAGTTGGAGCGGACGGTGCGGCCCGAGGAGCTGGAGATCTTCAGCGAGCTGATCGGCCGCTACCTGCCGGACCTGCACCCGGACCCGACCCGGCTCTCCGCCTACATGGAGGGCTACACCGAGAGCAGCCGCCCCCTGGTCGGCCCCCTGCCCGCCGCCGAGAACGTGATCCTGCTCGCCGGTTTCTCCGGCCACGGCTTCAAGCTCTCGCCCGCCTTCGGCGACATCGCCGCAGACCTCGCACTGGACGGCACCTCGCCCCAGCCCATCGACTTCCTCTCCACCGTCGGCCGTACGGAGGCATGACCATGAACGACGCCACGCTCGCCGTCGGCTCCCTGCACGCGCAGCCCGGCACCAAGGTCCGCGGCACGGTCAGGGCCGACCTCGGCACCCTCACCGCCGACATGCCGCTGACCCTGGTCAACGGCACCCGCCCCGGCCCCCGGGTCGTCATCACCGCCGGCGTGCACGGCGGGGAGTTCACGCCCATCGACGCCGTCGTACGACTGGCGGACAGGCTGGAACCCGGCGAGGTGCACGGCCAGGTGGTCATCTGCCCCGTCGCCAACCCGCCCGCCGTCTACCAGGGCCGGCTCAACGTCTCCCCGGTCGACGGCGTGAACCTCAACCGCGTCTTCCCCGGCGACCCTGACGGCGGCCCCACCGAGCGGCTGGCCGCCTGGCTCTTCACCCACCTGCTCGACGGCGCCGACGTCTACGCCGACCTGCACTGCGGCGGCATCGACCAGGTCCTGCGGGACTTCGTCGGCTACCGCCTCACCGGTGACCCGGACCTCGACAAGGCGACGGCCGAGCTGGCAGGCTCCTTCGGCATCGAGGACGTCCTCCTCGGACTGACCGCAGACGGCGGCAACAGCCACGCGGCCGCCGCCCGCCGGGGCATCTCGGCGGTCCTCGTCGAGGTGGGACAGCTCGGCCAGCGGGACGAGGCCACTGCCCTCCGCCGCGTCGACGGCCTGCTGAAGGCACTGCGCCACTTGGGCGTCCTCGACCAGGACGGCTCCGCCCCGGCCCCGATCCGGCAATGGGTCTGGTCCGCCGGTGTCACCGCCGAGGCAACCGGCCTGTGGTACCCGGAGTTCTCCTTCGACGCCGACATCATCGGCGAAGTCGCCGAGGGCGATCTCCTCGGTCGCATCGTCGACCCGACCGACGGCACGGAGCACAGCGTCCACGCCCCGGCCGGCGGACGGATCTTCTACGGCATGCACGGCCTCACCGTCGCCCCCGGCACCGAACTCGCCGCCCTCGCCGTCCCGTGGGACCCCGACACGGCCGCGCGGGCCCACACCCTCCGGACCCCGGGTCTGGGCGCCGGATCCGACGAGGCGGGTCCCCGCCCCTAAGCCCCCATTCCAGCCGCCCCTCTCTCCCCGTCCCCGGCCGCTCCCCTTCTCACGGCCAGCACCACCAGGAGGCACACGATGAAAGATGCCCGAATAGACCGCAGACTGTTCCTGCGAGGAATAGGCGGGGTCACGGCGGGTGTGGCTGCCGCGACCGCCCTCAGCGCCTGTGGTACCGGCACCAGCAGGTCCGGCGCCGGCAGCGGTGGCAAGGGCGGCGGCAAGACGGTGGTCGTCCGCGACAGCGGCGGTTCCTTCGGCGCGGCCCTGCAGAAGGCGATCTACACGCCGTTCAGCCAGGAGACCGGGATCGCCGTCAAGGTGCTCAACACGGACGACGCCCCGCTGCTCGCGCAGATCAAGCAGGGCCGCCCGCAGTGCGACCTCATCAACAACTCGATGATGTCGCACACCAAGTACGTGGCTCAGGACGCCCTGGAGACGCTGGACCCCGACCGGATCAAGAGCCTGAAGAGCGCGAAGATCCCGGAGAACCAGATCACCGACCATGCCATCGGCAACAGCTTCTACGGCCAGTGCATGGCGTACCGCACCGATGCCTTCGATGGTCGCAAGCCCGAGTCGTGGGCGGACTTCTGGGACACCAAGGCGTTCACGGGGGGCCGTTCGATGGTCAGCCCGGACGGTGACCTGCCGGAGCTGGAGTTCGCGCTGCTGGCCGACGGTGTGCCCATGGACAAGCTGTACCCGCTCGATGTGGACCGTGCCTTCAAGGTGCTGACCCGGCTGCGGGGCGACATCAAGAAGTTCTGGGACAGCGGCCCGCTGCCCGGTGTGCTGCTCAGCCGCGAGGAAGTGACGATGGCCACCGTCTGGGACGGCCGGCTCGCCGACCTGCAAAAGCAGGGCGTGCCGGTGGAGCGGCAGCTCAACGGTATGCGCCGCCAGTTCCAGGGTTATGCCATCGCCAAGGGCGCGGCGAATGTGGACGGCGCCTACCAGCTCATGGACTTCTCGTTGCGTGCCGAGAGCCAGGCCAACCTGGCCAAGGCGTTCCCGTCGAACCCGGCTTCTCCGCTGGCCTACGAGCAGCTCACCGAGGACGAGCGCAACGCGCTCGCCGGTGCGCCCAAGTACTACGACAAGGGTTTCGACACCGACATCGAGTGGTGGATGAAGAACGAAGCCGCCGTCACCAAGCGCTGGTTGGAGTGGGCTCGTGGCTGAATTCGATGTGGTCACCCCGTCCGTGAAGGTGGCCGGCGTTACCCCGGCCGCCTCGACCGGCAAAGCGTTGTCGGTGGTGGCACTGCGCAAGACCTACGGCGATGTGGTCGCCGTG
>NZ_JAFFSU010000014.1 GCF_017948455.1 Streptomyces sp. GESEQ-4
GGGGGGGGGGGTGGGGGGAGGGGGGGGGGGGGGGGGGGCGGGGGGGGGGCGGGGGGACCCAGTTGCTGCCGCGGCGGGTGGGGGCGGCGCGGGCGGCCGAGCTGATCTTCTCCGCGCGACGGGTCGAGGCGGTCGAGGCGCGGGAGCTGGGGCTCGTGGATCAGCTGGTGGAGGCGGGGCGGGACCGGGGGGAAGCGCTGGCATTGGCGTCCCGGATCGCGGCGAACTCCCCCGTGGGGCTCCGGGCGGCCAAACGGGCGTTGCGAGTGGGGTTCGGACTGGACCTCCGGGCCGGCCTGGAGGTCGAGGACTCGGCGTGGCGGGCTGTGGCGTTCTCGGGGGACCGGGCGGAGGGGGTAGCAGCGTTCAACGAGAAGCGCCGCCCTGAGTGGCCGGGCGAGTAACTCGCCCCCGCCGCCCCTACCCATCCCATCCCCAGGGGCTCCGCCCCTTCGACCCCGCCAGGGGGCTCCGCCCCCTGAACCCCCCGCGGGGCTCCGCCCCTGCACCCCGCGGGGCTCCGCCCCTGCACCCCACCGGGGCTCCGCCCCTGCACCCCACCGGGGCTGCGCCCCGGACCCGTGCGGGCCTTCGCCCGCGCACCCCACCGGGGCTGCGCCCGCGCACCCCACCGGGGCTGCGCCCCTGCACCCCACCGGGCCTTCGCCCCTGGACCCGTGCGGGCCTTCGCCCGCGCACCCCACCGGGGCTGCGCCCCCGGACCCCACCGGGGCTCCGCCCCCGGACCCGGGAGGGCTGTGTCTCGGCGCCCCGGCAGGGCTGCGCCGTCGCACGCCGGCGGGCTGTGGCCGCCCCGCCCCCGCAGGGACCCCGTGCCCACCTGTTCGCCGCATCAATGTCCCGGTTCGCCCAGTTCCTCCCTAGCCTGGAGTGATGGGTGAGGACATCCGGCTCGCGGCGGTCGTGGCGTTGGCGCAGGGTATGGCGGCTGCGCATGGGTCGCGGGATGCGTGGCGGGCGGCGGCCGGTGGGGCGTGTCGGGCCTTGGGGGGGAGTTTCGCGGCGCTGTCGGTGTGGGAGCGGGATCGGGGGCGGCTGAGGGTGCTGGTGAATGTGGGGGAGCGGGCCGCCGGGGAGGTGGAGTTCCCTGAGGATGAGGCCTATCCGGTGCATCAGTTTCCCGAGATCACCGAGTTTCTCCACGAGCGGTGGGCCGGGGGTGGTGAGCCCGACGCGTGGGTCGAGACCGCTGATGGGCCTACTACAGGGCGGCCCGGTTATGTCCATCAGCGCGTTGCCGCCCTGCGCCGCCGTGGCCGCGGCTGCTGTGTCGTCGCCCCGATCGTGCTGCACGGGCGTGCCTGGGGCGAGCTGTATGTCGCCCGGGCCGTCGGGGAGCCCGTGTTCGACCGGGCCGACGCCGACTTCGCCACTGTCCTCGCCGCCGTCGTCGCCGCCGGGATCGCCCAGGCCGAGCGGCTGGAGGAGGCGAGGAGGCTGGCGTACACCGACGCGCTCACCGGACTCGCCAACCGCCGTGCCGTCGACGTACGGCTGGAGGAGGCCGTCGAGCGGCATCGCGCTCACGGGGTCGTCGTCAGTCTGGTCGTCTGTGATCTCAATGGGCTCAAGCGGGTCAACGACACCCGCGGGCATGCCGTCGGGGACCGGCTGCTCGAGCGGTTCGGGTCGGTGTTGTCCCTGTGCGGGGCCATGCTGCCCGGCACGCTCGCCGCCCGCCTCGGCGGTGACGAGTTCTGTCTGCTCGCCGTCGGGCCGCCCGCCGACGACGTCGTCCGGGCCGCCGACGAACTCTGCCGCCGGGCCGCCGAGTTGGAGCTGGGTGAGGGGGTCGCCTGCGGGGTCGCGTCGACGGGGGATCCGATCGGGCCCGTTCGCTCCGCCCGGCGGCTGTTCCGGCTTGCGGACGCCGCCCAGTACCGCGCCAAGGCCGTACGGGCCACCAAGCCGGTTGTCGCCGGTCGCGAGGGGCCGGACGATCCCGTCGTACGGCTCGCCGACGAACCCTCCCGCGACACCGGTGCCGAGCGGCGCCGGTTCCGGGGGCGGCGCTGACGTCCGCGTGGCGGCGGGACGGTGTGACCAAATCGGTAAGGGGTGAAAGCCGTACCCACTCGTGACATCTTCGAATTCACTCACTACTCTCCTGAATATGGATATGCACACTGTGGTGGTGGGGACGTCCGGGGTGACCGCGTCCGACGTTCTCGCCGTGGCGCGCGACGGCGCCCGGGTCGAGCTCTCCGCGGAGGCCGTGGCCGCGCTTGCCGCGGCTCGCGAGATCGTGGAGGCGCTGGCCGCCAAGCCCGACCCCGTCTACGGCGTGAGCACCGGCTTCGGCGCCCTCGCGACCCGGCACATCAGCCAGGAGATGCGGGCCCAGCTGCAGCGCAACATCGTCCGCTCGCACGCCGCCGGGATGGGGGCGAGGGTGGAGCGGGAGGTCGTACGAGGCCTGATGTTCCTGCGATTGAAGACCCTGTGCTCGGGGCACACCGGTGTCCGGCCCGAGGTCGCGCAGACCATGGCCGACCTGCTCAACGCCGGCATCACCCCCGTCGTGCACGAGTACGGCTCCCTCGGCTGCTCCGGCGACCTGGCCCCCCTGTCCCACTGCGCCCTGACGCTGATGGGTGAGGGGGACGCGGAGGGCCCGGACGGGACCCTGAAGCCCGCCGGCGAGCTTCTCGCCGAGCACGGGATCCGGCCCGTCGAACTCCGTGAGAAGGAAGGCCTCGCCCTCCTCAACGGCACCGACGGCATGCTCGGCATGCTGGTGATGGCCCTCGCCGACCTCGACACCCTCTACAAGTCCGCCGACGTCACCGCCGCCCTCAGCCTCGAAGCCCTCCTCGGGACGGACAAGGTCCTCGCGCCCGAGCTGCACGCCATCCGCCCGCACCCGGGCCAGAGCGCCTCCGCCGCCAACATGCTGGCCGTGCTCAAGGGTTCGGGCCTGACCGGGCATCACCAGGACGACGCACCCCGCGTCCAGGACGCGTATTCCGTACGGTGCGCTCCGCAGGTCGCCGGCGCCGGACGCGACACCATGGCCCACGCCCGGCTGGTCGCCGAACGCGAACTCGCCTCCGCCGTCGACAATCCCGTCGTACTGCCCGACGGACGCGTCGAGTCCAACGGCAACTTCCATGGCGCGCCCGTGGGCTACGTCCTCGACTTCCTCGCCATCGCCGCCGCCGACCTCGCGTCGATCGCCGAGCGCCGTACCGACCGGCTGCTCGACAAGAACCGCAGCCACGGGCTGCCGCCGTTCCTCGCGGACGACCCGGGGGTGGACAGCGGGCTGATGATCGCTCAGTACACGCAGGCCGCGCTGGTGAGCGAGATGAAGCGGCTGGCCGTACCAGCGTCGGCGGACTCGATTCCGTCCTCCGCGATGCAGGAGGACCATGTCTCCATGGGCTGGTCGGCGGCTCGCAAGCTGCGTACGGCCGTCGACAACCTCACCCGGGTCGTCGCCATCGAGCTGTACGCCGCCACGCGCGCCGTCGAGTTGCGCGAGGGGCTGAACCCGGCGCCCGCGTCACGGGCCGTCATCGAGGCCGCACGGGCGGCGGGTGTGGCGGGTCCTGGTCCTGACCGGTTCCTGGCGCCCGACCTCGCGGCGGCGGACGCGTTCGTGCGGGACGGGCGGCTGCTGGCGGCGGTGGAGGCCGTCACCGGGCCGCTCCAGTAGGACGGTTGAGGGGGCCCTGCCGTACGACCGGCAGGGCCCCGGCGGTCACTTGAGCTTGGCCGCCTGCGCGTCGACCACGGCCGACGGGACCTCGGCCGCCTTGCCGGTGCCCAGCTGCGCGAAGTCCACCGTGTAGTACGTCGAGACGGTGCCGCCGACGCGCACCACCCGCGTGTTGAAGGTGGCCGTGCCCTCGCCGTCCATGTCGGAGTCCACGGAGAACGCGACGGACTCGTCGGCGCCCTTGGCGGAGGCCTGCAGCGAAGCGACCTTGGTGATCTTCTGGTTCTCGCCCTGGGCGCTGATGGTGAACCCGCCGGAGCAGGCCGCGATGCCGTCGGAGACGGCCTTGACCGCCTGTGCGGCGCCGTCGCCCTCGTACGAGGAGAGGCCCACGAAGGTCATGTTGAGCTTGAAGGCGTTCTCGATGTCGGCCTCGGTGACGTCCTCGGGGGACTTGGAGGTGCCGTCCGATGCCGGCTCGGCGGTGACGGTGTTGCTCGCGCTCGCGTCCGTGTCGCCCGGCGCAAGACCGGACATGGCCCAGGCCAGCGGCCCGCACTCCGCCTTGTCGGTCTTCACGACGCTCTTGGACTTCGGCAGGGTGTCGTCGCCGGAGGCGACCTTGTAGCCCTTGACCTCGCCCTCGGCGAGCAGCAGCTTCTCCAACTCGCCCGCGCTGCGCGCCTTCGCGGCCTGGGCCGGCGCGGCGGACTCGGAGCCGAGCGACTTGGAGCCGCCCGACTCCTCGGTGGAACAACCGGTGACAAGGGCGAGCGACAGCGTGCTCACGGCGACCGCGGCGGCTGTGCGCGCGCCCGATGATCTCTTCATGGGCGGACTATGCGGCCCAAGTCAAAGACACGTCAAGCGGGTTAAAAACCCAGTCGCTCACGCCGTACCGAATACACCACGAACCCGGCACCGAGGGCGAGGAAGAACGTCCCGCCGACGACGTACGGCGTCGTGTCGAAGCTTCCGGTGTCGGCGAGTTGGGTGCCCTCGGCGGAAGTCTCCGTGGTGACCCGGGCCTGCGTGGTGACCTGCGAGGTCGGGGTCGCCGAAGGCTCCGTTCTGGCCGGGCTTTCCATCGTCGCGTTGGCGGACGGGACGAACCACAGGGCACCCAGCAGGGTGCCCGCGGCGGCGGCGGTCAGCAACGGACGGCGAGCGGATGACACGGAATATCGATCCCCTTGTGGCGCTGGCGAATTGGCCGTGTGAGGCGATGTTAGTGAAGGTGGCGGGTCACGGGAAAGTCACGGGGGCTGTGGGTCGTACGCTCCGGGCATGAGCACTGCAGAGACATCACGTTTTGTCCGGCTTCGCGTGGAGCTGGTGATCGAGGTCGACGATGCCGGCGACCTCACGAAAGCGGCACTTCAGCGCATCGCGGAAGACGGTGATATGCCGCAGCAGGAACGGGTACACGCACAGAGCGCTGTGACGGAAGACACGGCGGAGGCCCTCGCGTATCTCGTGGACCCGTTCGACCTGGTCAGCGAGGTGCCGGGAATCGAGCTCCAGCAGGCCTCCTGGAGCAGTGAGCAGATCGAATACGACCCGGAGTCGCCGGAGTGGGACCTCGACGAGGATGATGGCGACGACGGCGACGGCGACGGCGACGAGGAAGACGCCGAGAAGGCGGTCGGCTGACGCTGCTTGGGAAATTGATGACCCTGGGCGGCAACCACCGCCCGGGGTTTCGTCGTCTCAGGGGGCGCACTGACCGACATGAGCACCACTCGCCCCGCGAACGTGGTGTGCCCCACACATCCGACGGATGTGGAACGGGAGGCACCGGTCTGAGCGTTGAAGTTTCTTACGGATGCTTGTCAACGGGGACATTCGGGGTTTTGGGGATTCGGCGACGATGGAGAAGCGTGTGATGACGGACAGTAAGCGGCGCAAGGGTCTGATGGCCGCGTCCGCACTGCTCGGCGGTGTCCTGGTGCTCTCGGCCTGTTCCGGCGGCGGTGACGACGCCTCCGGCGGGGGCAACGACACCTCGCAGGCGAAGGTCGACGAGGCGGCGGCCAAGAAGACCTCCGAGGCCCAGATCAAGATCACGCCGAAGGACGGCTCGGACAACGCCTCCATCAACAAGGGCACCGCCGTCACCGTGAGCAAGGGCACGCTCACCGAGGTGAAGATGACCACGGAGGCCGGCGCCGCCGTCGAGGGCGAGATATCCGCCGACAAGACCAGCTGGAAGCCCAGCGTCCAGCTGGAGCGGTCCACCACCTACAAGGTGACGGCGGAGGCCAAGGACTCCGAAGGCCGCGTCGCCCACGAGAACGCCTCGTTCTCCACGGTCTCCCCGGACAACAGCTTCCTCGGCTACTTCACGCCGGAGGACGGCTCCACGGTCGGTGTGGGCATGCCGGTGTCGATCAACTTCGACAAGGCGATCACCAACAAGGCGGACGTCCAGAAGGGCGTCACCGTCACTTCCAGCAGCGGCCAGGAAGTCGTCTGCCACTGGTTCAACGAGACCCGCATGGACTGCCGGCCGGACGAGTACTGGAAGGGCGGCTCCACCGTCACGCTGAAGCTCGCGCTCGACGGCGTCCAGGGCTCCGAGGGTGTCTACGGCGTCCAGCAGAAGACGGTCACCTTCAAGATCGGCCGCAACCAGGTCTCCTACGTCGACGCCAACTCCAAGCAGATGAAGGTCACACAGGACGGCAAGACGATCAAGACCATCCCGATCTCCGCCGGTTCGCCCGAGAACAAGACGTACGAGGGCCAGATGGTGATCTCCGAGAAGTTCAAGGAGACTCGGATGAACGGCGCGACGGTCGGCTTCACCGACGACGACGGCAAGGGCGAGTACGACATCAAGGACGTCCCCCACGCCATGCGCCTGTCCAGCTCCGGCACCTTCATCCACGGCAACTACTGGGGCGCGGACTCGGTCTTCGGCAACACCAACACCAGCCACGGCTGCGTCGGCCTGAACGACACCAAGGGCGCCAACGACAAGGGCACGGCGGGCTACTGGTTCTACAACAACTCGATCGTCGGCGACGTCGTCGTCGTCCAGAACACCGGCGACAAGACCATCGCCCCGGACAACGGCCTCAACGGCTGGAACATGGACTGGGCACAGTGGAAGGCGGGTTCGGCGCTCTGACGCCGGCCCATGCGCTGACGCGCTGACGACAGTCGACTGAGGGCGGTCACCCGATCGGGTGACCGCCCTCAAGTTTCGCTTCACGTAAGGGAGTTGCCGGTAATATCCGGCATGTGACGCGCCTCGGGTGCGCCTCCCTTGTTCCGGGCCCCTCTCCTCGGGGCCCGGCCCGAAGCGAGGCGGTTCCGGGTAATGAAAAAGGCCGCCTCCCTATGGAAAGGGAGGCGCACCCTGTGGGACGTCACGCCAAGCCGAAACCGACTCTCATGTGTCGGCTCACCCGGCTACTGCCGGAGCAGTGGGCCAAACATGTGAGGAGGTGGTTGGCTCTGGTGGCTCGCCAGATAGTGGGAGACCCCTTACTCAGCTAGGGGCCTCCCTGAATGCTCCTGTCGAGCTGAAGCCCCTGTCGCGGTATCCGGCCGTGATGGGGGCTTCGTACGTCTAGGAAAGTACACCCCGGCCCCCCGCCGCAACCCCGACTCGGCCAGTCGGCGATCAGTTCGACTTGGGTGCCGCGATGATTCGGGCCCTTCGAGATTGACTCTCGAAGGGCCCGATCATGCGTTGTCCGATCTCAGCTGATCACTTGGCGTAGTACGCGTTGTAGATCGAGATCGTCGACTTGTTGTTCTTCTTGTCGGTGATCTTGGCGTGGAAGGAGATGGCCTTCCCCTTCGCCGGGTTCTTCACGGTGATCTTGCCGCCCGAGACCGTGACCTTCTTCCAGGTCTGGCCGTAGTCGTACGACACGTACACCGTCAGGGACTTGAGGTTGCTGCCCTTGGCCGCGCCCTGGACGGTGACCGGGATCTTGACCGTCTTGTCGGCCTCGACGCGGCTGTCCGGGCCCGTGGCCGCGGCGAAGCGGACCGTGGACGCCGGGAGCTTGGCGAGGTCGGTGGACGGCTTCTTGGAGCGGAAGGTCCAGCTCGCGTCGATCCGCGTGGACGCGGCCGCGACCTTGACGCTCCGCTTGACCGACGTCGTCAGCTTGTACTCGGCGTCGCCTGACGGGACCTTGAACGCCTTGCCGCCGAACAGCGGGTCGTCAATGGTGCCGACCTTGGTGCCGTTGCGGTAGAGCGAGGTGTTCACCGAGGTGAACAGCGACGAGCCCGCGTGTCCCACACTGTCCGCGAACAGCGGCAGGTACCCGTAGATCTGGTTGCCCTCGCGGAACAGCCCGAACTGGGAGTTCAGATGCGGGCCGAAGACCGCCCGGTTGAAGGTCTTCTTGTAGGTCTTGCCACCCTCGAACTTGAGGAAGTCGCCGAGCGTGTAGGACGCCTCCAGGATCGGGAAGCCGTCCGCGTCCGTGCCGCCGTACTGCTCGACGTCGTACGTCCACTCGATCTTGTCGGACGTCGACAGGTACAGCGTCCGCGTGCCGGGCAGCTTCTGCTCGACCGGGCTGCCGATGACGACGTCCTCGGGGAAGGCGCCGACCGTGATGATGCCGCCGGTCTTTCCGGAGGTGGCGGCACCGATGTCGTTCTTCACCTTGGCGAGTTCGCCCGCCTTGAAGTGGCGGACCTTGTCGCCCTGGATCTTCTTGACCTTGGCGCTGGTGGCGACGTCGTACTCGGTGTCGTCGCCCTTGGTCCACTGGCCGTTCCAGGTCTGCGTGAGACCGTTGGTCTCCCCGCCGAGCGGCGCCATGCGCACGTTGGCGAAGGAGTCGAGGCCGACGCCGATGCCGATGCCCGCCGGGTCGTAGAAGTAGCCGATCATGCCGAACGTCTGCTTCGCCGCGGCGTCCGGCACCGTGATGTCGGCCGCCTTGGTCTTACGGGCGTCGATCGTCACCGAGGTGTTCTTGGTGACGGTCAGCCTCGGCTGGACCAGCCAGTCGAGGCCGCCCTCGAAGTTCGCGAAGTCCTCGGCGATCCAGGCGTCCAGCAGGTACGTGCCCTTGGCCACGCGCATCGTGGTCGTGCCGGACTCGGCCGCCGGGACCTCGTAGAGGCGGTTCTCGCCCAGGCCCGAGTAGCCGAGCAGCACGGTGCTGTAGTCGGACGGCTGCCCGTCCTTGCCGATGTGCTTGACCTTGAGGTCGTACGACTCGACCTCACGCTGCACCGCCGCCGCCGTACGGACGCTCTGGCCGCCGCCCGTCGCCGTCACGTACGCCGAGTACGCACCGTCGACGGTGCCGCCCAGCTTGGTGTTGACGGTCATGTCGACGCTCGCCGTGCCGCCCGCCGGGACGGTCACCGTGGTGGCGCCCAGCTTGAAGAAGCCGGCCGGAGCGGCCTGCCCCTTCGGGTTGGTCGCCGTGGAGGTCAGCTTGAGCGTGACGGCCGCCGTACCGAGGTTGCGGTACGTCAGCTTCTTGGTGACCGGCGTGTCGTCGGTGTGCGGCCACTGCTGCGTACCGAAGCTCACCGACACCGGGTCGGCGATCACGGTCTGCTTGATGGCCTTGTCGACCTGGATGCGGCCGGAACCCTGCTGGAACGGCGTGTACTTGCCGCCCTTGGTGGAACCGGTCAGCGCGCCCTTGAGCTCGGCGTAGTTCCAGTCCGGGTGCTGCTGCTTCAGGATCGCCGCCGCGCCCGCGACATGCGGGGTCGCCATCGACGTACCGGAGATGGTCAGGTAGCCGGCCGGGTTCTCGCCGACTTCCTGCTCGATGATGCTGCCCTTGGCCGAGGCGGCCGTGGTGTCCACGCCCGGTGCGGTGACGTCCGGCTTGATGGCGCCGTCCCCGATGCGCGGGCCGGTGCTGGAGAACGGGGCGAGGACGTCCTTGTCGTCGACGGCGCCGACGGTGAGGGCGGCGTCCGCGGAGCCGGGCGAACCGACCGTCTCCGGGCCGGAGTTGCCCGCCGCGATGGCGAAGAGCGTGCCCGTCTCGGCGGAGATCTTGTTGACCGCCGCCTCCAGCGGGTCGATCTCCGGGGTGTCGCCGCCGCCCAGGCTCATGTTGATGACGTCGGCGCCCTGTGCGGCCGCCCACTCCATGCCGGCGAGGATGCCGGAGTCGTCACCGAAGCCGGTGTCGTCGAGGACCTTGCCGTTGAGGATCTTGGCGCCCGGAGCGACGCCCTTGTACTTGCCGCCCGACTTGGCGCCGGTGCCCGCCGCGATGGACGCGACGTGCGTGCCGTGGCCGTAGCGGTCGTGTGCGTCGGCGGCCGTGGTGAAGTTCTTGGACTCCACGACCTGGTTCTTCAGGTCGACGTGGGTGGCGTCCACGCCGGTGTCCAGGACGGCGATCTTGACGCCCTTGCCGTCGTAGCCGGCCGCCCATGCCTTGGGGGCGCCGATCTGCGGCACGGACTTGTCGAGGCTGGCCTTGCGGACCCCGTCGAGCCAGACGTGCGTGATGCCGGAGGCCGTCTTGTCGCCGTTGGTGACGGCGTCCCACAGCTCCGGCATGTCCTTCTGCGGCGTCTGTACGGCGTCCGCGTTCAGGGAGGTCAGGGTCCTGCGGAGCGTGCCCGCGTCCCGTACGTCGGACTTGGCGGCGGTGGCGGCGCCCTTGTAGCCGACGATGACCTTCAGGCCGTTCTTCTGGGACGAACGGGTCGCGGTCTTGTTCAGCTCGGTGATGTCGAACAGCCGCTGGTCGAGCTTGCCGGCGGTGACCAGACGGGCCGCGTCGGCGGGTATGACGAGGGTGTGCCCGTCGGATTCACGGACCTGCACGGGTATGTGCTTGCGCCCCTCCGCCCGCTCCAGGCCCACCACTTGGCCCTTCGCGTCCACGGCGACCCGGTCACCCGTGATGAGGGTGATGCGGTGGGGCGCGGCGAGCTTCGCGGAGCCGGTGGCCCCGCTCTGCTCCGGTTCCGCCGACGCCGGGCTGGTCATGCCCGCGGCGAGGGCGACGGCGGCCGCTGTGGCGACAGCGGACGCGCCTGCTCTTTTCACTTGTCTGCGCAAACTTCCCCCTACCTGAGGTACCGGGCGAATTCCCCTTCACCCGGCGGGGGTTCATCTCGCACGCATGTGCGCGCTCCCCCGGATGACGAAGTATGCCGGGGAGTGATCAGGCCCTCAATAGAGATCTCAAGAGTCTCAATAGTTGTGTCGAATTCCGGCCGCCTGTCTCGACGTACCCGAGGAAAGACACACCCAGGGAAAGGGGAACGGGACATGCTGCTGGAGAACAAGGTGGCCGTCGTGTACGGGGCCGGGGGGCCGATCGGAGGCGCGGTGGCGCGCGCCTTCGCCCGCGAGGGCGCGCGGGTCCATCTCGCCGGACGCACCGCGAAGAAGCTCGACGAACTGGCCGACGAGATCCGCGCGGAGAACGGCGTGGCGGAGCCGGCCGTCGTCGACGCGCTCGACGAGCGGGCGGTGGACACGTACGTCGACGGCGTCGCCGCGCGCGAGGGGCGGATCGACATCTCGTTCAACGTCATCGGCTACGGCGACGTACAGCAGCCGCTGACCGAGATCACCGTCGGTGACTTCCTCCAGCCGATCACCAACGCGATGCGCAGCCAGTTCCTCACCACCAGGGCCGCGGCACGCCATATGACCCGGCGCGGGTCGGGCGTGATCCTCGCCTTCGGCGGCGGCGGTCCGCAGACCCTGCCCGGGCTGGGCGGCTTCAAGATCGCCCTCGACGCGCTCGAAGGGCTGCGGAGGCAGTGGGCCGTCGAACTCGGTCCGCACGGCATTCGCGTCGTCACCCTCAAGACGGGCGGCGTGCCGGAGACGCTGCCGACGGAGTTCGACGGCGCGCAGGAGATCATCGCCTCCATCGAGCGGGACACGCTGCTCGGGCGTGCGGCGACGTTGAGGGACGTCGGGGACGTGGCGGCGTTCGTGGCGTCGGACAAGGCACGGACGCTGACGTCGACGGACGTGAACATCTCCTGCGGGGCGATGGTGGATTGAGGGCGCCGACGCCGTGAGCGGACCGCCGGGTCCCGCCCTGCGGGAAACGGCGGTCACACTCGGTCGTCCGTGCGCGGTGCGCGGTGCTCGGTGCGCTAGAGCGCGTTCTCCTTGACCGTGATGCGGCCCTTCTTGATGGTGGCCAGGCGGGGGGCCTTCTTCGCGATCGCGGAGTCGTGGGTGACCATGATGAAGGTGAGCCCGAGCTCCTTCCACATGGATTCGAGTACGTCCATGATCTCGTCGCGCATCGACTCGTCGAGGTTGCCGGTGGGTTCGTCGGCGAGCAGGACCTTCGGTTGCTTCACCAGCGCCCTTGCGATCGCCACGCGTTGCTGCTGGCCGCCGGACATCTCGCCGGGCAGATGCGTGAGGCGTTCGCCGAGGCCGACGGACTTCAGCGCGTCCGCCGCGAGGTCGCGCCGCTCGTTCGCCTTCACGCCGAGGGGGACGAGGGCGGTCTCGACGTTCTCCTGTGCGGTGAGGGTGGGGATCAGGTTGAACGCCTGGAAGACGAAGCCGATGTTCTCGCTGCGGACCTTTGTGAGGCGGGTCTCGGGGAGTTTGGTCAAGTCCGTGCCGTCCAGGACGACTTCACCTGCGGTGGGCCGGTCGAGGGCGCCGAGCATCTGGAGGAGGGTGGACTTGCCGCCGCCGGTGGGGCCCTGGATGACGAGACGGTCGCCGTCGGGGATGGTGAGGTCCACGGCGTCGAGGGCGTTGATGGATTCCTTGCCTCGGGTGTAGCGCTTGGTGACGCCTCTGAGTTCGTACATGGGGTGGCTCCTGGGTGGGTGGGGTTCGGGGTGGTGCGGATGGTTGTCGGCTGCGGGTGGGTGGGGGCTGGTCGCGCAGTTCCCCGCGCCCCTTAGCGGGTTGCAGTCCCGCCTGCTCAGCTGCGGGGAGAGAGCTGGTCCCGCGGTCGTCCGCCCCAGCCCTCCCGCCAAGCTGCGGGAAGTCGTGTCGCCTGGGGCGGCGCCCACCCAGCAGGCGGCAGCACCTCCCGCCAAGCTGCGGGCATGCGTGCCGCCTGGGGCGGCACGGGTGGGCGCAGGCGGCACCCCGTCAGCGCCGGGCTGCGCGACCCGCCCCGCCTCAGCCGCAACCGGCGTCGGCTACTCGACGCGGCGCAGTGCGTCTGCCGGGCGGAGGCGGGACGCTCGCCAGCCGCCGAACGCTCCGGCGATCAGACCGCCGGTCACCGCAAGGGCAACCGCGAGGGCAACGGTCGTAAGACTGACGGGCGCGGTCAGTGCGACGTCGAGCGTCGTGGACGATGCCTGCCGCGCCGGGCCGCCGCCCATAACGCCACCGCCACCGCCACCATCGCCCCCGCCCAACTGCGCCTGCAACGTGGGGCTGATGGCCGTCACCACATACGCCCCCGCCAAGCCCAGCGCGATCCCGAGCGCCCCGCCCAGCAGCCCGTTGACCATCGCCTCGCCGACGACCTGCCGGGTCACCCGCCCCGACTTCCACCCCAGCGCCTTGAGCGTGCCGAACTCCCGCACGCGCCGGGACACGGCCGACGACGTGAGCAGCCCGGCGACCAGGAACGCCGCCACCAGCACCACGATCGACAGCCACTTGCCGACGCTGGCCGCGAGGTCCGACGCGGTGGACAGGGAGCCGGACACCGTGTCCGCGAGATCCGCGGAGGTCGTCACCGTCGTACCGGAAATGTTCTTCTGGATCTCGGACTTGACGGAGTCGATCTGCTGGGAGTCGGTGGCCTGGACGTAGATCGTGGTGACCTTGTTCTTGGAGTCGCTGAGGGTCTGGGCCTGCTTCAGCGGGATGTAGAGGTTGGCCGCCGCGTCACCGCTGTCGGCCGTGGCGATGCCGATGACCTTGAACTTGGTGCCCTTGATGGTGACCGTGGAGCCGGTCTTCAGCGACTTCTCCTTGGCGTAGGCGGAGTCGGCGAT
This sequence comes from Streptomyces sp. GESEQ-4, assembly GCF_017948455.1. Classification (GTDB taxonomy): domain Bacteria; phylum Actinomycetota; class Actinomycetes; order Streptomycetales; family Streptomycetaceae; genus Streptomyces. Next base: position 13,598 of record NZ_JAFFSU010000014.1, read on the forward strand.
GACGACCTTCGCGTTGGTCTCCGACGACGTGAACGTACGACCGCTGGTGATCTTCGAGGAGGTCAGCGGACCGAGCGCAGGCTCGGTGACGTCCGTGCCGTAGACCGAGTAGCTGTCGACGTCGAAGTCGGCGCCACCGCCGCGCACTTCGCCGCCCGGCGGCTGGCTGCCGCCACCGTCGTCGCCGCGACCACCGCCGTCGCCCTGCTGGAACTGGCCGGGGGTGAAGTTGCCGTTCACCTTGAGGACCTGGAGGCTGAGGCCGCCGACCGCGTCGGAGACGCCCTCCTGGTCGCCCACCTTGGCGATGGTGGAGTCGGCCAGGGTCTCGAAGCCCTGCACCAGGACGCGGTCGCTGCTCTGCTCCTCCTCGCCGTTCTGCGCGTCGAACCGGAAGCGAGGACGCTGTGGTGAACCATCCGATGATGCCGGGGCCGCCTTGGTGACGGTCATGTCCGTGCCGAGCCCGTACAGCGACTCGAGGACCTTGTCCTGCGCCTTCCCCATGCCGGACGACACGGAGTTGACCACGATGACCAGCGCGATACCCAGCGCGAGGCCGGAGGCGACGACGAGGGCCGCCTTTCTGCGGCGGCGCAGCTCGCGCCTCAGGTAGGTGAAGAACATGTGCCGCAAGCTAGGTACGCACCGTGATGAAGGGATAAGCCCGGGATAAGAGATGCATGAGAAGGCTGTACGTGACCCAGGAACCGGCTTTCGCTGAGCGCTGAGCCGACGCCCCGCCGGAGGAGCGGCGTCCGCCGTACCGGCGTGCTTGTGTGGGTTCCATGAGCGCACACAGCGTCGAATACATCCGGTACCGCATCCCCGAGCAGCAGTCGGCGGAGTTCCTCGCCGCCTACACCCGAGCCGCGGCCCAGCTGGCGGCGGCCCCGCAGTGCGTCGACTACGAGCTCGCGCGCTGCGAGGAGGATTTCGAGCACTTCGTCCTGCGCATCACCTGGACCTCGACCGAGGACCATCTGGAAGGCTTCCGGAAGTCGGAGCTGTTCGCCGACTTCCTCGCCGAGATCCGCCCGTACACCGGCAGCATCGAGGAGATGCGCCACTACAAGCCGACGACGGTACGCGGCACGGGCGCGGCCGTTCCCACGCTGTACGCCTGGGCGGGCGGCACGGAGGCCTTCGCCCGGCTGACCGAGGTCTTCTACGACAAGGTCCTGGGGGACGACCTCCTCGCCCCGGTCTTCGCCGGTCTCGCGCCCGAGCACGCCGAGCACGTCGCCCTCTGGCTCGGTGAGGTCTTCGGCGGCCCGCCCGCCTACTCCGAGACCCAGGGCGGCCACGGCCACATGGTCGCCAAGCACCTCGGCCGCAACATCACCGAGCCCCAGCGCCGCCGCTGGGTGAACCTCATCCAGGACGCCGCGGACGAGGCGGGCCTGCCGACGGACGCCGAGTTCCGCTCGGCGTTCCTGGCGTATGTGGAGTGGGGGACGCGCTTGGCCGTCTATTTCTCCGGCCCGGACGCCAAGCCGCCCGCCGAACAGCCGGTGCCGAGGTGGACCTGGGGAGCGGCGCCGCCGTATCAGGGGTGAGCCGTATCAGGGGTGAGCCGTATCAGGGCTGAGTCGTATCAGGGTGAGCGGTCAGCCGGTCGCCGGCCTGCCCGTACCGGCCTTCGTCGCGTCGGCTCCCCAGCTGGCCAGCAGCCGCAGCGCCTCCGCCGACGGTGAACCCGGCTCCGCGTGGTACGTGATCAGGGTCTGCTCCGTGCCGTCGATGAGGCGGAACGACTCGAAGTTCAAGGTCAGCTCGCCGACCAGGGGGTGCCGCAGGCGCTTGACGCCGTAGCTCTTCTCCTTGACGTCATGGGTGGCCCACAGCCGCCGGAACTCCTCGCTCTTGACGGAGAGTTCGCCGACCAGCGCGGACAGCCGCGGGTCGTCCGGGTGGCAGCCCGCGTCCATGCGCAGATAGGCGACGATGTCGAACGCCTTCTGGTCCCACTCCATGAACAGATCGCGGTACTCCGGCCGCAGGAACACCAGCCGCGCCCAGTTCCGCTCCTGCACCGGCAGCTCCGCCCAGTCGCCGAAGACCGCCGCCGCCATCCGGTTCCAGGCGAGGATGTCCGAACGCCGGCCCGTGATGTACGCGGGCACCCCGTCGATCGAGTCCAGCAGCTGCGCCAGCGCGGGCCGCACCTGCTCCGTCCGCGCGGTCTGCTTCTTCTTGTTCTGCTTGGGCTTCGCCAGGTGGGTCAGATGCGCGTGCTCGGCGTCGCTCAGCCGCAGCGCCCGCGCGATCGCGTCGAGCACCTCCGCCGACACGTTCCGCCCGTTGCCCTGCTCCAGGCGCGTGTAGTACGCCACGGACACCCCGGCCAGCTGCGCCAGCTCCTCGCGGCGCAACCCCGGCACCCGGCGGTGCCGCCCGAAGTCCGGCAGCCCGACGTCCTCCGGCTTCAGCCGGGCACGCCGGGTGCGCAGAAACTCACTGAGCTCGGCGCGCTGGTCCAGGGCCCCGCCGGCGGTCCCGTGCACGGGTTCGAGCTGTTCGTCCATGCCTCAAGTATTCACGGTCGTACGCACCGGAGCCTGACCCCAGCAGTAGTAGGACCAGTGAACGTACACAAGACGGTGGCCTGGGTGAATACCGCCGCGTTCGGCACGCTGGACGTCGTGCCCGGTCAGAAGGCAGCCGGGCGCACGTATCCCGCTAGGAGAACCCCGGCATGACCACTGTTGCTGCATACGCCGCACCCGGCGCCAAGGCTCCGCTCGAGCGCACGACGATCGAGCGGCGCGCGGTCCGCGAATTCGATGTGCTGATCGACATCAAGTTCGCCGGTATCTGCCACTCGGACATCCATCAGGCCCGCGAGGGCTGGGGCGAGGCCATCTTCCCGATGGTGCCCGGCCACGAGATCGCCGGCATCGTCTCCGAGGTGGGCCCCGGTGTCACCAAGTACGCCGTCGGGGACCGCGTGGGCGTCGGCTGCCTCGTCGACTCCTGCCGTGAGTGCGACAGCTGCCAGGCCGGTCAGGAGCAGTACTGCACCGGCGGCAGCGTCGGCACGTACAACGCCATCGGCAAGGACGGCGAGCCCACCTACGGCGGCTACTCGGAGAAGGTCGTCGTCGACGAGAACTTCGTCGTCCGCATCCCCGACGGGCTGCAGCTCGACGAGGCCGCGCCGCTGCTGTGCGCCGGCATCACCACGTACTCCCCGCTCAAGCGCTGGAACGTCGGCCCCGGCAAGAAGGTCGCCGTCCTCGGCTTCGGCGGTCTCGGCCACATGGGCGTGAAGATCGCCCACGCGCTCGGTGCCGAGGTGACCGTACTGTCCCAGTCGCTGCGTAAGCAGGAGGACGGCCTGAAGCTGGGCGCCGACCACTACTACGCCACCAGTGACCCGAAGACCTTCGAGGAGCTGAAGGGCACCTTCGACGTCATCCTGTCGACGGTCTCGGCCCCGCTGAACCTGGACGCGTACCTGTCCCTCCTGAAGTCCGAAGGCGCCTTCGTGAACGTCGGCGCACCCGAGGAGCCCGTCTCCCTCAACCTCTTCTCGGTGATCGGCGGCGGCAAGACCCTCGCCGGCTCCGCCATCGGCGGCATCCAGGAGACCCAGGAGATGCTGGACTTCTGCGCCGAGCACGGCTTCGGCGCCGAGATCGAGCTGATCGACGCGGACCAGATCAACGACGCGTACGAGCGGGTGCTGGCGAGCGACGTCCGGTACCGGTTCGTGATCGACACGGCGACCATCTGACGTCCGTCCGACGTCCATCCGCCCGGCTGAGGGCCCCGGAGCCGCATGGCTCCGGGGCCTTGGACGCACTCGGCCCCACCGTAAGTGACCGCGGAGTATCTTGAGGGTGAGGTTGCGTGACGCTGTCTGAGGCTGCGTGAGGAGGCCCCCACGATGACTGTCGAGCTGAACCACACCATCGTCGCCGCACACGACAAGAAGGCCTCGGCCCGGTTCCTCGCCGACATCCTGGGACTGGACGTCGGCCCGCAGTACGGCCCGTTCATCCCCGTCGAGATCCCCAACGGCGTGACGCTCGACTACATGGACACATCCGGCGAGATCACACCCCAGCACTACGCGTTCCTGGTCTCCGAGGACGACTTCGACACGATCTTCGCCCGCATCCAGAACGCCGGCCTGACCCACTGGGCGGACCCGCACCACACCCGCCCCGGCGAGATCAACCACAACGACGGCGGCCGCGGCACCTACTTCGACGACCCCAACGGCCACAACCTGGAGATCATCACGCGGCCGTACGGGAGCGCGGGCTGAGGCGTACGGCGGTGCCGACGCCGGTGCCGCTATGTGGCGTCGCCGAAGGTCCACACGGCGCGGACGCCCGGGCCGACGACGAGCGTCGACCGCCCGATCCGCTCTTCGTGCTGGTGCCCCACAGGCCGGTTGAGCGACATCTCGACCTGCCGCAGCCCTACGTGCTCGCGCGCGACGGCGTCGAACCGGATCGTGGTCCCGCCGCCCTTCGCCAGGACACCGCCGCCCGCCACCGGCCTGACCACGAAGCCGCCGGCCCGCAGCAGCGGCACCGTGGCGGCGAGATCGCGTGCGGTGACCGCGAGCCGGACCGAGGTCACATCGCGCATCAGACGGTCGCGGTAGCCGTCGGACAGATAGCGCTCACGGCCGACGTCTCCGGGGTGCCCGGCCGGCTCGGTGTTGCTGCGCGGGTCGGCGAAGTACTCGGGCAGGTACTCCATCCCCCAGGCGCCGAAGGCGTCGTACTCGGTCGTCGTGAAGACGGCGTCGAACCACGGCACCGGTACGCCGTCCCCGAAGTCACGCGTCTGCCGGAACTCGACCGGCTCCGCGACGCCCTGCTCCCGCAACCGCTCGGTCACCGTCGCCAGATCCCCGGCCCGCTCCGTCGACACACCCATCCCGGCGGAGCCGAAGCTGCCGTCCTGGCCGGGCAGATCGCCCACCCCGAACAGTTCGAGATAGGTCTCGCGCCCCATCAGATAGCGACCGGTCCAGGTGACCCCGTCGGCACCGGTCGTCGTACGGACCTGGAAGTTGGCGAAGTCCCGCAGATAGGCCGAGTGCTCGATGGCATCGGCGGTCTCCCGGTCGAGCACCCCGTAGGCGTGGTTGTAGAACAGCAACTGCCGCTCTGCCCCTGGCCGGTCGGCCTCGGCCTGCGCCATCCCCGTACTCCCCTGGACCGCCGTCACAAGCGCCACGGCAAGCACCATCACCATCCGCACCATCCGGCGAAGCAGCATGCGAGCGATCGTAGGCCGGAGCCTCGGCGTCCGCTGCGGCGCGGACGAAATCGCCGGGGGAGGGGGCCTTCAGCGCAGGTGCGCGATGAGGTCGTCTCCCGCCGGATACGACCGCTCCTCCGGCAGCCGTCGCGCCGCGGAGTCCAGGTCGCCGTTGCTGACAAGCGCGTGGATCTCGCGGGCGAGCGGAGTCACGTCGCGGATGGAGATCGTCCACTCGTCCGCGTAACGTCGTACGGCGTCACCGGAGAGCCCGAGTTGCAGTGAGCGGTGCGGCAGGGGCTGCAACTGCAGATCACGCTCGGGGTCCCACTGGACGCGGGCCGGCGCACCCTTCAACTGGCGTTGCCAGGCGCCGCGGTCGGCGTGCAGGCCACGTGTGTAACTCGACAGGCACGCATGGCGCAGGGCCCACTCGAAGCCATCGCGCGTGATCTCGACAGCGAGAACGGTTTCCTGCGCCGCCTTCGTGGCCCAGCCGCAGCGGTACATCATCCACAGGAACGACGGTTTGATCCACGTCATGCGGTCCCGCTTCCACGCGGTGGGGAAGCGGCCCTGGCGAACCGCGGGCATGCCGATCTCGGGGGAGTACGCCTGGTAGACGGTGATCGTGGTTGCCGTGTGGAGCGCGCGGATGCTGTGCTGCGGCGGTTCTTCCATGCAGCACAGGGTGAGGCGGATGGCCCCACGTCGGCCATTGATTTTCCGGCTGCCGCGGGGCCGGTCGGACCGGTGCGGAATCGCTGGGAACTCTGCCGCGTTGAGGCGGGTGGGTAGGGGATGCCGGTGGTGTGCGCGCCGGGCTGCCGCCCGAGTGACCGAGCTGACCGATATGAGAGGGGTCGCAATGGCTTCGCAGACGCAGAGGGCCGTGCTGGCGGGCGGATGCTTCTGGGGGATGCAGGACCTGATCCGCCGGCTCCCGGGCGTGACGGCGACCCGGGTCGGATACACCGGGGGAGACGTGCCGAACGCGACGTACCGCAACCATGGCACGCACGCGGAGGCCATCGAGATCCTTTTCGACCCCGAGAAGACCGACTTCCGCGCGCTCCTGGAGTTCTTCTTCCAGATCCACGACCCGAGCACCAAGAACCGCCAGGGCAACGACATCGGCCTCAGCTACCGCTCGGCGATCTACTACGTGGACGACGAGCAGAAGCGGATCGCCGAGGACACGATCGCGGACGTGGACGCCTCCGGGCTGTGGCCGGGCAAGGTCGTCACCGAGGTGGAGCCGGTCGGCCCCTTCTGGGAGGCCGAGCCCGAGCACCAGGACTACCTGGAGCGCTACCCCGACGGCTACACCTGCCACTTCCCGCGCCCGGGATGGCGGCTCCCGGCCCGCGCGGAGGGCTGACCGCGCGAGGCGGCCAGGCGGCGGGCGGCCGGCGGCGGCTTCAGTGCGGCAGCGTCGCCGGGCTGCCGCCGTTCGCCTCGTAGCCCGCGACCGCCAGCGCGCGGTACACCGCGAACTCGGCCGCCGGGTCGGGGGACAGGGTCCAGGGCAGGGCGCCGATGTGGCCGTCGACGTGTATCAGCTGGTTCATGGCCTCCGCCCAGCGCTCGGAGCGGACCAGGAAGAAGACCAGAAGGTGGCGGACGTGGGCCAGCATCGGGTCGTCGGGGCGGGCCGCGTGGACGGCGAAGAGCGCGCCGTGGACCGCCTTCGTCACGACCTCGCTCTGGTAGAAGCCGCTGACCAGGTTCACCTCGGGCAGGTGCTCGAAGACCGCGAAGAGCGGCATCGCGGCCAGCAGTGATCCCCGCGGCGCCCGGGCCGCTGCCGCCTCCGCGAAGGACGTCGCCAGCTCGCGCGAGCCGTGCCACTTCTCGCACCAGTAGTGCAGGGCGGCGAGATGTGCCCCCATGTGGGCCGGCGCGCGGTCCAGGATCTTCAGCCAGAGCTGCTCGAACTCCGCCCGGGGATAGGCCAGTCCACGGGCCACCGACAGCTCGATGATGTACGGGATCGGGTCACCCGGAGCCAGCAGCGCGGCCTCGCCGCACGCCGCCTTCGCCTCCTCCATGATGATCCGGAACTCGTCCGTGCCGGGCGCCGACGTCCGCCACGCCTGCTGCACCAGGAACTCCGCGTGTACCGCCGCGCCGCCCGCGTCCTTGGGGGCCTCGGTCCGCCACACCCGCAGCCACTGCCCGCCCGGCGTCTCGCTGACCCCGCCCGGTCGCCGGCTGAGCTCCAGTGACGCGGCGCCCGCGAAGGCCTGCACGCGCTGCCAGCGCCGCTCGCCCTCCGCCTCCGTGCCCGCGAGGAGCTGCGCCGCCGCCCGGTAGTGCTGCGTGTGCTGCACCACGTCCAGGACGTCCAGCAGGTCCTGGTCGGGGCCGGGCAGGCGGATGTCCAGCTCCTCCTGCAGTACGAACCCGTAGTTCGCGGGGTCCGCGGCGTCCGGGTGGCCCGGCGCGACCAGCTCGATCCCGCCGCGCCTGCGCCGCAGGAAGGGCAGCAGCACGAAGCCGAGCAGCACGATCGCCATCAGGACCCAGATAATCTCCATGCCTCCAGCGTTCCAGACGCCGCCGACAATTGGCCAACGCGCCCCTTTAGGGGCGCGGGGAACTGCGCGACCAGCCACAGACGGGCCCGCAGACAACACACGGCATTCCAGCGGAGCGCTTAGGCTCGGTGCCCATGAGCGACAGGCACATCAGTCAGCACTTCGAGACCCTCGCGATCCACGCGGGCAACACCGCCGATCCCCTCACCGGCGCGGTAGTCCCGCCGATCTACCAGGTCTCGACCTACAAGCAGGACGGCGTGGGCGGCCTGCGCGGCGGCTACGAGTACAGCCGCAGCGCCAACCCGACCAGGACCGCCCTGGAAGAGAACCTCGCCGCCCTGGAGGGCGGCCGCCGAGGCCTCGCGTTCGCGTCCGGACTGGCGGCCGAGGACTGCCTGTTGCGTACGCTGCTCAGCCCCGGCGATCACGTGGTCATCCCCAACGACGCGTACGGCGGCACGTTCCGCCTCTTCGCCAAGGTGGTCTCCCGGTGGGGCGTGGAGTGGTCGGTCGCCGACACCAGCGACCCGGCGGCCGTACGAGCCGCGATCACCCCGAAGACCAAGGCCGTGTGGGTGGAGACCCCCTCCAACCCGCTCCTCGGTGTCACCGACATCGCCGCCGTCGCGCAGATCGCCCATGACGCGGGCGCCCGGCTCGTCGTGGACAACACCTTCGCCACGCCCTATCTGCAGCAGCCGCTGTCGCTCGGCGCCGACGTCGTCGTGCACTCGCTGACCAAGTACATGGGCGGCCACTCGGATGTCGTCGGCGGCGCGCTGATCGTCGGCGACACCGACCTGGGCGACGAGCTGGCGTACCACCAGAACGCGATGGGCGCGGTCGCCGGCCCCTTCGACGCGTGGCTGGTGCTGCGCGGCGCGAAGACGCTCCCGGTGCGCATGGACCGGCACAGCGAGAACGCCACCAAGGTCGCCGAGATGCTGACCCGGCACGCGCGCGTGACGCGCGTCCTCTACCCGGGCCTGGAGGACCACCCCGGTCATGAGGTCGCCGCCAAGCAGATGCGGGCGTTCGGCGGCATGGTCTCCTTCCAGGTCGACGGCGGCGAGGAGGCGGCCGTAGAGGTCTGCAACCGCGCCAAGGTGTTCACGCTCGGCGAGTCGCTGGGCGGCGTCGAGTCGCTGATCGAGCACCCGGGCCGGATGACACACGCGTCCGTCGCCGGTTCGGCCCTGGAGGTGCCCGCCGACCTCGTACGCCTCTCCGTGGGCATCGAGAACGTCGACGACCTCCTGGAGGACCTCCAGCAGGCGCTGGGCCGCTGAGCGGGCTCGGTGCTGGTCCCGTGCGGTTCGGCAGCGCCCTGAAGGGGCGCGGGGCTGTATCAATGTGCGGCCCCACCCGCGGAGCGCCCCTCACCAGCCCGTGAGCGGTGGAGTCGTCTCAGACGGCGGCTCCACCCACGGGCGGGCGGTCAGAGACCACACCAGGAAGGCCACCGACGCCGCGAACAGCAGCAGCCACAGCAGCCGGCGGGCCGCTGTCCTGCGGCGCAGCATGCGGCCACCGCGGCGCACCGCCTCCGCATACAGGTCGGGCGGCACGGGCGGCGGGGTCTGCTCCAGGAGCTGCCGTACGAGGGCTTCGCGATCGGGCCGGTTCATGACGGCGCCACCCCCGCTTCCACGATGGCCGGTGCCGGTCCCCGCGGCGGATGCAGCAGGGTCGTCGTCGCGCGGTTGCAGATCGCGCGGACCCGCTCGACGGACAGGCCGAGCAGGGCCGCCGTCTGCTCCTCGGCGACCCCCTCGTACAGCCTCAGCACCAGGATCAGCCGCTCCTGCGGCGAGAGCCGGGCCAGCGGGCTGCCGGGGTGCGGACGGGCGCGGCCGAGTCCGCCGTACTGGTGCCAGGCCGCGTGGGCGAACCGGGTCGCCAGGTACTGGCGGGTGCGGTCGTACGGGTCCTCGCCGCGCAGCCGGTCCCAGGAGGCGTAGGTGTGGGCGAGGGCCAGGGTGAGCAGGCGTCGCGCGCGCGGGTTGTCGCCCGGGGTCTCCGCCGTGAGGAGTGTGGCGGCATGCAGGAGCCGCCCTGCCGCGCCCGCCACGAACGCCTCGAACTCCCGGGCCCGGCGGGCGCCCTGCGACGCCTGCCGACTGCGCACCACGCCTCCCACCCCTGAGGAATGACGGGGTCCGGGCCGCGTACGGCGGACGAAGCCGGGTACGACGACTGGCCCCGGTCTCATATGAGGCCAGGGGTGGCCCCACGGTCAAGACTCAGGAGGCCGTCGGGGGCTCCGCGCCCGGCAGGCCCTGGGCGGCCATCCGCTCGGAGAGCGCGGTGTTGAAGCGGGTGAGGAGCGTGCAGAACGCCTCCCGCTCCTCCGGCGCCCAGTCGGCCGTCAGCTCGGCCATCAACTGACGCCGTGACGAGCGCACTTCCTCCAGCCGCGACAGCCCGCGCGGGGAGAGCTGGAGCACGACAGCCCGCCCGTCCTCCGGATGCGAGGTGCGCTTGACCAGCCCGGTGTCGACGAGCGGGGCCACCTGCCGGGTGACCGTGGACGAGTCGATCCCCATGCTCGCGGCGAGCGCCTTGACGCCCATCGGGCCTTCCTTGTCGAGGCGGTTGAGCAGCAGGTATGCGGCTCGGTCCATGGAATTGCGCACCTGCCCGACGCCGCCGAGCCGGGTCTGTTCGGCACGGCGTGCGAACACCGCCACCTCGTGCTGCAGCGCGTCCAGGAGACCGCGGTCACCGACGGTCGTCATGTCCATCGACATTTCAGGTGTTGTGGGCATGGCCGGGGGCTCACTTCATGAAGGGGGTGCTGGATTGGGGGACAGGGTACGCGGCCGGGAGGCGGGCCGTACCGGCGCTGCGCAAACCGGTCTCGGAGGTTGGGCACAGCGGTGTCCGACGGATGTGAACTGCGATGCTTGAGTCATGAGCTACAGCACGGCTGACTCCTTGCGGCCCGTCACCCTCGACGACGTACGCGGCGCCCAGAAGATGCTCACGGGTGTGGCGCGGGTGACCGCGATGGAGGGCAGCAGGCATCTGACCCAGTTGGTCGGCGCTCCGGTGCACTTCAAGTGCGAGAACCTGCAGCGCACCGGGTCGTTCAAGCTGCGCGGCGCGTACGTCCGTATCGCCGGGCTGCTCCCGGAGGAGCGGGCCGCCGGTGTCGTCGCCGCGAGCGCGGGCAACCACGCCCAGGGGGTCGCCCTGGCGTCCGCGCTGCTCGGGGTGAGATCGACGGTGTTCATGCCGAAGGGCGCCCCGCTGCCGAAGATCAGCGCCACCCGGGAGTACGGCGCCGAGGTGCGGCTGCTCGGTCAGGTGGTCGACGAGACGCTGGCCGCCGCGCAGCGGCACGCGGCCGAGACGGGCGCGGTGTTCATCCACCCCTTCGACCACCCGGACATCATCGCGGGCCAGGGCACGGTCGGGCTGGAGATCCTGGAGCAGTGCCCCGAGGTGCGCACGATCGTCGTCGGTATCGGCGGCGGCGGGCTCGCGGCCGGTATCGCGGTCGCGGTGAAGGCGCTCCGTCCCGACGTGCGGATCGTGGGCGTGCAGGCGGCGGGCGCGGCGGCGTACCCGCCGTCGCTGGCGGCGGGGCGGCCGGTGGCGGTGGAGAACCCGGTGACGATGGCCGACGGCATCAAGGTCGGGCGGCCCGGCGACGTGCCGTTCGGGATCATCGGAAATCTGGTGGACGAAGTCCGCACGGTCACCGAGGATGAGATCGCCACCGCGCTGCTGCTGTGCCTGGAGCGGGCCAAGCTGGTCGTCGAGCCGGCCGGGGCCAGTCCGGTCGCGGCGCTGCTGAGCGATCCCGGGGCCTTCGAGGGCCCGGTCGTCGCGGTGCTGTCCGGGGGGAATGTGGACCCGCTGCTGCTGCAGCGCGTGCTGCGGCACGGCATGGCGGCGCAGGGCCGCTACCTGGCCGTACGGCTGCGGTTGACGGACCGGCCGGGGGCGCTGGCAACGCTTCTGGGGGTGTTGTCAGTGGTGGACGCTAACGTCCTCGATGTGAGCCACGCACGGACCGATCCACGGCTCGGGCTCACGGAGGCGGAGGTCGAACTGCATCTGGAGACGAAGGGCACGACGCACTGCGCCGAGGTCGGCCAGGCCCTGCGCGAGGCGGGCTACACGGTCATCGACTGAGGTCGGAGCGTTCGCTCACTCGTCCGAGTCGATCCTCTTGAGAGACGCGATACATCGCGTTATGGTGTGTCTCGGGTCACCCCCGTCTCCCCCGAAGAACCTCCTGAACTGACGATTTCCTGACCTGTCCCCAACGACGTGGAGAACTCACATGCCAGGCGCCATCTATGCCGAAGGCCTGGTGAAGACCTTCGGTGACGTAAAGGCACTGGACGGCGTCGACCTCGATGTCCCCGAGGGCACGGTGCTGGGCCTGCTCGGGCCGAACGGCGCGGGCAAGACGACGACCGTCCGCTGTCTGACGACCCTGCTGCGCCCCGACAGCGGTTCGGCGGTCGTCGCGGGCATCGACGTGCTCAAGCACCCCGACGCCGTGCGCCGCTCGATCGGCCTGTCCGGCCAGTTCGCGGCGGTCGACGAATACCTGACCGGCCGCGAGAACCTCCAGATGGTCGGCCAGCTCTACCAGATGAAGGCCAAGGCCGCGAAGGTCAGGGCCGCCGAGCTGCTCGAGCAGTTCAACCTCGCGGACGCCGCCGACCGGACCGCGAAGACCTACTCCGGAGGCATGCGCCGCCGCCTCGACCTCGCGGCCGCCCTGGTCGTCTCGCCGCCCGTGATGTTCATGGACGAGCCGACGACCGGCCTCGACCCGCGCAACCGCCAGCAGCTGTGGGAGGTCATCAAACAGCTCGTCTCCGGCGGTACGACGCTGCTGCTGACCACCCAGTATCTGGAGGAGGCCGACCACCTCGCGCACGAGATCGCGGTGGTCGACCACGGCCAAGTCATCGCCCGCGGCACCGCCGACCAGCTCAAGGCCCGCACCGGCGGCGAGCGCGTCGAGGTCGTGGTGCACGAGCGCGACGACATCGCGACCGCCGTCCAGGTGCTCACCGGCTTCGGCAAGGGCGAGACCACCGTCGAGGAGCACACCCGCCGGCTCACCGTGCCCGTCACCGGCGGCGCCAAGCTCCTCGCCGAGATCATCCGCGAACTGGACGTCCGCGGTGTCGAGATCGACGACATCGGCCTGCGCCGGCCCACCCTCGACGACGTGTTCCTGTCCCTCACCGGCCATGTGGCAGAGGTCAAGGACGAAGAAGACGACACGGCGGCCAGCCCCAAGGACCGCCGGCACAAGAAGGAGACAGCCAAGTGAGCGCCGTCACCGACGCCGCGCCCGTCGCGGCGCCCACTCACCCCATCGGCCAGTCCATCCGGGACTCGCTGGTCGTCGGCAAACGCAATCTGATCCGGATGTCCCGGATCCCCGAGATGGTGATCTTCGGGCTCATCCAGCCGATCATGTTCGTGGTCATGTTCAGCTATGTGTTCGGCGGCTCCATGAACATCGGTGGCACCACGGACCCCGGTGTCTACCGCGAGTTCCTGATGGCCGGCATCTTCGCCCAGACCGTCACGTTCGCCACCGCGGGCGCGGGAGCGGGCATCGCCGACGACATGCACAAAGGGCTCATCGACCGCTTCCGCTCCCTGCCCATGGCGCGGGGCGCGGTGCTGACCGGGCGGACCTTCGCCGACCTGGTGCAGACGGCGCTCACGCTGCTCGTGCTCGCGATCGTCGCCCTGCTGGTCGGCTGGCGCACGCACACCAACATCGGCGAGGTGCTCGGGGCCTTCGGGCTGCTGCTCCTGCTCGGCTACGCGTTCACCTGGATCGGCGCCCTGATCGGCCTCTCCGTGAGCACGCCCGAGGCAGCCACCTCCGGCGGACTGATCTGGCTCTTCCCGGTCACGTTCATCTCGAACGCGTTCGTGGACTCCAGCAGACTGACGCCCTGGCTGCAGCACGTGGCCGACTGGAACCCCTTCAGCGCCACGGTCCAGGCCTGCCGGGTGCTCTTCGGCAACCCCGGGGTCTCCACCTCGGACGCCTGGCCCATGCAGCACCCGGTGTGGGCGTCGCTGATCTACTCGGTCCTGATCATCGTCCTCTTCCGGACGCTGGCGGTGCGCAAGTACCGCTCGGCCACCGCCTGACGACAAGGCCCCCGGCGCCGCAGGGCAGCCGGGGGCTCGTCGAAAACGCGGTCCTGAGAAAATCATCCGGTCCTGAGGGGGCGATCCGGCCGGGTCAGCCGCTGTACGGCTCGGCCTTGAGGATCGTCACGGAGGCCTTCTTGCCGTTCGGCAGCTCGTACTCCGCGTCCTCGCCGACCTTGTGGCCGATCACGCCGGAACCCAGCGGGGACTGCGGGGAGTACGTCTCGATGTCGGAACTGGCGTACTCGCGCGAGGCGAGCAGGAAGGTCGTCGTGTCGTCCTCGTCGCCGTCGAAGGCGATCGTGACGACCATGCCGGGCGCCACCGCACCGTCCGCCGAGGTCGGTGCCTCGCCGACCTTGGCGTTCTCCAGGAGCTGGGTCAGCTGGCGCACACGGAGCTCCTGCTTGCCCTGCTCCTCCTTGGCCGCGTGGTACCCGCCGTTCTCACGCAGGTCGCCCTCCTCGCGCGCGGCGGCGATCTTGGCGGCGATCTCCGTGCGCGCAGGACCAGACAGGTACTCCAGCTCGGCCTTCAGCTGGTTGTACGCCTCCTGGGTCAGCCAGGTGACGTTCTCGCTGGTCTGGGTCACAGGTGCTCCTCGTCGGTACTGGGAATACAAAGCATCGCCCTACCCAGAAGAATGTTCCTCCAGGGGAGGGCGAAACCACGAGCCTAACAATTCAGCGGCCCAAGGGGGAGGACATAAGCCATCAGAGTCACATCAACGCAGGTCAGCCGCTACGTATTCCGGCTGACCTCAGTCGGCGTGGCAGCCCAGCAGCTCCGCCGTGGTGCCCGGCGAGGTGGTGCGGAGCGTGACGACCTTGTCGATGCGTGTGGCGTCCCCGTCGAAGTGGAAGTCCGCCCGGCCGACCTCGGCGCCGTTCTCCGCCTGGGAGCGCACCGTGCAGTAGCCGCTGGCACCGGCGTCCTTACGGACCTCCAGATGCACCTGCACCGAGTTCTTCGACTGCTCGAACTCGATCACTTCAGCACTGATCTTGTTCTGGCCGATGTAGTAGTAGGCGAAATACCCGATCAGGGCGGTCAGCGCCACCCCGAGCACAATGGCGGCGACCTTGAGCCTGCCGTCGGCACGCTCGTCCGAGGAACGGCCGTAACGGCCCTCGGGCAACCGCGTGCTCGCCGTACTCATGATCGTCCTCTCGGCAGGACCGGAGCGCCGGAATTTTTCGCCCCCGACGTCGGTCACTATAGAAGCCTCCCTCCCGCCACCCGACCGCCGCCCCTCACGGACGTCCCTGCGGGACGGCACCTGTTGAATGCGCCCTCCCACACGGGGCCGGGCGCCGACTGACGAGGATTTGAGTCTTGACTGACCAACTGCGACTGATGGCCGTCCACGCCCACCCCGACGACGAGTCGAGCAAGGGTGCGGCCACGATGGCGAAGTACGTGTCCGAGGGGGTGGACGTGCTGGTGGTGACCTGCACGGGCGGGGAGCGCGGCTCCATCCTCAATCCGAAGCTCCAGGGGGACAAGTACATCGAGGAGCACATCCACGAGGTACGCAAGAAGGAGATGGACGAGGCCCGGGAGATCCTCGGCGTGAAGCAGGAGTGGCTCGGCTTCGTCGACTCAGGCCTGCCCGAGGGCGACCCGCTGCCGCCCCTTCCCGAGGGCTGCTTCGCCCTGGAGGACGTCGACAAGGCGGCCGGCGAGCTGGTGAAACAGATCCGCTCGTTCCGCCCGCAGGTCATCACGACGTACGACGAGAACGGCGGCTATCCGCACCCCGACCACATCATGACCCACAAGATCTCGATGGTGGCGTTCGAGGGCGCGGGGGACGCCGAGAAGTACCCGGAGCAGGAGTTCGGCCCGGCGTACCAGCCGCAGAAGCTCTACTACAACCAGGGCTTCAACCGCCCCCGCACCGAGGCGCTGCACCAGGCCATGCTCGACCGCGGCATGGAATCGCCCTACGGCGACTGGCTCAAGCGCTGGGACGAGTCCGGCATCAAGCAGCGCACCCTCACCACACACATCCCCTGCGGTGACTTCTACGAGATCCGCGACAAGGCCCTGATCGCGCACGCCACGCAGATCGACCCCGACGGCGGCTGGTTCAAGGTGCCGCTGGAGCTCCAGAGGGAGGTCTGGCCGACGGAGGAGTACGAGCTCGCGAAGTCCCTCATCGATACCTCCCTCCCCGAGGACGACCTCTTCGCGGGCATCCGCGACAATGCCTGACATGAGCGCAAGCGCAAGCCTGGCAATGACACAGCTCGCCACCCTCGCGAAGGAGGTGGACGAGGACAAGGTGACCCCCGGCGTCCTCGGCTTCATCGTCTTCGCGGTGATGGCTCTGGCCGTGTGGGGTCTGATGAAGTCGATGAGCCGCCACATGGGCAAGATCGACTTCGACGAGGCCGAGAAGGCGGGGACCTCCTCGGCCGACCCCAAGGCCGAGCACCAGGGCTGACGTTCCCCGCGCCTCTACCGGGGCGCGGGCACAGCCACGCCCATCACCTCCCGCGCATGCCTCCCCGGCACCATCCCCAGCCGCCAGGCCTGCCAGCCGGCCTCGAGGTTCACGCCGCGCTCCAGTAGCAGCGCATACGCCTCGACATAGTCGTCCAGCTTCTCGTCCCGGGCCGGGTGACCCGAGCGGGACAGCTGCGCCAGCTCCTCCTGAGCCACGGCCGTCCCGACCTCCACCCCGCCCGCGGCGGCGTACGGCAGGAGCGTGCAGCGCAGGAAGCGGGCCCAGTCCTCGCCGCGCTGGTCGCCGTACGACGTGAACAGCCCGACCGCCTCGTCGCACAACGCCAGCGCCTGCGCCGTACGCGTGTTGCCCGCGTCCACCACCGCCAGCTCCAGACAGGTCCACGCCTCCCCGTGGGCCACCCCGATGCGCTGGAAGTCGGCGCGGGCGTCCACCAGGAGCTGACGGGCGAACCCCGAGTTCCTCAGCGACCCCGTCTGCGCGGCCCGCTGATCCCGGGTGGTCCGCGCCGAGTGGTGCCGGGCGCAGGCGAGCCCGTAGACGTCGCGCATCCGGGAGAACATCGTCCGGGAGCGCTCCAGCTCACGGACCGCGAGGTCCAGGTTGCCGGTCTCCTCCAGGGCCTGGCCGAGGTAGTACACCGACCACGCCTCACCCCGGGCGTCCTCGTTGTCCCGGTGCCGGGCCGCCGCCTGGCGGAGCCGGTCCACCGCCTGTGACGGGTCGCCGGCGACGAGACGGGCGCGGGCCAGCTGGGTCAGGGCCCAGGCCTCGCCGCGGGCGTCGCGGGTACGGCCGTAGAGATCGAGGGCCGTGGTCAGTTCCGACTCCGCGCGCGGTACGTCGCCCATGCGCAGCGCCAGCTGGCCGAGCTGGAAGTGGGCCCACGCCTCGCCGTGCACCGACTCGCCGGCGCGGTGCAGGACCAGGGACTCGTTCAGCAGCTCCAGGGCCTCGGACAGATGCGCCCGGTCCCGTTCCACCGCCGCCAGCGCGTGCATCGTCCAGGCCCGGTCCGTCGCCAGCTCGGCAGACGACTGGAGCTCCAGGGCCTCCTGGAGCTTCGCCGCCGCCTCGATCAGATTGCCCTGGTGGTGGAGCGTGATGCCGAGGGAGCACAGGGCGCGGGCCGCGCCCGCGTCGTGATGCGCCTCCATGTACAGGTCGACCACCGAGGCGAGGGTGGTGCGCGCCTTGTCCAGCTCGCCCAGCTGACGGGCCGCGATACCCGTACGCCACTGCACCGAGCGGACCAGCAGACCCTGGTCGACGGCCTGCGCCAGCTCGCTGATCTCGCCCAGGCGGTAGAGGTCGCCGCGCAGCAGGCAGTAGTCGCACAGCGCGCCCAGCAGATTGAGCACCGGCGCCTGGTTGACGCCCTCCGCGTGCCGCAGCGCCGCCGTGATGAAGCTCGACTCGTCGTCCAGCCAGCGCAGCGCGTCGTCGAGGGAGGTGAAACCGTGCGGGCTGAAACGGTCCGAGCGGGTCGACATATTGCCGTCGACCAGGCGCAGCACCGAGTCGGCGAGATCGGCGTAGTTCACGATCAACCGCTCCTGCGCCGCCGTACGCTCCGCAGGTTCCTCCTCGTCCAGGAGCCGGGCCTGGGCGAAGGCGCGGACCAGGTCGTGCAGGCGGTAGCGGTTGCCGCGTACATGGTCGATGAGACCCGCGTCGGCGAGGGTGACCAGGTGCCGGGTCGCCTCCGCCTCGTCCGTGGCCAGCAGCGCCGCTGCCGCCGCCGCGCCCAGCGAGGCCCGGCCCGCCAGCGCCAGGCGGCGCAGCAGTCGGCGTGCCGGCTCGGGCTGGTCGGTGTAGCGCAGCCACAGCACGCGCTCGACCGGTTCCACCGGGCCGTACGCCCCCAGGTCCGCCGCCAGCCGACGCGGTGAGCGCGGGCCGAGCGAGGAGCCCGCGATCCGCAGCGCGAGCGGCAGCCCACCGCACAACTCCCGCACCTGATCGGCGGATTCGGCGTCGTACGGACCCGAGGCGTCCTGCGCCGTCGCGCCCAGCAATTCCTCCGCGCCCGCCGCGTCCAGCGCCTGAACCGGCAGCTGATGCACCCAGGCCGGCAGATCCGCGGGCAGATCGAGGGCCGTGCGGGCGGTGACCAGGACCAGGCTGTCGGAGCGCTCCGGGATCAGCGTGCGGACCTGCTCGGGGTCCGAGGCGTCATCGAGTACGACGGTGACGGGCAGGCCCGTCAGATGCTGGTGGTACAGCTCGGTCAGCCGCTTGAGGTGCTGGTCCGGAGAGGAGCGCTCGCGGAACAGCAGCTGCTCGCGCGGGGCACCGAGACGATTCAGCAGATGCAGCAGGGCGTCCCGCGTCGACAGCGGCGACTCCTCCGGGCTGTCGCCCCGCAGATCCACCACGCACGCCCCGCGGAACTGGTCCTTCAGGTCATGCGCCGCACGGATCGCGAGCGCGCTGCGGCCACTGCCTGGCGCGCCGTGCAGCACGACCACCGTCGGCCGGGTCTGCGTACTCGCGCGGGCCGCCTGCACCCACTGCCGGATCCGCGCCATCTCCGCCCGCCGGCCCGCGAACGGACCGTCCGGCTCCGGCAGTTGCCCGAAGGACTGCTCCAGCACACTCCGCCCACGTGCCGCCGCGCTCTTGTCCGTGCCGCGCAGCTGCGGCCCCTTCTTCTTCGGTCCCGTGGACGCGGTGATCACCCGCTGCTGATCGAGCCACGGACGGATACCGCGCACCTCAAGCGCCGTCAGCCACTGCAGCCGCAGCTGCTCGGGCCCGCCCGGCTGACCGACCTCACCCGCGCGACGATGCGCGGCAGGCAGATGCGACCCGGCGACCTTCACGACGGTCGCCGCCGCGCCGACGACCCCCACGGCCACACCGGCACCCACCGCGGTCCCCGCGTCCGTGCCGAGCGCCAGGTCGGCCACCGCGGCGGCGACCGCGGCGACCCCGGCCACCATCAACGGCGTACCGGCACCCTCCCGCGCATACCGCTTCCCGAACCCGATCTGCCCGGCCTCTGCCTCGTCCAGCGCACGCGTATAGGCCTCGTACTCCTCCGCGGCCTTCTGCGCCATGGCATCCAGTTCCGCGCGCGCCCGCGACAACAGCACCTGACCGTCGGTACGGCCACCCGAACGCCGCACCTCTTCCTCCACGGCCCGCACCAACAGCCGCTCGGCATCCGCCCGGTGGCTGTCCCGCATGTCATGTCCCCCTCCGGCGGCAACTCCTTTGTCTAAGAGTGTCCTTCGCGGACGGCGTGAGTGCGAGGGGTCGACGATCACCGAATGCGGTTCTGTGACCTTGGGGGCTGTCGCTCGTTCATATGACTGTCGGTCGGATTGTCGAACGGGGGATCTTGTGAGCGGTCGTGGCGCACACCAGGGGGCTGAGGCGATTCCGGTTGTGTCCTATGCCCGAACATCCGAGGACTTTCGGCAGCGTGATGGGCACGGCGTACGCCATCAACTGCGGATCAATGAGCGGACCGCGCACGAGCATGGCTGCCGGGTCGTCGCCGTGTACACCGACAACGGCTGCAGTGCTTCCAAGGAGGGAGCATCGAGACCCGGATTCGACCGCCTGGTTGAGGATTTGGCGCGCGGGCGCACAGCCGACGGCCAGGCGGTCGAAGGAGTCGTCTGTGTCGCGGATGATCGGCTGTATCGGCGTGCGGAGGATCTGACGCGCTTCTTCGCCGCGCTGACCAGTCGGCAGGGACGCATCTACGTTGATCCGCAAGGCGTCCGAGACCCGTACTCGCAGGAAGGGCTGCTGCAGGCGGTGCGGTCACTCGAGACGGCAGTAACCGAGACACGGGTCAGAAGCCGGAGGCTGATGAACTGGCACTGGGCACGGGCCGTCGAAGGGGTGCCGCACAGCGGACCGGGCCCCTTCGGATGGCAGGAGGACAGGATCACCCTGCATGCCGTTGAAGCGACACTGGTCGAGAAGGCCATCGTGGATCGTGTGGGCGGGAAAGCGGTCCGGGCCATCGCGCAGGAGTGGTGCGGCCTCGGAGTGACGGGAACCCGAGGCGGTCGGCCCAACCCCGCAACGGTCACGCAGATCATCACTGCGCCCAGAGTGTGCGGTTACCGAGCCAACAGGGGTGAACTGCTGCTGGTGCCGGAAACAGGGGAGCCGGTGCTGGGGCAGTGGGAATCCATCGTGACACCGGACCAGTGGCAGGCGGTGTGCGCGACGTTCTCCCCAGGCAGCCTGTACATGCACAGGGGCAGTGGGGCTCCGAGGCTCCATGGGAAGAGGGCCGCTCCCCGTTACCTTGCCAGTGGGATCCTGCGGTGCGGTGCGAGGCGCCACGACGGCACGGTGTGCCACGGCCCGTTGTGCGGCCAGAAGGTCAAAAGCAGGAGGAGCCCGTACTTCTACACCTGTCGCGACTGTGGGCGGTGCAGCATCAGCGGGCCGTTGACTGACGAAGCCTTGGAACGGCTCCTGTTTCCCGAAGCTCCGGCGCACGCCCTGCTGCCGGACGCAACGCGTCTGCGCTGGATGTCCGGAGAGATCGACCTCGCAGAGAAACGCGAGATCATCAAGTCTGTCCTGGTCTGCTGCGTCGTCCGTCCGGGCGGGAAGGGCAATCGACCCTGGGACCCCTCTCGAGTGCAACCTGTATGGCGGTGCGATCGAGTGGAGCCGACAGGGGCGAGAGGCTGAGGGACGAGCCGTCCTGGGACTTGCCGGAGGCTGTGGGGCAGGATGGAGGAATGCCGAACCGACTGGCTCACGAAACGTCCCCGTACCTGCTCCAGCACGCCGACAACCCGGTCGACTGGTGGCCCTGGTCGGAAGAGGCATTCGACGAGGCACGGCAGCGGGAGGTCCCGGTACACCTGAGCGTCGGGTATTCCAGCTGCCATTGGTGTCATGTTCTAGCTCGCGAGAGCTTTGAGGACGAAGCCGTAGCCGCCTACATGAACACCCACTTCGTCAACATCAAGGTCGACCGCGAGGAACGCCCCGATGTCGACGCCGTCTACATGGAGGCCGTCCAGGCGGCCACCGGTCAGGGTGGTTGGCCCATGACCGTGTTTCTTACGGCGGATGCCGAGCCGTTCTACTTCGGGACCTACTTCCCGCCGGCGCCGCGGCACGGGATGCCGTCGTTCCGGCAGGTGCTGGAGGGGGTGCACAGTGCGTGGGCGGACCGGCGGGAGGAAGTGGCCGAGGTCGCGGGGAAGATCGTGCGGGATCTTGCCGGGCGGGAGATCTCCTACGGTGGCCCCGAGGCGCCGGGTGAGGAAGAGCTCGCGCGGGCTCTCCTCGGCCTGACCCGTGAGTACGACGCCCAGCGCGGCGGGTTCGGTGGCGCGCCGAAGTTTCCGCCGTCCATGGTGATCGAGTTCCTGCTCCGGCATCACGCACGCACCGGGTCGGAGGGCGCGCTGCAGATGGCCGCCGACACCTGCGAGCGGATGGCGCGCGGCGGCATCTACGACCAGCTCGGCGGCGGCTTCGCCCGGTACTCCGTCGACCGCGAGTGGGTCGTGCCCCACTTTGAAAAGATGTTGTACGATAACGCCCTTTTGTGCCGCGTCTACGCCCACCTCTGGCGCGCCACCGGCTCCGCCCTCGCCCGGCGCGTCGCCCTCGAGACCGCCGACTTCATGGTGCGTGAACTGCGGACCAACGAAGGCGGGTTCGCCTCCGCGCTCGATGCCGACAGTGACGACGGAAGTGGCAAGCATGTCGAGGGGGCCTACTACGTCTGGACGCCGGAGCAGTTGCGTGACGTTCTCGGTGATGACGCCGAACTCGCCGCCGACTACTTCGGCGTGACCGAGGAGGGCACCTTCGAGGAGGGCTCCTCCGTGCTGCAACTCCCGCAGCGCGAAGGCGTGTTCGACGCCGAGAAGGTGGCGTCCGTCAAGCGGCGGCTCCTGGACGCCCGTGCCGCCCGCCCCGCCCCCGGCCGCGACGACAAGGTGGTCGCCGCCTGGAACGGGCTCGCGATCGCCGCGCTCGCCGAGACCGGCGCCTATTTCGACCGCCCCGATCTGGTCGAGGCCGCGGTCGGGGCCGCCGATCTCCTCGTACGGCTGCATCTGGACGACCATGCGCAGATCGCCCGTACCAGCAAGGACGGGCAGGTCGGGGCGAACGCGGGGGTGCTGGAGGACTATGCGGACGTGGCCGAGGGGTTCCTCGCGCTCGCGTCCGTCACGGGGGAGGGGGTCTGGCTGGAGTTCGCCGGGTTCCTGCTCGACCATGTCCTCGCCCGGTTCGTCGACGCGGAGTCCGGCACGCTCTACGACACCGCCTCCGACGCCGAGCAGTTGATCCGCCGTCCGCAGGATCCGACCGACAACGCCGCTCCCTCCGGCTGGACCGCTGCCGCCGGCGCCCTGCTCAGCTATGCCGCGCAGACCGGTGCCGAGCCCCATCGCAAGGCCGCCGAGCGGGCTTTGGGGGTCGTCAAGGCGCTGGGGCCGAGGGTGCCGCGGTTCATCGGGTGGGGGCTGGCCGTCGCCGAGGCGCTGCTCGACGGGCCGAAGGAGGTCGCGGTCGTGGGGCCCTCCCTCGACGACAAAGCGACAAAAGCCCTGCATCGTACGGCGCTTCTGGGCACCGCCCCGGGCGCGGTCGTCGCCGTGGGGACTCCGGAGAGCGATGAACTTCCGCTGCTCGCCGGTCGGCCGCTCGTCCAAGGTGAACCGGCGGCGTACGTCTGCCGTAACTTCACGTGTGACGCCCCCACGACCGACCTGGAGCGGTTGCGCACCGCGCTGAACGGCTGAAACGCAGCGGTGAGGCCGGTTTTCGCCGTGCCAAAATTGCGCATGTGTCGGGATGTGTCTGGCAAGTAGTGCCCCGTTCTGAAACAAGCTATTTAACGGGACTGCTACCGCACTTCACACTTTCCCCCTAATCTCCCCACAGTGCCGCGACGGTGATCGGTCACCGTCGTGAGGGGGTTCTGGGGATCTGGGGGGATCTGTTGCTCACGTCTGTCTTCATCGCTGCCGTTTCACTGGCCTTGTTCTGGATGGCGGCCTTCACCTTGTGGTGGCAGATGCACGCGTGGCGTACGCCCGAAGTGCTCGCTTCCACCCGTTTCAGCAGTCCGGACGGCGGCGAACACCGCTCGTTCTCGCTGCTGCTGCCGGCACGGCATGAACAGGCCGTGCTGGACCACACGATCCAGCGACTGCTGGAATCCAGCCACACCGACTTCGAGATCATCGTCATCGTCGGGCACGACGACCCGGAGACCACCGAGGTGGCCCGGAAGGCGGAGGCGCGCGATCCGCGTGTCCGCGTGGTCGTCGACACCCATGAGAAGAAGAACAAACCGAAGGCCATGAACACGGCGCTGCCGCACTGCCGCGGCGACGTCGTCGGGGTCTTCGACGCGGAGGACCAGGTCCATCCGGAGCTGCTCGCCCACGTCGATCACGCCTTCCGGACGACCGGGGCGGATGTCGTCCAGGGGGGCGTCCAGCTCATCAACTTCCACTCCAGCTGGTACAGCCTGCGCAACTGTCTGGAGTACTTCTTCTGGTTCCGCTCCCGGCTGCATCTGCATGCGCAGAAAGGTTTCATCCCGCTCGGCGGCAACACCGTCTTCGTACGGACGGAGGTCCTGCGGGAGGCCGACGGCTGGGATCCCGACTGCCTCGCCGAGGACTGCGACCTGGGTGTGCGGCTGTCCAGCGTCGGCAAGAAGGTCGTCGTCGCCTACGACTCCGACATGGTGACCAAGGAGGAGACGCCCGGCAGTCTCGTGTCGCTGCTGAAGCAGCGCACCCGCTGGAACCAGGGCTTCCTCCAGGTGTACCGGAAGAAGGACTGGAAGCAACTCCCGGGCTTCGGGCAGCGGCTGCTCGCCCGCTACACCCTGATGACGCCGTTCATGCAGGCCTTCACCGGCGTCGTCATCCCGCTGAACGTGGCCATCGCGCTCTTCCTCGATGTCCCGGTCGCCATCGCGTTCATCACCTTCCTGCCGGCCGTGACGGCGATCGTCACCTTCGTCTTCGAGGTCGTCGGACTGCACGACTTCGGCAAGCAGTACGGGCTACGCGTCCGCTTCGTCCACTACGTGAAGCTCGTCGTGGGCGGCCCCTTCTACCAGGTCCTCCTCGCCGGGGCCGCCGTCCGCGCCGTATGGCGTGAGCAGCGCGGCCGGAACGACTGGGAGCTGACGACTCACGTCGGCGCGCATCTCACCGAAGTGATCCGAGAGGACGTTCCTGCGTGACCTCCACTCTTCCCGCGGTGACCAGCACCAAGGTCCCCGCGCAGCGGCAGCCTGTGCCTGTAGCCGGTTCGACCGGCCGAACGACGCCGCCGAAGAGGCTGCGTTCCTCCCGTCCCGACCTCCTCCTGTGCGGTGTGCTCCTGGTGGCGATCCTCGTCGTCCAGGGCTGGAACATCGCCGCCTACCCGACGCTCAGCGACGACGAGGGCACCTATCTCGCCCAGGCCTGGGCGGTCCAGCAGGGCGAGGGCCTCGCCCACTACACGTACTGGTACGACCACCCGCCGCTCGGCTGGATCCAGATGGCCCTGCTCACCTGGATACCGGCCGCGCTCAGCCCGGAGTCGATGACGGTCGGTTCGATGCGCGTGATGATGCTGGTGATCAGCGGCATCAGCGCGGTCCTGTTGTACGTGCTGGGCCGCCGTCTCTCCCTGCCGCGCTGGGCCGCCGGGCTCGGCATGGTCCTCTTCGGGCTCTCACCGCTGTCCGTCGTCCTCCAGCGGGAGATCTTCCTCGACAACCTCGCGGTGATGTGGACGCTGCTGGCGTTCTGCCTCGCCGCGTCCCCGAGCCGTCACCTGTGGCACCACTTCGGCGCGGGCATGGCCGCCGCGACGGCCGTGCTCACCAAGGAGACGATGCTCGTCATCCTGCCCGCCCTGTTCATCACCATGTGGCGGCACAGCCACCGCGACACCCGTAAGTTCGCCCTCACCGGAGCCGTGACGGCCTGCGCCCTGATCGGCTTCGCGTATCCGCTCTTCGCCCTGCTCAAGGGCGAGTTGCTGTCGGGCAGCGGGCATGTCTCCCTCTGGGACGGCATCAAGTACCAGATGACCAGGCCGGGTTCGGGCTTCATCCTGGACCGGGGCACCGGCTCGTACGGCGTCCTGCAGTCCTGGCTCTACTACGACCGTGTCCTGCCCCTCGGCGGCCTCGCGGGCGCGCTGCTCCTGCTGGTCACCTGGCGCTGGTCGGTCACCGCCCGCGCCCTCGCCGGACCGGCGCTCACCGTGGCGATCCTCGCGCTGCTCGCCCTGCGCCCCAACGGCTATCTGCCCGCGATGTACGTCATCCAGGCCCTGCCCTTCCTCGCCCTGGTCCTCGCCGGAGGCACCGCGTCCGTCGCCCACGCCGTCCTGCGCCGATGGCGCCTGCCGGACGAGCAGCGGTATCTGACCAGGGGCCGGTACACACTCGCCGTCGTCCTCGCGCTCGCCGCCGGCGCCTACGTCGTACCGCGCTGGTACGACGGTGCCCGCACCGCCGTCACCGCCGACGCCAACGCGCCCTACCGGGCCGCCTCGAAGTGGCTCGGCAGTGAGGTGGCGGACCCCGGGGACACCCGGGTTCTCGTCGACGACGCGCTCTGGCTGGACCTGGTGCACTCCGGGTACGAGCCCGGGCTCGGCGTCATCTGGTTCTACAAGGCCGACCTCGACCCGGCGGTGACGAAGACGCTGCCGCGCGGCTGGCGCGACCTCGACTACGTGGTCGCCTCGCCGACGGTCCGGCGTGACGCGGTCGACCTGCCCAACGTCAAGGCGGCCATCGAGCACTCGACCCCGGTCGCCGTCTTCGGCAAGGGCGAGGACCGCATAGAGATCCGGCAGATCCAGTCCGCGGGAGGCGTCCGATGAGCCAGGAATACACCGCACCCGTGCCCGTGCCGGGCCTGGAGGCATCCGAGGTCGCTGAGCCCGGTGCCGTCACCATCGTCGTACCCACCTTCAACGAGTCGCAGAACATACGGGAGTTGCTGCACCTGATCACCGAGTCGGTGCCGTCCCGGCTGCCCTGCGAGGTCCTCTTCGTGGACGACTCCACCGACGACACCCCCGAGGTGATCAGGGAGGCCGCGCGGGACTGTCCGTTCCCGGTGGCGGTCCTGCACCGGGACGAGCCGGTCGGCGGGCTCGGCGGCGCGGTCGTCGAGGGGATGAAGGCCGCCACGTCGGACTGGATCGTCGTGATGGACGGCGACTGTCAGCATCCGCCGTCCCTGGTACCGGATCTGGTGGCCACCGGCGAACGGTCGAACGCCGGTCTCGTCGTCGCCTCCCGGTACATCAAGGGCGGCAGCAGAGCGGGACTGGCGGGCAGTTACCGCGTGGCCGTGTCGCGGGCGGCGACCTGGCTGACCAAGTCCCTCTTCCCGCGCAAGCTGCACGGCATCAGCGACCCGATGAGCGGCTTCTTCGCCATCCGCCGCAGCCACATCACCGACGGGACGCTGAAGCCGCTCGGCTACAAGATCCTGCTGGAGCTGGCGGTCCGGAGCCGTCCGCGCACGGTCACCGAGGTGCCGTTCGTCTTCCAGGAGCGCTTCGCCGGGGAGTCCAAGTCCACGGCGACGGAGGGGCGGCGCTTTCTGCGGCACCTCGCCGGGCTGCGTACGGCCGGTCCGCTGGCCCGGATGGTGGTGTTCGGGCTGATCGGACTGACGGGCTTCGTACCGAACCTGCTCGCGCTGTGGGCGCTGACCGGAGCGGGGATGCACTACCTGCCCGCGGAGATCGTCGCCAACCAGTTCGGCGTGGCCTGGAACTTCCTGCTCATCGAGAAGCTGCTGTTCCGCGACCGGCGCGGGCACCGCCACGTGGCCGACCGCACCATCCGGTTCGCGCTGCTCGCCAACGCCGACCTGGTGCTGCGCATACCCCTGATCGCCCTGCTCGTGGGGCAGTTCGGCCTGGCCGTCCTGCCCGCCACGGCGCTGGCCCTGGTCATCACCTTCGTCCTGCGCTTCGTCGGAACCGAAGCGCTGGTCTATCTGCCTCGCAGGAGCCGCACAGCAAGGAGTGCCGCATGAGATCCAGCCGCATGAGATTCAGCCGCATGCGATCGCGACGGAGACCGGCCCTGTTGGCCGTCATGGGCCTCACCGCAGGCCTGCTCCTCAGCACGCCCCAGCCCGCATCCGCCGCCAACCTCATCAAGAACCCCGGCTTCGAGACCGCCGGCACCGGCGACATGCCGTACTGCTGGTCGAAGTCGGGCTGGGGCGACAACGACTTCAGCTTCACCACGACGGCCGACGCCCACTCCGGCACCAAGGCCATGAAGGTCGAGCTGACCCGCCGGGTCTCCGGCGACCGCAAGGCCCTGGTCACCGAGTCGACGGCGTGCGCGCCGGTCGTGACGGTGGGCAAGCAGTACGACCTGGGGCTCTGGTACAAGTCGACCACCCCGGACACGTCCCTCACCCTCTTCCGGCACGACACCACGGCGGGCTGGCAGTACTGGACGGACCTCAAGACGCTGGAGCCGGCGGGCGCCTGGACCCAGGCGTCGGTCCGCACCCCCGCGGTCCCGGCCGGCACCGACCGCATCTCCTGGGGCGTCTCGGTCTACGGCACCGGCTCGGCCACCACCGACGACTACACGATGGACCAGGTCGCCGACCCGGTCCCGGACCCGGTGTGCACGGGCACGCCCGCGGAGTGCGCCAACGGCAGGTGGGACGTGCTGCCCACGAAGAACCCGGTGCGCTCCATGCACTCCGTCGTCCTCAACAACGGCAAGGTGCTGCTGATCGCGGGCTCCGGCAACAGCCAGGAGCAGTTCGACGCCGGGACCTTCACGAGCGCCGTCTACAACCCGGCCACCGGCACCTACAAGGTCATCCCCACGCCGAAGGACATGTTCTGCTCCGGGCACGTGCAGCTCCAGGACGGGCGCGTGCTGGTGATGAGCGGCAACAAGGGCTATCCGACGGCGGACGGCACGATCGGCTACCAGGGCTACAAGGACTCGTACATCTTCGACCCGGTCAGCGAGACGTACAGCAAGACCAATAACATGAACGACGGCCACTGGTACCCGTCGGCGACCGCCCTCGGCAACGGTGACGTCATCTCCTTCGGCGGACTGAAGGAGGACTCGACCGGCTCGGTGACGGCGGAGCTGTGGTCGGACGCGCAGCAGAAGTGGCTGCCGACCTGGCAGGTCAACCAGACCTGGTCGTACTGGGGTCTGTACCCGTCGATGATCCTGATGCAGGACGGCCGCCTCTTCTACTCGGGCAGCCACACCTTCGGCAACAACATCCCGGGCACCGGATCGGCGATCTACGACTACGACGCCAACACGATCACCCAGACGCCGGGCCTGCAGAACAAGGACCAGCGCGACCAGTCGGCGAGCGTGCTGCTGCCCCCGGCGCAGGACCAGAAGGTCCTCACCCTCGGCGGCGGCAACATCGACTCCAACCCGGACGCCAACCGGCTGACCGACGTCATCGACCTCAAGACCGCCAACCCGGCCTACGTGGCGGGCCCGCCGATCCCGCAGGGAACGGTCGACCTCGGCAACGGCCCGGTACCGCAGACCGGCAACCAGGGCAAGATGTACGTCTCCGCCGTCCTCCTGCCCGACGGCAAGGTCCTCGAGACGGGCGGCGCGCTGCACAACCGGGCCGACCCGGTCTACGAGACGTCGATCTACGACCCGGCGACCAACACCTTCGACCCGGTCGCCGTCGATCCCGAGGCTCGCGGCTACCACTCCTCCGCGTTCCTGCTGCCCGACGGCCGGGTGATGACCACCGGCGACAACCCGGGCAACGGCAGCTGGAACCACGACGTGTCGATCTACACCCCGCCCTATCTCCTCAAGGGCGCGCGTCCGGCGATCACTTCGGTGATCGACACCGAGTGGACCTACGGCGACACCCAGCGGATCACCGTCGACCGTCCCATCGCCAAGGCCGAGCTGATCCGTCCGGCCGCGGTGACCCACTCCTCCGACCCGAACCAGCGGTTCGTGGACCTGCCGCTGTCGGTGGACGGCAACAACGTCGACCTGAACGTGACGAGCAACCCCAACATGGCCCCGCCCGGCTGGTACATGCTCTTCGCGGTCGACGCGAACGGAGTTCCGTCGGTGGCGAAGTGGGTGCACCTCCAGGGTCCGCAGGCCCTCAGCGCCACCGACGCCTCGGCCCACGTCCACTCCTTCGCCGACGACCTCCAAGGCAAGGTCACGGAGCCCGGCAAGAAGCGGACCTCGCAGAAGGTCAGCCCCACCGTCTCCGGCTGCGACCGGCACTACGGCTCGATCAACGTGTGCGTGCCGACCGTGTTCCCGGAGAAGGTGAAGAAGACGACGGCCGCACGCTGTGCCTGGCTCAAGGCGAACGACTACGGCCGCCTCAAGGTCAACGGCAAGGACGACCCACTCAGGCTGGACCGCAACAAGGACGGAGTGGCCTGCGGAAAGGCCGACGTCAGGAAGAGCTAGGGAACTCCGCGAGGGCGCGCTCCACGATGGCTTCCAGCTGCTCGTGGTGCGCGCCCTTCCAGTACGCACGTCCGCATTCCTCGCATCGGGCGAAGACGTCGTACGTCCGGTGCGTCCCGTGCTGCAGTTGGTCCGCGACCTCGGCCTTGGTCGCCTCCTTCAGTACGCCGTTGCACGCGACGCACCGGGTCCAGGGCCGCAGCTCAGGGCGGAACCGGTCGAGGATGTCGGGGAGCTGTTCGTCGGGGCGGGTGCTGTAGACATAGCCGCCGGCCCACAGCTCGCGGCGCCGCAGCAGACCCCGGTCACGGCTGAGCATGACCCGCCGCTCCCTCGCCGAGCGCGCCGCCAGCGCCCCGTCGCCGATGTCCGTCGACTCGTACGCCGTGTCCACGCCGAGCAGCCGGAGCCGGCGGGCGAGGGTGCCGAGATGGACGTCGAGGAGGAAACGCAGGGGAGCGCCGGGAACCTGCTGGGGGCGCTCGACGGGCAGGACCCGCACCGAGTCGCCGGCCTGAGGGACGTACGACACCGGCACCTCGCGGCCGTCCACGACGAGCGCGCCGACCTCGGTCAGCGGGACACCGAGGGACTCGACGACATGGCCGAGGGTGGAGACGCCGTCGGTGGCCACCGGGGTGGCGCCGCGGCGTCGGGTCTGCGGCACGAACAGGGCCAGACCGGGGTCGAACCCGACGTGGATCTCGGGACCGTTCACCTGGCCAGGATGGCACGTGGGAGGGGGGTGGCTTCAGGCCTTTTCCGGGGGGAGGCCGTGCGCGAAGACGTCGATCGCGCGGTCGGCCAGGTCTTCGAAGTCGTCCTCGAAGTCGTTCTCCGCCCAGTACAGCGAGACCTCCATCAGACCGCCGATCAGGGACATCGCGTAGACGCGCACCTCCAGATCGTCGGCGGCGCGGCCGGTGCGCTCCGCGATCACCCGGCGCAGCAGCGAGGAGGTGACGGACATGCTCTCGATCATGCGGGCGCGCACGGCCGGCACCCGGGCCACCAGATGTGACCGGAGCCGGGTCACCTCGGGTTCCTCGGTCATCCCGAGCACGATGCTCTTCTTGAGCGCGTACCGCAGAGAGTCCAGCCAGGGCTCGTCCGCGGGCCGCCGCAGCAGCTCCTCCTCGATCAGCGGGTCGTACTCGTCCGTGAGGACGATGTCCTCCTTGGTCGGGAAGTAGCGGAAGACGGTCGACGGCGACACCTCGGCGCGGTCGGCGATCTGCTCGATCGTGGTGGCGTCGTACCCCTGCTCCTGGATCAGCTCGTACGTCGCCGTACGGATCGCCATCCGGGTCTTGATCTTCTTCCGCTCGCGCAGCCCCGGCCGGGGGCGGTCGTCGGAGGTGGGGGTACGTGCGGCCGTCATGGAGGTCATTGTCGGGCTATCCGTGCTGGTACGCCACCATCGAGATGCCCACGTAGTGCACGACGAACGCCGCCAGCGTGAAGGAGTGGAAGACCTCGTGGAAGCCGAACCACCGCGGTGACGGGTTGGGGCGCTTGATGCCGTAGATCACGCCGCCCGCGCTGTAGAGGAGGCCGCCCACGATCACCAGGACCAGCACGGCGATACCGCCGGCGCGCATGAAGTCCGGGAGGAAGAAGACCGCTGCCCAGCCCATCGCGATGTAACACGGGGTGTAGAGCCAGCGTGGGGCGCCGACCCAGAACACCCGGAAGAGGATGCCCGCGACCGCGGCTCCCCAGATGCCCCACAGCAGCACCTCGCCCTTGGCTCCGGGCAGCAGGAGCATCGTCAGCGGCGTGTAGGTGCCGGCGATGATCAGGAAGATGTTGGCGTGATCCAGCCTCCGCAGGATGCCGTCCATCCGGGGGCTCCAGTCGCCCCGGTGGTACAGCGCGCTGACTCCGAACAGCAGGCAGGCCGTCAGGGCGAAGATGCCGCAGGCGATGCGGCCTCGCGGCGAGTCGGCGAGGGCGGTGAGTGCGAGACCCGCGATGAGCACGGCCGGAAACATGCCGAGATGCAGCCAGCCCCGGAGCTTGGGCTTAATGGGATGCGGCAGTGCGAGCGCGTGAGGACGGAGGCCGTCGGCCGGCGTGTCCAGCGGCGCGTCGGAGGCGGACGCAGTCATGCGGCCATCGTACCTACGTAACCGTAAGTTACGTATCAGTCTGCCTGGAAGACCGGAGCAGAGTGGCCATCGTCTCACGGGAGTTGGCGCCTCCCGCGTGCATGGTCACGCAAAGAGACGGTCTGCTGAACCCAACGTGCACGCAAAGCGTCGGGTTCAAGCGTGGCGATGCTCACTCCGCTCACCTGTGATGCCCTCTGGACAGATGGGCACTCGCATCGGATGATCAAATGAGTGCGGTCGGCACCGGATGAGCGCCAGCCAAGCCGCTGGGATGCATCCGGGTCGCAGCCCCCACGGGGCCTCCAACCAAAAAATCCCTCATCTAGGAGCAATCGTGGCGCGCGACATCGCGGCTCCCCCCGTCGTTCCCACCCACCACAAAGAACTGGTCTCGTGGGTGAACGAGATCGCTGAACTGACGCAGCCGGACAGCGTGGTCTGGTGTGACGGATCCGAAGCCGAGTACGAGCGACTGTGCGAGGAGCTCGTGGCCAAGGGCACCTTCAAGAGGCTCGACCCGATCAAGCGCCCGAACTCGTACTACGCGGCCTCCGACCCGACCGATGTCGCCCGGGTCGAGGACCGCACCTTCATCTGCTCCGAGAAGGAAGAGGACGCGGGCCCGACCAACCACTGGAAGGCGCCCGCCGAGATGCGGGACATCTTCGCCGGCGAGAAGGGCCTGTTCCGCGGCTCCATGCGCGGCCGGACCATGTACGTCGTGCCCTTCTGCATGGGCCCGCTGGGCTCCCCGCTGTCCGCGATCGGCGTCGAGATCACCGATTCGGCGTATGTCGCCGTCTCCATGCGCACGATGACCCGGATGGGCCAGCCGGTCCTCGACGAGCTGGGCACCGAGGGCTTCTTCGTGAAGGCCGTCCACTCACTGGGCGCCCCGCTGGCCGAGGGGGAGGCGGACGTGGCCTGGCCGTGCAACCAGACCAAGTACATCTCCCACTTCCCGGAGTCCCGCGAGATCTGGTCCTACGGCTCCGGCTACGGCGGCAACGCCCTGCTCGGCAAGAAGTGCTACGCCCTGCGCATCGCCTCCGTCATGGCCCGCGACGAGGGCTGGCTCGCCGAGCACATGCTGATCCTCAAGCTCACGCCACCGCAGGGTGAGTCCAAGTACGTCGCCGCCGCCTTCCCGAGCGCCTGCGGCAAGACCAACCTCGCCATGCTGGAGCCGACGATCTCCGGCTGGACGGTCGAGACGATCGGCGACGACATCGCGTGGATGCGGTTCGGCGAGGACGGCCGGCTGTACGCCATCAACCCTGAGGCCGGCTTCTTCGGCGTCGCGCCCGGCACCGGTGAGCACACCAACGCCAACGCGATGAAGACGCTGTGGGGCAACTCCGTCTTCACCAACGTCGCGCTGACGGACGACGGTGACATCTGGTGGGAGGGGATGACCGAGGAGACCCCCGCCCACCTCACGGACTGGAAGGGCCGGGACTGGACGCCTCAGTCCTCGGAGCCCGCCGCCCACCCCAACGCCCGCTTCACCGTCCCCGCCTCGCAGTGCCCGATCATCGCGCCCGAGTGGGAGGACCCCAAGGGCGTGCCGATCTCCGCGATCCTCTTCGGCGGGCGACGCGCGACGGCCGTACCGCTGGTGACGGAGTCCTTCGACTGGAACCACGGTGTCTTCCTCGGCGCGAACGTCGCCAGCGAGAAGACCGCCGCCGCCG
This sequence comes from Streptomyces sp. GESEQ-4, assembly GCF_017948455.1. Lineage (GTDB taxonomy): Bacteria > Actinomycetota > Actinomycetes > Streptomycetales > Streptomycetaceae > Streptomyces. The sequence continues at coordinate 47,254 of NZ_JAFFSU010000014.1, forward strand.
AGGGCAAGGTCGGCGAGCTGCGCCGCGACCCCTTCGCCATGCTGCCGTTCTGCGGCTACAACATGGGCGACTACATGGGGCACTGGGTCGAGGTCGCCAAGGACAAGGACCCGGCCAAGCTGCCGAAGATCTACTACGTCAACTGGTTCCGCAAGAACGACGAGGGCAAGTTCGTCTGGCCCGGCTTCGGCGAGAACAGCCGCGTCCTGAAGTGGATCGTGGAGCGGCTGGAGGGCAAGGCGGAGGGTGTGGAGACGCCGATCGGGATCCTTCCGGCGAAGGGTGCGCTGGACACGGAGGGGCTTGAACTGGGCGAGGAGGAACTGGACTTCCTGCTCACCGTGGACAAGGAGGTCTGGCGTGAGGAGGCGGCGCTGGTGCCCGAGCATCTGAATACGTTCGGTGAGCACACGCCGAAGGAGTTGTGGGATGAGTACCGGGCGTTGGTGGAGCGCCTGGGGTAAGGGTCCCCCTTCGCCGTTGGCGGGTGCGGGTGTGTGGGGGCTGGTCGCGCAGTTCCCCGCGCCCCTAAGGGGGTTGCTCTGAACGCCCCTCCAAGTAGCGGGTGTGGGTTTCCTGGCGCCTTGCCTCCGCCTCCCGCAGTGTTGCCGCCAAGCTCTGGGCTTCCTTCTTCAGGAGGCCCAGTTGGCGTTCCAGGTGGAGTTCGGGGGAGTCGGTGCCGGGGGACATCCGGGTCCACCAGCGGGTTCGGGCGAAGGTGTCCACGGCCTCGGGGAGGTCGCGGCGGACCATGCGGGAGAGGGCGTGGACGGCCTCCGGGTCGTGGGCGAGCAGCTCCTTGCCCCAGCCGTGGTCCAGCAGGGCGGTGAGCAGCTCGGTCAGTTCACGGAGGCGCGCCGCGGCCGTGACCGAGAGGTCGATGTCCGTGAGGTAGCCGCGGAGTGTGTCGAAGTCCTGGCGCAGTTCGTCCAGTTGGGCCGACGGGTCCGGGAAGTCCGGCAGGGGCGGGCGCTCCGGCGGGGCGATCAGCGCGCCCGCGCCGTACAGGCCGGCGACGACCACTGGCCAGTACGGGCCCGCCACTCCCGTGAAGGTCAGCACCACGCCGAGCAGCCCGCATGCGCTGCCCGCGATGTTCTTGCGGGACTCCAGGTAGCCGAGGAATCTACTGGTAGCCACGGATCTCCTCGAAGGCGCCGTCCAGTGAGCCCTGCTGGGCGTCGAAGAGGCGGCCGCCGGTGAGTTCGGCGATGTGTTCCAGTTCCGATCGGTCGGAGTCGCCGAAGAGGATGGGGAAGACGGGGATCTTCTTGCTGTCCCGGTCGAGCCCGGCGTAGAAGGCGTCGAACTCGGAGGCCTTCGCGCCGGTCGTGTTCTCGCCGTCCGTCATCAGCACGATCGACGTGAACGTGTCGCGGTCGGTGCCGAGATGGTCGTACGCCTTCTGAAGTGATGTGAAGATCGCGGTGTCGCCCTCGGCCGTGAGTGTCGCGGTGTCCTGGCGGATCGCGTTGAGCCCGGTCTCCGGGGCGGCCGGTTCGACGACATGCGTGCGCACGCTCTTCACGTCCGAGCCGAAGGGCATGAGGGTGACTTCTTCGCGGTCCCGGAAGTCGGCGGTGAGGGCGGTGAGGGCCCGCTTGAGGTCGGCGAGCCGGTCGCCCTCCATGGAGCCGGAGGTGTCGAGGACGTAGACGGTCCGGGACGGGCGGCGCAGGTCGTTCTCGTACGAGTCGAGGAGGCCGTCGGCGACGGACCGGCTGCCGGGGAAGGGCAGTTCGCGGCGGCGGTCGGTGTCGAGTCCGGCCGCGGGCCGTACGTCGGCGACGACGGGCCGGCGGTGGGTGCGCTCGGTGATCGCGCGCTGGGTCTCCGGTGTGCGCAGGGCCTCGGTGAGGCGGCGGACGTCGTCGCGGGTCTCGGCGTTCGTGGCGGCGAGGGAGGAGAGCGGGTAGTCGGCGGTGACGACGCCGTCGCGCGGGCGGATCACGGTCAGGCCCGGGATGCCCTTGAGGACGGACTCGTAGTTGAGGAGCGCGTCGATGTCCCCGCGCCGGTCGTAGGCCGCCGCGAGCCAGCCCGACGAACCCGACGTCAGCTTCTGCCCCTTGAAGAACTCCTTCAGCCGCCCGGTCGCCTTGGTGACGTCCGCGTCCGTGAGGGCGGACTGGGCGCCGGAGAGCGCGGAGGCGACGGAGACGAGCGTCGAGAAGCCGGAGTTGGAGCGGGCCGGGTCGGTCATGCCGTACGTCAGTTTCCCGTCCCGCACGGCCTCCTCGACCTGGGACCAGGTGACGTCCTCGGGCTTCCAGCCGAGTTCCTCGACGGTCGCCGCCTTGACGCCTATGGCGACCGGGCTGGACATGACGGGCGTCTCCGACACGACCTTCTTCGCCGCGTCGGGCCGTAGCCGCAGATAGTCGTTGGAGGACAGCCACAGCGCGTCGAACTGGCCGTCCGCCTGCCCCTTCGCCAGCAGATCCACGGCGTCCAGGGTGCCCATGTACGTCGGCCGGACCTTGATGCCGGTGTCCTTCTCGACCTGGGCGAGGACCTCGGTCATGTCGCTCAGCTCACTGGAGGCGAGGACACGGAGGGTGCCCGGCTTCGCGGGCCCGGGGACGCCGGGCGTCGGGAAGTCCGTCGGGTCTCCTCCCTGTCCCGTGCAGGCGGTGAGCAGGGCGGCAGCCGCGGCGAGGACACCTATAGCTGTACGACGTCTCATGTGAGCCCTCCTTCGAGCGCGCCCTGTGAGCGGCTGCGCTCCAAGTAGGCGCTGGCGTGCTGGAGTTCGGAGGTGAGGGACTCCACGGTCGACGCCATCGCCTCGGTGGCCTGCACCTTGTAGGAGTCGATGGCGTCCAGGGTGCGGTAGATCTGCTGGAACGCGGTGCGCAGCGTCTCCGCGCCGACGGCCGGGTCGGCGGCGATGCGCTGGATCTCGCCGCTCTGTGTGGCCAGCATCTCCGCGTTGCCCCGGATGAGGTCCTCGGTGGTGCCGCGCAACGCGTTGACCTGGTCGACGACCTTCTTCTGGTTGTCGAGCGCGGAGGCGAGCATCACCGAGATGCGCAGCGCCGAGACGGTGGTCGTGGCGGCCCGGTCGACGCCCTTGATCAGCTCCTCGTTGTTGCGTCGTACGACGTCCATGGCGAGGTAGCCCTGAGCGCACACCGCGAGCTGGGTGAGCAGGTCCTGGTGCTTCTGCCGGACGGGGAAGAGCACATCGGCACGGAGACTGTCGGCCGCTTGCGGATCGGTGGCTTCCACCCCGCCGATGTGCTGCTCGACGGCCGTGTCCAGGGCCTCGGTGAGGACGACGTACTCCTGGAGCTTGCCCATGGTCTCCCAGAGGCGGACGCGCTCGGTCTGCAGCGCGGCGTTGTCGCGGCGCAGTTCGTCCTGGCCGCCGCGCAGCGAGCCGACGATCTTGTTGAGGGTGTTCTGCGAGGAGGCGTACTTGGCGACGTGGTCGCGCAGCTTGTTGCCGCCGGGCAGCTTGGACAGGAACTTGCGGCCCTTGCTCGCGGGCAGGTCACGCGGGTCCAGGTCCTCCACCACCCGCCGCAGCTCGACGAGCGAGCCGGCCACCTTCGACTGGGCGTCACCGCCCTTGTCGGGGAGGCTGCGCACCGTGCGCTCCAGCATCCGGTTGGACTGGGCGGCGGCGCTGCGCATCTCGCCCGCGCCGAGGCTGGTGATCTCGCCGACCTTGCCGGCGAACTCGGGCGAGCGTGCGTCGAGGGAGGCGAGCCCCTCGATGTAGGCGGAAGCCTTGTTCGCCATGTCGTCGCGGACGCTGTCGTCGACGGGCACGAGCCCGCCGGCCTTCTCCCGCGGCACGGCGGCGACGGGCTCGGGCGGAGTGAGGACGAACGTCTCGTCGTTGCTGGTCATGTACTGCTTCCCCCCTTATCCGCGCGCCCGTCGCGCCAGCTCGTGCAGCACCTTGGAGGTGGGCACGGGCGCCTGGCGGACGCCGGTCAGTTCGTGCTTGAGGTAGGTGGTGTCCGCGGCGAACTCGGTGGCCTCGCCCTGCGGGCGGAACCCGTGCCGGACCTCCAGCTTGCGCAACCGCGGGTCCGTGGAGAGGAGTTCGGCGAGGGCCTTGCCGTCGTCGGTGAGCGGTACGACGGTGTGGTCGCTGTTGACCGTGGTGTCCGGGTAGAGGACGACCAGGTCATCGGGGGTTTGTCCCTCCGTCAGCAGGGACGCGACCTGGGACTCGTAGACCACCACGAGCGGGTTGCCGGCGCCGCTGACGAAGTCCCGGAAGACGGCGTCACTGCTGGACTGCTGGGCGCCCTGCACGCTGACGAGCTTGTGCAGCAGCGGGGCGGTGCGGTCGATCTCGGTGCCGGAGGCGACGACCTTTCCGCCGTTCTCGACGTAGGAGGCGGCGGCGAGGTAGAGGGCGCCGGAGTTGGAGCTCTCGGGGTCGGTGCTGGACAGATACAGCGTGCCCGTCAGCTCTCCGTACTTGTCGGCGCCCTTGAGCTGCTGCCAGGTGCGGTCCGCGCGGGCGGCGTCCAGGTAGGCGCTCATCTTGAGCGTGCCCCGGTGCGACTCGTCCAGCGTGGCGAGCCCGTTCGCCTTGAGCACCTCGGCGGCGTTCTTGTGCGCCACGACGACGAGGGGGGAGTAGAAGGGGCGCGGGAGGGTTCCCGACACCTTGTACTTCGCGGCCAGTTCGACGGCCGGTGCCTGGCTCGACGGCAGTGCGAGGTCGTACCCCTCGAGGTTGAGCCCTTCCATGGCCCAGGACCCGGAGGTCTCGGCCTTCACTGTGTAGCCCTTGGCGGCAAGGGCGTCCACCACCTCGGGATCGGCGAAGAACTCTGCCTTCTCCGACCCGATCACCGCGCGCACGGTCTTCGTTGCCGTGCCCTTGTCCTCGCCTTGTCGGCCTGCCACGACGGCTGCCACCACTCCGCCGATCAGCAGCACCGCGAGGAAGATCCCTGCGATACGTCTCACGTCCGGAGCGTGCTCGCGGAATCCAACGTTCCCCGTTGCCCCGGGTGAACGGAAGGTGACACGACCGTCCCGGTACACAACGGGAACCAGCGCATCTTAAAAGGCGGCACTGCAACGCCCTAAAGGGGCGCGGGGAACTGCGCGAACGACCCCCACGCACCCGCAGCCGCGCAACAACCGCAAGCCCTACGGCGAACCGCCCCGGCCCAAGCCAACGCAGTGCTATGGCTCCCGGTCCGCGCGTCGCTGCGGGTGCACGCGGACCGGGGCCGTTCGGGGGGATCAGCCGACGCCGGTCAGTTTCTGCGGCTCGGCCAGCGCGGCGGCATGCGCGTCCATGCGCTCGGCGGCCAGAATCGCCGCCGCCGTATCGGCACGGGCCGCGGCGACGACGAGCGCGCGTCCCGCGAGGGCGTGCGCGCGCCGGTGCAGGGACGTGGCCTGCGGTCGGCCGGCAGCAGGCAGTGCCCGCACCGTCGCCCCACCTCGCAGTCGGCTCACCTGCTCCACGAGCCGCTCCGCAGCCGTGTCCAGATCGCCGGACGGCGCATGCGCGCGCAGTTCGTCGGTGATCGCGAGGAGCGCGGCGAGATGGCCCGCGAGCTGGATGTCCAGCTCCTCCTCACGGGACCGGTGGGGGAAGTCCGAGGACGTGCCGGCCATCGAGCTGTGGACCGACTTGGTGCGGATCGGTTCGTACATGGGGATGGCCTCCTGTGCTCTGACAGAAGTCATCCTAGCTTAGATTTCGTCTAAAGTTGAGCGCTTCACAGAACCGGATCACGTGTCCACACTGCGTGAGCGTCAGGTCTGGCTGTAGCCGTCCAGGAAGTTCCCGATCCGCCCCACCGCGTCCCGCAGATCCCCGACCGTCGGCAGCGTCACCACCCGGAAGTGGTCCTGCTCGGGCCAGTTGAAGCCGGTGCCCTGGACGACCATGATCTTCTCGCGCCGGAGCAGGTCCAGGACCATCCGCCGGTCGTCCCTGATCTTGAAGACCTTGGGATCGAGCCGCGGGAACAGATACAGCGCCCCCTTCGGCTTCACGCACGTCACACCCGGGATCTGCGTCAGCAGCTCGTACGCCACATCCCGCTGCTCGCGCAGCCGTCCGCCCGGCAGCACCAGGTCGTTGATGGTCTGGCGTCCGCTCAGTGCGGCGACCACGCCGTGCTGCCCCGGCATGTTCGCGCACAGCCGCATGTTCGCGAGGATCGTCAGACCCTCGATATAGGAGTCGGCGTGCGCGCGCGGACCCGAGATCGACATCCAGCCGACCCGGTAGCCGGCCACCCGGTACGCCTTCGACATGCCGTTGAAGGTGAGCGTCAGCAGATCCGGGGCCACGGCCGCGGTCGGCGTGTGCGTGGCACCGTCGTAGAGGATCTTGTCGTAGATCTCGTCGGAGCAGACCAGCAGATTGTGGCGGCGGGCGATGTCGGTCAGGCCCTTGAGCACGGCCTCGTCGTAGACCGCGCCGGTCGGGTTGTTCGGGTTGATGATCACGATCGCCTTGGTGCGGTCGGTGACCTTCCGTTCGATGTCCGCGAGGTCGGGCATCCAGTCGGACTGCTCGTCGCAGCGGTAGTGCACGGCCGTACCGCCGGAGAGCGAGACGGCCGCCGTCCAGAGCGGGTAGTCAGGGGCCGGGACCAGCACCTCGTCCCCGTCGTCCAGCAGTCCCTGCATCGCCATCACGATCAGCTCGGAGACGCCGTTGCCGATGAAGACGTGCTCGACGTCCGTCTCGATGCCGAGGGTCTGGTTGTGCATGACGACGGCCCGGCGTGCGGCCAGCAGGCCCTTCGCGTCGCCGTAGCCATGGGCCGACGACACATTGCGGAGGATGTCCTCGAGGATCTCGGGCGGGCACTCGAAGCCGAACGCCGCCGGGTTGCCCGTGTTCAGCTTGAGGATCCGATGCCCGGCCGCCTCAAGCCGCATCGCCTCCTCGAGCACCGGGCCCCGGATCTCGTAACAGACGTTGGCGAGCTTGGTCGACTGGATCACCTGCATGTCTGGGAGCTTACGGCCCGGTAACGCGGTCGCGGCCGTGTTTTCCGCCACGTGAGACGCACGGGTTTGGACTGTTATCGCCGGTAGCTGTCCCAGGAGTCACCTGCGTCCCTAGAATCCCGGTCATGTCCAGGCCATCGGAACAGGGAAGCGCGCCCCCGGAGGACGGCGACCCTCACAGACCGCCGAACGTGTACCTCCCGCAGCCTCCGCAGTCCCCGGCCTACGACGCATACGCCGACCCGGCCGCCGCGCACGGCTGGCAGGACACCGCCTACGACGACACGGCCCAGCTCCCTCCGGTCGCGGCCGACGCGCCCGCGCAACGGTCGGGCCACCGCGGCCGCCACCGCCCCCTCGGCCTCCGCTCGCGCCGCGTGCTGGTCGCCGCGGGTGCGGTGGGTGCCGTGTCTCTGACCGCCGTGATCGCCGCGTTCTCCTTCTCCGGGTCGCCCTCGGGCGGGGCACGGGGCGGGCCGGAACGGACCGGCGCCACGGCCGGGGATTCCGTGTCGCCCACGGGTGCGGAGTCGTCCCCGGGGACGCTCGCCGACCGGCCGGGGTCCTCCGGTGCGGCGTCCCCGCGTAAGAGCGCTTCGCCGAGCGCCACTTCGACCGCGGACGTCACCGACAGCACGCGGGAACCCTCGACCGCCACCACGAGTACGGCCCCATCGAGTTCAGCCGCCACGAACACCTCGGCTGCCGCCCCCAGTTACTCCCGAGACCACCCGGGAAAGGGGCAGGGGAACACCAAGAAGCCTGATTGAGGGCACGGTGCGTCCGATGCCGACGTCCCTGAGGAGAGTCTTGAGCCGTCCTGTCCTGAGCCGCCGCTTATCCGTGCTCGGCGCTGTAGCGATCGTCGTCGCGCTGGTGGTCGTCGCCTGGCCCAGGGCGGATCAGGCCGACAGTGCGGATGGCGAGGGGGAGCGAAGATGCGCATCCTCGGTGCCGTATACCCGCAGTCGTCCGGACCGAGGCCGGGACCTTGCTCGCCTTTGCTGAAGGGCGGTCAGTCGGCAAGGAGGACCACGGCGACATCGACGTCGTGGTCAGGCGGTCGCGCGACGGCGGATGTACATGGGGGCAACTGCGGGTCGTCGCGGCGGGCGAGGGGGACACGCGGGGCAATCCGGCGCCGGTCGTCGATCCCCGGACCGGGAACATCGTGCTGGTCACCTCGTACCACAGCGGTGATGTCACCGAAGCGCGGATCCTGCGCGGTGAGGCCACGGAAGAGCAGGGCCGCCGGGTCTTCGTGCAGACGAGCACGGACGACGGGCGGTCCTTCTCCGAACCGCGGGAGATCACGTCGGCGGTGAAGCGGCCCGGGTGGCGCTGGTACGCCACGGGGCCGGGCCATGCCATCGCGCTGACACGGGGGGACCACGCGGGGCGCCTGGTCGTACCCGCCAACCACTCCTCCGCGCCGCCCCCGGAGTCGCCGGACACCGGCCAGGAGCCCAAGTACTACGGGGCGCACACGATCTACAGCGACGACGGAGGGCAGTCCTGGCGCCTCGGTTTCGTCGAGGACGCCTACGAAGGTGTGCATAACGCCAATGAGTCGACGGCGGCCCAACTGCCGGACGGACGGCTGTACTTCAACGCCCGGAACCAGAAGGGGACGAGCCCGGGGAACCGCCTGGACGCCTATTCCGGTGATGGGGGCGCGAGCCTCGACCGAGGCTACGCGGAGCAGAGTTCGCTGAACGACGTGCCCTTGGTGGAGGGCAGCGTGCTGCAACTGGCCGGGGAAGGGGAGGAGTTGTTGTTCTCCGGGCCCTCCGTGCCTACCGACCGTGCGGCGATGGCGCTGTGGAGCAGTGCGGACGGGGGACGGTCCTTCGGCAAGGTGCTGACCCTGTCCTCGCGGAAGGCCGCGTACTCGGACCTCGTGCAGGCCGATGCCGAGACGGTGGGGGTCCTGTACGAAACGGGCGTCGAGACGGCGTACGAAGTGATCGAGTTCCGGCGCGTCCCGTTGCGGGAGTTGCCGACGGACCGCGGGTAGCGGCAGGTGTGCCGGATGTGGTGACCTGACCGCCCTACCGTGAACGTCCTGCGCCGGCGGCCCGACACCCCCGCCCCACCGTGATAGGGAAAGCCCTACGGACTGAACTCGCCAGTAGGCAAGTCCTTGTCCGCACCCCCCTCGTGCGTGAGTATGTGCATGACAACAACGTGGGTGACCGGAGATTCTTCGGTCACCTTCTCCGTATGAGGGGACCCCCACATGAGAAAACCTCTGGTCGTCGGGCTCTTCGCCCTGGCGCTTGCCGGAGTGGGCGCCAGCCCCGCCGTCGCGGTCGAGCCAACCCCCACGGGCTCGGTCACGGGCGGGGAGCCGGACACGCTCTCGGGCGCGGTCCACGACGTGGTCACGTCCGCCACGTCGAGCGTCTCCCGGCTCACGGCGCCGAAGGCGCAGGCGGTCACCTTCGCCGGCACCGTCGCGCTGAGCAACTGCTCCGGCTCGGTCGTCCGTTTCCCGGACTCGGAGGACAACGACCCGGCGCTGGTGATGTCCAACGGCCACTGCCTGGAGTCCGGCTTCCCCGGGCCCGGCGAGGTCATCGTCGACAAGGCCTCCAGCCGCACCTTCGGCCTGCTGAACTCCGCCGGTTCCCGCGTCGGGACGCTGCGGGCCAGCAAGATCGCGTACGCGACGATGACCGACACGGACGTCTCGATGTACCAGCTCACCACCACCTACGGTGCGATCAAGAGCTCGTACGGCATAGACCCGCTGACGATCAGCGAAGCGCGCCCCGCCGCCGGCACCGCCATCACCGTCGTCTCCGGCTACTGGAAGCAGACGTACGCCTGCGACATCGACGGCTTCGCCCACCAGTTGAAGGAGGGCGACTGGACCTGGAAGGACTCGGTCCGTTACACCGACTCCTGCGACACCATCGGGGGCACCTCGGGCTCGCCGGTGGTCGACAACGCGACCGGTCAGGTCGTCGCCGTCAACAACACCCTCAACGAGGACGGCGCGCGCTGCACCGTGAACAACCCCTGCGAGGTCGCCGAGAACGGCACGGTCACCGTCCACACGGGCATCGGCTACGGCCAGCAGACCTACCAGATGGCGCCCTGCTTCGGCGTCGACAACAAGCTCGACCTGAGCGCGAGCGGCTGCACCCTGCCCAAGCCGTAGGGGAAGTAGCCCAAGCGACGTGACTCAAGCGAGGGCGGGCGGAGTTCCACGGACCGCCCGCCCCGCGAGTACGTCCGTCCGCCGCCCGTCCTCGATCACGAACCGGCCGTCGATCAGGACGTACGGAATGCCCGTCGGGAGGGCCCGGGGCCGCTCGAAGGTCGAACCCGCCGCCACCGTCGCCGGGTCGAACAGCACCAGGTCCGCCCGGTAGCCCTCGCGGACCAGGCCCCGGTCCGGCAGCCGCAGCCGCGCGGCCGGGCGCGAGGTGAGATGGGCGACGCACTCCTCCAGGGACAGCACACCCAACTCCCGTACGTACCGGCCGAGATACTGCGGGAACGTCCCGTACGCCCGCGGATGCGGCTTCGTCCCCTGGAGGATGCCGTCCGAGCCGCCCGTGTGGACCGGGTGCCGCATGATCGCGCGGACGTTCTCCTCGTGGCCCACGTGCTGAAGGATCGTCGAACCGAGCCGGTCCTCCAGCAGCAGCCGCCGGGCGGTCACCCAGGGCGCCTCGCCGCGCAGGTCCGCCGACTCCTGGACCGTACGGCCGACATAGTCGTCGAGGCCGGTCCCGCTGACGCCGGAGATCTCGATCGTGTCCCACTCGATGGGCACGCCATGGCACCCGTCCGCGCCCACGACCTCCATGTGATGGCGGATCCGTTCGGCCGTCTCCTCGTCCGCGAGCCGCTCGAGGATCGCCTCCGGGCCGCCCTCGCTCGCCCAGCTCGGCAGCATGGCGGCCAGGGTGGTGCAGCCGGGTGTGTAGGGGTACGTGTCGAGGCTGATGTCGGCTCCGGCGGCCAGCGCGTCGTCCAGCAGCGTCAGCAGCTCCGGTGCGCGGCCCTTGTTCACGCCGAAGTTCATGGTGGCGTGGGCGAGATGGAGCGCGCAGCCCGCCTCCCGGGTCAGGGCGACCATCTCCTCGTACGCCTGAAGGGCGCCCGCGCCGTACGAGCGGTGGTGCGGGCAGTAGTAGCCGCCGTACTCCGCCACCACCCGGCACAGCTCGGTGAGTTCGGCGTCCTTGGCGTACATGCCGGGCGTGTAGGTGAGCCCCGACGACATACCGACCGCGCCCTGCCGCATGCCCTCCGCGACCAACTGCCGCATCCGGTCCAGCTCTTCGGGCGTCGCCTCCCGGTCCTCCCAGCCGACGGCGAGCATCCGGACCGTGCCCTGCGGGATGAGATAGGCGGCGTTCACCGCGATCCCGCGGTCCAGCCGGTCGAGATACTCGCCCACCGACCGCCAGTCGAAGTCGATGTCGTCACCGTTGCCGTTCCAGCCGGTGATCGCACGGCGCACCTCCGCGAGCGTGCGGTCGTCGACCGGTGCGTACGACAGCCCGTCCTGGCCGATGACTTCGAGGGTGACCCCCTGTGCGGCCTTGGCGCTGTGGTCCGGGTCGCGGAGCAGGGCGAGGTCGCTGTGGGCGTGCATGTCGATGAAGCCGGGGGAGAGGACCAGCCCCTCGGCATCCAACTCCCTCATCGCCTTGGGCCGTTGGCAGCCGGCCGCCGCGGCCTCCTTGACGATCGACACGATCCTGCCGTCGTCGACGACCACATCGGCGCGGTACGCGGGCGCGCCCGAGCCGTCGACCACGTCCGCGTCACGGATGACGAGATCTGCCATGACCTGGGCCTCCTAGAAGAACGTACGGATGTAGTCGACGACCGTCCCGTCCGCCTCCGCGACCGGGATCAGCTGCCACTTGTCGAAGGACGTGCACGGGTGCGACAGGCCCATGCCCAGCCAGTCGCCCACTTCGAGGTCGGCCTCCGGGGCCGTGCGGATCCAGGCGTGCTGGTCGGAGAGGCTCGTGACCTCGATGCCCGTCGCCGGGCGCTCGGTGCCGTCCCGGCGTACGACCTGCGCGAAGGGCAGATCCAGGTCGTACGCCGCGTCCCGCTTGCCCGCGTTGGCGAAGGCCTGGTCGGGCGAGGGGCGGGAGACGATCTGCGTCCACAGGCGGAACGCGGGCTCCAGCGCGCCCTCCTCGGGGACCCGGGTGAAGGGGGTCAGCTTGCGGTAGTGGCCGTCGTCGTGCGAGACGTAGGCGCCCGAGCGCAGCAACCTCCGTACGGGGCCGCCGAGTTCCGGGATCTGGGCGAAGACGTCGGCCACCGCGTCGAACCAGGCGCTGCCGCCGGCGCTGACGAGGATCTCGTCCGTGCCCGTGAACCGCCCCGCCTTGTCGAAGTCGCCGGCCAGCGCGACGAGCCGCCTCAGCCACGCGCGCACCCGCTCCGGATCGGCCTGCGGGACCTCACCCTCGTACCCCGCGACACCGACGAGACGCAGGGTCCGCGTGGCCGCCACGGCGTCCGCGACCGCCGCGCACTCCGCCTCGGAGCGGGCTCCGGTGCGGGAGCCGTCACCGGCGGCGAGTTCGACGACGACATCCAGCGGACGCGATGCGCCCCGCAGCACGGCGTCCATCTGCTCGACGCCGCGCAGGGAGTCGACGTAGCAGATGAAGCGGAAGTCCGGGTCCGAGTCCAGCTCGGCGGCGATCCACCGCAGAGCCGCCGGATCGACCACCTCATTGGCCAGGAAGATCCGCTGAATGCCGAACGCCCGCGCCACGCGCACCTGGTGCGGCACGGCGAGGGTGATGCCCCAGGCGCCGTGCTCGATCTGGCGGTGGAAGAGCTGCGGGGCCATGGAGGTCTTGCCGTGCGGGGCGAAGGCGAGACCGTGGCGGGTCGTGTACGACTCCATGAGCGCGAGATTGTGTTCCAGCCGCTCGGCGGAGAGGGCGAGCACGGGCGTGGCGAAGCCGCCGGTGAAGAGGTTGCGGCGCTGGGCCGTCAGCTCGGCGACGGTCAGGCCGTCGGCGTCCGGCGGGAGGCCCTTGAAGCGGTGGTCGACGCGTTCCTCGGCCAGGCGGGCGAGCGCTTCAACGGCCATCGGGCCTCCCTGATCGGCGGCGTTGCATGCACTGCAACGTTCATTGCGTATATCGCTTACCGCTGTCTAACATCTCGGCCAACGCGGGGTCAACGAAGCCGCCGTCTTCCCGCATCACCCGAGGAGCTACGACCATCGTGACCGTCACCGGACCCTGCAATGCCCCCGACGTCGTGGACGTCGTCGCGCTCGGCGAGTCCATGGTCACGTTCCTGCCCACCCGCCCGGGCCGCCTCGCCGACGTCCCGTCCTTCGACCGCGGCATCGGCGGCGCGGAATCCAACGTCGCGTGCGTGCTGGCCGCCGCCGGGCATTCCGCCCGCTGGGTGAGCCGCGTCGGCACGGACGGCTTCGGCGACCACCTGACCGAGGCGATCGGGGGGTACGGCGTCGACGTGTCGGCGGTGCGGAGGGACCCGGAGCGTCCGACAGGCGTGTACTTCCGTACGGCGGGGGACCGGGCGACCGACGCGCACGAGGTGGCGTACTACCGGGCCGGCTCGGCGGCGTCGGCGATGGCCGTGGAGAACGTGGACATGGAGGCGGTGCGGGCGGGGAGGGTGCTGCACTTGTCGGGGATCACGGCGGCGCTGTCCGACGAGTGCTTCGGCCTGCTCTGGCAGCTCACGGCCCCCCGCCCTGACCGACCGCTCATCTCCTTCGACGTCAACTTCCGCCCCGGCCTCTGGCACGACGCCGACGGCCCCCGCGTCCTCCTCGACCTCGCCCGCCGCGCCGACATCGTCTTCGTCGGCACGGACGAGGCGAGGGTGGCCTGGGGCATCACCGACGGCCCGGAAAAGATCCGCGAACTGCTGCCGGAGCCGGGGGTGCTGGTGGTGAAGGAGGGCGCGCGGGGGGCGACGGCGTTCTCAGAGGCGCAAGCTGCGGGCAGCGCGCACCCAGCGCACCCAGCCGCCCAGCTGCGGGCAGTCGTGCCGCCTGGGGCGGCACGGGTGGGCGCAGGCGGCACCCCGTCAGCGCCGGGCAGCGCGACCCACCCCCGGCCGGCACCAACCCCGGGCACCGAGCAGCCGACGACCACCTTCGTCCCCGCCCTCAATGTCACCCCCGTAGCCGCGGTCGGCGCCGGTGACGCCTTCGCCGCCGGGTTCCTCTCCGGCACCCTCCGCGAACTCCCCGTCCGGGACCGCCTCCGCCACGGTCACCTCATGGCCGCCGCCACCCTTACCGCCCCCGGCGACCTCGCCCCACCTCCCGCCCGCGACACCGCCGACCGCCTCGCCGCCCTCGACGACGAAGCGTGGGGGACACTTCGACTCGGCCCCGGCTGGACTACCCAGCAGGCCGAAGAGGAGGCACGCACCCCATGAGCCAGACCGTCGACCGCGCACTGAGCATCCTGCCGCTGCTCGCCGAGGGCCCCGCCGACCTCGGCCAGGTCGCCGACCGCCTGGGCGTCCACAAGTCCACGGCACTGCGCCTCCTCCGCACGCTCCACGAACACGGCATGGTCTACCGCCAGTCCGACCAGCGCTACCGCCTCGGCGCCCGCCTCATCGCCCTCGCCCAGGAGGCGATGGAGAACCTCGACATCCGCGCGATCGCCCACCCTCACCTCGTACGCCTCAACGAGCAGTGCGGACACACCGTCCACCTCGCCGTGTACGAGGAGAACGAGGTCCTCTACATCGACAAGGTGGAGAGCCGCTACCCGGTGCGCATGTACTCCCGGATCGGGAAACCCGTGGCCATCACCGTCGCCGCCGTCGCCAAGCTGCTGCTCGCCGACCTCCCCGAGCACGAGCGCCGCGCCCTCGCGGAGAAGCTCGACTACCCCATGTACACGGCCCGTTCGACGCCGAATCCGGACGCCTTCCTCAGGGAACTGGCCAAGGTGCGCGAACAGGGCTGGGCCACCGACCTCGGCGGCCACGAGGAGTCCATCAACTGCGTCGCCGCACCGATCCGCGGCGCCGACGGCCGGGTCGCCGCCGCGATGTCGGTGTCCGCGCCCAACGTCGTCGTCACCGCCGACGAACTCCTCACCCTGCTCCCGCTGGTCCGCCGTACCGCGGACGCGATCAGCGGCGAGTACTCCGGCAGGACCCCCACGAAGGATGTCGTATGACCGACAAGATCGCCCTCACCCCCAAGACCCACACCACGCCCCCCGCGAAGTTCTCGCACGGCGTGAAGAAGGGCAATATCCTCCAGGTCGCCGGCCAGGTCGGCTTCCTGCCCGCGGTCGAGGGACAACCCCCGACACCGGCCGGCCCGACCCTGCGGGAGCAGACCCTCCAGACGCTCGCCAACGTCAAGGCGATCCTGGAGGAGGGCGGGGCCTCCTGGGACGACGTGATGATGATCCGCGTCTACCTCACCGACGTCGCCCACTTCGCAGAGATGAACGAGATCTACAACGCGTACTTCGAGGAGCAGGGCCTGACCCAGCCGCCCGCCGCGCGCACGACGGTCTACGTCGGCCTCCCCGCCGGACTCCTCGTAGAGATCGACGCATTGGCCGTACTGAACGACTAACGGCACACCCGCGCCCCCAGAGGGGCGCGGGGAACTGCGCGACAAGCCACAACGCACCCGCACCCGGCATGGCGCCCCACCCCCGCAGACGCCAAGCCGCGATACCCCACGCCCCGACACCGCATGCATTTACGAAGAGGACCCCCGAATGTCCTATCCGCTCGCCGCCAGCGCCCCCGCCGAAACCCCACCCCACACCGGAGGCCTGCTCCTCCTCATCGACGGCACCGCCGGACTCCTCACCGTCGCCGCCCTCGGCATCGCCCTGCTCCTCTTTCTGATCATCAAGGCGAGACTCCAACCCTTCGTCGCCCTCCTCGCCGTCTCCATAGCCGTCGGCCTGCTCGCAGGACTGTCCGTCACCGAACTCTTCGGCACCGTCCAGCGCAGCGACGCCGTGTCCACCATCGAGTCCGGCATGGGCGGCATCCTCGGCCATGTCGCAATCATCATCGGCCTGGGCACCATGCTCGGCGCGATCCTCGAAGTCAGCGGCGGCGCCGAGGTGCTGGCCTCCCGGCTGCTGAACCTCTTCGGCGAGAAGCGCGCGCCGCTCGCCATGGGCGTCACCGGCGTGATCTTCGGTATCCCGGTCTTCTTCGACGTGGGCATCTTCGTCCTGGCGCCGATCGTGTACGCGGCGGCGAAGCGGAGCGGCAAGTCGATCCTGCTCTACTGTCTGCCCCTGCTGGCGGGCCTGTCGATGACCCACGCGTTCCTGCCCCCGCACCCCGGCCCGGTGGCGGCGGCGGGTCTGCTCCACGTCGATCTCGGCTGGGTCATCCTCATGGGCGTCGTCTGCGGTGTCCCCGCCGTGCTGGCCGCCTGGGTGTTCTCGGACTGGATCGGCAAGCGGATCTTCGTCGCCGTACCGCAGGACATGGTGGAGGCGGCGGCCGAGGCGAAGCTGGCGGTCGTCAACGAGCAGCGCGAGGCGGGCGTCGAGCCCCCGGAGAAGCCGGTCCCGCTCGGTACGGTCCTCGCCATCATCGGTACGCCCCTGGTGCTGATCCTCGCCGCGACCTTCTCCTCCATCGCCCTGGACCCCTCCACGGCCCGCTCGGTGATCGAGTTCTTCGGCAGCCCCTTCGTCGCCCTCACCATCGCCCTGCTGCTCGCGTACTACCTGCTCGGCCTCCGGCGCGGCTGGTCCCGCAAGTCCCTGGAGCGGGTCTCCACGTCGTCCCTCAAGCCCGTCGGCAACATCCTGCTCGTCGTCGGCGCGGGCGGGATCTTCGGCGCCGTCCTCAAGGCCAGCGGCGTCGCCCAGGCCCTCTCCGACACCTTCAACGACGTCGGCCTCCCCGTGATCGTCCTCTCCTACCTGATCTCGGTCGTCCTGCGCGTCGCCCAGGGCTCGGCCACCGTGGCGATCGTCACGACGGCCGGCATCGTCGCCCCCCTCCTCTCCGAGGGCGACCACTCCCAGGCCTTCATCGCCCTCGTCATCATGGCCATCTCCGCGGGCTCCATCTTCGCCTCCCACGTCAACGACGGGGGCTTCTGGATGGTCGCCAAGTACTTCGGCATCAGCGAGCGAGACACCCTCAAGACGTGGACCGTGCTTGAGACGGTGCTGTCGGTGGTGGGATTCGTGGTGGCGTCGGTGTTGAGTTTCGTGGTGTAGGCGTCGTTTGGGGTGGATCGGGTCGGTGTGTGTCTGTGCCGGCTCGATCTTCGCCTCGCACGTCAACGACGGCGCCCGCGCGGAGCGCGCTGATGGATGCAGCTGGATGGTCGCCAAGTACTTCGGCATCAGCGAGCGAGACACCCTCAAGACCTGGACCGTCCTTGAGACGGTGCTGTCGGTCGGGGGCTTCGTCATGGCGGCCGTACTGAGCCTGTTCATGTAGGCGTCTCATAACGAAGTCGGGGCTGGCTGTGTACGACACAGGATCGTCGACCATACTGCTGCGCTGTGGAGCAGCGCATAGGTTCGAGCAGCCAGCCCCTGGACGGCGCCGGGGTCGACCCGGCCTTCATCCCCGGGATCACCCCACCCGTGTCCGAAGAGCCGGAGGACGTGGAGCCTCAGGACACGGAGGCGGAGGAGCCGGTCGAGGAGGAGACTCCTGAGGAGCCCGCCGCCTCCGAAGAGGAGGAGCGGGAGCCTGAAGAGGAGGCCGAGGAGGCCCCCGACGGGCCCGTCTTCGAGGCCTCCGACCGCCGCGCCAAGATAGTCGCCGACCACCGCGGCGTACGACTCTCCCTGGACGACCAGGCATGTGAGTTCCGCTGGGACGAGATCGGCGCGGTCGAGACGGAGACCCCCCGCTTCGGCAAGCGTTTCACCATCACGGTGCACACTCCTGACCGCCGCTGGTACCCGATCGAGATCGAGGCGCCGGCCAGGAGCAGCTTCAGCGAGTGGGAGTCACAGCTGGACGCGGTGCTGGACGCCTACTTCGAGGAGTCCGAAGAGGAGTCCGACTAGCTGCAGTACTGGGCCTCCTTACCAATGGACCTGTACATACAGTCCGCGTTCTCCAGCAACTGCAAAACCGCATCCCGGTTCCGCGAAGTCTCCCGCTCGATCACCTCGTCGGGCGGGTAGAACCCACCCCCGGAGCTCGACCGCGGATACATCTCGAAGGTGTACCCGAAGATCTTCTGGTTGCCCCACAGCCAGTCGTCGATCGACCCGTCGGTGATGTACAGGTCACTGGACTGCTCGGGCGTGTAGCCGTTGCTGGCGGCCATCTTCCCGCCCACCGTGGCGAAGGCGTTGCGGTCGTCGGCCGTCATGCCGGTCGTCGTGTCGGCGGAGGTGTACCCGAAGGGCCACAGCACCAGCTCGCTGTACGTGTGGAAGTCGACCCCCGCCTTGATCTGCTGCACACCGCCGACGACCCGGCTGCGCACGAAGTTGGCGACGACCTTGACCTCCGGTGCCGACTCAGCGGACGCGCCCCGGTACGTGTCCGAGGACGTCGACCCCGACGACCCGCCACAGCAGCCCCACCGGTAGTTCCAGTTCCGGTTGAGGTCGGTGCCGACGTACGACGAACCGGAGTTGGGCTGCCGGTTCTTCCGCCAGGAGCGGTAGGAGCCGCTCGCGATGTCGTACTCGCCGCCGTCGGGGTTGAGGTCGGGGACGATCCAGATCTCGCGGTTGTTCACCATGCTGGTGACACGGGAGTCGGTGCCGTAGTCGGACGTCAACTCCCGCAGCAGATACAGCGCCATCTCGACGGTGAGGTGCTCACGCGCGTGCTGGTGGTGCGTGAACAGCACCTCCGGCTCGGACTCGTCCGTGGAGACGTTGTCGCTGATCTTGATGGCGACGATGTTCCGGCCCTGGTACGACGTGCCGATGGTCCGCTGGCTCGCGATGCTCGGGTTGGCCGAGACGAGGGAGTTGATCTCGCTCGTCATCTCCGCGTAGTTGTGGTACTTGGAGTCGGCCGACGGGAAGTCGAGCAGCCGTACGTCGTCCTCGCCGGCCGAGCGGTCCGGGACCGCGCCCAACGGCGTGACCTCGTAGCCGAGTTGGCGCAGCTTCTTGATCTGGTCGGCGCGGCCCGAGACGACCACGCCGTGGTCGTCGGCGTCGTCGACCGTCACGCCGGCCTGCTGGATCGCCGTACGGTCCTTGGCCGTCGAGTGCATATGGACCTCGTACTGGCGGATGTCGTCCGCCGAGGCCGTGGGGCGGGAGCCGCCGTCCGCGGTGGCGTTCGTGGCCGTCGCGGCGAGGGGGGCCGCGAGCGCGAAGGCGGCGAGGGCGGCCAGCGCGGCGGTTCGTCTGCCGCCTCGTGCGCCTGAGCCGCGTATGCGAAGTCGCATGAAATCTCCTTGTTTCTCCAGTAGTTCCGGGGTCTCCGGAGTGGGGAGTGGAGCTGGGGGGTGTCTCTCTGCGACGTACGTGTGCGGGGTGTGGCGCTCATGGTGGAGGTATGGCATGGCCCGGTCAAGAGTTGGCCGGGAGTCAGTGGCTGAAAAGCGGCCGCGCAGTGTACGCCCGCCCGTCCCGGCAGACCCGGACCCCGGCGAAGTGCACCCGACGGTGTGACCGCGGCGTGCAAATATGCAATCCGCCGCGGGAGAGTGGGGATCTCACCCCCCGGCTTTCCTCGGACCCCCACACCCTCCCAAGGACTGGCTGATCATGGGCGGATCAGCGCCACGACGGGACCGTCACCTGCCGGCCGAGACGACCAGCTTCGTCGACCGCCGGGACGAACTGGCCGAAGGCCGCGAGCTGTTGGCCCGCGCCCGGCTGGTCACACTCACCGGTCCCGGCGGCGTCGGCAAGACCCGGCTCGCCGCGCGCCTCGCGGCCCGGGTGGCCCGCGCCTTCCCGGACGGCGTGCGCTTCGTGCACCTGGCGGGTCTGCACGACCCGGCGCTCGTCCCGCTCGCCGCCGCCGACGCGCTCGGCCTGCACGACCACTCCTCGCAGCCCCCACTGGACGCCCTCGTGGAGCAGGTACGGGACCGGCGGCTGCTCCTCGTCGTCGACAACTGCGAGCATCTGCTGCCCGCGTGCGCCGAACTCGCCGCCGCCCTGCTGCACGGCACCGCAGGCGTCCGCGTCCTCGCGACCAGCCGTCACCGCCTGGGCCTCACCGAGGAACATCTGCTGGACGTACGGCCGTTGCCGGTCCCCGACCCGGACGGTGACCTCTCCGCCGCCGACGGCTACCCCGCCCTCGCCCTCTTCGCCGACCGCGCCGCCGCCGTCGTCCCCGGCTTCCGCCTCACCGCCGCCAACCGGGCCGCCGTCGCCCGGCTGTGCCGCCGCCTCGACGGCCTCCCGCTCGCCATCGAACTCGCCGCCGTCCGGATGCGCGTCCTCGGCGTCGAGCAGCTCCTCGACCGCCTCGACGACCGCTACCGCCTGCTCAACGCCGGCAGCCCGGCCGCCCTGCCCCGGCACCAGACCCTGTGCGCCGCCATCGACTGGAGCCACGAACTGTGCACCGAGCGCGAGCAGTTGGTGTGGGCGCGCGCCTCCGTGCTGGCCGGCAGCTTCGACCTGGACACGGCGGAAGCCGTGTGCGCGGACGGCGAGAAGGTCGGCGCGCACGACGTCCTCGAAGCCGTCGCCGGACTTGTCGACAAGTCGGTGCTGTGCCGGGAGCCGGGCCCTGACGGGGTGCGCTACCGGCTGCTGTTCACCCTGCGCCACTACGGCCTGGAGCGGCTGCGCCGGCTGCCCGGCGAGGAGACCGCCGCCCGGCGCCGCCAGCGCGACTGGACGCAGGCGTGCGCCGCCGCCCACGAACGCGCCTGGTTCGGTCCCGGACAGCGCGAGACCGTCGCCCGGCTCCGCGCCGACCAGGACAACCTGCGCGCCGCCCTCGACTTCTGCCTCACCGCCCCCGGCGAACGCCTCGCCGGACTACGGCTCGCGGGCACCCTCTGGTTCTACTGGCACGCCTGCGGCGCACCCCGCGAAGGCCGCTACTGGGTCGACCGCGCCCTCGACGCCAACCCCGAACCGACCCCCGAACGCGCCCGCGGCCTATGGGTCGCCGGACTCCTCGCCGCCGCCACCCAGGACCTCGCCCGAGGCCTGGACCTCGCCAAGGACGCCCGCCGCCTCGCCCGTCACCTCGGCGACCCGGCCGAGACCGCCCACGCCGAGTACGTCATCGGCGTCCTCCAGCTCTTCGGCAACGACCTCCAGATCGCCCTCGCCCACTTCGAGACCGCCGTCGCCCGCGGCCGCGCCCCCGGCCAGCACCTCAGCATGCACGGCCTCGACAAGGTCGAACTCGCCTGCGCGCTCGCCCTGCTGGGCCAGGCCGACCGTGCCGTCGCCGTCTGCGAGGCCGCGCTGCCCGAATGCGCCGAGCACGACGAGGAATGGGTGCGCTCCTACCTGCTGCGGATCCTGGCCCTCGCCCACGCCGTCCGCCAGGACTGGCCACGCGCCGAACGGCACGCCCTCGACGCGCTGCGCCGCAAGCTCGACGTCTACGACGTCATCGGCATCGGCCTCACCCTCGACCTGCTCGCCGTGATCGCCGCCGAACGCGGCAACCCGGAACGCGCCGCCGTCCTGCTCGGCGCAGCCGACCGCGTCTGGGCCGACATCGACAAAGACCGCTGGGGCTCGGACGCCCTCAACTCCGCACGAAGACAGTGCGAGAAACGGGCGCGCGAGACGCTGGACGGGCCCGCCTTCCAGCGGTCGTACGAACGCGGCAGTGCGCTCGGCGTCACAGAGGCCGCCGCCTACGCCCTCAGCGACGAACAGCCACCGGACGACACCAGCGAGCGGCCCACCAACGGCGTCCGCCTCACCCGCCGTGAGACGGAGGTCGCCGCGCTCGTCGCCGAAGGGCTCGCCAACCAGCAGATCGCCGACCGACTGGTGATCGCCCGCCGAACCGCCGAAGGCCATGTGGAACGCATCCTCAGCAAGCTCGGCTTCAGCAACCGCAGCCAGATCGCCGCCTGGGTGGCCGCCCAGCGCTGAACCCGTCAGGCACCTCCCTCCCCGACCTCGAAGGGAACCCGTGACCAACCAACCCGCCCCAGCCCACGGGGCGTTCGACCACCGTATGGCCGTCTTCGGCACGGACGACGCATTCGTCGCCGCCGCCCTCCCGTTCCTCACCGAAGGACTCGGCGCCCCCGGCGAACCCCCGCCCGTCGCCATCGCCGCCCCCGGCAAGCTGGACCTGCTGCGGGACGCACTCGGCGCGGACGCCAAGAGCGTCGGCCTGATCCCGCAGACCGACTGGTACACCGGCAATGCCGCCAACGCCGTCGCCCAGGGCGCCGGTTACCTCGCCGCGCACGCCGGACCCGGCGGCCGTATCCACCTCCTCATGGAACCCGTCTGGGACGGCCGCGCCGGACGCTCACCCCGCGAGACCGCCGAGTGGATCCGCTACGAGGCCCTCGCCAACCTCCTCTTCGCGCCGCTCGCGACCACCGCCCTGTGCGCGTACGACACCCGCACCGCCGGAGCCGCCATCGTCGCCGCCGCCCGCCGCGCCCACCCCGGCACGGGCACCTACGTGGACCCGGTCACGCTCGCCGCCGAACTGGACGCCGTACCGCTGCCCGAGCCTCCGGCGGACGCGCAGCACCTCCACCACCCGGACCCGGACGAGCTGTGCGCCGTCGCGGTCGCCCGTGGACTGTCCGCCGCGGACGCCGAGTTGTTCGCCGGCTCCGTCCTCGCGGCGGCGGCCTCCCTCGGACCGGTCACCGGCGCGCTGCTGTGGGGCGCCGCCCCCGCCTGCGTCTGCGAACTGCGCACCACACGCCGCGTCGCCGACCCGCTCGCCGGGTTCATCCCGCCGCCCGACGCCGAGCTCGAGCCGGAACAGGGGCTGTGGTTCGCCCGGCAGGTCTGCGCGTACGTCGATGTGCGCGACGACGCGGAGGGGGCGACCGTACGTCTGCAGTACGGGTAGGCGTACGTCGACGCAGGTACGGAAACAGGTAGTCCTCCCCGTGTGCGGTATACGCGGGGAGGACACCGTAGGAACCATGCTGCAACTCTCCGGGGGACGCCTCCCGGAACCCGGTCCCAGGTACGGCGCCTACCCCCAACCGCCCTTGGGGGCAGGCCACGTGAGCGTCGACTACGAGCCTCGCCCCACCTCGGTCCGCGAGGCCCGCGCGGAGGTCCGCCGGCAGTTGGAGATATGGGGACTGGGCGAGCGGGAGGACGTGGCCGACACCGCCGAGCTGCTCGTCAGCGAGCTGGCGACCAATGCGTTACTGCACTCCGAGAGCAGGTTCACGCTCACCATGACCGCCGCGCACGGTGTTCTGCGGTGTGAGGTCGCGGACGCGGGTGGTGGACAGCCGCGAGTGCTGGACGCGGGGACGGCGGAGAGCGGTCGGGGGATGTTCTTAGTAGATGCCCTTGCCCGGCGCTGGGGCTGCCACCAGGACGGACCGGGCACGACAGTCTGGTTCGAGCTCGATACGTGCGGCTGCAACGGCTGTGGTGGGCGATAGCCGTGTGCGCATCGGGTGCTGATCGGCGCACGCCCCCTTGTGCCCTCGTACGCTTTGCGCTTTCTTGATCGGCATGGCTGAGACCACGGGAAACCAGGCGACCGGCGACGTCACTAGCACCCCCCGCAAGTCCAGTTGGAAATACATCGGCCCCGGCATCGTCGTCGCGGCGACCGGTGTCGGGGCCGGTGACCTGGTGGCGACGCTGATCGCGGGCAGCAACTTCGGGTACACGCTCCTGTGGGCCGCCGTCATCGGCTGCCTCGTCAAGATCTCGTTGGCCGAGGCGGCGGGGCGCTGGCATCTGTCGACGGGACGGACCCTGTTCGACGGGTGGGCGAGTCTGGGGCGCTGGACGACGTGGTTCTTCGTCGTCTACGTCGTGATCTGGGGCTTCGTCTATGGCGCGGCGGCGATGTCGTCGAGTGCGCTGCCGTTGCAGGCGCTGTTCCCGGATGTGATGGACCTCAAGTGGTGGGGCATCGCGTGCGGGCTGGTCGGGCTGGTCTTCGTCTGGTTCAACAAGTACGCGGTGTTCGAGAAGGTCATGACGGTCCTGGTCGGCGTCATGTTCGTGGTGACGGTGTATCTGGCGATCCGGGTCACGCCGAACCTCGGGGACGCCTTCGCCGGTCTGCTGCCGGTGCTGCCCGACGAGAAGGACTCGATCCTCAACACGCTGGGCCTGATCGGTGGCGTCGGCGGCACCATCACGCTGGCCGCGTACGGGTACTGGGTCAACGCCAAGGGGTGGACGAACACCGGGTGGATGAAGGTGATGCGCCTGGACAACCGGGTCGCCTATGCCACGACCGGCATCTTCGTCGTCGCCATGCTCTTCGTCGGCGCGGAGATGCTGCACTCCGCGAACATCGCCATCGCCAGCGGCGACAAGGGCCTCATCCAGCTGAGCGACATCCTGGAGGACGAGTACGGCTCGGCGACGGCCAAGTTCTTCCTGATCGGCTTCTTCGCCACCTCGTTCACCTCCCTCATCGGCGTCTGGCACGGCGTGAGCCTGATGTTCGCGGACTTCGTGGCCCGGCAGCAGAAGCGCGAGAAGGCGACGGGCGAGGAGGTGGCGTCCGGCGAGCGCGAGCGGTCCTGGCCGTTCCGCGCCTACCTGCTGTGGCTCACCTTCCCGCCCATGGTCCTGCTCTTCGAGGGCCAGCCCTTCCGACTGATCATCATCTACGGCGTCCTGGGCGCGGCCTTCCTCCCCTTCCTCGCCGGCACCCTGATCTGGCTCCTCAACAGCTCACGCACCCCGCGCGAATGGCGCAACGGCCATGTGAGCAACGCGATGCTCGCGATCGCCGGGCTGCTGTTCCTGGTGCTGTGCGTGAAGCAGGTCTGGGACCAGCCCTGGTCCGAGTTCTTCTAGCTCCTCGGGCCGCGTTACCGTGCGCTCATGCAGCAGCCCGATCCCGGCCCACCGCCGTCATCGCCGCCCGGCTTCGGCCCGCCCCCGCAGCCGTACGTCCCCCAGCAGCCCTACGTCCCCGCGCCGCCGCCCGGCCCACCGTCGTACGCACCCCACCCCGCGCCGATGCCGCCCCACCCGGCTCCCGCGGGCCCGGAGTTCCTGGCCGTGGACCGGCGCAACGCCGTCGTCGTGGACGCCTCCGGGGTCTCCTTCGAGAACCACGGCATGAACCTCGACCTGACCTGGCCCGAGATCCGCGGCGTCCACTACAAGGCGAACGGCAACGTCCTCGTCGTCGGGGTCGCCCACGTCGACGGGCGGTTCTTCGAGTGCGCGGTGGACGCCAAGCGCGGCGATCGGCTGGGGGAGTGGTTCGGTCAGCTGGCGGGCGTGCTGGGGTACTACCGGCCCATGGGCTGAACCCACTGCGGGCTGAGGGCGATCTCCCGCAGCTCGGCGATGGTCAGCGCGGGGGTGTCACGGGTCGCGGCGGTGTGCTGGGCACCGGAGTTGAAGGCGCTCACCACGACGCGCCGGCCGTCGGTACGGATGGTGTCGACGGTCCACATGACGACCCCCTCGCCGCCCTTCTCGCCGGGGCCCTGCCGCACGGCGACCTTCGTGCCGTCGCCGAGGACCTCGGCGTCCGCACCGAAGAGCTGGTCCGCGACGTCGCGCATGTCGGGCTGCACATTGATCTCGACGAGGCTCCGGCCGCTGCCGTCGTCGGCCACGACATAGCCGTACTCGCCCTCACCGCCCTGGGAGACGACCTCGGTGTCCTTGGGGAGCAGGGCCGCGAGCGTCTTCTGCACGTCGGTGCCGGTGGGCGCGGCGGGACGGTCGGTGGACGCGTCCGAGGTGTCGGGTGACTTGTCCGCCGGGGCGTTCCTGGCGGCGGCGTCGATGGCGATCATCCAGAAGTCCTTGGTGGCGATGCTCTTCAACTGCCCGGGCGACAAGGGCGGTTGGTCGCGGGTGAGCGGAGCGTCCTTCTCGGCCTCCGCGTTCCACTCGTTCACCATGACGTGATGGCCGTACGGCGTGACGAGCGAGGCGTACCAGTGCTTCGTCTCCACGCGGCGGTCCGGGTACTCGTACCCCTGGTAGATCATGAGCGTGCCGTCGGGCACCTTGCTCGTGGTGCAGGCGTCGTACGCGACGAGGGCCTTGTCCGGGCAGGTGGTCAGCTGCTCGGCCGCCTCGCCGCCCGCCTCCACCTTGCCCAGGGAGACGCTGACGAGCGCGCCGCCCTTTCCGTCGTCGTACACCAGTGAGGCGTACGGCGATCCCGTGCTGGTGCCCGCGCCCTGCTGCCTGCTGTACGTCCCCTTGGGGAGCATCTCCTCGAGCGCGCGGACGACGGTGTCGCCCGGCAACTGGCCGTCGGCGGAGGGGCTCGGTGTCGAGCTGTCGGCGGCCACGGACGCCCGCCCGTCGGCGTCGTCGGCCGGCAGGAGCAGCGCGCTGCCGACGCCGACGAGCGCGATCCCGGCGACGCCGCCGACGAGGGCCGCCCGGCGGCGGTACCGCAGTCGGCGGCCGCGTGCCTCGCCGGCGACGACGAGAGCGTGACGGTCGGTCTCGAAGTGGTCGCCGGCCTCGGTCAGGGCGTTGCCGAGCCGGTGTGCGAAGAGGTCTTCCTGGGGTTCGGAGGGCATGGCAAACCACCGTTTCTGCAGAGGTGTCGGTCTGGGCTCGATGGCGAATGAGGGGTGGCGTAGATCAGGGATGGCGTGGATCAGGGGGCGGCGTACTCGTCCATGTCCTCGCCGAGGAATTCGCGCAGCCGGGACAGCGCGCGGGTGCACCGGGTGCGGACCGCGGCCGAGCTGGTGTTCATCGCGTCGGCGGTCTCCTCGATGGAGCGGTCCTCCCAGTAGCGCAGGACGACCACCGCCCGGTCCTTGGCGGGCAGCTGGGCGAGCGCCTCCAGCAGGGTGAGCCGCAGGGAGGTGTCGCCGTCGGCGGCGTACGGGAGTTCGGGCAGCACGTCCGTGGCGCGCTCGGTGCTGCTGCGGCGGCGCTGATGGGCGAGGAAGGTGCGGGTGAGGACGGTCTGCGCGTACCCCGCGGGGTTGCCGACCCGGGAGACGCGTCCCCATTTGACGTACAGCCGCCCGAGGGTCTCCTGCACCAGGTCCTCGGCCAGATGCGTGTCCCCGGCGGTCAGCAGGCACGCGGACCGGTAGAGATGCCCCGCTCGCGCCGCCGCGAACCCCGCATACGTCTCGGCACCGCTCCCGCGGACCTGTCTCATGTACTTCCCCCTCGTCGGCCTTCACCTCATTGATGCGGTGGGCCCGGGGAAATGTTTCACAGCGACAGGACCAACGCGACGAAGGGGCACCCGGCGGATTCGCCGGGTGCCCCGTTCGATCGTCATCGCCTACGGCAGCCCGTGCACATGCGGCCCCACCGCGTTGGACCACGCGTTCCCGGCCGCCGCGTCCCAGTTGGTGGACCAGGTCATCGCGCCCCGCAGGTCGGGATAGGTCCTGGACGGCTTGAAGGAGCCGCAGTTCGTGCCCCTCGCCAGGCAGTCCAGCGCGTTGTTCACCACGGAGGGCGAGACATACCCGCTGCCCGCGCCGCGCGTCGAGGCCGGAAGGCCCAGTCCCACCTGCGACGGTGCCAGACCGCCCTCCAGCTGGATGCAGGCCAGCGCCGTCAGGAAGTCCACCGAGCCCTGGCTGTAGACCTTGCCGTCGCAGCCCAGCATCGAACCGCTGTTGTAGTACTGCATGTTGACGACCGTGAGGATGTCCTTGATGTTCAGCGCCGTCTGGAAGTAGGAGTTCGACGTCGACTGCATGTCGATCGTCTGCGGCGCCATCGTGATGACGAGCGACGAGCCCGCCTTCGAAGACAGGGACCGCAGCGCCTGTGTCATATAGGTGGCGTTGAGGCCGTTCTCCAGGTCGATGTCGACGCCGTCGAAGCCGTACGTCTGCATCAGCGAGTACACCGAGTTCGCGAAGTTGGCCGCCGACGCCGAGTCGTTCACGGCCACCGTGCCGCGCTCACCGCCGACCGAGACGATGACCTTCTTCCCGGCCGCCTGCTTCGCCTTCACGTCCGCCTTGAACTGGTCGACCGTGTAACCGCCGAGCCCCGCCGAGTCCAGGTTGAAGGTCACCGCGCCCGGCGTCGACGTCGCGTCCGCGAACGCCACCGCGATGATGTCGTACTGGGACTGGACGTCCGCGAGCTTCTGCACCGTGGCGCCGTTGTTGAAGTTCTGCCAGTAACCGGTCACCGCGTGCTTCGGCAGGGCGGGGCCCACCGGGGTCGCCGTGGTCCGCCCGGTCACCGCGGCCGACTTCACCGACTCACCGGCCGCGTTGACCGCCGTGACCTGGAAGGAGTACGAGGTGGAGGCGGCGAGGCCGGTGACGGTGGCCGACGTTCCGGTCACCGCCGTCACCTTCGTACCATCCCGGTAGACGTGGTAGCCCGTTGCTCCCGCGACCGTGTTCCAGGCGAGGGACACGGACGAGGACGTGGTGCCCGACACCGACAGACCGGCCGGCGCACCGGGGATCGTCGGCGCCGGATCGGTCCCGCCGCCCCCGTCGGGGCCGTACACGGAGAGGTCGTCGGCGTAGTACGCGGGCTGTCCGTACCAGCCGTGCGTGTACACCGTGACGGATGTCGTCGAGGCGCCCGTAGTGAACGACGTCGTCAGCTGCTTCCAGCTCGTCGAGTCGGGGGTCCAGGTCGACACGTCCGTGGTGCCGGTGCCGGTCACGCCCAGATAGGCGTACCCGCCCTGCACCCAGGCGCTCAGCGCGTACGTCGAGTTGGGCTTGACCGCGACCGTCTGGGTGCAGCGGGCGTTGTCCTGCCCGGCCGGGGTCGCCTTCAGCGCGGTCGTGCCGGTGCGCACGGGGGAGGTGACCGTCGTGCCGCTGTTCCCGGAACAGGTCCAGTTGCTCAGGCCGGACTCGAAACCGGCGTTCTTGGCGTTGTTGACGTCGGCGGCGGACGCCTGGCCGGCACCGGTGAGGGAGAGCGCCAGGGCGGCGGTGAGGGCGCCCGCCCAGAGTCGTATCGATCTTTTCTGTGGGGACATGACAACACGTTGGTCCAGACCAATTCTGTTGTCAAGAGGTGCTGCCGAGATGCTCAACCTGCCCCGTTTTGGCAGCTCTTGTGCATCGCCGGATGCTTCACAGCTACAGAAACGCTGTTCTCCGGTCATTGAGGCGTGGTTACAGTGCTTTGGTAGTCACGCTGTGAAGTCGACTCGGTGCGTCGGGGTATCACCGGCGGGCCGACAGGGGCGGGTGAACCGGGGAGCTGCACGTGCCAACTGCCATTGCCGTGACCAGTGCCGACCTGGCGCTGCCGCCGCACGACGAACGCACCGTGCCCGCGGTGGTGCTCCCGGACCTGGACCGGCAGCCGCTCGACCAGTCGCTCGCCGCCGTGCAGTCGCTGATCGACCAGCACGGTCATGTCATCGTCGTGTGCTCACAGGCGGTTCCCGCGGCCGTGACACAGCGGCTGCACACCGTACGGTCCCTGCTGGAGAGCGACCGGATCGCCCTGTTCCGTCCGTCGCTGCCCCCGCTCGGACTCGCCGTCCTGGCCCGCCAGTTGAGACAGCTCGCCTCCTGCGACCTCAGCCCCGGCGTGCTCGCCTCCGCCGGCCGGCTGCTCACGCACTACATCCACGCCGGCGCGCTGCTCGGCTCGGTCGCCCGCCTCGACCGCGTCCCCGTCGGGCTGAAGTCGCACGCCAAGTCCTGGGTGCCCGGCACGCACTTCGGGGTGGTCGCACATCCCGAGCCGCAGCTGGTGAAGCTCCAGCCCGGAGCCGCGCTGACCGGCCCGGAGTTCGCGACCTGGATGCTGTTCGCCAAGGGCCAGCTGCAGTCGGACTGGGTCACGGAGAGCCTGGCCAACTCCTGGCGGGTGCACGGGCTGCGGGAGGCCCCGCTGCCCGCGGAGTCCCCGCACTGGTGGGGGACCGGCAAGCTGATCGAGTTCTGTTCCTACCTGCCCGACCTCTCGGTCCTCTACCAACTGGTCACCTCGGTGCGGCAGAACGTCTGCCACTGGTGCGGCATCGACGTCATCGGCGACCGCTGCGTCTTCTGCTCCGCCACCCCGCCCGTCCTCGAGGAACAGCACAAGAGCCTGCAAACGCCTCGGCAGCACAGGCAGATTCAGCACCAGAACCGGAAACAGATAACAGCCGGATGAGCCCGCACCACCCGACACCGCTCGACCCCCACCCCCCGATGAGGTTCCACGGTTCATGAACTCCCGTCAGCGCCGCGGCGTGATACTCCTGCTCCTGTCGGTCCTGTGCGCCCTCGGCGCGTTCGCCGGCGTCCTCTCCGTCGTCAACGACGTGGAGTCCAAGGTCGGTCCCGAGGTGACCGCCTACCGGGTCAAGTCGAACGTGGAGCCCTACGAGGCCCTCGGCGCGGGCCAGTTCGAGAAGGTCGAGATGCCGGAGCGCTGGCTGTCCGACACCGCCGTCACCGATCTGCGGCAGATCGAGGGCAAGATCGCCGTGACGACCCTGAAGAAGGGCTCCCTGCTGCAGAGCGACATGATCGTCGACCAGCCCGCCCTGCAGGCCGGGCAGCAGGAGGTCGCCATCATGATCGATTCGGCGACCGGTGTGGCGGGCAAGATCACGCCGGGTTCCACGGTCAACGTGTACGCCACTTTCGAGGGCGAGCGTGAGGGCGACCCCGATCAGTCCAAGATCATCGTGACCAACGCCAGGGTCCTCGACGTCGGCGATCTCACCCCGCTCGAGCCCGACGCCGACGACCGCACCCGGGAGGCCACCAAGGCCGTCCCCATCACCTTCGCGCTCTCCGCGCTCGACGCCCAGCGCATCACGTACGCCGAGTCCTTCGCCCAGCGGGTCCGGCTCGCGCTGGTCGCGCCGGGGGAGACGGGCACCATTCCCGAGCAGGACCGGACGTACGAACTCGCCAAGGACAAGTGAGAGGCCCGCATGCCCACGAGGATCCTCCCGGCGGTCGGCGATCCGGACGCGGTCCGGTCCCTCACCACCCTGCTCAGCCAGCTCCCGGACGCCGAGCCGGTCGCCCCGGTGGTCGACTCCACCCAGCTCGTCGACACCCTCTCCCGGCTCGCCGCCGAGTCGGTCGACGAACTGCCCGAGGTCGTCGTCGTCCACGAACGCATCGGCCCGGTCCCCGCCCTGGAACTGATCCGCGACGTCGCCCTGCGCTTCCCGGCCGTCGGCGTCATCCTGGTCACCTCCGACGCCAGCCCCGGCCTCTTCCAGGCCGCCATGGACTACGGCGCCCGCGGCCTGGTGGCGCTCCCGCTGAACTACGAGGAACTGGCCAGCCGCGTCCAGGCGGTCGCCCAGTGGTCCACGGGCGTACGGCGCCATCTGGGCGGCGCGGTCGACGTGTTCACCGGCGTGGGCGGCACCGTGATCACGGTGAGCGGCGCCAAGGGCGGAGTGGGCGCGACCCTGACCGCGATCCAACTCGCCCTCGCCGCCCAGGCGTCGGGCCGGTCGGCCGCCCTCGTGGACATGGACCTCCAGGCCGGCGACATCGCCTCCTACCTGGACATCCAGTTCCGCCGCTCGGTCGTCGACCTCGCCACCATCACCGACATATCCCCGCGCGTCCTCGCCGACGCGGTCTTCCGCCACGACACCGGCGTCGCGCTGCTGCTCGCCCCCGGCGAGGGCGAACGCGGCGAGGAGGTTACCGACCGCGCCGCCCGGCAGATCGTCGGCGCCCTGCGCTCCCGCTACGAGGTCGTCGTCATCGACTGCGGCGCCCAGGTGAGCGGCGCGAGCGCGGCGGCGGTCGAGATGGCGGACCGGGCCCTGCTGGTCACCACCCCGGACGTGGTCTCCGTCCGCGGCGCCAAGCGCACCGTCCGCATGTGGGACCGGCTCCAGATCCGCAAGGCCGAGGAGACGACGATCGTCGTCAACCGCCACACCCGCGGTACGGAGATCCAGCCCTCGCTGATCCAGAAGATCACCGGCACGGCGGTGGCCGCCACGGCCGTCCCCGCCAACTTCAAGGAACTCCACGCCGCGGTCGACGCCGGCCGCGTCCACGAACTCGACGGCAGAAGCACGGTCAAGCAGGCCCTGTGGGCGCTCGCGGCCGAACTCGGCCTGGTGAACGCCCCCGAGGGCGACGTCCGGCGGGGCGGACGGGGGGCGGTCGGCTTCCGGCGGCGGAGGGACGGTGGGGGATGAGAGCCCGCACGCGCGACGAAGGCCAAGTCACCATCGAGTTCCTCGGGATGACCCCGCTGATCATCCTCACGCTGGTGCTGGTGTGGCAGTTCGTGCTGCTGGGGTACACGTTCACGCTCGCGGGGAATGCTGCGGACGAGGCGGTGCGGGCGGCGACGGCTTCGGAGGGGCAGGCGGCCTGCGAGGAGGCGGGGCGCCGGAACCTCCCGAGCGCGTGGCAGGGAGGTGCGACCGTGGCATGCAGCGCGAGCGGCGGCTATGTCACGGCCGACGTGCACCTTGAGGTGCCCGTCCTCTTCCCGGGCTCGATCGGCTTCCCGTTCACGGTGGATGGCCATGCGGGTGCCGTGCAGGAGGAGGACTGAGATGTCGTACCGACTCTTCTACGGCCGTAGAGACCGCGACCGCGGCCAAGTAGCCATCGAATACCTCGGGTTCATCCCGATCCTGCTCCTCGTCGCACTGGCCGGCGTACAGGTCGGGCTGATCGCCTACGCCGCCCAGCAGGCCGGGACGGCGGCGCGGGCGGGGGCGCGGGCGGCCTCGCTCGACGACAGCGCCCAGAACGGCTGCGTGAACGCGATCAGCGACTGGCTGTCCGTCTCCTGTTCCGAAGCGGGTGGTGGCGACGAGGTCACCGTCACCGCCACCGTCCAGATCCCGTCGATCGTCCCCGGCTGGAACTTCGACCCGGCCACCAAGACCGCCACCATGCCGGTCGACCACTGAACGAGGTATGCCATGAGCCTGCGGTCCCGCATCAACACCCCGGAGGAGAACGGCAGCCGGGGCGAGGACGGGCACCTCGTCGCCTCGTACCGGGCCAAGCTCCTGGAGGAGATCGACCTTGCGGAGATGAGTTCGCTGGCGGCGGCCGAGCGACGGGCCCGCCTGGAACGCGTCCTCGGGCACATCATCAGCCGCGAGGGCCCGGTGCTGTCGACGGTGGAGCGTTCGCAGCTGATCCGCCGTGTCGTGGACGAGGCACTCGGGCTCGGCATCCTGGAACCCCTGCTGGAGGACGCGTCGATCACCGAGATCATGGTGAACGGCCCGGACGCGATCTTCGTGGAACGCGGTGGCAGGGTCGAGCAGTTGCCGTTGCGCTTCCCCTCCCACGACCAGCTGATGCAGACGATCGAGCGGATCGTGTCCACGGTCAACCGGCGCGTGGACGAGTCGAATCCGATGGTCGACGCACGCCTGCCCTCCGGCGAGCGCGTCAACGTGATCATCCCGCCGCTGTCGCTGACCGGCGCCACGCTCACCATCCGCCGCTTCCCGCGCTCCTTCACGCTCCAGGAACTGGTCGGCTTCAGCTCGCTGGACGAGCACATGGTGTACCTGCTGGCGGGGCTGGTGCAGGCCAGGTTCAACATCATCGTGTCGGGCGCGACGGGCACCGGAAAGACGACCCTCCTGAACGCCCTGTCGGGGCTCATCCCCGAGAGCGAGCGCATCATCACCATCGAGGACTCGGCGGAGCTCCAGCTCCAGCAGTCGCATGTGATCCGCCTGGAGTCCCGCCCGCCGAACGTGGAGGGCCAGGGCCAGGTCACCATCCGCGATCTGGTGCGCAACTCCCTCCGGATGCGCCCGGACCGCATCGTCGTCGGTGAGGTCCGCGGCGGTGAGTCCCTGGACATGCTCCAGGCGATGTCGACGGGCCACGACGGCTCGCTCGCCACCGTCCACGCCAACAGCGCGGAGGACGCGCTGATGCGCCTGCAGACCCTCGCCTCCATGTCGGACGTGGAGGTCCCCTTCGTGGCGCTGCACGACCAGATCAACAGCGCCGTCGACGTCATCATCCAGCTCACCCGCTTCGCGGACGGCGCCCGCCGCGTCACCGAGATCGCGGTCCTCGACAGCCACGGGGGCGAGCCGTACCGCATCGTGACCGTGGCCCGCTTCGACGCCCAGCCGATGACCCACGACGGCCGGGTGCACGGCAGCTACGTCCACTTCCCGCTCCCGCGCCGCACCGCCGACCGCCTCTACATGGCGAGCCAGCCCATCCCGCAGGCCTACGGCGTCGCCCACACCCCAGCCCAGCTGTCGACCCGAGAAGCCAGGTAGGACCACCCCGATGGAACTCGACAACCTCGTCACGCTCACCACCGGCATCACCCTGCTGACCTGCGTCCTCTTCGTGGTGGGCCTGCACTCCTACGCGGCGGGCAGGGCGCAGCGGGCGGCCCTTGTGGAGCGTCTGTCGGCCGCCGGCCAGGTCCCCTTGGGCCGTCGGCGCCGCTTCCGCAACCTGGACCGCCGGGTGCGCCGTACGAAGCTGGGCAAGGATCTGGAGCTCCGGCTGGCGGCGACGGGCCTGGACGTCACGCCGGGCGAGTTCTTCGCCTACATGTTCGCGACGGTCGCGGGCCTGTGGCTGATCGGCCAGGCCACCCTGGCGCCCTTCTTCGGCCCGCTCGCCGGTGCGCTGGGCATCTGGGTGGCGATCCAGTTCCTCAACTGGCAGCGGCAGAAGCGGATCGAGAAGTTCATCAACCAACTGCCCGAGCTGGCCCGCATCCTGGCGAACGCGACACACGCGGGACTCGCCCTGCGTACGGCCATCGGGATGGCGGCGGAGGAACTGGAGGCCCCGGCAGGGGAGGAACTGGCCAAGGTGGCGAACCAGTTGGCGGTGGGCGCGTCGATGGACGACGCGCTGGGCGAGCTGGCGGACCGGTTGCCGTCGCGGGAGCTGGTGGTGCTGGTGACGACCCTGGTGCTGTCGAACCGGGCGGGCGGACAGGTGGTGACCGCGTTGCGGAATCTGACGGAGACGCTGGAGGAGCGGAAGGAGACCCGCCGCGAGATCCGCACCCAGCTGTCCCAGGTCACCATGACCTCGTACGCCGTCCCCGTGCTCGGCGTGGGCTCGCTGCTCCTGATGAACGGGGTGCAGGAAGGCTCCCTGGACCGCATGACGGGCTCGCCGGTGGGACAAGGGGCGGTGATCCTCGCCTTCGCGCTGTACGCGATCGGCTTCATCATGATCCGCCGGTTGTCCCGGATCGACGTCTGAGGCGGGGGAGACGGACATGGCACTCCTCCTGGCCCTGGTGATGGGCATCGGCGTCTGGGGCATCTTCGCCGGCATCCGCATGTACCGCGCTGACGCCAAACTCCCCAGCGACCTCGCGCTGGCCCTGGAGGTCGGCGCGACCCGGACCGGCGCGGTCGACTCCCTGATCGACCGCATGGGCATGCGGTACGCGCCCGCGGTCCTCCGGCTGATGGGCCCGAAGCAGGTCGCCAAGTACCGCCGCAAGATAGACCTGGCGGGCAACCCCGGCGGCCTCACGATCGACCGCTACGCCGCACGCCGGGCCGTGTACGGCGCGCTGGGCGGCGTGGGCTGCCTGGTGTTCGTCCTGCGCGGCCAGTACCTGGTGGCGCTGCTGCTGCTCGCCTTCGGGGCGTTCTGGACGGAGGTGGGCATCTGGTCGGCGATCCGCATCCGCAAGGACGTGATCGAGCGGACCCTGCCCGACTTCCTCGACGTACTGGCGGTGGTGGTCAGCGCGGGCCTGGGCTTCCGGCAGGCCCTGGACCGGGTCGCCACGAAATACGAGGGCCCCTGGGCGGACGAACTGCGCATCACCCTCCGCCAGATGGACCTCGGCATGAGCCGCCGCCAGGCCTTCGCGGAACTGCGCCGACGCAACGACTCCGAGCAGGTCGCGATGTTCGTGACCGCCTTGCAGCAGGGCGAGGAGCTGGGAGCCCCCATCGTCGACACGCTGGTCGCCCTGGCCAAGGACATGCGCCGGACCGACGCGCAGAACGCCCGCCGCAAGGCCGCGCGGGCCGTCCCCAAGGCCACGCTGATGATCACCACCTTCATGGTGCCGGCCACGATGATCCTGCTCGTCGCCGGGCTGCTGCTGGGGTCGGGGACGGACTTCGGGACTCTGACGGGGGAGTAGGGGGGAGGGATCGGGGATGGCGATGACGAGGGCGGGCAGGGCGGGCGGCCTGACGTACAGGCTGCGGCGACGTTCGGTTGGTGAAGCCGGTGAGCTGCGTCCGCAGGGGCGTCGACCCGCGGCCCCCGCCCTCCCGCTCCAGGTGAACGCCCTTCAGGCGATGTGCCGCCAGGTCTTCGGCTTCCGTCTCGCCATGATCGCCCTGGCCGCCCCCTCGGCACTCCTCAACGCCAACCCGGGCTGGGGCACCCGCCTAGTCGGCAGCGCCGTGGTCGTCACGTTCATGGTCTCGTACGTCCTCTTCCGGGACTGGGAACGCTTCGGCCCTCTCCTCCTGCGCCACCCCACCCTCCTCGCCCTGGACACCCTCTTCGGCTCGCTCCTCCTGATCTCCGCGGGCCCGGACACCACCCTCGCCTACGTCAGCGTCTGCACGCCCCTGCTCGCGGGCATCGTCTACGGCTGGCGCGGCGCCGCCGTCTTCGCCTCGCTCCAGTCCCTGATCCTCCTGCTGGCCCACGCGACGCTGCGGAAGGGCCAGGTGGACCTCGCGGAGTCCCTGCTCCTACCAGGGTTTTGCGTCATCAACGGTGCGCTCGGCTCGGCCCTGCGCAACCTGATGCTCCGCTTCGGCACCGCCACCCAGGCCCTGACCACGGTGAAGGCCCGCCTCGCCGTCACGGAGGCGGTCGACGCGGAACGCGCCCGGCTGGCACGGGAGATGCACGACTCGGTGGCCAAAACCCTGCACGGCGTGGCCCTGGCGGCGGACGGCCTGGCCAACTCGGCGAGCGCACCGGACACGGACCCCGCCCTGATCAAACAACAGGCGGAACTGATCGCCCGAGCAGCACGCAGGGCAGCCGCCGAGTCCCGCGAACTCCTGGAGGACCTGCGCCAGGAATCCGACCCACGCGCCACGACCGAGATCCTCACGGAACTGGCCTCCTACACAAGCGACTTCACGAGGCGTACGGGGCTGCCGGCGACGTTCCATCCGCCGGCCGACGCCGACGATCAGCCACTCTTGACAGCGCACGCAGTGGCCCGCCAACTCCTCACGATCGTCGGCGAGGCCATGGAGAACGCCCACCGCCACGCGTCCGCGACCCAAGTCAACGTACGCGCAGGCGTCCAGGACGGCGTGCTGCGCATCAGCGTGTACGACGACGGACGCGGCCTGCCTCCCGGCTTCACCGTCGAACAGCTCCGCGACTCCGGCCACTTCGGCCTGCTCGGCATGGTCGAACGGGCGGAGTCGATGGGAGCGCGCCTGCACTTCGGCCGAGGCGACGACGCACGAGGCACGGAGGTCCGCCTCGAACTCCCCCTGGCGGCCCTGAAGCCACACGGCAGCAAGAGCAGCAGCACCAGCAGCGAACGAAAGGAGGCCGCGTGATGCCCCAAGCCCTCCCGCAGGTACGGGTATTGGTCGCGGACGACAACCCGGTGGTCCGAGCAGGCCTCACCGCGCTGCTGTCCGGCCGCGAGGACATCACCGTGGTCGCGCAGGCCGCCGACGGCCGCGAGGCCTGCGAGGCAGCGTCTCGGCACCGCCCCGACGTGATCCTCCTGGACGTCCGCATGCCCGAACTGGACGGCATCTCGGCATTGCCGCACCTGGCCTCCATCGCCCCGGTCATGATGCTGACGTACAGCACGGAACCGGCGACCGTCCGGGAGGCATTGCGTCAAGGGGCGGTCGGCTATCTGGTCCACGGCGAGTTCACGGCGGACGAGCTGGTCACCGCGGTGCGGGACGTCCGGGAGGGCCGACGGCACTTCACGCGCACGGCGGTGAATGCGACTGCATACGGTGAGAGTTCACCTGCCCGTCGCCCGAAGCTACCGGAACAACTCGCTCCACCAGGCCAGTTGGCCACTGTAGGTAGCGCGCCCTCGTCCACTTTCGGGAAAGGGCTTTCGCAACTGCAATCGTATATGGGACAGTCGTTGGACCGGTCGCGGTTCCGACTGAGCATGAGGGAGGCGGAGATCATGGACCTCATCGCAACTGGCCTGAACAACCAGCAGATCGCCGCCGCCTGCTTCATCAGCGAGAAGACCGTCAAGAACCACATCAACCGCATTTTCGCCAAACTCCACAGCACCAGCCGCGCCGAAGCCGCCGCGAAGTGGCTGGGCACGGCACCGAGTTCCGCGACAGGGCTGGGGTGACCTGCGGTGACGTCTGGGCGGAACGAGAAGCCGAGCGGCCGGCTCCCCAGCCAGGTCCGGATTTGGGCCCTGGGGCCCTCGGCAACCCGGGGTGTTCCTGCATACACTCCGCGTGCCGAAGGCGACGACACCGGAGGGGTGCGGCATGCGGATGCGCGACAACGACAAGGGGCAGACTGCGGTCGAGTACCTGGGGATCATCGCGGTGGTTGTGGCGATTGTGTTGGCGATCACCGGGACGGACATCGGGCAGACGATCTACGACGCCATCACCACGCAGATCGCGAAGCTCACCGGCTGACGTCAGCCCGTAGATTCGGCGACGCAGGGCAGGCTTTCCCCATCTACATCACGGTGGTCGGGGGCCTGCTCTTTCTCGCGTTCGTTTACCTGGCGGTAGGCCAGGCGGCCGCGAACCGGAACGGCGCCCAGACGGCAGCGGACGCGGCGGCGCTCGCGGCTGCCCTAGACACCCGCGACAAGCTCACGGACGAGTGGGTGGAGAACGTTCTCGACCCGACGAAGTGGCAGGACATCTTCAACGGCGAGGTCGAGGTCTTCGGCGGGTGCGAGCGGGCGAACCAGTTGGCAGCCCAGAACGACGCAACGGTGACGGGTTGTGCGGGACCGGGCGGGTTCCCCCCGGGCTACGAAGTCACTGTCCGGACCACGGAGTCCGTCGGCGACTCCCTCGTGCCCGGTACAGAGGACACATACTCAGAAGCCTCCGCCACCGCCGTGATCGATCGGCTGTGTGAGTTCGAGCTCCCGGGTGAGGATGCCGGGGACGACATGCTGCCGGAACTCACTTGCGAGGACGGCATCAGCTGGCCCCTGGACCCGGACAATCTCGACGATCTCCCGGGTCCCGAGGATCTCTTCGACGTCCATCTGGCCGACGGGCAAGCGAATGACGAGTGACGAAGGAAGCAGAGCGATGAGCATTCGGTTCACTGCGAAGGCCCGCAGGGGGATGGTCGCGTTGACGCTTGCGGCCGGTCTGGCCGTCGGTGTGTCCGGCTGCGGCGGTGGTGGTGGCGACGACGAGAAGCCGGAGGCGTCCGCGTCGGCTTCCAAGGACGGCGGATCCGACCCGAGTACTCAGGAGGGCCAGTCGGACACGCCGATGGCTGAGTTGAAGGGCTCGAACGGACTGCTCCTCCAGATCGCCTCTGCTCAGCGTGATGCCGGCGGCTTCGTCACGGTGAACGCCGAACTGAAGAACGACGGTGCCGAGAGCGTCACGGTGCCCGCGGGGCTGAGCGGAAACGAGACCGAGATCGTCCGAAACGGCAGGTCGCTCGGGGGCGCCACGCTTGTCGACTCAAAGGGCAAGAAGCGGTACTACGTACTGCGCGACACCGACGGCCGCCCGCTCACGACCACAGGCTTCTCGATCCTCAAGGCCGGCGACAGCCTCGCCGTGTTCATGCAGTTCCCGGCACCCCCTGCGGACACGACCGAAGTGGCGTTCCAGTTGCCGACGTTCGCCTCCGCCACCATCCAGATCTCCGGGTGAGGCCGACGATGACCGCCACCTCGACCTGGAGCGTGCGTCCCCGTCTCGCCCTGACCCTCGGCGCCACGTCCGTCATGGTCGCCGCGACCTTGCTGGCCCCGACCCACGCCCGTGCCGACGACGGCCCCAGCGTCCCTCCGGGCACCGAACCCTCCGCTTCCGCCCCCGTCGAGGTCGACCCCAACGACCCCGACCTCAAGCTCCCCGAAGGGGCCACGCTCGCCGCACCCAAGGTGCTGGACATCAAGCAGGTCGTCGAGGACCAGAGCGGCGACGAACGCCGGGAGGACACCAATGCGGACGTGAAGTTCGCGCTCCAGGCGGAGGTCCTGTTCCCGAAGGACAGCGCGAGACTGACGGGCGAGGCAAGGTCCCGCCTCTCGGCGATCGCGGACGAGATCAAGACCCAGAACGCGACACGGATCCGCGTCTTCGGCTTCACGGACAACCTCGGTTCCTCCGCCCACGGCGACGTCCTCTCCAAACAGCGCGCCAACGCCGTACAGAAAGTCCTGGACGAGGAACTGAACGACCCCAACATCACCTTCGAGGTCCGCGGCTACGGCGAGCAGTACCCGATCGCCTCGAACGCCACGGAGGAGAGCCGCAGGAAGAACCGACGGGTGGAGGTGACCTTCCCGCGCGCCGAGAACTGACCGTCGGGCCGCCCGCTTCTTGGCCAGTGGGTCCGAGCTGGCCATCCGCCCCTCTTTTGGGTGATGGTGCCAGGGCTAGTTTCGAAGTACTTTCAAAGTTATGGGTACCGAGAATGCAGCCGTGAACTTCTCCGAGCTGGTGAACAAGAACAAGCAGACGCTTGCCCGGCTCCAGGAATCGCCGAGACTGCTCCTGCACCGCAGAGATGGTGAGGACCTGGTCCTCACCACGGCGGCGCGGGCCGAGCAGGACCAGACCGTGGTGTCGGCAGCCACCCGAATGCTCGCCGCGATGGCGCGCCGGGAGCCAGGCAGCATGGAACTGCTCCTCGACATACTGCCGGACGCCTTCCCGTGGGTCCGTTTCCTGCCCGAGCCGGATCTCCACGCCTTCGCTGTCGAACTGGTCGACACCATGCGTGCCGCCGACTCGCTCGGCAACAGCGCGTCCGTCGCCCAACTGCTCATCGCCTGGCAGCACACCGCCGAGGTCTACTCCGACCCGGAACTGCTGGCCGCGCTGACCAGGGACCACGGCGACGACTACGGCCCGGTACCGGACCCGCGGGGCGCCGCATGACCGCGGGCCGTGGCGACCGCGCCGCACCACCGGCACCAGAGGGCCACTGGGAAGTCCGCTTCGCGGACGCGGCCGCCGCCAAGGGATGGGAAAGCCTCGCCCAACAGGCCCGAGAGAACACCTACCGCGCCTGGGTCACTATGCGCACGAACCCCAGGCCTGCCACCGAGACGCCCCGGCACCACCGGCTCAAGGGTGGTCTGGCGCATGGCACCCACCGCGGGCAGACCTGCGAGCAGTGGCAGATCGAGGTGACCGGCGGCGGTCGCATCTGGTACCTCGTGGACACATCCCGCGACACCTGCTGGATCACCTTCGCAGGCACCGGGCACCCGCGAGCCACAGACCGACGCTGAGCCAGTACTGCCAGGTCGAGTGCCGAACGTCAGGCCCGAGGTGCCCGGATACGGCGAGCAGCACCCGATCTCATCGAACGCGTGAGACGTATACGGCACGTATACTTGCGCCCATGCCTGACGTCATGATCCGCGTGCCCGCCGAAGTCCGTGACCAGCTTGCCGCGGTGGCGGAGGCGCGTGGGACCAGTCTCCGTGCCCTGATGCAGGAGATAGCGGCTCAGACCCTGACCCCCGAGCAGATCAGTGAGCGGGCCGATCGCACCCGGGCCCTGATCGCTGAGCGGTTCGGCCATTACGTGACGGACGAGGAATCCGCGGACATGCGGCGCAAGATGCGGGAAGCCACGGCCGCACACCGGGCCGCTCTCGCCGGAGCGGAGTCGGCTCGTTGAACCAGATCGAGCACTATGTCCTCGACAGCCCCACACTGCTGGCGACGGGGGGCAACAAGCAGGTATCCGGCCTCATTCACGCTGCGGCATCCAGCGACGATGTGCGCCTGTGGCTGCCTGTCCTGAGCCTCGTGGAGGCTGAGCGCGAGCGTGCGGGGATCGTGGCCCACGCGGGCGTACTGCTGGATGTGTTCCGCGTCATTGACGACGACTACGCGATGGCCATGACCGTCGCCGAACTGCTGAGCGACGGTGTCACCTGCGGTGTCGCCGCCGCCGTACACGTGGCGCGGCCGAACCCGATGCTTCCCGACGGAGCACTGGTTGCCACGGTCGCACCGGAAGCCTACGCAGGGCTGGGAGTCGGGGTCATGGACCTGAACCGATGATGCGCCACCGGAGAAGATCGACGAGCGTTTCGAAGAGAGCGCTGCGTAGCAGAGCACTGCCGCACCGGACGGCATCAGCAGCATCCGTTACCGGATGTCGTGGTCGGGGTGGGTCTCGTCGTACTGGTGCCGTGCCTCGGCGATGACGGCGCGATGGCTGAGGGACCAGTCGGCGAGTGCCTTGACCAGGTGGGTCAGGCCGGTCCCGGTCTCGGTCAGGCGGTAGTCCACGTGGGCCGGGACGGTGGGGTAGACGGTGCGCAGGACGAGTCCGTCGCGTTCCAGCCTGCGCACGGTGAGGGTGAGCATGCGCTGGGAGATGCCGTCGATGGCGCGCTGCAGTTCGCGGAAGCGGCGTGGCCCGCCGGCGAGTTCGACGATCACGAGTACCGACCACTTGTCGCCGATCCGGTCCAGGACATCGCGGATCCCGCAGTCCGGGTGGTCTTCGCGCCCGCAGGGATCGAGTTCGGCGGGTGCGGTGGTTACCTCGGTGTGCGTGGGTGACATCAAACTGCCTTCTTGTGGCCGGTATACGGGCGGTTCAGGATCAAGCGTAGTTACCGAAGAGAACCACCGACGGAAGACTACGACTGACATGATTCTGGTGACCGGAGCGAACGGGGGCCTCGGCTCCGCCACTCTCGCGGCGCTGCATGCCCGCGACGCGACAGCGACAGGCGGCAGCCGCACTCCGAACGGCGAGTTGCGGCGGCTCGATTTCGACGATCCCTCCGGCATGGACCTCGCCGGTGTGTCCACTCTGGTGGTGATCTCCGCCGGGTATGCCGAAGACGACCAGGTCATCGGGCGGCACGCGGCCGTCCTCGACGCTGCCGTCCGCGACGGCGTCCGGCATGTCGTCTACACGAGCCTGACCGGTGCCGGTGAGCACCTCGGTTTCGCGCTGGCGCACCGCGCGACCGAACGGCTCGTGCGCGCCTGCGGCCTGCCGTGGACGATCCTGCGCAACGGCCTCTACGCCGAACTCTTCGGCGGCCTCCTGATGTGGGCCGACGGCGGGGTGGAATCCGCGTTCGGCGACGGCGCCCTGGCCGCGGTCGCCCGTGCCGACCTGGCCGAGGCCGCGGCGGTCATCGCGGCGGATCCAGCCCCGCACAGCGGACGCACCTACGATCTCGTCGGCACGCCCATCACGGCAGCGCACGTGGCCGACCGCCTCGGCGTCCCGCACCGCACCATCGGTCTCGCCGAGTACCGGCGCAGGCTCCTCAGCCAGGTGCCGGGACTCCTGCCGTTCCAGCCACCCATGCTCGCCTCGATCGCGACCGGCATCCGGCACGGCTTTCTGGACAGCACCGGCCCTGACCTGGCCGACATCCTTGGCCGTCCAGCCTCCGACCCACTGACCACGGCTGTCGCAACCGCCGTGGCCACGAGACCGTCGGCAGGTTGATGGCCGCGGTGTGTAGGTGTCGGTAGGTGCACCCTCAGCCGGGTGGGCAGAGCCATGTTGGGGAACAGCGGGCGTTCATAGCCTCTTAGCCATGGCTGACAAAGAGAGCAAAGAGAGCACTGAGAAGGCAGCGACCTCACGGCGACAAGCATTGCGACGTCTCGCCGCAGGCGCCGGCGGGGCAGCGCTCGCCGTCGGTGTGGGTGCGGGTACCGCGCACGCGACCGACACCGACCGGGCCACGGCACGGACCCGCCACCGCATCCGCACGTACGTCCTGGTCCACGGCACCCATAGCGCGGGTGTCTTCTGGACGGCGATCGGCAGAGAACTGGCGCTGCGCGGGCACCGCGTCGTCACGGTGGACCAACCGCTGCACGGCGCCGAGAAGTTCATCCCGAAGGCGTATCAGACGCAGGACTTCAACGCCCTCGCGACGGAGCCCTCGCCGGTCGCCGCGCTCACCCTGGACGACTTCGAGCGGCGGGTCACCGGCGTCGTACGACGCGCCGCGCGGCTCGGCGGGCCCGTGGTGCTGGTCGGGCACAGCATGGGCGG
This sequence comes from Streptomyces sp. GESEQ-4, assembly GCF_017948455.1. Taxonomy (GTDB): domain Bacteria; phylum Actinomycetota; class Actinomycetes; order Streptomycetales; family Streptomycetaceae; genus Streptomyces. The sequence goes on from NZ_JAFFSU010000014.1 coordinate 91,361, forward strand.
GCTCTCGGTGAGCAGGGTGGCGAATGCCGTGCCCGAACTCCTGGCGCATATCTGCTACATGGCCGCGTTCTGCCCGAGCCGCAGCATGCCGTCCCTGAACGACTGCGCGGGCTCGCCTGAAGGGCAGTTCGCCATCAGCCCGTTGGAGCAGATCGTCGGCGACCCGGGGAAGCTGGGGGTGCTGCGCCTCAACTGGCGTACCTCCAGCAGCCGTGACCTCGCCGTCTTCAAGGAGATGACCTGCGCGGAGTACACGGACGCCGAGTTCCTGCGGGTGCTGGAGGGATTGCAGGCGGACGAGTCGATGACGGCGTACGCGGGCCGGGCCGTCGGGCGTGCGGAGACGTGGGGGCGGATTCCGCGCACGTATCTGCGGTTCGGCAAGGACAGGACCGTCGCCACGGAGCTCCAGGACCGCATGATCGCCGAAGCCGATGAACTCACCCCGCACAACCGCTTCATGGTCCACAACTTCCCCGGCACCGGCCACATGGGCCCCTCGGACCCGACTCGCGTGACGGACCTCCTGCACGGGCTGCGGCTGTGACAGCGTTGCCGACGTCCGCTTCGCCCTCACCCCATCCCCTCGATCTCCACGCGAACCCCGGCCCGCAACCCCCACCCCCTCATGACCCCCGCCTCCGCCTCCACCACATGCCGCGCACGAAGCCGGGGCATACCGAGTCGCCCCGGCTTCATGGTCGTCACGGCGATGACCTCGAGGTGGCGGTCGAGGTAGGCGACGTCGATGGGGATCCGCATCCGGAAGGTGTGCACGCTGTTGGCGGGGGAGAGCAACATCGCCCCGTCAATGGCGTCCCGCCCCAACAGCCCTTTGGTACGGGCGCGATACGAGGCGGCGATCTCCAGAGGTACGGAGACGGCGTCCGCACGGCCGCCGCCTCCGGACACGACCAACGTCCCCTGTCCGTCCCGCCAACGACGCCGCATTCCAGCAGGGTGACACAACACCGCAGACTCGCGGGAAAAGGTGTTGTCCATGGCGTCGCGGCACAGGTAGGAAGGCCGTATGACGACTGGACTCGGTGCCGTGTTCCGCCCTCAGCTGCCGCCCGAGCGACTGCGGGAGGTCGCCCGGCTCGCGGACGCGACGGGACTTGAAGAGCTCTGGCTGTGGGAGGACTGCTTCCGGGAGGGCGGGTTGTCGACGGCGGCCGCCGCTCTCGCCTGGACCGAGCGGGTGCGCATCGGGGTGGGGCTGCTGCCCGTGCCGCTGCGGAACGTGGCCATCACCGCGATGGAGGTCGCGTCGCTGCACCGGATGTTCCCCGGGCGCCCGATCGTCGGCGTCGGGCACGGCGTGCAGGACTGGATGGGGCAGGTGGGCGCCCGGGTCGAGTCACCCGTGACCCTGCTGCGTGAGCACCTGCTCGCCCTGCGGACCCTGTTGCGCGGCGAGCGGATCACGACCGAGGGGCGGTACGTCAAGCTCGATGACGTCGCGCTCGACTGGCCCCCCGCCGATCCCGCGCCGCCCGTCCTCGCCGGCGCCACCGGGCCCCGCTCGCTGCGGCTGGCCGGTGAGGCGGCCGACGGGACCATCCTCACCGCGAGTACGCCCCCCGAGGGTGTCCGGCGTGCCCGGCAACTCATCGACGAGGGACGGGAGTCGGCGGGTCGTACCGAACCGCACAAGGTCGTCGTCTATCTGCTCACCGCCACCGGTCCCGGCGCCGCCGCACGGCTCCGCGCCGAGCTCGACGCCGAAGGCGACGCATCCGTCCCGGACCTCGGCGTCGCGGGAGACGCCGGAGCCGTCGCCAAGGCCGTCCAGCGCCTCGCCGACGCCGGCGCCGACACGGTCGTCCTGCAGCCGACCGGCGACGAACCCGACCCGGAGGGGTTCGTACGGTTCGCGGCGGAAGAAGTACGACCCCTGGTCCCGTGAGCCACCCGACGCCGGGTGCCGCCCGCACCGATGAAGGCGGCACCGACGAAGGCCGCGCTCACGAGGGCGGCACCCACGAGGGCGGCACCCACGAGGGCGGCACCCACGAGGGCGGCACCCACGAGGGCGGCACCCACGAGGGCGGCACCCACGAGGGCCGCACCCACAAGGGCCCCACCGACGAGGGCCGCGCCCACGAAAGCCGCACCTACGAAGACCTCGTCGAAGAAGCCGTGGCCCACCCCACCGACGGCTGGGACTTCTCCTGGTTCGAGGGCAGGGCCACGGAGGCGCGGCCCTCGTGGGGTTACGCGGAGTCCATGGCCGAACGCCTCCGCGGGACCACCGCCGTGCTCGACATCCAGACCGGCGGGGGAGAGGTCCTCGACTTCGCCCTGGAGCGCGCGCAGCCGGATCCACCTCTCCTCACCGTCGCCACCGAAGGCTGGCCCCCCAACGTCGCCAAGGCCACCGCCCTCCTCCGCCCCCGTGGCGTCGCCGTCGTCGCCGCGCCCGAGGACGCCGCGCTCCCCTTCGCGGACGCGACGTTCGACCTCGTCGTCAGCCGGCACCCCGTACGCCCCGACTGGCCGGAGATCGCCCGCGTCCTCCGCCCCGGCGGCACCTACTTCGCCCAGCACGTCGGCCCCAGCAGCGTCTTCGAGCTCGTCGAGTACTTCCTCGGCCCGTTGTCCGACGAGCAGCGGGGCGGCCGCCACCCCGACCGCGAGCGCGCCGACGCCCAGGCCGCCGGGCTCGAAGTCGTCGACGTACGGGCGGAGCGGCTCCGTATGGCGTTCTACGACATCGGAGCCGTCGTCCATTTCCTGCGCAAGGTGATCTGGATGGTCCCCGACTTCACCGTCGAGGCCTACGAACCCCGACTCCGCGCCCTGCACGCCGAGATCGAGGCACACGGCCCCTTCGTCGCCCACAGCACCCGCCACCTCTTCGAGCTGCGCAGGCCGCCGGGATGAGTCCCTACGCGTGCGGGCCCGTCGTCACCGTCCCGATCACCAACTCCGGCCGCGCCTCCAGCACTTCCCCGACCCGCTCCACCTGCCGCCCCAACTCCCGTTCCTGCCGCGCCGTCAGCCGCCCCAGCGGCTCCACCGTGACGGTCGTACGACGTCCCTGGCGCCGTTGGTGCCACACGCCCGCCACCACGCCGTCGACCAGCAGCAGGGGGTAGTTGCCGGCCTGACCGCCGGCCAGCGCCCTCTCGTACGCCGGTCCCCGGAACAGTCGCTCACGCGGCTGGGCGGCGATGCCGTACGCGTCGAAGTACGGCAGCAGCCGGACGCCACCGGCCCGTCGGCCACCCTCAGGAAACCCGGTGTCCCCCGCCGCCACCCACGCCGGTACGCCCTCGAAGTCCACCTCCTCGATCTCCCCGGCCTCCGCGAGCGTGCCGAACAGCCCGCCCGCCCAACCCCCCGGAGCCGCAAGCCATTTCGCGAAGTGCCGCGGGGTCGCGGGACCGTACGCGCGCAGATACCGGCGTACGAGCATCCCCACCGCCTGCTCCGGCGGCAGCGGATCGAAGGCCGGCGGGCGGGTGTACGTCACCTTGCGACCGCGGTTCTGGCCGAAGCACAGGGCACCCGACTGCCCCGCCCGGTGCATCACCTGACGCCAGCGCGGCCACATGTCCTGGAACGCGGGCATCACCCGGTCCCCGGCCCAGGGCCCCGTGCGCGCCACGACCTCCTCGCTCAGCTCGTCCACCGTCAGGCATACGCCGTCCAGCGCGTCGCCGATCGCGGCCATGACCTGCGCCACCTGCTCGTCCGTCATACGGGCGCCGGGCGCGAAAGGGCTCGGGCCCGACGGGATCGCGCTCAACGCGGCGCTCCAGAGGGGAAGTTCGTCCGCCGGGAGCAGATGCACCGTTCCGCGCGGGCCGTGCGTCTTCACGAGCGAGCGGTCCTCCCAGAGCGCGGCCCGCACGTCCGCCCGGGTCACACCGACCGTCCGCACCCCCACCGACAGCTCCGCCGCGGACAGCACCTGCGCATGCGCGCCCAGCATGGCGGAGACCACGGCGGCCACGTCCCCACCCGCCTGAGCAGGGTTGGCCAGGAATTGCCGTTCCAGTCGACGTGCGCTCGCCTCGTCCCAACCGATTCTCAGGGTCATGGGACGACGGTAGGACGGAAGTAGGCCGGAAGCTGTCCGCGATGCCGAGGAGATAGGGCAGGCAAGTATGCGCAAACCGGGCTTTTGGTGCCCCGCTGGAGATTCACCCTTCGTATTGGTGGATCATGCACAGTTTCCACATTGTTATCGCAGGCGGCTCGCACCCGGCCGACACCTCACGTAAGTTCAGACCAAGGCAATTCGCGCCAGCAAAGTTGCGCGGCCGGTACCGCGCAGAGGAGGGGGCTGCGCGGTACCGCGACCCGTCAAGCGAACGTTCACTGACGGGGTCACCCGCCCGGGGGATGCGCACCGACTCGCCGAGCCGTCCACATCGCTGCAATCCGGCCACGAGCCCGCCCGGAACAGGGCTATTTGCCGCCATCGCGCCGTCGCCACCCGACTCCGGAGAGTAGTTGTGGCACGCCGATGCACCCACCATCACTTACAAAGGGTTATGGTGGAAACCCCCCCTCGGGCCGGTCCGTCTCCCCCCCACGGACCGGCCCGTTTTTTTGGCCCGAGAGTGGGGCGCCTTCCAAACGCGGGTCACCGCAACGTCCGCAAGGGGCGCGGGGAACGGCGCGAGCAACCACCCCCAACCCGCACCCGGAATACGCCCCTCACCCCCACGGCGGTACCCTCGCTCCGCGGGGACCGCATCCGCACGGAGGGGCTGACAATCACGTGAACCTGCGCGACAAGCTGCGCAGCCTGCTCGTCAGGCTGTACGCACGCCGGGTGGAAGGCCACCTGGACCACGCTCAGGTGCCCAAGCACATCGGCGTCATCATGGACGGCAACCGACGCTGGGCAAAGGCAGCGGGCTCCACCACCGTGCACGGTCACCGCGCCGGCGCGGAGAAGATCGAGGAATTCCTCGGCTGGTGCTCCGAGACGGACGTCGAGGTCGTCACCCTCTGGCTGCTGTCGACGGACAACTTCGACCGCCCGCAGGAGGAACTCGTCCCGCTCCTCGGCATCATCGAGGACGTCGTACGGACCCTCGCCACCGACGGCCGCTGGCGCGTCCACCACGTCGGCACGCTCGACCTGCTGCCGCAGCAGATGCAGACCGCCCTCAAGGAAGCCGAGGAGGCCACGGCAGGCATCGACGGCATAGTCGTCAACGTCGCCATCGGCTACGGCGGTCGCCAGGAGATCGCCGACGCGGTGCGCTCGATGCTGCTGGAGGCCTCCGACAAGGGCATCTCGCTGGAGAAGCTGGCCGACACCGTCGACGTCGAGACCATCGGCCGGCACCTCTACACCGGTGCCCAGCCCGACCCGGACCTCGTCATCCGCACCAGCGGCGAGCAGCGGCTGTCCGGATTCATGCTCTGGCAGACGGCCCACTCGGAGTACTACTTCTGTGAGGTCTTCTGGCCGGCCTTCCGCAAGGTCGACTTCCTGCGTGCGCTGCGCGACTACGCCGCGCGCCACCGGCGTTACGGCGGCTGAACCGCCGTACCCGAGGAAGTAGAAGTCACCCGCTCTGGGGCGGAAGTAACAAAGAGTTCACCAGCGCGCCGTCATATGCCGTGGCATGGCATCGCACGTTCGAGGGCATAAGCCAGTCAGGTCGACACCCGAACCACGGGTGTCGGATCTCAGCGGACGGCACGGGGCCGTCCGCCCGGGAGGCCCTTTGCACCAGCCCGATCGTGCGTTCACCGCGCGGACGAAGCAGCGGAGGGCCGGTTCTCGGCCCGTGCAATGCGGCCGTCGACCGGTCCAGCTCCTCTCCGTCGCTCCCCGACCTCTTCCGAGGGGGTACGTCCTTCCGTGGTGACCAGCACAAAGCGCCGCAAGCCCGACCGGCGCACTTATGTTCTCGACACCAGCGTCCTGCTGGCCGACCCGAACGCCCTGAACCGCTTCGACGAGCACGAAGTCGTGCTGCCGATCGTCGTGGTGACGGAGTTGGAGGCCAAACGGCACCATCCCGAACTCGGGTACTTCGCCCGGCAGGCGCTGCGCCTGCTGGACGACTTCCGGGTGCGGCATGGCCGTCTCGATGCTCCCATCCCGATCGGGGACCTCGGCGGCACCGTCCGTGTCGAGCTCAACCACTCGGACCCCAGCGTTCTGCCGTCCGGCTACCGCCTGGGGGACAACGACTCCCGCATCCTCGCGGTCGCCCGCAATCTGCAGGCCGAGGGGTTCGACGTCACCGTCGTGTCCAAGGACCTCCCGCTCAGGATCAAGGCGTCCTCGGTCGGTCTCCTCGCCGAGGAGTACCGCGCCGAGCTCGCCATCACGGACGCCTCCGGCTGGACCGGAATGTCCGAACTGACCCTGCCCGGCGAGCAGGTGGACATCCTCTTCGAGGAGGGGACGGTCTATGTCCCCGAGGCGTCCGAGCTGCCCGTGCACACCGGTCTGACCATCCAGTCCGAGCGCGGCAAGGCGCTGGGGCGGGTGACGCCCGAGGGCAACATCCGGCTGGTGCGCGGGGATCGTGAGGCGTTCGGCGTCAAGGGCAGGAGCGCGGAGCAGCGGATCGCGCTGGATCTGCTCCTCGACCCGGACGTCGGGATCGTCTCGATGGGCGGCCGGGCCGGCACCGGTAAGTCGGCGCTGGCGCTGTGCGCGGGCCTGGAGGCGGTTCTGGAGCGCCGTCAGCACGAGAAGATCATGGTCTTCCGTCCGCTGTACGCGGTGGGCGGGCAGGAGCTCGGCTATCTGCCGGGCTCCGAGTCCGAGAAGATGAGCCCCTGGGCTCAGGCGGTCTTCGACACGCTGTCCGCGGTCACCAGCCGTGAGGTCATCGAGGAGGTCAGCGCGCGCGGGATGCTGGAGATCCTGCCGCTCACCCACATCCGCGGACGCTCGCTGCACGACGCGTTCGTGATCGTGGACGAGGCGCAGTCCCTCGAGCGGAACGTACTGCTGACCGTTCTGTCCCGAATCGGCGCCAATTCGCGGGTGATTCTCACTCATGACGTGGCCCAGCGGGACAATCTGCGTGTCGGCCGGTACGACGGTGTCGTCGCCGTCGTCGAGAAGTTGAAGGGGCATCCGCTCTTCGCGCATGTCACGCTCACGCGATCCGAGAGGTCCCAGATCGCCGCGCTTGTGACCGAAATGCTCGAAGACGGGGTGGTCTGAGAGGTCTGCCGACCGATGCCCAATTAGGGCCGGTTACCTGGCAGTTGGCGCCGTCCAACAAAGGCTCAGAGCCTAGTTGGGCGGCGCCTTCGCGTGTTGCGGTTTCTCAGAATCCCCTGGGTCAAACGGGATGTGAGCTTTCACACGCAACTCAGAATTGCCACCCGGCGTCCGGTTACGGCAGAGTCTCAGTCCTGTCAGGCCCCGCATACGACACACCTGTACCCCCAGCGGTACGGCACCACAGCTACACCAGCCAACTGCATAGTCGACGTCGTATGCCGCCCGCGCACCAAGCGGCGCTCCCCTCGCGGGAGTTGCCCACCGGGCCCGTGCCTCCCGTGACCCCGCAGTTGGGAGGCCAGCGTTCAGGGGCACGATTGCGTCCGCGAGGGTCACCTAAGCGGGCGATGCTGGAAGGAAACCGTGTGAGCCGGATCTCGGTCCGGGGATTCGCAGTGGCTTCGGCCACCGCGGTCACCGCTGTCGGAAGTGTCGTCGGCGTTGCCTCGGGCAGCACCGCACAGAACAACGACGCCGAAGCCGCGGCAGCCGACCTGACGCTGCTCGCGGACATACCCGCGGGCCAGCAGGCCCAGGTCCAGACCGCATCCCTCACTCAGCAGGCCGAGACTCAGGCCATCGCCGCGGACGCGACCGCCAAGAAGGACGCCGAGGAGGCTGCCCGCAAGGCCGCCGCCCAGTCCGCGGTCGAGAAGAAGGAAGCCGCCGAGAAGGCGGCGCAGGCGGCCAAGGAACGCGCGGAGGCGGAAGAGGCCGCGAGCCGCAGCGCCTCGCGTGACGCCTCCGACTTCGCTCCCCAGGGCTCGTACTCCATCGCGGAGATCCAGTCGATGGCGCAGTCGATGGTGTCGAGCGACCAGTACCAGTGCTTCAGCAACATCGTGGACCACGAGTCCGACTGGAACTACAAGGCCGTCAACCCCTCCTCCGGTGCCTACGGCCTCTTCCAGGCGCTGCCCGGCACCAAGATGTCGTCCGCCGGCTCCGACTGGCAGACCAACCCGGCCACGCAGATCAAGTGGGGCCTCAGCTACATGAACGACCGCTACGGCAGCCCGTGCGGCGCCTGGGACTTCTGGCAGGCCAACAACTGGTACTGAGCCGCACTCCTCGCTCAACCTTTCCGAGCCCCTCACCGTCCTTCGGTGAGGGGCTTTCGGCTCTCGGCAGCAGGCCATGTACGGTCGGACCGGACGACTCCGGGGGGAGCGGTGGGGACAGACGGGGGCAAGGGACGGATCATGTCGCGAGTACCAGGGTGGCTCAGTCGGCTGGGTGCCGGACTGACCGAGATCGGGGAGCGGCTGGACCAGCGCCGCGCCGAGGTGGAGCGGGCCGACGTCGGGCCGGTCGCTGCCGACAGCCCGTCCGAGAAGACCCCGGAGAAGGCCTCGGAGAAGACCCCGGAGAAGGTCCCGCCACCGCCCGACTACGCCCCCGAGGTCGCCACCCGCCCGGACCGTCCCGAGCCCGCGCTCGCCGTGCCCTGGGGAGTGCGGGTCGCTGCCGAGGCCGGCTGGCGGCTGCTGGTCCTCGCGGGCACGCTCTGGGTGCTGATGCGGGTCATCAGCGCCGTCCAGCTCGTCGTGCTGTCCTTCGTGGCCGCGTTGCTGATCACCGCGCTGCTGGAGCCCGCCGTGACGCGGCTGCGGCGGTTCGGCGTACCGCGCGGCATCGCCACCGCGCTCACCGCGATCCTCGGCTTCGTCGTGATCGGGCTCATCGGCTGGTTCGTGACCTGGCAGGTCATGGAGAACATCGACAACCTCTCCGACCAGATCCAGGACGGCATCGACGAGCTGCGCAACTGGCTGCTCAACAGCCCGTTCCACGTCACCGACAAGCAGATCAACGACATCGCCGAGAACCTGCGCGAGGCGGTCGGCGCCAACACCGACGAGATCACCTCCGCGGGCCTGGAGGGCGTGACGGTCATCGTCGAGGCGCTCACCGGCATACTGCTGGCGGCCTTCTCGACGCTGTTCCTCCTCTACGACGGCAAGCGCATCTGGGAGTGGACGCTGAAGCTCGTGCCGGCGGCCGCCCGTCCCGGTGTCGCCGGGGCCGGCCCGCGCGCATGGCGGACGCTCACGGCGTACGTCCGCGGCACGGTACTGGTGGCCCTGATCGACGCCGTCTTCATCGGCATCGGCATATATTTCCTGGACGTGCCGATGGCCGTCCCCCTGGCCGTCTTCATCTTCCTGTTCTCCTTCATCCCGCTGGTGGGCGCGGTGGCCTCGGGCGCCCTGGCGGTCGTGGTGGCACTGGTGACCCAGGGCGTCTTCACCGCGGTGATGACCCTGGCGGTCGTGCTCGCGGTCCAGCAGATCGAGGGGCACATCCTGCAGCCGTTCATCCTCGGGCGGGCGGTCCGCGTCCATCCGCTGGCCGTGGTGCTGGCGGTGGCGGCGGGTGGCCTGGTCGCGGGCATCGGCGGCGCGATCGTCGCGGTGCCGCTGGTGGCGGTGACGAACACGGTCGGCAGCTATCTGAAGGCGTACTCCCAGGAGGCCGCTCTACGGCACTCTCCGCGGCCCCGGGGTGCCACCGCGATGGACGTGGCGCCGGTGCAGCCCAAGGACACGCCGCCGCAGCAGTCGTAGAACCGAAAGGGCCCCGCTCACCACTGAGGTGAACGGGGCCCCGACAGCCGGGTGTCACTCGGAGAGCACCGCTTCCGCGTCCAGCGTCACGCCGAGCGCCTGGATCACCGAGGCGATCTTGAAGGCCTCCTGGACCACCTCGCGGTCCACGCCCGCCTTGCGCAGGACCTGCTCGTGGGAGTCGAGACACACGCCGCAGCCGTTGATGGCGGAGACGGCGAAGGACCACAGCTCGAAGTCGACCTTGTCGACACCGGGGTTGCCGATGACGTTCATCCGGAGGCCGGCGCGCAGGGTGCCGTACTCGTGGTCGGAGAGCAGATGGCGGGTGCGGTAGAAGACGTTGTTCATCGCCATGACCGCGGCGGCGGACCTGGCCGCCGTGTACGCCTGAGGCGAGAGGTTCGCCTTCGCCTCGGGGCCCAGCTCGCGCAGGACGATCGGGGAGCGCGAGGCGATGGCGGTCGCCAGGACGGTGCCCCAGAGCTGCTGCGCCGGGAGGTCCGAATTGTCGATGACCGAGCCCAGGTTGAGCTTCAGGTCCTTGGCGTAGTCCGGGATGGCGGACTTGAGGGAGTCGAGGGACATGTCACTCACTCTCCGCCAAGCAGCTTGACCGGGTCCAGGGTGTCCTTGGCCGCAGCGCTCCGTGAGGCGCTGCGGCCGCTTCTGAGCTACTCCGTGCGGAGGCCGTCCGGTCGCATCAGTCGCAGCAGCGGTGGCAGGCTGAGCAGGGTGACGGCGACGACGACTGCCGTGCCGGCGCCGATCATCACCAGTACGCTCGACCAGTCGACGGTGATCGCGGTGTCCGTCATCTTGAGCAGCACCGCGCCGAGCGTGAGGCCGACCACCGAGGCCAGTACCAGGCCGAGGGCGATCGGGATCGCCGTCTGCCACAGCACCGACAGGCTCAGCGTGCGCCGCCGGGTGCCGAAGGCGACCAGCGCCGACAGCAGCTTCTTGCGCTCCCGCAACTGCTCCAGCTGCGACACCAGCAGGCTCGCGCCGATCAGCGCCAGGACACAGGCGGCGCCGACGAACAGGCCGGTGCGGATGGAGTCGTAGCGGTCGGCGGTCTCGGTGGAGGACCACATCATCGGCTCGTTGATCGGGTCGAACGTGGCCGTCGTGTTCCGGACATGGTCGTACACGTCCGGTACGGACTCGTCGAGGTTGAGGTAGATCTGGCCGCTCATGCCGGGCACGGCGCCCGCGGGCAGTGCCTTGGGGGTGACCATGAGGCCGTCCCGCTCCGAGCCGGTCATGTCGACGCGGGCCTGAGCCTTCTTCAGCGTCGACGGCAGGGTCCAGGCGAGCGGCTCGGTCTTGGGCCCGCCCTCGTACCCCGAGTCGAAGTACACCGTGCGGCCGGGCTTCGCCAGCTCCTCCGTGTTCACGCCGTTGTCGACCGTGTTCTCGCCGTTCTCGGCGCCCTGCACGGCGAAGATGTCCCCGTCACGGCACGACGGCAGGCTCGCCACCTCGCGCAGCGAGGCGCAGTCGCCCACGGTGACCCGGGAGTTGAGCTCGCCGTCCATGGCCTTGTCGGCGACGTATCCCTCGGTGTACGCGTAGACCTTCCGCACCCCGTCGGTGTCCCGGAACTTCGCCGCGGACTGCGCGAGAGGCACCCCGTCCGGCAGGTTCACCTGCATCTGTACCCGGTCGACGTCCTGGCCCGTCGGCTTGGTGTAGTCGCTCTCGACCCCGGCGAACAGCATCTGCAGCGCGATCGCCCCGGCCACCGCGACCGCGATGCCGTTGACCATGCGGGCCGCCGTGCCGCTGCTCAACTGGAGCCTGCGCACGGCCAGTTGCCAGGCGATGCCGCCCGCGCCGAGCTTGCCGACGACCGTCTCGACGATCCACGGCAGCAGCGCGGTCACGCCGACGAGCAGCAGCATCACACCGCCGATGACGAGGTACTGGTTGAAGTCCCCGTCGTCGCGGCCCTGGCCGATCATCGGGTAGAGCATCGCAAGCCCGGCCAGCGGCAGCAGCAGCCGCCACCACAGCCGGCGCCGCGCGGGCTTCGCCGTACGGACGACACCCAGCGGCTCGATGACGACACCCCGCAGCGCGAGCAGCGTGACCAGCACCGCGGCCGCCGGCACGAGGATCGCGACCAGCAGGGCCAGCGCGGGCGAGGGGTTGAGGTAGCTCGGGAAGACGCTGACGTCGAACACCTCCATGGAGCCCGCGATCTCACGGCCGACCAGGAAGAAGCCCGTGCCCAGGACCAGCCCGAGGGCGGCCCCCGCGAGCGCCTCGCCCGCCGCCACCCGCTTGGTCATCCGGCTGTCGGAACCGACCAGCCGTAGTGCCGCGAGCCGCCGGTCCCGCCGCTCGCCGCCGAACCGCACGGCCGCGGCGATGAACACCCCGACCGGCATCAGCAGCACCACGAAGACGACGAGGACCAGCAGGAGCAGGACGGGGTCCAGCGGCTCCGAGCCCTGGCTCTGCCGCCCGTACTCGTCGATCCGCACCACCCCACCGCTGGTCAGCTGCGCCGCGAGGCCCTCGCCGCCCCGGTAGAAGGAGAGGTCGGTGGGGCCGATCAGCCCGCTGTCCCCGATGGTCCCGACGATCTTCTGCGGCAGCCGCTCCCGCAGCAGCTTCCCCTCGTCGGAGCCGAGCAGCTTCTTCAGCGCGGGGGAGACCACCATCTCGCCGGCCGCCGGGAGCTTCTCGACGCCCGGCGGCACCGGCGCCTTCGGACCCTCGGGCTGCACGTCCCGCCCGCGGATGGTCTTGTCGCGGAAGGTCGTACCGCTGGCCGCGACCAGCAGAGTGTTGTCCGCCTTCGGCATTTCATCGCTGCCGTAGTTGATGTCCGACCGGGCGGCCTCCCGGGCGTCCCGGGCGTCCAGCGCGCTCGGCAGCGCCGTCGTCAGCAGCAACAGCGCCACCCCGAGCCCGACACCGACCCCCGTCAGCAGGACCCGGACCCAGCCCTCGCGCCCCCCGGCGAACGCGAACCGGACCCCCATGCCCAGGTCCCTAGTCCACTGCCGCCCGTTCATACGACCCGCTCCATGTCCCGGGACTTGCCGTCCCGTACGACGATCTCGCGGTCCGAGTACGCGGCCACCCGGGCCTCGTGCGTGACCAGCACGACGGCGGCGTTGGTGGACCGGGCGGCGTCCGTGAGCAGGTCCATCACGCGCTCGCCGTTGAGCGAGTCCAGCGCGCCGGTCGGCTCGTCGGCGAACAGCACGCGCGGGTTGGTCACCAGCGCGCGGGCGACGGCGACCCGCTGCCCCTGACCGCCGGACACCTCGCCGGGCCGCTTCTTGCGCAGATCGTCGACCTCCAGCCGCTCCATCCAGGACAGGGCGGCCTTCTCGGCCTCCTTGCGGCTCGTTCCGTTGAGCCGCAGCGGCAGGGCCACGTTCTCCACGCAGGTGAGTTCGGGCACCAACTGGCCGAACTGGAACACGAACCCGAACTCGCTCCGCCGCAGCGCACTGCGCTCGGCGTCGCCCATGGTGGCCATCTCGCGGCCGTTGTAGGTGATCGACCCGGAGTCGGGCGGCACGATGCCCGCGAGGCAGTGCAGCAGGGTCGACTTCCCGGAGCCCGAGGGGCCCATGACGGCGACGACCTCGCCGGGGTGGATGGAGAACTCGGCGCCGTCGAGCGCCGTGGTCGGACCGTACGTCTTACGCAGTTCGGTCGCGACGAGCAGGGAGCCTGCGGGGGTCATCGGGTCACCACCTCGGCGAGCTTGCCCAGACGCGCGGCCGTCAGCTCCAGCCAGCGCAGATCCGCTTCGAGATGGAACAGGGCGTGGTCGCAGATCAGCTGGTCCGCGAGATCGCCCTTGCGCTTGCGGTCGGTGAGGATCCGCATCATCCGCAGATGCTCCGAACGCTGGGTGTCAAGGATGTCGGCGGCGTTCCGGTGCGTCAGCAGCGCGAGAACGACCTTGGTGTAGAGGGTCGACTGCAGATACGGCTCCGGCTTCTCCGGCGTCGCCAGCCATTGCTGTACGTCGGTGATGCCGGCCTCGGTGATCGCGTACCGCTTGCGTTCCGGACCGCCGCCGGGCTCGATCCCGTCGACTTCGACGAGCCCGTTCTTCAGCAGCCGGGACATCGTCGAGTAGACCTGGCCGTAGTGGAGCGGCCGGTCGTGACCGAACTTCTCGTCGAAGGCCCGCTTCAGGTCGTAACCGTGACGCGGGCCGGACTCCAGGAGCCCCAGGAGGGTGTGACCGATGGACATGAGGAGGACTGTACACAGTGCGTATACCCCGCGTGTATACGTCGAGTGTGTAGGGCGATACGGGGCGTACGGCGGTGCAGGTGGGGGCCCCATTGTCACGGTTCTGCTACTGCTCCGAGGGAGGCCGACCGCGACGCGGGATCGGACGTGCCTCACCCGGCAGCCGGCCCGCCTCCGCCAGCGCCTTCCGCAGCAGGAACTCGATCTGCGCATTGGCCGACCGCAGTTCGTCCCCGGCCCACCGCGCCAGCGCCTCGTACACCGACGGGTCCAGCCGCAGCAGCACCTGCTTGCGCTGCTGCGGCCGCCGCTTCTCCGAGGAGGCCTCGTTCTTCGAGGAAGCCTCAGAAGGATCCGTCACTGGTAAAGGGTCCCTGTGTTGAGCACCGGCTGCACCGAGCGGTCCCCGCACAGCACGACCATCAGGTTGGAGACCATCGCCGCCTTCCGCTCCGAGTCCAGCTCCACGATGTCCTGCTCGGTGATCCGGGCGAGCGCCGCCTCGACCATCCCGACCGCCCCGTCCACGATCTGCCGCCGCGCGGCGACGACCGCGCCCGCCTGCTGCCGCTGGAGCATCGCCGAGGCGATCTCCGGCGCGTAGGCGAGGTGCGTGAAGCGGGACTCGACGATCTGGACGCCGGCCGCCTCCACGCGCGCGTGCAGCTCGACCGCGAGCTTCTCGGTGATCTCCTCGGCGTTGCCGCGCAGCGACAGCCCTTCCTCGTCATGGGCGTCGTACGGGTACTCGATGGCGATGTGCCGGACGGCCGCCTCGGTCTGCGTGGAGACGAACTCGAAGTAGTCGTCGACCTCGAAGGTGGCCTGGGCGGTGTCCTGCACCTTCCATACGACGACCGCGGCGAGCTCGATCGGGTTGCCGTAGGCGTCGTTGACCTTCAGGACCGCGGTCTCGTGATTGCGTACCCGGGTCGAGATCTTGGTGCGTGAGGTCAGCGGGTTGACCCAACGCAGCCCGTCCTGCCGGATCGTCCCCCGGTACCGCCCGAAGAGCTGGACCACCCGGGCCTCGCCGGGCGCCACCATGTTCAGCCCGCACATCGCGAGGAACGCGGCGATGGCGACGACTATGCCACCGACGATCAGCGCGGCCTTGCCGCCGGCCCCGGAGACCGCCGTAGCGGCCACGATCATCCCGATCCCGCCCAGCAGCCCGATCAGACCGAGCAGCAGCGCGAGCCCGCCGCCGATGCTGTGCGCGGCGAATTCACGGACGCGCGGTTCGGGCATGTCGGGGAGGTCGGGTGCGGTGTCGTGCGTGGTCATGGGTGTTCCCCCGGTTCTCGATGGAGCTGTTGCTTGCTCGTTGCTCGTTTAGCTTCGTTCTATCTAAGTGATATCAGATTACCCCACGACAGCAACCCTAACCGCCTCTCAGTCGTCGGTTCTGTTGGGACAGGTGCTGATTCTCACGTCCGTAAAAGCCCGGATCGCACGCCCTTTGTCACATACGGCGGTGTTAGCTTTCTGAGCTGACCTGAGCGTGCAACCTGTGTGACAGCCGACGACGGAAGCGGAGCAGACGGAGCCATGGGACGAGCGGAAGAGAGACGAGCGCGGCAGCGCGGTGGCCACCGCGCCGCGCCCAGGCGCCGCTCGCGTCGAGCGCCGGGGAAGAACGACGGCAAGAGCTTCATACGCCGGCTGTTCACATGGAAGAAGCTCCTCGGCACGTTCCTCGGCGTCTGCCTGCTCGGCATCGGCGGCTTCATCGTGCTGTACCTGGTCGTCGACGTCCCCGACGGCAACGCGGCGGCGCAGGCCGCGAAGTTGCAGAGCAACGTCTACAAGTACAGCAACGGCGATGTCATGGCCCGCGACGGCAAGGTCAACCGGGAGATCGTGGACCTGTCCAAGGTGCCCAAGGACGTCCGGAACACCTTCGTCGCCGCCGAGAACAAGACCTTCTACAAGGACGCCGGCATCGACCTCAAGGGCACGGCCCGCGGTGTGTTCAACACGCTGTCCGGCAAGGGCGCCCAGGGTGGTTCGACGATCACCCAGCAGTACGTCAAGAACTACTACCTCAGCCAGGAACAGACGGTCTCCCGCAAGCTGAAGGAGATCGTCATCTCCTTGAAGGTGGACCGCCAGTTGTCCAAGGACGACATCCTCGCGGGCTACCTCAACACCAGCTACTTCGGCCGCAACGCCTACGGCATCCAGGCCGCCGCGCAGGCGTACTACCGGGTCGATGCCGAGGATCTCTCGGTCGAGCAGGGCGCCTACCTCTCCGCCCTGCTCCAGGCCCCGAGCACCTACGACTGGGCCGTCGCCTCCGAAACCGGTAAGACACTGGTGAAGGAGCGCTGGAACTACGTCCTGGACAACATGGTCGAGATGGACTGGCTGGACTCCAGCAAGCGGCAGGCCATGGAGTTCCCGGTGCCGGAGCCACCGAAGGCCGCCGCCGGGCTCGAGGGGCAGAAGGGCTATCTGGTCGAGCTCGCCAACACACAGCTCGAGAACCAGCTGATGAAGGAAGGTCTCTCCCGCTCCGAGGCGGAGTCCCAGGTGAAGGGACAGGGCTGGACCATCACCCTGAACATCGACAAGAAGAAGCAGGCTCAGCTGGAGAAGGCGGCCAAGACCCAGCTGATCAGCAAGCTGGACCCCAAAAAGCGGCCCGTCGACGCGGACATCCAGGCGGGTGCCGTCTCCGTCGATCCCAAGACCGGCAAGATCGTCGCCCTCTACGGCGGTGCGGACTACTTCAAGCACTACAGCTCCAACGCGACGAGGACGGACTACCAGCCCGCGTCAACGTTCAAGCCGGTGATCCTCGCCGCCGCCCTGGAGAACAAGGCCAAGACGCAGGACGGCAGGACGATCGGCGCGCGCACGGTCTACGACGGCACGAGCAAGCGGCCCGTCGTGGCCGACGGCAAGAAGATCGGTTTCGCCCCGCCCAACGAGGACGACGTCGACTACGGCGACGTCACCGTCCAGACGGCGACGAACAAGTCCATCAACTCGGTGTTCGCGCAGATGGGCATCGACGTCGGCTTGGACAAGATGATGGAGACGGCCACCAAGCTCGGCATGGACACCGGGGATCTGACACCGCGGGCCTCACACACCCTCGGCACCATGGGCGCCAGCCCACTGCAGATGGCCGCGGTCTACGCCACCCTCGACAACCACGGCAAGAAGGTCACCCCGACCCTCGTCGCGTCGGCCGAGCAGAACGACCGGACCATCAAGATGCCGGACCCGATCGGCGAGCAGGTGATCAGCCGGGAGGCCGCCGACACCGTGACCTCGGTACTGACCGGCGTGGTCGACGACGGTACGGCCCGCAAGTCGGTGCGCGACAACCCGGCTCGCGACGGTCAGGAGGTCGCCGGCAAGACCGGTACCTCCGACTTCGGCAGGTCGGCCTGGTTCACCGGCTACACGCCGGACCTGGTGACCTCGGTCGGATTGTTCGGCGAGGCTGCCAAGACCAAGGGCAAGATCGAGGAGGGCGACCAGGTCGACATGAAGGGCGCGACCGGCACCCTGCCGGGCAAGGGCAGGGTCAACGGCGGCGGGATCCCGGCCCAGATCTGGGCGGCGTACATGTTCGGCGTGACGAAGACGGACGCCGAGTTCGACCTGGACACCACCCAGGGCGCGGGCGTCGAGCCCTCCGTGTCCCCGACGCCATCGCAGTCGCCGATCGAGACGCCGAGCAACGAGCCGACATCCGAGGAGCCGACCAGCGAGTCCCCGACGACCTCGCAGCCGCCGAGCCAGACGCCCTCACAGACCCCGTCCCAAACCCCGAGCCAAACCCCGAGCCAGTCGCCGACGACATCACCACCACCGGAGGACGGCGACCCGGAGGACCCGATCGACCCAGGTCTGGGGCAATAGGAAAGTGGGGCGCCCGTGAAACACCGGGCGCCCGGTCCCACCTAGGGGCGCGGGGAACTGCGCGACCAGCCCCCACGACCCGCAGCCGCGCAACAACACTGGGCCCCCCGAACGGAGCGCCTACCGCCCATTCACCTCGTGGGCGATCCGATCCCCGATCTCCTTGTCGATGTTGCGCCAGTACTGCACAGCACGCTCCACCACCGGCCGCGTAACCCCCTGCTTCAGGTGCCCGCTGACATTGGAGACCAGCCGCCCGCGGGCAGCGTCATCAAGGACCTGCCGAACCATCGTCCCCGGCTGCCCGAAATCGTCGTCCTCGCGATGCAACTTGTACGCCTCCCGCACCATCTCCCCCGCCGCCTGCCACCCCGCGACATCCCCGAACTGCTGAACCGCCGCGGCCGGACCGCCGTACGAGTTGGGCGCGTACGGCGCACCCGTGCGGGCGGGCTCGTACCGCATGGGGCCGTCCTTCGCGTACGAGTTGACCGCCGACCGGGGTCGATTCGGCGGCAGCTGCGCATAGTTGGGACCGATGCGATAACGGTGCGTGTCCGGGTACGAGAAGAGCCGGCCGAGCAGCATCTTGTCCGGGGACGGGCCGATGCCCGGCACCAGGTTGGACGGCTCAAACGCGGCCTGCTCGATGTGGATGAAGTAGTCCTCGGGGTTCTCGTTGAGGGTCATCCGGCCGACCTCGATCAGCGGGTAGTCGCCGTGCGGCCACACCTTGGTCAGGTCGAACGGGTTGAACCGGTAGTCGGGGGCGTCCTCGAACGGCATCACCTGCACATGGACCGTCCAGGACGGGTGCTCGCCGCGCTGGATCGCCTCGAACAGATCCCGGCGGTGGCAGTCCGCGTCCTCGCCCGCGAGCCGGTCGGCGTCCGCCTGGGTGAGGAAGTCGATGCCCTGGTCGGTCTTGATGTGGTACTTGACCCAGAACTTCTCGCCGCCGCCGTTGACCCACATATAGGTGTGGGAGGAGTACCCGTTCATGTTGCGGTACGTCTTCGGGATGCCCCGGTCGCCCATCAGCCACGTCACCATGTGCGCGCTTTCGGGGGAGAGGGTCCAGAAGTCCCACTGCATGTTGTTGTCGCGCAGCCCGTTGTCCGGGCGGCGCTTCTGGGAGCGGATGAAGTCCTGGAACTTCTGTGGATCACGGACGAAGAAGACCGGCGTGTTGTTGCCGACCAGGTCGTAGTTGCCGTGCTCCGTGTAGAACTTCAGCGCGAAGCCGCGGGGGTCGCGCCAGGTGTCGGGGGAGCCGTGCTCACCCGCGACGGTCGAGAAGCGCGCCAGCATCTCGGTGCGCTTGCCGGGCTGGAACAGGTCGGCCTTGGTGAACTGGCTGACGTCATTGGTCACTTCGAAGATTCCGTATGCGCCACTGCCCTTGGCGTGCACCACACGCTCCGGGACCCGCTCCCGGTTGAACTGGGCCATCTTCTCGATGAGGTAGTGGTCCTGGAGCAGGATGGGACCGTTGGACCCGATGGTCAGCGAGTGCTCGTCGCTCTCCACCGGGATCCCGTGGTTGTCCGTGGTGTACGGAACCTGCTGGGGTGTCTGCGTCACGAGCGTCCTCCCGTCTTGCATGGGGGATCGGTCAGGTCGCTTCGCTCACGCCAGCCAGTCAACTCCGTCGTCGGGACAACGGCAACATTTGGATCTGGTCTAAGTCCGGTTCAGCTCGAACCAGACCACCTTCCCCGTGCTCAGCCGCGTCGCTCCCCAGCGCCGGGCCAGCCGGTTCACCAGATACAGCCCGCGTCCGCCCTCGTCCGTGGCCCGTGCCTGCCGCAGCCGCGGCAGCTGCGGCACATCGTCACCGACCTCGCAGCGCAGTACGTCGGTGCGCAGCAGCCGGAGCGTGATCGGCCGGGTCGCATAGCGCACGGCATTGGTCACGACCTCGCTGACCAGCAGCTCCACCGAGTCGGTGAGCTCCTCCATGTCCCAGCGGGCGAGCGCGCGCCGGGCCAGCCGCCGGGCCTTGCCGGGCGCCATCTCCTCCGGCTCCAGGAACCAGTACGCCACGTCGTTGGGCGCGATCCCGTCGAAGCGGGCGGCGAGCAGCGCGATGTCGTCGTCCCGGTCGCCGGGGCCGAGCATGTCGAGCACCTCGTCGCAGAGCGCCTCCAGCGGCGGCGGATGGTCGGGCCCGGTCAGCTGCGCGGTCGCGGCGAGCTTCTCGCGCAGCTGCTCTATGCCGGTCCACACGTCCCGCAGCCGGGACTCGACCAGCCCGTCCGTATAGAGGAGCAGGGTCCCTCCGGCGGGCGCGTCCAGCTCTACGGCCTCGAAGTCGACGCCGCCGACACCGATGGGCGCGCCGGGCGGCACCCGCAGCACCTCGGCCCGACCGCCGAGATGCAGCAGCACGGGCGGCGGATGGCCGGCGTTGGCGATGGTGATGCGGTGCGACACCGGGTCGTAGACGGCGTACAGGCAGGTCGCCATGCGGTCGGTGCCCAGGCGCTGGGCCTGTTCGTCGAGGTGGTGCAGGACCTCCTGCGGCGGCAGGTCGAGCCCGGCGAGGGTCTGCGCCGTGGTGCGCAGCTGGCCCATGATCGCGGCGGAGGTCATGGAGTGCCCCATGACGTCGCCCACCACGAGCGCCACGCGGCTGCCCGGCAGTGGGATGGCGTCGTACCAGTCGCCGCCGACGCGCGCGGTCTCGGCGGCCGGGAGATAGCGGGACGCCAGCCGTACGCCGGTGGCCTTGGGCAAGTTTTCGGGCAGCATGGTGCGCTGCAGCTCGTCGGCGATGTACGCCTCACGGCCGTACAGCACCGCCTTGTCGATGCCCAGCGCGCTGTGCGTGGCCAGCTGGGCGGCGACGAGGAGGTCGTCGGGCTCGAAGGCCATGCGTTCCGGGCGGCGCAGGAAGAGCGCGGCGCCGATGACCCGGCGCCGGCCGCGGAGCGGGGCGAGGATGGCGCGCTGGCCGCCGGGGACGGCCACGTCCTCGCCGAGGAGTTCGGGCAGCGCGGCGCGGGCCGCGGGGGCGTCGGCGAAGACCGGGCGCACTCCGCGCAGCACCTCGTTCAGCGCGCCGCCGGGCAGTACCTCGCACAGGTCCGCGCCGGCCGGCGTCAGATCCGTCGGCTCGGCCTGCGGCACGGGCCCGAAACCGCCCTCGGTGTCCCGCTCCTCCGGGATCCGGTCGGTACGGCGCAGCCGCAGCACCACCGGGCCGGTGGGCCGCTCGTCGCCGACCGGCAGCGGGTCGCGCAGATAGACCAGGATCGCGTCCGAGAACGTCGGTACGGTCGCCCGGCACAGCCCCATCACGATCTCGTCGAGGTCGATGCCGCGGGCGATCCGCCGGGTCGCGGCGCCGACGAAGCGCAGCCGGTCCCCGTCCCGCCGCATCGGCGTGGGCCGGCCGGGCGCCACCCCCTGGCCGGTACGGCGGTCCTGGCGGGACATGTCGTCTTCGGTGCCGTGCTGAACAGCGACCCCCTCGGGAACGGGCCGCGGACGGTGGTGATCCGGCTCGACGGCTGCGGGCTGGGAGTGCTCCGTGTCACCGGCAGGCGTGCCCGCGGGCGGCGTCTCGCCGGTGCGGGCCTGTGCCGGTAAGGCGGAGGCGCGCGCCCCCGCACCGGGGGTACGCAGGAGCGCCCCGCGGGGGTCCGTGGGGCCGGCGCCGGTCTCAGGGCGCTCGAAGGAGGTCGGCTGCTCCGTCACGCGTGTCGAATCCGTCCGTCCGGGGCCATGACTGCGCGCCAGGCGCGCAATGCGTCCCGCCGAAATGCCGATACCCGGAATACGTGCCCCAGGAACGGAATTCCCGCGTGATGAAAGGCTGTTCCTGTGCCACCGGCGGACGGACCGTGGTCCGTACCGGTGTTGCCCTCGTACCCCTCGCTCACGTCCTGCCGCCCCTCGGTGACGTATGGTCAGGCCCGGCGCATGTGCCGGAAGTTACTGCTGTAAATCACTTGTGGAGGACGATCCTACGGTTGTGGCCCGGGGGCGCATCAAGGGTCTCATGTGGACACGTGCGCGGGCGTGCAGTGCCAGTCCTCCGGCAGTGACGGTACAGCCCAGGACGGATCCGGGCGCCAGTGCTGCCAGCCGTCCGAGAACGGCGGCCCCCAGGCGCGGATCGTCTCCACCGCCGACCGGCCCGCTGCCCGTACCCGCTCGGCGCCTTCGGCGTCCATCAGTCCGTCCCGCTGGGCCTGCGCGAACTCGTCCTCGTCCCGCCAGTGCCAACTGCGGTCCGGGTGGACGGAGATGTCCAGAAAGTGGTCCTCGGAGTCCACGCCGCCGTCCCAACGCGCCAGCGGCTCTTCGAGGTTGACGTACCAGTTCTTGAACCGCCAGCCCGGCTCCCAGAACAGCCACACCGACCAGGGCTCGCCCGGCCGCGCCAGCTTCAGCACACCGGTACCGAACCAGCGGTCGCGCCGCACGGTCCGCGGCTTGGTGTAGCGCGACCGCAGCGGCTCCTGGTGGACGGGAGTGCCGTCGGCGAGCACCGGCCTGACGCACTCCGTGCCGGGCGCCAGCCAGACGGCGAGAATGTCCGCGTCGTCCCGGACGACGGTCACGGGGCGGGCGATGTGGAAGCGGTCGCCGGCGTTCTCCCGGTAGCGCCACAGGATCCGGCTCCCGGGCGCCCAGAAGGCCGTCGTACCGTCCGCTTCCACTCGTCTCACCGCTCCGTCGTCTGGCATGCACAGATATTAGGTGTCACAGGCATACGACGCTGCGGTGCGCGTCACGGTTCACGCGGGCGGAACCTTTGGTTACGGGTGCGTCATGCGCAGCACGTCCAGGGCCTCGTCCAGTTGCTCCACAGTCAGGTCGCCCCGCTCCACATACCCGCTGTCCAGCACCACTTGACGGATCGTCTTCCGTTCCGCGAGCGCCTTCTTGGCGACCTTGGCGGCTTCCTCGTACCCGATGTACTTGTTCAGCGGGGTCACCACGGAGGGTGACGACTCGGCGTACTCGCGCGCCCGCTCCCGGTGCGCGACGATCCCGTCCACGGTCCGGTCCGCGAGCAGCCGGGAGGCGTTGGCAAGCAGCCGGATCGACTCCAGCACGTTCTTGGCGATGACCGGCAGCATGACGTTCAGCTCGAAGTTCCCGGCGGCCCCCGCGGTGGCGACGGTGGCGTCATTGCCGATGACCTGGGCGCTGACCATCAGGACGGCTTCCGGAATGACCGGGTTGACCTTGCCCGGCATGATCGAGGACCCGGGCTGCAGGTCGGGCAGGCTGATCTCCGCGAGCCCGGTCCGGGGCCCGGAAGCCATCCACCGCAGATCGTTGGCGATCTTGGTCAACCCCACGGCGATGGTCCGCAGCTGCCCGCTCGTCTCCACGATCCCGTCCCGCGCGCCCTGCGCCTCGAAGTGGTCGCGGGCCTCGGTGAGCGGAAGCCCGGTCGCCCTCGCCACTTCCTCGATGACGGCGGCGGAGAAACCGGGCGGGGTGTTGATGCCGGTGCCGACGGCGGTGCCGCCGAGGGGCAGTTCGGCGAGGCGGGGGAGGGAGGCGTACAGCCGCTCGACTCCGTACCGGACCTGGGCGGCGTATCCGCCGAACTCCTGCCCCAGGGTCACCGGCGTGGCATCCATGAGATGCGTCCGCCCCGACTTCACGACGTCGGCGAACTCCTCCGACTTGCGGGTGAGGGAGGCCGCGAGGTGTTCGAGGGCGGGGACGAGGTCACGGGTGACGGCGGCGGTGGCGGCGATGTGGATGGAGGACGGGAAGACGTCGTTCGACGACTGCGAGGCGTTGACGTGGTCGTTCGGATGCACGGCCTTGCCCAGCCGCTCACTCGCCAGCGTGGCGATGACCTCGTTGGTGTTCATGTTGGACGAGGTCCCCGAGCCGGTCTGGAACACGTCGACCGGGAAGTGCTCGTCCCACCGCCCCTCGGCGACCTCACGGGCCGCCTCCTGGACCGCCTCGGCGACGTCCTCGTCGAGCACCCCCAGCCGTGCGTTGACCTTCGCCGCGGCTCCCTTGATCCGCGCGAGCGCCTCGATGTGCGCGCGCTCGATGCGCTGCCCGGAGATGGGGAAGTTCTCGACGGCGCGCTGGGTCTGGGCCCGCCACTTGGCGTCCGCCGGGACGCGGACCTCGCCCATGGAGTCGTGCTCGATGCGGTAGTCGCTCATACCGGCTATAGCGATCGGGGGCGCCGCGATGTTCCGGGACTGGGGCCGAACGGCGACCCGGCTGCTCACCGGGCGAGCACGGGGTGATGGTCGGACAATGAAAGGTCGAGGGGGGAGATCCACCACCCCACAGGAGGCAGGACATGCGCCCCAACCTCAGGCGACTGGCCACGTTCGGGACCTGCCTGGTCGCAGCCGTCGCTCTCGGCGCCTCACACCCCGTGTCCGCCACCGACGGAGACGAGGACTTCACGCTCTACGCCAGGGAGGTCCCCGGCGACGAGGAAGGGGAGGGCGGAGCGCCCGCCCTCGGAGACTCCTTCTCCTTCGCCGACGACCTCTACCGCACCAAAGGCGGCGAGAAGGTCGGCCGCGACGGCGTGACCTGCACCATCGTCCGCCTCGGCAATCCGGGCGACCTGCAGTGCGTCGGCACCTTCGCGCTGTCCGGCGGGTACCTCACCGGTCAGACACTCATGCAGTTCGACCCGGCGAACGAGTCGGCGGAACTGCCCCCGTTCGACATCGCCATCACGGGCGGAACCGGCGACTACGAAGAGGCGCGCGGTTCCATCCGCTCGACCGACGACGGGGAGTACTCGAAGCTGGACTTCCGCGTCAGGGGCTGAACTGCAGTGCCGCGGGGGCGAAGGCGCTACGCCAGCCCGGGCCCCCGCACCGGAATCGACGTGAACGTGGGCGCAGGTGCCGGGTCCTGGAAGAAGTCGTTGCCCTTGTCGTCGACGACGATGAACGCCGGGAAGTCCTCGACCTCGATCTTCCAGACGGCCTCCATGCCGAGCTCCTCGTACTCGACGACCTCGACCTTCTTGATGCAGTCCTGGGCGAGGCGGGCGGCCGGGCCGCCGATGGAGCCGAGGTAGAAGCCCCCGTGAGCGTCACATGCGTTGGTGACCTGCTGCGAACGGTTGCCCTTCGCCAGCATCACCTTGGACCCGCCCGCCGCCTGGAACTGCTCGACGTAGGAATCCATGCGCCCGGCGGTGGTCGGCCCGAAGGACCCGGACGCGTACCCCTCGGGCGTCTTCGCGGGCCCCGCGTAGTACACCGGGTGGTCCTTCAGGTACTGCGGCATCTCCTCACCCGCGTCAAGGCGTTCCTTGATCTTGGCGTGCGCGATGTCACGGGCGACCACCAGCGGCCCGGTGAGCGAAAGCCGGGTCTTCACCGGGTACTTGGTCAGCTCGGCGAGAATGTCGTCCATCGGCTGGTTGAGGTCGATGCGCACCACGTCGGAGGCCTCGTCGAGATGCTCGTCCGTCGTCTCCGGCAGGAACCGCGCCGGATCCGTCTCCAGCTGCTCCAGGAAGACACCCTCCGCGGTGATCTTCGCGACGGCCTGCCGGTCGGCCGAGCAGGACACGGCGATGGCGACCGGGCAGGACGCACCGTGCCGCGGCAGCCGCACCACGCGCACGTCATGGCAGAAGTACTTGCCCCCGAACTGCGCCCCGATCCCGATCTTCTGCGTCAGCTCGAAGACCTTCTCCTCCAGCTCCTTGTCCCGGAACCCGTGCCCGAGCGGCGAGCCCTCGGCCGGGATCTCGTCCAGGTAGTGCGCGGAGGCGTACTTGGCGGTCTTGAGGGCGTACTCCGCGCTCGTACCACCCACCACGATCGCCAGGTGGTACGGCGGACAGGCGGCCGTACCCAGCGAACGGATCTTCTCCTCCAGGAACTTCATCATGGAGGCCTCGTTCAGGACGGCCTTCGTCTCCTGGTAGAGGAACGACTTGTTGGCCGAGCCGCCGCCCTTCGCCATGAACAGGAACTTGTAGGCGCCGCCGTCGGTGGCGTACAGCTCGATCTGCGCGGGGAGGTTGGAGCCGGTGTTCTTCTCGTCCCACATGGTGAGCGGGGCCATCTGCGAGTACCGGAGGTTGAGGTTCAGGTACGCGTCGTAGATGCCGCGGCTCAGCGCCTCCTCGTCCCCGCCCTCGGTCAGCACGTTCTGCCCGCGCTTGCCCATGACGATCGCCGTGCCGGTGTCCTGGCACATCGGCAGCACGCCCGCCGCCGCGATGTTCGCGTTCTTCAGCAGGTCCAGGGCCACGAACTTGTCGTTGCCGGACGCCTCGGGGTCGTCGATGATGCGCCGCAGCTGGGCGAGGTGCGCGGGCCGCAGATAGTGCTGGATGTCGTGGATGGCCTCCTCGGCGAGCTTGCGCAGCGCCTGAGGCTCGACCTTGAGGAAGGTGCGCCCGTCGGCCTCGAAGGTGGAGACACCCTCTGAGGTCACCAGCCGGTACGGGGTGTTGTCCTCTCCCATGGGGAGCAGATCGGTGTACGCGAACTCAGGCATGTCGCCCATTCCTCACTCGACAGACGCGACGGCTGACCTCCATCGGCAGCGCCCACCAGCGTAGAACCTGCGTCGGCGGCGGAGCTTGTGAGGTAATCCTCAGTTGGGGTAGTCGCGATCTATCGCGTTTGGGTACGCTGCTGTCGTGGACCTTCAGAAGCACACCGCGCCCGCGCAGACCGCGCCCGCCGCCACCGAGCTACGTGCCTCCGACGCCGACCGCGACCGGGTCGCGGACATCCTGCGCGAGGCACTCGCCGAGGGCCGCCTCACCGCCGACGAGCACGCCGAGCGGGTCGAGGGCGTGCTGGCCGCCAAGACCGTGGGCGAGCTGGACGTCTTCATCCAGGACCTGCCCGCCGCCCACCAGCGCCGGATGCCCCCGGCCGCCGCCCCCAACCGCCCCACCGCCGGCGCCATCCCGGTCGACCCCGATGACAACGTGGTCGCGGTGTTCAGCAGCACCGT
Organism: Streptomyces sp. GESEQ-4; assembly: GCF_017948455.1. Classification (GTDB taxonomy): domain Bacteria; phylum Actinomycetota; class Actinomycetes; order Streptomycetales; family Streptomycetaceae; genus Streptomyces. Next base: position 118,208 of record NZ_JAFFSU010000014.1, read on the forward strand.
CCGCAAGGGCCGCTGGCGCGCGGGCCGCCGTATCCACGCGTACGCGATCTTCGGCAGCGTGGAGATAGACCTCAGCGAGGCCCTCTTCGAGTACCAGCAGGTCGTGATCAAGGCCATCTCGGTCTTCGGCAACGTCGAGGTCCGCGTCCCGGAGAACGTGTCGCTGCGCGGCACCGGCGGCGGTGTCCTCGGCAACTTCGAGGTGGACACGCTGGATTCGACGGAATCGCAGGCGCCGGTCGTCTACGTCGACGGCTGGGCCGTCCTCGGCAACATCGAGGCAAGGCCCAAGCGGGGCAAGCTGGTTGCCGACATCCTCGACCGGGTCCAGCGCAAGGTCGACAAGGGTTTGCGCAAACATCTGGATCATTGACGGTTGTGAACCGGGGCCTGATCCAAGGGGATTCGATCAGTCTCCGGCGCCGCACGGCATCGCGCACGAAGCGCCGTATTCCAGCGGTTCGGAACACAGTGCATAGGCGTACGCACAGCGGGTATCCCTTGCTGCATCGTCTCTCGCTCGCGAAGCCGTCGTCAGGAGTAGACCGTGCTGCAACCGCCGCATTCGTCCCTGCAGGTAGCTGCCGCTCCGGCGCCGCGGGTGCCAGTGCGAGACAGGGACCAAGACGCGCCTTGGCACACCGAGGCGGTGTGCCGGCGCGACGAGGCCGGCCTGTTCTTCGCCCCCTCCAAGGAACCCACCGCCGCACGCCTCTCCCGCGAGGAGGCCGCCAAGCGCGTCTGCGCCCGCTGCCCCGTCATGGTCGAGTGCCGCGAGCACGCACTGCTGCAACCCGAGCCCTACGGCGTCTGGGGCGGCCTCACCGCCGCCGAACGCCGCGTGGTCCTGGCCAGGCGCCGCCGCCGCGACATGGAACTCAAGAAGGCAGCAAGGACAACAACGGACCGCATAGCCCAGGCAGGCTGAGCAACAAAGAAGGGCGCCCCCACCGCACCGGGGGCGCCCTTCTGATTCCGGGGGAGTGGTCCGACCCCCGAGCTATTTGGCGCGATCAAAGTCAATCGCGCTATAAGCCCGCAGCTTGCTCAACCGATGCTCGGAATCAATCCTCCGCACCGTCCCCGACTTCGACCGCATCACGATGGAATCAGTCGTCGCGTTCTCCGACCGATACCGCACCCCCCGCAGCAGCTCCCCATCCGTGATCCCCGTCGCCACAAAGAACACGTTCTCCCCGGACACCAGGTCGTCGGTCATCAGCACCCGGTCCAGGTCATGCCCCGCATCCACCGCCCGCCGCCGCTCCTCGTCATCCTTGGGCCACAACTTGCCCTGAATGGTCCCCCCGAGGCACTTCACCGCACAGGCCGAGATGATCCCCTCCGGCGTCCCGCCGATACCGAGCAGCATGTCGACCCCGGTGCCCTCGCGCAGCGCGTAGATCGACCCCGCGACATCCCCGTCCGAGATCAGCTTGATCCGCGCACCGGCGTCCCGGATCTCCTTGATGATCCCCTCGTGTCGCGGCCGGTCCAGGATGACCACGGTCACATCCTCCGGCGTGGACCGCTTCGCCTTGGCGACCCGGCGGATGTTCACCGAGACGGGCGCGTCGATGTCCACGAAGTCGGCCGCCTCGGGCCCGGTGACCAGCTTGTCCATGTAGAAGACGGCGGACGGGTCGAACATCGACCCGCGATCCGCGGCGGCGAGCACGGCGATCGCGTTCGGCATGCCCTTCGCGGTCAGCGTGGTCCCGTCGATCGGGTCGACGGCGATGTCGCACTCGGGTCCGGTCCCGTCACCGACGCGCTCCCCGTTGAAGAGCATCGGGGCCTCGTCCTTCTCACCCTCGCCGATGACGACGACGCCGTTCATCGACACGGTGGAGACGAGGGCCCGCATGGCGCGCACGGCCGCACCGTCGGCGCCGTTCTTGTCGCCGCGCCCGACCCAGCGGCCGGCGGCCATCGCCGCGGCTTCGGTGACCCTGACGAGTTCCAGGGCGAGGTTGCGGTCGGGGGCCTCGGAGGGGACTTCGAGTTCGGACGGCAGATGATGATGGTTCTCGGTCATCGACACGCACCTTTCTGATACGACGACGGCCGGATGAGGGTATGGCGACGACTCTATCGCCCGACCGACAGAATGAGCAGGGGACCCCACGGATGAGCAGGCCAGGGCACCTGCGACGATAGAGGGCGTGGCAGGTTCGAACGGAAAGCAGAAGACGGTCCGGGACATGGTCCTCTCCCTGGGCCTGATCGGGATCATGGCGGGGGTCATCTACCTCTTCATCCCGCACGACGACTCGGAGCCCGACCTCAAGCGGGTGGACTACCGCGTCGAGCTGCTCACGGCGCGTCGTGCGGCGCCGTACCCGGTGGTCGCGCCGGAGGGCCTGCCGAAGACCTGGAAGGCGACCTCCGTCCGCTTCCAGGGGGACGAGTTCGAGACCTGGCATCTCGGCTTCCACACTCCCGACGGTGAGTACGTGCAGGTCGAGCAGTCGACTCAGAAGCCGTCGGCGTTCATCGACGACTCCACGCAGGGCGCGGAGGCCGCGGACAAGAAGCAGGAGATCGGCGGCCGGACCTGGACCCGGTACACCGGCGGCCGGTACGACGCGCTCGTGCACCAGGCCGACGGGGCGACGACCGTGGTGGCGGGCACGGGCTCGTTCGAGCTGCTGACCGAGATGGCGCAGGCGCTCAAGACGAAGTGAACGTACGAAAGCCCCCGGCGGTGGTGCTGCCGGGGGCTTTCGTCATGTCTGGGATGTCTGCACGACGCGACGTCTATCGTGCCGTCCGTCAGACGGTCGTGACGACCTGCTCGTACGGCAGTCGCGGGGAGCGCGGGAACCAGGCGTCGTCGCCCGGCTTGCCGATGTTGACGACCATCAGCGGGGTGTGGTCGTCGTCCAGGAACTCCTTGCGGACGCCGTCGAAGTCCAGGCCGGTCATGGGGCCTGCGGCCAGACCGGCGGCGCGGACGCCGATGATGAAGTACGCGGCCTGGAGGGCGGCGTTGAGACCGGCGGCACCCTCACGGGCGGCGCGCTCGGCGAAGAAGACGTCCTTGGCCTGCGGGAAGTGCGGGAAGAGCTCGGGCAGCTCCTCGTGGAACTCGTTGTCCGCGGCCAGGATCGCGACCAGCGGGGCGGTGGCCGTCTTCGGCTGGTTGCCCTCGGCCATGTGCTGCACCAGGCGCTCGCGGGCCTCGGCGGAGCGGACCAGGGTGACGCGCAGCGGGCTCTGGTTGAAGGCGGTCGGGCCGTACTTGACCAGGTCGTAGATCGCCTGGACCTGCTCTTCGGTCACCGGCTCGTCGGTGAAGGTGTTCGCGGTGCGGGCCTCGCGGAACAGCAGGTCCTGGGCGGCGGGGTCAAGAACGAGAGTCATACGTGAACCTTCTCGGTGTGTGCGTCGGCCCCGGAAGCGGACCGTGGACCGGTTGACGTCCCCGACGGTACGCGAGTGAAGTTCAACGTTCAACAAAAAGCGGGGCGTGGTGATCCGCTTCACAGTTCACCCAGGCTTTTTACTCGGAGTCGCCCTCGGTCCCCGCCGCTTCCTCCTCGGCCAGCGCCGCGTCCAGCCGGGCCCGCGCACCGTCCAGCCAGCGCCGGCAGACCTTCGCCAGCTCCTCGCCCCGCTCCCAGAGCGCGAGGGACTCCTCCAGCGTCGTACCGCCCGCCTCCAGCCGCCGTACGACCTCGATCAGCTCGTCGCGAGCCTGCTCGTACCCCAGCGCCTCGCCCGCGGCCACGCTCTCCTCCACCTTGCTGGTCATGCGCCCACCCTATGCATCGCTTCGTGCGTCGACTCGTACGGAGAACTCGCCCTCGGCGACCCGCGCGCGCAGTGCCTCGTCCGCCGTCACCTCACCGGGATCCCGGACCACATGCCCGTCGGCCTTCTGCAGCACCGCATAGCCCCGCTGCAGGGTCGCCGCGGGGGAGAGGCCCACCACGCGCGCGTGGGTGTGCGTCAGCTCCGAGTCGGCGCGGTCGAGGAGGTGGCCGAGGGTGCGCCGGCCGCGGTCGGTCAGGGACGCCACATGGTCGGCCCGCTCGTCGATCATGCGGTGCGGATCCTCTATCGACGGCCGGGCCAGCGCATGCGCGAGCCCCCGCTCCTCCCGCTCGATGAAGGCCTCGACACACCGCCGAGCACGGTCACGCAGCAGCCGCACCCGCTCGTATTCCTCTCCCACGTCCGGTACGACCTTCTTGGCGGCGTCGGTGGGAGTGGAGGCGCGCACATCGGCGACGTGGTCGAGGAGCGGGTTGTCGGGCTCGTGTCCGATGGCGGACACGACGGGCGTACGACAGGCCGCGACCGCCCGTACGAGCTGCTCGTCGGAGAACGGCAGCAGATCCTCCACGCTGCCGCCGCCCCGCGCGACGATGATCACGTCCACGTCGTCGATCGCGTCCAGGTCCTTCACCGCCTGCACGACCTGCGGCACGGCGTGCACGCCCTGCACGGCGACGTTGCGCACCTCGAAACGGACGGCCGGCCAGCGGTGCCGGGCGTTCTCCAGCACATCCCGCTCCGCGGCGGAGGCCCGCCCGCAGACCAGCCCGATGAGCTGCGGCAGAAAGGGCAACGGCTTCTTCCGCTCGGCGGCGAACAGCCCTTCCGCGCCCAGTGCCTTCTTCAACTGCTCCAGCCGCGCGAGCAGTTCCCCCACCCCCACGGGCTTTATCTCGGCGGCCCGCAACGACAACTGCCCCCGCGGCGCGTACCACTCCGGTTTCGCCAGTACGACGACCCGGGCGCCCTCACTCACCACATCGGCGACGGCATCGAACACCTGGCGATAACACGTGACGCTCACGGAGATGTCGTACGACGGATCCCGCAACGTCAGGAACACGACCCCCGCCCCCGGTCGCCGCGACAACTGTGTGATCTGCCCCTCGACCCACACCGCCCCGAGCCGGTCGATCCAACCCCCGATGAGCCGCGACACCTCACCGACGGGCAGCGGCGTTTCCGCGGACGTGTTCAAGGCCATGCCGCGAGCGTAACGGCCACCGCCGACAGCACACCTCGCCAGTCGTGTCGAGCGCGGCCTTACGATGGGACGCATGACTGCTTCGCCTGGCCGCCGTGTCCTGCTCGCCGCCCCCCGGGGCTACTGCGCGGGTGTGGACCGCGCCGTGATCGCCGTCGAGAAAGCCCTGGAGCAGTACGGGGCTCCCGTCTATGTCCGGCACGAGATCGTCCACAACAAGTACGTCGTGCAGACCCTGGAGAAGAAGGGCGCCATCTTCGTCGAACGGACGGAGGAGGTCCCCCCGGGGAACATCGTGATGTTCTCCGCGCACGGCGTCGCCCCCGTCGTCCACGACGAGGCGGCGCGCGGCCGGCTCGCCACCATCGACGCCACCTGCCCGCTCGTCACCAAGGTCCACAAGGAAGCCGTCCGGTTCGCCGGCGAGGACTACGACATCCTCCTGATCGGGCACGAGGGCCACGAAGAGGTCATCGGCACGTCCGGCGAGGCCCCCGAGCACATCCAGCTGGTCGACGGTCCCGAGGACGTCGCCAAGGTCGAGGTGCGCGACGAGTCGAAGGTCGTCTGGCTCTCCCAGACGACGCTCTCCGTCGACGAGACGATGGAGACCGTCGACGCCCTCAAGGAGAAGTTCCCGCAGCTCATCTCCCCGCCCAGCGACGACATCTGCTACGCCACGCAGAACCGTCAGCTCGCCGTGAAGGAGATGGGCGCGCAGGCCGAGCTGGTCATCGTGGTCGGCTCCCGGAACTCCTCCAACTCCAAGCGGCTCGTCGAGGTCGCCAAGCTCGCCGGCTCCCGCGAGGCCTACCTCGTGGACTACGCCGACGAAATCGACGAGGCGTGGCTCGAGGGCGTGTCCACGGTGGGTGTCACCTCCGGCGCCTCGGTGCCCGAGATCCTCGTCGAGCAGGTGCTGGAGTGGCTGTCCCAGCACGGCTTCGAGGACGTCGAGCTGGTGAAGGCGGCCGAGGAGTCCATCACCTTCTCCCTGCCGAAGGAACTCCGCCGTGATCTGCGCGAGGAGGCGGCGACGCTGGTCGCGGAGCGCGGCGGGGCGGGTACGGAAACGGGCAGCGGGACCGGCGCCGGCACCGGTTCCGGCACCTCCGGGGAGTGACCGTCAGTCCACCGTCGTAACGTAGGGCCATGCAGATCTTCGGCGTGGACATCGGTGGATCCGGGATCAAGGGCGCCCCTGTGGACCTCGACAGGGGCGACCTGGCTCAGGAGCGCCTGAAAGTGCTCACTCCCCATCCGGCGACGCCCGACACGGTGGCCGACGGGGTGAAGGAGGTCGTCGACCACTTCGGCTGGACGGGCCCGGTCGGCATCACCTTCCCGGGCGTGGTCACCGGCGGGGCGACGATCCGCACCGCGGCCAACGTGGACAAGAGCTGGATCGACACCGACGCGCGCGCACTGCTGGGCGAGCGGCTCGGCGGCCTCCCGGTGACCGTGATCAACGACGCGGACGCGGCGGGCGTCGCCGAGATGCAGTTCGGCGCCGGGCGCGACCGACGGGGCACGGTGATCATGCTCACCTTCGGCACCGGCATCGGCAGCGCCCTCTTCATCGACGGCGTCCTCGTCCCGAACACCGAGCTGGGCCACTTGGAGCTGCACGGGCACGACGCGGAGAAGCGCGCCTCCAGCAAGGCCAAGGAAGACCACGACCTGTCCTGGGAGCACTGGGCCCACCGGGTCCAGGCGTATCTCGCCCATGTGGAGATGCTGTTCTCCCCGGAGCTGTTCATCATCGGCGGCGGCGTCAGCCGTAAGTCGGGCAAGTTCCTGCACTTCATCGAGGGCATCAAGGCCGAGATGGTCCCGGCGCAGCTGCAGAACAACGCGGGGATCGTGGGAGCGGCGATGCGGGCGGCCAAGGAGGGCTAGGGCCGGCGGGAGGGCACTACGCCCGTCGGCGGCGGCGCACCCAGCGGACCCTGCGCACCGTCACGATCACACCGGCGATCAGCGTCCCCCCGTACAGCCATCCCGCCTCGGTGGCGAGCGCCGTGACGAACCCCATCAGCCGCCCGTCGGCCCCGTCGCTCCCGTCGGCGACGGGCAGCAGCCCCACGGCGAAGGCGATCGGCACCACGACCGGCGCCGTCACCAGGTCGGCCTTGCGGATCCACACCGCCGTCAGCACGCACACCGGCAGGAACAGCACGCCGTACACCGTCGTCGACGACCCGAACAGCAACGAGTCGAGACAGCCGGACGCCAGCATCAGCACCCCGCAGAACAGCCCGCCGCCGAGCCCGGTGAGCCGGGGGTTCGGCATCCGGCGCACGGCCCGGGCGATCCGCCGCACGGCCAGCACCACCGGCGGAGCGGGCCGCCGTACGCCCGCCCCCGGCGGCCGCTCCTGAGGCCGGCCGCCCGGGCCCCGGCCCTGCGGGGGCAGCCGGGGTGTGCCGCGTGGCGTTCCGTCTCGGGGGGACCGCGTCCTGTGTTGCTCCACCGGACCAACCTAGGTCGGTTTATGTGCCGAATAGCCCGTCAGACACGCCGTTGGACAGACGTTGGCCAAGCGTTCGATACGACGCCGATACGGGGTTCGGCAGCCCGTAGACTGGTGGATCGGCCCAGGTTTCCACGCCTCAGTCCCCTCAGATCCCTCAGGTCCTCTCACGTACGGGAAGTCGCAACGTGTCGCTCACGATCGGAATCGTCGGTCTGCCGAATGTCGGCAAGTCGACCCTGTTCAACGCCCTGACCAAGAACGACGTGCTGGCGGCCAACTACCCGTTCGCCACGATCGAGCCCAACGTGGGCGTGGTCGGCGTGCCCGACGCCCGGCTCGCGAAATTGGCCGAGATCTTCTCCTCTCAGCGCATCCTCCCGGCGACCGTCGACTTCGTCGACATCGCGGGCATCGTGCGCGGCGCGAGCGAGGGCGAGGGCCTGGGCAACAAGTTCCTCGCGAACATCCGTGAGTCCGACGCGATCTGCCAGGTGATCCGTGCCTTCAAGGACGAGAACGTCGTCCACGTCGACGGCAAGGTCTCGCCCAAGGACGACATCGAGACGATCAACACCGAGCTGATCCTGGCGGACCTCCAGACCATCGAGAAGGTCCTTCCCCGGCTCCAGAAGGAGTCGCGGATCAAGAAGGACGTAGCGCCGAAGGTCGCCGCGATCGAGGCCGCCAAGGAGATCCTGGACAAGGGCGACACCCTCTTCTCCCAGGGCCTCGTCCAGGGCGGCGAGCGCGCGGAGCTCCTGCACGACCTGCACCTTCTGACCACCAAGCCCTTCCTCTACGTCTTCAACGTCGACGAGGACGAGCTGGTGGACGAGGACTTCAAGAACGAGCAGCGCGCCCTGGTCGCTCCCGCCGAGGCGATCTTCCTCAACGCCAAGCTGGAGGCGGACCTCGCCGAGCTGGACGAGGAGGACGCGATGGAGCTGCTGGAGTCGGTCGGCGCCGAGGAGCCCGGCCTCGCCACCCTCGCCCGCGTCGGCTTCAACACCCTCGGCCTGCAGACGTACTTGACGGCCGGCCCCAAGGAATCCCGCGCCTGGACCATCAAGAAGGGCGCCACCGCCCCCGAGGCCGCCGGCGTCATCCACACCGACTTCCAGAAGGGCTTCATCAAGGCCGAGGTCATCTCCTTCGCCGACCTGGTGGAGACTGGTTCGGTCGCGGAGGCCCGTGCGAAGGGGAAGGCGCGGATGGAGGGCAAGGACTACGTCATGCAGGACGGGGACGTGGTGGAGTTCCGCTTCAATGTGTAGTGGGTGACTGGGGTCGTGCCCCTGGTTTTTTCCCGTGCGATGTCCAGAACGCGGCGAGTGGGAGGTGCACGGGCGAACGGCCTCCCCGCGCCTTCTTCGCGGCTCCGAGGCCGAAGCGGATCTGCATCCGTCCGACGTCTTCAATCTCCTGACAGAGGACGGGCGTCGGGTCATTGAGCGTTTTCAGCGCGGTCACCGATCGGGTGACGCCGACGGGGTGCGCAACGCACGAGGCTCCCGTGCCGTTGGGGGAGGTGTTCGAAGTCTCAACCCACAGGCACAGGAGCCCCGTTGGTTCCGTATTCTGCCGCACTCGACCTGCCGCACGCCCTGGTCGAGTGGGTCACGATGCTCATAGCTCTGACGTACCTGCGTAAGCACGACACGCTCGCCCAGATCGCGGCCGGCTTCGGCATTTCGGTGGGCACCGCTCACGCCTACACCACCGCAGTGATCAGCCTGCTGGCAGAGCGTGCACCGGGCCTGCTCAAGGTGCTGCGCGAGACCGACCCCGACTACGTCCTGCTCGACGGCACTCTCGCGGAGTGCGACCGCCTGGGCAACGGCCGGGCCGACTACTCCGCCAAACACCGCCGACATGGCGTCAACGTGCAACTGGTGACCGATCCGTGTGGCCGGCTGCTGTGGATCTCACCCGCACTGCCCGGCCGCGCGCACGACTTGACCGCGGCCCGCACCCACCGGATCATCCGGATCTGCGAACGTCAGGGCGTTCCAGTCCTCGCCGACCGCGCCTACATGGGAGCCGGGCCGTGGGTGACCACGCCCCTCAGACGCCCGCCGGGCCGCGACCTCACGCCAACACAGCAGACCGTCAACAGAGCACGATGCAGCCCGAATCGAATGTCGTCAATCGCCGCGGCCGTCCTCACCCTGGAGCGACTCCGCTGAAAACGCTCAGTTCATGGCGACGTATCACCCGACCATGATCCACTACTGAAGATCATTTGAAGGCACCGCCTAGGTCGCTGGTGATCGGGTCGGCGGTCGTGGTCACGGCTGCCTCGTGCCGGTTGTGGTGGTGGACGGTGGGGGTGTGGCACCGGTCAACGCGCAGCCAGGGCGGGACAGGTCCAACTGTGAGCCCGCGGCCAGGCAGGCGGCAATCTGATAGACCTGCTGGCCATAGCTGCGACCCTTCACTGCGGTCACGGCTCCGTCCTGGCCGACCTCGCACGGGTTGTTGTTGGTGCACTGTTCGCCGTCGCGGTTGTGGGTGTTGTTGATGCCCATGACCGTGTTCCCGTCGGATGCCAGCAGCGCCGTGCCGGAGTAACCGGGCTTGCTGGTGCAGGTGTCGCTGGGGGCGTAGCGCACCGCGTCGTCTTGCTGGTAGCCGTCCTCCCGCAGGTGCGTCACCACGGCCTCCACCGTGCACAGCGGACGGCTGCTCTCGTAGGCCATGAAGAGCTGGTCACCCACGCGCATCGGGGTGGTGGACAACTGGAAGACTTTGGCGCCCTCCGCAGCCAGTTGAGCGTAGGTCTTGTCCAGCCGGTACAGCGCGGTGTCGGTGCCTGTCATCGTCGCGTACACCAGCCGGGTCGCGCGGGCGGTGGTCTGGGTGTAGCCGGCGGGGTCTTTGATGGTGACCGGGCCCTCCAGGTCGGCGGGCTGGTCCACCACCGCTGTCCCGGGCGCGGGCCGCCCGCTCGGCACGCAGTGGCCGTTGGTCAGCGCCAACGCCGGGTCTTCGGGGCGCGCAGTGGCGGCGCGCACCACCGACCCTTGGCAGTCGCCCACCTTGGCCGCGCCTTCCACGTTCGGGATCGGGTCGAATGGGGGCACGTCGGTTCCGGTCACGATGCCGTTGATCCAGCCGGCGTTCTTCGCGACATCGGTGTACATGTCGGGAAAGTCGGCGCCCCTGTCGCCGGGACCGATGACCGTTCCGGCCAGTACCCACTCGTCGCCCACACGGACCAGGGCAGGTCCTCCGGAGTCCGTCACCCCCGGCCCGACGGGAGGATTGGTGCGACCGACGCACAAGGGCAAGGTGTGGCCGTCGTCGTCCCAGCACTGCTTGAGCGGCACGACCTTGGTGTCAGCTTCGCGCAGTTTGCTGGGAAAGCAATTGGGGTCGTTGAAGTCGTCGCAGGATTCCGAAGCCGCGCCCCAGCCGAGGATGCGGACGGGCGTGCCATCGGCGGGCGTGGTCTCGGCGAGCCGCACGGGCTGGGCTCGCACCGGGTTGCGCAGGTGCAGCACCGCGATGTCCTCGCCGGGGGGATCGTACCTGTTGTGGCGCCGGTAGAACTTGTCGATCTCGGCGACTTCGCCACCGCTGGTGGTGTCCAGCGATCCGACGCGGACCTTCCAGCCGCGGGGAACGCCCGCCGTCGCGCCGGTCGGGGTGTTGGCGCAGTGGCCCGCGGTCACCGCCCACTGCGGGGCGATGAGCACCGCCCCGCACCGGTGCCCGTCCGGGCGGGGAGCGTCGTACTGAAGCGAGACCATGAAGGAATACGGCTGGGTGGACTCGGTGCCACCGACGATGGCCTGCGCCGGTAAGACGGCCACCAGGGTCGCGATCGCCGCGACCCCCGTCGTCAGGACGGCGGCCGTCCTGCGGTTCATCCACTTAAGCATGAGTGACTCCCGTTTCGTCCGCCGCCGGACATTGACTCCGGCGGGCTTGTACGGAGGAACAGCACCGGGCCGTTCCGTCTGGCCTCGATCCTGGGCTCAGAGGTCTTCCGGCTGGTCTCGCCCGCGTATCAGGCGCACCACGGCAACCGCTCAGTCGTGTATCAGCCCAGGGGTGAGCGCTGTGGATAGCCAGACATCACCACAGGGCAGCCAAATCCGCCCTCGGTTGAGCTGGGCGCGGGTGAAGCGGACGGCCAGGTAGGTGCCGGCGAAGATGCCGAGGATCTTGCCCGCGACCAGGCCGATGACCACCCCCGAGGGGCTCGGGGATCACCGGTCGAGCGCGGCGTCGCACGGCTCAAGTCGTGGGGATCTTCCGCAGGTCCCGGTGCAGCCCGAATCGAGTGTCGTCAATCGCCAAAGCCGTCCTCACCCTTGAGCGGCAACGCTGAAAAGGCTCATTGAGCCGTCAGGCCGGTTCGCGACCCAGCAGTGTGGCGCGTCGGTAGTACTCGTACAGTCCGTCGAAGACCGGCTTGGTGACGGCCATGGTGTGCTCGTCGTCGCCGATCATGGACAGGCCGCGCAGGACGACGTCCAGGCCGGGGGCCTCGGGGGCGTCGAAGCGTTCGTCGTCCAGGTCGGGCTCGTGGACGATCTCGGCGATGCGACTGAGGGCGGGGTCGGTGGTGAGGTCGTAGCGGCGCAGGATGGTTTCGAAGCTGCAGTCGCCGTGGTGGTGGCCGAGTTCGACGCCGCGCATGTCGAAGGGGGTGGCGTCGGCGGGGACTTCGGCCGGGTCGGTGACGAAGACGAACTCGGCATCGGGATCGATGAAGCGGCGGAGCAGCCAGGCACAGGCGGCGCGGTCGATGTGGATGCCGGCGCGGGTGGCCCACTTCATGCGGAGTTCTCCTCGGGGGCGGGGGGTTTCGTGTTGGCGGGGTTCAGTGCCTGCACCGCGGTCTCGGCGGCGCGGCGCTGCGGTGGGGGGAAGTAGTCGCGGCGGCTGATGCGGCGAAGCTCGGCGCGGAGCCGGCGCAGAGCGCGTTGGCGTTCGTCGTCCGGCTGTTGGCGCGCTTCTTCGGCCTGGATGCGCACCGCCTCGTATTCCGCGGCGCGTGCGTCGGCCATGGCCTGGGCGAGGCTGCGTTCCTCGGCGCGTGCGGCCGGGTGGGCGATCCACAGGGTGGCGGTGCCCCCGAAGTCGGTGATCTCCTCGGCGATCCACTCCAGTTGCTCGCGCGTGCGGGCGTCGGCGGGCAGCGCGATGAGACCGTCGCTGATCTGGGCGACGCCGAGCCGCTTGAGCTTGCGCCAGACGGTGATGCGCGGTGTCGAGGGTTCGCGCGGCAGGCGGTAGGAGAGCAGCACCCATTGGCTCGGAGCGCTGGGTGCCGGAGGGGGCGGGCTGTCGTGGTCGGTCACGTGGAGAGTCCTGGGTGCCGGTGGTTTCCCAACGCCCGGAGGGTACGGCTCGGGCGCGGTTCCGTCGTGGTCGGCCGCTGCAATGAACTGTTCACCTTCACCGGTACCTTCTTGCCTTCCGCCTCACGGCATTGCGAGGTAACCATGGTTGCACTTTGTTGCTGCCGCATGGACGGAGACCTCCGCGGATGACCGCCACTGACCGCCCGACCTCGCAGATGTCGCAGGTCGAGCCCGACCGGGGCGATCTCATACCGTTCCGCGAGGCCCTGCGGACCTGGTTCGCCATTTCGCTGCAGACCTTCGGCGGCCCGGCGGGACAGATCGCCGTGATGCAGCGGACGCTCGTGGAGGAGAAGCGCTGGATCGGCCAGCAGCGCTTCAACCACGCGCTCAGCTACTGCATGGTGCTGCCCGGACCGGAGGCCCAGCAGCTGGCGATCTACACCGGCTGGCTGCTCAACGGCACCCGGGGCGGCCTGGCCGCCGGCACCCTCTTCGTACTGCCGGGTGTCGTGGCGCTGCTCGCGCTGTCCGCCCTCTACGTCGGCTTCGGTACGACCGCCGCGGTCACCGGTCTGTTCGCCGGGCTCGCCCCGGCCGTGGTCGCCATCGTCGCGCAGGCCGTGTGGCGGGTCGGCCGCCGTTCGCTGACGCACCCGCTGCTGGTGGGTCTCGCGGTGGCCTCCTTCGCGGCGTTGGCCCTGTTCCAGGTGCCGTTTCCCGTGGTGATCGTCGCCGCCGGGGCGGCCGGATGGCTCATCGCCCGCTGGGCGCCCGCCGTCTTCAAGCCCGCCGCGCACGGCTCCGGCGACGACGGCCCGGCGCCGCTGATTCCCGACGACGCCCTGCACCACGAGCGCCCGAGCCGCCGCCGTACCGCGCGCATCCTGCTGGCGGGCCTGCTGCTGTGGGCCGTCCCGGTGGCCGCCGTGGCCGTACTGACCGGCACAGGCAGCGTCTTCACCACCCAGGGACTGTTCTTCTCCGGCACCGCCCTGGTCACCTTCGGCGGTGCCTACGCCGTCCTCGCCTACGTCGCCCAGCAGGCCGTGCAGACGTACGGCTGGCTCAGCGCCGGCGAGATGGTGCGGGGGCTTGCGCTGGCCGAGACCACGCCGGGGCCGCTGATCATGGTGGTGCAGTTCGTCGCGTTCCTCGGCGCCTACCGGGACCCGGGCTCCCTCGACCCGTGGGCGGCCGCTCTGCTCGGCGCGCTGCTGACCACTTGGGTCACCTTCGTGCCGTGCTTCCTGTTCATCTTCCTGGGCGCTCCCTACATCGAGCGGCTGCGCGGCAACCCTCACGTCTCCGCCGCCCTCAGCGGCATCACGGCGGCCGTCGTCGGCGTCATCGCCAACCTGGCGCTCTACTTCGCCGAGCACACCCTCTTCACCACCGTCGACAGCCGCACCCTCGGGCCGCTGCACGTGGGGCTGCCGGACCTCACCACCTTCCGCCCTGTCGCCCTCGGCATCGCGCTGGTCGCCGTCGCTCTGATCTTCCGGCTGCGCTGGAGCGTCCTGCGCACGCTGGGCGTGTGCGCCGGCCTCGGCCTGGTAGCGGCGTTTGCCGGGCTGACGGGAAGCTGATCTGTGTCAATCTCCGGGGAGCCGCGCCCTGTCCTCGCCTTGAAGGGGGTGCCCGCGCGGCGCTCCTCCGCGCTGTTGCTCGACGACGTGACCCACCGGTTGCCCGCCGGTGCGTGCACGGTGCTGGTCGGGCCGTCCGGGGCAGGCAAGTCCACGCGCCCGCCGGGGCACCCTCTCCTCCACGCACCACGAGAGCGGCACCCTGTGGCTGGGCGAGGACCCGTCCTCCTCGGTCACGGACGTCTGGGGCCGCCTGCACGAGAGCGACAATCTGCACGCCGTCGGCCCCGCCGTGCTCCCCACCATCGGCTCGCCGAACCCCATGCTGTCCGGCGTCGCCCTCGCCCGCCGCACCGGCGACCATCTCGTGCCCGCGTCCCAGCCCACGGCCCCTGAAAGCGGGTTCCGGTACCTCTTCGACGGCACCGACAAGACCTTCGCCCTCTGGCGCGGCGTCGGCGGCGGCGCCTTCGCCCTGATCGACGGCGCCATCGTCCCGCAGCCCGTCGGCGGCGAACTCGGACTGCTCTACTTCGCCCGCCGGCCCTTCAGCGACTTCATCCTGCGCCTGCAGCTCCGCGTCGGATCCGTCCAGGACAACTCCGGGATCTTCCTACGCTCCCGGGACCCGCGCCGCCCCGTCCCCGACCGGACCGACCCGGCCAAGACGCACGCGTACCTGAACCAGGCATGGGTAGCCGTCCACACCGGCTTCGAGGTCCAGATCGACGACACGGCGGCACCCGACGGACTGGACAAGCACCGCACCGGCGCGATCTACGACATCGAGACCGGGGGCGTCCCCGGTGGCCAGTCCTACCAGCGGCCGGCACCGCTGGTGGCAGGCCAGTGGACGGACTGCGAGATCGAAGTCAGCGGCGACACCTACACGATCCGCCTGAACGGCGCCCAGACCACGGTGTTCACCAACACCGACGCCTGGCGCGGCAAGCCCGCGACCGCCGACCCGGCATCGGGCTTCATCGGACTGCAGGCGCACACCGGGATGGTCGGGTTCCGGAACATCAGGATCAAGGAGCTGTGACTCAGGGGCCAGTCAGCGTGTCCAGCGTCATGGCCGCCAACTGGCCCTCCAGCTCCGTCTGTTCCTACGAGAAGCGGTGAGTGGTCGAGGCCGTCAGCAGATCGGGGCCGGGGGGACGTCCTTGCCGTACTTCGTCAGGGAGCACACGGTCTTCGCGGAGACCTTCCAGGTGTCGTCCTGGAGTACGGACGCCCCCGGGCTGTCCGGCCCGACCTTCCTGTCGCCGGAGAACAGGGTGTAGCCGACCCGTGCGTGCAGGTCGGAGGTGAAGGTCACCGAATCGACGCGTACCCGCAGCGCACGGGTCTTCGGGTCCTTGGCGAGTGCCTCGATCATGAGCTGGTACAAGTCGCCGTCCTCCGCGACGTCCGCCCGGTCTTCGACCGAGGTTTCGGGACTGAAGAAGCGCGCCCAGGCTTCGCGGACCTCCTCCTCGGCCTCGGCCGGTTCCTCGGGGGCGCTGGCGGTCGGGGTCGGGGCCTGAGAGGTGGTGGGAGGCAGTGTCCGCGTCGGCGTACCGGGCGACGCGGGGGTCAGCGGCGGGGGCTGGGGTTCGTCGTCCGTGCATGCGGCGGTGACTGCGAGGAGTACGGCAGCCGCGACGGCGGCGGGAAGTGCTCGCCCTTGTGGACCCATGGTCTTTCCTCCTCGGAGGCCCTCACGGGACCGCGTTCCCAGCCCTGCGGCGACTCATCCTCGGTGCGGAATGCGGCATGGGGCCGTCTCCGGTGGGAATCAGGAGCGTGTGAGCCTGTGGATGCGTCGTGTCGGCCTGGCCGCCGGAGTGGTGGCGGCAGTGATCGTCGTGCTCGTCGCCGCCTACTGGGGCATTCAGCGGCTCTGAGCCGGATGGGGCCGGCGGGCAAGGGCTGCGCGTCGCGCGCTGATCGTGCGTAGCTGATTGATTACGCTGCGCGCGTGATCTCCGTGATGGCCGGCAGCCGCGCTCAGCGTCCCGCGCCATCCGTGCTGCTCATCGGGCTGATCCTGCTGGTTGCGCCCCACTTGCTGGGCGTGGTGCACGGGCCGGGCTTCCTCGGCCCGCACCAGCCGCTCACCGCCGTGGGTGTGGCGCAGTCGGTCGTCCCGCTGGAGGCGGTTGGATCCGACCACGATCACGGCCACGATCACGAATACGTCGAGGACACCGTCGAGCATGCGGTGGACCGGGTCCGTTCCTCCGCCGACGGTCCGGTCCGCACCCCGCAGATCGACGAGCCCGTCACCAGCCGGCTCGCCGCGAGGTCATCGCTCAGCCACACCGGCCCAGAGGCTGGTGTTCCAGAGCTCTCAAGCGGCCGCTCCGCATGTGCACGGCACTGCGTCTGGCGTCAGTAGGCCCGACCCGCACGCCCTGATCGGGGCCACGCCGCCAAAAAGCGGCGCTGGCCCGCGGTCCGGCGTGCCCGCGCGCCCTTGCACCGCCAGCACCGCGCCCGCCCGACCAGCGGGTGCGAAGGAGCCGTACCTTCATGGACCCCACCCTGCTCGCATCCCTCGTCCCCGTCGGGGCCGACGCCCCCGTACCCCCGATCGCCCGCCGTCCGGCCCACCTGGTGGGCAACACCCCGGTCCTGTGGATCGACGAGCCGTTCGCTCCCCAGGGCCGCGGCTTCCACGCCAAGCTGGAAGGCACCAACCCCGGCGGCATCAAGGACCGCCCCGGGCACATGATCCGCGAGGCACGGCGCCGCGGTGATCTCACGCCGGGGGCGCCGATCATCGAGTCCTCCAGCGGCACCCTCGGCCTCGGACTCGCCCTGGCCGGGCTGACGTACGGCCATCCCGTCATCGTCGTCACCGACCACGGCATGGAGTCGTCGATGGTCCGGCTGCTGAGCGCACTCGGCGCGCACGTCGAGAAGGTCGCCGCCCCGCATCCCGACGGCGGCTGGCAGCAGGCCCGCCGCGAACGCGTCGCCGAACTCCTGGCCGACGCCCCGGACGCGTACTGCCCGGACCAGTACCACAACCCCGACAACACCGCCGCCTACCGGCCGCTGGCCGCCGAGCTCATCGCCCAACTCGGCCGCATCGACGTCCTGGTGGCGGCGGTGGGCACGGGCGGACACTCGGCCGGCATCACGGCGGGGCTGCGTAAATCGTGGCCCGAGGTGAAACTGATCGGCGTGGACACGGTCGGCTCGACGATCTTCGGACAGCCTGCGGCGCCGCGCCTGATGCGCGGTCTGGGATCGAGTATCCACCCGTCGAACGTCGACTACGAAGCCTTCGCCGAGGTCCACTGGATGGCGCCGGCCGAGGCGGTGTGGGCCTGCCGACAGCTGGCCCGCCGGCACTACGCGTCCGGCGGCTGGAGCGTCGGGGCGGTGGCACTGGTGGCCGGGTGGGTGGCACGGACGTATCCCGTCGGCACCCGGATCGTCGCGGTCTTCCCGGACGGCCCGCACCGCTACCTGGAGACCGTCTACAACGACGCGTGGTGCCGCGCACACGACCTCCTCGGCCATGAACCTCCGCCGGAACCCGACGAGATCGCCGCGCCGGACGAGTGCGTCGTGACCGCGTGGACGCGATGCAGCCGGGTGCGGGATCCCCTGGGCCGCGAGGCAGCCGCACGGAAGGCGGGCGCGCGATGAGGCGGCTGCGGGCCCAGGTGGCCTCCTTCGACCGTCCGGCTCGGCTGCTGATGATCAACCAGTTCGCCATCAACCTCGGCTTCTACATGCTCATGCCCTACCTCGCCGACCACCTGTCCCACGGCCTCGGACTCGCCGCCTGGACGGTCGGCCTGGTGCTCGGCGTGCGCAACCTCTCCCAGCAGGGCATGTTCCTCATCGGCGGCAGTCTCGCCGACCGCTACGGCTGCAAGCCGATGATCCTCGCCGGGTGTGCCCTGCGGACGGTTGCCTTCGGGCTGCTCGCGGTGGCGGGCAGCCTGCCCGCGCTGATCGTCGCTTCGGCCCTGACGGGCCTGGCCGGGGCGCTGTTCAATCCGGCGGTGCGGGCGTATCTGGCGGCGGAGGCCGGAGAAGAGCGGCGCGTGGAGGCGTTCGCCGCCTTCAACGTCTTCTACCAGGCGGGCATCCTCGTCGGCCCGCTCGCCGGACTCGCGCTGCTGACTTGGGACTTCAGCGTGGTGTGCAGGGTCGCGGCACTCATCTTCGGGGCGCTGGCAGTCCTCCAGGCCCGCGCCCTGCCGACCCGCCCGCCGAAGGACCGGGGCGCCGAGCCCGCCTGGCGCTCGGTGGCCGCCGACTGGCGCACCATCGCCGCCAACCGGCCCTTCCTGCTCTTCGCCGCCGCGATGTCGGGCTCGTACGTCCTGGCCTTCCAGGTCTACCTCGCTCTGCCACTGCGCGCCCGCGAACTCTTCGGCGAGCGGGCCGGGTTGGTGACGGGAGCGGTCTTCGCGGTCTCGGCGCTGGCCGCGCTGTCGGGCCAACTGAAGCTGACGGCCTGGGCGAAGCAGAACCTGTCCGGGCCGCGGGCCATCGTGTACGGGCTGGTGGTGATGGGGGTGGCCTTCCTGCCGTTGCTGCCCAGGTCGTACGACGCCGTGGTCGGGGTCGCCGCCCTGACGGTGTGCGCCGCGCTGCTGGCCTGGGGCGGGGCGCTGCTCTACCCGTTCGAGATGGACACCGTCGTACGGCTCTCCGGCGACCGGCTGGTCGCGACATACTACGGCGCCTACAACACGGCCTCCGGCATCGCGATCTCGCTGGGGAACCTGGCGGTGGGGGCGCTGTTCGACACCGGGGTGCGCTGGCTGCCGTGGGTGGCGCTGGCGGTCACCGGGCTGGTGTGTGCGGGCTCGGTGGAGTGGCTGCACCGCACCGGGTGTCTCGCGGCGCGGCCGACGCCTGTTCCGGCGCCGGGGTAGGCGGGACCGCTGCGCTCAGCGGTGCTCTTGCTGTCTGCTCCTGGAGGTCACCGCGGGCACCGCTCCAGGCAGTGGGCGGTGTCCGCGACGGCGAACGCAGGGCCGAGCACCATGACGGTCGGCAGTACGAGCACGGCCGCCGTGGCGCAGCCGATCAGGACGGGCAGCAGACGGCGGCCCTGTCCCGGGCGGGCGGCAAGGAGGCGGCGGATGCGCTCGGCGGGGTCCGGACCGCTCATCGCCAGTGTTGCGGAGCCCTCGGCCGACGGTGCGACGGAGCACATCTCCAAGAGCCCCACGCCGCACCCACCGAGTCTCCGCCGCCCTCCTGCTCAGCCTGGCGCTGGCGGTCACCGGCTGCGGCAGTCCCGACGCACCCCCGGCCCAGTTGCCCGACCAGAAATCCTCACCGAGTTCCAGCCCCAGCACACCGCCCTCACCGTCCGCGGCCCCCGTGACCAAGGAGGTCACCGTCGAGCAGTGGCAACGCATGGTGGAGTCGGGCATGTGGCGTAAGGGCTGCCCGGCCACCCGCGCAACACTGCGCCGCGTGGAGATCAACTACTGGGACTTCGAGGGCGCGATCAAGCGCGGAGTGCTCGTCGTCAACGAGGACATCACCGCCAGCATCTCCCGGATCTTCACCAAGCTGTTCGACGCGAAGTTCCCGATAGACCGGATGCAGGGCGTCGAGGCGTACGACGGCGACAACAACGCCAGCCTGAGCGCCAACAACACGGCCGCCTACAACTGCCGCCGCCCGAACCAGATCAACGCCCCGGTCGAGGAGTCGCCGCACGCCAACGGCCGGGCCGTCGACATCAACCCGGTGCAGAACCCGTGGCAGGACCTGCGCTGCAAGTGCTGGTCCCCGGCCGCCGGCGCGAAGTACGCCGAACGCGTCCCGGGCAAGGGTGTGATCGTCAAGGGCGGAGTCGTCTGGCGGGCGTTCATCGACGAGGGCTGGGTCTGGCAGAACATCAAGGTGCCCGACTACATGCACTTCGACACCGGATACCCGTCGGCGCCGTTCACCGACCCGGCCTCGGGATGATCGCGGGCGCCGTGGCCGGCCCGGCCCGGTGAACGAGGCCGCCAGGTCCGCCGTACGACATCACGAGCGTCGCACCCCGACAGCAGTACCGCACCGACACCTGAGGAGGCAGGCCCTTGAGCCTCAGGCCAGCTCGTCGTCCGGGTCGCCGAGTGGCAGCCCTCGCCCTGCTCCTGGGTACGGCCCTCACCCTCCTGCTCGCCGGCGCGGGACCCGCCGCCGCACACGCCAAGGTGCGCTCGACGGATCCGGCTGCGGAGACGGTACTGAAGTCCGCGCCCACCCAGGTCACCATGACCTTCACCGAAGCGATGTCGCTCGCCGAGGACTCGATCAAGGTCTACGCGCCCGACGGCAGCCGTGTGGACACGGGAACCACGGACCACGTCGGTTCCGACGCCGCAACCGCCCGGGTGGCGTTGCAGAGCGGTCTCGCCGACGGCACGTACACGGTGTCGTGGAGGGCGGTGTCCGCCGACAGCCATCCCATCGGCGAGGCGTTCGTGTTCTCCGTGGGCAAGCCCTCGCCGACGAAGGCCGTCGATGTCGACGCGCCGCCGGGCGGGGGCCTGGTGGGCACCCTGTACTCCGTCGCCCGGTACCTCGCCTACCTCGGTTACGTCCTCGCGGTCGGCGTCGGCGCGTTCCTGCTGGTGTGCTGGCCGGGCGGCGCCTCTCGGCCCCGGCTGCGACGGCTGCTCCAGGCCGGCTGGTCGGCCCTGCTCCTGTCCGGCCTCGCCCTGCTGTTGCTGCGCGCTCCCTACACCTCCGGCGAGGGGCTCGGTCAGGCCGTCGACCTGACCGCCCTGCGCGCGACCCTCGACACCGGGCCGGGCTCGGCCCTGTTCGTACGGCTCCTGCTGCTCGGCGGCGCCGGTCTCTTCCTGGCCGTACTCGCAGGCTCCGCGTTCCGTCCCGACGGCGACGAGGCCGACGGGTCCGACACGGGGAACCGGCCGCCGCCGAGCAGGAGTCGGCCAGGGCTGATCGGGGTCGGCGCGCTGATCGCCGTGGCGCTGGCCGGGACTTGGGCCGCCACCGGACATGCCGCGGCCGGCTCGCAGACCACGCTCGCACTTGTGGCGGACGCCTTGCACCTGGTGGCCGTCGCGCTGTGGCTGGGTGGGCTGGCCGCGCTGGTCGGCGTTCTCTTCCGTACCCCTGAGGGTGAGCGGGCGCCGGCGGAGGCGGTGACCCGCTTCTCTCGGCTCGCGTTCGCCGCCGTGGTGGCCCTCGTCGTGACGGGCCTCTACCAGTCCTGGCGGCTGATCGGCTCCTTGGACGCTCTCGTCTCCACTCGCTTCGGCACCCTGTTGCTGCTGAAGACGGCCGTCGTGGTGACCATGCTGGGAGCGGCGGCGTACTCGCGCCGCTGGACGGCCCGGCTGCGGAAGCCGGTCGCAGAGCGGGCATCGGGGCGACCGGCACTCGCCATGGCGGCATCGCGCGCGGTGGCGTCCGCGTCCGCGCAGGACGCGGAGAAGGGCCTGGACCCCGAAGCCGGGGCTGTTGCGGCGGGGGCGGGGGACGGCGGGGACACCGGCGGACCGACCCGGCGGCTGCGACGCTCGGTCGCGGTCGAAGCCGTCCTCGCTCTCGTGGTCCTGGGGATCACGACTCAGCTCACCGTCACCACCCCCGCACGCACCGAAGCAACCTCCGCAACCGAGGCTCCGCCCACGGCCGCGGTCGCTCAGCCCACCGGGGTCAGCCGCACAGTCCCCTTCGACACCGGCGCCGAGAACGGCTCCGGCAAGGTTCTCATCACGCTCACCCCCGCGAGCACCGGCCGCAACGACCTCCAGGCCGTGGTCTTCGCCGCCGACAACGGCATCTCCTCCGTCCCCGAACTGCGCATCGCGTTCACCCACGCCGAGCGCGGCATCGGCCCGCTCGACGCCGGTATGAAGGAGGTGGGCGGCTACTGGCGGGCGGGAAACCTCCAGCTCCCCGCGGCCGGGAAGTGGGAGATGTCGGTGACCGTCCGCATCTCCGACGTCGACCAGGCCACGGTGACGACGACCGTCACGGTCAGCTGAGGCGCAGTGGACCGCCCGCGGCGTCACACGCGCCCGGCCGCCACGGGGTGCAACTCGTCCGCCGGGTAGTCGTGGCTGTGCCGCCAACCGTCCGCCACCCGCGTGGCATCGGCGAGATGGGGGTGGTCGTCGTGGAGGTCGGTGTGCTCGTGAGCGACGGGCTCCGGCTCCCGCGCCGGCCACAGTCGCACCGCCAGCAGCGAGGCGAACAGCGCGATCGCACCCAAGGCGACCACGGCTGCGCCCAGCCCGGCCTCGGCGCCGAGCCAGCCCGCCAGCGGATACGTCAGCAGCCAGCAGCTGTGCGAGAGCGAGAACTGGGCGGCGAAGGCGTCCCTGCGTTCCTCGGCCGGTGCCGAGCGGCGGATGAGCCGCCCGGCCGGCGTGAGCACCATCGAGCAGGCGGCACCGAATACGGCCCACAGGGCGAGCAGCGCGGGCCAGCGCCAACTCCCGTCCCGCACAGAGGTGATGGCGCCGAGCCCGGCGAAGACGACAGCGACCAGCAGTGCGCCGCGCAGCATCACCACCCGGTCCGGGGCCCTGTCCAGGATGCGTGGCAGGACGAGCGCCACGACCATCGAACCGGTACCGAACGCCCCCAGCGCGAGGGGTACCGCGCCCGTCGGCAGCCCCAGGAAGTCGCGTACGTAGACGACGGAGTTGACGGTCACCATCGCGCTCGCGGAGGCGACCGCGAGGTGCAGGGCGAGCAGGGCACGCAGTTGCGGGACGGCGAAGAAGAGGCGCGTGCCCGCGGTGGCCTTGCTGTAGGGGCCGCCGGTGCGTGGGGCCAGGGTGGGCTTCGGAAGAACTGCCGAGACCACCAGCACGGCCGAGGCGAGAAAGCCCAGCACAGTGCCGGCGAACAGCCAGTTGTAGGTGATCACGGACAGCAGAGCGGCCGCCAGCGCGGGTGAGAACAGGTTCTCCAGGTCGTAGGCGAGCTGGGACATGGACAAGGCCCGCGTGTAGTCGCGCTCCTCGGGCAGCACGTCCGGGATGACGGACTGGAACGTCGGCGTGAACGCGGCCGAGGCCGACTGGAGCAGGAAGACCAGGACGTACACCTGCCAGACCTGGTCCACGAAAGGCAGCATCAACGCGACCCCGGCGCGTATGAGGTCGGCCGACACCATCAGCGCCCGGCGCGGTATTCGATCGGCGACCGCGCTGACGGCCGGAGCGATCGCCACGTACGCCACCATCTTGATCGCGAGCGCGGTGCCGAGCACCGAACCGGCGTCGGCGCCCGCGATGTCATACGCCAGCAGCCCGAGCGCCACCGTGGCGAGGCCGGTGCCGACGAGGGCGATGACCTGGGCGGCGAAGAGGTGGCGGTAGGTGCGGTTGCGCAGGACGGCGAGCATACGGGCGGCTCCTGGGAGGGGCGGTCCGGGCGGTCTGGTCCGTTCGGGTCTCGACGAGTGTAGCCATCATGTGCGCACCTGTGCACATGATGGCTGGAAGTCGGCGGGCTGCGACTGGACCCGGCCCTTGCCGAGTGGCTCTAGGCTGACCTCATGCCTGAAAGCCACCCCGTCTCACTTGCGGCCGATGCGCATCTGCGCGCTCCGGACAGCGCGCGGCTCGCCGAGGCGACCGGGGTGTTCGCGATGCTGTCGGACGCCACCCGGCTGTATCTGCTGTGGCTGCTCGCGCAGGGCGAGTCGGACGTGGGCTCGCTCACCGAGCGGTGCGACGCGTCGCGCACCGCGGTGAGCCAGCACCTGGCGAAGCTGCGGCTCGCCGGGCTCGTGGACACCCGCCGCGAGGGGCGGCACATCTACTACCGCCTCAGCGACGGGCATCTGCGCCGCCTGGTGGTGGAGGCACTCAGCCACGCGGACCACCGGGTGAGCGGGAAGGCCCCGCACGACTGACATGCCAGGGCCTTTGCACCCCGAACCGCCCGGAGTGCAAGGGCCCTTGAAGCGTGCTCGGCTCTACTGCTGGGCGCTGCCCCGGCGGCGCATCACAAAGACCACGGCCGCCGCTGCGACGAGGATCGCCGCGATGATGCCGGTCCAGGCACCCGCCGACAGCCCGCCGTCGTCATCCTTCTCGGTGTCCGCTGCCTGCGGGGAGGGCGAGATGTCCGTCTCCTCGGCGGTCGGGGTCGGGGAGACGGAGGGGCTCTCCGACTCGCTGGGTGAGGGGCTGACCGGCTTCGCGCCGGGTGCGGCGGCCTTCAGCTCCAGGACGGGAGCCTCGTTGCCGTGGCCGCCGCCGCTGGACTCGCTCAGCTCGATCCAGCGGTCGATCTTGCCGTCGCTGTACGTCTGCAGCGTCTTGAACGCCAGCTCCTTCGCGTCCGGGAGCTGCCGGACGACGACCGAGTACTCGGCGTCCTCGCCGGTCTTCACAGCCGGGCCCTTGACGGTGTAGCCGTCGTCGGTGGCGCTGAACTTCCAGCCCTTGGGGCCCTCGCCGTACGTCACGTCGGTGGGCGCGATGCCCTTGGGCAGGACCACCCGCAGCTCGGTGATGCCGGCCGTGGCGGACTCCGACTCGGCGACGAAGGCGAGTTCGACGTTCTCGGCGAGGGCCTGGGCGTTGTCGGACTCGACCTCCACGTGGGCGGCGGCCGGAGCGGCGGTGAGGAGCAGCAGGGCGGTGGTCGCGCCCGCCGCGAGGGTCAGGCGGCGTGCAGTGCGGTGCTTCGCCTTGATGGCATGGAACATGGATGTCTCCAGGCGTGGGGGAGTGCGGGACGGCGGCGCTCATCGGAACGACCGCCCGGCATGGTCAGGTGGCGAGAGTGAGCCCCGCCTGGGGAGGCCCTCTCCGTACCACCGTGCCCGTGAGCACCGCCTCGTCGGGCGGCGGCCGCTCCAGCCATGCGAGGGCGTGCGCCGACAGCCCTTGATCCGCCGACAGGGCCGGGCGGTCACCGAGCAGCGCCCGGACCGTCGCGATCCGGGCGCGGGCCGCGTCGACCGCCGTCGTC
This sequence comes from Streptomyces sp. GESEQ-4, assembly GCF_017948455.1. Classification (GTDB taxonomy): domain Bacteria; phylum Actinomycetota; class Actinomycetes; order Streptomycetales; family Streptomycetaceae; genus Streptomyces. The sequence goes on from NZ_JAFFSU010000014.1 coordinate 143,507, forward strand.
AGCCCGCGCGCCAGTGACCAGCAGACGGTGTCCGCGCGGTGCAGCAGCACGGCGACGAGTACGGCCGCGACCATGTGTACGGCCGTCATCGCCGGCGCGTCGTGCCATGCCTGGTGGGTGTGGGCGGCGTGCTGTGTGTGGCTGGGCATGGACATGGGCGCCGCGGTGGCGTCCGCGTGCGCGGCCATCAGCCACAGATGCAGCCCCGCCTGAGCCACCCCGCACGTCACCACGACCGTGGCCAGGGAACGCGGGCGCCGTGTACCGACGAGACCGATACCGAAGAGCACCAAGGCTGCCGGCGCAGTCTGCCGCCACGGCGTGGTCCCCTCGGCGACCAGCTGGTGCGCGCTCACCCCGAGCACCGTCCCGACGCCCGCGAACACGGCCGCCCGCAGAACGGCAAGCGGCGCGCGGTGCGACGGCGTACGGAGTGAGCTGGGAGTGGTCATGGTCCGCCCATCATCGGGCATCGCTCACTTCGCCCGGAGGCCGGATCCGCAAAGAGACGACTCGTCCGGTATTTCGTCAGTCGATCATCCGAGCGTGACGGCCGCCTGCGCGACGCTCCGCTCGCGTCCTCGTGACGCGACTGTGGGCCGGAATGCCGCATTCGCACCAGGGCTCGCACGAGGTGCGCCATGATTGTCGGACCTGACCTGGCCCCATCGCACTCGCCCGCACCGCAGCGGCACCGCCGGCCGCGCGGTCGGCCTTGCCCTGGCGGCCGTACCCCTGGCCGCCGGACTGCACCAAGCCACGTCGCACTCGTCCCTGTCCTGCACGGCGCTCGGAATCGCGGCGATGGTGCTCGCGGCGTGCGCGCCCTGGCCGCCGTCCAGGCACTCCTGCCCGCCTGGCACCACAACCCGCTGGCCATGGCGGCGTTGTACCTCCTCGCGGGTCTGGCCCTGGTCCAGCTCTTCCGCAGCGCCTCTGCGTGCCGGCACGCCTTGCGTACGCCGTCGCCGCCACCATGCGCCGCCGGTGGGACGGGCTGCTGTACGTCGCTGACCAGCCGTACATGCCGCAACACACCGACGAGGGCAACGGCGTCCTCGAGTTCTTCACCGCGGCGCAGGCCGTCCTCGGTCTTGTGGCGGCCGTGATCGTACTGGCGCTGCTGCTGCTGTCGCTGCGGCCCGGTCGGCGCGGGGCGGGTCGGTTCGCGGCTCAGCGGGGATCGCGCAGGTCGAGGCGCAGGTGCTCGATGTGGTGGACGGCCTGGTCGAGGAGTTGGGCGACGTGGTCGTCGTAGAGGCGGTAGACGATGCGGCGGCCGTCGCGTTGCCCGGTGACCAGGCCCAGGGCGCGCAGCAGCCGCAGTTGGTGGGAGACCGCTGACTGCTCCATGCCGATGGCGGCGGCGAGTTCGGTGACCGAATACGCGGCGTGGCGCAGAGTGGTGAGGATCAGCAGCCGTGAGGGGGTGGCCAGGGCCTGGAGCGTGGTGGCGACGGAGGCCGCGGTGACCTCGTCGAGGCGGGCGGCCGCGATGACGTCACGGCCGCCCACATCCCCGTCGGGGCGTACGGGCTCAGCGGCGTGCACGGGCTCGGGCCTCGCGCGGCGGGCGGACGATCTGCAGCTCCAGTGCGGGTGGGGGAGCGGCGAGGCCGGGTCCGCCCGCGGCGGCCCAGTCCAGCAGGTCGCCGGTGCAGTCGTCGTCCATGGCGAAGCCGACCCAGACCGCTCGGCCACCGGCCCGGCGTCCGGCGGCGGATGGCTGGACGACGATGACGTTGGCCTGGTCGCAGGGGCCCAGGCAGTCTGTCGTACGGACCTGGAAGCCGTGCTCGGCGGCGCCGGCCCGCAGCCGGTCCAGCTGCCAGGCGTGGTCGGTGCCGGGGTACTTGCGTGGATTTCCGCAGCAGCAGCCTCGGCACACGGCCAGCGTGCACGGCCGGTTGGCCGCTCGGATCACCGACCGGTTCACAGTGCCGCCGGCGAGGGCACGGTATAGGCGCGGACGTGTCCGTCGCGGTACGCGGTGACCAGCAGATGCGGCCCCGCCCAGGCCACCGCGGCGACGGACGAGCCCACGTCGTCCAGTACGCGCACGGGCCGCAGCCGGTTGGCGGGCTGTCCGGCGGTGGCGTACCAGAGCGCGACCGTGCCGTTGTGACCGCCGCTGGCGAGATGCCCGCCCGAGCCCGGCCGCCAGGCGAGCGCGGTGATCGTCTCGTGGCAGCGCAGTTGACGCGGTGCGGTGCCGGCTGGGCCCTTGCCGGAGAAGTCCCAGACCGTCAGATCGGGGGCGCCGTCGGCGGCGAGCCAGCGTCCGGTGTCGTCGAAGGCGAGGCGGGAGACCTTCTCCGGGTAGCCGGACATGGTCAGTTCGCTGCCGTCCCGCGTGCGCCAGATATGAATGGAGGCGTCCTGGTTGCCGCTGCAGATCCACTTGCCGGTGGGGGCGACAGCGAGCGCGAGGTGCGAGCCGACGTAGGGGTAGGTCACCACCGGCTGGGGCGTGTGCCTCTCATGTCCGCGCACGGCACCGTACGCGGCAACCGCCAACCGCCGCCCCTGGCGCAGCCACGCCAGGTCGGAGACGGTGGACGCGGCGCGCTCCGTACGCCACAACTCGCCACCGTCCGCGTCCCGTACGACCGCGACCCGCCCGGAGGCGACGGCCACGCGTTCGTCGTCGGCCCAGGCGGCGGACGACGCCCAGGCACCGGACTCGCGGACATGGACGCGTCCGTCCGACCGGCGCCACAGCGCGTACCCCAGGGGTCCGGTGACCGCCAAGTGCACGGCAGTGGAGGAGAGTTCGACCTTCAGGGCGCCGCCAGGAAGCTCAAGTGCCCCCATCTCGGCGCCCATCGCCGCGTCCAGGACCCGTACCGTGCCCTCGGCTCCGGCGACGGCCACGAGGTCGCCACGTGCGCTGAGCGCGACGGGTGCGTCGTCGACGGTGATCTCCCAGGCGATGGACAGCGCCTGGTCGGCTGCGGTGAGGCTCACGCGGCTGCTCCCGCGGTGGCGAGGCAGTCGGTGAAGCCGCGCTCCAGTTCGTCGCGGTCGAGGTTGCGGCCGATGAAGACCAGCCGGTTGCGGCGCGGCTCGTCGGCCCGCCACTGGGCGCCCTCCTCGCCCATGAGCAGCATGTGGACGCCCTGGAAGACGTACTGCCTGCTCGAACCGGCGATCGCGAGGATGCCCTTGGAGCGGAAGATGTCGGCGCCCTTGGTGCGCAGCAGGTTGCCGAGCCAGGCGTTGAGGCGGGCGTCGTCGACCTCGCCGGGCACCTCGATGCCGACCGAGGTGACGGTGGTGTCGTGCTGGTGCTCGGTCTCGGTGAGGAACGACGGGTCGTCCTTCAGCACCCGGTCGAGGTCGAAGGCGCCGACGTCGAGGATCTGCTCTAGGTCGACTTCGGCGTTCCTGGCGCGCAGGATCTGCACCGGCGTGTTGATCGCCTTCACCCGCTTCTCGACCTCGGTGATTGTCGCCTCGTCGACCAGGTCGGTCTTGTTGAGCACGATGCGGTCGGCGAAGGCGATCTGTTCCACGGCCTCGTTCTCCACGCCTTCCGGCTTGACCTCGTCGAGATGCTGGAGGACGTGGGCGGCGTCGACGAGGGTGACGATGGCGTCCAGGCGCAGCTGGCCGGCGATCTCGTCGTCCATGAAGAAGGTCTGGGCCACGGGTGCGGGGTCGGCGAGGCCGGTGGTCTCGATGAGGATGTGGTCGAACTTCTCGCGGCGGCGCATCAGCGCGCCGAGGATGCGGATGAGGTCTCCGCGGACGGTGCAGCAGATGCAGCCGTTGTTCATCTCGAAGATCTCTTCCTCGGCGTCGAGCACGAGGGCGTCGTCGATACCGATCTCGCCGAACTCGTTCTCGATGACGGCGATCCTGAGGCCGTGGTGCTCGGTGAGGATGCGGTTGAGCAGGGTGGTCTTGCCGGAGCCGAGGAAGCCGGTGAGGACGGTGACGGGGACGCGGCCGTCCACGGGGGTGGGGGCAGTCATGCGGAGTGGGCTCCTTCGGGGGCGGTGGTGAGCAGGACGGCCCTGAGGCCGTCCTCCGTGATCTCGTCGGGGGGCTGGTGCAGGGTCCAGCGGCGGGCCGGGCCGTTCATCGGGAGGACGGCGACGACCGTCTCCAGCGGCGGGCAGCCCGGTTCGGTACACGTGAGTTGGCGGATGACGACGGCGGTGTCCTCGTCGAGATCCAGCAGGGTGCGTAGGGTCTCCTTCAGTTCGCGCAGTCGGGGGTTCGGTGTTGCGGGGTTTCCGGCCCTGAATCCCAGGGGCATGGCGGTAGTTCTCCTCAATCGACGGCGGGTTGGCAGCCGTCGCAGACGCCGGTGAGTTCGACGACGTGCTCCACCCCGGCGAATCCGGAGTCGGCGGCGATCTGTCCCGCCCACTCCTCGACGACTTCGGAGTCCACCGGGCGGCTGAAGCCGCAAGCGCGGCAGATGAGGTAGTGGCGGTGCCCGGTGTCGGGCCGCCATCTGTAGAGCCGTTCCCCGGCTGCGGCTTGAGCGACATCGACTTCGCCCGCTGCCTCCAGGTCACGCAGCGCCCGGTAGACGGTGGTCAGGCCGATCCGGGTCCCGTCGTCTGTCATGCGGGTGTGCAGGTCCTGCGCGGAGACGAAGTCACGGCAGTTCGCGAGGGCTTCCAGGAGAGCCGAGCGCTGACGGGTCGGTCGCTGTCGGGCGATGGGGGTGCGCACAGCGGTTTCACCTCCAGCGTGGGTGCTGAGTCGCTGCCGCCAAACGCTAGATGGAAATGAAAGCCATGTCCATATGAATGATAGCTCATGCGTCCTGGGTGTCGGGTATGACCCTTCCATGTGGAGTCAGGGCCTCGCCGCCGCAGAACAGCAGCCGCAGGTCGAGGCAGTCCTGGAGTTGCATCAGCCGGACCAGGCCCAGGCTGTCGTACTGCATCCCGGGTGGGGCGATGACGAGGGTGCCGCCGGCCATCAGCGGCGAGAAGATCTCGTGCAGGGACGCGTCGAAGGCGATCGACGCCTTGTGCAGCACCCGGTCCGTCGCGTCGAAGTGGTACTGGTTCAGCCCCCGCTCCAGGCGGTTGACGAGTCCGCCGTGGTGCAGGCGGACGCCCTTGGGGGTGCCGGTCGAGCCGGAGGTGAAGAGGATGAGCGCGGGCTGCTCGTGGGCGGCGACGACGGGCGCGGTGCCTCCCGGGCCGAGTGCGGGACGGGAGTGGAGCTCGGTGCCCGCGCCGGGCAGGTCGCCGACGTCGGCCCAGCGGTCGGGCCGCAGCGTCTCGTCGGGGTGACGGCCGCCGCTGCCGCGCAGCACGAGCCGGGGGTCTGCCGCGGCGAGAACGTGGTCGATGCGCTCGGCCGGGTACTCCGGGTCGAGCGGTACCGCGACCGCGCCGACGGCCAGCACCGCGAGCAGGGACGTCACATAGTCGGCGGAGCGGAAGGAGAAGAGGCCGACCGCGTCTCCCGGCCCGACGCCCCGCGCGGTCAGCAGCTCCGCCGTCACGGCGATGCGCTGCCACAGGGCGCCATAGCTGAGTTCGCCGTCCGCGCTGACCACGGCGGGCGCGCCGGCCCCGGTCTCCTCGGGGCTCCGCACGAGATCGTGGAGCAGCCCGGCGGTCATCGCGGGTCCGTTCCGGCGATCCTGGTGGAGCCGCGGCGCCGGGTGTGGGTGACGACCTCGCGGAGGACACCGCCGTAGAAGGCCCAGTAGCTGCGTTCGGTGTGCTTGGCGAACCGCAGGACCTCGTCGTGCCGTTCGGGCAGCCGGTTGATCGGGACCGTCATGGCGGCGTGGTGCTCGATGTGCAGGTTGTTTCCGTTGGTGTACCAGGTGCTGAACCAACTACCGCTGATGGAGCGGGTGTTGCGCAGGACGTCAGCGGTGTCGTTGTCGCAGCGGATGTGCTCGGGCAGCTCGACGAGGAAGTGCAGCGGGGTCGAGACCAGCAGCATCGGCAGCAGCCACAGCTGGAGGACGAGAGCGCCGTGGCCGAGCAGGGTCAGACCGGTGGCGGCGAGGACGACGACACCCATCAGGCGGTACTCGGCCACGCTGTCGCGGCGCATCCGGGCCGAAATCCTGTCGTTGTCTGCCTCCCAGGTGCCGCGCCAGCTGCGCCAGCTGTCGCCGGCGACGGCCGCGAGCCGCTGGTAGTCGAACATGCGCAGACTCTCGTGGCGCCGCAGGACGTCCCGCCATGCCATGCACAGGGCCGGGCGGTCCAGCGCGCCGCCGAGCCGCAGCATCAGTGGCGCGTTGAAGGTCGCGTTGGGCCCCTCCAGCCGGTTCGGAAACCACAACCGCTGCTGCGCATAGGACAACGGGATCACTGTTTCTCCTCTGTTCGCGACGTACGACGGGCCATGGAAATGGAATGCCGGACGAATATGGGGCGGCACGTCCTCGCATTCCTGGAAATCCCGTCACGATGCCTCTGTGGCAAGGTTCCGAATTTCATGGCGCCGACTGTCTCCGAGAATGCCGATCGAGGGTCCGGACCCGGCGTCGATCGACGGTATCCCTGATTTCCGGGGTGGTTCCGGCACTCGGGCAGGCATTGATGAGGCAGTTGTCCCGGTGTCCCCGCACACGATCGAGGGGCCCACCGAAGCGGGCCCCTCGATCGCCGTTCCGGCGGTTCAGAGCGCGGGTTGGATGTCCGTCCGGAGCCAGTAGCGGCCGCCCTCGCGGCCGAGCAGGCACAGGTCCACCAGGTAGCGCCGCACGGTCACATGGTCGGTGCCGACGCCCTCGCACCACACCTTCAACTTCTCGTTCACGGTGCGCTCGTCGTAGGTCGTGCCGTCCTTGAAGGTACGGTGGGTGTGGTGCTGCAGCACCACACGGCGGCGCACCCACTGGGACGGGAGGCGGATCAGCCGGTCGTTCCGTACGAATGTCCGCAGCAGCGACTCCACCTCGTCGTTCTCGTAGCCATGGCTCTCCGGCTCCTCGGCGGGCGGACGGGTGGTGCGGACGATGTCCTTGAAGTGCTCGGTCAGGGCGTGGAGTTCGCCGTCGGTCTCCGCCACGAGACCGCCGTCGGTCAGTCGCCGCACGGCCACGGCCGCCTCCTTGACGGAGACGCCGGCCGCCCGGGCCGCGGACGGCAGCGACGTCGCTCCGAGGACGACCGCGGAAAACACCTGAAGCCGGCTGGGCTCGGCGAGCAACGCGACAACTGACTCTGGCCTCATCTGTTTCTTTTCCCATTTCTCTGCGGTGGGCGGAGCTCTGGCGGAATTACCCCTCGACTCGATGCTCCAAGTCGAGCCGCCGTCGCGTCAAGCGATTACCGGAATTTTCCGCGGAGCGCACAGTTCCGGTGTTTTCTTCGACACCGACTCAGCTGGATCTCCATCGTGCGCTGTATGACGAACAGAGCTACGCATGCGTGGCGCGTCGTGCCATCAAGCCCATGCCTCGGACGACCATGCGCCGGGGCAGGAACCTCCCGGCGACGGCGAGGGGGCGGCCGTTGGTGACGACCGACGGCGGTGCGGAGCGCCGGTCGAGGGTGTCGAGGGCCGTCCGTACGACGTGGTCGACGGTGGCCCGTTTCGATCCGTAGTCGGCCGACTGGCTGCCGGCGGCGTCGTAGAACTCGGTCTGAACCGCACCGGGGCACACGGCCAGGACGCGCAGACCCGTGCCGCGGGTCTCCTCCCACAGCGACTCCGTGAAGCTGAGGACGAAGGCCTTGGTGGCGCCGTAGACGCTCAGGTACGGGGTCGGCTGGGCGCGTACCTGCTGCGCTCGCCTGCGAACGCCCGGCGACTCCTCACGGCGTACGAGAACGCCCTCGGGGACATCAATGTGTCGGAGCGCGAGCTGATCGATCCGGACGGGGCGGACCCGGATGCGGGTGCCGCGTGAGGCTCGTCTTCGAGGATCAGGGCTGGGAGGACTACACGTCCTGTCTCAGGAACGATCGCAAGACGCTCGCCCGGATCAACAAGCTCATCGAGGACGTCAAGCGTGACCCCTTCACGGGGATCGGCAAGCCTGAGCCCCTCAAGTACCACTTGCCCGGGGCCTGGTCGAGGCGGATCGACGATGAGCATCGCCTCGTCTACCTGGTCACAAAGCAGGAGATCGTGATCCTCGCGGCTCGCTGTCACTACTGACCTTCAGAGCATGGCCCAGCACCGTCACCCCCGCCGCCAGCAAGCCCAACGCGACGAGTGAGGGGACCAGGGTGATCACCGGGCCCGCCGCCAGGCAGACCGCGGCTGCGGCGAAGAGTGCCGGGGAACGGCGGTTCGAGGTGCGGAGCACGATCAGGGCCGCGGCCAGGAGGAACAGCCCGACGCCTCCGGGGAGGGCCCAGGCGACCACGCCGTGCAAGGGTTCGGACAGGTCGTAGTGGTCCGTGTCGGCGATCTGCTGGAGGGTCTTCTTCATGCCGAGGGCCGTGATGACCACGCCTGCCACCAGCGGAAGGTGAAGGAAGGTGTACACGTCGCGGGCGAGGCGCGTGCGGTCGTCGGCCGTCAAGGTCGTCAGGCGGTGTTCGGCGGAGTCGGCGACCTGGCGGAAGTACAGGTGCCACAGGCCCGCGGCCAGGAACAGGCCCACGGCCGCGGCGCCGACGGTCGGGCCGCTCAGGGGGAAACCGGTGACGCCGACGCCGATCGCCACGATCGACTCGCCCAGGGCGATGATCACGATCAGCCCGTGGCGTTCCGCGAAGTGGCCGGGGGACGACACCCGCCAACCGGACTTGCCCGTGACGAAGATGGCCAGGTAGTCGAAGGCCACCGCCGACAGCCAGATCAGGATCCGGGGTACGCCCGTGAACGCCGTGCCCAGGAGGAGCAGGGCGAAGGGCGGGGCCACCGAGAGGAGGGCCGTACGGCGCAGGACGCGGTGCAGTGCCTGGTCGCCGGGGTCGGAGAGCCAGTACGTGACCAGGTGCAGGACGCGGACGGTGCCGTAGCAGAGGACGAAGAGCAACGGGGTCGGCAGGCCGCCGGGGGCGTCGGAATAGACCTCGGGGACCGCCAGGGAGACGATCAGGACGACCGCCATCACGGCCACCAGCACCGTGAACATCGCGCCCGAATCGGCGCGCACCACGTTGCCCAGCCAGGCGAAGCTGGTCCAGCACCACCACAGAAGCGCCAGTACGACCACTCCGCCGAGCAGGCGCAGCGAGCTCGGGTCGTCCGCCATCAGGGCGGTGACCTGGGTGATGGCGTACACGAAGACCAGGTCGAAGAAGAGCTCCGCCGGTGTCACCCGGTGGCCGCCCTCCGTCGCCACCAACCGGGCACGCTCGCTGTTCGTCGCCACGGCACCCCCAACCGCCCCGCACAGCGCGCCCTTCGCCCGCTGCCCCCATGCGGAACCCTACACACGGGGCATTTGTTCCAGCTGCGGGAGCACCTCACCCGCGATGAGTTCCAGGTGGTCGAGGTCGCTGAAGTCGATCAGACGCAGATGGATCCGGTTCGTCCCGATCGCGGAGAACTCGCCCAGTCGGTCCACGAGTTGGGCCGGAGACCCGATCACCGGGTCCTCCGGTGGCAGTGCGCTCTTGGCGTGCAGCGGGGCGGCCCGCCGCCGCGCCTCCGCGTCGGTACGGCCGATCGCGGCCACGACCCCCGCCGAAAGCACCAGCGGCGGCCGGTCGGCGTCGGCCCGACCGGTCCGCTCGCAGGCCTCGGCGACCCGCCGGTACGCCCGCGCCGTCTCGGCCACCGACTTGAAGGGCATGTTGAACTCGTCGGCGTACCGGGCGGCCAGCTCCGGGGTGCGCCGGGGGCCGCGGCCCCCGACGATGACCGGCGGGGCCGGCATCTGCACGGGCTTCGGCAGGGCGGGCGCGTCGAGCAGTCGGTAGTAGGTGCCGCGGTAGGTGAAGCTCTCGCCGACCGGTGTCCGCCACAGTCCGGTGATCACCGCCAGCTGCTCCTCCAGCCGGTCGAAGCGCTCCCGGACGGGCGGGAACGGGATGCCGTACGAGGTGTGCTCCCGTTCGTACCACCCGGCGCCGAGGCCGAGTTCGACCCGCCCGCCGCTCATCCGGTCGACCTGCGCCACCATCACGGCGAGCGGGCCGGGCAGCCGGAAGGTGGCCGAGGTGACCAGGGTGCCGAGCCGGATCCGGGACGTCTCGCGGGCGAGCGCGGCCAGCGTGAGCCAGGCGTCGGTGGGGCCGGGCAGCCCGGGATCGGCGCCCATCGCCTGATAGTGGTCGGCCCGGAAGAAGCCCTCGAATCCGCCGGCCTCGACGAGCCGTACGAAGCGCAGCTGATCGTCGTAGTCGGCGCCGCGGTGCGGCTCGGTGAAGACGCAGATCCGCAGGGTCATCGCCCCTCCGTTTCGGCCGGCGTGGGCACGTCCCGCTCCATCAGCAGCTCGTGCAGATCGGCGGTGCACCGGGCCACTTCGTCGAGATACGCGGTACGGCCCAGGGTCCTCGGCCGGGGGATGCCGATGTCGACGATCTTGCGGATACGGCCCGGACGCGGGGTGAGCACGACCACCCGGTCGGCGAGCAGCACGGCCTCGTCTATCGAGTGGGTGACGAAGACGACGGTGGCGGAGCTCTCGATGTGGATGCGCTGCAGCTCCACCGCGAGTTCCGCGCGGGTCAGCGCGTCCAGTGCGGAGAACGGCTCGTCCATCAGCAGCACCCGGGGCTCGCCCATCAATGACCGGCACAGCGACACACGTTGCTGCATCCCGCCGGAGAGCTCGTGCGGCCGGTGCTTCTCGAAGCCGCTCAGGCCGGCCGTCTCCAGCAGTTGGTACGCCCGGTCGCGATGCTCGGCCTTGTTCCAGCCGAAGATCTCCACGGGCAGCAGGACGTTGTCGAGGACGGACCGCCAGGGCAGCAGAGCCGGCCGCTGGAACAGCATGGCGACATCCCGCCGGGCTCCGGTGACCCGCTCCCCGCCGATGGTGATCTCGCCCTCGGTGACCGGCAGCAGCCCGGCGATCAGCCGCAGCAGGGTGGACTTGCCGCACCCGGACCGCCCCACCACCGCCACGAACTCACCCTCGGCGATGCGCAGATCGATGCCTTGAAGCGCGACCGTCGAACCAGACCGGCTGATGAAGCTCCGGGACACACCGGTGAGTCTGATCATCCGGCGGTCTCCCCATCCCTGGCGATCGCAACATCCCTGGCGATCGCAATGCCGGCCGGTTCGTGACGCCCGGTCAGGCTACCCGGGACGGGCCGCCCGGCGGTACCTGTCGTCCTGCCGGTGAATCCGGTGAATTCCGCACGCCCGGTTCCACAACTGCGTGGCTCTCGTACGCTGTTGCCCGCACGAAGTGTCATGCCCTCCGGCGGTCGGAAAGGACCTCACTGTGCGCATGAACAGCTTCGCCCGTACGACCGCCGCGGTGGCCCTGGCCACGGTGCTGGCCCTGGTGTCGGGATGCGGCGGCTCGGACTCCGACGACGGTGACGACCCGGACGCCAAGGCACCGCGGAAGGTGACCTACCTGACCTCGTTCGGCAACTTCGGCCGGGACGCGTACGCCTGGGTCGCCAAGGACAAGGGGTATTTCGAAGAGGCCGGTTTCGATGTGCAGATCAGGCCGGGCCAGGGCACCGGCGGTGTGATTCCGGCCGTGGTGAGCGGCCAGGCGCAGTTCGGCCCGATCGACCTGACGGGCGGTCTGCTGACCATGGGCAGCGGACAGGCGAAGGACTTCGTCGCGGTGGCCGCCATCCAGCAGCGCACCATGGCCGCGATCGCCTCCACCGAGGGCAACGGCATCACCGCACCCAAGGACCTGGAGGGCAAGCGGCTCGCCGATACGCCCGGCTCGGTCGTGCGCAACCTCTTCCCGACGTACGCCCGGCTGGCAGGAGTGGACGCGGCCAAGGTGACCTGGGTCAACGGCGACGCGCAGACCCTGATGGGCACGCTCGCCAGCGGCGCGGTGGACGGCATCGGCCAGTTCGTGGTGGGTGAGCCGACCATCGAGGCGGTGACCAAGAAGAAGCCCGTCCTGCTCCCGTACAGCGATGTGATCCCCGATCTCTACGGAAACGTGCTGATCACGTCCAAGAAGCTGGCCGAGCAGGAGCCGGAGATGGTGAAGAGGTTCGCCGCCGCGCTGCTCAAGGGCCTGGAGTACAGCCTGGCGAACTCGAAGGAGGCCGCCGAGATCCTGAAGCGGAACGTGGACGCCACGAATCCGGCCGCCGCGGCAGCCGAGTTGGAGCTGATGGCCGCGTACGTCAGGCCGGAGGGTTCCGGCGCGACGCTGGGGACGGTGGACTCCGGGCGGATCGCGAAGAGCATCGCGCTCCTGGAGGACGCGGACGCGCTGCCGGAAGGGATGACCCCTGAACAGATCATCGACTTCGACCTCGTACCGAAAGCCTGATCGCACCGGCAAGGGGACGAGTGCCGGCGCCGTGCTGCTCCCCTTCGCCGGGCTGCTGGTCGCGCTCGGCGCGTGGTGGCTGCTCACGTCGGTGCTGGAGGTGATCCACCCGGCCATCCTGCCTCCGCCCGGCGCCGTGCTCTCGGCGTTCACCGCGGCCCCGGCCCGGTTCCTGGACCACACCGGCGACACCACGGTGGAGACGGTGGTCGGGTTCGTGCTCTCCAGCGTCTGCGCGGTGGTCATCGGACTGTCGCTGGCCGCCTCGCGGGTGCTGGAGCGGATGTTCACGCCGCTGCTGGTCGCCGTCAACGCGGTGCCGAAGATCGCGCTCGGGCCGCTGCTGGTGGGGGCGCTGGGCTGGGGACAGAAGCCGGTCCTGACCATGGTCTTCCTGCTCTGCTTCTTCCCGATCGTGCTGTCCACCGCGACCGGCCTCACCTCGACCCCGGCGGACCTGGCCGAGCTGGCGCGCTCGCTGGACGCCTCGCGCTGGCAGGCGTTCCGCAAGGTGCGCCTGCCGGCTGCGCTGCCGCAGATCTTCGTCGGGCTGAAGGTGGCCATGCCGCTTGCCGCGATCGGCGCGGTCATCGGCGAGTTCCAGGCCGGTGAGACCGGGCTCGGCTATCTGATCGTGCAGGCCGGCGGGGTGGGCGACACCGCCACCGCCTGGGCGGCGATCATCCTGATCGGGCTGATGAGCATCCTGCTCTACTTCGCCCTGGTGCTGCTGGAACGGTTCGCGCTGCCCTGGGTCAGGGAAACCACCTCGCGCAGCTGACGGAGCTCACTCCGTGACCGCGAACTGCTCGCGCTCGTGCTGCTGCACCCGGAACGCGAGTACACCATCACCGAGCTGGCCACCGACATCGGCGTGACGCCCACCGCCGTCCTGCGCGAGGTCGACCGGCTGACCGGCGGCGGGATTCTCGCCGAGCGGAAAGTGGGACGCAGCCGCCTCGTCAGGGCCCGTACGGACACCCCGCTGTACCGCCCGCTGAGCGACCTCATGTCCGTCTCGTTCGGCCCCCTGCCCGTGCTCACCGAGGCGCTGGCGGGACTCGAAGGCGTTCGGCGGGCCTTCATCTACGGCTCCTGGGCCGCCCGGTACAACGGCGAACCGGGGCCGCCGCCCGCCGATGTGGATGTGCTGGTGGTCGGCGACCCCGACCCCGACGCCCTCTTCGATCTCGCCGAGGACGTCTCCCGTAGGCTCCGCCGCGAGGTCAACGTCCATCGGGTCTCCGGCGAAGCGTGGCACGCGCCCACGGACGATCCGTTCCTCACCAGCGTCCGCGAACGCCCGCTGGTCGAGCTGAACCTTGACGTGGAGGCGTAGTGGAGAGCTGGACTCAAGGGCGGTCGACGATCGACGCGCTCCTCGGCAGCGGGCGGCTCGAACGCGTCCCCGCGTCCCGGCAGGCCGCCGAAGCGGAACTGGTCCGCGCCCGCGTCCATGTCGGCTCCGCACGTCAGCTGGCGGCCCGGGACCCGGAGGGCGCGTACACCCTCGCGTACGACGCGGCCCGCCGAGCGCTGGCGGCGGTACTTCAGAACCAGGGGCTGCGCGCCACCAGCCGGGGCGGCCACCTCGTCATCTACGAGGCGAAAGCGCTCCGCTGATAGTGCCGCGATGTGCCGTCAGTCGGCTGCGACGCCGTCGTGGCTGGTCGCGCAGTTCCCCGCGCCCCTAGGGCGCTGCTGAACCGTCTCCGGCCACCCCCCGGCACGCTCGCGCATACCCCCGCACCAACGGCAGCTCCCCGTCCTCCCTCCGCCACGCCAGGGCATAGCGGCTGGGCGACAGGCCCCGCACCGGTCGGGTGGTCACGCCGCCCAGGGTGATCAGAGGGGCGTTCCCCTCGGCGACTAGGCAGATGCCGAGGCCGGCGACCAGGGCCTCGTACGTCTCCTCGGTGCCGGCGATCTCCGCGCCGATGCGGGGTGGGCGGCCGGCGCGGGCGTCGAGGGCGAGGAAGTGGTCGCGCAGGATGCCGGCGCTGCGGGGGAGGGCGAGGAAGGGCTCGTCGAGGAGGTCGGTGAAGGTGAGGTCGGTGCGGGCGGCGAGCGGGTGGGTGTCGGGGAGGGCGACCAGGCGGGGTTCCTCCGCGAGCACCGTCCACCCGTAGCGCTCGGCGTCGGGCAGTGGCAGCCAGACGAAGGCGACGTCCACCGAGCCGTCCGCGAGTCCCGCGGTGGGGTCGTCCCAGCTGACCTGCCGCACCCGCAGGGCCGTTTCCGGGTGGGCGGCCGTGAAGCGGGAGCGGATCGCCGGGAGCAGACCGCCGCGGCCCGGACTCGTGCTCATCCCCACGGTCAGCGTGGCGCGCTGGACCGCCCTGGCCCGCTCCACCGCCGCCGCGGCCTCTTCCCACGCCGCGAGCACCCGCCGGGCCGGTGCCAGCAGCGCCTCGCCCGCCGCGGTCAGCGCCACGCCCTGCCGGTCCCGGCGCAGCAGCTCCACCCCCAACTGCCGTTCCAGCGCCCGGATCTGCTTGCTCAGCGCGGGCTGGGAGACGTAGAGCCGCTCGGCGGCGCGGGTGAAGTGCAGTTCCTCGGCCACCGTCACGAAATAGCGCAAGTCGCGGCCGTGTACGTCCGAAGTCGCCATAACCATCGGCTATCACGAAGGGTCTTGGACGCGCCACGGGGAGGGCGCACAAGCTGGAAACAGAACGACGGATCCAGTCAGGGTCTACTCATGCTCACGAACCAGGAGGGGTCATGAACAAGGTATGGCTGGTGACCGGCGCGACCAGTGGGTTCGGGCGGGCGATCGCCGAGGCGGCGGTGGCCGCGGGGGACGTGGTCGTGGGCGCGGCACGGCGCCCCGAGGGCCTGGCCGACCTCGTGGCCGCGCACCCCGACCAGGTGGAGGCGCTCCGGCTCGATGTCGCCGACACGGGGGCCGCGGAAGCCGCCGTACAGGATGTGCTGGCGCGGCACGGGCGGATCGACGTCCTGGTCAACAACGCGGGGCGGACGCATGTCGGTGCGTTCGAGGAGACCACCGAGGACGAGCTGCGTGATCTGTTCGAGGTGCATGTCTTCGGGCCCGTCGCCCTCACGCGCGCGGTGCTGCCGGGCATGCGCGAGCGGCGCTCCGGCGCGATCGTGCAGATGAGCAGTATGGGCGGGCAGATGTCCTTCGCGGGCTTCTCGGCGTACAGCGGAACGAAGTTCGCGCTGGAGGGGCTGTCCGAGGGGCTCGCGGACGAGGTCGCGGAGTACGGCATCAAGGTGCTGATCGTCGAGCCGGGCTCCTTCCGCACCGCGCTGTTCGACCCGAGCCGGGCCGGACTCAGCTCGGACACCGGGCTGTACTCCAAGGTGGAGCAGACCCGCGGTTTCATCGCCGGCGGTGACGGCACCCAGGCCGGCGACCCGGCGAAGGCGGCGGCCCTCATCCGCGCCGCCCTGGAAGCCGAGCAGACCCCGCTGCGGCTGCCCCTCGGCGACGACGGCGTCAGCGCGGTCCTGGACCACCTCGACCAGGTCCGGCAGGACGTCGCCGCCTGGGAGAAGCGGACCCGGGCCACGGCGTTCGACGACTGACGCGGACCGTCGGGCCGGCAGGCAGAGCCACGCTTCGTGTACGAAGCGTGGCTTACTTACGTCTGTGCACAGGGCTTGTGCAATTCCTGTGGAAGCCTCAATCTTTCGGCTGACGCACAGGCGCGCGGCCTTGGAATTGACATGATCATGCCCATGGTCGCAGCGCCTTGGCTTCGTGCACCCCCCGCACCACCCCCCACCAACGCACCACCGATTGAGGAGGACCCCTCAGATGGCAGTGATGCGTCAGACCCGGCGAAGATTTGCCGCGATCAGCGTGGCAGCCACCGCGGCACTCGCCGCCGGCCTCGTCTCCGCCCTCCCCGCCGCGGCCGCCCCCGAAGGCCGCATCCAGTACGAAGGCGCCGCGAACGCCGTCGCCGACAGCTACATCGTGACGCTGAAGGCGGACACCAAGGCAGGCTCCGCCCAGGGCAAGGCACTCGCCCAGGAGTACGGCGCCGACATCGAGCGCACGTACACCAAGGCCCTGAACGGCTATGCGATCGAGGCCTCCGAGGCCGAGGCGAAGCGTCTCGCCGCCGACTCGGCCGTCGCCTCCGTCGTCCAGAACCGCACCTTCAGCATCGAGGCGACCCAGCCCAACCCGCCCTCCTGGGGCCTGGACCGCATCGACCAGAAGACGCTTCCGCTCAACAGCAGCTACACCTACCCGGATTCGGCCGGGACCGGAGTGACGGCGTACGTCATCGACACCGGCGTCCGCATCACCCACAGCGACTTCGGCGGTCGCGCCGCCAACGGCTACGACGCCATCGACAACGACAACGTCGCGCAGGACGGCCATGGCCACGGCACCCACGTCGCCGGCACGGTCGCGGGCAACGCGTACGGCGTCGCCAAGAAGGCCAAGATCGTTGGCGTCCGCGTCCTCAACAACTCCGGCCAGGGCACCACCGCCCAGGTCGTCGCCGGCATCGACTGGGTCGCCCAGAACGCGGTCAAGCCGGCCGTCGCCAACATGTCCCTCGGCGGCGGCGCGGACACCGCCCTCGACACCGCCGTACGCAATGCCATCGCCTCCGGCGTCACGTTCGCCGTCGCGGCCGGCAACGAGACCGTCAATGCCTCCACCAGGTCTCCCGCACGCGTGACGGAGGCCATCACCGTCGGCGCCACGACCTCGTCCGACGCCAAGGCGAGCTACTCCAACTTCGGCGCGGTCCTGGACCTGTTCGCCCCGGGCTCGTCCATCACCTCCGCCTGGAACACCAGCGACTCGGCCACCAACACCATCTCCGGTACGTCGATGGCGGCCCCGCACGTAGCCGGAGCGGCGGCGCTCCACCTGGCCGACAACCCCACGGCCACGCCCGCCCAGGTGTCCGCGGCCCTGGTGAGCGCCTCCTCGACCGGAGTCGTCACCAGCCCCGGCACGGGCTCGCCCAACCGTCTCCTCAACGTCGGCGGCGGTACGACGACTCCTCCGGGCCCGCGCTTCGACAACGGCGGTGACTACACGATCAGCGACAACTCCACCGTCGAGTCCCCGCTGACCGTCTCCGGCGTCACCGGCAACGCGCCTTCGGCCCTCGCGGTCGAGGTCCACATCGTCCACACGTACATCGGCGATCTCCAGGTCCAGCTGATCGCCCCGGACGGCACGGCGTACACCCTCAAGGCGTACGGCACCGGCGGCAGTGCGGACAACATCGACACCACGTACTCCGTGAACGCCTCCTCCGAGGCCGCGAACGGTTCGTGGAAGCTGCGGGTCAGCGACAACGCGGCGAGGGACACCGGGCGGATCGACGCCTGGGCTCTGCAGTTCTGATCAACGTTCTGACCAACCGCTCCTGAAGCAGCAGGCGGCGGTGCGGTGTGCGGACGGCGTGCTTACGATGCGCGCAGCATCAGTCCCGCATCGCGCCGCCGCCTGAACCAGGAGCACGGTACCCGTGTCCATACCTCCGCCCCCCGGGCCCCACCAGCCGCAGGAGCCCTACGGGCAGTACCCGCAGGCGCCGCAGTACCAGCAGGGCCCGTACTACGGGATGCCGTACCAACCCTGGGGGCAGGGCTACCACCCGTTCAACCAGCCGGCGCCGGTCAACGGCGTCGCCATCGGCTCGCTGGTCACCGGGCTGCTCTGCTTCATGCCGGGCGTGGGTCTGGTCCTCGGGCTGATCGCGCTGAGCCAGATCAAGCGGCGGGGCGAGCGCGGGAAGGGCATGGCGGTCGCCGGAACGGTGCTGTCCTCGGTCGGACTGGCCCTGTGGGCGCTGTCGTTGGCGACCGGGGCCGCCTCCGTGTTCTGGGAGGGCTTCAAGGAAGGCGCGCGCGACGACTCGAGCCTCTCGCTGGCGAAGGGGGACTGCTTCAACTCGCCCGGCGGCCTCGAGGGCTTCACCTACGACGTCGACTCCGTGCCCTGCGCCGGCCGGCACGACGGCGAGGTGTTCGCGGCCGTGGAGATGCCCGGCGGCTCCTTCCCGGGCGACGACAAGGTCTCCCAGGTCGCGGACGACAAGTGCTATGCCCTCCAGGACAGTTACGCGATGGACGCCTGGGCCCTGCCCGACACCGTCGACATCTACTACCTCACCCCGACCCGGCAGAGCTGGCAGCTCGGCGACCACGAGATCACCTGCGTCTTCGGCCACACCGACGGCACGACCAGCCTGACGGGCTCGCTGCGCAACGACGCGACGACACTCGACGAAGACCAGATCGCCTACCTGAAGGCGGCGGACGTCTTCGACACAGCCATGGATGCCGCTCCCGCCGAGGAGTACGTCGAGGACGACCTGCCGGGCTACAAGAAGTGGGCGGAACGCGTCGCGGACGCGCTGGCCAAGCAGGCCGGGATGCTCCGCGACCACCCGTGGCCCGCCGACGCCAAGACGCCGGTCGGCGAGACCGTCAAGGACCTGGAGGCCGCCCGGAAGGAGTGGGCCGCGGCCGCCGAGGCCGCCGACGTGGACGCCTTCTACGAGCACTACGACGAGGGCTACGCCCTCACCGCCCCGGAGAAGTCGGTCACCGCGCGCGAGGCTCTGGGTCTGGCCACCACGGTGCCGTCGTACGACTACGACGACGGCGGCTCGGACAGCGGTGGAGGGGACGCCGGGATCGAGGTGTGATCGCGGCCCCAGCGGGGAGAAAGTGCCTGCGTAAAGCCCTCCCGGCGAGTAAGTCATCACATCGAGTGATTCCCTGGCCTTCGCTTGCACCGGACAACCCACGGTTGCCACGCTGTTGCTGTCTGTACAACCTGATGGGAGCGGCCAGTGACATTCGGTGAGCAGCCGGCGTACCTGCGCGTCGCGGGTGATCTCCGCAAGAAGATCGTCGACGGCTCACTGCCCCCGCACACCCGCCTCCCGTCACAGGCCAGGATCCGCGAGGAGTACGGCGTCTCGGACACCGTCGCCCTGGAGGCCCGCAAGGTGCTGATGGCCGAGGGCCTGGTCGAGGGCCGCTCCGGCTCCGGGACGTATGTGCGCGAGCGGCCCGTGCCCCGCCGTATCGCCCGCTCGGGATTCCGTCCCGCCTCAGGTGCCACCCCGTTCCGGCAGGAGCAAGCCGACGGCGACGCGCGCGGCACCTGGGAGTCCAGCAGCCGCCAGGCCGAGGCGAGCGGGGCCGTCGCCGAGCGGCTCGCCATCCAGCCCGGGGACCGCGTGATGTGCACCAAGTACGTCTTCCGGGAGGCCGGCGAGGCGATGATGCTCTCCACCTCCTGGGAGCCCCTGGCCGTCACCGGCCGCACCCCCGTGATGCTGCCCGAGGAGGGTCCGCTCGGCGGCATGGGCGTCGTCGAGCGCATGGCCGCCATCGACGTGATCGTGGACAACGTGACGGAGGAGGTCGGCGCGCGTCCGGGCCTCGCCGAGGAACTGCTCGCTCTAGGCGGCGTCCCCGGCCATGTCGTCCTGGTCGTCTCGCGCACGTACTACGCCTCGGGCCGTCCCGTGGAGACGGCCGACGTGGTCGTCCCGGCCGACCGCTATCGGGTCGCCTACCACCTTCCTGTGAAGTAGCGCACGCCGTCACGGCAGTTGCCCCGGCCCCCGCCCAACGGGCGCCGGTCCACTCAGCGTTGGAATCCGGTCGTTCTCGCAGGTCGCCCCGGCAGGTGCGGCAACTCGCTGACCGGATGCGCGAACGCGTCCGCACGGCGCACTCGTCGTCGTGCGCCCCCTGCGTCTTGGCTGGTTGCGTACCTCTTTGTGAAAAGCCGTATTCGCTGCGTGAAGGTTAGGCGTAGGCTCAGGCATATGCGGATTGCGGTTTCCTTGGCGGGCGGGGCACGGCACAGGCCGCGGGCCGGACTCGTGCGGTCGTGGGCGGGAAGGAGCGGTGGGGCGGAATGAACGACAGCACGATCACTCTTCCCTGGCTCGTCATACGGCAGGACGACAACGGCAACCGCTACCGCGTGGGCCGGTACGCGACCCGGGCCGAGGCCCAGAAGATCGCCGACAGCCTCGACACCCGCGGACTCAAGCAGCTCTACTGGGTCGAGCGCATCGGGCAGAACGGATCGGGCGCGACCGACGACTGAGTAGGCGCCTCCCGTAGGCTCCCGCCCATGACGCAACCGATCGTCGTCGTGGGGGCGGCCCTCCTCGACACCGGCCGCCTCCTGGCCGCCCGCCGCAGCGCACCCCCCGAACTGGCCGGCCGCTGGGAACTCCCGGGCGGCAAGGTGGAGCCGGGCGAGACGCCCGAAGCGGCCCTGGTCAGGGAACTGCGCGAGGAACTGGGCGTCGAGACGGAGATCACCGGCCGCGTACCGGGCCAGTGGCCCCTGAAACCCCCGTACGTCCTCCAGGTTTTCCTTGCAGGCCTGCTGCCTGGCTCCCCCGACCCCAAGCCCCTCCAGGACCACGACGAACTGCGCTGGCTGACCCCCGCTGAGTTCTGGGACGTCCGGTGGCTGGACCAGGACGTACCGGCGGTGCAGGAGATCGCAGGCCGACTGAGGTAGCCCCGCAAGGGGCGCGGGGAACTGCGCGACCAGCCACAGCGAACCCGCACTCGCACGACAACACATCACCCCCGAGCTATTAGGCGCACCCAGCTAAACCCGAGGAGCACGCGGTACTGCCGCCGCGATATCGGGTATGTGCCCATTAACCCCATGAAACCGGACGTGCGTGGGCTGCTGGCCTGGGAAGTGATCGGCGTGATCGACACCGATGGCGACTGCGCCGAGTGGACCTTTCCCGCGGACCCCGGCGCCGTACGCGCCGCCCGCGCCGCCGTCCGCGCCAGACTGCACGCATGGGACCTGGAGAGCGTCGCCGACATCACCGCCCTGCTGGTCAGCGAACTGGTCACCAACTCCCTGCGGCATGCCACCGGCCCCATCGGCGTACGCCTGGTCCGCCCCGCGGACGTGGGGGACGTCCTGCTGGTCGAGGTCTCCGACCCGCTCCCGGACCCGCCGCGCGAGCGTGAGGCCCGGCCCGAGGACGAGAGCGGGCGCGGACTCCAGCTCGTCGCCCGCTCCTCGCACCGCTGGGGAACCCGGCCCGGCGAGGCGGGCAAGACGGTGTGGTTCGAACTGGCCGTACCGGGCTGACCGGGTGTACAGCCGCGGACGCACTGTCCGGTGACTGGTTCAGGCCAGTGGCGGTTGTCCCGTCGCGTGATTCGACGGCGTGTCCGCTGGTTAGAAGACTGGAAGTGTTGTCGCAGTGAGGACCGAAAACCGTCGGGACCGTGCTGTGATCGTGAACACCGTGTCAGGCGGCGTCGTAGTGCTGGATACTGCGGGCAGCCGCCCCCGGTGACCGGTGCCGGGCGCGGTGAGCTGGAGGGGACGGTTCGCGTGAGCGAGATACCAGCGAAGGCCACGGAGTCCAAGGACCCGTCGGGCGGCGCGACGACGGGAGCCGCGGCTGCCGCCGCGGCCGACGCGACGAGAGCCTCCGGCGCCGGGCGGCCCGGCGACGACGGGTCCTTCGGGGCTGTGCCGTCCGCCGACGCGCCCCCCGGTGACGCCATGTGGCAGAGCAGCCCGCCCGGCTCCATCTACGACTACATCAAGGTCGCGTCCTTCTCCATCGGTGCCGACGGCCTCGTCGACCAGTGGAGCCTGCGCGCCGAGCAGCTCTTCGGCATCCCCGCCGAGCGGGCCCTCGGCATGGATCCCATCGAGGCGTTCGTCGACCCCGACCTGCATGAGCAGGGCCAGCGGAAGATGACCGAGATCCTCGACGGCCGGGAGTGGACCGGTGTGATCCCCTTCCGGAAGCCGGACACGGCCGACGGAGAGGGCGGCGAGGCCCTCGCCGAGGTCTATGTCATGCCGACGCGCACCGAGGACGGCGAGAAGGCCGCGGTCTGCATCGTCGTCGATGTCCGCACCCTGCGCCGGATCGAGACCGACCTCGCCGCCTCGCAGTCGATTTTCGGCCAATCTCCGTTCGGCTTTCTGCTCATCGACCCCGACCTGCGGGTTCGCCGCGCCAACCAGCGGTTCGCCTCCGTATTCGGTGGCACCCCGGACGACCATCGCGGCCGCGGCGTGAACGACTATCTGACCCGGCCGGAGGCCGAACGGGTCACCGCGGTGCTGCGCCGGGTCCTGGAGACCGGCGAGACCATCACGGACATGCATGTCACGGGCTTTCTGCCGGGCTCCGACGAGCGCCGCCACTGGTCCATCAACCTCTATCGCGTGCACAGCGGCACCGGCCGTCCCATCGGCATCGCCTGGCTCTCGACCGACATCACCGCCCGCCGCGCCGCCGCCCGCGAGGCCGCCGCCGCCCGGCGCAATCTCGCCCTTCTCAATGAAGCGGGCGCCCGGATCGGCAACTCCCTCGACCTGGAGACCACGGCCCGCGAACTCCTCGACGTCGTCGTCCCCGGCTTCTGCGACCTGGCGACCGTCGACCTCTACCAGGGCCTGCTGGCCGGCGACGAGACCCCGCCCGGGCTCGCCGACGGCAGCGCGGCGCTGCGCCGGGTCGCCTACGCCAGCGCGGTCTCCGACGCGCCGTTTCTCAGCGGCGGCACACAGGTCGCCGTCGGGGCCGTCCACCACTACCCCTTCAACTCCCCTTGTGCGGACGCCCTGCGGACCGCGAAGCCGCGGCGCGTCCCGCCCGAGGAGGGCGGCCTCGTCCAGTCCACGCTCGCCGTCCCGATGGTCGCCCACGACACCGTCGTAGGACTCGCGCAGTTCTCCCGTACGAAGGGCAGCGAGCCGTTCGGCGACCGGGACCGGGAGCTGGCGGTGGAGCTGGCGGCGCGGGCGGCGGTCTGCATCGACAACGCGCGGCTGTATCGGCGTGAGCACGAACGGGCCCTGATACTGCAGCGGTCCCTGCTCCCGCCGGGCGACCCCGTGGCCTCCGGCCTCGACATCGCCTGCCGCTATCTGCCCGGCAACTCCTCGGCCGACCGGCCCAGCGAGGTGGGCGGAGACTGGTTCGACGTGATCGAACTGCCGGGCCACCGTACGGCGTTGGTGGTCGGGGACGTGATGGGACGCGGGCTCAGGGCGGCGGTGGCGATGGGCGAACTCCGCTCGGCCGTCCGTACCTTGGCCCTGCTGGACCTCGAACCGGCGGAGGTCCTCTCCGCGTTGGACGAGATCGCGCGGGGCCTCGGGGCGCCGGGCGGCGTCCAGCAGGCGACCCGCGCGGCCCGCCGCCCGCGTGAGGCGGACCTGTCCGAGGTGTATCTGGCGACGTGCGTGTACGCGGTCTACGACTCAGTGACCAGGCGCTGCACCTTCGCGAACGCGGGGCATCTGCCGCCCGTCCTGGTCGAGCCCGGCGAGGACGCGCTGATGCTGGACGTGCCGCCGGGCATGCCGCTGGGCGTCGGCGGGGAGCCCTTCGAGGAGGTGGAGGTCGAACTACCCGAAGGTGCGCTGTTGGCGCTCTACACGGATGGACTGGTCGAATCCCGCGATCATCCCCTCGACGAGGGGCTGCAAGCCTTCGTCGGCGCGCTGACGGACCCGTCCGCCCCCCTGGAGGACGTCTGCGACCACGTCCTCAACACCCTCGACACCCACCACGGCGAGGACGACATCGCGTTGCTGATGGCCCGCGTCCAGGGCCTGCCGGCGGACTCCGTGGGCGACTGGACGCTCGCCCGCGAGCCCCGCAGCGTCGGCCGCGCCCGTGAGTACGCGCGCGGGCAGCTGCTGAGCTGGGATCTGGAGCCGCTGGTCGACACGGCCGAGCTGCTGGTGAGCGAGCTGGTCACCAACGCGTTGCGCTACGGCGAAGGGGAGATCAGGCTACGGCTCCTCCTGGACCGCACGCTCGTCTGCGAGGTCTGGGACTCCGGCCTGGTCCAGCCCCGCCGCCGCCGCGCCCGCGACACGGACGAGGGAGGCCGGGGCTTGCAACTGGTCGGCCTGCTGTCGGCGGCTTGGGGCTCGCGACGCACCCCGCGCGGCAAGACGGTCTGGTTCGAACTCCCGCTACCGGACGGGGAGACGGGGCTGGCGGATCCGGCGGAGGCGTTGCTGAGTCTGTTCTGAGGGGCCGGCTGGGCTCGGCTGGGCTGGGGTCGGCTGGGCTCGGCTGGGCTGGGGTCGGCTGGGCTCGGCTGGGCTGGGGTCGGCTGGGCTCGGCTGGGCTCGGCTGGGCTCGGGTTGGCTGGGTCGGCTCGGCTCGGCTCGGCTCGGCTGGCTCGGCGGTTCAGGTGGTTGTGCTGCCGCCTCGGCGGGCCCGGGTGCGGGGTCCGCCGAAGCTCGCGGGTGGGCCGCCGCCGTCCGAGGCGCCGCCCAGCAGAATCCCGCCGAGGAGGGCCCCGCCGACGCCCAGTTCGCGCTCCGCGGCCCCGTCGACCGGGTTGCCGTGGACACGGACGTCCTGCTCGGCGAGTGCGTGGGCGTGCCGGGCGAGGGTGTCGGCCGTGACGCGATCGCCGGTCACGGTGCGCGTGGCCGCCGGCATCCGCCCCAGGCCAGGCACACGCCGCTGGTCCACGCCGGCCCGCGCCCGCAGCCCGGCCGCCACCCGCTCCTCCGGCCCCGCCGCGAGCAACCGCACCGCCTCCGCCAGCCGCGTCCGCGCCTCACCGCCCACCGCACCCCGGTGCGTCACTACGAACCCGTCCGCAAGCCCGACCGACTCCCGCGCGGCGAGCAGGGCAGCCGCCGCCACAACCCCCACCCGCCCCGACTCCACCGCCACGACCGCCCGCACGATCCGCCGCAGAGCATCGAGCGGATCGTACGACCCACCGACCACCTCTTCCCGTACGCCGGCCAGCACCCCGTCAGCCTGCCGAATCCGCGCCCGCAACTCCCCGACACCCATCCCAGAAACCCCACCCACAGGCCCAACGGCACCCCCCGAAATCACCCCCGGCACGCTGCCGCCGGACGCCTCGCCCGCCCCGTAACCGGTTGGCGTGCCCACCCCGCCCGCCTCACCGCCGGTGGCCGAGCCCGAGCTGCCGGTTCCGTCGCCGCTCCGCGTGCCTGGGCTGCCCGCCCCGCGCCCAGGCGCCCTGCCCGTCCCGTGATCGGACGGTGAGTTTGGCCCGCCCGCCTTACCGCCCTCCGCCTCGCCGTCACTCGGTGTGCCGCCGCCCGGCGCCCCCGCCCCGTCGTCGGCGGGCGTGCTCACACTGCCCGTCGCGCCATCGGTGGCCGAGCCCGGGCTGCCGATTCCGCCGCCGCTCCGCGTGCCCACCCCGCCCGCCCCGCGCCCAGGCGCCCTGCCCACCCCGCCATCGGACGCCAAGCCCGGTCCGCTCGCCCCGTCATCGGCCCACGTACTGATGCCGACTGACCAGCCGCCGGGCGTCCAGTCCGCCCCGTCGCCCGGCTCAGTCTCCGTCCCGCTCATGCCCCCGTTTCCGCCCGTCGGTCCCATCGCGCCCTCCGCCTCCGCCAGCCACCCCCGTGCCTCCGCAAGTTCCACCTCCGCGCCGGTGAGGGTGGCCGGGACGATGGTCGCGGCCTCGGTGAGGGACTGGGCCAGGCGGTCGAGGGTGTTGAGGAAGGCCGTGGCCTGGGCGATGGCGCTCTCGGCGGCGCGTAGGTGTTGTGCCGCGCGGTCGTTCTCGTCGGCGTCGGCGGCCTGGTGGGCCTCGTTGAGGCGGGACGTGGCGAAGACGAGGCGGTCCTTGGCCTGTTCGACGTGGCCGGCGACGGCGGCGGTCGCGGAAGGTGCGTACCGCTTGCCGAGGTCCGTGAGGGTGGCCTGCACGGCAGCCGTGCGGGACGTCAGTTCCCGGAACCGGGTCTCCGCGACCTCCAGCGCCTCGCCCACGCCCTGCTCCAGGCCACGCAGTTGATCGAACCCGGCCGCCTCCGCGTCCAGCCGCCGCCCCGCCTCCTGGCACCGACCGACGATCCCGGCCAGCGCATGCCGCCGGGCCGCACCGTCGGCCGGGACTCCGTCGTCGTACTGCTGCCGCATCCGGAAGGCGGCCGACAGCTCACCCTCCGCATCCCGCACGGCCCGCGCGAAGGGCGCAACGGCCGCCGTACCGAACCGGGCCTGAGCGAACCCCAGTTCCTCACGGCTGGTGCGGACCCAGTCGTCGGCCTCGACCAGCAACGCCCGTGCTCGCTCGTCGAGTTCGGCGAGGGGCGGTGGCGGGACGACGACGGGGATGCCGCCGGGCGTCGTCCGTGTACGCGCCCGCCTTGTCCGTCGTAGATACGCGTACCCGGCCAGTCCGACCGCCGCACTGGCTGCTACGAGCGGCAGCACAAGGTCGGCGGTGGACGTCTCGTCCACTTCCTGCGATACCTGCACGACCGTCCCCGTCGGGGCCGCCGGAACCGGATCACCGGCACTGATCGTCATCCCCGGCAACACAAGCCACACCAGCCCGGCCGCACCGCCCAGCCCGGCACGCGCCACCCATACGGCGGCACGCCGTCGCCGGTTCCGGATCAAGGATGACGTCACATTTCGGAGCGTATGACCGGGTATGCGGGCGCGCGAGCGGGGGACGTCGGGAGGGGACACGGGGATGGACGAACCGATGGCTGACGCAGAAGGCAAAGACGAACCGAAAGCCGCCGATGGTGAGAACCCCCCACAGGGGCCACCCGCACCCGACGACGAAAGCCGCACGGGTGGTGCGGGTGGGAACAAATGGCTCCGCCGGACCCGCCGCACCGCCGTCACCCTCCTCCTGCTCATCCTCCTCCCCACCCTCACCGCCGAAACAGCCCTCTACATCAACCACACCGGCGACATGGCCCCCGGCACCCACACCCGCAACCGCGACGCGATCTGGCTCGGCCACGCCTGGGTGGACGGCCGTAAGAAGGACGCCGACGTGACCGCGCTCGCCCGGCAACTCGACACCACCGGCATCAGGGACCTCTACGTCCACGCGGGCCCCCTGGAGCACGACGGAACGCTGCCGGAGTCGTCGTATCCGAGGGCCCGTTGGTTCATCGACGCGGTGCACGAGGAGATGCCCGGCATCCGGGTGCAGGCCTGGCTCGGTGACGTGCTGGCCACCGAGAGCCCGGACGGCATGCGGCTGGAGCGGCCGGAGACGCGCGCGGCGGTCGTCGGCTCGACCCGCCAGATCCTCGCGGCCGGCTTCGACGGCGTCCACTTCGACCTGGAGCCCCTCCACTCGGACGACGGCGACTACCTCACGCTCCTCGACGCCCTGCACCGCGTCACGAGCGCCCAGGACGCGCCACTCTCCGTCGCCGCCCACCAGATCGACCCGCTCCCCGGCTTCCACTCCTTCTGGGGCACGACCACCGGCCACCCCAAGTGGTGGTCGCAGAAGTTCTTCGGCCAGGTGGCCCGCCGCGTCGACCAGATCGCCGTGATGTCGTACGACACCATGCAGCCGCTGGAGAGCACCTACGGCGGCTATGTCGCCCAGCAGACCTCCCTCGCCCTGGAGGCCACCCCGCCCACCACCGACCTCCTGATGGGCCTGCCGTTCTTCCACGAGAACCGGTTCGGCCACTGGGCCCACGCCGAGACCGTGCCCGCCGCCGTACGCGGTGTCCGCCTCGGTCTGTCCCGCACGGACGCGGACCGCCGCAACTTCGGTGTGGCGCTCTACGTCGACTTCGCGGCGACCGCGGACGACTGGACGGCGTACCGGGTTGCCTGGGTCAATAAGCCTTGACCAGCATCTTCCTTCAACGTGACTGTTCCGTTATCGATTCGTCATGCGAACTTTCCCCACAGGGGTCCTTTAGTTTGTTGTGGACGTGCTGTGACCGCCCCTAGGGTCCACATCTCCTATCCCTGTGAGGTCGCACATTCATGCGAGCGCTAATCACCAGCAAGGCCGCCCGGCGCGCACTGCGCCCGATCGCCGAACTCATCGACCAGCGCATCGAACGTCAAGTCCGCCGTGTGGTCGAGCAGTCCGCCCGGGCCGACGTGACGCAGGAGGAACTGAAGAAGCTGCGTAACCGTCAGCGGCCACTGGAGCTGTTCTTCGACGGGACCGGACGGGGCGCGTCGCGGCTGCCGTCGGCGCCTCATCTCAACCGCACCATCGCTGAGTTGGTGGAGGTGTCCGGCGTGGACAGGGATGCCGCCGAGCGCAATGTGGCCCAGGCGTTCCGGCTGCTCATCGCGTTGGAGGCGCTCGGCGTCGGCCGTATCGCGGGCGGCACGATGAACATCGTCGGCAAGCTGTCCGCCGTACCGCTGCTCGATCCGCCGAACGACGAGATCCTTGAAATCGGCACGCTGTACGGGATGTTCGGCGCCGCTCTCATCCGGATGATGGAGCGGGCCGGGCGTGCGCCCAGCCTGACCATCGTCGATCCGCTCGCCGGAACGCAGCTGCAGCCCGGCGCCACCATGGGCACCGACGCTTCCGGCACCCCGGTGAACGGCGCAGCCGTGCGCACCAATCTGGCCCTCGCGGGCGCGGCCGGTGCCGCCGCCAGGATCCAGCAGGGCTTCTCGGAGGACCCCGAGGTGCGCGCCCTGGTCGCCGACCGCGCCTACGGCGTGGTCATCGTCGACGGTGACCACTCCGCCGCCGGTGTCGCCGCCGACCTGGAGTGGGCCGAGCAGATCGTCGCGCCCGGCGGCATCGTCGTACTCGACGATTTCGGGCACCCCAAGTGGCCCGGGATCAAGGAGGCTTTCGAGAAGCACATGACCACGGACACCCGGTTCAAGTACCTCGGCCAGGTGGCCCACTCGGGGTATCTGCGGGCCCAGGCCCAGTAGTACGACTCAGGAACGCCGCCGAATCTTGTTCCCCAGCCACACCAGGGGGTCGTACTTGCGGTCGACCGCGCGTTCCTTCAACGGGATCAGCGCATTGTCCGTGATCTTGATGCCCTCGGGGCAGACCTCCGTGCAGCACTTGGTGATGTTGCAGTAGCCGAGACCGTGTTCGTCCTGGGCGGTGCGTTTGCGGTCCAGGCCGGACTCGGCGGCGGCGTCCAGCGGGTGCATGTCGAGCTCCGCCACCCGCATGAGGAAGCGGGGCCCGGCGAACGCCGTCTTGTTCTCCTCGTGGTCGCGGACGACATGGCAGGTGTCCTGGCACAAGAAGCACTCGATGCACTTGCGGAACTCCTGCGAGCGGTCCACGTCCTCCTGCATCATCCGGTACTCGCCCGGCCCGAGACCGTCGGGCGGTACGAAGGCGGGCACTTCGCGCGCCTTGGTGTAGTTGAAGCCGACGTCCGTGACGAGGTCGCGGACGACCGGGAAGGCGCGCAGGGGCGTGACCGTGATCGTCTCGTCCGGCGTGAAGACGGACATGCGGGTCATGCACATCAGCCGCGGGCGGCCGTTGATCTCCGCCGAGCACGAACCGCACTTGCCCGCCTTGCAGTTCCAGCGGACGGCCAGGTCGGGCGCCTGGGTGGCCTGGAGGCGGTGGATGATGTCCAGGACCACCTCGCCCTCGTTGACCTCGACCTTGAAGTCCTCCAGGTCGCCGCCCTTGATGTCGCCGCGCCACACCTTGAAGCGGGCCTCGTAGCTGCTCACTCGTAGAGCTCCTCTTCGGCGAGGTACTTGACCAGCTCCTCCTTGTCGAAGAGGGCGAGCAGGTCGGAGCGGATGGGTTCGGTGGTCTCGCGCAGCAGGTCGATCTGGCCGCGCACCGGGTCGGTGGCCGCCAACCCGCCGGTGGGGTCGGCCAGTTGGCACAGCAGGTTGATGTTGCGCCACTTGCGGTCCATCGCCGGGTGGTCCTCGCGGGTGTGGCCGCCACGTGACTCCGTGCGCTCCAGCGCCGCCCGTGCCACGCATTCGCTGACCAGCAGCATGTTCCGCAGGTCCAGGGCGAGATGCCAGCCCGGGTTGAACTGGCGGTGCCCCTCGACACCGGCCCGCCGGGCCCGTACGCGCAACTCGGCGAGCTTGTCCAGCGCGTGCTGCATCTCGCCCTCGCGGCGGATGATGCCGACCAGGTCGTTCATGGTCTGCTGGAGTTCCTGGTGGAGGGTGTACGGGTTCTCCGGCGTGCCCTCTTCCGGGCCCTCCGCGGAGAACGGGCGCAGTGCCTCCGCCGCCGCCGCGTCGATCTGGACGTCGTCCACCGGCGGCCGCTCGAAGGCCTGCGCCGCCGCGTACTCCGCCGCGTGCCAGCCCGCCCGGCGTCCGAACACCAGCAGGTCGGAGAGCGAGTTGCCGCCCAGCCGGTTGGAGCCGTGCATACCGCCGGCCACCTCACCGGCCGCGTACAGCCCCGGCACCCCGCGCGCGGCCGCCGTGTCGGACTCGACCGCGATACCGCCCATCACGTAGTGACAGGTGGGCCCGACCTCCATCGCCTCCGCCGTGATGTCGACGTCGGCCAGCTCCTTGAACTGGTGGTACATGGACGGCAGCCGTCGCTTGATCACCTCGGCGGGCATCCGTGTCGACACGTCCAGGAACACGCCGCCGTGCGGGGAGCCGCGGCCGGCCTTGACCTCGGAGTTGATCGCGCGGGCTACTTCGTCGCGCGGAAGCAGCTCGGGCGGGCGCCGGTTGTTGTCCGGGTCCTCGTACCAGCGGTCGCCCTCCTCCTCCGACTGGGCGTACTTCTCCTTGAAGACGTCGGGGATGTAGTCGAACATGAACCGCTTGCCGTCGGAGTTGCGCAGCACCCCTCCGTCGCCGCGCACCGACTCCGTGACGAGGATGCCCTTCACCGACGGCGGCCAGACCATGCCCGTCGGGTGGAACTGCACGAACTCCATGTTCAGCAGGGGCGCGCCCGCGAGCAGCGCCAGTGCGTGCCCGTCGCCCGTGTACTCCCACGAGTTCGACGTCACCTTGAAGGACTTGCCGATGCCACCGGTGGCGATGACGACGGCGGGCGCTTCCAGGACGAAGAAACGGCCGGTCTCACGGTCGTAGGCGAAGACTCCGGAGACCTGGTTGCCGTCTTTCAGGACCCGGGTGACCGTGCACTCCTGGAAGACCTTCAGGCGTGACTCGTAGTCCCCGGTCTCCTTCTTGTCCTGCTGCTGCAAGGAGACGATCTTCTGCTGGAGCGTCCTGATCAGCTCCAGGCCGGTGCGGTCGCCGACGTGGGCGAGACGCGGGTACTCGTGGCCGCCGAAGTTGCGCTGCGAGATCCGGCCGTCCTTCGTACGGTCGAACAGGGCGCCCCAGGTCTCCAGCTCCCAGACCCGGTTCGGCGCCTCCTGGGCGTGCAGCTCGGCCATCCGCCACTGGTTGAGGAACTTGCCGCCGCGCAGGGTGTCACGGAAGTGCACCTGCCAGTTGTCGTGCGGGTTCGCATTGGCCATCGCGGCGGCGATGCCGCCCTCCGCCATCACCGTGTGCGCCTTGCCGAACAGCGACTTGCAGATCACGGCCGTACGGGCGCCCCGCTCGCGCGCCTCGATCGCGGCCCTGAGGCCCGCGCCCCCGGCGCCGACCACGACGACGTCCCACTCCTGCCGGTCCACCACGGACATCAGAAAAACCTCGGATCGTCGAAAGCGCCGGACGCGACGAGATACACGTAGAAGTCGGCGAGCGCCACGCTCACCAACGACGCCCAGGCGAGCAGCATGTGACGGTTGTTCAGCTTCCCCACCCACTGCCACATGCGATAGCGCACAGGATGCTTGGAGAAGTGCTTGAGCTTGCCGCCGACGATGTGCCGGCAGGAGTGGCAGGAGATCGTGTACGCCCAGATCAGCACGATGTTGACCAGGAAGACGAGCGTGCCGAGGCCCATGTGGCCCCACTCGTAGTTCTCGTCGCGGAAGGCGAGCACGGTGTCGTACGTCAGGATCCCGGCGACCAGGATCGCGGCGTAGAAGAAGTACCGGTGGATGTTCTGCAGGATCAGCGGGAAGCGGGTCTCACCGGAGTACTTCTTGTGCGGCTCCGCCACCGCGCAGGCCGGGGGCGAGGCCCAGAAGCCCCGGTAGTAGGCCTTGCGGTAGTAGTAGCAGGTCAGGCGGAAGCCGAGCGGGAAGATCAGGATGATGATCGCGGGGGAGATGCCCCACCAGCTCCCGAAGATCTCCCAGTTGGGGCCGGCGTGCATCGGCTCGCAGCGCTCCGCCAGACAGGGGGAGTAGAACGGCGAGACATACGGCGCCGCGTAGTAGTCCGCGTCGACGAAGGCCCGCCACGTCGAGTAGACGATGAACGCGAGCAGACCGGCCGCGGTGGCGGCGGGCGCCAGCCACCAGCGGTCGGTCCGCAGATGCGGGGCGTCGATCGCGGCGCGCGTACGGGTGCGTACGCCGCCGCCGACGGGATGGGGTTCAGTTGTCGGTGGTTCCGTACCAGTGGCCAACTCAGGACTCCGGTCGGTTCGATCGGCTCTAGCGGTTCGAACGGTTCGAGGGTTCAGGGGGCGTGGCGGTCACGGGCGCCGAGTCCCTCGTCGTCCGTGTCGATCCACAGAGAGTCGTCGTACGGGGTGTCGGGGATGGTGACGAGATCGGGGCGCTTGGGCGCCGCGGGGGCGGAGGCCGCCGCCTTCAGCAGGGCGGCGCTCTCACGCAGGTGATCGCAGTCGGTGCGGACCCGGCGGATGTCCAGCCCGCCGCTGCCCATCTGCTGTTCCAGGCGGCTGACGGACCTGGACAGGTCGTCGAGGCTGCGCTGGATGGACGTCAGTTCGTCGTGCACGGACATGACGTTTCCTCACTTCCGTAGGCCGGGCGGCCTTGGGCGGCAACGTTCATGCGCCTGCGAGTGTTGCGCGTCACACCTGCCGGTGGGAAGTCGTGTGCACCGATTGGCCGATGTTCGGTTGCGTTCACAGGTGCGAGCCCATTGGGCCGAGCGGGTGGGCTTCCCCTGCTCGCCGCCGTGTCGCACTCCGTTGCTGAACCCTTTCCTCTTAGGTGGCCGCATACGTGTGATCAGCTCCATATACCGCCAAAAGTGATCATAACGCCCTGTGGCCCCGGAGGTAAGAGATGTCCCGTCCTGAGCTGCGGTTGGGCAGCGCCCCAAAGGGGCGCGGGGAACTGCGCGACCAGCCACGACGCGCCCGCGGACGATCGACGGCCATCCGCGCTACGGCCTTCCTCAGCGCTGGCGCCCTCGCTGTGACCGGCTGCAACTCCAAGGACCCGGCCGGCAAGCCGCTCGCCCGGCAGGACATCGTGCCCGCCGCCCGCGCCCAGATCGCCGACGGCGGAACCCTGCGCTGGGCCGTGGACTCCGTACCGGAGACCCTGAACACCTTCCAGGCCGACGCCGACGCCACCACCAGCCGCGTCGCGCAGGCCGTCCTGCCGTCGATGTTCCGGCTGGACGCGAAGGGGAGCCCGGAGATCAATCCCGGGTACCTGGAGTCCGCGAAGGTCGTCGACACCGAGCCCAAGCAGGTCGTCCTCTACAAGCTCAGCCAGCAGGCGGTGTGGAGCAACGGCCGGGAGATCGGCGCCGCCGACTTCGCCGCCCAGTGGCGTGCCCTGTCCGGCAAGGACAGCTCCTACTGGACCGCCCGCAACGCCGGCTACGACCGCATCGAGCGGATCCAGCGCGGCGACAACGACCTCGAGGTCAAGGTCACCTTCGCCCGGCCCTACGCGGACTGGCGCTCGCTGTTCACACCGCTGTATCCGAAGGAGGTCATGGGCACGCCGGACTCCTTCAACGACGGGGCGCGGCGCAAGCTCAAGGTCACGGCGGGTCCCTTCCTGGTGAAGAAGATCGACCGCAAGGCCGACCGGATCACCCTCACCCGCAATCCGCGCTGGTGGGGACGGCCTGCCAAGCTCTCCCAGCTCGAGCTGCGCGCCGTACCGCGCGACGAGCGCGCCGACGAGCTGGCCGCGGGCAAGCTGGACCTGGCCGAGATCGAGCCCGGCCTGGCGCACCGCATCGTCCTCGCCGCCCGTCCGCAGGGCACCGGCACCCCGCTCCAGGGCCCCGACGGCTCGGACGACGCGGCGGCCCTGCGCGGCTTCGAGGTCCGTAAGTCCTTCGAGCCCGCCTACACCCAGCTCGCCCTCAACGGCGCCGACGGCCCGCTCGCCGACGAGCGCGTACGCCGCGCGGTGGCCCGCGCCCTCGACCGCGAGGAACTGGCCAAGGCCGTCCTCAAGCCGCTGGGCCTGCCCGCCGTCCCCGTCGGCAGCCACCTGGCCCTCGCCGGCCAGCCCGCCTACGCCGACAACAGCGACGCCCTCGGCGGCCAGGACACCAAGGAGGCGCAGGCGCTGCTCGCGGACGCCGGGTGGGTGCGGGGCGGTCCCGTCACGGACCAGCAGAAGAAGGGCGAGAAGGCGGCCGGCTCCAAGGGGAAGAAGTCCGAGGACGAGTCGCAGGGCGGCGACGACGGGACGTACATCGTCGGCGAGGACAACAAGGCGCGGGCGGCGGACCACAAGGCGCCGGGCGAGGCCGACCGGGAGAAGAAGCACCCCGAGAAGCGCAAGGAGCACTTCGCCCAGGACGGCGGACAGCAGCTGAAGCAGGGCGGTGCGCCCGGCGCGTACGCCCCCATGGGCACCGCCGCTCCGGCCGTCGCGCCGGCCGGGCCGGTCGCCAAGAACGGCAAGCCGCTCACCTTGACCTTCGTCCTTCCGACGGGCGACGGCGCGGAGACCCTCCGCACGGTGGCCGACCGGATCCGGCGGATGCTGGACCGGGTGGGCATCCGTACGAAGCTGAAGAAGGTCTCCGACGACAGCTACTTCAAGGACCACATCGCCTCCGGCGAGTACGACCTCGCCCTCTACTCCTGGCCCTCCTCCGCCTTCCCCGCCACCGACGCCCGCCCCATCTACGCCAAGCCCGTCCCCGCCGCCGACGGCTCCCTGAACGTCGAGCAGAACTACACCCGCGTAGGCACCGACCAGGTCGACCAGCTCTTCGACCAGGCCCTCTCCACACTCGACGAGTCCGAGTCCCGCTCCCTGATCCGCAAGGCCGACTCCCGCATCTGGGCCACCGCCGCGTCGATCCCGCTCTACCAGCGCCCCCAACTGACAGCAGCGAAGAAGAACCTGGTCAACGCGGGCGCCTTCGGCTTCCAGACGCCGGTGTATGAGGACATGGGGTTCTTGAAGAAGGGGGCAAAGGCGTCGGCGGGGCCGACGTCCAAGGGCTGAGGCGGTAAGCGGATTGCGGCTGTCGAGCGGGTCGGTGCACGATCGGGTGATCCTCTGGCTGGTCAGCCCCAGGCAGTCGACGGCCGTCATAGCGTCGATGTTATGAAATGGGGTACCGTCGAACTTGAGCCAGAGGTCGCCGTATGGCTGGCCGGGCTCGACGACAAACGCTGGGCACAGGCTCTGATGCACCTCGACTTGCTGGAAGAGCGGGGAGTCCACCTCGGTGAGCCGTACACACGTCAGCTCGACGGCAAACTCAGAGAGCTGCGCTTCTACTGCGGTGGCGAACGGCTGCGAGTCACGTACTGGATCGCGGAGGGACGCCGCATCATCATGCTGACCGTGTTCTCCAAGACGCGGATGCGCGAGTTCGCCGAAGTCGATCGGGCGCGTCAGGCCATGAAGCGGTGCCAGGCCGAAGGCCACACTGTGGATGAGGAGGAGCTGTGACGGAGACCGGGCGAACCAGCCTCGACGAGGCCCGCCGGGCCCGGGCTATGACTCCCGAGATCGAGGAGGAGTACGCGGCGGCGCAACTGCGCTTCGCGCTCGGTGAGGCCGTACGCAAACAGCGGCAGGACCTCGGGCTGTCCCAGCAGGAACTCGGCCGAAGGGCAGGCATGGCTCAGTCGGCTGTCGCTCGTTTCGAGGCGGGCGGCACTGTACCGACGATTCCGGTGCTCGACCGCCTTGCCCGGGCGCTGGGGCTCGAACTCAGGGTGGAGCTGGCACGACAGGCCAGGAGCGCTTGACGCCTGCGGTCGCCGACTTGGCTGCGAGGCGGACTCCACGGCCGCCAAGGGGGTCTGACCAGCAGCGGAGGCATTCCGCTGCGCAGGTCACACCGTCCCGCGGAGGCCCGCACCGTGGGACCCCCGTACGATGGGGTAAGGCCGTGGCATGTTCAGCCCGGCAGGGCCCGCGTGACACAGACGTACGCGTAGGCCGTCCTCACCACTCCGGGAGTACGCCACATCATGGCCACGCGCCACGACATCCGTAACGTAGCCATCGTCGCCCACGTCGACCACGGCAAGACGACCATCGTCGACGCCATGCTCAAGCAGGCCGGCTCCTTCGCCGCGCACGCCGCCGAGTCCCTCGACGACCGCATGATGGACTCGAACGACCTGGAGCGTGAGAAGGGCATCACGATCCTCGCCAAGAACACGGCGGTGAAGTACCACCCCAAGGCCGGCGGGGACGTCATCACCATCAACATCATCGACACCCCCGGCCACGCCGACTTCGGCGGCGAGGTCGAGCGCGGTCTGTCGATGGTGGACGCGGTCGTCCTGCTCGTGGACGCCTCCGAGGGCCCACTGCCGCAGACCCGCTTCGTGCTCCGCAAGGCGCTCCAGCAGCGTCTGCCGGTCATCCTCTGCATCAACAAGACGGACCGGCCGGACTCCCGGATCGACGAGGTCGTCAACGAGACGTACGACCTCTTCCTCGACCTGGACGCCGACGAGGAGCAGATCGAGTTCCCGATCGTCTACGCCTGCGGCCGTGACGGCATCGCCTCGCTGACCAAGCCGGAGGACGGTACCG
The DNA here is from genome assembly GCF_017948455.1 of Streptomyces sp. GESEQ-4. Lineage (GTDB taxonomy): Bacteria > Actinomycetota > Actinomycetes > Streptomycetales > Streptomycetaceae > Streptomyces. The sequence continues at coordinate 180,391 of NZ_JAFFSU010000014.1, forward strand.
TCCCCGCCGACTCCACCAGCCTGGAGCCCTTCTTCTCCACCATCCTGGAGCACGTTCCGGCCCCGTCGTACGACGAGGCGGCCCCGCTCCAGGCCCACGTCACCAACCTGGACGCCGACAACTTCCTCGGCCGTATCGCGCTGCTCCGTGTCGAGCAGGGCGAGCTCAGGAAGGGCCAGACGGTCGCGTGGATCAAGCGTGACGGAACGATCAGCAGCGTCCGCATCACCGAGCTGATGATGACCGAGGCGCTCACCCGCAAGCCCGCCGAGAAGGCCGGCCCGGGTGACATCTGTGCCGTCGCCGGTATCCCGGAGATCATGATCGGCGAGACCCTCGCCGACCCCGAGAACCCGATCCCGCTCCCGCTGATCACGGTCGACGAGCCCGCGATCTCCATGACCATCGGCACCAACACCTCGCCGCTGGTCGGCCGCGGCGGCACCGGCAAGGGCGCCGAAAACAAGGCGGCCGTCAAGGACCGCAAGGTCACCGCCCGCCAGGTCAAGGACCGCCTCGACCGCGAGCTGATCGGTAACGTCTCGCTCCGTGTCCTCGACACCGAGCGTCCCGACGCCTGGGAGGTTCAGGGCCGTGGTGAGCTGGCGCTCGCCATCCTGGTCGAGCAGATGCGCCGCGAGGGCTTCGAGCTGACCATCGGCAAGCCGCAGGTCGTCACCAAGGAGGTCGACGGCAAGACGTACGAGCCGGTCGAGCGCATGACGATCGACGTCCCCGAGGAGCACATGGGCGCGGTCACGCAGCTCATGGGCGTCCGCAAGGGCCGGATGGACAACATGTCCAACCACGGCTCGGGTTGGGTGCGTATGGAGTTCGTGGTCCCCTCCCGCGGTCTCATCGGGTTCCGGACCGAGTTCCTGACCCAGACCCGCGGCACCGGCATCGGCCACTCCATCCACGAGGGCTTCGAGCCCTGGTTCGGCACCCTGCAGACCCGTAACAACGGCTCGCTGGTCGCCGACCGCGCCGGTTCCGTCACCGCCTTCGCGATGACGAACCTCCAGGAGCGCGGCGTGCTGTTCACCGACCCGGGTACCGAGGTGTACGAGGGCATGATCGTCGGCGAGAACTCGCGCTCCGACGACATGGACGTGAACATCACCAAGGAGAAGAAGCTCACCAACATGCGGTCGTCCTCGGCCGACTCGTTCGAGGCGATCGTGCCGCCCCGCAAGCTCTCCCTGGAGCAGTCCCTGGAGTTCTGCCGCGACGACGAGTGCGTCGAGGTCACCCCGGAGGCCGTGCGCATCCGCAAGGTGAACCTGGACGCCCGCGAGCGCGCCCGCGCCGCGAGCCGCGCCAAGCACGGCTGACCCACCGCGTCGTACGACCGCGCCGGGCCCCTCCGTCAAGAGGAGCCCGGCGCAGTCGCGTTCGAGCAGACATAGGGAAAACCCTTCGTCTTCACCCAGGAAGCTCACAGGCCACACGAAACGGTTACCCTGCTGCCGACGCGCCTTCTCTCTCGCCCTGACGTCTCGTCAAGGGCCGCGCGTCCGGCCTCGCGGGCATGCCGATGGCACCCCGCGCATGGATCACCGTAATCGCAACTGGTTTTCTCCACCGGATCGTCCGGTATACGGACGCCTGCGACCGATAGATGTGTAACAAGTCCGTTTCGCAGGGATCTTTCGGCAAACCCTTTGTCCGGATTTTGGAAGATGTACGCACGAGGTGTGATCGAACCGAGACCTTGAGGGTGTGGTTCGGCCATCGGCCCATGGCAGATAGTTAGGCGCGTAGAGCTCGGATAAACGGGTCACGCGCTGCAGGCGGCGCCGACTCACGAGCGTGGGGGCACCTGACTATTTCCGGCACCGGTGACGGTGGCGTGTCGTGTGCTCCCCCTTGCGGTGAACCAATGGACTCATGAGGAGGAACCCATGCGTGGTGCCAAGAGCGCCAAGTGGGTCGCGATAGCCGCGGTTGTGGCGCTGGCCGCGACCGCCTGTGGTGGCAGTGACAGCGACAGTGGCGACGACAGCAACGCCGCCATCGATCCGAACGGCAAGTTCTCGATCGAGGTCGGCGAGCCCGAGAACCCGCTGCAGCCGGCCAACACCATGGAGTCCAACGGCAGCATCGTCACCCGGGCGCTGTTCTCCACGCTCGTGGACTATGACGCCAGCGGCAAGATCGTCATGGTCAACGCCCAGTCGGTGGACACCTCGGACAACAAGACCTACACGGTCAAGCTGAAGTCCGGCTGGAAGTTCCACGACGGCACCCCGGTGACCGCCGAGTCCTACGTCAAGGCGTGGAACTGGGCCGCCGCCCCGGCGAACAAGCAGACCAACAGCTTCTGGTACTCCGACATCGAGGGCTACTCCGACGTCGCCCCCGAGAAGGGCAAGCCGAAGGCCACGGAGATGAAGGGCCTGAAGGTCGTCGACGACAACACCTTCACCATCACGCTCACCAGCTCGCTGCCCTACTTCGTCTACAAGCTGGGCTACGAGGTCTTCTCGCCGCTGCCCGAGTCCTTCTACAAGGACCCGAAGGCCGCCGGTGAGAAGCCGGTCGGCAACGGCCCCTACAAGTTCGTCAGCTGGGACCACAAGAAGCAGATCGAGGTCGCCCGCAACGACGACTACCAGGGTCCGAACAAGGCCAAGAACGGTGGTGTGATCTTCAAGAACTACACCAACCTGGAGACGGCCTACGAGGACCTGAAGTCCGGCAACGTCGACGTTCTGCGTCAGGTCGCGCCCAGGGACCTCCCCGTCTACAAGCAGGACCTCGGCGACCGCGCCGTCGACCAGGCCTACTCCTCGATCCAGACGATCGCCCCGGCCTTCTACACCGACCAGTGGAAGGACATCGACCCGAAGGTCCTGCAGGGCCTGTCGATGGCGATCGACCGCAAGACCATCACCACCACCGTGCTTCAGGGCACCCGCGAGCCCGCCACCGGCTGGGTCGCCAAGGGCGTCACCGGCTACCAGCCGAGCCTGGGCACCGACATCTTCACGTACGACCCGGCCAAGGCCAAGGCGCTCATCAAGGAGGGCGGCGGCGTTCCGGGCAACAAGATCTCCATCCAGTTCAACGCGGACGGCGGTCACAAGGAGTGGGTGGAGGCGGTCTGCGGTTCCATCACCAAGGCCACCGGCATCGCCTGCACCGGCGACTCCAAGGCCGACTTCCAGGCCGACCTCCAGGCGCGTGACGCGCAGGAGGTCAAGTCGATGTACCGCTCCGGCTGGGTGCTCGACTACCCGTTCAACGCGAACTTCCTGCGTGACCTGTTCGGCACCAACTCGTCCGGCAACCAGAGCGGCTTCTCCAACCCGGAGGTCGACAAGCTGATCAAGGAAGCCGACGCCGCCAAGACGCAGGACGAGTCGGAGAAGCTGTACCAGGAGCTCGAGAAGAAGCTCCCCGAGTACATGCCGAGCATTCCGCTCTGGTACTACAAGGTCAACGCGGGCTACTCGGAGAAGGTCACCGGCGTCAAGTACGCCCAGGACGGAGACCCGATCCTGACCGGCGTTCAGGTCAAGAAGTAACCGCAACGACCGTTGTCCCGGGCGCGGCCTGACCCGCCCGGGGAACGGCAGCGGCCGGGGGGCCCTTTCCACCCGCATCTTCAGGTGATGCGCGGGGAAAGGGCCCGTCGGCTGCCGCCGTGACTGACATGGAGGCACGATGGGGCGCTACGTCGCACGACGACTGCTCCAGATGATCCCGGTGTTCATCGGGACAACTCTGCTGATCTTCCTCATGGTCTACGCCCTGCCCGGTGACCCCGTGCGCGGGCTCTTCGGCGACAAGGCCGGCAGCCCGCAGCTCATCGCGGCGCTGAGACATGAGTACGGCCTGGACCAGCCGATCCTGGTGCAGTACTGGAATTACATGAAGGACATGATCCTGCATGGCGACTTCGGCACGCAGGTGGCCAGCGGACGCCCCGTCACGGATGTGCTGGGCGACGCGTTCCCGGTGACACTCCGCCTCGCTGCCCTGGCCTTCTCCATCGAGTTCGTCCTGGGTATCGCCCTGGGCATCGTGGCGGGCCTGCGCGCCGGGCGGCTCACCGACAACGTGATCCTGGTGATCACGCTGCTGTTCATCTCGATCCCGGTCTTCGTCCTCGGGTTCATCTGCAAGCTGATCTTCGCCGACCAACTCGGTTGGGTGGAGTCGAACGTCCAGGACTCCACGAACTACGGCCAGTTGCTGATGCCGGCCATCGTCCTGGCGACCGCGTCACTGGCCTATGTGACCCGTCTCACCCGTACGTCGATCGCCGAGAACCGCCGCGCGGACTACATCCGCACCGCGATCGCCAAGGGGCTGCCCAAGAGCCGTGTGGTGGGCATCCACCTCATGCGCAACTCGATGATTCCCGTGATCACGTACCTGGGCACCGACATCGGTGCGCTGATGGGCGGCGCCATCGTCACCGAGGGCCTGTTCAACATCCAGGGCGTGGGCGGCACGATCTATGAGTCCCTCGTCCGCCGCGAGGGAACCACTCTCGTCGGCCTGGTGACGATCCTCGTCCTCGTCTACCTGCTTGCCAACCTGCTCGTCGACCTGCTTTACGCGGTCCTTGACCCGAGGATTCGCTATGCCTGACCTGACCAAGACAGAAGCAGAGGCCGGTGTGGCGGACTCGGTGGATTCCACGGACGCGATCCCGACGCCCCAGCCCAAGCCGGAGAAGACCCGCAGCCTGTGGGGCGACGCCTGGGCCGACCTGCGCCGCAGCTGGATCTTCATCACCTCCAGTGTGCTGATCTTCATCCTGCTGCTGATCACCTTCTTCCCGGGATGGTTCACCAGCGCGCAGCCGTACCTCGGTGACCTGTCCAATCACTACCTGCAGAAGCCCAAGCTGGGTGAGGTCGGTTCGGCCGACTGGCTCGGCTACGACCAGCAGGGCCGCAGCGTGTACGCCCGTGTCATCTACGGCACCCGGGCCTCCATAGCCGTCGGATTCGGCACCACCATCGTCGTCACGATCCTGGGCGGCGTGCTGGGCATGATCGCCGGGTACTTCGGCGGCATCGTGGACTCGATCCTGTCCCGGCTGACCGACGTGTTCTTCGGTATCCCGTTCCTGCTCGGCACCATGGTCGTGCTCAACTCCTTCCCGGAGCGCACGACCTGGGTCGTCATCGGCGCGCTCGGCTTCTTCGGCTGGACACAGATCTCCCGGGTGATGCGCGGTGCGGTGATCACCACCAAGCAGGCCGACTACGTGCAGGCGGCCAAGGCCCTCGGCGCGAGCACCCCGCGGATCATGTTCCGGCACATCCTGCCGAACACCCTCGCCCCGGTGATCGTCGTCGCCACCATCTCGCTCGGCGTCTACATCACGGCCGAGGCGACGCTGTCCTTCCTGGGACTGGGGCTCAGCGGCGTCTCGTGGGGCAACGACATCTCCGACGGCGGCAACCAGATCCGTGTGGCCCAGTGGATCATGATTTACCCGTCGATCATGCTCAGCATCACGGTGCTGGCGTTCATCATGCTCGGTGAGGCCGTACGCAACGCCCTCGACCCGAAGATGCGCTGAGGGAGGCGTACGTGACCGTCATCGAAGAAACATCCGTGCCCTCGCCCCGCGACGGCGACGGCTCCCCGTTGCTCGAAGTGCGTGACCTGCACGTCGAGTTCCACACCCGCGAGGGCCTGGCCAAGGCCGTCAACGGCGTCAACTACAGCGTCAGCGCGGGCGAGACGCTCGCCGTGCTCGGCGAGTCCGGCTCCGGCAAGTCCGTGACGGCGCAGGCCATCATGGGCATCCTCGACATGCCCCCGGCGCGGATCCCGAAGGGCGAGATCCTCTTCCGCGGCCAGGACATGCTGACCATGTCGGGCGAGGAGCGCCGCAAGATCCGCGGACAGAAGATCGCCATGATCTTCCAGGACGCGCTCAGCTCGCTGAACCCGGTGCTCAGCGTCGGCTACCAGCTCGGCGAGATGTTCCGCGTCCACCAGGGCCTGTCCAAGAAGGACGCCAAGGCCAAGGCGATCGAGCTGATGGACCGGGTGAAGATCCCGGCCGCCGCGGCGCGGGTGGGCGACTACCCGCACCAGTTCTCCGGCGGTATGCGCCAGCGCATCATGATCGCCATGGCGCTGGCCCTGGAGCCGGACCTGATCATCGCCGACGAGCCGACGACGGCCCTCGACGTGACCGTGCAGGCCCAGGTCATGGATCTGCTCGCCGAGTTGCAGCGCGAGTACAACATGGGCCTGATCCTGATCACCCACGACCTCGGTGTGGTCGCCGACGTCGCGGACAAGATCGCCGTGATGTACGCGGGCCGGATCGTGGAGCGTGCCCCGGTGCACGAGCTGTACAAGCGCCCCGCGCACCCGTACACGCGGGGTCTGCTGGACTCGATCCCGCGCCTGGACCAGAAGGGCCAGGAGCTCTACGCGATCAAGGGTCTGCCGCCCAACCTGCTGCGCATTCCGTCCGGTTGCGCCTTCAACCCGCGCTGCCCCAAGGCGACGGACCTGTGCCGTACGGAGATCCCGGACCTCAAGCCGGTCACCGAGCAGGACGGCACCGAACTGGTCGGCCGCGGTTCGGCCTGCCACTTCTGGAAGGAGACGATCCATGGCTGAGATCGGCAAGAACGACGAGCCGCAGGACGCCACGCCGAACGTCTCCGAGGTGGAGACCGTGGCCGCCGACACCGAGTCGGAGTCGGTCGCGGCCATCGAGGCCCCGGTCGAACGCGGTGAGCCGATTCTCCAGGTGCGCAACCTGGTGAAGCACTTCCCGCTCACCCAGGGAATCCTGTTCAAGCGGCAGATCGGCGCCGTCAAGGCCGTCGACGGCATCTCCTTCGACCTGTACCAGGGCGAGACCCTGGGCATCGTGGGCGAGTCCGGCTGCGGCAAGTCCACCGTCGCCAAGCTCCTGATGAACCTGGAGAAGGCGACCGCCGGCGAGATCTTCTACAAGGGCCAGGACATCACCAAGCTGTCCGGCCGCGCGCTGAAGGCGGTCCGCCGGAACATCCAGATGGTGTTCCAGGACCCGTACACCTCGCTCAACCCGCGGATGACGGTCGGCGACATCATCGGGGAGCCCTTCGACATCCACCCCGAGGTGGCCCCGAAGGGGGACCGGCGCAAGCGGGTCCAGGACCTGCTGGACGTCGTGGGCCTGAACCCGGAGTACATCAACCGCTACCCGCACCAGTTCTCGGGCGGCCAGCGCCAACGCATCGGCATCGCGAGGGGGTTGGCGCTCAACCCGGAGATCATCATCTGCGACGAGCCGGTGTCGGCCCTTGACGTATCGGTCCAGGCGCAGGTCATCAACCTGATGGAGCGCTTGCAGGACGAGTTCAACCTCTCCTACATCTTCATCGCGCACGACCTGTCGATCGTCCGGCACATCTCGGACCGGGTCGGGGTGATGTACCTCGGGAAAATGGCCGAGATCGGCACGGACGAGCAGATCTACGACCACCCGACGCACCCCTACACCCAGGCGCTGCTCTCCGCGGTCCCCGTCCCGGACCCGGACGCCCGCGACCACCGCGACCGGATCATCCTGACCGGCGACGTCCCGTCCCCGGCCAACCCACCCTCCGGCTGCCGCTTCCGCACCCGCTGCTGGAAGGCGCAGGACAAGTGCGCCGAGGAGGTCCCCCTCCTCGCCGTCCCCGAGCGGTTCCGCACCGAGGACACCCCGGCCGCCCACGAGTCGGCCTGCCACTTCGCGGAGGAGAAGGACGTCGTCCACGCGGCGTGACGAACCTCCACACAGGTTCCCGGCACCTCATCCAGGGTGCCGGGAACCGGCATTTCCACGGGAGAGCCGGATGCTCCATCACATCGAGCTGTGGGTACCCGAGCTGCCGCGCGCGGTACGCGAGTGGGGCTGGCTGCTCGGCAGGCTCGGCTATCACCCGTACCAGGAGTGGGAGCACGGTCGCAGCTGGCGGCACGGGGCGACGTATCTCGTCGTCGAGCAGTCGTCGGCCATGACCGACGGCGCACACGACCGGATGCGTCCGGGGCTCAACCACCTCGCGTTCCACGCCGGAAGCCATGAGCAGGTCGACGCGCTCGCGGCCGAAGCTCCCGCCCACGGCTGGACGCCGCTCTTCGCGGACCGCTACCCGTTTGCGGGCGGTCCGGAGCACTACGCGGCCTACCTCGCCAATACGGACGGGTTCGAGGTCGAGCTGGTGGCCGTCACGTAGCGACCCGCGCCCGCGCCCAATGGCACGCCACCTGTGCCCCGCCACCCCCGTCGAGGATCTCCAGGTCCTGTGTCCGGCACGCGTCCGCGACGCCCGCTGCCTCTGCCTCGCCGCCGGCCAGGATCTGGCAGCGGGCGTGGAAGCGGCAGCCGGAGGGGATGCGGGAGGGGTCGGGGGGTTCGCCGGTGAGGACCACCGGGGTGCCGGGGGACTCGGGGACGACGGACAGCAGGGCCTGGGTGTACGGGTGTTGGGGTGCCGTCAGGACGTCCTCGACCGCGCCCGTCTCCACGATCCGGCCCAGGTACATCACCGCGACCCGGTCGGCGATGTTCCACGCCAGGCCGAGGTCGTGGGTCACCACCAGCGCCGCCAAGCCCAGTTCGTCGCGGAGCCGTAGCAGCAGGGCGAGGATCTCGCCGCGTACGGAGGCGTCGAGGGAGGCCACCGGCTCGTCCGCGATGATCAGTTCGGGGTTAAGGACCAGCGCTCCGGCGATCACCACGCGCTGCCGCTGGCCGCCGGACAATTCGTGCGGGTAGCGCAGGAAGAAGCGCTCGGGTGGGCGCAGTCCGGCCCGGGAGAGGGCCTGCGTCACCGCCTCCCGCTCGTCACCGTCGTAGCCGTGGATCCGCAGGCCCTCCGCCACCGCGTCGTACACGGTGTGCCGTGGGTTCAGCGAGCCGGACGGGTCCTGGAGCACCAACTGCACGCGCCGGCGGTAGGACTTGAGCGCCCGGCAGGTGTACGACAGCGGCTCCCCGGCGAATCCGACGCGCCCCGCCGTCGGCGTCACCAGCCCGAGCAGCGCCCGCGCCAGCGTCGTCTTGCCGCACCCCGACTCGCCGACCAGCGCCACGATCTCCCCGGCCCGGATGTCGAGGTCGACACCGTCCACGGCCCGCGCGGAAGCGGCGCCGTGGCGGCCGGGGAAGGTGACGTGCAGCCCTTGGGCGGTGAGCAGGGGCGGGGATGTCGTCATGAGGCGCTCCTCGGGTCTCCGGTCGCCGTCGCCGACCCTTTCGTCTCCGCAGCCGACCCGGCGGTCGGGCCACCGGCGTCCCCCTTCGTGGAGGCACCTCCGCCGACCGTCGCGGGCCCTCCGGAACTCGGTGGCCCCACATGCACACACGCCGCCCTCCGCCCCGGCCCCGCTTCCCGCAGCACCTGGTCCTCCGACGCGCACTCCGTCAGCGCCACCCCGCACCGGGGATGGAACGCACACCCGGAGGGGAGGTCCGAGGGGTCCGGCGGGTCGCCCGCCAGGCCGCGTGGCGCGAACCGCGACGACGGGTCGCCGATGCGGGGGAACGCGGAGGACAGGGCCTCGGCGTACGGGTGGCGCGCGTTCTCGTAGACCTCCTGGGCCGGTCCCTCCTCGACGACGCGGCCCGCGTACATCACGGCGAGCCGGTCGCAGGTGTCGGCGAGGACGGCCAGGTCGTGGCTGATCATGATGAGGCCGAGGTCCTGCTCGGCGACGAGGCCCTCGATGAGCCGCAGGATCTGCGCCTGGATCATCACGTCGAGGGCGGTGGTCGGCTCGTCGGCGACGACCAGCTGGGGGTCGCAGGCCAGGGCCATGGCGATCATCACGCGCTGTCGTTGGCCACCGGAGAGTTCGTGCGGGTACGCCCTCGCCCGGGCCGCCGGAAGGCCCACGTGCTCCAGCAGCTCACCCGTCCTCTTCCGCGCCGCCGCCGCGGTACCGCCGCCGTGCAGCAGGATCGGCTCGGCGATCTGGTCGCCGATGCGGTGGACGGCGTTGAGGGAGTGCATCGCCCCCTGGAAGACGATCGAGGCGCCCGCCCAGCGCACGGCCCGCACGCGCCCCCACTTCATGGTGAGCACGTCCTCGCCGTCCAGCAGTACCGATCCGCCGATCCTGGTCCCGGCCGGCAGAAGCCTCAGCAGCGCCAGCGCCAGCGTCGACTTCCCGCACCCGGACTCGCCCGCGATGCCGACCTTCTGCCCGGCGTCCACCGTCAGGTCGACGCCCCGCACCGCGGCGGCCCCGCCGGGGTAGGTCACCTCCAGGTTCCGGACCTCCAAAAGCGTCAACGGGACACCCCCAGCCTCGGGTTGAGCACGGTCTCCACCGCGCGCCCGCACAGCGTGAACGCCAGCGCGACCACGGCGATCGCGATGCCCGGCGGCACCAGGTACCACCAGTCGCCGGAGCTGACCGCGCCGGCCTCGCGGGCCTCCTGGAGCATGCCGCCCCAGGACACCACCGTCGGATCGCCCAGGCCCAGGAAGGCGAGGGTGGCCTCGGCGAGGATGGAAGTGGAGATCATCAAGGTCGTCTGGGCCAGGATCAGCGGCATGACGTTCGGCAGGACGTGCCTCGACATGATGTGCCAGTGCCCGCCGCCGAGCGCCTTCGCGCGTTCGATGTACGGCCGCGATTCGACGGCCAGCGTCTGCGCCCGCACCAGCCTCGCCGTCGTCGGCCAGATCGTCACGCCGATCGCCAGCACGACCGTACCGAGCGACCGGGACATCACCGTGGCCAGCGCGATCGCCAGCACCAGCGTCGGCATCACCAGGAACCAGTCCGTGATCCGCATGACCACGGTGGCGTACGGTCCGCGGAAGTGCCCGGCCGTGATGCCGACCAGCCCGCCGATCAGCACCGACAGCACCGCCGCCAGCAGGCCCACCAGCAGTGAGACCCGCGAGCCCCAGACCAGCAGGCCGAGCAGATCGCGCCCGAACCGGTCGGTGCCCAGCGGGAATTCGGCGCTCGGGCTCTCCATCGGGTTGCCCGGCGCGTCGGTCACGCTCGCGACGTCGGAGCCGACCGTCAGCGGCGCGGTCAGCGCGACCAGCACGAAGAGGGCGAGGGCGGCCATGCCCACCAGACCCGCGCGGTGCGTGCGGTACTGCTTCCAGAAGCGGGCGGCGGAGTCCCGGCGCCGCTGCCAGGCAAGCGTCGTAGCCGTCGTCATCGGCCCACCCTCGGGTCGAGCAGCGGATAGATCAGGTCGGCCAGCGTGTTCATCACGATTACCGCCGCCGCGAAGACGAAGAACAGGCCCTGGACCAGGGGGAGATCGGGCACGCTCAGCGCCTGGTAGAAGAGCCCGCCCAGGCCCGGCCACGAGAACACGGTCTCCACCAGGATCACGCCGGCGACCGTCCGGCCCAGGTTCACGAAGATCAGCGTCACCGTCGGCAGCATCGCGTTGGGCACGGCATGCCGCCGTCGGACCAGGTCGTCCCGGAGGCCCTTGGCGCGCGCGGTCGTCAGATAGTCGCTGCCCATCTCGTCCAGCAGCGCCGAGCGGGTGACGAGCAGCGTCTGGCCGTACTCGACCGCGACCAGGGTGATCACCGGCAGTACGAGATGGTGGGCGACGTCGATGACGTACGCGAAGCCCTCCTCGTTCCCCGACTCCATGCCGCCGGTCGGGAACAGGCCCGGGATCGGGCCGATGCCCACCGCGAACACGATGATGAGCAGCAGGCCGAGCCAGAAGGACGGGATGGAGTACAACGCGAGCGCCAGGCCCGTGTTCAGGCGGTCGCCGAGCCCGCCGTGCCGCCAGGCAGAGCGCGTGCCGAGGACGATTCCCAGCACCGTGTAGAGGACGAATGCCGTACCGGTGAGGATCAGCGTGTTCGGCAGCGCCTCGGTGATCTTGTCGATGACAGGGGCCCGGAACTGGTACGACGTGCCCAGGTCGCCCGTGAGCGCCTTGCCGCAGTAGTCGACGAACTGCTCCCACATCGGCAGGTTGAGGCCGAACTCGCGGCGGTAGGCGGCCAGTTGCTCGTTGGACACCTGACGGCCGCCGGTCATGTACTTCACCGGGTCGCCGGGGATCAGCCGGAACAGGAAGAAGCTGGTGACCAGGACGGCGAAGAGCGAGACCGCGGCGCCGCCGACCTTGCCCGCCCCGTAGCGGAGATACCCCGTGCCCGGGCGCTCGGTCTTCTTCGGCGCCGCCGCGGCTGCCGTGTCAGTGGCCATGGACGCTACTCACGGTCGTCGGCGGTGGCGCGCCGCCGCAGCCCGAAGAAGACGCCCGCAGCCACGAGGACCACGGCTCCGGCCGCGATGCCCACGACCACGCCCGTCGAGCTCGACGAGTCGTCGGAACCGGACGCGGCCGGCACCGCCGACCACCAGCTCCAGTAGCCGTCCTGACCGAAGATGTTGCCCGCCTTCTGAGGCATGGTGGTGATCGACTCGATCTGGTCCGTGCGGTACGCCTCGACCGCGTTCGGGTACGCCATGACGTTCATGTACCCGAGGTCGTACAGCCGCGACTCCATCTGCTTGACGATGTCGGCCCGTTTGGGGGGGTCGTACTCGGCGAGCTGCTGGGCGTAGAGCTTGTCGTAGGTCTTGTCGCAGATGAAGTTGTCGGTCGCGCCCACGTCGTCCGGGGTGGCGGGCAGGGCGCCGCAGGTGTGGATCGACAGCACGAAGTCCGGGTCGGGGTTGACGGACCAGCCGTCGAAGGCGAGGTCGTACTCGCCGGCGAGCCAGGGGTCGCTCACGTTGTCCAGGCAGTCGAGCGTGATGCCGATGCCGAGGTCGGCCCACCACTCCTGGAGGTACTGGCCGACGGCTTTGTCCTCGGGGTCGGTGGCGTGGCACAGGACGCGGTAGTTGATCGGCTTGCCGTCCTTGCCGACCCGCTTGCCGTCGCCGTTCTTCTTGTAGCCCGCCTGGTCGAGGAGCTGAGCCGCCTTCGCGGGGTCGTAGCCGATCTCCTGGTCGGCCGACGGCTTCCAGGAGTACGTCGAGAAGCGCGGCGGGATGTAGCCCTCGCCCATCACGGCGTGGCCCTGGAAGACCTTGTCGATGATGGTCGTACGGTCGACCGCCATGAACAGCGCGTGCCGTACCCGCTGGTCCAGCAGGGAGGGGTCGCCGTTGCCGAACTTCTCGCCGTTCGCGGCGCGGGCGCCCGGGTTGGTGGCGAGGGCGTAGAAGCGGCGGCCGGGCGCGTCGTTGACCTTGATGTTCTGCTGGCCCTTGAGTGCGGATGCCTGAGCGGGCGTCAGGTCGCTGACGAAGGACACCTCGCCCTTCTGCAGGGCCGCGACGGCCGCGTCACCGTCCTTGTAGTACTTGAACAGCAGCTCGTCGAACTTCGGGGCGCCGCGCCAGAAGTTCTTGTTGGGCTCCAGGCGTACATAGCTGTCGGCCTTGTAGCCGGTGAGCACGTACGGGCCGTTGCCGACGACGGGGAAGTCCTTGTCGTTGTTGAACTTGGAGAAGTCCTTGACCTTCTCCCAGATGTGCTTGGGCACGATCGGCACGTCGAGGGCGGCCATCGTGGCCTGCGGCTTGTTCAGCTCTATGACGAGCTGGGTGGGGCTGGTGGCCGTCACCTTCTTGAAGTTGGAGACGAAGCTGCCGTTGGCGGTCGCGGCATTCTCGTCGGTCATCATCTTGTTGAACGTCCAGGCCGCATCCTCGGCGGTGACCGGCTTGCCGTCGGACCACTTGGTGCCGGAGCGGATCGTGTACGTCCAGGTGAGCTTGTCCGCGGACGGCGTCCACTTCGTGGCGAGACCCGGGATCGCGTGGGCGTCCTTGGGGTCGTAGTTGGTGAGGTACTCGTACATCAGCCGGTGGATGCTGGTGCTGACCAGACGGCTCGCCAGGAAGGGGCTCAGCGAGTCCACGCTCTGCGAGACGGCGACCGTGAGGACCTTCTTGTCGTCCGCGGCGGTGGCGGGCCGGGGGACCAGGACCGCCGTCATCGTCGTCATCGTGAGGAGCGCGGCGACCATCAGGGGAATGCGGGTCCGGAGTCTGACGTATCTCTTCAGCTGCATGGAACCTGACCTCGCGTCATCGCTCGCACCGGCGGACAGTTTTCCGGTGTCTATCAGCGCCGCTCCGGGGCCGTCAATGGCGCCTGCACCCCTGGTGGCCTGCGGAAATAACAAGTTGATACGACTGGAACCCTCAGAGGTCCAGACCGGTGAAGCCTCCCTGGTGAGGGGCTGACGGCCTGTTCGGGCCGGTCCGCACCCGGACGGGTGGCGCCGAGGTGCGAGTGATCCATTCCGGGCCGATATTGGCCGATAACGAACGGATCTTCACTCGGACCCGCACCGGGAGGCACTCCATGCGCAGAGCCACGCACGCCAAATGGGCCGCATGCGCGGCGGCGGCAGCGCTCGCGGCGACGGCCTGCGGGGGTGAGGACAGCGGCGGCGGCAGCGACACCGGCGCGGTGCTCTCCTCCTCCTGGGGCGACCCGCAGAACCCGCTGGAGCCCGCCAACACCAACGAGGTGCAGGGCGGCAAGGTCCTCGACATGATCTTCCGGGGACTGAAGCGCTACGACCCCGAGACCGGCGAGGCGAACGACATGCTCGCCGAGAAGATCGAGACCACCGACTCGCAGAACTTCACCATCACCATCAAGGACGGCTGGACCTTCAGCAACGGCGAGAAGGTCACCGCGAAGTCCTTCGTCGACGCCTGGAACTACGGCGCCAGCCTGAAGAACAACCAGAAGAACGCGTACTTCTTCGGCTATATCGAGGGCTACGACAAGACGCACCCGGAGGACGGCAGCAAGCAGTCCGCGGACACCCTCTCCGGCCTGAAGGTCGTCGACGACAAGACCTTCACCGTCAAGCTCAGCCAGAAGTTCTCGACCTTCCCCGACACCCTCGGCTACCCCGCCTACGCCCCGCTCCCGCAGGCATTCTTCGACGACCACGCCGCCTGGCTGAGCAAGCCCGTCGGCAACGGCCCGTACACCATCGACTCGTACACCAAGGGCTCGCAGATGTCGCTGCGCGCCTGGGACGCCTACCCCGGTGCGGACAAGGCGCAGAACGGCGGCGTCGACCTCAAGGTCTACACCGACAACAACACCGCCTACACCGACCTGATGGCCGGCAACCTCGACCTCGTCGACGATGTCCCCGCCGCGCAGCTGAAGAACGTCAAGGCCGACCTCGGCGACCGCTACCTCAACACGCCCGCCGGCATCATCCAGACCCTCGCCTTCCCGTTCTACGACAAGAACTGGAACAAGCCCGGGATGGAGAAGGTCCGTACGGGCCTGTCCCGGGCCATCGACCGGGACCAGATCACCGACACCATCTTCCAGAAGACCCGCACACCGGCCACCGACTGGACCTCCCCGGTCCTCGGCGAGGACGGCGGCTTCAAGGAAGGCCTGTGCGGCGACGCCTGCGAGTACGACGCCGCGGAGGCGAAGAAGCTCATCGAGGAGGGCGGCGGGCTTCCCGGCGGGCAGGTCAAGATCACGTACAACGCGGACACCGGCTCGCACAAGCAGTGGGTCGACGCCGTCTGCAACTCCATCAACAACGCTCTCGGCAACGACCGGGCCTGCGTCGGCAACCCGGTCGGCACCTTCGCCGACTTCCGCAGCCAGATCACCGACCTGAAGATGAGCGGCCCGTTCCGGGCGGGCTGGCAGATGGACTACCCGCTCATCCAGAACTTCCTCCAGCCGCTCTACTACACCAACGCCTCCTCCAACGACGGCAAGTGGTCCAACAAGGAGTTCGACAAGCTCGTCGACCAGGCCAACGCCGAGACCGACACCGCCAAGGCCGTCGGACTCTTCCAGGACGCCGAGGAAGTCCTACGGGACAACATGGCCGCCATTCCGCTCTGGTACCAGAACGGCAGCGCCGGCTTCTCCGAGCGGCTGTCGGACGTGAAGCTCAATCCGTTCAGCGTCCCCGTCTACAACGAGATCAAGGTCAGCTGACCCGCCGTGGGACGGTACGTCGCCCGGCGGCTGCTCCAGATGATCCCGGTCTTCATCGGGGCCACGCTGCTGATCTTCCTGATGGTGAACGTGATGGGCGACCCCATCGCGGGCCTGTGCGGCGACCGGCAGTGCGACCCGGCGACAGCGGCCCAGTTGCGGAAGGAGTTCGGTCTCGATAAGCCGGTCGTGCAGCAGTACCTGACGTACATGGGCAACGTCTTCACCGGCGACTTCGGCACCGCGTTCAACGGCCAGCCCGTCACCGAGCTGATGGCGTCGGCGTTCCCGGTGACCATCCGCCTGACGGTCGTCGCCATCCTCTTCGAGATCGTCATCGGCATCACCCTGGGCGTGGTGACGGGCCTGCGCCGCGGCCGCCCGATCGACACGTCCGTCCTCCTGGTCACCCTCGTCGTGATCTCCGTCCCCACCTTCGTCACCGGTCTGCTGCTCCAACTGCTCCTCGGCGTCGAGTGGGGCTGGATCAAGCCGTCGGTCTCCACGGACGCGACTTTCGGCGAGCTGATCGTGCCCGGCCTGGTCCTCGCCTCGGTCTCCCTCGCGTACGTCACCCGCCTGACCCGCACCTCCATCGCGGAGAACAAGCGGTCCGACTACGTCCGTACGGCGATCGCCAAGGGCCTGCCCCGGCGCCGGGTGATCACGAAACACCTGCTGCGCAACTCGCTCATCCCCGTCGTCACCTTCATCGGCACCGACATCGGCGCGCTGATGGGCGGCGCGATCGTCACCGAGCGGATCTTCAACATCCACGGCGTCGGCTACCAGCTCTACCAGGGCATCCTCCGCCAGAACACCCAGACCGTCGTCGGCTTCGTGACCGTCCTCGTCCTGGTCTTCCTGGTGGCCAACCTGCTCGTGGACCTCCTGTACGCCGTACTCGACCCGAGGATCCGCTATGCCTGAACCGAAGGAGCCTCAGGGCGCCATCGCCGGCACCGGAATGGGAGGCGCGATGGACCTGGCGGCCAGCGAGGCGGAGACCCTGGAGAAGACGCCGGGCGGCCCGCAAGGTACGGGCCCTCAGGGCAAACCCCGCTCCCTCTGGTCCGACGCCTGGCGCGACCTGCGCGGCAACCCCGTCTTCATCATCGCCGGGCTGGTCATCCTGTTCCTGGTCGTCATCTCGCTCTGGCCGTCGGCCATCGCCTCCGGCAACCCCCTCAAGTGCGACCTCGCCAAGGCCCAGGAGGGCTCCCAGCCCGGCCATCCCTTCGGCTACGACGGTCAGGGCTGCGACGTCTACACGCGCACGGTGTACGGCGCCCGGAACTCGGTCTCGGTCGGGGTGTGCGCCACGCTCGGCGTAGCGATCCTCGGCAGCGTGCTGGGCGGGCTGGCCGGGTTCTTCGGCGGGGTCTGGGACTCGATCCTCTCCCGCATCACCGACATCTTCTTCGCGATCCCGGTCGTGCTCGGCGGTCTGGTGCTGCTGTCGGTGGTCACCAGCAGCACCATCTGGCCGGTCATCGGGTTCATGGTGCTGCTCGGCTGGCCGCAGATCTCCCGCATCGCCCGCGGCTCCGTCATCACCGCCAAGCAGAACGACTACGTCCAGGCGGCCCGTGCCTTGGGTGCCTCCAACTCCCGCCTGCTCCTACGCCACATCACGCCCAACGCAGTGGCACCGGTCATCGTCGTCGCGACCATCGCGCTCGGCACGTACATCGCGCTGGAGGCGACCCTGTCGTACCTGGGCGTAGGCCTGAAGCCGCCCACGGTCAGCTGGGGCATCGACATCTCCGCCGCGTCCCCGTACATCCGCAACGCCCCGCACGCCCTCCTGTGGCCCTCCGGCGCCCTCGCCCTCACCGTCCTCGCGTTCATCATGCTCGGCGACGCGGTACGCGACGCCCTCGACCCCAAGCTGAGGTGACGGCGCATGTTGCTCGAAGTGCGGGATCTGCACGTGGAGTTCAGGACTCGAGACGGGATTGCCAAGGCCGTCAATGGGGTCAGCTACGAAGTCGATGCCGGCGAGACACTCGCCGTGCTCGGGGAGTCCGGGTCCGGGAAGTCCGTGACCGCGCAGACGATCATGGGGATCCTCGACATGCCGCCGGGGCGGATCACCGGCGGTGAGGGTCTTTTCCAGGGCACGGATCTGCTCACGCTGAAAGAGGAGGCGCGGCGGAAGGTCCGCGGCGCCGAGATGGCGATGATCTTCCAGGACGCGCTGTCGTCGCTGAACCCCGTGCTCTCCGTGGGCGACCAGCTCGGCGAGATGTTCGTCGTCCACCGGGGCATGTCGCGCAGGGACGCGCGGGCCAAGTCGATCGAGCTGATGGACCGGGTCCGTATCCCGGGGGCCTCCCAGCGCGTCCGCGACTACCCCCACCAGTTCTCCGGCGGCATGCGCCAGCGCATCATGATCGCGATGGCGCTCGCCCTGGAGCCCGCGCTGATCATCGCCGACGAGCCGACGACCGCCCTCGACGTGACCGTCCAGGCCCAGGTCATGGATCTGCTCGCCGAGTTGCAGCGCGAGTACAACATGGGGCTCATCCTGATCACGCACGACCTCGGCGTCGTCGCCGACGTCGCCGACCGCATCGCGGTGATGTACGCGGGCCGGATCGTCGAGTCGGCGCCGGTCCACGACATCTACAAGGCGCCCGCCCACCCGTACACCCGCGGCCTGCTCGACTCCATCCCGCGCCTGGACCAGAAGGGCCAGGAGCTCTACGCCATCAAGGGCCTGCCGCCGAACCTCATGAACATCCCGCCGGGCTGCGCCTTCCACCCCCGCTGCCCAATGGCCCAGGACGTGTGCCGCACCGACGAGCCCCCGCTGTACGAGGTCTCCGAAGACCGGGGCAGCGCCTGCCACTTCTGGAGGGAGTGCCTGCATGGCTGAGCCGATCCTGGAAGTGCGCGGGCTCGTCAAGCACTACCCGCTCACCCAGGGCATCCTCTTCAAGAAGCAGGTCGGCGCCGTCAAAGCCGTGGACGGCGTGGACTTCGAACTCACCCGCGGCGAAACCCTCGGCATCGTCGGCGAGTCCGGCTGCGGCAAGTCGACGGTCGCCAAGATGCTGGTCAACCTGGAGAGACCGACGTCCGGGTCGATCAAGTACAAGGGCGAGGACATCACCAAGCTGTCCGGCAAGGCCCTCAAGACCGTCCGCCGCAACATCCAGATGGTGTTCCAGGACCCGTACACCTCCCTCAACCCGCGCATGACGGTCGGCGACATCATCGGAGAGCCGTACGACATCCACCCCGAGGTGGCCCCGAAGGGCGACCGGCGCAAGCGCGTCCAGGACCTGCTCGACGTCGTAGGCCTGAACCCGGAATACATCAACCGCTACCCGCACCAGTTCTCCGGCGGCCAGCGTCAACGCATCGGCATCGCACGGGGGTTGGCGCTGCGCCCCGAGGTGATCGTCGCCGACGAGCCGGTTTCCGCCCTCGATGTCTCGGTCCAGGCGCAGGTGATCAACCTGATGGAGCGGCTGCAGGACGAGTTCGACCTCTCCTACATCTTCATCGCGCACGACCTGTCGATCGTCCGGCACATCTCGGACCGGGTCGGGGTGATGTACCTCGGGCGGATCGTGGAGACCGGACGGGACGCCGAGATCTACGACCATCCGACGCACCCCTACACCCAGGCGCTGCTCTCCGCGGTGCCCGTCCCGGACCCCGAGGCGCGCGAGCACCGGGAGCGGATCATCCTCGCCGGCGATGTCCCGTCCCCGACGAACATCCCCTCCGGCTGCCGCTTCCGCACCCGCTGCTGGAAGGCACGGGAGCGCTGCGAACTGGAAGTGCCGCCGCTCGCGGTGCCCCCGGAGTTCAGGGCAGGCGGCCCCGCGGCGCACGACTCCGCCTGCCACTTCGCGGAGGAGAAGCAGGTCGTACCGGCCGAGAACACGGAGTAACACAGAGGCAACTCGGACGACCCGTTTCCGATATACGGACGCGCCAATCTCTACAACGTACGGCCGTGCGGGTGCCGTAAACGGGCTGGGACGCGCCATGTCGTCCCAGCCCGTTGCCGTCTAGGCCAACCCCAGCGAGCGCTTCAGGAAGTCCACCTGAAGCAGCAGCAGATTCTCGGCGACCTGTTCCTGCGGGGTCATGTGCGTCACCCCGGACAGCGGCAGCACCTCGTGCGGGCGGCCGGCGGACAGCAGGGCCGAGGAGAGGCGGAGGGCGTGGGCGACGACCACGTTGTCGTCGGCCAGGCCGTGCACGATCATCAGCGGGCGGTGCGGCTCGGCGGGGGAGGACAGACCGTCGTCCGTCACCAGGGAACTCTTCGCGTACGACTCCGGGTGCGTGGCCGGGTCGCCCAGGTACCGCTCCGTGTAGTGCGTGTCGTACAGCCGCCAGTCGGTGACCGGGGCGCCCGCGATGCCCGCGTGGAAGACGTCCGGGCGGCGCAGCACCGCGAGCCCGGCGAGCCAGCCGCCGTAGGACCAGCCGCGGATCGCCACCCGGGTCAGGTCCAGCGGGTGGCTCTTCGCGAGGTCGTGCAATGCCTCGATCTGGTCGTCGAGGGAGACGGTGAGGTCGTGGTGGATGGCCTTCTCCCAGGCGGGGGAGCGGCCGGGGGTGCCGCGGCCGTCGGCGACGACCACCGCGAAACCCTGGTCGGCGAACCACTGCGAGGTGAGGTGCGCGTTGTGCGCGGCGACCACGCGGGGCCCGTGCGGACCGCCGTACGGATCCAGCAAAACCGGAAGAGGGGCATCCCCTCGGTGGTCCTGAGGCAACAGCACGGCGCACGGGATACGCCGTGCGCCCCCTTCGGTGAGGACCATGCGCGGCGACATTCCGGGATCTTCGGCGTACGAGGGGATGATCGCCGCCCTCTTCCCGTCCCGCAGCACCTGCACCTGGGCGCCCGGTTTGTCCGGCACCGCCGACACCAGGACCGTCACGCCCCCGGAGCGCACGGCCGAGTGCACGCCGGGCTCCTGGGAGACGCGCTCCATGCCGAGCTCGTTGACCCGGTAGACGTGCACTTCGCCGGTCTCCGGGGCGGCCGCGTCCTCGCCCGCCGACGCCGAGACCAGCACGTCGTCGTCGGCGACGTCGAGCACGGCGCGCAGGTGCAACTGCGGTCCGGTCAGCGGGCGTTCACCGACCGCGAGGACCCGGGCGCCGCCCTCGTCGGCGATCCGCACGAGCCGTCCGGAGGGGCTCCAGCAGGGCACGCCGGGGAAAAGTTCAAGCCATGTTGGATCTTCGTCCGCGTGCACCATGCGGGTGGCCCCGGTGTCCGGGTCCACGGCCAGGAAGAGCTGGCTGCGCTGGTCCCGGGCCTGGACGAGTAGCAGCGGTGCACCCGCCGCTGACCAGTGCACATGCGCGAGGTAGGGATAGCGCGCCCGGTCCCAGACGACCTCCGTGCGGGTCCCGTCGAGGCCGATCACGAACAGCCGGACCTCCGCGTTGGCGCTGCCCGCCACCGGATACGCGACGTGGTTCGGGTCACGTTCCGGATGGGCCGGGTCGGAGATCCACCAGCGCCGCACCGGCGTGTCGTCCGCGCGGGCGACCAGCAGCCGGTCCGCCTCCGGCGCCCACCAGAAGCCCCGTGACCGGCCCATCTCCTCGGCCGCGATGAACTCGGCCAGTCCGTACGTCACTTGCTCCGACTCCGGCTCCGCGAGCGCCCGGTCACCCTCGCCCTCGGCGCCCACGACCCGCAGGGCGCCCCGGACGACGTAGGCGATATGCCGTCCGTCGGGGGCGGGGCGCGGGTCGATCACCGGTCCTGGGACGGGGAGTTCGCGTGCCGTGCCGGCCCGTAGCTCGGCCGTGAAAAGCCGCCCTGACAACGTAAAAGAGGCCAACTCGACGGCCGTGTCGGTGGCGTAGCCGACGATGCCGGCGCCGGACTCGCGGCTGCGTTCACGGCGTGCGCGTTCCTCGGGCGACAGGTTCTCCGACGTGCCGCCGAGCAGGGCGCGCGGCTCGGCCGCCACGCGCTCCCCGGCGTCCGGCAGGTCCAGCACCCAGAGCGAATTCGCACGGTCTGTACCGGAACCCGAGCGCAGGAACACGACTCGGGAACCGTCGGGCGCCACGGTGAACGAACGCGGCGCGCCGAGCGTGAATCGCTGGGTGCGGGCGTGCCGTCGGGGGAAGGAGTCGGGCTCTGTCGTCATGCCCCGACCATATTGGCCATGCGCCCCCTTGTGCGGCCGTGCGCCGACGGATGCGCATGCGTCGATAGTTATGATCACTGGCGTCGCGTGGGTATGAACCTGCTGGCTGTCGTATGGATTTACAAGGTGCCCTGCTCTGACTGGAGGTGAGCCGCCGTGGCACTCTCGATCTCGGCGGTGGTGCTGCTGGCGATCATCGTCTTCCTGCTGGTCAAGAAATCAGGCCTCAAGGCGGGACACGCGGTCGTCTGCGTGCTGCTGGGCTTCTATCTCGCCTCCTCGACCGTCGCTCCCACCATCGACGAGCTGACGACGAACCTTGCCGGGATGATCAGCAGCATCAAGTTCTGATCCACACCTTTAGGGTGGGTGCCATGACGGACCTGCCCGCTCGACGTCTGCTGCTGGTGCACGCGCACCCGGACGACGAGTCGATCAACAACGGCGCGACCATGGCCAAGTACGCCGCCGAGGGCGCCCAGGTGACCCTGGTCACCTGCACCCTCGGTGAACTCGGCGAGGTCATCCCGCCCGAACTGCGCCACCTGACCGGCACCGCCCTCGGCGAGTACCGGCAGCGCGAGCTCACCGCCGCCATGGCCGAGCTCGGCGTCGCGGACTTCCGTCTCCTCGGCGGCCCCGGCCGCTACCGCGACTCCGGGATGATGGGCCTGGCCGACAACGACGACCCCGCCTGCTTCTGGCAGGCGGACGTCGACGAGGCCGCCGCCCATCTCGTCGAGGTGATCCGCGAGGTACGGCCCCAGGTTCTCGTCACCTACGACAGCAACGGCGGCTACGGGCACCCCGATCACATCCAGGCCCACCGGGTGGCCATGCGCGCCGCCGAGCAGACCGGCCTCGGCATTCGGAAGGTCTACTGGAACCGCGTACCGCGCCCCGTCGCCGAGGCCGCCTTCGCCCGGCTCCAGGACGACCTGCCCGGCCTGCCCTTCGACAAGTCGGCCGCCGTCGACGACGTACCGGGTGTGGTGGACGAGACAGAGGTCACCACCGCGATCGACGGCACCCCGTACGCCGCCGCCAAGGCCGCCGCGATGCGCGCGCACGCCACGCAGATCGACGTGGCCGAGCCCTACTTCGCGCTCTCCAACGAACTCGCGCAGCCCCTCTTCACCACGGAGTACTACCAACTGGTCCAGGGGGAACCCGCCGTTCCGGGAGAGACCGACCTGTTCGCCGGAATCGAGGAGGCGTCATGACCCAGCAGGGCTCCATGCTCGCCCAGCCCATGCACCGCCCGTCCGCCGTGCGGGCCGCCGCCTATCTGGGCCTCTTCGTGCTCGGCGCGGTCGTCGGCGTGGCCGGGGCGCTGGTGCAGTCCGCGTGGATGCCGGGCGGGCTGCTGCTCGCTCTCGCCGGTGAGGCCGGGGCCTGTCTCGGCGGAGCGCTCGCCGCGCGCAGCAGAGGCGGGGCCGTCGCGCCGGCCGGCGGCTGGATGCTCGCCGTCATCCTGCTCACCGCCAGCCGTCCCGAGGGCGACTTCGTGTTCGCCGCGGAAGGCGGCTCCTATCTCTTCCTGCTCGGCGGTATGGCTGTGGCTGTGATCTGCGCCACCCTTGGCCCGGGGCGGCAACCGGGCGGAGGCCCCGCCCGACTTGGGAAATGACGTAACACTTCGCCGTTTCTTGCTCGTGTTGGTCCCGTGTGGGTTTCCGAGGCGGTCGTGGGATACGGGCCGGAAGTGGCCAGTATGGTGGTGGCCGCCGCCGAGCCGCCCGAACTGTGTTGAGGTCGAAACGGGCGGCGGAGCCAACCGGGAGAACCTGCCTTGAGTCGTGAAACTGACAGTCCGTCCTCCGGGCCCAACGGGCGCGGAGCCGCCTACCCCTCGGGCACGCCGCCGTACGGGACCCCCGCGGTCTCCGGCGACGGTCCGGACACGGGCCGCGCGGCCACGCAGCCGGAGGAACGCAAGACCGAGACCACGCTGACGACCCGGGTGCGGATCAACATCCCCGGGTCACGGCCCATTCCGCCGGTCGTCGTGCGCACACCCGTCGCGGACTCCGGCACCGCGGACGACACGGACGCCCCTGCGCCGGGGCCCGGTTCCGCCACGTCCATGGGCGCGGGCACCGTCGAGGCTCCCGCCGAGCCCACGGCGCCCCAGCCGGGTGCCGAGGAGAAGACGAGCGACTGGTTCGCGCCACGCCCGACCTCCAAGGGCAAGGCCGGTCCGAGTGGTCCGAGTGGCCCCTCCTCCAACGGGGGCGCACCGTCCGGTGGTTCGGGCGCGGGCGCTCCCGGTCGTACGGGCGCTCCCGGCGGTCCGCGTCCGGGCGGTGCCGGTACCGGTCGGCCCGGTGGTGTGGTCGGCTCCATGGGCGTGCCGGGCGGATCCCGGCCCGGCTCCACGAACGGCGCCGGGCTGTCCGGCGCCACCGGCGGACCCGTCGCCCCCGGCCACGGCGGCGGCACCGGTTCCTTCGACGTGACCGAGGCGCTGGCGGCCGGGCCGCGGGGCAACGGGGCGCGTCCGGGTTCGGGCGACGGCGAACCGACCCGCGACGACCTGCCGTACTTCTCGGAGAACGAACGCACCGGCCAAGGCGGTTCGGGCGGCTACGGCGCCCAGAACGGTCAGGCCGGCCCCGCGGGTCCCGGCGGGCCGAGCGGCTTCAACGGACCGGGCGGCCGTGGCGGCCCCGGCGGACCCCAGGGCCCCGCGGGCCCGACCGGCGGTCCGGTCACCGGCGACGGCCCGATGGTGCCGCCGATCGGCGTCGGACCGGGCGGTGGCCCGGACGGCTTCGGTGGCGGGCCCAGCAACGGTCCCGACGGCTTCGGTGGTGGTCCCGGCAACGGTCCGGACGGATTCGGTGGAGCGCCGGGCGGCTCGGGGCGTGACTTCGGCGCTCCGGGCGGCCGGGGCGGCGACTTCGGCGGTCCGGGCGACGGGCGCGGCGGTCGAGGCGGCGCGGGCAATGCGTCCGGTGGCTACGGCGGTCCGGGCGGCCCGTCCGGCACTCCGGGCGTGTTCACCGGCCCCGGTGGTCCTGGCGGTCCCGGTGGTCCTGGCGGTCCCGGTGGCCCGGGCGGCCCTGGTTCCGGCGGCCTCGGTGGCCCCGGCGGTCCCGGTACTCCCCCTCACGGCGTCCCCCAGGCCGGCATCGGCGCTCCTGGCTCCGGTCCCGGAGGGCTCGGTCCCGGCGGCGGTCTGAGTGACGACACGGCGATCCTCACTCCGCAGAAGCACGTTCCCGAGCCGGGTGCGCAGGGCTACCCCGCCCCGGACAACGTCTCCGGACACACCGTCACCAGCGGCATCCCCGTGGTGCCGCCCGGCGCCGCGAACTCCCCGTTCGCGCCCGGCACGCACCCCGACGGCCCGCTGCCGCACACGCCCCCGAAGCTGCCCGAGCCGGACGAGAAGAAGGCCGCGCCCGCGGCGGCGCCCAAGAAGAAGGGCCGCAACAAGCTGGCCCTGGTCGGCGTCGGCGTGTTCGTCGTCGCCGGTGTCGCCTACGGCGCCGGCCTGCTGATGAACCACTCGGACGTACCCAAGGGCACCTCCGTGCTCGGCGTCGAGATCGGCGGCGGCACGCGCGACGACGCCGTCAAGAAGCTCGACGACGCCTTCGGCGACCGTACGAACCAGGCGCTGAAGCTGTCCGTCGACGGCAAGACCGTGTCGCTCAAGCCGGACCAGGCGGGCCTCCAGTTCGACGAGCAGGCCACCGTCCGCGCGGCCGCGGGGAGCGACTACAACCCGGTCTCCGTCATCGGCTCGCTCTTCGGCAACCACCGCGTCGTCGACCCGGTCATGCCGGTCGACGAGGAGAAGCTGAAGGCCGCCCTGGAGGACGCCGCGGGCGGCGCCGGCTCGGTGACCGAGGGCACGATCAAGTTCGAGTCCGGCAAGGCCGTCCCCGTCTACGGCAAGGCGGGCAAGGGCATCGCCGTCGGCCAGTCGACCGACGCGGTCGAGGAGGCGTACCGCGACCAGGTGGAGACGGGCAAGGCCACTCCGGTCGAGCTGCCGACCACGACCCAGCAGCCGACGGTTTCGAACGCCGAGGTCGACCGGGTGATGAAGGAGTTCGCGGAGCCCGCGATGTCCCAGATCGTCACCATCACGGGCGGCAGGCAGCCCATCGACTTCGGCCCCGTGTCGCTGCCGAAGATCCTCGGCTTCAAGGCCGTCGACGGCAAGCTCGTGGAAACGTACGACCTCAAGGCGCTCCAGGAGGCGTACGGAACCACCTTCGACGGCGTGAAGGTTCAGACCGCGAGTGGGGAGCGTGACGTCTCGCCGCAGGTCGTCGTCGCCGCGCTGCGCGAGGCTCTGCGCGGTAAGACGGAGGCGGAGCGCACCGTGGCCATCGAGACCAACGGGAGCTGACCCGCGACGAGTGCCGCCTGACATGACATCCGTCATGCGGCACTCCGGACGGCCGACACTGCCCGCGTCGGCACGCCCGAAGCCACCATGGCCGTATGACTACGACATCCTCGGTGGTCGCATTCGACCAGGTGAGCAAGGTATACGGCACCGTGCGGGCCGTGGACGGACTGAGTCTGACCCTGCGCCCGGGGGAGACCGCGGCGCTGCTGGGGCCCAACGGAGCCGGTAAGTCGACGACGCTCGATCTGCTGCTCGGCCTCAAGCAGCCCGACAGTGGCACGGTCCGGGTGTTCGGGACGGGGCCGCGTGAGGCCATCGTCGCCGGGCGGGTGGGGGCGATGCTGCAGAGCGGCGGGCTGATGGATGAGGTCACGGTCGCGGAGCTGGTACGGCTGGCCTGCGCGCTGCACCCGAGGCCGTACCCGGCGAACGACGTCCTCGCCCGCGCCGGGATCGCGCAGATCGCCGACCGCAAGGTCAACAAGCTCTCCGGTGGCCAGGCCCAGCGCGTCCGCTTCGCCCTCGCGACCGCCGGCGACAGCGACCTGATCGTCCTGGACGAGCCGACCACCGGCATGGACGTCACCACCCGCCAGGCCTTCTGGGCGACCATGCGCGAGCAGGCCGACCAGGGACGGACCGTGCTCTTCGCCACGCACTACCTGGAGGAGGCCGACGCCATCGCCGACCGGGTGCTGGTGCTGCACCGGGGCCGGCTGCTGGCCGACGGCACGGCGGCCGACATCAAGGCGAAGGCGGGAGCACGGAGGATCTCCTTCGACCTCTCCGACGGCTCCCTCGACGAGGCCGCGCTGCGGGCGCTGCCCTTCCTCACGCGTCTCGACGTGTCCGGCCACACCGTCCGCATCCAGTCCGCCGACGCCGACGCCACCGTCCACGCCCTCTACGGCCTCGGCGCCTACCCCCGCAACCTCGAAGTCGCCGGGCTCGGCCTGGAGCAGGCGTTCGTGGCCATCACCGAGGCCGAGGAGGCCCGTACGCGATGAACAGTCTCATCGGGCTCGAACTGACCCGCGCCCTGCGCAACCGCAAGTTCCTGTTCTTCTCCGTGCTGTACCCGTCGGTCCTCTTCCTGCTCATCGCGGGCAGCGCCGACAGCACCACGAAGGTCGACGGGACGGGCCTGACGCTCCCGACGTACATGATGGTCTCCATGGCCTCCTTCGGCGCCCTCACCGCCGTCCTCATGGGCAACAGCGAGCGCATCGCCAAGGAGCGGGAGAGCGGCTGGGTACGGCAGTTGCGGCTGACGCCGTTGCCGGGCCGCGGCTATGTCCTGGCGAAGACGGCGAGCGCGGCCGTGGTGAGTCTGCCGTCGATCGTGATCGTCTTCGTGGTCGCCGCGATCGTGAAGGGTGTACGGCTGGACGCCTGGCAGTGGCTCGCCCTGACCGGCGCGATCTGGGCCGGCAGCCTCGTCTTCGCGGCGCTCGGCGTGGCCATCGGCTATCTCGCGAGCGGGGACGCGGTCCGCCCGATCACGATGATCACGTACTTCGGGCTGTCCATCCTCGGCGGTCTGTGGATGCCGACGACGACCTTCCCGGACTGGCTGCAGGACATCGCCGAGTGGGTGCCCACGCACGCGTACGCTGCCCTGGGGCAGGCGATCGAGCAGAGCCAGGCGCCGCACGCCGAGGACATCGCCGTCCTCGCCGTCTTCTTCGCCCTGTTCACCGGCGGCGCGGCCTGGCTGTACCGGAAGGACACGCTGAAGGCGTGAGCGGCATCGGCATCGGGCAGCGCCCGCAGAACCGCCGGCAGAAGGCCGTCAAGCTGCTGTGGATCGGCATCTGGCTCGCCTACCTGAGCGCGCCCGTCTCCGACCTGCTGCACGGCGGCCACAGCGACGGCGTCCGCGTCCTCGGCTGGATCGGCCTGGTCGCCTTCGTCGCCTGGTACTTCGCCCTGATCTTCCGCACCGGACGCGGCGAGACCAACGGCGTGGTCCTCGCCTCGGTGGCTGTGCTGGCCGCCCAGTCGACGGTCCTCTCCCTCACCCTGGGCCGCGAGTGGCTCGTCCTGTTCGTGTATGTCGCGATCTCGTCCGGCGCGGCCCTCCCCTTCCACCTCGCCCGCTGGACCATCCCGGCCGTGTCCGCGCTGCTGACCGGCGTCGCCCTCGCCGTCCCCGGCGGTACGTCCTACCTGGCGGGACTGCTCTTCCCGGCCCTCCTCGGCGGCTACTCCATGACCGGCATCCGCGAACTCGTCCGTACGACCATCGAGTTGCGCGAGGCCCGCGCCACGGTCGCCCAACTCGCCGCCAACGAGGAACGCCTGCGCCTCGCCCGTGACCTGCACGACCTGCTGGGCCACTCCCTGTCGCTGATCACGCTGAAGAGCGAACTCGCCGGCCGTATGCTCCCCGCCCACCCCGACAAGGCGGCCCAGCAGGTCGCCGACATCGAACACGTCAGCCGCCAGGCCCTGGTCGACGTACGCGAGGCGGTGTCGGGCTACCGCCGCCCCCGCCTCTCCGCTGAACTGGCAGGCGCCCAGGTCGCGTTGGCCACCGCCGGTATCACCGCCGACCTGCCGCCCGCCGACCCAGGCCGCACCGACCTCACCGGCATCCCGGAGGACAGCGAGACCGCCCTCGCCTGGGCCCTGCGCGAGGCGGTCACCAACGTCGTACGGCACAGCGGCGCCCACCGCTGCACGGTGCGACTCCTCCGCCGCCAGACCCTCGACGGTCCGATACTCGAACTCTCCGTGGAAGACGACGGCTCCGGCAGCCCCGGCAGCAGCCCCGGCCACGGCCTCACGGGCCTCACCGAGCGCCTGGAGAAGGCGGGCGGCAGCCTCGAGGCAGGCCACGTCGGCCACGGCTTCCGCCTGATCGCCCGGGCCCCCGCCGGCCGGACCACCGACGTAGGATCCGGCCCATGAGCCGCACGATCAAGGTCCTGCTGGCCGAGGACCAGTCGATGGTCCGCGAGGCACTGGCCGCACTGCTGGGCCTGGAGGACGACATCGACGTCGTCGCCCAAGTGGCGCGAGGCGACGAGGTACTGGCGGCGGCCCGCGCCCACGACATCGACGTGGCCCTCCTGGACATCGAGATGCCGGGCATGACGGGCATCGAGGCGGCGGCCCAGGTCCACCGGGAACTCCCGGCCGTGAAACTCGTCGTCCTCACCACCTTCGGCCGCCCCGGCTACCTCCGCAGCGCCATGGAGTCCGGCGCCGACGCCTTCCTCGTCAAGGACGCCCCGGCAGCCCAGTTGGCGCAGGCGATCCGCAAGGTACTGGCGGGCGAGCGCGTCATCGACCCGACCTTGGCGGCAGCGGCACTGGCGGAGGGCGCGAACCCCCTGACGGACCGCGAGCGAGAGGTGCTACGAGCGGCGGAGGACGGCTCGACGAACGCGGAGCTGGCGGCAGCCATGCACTTGTCGCAGGGCACGGTCCGCAACTACCTGTCGACGGCGATCCAGAAACTGGCGGTACGGAACAGGGCGGAGGCGGCGAGGATCGCGAGGGAGAAAGGCTGGCTCTGAACGCAGGCCAGGGGCAGCGTCCCTAGGGGCGCGGGGAACTGCGCGACCAGCCCCCACGCACCCGCACCCGCACCCGCACCCGCACCCGGCTCAGTTCAACATCGCACGAGCCGCATGCGCCTGCCCCCGCACCTTCACAGCCGCCCCCTCATCAACCGCCCCCATCACCTCCGCATACGCCTCCAACTCAGCCGCACCCCGGAGAAACTCCCCCCGCCGCACCAGCAACTGCGCCCGCTCATACCGCAACCGAGCCGGATGCGAAGGCAGCAGCAGCGACAACTCCACCCCCCACAACGCCACATCCGACCGCTCAGGCCGAGCCGCGGCCCAGGCCCGCACGTTGTTGAGGATCCGCACGACCACCTCCAACGGATCGGCCGGCGCCAACATCGACGGATGCAGCGCGGCCCCCGTCGCCCCCGCGACCATCAACTCCACATCACCCCCGCTCAACACCCGCCCCCCGTCAAAGGGATCAGCGAGCACCTGCTCCTCCGCGTCCCCGACCCCGACCACGAAGTGCCCCGGCAACGCGACGCCGTACACATGCGCCCCCGCCCGCCGAGCCACCTCCATCCACACCACCGACAGCAGAATCGGCAACCCACGCCGCCGCCGGAGCACCTCATGCAGCAACGACGACTCAAGCCGCCGATAGTCCGCGGCGGAGCCGCGAAACCCGCACCGTTCCCCGAGCAGCTCCCGCAACGCCACCGCCCACGCCCGCGGCCCCCCGGGCCGGAACGGCAGCCGCCCCGCCAACTCGTCCAGCTCGATCTGCGCCGCGTCGATCCCGGCCTCGTCCAGCGCCCCGTCCGCCTCCGCGCCGACCAGGAGGCAGAGCGTCGACAGATCGGGCCGTTCGGAACGTGCCTCTTCGGCGAACCGCCGCCGCAGCTCGGCGGACCGTTCCGGCGGGGGAGGGTAGGGGGGACGCATAGCTGGCTCGTGCCCTCTCACGGCGATCCGTACCGGCCGGTGTCGTTCGCCTCGTCCGTCGCGACCTCGTCCGAGGCCGGCTCGCGGTAGTGGTGGTACGAGTGATGCGCACCGAAGCCCATCCCGCCGTACAACGCCCGCGCCCCCTCATTGTCCGCCTCGACCTGCAGCCACGCAGCCGACGCGCCCTCGTCGAGGGCCTGCCGGGCCAGCGCGGCCATGACCTCGGTGGCCAGCCCCTCCCGCCGCCGCCCGGGATCGACCTCGACGGCGGCGAACCCGGCCCACCGCCCGTCCACGACCAACCGCCCGATGGCGGCGGGCGCGGCCCCGCCCGCACCGGGCACCGTCGCGAACCACACCGACGGCCCGCTTCCCAGCACCTGCAGCGCCACCTCACTCACGCCCTTGCGCTGATAACGCCCCAGCCACTGGGCATCGGCAGCCCTGGACAGCACGACCCCGGCCCCCGCCGCCCGGTCGGCGACCGGCGCAAGCCCGCCGATCCACATCTCGGCCGTCACCTCCCGGGCCCACCCGCGCCGCTCCAGCTCGGCGCACAGCAGCTCCTGCGTGCCCTCGGCCCCGGTCGCGGTCTGGATGTACGCGGGCAGCCCACGGTCGCCGTACCACCGCCGTACGACGGTGAGCGCCTCGTCGAGCGGGAGGCCGGGGTCGCCGAGGGGCAGGACGGAGTTGGCCCGCCGGGTGAACCCGGACGCGGCCCGCAGCTCCCACTCGCCGAGCCGCTCGCTCTCCACCGGCCGCCAGGCCCGGGCGGCGACGTGGGCCAGCTCCTCGTACGAGGCGGCGGGACCGCGTCGGCGGGCGGGTGCGGTGGGCACCACCTTGCCCGCCACCAGCGAGGACTCCGGAATCCGGACGGACTGTCCGTCCCGCCGCGTGATCACCAGTTCACCGGTGTCCCATGATGTGAGAACACCCACCGTGTCGGTGAATTTCTCGTGCGCGCTTCCACGCGTGCTCAAGCACCGCACCGATACGCGTTTGCCCACGTCAGCAGTGGTGATACGGATCTCAAGGCGCCCGGCCGCGGAGATTTCCACAGGTCAGTTCACCCCTCCTGTTCGGATCATGCCCAAGAACGGAGATACTAGGTGCGGGCATCGACGACGCCGCGCTCCCGCGCGCCAGGCGGCGGAGCCTGAGGAGGCCCGCCAGCGCCCTATCGAGGAGGAACGACAGCGTGACCTACGTCATCGCGCAGCCTTGTGTCGACGTCAAGGACAAGGCGTGCATCGAGGAGTGCCCGGTCGACTGCATCTACGAGGGCTCCCGGTCCTTGTACATCCACCCGGACGAATGCGTCGACTGTGGTGCCTGTGAGCCGGTCTGCCCGGTCGAGGCGATCTTCTACGAGGACGACACTCCTGAGGAGTGGAAGGACTACTACAAGGCGAACGTCGAGTTCTTCGACGAGCTCGGCTCCCCCGGCGGCGCGAGCAAGCTGGGCCTGATCGAGCGCGATCACCCCTTCATCGCCGCGCTGCCGCCGCAGAACGGCTGAGAGCGGCCCGCGTCACTCGCGCCGCCTCGGTCCCGTACGGCCTGATCGCCTTGATCGCCGTACGGGGCCGAGGCGTTTGCCGTACCGAAGAAAGTGAGCCGAGCACCGTGTCCGCAGTCTCCGACCCCCCGCCCGTCGCCCGCCACCGCCCTTCCAACGAGTCGCTTCGCGACCGCCTTCCTGACTTCCCGTGGGACAAGCTGGCGCCGTACAAGAAGACGGCCGCCGCCCACCCGGACGGCATCGTCGACCTGTCGGTCGGCACCCCGGTCGACCCGGTCCCCGAGCTGATCCAGAAAGCGCTGATCGCCGCGGCCGACTCCCCGGGCTATCCGACCGTCTGGGGCACGCCCGAGCTGCGCGACGCGATCACCGGCTGGGTGGAGCGCCGGCTGGGCGCCCGCGAGGTCACCCACCACCACGTCCTGCCGATCGTCGGCTCCAAGGAACTGGTCGCCTGGCTCCCGACCCAGCTGGGCCTCGGCCCCGGCGACCGGGTCGCCTACCCGCGCCTGGCGTACCCGACGTACGAGGTCGGCGCCCGTCTGGCGAGGGCGGAGTACGAGGTGTACGACGACCCGACGACGCTGGACCCGGCGAACCTGAAGCTCCTCTGGCTCAACTCGCCCTCCAACCCGACGGGCAAGGTGCTGTCCAAGGCCGAACTGACCCGGATCGTCGCCTGGGCCCGCGAGCACGGCATCCTGCTCTTCTCCGACGAGTGCTACCTGGAGCTGGGTTGGGAGGCCGACCCGGTCTCGGTCCTGCACCCGGACGTGAACGGCGGCTCGTACGAGGGCATCGTCGCCGTCCACTCCCTCTCCAAGCGCTCCAACCTGGCGGGCTACCGAGCGGCCTTCCTCGCCGGCGACCCGGAGGTCCTCGGCCCTCTCCTGGAGATCCGCAAGCACGGCGGCATGATGACCTCCGCGCCCACCCAGGCCGCTGTGATCGCCGCCCTCTCCGACGACGAGCACGTCCGCATCCAGCGCGACCGCTACGCCGCCCGCCGCGAGTCCCTCCGCACCGCCCTCCTCACCCACGGCTTCCGCATCGAACACAGCGAGGCCAGCCTCTACCTCTGGGCCACCAGAGACGAGTCCTGCTGGGACACCCTCGCCCACCTCGCCACCCTCGGCATCCTGGTCGCACCGGGCGACTTCTACGGCGAGGCAGGCGAAAGGTTCGTACGAGTGGCTCTGACAGCGACGGACGAAAGGGTACGGGCGGCGGTACAGCGCCTCTGAGAGGCATGGCTGTGGGCAATCGTTCCGCAGGGCGGAACGGGTGGGCACAGCCTGCAGCGCCGGGCACCGGCTGAACACGCCCCAGCCCTTGCCGACGTAGACACGCAAAAGCGACGGGGCCCAGGAAACGTCCCTGGACCCCGTCGCGGCCAAACCCAGGCGGTTAGCCGATCGGCAGGCCCTTCACAGGCACGGACGGCGCAGCCGGCAGCCCACCCTGCGTGAGGGACCCCGTCGACACGCCACTGTCCGCCGCCGCAGCGGTCGCGTCACCGAGAAGGGCCCCGGCAGAACCGGCCGCGTCCCCGGCGGTCTTCTGCGCCGCCGGCGTCGCCTTCTTGACCGCCTTGCCGCCGGTCTTGCCCGCGGCCGGCACCGCGTTCTTGACCGCGTTGCTGCCGGCTTCACCCGCGAGCCCGGTGACGTGCTGCGCCGCACCGTCGACGCTGTCGCCGACGCTCGCCCCGTCCAGGGCGGTCAGCCCGCCGAGGTTCGGGGTGGCCGGCAGTTCGGGGGCCGCGCTGGCGGAGCCGGCCGCACCGACCCCGGCTGCCGCTCCCGCTGCGACGAGCAGCGCGGTACGGGCGATCCGGCGGGTCAGGGGGAGGGACATAATGCTCCTTTGACGGGAGAGAACGTTGGAGTGTCCGACCTTGCCCGGCAGTTGATCCCCCTCCGCGACCGACTGGCCGTCGGCCTGCGGTGGTTGACCGAGCGGGCTCGGACGCAGTGACTACCGCTCGAAGCCCGCGAAGGTTGCGGCGGGACAACGTAAAGAGTTGGCAATGCGTCGCATTATCGGCTGCGGATAAAAACGGGCAAACGGGTGCCCCGCTCAAAACTCTGCCGAATCCTTACAGCCCTTTGTCCTCAAGGGATTTGGCGGATACGAGGGTGACGGCGCGAAAACCTGAGCACACCGTCGCCCGGGCGTGCCGCGCATAACTCCCGCGGGTGACCTGCCGTACTACTGCGCGGTCACGACTCGGACCGAGTCGGCCGTGTCCGCCGTGCCCTTCTCCGCACCGGCGGCGCCCGCGCCGACCTCCGGCCGCCACCGGCTGTCCGTGTTCCCGGCGGTCCACACCCGCCCGGCGTAGGAGACGCGTTCGATATGGAGCTCGGAGGCGTTGGCCACGGCCCAGTGCGCCAGCTGCCAGCCGCGCTGCGTCAGGCTGCGCCGGGTGCCGTCGTCGGAGTCGTCGGAGTCGTCGGTCACGGGCAGTGTCAGAGTCCGTCCGTTGCTCTCGACGCTCGGGGAGGACGTGGGCGTCGCCGCCGCCGCGTCGCTCACCACCGCGCCGGCCGGCTCCAGCTCCTCGCCGCCGAAGTCCCGGGCGAACGCGGACCGTACCGCCTCGGTCCCTTCCGCGGGGGTGGCCCCCGGGCGTCCCGCACAGGTCAGGGTGGCCGCCGAGCGTCCGGTGAGAGCGGCGGCGAGCAGCGCGGCGTCCGGCTCGTGCTTGGCGTAGGCGTCCGGAAAGCCGCTGCGCTGCACGCGCTGCGCGGCCACGGTGAGCGGGAGGCGGGTGTAGTCGGGGACCTTGACCAGATGCTCGTAGAACTTGTCCGCCGCGTACGTCGGGTCCATGATCTGCTTCTGCGTGCCCCAGCCCTGCGAGGGCCGCTGCTGGAACAGGCCGAGCGAGTCCCGGTCGCCGTGGTCGATGTTGCGCAGTGCCGACTCCTGGATCGCGGTCGCCAGCGCGATCGCCACCGCCCGCTCGGGCACGCCGCGCGCGGTGCCGACGGCGGTGATCGTCGCCGCGTTCACCGCCTGCTCGGGCGTGAACTCGTACGTCGTCCCGTCGCCTTGGTCCGACACCACCTTGCAACCCGGTGTGCCGGTACCGCCGGTGATGTACTGCATCACGAGATAACCGGCGAGGGACATCAGGACCACGAAGGCCGCCCCGAAACGGAAGAGGCGGCCGCGGCGTCGTCGAGTAGGGGATGGCGCTGGCATTCCTACAAGGTAGCTGAGGTTACTGGGGGGTATGGGTCCGGTGGGGAAAGTGGGCGGAAGGCCTGGCGCGTTAGGGTCGAGTCCATGGCCGATACCCTGCTTGACCTCACGTTGGACGCCGCGCGGCTGACCGCGCAGCTCGTCGACTTCCCCTCGGAGAGCGGCACCGAGAAGCCCCTCGCCGACGCGATCGAGGCCGCTCTGCGCGCCCTGCC
The DNA here is from genome assembly GCF_017948455.1 of Streptomyces sp. GESEQ-4. GTDB lineage: Bacteria > Actinomycetota > Actinomycetes > Streptomycetales > Streptomycetaceae > Streptomyces. The sequence continues at coordinate 216,256 of NZ_JAFFSU010000014.1, forward strand.
GCACCTGACGGTCGAGCGGTACGGCAACAACGTCGTCGCCCGTACGAACCTGGGCCGCGCCGAGCGCGTGATCCTCGCCGGCCACATCGACACGGTGCCGATCGCCGAGAACGTCCCGTCGCGGCTGGACGAGGACGGCGTCCTGTGGGGCTGCGGGACCTGTGACATGAAGTCGGGCGTCGCGGTCCAGCTGCGCATCGCGGCCACCGTCCCCTCCCCGAACCGCGACCTGACCTTCGTCTTCTACGACAACGAAGAGGTGGCGGCGGAGCTCAACGGTCTCAAGCACGTGGCCGAGGCGCGCCCCGATTGGCTGGAGGGCGACTTCGCCGTGCTCCTTGAGCCGTCGGACGGGCAGGTCGAGGGCGGCTGCCAGGGCACCTTGCGGATGCTGCTGAGGACGAGCGGCGAGCGGGCCCACTCCGCGCGCAGCTGGATGGGCTCGAACGCGATCCACGCGGCGGCCCCGATCCTGGCGCGGCTGGCGGCCTACGAGCCGCGCTACCCGGTGATCGACGGCCTGGAGTACCGCGAGGGCCTGAACGCGGTGGGCATCTCGGGCGGCGTCGCCGGAAACGTCATTCCGGACGAATGTGTCGTCACCGTCAACTTCCGCTACGCACCGGACCGCACGGAGGAGGAGGCGATCGCCCACGTCCACGAGGTGTTCGCGGACTGCGGGGTGACCGAATTCGTGGTGGACGACCACAGCGGCGGCGCCCTCCCCGGCCTCTCCCATCCGGCGGCCGCGGCCTTCATCGAGGCGGTCGGCGGCACCCCGATGCCCAAGTACGGCTGGACGGACGTCTCCCGTTTCAGCGCCCTGGGTGTCCCCGCGGTGAACTACGGCCCGGGGAACCCGCACTTGGCCCACAAGCGTGACGAGCGCGTGGAGACGGCGAAGATCCTGGCGGGGGAGAAGCGTCTGAAGGCCTGGCTGACGGCGTGACGACGCGGCGGATGCGGGCGGCGGACATGCCGATGTCCCCCGTCCGTAACCAGCCTGGATCTACGCTGAGGTGGAAAGACCGCAAGCGGAGGGAGCGCACATGGCTACCGGGAACCCCGAGGGCAAGAAGCAGCCACCTCAGGAGCAGCGCCTGGGACCGGTCCTCCGACGGCGGGGTCAGGTCACGGCGAGCACGACCGACCAGCGGCTGCTGGACGCCGGCGGCCCCTCGGACTGGGTCCACACCGACCCCTGGCGCGTCCTGCGCATCCAGTCGGAGTTCATCGAAGGCTTCGGCACCCTCGCCGAACTCCCGCCCGCGATCAGCGTCTTCGGCTCCGCCCGTACGCCCGTGGACTCACCGGAGTACGACGCGGGCGTCCGCCTGGGTCGCGGCCTGGTGGAGGCCGGCTGGGCGGTCATCACGGGCGGCGGCCCCGGCGCCATGGAGGCAGCCAACAAGGGCGCATGCGAGGCCAAGGGCATCTCCGTCGGCCTGGGCATCGAGCTCCCCTTCGAACAGGGCCTCAACCCCTACGTCGACATCGGCCTCAACTTCCGCTACTTCTTCGTCCGGAAGATGATGTTCGTCAAGTACGCCCAGGGCTTCGTGGTCCTCCCCGGCGGCCTGGGCACCCTCGACGAACTCTTCGAGGCCCTCACCCTCGTCCAGACCCAGAAGGTCACCCGCTTCCCCATCGTCCTCTTCGGCAGCGCCTACTGGGGCGGCCTCATCGACTGGCTCACCAACACCCTCATCGCCCAGGGCAAGGCCTCCGAAAAGGACCTCATGCTCTTCCACGTGACGGACGACGTGGACGAGGCGGTGGCGCTGGTGTCGAAGGAGGCGGGACGGTAGCGGGCTGATTGTCTGAGCCCCTCCGGCGGCTGATGCTTTCCAGCCCCTCCGGCGTTTGAGGAGCGGGGGTCCGGGGGCTGGCCCCCGAAACGGGGTCGAAGGGGCGGAGCCCCTTCAGGATGGGACGGGTAGGGGCGGCGGGGGCGAAACAGTATCCATTAGCGGCTCCGCCGCGGGCCCTACGCCAGCCCCCGCCGGGCCACAGCCGGAGCCCGATGCCCAGCGATGGCCGCAACCATGTCCAGCACCTGCCGAGTCTCGCCGACCTCATGCACCCGATACACCTGCGCCCCGAGCCACGCGGACACCGCGGTCGTCGCCAACGTCCCCACCACCCGCTCCTTCACGGGCCGATCCAACGTCTCCCCCACAAAGTCCTTGTTGGACAAGGACACCAACACCGGCCACCCCGTCCCGACCATCTCCCCGAGCCGCCGCGTCGCCTCAAGACTGTGCCGCGTGTTCTTCCCGAAGTCATGCCCAGGATCGATCATCACCGACTCCCGAGGCACCCCCAGCGACACCGCCCGCTCAGCCAGCCCCACGGTCACCCGCAGAATGTCGGCCATGACATCGTCGTACGTCACCCGATGCGGCCGCGTCCGCGGCTGAGCCCCACCCGCGTGCGTGCACACCAGCCCAACCCGGTACCGCGCCGCAACCTCCGCGAGCCGCGGATCGACCCCGCCCCACGCGTCGTTCAGCACATCCGCCCCGGCCTCGCACACCGCCTCCCCGACGTCGTGCCGCCACGTGTCCACGCTGATGATCACGTCCGGGAAGCGCCGCCGCACCTCCGCCACGAAGCCGACCGTCCGCCGTGCCTCCTCCTCGGCCGACACCTCTTCGCCCGGCCCCGCCTTGACCCCGCCGATGTCGATGATCGCAGCACCCTCTGACACCGCCTGCTCCACGCGCGCGAGGGCGGGCTCGTCACGGAAGGTGGCCCCCTGGTCGTAGAAGGAGTCCGGGGTCCGGTTCACGATCGCCATGATCACCGGCTCGTGCGGCCCGAATTCCCGCCTGCCCAGCCTGAGCATCCCCTGTGACCTCTCTTAGTGCTTCCCTGGTACATCCAGGCTTTGGGCCGCCTGCGACCCCGACTGTCAGACTCGCATGGCACGATCGGACCCTGATACACCCGACACATCCGACCGATCTCGTGGGGACCCTCAGCGATGGTTATGTTCTTGTTCCTGGTCGTCGCGCTCGCCGTGGTCGTCGCCGCGGTGACCCTCGCCGTGCTGGGCGGCGGCGAGAACGGCCCGCTGCCCGAGGTCGCCCCCGAGCGCCTCCAGGACCCGCTGCCGCTGGACCGCCCGGTCAGCCGCGGCGACGTGGAGGGCCTCCGCTTCCCGCTCGCCGCCCGCGGCTACCGCATGGCCGACGTGGACGACGCCCTCAGCCGCCTCGGCGCGGAGCTGGCCGAGCGCGACGCCCGTATCGCCGACCTGGAGTCCGCACTGGCCGGCGCGCAGGCCGCCCGCCACTCCATGGACAAACACGCCGAGGGGAACCAGCAGTGAGCGAGGGCCAGGCCGTCGCCGGCCCGGACGGCGCCCTGCGCTGCCCCTGGGCCCTGTCCACGCCGGACTACGTGACGTACCACGACGAGGAGTGGGGCCGCCCGGTCCACGGCGACGACGCCCTCTTCGAACGCCTCAGCCTGGAGGCCTTCCAGTCCGGCCTGTCCTGGATCACCATCCTGCGCCGCCGCCCCGGCTTCCGCTCCGCCTTCGCCGGCTTCGAGATCGCCAAGGTGGCCACCTTCACGGACACCGACAGAGACCGCCTCCTCGCCGACCCCGGCATCATCCGCAACCGCGCCAAGATCGACGCAACCCTCTCCAACGCACGCGTGCTGTCCGACTGGCCCCCGGGCGACCTGGACACCCTCATCTGGTCCCACGCCCCGGACCCGACGACCCGCCCCGTCCCGAAGTCCCTCGCAGACGTCCCGGCGGTCACTCCGGAGTCGACAGCCCTGTCAAAGTCCCTGAAGAAGCGCGGCCTGCGCTTCGTAGGCCCCACAACGGCCTACGCCCTGATGCAGGCATGCGGCTTGGTGGACGACCACTTGGAATCATGCGTCGCCAGAATCGCCCCTTCAGGGGCGCGGGGAACTGCGCGACCAGCCCCCACGGACCCGCACACTTAGACGGCGCTTCGGTCCCCCGAACTCACCGGCCCAAATACTTGGGCTGCTCCTTGTTGACGAAGGCCTGCACAGCGATCGCGTGATCCTCGGAGGAACCGGCCCGCGTCTGCAACTCGTCCTCCTTCTCCAACGTCTCCGCGAGCGAGTGCGACATGCCGAAGGCCACCGCCTCCTTGATCGCCCCGTAAGCCACCGTCGGCCCCGCCGCCAACGCCCGAGCCGTCTTCTCGGCCTCCGCCCGCAGCTCGGCGGCCGGCACGACCCGGTTCGCGATCCCCAGCTCGTACGCCTCCTGCGCCTTGATGCTCCGCGGGAAAAGGAGCAGATCGGCGGCGCGCCCGGGCCCGACGACACGCGGCAGCGTCCACGAGATCCCGGAGTCGGCGGTCAGCGCGACCCCCGCGAACGACGTATTGAAGGCGGCCGAGTCGGCCACGACCCGATAGTCCGCGGCCAGCGCGAACCCGAACCCGGCCCCCGCCGCGACGCCGTTCACCCCGGCCACCACGGGCTTGCGCATCTCCGTCAGCGCCCGCGCGATGGGGTTGTAGTGCTCCCGCACCGTGGTCATGGTCTGCCGCGAGCCGGTCTCCCGGTCGGCCGCCAGCAGGCCGATGTGCTCCTTGAGGTCCTGGCCCACGCAGAACGCCCGGTCACCGGCGGAGGTCAGCAGCACGGCCCGTACGGCGTCGTCGGCGGCGGCCGCCAGCACCGCGTCGCGCAGCGCGACCTTCGTCGCGATGTTCAGCGCGTTCATCGCCTCGGGGCGGTTCAGGGTGATCGTCGCGAGCCCGTCGCTGACCTCGTAGAGCACGGTGTCGGCCATGGCGTATCCCCTCCGGTTGCGGCTCCGGCGTACTCGTCGGTACGTCCCTGTCTGAGGACAGCATGGCGTAGATCACCGATGACGGACCGGAACGGACGTGTGACCTGCGTCAAAGAATTCATGACACGATTCGTGCGGCGGCGGTGGCAGCGGCGGCGCAGTATCGCAGTCACATCGCCGAATTGAGTGGTTTTGCTCGCGCGCGTTGCCCAAGCGATGCCGACTGATGTTGGTCATCGGGTCCTGAGATGCGGGATAATGGCTTGGAAGCAATGTGTTCGATGCCGGTGTCGCGTGTCCTGCGCCTTTTGGGCAGGGGCCGCGCATGCCCTCCAGGGCCGTCGGCTTTGACTATGAGCTGGTTTCAGGAAGGGGAACGAGCATGGCGGCCATGAAGCCGCGGACGGGCGATGGCCCGCTCGAGGTGACCAAGGAGGGGCGGGGCATCGTCATGCGCGTTCCGCTCGAAGGCGGCGGTCGGCTCGTCGTCGAGCTGACCCCTGACGAGGCCGACGCGCTGGGCGATGCCCTCAAGAAGGTCGTCGGCTGAGGCGCAAGCGACCATACCCTTTCAGCCGCCCCGGCATCGTATGAGATGCCGGGGCGGCTGTTTGCCGTACGGCCGTCAGGGCCGGACCGGGATACGGGGTCAGCGCTTGACCGCGCAGAGCAGCCCGTCGCCCACCGGCAGCAGCGACGGCACCAGCTCCTGGCTCTCGCGCACCGCGCGCAGCAGCTCCCGCAGCCGCAGCACCTCGGTCGGCTGCGGTCCTGAGTCCACCGTCCGGCCGTTGGCGAAGACGCCCTCGAAGACGACCAGGCCACCGGGGCGCAGCAGGCGCAACGATTCAGCGAGGTAGTCCATGACCTCCTGCCGGTCACCGTCGCAGAAGACGAGGTCGTAGCCGACATCGGCGAGACGGGGCAGGACGTCGAGGGCGCGGCCGGGGATGAAGCGGGCCCGGTTGCTGGCGAAGCCGGAGGCGCGGAAGGCCTGGCGGGCGAATTGCTGGTGCTCCGGCTCGGGGTCCACGGTGGTCAGCACGCCGTCCGGCCGCATACCGTGCAGCAGATGGATCCCGGAGACGCCGGTGCCGGTACCGATCTCCGCGACCGCCTTGGCGTCCACGGTGGCGGCGAGCATCCGCAGCGCGGCGCCCGCGCCGGGCGACACCGAGCGCAGCCCCGCCTCGCGGGCCCGGTCACGGGCCCAGCGCAGGGCTTCGTCCTCGGCGAGATAGGCGTCGGCGAACGCCCAGCTCGTCTGCCGGTTGCCGGTAATGGCCCTCTCCTGTCCCCGTGTATGCCTGGGCGCGACTGTATCCGTTGCGCCCGGGAACCCGCAGATGGGACCGGGCGTTTAAGGGGGTGGGAGACAAGAGCGGGGGACACGGATGGATCACGAAGAGATGCGGGACGGCGAGCAAGTGCTGACGCAGCCGCATGAGCCGTATCAGCCCAGATCAATTTCTCGTAAAACCGCTTATCCGGAGCTAACGGGCGAGGTGGCTATGGTAGGGGCTCCACTGGACACCACCAGAGCCGACAGGGGAGGTGCGGCTGCGCCTGGGGATCGGGGCGGAGTGCTGCGGCGCTTCCTCGGATCGGCAGGCAAGCCGAAATCCGTGAACGACACAGCTGCTGACCACCGCCACGCCGGCGACTACGCCCAGACCGCGACCTTCTCCAGCGACGCGGACGGGCAGGCGTGGACTCCGCCCACCTGGGAGGAGATCGTCAGCACCCACAGCGGCCGGGTCTACCGCCTGGCCTACCGCCTCACCGGCAACCAGCACGACGCCGAGGACCTCACCCAGGAGGTCTTCGTCCGCGTCTTCCGCTCCCTGTCGACCTATACGCCGGGCACCTTCGAGGGCTGGCTGCACCGCATCACCACGAACCTGTTCCTGGACATGGTCCGCCGCAAGCAGCGCATCCGTTTCGACGCGCTCGGCGACGACGCGGCGGAGCGCCTGCCCAGCCGCGAGCCGAACCCGCAGCAGATCTTCAACGACGCGCACTTCGACGCGGACGTCCAGCAGGCCCTCGACACCCTCGCGCCCGAGTTCCGCGCCGCGGTCGTCCTGTGCGACATCGAAGGCCTGTCGTACGAGGAGATCGCCGCGACCCTCGGGGTCAAGCTCGGCACGGTCCGGTCCCGTATTCACCGCGGCCGCTCGCAGCTGCGCAAGGCTCTGGCGCACAGGTCGCCCGAGGCCCGGGCCGAGCGCCGCTCCTTCGCGGCTCGTGTCCCGGTACTGGGGGGAGGGGGCGCGTCCGCGTGAGTGGATCACGGCCCAAACCCGCCGAGGGGCACCTCGCGGAACAGCACCTGGGAGACCGACTCGCCGCGCTGGTCGACGGCGAGCTCGGTCATGAGGCGCGCGAGCGTGTGCTCGCGCATCTGGCCACCTGCTCGAAGTGCAAGGCAGAGGCCGACGCGCAGCGCCGTCTGAAGAACGTCTTCGCGGAAGCGGCCCCGCCGCCCCCTTCCGAGAGCTTCCTGGCCCGCCTCCAGGGGCTGCCGGGGGGAGATGACGGCGACGGTGGCTCACGGCTGGACGGGTTCGGTGACGGACTCTCCGGACGGCCCGCGGCCGCCGGCGTCTTCGGGATGAAGCGGAGCGAGCGCTTCGAGTTCGGCTACGTCCCCGCCCGCGCGCACGACTCCATGCTTCCGTCGGCGGGCCGCGGCTTCCGTATACATGACGTCAGCCGTCATGAGGCCGAGCGGTCGGCCTCGCGCGGCATGCGGTTCGCGTTCGTCGCGGCCGGGGCGGTGTCGCTGGCCGCGATCGCGCTCGGCGGGGTCACCGCCGGCACCGGCGAGACCACGAACGCCGCGCGGGACGGCTCCGGCGGCAGCAATGTGACACCGATGCGGACACAGGGCTCCGGGGCCGCTACGGCGCCCGAGAGCCAGCGCCGCCGGGGTGTCGGCGTCGGCCCGCTGCTGGCCCAGGGCGGCCAGCAGACGCCGCTCGGTCAGACCCCGGTCGCCCCGACCGCCGTCTCGGCCCCCCTGCTGCCCGGCGTTCCGGCGCCCGGCGGCGGACACGTCCAGCAGGCCGCGGCACATCCGCTGACCACGCCGGTGGTCGCCGGTGCGGCCGCCATGTCTCCGCTGATACGTCCGCTCAACTCCACCCCGCCGCTCACCCTCACCTCGTGGTCCACCGACCCGGAGATCACGCACCCCGGCCTGTTCGCCGCGCCCGTCCCCGACGCGACCTCGTCCGGCTCCCCCGGCACGGGCCGCTGACCCGCCCTCTGCGCCACGGCGCGTGAACCTGGTTGAATCCAGGGAGGGTCGCGCCCAGGCAGGCAGCCGGGCGCGGAGTAGACGATCTGCGGCCACCGCCGACGAGCCGTGCCGCGGCCAGCTGTGGGGAGCGCATGAACGAGGGGAAGCCCACGAAGGCGAAGTGGTGGAGCCGACCTCGCCCGCAACCCCTTGCGGGCGCTGCGGCCCAGGACACTTCCCCGACGCAGGCCGAGGCGGCACCGGCCGAGGCGGCGGCTGAGGGCGACTTCGAGTTGGCTCCGCTGTCGGGGGTGAGCGGCGGTGAGAGGGCCTCGGGGGATGGGGACTTCGAGCTGGAGCGGCCTGTGGGGGCTCGCGGTGGTGACGCGGTTTCGGCTGAGGGCGACTTCGCGTTGGAGCTGCCTGCGGCGGGTCGCGGCGGTGAAAGGGTCTCGGGGGATGGGGACTTCGAGTTGGGTCGGCCTGTGGGGGGTCGGGGTGACGACGCGGTTTCGGCTGGGGGTGACTTCGAGTTGGAGCAGCCTGGCGGAGGTCGGGGCGATGCGGGCTCGTCCGAGGGGGACTTCGAGCTGCGGCTTCCTGAGGAGGCGGGGGCCGAGGACGACTTCGGGCTGGCTCAGCCCTCTGTGACGCCGGTTTCGCAGGCGGACAGCGAGTCGGAGTCGGCCACCGAGCGCCCCAAACCCCTGCATGACCCCGACCCGTACAGCACCCCTCCGTACGGCGAGCCCGGCCCCTGGGCACCCGCCCCGCCGGTCCAACACCCGGCGACCACACCGGCCGAGGGCACGCCGACGCCTGCGGCTCCGCAGGACGCGTCGGCGCCAACGCCTGTGTCGACGCCGATGCCGACGAACGGCACGTCCGCCGCGCCCGCGCCGACGCCGGCTCACGGCACATCGGGGTCGGCGCCGACCTCGCCCCCGACCCCGACCCACGGATCCTCAGTCCCGCCCGTGCCGACGCCGACCCCCGCCTCGCCTCCCCCCGCGCCACCCCTCACCGCGCCCCCCGCCGCCCCCGCTCCGCCCACCGCCCCCTTCCCACCCCCCGCCAACCCCTGGCAGAACTACGACCCCTGGGCCCCCGTCACCGGCCCCCTCCAGCAGAACGGTGCGGCCGTACCCACCGCCACCCAGCGCCGTAAGCGCACGCGTAAGGCTCTGCTCGGCGGTGCCCTGCTGCTGGCGCTGGTTTCCGGGGGCGTCGGGGGTGCCGTAGGGGCGTACCTCGAGCGGAATGGTGGTGTGGGGAGTGTGGAGTTGCCGCAGGCCGAAGCGGAGCCCACCGGGCGGCCGGTGGACAGTGTCGCGGGGATCGCCGCGCGGGCGCTGCCCAGTGTGGTCACCCTGCATGTCAGCGGCAGCGAAGCACAGGGCACCGGCACCGGCTTCGTACTGGACGACCGCGGCCACATTCTCACCAACAACCACGTCGTGGAACCGGCCGGAACAGGCGGCGAGATCTCCGTGACGTTCCACAGCGGCGACACCGCCAAGGCCACGGTCGTAGGCCGGGACGGCGGCTATGACCTCGCGGTCGTCAAGATCAGCGGCGTCACAGGCCTCAAGCCCATGACGCTCGGCAACTCCGACAACGTCCAGGTCGGCGACCCCGTCGTCGCGATCGGCGCCCCCTTCGACCTGGCCGGCACGGTCACCTCCGGCATCATCAGCGCCAAGGAGCGGCCCATCACCGCGGGCGGCGAGAGCGGCGACGGAAGTGACGTGTCGTACGTCGACGCCTTGCAGACCGACGCGCCCATCAACCCCGGCAACTCCGGTGGTCCCCTCCTCGACGCCGAGGCCCGCGTCATCGGCATCAACTCCGCCATCCGCTCCGCCGGCGACGGCTCAGACCTGGACGGCGGACAGGCCGGTTCGATAGGGCTCGGCTTCGCCATCCCCGTCAACCAGGCCAAGCGCGTCGCCGAGGAGCTGATCAACACCGGCAAGGCGACCCACCCGGTCATCGGCGTCACCCTCGACATGGAGTACGCCGGCGACGGCGCCCGCGTCGGCACGCAGGACACCGGCGGCGGCCCCGCGGTCAACGCGGGCGGCCCCGGCGACAAGGCCGGCATCAAGGCGGGCGACGTCATCACCGAGGTCGACGGCCAGCGCATCCACTCCGGCGAGGAGCTGATCGTCAAGACCCGCGCCCACCGCCCCGGCGACCGTCTGGAGCTGACGCTGGAGCGCGGCGGCAAGGAGATCCGGATCGCGCTGGTGCTCGGTTCCTCCGCCGCCGACTGAAACACTGCGAAAACCGTGATCCGCCGAGACTCACAGAAATGTCACAGTCCGGACCCCGCCAAGCCGCCCATCAGCGCCCCCACAAGGCAAACAACTCCGAAAACCGCACTCCCACCCGCACTCGGAGGCCTCGGGACAGTACCGGTCGTACGGCATCGCCGGGTACCGTGGACCCGGCCCGGACCACGGACGACCCACACAGACCACCGAGGGCCGAGGACCGAAGGACTCGCGAGGAGCTTCAGGTGTTCAATGACATAGGACCGCTCGAGCTGATCACGCTCGTTGTCCTCGCCGTGCTCGTCTTCGGTCCGGAAAAGCTTCCGAAGGTCATCCAGGACGTCATGCGGACCGTCCGTAAGATCCGTGAGTTCTCGGAGAGCGCCAAGCAGGACATCCGTGAGGAACTCGGGCCGGAGTTCAAGGACTTCGAGTTCGAGGACCTCAACCCCAAGACGTTCATCCGCAAGCAGATGGACAACGACGAACTGGGGATCAAGGAGATCCGCAACGGCTTCGACCTGAAGAAGGAGATGGCCGAGGTCACGGACGCGGTCCACGGCCGCGACGCCGACTCCTCGTCGTCCTCGTCCGCCGCCGCGTCGTCGGGTTCGTCCGGCTCCCGCATCGACATGACGAAGAAGCCCGAGAGCCCGAGCGACGAGCGCCCGCCGTTCGACTACGACGCCACCTGAGCGTTCGTACGACACCCTCTGAGACGACGCCCTCTGAGCAGTGCGTACGACGCCGCCAGAGCCGTACGACCGCGGCGCCCGCCGGCGTCGTACGTGACGCGTTTCATACTCCGCCCCCGCGCCCCGCGGCCTGAAGACGGCCTCCGAGCGGCCCACGCGCCGGGCGATTTCCCGGCTGCCCCGAGCGCTGTGGATATGCTGCCGAGTTGTTGTGGGACCGGATGACTGCGCCCGAGGGGGGCGGGCCGTACCGGGCCGACGAGAGCAAGGGGGGCGGGCCGTACCGGCCCGTCACGAGCGAGGAGGCGTCCGGGCATATGGAGACGACGAGTCGAGTCGCGCAGCCGGCAGCCGCGGAGGGTGGACAACAGGTCCCCTCTGCCCGGCGTACGGTCGACGGCTACCTGCTGGCGCCCTTCCCGTGGTACGGCCTCGACGAGGCCTTCACGGGGCCGCGCTGGCTGATGCAGGTGGGGACGGCGGCCGACGGGGCCGTGGAGCACGGTTCGATCGGGCACGGTGACGAGCCCTCCGTCCGCAACGAGGCCGTCGCGGCGGCCGATGCCAAGGAGAAGTTCGCGGTCGTCGTGACCGTCGCGGCGAATCCGTCCCGGCGGAGCGCCGACGGTACGGGGCTGCTGGAGGCCACGTCGGTGTCCTCTGCGGCGTGGCTGGCGGGGGTGGGGCTGCTGTCCTTCACCTGGCCCGGGCAGATGGACCACACCCTGCGGGACGACTGGGTGGAGCAGCAGACGGAGACGGCGTGGGCGCTGGCCGACGATCTCGACGGGGCGGCGTGGTCGACGTTGTCCCTGCCTGTGGATGGCGTGCCTACGCCGTTCCACTACCGGGAGTCCGAGTTCGGGTGGGTGCTGGCCGGGTCTACGCCGGAAAGGGTGCATGTGGGGGCGTACGGGCGAGGGATGAGTGCGTATGGGCTGGGGTTTGCTGTGATCAAGGACGTTGCCGCGTACGCATGACGGAAGGGGCGCCGGTGGGTTTCGGCGCCCCCTCGCCGTAGGGCCTCAGATGTTTCGCGGGTGCGGGTTCGCTGTGGCTTGTCGCGCAGTTCCCCGCGCCCCTTACGGGGCGCCCCCGCACCGCTACTAGAACTTGTTGCGCGGCGTGATTCCCAGCGCCATGCCCGACAGGCCCCTCTGTCGTCCCCCCAGCTTCCCCGCGATCGCGCGCAGTGCGGAGCCCGAGGGGGAGTCCGGGTCGGTCAGGACGACCGGCTTGCCCTCGTCGCTGCCCTCGCGGAGGCGGACGTCGATGGGGATGTTGCCGAGGACGGGGACGTTCGTGCCGGTGGTGCGGGTGAGGCCGTCGGCGACGACCTGGCCGCCGCCCGTGCCGAAGACGTCGACCATCTCGCCGCAGTGGGGGCAGGGGAGGCCGGACATGTTCTCGACGACGCCGACGATCTTCTGGTGGGTCTGGACGGCGATGGAGCCGGCGCGCTCGGCGACCTCGGCAGCGGCCTGCTGGGGCGTGGTGACTACGAGGATCTCCGCGTTCGGCACCAGCTGGGCCACCGAGATGGCGATGTCGCCCGTGCCGGGCGGGAGGTCAAGGAGCAGGACGTCCAGGTCGCCCCAGTAGACGTCCGCGAGGAACTGCTGCAGCGCCCTGTGGAGCATCGGGCCGCGCCAGACGACCGGGGCGTTGCCCGGCGTGAACATGCCGATGGAGATGACCTTCACGCCGTTGGCGGACGGCGGCATGATCATGTTCTCGACCTGGGTGGGAAGGCCGTCGGCGCCCAGCATGCGGGGCACGGAGTGGCCGTAGATGTCGGCGTCGACGACGCCCACCTTGAGGCCGTCCGCCGCCATCGCCGCCGCGAGGTTGACGGTGACGGAGGACTTCCCGACGCCGCCCTTGCCGGAGGCGATCGCGTACACGCGGGTGAGGGAGCCGGGCTTGGCGAAGGGGACCTCGCGCTCGGCCGTGCCGCCGCGCAGGGCGGAGGCCAGCTCCTTGCGCTGTTCGTCGCTCATCACGTCCAGCTCGACGTCGACGCGGGTGACGCCTTCGACCCGCGCCACCGCCTCCGTCACGCGCTGCGTGATCGTGTCGCGCATCGGACAGCCGGAAACCGTCAGGTACACGGCAACCGCGACCGCTCCGTCCGCACCGATCTGAACCGACTTGACCATCCCGAGTTCGGTGATGGGGCGGTTGATCTCGGGGTCGTTCACCGTCGACAGTGCTTCGCGCACCGCGTCTTCCGTAGCCATAAGGACGATGGTACGGCGCCTCACAAGTACCCCGGAAAGCCCGTCAGCGGTCGTCTACGTCACGTCCGCGCGGCCGATCTGCCGGGAATACGCCGTGCCCGTCCTGCCGGTCCTCCAGTTCCTTGACTAGGTCCTGCAGTTCCGAGCGGATCCAGTCCCGGGTCGCGACCTCGCCGAGGCCGATGCGCAGGGCGGCGATCTCGCGGGTCAGATACTCGGTGTCGGCGATCGACCGCTCGTTCTGCCTGCGGTCCTGTTCGAGGTTGACCCGGTCGCGGTCGTCCTGCCGGTTCTGCGCGAGCAGGATCAGCGGCGCGGCATAGCTGGCCTGCAGCGACAGCATCAGCGTCAGGAAGATGAACGGGTACTCGTCGAAGCGCAGCACACTGGGCGCGGCCACGTTCCACAGCACCCACATGATGATGGCGAACGTCATCCAGACGAGGAACCGCCCGGTGCCGAGGAAGCGCGCGATGCGCTCGCTCAGCCGCCCGAAGGCCTCCGGGTCCCACTCCGGCAGGACCCGGCGCCGGGGCGGGGCGGGCTGGTCGAGCCGGGGGTGGCGCGGCCGGGCGGCGGCCGTCGCGCCGGCGGGCGTGCGTTCACGGGTCGCGGTCTCGCGCTCAGGCACCACTCGTCCCCACCCCCTCGTCGAGGTCGTCGAACTCCGACTCCCGCCAGTCGTCGGGCAGCATGTGGTCGAGTACGTCGTCCACGGTCACCGCGCCGAGCAGCGACCCCGACTCGTCGACGACGGGCGCCGCGACCATGTCGTACGTCGCGAAGAACCCGGCGACGAGGGGCAGCGCCGCGTCCGGGGCGAGCGGTTGCAGGTCGTCGTCGACGAGCGAGCTGACCAGGGTGTACGGCGGGTCGCGCAGCAGGCGCTGGAAGTGGACCGTGCCGAGGTACTTGCCGGTCGGGGTCTCGTCGGGCGGGCGGCAGACGTACACCTGGGCGGCGAGCGCGGGGGAGAGGTCAGGGTTGCGGACGCGGGCGAGGGCGTCGGCGACGGTGGAGTCGGGACGGAGGATGATCGGCTCGGTGGTCATCAGACCGCCCGCCGTGCGCTCCTCGTACGCCATCAGACGCCGTACGTCGGCCGCCTCGGCGGGCTGCATCAGACCCAGCAGCCGCTCCTTCTCCTCCTCCGGCAGCTCGCCCAGCAGGTCGGCCGCGTCGTCCGGGTCCATCGCCTCCAGGACATCCGCCGCGCGCTCCTCCTTCAGCTTGCCGAGGATCTCGATCTGGTCGTCCTCGGGGAGTTCTTCGAGTACGTCGGCGAGGCGGTCGTCGTCGAGGGCGGCGGCGACCTCCGCGCGCCGTTTGGGGGAGAGGTGGTGGAGCACATTCGCGAGGTCGGCGGGGCGCAGCTGCTCGAAGGTGGCGAGGAGGCTCTCGGCGCCCTGTCCGTGCTCCTCCAGGGAGAATCCGGTGACGTGGGACCACTCCACGGTCAGCGTCTCGCCCTTGGCCCGCCGGAAGGCGCCGCCCTTCTTTCCCTTGCGCACGAACACCCGGCCGATCTCCCAGTCCCGACGCGCCGGCAACTGCTGCACCGACACGTCGAGCACCGTGACCTCCTCGCCGGTCTCCGCCAGCGTCACGCGCCGGTCGAGCAACTCGCCGAAGACCAGCCGCTCGGTGGGCCGCTGCTCGAAGCGCCGGACGTTGAGCACACCGGTGGTGATGACCTGGCCGGACTCGATGCCGGTGACGCGGGTCATGGGCAGGAAGATGCGGCGGCGGGTGGCGAGTTCGACGACCAGTCCGAGCACCCGGGGCGGACGCCGCCCGACACGCAGCACGACGACGAGATCGCGTACCCGCCCGACCTGATCGCCGGCCGGATCGAACACGGCGACGCCGGAGAGGTGCGAGACGAAGATCCGGGGGGCGCCGGCTGCCATGGCTGCGCCTCCTTCTCGTACGGGTTGCTGCGTCTGTTCCGAAGTGTCGTACAGGTTGCTCACACATGTTCTGAATTGCCCGCTCGAACGGCCTTCAGGCTAGCCCGTCCCGATCGGGTCCGCCCTGGTGAGCGGTCCGGACGGACTGGCTCCGCCGGCTCCGCCCGGCCCCGGTACTCTGCGGTACGCCGCTGAAGGAACCCTCGTCAGAAAGGCAGCCGCACCTGTGACTGCGATTCCCCAGGGCCGTACCCGCAGGGCCACGCTGGTGGGCGCGATGTGCGCCCTGGCCGTGACGGGCACGGCGGCGCTGACGGGATGCAGCGAGGACCCCGACGCGGGCACGAACGGGGTCGGCAAGCTGCCGGCCGACAAGATCCAGAGCAGGACCCGCACGGCCGCGGAGTCCGCCACCGCGGTGCACCTCTCCGGAACAGTGGTCACCAGCGGACGCACTTACAAACTCGACATGCGCCTGAAGTCCGACGGCGGCTCGGGCGAGGTCACCGCCGAGGGGACGACGTTCCGCCTGCTGCGGATCGGTGAGCAGCTGTTCCTGAAGGCGGACGCGGAGTTCTGGCATCCCGAGCATGGCAAGGGCGACGCATCCGACGAGAGCGACGCGGCCGCCGCCGACAAGCTCGAGGGCAAGTATGTGAAGGTGCCCCAGGGCGACCCCTCGTACAAGAAGTTCAGCGGCTTCACCGACAAGGACGTCCTCCTCGACGGCCTGCTGACCCTGCACGGCACCCTGGAGACCGACGGGCACCACGAGGAGTTCGGCACCCGCACCATCCGCATCGCCGGCGACAAGGGCTCCGGCGGCACGCTCGACGTCTCCTTGGAGGGCCGGCCGTATCCCCTCCGCCTAGTCCGCGCGGGCAGCGCCGGCACCCTGCTCTTCACGGAATGGGGCAAGGACTTCAAGATCGAGGAACCGAAGCAGGACGAGACGGTGGACTACGGCAAGGCGTTGCCGGCGTCGTAACCCATGCCTACTTCTTCTTCCGCCTCTTCATGAGCAGACGCGGCAGGCCCGCCGGCATCGGCTGACGCGTGGTCGCCGAGGTCGGCAGCGGCGCCGCCGCCTGGTTGTCGTCGGGCAGCGACGCCGTCGTCCCCGTCGGCTCGAGCCGCACCACGCGGCACTCCCGAGCCCACCGCTGAGGCATCGCCTCTCCGTCGGGCGCGTTCAGCCGCTTGCCCTTGAGCTCGGCGACCGTGGCGTCCCACTGCTCGGACCCCGGCGACAGCTCGACGACCTTCGCCGCCCAGGAGACCAGCCGACCGCCCTTGTCCTTGCTGCGGACGGTCACTTCGGCGGCGGCCCCGTCGGCCAGCCCCGGCAACGGCTGCTCACCCGGCCCGTCGCCGACCAGACACGCCGCACCCTCGTGCCACACATGCCACAGCGCCCGGCCCGGCCCGCCGGGTCCCTTGACCCAGACGAGCCCGGACTTCTTGGTGGCCTCCTCGACGAGGGCCTGCTCGAGCAGCTCACGTGTCATGAGCCCAGCGTAGCCAGCGCCGCTCACAGCCAGCCGTTGCGCTTCAGGGTGCGGTGGATGCCGAAGCAGATGGCGACGGTGATGGTGAGGACCATCGGGTAGCCGAACTTCCAGCGCAGCTCGGGCATGTAGTCGAAGTTCATGCCGTACACACCACAGACCATCGTCGGTACGGCGATGATGGCCGCCCAGGACGTGATCTTGCGCATGTCCTCGTTCTGCGCGACGGACGCCTGCGCGAGGTTGGCCTGGAGGATCGAGTTGAGCAGCTCGTCGAAGCCGACGACCTGCTCCTGCACCCGGGCCAGGTGGTCGGCGACGTCCCGGAAGTACTTCTGGATGTCGGGGTCGATCAGCCGCATCGGCCGCTCGGAGAGCAGCAGCATGGGACGCAGCAGCGGCGCGACGGCCCGCTTGAACTCCAGCACCTCACGCTTGAGTTGGTAGATCCGCCCGGCGTCCGTGCCGCGCGGGCTGCCCTTGCGGCCCGGCGAGAAGACCTCGGTCTCGACCTCGTCGATGTCGTCCTGCACGGCGTCGGCGACCGCGACATACCCGTCGACCACATGGTCGGCGATCGCGTGCAGCACCGCCGAGGGGCCCTTGGCGAGCAGCTCGGGATCGTCCTGCAGCCGGTGCCGCAGGGCCCGCAGCGAGCCCTGCCCACCGTGCCGGACGGTGATGAAGAAGTCCCGTCCGGTGAAGCACATGACCTCGCCGGTCTCCACGATCTCGCTGTTGGCGGTGAGCTGGTCGTGCTCGATGTAGTGGATGGTCTTGAAGACGGTGAACAGGGAGTCGTCGTAGCGCTCCAGCTTGGGCCGCTGATGGGCCTGGACGGCGTCCTCGACGGCCAGCGGGTGCAGCCCGAACTCGCTTGCGATACCGGAGAATTCGGCTTCGGTGGGCTCGTGCAGCCCGATCCAGACGAAGCCCCCGTCGCGCCGCACCAGACGCATCGCCTCGTGCGGGGTGAGCGGCGTCGGGGTCTGGACGCGGGCGCCGTCGCGGTAGATGGCGCAGTCGATCACGGCCGAGGGCGTCGACGGGTCGCGCGTCGTGTCGTACCCGGCGGTGTCCTTGCGGAGCGACGGACGGGACGGACGGACGGCGGCACGCAGGTCGCGGATCATCGACATGGCAGGCTCCTTCGCGGTCAGGCAGCGAAAGGCTCCGACGAGGGGTGGAACTACCCGGAATGGGGACGTCCTGACTTCACATGTTTGGCACGTCCACAAAGCGGGGAGCACCGCACCATCGCGGTGGTGAGCTTCGCTACTGATTCAGCTACTGCTGCGGGACAGACAGATCAGGCAATACGAAACGAAGGCTCTTCCGCGGTGAAGAAGGTGCGAGAGGTGGCGGCCGGCTAGAGAAGCAGAGCGGCTACGTCAGCGGCGGGAAGAGCGGGTGCTACTGCACGGTCGACTTCGATCCATTGCAGCCCCACCTCCTCCGGCCGGTCCCTCGTAAGGGAGTGTCGTCGGCGTCGGGACTCGATCGCGACGCCGCAGCGTGCTGCCCCGAACCTCGGGCAAGAGTATCAGCCGACTGAAGTGTCAAGGTGCTCGTTTGCCCGGTCCTGACGAGTTCTATGCTCACCGCATGGTTGATGTTCTTCCTCTGGTCGAGGCCCGGTTGTGCACCGCGCTGGGCGAACCGGACGCACGCGCCGCGGTCACCTTCATCGGTACCGACCGCATCGAGGTGCTGCGTTTCCAGCAGGACGACATCGTCCGCTACGCCACGCTCGGCATGTCCGCGCACCCCATGACGGACCCCACCGCGGTCCTCGCCGACCCGGTCAAGGGCCCCCGCGCCGAGCTGGTCCTCTCCGTACGGTCCGGGCTCGCCGACACCGACAAGGTGCTCCGCCCGCTCGCGGTCCTTGCCGCCTCTCCGCAGGTGGAGGGCCTGATCGTGGCTCCCGGCGCGTCCCTGGACGTCGGCGATCCCCTCTGGCCCGGCGCTCCCTTCACCTCGGTCCTGGTCGCCGAGCCCGGCGGCCTGGTCGAGGACCTGGACCTCGACGAGCCGATGGACCCCGTCCAGTTCCTGCCGCTGCTCCCCATGACGCCGAACGAGGCCGCCTGGAAGCGCGTGCACGGCGCCCAGGCCCTTCAGGAGCGCTGGCTGGCGAACGGGACGGATCTGCGGGATCCGTCCCGCAGATCCGTCGCGCTGGACTGACCGCCCGAGTGACCCATCTCACCAACCGGTCGTCGCGAGGGGTCAGTTGGCGAACACGGCGACCCCGTCGTGCAGGCGTCGGCTGCGGTGTGGTCGCACCTCGTTCCGGCCGGACGGGTGATCGTCCTTGACGTGGCGGAGCAGGGGTAGGACCGTGGGGCCCTATGAGGGGCGAACCCAGTTGCCCGAAGTGTGGTGGCCGGGTCAGGGCTCCCGGACTCTTCGCCGATTCCTGGCAGTGCGATGAGCACGGCACCGTGCATCCGCTGCAGCCCGTGATCCCGCCCAGCGTCGAGGCCCTCAGCGTGGTGGTGCACCGCACGCACGTACCCGTGTGGATGCCGTGGCCGCTTCCGGTCGGCTGGCTCTTCACCGGTGTCGGCTGCGCGGGCGACGACCGCAGCGGGGGGCGTGCGACGGCCGTGGCGTGCTCGGGGCCGGGGCCGCTCGGCGGCATGGGTGAGTTGATTCTGGTCGCCGAGGAGCTCGGTGTCGGGCTCGGTGCGCGGTACGCGGGGATCGACGGGCCCGATCCGGGGCCGTACATGAACGTCGAGAAGCCGCCGCAGGCGAAAGTGCTGGCCGCGGGGCGGCCTACGCCGCTGTGGCATGTCGCCGGGGCACCCGATGACCGTGCGGTCTTTGCGGGTGAGGCGCGGGGGCTGTGGCTGTGGGCGGTGGTGTGGCCCGAGCAGTCGGGGCTGCTGATGTATGACGAGCTGGTGCTTACGGATTTGCGGGATGCGGGGGCTGAGGTGGACCTGGTTCCCTGCGGAGCGTTGTCGCCGCGCTTGCTTGAGCCGTAGCGCCCAGTAGCTCGGGGGGTGCTGATCGTTGGCGGGTGCGGGTTCGTTGTGGCTTGTCGCGCAGTTCCCCGCGCCCCTGGGTGGGTGACGCAGCCGTTAGTCTGAGGTGTCCCCTTCGCACCATCACCCGCTGGAGTTCGCGTCTTGCGAATAGATCTGCATACCCACTCCACGGCTTCCGATGGCACCGATACCCCCGCTGAGCTGGTGCGGAATGCTGCCGCTGCTGGGCTGGATGTTGTCGCGCTGACCGATCACGACACCACTCGGGGGTATGCCGAGGCGATCGCCGCGCTGCCGGAGGGGTTGAGGCTTGTCACCGGGGCCGAGCTGTCGTGTCGTATCGACGGGGTGAGCATGCACATGCTGGCCTATCTGTTCGATCCCGAGGAGCCGGCGCTGCTGGCTGAGCGGGAGCTGGTGCGGGACGATCGGGTGCCGCGGGCCAAGGGCATGGTCGGGAAGCTGAACGAGCTGGGCGTGGCGGTGACGTGGGAGCAGGTCGAGCGGATCGCCGGTGGCGGGTCCGTGGGGCGGCCGCATGTGGCCTCCGCGCTGGTGGAGCTGGGCGTCGTACCGACCGTGGGGGACGCCTTCACGCGGGACTGGCTGGCGGACGGCGGCCGGGCGTACGTCGAGAAGCACGAGACCGACCCCTTCGAGGCGATCCGGCTGATCAAGGCGGCGGGCGGGGTCGCGGTGTTCGCGCATCCGGCGGCCAGCAAGCGGGGGCGCACCGTGCCGGAGTCCGCGATCGCCGAGATGGCCGCCGCGGGCCTCGACGGTATCGAGGTCGACCACATGGACCACGACCCACAGGCGCGTGAGCGGCTGCGGGGGCTGGGGAAGGAGCTGGGGCTGCTGACCACCGGCTCCAGCGACTACCACGGCAGCCGGAAGACCGTTCTGCTCGGCGAGTACACGACGGATCCCGAGGTGTACGGGGAGATCACGCGGCGGGCGACCGGGGCGTTCCCGGTGCCGGGGGCCGGCGGAGCACGCTGAGACTCACCGCACGCTCCCCCGTCACTCTCTCTCGCAAGGCTCACCCATGTTCGACGTCGCTGTCTTCGGCTCTCTCTTCCTCACCCTGTTCGTCATCATGGATCCCCCTGGGATCACCCCGATCTTCCTGGCACTGACCTCCGGCCGTCCGGCGAAGGTGCAGAAGCGGATGGCCTTCCAGGCCGTCTGTGTCGCCGGTGGTGTGATCGCCGTGTTCGGGCTGCTGGGGCATCAGATCCTCGACTATCTGCATGTCTCCGTCCCCGCGCTGATGATCGCGGGCGGGCTGCTGCTTCTGCTGATCGCGCTCGACCTGCTCACCGGCAAGACGGACGAGCCGAAGCAGACCAAGGACGTGAACGTGGCGCTCGTACCGCTGGGCATGCCGTTGCTCGCCGGGCCCGGTGCGATCGTCTCCGTCATCCTCGCCGTGCAGAAGGCCGACAGCGTCGCCACGCAGGTGTCGGTGTGGATGGCGATCCTGGCCATCCATGTCGTGCTGTGGCTGGTGATGCGGTACTCGCTGCTGATCATCCGGGTCATCAAGGACGGCGGCGTGGTCCTGGTGACACGGCTCGCGGGCATGATGCTGTCCGCGATCGCCGTGCAGCAGATCATCAACGGGGTCACCCTGGTGATCCAGGGGAGCTGAACCCGCGCAAGCGCAGAGCCCCCGCCCGGCGTCGGTGCCGGGGCGGGGGCTCTGAAGCTTCTGCGGTGATCCGCGTCTGTTACGAGGCCGTGGTGTCGGCCGGACGGATCCACAGCCGCTGGCCTATGGCGGCGGCCTGCTGAACGATCCGGTTGACGGAGGCGGCGTCCACAACGGTGGTGTCCACGGGCGTGCCGTCGACGTCGTCGAGTCGCATGATCTCGAAGCGCATGGCTTCTCCCTTCGTCTGGTCATCCTCCTGAGGAGAATTGCTGTACGTCTCTAGTCAACGAGCTGCGTGTTACAAACATTCCCTACGCTAAAGAAATTTTTCGAACGGCTAACTACTGCCCGGTATAGGAGACTTCGGAGACCCTTTGGGACCGGTTGTGTTCACAGCGTGACCGCCGGGACAATGGAGGCGATGAACGACGACCTCGCGGCGCTCGGCGCCCGTATCGACCGCACCAATGAGCTGCTCCAGCGCATGCTCGCCGAGGTGGCGAAGACGCCATCCACCCATGCGATCTTCGTCGACGCCGGGTATCTGTACGCGGCCGCGGGCCGGCTCGTCGCCGGGACCGAGGACCGGCGCGCCTTCGACCTAGACGCCGAGGGACTGATCGACGCGCTCATCGACAAGGCTCGCACGATCTTCGCGGACAGCCGGCTGCTGCGGGTCTACTGGTACGACGGCGCCCGGCGTCGTATCCACACCGCCGAGCAGCAGTCCATCGCCGAACTCCCGGACGTCAAGGTGCGGTTGGGGAATCTGAACGCCAACAACCAGCAGAAGGGCGTCGATTCCCTCATCCGCTCCGACCTCGAGTCACTCGCCCGGCACCGCGCGATCAGCGACGCGGCCCTGCTCGGCGGCGACGAGGACCTGGTGTCGGCCGTGGAGGCGGCGCAGGGGTACGGCGCGCGGGTGCACCTGTGGGGCATCGAGGCACCGGAGGGCCGTAACCAGGCGGAGCCGCTGCTGTGGGAGGTCGACAGCCAGCGCACCTTCGACCTCGACTTCTTCAAGCCGTACGTCGCCCGGCGCACCGCCCCCGCCTACGACGTCACGGGGACCCGGCCCACCCGCGAGGACGTGCGCTTCGTCGGCGCGCAGATCGCGGCGAAGTGGCTGGCGGCGCGCGGCAGGGAGTCGCTGGTGGAACTGCTGCCCGGGCATCCGTATCTGCCGGGCTCCGTGGACCAGGACCTGCTGGTCGAGGCGGAGGGCCTGCTGCAGTACTCGCTGCGCGGCCAGGCGGACCTGCGGCGGGCGCTGCGCGACGGCTTCTGGGAGCACCTGCAGACGCTGTACTAGTCAGTTGAGGTCCTGGCCGGCGTCGTCCCAGAAGTCCGCGAGGGCGTGGGCCGTGGGGAGCGGCTGGTCCATGTTGGGCGAGTGCTCCGCGCCGGCCACGACCGAGCGGCGCGCGTTCAGCCGTACGGCCATGTCGTCGAGGAGCGTCACCGGCCACGCGTCGTCGCGGGAACCCGACAGCACATGGAACGGGAGCGGAACGGCGGCGAGTTCGGCGACCCGGTCCGGCTCGGTGCATAGCTGGCGGCCCGTCGCCATGAGCTGGGCGGGCTTGGTGCCCAGCCAGCGGCGCTGAAGCTGGCCCAGGTCGCCGATTCCGCGGGCCGGACCGCCGACCTCCTCCGGCGGGCCCATGGCGAGGATCGCCTCCCACACCTCGGGCATCGTCAGCACCGCGAGCGTGTCGTGCAGCAGCTTGATCCGCTGCTTCTGGGAGTCGGAGACCTCGGCGGGACCCGAGGCCATCAGGGTGAGCGAGCGGAAGGGCGCGTGGTCGAGAAGGACGGCGGCGCGGGTGATCAGGCCGCCGAGGGAGTGCCCGAGGAGATGCAGTGGCGTGCCGAGTGCCGCGGCCTGTGCGAGCACGTCCTTCGCCAACTCGTCCTGCGTGTAGGCCGATTCATCGTGCTCCGGGCCGTCGGACTCGTGCTGTCCGCGCCCGTCGACGGCCACGACCCGGTAACCGCGCACGTTCAGCGGCTCGTGCAGCAGCGTGAAGTCCTCCTTGCTGCCCGTGAAGCCGGGGACCATCAGCACGACGCCCCTCGGCTCGACGCCGGAGCGCACCGGCGAGTCGACGACGGCGAAGTCGCCACGGGCCGTGTGCAGCCGGTGGAGGCGGGCGCCGGGCGGCGGGGGGACGGGCGCTGAGCTGGTCACGGAGTGAGGTTATCGGGTGGGGCGGCGACGTCGGTGTCCGGTTCCCGCCGTTGTGGGACGGCGGGTGCGGTGCGTAGGAACGCCGATGGCCCGGCCCACGCGAGGTGGGACCGGGCCATCAGGGTGCGACATCAGCCCTCAGCGGGCTCCGCGGCGGCCGTGGCCTTACGCGTACGCGTGCGGCGCGGCTTCGGCTCCGTGGTCTCCGGCGCCTCGGTGGCCGCCGTGGCCGTCGTGGCCTTGCGGGTACGGCGGCGCGGAGCGGCAGCCTCGGGCTCCTGCGTGGCCTGCGCCGGAATCTCCGCCGTCTCGACGGTGGCGGCGGCCTTGCGGGTACGGCGCGGCTTGGGCTCCGTGGCTTCCGGGGCCTCGGCGGCGGCGGCAGCCTTGCGGGTGCGGCGCGGCTTGGCCTCCGTGGCCTCGGCCGTGTCGACCGCTGCTTCGGCGGCAGCCGCGGTTTTACGGGTGCGGCGGACCGTGGGCTTGGCTTCCTCCGTGCCGTCGACGGCGTCGACCGCGGCCGTGGCCTTGCGGGTGCGGCGCGGCTTGGCCTCCGTGGCCTCGGCCGTGTCGACCGCTGCTTCGGCGGCAGCCGCGGTCTTGCGGGTGCGGCGGACCTTGGGCTTGGCCTCCTCCGTGCCGTCGGCGGTGTCGACGGCGGTCTCGGCCGCCGTCTTCCGCGTACGGCGCGGCTTCGCCTCGGTGGACTCCGGGGCCTCGGTGGTGGCGGCAGCCTTGCGCGTACGGCGCGGCTTGGCCTCCGTGGTCTCGGCCGTGTCGGTCGCGACCACGGAGGCGGCCGTCTTCTTGCGGGTGCGGCGGGGTTTCGTCTCCTCCGCGCCCTCCGCCGTGTCGACAGCGGTTTCCGCGGCGGCCGTGGCCTTGCGGGTGCGGCGGCGCGGGGCGGGTGCGTCGGTCTCGGGGGACTCGGTGGATGCCGGAGCCTCCGACACCTGTACGGCGGACGCGGTCTGCGTGTCTTCGGTGGCCGTGGCCGGCTCCGTCGACTTGCGCGTACGGCGGCGGCGCGGCTTGGCCGGGGCCTCGGGGGCGTCCAGGGCGGGGCCTTCCGCGGTCGCCACGGCGGTTGCCGCGGGCTCGGCGGTCGTCGGCTCCGTGGCCGTCGTCACCGGCTCCGCCGCTCCGCCGCGGGTGCGGCGACGCCGGCGCGGGGTACGGGGAGAGGTCACGTCGTCCGCGGTGGTCTCCGCCGGGGTGTCCGCGACGGGGGTCGTACCGCTGGGAGCCGTCTCGTCCTGTTCGGACCCGCCGCGTGTACGGCGGCGGCGACGCGGCGTGCGGGCCTGGCGCTCACGGTCGGCGGAGCGGGATTCGTCCCGACCGCCACGGCCGTCACGGCCACCGCGGCCGCGCGGACCGCCACGTCCGCCCGTCTCGCCGAGATCCTCGACCTCCTCGGCCGCGAGCCCGGCGCGCGTGCGCTCCGAGCGCGGCAGAACACCCTTGGTGCCCGCGGGGATGCTCAGTTCCTCGAAGAGGTGCGGGGAGCTGGAGTACGTCTCCGGCGGGTCGTTGAAGTTCAGCTCCAGCGCCTTGTTGATCAGCTGCCAGCGCGGGATGTCGTCCCAGTCGACGAGGGTGATCGCGATGCCCTTGGCGCCCGCGCGGCCCGTACGGCCGATGCGGTGCAGGTACGTCTTCTCGTCCTCGGGGGACTGGTAGTTGATGACGTGGGTCACGCCCTCGACGTCGATGCCGCGGGCTGCGACATCGGTGCAGACGAGGACGTCGACCTTGCCGTTGCGGAAGGCACGCAGCGCCTGCTCGCGGGCGCCCTGGCCGAGGTCGCCGTGGACCGCGCCGGAGGCGAAGCCGCGCTGCTGCAGCTGGTCGGCGAGGTCCGCCGCCGTCCGCTTCGTACGGCAGAAGACCATCACGAGACCGCGGCCGTCGGCCTGCAGTATGCGTGCGACCATCTCCGGCTTGTCCATGTTGTGCGCGCGGTAGACGAACTGCGCGGTGTTGCGGACCGTCTGGCCCTCGTCGTCCGGTGCCGTGGCGCGGATGTGCGTGGGCTGCGACATGTAGCGGCGCGCGAGACCGATGACCGCGCCCGGCATGGTCGCCGAGAACAGCATCGTCTGGCGACGGGCCGGAAGCATGTTGATGATCTTCTCGACGTCGGGCAGGAAGCCCAGGTCGAGCATCTCGTCGGCCTCGTCGAGGACGAGCGCCTTGATGTGCTTGAGGTTGAGCTTCTTCTGGCCCGCGAGGTCGAGCAGCCGGCCCGGGGTGCCGACGACGACGTCGACGCCCTTCTTGAGGGCCTCGACCTGAGGCTCGTACGCCCGGCCGCCGTAGATGGCGAGCACGCGGACGTTGCGCACCTTGCCCGCGGTCAGCAGGTCGTTCGTCACCTGGGTGCACAGCTCGCGCGTGGGGACCACGACGAGCGCCTGCGGGGCGTCGGTGAGGGCCTCGGGCTTGGCGCGGCCCGCCTCGACGTCGGCGGGGACGGTGACGCGCTCGAGAAGCGGAAGGCCGAAGCCCAGCGTCTTGCCGGTGCCGGTCTTGGCCTGGCCGATGACGTCGGTGCCCGTGAGGGCGACGGGGAGCGTCATCTCCTGGATGGGGAAGGGGGTGATGATGCCGACGGCTTCAAGGGCCTCGGCTGTCTCGGGAAGGATCCCGAGCTCTCGGAAGGTAGTAGTCAGGGTGCTGCCTCTTCTGTGTGTGCGGCGCGAGGCGAGCGCGGGGGTCGTGTCAGACCGTGCCGGGGACGTCGGCTGCCGTACGGCGAGCCGTATGGCACGGGAGACCTCTGCCGACGCTCTAGCGCTCGAACCGCTGAGGGTCCCTCCAGGCTTTGTACGCAGAGTGCCGTACGGCCGTGGAGAGCTGTCTGGTCGGAGCCGATCGGGCCACCGACCGGGCATCCTCATACGTGCGGCCTGTCGAGTAACCGTCGAGCTACGTCGATGTACTCAGCAGGCGCATTACCACCATACCCCGGAAACGCGCACATGCGATGGCCGATTAGGTCACGTTGTTGTCGTCACACCACTTCACGTAGCCGTCGTCACAGTGACTGACCAGGGACTTCCTTAGTGCGGCGAGCGGGCTATTGTGCGCTTCATGACGACCTCTGACAAGCCTGACAACGCCTCCGACGCCCCTGCCGAAGCCACCGGAGTCGCCGCCCAGGACTGGGCGAAGGCCGCCGCCGACCCGCAGTACCGCGCCGCGGTCGTCGACCTGCTCGGCGCGCTCGCCTATGGAGAGCTGGCGGCGTTCGAGCGGCTGGCGGAGGACGCCAAGCTGGCGCCGACGCTGGCGGACAAGGCGGAGCTGGCGAAGATGGCGTCGGCCGAGTTCCACCACTTCGAGCGGTTGCGCGACCGGCTCACGGAGATCGGTGAGGAGCCGACGCGGGCCATGGAGCCGTTCGTCGCCGCGCTGGACGGCTTCCACAAGCAGACGGCGCCTTCGGACTGGCTGGAGGGGCTGGTCAAGGCGTACGTCGGCGACTCGATCGCCAGCGACTTCTACCGTGAGGTCGCCGCGCGGCTCGACGCGGACACGCGCGAGCTGGTGCTGGCTGTGCTGGACGACACCGGGCATGCCGGGTTCGCCGTGGAGAAGGTGCGGGCGGCGATCGACGCGGATCCGCGGGTCGGGGGGCGGCTTGCGCTGTGGGCGCGGCGGTTGATGGGGGAGGCGTTGTCGCAGTCTCAGCGGGTGGTGGCTGATCGGGACGCGTTGTCGACGATGTTGGTGGGTGGGGTTGCCGACGGGTTCGATCTTGCGGAGGTCGGGCGGATGTTCTCTCGGATCACTGAGGCGCATACGAAGCGGATGGCTGCGTTGGGGTTGGCGGCGTAGCGCTTCGTGGGGGGTGGTTCTGTTGAGTCGCGGCTGCGGGGCTGTGGGGGCTTGTCGCGCAGTTCCCCGCGCCCCTTAAGGGACGCTGTCCTACTCGGCGTTGGGGCCTATGCCGTTGCTGATCGTCGGCGGAGTCTTCCTGACGGGCGTACCAGCAGGGAGAGTGACGCTGCGGAGACCGTTGTCGCGCCGGTCAGGATCAGGAGGACGTTGCCTGCGTCCAGGGCGCTGTGGGTGAGGAAGGCGCCGAGGAGGGCGCCTGCTACGCCGGTCGGGAGGACGAGGGAGCGGGCGGGGAGGCGGTGCGAGAGGCGGTGGATCGCGGCCCAGGCCAGTGCGAGGCCGAGCACTGCGGCGCCGAGCGCTTCCAAGATCATCACGGGGTCCCTCCCACACGGCCTGCCTGCGCACCACGGACGTAGCCCGTCATACCCGTGACCTGCGGAATGCAATCCTCCCGTGTGCGCGATATGTAGTCCGTTTGTGTCCGCATGTGAAGGAAATCGGCCAGGGACAGGAAAGAGCCCGGCAGTCGAGCGACCGCCGGGCCCCTTCCTTCACACGTGACTACAGCGCGCCGAAGCCCACCTTGCGCGGTGCCGGCTCGCCGAGCTCGACGTAGGCGAGGCGGTCCGCCGGGACCAGGACCTTGCGGCCGTGCTCGTCCACGAGGCTCAGCAGCGCCGACTTGCCGGCCAGCGCGTCGGACACCGCCCGCTCGACCTCCTCGGCGCTCTGACCGCTCTCCAGAACGATCTCGCGGGGCGCGTGCTGCACGCCGATCTTGACCTCCACGGCTATGTCCCTCCGACGGTCAGTGAAGTGCGCGACCTTGCGCGCCGTACGCAGCACACATTAGCCCGGTGAGGGGATGTACACGTTGCGCAGGGGAACGCCAGGAGCGAACAGCGGGCGGGAACAAACGGACGGTCATGGTGCCTCGTGCCTCGGTGCCGTACGGCGGTCAGTGGTGCTCGCTGCCGTGCAGCGGGAAGCCGGCGATGCCCCGCCAGGCCAGTGACGTCAGCAGCTGGACCGCTTGGTCGCGCGGGACGCTGCGGTCGCTGTGCAGCCAGGATCGGGCCACCACCTGGGCGAGGCCGCCGAGTCCTGAGGCGAGCAGCATCGACTCGGCGCGCGAGAGGCCGGTGTCCTCCGCGATGACGTCGCAGATCGCCTCGGCGCACTCGTTGGTGACCTTGTCGACGCGCTCGCGCACCGCGGGCTCGTTCGTCAGGTCGGACTCGAAGACCAGGCGGAAGGCGCCGCCGTCGTCCTCGACGTACGCGAAGTACGCGTCCATGGTCGCCCGTACGCGCTGCTTGTTGTCGGTCGTCGACGCGAGCGCGTGGCGTACGGCCTGGATCAGGGACTCGCAGTGCTGGTCCAGCAGGGCGAGGTAGAGGTCGAGCTTGCCCGGGAAGTGCTGGTAGAGCACCGGCTTGCTGACGCCGGCGCGCTCGGCGATGTCGTCCATCGCGGCCGCGTGGTAGCCCTGTGCCACGAAGACTTCCTGGGCGGCGCCCAGCAACTGGTTCCGCCGGGCCCGGCGCGGCAGGCGCGTGCCCCTCGGGCGTGCCGCCTCTGTCTGCTCGATGGCTGTCACGCCGCCTCCCAAAGTCGTCCACATGCGGTGTGCGCCGCGCGGCCATCGTACTTTTCGGTAACCGTGGTGTGCGCGCTGCGAGCGCAGAATTTCACGGACCGGACGGCTACGAAAGCGGGGTGAATGGTTTCAAACAGGGGTGGGTCGGGCATTGTGCCGCCTCATTGCTCACCGGTAGTCGTCCTCGTCCAGTGACACCACGCGGGCCTGTTCCAGCAGATCCGCCTCGCTGGCGCGGTCCGGGTCCACGCCGTTCAGCGAGTCGTCGCGATCCGGCGCGACATCGGCCTGTTGCTCGGCGGCATCGCCTTCCGGGGCCTCGACGTCGATCTCCTCGTCGCTCTCCTCGATCTCCTCGAAGGTGTCGGGGTCGGTCGGGTCTACGGCCATGATGGGCTCCCTTCCTACTTCCTACGAACGTCCCTGGGAAAGCAGGGGCCACATGCGGGTGCCCTCTTTACGAGCCTAGGAGACACCCGATCCGGACGCTATGCGATCCGCGTCCGGATCGTGACGCGGTGCGTCCGGGTGGGGGCCAGGGGCGTTGGCTCTCTATGTAGTGGTGGCTCTCTATGTATTCGCGCGGGGCTTGTGATGGCGAACACATGAACCACTGCGTGATCGTCTCGTAACATTGCTGCATGTCTTCGACCGAACTCCCATCCGCGCCGGCCAGTAGTGCGCTCCCCAAGGTGTCGCCCGTCAGGGTCGCCGAGGGTGAGCGGCTCAGGTCGGTGCGGCTGCCGGGAATCACGCTGACGGTCCGGTCGAGGCCCGCGGCCCGCGCTGATCTGCCGCCCGCGCTGTACGTCCATGGACTCGGCGGTTCCTCACAGAACTGGTCGGGGCTGATGCCGCTGCTCGACGCGCATGTCGACAGTGAGGCCCTCGATCTGCCCGGCTTCGGCGATTCCCCGCCACCGGACGACGGCGACTACTCCGTCACCGCCCATGCTCGCGCGGTGATCCGCTATCTCGACTCCTCCGGGCGCGGGCCCGTGCACCTCTTCGGCAACTCGCTCGGCGGCGCGATCACCACCCGCGTCGCCGCCGTGCGCCCCGATCTGGTGCGTACGCTCACGCTTGTGTCGCCCGCCCTTCCCGAACTGCGTGTCCAGCCCACCGCCGTCCCGACGGCCCTGCTGGCGCTGCCCGGTGTGGCGAGCCTGTTCACCCGGTACAGCAGGGACTGGTCCGCGGAGCAGCGGGTGCGCGGGGTGATGGCGCTCTGCTACGGCGATCGCGGGCGTGTGACGCCCGAGGAGTTCGACAACGCCGTGGAGGAGATGGCGCGGCGGCTGCAACTGCCGTACTTCTGGGACGCCTTGGCACGCTCCGCGCGCGGGATCGTCAACGCGTACACGCTGGGCGGCCAGCACGGGCTGTGGCGCCAGGCCGAGCGCGTCCTCGCTCCGACCCTTCTCATATACGGCGGCCGGGACCAGCTTGTCGGCTACCGCATGGGCCAGAAGGCGACCCGTTCCTTCCGCTCCTCCCGGCTGGTGTCCTTGCCGGACGCCGGGCACGTGGCCATGATGGAGTACCCCGAGGTGGTGGCGCGGGCCTTCCAGGAACACCTCGCCGACACCGGTGAGTTGAGTGCCGTCACGGGGACCGCCGTCGAGACCGCGGGGAGCTGAGGGGCGAGGTGGGACGCCACAGTCGGCGCGGACCTGCGCCCAAGGGCGCGGTCAAGGGTGGTTCTTCCGAGGGCACTCCAGCGCCTCGGAGTGCGCCGAGGGGTTCTGACGGTTCCTCTGGTCGGGGTGTGGGGAGGGCTCCTGACGGGCCCTCTGGTCGGGGTGTAGGAAGGGTTCCTGACGGACCCTCTGGGCGCGGTGGGCCGAGGGTTCCTGACAGCACGCCGGCGCATGGCTTTCCGAGGCTTGCGGAGGGGACGCCCGCGCATGGCTTCCCGCGGCTTCCCGACGGAACTCCCGCGCACGGTTTCCCGCGGCTTCCCGACGGTACGCCTGCCCATGGCACCCCGCGGTTCCCCGACGGTACTCCCGCTCACGGCACCCCCCGTTACGCCGACGGCACGCCCGCGCGCGGGGTCCCTCAAGTCAGGGGTGGCCACCCGGAGCAGCGGGAACCCGGTGGGGGCTGGGGTGAGCCGAGGGGGCGCGGCGGGGGCGGGTACGGGGCTCCGGCCGGGCCCGGTGCCTCGATACCGCGACAGCGGCAGGCGCCTGGGGGCGGGCCGCGCCAGGAGTACGTCGAGGCCTTCGGCGAGGACGTCGACGTCTTCTCACCCCGTGCGCCCACCTCCTCCGATCCGTACGCCTCCGTCACCCACTGGTCCGGGGCGACCGGCATCGCGAACGACACCGAGGGCGACGCCGACGACGCGCCGCCCACCGGCGAACCCGCGCAGGCCAAGGGTGGCAAGGGGCGGACCTTCGCAGGGGTCGCGGCCCTCGCGGTCACGACCGTGCTGGCCGTCGTCGTGGCCGGCCAGGTCACCGGCGCGCGCGACGACGACGCCGTGCAGTCGCAGTCCGCCACCGACCAAGGCCGGGACGCCCGTGACGGTGCCTCGCGCGCGGACGGGCGGCCGACGCCCTCCACGGCGCCGAGCGAGGCGACGCTGACGTATGCGCAGAAGATGGACCAGAAGTACCCGCTCAGCGCCAAGCTCGACGGCTCCGGCACGTTCGACGCGATCGCCGGTATCGACAAGGCGCCGAGTACGGGCCAGAAGTACACCTACCGCGTGGACGTGGAGCAGGGGCTCGGCCTCGACGGTGAACTCTTCGCGCGGGCCGTGCAGCAGACGCTCAACGACGACCGGAGCTGGGCCCACAGCGGCGCCCGTACCTTCGAGCGCATCTACTCCGGCAAGCCCGACTTCGTGATCACGCTCGCCAGCCCCGGCACCACCGCCGAGTGGTGCGCCAAGTCCGGTCTGGACACGACCGAGGACAACGTGTCCTGCGACTCGGCGTCGACGGAACGCGTGATGATCAACGCGTATCGATGGGCGCAGGGGGCGAAGACGTACGGCGATCAGATGTACGCGTACCGCCAGATGCTGATCAACCACGAGGTCGGCCACCGGCTCGGCTACGGCCACGTCACCTGCGACAAGAACGGCGACCTCGCCCCTGTCATGCAGCAGCAGACCAAGTTCCTCGACCACGACGGGATCCGCTGCCGGGCCAATCCCTGGCCGTATCCCGGGAGTTGAGGTACCCCACAGGTACCCCACCCCAAGTCCGCCGTGCCGCGGTCTAACAAAACGTAACTGCTTGATCTCTTAGCGCGACCGAACGCGATCCGCACGGGAAAGTTACGACCGTTCACCCCTTTTGGTGGCGTGATGGACAACCGTCCGTCGCGCCACCGCCTTGTCCGCATACGTTCTTCCCGCTGCGAGCCGTCGAGTCAACGGCGGCTCCCCATACGGGAGATCGGGGGTGCACTTGTGCGCATCGGACTGCTTACGGAGGGTGGCTATCCGTATGCGAGCGGTGACGCCAGGCTCTGGTGCGACCGGCTCGTGCGCGGGCTCGGGCAGCACGAGTTCGATGTCTACGCGCTCAGCCGCAGTGCACACCAGGAGGACGAGGGCTGGGTGCCGCTGCCGTCGCAGGTCGGCCGGGTGCGGACGGCGCCGCTGTGGAGGGCCGAGGACGACGGTGTCCGGTACGGGCGGCGGGCGCGGCGGCGTTTCGCCGACTGCTACGGCGAGTTGGCGGCTGCCCTGTGCGCGACGGGGGGCATCGGGGCGGAGGCAGCCCCTGAAGCAGGGGCCACCTCTGAGGTAGGGGCCACCTCCGTGGCGGACCGTTTCGGCAGTGCGCTGTACGGACTCGCCGAACTCGCCCGCGACGAGGGCGGCCTGGTGGGAGCGCTCCGCTCGGAAACCGCCGTACGCGCTCTCGAACGCGCCTGTCGCGCGCGCGGCGCCTTGCGCACGGCGCGGGAGGCGCGCGTACCCGAACTCCTCACCGTCGCCGCGCACCTGGAACGCGCCCTGCGCCCCCTGTCGCTCGACTGGTACGAGGACGACGGGCTCGGCTCGGTCGACCTGTGCCACGCGGCGTCCGGAGGGTCGGCCGCCCTGCCGGGGCTGATCGCCCGCCACTTCTCGGGCGTACCGCTGCTGGTGACCGAGTACGGCGTACACCTGCGCACGCACTACCTGACCGCCGGCGACGCACCACCCGCCGTACGGGCCCTGCTCGCGGCCTTCCACGGTCGGCTCGCCGCCGAGATCTACCGCCGGGCGGCCGTCATCACGCCCGGCAACTCGCACGCCCGCCGCTGGCAGGAGCGCTGCGGCGCCGATCGCGACAAGCTGCGCACGGTCTACCCGGGCATGGAGGCCGCCTGCTTCACGGAGGTGGGCGAGGCGCCGGAGTGCGTGGATCCGGACACCCTGGTCTGGGTCGGCCGGATCGAACCCACCAAGGACCTGGTCTCCCTGCTGCACGCCTTCGCGGAGGTCCGCAAGGAGGAACCGAAGACCCGGCTGCGGATCGTCGGCACCCCCTCGGGCGCCGAGGGCACGGCCTACCTGGCCCACTGCAAGGCGCTCGCCGCCCAGCTCTTCCCGGACGAGGCGGAGGGCCCGCACTCGGTCGGCCGCAACCCGGTGGCCTTCGAGGAGATCGGCGGCCCCGAGGCTCCGACGCTCGCCGAGGCGTACGCCGGGGGAGCGGTGGCGGTCCTGTCCAGCGTCGTCGAGGGCTTCCCGATCGGCCTCGTCGAGGCCATGTTCTGCGGTCGCGCCACGGTGTCCACCGACGTCGGCGCCGTCGTGGAGGTCATCGGCGGCACCGGACTGGTCGTGCCGCCGCGCAATCCTCGGGCGCTCGCCGAGGCGTGCGTGGCGATGCTGCGCGATCCCGAGCGCCGTGCACGCCTGGGCGCCGCCGCCCGCGCCCGCGCGCTCGAACTTTTCACGGTCGAGCAGAACACTGCGGCATTTCACGGCATTTACCTGGAGATCGTCTCGCAGTGCCCGGTCCGCCGTGTCGTCCTCGACGCCACCGGAGAACCCCTGCCGTTCGGTGACCCCGCCGAAGCCCACCTCCCCGGCCGCTGGACCGACCCGGCAGCCCGCGTAGCGGCCCGCGGCGGCCCCGGCTGGGCGACGGGACGGCAGCCGGTACGCGCGGGCGGCGCCGTACCCGCGACGGAGGGAGCACGATGAGCGACCTGGGCGAACTGGACCGCCCCGGCACACCAACCGGCGTCGGAGCGTGGGACACGCGCTCGGAGGAGTGGCTGTCGGGAGCCGCCTGCTTGAGCGATGCCGGGCAGCCGCACGCACAGGGCGATACGGAGCCGGAGCCCGACAAGCCCGCTCCCGACACTGCCCCGGCCCACGTTCCCGGGCGCCGTGCCGCTGCCGCGGATCCGGTGAAGGCGCTGATGCACCGTCACCGTGAGCTGTGCGAACGCGCCGTTGATCCCCTGGAGATCGCGGCGGGCCTGGAGGCCCACGGCGTCACCGACCGCACCGCGTCCCGCTTCCGCCACCGGGACGTCTTCTCCCTGGCGGAGGAGCTGTACGCCCGCGTTCCGCGTGACGGCGAGACGGCCCATCGCCCCACGCCGCCGACAGCCCTCCGGCTCCGAGCCGACTGGGCGCTGCTCACCCTGCTGCCGGGCGCGCTGTGCGCGGCCACGCTGGCCGGCCTGCGGCTCACCCACGGCCAACCACGCCTGATCACGGCGGCCGTGGGTGTCCTGGCCGTGGCTCTGGGCATCCGCGCGGCCCTGTCCCGCGGCCCGCTCGCCCCGAAGGGCCGCACGCCCAAGCCCGGCAGTGGCCTGTGGACCTGGTGGCTGGTGGCCTACGTCGTCCTCGGCGACGGACTGCTCCGCGCCGCCCTGGCCGGAGGACCCGACGGCCTGCCCACCGGCGCCACGGACGGCGGCCCCTGGCCCCTCGCCACCGCACCGATCCTCGCCCTCACCCTGGCCTGCGCCCCCGCGGCGTGGAGCGCCCACCTCTTCTCTGCACGAGCCCGCCGCAAACTGACGGCCAGTCGTGGCCTGAACGAGTTCACCTCCTCCGTACGACCCCTGCTGTGCGGCACGTTCGCCCTGTTCCTGTGCCTCCTGACCGCCCTCCTCGCCCTGACCGGCGCCGCCTTGGCCGAGCCCGCGGCCTACACCCAGACCGTCACCCTCGGCGCCCTCCTGTTCCTGGCGCGCCTCCTCACCGCCCACGGCTTCACGCACGCCCCCGCGGTCGTCCTCATCGCGACGGCGACGCTCGAAGGAGCGGCCCTGGCCACGGTCTTCGCGGGCCGCCTCCCCGGCTGCGGCTTCCTGACCACCCCCGTCGACACGCTCGTCGAGACCTGGGGCCCCGGCAGCATCCCCGCCCTCACCTGCGGAGCCGCGGCCCTGACCCTCCTGCTCCACGCGAACCGCCGACTGACGAAGGCGTCGGCCCACGCACGATCGGACGGGTCGCCATGAGACGCGCGTCGGAGGAAGCGCCGTGCCATGCACATCGGACGAGTCGCCATGCCACGTCCCCACCGGACGAGTCGCCATGCGCACGGCGCGACAGCGGGCGACGCACACCCCGGCCGGTCGGCTGTATGCCGGCTGCCTCGAACCACCACCCCCGAGAAGGAGACCCCAGATGATCACCTCCCGACCCGGAACCTCGGTCCCGGGAGCCGCCCGATGAGGGTCCTGCTGATCGGAGCCAACGGCTACCTCGGCCGCTTCGTCGCCGACCGTCTGCTCGCCGACCCGGCCGTCCAGCTCACCGCGCTCGGTCGCGGCGACGACGCGGACGTCCGCTTCGACCTCGCGTCCGGCAGCCCCGGCGCGCTCACCCGCTTCCTCGACGCGGTGCACCCCGGCGTCGTCGTCAACTGCGCCGGCGCGACCCGAGGGGGCGCCCGCGAACTCACCCGCCACAACACCGTCGCCGTGGCCACGGTCTGTGAGGCTCTTCGCCGCAGCGGCTGCGGCGCCCGGCTCGTCCAGATCGGCTGCGGCGCGGAGTACGGGCCCAGCCAGCCCGGCTCCTCCACCGCCGAGGACGCCGTGCCCCGCCCCGGCGGCCCGTACGGCGTCAGCAAACTCGCCGCCACCGAGCTCGTCCTCGGCTCCGGCCTGGACGCCGTGGTCCTCCGCGTCTTCTCACCGGCAGGCCCCGGCACCCCCGCCGGCTCCCCGCTCGGCCGCCTGGCGGAGGCCATGCGCCGCGCCATGCAGTCCGGCGACGGTGAGCTCAAGCTCGGCGGCCTCGGCGTCCAGCGCGACTTCATCGACGTACGCGACGTCGCCCGCGCCGTGCACGCCGCCTCGCTCTCCGCCGCGCAGGGTGTCATCAACATCGGCTCGGGACGCGCCGTCCGTCTCCGTGACGCCGCGGCGGTCCTCGCGCGCGTGGCCGGATACGGCGGGGCCCTCCATGAACTCGACGGGCACCCAGGCCAAGGCCCCTTGAGGGCCACCATCGGCCACCCCCGCTCCGAATCGGACCACACGGCCCCGGTCGCGTACCCGTACCCGGACGGCTGCGGCAGCTGGCAGCAGGCCGATGTGCGCACCGCACGCGACCGGCTCGGCTGGCGCCCCCGGATCAACCTCGAAGAGTCCCTCGCCGACATCTGGATGGAGGCGGCATGCCGCATCTGACCAGCACCAATTCGAGCACTGCCAGTACTGACCTGCGCACCGGCTTCGGCATCCCGGGTTTCGCGCACCCGCTCGTCGCCCCCGCCGAGTGGGCCGAACTCACCCGCCCCGGCACGCCGGTGCACTGGGCCGTCCTCAACGTCGCCGACGGCCCGGGCAGCCGCCCCGACCCGCACTGTCTGGAAGCGGCCGGCCGGCTCCGCAACGCGGGCCTGCGCGTCCTCGGCCACCTCGACACCACCTACGGCGCCCGGGTCTTCGGCGAGCTGATCTCCGAAGCGCACCGCTATCTCGACTGGTACCAGGTCGACGGCTTCCTCCTGGACCGCTGTCCCACCGAAGGCGCCGCGCTCCCGGAGATCCACCGCACGACCACCACGCTCCGCGCGATCAGTGACGACCCCCACATCGTCCTCGGCCACGGCACCCATCCCCACCCCGGCTACGCCGAGAGCGCCGACCAACTGGTCACCTTCTCCGGCCCGTGGAGCGACTACCGCTGGTCGCAGGTGGCGGAGTGGACCGCCGACCACCCGCCCGAGCGCTTCTGCCACTTGGTGCACGGAGTACCCCTCGGTCACCTCGACGAGGCTCTGCGCATCGCCCGCTGGCAGGGGGCCTCGACGATCTGGTTCACCGACCGCACGGACCAGGGCGGCCGCACCGACCCCTGGGAGACGATGCCCGGCTACTGGGACGAGATCGTCTCGCGGGTCGGAACGGGTGTCTCGGAATGAAAAAACGCATGGCACTGTTACGGGGAGAACAACTGTAGTGATTGACCGACCAACGGAGCCCCCGTGTCGCTGCCACCCCTGGTCGAGCCAGCTCCTGAGCTCACCGTAGACGAGGTCCGCAGGTACTCCCGTCACCTGATCATCCCTGACGTCGGGATGGACGGGCAGAAGCGGCTGAAGAACGCCAAGGTGCTCGCTGTTGGCGCCGGCGGCCTGGGCTCGCCGGCCCTGATGTACCTGGCCGCGGCGGGCGTCGGCACCCTCGGCATCGTCGAGTTCGACGAGGTCGACGAGTCGAACCTGCAGCGCCAGATCATCCACAGCCAGGCCGACATCGGCCGCTCCAAGGCCGAGTCGGCCCGTGACTCCGTCAAGGGCATCAACCCGTACGTGAACGTGGTCCTTCACGAAGAGCGGCTCGAGGCCGACAACGTGATGGACATCTTCAGCCAGTACGACCTGATCGTCGACGGCACGGACAACTTCGCGACCCGCTACCTGGTCAACGACGCCTGCGTGCTGCTGAACAAGCCGTACGTCTGGGGTTCGATCTACCGCTTCGACGGTCAGGCCTCCGTCTTCTGGTCCGAGCACGGCCCCTGCTACCGCTGCCTCTACCCGGAGCCCCCGCCCCCCGGCATGGTCCCCTCCTGCGCCGAGGGCGGTGTCCTGGGCGTGCTGTGCGCGTCCATCGGCTCCATCCAGGTCAACGAGGCCATCAAGCTCCTCGCGGGCATCGGTGAGCCGCTCGTCGGCCGCCTGATGATCTACGACGCCCTGGAGATGCAGTACCGCCAGGTCAAGGTCCGCAAGGACCCGAACTGCGCGGTCTGCGGCGAGAACCCGACCGTCACCGAGCTCATCGACTACGAGGCCTTCTGCGGCGTCGTCTCCGAGGAGGCCCAGGAGGCCGCGGCCGGTTCGACGATCACTCCCAAGCAGCTCAAGGAGTGGATCGACGACGGCGAGAACATCGAGATCATCGACGTCCGCGAGATCAACGAGTACGAGATCGTCTCCATCCCGGGCGCCAAGCTGATCCCGAAGAACGAGTTCCTCATGGGCACCGCCCTGGAGACCCTCCCGCAGGACAAGAAGATCGTCTTGCATTGCAAGACGGGTGTCCGCAGTGCGGAGGTGCTCGCCGTGCTGAAGTCCGCGGGCTTCGCGGACGCCGTGCACGTCGGCGGCGGAGTGATCGGCTGGGTCAACCAGATCGAGCCGAGCAAGCCGGTCTACTGACCTCAGGTCTTCCGAACGGCGGGGGGCGCGCGCCCCCCCCCCGGCCGGCGCCCCCCCCCCCGCCCCGCTCCCCCCCCCCCGCTCCCCTGCCCCGCCCCCCCCCCCACCTCCCGGCGTATCCCGCGCGCCTCGCCGCGTGTCCTCCCCACCGCGCCTCCCAGCCCCGCCC
>NZ_JAFFSU010000015.1 GCF_017948455.1 Streptomyces sp. GESEQ-4
GGGGGGGGGGGGCCGCCCCCCCCCCCCCCCCCCCCCGCCCCCCCCCCCACCCCCCCCCCCCCCCCCCCCCCCCCCCCCCCCCCCCCCCCCCCCCCCCCCCCCCCCCCCCCCCCCCCCCCCCCCCGCCCCCCCCCCCCCCCGCCCCCCCCCCCCCCCCCCCCCCCCCCCTCGCCCCCCCCCCGTCCCCGCCCCCGGCCCCCCCGCCGCGCCGTCGGCACCTGGCTCGACGAGCACCCGGAGCTCGCCCGCCGCATCCTCGACGGCGGCCACGACCTCGGCAACCACACCCATCGGCACCTGGACGTCAACGCCATGTCCGAGGCCGAGGCACAGGCCGAGATCACCGAATGCGCCGAGCGGCTGAAGCGGCTGACCGGATCGATCGGCACCTGGTTCCGCCCGTCCCGCGCCGCGCGCGCCTCCCCGCTCGTCGAACGGCTGGCCCGCACCGCGGGCTACCCCCACGTCCTCTCCTACGACGTGGACTCCCTCGACTTCACCTCGCCCGGCCCCGACGCCGTCACCGGCAACGTCATGGCCGGGATCCGGGGCGGATCGATCGTGAGCCTGCACTTCGGCTACGCGGACACGGTCGCCGCGCTCCCCGCCGTACTGGAAGAACTCGACCACCGCGGACTGCGCGCGGTCACCACCACGGAGCTGCTGAGCTGATGCACCGGAACCTCGTCACACGCACCCTGATCGCGGGCGCCGCCCTCATCGCGCTCGCCGCCTGCGGCACCCAGTCCCCGGACCCGGCACCCCAGGCCCTCAACACCAAGGCGGCCGTACCCGCACCGCCGAAGAAGCCCGTCCAGGGCCTGCCCGGCATGCCGCCCGTCCTCGATCCGAAGGACGTCTACGCGGCGGACAGACCCAACCAACTCTCGCCCGTGGTCAAGGACTTCCCGTCCCGGGTATACGTCCCCAACACCGAGTCCGACACGGTCTCGGTCATCGACCCGAAGACGTACGAGATCATCGAGACGATCCCCGTCGGCCGCCAGCCCCAGCACGTCGTCCCGTCCTGGGACCTGAAGACCCTCTG
This sequence comes from Streptomyces sp. GESEQ-4, assembly GCF_017948455.1. Lineage (GTDB taxonomy): Bacteria > Actinomycetota > Actinomycetes > Streptomycetales > Streptomycetaceae > Streptomyces. The sequence continues at coordinate 1,049 of NZ_JAFFSU010000015.1, forward strand.
GGTCAACAACAACCGCGGCCACACCCTCACCCCCATCGACCCGAAGACCGGCAAGGCGGGCAAGGAGGTCGAGGTCCACGACCCGTACAACCTCTACTTCACGCCCAACGGCAAGTACGCCGTCGTCATGGCCTCCCTCGACCGCGAACTCGTCTTCCGCGACCCGCACACCATGGAGCGGATCAAGACCGAACCGGTCACCTGCTACGGCGTCAACCACGCCGACTTCTCCGCCGACGGCAAGTACTTCATCGTCTCCTGCGAGTTCAGCGGCGAACTGCTGAAGGTCGACACGGAGAAGATGGAGGTCGTCGGACAGCAGAAGCTCCCCTTCGACGGGGCCATGCCGCAGGACGTGAAGATCTCCCCGGACGGCAAGAAGTTCTACATCGCCGACATGATGGCCGACGGGATGTGGGTGCTGGACGGCGAGAAGTTCACCGAGCCCACCCTCCTGCCCACCGGCAAGGGCTGCCATGGGCTGTACGTCAGCCGGGACTCCCGCGAGATGTACGTCTCCAACCGAGGCGAGGGCTCCATCTCAGTCTTCGACTTCACGCGGAACAAGCTCACCAAGAAGTGGCACCTCCCCGACGGCGGCAGCCCCGACATGGGCGGCGTCTCCGCCGACGGCAAGGTCCTGTGGCTGTCCGGCCGGTACGACGCCGAGGTCTACGCCATCGACACCCGCACCGGCACCCAGCTCGCCCGCATCCCGGTCGGCGACGGCCCGCACGGCCTCGCGGTCTACCCACAACCGGGCCGCTACTCACTCGGCCACACCGGCATCTTCCGGTGACGGTGGCACAGAGGCGCTTCCGTAAAGACGCTCGCACGGACACGCCGCCGTACGAGTGAAGATCCCCAGCCCGCCGCCGCAGACCCGGAATCGTGCCCCGCATGATCACAACTCGTCTGCGGCGGCGGGCTGTTGCCGCCGTCCTGTCCCTCGCGGCCGTCTTCTCCACGACGGCCGCCACGGTCCCCACGACGGCGCCCGCGAAGGCCGCCGCAGCTCCCGCCTGTCCCCAGTTCGACGACCCCGTCAAGGCGGCCGCCGACCGTCGCGTCGACATCTCCCGCATCACACCCACCCCGGTCTGGCGCAAGACCTGCGGCACGCTGTACCGCGCCGACGGCCGCGGACCCGCGGTCGTCTTCGAAGAGGGCTTCCTGCCCAAGGACGTCATCAACGGCCAGTACGACATCGAGAGCTACGTCCTCGTCAACCAGCCCTCGCCGTACGTGTCGACGTCGTACGACCACGACCTGTACAAGACCTGGTGGAAGTCGGGCTACAACTACTACATCGACGCCCCCGGCGGCATCGACGTCAACAAGACCATCGGCGACACCCACAAGTGGGCCGACCAGGTCGAGGTCGCCTTCCCCGGCGGTATCCACCGGAAGTACATCATCGGCGTCTGCCCGGTGAACAAGACGACCAAGGTCGAGATCATGAGCGGCTGCCAGAGCAACCCGCACTACGAGGCCTGGCACTGAACCGGGACCCCTTGAGTCTCCACCCACTGGAAGCCCCAGACTCGCGGACATGAGCGAAGACGGCACCGCACTGTTCACCATCGGCGAGCTGGCCAGGGCCACCGGGCTGACCGTGCGCACCATCCGCTACTGGTCGGACGAGGGCGCCCTGCCCCCGGTGACCCGGTCGACGGGCGGCTACCGCCTGTACGACGCCGGGTCCGTCGCCCGCCTGGAGCTGATCCGCACCCTGCGCGAACTGGGCCTCGGCCTGGACGACGTACGCAAGGTGGTCAGCGGCGAGCAGGACATCGCGTCCGTCGCCGCCACGCACGTGGCGGCGCTGGACGCGCAGATCCGGTCGCTGAAGGTGACCCGTGCGGTGCTGTCGACCGTGGCGCGACGCGGCTCGACCGCGGAGGAGATGACCCTGATGAACAAACTGGCGCGGCTGTCGGCCGCGGAGCGGGGGCGCATCATCGACGACTTCATGGAGGAGACCTTCGGCGGGCTGGACACCGCGGACCCCGACATCCGGACCCGGATGCGGTTCGGCCTGTCCGATCTGCCCGAGGATCCCACGCCGGAGCAGGTGGACGCCTGGGTGGAGATGGCCGAACTGATGCAGGACCTCGGTTTCCGCGCCCGGATGCGGAAGATGATCGAGTTCAACGCGGCGGACCGGGGACCGGACGTACCCGCCGGGACGTCCCTGTGGTTCATGAGCCGACTCGTGCAGCTCGCGGGCGAGGCGCTGGAGCAGGGCGTCACCCCCGAGTCCCCCGAGGCCGAAGCCGTGCTGAACGGGCTGCTCGGCGACGCCGACCGGGCCGCCGTACTCGACCGCATGGAGTCCGCGGCACACGTCGAAGTGGCCCGCTTCCGGGAACTGACCGCCCTGGTGCGGGGCACCGAGCCGCTGCCCGCGCACCGCGAGGAGTTCGCCTGGGTGGTCGCCGCGCTGCGTCACCGGGTGGCCCGATAATCTGACCCCCGCACACACGGACCATGCATGACGAAGGGGCGGATCGGTGGCGGACATCGACGAAGCACGCAAGCATTTCGAGCGGATCGATACGGACGGTGACGGCTTCATCACCGCGGCCGAGTTCAAGACCGCCCTCGCCCAGCAGGGCGACTGGAACGTCACCGAGGCGGTCGCCGAGGTGATCATCGGCAGCCGGGACCTCAACGGCGACAAGCTCCTGTCGTTCGACGAGTTCTGGTCGTACCTGAACAAGTGACGTGAGTTGATGAAGGGGCGCCCGTCCGGCAGCGGACGGGCGCCCCTTCACCACGCCCGGCGGAATAGCACGCCCGGTCCCGGAGTTGTTGCTCCCTGTCACGCACGTCAGGAGCACCAACCCCGGAAGGGCCTGTCATGAAGATCGGCATCATCGGCGCGGGCAACATCGGCGGCAACCTCACCCGGCGGCTCACCGCCCTCGGTCACGACGTCTCCGTGGCCAACTCCCGCGGACCGCACACCCTCACCGCGCTCGCGGAGGAAACCGGCGCCACGCCCGTCAAGGTAGAAGAGGCGGCACGGGGTGCGGAGATCGTCGTGATCACGGTCCCCACGAAGGCGGTACCCGACCTGCCGGCCGGGCTGCTGGACGGGGCGGCGGACGGGTTCGCCGTCATCGACACCAACAACTACTACCCCAAGCAGCGGGACGGCAGGATCGCCGCCATCGAGGACGAGGGCCTCACCGAAAGCCGCTGGACCGAACGGAACATCGGCCACCCCGTGATCAAGGCCTTCAACGGCACCTACGCCCAGGACATCCTGGAACGCCCGCGCCCGGCCGGCGACCCCGACCGCATGGCCCTCCCCGTCGCGGGCGACGACGAGGCGGCCAAGCGCAAGGTGCGTGCCCTGATCGACGACCTCGGCTTCGACACCGTCGACTCCGGCGGCATCGACGACTCCTGGCGCCAGCAGCCCGACACCCCGGTGTACGGCCTGCGGGCGGGCATCGACGCGGTGACGAAGGCCCTGGCGGAGGCATCAAGCGAACGCCCGGCAGCCTTCCGCGCCTGACACCCGGAGCGCGAGCAGGGGTCCGAGGTGGCTGATGATGGCCGGTCTTCCGGCGACCGGCTCCACGCCGGATCCCTGCAGCTACGCTTCCACCGCGCAGCCGATATTGAGCCAGACCGGGGAAATCGTGAACCGACCATTGCTGTTCCTCGACGTGGACGGGCCACTCAACCCCTATGCGGCCAAGCCGGAGAAACGCCCCGACGGCTACACCACCCTCAGAGTGCCCCAGGACAGCGGAACTCCGGACGAACACAGAGGACTCTCGGCCCGGCGGCGACCCCTGAGGGTCTGGCTCAACCCAGAGCACGGGCGACACCTGCTCCAGCTCGGCTACGACCTGTGCTGGGCCACCACATGGATGGACCAAGCCAACCGGTGGATCGCCCCGGTGCTCGGTCTTCCCGAACTCCCCTTCGTCGACTTCGGCGACGCCTTGTTCCAGGACCGCCCCGACGGGGTCCACTGGAAGACCGGTCCCCTCGTGGACTACGCCAACGGCCGTCCCTTCGCCTGGGTGGACGACGAACAGAGCGATCTGGACCAGGCATACGTGACCACCCACCACCGCGGGCCTGAGCTTCTGCACCACGTCAACCCGCGCATCGGCCTGCGCGAGGACGACTTCCGCACGCTCGCCGACTTCGCCCGGTCCTTGGACACTCCAGGAGCCACCGGCTGAACCCTTAGACGTTCGTGCGCGTTACGCATGTTCGGGCGGCTCGTGTGTGCGGCAGCGGGGAAAGGATGGTCCTGCGACCGGACCTCCGACAGGTATCCCCTGACGAAAGGGCTGTGCAGGACGCACTACACGCAGCATCTGAGGGGGCGAGACCTGGCGCCCATCAATCGTGGCCGCGCAACGGCTGAGGGCCGTACATGTTCCTTCGAGGGATGTGCAAGGGCTGTGTCTTCCAGAGAGCTCTGTGGTGCCGTCCAGATGATGATCAAGCGCGGACTCATCGAGTGCCTGGGGTGCGGCGAGCACAAGCCCGTAACCGACTACTCGCCGACGTGACCATGGAGTTCATTGACCAGTTGCGCCGGTTTCAGCAGGACAGATGCGCGGTTTGCGGGACGACCCATATGGGTCTGCGGGCCATGGACATCGATCACGATCACGCATGTTGTTCCGGTGGGCGAAGCTGCGGTGAATGCGTGCGAGGTCTCATCTGCAACGACTGCAATGCCCATGGCCTTGGGTGGTACGAGGGCTTGCCGCCCGTTCCGGTGCGAACTGGCTGCCTCAGCAGGCGGTTAGACGAATCAGGCCTTGTCGGCCCATGCCCGCAGCGCCGCCTTGCTCTCGAAGTCCGCCACGTTCTTGTCGATCGGGTTGCTCGTGTACTGGTGGAAGCGCCACTTCGCCTGGATGCGGGGCTTGCCGGCGGCGACGTAGTCGGCGATCCAGAGGCCGTCACCTGCGTATGAGGTGTCGTCGACGGTCAACCAGAAGTGCCGGTTGCAGTACAAGATCACCCGGTGATTGGGCCGAAGCTCCTTCACCTTCCGGATGAACCGGTCCTTCTCCGCGTTGCTCGCGTGCGTGCCGTCGCCGGTGGTCTCCCAGTCGACGGCGAGGATGTCGCTGCCCTTTTCCGGGGCGTGCTTGACGAAGTACTCGGCCTGGGCGGTGAGGTTGCCGGGCCAGAGGAAGTGGTAGAAGCCGACGACCAGTCCGGCGTCGCGGCCCCTCTTCGTCTGGGCGGCGAGCTTCGGGTTGACGTACGAACGGCCTTCCGTCGCCTTGATGAAGACGAAGGAGAGGCCGTCGGTGTCGTAAGCGGAGGACTGGTAGGAACTCACGTCGATGCCGCGCAGCATGGGCGCTCCCGGAAGTGCTCGTGGGGGAACAGGAGTTGTTGGATGTATGCCCCACCATGGCACGTGTGATCCGCCCGCGAGGGCGGTGCGGCGGAATCTCACCCTCGGCTGTCATGCGGAAGTTGCCTGCGCCACCACAGGCTGGCCGACAGTCACCTACAAAGAGGCTGTCCTGTCATCTGGACGCGGGGGGGAAGGGCCCGCTCGTAGATGGCTCCGCCGGGTATGAACCAACCCGCCTTCTTCCGCACCGCTGCGCTCGGGTCGTCGGTGTGAGACGCCTTCAAGGCCGCAACGGCGCGTGCGTCGGAGTGGGCGAACTTGCCGACGAGTTCGGCAGCCATTCCTCGGACGTGCGGGTCGGGGTCTGAGATCAGGTGGCGCAGTGCGGGTTCGAGGACCCGGTCCGGGCCGGGTGCGCAAACGTCGCCCTTGCACCGGTCACAGGCCAGAGCGTGGCATGCGGCGATCCTGACGCGGGCGTCGGGATCGTCGGCCATGTTGATGAGTTCGCCCATCGATTCGGTGTCGACCAGGTGATCGAGTAGGCGGCAGCAGCCCTCACGGACGGCCGGATTCGCGTCGCGCAGGCCGGCGCGGATGGCGCCCAGCGCGTTCTCCCCGCGTCGCAGCAGTTCGCGGTAGGCCGCAACGGTGCGCTGAGGATCGCCCAAGCAGGAAACGAGGGCTTCGTCGTCGGTCCTAATGAACCCGAGCATGGCCTCAGTCTGGAGTCACGCGGCGAATCCCGGCAAAGGATTTTCTACGCCCATGGGGCCGGCAGACGGCCTTGCCCCTTGGGCCAAGTTCGGCAAGCTGATCACCGCGCTGCGGCGCGACGGCGCGGATCCGGTGCGCAAGAGTCAAACGCCCGCGTCGAGTAGGGGCGAGCGATGGTTAGCGCCCAACTGCGCATGCTCCGCGGATGTCAGCCTCAACCGTGTGCTGATACTGGTGTGTTGGGCTGCCAGCACTGAATAATTACGGCACTTGGGGGGGGCGAGGTGTGTTGCCTCCTGTGCGTTTTCCGTTCCGGAGGTACGTCACTATGCCCAGTTCGCGAACGACCGGAGCCGCGCGTGGTGACAGCGGTGGCTTTGCAGGCGGCAGTGACCCCGCGCTCGACCGGTTGAAAGCTGTTCTGGGCAGCTGGCGCAGTTCCCTGCTCGACCTTGGTGGGCGCAACCGTCTGCTGAACTTCCGTCATACGAGGACCGCCACCCTGGAGATCACGGCCCCTGACGCCTCTGCGGTGTTGGCCGGGCTCGGTCGCGGTTGGTCCTTCACTCCCGTCACGGGCGACGAGTCCGTCGACAGCGGCGTGGACGGAGAAGAGCTGGCTCGGGGCAGCGGCGTGTTCTACGAGTACGACTCCACCTCCACGGTCGGCGGCTCCCATCACGCCTCAGGCCTGGTGACTCAGAAGAACACCCAGGCTGGTCTTGATGCGTCGCTCTACCAACTGCGCCAGAAGTCGGGACAGATGTACAACGACTACGGCCTGTGGGTGCTCTGGCTCGGCGTGGGCATGCTGGACTGGCGGGAGGAGGGCGCCGAGGAGACGAGTGCCGCTCCGCTGCTGCTCGTACCTGTGGAGCCTCGCCGAGACGGGCGGCGGCAGACGCGTCTGCACCTGGCGGAGGACCAGGACCGGATCCACAACCCCGCGCTCGCGGTCAAGCTGGAGCGGCTGGGCGTCGACTGGAGCTCGGTCGCCGACTGCGACGTGGCCGATCCGAGCGCGGTTTTCGCCGCCGCACGGGACGTCGCGCGTGCGCAGGACGGCTGGTCGGTTGACGAGCGCGTGGTACTCGGCCTCTTCGCCTCGCACAAGGAGGCCATGTACCAGGATCTTCAGCAGAACGAGGACCGCATCCTCGCTCATCCGCTGGTCCGGGCCGTCGGCCTCGGACCCGACTCTGGGCTGCCCGACGATCTGATCGGCTTCGAGCCGCCCGAGCTGGACCGCATCGACGAGATCCAGCTGCCTGAGCGGACCCCCCTCGTGCTGGACGCGGATTCCTCACAGCGGCAGTGCATCGCGGCCGCGTTGGACGGCCGTTCCTTCGTGGTCAGCGGCCCGCCCGGTACGGGCAAGAGCCAGACGATCACCAACATGATCGCCGCCCTCATGCACGCCGGCCGGTCCGTCCTCTTCGTCAGTGAAAAGGCCGCAGCGCTCGACGTGGTCCGTAACAGACTGCGAGGCGTCGGCCTCGGAGACTTCGTGCTGGCCCTGCACAGCGGCGACACCAGCAAGAAAGCTGTGGCGACGGAGCTCGAACGGGTGCTGACCACCGAAGTGCGGATTACCGGAGCGGCCGAGCACGAACTGGACAGGGCGCGCCGACTGCGCGAGGAACTGTCGGCCTACGCGGCGGCCATGAACCAGACCCGTGAACCGCTCGGCCGTACCCTCCATGACGTCCTGGGCAGCCTGGTTCTCCTGGAGCAGGCCGACACCCCGCAGCTCACCCTCGGAGCAAGGAGCACCGCCACGGTCCGGCGGCTTGGCGCCGGGGAGTTGCAGGCGCTCAGGGAAGCCGCCGGCACCGTCAGCCGGGCCTGGCGCCCGGCAGCGGAGGGCGAAGCGTTCGTCTGGCGCGGGCTGAAGCTGAAGGGGACCACCGTCCCCACCACAGTCCTCGCGGAGGCCACCGATGCGCTCGCGGACCTGCGCGCGGCTGCCGAAAGTCGCCCGTTTGCGGTCACGACCCCCGAACCACGTACCGTGCACGACGTACGGCAGACCGTACGGACTCTGGAAGCGGGCCTGCCCGACCGGGATCCAGCCATGGTCGGCACGGTCGGCGGCGGACTGTCGGACGATTTCTCGGGAAGCCTCGCCCAACTGGCCGAGCTGTTCGGGCTACCCAAGCCGGAAACCTCTCAGGAGGCGTTCGGCCTACTGGAACTCGCCGATCTGGCCTCCGCGGCGAAACGGCCACCTGCGCGATGGTTCGACGAGGAAGGGCTGCGCGAGGCACATCGAGCGGCTCAGGAGTTGCGGGACGCGCATGCAGCCCGCGCGGCTGCCCACGCTGCAGCGGGAGACGTCTTCGGTGAGCAGGTGCTGGAAGCTCGAGAGTTGCCCGCCCTGGTCGAGAGGTTCACGGAACAGCATCGGGGTGTGTTCGCGCGTCTGTCTGGCCAGTATCGGAGGGATCGTGCGGCGGTGGCCGCGCTCACGCGCGGCGGCGCCTGGGACAAGACACTGCCCCACCGCCTCAACGATGCCCTGGCCTGGCAGCACACTGCGGCTGAGTTCGCTCGGTTGGTGGCACATCACAAGGAGGCGCTGGGCGGCTTTGTCCCCCGCGACGAAGGTGAACTGCCCGCAATGGACGCGGCGCTGGCTGCTGCGGACCGCATAGCGGAACTCACCCGCGGGACGGCTCACCGGGACCTGCTCACTGCCCGCCTCGACGACGACACCGAGCCCGACCCGTTGCTGGGGTTGCTGGCCCGTGGCATTCGCGGCGCGCTGGCCGGCTGGTGCGACATGGCGACGCGCCGTGCCGCTCGCTGGTCGGAGTCCTCGACCGCGCTACACGATCTCTTCGAGGAGCCCCGCCAGGCTCAGTTGTCCTTCGCCCTGTTCGGTACTTTCGACCAGGCCCAGCAGGCCGTGGACGAACTCCGGGCCGACCCGCGTGGCCCGGAGGAGTGGCAGGCATACCGCTCTGGAGTGGACGTCCTGGCGCGTCACGGCATCGATGAGCTCGTCCCGCGTGCCGTCGAACGAGGCGTCCTGCCCGAACAGTTGCCTGCAGTGGTGGAGCAGGCGGTGCTGAAGTGCTGGGCCGACGACCTCCTGGCCACGGACACGCGTCTCGCCACCACCCGCTCCGCGGATCTGGACGCCCGGGTGGCCGACTTCCGGGAGGCCGACCGCCGACTGGTCGCTGCCGCGAGCGGCGCCGTGATCGAAGCGTGCAACAAGCGTCGGCCGCGACGATTCAGCGGCGGGGCGGCCTTGGTGATCAAGAAGCAGGCGGAGCTGAAGCGACGCCACATGCCAGTGCGGGAACTGCTTGGCCGGACCCGCGAAGTCGTCCGGCTGATCAAGCCGTGCTTCATGATGAGCCCTCTGACCGTAAGCCAGTTCCTGCCTGCGGACTATCACTTCGACGTGGTGATCTTCGACGAGGCGTCACAGGTCCGCCCGGCCGACGCGGTCAACTGCGTATACCGGGCAGACTCGCTGATCGTGGCCGGCGATGAAAAGCAGCTGCCGCCCACTTCCTTCTTCGACTCGGCCGTCGAGGACGACTCCGACCAGTACGACGAGGACGTTCCGGACAGTTTCGAATCGCTGCTGCACGCATGCAAGGCGGGCGCCCTGCGCGAGCTGTCCCTGCGCTGGCACTACCGCAGCCGTCACGAGGACCTGATCACGTTCAGCAACAGGTCCTTCTACGGCAACTCCATGGTGACCTTCCCCGGAGCGCTGGACCACGGCAACGACATCGGCGTCGACTTCTTCCACGCACAGGGCATGTACGACCGCGGCGGCCGACGCGACAACCGCGTGGAAGCGGAGTTCGTCGCCCGGCGGGTCATCCATCACTTCGACACCCGCCCCGGCCGCACTCTGGGTGTCGTCGCCCTCTCTCAGGCACAGGCGGCGGCCATCGACCAGGCTGTTCAGCAGGCCCGGCTGCTCCGCCCCGACCTGGACCACTGCTTCACCGAGGACCGGCTCGACGGGTTCTTCGTCAAGAACCTCGAGTCAGTCCAGGGCGACGAGCGCGACATCATGATCATGTCGATCGGGTACGGCCCCGACGAGCACGGCAAGTTCGGCACGAACTTCGGGCCTATCAACAAGGGGGGTGGCTGGCGGCGCCTGAACGTCGCAGTGACCCGGGCGCGCTTCCGCATGGAGGTCGTCGCGTCGTTCCGGGGCAGCGGCCTGGCCGACAGCGCCAACGAGAGCGTTCAGCACCTCAAGCGGTATCTGGAGTACGCCGAGACCGGTCCCGCAGTCCTCGCGCAGGACGTGACACAGGCTGACGCCGAACCGGACAGCCCTTTCGAGGAGTCGGTCCTGCAGGTGCTTCGCGACTGGGGCTACCGCGTGCAGCCGCAGGTCGGCGTCGCCGGATACCGCATCGACATCGGCGTGCGCCATCCGGAGTTCCCCGGTGCCTACGCGCTCGGTATCGAGTGCGACGGTGCGATGTACCACTCGTCAAGGACGGCTCGGGATCGCGACCGGCTGCGGGAGGAGGTGCTGGCTGGGCTGGGTTGGCGGCTGCACCGCATCTGGGGCACTGACTGGTATCGCGGCCGGGCTGCTGCCGAGTTGAGACTGCGTGAGGCGGTCGAGCGGGGACCGATGTCGGACTCCGACTCCACCTCGGTAGATCCGGCGGTGGCCGCCGAGGAACAGGCGGAGGAGACCTCACGCACGAGGCCGACCGCTCCGCTCTCTGGCGCTTCGGACGGGCCTGGTGCTCCGGGACCGGGGGACGGAGCGCCGCCTACGACCCTGGCGCCCCCGGACCATGAGCGCGTTCCCGTCGACACCGATCCCGACCGGCCGTGGAGCTCCATGTACGAGACATGCGAGATGACGGTGTCCTCACCGTACGAACTGCACACCTCTGAAGCCCGGCCCGCGCTGCGCAACGTCCTGACCAGGGTCATCGGGATCGAGGGACCCATTCACGAGGAGCTCTTGGTGCAGCGTGCCAGGGAGGCGTGGGGCGTTGCCCGGGCGGGCAACAGGATCCGCGACAACGTGCGGGAAGTGGTGCGCGGTCTCGTCCGTTCGGGGCAGGTCACCGTCGACGGGCAGTTCCTGGACATGGCCGGCCGAGAGGAGCTGGACGCCCGCGCTCCGGGAGAGGGCGACACCCCCCGCAAGGCCGCGCACATCGCTCCGACCGAGCGGCAGCTGGCGCTGTATGAACTTGCCGCGGAGTGCCCAGGCATGTCACGGGACGAACTGGTCCGGCACGCGGGCGAGTTCTTCGGCTGGCGTCGCATGGGCCGGGACATCCGCAGCTTCCTGGACTCCGACATCGATGAGCTGCACCGCCGAGGCAGGTTGAGGGAGGCGGACGGGCACATCACGGCGGTCGGGTGATGGGACCGTGGCGGACCGGCCTCCGTGATCCCCGGCGTGGCGGCCACTGCCGCCAACGTTCGCTTGGCGCCAGATGCGCAGTACGGCGCGAGCCAGCACCCTTGCAGGAACTCCTCCCGGTATAGAGACCATCCCGGCAAGTTGCAGTTCTGCTGAATCGCAACCGAGTCGATCCAAATATCCTTATGCTGGCAGGGCTTCGTATCACTCGTGAGGAGAGACATGACTGTCCACTACGAGGATCTGATTAACCGCCTCGAGCAAGGGCCAGGCTTTCTTCTACTCGGACAGAAGTACCTACGCTTGGAGAGTGGCGAAGATCCACTGGTTGGGCCTGTCTCGCGAGCCGGGGGCGTCACCGTCGATCCCATCGACTTGTATCAGCTCCTGCTGCGTATCCCCCGTGAACGGAGAGACGCTGCCATCGCTGCCCTCTCCAAGTCTGCCGCCGAACTCACTGCACCAGCATGGCTTCGTGTGGTTTTCAGTCTGCCGTGGAACGGGGTGTTCAGTACTGCGGTTGACTCACTGTTTCTGCGCGCTCTGCGAAGCGAATGGCGCCAGGTTCAGCCCGTCGCTTCGTCCTCCTATCGCCCCTCTGCCCCCAGAAGTACCCGTCAGGTCCAAGCCGTACTGCTCTTTGGAGGTGCCGACCAGCCTCCCGAAAGCCAACCTCCGACCAGCCGCCTTGAACTTGGCGCACGTAAAACAGAGGCACGTGCTCTCGCACAGCGCCTCCCCGACGAGCTGATCACTCCGCGTGGTGTACTGGTAATCGAAGCCTGGGGAATTCATGACTGGCTCAATTCCGAAGATCTCTATGGAATTTTGCACCGCCTAGGCCGCGGGCAGGCGCATCTATTCTCGGCGACTTCTGCGGAGCTCGAAGACGAGTACATCGCGGCAGCCGTTGAGGAGGGAACGCTTGTCACACACGCTGAGGACTTCGCAAGTTATATCGAGGGAGCAAGGCGCCGTGGGCGGCTGACTGACCTTCAACGCTTCGAATCCGATGGTCACCAGATCCGCCACGGCAGGGAGCTGCACGCGGTCCCCAGGGAAATCTGGAACGCGGTGGTGTCGTTTGGGCAGCCGATCGATGTGAACCTCCTAACGACCCCGCCGGCCCAATCGGAAGAGTTGCGCTACCTTCGGTTCAGGGAATTCCTCGGAGCAACCGAATCATCGAATATCTGGTCAGCAATTAATAGCGGACTCCAATTTCAGAGGGACTTTGAGGCTGTCCTGCGCAAGCGCGTTGAGGCGGCACTGTCGAGCCGGGGGCTATTGGAGCGCCCTCTCCTGATTTGGGGGCAGACAGGCAGCGGAAAAACAATCGCACTAGCCTCACTAGCGCACTCTATCGCACGTGGGGGACAGCATGCAGTTCTGCATATCTCACGACGTGCAAATCGTCCCTCATTCGAGGCAATCGACTCCTTCTGTGAATGGGTCGAGAAGGTTTCCATGCCAGGAACCCTGCTGATCTGGGATGGAATGGTCGACCCCGATGAATACTTCAGATTGGCTAAGTACCTCGATTCCCGAGGGCGTAGGGCTGTATTGGTTGGCAGCTGCTATCGGACTGGCGACCTTAAGAATACCCGGCAAATCATCGAGGCTCCCGCGTCTTTGACCGGCGGCGAGATGCGGAGGTTCTCACGCCATCTTGAGTCCCTGGGGATCACCATCCCCGACCGAGACAAAAGGCTGATCCAAAAGGATAGCACTTTCCTATCCGCTCTTTATCGACTTCTTCCGGAAAGTCGAGGTCCGGTCAGTGGTGGCCTGGTGCTCGAACTCAGGCACACGGAGTCGACCCTGATCTCTGCCGTCCGTGAGTCATCCGAGTATGAGCCACCAACTGCGATGGCAGCAGCTCTGGCAAAGGCTGGCCTTGTCGATGATCTGGAAATTGCATTGCGTGAAATTGGAGAGACGTCTGAAGCGTCGGTTTACCGAGGTCCTTACGAGCGTCTAGTAAATATTGTGCTTGTAGCCTCACGGCATGGGCAGTCTATCCCGCTAGAGCTTGCCCTCCGTGTTGTCGGACGCGACGGCGTCCGTAACCTCCCCCAACTCCTGGGGAAGGTCGATCTTATTCGATGGATCGAGGGCGCCGACGGCAACTATATGCTGTCTGCTCGAAATGAACTCGAAGCACAAATCCTGGTCACCGAAGAGCAGATCAGCGATGAGTCTGAGATTAAGGCGATCGCGGAGGTCCTATCGGAAATTCGTCCTGACAGCACCTCCTTTGGTGGGGCCGAGGTTCAATTTGCGGTGGACTTGCTCAACCGTATCGGCCCGCAAGGGGACCAGGAAGCACGCTACGCACGGAATTTCCTCCGGATGGCAGATGCGATCGCACATGCCAATGGAGCCAGTGTCGTATTCAACCCGCGACTGGCGTTATTGGAAACGAACCTCTGCCGAGAGTGGGTCAAGTTTGCTCAGCGTAAGCGACTTCCCAATGCGGAGCAACGGATTCAGACCCTGGAGCGAGCCGAGGGGGTTGTTGAAGATGCTCTCGTAACTCTCTCGCCCTCGTCACGGACTGGCGTACGCGCCAATCTGATGGTGGAGCAGGCCAGTGTTGCTGGTGCGAAAATTTACGAACTGCTGCGCAGTGGTCCCGAAGGAGCGATTCCGTCGCCGCTGCCGTTCGATAGAGTTAGCGAGCTTGTAAGCCGCGTGCTCCGAATTACGGCGGATTCAACGCGTCTATCGACTGATAAATATTACCCGATGGACGTCCTGTGCTGGGTCACCATCGATGTGTTCGATAAGAAAGCCCTAAGGCGGCACGAAGCAACCAGATTGCTCGCGGAATGTATTTCACGGCTGTTGCTTATCGACGTTGCCGACCTCAGCCCGAAACAAGAAGCCAAGTACAATGCACGCTTTGCGGATATAGCAAGTATCGCAAGCGATGACCGGGTCGCTGACGAGCGGCTGCAAGAGCTGGCAAAGCACGACGAGCCCCTCGCTGCCTACTTGTACGCGCTCCGAGTGAGCGGCCTCATTCGGAACGCGCCTGAGCCGTCCGGCATCGTGGCTGCGCTAAAGCATCTGCAGGTGCATAGCGCGGCCGTGAACGACCCTCGTTGCCTTCGACTGCTTGTGGATCTTTTCTGGCTGGCCAAGACCGGTCACCGGTTTATGGAGGAGGAACGACTTACCCTGCCGCTCACTCGTGCAGACTGGACGGAATGCCTCGATCTCGCCGGCAGGCTCCAAGCTGCAGATGAACTATCGTTGCTGCGAGTAGAGTTCATGCGCGCCCTCGCGCTATTCCACCTGGACCAGGTAGCTGCGGCGTTCGCTGCCTTCCGTAAGGCTGAACAGCAGTCATACTCGCATCGTCGGCGTGTTGTTGCAATGTACGTGGCCAGTGACCCTTCGGGCAGCCCGCAGAGATTTCATCCCGTGGTCCGTCGTGTGGATCTGGATCAGCGCAAGGGACTCTGCTGGGTTGAGGAGTTGGCTCGTGAAGTAGCTTTCCAGCCCTATGACTTCGGTGTCACAGATCCGTCGCAAGGAATGGCGCTACCTGATGCCTATGTGACTTTTAACCTTCGAGGGCCTTTACTTGAACCGGCACGCCAACCAGGTGACAGGCGGGGCCCCAATATCATCTCCCGCAACGATGTCCCCTTGCCGTCAGACGAGGCTGGATCGGTGGAGGACTGATGAGCATCGCCAATCAGACAGTCACGGCGCATGGACCGCTCACTATCCTTGCTGAACTCGACAGCCGAAAAACCGAGTTGGAGATGTTGTGTGACGCCCTGACTTCCTGTCCAGCTGGCCTCACCGTCACGGCACCGCGCCCGGTCCTGTCTAGCCCTCAACATGGATTTGTTACCACGACCATCTGGCTCAGTTCTTGGTTGGATGAGGCATGGAGGACGAGCATTAAATACCTCCTGGCTCAGGCCAGGAGGGTGAATATAGACCCTGTCGAGGCTGAGCAATTCAAGCATGTGCTTGGACGACTTCGAACATTCTTCGCGCACAACTTGGATCCCGCAACTACTCGCGACCGAGAGACCCGTGACACCTGCTACGACTGGTTCAGGGATGCGTGTGGATCACGGGTCCCAGGCGATGGCCAATGGGAACAGTGTTTGGAGGTCTTGCTTGGATCGGCCCTTCGCTACCTGATGATGGCAATCGAAATTGCTCGGGCCATCGAGCAGCACCCGGACAGCAAGTCCCTGTCCAATCTGTGGAAGGACCGACTCAGCCGCACGGATGTTGTGGTCGACTATCTGGGCTCTCTGCAGAGAGCGGCTGGTGATCTGGGCTGTGACGGCCTCAACCTGCACCAGGTGAGAGACCGGTACAGCAAACGCTGGGCCGAAGCCCTGTCTCTGGTGCCGGCAACGGCCGACATCGAAGAGGTGACCACCCGTCACATCGAGCAGACCCTGATTGCCGAGACTGGCCGCTTGTTGCCCATCACTGCTGCAGACGCCATGGAGCGGCTTGTGCTCCAACCGGGCGAGTCGGTAGAGGTGGCGCTGCGCCTAGCTCAGGTTCTTTACAGCTTACATCCGGCTCTGGATCGCAGGTCTCTGCTCGACACCTTGGCGATCAAGTGGGAACAACTGCAAGGGCAGTAGTACCTCCGACTGCTTCCATTCTTATGCGTGAGCGGACCCTACGGCATCAGTAGGACTCGGTGGCATCGATGCAGCCACTAGGGCTGGCTGACCTGGGGAAAAATGACACGGAGGTACGTCCCGGTACCCCTATCACGATCTTGCAGGCTCTCGCAATGCGTAGGTCTCGAGTTCGAATCCCGAAGGCCTGGTTGGCCGGTCAGACCTGATTCACGACCATGTGAGGTCCGCTGCTTTCCATTTGACGGTGACGGCGTCGCCGTTGAGGAGGGTGTCTCCGAAAGCGGTGACCTGCCGGATGACGTCGGTGAAGCGTTCGGGGTAGCCGGGTGCGGCGGGGCCCTGTCGGCGGCGCCAGGCGGTGTAGGAGGTCTGGCGACGCTCGCCGAGGTCGGTGATGGTGGCGCTGAGGGGTTTCAGGGTGATACCGCGGTGTGCGGCGGTGGCGGTCAGAGCCGTGGTGAGTTCCTGGCCATCGAGGTCGTTGAGGGTGAGTAGGCGGTAAAGGTCGCCGTAGTCGCGGTCGCGGGTATTGAGGTCACCGAGGGAGACGGCAGTGGAGAGTTTTTCGGCGATGACTGTGGCGAGTGGGTAGCCGAGGATCTGGAAGCTGTCCGTCGTGAGTTGCTGTGGGTAGTCGATGATCCGAGGGCCGGGGGTAACGGGGTCGCCGAAGCTGACATCCAGTTGCAGCTTGAGGCGGGCCCGACTGATGGAGGCGGCCATGGACAGGCGCAGACCGTGGTACTCGTCCTCCTCCCGGATGGGGACGGTCTTGAGCGTCGCGGGATCGAATAGGACGCCGTCGTCGATCTCGGTGGCGGCGATGGCCGCGATCCTGTGGATGATCTCGGTTTCGGTGCCTGGGAACGAGCGGCCGAGGATGTCGATGTCGCGGGTCATCCGGCGTGCGCCGAACTGGGCGAGGAGCAGGCCGCCCTTGAGGACGAAGTGTTCCCGGCCGAGGGGCGATGCGGCCAAGCGGTAGAGGAACCGTTCGAGGACGTACTCGACCATGATCTCGTCCGTGGACCGGCTGTTGCGGCGGGCCAGGTTGCGTAGGTCGTTGTAGACGCGGCCGGCGGTGGTGTCGCGCGTGGGGTTGGCCATCAGGCGAGCACCGCCTCTACGGCGGGGCGAATGACGGAGAGGGCGCCCAACTCGCGTGCGACGTGTTGGAGTTCGCTGACCCCGCTGCGTCCGTCTCGGCGCAGGTAGCGGCCTAGTGCGGACAGGGCGAGGGTCTCGCCGATACGGCTGCGGTGGCGCATCGCGTCGACGACGCTGCGCGCTGCGTTGTACACGGGGATGGTCTCTCCCGGGGCTGCTTCGAATCGTTCGACGCCGAGGGCGAAGGTCGTCGGGGCGTACTGCGCCACCACGGTCGGCGGGTAGGAGATCGTGGGACGGCGTGCTCCGCGGGGCACGGCGATGTGTACCGCTGTGGGGATGTCGTCGATCAGCTCATGCAGGGCCAGGGCGGACTCGCCGCACACGACGGCGCGCGGAGCCCGTGTGCACACGGCCAGCAGATCTACGTGCGCAGTCTCCGGGGCGTCTGTCCGCCGATACACCCCACGGGACAGCTCGTCTATCTCCCCTTCCGTGACCAGGTGCGCCAGATCGCGGGGCGAGAGCCGGGCCTGACGTGCCTGCGCCGTCGTGAACGTAGGGGAGAGGCCGACCAGTCGCTGCTGCACACGGGAGTTTTCCGTACCACTCATGTATCGAATGATACCCCTCAAGTTGATCGAGGGGGTCGATTTGATACATCCGGATGGTGGGGGCGGAGCTCCCGATGTTGACTATGCGCCGCGAACTCGCAGGTCAGAAGCCCGTTATGCGCTCAGCACTCGATAATGTTCACAGCCAACCCACCCCGAGCCGTCTCCTTGTACTTCACGCTCATGTCGGCGCCCGTCTCCTTCATCGTCTTGATGACCTTGTCGAGGGAGACCTTGTGGGAGCCGTCGCCGCGCATGGCCATGCGGGCGGCGGTGACGGCCTTCACCGCGGCCATGCCGTTGCGTTCGATGCAGGGGATCTGGACGAGGCCGCCGACGGGGTCGCAGGTGAGGCCGAGGTTGTGTTCCATGCCGATCTCGGCGGCGTTCTCGACCTGTTCGGGGCTGCCGCCGAGGACTTCGGCGAGGGCGCCCGCCGCCATGGAGCAGGCGGAGCCGACCTCGCCCTGGCAGCCGACCTCGGCGCCGGAGATGGAGGCGTTCTCCTTGAAGAGCATGCCGATGGCGCCGGCGGCCAGCAGGAAGCGGACGACGCAATCCTCGTCGGCGCCGGGCACGAAGTTGATGTAGTAGTGCAGGACCGCCGGGATGATGCCGGCCGCGCCGTTCGTGGGGGCCGTAACGACCCTGCCGCCCGCCGCGTTCTCCTCGTTCACGGCCATCGCGTAGAGCGTGATCCACTCCATGGCCAGGGCCTTGGGGTCGCCCTCCGAGCGCAGCTTGCGGGCCGTGTTGGCGGCCCGCCGCCGTACCTTCAGGCCGCCCGGCAGGATGCCCTCGCGGGACATGCCGCGGGCCACGCACTCCCGCATCGCCTGCCAGATCTCCAGCAGACCCGCGCGGATCTCCTCCTCGGTGCGCCAGGCCCGCTCGTTCTCCAGCATCAGTGCGGAGATCGACAGGCCGGTCTCCTGCGTGAGGCGCAGCAACTCGTCGCCCGTGCGGAAGGGGTACTTGAGGACCGTGTCGTCGAGTTTGATGCGGTCGGCGCCGACCGCGTCCTCGTCGACGACGAAGCCGCCGCCCACGGAGTAGTAGGTCTTGGAGAGGAGTTCGGCGCCGGAGGCGTCGTGCGCCCAGAGCGTCATGCCGTTCGCGTGGTAGGGGAGTGCCTTACGGCGGTGCAGGACCAGGTCCTTGTCGAAAGTGAAGGCGATCTCCCGCTCGTCGAGCAGCCGGAGCCGGCCCGCCGTCTTGATGTCCTCCACCCGCTGGTCGGCGGTCTCGACGTCCACCGTGCGCGGTGACGCGCCCTCCAGTCCGAGCAGGACCGCCTTGGGCGTGCCATGGCCGTGGCCGGTCGCGCCCAGGGAGCCGTACAGCTCGGCCCGTACGGACTCGGTGGAGTCCAGCACGCCTTCGTTCCGCAGCCGCAGGGCGAACATACGGGCCGCGCGCATCGGGCCCACGGTGTGGGAGCTGGACGGGCCGATGCCGATCGAGAACAGGTCGAAGACCGAGATGGCCACGGGGACTCCTCACAACGGGTGGTGGGACACCCGGCCACCCGGCATCCGCGTGGCCGGGTGTCCCACCAGGGGGACTTACTTGTTCAGGCCGGGATACAGCGGGTGCTTGTCCGCGAGCGCGGTGACCCTGGCCCTGAGTGTTTCGACGTCGTACGACGGCTTGAGCGTCTCGGCGATGATGTCCGCGACCTCGGTGAAGTCCTCGGTGGTGAAGCCGCGGGTGGCGAGGGCGGGGGTGCCGATGCGGAGGCCGGAGGTCACCATCGGCGGACGCGGGTCGTTCGGGATGGCGTTGCGGTTGACCGTGATACCGACCTCGTGGAGGCGGTCCTCGGCCTGCCGGCCGTCCAGCGCGGAGTCGCGCAGGTCGACCAGGACCAGGTGTACGTCCGTGCCGCCGGAGAGCACGTCGACGCCCTCCGCCTTCACGTCCTCCCGCACCAGACGCTCGGCGAGGATGCGGGCACCCTCCAGGGTACGGCGCTGCCGCTCCTTGAAGTCCTCCGATGCGGCGACCTTGAAGGCGACCGCCTTGGCGGCGATCACATGCTCCAGCGGCCCGCCCTGCTGACCGGGGAACACCGCCGAGTTGATCTTCTTCGCCAGCTCGGCGGTGGAAAGGATCACACCGCCGCGCGGGCCGCCCAGCGTCTTGTGGGTGGTCGTGGTGACCACGTGCGCGTGCGGGACGGGGTTCGGGTGCAGCCCGGCCGCGACCAGACCGGCGAAGTGCGCCATGTCGACCATCAGGTACGCGCCGACCTCGTCGGCGATCCGGCGGAACGCGGCGAAGTCCAGCTGCCGCGGGTAGGCCGACCAGCCCGCCACGATCAGCTTCGGCTTGGACTCCTTGGCCAGCCGCTCGACCTCGGCCATGTCGACGACACCGGAGTCGTCCACGTGGTAGGCGACCACGGCGTACAGCTTGCCGGAGAAGTTGATCTTCATGCCGTGGGTCAGGTGCCCGCCGTGCGCGAGGTTCAGGCCCATGATCGTGTCACCGGGCTTGAGCAGCGCGAACATCGCCGCCGCGTTGGCCTGGGCGCCCGAGTGCGGTTGCACGTTGGCGTGTTCGGCGCCGAACAGCTCCTTGACGCGGTCGATCGCGATCTGCTCGACCACGTCGACGTGTTCGCAACCGCCGTAGTAGCGGCGGCCTGGGTAGCCCTCGGCGTACTTGTTGGTCAGGACCGAGCCCTGCGCCTCCATGACCGCGACCGGCGCGAAGTTCTCCGAGGCGATCATCTCGAGCGTGGACTGCTGGCGGTCCAGCTCGGCGTCGACGGCGGCGGCGACATCCGGGTCGAGCTCGTGCAGGGGGGTGTTCAGGACAGACATGCTTGTACGACTCCTCAGCCGGCGGAAAAGGCGGTGTACTCGTCGGCGGAGAGCAGGTCGGACGGCTCCTCGGCGACTCGTACCTTGAACAGCCAACCGCCTTCGAAGGGGGCGGAGTTCACCAGCGACGGGTCGTTGACCACGTCCTCGTTGACCTCGGTGATCTCGCCACTGACCGGGGAGTAAAGGTCGCTGACCGACTTGGTCGACTCCAGCTCGCCGCAGGTCTCGCCCGCGGTCACGGCGTCACCGACCGTGGGGAGGTCGACGAAGACGACATCGCCGAGCGCGTTGGCCGCGTGCTCCGTGATGCCGACTGTCGCGACGCCGTCCTCGGCGGCCGACAGCCACTCGTGCTCCTTGCTGTAGCGCAGCTGCTGGGGGTTGCTCATGTCCTGAATTCTCCTGTACGCGGGGGAGTGCTGGTGAATGGGGGACTGCGAAAGACGGTTGTGAGCAGGGAGGATGTGCCCGGCATCACAGCCCAGTGTCTACTTCTGGCGCTTGTAGAACGGCAGCGCCACGACCTCGTACGGCTCGTGGCTGCCGCGGATGTCCACACCGACCCCGGCCGTACCGGGCGCCGCGTGCGCGGCGTCGACGTAGGCCATCGCGATCGGCTTGCCCAACGTCGGCGAGGGGGCGCCGGAGGTGACCTCGCCGATCACCTCGCCGCCCGCGACGACGGCGTACCCGGCGCGCGGCACCCGGCGGCCCTCGGCGACGAGCCCGACGAGGACGCGCGGCGGGTTCGACCGGGCCCGGGCGGCAGCCTCGGTCAGCGCCGCGCGCCCCACGAAGTCGCCCTCCTTCTCGAACTTCACCACCCGGCCGAGCCCGGCGTCGAAGGGCGTCAGCGCGGTCGACAGCTCATGCCCGTACAGCGGCATGCCCGCCTCCAGGCGCAGGGTGTCCCGGCAGGAGAGGCCGCACGGGACCAGGCCCGCGCTCTCGCCCGCCTTGGTCAGCGCCTGCCACAGCTCGACCGCGTGCTCCGGCTTCACGAACAGCTCGAAGCCGTCCTCGCCGGTGTAGCCGGTGCGGGCGATGAGAGCGGGGACGCCGGCGACGGTGCCGGGCAGGCCGGCGTAGTACTTCAGTCCGTCGAGGTCGGCGTCGGTGAGGGAGGCGAGGATGCCGGGGGACTCGGGACCCTGGACGGCGATGAGGGCGTAGGCGTCGCGGTCGTCGCGCACTTCGGCGTCGTACCCCTCGGAGCGCGCCACAAGCCCATCCAGGACAATTTGCGCGTTACCGGCATTCGCCACGACCAGGTACTCGGTCTCGGCCAGCCGGTAGACGATCAGGTCGTCGAGGATGCCGCCGTCCTCGCGGCAGATCATGGTGTAGCGGGCGCGGCCGGGCTTGACGGCGCTGATGTTGCCGACGAGGGCGTAGTCCAGCAGGGCGGCGGCCTGGGGGCCGGTCACCGTGATCTCGCCCATGTGCGAGAGGTCGAAGAGCCCGGCCCGGGCGCGTACGGCGAGGTGCTCCTCGCGCTCGGAGCCATAGCGCAGGGGCATGTCCCAGCCGGCGAAGTCGGTCATCGTCGCGCCCAGCGAACGATGCAGGGCATCGAGCGCGGTGTGACGGAGAGGCGTACTGCTCATCGGATCTGCTCCCAAAGGCATGACAGGCGAGGAAAGTTCCTCCCCATCTGTCATCGGAACCTGAGAGGTTCGCCGTGACCGGTGAGGATCACGGTTTGCACCTTGGGTGGAGCCACTGCGGCAGCGGCCCGCTTTTCAGATGTGCCTCGCCCGCGCGGTAACGGGGCCTGAGAGATTCAAGGGAGGGACTTGCTCCTTCGGCGTCCCAGCGACAGCGGTGCTGGGAACTCTCCCGCGCGGATTCAAGCGGCCGGTATGCAGTTGGCGCGCACATCATTGCACGCATCAGCCGACCGCGGCAGGGGGACCTTTCAAGGGGGGCCGTCCGCAGGGACCGTCCAGGGTTCACAGTCGGGCACAGTGGCCTGTAGCAGCCTTGTTGCGGGAAGCGGACGTAATCGGGAGGGCCGCGTATTACCTTCTCTTTACACTCGACGGGGATGGGAACTCCCGACCCCATGGGGAGGACGATCACGGTGAACAGGATCACGGCGTACGCCACCAGCTCGGCCGTCGCGCTGCCCGAGCAGCACACGGCTCCGGCCAGGGAGGCCTGCGGCGCGCACCGGGCGCCCGTCGTCCGGGACCTGCGCGACCGTGGAGGCCGCAGCCCGCACGCACTGCTCTTCGGCCCCAAGGACCTCGTCGTGATCACCGGCCTGCCCGGAAGCGGAAAGTCCACACTGATGGCGCGCACGGTGAAGGGCCTCCGGATCGACTCCCAGGACACCCGCGACCGCTGGGACTCCCGCGCGTCCCGCTTCCTGCCGTACGCGGTCTACCGTCCCCTGGTCCGCCTCGCGCACTACACCGGACTGCGCCGCGCCCTGCGCACCGGCACCGGAGTCGTCGTCCACGACTGCGGTACGCAGTCCTGGGTGCGCCGCTGGCTGTCCCGCGAGGCCCGCCGCCGCGGCGGCACCCTGCACCTCCTGCTCCTCGACGTCGCCCCCGGCACCGCCCTGGAGGGCCAGCGCGAACGCGGCCGCGGCGTCTCCCGCTACGCCTTCCTGCGCCACCGCACGGCGGCCGCCCGGCTGATCCGCGCCGTGGAGCGCGGCGACCTGCCCGACGGCTGTGGCTCGGCGGTCCTGCTCGACCGCGACGCGGCGGACGTGCTGCGCAGGATCGGCTTCACGGGCTGAACCCGGTATTCCACCCGCTAGCCTTTGAGTCACAGCAGTGATCTCGGCAGGCGGTTGACAGCAGATGGACTTCCCAGACTTCCCAGGGGACTTCCCGGACTTCCCGGCACAGGCACACCCCCACCCGCACGGGGGCTGGCCCGGCAACGAGTTGGAGGAGGTGCTCTCCGCCTCCCTCAACGTCCCGGGGGCCGGCGGACGGATCATCGAAGTCCTCGGACGCAGCTTCATCTGGGTCCCGCTCCCCAACGGCGGCGGCCCGCACAGCGTCCCGCTCGACCTGCCCACCCTCGAACTCGGCGGCCAGGCCTACGTCCCGGTCTTCAGCTCCGAGGAACAGTTCCGCCAGGTCGCCGGCTCCCACATGTCGTACACGATCGCCCCCGCCGTGGAGTTCGCCCGCGGCCTGCCCCCACAGGTCGGCATCGCCGTGAACCCCGACGGCGTGGTCGGCATCCCCCTCCCGCCCCCCGCCGTCGCCGAACTCTGCCGCGTGGGCCGCACCCCCCTGGACGGCCTCACCACCGGCGGCCGGGTCAAGCTCTACGAACCCGACTGGCAGGACGACCCCGTGGACTTCCTGTCCGCCGCAGCCACCGAGTTCGACCAGACCGGCGTGGTGACCACGGCCCGCCGCTGCCTCGCGGCGATCGAAACAGCCGACCCGGTCATGTTCGTAGGCGTCGAACTCAACCAGTGGGAGGGCGACATCAGGGCCCTCCCCTTGGACGCACTGGGCCGGGCCCTGGCGAGGGTCCCCGTGAGGTGGCCCGTAAACCTGGTTCTCCTGGACGTAACACAAGACCCGGTAGCCGAATGGATGCGCAACAGGGCCCGCCCCTTCTACCAACGGTGACTGCACGTACCTAAAGGGGCGCGGGGAACTGCGCGACAAGCCACAACGAACCCGCACTCGCCCACGTGCAACAAGCCCCGAGCTCTTGGGCGCTTAAGCTGGTTCCATAATCCGGGCAACCTCAGTGAAGGGGCGGTACAAGGTGAGCGCCAGCATCGCGACCGGCCAGGTCGAGCACATGCTGCGCCAGGTGACGCCCGGGCGCTACGACGCCTACGAGGCACTGCTGCGCGCCCTCGCGACCCCCTCCGCCGGCCAGGTCTGGATGCTCCTCTGGCACGGCCAGGCAGGCTCACCGGACGCGCAGTACGGAAACATGGAGGTCGACGGCCACGGCTACGCCCCCTGTGTCACCTCCGCCCAGGAACTCTCGGCCAGCGGCTGGAACCGCTCCTACGAAGTCGTCGACGGAGTGGACGTCGCCCGCACGCTCTACCCCGACCACTACGGCCTCTGGCTGAACCCGCACGCGCCCGGCGGCGGCGTCGGCATCCCCTGGCTCGACCTGCGCCGCATCGCCACCGGCCTGGAGCGGCAGCCCGCGGGGCCGTTGCGGCTGTCGGAGCCCGGCATCGAGATCCCGCAGTTCTACGCCCAGCTCGCGCAGAACGCCCACCGCACCCCGGCCGTCCGCTCCCTGCGCCGCGCCTGGGTGCAGCCGGCGCTCGGGGCGCCGTACCTCGCCATCGGCCTCGATGTATACGACGCCAGCCCGGCCGCCGTCGACTCGGTGCGGGCGATGATGCAGCAGTCCATCGGCGCGGTCCCGGACGGCCTGCCGGTGTCGACGGTCGCCATGTCCGACGAGTACGACCCGGTCGCGATGTGGATGCGGGCCCAGGCCCGCCCCTTCTACGACCGCGAGGCCCACGGGGCCCCGGCCCAGGCGCCGGCAGCCGGGTACGGCTATCCGCCGGTCCACGGCGGATACTGAAACACATGGCGCGCGGCCACCCTCCGTCGCAGAGGCGGAGTCCTTCTTCGCGCGTAGACCATGACGGAAAGACCTGAACTGCGCCGGATGTCCAACTTGTTCTCGTCCGGCCCCCGTTACCCGCTGTCCGGATAGCGGAACCCGGGACGCCGCATCACGGTTACGCATCCTTTCACCGCCAAGTCTGGCAACTCGTCGCCAAAGCGTTGAAGACTCCCCCACCAGGGGTGTTCGAAACCCCAGTACGACGGACTGATCACGCCGCCACAGCGGCAAGTGCGGGCCGGTTACCACCGGTTGAGAGGGGTCCCTGCCAGATGACGGCACCATTGCACGAGCCGACCGCCGAGGCGGCCCCGAGCGCGGCCGAGGAAGCGGCGGTCGCAGGCACCGGCGCGAAGGCCGTACAGGGTCGCTCCCTGGGCCGGATCGCCTGGGAGCGCCTGAAGCGGGACAAGCTCGCTCTGACGGGCGGCGCCGTGGTGCTCCTCCTCGTGGTGGTCGCCCTGCTCGCGCCGGTCATCACCAACCTGCTCGGGCAGGATCCGAACGAGTATCACGAGGAGCTGATCGACCCGCTGTTCGGCACCCCCACGGGTTCGCTGGGTGGCATCAGCGGCGATCACCTGCTGGGCGTCGAGCCGGTCAACGGCCGCGACATCCTCGCCCGGATCCTCTACGGCGCCCGGATCTCGCTGCTGGTCGGCTTCCTGTCGGCCGTCGTCGCCGTCATCCTGGGCACCATCCTCGGCATCCTCGCCGGCTTCTTCGGCGGCTGGGTCGACTCGGTCATCAGCCGGGTGATGGACGGTCTGCTGGCCTTCCCGCAGCTGCTCTTCATCATCGCGCTGGTCTCCGTCATGCCGAACGAGATGCTGGGCCTGACCGGGTCCAGCGTGCGTGTGTTCGTGATGATCCTGGTCATCGGCTTCTTCGGATGGCCGTACATCGGCCGCGTGGTGCGCGGCCAGACGCTGTCGCTGCGCGAGCGCGAGTACGTGGAAGCCGCCCGTTCCCTGGGCGCCGGGCGGTTGTACATCCTGTTCAAGGAGCTGCTGCCCAACCTCGTCGCACCGATCGTCGTGTACACGACGATGATGATCCCCACCAACATCCTCACCGAGGCGGCACTCAGCTTCCTGGGCGTGGGCGTCAAGCCGCCCACGGCGTCCTGGGGGCAGATGCTTTCGAGCGCGATCGACTACTACGAGTCGGACCCCATGTACATGGTGGTCCCCGGCGTGGCGATCTTCATCACTGTCCTCGCCTTCAACCTCTTCGGCGACGGCGTGCGTGACGCGCTGGACCCGAAGGGCTCCCGCTGAACTGCCGTACCTAAAGCGTCCCGTGGCACTGACACGGGGTCTCTCATCACAACCGGAGGATCCGAGATCGTGACTACCAAACGCACCTCAGGGCGGCGTAAGCAGGCATTTGCCGCTGTCGCCGCGGTCGCCGCGCTGCTGACCACGGCGGCGTGCGGCGGTGGCGACAGCGACGGCGAGGGCTCGAAGAACGGCGCGGCCGGCTTCGACGCCGCCAACAACAAGGTCGCCCAGGCATCCCTGGCCAAGAAGGGCGGCACGCTGAAGTTCGGTGGCGCGCAGGACGCCGACTCGTGGGACACCACGCGCGGCTACTACGGCTTCATGTGGAACTTCGCGCGCTACTACAGCCGCCAGCTCGTCACGGGCAAGGCGGAGCCCGGCAAGGCCGGCGCCGAGCTCACTCCGGACCTCGCCACCGGGCTCGCCAAGGTCTCCGACGACGGCAAGAGCTACACGTACACCCTGCGTGACGGCATCACCTGGGAGGACGGCAAGCCGATCACCTCCAAGGACATCAAGTACGGCATCGAGCGGGTCTGGGCGCAGGACGTGCTGTCCGGCGGCCCGGTCTACCTGAAGGACATGCTCGACCCCAAGGGCGAGTACAAGGGCCCGTACAAGGACACGTCCAAGGACAAGCTGGGTCTGAAGGCGATCGAGACGCCGAACGACAAGACCATCACCTTCAAGCTGCCGACGCCCAACTCGGACTTCGAGGAGGTGCTGGCCCTGATCTCGGCGTCCCCCGTCCGTCAGGACAAGGACACCAAGTCGAAGTACGGCCTGAAGCCGTTCTCCTCCGGCCCGTACAAGTTCGAGTCGTACAGCCCGGGCAAGGACCTCACGCTGGTCCGCAACACCAGCTGGAAGCAGGAGTCGGACCCGATCCGCAAGGCGTACCCGGACAAGATCACTGTCCAGTTCTTCTCGGACGCCAACCAGCTGGACGAGCGCCTGATCAACGGTGACCTGGACCTCGACATCAACCAGACCGGCATGTCGCCGCAGGGCCGCACCACCGCCCTGAAGCAGCACAAGGCCAACCTGGACAACCCGGTCTCCGGCTACATCCGTTACGCGACCTTCCCGCAGAGCGTGAAGCCGTTCGACAACATCGAGTGCCGCAAGGCCGTGCTCTACGGCGCCAACCACGTGTCGCTGCAGACCGCGCGCGGTGGCCCCATCGCCGGTGGTGACATCGGCACCAACATGCTGCCGCCGTCCGTCCCGGGCTCCGAGGGCCAGAAGTACGACCCGTACAAGATGGCGACCGACAACAAGGACGGCAACGCGGCCGAGGCCAAGAAGGCGCTGGCGGCCTGCGGTAAGCCGAACGGCTTCAAGACCACCATCGCGGTCCGCAACAACAAGCCGGTCGAGGTGGCCACCGCCCAGTCCCTGCAGGCGTCGTTGAAGAAGATCGGCATCACCGCCGACATCGACCAGTTCGACGGTTCGCAGACCTCCGGCATCATCGGCAGCCCCTCCAACGTGGTCAAGAAGGGCTACGGCATCATCATCATGGGCTGGGGCCCGGACTTCCCGACCGTCCAGGGCTACGGCATGCCGCTGTGGGACAGCAAGTACATCCTGGAGAGCGGTAACAACAACTTCGCGCTGATCAAGGACAAGGCGATCGACGGCCTGTTCGACGACTACGTCACCGAGCTGGACGACGCGAAGAAGACCGAGATCTCCACGGAGATCAACCACAAGGTGATGGAGGGCGCGTACTACCTGCCCTTCGTCTTCGAGAAGTTCATCAACTGGCGCTCCGACCGCCTGGCGAACGTCTACACCACCGACGGCTACAGCGGTATGTACGACTTCGTCAACCTCGGTCTGAAGTCCGCAAGCTGACACCCGGCACACCCGCCATACGGCACGAAAGGCAGGTGAAGGCCGGCGCAGCGTGATCGTGGGCCACCGGACGATCTCCGGTGGCCCGCGGTCCGCGGCGGGCCGAGAGCTGTGCTCGCTTACCTCATCAGGCGGTTGTTCGCCGCCGCAGTGATGCTCGTGGTCATCATCATGGTGGTCTTCGGCATCTTCTTCCTCGTCCCCAAGTGGGCGGGCGTCGACATCGCCGCGAGCTTCGTGGGCAAGCAGGCCGACCCCGCCTCGGTGGAGGCGGTCCGGCAGAAGCTGGGTCTCAGTGACCCGATCTATGCCCAGGTCTGGGAGTTCTTCAAGGGCATCTTCGTCGGTCGCACCTACTCGGGCGGCGGCGACGTCACCGAGTGCGCCGCGCCCTGCTTCGGCTACTCGTTCCGCAGTGAGCAGGCCATCTGGCCGGTGCTCACCGACCGCTTCCCGGTGACCATGAGCCTCGCGCTCGGTGCCGCCGTGCTGTGGCTGATCTTCGGTGTCGCGGCCGGTGTGCTCTCCGCGCTCAAGCGGGGCACCCTGTGGGACCGCGGCGCCATGGTCGTCGCCCTCGCCGGTGTCTCCCTGCCGATCTACTTCACCGGCCTGCTCAGCCTGGCGATCTTCGCCTTCGGTCTGAACTGGATCGACGCGTCGTACGTGCCCCTCGAAGACAGCTTCGGCGGCTGGCTCGGCGGCATGATCCTGCCCTGGATCACCCTCGCGTTCCTGTACGCGGCGATGTACGCCCGGATCACCAGAGCCACCATGCTGGAGATCCTCGGCGAGGACTACATCCGCACCGCGCGCGCCAAGGGCCTCAAGGAGCAGACCGTCATCGGCAAGCACGCCATGCGCTCGACGATGACGCCCATCCTGACCATGCTCGGCATGGACCTCGGCGCCCTCATCGGCGGTGCGATCCTGACCGAGACGACGTTCAATCTGCCCGGCCTCGGCCAGGCGGTGCTCCAGGCGATCAGGAACCAGGATCTGCCCGTCATCCTGGGCGTCACCCTGATCACATCCCTCGCGGTGCTCTTCGCCAACCTCGTGGTGGACATCCTGTACGCCGTGATCGACCCCCGAGTGAGGCTCGCATGACGGAACTCAGCAAGACCGGCGCGGCCGTCGGGGAGCCCACCGGCACCTCGCCCGCCCCGACCGCCTTCCTCGAAGTACGCGATCTGAAGGTGCACTTCCCGACCGACGACGGCCTGGTCAAGTCCGTCGACGGGCTCAGCTTCCAGCTGGAGAAGGGCAAGACCCTCGGCATCGTGGGCGAGTCGGGCTCCGGCAAGTCGGTGACCTCGCTCGGCATCATGGGCCTGCACACCGCCGGCCAGTACGGCAAGCGCAAGGCGCAGATCTCCGGCGAGATCTGGTTGGACGGCACCGAGTTGCTCTCCGCCGACCCCGACCACGTACGCAAGCTGCGCGGCCGCGACATGGCGATGATCTTCCAGGATCCGCTGTCCTCGCTGCACCCGTACTACACGATCGGCCAGCAGATCGTGGAGGCGTACCGCGTCCACCACAAGGTGGACAAGAAGGTCGCCAAGCGGCGTGCGGTCGAGATGCTCGACCGGGTCGGCATCCCGCAGCCGGACAAGCGGGTCGACAGCTACCCGCACGAGTTCTCCGGTGGTATGCGCCAGCGCGCGATGATCGCCATGGCGCTGGTCAACAACCCCGAACTGCTCATCGCGGACGAGCCGACGACCGCCCTCGACGTGACCGTCCAGGCGCAGATCCTCGACCTGATCCGCGATCTGCAGAAGGAGTTCGGCTCCGCGGTCATCGTCATCACCCACGACCTGGGCGTCGTCGCCGAGCTCTCCGACGACATCCTGGTGATGTACGGCGGCCGCTGCGTGGAGCGCGGCCCCGCCGAGAAGGTGTTCTACGAGCCCCGCCACCCCTACACCTGGGGCCTGCTGGGTTCGATGCCGCGCCTGGACCGTGACCAGCAGGAGCGGCTCATCCCGGTCAAGGGCTCCCCGCCGTCCCTGATCAACATCCCGTCCGGCTGCGCCTTCAACCCGCGCTGCCCGTACGCCGACATCCCCAAGGACGACCTCACCCGCACGGTCCGCCCCGAGCTGGCAGAGGTCGGCAGCCAGCACTGGGCCGCCTGCCACATGACCAGGGAACAGCGGGAGCGGATCTGGACCGAAGAGATTGCGCCGAAGCTGTGAGCGAGGACAAAGTGAGCATCCCTGCGCAGAGCGAAGGCGCCGTGATCACCAAGGGCGACGCCGCCCCCGGCGAGACCCTGCTGAAGGTGACCGGGCTCCAGAAGCACTTCCCGATCCGTAAAGGCCTGCTCCAGCGGCAGGTCGGCGCGGTGCGCGCGGTCGACGGCCTCGACTTCGAGGTCAAGTCCGGCGAAACCCTCGGTGTGGTGGGCGAGTCGGGCTGCGGCAAGTCGACGATGGGCCGGCTGATCACCCGGCTGCTCGAACCGACCGCCGGGAAGGTCGAGTTCGAGGGCAAGGACATCACGCACCTGGGTGTGAGCGGGATGCGTCCGCTGCGCCGCGATGTCCAGATGATCTTCCAGGACCCGTACTCGTCGCTGAACCCGCGCCACACCATCGGCACCATCATCGGCGCCCCCTTCAAGCTGCAGGGCGTCACGCCCGAGGGCGGCATCAAGAAGGAAGTGCAGCGGCTGCTGTCGGTGGTGGGTCTCAACCCCGAGCACTACAACCGCTATCCGCACGAATTCTCCGGCGGACAGCGCCAGCGCATCGGCATCGCCCGCGCGCTCGCGCTCAACCCGAAGCTGGTCGTGGCCGACGAGCCGGTCTCCGCGCTGGACGTGTCCATCCAGGCGCAGGTCGTCAACCTCCTCGACGACCTCCAGCAGGAGCTGGGCCTGACGTACGTGATCATCGCGCACGACCTGTCGGTCGTCCGGCACGTGTCGGACCGGATCGCGGTGATGTACCTCGGCAAGATCGTCGAGCTCGCCGACCGTGAATCGCTGTACCGGGCGCCGATGCACCCGTACACCAAGGCGCTGATGTCGGCCGTGCCGATCCCGGACCCGCGGCGCAAGAACGCCAAGAGCGAGCGCATCCTGCTCAAGGGCGACGTCCCCTCGCCGATCTCCCCGCCGAGCGGCTGCCGTTTCCACACCCGGTGCTGGAAGGCGACGCAGATCTGCACGACCACCGAGCCGCCGCTGATCGAGCTGAAGCCCGGACAGCAGGTCGCCTGCCACCACCCGGAGAACTTCGAGGACCAGGCACCGCAGGACACCGTCCTGCTGACCGCGGCCAAGGAGGCGGCGGAGCTGGTGTCGGACGAGGTGCTCGCGGAGTCGGCGGAGACCAGCGCGGCGGTGGCGGCCGAGGTGGAGGCCGCTGCGGACGAGGCGCCCGCCAAGGAGAAGTGAGCCCTCTCAGTGAGTCCCTATGTGAGCCCCCGCCTTCGTTTATAAGGCGGGGGCTCACTGCTGGGTGAGAATGTATGGGTGCTCCAGCTACTGTTCACCCCATCCGTCCAGCACACGCTCGACCTGATCGGCATCTTCGTCTTCGCCATCTCCGGCGCGCTGCTGGCCGTCCGCAAGAACTTCGACGTGTTCGGCATCGCCGTACTCGCCGAGGTCACCGCGCTCGGCGGCGGGCTCTTCCGCGACCTGGTCATCGGCGCCGTACCGCCCGCGGCCTTCACGGATCTGGGGTACTTCCTCACCCCGCTGCTCGCCACGCTCCTGGTCTTCTTCCTGCATCCGCACGTGGAGCGGATCCAGGTCGGCGTGAACGTCTTCGACGCGGCGGGCCTCGGCCTGTTCTGCGTCTCGGGCACGACGAAGGCGTACGAGTACGGGCTCGGGCTGACCGCCTCGGCGACGCTGGGCCTGGCGACGGCCGTCGGCGGGGGCGTGCTGCGGGACGTCCTCGCCAACGAGGTGCCGTCGCTGCTGCGCTGGGACCGCGACCTGTACGCGGTTCCGGCGATGGTCGGCGCCACGCTGGTCGTCCTGTGCATCCATTACGACGTGCTGACCCCGCTCGCCAGCGGGTTCGCGGCCGTCACGGCCTTCGCGCTGCGGTTGCTGGCGATGCGCTTCCACTGGCGAGCGCCGCGCGCGTGGAATCGGCGCTCGACGGTACGCGAGGAGTGACCGGCAGCTGCCGGGTCAGCCACTCGAAGGCCGGGACCACCTGCGGCTTCCACAGCGCCATCGTGTGGCCGCCCGCGCCGCGCGGCACGAACACCACGTCCACGGAGGTCGGCGGCTTCGCGGCCTGCTTCAGGGCCATGGCCGCCTCGTATCCGTCGTGCGGCTGGCCGGAGAGGTAGAGGGCGACCGGGGGCGGGGTGGGGGCCTTGCGCAGCAGCAGATACGGGTCGTTCGCGCGGCGCAGGGCCGGGGACTTCGCAGTGAGCGCGGCGCGTTCGGCCTTCGGGTCGTTGTAGCCGGACATGCTGACGGCGGCCCGGTAGCGGTCGGGATGGGCGACGGCGAGCTTCGTGGCGCAGTGCCCGCCCGCCGAGTACCCGGCCACCGACCAGCCCTCGGGCGCGGACTGCGCCCGGAAGTTGTCCATCACCATCCGCGGCACATCGACACTCAGCCAGGTGTCGGCGTTCGCCTTGCCCGGGATGTTCGCGCAGCCGGTGTCCACCCCGGGCAGCAGGTTGGTGCGCGGCGCCACCAGGATGAACGGCGCGACCCGGCCACTGCGCATCAGCGGCAGCAACTGCTCATGCGCGTCCATCGTCCTGAACCACGCCCTCGCCGAGCCGGGATAGCCCGGCAGCAGCTCCACCACCGGGAACTTGTGATTCCGGTAGGCGGGCTGGTCGTACTGCGGCGGCAGCCAGACGTAGACCTCGGCGTGCACGCCCGAGACACGGCCCGTCAGATGCGTGACGCGCACACCGCCGGCCGACCCCATGCCCGGCCCGAGGGCGGGGGCGAACGACTGCCGGACAGGGGGCAGCTTGTCGAGCGCGATACCGCCGGTGCCGTCCGGGCCGAGGTCGGCGGCCTGCTCCACGTGGTCGCTCGTGCCGAGCAGATCGCCCCAGTTGTCGTACAGCATGTTCTGGTTGTTGACCAGCACGAAGACGAGCGCGACGGCCGTGCCCTGGGCGAACAGCAGCATCAGTATCCGGGCCAGCGCGCGCAGGGCCCGAGGGCCGCGGATCCGCGACCAGACGACGAGCGGCAGCACGACGGCGACGAGGGCCAGCGCGACCAGGGTGTAGAGGAACGGGGTCCCGGTGAGGCTCATGTCCCTAGAGAGGGGAAGACGGGGCCTCAGGTTTACGGACCAGCACGGACACTTACCGATAAATTGCGCGGTCCTCACCAGGAGCGGGGTGCCCGCGAACTGAGAAAAGCTACCGCTTAGTAGTCAACTGTTGTACCGTTCACCCATGCCAGAAGCAGCCTCCGCCCCGGCCGCACGGGCCACGATCGGCGACAGCGAGTTCGACCGCGACACCGCGCTCACCCCACGCGGACCCGGCGTCTACGGCATCGACCTCTCCGCCGGCTGGACGATCCTCAACGCCGTCAACGGCGGCTATCTGCTGGCCGTCCTGGGCCGCGCCCTCGCGGACACGCTCCCGCACGGCGACCCCTTCACCGTCTCCGCGCACTACCTCACCGCCTCCCGCCCCGGTCCCGCGACCGTCCGCACGGACGTCGTCCGCACCGGCCGCACCCTCTCCACCGGCCAGGCCTCCCTCTTCCAGTACGACGACGAGGGCCGCGAAGTCGAACGCATCCGCGTCCTCGCCTCCTACGGCGACCTCGACACCCTCCCCGACGACGTTCGTACTGCGGCCCTCCAGCCCGCGATCCCGCCCATGGATCAGTGTTTCGGCCCCGAGGACGGACCGGCCCCGGCCTCCGGCAGCCCCGCGATCGCCGACCGGCTGATGGTGAAGCTTGACCCCTCGACCCTGGGCTGGGCGCTCGGATCCCCGTCCGGCAAGGGCGAGATGCGGGCCTGGTTCGGGCTGGCCGACGGCCGGGACGCCGACCCCTTCGCGCTGCTCCTCGCGGTGGACGCGCTGCCGCCGACCGCCTTCGAGCTCGGCCTCGGCGGCTGGGTCCCCACGGTCGAACTGACCGTCCACGTCCGCTGCCACCCCGCACCGGGCCCGCTGCGGGTGTCCATCACCACCCGCAACCTCGCCGGCGGCTTCCTGGAGGAGGACGCCGAGGTCTGGGACAGCGCGGACCGACTGGTCGCACAGTCGCGGCAGTTGGCGCGCGTCCGGCTCTGACGGCGCTTTTGGATCTCGTACGACGAAGGCGGCGCCCCCGGTGAACGGGGGCGCCGCCTGTTCGTGTGTGTCAGCCGAGGTGTGTCAGTCGAGCCAGTGCTGCCGGCCGATGCTGATGAGCCGCAGCTGCCGGGTCGCGACATGGGCGACGCGCTCGCGCTCCTCCGGCGGGGCGTCCAGGGCCTCCAGGAAGAGGGAGGCCGTGAACAGCATCTGGTCGACGTAGAGGCTGGCCAGCATCGACAGGTCGTCGTCCGTCCATCCCTCGGCCTCGGGGTCCTTGACCAGCTGGACCTTCACCTCCTCGGCGAACAGGGCGATCTGGTCGCGGATGGCCTCGCGCACCGGCCGGACCCCGCCGCTGCGCTCACGGGCGATGAAGCGGATGTGGGCGGGGTGCGCCTCCACATGACCGACGATCAACTCGATGGCGCGGGCTATGCGTTCGTCGGGATCGTCCGTCGCGGACACGAGCATCCGGATCATCGGGTGCAAGCTGCCGAGCGCCTCCTCGACCAGTGCGACGCCGAGGTCCGCGATGGAGCGGAAGTGCCGGTAGAAGGCGGTCGGGGCGACGCCGACCTCGCGGGTGACCTCACGCAGGCCCAGGCTGCTCAGGCTCTGCTCCTCCAACAGCCCCAGGGCGGCGTCCAGGAGCGCCTGGCGGGTCTTCTGTTTCTGGGCCTGCCGGACGCCGAGAGTGTGACTCATGCCATGCAGTTAACAACTGTTCTCCGTAATTGAAAAGCCGTAGGACGCGCTAGACTTGTAAGTCAGTGAACACTTGTAACTACAACCGTTCACTGAACCGTAACGGAGGGGGAACCCACCCATGCTGTTCATCGTCGCCGCACTTCTGCTGCTGGGCGTCGTGCTGGGCACCGTGGCCCACGCACCGCTCAGCTTCACCGCCGTCGCCGCCGTGGTGATCGCCGCCTGGCTCGGCATCTTCGCGCTCCGCGAGCGGCACGGCCGTCGGCGCTCATCCGTCAACTGACCGCCCATCCAGCCCGTCGGGAGCTGAACACCATGCAACTCACCGCACCTGCGACCCGTCAGACCACCGCCCGCGACACCGACGGCATGGCCGTCGCCTCCTTCATCCTCGGCCTCGTGGGCCTCCTCGTCCTCAACGTCTTCCTCGGCCCGATCGCCATCGCCCTCGCCTCCGCAGCCCTCTGGCGCGGCACCAACCGCAAGGGCCGCGCCTACCTGGGCCTGGGCCTGGGAATCGCCGACCTCCTGGTCCTGGTGGCCTTCATGCAGGCGGACAACACGGTGTCGTGGAGTTTCTGAGGTAAGGGCTCCAGGCGCCGTCACCGCTGTGCGCAGCCGTTCCTGAATGGCACCGCTGTGGGCAGTCGTTCCGCAGGGCGATGGGGGAGGGTGGGCGCAGCCTGCAGCGCCGGGTGCGTCGTAAGGAAGTCCACGTGTAACCGGCGCCCAAGCCCAGCGCAGCGGCCCCGTAGAATCGGCGTCACCATGGCATACCTCGACCACGCCGCAACCACCCCGATGCTCCCCGAGGCAGTCGAGGCACTCACCACGCACCTCGGCGTCACCGGCAACGCGTCCTCCCTCCACGCATCGGGCCGCCAGGCAAGGCGAACCGTGGAGGAGGCCCGCGAAACCCTCGCGGAAGCCCTCGCTGCCCGCCCCAGCGAGGTCGTCTTCACCTCCGGCGGCACCGAGGCGGACAACCTCGCCGTCAAGGGCCTGTACTGGTCCCGCCGAGACGCCGACCCGGCCCGCACCCGGGTCCTCGCGAGCCCCGTCGAACACCACGCCGTCCTGGACGCCGTCCACTGGCTCGGCGAACACGAGGGCGCCACGGTCGAGTACCTCCCGGTCGACCCCTATGGCCGGGTCCACCCCGAGGCGCTGCGCGAAGCCATCGTCCGCAACCCCGACGACGTGGCCCTGGCCACCGTCATGTGGGCGAACAACGAGATCGGCACGGTCATGCCGATCCGCGAACTCGCCGAGACCGCCGCCGAGTTCGACGTCCCCCTGCACGCCGACGCCGTCCAGGCCTTCGGCCAGGTCCCCGTCGACTTCGCCGCCTCCGGCCTCGCCGCGATGACGGTCTCGGGCCACAAGATCGGCGGCCCGTACGGCATCGGCGCCCTGCTCCTCGGCCGCGAGTACACCCCCGTACCGGTTCTGCACGGCGGCGGCCAGGAGCGCCATGTCCGCTCCGGCACCCTCGACGTCCCGGCCGTCGCCTCCTTCGCGGTCGCCGGCCGCCTCGCCGCCGAACAGCGCGAGTGGTTCGGCCGGGAGATCGGCGGTCTGCGGGACGACCTGATCGAGGCGGTCCGTACGGCGGTCCCGGACGCGATGCTCGGAGGGGACCCCGCACGGGAGGGCCGCCTCCCGGCGAACGCCCACTTCACCTTCCCGGGCTGCGAGGGAGACTCACTGCTCCTTCTCCTGGACGCCCAGGGCATCGAATGCTCCACCGGCTCGGCCTGCACCGCGGGCGTCGCCCAGCCCAGCCACGTCCTCCTGGCCACCGGCACCGACCCGGACCTCGCCCGCGGCACCCTCCGCTTCTCCCTCGGCCACACCTCCACGGAAGCCGACGTGGAGGCGCTGGCCAAGGCCATCGGCCCGGCGGTGGAACGGGCGCGGGCGGCGGGGCTGACGTAGGCCAGGCCGTAGACCGGCCTCAGGCCGACGCCGTACGGGCCTGCCGTACGAGCTTCATGTACCGGTCCCAGTCCCAGTGCTCCCCGGGATCCGTGTGGTCCGTGCCCGGTACCTCCACGTGCCCGATGATGTGCTCGCGGTCGACGGGTAGGTCGTACCGCGCGCATATCCGGGCCGTGAGCCGCGCCGACGCCTCGTACATCTCGTCCGTGAGGTCCTCGGGCCGGTCCACGAAGCCCTCGTGCTCGATGCCGATGCTGCGCTCGTTGTAGTCGCGGTTGCCCGCGTGGTACGCCACGTCCAGCTCGCGGATCATCTGCAGGACGCGTCCGTCCTGGCCGACGATGTAGTGGGCCGCGGCCTGGTGGCCCGGGTCCTGGAAGGCCTTCACCGCGCTGTCGAAGCTGCCCTGGGTGACATGGATGATCACCATGTCGACGCCGTAGTCGTCGGGCCGGTCCGCCATCCGCCAGTTGGCGTCCGACGCCGCCTCCCACTTCGCGCCCGCGTAGTCGACCGCGCCCGCCTTGCGCGGCTTCTCCACGCCCGGAACCCGCCACCACAGGCGCCCCAGCTCGTCGCGCGCCAGCACGGCCGTGCCCACCGCGGTCGCGGCCAGGCCGGCCAGCAGCGCCCGCCGCCCGATGCGCCGGTCGCCGTCCCTGCCCCCGGAGTTCTCAGCCGTGTGCCCGGAGTTCTCGGTCGCTCTTCTCGCCCCCATGTGATCGTGAACGGATACTCGGCAGTCTTGGTTCCCGTGGGCCCTTACCCTGGAAGGGTTATGACTGAGATCCCGCAGCGCCCCCGCCCCCTCCGCGTACTCGCCGCCATGTCGGGCGGCGTGGACTCCGCCGTGGCCGCCGCCCGCGCCGCCGAGGCGGGCCACGACGTGACCGGCGTCCACCTCGCGCTCTCCGCGAACCCGCAGTCCTTCCGTACGGGCGCGCGCGGCTGTTGCACCATCGAGGACTCCCGCGACGCCCGCCGCGCCGCGGACGTCATCGGCATCCCCTTCTACGTCTGGGACCTCGCCGACCGCTTCCGCGAGGACGTGGTGGAGGACTTCGTCGCCGAGTACGAGGCGGGCCGCACCCCGAACCCGTGCCTGCGCTGCAACGAGAAGATCAAGTTCGCCGCCCTCCTGGACAAGGCCCTGGCGCTCGGCTTCGACGCGGTGTGCACCGGCCACTACGCCCAGGTGATCGTGAACGAGGACGGCGCCCGCGAGCTGCACCGCGCCTCCGACATGGCGAAGGACCAGTCGTACGTCCTCGGCGTCCTCGACGACCGGCAGCTCGCCCACGCGATGTTCCCGCTCGGCGACACCGTGACGACGAAGGACGAGATCCGCGCGGAGGCCGAGCGCAGGGGGCTGGCGGTGGCCAAGAAGCCCGACTCGCACGACATCTGCTTCATCGCCGACGGCGACACCCAGGGCTTCCTGGCCAACAGGCTGGGCAAGGCGGAGGGCGACATCGTCGACGAGTCCGGCGCCAAGCTCGGCACGCACGAGGGCGCGTACGGCTTCACCATCGGCCAGCGCAAGGGCCTGCGGATCGGCCACCCGGCACCCGACGGCAAGCCGCGCTACGTCCTCGACATCTCCCCGGTGGACAACACGGTGACCGTCGGCCCCGTCTCCGCCCTCGACGTCGCCGCACTGACCGCGATCAAGCCCCGCTGGTGCGGCGCGGCCCCCTCCGGCCCCGGCACCTACACGGCCCAGCTCCGCGCCCACGGCGGCGAGACCGAGGTCACCGCCGAACTGATCGACGGCTCCCTGGAGGTGTCGTTCACCGCCCCGGTCCGCGGAGTCGCCCCCGGCCAGGCGATCGTCCTGTACGACGGCACGCGCGTGGTGGGCTCGGCGACGATCGCGTCGACGACGCGGGCGAGGGCCGTACCGGCGTGACCCGCGCGGGACGCAGCGCGTAACCGCTCTCCACGCGCGCGTGCCGCGTCGGCGGATGCCCTCCTGTTGCGCTACTGCGCTACTGCGCGTAGAACTCGGCGAGCACCGGCGCCAGAACCTGCGGATCCACCAGGTGTGTCTGCCCCTCCAGGCTCCGGTAGGTCCCGTCGGGCACCGTCTCCGCGACCGCCTGCGTCGCCTCGCGCAGCCACGCGGGGCTCTCGCCGCCCGCGACGGCCAGGAGCGGGACGGTGATCGCGGCCAGCCGGTGCCGGGGGACGAGCCCGTCGCCCATGACGGCGTTGTCGTACGCCAGGCTCGGTGCGATCGACTCCATGCCGGACCACATGGGGGACTGGCGGGCGCCCTGGATCATCTCCTCGGCCAGCCCGGTCAGCCTCAGGAACAGCTCGACGGCGTCCCCGCGCCTGCCCTCCGCCAGTGCCCGCGTCAGCCCCTCGGTGTACTCGGCGCGTTCCTGCGCTCCGCCCTCGTACACCGCGAACGGCGTCTCGTACACCGCGACCTTGCTGACCGGCAGCCCGTTCGCCGCGGCCTCCAGGGCCAGCGCGCCACCCGACGAGATGCCGTACAGCGCCGCCTGACCGCCGACCGTCTCGATGAGCGCCGCGAGGTCCTCGACCTCCCGTTCCACGGCGTACGGCGGCGTGTCACCGCTCTCGCCGCGGCCCCGGCGGTCGTACACGACGACCGTGAAGCCGTCGGCGAGCCGGCCGGCCAGCGGTGCCACCGTGTGGCCGGTGGACATCGCGCCGCTCACCAGGACGACCGCCGGGCCCCGGCCCGTGCGTTCGTATGCGATCGGGGTGCCGTCGCGCGAAAGCGTCTTCTTGTCCATGCCGGGAAGACTGCCACCCGGCGGTGAACTAGTCAGTCACGACACCGCTCCTCACACCACTTCGACGTCGTAGAAGCAGAGATGGTCCTTGATCTGGGCGACGTCCGGCTTGGGGTCGGGGTACGACCAGACGAGGTCGGCCGCGTCGGGCGTCGACCAGTACGAGGCGGTTCCCTTGAAGGGGCAGTAGGTGTGGGTCTCCGAAGGGGACAGGAGGTCGAGGCGTACGTCCTCGGCGGGGAGGTAGTAGCGCTCGGGACAGCCGGTCTCGCGCAGGATCAACGGGCGGTCGGACTCCGCCAGTACCTGGTCGCCGCTGACCACCCGCACGCGCTGAGTGCCCTGTTCGATCGTGATCGTGTGTCCATCAGCCATACCCGGACAGCACCCGCGGGGCGCCGGTTCTTCCCGCGTACGGTGATTCCCATGCGAATCTGCGTCTTTCTCTCCGCCGCCGACCTGTCCGACCGTTACACGCGCCCCGCGCGGGAGTTCGCGAAGCTCATCGGCAAGGGCGGCCACACGCTGGTGTGGGGAGGGTCCAATGTCGGGCTCATGAAGGTGGTCGCCGACGGCGTGCAGGAGGCGGGCGGGCGGCTCGTCGGGGTCTCGGTCGAGTTCCTGTCCGCCAAGGTCCGTCCGGGGGTCGACGAGATGGTGAT
Organism: Streptomyces sp. GESEQ-4; assembly: GCF_017948455.1. Taxonomy (GTDB): domain Bacteria; phylum Actinomycetota; class Actinomycetes; order Streptomycetales; family Streptomycetaceae; genus Streptomyces. The sequence goes on from NZ_JAFFSU010000015.1 coordinate 41,755, forward strand.
CGCGAAAGACCTCGCCGAGCGGAAGAAGCTGCTGCTGGAGAAGGCCGACGCTGTGGTGATCATGGTGGGTGGCACGGGGACGCTCGACGAGGCGACGGAGATCCTCGAGCTGAAGAAGCACGGGCATACCGACAAGCCGGTGGTGCTGCTCAACACCGCCGGCTTCTACGACGGGCTGAAGGAACAGTTCCGCCGCATGGAGGACGAGGGGTTCCTGCCCCGTCCGCTGACCGACCTGGTGTTCTTCGCGGAGGAGCCGGTGGGGGCGATGGCCTACCTGGAGGAGAGCCGGGGCGTGGCCTGATGCGACCATGGCGCACATGGCTACACATGTGATCACCGGGGCGGGCAGCGGCATCGGTTCGGCGGTCGCCCGCCGCCTCCACGCGCGCGGGGACGAACTCGTCCTGCACGCGCGCGACGCGGGCCGCGCGAAGGAACTGGCGGGGGAGTTCCCGGGTGCCAGGACACTGGTCGGAGACCTGGCCGACCCGGACAGGCTGAGCTGGGCCTTCTCGCACCAGACGCTGCCCGAGCGGGTGGACTCGCTGCTGCACATCGCGGGCGTCGTCGACCTCGGCCCGGTCGGAGACCTGACCCCCAAGTCCTGGCGCCACCAGCTCAACGTCAACCTCATCGCCCCCGCCGAGCTGACCCGCCACTTCCTGCCCCAACTCCGCGCCACCCACGGCCACGTGGTGTTCGTCAACTCGGGCGCGGGTCTCAGGGCCAGCGCCGACTGGTCCGCGTACGCCGCCTCCAAGCACGGCCTGAAGGCCCTCGCGGACGCGTTGCGCAACGAGGAGCACGACAACGGCGTCCGCGTCACCTCCGTCTACCCCGGCCGCACCGCCAGCCCCATGCAGGCCAAGGTCCACCAGCAGGAGGGCAAGGAGTACGACGCCGCCCAGTGGATCGATCCCGAGTCGGTGGCGACGACGATCCTGATGTCCCTGGACCTGCCGAGGGACGCGGAGATCAACGACCTGACGGTGCGACCGGGGCGCTGACGGAAGTTTCTCTCGCCCCCGCCGCCCCTACCCGTCCCATCCCCCAGGGGCTCCGCCCCTGGACCCCGCTCCTCAAACGCCGGAGGGGCTGGTTTTTCAGCCCGTCCGGCGTTTGAGGACGAGGCCGTTCAGGCCGAAGCGGGGGTCTGGGGGCGGCAGCCCCCAGGGATGGGACGGGTAGGGGCGGCGGGGGCGAAACCATACGTAGGCTTCACCGCGTGAACGAAAACCCCACCTTCGCCCCCGCCACCGGCATCGGCTCCATGCCCGGCGCCGATGCCCGCGAGGCCGTCAACACCGTCGTCGGGAGTCTCGAAGACTTCCCGTTCCTGCCGGAGCTGCCCGCGCGCGGCCCCGGCGCCGACATGATCGGCCGTACCGCCGGGCTGCTCGTCGAGATGTACGCGCGCGTGGAGCCCAGCGGCTGGCGGATCGGGGACCGACCGGGGCGGGACACCAAGCGGGCCCGGTCCTGGATCGGCCAGGACCTCGACGCCCTGGAGGAGTTCACGCAGGGGTACGACGGGCAGCTGAAGGTGCAGGCCGTCGGCCCCTGGACGCTGGCCGCCGCGCTGGAGCTGAAGAACGGCGAGTCCGTACTGTCCGACGCGGGTGCCTGCCGCGACCTCACCGGTTCGCTCGCCGAGGGGCTGCGGGAGCATCTCGCGGAGGTCAAACGGCGCGTACCCGGCGCCCGGCTCGTCCTCCAGCTCGACGAACCCTCCCTCACCGCCGTACTGCGCGGCCAGGTGAAGACCGCCAGCGGATACCGCACCCACCGGGCCGTCGACCGGCAGGTCGTCGAGGCCGCGCTCCGCGAGGTCGCCGGGGTTCACGCGGGCGGGCCGGTCGTGGTGCACTCGTGCGCACCGGACGTCCCGTTCGCCCTGCTGCGCCGGGCGGGCATGACCGCGATCTCCTTCGACTTCTCCCTCCTCACCGAGCGTGATGACGACGTGATCGGCGAAGCGGTGGAAGGGGGCACCCGGCTCTTCGCCGGTGTCGTCCCGGGCACGGACGGCCCATTGTCAGACCCTGCCGGTAGCGTCATGGGTGTCAGGACGCTCTGGCGCAGGCTGGGGCTGTCTCCCGCGCTTCTCGCGGAGGCGGTCACGGTCACGCCCTCGTGCGGACTCGCGGGGGCTTCCCCCGACTACGCACGCAAGGCCCTCGCCCACTGCGTCCAGGCGGCGAGATCCCTCGCGGACAACCCAGAGTAACGGGAGGACAATACGGTGGCCGGCGACAAGCAAGCGGAGACGGCGGTGCCCGCCGAGGCACGGGAGCAGCACGCGCAACTCGCTGAGCAGATCGAGGAGCACCGCTTCCGGTACTACGTGAAGGACGCTCCCGTCATCAGCGACGCGGAGTTCGACCAGCTGCTGCGCACCCTGGAGGCGCTGGAGGAGGAGCATCCCGAGCTGCGCACCCCGGACTCGCCGACCCAGAAGGTCGCCGTCGAGTACGAGACCGACCTCGCCGAGGTCGAGCACCGCCAACGCATGCTCTCCCTCGACAACGTCTTCGACGACGAGGGCCTCGCGGCCTGGGCCGACCGCGTCGCCAAGGACGTCGGCACAACCGACTACCACCTGCTGTGCGAGCTCAAGGTCGACGGCCTCGCGGTGAACCTGACCTATGAGGACGGCCGGCTCACCCGCGCCGCCACCCGCGGCACCGGACGGATCGGCGAGGACATCACGCCGAACGTGATGACGATCGCGGAGATCCCGCACCGGCTGAAGGGCGACCGCGTCCCCCGGCTCGTCGAGATCCGCGGCGAGGTCTACTTCCCGATGGAGGCCTTCCAGGACCTCAACGCACGCCGCGTGGCCGCCGGTGAGAAGCCGTACGCCAACCCCCGTAACTCCGCCTCGGGTTCGCTGCGCCAGAAGGACCCCAAGGTCACGGCCACCCTGCCGCTCCACATGGTGGTCCACGGCATCGGCGCCCTGGAGGGCTTCGAGGGCCTGACCCGCCTCTCCCAGGCGTACGACCTGCTGAAGAGCTGGGGCCTGCCCACCTCCACGCACAACAAGGTGGTCGATGGCCTGGACGGCGTAAGGGAGTTCATCGCCCACTACGGCGAGAACCGCCACTCCGTGGCGCACGAGATCGACGGCGTGGTCGTCAAGCTCGACGAGATCCCGCTCCAGGGCCGGCTCGGCTCCACCTCCCGCGCGCCGCGCTGGGCGATCGCGTACAAGTACGCGCCGGAAGAGGTCAACACCAAGCTCATCAACATCCGCGTGGGCGTGGGCCGTACGGGCCGGATCACGCCGTACGCCCAGGTCGAACCGGTGACGGTGGCGGGCTCGGAGGTCGAGTTCGCCACCCTGCACAACCAGGACGTCGTCAGGGCCAAGGGCGTCCTCATCGGTGACACGGTGGTGCTGCGCAAGGCCGGTGACGTCATCCCGGAGATCCTCGGCCCGGTCGCCGACCTGCGCGACGGCAGCGAGCGCGAGTTCGAGATGCCGGCCGAGTGCCCCGAGTGCGGTACGGCACTGCGGCCGATGAAGGAGGGCGACGTCGACCTGCGCTGCCCGAACGCCCGCACCTGCCCCGCGCAGCTGCGCGAGCGCCTCTTCTACCTCGCCGGCCGCAAGGCGCTGGACATCGAGCACTTCGGCTATGTCGCCGCCGCCGCGCTCACCAAGCCGCTGGAACCCGCCCAGCCGCCGCTCGCCGACGAGGGCGACCTGTTCGACCTCACCATCGAGCAGCTGCTGCCCATCAAGGCGTACGTCCTCGACCAGGACAGCGGCCTGCCCAAGCGCGATCCGAAGACCGGCGAGGAGAAGATCGCCACGGTCTTCGCCAACCAGCAGGGCGAGCCGAAGAAGAACGCGACCGCGATGCTGGAGAACATCGCCGCGGCCAAGCAGCGCCCGCTCGCCCGAATCCTCACCGGCCTGTCGATCCGTCATGTCGGCCCGGTCGCCGCCGAGGCGCTGGCCCGCAACTTCCGCTCGATCGACCGTATCGAGCAGGCCACGGAGGAGGAGCTGGCGAACACCGACGGCGTCGGCTCGATCATCGCCGCCTCCCTCAAGGAATGGTTCGCCGAGGAGTGGCACCAAGAGATCATCCGTAAGTGGAAGGCTGCAGGTGTCCGGATGGAGGAAGAGGGGTCCGGCGAGGACGAGGGCCCGCGTCCCCTGGAAGGACTCACCGTCGTCGTCACCGGAACGCTCGAACAATTCACACGGGACGGAGCCAAGGAAGCGCTTCAGGTCCGGGGAGCCAAAGTGACCGGTTCTGTTTCGAAGAAGACGTCTTTCGTCGTTGTGGGTGACAATCCTGGTTCGAAGTACGACAAGGCGATGCAGCTCAAGGTGCCGGTTCTGAACGAGGACGGATTCACCGTCCTGTTGGAACAAGGCCCGGACGCAGCCGCCGAAGTCGCCCTCCCGGCAGAGGAGTAGCGGTTGAAGGCCACCCGATCGGCGCATACCAGATGGATACGGGTGGCCGGGGCGCAATCGGGCAACCGTCGACGACCGCTGCCCGTGGAAGCCTTCTGCGGCCTACTGTTGAGGGGTGCGCCTGCCGTGCCCAGCTGCGGTTGGGGCATCCCCTTGCTCAGAGAGGGCCTTGACGGGCGAGGGGAAGGGTTTTCTGACGCGGCGCCGCTGAGGGATGTCCGGCACCGGGCCGCGTGGCGTGGGCACCGCCGGCTGTGAGAGGGACGGGAATGGAACCGACCGAGAGCGCCGCCCCATACTCGCGGCTGCGCCTGCGCCGGGTCACCGACGCATGGCAGGCGAGCCGATGGGGCGGGCGGTCCGGGGAGCGTCCGGGCACGGGGGAGCGCACCGCCGGGCAGCGTCCCGCGGCCGACGCGATGAACACCGCACAGCTCACCGCCGACCGGTCGCACAGCGCACTGCCGGGCACCGACGCGGAACGGCACACCTCCTGGCCCGCACTGCCCGCTGCGGTCATGACGGCGGCCGGATTCGTCCTGGGCGGCGGCTTCTTCCGCGCGTTCACCCTGGACCACGCCCTCTTCCCGTCCGGCGCCGTCGGCTGGTCGCTCGCCGTGCTGACCGGCATCATCGTGGGCCACCTGGTCGCCCTCGGCCGCGCCCGCTGGTGGGGCGGCACCGGCTCCGGCGCCGCCCTCACCCTCGCCGTCCTGATGCTCTACGGCTGGGTGCCCGCCGGAATGGTCAGCCTCACCGTCGTCGTCCTGGTCGGCGTCGCCCGCCGCAACCGCTGGCGGCAGGGCCTGCTGCACGGCGCGGTGGACATCCTCGGCATCGGCGCCGGCGCCCTGGTCCTGGCCGCGTTCGGCCGGGTGCCGTCCGTCGAGACCCCCTGGAACCCCGACACCTGGACCTTCTACACCGCCCCCGAAGTCATCCTCGTCGCGGTCGCCTACCTCGCGGTCACCCGCACCCTGCTCTGGTATCTGCACGCCCCGCGCACCGGCGGCCTGCCCACGGTCGCCCGCACCGCCCTGGTCAGACAGGGCATGGTCACGGTCGCGCTGCTCGGCATCGCACCGCTGGTGTGTGTCGTGGCCGTGGCCAAGCCGGTGCTGCTGCCGCTGTTCTCGATCCCGCTCATCGCCCTGGACTTCACCCTCTGGATAGCCCGGGCCCGCGCCGAGGAGCAGCTGCGCGACCCGCTCACCGGGCTGCCCAACCGGCAGTGGCTGCTCGAGCGCATCTGGACCGCGCTGGACGACGCCGAGCGCATCGGCGCACGGTCCGCACTGATGCTGATCGACCTCGACCGCTTCCGTTCGGTCAATGACACGCTCGGTCATCTCGCCGGTGACCGGCTGCTGCTGCAGATAGCCGACCGGCTGCGGGTGGCGCTGCCGCGTGGGGCGGAGGCCGCGCGGCTCGGCGGGGACGAGTTCGCCGTCTTACTGCCGGTCGCCGACTCCACCACGTCCGCGACCCGGATGGCCCGGGGCCTGGTCGCCGCGCTCAGCTCACCGCTCGACCTCGACGGACTCACCCTCGTCCTGGAGGCCAGCGCCGGAGTCGCCGTCTTCCCCGACCACGCCCTCGACGCGGAGGGTCTGCTGCGCCGGGCGGACGTGGCGATGTACCAGGCGAAGCGGGACCGTACGGGCGTGGAGGTCTACGAGTCCAAGCGGGACTCCAACACCCCGGACCGCCTCGGCCTGCTGGGCGATCTGCGGCGCGCGCTCGACGCGCACGAGGTGGAGCTGCACTACCAGCCCAAGGTCCGCTTCGACGGACAGGTCGCCGGTCTCGAGGCGCTGGTCCGCTGGGTGCACCCGGAGCGCGGGAGGGTGCCGCCGGACGAGTTCATAGCGATCGCCGAGTCGTCCGGGCTGATGCCGCATCTGACGGAGTACGTGCTGGACACAGCGCTCGCGCAGGTCGCGCGGTGGCGGGCGCAGGGGCTGTACGTGCCCGTCGCGGTGAACGTGTCCCCGCGCGACGTGCACACCCCCGGGTTCGCGGGTTCGGTGGCCGCGCGGCTCGCCCGGCACGGCGTCCCGGCGGGCTCGCTCCAGCTCGAGATAACGGAACATGTGCTTCTGGAGGATCCGCAGCGGGCCGCGGACACCCTCGCCGGGCTGACCGGGCACGGCGTGAAGATGTCGCTGGACGACTTCGGCACCGGGTACTCGTCGCTGGTGCATCTGCGGCGGTTGCCGGTGAGCGAGCTGAAGATCGACCGTTCCTTCGTCGCGCGGCTGGCCGTCGATGCCGAGGACGCGGAGATCGTGCGGTGCACGGTGGATCTCGCCCACTCGCTGGGGCTGCTCGTGGTGGCGGAAGGCGTCGAGGACGACGAGACGTGGGAGCGGCTGCGGGATCTGCGCTGTGACGCGGTTCAGGGGTGGTTGGTCGCGGCCGCGATGCCTGCCGAGGAGACGACGGCGTGGTTGCGGGCGCGGGGGTCGCGGGGGTGGCAGCGGCCGCGGGCGGCGTTGCCTGCGGCCGACTAGCGCGTCATCGCCGAGTGCGTCCTCGCCGTGGGCGGCTGCTGCGCCGTCGTGGCTTGTCGCGCAGTTCCCCGCGCCCCTATCGGGGCGCTACCGAAACCGTTTCACGGTCATGGCCCCCTGCCCCATAGGATTGGGCCAAACCACACGCACTCACCCCAGAGGATCGCTGCATGCCTGGCATCACGCGCGAGGAGGTCGCCCACCTCGCACGGCTGGCGCGTCTGGAGCTGAAGCCCGAAGAGCTCGAGCACTTCGCGGGACAGCTGGACGACATCATCGGCGCGGTCGCACGCGTCAGTGAGGTCGCCGACCAAGACGTACCGCCGACCTCGCACCCGCTTCCGCTGACGAACGTCATGCGGGCGGACGAGGTCCGTCCGTCGCTCACCCCCGAGCAGGCGCTTTCCGGCGCCCCGGCCCAGGAGCAGCAGCGTTTCAAGGTGCCGCAGATCCTGGGGGAGGACTAAGACCACCATGACGGACAACAGCATCATCAAGCTCACCGCCGCCGAGACCGCCGCGAGGATCGCCTCCGGTGAGCTCACCGCGGTGCAGGTCACCGAGGCCCACCTGGCCCGTATCGAGGCCGTCGACGAGAAGGTGCACGCCTTCCTGCACGTCGACCGCGAGGGCGCGCTGGCCCAGGCCCGCGCCGTCGACGAGAAGCGGGCGAAGGGCGAGAAGCTCGGGCCCCTGGCCGGTGTTCCCCTGGCCCTGAAGGACATCTTCACCACCCAGGGCATCCCGACCACCGTCGGCTCGAAGATCCTCGAGGGCTGGATCCCGCCGTACGACGCGACGCTCACCAAGCGGCTGAAGGCCGCCGACGTCGTCATCCTCGGCAAGACCAACATGGACGAGTTCGCCATGGGGTCGAGCACCGAGAACAGCGCCTACGGGCCCACCGGCAACCCCTGGGACCTCACCAGGATTCCCGGCGGATCGGGCGGCGGCTCTTCCGCCGCGCTGGCCGCGCACATGGCCCCCCTCGCCATCGGTACCGACACCGGCGGCTCCATCCGCCAGCCGGCCTCCGTCACCGGCACGGTCGGTGTGAAGCCGACGTACGGGGCCGTCTCGCGGTACGGCATGGTCGCGTTCTCGTCCTCCCTCGACCAGGGCGGGCCCTGCGCCCGTACGGTCCTGGACGCGGCGCTGCTGCACGAGGTCATCGCCGGGCACGACCCGATGGACTCCACCTCGATCGACGCCCCGGTCCCGCCGGTCGTCGAGGCCGCCCGCAACGGCAGCGTCGAGGGCATGCGCGTCGGCGTCGTCAAGCAGTTCCGCGGTGAGGGCTACCAGACCGGTGTCATCCAGCGCTTCGACGAGTCCGTGGCTCTGCTCAAGGAGTTGGGCGCCGAGATCGTCGAGCTGGACTGCCCGTCCTTCGACCTGGCGCTCTCCGCGTACTACCTGATCGCGCCCTCCGAGTGCTCCTCCAACCTCGCGCGCTTCGACGGCCTGCGCTACGGCCTGCGGACCGGCGACGACGGCACCCACTCCGCCGAGGAGGTCACCTCCCTCACCCGTGAGGCGGGCTTCGGCCCCGAGGTGAAGCGCCGGATCATGCTCGGCACGTACGCGCTGTCGAGCGGCTACTACGACGCGTACTACGGCAGCGCCCAGAAGGTCCGTACGCTCATCACGCGCGACTTCGAGAAGGCCTTCGAGCAGGTAGACGTGATCGTCTCGCCGACGACGCCGACCACCGCCTTCCCGATCGGCGAGCGTGCCGACGACCCGATGGCGATGTACCTCGCGGACCTGTGCACCATCCCGACCAACCTGGCGGGCAACGCGGCCATGTCGCTGCCCTGCGGTCTCGCGCCGGAGGACAACCTCCCGGTCGGCCTGCAGATCATCGCCCCGGCGCTGCAGGACGACCGCCTGTACAAGGTGGGGGCAGCCGTCGAGGCCGCCTTCGTGGAAAAGTGGGGGCACCCGCTTCTGGAGGAGGCACCGTCGCTGTGAGCAAGCTGTCCAAGGCCAAGGACTTCAAGAAGTCCAAGTCCGGTACGTACCTGTCGATCGCCACCACCGCGTTCGGCGCGTTCGGCGTCGCCAAGCGGCTCAAGAAGGCCCGCGCCGAGAAGGACACGCTGGTCCTGATCGACGCCACCGTCTCCGCGGTCGCGGTCGTCACCGGCCTCGCCATCCTGTACCGCGAACTGAAGCGGCTGGGCGACGACGACGTCCTGCTGGGCTGAGAGGGAAGTTTCACCGTGACCACCACGACCGACCTGGTGTCGTACGAGGACGCGCTGGCGTCGTACGACCCCGTCATGGGCCTCGAGGTCCATGTCGAACTCGGCACCAAGACCAAGATGTTCTGCGGCTGTTCGACCACGCTCGGCGCCGACCCGAACACCCAGACCTGCCCGGTCTGCCTCGGCATGCCCGGCGCGCTCCCGGTCGTCAACGCGACCGGCGTCGAGTCCGCGATCAAGATCGGTCTCGCGCTGAACTGCGAGATCGCCGAGTGGTGCCGCTTCGCCCGGAAGAACTACTTCTATCCGGACATGCCGAAGAACTTCCAGACCTCCCAGTACGACGAGCCGATCGCCTTCAACGGCTATCTCGACGTGCAGTTGGAGGACGGCGAGACCTTCCGCGTGGAGATCGAGCGCGCCCACATGGAGGAGGACACCGGCAAATCACTGCACGTCGGCGGCGCGACGGGCCGTATCCACGGCGCCTCGCACTCGCTCCTCGACTACAACCGCGCCGGCATCCCGCTCATCGAGATCGTCACCAAGCCGATCGAGGGCGCGGGCGAGCGAGCTCCCGAGGTGGCGAAGGCGTACGTCCGTGAGCTGCGCGAGCTCATCAAGGCGCTCGGTGTGTCGGAAGCCCGCATGGAGATGGGGCAGATGCGCTGCGACGTGAACCTGTCGCTGCGCCCGAACAGCACCGACAAGTTCGGCACGCGCAGCGAGACGAAGAACGTCAACTCGCTGCGTTCCGTGGAGCGCGCGGCCCGCTACGAGATCCAGCGGCACGCGGCCGTCCTCAGCGGCGGCGGCACGATCATCCAGGAGACCCGGCACTTCCACGAGGACACCGGGTCGACGACCTCGGGCCGCGTGAAGGAAGAGGCCGAGGACTACCGGTACTTCCCGGAGCCCGACCTGGTGCCGGTCGCCCCGACCCGCGAGTGGGTCGAGGAGATCCGCGCCGGGCTGCCCGAACTGCCGCTGGTGCGCCGCAACCGGCTCCGCGAGGAGTGGGGCATCTCGGCCACCGAGATGCAGGCGATCCTCAACGCCGGCGCGCTGGAAGCGATCGTCGCCACGATCGACGCCGGCGCGGACGCCGCCTCCGCCCGCAAGTGGTGGATGGGCGAACTGGCCCGCAGCGCCAACGAGTCCGGCACATCGCTGGACGAACTGGCCATCACGCCGGTGCAGGTCGCGCGGGTCGCCGGGCTGGTCTCGAAGGGCGACCTGAACGACAAGCTGGCCCGCCAGGTCATCGAGAGCGTCCTCGCGGGCGAAGGCACCCCGGACGAGGTCGTCGACAAGCGCGGTCTGAAGGTCGTCTCCGACGAGGGCGCGCTCGGCCAGGCCGTCGACGACGCCATCGCCGGCAACCCCGGCATCGCGGACAAGATCCGCGGCGGCAAGGTCGCCGCGGCCGGCGCCCTGGTCGGCGCGGTCATGAAGGCGACCCGGGGTCAGGCGGACGCGGCTCGCGTCAAGGAGCTGATCCTGGAGAAGCTGGGCGTCAGCGAGGGCTGAGCCCATACGCAGTACGGCCCCGGAGGCACGGGTGAATTCCTCCGGGGCCGTTGCCTTGCCTACAGCGGTTACCTACGTGCGGCGCCCTACGAGCCGTACGAAGCCCAGCGCGCGGCCCTCGTCCACCCGCACCGTCTCGCCGACCCGGCGGGCCATCGTGCGATGGAACTCCTCGGGGCTCTCCTCGGCGACCACGTCGCACCACAGCAGCCAGTCCCGCCAGCCGTCGTCCAGCCAGTCGGCCGTCTCCACCTCGACGGCGCCGGAGCGTGTCCAGTGCCGTCGCCACCAGTCGGCGGTGTGGAAGCACCAGAAGTCGGGCTCCCAGTAGGGCTTGAGATGTGCCGGAGGCTCCGTGCCCTCCGGCTCTTGGCGCAGTGCGGGCACGACGACACCGATCCGCCCGCCGGGCTTCAACAGCCGCGTCAGCGTGGGCAGATACAGATCATTCGTGCCGAAGTACTGATACGCGTCGATGCTCACGATCGCGTCGAAGCTGCCCTCGGCGAACGGCAGGTCGTGCGCCTCGACGCGCATGGGCAGCACACGGTCGGCGAAACCGGCCTCGGCGATCCGCCGGGCGTTGTCGTGGGGGTCGATCCACAGGTCGGCGGCGGTGACCTGGGTGTCGTACTCCCTGGCCAGGAAGACCGAGGTCATGGCCCGGCCGCAGCCGAGATCGAGGACACGGGCGCAGGGGCGGAGGGTGTCCAGGCCGAGGGCGGGGGCCAGCCACTCCAGCAGCCACAGCGCGTTCGGGCCCATCTGGTTCTCGATGACCCAGCGGGCGTCGTAGCTGTTGCTGCGCGGGTAGCGGGCGTGGGTCAGCCGCTGGGTGAGGTCCTCATCCGAGGGCCGCATCGTCGGCGGGGTGATGTCTGGCATCGGTGAACGGGCTCCTTGAGTCCTGGGAAGCGGAGAGGGATACGGAGGAGCTCGGTCGGACGCTCAAACAACGCACCTGCTTGGGCCGGCGGCGAGGTGCCGCGAGAAGGACGGAGGACCTTCGGAAGCTAACAGCCGCCTCCAATGCCCCGCATCCGGTTTCTCAGCCGGAGGCGCTACGCTCGCCCGCCATGAACGGAAGCGGTGAATCCGAGACCCCCGAGGACTCCCTGCGGGAGGTGCGGCGGGCCCGCTGGACGGCGGCCGGGACCGGGGTGCTGCTCGCCCTCGCCGGTCTGGCCGCGTCGGCGCTCCGGGCCGGCGGCTCCGCGCCGACGGTCGTTCCGGCGGCGTACGCCTTCGGTGCGCTGGTGTGCGCGCTCGCGTCGGTCCTGGGGTCCCGGGGGCGCACCCGAAGGGCGTTGTGGCTGCTGATCATCGGGGCGATGGTGATGGCGCTGGGCGACCAGTTCGACTGAGGTGACAGAGTGACCGTTACTGTCCTGTGATCTGCCTCCCACTCCTGTGAATAAGCCCACGAACGCGATGAACGATCACTTCCGCCTGCAAGAGTGGTCCCCGCATTGCTCATACGTTCTTTGCGGGCCGTTCACGTCCTGAACGACTGTTCCCGGTCAAAGATCCACAAATCCCCACCCCCGGGAGCACGTTTCGTGGCAGCCCTCGCACGCTGGTGTGTCCGACGCCGCCTGGTCGCCGTTCTGCTGTGGCTCCTCGCTTTCGGCGGGGTGACCGCGGGCGCCGCCGTCGCCGGGGCCGCGTACTCGAACGACTACGAGGCCCCGGGCACCGAGTCCGGGCACGCCACCCAGCTGCTGCGGGACGGCTTCCCCGAACTCGGCGGCGACAGCGACACCGTGGTCTGGCACACCGCGTCCGGCACCGTCCGCGCCGCCGACGTCGAACAGACCATGACCCGCACCCTGAACGAGATCGCGGAACTGCCCGGCGTGGCCACCGTGATCAGCCCGTACGCCGGCCAGGGCGCGGCGCAGATCAGCGGCAACGGACGTACGGCCTACGCGACCGTCACCTTCGACGACCCGGCCGAGTCGATCGACAGGTCCGAGGCGCAGGCCGTCGTCGACACCGCCGAGTCGGCGCGGTCCGACGGGCTTCAGGTGGAGCTGGGCGGCAGTGCCATCGCGCTGACCGAGTCGTCCGGCGGGCACCTCGCGGAGATCGTCGGGGTGGCGGTCGCCGCGGTCGTGCTGTTCCTCGCCTTCGGCTCGCTCGCCGCCTCGCTGCTGCCCATCGCCACCGCGCTGGTGAGCGTCGGCACGGCGTACGCCGGGATCGTGCTGCTCGGGCATGTCATGACCGTGGCCGACTTCGCGCCCATGCTCGGCATGCTGATCGGGCTCGGCGTCGGCATCGACTACGCGCTCTTCATCGTGACCCGGCACCGCCGCGGTCTGAAACGCGGGCTGTCCGTCACCGAGTCGGTCACCAGCGCCGTCGCGACGACCGGGCGTGCGGTGGTCTTCGCGGGCGCCACGGTGTGCATCGCCCTGCTGGGCATGCTGATCCTTCGGCTGAACTTCCTCAACGGCGTCGCGATCGCCGCCTCGCTGACCGTGGTCCTCACGGTCGCCGCCGCCGTGACCCTGCTGCCCGCCCTGCTGTCCTTCATCGGCATGCGGGCGCTCAGCCGCCGTGAGCGCCGCAGGCTCGCCGAGCACGGTCCCGAGCCCGAGCTGCCGACCGGGTTCGCGGCCCGCTGGTCGGCCTTCGTGGAACGGCACCCCAAGAAGCTCGGCGCGGTCGCCCTCGCCGTGATCACGCTGCTCGCCCTGCCCACGCTCGGGCTGCGCCTGGGCACCTCCGACCAGGGCAACAACCCCGAGGCGACGACGACCAGGCAGGCGTACGACCTGCTCGCGGACGGTTTCGGACCCGGCGTCAACGGGCCGCTGACCCTTGTCACCGCCGTCGACGGAGCCGAGCAAAAGCTTGCCCTCGACAACCTCGACGCCACCCTCCGCGCCACCGAGGGCGTCGCGGCCGTCACGCCGGTGACCTACAGCTCCGGCGGCCACACCGCGTATCTCACCGTCGTCCCGCAGTCCTCGCCGCAGTCGCAGACGACCAGCGCCCTCGTCGACCGGCTGCGCACCGAGGTGCTGCCGCGTGCCGAGACGGGCACCTCGCTGGATGTGCACGTCGGCGGAGTGACGGCGGCCTACGACGACTTCGCCGAGGTCATCGTCGGCAAGCTGCCGCTGTTCGTGGGGGTCGTCGTCGGCCTCGGCTGTCTGCTGCTCCTGCTCGCCTTTCGGTCCGTCGGCATCCCGCTGAAGGCCGCCGCGATGAACGTGGCCGCCGTCGCCGCCGCGTTCGGCGTCGTCGTCGCGATCTTCCAGTGGGGGTGGGGGAGCGAGCTGCTGGGGCTGGGGCGGGCGGGACCGATCGAGCCGTTCCTGCCGGTCATCATGGTGTCCGTGCTGTTCGGCCTCTCCATGGACTACCAGGTCTTCCTGGTCAGCCGGATGTACGAGGAGTGGCTGGAGACCGGCGACAACCGGCGGGCCGTCCGGATCGGCCTCGCCGAGACCAGCCGGGTGATCAACTCCGCCGCCGTCATCATGATCTCGGTCTTCCTCGCCTTCGTGCTCAGCGGCGACCGCGTGATCGCCATGTTCGGCATCGCGCTGGCCGCCGCGGTCGCCCTCGACGCCTTCGTCCTGCGTACGTTGCTGGTGCCGGCCCTCATGCACCTGCTCGGCGGCGCCAACTGGTGGCTGCCGCGCCCGCTGGAGAAGTACCTCCCGCGCATCAGCATCGAGCCGCCCGAGTCCCGCGCCGCCCATGAGAGGCTCGCCGGCGTCGACGTCGTGGAGCAGCTGGAGAAGGAGCGGGATCAGGATGTACGCGATATCCCTGGGTGACGACGCCGAGCTGAGGCCCCTGGAGCCCTGGCACGCGGAGGAGTTCTTCGCGCACCTGGAGCGGGGCAGGGAGTTCATCGGGCGGTTCATCAACTTCGGGTCGCAGGAGACGGACGTGGAGTCCGCGCGCGCCATGCTCCAGCGGTACGCCGAGATGCGCGCCGCCGACACCCGCTCGCTGCACGGGCTGTGGCTGAACGGCAAGCTCGTGGGCGGCGTGCTGTTCCTCAACTTCGACGCCGCGAGCGGCAATTGCGAGGTCGGCTGCTGGCTGGAGCCCGCCGGGACCGGGCGTGGTCTGGTCACCCGGGCGATGCGCGTCCTCATCGACTGGGCGGTCGAAGAGCGCGGCATTCACCGGATCGAGTGGGTCGCCGCCTCGGGCAACCAGCCGAGCCTGAATGTGGCCCGGCGGCTCGGAATGACCCGCGACGGCACACGGCGGGAGGCGCACCCCTATGGTGGCGTAAGGCACGACCTGGAGGTGTGGTCGATCCTCGCCCCCGAATGGCGTGAAGCACGCGCGCGTGCCGCTGACAGCGATCATTAAGAGACTTCTCAGACAGGATCCGTACGGTGCGCAGCATGGGAACCAAGACAGACGACGAAACCGGTGTCGAGACGGGCACCGAGGCCACGACCGACGAGGAGAAGGTGGACGTCACCAAGGCCGACGAAGCGACCGGGACCGAGGCCGAGGGCACGGCCGAGCCGTCCGACATCGAGTCCGCCGAGGACGAGGACGGTGACGAGCTGCCCGTGGCGCAGGTGAAGGAGTCGTCCGGAGTGGGCCAGGGCGCCGGCGCCATCGTCGCCGCCGCGCTCGGCCTGGTCTCGCTGACCGGCAGCTGGGTCGGCACGGTGGCCTCGGCGCGTGTGGAGATCAACGGCCAGCTGGAGATGCAGGCCTCGCAGAGCGCGAGCGTCGCCACGCAGCTCCAGTCGGTCTACGGCGACGCCTGGGAGGCCACCGCGCTGTGGGCCGGGACCTTCGCGCTGGTCGCGCTGCTCGTCGGCGTCGCGGTCCTCGCCCGTCCGGCGTTCGGCGTCCCGGGCAAGCCGCAGCCGGTCTGGATCAAGTCGGTTTCCTGGGCGGGCGTCTCGCTCGGCGTCATCGGCCTGCTCCTCGCGGTCCTCAAGTACACCGGCGTCTGGCTCGGAGTGCCGTCCGCCGGCTGAACCACCGCAGGTCCTGAGGGGTCTTAGGGCATCCGTAAGCACCTTACGGAGTTCCTGGGGCCCCTCACGCACGTCTAAGGCACCGCCCACCGCCGAAGATGCGGAACTCTCCCGATGTGGCGGACCCCCCTGGCAGACGAAGGTAGAGGCATCGCGGAAAGCGAGACCCGAAACCGAGGCTCACCAGGGGAGACACCATGTACGAGTACGAGATGCAGCAGTTCCGCTCCGCCGAGCTCATCCGCCAGGCAGAGCAGGAGCGGCTGGCCCGCGAGGTCGTCCGCGCTCGCCGCGCCGCCCGCCGCGATGCGGCCCGGCGCACCGCCGAGCCGGACAGCCATACGCACCGCCCGCGCCGGCACCGGTTCGCCCGGGTCGCATGAGCGCGGGGGAGGGCGGTGGTGGAGGGGCCGTACCGACCAGCGGTACGGCCCTCGCTCGCACTCCGGCCCAGACCGCTGACGCGACGAGCACCCCGGAGAAAACCGGTGCCGCGTTGTCGGACCCCCGTGCGATGCTCGGGGCTGTGGAGACCAGGTCCGTAAGTCCCGTCTTCGTCGGCCGTGGTGACGAGCTGGACATGCTGAACGACGCGCTCGCCGGCGCCGCTGCTGGGGGCACCTCCCAGGCTATTGGCACTGGGGGAGAGCCGCAGGCGTTACTGATCGGCGGTGAGGCTGGGGTCGGCAAGACACGGCTCGTCGAGGAGTTCGCCACCGCGGCGTGCCGGCAGGGCGCGGTCGTCGCGCTCGGCGGCTGTGTCGAGATCGGCGCCGACGGACTGCCCTTCGCCTCCTTCTCCGCCGCCCTGCGCGCCCTGCGCCGCGCCCTGCCCGACGAACTGGCCGCGGCCGCCGCCGGACAGGAGGAGGAACTGGCCCGGCTGCTGCCCGAGCTGGGCGAGACATCCACCGCCCGGGCCACGGGCCGGGACGACGAGGAGGCCATGGCCCGCCTCTTCGAACTCACCGCACGCCTGCTGGAGCGCGTCGCCGCCGACCACACCGTCGTCGTCGCGCTGGAGGACCTGCACTGGGCCGACGCCTCCACCCGCCACCTCCTCGCCTACCTCTTCCGCACGCTGCGCACCGGCCGCCTCGTCGTCCTCGCCACCTACCGCTCCGACGACATCCACCGCCGCCATCCGCTGCGCCCCCTGCTCGCCGAACTCGACCGGCTGCGCACGGTCCGCCGTATCGAACTCGGCCGCTTCAGCCGCGAGGAAGTGAGCCGCCAGATCGCCGGCATCCTCGCCGCCGAGCCCGATCCCGCCCAGGTCGACGAGATCTTCCAGCGCTCCGACGGCAATGCCTTCTTCGTGGAGGAACTCGCCGTCTCCGCCGCCGAGGGCTGTCGCACCGGGCTCACGGACTCCCTGCGCGATCTGCTCCTGGTCCGGGTCGAGGGCCTGCCCGAGAGCGCCCAGCGCGTCGCCCGGATCGTCGCCGAAGGCGGCTCCGCCGTGGAGTACCGGCTGCTCGCCGCCATCGCCGGGCTCGCCGAGGACGACCTGATCGAGGCCTTGCGGGCCGCCGTGAACGCCAACATCCTCAGCGCCGCCCCCGACAGGGACGGCTTCCGCTTCCGTCACTCCCTGGTCCGCGAGGCCGTCGGCGACGATCTGCTGCCCGGCGAGCGCTCCCGGCTCAACCGCCGCTACGCCGAAGCCCTGGAGGCCGACCCCACGCTGGTCCCCGCCGACGAGCGGGTCATGCGCCTGGCCAGCTACTGGTACCACGCCCATGACGCCGCCAAGGCCCTGCCCGCTGTCCTCGCCGCCTCCGTCACGGCCCGCCGCCGGCACGCCTACTCCGAACAACTGCGGCTGCTGGAACGGGCGATGGAGCTGTGGGACACCGCCCCCGCGGAGATCCGGGCCACGCTGCGCCCCGTCGACTACACCGAGGTCTATCCACCCTGCGGCTGCGACCCCGCCACCACCCCGCTGCGCTCCCTCGACCTGATGGCCGAGGCCGCCGTCGCCGGGCGGCTGTGCGGGGAGCGGGAACGCGCCCTGAAGATCACCAAGCGAGCCATTCGGCTGCTGGAGGACGAGGGAGACTCCCTGCGCGCCGCCTGGTTCTGGAACCAGCGGGCCCGGCTGATCCAGGCCCTCGGCCGCGGCGACGGATGGCAGGAACTGGCCACCGCCCAGAGCCTGGTACGCGGCCTGCCGCCCTCCGAAGTGCATGCCGAGGTCCTCTCCTCGGTCGCCAACTGGTCGATGCTGCACAACCCGGGCCCCGACGCGCTCACCGCCGCCGAACGCGCCGTGGAGTACGCCCGCATGGTCGGCGCCCGCGACATCGAGATGAACGCACGGCTGACCCTCGGCGGGCTCATGGTCGACTCCGGTGACATCGAGCCCGGCCTGGCCCAGGTGTACCGGGTCAAGGAGCAGGTGGCCACGCTCGGCGACGTCTCCGTGATGGGCCGCGCCTTTGTGAACCTGCCCTCCCACCTGGAAGGCATAGGCCGCTCGCAGGAGGCCGTCGCCGTGCTCCAGGAAGGCGTCGATTTCGCCCGGGGACTGGGCCTGCCGGACACCGAGGCCTGGGTGTGGGGCAACCTCGCCGACTCCCTCCACTCTCTGGGCCGGTGGACCGAGGCCGCCGAAGCCGCCGACGCCTCGGAGCGCGTCGGCCAGAGCGCCAGGCCCCGCGGCTTCCGCGCCAAGACCCATGCCCTGCTCGCACTCGCCCGCGGTGACCTGGCCGAGGCCGGCCGCCAACTGTCCGCGGCCCGCGGCCACTTCGGCACCCACGACAAGGTGCCCCAGCACGAGCTGCCGCTGGTCCGCCTCGCGATCGGCATCGCCGTCGCCGAGGGCCGCCTCCTCGACGCCCGCGCCGAAACTGAGCGCGTCCTGGACACCGGCTTCCCACCCGGCACCCAGCGCTACGCCTGGCCCGTGCTCCTCATCGCCGCGACCGCGGAGGCCGACGCACGCGGCCTGCCCACCGTCGATGCGGGCCGGTCCGAGATCCTCGACCGCATCCGCACCGCCGCCAAGTCCCTGGCTGCGAACGTCCCCGTGTGGCAGGCGTACGAACGCTGGGTCCGCGCCGAACTGCTGCGGGCCGAGGCGCGCAGCACCCCGGACGACTGGTCCGAGGTCGTCGCCGCCTTCGAATGCCTCGACCGGCCCTACGATCTCGCCCGCGTCCGGTACCGCCTCGCCGAGGCCCTGCTGCCGTCCGGCGGCGAGGACGAACGCGACCGGGCCGCCGAGCTGCTCCGTCTCGCCCATGCCGTCGCCGACCACCTCGGCGCCCGCTCACTGGCCGACGCGACCGCCCTGCTCGCCCAGCGCGCCCGCCTCCCCCTGACCCACACCCCCGCCCAGCAGCTCGCCCCCGCCGACCCCGCCGACGCCCTCGGCCTCACCGGCCGGGAACGCGACGTCCTGCGCCTGGTCTCCGCCGGCCGCACCAACCGCCAGATCGCCGAGGAACTCTTCATCTCCCCGAAAACCGCCAGCGTCCACGTCTCCAACATCCTGTCCAAACTCGACGTCTCGGGCAGGGGAGAGGCGGCGGCGGTGGCGCATCGGCTGGGGTTGTTCGCCCCCGACCTCACCTCGGCTCCGGCGGCGAGGTGAGGCGCACCATGCCCGGTTCACGGCGACGGGAAGTCGCTCTCGCGCCCCACCCCCGGTATGCGGTGCGGCGTACGCTGCAAGGGACCGGCAGGAGGCGCCGTGTTCAACATGTTCGAGGAGCTCTTTGCTCCGGGCCGCAAGCACACCCGTGACGAGCAGAACCGGCTGGAGCTGACCCGGGAGGATGTCGGGGACGGGGATCCGGGGCGCGGGCCGATAGATCTTGCGTCCGGGAAGGTCGTCGTACGGCAGCCGACGGCGGAGGAGGACGACGCGGAGTCCGCCGCCGGGGAGTGAGAGGCGGGCCTACTTCACCTGCACCTCCAGGATCCGGTCGTCGCCGCCGGACGGGGAGCCGCGCCCGTCGGTCTCGCTGGTCACCAGCCACAGCTTGTCGCCGCCCGCTGAGACCACCGTGCGCAGTCGGCCGTACTCGCCTTCGAGGAAGGCCTGGGGGTCGGCCGAGGCCTCCGTGCCCTTCAGGGGGACGCGCCAGAGGCGTTCTCCCTTCAGGCCCGCCATCCAGACGGAGCCCTCGGCGTAGGCGATGCCGCTGGGGGAGGCGTCGTCCGTGCCCCACTGGGCTATGGGGTTGTGGTAGGCGGAGTTGTCGGACTTGCCCTCGGCCTCCGGCCAGCCGTAGTTGTCGCCCGGCTTGATCGCGTTCAGCTCGTCCCAGGTGTCCTGGCCGAACTCCGCGGCGAACAGGCGCTGTTTGGAGTCCCAGGCGAGACCCTGCACATTGCGGTGGCCGTAGGAGTAGACGGGCGAGTTCGAGAACGGGTTGCCCGGCGCCGGGTCGCCCTCCGGGGTCAGGCGGAGGATCTTGCCGCCGAGGGATTCCTTGTCCTGGGACAGGCCTTTCTCACCGCTCTCGCCCGTGCCCGCGTACAGCATCTTGTCCGGGCCGAAGGCGATCCGGCCGCCGTTGTGGATGAAGCCCTTGGGGATGCCCCGGAAGATCGTGTCGGGCGCGCCGAGCTGCTCGCCGGACGGCTTCCCCTCCTCGTACAGCATGCGGACGATGCGGTTGTCCGAGGCGGAGGTGAAGTATGCGTAGACCATGTGGTCCGAGGCGTAGTCCGGGGAGAGCGCGAGGCCCATGAGGCCGCCCTCTCCCGCCGGGGACACCCCGGGCACCTCGCCCAGCTCGGTCTTCTTGCCCGTTTCCGTGTCGACCCGGGTGATCGTGGCCTCGTCGCGTGAGGAGACCAGCAGGTCGCCGTCGGGGAGCGGGGCCAGGCCCCACGGGGTGTTCAGGTCCTCGGTGACCGTGCGCACGACCTTCACCGAGCCCTTCGCGGGCGGGGTCGCCTCGGCGGCCTGTCCCGAGGGCGAGGACTGCGGGCTCGTACCACCCGCTGACGCGCTCTCCTCGCCGGCCGACGATCCCGAGCCACCGTCGTCGGACGAGCAGCCGGCCGTCAGCAGGAGTGTGGCCGCGGCCAATACGGCCGCCACAGCTCGATGTTGCACGATCATGGTCCCTTCGACGCGGCGAGTTCTACTTGTCATACACCGCTCGCGCCCCACAGGTTCCCGATCAACCAATCCCGAATCACCGCCCGGCCGACCAAGCTCCGGACATCGGCACCAGCACATCCCGAAACGTCCGCACCCGACGTTGGCGACCCGACGTCCGCAACCCGGCGTCCGTAACCCCGCCGTTTTCAGTCCCAGGACCCCTGTGCCCCCGGCAGCTCCGCCACCTCCGCCAGGTCCCGCACCGTGAGCCCCACCCCGGCCGCCGCCGCGTTCTCCGCCACCCAGCGCTCCTGCTTGGCGCCCGGTACCGCGACCACATGCCGTCCCTGGGCCAGCACCCACGCCAGGGAAACCTGGGCGGGCGTGATGTCCTCGCCGTGGCGGTGTGCCACCCGGCGCAGACCGGCCACAATCGGCTGGTTCGCGGCCATCATCTCGGCCGTGAAGCGGGGGTGACGGGCCCGGACGTCGTCCGGTTCGAAGCCCTCGCCGGGGGTCAGCGTGCCGGTCAGGAAGCCGTTGCCGAGCGGCATCGCCGCCAGGAAACCGACGCCGCGCGCCTCGCACCACGGCAGCAGTGTCTCCAGCGACTCCGGCGACCACACCGACAGCTCCGCCTGCACCGCGCTCACCGGGAAGACCTGCTGCACCCGCTGCAGCTGTCGGACCGTCGCGTCGTGCAGCCGGGCCCCCGGCCGCCGCCCGGAGCGCGCGCCCACCGCGCACAGCCCCAACGCCCGCACCTTTCCGGCCTGGACCAGCTCCGCCATCGCGCCCCAGGTCTCCTCGACCGGAACCTCCGGGTCCGCTCGGTGCAGCTGGTAGAGGTCGATGTAGTCGGTTTGCAGTCGCCGCAGCGACGCGTCGCACGCCCGCTTCACATAGCCCGGCCGCCCGTTGGCCACCACGTGCTGCTCGCCGACCAGCAGGCCGACCTTCGTCGACACGAAGGCGTCCTCGCGGCGCTCCTTCAGCACCCGCCCCAGCAGCAGCTCATTGGTGAACGGGCCGTACATATCGGCCGTGTCGAGCAGGTTCGAGCCCAGATCGAGCGCCCGGTGCACGGCCCTGAGCGACTCGTCGCCCCGCTGCCGCGAGCCGCTGTACGCCCAGCTCATCGGCATGCACCCGAGTCCGACGGCCCCCACCACGAGCGCCGCCGCACCGATCGTCCTGCGCTCCACCTGCCCGTAACCCTCCCTCTCCCGAGCCCCCAACCTAACCTCTGCGCCCTCGCACCCCTGACCTAGGGCCTGCCCGGCGGATCCTGCCGGAGACGCGGGGCATGGCACGCACATCTGCCGCGTTGTCGTCAGTCGCCATGGCTCAGCCATGACTCCCTCCTCCGCCTTGCAGCTGCACGCTCCCCCACGCTCGAACCGGCTTCGCTCGGCTCGCGCGGGAGGTACCCCCATCGCCCCGCTCACCTGCGCCGATCAGGCACCGCCGCTTTCCTCCGACCGGATCCGCCGGACAGGCCCTAGCCTCCTGGCATGACTGCTGACGTGTGGCTGCCCATCCCGCCGGAAGAGATCGAAGGGCTCCCGGAAGGGCCGAACTACCGTTTCTGGGACGGTGGTGAGGACTTCCCCGCGGACCCTGCCGACTGCGTCTACTACGTGGTGCCCTATATGAAGGCGCCCGCGATCGGACAGCGCCCACTGCCTGAGATGACGTCCGTCCAGGTCGTGCAGACCCTGTCCGCCGGTATTGACCACGTCGAGTCGGGGCTGAGGCACCTGCGTCCCGGCGTACGGCTGTGCAACGCGCGCGGGGTACATGAAGCGAGCACCGCCGAGCTCACGCTCACCCTGATCCTCGCCTCACTGCGCGGTGTCCCCGACTTCGTGCGGGCGCAGGAACGGGGCGAATGGCTCGGCGGGTTCCGGCCGGCGCTGGCCGACAAGAACGTGCTCATCGTGGGATACGGCTCGATCGGCGCCGCCATCGAGGACCGGCTCGCGCCTTTTGAGCTCGCGCGGGTGGCGCGCGTCGCGCGCTCTGAGCGCACCACGGCGCGCGGCCTGGTGCACCCGCTCACCGAACTGCCCGCCCTGCTGCCCGAGGCGGATGTCGTCATCCTGTCCACGCCCCTGACCGAAAACACCCGCCACCTGGTCAACTCCGACTTCCTGGCCCGGATGAAGGACGGCGCGCTCCTCGTCAACGTCGCCCGCGGCGCGGTCGTCGACACCAAAGCCCTGCTCGCCGAAGTGGAGAGCCGCCGCATCAGCGCCGCCCTCGACGTCACCGACCCCGAACCGCTGCCCCGCGAACACCCCCTGTGGCGCGCGCCCGGCGTGCTCATCAGCCCCCACGTCGGCGGGCCCACATCCGCCTTCCTGCCGCGCGCCAAGCGGCTTCTCACGGACCAGTTGAGCCGTTTCGTGAACCACGAGCCGCTGCGGAACGTGATCCTTACGACAGGCGCGACCGGCATACGGCCGACGGATGCCGCGAGCGCACAGGAGCCGGACGAAACGGGCATGTAATCCGATTCGAGTACCCTCCGCAGTCCTTCGAAAGCGGTACGTGCCCACATCGCCGCTGGTCGTCACGGAGCGTAGAGAAGCTATGTCCCTGAGTGACGAGACTGGTGTATCGTCCCGACAGGGGATGCGCCGCGCACCGTTCGGCGCCGGGGATGGACATTTCAGACTGTGAGGGGGGCGACGGGCGATGCACGGCCTATGGACGAACGATCCGACGCGGCGAGGCCGCCGGCGGCGACCCTGGGGCACCGCCGCGCGCAGACGCGGCCATCACGTCAATCACCACAGCCATCACCACCGCACGCACAGCAGCCACAGGAGGCATGCGCACCCGGCGCACCGGGACCCCCGGGACCCCGGAGCGGCGCGGACCGGGAGGGCCCGGTGACCTCGCCGCTGCCCACCACGACCACCCTCGACGGAGCGCTGCGCGCGCGGCGCCCGGCGCGGGCGCTGCTGGCCCGGCCACCGTCCCCCGGCGGCGGGTCGCGCCCGGTCCTCCAACTGTCACTGGCCCTGGTGTGCGCGGGATACGCCGTCGGTTCCGCGCTCGGCTGGGGCTCGCGCCAAGTCGCGCTGATCATGGGCGACTTCGGTCTGAGCGCCGCGGCGGCCGCCGCGGCCGTGTCCTGCTTTCTCTACGCCCGAAGCCGGCGCATCCGGTTTCGGCCCGCCTGGCTGCTGTTCGCACTCTCCTCGGCGATGGCAGCCCTCGGCAACCTGGTCTGGGGGTGGTACGAGGTGATCCTCGGACAGCCCGTGCCCAGCCCCAGCTACGCCGACCTGTTCTTCCTCTGCTTCGCACCGCCCGCCATCGTGGGCCTGCTGGTCCTCGCCAAACGGCCGGTGACGAAGGCGGGCTGGGTCTGCCTGGGCCTAGACGCCTGGCTGATCGGCGGCTCGCTGCTGACGCTGTCGTGGAGCCTCGCGCTCGCCCAGGCGGCGAAGTCCGAGGGATCGAGCGTGGCGCACACCGCGCTGTCGCTGGCCTACCCGCTGCTGGACATCGCCCTGGTCAGCATGGTGCTCGCGCTGCACTTCCGGCGCTCCTCGGGCAACCGCACCGCCGTGAACACCGCGATCGGCGCGCTCGCCCTGACCGTGATGTGCGACGCCCTGTTCACCTCACCGCTGCTCCACCACACCTACCGTTCCGGCCAGTTGCTGGACGCGGGATGGTTCGCCGGCTCGCTGCTCCTGGCTTACGCCCCCTGGTCCGCACCGCGGCACGGGCAACCGGAGGACGAGGGGCACACGCGCGTGGTGCACGAGCACCTGCCCGGACAGCGTGGCGGCGGCCACCACCACACACCTCCGCAGGGAGGTGATCACAGCCGGTATCCGGCCGCCCGGCCCATCGCCGGTTCGCTGGCCGCCCTCACGCCGTATCTCGCCGCCGCGGTCTGCACCCTGGGGATCCTCTACAACGTCCTCAACGGCCGCAGCGTCGACCGCGTGGTGCTCCTCACCGGCGGCACGGTCGTGCTCGCCCTCGTGGTGCGCCAGGGCATCATGCTGCTCGACAACATCACCCTCACCCAGGAACTGGCGCAGAAGGAGAACCACTTCCGCTCCCTGGTGCAGGGCTCAAGCGACGTCATCATGATCGCCGCACCCAACGGCATCCTCCGGTACGTCTCCCCGGCCGCCGCCGGGGTCTACGGCCGTCCCGCCGAGGACCTCGTGGGTACGGAACTGGCCGATCTCATCCACCCGGAGGATCTGGGCTGCGTGGTGCACGAGGTGCGCCGCTTCCTCGCCGCCAGCCCGCTCGAAGAACCCACCACGCGCATCGAGTGCCGCTTCAGGGCCGGGGGTGGGGGTACCTCCCGCTCGAGCGAAGCCGAGAGTGGGGGAGGCTGGCTCAATGTCGAGTCCACCGTCAACCGCCACCACGGCGGCCTGATCTTCAACAGCCGGGACGTGACCGAAAGAGTGCGCCTGCAGGCGCAGCTCCAGCACAACGCGGAACACGACCCGCTCACCGACCTGCCCAACCGCGCCCTGTTCACCCAGCGCGTCCAGCAGGCCCTGTCCGGCCGGCGCGCCTCCGACCGGGGTGCCGCACTCGCCGGTACGGCCGTCCTCTTCATCGACCTCGACGGCTTCAAGGCGGTCAACGACACGATCGGGCACCAGGCCGGGGACGAACTGCTCGTCCAGGCCGCCCGCAGACTCCAGGACGGCGTCCGCCAGGGCGACACCGCGGCCCGCCTGGGCGGCGACGAGTTCGCGGCCCTGATCGTCGGGGACGGTACCCGTGACCGCGCCTCCCGCGAACGTCACATACTGGAGCTCGCCGACCGCCTCAGGGCCACGCTCTCGCAGCCGTATCTCATCGACGGCAACGATGTCCGGGTCAACGCGTCCATCGGCGTCGCCTTCGCGGAGGCGGGCCTGGGCGCGGGCGAGATCCAGCGCAACGCCGACCTGGCCATGTACCGCGCCAAGGCGGCCGGCAAGGGCCGCGTGGAGTTGTACGCGCCGCAGATGCAGCAGGACGTCGTACGGAAGGCGGAGCTGGCCACGCGTCTGCGGGCCGCGCTGCACGACGGCGAGTTCGCGCTGCTGCACCAACCCGTCGTCTGTCTCGAGAACGGCCGGATCACATCGGTCGCCGCCCAGGCGCGCTGGCGCTCCTCGCAGGGGGTGCTGTTCACCCCGGCCGAGTTCCTCAGGGTGGCCGAGGACAGCGACAAGACGCAGGAGCTGGGTCGCTGGGTGCTCGAGGAGGCCGTCGAGCAGGCCGCCGAGCGGGCCACGACGGGGTCGGCTGTCCCGGTGACCGTACGGGTGAGTGCCCGGCGGCTGCTGGACCGCTCGATGCCGCTCGGCTCGATCGAGGCGCTGCTCACCCGGCACGGGCTGCCGTCCGGGGCGCTGGTGATCGAGCTGGCGGACACCGATCCGCGGGTGTCCCTGGACGAGCTGGAGCGACGCCTTGGGGTGTTGCACCGGCTGGGTGTCCGGATCGCGCTCGACGGCTTCGGCAGCGGATACGGGGCGATCACCGCGCTCAGGCGGCTCCCCGTCGACGTACTGAAACTCGACCGCTCCCTGGTCGAGGGCGTTGTCGAGTCGGCTCGGCTGCACAAGATCACCAGTGGGCTGCTGCGGATCGCCGGTGATCTGGGGCTGCAGTCCGTGGCGGACGGCGTGGACCTTCCGGAGCAGGTCGTGGCCCTGCGCGCGATGGGCTGCACCCATGGGCAGGGCATGGCGTTCTCCGGTCCGCTGGACGAGTACCGGTTGCGCAGAGCACTGGCTTCCGGCCACTATCCGGTCCCGCACGGCCCGGCGGAGCCCGCGTTCGCGGGTGGGGGCTCAGGGGTGTACACCGGTGGTGGTGTGCCCGCTGTTCTCGGAGGCGGCAGTGCCCTTCGTTCACATAATGAGACTCCCGTCCCACCACCTTGACATGCGGTGCGTGCCGGGGGGAGGGTCAGTGCCATGCGCACCCGAATTCTCGTACTTGGACAGCGCGTCGGCTGAAGCTGAGCCCCAGACCGCTCAGCGACCCCTCCCGGCGCGCTCCCCTCGCTTGCCTTATGGCACGAGGGGTTTTTTGTTGCACAGGCACCTGTCGTACAGCAGCCGCACACCGCACGAACTTCGCAAAAACCCTCAGCATCGAGAAGAGAATGCCGATGACCGAGCAGGCCACCGGGGCCCATCATCCGCAGCCGCGGCCCCGTTCCGGAGGACACCCGTCCGCCCCTGAGCAGATGACGGGTGCGCAGTCCCTCATCCGCTCTCTCGAGGAGGTCGGCGCCGACACGGTATTCGGCATTCCCGGCGGCACCATCCTGCCGGCGTACGACCCGATGATGGACTCCAAGCTGGTGCGGCACGTGCTGGTCCGTCACGAGCAGGGCGCCGGCCACGCGGCCACCGGTTACGCGCAGGCCACCGGCAAGGTCGGGGTGTGCATGGCGACGTCCGGGCCGGGCGCCACCAACCTGGTCACCCCGATCGCGGACGCGCACATGGACTCCGTGCCGCTGGTCGCGATCACCGGGCAGGTCGTGTCCAAGGCGATCGGTACGGACGCCTTCCAGGAGGCGGACATCGTCGGCATCACCATGCCGATCACCAAGCACAGCTTCCTGGTCACCAAGGCGGAGGACATCCCCCGGGCGATCGCGCAGGCGTTCCACATCGCCTCCACCGGCCGTCCGGGACCGGTCCTGGTCGACATCCCCAAGGACATCCTCCAGGCGAAGACCACCTTCTCCTGGCCGCCCACCATGGACCTGCCCGGCTACCGGCCCGTCACCAAGCCGCACGCCAAGCAGATCCGCGAGGCCGCCAAGCTGATCACCCAGGCCAAGCGGCCCGTCCTGTACGTCGGCGGCGGCGTCATCAAGGCGCATGCCACCGCCGAGCTGAAGGTCCTCGCGGAACTCACCGGAGCGCCCGTCACCACCACCCTGATGGCGCTCGGCGCATTCCCCGACAGTCACGAGCTGCACGTGGGAATGCCGGGCATGCACGGTGCGGTCACCGCCGTCACCGCGCTGCAGAAGGCCGACCTGATCGTCGCCCTCGGCGCCCGCTTCGACGACCGCGTCACCGGCAAGCTCGACAGCTTCGCCCCGTACGCCAAGATCGTCCACGCCGACATCGACCCGGCCGAGATCGGCAAGAACCGCGCCGCCGACGTGCCGATCGTCGGTGACGCCCGCGAGGTCATCGCCGATCTGGTCCAGGCCGTGCAGAGGGAGCACAGCGAGGGCAACACCGGCGACTACAGCGCCTGGTGGAAGGACCTGAACCGCTGGCGCGAGACCTACCCGCTGGGCTACGAGCAGCCCGACAACGGCTCGCTCTCCCCGCAGCAGGTCATCCAGCGCATCGGCCAACTCGCGCCGCAGGACACGATCTTCGCCGCGGGCGTGGGCCAGCACCAGATGTGGGCCGCGCACTACATCGAGTACGAGCAGCCCGCGACCTGGCTCAACTCCGGCGGCGCCGGGACGATGGGCTACGCGGTCCCGGCCGCGATGGGCGCCAAGGCCGGAGCCCCGGACCGCACGGTCTGGGCGATCGACGGCGACGGCTGCTTCCAGATGACCAATCAGGAGCTCACCACCTGCGCCCTGAACAACATCCCGATCAAGGTCGCCATCATCAACAACGGTGCCCTCGGGATGGTCCGCCAGTGGCAGACCCTCTTCTACAACCAGCGCTACTCCAACACGGTGCTGCACAGCGGCCCGGAGGCGGACGGCAAGCAGCCGAGCGCCGGCACCCGCGTCCCGGACTTCGTGAAGCTGTCCGAGGCCATGGGCTGCTACGCGATCCGCTGCGAGGACCCGGCCGACCTCGACAAGGTCATCGAGGAGGCGAACTCGATCAACGACCGCCCGGTCGTCGTCGACTTCATCGTCCACGAGGACGCGATGGTGTGGCCGATGGTCGCCGCCGGCACCTCCAACGACGAGATCATGGCCGCCCGGGACGTCCGCCCCGACTTCGGCGACAACGAAGACGACTGAGCGAGAGAGACGTAAAAAGACCATGTCCAAGCACACGCTCTCCGTCCTGGTGGAGAACACGCCGGGCATCCTCGCCCGGATCGCCGCCCTGTTCTCCCGCCGCGGCTTCAACATCGACTCGCTCGCGGTCGGCGTCACCGAACACCCCGACATCTCCCGCATCACCATCGTGGTGGGCGTCGAGGACCTGCCGCTCGAGCAGGTGACCAAGCAGCTCAACAAGCTCGTCAACGTGCTGAAGATCGTTGAACTGGAACCCGGTTCGGCCGTTCAGCGCGAACTCGTTCTGGTGAAGGTGCGCGCCGACAACGAAACGCGCTCCCAGATCGTCGAGATCGTCCAGCTGTTCCGCGCCAAGACCGTCGACGTCTCCCCGGAGGCCGTCACCATCGAGGCCACCGGCAGCGGCGAGAAGCTGTCCGCCATGCTCAAGATGCTGGAGCCGTACGGCATCAAGGAGCTGGTCCAGTCCGGCACGATCGCGATCGGCCGCGGTGCGCGCTCGATCACGGACCGGTCGCTGCGCGCCCTGGACCGCTCGGCATAACGACGGACACGGGCGGCCGGCAGGCACCGGCCGCCCGTATACCGAGACCCGCGAACTTCCCTTCAGCCCGCCGTCATACGGTGGGACGCGACACCTGCACACAAGGAGAGAACCCAAAGTGGCCGAGCTGTTCTACGACGCCGACGCCGACCTGTCCATCATCCAGGGCCGCAAGGTCGCGGTCATCGGTTACGGCAGCCAGGGCCACGCCCACGCGCTGTCGCTCCGTGACTCGGGTGTCGACGTCCGGGTCGGTCTGCACGAGGGCTCCAAGTCCAAGGCGAAGGCCGAGGAGCAGGGGCTGCGCGTGGTGACCCCGGCCGAGGCCACCGCCGAGGCCGACGTGATCATGATCCTGGTCCCGGACCCGATCCAGGCCCAGGTCTACGAGGAGTCCATCAAGGACAACCTCAAGGACGGCGACGCCCTGTTCTTCGGCCACGGCCTGAACATCCGCTTCGACTTCATCAAGCCGCCGGCCGGCATCGACGTCTGCATGGTCGCCCCCAAGGGCCCCGGCCACCTGGTGCGTCGCCAGTACGAGGAGGGCCGCGGCGTTCCGTGTATCGCGGCCGTCGAGCAGGACGCGACCGGCAACGCCTTCGCGCTGGCCCTGTCGTACGCCAAGGGCATCGGTGGCACCCGCGCCGGTGTCATCAAGACGACGTTCACCGAGGAGACCGAGACCGACCTGTTCGGTGAGCAGGCCGTTCTCTGCGGTGGTACGGCCGCGCTGGTCAAGGCCGGTTTCGAGACGCTGACCGAGGCGGGCTACCAGCCGGAGATCGCGTACTTCGAGTGCCTGCACGAGCTGAAGCTGATCGTGGACCTCATGTACGAGGGCGGCCTGGAGAAGATGCGCTGGTCCGTCTCCGAGACCGCCGAGTGGGGCGACTACGTCACCGGCCCGCGGATCATCACGGACGCGACCAAGGCCGAGATGAAGAAGGTCCTCGCGGAGATCCAGGACGGCACCTTCGCGCGTGAGTGGATGGCTGAGTACCACGGCGGTCTGAAGAAGTACAACGAGTACAAGCAGCAGGACGCGGAGTCCCTGCTGGAGACCACCGGCAAGGAACTGCGCAAGCTCATGTCGTGGGTGAACGACGAAGAGGCGTGAGCCGAGCGCTCCGCGACGGTGCCGCCGGTTTCGGGGTGCCGTCGCGGGGCTCTGCCCCGGACCCCGCTCCTCAAACGCCGGAGGGGCTGATTGTGTGGCCACCCACGTCCGGGTGATCCTTCCCCAGAGCCGTAAGACGACTTCCGCCGCAGCACTACACTGCCGTACTACATACGCGTCAGGCCCACAGCGTCGTGCGTCTCCACGCGGCCAAGCACCCCTCCACCGCATGCGGCCGTCGGGACGGCCGTCCGCATTGGACATGTGAGGACTCACGTGAGCTCGAACCCCGTCGTACTCATTGCTGAAGAGCTGTCGCCCGCCACCGTCGACGCGTTGGGGCCGGACTTCGAAATCCGGCATTGCAACGGAGCAGACCGAGCCGAACTGCTCCCCGCCATCGCCGACGTCGACGCGATCCTGATCCGCTCGGCCACGAAGGTGGACGCCGAGGCGATCGCCGCCGCGCGCAAACTGAAGGTCGTCGCACGAGCCGGCGTCGGCCTGGACAATGTCGACGTCTCCGCCGCCACCAAGGCCGGCGTGATGGTCGTCAACGCCCCCACCTCGAACATCGTGACCGCCGCCGAGCTGGCCTGCGGTCTGATCCTCGCCACCGCCCGCAACATCCCGCAGGCGAACGCCGCGCTGAAGAACGGCGAGTGGAAGCGCAGCAAGTACACCGGCGTCGAGCTGGCCGAGAAGACCCTCGGTGTGGTCGGGCTCGGCCGCATCGGCGCGCTCGTCGCCCAGCGCATGTCGGCGTTCGGGATGAAGGTCGTCGCCTACGACCCCTACGTGCAGCCCGCGCGGGCCGCGCAGATGGGCGTCAAGGTGCTGACGCTGGACGAGCTGCTCGCGGTCTCCGACTTCATCACCGTCCACCTGCCCAAGACGCCCGAGACCCTCGGTCTGATCGGCGACGAGGCGCTGCGCAAGGTCAAGCCGAGCGTGCGCATCGTCAACGCCGCGCGCGGCGGGATCGTCGACGAGGAGGCGCTGTACTCCGCCCTCAAGGAGGGCCGGGTCGCCGGCGCCGGTCTCGACGTGTACGCGAAGGAGCCCTGCACGGACTCGCCGCTGTTCGAGTTCGACCAGGTCGTCTCCACCCCGCACCTGGGTGCCTCCACCGACGAGGCGCAGGAGAAGGCCGGTATCGCCGTCGCCCGCTCGGTGCGCCTCGCGCTCGCCGGTGAGCTGGTCCCGGACGCGGTGAACGTCCAGGGCGGCGTCATCGCCGAGGACGTCAAGCCGGGCCTGCCGCTCGCCGAGCGTCTCGGCCGGATCTTCACCGCGCTCGCCGGTGAGGTCGCCGTCCGCCTCGACGTCGAGGTCTACGGCGAGATCACCCAGCACGACGTGAAGGTGCTGGAGCTGTCTGCTCTGAAGGGCGTCTTCGAGGACGTCGTCGACGAGACCGTGTCGTACGTCAACGCCCCGCTGTTCGCCCAGGAGCGCGGTGTCGAGGTGCGGCTGACCACCAGCTCGGAGTCCCCCGACCACCGCAACGTCGTCACCGTGCGCGGCACGCTCGGCAGCGGCGAGGAGGTCTCGGTCTCCGGCACGCTGGCCGGTCCCAAGCACCTGCAGAAGATCGTCGCGGTCGGCGACTACGACGTCGACCTGGCGCTCGCCGACCACATGGTCGTCCTGAAGTACGAGGACCGTCCCGGTGTCGTCGGCACGGTGGGCCGGATCTTCGGTGAGTCCGGGATCAACATCGCCGGTATGCAGGTGTCGCGGGCGATCGCCGGCGGCGAGGCGCTGGCCGTCCTGACGGTCGACGACACGGTGCCCTCCGGGGTGCTGGCCGAGGTCGAGGCGGAGATCGGCGCGACGTCCGCTCGCGCGGTGAACCTGGCCTGAGGTCGTCCTCAAACGCCGGACGAGCTGAGATTCTTCGGCTCGTCCGGCGTTGTGCTGTCCTGGCGCGTCCGGCGCAGAGCCAGGGGAGTCAGGCACGCGGCCCCGGCCAGCAGTACCGTTCCCGCGATCGCCGCTCCCTGCATGCCGTGGGTGAACGCCTCGCGGGCCGTGGTGGCCAGGCCCGGGAACCGGTCGGCGACCGCCAGCGCACCGCCCAGCGTCTCGCGGGCCGCGTCCGGCGCCGAGGCCGGGATCTCGTGGCGGTAGACGGCCGTACCGATGGACCCGAGCAGGGCCATGCCGAGGGCGCCGCCGAACTCCGCGCCGGTCTCCATGAGTGAGGAGGCGGCGCCCGCCCGTTCCACCGGGGCCGCGCTCATGGCGAGGTCCGCGATCTGGACCGTGACGAGGGTGATCCCGGAGGCGAGGACTCCGCACGCGGTCAGGAGCAGCCACATGGAGTCCGTTCCGGTCAGGGCCAGCAGGCCGTAGCCGCCCGCGCCGATCAGGAAGCCGGCGGTGACGACGTGCACGCGGCTCAGGCCCCTGTGCACCAGCTGGGTCGACAGGGGTGCCGCGAGGCCGATCGGCACCGAGGGGAGCAGGGCCCACAGGGCCGCTTCCAGGGCGCTCTTGTCGAGGACCGACTGGATGTACTGGGTGGTGAAGTACGCCGAGCCCATCATCGCGAACATGGTGATCAGGTAGAGCGTGAGGGCCGGGGTGAAGCCGGGGCGGCGGAACAGGTCCGGGGAGATCATCGGCGCGGCGGTCGTGCGCTGACGGTGGACGAAGAGCGCGGCGAAGAGCAGGCCGACGGTGATCGACACGACGTAGCGGACGTTCCAGCCCTCCGAGGGGATCTCCTTGAGGCCGTAGACCACGGGCAGCACCGCGGCCATGGACAGCGGGATGCTGGGCCAGTCGAAGCGGCCGGGCTCGGGGTTCTTCGACTCGGGGAGCAGGAGCGGGCCGAGGAGCAGCAGCAGGGCCATCGCGGGCAGGTTGACCAGGAAGACCGAGCCCCACCAGAAGAACTCGACCAGCACGCCGCTCAGCACCGAGCCGAGCGCGATGCCGGCCGTCATCACGCCGGACCACAGGGCGATCGCCTTCGTCCGCTGCGCCGGGTCGGTGAACATCGTGCGGACCAGCGCCATCGTGGACGGCATCAGGGTCGCGCCGCCGATGCCGAGGATCGCGCGGGCCACGATCAGCATCTCGGCGCTGTCGGCGTACGCCGCGGCCAGTGAGGCGGCCCCGAAGGCGGCCGCGCCGATCAGGAGCAGCTTGCGACGGCCGATGCGGTCGCCGAGCGAGCCCATCGTCATCAGCAGGCCGGCCAGGACGAAGCCGTAGATGTCGAAGATCCACAGTTGCTGGGTGCCGGTCGGCTCCAGGTCCGCGCTGATCGCCGGGATGGCGAAGTAGAGGACCGAGACGTCCATCGACACCAGCAGCAGCGGCAGCATCAGCACGCCGAGGGCGGTCCATTCGCGGCGGCCGGCACGGGAGTTGGTCGTCGGGTTCGTTGTCATGTCGGGGAATGTACGCGTGTCTTAAACGTTTGTCTATGACGCTTGTATAGGACGGCTGTATGGATCGCGAGTAGGGTGGGCGTCATGGGACACCGTGAGGATCTGCTCGAAGGCGCCAAGCGCTGCCTGCTGGCGAAGGGATTCGTGCGCACGACGGCGCGCGACATCGTCAAGGAGTCGGGGACGAACCTGGCGTCGATCGGCTATCACTACGGCTCGAAGGACGCGTTGCTGGCGGAGGCCTACCTCGCGCTGGTCGGGGAGCTCTCCGATGCCTTCGACGGCGACGGGTCCGTCGAGAGCGCGACCGCGCCCGGCTCCGTCGAGCGCTTCCAGGAGGTGTGGTCGAACATCATCGGCACCATGCGGGGGCCCGGGTCGATGTGGCGGCTCAGCGTGGAGATCGTGGCCATGGGGGATCAGCTGCCCGCCGTGCGCGACCATCTGGCGGCGCAGCAGCGGGACGCCGAGCGCGCTCTCGTGGCGCTGTTCATGGGGGTGCCGGAGGACGAGATCCCCGACAAGACCCTGGACACGCTCGGCAGGTTCTATACGACGCTGATGACCGGCCTCATCGCCCAGTGGACCTTCGACCCCGAACGCGCGCCCGACGCCGACGCGCTCACTGAGGGGCTGCGTCAGGCGATGGAAGCCGCCACTCGGACGTGATGCTGCCGTCCCGCATCTCCACCACGCGGTCCGCGAAATGCCGTACGACCGCCCGGTCATGACAGATGAACAGATAGCCCAGGCCGAGGTCGTCCTGGAGGTCGGCGAGCAGGTTCAGCACGCCGGCGCGGACCGAGGGGTCCAGGGCCGACACCGGCTCGTCGAGGATCAGCAGGCGTGGGTCGGAGGCCAACGCGCGGGCGATTCCGGCGCGTTGGCACTGGCCGCCGGAGAGTTCGTGCGGGTGGCGGTCGCCGTACGAGGCGTCGAGGCCGACCCGGTCGAGGAGTTCGGCGACGCGGGCGGGGCCGTCGGTGACGGTCCAGCGGCCGTGGATCTTCAAGGGCTCGGCGATCGCGTCGCGGATGCGGTGGCGGGGGCTCAGGGAGCCGTACGGGTCCTGGAAGACCGGCTGCATGCGGGGGCGCAGAGGGCGCAGTTCGCGGTCCGTGAGGCTCGTCAACTCCCGTCCCTCGAAGCGCACTTCACCGCCGTCCGGGCGGCGCAGCTGGAGCACGGCCAGCGCGGTGGACGACTTGCCGCAGCCGGAAGGGCCGTTGAGGGCGAGGGTCTCGCCCGCCTCCAGCGCGAAGGACAGGTGGTCCACCGCCGTGACCGTGCCATAGCGGACGACCAGGTCGCGGACGTCAAGAAGAGGCACGGTGCGTCTCCTGGAGCAGGTCGGGGACGTCGGCCCAGCGGTGGCAGGCGATCAGCCGCTCCTCCACCTGCTGGGGCTCCGGTTCTGTCTCGTGACACGCGTCCGCCGCGAGCGAGCAGCGCGGCGCGAAGGCGCAGCCGGGCGGGAGGGCGCCCGGAGCGGGCGGGGTGCCCGGGAGGGCGGGAAGACGGCGACGCCTGGGTCCGCCGTCCGGGAGCGAGGCCAGCAGGACCGCCGTGTACGGCGCCCGGGGACGCGTCAACACCTCGTCCGCCGGGCCGAGTTCGGTGACCCGCCCGGCGTACATCACCAGCACGCGGTCGGCGTGCTCCCGTACGACGTCCATGTCGTGCGTGACCAGCACCAGCGCCGCTCCGACCGCCTCACGCTGCTCGCCGAGCACCCGGAGCACCTGGTCCCGGTGCTCCTCGTCGAGCGCGGTGGTCGGCTCGTCGGCGACGACGATGTCCGGTTCGTTGACCGTGGCCATCGCGATGACCGCGCGCTGACGCATGCCGCCGGAGTACTCGTGCGGATACGCCCGCGCCTTGCGCGCCGCATCCGGGATCCCCACCCGGTCGAGCGCCGCCACCGCTCGCGCCCGGGCCTCTTGGCGGGAGACGCGGGCCACCGACCGTACGGCGGCGGCGAGTTGGTCGCCCACCGGGTGCACGGGGGAGAGGGCGGAGAGGGCGTCCTGCGGGACGAGCGCGATACGGCGCCCGCGCTGTGCCGTGAGGTCCGGCAGGATCGTGCCGCTCGTCGTCGCCTGGGCCGGCAGCATGCCCAGCAGCGCCCGCGCCGTCAGCGACTTGCCCGCGCCCGACTCGCCCACCACGGCGAGCACCTCACGCGGGCGCACCTCGAAGGACACCCCGCGCACGGCCTCCACCCCGTCGAAGGCGATCCGCAGATCACGCACCGACAACAGCACGTCCGACTCCATCGGAGGCCTCCTTCCCGACACGGGGCACACGGTTCACCCGCTTCACACGGGTGACCTGCCTTCCTTGCGCATACGACGCTCCCGACACCGCGAGCCCCGCCAGCACGGCCAGTGCCACGGCGGGCGCGAGGGCGGCCCACGGCGCCCGTTCTACATAGGCGCGCGACTCGTCCAGCAGCAGACCCCACTCGGGCGCCGGCGGCTGCGCGCCCAGGCCCAGGAAGCCCAGCGAGGCCAGGGCGAGGGCCATGCCGGGCAGCCGCAGCAGGGCGTGCCGGGCGACCGGCGCGGCCACGGACGGCAGGACATGCCGGGTCAGGATCCACCACGGCGTCGCCCCGAGGGCCCGCTGGGCGGTGAGGAACGCCGACGCGCGCACCTCCTGCACCAGCGCCGCCGCATGGGCGGCCAGCGGCGGCCAGGAGATCAGCGCGACCGCGAACGCCGCCCCGCCGGTGCCGGGCCCGGCGGCAGCCGCGACCAGGATCCCGGCGATCACCGGCGGCAGCGCGTTCGCGATGTCCGACGCGCCCGCCGCGACGCCCGGCAGGAAGCCGAGGGCCAGCGCGAGCAGCAGGCTGGCCAGGCATACGGCGGCCGCCGTACCGACCGTTGGAGCGGCGCCGTGCCCGAGCCGGGCCAGCACGTCACGGCCGAGTCCGTCGGTGCCGAGCGGGTGCGCCCAGGAGGGCGCGGCGAGGCGGGCGGCGGTGTTCACGGCGTACGGGTCGCGCAACAGGCCCCAGCCGATGGCCACGGCCAGGACCGTGAACAGCGCCACCGGGATGGCCGGGTGGGTACGGACCGGCCGGACCGGCGGCAGGGACAGCTCGGCGTCACGCAGCGCGGGCCCCAGCAGCCGCCGCCGCAGCAGAGCCGCGACGGCACCCGTCACCAGCCCCAGCGCCAGCAGCGCCAGCACCGCCCCCTGGAGCAGCGGCAGATCCTGCGACTTGGCCGCCCCGAGCGCCGTACGCCCGATGCCCGGCACCGCGAACACCGTCTCCACCGCGACCGCGCCCCCGGTCAGACCGACGGCGGCCATCCCGAACTGCGGTACCAGCGGCGGCAGTACGCGCCGCAGCGCCGCCGCCGAGACGCGCGCTCTGCTCACCCCGGCGCCCCGCCACAGCTCCACCCACCGCTCGTCCAGCACGGCGGGGAGCGCGTCCGCGACCAGCCGGCCGAGGACACCGCCCGCCGGGACGCCGAGCGCGAGCGCGGGCAGGACCATGTACTGGGGCCCCTGCCAGCCCGAGGTCGGCAGCCAGCCCAGCCACACCCCGCAGACCAGCAACGCCACGGTGGCCAGCAGGAATTCGGGCACGGCGGCCAGCATCGCGGCCCCCGCCCCGGCCGACCCCCGCCCCCGTACCAGCACCGGCGCGACCAGCACGCAGGCCAGCACCACCGCGAAACCGAAGGCCGCGCCCATCAGCCCCAGCGACACCTGGAGCCCGGCCGTCACCGACGGCAGCACCTCGGTACCGGACACCCACGACAGACCCAGGTCCCCGCGCACCAGATCGGACGCCCAACTCCCCAGCAGCGAAAGGGGACCGGCATCCAGCCCGAGATCCCGTCGTACGGCGTCCAGCGCCTCCTTCGTCGGCTCCTGCTCGGCGGAACGGGCCCGCAGGACCGTCAGCGCGGGGTCCCTCCCGGAGAGCCAGGGCAGCAGTCCTACGGCGCCCACGACCGCGACGAGACAGAGAACCCGGGTCACCCCGGCGGCGGTCGGCCTCACTTGACGTAGGTGTCCGCCGTGACCAGCTCACGCTCGCGCGGGTCGTGCGCGGCGCCGACGACACCCGCGGCGTCGCCCTGGATCACGCGCTCGTGGAGCATCGGGACGGCGGCGTCGGTGGCCAGCACGGCGGCCTCGGCCGCGATGACGGCCTTGCGGCGCGCATCGCCCACCGCGGTCTCGCCCGCGCTGCTGAGCGCCTTGTCCACGGAGTCGTCCGCGAGCTGGGAGATGTTGAAGGAGCCGTCGGAGGCGAAGTCGCTGTAGAGGTACGCGACCGGGTCGCCGGAGTCCAGGACGGTGGCCCGGGACAGGATGAACGCGTCGAACTCGCCCGCCAGCGCGTCGGATTCGATGTTGGCGTACTCCCGGACGTCCAGCTTCACCTTGAAGCCGGCCTTCTGGAGCTGCTGTTGCAGGGTGGCGGCGACCTCGGGCAGTTCGGCGCGGTCGGTGAACGTGCCGATCGTGATGGTCTGGCCGCTCGCCTTCTTCGCCGCCGCCCGCTTCACCTCCGTGCGCAGACCGGCGGCCCACGGCAGCGCGGGTCCGAGCAGCCCTTCGGCGACATCGGCGCGGTCCTCGTACACGCCCTTCACGATCGACTCGGCGTCGATGGCCTCGCGGGCGGCGGCCCGCAGGGAGGCGTCCTTGAAGACGCCCTTCTCGGTGTTGAGGTACAGCGTGTTGGTCCGCGGCATCGGGACTTCGGTGATCAACTCCTCGTCCAGCAGCGCCGCTTGCGACACCGGCACGGCCTCGACGATGTCGGCCTCACCGCTGCGCAGGGCGGCGGCGCGGGCGGTGCCGTCCGGGACGAACTTCACGTCGATACCGGGGGCCTTGGCCTTCTTGCCCCAGTAGTCGTCGTAGCGGTCGAGGGAGGCGGACGAGGTGCCGTTGACCTTCGTCAGCTCGAAGGGGCCGGTGCCCGCGCCGAGAGGGTTGACCGTCTTTCCGGTGTACGCCTTCGCGGCGAGGACCGACAGCTGGGGCGAGCTGAGCCGCTGCGGGACGAGAGGGTCCTCGTCGGCGGTGGTGACCGTGACGGTGTCGGAGCCCTGCGCCTTCACGGTCAGCTCGACGCCGTCGAGGATGCGGGGCTTGGGGGAGGCGGCGGCCGCGGTGGTGAGCGACCGCACGACAGCCTCGGCGTCGAGTTCGGTTCCGTCGTGGAAGGTGACACCGTCGCGTATCTCGAAGGTCCAGGTCCGTCCGGACTGCTTCCACTCGGTGGACAGCGCGGGCTGGGCGTCGCCCTCCGCGTCCAGCTTCACCAGCGTCTCCGCTGTCGACCAGCGCGACAGCTTGAACGCGTCGTCGGAGAGCGGGGAAAGACCCGAGCGCGGCGGCTGCATATGGGCGACGCGGATGCGCTTGCCGCCATCCCCGGCGGAGGACCCCGAGCCCGAGAAACACCCGGTGAGCAGCACGGAGGCGGCGGAGACCGCGGTGAGGGACAGCAAGCGGGCGGGGACGCGCACGGGGACACTCCGAGTAAAGGGGTGGTCAAAGGTTGAGCGTGCGACGACCGTAGCATGATGACAATCGTTTTCAGAAGACTGTCCAGATCTACAGCCTTGCCCCCTTCAGCGCCATGTGCAGCAGCAGCCGGTCCTCGCCGTCATCCAGGTCCAGGCCCGTCAGCTTCTCGACGCGGGACAGGCGGTAGTAGAGCGTCTGCCGGTGGATGCCCAGTTCGGCGGCGGTGCGGGCGGCCTGGCCGGCGCAGTCGAGGTAGACCTCGGCGGTGCGGGCGAGATCGCGGTGGGCGGGGGCGAGGAGAGGAGCGACGGCCGGGTCGTGGGTGGCGTCCGGGGGCAGCGAAGTCAGCAGCCGGTACGGGCCGATGCGGTGCCACTCGGCCACCGGACCGAACCGGGGTTCGGCCAGGGCGGCGCGCGCGGCTGCCGAGGCCTCCTGCCAGGCGGTGCCCAACTCGGCGAGCCCGGTGCGCGGTTCGCCGACCCCGGCCGCGTTCGCCCCCTCCTTGAGCAGCCGCGTCGCTGCCGCGAGCGCCGGCGTCCGGGCGTCCGGTGACCGCAGCCGGACCAGCACGGCGAGGCTCTGGCCGGCGGTGCCCCACGGGACCGTGCACAACGCGGTCGCGTGCGGGACCGTACGGGCCGACGGGGCGTCGTCCGGGTCCGGCGACGGCCAGGGCGCGACGCACACGACGGCGTGCAGGCCTTCGCCGCGCGGGCCGAGGGCCGTACGCAGCGCCGCCACCGCCATGTCCCGCTGCCAGCCGCGCTCGGCGGTCAGCACTTCCCGCAGCTCCCGGGTGAGATCCGCGCCCGCCTGCGCCTCGTCGGCGAGCAGCGCGCCGATCCGCCCGGTCACGTCCATCGCGGCGGCGAGCTGCTGCTCGGTGGGGCCCGGCTCGCCTTCGAGCAGCCAGACGTACCCGAGGACGACACCCCGATGGCGTACGGGGAGACAGATCCGTCCCCGGTGGACCCCCGCCTCCGGAGTGGGCGGGATGCGGACCGGGGCGGTCGCGCGCGTGATGCCGAACCCCTCGAACCACGCCCGGACCGCCGCCGTCGAGCGCCGGGTCAGGATCGAGCGGGCCCGCACCGGGTCCAGGGCGGACGCGTCCAGCTCGTCCTCGCTGTCGTACGCGCCGAAGGCGATCAGCTCGAAGTCGCGGTTCTCCAGCGTCGCGGGGACGCCGAGCAACTCGGAGATCTCGTCGACCAGCTCCTGATAGTCATCCTTGTAATCGGCCGTCACCCGGGCATTCTCCCGCAGAATCACCGGGCCTTCATACATCTGTCTGAGATCTGCGGCACGGATGCGTGACAGCTGTCGATGGCCGACGATCGGAGGGATCCTTAGGTTTCACGGTGGTTCTATCTGCTGTTTGTGGAGGTGCCCCGTGCTGGGTCCCGTGATTCTTGCCGCGTCGCGCAGCGACCGGATGCGACGCCTGATCTCGGCGGCCCCGGTGACCAAGCAGGTCGTCGACCGCTTCATCCCCGGCGAGACGGTCGACGAGGTCGTGCCGATCATCCAGGACCTGACGTCCAAGGGCCTGGAGCTGACCATGGACGTCGTCGGCGAGGACATCACCAACCCCGAGCAGGCCGAGGCCGCCCGCGACGCCTACCTGGAGCTCATCGACCGGCTTAAGGATCTCGAGCTGGGCACCCGTGCCGAGATGTCCGTCAAGCTGTCGATGTTCGGGCAGGCGCTGGACGGCGGTCACGAACTGGCGCTCGCCAACGTACGTCCCGTCGTCGAGGCCGCCGCCGCGATCGGCACCACGGTCACCCTGGACGCGGAGGACCACACCACCCTCGACTCGATGTTCGCCATCCACGACGAGCTGCGGAAGGAGTTCCCGCAGACCGGCTGCGTCATCCAGGCCTACCTCTTCCGCACCGAGGCCGACGCCCGCCGCCTCGCCGCGAACGGCAGCCGCGTACGGCTCGTGAAGGGCGCGTACAAGGAGCCCGCCGACGTCGCGTACCAGCAGAAACACGAGACCGACAAGGCGTACGTCTGCATCCTCAAGGTTCTGATGGAGGGCGCCGGGTACCCGATGATCGGGTCCCACGACCCGCGCCTGATCTCCATCGCCCAGGAACTGGCCCGGCGTGCCGGGCGCAAACTCGACGAGTACGAGTTCCAGATGCTGTACGGCATCAGGAGCGACGAGCACCTGCGCCTCGCCGCGCAGGGCCACCGCATGCGCGTCTACACCGCCTACGGCACCGACTGGTACGGCTACTTCATGCGCCGCCTGGCGGAGAAGCCGGCCAACCTGCTCTTCTTCGCCCGCTCGACCCTCACCAAGGGCTGACCCACCCGCTCAGTAAGGAGTTACGGAACTCATGGACGCTGTGACCCAGGTCCCCACCCCCGTCAACGAGCCGGTGCACGGCTATGCCCCCGGCTCGCCCGAGCGTGCCCGGCTGGAGGCCAGGCTCAAGGAGCTGGCCGAGAACCCGGTCGACCTGCCCTGCACCATCGGCGGCGAGAAGCGGATGGGCGGCGGTGAGTCCTTCCAGGTCGTCCAGCCGCACAACCACAAGGCCGTCCTCGGCACCTTCCGCAACGCCACCCAGCAGGACGCCCAGGACGCCATCGACGCGGCCCTCGCCGCCGCGCCCGCCTGGCGGGCGATGTCCTTCGACGACCGTGCCGCGATCATCCTGCGCGCGGCCGAGCTGCTGTCCGGCCCGTGGCGCGAGACGCTGGCCGCCTCCACCATGCTCGGCCAGTCGAAGACCGCCCAGCAGGCGGAGATCGACACGCCCTGTGAGCTGATCGACTTCTGGCGCTTCAATGTCGCCTACGCCCGCGAGCTGCTCGCCGAGCAGCCGGTGGCCAACTCCCCGGGCGTCTGGAACCGCCTGGACCACCGCCCGCTGGAAGGCTTCGTCTACGCGATCACGCCGTTCAACTTCACGGCGATCGCGGGCAACCTGCCAACCGCGCCCGCCCTGATGGGCAACGTCGTCGTCTGGAAGCCGTCCCCGACGCAGACCCACGCCGCCGTGCTGCTGATGCGGCTGCTGGAGGAGGCGGGCCTGCCCAAGGGCGTCATCAACCTGGTCACCGGCGACGGCATCGAGGTCTCCAAGGTCGCCCTCGAGCACCGCGACCTCGCCGGCATCCACTTCACCGGCTCGACCAGGACCTTCCAGTACCTGTGGAAGACGGTCGGCGCCAACATCGAGAAGTACCGCTCCTACCC
This sequence comes from Streptomyces sp. GESEQ-4, assembly GCF_017948455.1. Taxonomy (GTDB): domain Bacteria; phylum Actinomycetota; class Actinomycetes; order Streptomycetales; family Streptomycetaceae; genus Streptomyces. The sequence goes on from NZ_JAFFSU010000015.1 coordinate 84,294, forward strand.
GCGCATCGTCGGCGAGACCGGCGGCAAGGACTTCGTGGTCGCCCACCCGAGCGCCGACCCCGCGATCCTGAAGACCGCCCTGACCCGCGGCTCCTTCGAGTACCAGGGCCAGAAGTGCTCGGCGACCTCCCGGGCGTACATCCCGGCGTCGATCTGGAACTCCGGTTTCCGCGACGCGTTCGCGGCCGAGGTCGACGGCATCGCCATGGGCGACGTCACCGACCTGTCGAACTTCATCGGCGCGGTCATCGACGAGCGCGCCTTCGCCAAGAACAAGGCCGCGATCGACCGGGCGAAGGAGGACCCGACCTGCACGATCGTCGCGGGCGGCGCCTACGACGACTCGGTCGGCTACTTCGTCCGCCCGACGGTCGTCGAGTGCACGGACCCCGCCAACGAGGTCTTCACCACCGAGTACTTCGGCCCGTTCCTCGCGGTGCACGTCTACGAGGACGACCGGTACGAGGAGATGCTGACCCAGATGGAGTCGGTCACCGACTACGCCCTCACCGGCTCGGTCATCGCGGGCGACCGCGCGGCGGCGGCGTACACGATGGACAAGCTGCGCTACGCGGCCGGCAACTTCTACATCAACGACAAGTCGACCGGCGCCGTCGTCGGCCAGCAGCCCTTCGGCGGCGGCCGCGCCTCCGGCACCAACGACAAGGCCGGCGCCCCGCAGAACCTGATGCGCTGGACCCTGACCCGCGCCATCAAGGAGACGCTGGTCCCGCCGACCGACTACAGCTACCCGCACATGGGCTGACGGCCCCGGCGAAACTCCGCCCCCGTTCCGGATCCCCCCTCCGGAGCGGGGGCGGTTTCCATGCCCGGGCGGGCACACTGGACACCCATGGAGACCGTCACGACGGACGACGGCGTACGCCTGTGGGCGAGCCGGTCGGGCCGGGGCGCGCTGCTGGTGCTGTGCCACGGCGGGCCCGGCCTGTGGGACATGTTCGAGGACGTGGCCGCCCTGCTCGCCGACACGGCCACGGTCGTGCGCTGGGACCAGCGCGGCTGCGGGCGCTCGGAGCGGTGCGCGGGGCCATGGACGACCGAGCGTTTCGTGGCGGACCTGGACGCCGTGCGACGGCACTACGGCCTCGACCGGATGGCGCTGCTTGGCCACTCCTGGGGCGCGCAGCTGGCGTTGAGCTACGCGCTGGACCATCCCGAACGGGTCGATGCGCTGATCTACGTCAGCGGTACGGGCATCGGGCCGGAGTCGGACTGGCACGGCCCCTACAAGGAGAACTTCCTCGCGCGGCTCGGTGAGGATCCCGAACGGCTGTCCCGTTGGCAGGACTTGCCGAAGGAGGACCGGGAGCGTGCGGTGCTCCAGTGGTCCGTCGAGTTCGAGGACCGCGAGCGGGCGCTGGAGCATGCCGGGCGGATGGCCGACCCCTGGTTCGGCGTCAACACCGAGTGCGACACGGCCCTGAACGCCGAGAGCCGGCGCACCTGGGGCGCCCCTCAGCTGTACGACGACTGCCGCGCCCTGGACCTTCCCGTCCTCATCGTCGACGGCGCCCAGGACATCCGCCCGCGCTCAGCCGTCGACTCCCTGGAGCGGGCCCTGCCGGACGTCCGCCGGGTGAGCCTGCCGGAGGCCGGGCACCTGCCGTGGGTGGAGGACCCGAAGGGCTTCCGGGAGGCGGTCGTCTCGGCGCTGCGGTGACCTACTCGGCGATCTCCGTCCGCTCCCACCACTCGTACACGGGCAGCCGGCCCTCCGTCGTCTCCTCGTGCCGCTCGGTCGCCCGGAAGTGCTCGTACCCACCGCGCAACTTGATCTTCACGTCTGTCCCCGGGGCCGGGGCCGGGACGATCCGCTCGGGCAGATCGTCGGGGCCGCCCGCGAGCAGTGCCTTGGCCGTGTCAGTCATGAGGTCACGGGTTCCCGCTGCCGTGGGACGAAGTCGCGCGCGGCGAGAAGGATCAGTCGTGTGGGGGAGAGGGGTGCGGCGAAATCCCAGGTCAGCCCTGTGTGACGTAATCCGCCGTCTCAGATAGTAGGAAGTCCGAGTAATTGTGGAGACAGACGCTCCGTCCTCCCTTAACTTTGTAGGAGCCGAACGTCTCGCTCGATCAAGCGAATGGCGGACGTGAGCCGGGCCCCGTGCAGGCAACCCCTGCGGCCACCGCTCCCCGCCCCACCCGGCGTCTCGTAACCCCTGCCCGAACTCCAGGATCATTCGAAGGAGTCGATTCCTCATGGCCGAGACGACCGCCCGCCGTCGAGTCCGTCACCTCTCCCGCACGACCGAGTCCGACCGCAAGAACGCGGCCGCCGCCCTCCAGCGCGCCCTCGACCGCAGGGACAACGGCGGCGCGACCGGCCACTGAGCTGGCCTGTCGCACAGAGAAAGCCCCAGAGGAACCCCCATACCGGGAGCCGCGCCCGTACGGGGTGCGGTGTGGAGCCTCACGCTCCGCGCCGCACCTCGAAATGGTCGATGCGTTCGCCGCTCTGCGCCAGCGCCGACACCTTCAGCCGGGGCGCCGCACCGCTCTCCGCCTCCACCGAGAGGAAGGAGAAGCCCCGGTAGCGCACCCGCGACCACTCCACGGTCTCCGCCTTGGCGAGCCGTGACCTGGTCCACTGGAAGGTCGTCACCGACTCGCGCTCGCGGACGTGGCCCTCGTAGCTCTCGTCCGCGCCGACCGGGAAGCCGTACAGATCCTTGCCGCCGCCGCCCGCGGTGACGTACACGATCCCGTCCCGCGTCGGATCCGTCGACTCGCCGATCGGTACCGGCTTGCCGACCTCGCCGTTCTTGATGGCGTCCGTCCGCTCGTACACATGGTTGTGTCCGTTGATCACCAGGTCCACCTCGTGCCGCGCGAACAGCGGCAGCCACTCGGCGCGTACGCCGCCGTCGGAGGCGTGGGTCGATGTGGAGTACGCGCAGTGGTGGAAGAAGACGACGATGAAGTCGACGTCCGCGGACGACCGCAGTTCACGCAGCTTCTCGTCCAGCCACTTCGTCTGCCGGCCGTCCGTGTAGCCGAGGTTGGCCGGGATCTCGTACGACACGTCGTTCGCGTCCAGCGCGACCACACCGACGTTTCCGTAGGTGAACGCGTACACGCCCGGCGCGGTGCGCGGGTCGAAGCCGTTGTCCGGGAGGGAGAAGCGGGCCGACTGGCCGCCGTAGCCGTCCGGCGAGTACCAGGCCTCCATGTCGTGGTTGCCGGTGGTCACCATCCACGGCACCGATCTGGCCACCGTCTCCGTCTGCTTGAGGAACAGGTCCCACTGCCCGGGGTCGTAGGAGTCGGACTCCTTGCCGCGGCCGTTGACGTTCGCGTAGCAGATGTCGCCGGCGTGCAGATGGAAAGCGGGGTCCTGGCGGAGCAGTACATGGTCGTTGGCTGCCGCGTCCTTGCCCACGCCCTGGTCGCCGAACGCGGTGAAGACGAAGGTCTTGGGGGCCGCTGGCGCCGTACGGAAGGAGCTGATCGTCGAGCGGCGGTCCGGGGAGGCCGGGTCGAAGCCGTCGTGGCCGACGCCGTAGTAGTACGTGGTGCCGGGGCGCAGGCCGTCCAGGGCGGCGTGCACGTAGTACTGCTCGAACGCCGGGCGCACGCCCTGGAGTTCGGGGGTGTGCAGGTCGCGCACCTCGGCCTCGATCTTCCGGCTCAGCTCCTCGGGCCGGGTGCCGATCCGGACGTACGGCTTCTTGACCGCGGCCGGGACCTGCCAGGAGATCCGCATCTGCGTCTTCGGGTCGGCGCCGAAGGCGAGATGGCGGCCGAAGGGGGTGACGACCGAGCCGGGGACCTTGGTGGTGGCGGAGTTCGTGGCGGAGGGGGACGGCTTGGTCGTCGTCGTTCCCGACTCCGAGCATCCGGTGAGCAGTCCGCCCGCCACCGCGCCCGCCGTCACCAGCGTGCGGCGGCGGGTCAGTCTGGTGCGCAGGTACTCGTGCTGCTCGGCCATGCTCATCCGGCGCGCGAGCCGCGGCGGAATACCGAAGTCGGGAAGGTCCATGGCTGTGAACTTCCCAGCGAAGCCCAACACCCGCCCTGCGTACGGGTGAACACAGGGCGACGCCGTGGTGTTGCCGCCCCCCGCGTGTCCGTATCCCGGACGCCTTGTGTCATCCCATGGGACGAGAGGTAGGGTGCCGATATGTCTCGCAGCCTCAATCTCGCAGTGATCCCCGGTGACGGCATCGGCCAGGAGGTCGTGGCCGAAGGCCTGAAGGTCCTCTCCGCCGTCCTCCCGCAGGATGTGAAGCTGGAGACCAAGGAGTACGACTTCGGCGCCAAGCGCTATCACGCCACCGGTGAGACCCTCACCGACGCCGACGTGGACGCCCTGAAGAAGCACGACGCCATCCTGCTCGGCGCCATCGGCGACCCGTCGGTCCCGTCCGGCGTGCTGGAGCGCGGCTTCCTGCTGAAGCTCCGCTTCCTCTTCGACCACCACGTCAACCTGCGGCCGTCGAAGCTGCTTCCGGGTGTGGACACGCCGTTGAAGGGCGAGCCGTCCATCGACTTCGTCGTCGTCCGCGAGGGCACCGAGGGCCCGTACACCGGCAACGGCGGCACCATCCGCAAGGGCACCGAGCACGAGGTCGCCACCGAGGTCTCCGTGAACACGGCCTTCGGTGTCGAGCGCGTGGTGCGCGACGCGTTCGCCCGCGCCCAGGCCCGCCCCCGCAAGAAGCTCGCGCTGATCCACAAGAACAACGTGCTGACCTTCGCGGGTCACCTGTGGACGAACACCTTCAACAAGGTGGCCGAGGAGTTCCCCGAGGTCACCACCGAGTACATGCACGTCGACGCGGCGACCATCTACCTGGTCACCCAGCCCGAGCGGTTCGACGTCATCGTCACCGACAACCTCTTCGGCGACATCATCACCGACCTCGCCGCGGCCGTCTCCGGCGGCATCGGCGTCGCCGCGAGCGGGAACATCAACCCGACCGGCGAGTTCCCCTCGATGTTCGAGCCGGTCCACGGTTCCGCGCCCGACATCGCAGGCCAGGGCAAGGCCGACCCCACCGCCACGGTCCTGTCCGTCGCCCTGCTCCTGCGCCACCTCGGCTACGAGGCCGAGGCCGCCCGTATCGACGAGGCGGTCTCCGTCGACCTGGCCGAGCGCACCGGCAAGCCCGCCCGCAGCACCGCCGAGATCGGCGACGCGCTCGCGGTACGAGTAGCCGGCTGACCCGCCGCGCTACAACAAGCCGCCGGGTCTTCAAGTACCCGGCGGCTTTTCTATGTCCCCGCCGGGTGCCACCATCATCCCCTGGGTCGCATTCACGCCGATTTCTTCCACGGCCCGCGCTTGCGATAATCGAACGCGGAGCCGCGGTATGAGGGAATGCTCGGACGTCCTAGCACTGGCCACTGGCAGTACTGGCGTGAGCGCGGCCCGTCACACACAACCGGTGAAGGACAACTCATGACGACGCCCACGATCGAGCTCAAGCCCTCGGCCTCGCCACTCTCCGACGCGGAGCGCGCGGCGATGCTGGCCAACCCCGGGTTCGGCCGGCACTTCACCGACCACATGGTGGTCATCAAGTGGACGGCGGGCCGCGGCTGGCACGACGGCCAGCTCGTCCCGTACGCGCCGCTCTCCCTCGACCCGGCCACCATGGTCCTGCACTACGCGCAGGAGATCTTCGAGGGACTGAAGGCCTACCGCCAGCCCGACGGCTCCGTGGCCATGTTCCGCCCGGACAAGAACGCCAAGCGCTTCCAGGCGTCCGCCCGCCGCCTCGGCATGCCCGAGCTGCCGGTCGAGACGTTCATCGAGGCATGCGGCGCGCTGGTGAAGCAGGACGAGGCCTGGGTTCCGGCGCACGGCGGCGAGGAGTCCCTGTATCTGCGGCCGTTCATGATCGCCACCGAGGTCGGGCTGGGCGTGAAGCCGGCCGGCGAGTACCTCTTCCTGGTCATCGCCTCTCCCGCGGGCGCCTACTTCCCCGGCGGCGTGAAGCCGGTCTCCATCTGGCTCTCCGAGGACCGCGTCCGCGCCGTCCCGGGCGGCATGGGTGACGCGAAGACGGGCGGCAACTACGCGGCCTCCCTCCTCGCCCAGGCCGAGGCCGCCGCCAAGGGCTGCGACCAGGTCTGCTACCTCGACGCCGTCGAGCACAAGTGGATCGAGGAACTCGGCGGCATGAACCTGTACTTCGTGTACGGCGACCGGATCGTCACCCCCGCCCTCACCGGTTCCATCCTCGAGGGCGTCACCCGCGACTCCCTGCTCGCCGTCGCCCGCGACCTCGGCTACACCTCCGAGGAGGGCCGCGTCTTCATCGACCAGTGGCAGCGCGACGCCGAGAACGGCACCCTCACCGAGGTCTTCGCCTGCGGCACCGCGGCCGTCATCACCCCCGTCGGCACCGTCAAGCGCGAGGGCGCCGAGTGGCAGCAGTCGGGCGGCGAGCCGGGCGAGGTCACGCTGAAGCTCCGTCAGGCGCTGCTGGACATCCAGCGGGGCGTCACTGAGGACAAGCACGGTTGGATGTATCCGCTGAGCTGAGCGCCCACCCGCGGACGCGGACCCGCCCCGGACGCTCCTGTCCGGGGCGGGTCCGCGTGTTCTCAGGAACTCCCGTCCCGCACCCGGTCCAGGATGCCCTCGGTCAGCTCTCCCGCCCGGTCGTCGAGGTTCCACTTCCCGTCCCGGTAGGCGTGGTTGCTCACCCAGAAGACGAGGACGCCGTCGCGCAGGGAGCGGCCGAGCAGCGCCAGCGACCAGTCGTTGCCGCCGTCGTGCCAGGCCAGCGGGCCGTCGGGGGTGTCGCTGATGGTCCAGCCGTAGCCGTACGAGTCGTCCGAGTCGGGCTCCGGCACGCGTGGCTCGAACAGCTTGTCCCTGGCCCCCGCCGGCAGGATCTCGTCGCCCAGGAGGGCCCGGTGCCAGCGGAGCATGTCGCCCGCGGTGGAGAGCATGCCGCCGTTGCCGCGCAGGTTCCAGTACGGCCCGTCGGCGGCCCAGGGGTGGTCGAAGGGCCTGCCCTGGCTCCGGCCCGCGCTGTCGTACTCCACGGCGACCAGATGCCGTGGCCACCGGGGCAGCACGTACCCGGTCCGGGTCATGCCGGCGGGGGCGAACAGATGCCGGGCCAGGAACGGCTCGTAGCCCTCTCCCGACGCCTTCTCGACGATCGCCGCGAGCAGGCTGTACCCGGTGTTGGAGTAGGAGAACTCCGCTCCCGGCGCCGACCGGAGCTTCGACGCCAGCGCCCCGCGCACCAGTTCGTCGCGGGAGACAGGGTCGTAGTCGTCGCCGAGCCCTTCGACCAGGCCCGAAGTGTGGGTGAGCAGGTGCTCGACCGTGATGGCGCGCTTGTCGTCCGGCACCGGCCCGAGGTACCGGCCGATGCGGTCGCCCACCCGGAGCCGGCCCATCGCCTCCAGTTTCACGATCGCGGCCGCCGTGAACTGCTTGGTGACCGACCCGACGTCGTACACCGTGCGGCAGCTCGCGGCGGTGCCGGCGGCGCGGTCCGACGTGCCGAACCCGGCGCAGTACGCGAGTTCGTCACCGTGTGCGGCGAGCACGGTGCCGCCGGCGCCCGTGGGCCAGGTGCGGTGGACGAAGTCGGCGACGGGGTCGACGTCGTGCGGCGGCCGCGACTCGGCCGGGGGAGCGCCGAACAGCAGCAGCGCCAGTACGGCGGCGGCCGCACCGGCGAGGCGGCGGCGGGAGCGGGAGCGGTGAGACGGACCCATGTGACCTCCAACGGCGGGAATCCGCACCGAGGTTGACCGTCTCTCGCGCCGTTGCTCAACCTGCCAGGGCGTTCGAGCTTGTGCGAGTCTGTGTACGTCCAGCTCACCAGGGGGGAATCACGATGACCACCGCACCGCCCACACCGCCCGACACCGACGCCGCCGCCTTCGTCGCCGCACTGCGCCGCCTCAAGGCCTGGTCGGGCCTGAGCTACCGCCGACTGGAACGCCGTGCGGCGGACGCGGGCCACACCCTGCCGTACTCCACGGCGGCGACCATGCTCGGCCGCGAACGGCTGCCTCGCGCGGAACTCGTCGCCGCGTTCGTGGCGGCGTGCGGGCTGCGCGGGGCGGAGGCGGAGGCGTGGGTCGACGCGCGCAGCCGCATCGCGTGCGGCGGGGTGGACGCGGGAGGTTCCGTAGGGCGCCCCTCCGAGCGCCCCCTGGTGGTGACGCCGCCGGTCCGGAGCGGGCCGATGGAGGCCGTGCCGCTGCGGCGACCGCAGCCACTGCGGTGGGCGCCGATCGCCGCCGCCGTGCTGCTGACCGCCCTCCTCGGCGGGGCACTGGCGAGCGGCGATGTCACCGACGACGAGGAGATACGGCAGTCGCGGACCGCCTACGACATCGGCGCCCACGCGTTCGTACGCCACCTGCGGTGATCAACTGGCTGTTCGCATCCTGAGACGGACGGTGAGCGCGGGGGAAAGCTGTGCCAGACTGCCCCCGTGCTCTCGTTCGCCACGATTATTGGCAGCAGGCGCGCCGGTCCGCAGTGACCGCCACGTACGACCAGGTACGGGCGGACACCGTCGTCCTCGACCCGCGCGCAGACCTCTCGCACCCGCGAGGGGTTTTTCGCTTTTCTGGCCCACCTACAGCCGGGAGCGCAGCGCGAGGGATCATTGGAGGACGGTGGAGCCGGTCATTCCGGTAACGACCGAGATCCCCTCATCAGGAGCCAACACACCATGACGGAAACCAGCGAGCTCGACGACTCCTTCCACGTCTTCGACACCACCCTGCGCGACGGCGCGCAGCGGGAGGGCATCAACCTCACCGTCGCGGACAAGCTGGCCATCGCACGGCACCTGGACGACTTCGGCGTGGGCTTCATCGAGGGCGGCTGGCCCGGCGCCAACCCGCGGGACACGGAGTTCTTCGCACGGGCGCAGGCGGAGATCGCCTTCCAGCACGCCCAGCTGGTCGCCTTCGGCGCCACCCGTCGCGCGGGCGGCAAGGCGAGCGAGGACCACCAGGTCAGGGCGCTGCTGGAGTCCGGCGCCCCGGTGATCACCCTGGTCGCCAAGTCCCATGACCGGCACGTCGAACTCGCGCTGCGCACCACGCTCGACGAGAACCTGGAGATGGTCCGCGACACGGTCTCCTTCCTGAAGGAGCAGGGCCGCCGCGTCTTCGTCGACTGCGAGCACTTCTTCGACGGCTACCGCGCCAACCCCGAGTACGCCAAGGCCGTCGTCCGTACGGCGTCGGAGGCCGGCGCCGACGTCGTGATCCTCTGCGACACCAACGGCGGCATGCTCCCGGCGCAGGTCCAGGCGGTCGTCTCGACGGTCCTGGCCGACACGGGCGCCCGGCTCGGCATCCACGCCCAGGACGACACCGGCTGCGCCGTCGCCAACACCCTCGCCGCCGTGGACGCCGGCGCGACCCACGTCCAGTGCACGGCGAACGGCTACGGCGAGCGCGTCGGCAACGCCAACCTCTTCCCCGTCGTCGCCGCCCTGGAGCTGAAGTACGGCAAGAAGGTCCTTCCCGACGGCCACCTCCGCGAGATGACCCGTATCTCGCACGCGATCGCCGAGGTCGTGAACCTCACCCCCTCCACCCACCAGCCCTACGTCGGCGTCTCCGCCTTCGCGCACAAGGCCGGACTGCACGCCTCCGCGATCAAGGTCGACCCCGACCTGTACCAGCACATCGACCCCGAGCAGGTCGGCAACACCATGCGCATGCTGGTCTCCGACATGGCGGGCCGCGCCTCCATCGAGCTCAAGGGCAAGGAACTCGGCGTCGACCTCGGCGACGACCGCGAGCTAGTCGGCCGGGTCGTCGAGCGGGTGAAGGAGCGGGAGCTCAAGGGCTACACGTACGAAGCGGCCGACGCGTCCTTCGAACTGCTGCTGCGTGCCGAGGTCGAGGGCAGGCCGCTGAAGTACTTCGAGGTCGAGTCCTGGCGCGCGATCGTCGAGGACCGCCCCGACGGCACCCACGCCAACGAGGCCACGGTCAAGCTCTTCGCCAAGGGCGAGCGCATCGTCGCCACCGCCGAGGGCAACGGCCCCGTCAACGCCCTGGACCGCGCCCTGCGCGTCGCCCTGGAGAAGATCTACCCCCAGCTCGCCAAGCTCGAGCTCGTCGACTACAAGGTCCGCATCCTCGAAGGCAAGCACGGCACCCAGTCCACCACCCGTGTCCTCATCGCTACCTCCGACGGCGAGGGCGAGTGGTCGACGGTCGGCGTCGGCGAGAACGTCATCGCCGCGTCCTGGCAGGCGCTGGAGGACGCGTACGCGTACGGGCTGCTGCGGGCGGGGGTGGAGCCGGCCGAGTGAGTCGGCGGTGACCATCCGGACCTGGCGCTCGTTCAGGGAAACGTACTTCCCGGAAGTGCGGTTCCCCTAGCGTGAGACCCGGAGGTCACTCATGCCGCGTAAGCCCGTCGCCCTCGCCAAGCCGCCGGACATGTTCGACCGCGACTGGGAGTGGAGCGAACTGACGGCGTTCGCCGCGGATGACGGCCCGGAAGCCACGATGGCCGTGGTGTCCGGGCGTCGCCGTCAGGGCAAGTCCTTCCTGCTCGACTCATTGGCACGGGCAGCCGGCGGTTTCTACTTCTGCGCGTACGAGGCCACCGAAGCGGAGTCCCTGAGGCGCTTCGGAGAGGAACTCGCGCAATACACCGGTGCCGTGGCGCCCATGCGGTTCGACCGGTGGGAGCACGCCGTCGACGCCCTCCTCGCGCTCGGCCGGGACCGCCCTGTGCCCGTGGTCCTCGACGAGTTCCCCTACCTCGCCCGTGCGACGCCGTCCCTGCCCTCCATCGTCCAAGTCGCTTACGGGCCGCGCCGCCCCGAACGCCTGCGGTCGCGGACCAGGCTGCTGCTGTGCGGCAGTTCGCTCTCCTTCATGGGCAAGCTGCTCAGCGGTACGTCGCCGCTGCGGGGCCGCGCGGGACTCGAACTCGTCGTCCAGCCACTGGACTTCCGGCAGGCGGCAGCATTCTGGGGCATCACGGATCACCGCCTCGCGCTGCTCGTCCACAGCGTCGTCGGCGGTACGCCCGCCTACCGCAGGGAGTTCGTCCGCGACGACGTCCCGGACGGCCTCGCCGACTTCGACTCCTGGGTCTGCCGTACAGCGCTCTCCCCACGCTCACCCCTCTACCGCGAGGCCCGATACCTCCTCGCCGACGAGTCCGATCTCCGCGACCGGGCCCTGTACCACTCCGTCCTCGCCGCCCTGGCCGCCGGAAACGCGACAGCCGGCGGCATCGCGGGCTGCCTGGAACGGCCGACCAGCGACATCACCCACCCGCTGACCGTCCTCCAGGACTGCGGTCTCGTACGACGAGAAGTGGACGCCTTCCGCCGCAACCGGAGCGTCTACCGGGTCGGCGAACCACTGATCGCGTTCGACCACGCCATCGCGCGGCCCAGACTCCCGCTCCTCGACCGGGGGTTGGCCGAACAGGTCTGGCGCAGCGCACAGAGCCGTTTCCAGTCGGGCGTCGTGGGCCCGCACTTCGAGCAGGTCTGCCGTGACTGGGTCCTGCACTTCGCCGCGCCGGAGACCTTCGGCGGGATGCCGATCGACGTCTCGTACGGCACGGTCGCCGACCCGCACACCCGCACCAGCCACGAGGTCGACGTCGTGGTGCGCGGGGCGGTGGGCCAGGACAACGGCGTGCTGCTCTCCCTCGGGGAAGCGAAATGGGACCGCGTCATGGGCACCGGCCACCTCGACCGGCTCCGCCACATCAAGTCCCTGCTCACGCAGCGCGGCCAGGACACCTCGGCAGTACGCCTGGCCTGCTACAGCGGCGCCGGCTTCACCGACGACTTGAGGGCGGCCGCCGACGCGGCCGGCGATGTGGTGCTGGTGGATCTGGGGCGGCTGTACGGAGGGGAGTGACGAGGCATGGGAGGGGCCGCTCAGGGGCCGGGATGCACCGTGCAGGCGGCACCCCGTGGCGGGAGCGGGATCCGGGCAAAGTCGTGTGGTGCGAGTTCAGGGTTGCCGGGTGCCTTGACGGCTCTGCTGGGGCCCCAGTTCACTCACGCCGTGAGGTAAGTGATGAGTGGACCAAGAGAGCCAAGGGGGAAGCTCTGTGCGTTGCATGCGACGAACCGCCCTGCTCGTCTCCGCCACCCTGCTGACCGGATTGCTGCCGCTGACCGCCGCGAGCGCGGCGGCCGGCGCCGATGAACCCGCTCCCGTTCCCGTCGACCGCTTCGAGGGCGAGGTCCCCATCGCGAGCCCGCCCGCCGAGGGTCTCTTCACCTGGGGCAGTGACACCGACGACCAGCCCGCCCTCCAGTTCAGCCCGAGACCAGACGCCCCCGAGGGCGAGAAGGTCCTGGCCGGCAGCTACGACATCAGCGGCTACGGCGGCTTCACCCACACCTTCGCCTTCGACAAGCCCGCCCACGACTGGTCGGCCGCCAAGGGCATCCGCTTCTGGTGGGACGGCCGGAACAACGGCAAGAAGATCGCCTTCGAACTCAAGGACGGCGGCGCCAACGGCGAGGCCTCCGAGCTGTGGACGACCTCTTTCACCGATGACTTCAGTGGCTGGAAACAGATCGAGATTCCCTTCACCGACTTCACGTATCGCACGGACTACCAGCCGGTCGGCGGCATCGACCAGGTCCTCGGCCTCACCGAGATGTGGGGTTACGCCGTCACGCTCCCGGTCGGCGTCAAGAGCGACTTCGCCATGGACGGCGTCGAGCTCTACGGCAAGGCGGACCAGTCGCTGCGCGCGTCCGTGACGACCGGCGCCGCCGTGTACCCGGTGCGCGAGGGCGGCGCGGCGGGCGTGAAGATCTCCGTCGTCACCACCGGGTCCGCTCCGATCGACGAGCCCGTGACGGTGACGTACGAGACGGCGGGCGGCACCGCGTCCCCCGGCAAGGACTTCACCCCGGTCACCGGCACGATCACCTTCCCCGCCGGCACCGCCTCCGGCACAACCCGCACCGTCCAGGTCCCCACCCTCAAGGACCGGTCGGCCGAGTCCGCCGAGACGGTCCCGTTGAAGCTGACGGTCACCGGCGCCAAGGCCCCGGCCGAGACACCGCAGGTCGTCGTCGACGCGCACGGACTGCCGTACCTGAACACCCAGCTGCCGCTGAAGAAGCGCGTCGCCGATCTCCTCTCCCGCATGACCCTGGCCGAGAAGGCCGGTCAGATGACCCAGGCCGAACGGGGAGCGCTCACCGCGCCGGGTGACATCGCGGCGTACGACCTCGGCTCGCTGCTCTCCGGCGGCGGTTCGACGCCGACGCCCAACACCCCCGAGGCCTGGGCGAAGATGATCGACGGCTTCCAGTTGCGGGCCCAGGCGACCCGCTTCCAGATCCCGCTGATCTACGGCGTCGACGCGGTGCACGGCCACAACAACCTCGTCGGCGCGACGATCATGCCGCACAACATCGGCATTGGCGCGAGCCGCGATCCCGGGCTCGCCCACCGGGCGGGCGTGGTGACCGCCGCCGAGACACGTGCTACCGGCATCCCGTGGGACTTCGCCCCCTGTCTGTGCGTCACTCGCGACGACCGCTGGGGCCGCGCCTACGAGTCCTTCGGCGAGGACCCCGCGCTCGTCGAGTCGATGGAGACGGTCATCCAGGGCCTTCAAGGGCGCGCGGACGGACGGGACCTGGACCGCAGCGACAAGGTGCTCGCCACCGCCAAGCACTTCGTCGGCGACGGCGGCACCGAGTACGGCTCCTCGACCACCGGCACCTACACCATCGACCAGGGCGTCACCAAGGTCACCGAGCGGGAGCTGGAGGCCGTCCATCTCGCGCCGTACCAGGACGCCGTGGACCGGGGCGTCGGCACGGTCATGCCGTCGTTCTCCTCCCTCGACCTCCTCGGCGACGACGAGGGCCCGGTGAAGATGCACGCGAGCGCCGACATGATCAACGGCGTGCTCAAGGACCGGATGGGCTTCGACGGCTTCGTGATCAGCGACTGGCAGGCCATCGACCAGATTCCGGGCGACTACCCGTCCGACGTCCGTACGTCGGTCAACGCGGGCCTCGACATGATCATGGTCCCGTACGCGTACAAGGACTTCCACACCACACTGGTCGACGAGGTCGAGGCGGGGCGCGTCAGCGAGAAGCGGATCGACGACGCCGTCTCCCGCATCCTCACCCAGAAGTTCAAGCTGGGGCTCTTCGAGCAGCCGTACGCCGACACCAGCGGCGCCTCCGAGATCGGTTCCGCCGGTCACCGGGCCGTGGCGCGCGAGGCGGCGGCCGAGTCGCAGGTGCTGCTGAAGAACGCGGGGTCCGTCCTGCCGCTGAAGAAGTCGCAGAAGGTGTACGTCGCCGGTTCCAACGCCGACGACATCGGCAACCAGAGCGGTGGCTGGACGGTCACCTGGCAGGGCTCGTCCGGGGACATCACCGAGGGCACCACGATCCTGGAGGGGATGCGGAAGAGCTCCGCGCGGCTGACGTACTCGAAGGATGCGTCGGCGCCGACGACCGGTCACGACGTCGGTGTCGTGGTCGTCGGCGAGACCCCGTACGCCGAGGGCGTCGGTGATGTCGGCAACGGCCACGACCTGGAGCTGACCGACGCCGACAAGGCAGCCGTGGACAAGGTGTGCGCGGCGATGAAGTGCGCGGTGCTGATCGTCTCCGGGCGCACGCAGCTGATCGGCGACCGGCTCGGCGACATCGACGCGCTGGTGGCGTCCTGGCTGCCGGGCACGGAGGGCGACGGAGTGGCGGACGTGCTGTACGGCAGGCGGCCGTTCACCGGGCAGCTCCCCGTGACCTGGCCGAAGTCGCAGGCGCAGCTGCCGATCAACGTCGGCGACTCGGCGTACGACCCGCAGTTCCCGTACGGCTGGGGCCTGACCACGCTGACGAAGGTCCCGCAGGGCGGGGCGGCCACGCTGAAGGCGCTCGGGATCGCGGCGGCGCTGGCGGAGAAGGCCGGCTCTGCGGAGGCCGGCCGCGCGATCGTCGGCAAGGCGCGGCTGATTGTCCAGGAGAGGACCGGCGCGAAGATGACGGCGGCGGTGGCGAAGCCCTTCGCCGACGCCGATCACCTGCTGACCACGGGACGCTATGCGGCGGCCGTGCAGAAACTGACGGCGGCCTACCGGGCCGCCTGAGGTGCTGGTCGGGTGGGAGGTGCGGAGCGCGGCCCGCATCTCCCACCGGTCTCCCCCCGATCTCCCACCATCTCCCCCCGACGGGGACGTCCCATCTACGGGTCTTTCAGGTACTTTCGACAGTATGAAGGTCGCGATACTGGGCCGAGGCCTGATCGGACTGCTGATCGCCCTGGCGCTCGCCGCGCTGACCGTCGTAGCGGCGAACGCCCCGCGCGCCTCCGCGGCCACGAGCGTCTCGGCCATAGCCGAAGCACTCAAGGAGAGCCCCGTCTACGTCGACCCGGCCGCCTCCGGGCAGCTGTCGACGTCGGACGCGGACGCGCTCGCCGAGCAGATCAAGGACGCCGACAAGCCGCTGTTCGTGGCGGTTCTGCCCGCGGACCACCCCACCGACAACCTCTTCGAGAACCTGCGCACCGCGACGGGCATCACGGGTGCCTACGCGATCCGCCTGGGCGACGACTTCCAGGCCAGGGCCGATTCGTCCGTGCTCCCGAACGACGCCGTGCGGAACCTCGTCACCAGCGTGCAGGACGAGCCGACCACCCAGAGCCAGCTCACCGCCTTCACCGACCGGGCCCTGGCCAACATGGGCGGCGCGGCGCCGTCCTCCTGGGGCTCCACCGGCACCGACGACGGCGTGCCGGTCGCCGGGCTGATCACGATCGGCGCGGTGCTGGCGGCCGGCGGCGCGGGCGCGTACACGATCGTGCGCCGCAACCGGCGCCGGCACGAGGAGGAGCAGCGGGCCGCGCTGGAGAAGCTGCGGGTCGTCGTCGACGAGGACATCACCGCCTTCGGCGAGGAGCTGGACCGCCTCGACTTCCATCCGGGCGAGCCCGGCGCGGACGACGCCATGCGGGAGGACTACGAGCACGCGCTCGACTCCTACGACAAGGCGAAGACGCACATGGCGGAGGCCGAGAAACCAGAACACGTCCGTGCCGTCACGCAATCCCTGGAGGACGGCCGCTTCTCGCTGGCCCGGCTGGCGGCGAGGCGGGAGAAGAGGCCGCTGCCCGACCGCCGTCCGCCCTGCTTCTTCGACCCGCGGCACGGTCCGTCCGTCGCCGACGAGACCTGGACGCCGTCCGGCGGCGCACCCCGCGAGGTGCCCGTCTGCGCAGCGGACCGGTCCCGTCTGGCCGAGGGCCGCGATCCGCTGGTCCGCGAGGTGGACACCGACTCCGGCCGCCGCCCGTACTGGGAGGCGGGCCCGGCGTACGGCCCCTGGGCGGGCGGCTACTTCGGCGGCGGCATCCTGCCCGGCCTCCTCATCGGCACCATGCTCGGCTCCATGATGGCCACCCCCGCCTACGCGGCCGACTACGGCTCCGGCTACGGCGACTTCGGCACCGGCGGCTACGAGGGCGGCGACGTCTCCGGCGCCGACTTCAACACGGACGATTTCAGCGGCGGCTTCGGGGGAGGGGACTTCGGAGGCGGAGGGGACTTCGGCGGAGGGTTCTGAAGTGCCCCGAAGGGGCGCGGGGAACTGCGCGACCAGCCACAACGCACCCGCAGCCGACCGACAAGGGCCCCGACGCACAACTCCGCGCCGGGGCCCCATCAAGCCGTACGAGACAGCAACCTCAGAGCGACGACGCCGCCGAAGCGATCGCGGAGGCGAACGTGGACACCTCGGTGTAGACCCCCGGCGCGTTCGGCCGTGCACACCCGATGCCCCAGCTGACTATGCCGACCTGAACCCACGCGTTGGCCGCGTCACGGCGGAACATCGGGCCCCCGGAGTCACCCTGGCACGTGTCGACCCCGCCGGAGGCGAACCCCGCACAGATCTCCTCGTTCGCGACGAGCCCGCTGTACCCGCTGTAGGTCCGACACGTGGCGTCACTGACGAACGGCACGGTCGCCTTGAGCATGTACCGCTGCTGGCCGCCGCCCTCGCTGGCGGCGCCCCAGCCGGCGACGGTGAAGGTACCGGTGTTGTACTGGTTGGTCGTGGCGATCTTCAAGGTGGGCAGGTTGATCGGCTGGGCGAGCTTGATGAGGGCCCAGTCCTTGCCGGTGCCGTTGTAGCCGGGGGCCCGGTAGACGTACGTCGAGCGGACCTGGACGCGGCCGGAGGAGGACTGGAGGTCCACGACGCCGGCGGTGGCGGTGATGCTGGTGTTGGGGCCGGTGGAGCTCACGCAGTGCGCGGCGGTGAGCACGATCTGCTGGGTGTAGAGCGCGCCGCCACAGCCCATGGAGAGCCGGACCATGAACGGGAACTCGCCCTGCGCGGCGCGGGTTCCGCCGACGACGGGCGCGGGGGCGGCCTGCGCCGAGGACACGGGCTGAAGGCTGACGACCGCGAGCACGGCCGCACCGGCGACCGCGCATCTCTTGAGGGCTTTGAGGAGAGTCTTCAACGTGACGCCTTCCGTGGGGGGTTGGCAATCGACCGGCCCTCGCCGCTTCATGGCCGACATGAAGCTTCTGGCATGGACCGGTCAATTCCTGGTTGCTGGATTATGTGGACGCTGTGAGCGCGCGCACAAGGACCGAAAACCGGCCAATCGCCTGGTTCCTTCGTGGCGTGATCGCGAGGGTGCCGACGCGGCATGGAGGGCTCGCCTACGGTCTCCCCATGACGTCTCCCGACGAGCCGCAGCCCCACCCCTTCGCGTCCGTCGCCGACCTGGACGCCTGGCTCACCGCCCACCCGGCGCCGCACCCCGGCCTGTGGGTGAAGGTCGCGAAGAAGGGTTCGGGCATCCCTTCCGTCAGCGCCGCCGACGTCAATGACGTGGCTCTCTGCCACGGCTGGATCACGGGGCAGCGCAGGGCGCTCGACGAGTCGTACTTCCTGCAGAGGATCACTCCGCGCAGGCCGGGCAGCCTCTGGTCGATGGTCAACGTGCGGCGGGTGGCGGAGCTTTCCGAGGCCGGCCGGATGCGCCCCGCGGGGCTTGCGGAAGTGAACGCGGCCAAGGCGGACGGGCGTTGGGAGGCGGCGTACGAGTCGCAGAAGGAGGCGACGGTCCCGGCGGAACTGGCTGTGGCCCTGGACGAGAACCCCCGCGCCAGGGCGGCCTTCGAGAAGCTGGGCAGGACCGACCGCTACCAGGTCATGCTGGGCCTCCTGCGCGCCCGGACCCGGCAGCGCCGGGCGGATCAAGTGGCCGCGATCATCCGGGAGTTGACGAAGCGCCGGTGAGCCGAGGCTCACCGGCGCCGTCGCGGAGCGTCACGCGTTCTTGATCGCCGAGATGTCGAAGTTCAGCTTGATCTTGTCGGAGACCAGGACACCGCCGGTCTCCAGCGCCGCGTTCCAGGTCAGGCCCCACTCGGAGCGCTTGATCTCCGCCTTGCCCTCGAAGCCCACGCGCTCGTTGCCGAAGGGGTCCTTCGCGGCGCCGTTGAACTCCAGGTCGATGGTGAGCGGCTTGGTGACTCCGAGGATGCTCAGGTCGCCGGTGATCCGGTAGTCCTCGTCGCCGAGGGCCTCCGCCTTGGTGGAGCGGAAGGTCATCGTCGGGAACTCCTCGATCTTGAAGAAGTCGGAGCTCTTCAGGTGCCCGTCACGGTCCGCGGAACCCGTGTCGACGCTGTCCATCTTGACGTCGATGGAGGCGGTGGACTGCGCCGGGTCGCCGCCGTCCAGGTGCAGCGAGCCGGTGAAGTCGAGGAATTTGCCCTTGACGTTCGTGACCATGGCGTGGCGGGCGACGAACCCGATCGAGGAGTGCGACGGGTCGATGGTGTAGTCGCCGGTCAGGGCGGCCAGGTCGGGCGCCGCCGAGGCGGACTCGGCAGCGGCGGTCTCGGTGGTGTCTTCCTTGCGGCCGAAGATGCCCATGATCTGCTCCAAAGGGGACGGGTCGCGGCTCCGGGCGGAGACCACGGCCGGTGATGTTGAACGTTCAACGAGCTCAACACGGCCGACCGTAGACCTATTCCGTTCGAGCTTCAACGTCTTCCGCGCCATGTTCTTGAAACAGACGCCATGTTCTTGAAACGGAGTCGAGCGGTCACCTCGGGTACCCTCGACCGGCCGTCGAACCACGCTCGAGTTTCACTCCGGCGATGGCATGTGCCCCACATGAATGTGAGGTGGCTCTCGGCTGACGACTTTGTGCGACCCCTACAAGCCGGATCCCCTCTGACCAGTCGGAACGGCTGCATGCCGTCGTGGTTCTGTTCAGGGGTACCAGGAAAACAGGCCGGAGACTGTACGGAGTCGACGGCCCTCTTTCCTTGCTGTCCTTCGTAAGGTCACTACATGACCGTTTTGGATGAGGCGCCGGGTGAGTCCACGAGCGAGCCGACCGACGCCCGCGGGCGCGTGGCCGAGCTGCACGAGATCCGCGCGCAGGCGGTGGCCGGCCCGAGCGAGAAGGCGACGACGGCGCAGCACGCCAAGGGCAAGCTGACCGCCCGGGAGCGCATCGAGCTGCTGCTGGACGAGGGTTCCTTCCGGGAGGTCGAGCAGCTGCGCCGGCACCGGGCGACCGGGTTCGGTCTGGAGGGCAAGAAGCCGTACACCGACGGTGTGATCACCGGCTGGGGCACGGTGGAGGGCCGCACGGTCTTCGTCTACGCCCACGACTTCCGCATCTTCGGCGGCGCGCTGGGCGAGGCCCACGCCACGAAGATCCACAAGATCATGGACATGGCCATCGCGGCCGGCGCGCCGCTGGTGTCCCTCAACGACGGTGCGGGGGCCCGTATCCAGGAGGGCGTCAGCGCGCTCGCGGGCTACGGCGGCATCTTCCAGCGCAACACCAAGGCGTCCGGGGTGATCCCGCAGATCTCGGTGATGCTGGGCCCGTGCGCGGGCGGCGCGGCCTACAGCCCCGCCCTGACCGACTTCGTGTTCATGGTCCGCGAGACCAGCCAGATGTTCATCACCGGCCCGGACGTGGTCAAGGCGGTCACCGGCGAGGAGATCACCCAGAACGGCCTGGGCGGCGCGGACGTACACGCCGAGACGAGCGGCGTCTGCCACTTCGCGTACGACGACGAGGAGACCTGCCTCGCCGAGGTGCGCTACCTCCTGTCGATGCTGCCGCAGAACAACCGCGAGAACCCGCCCCGCGTGGACTCCACGGACGCTCCGGACCGCCGCAGCGAGGTCCTCCTCGACCTGGTCCCGGCGGACGGGAACCGGCCGTACGACATGGCGAAGGTGATCGAGGAGATCGTCGACGACGGCGACTTCCTCGAGGTCCACGAGCGCTGGGCGCGGAACATCATCTGCGCGCTGGCCCGGCTCGACGGCCAGGTCGTCGGCATCATCGCCAACCAGCCGCAGAGCCTCGCCGGGGTCCTCGACATCGAGGCCTCGGAAAAAGCTGCGCGCTTTGTCCAGATGTGTGACGCTTTTAACATCCCGATCGTCACTTTCCTCGACGTCCCCGGGTTCCTCCCCGGTGTCGACCAGGAGCACGGCGGGATCATCCGGCACGGAGCAAAGCTGCTCTACGCCTACTGCAACGCGACCGTGCCGCGGATCTCGCTGATCCTGCGCAAGGCCTACGGAGGTGCGTACATCGTCATGGACAGCCAGTCCATCGGTGCCGACCTGACGTACGCCTGGCCGACGAACGAGATCGCGGTGATGGGCGCGGAAGGCGCGGCCAACGTCATCTTCCGCCGGCAGATCGCCGAGGCCCCGGACCCCGAGGCGATGCGGGCGCGGATGGTCAAGGAGTACAAGTCCGAGCTGATGCACCCGTATTACGCGGCCGAGCGCGGTCTGGTCGACGACGTGATCGACCCGGCGGAAACCCGCGAGGTCCTGATCAAGTCCCTGGCGATGCTGCACACCAAGCACGCAGACCTGCCCTCCCGCAAGCACGGCAACCCTCCGCAGTAACCCAGCGGACCCTCCGCGCTACCCGCGCGGAAACCTCTCTCACGGAGACTGAGACCTATGAACACCCCTGACATCCGCGTCGAGAAGGGCCACGCCGAGCCCGAGGAAGTCGCCGCCATCACGGCCATCCTCCTCGCCCGCGCCGCCGCCCAGCCGCCCACCGAGCCGACCCACCGAGGCCGCGCCAAGGCAGGCTGGCGCCGCCTGGAGCGAGAGCCGGGATTCCGCGCACCACACAGCTGGCGCTGAAGCCCGCGCCCGAAGGAGGCCGCAGGCCTCCAAGGGGCGCGGGGAACTGCGCGACCAGCCACACACGGCCCGCAGGCGGCGAACTACCCGCAGGGGCAGCCCAGTAGCCGCACGCAGCACGCCAAAAGGGGGCGCCCTCTCCAAACGGAGAGGGCGCCCCCTTCACGCTGCACCGCGCGGCTAGCGCAACCGCGCCATCAGCGCGTGCTCCACAAGCGTGATCAGCGTCGACTTCGCGTCAGCCCGGTGGCGGGCGTCCGTCGTGATGATCGGGGTGTCGGGGCCGATCTGGAGGGCCTCACGGACCTCGTCCGGGTTGTACGGCTGCTGTCCGTCGAAGCCGTTGAGGGCGATGACGAACGGGAGTCCGCTGTTCTCGAAGTAGTCGACCGCGGGGAAGCAGTCGGCGAGACGGCGGGTGTCGACCAGGACGACCGCGCCGATGGCGCCGCGCACCAGGTCGTCCCACATGAACCAGAACCGGTCCTGACCGGGGGTGCCGAACAGGTACAGGATGAGGTCCTGGTCCAGGGTGATGCGGCCGAAGTCCATGGCGACCGTCGTGGTCGTCTTGTCCCCGGTGTGGGTGAGGTCGTCGATGCCTGCCGAAGCAGACGTCATGACGGCCTCCGTGCGCAGCGGGTTGATCTCCGAGACGGCGCCGACGAACGTGGTCTTGCCCACGCCGAAGCCGCCAGCCACCACGATCTTCGCGGACGTGGTGGAGCGGGAAGGCCCTCCGCTAGAGCTTGCGAAGTCCACTGAGCACCCTTTCGAGCAGTGTCACGTCTGGCTGGCCGCCGGCGTTCTCGTCGCCGCCGGGCTGATGGATGGCGACCAGGCCCGCCTCCGCCAAGTCGGCGACGAGGATCCTGGCCACGCCGAGGGGGATCGTGAGGAGAGCCGAGACCTCGGCCACCGACTTGATCTCTCGGCAGAGGTTGCAGATCCGCTGATGCTCGGGCAACTGGCCCTGCATCTGATGCGGCTGCGCGGTGGTGTGCACCAGTGCCTCGATGGCGAGCTGGTAGCGCGGGCGTGTCCGGCCGCCGGTCATGGCGTACGGGCGCACCAGGGGGTTGCTCGTCGCCCCGGCGGGCGCCGGCTCAGGGCTGCGTCGCTGCGGCTGCACCGGCTGGATGCGCGGCTGATGCGGCTGGTCGTACGGCCCGGGACCCTGCGGACCCTGAGGCGCGTACGGTTGCCGCCGCTGGCTCGGTGCGGAGGGGAAGTTGTACCGGTTCGCCGACCCGTCGTCCTGACCCGGGCCCTGGGCAGGGCCGTATGACCAGTTGCCCGAAGACGAACCGCCTGGGGGTGTTGCCACTTTCTCCTCCTCCGACTGTGCCTGGCACCCATCACTGTGGAGCCGCGTCCCGAAACCTTACGGCCACGGGACGCCAAAACGCACCGTCTGACTGTTAGTTGAGAAGGCTCCCTTGGAGCTCCGCACGCAGATCAGGGGTGAGGACCGTACCGGCACGGTCCACCAGAAGCGCCATCTCGTACCCGACGAGGCCGATGTCCGCCTCCGGGTGTGCAAGTACTGCGAGCGACGAACCGTCGGAGATGGACATGATGAACAGGAATCCCCGCTCCATCTCCACAACCGTCTGATTCACACTGCCGCCCTCGAAGATGCGCGAGGCACCGGCGGTCAGTGAGGTCAGACCGGAGGCGACCGCCGCGAGCTGGTCGGCGCGGTCGCGCGGAAAGCCTTCGGACATCGCCAGAAGGAGTCCGTCGGCGGAGACCACCACCGTGTGTGACACCCCGGGGGTGTTGTCCACGAAGTTGGTGATCAACCAGTTCAGGTTCTGCGCCGCCTGGCTCATCGGGCTCACACTAACGCTCCTGGTTGTAGGTGCTGTCAGGACCACTGTGTTGATTCCTAGTGGCCTGGCCGTTCGTTTCACTTCCCGCGCTGCGGCCCCGCTGGACCCCGCGGCGCAGGTTGCTCAGCCTGCCCCGGACGTCCTCGGGAGCGCGGGAGACCTGTGGGCCACCCTGAGGGGTCGCTTCGGCGGTGCCTTCGACCAGGTTGGCCTTGGGTACCCGCCGCGGCAGGCCGGAGGCGGTCACGCCGCCCGCCTTGGGCTTGCGGAGCTGTGCGGCCTGCTGCCAGCGCGCGTCGTTCGCCGAGCGCCAGTCGCCATTGCCGCTGCCGTTGCTTTCCGGTGCGGAGGCCGGCTGCTCCTGGTTCACGGGCCGCGAGCCGTTGCCGTTCGCGGGGGTCGATCCGCGGCGGGGCAGTCCGGCGTCGGTCAGCTCGTGAGACGCGGAGGGGGCCGGTCCCGGACGGTCGAAGCCTACGTGGTCGCTTTCACTCGCGTCAGCGGCCGGCGTGGACTCCGGTTCCGGAGCGTACTCGGACCCGTAGCCGTTCTGGTAGTCGTTCTGCTGCGGCCAGTCGTCCTGGTAGCGGCGCTCCTCGAAGGCCGCGAACGTCTCCGGCGCGGAGCCGCGGGGCGCCGAGTGGTTCTCCTGGACCGGCTCCGGATAGGAGGGCTCGGGGTAGCCGCCGTTCGACGAGAACGTGTCGCTCTGCGGCAGGCCCCCGTTCGGCGCGTAGTACGGCTCGTCGTACGCCGGACGCTGCTGCTCCTCGTACGGCGTCTGCTGCCGCTCGTCGTACGCCGTCTGCTGGTCGTACCCGCCGGGCTGCTCGGGGTAGCCGCCCTGGCCGCCCTCGTAGGGCTGCTGCAGGTCGTCGAACGCGTCGGGGTACGAGGGGGCGGAAGCGTCCTGGCCGGGCTGCTGGCCCGGGTCCTGCGGACTCTGGGACTCCAGGGCCGCCCGGCGCTCCTCGCGCATCAGGGAGCGGCCTACGGGGTCCAGCTCGCGTATGTCGTCCGGGACCTCGGAGTAGCGGCTGTCGTCGAAGCCGAGCTCCGCGGCCGTGCGCAGCGGCTGGCGGTTGAAGTCCTCACCCTGGAAGCTGCGCTCCGGGATGATCTGGGAGACCGTGAACTCGTCCGGGGCCGACTGGTAGTCGCCGCCACCACCGTGGGTGATCGCGTCGGGCAGCATGACCAGGGACGTCGTACCGGCCTGCTCGCCGGAGGGGCGCAGCTGGACGCGGATGCCGTGTCGGTCGGACAGCCGGCCGACCACGAACAGGCCCATGCGCTGGGAGATCGCGGCGTCCACGGTCGGCGGGTTGGCCAGCTTGTGGTTGATGTCCGCGAAGTCCTCGGCGGTGAGGCCGATGCCCTTGTCGTGGATCTCGATCATCACGCGGCCGTCGGGCAGCCGGGTCGCGGTGACACGGACCTTGGTCTGCGGGGAGGAGAACGTGGTGGCGTTCTCCAGGAGCTCGGCCAGCAGGTGCACGAGGTCGGTGACCGCGCGGCCGTGGATCTCGGCCTCCGGGACGCCGGAGAGCTCGATGCGCTCGTACTGCTCCACCTCGGAGGAGGCGGCGCGCAGCACGTCGACCAGCGGGACCGGCTGGTCCCAGCGGCGGCCGGGCTCCTCGCCGGCGAGGACCAGGAGGTTCTCGCCGTTGCGGCGCATACGGGTCGCGAGGTGGTCCAGCTTGAAGAGGTTCTCCAGCTAGTCCGGGTCGGCCTCGTTGTTCTCCAGGTCGGTGATCAGGGTCAGCTGGCCCTCGATCAGCGACTGGTTGCGGCGCGACAGGTTGGTGAAGATCGCGTTGATGTTGCCCCGCAGTAGGGCCTGCTCGGCGGCCAGTCGGACCGCCTCGCGGTGGACCTGGTCGAAGGCGCGGGCGACCTCGCCGATCTCGTCGGTCGAGTTGATCGGAATCGGCGCGACCCGGGTGTCGACGCGGCCGGGGTCGGTGCGCGACAGCTGGTCGACCAGCATCGGCAGCCGCTGCTCGGCGATGCCGAAGGCGGCGTTGCGCAGCTGGCGCATCGAGCGGGACATCTGGCGGGCCACCATGCCGGCCAGGATGAACGCGGCGAGCAGGGCGACCACGACGGCGGCACCCACGATGAAGGCGTCCCGCTTGGCGTCGTCGGAGATCGTCGCGGCCTCGTTCACCGCGGTGTTGGCGAGGTCGGTCTCGATCTTGTTGTACGCGTTGAACTTGAGGGTGTTGACCGCCCACCAGTTCTCGGCGGTGATGCCCTGCTGGGCGAGCGCCTCGCGAGCGCTGGGGTCCGTGGTCTGAAGCCCCGAGATGGCCGCGACCATGTCGGTCGGGTCGGACGGCGGCGGGACGTACTTCTCGCCCTTCTGGGCGGCGTCCGCGGCGGCCTGCTTGGCCATCGCAGCGCCCTCGGCCTTGATCTGCTTCGTGGCGTCTTCCAGCTTCTGGACGTCCTGCTCGGTGCCACCGCTCTGGTACTCCTGGATGGCGATGCCCTCCAGGTACGCGTACGAGGACAGGGCGACCCGCTGCTGGGCCAGGCTGGTGGCGCTGGTGCCCGGCTTGATCAGCATGTGCATGCCGATGGAGCGCTCCAACGAGAGCGCGCCCTTGGTCAGCGAGATGGCGTAGACCGTGCGGCCGTAGCTGGTGATGTTGCCGGTGCCCAGGCCGAGCTCGTTGGAGAACTCGAGCAGCCGGTGCTCGACCTCCACGTAACCCTCTTCGGTCTGCACGCCCGTGAGCTTGTCGGTGTAGGCGCCGGCGCGGAGCTGCGCCAGCTTCGGCTCCACCTCACGGATGCGATCCAGACGGCGCACGAGGTTGGGCCGGTCCGGCATGTTCTGCGCGGCCTCGTCGAAGACGTCGGCGGCCTCGTCTGTCGCCTTGCGGGCAGCCACGACCGTCTTGTCGTCCTCGCCCTTGCCCTGGAGCAGGGGCGCGGCGGTCACGTCGCGCTCGACCAGCAGCTTGTCGCCATAGGACAGGGCGGCCCGGACCAGGCGCGCGGTGTTCTCCGCGTCCTCGGCCTCCTGCCAGGTGTCGATCGAGCTCTTCACCTGGAAGCCGCCCATGACCAGGCCGACCACCACGGGTATGAGCAGGATCGCGTTCAGCCGGGTCGGCACGCGCCAGTTGCGTGGGGAGAAACGGCCGCCGCTCGGAGCCGGCGCGGCCGTTGGCTCCGATCCGGGCACATGGGCGGGCGCCGCTCCGCGCGGCGGCGGGGTGAAGTTGCCCCGCGCCGACGACGGCTCGGGACCGTTCTTGCTTCGCCTCACTCGACCAACAACCTCTCGGCGGTCGGCACCTTCGGTGTGCCGCAGTGTCTCAGAGCCCTGTTCGTCATCGACTGATGAGTACGTCTTTGACTATTGGGCAGTTCAGGCATTCCAGCACGTGGCCGTGCGCTCTTCCAAACAGTGGAAAGTGATCATTACAAGCGATGTAAGCCCCAGATAAAACGGTCATAAAGAGCGAGCCCCGTCAAATGACGGGGCCTTTGTGTGCGCAGCGACACGAGTCGACCGCGACGCGTGGCGGTACCACCCGATTCCTCTGCCGAAACGTTATGAACACCGTGGCCGACCGTGTCAAAGGACACAGTCGGCTCCGGGACATCTACGACAACTGCCGTATGGCGCTTCCGATTTGAATGTGACGTGAGCGCTACCTCAGACGAGCCATGAGAGCGTGCTCGACCAGCGTGATCAGGGCACTCTTCGCATCTGACCGGTGTCGGGCATCCGTCGTGATGATCGGGGCGTCCGGACCGATCTGGAGGGCCTCACGGACCTCTTCGGGAGCGTACGGCTGGTGCCCGTCGAAGCCGTTGAGTGCGACGACGAACGGCAGACCGCTGTTCTCGAAGTAGTCCACCGCCGGGAAGCAGTCGGCGAGACGGCGGGTGTCGACCAGGACCACGGCACCGATGGCGCCGCGCACCAGGTCGTCCCACATGAACCAGAACCGGTCCTGACCCGGCGTACCGAACAGGTACAGGATCAGGTCCCGGTCCAGCGTGATGCGGCCGAAGTCCATGGCCACCGTGGTGGTGGTCTTGTCCCCGGTGTGGGTGAGGTCGTCGATGCCCGCGCTCGCGGACGTCATCACGGCCTCGGTGCGCAGCGGGTTGATCTCGGAGACGGCGCCGACGAACGTCGTCTTGCCGACGCCGAAGCCGCCGGCCACCACGATCTTCGCGGAGGTGGTGGACCGACCTCCGTCAGAGCTTGCGAAGTCCACTGAGCACCCTTTCGAGCAGTGTCACATCGGGCGCGCCGGTGCTCTCGTCGCCGCCCGGCTGATGGATGGCGACAAGGCCGGCCTCGGCGAGGTCGGCGACGAGGATCCTCGCCACGCCGAGCGGCATGGCGAGGAGAGCCGACACCTCGGCGACCGACTTCACCTCACGGCACAGATGGCAGATGCGCTGGTGCTCCGGGAGGAGTCCCATGAGCGCCGCCGGGTCGGCCGTGGTGCTGATCAGGGCCTCGATGGCGAGCTGGTAGCGCGGCCTGGTACGGCCACCGGTCATCGCGTAAGGACGTACCAGCGGCTCGTCGCCTTCGTCCCCGTACGGCTCCGCGTACGGATCATGAGAGGCGGTGGGCGGGGTCATGAATCCTCCGGGCGGGACAGCAAGTCGGTCAGTCGTGCCGTCAGACGGTGGCCGGTGGGGGGATTGTGGCGGCCGGACGGTGATTTGGTGAGACGGGTAGATCCGGGGCGGGTCAGTGGAGCAGACTTCCTTGCAGTTCGGCGCGCAGGTCGGGCGTGAGCACTGCGCCCGCGCGGTCGACCAGCAGCGCCATCTCGTAGCCGACCAGACCGATGTCGCACTCGGGGTGGGCGAGGACGGCCAGGGACGAGCCGTCCGAGACGGACATCAGGAACAAGAAGCCGCGTTCCATCTCGACGACCGTCTGTGCCACATCGCCCCCCTCGAAGATCCGGGAGGCCCCGGCCGTCAGCGAGGTGAGACCCGACGCGACGGCCGCGAGCTGATCGGCCCGGTCGCGCGGGAAGCCTTCCGACAGCGCCAGAAGGAGACCGTCGGCGGACACGACGACGGTGTGGGACACCCCTGGGGTGTTGTCCACGAAGTTGGTGATCAACCAGTTCAGGTTCTGTGCCGCCTGGCTCATCTGCCTCAACTAACGCTCCTGCTGGTGAGTGGGGTTCGGGAAGCTGCCGGTCTGACCGCTACCGGCCTGGCGACCCTGCGAAATACCCCGACGGAGATTGGTCAGCCGGCCGCGTACGTCATCAGGCGCACGGGAGACCTGCGGACCGCTGTTGTGCTGTTGCTGCTGAGCCGTACCCGGGACGAGGTTCGCCCTGGGTACCCGGCGCGGCAGGCCGGAGGTGGTGACTCCGCCCGCGGCCGGCTGCCGTACGCGCTCTGCCTGCCGAATGAGATCGTCATTCGGCGAGCTGCGCCAGTTGCCGGTTGCGGGACGCTGAGGGGCGGGAGCGTGCGGCGGCTGCGACGGGGCGGCCGGCGGGGGAGCCGAGCCGTTGCCCTGCTGCGGTCCGCCCTGGCTGCCCTGACCGTGGAACCAGTTGGTCTCGAGAGTGTCGTACAGCGGCGTGCGTCCGTCACCCGGGCCGGCCGGCGGCAGCGCCTCAGGCTCCTGGCGGGTGGGCCGCTGCTGCGGACGCGGCGGTACGGGCGGACGCCCGGCACCGTAGCCGTTGGTGCCGTTGGCGCTCGCCGGGTTCTGCCGACCGGGCTGCGGCGGGTAGCCGTAACCGCCGGTGGAGCCGTTGTTGTCGTACCCCTGCGGGGCCGGCTGGTTCCCGCCCGGGCCGAAGACGTCCGGGCGGACGAACTGGCCCGTGTCCTGGCCGGAGCCGGGGTTCTGCGGAGCCGCTCCGGGGCGCGGGAACTCACCGGAGTTCTGGTCCGGCCGGGGGAACTCACCGGTGTGATTCGGGGCGCTGGTGCCCGGACGCGTGAACTGCCCGGTGTTCTGCGGCCCGTTCGCACCCGGCTGCTGCGGGGCGCCGAAGTCCGCGGGGCCCTGCCGGCCCTCGCTTCGCGGAACGGCCGGGAACCCGGAGGTCGAGGCCGGGCCGTGCCGGTCGTCGATCCGTGGCATCGGGGCGGTCTGCGACGGGTCGCGCTGCTCGTCGTGCCCGCGCGGGGTGTCGAGCGAGGCGCGCGACACCGACGGCTGCGCGTTCTCGTCGCTCCAGCTCGGCGTGCGCGGCTGCTGCGCGTTACCGCCCGGCAGCTCGGCCCGTGCCCCGCCCCGCGGCGGCAGCTGCGGCCGACGGCCACGGCGCCCGCTGCCTCGCCCGGATTCCTTGTTCGATACGGCGTCCTGCGCGTTCTGACCCTGTGCCGGCCCGCCCGTGCCCGCGGCCGTCAGGCCCTGCGGGGCACCCGGTGCCTGGCCGCCGAAGCCGGCACCCGCACCGGCCGGAGCCGGCCGACCGCCCTGCTGAGGCGCCGACGGACCCTGCGGCCCGCGCGCACCCGGCTCGGGACGTCCACCCGGACCGCCACCGCTGCCCGGCAGCGCGGCCCGCGGCCCCGGAGCGGCACCGAGCCGCCCACCGGGAGCACCGGCACCAAGAGCACCGCCACCCTGACCCGCGCCTCCGCGACGGGCCGCGGCGACACCGGCGGCAGCCTGCGCCGCGGCCGGACCGCCGGAGGAACCGGCGCCACCCTGGCCGGGCTTGGGCTGCGGCTTCTTGCCGCCCTGGGCGACATCGACGGGGAGCATGACCAGCGCGGTCGTACCACCGGAGTCGGACGGGCGCAGCTGAATACGGATGCCGTGCCGCTGCGAAAGGCGGCCGACCACGAACAGACCCATGCGGCGGGAGACCGACACGTCCACGGTGGGCGGCGAGGCGAGCCGCTCGTTGATCGCGGCGAGGTCCTCGGGGGAGAGGCCGATACCGGTGTCGTGGATCTCGATCAGCACGCGGCCGTCGGGCAGCGCGTGACCGGTGACCTTGACCTTGGTCTGCGGCGAGGAGAACGAGGTGGCGTTCTCAAGGAGCTCGGCGAGCAGGTGCACGAGGTCGTTGACCACGCGGCCGGCCACTTCAGTGGTCGGCACGGAGGCCAGCTCGATGCGCTCGTACTGCTCCACCTCGGAGGCGGCGGCGCGGAGCACGTCGACCAGCGGGACCGGGCGGGTCCAGCGGCGGCCGGGCTCTTCACCGGCGAGAACGAGGAGGTTCTCACCGTTACGGCGCATGCGGGTCGCGAGGTGGTCGAGCTTGAACAGCGAGGACAGCTGGTCCGGGTCGGCCTCGCGGGACTCCAGCTCGGAGATCAGCGACAGCTGGCGCTGGATCAGACCCTGGGAGCGGCGCGAGAGGTTGGTGAACATCGCGTTGACGTTGCCCCGCAGCAGGGCCTGCTCAGCGGCGAGGCGGACCGCCTCGCGGTGCACGTCGTCGAAGGCCGCGGCCACCTTGCCGATCTCGTCCCGGGAGTGCACACCGACCGACTCGACGGAGGTGTCGACGTCCTGCGGGTCGGACTCGGACAGCTGCTTGACCAGCTCGGGCAGGCGGTCCTGGGCGACCTTGGTCGCGGTCTCCTGCAGCCTGCGCAGCGAGCGGATCATGGACCGGGCCACGACGAACGCGCCGACCAGCGAGACACCGAGCACGAGCAGGATCAGCGCACCGGAGATGATCGCTTCGCGCTCCGACTCGGCGCGCAGCTCGCGGGCCTTCTGCTCCATCTGCCCGAGCAGCGTGGTCTCGATGAGGTCCATCTGGTCGATCTTGGACGAGCTGGCGTCGACCCAGTCCAGGTAGGAACGCTTCTCCAGGTCGGCCAGACCGTTCGCCTGGCTGAGCGCACGGTCGGCGTAGGTGTCGGCGGACTCGATCGTCGGGTTGCCGTCTTCGATCGGCTCGAGCAGCGAGGCGGCGCTGTCCGCGCCGTAGATGCTCCGGAAGCTCAGCAGCTCGGACTTCTCGCTCTCCAGCGCCGACTCGGCGTACAGCCGGTCGTTCTCCGAGAGGTTGCTGTTCGAGCTCTTGGGGTCCTGCGGCAGTGCCGCGGCGATGACCGCGCGCTGGACGGAGGCGTACTCCTTGGCGGAGGAGAACGAGGCCAGCGCACGGGTGCGCTGGATCATCTCGGGGTTGCTGGTGGCCTCCGCCATGTCCTGCGAGAGGTCGAGCAGGTGGGTGATCAGACGGTGGTAGGCCTCGACCGTCTGGGTGGAGTTGCGCTCGGCCTCGTACGCGCTCTCACGGATCTTCGCCAGGTTGCTCAAGTCGCCGACCAGGCCGACGAGGCTGTCGCGGACGCCCTGGAGGTCACCGTCCTTGCTGGACGCGTCGACCAGTTCCGCGGCGTCGCGGAAGTTGTCCATGGAGCGGTCGGTCTTGACCCGCAGGCCCTTGACCCCGACGTCGGTGGTCGCGTTGGCGCCGTGCGCCAGCGGGCCCGCGGACTGGTCGCGCTCCTCCTGGAGCGCGGCGGCCAGTTCGGTGGCCTGCTTGGTCATGTCCGTCAGCAGCTTCATGTTGTCGAGCTGCTGGATGTCGTTCATGTTGTCGCTGATGCGCAGTGCGCCCAGCGAGGTGGCCGCGACCACCGGGAGCGCGAGCAGCGACACCAGACGCGTGGAGATGCGCCAGTTGCGCAGGGCTATTCGCGATCCGGGGCCGGAGGCGCCCTTCGGCGGCTTCACGGTCGGTGCCGTGGAGTCCCCGGTGCCCGGGGAGCCCGTGGCTCCGGTGGATGCCGTGGCGCCGGAAGCTGCGGACGCGCCACCACGCCCGCCGTCGCCGGACGCCAGGCCCGGGTTCTGGGCGTGCTGGGGCGAGGAACTGCCGGCATTGGGGCCAGTCCCGCCGTGCGGCTCCGGCTCCGCCGAAGCACTGCCATCCCTCTTGAAACGTCCCTGCACTAGCGTCGCAACCTCTGGACCAGGCGCCCCTCCGTGAACGGAAGGACGGTGTCGGCGTCGTAGGGGGCGCCCTGAATTTGCGCCCCCCGGTGGTCGTGAGTGACCGGCGCTGGCTCCCCCTTCTCACCGCCGCTCGGCGCTCGTCGCGCCCCCTGTGCGCCGGCTCGATCCTGCGGCGGTCCGTGGAATTCCAGCACAGTGCAGGATCTCCAACAAGGCCCGTGGGTCAGGCTGTGACCTCCGTGACACCACGTGAGGGCTGCGTCACCGGACGTAGAAAGTGATCCGCCGCAAAACGGACTTACCGCATCGAGTCACCGGTCAGCGGGGGAGTCCCAGTCGCCATGATCGGGAGCGGAATGCGGGCTTCAGGCAGCCAATGTCCGTTTCATGGGGGTCGACTGCGGGCCTGAATTGACCGGTTTGCCCATTGATCCGTGAGCAAACTCACACGGCGATCATTGAGTCTGGATGTCTTCAGAAGGGAATTGCATGTTTAGCCTGACGCTTTACAACAGCAGCCCAACTGTGAAGGCACCTGACACCCGTGAAGACGACGATGATGTTCCGCACGATAGCCAACCCGCGGCGCACGACGCTGGCGCACCTCGAGGACGCCGACGACCTGCACACCCCGGACCACCCGGAGCACTCCGTCGAACTCCCGGCCCACACGGCCAACCCCCGCCGCACCGTCCTCATGGACATCCCGGCCCAGGCCACCGCCGCGCGGTAACCGCTCCGTACGACGCCCAGGGCGCCCGCGACCATGCGCGAGGCGCCCGCCCCTCGGGTCCGCCCCGCCGCGCTAGCCTGGAGCGTCAGACTTCAGTCGGTTCAGTCAAGGGGCCAAGCATCCCGTGCGCATCGCCAGATTCTCCATCGACGGGAACGTCGCCTTCGGCGTGGTCGAGGGTGACAAGCCGGACGAGCTCGTCCTGGACATCATCAAGGGCATCCCGTTCGCGGACTTCGAGCTCTCCGGTACGAAGGTCCCGCTGAGCAAGGTCAGGCTCCTGCCGCCGGTACTCCCCAACAAGGTCGTGGCCTTCGGCCGCAACTACGCCGAGCACGCGCGGGAGCTGGGCAACGAGGTGCCCGACGCCCCCTTCGCCTTCTTCAAGCCGTCCACCTCGGTGATCGGCCCCGGCGACGAGATCCAGTACCCGTCCTTCTCCGAGGACCTCCACCACGAGGCCGAACTGGCCGTCGTCATCGGCCGCATGTGCCGCGAGGTCCCCCGCGAGCGCGTCAAGGACGTCATCCTCGGCTACACCTGCGCCAACGACATCACCGCCCGCGACGTGCAGAAACGCGAGAAGCAGTGGGCCCGGGCCAAGGGCTTCGACACCGCCTGCCCGCTCGGCCCCTGGGTGGAGACCGACCTCGACCCCAGCGACCTCACCATCCAGCTCACGGTCAACGGCCAACAGCGCCAACTGGGCCGCACCACCGAGATGATCCACTCGATCGAGGAGCTGATCGTCAACATCTCCGAGGCCATGACGCTGCTCCCCGGCGACGTGATCCTCACGGGCACCCCGGCAGGGGTCGGCCCCCTCAGCGTCGGCGACGAGGTCGCCGTCACCATCGAAGGCATCGGCACTCTCACCAACAAGGTTGTCAAGCGTGGCTAGCGCACCCGGCTCCCCCGTACGCGTCCGTTTCTGCCCCTCGCCCACCGGTAACCCGCACGTGGGCCTGGTCCGCACCGCCCTGTTCAACTGGGCGTTCGCCCGCCACCACGGCGGCAGCGGTGCTCAATTCGTATTCCGTATCGAGGACACCGACGCGGCCCGCGACTCCGAGGAGTCGTACACCCAGCTGCTCGACTCGATGCGCTGGCTCGGCTTCGACTGGGACGAGGGCCCCGAGGTCGGCGGCCCGCACGCGCCGTACCGCCAGTCGCAGCGCATGGACCTCTACAAGGACGTCGCGCAGAAGCTCATCGAGGCCGGCCACGCCTACTACTGCTACTGCTCCCAGGAGGAGCTGGACACCCGCCGCGAGGCCGCCCGCGCCGCCGGCAAGCCGTCCGGCTACGACGGCCACTGCCGCGAGCTGACCGCACAGCAGGTCGCCGAGTTCCAGGCACAGGGCCGCACGCCCATCGTCCGCTTCCGGATGCCAGACGAGACGATCACCTTCACGGACCTGGTCCGCGGCGAGCTGACGTTCACCCCGGAGAACGTCCCGGACTACGGGATCGTACGAGCCAATGGCGCGCCCCTGTACACGCTGGTGAACCCGGTCGACGACGCGCTGATGGAGATCACCCACGTCCTGCGCGGCGAGGACCTGCTCTCCTCCACACCGCGGCAGATCGCCCTGTACAAGGCGCTGATCGAGCTCGGCATCGCGAAGGAGATCCCGTCCTTCGGTCACCTGCCGTATGTGATGGGCGAGGGAAACAAGAAGCTCTCCAAGCGTGACCCGCAGTCCTCGCTCAACCTCTACCGCGAGCGCGGCTTCCTCCCCGAGGGCCTGCTCAACTACCTCTCCCTCCTTGGCTGGTCACTCTCCGCCGACCAGGACATCTTCACGATGGACGAGATGGTCGCGGCCTTCGACATCGCGGACGTGAACCCCAACCCGGCCCGCTTCGACCTGAAGAAGTGCGAGGCGATCAACGGCGACCACATCCGCCTGCTGGATGTGAAGGACTTCACGGAACGCTGCGCGCCATGGCTGCGGGCCCCCTTCGCACCGTGGGCCCCGGAGGCCTTCGACGAGGCGAAGTGGCACGAGATCGCCCCGCACGCACAGACCCGCCTCAAGGTCCTCTCCGAAATCACGGACAACGTCGACTTCCTGTTCCTCTCCGAGCCGGTCTTCGACGAGCCGTCCTGGACGAAGGCGATGAAGGAGGGCAGTGACGCCCTTCTGCGTACGGCCCGCGAGAAGCTGGAGTCCGCGGACTGGACCTCGGCGGAGTCGTTGAAGGAGGCCGTCCTGGCCGCCGGCGAGACCCACGGCCTCAAGCTCGGCAAGGCCCAGGCCCCGGTCCGCGTCGCCGTCACCGGCCGCACGGTCGGTCTCCCGCTCTTCGAATCCCTGGAGATCCTGGGCAAGGAGAAGACCCTGGCCCGCATCGACGCGGCCCTGGCGAGGCTGGCGGCGTAGAGCTCCGACAGCTGTGCGGGGCGGAGGCTTCGGCCCCCGCCCTCAGCGCCTTGCTGCTGGCTGTCGCGGGGTCCTTGTCCACGGTGTCGGCCGACAACAGGCTCACGAACTGGCTCGGGCCCATGCTCCGCACCACCGAGCTGGTGGGGCGCGCACAGCTGACGCGTTCCCCGGACGAGCCGCCCGGCACCGGGTTACCGTCGGATCATGAGCATTCGGGCCGTGGTGTGGGACGTGGACGACACGCTCTTCGACTACACCACGGCCGACCGTGCCGGAATGCGCGCGCACCTGGTGGCTGAGGGCCTGCTCGGCGGAGACGAGTCCGTGGAGCAGGCCCTGGTGCGTTGGCGAGAGGTCACGGACCGGCAGTGGGCGCGGTTCGCCGCGGGGGAGGCGTCGTTCGAGGGGCAGCGCCGGGACCGGGTGCGGGTGTTCCTGGGCGAGGAGCTGACCGACGCCGAGGCCGACGCCTGGTTTCTGCGGTACATCGCGCACTACGAGGCCGCCTGGGCGCTCTTCCCGGACGTACTGCCCGCCCTGGACGCCCTCGCCGCCAGCCACCGGCACGCGGTGCTGTCCAACTCCAGCATCCATGTCCAGGACCGCAAGCTGCGCGTTCTCGGCGTGCACGACCGCTTCGAGAGCATCCTGTGCGCCGCGGAACTCGGTGTCTCCAAGCCGGAGGCCGGCGCCTTCCACGCGGCCTGCGAAGCCCTGGACCTCGCCCCGCGGCACGTGGCGTACGTGGGCGATCACCCGGAGATCGACGGGCAGGGTGCCGCGGAGGCCGGACTGCTCTCGGTGTGGATCGACCGTGACGGCGTGTGCACCGGGGCTGACGCCCTCGCAGGCCCGCACCGGATCGCCTCGCTCGCCGAACTCCCCGCGCTGCTCGGCGCGGATACCCGTTTTGGAGCCCCGTCCACCTTCGGGTAATGTTCTTCCTGCGCCGCCGGAGAGCGGGCCGAGAGGCCGGAAACCGGAGGCGCAAGCTAGAACGAGATCCCCTGAGGGGCTTGCGTTCCAGTGGCCTATGGTGTAATTGGCAGCACGACTGATTCTGGTTCAGTTAGTCTTGGTTCGAGTCCAGGTAGGCCAGCTCGCAGAGCTCATCTGCAAAGCCCCCGTTGTGTAGCGGCCTAGCACGCTGCCCTCTCAAGGCAGTAGCGCCGGTTCGAATCCGGTCGGGGGTACGGCGATCTCCGCCGAGATGATCGCTAGGGCCCCCGTTGTGTAGCGGCCTAGCACGCCGCCCTCTCAAGGCGGTAGCGCCGGTTCGAATCCGGTCGGGGGTACAAACTGGTCTAAACCACATTGGTCTATGGTGTAATTGGCAGCACGACTGATTCTGGTTCAGTTAGTCTAGGTTCGAGTCCTGGTAGACCAGCTCGGATCTGCGGCGGTGCACATCAAACGCTCGCAAGATCCTCGCCCCCGTTGTGTAGCGGCCTAGCACGCCGCCCTCTCAAGGCGGTAGCGCCGGTTCGAATCCGGTCGGGGGTACACACAGTGAAGGCCCTCCACTTCGGTGGGGGGCCTTCGTCGTCATGCGTCAACCGGGCGTACGGCAGCGTCAGTTCGATGTCCCAGGAGGGATCCGGGAGGGGCTGCCGCGGCGTTGAGGCGGCCCTCCCCGGGGGTGTCCCCGAAACGTCAGCCGGTGCGGCGCAGGGCCTCGGAGAGGCGGGCCGCGGCGTCGATGACCGCCTGGGCGTGCATACGGCCCGGGTGGCGGGTGAGGCGCTCGATGGGGCCGGAGACCGATACGGCGGCCACCACGCGGTTCGACGGGCCACGTACGGGCGCGGAGACGGACGCGACGCCCGGCTCGCGCTCACCGATGGACTGGGCCCAGCCCCGGCGTCGTACTCCCGAGAGCGCGGTGGCGGTGAAGCGGGCGCCCTGGAGGCCGCGGTGCAGGCGCTCCGGCTCCTCCCAGGCCATGAGGATCTGGGCGGAGGAGCCCGCTTTCATGGTGAGCGTCGAGCCGACCGGGACCGTGTCCCGGAGGCCGGACAGGCGCTCCGCCGCGGCGACGCAGATGCGCATGTCGCCCTGGCGGCGGTAGAGCTGCGCGCTCTCGCCCGTGATGTCCCGGAGGTGGGTGAGCACCGGGCCCGCGGTGGCGAGGAGACGGTCCTCGCCGGCGGCCGCGGCCAGTTCTGCCAGGCGCGGGCCGAGAATGAAACGGCCCTGCATGTCGCGCGCCACCATACGGTGGTGTTCCAGAGCCACGGCCAGGCGGTGCGCCGTGGGTCGTGCCAGCCCGGTCGCCGCGACCAGACCCGCGAGGGTGGCCGGACCGGACTCCAGGGCGCTCAGGACAAGGGCTGCCTTGTCCAGAACGCCGACGCCGCTACTGTTGTCCATGAAACGATACTCGCGTCTCACTCTGTGAAACGCAAGTTCAATTTTCCATGGAACACGCCACTCTGGAAGACACGAAGGCACAGCGGCCCGCGGACCAACGGGCCCGGCGGTGGGCGTCCGCGAACAGGGGCGTCAGGGCGAGCCGCCTCATCTGGGGCGTCGCCGCCTCCTCAAGATCTCTAGTTGGGTCGGCGCAACTCTGGCCGGCCGGAGGGAAAGCGATGGGTAGGACACTCGCGGAGAAGGTCTGGGACGACCATGTCGTCCGGCGCGCAGAGGGCG
The DNA here is from genome assembly GCF_017948455.1 of Streptomyces sp. GESEQ-4. GTDB lineage: Bacteria > Actinomycetota > Actinomycetes > Streptomycetales > Streptomycetaceae > Streptomyces. The sequence goes on from NZ_JAFFSU010000015.1 coordinate 121,967, forward strand.
AGCCCGACCTCCTCTTCATCGATCTGCACCTGCTGCACGAAGTGACCAGCCCGCAGGCCTTCGACGGTCTGCGCAAGAGCGGTCGCCAGGTGCGCCGGCTCGACCTGACCATCGCAACCGAGGACCACAACACCCCGACCCTCGACATCGACAAGCCCATCGCCGACCCGGTCTCCCGGATCCAGCTGGAGACGCTGCGCAAGAACTGCGCTGACTTCGGCGTACGTCTGCACCCGCTGGGCGACGTCGAGCAGGGCGTCGTCCATGTCGTCGGACCGCAGCTGGGCCTCACCCAGCCCGGCACGACCGTCGTGTGCGGTGACTCCCACACCTCTACGCACGGCGCCTTCGGCGCGCTGGCGTTCGGCATCGGCACCTCCCAGGTCGAGCACGTCCTGGCCACCCAGACGCTGCCGCTGGCCCGCCCCAAGACCATGGCCATCACCGTCGAGGGCGAACTGCCCGACGGCGTCACGGCCAAGGACCTGATCCTGGCGATCATCGCCAAGATCGGTACGGGCGGCGGCCAGGGCTACATCCTGGAGTACCGCGGCCCCGCCATCGAGAAGCTCTCGATGGAGGCCCGGATGACCATCTGCAACATGTCGATCGAGGCCGGCGCCCGCGCTGGCATGATCGCCCCCGACGAGACCACCTTCGACTACCTCAAGGGCCGCCCGCACGCGCCCGAGGGCGCCGACTGGGACGCGGCGGTGGAGTACTGGAAGACGCTGCGCACCGACGAGGACGCCGTCTTCGACGCCGAGGTCCTCATCAACGCCGACGAGCTGTCCCCGTTCGTCACCTGGGGCACCAACCCCGGCCAGGGCGCGCCGCTTTCGAGCGCGGTCCCCGACCCTGCTTCGTACGAAGACGCTTCGGAGCGCCACGCCGCCGAAAAGGCCCTGGAATACATGGGGTTGGAGGCCGGGCAGCCGCTGGGCTCCATCAAGGTGGACACCGTCTTCGTAGGCTCGTGCACCAACGGCCGTATCGAGGACCTGCGTGCGGCCGCCGAGATCATGAAAGACCGCAAAGTCGCCGACGGCGTACGGATGCTGGTCGTGCCGGGCTCCGCGCGGGTCGGTCTGCAGGCCGTCTCCGAGGGACTGGACCTCGTCTTCAAGGAGGCCGGCGCCGAATGGCGGCACGCGGGCTGCTCGATGTGTCTGGGCATGAACCCCGACCAGCTGGCGCCCGGTGAGCGCTCCGCGTCCACCTCCAACCGCAACTTCGAGGGCAGGCAGGGCAAGGGCGGTCGTACGCACCTGGTGTCGCCGCAGGTCGCCGCCGCGACCGCCGTGCTCGGCCACCTGGCGTCCCCCGCCGACCTGAACGACCAGTCTGCCGTCCGTACGCCCGCTGGAGTCTGAGAACCATGGCCATGGAAGCATTCACCACCCACACCGGCCGGGCCGTCCCGCTGCGTCGCAGCAACGTCGACACCGACCAGATCATCCCTGCTCACTGGCTCAAGAAGGTCACGCGGGACGGTTTCGAGGACGGGCTGTTCGAGGCCTGGCGCAAGGACGAGAACTTCATCCTCAACCGGCCCGAGCGGCAGGGCGCGAGCGTCCTGGTCGCCGGCCCCGACTTCGGCACCGGTTCCTCGCGCGAGCACGCCGTCTGGGCGCTGCAGAACTACGGCTTCAAGACGGTGATCTCGTCCCGCTTCGCCGACATCTTCCGCGGTAACTCGCTCAAGAACGGCCTGCTCACGGTGGTTCTGGAGCAGAAGATCGTGGACGCGCTGTGGGAACTCACCGAGAAGGACGCGACTGCTGAGGTCACTGTTGACCTCGAGGCTCGTGAGGTGCGTGCCGAGGGCATCACCGCCGCCTTCGAGCTGGACGAGAACGCCCGCTGGCGGCTGTTGAACGGGCTGGACGACATCTCCATCACGCTCCAGAACGAGCCCGACATCGCGGCGTACGAAGCCAAGCGTCCGTCGCACAAGCCGTGGACGCTGAAGGTCTGAGCCGAGAGCGCCCGATGTACTGAGCCGAAGGCTCGGCGCAAGTCGAGTTTCGGCCACCACAACACCCCCGCTGTACCCCCGATCAGCTCGATCGGGGGTACAGCTTTGTCTGCACCCGAACGGCCCTGCGTGGATCGGCGGGTGCTTTCAACTTCCCACGTTAGAGCGGTTGTTGCCGGGGTACGCGAGTCTTGTAGCCGCGGCTTTCGCGCGTGCCCGGAAGGCCGTTTGAGGCGGCAGTTGCACCCTGGGCAGGCGACAACTCGCCCCAGATGGCACAATCTGTGCATGGAACACGACGGCCAACTCGAGCTCTATGCGGCAGTCGCGGGCCAACTGAAGGAAGCGCACGCAAGGGTGCGCGCACTGCAAGTCCCGGAGGGCGTACGGATGGCGCTGACCCGGAAGCTGCTGGTCATTACGGCCGCGGCCAAGCACGATCTCGCCGATGCGACAAGGCGTCTGGAGCGGTTCACTGCCGACCTCGACGAGGGTCGATTCCCCGAAGAGGAACGCTGAACAGCCCTTAAGGCCGTCGAGTCCGCTGCGGCACAAGGGTGATAAGCCCGTTTCGTGTTTGATTTGCGGTATATATCTGCCTAACGTGCGAAAAAGCTTGAACACTTTCGTTCTGGCGATGTCTCCGAAGGGGAAGACGTGAACAAGGCGCAGCTCGTAGAAGCGATTGCCGACAAGATGGGCGGCCGCCAGCAGGCCGCCGATGCTGTCGACCACGTACTGGACGCGATCGTCCGCGCGGTCGTCTCGGGTGAGCGGGTGTCGGTCACCGGCTTCGGTTCGTTCGAGAAGGTCGACCGTCCCGCCCGTTACGCCCGCAACCCTCAGACCGGCGAGCGGGTTCGGGTCAAGAAGACCTCCGTGCCGCGCTTCCGCGCGGGCCAGGGCTTCAAGGACCTGGTGAGCGGCTCGAAGAAGCTCCCGCGCGGTGGCGAGGTCGCCGTCAAGAAGGCGCCCAAGGGCAGCCTGACCGGCGGTGCCTCGGCCACGGTCAAGAAGGCCGCGGCCAAGAAGACCACCAAGGCGGCCGCCGCGAAGAAGACCACGGCGAGGAAGGCGGCGGCGAAGAAGACCACGCCGGCCGCCAAGAAGACCACGGCCAAGAAGACGACCGCGAAGAAGACCACCGCGACCGCCAAGAAGACCGCGGCCAAGAAGACCACCGCCAAGAAGGCGACGGCCAAGAAGGCCCCGGCGAAGAAGGCGACGGCCAAGAAGGCCCCCGCCAAGAAGTCGTCCGCGCGCAAGACCACCGCCAAGAGGGCCACCGCTCGCTAGTAAGCGGGGCACAGGGGTACTCACGTGCCGGGCCGGACTCCCTCATGGAGTCCGGCCCGCGGTGTTTTGCTCCGCGTTTTGCTCCGCGGTCACAGGGTTTGCAGTGTCACCAGCGTGATGCGCGGGGCGTCCTTCGGGCCCTCGACCTCGATGCGTACGCGCTGGCCGGGGCGGAGCAGGCGGAGGCCGCCGGCGTCGAAGGCGGGGGCGTCGAAGGTGAGGGGGGTGCCGTCGTCCAGCAGCACGCTGCCGGTGCGGGTGGTTGCGTCGTAGGTGTATGCGGTGGCCTGCATGCGGACAGAGTATGGGCTGCCTGGGGTTGTTTGTTGACTGCGGCGCCGTGGGGGCTGATCGCGCAGTTCCCCGCGCCCCTTTGGGGCGCTGCTACAACCCTGTGATCAAGAGGCGGGCCGTTGCCTTCGCTGTTCTTGGGCCTACTCCCAGTGCCAGTGCCGTGCGCAGGTCCTCGCCGGTGTCCACGTCCTGGCGTACGGAATCCACCGCGTTCAGGGTCAGTTCCACCGCGCCGGAGGAGTGGTGGCGGGCTCGGGAATCTGTGCCGAATTGTGGGTGCAATTCATAGCCCGGTGTGGCAGCCAGCAGAGTTGTGCCGATTGCGGCCGCGTCCGGGAGAAAAGCGCGGGGGAATTCCGCGGCCGCGTTCAGGACTCGGGCCAATTCCGCTGGGCGCAGGGCGGGAAGATCGGCGTTGAGTGCGGCCAGGGGAGTTTGGGGGAGCCATGCCCGTACGACCGTCGCGGCGTGCGTCAGAGCCGTGTTCAGGCCGCCCGCTGGTTCGTCGGGGACGATAAGGGCGCCCAGTGCGGCCAGCTCACGGCCGGCCAGGGCGTCGCCCGTGACGACCGCCACATCACGGACCGCCGGGCAGGCCAGCGCGGCCGCCACGGTGTCCTGGGCGAAGGCGAGGGCGAGGCCCGGGCGCAGCCCGTCGGCGGCGGTGTCCGAGAGCCTGCTCTTGGCGTGCGCCAAAGGCTTCAGGGGTATTACCAAGGTCCACTGCACCAGCGTTCGTCCCTCTCTTGTCGCGGCCATTGTCACCTGCCATCTGGCGGGCCGGTGCCCGGGGCGTACGGTGTTCTCGACAGACCGGCGGCCTGGGGCGACACTTGTGCGGCCCCCCAGGCCCTAGAGGAAGGTGTCCGCGTGCCCCGCCGCAGAATCGGCTTCTGGTACCGCTTCGCAGCGGTCCTCTGCAAACCGCCGCTGGTGGTTCTGATCAAGCGGGACTGGCGTGGAATGGAGCACATTCCGGCCGAGGGCGGATTTATCACCGCGGTGAACCACAATTCGCACATCGACCCCTTCGGCTACGGGCACTTTCAGTACAACTCCGGCCGTGTTCCGCGATTCCTCGCGAAGAGCAGCCTTTTCAGGAAGGGGTTCGTCGGCGCCGCGATGCGCGGCACCAGGCAGATCCCCGTCTACCGGGAAACCACGGACGCGCTCAGCGCGTTCCGGGCCGCGATCGCCGCCGTGGAGCGCGGCGAGTGCGTGGTGTTCTACCCGGAGGGAACGATCACTCGCGACCCGGATCAGTGGCCCATGACCGCCAAGACCGGTGCCGCGCGCGTTGCCCTGCAGACCAAGTGCCCGGTGATTCCCGTCGCCCAGTGGGGCGCCAACGAACTGCTGCCGCCGTACGCCAAGAAGCTCAACGTCCTTCCGCGCAAGACCCACCACGTGCTCGCGGGCCCGCCCGTCGACCTGACGCGCTTCTACGACGAGGAGATGACCCCGGAGCTGCTGAAGGAGGCGACCGAGGTCATCATGGCCGCCATCACTCGCCAGCTGGAGGACATCCGCGGTGAGAAGGCGCCCGAGACGCCGTACGACCCGCGCCAGGAACGGATCGAGCAGCGGCGCAGGAGCAGGGTCCAGACGGAGGGCAAGGCCGTACAGGAAGAGGGGCAGGGCACGTGAGCAAGCCGGTCAAGGCGGCTGTCTTCAGCGCCGGTTCGTGGGGTACCGCCTTCGGCATGGTGCTCGCCGACGCGGGCTGCGAGGTCACCCTCTGGGCGCGTCGGCCGGAGGTCGCCGACGCCATCAACTCCAGCCGGATGAACCCCGAGTACTTCCCCGGCATCGAGCTCCCGGAGAACCTGCGGGCCACCACCGACCCCGCCGAGGCCGCGGCCGGCGCCGACTTCACGGTGCTGTCCGTCCCCTCGCAGACCCTGCGCGGCAATCTCGCCGAGTGGGTGCCGCTGCTCGCACCGGGCACGATCCTCGTCTCCCTCATGAAGGGTGTCGAACTCGGCACCGCCATGCGGATGAGCGAGGTCATCGAGGACGTCGCCAAGGTGGGCCAGGACCGTATCGCCGTCGTCACCGGACCCAACCTCGCGCGGGAGATCGCCGCCCGGATGCCGGCCGCCTCCGTGGTCGCCTGCACCGACGAGGCCATGGCCCAGCGGCTCCAGGCCGCCTGCCACACGCCGTACTTCCGCCCGTACACGAACACCGACGTGGTGGGCTGCGAGTTGGGCGGTGCCGTGAAGAACGTCATCGGCCTCGCCGTCGGTATCGCGGACGGCATGGGGCTCGGTGACAACGCGAAGGGGTCCTTGATCACGCGCGGTCTCGCCGAGACCACCCGGCTGGGACTCGCGATGGGCGCCGACCCGCTGACGTTCTCCGGACTCGCGGGCCTGGGCGACCTGGTGGCGACCTGCTCCTCGCCGCTGTCCCGCAACCACACCTTCGGCACCAACCTCGGCAAGGGCATGACCCTTCAGGAGACCATCGCGGTCACCAAGCAGACCGCCGAGGGCGTCAAGTCCTGTGAGTCCGTGCTGGATCTGGCCCGCAGGCACGGCGTCGACATGCCGATCACGGAGACGGTCGTCGGCATCGTGCACGAGGGCAAGCCTCCGGTGGTCGCCCTCAAGGAGCTGATGTCGCGCAGCGCGAAGCCCGAACGACGCTGAGCGACGCCCGGGCAACACCGGGATACGGACGCTGTGTCCGGGCGCTACCAACGGGTACCCTCAACGCGATATGAGCACCGAGAACCTCCCCCAGAGCCCCCAGCAGCCGCCTCGCAAGCCGCGCGTGGCCGTCGTGTTCGGCGGACGCAGCTCCGAACACGGGATCTCCGTGGTCACGGCCGGCGCCGTCCTCAGCGCCATCGACCGGACCAAGTACGACGTCCTGCCGATCGGCATCACCCAGGACGGCCGCTGGGCGCTCACCGCCGACGAACCGGAACGCATGGCGATCACCGAGCGCCGTACGCCCAACGTCGCGGAGCTCGCCGAGTCGAGCGAGGGCGGTGTGGTGCTCCCCGTCGACCCGGGAAACCGCGAAGTCGTCTACAGCGAGCCCGGATCGGTGCCCAAGGCGCTCGGTGAGGTCGACGTCGTCTTCCCCGTCCTGCACGGCCCGTACGGCGAGGACGGCACCCTCCAGGGCCTTCTGGAGCTGTCCGGAGTGCCGTACGTGGGCTCGGGTGTGCTCGCCTCGGCCGTCGGCCAGGACAAGGAGTACATGAAGCGGGTGTTCACGTCGTTCGGGCTGGCGGTCGGCCCGTACGTGGTGATCCGGCCCCGTGAGTGGGAGCAGGACGAGTCCGGCGCCCGCAAGAAGATCGTCGACTTCGCCGGCGAGCACGGCTGGCCGCTCTTCGTGAAGCCCGCGCGCGCGGGTTCGTCGATCGGCATCACCAAGGTCGACGGCCTGGCCGGGCTCGACGACGCGATCGCCGAGGCCCAGCGCCACGACCCCAAGATCCTCGTCGAGGCCGCGCTGCGCGGCCGTGAGATCGAGTGCGGGGTGCTGGACTTCGAGGACGGCCCGCGGGCCTCGGTGCCCTCCGAGATCCCCTCGCCCGAGAGCCACGCCTACTACGACTTCGAGGCCAAGTACATCGACTCCACCCCGGGCATCGTCCCCGCGCCGCTCACGCCTCAGGAGACGGCCGAGGTCCAGAAGCTCGCCGTCGACGCCTTCGAGGCAGCCTCCTGCGAAGGCCTCGTCCGCGCCGACTTCTTCCTCACGGACCAGGGCTTCGTCATCAACGAGATCAACACCATGCCCGGCATGACCCCGATCTCGATGTACCCCCAGATGTGGCAGGCGAGCGGAGTCAGCTATCCGGAGCTGGTGGACAGGCTGATCCAGGCGGCACTGCGCAGGTCGACGGGCTTGCGGTGACCGAGGTCCCCCCTGCGCTCAGTCGGCGATGCCCTCCGGCACCGCCTTCTTGATGGCAGGCGCCAGATCGACCAGTGGCGCCATGCCGTCACCTGTGCGGTCCTTGGGGATGGTCACCTCCACGTATGCCTTGCGCAACGTCGTGATGAACAGGAAGTCCCCGCTGTCCTGCTCCTGCAGCAACCACCCGACGCCGTTCACATCGACCCCGTCGGACTCGGAGTCGTTCATCTCCTCAGGCCGCTCAACACCGCACCGCAGTATGATCGCCGGGTCCCCCCACCCCGCGGTCAACGCGGAGGCAGGTTCGGGATCCCGGCGATCCAGACCGTCGACCTTGGACGGCAACACCGTGTCCAGGTTTCGGCACAGCTTCGTGACCTTGGTGCCCGGACCGGGAACCGCGGCCCGGGCACTGTCGTCTGCTGAGGAGCAGCCCGCGACGGTGATCAACACAGCGACGGTGGGCAGTCCGACGAACCGGTGGGAAAAGAAGGTCACCGGCCAAGGGTAGAGGGGGGCTACAGATGAACGACCGGGCAGGTCAGGGTTCGTGTGATGCCGTCCACTTGCTGGACCTTGGCGACCACCATGCGGCCGAGGTCGTCCACGGTGTCCGCTTGCGCACGCACGATCACGTCATAAGGTCCTGTCACGTCCTCGGCCTGGATAACCCCAGGAATCTTGCTGATCGTTTCGGCGACGGTCGACGCTTTGCCGACCTCCGTCTGGATCAGGATGTACGCCTGTACCACGGAACCTCCAGGGCGGCCACGAGGATCATGTGGGGAAAAGGAACGCCACGGTATCGCGTCGCCGCTCGCCGCGGGGAGACCTGCGGGGACCGGGGCTTGCGCGCCGGGGTGCAGGCACGACAGAAGTTGACGGTCGACTCGACCGTATCGAGGACACTGGTGACGCGCGACTGGGCACGGACAGGCACAGAAGGGGCGAAAGGACAATGAAGGGCACTGTTGGTGAGCTGGGGGAGTTCGGGCTCATCAGGGAGCTCACCTCCCGTCTCACCACCACCCCGGCGGTCCGGGTCGGCCCCGGCGACGACGCCGCGGTGGTCGCCGCGCCCGACCGCAGGGTCGTGGCGAGCACCGACATCCTCGTCGAGGGGCGGCACTTCCGCCGCGACTGGTCCACGGCCTACGACGTGGGCCGCAAGGCCGCCGCGCAGAACCTCGCGGACATCGCGGCCATGGGTGCCGTACCGACCGCGCTGCTGCTCGGCCTGGTCGTCCCGGCCGAACTCCCGGTCGCCTGGCCGACCGAGATGATGGACGGGCTGCGCGACGAGTGCCAGGTCGCGGGGGCGTCGGTGGTCGGCGGGGATGTCGTACGAGGCGACATGATCGTGGTGTCGATCACCGCGCTCGGCGATCTGCGCAACCAGGAGCCCGTGACACGGGGCGGTGCGCAGCCCGGGGACATCGTCGCCGTGACGGGCTGGCTGGGCTGGTCGGCGGCCGGGTACGCGGTGCTGTCGCGCGGGTTCCGTTCGCCGCGGGCCTTCGTGGAGGCGCACCGGCGCCCGGAGCCGCCGTATCACGCGGGGCCCGCGGCGGCCGGGCTCGGCGCGACCGCGATGTGCGACGTGAGCGACGGGCTGATCGCCGACCTCGGGCATATCGCGGAGGCCAGCAAGGTCCGTATCGACATCCGCTCCGGCGCGATCGACATCCCGTCCCAGATGAACGACATCGGGCAGGCCGTCGGCGTCGACCCCATGCAGTGGGTGCTCACTGGGGGAGAGGACCACGCGATCGTGGCCACCTTCCCGCCAGACGTGAAGCTGCCCGCCCGCTGGAAGGTCATCGGCGAGGTGCTCAACCCCTCGGCGCTGCCCCAGGTGACGGTCGACGGGGCGCCGTGGACCAGCAAGGGCGGCTGGGACCACTTCGGGGACATCGAGTCGTGAGCGCGCCGCCGAGGGTGCTGACGGTCGCGGGCTCCGACTCGGGCGGAGGCGCCGGAATCCAGGCCGACTTGAAGACGATGCTGGCGCTCGGCGTGCACGGCATGAGCGTCGTCACCGCGGTGACCGCGCAGAACTCCCTCGGCGTGCAGGGGGCTTGGCCGCTGCCCGTGGAGGCGGTGCGGGCCCAGTACCGGAGCGTCGTCGACGACATCGGCGTACAGGCCGTGAAGACGGGGATGCTCGCGTCCGCAGAACTCGTCGAGGCCGTGGCCGAGTTGATCGCCGGTACGGACGCTCCGGCCGTGATCGACCCCGTGGGTGTCTCCAAGCACGGGGACTCGCTGCTGGCCTCGTCCGCGCTGGATTCCGTACGGACGAAGCTGCTGCCGGTCGCCACGGTGGCGACGCCGAACCTCGACGAGGTGGCCCAACTCACGGGCGTGCGCGTCGAGTCGGAGGAGCAGCTGCGAGGGGCCGCGGCGGCCGTTCTCGCCTACGGGCCGCGCTGGGTGCTGATCAAGGGCGGGCATCTGCCCGGGGACGCCGTGGATCTTCTCACCGACGGGGCGGAGGAGCACTGGCTGCGGGCGCCCCGGCACGACAACCGGCACACGCACGGCACGGGCTGCACGCTCGCCTCGGCGATCGCTTCAGGGCTGGCGAAGGGGCTGCCGGTGCCGGAGGCGGTGGCAGCGGCGAAGGAGTACGTCACCGGGGCGATCGAGGCGGGGTTCGCGCTCGGTGGGGGGATCGGGCCGGTGGATCATGGGTGGCGGTTCAGGGCGGACGTCTAGGTGCGGGTACAGCGGGTACAGCAAAAAGCCGGTCCACCAGAGGTGGACCGGCTTCTGCAGCGAACCAGCAGTGGCCGCGCGCTACCGCGTAGCGTCAGCGCGAGACCTTGCCGGCCTTGATGCACGAGGTGCAGGCGTTCACGCGCTTCGGCGTCCCGCCGACCACGGTACGGACGCGCTGGATGTTCGGGTTCCAGCGACGGGACGTACGGCGGTGCGAGTGCGAGATGTTGTTGCCGAAGCCCGGCCCCTTGCCGCAGACGTCGCAGTTGGCAGCCACGGGTCACTCCAAAGACTTCAGATGCACTTACGGTTGAACCCGGCAGGCCGGGATCAGGATCGCAGGAAAGAGATCTGAGTGGCGTTGCCAGGGAAATGGCCCGATCTGCATCGGGCAACCGGAGCAGCATACAACGACTGCGCCAGTACAACGAAACTACCATGGCTGCTCAGGGCCCCGCTCCAGCCCACTTCCGGTGGCCACCGGCCCGGGGTCTACGCTGCGTGCCACGTCCAGCACTCAAGGAGGCGCAGGTGGCGCAGGTGCCGCAGACATTCTTCGATGCTCTCGCGGTGCGCACCTGGTGCGGTCTCGCGCTGGAGGCGCTGGGGCGGTCGCGTGAGGAGATCGACGCGATCAACGTCTACCCGGTGGCCGACGGGGACACCGGCACGAACCTGTATCTGACGGTGGAGTCGGCGCTCGCCGCGGTCGAGGCGGTCTTCACCGGGCACGAGGTCGGGGGCGGTGCGGGGGCGCCGTCGCTGGCCGACACCGTGCAGGCCATGGCGCACGGCGCGCTGCTCGGGGCGCGTGGGAACTCCGGGACGATTCTGGCGCAGCTGCTGCGGGGGATGGCGCAGGTGCTCGCCGCCGCTGGAGACGGTGGTGCCTCTTCTCTTGGTGAAGCCTCTGGTGAGACCCCTCACGGTGATGCCCGGGGGCTGCGGATCGCGCTGCGGCACGCGGCCGACTCCGCCCGGCAGGCCGTGGCCCACCCCGTGGAGGGCACAGTTCTCACGGTCGCCTCGGCCGCCGCGGACGCCGCCACCGGAGCCGAGGGGGACTGCGGGACGGTCGCGCGGGCGGCCTACGAAGGCGCGCGGGCGGCCCTCGCCGCGACACCGGGCCAACTGGCCGTCCTGGAGCGCGCGGGCGTCGTGGACGCGGGCGGGCGGGGGTTGGTGGCGGTGCTGGGGGCGCTGGTGGAGACGTTCACGGGGGAGCGGCCGGCGGCGGTGGCCGTGGCGTCGCCCGTGTCAGTGGCCGTGGTGTCGCCGGTGGACGGCGGGCACGCGCGCGTGCCCGCCGAAAGCCCCGCTGACTGCCTGGACGGGGCTGCCGTCCTGGAGGAGGGCGGGCCCGCCTTCGAGGTGATCTACCTGCTGGAGGCCGAGGACGCGGCCGTGACCCGGTTGCGGGAGCGGCTCGACGCGCTCGGGGACTCGCTCGTGGTGGTCGGCGGCGACGGGCTGTGGAACGTCCATGTGCACGTCGACGACGCGGGCGCCGCCGTGGAAGCGGGCGTGGAGGCCGGGCGGCCGTACCGGATCAGGATCACGCACTTCGCCGTCGGCGACGTGCACACCACCGGCGGCGGACGCCCGCCCCGGGAGCGCGTCCAGCGTGCCGTCGTGGCCGTGGTGCCCGGCGAGGGGCTGGCCGGGCTGTACAACGAAGCGGGCGCGACCACGGTGCTCGCGCGCCCCGGGGAGCCGCCCGCGAGCGGGGAGCTCGTCGACGCCGTACGACGGGCCCACGCGCTCGAGGTCGTCCTGCTGCCCAACGACGCCGACCTGCGTCACACCGCCGCCGCGGCGGCCGAGCAGGCGCGCACGGAGGGCATCCGGGTGGCGCTCATCCCGACGCGCTCGGCGGTGCAGGGGATCGCGGCGCTGGCCGTGCACGAGCCGGACCGCCGGTTCGACGAGGACGTCGTCCAGATGACCTCGGCGGCCGGTGCGACCCGCTACGCCGAGGTGACCGTCGCCGAACGCCAGTCCTGGACCACGGCCGGGATCTGCCAGGCCGGTGACGTCCTCGGCCTCATCGACGGCGACGTGGCCGTGATCGGCTCGGACGTCACCGCCACCGCCGAGACCGTCATCGACCGCATGCTCCAGGCGGGCGGCGAGATGGTCACCCTCGTCCTCGGTGACGAGGCACCCGACGCCATCGCCGAGCGCGTCGAAGCGCGTGTGCGGGAGGTGTATCTCGCCGTCGACACGGTGGTGTACCGGGGTGGGCGGCAGGGGTCGCTGCTGCTCATCGGCGTCGAGTAGGCCGGATTGCTTTAAAGGCGCTATTCCTCCGTCTGATCCGTCTGTTCCTGCATCAGTTGGAGCATCTGGTCCGCTTCCGCCCGCCGGGCCTGTACCGTCTCGTCGCCGTCGTCGGCACTGTCGTACGCGACCAGCACGGCACGCGCGCGTGCGGCGGCCTGGGCGGGGCGGCTCAGGTCTGCCTCCAGCCAGCCGGCGGCGAGTTCGGCGCCGGTGCGGGCGTGCAGGGCGTCGTCACCGGCGGCGGCGAACACCGTGACCGCGTCCAGCATCTGGCACAGGGCTTCTTCGAGGGTGGCCCTGATCGAGTCGTCCTCGGCGTCCTCGGTGGCGGAGCGGGCGAGCAGGTCGCCGAACTGCCGGTGGGTGTGGCCGAGTTCGGCGGTGAGGCGTTGCCGTGACTCCTCGTCGGCGGTCGCGTCCCGTGCCGTCGCGCAGTCGCGGACCGCGCCCGCCATCAGCTCCCGTGCCCCGTCCGGCCCGTCCTGCGTGCGCAGCGCGAGCCAGGCGCGGGCGCGCAGGGAACGCACCAGTCCGTGCACGTTGCCGAGTTCGCGCCACAGGTCGCCCGCGCGCGCGTAGGCCCGGTCGGCCTCGTCGTGCAGCCCCGCGTGCCCCAGGGACTCCGCGGCGAGATGGGCGAGCGTGGCGTGGTCGTGCTGCTCGGGCCAGTGCCGGGCGATCTCGGCGGCCTGCAACCGCCGTTCGGCCGCCGCGCGGTGCTCGCCGAGCTCGCTCAGGCAGTCGCCGAGCCACCACTGCGTCTGTACGACCGCGCCGTCGCCGTGCGTTTCGGCGGTCAGGTCGGGCAGCGCGGACTCCAGTACCTCCGCGGCCTCCGCCCACCGTCCCTGGCGCAGCAGGAACCCGCCGAGCTGATGCCGGGCCCAGGCGCCGAGCGTCTGGCCCTCGCCCGCCTCGTCGGCCCAGTGCGCCGCGTCCAGGGCATGTTCGGCGGCCTCCGCGGAGTGGCCCCGGCCGCCCAGCACCTCGGCGAGCTGTAGGTGCAGCTGGGCCCGGCCGACCGGCTCCAGGTGCGGTCCGCCGTGCTCCAGCGCCGCCCGCAGTGCCCGCTCGGCCTCCGCCGTGTCGCCCAGGTGGTGCGCGAGCCCCGCCAGCCGGGCCTCGTACTCCACCGCGAACCAGGGCAGCCCCGCCCCGACGAATGCCGCCGCGGCCCGCGCGAACAGCTCTGCCGCCCCCGCCACGTCCCCGGCATGCGCGGCCAGCTCCGCGAGCATCGCCTGCGCCTCCGCGGCCCGCGACGCAAGCCGCACATCGTCCCCGGCACGCCCTTCGACCAGCGCCAGCACCTCCCGTGCGGCGGCTTCGGCATCGACGAAGACCCGCCCGGCCGACGAACCACCGAGCCCATCCGCCGAGAAGCGCCCGACGGACCCATCCCGCGCGGAACGGTGGTCCGGGACCTCGCCGTCCGGAAAGCCGTCGTCCCCGGCCGCGTCCGGCAGGGAGCCGTGGGCCGGTGCTTCGCGGCCCGGGGAGGCGTGATTCTTGGCTGCGTCCGGTAGGGGGCCTGGGTCGTGTGGGGTGCCGTGGGTCAGGGGCTCGCCGTCCGGAAAGCCGTCGCTTCCGGCCGCGTCCGGTACGAAGCCTGCGTCGTCCTGCGGTGCGTCGTAGCCCGTTGGTTCGCCGTTCGGGAAGCCGTCGGTCGTATTCGGCGGCGCGTCGTCGTCCGGGGCTGTGGCGCCCGGCGAATGGTCTGCCTCGTGCACTCGTCGCATCAGGATCCGGGCCTTGCCCATCAGTACCGACGCTGTCTGCGGGAGGCCGGTGCCGCCCTCGGCGTAGAGGGCCAGGACCTCGTCGTAGGGGTCCGCTACGGCGGTGAGCGCGCCGGCCGTGTCGCCCGCGAGGGCGCGCATGTATGCCGCACGCGTGCGTGCCGCGAGGGCCTCACCGGGGTCGCCCGCCTCCGCGTACAGCTCGGCGGCGTGCTCGAAGAGGTCTATGCCCTCGGGCCCCAGGTCCATCGCGCGGTGGTCGGCGATCTCGGCGCGGTCCCGGGGCGCCAGTTCGACACCCTCGGCGGCCCGGGCGACCGCCGCCCATGCCTCGATCGCGTTCGGCTGCAGGGTGTCCGACAGCCGCCGGGCCTCGGCCAGCAGCGCGGGCAGATCGGGCTCCACGGACTCATCGTGCGCCGGAACCGGCGGGACCGGAACCGTCGCGGGACGTGCCGAGCGCACCCCGAGCGGCAGCCGCTCCACCAGTGGCCGCCGCTCCATACGCGCGCGTGCCCGCTCGCTCACATGCGCCGTGCCGTTGCGCTGGTCGAACCGCCCGGCCAGCGCGAGGGCCTCCACGCGCGCGTGGGCGGCGAGTTCGCCCGCCGTCCACTCCCGCCCGGCCGGCCCCGGCACCCGCCGGCCGCCCAGCCCCAGCTCGGTCAGCCGGTCCATGAGCAGGGCCACGACACTCATGAAGTCCAGCCTGCTGCGCGGATGCCCGGTGTCGGTGAAGTACGCCGGCCGTTCCGCGAGCATTTCCAGGCCGCGCGCCTCGTTGCCGGTCAGCGCGCAGAACTCCACATGGTCCGCGTACGCGCCGCGCATGCTCTCCATGGCCCGGACGAGCCGGAAGCCCCGCAGATGGTTGGCCCGCGCCTCGTCCAGGCGGCCCAGCCGCAGCAGCGGCACCAGGGACGACGCCAGCACCGAGTGCGGCTCGTGGGCGCAGGTGAACTCGCCCTCCAGAACCGGCGCCCACAGCTCCAGCGCCGCCGCGTCCCGCCCCCGCTCCGCCTGCCACCACCCCTGCCCGTGCAGCTCGCACGCGTGGCAGTCGGCCATGCTGTCGCGGTCGGCGGCCAGCCACGCGGCATACGCCCGCTCGGCCCGGTCGACGTCCCCGATGTGCGCGGCCACACTGAACTCGGCG
Source organism: Streptomyces sp. GESEQ-4 (assembly GCF_017948455.1). Taxonomy (GTDB): domain Bacteria; phylum Actinomycetota; class Actinomycetes; order Streptomycetales; family Streptomycetaceae; genus Streptomyces. The sequence goes on from NZ_JAFFSU010000015.1 coordinate 137,316, forward strand.
CTGCGCACGGCCCGTTCGGAGTGCCCGGCCAGCCGGTAGCGGTGTTCCATCTCGCCGAGCCACTTCTCGACGGACGCGAGCGGGATGTGCGGCTGGTCGAGCATGCCGGACGACATCCACTTGAAGACCCAGTGCAGCGAATGGGTCTCGTACTCGTCGAAGTCCTCGGGGTGTTCGTCCCACATGCGCAGCAGGCGCGCGAAGGGGACGAACATCTTGTCCTTCTCGGAGCTGTAGTTGTAGACCTTCAGCTGGTGCCCGAGCGCCTCGATCACCGCAAGGGGGATGTTCAGCTTCTCGGCCTCGGCGAGCAGCTGCTCCGCGCGCGCGTTGCGGGCCGGGCCCTCCGGCTGCTCGCCGTTCTCCGCCATCGCCCGGCGCAGGGAGTCGAAGTCCGTGATCTCAGTCATCGCTGACCGTCCTCGCTGTGCGTGGCCCACTCCAGGAGGCCGATGAACGCCCGGTTCAGCAACGCCGAGTCGGCGGGCCTGAGTGGCCGCTGAGCCATCAGCAGGGCCTGCCCGTACAGCGACTCCGTGGCGGTGCCGATCAGTTCGGGGTCCCGCAGGGAACTGATCCGGCGGATCAGCGGGCTGAGATGGTTGAGCACCAGACGCGCGCGCGGGGCGCTGCCGCGCAGCGAACCGAGGATGCCCGCCCAGAGATCGTCCGCCTGCTCCTCGGCCTCCGCGCGGGCCTGCTCGTGCCGGGCCGCCCGGTCGTCGAGGTGCAGCGCGGGCACGGACAGCGGATGGAAGGCGCGCAGGACGACATCACAGCCCAGCGGGTCGAGCTTCGCCCGCGCCGCCGCCAGGAACCCCGCCAACGCCAGCTCCTCCGCCGGATCGACCGCGTCCAGATGGGCGGTCACCGTGTCGGCGTCCAGCTCGGCGACCACCGTCCCCGGCCGCACCGACGGCAGCGCCTCGACCAGCTCACTGTCGTACGTGTAACCGCCGTTGATCACCCCGACGCCCTGCGCGGACGCGATCGGCGCGACCTGCCGGTACTCCTCGACGGTCCGCGTGAAGTGCACCACCGGGTGCCGCTGCGCGAACTCCTCCAGGGACAGCCGCCCGTCGGTCGTCTCGAAGGGCAGCCACGGCAGCATCGTGCGCAGCATCTCCTTGTCGTGCCGCGCAAGGGACTTCACGCCCAGGTAGTGCACCGACAGGAAGGCGGCCAGCCGCTCCGGATCACCGGCAGCAAGTCCCGTGAGCCACGAGCGAATCCGTTCCCCGAGGGCGTCCCGCACGGCGGCGAGGGTCTCGTCCTCGTACAGCGACTCGCGTGAGGCGGTGGGCCGCAGGCTGTCGGTGTCGAGCACACAGCGCACGAAGAACGCCCAGTCGGGCAGCAGCTGTTCGGCCCGCTCGGTCAGCAACATGCCCTTGAGGTGGACGCGATGACTCGCCCGCTGCGCCGGGCTGACCGCGGACGGCAGCACGTACGCCACCCCCCGGACACCGGCGAGCGGCACGTTCAGCTCGATCGCGTCCAGCGGGGTGAAGCCGAACAGCTCGTGGCAGTGCCGGGCCAGGGCCACCCTTCGGGTGGCGGGGGAGGGGTACGTACGGTCCCAGGGCGCGGGCAGGTCCGTGATCGCCTCGTCGCCGACCCGGACGTCGTACGGCAGCAGGGACCCGAAGTCCCGGGCCAGCGCGAGCACCCGCTCCTCGGTCAGCCACTCCCCGGCGCCGGGCCGCGCCACCAGGTGCACGGTGGTGCCCGGTTCGGTGCGGGCGTCCGGCGGCAGGCTCCGTACGGTGTACGAGCCGTCGTCCGCCGCGGTCCACTCCACGGGCGCCGCACCGGGCGTACGGGCGCTCAGACTGACGACCCGGATCCGCTCGGCGACGACGAAACAGGCCAACAGGCCTATGCCGAACTGGCCGAGGAACTCGGACCGGGCCTCCTGCAGCCCCTCCGCCCGCTTCGAGCTGCGGCCGATCGTGGCGAGGAGGTTGTGCACGTCCGTTTCGGTGAGCCCGATCCCGGAGTCCTCCACGCGCAGGGTCCCGCCGTCCGCGTACAGCCGCACGCGGGCCGGGGAGTCGGGCTGTTCGGCACGTCTCGCGGTGATGGCGTCGACGGCGTTCTGCAGCAGTTCCCGCAGATAGACCTTGGGACTGGAGTAGAGGTGATGGGAGAGCAGGTCCACCAGACCGCGCAGGTCGACCTGGAACGTATGAGGTGACTGGGGTGCCTGGGATGACTGTGAGGTCTGGGAGTCCATCGTCACGGCGCCGGTGGGGGGAAGGGCGACGGCGCGGGGTCGGGCGGTCCCGTTGAGGCGGTGACCGCGGAAAGGATGGCCGGAGCGCGTCATCCTATGGCCGGAACGAGCCGCCTGACCAGGGGTTTCCGGAGACATCTACGGCATTGTCAGTGGTGTGGTGTGCAATGGATCTCGTGCCCGCACTGGAAGAACCACTGAAAAAGGTGCTCGGCCCCGCCACCGCGAAGGTGATGGCCGAGCATCTCGGCCTGCACACTGTCGGCGACCTTCTGCACCACTACCCGCGCAGATATGAGGAGCGGGGCCAGCTCACACACCTGGCCGACCTCCCCATGGACGAGCACGTGACGGTGGTCGCCATGGTCGCCGACGCCCGGCTGCACACCTTCGCCTCGTCCAAGGCTCCCCGGGGCAAGGGCCAGCGCCTCGAAGTCACCATCACCGACGGCAGCGGCCGACTCCAACTGGTCTTCTTCGGTCACGGCGTTCACAAGCCCCACAAGGAACTGCTGCCGGGCACACGCGCGATGTTCGCGGGCAAGGTCTCCGTCTTCAACCGCCGCCTCCAACTGGCCCACCCGGCGTACGAGTTGCTGCTCGGCGACGCGGAGGAAACCGTCGAGACGTGGGCCGGCGCCCTCATCCCCATCTACCCCGCCACCGCCAAACTGGAGTCCTGGAAGATCGGCAAGGCGATCCAGACGGTCCTGCCCAGCGCCCAGGAGGCTCTCGACCCCCTCCCGGACACCCTCCGCGAAGGCCGCGGCCTGGTCCCCCTCCCCGAGGCCCTGCTCAAGATCCACCGCCCCCACACCAAGGCGGACATCGCCGACGCCCGCTCCCGCCTCAAGTGGGACGAGGCCTTCGTCCTCCAGGTCGCCCTCGCCCGCCGCCGCCACGCCGACGCCCAACTCCCGGCGGTAGCCCGCAAACCCAAGCCGGACGGCCTCCTCACGTCCTTCGACGACCGCCTCCCCTTCACCCTCACCGAAGGCCAGCAGAAGGTCTCCAAGGAGATCTTCGGCGACCTCGCGACCGAGCACCCGATGCACCGGCTGCTCCAAGGGGAGGTCGGATCCGGAAAGACCCTGGTCGCCCTCCGTGCCATGCTCGCCGTCGTCGACGCGGGCGGTCAGGCCGCGATGCTCGCCCCCACCGAAGTGCTCGCCCAGCAGCACCACCGCTCGGTCGTCGAGATGATGGGCGAGCTGGCCGAGGGCGGAATGCTGGGCGGTGCCGACCAGGGGACCAAGGTCGTCCTGCTCACCGGCTCGATGGGCGCCGCCGCCCGCCGCCAAGCGCTGCTCGACCTGGTCACCGGCGAGGCCGGGATCGTGATCGGCACGCATGCGCTGATCGAGGACAAGGTGCGGTTCCACGACCTCGGCCTGGTCGTCGTCGACGAACAGCACCGCTTCGGCGTCGAGCAGCGCGACGCCTTGCGCGGCAAGGGCAAGCAGCCGCCCCACCTCCTCGTCATGACCGCCACGCCCATCCCGCGCACCGTCGCCATGACCGTCTTCGGCGACCTGGAGACCTCCGTCCTCGACCAGCTCCCCGCCGGGCGCTCACCGATCGCCAGCCATGTCGTCCCGGCCGCCGACAAGCCGCACTTCCTCGCCAGGGCCTGGGAGCGGGTGCGCGAGGAGGTCGGCAAGGGGCATCAGGCGTACGTCGTGTGCCCGCGGATCGGCGACGAGGAGGAGGACCCGAAAAAGAAGAAGTCCCCCGAGGACGAGGCCGAGAAGCGCCCGCCGCTCGCCGTCCTGGACATGGCCGACCAACTCGCCAAAGGCCCCCTGCAAGGCCTCGGGGTCGAGGTCCTGCACGGCCGTATGCACCCCGACGACAAGGACGCGGTCATGCGCCGCTTCGCCGCCGGCGAGACCCACGTCCTGGTCGCCACCACGGTCATCGAGGTCGGCGTGAACGTCCCCAACGCCACCGCCATGGTGATCATGGACGCCGACCGCTTCGGCGTCTCCCAGCTCCACCAGCTGCGCGGCCGAGTGGGCCGAGGCTCCGCGCCGGGGCTCTGCCTCCTGGTCACCGAGATGCCGGAAGCCAGCCCCGCCCGCCAGCGCCTCAACGCCGTAGCCGCCACCCTCGACGGCTTCGAACTCTCCCGCATCGACCTCGAACAACGCCGCGAGGGCGACGTCCTAGGCCAGGCCCAGTCCGGCGCCCGCACCAGCCTGCGCATGCTCGCCGTCATAGAGGACGAGGAGATCATCGCGGAGGCGAGGGACGAAGCGGCGGCGGTGGTAGCGGCAGACCCCGAGCTGACAACACTTCCCGGCCTACGAACAGCCCTGGAAGCCCTCTTGGACGAGGAGAGAGAGCAGTACTTGGAAAAGGGATGAGCGGTCTGACCTCAGGGGCGCGGGGAACTGCGCGACCAGCCACACTGAACGTAAAGCCGCCCACGATGAAGGACCCAAGATGACCCGCGTGATCGCCGGCGCAGCCGGCGGACGTCGCCTAGCCGTCCCCCCGGGAACCGGCACGCGCCCCACCTCCGACCGCGCACGCGAAGGTCTCTTCTCCACCTGGCAGTCCCTCCTCGGCGGCCCCCTGGCCGGCGAGCGGGTCCTCGACCTGTACGCGGGATCCGGCGCCGTGGGCCTGGAAGCCCTGTCCCGAGGCGCGGGCCATGTCCTCCTCGTCGAGGCGGACGCCCGCGCCGCCCGTGTCGTCCGGGAGAACGTGAAGAACCTCGGCCTCCCAGGCGCCGAAGTCCGGGCAGGTAAAGCAGAACAGATCATCCGCACAACGCCGCCTGAACAGCCGTACGACATCGTCTTCCTCGATCCGCCGTACCGAGTCTCAGATCACGATCTTCGGGAGATCCTGCTCACACTCCGCACCGAGGGCTGGCTAGCGCCGGAGGCCCTCGTCACCGTGGAGCGCAGTACCAGAGGCGGCGAGTTCGGCTGGCCGCCCGGTTTCGACGCGATCCGGGCCCGTCGCTACGGCGAGGGGACGTTTTGGTACGGTCGCGCCGCCTCTACGTGCGAAGACGCACGATGACCGGACCGGAGAGCGAGGGATCTCAAGTGCGCCGCGCCGTCTGTCCCGGGTCGTTCGACCCGATCACCAACGGACACCTCGACATCATTGGCCGTGCCTCCAGGCTGTATGACGAGGTCTACGTCGCGGTGATGATCAACAAGTCCAAGAAGGGCCTGTTCGAGATCGACGAGCGGATCGACCTGATCCGCCAGGTCACCGCCGAATTCGAGAACGTCCGGATCGAGGCCTTCCACGGCCTGCTCGTCGACTTCTGCAAGGAACGCGACATCCCCGCCATCGTGAAGGGCCTGCGCGCGGTCAGCGACTTCGACTACGAGCTGCAGATGGCCCAGATGAACAACGGCCTCTCCGGCGTCGAGACGCTCTTCGTGCCGACCAACCCCACCTACAGCTTCCTGTCGTCCTCCCTGGTCAAGGAGGTCGCGACCTGGGGCGGAGACGTCTCCCACCTGGTCCCGCCGGTGGTCTTCGAGGCCCTTGCCGAGCGCCTGAAGAAGGACTGAGCGGGCCGTATCACGGGCGCCCGGAAAACGACTGGGGAAACCCCCGGAAAATCCCCCGGAAGCTGACAATCCGTCACCCGCTGTCCGGCGGGCACCCCATGGCCGTACAGTCGACCCGTCCGTCTCCATCACAGCTGTAGAGAGTGGCGAGCACACGGTGGACGTGCAGAAGAAGCTCGACGAGATCGTCGCCGCGGTCTCCAGTGCCCGGTCGATGCCCATGTCGGCCTCGTGCGTGGTCAACCGCGCCGACCTGCTCGCGCTGCTCGAAGAGGTGCGCGAGGCGCTGCCCGGCTCCCTCGCGCAGGCCCAGGAGCTGATCGGCGGCCGTGAGCAGATGGTCGAGCAGGCCCGCCAGGAGGCCGAGCGGATCATCCAGACCGCGCACGCCGAGCGCGGCTCGCTGATCTCCGACACCGAGGTCGCCCGCCGCTCCCAGAGCGAGGCCGACCGCATCCTCGCCGAAGCCCGCAAGGAGGCCGAGGAGATCCGCGCCGAGGCCGACGAGTACGTCGACTCCAAGCTCGCCAACTTCGAGGTCGTCCTCACCAAGACCCTCGGCTCGGTCGGCCGCGGCCGTGAGAAGCTCCTCGGCACCGGACCCGGCCTCGACGAGCAGGGCTACGAGGACGAGGACGCCCCCGAGCGCAGCCACGACCCCGAGACGCTGCGCCGCACCGCCGACGAGTACGTGGGCGTCAAGCTGGGCGCCTTCGAGGCGGTCCTCGCCAAGACCCTGGAAGCCGTCGGCCGCGGCCGGCAGAAGCTGCACGGCCGTATCGCCTCGGACGACCTCGGCGCCCTCGCCGACGACATCAGCACCGTCCAGCACTCCAGCGACGCCGACTACCTCACCGGCCTCGCGGCCCTCGCCGAGCAGGACGCCCAGGCCCCGCACCAGCCCGAACAGCCCCAGCAGCCGGACTACGGCCAGCCGCAGCCGGCGTACGGCTACCAGCAGACCGCGCAGCAGGACCCGTACGGCGGCGGCTACCAGCAGCAGGCCTACGCCCAGCAGGACGCCTACGGCTACCAGCAGGCCGACCCGTACGCCTACCAGGGCTACGACGCCCAGCAGCAGGCGTACGACCCGAACCAGGTCCCACAGCAGGCTCAAGAGCCCCAGCAGGCCCAGCAGGGCTACGCCCTCGACGAGACCAGCCTCTTCGACACCGGCATGATCAGTGCCGAGCAGCTGCGGGCCTACGAGCAGGGGCGCGGCAACGGCTGAGGCCCCGGTGCCCAGCGGATTGGGACGAGAGCGAAAGGTCCAGTATCCTGGCTCTTCGGTCGCGTGTACGTCCGCGATCAATGCTGCCCGGGAGACATCAAGGGCGGCGTCCCTCTGAGCTCGAAGATCGAAAGCAGGAACGGCGTGACAGCCCGCCTCGACCACCGCAACCCTCTCGTGTTCGACACGCACGAGCTGGGTCGGCGGCCTGGTGCGCTGCAGCGCCTGACCCGCGAGATCGGAGCTCCCAAGGATCTCGGGATCCAGGGAGTCATCGGAGTGCCGGAAGGCGCACCGGTGGAGCTCGAGCTCCGGCTCGAGTCGGTCATGGAAGGTGTGCTTGTCACAGGCACCGCCCGTGCACAGGCCGAGGGGGAGTGCGTAAGGTGTCTGGAGCCGCTCGAGCTGGCGCTCGAAGCGGACTTCCAGGAGATGTTCTCGTACCCTGACGCCGACGACCGGGGCCGCGTCAAAGCGGAGCCGGCCGACGACGCCGAGGAAGACGAGGACAGGCTCTTCATCGAGGACGGTCTGTTCGACCTCGAACCCGTGCTGCGCGATGCGGTGGTGCTCGCACTGCCGATGCAGCCGGTGTGCCAGGAAGACTGCCCAGGTCTGTGCGCCGAGTGCGGCGTACGCCTTGCGGACGACCCGGACCACCATCACGACGCCGTCGACATTCGTTGGGCGGCACTGCAGGGACTCGCCGGTTCACTCGGAGACGGCGAGAAGGACGAGATGAGCGGCGGCGCGACTCAGTCAGCACGCGCCGACGAGAAGCAGGAGAAGTAGCCGTGGCTGTTCCGAAGCGGAAGATGTCGCGCAGCAACACGCGCCACCGCCGGTCGCAGTGGAAGGCTGCGGTCCCCAACCTGGTTGCGTGCGAGCGCTGCCACGAGCCCAAGCTGCAGCACATCGCGTGCCCGTCTTGCGGCACATACAACAAGCGCCAGGTCCTCGAGGTCTGAGCGGCTGGTGAGAGGCACTGTGTCCACGCCGAAGAAGAACTCTGCGGAGACCACGGCCTCGTCCCACACGCTGTTGGAAGGGCGGCTCGGGTACAAGCTCGAGTCCGCCCTTCTGGTGCGTGCGCTGACCCACCGGTCCTACGCATACGAGAACGGCGGTCTGCCGACGAACGAGCGGCTGGAGTTCCTTGGGGACTCCGTGCTCGGCCTCGTCGTCACGGACACGCTGTATCGCACCCACCCCGACCTGCCCGAAGGCCAGCTGGCCAAGTTGCGGGCCGCGGTGGTCAACTCGCGTGCGCTGGCGGAGGTCGGCCGCGGTCTCGACCTGGGCTCCTTCATCCGGCTCGGCCGCGGTGAAGAGGGCACGGGCGGACGGGACAAGGCATCCATCCTCGCCGACACCCTGGAAGCGGTGATCGGCGCGGTCTATCTCGATCAGGGTCTGGACTCGGCGTCAGAGCTGGTCCACCGACTGTTCGACCCACTGATCGAAAAGTCATCGAATCTCGGAGCCGGCCTGGACTGGAAGACCAGTCTCCAGGAGCTCACCGCGACCGAGGGGCTCGGCGTACCCGAGTACCTGGTCACGGAGACCGGCCCCGATCACGAGAAGACCTTCACTGCTGCCGCCCGCGTCGGAGGCGTCTCGTACGGCACCGGCACCGGCCGCAGCAAGAAGGAGGCGGAGCAGCAGGCAGCTGAGTCCGCGTGGCGGGCCATCAAGGCCGCCGCGGACGAGCGTGCCAAGGCTGCCAAGGTCGCCGCGGCGGAAGTCGAAGCGGTCAAGGCCGCAGTGGCGGAAGCCGAAGCGGCCGAGGCCGAGGTGGCGGAAGCCACCGGCGGCGCCGACGAGGCGCAGGCCTCCGCCTGACGAACAGCGCAGGACGAGCGCCCGCCCCGCCTCGCGGGGCGGGCGCTCGGCTCGTACACCGGCTCGATACGGGAGACCCCATGCCCGAGTTGCCCGAGGTCGAGGTCGTACGGCGGGGCCTTGCGCGGTGGGTCGCCCATCGCACCGTCACCGACGCCGAGGTCCTCCACCCACGCGCGGTTCGCCGCCATCTCGCCGGCGCCGACGACTTCGTACACCGCCTCAAGGGCCACCGCATCGGCACCCCCAGCCGCCGCGGCAAGTACCTGTGGCTGCCCCTTGAGGACACGGACCAGTCGATCCTGGCCCACCTCGGCATGAGCGGCCAGCTGCTGGTCCAGCCGCAGACGGCACCCGACGAGAAGCACCTCAGGATCCGGGTGAGATTCGCCGACGACCTCGCCACCGAACTCCGCTTCGTCGACCAACGCACCTTCGGCGGGCTGTCGTTGCACGACAACACCCCCGCAGGCCTGCCCGACGTCATCGCGCACATCGCCCGCGACCCGCTCGACCCCCTCTTCGACGACGAGGCCTTCCACCAGGCGCTGCGCCGCAAGCGCACCACCATCAAACGGGCCCTGCTCGACCAGTCGTTGATCAGCGGCGTCGGCAACATCTACGCGGACGAGGCCCTTTGGCGCGCCCGCCTCCACTACGAGCGCCCCACGTCGACCTTCACCCGCCCGCGCACCGCCGAACTCCTGGGCCACGTACGGGACGTGATGAACGCGGCCCTGGCGGTGGGCGGCACCAGCTTCGACAGCCTCTACGTCAACGTCAACGGGGAGTCGGGCTACTTCGACCGATCACTCGACGCGTACGGCCGTGAGGGACTGCCCTGCAAGAGGTGCGGTACGCCGATGCGCCGCCGCGCCTGGATGAACCGGTCGAGCTACTTCTGCCCGACGTGTCAGCGGGCGCCGCGCGTCTCGTCGTAGCGCGTCCGTGCGGTGAGCACGTCGTCCATGCGGCCCTCCACGAAATGGATGAGGGCCAGCAGGCGCTCGGCGACCTCGCGGCCGAGCGGGGTCAGTTCGTAGTCCACGCGGGGCGGGTTGGTCGGCTGGGCCTCGCGGTGCACCAGGCCGTCGCGCTCCAGTGCGTGCAGCGTCTGGGACAGCATCTTCTCGCTCACACCGTCCACGCGGCGGCGCAGCTCGTTGAAGCGCAGCGACCCCTCGTACAGCGCGCCGAGCGTCAGTCCGCCCCAGCGGCCCGTGATGTGCTCCAGCGTGCCGCGCGAGGGGCAGGCCTTCGCGAACACGTTGAACGGCAGCTCCTGCTCGGCCGTCCGCTCCTGCGTGATGTCCATGCCTCAAGCGTACTCGGGTGCAGCGCTAACCAGAAGTTAGTGCTACGTCTCAGTACCCGAAGTTCTGTGTCCACCACGGCCCACCGGACCCGAGGTGGACACCCACGCCCAGCGTCTTGAAGTCGCAGTTCAGGATGTTGGCCTTGTGACCGGGGCTGTTCATCCAGGCCTCCATGACGGCGGCCGCGTCCACCTGGCCGCGGGCTATGTTCTCGCCGCCGAGGTCGGCTATCCCGGCTGCTTCGGCCCGGTCCCACGGAGTGGCTCCGCCCGGGTCGGTGTGGTCGAAGAAGCCCAGGTCGGCCATGGCGTCGCTGAAGCCCCGGGCCAGCTGGGCCAGCGCGCTGTTCGCGGAGACCGGGCTGCAGCCCACCTTCGCCCGCTCCTGGTTCACGAGCTTGAGCACCTCGGCCTCGGCCCTGGCCTCGGCGGACACCGTCACCGGGGCGCCGGTGTCCTTCTCCGGCGCCTTGGTGGCCGGGCGCGAGGGGGTGGGGGTGGGCTTCGGCTTCTTGGTCTTGGCCGGCGGGGCCTTCGGCTTCTCGGACGGAGTCTCGGTCGGCGCCGTGGACGCCGAGCCGGAGGGCGCCGGCGAGGCCGCACGCTCGTTGTCCCGGCTCGCCGACTCGTCGGTCTCGCGGCCCTCGGCGGCGCCGGACGTGCCGCCCTGCTCGGTCGCGCTGTTCGAGGGCGTGTCCACGGCCTGCACGTTGTCGCTGCTGTCGCTGCCGCCACCGAGCTGGTAGTTCTCCACGCCGGGCACCACACCCGTGGCCACCGCGACCGTGCCGATGGCGACCGCGGCGGAGACGCCGAGCAGTCCGGCACGCACCGGACGCACCGACTTCTTCTTGCGGCGGTGCCCAGCGCCTCGCCGGCCACCCCCGCCGGGTGCGGCGTCGGGGAAGACGACGCGGTAGTCCTCGTCCGAGGCGAAGAGGTAGCGCTCGCTGCGCGCGGTGGTCTCGGCATACGCCTCGGTGCCGAGGTAGGGCGCCTCAGTGTTCAGGTAGGGCGCCCTGCCCGGGGTGGAACGGTCTGCCGCGTACGCGTCGTATGCGTCGTACGAGTCCTGCGGGCCGTGGCTCCCTGTGCGGGAACGGTACGTTTCTGTGACCCCCGTGGCGCGGCCCGTGGCGGCGCGGCCGGCGGCTGAGCGTCGGTGGCGTCCCATGTCCTTGCCTTCCTCGTCCTGTGCGGTCGACTCGCCCGTGCGGTCAACGCAACCTCACTCGATCGAGTGAGTTTCATATGAGATTCATTGGGGCTGGACGGTACCGCATGGCGCAGGGTGAGGAAGTGTCGTGAGAGACATTGGCCCGTTAGGTTGCCCTCATGAGCGAGGATGTGCGGTTGGTCGCCTGGGTGCGTGGACGCGTCCAAGGTGTGGGTTTTCGCTGGTTCACCCGGGCCAAGGCGCTCGAGATCGGCGGCCTGAGTGGTTTTGCTCTCAATTTGGAGGACGGACGGGTCCAGGTGGTCGCGGAGGGCCCGCGCGGAGCGTGCCAACGGCTCCTCGACTGGCTCGGGGGCGCCGACACGCCCGGCCGCGTCGACGGAGTCACCGAGATCTGGGACACACCCCGCGGCGGCTACGACGGCTTCTCGATCCGCTGAGTGATTTCTGTAAAGCGGCCCAGGTGGAAGCGGAGGTACATGCCACCGGCAGCTGCCCCGAGCAGAAAGAGCCTGGTGGTTGCCAAGAACCGGTTGCCATGGCAGGCTCCGCACGCAAGGATGATCGTCACGCCCTGAGGGGCCCGCAGGAGCAGCAGCGCCGCCGATTTCACGGCCGCGCGCCCCCGGGATGCCCGCCAAAGCAGGGCGTGATCGTGTTGACCGTCAAACTTTTTGGTGAGACGCTGAAAGCCCCGCGCACCTTAGCTGTTTGGCATGAAGAACGGCAGCACAACTCAACAGTGCCAAGCACCGCGGGTGCGAATCCCTCACGACCCACACCGCATCGGTCGGTCACTCATTGTGGAGGACCATCCATCATGGCAAAGGCGCTTCTCGGTTACGTCGGCGGCTCCGACCCTCGACTCCTCGCCGAGATGCGACGGCTCCAGCAGCGTGTCCAGGACCTGGAATCCGAGCTCGGACGAATCCAGGCGGAGAACGACTCGCTGACGGCTGCCGCTTCTCACGACAGGATCATGGAGAGCATGGACTCTCACGACAGGGTCATGGAGAGCATTGACGCACACCAGGCGGAGCCTGCGCTCACCTGATCACTGCATCACACAGCACCACACAACGACAGCAGTGGTTGGGCTGCCCGTATCAACCGCTGAGTTGTCAGAGTTTGCAAGGGACGCTTCGGCGTCCCTTCTTTCTTGCTCCCGCGCATCCTTTCACCCTCTTTAACGTCTGGTGTGCCCTGCACGTTCATGGGTGAAACCGCGGGGGTGCCCCAGGGTTCGGGGTCCGAGATACCGGCGGGAGGTAGAGTCCAGCGGCGTGCACCTCAAGGCCCTGACCCTCCGTGGGTTCAAGTCGTTCGCCTCGGCGACCACGCTCCGGTTCGAGCCGGGGATCACGTGTGTCGTAGGACCGAACGGCTCGGGCAAGTCCAATGTGGTGGACGCGCTCAGCTGGGTCATGGGTGAACAGGGCGCCAAGTCGCTGCGCGGCGGCAAGATGGAGGACGTCATCTTCGCCGGCACCACCGGCCGCCCGCCGCTCGGCCGCGCCGAGGTGTCCCTCACCATCGACAACTCCGACGGCGCGCTGCCCATCGAGTACGCCGAGGTCACCATCACGCGGATCATGTTCCGCAACGGCGGCAGCGAGTACCAGATCAACGGCGACACCTGCCGCCTGCTCGACATCCAGGAACTCCTCTCCGACTCCGGCATCGGCCGCGAGATGCACGTCATCGTCGGCCAGGGCCAGCTCGACTCCGTACTGCACGCGGACCCGATGGGGCGCAGGGCCTTCATCGAAGAGGCCGCCGGTGTGCTGAAACACCGCAAGCGCAAGGAGAAGGCCCTCCGGAAGCTGGACGCGATGCAGGCCAACCTCGCGCGCGTACAGGACCTGACGGACGAGTTGCGCAGACAGCTGAAGCCCCTGGGCCGCCAGGCGGCGGTCGCGCGCAGGGCCGCCGTCATCCAGGCCGACCTCCGCGACGCCCGCCTCCGCCTGCTCGCCGACGATCTCGTACGACTCCGAGAGGCGCTCAACGCCGAGGTCGCCGACGAGGCCGCGCTGAAGGAACGTAAGGAAGCCGCCGAACTGGAGCTGAAGAAGGCGCTCCAGCGGGAGGCGCTCCTGGAGGACGAGGTACGGCAGCTCACTCCGCGACTCCAGCGCGCCCAGCAGACTTGGTACGAACTCTCCCAGCTCGCCGAACGCGTCCGCGGCACGATCTCGCTGGCCGACGCCCGGGTGAAGAGCGCCACTTCCGCGCCGCCGGACGAGCGCCGGGGCCGTGACCCCGAGGACATGGAGCGCGAGGCCAACCGGATCCGTGAGCAGGAGGCCGAGCTCGAAGCGGCCCTGGAGGCGGCCGAGCGGGCGCTGGACGACACGGTCGCGCACCGCGCCGACCTGGAGCGCGAGCTGGCCATGGAGGAACGGCGGCTGAAGGACGTCGCCCGCTCCATCGCCGACCGCCGTGAGAGCCTCGCCCGGCTGAACGGCCAGGTCAACGCGGCCCGTTCGCGTGCCGCCTCCGCCCAGGCCGAGATCGACCGCCTCGCCGCCGCCCGCGACGAGGCCCAGGAACGCGCCGTCGCCGCCCAGGAGGAGTACGAGACCCTGAAGGCCGAGGTCGACGGCCTGGACGCGGACGACGCGGAACTCGGCGAGCAGCACGAAGCGGCCAAGACAGCACTGACCGAGGCGGAAGCCGCGCTGACGGCGGCCCGCGAGGCGGCCACAGCAGCGGAACGCAAACGCGCCGCCACCCGGGCCCGCCACGAGGCGCTGGCGATGGGCCTGCGACGCAAGGACGGAACAGGTGCGCTGCTGGGAGCGAAGGACCGGCTCACGGGTCTGCTCGGTCCGGCCGCGGAGCTGCTCACGGTGACGCCGGGATACGAGGTCGCGCTGGCAGCCGCGTTCGGAGCGGCGGCGGACGCGATCGCGGTGACGTCCCCGTCCGCCGCGGCCGACGCAATCCGCCTATTGCGCAAACAGGACGGCGGAAGGGCGGCGCTCCTGCTCGCCGGTGAACCAGACGCGCCCCAAAGGGGCGCGGGGAACGGCGCGACCAGCCACAACGAGCCTGCAGACGCCCGACTACAGCACGCTGCCGAGCTGGTCCGCGGCCCGTCCGACCTCATGCCGGCCGTGAGACGGCTACTGCACCGCATCGTCGTCGTAAGCACCCTCGAAGACGCCGAAGAGCTCGTCTACGCCCACCCCGACCTCACCGCCGTAACCGCCGAAGGCGACCTCCTGGGCGCCCACTTCGCGCACGGCGGCTCCGCCGGAGCGCCCAGCCTCCTCGAAGTGCAGGCCTCCGTGGACGAGGCCGCCGCCGAGCTGGAAGAGCTGGCCGTGCGGTGCGAGGAACTCACCGAGGCGCAGCACGCGGCGACCGAGCGCCGTAAGGAGTGCGCCGCACTCGTCGAAGCCGTGGGGGAGCGGCGCAGGGCCGCCGACCGGGAGAAGTCGGCCGTGGCGCAGCAGCTCGGACGGCTCGCCGGTCAGGCGCGCGGCGCCGCAGGGGAGGCCGAGCGGTCCGCCGCGGCGGCGGCGCGTGCGCAGGAGGCGCTCGACAAGGCCGTGGAAGAAGCCGAGGAGCTGGCCGAACGGCTCGCCGTCGCCGAGGAGATGCCGGTCGAGGAGGAGCCCGACACCTCCGTACGGGATCGGCTCGCCGCCGACGGCGCCAACGCACGCCAGACCGAGATGGAGGCCCGCCTCCAGGTCCGTACGCACGAGGAGCGGGTCAAGGGGCTGGCCGGCCGCGCCGACTCCCTCGACCGCGCCGCCCGGGCGGAGCGCGACGCACGCGCGCGTGCCGAGCAGCGGCGGGCGCGGATGCGGCACGAGGCGGCCGTCGCGGAAGCCGTCGCCTCCGGTGCGCGGCAGCTGCTCGCGCACGTCGAGGTCTCCCTCACCCGTGCCGACGCGGAACGCACCGCCGCCGAGACCGCCAAGGCGCGGCGTGAGCAGGAGCTGACCGTCGCCCGTAACGCGGGGCGCGACCTCAAGTCCGAGCTGGACAAGCTGACCGACTCCGTCCACCGCGGCGAAGTGCTCGGCGCTGAGAAGCGGATGCGGATCGAGCAGCTGGAGACCAAGGCGCTGGAGGAGCTGGGGGTCGAGCCGGCCGGGCTCGTCGACGAGTTCGGCCCGCATCAGCTCGTCCCGCCCTCGCTCCCGGCGGAGGGGGAGCAGCTGCCGGAGGACCCCGAGCACCCCCGCAACCAGCCCAAGCCGTTCGTCCGGGCCGAGCAGGAGAAGCGGCTCAAGTCCGCCGAGCGGGCCTATCAGCAGCTCGGCAAGGTCAACCCGCTGGCGCTGGAGGAGTTCGCGGCGCTGGAGGAGCGGCACCAGTTCCTCAGCGAGCAGCTGGAGGACCTGAAGAAGACCCGTGCCGACCTGCTCCAGGTCGTCAAGGAGGTCGACGAGCGCGTCGAGCAGGTCTTCACCGAGGCCTTCCGGGACACGGCCCGCGAGTTCGAGGGCGTCTTCAGCCGGCTCTTCCCGGGTGGCGACGGGCGGCTGATCCTCACCGATCCCGACAACATGCTCACCACGGGCGTCGATGTCGAGGCACGTCCTCCGGGTAAGAAGGTCAAGCGGCTCAGCCTGCTCTCCGGTGGCGAGCGCTCACTGACCGCCGTCGCGATGCTCGTGTCGATCTTCAAGGCCCGCCCCAGCCCGTTCTATGTGATGGACGAGGTCGAGGCCGCGCTCGATGACACCAACCTGCAGCGGCTGATCCGCATCATGCAGGAGCTGCAGGAAGCCTCGCAGCTGATCGTGATCACCCACCAGAAGCGGACGATGGAGGTCGCCGACGCGCTGTACGGCGTCTCCATGCAGGGCGACGGTGTGTCGAAGGTCATCTCTCAGCGGCTGCGCTAAATACGTGCCGCCTACACCGGTTCTGACCAGCGATTTGGGGATCATCCCTTCAACTCTTGAACTCAAGCCCCTCACACCTGCGGTGCATTCTCTTAACAAGGTCATATTGACTTCGAAACTTGAAGGCATAGCCTGAGCAACGTTGCTTTTACCTTCAGGTACCTTCTGATGGACCTCGAAGGGCTGACCCCAACCGGCAGCGTTGCCGGTGGCCCGAGGAGTACACGTGACCAGCACAGCGCAGGCACCCAAGTCAGGAGCCGCCAAGGCTCATCCCGAACATCTCGGGCGCGTCGTCTTCATCGCCGCGGCGGCCGCGATGGGCGGCTTCCTCTTCGGCTACGACAGCTCCGTGATCAACGGCGCCGTCGAGGCCATTCGCGACCGCTACGACATCGGCTCCGCGGCGCTGGCGCAGGTCATCGCCATCGCCCTGATCGGCTGTGCCATCGGCGCCGCCACCGCCGGCCGGATCGCCGACCGCATCGGACGTATCCGGTGCATGCAGATCTCCGCCGTGCTGTTCACCGTCAGCGCCGTGGGTTCGGCGCTGCCCTTCGCCCTGTACGACCTCGCCTTCTGGCGGGTCGTCGGCGGCTTCGCCATCGGCATGGCCTCCGTGATCGGCCCCGCCTACATCGCCGAGGTCGCCCCGGCCGAGTACCGCGGACGGCTCGGCTCCTTCCAGCAGGCCGCGATCGTCATCGGCATCGCCGTCTCGCAGCTGGTCAACTGGGCTCTGCTCAACGCAGCCGACGGCGACCAGCGCGGCAAGATCCTGGGCCTGGAGGCCTGGCAGGTCATGCTCGGCGTCATGGTGATCCCGGCCGTCATCTACGGCCTGCTGTCCTTCGCCATCCCCGAGTCCCCGCGTTATCTGATCTCCGTCGGCAAGCACGAGCAGGCCCGCGGGATCCTCGCCGAGGTCGAGGGCAAGGACGTCGACTTCGACGCCCGGATCGCCGAGATCGAGCACGGCATGAACAGCGAGCACAAGTCGAGCTTCAAGGACCTGCTCGGCGGCTCCTTCTTCTTCAAGCCGATCGTCTGGATCGGTATCGGCCTGTCGGTCTTCCAGCAGTTCGTCGGCATCAACGTCGCGTTCTACTACTCCTCGACCCTGTGGCAGTCGGTCGGCGTCGACCCGACGGACTCGTTCTTCTACTCCTTCACGACGTCGATCATCAACATCGTCGGCACCGTGATCGCGATGCTCCTGGTGGACCGCATCGGCCGTAAGCCGCTGGCCCTCATCGGCTCCGTCGGCATGGTGATCGGCCTCGCGCTGGAGGCCTGGGCGTTCTCCTTCCACCTCGTCGACGGCAAGCTGCCGGCCACGCAGGGCTGGATCGCCCTGATCGCCGCCCACATCTTCGTCCTCTTCTTCGCCCTGTCCTGGGGTGTGGTCGTCTGGGTCTTCCTCGGCGAGATGTTCCCGAACAAGATCCGCGCCGCCGCCCTGGGCGTGGCCGCCGCCGCACAGTGGATCGCCAACTGGGCCATCACCGCGAGCTTCCCGTCGCTGGCCGACTGGAACCTCTCCGTCACCTACATGATCTACACGGCCTTCGCCGCGCTCTCCATCCCGTTCGTCCTCAAGTACGTGAAGGAGACGAAGGGCAAGGCACTGGAGGAGATGGGCTGAGCCTCGTAAGAGACGTACCGCCCCGGCTCAGCCTTCGAGGTCATTGAGCCGGGGCAGTACGTTGTCGCAGAACAGCCGCAGGCTGCGCCACCCCTCCTCCACCGGCATCCCGCCCGACAGCGGATGCAGCACATAGTTGTCGAGCCCCTGCGCCACGCACTCGTCCGGCGTGAGGATCCGGTAGACGCCCTCGGCGCGCAATTCGTCCACGGTGGTGGCCCCCGACTTGACCGCGGACCGTATACCGCCGGACTGCCAGGAGGCGTACGTCCGCGCCTCGTGCAGGAAGTGGTCGCCGTACTCGCTCCATGCCCGGTCCGGGTCCTCGGCGATGTGCAGCAGCGGCTGCTCGGTCGCGGGCATCATGGTCCAGCCCTCGGTGCCGTACTCGACGAGCCGTTCCTTGTAGTACGTCTCCAGCTCCGGCAGATGGGCGCTGGGGAAGAACGGCAGGCCGAGCCGGGCGGCCCGGCGGGCGGCGGCCTGCGAGGAGCCGCCGACCAGGAGGAGGGGGTGCGGCTCGGTGAACGGGCGCGGGGTGACCCGTACCGTACGGCCCCGGTACTCGAACTCCTCGCCGGTCCAGGCCTTGAGGAGGGTCTCGAGGAGTTCGTCCTGGAGCCGCCCCCGCCGCTTCCACTCCACGTCGAACAGGGCGTATTCCTCGGGCCGGTAGCCGATCCCGGCGACGGTCACCAGCCGTCCGCCACTCAGCAGATCCAGTACGGCGATGTCCTCGGCCAGCCGCAGCGGGTCGTGCAGCGGTCCGATGATCGCCGAGACCGTCACCGCGATCTTCCGGGTGGCGCCGAAGACGGCTCCCGCGAAGGCGAAGGGCGACGGCAGCCAGTTGTTCGCGGCGCCGTGGTGCTCCTCGGTCTGCACGGTGGTGATGCCGTGATCGTCGGCGTACGCGGCCATCTCCAGCGCCGCCTTGTAGCGGGCGCTGAGCGAGGCGGGGGTCGCGCCGGGCTCGACGAGGTTGAAACGTACGACCGTGACGGGCATGGGAAGTCCCCCTTCGGCGGTGGATGCGAAGGGGGACGGTAGCTGACGGGGCGTCAGACATCCAGGGGTGCGGGTTCCCCGGTCCGCGAGCAGCGGCAGGAGGGCGACTCCGCTCCTTGGAGGAAACTACAAGCTGGGTCCCGCGGAGCCCGATGGCTGATACTGGACGCGTTATGGAAACCGTCATCCTTGCTGTAGTCATCGCCGTGGTCGTGCTCGCTGCGCTCGGTGGGCTCATCGTCGGCACCCGGCGCAAGAAGCCGCTGCCCCCGCCGCCCCCCGCCGCGCCCGACATCACCGCCCCTCCGGCCGAGCCGCACGTCGGCGACGAGGCCGAAACGCCGCGCGAGGAACCGCGCCGCACGATAGAGGAGGTGGACCTTCCCGACGGCTCGGCCCCGGCCGCCGTCCAGGAACCGCCCGTCGTCGAAGAGCTTCCGCCGACCGAGATCGAGGTCCCGGAACCCACCGCGGGGCGTCTGGTGCGCCTGCGCGCCCGGCTCTCCCGCTCCCAGAACGCCCTCGGCAAGGGGCTGCTCACGCTGCTGTCGCGCGAGCACCTCGACGAGGACACCTGGGAGGAGATCGAGGACATCCTGCTCACCGCCGACGTCGGTGTGCAGCCCACCCAGGAGCTGGTCGACGCGCTGCGTGAGCGCGTCAAGGTGCTCGGGACCCGGACGCCCGGGGAACTGCGCGGCCTGCTGCGCGAGGAGCTGCTCAAGCTGGTCGGCACCGACTTGGACCGCGTCGTGAAGACCGAGCCGGAGGACCGCAAGCCCGGCATCGTGATGGTCGTCGGCGTCAACGGCACCGGCAAGACCACCACCACCGGCAAGCTCGCCCGGGTACTGGTCGCCGACGGCAACAGCGTCGTCCTGGGTGCCGCCGACACCTTCCGTGCCGCCGCCGCCGATCAGCTGCAGACCTGGGGTGAGCGGGTCGGCGCGTACACCGTCCGCGGGCCCGAGGGCGGCGACCCCGCCTCCGTCGCCTTCGACGCGGTCAAGGAGGGCAAGGAGATGGGCTCCGACGTCGTCCTCATCGACACCGCCGGGCGCCTGCACACCAAGACCGGCCTCATGGATGAGCTCGGCAAGGTCAAGCGCGTCGTGGAGAAGCACGCTCCGCTGGACGAGGTGCTGCTCGTGCTGGACGCCACCACCGGCCAGAACGGTCTGGTGCAGGCCCGCGTCTTCGCCGAGGTCGTCGACATCACCGGCATCGTCCTGACCAAGCTGGACGGCACGGCCAAGGGTGGCATCGTGATCGCCGTGCAGCGCGAGCTGGGCGTGCCGGTCAAGCTGGTCGGCCTCGGCGAGGGTGCGGATGATCTGGCGCCGTTCGAGCCGGAGGCGTTCATTGACGCCCTTATCGGAGAGTGACCCCACCTACCAAAGTTGGTATGTGCAGAAGCGCCCGCCTCCCAAGGTGCAGTTGGGGGTCGGGCGCTTCGCTGTGTACGCCTACGCCCGGGACCTGTGCGCCACGTACGCCAGCGTGCCCAGCAGCAGCCGGGCCTCCGGCGGGCGGGTCGCCGAGTCCAGCTCGGGGGAGCGCAGCCAGCGCACCGGGCCCAGGCCGGCCCGGTCGGACGGCGGGGCGGTGATGTACGTACCCGGGCCGAGGCCGTGCAGGTCGAGGGAGGTCGGGTCGTCCCAGCCCATGCGGTAGAGCAGCTCGGGGAGCTCGGTGGCGGCGCCGGGGGCGACGAAGAAGTGGGCGCGGCCCTCGGGGGTCGCGGTGACCGGGCCGACGGGCAGGCCCATGCGTTCCAGCCGGGCCAGGGCGTGGCGTCCGGCGGGCTCGGCGACCTCGATGACGTCGAACGTCCGGCCGACCGGCAGCATCGCCGAGGCGCCGGGGAACTCGCCCCAGGACTCGGTCACTTGGTCGAGGGTCGCGCCGGCGGGTAGCTCCGGCGCGAAGTCCAGCGGATGTGCGCCCGGCGCGCGGCAGTCGGAGTGGCCGCAGGAGCAGGCGCCCGCCGCGGCCCGCGCGCCCGGCACCACGTCCCAGCCCCAGAGCCCGGTGAACTCGGCCACGGCGGTGCACTCCGATGTGCGGCCGCGGCGGCGCGAGCCGGACCGGATGTCGCGGATGCCCCGACTGCTGCCGATCGTGAAGCCCATGCCCCCTCCAACGGGTCCGACGCACCGGTGGTTACGAGACCGACCCGGAATGTGACTGACCGTGTCCTCGCCTCCGTGCCGAGCGGCGCCTTCGAGCGGCCCGGGGTGGTGCGCCCGGCTGCGTGCGCCCCTGAGTGCACCGTTCCGCCCACTCCTGGCCGTCCTATGTCAAGTGAATCGCGTACCAGCCACCGTGAGTTCATTCGAAGGGGTGGCGAATGGTGGCGTTTCCGGGATCGCCATGGCTGGAGGCGTGATCGTAGGATTACTGTGAGTGCACGAGTCCTGGGGGCACATGCACTCGTGGGTATGCCGGAGGCAACTCGGGTTTCCGTTCGAAGGGTGACAACTACCGGACGGGCGGCCCTATTTACCGGCATTCTGATAGGGCTTGGCGCACTCGGCGACAAGTGGTCTCAGGGATGGGGGCGTTCCAGTGGGCGGCAACGGCGGAAGCGGGACGAACGCTGACAAGCGCCCCAATGAGCTGCTCGGCTCGTGGTTCGTGCGCAGCGGCTGGTCCAAGGGCGAGCTCGCGCGGCAAGTGAACCGCAGGGCACGCCAGTTGGGGGCCAACCACATCTCCACCGACACCTCGCGGGTGCGTCGCTGGCTGGACGGCGAGAATCCGCGCGAGCCGATCCCCCGGATCCTGTCCGAGCTGTTCTCCGAGCGGTTCGGATGTGTCGTCTCCGTCGAGGACCTGGGACTGCGCGCCGCCCGCCAGTCACCGTCCGCGACCGGAGTCGACCTCCCCTGGACGGGCCCGCAGACCGTGGCCCTGCTCAGCGAGTTCTCGCGCAGCGACCTGATGCTGGCGCGGCGCGGCTTCCTCGGAACCTCGCTGGCCCTCTCCGCGGGCCCGTCCCTCATCGAGCCGATGCAGCGCTGGCTGGTGCCGGCGCCGCAGGCCCCGCAGCCGGAGCCCGGGTCCGTCCCGTCCTCACGCGCGCGCGGCCGGTTGTCCAAGCCCGAGCTGGAGCTCCTCGAGTCCACGACGGTGATGTTCCGCCAGTGGGACGCCCAGTGCGGCGGCGGCCTGCGCCGCAAGGCCGTCGTCGGCCAGCTGCACGAGGTGACCGACCTCCTTCAGGAGCCCCAGCCCGAGTCCACCACCCGCACGCTGTTCAAGGTCGCCGCCGAGCTGGCCGAGCTGGCCGGCTGGATGTCGTACGACATCGGACTCCAGCCCACCGCGCAGAAGTACTTCGTCCTCGCCCTGCATGCCGCGAAGGAAGCGGGCGACAAGCCGCTCGGCTCGTACATCCTGTCCAGCATGAGCCGCCAGATGATCCACCTCGGGCGGCCCGATGACGCGCTGGAGCTGATCCACCTCGCGCAGTACGGCAGCCGGGACTGCGCGAGCCCCCGCACCCAGTCGATGCTGTATGCGATGGAGGCCCGGGCCTACGCCAATATGGGCCAGCCCGGCAAGTGTAAGCGGGCGGTGCGGATGGCCGAGGACACCTTCGGCGAGGCCGGCGAGTGGGACGAGCCCGACCCCGACTGGATCCGCTTCTTCTCCGAGGCCGAGCTGTACGGCGAGAACTCCCACTCCTTCCGCGACCTCGCCTATGTGGCGGGCCGCAGCCCCGCCTACGCGTCCCTCGCCGAGCCCCTGATGCAGCGGGCCGTCGACCTCTTCGCCAAGGACACCGAGCATCAGCGGTCGTATGCGCTGAACGCGATCGGGATGGCCACCGTGTATCTGCTGCGACGGGAGCCCGAGCAGGCCTCCGTCCTCGCCGTCGAGGCCATGGAGATCGCCAAGAAGGTCCGCTCCGAGCGGGTGAACACTCGTATCCGAAAGACGGTCGACACGGCCGTACGCGACTTCGGTGATCTCGCCGAGGTCGTGGACCTCACGGACCGGCTCGCCATCGAGCTGCCCGAGACCGCCGAAGCGGTCTGACACCTCAGAACCCCGGCCGCGGCCGGCCCTCCCGACTGCCCGACTCGGCTCCCCCATGCCAGGTCATTCGGAAGGCCGGCCGTGGCCGGACCCGGAAGGTTGCGCCACGATAACGATCGCGCGACCCGACATCCGGCAGTTCATCGATGCGTAACACGCAGGGCGCCTTCGTCACGTCGGCGAAACAACGAGGGGCTTCCATCGAAACGGCGCTGCGCCAATCTCAGGGCGCATAAACCGGCTCACGCCTCAAATCCGCTCAAGGCTTCGCCCGCACGGGGCCGTACCAACGACGAGGAGACGCCGATGGCATCAGCCGCCATCACGCTAGCCGCAGACGCTCCCACGCTGTCTGCCGCAAACACCGGGTTCATGCTGATCTGTTCGGCGCTGGTGTTGCTCATGACCCCCGGTCTCGCCTTCTTCTACGGCGGCATGGTCCGGGTCAAGAGCACCCTGAACATGTTGATGATGAGCTTCATCAGCATCGGCATCGTCACCATGCTGTGGGTGTTGTACGGCTTCTCCATGGCCTTCGGGTCTGACAACGGCAGCATCATCGGCTGGACCTCGGACTACGTCGGACTCAGCGGCATCGAGACCGGTGACCTGTGGTCCGGCTACACCATCCCGGTCCTCGCCTTCATGGTCTTCCAGCTGATGTTCGCGATCATCACGCCCGCCCTGATAAGCGGTGCTCTCGCGGACCGCGTGAAGTTCACCGCCTGGGCGCTGTTCGTCGCCCTGTGGGCCACGATCGTGTACTTCCCGGTCGCCCACTGGGTCTGGGGCACCGGCGGCTGGGCCTTCGAGCTCGGAGTGATCGACTTCGCCGGTGGTACGGCGGTCCACATCAACGCCGGTGCCGCCGCGCTCGGCGTGATCCTGGTCATCGGCAAGCGCGTCGGCTTCAAAAAGGACCCGATGCGCCCGCACAGCCTGCCGCTGGTCATGCTCGGCGCCGGTCTGCTGTGGTTCGGCTGGTTCGGCTTCAACGCCGGCTCGTGGCTCGGCAACGACGACGGCGTCGGCGCGCTGATGTTCGTCAACACGCAGGTCGCCACCGCCGCCGCCATGCTGGCCTGGCTGGTCTACGAGAAGATCCGCCACGGCGCGTTCACCACGCTGGGCGCCGCCTCCGGCGCGGTCGCCGGTCTGGTCGCGATCACCCCGTCCGGTGGCGCGGTCTCCCCGATCGGCGCGATCGTCGTCGGTGTCGTCGCCGGTCTGCTGTGCGCCATGGCCGTCGGCCTGAAGTACAAGCTCGGTTACGACGACTCGCTCGACGTCGTCGGCGTCCACCTCGTCGGCGGTGTCGTCGGCTCCCTGCTCGTCGGCCTGCTGGCCAGCGGCAAGGGCCAGTCCGAGGTCGAGGGTCTCTTCTACGGCGGCGGCCTGGACCAGTTCTGGAAGCAGTGCGCCGGTGTCTTCGCCGTCCTCGCCTACTCCCTGATCGTCTCCGCGGTCCTCGCCTTCATCCTCGACAAGACCATCGGCATGCGGGTTCCCGAGGACGTGGAGGTCGCCGGTATCGACCAGGCCGAGCACGCCGAGACCGCATACGACTTCAGCGGCGCCGGCGGTGGCTACGACCGCGGTGCCGTCCCGGCCCCGCCCGCGTCTGAGTCCAAGAAGGTGGACGCATGAAGCTCATCACCGCCGTCGTCAAGCCACACCGGCTCGACGAGATCAAGGAAGCCCTCCAGGCCTTCGGGGTCCACGGACTGACGGTCACCGAGGCGAGCGGCTACGGTCGTCAGCGGGGCCACACCGAGGTCTACCGGGGCGCCGAGTACACGGTCGACCTGGTCCCCAAGATCCGTATCGAGGTCCTCGCCGAGGACGACGACGCCGAGCAGCTGATCGACGTCATCGTCAAGGCCGCCCGTACCGGCAAGATCGGTGACGGAAAGGTCTGGTCCCTCCCGGTCGAGACGGCCGTACGGGTCCGGACCGGCGAGCGCGGACCCGACGCGCTGTAAGAGAAGAAGAACAGGAGTCGCTGGGTGACGAGTACGGGCGTACGTACGGAAGCAGAGGACTCGGGACCCAGCGGCTACGCGGCGGCCCGGCTGCGCCTCCTCCAAGAGGGGGCGCGGTCCGGGCCGCCGCGCCGTACAGCCCTCGCCGAACTGACCGACGACTGGCTGTCGGGGCTGTTCGGGGCGGGCGCCGACGGGCTCAAGGGCGCCTCCCTGATCGCGGTCGGCGGCTACGGCCGCGGCGAGCTGTCCCCGCGCAGCGACCTCGATCTGCTCCTGCTGCACGACGGCACCGACTCGGACGCGGTCGCTGCGCTGGCCGACCGCATCTGGTATCCGGTGTGGGACCTGGGCCTGGCCCTCGACCACTCGGTGCGGACACCGGCCGAGGCCCGCAAGACCGCCGCCGAGGATTTGAAAGTCCAACTCGGTCTCCTGGACGCCCGGCACATCGCGGGCGACCTCGGCCTGACGGCGGGACTGCGCACGGCTGTCCTCGCCGACTGGCGCAACCAGGCGCCGAAACGTCTCCCCGAGCTCCAGGAGCTGTGCGCCGAGCGCGCCGAGCGCCAGGGTGAGCTGCAGTACCTGCTGGAGCCGGACCTGAAGGAGGCCCGCGGCGGCCTCCGTGACGCCACCGCCCTGCGCGCCGTCGCCGCTTCCTGGCTGGCCGACGCCCCGCGCGAGGGCCTCGACGACGCCCGGCGCCGACTGCTCGACGTACGCGACGCCCTGCATCTGGCGACGGGCCGGGCCACCGACCGGCTGTCCCTCCAGGAGCAGGACCAGGTCGCCGCCGAGCTGGGACTCCTCGACGCCGACACCCTGCTGCGGCAGGTGTACGAGGCGGCGCGCGTCGTGTCGTATGCGAGCGATGTCACCTGGCGTGAAGTGGGGCGCGTGCTGCGGTCGCGAGCCGTGCGGCCGCGGCTGCGCGCCATGCTGGGCGGCGGGAAGCCGGTCGCCGAGCGGTCCCCGCTGGCCGAGGGCGTGGTGGAACAGGACGGCGAGGTGGTGCTCGCCCGCGCCGCGCGCCCCGAACGCGACCCCGTGCTGCCCCTGCGCGCCGCTGCCGCCGCTGCGGAAGCCGGCCTGCCGCTCTCCCTGCACGCCGTACGGCGCATGGCGGCCACCACACGCCCCCTGCCCACGCCCTGGCCCGCCGAGGCACGCGAGCAGCTGGTCACCCTGCTGGGCTCCGGCCGTCCCACTATCGAGGTGTGGGAGGCGCTGGAGGCCGAGGGCCTGATCACCCGCATGCTCCCCGACTGGGAGCGGGTCCGCTGCCGCCCGCAGCGCAACGCCGTGCACATCTGGACCGTCGACCGGCATCTCATCGAGACCGCCGTCCGCGCCTCCGACTTCGCCCGCCGGGTCAGCCGCCCCGACCTGCTCCTGGTCTCCGCGCTGCTGCACGACATCGGCAAGGGCTGGCCCGGCGACCACTCGGTGGCCGGCGAGATCATCGCCCGCGACGTGGCGGCCCGGATCGGCTTCGACCGCGAGGACGTCGCCGTGCTCGCCACGCTCGTACGGCATCACCTGCTGCTCGTCGAGACGGCCACCCGGCGTGACCTGGAGGACCCGGCCACCGTGCGCGCGGTCGCCGAGGCGGTCGGCACGCAGGGCACGCTGGAGCTGCTGCACGCGCTGACCGAGGCGGACGCGCTGGCCACCGGCCCGGCCGCCTGGTCGTCCTGGCGCGGATCCCTCGTCGCCGACCTGGTGAAGCGGGTCTCGGCGGTGCTCGCCGGGGACGTGCCGGAGGAACCGGAGGCCGCCGCGCCCACCGCCGAGCAGGAACGGCTCGCCATCGAGGCGGTCGCGACCGGCAGCCCCGTGCTGTCGCTGCGCGCGCAGACCGAGCCGCCGACGGAGGACCAGCCGACCGGCGAGCCCGAACCGCTCGGCGTCGAGCTCCTCATCGCCGTACCGGACCAGAAGGGCGTGCTGCCCGCCGTGGCCGGTGTGCTGGCGATGCACCGGCTGACGGTACGGACCGCGGAACTGCGGGCCCTGGACCTGCCGGACGGCGTCGAGGGGTCCGTCCTGCTCCTCGACTGGCGGGTCGCCGCCGAGTACGGCTCCCTGCCCCAGGCCGCCCGGCTGCGCGCCGATCTCGTACGCGCCCTGGACGGTTCCCTCGACATCGCGGGCCGCCTAGCCGAGCGCGACGCGGCCTATCCCCGGCGCCGGGGCGTCGTGGCACCGCCACCCCGGGTGACGGTCGCAGCGGGGGCGGCATCGCGGCTCGCGACGGTCATCGAGGTGCGCGCCCACGACGCGCCTGGACTCCTGCACCGGATCGGACGCGCGCTGGAGGACGCGGGCGTACGGGTCCGCAGCGCGCATGTGTCGACGCTGGGCGCGAACGCGGTGGACGCCTTCTACGTCACCGGTGCGAAGGGCGCACCGCTGCCGACCGAGGAAGCGGGAGCGGTGGCACGGAAGCTGGAGGAGACGCTGCGGGCGTGACCTCGCGGTCGCGTTACGCGTTGAGCGGATGTGTTCCCCGCTGCGCGGGGGTGGTCCGGTCGCGGAAAGCCGATCGGAGAGGGTTTCCAACTGCTCCCCGTCGACGCGGGGGTTTCGTCCCCGCCCGCTGAATGCGGCTGGCGGGGACGAGTGTCTTGTACGGCCGGATACTCTGGAGTGCAGCCCGTTCCATTCCCGACTCCGAGGACCGACGCCACCGTGTTCGATACCCTCTCCGACCGCCTCAGCGCGACTTTCAAGAACCTCCGCGGCAAGGGCAGGTTGTCCGAGGCGGACATCGACGCCACGGCCCGCGAGATCCGCATCGCGCTCCTCGAAGCGGACGTCGCCTTGCCCGTCGTACGCACGTTCATCAAGAACGTCAAGGAGCGTGCCCTCGGCGCCGATGTCTCCCGTGCGCTGAACCCGGCCCAGCAGGTCCTCAAGATCGTCAACGAGGAACTGGTCACCATCCTCGGCGGCGAGACCCGTCGTCTGCGCTTCGCCAAGCAGCCGCCCACCGTGATCATGCTGGCGGGTCTGCAGGGTGCCGGTAAGACGACCCTCGCGGGCAAGCTCGGTCACTGGCTGAAGGAGCAGGGCCACTCGCCGCTGCTCGTCGCCGCCGACCTCCAGCGCCCGAACGCCGTGAACCAGCTCAGCGTCGTCGCCGAGCGCGCCGGCGTCGCGGTCTTCGCGCCGGAGCCGGGCAACGGCGTCGGTGACCCGGTGAAGGTCGCCAAGGACTCCATCGAGTTCGCGAAGACCCGGGTCCACGACATCGTGATCGTCGACACCGCCGGCCGCCTGGGCATCGACCAGGAGATGATGCAGCAGGCCGCGGACATCCGGGACGCGGTCTCGCCCGACGAGATCCTCTTCGTCGTCGACGCGATGATCGGCCAGGACGCGGTCAACACCGCCGAGGCCTTCCGCGACGGCGTCGGCTTCGACGGCGTGGTGCTCTCCAAGCTCGACGGTGACGCCCGCGGTGGTGCGGCCCTGTCGATCCGCCAGGTCACCGGCAAGCCGATCATGTTCGCGTCGAACGGCGAGAAGCTCGACGACTTCGACGCCTTCCACCCTGACCGGATGGCCTCCCGCATCCTCGACATGGGTGACCTGCTCACCCTGATCGAGCAGGCGGAGAAGACGTTCAGCCAGGAAGAGGCCGAGAAAATGGCCTCCAAGCTGGCGTCCAAGAAGGGCCAGGACTTCACCCTGGACGACTTCCTGGCCCAGATGGAGCAGGTCAGGAAGATGGGCTCCATCTCCAAGCTGCTCGGCATGCTGCCCGGCATGGGCCAGATCAAGGACCAGATCAACAACCTCGACGAGCGGGACGTCGACCGCACGGCCGCGATCATCAAGTCGATGACCCCGGCCGAGCGCCAGGAGCCGACGATCATCAACGGCTCGCGGCGCGCCCGTATCGCCAAGGGTTCCGGCGTCGACGTCAGCGCGGTCAAGGGCCTGGTCGAGCGGTTCTTCGAGGCCCGCAAGATGATGTCCCGCATGGCCCAGGGCGGCGGCATGCCCGGGATGCCGGGCGTCCCGGGCATGGGCGGCGGCCCCGGCCGGTCGAAGAAGCAGCCCAAGAAGGCCAAGGGCAAGCAGCGCTCGGGCAACCCGATGAAGCGCAAGCAGCAGGAGCAGGAGGAGGCCGCCCGCCGCGCCGCCGCCGCTCAGGGCGGCAACGCGTTCGGCGTGCCGCAGCAAGGCCCGCAGGACTTCGAGCTGCCGGACGAGTTCAAGAAGTTCATGGGCTGACGATCGGTCCGTGTGGATTGGTTCGTACGACGCTGGGGGCGCCTCTCTCCGTGGAGGTGCCCTCAGCGCGTGCCATGGCTGGACATGTGATTTAACGTCCAGATATGAGCAATGCCGCGCCACCACGCAAGGCACCTGACCAGCCGTGGCGCACCGAGGGCACGCCGGACGAGCCGACCGGACGGTCCGGTGGCCGACGCGTACGCCCGCGCTGGTGGGGTCTGCTCCTTACCGCGGCGATCGTGTTCCTGCTGGCCTACGTGGGGCTGACGTACCTCGGCGCGGGCGACGAGCCGACGATCTCGTACACCGAGTTCAGCAAGCAGGTCGACGGCGACAACGTCTCCAAGATCTACTCCAAGGGCGACGCGATCCAGGGCCAGCTCAAGAACGCCCGGGACAACCCCGAGGGCAGCGGCGACTACACGAAGTTCAGGACACAGCGCCCGGCCTTCGCGGACGATGACCTCTGGCAGAACCTGAGCAGTCACGACGTCACCGTGACCGCGCGGCCGGTCGTGCAGGAGCGCAGCCTCCTGTCCAACGTGCTGATCTCCCTGGTGCCGATCGTGATCCTCGTCGTGGCGTGGATCCTCGTCGCCCGGAGGATGGCCGGGGGCGGTGCGGGGCGCATGCTCGGCCGCAGGGCGCCGCCCAAGCCGGTCGAGCTCCGACCGGGGACCCAGCGAACGACGTTCGCCGACGTGGCCGGCATCGACGAGGTCAAGGGCGAGCTGGACGATGTCGTCGACTTCCTCGAGCACCCCGACGCCTATCGCAGGATGGGCGCGAAGATGCCGCGCGGCGTGCTGCTCGCGGGGTCCCCCGGCACCGGCAAGACCCTGCTGGCGCGGGCGGTGGCGGGCGAGGCGGGGGTGCCCTTCTTCTCCGCATCCGCGTCCGAGTTCATCGAGATGATCGTCGGCGTCGGCGCGTCCCGAGTCCGGGAACTGTTCGCCGAGGCGCGCAAGGTGGCGCCGTCGATCATCTTCATCGACGAGATCGACACCATCGGACGGGTACGCGGCGGCGGCGCGTCGGTGAGTGGTCACGACGAGCGCGAGCAGACGCTGAACCAGATCCTCACGGAGATGGACGGCTTCTCCGGCTCGGAGGGTGTGGTCGTCATAGCGGCGACGAACCGCGCCGACATCCTGGACCCGGCGCTCACCCGGCCCGGCCGCTTCGACCGGGTGGTCAACGTCTCCCCGCCGGACCGCGGCGGACGCGAGGCAATCCTGCGGATCCACACCCGCGGGATACCGCTCGCGGAGGACGTGGATCTGACCCGGCTCGCCCGTACGACCCCGGGGATGACGGGTGCGGATCTGGCCAACCTCGCCAACGAGGCGGCTCTGCTCGCGGTCAAGCGCAAGCAGGAGCAGGTGACCGCCTCGGACCTGTCCGAGGCCCTGGAGAAGGTGCAACTGGGCGCCGAGCGCACCCTTGTGATGCCCGAGGAGGACCGCCGGCGCACGGCCTATCACGAGAGCGGGCACGCACTCCTCGGCATGCTGCAGCCCGGCGCCGACCCCGTCCGCAAGATCACCATCGTGCCGCGTGGCCGGGCGCTCGGGGTGACGATGTCCACGCCCGAGGTGGAGCGGTACGCGCACTCCGAGGAGTACCTGCGCGGCCGCATCATCGGCGCACTGGGCGGCATGGTGGCGGAAGAGGTGGTCTACGGCGTCGTCACCACGGGCGCGGAGAACGACCTCGAACAGGTCACCACCATCGCGCGCGCGATGGTGGCCCGCTGGGGCATGAGCGAGCGCGTCGGCCGGCTCTCCGCCCTGCCGAGCGACGCCCAGCAGGCGTACGGGCTCGCGGCCGCCCCGCACACCCTCGACGTCATCGACCACGAGATGCGCCGCATCGTCGACGAGTGCTACGAGGAGGCCCTCCGTAAACTCCGGGACCACCGCGGCCAGTTGGACGCCCTCGCCCAGGCGCTCCTGGAGAACGAGACGCTGGAGGAGGCGGACGCGTACCGGATCGCGGGGATCACACGCCTGGCGAAGGACGTGGATACCTAGGGCGTGCGGGCGATCAGGTAGCGGAACACGTTCGGCATCCATACCGTCCCGTCCCGCCGCAGATACGGATGCAGGGCTTCCGTCAGCTCCTTGTCGACCTGGGCCTGGTCCGTCGCGGTGATCGCCGCGTCGAAGAGCCCCGTGGACAGCAGTCCGCGCAGCGCGCTGTCCATGTCGGCGTAGCCGAAGGGGCACGCCACCCGGCCCGAACCGTCGGGCTTGAGGCCGGCTCGCTGGGCGACCTCCTCCAGGTCGTCGCGGAGGGCGGGGCGCCAACTGCCCGCGCTGCGCAGCGGATCCGCCAGCTTGGCGGCCACTCGCAGCACGGACGACGTGGTGCAACGTTCCGGCGGACCCCAGCCGGCCAGCACCACGGGCGCCCCCCGCTCGGCGAGCGGTGCCGCTGCCTCGAGCAGCTCGCGGAGTCCCTCCGAGTCGCCCGCGAGACACCCGATGGGCTCGAAAGCGGTCACCAGGCTGTACGCGGGTGTCGCCGCGCCGGCCGCGTCCCGCGGTGAGCCGTCGACGAGCCGGGTGTTCGCACGCGCGCGCGTGCCCCACGCCTCGGGCCGCAGCCGCTCCCGCGCGAGGGCGAGCCGCTGCGGGGAGGAGGGTTCGACACCGGTGACGGCGGCGCCTCTGGAGGCTGCCATCAGCAGGGCCAGCCCGGATCCGCAGCCGAGGCCGAGGAGCCGTGTGCCGACGCCGACTTGCAGTCGCTCGTAGACGGCCTCGAAGAGCGGGACCAGCATCCGCTCCTGGATCTCGGACCAGTCACGCGCGCGTGCACACAGATCCACGCGTGGCCCGTGGCCCGCAGGAGACAGGTGCTGCCGCACGAGCGTAGGTGTCATGTAAAGCGCCCCAATCCGACGAGAGTTGCCGCTGTGCCCGATTCCGTAGACCCCGTGACGTGCGCTCGCTGCGCCCCCCGTATGCCAGGAAACTCCCCGTCCGCGCCCTCGTCCAGAGGGTTGTGCCGCCCGGCTTGTGGGTTCGTTGTACGAGTGGCGAGATTTCACATTCCGGCAACGTGGGCCCGTACCATCTCGCCATGGCAAAGGCACCCGTACTCACCCCGCGGGCGGACGACTTCCCGCGCTGGTACCAGGATCTGATCACCAAGGCCGAACTGGCCGACAACGGTCCGGTGCGCGGCACCATGGTGATCCGACCGTACGGGTACGGGCTGTGGGAGCGGATGCAGGCTGAGATGGACGCCCGCATCAAGGAGACGGGTACCCAGAACGCGTACTTCCCGCTGCTGATCCCGCAGTCGTACTTCGCCAAGGAGGCCGAGCACGTCGAGGGCTTCGCGCCCGAACTCGCCGTGGTCACGCACGGCGGCGGCAAGGAGCTCGAAGAGCCGGCCGTGGTCCGCCCCACCTCCGAGATGATCATCAACGACTACTTCTCGAAGTGGGTGCAGAGCTACCGCGACCTGCCGCTGCTGATCAACCAGTGGGCGAACGTGGTCCGTTGGGAACTGCGGCCCCGCCTCTTCCTCCGTACGACCGAATTCCTGTGGCAGGAAGGCCACACCGCGCACGCCACCTACGAGGACGCCCGCGACTTCGCCGCGCACATCCACCGCGAGGTCTACGAGGACTTCATGGTGAACGTCCTCGCCATGGACTCCGTCCCCGGCCGCAAGACCGTCAAGGAGCGCTTCGCGGGCGCCCTCAACACCCTCACCCTCGAGGCGATGATGGGCGACGGCAAGGCCCTCCAGCTGGCCACCAGCCATGAGCTGGGCCAGAACTTCGCCAAGGCCTTCAACACCCGGTACCTGTCCAAGGACGGCAGACAGGAGTTGGTCTGGCAGACGTCCTGGGGGTCCACCACCCGCATGATCGGCGCCCTGGTGATGACTCACGGAGATGACAACGGCCTGCGGGTCCCGCCGCGCCTCGCCTCGGTGCAGGCCGTCGTCCTCGCGATCAAGGGCGATGACGCGGTTCTGGCCAAGGTCCGCGAGATCGGGGACCGGCTGAAGGCCGCGGGCATCCGCGTCCACGTCGACGACCGCACGGACACCCCCTTCGGGCGCCGGGCCGTCGACTGGGAGCTGAAGGGCGTGCCGGTCCGCATCGAGGTCGGCCCCCGTGACCTGGAGAACGGCACCGCGATGCTGGCCCGCCGGATCCCCGGCGGCAAGGAGCCGGTGGCGATCGACTCGCTCGTACGACTGCTCCCCACGATCCTCGAAGAGGATCAGGCGCTGTTGCTGACCCAGTCCCGCGAGCGCCGTGAGTCCCGTACGTCCGACGTGTCGAGCATCGAGGAGGCCGTCGACGCGACGACCGCCGGCGGCTGGGCCCGCGTCCCGTGGGCGGCCCTCGGCGAAGAAGGCGAGGCCAAGCTGGGTGAGCACGCGGTGACCGTACGGTGTCTGGTCGCCGAGGACGGGTCGGTGCCGGACGCCGATGACGCACCCGGTAACGTCGCGATCGTCGCGCGAGCCTACTGAGCCATGGGCGGAGCCGACCGAAACGCCTCTTGCGCATCGCGCGAACGCAGGTGCCCCGGCGTGCGGACGGGCGCTACGCGCCGGGTCGTACGTCAGCCTACGTACCGGCTTGGTATGAGCTGTGAGGCTTCTCCGCAGATCAGCGCACCCGCCCTCGTCCGGACGCATCAGCGGCAACTGACGGGTACGTGCAAATTATTTGGGATGCCCCGGAATAGGAACACAGCGGCACCCTGGCTCGTTGTCATTACGTGAGCACGACACAGACACCACCTGTTCTCGCCGCAGAGCTGGCGCAGGCGTGGGCCGACATTCAGCGGTACCACCCCGAGCTGCCGGATCTTGCCGCGCCCGAGTCACTGATCGGGGAGTCGTCGTCCGCCTGCGGGCACGCGCTCTCCTTCGAGCGACTGCTCCATGAGGCAGTCCATGGCATCGCCGCCGCCCGAGGAATCCGCGACACCTCGCGCGCCGGCCGCTACCACAACCGCAGATTCCTCGCGATCGCCGAGGAGCTGGGCCTGGACCACCCGGAGGAGCCGCATCCGAGCAGCGGCTTCTCGCTGGTCACGCTCAACCCCGAGGCGAAGAGGCGCTACCGCCCGACCATGGAGCGGCTCCAGCGGGCCCTCAAGGCCCACACCGCGGCGACCTCCGCCGACACATCCCGCACCTTCCGCGGCCCGGCGGCCCGCCATGGCTCCTCCGGCGGCGGCGTCCGCGTCAAGGCCGTCTGTGACTGCGGGCGCAACGTCCGCGTCGTCCCGTCGGTCCTGGCCCAGGCCCCGATCGTCTGCGGCGGCTGCGGCAAGCCGTTCCGCATCCCGGAGGTCGTGGGCGTGGCGTAACCACGACGACTCCAGCACCGGCATCTCGTGGCTGCCGGTCGGAACACGTGGTGACGGGGTGACTTGTCTGCGGGCATGCGTGCCGCCTGGGGCGGCACGCGTGGGCGCAGGCGGCACCCCGTAAGCGCCGGGCTGCGCGACCCACCCCAAGGGCACCCCAGACGCCGGGTGCCCCTCAGGCATGCCCAGCCCAGCTCCACCCACCGTCGGTCCGAAGCGACCCGCAGGGTGTGGCACAATGACTAGCTGTACTCGACAGCCGCAAAGGACCCCTCTCTCCTCCGGCTGACGCGTCCATCGGGCACTCGGGTACCGCAACCCCACGCGGCCATCTCGCCGTGCCCACCCACGTCAAACCAGGAGAACCCACTCCAGTGGCAGTCAAGATCAAGCTGAAGCGTCTGGGCAAGATCCGTTCGCCTCACTACCGCATCGTCGTCGCCGACTCCCGCACTCGCCGTGACGGCCGTGCGATCGAGGAGATCGGTCTCTACCACCCGGTGCAGAACCCCTCGCGCATCGAGGTCGACGCCGACCGCGTGGCGTACTGGCTCTCCGTCGGCGCTCAGCCGACCGAGCCCGTCCTCGCCATCCTGAAGAAGACCGGCGACTGGCAGAAGTACAAGGGCGAGCCCGCCCCGGCGCCGCTGCTGCAGCCGGCCGAGAAGGCGGCGCGTCCGTCCTTCGAGGCTCTCGGTGGCGACGACGAGGGCAAGGGTGAGGCGATCACCCAGAAGAAGAAGGCTGAGAAGAAGGACGAGGCCGCCGCCGAGTCCGCGTCGACCGAGGCCTGAGCATGCTCGAGGAGGCTCTCGAGCACCTCGTGAAGGGCATCGTCGACAACCCTGACGATGTGCAGGTCGCCTCGC
The DNA here is from genome assembly GCF_017948455.1 of Streptomyces sp. GESEQ-4. Taxonomy (GTDB): domain Bacteria; phylum Actinomycetota; class Actinomycetes; order Streptomycetales; family Streptomycetaceae; genus Streptomyces. Next base: position 172,671 of record NZ_JAFFSU010000015.1, read on the forward strand.
GCACCCTGCGCCGCGGACGCGTGCTCGAGGTCCGGGTCCACCCGGACGACCTCGGCAAGGTCATCGGCCGCAACGGCCGTACCGCACGCGCTCTGCGTACCGTCGTGGGCGCCATCGGCGGCCGTGGTGTCCGCGTCGACCTCGTCGACGTGGACCACGTCCGCTGACGCCAATCGCAGCACCGGCTCGGGCCGGGGAGGGCCACTGGGCCGTCCCCGGCCCGCAGTCGTACGTACGACAGGAGATCTTCGAAAAGTGCAGCTCGTAGTCGCCCGGATCGGCCGCGCCCACGGCATCAAGGGCGAGGTCACCGTCGAGGTACGTACCGACGAGCCGGAACTCAGGCTCGGCCCCGGGGCCGTACTGGCCACCGACCCCGCCTCCGTGGGCCCGCTCACCATCGAGACCGGCCGGGTGCACAGCGGCCGTCTCCTGCTGCGCTTCGAGGGAGTGAAGGACCGCAGCGCCGCCGAGGCCCTGCGCAACACTCTCCTCATCGCTGAAGTGGACCCGGAGGTGCTCCCCGAGGAAGAGGACGAGTACTACGACCACCAGCTGATGGACCTGGACGTCGTCACCAAGGACGGCACGGAGGTCGGCCGGATCACGGAGATCTCACATCTGCCGTCCCAGGACCTGTTCATCGTGGAGCGACCGGACGGCAGCGAGGTGCTGATCCCCTTCGTGGGGGAGATCGTCACCGAGATCGACCTGGAGGAGCAGCGCGCCGTCATCGACCCGCCTCCGGGTCTGATCGACGACCAGACTGAGATCGTGTCGTCGAAGGACCCCGAAGCATGAGACTCGACGTCGTCACGATCTTCCCCGAGTACCTGGAGCCCCTGAACGTCTCCCTCGTCGGCAAGGCACGCGCGCGTGGACAGCTGAATGTGCACGTGCACGATCTGCGGACCTGGACGTACGACCGCCACAACACGGTCGACGACACTCCGTACGGCGGCGGCCCCGGCATGGTGATGAAGACCGAGCCCTGGGGCGACGCCTTGGACTCCGTCCTCGCCGACGGCTACGAGACCGGCTCCCACGCCCCCGCGCTCCTCGTCCCCACGCCCAGTGGCCGCCCCTTCACCCAGGAACTCGCCGTCGAGCTCTCCGAGCGCCCCTGGCTGCTCTTCGCGCCCGCACGCTACGAGGGCATCGACCGCCGCGTCATCGACGAGTACGCGACGCGGATGCGCGTCTACGAGGTGTCCATCGGCGACTACGTCCTCGCCGGTGGCGAGGCGGCCGTACTCGTCATCACGGAAGCCGTGGCCCGCCTGCTGCCCGGCGTCCTGGGCAACGCCGAGTCCCACCGGGACGACTCCTTCGCGCCCGGCGCCATGGCCGGCCTCCTGGAGGGGCCCGTCTACACCAAGCCGCCCCAGTGGCGCGGCCGGGAGATCCCGGACGTGCTGCTCAGCGGCCACCACGGGAAGATCGCCCGCTGGCGCCGGGACGAGGCGCTGAAGCGTACGACGGCCCATCGGCCCGACCTGATCGAGCGCTGCGACCCCAAGGTCTTCGACAAGAAGGACCGCGAGATGCTCTCCATCCTGGGCTGGATGCCCGACCCGGAGGGCGAACCGTACGGCCGATTTTGGCGCAGGCCAGCGGGCATGGAAGAATAGGCCGCTGCTGTGCGCCGTCCGGCGTGCGCCCCTGCCACAGGGGGACACGACGCCCGCCCCGACGAGCACGGATCTCATTCTCATTCCAGGAACACCTAGTTACCGTTGATGACCTGTGGCATCAGCGAAGAAAGCAGACGAAATGTCTCACCTGCTCGACACCGTCGACGCCGCGTCGCTGCGCAGCGACGTCCCGGCCTTCCGCCCGGGCGACACGGTCAACGTCCACGTCCGCGTCATCGAGGGCAACCGCTCCCGTGTGCAGCAGTTCAAGGGCGTCGTCATCCGTCGCCAGGGTTCCGGCGTGCGCGAGACCTTCACGGTCCGCAAGGTCTCCTTCTCCGTCGGCGTCGAGCGCACCTTCCCGGTGCACACCCCGATCGTCGAGAAGATCGAGCTCGTCACCAAGGGTGACGTGCGCCGCGCCAAGCTGTACTACCTGCGCGACCTGCGCGGCAAGGCCGCGAAGATCAAGGAGAAGCGCGAGAACTGAGCGCTTCTCGGAGGTCACAGCGGGGCCGGATAGCATCTGGCCCCGATGGACACCGAAGCACAGCCGACGGAGCGCGACCGCTCCTCCCGCCCTTTCGCATCCGAGGAGATCTCGGACACAGAGGGGCAGGAGGGACGGTCGCGTTCCGCGTTGGTCTCGCGGATCACCGACTGGCTCCCCGGCGGGCGGATCAGCCTGACCCTGCTTGTCTGCCTGCTGTTTCTCCTGCTGCTCAACGCGTTCGTGGTGCGGCCGTTCCAGATTCCCAGCGGATCCATGGAGCGCGGATTGAGGATCGGGGACCGCGTTCTCGTAAATAAGTTGGCGTACCGTTTCGGTGCTCAGCCGCGGCGTGGCGATGTGATCGTGTTCGACGGAACCGGGTATTTCGGGGACGCGGACTACATCAAACGCGTTGTCGGTGTGGGGGGAGACCACGTGGTCTGCTGTGACAAGGAGGGGAGGATCGTGGTGAACGGCCGGTCGGTCGACGAGTCGTCGTTCCTGTACCCCGGTGACAGCCCGTCCACGGTGCCCTTCGACGTCGTCGTGCCGGAAGGCACCCTGTTCGTCCTCGGCGACCACCGCAGCGAGTCCAGCGACTCCCGCGACCACCTCGGCTCACCGGGCGGCGGCATGATCCCCGTGGACGACGTCGTGGGCCGGGCCGACGGGATCGTATGGCCCGCGAGCCACGCCACCCGCCTCCACCGCCCCGACGCCTACGCGCGCGTGCCGGCCGCGGAGGGGGGCCATGGGTAACCGCGGTAGGCCGCGTGGGATCTCCGCGCACGCGGCCGACAATCTGCTGCCCACCGGCGTCCGGCGGGCATCGTCCCCGGGCGGCGGCCGTACCCGGGCGGAGCGGCGCAAGCTTCAGCGGAAGGTCAAGCGGCGCCGCAGGCGGTCCGCCGCCAAGGAGATACCCCTCCTCGTCGGCGTGGCCGTCCTGATAGCCCTCGTCCTGAAGACGTTCCTCGTCCAGGCCTTCGTGATCCCGTCCGGCTCGATGGAGCAGACGATCCAGATCGGCGACCGCGTCCTGGTCGACAAGTTCACCCCGTGGTTCGGCTCCAAGCCGGAGCGCGGGGACGTCGTCGTCTTCAAGGACCCCGGTGGCTGGCTCCAGGACGAGGTGAGCACCACCAAGAAGGAAGACCCCATCATCGTCAAGCAGGTCAAGGAAGGGCTCACCTTCATCGGCCTGCTGCCGTCCGACAACGAGAAGGACCTCATCAAGCGGGTCGTCGGAGTCGGCGGCGACCGCGTCAAGTGCTGTGACACGCAAGGACGGGTGACCGTCAACGGCGTTCCGCTGGAGGAGGGTGACTATCTCTATCCCGGCAACGCCCCGTCCCAGTCCCGGTTCGACATCACCGTCCCGCAGGGACGGCTGTGGGTGATGGGCGACCACCGCAGCAACTCCGCGGACTCCCGCTCGCACCAGGACCAGGAATACGGCGGCACGGTCTCCGAGGAGGAAGTGGTGGGCCGGGCCATGGTCATCGCCTGGCCGTTCAACCACTGGAACTCCCTGAACGAACCAAAAACCTACGCTTCCGTGACCGACTCGTCGCCCGGGTCGACCGCGGCTCCCCAGCTGTCGCATAGGGTTGCACCCGACGATCCGAACGGAACGATCCAGCTCCCGACCCCTGCGGAACTCCCGCTCGTTATGGGAGTAGTGGGCCTGCGCCGTGCATGGGGCAGGCGGCGACACAGAGTAAGGAGTTGGCGTGGGGGATGTGGCGGTTGGCGCACGGTCCGGACAAGACGGCGAGGACCGCGGGCGCCCCGTGGAAGCAGCTGTCCCGGCCGCGGACAGCGCCGTGACCTCCGGGAATGACTCCGGGGCGGCCGACGACGGGACAACGGCGGACCAGCAGAACCCGGCCGGGGGCCGGGGGCCGGGCGACTCGACCCCCCAGGCGAAGAAGCCGCCGCGCTCCTTCTGGAAGGAGCTGCCCATCCTGATCGGTATCGCGCTGATTCTCGCGCTGCTGATCAAGACCTTCCTGGTGCAGGCGTTCTCGATCCCGTCCGACTCGATGCAGAACACCCTCCAGCAGGGTGACCGCGTCCTGGTCGACAAGCTCACCCCCTGGTTCGGCTCCGAGCCCGAGCGCGGCGAGGTCGTCGTCTTCCACGACCCGGACAGCTGGCTCGCGGGCGAGCCCACGACCGACCCGAACGCGCTGCAGACCTTCCTCAGCTGGATCGGCCTGATGCCGTCCGCGGAGGAGAAGGACCTCATCAAGCGGGTGGTCGGCGTCGGCGGCGACACCATCGAGTGCAAGGGCACGGGCCCGCTGAAGGTCAACGGCAAGGCGCTGAACGAATCGTCGTACGTCTACCCGGGCAACACCCCGTGCAGCGTCGACGACCAGGGCGGCCAGTTCAAGGTGAAGGTCCCCGAGGGCTTCATCTGGGTCATGGGCGACCACCGGCAGAACTCCCGCGACTCCCGCTACAACACGTCGGACGCGAACAAGGGCATGGTCCCGGTGGACAAGGTCGTCGGCCGCGCCATCGTCAAGGCCTGGCCGATCAACCGCTGGGGCACGCTCCCGGTCCCGGACACCTTCGACCAGCCCGGCCTCAGCGCCCAGGCGGTGGTCGCGGTCACCTCGCCGGGCGCCTTGGCGCTCGTAGGGGCTGTGCCGCTGGTGCTGGTGCGGCGGCGACGGAAGGCTGCCGAGTACCGGAAGGTCTCGGAGTAGCACCCCGGCTGGTTTATGTACCAGAACTTGGGCTGACCCGGTGCCGTACCCCCGGGTAGGGTGCGGACCCATGGGTGGCGAGAGCACGACACGTACGGCCCCGCGCAGCGGTGGGGTGGACAGGAGCCCGGCGGGCGGCCGGATCGGACAGCGGTTGTCCGGGGTGGCCGTGGCGCTGGGCCTTGTGCTGTTCCTCGGCGGATTCGCCTGGGGAGCGGTCGTCTATCGGCCGTACACGGTGCCCACCAGCTCGATGTCGCCGACGATCGACATGGGCAGCCGGGTGCTCGCGGAGCGGGTCGACGGCGCCGACGTGCGCCGGGGTGACGTCGTCGTCTTCCGGGACAAGACCTGGGTGACCAACGCGCCCGTGGTCAAGCGGGTCGTCGCCGTCGGTGGGGACACCGTCGGCTGCTGCACCGACGGCAAGCTGACCGTCAACGGCAAGCAGATCGACGAACCGTATCTGCCGGGGGGCAGCGCGGCCGAGATCACGGACTTCCCGACCGTGACGGTCCCCGAGGGGCGGCTGTTCCTGCTCGGCGACGAACGCCAGGGCTCCCTGGACTCCACCGCCCACCTGACCGACGCCGCCAGCGGCACGGTGGCGCGCAGCGCCGTCAGCGCCCGGGTCGACGCGGTCGCCTGGCCCATGGACGGCATGCTGCAGAGCCCCAGCGGCTTCGAGACGCTCGGCGCCCTGTCCTCGCCCGGACCGCTGCGTACGATCGTCGCGCTGGTGATCGCCGGCGGGGTCCTCGTCCTCGGCGGTGGGGCGTACGGCCCGATCGCCAAGCGGTTCGGCTCCCGCGGCCGGACGAGCCCGGGGCCCGCCGGTGCCCGCTGAGGCGACGGACGCGGGCGTGGAATCGTACGAAAGCGGGCTGCGCAAGGTGGCCCGGGTCGTCCTCCTCGACCCGGAGGACCGCATTCTGCTGCTGCACGGCCATGAGCCGGACGACCGGGCCGACGACTGGTGGTTCACGCCCGGGGGCGGTCTGGAGGGCGATGAGACCCGTGAGCAGGCCGCTCTCAGGGAACTCGCGGAGGAGACCGGGATCACCGAGGTCGAGCTCGGGCCGGTGCTCTGGCGGCGGAAGTGCTCGTTCCCGTTCGCGGGCCGACGCTGGGACCAGGACGAGTGGTACTACCTGGCCCGTACGACCCAGACGGCCACGAGGGCCGCGGGCCTCACCGAGCTGGAGCGGCGCAGTGTCGCCGGAGCACGTTGGTGGACCTGTGAGGAACTGACCCGGGCGCATGAGACGGTGTATCCGACCAGACTCGCCGAGCTGCTGCGCAGGCTGCTCGACGAAGGTCCCCCGGCCAGGCCCGAGATCCTTGACACAGAAATCGTCTAGGGGCTCACGGGACTGGCGCACAATGGTGGGATCGCACGGCTGAAGGGGAACATGCCATGAGCGCCGAGGACCTCGAAAAGTACGAGACCGAGATGGAGCTGAAGCTCTACCGGGAGTACCGCGATGTCGTCGGTCTGTTCAAATACGTGATCGAGACCGAGCGGCGCTTCTATCTGACCAACGACTACGAGATGCAGGTGCACTCGGTCCAGGGTGAGGTGTTCTTCGAGGTGTCCATGGCGGATGCCTGGGTGTGGGACATGTACCGGCCGGCTCGGTTCGTGAAGCAGGTCCGGGTGCTCACGTTCAAGGACGTGAACATCGAGGAGCTGAACAAGAGCGATCTCGAGCTGCCGAGCGGGTGAGCGTCCTCCGCGGGGGTGACGGAGTTTTCCACAACCGGTGAGTAGTTCACCAAGATCAACATGATCTGCTCGATTGCGTGACGGTTGGCGCCGGAGGTGGTGCCGACATGAACGCACGAGGTGGACTCGGCAGGTACGGCGAAGACCTGGCCGCACGGCGACTGGCCGCGGTCGGGATGACGGTCCTGGAGCGCAACTGGCGCTGTGGACGCACAGGTGAGATCGACATCGTGGCGAGGGACGGCGACGTCCTGGTGGTCTGCGAGGTGAAGACCCGAAGGGCCGGGCCCTTCGAGCATCCGATGGCGGCGATCACGCCCGCCAAGACCGATCGCCTGCGCCGCCTGGCGGAACGCTGGGTGCAGGAGCACGGAGGAGCCCCGCCGGGAGGCGTCCGCATCGACCTCATCGGAGTCGTCCTGCCCCGCCGCGGCGCCGCCGTCGTCGAGCACGCGCGGGGGGTGGCCTGACATGGGGTTCGCTCGTACGTGCTCGGTGGCCCTGGTCGGCGTCGAGGGCGTCGTCGTCGAGGTCCAGGCCGACCTGGAACCCGGGGTCGCCGCGTTCACGCTGGTCGGGTTGCCGGACAAGAGCCTGACGGAGAGTCGGGATCGGGTTCGGGCTGCGGTGGTGAATTCGGGGGCGGAGTGGCCCGCCAAGAAGCTGACGGTGGGGCTCAGCCCGGCGTCGGTGCCGAAGGCGGGCAGCGGCTTCGATCTGGCCGTCGCATGTGCCGTTCTCGGCGCCGCCGAACGGATCGATCCACGAGTGCTCGCCGACATCGTGATGATCGGAGAGCTGGGGCTGGACGGCAGGGTGCGCCCGGTGCGGGGCATCCTGCCCGCCGTGCTGGCCGCGGCCGACGCGGGCTATGAGCAGGTGGTCGTGCCCGAGTGCGCCGCCGCCGAGGCCACCTTGGTGCCCGGCGTGTCCGTACTGGGTGTGCGCAGCCTGCGCCAGTTGATCGCCGTTCTCGCCGACGAGCCCGTGCCGGAGGAGGAACCGGAGGAACAGGGCCGCCCCGACCCACTCCTGGCCGGCCTGCGCGTACCCGGCACAGGTGCGGCCACGGGCATGCACAGCATGGGCACCGCGCAACCCGACCACGGCCATGACCTCGCCGATGTCGTCGGCCAGATCTCGGCGCGTACGGCTGTGGAGGTCGCCGCGGCGGGCGGCCACCACCTGTTTCTCGAAGGACCGCCAGGTGCCGGGAAGACCATGCTCGCGGAGCGGCTGCCCGCCATCCTGCCCCGGCTCAGCCGGCAGGAGTCGCTGGAGGTCACGGCGGTGCACTCGGTGGCAGGCCTGCTGCCGCCGGGCAAACCCCTGATCGACGTCGCCCCGTACTGCGCCCCGCACCACTCGGCGACGATGCAGGCGCTCGTCGGTGGCGGCGCCTCCATCGCCCGGCCCGGTGCGGTGTCGCTCTCCCACCGGGGCGTGCTCTTCCTGGACGAGACGCCGGAGTTCAGCAGTCAGGCCCTGGACGCCCTGCGGCAGCCGCTGGAAGCGGGGCACGTCGTGATCGCGCGCAGCGCCGGCGTCGTGCGCTTCCCGGCGAAGTTCCAGATGGTGCTCGCGGCCAACCCCTGCCCGTGCGGGCGGTTCTCCGTGAAGGACGACTTCTGCGACTGCCCGCCGTCGTCGATCCGCCGCTACCAGGCCAGGCTGTCCGGCCCGCTCCTGGACCGGGTCGACCTCCGGGTCGAGGTGGACCGCGTCACGAGGGCACAGCTGACCGAGCGCGGCGCCCGCGGCGAATCCACGGCGACGGTCGCCGACCGGGTGCGCGGCGCCAGGGAGCGGGCGGCGGCCCGCCTGGCCGGCACCCCATGGCGCACCAACAGCGAAGTCCCCGGACGTGAGCTGCGCAGCCGGTGGTTCGCCGCCCGCGGAGCCATGGACGAAGCGGAACGGAACCTCGAGCGGGGCGTACTCACCGCTCGCGGACTGGACCGTGTGCTGCGCGTCGCCTGGACCGTCGCCGACCTCCTCGGCCACGACCGGCCCGATGCGACCGATGTCGCCCTGGCCCTGCAACTGCGCACCGGGGTGCCCCGCGGTGTGCCCATGGCCATCGGGGCCATGACGTGAACGGTGGCGACGACCCGGCCGACGAACTGCTCGCCCGTGTCTTCCTCAGCCGCGTCATCGAGCCCGGCGACGAGGTCGGTGGGCGGTGGGTGCGGGAGTTGGGGGCTGTGGAGGTGGCCCGGGTTTTGCGGGAGGGTGGGCCACAGCTTGCCGGGGTTACCGACAAGCGGTGGGCCGGGTTGCGGGCCAGGGCTCAGGTGGCCGAGCCTCGGCGGGATCTTGGCGTTGCCCGGGACGCGGGGGTGCGGTTCGTGTCGCCGGGGGATGCCGAGTGGCCCGGGCAGTTGGATGATCTGGGTGATGCCCGGCCGCTGGGGCTGTGGGTGCGTGGGCGGCCCAGCCTGCGGATATGGGCGCTGAGGTCGGTCGCCGTGGTGGGCGCGCGGGCCTGCACGGAGTACGGCGCGCACATGGCCGTCACGCTCGCCGCCGGGCTGGCCGAGCGCGGGTGGGTGGTCGTGTCCGGCGGGGCCTACGGAGTGGACGGCGCCGCACACCGCGGTGCCCTCGGCGCCGGCGGTGCCACCGTCGCCGTACTCGCCTGCGGAGTCGACCGGCCCTACCCGCGCGGACACACCGAGTTGATCACCAGGATCGCCGAACAGGGGCTGGTGATCGGCGAGTTGCCGCCCGGTGATCATCCGACGCCGAGCAGATTCGTGCTGCGGAACAGGGTGATCGCCGCGCTCACCCGGGGCACCGTGGTCGTGGAGGCCGCCTATAGGAGCGGATCGCTGGTCACGGCACGGGCCGCGCAGCGGCTGGGGCGGTTCACGATGGGTGTACCCGGGCCGGCCACCAGCGGACTCTCGGCAGGGGTGCACGAACTTCTGCGCGCAGACGCCGTGCTGGTCACCGACGCCGCGGATGTCGTGGAGCTGGTCGGCGACATGGGTGAGCTGGCCCCGGACCGGCGAGGTCCCGTGCTGCCGCGGGACCTGCTGGAACCGGGCGCCCGCCGGGTGCTGGCCGCCCTGCCCGCCCGCCGTGCCGCGGCGGCGGACGAGATCGCGCGCGGCGCGCAGACGACGGAGGACGACACGATCGCGAGACTGTACGAACTCCGAGCACTTGGTTACGTCGAACGACACGGCGACGGCTGGAAGTTGACACGCCAGGCAATGATCTCCGTCCGTGACGGTCGGCACGGCTGCTGACCGAGCGTGTTCGGCCGTCCGGGGGAACCCCGACGGCCTTGGGATTTCCCGCAGTTGGCGCCCGCCGGTGATCACGTAGAGCGATCACCGTGACCCGGCGGTGCGTCCAGCGGAACGTATCTGCGCACGCCTTCAGCCCTGCCGTTCGCGCACTGCGACACTTCAGTCACGCTACGCTCACGAGATCCGGGCGCAGACCGGTAACTCCACACCAGATCGACAGTTCACCCAGGCACCCCCACTTCACGGCAGAACGGCACAAGGCAACGAATGCCCCAGCACACTTCCGGGTCCGACCGGGCGGCGATCCCCCCAGCCGCCCGTGACGGTGGCAGCGTGCGGCCGCCCGCTCCCTCGACGCTCGACGAGTTGTGGCGGTCGTACAAGGCGACGGGGGACGAGCGGCTGCGCGAGCAGCTGATCCTGCACTACTCACCGCTCGTGAAGTACGTCGCCGGCCGGGTGAGCGTGGGGCTGCCGCCCAATGTCGAACAGGCGGACTTCGTCTCCTCCGGGGTGTTCGGACTGATCGACGCGATCGAGAAGTTCGACATCGACCGGGAGATCAAGTTCGAGACGTACGCGATCACCCGGATCCGGGGCGCGATGATCGACGAGCTGCGGGCACTGGACTGGATTCCGCGGTCGGTGCGGCAGAAGGCGCGCAACGTGGAGCGGGCGTACGCGACGCTGGAGGCGAAGCTCAGGCGGACGCCGTCGGAGGGGGAGGTGGCCGCCGAGATGGGGATCGCGGTGGACGAACTCCACTCGGTCTTCAGCCAGTTGTCGCTGGCCAACGTGGTGGCGCTGGAGGAGCTGCTGCATGTGGGGGGTGAGGGGGGCGACCGGCTGAGCCTCATGGACACGCTGGAGGACACCGCCGCGGACAACCCCGTGGAGGTGGCCGAGGACCGGGAGCTGAGGCGGTTCCTGGCGCGGGCGATCAACACGTTGCCCGAGCGGGAGAAGACCGTGGTCACGCTGTACTACTACGAGGGCCTCACGCTCGCCGAGATCGGGAACGTGCTGGGGGTGACCGAGAGCCGGGTCAGCCAGATCCACACCAAGTCCGTGCTCCAGCTGCGGGCGAAGCTGGCGAGTTTCGGCCGCTGAGCGAGGGAGCGGGCGGGAGTGACTCCCCTCGCGGGCGGTGCGTCCGTACAGTGTTTGACGTGCCAAGGATTCGAGCGGCCTCTGTGGCCGAGCACCGGTCGATGCAGCGAGCCGCCCTGCTGGACGCGGCTCGGTCTTTGCTGTCCGAGGGTGGGACGGAGGCGCTGACCTTTCCGGCCCTCGCCGAGCGGACGGGGCTTGCGCGGTCGTCCGTGTACGAGTACTTCCGGTCGCGGGCCGCCGTGGTCGAGGAGCTGTGCGAGGTCGACTTTCCCGTGTGGGCGGCGGAGGTGTCGGCGGCGATGGAGCGTGCCGGTACGCCTGAGGGCAAGGTCGAGGCGTATGTGCGGCAGCAGCTGGCGCTGGTCGGGGACCGGCGGCACCGGGCCGTGGTCGCGATCTCCGCGAGTGAGCTGGATGCGGGGGCCCGGGAGAAGATCCGGGCCGCGCATGGGGGGCTGGTCGCGATGATCGTCGAGGCGTTGGGGGAGTTGGGGCACGCGGAGCCTCGGCTTGCTGCGATGTTGCTGCAGGGTGTGGTGGATGCGGCTGTGCGGCGGATTGAGCTGGGCGCCGCGGAGGAGCCTTCGGCGATTACGGATGCGGCTGTTGCCATGGCGTTGCGGGGTGTGCGCGGCTAGCGGCTGAGTGGGGGCTGGGCGGGGGTGGGTCGAGCGGCCCGGCGCTTGCGGGGTGCCGCCTGCGCCCACCCGTGCCGCCCCAAGCGTCACGACTGCCCGCAGGCTGAGGGCATCACTCCTCGCCTGCTGGGTGGGCGCCGCCCTCGCGGCACGACTGCCCGCAGCTAGTGCACAGGTAGAGGTGCGTCCAGGACCGGTAGAAGCCTTGATGGGCCCCTGCGCAGGAGCCACGGTGGCAGTAGCTTCAGTGGGTCCAGGTACGTCTCGTCCCTGAGCAGGCCCCAGTGGATGCATCTCGTCGTGCAGTGCGAGCCGCCTGCCTCCACCGTCCCCACCACCTCGCCCGCCTCCACCTCGTCGCCCTTCTTCACCGAAGGGTTCACCGGTTCGTAGGTCGTTCGCAGGGGCGGGGCGCCTGTGTCTGACAGTTCCACCGAGACTGCTCCTTTTCCGGCCACTCGGCCCGCGAAGGACACCCGGCCCGGTGCCACCGCTCGCACGGGTGTGCCGGGGGTGGCCGTGAGGTCGATGCCGCGGTGGCCGCGGCCGTATGTCGTCGCCGGAGGCTCCCAGCCTCGTACCACCGAAGGGCGTACGCCCACCGGCCAGGTGCGGGCGATGGCCGGGACCGGGTGGTCGGGGGCCGGAGGTGCCGTGGGCGCGGTGGCCGGGGTGTCGGCCCGTGCGACGGGCACCAGGGCCGCGAGGGCCAGGACGAGCAGGAGGCCCGCCCAGGTGACCGCGGATCGTTTCGCTTGCGCAGGTGACATGGGGGAACGGTCCCGCACAGCGGCCGATCATGGCCGGGACCTGTGGACTACTCCCGGGTTGTGGACAGCGGCGTCACCCGGTACCTCGCGGGTCCCGTACACTTCTTCTGGCGATCCGGGTCACCGGGTCGACTTCGCACGCCCCGACACAGCGACCGGAAACGGTCCCTGTGTCAGCGCTCCTCGGTCCTTCGTGGCACGGCGCATGTGGGCGTCAGGCGCGAGTGCTGATCCGGCACTCGCGGCACAACCGAGAAACTCAAGGAGAACGGCCATGGCCGTCGTCACGATGCGGGAGCTGCTGGAAAGCGGCGTCCACTTCGGTCACCAGACCCGTCGTTGGAACCCGAAGATGAAGCGGTTCATCTTCACGGAGCGCAACGGCATCTACATCATCGACCTGCTCCAGTCGCTGTCGTACATCGACCGCGCCTACGAGTTCGTCAAGGAGACCGTCGCCCACGGCGGCACGGTCATGTTCGTCGGTACGAAGAAGCAGGCGCAGGAGGCCATCGCCGAGCAGGCCACCCGCGTCGGCATGCCCTACGTCAACCAGCGCTGGCTGGGCGGCATGCTCACCAACTTCTCGACCGTCTACAAGCGTCTGCAGCGCCTCAAGGAGCTCGAGCAGATCGACTTCGAGGACGTCGCGGCCTCGGGTCTGACCAAGAAGGAGCTTCTCGTGCTCTCGCGCGAGAAGGCCAAGCTGGAGAAGACCCTCGGTGGTATCCGCGAGATGCAGAAGGTGCCCAGCGCCGTCTGGATCGTGGACACCAAGAAGGAGCACATCGCGGTCGGCGAGGCCCGGAAGCTCAACATTCCGGTCGTCGCCATCCTCGACACCAACTGCGACCCCGACGAGGTCGACTACAAGATCCCGGGCAACGACGACGCGATCCGCTCCGTCACCCTGCTCACCCGTGTGATCGCCGACGCCGTCGCCGAGGGCCTCATCGCCCGTTCCGGCGTGGCGACGGAGGGCAAGGGCGAGAAGGCCGCGAGCGAGCCGCTCGCCGAGTGGGAGCGCGACCTGCTCGAGGGTGAGAAGAAGGCCGAGGAGGCCGCTCCGGCCGCCGAGGCCGCTGCTGAGGCGCCGGCTGCCGAGGCTCCCGCCGCCGAGGCCGAGGCGCCCGCTGCTGAGGCTCCCGCCGCCGAGACCGAGGCCCCTGCCGCTGAGGCTCCCGCCGCCGAGGTTGCCGAGGCTGCTCCGGCCGCCGAGGGCGAGCAGGCCTGACCCTCTGGGTCGTAGGGCCGTATGGCTGAAAGTGACGGCGGGTGGCGTCGACCACGCCACCCGCCGTTCACCCGCAGCCTCTAGATCTGCGGAGTCCGCAGATCTTCGTAGCCCGTAGATCTTCGGCGTACGCCGCTCAAGCCGCGGCCGCCGCCGACTTCGAGACTTCGAACTCCGAGAAGAGATTCACAGATCATGGCGAACTACACCGCCGCCGACGTCAAGAAGCTCCGTGAGCTCACCGGCGCCGGCATGATGGACTGCAAGAAGGCGCTGGACGAGGCCGATGGCAACGTCGAGAAGGCCGTCGAGGCGCTCCGTATCAAGGGCCAGAAGGGCGTCGCCAAGCGCGAGGGCCGCTCCGCCGAGAACGGCGCCGTGGTCTCCGTCATCGCCGACGACAACTCCTCCGGCGTCCTGGTCGAGCTGAAGTGCGAGACGGACTTCGTCGCCAAGGGTGAGAAGTTCCAGGCCGCCGCGAACGCGATCGCCGAGCACGTCGCCAAGACCGCTCCGGCCGACCTCGAGGCGCTGCTCGCCTCCGAGATCGAGCCCGGCAAGACCGTTCAGGCGTTCGTCGACGAGGCCAACGCCAACCTGGGCGAGAAGATCGTCCTGGACCGCTTCGCGCAGTTCGCCGACGGCTTCGTGACGGCGTACATGCACCGCACGATGCCCGACCTGCCGCCGCAGATCGGTGTCCTCGTCGAGCTCGACAAGCCGAACGCCGAGGTCGCCAAGGGCGTCGCCCAGCACATCGCCGCCTTCGCGCCGAAGTACCTCTCCAAGGAGGACGTCCCGGCCGAGGTCGTCGAGTCCGAGCGCCGTGTCGCCGAGGAGACCACCCGCGCCGAGGGCAAGCCCGAGGCCGCCCTGCCGAAGATCGTCGAGGGTCGCCTCAACGGCTTCTTCAAGGACGCCACGCTGCTGGGCCAGCCGTACGCGCTCGACAACAAGAAGTCCGTCCAGAAGATCCTGGACGAGGCCGGTGTCACCCTGAAGCGCTTCTCGCGCATCAAGGTCGGCATCTGAGTCCGTACCGCGATCGACGCGCGACCCCGATAGGGTCGACAGCAGTCGTCCGCGGACGACGTCGCGCACGCGTGCGTGGCGGACGACAGCAGATCTGACGAGGAGGCCATTGCCGCACATGGGAGCACCCACCCCATCGGCAATGGCCTTCTTCGTATGTGCGACACGTTAAGAGGCGAGATCTCCATGACCACCAAGCCCCAGAAGAGCGACGACGGCAAAGTACGCGGCCGGTTCATGCTGAAGCTGTCCGGAGAGGCGTTCTCCGGCGGCGGGGGCCTGGGCGTCGACCCTGACGTGGTGCACAAGATCGCCCGCGAGGTCGCGGCCGTCGTGCGCGACGGGGCGCAGATCGCGGTCGTCATCGGCGGCGGCAACTTCTTCCGCGGCGCCGAACTGCAGCAGCGCGGCATGGACCGGGCCCGTTCCGACTACATGGGCATGCTCGGCACCGTGATGAACTGCCTCGCCCTCCAGGACTTCCTGGAGAAGGAGGGCATCGACAGCCGGGTGCAGACCGCCATCACCATGGGGCAGGTCGCCGAGCCGTACATCCCGCTGCGGGCCGTACGGCACCTGGAGAAGGGCCGCGTGGTCATCTTCGGCGCCGGTATGGGCATGCCGTACTTCTCCACCGACACCACCGCCGCCCAGCGCGCCCTGGAGATCGACGCCGAGGCGCTGCTGATGGGCAAGAACGGCGTGGACGGGGTCTACGACTCCGACCCGAAGACCAACCCGGACGCCGTGCGCTTCGACTCCCTCGGCTACGGCGAGGTCATCACCCGTGACCTCAAGGTCGCCGACATGACCGCCATCACCCTGTGCCGCGACAACAAGCTGCCGATCCTCGTCTTCGAGCTTCTGGCCGAGGGCAATATCGCGCGCGCCGTCAAGGGTGAGAAGATCGGCACGCTTGTGGGTGACCAAGACAGCCAGGGCTGATGACCCTGACCGGGGGATGGACAATGTTCTGCCGGTCGGGAAACGTGCAGAAGGAAGACGCGACGCAGCCGGCCGCCGCCCCCCGCAAGGAACCGCAGCCGGGCCTACTCAAGACACGCAGGAGCAAGTGGTGATCGAAGAGACCCTCCTCGAGGCCGAGGAGAAGATGGAGAAGGCCGTCGTGGTCGCCAAGGAGGACTTCGCCGCGATCCGCACCGGCCGTGCGCACCCGGCGATGTTCAACAAGATCGTGGCCGACTACTACGGGGCGCCGACGCCGATCAACCAGCTGGCTTCGTTCTCCGTGCCGGAGCCGCGCATGGCGGTGGTGACCCCGTTCGACAAGAGCGCGCTGCGCAACATCGAGCAGGCGATCCGCGACTCCGATCTGGGCGTCAACCCGAGCAACGACGGCAACATCATCCGAGTGGTGTTCCCCGAGCTCACCGAGGAGCGCCGCCGCGACTACATCAAGGTCGCCAAGTCCAAGGCCGAGGACGCGCGGGTGTCCATCCGCTCCGTCCGCCGCAAGGCCAAGGACGCCGTCGACAAGGCGATCAAGGACGGCGACATCGGCGAGGACGAGGGCCGCCGTGCGGAGAAGGAGCTCGACGACACCACCCACAAGTACGTCGCACAGGTGGACGAGCTTCTCAAGCACAAGGAAGCGGAGCTGCTCGAGGTCTGATGAACGACTCTTCCTGGGGGGCGCCACCACAAGCCGGGTACTGGGTGCCGTCCGACCGCGGGCCTGTCCAAGGGGCTGCCCCGGCGGGTCCCGCGTACGATGCGCACAACGCGCAGCAGACTCGCCCCATGCCCATCGTGCCCGACGTACCCGCGTATGGCGGGAACCAGGATGACGACCGGGGGGCCGCTCGGCTGGGCGGCCCCTTGTTCCGCGACGACACGCCGCAGACGTCGTCCTATGGGACGCCCGACGGGACGTCCTATCGGGCGGCGCAGCAGAATCCGGAGCCCATGCCCGACGCCCCGCAGCCGGCGCCCGCACCGCAGAAGAAGAGCGCGGGCAGGGACCTGGGTGCGGCCATAGGGGTCGGGGTCGGGCTCGGTGCGGTGATCATCGCGTCGCTGTTCGTCGTCAAGGCCGTGTTCGTCGGTGTGATCGCGGTCGCCGTCGTGGTGGGCCTCTGGGAGCTGACGTCCCGGCTGCAGGAGCGCAAGGCCATCAAGGCGCCCCTCGTGCCGCTCGCGGTCGGCGGTGCGGCGATGGTCGTCGCCGGGTACGTCCGCGGTGCCGAGGGCGCGTGGGTGGCGATGGCGCTCACCGCGCTGGCGGTGCTGGTCTGGAGGATGACGGAACCGCCCGAGGGCTACCTCAAGGACGTCACGGCGGGCGTCTTCGCGGCCTTCTACATCCCCTTCCTCGCCACGTTCGTCGCGATGATGCTCACCGCGGACGACGGTGCGCGGCGGGTGCTGACGTTCCTGCTGCTGGCCGTCGTCAGCGACACGGGCGCGTACGCCGTCGGCTGGCGCTTCGGCAGGCACAAGCTCGCTCCGCGCATCAGCCCCGGCAAGACCCGCGAGGGCCTGCTCGGCGCGGTCGCCTTCGCGATGGCGGCGGGCGCGCTGTGCATGGAGTTCCTGATCGACGACGGCACCTGGTGGCAGGGCCTGCTGCTGGGCCTCGCCGTCGCGGCCAGCGCCACGCTCGGCGACCTCGGCGAGTCCATGATCAAGCGGGACCTGGGCATCAAGGACATGGGCACGCTGCTGCCCGGTCATGGCGGCATCATGGACCGGCTGGACTCGCTGCTGCCGACCGCTCCCGTGGTGTGGCTGCTGATGGTGCTGTTCGTCGGATCTGCCTGACGGCACGGCATCAGGACATTCGAAGAGCCCTCGCCCCAGCCCTGGGGCGAGGGCTCTTGGCGTGCCGGTCCGCGCGGTGGGACGATTCGGTTGTAAGCCCTCGAAGAGGGTCACTCCGGAACCCTCGAAGGGGCCGCCCTGGAAGGGGGCACCATGTCAGGCTTCCGAGAAACGATCGTCGTCGATCGCAGTCCCGAGGATGTCTACGCCTACCTCAGCGACGCCTCCCACCTGCCGGAGTGGCAGGAGAGTGCGGTCGCGGCGGAGCAGGTCGAGGAGGGCCCGCTGGGTGTCGGTTCCCATATGAGGGTCACCCGGCACATCGGCCGTCGTGACATTCCGATGACCATGGAGGTCACCGAGTACGATCCGCCGCGGATCTGGGGTCTGCGGGGCATCGACGGGCCCGTCAGGGGCCATGTCCACGGCGAGATCGACCCGCTCGACGAGGGCCGCCGCTCCCGCGTGACCTTGGAGGTCGACTTCGAAGGGCACGGCATCGGCAGGCTCCTCGTGCCCCTGGTCGTCCGTCCTCAGGTCCGCAAGGAGCTCCCGCGCAACGAGCAGCACCTCAAGGACCGGCTGGAAAACCCCACCCCATAGCCCGTCCGTAGCCCGTTCGGGGGCGCGTAAACGATCTGCGACACTTGAGAAATCATGCCCAAGCCCGGAGAACTCACTTTCGTCGCCCCCCGCGGAGCCCAGAAGCCGCCGCGGCATCTTGCCGATCTGTCGCCTGCCGAGCGCAAAGAGGTTGTTGCCGCGATCGGGGAGAAGCCGTTTCGCGCCAAGCAGCTCTCGCAGCACTACTTCGCGCGGTACGCGCACGACCCGGCGCAGTGGACGGACATCCCGGCCGCCGCGCGCGGCAAGCTGCAGGAGGCGCTGCTTCCGGAGCTGATGACGGTCGTACGGCATCTGTCGACGGACCAGGACACCACGCGCAAGACGCTGTGGCGGCTGTTCGACGGGACGCTGGTCGAGTCGGTGCTCATGCGGTATCCGGACCGGGTGACGATGTGCATCAGCTCGCAGGCGGGCTGCGGCATGAACTGCCCGTTCTGCGCCACCGGGCAGGCGGGCCTCGACCGGAATCTGTCCACCGCCGAGATCGTGCACCAGATCGTGGACGGGATGCGGGCGCTCAGGGATGGCGAGATTCCCGGGGGACCCGCGCGGCTGTCCAACATCGTCTTCATGGGCATGGGTGAGCCGCTCGCCAACTACAAGCGGGTTGTGGGTGCCATTCGCGCGCTCACCGACCCTGAACCCGACGGGCTCGGGCTGTCGCAGCGCGGTATCACCGTCTCGACCGTCGGGCTCGTGCCGGCCATCCACCGGTTCGCCGACGAGGGCTTCAAGTGCCGGCTCGCGATCTCGCTGCACGCGCCGGACGACGAGTTGCGCGACACCCTCGTACCGGTCAACACCCGGTGGAAGGTGCGCGAGGTGCTCGAGGCCGGATGGGAGTACGCGGCCCGGTCCGGGCGCCGGCTGTCCATCGAGTACGCGCTGATCCGGGACATCAACGACCAGGCCTGGCGCGGTGACCGGCTCGGGCGGCTGCTCAAGAGCAAGCCCGTGCATGTGAATCTGATCCCGCTGAACCCGACGCCGGGCTCGAAGTGGACGGCCTCCCGGCCGGAGGACGAGAAGGCGTTCGTCGAGGCGATCGCCGCGCATGGTGTGCCGGTGACGGTCCGGGACACCCGTGGTCAGGAGATCGACGGGGCGTGTGGTCAGCTCGCGGCCACCGAGAGGTAGTCTGACCGACGTCGGTACCTCGGTACATCGACGTCGATACAACTTCATATCCGATTCATTTTCCGACAGGGGAGCGCCACAGCGCTGAGAGTGCGGCCGCCAAAGTTCCGGCGGGCCGCAGACCCTCTGAACCTCGCCCAGGTCATTCTGGGTAGGAAGTTCGGTCTTCACTCATGAGAACCACGAACAAGTACATAGCCCTGGCCGTCGGGCTGGGACTCGTCACGCTGTCCGCGTGCGGATCGTCGTCCGGCTCCGCCGGCGGCGACTCCAAGACCGTCACGCTCGTCAGCCACGACTCCTGGGCCGTCTCGAAGAGCGTCATCGCCGAGTTTGAGAAGAAGTCCGGGTTCAAGGTCAAGGTCCTGGAGGACGGCGACGCCGGGCAGGCCGTCAACAAGGCGATCCTGACCAAGGACAACCCACAGGGCGACGTCTTCTTCGGCGTCGACAACACCCTGCTCTCGCGGGCCCTCGACAACGGCCTCTTCCAGTCGTACGAGGCGAAGGGCGCCGACCAGATCAAGCCCGAGTACCGGGTCGACGAGGACAAGCACCGTGTCACGCCGATCGACACCGGCGACATCTGCGTCAACTACGACAAGGCGTACTTCAGCAAGCACAAGCTGACCCCGCCCACCTCCTTCGACGACCTGATCAAGCCTGCGTACAAGAACCTGCTCGTCACCGAGAACGCGTCCACCTCCTCACCGGGACTGGGCTTCCTCCTCGGGACCGCCGCCCAGTACGGCGACGACGGCTGGCAGGACTACTGGAAGAAGCTGAAGGCCAACGGCGTCAAGGTCGTCGACGGCTGGGAGCAGGCCTACAACGAGGAGTTCTCCGGGTCCGCCGGCGGCAAGAAGGCCAAGGCCGACCGGCCGCTCGTCGTCTCGTACGCCTCTTCGCCGCCCGCCGAGGTCATCTACGCCGACCCGAAGCCGGCCACCGCGCCGACCGGCGTCGCGACCGGCACCTGCTTCCGGCAGGTCGAGTACGCGGGGCTGCTGAGCAACGCGGGGAACACCGAGGGCGGCAAGGCGCTCCTCGACTTCATGCTCACCGAGACGTTCCAGGACGACATGCCGCTGAACATGTTCGTCTACCCGGTGCGTGAAGGCGCCCAGGTGCCCGAGGAGTTCACCAAGTACGGTCCGCAGGCCGAGGACCCCGAGACGATGGACCCGGCGAAGATCGCCGACAACCGTGACGACTGGGTCAAGTCATGGACCTCGCTCGTACTGAAGTAGCTGAAGTAGCCCCCGAAGCAGCCTCCGTCCGCCGGAGGTACGCGGCGCGGCTCGCGCTCATGGCCGTGCCCGTCGCGTTCTTCGCGGTCTTCTTCGCCTACCCCGTCGCCGCGATCCTCGCGCGCGGGCTCCATGTCGACGGAGCCTGGCAACTCGCCCGGATCTGGGACGTGGTGGCGCAGTCGGACATCCGTCATGTCCTGTGGTTCACCACCTGGCAGGCCCTCGCCTCCACCGCGCTCACCTTGCTCGTGGCGCTGCCCGGTGCTTACGTCTTCGCCCGTTTCGACTTCCCGGGCAAGCACGTTCTGCGGGCGATCGTCACCGTCCCCTTCGTGCTGCCGACGGTCGTCGTCGGTACGGCGGTCCTCGCGCTGGTGGGCCGTGGCGGGCTGCTGGATGAGCTGTGGGGCGTACGGCTGGACACGACCGTATGGGCGATCCTGCTGGCGCATGTCTTCTTCAACTACGCGGTCGTCGTACGGACCGTCGGCGGGCTCTGGGGGCAACTCGACCCGCGGCAGGAAGAGGCCGCGCGGATGCTCGGGGCGTCGCCGCTCAAGGCCTGGCGCCAGGTCACCCTCCCGGCCCTGGCGCCGGCCGTGGCCGCCGCCACGCTGATGGTGTTCCTGTTCACCTTCACCTCCTTCGGTGTGGTGCAGATCCTCGGCGGACCGGCCTTCTCGACGCTGGAGGTCGAGATCTACCGGCAGACCTCGGAGATCTTCGATCTGTCCACCGCCGCGGTGCTGACGATCATTCAGTTCGTGGCGGTCGGCGCCATCCTCGCGCTGCACGCCTGGACCGTACGGCGGCGGGAGAGCGCCCTGCGGCTGGTGGACGCGTCCGTGACGGCCCGGCGACCGCGCGGGGCGGGCCAGTGGGGGCTGCTGGCGGGCGTCCTCGCCTCCGTCGTCGTACTCCTGCTGCTGCCGTTGGCCGTGCTGGTGCAACGGTCGCTCGACGCACCGGACTTCGGGTACTACCGGGCGCTGATGTCGTCCGACGGCGGTGTCTTCCTGGTGGCGCCGATCGAGGCGATCGGGAATTCGCTGCGGTACGCCGTCGTCGCCACCGTCATCGCCGTGGTGATCGGCTCTCTCGCCGCCGCCGCGCTCACCCGGCGGGACGCGGGCCGGTTCGTGCGCGGGTTCGATGCGCTGCTGATGCTGCCGCTCGGGGTGTCGGCGGTGACGGTCGGCTTCGGGTTCCTGATCGCGCTGGACGAGCCGCCGCTCGATCTGCGGGCCTCCTGGATCCTGGTGCCGCTCGCGCAGGCGCTGGTCGGTGTCCCGTTCGTTGTACGGACCATGCTGCCGGTGCTGCGGGCGGTGGACGCGCGGCTCAGGGAGGCGGCGGCCGTGCTCGGGGCGTCGCCGTGGCGGGTGTGGCGTGAGGTCGATCTGCCGATGGTGCGGCGGGCGTCGCTGATCGCGGCCGGGTTCGCGTTCGCGGTGTCGCTGGGGGAGTTCGGGGCGACCGTGTTCATCGCGCGGCCCGACAACCCGACGCTGCCGGTCGCGGTGGCCAAGCTGCTCGGGCGGGCCGGGGATCTCAACTACGGCCAGGCGATGGCCCTTTCGACGATTCTGATGGTGGTGTGCGCGGTGGCGCTGCTGGTCCTTGAGCGGCTGCGGACCGATCGGACGGGGGAGTTCTGATGCTGCTGTCCATCGACGACGCGACCGTGCGGTTCGGCGGGCGGGCCGTGCTCGACGCCGTCGGCCTGGAGGTCGCCGAGCACGAGATCGTGTGCGTGCTCGGGCCCAGCGGCAGCGGCAAGTCGACCCTGCTGCGGGCGGTGGCGGGGCTGCAACACCTCGATTCCGGGCGGGTGTTGCTCGACGGTCGCGACCAGGTGGGGGTGCCCGCGCATCGGCGTGGGGTCGGGTTGATGTTCCAGGACCATCAGCTGTTCCCGCAGCGGGACGTGGGCGGCAATGTGGCCTTCGGGTTGCGGATGCGTGGGGCGTCGAAGGGGCAACAGGCCGAGCGGGTACGGGAGTTGTTGGACCTCGTCGGTCTGCCGGGGGCCGC
Source organism: Streptomyces sp. GESEQ-4 (assembly GCF_017948455.1). Lineage (GTDB taxonomy): Bacteria > Actinomycetota > Actinomycetes > Streptomycetales > Streptomycetaceae > Streptomyces. The sequence goes on from NZ_JAFFSU010000015.1 coordinate 195,117, forward strand.
GCGTCGCGCCGTGGCGTCCCTCTCCGGCGGTGAGCAGCAGCGGGTGGCGCTCGCCCGTGCGCTCGCGCCGCAGCCGCGGCTGCTGATGCTGGACGAGCCGCTGGGGCAGCTCGACCGTTCGCTGCGGGAGCGGCTGGTCGTCGAACTCCGGGAACTCTTCGGCCGGTTGGGTACAACCGTGCTCGCCGTCACCCACGACCAGGGTGAGGCCTTCGCGCTTGCCGACCGGGTCGTGGTGATGCGGGACGGGCGGATCGCCCAGACCGGGACGCCGCTGGAGGTCTGGCAGCGGCCGGTGGACGAGTTCGTGGCGCGATTCCTCGGCTTCGACAATGTGGTCCAGGGGGCGGTCAGCGGGGCGGTCGCGGACACGCCGTGGGGGAAGGTGCCGGTCGGTGAGAGCGCGGCGCAGGGGACACGGACGCTCCTTGTACGGCCCGCCGGGGTACGGCTGGTCTCCGCCGACGCGGGTCTGCGCTGCACGGTGACTGCCCGCACCTTCAAGGGCACCCATGTCGCTGTGCACCTCCAGGCGGGGGACGCGCCGAGGCTCGAGGCGGGGTGTGCGCTGCGGGAGGCGCCGGAGGTGGGGGACGTGGTGGGGGTGGAGTTCGACGCGGCGGAAGTTGTTGTGCTGGCGTGATCCGGGGGCTTGGCGGTGACCGGCGTTGGTGCGGGCCGGGGGTGGGTCGCGTGGCCCGGCGCGGTGGCTGAGGTGAGGTGGGTCGCGCGGCCCGGCGCTTGCGGGGTGCCGCCTGCGCCCACCCGTGCCGCCCCAGGCGGCACGCATGCCCGCAGCTTGGGGCTGGGCGAGGGCATTGATGTGGCCCGCCCCGGGTGCGGGACGGGCCACGGTCGTGCGGTGGTGCCTGGGGGTCAGCGGCTGCTGTTCGTCCCGCGGCGGCGGAAGCCGAAGTAGACGGCGCCGCCGCCTACGGCGACCAGGGCTGCCGCGATGCCGGCGATGATGCCGGTGTTGGAGTTGGCGCCGGTCTCGGCGAGGTTGGAGTCACCGGCCGCCGGGGACGGGGCGCTGCTCGGGGCGTCCGCGGGCGGGGTGCTGTCGCTCTCCGAGGCCGACGGGGTCGGGGTGGGCGTGTCGGACTCGGCCGGGGTGGAGGGGGCGTCCGACGGCGTCGGCGTGGCCGGCGGGGTCGGGTTCTCCTCCTTCTTGCAGGCCGTGGCCGGGGTGACGAGGTTGGGCTTGATGTCCTCGTTCACGTAGGGCGCGGCGTCGACGTGGATGCGGTACTCCGCGTTCGGCTTCCAGTTCTCGGTGAAGGTGATGGTCACACCCTCGCGCGAACCCTTGACCAGCTGCTCGCCGACCTTCTTCAGATCGGCGCCGTTGTTCTGCAGGTACACGGTGACGGTCGCCGGGACACCGGTGGGGTCCACGTCGGTGACGGTGATGACACCCTTGTCACCGTCACACTTGGCGGCGGCCGAGAACTCGCTGATGTCGCAGGCGAGGGCGTTGCCCGCGGAACCGAGCGCGAGCGCGGCCGAGGCGGAGGCGACACCGAGGATGCGCACCGAGCGTGCGACGGTACGGCGGGATAGGGGCAGGACTGCCACGTTTGTCCTTCGTGTGATGCGCAAATGCGGGGGGCTGAGGGGGTGTTGATGGGACACCAACATTCCCAGGAGTCTCACAGATGTATAAGCGCGGCATAAGAACTGTCAACGCATATGCGCGACACGGCCCTCGGCTTTGCCCTCTTATTAACCGCCGACACGTTTCAGCGCCGCCGGAGCCTCCTCGATTCGGTCAACCAGGGCAATTCGGGCCTCCATCGACCGGCCCCGCGCCAGCGCCTGCAGCAGCGGCCAGGTCGGCAGCCGCTCCGTCCAGTGCGCACGGTTCACCAGCACCATGGGCGTGGGCTCGCCCCGCGACTCGTAGTAGTTCGGCGTCGCGTTGTCGAAGATCTCCTGTACGGTCCCGGCGGCACCCGGCAGGAAGACGACACCCGCGGTGGAGCGGGCCAGCAGGCCGTCCTCGCGGGTGGCGTTGGCGAAGTACTTGGCGATGTGCGCGGCGAACGCGTTGGGCGGCTCATGGCCGTAGAACCAGGTCGGGATGCCCACGGAAGGACCGCCGTCCGGCCACCGCTCACGGACCTCGAACGCGGCGCGCGCCCAGTCGGTGATCGACGGGACGAACGTCGGGGTCTTCCCGAGGAGTTGGAGCGCCTCGGTGAGCATCGCGTCGCCGAACGGGGCCGCGTACGCGCCGAGATTCGCCGCCTCCATCGCGCCCGGCCCGCCGCCCGTGGCGACGGTGAAACCGGCACGGGCCAGCTCGCGGCCGAGCCGTGCGGCGCCCGCGTACTCCTCGGTGCCGCGCGCCATCGCATGCCCGCCCATCACGCCCACCACCCGGGCGCCGACGAGGAGTTCGTCGAGCGCGTCCGAGATCGCGTCGTCGTGGATCGCGCGCAGCATGGAGCCGAATATGTCGCCGTCCGACTTGGTCCGCTGGAACCAGGCGTACGCGAGGGCGTCCGGTGTCGCCTCGTACCCCTTGTCGAGCGAGGCGAACAACTCGGCGGGCGAGTAGACGAACCCGCGGTACGGGTCGAAGGGGAGTCCCGGGACCGGCGGGAAGACCAAGGACCCCGAGGCGCGCACATGTGCGGCGGCCTCGGGGTCCATCGGGCAGCCGAGGAAGACGGCGCCCGTGGCGTCCGTGGTCAGCAGGACGTCCGTACGGTCCGTCAGATCGACGGCCTGGACACGGTGATGGGCGAGCGAGCCGAGCGTTGCGACCACCTCGTCGAACTCGGCGAGGGACTCGATCTCACGGTCGTGGGAGCGGTCGAATGTATGGGCGGGTGTGGAGTGCACCCGCCCCATGCTAGGGGCTCCGCCGAGGGGCGGGATGGGTTGTCTTTCGGCTGCGGGTCCGTTGTGGCTGGTCGCGCAGTTCCCCGCGCCCCTTAGGGCGTTGCTGCTAGGTCAGCCTGCTACCGCCGCCGGGTCCATCCAGATGACCTCCCAGGTGTGGCCGTCGAGGTCGTCGAAGGCGCGGCCGTACATGAAGCCCTGGTCCTGGGTCTCGCCGGTGGGGGAACCGCCCAGGGCGAGCGCCTTGTCGACCAGTTCGTCGACCTTCTCGCGGGTCTCCGCGCTCAGCGCGATCAGCACTTGGCTGGTCTTCGTGGCATCCGCGATCTCCTTCTTCGTGAAGGTCGAGTAGAACGATTTCTTGAGCAGCATCGCCACGATCGTGTCGCTGATCACGACCGAGGCCGCGTTCTCGTCGCTGAACTGCTCGTTGATCGAGTAACCCAGCCCCGTGAAGAACTTCTTCGAGGCGTCGAGGTCGTTCACGGGCAGGTTCAGGAAGATCATCTGCTGGTACATCGTGGGCTCTCCCATCGAGTTCGTGTCGTTACGTGGGGGTAGACCCAAGGGTCGCTCAGAACTCATCGCCGTGCGGGGACTTTTTTCGTACGTCTTCTCGTACGACGCTCAGTTGGCGGCCATCGGCAGCGCCGCCAGTTCGGCGACGGTCAGGGTGAGCGGGCCGAACAGGGCCAGCAGGGCGCCGGCGCGGAGGGCGGCGGCGCTGCGGAGCATGGCGGTGGGGGCACCGAGGCGCAGGAGGGCGGCGGTGGTGTCGGCGCGGGCCTGCTTCGCCTCCACGGCGGCGGTGAGGAGGGTGGCCGCGGTGCAGCCGACGACCACGAGGGCGCCGAGGTCGGTGAGCGATCCGAGGGGCTGGACCTCGGTGTCGTGGACGAGGGCGGTCGTGTACGCCGCCGAGGCTACGGCGCAGACGATGCCCAGGGGGCGGCCGATGCGGGCGGACTCCGCCATGAGGACGCGGCCCGCGAGGAGGCGCAGGGCGCCGGGGTGGGCGGACTGGAGGAGGCGGCCGCAGAGGTGGGTGAGGCCGGGGGCGGCGAGGGCGAGGCCGAGGGCGGTGAGGGCCCAGCCCGCGAGGAGGCCGGGGGAGGTGGGGTCTGCGGTGCGGCTGGCGTAGGCCTCTACGGTGAGGCCTGCGGCGAGGACGGTGATGCCCCAGGGGAGGCCGCGGGGCGCTTCGCGGGGGGCTGGGGGGTCGGGGTCGGGGACGTCGGCCGGTGCGGCGTCCGGGGTTGCCGCTGAGGGGTCGGTCGCGCTGCCCGGCGCTTGCGGGGTGCCGCCTGCGCCCACCCGTGCCGCCCCAGGCGGCACGACTGCCCGCAGCTGGGCGGGACGGCTGCCCGCAACTTGGCGGCCGAAGCGTCCGTACGCCCCGAACGTCTCGCGTGCCGCCGCCAAGCCGTACGCGCCGAAGCGGCCGTATTTCCGGGGGGCACCGGGGCTGCGTGGGTCCTTCGGGCGTAGTGCCAGGGCTGTCGAGAGGGACGCTGTTGCGGGTACCAGGGACAGCAGCGTCAGGGTTGCCGGGAGGGGCAGGGGTTGCCCTGTCGCCAGGTACTCCGTTGCCGCGCCGTCGAACGGTACGCCCGTGAGGTCGCCTCGTAGGTGGAGGAAGGTCACGAGGGCGAGGAGGGAGCCGAGGGTGGTGGCGAGGGCGGTCGTGAGGGCGGAGGTGATCATCAGGCGGGCCGGGCCCAGGCCGATTGCGGAGAGGCCGGGGCGGGGTTTGGTTCCCGGGTCCGTGCGGGCCACCGCCACGGCGAAGTAGACCGTGGTGGCGAGGGGGGCCGTGCACCAGGTCAGGCGGAGGGTCGACGCGGCGGGGTCCTGGTGGGACATCGCGTGGCCCAGGGCGGAGAGAAGCAGGAAGCCCGTCGCGGCCGAGGCGGCGGCCACCGCGAGGCGGCGCAGATGTACGGCGGGCTGGGCGACGCGGGTCAGACGGAGAGCGAGCACGCGGCCCGGCCTTCCGACTCGGTGACCGGGGGCAGATGCACCGTGGTCACGCGCCGGCCGTCCAGGAGGGAGACCGTGCGGTCCGCGACCGCCGCCGTTTCCGGGTCGTGCGTCGCCAGGATCACGGTGATGCCGTGCGAGCGGGCCGCCGTGGTGAGCGTGCGCAGGACGTGGCCGCGGTCGGCGCGGTGCAGGGGGGCCGTCGGTTCGTCCGCGAACAGCACCATGGGGGTCGGGGCCAGGGCCCTGGCGAGCGAGACGCGCTGGCGCTCCGCCTGGACCATCTCGTGCGGCCGCTTACGGGCACGGTCGCCGACGTCCAGACGCTCCAGCCACTCCATCGCGGCCACCTTGGCGCGACGGCGACTGGTGCCGCGGAGCATCAGCGGCAGGGCGGCGTTCTCCCAGGCGTTGAGTTCGGGGACGAGCAGCGGGGCCGGGTCGATCCAGGCGAAGCGGTCGCGGCGCAGCCGTTCCCGGGCGATCGGGCCCATGGTGTGCACCGGCAGGCTGTTGAACCAGACCTCGCCGCGCAACGGTCGTACCAGACCGGACAGACATCTCAGCAGCGTCGTCTTGCCGCTGCCGCGCGGGCCGCTCACCGCGACGATCTCGCCCTCCTGGACGTGGAGGGAGACGCCGCCGAGCGCGGGCGAGCCGTCGTCGTGCTGGAAGTGCAGGGCGCGTGCCCAGAGAACGTCGTTGTCCGGCGGAGCCACCATGGGCGTACACCTCGTTCAGTCCGTAATTCCCGGTGCCGATCCCCCAGGCGGGGGAACGAAGGCAGGGCCGGCCAGTTACAAGGCACGCTAGGGATGTGGGGCAGCAACGCCGGACAGCACGCGGCCCGGGTGCACCCTTCTCACTCGCATGGGTGCACCCGGGCCGCACAGGCGCCGGGGCTTTACAGCTTCGTCCACGCCTCCGTCAGCGTCGCGCGCAGGATCTGCTCGATCTCGTCGAACGTCTCCTGGTTGGAGATCAGCGGTGGGGCGAGCTGGACGACCGGGTCGCCGCGGTCGTCGGCACGGCAGTACAGGCCGTTGTCGTAGAGCGCCTTGGAGAGGAAGCCGTACAGGACGCGCTCGGTCTCCTCGTCGTCGAAGGACTCCTTGGTCGCCTTGTCCTTGACCAGCTCGATGCCGTAGAAGAAGCCGTTGCCGCGGACGTCGCCGACGATCGGCAGGTCGTGAAGCTTCTCCAGGGTCGACCGGAACGCGCCCTCGTTGTCGAGGACGTGCTGGTTGAGGCCCTCGCGCTCGAAGAGGTCGAGGTTGGCGAGGCCGACCGCGGCGGAGACCGGGTGACCGCCGAAGGTGTAGCCGTGCAGGAAGACGTTGTCCTCCTTGTAGAACGGCTCGGCGAGGCGGTCGGAGATGACACAGGCGCCGATCGGGGAGTAGCCCGAGGTCATGCCCTTGGCGCAGGTGATCATGTCCGGGACGTAGTCGAACTTGTCGCAGGCGAACATCGTGCCGAGGCGGCCGAAGGCGCAGATGACCTCGTCCGAGACCAGCAGTACGTCGTACTGGTCGCAGATCTCGCGGACGCGCTGGAAGTAGCCGGGCGGGGGCGGGAAGCAGCCGCCCGCGTTCTGCACGGGCTCCAGGAAGACGGCCGCGACCGTGTCCGCGCCCTCGAAGAGAATCTGCTGCTCGATCTGGTCGGCGGCCCAGCGGCCGAAGGCCTCCGGGTCGTCGCCGAAGAGCGGGGCGCGGTAGATGTTGGTGTTCGGGACCTTGTGCGCGCCCGGCACCAGCGGCTCGAAGGGGGCCTTCAGGGCCGGCAGACCCGTGATGGACAGGGCGCCCTGCGGGGTGCCGTGGTACGCGACCGCGCGGGAGATCACCTTGTGCTTGGTGGGCTTGCCGACCAGCTTGAAGTACTGCTTGGCCAGCTTCCAGGCGGTCTCCACCGCCTCGCCGCCGCCGGTGGTGAAGAAGACCTTGTTCAGGTCGCCGGGGGCGTGGTGCGCGAGGCGCTCGGCCAGCTCGATGGCCTTCGGGTGGGCGTAGGACCACACCGGGAAGAACGCCAGCTCCTGGGCCTGCTTGAAGGCGGTCTCCGCCAGCTCCACGCGGCCGTGGCCCGCCTGGACCACGAACAGACCGGCGAGACCGTCGAGGTACCGCTTGCCCTTGTCGTCGTAGATGTAGGTGCCCTCGCCCCGGACGATCGTGGGGACGGGGGACTTCTCGTACGAGGACATGCGGGTGAAGTGCATCCACAGGTGGTCGTACGCGGTCTGGCTGAGGTCCTTGGTACTCACGGTTATCGGGTCCTCACGGTTATCGGGTTCCCCACATGTATGTCTGCTTCTTGAGCTTCAGATAGACGAAGCTCTCGGTGGAGCGCACTCCGGGGATGGCCCGGATGCGTCGGTTGATGACCTCCAGGAGGTGGTCGTCGTCCTCGCAGACGATCTCCACCATCAGGTCGAAGGAGCCGGCGGTCATCACCACGTACTCGCATTCGGACATGGCGGTCAGCGCGTCGGCCACGGACTCCACGTCGCCCTCGACGTGGATGCCGACCATCGCCTGCCGGCGGAAGCCCACGGTGAGTGGGTCCGTGACGGCGACGATCTGCATCACGCCCTGGTCGAGCAGCTTCTGGACGCGCTGACGCACGGCCGCCTCGGAGAGGCCGACGGCCTTGCCGATCGCGGCGTATGGCCGGCGGCCGTCCTCCTGGAGCTGTTCGATGATGGCGAGGGAGACGGCGTCCAGCTGGGGATTGCCGTTCCGCTGATCTGCGCTTCGACTGGCCACGACCTTACTGTGCATGACGTCTCGACAGTTCCGCAAGGCTGGGGCGATGAAATTCGTTGTTTACATAGCCTGGACTTGCGGATTTCGCAGAAACGGCGCGATCTGGGCTGTTGAAAACGTGGGCCGCGGGACTAGGGTGGGTGTCTCAGTCAATGGACAGTTCGACCTGACAGGAGGCCGGCAGTGAGCACCGAGCTGCGTCGTCTGCGCAATTACATCGACGGTGAGTTCCGGGACGCCGCCGACGGACGGACCACCGAGGTGGTCAACCCCGTGACGGGCGAGGCGTACGCGACCGCGCCGCTGTCCGGGCAGGCGGACGTCGACGCCGCGATGGCTGCCGCCGCCGCGGCCTTCCCGGCCTGGCGCGACACCACCCCGGCCGAGCGGCAGAAGGCCCTCCTGAAGATCGCGGACGCGTTCGAGGAGCGGGCGGAGGAATTGATCGCGGCCGAGGTGGAGAACACCGGCAAGCCGATCGGGCTCACCCGGTCCGAGGAGATCCCGCCGATGGTCGACCAGATCCGGTTCTTCGCCGGGGCGGCGCGGATGCTGGAAGGCCGTTCCGCCGGTGAGTACATGGAGGGGCTGACCTCGATCGTCCGGCGCGAGCCGGTCGGCGTCTGCGCGCAGGTCGCGCCGTGGAACTACCCGATGATGATGGCCGTATGGAAGTTCGCGCCGGCGCTGGCCGCGGGCAACACGGTCGTCCTCAAGCCGTCCGACACGACTCCGGCGTCGACGGTCCTGATCGCCGAGATCATCGGGTCGATCGTGCCCAAGGGTGTCTTCAACGTCATCTGCGGCGACCGTGAGAGCGGGCGGATGATGGTCGAGCACCCCGTCCCGGCGATGGCCTCCATCACCGGTTCCGTGCGCGCCGGCATGCAGGTCGCCGAGTCCGCGTCCAAGGACGTCAAGCGGGTCCACCTGGAGCTGGGCGGCAAGGCGCCGGTCGTCGTCTTCGAGGACACCGACATCGCCAAGGCCGTCGAGGACATCTCCGTCGCGGGCTTCTTCAACGCCGGTCAGGACTGTACGGCCGCCTGCCGCGTCCTCGTCCACGAGGCGATCCACGACGAGTTCGTCGCGGCGCTGGCGAAGGCCGCGGCCGACACGAAGACGGGGCAGCCGGACGATGAGGACGTGCTGTACGGGCCGCTGAACAACCCGAACCAGCTGAAGCAGGTGACCGGGTTCATCGAGCGGCTGCCGGCGCACGCGCGCGTGGAGGCCGGGGGCAAGCGGGTCGGCGACAAGGGGTACTTCTTCGCGCCGACCGTCGTTTCCGGCGTCAAGCAGGACGACGAGATCATCCAGAAGGAGGTCTTCGGGCCGGTCATCACCGTTCAGTCCTTCTCGAACGAGGAGCAGGCCGTCGAGTGGGCGAACGGTGTGGAGTACGCGCTCGCGTCGTCGGTGTGGACGAAGGACCACGGGCGTGCGATGCGGATGTCCAAGGCGCTGGACTTCGGGTGCGTGTGGATCAACACGCATATTCCGCTGGTTGCGGAGATGCCGCACGGTGGGTTCAAGAAGTCGGGGTACGGCAAGGATCTTTCGGCGTACGGGTTCGATGACTACACGCGGATCAAGCATGTGATGACGTCGCTGGAGGGGTAGGTCGTTGGTTGGCTGCGGGTGCGTGGGGGCTGGTCGCGCCCACGCGGCGGAGCCGCAAATCGATACAGCCCCGCGCCCCTAACGGCGTTGCGGTCAACGGGGCTCGACGCTCCTCCCTCTCCCGTCGGTCCGTGCTGGACTTGACCACGCAGTTGGAGGCGGGAGTGTCGGTTCGGCGAAGTGAGCCGGTCGGTCATCAAGGAGAGCGACTCCTCCCCTCCGACGGAGCGCCGCCGGAGGTCCCCCTCGTGCAGCCGCCGCTGGGTCGCCGGGTGTGGACCCGGCCCCTCCTGTTCGGCCTGGTCCTCCTCGTTGTCTACGTCGTCGAATCCACCGTCTCGGCCCGGTCGGCGGTCTACCTGCGCCAGAGCCTCGCCGCCTCCCTCACGGAGCCGCCGCTGGGTCGCGGCCTACCAGGCCGGCACAGTCGTGGGCCGCGCCGCCACCGCCCGACTCGTGCAACGGTTCGGAGTGGTCTCGCCTCCGCCGCGCGGCTGCGTCCCGATGCCTCGGAGGCGGTCCTGGCGCGCCTGAACTCTTCAACTACGTCAGCGTCATCACCGGCGGAGCCGTGAGCGAACTCCTAGGCTCCACCGGCCAGTTCCCGTCTTGCCTACGCGGCTCCGGCCGCCCTGGCGTTCCTTCTCCTGAAGCCAGGCCGGCCGATGGAGGGGGATTGCCCGTGTGGTGCTTGCCGGGCGCAGGCACGGCGATGGGCTCAGGGCGGCCGTACCGCCGCTGCCGTGGTGAGTGATACCCCCAGATGGCCCAGAGGTCATCCGGCGCCCAAGCCGTCAGGCGTGGCCGGGACGGTTTCGCGTACAACCAAGTACACCGCGTGCACCGCGAGCACACGCTCGATCTCGTCGATGATCGGTGCGAAAAACTGCTGTCGGTGGTCCGCGTCCGTCATGGAGGTGACCGCGAAGTACATGCTGCCGAACGCCGCGAAGAGCGTGGCGTTCCGCAACATCGCGACCGGGATGACGGGGAAAAGGACAGACGTCTCGGGTTTCTCGCCGATCCACTGTTCCGCCGTCTCGGGCGTGACCACCAGCACGCCCAGAGCAAGGAAGAAGGCGAACAGCGCCGAGCCGACCACCGCCGCCTGCACGAGCTGGCGGCTGGCCAGCATCAGCAGCAGATTGCGTTCCTGCCGTGCGGTCAGCGGCATTGCAGGCAGCTGACCGCCGGACGCCAGGTGTTCGACCGGCGCACCGGCCAAGGGCGTGCCCTGGCACGCCGCCGACAGAGTGGGCAGGCTGAGATCCTGCTCGACCCGGCCGATCTCGTCGCGCAGGCGGGCAGCGGCGGCAAGCACGGTGATCGCAGCGAAAAGCACGACGACGAGCCCGACGCGCCACCACGCCAACCGGTTCATGGCCTGCCACAACTCGCCGGTGAAGAACAGGAAGAGTGTGACGAAGAGCAACGCCGGCAGTGCCCGGCCCAGCAGGTGCACGCTGTTGCGCAGATCAAAGACCGAGTGACGGATCGCCCGGCGCAGCAGCGTGCCGAGGCCGTATGTCGTGGCGACAAGTGTGGCGACGAAGGCTGCGGCGAAGAAGATCACGAAACCCAGCAGGCCGGCCACGTTGCCGCCCGGCGGAGTGACGGCTCCGTCGACGGCGAGCTGCAACAGAGGTACCGCGACCGGCATCGTGGCATACACGGAGAGGATCGCAATGACGGTCCTGCGCGAGAAACGGGGAAGCCGCCGTACGAAAACGGTACTTGTACCCCACGCGGCCAGCGTCATCACGGCGACGCCACCAAGGAGGACCCACCCCTGCGAACCCGCGGACCTGAGCGGGACGAGCCAGGCCAGGCTGGCCAGCGCCACGAAGGCCAGCGACGGCAGCATGCGGGGGAGTACGTGACCGACGAAGCCGTAACCCTCGATCATCGTGGGTACGCCTCGCCGGACGAACCAATGCTCGGTTCGGCGCAGCGTCGCCTGCGACACCGTGTACGGCATGGTTGATCGGCCCTTTGGTCACCACGGAATGAGCGATCCGAACATCAACTCGACCGCACCTTATGCCAAGGCTCATGACCAGTGACGGC
>NZ_JAFFSU010000016.1 GCF_017948455.1 Streptomyces sp. GESEQ-4
CCCGCCGTTACCTCCGTCGGGCCCGCCGAGCGGCTTGAACTTCTCACGGTGGACGGAGGCACAGCCGTGGCCTCCGCTACCCGCGGCGACATGCAGTTCGACGCGGTCCACGAAGGTGGTCATGGGGGGTGCCTCCAGTTACGTACGCGAATGTCTTCTGATCAACACGCGAAAGGCGGACCCGCTTCCCGTGAGGGAAGTGAGGTCCGCCTCGCGAAAGCTTCCGATCAGGCGACCGGAACGATGTTCACGACCTTGCGGCCACGGGCGGTGCCGAACTCCACAGCACCGGCCTGCAGCGCGAACAGCGTGTCGTCGCCGCCACGGCCGACGCCCGAACCGGGGTGGAAGTGGGTACCGCGCTGGCGGACCAGGATCTCGCCCGCGTTGACGACCTGACCGCCGAAGCGCTTCACGCCGAGGCGCTGAGCGTTGGAGTCACGACCGTTACGGGTGGACGATGCGCCCTTCTTGTGTGCCATCTCTCCTCAGTCCCTTACTTCGCAGCCGCGGGGATCTCAGTGACCTTGATCGCCGTGTACTGCTGGCGGTGGCCCTGACGACGGCGGTAGCCGGTCTTGTTCTTGTAGCGAAGGATGTCGATCTTGACGCCCTTGTGGTGGTCCACGACCTCGGCCTGGACCTTGATGCCGGCCAGCACCCACGGGTCGCTGGTGACGGCCTCGCCGTCGACAACGAGCAGGGTCGAGAGCTCGACCGTGTCGCCAACCTTGGCAGTGGAAATCTTGTCAACCTCAACGATGTCGCCGACAGCAACCTTGTGCTGGCGACCACCGCTGCGCACGATGGCGTACACGCGGATCTCACTCTCTCGCTCGGGAACGGCACCCCCGCAGTCCAGCCGCCCGGCAGAGCGAGCAGCCTCTCCCGGCCGGTACTGGCCCGAGAGGAAGAGGTTTACGGGGATGTGGCTTGTCACCTGTGGACACGCCGACGGTCAAGGCTACGGGGCCGAGGCCGAACGGGTCAAACCGGGCCTCGGCGCCCGAGGCCCGCGCGGTAGGCCACGCACTGCTCGTAGGAGGGCAGCAGCCCCTGTTCCCGGGCCTCGGCCAGGGTGGGCGCCTGCTCGTCCTTGGCGGAGAGCAGCGGCGCGAGGTCGGCCGGCCAGTCGATGCCGAGGGCCGGGTCGAGCGGGTGAATACCGTGCTCGCGCTCGGGGGCGTAGCCCTCGGAGCAGAGGTAGACCACGGTGGCGTCGTCGGTGAGTGCCATGAAGCCGTGGCCGAGGCCCTCGGAGAGGTAGACGGCGTGGTGGTCCCGGTCGTCGAGACGGACGATCTCCCACTGGCCGAAGGTGGGCGAGCCGGTCCGGATGTCCACGATCACGTCGAGGACCGTGCCGCGCACGCACTTGACGTACTTGGCCTGGCCGGGCGGCACATCGGCGAAGTGGATGCCGCGCAGGGTGCCCCGGGCGGAGACGGACATGTTGGCCTGGGCCAGGGTGAGTGGGTGGCCGGCCGCCTCGGTGAAGAGGGGTGCCTTGAACCACTCGTGGAAGCTGCCCCGGCCGTCGGGGAAGACCTTCGGCTCGTGCACCCACGCGCCGTCGATCGAAAGAGGTCGCATGACGGGGTCCTCAGCTCTTCTTCTGCTGGTTCGACAGGGCACGCCTGAGCCGCCCCGCGGCCCGGCGCCACAGCGGACGCGGCGGTGCGGGCTTCTTCTTCGGCGCGGGCTCGGCCGACGGGGTGTGCCGGTCGATCACCTGGGCGTTGCCATCGGCGTCCACCACCACGTCGACCGGAAGCCGGGTCCATTTCGCCTGCCCCCGGGCGGCGGACGGCACACCGATCCGCACCGCCCAGCGCATCCCGGTGAGCTTCTCCAGCGGCAGCGGGGCGCTCACCGTTCGGCCGTCCAGCACGGCGTCGGCGGGGTACTTGCCCACGTTCTTGCGCTCGAAGCGGAGCCGCACCGGGTCTTGCGCGTCCGCCGCGAGGTGCAGCGGCAGCCGGAGCCGCACGGTGGAGCCGTCGACCATGGCCGCGGCCGGGTCCATGAGCGCCACGGCCTCGCGCTCCAGCTTGTTGGTGTGCTGGTCGACGTCGAGGGAGAGGTTGCCGGGTCCGTCGGTCCAGTACGGGAGGACCAGCCGCCGCGGCTCACCGGTGAGCGCGGCGAGCCGCCCGGCCTCCACGTCCTCCCCGCGTACGGCGCCGAGCCGGGTCTCCTTGCTCCAGCCGCAGGTCTTGATGCGCAGATGCAGGTCCCAGATGCCCCGGGTCAGGGGCGTGCCGCCGGCCGCGGTCTCCGGGTCGAGCACGGCACGCGCGGTGATCCGCTGGCGGAAGGAGCCGTCCCCGGCGTCCGCGCGGTGCCGCTCGCTGTCCAGCGGGAGGTAGAACTGGGTGGCCTCCTCGCGGTGCCGGACCACCAGGTCGACGTCACTGGCGTCCACCGGGGCGTCCAGGGTGATGCCCTGTCCGGCCAGGGCCTCGATCGCCTTGTCGGAGAGCGGCAGGCCGAGCAGGTCGCGCTCGCCGTCCCGGCGGAAGGTCATCGGCGTGCCGTCGACCTCGTACTCGGCACTGAAGCCGATGTTCAGGGTGCCGTTCTCCCAGGCCAGGGAGTCCAGGGTGCCGGTGGGCTTGATCCCGGCCTCCCAGCGGGCCAGTTCCCGGATGTCCCGGTAGAGGTCGGCGGCGATCAGCCCGGCCACCACCCGCTGCGTCGGAGCGATACGGGCGAAGACGCCGGGTCCGAAGCGTTCGACGACCACGCCGCGGATCTCGCGGTAGAGCTCCTCGGCGTAGTCCTCGGGGAGCTTCAGGAGCCGGTTGCCGCGCAGCCGCTCGACCATCTCGTTGCGCAGCCAGCGGCTGAACATCTGGTCGCGCAGCGGGCCTGGCTCGGTGAGCTCCTCGACCACGTCGAGGGCCTCGCGGAGGTTGGTGAAGTAGCCGACCGGGTCGAAGCGCTGGAAGCCCGCGTTGGAGCCGTCGTCGCGGGTGATGTGGTAGTAGCACAGGTAGTCGCCGAGGACGGCGACGCTCTTCGCCCGCAGGTACGCCTCGACGACGAAGACATGGTCCTCGAGCCGGCGGCGGCCCTCCTTGAAGCGCATGTCGTGTTCGGCGAGGAACGCCCGACGGAACATCTTGTGCGGGGTGAGGCTGTCCATCAGCGGCGCGTTCGCCACCGTGGCGCGCGGCCGGTTGATCCGGAACAGCTCCTGCGGGACCGGGCGGCCGATGCCCGCCATCTTGCCGATGACCACGTCGGCGTCGTTCGCCTTGCCGTACTCGTACATCCGCTCCAGGGCTTCGTCGCCGAGCCAGTCGTCGTGGTCGACGAACATCACGTACTCGCCCCGGGCGGCGTCGATGCCGGTGTTGCGGGGGCGGCCGGACCAGCCGGAGGCGTCCTGGTGGATGACGTGGAAGTGGGAGTGCTCGGCCGCCAGCCGGTCCAGGCGGGCCGGGGTCTCGTCGGTGGACCCGTCGTCGACGAAGAAGACCTCGAACTCGTCGGGGGTGAGGCTCTGCCGCAGCAGGCCCGTGATGCAGTCCTCCACGTACTTGCCCGGGTTGTAGACCGCGATGACGACGCTGACTTTGACCGTCACGCCGGATTCTCCTTCGTCTGGGCCCGGTGGATCTCCGGGAATGCCTCGGCGAGCGCCGTACGCCAGTCCCGCGGCGGCTCGATGCCGGCCGCGCGGAAACGGTCGTGGCCGAGGACGCTGTACGCCGGGCGGGGCGCCGGGCGTACGAATGCCTCGCTGGTGGTGGGACGGACCCGGTCCGGGTCGGTGCCGAGCAGCCGGAAGATCTCCCGGGTGAAGCCGTACCAGGTGGTCTCGCCGGAGCTGGTGCCGTGGTAGACGCCGGCCGGGGCGGTGCCTGCCAGGGCGCCGCGCCCGAGGGCGAGCAGCAGGCCGGCCAGGTCGGCGCTCCAGGTGGGCTGGCCGCGCTGGTCGTTCACCACGTCCAGGGTTTCGCGCTCGCCCGCCAGGCGGATCATGGTGCGGACGAAGTTGGGACCGCCCGTGCCGTACAGCCAGGCGGTGCGGACCACATAGCCGTGCTCCGGGAGGGTCTTCAGGACGGCCTGCTCACCGGCGAGCTTGGTGCGGCCGTAGGCGCTGCGCGGGGCGGTGGGCGCGTCCTCGGCGTACGGCTCCTCGGCATCCCCCGCGAAGACGTAGTCGGTGGAGACGTGGAGCAGGACGGTGCCGGTGCTCGCGCAGGCGGCGGCGAGGTGGGCCGGGCCGTCGCCATTGATCGCGAGCGCCTCGGCCTCGCGGGTCTCGGCGTCGTCCACGGCGGTCCAGGCCGCGCAGTTGACGACCACGGCAGGGCGGTGCAGCTCCAGCGCCTGCTGTACGGCGACCCGGTCGGTGAGGTCCAGCGCCGCGCGGTCCAGGGCGACCACCTGCTCGCCCGCCTCGGCCAGCCGGCCCAGGACGTCCTGGGCCAGCATTCCGCCCGCGCCCGTGACCAGCCAGGGGCGATCGTCGGTCACAGCGCGGCCCGCTCCTTCAGCGGCTCCCACCAGGCGCGGTTGTCGCGGTACCACTGGACGGTCTCCGCGAGCCCCTGCTCGAAGCTCTTGCGGGGCTGGTAGCCCAGCTCCTCGCGGATCTTCGTGCAGTCGACGGAGTAGCGGCGGTCGTGGCCCTTGCGGTCCTCGACGTACTCGACGCTGGTCTCCCAGTCGGCGCCGCACGCCTTCAGCAGCAGCTCGGTGAGCTCCTTGTTGGACAGCTCGGTGCCGCCGCCGATGTTGTAGACCTCGCCCGCGCGGCCCTTGGTGCGGACCAGCTCGATGCCCTGGACGTGGTCGTCGATGTGCAGCCAGTCGCGGACGTTGCCGCCGTCGCCGTACAGCGGGACCTTCTTGCCGTCGAGGAGGTTCGTGACGAAGAGCGGGATGACCTTCTCGGGGAAGTGGTGGTGCCCGTAGTTGTTGGAGCAGCGGGTGACGCGGACGTCCAGGCCGTGGGTGCGGTGGTACGACAGCGCGATCAGGTCGCTGGACGCCTTCGCCGAGGAGTAAGGCGAGTTGGGCTCCAGCGGGTGAGTCTCGGGCCAGGAGCCCTCGTCGATCGAGCCGTAGACCTCGTCGGTGGAGATGTGCACGAAGGTCTTGATCCCGGCCCGGTGCGCCGCGTCGATGAGCGTGTGCGTGCCGACCACGTTCGTCCGGACGAACTCGGCGCCGCCGTCGATGGAACGGTCGACGTGCGACTCGGCGGCGAAGTGCACCACCTGGTCGTGCTCGGCCATCAGCTTGCCGACCAGCTCGGGGTCGCAGATGTCGCCCTGCACGAAGGCGAAGTGCGGGTGCGTGCGCACCTCGTCGAGGTTGGCCGGGTTCCCCGCGTACGTCAGCTTGTCCAGGACGGTGATCGCGACATCACCGGGGCCCTCGGGGCCGAGCACGGTACGGACGTAGTGCGAACCGATGAACCCGGCACCGCCGGTCACCAGAATGCGGGTTGTCATGAGGAGATCTGCACCTTGCTGTGATCACCGAGCACGAGTCGGTGGGCCGAGGGGTTACGGGGAGCGGGCGTGACCTCGACGTCGCGCCCGATGAGCGAGGCCTCCACCCGGCGCACGCCGATCACGGACGAGCCGCGGAGCACGATGGAGTACTCGATTTCGCTGTCCTTGATCCGGCAGTTCTCGGAGACCGAGGTGAAGGGGCCGATGTAGGCGTCTTCGACCACCGAGCCGGCACCGATGATCGCGGGGCCGACGATCCGGCTGCCTTCGACGCGGGCGCCGGCCTCGATGCGCACCCGGCCGATGATCTCGCTGTCCGCGTCCACCACGCCCTCGTTCAGCGGCGGCAAGGTCTCCAGGACGGACCGGTTGACCTCCAGCATGTCGGTGACGTTGCCGGTGTCCTTCCAGTAGCCGGAGATCGTGGTGGAGCGGACGTGACGCTTCTCGTCGATCAGCCACTGGATGGCGTGCGTGATCTCCAACTCGCCACGCCAGGACGGCTCGATGGAGCGGACGGCCTCGTGGATGGCCGGGGTGAACAGATAGACACCGACGAGCGCCAGATCGCTCTTGGGCTGCTTCGGCTTCTCCTCCAGGCCCACCACCCGGCCCTCGCCGTCGAGTTCGGCGACACCGAACGAGGTGGGATTGGGAACCCTGGTCAGCAAGATCTGCGCGTCGGGCCGCTCGGCCCGGAACTCCTCCACCAGACCGGTGATGCCACCGACGATGAAGTTGTCGCCGAGGTACATCACGAAGTCGTCGTCACCGAGGAACTCCCGGGCGATCAGCACGGCGTGGGCAAGCCCCAGCGGTGCCTCCTGAGGGATGTAGGTGACCTTGATCCCGAGCCGGGAGCCGTCTCCCACCGCCTCGCGGATCTCGTCCGCGGTGTCACCGACGACGATGCCGACCTCGCTGATCCCGGCGTCCGCGATCGCTTCCAGGCCGTAGAAGAGCACGGGTTTGTTGGCGACCGGCACGAGCTGCTTGGCCGAAGTGTGGGTGATCGGGCGGAGGCGCGTGCCCGCTCCCCCGGAGAGCACGAGTGCCTTCACGTATTGAGCCCAACTAAGTTGATTTGTCGCAATTCTCGGATCACATCGTAACCGAACGGCGTGAACGTCGACCCTCCGTTCGTTCACCCATTCGACACTTGTATGACGGCTCGAACCCCGCAGTGGTTGTCCAAGCAATGGAAAAAAATGATCCGCCCCCGGTCGGACCGGGGGCGGATCAGGTACTTCGTCCGAAGGGGCGTCAGCTCTCGTCGGCGGAGGCCGTGACGGACGGCTGCGCCTGCTCCGCCGCCGCGGTCTTCTTCGACGTCGACTTCGTGGCCTTCTTGGTGGCGGTGGACTTCGCCGCCTTCTTGGCCGTCGCCTTCTTGGCGGCGGTCTTGGGGGCCGCCGTCTTCTTGGCGGCGGTCTTCTTCGCCGTGGCCTTCTTGGCCGTCTTACGGGCCGTCTTCTTGGCCGGAGCGGCCTCCTCGGCGCCCTCTGCTTCAGCAGGGGCCTCGGAAGGAGCCTCCGCGGCCGACGGCACGACCACCACAGCCGCGTCCTCGGACGTGGTCGGCGCGGTGGCCTTCCGTACCGCGCGGCGTCGCGTACGAGCCGGAGCCGCGCTCTCCTCGGCGGCCGGAGCCTCGACCGGAGCCTCGGCCTGCGGTTGTTCGGCGACCGCCGTGGGCGCGGACTCGGCGACCGTCACCACGGCAGCCTCGGCGCCCGCGGGCGAACCGGCCGGTGCGGACACCTTGCGGGTCGCGCGGCGACGCGTACGGCCCTTGGGCGCGGCCTCCTCGGCGACCGGAACGACCGGGTCCTCGACCGCGACCGGCTCGGCCTGCGCCTCGGCGGCCGACTCCGGCTGCACCGGACGCTCGACCTCCCGCTCGACCTCGGCGGCCCGCTCGGCGCGGTCGGCCCTGTCCGCCTCACGCTTGGGCGCACCCGCCGGAGCCGAAGCCCGACGGCCGGCCCGGCGCCGCGAACGGCCTCGCCCGACCGCGGCCTCCGCCTCGGCGACGCTGCTGTACAGCTCCTCGTCCGGCGCGTACTCGGGAGCGGTCAGCGCGACCGGCTCGGCGACCTCGGCGGCCACCTCGGCCTCGCTCTCCGCCTCCTGCTCGACGGTCTCGAAGACCTCGGCGCCCTCGACGACGGCCGCGGCCTCGTGCTCGTGGACCTGCCCGTCACCGCCACGCCCGCGCTTACGGCGCTTGCCGCCGCCTCCGGTGGAGGTCGGCTGCTCCATGTGCACGATGACACCGCGCCCGTTGCAGTGGACGCAGGTCTCCGAGAAGGACTCCAGCAGCCCCTGTCCGACCCGCTTACGGGTCATCTGTACCAGACCCAGCGAGGTCACTTCCGCCACCTGGTGCTTCGTACGGTCCCGGCCCAGGCACTCCAGCAAGCGCCGCAGCACCAGGTCCCGGTTGCTCTCCAGCACCATGTCGATGAAGTCGATGACGACGATGCCGCCGAGGTCCCGCAGCCGCAGCTGGCGCACGATCTCCTCGGCCGCCTCCAGGTTGTTCCTGGTCACGGTCTCTTCGAGGTTGCCGCCCTGACCGGTGAACTTGCCGGTGTTGACGTCGATCACGATCATCGCTTCGGTCTTGTCGATCACCAGCGAACCGCCGCTGGGCAGCCAGACCTTGCGGTCGAGGGCCTTCATCAGCTGCTCGTCGATCCGGTACGTGGCGAAGACGTCGACCTCGGAGGTCCACCTCTGCAGCCGGTCCGCGAGATCGGGCGCGACATGGGCGACGTACCCGTGGACGGTGTCCCAGGCCTCGTCACCGCTGACGATGACCTTGGTGAAGTCCTCGTTGAAGATGTCGCGGACGACGCGGACGGTCATGTCCGGCTCGCCGTACAGCAGCGTCGGCGCGTTGCCGCTCTTGGCCTTCTTCTGGATGTCCTCCCACTGCGCCTGCAGCCGCTCGACGTCCCGGCGCAGCTCGTCCTCGCTCGCGCCCTCGGCGGCGGTGCGCACGATGACGCCCGCGTCCTCGGGGACGATCTTCTTGAGGATGGTCTTCAGCCGCGCCCGCTCGGTGTCGGGCAGCTTGCGGCTGATGCCGGTCATGGAGCCCTCGGGGACGTACACGAGGTAGCGGCCCGGGAGGGAGACCTGGCTGGTGAGCCGGGCGCCCTTGTGTCCGATCGGGTCCTTGGTGACCTGCACGAGGACGGACTGGCCCGACTTCAGCGCGGACTCGATGCGCCGCGGCCCGTTCGCCATGCCGAGCGCCTCGAAGTTGACCTCACCGGCATAGAGCACGGCGTTGCGGCCCTTGCCGATGTCGATGAAGGCGGCCTCCATCGAGGGCAGGACGTTCTGCACCTTGCCGAGATACACATTGCCGACGTACGAGGTCGCCTGCTCCTTGTTGACGTAGTGCTCGACGAGCACGCCGTCCTCCAGGACGCCGATCTGCGTACGCTCACCGCTCTGCCGGACGACCATGACGCGCTCGACGGCCTCGCGGCGGGCCAGGAACTCGGCCTCGGTGATGATCGGGACGCGGCGGCGCCCCTGCTCACGGCCTTCACGGCGGCGCTGCTTCTTGGCCTCCAGACGCGTGGAGCCCTTGATGGACTGCACCTCGTCGGACGGCTCGGCCTTCGGGCGGGGCTCGCGGACCTTGACGACGGTGCGCTCGGGGTCGTCGTCGGACAGCTCACCGGCATCCCCGCCGTCACCGGAGCGACGGCGACGACGGCGCCGGCGACGGCTGCTGCTGGAGCCGCCGGACCCACCGCCCTGCTCCTCGCGGCCCTCGGCCTCTTCCTCGTCTTCCTCGACCTGCTCGGCGGTGTCCTCGGCGTCCTGCACGGCCTGCTCGGCGGCGACCTCCTCGGTCTCCTCCGACTCGTCCTCGCCGCCCGACTCCGCGGACTCACCACGGCGACGGCGACGCCCGCCACGACGACGGCGACGACGCGAGCCGGTCTCCTCGGCCTCGTCACTGTCGACGGTGTCCTCGGCCTGCTCCTCGGCCTCGTCCGCCGCGTCCTCCACGGCGGTCTCGGCGGCGGCCTGCGGCTCGGCCTCCTCAGCGAAGGCAGCCCCACGGCGCCGACGCCGACGACGCGTCCCGGCCGGCTCCTCCTCCGGGAACTCCTCGGGCTCCACGACCTCGGCCTCCGCGGCCGCCTCGGCGGCAGCCCGCTGGGGCGTCTGGAACTTCGGCTCGGTGAAAACGGGCGCCTGGAACACCGGCGCGACCGGCCGCCTCGGCCGACGCGTCTTCTCTTCCTCGCCCTCGGCGCCCTCCGCCGCGGCAGGCTGCGCGGGCTCAGCGAACCCGACGGCGGCCGCACGCGCGGAACGGCGACGCGAACGCTTGGGGGAAGTCCCTTCGGCAGCCTCGGCGACGGGCTTCTCCGCGGCACGCGGCTCTTCCGCGACCTCCTCGGCGACCTTCTCCGCCTCAGCGGGAGCAGCCTCTACGGCGGACTCGGCGGCGGTCACGCGCCGGGTGGCCCGGCGACGCGCACGACGCGGGGCGGCCTCCTCGGCGACTTCGGCGACCGTCTCCGCCTCAGCGGCGGGCGCCTCCGCCGTCTCGGTGGACTCCACCTCCGCAGGAGCGGCGGCGGGCGCGGACACCCGCCGAGTGGCACGCCGACGCGCACGGGGCGGAGCGGCCTCCTCGACAGCCTCCGCAGCCGGCTCGGCGGTCACGTCGGCAGCTGGCTCGACGGTCTCGGTGGCCGGTACGACGGTCTCGGCGGCCTCGGCCGCCGCCGGAGCCCCGGCAGGCGCCGACGCACGGCGGACAGCACGGCGACGCGTACGACCGGCGGGCGCGGCCGTCTCCGCGGCCTCAGCAGGCGTCTCAGCCTCTTGAGCCTGTGCGACCTCAGCGGCCTCTTCAGCCATCACGGCGTCTCCGGCCTCTTCAGTCTCTTCGGCCGCCGCAACCGCCGCGGCCTCTTCGATGTTCTCGGTCACGTCACTCACGACGCTCGCCTCGGGCGCACCGGCCCCGACCGCCTCTTCGGCAAGGTCGGCGGACTCGGCCACGGCCGGTATGGCCGGCGCGACGGTCTCCGCCGCGGCCTCTGTGGTGCCGGCGGGCGATCCCGCCGGGCGGGAAGCGGCACGGCGCCGACGACGCGGCGGCAGGGTGTCGCTGGGGGTGTTCGGTTCGGAGTCCGTGACGGACTCGTTCGGTTCGGTCGGCTCGAGCATGCGGGGGTTTCTCCCGTCAGGCTCCCGGGCGCCGCACCTGGTCCGGCGTGGATGCCGGTGACGTCCGCGGCTCGCGCGATGCGCGGTGCCGCCGTCCGGGGCGCGGGCGCCGCTCGGGAGCTCTCTGTGTCCTGTCTCGCCGGTTCCGTACGCCGATTTGCGTACGGCCTGGCGAAAGTCTTGTGGTCGGTGCGCTGCCCGACCCAGGTGGCTCCCGAGTACCAGGGCGGCGCTACGACGTCCGTCCTACGCGGAACCTTCCTTACGCCGGCGCCTTCGCGGCGGCAGACGATGGTTCGGCCGATGGGGGGGCCGTGTCTGCCTCGCGGTCGGGCGCGAGCGGGTCGGTCACCGTGCCGGTCTCTTCATCGAACAGCCCCTGCGCCAGCCTGGTCACCCCTGCGGGGACCGGCGGCGCCAGGTCGGCCACGGCGCGGAGACCGGACAGGACGTCGTCGGGTCGTACGGCAGGCGTCACGTGCCGAACAACCAGCCGCAGTATCGCACAGGGCTGGTCGGTCGGCCTATCAGCTGCCGAACTGTGCGTTTCAAGGCTGACGACCGCCGGGCGGGCGTCGAAGGTCCGTAGGCCGTTCTTGGTTCTCCGCTGGACCTCCACGGACTCGGCGGCGGTGAAGGCCCGGACCGCGCGCTCGGCGTCGGCCGGGTCCACTCCGTCGAGCCGCAGCTCCCATTCGGATGCCGTGAGCCGGTCGGCGAGCCCCGAGGTGCGGGACTCGACCGCCTCGATGATGTCGAGCCCGGCGGGCATCGACTCGTCGAGCAGAACCCTCAGCTTCTCCGGGTCGCGCGCCTCGGTGAGCGCGATCTCCAGGTACTCCGCCTCACTGCCAGTGCCGGTGGGTGCGGCATTGGCGTACGACACCTTCGGATGCGGCGTGAACCCCGCCGAGTACGCCATCGGCACCTCGGCTCGGCGCAGCGCACGCTCGAAGGCGCGCTGGAAGTCACGGTGGCTGGTGAACCGGAGGCGGCCGCGCTTGGTGTAGCGCAGTCGGATGCGCTGCACCGCGGGTGCGGGCGGCGGGCCTTCGGGCTGTCGCTTGCCCAGTGTCGTTCAGTCCTTCGTGAGAGCGGTCGTACTGCTACCAAGAGTACGTGTCTCGGCGCCCGCAGGTTCCCGCCGTACGACCTCCTCCGGCTCCGGCGGCCTGCCGAACAGCATCTGCCGGACGTCGGCCCTGGCCCGCCGCACGGACTCCCGCGCGGATTCCAGCGCCTGCCGGGCGACCCGCCCCACAGCGCGCGCGGCCCCGGCGGCGGGCCGCAGCACGGCGTCCCGCACCACATGCCCCACCGGCGTCAGCACACTCCGGTACACCCACCGCACCGGCTCCACGAAGATCCACCGCAGCAGCGTCCCCAGGAACCGCCCCACGGCCCGCGAGATCCGCCCCGCCACCCGCCACGCATGCCCGAGCGCCTCCCCGATCTCCCGCCCGATGACGGCGAGCACCCGGCCGACGGGCGCGAGGATGTACCGCCACAATCCGACGGCGGGCAGCACGATCAGAATCCGCGCGGTCCAGTAGAGGGCCGCACCGATGCCCCGGACGATCCCGTTCACGCACCACGCGATGGCCCGTCCGACGGGCGTGAGGACCCACTCGTACAGCCACAGAGCAGGTACGACGAGCAGATACCGGACCAGCCAGGCCACGACGCCGTACGCACCGACCGCGATGGCGGCAAGCACCGTCCCGATGCCCCTGAGCACCCACATGAACCCGTGCCCGAGAGGCGTCAGCAGCCGTACGTAGATCCACGCGAGACCGGCTCCGATCCCCCGGGCCACCCAGGCGATCGCATGCCCGACCGGAGTCAGCACATATCGGTACAGCCACACACACGGCACGACGACGAGCACGTTCCCGAGCCATGCCAGCCCCCTGCCGAGGGGCACGACGACATACCGCCACAACCCCACGAACGGCCACACGAAGACCGCCCGCCCCACCCACAGCAGCGCCCGCCCGAGCGGCCGGAACACCGTGTCGTTCAGGAACCGCCCGGCGACGACCAGCCCGTCCCACACCATTCGTACCGGCACGACCAGCACAAGCACCACGATCCGTACGGGAATCCGAATCGCGACGACAAGGCACCCCTCGGGGTTCTGCTGCTGCGGCGGGGGTGACTTCTCGAGATCCATACCTGCGTAGACGCTGCAACAGGCCGTCCGGATGCAGTTAGCGTCACGGTCCGAAACTGGAGGCGGCCGTACCCGGGGCTGCGAGGATCTCGATCAGCGCGGTGGTGGCGGGCGGGTCCGGCGGGTCGCCGTACGTGGCGGCGTAGATCCGGCGGGTGTTGCCGGTGAGCTGTGTGGTGTGGATGCCCGGCGCCCGGTGAGCCCGCAGCGCGAGTCCGTTGAGGATGGCGACACCCATCCCGGCGGCCACCAGCGCCTGGGCGACGACCGTGTCGTCGCAGGAGTAGGCGATGCGCGGGGAGAAGCCGGCGCGTTCGCATGCCGTGACCGTGGCGGCTCGGCAGCGCTCGCAGCCGCCGACCCAGGCGGAGTCACGGTGGTCTTCGAGACGCGGATGAGGCTGATCGCTGATGAGATAGAGGGGGTCGTCCAGCAGGTGGATGAGCCGGATTCCCTCCTCCTCCAGCGGAGTGTCGGCGTGCCGGAAGATCAAGGCGATGTCGACGTGCCCGGAACGCAGCATCTGCAGGCCCTCGACCGGGTGGGCGTCGACGAGGTTCAGTTCGATGCCCGGGTACGCACGGGACAGTTCGGCGGCGGCCCTCGGTACGAGCGTGCTGAGGACGGTCTGGAAACCGGCGAGCCGTACCCGTCCGGCGCGAAGACCCACGCGGGCGGCCAATTCGACCGATGCGGCGTCGACGCGACCGAGTATCTCGGTCGCCCGTTGGGCGAGGAGTTCGCCTTCGGGGGTGAGCCGGATACCGCGGCCAGCCCTTTGGATGAGCCTGGCTCCGGTGGCTGCTTCCAGCCGCCCCAGGTGGTGGCTGACCGACGGCTGGGAGTAGTGCAGTTCCTTCGCCGCCTCGGTCACCGATCCATGACGGGCGACCGCCTCCAGCACCTTGAGATGCGTCAGGCTCAGCATGGATCAATTCTATCTATGAGACCTGGGAAGAAATGACATTAGACGTCATGGCACCGGGACGGCCATCATCGCTTCATGAAGAGCTGACACAACGAAAGCTGACGCAAAGGAGCACCAGCCATGTCGCTCGCCCGTGTCCACAACTTCTCCATCTCCCTCGACGGCTTCGGTACCGGTGACGGTCTGAGCCATGACGCACCGTTCGGCCACGCCGGCGAAAGGCTGCACGAGTGGATGTTCACCACCGGGTTCTGGCACAACATGACCGGCCGGCCCGGCGGGACCCGCGGGCTCGACGACGCCTTCGCGCGGCAGTTCGAGCCCGGGGTCGGTGCCGAGATCATGGGCGCCGGCAAGTTCGGCTACCCCGGATGGCACGAGGACCCGGACTGGAAGGGGTGGTGGGGGCCCAACCCGCCGTTCCACACACCGACGTTCATCCTCACCCACCACACGCGCCCGCCGATCGAGATGGAAGGCGGCACGACCTTCCACTTCCTCGACACGTCGCCCGCCAAGGCACTGGAGACGGCCCGCGAGGCCGCGGACGGCCAGGACGTACGCATCGGCGGCGGCCCCACCGTGATCCGCGACTTCCTCGCCGCCGGCCTCATCGACCACATGCACGTCGTGGTGACCCCGATCCTCCTCGGCCGAGGCGTCCGCCTCTGGGACGGACTGGAGGCCACCGAGGAGGACTACAAGATCGAGTCCGCCTCCTCGCCCACCGGGGTCACGCACCTGACCTTCACGCGCGTGGGCCTCTGAACCACGTCGACGGCCTGCGTAGACGGATTCAGTGAGTGTGTCCGCTGGCGGCAGTCTCAGACTTCTTGACCGTCAGCGGCAGCAACTTCTTCCCCGTAGGCCCGATTTGAATGGACGTGTCCAGCTGCGGACACACCCCGCAATCGAAGCACGGCGTCCACCGGCAGTCCTCGACCTCCGTCTCGTCGAGGGAGTCCTGCCAGTCCTCCCAGAGCCAGTCCTTGTCCAGGCCCGAGTCGAGGTGGTCCCAGGGGAGGACTTCCTCGTAGGTGCGTTCGCGGGTGGTGTACCAGTCGACGTCGACGCCGAAGGGAGCCAGCGCCTTGGCGGCGGACTGCATCCAGCGGTCGTAGGAGAAGTGTTCGCGCCAGCCGTCGAAGCGGCCGCCGTCCTCGTAGACCGCGCGGATGACCGCGCCGATGCGGCGGTCGCCGCGGGACAACAAGCCCTCCACGATGCCCGGCTTGCCGTCGTGGTAGCGGAAGCCGATCGAGCGGCCGTACTTCTTGTCACCGCGGATCTTGTCGCGGAGCTTCTCGAGGCGGGCGTCCGTCTCCTCGGCGGAGAGCTGGGGGGCCCACTGGAAGGGGGTGTGGGGCTTGGGGACGAAGCCCCCGATCGAGACCGTGCAGCGGATGTCGTTCTGGCCCGAGACCTCGCGGCCCTTCTGGATCACGTTCATCGCCATGTCGGCGATCTGGAGGACGTCGTCGTCCGTCTCGGTCGGCAGGCCGCACATGAAGTACAGCTTCACCTGGCGCCAGCCGTTGCCGTACGCCGTCGCCACCGTCCGGATCAGGTCCTCTTCCGAGACCATCTTGTTGATGACCTTGCGCAGGCGTTCCGAGCCGCCCTCGGGGGCGAAGGTGAGGCCGGAGCGGCGGCCGTTGCGCGTCAGCTCGTTCGCCAGGTCGACGTTGAAGGCGTCGACACGGGTCGAGGGGAGGGACAAGCCGATCTTGTCCTCCTCGTAGCGGTCCGCGAGGCCCTTCGCGATGTCGCCGATCTCCGAGTGGTCGGCGCTCGACAACGAGAGAAGGCCCACCTCCTCGAAGCCCGTCGCCTTCAGGCCCTTGTCGACCATCTCGCCGATGCCCGTGATGGAACGCTCACGGACCGGGCGGGTGATCATGCCCGCCTGGCAGAAGCGGCAGCCGCGGGTGCAGCCGCGGAAGATCTCCACCGACATACGCTCGTGGACGGTCTCCGCGAGCGGGACGAGGGGCTGCTTGGGGTACGGCCACTCGTCCAGGTCCATCACCGTGTGCTTGGACACACGCCACGGGACACCCGACTTGTTGGGGACGACGCGGGCGATGCGGCCGTCGGGGAGGTACTCGACGTCGTAGAAGGCCGGGATGTACACACCGCCCGTCTTCGCGAGGCGGAAGAGGACCTCCTCGCGGCCGCCGGGGCGCCCCTCCGCCTTCCACTCGCGGATGATCCGCGTCATGTCGAGCACGGCCTGCTCGCCGTCGCCGATGATCGCCGCGTCGATGAAGTCGGCAATCGGCTCGGGGTTGAAGGCGGCGTGGCCGCCGGCCAGGACGATCGGGTCGTCGAGGCCGCGGTCCTTCGACTCCAGCGGGATGCCCGCCAGGTCCAGGGCCGTCAGCATGTTCGTGTAGCCGAGCTCCGTGGAGAAGGAGAGGCCGAAGACGTCGAAGGCCTTCACCGGCCGGTGGCTGTCCACCGTGAACTGCGGGACATCGTGCTCCCGCATCAGCGCCTCCAGGTCCGGCCAGACGCTGTAGGTGCGCTCGGCGAGGACGCCCTGCTGTTCGTTCAGGACCTCGTAGAGGATCATGACGCCCTGGTTGGGCAGCCCGACCTCGTACGCGTCCGGGTACATCAGGGCCCAGCGGACGTCGCACGACTCCCACGGCTTGACCGTGGAGTTGAGCTCTCCGCCGACGTACTGGATCGGCTTCTGCACATGGGGGAGCAGAGCTTCGAGCTGCGGGAACACGGACTCTGCGGCCGCAGCGACTTCGGAGGGCATCTCGCGAACCTTCGTGGGCTGGACGGTACTGACAGGGGTGACCATCCAGCCTAACGCGGCCGACGACCTCCCCCGCCCACCCAGCTGTCCGTCCGGGCCTTGATCTCGGCCCAGAGCTCGGGCAGCTCCGCCTCGTCCGCGGCGGCGCGCTGCTCCTCGCGTCCGTACAGCAGCCCGTAGGTGAAGGCGCTCTCCCCCGCGGCGTGCGCCTGCTGCGCGAGCTCCCGCAGGGCCTCCCGGGCCATCACGCTGTCCTGGTGGTCGCCGAGCAGGTTCTGCAGGGACTTCATCGAGTTCAGCAGGGCGGTGGCCGGATCGCCGAGTGCCGGGACCGCGGACTCGGCCGAGTAGCGGGTCCGCTTCGCCTCCTTCCGCGCCTCGTGCAGCGGGACGTCGCGGTCATGGCCCGACGGCAGACGGAGGCCTTCCTCGACCAGCGCGGACACCCTCGAGAAGTCCTTGCGTACGGCCTTCCCGATCACCTTCTCCGGGCTGCCGGCCGCCGCTGCCAGCAGGGGCGGGTCGGCGATCAGCGCGTCGAGGGTCTCCAGCAGCGCGAGGTAGCGCTTCCCGTCCAGTACGGCGATCAGCCGCCGCCGGGAGCCGCCGCGCCGGGCGTGGGACCAGGTGCGCAGCCGGGTGCGGACGGGGCCGGACGCCAGGGTCCTGGGCAGTTCGTCCAGCGCGGCGGTGAGGCGCTCGGTCAGCACCTCCTGGTCGCGGTCGACGCCCAGCTCGCCGGCGAGCCATTTCAGCTCGTCGCCGATCGGGTCGGTGACGGTGCGGTCGAGGACTTTGCCGTACGACCTGAAGGCGCTGCGCATCCGGCGGGTGGCGACGCGCAGGCGGTGCACGGAGTCGTACACGTCCCGCCGGACGGCCGGGTCGAGCTCGACGATCGCGTCCCGCTGGGCCCGCAGATAGGCCAGCACATGGTCCCCGGCGGTCCGGGGCGCGGCGGTCGCGGGGGCCTGCTTCTCCTTGCGCCGCTTCTTCTTGGGGGCCGTGTCGGCCATGGCGCGCGCCAGTTTGGAGGGCGATGCGGACGGTCGTACGCCCGCTTTGCGGAGTCGTTTCTCCACCTTGTCGAGGAAGGCCGGGTCGCCGCCGTCGGCGAGTTCCACCTCGATCTCGGTCCACTGGGCGGTGCCGCCGCCCTCGGTGAGCCGCTCGGCGCGTACGGCGTCGACGCTGACCTCGGCGAGCAGGCGGCCGTCGGCGTCCAGGAGGTCGCGCACGTCGCGGGCGGAGCGGAGGCGGACGACGGGGACCAGGTCGGAGTCCCGGACGCGGGAGCGGACGAGCCCGGCGAGGTTGCGCGGCAGGGTGTCGGAGAGGGGGGCCTGGATCTCGTCACGGACCCCGGGGCCGACCGGGAACTTCAGATGCCAGCCGGCGTCCGAGCCGCCGGTCCTGCGGCGCAGGGTGATCGAGGCCGCCGCGAGGCGGGTGTCGACCGTGTCGTAGTAGGTGGCGTCGAGTTCGGCGACACCTTTGTCCATGACGGCCGCGACTCCGGCGACGCCGGTGAGGTCGGGCAGACCACTCTCGTCGGATTCGTACTTGCGCTCGATTTCGCGCTTCGTGTCCGCCATGGACCGAATCTAGTGGCAGTCGGAATCAGATGACAGTGCCTACAGGAGGTGAATCGTGAATGAACGTCAGGGTTCCGGAAGGTTGAATGACTTACGCCGACATGGGCCGTTGCACCCGAATCGACTGCAGCAGTCCCACGGCCACCCACACCGCGAACATGGACGAACCGCCGTACGACACAAAGGGCAGCGGCAGCCCCGCCACCGGCATGATCCCGAGCGTCATCCCGATGTTCTCGAAGGACTGGAAGGCGAACCAGGCGATGATCCCGGCGGCGACGATCGTGCCGTACAGCTCGGTCGTCTCACGGGCGATCCGGCACGCGCGCCACAGCACCACGCCCAGCAGCGCGATGATCAGGACACCGCCGACGAAGCCCAGCTCCTCCCCCGCGACCGTGAACACGAAGTCGGTCTGCTGCTCCGGCACGAACTGGCCGGTGGTCTGCGAGCCGTTGAACAGGCCCGAGCCCGTCAGTCCGCCCGAACCGATCGCGATCCGGGCCTGGTTGGTGTTGTAGCCGACGCCCGCCGGGTCCAGCTCCGGGTTGGCGAAGGCGGCGAAGCGGTTGATCTGGTACTCGTCCAGCACGCCCAGCTGCCAGACCGCGATCGCGCCCGCGACGCCGACGCCGAGCAGCCCGAAGACCCAGCGGTTGGAGGCGCCGGAGGCCAGCAGCACGCCCAGCACGATGATGACCATGACCATGACCGAGCCGAGGTCGGGCATGAGCAGCACGATCAGTATCGGCACGGTGGCCAGGCCGAGGGCCTGCAGGACCGTGCGATGGTCCGGGTACTGCTTGTCGCCCGCGTCCACCCGCGCCGCCAGCAGCATCGCCATGCCGAGGATGATCGTGACCTTCACGAACTCCGAGGGCTGGAGCGAGAATCCGGCGCCGAGGACGAGCCAGGCGTGGGCGCCGTTGATGGTCGCGCCGAGCGGGGTGAGCACCAGCAGCACCAGGAACACCGAGAGGCCGTACAGGATCGGCACGGCCCCGCGCAGGGTGCGGTGGCCGAGCCAGACCGTGCCGATCATCAGGGCGAAGCCGATGCCGGTGTTGAGCAGATGCCGGACCAGGAAGTAGTACGGGTCGCCCTCGTTGATCTCGGTGCGGTTGCGGGTCGCCGAGTAGACGAGGGCCGCGCCGATCAGCGACAGCGCGACGGCCGACAGCAGTATCGGCCAGTCGAGCCGGCGGGCGAGGGAGTCACGGGCGAACAGCCGGGTCCAGCCCGCGCGCTTGGGACCGTACCCGGAGACGGAGAAGCTGTTGCCGGTCATGTGCGCCTCCTGAGACGCCGCTGCCGTCTGCGGGTGTCACGGTTGCCCGTCGCCGGCGTCTGTACGGTCGCCGCCTGCTGGGCCCCGTCCGGCTCGGCCGCCCCCTTCTGGCTGGCCTGCTGCTCCTTCGCCGGGTCCCCCTTGACCTTGGGCGCGGTGATCGAACCGTCCGTCTTGATCTTCGGCAGGCTCTTCTGCGGGGTGGGCAGCAGCGCGTTCTTCGGGTTGATCTGACCGTCGTCGGAGACGCCGTACAGCGCGTCGTAGATGTTGCGGACGGCCGGACCCGAGGCGCCGGAACCCGTACCACCCTGGGAGATCGTCATGACGACCGAGTAATCCTTGGTGTACGTCGCGAACCACGACGTCGTCTGCTTGCCGTAGACCTCGGCGGTACCGGTCTTGGCGTGCATCGGGATCTTGTCCTGCGGCCAGCCGCCGAACCGCCAGGCGGCGGTACCGCGGGTGGCGACGCCGGCCAGGGCATCGTTCATCTCGGCGAGGGTCTTCCCGCTGACGGGCAGCTTGCCGTGCGCGCTGGGCTTGATCGGCGAGACGGTCTTGCCGTCGGCGCTGATGATCGCCTTGCCGACGGTCGGGTCGTACAGGGTGCCGCCGTTGGCGATGGCCCCGTAGACGGTGGCCATCTGGATCGGGGTCACGAGGGTGTCGCCCTGGCCGATGGAGTAGTTGATCTCGTCACCGGCGCGCATCTTGTTGCCCTCGAGGCAGTTCTCGTACGAGATCTTCTCGACGTAACTGCCGTTCTTCTTCCCCGTCTTGCACCAGGCGTCCTTGTTGGCCTCCCAGTACGACTGCTTCCACTGGCGGTCGGGGACGCGGCCGGTGACCTCGTTGGGCAGGTCGATGCCGGTCTCCTTGCCGAGGCCGAACTGGTGGGCGGCCTTGTAGAAGTGGTCCTTGGGCTCACCCTTCTTGGGGTTGATGCCGCCGTCCTTCTGCCACTCGCTGTGCGCGAGCCGGTAGAAGACGGTGTCGCAGGAGACCTCCAGGGCACGGCCCAGATCGATCGGGCCGTAGCTCTGCGACTCGAAGTTCTTGAAGACCTGGCCGCCGACGGAGTAGGAGCTGGAGCATTCGTAGTTGCCGTCGAACGGGTAGCCGGCCTCGACCGCGGCGGCCGTGGAGACCACCTTGAAGATCGAGCCGGGCGCGGCCTGACCCTGTATGGCCCGGTTCAGCAGCGGGTAGTTGGAGGACTTGCCGGTGAGCCGCGTGTAGTCCTTGGCGGAGATACCGCCGACCCAGGCGTTCGGGTCGTACGTCGGGTTGGACGCCATGGCGACGAGGCGGCCGGTCTTGGCCTCCATCACGATGACGGCACCGGAGTCCGCCTTGTAGTTCTCGCCGGTGTTGTCGTCGAACACGTCGCGGGCCTTCTTCATCGCCTCGTTCAGCTCGTACTCGGCGACCCGCTGGACCCGGGCGTCGATGCTGGTGACGAGGTTGTCGCCGGGCTGGGCCTCGTCGGCCTCGGCCTGGCCGATGACACGGCCGAGGTTGTCGACCTCGTAGCGGGTGACGCCGGCCTTGCCGCGCAGCTCCTTGTCGTACGCCCGCTCCAGGCCCGAGCGGCCGACCTGGTCGGAGCGCAGATAGGGCGAGTCGGTGTCCTGTGCCTTGGTGATCTCCTCGTCGGTGACCGGGGAGAGGTAGCCGAGCACCTGCGCGGCGTTGGCCGCGCCGGGGCTGGTGTACCGGCGTACGGCCTGCGGCTCGGCGGTGATGCCGGGGAAGTCCTCGGTGCGCTCACGGATCTGCAGGGCCTGGCGGGGCGTGGCCTCGTCGGTGACGGGAATCGGCTGGTACGGCGAGCCGTTCCAGCAGGGCTGCGGCGTCTTCGCGTCGCACAGCCGGACCTTGTCCATGACCTCCTTGGGCTTCATGCCCAGGACGCCCGCGAGCTTGGTGAGGACGGCCTTGCCGTCGTCCTTCATCTTCAGCAGCTCGGTGCGCGAGGCGGACACCACGAGCCGTGTCTCGTTGTCCGCGAGGGCGACTCCGCGCGCGTCCAGGATCGAGCCGCGTACGGCGGGCTGGACGACCTGCTGGACGTGGTTGCCGGACGCCTCCTTGGCGTACTCGTCGCCCTCGCGGATCTGCAGGTACCACAGGCGTCCGCCGAGGGTGCCGAGCAGGGAGAGGACGAGGATCTGGATGACGACGAGCCGGATCTGCACGCGTGGCGTCCGGCCGGTCTCCGGGATGTTGGTCACTGCAGCCTCCCCGCTCCGCGATGGACTGTTGATCGGCTGCGGCGCCGTCGTGGCTTGTCGCGCCCACGCGGCGGAGCCGCATATGTCACAGCCCCGCGCCCCTTCGGGGCGCTCAAGTCCCCTTGGATCACAGTCGCTTGACCCCCTTGATGCGTCCGGCGCGGGCCACCCGTGCGCGGGCCGCCTTCACCTTGAGGCCGCCTCGCTGGCCGCCGATGCGCAGACCGGTGCCGGAGGAGAGCCAGCCGGTGGAGATGTCGGACTTGGCGGCCGAGGTGGTGTCGGCGAGCGGATCGTTCTCCGCGCGTCGGGCCAGCGCCATGATCCCGGGGACGACGAAGGGGGCGAGCAGCAGGTCGTACAGCGCGGCCGTGAACAGCAGGCTGCCGAGGCCGACATGGCGGGCGGCGGTGTCGCCGACGAGGGCGCCGACTCCGGCGTACAGCAGGGTGGAGCCGATGGCGGCCGCGGCGACCACGACCATGGGGCCGGTGGCCGACTTCAGCCGGCCGTTCTCCGGTCTGACGAGCCCGGCGAGATAGCCGATGACGCACAGCACCATGGCGTAGCGGCCGGCGGCGTGGTCGGCGGGCGGGGCGAGGTCGGCGAGGAGACCGGCGCCGAAGCCGACGAGAGCGCCGCCGACATGGCCGTACACCAGGGCCAGGCCCAGGACGGTGAGCAGCAGCAGGTCGGGGACGGCGCCCGGGAGGTGGAGGCGGGCGAGGACGCTCACCTGGAGCACCAGGGCGACGACGACGAGCGAGGAGGAGAGCAGGATCCGGTTGACACGCATGACTCAGCTCCTACTGCTCTTGCTCGTACTGGCCGCCGAGGGGCGCTTCGGCGGACGGCGTGACCGTCACCGTCACGGTAGGCGTGGGTTTGGGCTGCGGCTTGTCCGGCAGCACCGTGTCGCGCGGATCCTGCTTCGGGGTCTCGACGACCACGCCGACGACGTCGAGCTTGGTGAAGCTGACATACGGCGTGACGTACAGCGTGCGGGTCAGGTCGCCGCCGGAGGGGTCGACGCGGGAGACCACGCCGACCGGGACGCCGGGCACGAACGGCTTGTCGGCCTGCGAGCCGAAGGTGACCAGCCGGTCGCCCTTCTTCACCTCGGCCTTGCCGTTGAGGAGTTCGACGCGCAGCGGACGGTCACCCTGTCCGGAGGCGAAGCCGAGCTCGTCGCTGGCTTCCATCCGGGTGCCGACGGTGAAGTCGGGGTCGCTGGCGAGCAGCACGGTGGCGGTGTTGGGGCCGAGGGTCGTCACCCGCCCGACCAGGCCGTCGCCGTTGAGGACGGTCATGTCGCGCTTGATGCCGTCGTTGGCGCCCGCGTTGATGGTGATGGTCCAGGAGAAGCCCTGGGCCGCCCCTATGGCGATGACCTCGGCGCCCTTGATGCCGTACTGGCCCTTGCCCGCGATCTTCAGCATCTTGTCGAGCTGGGCCAGCCGGCTGCGGTTGCGGTCGTCGCTGCCGAGCTTCGCCTTGAGGGCCGCGTTCTCCTGCTCCAGTGCGGCGAGCCGGTCGTGCCGCTCGCCGGAGTCACGGATCGCGGAGACGGCGTTGCCGACCGGATCGACCGCACTCGACACGCCGTCCTCGATCGGGCCGAACACGGCCGCCGCTCCCTGGCGCGCACCGTCGACCGGTGAGTCCTCCCCGCCGCGGATGTCCACCGTGATCAGTGCGAACGCGATGGCGATCAGCAGCACCAGAAGCAGCCGGCTCTCTTTCGTGTCCCTCACGTGCGGCGGCCGTGCCTTCCCTCTAGGAATGTGCAGGTGTTGAAGAGCAGCGTTTATGAGTGAGCTTATGTCTCTATATCAACGATCCGCCGTACAAGAAGAGATCGTCTCGTACGGCGGAATCGAAGAGTTACGTCATCTGCGGGGCTGGGCGTCGAGCACCTGCTGCAACGCCTCGAACTCCTCGACACACTTACCGGAACCGAGCGCCACGCTGTCCAGCGGATCCTCGGCGATATGGATCGGCATCCCGGTCTCCCGGCGCAGCCGCTCGTCGAGGCCGCGTAGCAGAGCGCCGCCGCCGGTGAGCACGATTCCGCGGTCCATGATGTCGCCGGACAGCTCGGGCGGGCATTTGTCGAGGGTCGTCTTCACGGCGTCGACGATGGCGTTGACCGGCTCCTCGATCGCCTTGCGCACCTCGCCGGCCGAGATGACGACGGTCTTGGGCAGCCCGGAGACCAGGTCCCGGCCGCGGATTTCGGTGTGTTCGTCGGCGTCGAGTTCGTACGCGGAACCGATCGTGATCTTGATCTGTTCGGCCGTCCGCTCACCCAGCAGGAGCGAGTACTCCTTCTTGATGTGCTGGATGATCGCGTTGTCCAGCTCGTCGCCGGCCACGCGGATGGACTGGGCGGTGACGATGCCGCCGAGGGAGATGACCGCGACCTCCGTGGTGCCGCCGCCGATGTCCACCACCATGTTGCCCGTGGCCTCGTGGACCGGCAGCCCGGAGCCGATGGCCGCCGCCATGGGCTCCTCGATGATGTGCACCTGGCGGGCGCCGGCCTGGGACGACGCCTCGATGACGGCACGGCGCTCGACGCCCGTGATGCCGGAGGGCACACAGACGACGACCCGCGGACGAGCCAGATAACGCCGCTTGTGGATCTTCAGAATGAAGTAGCGGAGCATCCGCTCGGTGATCTCGAAGTCGGCGATCACGCCGTCCTTCAGCGGACGTACGGCAACGATGTTGCCGGGCGTGCGCCCGATCATCTTCTTCGCTTCGGCGCCGACCGCGAGAATGCCACCGGTATTGGTGTTGATCGCGACCACGGACGGCTCGTTGAGTACGATCCCGCGACCCCTGACGTACACCAGCGTGTTGGCGGTCCCGAGGTCGACAGCCATGTCACGGCCGATGAACGACATTGAGTTCCCCATCAGGATTCGTCTGGCCTTCCCACAGAGCTTTTGAGGGCTTTTCAGGACGGCGAAGTGGGTGCTGTGACGTGAAGGCTTCCATCGTAGACGCGCCTTCCCGAACACTGCGCGAGGGTCTTCGCCATTGTCAGCAGATGATGAGCCGCCTCGCTGCCTCAGACGGTCCATCGGGGGCTCTCGTTCCCCCGATCGGCACGCATATGCCGGGGGACGACGGGAAATAGCCAGCCGTCCCAGGTCAAGCAGGGTGACATGGCGGAACTGACGGGCCCTCAGGTGACGGCTCGGTGACGCACGGGCCTACGGTCAGGAGCGGCCCGGGAAGAAGATCTTCACCTCGCGCTCGGCGGACTCCTCGGAGTCGGAGGCGTGGATCAGGTTCTCCCGGACGATCACGCCGTAGTCACCTCGGATGGAGCCGGGAGCGGCGGCGATCGGGTCGGTCGGGCCGGCCAGGGCACGCAGTCCCTCGATGACCCGCTCACCCTCGACGATCATGGCCACCACCGGGCCCGAGGCCATGAACTCCACCAGCGGCTCGTAGAACGGCTTGCCCTTGTGCTCGCCGTAGTGCTGCTCCAGAGTCTCCTGGTCCAGCGTGCGCAGCTCCAGCGCGGTGATCCGCCAGCCCGCCTTGCGCTCGATACGGCCGATGATCTCGCCGGTCAAGCCACGACGTACGGCGTCAGGCTTGAGGAGGACGAGGGTGCGCTGGGTCACGAGCGAGCTCCTTTGAATCAAAGGTTGTGCGGGGTGGTGTTGGAGCCTGGGTCCCATCTCCGGCCGGATCAGCGCGCGGCGTCTGGTGCGTGCGATCGCAAGGCGCCGGATCGCCCTCGTGGCGGAGCCACGTGGGCGGTTCGGCAACGCGGCGAGCGTGCGTGCCAGGCGTCGCGCGCCCGGCCGGGGGTGGGACCCAGGCTCTGAGCATACGGGGCGCAACCTGGTGCTTGTTACGCAGCGTCAGGCTGATCCGCCTGGGCTGCCGCGAATCTGGCCTTCGCCTCGTCGATCTTCCGGCCGTAGTGCACCGAGGCCCACCACAGCGCCGCGAAGACCGCCCCCAGGAAGAACATGCTCGGCACGATGAAGCCGGAGGCGATGAGGGCGATCTGGAGGGCCCAGCCGAGGGCGACGCCGCCGGGGCGGGTCACCAGGCCGCACAGCACCAGGCACAGGAACATCGCGATACCGCTGACCGTCCACACCGTGGTCATGGACAGATCGTCGTCCTTCATCGCGACCAGACCGGCGAAGCCGATGACGAACAGCTCGGCGATCAGGGTCGAGGAACAGAGCGTACGCATGCGTGGATTCAGCCCTTCCCCAGCAGCAGCCGGGCCTCGCCGACAGTGATGACGGAACCGGTGACGAGCACACCGCCACCGGCGAACTCGCCCTCCTCCTCGGCCAGCGTGATCGCGGCCTCCAGGGCGTCCGGCAGCCGCGGCTCGACCTGCACCCGGTCGTCCCCGAACACCTCGACGGCGATCGCGGCCAGCTCGTCGGCGTCCATCGCGCGATGGCTGGAGTTCCGCGTCACGACGACCTCCGCGAAGATCGGCTCGAAGGCCTCCAGCAGCCCCCGCACGTTCTTGTCCTCGCTCGCCCCGACCACCCCGATCAGCCGGCTGAAGTCGAAAGCCTCCCCGACCGCCTCGGCGGTGGCGCGGGCGCCCGCAGGATTGTGGGCCGCGTCCAGGACGACGGTCGGGGAACGGCGTACGACCTCCATCCGCCCCGGCGCGGCGACGGAGGCGAACGCCTTGCGGACGTGGTCGATGTCGAGCGGGTCGGAACGCTGCGCGCCGACACCGAAGAACGCCTCTACCGCGGCGAGCGCCACGGCCGCGTTGTGCGCCTGGTAGGGGCCGTGCAGCGGCAGATACACCTCGGGGTACTCACCGCCGAGCCCGCGCAGGGTGACCAGCTGCCCGCCGACGGCGACCTGCCGCGCGACCACCCCGAACTCCAGCCCTTCGCGGGCCACCGTGGCGTCGACCTCGACCGCCTTCTTCAGCATCACCTGCGCCGCCTCGACGGGCTGCTGCGCCAGGATCACCGTCGCGTCCTGCTTGACGATCCCGGACTTCTCCCCTGCGATCGCGGCGGCCGTCTCGCCGAGCCGGTCGGTGTGATCGAGATCGATGGGGGTGACGACGGCGACGTCACCGTCGATCACATTTGTGGCGTCCCAGGAGCCGCCCATGCCGACCTCGACGACCGCCACATCGACGGGCGCGTCCGCGAAGGCGGAGTACGCCATGCCCGTCAGCACCTCGAAGAACGACAGCCGGAACTCCTGCTGGCCGTCCACCATCTCGATGTACGGCTTGATGTCCTGGTACGTCTCGATGAACCGCTCGGCGGAGATCGGCGCACCGTCCAGGCTGATCCGCTCGGTGATCGACTGCACATGCGGGCTCGTGTACCTGCCGGTGCGCAGCTCGAAGGCGCCGAGCAGGGCCTCGATCATGCGGGCGGTGGAGGTCTTGCCGTTGGTGCCGGTGATGTGGATCGAGGGGTACGCGCGCTGCGGCTCGCCCAGGACGTCCATGAGTGCGGAGATCCTGGCGACCGACGGCTCCAGCTTGGTCTCGCCCCAACGCGTCGCCAGCTCCCCCTCGACCTCACGAAGGGCCTTGTCGACCTCGGGGTCCTCGGGGCGCACGGGCACGGCTGCCTCCGGCGGGCCGCCCTGGGTACGCAGGGTGCGGCTGCCGGCCTCGATGACCGCGAGGTCGGGGTCGCGGTCGGTTTCGGCGGCGACGATCTCGTCGAACGGGTCGCTTTCACTCACGGGGTCAGTCTACGTACCCAGCCTGCGGGCAGTCGTGCCGCTGGGGCGGCACGGGTGGGCGCTGGGGGTCCCCCCGCTCGAGCGAAGCCGAGAGTGGGGGAGGCACCCTGCAGCGCTGGGGAGCGACTCGCCCCTACGGCAACCAAAAGCCCCCGGTGCTCAACAGCTCCGGGGGCCTTCAGCAACGTACAAACCCTTACGCGGCCGGCAGACGATCCAGCTGCGCCTTGATCCGCGCGATGTCCTCGTCCGCCTTGACGAGCCGCGCCCGGATCTTCTCGACGACATGATCCGGCGCCTTCGCGAGGAACCCCTCGTTGCCGAGCTTGGCGCTGGACTGGGCCTTGTCCTTCTCCGCGGCGGCCAGGTCCTTGGCAAGACGCTTGCGCTCCGCGGCCACGTCGATCGCGCCCGAGAGGTCCAGTGCGACCGTCGCCCCGGCGACCGGCAGCGTCGCCGTCGCCGAGAAGCCCTCGCCCTCCGGCTGCAGGCGCCCCAGCTGGCGGATGGCCGGCTCGTGCGGGGCGAGCCCCGTGCCGTCCAGGGTCAGGCGGGCCGGGACGCGCTGGCCCGGCTGGAGGCCCTGGTCGTTGCGGAAGCGGCGGACCTCCGTGACGAGCTGCTGCAGCGCCCCGATCTCCCGCTCCGCGGCCGCGTCACGGAAGCCGCTGTCCTTCGGCCAGTCGGCGATCACGAGGGACTCGCCGCCCGTCAGCGTCGTCCACAGCGTCTCCGTGACGAAGGGAACGACCGGGTGCAGCAACTTCAAGGTGACGTCCAGGACTTCGCCCAGGACGCGCTTGCTGACCTCCGCCGGCTCGCCGCCCGTGTTGAACGTGGTCTTGGACAGCTCGACGTACCAGTCGAAGACCTCGTCCCACGCGAAGTGGAACAGCGCGTCGGAGAGCTTCGCGAACTGGAAGTCCTCGTACAGCGCGTCGACTTCGGCGACGACGGAGTTGAGGCGGGACAGAATCCAGCGGTCCGACGCCGACATCCGCTCCGGCGAAGGCAGCGGGCCTTCCACCGTCGCGCCGTTCATCAGCGCGAAGCGCGTCGCGTTCCAGATCTTGTTGGCGAAGTTGCGGGAGCCCTGGACCCAGTCCTCGCCGATCGGGACGTCGGTCCCGGGGTTGGCGCCGCGCGCGAGCGTGAACCGGAGCGCGTCGGAGCCGTACTTGTCCATCCAGTCCAGCGGGTTGACCGCGTTGCCGAAGGACTTCGACATCTTCTTGCCGAACTGGTCGCGGACCATGCCGTGCAGGGCGATGGTGTGGAACGGCGGGGTGCCGTCCATCGCGTACAGGCCGAACATCATCATCCGGGCGACCCAGAAGAAGAGGATGTCGTAGCCGGTGACCAGGACGGAGTTCGGGTAGAACTTCGCGAGCGACTCGGTCTGTTCGGGCCAGCCGAGGGTCGAGAAGGGCCACAGGCCGGAGGAGAACCAGGTGTCGAGGACGTCGGTGTCCTGGTGCCAGCCCTCGCCGGTGGGCGTCTCGTCGTCCGGCCCGACGCAGACGACTTCACCATCGGGCCCGTACCAGACGGGAATCCGGTGACCCCACCACAACTGCCGCGAGATACACCAGTCGTGGAGGTTGTCGACCCAGTCGAAGTACCGCTTCTCCATCTCCTGCGGATGGATCTTGACGCGGCCGTCGCGGACCGCGTCGCCGGCGGCCTTGGCGAGCGGGCCGACCTTGACCCACCACTGCATGGACAGGCGCGGCTCGATGGTGGTCTTGCAGCGCGAGCAGTGGCCGACGGAGTGGACGTACGGCCGCTTCTCGGCGACGATGCGGCCCTCGGCGCGCAGCGCGGCGACGATCGCGGAGCGGGCCTCCAGGCGGTCTTGCCCCTGGAAAGGGCCGTGAGCGGTGATGACCGCGCGCTCGTCCATGATCGTGATGGCGGGCAGGTCGTGCCGCTGGCCGATCTCGAAGTCGTTCGGGTCGTGGGCCGGGGTGACCTTGACGGCGCCCGTGCCGAACTCGGGGTCGACGTGCTCGTCGGCGACGACCGGGATGGAACGGTCGGTCAGCGGCAGCTTGATGAGCTTGCCGACCAGGTGCCTGTACCGCTCGTCCTCGGGGTGAACGGCGACGGCCGTGTCACCGAGCATGGTCTCGGCACGGGTGGTGGCGACGACGATCGTGTCGTCCCCGTCCCCGTACTTCATGGAGACCAACTCACCGTCGTCGTCCTGGTATTCGACCTCGATGTCGGAGATGGCGGTCAGACACCGGGGGCACCAGTTGATGATGCGCTCGGCGCGGTAGATCAGCTCGTCGTCGTAGAGCCGCTTGAAGATGGTCTGAACGGCCTGGGACAGGCCCTCGTCCATCGTGAAGCGCTCACGCGACCAGGCGACACCGTCACCGAGCCGCCGCATCTGTCCGGAGATCTGCCCGCCGGACTCGCCCTTCCACTGCCAGACCCGCTCGACGAAGGCCTCACGGCCCAGGTCGTGCCGGGACTTGCCCTCCTTGCCCAGCTCGCGCTCGACGACGTTCTGCGTCGCGATGCCCGCGTGGTCCATGCCGGGCTGCCACAGGGTCTCGTACCCCTGCATGCGCTTACGACGGGTCAGCGCGTCGATGAGGGTGTGCTCGAAGGCGTGCCCGAGGTGGAGCGAGCCGGTGACGTTGGGCGGCGGGATGACGATGGTGTACGGAGGCTTGTCGCTCTTCTCGTCCGCCTCGAAGTAACCCCGTTCTACCCAGCGCTCGTACAGCGGCCCCTCCACATCGGCCGGCGCGTACTGGGTCGGCAGTTCGGTGTCGGGCGCTGGTGGCTGCTGCTGAGCGTTCTCGGTCACCCGCTCAGTTTAGAGGTGTCGCGGGCGTGTCCCGAAACGCGTTTGTTCTGTAACACTGCGCCCCCCGATGCCGTGCGGCCCCTGTGCCTGCGCCAGGATGTCGGGAACACATAAGCATCTGGAGGGGAACCCAGAAATGAGCTACAACCAGCCGGGCCCGTACGGCGGGCAGCCCCAGCAGCCCGGACCGTACGGCCAGCCGGGTCCGTACGGCCAGCAGCCGCAGGCCCCCCAGCCCGGCTATGGCTACCCCCAGCAGGCTCCGCCCGCCCAGCCCGGTTACGGCTACCCCCAGCAGCCCCCGCAGGGCGTCCCGCCCCAGACCCCTCCCTACGGTCAGCAGCAGCCCTACGGCCAGCAGCAGCCGTACGGACAGGCCCCGTACGGCGCCCCGCAGCCGCCGGCTCCGGGTGGCGGCAAGAAGAAGGCGGGCCTCATCATCGGCGCGGTGGCCGTCGTGGCGG
The DNA here is from genome assembly GCF_017948455.1 of Streptomyces sp. GESEQ-4. GTDB lineage: Bacteria > Actinomycetota > Actinomycetes > Streptomycetales > Streptomycetaceae > Streptomyces. The sequence goes on from NZ_JAFFSU010000016.1 coordinate 30,686, forward strand.
CGATCGGCGTGGGCGCGTTCTTCGCCGTCGGCGGGGGCAGGGGCGGCGGCGGGGGCGGCATCGAGGACGACGGCGCGCACAAGCTGACGACGCCGGAGACGGTGCTCAGCGAGTACAAGCTGTTCACCAAGGACTCCGAGGGCTCCGGCACGGACACGGCCGAGGACCTGGCGAAGAGCGGCGTCAAGAACGGCACCGCGGTCTCCGGCATCTACTCGACGGCCGACCTGAGCGACTTCGACCCCAAGGACCCCTCCACCGCGCCCGACCCCAGCGAGATCGCGACGGCCAAGGGCATCACCTACATCGGCGCCTACGGTGAGATCGCCGATCCCGAGAAGTCCCTGGACGAGTTCTTCGCGCTGATCAAGAAGGAGTCCCAGGACAACTCCTCGGCCTCGGGCAGCAGCACGGCCGCCCCGAAGACCGAGATGGTCGGCGAGCCCGAAGCGGTCGAGATCGACGGTGCGGTGATGAAGTGCCAGGCGGCCAAGGGCACCGACCTGGCGACGCAGAAGGCGAAGACCGACTGGTTCTGTGCCTGGGCCGACTACAGCACGATGACCATGGTCTCCCCCGGTGACGCCAGCAAGGGCATGACGAAGGACGTCGCCGCCGACCTCACCAGGAAGCTCCGCGACGAGATCCGCGTCAAGGCCTGACGGTCTCCGTCAACAGCGAAGGGGCCCCGGTCGGCTGACCGGGGCCCCTTGCCGTGTGCGTACGGCGGCTACGCCGACTTCTGCTCGCCCGAGCCCCGCCCGCGTGCGTCGCGCGGGATCAGGGTCGGGTTGACGTTCGAGTGGACGACCTCGGCGGTGATGACGACGCGGGCGACGTCCTTGCGGGACGGGATCTCGTACATCACGCCCTGGAGGACTTCCTCCATGATGGCGCGCAGGCCACGGGCGCCGGTCTGGCGGAGGATGGCCTGGTCGGCGATGGCTTCGAGGGCCTCGCGTTCGAAGTCGAGTTCCACGCCGTCGAGTTCGAAGAGGCGCTCGTACTGCTTCACGAGCGCGTTGCGCGGCTCGATCAGGATCTGGAGCAGGGCCTCGCGGTCCAGGTTGTGGACGCTCGTGATGACGGGGAGGCGGCCGATGAACTCGGGGATCATGCCGAACTTGACCAAGTCCTCCGGCATGACGTCCTCGAACTGGTCCTTGGACTGCAGCTCCCGCTTCGAGCGGATCGTCGCGCCGAAGCCGATGCCCTTCGCGCCGGCCCGGGACTCGATGATCTTCTCCAGTCCGGCGAAGGCGCCGCCCACGATGAACAGGACGTTCGTCGTGTCGATCTGGATGAACTCCTGGTGGGGGTGCTTGCGCCCGCCCTGCGGCGGTACGGAGGCCGTCGTGCCTTCGAGGATCTTCAGCAGCGCCTGCTGGACGCCCTCGCCGCTCACATCCCTGGTGATCGACGGGTTCTCGCTCTTGCGGGCCACCTTGTCGATCTCGTCGATGTAGATGATCCCGGTCTCGGCCTTCTTGACGTCGTAGTCGGCCGCCTGGATGAGCTTCAGCAGGATGTTCTCGACGTCCTCGCCGACGTACCCGGCCTCCGTCAGCGCCGTCGCGTCGGCGATGGCGAACGGGACGTTGAGCATGCGCGCGAGGGTCTGGGCCAGCAGGGTCTTGCCGGAGCCCGTGGGGCCGAGCAGCAGGATGTTGGACTTCGCCAACTCGATGGCGTCCTCGCGGCTTTGGGCGCCGCCGTTCTCACCGGCCTGGACCCGCTTGTAGTGGTTGTACACCGCGACGGAGAGCGCCTTCTTGGCGGCCTCCTGGCCGACCACATAGCCCTCGAGGAACTCGTAGATCTCGCGCGGTTTGGGGAGTTCCTCCCAGCGCACCTCGCTGGTCTCCGCGAGTTCTTCCTCGATGATCTCGTTGCAGAGATCGATGCACTCGTCGCAGATGTACACACCGGGGCCTGCGATGAGCTTCTTGACCTGCTTCTGGCTCTTGCCGCAGAACGAGCACTTGAGCAGATCGCCGCCGTCACCGATGCGTGCCACGGTGTGCTTCCCCTTCGCCTGGGAGACGCCTAGGTCCAGCGGCTCCTGGTGCTGCCTTATGTCCGACGGTACCTTGCCGGGGCCCTCGTTCGGGCCCCCCTTGGCACGGTTCACTTCCACGCGCGCTTTGTCGTGCACAGTCCCGAACCGTGCCAAGGAGCGGCAGACGATACAGCCTTCCGCGTCAGCGGACCGATTCGTTGTTAATCTTCCGGGTCGAGATGATCTGATCGATCAGGCCGTACGACAGCGCGTCCTCGGCCGTGAGGATCTTGTCGCGCTCGATGTCCTCGCGGATCTTCTCGATCGGCGTGGTGGAGTGCTTGGCCAGCATCTCCTCCAGCTGTGCACGCATCCGGAGGATCTCGTTGGCGGCGATCTCCAGGTCGGAGACCTGACCGCGGCCCGTCTCGCTGTACGGCTGGTGGATCAGGATGCGGGCGTTCGGCAGCGCCATGCGCTTGCCGGGCGAGCCGGCCGCGAGCAGGACGGCCGCGGCGGAGGCCGCCTGGCCCATGCAGACCGTCTGGATGTCCGGCTTCACGAACTGCATCGTGTCGTAGATCGCAGTCAGCGCCGTGAAGGAACCACCGGGGCTGTTGATGTAGACCGAGATGTCCCGGTCGGGGTCCATCGACTCCAGGCACAGCAGCTGCGCCATGACGTCGTTGGCGGAGGCGTCGTCGATCTGCACGCCGAGGAAGATCACCCGCTCCTCGAAGAGCTTCGCGTACGGGTCGTACTCGCGGACGCCCTGCGAGGTGCGCTCGACGAAGCGGGGGATGACGTACCGGGACTCGGCGACGGGCACCGTGCTCTCGGCGCGTGCGCGGTCGTACATGCCGCGGCCGGGGAAGTCGTTCACTGTCTGTCTCCTAGAAGGCTGAGGCGGTCGGCTGGGGGCTGCACGGGGACCTCAGGCCCCGGTGCCGCCGCCGCCCGGCAAGCTCGCGGCGTGCGTGATGACATCGTCGATCAGGCCGTACTCCTTGGCCTCGTCGGCGTCGAACCACCGGTCGCGGTCGGAGTCACGGGTGATCTGCTCGATGCTCTGGCCGGTGTGGAAGGACGTCAGCTCCGCCATCTTCTTCTTGGTGTGCAGCAGCCGCTCGGCGTGGATCTTGATGTCCGAGGCCGAACCGGCGAGGCCTGCGGAGGGCTGGTGGATCAGGATCTCGGCGTTCGGGAGCGCGAAGCGCTTGCCCGGGGTACCCGCGCTGAGGAGGAACTGGCCCATCGAGGCGGCGAGGCCCATCGCGATCGTCACCACGTCGTTCTTGATGAACTGCATGGTGTCGTAGATCGCCATACCGGCCGTGATCGAGCCGCCGGGGCTGTTGATGTAGAGGTTGATGTCCTTGTCCGGGTCAGCGGCAAGGAGCAGCAGCTGCGCGGTGATCTTGTTCGCGATGTCGTCGTCGACCGGCTGGCCGAGGAAGATGATCCGCTCGTTGAGCAGCCGGTTGTAGACCTGGTCGCCGAGGCCACCGAAGGAAGGCTCGCCGGCGGCTGTAGGCATCAGATTCGTCACGTATCCACCTGCTCGTCTAAAACGACGGCGCCGGGCCGTCTTCACGTATCCCTGCGGGGGCCTCCGGCGGTTCGGCCGAGGTTCTGGCCCCCTATTCATGGACCCTAACGCGCTGGTCCCTTCGGGGAATCCCGGAGAGGTGAGTGTTCGCCGGGGGCGTAGAGCCTGCGGCTGGCGGGGCGGTTGCTACTCGCCGTGATTGTGCGGGTACGGGGGCGGGTGCGGGTGGGGTGTGGCTGGTCGCGCAGTTCCCCGCGCCCCTGGGTGGGCTTGCTCGCCGCATGACAGAAGGGCCCCTGGGTTTCGCACCACCCAAGAGCCCTCCCGTACGACCTATCTGGCGCCGTGGGCTCAGCCCTCGGTCTTCTCCTCGGCGGGGGTTTCGGCGTCGCCGGCCTCCGCGAGTTCGACCGTCTCCGTGGCCTGCTCGACCTCGTCCTCGTCGTCGAGGTCGATGATCTCGCCGTTGGTGTCCTTGACCGTGGCCTTCTCGACGACGACGGCCAGGGCCTTGCCGCGGGCGACCTCGCCGACCAGGAGGGGGACCTGGCCGCCCTCGACGACGGCCTGGGCGAACTGGTCGGGGGACATGCCGGAGGAAGCGGCGCGGCGCATGAGGTGCTCGGTGAGCTCCTCCTGGTTGACGTTGAGCTTCTCCTGCTTGACGAGCTCGTCGAGCACGAACTGGGTCTTGATGCCCTTGACCGCGGCCTCGCGGGTCTCGGTCTCGAACTCCTCGACCGTCTTGCCCTGGATCTCCAGGTACTTCTCGAGGTCGAGGCCCATCTGACCGAGCTGGTGGTGCTCGAGGTTGTGCTTACGGGTGTTGATCTCGTCCTCGAGCAGCTTCTCGGGGACGGGCACCTCGACCAGCTCGAGCAGCTTCTCCAGGACGCGCTCCTGGGCCTGCGTGGCCTGGTCGTACTGCTTCATGTTCTCGAGGCGCTTGCGGCTGTCGGCCTTGAGCTCGTCGAGGGTGTCGAACTCGGAGGCGAGCTGCGCGAAGTCGTCGTCCAGCTCGGGGAGCTCGCGCGCGGCGACCTGGGAGACCTTGACGGTGACCTCGGCCTCCTTGCCGGCCGCGGAGCCGCCCTTGAGCTCGGAGGTGAAGGTGGCCTCGCCACCGGCCTCCAGGCCCTTCACGGCGTCGTCGATGCCGTCGAGGAGCTCGCCGGAGCCGATGGTGTAGGAGACACCGCTCGCCACGCCGTCCTCGAGGATCTCGCCCTCGACCTTGGCCTCCAGGTCGAGGGTGACGACGTCGCCGTCCTCGGCGGCACGCTCGACCGGGGAGGTGGAGGCGAAGCGCTCGCGGAGCTGCTCGACGGACTCCGCGATGTCGTCCTCCGTCACCTCGACGGCGTCGACCTCGACCTCGATGCCGGAGAAGTCCGGGATCTCCAGGGTCGGGCGGATGTCGACCTCGGCGGTGAAGTTCAGCGTCTCGCCGTCCTTCAGCTCGGTGATGTCGACCTCGGGCTGGCCCAGGACGTCGATCTCGGCCTCGTTGACCGCCTCGGTGTAGAACTTGGGCAGCGCGTCGTTGACGGCCTCCTCCAGAACCGCACCGCGGCCGAACCGCTGGTCGATGATGCGGGCGGGGATCTTGCCCTTGCGGAAGCCCTTCACCGTGACCTGCTGGTTGATCTTCTTGTACGCCGCGTCGAGGCTGTCCTTGAGCTCCTCGAAGGGCACCTCGACAGTGAGCCGAACCCGGGTCGGGTTCAGGGTCTCCACGGCGCTCTTCACGGTTCGGTCTCCTTGTGGCTGACTTCTTGGTTTCTGCCGGAGCCAGACTGGCCCGGCGGATTTCGCCGCCCGGAGGACTTCAGTGATCTTCACTGCCGAGACACACGGACGCGCAGCTTGCATAGTAGCCGTAGCCGCCGGACGCCCCCAAAGGCGATCATGCGAGGTGATCCGTACGTGGTCGGGGTGGCGGGATTTGAACCCACGGCCTTCCGCTCCCAAAGCGGACGCGCTACCAAGCTGCGCCACACCCCGTGCTGGTGCGACACGTAGGGTACATGCCCGCAGGCTGTGCGGCTGCCGCAATTATGGGGTGTGCGATGAGGGGGCACGACCCGCTACGATGCCTGCAGTGCCGCGGTCGGCTGACCTGCGGCGCGTGCTGTGCGGGCGTAGCTCAATGGTAGAGCCCTAGTCTTCCAAACTAGCTACGCGGGTTCGATTCCCGTCGCCCGCTCCATGAGGGCCCGGTTCTTCGGAACCGGGCCCTTCTGCATGTCACGAGGCCGGCCGGTCAGAACTGGATCTCGTTGATCGTCTGGGCTATCGAGTCGAGGAAGCGCTGGATGTCGTCGGCCATACCCGTCGAGGCGAGGAAGAAGCCGAAGAGGACCGCGACGACCGCGGGGCCGGCCTTGATGTTCCCTGCCCGGATCATCACCACCAGGATGATCGCCAATAGCAGCACCACTGACAGTGAAATGGCCACAACTGATCACACCCTCGGTCGGATCCGCTCTCCCGGCCCGGGATGCCGCCCCGCGCACCCCCGCCAGAACCATCGTGCCACCAACGGGGCCTCGGTATGCGGCCCGTGACGTATCGTCTGCCACGCCTGCATCCGACAAATCAGGATCTGTCCGTACGAACTCATATCTCTGTCACAGCTTGCGACACAATTCGCCGGTCAACTCCGCAAGGAATTCGGCCGGTTCGTTTCGGTGTCCACACAACGCGTTCGCAGGTAATTCGATTTGTTGCGCACAAAGACAACGGAAGCGGACATTCCGTCGCTCTGCGCGAGTGACCCACTGTGTTCACCGTCACGTCATCCGCGATGCCAACTTCCGGCAAACACAGGTGGTCGGACCGGAAAAGCAGGAATGACGTCGGGGTTTTACGAGAGCCCACAGGCAACGCTAGGGTGCCTCAGATGTTCCACGCCGCCACGCCCTCCACCAGCGGTCACACCCGAACGCCGCTCCCCCCGGCTCAGTCGCCGACAGCGGGAGCGCCGAGTACGGGAGCACCGCAGAGCCAGCAGAAACAGCAGCGCGACGCTTTCTTCGACAACGCCAAGTATCTGGCGATCGTGCTGGTGGCGATCGGCCACTCCTGGGAACCGCTCAAGGCCGACAGCCGGATCTTGGAGGCCGTGTACTCGGTCGTGTACTCGTTCCACATGCCGGCCTTCATCGTCATCTCCGGCTTTTTCTCGCGCAGTTTCGACATGCGCCCGGACCGGCTGAAGCGATTGATCACCGGTGTGGCGGTGCCGTACATCCTCTTCGAGACGGCCTACCCGCTCTTCAAGCGTGTCGTCGCCGACGATCCCGGTCAGGAGGTCAGTCTTCTCGACCCCTGGTACCTCACCTGGTTCCTGTGCGCGCTGTTCATCTGGCGGATGACGACGCCGATCTGGAAGCTTGTGCGGTGGCCGCTGCCGCTCGCGCTCGGTATCGCCATGCTGGCGTCGGTGACCCCGGAGATCGGCAACGACCTCGATCTGCAGCGGGTGTTGCAGTTCCTGCCGTACTTCGTGCTGGGGCTGTGCATGAAGCCCGAGCACTTCCAGCTGGTGCGCCGGCGTTCGGTGCGGATCGCGTCCGTGCCGGTGTTCGCGGCGGCGCTGGCGGTCGGCTGGTGGGCCGTGCCGCGGATGAACACCGCGTGGTTCTACCACCGTGACGCCGCGCAGAACCTGGGCGCGCCCTGGTGGGCCGGGCCGGTGATGGTGCTCGCGACGTTCGGCTGCTCGACACTGCTGACCGCCTGCTTCTTCGCCTGGGTGCCGCGCCGCCACATGTGGTTCACGGCGCTCGGCGCGGGCACGCTGTACGGCTATCTGCTGCACGGATTCCTGGTCAAGGCCGGTGACTACCAGGGCTGGTTCGACCACACCTGGCTGCACCGGCCGCTCGGCGAGATCATCGTGACCGTCCTCGCGGCGGCCGTCGTGACCCTGCTCTGCACGGCGCCGGTGCGGCGGGTGTTCCGGTTCGCGATGGAGCCGAAGATGGAGTGGGCGTTCAAACGGGACGCGGCCGAGCTGGCCCGGGAGCGTGAGAAGGCCAGGGAACCCGAGAAGGCACGCGCCTAGCTGGGCCTAGGCGCTATTCACCGCTCGATTCACCCTTCAGACCGAGAAGTGCGCGCATGCGTGCGTACTTCTCGGTCAGTCGTGTGCGGGTGGGCGCGTCGAGTACGGCGAGCCGTGCCGGGTCCGCGTTGTGGGCCAGGTCGGCCTCCTTGACCAGCAGGGCGCCCGGTGTGGCGAGGATGCGCGCGGCGTACGCCTCGGGGGATTCCCCGGCCCGCTTGGTGACCGCGCGCACGACGTCCTTCGTACGAGGGCTCAGCGCGGCCTCGTCCAGCCACTGCTCGGAGAGCTTGTCGTCCTCGACGGCGTCGTGCAGCCAGGCCGCCGCGATCTGCTCGTCGTCCCCGCCGCGTGCGCGTACGCCCTCGGCGACGGCCCTCAGGTGTTCGGCGTAGGGCTGCCCGGCCTTGTCGGTCTGCCCCTCATGGGCGGCGCGGGCGAGGGCTTCTACTTCGGGGAGGGTCAGGGGCGTTGGAGTCACCCCTCCAGTGTGAGTCACCGCTCAGCGGGCCGCGGCCTGTGCCGTCGGACCCTCGCGGCAGATCAGCAGCAGCGCCCGGTCGTCGTTGACGTCCTTCGCCACCGCCTCGATGAGATGCCAGGCCGCGCCGTGGAATCCGCCGGCGACATAGCGGTCGGCCTCGCCGGTGAGGCGGTCGATGCCCTCGACGATGTCACGGTCGGACGTTTCCACCAGACCGTCGGTGAACAGCATCAACACGTCACCGGGGCGCAAAGACCCCTTGACCGGGTCGAACTGAGCACCGTCGTACACGCCCAGCAACGGCCCCTCGGCCGCCTTCTCCTCCCAGCGTCCGCTGCCCGCGCTGAGCTGGAGCCCCGGTGGATGCCCGGCGGAGTACAGCTCGTAGTCGCCGGAGTCGAGGTCGAGGACGAGGTGGATGGAGGTGGCGAAGCCCTCGTCCCAGTCCTGGCGCAGGAGATAGCCGTTGGCGGCGGGGAGGAAGGCGTGCGGCGGCAGGCTGCCGAGCAGGCCGCCGAACGCGCCCGACAGCAGCAGCGCCCGTGATGCCGCGTCCATGCCCTTGCCGGAGACGTCGGTGAGGACGACTTCGAGCGTGCGCCCGCCGTTCGTGCGGGCGGCCACCACGAAGTCGCCCGAGAAGGACTGCCCGCCGGCCGGCCGCAGCGCCATCTCGCGGTGCCACGTCACCGGCAGCTTCGGCAACTTGCTCTGCACCCGGATACGTTCCCGCAGGTCGAACAGCATCGTGCCGCCGCGCCGCCAGGGCACGCCGACCCGGCTGCGGAACTGTGCGATCAGCAGCCCGAAGAACCCGCAGGCGGCGACCACCAGCACCACACCCGGCGTGACCCGGGACGGCCCTTCCGTGTACGGCCCGAGCTGCACCGACTCCACGATCAGCGCGGTCGCCGCCGCCGCGTAGAGGCCGAGCAGGCTGGCGGGGCGCAGCAGCAGCCCGCCCGCGACGATGGGCAGGACCAGCGCGGCCGGTGAGCACCACACCGAGTTGGCGAGCGTGGTGATCGCGATCAACGGGATGGTGAGCAGCAGTCCGACCAGCGCGATCCAGTCCGAGCCGTCGCCGCGGAAGTAGTCGACGGCACTTCTGCGCAGGCCTGTGCGGACCCGGTGCACGTGCATCTTCCACCGGGCCGTGAACGTCTCGGCGGCCGTGCGCCGCTCTCGTCCTGCTGCCATTAGTTCGGGACCCTATCCATCCGACCAGCCGCTTGGCACGGGAGGTCCCACTTGTCCCCCGTCCGAGGCTGGACTTCACAGTGAACTTCACAGAAACCCGTCGCGCCCCCGCCCCGGCAAAATTCCCTCGCCCGTCCCGCAACACCCTGATAGGCATGGGCCATGGGCACAGACAGCGCGACGGGCGCCATGACCGACCTGCGGGTGCTGCGGCAGGACGAGTGGAACACCTTCTACGACTCCCTGATCCGCGCCTTCGGCGGGGTCCCGGAGTCGGCCGAGGAGCGGGAGCTGTGGAACTCGCTCACGGAACTGGAACGTTCGATCGCCGCCTGGGACGGTGACCAGTGCGTCGGCACGGCCGGAGCCTTCACCTTCCGGCTGACCGTGCCCGGCGGCGCCTCGGTGCCCGCGGCGGGCGTCACCATGGTCAGCGTGGCCGCCACCCACCGGCGGCGCGGGCTGCTGACGTCGATGATGCGGCGGCAGCTGGACGACGTCCGCTCCTGGGGCGAGCCGCTCGCCGTGCTGACCGCCTCCGAGCCGGAGATCTACGGGCGGTTCGGGTACGGCGTCGCGACTTTTCACGCCAATGTCGAGATCGACACGGATCGTGTACGGCTGTCCGTGCCACCCGGCACCGATGACGTACGGCTGCGGTACGCGGCGCCGGCCGACGTGCTCGACGTGTGCGAGGCGGTGTACGCGCGGGAGGTGTCGCTGCGGCCGGGCATACTGGCCAGGCGGCCGGGCTGGGAGCGGCTCGGGCTGCTCGACCCGGAGAGCGAGCGGGAGGGTGCGTCACCGCTGCAGTGCGTGGTGGCGGAGCGGGACGGCGAGGTCGTCGGGTATGCGCGCTTCCATGTGAAGCCCGGGTGGCACATCACCGGACCCAAGGGCACGGTGCAGCTGCAGGACGCCTTCGGGGTGGACCCGGCGGCGCACGCGGCGCTGTGGCGTTTCCTGTGCGACATCGACCTCACCTCGACGCTGAGTGCGCGCGGGCGGCCGCTGGACGAGGCGTGGCAGTACATGGTGTCCGACATCCGGCGGTGTTCGCTGCAGGTGCGGGACTCGCTGCATGTGCGGCTGGTGGATGTGGGGGCGGCGCTCGAGGCGCGGACCTATCAGGCCCCGGTGGACGTGGTGTTCGAGGTCGAGGACGCGTTCTGCCCCTGGAACGCGGGGCGTTGGCGGCTCACCGGAGACGCGAAGGGGGCGTCCTGCGCGCGTACGGAGGACGCGGCCGATCTCGCCCTGTCCGTACGGGAGTTGGGGGCGGCGTATCTCGGCGGCGTGACCCTGGGCGCGCTGGGGGCGGCCGGGCGGGTGCGGGAGCTGCGGGACGGGGCGCTGACGGAGGCGTCGGTGGCGTTCGCGTCGACCGTGGCGCCCTGGCTGCCGCACGGCTTCTGACGCCTGATCAGCTCCCCTGACATTTCTGGCAGTCGGGGCACCAGAAGAGGTTGCGGGCGGCGAGATCGGCGGTGCGGATCTCGCCGCCACAGATGTGGCAGGGCAGGGTGGCCCTGCGGTACACGTAGACCTCGCCGCCGTGGTCGTCGACGCGGGGCGGGCGGCCCATCGCCTCCGGGGTGTGCTCCGGGCGGACGGTGTCGATGCGGTTGTTGCGGACGCCCTCACGCATCAGCTCGACGAGGTCGGTCCAGATCGCGTCCCACTCGGCCGGGGTGATGTCCCTGCCTTCGCGGTACGGGTCGATGCCCTGCCGGAAGAGGACCTCGGCGCGGTAGACGTTGCCGACGCCGGCTATGACCTTCTGGTCCATGAGGAGCGCGGCGATGGTGGTGCGGCTGCGGGAGATGCGCAGGTAGGCCGCGCCCCGGTCGGCGTCCGTGCGCAGGGGGTCCGGGCCGAGGCGGGCGTGTATCGCGTCCTTCTCGGCGTCCGTGATCAGGGCGCAGGTCGTGGGGCCGCGGAGATCGACGTACGACGTGCTGTTCGCGAGGCGCAGGCGGACCGTGTCCGTCGGCGGGGGTGCGGGGGCGCCTCCGAAGTTCACCTTGCCGAAGAGGCCGAGGTGGATGTGGATCCAGTCGGCGTCCCGGAAGCCGAGGAAGAGGTGCTTGCCGTGAGCGTCGGCACGGCGGAGGGCTCCGCCGGTGAGGAGGGCGGCGGCGTCTGAGAACTTGCCCTGAGGGCTGGTGACGTTTGCCGGTCGGCCGGAGAAGCGGTCCGCGTAGTCCAACGCCAGCCGGTGAATTGTGTGACCCTCGGGCAAGTCCCGCGATCCTTTCCCACCCACCCGCCTGTCTCGGTCTCCTGACAGGCGGGCCTCGAAAAAACCTCTACTGCTGCGGGTGGTGCGCCGGGATCGGCGGCAGGTCGCCCGTCGTCTCGTACCCCGCCAGCATCTCGATGCGCCGCGCATGGCGCTCGTCGCCCGAGAACGGTGTGCCCAGGAAGGTCTCGACGAACTTCGTCGCCTCGTCCTGCGTGTGCATGCGCGCGCCCACCGCGACGACGTTGGCGTTGTTGTGCTGCCGGCCGAGCGACGCCGTCTCCTCGCTCCAGGCGAGGGCCGCACGGACGCCCTTGACCTTGTTCGCGGCGATCTGCTCGCCGTTGCCGGAGCCGCCGATCACGATGCCGAGGGCGTCGGGGTCGGCCGCGGTGCGCTCGGCGGCGCGGAGGCAGAAGGGCGGGTAGTCGTCCTGGGCGTCGTAGATGTGGGGGCCGCAGTCCACGGGGTCGTGGCCGGCCGCCTTGAGCCAGTCGACGAGGTGGTTCTTGAGTTCGAAGCCCGCATGGTCGGAGCCGAGATACACGCGCATGGGGAGAGTGTGACACGGCTGTTTCCGGGCGGCAGCCTCGGGGCCCGCCCAGGAAAAGTGTGAGCAACACTACAGAACCTCAGGAAAACCTCAAGTAACGATCCGGAATCAAAGGTTCATTAATCCATTCACCTCCGATTCACTGGACCGATTCGTACGCCCCCGTGCACCGCTCGCACGGGAATCTGCTCGTCCGGCGCAAAGGAAATCCCCTCCATGACCTCGCAGCCGACCCTTTCCAAGGCCAGCACGGAACCTGGGGCCACCGGCGATCCCGGTAACGGCCTCCAGGCAGGTCTCAAGAACCGTCACCTCTCGATGATCGCCATCGGCGGTGTCATCGGAGCCGGACTCTTCGTCGGCTCCAGCTCCGGTATCGCCACCGCCGGCCCCGGCATCCTCCTGTCGTACGCCCTCGTCGGCACGCTCGTGGTGCTGGTGATGCGGATGCTCGGTGAGATGTCCGCCGCCAACCCGACGTCCGGCTCGTTCTCGGCGCACGCCGACCGGGCGCTCGGGCGCTGGGCCGGGTTCTCCATCGGCTGGCTGTACTGGTTCTTCTGGGTCGTCGTGCTGGCCGTCGAGGCGACCGCCGGTGCGGTGATCCTGGAGGGCTGGATGCCCGCCGTCCCGCAGTGGGCCTGGGCCCTGATCGTGATGGTGGTGCTGACCGCCACCAACCTCGTCTCCGTCGGGTCGTACGGCGAGTTCGAGTTCTGGTTCGCCGGGATCAAGGTCGTGGCGATCGCCGCGTTCATCGTCATCGGCGGGCTGGCCGTCTTCGGACTGCTGCCGGGCGTCGACAGCGAGCAGGCCGGGCTGAGCAACCTCACCGACCACGGCGGATTCCTGCCGAACGGGCCGGGTGCGATCCTCACCGGTGTGCTGCTCGTCGTCTTCTCCTTCATGGGAAGCGAGATCGCCACGCTCGCCGCCGGTGAGTCCGAGAACCCGCAGCAGGCCGTCACCAAGGCCACCAACAGCATCATCTGGCGGGTCGCCGTCTTCTACCTCGGCTCGATCTTCGTCGTGGTCTCCCTGCTCCCGTGGGACAGCAAGTCGATCGCCGACGACGGCTCCTACGTCGCCGCCCTGGACTCCCTCGGCATCGCGCACGCCGGTCAGATCATGAACTTCATCGTGCTGACCTCGGTGCTGTCCTGCCTCAACTCCGGCCTCTACACGGCCTCCCGCATGGCCTTCTCGCTCGGTCAGCGCGGTGACGCGCCCAAGGCCTTCGCGAAGACCACCAGCCGTGGTGTGCCGCTCGTTGCGATCATCGCGTCCGTCGTCTTCGGCTTCGTCGCGGTCTTCTTCAACTACAAGTTCCCGGACTCCGTCTTCCTCTTCCTGGTCAACTCGTCCGGTGCCGTGGCGCTGTTCGTCTGGCTCGTCATCTGCTTCTCGCAGCTGCGCATGCGGAAGATCATCCAGGCCGAGGCGCCGGAGAAGCTGGTCGTCCGGATGTGGCTGTACCCGTATCTGACCTGGGCCACGGCCGCGCTGATCGTGTTCGTCCTCGGCTACATGCTCACCGACACCGAGCACGACGGACGCAAGACGGTGCTGCTGTCGCTGCTGGTCGCCGCGGTCGTCCTGGCCATCGCCTTCGCGAAGGAGAAGGTGGCCCGCAGGACGAAGGCGCCTACAGCACGGTGAAGGTGTCCTTGACCTTCTTGTACGTCTCCAGCGCCTGCGCCTCGATGTCCGGCTGATACCACGTGTTGACCTGGTACGACGTTCCCTCCACGGTGAAACCCAGGAGCTCGGCGTGCCAGGCGACGCCCTTGATGGTGAAGGCGTACTCCCAGACGACCGCCGGGTAGCCGCGGAAGGTCGTCTCCTCCAGGCGGATCGTGTCGTACTGCCCCTCTTGGGCGTTCTGCTCGGAGCGCCGCCAGGTCTCCAGCAGGTCACCGCGGGCCACCGCGGACTTCGTGGCGAGTTCCTGCTTGGCGTCCGGGGAGGTGTAGTGCACCTCGGAGCCCGTCTTCACATCGCGCCGCCAGCCCTCGGGCGGCACCCAGGCGTATCCGCCCGCCTCTTTCCGGGCGCCCGGCGGCAGGGCCTGCGGCCTGGAGGTTCCCTCTACGGTGGCCGAGGGGGTATCGCTCGAGGGCGTGAATCCTCCCGCCTTCTTGTCGTCCGGCGCCCCGGAGTTCAGCATCAGGACGACCGCGATCACGGCACCGACGGTGACCGCTGCCACGGCCGCCAGCAGGCCCGTACGACGGTGTCGGCGTCCGGGCACGGCGGGGCCCGGGAGTTCGCCGGGCGGCATCGCGACCGGCTGGGCGGCGTACGGCGGACTGTGCGCCTGCGTCGCCGCCTCGGTGCGTACGAAGGAGACACCGGTGCTGCCACGTGCCGCCGAGTTGGCGGACGGCGTCTCGGAGCGCGTCTCCGAGACCAACTCGGAGGCGGCTTCGGTGGAGGCGGATGCGGGAGTAGGGGCGGGGATGCGGTGGGGCTCGATGAGGGCCGGAGTGGGTGACTCCGGCGGCGGGGCGTCCTGTGGCTCCGGTTCCGCGCGCGTGGGCGCCGCGTCCTCCTGCTCTTCCCCTTCTACTTCTACGGCTTCCGCGGCGACGGAACGCAGCGTGGACTCCAGGTCGTCCAGGCCCGGCCGGACCGACGGCTCCTTGTTCAGGAGGGAAGCCAGGATCGTGGCCAACGTGCCTGCGGAGGAGGGGATTTCGGGCTCCTCGTACAACACCGCGTGCAGTGTGGCCAGGGTGGTGTCGCGGGAGAAGGGGGAGCGGCCGCCCATCGCTGCGCAGAGTGTCGCGCCGAGGGACCAGATGTCGGAGGGCGGGCCCTGGGGGCGGCTGGAGACACGCTCGGGGGCCATGTAGTCAGGGGAACCGACCAGCATGCCGACCATGGTGAGCGCCTTGGCGTCCTGGATGGCGGCGATACCGAAGTCGGTGAGGACGACGCGCTGTCCGCCGCTCTCGACCAGGACGTTCCCGGGTTTGATGTCGCGGTGCAGTACGCCGCGTGCGTGCACTTGGCGCAGCGCCTCGACCAGGCCGAGTCCGATCCGTGCCGCCTCGCGCTGTCCGAGCGGCCCGTCCTCGGCCATGATCCGTTCCAGGGAGCGGCCGGCGATCAACTCCATGACGATCCACAGGCGTTCGCCCTCGTCGACCACGTCGTACACCCGCACGACGTTGGGGTGGTCGATCCGGGCGGTGGCCCTGGCCTCGCGCAGGGTGCGTTCCCGGCGGGTGCGCGCGTCCTCGGCGTCGAGGCCGTCGATGCGCATTTCCTTCACGGCGACCTGACGATCGAGTATTTCATCGGCGGCTCGCCACACCCGCCCCATACCCCCCTGGCCAATACTTTCGACCAATCGGTAGCGCCCCGTCACCAGTAACCCAGGAACCCCGCCGCTCCTCGTGTTTTCCGTATTCCCCGGCAATCCGCTGCACCCCCTCAACTACTCGTCGTCTGAAACACAATGGTCACACTTCAGGCTGCACCAGCATAGTGCGGAGAAATCTTGTGGTAGCTCTTCAAGTACTGCGAATTCAGGCGCAGCCAAGGGGGACGAACATGATTTCTCGTCGTATGACGACCATCGCGGGATCGCTGGTTGCGGCATCCCTCTCGACGGTGATGATCCTTTCCGTCACCGCCACCGCGGATGACCAGGGGCCCGGAAGCAGCAAGGGGGGCAAGGCCGTTGACGAGGCGCCGGCGGATGTCGAGCTGACCACACTGCTGCCCGAGGAGATCTCGGTCGACAACAGTTCACAGGAAACGGCGATGACCGCCACGGTGAAGAACGAGGGGACCAAGGACAGCGGCAAAATCAGGCTCTGGGTCGTGGGCTTCGACGGCATGACCGTAAAGAACGTCCAGGGGTGTTCGCCGATCGCGGAAGGCGATCTTCCCGAGGGCTCGAACAGCGGTTACACGTGCCCGATCGACAATCTCGCGGCCGGTGATTCCAAGTCGTACGACGTCGATGCGACGTACGACGTGAGCCGGACCGGAGAGAAAACCGGAAAGATCTGTCTGCCCGTGCAGAACAGTGACGGAAGCAAGACTTTCTGGCAACAGGGCCCGGTGCCGTTCGGCACGACGAACCCGTCACCGGACGCCCCGGCCACCCCGCTGCTGCTCGGCGCCGACAACACGCCGGTGGCGCCGGGGAGCGACGAGCTGCCGAAGACCGGTCCCGGACGTGACGTCCTGCCGCTCGGCGCGGCGGGCGCGGCGCTGATCACGGCCGGCGCGGCCGGGCTGTGGTGGTCGCAGCGGAGGCGCGAGACCTGAGCCGACAGCGCACACAGGACCGGGGTGCGGCTCACTGCCACACCCCGGTTTCATGCTGTCGGCTCACAACAGCCAGTAGCTCAGCGCTTGTTGACGAACTTCCAGGCCGTCGGCAGCAGCCCCATCGCCAGAGCCGCCTTGAGCGCGTCGCCGATCAGGAACGGCGTCAGGCCGGCCGCGATCGCCGCGGACGCGGACATGTCGGCGGCGAAGGCGAGATACGGCACGCCGATCGCGTAGATGATCGCCTCGCCGAGCAGCATCGCGCCCGCCATGCGCAGGACGGAGCGGTCGGCGCCGCGGCGGGCCAGGGCGCCGACGACGGTGGCCGCCAGCATCATCCCGATGATGTAGCCGAAGGAGACGATGACCCCGGACTCCCCGTTCGCGAACCACGGCACACCGGCAAGGCCGGCCAGCGCGTACACGACGAGCGCGAGCAGGCCGCGCCCGGCGCCGAGGCTCGTGCCGACCAGCAGCGCGGCGAAGGTCTGTCCGGTCACCGGCACCGGGGAACCGGGCACCGGCACGGCGAGCTGGGCGGCGAGGCCGGTGAGCGCGGCGCCGCCGAGCACGAGCGCGGCGTCCCGGACGCGGGAGGCGGGGAGGAGGTCGGCGAGGACCTGCCCGGTGCGGGCGGGGGCGGCGACGGCAGCGGTGCTCATGGGGACTCCGAGTCAGGGCGGTTCGGGACACCGTGACGCTAACCCAGGGCACCTGAGCGCAGCACCGTCACCGCTCGACAAAGGCCGGAGCGCGGCTGTGGTGGGCTCCTGACAAAGAGTGCCGGTTACACGTGACCGGGCGTGATACGGGTCACTGAGGTAGGGCCGCGTAGGTCACCGAGGCGGGCGGAGCCTGGCACTGTAGGGTCCCGCCAATCCGGGACCCGCCGCTCCCCCTGGTGATCCACCCGGGGCTTTTTGCTGTTAGCTTGTTGTTGCAAGCTACTTGCAACAAGCCCGAGGAGGGGACCCTTCATGCCCGTCTACACACTCCCGGAACTGCCGTACGACTACTCCGCGCTCGCCCCCGTGATCAGCCCCGAGATCATCGAGCTGCACCACGACAAGCACCACGCGGCCTATGTGAAGGGCGCCAACGACACGCTGGAGCAGCTGGCGGAGGCGCGGGACAAAGAGTCGTGGGGCTCGGTCAACGGGCTGGAGAAGAACCTGGCCTTTCATCTCTCCGGGCACATCCTGCACAGCATCTACTGGCAGAACATGACCGGCGACGGAGGTGGCGAGCCGCTTGCCGCCGACGGTGTGGGAGCGCTCGCGGACGCGATCGCCGAGTCCTTCGGATCCTTCGCCGGCTTCAAGGCGCAGCTGTCCAAGGCCGCCGCGACGACGCAGGGTTCGGGCTGGGGTGTGCTGGCGTACGAGCCGCTGGGCGGGCGGCTGATCGTGGAGCAGGTCTACGACCACCAGGGCAACGTCGGGCAGGGCGCCACGCCGATCCTGGTCTTCGACGCCTGGGAGCACGCCTTCTATCTGCAGTACCGGAACCAGAAGGTCGACTTCATCGAGGCGATGTGGCAGGTCGTCAACTGGCAGGACGTGGCCCGGCGTTACGAGGCCGCGAAGTCCCGAACGGATGTGCTGCTGCTTGCGCCCTGAGGCCCCCGAGCGCCCTGCCTCGTGATCGTCTTCTCACCTTCACGAACGGCAGGCGGAAAGAAGGAAGCCCCCGCGAGGACGTGACTCGCGGGGGCTTCCCATGGGAGGGAGGGCGTCAGGGCTTGCGGCCCACACCGCCGTGCTGACCGATCGGCGTCGGGTTCTCGGTCTCCGGGCGCCAGAGAGGCACCGAGACGACTCCCGGCTCCACCACTTCCAGGCCCTCGAAGAACGCCTCGATCTTGTCGACCGGGCGCAGGAAGTACGGGACGGCGCCGGTCTCGTTGTAGGCGTCCTGCGCGTTCTCGTAGTCCGGGTCGGTGCCCCGGGAGCCCTCGTTGAGGCAGAGGTAGCTGCCGGAGGGCAGGCCGGCCAGCAAGCGGCGGACCAGCTCGCGGGCCTGGTCGTAGTCGGCGACGTGACCGAGGATGCCGCTGAGGATCAGGACCGTGGGACGGGAGAGGTCGAGGGTGCGCGAGGCCGCATCGAGGATCTTCTCCGGCTCGTACAGGCTCATGTCCTCATACGCCGTCACGCCCTCGGGGGTGGAGGTGAGCAGGGCCCGGGCGTGGGCCAGGACCAGCGGGTCGTTGTCGACGTAGACGATCTTCGACTCCGGTGCGAGGCGCTGGGCGACCTCATGGGTGTTTTCGACGGTGGGCAAGCCGGTGCCGACGTCGAGGAACTGGCGTACGCCCGCCTCCGTCACCAGATACCGGATGCTGCGGCCCAGGAAGGCGCGGCTGCTGCGCGCGATCGTGACGATGCCGGGGAAGACGGCGGTGTACGCGTCGCCCGCCGCCTCGTCCACGGGGTAGTTGTCCTTGCCGCCCAGCCAGTAGTTCCAGATCCTGGCCGAGTGCGGTACCGAGGTGTCGATCTCCATCATGTGGCCATAGTGCTACGCCAGTTCGGGCTCGCACGGCACATTGAGGGAGAGAAGTGCGGCGGATCCGTCGGCTTTTACCAGGAGTTCGCTGATCGCCGCGTTGCGCAACCGGGGGAACACTCTGCGGTACTCCCCGGCCGGGATCGACAGCAGCGTGCACAGCACCAGACGCAGGAGCGTGTTGTGCGCAACCACGAGGACGCGCTCGCCCGGGTGGGCGGCGACGATCCGGCGCAGGGCCGCGGCACCGCGCTCGGCCGCGGCCGACGGGTCCTCCGCGCGGGGGAACGGGTTCGCCACCGGGTCGGTGCGGAACGCCTCCGCCGCGGCCCGGTCCTCGGCCGCGAACTCCGCGAGCGTACGGCCCTCCAGCACGCCGAAGTCGCATTCGCGCAGGCCGGGTTCGCGGTGCGGGGTGAGGCCGAGGGCCCGGCAGGCCGGGTCGGCGGTGGCGACGGCACGGGAGAGGGGCGAGGTCCAGATCGCGTCGACCGGATGGACCGCCGCCCAGCGGCCCAGCGCCTCGGCCTGCGCGCGGCCCGTGTCGGTCAGGGCGATGTCGCTGACTCCGGCGTAACGGTTCTCGGCGTGCCAGACGGTCTGGCCGTGGCGGACCAGGAGGAGGGTAGTGGCGGTGCTCATGGTCCGGCAGTATCCATGGTGAGCGTCATGGTTCGGCCGTATCCATGGTGAGGCGGGCGCGAGCGTGGGCCGCGACCTGTGTCGGCAGCCAGCCGCGCGCCTCCAACTCGTCGATGAGGCGGGCGTACGGCTCGGCGAAGAGGACCGTGCGGTCGGGGCGGGGGTCGACGACGGTGCGGATGTGGACCATGCGTTCGGCTGTGTCGGCGAGCGAGGGGCCGCCTCCGGTGCCGTATGCCGCCAACGCGGCCATGCCCAGGGCCGGTTCCGTCTGTTCCGGTACGCGGGCCGTGCGGCCCAGGACGTCGGCGCGGAGCTGGTTCCAGTACGGACTGCGGGCGGCGCCCCCGGTGAAGGTGAGCGTGCCGTCGAGCGGGGCGCCCAGGTGGTGCAGGTAGTCCAGGCAGAGGCGCTCGGTGAAGGCGACGCCCTGGAGGAGCGCGGCCCACAGGTCGGCGTCGCAGCTGGGTTCGCCGAGGAGGACGGCGGTGGCGTTCGGCGCCAGGAACGGGAAGCGTTCGCCGGGCGACGCCAGCGGGTAGGTCACCGCACCGGACGGTTCGAAGGCCGCCGCCTGTGCGTCCATGGCGGCCGGGTCGGCACCCGAGAACGCGGCGGTGAGCACGCCCGCGCCGACGCTGGACGCCCCGCCGGGCAGCCAGCCCCCGTCCGGCGCACGGTGGTTGTAGACGATGCCGGCCGGGTCCCGCACGGGGTGCGAGGTGGCGCCCTTCAGGACCAGCGTCGTGCCGAGCACCGAGTTCCAGGAGCCCTCGCGCAGCGCGCCGGAGGCGATCTGGGCCGCGCAGCCGTCGGTCATCCCGGCGATCACCGGGGTGCCGGCGGGGATGCCGGTGGCCTCGGCGGCGGCCACGCAGACCTCGCCGAGCCGGGTGCCGGGCGGTACGACGTCCGGCAGCGCCCCGTCCGGCAGGCCGAGGATGTCCGGCCACGCGTCGCGCTCCACGTCGTACGCCGTCTTCAGCGCATGACTGGAGTCGGCCGGCACCCGCCGGCCCACGAGCCGTGCGGTGATCACATCGGGCTGGTGGGTGAGCCGTCCGGGCCCGTACGTCTCCGCCAGCCACCGCGCCTTCGGCAGTGCCCAGGTGTCCTGCACCGACAGCCCCGCCGCCCTGGCCTCGGCGCCCTGCTCCCCCGCCCGCCCGTCGTCGTACATCAGGGCCGGGCTGATCGGCTCCCCCGAGATGTCGGTCAGCAGTACCGTCCCGGACGTCCCGCACACCGCGACCCCGCGCACCGCCGCGTGCCGGGGCAGCGCGGCCTGGGACGCCGCGCACACCGCGTCCCACCACTCCCCCGGATCCTGCTCGTGCCGTGCGCCGTCACGCCGACCGGTCAGCGGGGCCGTACCCCTGCCCAGGACCGTGCCGTCCGCGGCGACCAGCAGCGCCCGGACGCCCTGCGTCCCCAGGTCGATCCCGAGCCATGACTCCATCGGACCTCCCATACCTGGCCGTGAACTTCTCACTCTGCACCGAGGTTTCCACCTGCGCGAGGGATTGACGCCCCCCTTTCGCCGTTCCACCCTCTGTTAACGAGTCGACTCGACCCGTTGGCCCAGCACCCGGCCGGAGCGTCCAGGACGAAGGATCGGGCGATGAGCAACACACAGCAGGGACCCGCGGCCCGCCAGGCCGCCATGGCCGAGCAGGTCCTGGCCGACGGCTCGGCGACCGCCGCCGAGCTGGCCGAGCGCTTCGGGGTCAGCCTGATGACCATCCACCGGGACCTCGACGAACTCGAACGGCAGGGGATCGTACGGAAGTTCAGAGGTGGCGTGACCGCGCAGCCCTCCGGGGTGTTCGAGTCGAACGTGCAGTACCGGCTGAAGACCATGCGGGCGGAGAAGGCCGCGATCGCCGCGCATGCGATGAAGTCGATAGAGCCCGGCATGGCGATCATGCTCGACGACTCCACCTCCGCCCTGGAGATAGCCCGCAGACTCCGCCTCGGCGAGGTCACTCCCCTCACGGTCGTCACCAACTTCCTGGAGGCGATCAACCTCCTCTCCGACCAGCGCGGCATCCACCTGATGGCCCTCGGCGGCGACTACGATCCGCTGCACTCCTCCTTCCTCGGCGTGTCCTGCGTGGAGGCGGTGCAGTCGCTCCGCGTCGACGTCTGCTTCGCGTCCACGTCGGCCGTGCACGGGGGTTACGCCTACCACCAGGAGCAGCACATCGTGTCCGTGAAGCGGGCCATGCTCGACTCGGCCGCACGGAACGTCCTGCTGATCGACCACACCAAGCTCGCCCGGGTCGCCCTGCACCGGGTCGCCCCGCTCTCCCGCTTCGATCTGCTCCTCGTCGACGACGGGGCGTCGGCCGAGGCGCTGCGGGACCTGGACGAGCACAAGGTCCGTTACGAGGTCTGCGCGACGTCGACGTCATGACGCCGAGACGGGAGACGCACTGCGATGAACGGAACGCTACGAGTCCTCGCCGCCGGGGATCACTTCGTACTGCCGTCGCTGATCACGTCGGCGGTGGGCCAGGAACTACGCGACCACCAGTGCGACGTGGACGTAAGGGAGTTGACCCTCGGCTGGCCCCTGGAACCCTTCGGCCCGGTAGCCGAGGTGACGGAGGCGAGCGACGCGGAAGACGAACTGATCGAGGCCCTGTCGGACGACCGCGAGGTACTGGTGACACAGATGGCCCCGGTCACCGAACGCGTCCTCGACGCCTCCCCCTCCCTCCGCCTGGTCGTCGTCTGCCGCGGCGGCCCGGTCAACGTCAACCTGGAAGCGGCCAAGTCCCGTGACGTACGGGTGTGTTTCTCCCCCGGCCGCAACGCCGCCGCCACCGCCGAGTTCACCGTCGCCCTGATGCTGGCGGCCCTGCGCCGCATCCCGCAAGCCCATGATCTCCTTGCCCGGCAAGGCAGTTGGCAGGGGGCGACCTACTACACGTACGAACACAGCGGCCTGGAACTGGAGGACCTGCCCGTCGGGCTCGTCGGCTACGGGGCGGTCGGCAGCCGGGTGGCCCGCGTCCTGTGCGCCTTCGGCGCCAGGGTCATGGTCTACGACCCCTACGTCCACGGCGAGATCCACGGACTGCGGCTGTCGTCCCTGGACGAGCTGCTCACCCGCTCCCAGGTGATCACCCTCCACGCCCGCCTCACCCCCGAGACCCGCGGCCTCATCGGCGCCCGCGAACTGGCGCTCCTCCCGCCCGGCGCGGTCGTAGTGAACGCGGCCCGCGGCCCCCTCCTGAACGAGGACGCCCTCTGCGATGCGCTGGAGAGCGGACGCCTGTCGGCGGCAGCACTGGACACGTACGAGCGTGAGCCACTCCCCGCCGACGCTCGACTCCTCAGTACCGGCCTCACCGAACGCGTCGTACTGACCCCGCACTTGGGCGGAGCGAGCCGGGCGACAGCAGAGAAAGCGGCGTCCATCGCAGCCGCCGAGGTAGCACGCTGGGCACGCGGAGAACCCCTGGCCCACAGCTTGCGGTAAGGGCCCACCAACGCGCACCGTCCCCACGCGCCGGCCGGGAGGGAGCCGCAGGGGGCGCGCCGGTGTCGAGACGGCGAACGCGCGGAGGCGCGAAGCGTCGAGCACGATCGCCGTCTCGACACCGGCAGTGAGCGCCCCCGAAGGCCACCGAGCAATTCAGCACAGCGGCGCGAAGCGTCGAGCACGATCGCCGTCTCGACACCGGCAGTGAGCGCCCCCGGAGGCGACCGACCCAGACATTCAGCACAGCAGAGAAAATGGAGGATGGTGACGCCGTGTACATCGGGATGGATGTAGGCACGTCCATGGTGAAGGCCGCAGCTTTCGACTCCACCGGCCGTCAACTCGCCGTAGAAGCACGCCCCGTACGCCTCTCCCTGCACAGCGGTCACGTCGAGCAGGACATGGACGAGGTATACACAGCGGTGATCACTGTCCTGAACGCACTGACCACCCGCTTGCCGCACGAACCCATCGAACTGGCCGGCCTCACCGGCCAGGGCGACGGAGTATGGCTCATCGACGACTCAGGACGCCCCATCCGCCCCGCCGTCTCCTGGATGGACGGCCGCGCGCACGAACTGCTCGACCGGTGGCAGGCGGACGGCACCTTCGAGACGGTGTTCCGGCGCACCGGCAACGCGATGTTCCCGGGTTGTCCGGGCCCGCTGCTCGCCTGGCTGGACGCGCATGAGCCGAAGTCGCTCGACGCCGCGAAGGCGGCCGTGTACTGCAAGGACATGGTGTTCCAGCGGCTGACGGGAGCAGCACGCGCCACGACAGACGTGTCGGACGCGTCGATGCCGTTCCTGGACCCGAGGTCGCGGTCGTACGACAACCGGGTCGTGGAACTGCTCGGTCTCACCCACCGCCGGGGCCTGCTCGCCCCCATCAGCGACCCCGTGGCCACGGCCGAGGCACGCGGCGAGGGGCTGCCGGCCGGGACTCCGCTCGCGAACGGCCCGTACGACCTGCCCGCCAGCGCGCTCGGCGCCGGCGTCACCTCCCCGGGCGACGGTCTGCTGATCGTGGGCACATGCCTTGCCGCTCTCGTCGCGACGACCGACCTGGATCTGACCGGTGATCCGGCCGGGCTGTACATCTCCACCGACCGGCCCGGCCACTGGCTGCGTGCGATGCCGGCGATGGTCGGGACGGCGGCGCTGGACTGGGTGCTGTCGACGACGGGGGTCACCCATGAGGAGGTGGACGCCCTGCTGACCGACACGCCGCCCGGTGCGCACGGTGTCCGCGTCCTGCCGTACTTCGCTCCCTCGGGCGAGCGCGCGCCCTTCGTCGAGCCCGGGCTGCGCGCCGAACTCACGGGCGTCAGCCTGGAGTCGACCCGTGGCGACCTGGTCCGGGCGACCTGTGAGGGCATCGGTTATGCCGCCCGGCACTGTCTGGAGGCGGCGGGCCTGACGGGGTCGCTCGCGGTGTGCGGGGGCGGGACCCGCAGCCATGCCTGGATGCGGCTGCTCGCCGATGTGCTGGGCCGGCCGCTGCGGGTGGTCGAGGGTGAGGTGGGGGCGCGGGGAGCGGTGCTGGCGGCGGCCGAGCGGTACGGGGTCACGCTGGACGAGGGCGTGTGGACGGAGCCGACGGAGGTCGTCGAGCCGGACGCGGGGCGGGCCGCGTACTACGCGCGGGGGTATCGGGACCACCTGGTCCGGCTGGCACAGGCGCGGGCCGCGGCCGGCACCGCGGGGCGGACCGCCTGATGTTCAAACGGTGCCCGAACTGCGGCGGCAGCAGGCTCCAGGAGTTCCGCGAGCTCAATAGTGACGCGGAGAAGGAGTTCGTCCGCCGGCAGAAGAAGGAGTTTCCGCCGGAGGCCTACATCCGGTGCGCCCGCGACGGCTGCAGACGCTTCCAGCGGAAACTCAGGTGGGACGACGGGGGGAACTTCCCGGAGTGACCCCTAACCCCTACCGCCAACCCCTACCGCCCTGGTGCTCACAGATTGCTGAAGTCCGGCCCCTTGGTCCGCGT
Organism: Streptomyces sp. GESEQ-4; assembly: GCF_017948455.1. Lineage (GTDB taxonomy): Bacteria > Actinomycetota > Actinomycetes > Streptomycetales > Streptomycetaceae > Streptomyces. Next base: position 55,698 of record NZ_JAFFSU010000016.1, read on the forward strand.
GCGCTTGATCTCGTAGAAGCCGGGGACCGAGGCCACGGCGAGGGTGCCGTCCCAGAGGCGGGCGGCGTCCTCGCCCTTGGGGGCGGGGGTGACGACCGGGCCGAAGAAGGCGATCTGGTTGCCGTCGGCGCCGGGCACGGCGATGACGGGGGTGCCGACGTCCTGGCCGACCTTGTCGATGCCCTCCTTGTGGGAGGCGCGCAGCTCGGCGTCGAACTCGAAGTCCTCCTGGTCGAAGTAGTCGATCAGGTCGGCGGGCAGGCCGGTGTCGGCGAGGGCGTCGGCGACGGCCTCGCGGGTCGGGCCCTGGCCCTCGTTGTGGATGCGCGTGCCGAGCGCGGTGTAGAGGGGGCCGAGGATCTCGGAGCCGTGCTTCTGCCAGGCCGCGGTCACCACCCGGATCGGCTGCCAGGCCTTGGTCTCCAGCAGCTCGCGGTACTCCTCGGTCAGCTCGTCGAGCTTCGGCTCGTTCAGCACGCCCAGGCTCATGATGTGCCAGCGGACCTCGATGTCCCGGACCTTCTCCACCTCCAGCACCCAGCGAGAGGTCATCCAAGCCCAGGGGCACAGCGGGTCGAACCAGAAATCGACGGGGGTCTTCTCCGACATGTCTCTCCTCATGAGGCAGGCAGGTCTCCGCGGAACCTCTGGGGGAACGTTTCTGCTCACCCGGCCATTCCCTGATGCCGCCGGTCAGGGCCACATGGCAGGATCAGGGCTGTCCGCATGCTGAACACACCCCGAGGGAGTGCCGCCCGTGCCCGGTGAGAATCTGTCCCGCGACGAGGCCCGGGAGCGGGCCGCCCTGCTGTCCGTCGACGGGTACGACGTGTCCCTCGACGTGCGCTCCGCCGTCGGTGGCGGGGACGGCGAGGACAAGGCGCCGCGCACCTTCCGTTCGGTCACCACGATCCGCTTCCGCTGCGCCGAGCCCGGCGCCACCAGCTTCGCGGACCTGATCGCGCCGAGCGTGACGGCCCTCTCCCTCAACGGCAAGGACCTCGACCCGAGCGAGGTCTTCGACGGGACGCGGATCACCCTGGAGGACCTCGCCGCCGACAACGAACTCGTCGTCGACGCCCAGTGCGCCTACTCGCGCACCGGCGAGGGCCTGCACCGCTTCGTCGACCCCGAGGACGGTGAGGTCTACCTCTACACGCAGTACGAGCCGGCCGACTCCCGCCGCGTTTTCGCCAATTTCGAGCAGCCGGACCTCAAGGCCCCGTTCCGCTTCGAGGTGCGGGCGCCCGAGGAGTGGACGGTGTGGAGCAACGGCGTCGGTGAACTCGCGGACGGGGTCTGGCGGTTCGCGGAGACGAAGCCGATCTCGACGTACATCACCTGTGTGGTGGCGGGCCCGTACCACTACGTCACGGACTCCTACTCCCGTACCTTCGCCGACGGCACGACGCTGGACATCCCCCTCGGCGCCCTGTGCCGCAAGGGCCTCGCCCCCTACTTCGACGCCGACGACGTGTTCCTGGTGACGAAGCAGGGCCTGGACTTCTTCCACGACCACTTCGACTACCCGTACCCGTTCGGGAAGTACGACCAGGCGTTCGTGCCCGAGTACAACCTCGGCGCGATGGAGAACCCGGGACTCGTCACCTTCCGCGAGGAGTTCATCTTCCGGGGCAAGGTGACGCGGGCGTCGTACGAGGGCCGGGCGAACGTCGTACTGCACGAGATGGCGCACATGTGGTTCGGCGACCTGGTCACCATGGAGTGGTGGGACGACCTGTGGCTGAAGGAGTCCTTCGCCGACTTCATGGGCGCCTTCGCCCTGGTGGGCGCGACCCGCTTCCAGGACGGCTGGATCACCTTCGCCAACCGCCGCAAGGCATGGGCGTACCGCGCGGACCAGCTCCCCTCCACGCACCCCGTCACGGCGGACATCCGTGATCTGCAGGACGCGAAGCTGAACTTCGACGGCATCACGTACGCCAAGGGGGCTTCGGTCCTGAAGCAACTCGTCGCCTACGTCGGTCAGGACGCGTTCCTGGAGGGCGCGCGGCGCTACTTCAAGCGGAACGCGTACGGCAACACGCGCCTCGGTGATCTGCTGTCGGTGCTGGAGGAGACCAGCGGGCGCGACATGGGGACGTGGGCGCGGTCCTGGCTGCAGACGGCGGGGGTCAACTCCCTCACACCGCAGGTCATTCTGGACGCGGAGGGCCGGATCGACGAGCTTTCCGTGCTCCAGGAGGCGGCCGAGTCGCACCCCGAACTGCGGCCGCACCGGGTGGCGGTGGGGCTGTACCGGCGTTCCGAGGGCGGGGCGCTGGAGCGGTACGCGCGCGCCGAGGTGGACGTCGACGGGCCGCGTACGGTCGTGGGGGAGCTGGCGGGTGCACAGGCGCCGGAGCTGGTCCTGGTCAACGACGACGACCTGACGTACTGCAAGATCCGCTTCGACGAGACTTCGCTGGCCACGCTGAAGGACGGTCTCGGCGGGATGACCGATCCGCTGGCGCGGGCCCTGTGCTGGTCGGCGTTGTGGAATCTCACCCGGGACGCGCTGCTGCCGGCGCGGGACTTCATCGGGCTCGTGCTGCGGTTCGCGGGGCGCGAGTCGGACATCGGGGTGCTCCAGATGCTGCACGCCTGGGCGAACTCGGCGCTGGTGCACTACGTGGCGCCCGGGTGGCGGCCGGTCGGCGAACGGCTGCTGGCCGAGGGCGCGTTGCGTGAGCTGCGGGGTGCCGAGCCGGGCAGTGAGCATCAGCTGGCGTGGGCGCGGTTCTTCGCGACGGTGGCGGCGGGCGAGGGCGATCTGAAGCTGCTGAAGGGGCTGCTGGAGGGAACGGAGACGATCGAGGGCCTGGCGGTGGACCAGGAACTGCGGTGGGCGTTCCTGGAACCCCTCGCCGCGCACGGGGTCGCCGACGAGTCGGTGCTCGCCGCCGAACTGGCCCGCGACGACACCGCGTCCGGCAAGCGCCACCAGGTCCGCTGCCTCGCCGCCCGTCCCTCGGCCGCGGTCAAGGCGCAGGCGTGGGCGCAGGTCGTCGAGTCCGACGCGCTGTCCAACGCGCTGGTCGAGGCGACGATCGCGGGGTTCGCGCAGCCGTCGCAACGGGAGTTGATCGCGCCGTACGCGGAGAAGTACTTCGCGGCCATCGAGCGGGTGTGGTCCGAGCGGTCGATCCAGATCGGGATGGACGTGGTGCGGGGGCTGTTCCCGGGGTTGCAGGACTCCGAGGAGACGCTGGCGGCCACGGACGTCTGGCTGTCGGCGCACGAGACGGCGGCGCCGGCCCTGCGGCGGCTGGTGCTGGAGGCGCGGGACGATCTGGCGCGGGGGCTGCGGGGGCAGGCGTGCGATGCGGTGGCCGAGGGTGCGTCAAGCTCCGGATGACCCTTGGCCAACGATCACGGCCTCCGTGACCGTTACGGAATTCAGGCAATAGCAGCCGTAACCCCTGGTCCAACCCGAACGGACCAGGGGTTTTCCGTGCCTACTCGGCATCCGAACACCCGTCCTTTAGTGCCAAGTTGTCCGCTTTTGTCGACGGACGTGTAACAACGGTTAAGGGGCGGATCGGACGCGGGAACCTCCGGGTCATGAACCACAACACCCCGCTCTCCCCCCGCCCCCTCCGCCACCTCTCCGAGGTGCACCGCCGCGTCATGACGGCGGCCCAGCTCCGCTCGCACGGCGTGTCCGCGGCCGACGCGAACGACCAGTGCCGGCCCGGCGGCCCCTGGCAGCAGATCCTGCCGGGCGTCTTCCTGCTCCACCCGGGCCCCCCGACCGGCGAGGAGCGGCTGCACGCGGTCCTGATGTACGCGGCACGCGAGTCGTCCCCCGGCGTGCCGGCCCAGCCCGGCGCGGACGACCCGCACCGACCCGTGTACGCGGAGGCCATGATCACGGGCCTCGCGGCGCTGGCCCTCCACGGTTTCGCCTCCGCTCCCCCGCTGCTGTCCCTGGAGAAGCTCGACATCCTGGTCCCCCGGCTGCGCCGGCTGCGCTCCACGGGACCGGCCCGGATCGTCCGTACGGCGGCCCTGCCCACCCCGCAACAGGTCACCGGCGTGCCCGTGGCCCCCGTCCCCCGCGCCCTCGCCGACGCGGTCTCCGGCCTCGCGGACGCCGGCGCCGTACGCCGCCTCCTCACCGAAGCCGTGCGCGGCGGTCACTGCGAACCGGCCTCCGTCGTCCGGGAGTTGAACAACGCCAAGCTGCTCAGCCGGCCGCACGTCGTGGACGCGGTGGACTCCCTCCTGGCCGAGGGCCGCGCGATCGCGGAGGACCGCCTGTACCGCATGGTCCGCGAGTTCGGCCTGCCCGATCCGGTGTGGAACGTCGACCTGCGGCTACCCGGTGGGCCCCACCTCGGCGGCCTGGACGCGTACTGGCCCGAGCAGGCGGTCGCCGTGGAACTGGACACCCGGGCTCCACGCCAGGACGAGGACGCCCTGTGGTCCGAATACGCCCGCAAGCGCGAGCACCTGGAGCGCCTCGGCATCACCGTCGTCCACATCACACCGAAGAAGCTCCGGGACTCGATGGAACAGCAGGCCACGGTCGTCCGCACGGCCCTGATGGCATCGGCGGACCGCGATCCGGCCGCGTATGTCGTGGTGCTGCCCCGGTAACGACGAACCGGGACCGGCACCAGGAGGGGAGAGGAGGGGCACCGGGCCCGACGCCCGGGGCCCCTCCTCATGCACACGGCCCCTAACGGCCGAGGCCCTCGACCGCCGCGGTGGCCGCCTTGGCGATCAGTGCGTCGTCTCGCTCGGCGTCCTTCTTGCCGCGGGTGGACAGGACCGTCAGGACGATGGGGTTGCCGCCGTCGTCGGGCCAGACCACGGCGATGTCGTTGCGGCCGCCGTATCCGGCGGTGCCGCTCTTGTCGGCGACGTCCCAGGCCTTGGGGACGCCGGCCCTGATGAGGGTGCGGCCGGTCATGTTGGTGGTCATCCACTGCCTGAGGAGCAGGCGTTCGTCGCTTTTCAGAGCGTCGCCGAGGAGGAAGGCGCGCAGGCTGCCCGCCATCGCGCGGGGTGTGCTGGTGTCGCGGATGTCGCCCGGGGTGCCGTCGCTCATCTCCGTCTCGTAGCGGTCCATCTCGGTGACGTCGTCGCCGAACTCCTCCAGCACCTTCTCCAGGCCGTCGGGGCCGCCGAGTTCGTCGAGGAGCAGGTTGACGGCCGTGTTGTCGCTGTACCAGAGGGTGGCGGCGCACAGTCCCCGCAGGGTCATACCGGTGTCGACGAAGTCCTCGGAGACGGGCGAGTTCTCGACGAGGTCGTCGCGGGAGTACGTGACCACCTTGTCGATGCCGTCCGTGCCGTACTTCCGGAGGATCGCCCCTGCCGCCAGCGCCTTGAACGTGGAGGCGTACGCGAACCGGTCGTCCGCGCGGTAGCCGACCGAGCGGCCCGTGCCGGTGTCCAGGGCATAGACGCCGAGCCGTGCGTCGAACTCCCGCTCCAGGGAACGGAATGCGGGGCCGGTGGGGTGCTTCGTGGCTGACGCTGGTGAGGCGGATCTCGTCGTGTCGGCGGATGCGCCGGTCCCGGACGCGGATTCCTGGCCGCATGCCGGAAGCGCGGCCAGGGCGAGCAGTCCGGCCGCCGCCCAGGCGGCGCCTCGGCGGGTGCGAAGCGGATGCGTCATGGATGAACCTCCAGGCCGTCGAAGGGCAATGGGCGGTGTGGGCCCCCGGGGAACCCCTGGGCCGCGACCAACTCTCCGGGCCGCGGGGTGCCGGGGTCCAAGACGCGGACGTTCGACTCCATGCTGTTTTGGCATAGTGGAGCGCGTGGATCTTGTCGCGGCATGCCGGGCGTTCGTCAGTGTGAGCGAGCACGGCAGCTTCACGGTGGGCGCCGCGGCGGCCCGTACGGCCCAGTCCGTGGTGAGCCGTCGCGTCGCCGCGCTGGAACAACGCCTGGGTGAGCGGCTGCTCGACCGGTCCTCGCGGGCGGTGACGCTGACGCCCTTCGGCCGGGACATGCTGCCGACGGCGAGGCAACTCGTGCTGCTCGCCGACCGGTTCGAGTACGAGGCGGAGGCGGCCCGGCGCCGGCCGCTGCGGCTCGCCGTGCCCGCCGTCTGCCCGACCGGCGCGCTCGCCCGGCTCATCGCCGACGCGCACGAACAGGGCGTCCTGCTCGACCCGTTTCCCGCCGGTCCGGCCGAGCGAGCCGACCTCGTGTCCTCCCGGCAGGTGCGTGCGGCGCTGCTCGCGGTGGCGCCCACCGAGGCGGCCTGGACGGTGCCGCTGGGGCTGGCGGTCGCGGACGAGCCCGGCGCCGGGCCGATCTACCTGGACACCCTGCGCCCCGGCCGGGCCGACCGCGACCGGCGGCCCCGGCGCGTGTGGCTCCAGCCGGAGGACGACGTACCGCACGTCCGGGACCGGCTCACCCGGCTGCGCGACGCCGTCGGGCTGCGCCCGGCCCAGCTGGCCGTCGCACCGGCCGTGGCCACCGCCGCGGCGGACGTGCTCACCCACGGCGACGCCCTGCTGTGCTCGGCCCCGCAGGCCCGCGAACTCCGCCTCCACTGGCGGCCCGTCGGCGAGCTGGGCCCCGGTTTCGCCCGCGGTTTCTCGCTCGCGGTGGCGGACGAGACGGACGTCGATGCCGGGCGCATACGCCAGGCCTGCGCGCCCGGCATCGCCCGGTGCCTCGGCGCCACGGAGAGCGCGGAGGCGACCGTATGAGCACCGGTTCCGAGCGACTGCTCGCGGACGAGACGGACATCGACGCGGACCACGCACGCCATACGTGCCCGCCCCGCATCGCCCGGTGCCTCGGCGCCACGGACAGCGCGGAGGCGGCCGTATGACCACCGGTACCGAGAGACTGCTCGGGGAACTGCGCCGGGCTCTGCACGACGGCGGGCTGTACGGCTCCTTTCTCGTCCGGGATCTGGAGACGGGTGACGAGATCGGGATCGACCCCGACACCGAGTTGCCGGCCGCGTCACTCGTGAAAATCCCGCTGGCCCTGGCGACGCTGGAGCGCATCCGGCGCGGGGAACTCGACGGCGCCAAGGTGATCGAGGTGGCGCCCGGACGGGTCACCACCCCCGGTCCGACCGGCCTGAGCCGGTTCCGGCACGCCGCCCACATCGCCGTGGAGGACCTGCTCTACCTCAGCACCTGTATCAGCGACAGCAACGCCGCCGACGCCCTCTTCGAGCTGACTCCCCCTACCCAAGTCGGGGCGGTCCTGCACGAGTTCGGGCTGCGCGGCATCGCCGTCCGGCACACCATGGGCGAGTTGATGGACACCCCGGTGGAGCGTTTCGACCCCGCGGACGTCCATCTCGCGCATGCCCTCGCGATCGACGCCGGCACGCCGGGGCGCGGCCATCGGGTGCCGCAACTCGACATCTCGCGCGCGAACACCGGAACGGCACGGGCCTTCGTCGACCTCCTCCAGGCCCTGTGGACCGAGGGCGCCGAGCGCCCGGCGATCCACCCCGAGGTCGCCGCACAGGTACGCGGCTTCCTGGCCAACAACCTCCTGCGCAACCGCCTCGCCCCGGACTTCGAGTCCGACGCCTCCACCTGGTCCTCCAAGACCGGCACGCTGCTCAACCTGCGCCACGAGGTCGGCGTCGTCGAGCACGCCGACGGCCAGACCTACGCGATAGCCGCCCTGACCGAGTCGCAGGTGGCCGCCGGCCGGCAGCCGGGCGCCGACGCCCTCATGGGCCAGGTCGCCCGACGCCTGCGCGACGAGCTCCGCTCGAGGTGGGTCTAGAGGCTAGGAGGCGACGGCGACCCGTCACTTACCGCAGTACTCCCCCTCGAGCACCGCGGCCGCGTCCCCGGTCCAGTCCCCGTTGAAGTTGAAGGCGAGGGAGTGGCGGCCGTCGGCGGTCGTGACGGCCACCGAGGAAGAGCCGTGGATGCCGCCCTCGTGGCCCCAGACGTGGACGCCGCAGCTGAGCTCGACGTCCATCAGGCCGAGGCCGTAGCGGATGTCGTTCGTGTCGGGGTCCGTCACCGTGGTCTTCATCTCCTTCAGCTGCTCGGCCGGGAGCAGCCTGCCCTGCATCAGGGCGCGGTAGAAGCGGTTCAGGTCCGCCGAGTCGGAGATCATCCCGCCCGCGGCCCCGGCTCCGGAGGGGTTCAGCACCGTGACGTCGTACGTCGGTCCCGTCGCGTCCTCCGCCAGCTTGGAGTAGGCACGGCTGCTGGGCTGCGGGACGGTGGCCCGGGTGCCGGGGACGGAGGTGGCGGCGAGACGCAGGGGCTCGATGATGCGCCGGCGCACCTCGTCGCCGTACGAGCGTCCCGTGGCCTTCTCGATCACCATGCCCGCGACGATGTAGTTGGTGTTCGAGTAGCTGTACGAGGTGCCGGGCGCGAACTCCGGCTTGTGCCGCATCGCGATCGACACCAACTGCCGGGGCGTCAGGGTGTCGTAGCGGTGCTTGAAGAAGCCGTCCGCGAGGAAGTACTTGCGGACGAAGTCGTCGTCCGAGGTGTAGCTGTAGATGCCGCTGGTGTGGTTGAGGAGCTGCCGGAGGGTGATCCGCGCGCCGTCGTGGCCGTTGCCCTCGACCACGCCCGGCAGCCACCGCTCCACTCTGTCGTCCAGGGACAGCCTGCCCTCGGCCTCCAGTTGGAGCAGCACCGTGGCCACGAAGGTCTTGGTGATGCTGCCGACGCGGTAGCGGTCGTGCTCCGAACGCGGCTGGTCCGTCTTGATGTTGCCGACGCCGGCCGTCGTGGACCAGCTGCCGTGGCCGTCCTTCGCGGTCGCCGTGACACCGGGGACACCGGCGTCGACGGCGGCCTCGATCGCCTTGCGGGTGGCGTCGTGGTCGCTGCCCTTGTCGGCGGCCACGGCGGGTCCCGCCAGTGCCACGGCCGATAGCGCGACTGCCGTCGCCGCCGCCAGGGTCATCCGTACGGTCATGTCTTCCCCCACTTGTCGTACGCCCTTGAGCTCGGTCGCGGGGAAGGACCCCGGGGTCCGGGGGGAAGGTTGCCGCGCTGCGGCGAGGTTGAGCGGCTTTGAGCCCTTCTGGTCAGGCGGCCAGTTGTCGTTGCACTGCCTGGGCGTCGATCAGGTAGTTCATCTCGTAGAAGCGCCCGTCACGAACCTTGTGGAAGGCGTACTCGGCGTACTCGACGGTGGTGCCGGTGGGGGGCACGCCGAACCACTCCTTCGCGGGCGTGCCCTTGTTGAACAGACGGGCCGCCACGCGATCACCGTCGATGGCGAGGTCCTTGACCCGCCAGGTGAAGTCGGGGACCGCGTCGACATGGCCCTTCTGGGCCGCGATGACGTCGTCCCGCTTGACCGGGGAGCCGTTCATGATGACCTCGTCGTGGACGAACTCGGTCATGCGGTCGAACTCATGCGCGTTGAGCGCGTCGATGTAGCGCTGGAAGAAGTCGCGCAGTTCGGCGTCAGACATGGTTGCCTCTCGGTCTCTCGGAATCGTCAGATCTGGTTCAGGCCGCCGTCGACGTAGAGATTGGCGCCGTAGACGAAGCTGCTGTCCGGCGAGGCGAGGAAGGTCACGGCGGCGGCGATCTCGTCCGGGTCGGCGACCCGCTTGGGGGGCAGGCCGGCCGCCACCGCCTTCAGCATCTCCTCGGCGCGATCGCCGAAAGCCGCGTCCCACATCGGAGTGTTCACCGGGCCCGGCGAGATCACGTTCACCCGGACACCGCGGCTGCCAAGCTCGTCGGCCCAGGCGCGGGCGTAGGCCCGCACGGCCGCCTTCGACGCCCCGTAGGCGCTCATGCCCGCGGCGCCCGACTCGGCGGCGGTGGAGGCGGTGAGGATCACCGAGGCGCCCTCGTTGAGCAGCGGGAGGGCCTTCTGCACGGTGAAGAAGGTGCCCTTGACGTTGATGTCGAAGACCGCGTCATGCATGTCCTCGGTGAGCTCGTCCAGGGTCGCGAGGTGGTTGATGGCCGCGTTGGCGAACAGCACGTCCAGGCCCTGACCGCGCTCCCGCACCCTCTCGTACAGGCGGTCCACATCGGCACCGACGCTGACGTCACCGGGCACCGCGGTGGCGTTGCCGATGGCGGCGACGGCCTTCTCCAGCTCGGTTTCGCGCCGGCCGGTGATGAACACGTGCGCGCCCTCGGCTGCGAACCGCTTCGCAGTCGCCAGGCCGATCCCGGTGCTGCCGCCGGTGACGACTGCGGTCTTGCCCTCAAGCTGCCCCATGAGTATGACCTCCACAAATTTCGGTACCGATCGGTACCGAAGGAGACCGTAACACCTTCCGCACCGACCAGTACAGAAGAGGTACGATCGCTCGCATGGAGAAGCGACAGAAGGCACCGATCGGCCGACCGAGGGGTTTCGACGCCGACGCGGCCCTCGAGCGGGCCATGCGGGTCTTCTGGGAACAGGGCTACGAAGGCGCCAGCCTCACCGACCTGACCAGCGCCATGGGCATCACCCGCACCAGCATGTACGCGGCCTTCGGCAACAAGGAGGACCTGTTCCGCAAGGCCCTGGAGCGCTACACCGAGGGCCCCGCCTCGTACGCGGCGCGCGCCTTGCGGGAGCCGACTGCCCGGCAGGTGGCCACCGCGTTTCTCAACGGCTCCGTGCGGGCCACCACGCGCCCCGGCGGCCCCACCGGGTGCCTCGGCGTCCAAGGGTCTCTCGCCGCCGGCGATCCGGGACGGGGCGCCCGCGACGACCTCATCGCCTGGCGCAACGAACACACCTCCCTGCTCCGCGACCGCTTCCAGCAAGCCGTCGACGAGGGAGATCTGCCCCCGGGCACCGATCCCGGACTGCTCGCCCGCTACCTCATGACCGTGGGCAACGGCATCGCCGTCCAAGCCGCCGGCGGCGCCCCTCGCGACGAACTCCAGCACGTGGCCGACATGGCCCTGCAGGGCTGGCCACCGGCCACGGGCCCGTACGCGGCCGAGCCGGCGCCGTCCGCTTAGCGCCCGGTGACCGACCCCTTCTTCAGCACCAGCTCGGTGTTCCGGTCACCCGACTCCCCCGCCAGCTTCGTGCTGGCGCCCGGGGCGTTGAAGGAGAGCTCGCGGTAGAGGGCGGCCAGGCCGGTCTGGGAGAGGTCGGTGAAGTCGGTGCGGTGCGGGGCGGCGGACTCGATGAGGGTGGTGAAGAGCGACAGCGTGCCGTCCTTGTTGTCCACCACCTCGATGATGCGGGCGAGTTGGGGGAAGTCCACGTGGGAGGCGGTGGAGATCTCCCAGAAGGAGTGGCCGCCGGAGCCGGTGCGCGGGGTGATGACGTTCCGGTGGATGTGGCCGTTCACCCAGGCGAGCACGTTGGTGTTGCGGCCCAGCACGGCGAGGACGTCCTCGCCGCCGTGCCGACGGTCGTTCGGGCGGGCCGGGTCGGGGCGCAGGTTGGTCATCGTGCCGCTGGTGTGGTGGCTGAAGATGATCGCGTACGAGTGCTTGTTCTGCTTCAGCGTCCGGTCCAGCCACATCAACTGACCCGCCCCGATGGACCCGTTGTAGTGGCCGCCCGCGTCGGTGGTGTCCAGGCTGATGCCGATGACGTCGTCGGAGATGCGGAAGCTGTAGTACTGGGTGCCCGCCTCGACGTTCGCCGCGGAGTAGCCGTGCCCGACCGGGCCCACACCCTGGTACGCCGGGTCCAGATGGGCCTGGACGTACTCGGCGGCGGTGAACGGGGCGCGGCTGTCGTCCGGGGTGACCGAGCGTAGATCGCGGGAGTGCGCCTTCAGCAGGTCGCGGAACCAGGTGCCCTTGGGGTCCGTGTCACCCTTGAGCGTGTCCTGGAGCTTCTTCGCCTCGGACGCCGACAGGCTCATCAGCTTCTTGCCGCCGACGGCGAACTCGGCGAGGTAGGAGTCGCCGTGGCCGTAGGTGCCGAGCGGCATGGCGTCGTGGTTGCCGACGGTGGAGTACCAGGGGATGGTCAGTCCCGGGCTGTTCATCTCGCGGATCGCGGCGGCCAGGAAGCCGTCGAGGTGCGGGAAGCCGAGCTGCTTGTCGGCGTCGCGGGTGGTGGAGTCCGGCTGCCAGTACTGCTTGAGGCCGCTGTTCTGGACGCCCTCATAGCGGCGCGGATCCCCGGTGTTGGGGGTGACCCGGCCACCGCTCATGATCGTCAGGAACCACTCCAGCTCGGACTTGGCGTTGTTGTCCGTGTTGTCGCCGGTGGTCATGGCGAAGTGGAGCGGGGAGCCGGTGACGGGGGCTCCCCGCAGCGCGTTGACCCGCTCCACCAGCGAGATGGCGCCCGGCACGGTCAGCGCCTCCTGCGGCCGCCAGGCGTGTACGTCCGTCGAGCGGAGGAACTCCAGACGCAGCGGGTGCTGGGTGTCGATCAGATGCAGATCGGTGAGCTGCACGAACGCGGCGAGCGCGGTACGGCGGCCCGCGCGGCCCGACTTGGGGGCGGCCAGGTCGCTGCGGACGACGCGCTGCCAGCCGGGGCCGTCACCGAGGCGCCGGTAGCCGGAGGAGGTGCGGGGGGCGGCGACGGCGGCGAGTGTGGTGCCGCGCGTGTAGGGCGCGAGGGGTGCGGTGGCGGCCTCGCGGGCGGTGACGACCGGGGCTTCCTTGGCGATGGCGGTGCTCGCGGTGGCGGCCTGGCTGTCGGTGGGCCGCAGGGCGTAGCCGACGCCGGCGGACAGGGACACCGCCCCGGTGGCGGCGAGCAGCGTACGACGGTGGACCCCCAGCGTGGAGCTGGCGACAGAGCGTATCCGCGACATGCGCGTGTCTCCCCGAGTGCGAACGCGTCGACAGTGGTCACGGGCCGTCGCTCTCGCGAACTTCCCGCTCGTACTGGATCGTTGGCAGCAGGGGTGACCTGCGCGTAAACAAGACCACAACGCGCAACGCCGATCACCGTACGTCGATCTTGAACTACCCTTCGCGTACGCGAGCGCTCCGCGAACGTCCGGGATACGGTCACTCAGCGTTCATCTAACGGGGTACACAAGCAAAGCGCTCCGCGGAATTCCGGTGCGTCAGCTGCGGGTCCGTCGTGGCTGGTCGCGCAGTTCCCCGCGCCCCTTACGGGGTGCGGTACAGCACCGTTGGCAGCGCCCCGAAGGGGCGCGGGGAACTGCGCGACCAGCCCCCACCGGCCCGCAGGTCCATCACCGCTAATAGGCGGACGCGGGATTGGCGGGCGAGTATTCGGGGTCGGCCCAGCGCAGTGGCAGTGCCGCCGGGGTCTCGACCGACTCCGTCACCGTGAAGCGGACCGTGCGCGTGCCGTCGGCGGTGAACTCCGTGTGCGCCTCGCCGGTGAGCTGGAGAGCCGTGCCTGTCGTCCAGTCCAGGAACAGCAGGCCCGCGCGCGGGTCGGCCGCCAGGTTGCCCAGGGTGAGGAACATGGAGTTGCCCGGGTAGTCGCGCCAGCTCAGCCGGGCGGGGGAATCGACGTGTACGAAGCCGGGGTTGCCGCCTCGATGGCTGACGTCGGCTCCGTTCGCGTGGACGGTGGCGAGGAAGAAGGTGTCGGCCGACTCGATGAACTCGGCCTGGTCGGCGGTCAGTTCGGGGCCATGTCGGGAAGCGCCCGGCCTGCGGCCGTCGACCACTTCGTACGCTTCCCTCTTCTGCAGGTACTTCGGGCAGTTGGCGAACACCCGGTCCGCCTCGATCGCGAAGCCCCGGGGTGTGGGGCGGAGCCGGCCGTCCAGGCGCATGCGGCGGCGGGTGCGGGGGTCGAGGGCGAGGGTGCCGACGGGGGTGCCGGGGGTGGGGAGGGCGGGGGCGAGGGGGTCGGCGGGGCGGGGGGGGGGGGGGGGCGCGGGGGGGGGGGGGGGGGCGGGGGGGGCGGGGGCGGGGGGGGGGGGGGGGGCGGGGGGCCCGACCCCCCCGGGCCCCCGGGCGGTCCGCCCCCCGCGCCCCGCGGGGCGGGGGGGCGCGGGGGGGGGGGGGCCCGGGCGCGGGCGCCGGGCGCGTGGGCGCGGCGCGGGGGGGGGGGGGGGGGGGGGGCGGGGGGGCGGGGGGGGGGGGGGGGGGGGGGGGGGGGGGGGGGGGGGGGGGGGGGGGGGGGGGGGGGGGGGGGGGGGGGGGGGGGGCGCGGGGGGGGGGGGGGGGGGGGGGGGGGGCGGGGGGGGGGGGGGGGGGGGTGGGTTGTTGGCGGGTGCGGGTTGTGTGTGGCTGGTCGCGCAGTTCCCCGCGCCCCTGGGGGGCGATGGTGTCCCGTTCCTCGAGTCGTTGCCGTAGATCCGCCGCCCGTCGGCGTGCGTCTCGGACCGTCAGGGGGAGGGGGGTCCAGTCCGCCAGGCGGCCCAGGGCTACCACCGGTGGGTATACCGGGGATACGGCCATCACCTCGGCCGGGGGACCGAGGATCGGGGTGGCGCCGGGGGAGGGGAAGAGGGCGATCTGGTCGGCGTACTGGACGACGCGCTCCAGGCGGTGTTCGGCCATCAGTACCGTCGTGCCTAGGTCGTGGACCAGGCGTTGCAGGACTGCGAGGACTTCTTCGGCGGCTGCTGGGTCGAGGGCGGAGGTGGGTTCGTCGAGGACGAGGACCTTGGGGTGGGGGGTGAGGACCGAGCCGATGGCTACGCGTTGTTGCTGGCCGCCGGAGAGGGTGGAGATCGGGCGGTTGCGGAGGTCGGCAAGGCCCAGTAGGTCCAGGGTTTCTTCGACTCGGCGGCGCATCACGTCCGGGGGCAGGCCCAACGACTCCATGCCGTAGGCGAGTTCGTCCTCGACGAGGTCCGTCACGAAGTGGGAGAGGGGATCCTGGCCCACCGTGCCGACCACGTCGGCGAGTTCGCGGGGCTTGTGCGTGCGGGTGTCGCGGCCGGCCACCGTGACGCGGCCGCGCAGGGTGCCGCCGGTGAAGTGCGGGACCAGGCCGCTGACCGTGCCGAGGACGGTCGACTTGCCGACGCCGGACGGGCCGACGAGCAGGACCAGTTCGCCCTCGGGGACCTCGAAGTCGACGCCCCTGACGGTGGGTTCGGTCGCTCCGTCGTACGTCACGGAGACATCGTCGAAGCGGATCATGGACGTTCCTTCGGGGTGGGGACCAGGAAAGCGGGGAGCAGGGCGAGGAGTACTGCTGCCCCGGGCCAGAGGGGGAGGGTGGGGGCGACCAGGGGGACCAGGCCGGGGTGGAGTGCGGCCGGGTCGTGGGTCGCGGCGAGGGTGAGGGCTGCGGCCACGGCCGCGCCGGACGCGGTGACCAGCCAGGCGTGCGCGCCCCATGGGTCCGGGCGGTAGCGGGTGCGCGGGGAGCGGCGGCCACCGAGGCGGAGTCCGGCGAGGGCCGCGGCGACTCCGGCGAGCAGGACCGGGAGGCCGTACGTGCCGCCTTCTGCGGTGAGCAGTCCGTACGTTCCCGCGCAGACGCCGAGCAGGCCGCCGAGGGTGAGGGCGGTGGTCGTACGGCGGACGGCGGGCGGGACGTCGGCGGTACGGCCGTAGCCGCGGGCGTCCATCGCGGCGGCGAGGGCGACGGAGCGCTCCAACGCGCCCTCCAGCACGGGGAGTCCGACGGTGGCCAGGCCCCGTATGCCCTTGTCGGGGCGGCCACGGAGGCGGCGGGCGGCTCGGCGGCGCTGGACGTCGGCGATGAGGTTCGGCGCGAAGGTGAGGGCTACGACCACCGCGACGCCCATCTCGTACAGCGCGCCCGGGAGGGACTTGAGGAGGCGGGACGGGTTGGCGAGGGCGTTCGCCGCGCCTACGCAGATGAGGAGGGTGGCGAGGCGGAGGCCGTCGTAGAGGGCGGCGAGGACGGATTCGGCGGTGACCCGGCCGCCCAGGCGGATGCCCTGTGCCCAGTCCGGGAGGGGGACTTCGGGGAGGGTGACGAGGGTGTGCGTGCCGGGGATGGGGGAGCCGAGGACGATCGCGAAGACGAGGCGGATGGCTATGACGGCGAGGGCGAGTTTGACGAAGGCGGTGTAGGAGCGGGCGGTGGGGGTGTTGGCGCGGCAGGTGGCTACGACGTAGGCGGATGTGGCGATGAGGAGGGTGAGGAGGAGGGGGTTGGTGGTGCGGGTGGCTGCGGTGCCGAGGGAGAGGGACCAGAGCCACCAGGCGCCGGGGTGGAGCTGGGGGCGGGGGCGGTGCTGGGCGGGGGTGGGTCGCGCGGCCCGGCGCTGACGGGGTGCCGCCTGCGCCCACCCGTGCCGCCCCAGGCGGCACGACTGCCCGCAGGCTGCGTGGGGCGTGACGCCCGCGGGCTGCGCAGGTTTGCGGCTAGCCATTCCTGCGCCGCCTTGCCTGCCACACCGCTGCCGCGCCCAGTAGAGCCACCACCCCCGCGCCCGCGAGCAGTCCTACCGACGGGCCGCCGCCGTCCTTCTTGCCCTCTGTTGTTGTCGGCTTGGAGGCGCTGTTGTTCTGCTCCTTTACCGGCTCCCCGCATCCCGACTTCGGGTAGCCCGCGATGGCGCAGAGAAGCGCGTTGGTGTTGTAGCGGAGGGGTTTGGCGACCGTGGCGAGGGCCTCTGCGGCGGTTGCGTCTGGGGAGACCGACGCGCAGGCCGTACGGGGCCGCGGTGGGGTTTCTCCCTTGGGCGCGTCCGTCGTCGTACCGAAGTCGAGGACCAGGGCGATCCGCTTCTTGCCGTCCCTCGGTGGGGTTTTGGCGCAGATCGAGGCGAAGTCGGCCGTGCTGCGGGGCTTGGTCGCGTCCGCCGAGTCCTCGCTCACCGCGAAGCGGAAGCCCTGGACGTCGCCGTCGGAGGGGACTGCGGTGGACGGGCCCTGCGTGGCGTATGTCCACGTGTTTGCGTCCCGGTCCCAGAACGACCAGTAGCGGTAGCCGACGGCTTGCGCCTGCCCGGTGCCGAGCGCCAGGACGAGCGAGGTCAGCAGCAGGGCCGCGGCGCGGCGGAGCCTCACGGCTGCTGCCTCTTCTTGCGGCCGCTGAGCAGGAAGCCGATGCCGATACCGGCGACGAGGCCGACGCCGACGATCCACCAGACGTCGGAGGAGGAGTCGTCGTCGCTCTTCTCGGCGGGCGCGGCGGCCTGCTTGGTGGTCTGCGGGGCGGGGCCCGTCGCGTTGAGCTGCTTGAGCAGGTCCGTGCCGCCGAAGTCGCGGGGGTCGGTGCGTGTGGCGTGGGCGGCGAGGATGAGCTGGGCGTAGGCGGCGGGGCCGTTCTGCTCGGCCCAGGTCGCGGAGTTCTGCTCGAGCCAGGTCAGCGGCTTCTGCGCCGCCTTCGGTCCGCCCGTCACGGCGAGGGCGACGACCGCGTCCGCGGTGTTGCCGTAGTCGGGCTGGTCCTCGGCACCGGCGAGCGCGGACTTCAGGTAGCCGTCCTTGGCTACCGTCTCGGCCAGGTAGGACGCGCCGTTGGCGGCGGCCCGGTCCGGGGTGGGGCGGGTGGCGTCGGTGCAGGCGAGGTCCGTGTCGGCGGCGGTCTTCGCCGACTCCATGCTCATGCCCTTCATGGCGAGCACGGCCGCGGCCGTCGCGTCCGCGTTGGCGGTCAGCTTGCCCTTCTTGTCCGGCTGGTAGGCGAAGGCGCCGCCGTCGGCGCAGGGCAGGGCCAGTTCGCGCAGGGCGTCGTAGGGGGACTTGCCGTCGGTCGCCGCGGTCTCGGGGTCCTGGCCGATGGCGTTGAGGGCGCCGATGACGACGGAGGTCGAGTTGGCGTCGCTGGGTCCGCCGGGGGTGTAGCCCCAGCCGCCGTCCTTGTTCTGTACGGACTTCAGCCACTGTGCCGCCTTCATGGCGACGTCCATGTGGTCGCCGTCACCGGCCAGGGACAGGGCCTGGGCCGCGGCGGCCGTGCTGTTGGTGTCGACCATGACCTTGGCGTCGCAGGCCTTGGCGGGTTCGGCGCGGAAGGCCGCGAACGCCCCGTTCCCGCACTGCTGTCCGAGCAGCCAGTCGACGGCCTTGGCCGCGGGCTTCACGTCCGACTTGATCTGCGCGATCAGGGCCAGCGACTGGCGCCAGACACCGTCGTACGTCGGGTCGGTGCTGCCGTACAGCCCGTCCGGTACCGCCGCCGACGGGGAGGGGGACG
The DNA here is from genome assembly GCF_017948455.1 of Streptomyces sp. GESEQ-4. Taxonomy (GTDB): domain Bacteria; phylum Actinomycetota; class Actinomycetes; order Streptomycetales; family Streptomycetaceae; genus Streptomyces. Next base: position 73,620 of record NZ_JAFFSU010000016.1, read on the forward strand.
GCGCGGCGACGGCCGGCGTCGCCGCGCCGATCGTGACGAGGGCGGCCAGGACCGCGGCGCTGCGGCGGACGTTCATGATCGGCGGGTGCCTCTCTGTGCTGTTTGGTTCGCCGCAGGCGCGCTGCAGCCGGTGTCGAGGCGACGATCGTGCTCAGCCCTTCGGGCCTCCGCGCGTTCGTCGCCTCGACACCGGCGCGCGCCAGCGGCTCTCCCTGCGGGGAGCCGGGCAGCACACGGGACACCCCGGGCGGCTCGGCTCCGTATACCTCGACGGTGCCGTGCACCGGCCGGTTGCCGGTACACCTGAGCCGGTCACGATCCGCGCGGGGCAGTCCGGCTCACCGGCCTTCGACGACCGGTTCACGGTTGCGGGTCAGCGCCGGATTCGCACCGGCTTCCCCCCGTACGGGTGTGATGACGACCTGCCCACTCTACCGGCCCGTATTCGAACGGCTGAGGGGTGGCCAAGCGCTCCGCGGGACATGCGGTTCGCCTGCGGGCCGGTGGGGGCTGGTCGCGCAGTTCCCCGCGCCCCTATGGGGCGCGCTTCCGCTTAGCCTCTTGCCCATGCAGCCACCGGGGAGACTGATCGGCTCCGGCCGGGACGCCGATGTGTACGAGATCGACGCGGCGTGGGTCCTGCGCCGCAGCCGGCAGGGATGGGGGGACCAGGCCGCCGAGGGTGTCGTGATGGAGCATGTGCGCGCGTACGGCTACCCGGTCCCGCGCGTGCGGCTGTCCGACTCCTCACGGACCGACCTGGTGATGGAACGCATGTCGGGCCCGACGATGCTGGAGGCGCTCGTCGCCGGTTCGCTGGGTCCGCAGGAGGGCGGCGCCATCCTCGCCCGCCTCCTCCGCGACCTGCACACCATCCCCGCCCGCCGCTCCGGCACGGCCCGCATCCTCCACCTGGACCTGCACCCCGAGAACGTCATCCTCACCGCCGACGGCCCCCGAGTGATCGACTGGACCAACACGGAGGAGGGCGACCCGGCCCTGGACTGGGCCCTCTCGTCGATGATCCTCGCCCAGGTCGCCGTCACCGACACCCCCCTCGCCGCCCCCGCCACCACCCTGCTCACGAACCTCCTCGCCGACCCCTCCCACCTCACGGAGGACGCGCTGACAGAGGCCCGGCGACGGCGCGCGGCCAACCCGACGATGAGCCGGACAGAGGTCGAACTCCTCAGCACGGCGGAAGAATTGATCCGGTCGCTCATGCCCTAGGCGTCGGCCCGGCGAAGGCGAGGAAGAGCGTCCGGGACGTCAGCAGCCAGGTGCCTTCGGCGGACCTGCGGAAGGCGTCTTCGTAGTGGCCGACCTGGACCGGGGGACCCGCCGGTGCCATTCCGCCCTGGTGGCCGTCGATGCGGTGGGTGGTGAAGTAGGAGGTCGCGGTCGCCGTATCCGGGGACGTCACCGTCACCAGGACGTTGGTCATCAGGCGCCGGGACAGCCGGTCGGCAGGGCGGGAGCCGAAGTACTCCCGCAACGCGTCCCGCCCCTCGATCACCCGCTCGCCCTCCGGCCACTCCCACCTGCCGTCCTCGGTGAACAGGTCGGCGACGGACGACGGTTCACCGAGGTCGAGGCGGTGGACGAAGTCGATGATCAGGCGTTCACAGGCGCGCTCGGCGGCCAGAAGGTCATCCATGGTCATGAATTAAACCCACCCGCACGCCGGCAGATCACACGGCCACATACGCCACCGGATCCGTCCCCGTCACCGCCTCCGCCCGCCCCAGTTTCACCAGGCGGCGCAGATGGGCCTCGGCCTCCGACACGGCGATGTTCCTTGATCCGTACGGGATTTGGTCCCAGGGGCGGTTCCACTCCATGCGTACGGCGAGTTGCCAGGGGGTGAGGGGTTCGGCGAGGAGGGTGAGGAGGCTGGTGAGGCGGTCCTCGTGGTGGGTGAGCAACTCCCGTACGCGGGCGGGTGCGTCGGTGAAGGTGTGCTGGTGGGCGGGGAGGACCTCGGCGGGGGCCAGGCGGCCTACGCGTTCGAGGGAGTCGAGGTAGTCGCCGAGGGGGTCGGTGACGGTGGCGTCCTCGGGGTCCTCGTACAGGCCGATGTGCGGGGTGATCTCGGGGAGCAGGTGGTCGCCGGAGAACAGGCGTCCGTGGCCCGGGAGTTGGGAGGGGTGCTCCTCCTCCAGGTGCAGGCAGACGTGGCCCGGTGTGTGGCCCGGGGTCCAGATCGCGCGCAGACGGCGGCCCGGGAGGTCGAGGAGTTCGCCGGGGACGATCTCGCGGTCGGGCAGGGCGGGGGAGAGGCCGGGGACGCCGGAGCGGAGGCGGGGGGAGCGCAGGGGCGCGATGTGTTCCTCGGGGGCGCCGACCGCGGTGAGCTTGCCGGTCATGTACGAGGCCCAGCGCCCGGGGCCGGTCGAGCGGGCCCGTCGTACGAGCGCCGTGTCCGCCTCGTGCATCGCGATCCACGCGCCCGACGCCTCGCGGACCTTGGCGGACAGGCCGTGGTGGTCGGGGTGGTGATGGGTGATGACCACGCCGTGGATGCCGGCGGGTGACGTCCCGCAGGCCGCGAGCCCGTCGGCGAGGGTGTCCCAGGACGTCGGGTCGTCCCAGCCGGTGTCGATCAGGACCGGTCCGCGGTCGGTGTCGACGACGTACACGAGCGTGTGCCCGAGGGGGTTGTCGGGGATGGGGACCTGGATCGACCGCACGCCACCGCCGTGATCGGACACCTGCGCCATGAGCTCCCCCATCGCCGTCTCCGGGCCACTATAACTAGAACGAGTTCCGAAGGTAGCCCGAGTCATCCGTCCCGGTGGTGTGAGATCCGTGGACTCCTCGGAATGGAACTGGTATCAGTTTCGTATCTGATGAACCGTCAGAAGCGTTAGCGTCAGAGTCAGCTCGCGGGAGGCGTCGGCCATGACCGAGCTCGTGGAACACGGACAGCTGTTCATCGGCGGGGAGTTGACCGACCCCCTCGGCAAGGACGTCATCGAGGTGATCTCGCCGCATACGGAAGAGGTCATCGGACGCGTGCCGCACGCGTCGCCGGCGGACGTGGACCGGGCCGTCGCGGTCGCGCGCACCGCGTTCGACGAGGGGCCCTGGCCGCGGATGTCGCTGGACGAGCGGATCGCGGTGGTCACCCGGATCAAGGACGCGATCGCCGTACGGCACGAGGAGATCGCCCGCGTGATCTCCTCCGAGAACGGATCGCCGTACTCCTGGAGCGTCCTCGCGCAGGCGCTCGGCGCGATGATGGTCTGGGACGCGGCGATCACGGTCGCGCGGGACTATGTGTACGAGGAGACGCGCACCGGCGTGCTCGGCCGGATCCTCGTGCGCCGCGAGCCGGTCGGAGTCGTCGCGGCCGTCGTCCCCTGGAACGTCCCGCAGTTCGTCGCCGCCGCCAAGCTCGCGCCCGCGCTGCTCACCGGCTGCACGGTCGTGCTCAAGCCGTCGCCCGAGTCGCCGCTGGACGCGTACATCCTCGGCGAGATCGCGAAGGAGGCCGGGCTGCCGGAGGGTGTGCTGTCGATCCTGCCGGCCGACCGCGAGGTCAGCGAGTACCTGGTCGGGCACCCCGGCGTCGACAAGGTCGCCTTCACCGGCTCGGTCGCCGCGGGCAAGCGCGTGATGGAGGTGGCCGCCCGCAACCTCACCCGCGTGACGCTGGAGCTGGGCGGCAAGTCGGCGGCGGTCGTGCTGCCGGACGCGGACGTCGAGACGACGGTCGCCGGGATCGTCCCCGCCGCCTGGATGAACAACGGACAGGCCTGCGTCGCCCAGTCCCGCATCCTGCTGCCGCGCTCCCGCTACGACGAGTTCGCCGAGGCCCTCGCCGCCGCCGCGGGCGCGCTGGTGGTCGGCGACCCGCTGGACACGGCCACCCAGGTCGGCCCGCTGGTGGCGAAGCGCCAGCAGCAGCGCAACCTCGACTACATCCGCATCGGCCAGGAGGAGGGCGCCAAGATCCTCACGGGCGGCGGGCGTCCGGCGGGCCTGGAGCGCGGCTGGTACGTCGAGCCGACGCTCTTCGGCGACGTCGACAACTCGATGCGGATCGCCCGGGAGGAGATCTTCGGGCCCGTGATCTGCCTGCTCCCCTACGGCGACGAGGACGAGGCCCTGAAGATCGCGAACGACTCCGACTACGGGCTGTCCGGCAGCGTCTGGACGGCGGACGTCGAGCACGGCATCGAGGTCGCGCGTCAGGTCCGTACCGGCACGTACTCGGTGAACACCTTCAGCCTCGACATGCTGGGCCCGTTCGGCGGCTACAAGAACAGCGGGCTGGGCCGGGAGTTCGGGCCGGAGGGCTACGGCGAGTACCTCGAACACAAGATGATCCATCTCCCGGCGGGCTGGGAGGCGTAGCGCCATGGGCGACCGCTGGCAGGTCGAGGTCGACCGCTCCATCTGCATCGGCTCCGCCCAGTGCCTCCACCACGCCCCGGACGGCTTCCGCCTCGACTCCGGACGGCAGTCCCACCCCGTCGAACCCGAGACGGACGCCAACGAACAGATCCTGGAGGCGGCGGAGGGCTGCCCGGTGGAGGCCATCATGATCACCCTGCTGGGGAGCGGCGAGCCGGTGTTCCCGCCGGAGGATTAGCCGGAAAATTTCCATTTCGGGGGTTGCATCGCCCCTTGAGGGTTTTATCCTAGTAATAGGCCTACGGGACGAGTGAGGGAGTCCAACCGAAGTAGCCGACTCTGGCGGAAGGCGGAAGTCTCCGCCGTTGCCGACGTCGACGGTCGGGCTGAGAGGCCGGAAGGTCGTAGTAGTGGGACGACCGGAAGGCGACCCCCAGTCACCTGATCCGGGTCATACCGGCGAAGGGAACCCGTCTCGTAGGTCATTCGCATGCGGTCATTCATGTGCCCCGACCCGTGCGTTTCGCATGTCGGATTCATGACATGTGCGACTGTCCGCCTCGCCGGGCGGCGTGGAACTCTCGAATCCACGCCGCCCCCGAGGAGGGCCGATGGACAGACGCTACGAGATCTACTGTCTCGCCGACCGGATCTTCTACGAGACACCGGACCGTCTGCCCGCCGTCGCCGCCGGTACCGGCACCGCCGCCCTCTTCGAGGCCGCACAGCGGCCGGTCGCGGAAGGCTGGCGGCGCTTCACCTCCGGTGACTGGCTCCAGCTCGCCCCGGTCGACGAGCACGGCACGCCGTGCCCCGGGCTCCCGAGCCAGGGCTGGAAGATCCACGTCTCGGCCTGCCTGGACAACGCCGAGAAGACCGCCGCCAGACTGTGGGACTACTGCGTACCGCGCGGCATCCCCTTCAAGTTCGTGCCCGGCGCCCAGCCGCTGCTCCTGCGCAACTCCAAGTACGCCGCCCGCGGCGACAGCGGCAAGTTCGCCACCCTCTACCCGGCGGACGAGACCGAACTCCACCGGACCCTCCAGGAGTTGGGCGACCTGCTGGCCGGCGAACCCGGACCCGCCGTCCTCAGCGATCTGCGCTGGCAGGAGGGCCCGCTGTATGTGCGCTACGGCGGCTTCACCGAACGCCACTGCGTCGACGAGAACGGCGTCGTCGTCCCCGCCGTCGAGGACCCGGACGGCCGGCTGGTCCCCGACCGGCGCGACCCCGCCTTCCGGCCCCCCGCGTGGGTGACGCTCCCGGAGTTCCTGCGCCCGCACCTCGACGCGCGCAACGCCACCAGCACCCGCGACCTGCCGTACCGCATCGAACGGGCGCTGCACTTCTCCAACGGGGGCGGGGTCTACGCCGGCACCGAAGTACGTACCGGCGAGCAGGTCGTGCTGAAGGAGGCCCGGCCGTACGCGGGACTCACCGTGGACGGAGCGGATGCCGTGACCCGGCTGGAACGGGAGAAGGCGGCCTTGGAGCGGCTCACCGGGCTGGGTGTCGCGCCCGGAGTACGGGACTGGTTCACCCTCGGCGACCACCGCTTCCTCGTGATGGACTTCCTGGCGGGCAGCACCCTCAACTCCGCGATCGTGCGACGTCATCCGCTGCTCCAGCCCGAACCGGACCCGGACGCCGTCGCCACGTACACCCGCTGGGCGTCAGAGGTGCACCGCGCCACCGAGACCGCCGTTGCCGCCGTGCACGAGCGCGGACTGGTCTTCAACGACCTGCACCCCCTCAACATCATGCTCGCGCCGGACGACCGGACCGTCCGGCTGCTCGACTTCGAGGCCGCCACGCCCGTCGGCGAACACCGCGGCCAGACCATCGCCCACCCCGGTTTCGCCGCCCCCTCCGACCGCGCCGGCCACGACGTCGACCACTACGCCCTCGCCTGTCTGCGACTCGCGCTCTTCCTGCCCATGACGTCCCTGCTCGTCATCGACCGCGGCAAGGCCGCCCACCTCGCCGAGACAGCGGCCGACCAGTTCCCGGACCTGCCGCGGCAGTTCCTGGACGAGGCGGTCCGCGTCATCACGGGTGAGCGGAAGCCCGGCGCCCCGCCAGGTGCTCGCGATCGGGCTGCCGGCGGTGTGGGCCGCCCTGGCGGTGCCCGCGGACGGGCCGGCCTCCAGGACCGGCGGTTCGATGCCGCGCCCGGCCCCGCGTCCTGGCTCCCCGCCGATCCCGCGGGTCGGCAGGAAGGCTCGGCGTCCATGGTGCGGGCGATCCTCCGTTCCGCCACGCCCGGCCGGGACGACCGGCTCGTGCCCGGTGACATCGCCCAGTTCTCCGAGGGCGGCGGCCTCGGTATGGCGTACGGCGCCGCCGGAGTCCTCTATGCGCTCGACGAGACGGGGAACGGGCGCTGGGAGGAGGGTGAGCAGTGGCTCCTGGACCACACAGACCCGCCGCCCGACGGGACACCGCCCGGCTTCTACGACGGCCTCGCCGGGGTGGCGTACCTGCTCGACCGCCTCGGACACACCGGCCGTGCGCTCGATCTCATGAGCCGCGTCCTCGACGAGCCCTGGCAGCGGCTCGCCCCCGGCCTGCACGGCGGACTCGCGGGCCTCGGGCTCACCCTCGACCAGCTGGCCCGTACGACGGGGGAGCCGGGGCTGCGCGACCACGCGATCACGGCGGCCCGCATCCTCGCGGAACGCGACCACTCGGCGCGCGGGCGGGCGGGACTGCTGGACGGCGCGACCGGACCGGCGCTGTTCTTCCTGCGGCTGTACGAGTCCACCGGTGACCGCGGGCTCCTCGACCACGCGGCGTCCGCGCTCCGCGCCGACCTCGCCCGGTGCGTACGGGACGACACCGGCACCCTCGCCGTGGACGAGGGCTTCCGCACCATGCCGTACCTCGGGTCGGGCAGTGTCGGCATCGGCACGGTCATCGAGGACTACCTCGTCCACCGCCCCGACGACGAGGAGTTCGCCCGGGCCCGCAGCGACATCGCGCCGGCGGCCCGGTCCCGGTACTACGCGCAGCCCGGCCTCTTCCACGGGCGCGCGGGAATGATCCTGCACCTCGCCCGGACGGGGGCCGCACGTGCCGACCTGGACGCGCAGACCGCCGCACTCGGCTGGTACGCCATGGCGTACGAGGGCGAACTCGCCTTCCCCGGCGAGCAGATGATGCGCCTCTCCATGGACCTGGCCACCGGCACCGCGGGCTGCCTCCTCGCCACCACCGCGGCCCGCCCCGGCCGCACCGCGGCGCTCCCCTTCCTTCCGCCGCTGCCCGCCGCGGCGGCCCACGAACCGGCCCGAGAAGGGTCGTGACACACACAACCCGTCCCCACGAAAGGACAACAGACATGGCACTGCTCGACCTGCAGACACTCGAAGTCCCCGAAGACGACGGCATGGACGGCGGCGGCGCGAACAGCAATCTCAGCGTCACCGGCTGCCCCGGCAAGAGCAGCCTGAGCCTGCTCAGCTGCTGAGATCGAGGCACCGCCTCCCTGCCGGCCCCGGACGGCTTCTCCGCCGCCCGGGGCCGGTGCGATGCCGACGGAAGGACGATGAAAGGCCGACGGGAGGCAGACGGAAGGACGAGGCGGGTCAGGAGGGATCACATGTCTCAAGTCCCCGCCGCATCACGGCGGTTCGTGCGGGACACCGTGCGGCAGGGCGCCGCGCCCGCCGTGACCGTACTGGTGGCCGGTGTGCTGCTGGCCGCCACCGCACTCGCACTGCCCGCCGTGACCGGGCGGGCCCTCGATCTGCTGCTGGCCGGACGGCAGGGTGAGGCGGGCAGGTGGGTGGTGCTGTGCGCCGTCCTCACCGCGGTCGCCGTCCTGGCCGGGGCCGTGGAGGGCATGGTGACCGCCAGTGGCAGCGCGGGAGCGACGGCCCGGATCCGCACAACGGTGCTGCGGCATCTGCTCGATGCCGGGCCGCGAGCCGGCGAACGGTTCGCGCACGGGGACCTCGTGGCGCGGCTCGTCGGAAACGCCGCCCAGGCCGGGACCGTGCCCGTGGCGCTCGCCGCCGCGCTGGCCGCCGTCGTCACGCCGGTCGGCGGGCTGGTCGCCCTCGCCCTCACCGATGTCGTCACCGCCGGTGTGGTGCTGATCGGGATGCCCCTGCTCGTCCTGGTCGTCAAGGTCTTCGTCCGGACCTTCGGCGACCACACCGACCGCTATCTGCGCGCCCAGGGCGAGATGGCGGGACGCCTCACGGAGGCGCTGCGCGGGGCCCGTACCATCGCCGCGGCCGGTACCCGCGAACGGGACGCGGCCCGCATCCTCGCGCCGCTGCCCGAACTGTCCCGGCAGGGACACCTCGTCTGGCGGATCATGGGCCGCTCCACCGCGCAGGCCTCCCTGCTCCTTCCCCTGCTCGAACTCGCCGTCCTCGTCGTCGCCGGACTCCGGGTCGCGGCCGGAGAACTGAGCGTCGGCGGCATGCTGGCCGCATGGCGGTACGCCGTCCTGGCCACCGGCGCCGGCGGGATCGTAGAAGAGCTCAGCGGCCTGATCCGGGGCCGCGGCGCGGCGCTACGGCTCGGCGAGGTGCTCGACCAGCCCGTCATGGCGTACGGCGCGGTCCGCGAACTTCCGCCGGGCGACGGCACTCTGGAGTTCCGCGGCGTCACTCTGCGCCACGCGGGCCGGGAGGTGCTGCGCGGAATCGACCTGCGGCTGCCGGGCGGCACGGCGGTCGCCGTCGTCGGCCGCTCCGGCAGCGGCAAGTCGGCCCTGGCCGCCCTCGCCGGGCGGCTCACCGACCCCGACACGGGCACGGTCCTCCTCGACGGTGTCCCGCTCCCCGAGCTGACCCGTCGGACACTGCGCCGCGAGACCGGGTACGCCTTCGCGCGGCCGGCCCTGCTCGGCGGCACCGTCGGCGGCACCATCGCCTTCGGTGCGTACGACCCCGGCGAGCGGGCCGTCGCCGACGCGGCCCGCGCCGCCTGCGCCGACGACTACGTGCGCCGGCTGCCCGAGGGATACGGCACGGCCGTCGCCGACGCGCCGCTGTCCGGCGGGGAGGCCCAACGCCTGGGCCTGGCACGGGCGTTCGCGCATGCCGGGCGGCTGCTCGTGCTCGACGACGCCATGTCCAGCCTGGACGCCGTCACCGAACTGAAGGTGTCCCGCGCGCTCCTGCACGGCCGCGGAGCCCGCACCTGCCTGATCGTCGCCCATCGCGCCGCCACGGCCGCCCGCGCGCGGCAGGTGGTGTGGCTGGCGGACGGACGGGTCCGTGCGGTGGGAACGCACACGCAGCTGTGGCAACTCCCCGCCTACCGCGAGGTGTTCGCAGAGGAGCCCGTCGATGCCTGAGACCGTCCGGGCGGTGCTTCCGCAGCTGCGCCGCGCGCCGCGCGCCGTCGTACGGCTGCTCGCCTGGTCGGTCCTGGAGACCGCCCAGACCTTCCTGCTCGGGTACGCGCTCGCCCGTGCGCTCGACGACGGGTTCCTGCGGGGCGAACCCGGCACCGGTGTGCGCTGGCTCGCCGGGGCCGCGCTCGCGGTGGTGCTCGGGGCGTTCGGGACGGCCCGGGTCTACGCGGCACTGGCCGGAATCGTGGAGCCGATGCGCGACGACCTCGTGTGCCGGATCGTGCACCGGGCGCTGCGGAACCCGGACGGGGCGGCGGTGTCCCGGCTGACCCATCAGGTGGAGATCGCCCGCGACACCCTGGCAGGCCTGCTGCTGGTCTCCCGCACCTTCCTGCTCGCGGCGGTCGCGGCGCTGGCCGGTCTGCTCGCACTGGCCCCCGTCCTGCTGCTGATCGTCGTACCGCCGCTGGTCGCCGGGCTCGCGCTGTTCGCGGCGACGCTGCGGCCGCTGGCCCGGCGGCAGACCGCCTTCCTCGTCGCCGACGAAGCCGTCACAGCCGACCTGGACGCCGCGCTGGCCGGGCTGCGGGACATCGTGGCGGCCGGCGCCCAGCCCCAGGTGGCAGCCGGCGCCGCCCGCCGTATCGACGCGGAGCTGCGGGCGGCCCGAGCCCTGGCCCGCTGGGGCACCCTCCGGGAGCTGGCCGTCGGGATCGCGGGCCGCCTGCCGGTCGTCCTGCTGCTGGCGAGCGCCCCCTGGCTGCTCGGCCACGGCGTCACCCCCGGCGCCCTGGTCGCCGCCCTCGCCTACCTCACCCAGTCCCTGCTCCCCGCCCTCCAGAGCCTCGTCCTGTCCCTCGGCACCGCCGCCGCCCGCCTCGCCGTCGTCCTGAACCGCCTGACCCCGGACGGCATGGAGCCGCCCGAGCCACGGCCGCTCCTCGACCGGGACACGCCGGGCGCCGCGGCATCCCGGCCCGCTGTCTCGGTGCGCGGCCTCACGTTCGCCACGGAGCCGGCCGAGTCACGGCCTCCCCTCGCCGCCTTTCCGCCCGACCGGGATACGCCCGGCGCCGCGGGGCCCCGGCCCGCTGTCTCGGTGCGCGGCCTCGCGTTCGCCACGGAGCCGGCCGAGTCACGGCCTCCCCTCGCCTCCCTTCCGCCCGATCGGGATGCACCCGGTGCCGCGGGGCCCCGGCCCGCCGTCTCGGTGCGCGGCCTCACCTTCGCTTACGGGTCTCATGCGGAACCGGTGCTGCGCGGACTGGACCTCGATCTGGCTCCGGGTGGGCATCTCGCGGTGGCCGGGCCCAGCGGGATCGGGAAATCCACGTTGACCGCGCTGATCGCGGGGGTGCTGGAGCCGGACCGGGGTGAGGTGCGGCTGTCGGGCGTGCCGGTGAGCGGGCGGCAGCCGGAGGCGTCGGCGGCCCTGCGGGTGCTCGTGCCGCAGGAGGCGTACGTGTTCACGGGGACGGTGCGCGAGAACGTCGACTATCTGTGTCCCGAGCCGCCCTCCGATGCCGCCGTGTCGGCCTCGTGCGCCGCCGTCGGGGCGGACGGGCTCGTCGCCCGTCTGGGCGGGCCGGACGGACAGGTGGACCCCGGGTCCCTCTCCGCGGGGGAACGGCAGCTGTTGGCGCTGGCGCGGGCCCATCTCGCCCCGGTGGCCCTCGTCCTGCTCGACGAGGCGACCTGCCATCTCGATCCCGCGGCCGAAGCCCGTGCGGAGCGTGCGTTCGCCGAGCGCGGGCGGGCGCGGGCGCGGGCCGGGGGCGCCCTGGTCGTCGTCGCACACCGCATCAGCTCGGCACGCCGCGCCGACCGCATCCTGGTGATGGACGGCGCGCACACCGACTGCGGTACGCACGAGGAGCTGCTCGCACGGTCCGCCCTCTACCGCGATCTCGCGGGAAGCTGGGCGGAGGGGGCACACCCGGATGTGGGGGCACACCCGGACGTGGCGTCACACCCAGCCCTCTGTCCGACAGATCCGGATGGCGTCGATCCGGTTGCGGGCCCCGGTCTTGCGGGTGATGGCCGCCATGTAGTTGCGCACGGTCCCGTTGGACAGATGGAGGCTGCTCGCGATCTCGGCGAACGAGGCGCCCGCGGCGGCCAGTGACAGCACGGTCAACTCCCGCTGCGTCAGCGGGATCTGCGCGGCCCTGAGGAAGGTGAAGCCGAGCGAGGTGTCGACGAATCGCTCACCCTTCGCGACGGCCCGGACGGCGGTCACCAACTGCTGCGGCGACCCCTCCTTGTTGAGGTAGCCGAGGGCCCGCGCCTCGACCGCCCGTCTCAGCGGCCCCGGTCTGTTCGCGGTGCCGAGCACCAGCAGCCGGCAGGGTCCGGGATCCGGAGGGGGCCGGTCGGGGGCGCCGAGGCCCAGCGGCAGCTCCTCCAGCGGAGGCATGTCGTACGGGTCGGAGCAGCTCAGGTCCGCCACGCACACGTCCGGGGACAAGGACCGCACACACTTCGATGCCATGTGCCACGGCGCGTCGAAGACGTCCAGGTCCCCTTCCCGCGCCAGCCAGTCCGCGAGCGCCGAGCGTAAGAGACACTCGTCGTGCACCAGGAATACCCGGATCACGTCCCGCTCCTTCGGTCCCGTGGTTCCGTGTACCGGTCACTTCGTCCGGTGTGCTGCTGTCCATACTGGCGGGCGAATACCCGCGGCGTGGGCGAACATGGGCCCAAATCTGGACATGCAAAGGGAGACAGGGGAGTTGGGCGTGTTCCCCGGGCGGTCCGGTCGTCAGGCCGGTTCGGTCGGCTCGGTCGTCAGGTCGATCAGCCTGCACACCGTCTCGATGTCGATCTTCACCTGGGCGATGGACGCACGGCCCGAGAGCCAGGTGATCAGCGCCGAGTGCCAGGTGTGCTCGATGACGCGGACGGCGGAGAGCTGCTCGGGCGTGGGGTTCTCCAGGCCCATCGCGTCGAGGATGATCACGGTCGTCTGACGGGACACCTGGTCGACCTCGGGCGAGACACTGCGGTCCGCGAAAGTGAGCGCGCGGACCATCGCGTCGGCGAGATGCGGCTCGCGCTGCAGCGCGCGGAACGCCCGCATCAGGGTCTCCGCGACCCGCTCCGCCGCCGTCTCCCCGGCCGGCGGCTTCTTCCGCAGCGTGCCGTGCATGTGCTCCAACTGGTCCTGCATCGTGGCGACCAGCAGATGCACCTTGGACGGGAAGTACCGGTACAGCGTGCCGAGCGCCACCTGCGAGGACTCCGCGACCTCCCGCATCTGCACCGCGTCGAAACCACCCCGGCTCGCCAGCTGCGCGCTCGCGTGCAGGATGCGACGGCGACGTGCCTCCTGCCGCTCGGTGAGGGGCGGAGAGGCGGGGTGCGAGGTACTGGCGTCCGCAGGCATGGGTCCCGTTCCGTGACAGTCCGTGAGGGCGTGCGATCAGACAGCATGGCAGGCTCGGTGGGGTCGCGCCGTCGTGGCGTGAATCACCTGATCCTCCGCTCACAGCGGCCCTACCTGCCGGTAGATTCAGAGCCTCTTGAACGATCAAGTCTGAAACTTGTTCTAGATTAGCGTCCCGGCGTAATCTCGCGGGACAGTGCGTGGAGAAGGGGGCCCAGAGTGACCGCTGAGGCCAGTCAGGCGGGGTCCGAGGAGGATCCGGCAGCCGACGGCGGGCGACCGCTCCGTATCGCGCTCCTCACCTACAAAGGGAACCCGTTCTGCGGCGGCCAGGGCGTCTACGTACGGCACCTCTCCCGCGAACTCGCCCGCCTCGGTCACCGCGTCGAGGTCATCGGCGCCCAGCCGTACCCGGTCCTGGACGAGGGTTACGACGCCCTGAGCCTCACGGAACTCCCCAGCCTCGACCTTTACCGCCACCCGGACCCCTTCCGGAACCCCAGGCCCGGCGAGTACCGCGACTGGATCGACGCGCTCGAGGTCGCGACGATGTGGACCGGCGGCTTCCCCGAACCCCTCACCTTCTCCCTCCGCGCCCGGCGTCATCTCCGCGCCCGGCACGGCGAGTTCGACGTCGTCCACGACAACCAGACCCTGGGCTACGGCCTGTTGGGCGACGTGGGCGCCCCCCTCGTCACCACCATCCACCACCCGATCACCGTGGACCGCCGCCTGGAGCTGGACGCGGCCGAGGGCTGGCAGCAGCGGTGGTCCAAGCGCCGCTGGTACGGCTTCACCCGCATGCAGAAGCGCGTCGCACGCCGCCTGCCGTCCGTGCTCACCGTCTCCGGCACGTCCCGCCAGGAGATCATCGACGATCTCGGCGTCCGCGAGGACCGTATCCACGTCGTCCATATCGGCGCCGACACCGACCTGTTCTCGCCGAATCCCGCGGTACGGCAGGTGCCGGGGCGGATCGTGACGACGTCGAGTGCGGACGTGCCGTTGAAGGGCCTGGTGTTCCTGGTCGAGGCGCTGGCGAAGGTCCGTACGGAACACCCCGACGCGCACCTCGTCGTCGTCGGCAAGCGCCCCACGGAGGGGCCGGTCGCCCAGGCCGTCGAGCGGTACGGCCTCGAAGGCGCCGTCGAGTTCGTCAAGGGCATCTCCGACGCCGAACTCGTCGACCTCATCCGCTCCGCCCAGGTCGCCTGCGTGCCGTCCCTCTACGAGGGCTTCTCCCTCCCCGCCGCCGAGGCGATGGCCACGGGGACGCCGCTGCTCGCCACGACCGGCGGCGCCATCCCGGAGGTCGCCGGACGCGACGGCGAGACGTGCCTCGCGGTGCCGCCGGGCGACCCGGGCGCGCTGGCCACCGGCCTGAACCGGCTGCTCGGCGACCCGGAGTTGAGAGCGCGGCTGGGGCGCGCCGGCCGTGAGCGAGTGCTGAAGCACTTCACCTGGGCGCGGGCCGCCGAGGGCACGGTGTCCCGTTACCGCGAGGCGATGGCGCCCTCTGCCGCCACGCCGCCCGGCCGCTCCGCCGCCGCAGAAGCTGTTGACGTTGTATCCGATCGCGAAAGCAGGGCCACGTGCTGACCGTCGACTTCTCCCGGTTCCCGCTCGCCCCCGGCGACCGTGTGCTGGACCTCGGCTGCGGTGCCGGCCGGCACGCGTTCGAGTGTTATCGGCGGGGTGCGCAGGTCGTGGCGCTGGACCAGAACGCCGAGGAGATCAGCGAGGTCGCGAAGTGGTTCGCGGCGATGAAGGAGGCGGGGGAGGCACCGGAGGGGGCCACCGCGACCGCCATGGAGGGCGACGCCCTCGCGCTGCCCTTCCCGGACGAGTCCTTCGACGTCGTCATCATCTCCGAGGTGATGGAGCACATCCCGGACGACAAGGGCGTACTCGCGGAGATGGTGCGGGTGTTGAAGCCCGGCGGGCGGATCGCGGTCACCGTCCCCCGCTACGGCCCCGAGAAGGTCTGCTGGGCCCTGTCCGACGCCTACCACGAGGTCGAGGGCGGCCACATCCGCATCTACAAGGCGGACGAACTGATCGGGAAGATCAAGGAGGCGGGGCTCAAGCCGTACGGCAGTCATCACGCCCACGCCCTCCACAGCCCCTACTGGTGGCTCAAGTGCGCGTTCGGCGTGGACAACGACAAGGCGCTGCCGGTCAAGGCGTACCACAAGCTGCTGGTCTGGGACATCATGAAGAAACCCCTGGCGACCAGGGTCGCCGAGCAGGCGCTCAACCCGCTGATCGGCAAGAGTTTCGTGGTCTACGCGACCAAGCCCCACCTCCCGCGTCTCGCCGAAGCCGAGGTGGCCGCCAAGTGACCACCCCCCGGACAGAACACCTCGTCCTGCCCGGGGTCCTCACCGCGGAGGAGGCCGCCGCGACCGTCGCCGGCATCCTCGCCGTGCAGCGGGAGGACGGCGCGATCCCGTGGTTCCGGGGGCACCACCTCGACCCGTGGGACCACGTCGAGGCGGCGATGGGCCTGGACGCGGCCGGTGAACACGAGGCCGCCGAGCGGGCGTACCTGTGGCTGGCGGCCCATCAGAACGAGGACGGCTCGTGGTACGCGGCGTACCACGACGGCGAAGCCTGTGCGGTCACCGACCGGGGCCGCGAGACGAACTTCGTCGCCTACGCGGCCGTAGGCGTCTGGCACCACTACCTCGCGACCGGCGACGACACGTTCCTGGACCGCATGTGGCCCGTCGTCCACGCGGCGATCGAGTTCGTGCTGCGCCTCCAGCAGCCGGGCGGGCAGATCGGCTGGAAGCGCGAGGACGACGGCACGGGCGTCAACGACGCGCTGCTGACCGGGAGTTCGTCGATCCATCAGGCACTGCGCTGCGCTCTCGCCATCGCCGAACAGCGTGAAGAGCCGCAGCCGGACTGGGAGTTGGCGGTCGGCGCGCTGCGGCACGCGATCCGCCGGCACCCCGAGCGGTTCCTCGACAAGGACCGCTACTCGATGGACTGGTACTACCCAGTGCTGGGGGGCGCGTTGACGGACGCGGAAGCCAAGTCCCGGATCGAGACGGACTGGGACCGCTTCGTCGTGCCCGGCCTCGGCGTGCGCTGCGTCGTCCCCAACCCGTGGGTGACGGGCGGGGAGTCGGCCGAACTCGCCCTCGCGCTCTGGGCGATGGGCGAGTCCGACCACGCGCTGGACATCCTGCAGTCCATCCAGCACCTGCGGGACCCGGAGACCGGCCTCTACTGGACGGGCTACGTGTTCGAGGACCGCAAGGTCTGGCCCCGCGAACTGACCACCTGGACAGCCGGCTCCCTTCTTCTCGCGGTAGCCGCACTGGGCGGCGACGAGGCAACGTGCGCGGTGTTCAGTGGGGAGCGGTTGCCGAGGGGGCTGGACCCGGACTGCTGTGGCTGAAGCGCCCCGAAGGGGCGCGGGGAACTGCGCGACCAGCCACGACGAACCCGCAGTGATCCACCGGCCCCTCCCGCGGAGCGCTCAGTGCTTGCTGATTCGGCCTGCTAGGGCGTGTCCCACGAACAAGTACACGACCGCCGCCAGGCCGTAACCGCAGACCACCCGCGCCCATTGCTCGTCGAAGGTGAACAGGTCATGGGACCAGCCGGCAAGCCAGCGGGCCGCGTCATGGATGAACTGCACGAAGTCGTTCGCGCCGTTCGCATCCAGCAGATACATCAGGATCCACAGCCCGAGGATGCCGGCCATGACGTCGGCGACGAGGGCGATGACCCTCCCGGCCTGATTGGAGCCAGAGGTAGGAGACATACCTTGCGGATTGCCCTTGAACTCTGAATCAAACCAAGTCGACTGCCGTTAACCCTCCGTTCCACCGGAATCGGCCCTACCAGGGGCCGGTGTTAGAGATGACCACCGATGATCCTGCCCCCGGAGAGGGCAGGAGAGCCGGTGTCCGAAGCAGACAGACCGCACGCCACATCCGAAGCCGACAGACCACGCGCCGCAGCGGAACCACGACTCGCCACCCGAAGCAGGGAACGCCGCCGACGGCGCTTACCCCTCCACGTCGCCATCGCCCTGCCACTCGCCCTGACCGGACTGATCGCCCTGCTCGTCACGGGCAACGCACTGCGCCCGTTCGACCGTGTCATCACCCTCCACTCCCTCATGGCCTCCAAGTCCGACTACTTCAAAGACCCCGAAGTACAGCGGCTGTTGCTGAAGCACGGCATCCGCGTCGACATCAAACGGCTCGGCTCCCTCGGTATCGCCAAGCAGTCCCTGGACGGCATGGACGTGGTCTTCCCGTCCGGCCAGCCCGCGGCCAGGCTGATCCTCAACCGGCAGAAGCGATCGGTGCATTCGGCACGCCCCTTCGTCACACCGCTGGTGCTCGGCACGTTCCGGCAGTACGCCGAGACCCTGGAGAAGGCGGGCGTGGCCACCGCGCAGCCGACGACGGACGGCAGCAAGACGCTCTACTACGACCTGAACATGGCCGGGTTCATGGAACTGCTCGACGGCCTGCACGAGGGACGCGAGATGGCCCACCAGGACAAGGACAGGATCAAGGAACGCGCCGACACCTGGAACGGCATCGGCTTCGACAAGACAGGCAACGGGCGCAGCAACGGCAACCGTGTCCTGGTCCGCACATCCGACGTCTGCGAGTCCAACTCCGCGGGCAGTTACCTCAGCATCCTCGCCTTCGTCGCGAACGGTGACAGCACACCGGGTGCGGACGAGAACGACAAGGCCGCCATCAAGGAGGCCGAGGAGGTCGCCCGGAAGATCAAGCCCCTCATCACCCTCCAGGGAATGTGGGACGACGAACAGGCCGAGAGCTACTTCTCCGACGTAGGCGACACCGTCCCCATCGCCCTGATCTACGAGCACCAGTACCTGGCCCACCAGATCGACTACGTGAGCAAGAAGAAGCAGCGCGATTCCCGCCGCGTCCTGCTCTACCCCTCTCCCTCCGCCCTCACCAAGCCGCAGCTCATCTCCCTCAGCGAGAACGGAGACCGGCTGGTCGAGCTCATCAAGGAGGACCGCGACCTGCGTCGACGCGCCATCGAACTGGGCTTCCGCGTCCGGGCCTCCGGCGAGGACGGCACCGGCAGGCAACTCGACACGTATCTGCGCGAGCACGGGATACAGGCGCCGGTCGACAACCCCGACCAGACCGCGATGTACGAGCCCGACCTGGAGGTCCTGGAGCGGATCATCGATGACGTCGGCGGATGCTCACCGCCCGAACGGGACGCCCCATGAGCCGGTACGCCCGCACCGTCACCGCCTCCCTGGCCCTCACGCTGGCCCTCCTCGCCACCCTCACCTCCTGCGGCACGGGCGAAGAGGACGTCACCCTGCGGGTCCTCGCCAGCCCCGAACTCGCCGACCTGGAACCCCTGTTGGGCGAGCTGAAGGACGACACCGGCGTGCAGCTGGAGATGGACTACCGGGCCACGGCCGATCTCGCGGGCGCCCGGAAGCCGTCGTACGACCTGGCCTGGCCCACTTCCGACCGCTCTTTCCTGCTGCGCCTGGAGGACTCCGGCGAGCGGGCCACCCGGCCCGAGTCCACCCCGATCATGCGCTCGCCGGTGGTGGTCGGGCTCGCCCCCGGGACCGCCGAGGCCCTGAAGGCGAAGGTGCCCGGCGGACGGCTGTCGTGGGCGGACCTCGCGGACGCGGCGGCCGACGGGACCGTACGGTTCGGGATGGCCGACCCGCGCCGCAGCGACACCGGGCGCGCGGCCCTCGTCGGCGTCGCGACGGCGGCGGCGGGAACCGGCAGCGCGTTGCGCGAACAGGACGTCTCCTGCGACCGGTTGCGTGGTTTCCGCTCGGGCCAGACCCTCACAGGCGCCAGCTCGCGCGAGCTGGTCGACGCCTACGTACGCAATCAGAAGGACGCCGACGCGCTGATCGCGCACGAGTCCGAACTGCTGTCCCTGAACGCCACGGACAAGCTGCGCGAGCCGCTCCAGATCGTGCACCCCGAGGACGGCATGGTGCTGTCCGACTTCCCGCTGCTGCTCCTGAACTCCGACCAGCGGACCGCGTACGGCAAAGTCGTCGACTGGCTGCTGAGCGCCGACACGCAGCAGAAGCTGATGAAGCGCACCTGGCGCCGCCCCGTCAACCAGGACGTCACGCCCGCCCAGCCCCTCCAGGCACCGGTCGGCAACGCGCTCGCCTTCCCCGACCGGCTGTCCGTCGTCGAGCGACTCGTCGCCGACTACGGCGACCCCGCGAGCGCCACCACCGACCAAGTGGTG
Source organism: Streptomyces sp. GESEQ-4 (assembly GCF_017948455.1). Classification (GTDB taxonomy): domain Bacteria; phylum Actinomycetota; class Actinomycetes; order Streptomycetales; family Streptomycetaceae; genus Streptomyces. The sequence goes on from NZ_JAFFSU010000016.1 coordinate 92,933, forward strand.
TTCCTGCTCGACTTCTCCACCTCCATGCGCGGCGACCGCATCACCGACCTGCGTGCCGCCTTCGCCGACCTCAGCGGCGCCGACCCCACGTCCACCGGGAAGTTCGCCCGCTTCTACCGGGGCGAGCACCTCACAGTCGTACGATTCGGCGGCAGCGTCCTTCAGGAACGCACGGTGATCGTGCGCGGGGACGGCGATCTCCGCGCCCTGGACCAAGTGGTGGCCGCCGACGACTTCGACGACGCCACCGCCGTATGGTCGGCCCTCGACCGCGGCTACCGCATCGCCGCGGCGGCCGTGAAGGCGGCACCCGAACGGCCCGTGTCCATCGTGCTGATGACGGACGGCGAGAGCAACGCGGGCATCGGCTATACGGAGTTCCTGCGCCGCCACTCCCGGCTCGCGCCCGACGCACGCGAAGTACCCACCTTCCCCGTCCACTTCGGCGAGGCCGACGCCGGAGCCCTCGAGAAGGCCGCGACCGCGACCGGCGGCCGCATGGTCGACGCCGGCCTTTCCTCACTCTCCGACGCTTTCAAGGAGATCCGTGGGTGTCATTGACAGTCAGTGGTGGAGCATGAGGTGGCCGTGGATGGTCGTCTGGCTCGCGACTGCCGCCTGCTTCGGAGTTGTCCTCTGGTACGTGGTGAGACGCTTGGCGAAGGCCTGGCGCAGGAGGAACCCGCGTGGGCACGCGGTCTCCGGAAGGTGCTTCTATCTGGACGAGGAGCAGGTCGAGGACGACGCGGACGTGCTCCTGATACCGAGGTCGGATGCGCAGGTGTCCCACGAGGTCAAAGCCTCGCGCGGCGGAGGTGTGACCGGCACGGTTTCCGGCGTCAGCGGCAGACTGGAGCAGACCTCGGACTCCTCGACCAAGATCGAGAGGCCGGATGTCAGCACGCCGATGAAGACCATCGCCCTGATCATGGACAGGCTGCGGGAGCAGGACAGGGTCGTGGACGCCGACCTTGCCAAGGGACGGCTCGTCCTCACCGCCGCCCTCGCCGACGAGCTGCGGGACGCCGCCGCGGAGGGCGTGGCGCTGACGGACGTCAGAGGCGGGACCTACATCTCGGTCTCCGGCCTCTTCACGGTCCGCAGGACCGACCGCGACGACTTCGTGCTGCGCGCCCGCTACGGCACCGGCGGGACGGCCGCGCATGTGAAGATCACGTGCGAGCAGCGCTGGATCCGCAGGAGGTTCCCGGTCGACGACTACTCGGAGGACGAGAAGTTCCCCGCCACCTGTCTGGGCCTGGTGCGCTCATGGAACGACAGGACGGCCGAACTCACGCTGGACCCAGTCGCCATCTTCCAGTGGTGAGCAAGTGGTGAACACCCGCCCCGCGCCTACGCGTTGAGCTCAGCCAAGACCCGCAACGACCGCCGGTCAGGCGCCAGCGCCAGCAGATCCGTCACCGGCCCCTTCCGCCACAACTCCAGTCGCTCGGCGATCCGTTCGCGTGGTCCGACGAGGGAGATCTCGTCGGCGAAGGCGTCCGGAACGGCGAGTACGGCCTCCTCCCGCCGCCCCTCCAGGAACAGCCGCTGAATCCGCCGCGCCTCCTCCTCGTACCCCATCCGCGCCATCAGATCGGCGTGGAAGTTGCGGGAGGCGTGACCCATGCCGCCGATGTAGAAGCCCAGCATCGTCTTGACGGGGAGGAGCCCTTCGGCGAGGTCGTCACAGACGTGCACCCGGGCCATGGGGGCGACGAGGAAGCCCTCAGGAAGGTCGGCCAGCGACGCCTCGTACGCCTCGGGCCGGGTCGGCGACCAGTACAGCGGCAGCCAGCCGTCGGCGATCCGGGTCGTCTGCGCGACGTTCTTCGGCCCCTCCGCGCCGAGCAGGATGGGGAGTTCGGCGCGCAGGGGATGAGTGATGGGCTTGAGAGGCTTACCGAGCCCGGAACCGTCCTCGCCCCGATAGGGAAGCGAGTGAAAGCGCCCGTCGAGCGCGACGGGGGCTTCGCGGCGCAGGACTTGCCGTACGACATCGATGTACTCCCGGGTCGCGGTCAGCGGCGACTTCGGGAACGGACGGCCGTACCACCCCTCCACCACCTGCGGCCCCGACAGCCCCAGCCCGAGCATCATCCGCCCACCGGAGAGATGGTCGAGGGTCAGCGCATGCATGGCGGTGGTGGTGGGAGACCGCGCCGCCATCTGCGCAACGGCCGTACCCAGCTTGATCCTCGACGTCTGCGCGGCGATCCAGGTCAGCGGCGTGAAGACGTCCGACCCCCACGACTCAGCCGTCCACACGGAGTCGTAGCCAAGCCGCTCGGCCTCCTGAGCGAGCGGCACATGGTCGGACGAGGGGCCACGCCCCCAGTAACCGAGTGCGAGACCGAGCCGCATACGCCCTCCTCCTGACGGAGTGTCAGCTGATGTGTGGGGGCTGCGACTGTACGACAACGGCCCCTCACCGGGAAGGGTGAGGGGCCGGAGTACGGCCGGTACGGCTACGTGCCGGTCTCAGCCGCGCTGAATCCCGGAGGTGTCCTGCAGCACACCCCGACGACCGTCCTGCGTCTGCGCGACCAGCCCCGGACCACGCTGCTCGACGGCCAGGTACCAGGTCCCCGGCGCCAGTTCGGCGATCGGCTGCTGCGAACCGTCCTCCGCGAACAGAGGGCGCGGCACGGGCACGGCGAACCAGAACGGCGAGAAGTCACCGCCGGGCTGCGCCTGAGGCTGCGGTGCCTGAGGCTGCGGGGCTTGCGGCTGCTGGCCACCGTAGGGCTGGCCCGGCTGGCCCGCCTGCGGCTGCCCGCCGAAGGGCTGACCGGGCTGCCCGGGCTGCGGGGCACCGGCACCCGGGTAGCCGTAGCCGCCGGGGGGCTGGGCGCCGTAGGGCTGCGGGGCGGCGGGGCGGGGGGCCGGGAGGAGGGCGGCTTGGAGGGCGGGGACAAGGGGGGTGGCGATGGCGCCGGCAGCGAGGACGAGGGCCGCAATGAAGCCGAGGATGAGACCAGATCCGGCCTCGATGTTCTCGGGAACGTCCATCAGGAACCAGAGCAGCATCCACGTAACGAAGACCGAGAAGGCTGCGCCGACCGTCCCGAGGTCCAGGCCGGCGACCTTGCGCGGCTGCGGCAGGACACGGTTGACGACGATCAAGGCGGCGCCGACGACTCCGCCCAGGTAGACGCCCATGCCGGTGTAGAGGCTTTCCCACGCGTTCGGGGTGTCGGAGACACCTTCGGCTGTGTAGAAGCTGAGGAACGACGCGATGAAGAGCAACACCGCTGCTCCGATCACCACGCCGTCGCCTCGAGTGAGGGAGCGGATATTCACTTCAGGTCCTTCGTAGGTCGTCTCGTCGTAGGTAGAGGCGTCGCTGTCACCATGTCGCCGTAAGGCCCCGGTGTGAAGCGCGGGGGTGGCCCCTCATCGTAAGGACGACACTATCGTCCGCCCGACCAGGGTGTCCGCAGGGATCAGCCCGCTGAGCACTACCCCCGCAGGAAACTCACAATCCCCTCAGAGATCCCCTGCGCCGCCTTCTGTCGCCACGCGCCGCTGGTGAGCAGCGCCTCGTCCTTGCTATCGCGCATGTTGCCGCACTCGATGAACACCTTGGGAACCGTTGACAGATTGAGACCGCCAAGGTCCTTACGCGTGACGACTCCGGTGCCGTCGCCGACGTAGTTGGAGGGTGGGGAGCCCGTGAAACGCACGAAGTTGCCCGCGATGCGCTCACCGAGGTCGCGGGAGGGGGCGACGATGGGGCGGGTGTCGGCGGCACCGGCGTTCACCGAGCCGGGCAGGATCACGTGGAAGCCGCGGTTGCCGGTCCCGGAGCCGTCCGCGTGGACGGAGACGACGGCGTCGGCGCGGGCGTCGTTGCCGATGCGGGCGCGTTCGTCGATGCAGGGGCCGTAGGGGCGGTCGGCGTCCTGGGTCAACGTCACCGTGGCGCCCTGGGCTTGGAGCAGGGCCCGCATGCGGTGGGCCACGTCGAGTGTGAACTTGGCTTCCGTGTAACCGGCGTTGGTGGAAGTGCCTGTAGTGTCGCACTCCTTCAAGCCTGTCCCGATATCCACCTTGCGGTTGATCTCGGACGTGTGCTGGAAGTTGCCGGGGTTGTGGCCGGGGTCGATGACGACGACCTTGCCCGCGAGGGGCCCGGAGGGGTTGGCGGGCGGGGACGTCGGGCTCGGCTCCTTGCCGTCCTCGGTCGGGGAGGCGGCCTCCTCGGTCGGGAAAGCCGCGGCCGGCGAGCTGGTCGAGGACGCCTGCGGGCGGTCGTCCTCGCCGCCGCCACCCCCCGTACCGCCCACCGCCTCATACACCAGCCACCCCAGCAACGCACCCGGCACGAGCGCGGCAACAGCGACGGTCAGGGGCCCGCGCCGGGAACGGCGGGGGCGGGGCGGTTCGAAGTCAGGGCCTACGTACGACACGTCTGCGACTCTAACCGCGCCCTCAGATCCCTGCTCCCGTTCGCCGCAGCACGCGCAGCGAGTCGGTTGCCGAGACCTCCGTGAAGGCGCCGGACGCGAGGGCGCGGAGGTAGACGCGGTACGGGGCCTGGCCGGTGAACTCGTCCGCCGGGTTCGGGAAGACGTCGTGGATGAGGAGCAGGCCGCCGTCGGCCACATGGGGGGCCCAGCCCTCGTAGTCGGCGCCCGCGTGCTCGTCGGTGTGGCCGCCGTCGATGAAGACCAGGCCGAGGGGGGAGTTCCAGATCCGCGCGGCCTGCGGGGAGCGGCCGACCAGGGCGACGACGTGTTCCTCCAGCCCGGAGCGGTGCAGGGTGCGGCGGAAGGTGGGCAGCGTGTCCATCACGCCGAGTTCGGGGTCGACCGTCTCCGGGTCGTGGTAGTCCCAGCCGGGCTGCTGCTCCTCGCTGCCGCGGTGGTGGTCGACGGTGAGTGCGGTGACGCCCGCCTGGCGGGCCGCGTCGGCGAGCAGGATCGTGGAGCGGCCGCAGTACGTCCCGACCTCGAGGATCGGCAGTCCGAGCCGCCCGGCCTCCAGCGCCGCCGAGTACAGGGCGAGGCCCTCGGTCGTAGGCATGAACCCCTTGGCCGCCTCGAACGCGGCCAGGATCTCGGGCTTGGGCGCCGGGGTCATGGGCGGGGGCCTTCCGTCGTACGAACGTCTCGGCGCCCATGCTGCCGTACTCCCTGGTCGGCGGGCGACAGGGGGTACGGCGGGGTCGCTCAGGGTGCGGAGACCGGCTCGCCCGGCAGTGCGAGGTCCACGTCGACCGGGCGCTCGTCGCCCGCGTGGGTCGCGGACGAGGCGAGCGGGCCGTGGCCGGTGGCGCGGGCGGCGAGGACGTAGGCGCCCTGGGTGGGGACGGTCAGGGCGTAGCTGCCGTCGTCGGCGGAGAGTGTCGCGCCCGCCTGGCGGCCCCGGCGGTCGATCAGGGTGACCTTCGCGCGGGCGACCGGTGCGCCGTCGGCGTCCAGGACCCGGCCGCGGAAGCCGCGGAGCGCCTCCTCGGCGCGGGCCAGGTTCTCCTCCTCCTCGCTGCTCGCGCGCAGTTGGGGCGCGCGGTTCGGCTTCGGCAGGAACAGGGCCATCAGCAGGCCTACGGCCACGGCGCCCGTGGCGATCAGGAAGGAGACGCGGAAGCCGTGCATGGTCGGGACGGCGACGCCGTTCACGTTGTTCGCGGTGTTGGCGAGCACCATGCCGACCACGGCGCTCGACACCGACGTACCGATGGAACGCATCAGGGTGTTGAGGCCGTTCGCGGCGCCCGTCTCCGAGGCCGGGACCGCGCCGACGATCAGCGCGGGGAGCGAGGAGTACGCGAGGCCGATGCCCGCGCCCAGGATCACCGCGATGACCAGGGACTGCCAGGCGGCGCTCATCAGGCCGAGCCCGGCGCCGTAGCCGATCGCGATGATCAGCATGCCGAGGATGAGGGTGGTCTTGGGGCCGTACTTCGCCGAGAGGCGGGCGTAGACGGGGGCCGTGAACATCATCGTCAGGCCGAGCGGGGCCACCAGCAGTCCCGCTACGACCATGGACTGGCCGAGGCCGTAGCCGGTGTCCTTCGGGAGCTGGAGCAGTTGGGGAAGGACGAGCGAGACGACGTAGAAGGAGACACCGACCATGATCGACGCCAGGTTGGTGAAGAGGACGGCCGGGCGGGCGGTGGTGCGCAGGTCGACCAGGGGGGCCGCGGTGCGCAGCTCGTAGACGCCCCACAGGAGCAGGACGACGACGGCGCCCGCGAACAGGCCCAGGGTGGTGCCCGACGTCCAGCCCCAGTCGCTGCCCTTGGTGATGGGGAGCAGGAAGAGGACCAGGCCGAGAGAGAGCCCGAACGCGCCCGGCAGGTCGAAGGAGCCCTTGGCGCGCATCGGGGACTCGGGTACGACGAGGAGGGTGAGGACGATCGAGAGGACACCGACGCCGGCGGCGCCGTAGAAGAGGGCGTGCCAGTTCGTGTGCTGGGCGACCAGGGCCGCGGCGGGCAGCGCGAGGCCGCCGCCGACGCCGATCGAGGAGCTCATCAGGGCCATCGCCGAGCCGAGCTTCTCGCGGGGCAGCATGTCGCGCATCAGGCCGATGCCGAGCGGGATCGCGCCCATCGCGAAGCCCTGGAGCGTACGGCCGACGATCATCGGGAGCAGGTCGCTGGTGACGGCGCTGATCAGCGCGCCGACCACCATCACGGCCAGGCTGAGGATCATCATCCGCCGCTTGCCGAACAGGTCACCGAGCCGGCCCGTGATCGGCGTGGCCACGGCTCCGGAGAGAAGCGTCGAGGTCAGGACCCAGGTGGCGTTGCTGGGGGTGGTATCGAGGAGCTGCGGCAGATCCTTGATGACCGGGACGAGCAGGGTCTGCATCACCGCGACCACGATGCCCGCGAAGGCGAGTACCGGGACGATGGCCCTGCCGGCTCTCGGGGTGGGCTGATCGGTCGGCGTCAGGTTCATGTGCATCATGAACCCGGTGTGCCCGGGCAACTATTCCGATGCTTTGGCGTACTAACGAATTCTTGACCGACTCATGACGATCTGATCGCTCGTCAGTGGTGCGATGGTGTGCGAGCCACCGCAGCGGTCCTACGACCTACGACCGAGGGACGGACGGCGCGAAATCCCGATGCAAGGTGCGTAACCCGGTTGAGAGCATGACGCCCATGCTCGGAGCCGCTGACACCACCCCGATATCCAGCCGTACCGCTCCTCCCGCCTGGCTGGTGGTGGCGCTCGCCTGTGCCGGGCAGTTCCTCGTCGTGCTCGACGTCTCCGTCGTGAACGTGGCGCTGCCCTCAATGCGGGCCGACCTGGGGCTGAGCGCTCCCGGCCTGCAGTGGGTGGTGAACGCCTACGCCATCGCCTTCGCCGGATTCATGCTGCTCGGCGGACGGGCCGGCGACCTGTACGGCCGCAAGCGGATGTTCCTGGCGGGGCTCGGCCTGTTCACGCTGGCCTCCCTGGGCGGCGGACTGGCCCAGGAGGAGTGGCAACTGCTGCTGGCGCGGGCCGTGCAGGGCCTGGGCGCGGCGGTGCTGGCGCCCGCGACGCTGACGATCGTGACGTCGGCGGTGCCTGAAGGGCCGGCGCGGGCGCGGGCGATCGCGACGTGGACGGCGGTCGGCGCGGGCGGGGGAGCGGCGGGCGGGCTCGTCGGCGGGGCGCTGGTGGACGCCCTGTCGTGGCGGTGGGTGCTGCTGATCAATGTGCCGGTGGGCGCGGTGGTGCTGCTCGGTTCCCTGCGGTGGCTGCCGGAGAGCCGGGCCGGGGACGGACGGCGCCTCGACCTGCCCGGCGCCCTGCTGGTGACCGGAGGGCTGGCGAGTCTGGCGTACGGCATCTCGCAGACCGAGGCCGAGGGCTGGACGGCGTCGGCCACCCTCGTCCCCCTGCTCGCCGGGCTCGCGCTGATCGGGCTGTTCCTCGTCGTCGAGGCGCGTACGGCGGCTCCGCTGATGCCGCTCGGACTGCTGCGGGTGCGGTCGGTGGCCGCGGCGAACGTGGCGATGTTCCTGAGCGGCTCGGCGATGTTCGGCATGTGGTTCTTCATGACGCTGTACGCGCAGAACGTACGGGGCTACTCGCCGCTGGAGGCCGGGCTCGCGCTGGTGCCGAGTTCCCTGGCCGTGGTCCTCGCCTCGAAGCTCGCGCCCCGCTTCATGCCCGTGATCGGGGCGCGCAGCCTGGCCGTCCTGGGCACGCTGGTGGGAGCGGCCGGGTTCGCCTGGCAGTCGACGCTGACCACGGACGGGCCGTACCTCACCGCCATCATGCTTCCCGGCATCCTGATGATGCTGGGCGCGGGCCTCGCGATCACGCCACTCGCTTCGCTGGCCACGTCGGGGGCGGCACCGGGGGAGGCCGGCCTGGTCTCCGGGCTCGTCAACACTTCGCGGACGATGGGGGGTTCGCTCGGGCTCGCCGTCATGTCGACGATCGCGGCGGCACGTTCGGCGGGGAGCGTCACGCCTCAGGCACTGACGGAGGGGTACGCGCTGGCGTTCCGCGTGAGTGCGGGGGTGCTGGTGGCGGGGGCGGTGCTGATGATGGTGTGGCTGCCCGGGAGAAAGTCCGGGAAGTGAATCCGGGAACTGAATCCGGGCGCTGAGAGAAGAACGTGCTCGTCCGAGGGGGCATCGGGGTCAGAGCCACCCCTGCTGGCGGGCCTCCCGCAGCGCTTCCATCCGGTTTCTCGTGCCCGTCTTGCCGATCGCGGCGGAGAGGTAGTTGCGGACCGTGGACTCGGAGAGGTGGAGTGAGGAGGCGATGTCGGAGACCGTCGCGCCGTCGGCGGACGCCTTGAGGACGTCGCACTCCCGGGGGGTGAGCGGATTGGGGCCGGCGCTGAGCGCGGCGGCGGCGAGGGCGGGGTCGATCACCGTCTCTCCGGTGAGCACCCGGCGGATGCAGGCGGCCAGTTCCTCCACGGGACCGTCCTTCACCAGGAAACCGGCGGCGCCCGCCTCCATGGCCCGCCGCAGGTATCCGGGGCGGCCGAAGGTGGTGAGGATCAGGACCCGGCAGTCGGGCACCTGGTCGCGCAGCTCGGCGGCGGCGTCCAGGCCGCTCATGCCGGGAAGTTCGATGTCGAGGAGGGCGACGTCGGGGCGGTGGGTGAGCGCCGCGTCCACGATCACGTCGCCGGCCGCCACCTGGGCCACGACCTCGATGTCCGGTTCCATACCGAGGAGCAGGGCGAGGGCGCCGCGCATCATGCCCTGGTCCTCGGCGAGGAGAACGCGGATGGATCTGGCCGGGCGATGATCGCGGGGCATCTCGTTCACGGGCCAAGGGTAGGGCGCCGATCGGTCACGCGAGCTGCTCCGCCGGTACAGGTCGCGGCACGGCCGCCGCGTCCACCGGCAACTCCGCGGTCACCCTGAAGCCCCCGCGAGATCCCGGCCCGGCGGAGAGGGAGCCGCCGGCTGTGGCGAGGCGTTCAGTCAGCCCTTTGAGACCGGTGCCGCCGACGCCCTCCAGGGGATTGCGCCCGACCATCCCGGCCCCCGTCCCGTCGTCCGTCACCGTGAGCCGAACCCGTTCCGCCACCCCCGACACCGTGATCTCGCAGCGACCCGCATCGGAGTGCCGTACGACGTTCGTGACCGCCTCGCGTACCACCCAGCCGAGCAGGGCCTCCGTCTGTGGGGGAAGGGGTGGGCCGGAGCGGTGGACCACGGCGTCGATGCCCGCCGCGGACAGGGCGGAGCAGGCCCGGTCCAGTTCCGTCCGCAGGCTGCCCTCCCGGTAGCCCGTGACCGCCTCGCGGATCTCCGTCAGGGCCTGGCGGCCCACGGACTCGATGTCGCTGACCTGGAGGAGGGCCGCGTCGATGTCGCGGGATGCCACGCGGCGGGCCGCCTCCGACTTGACGACGATCACCGAGAGGGTGTGGCCGAGCAGGTCGTGCAGGTCGCGGGAGAAGCGCAGGCGTTCCTCCTCGACGGCTCGGCGGGCCAGCTCCTCACGGGCGGCGCGCAGTTCTCGTACCGCCTCGGACAGGGAGAGGATCGCCGCCGTCACCATCGTCGAGATCCACGTGGCGTAGGCGATGTCGAGGCCGCCCCAGCCGTCACGGTTGACGGACACCACGCCGGCCAGCACGGCCACGAGTGCGCCGGCCCAGCGAAGGTGCGGCATCCGTATCACCGCACCGGTCGCGAGGCCGAGCAGCGGGAAGAAGAGCAACCAGTTGTCGCCGTAGCCGACGGCCAGACCGCAGGTCACCAGGCCCATGAGGACCAGGGCCACCCGAGTGGAGGTCGCCTCACGGGTCTCCCGCCGGAAGGCGCGGAACGCCACGTAGATGTAGAGGGAGTTGAAGGTGAGCAGCCCCAGGCCCGCGATCCATGGGTGCGCCGTCTCGCCCTGGAAGAGGTTGGAGAAGGAGCCCATTCCCATGAACAGCCACGGCAGGAGGCTGAAGCCGGTGGGCGGCGGGCCCGGGTTCGTCCCGGCCTCCTTCGCGGCCCCGGCCCCGTTCCGCCGATTCTCCTGCGCGTGCTGGTGCGCCAGCTGCCACGCGTCCATCCGGCACGAGATCTTCCGCAACCAGGACATGTCCTGCCCCCGATCAGATGGTCCCGGCGTTACGCCGGTACGACAACTCAGCGTACGAACCGAAGGTCTTGACCGCCCCCGTGGAGGCCCCGGCATGTTCTGTATGCGTCATGACCTCGACGCTACGGATCCGCGACACCGGCAGGGCAGATGCGCTTGTACGGACTCCCACAGGACAAATGTCATGGCCCAACGGGCACCCGACTGGCACCCGACCGGCCCCGCACATGTCTGACACCCTGTCAGGAGCCTTCACAACTACGGAGCCCTGGGCTATACAGAGGGCGCCGGACTGGAACGCGTTCTAGGTCGGCCAGTGAACGACCTCGGTGCGGCCGACGGTGCGGACGGCCGCGCCGAGGTTCTCTGCCCGGGAGAGTCGTCAGGAGTCCTGAGCCCTATGCCCATCGACGCAGCAAAGGCGCTCGCCGCCGAACCCCGTTCCGGCGAGATCGCCTGGGACCACAAGGATGTGCAGCTGTACCACCTGGGGGTCGGCGCCGGCGCGAATCCGGACAAGAAGAACCCCGCCACCGACCCCGACGAACTGCGCTACACCCTGGAGTCCCGGCTGCACGTCCTGCCGAGCTTCGCCACCGTCGCCGGCAGCGGCTCGCCCGGCGTGATCAGCAGCCTCTCCATGCCCGGCGTCGAGGTCGACCTGGCCCGTGTCCTGCACGGCGGCCAGTCCCTGACCCTGCACCGCCCGATCCCGGTCAAGGGCACCGCCACCGCCACCGGCCGGATCGCCGCCGTCTACGACAAGGGCAAGGCCGCCGTCCTCGTCATGCGCACCGAAGTCACCGACGCCGAGGGCCCGTTGTGGACCAACGACGCGCAGATCTTCGTACGCGGAGAAGGCGGCTGGGGCGGCGACCGCGGGCCGTCCGCGCGCCTCGAACCGCCCGCCGGTGAGCCGGACAAGGTCGTCGAACGGCCGATCCGCGAGGACCAGGCCCTCCTCTACCGCCTCTCCGGCGACTGGAACCCGCTGCACGCCGACCCGGAGTTCGCCAAGGTCGCCGGGTTCGAGCGGCCCATCCTGCACGGGCTGTGCACCTACGGCATGACGCTCAAGGCGGTCGTCGACACGCTGCTCGGCGGCGACACCGCCCGCGTGCGGTCGTACGCCACACGGTTCGCCGGGGTCGTCTATCCGGGCGAGACCCTGCGCATCCGCATGTGGCGCCAGGAGGCGGATGCCATCCGGGTCGCCGTGAGCGCGGTAGAGCGGGACGACGCGCCCGTCCTCGCCGACACAGTCGTCACCATCGCCGAACACCTGTGAGCACCGTCCAGCACTCGTGAGCCAAGAGCCTTCCGGAGGGGAGCCGCACCATGCGCGCAGCCGTACTGCACGAGATCGGCCAGGACAAACTCGACGTCCTCGACGACGTCGAGGCGGTGGGCTTCGGCCCCGGACGGGTCAGGGTCCGGGTGCGGGCCACCGGGCTGTGCCACTCGGACCTGTCCGCGATGGGCGGCGTCCTGCCGCAGCCGGCGCCCTTCGTGCCAGGCCATGAGGGTGCGGGCGAGATCCTCGAAGTCGGCGACGGCGTAACCGACTTGAGCGTCGGTGATCGGGTGGTCCTGTGCTGGCTGCCCGCCTGCGGCACCTGCCCCGCCTGCAAGCGCGGGCAGACCGAGCTGTGCCTGGCCGGGTTCATGAACGCGGGCACCCCCAACTTCAAGCGCCCAGGCGGTGACGTCTTCGGCATGGCGGGCACCGGCACCTTCACCGAGGAGGTCGTCGTCGACGCCCGGTGCGCCGTGCCGATCCCGGACGACGTGCCCTTCGACATCGCCGCGCTCATCGGCTGCGGCGTGACGACAGGGCTGGGTGCGGCCCTCAACACGGCCGATGTGGAGGCCGGTTCGTCGGTCGCCGTGATCGGGTGCGGCGGGGTCGGGGTCTCCGCCATTCAGGGGGCCCGGCTGAAGGGCGCCGCCGAGATCGTCGCCGTGGACCCGGTCGCCTCACGCCGCGAGTCCGCGCTCAAGTTCGGCGCCACGAAGGCGGTTTCGCCGGACGAGCTGCCCGACGCAAAGCAGAACGTCACCGCCGGCGAGGGCTTCGACTACGTCTTCGAGGTCGTCGGCAAGGCCGCCACCGCCCGCACCGCGTACGAGAACACCCGGCGCGGCGGCACCCTCGTCGTCGTCGGCGCGGGCGCCATGGACGACTTCCTCCAGCTCAACATGTTCGAGCTGTTCTTTGACGAGAAGCGCATCCTGCCGTCCCTGTACGGCGGCGGCGACGTCCTGCGCTCCTACGAGCGGACGATCTCCCTCTGGCGGGCCGGCCGGATCGACCTGGAGGGACTGATCACGCACCGCGTCCCCTTCGCCGACATCAACGAGGCCCTCGACCAGATGCGGACGGGCACGGCACTGCGTACGTGCATCGAGATCTGAGCCCGTCTGTAGCCCTTCGCGAAAGGACCTTGATGTCACTGCCACTTGAGGGCCTGTCGGCCGTCGTCACCGGCGCCGGGCGCGGTCTGGGCCGGGCCGAGGCGCTGGAACTCGCCCGGCTCGGCGCGGCCGTCGTCGTCAACGACTACGGACAGCCCGGCCGCGACGGCTCCGGCGAGGCGTCCGCCGCCCCCGCCGAGGAGGTCGCCGCCGAGATCCGCAAGGCGGGCGGCACGGCACTCGCGCATGTGGGCGACGTCGCCGACTTCCAACAGGCCCGCGCACTGGTCGAGTTGGCGGTCGAGGAGTTCGGCAAGCTGGACATCCTCGTCAACAACGCGGGCATCCTGCGCGACCGTATGGTCTTCTCCATGACCGAGGACGAGTGGGACTCGGTGATACGGGTCCACCTCAAGGGCCACTTCAACACCACCCACTTCGCCTCCGCGCACTGGCGCGAGCGCTCCAAGGCGGCCGGCGGGCCGGTGTACGGGCGGATCGTGAACACCTCCTCGGAGGCCTTCCTCGCCGGCTCCGCGGGACAGCCCAACTACGCGGCAGCGAAAGGCGGAATCGTCGGCCTCACCACCTCCACGGCCCTCGCCCTGGCCAAGTACGGCGTGACGGCCAACGCGATCTGCCCGCGCGCCCGCACCCGGATGACGGAGGACGTCTTCCCCGACCTGTCCGACGCCGGTCTCGACCCCCTCGCCCCCGAACACGTCGCCCCCCTCGTCGGCTACCTGGCCTCCCCGGCCGCCGCCCGCGTCAACGGCCAGCTGCTCGTCGTCCACGGCGGCATGGTCGCGATCGTCGAACGGCCGCGTGTCCAGGCGCAGTTCGACAGCAAGCAGGAGGCTTTCACGTACGAGGAGCTGGACGCCGTACTCACGCAGCACTACGCCGACACGAAGGGCGAGACGTTCGCGGCGACGGAAGTGCTCGGTCTCAAACGCCGGTAGCGCCTTCTGCGGCCCGTTCTGCAGCCCGTTTCTACGACAACGGCCCCGCCCGTCCACTGGACGAGCGGGGCCGATCGACCTGCCGTCAGGCAGCCGTCTCGGTCTGCTGCTCCACCGGCTTGCGATGACGGCCGCGGGGGGCCGTCTCACCCTCGTGGGACGAGACCGGACCCCGGTGCTTGCCGCGACCGGCGGACTCCTGGGTCTGGGCGGGCTGCTGGGTCGTAGTGGCGTCACTCATCGGAAGAAATTCACCCCGTCAACATGATCCTTCTTACAGCCGGGCAAGCGTAACCAGCACCCCACGCACCGAATCCAGCCGCCCACGCCAACCGCCACGAATTCGTTACTCGGCGGCCATACGTCCCGTAAGTGGAGCCTGCTGCAACGGGATGGGACGTTGTGGCTCCGCGGGTTGTGCCGGGTTCTGTTGGCGGTTCTCTGCGGCTTCGTCGTGGCTGGTCGCTCCCCCACTCTCGGCTTCGCTCGAGCGGGGGGACCCCCATCGCGGCGGAGCCGCAGATCGACACAGCCCCGCGCCCCTTTGGGGCGCCTCCCATCGCGCCAATCCGCAGGGCACCGTCCGGGTCGCATACGGCAGTTGCAGCACCCCGTCCCGCGTGAACACCCCCGCCCCCGCCAACCACCCCTCGGGCCCCGGAAGATGACGCACCCGACGTTCGCTCGGCCGCCACAGACCCAGCCAGCTGCTCACCGGACCGTCGACGCGGAGCGCCACCGCACAGCTCTCCGGCATCAGCATCTGCCCCGGCTGGACGGCGAACGGGGTGACCGTGCAGTCCGCCACCCGCAGGCTCTCCGGGAACCGCACCGGCAGGGTGCTGCCGAGCACCCCCCAGCCCAGCCGGGCCCGCCCCGGTGAGGGCGCGTCGGAGCTGATCAGCAGGAGTCCGCTGTCGGGGTCGGCGAGCAGGAGCCGGTCGTCGCTGTCCGCGGCGATCTGCAGCAGCGGGGACACCTCGCCGCCGCGCTCCAGGTCGACGACGACGGTCTTGGTCCGCCCGTCGGCCTCCCGGTCGAGGGCCAGTATCCGACCCGTGCGGTCCAGCCACACCCCGCCCGAGCAGCGCCCGGGGATCTCGGCGAGCTGCTCGGGCCCGAAGGCGCCGCCCGCCACCAGCCACACCGCGCTGGAACGCCGGCCCACGGCGAGGGCGTACGCCTTGTCGCCGCCCGGCGCGGGCGGCAGCAGCCGCAGCCGGGAGCCGGGGTCCGGGCACTCCACGGCCCCCAGCGGCAGCTCACCGGTGCCGGGCCCGGTCGGGTAGAGCAGCGCGAAGACATGGCGTCCGTCCGTGAGGCGCCGGATCAGGACCCGGCCGTCGCTCATCGGCTGCACCTCGGTGCCGGGCTCCTCGGGCTGGTTGCCGGGCAGCGGGACGGCATACGGCTCGGGTCCGTCCAGGGTCCAGCGCTCCGGGAACAGGGAGTCGCCGTCCGCGGCGAGGCGTGCGGCGTAGCAGCCGTCCACGGTGATCGCGCACCCCGGCGGCGGGGTCGGGTCGTCCTCGTTCTCCGCGGTGGGTTCGATCGCACAGGCCGTCATCGGTCGATCACCTCCGGCGACGAAGCTAGTTTTCGCACGCACAGACGGGGGACCGCCGGGCACCCGTTTCACACATATGGATGGCCACGATTCGATTCGCCTGAGGAAACGGGGGCGGATGTGCTGGACGGGGCGGTGGCCCAGGTGGGGCCCCGGCGCAGGTTCAGCGGCACAGAACCTCCAGGTAGCCTTTGGCGTGTGCCCCGTCTGTCTGAAGTCATCGCCGCGCTGGAGAACCTGTGGCCCGCCGAGCGGGCCGAGTCCTGGGACGCGGTCGGCACCGTCGTGGGCGACCCCGGCCAGGAGGTAACCAGGGTCCTGTTCGCCGTCGACCCGGTCCAGGAGATCGTCGACGAGGCCGTGAAGCTGGACGCCGACCTGCTGGTCACCCACCACCCGCTCTACCTTCGCGGTACGACGACGGTCGCGGCGTCCCACTTCAAGGGCCGCGTGGTGCACACCCTCATCAAGAACGACATCGCGCTGCACGTCGCCCACACCAACGCCGACACCGCCGACCCGGGCGTCTCCGACGCGCTCGCCGGCGCCCTGGACCTGCGGGTCGTACGACCGCTCGTGCCGGACCCGACCGACCCGTCCGGGCGTCGGGGCCTTGGCCGGATCTGCGAGCTGGACCACCCGCTGCCCCTGCGCGAGTTCGCCGCGCGGGTCGCCGAACGCCTGCCCGCCACCGCGCAGGGCATCCGAGTCGCCGGCGACCCCGAGGCGGTCGTACGGACGATCGCGGTCAGCGGCGGCTCCGGCGACGGCCTCTTCGACGACGTACGCGCGTCCGGTGTCGACGCTTTCCTCACCGCGGACCTGCGCCACCACCCGGTGTCCGAGGCCCGCGCCCACAGTCCTCTCGCGCTGCTCGACGCGGCGCACTGGGCCACCGAGTGGCCCTGGTGCGAGCTGGCAGCAGCCCAGCTCGACGAGATCTCCGACCGGAATGGCTGGGACCTGCGTGTCCATGTGTCCAAGACGGTCACCGACCCGTGGACCATCCACTCACCGTCAATGGGAGCCCCCAACTGAACGCCGCGCCCGCCGACCAGATCCGACTCCTCGACGTCCAGGACCTCGACGTCCGCCTCCAGCAGCTCGCCCACAAGCGGCGGTCGCTCCCCGAGCACGCCGAGATCGAGTCGCTGACCAAGGACCTCACCCAGCTGCGCGACCTGCTCGTGGCCGCGCAGACCGAGGAGAGCGACTGCGCCCGCGAGCAGATCAAGGCCGAGCAGGACGTCGACCAGGTGCGCCAGCGCGCCGTCCGCGACCAGCAGCGCCTCGACTCCGGAGCCGTCACCTCGCCGAAGGACCTGGAGAACCTCCAGCGCGAGATCGCCTCCCTCGCCAAGCGGCAGGGTGACCTCGAGGACGTCGTCCTGGAGGTCATGGAGCGCCGCGAGTCCGCGCAGGAGCGGGTCGCCGAGCTGACCGAGCGGGTCTCCTCCGTCCAGTCGAAGATCGACGACGCGACGGCCCGCCGGGACGCCGCGTTCGAGTCGCTGGACGGGGACATCGCCTCCGCGACCAAGGAGCGCGAGGTCATCGCCGGGTCCGTCCCCGCCGATCTGCTCAAGCTCTACGAGAAGCTGCGCGAGCAGCAGGGCGGCGTCGGCGCGGCCAAGCTCTACCAGCGCACCTGCCAGGGCTGCCGCCAATTGCTGTCCATCACCGACATCAACGAGATCCGCGCCGCCGCGCCGGACACGGTGGTGCGGTGCGAGAACTGCAGGCGCATTCTGGTGCGTACGTCCGAGTCGGGCCTTTAGGGCCTCCAGAGCTTCTAGGAGCCTTTTCCGGTGCGGGAGTTCATCGTCGAGGCCGACGGCGGGTCACGGGGCAATCCCGGGCCCGCGGGCTACGGAGCTGTGGTGACCGACGCGGCGACCGGGGAGACGCTGGCGGAGGCGTCCGAGTACCTCGGCATCGCGACGAACAACGTCGCCGAGTACCGGGGACTGCTGGCGGGCCTGCGCGCCGCCCACGCCCTCGACCCGGCCGCCACCGTCCACGTCCGGATGGACTCCAAGCTCGTCGTCGAGCAGATGTCGGGCCGCTGGAAGATCAAGCACCCTGCCATGAAGCCGCTGGCCGCGCAGGCGGCGGCGGTGTTCGGGGTGGGGCAGGTGACGTACGAGTGGATTCCACGGGAGCTGAACAGACGGGCGGACCGGTTGGCGAACGAGGCGATGGACACCGGTGGTTCCGCGAGTTCTCTGCGCAGGGGTGCGGGGGAGAGGGCGGGCGGCGGACCGGCGGAGGCCGATGCCGACGTCCGCGCCGGGAAGGCTGACGCCGATGTCCGTGCGGCGAAGGCTGACGCCGACGTTCGCGCTGCAAAGGCCGGCGCCGATGTCCGTGCCGCGAAGGCAGATGCCGACATCCGCGCCGCGCGGAATGTGGCGGCGCCGGCTGTCGGGTGGGGTGGCGCCGACCTCGGTGCGCCCGCCTCGTTCGTGCTGCTGAGGCACGGTGAGACGCCCCTGACGCCGCAGAAGCGTTTCTCGGGGCGTGGCGGTAGCGACCCGTCGTTGTCCGACGTCGGCAGGGAGCAGGCCGAACGCGTGGCGGCCGCGCTCGCCCGGCGCGGGACGATCGAGACCGTCCTCGCGTCCCCCCTCGCCCGCACCCGCGAGACCGCCTCAATTGTCGCCGCCCGTCTGGGCCTGGACGTCACCGTCGAGGACGGGCTGATCGAGACGGACTTCGGCGCATGGGAGGGCCTCACCTTCGCCGAGGTGCAGGCGCGCCACCCCGACGACCTGAACGCCTGGCTCGCCTCCCCGGACGCCGAACCCACCGGCGGCGGCGAGAGCTTCGCGGCGACGGCGACGCGGATCGCGGCCACGAGGGACAAGCTGGTGGCGGCGTACGCGGGCCACACAGTCCTGCTGGTCACCCACGTCACACCGATCAAGACGCTCGTACGACTCGCCCTCGGCGCCCCGCCCGAGTCCCTGTTCCGCATGGAACTCTCGGCGGCCTCGCTCTCGGCGGTGGCGTACTACGCGGACGGCAACGCGAGCGTACGGCTCCTCAACGACACGTCGCACCTGCGCTGAGCGCCGCCGCCTCGCGGGCCAGCGACTCGATCCGCCCCCAGTCCCGCGCGGCCACCGCATCCTCCGGAAGCATCCAAGTCCCGCCCACACAGCCGACGTTGGGCAACGCCAGATACTCGGGAGCCGACGCGAGCCCGATCCCCCCGGTCGGGCAGAACCGCGCCTGCGGCAACGGCCCGGCCAGCGACTTCAGATAGGCCGTACCGCCCGCCGCCTGCGCCGGAAAGAACTTCATCTCCGTCACGCCCCGCTCCAGCAGCGCCACGACCTCCGACGTCGTCGACACCCCCGGCAGAAACGGCACCCCGGACCCCCGCATCGCCTCCAGCAGTACGTCCGTCCAGCCCGGGCTCACCAGAAAACGCGCCCCGGCGGCTACGGACTCGTTCACCTGCTCCGGCGTGATGACCGTGCCGGCCCCGACCACCGCGTCCGGCACCTCATCCGCGATCGCCCGTATCGCGTCCAGCGCGACCGGCGTCCGCAACGTCACCTCGATCGCCGGCAACCCACCCGCGACCAGCGCCCGCGCGAGCGGAACGGCGTCGGCGGCGTCCTGTACGACGACTACGGGGACGACGGGGGCGAGATCGAGGAGGGAGGCGCTCATGCTGAGTATCGTGCCGGTGGGAGGCATCATGCGCAAAGGTCATTGCACATACTGCAATGATCAAGGGTCAACGTCAGTGAATCTCGTCCACCAGCACATCCAGCGCCCAAGCCGACCCCGCCTTCACCGGCCGCTCCGCCTCCACCACATACCCGAGGTCCCGCAGCGCCTCCACCAGCTCAGCCGGCCCCTTCGGCGCCACCCCGCCCGCCAGCAGACTCCGTACGATCCGCCCCTTCGTCGCCTTGTTGAAGTGGCTGACCACCTTCCGCGTCGGCGCATGCAGCACCCGCACGGTCGCCGTCCGCCCGGCCACGTCACCCTTCGGCTTCCAGGCAGCGGCATACGCGGAGGACCGCAGATCCAGCACCAGCCCACTCCCAGCGACCTCGGGCAGCACGTCGGCCATCGGCCCCCGCCAGTGCGCGCCCAGCGCCCCGAGCCCCGGCAGCTTCACACCCATCGAGCAGCGGTACGAGGGAATCCGGTCCGTCACCCGCACGGCACCCCAGAGCCCCGAGAAGACCAGCAGAGAGCGCCCCGCCCGCCGCTTCGCCGCCGTGTCGAGGGAGGCCAGGTCCAGAGCGTCGTACAACACACCGGTGTAGATCTCCCCGGCGGACCGCGTCCCCGCCGTCCGCAGCTGCGTGTTCTTGGCGACCTCGCCCCGCAGCCCCTCACTCAGCCCGAGCACCTCGCGCACCTTCTCCTCGTCCCCCGCGCACAGCTCGACGAGTTCGCCGAGAACGGCCTCACGGGCCGGCGTCAGCCCGGGCAGCGACAGCGACTCCAGCTTCAGCGGGGCGCCACGGCCGGACGAGGCCTTGCCTTCGGAAGGCGGCAGCAGGACGAGCACGGGTTCTCCTTCGGTTTCGGGCTTCGCGACAGCGTACGGCGTGCTTCGGAAGGGCTCCGCAACGGAGTACGGCGCACTTGGGCAGGGCTCCGCACCGGCGTACGACGCACCTCGGCCGGGCTCCGCACCGGCGCACGGGCCGGATTGTGCCTAGGCTCATGGGTATGCCCCGCCGCCACATCCGCGTGACCGGCGCCCCCGAAGCCCCCCTCCGGGCCGCCCTCACCGCGCTGCGTACCGAACTCGGCGTCTCCGAGAGCTTCCCGCCCGAAGCCGTCCCGGCCACACCCGCGCTCCCCGAGCACGACGCCACGGACATCCCCCTCTTCACCATCGACCCGCCCACCTCCACCGACCTCGACCAGGCGATGCACCTCTCCCGCCAGGGCACCGGCTACCGCGTCCGGTACGCCATCGCCGACGTCGCCGCCTTCGTCGTACCCGGGTCACCGCTGGACCTGGAGACCCACCGCCGCGTGACCACCCTGTACTTCCCGGACGGAAAGATCCCGCTGCATCCGGTGCTGCTGAGCGAAGGCGCGGCGAGTCTGCTGCCGGACCAGCCCCGCCCGGCCGCCCTGTGGACCATCGACCTCGACGCGGACGGCCGCACGCTCGCCGTCGACGTCCGCCGGGCCCTGGTCCGCAGCCGCGCCAAGCTGGACTACGCGGGCGTGCAGAAGCAGATCGACGCCAAGACGGCCGAGGAACCGCTCGCGCTGCTCAAGGAGATCGGGGAGGCGAGGGAACGCCTGGAGATCGAACGCGGCGGCATCTCGCTCACCGTGCCCGAGCAGGAGATCGTAGAGCGCGATCACACCTACGAGCTCAGCTACCGCGCCCCGCTCCCCGCCGACGGCTGGAACGCCCAGATCTCCCTGCTCACGGGGATGGCGGCCGCGGATCTGATGCTGGGCGCCGGCACCGGCGTACTCCGCACCCTGCCCGCCGCCCCCGACGGCGCCGTCGGCCGCCTCCGCCGTACCGCCCACGCCCTGCACATCGACTGGCCGCACCACGTCTCGTACGCGGCCTTGATCCGCTCCCTCGACCCGCACCGCCCGCACCACGCGGCGTTTCTCCTCGAGTGCACGACGCTGCTGCGCGGCGCGGGCTACACGGTCTTCCGTAACGGCCTCCTGCCGGACATCACCACCCACTCCGCGGTCGCGGCCCCCTACGCCCACTGCACGGCCCCCCTCCGCCGCCTCGCCGACCGCTATGCCACCGAGATCTGCCTGGCGACGGTTGCCGGAGGCGAGCCGCCCGACTGGGTACTCGCCGCCCTCGACACCCTCCCCAAGGAGATGGCCGACGGCACGCGGAGGGCGGGCCAGGTGGAGCGCGCCTGCGTGGACATCGTGGAGGCGGCGCTGCTCAAGGACCGGGTGGGGGAGTTCTTCGACGGGTGCGTGGTGGACGTGGAGGAACGCCGTCCGACGGTGGGGAAGGTCCAGCTGGACTCCCCGGCGGTGGTCGCCCCCATCGAGAGCGACGCCGCCCCCCTGCCCCTCGGCGAACGCCTCCGCGTCCGTCTCACCCAAGCGGATCCGGCAGCGGCGAGGGTGCGTTTCGCGCCTGCGTGATCGCTTCCTTAGTTTCCTGTACGAGGCTGTCGGCGTCGTCGGCGTGCAGGCGGACGAGTCGGATGCTCTTCTGCCGCCCGAAGAAGGTGAAGTGGGTGACTGGCTCGGTGAGTTCGATCGTGACATCGGTCTGCGAGCCCACGGGGATGTCGAGTTCACCGTCGGTGCGCTGGTGCGTGGTCCGCAGCTCCCGTCGTACGGAAGCGATGTGGGTGACGGGGATGCGCAGATCGACGTGGGCGGCGTAACGGACGCGGAGCGAGCCGTCGTCGAGCACATGGGGCCGTACGACCGAGGCGGCGTGCAGGCCGACGATGACGACGACGCCGTACAGGTCCAGGACGAGCACGATCCGCTCGACGGTCGGCCAGTGACGCAGCAGGACGGACATCGTCAGCGTCTCGATCACGCACACGAACGCGAACCCGAACATGACCGCACCCTGCCCGCGCGCATACCCGAAGGCTCGCCCACCGCCGCCTGTCCCGTGGCGTCGCTTGCTGACCCACAGCACCAGGCTGACGAGCAGCCGCAGCTCGTGCCGGAGGAGGGCGTGAGCGATCCGCAGGGTCATCCTCATGGCCGCCCCTCCTCTTCCTCGGCTTCCTCGGCTTCCTCGGCTTCCTCGGTCACGATCCGCAGCGCGCGCCGGATCGCCTCGGCCTGCGCGGGCGCGAAGTCGGCGTAGAAGGCGCGCAGGAAGCTGTCGTCGTGGTCGATGCCGATGTCGTCCGGGAGCAGCTCGCGGGGGATGCAGTCGGCGAGGGCGCGGGCGGCCTCGTCCACGCGGGGGTCGTCGGTGGGGGAGTCGGCGAGGGCGTCGAGGAGGGCGTAGACCGCGAGGGCCTGTTCGACACCGCCGGGTGTGGCCAGGGCACTGCCGAGCAGGCCCATCAGCCGCGCGCGTTCCTCCGGGTGGGCCGTGGTCTCGATGAGCGCGAGCAGCTCGCGGTCCTTGGCGGCCATGGGGGAGTCGGCGGGGTGGGCCATCTCGGCGAACAGCGCGGTCAGTTCGGGCGAGACAGGCCCTTCGGCAGGCAGCTCCTCGGCGGAGTCGAGGAGCGCACGGAGCCGCGCCCGGCGATCCCGGATGGCTGCTTCCTGCCGGGCCAGATCCTCGTCCAGCTCGGTGAGCACCTCGGCGAGGTCCCGGCCCGCGTCGTCCGCGAGGACGTCCCGCACCTCCGTGAGCCCCAGCCCCAGCTCGGTCAGCCGCCGGATCCGGGCGAGCACGACGGCGTGCCGCAGCGTGTAGTTCCGGTAGCCGTTCGACAGCCGCTCCGGCTCGGGCAGCAGGCCCAGGTGGTGATAATGCCGCACGGTACGCGTGGTGACGCCGACGGCTGTGGCGAGTTCTCCGATCCGCATGGGTTCAGTAGAAACGTTGACGTTGCGGCAGGGTCAAGCGAGCACGGACTTTCTCCGGCCTCCTCGGCGTTGCAGCCGTCAGGGGTGTGAGATGAGCGCACGGAAACAGGAGACGGGGGTGTGAGATGAGCGCACGGGAACAGGCGACCTGGACCAGGGCGCGGCTCGGTCGCTGTGGTCCACCGCTCGACCTGCTGACCGCCCGCTTCGACCGGCACGTCTACGCCTCGCACACGCACGAGGAGTTCAGCATCGGCATCTGCGTCGGCGGCGCCGAGGTCATCGACTACCGGGGCGACCACCTCCGCCCCGGCCCGGGCTCCATCGTCGTACTCGCCCCCGACGAGATGCACACCGGCCGCCCCGCCGCGTCCGACGGCTACGCCTACCGCGCCCTGTACCCCGGCCCCTCCCTCCTCACCGAAGGCACCCTCGGCGACGGCCTCCCGTACTTCCGCGAGCCCCTCCTCGACGACCCCGAACTCGCCACCGCCCTCCACCGCGCCCACGCCGAACTCAGCGCCTGCCCCGACCCGTTGGAGGCCGAGTCCCGCCTCCCGTGGCTGCTCACGGCGCTGGCCCGCCGCCACTCGACGGCCCGAGCGGCGAACGACGTGGTGCCCGGTGCCGCGCACATCGCCCATGTCGTACGCGACCGGCTCGCCGACGAGCTCCTGGCGCCCCCGTCCCTCGCCGAGCTCGCCGCCGACCTGGGGCTGTCCCGTTACCAGCTCCTCCGGGCCTTCCGTACGACGATGGGGATACCGCCGTACGCCTGGCTGGCCCAGCACCGGGTGGGCCGGGCCCGCGGACTGCTGGAGTCCGGAATGCGGCCGGGCGAGGTCGCGGGGGCGGTGGGCTTCGCCGACCAGGCGCATCTGACCCGCTGGTTCCGGCGGGTGCTGGGGGTGACGCCGGCGGCGTACCGCAACAGCGTTCAAGACGGGCGCCGCTGATCCGGTGAGCATGGCCGCATGACTGCACGCGGCTGGTTTCTGTTCTCCCTGATGGGAGTGGTCTGGGGCATCCCCTATCTGCTGATCAAGGTGGCGGTGGACGCGGACTTGTCCCCGTCGACGGTGGTGTTCACGCGCTGCGCGCTGGGCGCTGCCCTGCTCCTGCCCTTCGCGATACGCCAGGGCGGCCTGCCCGGCACGATACGGACGCACTGGCGCCCGATGCTGGCCTTCGCGTGCATCGAGATCATCGGCCCCTGGTGGACCCTGACCGACGCCGAACGGCACCTGTCCAGCTCCACGGCGGGCCTGCTGATCGCCGGAGTCCCGATCGTGGGACTGGCGTTGGCCCGCTTCTTCGGCGACACGGAGAGGCTGGGGGTACGGCGTGCGACGGGCCTCGCGCTGGGGCTGGCCGGCGTGGGAGTCCTCACGGTCCCGCACCTGACCGGCGGCGACGCCCGCTCCCTGGCCGAGGTCTTCGTCACGGTGATCGGCTACGCGACCGCCCCCCTGATCGCCGCGCGCTACCTGAAGGACGTCCCGACCCTCCAGCTCATCGCCCCGTGCCTGGCCCTCGCCGCCCTGGTCTACGCTCCCGCGGCAGCGGTGACCCGGCCGCCCACGATGCCCTCGACCTCGGTCCTGGTCGCCTTGGCCGTCCTGGGCGTCGTCTGCACCGCGGTCGCCTTCGTGGCCTTCCTGGAGCTGATCAAGGAGGCAGGCCCGACCAGGGCGACGGTCTTCACGTACGTCAACCCGGCCGTCGCGGTGGCGGCGGGCGCGGTCTTCCTGGACGAGCCGCTGACGGCGGGCATCGTCGCGGCCTTCACGCTGATCCTGGCGGGCTCGGTGCTGGCGACGTCGGCGGCGGGCCCGAGGAAGGGATCGGGGAGGGGATCGGGGAGGGGATCGAGGAACGGATCGAGGAAGGCCCCACGCCCGGTAGCATGGTCGACACGGCAGACGAGCCGGGCGGACGGCCGCGTGGAGGTTCCTATGGACCTCCCCGAGGAACGTCCGGGCTCCACAGGGCAGGGTGGTGGCTAACGGCCACCCGGGGTGACCCGCGGGACAGTGCCACAGAAAGCAAACCGCCCGGCGTTCAGGCGCTGGGTAAGGGTGAAACGGTGGTGTAAGAGACCACCAGCGCCTGAGGTGACTCAGGCGGCTAGGTAAACCCCACCCGGAGCAAGGTCAAGAGGAGCCGCCTCTTCGAAAGAAGGGCGACTCTGCGCGGACGTCCGAGGGCTGCCCGCCCGAGTCCGCGGGTAGACCGCACGAGGCCGGCGGCAACGCCGGCCCTAGATGGATGGCCGTCGCTCCAGGGTCCGCGAGGACCCCGGAGGACAGAACCCGGCGTACAGCCCGACTCGTCTGCCGGCAGGGCTCTGACCTGGGCTTATGGCCCGGTTGGGGCCTTTCCCGTGTGCGGCCACATCCCGTTGCCGGGGTCGCCGCGCGTACGTCTCGTACGTTCATCAGAGCGAGGTCGCGCCGCAGGGCGGAGCCGACACGGTCGGCACGCTCCGTGGTGCGACGCCAGCTCAAGCTGCGATGTCGGCTTCGTCGGCTTCGGCCTGGAGGGCAGGGCCGAGCAGCAGACCCCCGTCCAGGACGAATTCGGAGCCCGTGGCGAAAGACGCGTCCTGGGAGGTGATGAAGAGCAACAGGCGGGTGATGTCGGCGGGTTCGGCCAGGCGGGGGATGGCGAAGGGGTCGGGTGAATAGAAGTCGGCGATGGCGGGCTGGCCTGCGACGGTGGGTTCGTTGATCAGGGGTGTGGAGACGACGCCGGGGTGGATGGAGTTGACCCGGATGTTGTCCCGTCCCAGCTCCAGCGCGGCCGTCTTGGTCAGTCCGCGCACGGCCCACTTGCTGGCGGTGTAGGGGGCGTAGAAGGCCGTGCCTACGTGGGCCATGGTCGAGGCGACGTTGACGATGGTTCCGCCGCCGCCCCTGCGCATCGACGGAGCCACAGCCCTGATGCCGAGGAACTGGCCGGTGACGTTGACGCTGAAGGTGTGCTCCCAGGTGCGGAGTTCGGTGTGCTCGAGAGGGGCCGCCGGGTTCTGGACGCCCGCGTTGTTCACCAGGATGCTGACCGGCCCGAAGTGGCCTTCGACTTCGCGCACCGCCGCCGCCCAGTCGTCCTCGCCGGCGACGTCCAGGTGAACGGGCAGAGCCCGAGGGCCGAGCTGAGCAGCGAGTTCGCGGCCGGCGTCGTCGTCGCGGCCGGCGATGACGACGTTCGCCCCCTCGGCGTGGTAGCCCCGCACATGGCTGCTGCCCATGCCGCCGCTGCCGCCCGTGACGATGACGGTCTGGCCCTCGAAGCGTCCCATGATGCGTCCTTCCAGGTTTACCTGAATGGTGAGTCGAGTGACTCACCTCCTCTCTCAAGGTAAGAGCGGGACGAGTGGTGAGTCAAGTGACTCACCTCGCAGCGAGGGGCATACTGGAGGGCATGACGGCACAGCCTTCGGAATACCACCGGCGCGTGGCGGCGCAGAAGCGAACGGCCATCATCGAGGCAGCGACGAAGCTGTTCCTCGACTCCGGCTACGACGGCACCTCGCTGGCCCGTATCGCCGAGGAGGCCGGAGTGTCGAGGGCGACTCTGTTCAAGCAGTTCACCACCAAGGCGGCCCTGTTCGAGGCGATCGTCACCGAACACTGGAAGGTCGACGACGAGGAGGCGCCACTTCCCGAGCCGGGCAACCTCCGCGCAGGGCTCGAGGTCCTCGGACGCCGGTACGTTGCGCTGCTCACCCAGCCCGGCATGGCCGCCCTCCACCGCATCGTCATCGCCGAGGTACCGCGTTTCCCGGAGCTCGGCGCGACCCAGTTCAAGCTCGGCAAGATGCCCTACTTCGAATCGGTCCGCCGCTACCTGGCAGCGGAGAACGCCGCCGGTACAGCCGTGCTCGACGACGCGGAGATGGCGGCGACCCAATTTCTCGGGATGATCTCCAACTACGTGTTCTGGCCGCGGATGCTGCTCGCCCGCTGGGAGCCCGACGACGCCTCCGTCATGAACGCGGTCGATCAAGCGGTGCAGACCATGCTCGCCCGATACGGGGCGCCGGGACTCGCGGCACCTGAGACGCCTGAGTGAGTGGGGAGGTGTGCGACTCCCAGGAGCAGCACGGTCTCCCTCCCCCCGACGCTCGCGGGTCAACATCGGTCCATGCGCTACAAAAACAGCACTCTGAAGATCATCGCGCCTCTTGTGGGTGCGGCCGCAGTGGTGGCCTGTCAGCAGGCGCCTGGGGAACGAGCTGGGGAACAAGAGGGTCCCGGTGCGCTGGCGACGTCCCGTCAGTCACCCGCCCGCGACGGGGTCGGAAGCTCAAGTGACCTCGCCACTCACGTCGGGATGTGGGTCACCGCGGACAACCACATCCGGCAGGAACTCCTCCCGAACGGTCGTTACGACGAGGCTCGGGGCGGGCGCGAAAGCGCGTATACCGGCCGCTACTGGGTGAACGGAAATCACATCGAGTACGCGGACGACACGGGTTTCACCGCCGACGGAGAGTTCGAGGGCGACATCCTTCACCACGGTGGCTACGTCTTCTACCGCGAGGAAAGCCCGGCCCACCGCAAGGCCACCGGCAAAGACGCATGAGGGAGCAACCCAGCTGGAGCTTCTCTCCGTCATCGGCGCCTGCCTAGGAGTATCGCGGCCACCTTGCGCTGCTGCGTCGGACGTGGGGCAGGGCTACCGTCGATGGCATGGACGGCGACAACCTTCTGGGGCAGTTTCTCCGAGCTCGACGCGGCCTTGTGCGGCCCGAGGAGCAGGGCGTGCCCGTGATCGGCCACCGCCGTGTGGCGGGCCTGCGCCGGGAGGAAGTGGCCATGCTGTCCGGGCTGAGCACCGACTACTACGTGCGCCTGGAGCAGGGCCGCGAGAGGAACCCGTCGGTGCAGGTGGTCGACGCGCTGGCCCGCACACTGATGCTGGACGACGAGGCGATCGCCCATCTGCACCGGCTGGCCCGGCCCGTGCCGGGACGCTCCCGCAAGAGCAACCGGCGCCAGCGGGTCAGCCCCTCGCTGCTGCAGATGATGAACGGCTGGACCGACACCCCTGCCGTGATCCTGGGGCGCTGTATGGACGTACTGGCGCACAACGCCCTGGGCGGCGCTCTGTTCGCCGGCCACACCTACAGCGGGGACCTGATGCGGCTCGTCTTCCTCGACCCCGACGCCCGGGACTTCTACCCGGACTGGGACCGGGTCGCCGCCAACACGGTCGGCGGCCTGCGCGAGGCGGCGGGAACCGACTACGACGACCCGCAGTTGATCGAGCTGGTCGGCGAACTCTCGCTCAAGAGCGAAGAGTTCCGCAGGCTGTGGGCGCGCCATGACATCCGCCAGAAAAAGCACGAGACCAAACGCTTCCGGCATCCGATCGTCGGCGAACTCACCCTGACCTACGAGTCGTTGACCATCAACAGCGCCCCGGGTCAGCAACTGGTCGTCTACCAGGCCGAGCCCGCCGGCCCCTCCGCCCACGCACTGTCGCTGCTCGGCAGCCTCACCGCGACGGAGACGGCGCGGGCTACGGATTCCGCGCAACAGGACATCACCACAGACTGACCGACTTCCCTCCGACCGCCATTCCTTGAAGTCCGCCGCGCCCGTACGCGCGCCCGTACGCCACACCCGCACGCCGCGGCGTCTCACTCAACGACCTCAACCACGCACTTCACGAAGGGACATATCCCCTATGTCTACAGATGCTGCCCCCGTCTGGTTCATCACCGGCTGCTCGACCGGTCTCGGGCGCTCCCTGGCCGACGCGGTTCTCGACCGGGGCTGGCGAGCGGTGGTCACCGCCCGCGACCCGCGGTCCGTGGCGGACATCGTCGCCCGCCACGAGGACCGAGCGCTGGGCCTCGCGCTCGATGTCACCGACGCCGGACAGATCGGCAAGGCCGTCGCGGCCGCACAGGAGACCTTCGGCCACATCGACGTACTGGTCAACAACGCGGGCTACGGCTACCTCGCGGCTCTCGAGGAGGGCGAGGACAACGAGATCCGCGCCCTGTTCGACACGAACGTCTTCGGTCTCGTGGACGTCACCCGCGGAGTTCTGCCGGGCATGCGCGCCCGCCGCCGCGGCCACATCGTCAACGTCTCCTCGCTCGGCGGCCTGGCCGCCTTCGGCGCCACGGGTTACTACCACGCCACCAAGTTCGCCGTCGAAGGACTCTCCGAATCGCTCGCGGCCGAGGTGTCACCGCTGGGCATCAACGTGACGATCGTCGAGCCCGGAGCCTTCCGCACCAACTGGTCCGGCCCCTCCATGCGCCAGTCGGCCACGCGGATCGACGACTACGCGGACACCGCCGGCGCCCGTCGCAAGAGCACCCTGGACACCTACGGGCACCAGCCCGGTGACCCGGACCGCGCCGCCGCGGCCATCATCGAAGCGGTGCGGTCCGAAAACCCGCCGCTGCGCCTGCTGTTGGGCAAGGTCGCCCTCGATGTGGCCCTGGCCCGGCTCGACGCCCTCCAGACCCACTTCACCGCCTGGCGCGACGTCACCCTCAGCGCCGACTTCCCCGACGAGCGCGTCACTGCCTGACACGAACGACCCCACCCTGGAGGACCCATGCCCACCCTGGCGATCGTCGGAGCAGGACCGAACCTCGGTCTGGCCACCGCCGCCAGATTCGGAGCGGAAGGCTTCGACGTAGGACTGGTCGCACGCGACCACGGCAAGCTGCGGACCATGCAGGACACACTGGAGAAGGAAGGCATCACCACGCGCAGCGCGGCCACGGACATCACACGCCCGCGGGCCGCGGCCACCGCACTGACCGACATGGCGGAACACCTCGGCCCGATCGACGTCCTCCTGTACAGCCCACTGCCTTCCCTGGACTGGATCAAGCCCGTCACCCGCACCACCTCCGAGGACGTCCGACTGTCACTGGGCCTGAGCGTCCTCGGCGCCATCGACTCGGTTCAGGCCGTGCTGCCCGCCATGCGGGAGCGTGGCCGGGGAACCCTGCTGTTCACCACGGGCGGTGCCGCCGTCGCCCCCAGCGCCGCGCGTGCCAGTTCCGCCGTCTCCTACGCCGCGGAGGTGGCGTACGCCCGTCTGCTGCACGAGGAGCTGGGCCCCGAAGGCATACGGGTGGCCCACACCGCGATCGTCGGCGCCCTGGGCCCCGGGCTGCGGCACGAGCCCGCGACGGTGGCCGAACTCCTGTGGCGCCGGCACGCCGAGGGCGGCGACTTCCAGACGGTAGTGCGATGAGCGAAGCAGTGCGCTCGGCCGGCCCATGCCCGATGCGTTACCTGCCACTTCGCGCTCGACCGGTGTTCCGCCCCGTTCATGACTCCCCGCCGCCGACCGCCGACGGCGGGGAACCAACCGGTCCGCGGGGCCGCCGACGGCCGCCGGTCCGCCGACGGCCGCGCCGCTACGGCCGCTGCCGCGCGGGCCGGATGACCAGCTCGTTGACGTCGACATCCGCCGGCTGGCCGATCGCGTAGGAGATCGCACGAGCAATGGCGTCGGGCGGGATGGCAGCCGAGCGGTAGGCCTTCATCGCCGCCGCGGCTCCCGATTCGGTGATGGTGTCGGCCAGTTCGGACTCGACGACGCCGGGTGAGACGGTGGTGACCCTGATGAACGGCTCAGCCTCCTGCCGCAGGCCTTCGGTGATCGCCCAGGCCGCGTACTTCGTGGCGCAGTACACCGCGGCCGTGGGGACCACGGAGTAGGCACCGACCGACGCGATGGTGATGAAGTGCCCGCTGCTCTGGCGCTGGAAGTGCGGCATGGCAGCGGCGATGCCGTGCAGCAGCCCCTTGACGTTGACGTCGATCATCCGGTCCCACTCGTCCACCAGCAGCGAGTCCAGGCGCGACAGCGGCATCACACCGGCGTTGTTGACCATCACGTCGATACGCCCCTGATCGGCAACCGTCTCGTCGACGAACCTGGCCACGTCAGCCCGGTCGGTGACGTCGAGACGGCGTACGTCGATGCTGCCGCCGTCAGCTCGGATGCTCTTGGCCAGGCTGGCCAGCCGATCCTCCCGACGCCCACCGGCAACGACGTGGTGCCCCTCCGCGGCGAGCCGCCTGGCGATGCCCTCGCCGATGCCACTCGTGGCACCCGTGACGAGCACGACCTTGCGGCCGCCCTGCTCTGTGGTCAGAGACGTTGTGCGAGACGTTGTCGGTGTCACGGCGTCCTCCTTGTTCGGTCAGGGCCCAAGCCCCGTCGACAGTTCGTTCACCTGCGAACTTGCCGTGGTTCGGAGGGAGGGAGAAGGCCGGGATCCTCCTAGGAGTCCCGCACCCACCACCTGACGTCGGCTCACGAGGTCAGGTCCGGCCTGACGGCCTGCCTCACCCCTCAACCACGGATTGCCTGCCGCCCGGCTCATGGCCCTAGAAGTCTTCTGCTTACCGACCAGCGGCCTTGTCTGGTCGAACACGAGGCCATGTGGTGTTCCAGGCGCCCCGGGGCCGCAATGCCGTGGCCGAGCGGGCGGACTTCACCGCGGCGCTGGCACAGTCCGCCGCTCTGCCGGGAGCGGAGCTGGTGGCGGGGTTGCAGGCCGCGGACTGGAATCAGGCGCTGCGCTCACTGGCCATCGCGATCCCGGACGACGCTCCGAGCATCGCTGTGATCGACGAGGGGTGAGCTGTCGCTCCTCGGGGAGTTTCCCGAAGCCTCGCTGTCGCGGGCGGTGCTGGAGGCCGTGGGCAGTGGCGAGCGAACCTTCTCAGGGGGTGGTGCGCGGAAGGCATGTCGTGAGCGGCTGGTTTCCATCGACTTGCTCGCGGTGTGCACGCGATGTGCACGGCTACTGGTCACGCGGAACATCGACGCAGCTCAGAGGTCGGTTTCAGTAGTACGGGAACTATCCCCGGCGTATAGCTCGGCTCGTCTGCCTTCGGTGTTCTGACCGGGACTTATGGCCTGGTCCGGGGCCCTTCTCGTGTCTGTACGCTTCCTGCTTCCACCTAGGAATTCCCAGGAGCTCCCGCGGCAGTGTGCCCGTGTTGTGCAGGCAAGTCCCGGATGGGTTGCTGCTCTTCTCGAATCAGCGTGAACTCGGCAAGGCCCTGGCCTGGCCACTCAACGGCGTACCGAGGGGCCTACCGGGAGGCGCTGACGGCCCGCCCCCCAAGGGACAGGCCGTCGTGATGCTACTCAGCGTGAGGCGCCCTCGGGCCACAGCACCCGTACGGGGACGCCGTTGCGTTCGGCGTAGTTCACGACGTCCGCCGTCCCGCCGTACCCCCGCGCGGGTTTCCCGTCCCACACGGCCAGCAGCTCATCCACCAGGCCGACGAGGATTTCGCTGCCCGCCTGGTGGGCCTCGGACGTCGACTCGCTCATGCCGGTTTCGTGCACGTCGGTAGCCTGCCGGATCAGCTTGTCGTACGTGTCGTGATGCCACTCGGGGAGGCTGTCGCGGTACTCGGTGGCCGGAATGACGACTTCGAGGCGCCCGCCGTGCGCCAAGACCGCCTCCGCGAACCAGGAATCGGGACCGTCGGCGATGCATGAGACGGCGACCAGCTCTGAGGTGTCGTAGCCGCGTACCGCTTCGTCGAGCATCGCCCGCACACGTTCCTCGACCTCCGCGCTCAGCCCGCGGTGTCCCGTGATCCCCACCCGCACTGTGTACCTCCTTACAGGTAGACGCCGTGCAGTTGCTCGTCGAAGTCCCGTACCACCTTGGGCGGTGCGGTGGTCGTGAGAGTACGGCGCATGGTGCGCGCCCGCTCCACGATCCGCCCCGACCGGTATTTGAGCCCGGTGTTCAGCGCGCGGGAGGCGAGGGCGAACGCCGCCTCGACGCGTCCTCCGGCGAGATGGCCGGAGGCGATGTCGAGTACCAGCAGGGCACGCTGTTTCTCGTGGCCGGTGGCAAGCGCCTCGGTGTCCTCGGAGAGCACCCAGTCGGCGAGGCCGAGCCGTGCGCCGCAGGCCACTCGGGTGGCGGCGACCTTCGTTTCGGTGAAGGTGAACACCCATGGCCATGGCGGTGGTTCTTGCCCGTCCAGGGTGGCGACAGCGCCCCGTGACGATGTCAGCGACCGGTCGGCACGGCGTCGGTCTCCGACAGCCGCGTGTGCCAGGGCCTCGACGCTGGAGAGCCACGCGTCCGCGATGGCGGGGCGCTGGTCGCCGAGCGCGCGGCGGGCCTTCGCCGCGAGGTTCAGGGCCTGGACGCCGTTACCCGCATGGGCCTCGAACTGGGCCAGACTGCCGGTCTGGTAGGCCATCAGCAGCGGATTGCCGGCCGCCTTGGCGGCCTTGATGGCGGAGCCGTACCAGGTGCGTGCGCTGCCGTTGTCGCCCATGTCCCACGCGAGCCACCCGGCGAGGCTTGCCGCCTCGCTGCCGACGGCCGCGAGGCGGGGGCGTTGCTCGGGGCCCGCGTCGCGGGTGATGCTCTGGATCAGGCGCACGTGGGCGCGTACGGACTCCTCCAGGTCCCGGGAGGGGGTTGAGCCGTCGAGCCGCCTGTAGGCGGACGTGCTTAGACGCAGGGCTGCCGCCTGCCCACTGGTCGTGTCGGCTGCGTCGGGGAGTGCGGCCAGAGCTGGGGTCGCGGCCACGGCCACGGCCCCGCCGAGGAAGCGACCGCTGACTGGGAGCGGCGTGCAGGTCGAACTCCGATCCATAATATCTGCGGAGCACTTCGCAAGTCGCCTCGACTGAAAGGTCGTTCGACGAAGGGAATGATAGGTGGGGTGGCCAGTTACGGTTCAAGTCCGGCCGGGGACTGATCAGGCAGCTGCGGGAAGTTCGCTCACCCTGGCGGTGCTGGGGATGCCGACGACTTCGACGGTAACGCCGCGGGCCGCGAGTGCCTTCGAGGTCTGGGCGATGGTGATCTGGGAGAAGCCGAAGATCGACTTAGGGGTGAGGTCTTCGCCGTTCTTGAGGCAGATCGCGAGGACGACGCGCCGAGGCGTGAAGTCTGCAGGCAGGGAGTGCTTGCCGTCGCTTTCCCTCAGAACCTTCGCGGCGAACTTGGCACGCACCTCTGCCGATTCGTACAGCAGCTCCACCGCGACCCTGGCCTGGCTGAACAGGTGGCTCAGCGGGCTGGACTTGTCGGCGCGCTTGACGAGCACGAGCGTGTTGTCCTCGGTGAGGAGGTCGCAGATCTCGACCGGGTCGGTGGGGCGCAGGGGGTTGGTGACGTTCTTGGTGTCGAGGCAGACCCAGCCGCGGTGACTCTTCGCGACGTTCTTGTTGTACGAATTCTCGCTGATGCCCTGCTGCCAGGCGGGGGCGTCGAAGTACGGAGTGGAGGGGAAGAGCCCGGCGACGGTGGCGGCGGTCTCCCGCAGGTACGAGGCCCCGATCTCGTACCACTCGCCGTCCATGAGCCAGAACCGGCGGGAGTCCAGCGAGATTTCGGTCTCGAGCCATTCGATGGCACAAGTGACAGCGAGAGTCTCGGCCGCGCCGGCGTACCGGTCTCGCAGCAGCGTCACCGTGCCCGTGCGCAGGGCGTCCAGGCGCTGGCCGGGCTGTGCGAGGCGGGCACGGGTGAGGACATAGCCGAGGTCGAAGTCATCGGAGTCGAAGGCGCCCGAGCTGTTGATCCGCGTGCGGTAGGCGGTGGCCGCGGTGTAGGCGTCGTGGTGGTCGGACGGAACGGAGACGGAGATCCGCCCGTTCGAGGGGCGCCCGAGCACGTCGTCCAGGGCCGCATCGAGCATGGCCAGGGTAGGCATGTCCTTCACTGGCACGATGTGGTCGACGAATTCCAGCTCACGGTGCGGGGTGCGTTCGCCGCAGACCCGGGCGATCTCCCGGATATCGGAGATCAGGTCCTGCGGCTCGATCCCGAGCGCGACCCGCAGGCCGCATCCGCCGTGTGCGGTGAAGGCCTTGTCGCGGGTGGAGCGGGAGCGGGTCAGCGGGATGTCGTCGAGGTAGCCGCCGAGGCTGCGCACGATACGCATGTGGTCGCGCAGGCCCAGCGTCGGGACGGACGTGCCCGTGGGCGTGAGGGAGATGTCGGTGCGGGCCTGGCCGAGGGCCTTGGTCACTGCGCCGCGGATCATGTTCGGGTCGATCTGCCGGATGGCGAAGGACAGGCCGAAGCGCTTGTCCTTCAGGTGCTCCGGGATCAGCCGGTACCCCTGATCGCAGCCGACCGCGTACACCTCGCTGTCGATGGCGAGCAGCAGCACCGCGGCGGACCGGCGCACGCTCTCAACCACGTGGATACCGGTGGTGCGGAACATGTTGTCGCACCACGGAGCCTCAGAGCGCTCCATCCCGCAGGTGAAGTACACCGCTGGCACGCCGAGCACTTCGGGGACGTGGAGCTCGGCGCCGAGCTCGGCGAGGTGGTCGAGGTCAAGCGCGTCGTGCATTGCCTCTAGCGTCGGGGCAACGCCGCGGAGCCGGTAAAGGGTCAGGAGAGCAGTGCTGGATGCCATGGAGTACCTCCAAGGAGTGAGAGGCCACGCGGTGCGTGGGGGAGAGGTGTGACACGGGTTGCGCCTTGCTGTTGGGGGCCCGGTCCGGTGCTCGGCTCCCTCGTCGTGCTTGGCATGACGGGAGCGCGTCCGGGGCGACCGGGGTGTGCGGGAATCAAGGTGCCATCGAGGCTGGCATTGGGCGAACGAGAACCTGATAACCCCAGTTATCAGGTCTTAAAGGCCAAATAAGTGCGGCAACCGATAGAGTCGCTGTGTCGCGAGAGCCTGCCGCTTTGCTCCAGCCAGGTGCGCGTCATGTGCCTCGGGCTGTCACAGAGGCGAGACCACCCTGGGCGTCGGGGCGAACCATCGAGATGTTCGGGAAGGGATGGTGTGAGGTGACCAGTGCGCAGCCTGCGAGCAGGACCAGCCTGCCGCAGCCGGACACCAGGTGGATGTCGTCCGCAGAGATCGCCGCTCTTGCGCAGGTCCAGCGCCCCGTCGTGACGACCTGGGCGCGGCGGCACGACGATTTCCCGCACCCTGTCGCCCGTGGTGGCAGCCGGCTCATGTATGACGGCGGAGCAGTCCTGAAGTGGTTGTTGCGCACCGGCCGTGGCAACGCTCCCGCCAACACCCTCGAGGCTGAGCTCGCTCTACACACCCTCACCGCCGGTCTGGACTTTCTGTCCGGCATGGAGCTGGTCGAGGTCCTCACAGCGCTGATCTGTCTCCAGCACCACGACGGCGGATCGCTCACCGACTCCGATGCCGCGGACCTCGTCGAGCGTGCCCGCTTCCTCGACCCCGATGACACGTTCCTGCTCCGCGAGATCGAGCGTGCCGCCAGTCTCAGCAGCGCTCTGCCGCTGCTGACGCGACAGGCCGAGTCGCTGATCGAGGGTGCCTACAACGCGGCGGACGCCCTGGACTGGATCCTCGACGCACGCCGCCGCCTACACGCCGACGACCTCGCCGTCACCGTGATCCTGCCGAACGTCGCCACCTGCATGGCGCGTCTGGCCACCGCTCACGTCCCCGACACCGCGGCCATCGCCAACCCCGACTGTGGCGTCGGCGATCTGCTCGCAGCGGCTCAGGCGCTCGCCGACGTCGATGACGTCCACACCTATCTCGCCAGCGACCGCCACGAGAGCGCGGTACGCCTGACCAGGCGCCGCATCCTTGTACGCGGCGTCTTCGCGTACGGGATGGACATCGCACGGGGCGACCTGCCGCCGCTCGACAGTGTCGACGCGCACACCCCAGTCGCGCTGCTTGGCACCCTGCCCTACGCGGCGGCCGAGTCCCGTGACCCCGGCGCCGCACTGGAACGAGTCGGCGACCTGGTCGGCGACATCGAGGGCCCTTTCACCGCTGTAATCCTCGGCCCGGCCGACGCCTTCGTCCACCCTCTCGCGGCTCACGGCGCAGCCGACCGCCTGCGCCGCACCTTCCTCACCGGAGGCCGCCTCAAGGCCGTCGTCAACCTGCCCGGCGGCGTGCTGCCGTACTACCCCGGCTACCGCACGGCCCTGTGGGTCCTCTCGTACGACCCAGGCGCGCGCCGTACGGGGCGCGTCCTCACCATCGACCTCTCGGGCCGTGAACTCACTCCGGCCGTGCTGGACGCGCTGGTCGAGGACGTGGACGTGTGGCGCGAGTCCGGCTGGCGAGGCGACATAGCCCACGACACGCGGGCCGGAGCGATCCTCGCCGTCGCTGACCTCGACCGGCGCCCCGGCTTCCCGCTGATCCCACAGGGCAGCGCACTCACCGCTCGCTACAGCCGCCAGGCCCAGGACCGGCCGGTGCGCATCGCCGCGGCGGAAGTCCGCTATAACGCCCTCGCCGACCGGGCCCGCACGGAACACGAGACGGTCGGCCCGCTCCGTGTCCGCACCGTAGCCCGCCCGGACGGGGAAGGCATCCGCCGCACCACCGTCGGCGCGCTAGTTCGGGCCAAGCGGCTACGCAAGGTCAACGGTCATCGCATCGCCGCCGAACACCTGACCGCCCAGGGTCACTACCCGGTCATCGGAGCCGAAGAGGTCGCCGGCGTGCGGCCCGTGGGCAGCCGTCGCATCGACCGCGACGTGTTCATTGGCGGGTATGAGTACGCCGCGTTCACCGAGCCCGGCGACATCGTCGTCACGGAGAACCCATCGTTCGGCGCGTACGTCGACGAGCAAGGGCTGTCGGTCGTCGCGTTCCCGGCACGCATCCTGCGTATAAGGGAGGATGCCGAGCGGCCTCTGCAGCCCCGTGCCCTTGCCGCGTTGCTCCGCACCGCAGCCGCCGAGAATCGGCGCACGCCGGGTGCGGTCCGTGCTGCCCGCAAGATCGAGGAGTACCGCATCCCCGAACTCGCTCCCGGCGAGGCGGCCGCGTACGAGGCGACCCTCGCGGACATCGCCCGCCGTGCGGCGCTCCTGCGGGAACAGGCCGCCGCACTGGAAGACTTGGACCGCCTCACCGCCGCTGGCATCGCCGACGGCACGCTGACCATTCACACCGGCTAGCTACCGATCGCCTGGCCACGCCACGCCTCACTCCACCGAGTTGCGTCACCGAGACAGAACGGACCCAACTAACCATGCCCCCACGGCAGAAGAAGGCCACAGCAGGACAGCTCGAACTGTCGGGCGCCACCAGCGTCAAGGACATCGAAACGCTGTTGTGGAAAGCGGCGGACAAGCTCCGCGGCTCCATGGATCCCTACAGGTACAAGGATCTTGTACTTGGGTTGATCTTCCTCAAGTACCTCTCTGACGCCTTTGAAGAGCGTCGCGATCAGCTCGTACAGGAGCTCACCGAGGAGGGCTTGGACGAGGAGCCACTCAAAGAGTTCCTCGAGTCCCAAGACGAGTACACCCGTGTCAACGTCTACTGGGTTCCTGACATGGCTCGCTGGAATTCCATCGCCGCCAGGGCGAAGAGCGAGGGCATTGGGCAGCTTCTCGATGAAGCTATGGATGCCCTCATGCGCGAGAACGCCGCACTCACCGGCGTACTTCCGAAGATCTTCAACCGGGACAACGTCGATCAACGCCGCCTCGGCGAACTTGTCGATCTCCTCTCCGATGCCCGTTTCACGGGTGATGGTGAGCGTCGTGCGCAGGATGTCCTTGGCGAGGTCTACGAGTACTTCCTCGGAAACTTTGGGCGTGCGGCGGGCAAGGAAGCTGGCTCCTTCTACACCCCACGTAGCGTTGTCGAGTTGCTGGTGGAAGTCCTGGAGCCGTACGAGGGCAAGGTGTACGACCCATGCTGCGGCTCGGGTGGAATGTTCGTCCAGGCTGGCAAGTTCGTCGAGGCCCATG
The DNA here is from genome assembly GCF_017948455.1 of Streptomyces sp. GESEQ-4. Lineage (GTDB taxonomy): Bacteria > Actinomycetota > Actinomycetes > Streptomycetales > Streptomycetaceae > Streptomyces. The sequence continues at coordinate 131,597 of NZ_JAFFSU010000016.1, forward strand.
GCGGCTTGATCGGCAATGGCGACAAGCTGGACTTGTCGATCTACGGTCAGGAATCTAACGACGACACCTGGCGCCTGGCCAAGATGAACCTCGCCATCCACGGCATCGACGGCAACCTCGCCCCGCGGTGGGGTGACACGTTCGCTGACGACAAGCACCCAGATCTGAAGGCCGACTTCGTCCTCGCGAACCCGCCGTTCAACATCAAGGACTGGCATCGCGTCGAGACCGACCCCCGCTGGAAGTACGGCGTCCCGCCGAAGAACAACGCCAACTACGCTTGGCTCCAGCACATCATCAGCAAGCTCGGCGAGCGCGGCACGGCCGGTGTAGTCCTAGCGAACGGCTCCATGTCCTCGCAGACGAGCGGCGAGGGCGAAATCCGCAAGGCGATGGTCGACGCGGACCTGGTGGCGTGCATGGTGGCGCTGCCGTCGCAGCTGTTCCGGACGACGCAGATCCCGGCGTGCCTTTGGTTTCTGTCCAAGGATAAATCCCCGCAGGGCGCGAGGCGGTTGGAGGACCGCCGCGGCGAGATCCTCTTCATCGACGCCCGAGAGATGGGCGAGATGGAGGACCGCACGGAGCGCGTGCTGAGGCCGGACGACATCGCGAAGATCGCTGGGACGTACCACGCGTGGCGCGGGACGAAATCGGCGCGGGACGCGGGGATGGCGTACGAAGACGTGGCTGGGTTCTGCATGTCGGCAGATCTGGAGACGCTCCAGGGGAATGGTTACGTGCTGACGCCGGGTCGATACGTAGGCGCGGCGGAAGCCGAGCAGGAGGACCCGGGAGTTGTGGCGGAGCGTATCAAGACGCTGACGGGCGAGTTGTACGAGCTCTTCGACAAGTCGGACGAGCTGGCGAAGGCAGTGCGCGAGCAACTGGGGAGTATCGATGTCTGAGTGGCCCATCGTCAGGCTTGAATCACTCGGAGCCGCAGAGAAGCGTGCGTTCTCGATGGGACCTTTTGGCTCGGCGCTGACGGCTCGTGACTATGTCGATGATGGAGTTCCACTCGTCCGTGGGGTGAACCTCGGAAGGAGCCTGTTTTATGACGGTGGATTCGTCTATATTACAGACCGGAAAGCGGACGAGTTCCCGGGAGCCAACCTATCTGCTGGGGATCTGGTGCTCGCGCACAGGGGCACCATCGGGCAGGTTTCGATGATTCCCAAAGACTCCAAGCATCCCCGATATGTACTGTCTTCCAGCCTGGTTAGGGCCCGGTTGAATCCTTCGATCGCCGTTCCGGAGTTCTACTACTACTGGTTGAGGTCTCCGGCAGGGCAGCGTGAAATTCTCCAGCATGTCTCCACTGTTGGTGTGCCGGGGCTGGTTCAACCTGTGACAACCGTGAAGTCGTTTCGAGTACCGCGTCCCAGTCTCGATGAGCAGCAGGCCATCGCACAGATGCTCGGGGCGCTGGATGGCAAGATCGCCGTCAATGAGCGCATCGCCGCAACAGTAGATGAACTCTGTGAAGCCCTCTTCGTTCAGCTAGTGAAGTCTGTCAACGCTCAGGGCGAACTCAAGTTGGGTGATGTCGCTGCCGTGAACACCCATCAGGTAAAGCCGTCAAGCGACGGCAGCTTGCGCTACGTGGATATCTCCAGCGTTGGCGTGGGTTTCTATGAGTGGCCAGCGCTGACACCTTGGGACGAGGCTCCTGGTCGTGCACGCAGGAAGGCGCGCGTAGGTGACGTAATTTGGTCCACAGTGCGCCCGAATCGCCGTTCGCACGCACTCGTGATGGATGATGATCCGCACCTAGTCTTCTCGACGGGCCTGGCAGTATTGAGCCCCGTACAGGTGGGCCCGGCGTTTCTGTATGAAGCTGCTCGAACCGCTGCGTTCCAGACGTACCTCGAGAGCGTCGCTGAGGGGAGCGCTTACCCTGCGGTCCGCGCAGAAAAATTCAAGGAAGCTCCGATTCCGTACGTTCCCGACGAAACGAGGGTGCGATTCGAGTCGACGGCTATGCATTTGCGTCAGCGCGCACACAGCGCGGCCGTTGAATCCCGAGCCCTTGCCGCCCTCCGTGACACCCTGCTTCCCCAGCTCATGTCCGGCAAGATCCGCGTCCGTGACGCGGAGAAGACCGTCGAGGAGGCGGTGTGAGTACCCAAGCGCGAGCGAGCGACTCTGATTACGACGGCCGTGACCGTGGCCGTGACAGCTTCCGCCTATTCGAGGCCGACTGGGAGAACCTCGCCCTCGACGAGCTCGGCGAGCTCGCCTGGCAGCCGGCCCCCGGCAACGAGTTCGCTCCTGGCTCCGGCCAGCGGGCTTCCTGGGATGACCTGATCCTCTACCAGGACCTCCGCGATGCCATCGAGCGCCTCAACCCCGAACTCCCCTCGGACGCTGTCCGCGAAGCCCTCGCTATCGCCGCGACGCCGCAGTCGCAGGACGCGTACGAGGAGAACCGCACCGCGCACAGGTACTTCGTCGACGGCATCCGCGCCGTCACGTACACCGACGAGTACGGCGCCGAGCACAACCCCACCGTCCGCCTCGTCGACTTCGACGACCCGGAGTCGAACACATACCGCGTACACAACCAGGTCCGCGTGATCGACGGCACGGACAAGAACCGCCGGTTCGACCTCGTCCTGTACGTCAACGGCCTGCCTCTCGCGGTCGTCGAGCTCAAGCGTGCCGCTGACGAGGACGCCACCCTGCGTGACGCGCACACTCAAGTGCTGCGCTACCGCGACGAGTTCCCGACAGCGTTCCGCTACAACGAGGTCGTGCTCCTCTCGGACGGGATCACGGCCAAGTACGGCACGATGTTTACCCCGTTCGAGCACTTCGCGCCGTGGAACGTGGACGAGGACGGCGAGCCCGTCGAGTCCCTGGCCGCGACCAGCCCTGAGCAGCTCGGCCAACACCTGGCCCTGCACGGCCTGTTCGCCCAACACCGCTTCCTGCCGCTGGTCCGCGGCTTCATCAACTTCGTCTCGGCCAAGGGCCGGATGAAGCGGATGGCCAAGCCGCATCAGTACTTCGCCGTCACCAAGGCCGCCGAGGCCGTGCGCGCAGCATCGGCCAGTGACGGCCGGGCCGGCGTCGTGTGGCACACGCAGGGCTCCGGCAAGTCCGAGGAGATGGTGCTCACCAGCAATCAGATCTCCCGCGATCCCGAGCTGCACAACCCCACCATCGTCGTCATCACCGACCGCACCGACCTGGACGACCAGCTCTTCACCACGTTCCTGGAGAGCGAGGTCCTGCCGGGCGAGCCGAAGCACGTGGAGACCCGTGCAGAACTGCGCGAGGAGCTCACCAACCGGCGTACCGGCGGCATCCTCTTCACCACGCTCCAGAAGTTCGGCCTGACGAAGGCGGAGAAGGAAGCCGGGGCCGACCACCCGCTCCTCTCCGAGCGCCGCAACATCGTCGTGATCGTCGACGAGGCGCACCGCAGCCACTACGACAACCTCGACGGCTACGCCCGCCACCTGCGCGACGCCCTCCCGCACGCCACGCTCCTCGCCTTCACCGGCACCCCGATCTCCTTCGCGGAGCGCAACACACGCGAGGTCTTCGGCGACTACATCGACATCTACGACCTCAAGCGCGCCGCCGACGACGGCGCCACAGTCCGTGTCTTCCACGAGAGCCGCGTCATCGGCCTCAACCTCGCCCAAGACGTCGACCCCGAGCAGCTGGACCAAGAGGTCGACCAGCTCACCGACGGCCTCGACGAGACCGAACGCCGCCGCATAGAACAGGCCGTCGTACAGATGAATGCCCTGTACGGTGCGCCGGAACGCATCAAGACCCTCACCGAAGACCTGGTAGCGCACTGGGAGCGGCGGCGCGAGGTAATGCGCCCGTTCGTCGGCGGCCCCGGCAAGGCAATGATCGTCTGCCCGACGCGCGAGATCTGCGTCAAGGTCTACGACGCCCTCAAGGCACTCCGCCCCGAGTGGCACAACCCGGCGGTCGACAAGGGCACGATGAAGATCGTCTTCTCGACGAACTCCCGTAAGGACGAAATGGAGTTGCTCGTCCACGCGCTACGCCCCAGCCAGCAGAAGACCGTACAGCTGCGAGCCAAGGAACCCGACGACGAGCTCGAGCTCCTCATCGTCAACAACATGCTCCTCACCGGCTTCGACGCCCCGCCGATCCACACCATGTACCTGGACCGGCCCCTCAAGGGTGCAGGCCTCATGCAGGCCCTGGCTCGCGTAAACCGGCGCCACCGTGACAAGCAGGACGGCCTTCTCGTCGGCTATGCGCCGCTGACGGAGAACCTGCAGAAGGCAATCGCCGAGTACTCCGCCCGAGACCAGGAAGACCAGACCCTCGGCCAGGACCTCGACCGCGCCGTCACCGAGCTGAAGAACGAACGCGACATCCTCGAAGGCATCCTGCTCGGCATCGACTGGCGCGGCCTGCTCGCCCGCCCCGGTCAGCGCGCCCACCTGGAGGCGATCCTTAAGACCGCCAACTTCCTGCGCGACCCGCGCACCCCCGGCAACGACGCAGACGACCCACACGACACGCTCGGCCGTCGCTTCCGTGAACACGCCTTCCGCCTGGAGCGTTTCCACGCGCTCACCGCTTCCAGCACCGCCCTCGCCGACCGCTTCGGCGAGGACGAGGCACGCAGACTGCGCCGCGACATCCAGTTCTTTGTCGAGGTCCGTGGCTGGATGGCCAAGCTGGACGCCCAAGACCGGGACGCCCAAGGGCTGCCCATCGGGCGCGACGTCGAGATGTACCTGCAGCAGCTCACCTCCGCGGCAGTGGAGACGGGCGGCGTCACCGACCTGTACGCGGAGGCCGGCCTCGGCGTCGCCGACCTCTCGGCTCTCAACGAAGCGGTACTCGGCCAGCTCCAGCATTCAGAGACCCCACACCTGGCGGCCGAGGCGCTGCGCCGACTCATCGAGAAGAAGATGCGGGAGGTCACCCGCCACAACATCGTGCGGCAGACCACCTTCTCGGAGCGCCTGCAAGACCTGATGGTCCGCTACATGCGACAGCAGCTCACCAGCGCCGAACTCATCGCCCAGCTCGTCGAGTTGGCCAAAGAGATCGCCGAGGACACCAAGCGCGGCGAGAAGTTCACCCCGCCTCTCAACGACAGCGAGCTTGCCTTCTACGACGCCGTAGCCGACCACGGCACGGCCCGCGAGCTCATGGGTGACGAGGTCCTTGCCGAGATCGCCCGTAAGCTCGTCACCCGCGTACGCAAGCAGCTCAAGCCCGACTGGATCTCCCGCGAATCCGTCCGCGCAGGCCTGCGCTCGGAGATCCGCCGCCTGCTCGCCCTCAGCAAGTACCCGCCGGACCAGGCCCCGGAGGCCGTCGAGCTGGTCATCAAGCAGATGGAGCACTTCGCCGACGAGTGGTCGGCAAATACCGCTGCCGGATGACCCGTGCTGCCGGTTTCAGTCCCAGCCGTGGCATCGGCGTCGGACTTGTACCCCGGTGATCGGCGTCGACTCTGCTGACTGCTGGACTCCAACTTCCCTTCAGGCAACTGGAGTCCAGCGACAGAGGCGAGTGCCAGGTGACCAGGCGTGTTACGTCGTAGGGCAACATGTGCAGTTGGCGCAGTGCGGCGAGGCTGATCGATGCTAATGAGAGCGGCTGGAGTAGGGTGATGAGTTTTCCGACAAGCGAGATGGTCAGCGCAATGTCGTGGTACTGGAAGTTCCAGGGCCTGCACGACCTGCTACTGGAGCGTCACCCGGAGTGGGGCCATCGGGTGGGCGTCGTGGACGGCAAGAGCATCTTGAAGATCACCCTCGTTGATGAGACGGACAGCGGTGTAGCTCTTGCCGTCGTGCGTGCGCACCACACGCAAGTCTGGGCGGTCATCGACGGCATGGATGTATTCCATGGGAATCTCCTCGTGTGGCCCCTCCAGGGCACCTCTGACGAGACTCTCGTGGACGCTCTTGACGCCTGCGCCGTGGCTGCTGAACGGAGAGAACCGCTGCCTTCCCCATGGCGCTGGAACGAATCCGGGTCATCGGAACTCACCGAACTGGCCGAGCTCCTCGCCGCGCGTCGTGTGACCGTCGAGCACGTGACGGCAGGCAACCGGTACCGCGCTTTGAGGAACGGGGTGGTGGGCCTCGAAGTTGACATCGCTGAGCCCTGGGAGGGCCAGTTCCTGGAGGCGCGAACGGACGACATGGACATGCGGGTCTCCTTGAAGCCCGACCTGGGGTGGCTCGTCGACGTCCGGTACGACCAGGAGGGCGTCTGGCGGCGCGTCGATCTGGGCGCGTGGCTCGAGGGTCAGGAGAGCAGCCCGGAACCAGGTGTCCCGCTGGGCAGAGTCACGCTCTCTCAGCTCGCCGATTTCGTTGCTCACGAACTCCGCAGCATCGACGCGGCGGAGTACTGGGAACCCGAGATCGAGTACGGCGATCCGCGCGACGAGAATGCTGTGCTGGCTCCCGTCAAGCTCTCGCCTGTCATGCTGGCAGAGGCCGTAGTCGCGCAGTTGAGGGAACGCGGGTTCGGCGACGTTTCTGAGGACAGGGGCGACTCTGTGTTCCGATCCGACCGCTTCTGGATCGAGTGGAGGGAGGCCGACTCCAGCCTGTCGACGTCAATGCTGCAGAGATTGAACGGCATCGCTGCGGCCGAGGGCCGACGGCTCATACTGCTTACTACGTCGGACATCAGTCGGCCAGCCGTCACTTTCGCTGACAAGGCGCGTGGCTACGTCTTCCAGGTCAGGCGGGACACCGGTGAGCTGATGCCACTGAACCGCCGGGCTCGTGAGACCCAGCTGCCCCGGTCACAGCACACTTAGGCCGGGCCTCCTCCCAGTGCTGCCCTGGCCCACGCTGGCCGGGGCAGCGTCCCGTTCGCCCGTCTACTCCCTGAGGAACTGCGCCTGTGTCCATGCCTCGCGTCGCCTTCGACGAGTTGCCTGTCGCTGCCCGCCAGGCGGTCACCCTCCAGACCGGCCTCATCAATGCGGCCCACACGGCCGGCGGCGGCATCAACAGCGCCCTCGCCGCCCTCCTCGAGACTGAGACCGGTCCCGTCTTCGTCAAGGGCATCCCGGCCGACAACCCGCAGGTTGCCTCCCAGAAGCGAGAGATCGCGATCAGCTCTTACCTGCCTGCGACCTGCCCGAGGCTGCTGTGGCACGTGGAGGCAGGCGGCTGGGTGCTCCTTGGCTACGAGGCCGTCAACGGCCGCCACGCCGACTACACCTCCACGGACGATCTCACTCTGGTCTTGGACGCGCTCGTCGAGTTGCAAGAGGTCACTGCGCCTGACGATGTCGACCTGAAGACGGCGGAGGAGCGATGGGGGATGTACGCGGAGAAAGGACAGGCGGAACTGTTCGCCGGGGACGCTCTGTTGCACACGGACTTCGCCCCGGACAACGTCCTCATCCACGACGGCAGGGCGCGCCTGATCGACTGGGCGTGGCCGACGCGGGGTGCGGCCTGGATCGATCCGTACATGCTCGCACTGCGGATCATGGAGGCTGGGGCGACAGCTGCGGAGGCGGTTTCGTGGGCACAGCGTGTTCCGTCGTGGCACGAGGCCGATCCCAAGGCGTTGGGCGCGTTTGCTGCTGCCACGGCACAGCTGTGGCAGGAGATCGCTGCCGAGAATCCTGCGCCTTGGAAAGTGGCGATGGCTGGCCACGCTGCCCAGCTGAGGACTTTCCTTCTCGTAACGGCCTGGGCGTCGTAGCTGGCCACGCAGGCCACAACACACCACGCGGACGGCGCTGTTGGGGCTCGGGTACGTCGATGAGGCGGCGCACGCCACACCCGCTCCAGCCGTGTGCGCGCCCAGCTCGGCGAGCTCTACCCATGCGCCGTGGGCAACAGCGCGGCCCCACCCGCGCGTGAGGCCCGCGATAGGATCCGCGACCGCACTCCTCCTCCACCTCAGATGATCACGAATCGCACGTAGTGCGACTGCGCCCAAAGCCCTGCCTGTCCCCCTCGTGAGCCACACGCAAGTGCGCGCCAGGGAGTGACGATTTCACGCCTCGCTTTCCATAGCGTTCTGGTCGTGGCCGCAGAGCCCCGAAACAGACACCGCTTTGAAGTGTGCACCGCTTTGAAGTGTGCACCGCTTTATGGAGGCAATGGATGAACCGCAGGATCAAGGCAACCGCCATCGCCGCACTCTCCTCCGTCGTGGCCGGCGCCGCGCTCATCGCCTGCGACGCACCCGTGTCGACCGCTGAGAAGGCCGAGCGCAAGACCGCCGGCAAGGTCACCGGAGAGGCCGAAGAGACCGCGGAGAAGAGCCTCGGGGACGAGGACCGGGACGGGGACCACTTCTCCGGCACCAAGAAGATCCGGGTCGGAAAGCACTCCGTGAACGTCTCCTGCTCGGGCGACGCAACGGAGGACAAGCCTCTCGTGATGCTGATGGCCGGCGGCGGCGACGGACTGGACACCATGGCCGGCCTGCAGAAGACACTGAGTGCGAAGTCCCGGGTCTGCTCCTACGACCGGCTCGGCGAGGGCAAGAGCGACAAGCCGAACGGAACCCAGACCATCGACGACAGCGCCAAGATCCTCACCGGTGTCCTCGACCGCCTCGCCGGTGACCGTTCCGTCGTGCTGGCCGGCCACTCGCTGGGCGGGTACATCGCCGCCCGGTACGCCCCCGACCACACGGACCGGATCAAGGGACTGGTGCTCATGGACGCCACCATTCCTGCCCTGACCGCAGGCATCTCGAAGGCGATCCCCGAGTCGGCCACTGGCATGGCGGCCGAACTGCGCGACCAGACCATCGCGGTCAACGAGGGCCAGAACCCTGAGAAGTTCATCATCGCCGACACGAAGGTCCGCTCCGCCGGGAAGATCCCGGTGCAGATCATCAAGCACGAGTCCCAGTACGCCGAGGTCCCCGAGTACGGGCCCGCGCTGGAAGAGATGTGGTCCAAGGGCCAGCAGCAGTGGCGCGCGCTGTCCTCCCGCAGCAAGCTCAGCACCGCCCCGGGGACCGGCCACTACATCCACGTCGACCGCCCCGACATCGCCGTCAAGGCCATCCAGCGCGTCACCGCAAAGGCCGCATAGGCCGCATAGGCCCCAGAGGCCCCAGAGGCCCCAGAGGCCGCACGGGCCGCCGGGAACAACCACCAGCCGGCGCTGTCCCCCACGGGAGCTACGCCCAAGTGCGCTCTGCGTGGTGACGACCCCGGACCGCGAAATCCCTAGCGTTTGTCCCGGCCGCGGCGCGCACGCCGACGGGCTTTTCCCGAAGTGATGAAGTAATTCAGAGGAATTTGAAGTAATTCAAAGGGGGTCTCATGAGGTTCATCTGGCAGCTTCTGGCCGTCGTGGCAATTTCGATCGCAGGCGGTCAGGGCCTTGCCGCGGTGGACGGAAATCCGTGGCTTCAACTGGTCGTCGGCAGCCTGGCCGCCGTACTCGCGATATTCGTCTACGGCTGGGTGGTGCGACGGACCGAGCACCGCCCGTCCACGGAAGTCGGACTGGAGGGCGCCGCCCCCGCGGTCGGCCAGGGCCTGCTGATCGGTGCCGCGATGTTCTCGGCCGTCATCGTGAACCTCTTCTCCTCCGGGCATTACGAGGTCGACGGCCTCGGATCGCCGACGGGCGCGGTGGGACTGTTCGGCTTCATGGCCGGCGCCGCCGTGACGGAGGAAGTCCTCTACCGGGGTGTGCTGTTCCGCATCGTCGAGGAACGCACCGGCACCTGGATCGCGCTGATCCTCACCGGCCTGCTCTTCGGCGCGTCGCACCTGCTCAACCCGAACGCGAGCCTCTGGGGCGCCTTCGCCATCGCGATCGAGGCCGGCGGCATGCTCACCGCCGCGTACGTCGCCACCCGCAGGCTGTGGGTGCCGATCGGCGTGCACTTCGGCTGGAACTTCGCCGCGTCCGGCATCTTCAGCACCGAGGTCTCCGGCAACGACACCCCGCAGGGCCTGCTGAACTCCTCGATGTCGGGCCCGGAACTGCTGACCGGCGGTGACTTCGGCCCGGAGGGCAGTGTGTACGCGATCCTGTTCGGCGTGCTCGTGACGATCGCGTTCATGTGGCTGGCCTACCGGCGCGGCCACGTGGTGCCCCGCCGACGCGCCGACCGGAACGACGACACCACTAGGCTCGTCCGGTGATCGCCCTCCGGAGAGCCTTCCTCCGCATCCGGCTCCGCCGGACCCCGGGCCAGTGGCTCCAGTTCGACGTGACGGCTTGGTACCTGGTCCTCGGCCCGCTGCTGCTGGCCGCGTCGTTCCTCCCCTCGCTGCAGAGCCACGGCACACAACTCGGCGGCGTCCCGAACCGGCCCTGGGACGGGCTGGCCGTAGTGGTCATCGCCCTGGAGAGCCTCCCGCTGATGATGTGCCGCCGATGGCCGGTGGCCTGCATGGCACTGGTGTCGGTGGGCTTCGCCCTGGACCAACTGCTCGGCTACCACTCGCTGGCCGGTACGGCGCTGGCCCTCGCGCTGCTGGGCGCCGGGTCCCGGGTGGAGCAGCACCGCCGCGCCACCGCCCTGGCCCTCTCCGTGGCGTACGTACCGCTGGCCGTCGTCCTCTCCCGGCTCGGCTCGGGCGAGTCGACGAGCGGGTTCGTGATGTTCTACGTGGCGACGGCCCTGGTCTGGGGTATGGGGGCGTGGCTGCGCGCCGCCCGCATCGCGGAAGCCGAACGTCGGCGCCATGTCGCCGAGGAGACCCGCACCGCCGAACGCACCCGTATCGCCCGCGAGTTGCACGACGTGGTGACCCACCATGTGACGGCGATGGTCGTGCAGACCGAAGCGGCCCGCTATCTGACCTCCGCTCCCGAGCGCCTCGAACAAGCCCTGACCGCCGTCTCGGAAACCGGCCGACAGGCCATCGGGGACCTACGGCACCTGCTCGACCTGCTCAACCCCGACCACAGCACGCGGCCGTCCGAGGACATGACTTCGCATGGCGGCAGCCTCGGCACCCTGGTGGAACAGACGCGCAGGGCGGGCCAGCCGGTGGAGTTCACCGAGGAGGGCACCCCGCCGGAATCCACCGGCAGCGCCCACCTGGTGGCCTACCGGGTGGTGCAGGAGGCCCTGACGAACGCCCTCAAGTACGCCCACGGCATTCGCACTTCGGTTATGGTGCGCCACGGCGACAAGGAGATAACCGTGGAAGTCACTACGGAGGCATCCGGCTCGCGGGCGACATCCCCCGGCGGCAGCGGACGCGGCCTGGCCGGGCTGCGGGAGCGGGTCGACGTCCTGGGTGGCGAGTTCAGCGCGGGTCGGCGCACGGGCGGCGGGTTCGTGGTGCGGGCGCGCATCCCCGCCAAGGCCCCCTCGTGACAGTGCCGATCCCGACAGCGCCGATCCGGGTCGTGGTCTGCGACGACCAACTACTGATCCGCACTGGGCTGGTGACGATCATCGACGCCCAGCCCGACATGGAGGTGGCCGGCGAGTGCGGCGACGGACAGGCCGCCGTCGATCTCGTCCGCCGGCTGCGTCCGGACGTCGTCGTGATGGACATCCGTATGCCGGGACTCGACGGTATCGGGGCCACCCGGCTGCTGGCCGGGTCCGGGGTGCCGCACCCCGCCAAGGTGCTCGTCGTGACGACGTTCAACCTCGACGAATACGTCTACGAGGCGCTGCGCGCCGGGGCCAGCGGGTTCCTGCTCAAGGACGCGCCGCCGGACCGGCTGCTGCACGGCATCCGCACCGTGGCCGTGGGCGCCGCCCTGCTGGACCCCGAGGTGACACGTCAACTGGTGGGCAAGTACGCCGCCCGTATCCGTCCCGCCGAGGACGGCCCGGCCCAGAACATTCCGCTGACCCCCCGCGAACTGGAGGTCCTGCGCCTGATCGCGGACGGCCTGTCCAACAGCGAGATCGCCGCGGCCCTGATGATCAGCCGGGAGACCGTCAAGACGTTCGTCTCCCGCATCCTCACCAAGCTCGGTCTCCGAGACCGCGTCCAGGCCGTCGTCTACGCCTACCGGCACGGGCTGGTGACCTGATGACCGTCGATGATCGGCGTCCGGGGCGGCATACGGCCGGGGCGTCTTCGTTCTGCGAGCCGCTGGTGCGCGGGTGGTTCATGCGCGTGGCCTGCTCCTGGCCACGGCCGTCGGCCGATCCGTGTCCGATCAGCTCCCTCGCGAACCGAACCCCCGTCGGCCACACTGAGTCCATGTAATACGTCGGCCGGGTGCCCGCCCCGCCGCCCGACCGGCTCATCGACGACATCTACTGCCTGACCGGGGTGCCGCGTCACCGCCGGATGAACATCCCGCCGATGCCGTCGGCGCATCTGTTCATCAACCTGGGTGGACCCGTCCGCCTGTGGGACTCCGTGCCTTCGGTGCCGCCGGCGGTGATCACCGATGGGTGGTTCATGGGCGTATGGACCCGGCGTTTCCTCGTTGCGAGTGAGCAGCCGGACCGATGGGTGCCGGTCGACGCCGTCTGGCAACGGTCTGTGGACCGGATCCGCAACCAGGTCGGCGACATCGCATCGGCCACCGAGACACTGCGCGTAGTGGAGGAGGAGCTGCGGTCGCGGCTTGCCGAGGCATCGTGCGCGGTCTCGGCCGATGTGTCTGCCTGCGAGTGCGAGAGGTTACGCGGCCTGCTGTGGGGGCCATGGCGGTCGGCGTTACGGGCGGTGATGGTTCCGCTGTCGCTGCAGGTTCTGTCACCGGGCGGGACGGTGAAGCCGAGCTGCTGGGCGAGAACGAGCTGAGCGGGCTTGTAGTCGGCCACCGCAATGCGCGATGGGTGGTTGACCCAGAGCGGGCCCGGTACGGCTGCGCGGAGCAGCCGGTCGAGGGACTGAGGGCCGTTCGTCAGGCGCGGGCCCTGGGGGCCGCGCCGACGAAGCGCGCCCCCTCGTCTGATTGCGCACTCGGTCAAAGACCATGCGCTCGCTGCCAATGCCTTCCGAGGAGGTGCGCGCAAGACTCGATAAGCCCCTCATACTCGGCCCCAGTCTGGAGGGATTGCACGGTGCGGATCGTCTTCGCCGACGGTGAATCCGAGCGAGAGTTGGAACTGCGGATCGGTCGGCCGGACGCGACGCTCGCCGACCTGGCAACAGTTCTGGGCATCCCCGCGAGCGCGCTGAGCGTCGACGGCCGGGTGGCGCCGCCGAGTACCGGGCTGTACGAGTCCGGTCTCGTCCACGGATCGCGGCTGGCCCGCGCGGGCTGGGGCTCCGCCACCGGACGTCGCGGGCCAGCCTCTGTCCTACGGGTGGTCGGGGGTCTGGAGGCAGGGGCCAGCATCCCCCTGCAGGTGGGCAGGACGGTCATCGGCCGTGGAGCCGAGGCGGACGTGCGAGTGGTGGGCACGGGGGTGTCGCGGCTGCATGCCGCAGTGGAGGTGTCGGTCGACGGTCAGGTGCTGATCACCGACCTGGGGTCGGCCAACGGCACCGACGTGGGCGGCGAAAGGATCTCCGGGACTGTCCGGGTCCAGTCGGACGACCTGATCTCGCTGGGCGGCGAAGTGCTGCTGCGTATCCTGCCGCCGGACCGCCTCGGTCCTGTGCAGCGAGTCAACCCGCTCCGGGAAGCGGGACCCAGCGGAACCCTGCCCTTCAATCGCGCGCCACGGGGTGGCAGGCCGGCCGACCCGCCGCGCATCGCCGTCCCTGCGCCGCCGCAGCACGCGGACAAGGCGCCCTTCAGCATTTCCAGCATGCTCGGCCCGCTGATCCTGGCCGCCGCGATCGTCGGCATGACCGGCGACATACGTTACGCGGCCATCGCGGCGCTCACCCCGTTGATGTTCGTGGCGAACTTCGCGGAAGAGCGCCTGCGCGGCAGGTTCGCTCTCCGCCGTGGCCTGCGTGAACACGCCGTTCGGGTCGCGGAGTTCGAAACGGAAATGACGGCTCGTCATGGCGCAGAGGTACGTATCCGTCGTACCGCCCATCCCGATCTCGCGGAGGTGGTCCACCGCGCGACGGCGCCGGGAGTCGCGCTCTGGGAGCGGCGCCCGGGCGCGCCGGATTTCCTCAAGGCGGTCGTCGGCTACGCCGACCTGCCCTGGGCTCCCCCGCAGGAGACCGAGTCCTCGGGGCCCGCTCCGGAGGTGGCGGAGATCCTGCGCGCGCGAAGCACCCTGCCACAGGTGCCGGTCGTGGTCGGCGTATCGGCCGGCGAGGCGGTGGGGTTGGAGGGGAACCGGCGGGCGTGTCTCGCCGTAGCGCGGTCCCTGCTGTGCCAGGCCGTGGTGGGCAGCGGGCCGGCGGATGTGACGGTGGCGGTGTTCACCGACCCGGACCGGCTCGCCGACTGGGACTGGACGAAGTGGCTGCCGCACGGCGCGGACGCGCAGTCCGGGACGACCCGGCTGGTGGCGGTCGGCCCTGAGCAGTCCGAGGCACTGGCCCGAAGCCTGCTGACCGCCGCGCCGCCGCGTACGGAGGACGGCCACGGACCGGTGCTTGTGGTGGTTGTGGACGGCGCCACCCTCCTCGAGGGCCGGCCCTGTCCGCTGCGCGATCTGCTCGCCGACGCCTCGGTGCGCTGCGCGGGGCTGGTGCTCACCACGCGGCTGCCCGCCCTGTGTACCTCGGTGGTCACCGCCCCGGCAGAGGGCGCCGGACAGGTACGTGACGTCGCCTCCGACGAGGTGGTACGGAATGTGCTGCTGAGCGGCATGCCGCTCGCCGAGGCACTCGCCACGGCCAGGGCGCTGGCGCGTTTCGAGGACCCGGAGCTGCGCATCGAAGGTGCGGGGCTGCCCGACCGGATCTCCTTGCTGCCGCTGCTCGACCTGCCGAAGGTGAACGGTGCGGCGGTCGGCGACCGCTGGCGGCAGCGGGCTCCGGAGCTGCGGGTGGGTGCCGTGCTCGGCGTCACCGAGCGGGACCTGTTCACCGTGGACCTCGACGACGACGGGCCGCACGCACTGATCGCCGGAACCACCGGCTCGGGCAAGAGCGAGCTGCTGCGCACGCTCATCGCGAGCATGGCCGTCGCCACCGACCCGGAACACCTGACCTTCGCCCTGGTGGACTACAAGGGCGGTGGTGCCCTCGACGAGTGCACCGAACTGCCGCACACCGTCGGCCTGGTGACCGACCTCGACGAGCAACTGAGCGAACGTGCCCTGCGCTGTCTGGACGCCGAGCTCCGCCACCGCGAACGCCTGCTGCGCGAGGTGAGCCTGAGCCACATCCGCGACTACCAGCGGCTGCGCGACACCGGGCGCCAGGACCTGGAGCCCATGCCCCGGCTGGCCGTAGTGATCGACGAGTTCGCCACCCTGGTCAAGGCCCTGCCGGACTTCGTGGACTCACTGGTGAGCATCGCGCAGCGCGGACGCACCCTCGGCGTTCACTTGATCATGGCCACGCAGCGACCCGCGGGATCGGTGAACGACGCCATCAAGAACAACGTCAAACTGCGTATCGCACTGCGCCTGGAGAGCACCGGCGACTCGCAGGACGTCATCGACAACCCGGCCGCCGCAGGTATCGGCACCCGGCAGTGGGGACGCGCCTACTACCGGCTCAGTGCACGGGAGGTGCTGCCGGTGCAGACCGCGCTGTCCACCGGCGTCACCCCGGAGGCCGAGGTGACCGCCCCGGTGACGGCCGCGCCATACCTGCTCGGTCTGAGGTTCGACGATTCGGCCACGACTGCAGAGAACGGCGAGACCGACCTGCGGCGGCTGGTCACGGCCGCGCGGGAGGCGGCCACGCTCGCCGGATTCGACGCGCCGCGGCGCCCCTGGCCCGACCCACTGCCCGCCGTCGTACACCGTACGGAGCTCCCGGCCGTGGCCGAGCGCGGCCTGCACACCGAGATCGAAGGGCTGCCCGCGTGGGCGCTGGCCGATGACCCGGACCGCCAGCGGCAGTACGCCGTCGGCTGGGACCCAGCCGCGGGCAACATCCTGATCTACGGCGCAGGCGGCTCGGGCACATCAAGCGCGCTGGCCGCGCTCGCCCTGACCCTGGCCGACGCCACACCGCCCGACCGCCTGCACCTGTTCGCCCTCGACCTGGGCGCGGGCGACCTCGCCCCGCTGGCCGAACTCCCGCACACCGGTGCCCACATCGGCTCAGCCGAGCGCGAACGCCAGACCCGCCTGATCAAACTCCTCCGCCGCGAACTGGATGCCCGCAAGGCACAGGGCCCCTCGGAGTTCTCAGACTGGCTGGTCCTCCTGGACAACCTCGGCGCCCTCCTCTCGGACTTCGACAAGGACGTCGCGGGCATGAACCTCATCGACGAACTCGCCCGCGTCTACGCCGACGGCCCCGCGGTCGGCATCCGCTTCGCAGTGAGCGCCGACCGCTCGGGAGCGGTGCCCTCGCCCTGGTCGGCCCTGACCCAGACGAAACTGCTGCTCCGCCTGGCCGACCCGGGCGAGTACGGCTACTTCGACGTGCCGCGCGGCTCGGTCCCCACGTATGTCCCCGGGCGGGCCCTGGTCGCCGCCAACCGGCAGGTCATCCAGATCGGTTGGGCGGGGGAGGACCTGGCTGCGGCGGTGGAGGAGAGCGCGGGGCGGTGGCCGGGCGCGATGCGCAGCGCCCCCGCAGTGGGCCTGCTGCCCACCGAAGTGAGCGTGACGGCACTCACCGCGCCGGTATCCACGGACACCGACCCCTGGTGGATCCCGATCGGCCTGAACTCGGAGACGCTCGACTGCGCGGGCCTGCGCTTCTACGAACACGAACACGCTCTGATCGCGGGGCCGCAGAGGTCGGGGCGGAGTACGGCGCTGTGCACGATCGCCCGCCTGGCGCTGACGTCCCGGGCCGTCCCACCGGCGGTCGTGGCCTTCGCGCCGCGACGCTCCCCGCTGCGGGAGGTGCCCGGTCTGACAGCCTCCGTGGCGACGTACGACGCCCTGGAGGAGACGCTGTTCACGTCTCCTTCGGCCGGACCGACCCTCCTGCTGGTGGACGACGCGGAGGCGGTGGAGGACGAACTCGGTGTCTTGGAACGGTGGTTGGCGGCTCCGCCTCCCGGCAGCCACCTGATCGCGGCGGGCCGCGCCGACTCGCTGCGTCGTGCCTTCGGTCACTGGACGCAGAAGGTTCGCGAGAGCCGCTGCGGAGTGCTGCTCTGCCCGGACCACGATCTGGACGGCGACCTGCTCGGCACCGAACTCCCGCGCCACGACCGGATGCAGGCGCTGCCGGGCCGTGGCTATCTGGTCGTGGATGGGGTGGCAGGGGGATTGCAGGTGGCCCAGTGAGCTGGTGCCGCGCAGTGCACGCAGGACCAACCACAGTGCGCCTGAGGTCAATGACACCTGGCGGCACGGGAGCTGACAATTCCTTGTGTGATCCACACAGGGGCCACGCTGGGGGAAAAGACGGATGCCACCCGAGTACGACTATGACGCGGCCGATCAGCTGAGCCGGGCACTAAAGCAGTGCATCGAGAGGATCGACTGGTTTCTGTGGCTTCGCAACGGGCGGCGCAAGGCGCTCCTGAGCACTCCGCACAGCGACAACTGGCAGGGCGCGAAACGCAATCACTACGAACGCGACTTCGCCCGCCAGCAAGCGGCCCTGCGTGACCTCATGGACGAGGCTCGCCGGCTTCATGCGCGGGTGGGCCAGGCCACCGAGCAGGCCCGCGCCCAGCATGCGCAGCAGAAGAATTAAGGGGTGGGGCGCATGGCGACGGTCTCGGCAATTCCGGAGCACCTCTACGCGTACGCGGACCACTGCACGCGTGGGGCAGAACAACTGCAGACGTGGGTCCGCGCGGTCCTGACCCCCGCATTGCGGGCGTACGAGAGCGGCGGCGGGACTTCGTGCTCCGGTCTCGACTCCGCCTTGGCGCGGGAGATTGCCGCGGCGTTCTACACGGACCGGGACGTGCGGACGGTGGGGCAGGCGTTCATGGAGGTGAACGGGGCCAACGTCCGGAAACCCACCATGCCGATCTCCGTCCAGGAGAAGTCCGTCAACGCCGTCTTCCAGCGGTTGCAGGCGCAGTACGTGAACCAGGCACGGATGGACGCGGGCGCCGCGCTCGCGAAACGCATGGAGAAGAACCCGGGCAGCGTCAACCTCAAGGAAATCACCGACGAGCTGGCCCGGCATGCCAACGACCCGTATTTCAACGCGGGGTTCTTCAACGGCCTCGAGCGGCGCCAGATCGAGCGGATGATGTCCGACCCCACCGGAATTCAAGCGCTCGTGAGCGCGTTCGCGAGTGGTGCGGTCAGCAAGGGCACGGCCGACAGCGTTGCTCAAGGGCTGGGTTGGCTCGCGGTCGACACTCGGTTCCCGGTGAACGTGGACCACTACTTCATCACGCCGGCCGAGCAGACGGCGTTTCTCAAAGGGCTGCTTGCCAATCCGGCGGCCTCCGCCCAGTTCGCCTACCACATGGACGACCCCGAGTTCCGGTCGCTCTGGGACGGTTCGGCGTCGCAGAACCCGGAACTGCGTCCCCTCCTGATGCAGATTCTGAAGACGCATCCGTCGTGGCCCCCCGGCGATACCCCCGCCACCCCCGCGAACCTCTCCTGGGAACTCCGGTTCGCGAACAACCTGCCCTACCCGTCCGTGGCTCCGCACGGTGTGGATCGCAACGGAAAGCCCTACTCCCGTGACGAACTGGCCGTGTTGAGCTGGATCGAGTTCCACAAGGACACGATTCTCCAGGAGGCTCGTGCGCGGAACATCGACCCGAAGGCCATTGTCGCAGCCATAGCATGGGAGGCGCTTCACAACAAGGGAAACCAGGCGGTACGCGCCTTCAGAGGGCAGCTTCCTGCTGTACCTCCGCTCAACTATCACCAGTCGATGGGGCCAGGAAAGGTCCACATTGACTCCGAGGTCGCGGCGGATGTTGAGGGGGAACTTCTTCCCCGGCAAGGGAATCTAGGTCGTCAGGACGTCCTGACCACGTCCGACGGTTCGATCCGGTATATCGCCGCAATCCTTGCGAAATACGCTGCGGTGACGGAAGATTTCCAGAATCGTCCGTCCATTCGGCAGAACGTTCCGGTGCTCGTCAACCTGTACCAGGGCAGCGACTTCGACAGATGGCGGAGTTGGCTGAGCAACCCCCGGAATAGGCAATACGAAGCCCTTAATGAAATGGGCCTGTGGGCTCAGTCCCCCGAGGGTCGCCGCCTCCTGGACGACTCCCTGCGGCTATGGGGTCAGCCGTAGCCCGCATCGGCGCCGCCGCACCCAAGCCCTCGATCAACAACCGCGAACTACGCGAGAAATACCCGACGAATCAGGAGCGACATCACCATGTCAGGCACAGTAAAGGTAGACGACGCCGCGCACGCCGCGAGCCGCAAGTTCCTCGGCATCATCAACGGCGGACTCCAGCAGTCCATCGGCCAGCTCTCCTCCGCCGGAAACATCCTCAGCGACCAGAGCCACTGGGACGGCAAGCACGCCGCCGAGTTCCGGACGGCATGGCATGGTGCTCAGGCCGACCTGAACAAGATCAAGCAGTCCCTTGAGGAATTCCAGAGGAAGTTCGACACGATCCTGCGGAACATCTCCCAAGCCGGCGGCAACGCCTGACCCGAATCCGCCGAGGAACGTACAGCCATACTCCCTAGGAATCTCCCATGCCTGAGCTGGACCCGGCGCACCCCTGGACCGGAGAGCTGACCACCGCCGATCTCGCCAGGCTCGGCGCGGAGTCACTGCGTCGCGCGGATCCCGTGGTGATCGGGCCGTACCGGGTGCTCGCCCGGCTCGGCGGCGGGGGCATGGGGCGGCAGTACCTCGCGCGGGAGGCGGATGCGGATGCCGAAGCGGGCGGAGCCGCCTATGGCGCCGGAAATCTGGTGGCCGTCAAGGTGATCCGGCCCGAGCACGCCGAGGACGAACGGTTCCGGCGCCGCTTCGAGCGGGAAGTGGAGGCCGTACGACGGGTGCACGGGCGGTACACCGCCGCACTGCTCGGCTCGGGTTTCGACGACGAGGAGCAGCTGTGGATGGCGACCGCCTACGTCCCTGGCCTCGGCCTCGACGACGCCGTGCGGCGCTTCGGCCCGCTCCCCGCCCCCGTCGTGTGGCGTCTTGCCGCCGAAATCGGCGAGGCGGTCGCCACCATCGCCGCCACCGGCATCGTGCACCGTGACCTGAAGCCGTCCAATGTGCTGCTCGGCGCGGACGGGGCGCGGGTCATCGACTTCGGTGTCGCCCACACCGCCGACGCCAGTGCGCTCACCATGACCGGCCAGCAGGTGGGCACCCCGGCCTTCATGTCTCCCGAGCAGGGGAACGGGCGGGAGGCCGGGACCCCTTCCGATGTGTTCTCGCTCGGGTCCGTACTGGCCCACGCGGCAACCGGACGGGCACCGTTCGGCGAGGGGGCCACCCTCGAAGTCATCCACCGGGTGGTGTACTCGCCGCCGAGCCAAGAGGTGCTCGACGCGCTCGCCCAGACCGCACCGGCCCTCGCCGAACTGGTCGGCCGCTGCCTGGAGAAGGACCCTGCCCAGCGACCCAGCCCTCAGGAAGTGATCGACACCGCGCGTGCGCACGCCCCGGCGCAGGAGTGGCCGCGACCGCTGGTCGAACTGATCGAGTCCCGCAGCGGCTGGAGCGGCCACGCGGCAGCCGTGTCGCCCATGGACCAACTGACCGTTCTCCGGCGCGGAGCACCGGAGCCCACGGTCGCACCGGGCACGCCGCGCAAGCGTCGGCGCGGCCTCGCTTGGGGCGCCGCAGCGTGTGTGGTCGCGGTGGCCGCGGGAGTGTTCTACTTCGTCGGGCCCGGATCGGAATCCTCGTCATCGAGCGAGGCCGCGCGGCCGGGTTCTTCCGCCACGGCTACGGGGTCGTCCGACGGCGACTCTAAGAACCCTTCCCCGGACAAGCCGTCGGCCTCCGGCTCCAACTCCAACTCCGGCTCCGGCTCGGACGAGAAGGACCCGCCGGGACAGAATGACCCGTCGTCCGGCAACCTGCCCGACGACAACCCACCCGGTGACAGCGATGGCGGCAGCGAGGGCGATCCCGGAGACGACACCCCCGCACCCGCACCGCCCCCGCAGGATCCGCCCGACGTCACCGCCGCCCCGGCCGATCCGGGCCCGTCCGACCCGCCGGCCCGGCCGTGGGACTCCTGCCGGTTCTACTCGGGCACAGCGCTCACCCTGTATGGCCACAAGGGAGACCGTGTCCGCCAGGTGCAGTGCATCCTGAAGGCTCGCGGGTACGACATCGGCCCCAGCGGTGTCGACGGGGATTTCGGCGTCGACACGCAGTCGGCGGTCAAGAGGTTCCAGCAGAACCACAACCTCCACGCCGACGGCAAGGTAGGCGAGGACACCTGGCCGGCGCTCCGCGGCTGAGCCGCTACAGACACGTCCACCGCTTGCGGTATTCGCCGGGCGCGAGCCCATACGCCTTCTTGAAGGCCCGGCTGAACACCGCCGCGTCCTCAAAGCCCCACCGCACCCGGATCAAGCCCACGCTCTGCCCCGCGAGACAGGGGTTGGTCAGGTCGGCCCGGCAGCGTTCCAGCCGACGCGCGCGGATGAATCCGCAGACCGTCCGCTTGTCCTGCTGGAAGAGGTGATGCAGGTACCGGACCGAGATGTGGTGGGCCGCGGCGATCACCGCCGGAGACAGATCCGGGTCCTTCAGATGACGGTCGATGTACCTGGTGATCTCCTGGAGGAGAGCCGCCTGCCGCAGCAGCGACGACCCGAGGGTCCGCACGTCGGTGACGCTGGTGAGGAACGCGGCCACGAGGTCGACCACCGCCCGCCCCAGCCACGCCGCTTGCGGGGGCTTGATCGCCGCCTTCTGCCCTGCGAGCTCCTCGACGAAGCGTGCAAGGAGAGCCGCTGCCCCGGTCTCGGACGGCACGGGTCGTGCTACCAGGCCCCGCAGCACCTGATGGGGCACTGGTAACGCACTTTCCGGCAAGTGCAGGACCAATGCCCGGGACGGCTCTTCCTCTTCGACAGCCGCCGCGTCGAACGGCTCCGATGGGTCCCACAGCACCAAGTCGCCGGGCGCCAGGCGGGTGGCGTCGGAACTCTTTCCCAGCACCAGCGGCTCCTCGGACACCAGGGCCAGCTGCCAGGTCTGCGAATCGCGGTACTGGGCGGGTCCACCGGTGCGTGCTGGGGGCAGTGCGGACAGCGCGGGGAAACGCAGCACCGACATCCACACCGGCCCCAACTCCAGCTCGTTCCCGTGGCCTTGACGACCACAGTCTCCTGCCCGTACGGCCCCTGGCTGTGGTGATCGCAATTGCAAGACCATGAGCGGTGCTACCTCTCCCCAGGAACTCGGGTCTTCCAGCGCGACATGTCGTTCGCTTCAGCGCACTTGAATGACGCTGAGGCCTTCCCTCTCTCCGGTTGCGCCCAATGAAGCCGGGGCAAGCTACACAGCAGGGCAATCCTTGCGACCGTGGCACGGTGCTGTCTTGAAGAAATTCGCAAATGCAGTGGGTTGAGGCGCCCGGTCCGGCATCGGTGGGCCTCACCCGGGGAACCGGAAGCTGGTGACCTGGCCGTGGATCCGGTCATTCGTCAGCGGATTGGCGGGCACGGGCATACGTGCGGCCAGGAGGCGGGATGGCGGGAAGCCGGTCATCTTCCGTACCTCCCGGCTCATGTGTGCCTGGTCGGAGAAGCCACAGGCCAGTGCCGCCTCGGCCGCTGTACGGCCTCCTCCGAGCAGCCGCAGTACCCGACGCAGCCGCATGATGCGGGCAACAGCCTTGGGCGGAAGGCCGATCTGCTGCAGGAACCGGTTCTCGAACTGCCGCAGTCCCCATCCCGTCTGCGCGGCCAGGTGACGAATGGGGATGGTCCCCGCTGAGCGGTGCAGCTCGTACCACGCCCACACCACGCGCGGTGAGCAGGCGGGGCCTTGGTCCGACCACATTCCCAGAGTGGTGTCGAGCAGCCGGAATCGATGTTCCCAGTCCGGCAGGCAAGCCAATGAGTCGGTCAGCCGGCCAACGCGGCTACCGACCAGCTCGGCCGGATCGATGATGCGCTCGGCCCACTCGTGCATGGCGACCCCGAGGAGGGTGTACGCGGCCCATGGGGCAAGCACGATCTCCATCCCGTACAGGCTGCCGCTGTGCTCGCCGAGTGTCGCCCGCGTGCGTAGTGCGGAGAGCAGGGAGCCACGGGGCTCTCCGGACAGCGATCTGTCCGGCCCGTCGATGATGTCGGTGACCCGCAGCTGGTGTTCGAAGCCGAGCACCAGCGTCACAGCCCCGTCGGGGACTTCCAGCCGCTTTCTCGGCTTGCCCAACGACAGGCGGTACCCGCGGTATTGGACAACCCCTGGACGTAATCGCTGATCAGGCTGTTCCCACGCCAGCTCCAAGCCACTTTCCGGCTCTGAGAAGTAACGCACTGCTCACCTCCACACCAAGGATGGGCGGAAGCTTGAAGAATGGGTGCCGGAAATACGGCCGTTGTCAAAGAGCTTTCGGGACGGCACCGTGCTGTGTGGTCATGCGCCCCGCTGGGTGAGGGCGGTGGCGGCGTGCCACCGTGGGGCTCCTCTCCCGCCTCGGCGAGGCGGATCGCACGTTCCGCGCGAACGGTCGCCTTCCGATAGCGCCGTTCCCCGGTCGGCTGCATCGAAGGATGTACGACGGTTTCGTCCGGCCGCACGACGATCGCCCCGCAAAGCGCCGAGAACCTGGAGGTATGCCCAACAGCCTCCGCGCGTCCAAGGACGCCGTGTCCGCCTCCCTTGCCTCCGCACCGGCCCGGCTGCCACTGCTCGACGTACTCCGCGGCGCGGCGATTCTCGGCACGCTCATGACGAACGTGTGGATCTTTGCGACGCCCGGCTCCGAGTGGGCGTTTCTGCAGGGTGTGCCCATGCCGGATCCGGTTGATGAGCCTGTCGAGGCGCTCTTCCGGTTTCTCGCGGACGGGAAGTTTCTGTCGCTGCTGACGATCCTGTTCGGTGTTGGGCTGGCCATCCAGTACGACTCCGCCGCCCGCCGGGGCACTCCGTGGCCGCGCGGATATCGGTCCCGTGCGCTGTTTCTGTTCGCCGAAGGCACCCTGCACTTCGTGCTGGTCTTCGGCTTCGACGTGCTGATGGGATACGCCCTTACCGCTTTGCTGGTCGCCCGGTTGCTGGCGCGTTCCGATCGGGTTCGGCGGGTGGTGATGTGGGCGTCGGTGAGTCTGCATGTGGTGCTGATGTCGCTGATCACCCTCGCCCTCCTGGCCGATCCCTCCGAAAGCTCCGGAAATGGGGTGTCCGAAGCCGCCGTCGACGTGTACGCGCACGGCAGCTGGGCCGATCAGATTTCCTTCCGGCTCGAGAATGCTTTCGCCCTTCGGATAGAGCCGGTGATCTCCTTCGGGCTGCTGGTCCTTCTGTTTCTGCTCGGGGTTCGGCTGCATCGTGCCGGCGCGTTCGCGGCGGGCGACGTCGGGCGGCGGCTGCGGTCTCGGATGGCGGTGTGGGGGTTGGGGCTGGGGCTTCCGTTCAACGCGGCCTTGTGGCTGGGGGGCGAGGAGTTCTTCTTTCTCGGGCGGTATGTCGCCGCTCCGGTGGTCGCCCTCGGGTATATGGGGCTGATCGGTGTCCTTCTGGACCGCGGGTGGGTCCCGGAATTCGTCACCCGCGGGCTGTCCTCCGTCGGGCGTACGGCCCTGTCCTGCTACGTCCTCCAGAACCTGCTGTGCATGCTCGCCTGCTACGGGCTCGGCCTCGGGCTCGCCGAGCGCTTTGCGGACAGTGGGCCCTGGTGGGTGATGGGACTGTGGGGAGCTGTCTGTGTCCTGCTCGTCGTCGGGTCGACTCTCTGGCTGCGGCGGTTCTCCCATGGGCCGCTGGAGTCCGTGCAGCGCAAGGCTCTGCGTCGTCGCTGAGCCGGTGCGGTGGGGACCGTGGCATGTCACTGTCGCGGCGTGGAGAACGATGACATCGAGCGAGTCCTCGCCGCCCGGGACGCGCCCGTCGCCGACCTCGGGCGTGAGACCTGCGCCCTCATCCTGCGGCTGTTCCCCGACGCCGTCGTCACCGTCGACGGGAACGACATCGCCAAGGCGCACATCACCCTCGGTTTCGCCGGGGGCGCGAGCCTGCCCGATCCGGCGGGGCTGATGGAGGGGCGCGGGCCGAGCTGCGGCAGCTCATCCACAGTGCGCTTGCGCGAGGCCGTGCGTAAGTACCGTAATTGCGTTCGTTCGCACTCCGGTTGGCCCCACAGCCACGGCGAGTACGCGACCCGCACGGTGACCGTCGCCGCGCGTGGCACCCTCCGGCTCACGACCGCCTCATCCGCGCGCAGCACCCTGGCCGGGGGAGTGGCCAGCGGGGTTGAGTCGGTGACGCGGTAGATCTGCCAGTCGGCGTCGTGCCAGACCGGGCGCAGCCACTTGGTCGCTCAGGGCGCGCCCCGCCAGCGCTCACGACCCGCCCAGCGAACGCTCCTTCACCCTCGCCAGATGCCGTGTGAACACCTCACGCGTATCCGGAGTCAGCGTGCGCAGCGCCACCAGTGCCGTGATCACCACGTCGCAGAGTTCCGACTGGACGTCGTCCCAGGTGTGGGTCCTCCCCTTGCGCGGGTTCTGGCCGGTCGCGCCGATCACCGCCTGGGCGACCTCGCCGACCTCTTCCGACAACTTGAGCAGGAACAGCAGGCCCTCCTGGTCGCCGAGGGCGCGGTTCTCGTCCAGCCAGGCCCACAGGGCGTCGATATCGGTCCAGAGTTCGGCGGCGGTCTCGGCGGCGGTCTCGGGGGAGGTGCGCTGATCAGTCATGCGGGCAGCTTGGCATGGCAGTTCCGCGAGCAGCCCGCCTACTTCCCGAACAGGGCGTCCTACTCCCCGAACAAGGCGTCCTGCTCCCCGAACTGTTCCGCCTGCTCCTCCTTCTTCGCCTCGTCCAGCCTCTTGTTCCGCATCCCGATGACCACCGCAGTCATCGCCGCCGTCGCCCCGAGCGCCGCCGGTACCATCCAGCCGCGGTCGAAGACATGCCCGAGCGCGTGGTCGAGGGAGAGGCGGCCGGGGCCCGTGACCGCGAGGCCGGTCGCGGCCAGGCCCAGGGTCGCGGCGTACTCGTAGCCGCCCTCCTGGTTGAAGAAGCCGTTCGGTGCGTGCACCGCGGCCGCGCCCGCCATCCCGCCGGCCGCCGCCGCGCCCGCCGCCGGGGTGGCCAGGCCCAGCGCCAGCAGCGTGCCACCGCCCCACTCCGCGAGCCCCGCCGCCGTGGCGCTCGCCTTGCCGGGCCGGTAGCCGACGGACTCCATGAACTGGCCGGTCCCCTCGATCCCGTGTCCGCCGAACCAGCCGAACAGCTTCTGCGCGCCATGCGCGGCCAGCACTCCGCCCGTACCCAGCCGGAGCAGCAGCAGGCCCAGGTCGCGTCGGTCATAACAGGTCACGGTCACTCCCGGAGCAGGCATCAAGGACAGTCCCACGGGTTTCCACCGTCCCACCGATGACACCCACCCGGCCTCCCCGGACCGCCGTACGGGTGGCGCGGTCCGGGTCGCGGTGTTTGTCTGGCAGTCATGACGATTCAGCCCAAGAACCTCAGCGACCCGGCCGTCCGGGAGTTCGTCAGTGCCGTCAACGCGCATGACCGCGACGCCTTCCTGGCGCTGCTCACCCCGGACGCGACGATGGCGGACGACGGCTCGGACCGTGACCTCGACGATTGGATCAACCGGGAGATCTTCGACTCCCACGGTCACATGGAGGTCGACCGCGAGTCCGACGGCGGCCGTGCCCTCGTCGCCCGCTACAGCAACGACACCTGGGGCGAGATGCGCACCCGGTGGCGGTTCGACGTCGACGACAGCGGCAAGATCCGGCGGTTCGAGACCGGCCAGGCGTGAGCGGACCCTGATACCGCAACGAGGTCCCGCTCAGAAAGCCCTTGCCCTAGAGTGCGCTCTAACCCATAGCGTCCCGGGTCATGGAGACGATCTCGCACACCAGGACCCTCGGCCGCACCGGCATCGAAGTCAGCGCTCTCGGCTTCGGCTGCTGGGCCATCGGCGGTGAGTGGCAGGACCCGGACGGGCAGCCGCTCGGCTGGGGCACGGTCGACGACGAGGAGTCCGTACGGGCCGTCCGGCGCGCACTCGACCTCGGCGTCACCTTCTTCGACACCGCCGACACCTACGGCGCCGGGCACAGCGAGCGCGTCCTCGGCCGGGCGCTCGGCAAGCGCCGGGCCGACGTGGTCCTCGCCACCAAGTGGGGCAACATCTTCGACGAGGAGACCCGCACCCTCACCGGCGGCGACGACTCCCCGGCGTACGCCCGCCGCGCCCTGACCGCCTCCCTCCGCCGCCTCGACACCGACTACGTCGACCTCTACCAGCTGCACCTCTCCGACGCCGACACCGAGAAGGCCGCCGAACTCCGGGAGACGTGCGAGGAGTTCGTACGCGAGGGGCTCATACGGTCGTACGCCTGGAGCACCGACGATCCCGCCCGCGCCGCCGTCTTCGCGGAGGGCGCGCACTGTGCCGCCGTACAGCATCGGCTCAACATTCTTCAGGACGCGCCCGAAATGCTCGCTCTGTGCGAGGAGTTGGGGCTCGCCAGCATCAACCGGAGCCCGTTGGCGATGGGGTTGCTGACCGGGAAGCGGGCCGCCGGGCAGGCGCTTGAGGCCGGGGACATCCGCAGCGCTCCGCCCGCCTGGCTGCCCGGCTTCTCGCAGGGTGCGGGCGCGGACCCGGAGTGGGTCCAGCGGGTCGACGCGCTCAAGGACATCCTCACCAGCGGCGGCCGTACGCTCGCCCAGGGCGCCCTCGCCTGGATCTGGGCGCGCAGTCCGCGCACCGTGCCGATCCCGGGGTTCCGTACGGTCGCCCAGGCCGAGCAGAACGCCGGCGCGCTCGCCCAAGGGCCGCTGACCGCCGCCCAGTTGGCCGAGATCGACGGCATCCTGGGGCGGTGAGCCAGCTGGCCTTATGGCAGCCGTTCCACGGTCCGGTGAGCACCTCGCGGTCCCTCGCGAGGCCACCCCCCAGCCCGGTGCCGTGGAACAGCTGCCATGTCCCCCCTGTCCCCCCTCACAGTGGCTGACGGGAGCTGAATGCTCCGACTGTGAAGCTCTTGTGGAGAGGGGTTGAGCATAAGCCTCCCACCGGCCGCAATGCAGCGGACTTTCACATTCCGGTTGTGCACGTTGTGAAGCCTGTGGGCTAGGGGTGCGCCAGTCAGCCGCGTCCGACGTACGGCATCGCGGTCGCCAGCACCGTCGCGAACTGCACGTTCGCCTCCAGCGGCAGCTCCGCCATGTGCCGCACCGTGCGCGCCACATCGGCCACGTCCATCACGGGTTCCGGTGCGACCTCGCCGTTCGCCTGGAGCGCCCCCGTCCGCATCCGGGCCGTCATGTCCGTCGCCGCGTTGCCGATGTCGATCTGCCCGACCGCGATGCCGTACGGCCGCCCGTCCAGCGACAGTGACTTCGTCAAGCCGGTCAGCGCGTGCTTGGTCGCCGTGTAGGCGACGGAGTGCGGGCGGGGCGTATGGGCGGAAATCGACCCGTTGTTGATGATTCGGCCGCCCTGCGGGTCCTGGTTCTTCATCTGCCGGTACGCCGCCTGCGCGCACAGGAACGCTCCGTTGAGGTTGGTGTCCACGACGTGGCGCCAGGCGTCGTACGGCAGGTCTTCCACCGGTACGCCGCCGGGGCCGAACGTTCCCGCGTTGTTGAACAGCAGGTCGACGCGCCCGAAGTGGTCCTTCGCCGCGGCGAACAGGGCGGTGACGTCCTCCGGTTGTGACACATCCGTCCGTACGGTGAGGGCGGCGGCCTCGGGTACGAGTGCGGCCGTTTCCGTCAGGGTCTCGGGGTGCCTTCCGGCCAGGGCCACGGACCAGCCGGTGCGCAGTAGTTCTACGGCTACGGCTCGGCCGATGCCGGAGCCGGCGCCGGTGACTACGGCGATGCGAGTCCCGTCGCCGGTCTGCGTGTTCATTTGCATGGCGTTCATGGCGCCGCAGCGTAGTAGTGCCGCTGTTGGTCGTCGGTCGTCTGCGGGTTCGTTGTGGCTGGTCGCGCAGTTCCCCGCGCCCCTTTGGGGCGCCTGCCGAACCGGAGTCTCATTGGGTCGTCATCTGGGTGTTGTGTACGTGCCAAGCGGGGGTCGTCCTGGGTCACTCCAATCGTCCTGCATCCCATTGCCAGGGGAGGACCAGGATGTCCCAGCACACCCCCGAACTCCGTGCCGTCGCGCGCCACTTGGGCCGACGTCGTTTTCTGACCGTCACCGGCGCGGCTGCCGCGCTCGCGTTTGCTGTGAATCTGCCTGCCGGAGGCACCGCCAGTGCCGCTGAGCTCGACGCGGCGCAGATCGTCGAGGACCCGTTCACGCTCGGCGTCGCTTCCGGCGACCCGCAGCCCGGCTCCGTGCTTCTGTGGACGCGGCTGGCGCCCGCACCGTTTCAGCCGGACAGCGGTCTGCCCGCCGCGCGTGTCACCGTCCAGTGGGAGGTGGCGCGTGACGAGAAGTTCCGCCGGATCGCCAGACGTGGTGCGGCGACCGCGCACCCCGAGTTCCACCACACCGTGCATGTCGCGGTCGACGGTCTGGACGAGGGCCGTGTGTACTACTACCGCTTTTGGGTGGGCCGTTGGGTCAGCCCGGTCGGCCGCACCCGCACCGCTCCCGGCCTCGGCAGCAAGGTCTCCGCGCTGACCTTCGGCGTGGTCTCCTGCCAGCGCTACGACCAGGCCTACTTCACCGCCTACCGGCACCTCGCCGAGGACGACGTGGACCTGGTCTTCCACCTCGGCGACTACCTCTACGAGTACCCGGTCAGCTCCGTCGGCGGCGCCCGCGCCTACCCGGCGGGCACCCTGCCCGACCTGCTCAACCGCGAGACGGTGACGCTGGAGGACTACCGGCTGCGGTACGCGCTGTACAAGTCGGACGCCGACCTCGCCGCCGCGCACGCGGCGCACCCGTTCATCGTCACCTGGGACGACCACGAGACCGAGAACAACTACGCCGACGACATCCCGGAGAACAGCGTCCCGCCGGAGGAGTTCCTGATCCGCCGGGCCGCCGCCTATCGCGCCTACTGGGAGAACATGCCGCTGCGCCGCCCTCAGCTGCCCGACGGCCCCGACCTCCAGCTCTACCGGCGGCTGCACTGGGGCCGGCTGGCCCAGTTCGATGTGCTGGACACTCGACAGTACCGCTCCAACCAGGCGTACGGCGACGGCTGGCAGCTGCCCGGGCCCGAGTCCGAGGACCCGGCGCGCACGCTGACCGGTGACGCGCAGGAGCAGTGGCTGATCGACGGCTGGCACCGCTCGCGCGCGCTGTGGAACGTGGTCCCGCAGCAGGTCACCTTCTCCCGCCGGCACAACACCACGACTCCGCCCTCCCCGGTCTCCATGGATTCCTGGGACGGTTACCCGGCCTCCCGCGAGCGCGTCCTCGCCGGTGCCGAGGCGGCCGGGATCGAGAACCTGATGGTCCTCACCGGCGACGTCCACGTGGGCTACGGCTTCGACATCAAGCGGGACTTCGCCGACCCCGACTCACCGACCGTGGGCACGGAGATCGTCGCCACCTCGATCTCCAGCGGCGGCAACGGCTCCGAGAAGCCCGCCAACTGGGCCACCTACCTGGCCGCCAACCCGCACATGAAGTTCTACAACGGGCTGCGTGGCTATGCGACGGTCGCGCTGGGCCGGGAGTCGGCGCGGGCCGACTTCAAGACGCTGGCCTACGCAACGACGCCGGGCGCACCGGTGACGACGGCCGCGTCCTTCGTGACGGAGGCGGGGGCGCCGGGGCTCAAGCCGGTGTGACGGCCGGTACGGCTTCCTGGTCGTCGGTCTCGTCGCCCTCGCCGGGGTAGCGGACACCGATGCGGTCACGTATCGCGTCGAGCGTCCGCATCACGGCGAGGGTGCCGTCGAGGGGGACGAGCGAGGACTCGGTCTCGCTGGCCCGCAGGGCCCGCATCACCTCGCGGGCCTCGTACTTGAGGCTGTTGTGCGGGTCGGCGGCCGTGTCGTGGGCGAACACCTCCGGTTCACGGCCGTCGCGGTGCAGGACGAAGCGGTCGGCGTGGAAGAAGCCGTACGGGATGTCGATGCGGCCCTGCGAGCCGGTGACCGACGCGGAGACGGACGTACCGCCGACGACAGAGCAGTGCACCGAGGCGAGAGCACCGCTCTCCCACGAGAGCAGTGCACCCGTCTGGAGATCGACGCCCTCGTCCGAGAGCACTGCTCGCGCCGCGATGTCCGACGGCTCCCCGAGCAGCAGCTGCGCGAACGACACCGGGTACACCCCGAGGTCCAGCAGCGCGCCGCCGCCCTGCGCCGGGTCGCGGAGACGGTGCGAGGGCGGGAAGGGGCCCGCAAGGCCGAAGTCGGCCTGCACGGTGCGCACTTCGCCGATCCCGCCGTCGTCGACGAGGGCCTTCAGTCGCCGGATCACGGGGTTGCAGTACATCCACATGGCCTCCATCAGGAAGCTCCCGCGCGCCTTCGCCAGCGCGACCAGTTCCTCGGCCTCGCGCACGTTCAGCGTGAACGCCTTCTCGCACAGCACGTTCCGCCCGGCCTCCAGACAGAGACCGGCGGCGGCCCGGTGTGCCGCGTGCGGGGTGGCGACGTACACGACATCGATGTCCTCGTCGGCCGCGAGGGAGGCCCAGTCGCCGTACGCCCGGGGAATCCCGAACCGTTCCGCGAACGCCTTCGCCGAGTCCGCGGAGCGCGAGGCCACCGCCACCACGTCCGCGTCCGGCAGATCCACCAGATCCGCCGTGAACGCGGCCGCGATCCCGCCCGTCGCGAGGATCCCCCACCGCACGTTCTCCGCCGTCATCCCGTCCCGCCCTCGTTCGTGTGACCCCAGCCACTGTGTTCGAACTGAGAGCATAGGGGCCGTATCGCGAGGAGAGGGAGGGCGCATGCCCGAACGTGGGGCATCCAGGGCAGCCATATCGAAGACATCGAACGAGACGCAGAACGAGACGCAGGCGGCCGTACCGGCACCGAAGCCGGAAGCGGCCGTCCGTGCTGTGCGCCGCACCGGCATGCTCGTCACCCTCATCCTCGGCGGAATGACCGCCGTGCCGCCGCTGACCATGGACATGTACCTCCCGGCGCTGCCGCAGGTCACCGAGTCCCTGCACGCGTCCGCCGCGACCGTCCAGCTCACGCTCACCGGCTGTCTGGCCGGCATGGCGCTCGGGCAGCTGGTCGTCGGACCGATGAGCGACAAGTGGGGGCGGCGGCGCCCGCTGCTCATCGGTCTCGCGGTCTACATCGTCGCCACCGCCCTGTGCGCGCTGGCGCCCACCGTCGAGACGCTGGTCGCCTTCCGGCTGGTGCAGGGGCTCGCGGGCGCGGCCGGGATCGTGATCGCGCGGGCGGTCGTACGGGATCTGTTCGACGGCATGGACATGGCCCGCTTCCTGTCCACCCTCATGCTGATCTCCGGGGTAGCGCCGATCGTGGCGCCGCTGATCGGCGGACAGATCCTGCAAGTGACCGACTGGCGGGGCGTGTTCGTCGTGCTCACGGTGGTGGGGGTGGCGCTGGCCGCCGTCGTCTGGGCGAAGCTGCCGGAGACGCTGCAGCCCGGCGAACGGCACGACGGCGGGGTGGGCGAGGCCCTGCGCTCGATGCGGCGGCTGCTCGCCGACCGCGCCTTCTCCGGCTACATGATCGCCGGCGGCTTCGCCTTCGCCTCCCTCTTCGCCTACATAGCCGCCTCGCCGTTCGTGATCCAGGAGATCTACGGGGCCTCGCCGCAGACGTTCAGCGTGCTGTTCGGGATCAACTCGGTCGGGCTGATCGCCGTCGGTCAGCTCAACGGGAAGGTGCTGGTCGGGCGGGTCGACCTCGACAAGGTGCTGGCCGTCGGGCTGGTGATCGTCATCGCCGCCGCGACCGCGCTGCTGGTGATGTCCCTTGGCGTGTTCGGCGAGGTGGGGCTGGTGCCGGTGGCCGCCGCGCTGTTCGTGCTGATGTCCGCGATGGGCATCACCCTGCCCAACACCCAGGCCCTCGCCCTCATGCGCACCCGGCACGCCGCCGGCTCCGCCTCCGCGCTGCTCGGCACGACCTCCTTCCTCGTCGGCGCGATCGCCTCGCCGCTGGTCGGTGTCGCCGGGGAGGACACCGCCGTCCCGATGGCCGTCGTCCAACTGGCGGCGGCACTGGTGGCACTGGCCTGCTTCGTGGGAATGTGCCGTCCTTGGAACACGCGTACGGATTCGGAGGGAGCAGGGAGCTGAGCGCGCCGAGACTGCGCAACGGCACAGCGGAACGGGCCGGACTCGACCCCGGGGAACTGAGCCGCCTCGTCCGCGAGGTGAACGGCCTCACCACCGGGGCACGCCCCTGGGCGGCGGGCGCCGTCGTGGTCGCCGGGCGCGGGCCGGTCATCGCCGTCGAGGAGGCGGTGGGGTGGGCCGTACGGTACGAGCGCTACGACGCGGAGGCCGACGCGGGCGTGGAGCTGCCGTCGTCCGAACGGGTGCCCATGACGACCGGCACCCCCTTCGACCTCGCCTCCCTGACCAAGCTGTTCACGGCCGTCGCCGCCGTGCAGCAGATCGAGCGGGGGACGCTCGGCATCGACGCGCGCGTGGGTGCGTATCTGCCCGACTTCACGGCCGCCGCCGCGCACGGCATCACCGTGCGGCAGCTGCTCACCCACACCTCCGGGCTGCGGCCCGAGCTCCCGCTGTACGACTGCGCCGACGCGGCCGAACGGCTGGCGCTGCTGCGGGCGGAGGCGCCGGTCGGGGCGCCCGGCACGTACTGCTACTCCGATCTGAATCCGTTGCTGCTGCAGCAGGTGCTGGAACGGATCACGGGCCGTGCGCTCGACGTGCTCGTGCGCGACGGAATCACGCGTCCGCTGGGGATGACGGCGACGGGCTATGGTCCCCGTCCCGATGCGGCGGCCACGGAAGACCAACGGCGGCCGTGGGCCAAGGTGGACCGGGGGATGCTGCGGGGGGTCGTCCACGACGAGAACGCCTGGGCGCTGGGCGGGGTGGCCGGTCATGCGGGTCTGTTCTCGACGGGACGGGATCTCGCTGTCTTCTGCCGGGCGCTGCTCGCGGGCGGCTCCTACGGTCCCGCGCGCATCCTCGGTCCCGACTTCGTGGAGCTGCTGCTGACGCCGCCCGGGCTGGGCTTCGCGGTGGATCAGCCGTGGTTCATGGGGGAGCTGGCGGGGGAGGGGGCGGCCGGGCATACGGGGTTCACGGGGACGTCGCTGGTGCTGGATCCGGCGACGGACACGTTTCTGGTGCTGCTGGCGAATGCGGTGCATCCGCGGAGGCGGGCCGCGGACAGCAGGCCGAGGGCACGGGCGGGGACGCGGGTGGCGCGGGCGGTGCGGGGGCTGTAGCGCCCACGCGACCCGTCCCCTGCTGGGGACGGGTCTTTTCTTGTACTCTTTTACCGACAGGACGTCGGCAAGTTTCCCGACAAGGGGTCGGGAAGTGGTTGACTTAGGTAAGCCTAACCGTAGAAAATCAGGGCTCATGGACTCCTTCTCGACCCTCATCCGTACCGCGTCCCACGAGCAGCACGTGGAGGCGGAGACCTCGACGTTCATGAGCGACCTGCTCGGCGGCAGGCTCGGCGTCGACGCGTACGCGCGCTACACCGAGCAACTGTGGTTCGTGTACGAGGCACTGGAGACCGGTACCGAGCGGCTGGCGGCGGACCCGGTGGCCGGCCCCTTCATCCAGCCCGAGCTCTTCCGGCTCCCCGCGCTGGAGCGGGACCTGGAGCACCTGCGCGGCCCCGACTGGCGCGCGTCCCTCACCGCCCTCCCGGCCACCCAGGCCTACGCGACCCGCATCGCCGAGTGCGCCGACACCTGGCCGGCGGGCTACATCGCCCACCACTACACCCGCTACCTCGGCGACCTCTCCGGCGGCCAGATCATCCGCGACAAGGCGGAGCGGACCTGGGGCTTCACGAGGAAGGGTGACGGCGTCCGCTTCTACGTGTTCGAGGAGATCGCCAACCCGGCGGCGTTCAAGCGGGGTTACCGGGAGCTGCTGGACGGGGTCCACGCGGACGACCTGGAGAAGCAGCGCATCATCACGGAGTGCAAGAAGGCGTTCGCACTCAACACGGCGGTGTTCCGGGCGCTGGGCGAGGAGTTTCCGCTGAGCGCATAGGGCTCAGTGCGAGTGCTCAGTCTTCAGCGCTCAGTGCTCCAGGAACACGCGCCCTCCGACCTCCACCCAGCCGCCCGGCTGCGGAGCGGTGAGGATCTGAGACCCCGACCCCTGCGTGATGTTGAGGGCCCTGCCCAACTGGTCCGTGAGCAGCATGGCCGCCGCCCCGGTCGCCTCGTCCTCCTCGACACCGTCACCGCGACCGGGAAAGCCACGGGCCCGGATCCGCCCCGCGGCCTCGTCCTCCCAGGCCCAGGCGTACACCCACTCGCCGGGCGGCGGCACCGGCAGGGCGTCGACCTCGGCGGCCGTGGCGTACCGGCGCAGGGTGCGCGGCGGAACCCACTCCGCCCGCGCCTCGATCCAGCTGAACTCGCCGTCCAGGCGGGCGCCCACGACACCGGCGGGCGTGACCAGTTCGGGGACATCGAGGAGCCAGGCCGTACCGACGCAGGGATACCCGGCGAAGGGCAGCCGTGTGCTGGGCGTGTAGATGTCGATGACCCCGCGCTCGGGATCATCCACGAACACGGTCTCACTGAACCCGAGCTTCGCCGCGAACGCCTGCCGCTCCTCCCGCTCCGGCATCAGCGAGCCGTCGCGGACGACGCCGAGTTCGTTGCCGCGTCCGCCCGCGGCGCCGCAGAAGACACGCAGCACGTCGTAATCAGTCACAGAGGCATTGAAGCAGCACGCCGGTGACGAGCGAGGTAAGGCTAACCTAAGCTTTGATCACTGAAGGGGAGAGCCGGATGACCGTACTGGAGAAGGCGGCGCGGGAGGTGGCGGCCGACGTGCCGCCCCGCAGACGGCGCACCACCGGCTGGCTGTTGATGGTCGGCATGGTCGTCGGTCTCCTCGTCCTCGTTCCGGTCGCCGCGGGGATCGGCGCGTACCCGATCCCGGTGGGGGACGTCCTCGCCTCCGTGCAGCACAAAGTCGGGCTCGGCGGCGGGGAGTTGGACCGGGTCGCCGAGTCTGTGCTGTGGAACGTCCGCTTTCCTCGGATCGTGCTCGCGCTGCTCGTCGGCGCCTCGCTGGGCTGTGCGGGCGCGCTGATGCAGGGTGTGTTCGGCAACCCGCTGGCCGAACCGGGCACGATCGGCGTCTCCTTGGGCGCGGCGGTCGGCGCGGTGGCCTCGATCTCGCTCGGCCTGTCCTTCTTCGGCAACTGGACGCTCCCCGCCATGGCCTTCGTCGCCGGGCTCGGCACCGTGCTGCTGGTGTACGGGATGTCGCGCTCGGGCGGCCGTACGGAGGTCGTGACGCTGATCCTCACGGGGATCGCGGTGAACGCGTTCTGCGGGGCGCTCGTCGGGCTGTTCATCTTTCTCGCCGATACCGCGGCGGTGAACCAGATCACCTTCTGGCAGCTGGGTTCCCTCTCCCAGGCGACCTGGTCGAAGGTGCTGGCGGTGCTGCCGTGTGCGGCGATCGGGCTGCTGGTGGCGCCGGTGTATTCGCGCCGGCTCGATCTGCTCGCGCTCGGCGACCGGCCCGCGCGGCATCTGGGGGTCGAGGTGGAGCGGCTGCGGATCGTGCTGGTCCTTGTCGTCGCGTTGCTGACGGCGGCCGCGGTGAGCGTGTCCGGTGTCATCGTCTTCGTCGGTCTGGTGGTGCCGCATCTATTGAGGATGGCGGCTGGGCCCGGGCATCACTTCCTGGTGCCGGGCAGTGCGGTGGGGGGTGCGGTGGTTCTTTTGGGGGCGGATCTGGCTGCGCGGACGATGGCGGCGCCGGCGGAGCTTCCGCTGGGGGTGCTGACGGCGCTGATCGGTAGTCCGTTCTTTTTCTGGCTGTTGCGGAGGACTCGGCGGCGGCAGGGGGGTTGGGCCTAGGGGTCGTGTGTCGTCTGCGGGTGTGTGGGGGCTGGTCGCGCCCACGCGGCGGTAGCCGCAAATCCAATACAGCCCCGCGCCCCTAAGGAGTTGCCCCCGCCCCCCTCTGCAACCTCAACCCTGTTTTTCGAACCCAAGGACCCCGCCCATGCGACTCCTCCGCCCTCGCCCCAACCCTCCTGCCCCCGCCCAACCCGGCGACGTTCTCGCCGAAGCGCAGGCCCTCCACGTCCGGCTCGAGTCCCGCGCCGTCCTTCACGGCGTGTCCGTCGCCGCCCGTGCCGGTGAAGTGCTTGCCCTCGTCGGGCCCAACGGGGCCGGTAAGTCCACCCTGTTGGGTGCGCTCGCCGCTGATCTTCCGGTCGCGGAGGGGGTCGTACGGATTCTGGGGCGTCCGGCGTCGGAGTGGTCGGCGCCTGAACTGGCCCTGCGGCGGGCGGTGTTGCCGCAGTCGGCGGCGTTGTCGTTTCCCTTCACGGTCGAGGAGGTCGTCCGTATGGGGCGTGCGCCGTGGGCCGCGACCGCGGTCGAGGACGATGACGCCGCCGTGGCCGAGGCGATGGACCGGGCCGAGGTGACCGCATTCGCCACGCGCCCGTTCTCCGCGCTCAGCGGCGGCGAGCGAGCCCGTGTCGCGCTCGCTCGGGTGCTTGCTCAGCGGGCGCCGTTGCTGCTGCTCGACGAGCCGACGGCGGCGTTGGATCTCAGGCATCAGGAGCTGGTGCTGCGGCTGTGCCGGGAGCGGGCGCGGGCCGGGGACGCGGTGGTGGTCGTGCTGCACGATCTGGGGCTCGCGGCGGCCTATGCGCACCGGGTGGCGATTCTGCGGGCCGGGGAGGTGGTGGCGGACGGGCCGCCCGGGGAGGTGTTCTCGGACCGGCTGCTCTCGGAGGTGTACGACCAGGAGGTCGAGGTGCTGCCGCATCCCCGGACGGGCGCGGTCCTGGTGACCCCGAGGCGTGACCTTTGACGCTTCCTTGACCCTTCCGTGGGGTCCGATTTGAGCCAGCGTGATCGGCTCGTGCTCATACACCGTCCATGAGAGCTGAATCACGGTACGGCGGGGTATCACGCAGGTAAGGCTCGGTTAAGTTAGGCGAGCCTTGCCAACGCTATGTGTCCCCTGTCAGCGATTTCTCGCCACCTCCATGGAGCCTGTATGCGCCCCGCCAGACTCTCCGTCATCACCGCCGCCACCACCGTGGCGGCGCTGACCGCTCTCACCGGCTGCACCGAGAAGGGCGGTTCTGGCAGCGGCGACAACGTGATCAACGTGACCGCGACGGACGACAAGTGCGAGGTGTCGAAGAACGAGGTCCCGGCCGGGCACGTCGAGCTCGCCATCGAGAACAAGGGCTCCAAGGTCAACGAGGTCTACATCCTCTTCCCGGACGACCGGGTGGTGACCGAGCGCGAGAACATCGGCCCCGGCACCAAGCAGCGCGTCACCGCCGAAGTGAAGGCGGGCGACTACCAGATCGCCTGCAAGCCCGGCATGAAGGGCGACGGCATCCGCCAGGACATCAAGGTCACCGGCGGGACGGCGGCCAAGCGCGACCCGCGTCTCGACAAGGCCGTCGCCGCCTACCGCGAGTACGCGCAGACGCAGGCCGACGAGACGGTGCCGCTCGCCGAGACGTTCGCCAAGGCGGTCAAGGACGGCGACATGGAGGCCGCGAAGAAGGCGTACGCGCCCTCCCGTATCGGCTGGGAGCGCACCGAGCCGGTCGCCGAGTCCTTCGGTGACATCGACCCCAAGGTCGACCTGCGCGAGGACGGTCTGGAGGAGGGCCAGGACCTGGAGAAGGACTGGACCGGCTGGCACCGCATCGAGCGCTCGCTGTGGAAGGACAAGAAGCTCACCGCCCGCGACTCCGAACTCGCCGACCAGCTCATCACCGACCTGAAGGACTGGCAGAAGCGGGTCGGCAAGGCCGAGATCACCCCGACCTCCATGGCCAACGGCGCCAAGGAACTCCTCGACGAGGTCGCCACCGGCAAGGTCACCGGCGAGGAGGAGCGCTACTCCCACACCGACCTGGTCGACTTCAAGGCCAATGTCGAGGGCGCGGAGAAGTCGTACGAGCTGCTGAAGTCCGTCGCCCAGGAGAACGACCCGGCGCTGGTGACCGAACTCGACAAGCAGTTCGGCGCGTTGAACGGGCTGCTGGACAAGTACCGCGCGGACAAGACGTCATACGACTTCACCTCGTACGACAAGGTCGGCGAGGCCGATCGCAAGGAGCTGTCGGACGCGGTGAACGCGCTCGCCGAGCCCCTCTCCAAGCTGGCCGCCGCAGTCGTCGTGAAGTAGGGGGCACCCTCATGACCGAGACCTCGGGATCTCCGTCCCGGCGTGCGCTGATCGGCTGGGGCGGTGCCGGGCTCGCGCTCGGTGCCGCCGCGGCCGGGAGTGCGGTGGCGATGGCCCGCACCGGCGACGATGTCGACCCGGCCGGCGCCGCGGCGGGCGCGGCGGTCGCCTTTCACGGCGTGCACCAGGCGGGCATCGCCACGCCGGTGCAGGACCGGCTGCATTTCGCCGCGTTCGACGTGAAGACCGACGACCGCGCGCAGTTCGTCCAGATGCTGAAGGACTGGACGGTCGCCGCGCGCCGGATGGCGGCCGGGCAGACGGTCGGTGAGGGCGCGTACGGCGGTCTGGCCGAGGCGCCGCCGGACGACACCGGCGAGGCGCTGGGCCTCAAGCCGTCGCGGCTGACGCTGACGATCGGCTTCGGGCCTTCCCTGTTCGAGAAGTTCGCCCTGGCGGACGCCCGCCCCGAGGCCCTCGTCGACCTGCCGAAGTTCTCCGGCGACAACCTCGACAAGAACCGCAGCGGCGGCGATCTGTGCATCCAGGCCTGCGCGGACGATCCGCAGGTCGCCGTGCACGCCATCCGCAACCTGGCCCGTATCGGCTTCGGCAAGGTCGTCATCAAGTGGTCCCAGCTCGGCTTCGGGAAGACGTCGTCGACGACGCCCGAGGAGCAGACCCCGCGCAACCTCATGGGCTTCAAGGACGGCACCCGCAACATCGCGGGGACGGAGACGGACCGGCTGAAGAAGTTCGTGTGGGTCTCCGGCACGGAGGGTCCCGCGTGGATGGTCGGCGGT
Organism: Streptomyces sp. GESEQ-4; assembly: GCF_017948455.1. Classification (GTDB taxonomy): domain Bacteria; phylum Actinomycetota; class Actinomycetes; order Streptomycetales; family Streptomycetaceae; genus Streptomyces. The sequence goes on from NZ_JAFFSU010000016.1 coordinate 171,628, forward strand.
TCGTATCTCGTCGCCCGGCGTATCCGCATGCACATCGAGACCTGGGACCGGACCTCGCTGCAGGAGCAGGAGGACATCATCGGCCGCGACAAGGGCGAGGGTGCCCCGGTCGGCAAGGCGAAGGAGCGCGATGAGCCGTTCCTGAAGGCGATGCTGCCCAACGCGCATGTCCGGCTCGCGCACCCCGACACCAACGACGGGGCGACGATCCTGCGCCGCGGCTACTCCTTCACCGACGGCACGGACGGGTTGGGCCGCCTGGACGCGGGCCTGTTCTTCCTCGCCTACCAGCGGGACGTCCGCAAGGGCTTCATCCCCATCCAGCGCAGCCTGGCGCCGGACACCCTCAACGAGTACATCCAGCATGTGGGTTCGGCGATCTTCGCGGTCCCGCCCGGCGTCCGCGACAAGGACGACTGGTGGGGCCGGGCGCTGTTCTCCGAGGAGGCGTAGCCCGTGTTCTCCAACTACCTGATCGGACTGCGCGAGGGCCTGGAGGCCAGCCTCGTCGTCTGCATCCTCATCGCCTACCTGGTGAAGACCGACCGCAGGGACGCGCTGAAACCGATCTGGATCGGCATCGGTGTCGCGGCGGCGCTCGCGCTGGCCTTCGGCTGCGCGCTCGAATTCGGCTCCCAGGAGCTGACGTTCGAGGCGCAGGAGGCGCTCGGCGGCTCGCTGTCGATCCTCGCGGTGTGCCTGGTGACGTGGATGGTGTTCTGGATGCGGCGCACCGCCCGGCATCTCAAGGCGGACCTGCACGGCAAGCTCGACGCGGCCCTGCAGATGGGCACGGGCGCGCTGGTGGCGACGGCCTTCCTGGCGGTGGGCCGGGAGGGCCTGGAGACGGCCTTGTTCGTGTGGGCGTCGGTGCGCGCGGCCGGCGACGGCACCCCGCGCCCGCTGGTCGGCGTGGCCCTGGGCATCGCCACCGCGGTCGTGCTCGGCTGGCTGTTCTACCGGGGCGCGGTGCGGATCAACCTCGCCAAGTTCTTCACCTGGACCGGCGCCATGCTGGTCGTCGTGGCGGCGGGCGTCCTGGCGTACGGCTTCCACGACCTTCAGGAGGCCGACTGGCTGCCCGGCCTGAACAACAAGGCCTTCGACATCAGCGGCACGATCCCGCCGGACAGCTGGTACGGCACTCTCCTGAAGGGCGTCTTCAACTTCCAGCCGGATCCGACCGTCCTCCAGGTCACGGTGTGGCTGCTGTACTTGATCCCGACGCTCGCGTTGTTCTTCGCCCCGGTAGGGTTCGCCTCCGGGAAGGGGAAGGTGAAGGTAGCCGATGAGCAGGGATCGCGGCCTTCGAAGGCAGCTCAGCCTTCGCAGTCTTCGCAGGATTGACCGGAGCGCGCTGCTTGCAGCCTCCGTGACCGCTTTGTCGCTGACCGCGAGCGGGTGCGTGGTGGTGCACGGGGAGCGCGAGGTGCTCCCCGCCGCCACCGGGGCCGAAGCCGCCAAGGCGCTCCAGCAGTTCACGAGCGCGTACAACGCGGCCGACAAGGCGTACGACAGCTCCCTGGACGCCGACCATGTGGCCGGCGCCCTCAGTGACATCGACGCGGCACGGCTGAAGGCCGGGAAGGCGCGCAGCCCCGAGGGCAATCCGAACCACGCGCCGCTGAAGCTGTCGGACGTGAAGTACACGATCGTCAAGAAGGCGGGCTGGCCGCGCTGGTTCATCGCCGACGCGGCGGGGAACAAGGGCGGCAGCGCGCGTTGGCTGTTCGTGTTCACCCGCGGCGGGCTTCAGGAGCCGTGGGAGGTGGCCTATCTGACGCTGGTCGCGCCCGACGACGTACCAGAGCTCAAGAAGGACAAGGACGGTCTCGCCGAGGCCGTGCCCATGAACTCCGCCGAACTGGCCGCCGCGCCCGGCGAGTTGGGCGAGGAGTACACCGACTACCTCAAGAACGGCGGGGAGTCGGCCTTCGCTTCGGGCCCGCACACCAGCGGATGGCGTACGGAGCGGCAGCAGGAGGCCAAGAAGCCGGGTCTGGTCACCCAGTACCTCGACGAGCCGCTGACGGACGGCGACTACGCGCCGGTGGCCGTGCGCACGAAGGACGGCGGGGCGCTGGTGTTCTTCACCACCCGCCACTACGAGAAGGAGACGGCGGCGGCGGGTACGTCGGTGCCGACGCCGAGCGACGACGTGCTGGCGCTGACGACCGGTGAGATCAAGCAGTCGCTGACGATGGAGTTCGTCTCCAACGAGGTGGCGCTGGACCCGAAGGGGCCCGGCAAGGTGACGATCCTCGGGCGGATCCAGGGTCTTACATCGGCGAAGGGCGAGTAACCCCGCCGGTCAGTGCCGCAGGGGCCAGGCGGCGCCGGTCACATGGCCGGAGTCCTCACCGACGTAGCGGGCGCAGGCGTCGGTGAGGACTTCCAGCAGGCTCAGCGGGTCGGGGAGCGGATGCTCCGGGCCGCGCAGCCAGTGCACGGTGTGGCCGCCGTCGCCGGGGAGCCGGGCGGGCGGCACCAGGACGTACGAACCGCGGCAGTGCCAGCGCAGGCCGGGGTGCTCGTCCATCGTCTCGGGGTGGCAGTCCAGCTCGCAGGGCCACCACTCGTCCTCGTCCTCGGGGGTGCCGCGGGTGAGGGTGAAGAACAGCAGGCGGCCGTCGTCGCTCTCGGCGACCGGGCCGACCTCGATGCCGGAGGCCAGCAGCCGCTCCATGGCCTCCTGGCCCGCCTCCTTGGGGACGTCGAGGACGTCGTGGACCATGCCGGTCGCGGTGATGAAGTTGGCCTGCGGCTGGTGCCGGGCCCAGCGCTCGATCTGCGCGCGGTCGGTGGTGGACTGCGTCTGCCAGGCGAAGGAGACCGGGTGCCTCGCCGGGGTGGGACAGCCGACGCGGTCGCAGGAACAGCCGTAGCCGGTGGCCGGGTACGCGGCGGGCGCGAGCGGCAGGCCCGCCCCGGCGGCGGCGAGCAGCAGGGCCTCACGGCCGTCGTCGCCGACGGCCTCCTTCGGGCGGCGTCCCCGCAGCCACTGGGAGATTTTGCCCTGCCGGCCGGAACGACCGCCGAACTCCGCGCTCATCTATCCCCTCGCCTCGCTGTGGTAGCGGACAGCATGCCCTATGGTCCCACCATCCTGCGCTCCGGGGGGCCGGAGCTGACATCCGGGGTAGGAGGGACGAGGAGGGCGCTGCTCCCGAATCGGGGTGCATCGACGGCTTTGGGGTGATTTACCGGGGCGCGATGCCGTGCAGGGCGTAGTCGACGAGGGTGTCCGTGTACTCGTACGAGATCGGGCCCGTGTACTGCAGCCAGCGCTGGGCGAGCGGGGAGACCCAGAGTTCGAGGGCGATGCGCGGGTCGACGTCCTGGCGCACCTGCCCGGCGTCCTGTGCGGCCCGCACGCGGTCGACGTACAGCTGGAGCGACGGTTCGAGGAGCTTGGTCATGAAGATCCGGCCGAGCTTCTCGTTGACCACACCCTCGGCGGCCAGGGCGCGGGAGGGAGCCTCGAAGCGGGGGTCCTTGAGCTGGTCGACGGTGAGCCGCAGCACGGCCTTGAGGTCGGCGGCGAGGTCGCCGGTGTCCGGAATGACGTACGACTCCTCCGCGCCCGCCTCCCGCGACGCCTGCTCGCTCAGATCCAGGAACGCCTCCAGCAGGACGTCCGCCTTCGACGACCACCAGCGGTAGATCGTCTGCTTGCCGACGCCGGCGCGGGCGGCGATGCCCTCGATGGTGGTCTTGGGATAGCCGACCTCCGCGACCAGTTCGAGCGCGGCGTCGTAGATGGCGCGACGGGACTTCTCGCTGCGGCGGGTGGAGTCGGGGGCGGAGGTGGGGTTCTTGGCCATGGGCCGAATTTATCAGGTTGACAAGACGATGCGTCTCGCCGGACAGTGGGGAGCGTCAGAGGCGAGACGATACGTCTCGTGCAAATACGTTGCGGTACATCCGTACATCCGTCAGGAAGGAGCCCGCCATGACGCGAGGCGGAGCCGGAAACATGCTCGGAGTCGGCGGCACCCGCAGAAAGCTCGGCCGCGACGCGCTGCGCGGCAGCGCACGGGGCAGCCGGGTCGGCGGCTCCGTCGATCCCCAGGCCCAGAAGCGGGAGCTGCTGCGCAAGCTCCAGGAGAAACGCGAGGAGGGACGCACCGCAGACGAGTCATCGTGAACGGACCTCCCCCGCCCGGGGGAGATCGTCCCCCCTGCACGCGGGATCCTCCCCCGGCGTCGGGTCGCTGTACTTGAGCGGTCAGCGACCGACACCGGGGAGGAATCACGATGCGCACCTGGACGAGACGACGACTGCTCACCGCGACAGCCTCGACGGCCTCGGCAGCGGGCCTGGCCGTCGCGGCCACCGTTCCCTCGCGGGCGGCAACAGGCGGCTCCCGCGCCGGAAACGACGACGTACTGGACGCCTTACGGGCCCTGCCCGGACTGCGGGTGATCGAGGAACGGCCGGGCGCCGAGCCCGGGTACCGCTTCTTCGTCCTCGGCCTGCGCCAGCCCGTCGACCACACGGACCCCGCGGCCGGCACCTTCGAGCAGCGCCTCACCCTGCTGCACACTTCGGCCGACCGGCCGACGGTCCTGTTCACGACCGGCTACGAGGCGACCCTCAGCCCATACCGATCCGAGCCGACCGTCCTGTTGGACGCCAACCAACTCCAGGTCGAGCACCGCTACTTCGGCACGTCCCGCCCGCCGGCCCTCGACCACACCCACCTGACGATCCGCCAGGCCGCCGACGACCACCACCGCGTCGTCCGCCTCTTCCGTCGCCTGTACGGCGGCGCGTGGATCTCGACCGGCGGCAGCAAGGGCGGTATGGCGAGCGTCTACCACCGCCGCTTTCATCCGTACGACGTGGACGGCACCGTCGCCTACGCCGCGCCGAACAACGTCGACGACCGGGACGACTCCGCCTACCTCCGCTTCCTGGAGACCATCGGCACCGCCGAGACGCGCGACGCGCTGAAGGCGGCCCAGCGGGAGATCCTGCTGCGCCGTTCCGACATGGTCGCCCGTTACGAGGCATGGGCGGCGTCCAACGGCACCGGCTTCCGCGTCGTCGGCAGCGCGGACAAGGCACTCGAGATCGCCGTCCTGCGCGTGCTGTTCATGTTCTGGCAGAACGGCACGGGGGACGGCAGCACCATCCCGGGCCCGGCCGCCACGACCGATGAGCTGTACGCGTGGCTGGAGCGCACCGCCGCGCTGCCCGTGTATGCCGACGAGACCGCGACGCACTACATCCCCTACTGGTATCAACTCGGCACGCAGATGGGCTACTTGAGTGTCCCCACCGCCCACCTGGCCGGATTGCTGCGCTATCCGCGGGCCATCGAGCCCCGCAGTTTCGTGCCACGTGACATCCCCCTGCGCTTCGACTCCGACGCCATGCCGGACATCGACCGCTGGGTCCGCCGGCGTGGCAGCCGGCTGCTGTTCGTCAACGGCGCGATGGACCCGGCGGTCGCCGAGCCCTTCCGTCCCGGCGCACACGACTCACGCGTCCTGTGGGCGCCCGACACGAACCACCACGTCAGGCTGGAGGACCTGTCCCCCGCCGACCACGCGGCGGCCGTCGCCACCCTGCGCCGCTGGGCAGGCGTGGCAGACGTGTCCTAGTCCCGGGTGTCCGGGGGCCACGGGTCGCCCCAGTCGGCGTCGCGGGCGGCCTTGTACGTGTCCCCGTGGCGTTTGGTGATGGTGACCCGGCGCAGGGAGGGGTCGGTCTCGCAGAGGTCGAGGAGGACCTGGCCCTTGCGGATCTGTGGTTTGCGTACGACGCGGGAGGGGGCCGGGGTGACGGTGACCGGGAGGCGGGTGGCGGCGACGTAGGCGAACTTCTCGTCCTCGTAGGCGAGGGAGCCGCCCTTGACCTGGCGGTGGAGTGAGGAACGGCTGACCCGGGCCGAGAAGTGGCACCAGTCCGTGCCGGGGACGATGGGGCAGGCCTCGCTGTGCGGGCAGGGGGCGGCGATGCGGAATCCGGCGGTGATGAGGCGGTCGCGGGCCTCGATGATGCGGGAGTAGCCGGCGGGGGTGCCGGGTTCGACGATCACCACGGCCTGGGCGGCGGTGGCGGCGGCGTCGATGAGGGCGGCTCGGTCGGGGGCGGTGAGTTCGTTGAGGACGTAGGAGACCGTGACGAGATCAGTGCTCTCTATTGTGAGCGCCGATCCGATACGAGAGCGCTGCCAGCGTACGTCCCGCAGCGCCGGGTTCGCGGCGGCGATCTCCCTGCCGAGGGCGAGCGCGGGCTCGGCCCAGTCCAGCACGGTGACGCTGCGCTCGCCGGGCCAGGTCGCGGTGACGGCCCAGGTCGCGGCGCCGGTCCCGCCGCCGACGTCGATGTGACTGCCGGGCGCCCACTCCGGCACGGCCTGCGCGAACGCCTCCAGCGCGGAGTGGGTCGCCTCGAACGTCGCCGGCATCCGGTACGCCGCGTAGGCCGCCACGTCTGCTCGGTCGCGGAGGATCGGGGTGTCGGTCGGGGTCGCGCCGCGGTAGTTCGCGATCAGCCGGTCGACGGCCTGCGCGGCCTGGCGCGACGGAAGGCCGTCGAGGAGGGCGCCGAGGGCATCACGCAGGGTCTCGGCCGGGCGCACGGGGACATTCACCCACCGATTCTACGAGCGCGCCGGACGCGACTGCGGACCTGGCTTTTCCTCGCGGGGGCGAGAAGCATCCTGCGGCACCGCTACGGCAGCGTCAGGATCTCCGCCCCCGTCTCCGTCACCACCAGCGTGTGCTCGAACTGGGCCGTCCGGCGGCGGTCCTTCGTGACGACCGTCCAGCCGTCGTCCCACATGTCGTACTCGTGCGTGCCGAGCGTCAGCATCGGCTCGATCGTGAAGGTCATGCCGGGCTGCATGATCGTGGTGGCGTGCGGGCTGTCGTAGTGCGGGATGATCAGGCCCGAGTGGAAGGACGAGTTGATGCCGTGGCCCGTGAAGTCCCGGACGACTCCGTAGCCGAAGCGTTTCGCGTACGACTCGATCACGCGGCCGATGACGTTGATCTGGCGGCCCGGCTTGACCGCCTTGATCGCGCGGTTCAGGGACTCACGCGTGCGCTCCACCAGCAGCCGGCTCTCCTCGTCGACCTCGCCGACCAGGTACGTCGCGTTGTTGTCGCCGTGCACCCCGCCGATGTACGCCGTCACGTCGAGGTTGATGATGTCGCCGTCGCGCAGGACGGTGGAGTCGGGGATGCCGTGGCAGATGACCTCGTTGAGGGACGTGCACAGGGACTTGGGGAAGCCGCGGTAGCCGAGCGTCGACGGGTAGGCACCGTGGTCGCACATGTAGTCGTGCGCCGCCTTGTCCAACTCGTCCGTGGTCACCCCGGGGGCGATCAGCTTGGCCGCCTCCGCCATCGCCCGCGCGGCGATCCGCCCGGCGACGCGCATCGCCTCGATCGTCTCGGGCGTCTGCACCTCCGGGCCGGTGTACGGCGTCGGCGCGGGCTTGCCGACATACTCGGGGCGACGGATGTTTCCGGGCACGGGACGGGTGGGGGACAGCTCCCCTGGAACGAGCAGCGACTGGCCAGACATGCCAGCGAGTCTAGACGGCGGGCATGGGGGAACATGTCTGTGGTGAAAGGAGCCGGTCATGGCCCTGTTCAAGAAGCGGACCGTCGGCAAGCCGGGCGAGTGGTACTACTGCCTGGAGCACAAGAAGGTGGAGGAGGGGCCCGAGTGCCCCGCCAAGGACCGCTTCGGCCCGTACGCCACCCGCGCGGAAGCCGACCAAGCGATGGCAACGGCCCGCGAACGCAACCTGGAGTGGGAGAACGACCCCAGGTGGCACGACACCCCGGCGACGAAGACCGACGACGACTGACTAATCGGCCCTGAAGTCGCGCCCCATAGGGGCGCGGGGAACTGCGCGACAAGCCACAACGGCGCCGCACCCAAACCACGGACATCAGGTCCCAGTCGGCGCAGCCACCCCGCGCTCCCGCTGCCGCACCGCATGCTCATTCGTGCGCTCGTCGTAAGTCATCAGCTTCGGCAGACACAGCGCCAGCAACCCCACCGCACCCGCACACAGCAGCCCGCCCGACCACACCGACGCCCGTACCCCCCACACCGCGGCGAAGCCCCCCGCGCGGACCTGCCCGACGGTCGGGCCGACCGAGTACGACAGCAACTCGATCCCGGCGAGCCGCCCCCGCAGCTCGTCCGGGATCGTCTGGTTCCACATGGCCGCGCGGAAGATCCCGCTGACCATGTCGCAGCCGCCCGCCACGGTCAGGAACAGCAGCACCAGCCATACGTCGCCGACGACTCCGGCGGCCGCGATCGCCAGACCCCAGAGGGCCGCCGACACCACCACCATCCGGCCGTGGCGATGGACCCGTGACGTCCAGCCGCTCGTCAGGCTCACCAGCATCGCGCCGAGCGGGACCGACGCGTACATCAGGCCCAGCGCCCACTCGGCGTCCAACTCGTCCGCGAGGAACGGCAGTACGGCCAGCGGCATCGCCAGGAACATCGCCGCGAGGTCGACGGCGTAGGTGCCGAGCAGCTCCTTGCGGCTCCACGCGTACCGGGCGCCCTCGGCGATGGCCTTCAGCGACGGCTTCGCCGCCTCGTGGGACGCAGGGGAGGGGGCGATGCGGAGGATCAGTACGACGGAGACGACGAAGGTCGCGAGGTCGGCGCCGTACGCCCAGCCCAGGCCCGCGTACGCGACGACCACGCCCGCCAGGGCCGGGCCCGCGACCCCGCCGAACGTCCAGCGGAAGGCGTTCAGCGAGGCCGCCGCCGGCAGGTGCTCGTGGGCCACGATCCGGGGCCAGAGGGAGTCGAGCGCGGGCCGCTGCACGGAGAACAGGGCGGAGGACAGGGCGGCGACGACGTACAGCGGCCAGATGGCGGGCTGTGGGAGGAGCGCGTTGACCAGCAGGGCCACGGTGAGCAGGCCCTGGCCGGCCTCGGTCCAGATGATCAGCTTGCGCTTGTCCCAGGCGTCCGCGAGCGCCCCGCCGTAGAGCCCGAAAACCAGCAGCGGTACGAGTTCCACGGCGCCGATCGCGCCCACCGCCGCTGCTGATCCGGTCAGTTCCTTCAGCTGCACCGGAAGCGCGACGAAGGTGAGGAAGCTGCCGAAGTTCGAGATCAGCCCCGAGAACCACAGCCGCCGGAAGTCACGGGAGGCCCGCCAGGGTGCGAGGTCGGGCAACAGGGCGCTGAGGCGGGAAGGGGGGTCGGGGGAGTCGTCGGTCACGGGGGCTCATGGTTCGGGACGCCCGGAGGTGGGGCAACCGAATTACCAGGGGGTGGGGGGTGGTGCGGTCAGCTCGTCCGCCAGCCGCGACAGCCGGTCCCGAAGCCTCCGCCGTCCTCGGGAGACCGGCAGCGAACTCTCCCCGGCCGCCGCGCTGACCAGATGCTGCACGGTGTCCAGGTCCAGCTCCGCCGACTCGGACACGGCCAGCCTCTCGTGCGCCATCGCCGCCAACTCGCCCTCGTCCGCGCCGAGCGCCAGCACCGTCGCCCCGGCCCGCCGAGCGTCGTGAACCCGCTCGAGGGTCGCGGGCGTGCAGGAGCCCGCCGGTGAGACCACCAGCAGCGTCTCTCCACGCCGGGCCGCCGCGAGCCGGCCCAGACCCACGGCCAGGTGCGCCGGATCCGAGGGGCGCGCGTCATGTCGTACGAGAGTCGGCGACAGCTCCGGCGTGCCCGACCACGCGGCCTCGTCGACGAGATGGGCGGCGAGATGCCAGGGCTCGTACTCCGGTGTGCCGACCAGCAGCAGGCCGCCGCCGTGCGACACGACCGAACCGCGCAGCACCCCCGCGAACCGTCGCGTGGCGCCCAACCACTCGGTCCCGGCGAGCACTTCGCGCAGCAGCGCGACCCGTACGGCGTCCATGCGACGGCATCCTGCCGCAACCAGCGACTTGTGATGTGGAGTTCACCACGAATTCGCCCATGATGGGCAGACGGCCGGATCGCCGCCGAACACGTCACGAGGAGTACGCGCATGTCAGAGACCAGCGTCCCGTTCCGTGCGGGCGACGACGGCTACGCCAGCTACCGGATCCCCGCGGTCGTCGCCACCGCCTCCGGAACGCTGCTCGCCTTCTGCGAGGGCCGTGTCGACTCCGCGAGCGACTACGGGCACATCGACATCGTGCTGAAGCGGTCGACGGACGGCGGCCGCACCTGGGGGCCGTTGCAGGTTGCCGCCCGCAACGGCGGCGACCTCGCGGGCAACCCCGCCCCCGTCGTCCTCGACACCGGCCGCGTGCTGCTCGTCCAGTGCCGTTCCGCCGCCGACGCGGCCGAGAGCGCGATCCTGCGCGGCGAGGTCAAGGACCAGGACGGGCGGCGGGTGTGGGTGCAGCACAGTGATGATGAGGGGGTGACGTGGTCGGAGCCCCGGGAGATCACGCATCAAGTCAAGGAGGTCGGCTGGCGCTGGTACGCCACCGGGCCCGGCCACGCCCTCCAGCTGAGCACCGGCCGGGTCGTCGTCCCCGCCAACCACACCGTGCCGCCCACCGGCTCCGATGTCGGCAACGAGCCCCGGTACAACGGCGGCCACTGCCTGCTCAGCGACGACCGCGGCGAGACCTGGTACCTCGGCTACGTCGACGACAGCCCGACCGACTACCTCAACGCCAACGAGACCACCGCCGCCGAACTCCCCGACGGCCGCGTCTACTTCAACACCCGCACCGACTCCCGCTCGCCCGGCAACCGCGCCGACGCCCACTCCGAGGACGGCGGCCGGACCCTGGTGAAGCCGTTCCGCCCCCAGGCCGGACTGACCGCCCCCGTCTGCCAGGCGAGCCTCCTCCAGCTCCGCGACCCCGACCTGCTCCTGTACTCAGGCCCCGCCCACGGCCGCGCCCTGATGACCCTGCGCGCCTCCACCGACGGCGGCACCACCTGGCGGCCGGCGTTCACCGTCGACGGCCTCCCGGCCGGGTACTCCGACCTGGTCCGCGCCGACGCGTCCACCGTCGGACTGCTTTACGAGACGGGGGACTTCAACCCCTACGAGACGATCAGCTTCCGCCGCATCCCCGTGACGGAGCTCACCTGACCCGGTGGGGCCGCGGGCACGGACGTAAAGTCGGCCCATGACCTCTACCGACAGTGCTGCACAGAAGCCCGCGAAGGCCCCCGCCAAGGATCCCTGGGACCTGCCCGACGTCTCCGGTCTCGTCGTCGGCGTGCTCGGCGGGACCGGGCCGCAGGGCAAGGGCCTCGCCTACCGGCTCGCCCGGGCCGGCCAGAAGGTGATCATCGGCTCGCGGGCCGCCGAGCGCGCGCAGTCCGCCGCCGGGGAGCTGGGGTACGGCGTCGAGGGAGCCGACAACGCCGAGTGCGCGCGTCGCAGCGACATCGTGATCGTCGCTGTGCCCTGGGAGGGGCACGGCAAGACGCTCGAATCCCTGCGTGCCGAGCTGTCCGGCAAGCTCGTCGTCGACTGCGTCAACCCGCTCGGCTTCGACAAGAAGGGCGCGTACGCCCTGAAGCCGGAGGAGGGCAGCGCCGCCGAGCAGGCCGCCGCGCTGCTCCCGGACTCCCGGGTGACCGCCGCCTTCCACCATCTGTCGGCGGTGCTCCTTGAGGACCCGGAGGTCGAGGAGATCGACACCGATGTGATGGTGCTGGGGGAGGAGCGCGCCGATGTCGAGATCGTGCAGGCCCTCGCCGGCCGCATCCCCGGCATGCGCGGGATCTTCTCGGGGCGGCTGCGCAACGCCCACCAGGTCGAGTCGCTGGTGGCGAACCTGATCTCCGTGAACCGCCGCTACAAGGCACACGCGGGGCTCCGCATCACGGACGTATGAGGGGATGGGGGACACTGGAGGCAGCGATCCGCAGTGTCCCCCCGACAGGAGCCGACCCCATGCCCCGCCTCGCCCTCTACGCCCTCGCCGTCTGCGCCCTCACCGTCGCCGCGGCCGTCGTCTCCTTCGTGCAGGGCAGCTGGCTGGGCGTCGTGTGGGTGCTGCTGGCGGGGTTGTCGTCGAACATGGCCTGGTACTACGTCAAGCGCGGCAAGGCCGGCCGAGAGGCCTGACGTCACTGGCCGATCTGGCAGTACTCGCTCGTGTCCTGCCAGAAGCGGTACAGGTCCTGACCGCAGTAGGTCTCCAGGTCGGTGATCCCCATGGCGGACAGGATCGAGTCTACGGCGTCGAAGAACACGCTGTTGACCGGCCCCAGCCACAGCAGCGCGAACACGAACAGCAGGCCGAACGGCGCGAACGGCTCCACCTGCCGCTTGACGTTGTGCGACAGCCACGGCTCGATGACCCCGTAGCCGTCCAGCCCCGGCACCGGCAGGAAGTTCAGGATCGCGGCCGTGACCTGGAGCAGCGCCAGGAACGCGAGCGCGTACTGGAAGTCGCGCGGCACGCCGTCGAGCGCGTCCAGCCAGAACGGCGCGGTGCACACGGCGGCGAAGAGCACGTTCGTCAGCGGACCCGCCGCGGAGATCAGGCTGTGCCGCCAACGCCCCTGGATCCGCCCGCGCTCGATGAAGACGGCACCACCGGGGAGACCGATCCCGCCCATGATCACGAACAGCACGGGCAGGACGATGCTGAGCAGGGCGTGCGTGTACTTCAGCGGGTTGAGCGTGAGATAGCCCTTCGCGCCCACCGTGATGTCGCCGCTGTGCAGGGCCGTGCGCGCGTGCGCGTACTCGTGCAGACACAGCGAGACGATCCACGCCGCCGTCACGAACAGGAACACGGCCACACCGGGCTGCTCCGCGAACCCGGTCCAGGTGGCCCATCCGGTGACCGCGGTGACGGCCATGATCCCGACGAAGACGGGACTGATCCGCCGGTCACTGTGGCGGGTGGTGGCGGTGGTCATCGGGCTCCCCTGGCTCATCTGCACTGCGCTGCGAGTGCCCGACGGTACCGGGCCCAGGAGGAGAACGTCTCGCGGTCAGCTGTGGGTTCCGGCTCCGCACCGTTCATGCGCGGGTAAACCCGGAGGCAGCGTGAGGGCGGCAGCAGGGACAATGGGCCCGTGCGCTACCGCATCCTCGGCACGACTCAGGCCCTCCGCACCGACGGCACCACCGTTCCCGTCGGCGGGGCGCGGTTGCGTGCGCTGCTGACGGTGCTGGCCCTGCGGCCGGGGCGGACCGTGCCGGTGAGTGTGCTGGTGGACGAGGTGTGGGACGGCGAGGCGCCGGCCGACGCGACGGGGGCGGTGCAGGCGCTGGTGGGGCGGCTGCGCAGGGCGCTGGGGGCGGATGCCGTGGAGTCCGTGGCGGGCGGGTACCGGCTCGCCGCCTCGGGTGACGACATCGACCTGCATCGTTTCGAGCGGCTGGTCGGTGACGGGCTGCGCGCCCTCACCGACGGCGACCCCGCCAAGGCGGCCGGCGTCCTCGACGACGCCCTCGCGCTCTGGCGCGGCCCCGCCCTCGCCGACCTGCCCGACCGCACCGCGGAGACGGCCCGCTGCGAGACCCGGCGCCTTGACGCGCTCCGCGCCCGGCACGCCGCCGCCCTCGCCCTCGGCCAGGCCGAGCAGTCCCTGCCCGAGCTGACCGCCCTGTGCGACAGCCACCCCCTGGACGAGCCCCTCCAGGCCCTGCGTCTGCGCGCCCTGCGCGACGCGGGCCGCGCGGCGGAGGCGCTGGCCGCTTACGAGGACCTGCGCCGACTCCTGGCGGACCGGCTCGGCTCGGACCCGGGGCCGGAACTGCGGGCGCTGCACGGGGAACTGCTCCGGCCGGAGGAGGGCGCGCACAGGGACGGCTCCGGTCCGCGTGCGGGTACGAGTTCCTCCGGCAGCGGGTGGGGGGCGAAGGGTGCCGGACAGGTCGGGGGTGAGGGCCGTGCGGGCAACCTCCGCGCCCGGCTCACCTCCTTCGTCGGCCGCGAAGCCGACATCGATGCCATCCGCGGCGACCTCGCCGCCGCCCGGCTGGTGACGCTGCTCGGACCCGGCGGGGCGGGGAAGACGCGGCTGTCGCAGGAGGCCGCCGAGGCCGTGCGGGACGTGGCTCGGGACGGGGTGTGGCTGGCCGAGCTGGCGCCGGTCGACGACCCGGCCGCCGTACCGGAAGCCGTACTCACGGCCCTGGGTGCGCGCGAGACCGTGCTGTTCGGGGCCGGAGCGGAGGAGATACGGGCCGGGTTCGAGCGGCATGACGATCCCGTCGTACGGCTCGTCGAGCACTGCGGCCGGCGGCGGATGCTGATCGTCCTCGACAACTGCGAGCATGTCGTCGAGGCCGCCGCCCGGCTGGTCGAGCAGTTGCTGGAGCGGTGTCCCGGGCTCACCGTCCTGGCCACCAGCCGTGAACCCCTCGGTGTGCCGGGGGAGTTGGTGCGGCCGGTGGAGCCGCTGCCGGAGCCGGTCGCGCTGCGGCTGCTCGCGGACCGGGGTGCTGCCGCCCGGCCCGGCTTCCGGGTCGAGGACGATCCCGAGGCCGCCGCCGAGATCTGCCGGCGGCTCGACGGGCTGCCGCTGGCCATCGAGCTCGCGGCGGCCCGGCTACGGATGTTGACGCCCCGTCAGATCGTGGACCGGCTCGACGACCGCTTCCGGCTGCTCACCTCCGGCAGTCGTACGGTGCTGCCCCGCCAGCAGACCCTGCGGGCCGTCGTCGACTGGTCCTGGGACCTGCTCGACTCGGACGAGCGCGACGTCCTGCGCCGTCTTTCGGTGTTCGCGGGCGGCTGCGAACTCGCCGCCGCCGAGGCCGTCTGTGGACCGGCCGCCCTCGACGCACTCGGCTCCCTCGTCGACAAGTCCCTTGTCGTGGCCGGCCCTTCGGGTGAGGGCGGCGAGATGCGCTACCGGCTCCTGGAGACCGTCGCCGAGTACGCGGGCGAACGGCTCGACGAGTCC
>NZ_JAFFSU010000017.1 GCF_017948455.1 Streptomyces sp. GESEQ-4
CCCGCCTCACCCGCGAGACACGCAAGGCGAAGGCGCTGCTGTCCGTCCCGGCGGTCGTACGCCGCCTGGGCGTGCCGGACTCCGCCGTACGCGAGGCCCTGCGCGACGACTCCAAGCTCGCCGAGCTGACCGGCTCCGCGCGCTTCGCCCGCCAGGCGATGGGCCTCAACCTCATCGACCTCGCCCTCGCCCACCCCCAGCTCCTGAAGCTGCTGGGCTTCGACCCCGCTCTCCTGGACGCCCTGCCCCGCCTGACCCGCCCGGTCCTCGCCGACCAGCTGTCGCTGGGCTTCGAACTCCCGAAGCCGCCGAGCGGGGAACTGCGGCTGCGGGACGTGCGGGTGGAGGAGGACGGGATCAGGGTGCGGCTGGAGGGGTCGGGCCTGTCCATCGGCCGGGCAAGTTCCGGCTGAACATCATGTCAGGACGCCGTCGGCGTCCAGTCGCCGAGCCAGTCCGCGACCTCCTGGCCGGCGGCCTGGGCGTCGGTCAGCTGCGGGCGGTCGCTGCTCGCGGTGCCCGCGCCCGGGCCGGTGTTCTTGTACTCGGCGAACCGGTCGTCCTTCCAGGAGAAGCCGCCCATGTCGGACCAGGGGGCCGACTTGATCGCGGCGCTCAGCGTGGAGTTCCGTACGGTCGTCTGCGGGTCGACGGTGGTGTCTCCGCCCGGGTGCCAGTTGCGGCCGAGGAAGAAGGAGGCCGCGGAGACGTCGCCGTTGACCGCCGAGCGGTTGATGAGGATGCCCTTGCGGTTCGCCGGCGTGCTCGGGGCGGTGACGTACCCGGCCGACGTACCGTTCCAGCGCTTCTTCAGTGTGATGACGGACTTGTCGACGACGACCGTGGCCCGGCCGAAGATG
Organism: Streptomyces sp. GESEQ-4; assembly: GCF_017948455.1. GTDB lineage: Bacteria > Actinomycetota > Actinomycetes > Streptomycetales > Streptomycetaceae > Streptomyces. Next base: position 861 of record NZ_JAFFSU010000017.1, read on the forward strand.
AAGTCGACGTTGCCGCTGATGTAGGAGTTGCTGACGTAGACCCGGCCGGGCTTGTCCTTGGCGGCGGTCTCCAGCTCCAGCGTGTCCTGGTCGCCGTTGACGATCAGCGAGTCGAGGACGACCTTGTCGGCCTGGGTCAGCAGGGCGACCGCCTGGTGGCCGGAGAGGGACTGGTTGGCGGCCTCGTCGAAGTCGTTGGTGACGGTCAGATTGCGGACCTGGGAGTCGTCCGACTGGATGGACATCGTCGCGCTGCCCGGAGTGCCGTACGTCCCCGACCCGTCTGGCTTCTGCATCCCGGCCGCGTTGCCGTAGACGATCACCGTGTCCTTACGGCTGCCGCCGCTGCCCTGGATGGTGACGTGCGGCTTGTTGGCCGGGACCTTGACGACCTCGCGGTACGTCCCCGGCTTCACCGAGATCACGACCCGGGAGGCGTTGCCTGCGGGTACGGCGTTCACGGCGGCCTGGACGGTCCGGTACTGGCCGGACCCGTCGGCGGCGACGGTGAGGGTGGTCGCTGCGGCAGCGGTCGTCGAGGCGCTCGTCGTGCCGATGGAACCGCGGGGCCCGGCACCGGACTTGAGGAGGTTCGGGACGTCCGCGGCCTGGTCGAGCGTGTACCCGTAGTAGGTCTTCGGATCAAAGGCGGTGCCTCCGCTCTCGTTGCGTCCACTGGTCCCGGAGAAGACGTTCCCACGTTGCACGATGCTCGCGGTGCTGTCCTTGATGACGGGGTTGTTGATGCCCTGGAAGGAGGAGTTCTCCAGGACCATTTTGGTCTTGCCGCGCGCGTAGTTGCCGTACGAGGACTTGATGTCCGTCCCGGCCACGTCCTCCAGGAAGTTGTTGTAGAGGTGCGCGTGAGCGGCGTTGTCCGTCGAGGGGTTGCGCTGCTCGGTCTCTCGGATCCAGTTGTGGTGGATGGTGATGTCCGTCTTGACGTTCTCGGTCCAGCCGATGCCGAAGGTCTTGTTGTTCTGGCTGAGCTTGTTCCAGGACACGGTGACGTTGGTGCTGTCCTTGCGGACGTCGATGAGCCCGTCGGCCATGTGCCGCAGATCGTTGTGGTCGATCCAGACGTGGTGGGCACCGTCCATCTGGACGGCGTCGAAGTCGTGGTCCTTGTCGTTCCAGATGCCCTGGTAGGCGTCCCGGATGGTCAGGTTCCGGATGATCACGTTGTGAACCCCGGACCCGAGGAAGAAGCCGCCGCCGACGATGTGCCCCGAGGTCCCGGCCCCGACGATGGTCTTGTCGGACGCGACCTTGATCTCTTTCCCGACGGGATTCATGTTGATGGTCGCCGCGACGACGATGACGTACGGCTCGGCGGCGGTCGCGTACTTCTCCAGGTCCGCAAGCGTCTTCACGGTGACGGTCTTGCCGTCCCGCCCGCCATAAGTCCCGTTCTGCCCCAGCGAGTTGACCGAGGCGAAGCCGTCGGCGGTGGCGGTGGCCCAGGCGGGCGCGGCGGCGGAGGCCGTGCTCTGCGCGTCCTCACCGAAGAGGCCGAGGTCCGTGCCGTACGCGAGGCTTCCGGCGGCGGTGAGGGCGAGCGGGACACCGACGGCCAGGGCCTTGCGGCTTCTGCGGTGACGGGGCTTGCTGTGCTGCTCACTCATACGGCGATCCGTTCCGTGCGGGGGGATGGGGTCCGAGAGATCGGTTGCCGCACCGCACGGAAAGGTTGCCGGGTTGAAACCCTTTACTCGGCGCAGGACTTGGGGTGCGGTCCTCTTGCAGGACCGCGGAAAACATGACAGCACAGCGGGGGTACAGGGCCATGGACACCATCGACGCCGAACCCGACTACGAACGCTTCGTCGCGCTGGGCCGCGCCGCGCTGGCCGCCGGGCGGTTCGAGGAGGCCGGGCGGCTGCTGGGGGAGGCCGTGGCGCTGCGCCCGGACCGGGCCGTGGCGCACGTCGAGCTTGCCGGCGCCTTGCGCGGACTCGGACGTACCGGGATGGCGCGCCGCGCCTACGTTCAGGCCCTGTCCATCGACCCGGACTGTGCGGCTGCCGAGGCCGGCCTGCACGGCATGCGCCCCGACCAGCACGCGCGGGAGAACTTCCGGGTCGGCCAGCGCCTCGGCAGTCACCGGCACGTCGGCCACTGGACCGTGCTGGACGTGCGCCGCGGCGGATTCGGTGTCGTGTACGTGGTCCGCAGCAGCGACACCGGCGAGCGCAAGGTGCTCAAGACCTACGACACCCGCCTGCTGTGGAGCGACGCGGACCGGGCCCGGTTCGAGCGCGAAGCGCTGACCTGGGTACGGCTGCCCCCGCACCGGCACGTCGCCCCCGCCGACCATGTGGAGTGGATCGAGAACCTGCCCTGTGTGGTCACCGAATACGCCGAGGGCGGCGATCTGGCCGGGCTGATGGCGGACGGCGCACTGCCGCCGGCGAAGGCGCTGCGGTTCGCCCGGCACCTGTGCGACGGGCTGCGCCACGCCCACGACCAGCTGGGCCTGGTGCACCGGGACGTGAAACCGGCGAACTGCCTGCTGACCGGGGACGAGACGCTGTGGGTGACCGACTTCGGACTGGCCCGTGCCTTCGAGTCCGGCGAGGCCGAACTTCCCGGCCTGGGCGAGCTGCCGGCGGACGCGCAGGCGTTGTACACGACGGTGGCCGGCACGCCGCGCTACATGGCCCCCGAGCAGTTCGTCCCCGGAGCCGTGCTGGACACCCGTGCCGACGTGTACGCGTTCGGCGTGGTGCTCTTCCAGATGGTCACCGGCGCGCTGCCGCCCGGGAACGGGCGGGCGAAGGCGTACATCGACCGCACCGCCGGCCTACGCACCCGCCGTACCCGGCTCTACCAGCTGATCCGCGCGTGCACCGAGCCGGATCGAGATGACCGGCCACCGGACTTCGCCGCGGTGCGCGAGCTGCTGGACGGGGTGTACCGGGAGGTGCTGGACCGCCCGGCACCGGCGCCCTCGAAGCCGGCGCGGCTCACCGCCGAGGGCTGGCTGTCCAAAGCGGTGGGGCTGCACCAACTGCACTGCTACGACGAGGCATTGGACGCGGTGCAGCAGGGCTTGGAGACGGCCGAGCAGAACGGGGACGGCGACGTCGTCCGCGGCAAGCTGTGGCAGGTGCGCGGCATGTCCCTGGGCGGCTCGCGCAGGACCGACGAAGCGCTGGCCGCGTACGACCGCAGCGTCGAGCTGAACCCGGACGAGCCGAGCGCGTGGCTGAACAGGGGGAACCTTCTCCGCAGCCTGGAGCGGAGCGAGGAAGCTCTGGCGTGCTACGACCGTGCTCTGGAGCTCCGGTCCGACATGGCTCATGCCTGGGGAGGCAGGGCGGGCGCACTGCAGGAGCTGGACCGCTTCGGGGAAGCGGAGGAGGCGTTCGACCGGGCCCTGGAGCTGCGGCCGCGCGACCAGAACTTTCTGCTGGACCGGGCCCTGCTGCGAAGTCGGCAGAATCGGCATGCCGAGTCGCTGGTGGACCTCGACCGGGCGCTGAGCATCGCCCCCCGCTTTTTCAAAGCGCACTACAACAAGGCGCTCGCGCTGCTGGATCTGTCACGTCCGGCTGAGGCCGTCGAGGTCCTGGAGCGGGCGGCCGAGATGGAGCCGGACGACGCGGGCGTCTGGTCGAACCTGATGCGCGCGGCCTACCGGCTGGAGCGCTACGAGCAGGCCCTGGAGTACATGGAGAAGGCACGGCTGCTGGGCGGGGACACCGTCGAACTGCTGGTGCACGAAGGGGCGATACACGCCGATCTCCACGGGAACGACGAGAAGGAGCTGGCCTGCTACGAGCGTGCGCTCGAGCTCGATCCGGACTCGGCCTGGGCGTGGTTCAGCAAGGCCGGGGCCCTGTATGCGCTCGGCCGCGCGCAGGAGACCCTGCCTTGCTACGACCGTGCCGTCGAGCTCCTTCCGGACTACACCGTGGCCTGGAAGTGGAAGTCCGTCGTCCTGCGGGAGCTGGGCCGGCCCGACGAGGCGCTCGCGTGGATCGACCGTGCCACGCAAGCCCTGCCGGACGAGCCCACGCTGTGGGAACAGAAGGGCGGAATCCTCAACAAGCTCGACCGCCTGGAGGAGGCCCTGCCCTGCTTCGAGCGATGGCGGGAGCTCGATCCCACAGACGTCGGCGCGTGGGTGAGCACCGGCTGGGTCCTGGGTGAGCTGGGCCGCCACGAAGACCAACTCACCTGCTACACCGAGGGGTTGGCGATCTGGCCCGACGACGGGAAGTTGTGGAACGGCAAGGCGGTGGCGCTGCGGGAGTTGGGCCGCCTCGGGGAAGCGGAGCAGGCCTACGCCCGAACTCTGGAGCTGCGGCCGCGCGACCAGAACTGCCTCCTCGGCCGGGCCCTGCTGCGTCGGCGGCAGAACCGGCAGGCCGACGCGCTGGTGGACCTGGACCGAGCTTTCTCCGTCGCGCCCCGTTACGTCCCGGCCCTCCTGGAGAAGGGATGCGTGCTGCTGGTGCTGGGACGTCCGGCCGAGGCCATGGAGGTTCTGGAGCAGGCAGCCGAGATCGACCCGGACGACGCGGACGTGCGCTGGAACATCCTGCGGGCCGCCTTCGATCTCGGGCAGTACGAGCGGGCCGAGGAGTGCTGCGAGGAACTTCGGCGGACGGGTGAGGACTGGGCCGGCGTGCTGGTCTACAAGGGCTCGATCCACTGGGCCCTGCACGGGCGCGACGAGGAGGAGCTGGCCTGCTACGAGCAGGCGATCGAGCTGGACCCCGAGCTGCCCGAGGCGTGGCAGAACAAGGCCGACGTCCTGTGTGCGCTCGGCCGTCAGGACGAGGCCCTGCCCTGCTACGACCGCGCCATCGCGCTCGACGCGGGGGCGGCGGACTGCTGGTACAAGAAGTGCTTGGCGCTGAGTGCGCTGGACCGGCACGAGGAAGCACTCACCTGCGCCGACCGCGCCCTCGCTGCGGCACCCGATGACGCCATGGCGGCCAGAGCCGAGGGGATGAAGGGGGTCGCCTTGGCGGCACTCGGACGTCTGGAGGAGTCATTGGCCTGCTACGACGAGAGCCTCAAGACCTCGCCGGACGCTTCCTGGCTCCAGGAAGGCAGACGGTGGGTGCTCGAACGCCTCGGCCGTACCGGCTAGGCGGCGGCCGCGCGATGCAGCGCGGCCGCCGTCACGGATGAGAGGAACCGCCCTGGTTGCCTGCGCGTCGGTTTCCTTTACTTGGCGCAGGACTTGGGGTCGAGGTTCTCCTGCCACTTGTCCTCACGGCCGTCGGGCTGGCCGTTGGGGAGGAGCTTGTCGGAGATGCCGTCGATGTAGTAGCCGTGCGAGTAGATCGTCTTCCAGCTGGCGTCCCGGCCGCGCCAGGTGTGCGCGGTGACGCGGTCGTCGCCGGTCTTGTTCCACTCGTAGTCCTCGACATAGAAGACCGGGTTGACACGGACAACGCGCTGGTACGGCGTCCAGGTCGTCGCGACCTGGGTGCACGGCGGAATGGACTTCTCACTCCGCCGCTCGAAGGACGAGGTCTTCTCCCAGCCCCACTCGTAGCTGAAGCTGCCGCCCGCGGTGCCCGAGAAGATGCTCTTGGCGACGGAGAGGCTGATGTTGGCGCCGACGCTCTTCTTGACGGACGTCTTGGTGCTGTAGCCGCTGACGAAGGTCACCTTGTCCTCCGTCGTGCCGTGGTTGCCGGTCCACTCGGACGTGCGCACGGGCTCGCCCTTGATGGACCAGGTAGAGGCCTGCCCGTAACCGCACCAGCCCCGGAAGGTCTCCCACGGGCCGATCGGCTCCCACAGCGGGATGACGTCGTTCAGATACTCGTCCTGCGTCTTGAACTCCCCGGTCTCGACGTTGAGGGCCCCATAGACCCCTGTCAGGCTCGTCTCCTGACCGCAGAGCCGGTCCAGCATCCGGTCGGTGTCACCGGGATCCACCCCGCGGACGTTCTGCGCACCAGCCGGTCCGGCCTGGGCGGTGCCGGCACCGGTGACGACGGCGGCCAGGGCGAGGGCGGCGGAGGCGGCGGTCAGGGCGCCCTTCTTCAGGAGACCCCTTTTCAGGGCGGCCTTGTTCAGGACAGACGTGAGCGCATGGCTCATGGGCATGCTCCTGCTCTTCTGATCGTGAAGTGGGGGGCGATGCCGGCAGCAGTGAGCACGAGGCGTCACAGGGGACCCAGCAGCATCAGAAGCGATCGGAAGATAACAGGGGTGATTGAATCTTTAGCAACTTCTGAGGACTCGGGGATGGCCGAAAGTAGCCCTGAGATCAGCGGTGCCTGCCTTGGCCCAGGCCGTCCCGTCAGGGGATTTCCGACGGGGTGATGGACGTACCGGGTCATCGGAACGTCGTGATCGTGCCGCTGCCTGCCGGGCCTTCGAAACTGAGCGGTGAAGCCGTCGTGCAATTGGCGGCCACGGCGGCCTCGTCGTCACCCCGAGGCGCTGGACGGGCTCTCCGGTGGAGGCGTCGGCGCCCCCGGCAGTCGTACGGTCGCGATGGTGCCGCCGCCCTCGGCGTGGCTCAGGGTCACCTCGCCGCCCGCCTGCTGCACCGTACGCGCCACGATCGACAGGCCCAGCCCCGAGCCCGGCAGTGCCCGTGCGCTCGGGGAGCGCCAGAAGCGGTCGAAGACGTGGGGGAGTTCCTCGGCGGGGATGCCGGGGCCGTGGTCGCGGACCGTGAGGGTGCCGGACGCGAGCTGGACCTCGACCGTGCTGCCCTCAGGGCTGAACTTCACCGCGTTGTCGAGGATGTTGACGACAGCGCGTTCCAGCGCCGCCGGTTCCGCTCGTACGTACCAGGGCTGAAGGTCCGCCGTGATCGTCAGCTCCGGCCCGCGGAGCCGTGCGCGGCGCAGGGCCGACTCCACCGCGTCCTCCAAGGAAATCACCTGGACGCGCTCGCCGCGCTGGCCCGCCGAGCGGGACAGTTCCTGCAAGTCGCCTATCAGGGCAGCCAGTTCGGTCATCTGTGCCTTCACCGAGGACATCAGTGCCTTGCGATCCGCCTCCGGGATCGGGCGGCCGGTCTCCTCGCTGCGGGTGAGGAGTTCGATGTTCGTGCGGAGGGAGGTGAGGGGGGTGCGGAGCTCGTGGCCGGCGTCTGCGATGAGCTGTTGTTGCAGGTCGCGGGAGCTGGCCAGGGAGGATGTCATCGAGTTGAAGGAGCGGGAGAGACGGGCGACTTCGTCTTCGGCGTCGTCCTTCACGGGGATGCGGACGGTCAGGTCTTCGGTGCGGGCTACGTGTTCGACGGCTTCGGTGAGCTTGTCGACGGGGCGTAGGCCTGCGCGGGCGACTGCGAGACCGGCGGCACCGGCGCCGACGACTCCGATGCCGGAGACGAGGAGGAGGATGAGGGCGAGGTCGTTGAGTGTGTCCTGGGTTGCTTTGAGGGACAGCCCGACCTGCAGAGCGACGTCAGGGTAGACCTGAGCGTCGGGGCCCAAGCCAACGATGAGGGGCGTCGTTCGTACCCGTACGTCGTTGCCGTCCGTGTCGGTGGTGTTGTGGAAGGTACGCACGCCTGGCTCGGGGTACGCGGCCATGTCCTCGTCCCGGGCTGTGGCTTTCAGGACGCCTGCTGAGTTGGTGAACACACAGACCGTTCCGTCCGACTTCACCACCTGAACGTAATAGTCCCGGGGGCGCATCTCGTTGGACACATCGGTATCAGTGACCTCCTGAGGACAGGCGGCCAGCAAAGCCGTGACCTGCCGCTCGGTCAGCTTGAACTCCGCACTGTCGAGCCGCGTGTCCACCTGCTCATACGTCTTCCCCTGCACGATGAACCAACAGGTGACCGAAACCGCCGCCACCCCAAAAGCCACCGCCGCCGCCACCAGCATCGCCAGTCGCGCGCGAATCGGCAGCGACCGGAACCGCCGCAGAACCTTGCTCACTCGGCCCCACCCTGACGCAGCACATACCCCACCCCACGCACCGTGTGCACGAGCCGGGGCTCGCCGCCCGCCTCCGTCTTGCGGCGCAGGTACATCACGTACACGTCGAGGGAGTTGGAGGACGGCTCGAAGTCGAAGCCCCAGACCGACTTCAGGATCTGCTCGCGGGTCAGCACCTGGCGTGGATGTGCCATGAACATCTCCAGGAGCGTGAATTCGGTGCGGGTCAGTTCCACCGGGCGCCCACCCCGCGTCACCTCGCGCGTGGCCAGGTCCATCCGCAGGTCGGCGAAGGTCAACGCCTCGTCGTCCTGGGCGGCACCCGCCCCTGCCGCGGCCGCGAACGAGCTGCGGCGCAGCAGCGCGCGGACGCGGGCGAAGAGTTCGTCGAGTTCGAAGGGCTTGACGAGGTAGTCGTCGGCGCCGGCGTCGAGGCCGGTCACGCGGTCGCCGACCGTGTCGCGGGCCGTGAGCATGAGGATCGGGGTCGTGTCGCCGGCGCCGCGGATGCGGCGGGCGGCCGTCAAGCCGTCCATCCTCGGCATCTGGATGTCCAGGACCACCAGGTCCGGCTTGTACAGCGTCGCCTTCTCGAGCGCGTCCGCGCCGTCGACCGCGACCTCCGTGCCGTACCCCTCGAAGGCGAGGCTGCGCTGGAGTGCTTCGCGTACCGCCGGCTCGTCGTCGACGATCAGGATGCGCTGGGGGTCACGGTCGCCGTCGGCGGGGCTCATGGGCTCGGGTTCCTCAGAAGATGTGGTAGGGCGTGGGACTGACGGATCTCAGCGTCGCACGCTTTCAGCCTCGTACGGTACGGCGGCGGGTGCGGGACGCGGACGCCGTACGGCGGGTCCGGGCGCCGCTCGCCGCCACCTCCGGCGCCCGCGGCACCGGCGCGTGCAGCGCGTACGCCACCTCGACGGCCAGGGCGAAACCGGCCGGGTCGGCGCCGGTCACCGTGTGGGAAACCTGCTGGATCATGCCGTACTCCTAGTCGGTGGAGCCCGCGCGCAGCGTGGCCAGGTCGGACTTGACGGTGTTGATCGGGATGGCGAAGCCGAGGCCGACACTGCCGGCGCTCGACGACGTCGCGTCCGCGGCGGAGTACATCGCCGAGTTGATGCCGATGATGTTGCCGTTCATGTCGATCAGGGCGCCGCCGGAGTTCCCGGGGTTCAGGGACGCGTCCGTCTGGAGCGCCTTGTACGTCGTCGTGGACGAACCGGTGTCGCCGTTGAACTGCTGGCCGCCGAACTCGAACGGCCACTGCCCGCTGCCGCCGCCCTGCTGCCCCTGGCTCTCGTCCGTCGAGACCGTCACGTCCCGGTCGAGCGCGGAGACGATGCCGCTGGTGACCGTGCCGGTCAGGCCCTCGGGGGAGCCGATCGCCACGACCGTGTCGCCGACCTGCACCCCGTCGGAGTTGCCGAGGGTGGCCGCCTTGAGGCCGGACGCGTCCTCCAGCTTGATCAGCGCCAGGTCCTTCTTGCTGTCGGTGCCGACGACCTTCGCGGTGTACGTCTTGCCGTCGCTGGTGCTCACCTTGATCGACGAGGCGCCGGAGACGACGTGGTTGTTGGTGATGATCTCGCCGTCGCTGGTGATGATCACGCCGGAACCGGTGGACTCACCGGCGTTGGAGGTGGCGTTGATCTCGACGATGCTCGGGCTGACCGCCGCGGCGACCCCGGCGACCGTGCCCTTCTGGCTGGACGGCACGACGTTGGTGGTGGCGCTGGAGGAGGTCACCGTGTCGGTGCCGGACAGCTCCTGGATGCCGTATGCCGTACCGCCGCCGATGGCCGCGGCGACGATCGCCACGGCGGCGAGGAGGGCGAACGGGCCGCGGGTGCGCTTCCGCGCCGGAGCCGAGCCATACGCGGCCTGTGACGGCGTGACCGGCGGCTGGTACGCCGGCGGAGGCGGCCACTCGGGGTCGACGGGGGAGGAGGCGTGCTGCTGGGCGTACGTCGACTGCTGGTCGCCCTCGCCGGGGTTCTCGTACTCGCCGCTGCGGCGGATGCTCTCGGTCATGTCTCAGAGCTTGTCGCCGCTCGATGAGAGCCGGCTGAGTGCTCCCTGAGAACGGTGCGAGAACCTCGTTCGTCCGATGTAAAGGCCGCTCTGGCGGCTTGGCCAGGTCTCTCAGACAACCCTCATCAAGGGCCCGTCATGCCTCACACCCACAGGACCGCCGTACCACCAACCGCGAAGGAAACACCTTCAGCCGCTCGCGGCGCGAACCCGCCACCCGCAGGCCGTCGTCCAGGAGCAGGTCCACCGCCGCCCGTGCCATGGCCGGGCGGTCCGAGGAGATCGTGGTCATGGGCGGGTCGGCGAAGGCCGCTTCCTTGATGTCGTCGAAGCCGATGACGCCCAGCTCGCCCGGCACGTCGATACGCAGCTCGCGGGCCGCGCGCAGCAGGCCGAGCGCCTGGTCGTCGGTGGAGCAGAAGATCGCGGGTGGGCGCTTGGGCCCGGAGAGGATGTCGAGGGAGATGTGGTAGGCGTCGTAGCGGTTGTACGGCGCTTCGAACAGCCGTCCCTCGGTGGAGATCCCGGCGTCGTCCATCGCGCGCCGCCAGCCCTCGACATGGTCGGAGACGGGGTCGCCGACCGCGGGGGTCTCGGCGGTGCCGCCCATACAGGCGACGTACTCGTAGCCGTGCTCCAGGAGGTGGCGTACGGCGAGCTGGGCGCCGCCCAGGTCGTCCGTGGCGACGGCGACGTCGTCGATGGCCTCCGGGCGCTCGTGCAGCAGCACGACGCGGGCGTCCCAGGCGTCGATCTCGGCGGCCGCGTTGTCGTTCAGCGCGTGGCTGACCAGGATCAGGCCGGAGACGCGCATGCCGAGGAAGGCCCGCAGATAGTGGACCTCGCGTTCGGCGATGTAGTCGGAGTTCCCGACGAGCACCATTTTTCCGCGCTCGGACGCGGCCTGTTCGACCGCGTGCGCCATCTCTCCGAAGAAGGGCTGGCGCGCGTCCGGCACGATCAGGCCTATGAGGTCCGTGCGCCGCGACGCCATGGCCTGGGCGACCCGGTCGGGCCGGTAGCCCAGCTCCTTGATCGCGGCGAGGACACGCTCGCGCGTGGCCGGGGCAACCGGCCGGGGTCCGTTGTTGATGACATAGCTGACGACCGCGGTGGAGGTACCCGCCAGTCGTGCCACATCATCCCGAGTCACCTTGGCCACGCGCGGAGTCTACGCGGATGGACCCGCTCTGGGCAGGGCGTAAAGACGCTTGTCCGGGCAGTCCCTGTGGGCGGGCGAGCCCGCCCACAGGTCCGCTATGCCTCGGCCGTGACCTCGGTGGCGTCCAGGGAGGCCGTCTCGTCCGCATCCTCCGGCTTTGACTGGTCCGCCTTGGCCCTCGCCTCGTCGGAGGAGCGCTCCGTGCGGTCCGCCTTCTCCGGCGTAACGAATCGATAACCGACGTTCCGGACGGTCCCGATCAGCGACTCGTGCTCGGGTCCGAGCTTGGCGCGCAGGCGTCGTACATGGACGTCGACGGTCCGGGTGCCACCGAAGTAGTCGTAGCCCCAGACCTCCTGGAGCAGCTGAGCGCGCGTGAAGACACGGCCCGGGTGCTGCGCGAGGTACTTGAGGAGCTCGAACTCCTTGAAGGTGAGGTCGAGCACCCGGCCCTTGAGCTTGGCGGAGTACGTCGCCTCGTCCACCGACAGATCGCCGTTGCGGATCTCCATCGGGGAGTCGTCGTTGACGATCTGCTGACGGCCCATGGCGAGCCGCAGCCGCGCCTCGACCTCCGCCGGACCGGCGGTGTCGAGGAGCACGTCGTCGATGCCCCAGTCGGCGGTGACGGCGGCGAGGCCGCCCTCGGTGACGACGAGGATGAGGGGGCAGCCGGGGCCGGTGGAGCGCAGCAGCTGGCAGAGGCTGCGCACCTGCGGAAGGTCCCGGCGGCCGTCGATCAGGATGACGTCGGCACCTGGGGTGTCGACGAGGGCGGGGCCTTCGGCCGGGGCGACCCGCACGTTGTGCAGGAGCAGCCCGAGAGCGGGGAGCACCTCGGTCGACGGCTGAAGGGCATTGGTCAGGAGCAGCAGAGAACTCATACGTCTGGTTCCTCCTCGGTCCCTGCGAGGACGTTGTGCGGTACGTCACCTGCTCTGCGATCCCGAAAGGCCCCGTACACCCGCGGTCACCTGGAGTTTCCCGCTTCGTATACAACGCTTCCGAAAGCACAAAAGGACCCGGGGGCTACGCTGCCCGAGTCCTGTGTCCAGCAGAATAGCCCACATGAGGGCTGGCATGGCAGGTCATGTGGCACGTTCCACCGTTCGTCCGGCATCCGAGACGGACGCGGCGGGGTCTTTGCGTACGTTTCTGCGCACGTTCGACGGGGTGACGATCGACGCCGTATACGAGCCGGGCGGGCACGTATACGACGCCGGGGCGCCACCTTCCGGTGATGTGGTGTTCGTCGTCGCGCACGGTTTCACCGGCGATGTGGACAAGCCGCATGTGCGACGCGTGGCACAGGCGTTCGCGCGGCACGGCGCGGTCGTCACCTTCTCCTTCCGAGGCCACGGGCGGTCCGGCGGCGTCTCCACGGTCGGCGACCGCGAGGTGCACGACCTCGCCGCCGCGGTGGCCTGGGCCCGCGAGCTCGGGCACCGGCGCGTGGTCACGGTCGGCTTCTCCATGGGCGGCTCGGTGGTGCTGCGGCACGGGGCGCTGTACGGCACGTCGGCGGCAGCGGCCGGACTGGAGCACGAGGGGCGCACGGAAGCGGGAACGGATGCGGTGGTTTCGGTGAGCGCTCCCGCCCGCTGGTACTACCGGGGCACGCCCCGGATGCGGCGCGTGCACTGGCTGGTGACCCGCCGCGAGGGCCGGCTGGCCGCCCGCTACGGACTCCGGACGCGGATCTACCATCGCGGCTGGGACCCGGTCCCTCTCTCCCCGGTCGAGGCGGTCCCGCACATCGCGCCCACGCCGCTCCTCATCGTCCACGGCGACATCGACGGCTACTTTCCCGTCGACCACCCCCACATGCTGGCCGCGGCCGCCGGTGACCACGGCGAACTCTGGCTGGAGCCCGGCATGGGCCACGCCGAGCACGCGGCGGCGGACGAACTGCTGACCCGGATCGGGGACTGGGCGGCGGCGAAGGCGGGCTAGCCTGACGTTGTTGACGACCGACTGATTGAGGAACCGCATGCCCAAGGTCACGGTGCGCTACTGGGCCGCCGCCAAGGCCGCGGCCGGGGTCGCCGAGGAGCCGTACGACGCGGACACCCTCGCGGACGCGCTCGCCGCGGTGCGTGCGCGACACCCCGGCGAACTGGCGCGCGTCCTGCGGCGATGCTCCTTCCTCATCGACGGTGACCCCGTAGGCACCCGCGGGCATGAGACGGTACGGCTGGTCGACGGCGGGACGGTCGAGGTGCTTCCGCCGTTCGCAGGAGGGTGAGATGACCAACCAGCCGCACGAGGGTTCCTACGAAGGTTCCTATGAGGGGCAGTACCCGCAGGGGTACGACCCGTACTGGCAGCAGGCGTACGAGGATCCGCACGCCGGCCAGCAGTACACGCAGCAGTGGCAGGGGCAGACGTGGGACACGCAGGTGCCGGGCGCGTATGTGCCGCCGCAGGGGCAGGGACAGTACGCGCCTGCTTACACGGCACCCGGCGCTGAAGGCCCTGCCCAGCCCGGCACCGCTGCCCAAAGCGGTGGCGCGAGTGCGCCCGGCGGCCTCGAGGCCGGTGCCGCCGAGGAAGAGCCCTCCTACGGCCCCGCCACCCTCGTCGGGAACCCGCGCATCACCGATGCTCAGCGGGCCCGCCTGGAGGGGCGTTCGCCGATCATCGAGCCCGGGATGCAGCCGGCGGCGCTGACGGCGTTGCTGGGGCTGCTGCTGTCCGGGACGGCGGCCATCGGGTCGTACGCGCTGCTCGTACCGCTCGTGGTGCTGCAAGCGGTGACGGCGGCGGGCTGGTTCCGGCTGAACGGGATGTGGCCCGCCCGGCAGGGCATCGCGCTGGCGTTCGCGGGAGCGCTGACCGCGGATGTCGCGCTGGTGGCGGCCGACCGCGCGCCCGCGGCGATCCTCGGCACGCTCGGTGTGTGGGTGCTGCTGGCCCTGGTCCTGCAACTGCGGTCGCACGCCGAGCCGGACGAGCGGATGTACGGCCTGATGGCGACCGTCGCCGCGGCGGCGCTGTCGATCATCGCGGCCGGTTACTTCGCGGCCGACACGGACGCGGTCACGGTCGGCGCCGCGGCGGTGGCCGTGGCGATCCTGGCCCGGGTTCTTCCCTTGCCCACCCCGGCGTCCGTGATCGTCTCCCTCCTCGCCGCGGCCGGCGCGGGCATCGCGGTTGGCGGCATGACGGGTCTGGGCGCGAACGGCGCGTTCCTCGGCGCGGCTGCGGGCGGCTGCGCCCTGATCGGCCACCGGGTCGCGAGCTACGACTACCCGTCCCGCTTCGTCCACTTCACGGCCGGGGTCGCGTTGCCGCTGGCGGCGGCGGCACCGGCGGTGTACCTGCTGGGGCGGGCGCTGGGCTGAGCGGCGTCGCTCCTGTCCGACTTGAGTGACTGCCCGACCTGAGCGACTGCCCGACCTGAGCGACCGTCACACCTGACCGACTGTCACAGCTGATCGACAATTCCCCGCTCACCCCTTGCCCCGGGGTTACTCTCGCGCAGGACGGCCACCCGGTCGTCAGTGACCGTGACCGTCGTCCTTGATGACCGCCGAGGTGGGGGAACCCCGAACATGCGCGCACTGCGAATACTGCTGATCGTCGTCGTGATCCTCGGCGGCCTCTTCGTAGCCGCCGACCGCCTCGCCGTGAACTTCGCCGAGGACGAGGCCGCAGGCAAGCTCCAGACCACGGAGAACCTCGCCGCCAAGCCCGACGTCTCCATCAAGGGCTTCCCCTTCCTCACCCAGGTCCTCGGCGGCGAACTGGACGATGTCGAGATCGGCATCAAGAACTACGAAGCCCCGGCGGGCGACAGCGCCGAGAAGATCACCATCGGCGATCTTCAGGCGAACATGAAGGGCGTCGAGTTCTCCGGCGACTACAGCTCCGCCACCGCGGCCACCGCCACCGGCACCGCGACCATCTCCTACGCCGAGCTGCTGAAGACCGCCCAGTCGGAGCCCACCGAGATCGCCCCCGGCGTCACCGCGAACATCGTCGGCCTCTCCGACGGCGGCAACGGCAAGATCAAGGTCTCGGTCGAGGCGACCGTGCTCGGCACGAAGCTGCCCGAGCCGGTCTCCGTCCTCAGCACCGTCACGGTCGAGGGCGACAACACCGTGAAGGTGCGCGCCGAGAAGCTCCCGTCGTTCGGCGGCGTCCGGACCGCGGAGAACGAGGTCAGGGAGATCACCGACTTCGAGCAGCAGATCGACGACCTGCCCGGCGGCATCCAGCTGGACCGGGTCCAGGCCGCGCAGGACGGTGTGGAGATCGGGGTGAAGGGTTCGAACGTCCGGCTCGCCGGGTAGGACGTCAGCGGCCATCACCAGGGCAGTCCGAAGGGCGAGACGCGGACGTCCGTACCGCAGATGTGACGAGGGATACGCGGGCCCGGAATCCCTTCCGGGCCCGCCCCTTCACTCATCTCATCCCACATCCCGGACGATCGCGTCTCAAAATACGACACACCGGTGACATGCCCACCTGTCCGTCCCTAAGCTCAAGCCCATGAAGCGACAGGCGGACCTCACGAAGCGGCGGGCAGTAGACCTGTGCCGCGTCGCCGCCATGCTCTGTCGCACCTTCTGAGCGGAAGCGCAGCCTTCCGCATTCCCCGCGCCCTGCCCAGGGCATTCGTGCGCCGTCCGGCTCCTGGACCGCGCGCCCCTCTCACTCGCACGCCCCGCCGCAACTGCCCCGGAGGAGAAAGAGCATGAGCCGCAGCGACGTCCTGGTCGATGCCGACTGGGTCGAGGCCAACCTCGACAACCCGAACATCGCGATCGTCGAGGTCGACGAGGACACGTCCGCGTACGAGAAGAACCACATCCGAGGCGCCATCCGGATCGACTGGACCAAGGACCTCCAGGACCCGGTACGCCGTGACTTCATCGACCAGGAGGGCTTCGAGAAGCTCCTGTCGGCGAAGGGCATCGCCAACGACACGCTGGTGATCCTCTACGGCGGCAACAACAACTGGTTCGCCTCGTACGCCTACTGGTACTTCAAGCTCTACGGCCACGAGAACGTCAAGCTGCTCGACGGCGGCCGCAAGAAGTGGGAGCTGGACGCCCGCGAGCTGGTCGAGGAGGTGCCGGTGCGTCCGGCGACCGACTACAAGGCCAAGCCGCAGGACAAGTCCATCCGCGCCTTCCGTGACGACGTGGTCGCCGCCATCGGTTCGCAGAACCTGGTCGACGTCCGCTCGCCCGACGAGTTCAGCGGGAAGCTGCTCGCCCCCGCGCACCTGCCGCAGGAGCAGTCGCAGCGTCCGGGTCACGTCCCGTCCGCCCGCAACATCCCGTGGTCGAAGAACGCCAACGACGACGGCACCTTCAAGTCGGACGAGGAGCTCAAGGAGCTCTACGCCGAGGAGAACGTCGACCTGGCCAAGGACACCATCGCCTACTGCCGTATCGGTGAGCGCTCCGCGCTGACCTGGTTCGTCCTGCACGAGCTGCTCGATGTGCAGAACGTCAAGAACTACGACGGTTCCTGGACCGAGTACGGCTCCCTCGTCGGCGTGCCGATCGAGCTCGGCGCCAACAAGTAAGCCCCGACCTTTACCCCTCAAGGAGTTCGACATGTGTGGAGCGAAGGCCGGCGGCCCCGACGCCTCGACGATCAAGCCCGGTGAGACCACCATCCAGGGTCAGGTGACCCGTGACGGCGAGCCGGTGACGGGTTACGTCCGTCTGCTGGACTCGACCGGCGAGTTCACCGCGGAGGTCCCGACCTCCGCGACGGGCCAGTTCCGCTTCTACGCGGCCGAGGGCACCTGGACCGTCCGCGCCCTGGTGCCGGGCGGCGCCACCGCCGACCGCACCGTCGTCGCCCAGCAGGGCGGCTTGGCGGAGGTAGCGATCGCGGTCTGAACCACGACACGACCGACGGAAGGGCCGTACCCCACGGGTTGGACACCGGGGGTACGGCCCTTCCGCGTGCCCGGACCTACCCTGGTCGTATGTACGCACGGCGACGACACCTCTACTTCGCCATGATGGGGACCTGCATCGCGCTCTTCGTCCTGGCGTGGGGAGTCGTACGCCTCTGGTCGATCCCCGTGGCCGTGGGCATGTGCGTGGTGGCGATGGTCATCCCGCCCCTCGCCGCGATGGTCGCCAACCGCCGTGGCCCCGACGACCGTTGGTGGGACGATCCGTCCGGCGACCCGAAGTCCGACGAGTGGTGGGACGAGTTGGACGGGAAGCGGCGACGGCAGTAGGGGTAGGCGTGGTTTTTCTGGCCCCCGCCGCCCCTACCCGTCCCATCCCTGGGGGCTGCGCCCCCAGACCCCCGCTTCGGCCTGAACGGCCTCGTCCTCAAACGCCGGACGGGCTATGAATAGCCCCTCCGGCGTTTGAGGAGCGGGGGTCCAGGGGGCGGAGCCCCCTGGCGGGGTTGAAGGGGCGGAGCCCCTGGGGGATGGGACGGGTAGGGGCGGCGGGGGCGAAATCGATGCAGGTCAGTACACCAGTGCCTGTGTTTCCTCGCCCAGCGCCTCCTGTACGAACACCTGCGCCCCCGCGATCCGTACGCCCTCGATGACGTCCTTCTCCGTGATGTCCCGGCGGGCGGCGCACTGGGTGCACAGGGTGACGCGGCCGCCCGCGAGGAGGGAGTCGAGGAGGTCGGGGAGCGGGGCGGCGTGGGGGAGTTCGAAGTCGGCGGCGCGGCCGGGGAGGGCGAACCACGCGGACTCCCCCGTCAGCCAGAGGGAGACCTCGACACCGCTGGCGACAGCCACCGCCGCCACCGTGAACGCCTGCGAGCACCGCTCGGGGGAATCCGCCCCGGCCGTCACCTTGATCACGAGCTTCTTCGCCATGCCCGAATCGTAATCAACGCCCTTACAACTCCGTCGGCTGACCAAGAGTCCCTGTGAGCGCGCATAAGGAATGCGCACTTACGTTCTGTGGGGGGACGTCTTGGAATTACGCTGTACGGCCCTGCTGATCGCAGGCGCCGCCGCCCTCGGCCTGGTCGCCGGTACCTGCACCGGCTACCTCGTGCAGGCGGACCGCGAGCCGACGAAACTGCCCTCGCTCTCCCAGCCGACGCTGCCGCAGGCGAGGGGCGAGGAACCGGAGCCGCTGTCCGCCGCCCAGGACCGCCGGGTGAAGACCGACGGTGACCTGCGCAAGCTGCTGCTGAAGAAGCCGGCCGGCGCGCAGGACGCCGACTGGCTGCCCGGCGACGGCTGGATGGACCTGGCCGCCTACGCCGACACCTACGAGAAGCCGGACCGGAAGTTCGGCGACCTCATCGGCGAAGAGTTCCGCCGGGCGGCCGTCACCGGCTGGGAGTCCGGTACGACCACGGTGGAGATCCGGCTGATCCAGTTCCGCCAGGAGGAGGCCCTCGCGGCCGCCGGCTCGGTGGACAACAGCCAGCACTGGGCGGACGCCGAGGGCGCCAACGAGAGCTGGACCCTCCCCGGCACCGGGAACGGCATGGCGTACGTCTACACCGAGCCCGAGCGCGAGGCCGGTTACCTGCCGGTGTACAGCGCGGAGGCCCACGCCTGGCGCGGCGACATCGCCATGGAGATGTGGGTCTACGGCGCCGAGCCGATCAGCAAGAAGAAGATCATGGACCTCGCAAAGCGGCAGATGGAGCGGCTGTGACCGAGCACCAGAACGAGCCGGTTCAGAGCGAGCCGGTTCAGAGCGCGCCGGCCGTCGAGTCCGGCCTTCCCGTCGAGCCCGGCCCGCCCGACGAGCTCTCCGCACCGCCGCCCGCCAAGAAGCCCTTCCTCCGGGGCCGTATCGCCGCGGTGACCGGCTCTCTCGTCGTCGCCGGCGCCCTCGTCACCGGCGTCGGCTACACCGCGGTGACCGTGAACGACGCCGACCGTGCCGCAGGCGCCCCCGTCTGGACGTTCCCGAAGACCACGGCCGGGGACGAGAAGGCGGCCACCGCCAAGGGGCTCGCCGGTCTGCTCGTGCCGTACGGCACGACCGGCAGCTGGACCCGCGGTCCCGACCTCGGCGAGTTCGGTTCCGACGCCGAGCTCGGCGGCGCCCAGGCGACCGCCCTGCGCAAGGAGGCGCTCGCCGACCTGCCCCGCACCCAGCGCAGGCAGCTGGAGAAGGAGATCGACCGGCAGCGCGTCAAGGGCATGGCGATGCGCAGCTACCTCAGCCAGGAGCCCTACTCCCACAGCGAGAACCTCGACGTCTACACGGTGAGCATCGTGCTGGCGCAGATGGAGAGCCGGGCGGCCGTGCGGGACCTGGCCACGTACCAGAACGAGTTCCTCGACGCCCTGGACATCTTCCGCAAGGGCCCCGAGGTCAAGGGCCACAAGAACGCCCACTGCTTCCTGCCGCCCGAGGACGACGACACGGACCTCGAGGCCATGTACTGCTCCGCGTACCAGGGCGACGTCCTGGTCACCGCCACCGCCGACGGCGTCAAGGCACTCGACACCAAGGGAGTCGCGATGCTCCTCGCCGAGCAGCTCGACCGCATCGCCGAACCGGGGGAGGCGGTATGACCGAGCAGCCCAGGACCACGGAACCGACGGAATCCGTCGTGGAGAAGCCGCAGCCCCTCCTGCCCCCGCTGCCTCCCGCGGCCCCGCCCCTCGTCCCGCTCCAGCCCTACGGCCCGCCCCCGGTACCCCCCGCTCCCAAGGACCGCCGGGTCCTGCGTGCCGTACTGCGCTGGACCGCCGCCGTGGTGGTCTTCGCGGCGGTCGGGGCATCGGCGGCGTACGGGATCACGCGGATGGAGCGGACGGACGTACCGGGACTGGCGACGGAGTCGGACGGCCGGTGGGACTACCCGCGGCTGGAGAGACCGCCGCTGCCCTCCGGCAGCCCCGAGACCTTCGCCCAGGCCAACAAGGCCGGCGCGCACCACGCCGACCTGCGGACCCTCGTGCTGCCCGCCCCCAGGGGCGCCGAGGAGGACAAGGCGCTGCGCGGCGAGGACGGCTGGCTGGCGACGAAGGACTTCCTGGCGGCGTACGAGAAGGAGGAGCGTGCGGAGTTCGCGCAGGAGCTGACCGACAACGGCCTGAGGCACATCGCGGCCCGCGGCTGGACCACCGGCGACGGCACACACACGCGGATCTACCTCCTCCAGTTCGACACCGCGGCCGTCGTGGACGAGCTGTTCACGAACACCGCCTCGTCCAACGGCCCCGACCGTCTGCTGCGCGGCGCCGGGGCGTCTATCTTCGACGAGGACTTCCCGCAGGCGACCCCGGTCGACAAGATCCAGCGCTCGGTGTACACGGAGACGAAGCCGTACGGCGCCGAGCACGACCGGCAGGCGTACCTGGCCGCCGGTGACGTCCTCGCCGTGATCGTCCAGTCCCGGAAGGGCGCGGCCGAGGCGGTTCCGTTCCAGCAGACGGTGATGCTGCAGAGCCAGCTGCTCGCCTGACCCCCGCGAGGGCGTACCTCACGGAGAGAGCCGGGCCCCGGCCGCGTAAGCTGGGGCCCGGTCTTGTGCAACGCGTACTCTCGCTCACCGAGGAGCATTTCGTGGTGATCTTCTTCGAAGCCCTGCTGGCCCTTGTCTGCGTCGGCGTCCTCGCCTTCGCCGGGCTGACCGTGAAGAAGCTGTACCAGGGCCAGCGCTGACCCCCACCGAGGAATTGCCCCGCTCATGATCGAGATCCCGTCCGACCTCCACAAGGACCTGGTCCCCCTTGCCTTCCTGCTCGGCGACTGGGCCGGCGCAGGTGTGCACGACTTCCCGGGCGCCGAGAAGTGCAACTTCGGCCAGGAGGTCTCCTTCAGCCATGACGGCCGGGACTTCCTGGAGTACCGGTCCCACACCTGGGTGCTGGACAACGACGGGAACAAGGTCCGTCCGCTGGAGTCCGAGACCGGCTACTGGCGCATCGACGCCGACCGCAAGGTCGAGGTCACGATGGTCCGCGACGACGGCGTCGTCGAGATCTGGTACGGCGACCTGGCCGAGAAGAAGCCCCAGATCGACCTGGTGACGGACGCGGTGGCACGGACCGGCGCCTCCCGCCCGTACACCGGCGGCAAGCGCCTCTACGGCTATGTGAAGAGCGACCTCATGTGGGTCGGAGAGAAGCAGACGCCCGAGGTCGAGCTGCGCCCCTACATGTCGGCGCATCTGAAGAAGGTCGTCACCCCCGAGGACGTCGAGCGCTGGGCCAAGGCCCTCCCGGACGACATGCCTGACGACGGAATCGCATTCTTCAAGTAGGGCTTGTCGGAAGTGGCTCTAGACTCGACGGTGTGGTGAGCACCGACTGGAAGAGCGATCTGAGGCAGCGCGGCTACCGGCTGACCCCGCAGCGGCAACTCGTGCTCGAAGCCGTGGACACCCTTGAGCACGCGACCCCCGACGACATCCTCGTGGAAGTGAGGAAGACGGCGTCGGGGGTCAACATTTCGACGGTGTACCGGACCTTGGAGCTGCTCGAGGAGCTCGGGCTGGTCAGCCACGCCCACCTGGGGCACGGGGCGCCCACGTACCACCTCGCCGACCGGCACCACCACATCCACCTCGTCTGCCGCGACTGCACGAACGTCATCGAGGCCGATGTGTCCGTCGCCGCCGAGTTCACCGCCAAGCTGCGCGAGACGTTCGGCTTCGACACGGACATGAAGCACTTCGCGATCTTCGGCCGGTGCCGCGACTGCACGCTCAAGAATTCAACTACCAATTCGTAGGGTCGTAGGCTGGGTCCCATGAAGAGCCCTCTGCTGACTCTGCCCGGCGCCGTCCCCGCCGAGGGCGTGGACGAAGGCGTCGCCGCCCACTACGGCGATCTGTTCCGCGAGCAGCGCGCCCTCGCCGAAGGCACCGGCTTCGTCGACCTCTCGCACCGCGGTGTCGTCACCGTCACCGGCGATGACCGGCTGAGCTGGCTGCACCTGCTGCTCACCCAGCACGTCACCGACCTGCCGGCGGGCCAGGCCACCGAAGCGCTGATCCTGTCGGCGCACGGCCATATCGAGCACGCGCTGTACCTGGTCGACGACGGATCGACGACCTGGGCCCACGTCGAGCCCGGCACCCAGGAGGCGCTGATCGCGTACCTGGAATCGATGAAGTTCTTCTACCGGGTCGAAGTCGCCGACCGCACGGACGAGTTCGCGGTCGTCCAACTGCCCGCCGGTTCGATCGCCGAGGTGCCGGACGGCGTCGTCGTACGCGAGACGGCGTACGGCCGTGATCTCTTCCTCCCCCGCGCGGACCTGGAGTCGTACGCCGAGAAGGCCGGCCCCGCGGCCGGGATCCTGGCGTACGAGGCCCTCCGCGTCGAGCACCACCGCCCCCGCCTCGGCTTCGAGACCGACCACCGCACCATCCCGCACGAGCTGGGCTGGATCGGCACGGCCGTCCACCTTCAGAAGGGCTGCTACCGCGGCCAGGAGACGGTCGCCCGTGTGCACAACCTGGGCAAGCCCCCGCGCCGCATGGTCTTCCTCCACCTGGACGGCAGCGAGGTGCACCTGCCGCCGCACGGCACGGAGCTCCGGCTCGCGGACGACGGGCCCGATGGGCGCAAGATCGGTTTCGTGACCACGTCCGTACGCCATCACGAGCTGGGGCCGGTCGCGCTGGCGCTGGTGAAGCGGAACGTGCCGGTGGACGCGCGGCTCATGGCGGATACGACGGCCGCGGCGCAGGAAGCGGTCGTAGAGCCCTAGATGCCGTAGGGCCCTAGGTGTTGTAGAGGCCTAGATTTCGAGCAGGACCGTGAACGGGCCGTCGTTCGTCAGATTCACCCGCATCCGCGCACCGAAACGGCCCGTCTGTACCGTCGCACCCAAGGTGCGCAGCTGGGCGACGACCTCGTCGACGAGGGGCTCGGCGATGTCGCCGGGGGCGGCGGCGTTCCAGGTGGGCCGGCGGCCCTTGCGGGCGTCGCCGTACAGCGTGAACTGGCTGATGACGAGGAGCGGGGCGTCGATGTCGCTGCACGACTTCTCGTCCTGCAGCATGCGGATCGACCAGAGTTTGCGGGCGAGTTGGGCGGCCTTCTCCTTGGTGTCCTCGTGGGTGACGCCGACCAGGACGCACAGTCCCTCGCCGATGATCTCCCCGACCGTTTCGCCGTCCACGACGACGCTCGCGCCGTCGACCCTCTGCACTACTGCACGCATGCACCCATGATGCCCTGCGGTCACGAGTGGCCCTCGGGCGGTGCGTATCGCTCCTTAACCGTTCCTAGAGACTGAGCGGGAGTGAGTCCTGTTGCCAGGACTCATGCTCAGCCGAACGCCCCGAACGGTGTTGGGCGTTCTGGTCTCCCGCGTTCGCTCCGCATCCGGGCGGCACGCATCTGGTGCGTGGTCCGGGAATGCGGGGGCGGGTTTCCTCCCGCCCGGGGACCTCCGGTCGGGCCTGGACGGTCCGATGCCCACGACGATCACTCCGGTCGTCGTGGGGCGGTGCCGTCCGTCGCCGGATCGGGTGTCCCTGGGCGCGCCTTCCGATCGCCACGGCGGCTGCGTCGTGGCGCGTGGTGGTGCGGTTCTTCGAGGTCAGCAGGCGCTGCCAGTGCTGGGCGCCCCATCGGGATGTGTAGGCCGGGTCCACGGCGATGATCGCGATGCCTGTGTGGTCGGCCATCGACGTGAGCCGGGCGCGGAGCTTCCCGGTGGGCATGCCGGAGATCAGCTGTCGGAAGCGTTTCTTGCGGCCGTGCTTCTCCCGACTCTTCTCCGCACGAAAGTCCAGGTCTTCCACCGCGATCGCGGTGACGCCACAGGTCTTCGCCCAGTTCAGCAACCGCGTGAGGGCGTGACGGAGCTGGGCGTCGCGATGCTGGGCGGTGCCGGACAGGTCGTAGAAGAAGCGGCGCGGGCTGCCGGTCGGGTTGCCGTGCACATCGAGGCGCCAGGCGGCGAGGTGGTCGGCGTTGGTGTCCACGCCGATCACGCCCTGGGCCAGGGCGGCCTGAAGCGGGATCGTCTGCGCCGCCTGGTATTGCCAGGATGCGGTGAGGTACCAGCGCCCGCGTGCCACATCCAGGTGAATGCGGTACGCGACGGCCCGGTTTGCCTCGATGCGGTCGGCCCACTCCGGTCCCCGGTGCGGGAAGCTCACACGGGCGGTCAGCACATAGCGGCCGTGCTTCGCGTTCGCCAGCCCTGCCAGCGGTGCGGGAAGCTTGATGCTCACCTCGCCGTCAGGGGTGACGCGGATGGTCTCGTTGCCGTACCGCTTCTGGGACTCGCCGTCGGCGGCGAGGAACCAGCGTTCGGCTTCCCACTGCCTGCGCCACTGGCCCTCGGTGAGCTGGGCCGTGTCGAGGTGGTGGCGGGTGCGGGCCATGCGCTTGCCGCCTCTGACCACATGCACGATCCCGGCCTTACGGTCGGCTTGCTCGGCGGCCAGCCGGTCTTCGAGGACGTGCAGGCGGCGGTTCTTGGCGTGCCACTCCTGACGGGAACGGTAGCCGCCCGGTGTCTTCTTGCTGCCCTTCTCCCCGACCGGGAGCGACAACCGGTGCGCGATCGTGGCGATGCCCGCTTCCAGGCCCTGGATGTGGGCCCACTGGCAGCGACGGGCGAGCGCCCACTGATCATGGGTGGCCTTGGTGATGCTGCCCGCCCACCGTGACGACGACACTGCCGCCAGCTCCCGCTTGCGCACGGCCCACGCGTCCGCGGAATGCTCCAGACCCTCTGTGCAGCGGGCCTTGAGGTCCGTCGAGGCGAGCGAACCGAGATGCGCGCCGACCAGTCCGAGGACGTTCTCGTCCTGCGGCGTCAGGTCCTTGAGGCGGGTCCGCACGGCGACACCGCTCGGGCCGGTCGCGACGAACGACTTGGCCGGTGACCGCAGCCCGCCCACCCGTCACCCCCTGTCCGGCCCCGCCCGAAGATCCCGTCACCGCATCCAACGAGGCCCGACAGCAAAGGTCACACATTCGACGCAGGAACATCCGTTCCCCCGCGAAGGGCCCACCCATGACTGACGCACGCACAGACCAGACCAGACCAGACCACCGACACTCGCTCCTGCCCACCAGAACACACTTGAGCACACTCCAGCGGCAACAGCTCCAAACCCCCCATCTGGGGCTGATCGGGGGCACTCATTCACATACTGGCCACTTGGGGTGGCACGATGCTTCCACACGCCGGTCGAGGGGACGGTTGAGGCAGATGAGCACACCGAGTACGGGGCAGCCGCCGACGGTCAGCGCGGCGGACGTCGCGCGTCTGCGGCCGCCCACGCAGCGCACCGACAGTCCGAGCCCGAGCCTGTGGCCGCAGCTGGCCGCCGAGCCGGCCGACCCCGACCTGGCCTCGCTGAGCCTGCCGGAGCTGCGCACACTGCGCCGCGACGCACAGCGGGACGAGGCGGACCTGAGTTATGTACGGCGGCTGCTGCAGGGCCGTATCGACATCCTGCGGGCGGAACTGGCACGGCGCGGACCGGCCGGGCAGACGTCCGTCGTCGACCGGCTCCCGGAGATCCTCACCGACGCCCCGGCCCGCCACCGCTCCTCCGCCCGCCATGTGACGCTGGGGACGCCGTACAGCGAGGAGTACCGGCAGCTGGCCGCCGAGATGCTCGCCGAGGTCGAACTCTCCGACCTCGGCGCCCGCACCGACCTGGAACTCAACACCGCCATGGGCCGCCTCGTCCGCTACGAGCAGCAGGTCTCCCACCGCCGACAGCGCCTCCAGCGCACCGCCGACGACTGCAGCGGCGAGATCGCCCGCCGGTACCGGGAGGGCGAGGCACAGGTGGACGACCTGCTGACGTGACGCGGGGGGCGGGTAAAACCCCGCGACACCCTCACCGTCGTATGCCTACCGTGATCCCATGAGCCGCCGCGCCGACATCGACGTCCGTCCGATCACCGAAGCCGAGTTCCCGGACTGGCTGCGTGCGGTGAAGACCGGGTTTCTGCAGCGGCCGACGCCGCCGGAGGAGGAGGTGGAGGTCCGTCGTCGCCGGTTCGAAGACGGGCGTTTTCTCGGGGGCTTCGACGGGGGCCGGTGTGTCGCCACGTTCAAGTCGTTCGCGCAGGAGCTGACGGCGGTCGGTGGTACGCCGGTCCCGGCCGATGCCATCTCGGGCGTCACCGTCACCGCCACTCACCGGCGCCGGGGTCTGCTGACCCGGATGATGGACCGGGATCTCGCCGCGGCGAAGGAGCGGGGCGATGTGGTGGCGACCCTGATCGCCGCCGAGTATCCGATCTACGGGCGGTACGGCTTCGGGCCCGCCACCTGGATGAGCGAGTGGACGGTCGACGTACCGCGGACCGGCCTGGACCCGCGGTGGGCGGGGCCGGAGGACGGCGGACGTATCGACCTCGTCGACGGCGACGAGGTGCGCAAGCTGGGCCCCGAGCTGCATGAGCGGCTGCGGCGGAGTCAGCCCGGCGCCGTCAGCCGCGACGACCTGTGGTGGCAGCTCAAGACCGGCGTCGTACTCTTCGAGGAGTCGTGGACCGAGCCCCACTTCGCCGTGTACCGGTCGGCGGCCGGCGAGGTCGAGGGGCTGGTGTCGTACCGGTCGGACGACAACTGGCACGACAAGCAGCCGCACAACACGGCCCAGGTGGACTGGCTGATCACCACGACTCCGGGGGCCGAGCGGGCCCTGTGGCGCTACCTCTGCTCCATCGACTGGATCACGACGGTGAAGAGCGGCTGGCGGGCCCCGGACGATCTGCTTCCGCTCCTGCTGCCCGACCCGCGTGCCGCCCGGATCGCCGGGCAGTCGGACTGGCTGTGGGTGCGGATCCTCGATGTCGTACGGGCCCTGGAGGCGCGGACGTACGAGGGGCAAGGGTCGCTCGTCGTCGACGTACGGGATGCGGGCGGGTTCAGCGGCGGGCGGTACCGTCTCGATGCCTCGCCGGAGGGGGCCGGCTGTGCGCCCACCGCCGCGTCCGCCGAACTCACGCTCGACGTGGGCGAGTTGGCGGCCCTGTGGCTGGGTGACGAGTCCGCCGTGCGGCTGGCCGCGCTGGGGCGGGTCCAGGAAGAACGAGCGGGCGCCGCCAAGATGGCCGACGCCCTGCTGCGTACGTCCAGGCGGCCTTGGTGCCCGGACATGTTCTGAGGTCTCCTTTCTGCCGACGACGACGGACCGTTCATCCGTAGCTGTGCTCTTCAGTTGTGGAGCTCTTCAGTTGTGGCTGTGCTGGTGTGTGCAGCTGTCGCTGCTGTTCAGTTGTCGGTGTTCAGTTGTGGCTGTGCGTTTGGTGCGGACTGTCCGGGCTCCCGGCTCCCCTCCGGAAGGGAGCCCGGTCAGTCGGTCCTGGACGGGGCGGCCGGTGTGGTGCTCAGCCGTGCTGGGCGAGCAGCATCACGAGGATGACCGCGCCGATACCGCCGAAGACGGTGTTCCTGGCCTTGATCCCTACGGCCAGTGCGACGAAGCCGATGATTCCCATCGGGCCGTACTTCCACTCGATGAGCTGCTCGAATGCGACGGCGAGAGCGGCGAGGACGATGGCGGCGAGCGGCATGTCGGTCCCTCCTTCGGGACGGGTGGCCCTGGGACGGTGAGGCGGAACCCTGCTGTGGACCGTCCACCTGGTCGAAGGACCCGACGCTGGTGGCCAACCCCTTGAAGTCTTGACCATGTTGCTCAAGTTGGTGACCAACTCCACTGTACTTATCTCCGCTTGGAAGCGTCTCATAACCACCTTTCTTTGAACTGACGTAAGATGGCGAGAAGTTGTACTGTTTGGTCGTGGACCCGAAACACGCCGCCGTCAATGGACGGGCGAGGTCACAGGCGCCACCCAAGTCACATCACGAGGTGGCCGACGAGCTGCGCGCCCGCATCAGGTCGGGTGAGCTGCGGCCCGGCCAACGCATGCCGACGCAGGCCAGGTTGGCCGACGAGTTCGGCGTCGAGCGGGGGGCCGTACGGCAGGCGCTGCGCATCCTGCAGTCGGAGCACCTGCTCACCAACGTCTCCAAGGGCAGCCCGGCCACCGTCGCACCCGATCTGAGCAGGGCGCTGGTCGGCCCGGGGGCCCCGCCCCTGCCCACGATGGTGGCGCTGGCCCCCCGCATCGCGGCCGCGTTCGCCGGCACGCATGTCGAGATCGACGCGCTGTGCCTCACCTCGATCAACCTCACCCTCGCCATCGGCGAACCACTGCGCCAGATCCACACCGGACAGCTGAAACCGGCCAAGGTCGACGTCCGGGTCCTGCTGCCCAGCCGCGACATCGATCTGGCCTTCCCGTCGTCCGTGGATCCCACCGACGACGACTACGTGCACCGCCGCTGGCTCTCCCAGCGCAACGCCCAGGGCCAGGTCCTGCGGCACAACCTGCTGGCCCTGCGCTCCTCGCACGGCATCGACGTCGATGTCTCGTTCCGCGCCCTGCCCTTCACCCCGCCCGTGAAGCTGTACCTGCTCAACAGCACGGAGGCGCTCTTCGCCTACTACACGCTCACGCGACGCGAGCAGGAGATCGAGCACGAGCACCTGGAGATGTACGACGCCGAGGGCTCCCAGTCCATGCTGTTCGCCTTCGAGCAGGGCGGCGGCTTACGTGACACCACGTTCGTCGAGCAGTCGCAGCTGTGGTTCAACGCACTGTGGGAGACGATCAGTTCGGAGCTGGTGCTCACGAGCTGACGTCTCCCACAGGATGGTCCGCGGTGTGATCCGACCTCATAGAGCGGGCCCCGAGACCAGCACCGCGAGCATGACGGCGCCGATGGAGCTGAGCGCCGGGCTCTTGGCCTTGATACCGATGGTGAGCAGCAGCAGTCCGAGGATGCCGGTGGCGCCGTACTTCCACTGGACCATCTGTTCGAAGCCGACGACGAACACTGCGGAGATGAGGGCGAGGGCAGGCACGGTGTTTCCCCCTTCGGGCTTCCTGGGCGGCGGGACGAGCGGTGGGGGGTGCGTGGGTGGCGTCCCCGGATGGGGAGGCAAAACTTCCGCCAACTTGGTTAAGTTGGCGACCATCTCTGACTATGTTGTCCCCAGTTGGTACCTACTCATAAACAACTCCCAGATAACTCCCCCTAGATGGATCGCAGTTGTAGCGTTTGGTCGTGACCCAGGAGAACGTGGCAGTGAACGTGAACGGCAACAGAATGTCGCCCCAGGAGATCGCCGACGCCCTGCGGGAGCGGATCCGCGCCGGAGAACTCAAGGCGGGCGACCGCCTGCCCACCCAGGCCGACCTCGCCGAGGAGTTCGGCGTGGAGCGCGGCACCGTGCGCCAGGCCCTCCGGGCGCTCCAGGACGACGGTCTCCTGAGCAATGTCAGCAAGGGCAGTCCGCCCCGTGTCGCCGAGCCGGCCCCGGTGCTGGGCGAGCCCCAGCCGACGATGGTCGGGTTGGCGCCGCGTCTGGCGGACGCGTTCTCGCAGCCGCACGTGCGCGTCGACGCGGCCTGTCTGACCGCCGAGACCCTGATGCTGGCCCTGAGCTCGCCCCTGCGCGAGATCCATGAGGGAAAGGTGCGCCCCGAGTCGATCGATGTGCGCATCCTGCTGCCCTCCCGGGACATCACGCTCGCCTTCCCGGCGCCGGTCGACGGCGACGACGAGTCGGTGCACGACCGCTGGCTGTCCATGCGCAACGCCCAGGGCCACGTCCTGCGCCACAACCTGCTGGCCCTGCGCTCCTCGCACGGCATCGACGTGCACGTAACCTTCCGCGCCCTGCCCTTCACCCCGCCGGTCAAGCTGTATCTGCTCAACGGGGCCGAGGCGCTGATCGCGTACTACATGATCACGCGCCGCGAGGAGCCCACGGACTCCGGCACCCTCGACATGTACGACACCCTGGGCACCGAATCCCTCCTCTTCTCCTTCGTCCGGCGGGCCGGCCAGCGCGACGCCGCATTCGTGGAGGAATCCCAGAAGTGGTTCGACGCCCTCTGGGAAACCATCACCACGGACCTGACACTTCCCTAGTGACTTCTGATACGACGCAGACCGATCCGGTGGCAGCAGAGAACGAGCCCGACGCGGAGCAGCTGAAAAAGCTCCGTGAGCTGATCAAACCTGCCCGGGTCGTGCTCTGGGACTTCGACGGCCCCGTCTGCCGGCTGTTCGCCGGGCACTCGGCGGAACGCGTGGCGGTGGACCTGGTGGACTGGCTGGAGGGCCAGGGCCTGCACGGCCTGGTTACGGAGGAGGAGCGCAAGTCGCTGGACCCACATGTAGTCCTGCGCGCCGTGGACCTTCGGCACCCCCGCAGCGACCTGGTCGCCGCGCTGGAGGAACGTCTCACCTTGGAGGAACTGCGGGCCGTGTCCTCGGCGATGCCCACCATGTACGCCGACGTGCTGATCCGCACCTGGACGGCGATGGGCGCCCGCCTGGCCGTCGCCACGAACAACTCCCCGCGCGTGGTCAGTGCGTACCTCCAAGGCCGCGATCTGGCCCCCTGTTTCGCCCCCCACATCTACGGCCGCACCCAGGACCTCCACCGCCTCAAGCCGGACCCGGACTGCCTCAACCGCGCCCTCACGGTGATGGGCGCGGCCCCGTCCGCCGCCCTGATGATCGGCGACACCCCCTCCGACTACCTCGCCGCCCGCAGCGCCGGCGTTCCCTTCCTCGGCTACGCGCGTAACAACCGCAAGGCGAAGCTGCTGCGGGAGGCCGGAGCCACGTCGATCGTGCAGTCGCTGTTTCCGGTGCTGGATGCTGTGCGGGATCAGGCTTGAGTGATCGGGCCTGAGTGATCGGGCCTGAGTGTTCAGGCCTGCGTCATCAGCACCACGAACACGACCGCGGCCCCGACGGCCAGTCCGGACCGTCGCGCCCGGATCCCCACGCCGACCAGGAACAGGAGCAGCACGCCGACGACGCCGAGCTGCGCCTGCGCCCGCTGCCCGAGGTAGACCTCGAGGAGCTCCATGACCATGTGGAACGACAGCATGCCTACCACCTCCCCTCCACTTCCAGGATGACCTCAACCAGCCGTCCAATTGGACTGGTTGATTGAAGGTGGTCTGCCCTGTCCGGTTGATCCCTAACCAACGGCCCAATATGACTGCCAAGTTGACCGGACCATGGTTTGTCAGCGGACTGGGAGCGGTACGGTCCAGGTGTGGACGCACAGCAGACCGGTGAGGGTGGCGGCAAGGAGTTCCAGAAGGTCTCCGACGAGCTCCGCAGCCGGATAACGGACGGGACCTACCCCCTTGGGTCCTTCCTGCCGTCACAGCGCGATCTCGCCGAGGAATTCGGCGTCTCCCGGGACACCGTGCAGCGGGCGCTGCGTGAACTCGCGGGTGAACGGTGGATCGACCCACGCCAGGGCAGCGGCACGCGCGTGATCAACATTCAGCGCATCCAGTCGTCGGATCCCAAGGCGACCCGGTCGCGACACGGCGCGACACTGGGCCCCTTCATCAGCGAGGCGTTCGAACGGCCCGAAGTCACCCTGGATGTCTACACGTTGACGTCCGAATCCCTGGACGCGCACATTCGCCTTCAGGCCGAGCGCATCCGGGCCGGTTTCATCCGTCCGGAACACATCGCCCTGCGCATGCTTCTGCCGTCCAGGGCCCTGCAACTGCCCTATCCGAAGGCCTTGAAGATCGACGAGGACACGCCGCGGCTGCAGGCCCGCCTGCGCGCCATCACGGAGCGGCACACCGAGTCGCTGCGCAACGTCCTGCGGGAACTGCACGCCGAGCAGCTGGTGCCGTCCGTCGATGTGCAGATCCGGCATGCGCCGCTGACACCGACGTTCAAGCTCTATCTGCTCAATGGAGTGGAGGCGCTGCACGGCCTGTACGGGATCACCCGGCGTCCGGTGGTGATCGGCGACGAAGAAATCGATGCCCTCGACGTCCTCGGTCTCGGAGCCACGCTGACCCACCACGTGAAGGACACGGACCAGAACTCGCCCGGATCCGTGTTCGTGGAAAGCATGGAGTCCTGGTTCGAGTCGGTCTGGACGCTGCTCGCCGAGTAGTCGGAAACCCCTCGACGGATGCTCCAGAGGGGCCCGAGAGCAGGCTCACGCGCGTGCTGTAGCATCACCGCACCGACTGAGCAAACGCTCGCCTTCTTACGTATCAAGAGGCAGAACCAGCCAGCCCCGAACGGGCTCGGGCAGGTCTCATGCAGATGGGTGGAATGCGCCCGTCATGGCCGTACAGAGGCCATTCTGTGGTGCGCGATGCCACCACCGTGCTTACCGTTTGCCATACATTCCGTCTCGTACCCGGAGCAGCCCGTGGCCGCACCGCCTCGTCCCCGTCCTTTTCTCGGGGAGCGTGCCACGGCCGACGCTGTGTACCCCTTCGTGGTGCAGGCCGAGCATGCGGGGCAAGCCATCAGCGGGCACCACAACCAGAACTATGTGCTGCCGCTCCCGGAGAGCGCTGCGCGGCTGTTGCACCGTGACGCCGGTACGTCCGTGACCGTGCGGATCCGGCGTGCCGAGGCGCTGCCTGTGGTGATCAGGACCTGGGAGAACGAGGCAACGGTCCTGGATGCCATCAAAGGGGTCCTGCCGCACGTTCCGGAGTGCCTCGTTAAAGGGGACGACTTCGCTATCCACAGCTATGTGGAAGGCGTTCCGCTCTCCAGCGTCTGCGGCAATGGCAAGCCTGTCGACACACTGCTCATCAAGGCGCTGGCCGGCCTGCTCGCCCAGATGACCCAGGTGCGGCTCGGTGTGCTGCCTCCGCTGCCGAAGGTCTGGCCGAGCAACCATCTGGACAGCCAGGGGTTTCTGCAGACCCTGGCGCACCTCGCGGACGAGCAGATCAGGCAGCCCAACTGGGCGGAGTTCGGCGGACTGTTCGCGGCGCTCGGCGTCCCGGAGGACGCCATGGTCCGCCTGGCCGCGCGGGTCCCCGTGATGGCGCGGCGACCGTACAGCCTGCTCCACGCGGACCTCCACCGGGACAACCTGATCCTGCCGTACGCCGCCGAACCGCCCCTCATCTGCGTCGACTGGGAGCTGGCGACCTACGGCGATCCGCTGCACGACCTCGCGACACATCTCGTGCGCATGCGGTACCCGTCCCATCAGCGGGCCGAGGTGGTCGACGCTTGGGCGGAGGCGATGCAGGAGACCCGCCCCGCCGCGGTCAACGGTCTGGGCCGGGACCTGCGCAGCTACCTCGCCTTCGAGCTGGCCCAGTCGGTCTACCCGGACGTGATGCGCGCCGCGCGGTCGCTGGAGGAATCCTTCACTCAGAACAGCCTGGACGAGGCGACGCTGGAGGTGCACCGGGCCCTCGAGGCGGCGGCCGAACCGCTCCGGCTCGGCAAGGTGCCGAGCAAGGAGGAGATCGAAGGCGCCCTCTTCCGGTGGCTGGCGTCGCGGAACCAGCGCGTCGGTGGGGGCCGGGACCTGATCGCGCGGGCCTTCACCTGGGAGCCGGACCGACGCCTTCCCGAGCACCCCGAATTCCCGGACTCCGCCGTGACGGATGCCCTGATGGCGGAAGGGGCCGCCCCGGCGGGCCAGGTGTTCAAGGGGACCGCGCATCTGAACACGGTGGTCCGGGTGCCGGACATCGAATTTCCCGTCGTCGTACGGCGCAGGCTGCTGGGCGTCTGCCGCCGGGAACGCAGCTTTCTCAGTGAGCACGCGGTGCTGCGGGCCATCGAGGAATCGCCCGCGCGGGTGGCGGCGCCGAGGGGGCTCGCGCTCGGTCGGGGCTATCCCGGTGACCCATTCACCATTCACACGTACGTCGGACCCCATGACATCGGGCGGCCCCCCAGCCATCCCGTCCACGGACTGCTGCCCCATGAGGCGGACGGGCTCGTCCGCCAGCTCGCCGCGCTGACGGAGGTCGACTACAAGCGGGTCGACCCCGCGGCCGGCGAAGGCGGGTTCCACCGCTGGCTGACCGAACAACTCATCTCTCTCGTCAGGCAGTTGCCGAAGGAATCCCAGCAACTGGCGCGGCAGCTCGGGCTGCCCGACGCAGATGGTCTGAGGCAACTCCTGTCCCGCCACGAGGTGACCGACCGGAAGCCGGCACTGCTGCACGGCGACCTCAACCCCTGGAACCTGGTCCGCCGTGACGACGTCCTGGCGCTGACCATCATCGACTGGGAGATGGCGGTCGTCGGAGACCCGCTCTACGACCTCGTCCGGCACATACACCTCACCCCGACCCGGCCGGAGATCCGCGACCGGATGTTCCGGCTGTGGGAGCGCCTGTTGCCCCCGGAGTACACGTGTGACTGGCGCAGGGACTGGCGTGTGTACCGGTGGATCGAGATCGTGCGGTCCGCGTACATCGACCTCGACCGGCTGGTCACCGGAGCGAGCCTGGACGCTCCCAACGTACGCCGTGCCGTGGATTCCTACGCCATGACACTGGCTGCCGCCAAAGGGTTGCTGGGCCTGCCCGACCGCCGGACGGCGAACCCCTATCTTGCCCGCGCTCTGGTCTAGGGAGACCATGACACCACCCAACGGTGGCTTGCCCACGGGCATATGACGTTGCGTCGGTTGCGGACGACGTGCGGAGGGGGCGGGGGCATGCTTCAGCGGGGGAGCCGATCGACCGACGACAGTGTGGGCAGGCGGCTGAGGCGCGTTCAGGAACGCTATGAACCCGCGGTGACCCGCGTCCTGCTGGCCGCGGTCTTCGTCACCGGACTGCTCGCCCAGTTCGTGAAGCCGGTCGGCGACGCCCTGCAGGGCAAGGCGTATCTCGGTGGCGCCCTGCTCAGCCTGGTCGGCTATGTGCTGTACGACGCGGTGAAGGACCTCTCCTCGTCGGTGCGGGTGCCGGCGCGGCCGCTGGTGAACTCCAGCCAACTCGGCAGTTTCGTCAGCGAGGCCTTCCAGACCAGGAAAGTGGAGATAAGTTTCCTCGGCTATACCGGCGAGACCCTCTACAACGAGCTGTACCACCGTCTGGAGGACCTGTCCGACAACCCCGGCCCCACCCGGAGGGTCTCGGTGCGGATGCTCGTCCCGGACTTCGGGCAGCAGATGACTGTCCCCGCGAAGGTGGGCCACGACGGACGGCCGGTCGACGACGAGGCGTTCCGTGACCGCATGTCCGGGCGGTGCCAGGAGTACGAGGAGAAGCTGTCGGACATCGCCGACCGGCTCACCGCCACCGGCAGACTGGTCGTCGAGTGTGAGTACCGCTGCTATCCGGGCATCCCGCGCGACAAGATCTGCATCTTCAACCGCGTACAGGTGCTGCACGGTCTGTACGACCTGTCCGTGCGGATGCACCACCGGGGCGAGGACTACTTCGACCCGAAGGGATACAGGACCGACCTCAACGTCTGGTCCCGGCAGGGCACGGCTGCCGCGGAGGAAGCCGTCACCACCTGGATCAAGCACTTCGACGACCTCTGGGACCTCGCCACGGTTCCGGCCTGGCGGCAGGGCGTCGCGCCCTGAGGTCACCGCCACCGCGATGCGTAGGCTCACCCCATGAGCGAGATCGGCCTGCGTGAGCGCAAGAAGCGGCGGATGTATCAGTCCGTGTCGGACATCGCCATCCGGCTGTTCCTGGAGAAGGGCTTCGATGCTGTCTCCGTGGCGGAGATCGCCGCAGCGGCCGAGATCTCCAAGCCGACGCTGTTCCGGTACTTCCCGGCGAAGGAGGACCTCGTCCTGTACCGGATCGCCGATCACGAGGACGAGGCCGCGCGGGTTGCCGGTCAGGGTGGCCAGGCGCCTCTTGTCGCGCTGCGGCGGCACTTTCTGGAGGGGCTGGAGCGGGGTGATCCCATCACCGGGATGAATGACCATCCTCAGGTGGTGGCGTTTCACGCGCTGCTGTACGGGACTCCGGCCCTGGTCGCGGGGATGTACGGCCATCTGGAGCGGTCGGAGGCCGCGCTGGCCGAGGCGCTCGGTGGGGATCTGGACGCCCGGCTGGCCGCCGGGCAGATCGTGGCCGTGCGGCGGATCCTCGCGCAGGAGAACTGGCGGCGGATCAGGGGAGGGGAGTCGGTGGCGGAGGTGCGGCGGGATGCGATCGCGGCCGCCGAGCGGGCGTTCGCGCAGCTGGAAGGCGCGTTTCCGTTCCTCACCTGAAGTTGATACGTGGTAAGAAATGTTACTCGGTTGCGTTATTCCGGTACGCTTTCTGGAATGACGTCTCCCGACCCCGCCCTCCAGGACTCCCTCCACCGCGAACGCGCCCACCATGACCGCTGCCGCACCGCCCTCGCCGCCATGGTCGACGGCGCCCAGGGCCATGTCGTCACCGGCGAGGACGTCTCCGCCTCCGGTGCCGACGCCGAAGTGCTCGGGTACCGGCTGCGCAGCCGGGCCAAGGAGATGCGGGAACTGCCTGAAGGGCCCCTGTTCTTCGGTCGGTTGGATTTCCGGACCGACAGTGAGCACGGCGGGCAGCACTATCACATCGGGCGGTTGCGGATCACCGAGCGCCCCGCCGTCCCGCCCCTCGTCGTCGACTGGCGCGCGCCCGTCTCCCGGGCCTTCTACCAGGCCAGTGCCCGTGATCCACAGGGCGTGCTGGTCCGGCGGCGGTTCGGCTGGGCGCCCGGCAGCCGCGGTGACTCGACCGACCTGTCCGGGCTGGAGGACGAGCACCTCGGGCGCGGCGAGGAGTGCGTCAGCGGCATCGTCACCCGCGAGATCGAACGGCCCCGTGTCGGGCCCATGCGGGACATCGCGGCGACCATCCAGCCCGAGCAGGACGATCTCGTACGAGGTGATCTCGCCGAGTCGGTGTGCGTGCAGGGCGCTCCGGGGACAGGGAAGACCGCCGTCGGTCTCCATCGCGCCGCCTATCTCCTCTACACCCACCCGCAGCGCATCCGGCGC
Organism: Streptomyces sp. GESEQ-4; assembly: GCF_017948455.1. Lineage (GTDB taxonomy): Bacteria > Actinomycetota > Actinomycetes > Streptomycetales > Streptomycetaceae > Streptomyces. The sequence continues at coordinate 37,623 of NZ_JAFFSU010000017.1, forward strand.
GGCGGGCTGCTCATCCTCGGGCCCAACCGCACCTTCCTCTCCTACATCTCCGAAGTGCTGCCGGCCCTCGGCGAGACCGGCGTACGGCAGTCCACGCTCATCGAGGAGATCGCCAGGCATCCCGTGAGCGGCAGGGACGAGCCGGCCGCCGCCCTCCTCAAACACGACGCCCGGATGGCCGACGTGCTGCGGCGGGCGCTGTACGCGCGCGTGTCGGTCGAGAGCGCCGACTCCCTTGCCGTTCCGGACGGTTCGTACCGGTGGCGGGTGTCCGGTGAGGAGCTCCAGCGGATCGTCGCGGGCGTGCGGGCCGAGCAGCCGCCGTACGCCATCGGGCGGGAGCGGGTGCGGACGCGGATCGTGGAGCGCATCCGGGCGCAGGCGGAGCGGCGTGCGGGGGCGGTGCCGGGCGCCTGGGTGCGGAAGATCGAGCGGGCGCGGGCGATCGGCGAGCGCCTGGACGCCGTATGGCCGCGCGTGCGCCCCGAGGAGGTCGTCGCCGAACTCCTCACCGACGCCGATGTGTTGGCAGGGGCCGCCGACGGGGTGTTCGACGCCGACGAGCAGAAGGCGCTGCTGTGGGCGCGACCGCCGCGTTCCTGGAAGAGCGCACGCTGGTCGGCCGCCGATCTCGTCCTGCTCGACGAGGTCGCCGGGCTCATGGAGCATCCCCAGGGATACGGCCATCTCGTCGTCGACGAGGCGCAGGACCTCTCCCCGATGGAGTGCCGGGCCATCGCCCGCCGGGCGTCCTTCGGATCGCTGACCGTGCTCGGGGATCTGGCACAGGGGACCACGCCCTGGGCCGCGCGATCCTGGCCCGCGCTCCTCGCCCACCTCGGAAAACCGGACGCCGCCGTGGTCCCGCTCACCACCGGATTCCGGATGCCGCAGGCCGTCGTAGACCTGGCGAACCGGCTCCTGGCACGGCTGGACGTAGAAGTGGCCCCCGCCCGGTCGCTGCGCGGCGACGGTGAGTTGAGCTTTCGGGAGACGGCGTCCGGTGATCTGCCGGGTGCGGTCGTCGCGGCCGTGCGCGCCGCGCTCGACCGCGAAGGGTCCATCGGAGTCATCACCGCCGATGTGGACGAGGACCGGATGCGGTCGGCGCTCGGTGCGGCCGGGATCGAGGATGCCCGGGTGTCCGTCGTGCCCGCGAGCCTCGTCAAGGGGCTCGAGTACGACCACGTCGTCGCCGTCGAGCCCGCGACGATCGCGGAGGCGGAGGAGCGGGGGCTGCACCGGCTGTACGTCGTCGTGACCCGGGCGGTGTCGCGGCTGGAGGTGGTGCATGGGCGGCCGTTGCCGTTCGAGGCGGGTCCGGCAGCGCGCCCCGATAGGGGCGCGGGGCTGTGCTGATATGCGGCTCCGCCGCGCGGGCGCGACCAGCCACGACGCACCCGCAGACAACGGCCGTCCGCCGGGCTCAGGCCGATTCCAGTAGCGGGATCAACTGCTCTTCCTCGTACGTCAGATGCTCCTCCAACTCCGTCGCCAGCCGTTCCACCTCCGCGTGAGCGGACCCCGCGTCCGACCCGGCGGACACAGCGGCCCGCAGTTCCTCCACCAGCTCGGCGATCCGCTCGTGCTCCTCCCGCAGCCGGGTCAGGACGGGCGCGGCCTCGGGGTGCCGGTCGGCGAGGACCGGGAACATGCCCATGTCCTCGGCGGTGTGGTGGTAGTGCAGGCCATGGCAGAAGGTGAGGCAGTTGACGCGGAGTTGGGCGCCGAGAGCGGTGCCGTCGGCCATCTCCTTGCGGATCAGGGCGAGTTCACGGCGGAAGCCGTCGTGGATGACCTTGATCGCCTCGCCGAGGGAGCCGGCCCTGATATTCGGCGGGCCGTCCTGTTCGATCTCGTAGAGGGCGACCACCGGTATCACGCGGCCCGCCTTCTCCTCGTACGCCGCCCAGCCCGGCTCCGCCTCGACGGCCCGCGCGAAGGCCTGGTCGCGTTCCTCGCCCGCCAGGACGACGGCGCGCGCGGGATACGTGAACGCGCCGCTCTCGACGGTGACTTGGGGGTTGGCGCGGAGGTTGTGGTACCAGGCGGGATGCCGGGGGGAACCGCCGGCCGAGGCGATGACGAGGACGCGTTCGGCGCCGTCGGGGAGGTAGCCGAGGGGTGTGGTGTGCGGGGTGCCGGTGCGGGCTCCGGTGGTGGTCAGCAGCAGGAGCCGGGCGCCTTCGAAGTAGCCGCCGACCGCGCCGTTGTTGGCGCGGAACTCATCGATGACCTGCTGGTTGAAGTCGTTGGGCATGCGTGTGTGTTCTCACTTCTTTCTCGATCGCTGATATCCCATGCGGATGTGCACGGGGCTGGAGCTACGGCGAAGAAAAAGAAGCGGCGGGCCTCTCGCCCGCGCCGGCCTCACTCAGAGGCCGGGCACCCAACTCGCTCACGGCACAAGGCCGACCCGGCAGTCATGGACGGGACGTTAACCGGGGCAGAGGATGCGCGGCAAGCACGTTTGTCCGATCCTGTTGAACGATGCTCCTTTTTCTGGATGTGGACGGGACGCTGATCCCGTTCGGGGCGACCTGGCCCTACCCGGAGTACGAGGCACGGTTCGCGCTGCCGGAGGGCGCCGGCCATCCGCTGCTGCCCCGCGTCGATCCTGGGCTCGGGGCCCGGCTCACCGCGCTGGACTGCGAGTTGGTGTGGGCCACGACCTGGATGGACGACGCCAACGAATGCCTGGCGCCCTGGCTCGGCCTGCCCTCGCTGCCACTGGTCGACTGGCCGGGCGGCGGCGAGGGCAAGCCACGCGGCCTGCACTGGAAGACCCGGGCGCTGGTCGCCTGGGCGGACGGGCGGCCCTTCGTCTGGGTCGACGACGAGATCACCGACGTGGACCGGGAGTGGGTGGCCGCCCATCACCCCGTACGGGCGCTGCTGCATCGCGTGGATCACCGGTACGGGCTGACCGACGCGGACTTCCGGGTGCTGCGGCGGTGGGTCAGTGGGCGGTGCGGCCCAGAAGCTCGGTGACCCGGATGAACCCGTCCGTGCCGTGCCCGAGCCCGATCGCCCGGCGGGCCTGGCCCTCGACGGCGCGCATCACGCTCGCCTCGATGCCGTGGGCCTCGGAGGCGTGGACGATATGAGCCATGGAGGAGACGGCCGAGGTGATCGGGTTGAGTTCGCCGGAGTAGGTGCCGTCATCGGCGTCACCCGCGAACTCCTCGAACAGCGGTGGCAGGATCGCGCCGATGCCCTGCGCGAAGGGCGCCAGCTCGCGTGCCGTGACGCCCTCGGCACGGGCCACCGCGAGCGCGTGCGCATAGCCCGCCATCGCCGTCCAGAAGATGTCGAGCAGGGCGACGTCGTAGGCGGCGGCGCGTGCGATGTCCTCGCCGAGGTGGGTGTGGGTGCCGCCGAGTGTGTCGAGGACGGGGCGGTGCTCGCCGTAGACCTCCTCGGGGCCGCTGAGCAGGAACACCGCGTCGGGCGTGCCGATGGTCGGGGTCGGCGTCATGATCGCGCCGTCCAGGTAGCGGATGCCGTGCGCGGCGGCCCAGCCGGCCGTGTCGCGGGCGCGGTCCGGGGTATCGGCGCTGAGATTGACGACCGTACGGCCCTTGAGAGCGGCCGTGACGGCGTCCTCGCGGAGGACCGCGTCGGAGGCGTCGTAGTTCACCACGCAGACCACGGTGAGCGGGCTGGCGGCCACCGCCTCCTCGGCTGACCCGGCCGCCGCCGCCCCGCGCTCGACCAGCTCCCGTTCCCTGCCGGGGGTGCGATTCCATACGGTGGTCCGCAGACCGGCGTCGACGAAGGCACCGGCCAGGGCCCGGCCCATCGGACCCAGGCCGAGGACGGTGACGGCGGACTGGTCGTCGTACGAAGACATGCTTCAACTCCCGTAAAATGTGCGGTAATTGATGACAAAGGGGGCGAGGATGACGCGCAGCCGTGCTCAGGACACGAATGTCTGCGGAGTGACCGCCGCGATCGCGGTGATCGACGGCAAGTGGAAGCCGACCCTGCTGTGGCTGCTGGAATCAGGCCCGCAGCGGCCCGGCGAACTGCGGCGCCGGCTGCCCGGGCTCACCGAGAAGGTGCTGACCCAGGCGCTGCGCGAGATGGAGGCGGACGGTCTGGTGCACCGGGAGGTGCACGACGTACTCCCGCTGAAGACGGTCTACTCCCTGACCGGCTTCGGCCGTGAACTCTCCGAACTCCTCGCTCCCCTCTCCGACTGGGGCCACCGCCGCCTGGACCGGCTCCGCGCCTCCTGACCTCGCGACTTCAGCCTCGCCCGAGGGCCGCGCGCTGCCAAGTACCCACTTTTTTGTGGGTACTCCGGGACGGGGCGGGAGGGATCTTTCCGGTACGCCGACGCGAGTACGCGGGGTTACTCCCGCTGTCAGACGACCTCGCCGCCCCCGCCCGGCACCGTGTTGCACATGAAGTCGAGCCTGAAACTGAGCCGTCCCGCACGCCGGGCCTCCGTCGTCGTCCATGTCGTCGCCTCGGCGAGCTGGCTCGGGCTCACGCTCGGGCTGCTCGCGCTGGCGGTCACCGCGATCACCACCGGGTCAGCGGTGACCGCCGAGGCATCCGTCCGGGCCATGAAGCTGTTCGCCGACTGGCTGCTGCTGCCCGCCGCGTTCCTCACGCTCCTCACCGGCCTGCTGCTGTCCCTGGGCACCCAGTGGGGGCTCGCACGGCACCGCTGGGTCTACGTCAAGTTCTGGCTCACCCTGGCCACGATCACCGCCACCGCCTTCGCCCTGCGCCCCGGCCTGGGCGCCACGGTCACCACTGTCACCGAGACCGGGTCCGTGCCCGACACCACCGACATCGTGATGGGGCCGGTCGTCTCCCTGTCCGCGTACGTCTTCATGACCGTGATCTCGATCCTGAAGCCGTGGGGTCTGACGAGGCGCGGCCGGAATGCGCGGGCTGCCGTCCGGCGTCCGGTGAGCGCCGAGCGGGCTCGCGAGGCTGTCTAGTGCTGTGTTCCTCGAACGGTGTGGACATCTCGGCGCCGCGGTAGGCGAGTTGGTGGGGTGCGTCCGGTCGGCCCCGCGTCCCCGTGCCCTCCCGCGCCCGCGCGTGCGGGAGGGCACGGTTGCGGACGCCGGAGAGGAGCTCGTGCGGGCCGAGGCCCTCGGGGTGGCGGCGTACCGCCCTCGCGTAGGCGCCGATCACAGCCAGGCAGACGACCGGGGACAGCAGCAGGACGAGCCCGGCGACCGGATCCGCGGCCAGGCTGTAAGCCACGTCCCGGTAGCCGACCCGGCCCGCGATCTCGATGAGCGCGGAGGCGTCGGCAGGGGAGGCCGGGTAGTCGGGAAGGATCGCCCCCGCGGCGAGCCATACGACCGCAAACGGCGGACCCAGCAGCGCGGCGCGCAGGACGAGCCGGGCGGGCCCCGGCCGTCCGCCGTCAGCCGTGACCAGGTGCAGCAGCAGTACGTGCTTGCCCGGCGTCGCGCCCGTTAGCCACGGTACGACGACGAACCACAGTCCGAGGACGATCGGTGGCACCCACAGCACGGTCTCCGCACCGAGCACGACGTACGTGACGCCCCCGACGCCGCCGGTGAGCAGGCCGACGCCCGTCACGTCCAGCAGCAGCGCGAGCAAGCGGCGGCCGAAGGGGACCTTGCCGGTGGCGAGCGGGGCGAGCGCGCGGTCGTCCAGGCTGTCCAGGTCGGGCAGGGCCCGGGCCAGAGGCCCTGCGGCCGCCCAGCCGAGGGCCGCGCCCGCCGTGTTGACGATGAGATCGTCGACGGCGAAGAGGCGGTACGGGCACGCGTAGAGACCCCACAGCCCGCTGTACTGGGTCAGTTCGAGGCACAGCGATCCCGCGAATCCGGTGATCGTGGCCGCGGCGAGCCCGCGCCGGAAGTGGATCCTTACGAACGCTCCGAGCGGCAGCAGCAGGAGCAGGTTGAACGCGGTCTGCCAGACGGCCGAGTTGTGCAGCACGAGCGCGTCGAGCGTGACGCGGTGATGTGCCTCCTTCCAGATGTCGGCGAAGGCGGTGCCGGGCGTCAACTGCGGCTCACGGAACGACGGGTATGCCGCGCAGACGTCCACCGACCGCGATGGCAGCGGCACGACCGTCATGCAGAAGGCGGAGAGCGCGTAGTACGCGCCGCCGTACACCGACAGCACCCGCCAGCGGGTCATGACGCCGTGCCGCCGGTAGAGGACGATCGCCGTCGGCACGAACGTCAGTAAGGCGATCGCCGGGAAGAGCAGCGCTGCCGTGCGGATCGACAGCAGGTAGGTCTCCGTCATGGCGCGCACTATACACAGCGTCTATACGCCGTGTGTATAGAGGCTTTCCGGGCTGCCGCAGGGGTCGATACGGGCGCTGCTCCCCCGTTCACGGCAAGAGCGCCCGAGCCGGCCGAAGCCGACCCGGGCGTCCAAGCAACACACGTGTACAGAGGCCTACTTGACGGTCCGATAGGCCCGGTGGATCGTCTGCTTCAGGGTGTTGCCGGCCGCGTCCGTGAGCTTCACGCGCAGAGAGACCGCGCCCGCCTTCGCCGGGTGACGCAGGTCGAGGCGTTTGCCGTCGACCGCCTTCGCCGGGTGCCAGGTCCGGCCGTCGTCGTACGAGACGGAGAAGGCCAACTTGCGGGCGGTGCGCGCGGTGGCCGCGCCCTCGACCGTGAACGGGACAGAGAAACGCGTACCCGCCTTGGCCGTGCTCTCCGTGGACAGCCGGGGCGTGAAGCGGACCACCGACAGCGGCAGCCGCTGCTCGACACCGGTGACGTGCGCGGAGGTGAAGGTCCACTCGGCGGTGACCCGGGTGCTGACCGAGGACAGCGTGGTGGGGCGGGAGACGTCCGTGGTGAGTCGGTACGTGCGCTTGGCGGCGGGGAGTTCGTACGAGACGCCGGCCAGGTCAGTGTCCACCGCGAAGACCTTCGTGCCGCCCGCGTACAGGGTGCTCCTGGCCCTGCTGTACGGGGAGTCGCCGATATGGCCGGCGCCGTCGGAGAAGAGGGGGAGGTAGGCGAGGAAGGTGTCGCCCTCGCGGACCGCGCCGGGGCGGTCCGCGCCGTCCGTCAGCGGGCCGGTGAGGTGCGGGCCGAAGACGCCGGTGTTGAAGCGCTCGGTGTACTGCCTGCCCGCGCTGTACGAGCGGGGCTTCGCGCTCCACTGGCGGGCCTCCCACACCGGTTCGCCGTCCGCGTCCTTGCCTCCGATCTGATCGACGGAGTACCGCCACCGCACGCCCGGCAGGACGTACTCGGTGAAAGCGCCCGGCAGCGAGCGCGTGTCGGGGTTTATGCCGCCCGACTGGCCGACCGGAGTCAGCGGCGCGGCGGCGAACGTCGCCGTCTTGCCCCTGGCGGGCGCACCGGCGGCGAACGTGACCTTGGCGAACTGCCCGCGCTTCAGGTTCGCGGTGAAGCCCGACAGGTCGCCGGTACGGTTCCAGGCCGGCCGGTAGTGCGTACTGCCGTGCGTCCAGGTGCCGCTGTACTGCGCGAACGCCTCGCCCGCCGGAAGCCGGGCCCCGAACTGACCGACGCGCAGCCTGCCGAAGTCGCCGATGGGGTACGTGGCGAAGTACCGGTGCCCGCCGATTTCGAACCCGTAGTTGAGGGTGGCGTCGGTGTGCTTGGCCCTGCTGTCCGGCACGGTGATCCGGACCGGCTTGGCCTTGCGGGCGTCCATGACGAGGGTGGTGTCACGGGTGAGGGAGAACTTCGGGTTGAGGAGGAGGGCCAGTTCGTTGGAGTCGGCGTCGGGGGTCGCGCCCGTGTCGATCCGGCCTTCGAGGCTGTAACGCCCCTTGGGCAGCCGTACGGTGAACTCGCCGTCCGTGTCGTCGGAGTAGGCCTGCCCGATCTCGTTGTCCAGACCCTGCACCCCGGTCTCCGAACGCCTGGCGGGCTTGCCCTGCAGGTCGAGATGCTTGACCGTCAGGTCGTACGACTCGATCTCGCGGTGTACGCCGATGCCGGTCCGTACGGTCGTACCCGCTCCGTCCGTCGCGGTGAGCGCGCCGCCGAAGGAGCCGTCGGCCGTGCCCGCGCCGCTGTCGGCGGTGACCTGGGCGGTCGCGGTGGCGCCCGCCGGAACCGTGAGCTGCTTCGGCGAGACCTCGAACATGCCCTCGGCGGCGGGCTTTCCGTCCTCGCCGTACGCCTCGGTGCTCAGGTCGAGGGTGAGGGGGCGGTCGCCGTCGTTGCGGTAGGTGACCGTCTTCGTGGCCGGCTGGTCGTCGGTGTGCGGCCACTGCTGGGCGGGGAAGCCGAGGGTGGCCGGGTTGGTGGTGAGCTGCTGGCCGAGGGCGCGGGGGAGGTCCGTACGGCCCGTGCCCTGCGCGAACGCCGAGACACCGGCGGTCGGCTTGGCGGATGCGGTGAGCGCGGCCTTGATGCGCTCACCGGTCCAGTCGGGGTGGCGCTGGGCGAGGATCGCGGCGGCGCCCGCGACATGCGGGGTCGCCATCGACGTACCGCTCATCGAGACGTAGCCGTCGGCGGCCGGGTCGCCCTCCGTGCCCTCGGCGGCCTTCGCGGCGACGATGTCGACGCCGGGGGCGGTGAGGTCGGGCTTGAGGGAACCATCCGCCGTCGGGCCGCGGCTGGAGAAATCGGCCATCGCGTCGGTGCGGTCCACCGCGCCCACGGTGAGCGCGGCGGCGGCGCTGCCCGGCGAACCGACGGTGCCGGCGGCGGGGCCGTCGTTGCCGGCGGCGATCACGAAGAGGGCGCCGGAGGAGGCGGACAGCTCGTCCACCGCCTGTTCGAGGGGGTCGTCACCGGGGCTGTCGGGGCCGCCCAGGCTCAGGTTGACCACCTCGGCGCCCTGCGCGACGGCCCACTGCGCACCGGCGATGACGCCGGACTCCCCGCCGACGCCCTCGTCGTCGAGCACCTTGCCGCTGATCAGCCGGGCACCCGGCGCGACCCCCTTGTACTTCCCCCCGGAGTGCGCGCCGGACCCCGCGACCGTCGACGCCACATGCGTGCCGTGACCCACCCGGTCGACGGTGTCCGCCGCCTCGGAGAAGTTCTTCGCCGCGTCGATACGGCCCTTCAGATCCGGGTGCGTGCCGTCGACCCCGGTGTCCAGCACGGCGACCTTGACGCCCGTGCCGTCGTACCCGGCCGCCCAGGCCTCGGGGGCGCCGATCTGGGCGGTGCTCCGGTCGAGGGCCGCCTCGACCTTCCCGTCGAGCCAGATCTTCTCGACCCGGTCGGCGGCGGCCGACCTCGCCCGCGCCGTCCCCCCGCTGCCGGTGAGCGTCTCCCACAGGTCGGCGCCCTCGGACTTACGGGCCTTCAGCGCGTCCCCGTTGACGCTGGGCAGGTCCCGGCTGACCCGGGCTCCGGCGGCGGACAGCGTGCTCGGCGTGAGGGTGCGGCCCTTGGCGTACGTCACGATCAGCGGGAGGTCGGGGCGGGCCGCGTCGTCGTAACCCCACTTGACCAGCTGCGTCACGTCGAACAGCCGCCGGTCGGCGGTGCCGTTCGCGAGGAGCCGCTCGGCGTCACGCGGGACGACGTAGGTGCGGTCGGCGCTCCGCGCTATTCGGAAGGCGGTGCCTTCCCGACCCTTGCCGGGCCGCACACCGGTGACCTGTCCGGTGGCGTCCAGGGTGACCCGGTCACCGGTGACGAGGGTGACTGTCCTGGTCTTGCCGAGGGCGCCGGCCGTACCGCTTCCCGTCTGCGCGGCCTGGGTTCCCGGCGCGCTGAGCAGGGTGGCGGCAAGGGCCGCGGCGGTGAACAGGGCGAGAACCGAAGCCTCACCCGTGCGCCTCTTTCGGTGGTTCAAGGCATGCCTTTCTCTCCGGACTTCCGGGCATGGCGAAGCAGCCCGGCGGACGGGACAAGGAAACAGAGGGGGAAAGAGGCGCCCCTTCGCAAAGGGGCGCGGGGCGTACGAACTCAGACGAGCCGCTTACGACCCCAGAAGAAGAGGAACGCCACGACACCGGCGGTCAGGGCGAACAGAATCGACGCCCCGAACCACTGCATGGCGTTCATCTGCGACATCGGGAGGTAGTCCACCGACCAGCCCACGACATCGGCCTTGTCCAGGCACACCTGCCGTGCCGCGTCGGTCTGCGACTCCGAACAGGTGCCCCAGCTCACCAGATCCCCGCTGCCAGTGACATACGACTGATCGATTTCGTAGGCGTTGTGGGGGAGCGACGGGTACGCGTTCTCGCCTTCGACACCCTTGTTCGTCGTGAGCGTGACGACGTTGCCGAGCGACAGCTGGAAGTAGCCCCAGACAAGCTGGAGGACGACGGTGAAACCGAAGGTGACCACCATGGCCGTCAGCGTGCGTCGCAGCACCACACCGATCGCCACCCCGCCGAAGACGGAGAAGAGGGTGAGGGCGACAGGCACTGGACCCGTCGTGTTGAACGCGGCGCCCGAGGTCCAGTCCATGACCGTGGCCTCGGACTTGACGGGGTTCCACCACCAGCCGAACACCGCCGACAACACGCCCGTGCTCACCACGACCACCAGTCCGGCCAGCGCCAGCTTCGTGGCGAGCCAGCGGGTCCGGCTCATGGACTGGGCGGCGACCAGCTTGGCGGTGCCGTTCTCCAGGTCGCCCGCGATGAGCGGGGCGCCGAGGAAGACACCGAGCAGGACGGGTATCGCCTGGAGTCCCGTGGAGACCAAGGAGAACGCGTCGTCGTACTGCTCGAAGCTGCCGTCCGCCTCGTCGAGGCTCTTGCCGGGATAGCCGTAACCGTCGAGGAAGTCGACCATCTGGCCGCGCTGGTAGACGATCCAGGCCACGGTGAGCGCGGTGGCGGCGAGGATCGTCCAGAACGCGGCCCGGTGCTGGCGCCAGACCAGCCAGGTCATACCGCTGAGTCGGGGGCGCCGGTTGGCCTGCGTGGTGGTCGCGTTCATGGTCCCGTTCTTGCCGTCGCTCGTGGAGCCGGTCGAGGTGCTGGTCGAACCGCGGGTGAAGGTGCTCATGCCGCCACCGCCCCGGTGCCGAACCCCTGGCCGTGGACCTGGGCGGTGGGGGTGATCAGCGGTGGTGCGTCGGGTGAGCGGAGATAGGCGAGCAGGAGTTCCTCCATGTTCGGAGCGTTTATGTCCCAGGGGCCGGTGACCGGGCCGTCGGGGCGGATGAGCGCGGTGAACTGCCGTCCGCTGGTCCGGGACTCGACGAGGGTGTGGCCCCCGAGGGCGAGGGCGGGAGGCATGCCGTCACCCTCCTTGGCGCCCGTGACCAGGGCGTGCACGGACATCAGCTCGTCCACGTCACCGGCGAGGCGCACTCCGCCGCCGGAGACGACAACGAGGTAGTCGCACACGTTCTCCAGTTCGGCGAGGACGTGGGTGGACATCAGCACGGTGGTTCCGCGCTCGGCGGCCTCGGCGAGGAGGGTGCCCATGATCTCGTGGCGCACGACCGGGTCGAGGTCCGACATCGGCTCGTCGAGCATCAGCAGGTCGGGGCTCTTTCCGAAGGCGAGGGCGATGGCGACGCGGGTGCGCTGGCCTCCGGAGAGGGTGCTGATCTTCGCGTCGAAGGGCACGTTGCCCGCGCGGATGATGCCCTCGGCGGCGCGCTGGTCCCAGCCGGGGTTCAGCTCCCGGCCCAGACGCAGGGTCTCCGCCACGGTGAAGCGGCGGAACAGGGGCTTCTCCTGGGCGAGGAACGCTGTGCGCCGACCGGACTCCACCGAGCCCGGAGCCTCACCGAACAGGCTGATCGAGCCGTTCGTCGGCTGCAGGACATGGGCCGCGATGCTCAGCAGCGTGGTTTTGCCCGCCCCGTTGGGTCCCACCAGGCCGCAGATCCGTCCCGCCGGGAGCCGGAAGGAGCAGTCCCGCAACGCCCAGCCCCGCCGGTAGCGCATCCCCAGCCCGTACGCCTCGATCGCCGGTTGCCCCGCGTACATACCTTCACTCACCTGTGCTCCTAGTTGTCGTGGCCCCCGTGGACCCCGTTGTCGTGGACCCCGTTGCCGCCACGTTCCCGGCGGCGTACTGCTTCTCCATCGCCGACGCGACCAGCGCGGCCACGTCCTCCTGCTCCAGACCGGCCCCGGCCGCCTTCGACATCCACGCCACCAGCTCCACGTACAGCGGCGAGTCGGTGCCCGTCTCGGGGCGGCCCAGCGTGCGGCGTACGAAGGTGCCCTGGCCCGGTCGCGGTTCGACCAGGCCCTCGCGCTCCAGCTCGCGGTACGCCTTGAGGGTGGTGTTCGGGTTGACCGTGCTGGTCGCGGCGACCTCCTTGGCGGTGGGCAGCCGGTCACCCGGCACGAGTACGCCCAGCCGGAGGGCCTGCTTGGTCTGCTGCACGATCTGCTGGAAGGCGGGGACACCGCTCCGCCTGTCGATGCGGTACTCCACGATCACCACCACCATTCCACTATGTGATTAGTGGAATGATGATGGAGGGGTGTGAGGACGGTTGTCAATGCCGACCGGGGACGAGGAGAAGCGGGTGGGAGGTACGCTGACCGTTTTTTCCAGGCGTCGCGCTGTGCCTGTTGCTGCTCTCGTTGGTTGCTGATGGTCGCCCAGAGCGCGCCGGAGAGACCGATGAGCGCCGCTGAGAGTGCGCCTGACGCCGTGATCACGGAGTTGGGTGAGACACGTTTCGCCAGTGCGTCTCACTCAACTCCGGGCAGGTCCCGCTGGTTTTCATTGATCTCGGCGGACTTGATGGCCAGTTCGATGCGCCATGCAGTCATGATCATCTCGGTGAGAAACCAGTGTCTTGCGGTGGTGCGAAGGGAGCGTTCCTGGGGCAGACGTCGATCGCCCAGTGCGAGGCTGCCAAGGGCGGACCTGGCGGTCGTTCGGCGACATCCGCCGGAGCCGTTCTGCCCGATCACTCAGGCGGTAGCCCCGCTGGAACAGGCTGTGCCAGAAGGTGGAGCAGCGCTCATAGCAGGCAGCGATCACTGCTGGGCCGTAGCGGCGTAACAGCCGGTAGTGCCGCCGCTGGGCCTGGACGACTTCAGGCAGGTCAGCCAGGTCGTATTGTCGTGCCGCGCTGTCGACGGCGCGGCCGATTCAGAGACGATGGGGGATGCAGACCTGGTCGTGATGCTTCGACATCCAGACCATGACGTCCTGTTGCGGATTTCCGGTCCTGCGGGCAACACAGCGCCGGCATGCCCACCGGGGAATCGCGTACTGGATCGTGGTGCAGGGCTGTCCGCTGAGGACGCTGAGCTGGTCGATCGGATCCAGCCGGGACGTCAGCCAGAGGGAGGGCCGCTGCAGGCGTTGGACGGGCGTCGCGTTTCGCGGCGGCCAGTCTGCTCAGGAATGAGGATTCGGTCTCATGCGGGAAGGGCTTGAGCGGACGCGGCAGCGGGCGGACGACGACGGGCTCGAACCGTGCGGTCATCAGCTGCCTTGGGAGGGTCGGGCGGGCCGTCCGATTCGCTGTTGTGGTCGATGCGGATGCTCCGCAGGCTGGTCTTGGTGATGCGTTCACTACCGTCGAGGATGGCGGAGATTGCTGCAGCCTGGATCAGGTGCGAAAGGCTTCCGATCATGCCGCCGGTTCTCTGGTGCAGGTATTTCGACTGCTTGACCAGGGTGCCGGCCGGGTGCCGGTGCAGGCGGAGAGTGTTCTCCAGCGAGGCGACCAGCGCTCGCCACTCGGCAGTGAAGGTAAAGGGGCCGGTGCGGACCATGATGCAGCGGCCGGCCAGCTGTTTGCCCCGGATGCCGGTGAACAGGCCGGACTTCTCGACGTTGATGCCTGCATAGACGAACGTCGCGGGCAGGTGCTCGGTGAAGTACTTCAGGTGGTCGGAGAGATCCTCGCCGGCCGTGGTCGCGTGGTTCAGTAGGTGGATCTCGTCGACCAGGACCAGGTCGGTGCGGGCTTCGATGAGCACCTGGCAGACGGCGCTGGTGACGTCGATGGTGTTGTGTCTCGGGCTGATCATGGGCAGGCCGAGGAACCGGGCGAACTCGGCAAGAGTGCGACCTGGACGTTGGCCGCCTTGCCGACGCCTTCACCGAGCACCGCTATGCGTGGGTGGACGTCGATCCACACAGGGACGAGTTCCGTCGCTGGGTCCCGGATACTCCCGGACTCCCGGAGGGAGCGAACGCCATCCTCAAGGCCCGCCAGGAATCGTTGGACAAGAAGGGTCCCGACGACGATGTCCGGGAGCTCCGTGACGAACTGGCCCGTCTCGGCGTCGTCGTGAGGGACGAGAAGCGACGTCAGTACTGGAGAACCTTCCGGCCGTCAGGTCCGGCCGTGGAGTGAACGCGGGACGTACTCCTCCGGGCTGAGCGCGACCGGGACGTATCCGGCTGCCGAAACCAGCGCGGCGTACTTCCCGAGTTCCTGGAGTTCGTGGATGGACCAGGCCGCCTGCGCGGCCGGGTCCTTGCCCCGCATCTCGGCACTGCGTCCTGTGTAGCCGACCACGTGATCATGGGCTTGGCCAGCAGCTTGGCGCCGGAGGGGAGGAGGACCCTCTCGGCCGATTCTGCTAGTCGCCCAGGCCCCCTGGCCCAGAACTCGCTCGGACCGTGGACGGCCTGGAGGTCGATCCCGACGAGGAGCGTGGTGCCGATGGCGGCCATGCCGGCCTGGACGACCTGGTTGTAGTTCATCGCGAAGTCCTCGCGCGGCAGTTCCACGGTGGCCCGGAACGCGGCCCGTGGGCCGCCCCACGGGTCGGGACCGGTGCCGAGGTAGGCCAGGTCCAGGTCAACGACCCGGGCCTTGTTTGTTTCCTGACCGCCGACGCCGGCGCGGAGGCCGACGGCCCGGCGCGCACGCCACAGGTGGGTGGCGTTGCTGCCGGGCCGTCAGTCACTCACGCGGTCTCATTTCCCGTGCAAACCCCTGCGGCGACGTCCGCGAAGCACCAGCACGCCGCCGGCAGCGATGACCAGGAGGCCACCGAGGGCGCTGTACGTGACAGCGTTGCTCGCCCCGGTGGAAGCCAGGTCGCCGGACGTGCTGCTCGGGGTCGGCTGGCCGACGGGTGCGCCGATCTCCCCCTGCGCACGGGTGCCGGTCGTGCCGGGGGCGGAGACAACCGGCGTGACGGCGGTCGGCGTGGGGGCGGGCGTCGGCTGGTCAGCGCCGGCGGTCCCCGACGCGGGCTTCAGCTGAAGAGTCGTGATCGAGTACGGCGGCAGCTTCTGTGCGCCCGCCGTGCCCCGCTTCGCCGTCGTCAGGGCGGTGTCTCCCTTGGCATACGAAACGGTCGTGACCGCCCCTGCGGCCGGGGTGAATCCGGCGTACGAGAGCGACACCTGCGCCGCGCTCTGCGGGCTCTTGTTGATCAGCATGACGTTCAGACCGCCGTTGCTGCTCCGCACCGCGTGCACGGCAACCGACGAGTTGCGCGAGGACGACTTGACCATGGTGTCGCCAGGCTTCGCCAGTGCGGTCAGCGAGCGGATGCCCCAGTAGGTGGGGAAGGGCGTGTCGCGCGGCGGTTCGCACTTCCCCCCGGCGCAGGTGCCAGCGGAGAGCACACCCCCGTCCTGGTAGTCGGTCTGGCCGTGGACGGTGGTGGGTGCTTGGTCCGTGCCGTTGTGCAGGTTCCACCAGTCCACGTGGGTGGCGCCCTGCTCGAACCAGGTCATGTACGTGTCCGGCGCGAACAGGGCTGCGGCCTGGCTGGTCTGGGCGGGCGAGCCGACGGCGCCGTTCTCAGTGACCGCGATCTCCACCGAAGCGGCGCGCGAGCCCGTGTACTTGGCGATCAGCGAGCGCAGCGAGGACCTGACACCGGCGATCCGGGAGGGGGTGTTCAGCAGGTCGGCCGTGGTTTTGCCGCCCGGATACCAGTGGACGATGACGAAGTCGATCGAGCTTCCCGCGATGGAGAGCACCGTGTTGTTCCAGTCGGCGCTGTCACCCGGAGCCTTTTCCTTGTCCGGCCAGAAGCCGGGGGTGGTGAGCACCGCTCCGATCTTCACCTTCGGGTCCACGGCCTTCATCGCCTTCGAGTAGGCGACCAGGTTCTTTCCGTACTCTTTCGGGCTCTTGTCGGCGTGGTTGTCGGTTTCCCAGCCCTTGCCGTCGCCGTAGTGCCCGTTGCCGTAGACCTCGTTGCCGATCTCCCAGTACTTCACGCCGTAACCCTTGTCGACGTTGGCGTACTTGACCCAGTCGGCGGCCTCCTGGGGGGTGCCGGAACCGTAGTTCGCGGTCAGGATCGGCTGGGCGCCGACCTTCTTCGCGGTGGCCATGAAGCTGTCGAAGTCGGTGTTGGAGGGGATCCAGCCAGTGCCGTCGCCGGAGGTGTGGGTCTTCCAGTGGTATTCGTCCGCGCCGGAGCCGCCGGGATAGCGCAGTTGCCGAACTCCTGCGGCCTTCATCAGCGATGTGACCTTGGCGGTCCCCATGTGTTCGTCGCCGAAGCCCGTGTTGAGGCCGACACCACTGCTGGGCACCGTGCCCAAGGAGGTACCGGCATCCACATGGATGCCGACGGTCGGCGCGGCGCCCGCGCCGGGCGCCAGGGCGCCGACACCGGCCGAGGCGGCGAGCACCGCCACCGCCCCCACGACACCATGCCGGAGCATCCGGCTACGGCGGCGGGGCGTGCGACCCCGAGGCATCGGCTGCTCGGCGGATCTCGGGTCGTCTGGTGACACGTAGTGCTCCGATCGGGTGTTGACACAGAGGGCGTAGCGCCGCTGACCACGGCTCGCCCTCGTCGGTACACCCCTAAGTGGCCACTCAGAGCGGAAAAGTTGCCGTCTCAATCATTTTTTCGCCGAGACGCGGTCGCACCGTCTCACCGGACCCGGTGACCCGGTGACACGCCCTGGCTCCCTTTCCACCTCGACGGCGCGAACCATCACATGCTTCCGGCCGCACACCGCCCCGCGGTGGCCGAGCGGCTGAATCCGCACAGGAAGCACAGGAAAAGACAGACGGCGGCCGCCGCCACCGCGACGGCCCTGTCCTCGTACAGCTACCGCCAGGTGGTGTGTAGCACTGAGTAACTACTTGGCCTACCCCGAGGCCGTCGAGACAGCACATGCCGACTTCGCCGCCCTTCAGCAGCGCGACGGTGCACCGGTCCCCGCCGCCCACTACTTCGCCGACCTGCGCGCCACGGTCGCCATGGTCTTCCGAACCTGGCCCGTCGCACGCGAGTACGCCAGCACACCTTGCCTGGCCACCGCCCTCGACACGGAGTACACCTCCCGCATCGCGCAGGCCGAGCCACTGCGCAACACCCCCGGCAAGACGAAGACCTCCAAGCCCTACACCGCCCCGCCCGCGGACTCCCTGGCCGCCGGGGCCGTCCTGGACGTCGCCTCGCACCTTCTCCAAGCTGCCGACCCGCCTGAAGCGCGGAAGCGTCTGGCCCCGCTCGTCCAGCGACTGCGCGACGCCGACCGCGCCCTCAGCACCTACCTGCGACGCCCCGCATGGATCTCGGAGCCACTTCGGGCTGCCGTCAAGGACAACTGGCCCGCTGGAGAGGAACTCGCCGCATGATCACTCGTATCCGAGCGTCAGCTCGGCCACGGCAGCACGGTGAGCTGCGGCCACTCGTCTCTCCAGCGCGCTGCCTTAGCCTCATAGACCTCCTGCGGGGCAAGGACCGGGTTGGGCCGGACCACGAGGTTGAACACGTCGGAGAGCCCGTGGGGCGCATAGACACGCCATCCACCGTCGGGGTCCAGGCGCACCCCCAGACAGCACGTCGTCGCGGCGAACGAGTCGATCGCCGCCTCGGTGGACTCGTGCGGCGGGCAGGGCACGCCGAATTTCTGCTCGTACCAGAGATGCACACGGGCCTCGTTGCGGATCTCCACCTCGGCTGGCAGCCCGGCGAACACCTCCTGCCCTGCCTTGATCACGGCATCCTCTGCCTCCCAGGACAGGTCGGTGCCGTCGAAGTAGAAGATGTCGTAGTCCTTGATGCCGCTGGTCGGGGGCCTGCCGGTGACCACGTTCCACACCGTCTGGAACAAGCACCCCGCCGTCACATACCAGCCGGGCAGTTCCAACGTCGCCGCCCTGGTCAGCACGTCGGTCAGAACCTCGTTCCGAGAGAGCACGGACCGCAGACCATCGAGTTGCTCAACGAGTGGGAGTCGACCAAACATCCGTACTCCCTATCACGAACATCCCCTCTCACAAGGCGCGTTGGCCGCAAGCAGGCATCCCAGCCCGCGAGGCGAGAGAGGTCAGGACTGCGCGCTCCGGAACGCGAGATACCGGCTGAAGGCTTCGTGGCTGTCGGGGGTGAAGCGCCACTCCAGCAGGGCTGACCGCAGCTCCGGCTCGGTCAGCCAGCCATGCCAGGCGACCTCATCGGGATCGGCGGCCACGGCGTCCGGCACCACGGCTTCGTGCACGCCGAGCCAGTGGGGGCTCAAGCCGCTGCGGTTGATGAACGTGAACAGCAGGCGCGGCAGCGCACGAATACCCAGCTCTTCGGCCAGCTCCCGCGCGGCAGCCTGTTCATAGGACTCGCCGACATTCGCGGCGCCACCGACCTCGACCTCATAGAGCCCGGGGAAGCGCGATACCTGCTCCGACCGTCGGTGGACGAGGATCCGTCCACGCTCATCACGACACACCGTCACGGCGACCCGATGCAGCCAACCCTCCCGGACGGCCTCCCGACGGCTGACCACCCCCAGCACGCGATCTTGACCGTCGACACGCTCCACCAATTCATCCACGACGCACACCCTGGCAGAGCCCACCGACAACGCCGCTTCTCGGCGACCCGCGGAGGCCAGCCCAAAAGCACCTGCACCGAGAGACCGGACGCGGATGACGACAGTTGTCGTGCAAATACGACACCTGTCCGTTCCCAGTGAAGGTGTCGGTGTCGTAGTGGTGTGACCAGGCGATGGTCGGTTCTGCTGGGAAAAGGGGGTGCGGGGTTGTCCCGAGTCAGTTGGCTTCTCGATGTTGACCTTGTGGGTCGGGGTCACGTGTCCCGTTCGACGTTGTCGGAGGGGTGGCGGCGGCTTGCTGCTGCGGAGTTCGTCAGGGACGTCGGCGTGGAGCGGGTTTTGGGGGGTCTGCCGAACCGGACTCGGCCGCGGGGGTCGACCCAGCGGAACAGTGGGTCGTTGTGGAGCGGTTTGCGCTTCGGCTTGGCCTTGAGGGTAGCGACCCCGATTCGGCGTGCTGCTGCTGAGAAGCGACGGGATCGCCAGTCCTCGTCGGCGATGAGGCCGAGCATGGCGACGAACTCGGGGTAAGTCGCGATGAGTTCGCGCTCGTCGTAGCGGCGGCGGAGCAGGTTTGTGTATTCGGGGTGCCGAGGAGGAGGTGGGAGAGCCGCGAGCCGGGCCTGCCAGCGGTCCAGCAACTCCGGTTGGGCTCTGGTCAGGAGCCAGGAACGGACGAGGCGCGTCGTCTCGGCCGTCGCGATGTCGAGGGTGTCGGGAAAGCGGGCGGCCAGCTGAAGGTGTTTCCGCTGAGCGGTGATCAGTTCGGGCAGGTGGCCGATGTGCCAGTGGCTTTTGGCATCAAGCCAGATGCCGTGTCGGTGGCAGAGCCGCAGTGATGCGGGAAGGTGTGCCAGGACCGGTTCCGAGATCTCGAAACGCAGGCGCATGCACTTCCGGCAGGCAATGTAGTGGTTGCGGCGGGGGCGGACGTCCGCCCCGGTGGAGCGGGCTTCGATGCGGGCGATGGCCGGAAGGCGGGTCCGGAGGATCTCTTCGGGAAGGCCGGTCATGATCGAGAAGCGGGGCAATGCCTGGGGATGCCAGTCCCAGAGACCGTCAGCCCTGCGGTTGATGATCTTGCCGCGGAAGGGGAACATCATCTCCGCGAGCCGTGAGGGCAAAGTGTGGTTGGCCTTTGCGAGCCGGTGCAGATACCAGCCCATCACTTCTCCGTGGATCGGTGGCAGAGGAACGGGCAGAAGCCGGGCCGGGACCTCCCAAGGCTCCATGGTTCAGGCCGCCTTCGGCCTGCGGCCGCGTCTGCCGCTGCTGGCTGACGGCTGGGACTGCTGTGCGGTGTGATCCAGTTCCACTCTGTCGAGCGCACGTTTCGTGATCTTCTCCGTGCCGGTGTCGATGGCGTCGACTGCGGCCTCGCGGACCAGCTGAGACAGGCTCCCGATCAGTCCATGGGTGCGTTCGTGCAGGTATGCCTCAAGGGCCAGCAGGGTTCCTGGCCGGTGCCGGTCGAGCCGAAGGGCGCCTTCCATCGTGGCGATCAGTGCCTGCCACTGCTTGCGGTCGGAGCGGCTGCGGCGGTTGAAGGGCTTGGAAGGGACGACGCTGTAGCGGCCAGCGATCTGCTGGCCTCGGGTGCCCTGGAACAGGCTGCTGGTCTCGACACTCAGGCCGGCCAGGACGAACGTCGCGGCGATCCGCTCGGAGAGGTACTTGAGCTGGTCGGAGGCTTCCGCGCCGTTGCGGGTCGTCAGATCGAGATTGTGGATCTCGTCGACCAGGACCAGCGTGGTGCCGAGCCGGGCCAGCAGATCGCAGACGGCGTTGGTGATTTCGACCTGGCTCATGCGGTGGGGCAGAGGGATGCCGAGGAACCGGGCGAACTCGCCCGCGAGCATCTTCGGGGTAGCGCCCGGCGGGACGGTCACGAACACCACGGGCAGAGCCGGAACGGTGCCAGCGCTGCTGCGGCGGGCGAGCTGTTCGACGTTCTTGCCGAGCTGGGTGATTGCCGTGGTCTTCCCGGTTCCGGAGGAGCCGGAGACGATCAGCCCACGGCGGGCGGAGAGTTGGTGCCGGTTGAGCAGGATGCGTTTGCGGCCCGTGGTGACGACCTTGCGGATCGTCGGTGTCGCGACCACCACGGAGCGGGTGTGGTAGTCGATCCGGGCCTCTTTGTAGGACTCCGCCTCGTCCGCGTCCAGCACTGTTCCGGAAGGCAGCGGCGGAGGCGGCTCGGCGTGCTCGTCGACGAACGCCCTCCACCCTTCCTTCGTGGTCAGTGTCGAGTACGGATTCTGGACAAGATCCGGTTCTTGCTCGGTCACAGACGGTTCCCATCGGTGAAAGCGTCGAAGACGCCGAAGGGAACGACACTCGACGGAGCATCCGCGTCGATGTCTTCGTCGTGGTCGTCCGGTTCATTCAACGGTGCTGGTGGGAGGGCTGCGATGGGCTGCTGGATGGGTTCCAAAGCAGCCCGGGTGCGGGCCGCGACACGACGGTCCGGACCGGTCTCCGCCCGGGTCAGCAACTGCTCGACGACGGACGCGACCGCCTTCTGGTCGGTGTCGTCCATGTTGCGCAGGGCGAGCAGTTCGCGAGCCCGGCGCCAGGTGAAGTCCGCGAACGGAGCGGAAACGAGGTGCCGGTGTGTCCAGGGAACGGTGATCCACTCGCCGGTGCGGGCATCGCGTACCCAGACCTGGGACAAGTCGTAGGGGTCGTAATGGATCTCCCAGAGACCGCCCTTGGCGTCCACTCCCGAAGGGCGGCGGCGCAGCGGAGCCAACTCTGCGCAGTTGTAGGTGCGGTGGTCGATGCGGATGCCGTAGTCGTTCACCGATCGCCAGACCACCGGAAGCAGCTCCAGGTAGTCGGGACCGCTCAGCGGCAGCGGGACGTAGCCGGTGCGGGCCACGAGCAGGGCATACGCGTCGTTGGGCGACATCGACCGGCCGGGCAGGAAGGGGCTGCGAAGCCCGTCATGTGGCCGCTGCTGCCAGCAGGCCACGATCCATTCCTGGAGAAGGTCACCGAGTTCTGCGAGCGTCCAGACCGCCTCGACCCCTGCGCCGCGGCGGTCGGTGTTGGAACCGGTGTAGCCGGAAACGTGCTGGCAGAACAGTGTGTTAATCGAGGAGAACGTTCTCTCCACCACTGCCTTGTCCGTCGGAGTCGCCGGCCGCGAGGGCTGGACCGAGATGCCCAGCGACCGACAGGCCGCGATGAAGGTGTCCGAGACGAACACCTTGCCGTGATCGATGCCGATGGTCTCCGGGACGATCACGGGTTTCGCAGCGGCCTGCTCCAGTCGGGCGTCGATGTCCAGAAGCCGCGCGTGCGGGATCAGCGTCGCCGACATGGCCAGAGACTCCGGCCAGCCCGGCCGCAACGGCTCGGGGACCAGCATCTTCGCCAGCAGCAGTGACGCATCGACCGCCTTGGTGCCCGCAGGCCGCATCACCGCCGCGCAGATCGTCCGAGTGGCCACGTCGACGCCAATGGTCAACTCGGGACGGCCGCTGACCCCGTCCTCCAGGACCACCAGCACATCCAGCGGAGTCGTGTCGATTGCACCAGCTCCCCAGGCCGGCAAGCCGCAGACGGCGTGAACGCCCCTGCTGGCCGCCGGGCCTGGGAGCGACGGGACGAAGCCGAGCCGAACGCGTGCGTGCCCGTACTCACCGCTTCCACCAGCCGATAGAACGCCGACTTCGACGGCATCCGCACCACCCCGGCCCCATGCCGTTCGGTCAGCAGCGCCTCGACTCGGCGGCGCACCCGCCCCCGCGTGCCGGTCGAATCCTCCACCTGAGCGGCCAGCACATCCGCGACCGCTGCCACCACCCGCTCATCGGCCCGACCGGTCGGCGAGGACAGACGCGTCTTGCGGTGATCGACCAGCCCCCAGACCCCTTGATCCCGGTAGCGGGTCCGCATCCTCTCGACCGTCCGCGCGCTCACCGTCCAGCCCAGGGCACGCAGCTCGGTGGCCTTCGCGGCGATCCGCTCCTCCAAGGTATGCCGGGCCGGGTCGTACTCCGGCCGCGGCCCCGCCCCGGCTCCGATACCGCTTTGCCGCCCGGACTCCAGCTCCAGTAGATGCTGTTCCCAGGCGGTGGCCTTCTCTGCCTCCAGCGGCGGAACGGTGTCCAGCAACGCGAAGGGCGCCACTACCGGTGACCCGTCCCGCTGACCAAGGAACTCGAAGCCTTCGGCGGCCAGTAGGTGAGGCAGTAGTACAAGACTCGCCCGCCCAGCCTCGTCGGCCAGCCGCACCAGCGTCCCTGACAACCCGACCACGGTGTGCAGCCGCTCGTCGAGCCGGACCTGGTCGCCGACGCGCAGCGCCGCCCGTCCGCTCATTACGCCTTCGCCCGCGACACCAGCGTCGTGTCCGTCAGTGGCTTGGCCAGGTCAGCCCGGAGCCGCCCCGCCCAGAGCAGGTGGAACACCGCTGGTAGCACCGCAATCGGGTCACCCAACAGTGACGCCTGCCCCACCAGCGGTGAGGGCACCGAGAACACCGCCATCAGCCGCTCGGCCATCCCCGCGGTGGTCGCATGCCGAGGGTGTCGATACCCCGCCAGCCAGCGGACATTGGCCATCCGGACCGGGTCCACCATCCCGACCACCCGGTAGCCCCAGCCCACCGCTTCACAAGCCAGCCGCGTCACGGCGAACTTGGCCGCCGACCGCTCGTCGACCCGGTCCAGAGGCCGGCAGTCCACCAGCAGTCCCCGGCCGTCCTCGAACCGTGCGAAGTAGTCCGGCGCGTGCGAGACCACCCGGCCCTTGTCGTTCTGCCAGAACAGCCACAGCGGCTGCGACAGCAGACCAGTCACCTCGGGTGTGAAGTCCAGCAGCATCGCGTGATCCCGCTCCAGCCACGATTCGAACCCCACATGCCCGCCTGTTGTGGCCGACCAGTACAGGCCCGGGAAGTTCCGCTGGCCGCGGTATGAAGGGAAGCCACGTACTGGCAGTCCCGTCTCGAACTCGACCTCCTCCGCCTCACTCAGCGGTCGGCGGTGTTCACCTTTGGCATCCCGCCAACCGACCTCGAATCCCCCCACGTCCAGCGGTGCCGTATCACTCGTCCCACCCAACCCCATGGACTTCACTGTCCAGAATCAATGGGAATCCACCAGAAGTTTTGGGCTGAAACCCCTCATGTGAGTGATGCTGCGAGCCAGCTCAGTCAGAGTCTTCGTGATCACTGGCGAGATCGTCTGAGGCGGGTCGAAGCCTGCGACGCGCCGCGTCCAGGCGTTCGCCATAGTCCGCTGCGAAGATCCCAGGCAGGGACTTGTCGAGCGTTCCGGCCAGCCTATGAATGGGCGCCCAGACCGCCTCGTCGTCGACGAGACGGCTGAGGTCCGTCATCTGCACTCGCTCCAGCCAGTCCGACAGGACCAGCGCTTCATCAGAGGTGAGCTTGATGATGATCTCCGTGTTCTCCACTGCTCGAACATAGTTCGCCGACCCTGCGGTGTCAGAGGTGACTGGCACAGTGCCGCCGTGGACATCGATTCCTTCTGGAAGCTCATCGAAGAGTGCCGACGGCAGACGCAGGGCCGGGACGAACGGCTGACGTGGTTGCGTGACGAGTTGTCACGGAGGCCGCTGACAGAGATCGTGCAGTTCCAGGTTCGCCTGGACGAAGTGACGCACGAAGCCTTCACCTGGGATCTCTGGGCTGCTGCGGAGCGGATCTTCGGCGGCTGGTGTTCGGACGACGGATTCTGCTACTTCGGCCTGTGGATGGTGGGGATCGGTCGGGAAGCCTTCGTGCGGGCAGTGATCGATCCCGACTCTCTGGCCGACACCCCAGAGGTTCAGTGCCTGGTGGGTCGCCCTCGGGAGCTCTGGAACGACGACTGGCCGGAGTGGGAGTCTCTCGACTACGTCGCCATGGAGGCGTTTGGACTACTCACCCGCGCGGATGACGACTGCGGCGACGCATTCTATGAAGCCGTCGAAGCCGAGGAGGGCGCTGTAGGCGGCAATCGAGGGCCGCGCGGCGAGCAGTGGGACGTGCGATGCGAAGACGAGGCGATGCGTAAACTGCCGAGACTGAGCGCGATGTTTCCCCTCCGGCCACTGGTCCGGTAGGCGCGAAAGCGCGAGGGATCAGGTCGAGGCTTCGGGGGTGTCGACAGACAGGCGATGCCACGCGTGGCCGCAACCGTCGGAGCAGAAGCGCTCTCGTCGGCGTTCGTCGGCGACGGCCAGCACCGCGATCAGTAGCCGGAATGACTTGAGGCGCTCGTCGTGCGGGGTGAGACTGGCGATCTTTCCGAGTTGCTGGTCGATCCGCCCTCGTGTGATCAGAACTGCCGGTGTGTGCGTGGCGCGAAGTCCGGCACGTCGGATACTTTCCGGGCCGTCCTCGGCGGTGGCGCGGGCCTGAATGCAGAAATGTGACAGGAGGCGCAGGGTGTTGGACTGCTCCTCAGTCGAAAGGCCCTCGAACCACTCGATTCCCTGTGGCATCGGCCGAAGCTCCTGGGCGAGCTCGTTGAGAATGATGTACGGATCAGCCATGCTCACACCCCCGCTGCGCTCGATTCACAGACTTTCCCGGTCATCCAAGCAGTCCCTCGGGTGCCTAGAAAGGTAGTTCGTCGGCTTCCAACGGCTCTGAGTACCCACGTACCCAGTGTCCGGGGAGGGCGGCGCAGAGCGACTCCAGGTCGGCGAACGTACTTCCCCGAACGTGCAGCCAGCTGTGGTCACTCAGTCCGTCGAGCCGCAAGAGTTTCCCCGGCGCGGAGAACCAGCACACGGGTGACTCTTCCTTCCCCGTCCACATCGGGTACTCGGGAAACTCCACCGGCGCGAACCGACTCGGCAGCTCTCGAATCAGGCTGGCGGGAAGTTCGCAGGCGTTGTAGAGCCGTCCTTCGCTGCCAAGCAGCGTCTCGCTGAGTACGAGCTCGACACAGGCCAGGGAGACCCGCTCCAGGAAGCGGACCCAACCATCCCGTGACTGGACGAACACTGGCGGATCGTCCTGATCGAGGTCCCGCAGCCGCACTCCCCAGAAAGCGCATCCCTGGTTCTCGCTGCGGAAGACGAGCACTCCACCGAACTCGTCGTGTACGAACAGCTCGGAAGGGCGCAGCAGCGGGTCCTGGTTGCCGGTGAGGTCGTGACGCGTGCCGAGAAGCGAATACGCCTCGCGCAACGCGGTCGGCAGCGCGAGCCCCAGCATCTCCTCGGCTCGCTCCAGCTCCTCCGCTCGCGTACCCGCGCCGTCGGCGAGCGGCTCCGCCCACGCTGCGGCAAAGTCCCGAACGAAGGCCCAGGCTCCCGCCCTGTCGGGTATTCCGCCGCGCAGAGCTTGAGCCACATCGAACGCGTCAACCATGCGGTGGACCGTACAGGCCGGCCAGCTTCGCCGGGACTGCGCCAAGTCGTTCGCCAGAAGCGCTGGGACTCGCCACGTCTACTGAGAACGGACAACACACCTATCGTGCTCAGGCTCAGCCGAACGGGCGTGGTGTGGCGCACTTTTGCAAGCGGGTGCTTGCAATAGTTAGCGGGGGTGGTGCAAGGTGGGGACATGGCATCGCTCAACGTCGGCAATCTCGGTGAGTACCTGCGCGAGCAGCGGCGCAATGCGCAGCTGTCGCTCAGGCAGCTCGCCGACGCCGCCGGGGTGTCCAATCCGTATCTGAGCCAGATCGAGCGCGGGCTGCGCAAGCCGAGCGCGGAGGTGCTGCAGCAGGTCGCCAAGGCGCTGCGGATCTCCGCCGAGACGCTGTACGTGCGGGCCGGGATCCTCGACGCCGAGCGGGACCGGGACGAGGTGGAGACCCGTGCGGTCATCCTCGCCGATCCCACGCTGAACGAGCGGCAGAAGCAGGTGCTGCTCCAGGTCTACGAGTCCTTCCGCAAGGAGAACGGGTTCGAGACCGGCACCACGGTGGAGGAAGGCCGCGACGGGGCGGCCGGCGCGGTCCCTCAGGACATGGACGCGGACCTCCAGGGCATAGCGGACGACGACGCTCAGGATGACGACGCCCCGCACAGTGACACCGCCGTACGCGGCACCCGCAAGGCCGGCGGCAGCGACGCCGCCCCGCAGCAGTCGGCGGGCTGACGTGACCCAGCACCACGCCGACTGACCCGCGGGACCCAAAACCCTCAAGCACGCGACCCGGGAGGACCATCACCATGGCCATCACCGACGACCTCCGTAAGACCCTCAGCGACCCGACCCCGCTCTACTTCGCCGCCGGCACCGCCGACCTGGCCCTCCAGCAGGCCAAGAAGGTGCCCTCCCTGGTGGAGCAGCTGCGCTCCGAGGCGCCGGCCCGTATCGACGCCGTACGCAACACCGACCCGAAGTCCGTCCAGGAGCAGGCCACCGCCCGCGCCAAGGAGGTCGGTGCCAAGGTCAAGGGGACGCAGGAGAACGTCCAGACCAAGGTCAACGAGTTCATCGGCTCGCTGGACGCCGACATCAAGAAGCTCGGCAGCACCCTCGACGCCGACCTGAAGAAGCTCGGCGAGACTGCCCAGGACATCGCGCTGCGCTCGGTCGGCGTCGCCGCCGAGTACGCCGTCAAGGCCCGCGAGACCTACGAGAAGGTCGCCGAGCACGGCGAGCAGGCCGTGAAGACCTGGCGCGGCGAGGCCGCCGAGGAGATCGAGGAGCTCGCCGTCGCGGTCGAGCCCAAGGCCGAGCCGGTCGAGCTCAAGGAAGCCGGCCAGCCCAAGGCCGCCGAGAAGCCCGCCGAGGCCAAGGCCGAGCCCGCCCCGGCGAAGAAGCCCGTCGCGAAGAAGGCTCCGGCCGCCCGCAAGACCACGGCCAAGAAGACGACGCCGCCGGCCAAGTAAGGCAGGCGGAGAAGACGGACGGGTCGTAACGGGTCGGGCACTCCTGGAGTGCTCGGCCCGTTCTGCGGGTAGCGGGTTTCCGGTTGCGGGTACGGTGACCGCGTAGGGACTAACCGATACGGGTGGTGGACGTTGTGCTGATGCAGGGGTTCGCAGGGTTCATGTGGCTGCTGAGCGTCGCCCTGATCCTTTTCAGCGGCTTCGCTCTCTTCGACGCCGTCACGCGCCGCGAGGACGCCTACCGCGCGGCCGACAAGCAGACCAAGCCGTTCTGGCTGATCATCCTCGGGATCGCCTTCGTGGTGAACCTGATCTTCAACATCCTGTCGTTCCTGCCGATCATCGGCCTCATCGCCACGATCGTGTACATGGTCGACGTCCGCCCGGCCATCCGCAGCCTCCCCGGCGGCGGCCGCCCGAGGAGGGGTTCGAGCAGCGACGGCCCTTACGGCCCATACAACGGCGGACGGTAAGTAAAGCGCCCCAAAGGGGCGCGGGGAACTGCGCGACCAGCCACAACGGACCGGCAGACGGCGCACGACAGAACCCGCTACGGCGAGCCCCCGCTCAGCCCGCCCGATCCAACAGCAACACCGCCACGTCGTCAGTCAACTCGCCCCCATTGAGCGCCCGCACCTCATTGACGACCGCCCGCAACAACGCCTCCCCACCCAACCCCTCGGACAGCTGCCGACGGACAAGCGACACCATCCCGTCCTGCCCGAGCCGCTCCCGCCCCTCACCGACATGCCCCTCGATCAGCCCGTCGGTATAGAGCATCAGGCTCCACTCCCGCCCCAGCTCCACCTGCGTCCGCGGCCACCGCGCACCGGGCAGCAGACCGATCGCCGGCCCGTTGTTGTCATGCGGCAGCAACCGCGCGGGCCGCCCCGGCCGGGCAACCAGCGGCGCCGGATGCCCCGCGAGGCACAGCCCCGCCCGCCGCCCGTCCGGCGCGATATCCACCGTGCACAGCGTCGCGAAGATCTCCTCGTCGGCGCGCTCATGCTCCAGCACCTGCTGCAACGTGCCGAGCAGCTCATCCCCGCACAGCCCCGCCAGGGTCAGCGCCCGCCAGGCGATCCGCAGCTCAACGCCGAGCGCCGCCTCATCCGGGCCATGCCCGCAGACGTCGCCGATCATGGCGTGTACCGTGCCGTCCGGCGTGCGGACGACGTCGTAGAAGTCACCGCCGAGCAGTGCCCGCGAGCGCCCCGGGCGGTATCGCGCGGCGAACCGCAGCGAGGAGCCCTCCAGCAGCGGCGTCGGCAGCAGGCCGCGTTCCAGGCGCCGGTTCTCCTGCGCCCGCATCCGGCCCTCGGCGAGCCGCCGCTCGGCCGTGTCGGAACGTTTCCGCTCCACGGCGTACCGGATCGCCCTGCTCAGCAGCCGGCCGTCCAGTTCATCCCGGAAGAGATAGTCCTGCGCGCCCACACGGACCGCCTCGGTGGCGCGCTCGGTGTCGCCGGACGCGGTCAGCGCGAGCACGGCGTGCCGGGGCGCGAGCTCCAGGACGTGCTTGAGTACGGCCAGCTCGTCCTCGTCATCGGTTCGGCCGGGCGCGGGCAGCGCGAGGTCGAGCAGGATGCAGTGGACGTCGTCGGTCAGCAGCCGCCCGGCCTCGGTGAGATTGCGGGCCGTGCGGATGCGGATCGGCTTGCCGGAGGAATCGAGCAGTTCGGGCACGATCGGCGAGCCGCCGGGATCGTCCTCGATCACCAGCAGGGTCAGGTTCGCGGCACTGCCGCTCGGGTTGTCGACCGGCTCTGCCGTGCGCGGGGCCTCTTGCTTGGAGGGACCGCGCTCTGTGGACGCGGCCGGCGCCTGACCACTTTCCACGGCCGGGATCGCTCTCTGCCGCGGTACGGGTACGGGCATTGTGTTGGGTTCCTTCCCTCCCCCCGAGGGCATGGCCGGGGGACGAGGAAGTCCTCCCACCGACCGGGACCATAGCGGTTGTCGACGCCGTAAAGGAATGGTGTGACGCACGCCGCTCGGCACTCGGCCGCTGTCATATGCCGCTTTCCGTACCGCAGTTGGACAGGGCGACCACGAGACGGGGATGACGAAGGTCACGTCCGCGGATGTTTGAACGCCCGTGCCGGGTGGGCCAGATCACGTGGTATGAGTCACGAAACGGACGGAGCTTTATATATCCCTCCGTACGTGACCGGCGAGGGACTTGCCCGACGAAACCTCACGCCCCCGGCCGCACCACCCCGAGTATCGGCATCGACCCGGCGCCCGCGATCGTCACCGTCCGCCCCGGGCGCGGGGCGTGGACGATCGCGCCGTCGCCGATGTACATCGCGACATGGCTGGCGTCGTCGAAGTAGATGATGAGGTCGCCGGGGCGCATGTCCTTGACGTCGACCGACTTCAGCTGCTTCCACTGCTCCTGCGAGGTGCGCGGAATCACATCGCCGGCCGCGAGCCAGGCCTGTGAGGTCAGGCCCGAGCAGTCGTACGTCTCGGGACCCTCGGCGCCCCACTCGTACGCCTTTCCGACCTGGGCCGTCGCGTACGCGACCGCCTTCTTGCCCGCCGCGGTGGCCTTGCCCTGCACGTCGTCGAGGACGCCGGTGTCGAGCCAGGCGGTCTGCGCCTCGTACGCGGCCTGGCGCTCCAGCTCGGCGAGGCGCTTCTTCTCGTCCTTCTCCAGCTCGGACTCGAGCTTCTCGGCCGCCGCGATCTGCTTCTTGATCTTCTTCTGGGCGGTCGCCTTGGCCTTGCGGTTGGCCTCCAGCTTCTTCCACTGGGCGGAGGCGTCCTTGGCGTACTGCTCCAAGTCCTGCTGGGTGCGGGTCATTTCCTGGATCAGGGCCTTGGTGGCGCGCTCGCCCTGCAGTACACGGCCCGCGCCGTCGAGGAACTGCTGAGGGTTGTCACTGAGCATCAGATGCGCCTCGTCCGGCAGCCCGCCGCTGCGGTACTGGGCGCGGGCCGCCGCGCCGGCGCGCTTCTTGAGGTCGTCCAGTCTCGCCTGCCCCTGGACGATCTTGTTGGCCAGGCCGACGATCTCCGCGGACTGCTGCTTGGCCTTCTCCTCGGCGGCGTTGTACGCGTCCGTGGCGGCGGCGGCCTCGCGGTAGAGCCTGTCGATCTTCTCGCGGACGACCTCAAGCTCCGCGTTCGTCACGGGAGTCGAGGAAGCGGAAGCGGACGCCGGGGGAGTCGGCGTGGGAGTCGGTGCGGCGAACGCCATGCCGGGTGCCGCCGCCAGCACGGTGACCGCACAGACCACGGTCACGGCCGCCGAGATCAGGCCCCGCTTGCCCGTACCCATACCACTGCCCCCAAACTGATTTACCGTCAGTAACTTACGGACACCCGGGGGATCGTGCCACGAGAGGGCACAAAACGACAGAGGCAAGGACTCTCTCCCCCGTTCAACCGCTGCTACGACGATCTCCCCACCTTTGTGACGAGCCACTCCCGGAGATCGTTCCCGGTCTTCCCGCCGCCCGGGGAAACGAGAGGGAAACCTGTCCGGTCCTGTGCCCCAAGCCGCCAGGTCCTGCGCCCCGGAACCGTCAGAACCTGGGCGCCAACGCCGCCCAGCGCACGGTCACTTCACCCTGCCGCCAGCGCACCGGCCCGTCCGCCACCGGCCAGTCGGCGCGCAGATCCCGGACCGCGCGCATCCAGCGCTGGCGGGCGCCGTAGGAGGCGTAGGGCGCGGCAGCCGCCCAGGCGCGGTCGAAGTCGCGCAGGAAGGCATGGACCGGTTCGCCGGGGACATTGCGGTGGATGAGCGCTTTCGGGAGGCGCTCGGCGAGGTCCGACGGCCGCTCCAGGGACCCGAGTCGGGCCGCGAACGTCACCGTGCGCGGCCCCTCCGGACCGAGCGCCACCCACACATGCCGCCGCCCGATCTCGTCGCAGGTGCCTTCGACGAGCAGTCCGCCGCCGGAGCCGTCCGCCCGGGGCGCGAGCCGGGCGCACAGCCGCTCCCAGACCCCGGCGACCTCGTCCTCGTCGTACTGGCGCAGCACGTTGGCGGCGCGGACGAGCAACGGCCGCTGAGGGATGGGAATTTCGAACCCGCCGTGCCGGAACACCAGCCCCTCGCGCTCGTACGGCCGTGCCGCCGCGACCCGCGCCGGTTCGATCTCGACGCCGACGACCCGCGCGCGTGGGGCGACCGTACGGAGGCGGCCGAGCAGTTCGACGGCCGTCCAGGGGGCCGCGCCGTAGCCGAGGTCGACCGCGACGGCGTCGGCGCTGCGGCGCAGTGCGGCGCCGTGTGTGGCCGCGATCCAGCGGTCCATGCGGCGGAGCCGGTTCGGGTTGGTGGTCCCGCGCGTCACTGTTCCCACAATGGGGGTCCCCCCGCTCGAGCGAAGTCGAGAGTGGGGGAGGGCCGTCGCGCGGGAGGTCATGGCTACGAGGGTATGTGAACGCACTTCGACCTCGAACGGTTGAGCGACCACCGGTAATGATTCAGCAAAAAACTCCGAACCAGAAATGGAATGCCATCGTCCGGTGTTCCTCCTCTGGAGGGCCCGCACGTCCTCCCGAAGGCATGCCCGGAACAAGGAGGAACGCCACGTGAGCCACTACGTCAGCAGGCTCGGACGGCGCTCCCCGGCCGCGCACCCGCGGCTGCGGCTGCACCGCCGTCCCCGCCGTGTCGCGATGCTCTCCGTGCACACCTCACCGCTCCACCAGCCGGGCACCGGCGACGCCGGCGGCATGAACGTCTACATCGTGGAACTGGCGCAGCGCCTCGCCGCCATCAATATCGAGGTGGAGATCTTCACGCGCGCCACCACCGCCGCCCTCCCCCCGACCGTCGAACTCGCCCCCGGCGTCCTCGTCCGCCACGTCGACGCGGGCCCCTACGAAGGCCTCGCCAAGGAAGACCTCCCGGCCCAGCTGTGCGCCTTCACCCACGGCGTCATGCAGGCCTGGGCCGGTCACCGCCCCGGCTACTACGACCTCGTCCACTCGCACTACTGGCTCTCCGGCCACGTCGGCTGGCTCGCCGCCCAGCGCTGGGGCGTCCCCCTGGTGCACGCCATGCACACCATGGCCAAGGTCAAGAACGCCAACCTGGCCGACGGCGACACCCCCGAGCCCGCCGCCCGCGTCATCGGCGAGACCCAGATCGTCACCGCCGCCGACCGCCTCATCGCCAACACGGCGGAAGAGGCCGAGGAGCTGGTACGGCACTATGCCGCCGAGCGCGACAAGGTCGCCGTGGTCCACCCCGGCGTCAACCTCGAACGCTTCAGCCCGGACGGTGGCCGCGCCGCCGCCCGCGCCCGCCTCGGCCTCCCGCAGGACGCCCTGATCCCGCTCTTCGCGGGCCGCATCCAGCCCCTGAAGGCCCCCGACGTGCTGCTGCGCGCGGTGGCCGTCCTCCTGGACGAGCGCCCCGAGCTGCGCTCCCGCATCCTCGTCCCCGTCGTCGGCGGCCCCAGCGGCAGCGGGCTCGCCAAGCCGGAGGGCCTGCAGAAGCTGGCCGCGCGGCTCGGGATCGCGGATGTCGTACGGTTTTGCCCGCCCGTCGCCCAGGACCAGCTCGCGGACTGGTTCCGGGCCGCCTCCGTGCTGGTCATGCCGTCCTACAGCGAGTCCTTCGGCCTGGTCGCCATCGAGGCGCAGGCGGCGGGCACGCCGGTGCTCGCGGCGGCGGTCGGTGGGCTTCCGGTGGCGGTACAGGACGGACGTACCGGATTCCTCGTCCAGGGACACAATCCCGTCGACTACGCGCGCGTGCTGGGCGATTTCGCCGACGACCCCGCGCTGTCGGGACGCATGGGCGCGGCAGCCGCCCGGCACGCGCAGTTCTTCGGCTGGGACACCGCGGCCGCCGCCACGGCGGACGTCTACACGGCGGCGACCCAGTCGTACCGCCGTCGCGTACGCTCCCACCATGGCTGAGGTACCGAAGGCAGCGCAGGTCATCGAGGGTTTCCTGAAAGACGCCGAACTCGAGTGGGAGAGCCCCGAGCCCGGCAACTACGTCGTGAAACTCCCCGGCACCCGCAAGCTCTCCACGACCGTCTCCCTTCTCGTCGGCCGCCACTCCCTCTCCCTCAACGCCTTCGTCATCCGTCACCCCGACGAGAACGAGGGCGGAGTCCACCGCTGGCTCCTGGAGCGCAACCTCAAGCTGTACGGCGTCAGTTACGCCGTCGACCCGCTCGGCGACATCTACGTCACCGCCAAGCTCCCCCTCTCCGCCGTCACCCCGGACGAGATCGACCGGCTGCTCGGCCAGGTCCTGGAGGCGGCGGACGGCTCTTTCAACACCCTCTTGGAGCTCGGTTTCGCGTCCGCGATCCGCAAGGAGTACGAGTGGCGGGTGTCGCGCGGCGAGTCGACCCGCAATCTGGATGCGTTCATGCATCTGATTCAGCGACCCACTGACTGATCTGAAGGTCCGGACTAACTAACCCCTGCGCGACCTCTTCCCGGTGCAGGGGTCTCGTGTCATGCTCACCGCCGACGCAGATCTGAACGTCGTTCACATCCATGAAAATCCGCATGGAAGGACGCTCGGACATGAGCCATCAGCACGGAACGGGAGTCACACGACGCACCCTGCTCGCCGCCGCCACGGCGGTGGCAGCCACCGCCGCCACCGGCGGCACCGGCGGCACGGCACAGGCCGCCGAAGTCCCCGCCCTCTGGAGGGAGTTCACCCGAACCCCCTTCACGCACCCGCAGATCCCGTACATCGGCCGCGCGGGCTGCCACCGCGGAGCGACCCGCTTCCCGCGCCGCCCGGTCGTCGCCGACGTCCGGAAGTACGGCGCCGTGGCGGACGGCACGACCGACTCCGCTCCCGCGATCAACCGTGCCATCGCCGCTGCCGGCCGGGCCGGCGGTGGCACGGTGTCCATCCCGCCCGGCACCTTCCGCATCGACGACGTCATCCGCATCGGCCACTCGAACGTGGTCCTCCGCGGCGCCGGCAGCGGCCGTACGACGCTCTACGCGACAAAGAACCTCACCGAACTCATCGGCGTGTACGGATCGCGCTACGGCGGCGACAAGTCGTCGTGGTCATGGGCGGGCGGGCTCATCTGGCTTGCCCCCACGGCCCGTTGGGAGTCCCTCACAGCCGCCATCCGCGCCAAGACCTGGCCTTTCGAAGGCTGGACCGGCAACAAACGCGACGAGTGGCGGACGCTGACGACCGTGGCCCCCGCCCGCCAGGGCTCCTGGACGATCACCGTCGCGGACCCGTCGAAGCTCCGCCCCGGCACCCTCGTCCTCCTCCGCCTCGCCGACGACCCCGATCACACGCTCCTGAAGCACATGTGCGGCGGCGGCCCCGGCCCCGAGGCGTACCCCTGGGACGACAAGACGAAGCTGACCTCGTACGTCCCCTACGAATGGCCCGTCCGCATCGCCCACGTCCGCGGCCACAAGGCCACCCTCGAACGCCCGCTCCCTCTCGATGTACGCCCGGAGTGGGACCCCCGACTGACCACGCACGTCAAGGAGTTGACGGGCGCAGGTGTCGAGGGCCTCACCCTGGAGGCGGCGCACACCCCGCAGCAGCCGCACCTGCTGGACAAGGGGCACAACGGCGTCGTACTCCAATGCGCCTACGACTGCTGGGTGGACGATGTGACGGTCCGTCACGTCGACAACGGCTTCGGCCTGGTGGCCGCCTCCGCCTGCACGCTCCGCCGCACGCGCGTGTCGGGCCGGGGCGCCCATCACCCGTACTTCTGCCGCGAGGGCTCGCACGACAACCTCGTCGAGGACTTCACGATCGACCGGCGCACCGCCCCCGCCCCGGCAGGAACCCAGTTGCACGGCATCAACGTCGAGGGCCTGTCGTCGTACAACGTCTGGTCGCGAGGCGACATGGGGATGGGCACCTTCGACAGCCACCGCGGTCTGCCCTTCGCGAACGTCCGCACCGACATCACCGTCGACAACACCGGCCGGCACGGCGGCGACGCGACCGCGGGCCCGCTGTTCGGCGCCCGCTTCACGCACTGGAACATCCGGGTGACCAACGGCCGCGCGGGCCTGATGAAGATCGACGGCCTGGCTCCCTGGTCCGCCACGGTCGGCATCAACGAGGTGCGGGAGTTCGACCAGATCGACGTCCCCGACTTCACCGGCGACCTGCACTCCCGGCTGGAGTTGTACGGCACCACGGACGCCGTACGGCCGCGCAATCTGTACGACGCTCAGCGCGCGCTGATGCGGTAGCTGAGGCGATAGCGGCCCGGGGTCACCCCGACCAGCTTCTTGAAGTGCCGCGTCAGATGGGCCTGGTCGTAGAACCCGGTCGCGGTGGCCGTCTCGGCCGGGCTCGCGCCACGCAGCAGCAGGGCGCGGGCGCGGTCGACACGGCGGGAGTTGAGGTACTGGTGCGGTGCGATGCCGTAGGCGGTGCTGAACGCCCGTACCAGGTGGGCGGGGTGGGCGTGCAGCAGCCGGGCGGCCTCGTCGAGGGTGAGGCCCTCGGTGACGCGGGCGTCGAGGAGTTGGCGCAGGCCGCCGGCGAGGGCGGGGTCTCGGCGTTCCCCGACGGCCGAGCGCGCCCGCAGATGGGTCCGCAGCCGGTCTCCTACGAGCGTCAGCCTGCTCTCGGCCTCCAGCTCGTCGCCGGGATGGGCGAGCGCGGAGTGCAGTTGGCCCACACGCTGCCTGAGCACGGGGTCGCGCAGGTCGGGCGAGTCGACGGCGGGCCCGATGAGGTCGTCGGGGAGATGGGTCGCGTCAAGGTACAGGACGCGCTTGCGGAAGCCGTGCGGGGTGACGGGGGAGCCGTTGTGCGGGACGTGCGGCGGCAGCAGGGACACCGTGTCGTGCGGGGTGCCGTGCTCGTGCCGGTCGAGGTCGTACCGTACGGCGCCGTCGTCCACGATGAGCAGCGTCCAGGCCTCGTGGACGTGCATCGGATAGGCGTACTCGGTGAAGTGCGCGTGGAAGACCTCGACGACGCCCGGGATGTGCGGGCGCCAGGCGGAGATGTCACGCCGGGTGGCCATGCAAAGAACGTACAAGACGACGGCGTACGACGATCGGCAGTCTCGAAGCATGAGCACTGAGCCGATTCGCTTCGACACGAAGATCGCCGTCCTCCTGCGCGACGACCTGGAGCCCTGGCAGCGCCTGAACGTCACCGCGTTCCTGGTCAGCGGCCTGGGCACGCAGCTCCCCGAGGTGATCGGCGAACCCTACGAGGACGCGGACGGCGTCCGGTACCTGCCGATGTTCCGCCAGCCCGTCCTCGTCTTCGAGGCCACCAAGGAGACCCTGACGGCAGCCCACGTGCGCGTGCTCTCCCGTTCCCTCCCGCGCGCGCTCTTCACCTCCGACCTCTTCGCCACCGGCAACGACCGCGACAACCGGGCGGCGGTGCGCGCCGTGCCGACCGGGGAGCTGGACCTGGTGGGGCTGGCGGTGTACGGGCCGCGGAACGCGGTGGACAAGGCGGTGAAGGGGGCGCGGATGCATCCGTAACGACTTCTTCCGCGAGTCAGGCGGCTTTGACCTCTGTCTTCGCGGCGGACGCCTCCGGCGCCGGGTCCTGCGAGGGAAGCCGCCGCATCAGGACGCCGTACCCGAGCCCCGCCACCGTCCCGATGACCGCGCACAGCCCCCACAGCCACTCCGCGCCCCACCGGTCGATGACGACACCGGACATCAGCGGGGCGACGAGGGAGGCCACCGCCCAGGACATGGTGTACATGCCCTGGTAGCGCCCGCGGCCGTGCACCGGGGACAGGCGGACGACGAGGCTGGTCTGGGTCGGGGCGTTGACGATCTCGGCGAGGGTCCAGACGCAGACGGTGAGGGCGAAGACGCCGACCGAGCCGGCGAAGGCGGTGAGGCCGAAGCCGTAGCCGGCGAGGAGGGCGGAGATCACGAGCAGGCGTCCCGGGTCCCGGTGTTCGATATAGCGGGTGACCGGGATCTGGAGGACGACGATCAGGACGCCGTTGACGGCGATGGCCAGGCCGTAGTCGGCCGGGGTGAAGCCGGCCTCGCCCATCGCCACCGGCAGGCCCACCATGCCCTGCTGGAAGATCAGGGCGATCAGGAAGGACAGGCCGACGACGCCCATGAAGCGGCCGTCGCGCAGGACCGTGCCGAGGCCGGTGTCGTCCGCCGCCTTCTCGGCCGCGGTGCGTTCGGGGCGGGACTCCGGCAGCTTCAGGAAGACCACGATGGCGCAGATCATGGTCATGCCCGCCTCGATGAGGAAGCCGGCGAGGTAGCTGAACTCGGCGATGAAGCCCGCCGCCATGGAGGAGACGGCGAACCCGAGGTTGATGGCCCAGTAGTTGAGGGAGAAGGCCCGGACGCGGTCCTCGGGGCGGACGATGTCGGCCATCATCGCCTGTACGGCGGGCCGGGAGGCGTTGCTGGCCATGCCGACCAGGAAGGCGACGGCCGCGATGGCGAGGGGGTGGTGCATGAACCCCAGCAGCGCGACCGAGACGGCCGTGGACGCCTGCGCCACGAGCAGCGTCGGCCGCCGCCCGAGCCGGTCCGTCAGCACGCCGGCGCCGACGGAGGAGACGACTCCGCCGAGTCCGTGGAGGGCGGCGACCAGACCGGCGTACGTGGCGGAGTAGCCGCGGTCGAGGGTGAGGTACAGCGCCATGAAGGTGGCGACGAAGCCGCCGAGCCGGTTGACGAGGGTGCTGGTCCACAGCCACCAGAACTCGCGGGGGAGTCCGGAGACGGTTTCTCGGGCGGCGCGTCTCAGAGAGGCGAGCGACATCGGGTCCCCCACGGAAGTCAGCCGGCTGTATGCGGCTGTATCGGCTGTAAGCGGCTCAGGCGGTGAGCACAACTTACGAGGACGCTGTCGCGCGGGGCCACTGAATTAACAGATCCCGTCAACCGTCCGCTCTGCGGGCGGCCGTACAAGCGATCAAAGCCTTGGATTACGCTCGGACGCATGGCCGACGCACCGTACAAGCTGATCCTCCTCCGCCACGGCGAGAGCGAATGGAACGCGAAGAACCTGTTCACCGGCTGGGTGGACGTCAACCTCAACGAGAAGGGCGAGAAGGAGGCAGTCCGCGGCGGTGAGCTGCTCAAGGACGCCGGCCTGCTGCCCGACGTCGTGCACACCTCCCTCCAGAAGCGCGCGATCCGCACCGCGCAGCTCGCGCTGGAGTCTGCCGACCGCCTCTGGATCCCGGTCCACCGCAGCTGGCGCCTGAACGAGCGTCACTACGGCGCGCTCCAGGGCAAGGACAAGGCGCAGACTCTCGCCGAGTTCGGCGAGGAGCAGTTCATGCTGTGGCGCCGCTCGTACGACACGCCCCCGCCGCCGCTGGACCGCGACGCCGAGTACTCGCAGTTCGACGACCCGCGCTACGC
Organism: Streptomyces sp. GESEQ-4; assembly: GCF_017948455.1. Classification (GTDB taxonomy): domain Bacteria; phylum Actinomycetota; class Actinomycetes; order Streptomycetales; family Streptomycetaceae; genus Streptomyces. Next base: position 76,376 of record NZ_JAFFSU010000017.1, read on the forward strand.
GACCCTCCCGCCGGAGCTGCGCCCGCAGACGGAGTGCCTCAAGGACGTCGTCGTCCGCATGCTCCCGTACTGGTTCGACGGCATCGTCCCCGACCTCCTCACCGGCCGCACGGTCCTGGTGGCGGCCCACGGCAACTCCCTGCGCGCCCTCGTCAAGCACCTCGACGGCATCTCCGACGCGGACATCGCGGGCCTGAACATCCCGACGGGCATCCCGCTGTCGTACGAACTGGACGCCGACTTCAAGCCGGTGAAGCCTGGCGGCACGTACCTCGACCCGGATGCGGCTGCGGCGGCTATCGAGGCGGTCAAGAACCAGGGCAAGAAGAAGTAGGGTTTGTGATCATGCCCCCGACCTGCGCATATGGCGCGAGTCGGGGGCCTTTTTCGAGTACGAGCAGCCGTGCCCCGGGGATCTCATCGACGTCGACGGTGGTCAGCGGATCACCTCCAGGACGTCGTAGGTCAAGTGCGTCGCGGTCGACGTCGACGTCACGCTCCGCTGCGCCAGCATCCGCGGCGGTCCGCCGGCGAACAGGGGCGTCCCGGCGCCCAGCACCACGGGCGCGAGGTGCAGCGTCAGTACGTCGACCAGCCCTGCGGCGAGCGCCGAGCGGACGGTGGCGCCGCCGCCCATGAGGACCACGTCGAGATCCTTGCCGCTGTCCGACGCCGCCGCATCGGCGCGCTCACGCGCGACGGCGACAGCGTCGGGCAGACCCGTGGTGACGAACGTCCAGTCGAGGCCGGTGAGCCGCACCTCCTCGGGCGGCGAACTCGTCACGACGACGAACGCGGGCTTGCCGACCTCGCCGGCGCCATAGCCGATCGTGTCGTCCCAGCCGCCCGGCCCGTCGACCACGTCGAAGAGCCTGCGCCCGAGGACGACGGCACCCGAGCGCGCGGTCGCCTCCCCCAGAACCCGGCGGTCCTCGGGATCGTCGGAGAACGCCCAGGTGTGCAGAGCCTCACCGCCGGTTCCCAGACCGTTGTCCGGGCCGGGGGCGGGCCCGGTGACGAAGCCGTCGAGAGACACCGAGATGTCAGCGATGATCCGAGTCATACCAGGGCAGACCCGCTCCACCGCCCAAACTCATCGCGGCCCGGCACCCGCCGTCCCCTACGGCCTCAAGCCGCCGCCTCCGCCAAGCGCTGAAACGCCTCCGTCGTGCGCGGGTGGACGATCTCGTCGAGCAGGTGGCGCCACTCGGGGTCGGGGAGGGTGGCGTGGGCCTGGTCCCAGGCGGTGAGGAGGAGGGCGAGTTCGGTGTCGGCGGGGGCCTCGGGAAGGTCGGCCGTCGTCGGGCTGGTCTGTGCGGAGAGCAGCGAGTTCATGGGAGGTTCCTTCCGGATGAGGACTGCCGGCCTCGGGGACCTGCTGGGTTCCTGCTGGGTTCTACGATGTCGCCGTCCGCCCGCCCGAACCATGGAGTGCCCTACCGAGTCGCGAGTGCAGGTAGCACCACCCCGTTCGTACGGCATTCCCGCCCCGTTCGCGGCACAGTGGACGTATGGACGCAGCGGACGCGCATCACACGAACCTGTTGGCCGGTGCGACACCGGCGACCCGGCTGCCCGCGCGGGATCTGGAGCGGGCGCGGCGTTTCTACTCCGAGCGGCTCGGGCTCGAGCCTGTCGAGGAGCGGCCCGGCGGGCTGAAGTACCGCACCGGTGGTGTGGAGTTCATCGTGTTCGAGTCGATGGGAACCTCGCCCGGCACGTTCACCCAGATGGCATGGAAGGTCGACGACATCGACGCGGTCGTCGCCGAACTCAAGGCGCGCGGCGTGGAGTTCGAGGACGTCGAGATGCCCGCGCTGTACGGCGGCGGACGGACCGTGGACGGCATCCTCGAAGTCGAGGGCAACTACCCGAGCACCGGCGCACGCGGCGAACGCGGTGCGTGGTTCCGGGACAGCGAGGGGAACCTGCTCGCCATCGGGGCGCCGGTGATGTGAGGGACCGACAGAAAGCCGGCCCCCCACTCCACTGGCGGTCAGATCGACAGCGGAACCTTGTGGACCTCGTCCGCCTTGTGCCCCGCCCGCTCGTGAATGCGCTGGACCGCTTCGGCCGAAGGTGCCTCGGAGAGGCAGTAGACGATGCCGGACTCCGGGTCCGCCCAGGCCCGCTCGAAGTGGACGCCCTCTTCCTTCTCGATGGCGAGGTCCGCCTGGTGGGCCTCCCTGAGCTGTTCGGCCGTAATGCCCTTCATCCCGGTGTGTACGTCCATGAACTGAGCCATGGCCTCGCACCTCCTTCTCGCCCGTGCGCGTACCCCGTGCTCTTCCTCCATGCTGCGCCCGTACGGCCGTACCAACCAGCGCAGGGGCCCCGGCGCGATGGCCGGGGCCCCTGCGGAGAACGGGTCGGTCAGCCGCACTGGCACGGATTGCCGGACTGGCATCCGCACTGGCAGCCCGAGCCGCAGCCGCACGCGCCGATCAAGGTCAGGTTCTTGATCTCGGCGGGCTGCTCGGTCGGACGTTCCTGGGTGGGGTCGGGTGTCGTGCCGGAGATGCTGGGGGATTCGGCCATGGTCCCTCCTCAAGGCTGGAGCCTGTGCCCATTCCATGCCCGCCCGGCCGGTCGCATCAACGGCGCACGGAGGCTCTGACGCACGCCCCCGTGCGGAATCTCAGGCTCCCGTACGAACGTCTCAGGCCCCCAGTCTCATGAGCCCTCCGCGCCCGTCACCGGCTGGATGTCCGGCTGGATGTCGGACTGGAGCTCGTCCGCGTGCTCCCCGGTGACCAGGAACACGACGCGCTTGGCGACGGCCACGGCGTGGTCGGCGTAGCGCTCGTAGTAGCGGCCGAGCAGGGTGACGTCGACGGCGGTCTCGATGCCGTGCTTCCACTTGTCGTCCAGGAGGTGCTGGAAGAGCGTGCGGTGCAGCAGGTCCATCTCGTCGTCGTCCTGCTCGAGCTGCATCGCCAGGTCGACGTCCTTGGTGATGATGACCTCGGCCGCCTTCGCCATCAGGCGCTGGGCCAGCTGGCCCATCTCCAGGATGGTGGCGTGCAGGTCGTGGGGGACCGCGCGCTCCGGGAAGCGCAGCCGGGCCAGCTTGGCCACGTGCTGGGCCAGGTCGCCCGAGCGCTCCAGGTCGGCCGACATCCGCAGCGAGGTGACGACGATGCGCAGGTCGGTGGCCACCGGCTGCTGGCGTGCCAGCAGGGCTATGGCCCGGGCCTCGAGGTCGTGCTGGAGCTCGTCGACCTTCTTGTCGCCCTCGATGACGCTCTCGGCCAGCTTCAGGTCGGAGTCGAGGATCGCCGTCGTGGCGCGCCCGATCGCTGATCCGACCAGCCGGGCCATCTCGACCAGACCGTCACCGATCGAGTCGAGTTCCTCGTGGTACGCGTCCCGCATCAGGGTTCCTCTCGTACGTCTGTTTCAGTGGCAGCCGGGGGCCGGGCCCGGTGCATCAGGTTCTGCTGAAACCGGCGCTTCGCACCCCACGCTTCCACGTTCCGGCCCGTACGCGTCCGTTTTCGCCACCCCAAATGAACCAACCCTAGCTCCAAGGTGAACTCTGGGCGACGAGTGTTCGAGGTCGCACTCCGATGGCTGTGGGCATGGACTATCCCATGCCTAACCTGGATGCATGGACGTGAACGCGGCGGTCGCCGCAGCGGCAGCGATCGCCGGTGTGCTCACCGGTGTCATCGCCATGCTGGCGTTCCGCTGGAGCGAACGCGACCAGAAGCGACCCACGAGAACCTCTCTGCACACCGACCCGGTCCTGCCACCGGGCGTCGACACGGTGCTGTCCGTGCTGCGCTCCTCGGCCGTCGTCCTCGACGAGGGGGACGCCGTGGTCAAGGCCAGCTCGGCGGCGTACGCCCTGGGCCTGGTCCGAGGCGGCAAGCTCGCCGTGGAGCCGATGCTGCAGATGGCCCGCGACACCCGGCGCGACGGAGAGATACGCCAGGTGGAGTTGGATCTGCCGAGGAGGGGAACCGGCCGGGGCGAGGCCCTCGCCGTCTCCGCGCGCGTCGCGCCCCTCGGCTCCCGACTCGTACTGCTCCTGGTCGAGGACCTCACCGAGGCCAGACGCATCGAGGCGGTACGGCGCGACTTCGTCGCGAACGTCAGCCATGAGCTGAAGACGCCGGTGGGCGCTCTCTCCCTCCTCTCCGAGGCCGTCATGGACGCCTCGGACGACCCGGAGGCCGTGGAGCGCTTCGCCGGCCGTATGCAGATCGAGGCGACCCGCCTGACCAACCTGGTCCAGGAACTCATCGACCTCTCCCGGGTGCAGAACGACGACCCGCTGGAGGACGCCGAGCCGGTCCGCGTCGACGAACTCGTCGCCGAGGCCATCGACCGCTGCCGGCACGCGGCCGGCACCAAGCAGATCACCATGGCCGCCAGTGTGGGGGGCGGGCCCGTAGGGACCTCGGATGAGGGTGGTGGTGGGCGACGGGCGGAAACCGCCGACCTGCACCTCTGGGGCAACCGCGGCCAGCTCGCCGCGGCCCTCGGCAACCTCGTCGAGAACGCCGTCAACTACTCGCCCGCCCGCACCCGCGTCGGCATAGCGGCCCGTAAGGTGACCGCGTCAGGCGGTGCCCATATCGAGATCGCCGTGACCGATCAGGGCATCGGCATCTCGGAGAAGGACAAGGAGCGCGTCTTCGAGCGCTTCTACCGCGTCGACCCCGCCCGCTCCCGTGCCACAGGCGGTACGGGCCTCGGGCTGGCGATCGTCAAACACGTGGCCGCCTCGCACGGTGGGGAGGTCTCGGTGTGGAGTTCCGAGGGACAGGGCTCCACATTCACCCTGCGGCTGCCGGAGGCGGGTGTCGCCCGTGACCGTGCGACGCAGCACTCCGCCCTCGACGACGAGGCCGGACAGTCCGCACCCGCCGTCCCGTCCCCTGATTCCCCTGATTCATCCCAGTACGAACCGCTTCCCGCCCCGGAGGTCCTTCCGTGACCCGAGTGCTCGTCGTCGAGGACGAGGAGTCCTTCTCCGACGCCCTGTCGTACATGCTCCGCAAGGAGGGCTTCGAGGTCGCCGTCGCGACCACCGGGCCCGACGGACTCGACGAGTTCGAGCGCAACGGCGCCGACCTCGTCCTCCTCGACCTGATGCTGCCGGGCCTCCCCGGCACCGAGGTCTGCCGTCAGCTGCGCGGACGCTCCAACGTCCCCGTCATCATGGTGACCGCCAAGGACAGCGAGATCGATAAGGTCGTCGGCCTGGAAATAGGAGCCGACGACTACGTCACCAAGCCCTTCTCGTCGCGCGAGCTGGTCGCCCGTATCCGGGCCGTCCTGCGCCGCCGCGGCGAGCCGGAGGAGGTGACCCCGGCCGCCCTGGAGGCGGGCCCGGTCCGCATGGACGTGGACCGCCACGTCGTGACGGTCTCCGGCTCCAAGGTCGACCTCCCCCTCAAGGAGTTCGACCTCCTGGAGATGCTCCTGCGCAACGCCGGCCGCGTCCTCACCCGCATGCAGCTCATCGACCGCGTCTGGGGCGCCGACTACGTCGGCGACACCAAGACCCTCGACGTCCACGTCAAGCGCCTCCGCGCCAAGATCGAACCGGACCCGGGCGCGCCCAGGTACCTGGTGACGGTGCGTGGCCTGGGCTACAAGTTCGAGCCGTAAACCGATTTCGTACGACGATGAAGGGCGGGACCTCGCTGGAGGTCCCGCCCTTCGTTTCCCGCACGGCTGTTTCTCGTACGACTGCTCAGTGGCCGGCGGCCTCGTCCGAGGCGGACCCGGTGGGCGTGGCGCTCCCGGAGGCGGCGTCGCTCGGGGTGACGTCGCCGGACGGGGAGGCCGACCCGGAGGGCGAGCCCGAGGCACCCTCGCCCGGCTTCCCGGAGCCGCCCGGCGCCGCCGGGACCTCGGTCGGGCCCCAGCTGGAGAAGTAGTGCTCGGCCGGGACGACGAAGGCCTCCAGGCTCACGTCGCCGGTCGTGGAGAAGGTGAACGTGACCTTCTGGGCGTCGCCGTCCTTCATGGCCTCGCGGCTGCCGGTGAGGACGGCGGAGGCGTTGTTCTCGCCGCCGAGGAGCAGCGAGCCCCCGGCCGGGATCGAGAAGTTCTTGCCCTTGGCCGCGGTCAGCTCGGCGGTGCCGGCGCCCTCCACGGTGATGGAGTCGAGCGTCTGCGCCTTGTTGCCGCTGTTGAACACGGTCGCGGAGATCGCCGCCGGGCCGGTCGACTCCTCGGCGGGCTGGGTGATGACCACGGCGTTCTGGATCTTGATGTCCCCGACGGTCGTGGCGGCGTTGTCCGGCTTGACCCCCAGGGTCTGGGCGTTGTTGCCGGCCGCGCACGCGGAGAGCGAGGCGATCGAGAACGCGATGGCGGCGGCGGCGAGGGCACCGCGTCGAAGGCTGCTGCTCACGGCGGCGGCAACTCCTTGACTCGAACGGGGCGGGCGCGTAAATCCGCCCTAAGTGTCTGTCAGCGGCCTTAGGCTACCGACCCGTTCCCGCGCGACCGCACCCGACCCTCCCCAAGAGCCCCGCTTCCCTCACCGGGCGGCGTTCGGCGTACTCGCGGAAGTGACTCACGAGTCACTTTGCACCGGCACTCGTCGGCCATTCACATAAGTGGCCGACATCGCGTCGGCATAGTCGAACCACCGGTGCACAAACTTTCCGTGAAGGAATGCGCGGCCGCCCCGAGAATTGATCACCGACCGCCGCGCCGGTCCCCTGTGATCAATTTCGGATTCGTCGCGTACCCCACTCCAGGCACCGAACGGAGTAGCGGAAGTCGAGCACTTGGAACCGGACATATGGGGACGTTCGTCCACTTGGAGGGGCCTCCGGATGTGTGTAACGTACGCGTTTCACTTCCCCCGGAGAGCCGCTCCGACCTGCGAATACCTTCTTCCACTCGGCTCGCGAAGCACGTTCCTGTCGCTGTTGTCAAGCCCCGAGATATGCCCTGACCTGCGAAAACGCCATTCAGAACCCGCCGTTTCCGTGTTACTCTGGATAGCCACGGAAGGGGTACCTGTCACATGACGTTCAAGGTTGGCGACACCGTGGTCTATCCCCATCACGGGGCCGCGCTGATCGAGGCCATCGAAACTCGCCAGATCAAAGGCGTGGACAAGACCTACTTGGTGCTGAAGGTCGCCCAGGGTGACCTGACGGTGCGTGTGCCAGCGGACAATGCGGAGTTCGTCGGCGTGCGTGATGTGGTCGGTCAGGACGGGCTGGACCGGGTCTTCGAGGTGCTGCGCGCGCCGTACGCCGAGGAGCCCACGAACTGGTCTCGTCGTTACAAGGCAAATCTGGAGAAGCTCGCCTCCGGCGATGTCATCAAGGTCGCGGAAGTCGTACGTGACCTGTGGCGTCGTGAGCGCGAGCGTGGACTCTCCGCCGGTGAGAAGCGCATGCTCGCCAAGGCCCGCCAGATCCTGGTGAGCGAACTCGCCCTCGCGGAGAACACGAACGAGGACAAGGCCGAGGCCCTGCTCGACGAGGTCCTCGCGTCCTGACGCAGGCGACAACCACGCCGTACTGCCTCAAGTCACATGGAAATGCCGCGGTGCCCGATGACGTATGTTCTGTCGCCGGGCGCTGCGGCATGTTCGCGCCCAGCGCTGCCGCGGACACCGCGCGGTGATGTCGTACACAGTGATGTCGTACGCAATCCGTACGCCGAGGAAGGGGACCCCCGTACTTGGCGTGCCGGGCCCGGGCAGCTGGCTCGACCGGGGTCACGGAAGGGTTCCGGTCAAGGCGTCGCGCCCGGCACGGTGTGGCCATACCCAAGTAGGCCGAGCACACAAACCTGACAGGAACCGATGTCTGACGATTCGCGCCCTTCGCCCGCGTCCGCACGCACTGCCGCGGTGATTCCTGCCGCCGGCCGGGGTGTACGCCTCGGTCCGGGCGCCCCCAAGGCACTCCGTGCGCTGGGCGGCACCCCCATGCTGATCCACGCGGTGCGCGCGATGGCCGCGTCCCGTGCCGTCTCCCTCGTGGTCGTCGTGGCTCCGCCGGAGGGCGCCGGCGAGGTCAAGTCCATGCTGGACGCGCATGCGCTGCCGGAGCGGACGGACTTCCTCGTCGTGCCCGGCGGTGACTCCCGCCAGGAGTCGGTGAAGCTGGGCCTGGACGCCCTGCCCCCCGAGTACGACATCGTGCTGGTGCATGACGCGGCCCGGCCGCTCGTCCCCGTGGACACGGTGGACGCCGTGATCGAGGCGGTCCGCGAAGGCGCGACGGCCGTGGTGCCCGCCCTTCCGCTCGCCGACACCGTCAAGCAGGTCGAGCCGGCATCGACGCCGGGTGACCCCGAGCCGGTCGTCGCCACGCCGGACCGCTCCCGTCTCCGCGCGGTGCAGACACCGCAGGGCTTCGACCGGGCGACGCTGGTCCGGGCGCACGAGACGGTGACGGACGACGTCACCGACGACGCGAGCATGGTCGAGCACCTGGGGTCGCGGGTCGTCGTCGTGCCCGGCCACGAGGAGGCCTTCAAGGTCACACGCCCCCTGGACCTCGTCCTCGCGGAGGCTGTCCTCGCCCGCAGGAGGCTGAACGATGGCTTCTGAGGCACCGTTTCCCCAAGTCGGCATCGGCACCGACATCCACGCCTTCGAGAACGGCCGCGACCTGTGGTGCGCCGGCCTGAAGTGGGAGGGCGAGGGCCCGGGCCTGGCCGGACACTCCGACGCGGACGTCGTCGCCCACGCGGCATGCAACGCCCTGTTCTCGGCCGCCGGGCTCGGCGACCTCGGCCAGCACTTCGGCACGGGCCGCCCCGAGTGGTCGGGCGCCTCCGGGATCACCCTCCTGACCGAGGCCGCCCGCATCGTCCGCGACGCCGGCTTCCAGATCGGCAACATCGCGGTCCAGCTGGTCGGCACCAGGCCGAAGATCGGCAAGCGCCGGGAAGAGGCCCAGAAGATCCTGTCGGACGCGGCGGGCGCACCGGTGTCGGTGTCGGGGGCGACGACGGACGGGCTCGGGTTTCCGGGTCGGGGCGAGGGGCTGATGGCGGTGGCAACGGCGTTGGTGGTCAAGAAAGCCTGACTGGCCCGACCTAAAGGGGCGCGGGGCTGTATCGATATGCGGCTCCGCCGCGTGGGCGCGCCCAGCCCCCACCCGTCCGCACCCGACAACGTTCCCGCACACCCCTCACCGCCTACTACTCTGGACACCGTGACTATTCGCCTGTACGACACCAACGCCCGGCAGATCCGTGACTTCACCCCGCTCACGCCGGGCTGTGTCTCGATCTACCTGTGTGGCGCCACCGTGCAGGCCGCACCGCACATCGGACACGTCCGCTCCTACCTGAACTTCGACATCCTGCGCCGCTGGTTCCAGTACCGCGGCTACGAGGTCACGTTCATCCGCAACGTCACCGACATCGACGACAAGATCATCGCCAAGGCCGCCGACCAGGGCCGCCCCTGGTGGTCCATCGGGTACGAGAACGAGCGCGCGTTCAACGACGGCTACAACGCCCTCGGTTGCCTGCCGCCCACGTACGAGCCCCGCGCCACCGGCCACATCACCGAGATGGTCGAGATGATGCGCGGCCTCATCGAGCGCGGACACGCCTACGAGGCCGACGGCAACGTCTACTTCGACGTTCGGTCGTTCCCGGAGTACCTCCAGCTGTCGAACCAGGAGCTGGACAACCTGCTCCAGCCCTCCGGCGAGGGCGAGACCGGCAAGCGGGACCAGCGTGACTTCGCCATGTGGAAGGCGGCGAAGCCCGGCGAGCCGAGCTGGGAGACGCCTTGGGGCCGTGGCCGCCCCGGCTGGCACCTCGAGTGCTCCGCCATGGCCCACAAGTACCTCGGCTCCGCCTTCGACATCCACGGCGGCGGACTCGACCTGATCTTCCCGCACCACGAGAACGAGATCGCCCAGGCCAAGGCCTACGGCGACGAGTTCGCCCGGTACTGGCTGCACAACGCCTGGGTCACCATGAGCGGCGAGAAGATGTCCAAGTCGCTCGGCAACTCGGTGCTGGTCTCCGAGATGGTCAAGCAGTGGCGGCCCATCGTCCTGCGCTACTACCTCGGCACCCCGCACTACCGCTCGATGATCGAGTACAGCGAGGAGGCCCTGCGCGAGGCCGAGTCGGCGTTCGCGCGGATCGAGGGCTTCGTGCAGCGCGTGGTCGACCTGGCCGGGGGAGCCGTAGACCCCGCTCCCGAGGTGCCGCTCGCCTTCGCCGAGGCGATGGACGACGACCTGGGCGTCCCGCAGGCGCTCGCCGTCATCCACACCACGGTCCGGCAGGGCAACTCGGCGCTCGCGGCCGACGACAAGGAAGCCGCCGTGGCCCGCCTCGCCGAGGTCCGCGCCATGCTCGACGTCCTCGGCCTGGATCCGCTCGACCCGCACTGGGCCGGGGAGAGCGACCGGGGCGAAGATCTGCACGGCGTTGTCGACAGCCTCGTACGCCTGGTCCTCGACCAGCGTGAAGCGGCCCGCTCCCGCAAGGACTGGGCCACCGCCGACGCCATCCGCGACCAGCTCAACCAGTCGGGTCTGGTCATCGAGGACAGCCCGACGGGCCCGCGCTGGACGCTCGGTCCGCGCTGAGCCTTTCTTGATCGATTGTGCCGCCCGGCCGTCCGGGCGGCACACTGCATAGACGCACATACGCATGCTCCGGCGTGCCCCGAGAACAGACAGGTAGGTCATGGCAGCCAACAACCGCCGCATGTCCGGCAAGAAGGGCGCGCAGGTCGGCAGTGGCGGCCAGCGGCGCCGGGGCCTGGAAGGCAAGGGCCCCACCCCGCCCGCCGAGATGCGCAAGGGACACAAGAAGAACCGCGTCGCCACCGCCAAGGCGAAGCAGTCGGTACGGCGTCCCGCGCCCCGCGGCCGTGGCGGCAAGTCGGCGTCCGAGCTGGTCGTCGGCCGCAACCCCGTCTACGAGGCGCTGCGCGAGGGCGTGCCCGCCACCACGCTGTACGTCCAGCAGTTCATCGACAACGACGAGCGCGTCCGCGAGGCACTCCAGCTCGCGGCCGAGCGCGGCGGCATCCACCTCATGGAGGCGCCGCGCCCCGAGCTGGACCGCATGACCAACGGACTCAACCACCAGGGCCTGGTCCTCCAGGTCCCGCCGTACGAGTACGCCCACCCCGAGGACCTCGCCGCCGCGGCCGCCGACGCGGGCGTGGACCCGCTCATCGTCGCCCTCGACGGCGTGACCGACCCGCGCAACCTCGGTGCCGTCGTCCGCTCCGTCTCCGCCTTCGGCGGCCACGGCGTCGTCGTACCGGAGCGCCGCGCGGCCGGCATGACCGCAGGAGCCTGGAAGACGTCCGCAGGCACCGCCGCCCGCACCCCGGTCGCCCGCGCCACGAACCTCACCCGCGCCCTGGAGTCGTACAAGAAGGCGGGCATCGCGGTCGTCGGCCTCGCCGCCGACGGCGAGGTGGAGATCGGCGAGCTGGACGCCCTCGGCGGCCCGGTCGTCATCGTCGTCGGCAGCGAGGGCAAGGGCCTGTCCCGACTCGTCGGCGAAACCTGCGACTTCCGCGTACGGATCCCGATGCCGGGCGGCGCCGAATCGCTCAACGCCGGTGTGGCGGCGGGCATCGTGCTGTACGAGGCGGCCCGGCGCCGGGTCTGAACACCCGTTCACGGGCTCGCCCGTGCGGGGTAATCCCGGCGTCCAGGACAAGCTTGACGCGGTCCGGACACTTCCGGCGAGTCAAAGCAGTGTCCTAACTCCATGTCACTCGGTTAGTTGAGTGTGGACACCAGAACACCCCGCACACCCACGGGGGACCGCTCGTCGGGATACGACGACGCTCCCGCGCTGAGCATGGTGAAGGTGCCGAGCGATCCGGCGCAGGTCATCGTCAATCATGTGAGCTTCCGCGTGCAGTTGGGAGCCTCGACCCGGCGGACTCAGTCCCCGCGGGTCGCACGGCACTTGCGCGCCACCGAGGACACCGCCCGGATCCCCGCCGCCTCCGCCCCGGGCACCCGCCGCCGCGCCCCCGTCGTCTGGAGCGGGAAGTCCGACCCGGACGACACCGGCGCGCACCGGCTGCTCCAGGCGGTGCGCGGCGGCAGCGTCCGGCACGGCGAGGAGCCCGTCTCCGACGCCGCGGGAGCCACCCAGGTCATCCCGCGCATCGACGAGGGCGGCTACGGGCAGGGCTACGGCGACGACCTCACGGAGCAGACCCTCGAAACCCCGCTCGTCGGCGCCCAGCGCGGCAGCCCCGACGCCGGCGAGACCCGGCTCCTGCCCCAGATGCGCTCGGCCGGCAGCGCCTACGACGAACCCGCCTACCAGCGCGAGCGGTTCGACGAGGACCATGGCTACGAGGACGACGACGAGTCGGACACTGACGCGCCGAACAAGCGCCACGGCGACGACCCGGCCCGGCACGCCTACTACCCCGGCCGCCGGATGAACCTCGGCGTCGTCCTGCTCCCGCTGCGCATCTTCCTCGGCTTCATCTCCATCTACGCCGGCATGGGCAAGCTCTGCGACCCCGTCTACTTCGACGGCGGCAAACGCGGCTCCATGACCAAGTGGCTCAACACCCTGCACCCGTGGGAAGTCGCCGAGCCGCTGCGCCAGTTCGCCCTCGAACACCCCGTGGGCTCCGGCCTGGTCATCGCCTTCTTCCAGGTCATCGTGGGCGTCCTCACGGTCCTGGGCTGCTGGCAGCGGGTCGCCGCGGTGGTCGGCGCGCTGCTCTCGGCCGCGCTGCTCGTCACCGTCAGCTGGAAGAGCGTCCCCGCCTACGACGCCCCTGACATCATCTACCTCGCCGCCTGGTCCCCGCTGATCATCGCCGGCGCCCCCGTCTACTCCATCGACGGCCGCCTCGCCGGCGGCGCCTGGCGCCGCCTCGGCCCCCGCGCCGACATCTGGGAGCTGCGCCAGTACGTCCTGCGCCGCGGTGCCCTCATCGCCACCGTCGTCATCGGCCTCACCCTGCTCGTCGGCTCCCTGCTCGGCGGCGCCGTCCGCGACGCCGACCGCGTGGTCGTCCCCGGCCCCGGCGAGGCACCCCGCAACGAACTCCCGGGCTCCCCGCTCCCGCAGAAGCCCGGCACCAGCGCCCAGGAACGCACCCCGAGCGCCTCCAACTCACCCACCCAGGGCGCCACTTCTGGCACGGCCAGCCCCTCCGGCGCCGCGACCACCCCCGGCGCCACCCGGGACACCGGCACCCTCCCCGGCTCCCCCAGCCAGACCCAGGGCACGGCAGGCCAGGCCCCACCCCAACAGTCCTCCCCAGCCGACGAGGCCCCCAGCACCACCACGGGCCCCACCTCAGGCGGCACCACCGGCACCCCGGGCGGCACCGGAGGCGGCGGAGACACCACCCCCGAGGAACCGGGCTTGGTGGGCGGCCTGTTGGGGTAGCGAGACAGGCTCACGCGAGAAGGGGTCCTGCGCGAAAGTGCGCGGGACCCCTTCGGCGCACGCGGCCTGCATGCCGCTAGGGGCGCGGGGAACTGCGCGACCAGCCCCACCGGCCTGCAGACAACCGAAAACCTACGCGCCCCCACCCCGCAGCGAACGCAGTTCCTTCGCAGCCTCCGTCAAATCCTTCGCCGTATCAATCGCCCGCCAATACGCCCCCTGCGGCAGCGGAAACCCCGCCAACCGCCGCTCCCGAGCCAACCGCGGAAACGTCGTCCGCTCGTGATCCCCCCGCTCCGGCAGCATCCCGGCGAACTCGGGAGAGAACACGTACACCCCCGCATTGATCTCGAACGTCGACGGCGGCGCCTCGATGAAGTCCGTGATGTGACCGAACCCGTCCGTCTGCACCGCCCCCCACGGAATCCGCGGCCGGGCCAGCGCGAGCGTCGCTATGGCGTCCCGCTCGGCGTGGAAGTCGGCCATGTCACGCAGCGAGAACCGGGTCCAGATGTCGCCGTTGGTGGCGTACCAGTGCTGGTCCGGATGGGGAAGGTGCGCGGCGGCATACTTGAGGCCCCCGCCGCGCCCGAGCGGCTCGGTCTCGACGACGGTCGTGACCCGCACGGGAAGCTCCGCTGACTCCAGCCACTTCTGCAGGACGTCGGCGAGGTGGCCGCAGCTGACCACCACGTCCGTGACGCCCTCCTCGGCGAGCCAGACAAGCTGATGGCCGATGATCGGCGTCCCCGTACCGGGGATCTCGACCATCGGCTTGGGCCGGTCGTCGGTGTAGGGGCGCAGCCGGGAGCCCTGGCCCCCGGCCAGGACGACAGCCTGGACGGGGCGAGACGCGGCGTTCGGATCGGTCATGACCGAACTGTACGTCGCGTCCCGCGCCCCTGATTTTGCGCTGCTCGCCTTCGGGGCGCGCCCCTACGGCTCCCCGCGCGCCGCTTCTGGCGGCAACCACTGACTCTCAGCTGTGCGCCCCCGCGACCCCGGAGGCGAAAGAGGTGTCGCAGACCGGGCGGGAGAAGGACTGGGCCCGGTTCGCGCCGTAGACGCGGACCGCGGCGCGGCCGAGTTCGCGGGCGAGGGAGGCGCAGTGCTTGGCCAGCGACGGGCGCTCGTTGACCGCCTGTTGGAGGTGGGTGAGCGCGATGCCCGGGTCCTTCTCCTGGAGTTCGGTCAGGAGCTGCCGGCGCAGCACCTCCTGGGGGGCGCGCTTCTTGGCCGGCGCGGCCAGCTCCTCGGAGGACGCGGTGAGCACCGAGCTCGAGGAGGTCCCCGACCAGTTGACTCGGGTGACCGCGAGGGTCCCGGAGAGAACCAGGACGACGGGCAGGACGAGGGCGAGGGAGCGGCCGATCCGGCGGGCGGGGCCCCGGCCGCGTCGCGTCTGTTGAGTAGTGGAGTGCTTCACGCGAGTGAGGGTAGCGTCCGGTAATGATTTGGCGACATTCAGTCACCGGTTCGGGGGATAGAGAACCGCCTGGAATTGGGTACGGCGTTGACGTACGGCGCTCGAAATGACCGGTCTGCCGGGGTATTTGTCGACAACGAGAAGGGCCCCTCAGCGCTCTGCGGGGCCCTCTTCGTCAACCTGGGTGAATTACCCGGGGTTGTACTTCCTGTCCTCGGCGCGAGCCGTCAGCGCGTCAGTCGGTGAGACGCTCGCCCGTGGAGGTCGAGAACACGTGGGTCTCGCCCGGCCGCGGCACGACGTGCAGCGTGGCGCCCTTCTCCGGCACCGCACGCCCGCTGACGCGGACGACCAGGTCCTTCAGGACGTCGTCGACCTTGGCGCTGCCGTAGACGTAGCCGTCGGCGCCCAGCTCCTCGACCACGTTCACGGAGACGGCGAGGCCCGCCGGGGCGTCCTCGGAGTCCTTCGTCAGGGACGCCGCGGCGCCGCCGTTCTGCTCGACGATGTCGAAGTGCTCGGGGCGGACACCGACGGTCACGGTGGTGTCACCCTTGTCGGCGGCGGCGCTGAGCGCCTCGCGGTTGACGGGCACCACGCTGTTGCCGAACTTCACACCGCCGTCGGTGATCGGGACCTCGACCAGGTTCATGGCGGGGGAGCCGATGAAGCCGGCGACGAAGAGGTTGGCCGGGCGGTCGTACATGTTGCGCGGCGAGTCGACCTGCTGGAGCAGACCGTCCTTGAGCACGGCGACGCGGTCGCCCATCGTCATGGCCTCGACCTGGTCGTGGGTGACGTAGACGGTGGTGATGCCGAGACGGCGCTGCAGCGACGCGATCTGCGTACGCGTGGAGACACGGAGCTTGGCGTCGAGGTTCGACAGCGGCTCGTCCATGAGGAACACCTGGGGCTCACGCACGATGGCGCGACCCATGGCGACACGCTGGCGCTGACCACCGGAGAGCGCCTTCGGCTTGCGCGCCAGGTAGTCGGTGAGGTCGAGGATCTTCGCCGCGTCCTCGACCTTCTGGCGGATCTCCGTCTTGTTGACGCCCGCGATCTTGAGCGCGAAGCCCATGTTGTCGGCGACCGTCATGTGCGGGTAGAGCGCGTAGTTCTGGAACACCATGGCGATGTCCCGGTCCTTCGGCGGGAGGTGGGTGACGTCGCGGTCGCCGATGCGGATGGCGCCGGAGTTGACGTCCTCGAGCCCCGCGAGCATCCGGAGCGAGGTGGACTTGCCGCAGCCGGAGGGACCGACGAGGACGAGGAACTCGCCGTCGCCGACCTCGATGTCCAGACCATCGACGGCGGGCTTCTCGGTACCCGGGTAGATCCGGGTCGCCTTTTCGAACGAGACAGTGGCCATGGTGAATGGGCCCCCTTCTACCGGCAGGAACGTGCCGGACGATCCGTTGTAGGAAGGTGGTGCCACTACGGGTGGTTCCGTTGTGGTGTAGTCCACATAAGTGAACTAGGTCAGGACGGTACCTGGCGTTCACCTGGTCTGTCAGTACCTGGACCGGTGTGAACTTCGCCGAAATTTTCGAGGATCTCCGCCGGAGCGTCCCGCAACCCCAGCCGCAGATGCTCCACGTGATAGAGCGCTTGGTCGAGTAATTCGGCCACGTGGTTGTCGTAGAGCGCGTAGATCACGGACCGTCCGCGCCGCTCGCCCGTCACCAGCCCCAGGTTGCGCAGCAGCCGCAGCTGGTGCGAGCAGGCGGACTGTTCCATGCCCACGGCGTCCGCGAGCTCGGTGGCCGCGCACGGGCCCTCCTGGAGCCGGGCCAGGATCCGTAGGCGTGACGGGGTGGCGAGGGCCTGCAGCGTGGTGGCCACGTCCGCGGCGCCCACGGCTTCGAGGCGTTCCCGTGCCGTGGCAGAGGTCTTGGCGTCCGTTCCGTGGCCCATGGCCCTCATCCTACGGACGCCCATCCATGAACGTATGAATGAGTCTTCATCTGATCCTGTACGGTGAAAACAGCGGCGCCTGACTCACGGCTGGCCGCCCCCTCGTCATGCCCTCGTGAAGGACACCCGCTCATGCCCTCCACCCTCACCCAGCCGACGGCGGACCGGACCGCGCCGACGCGGCCGCAGGAAGCCGTCCGCCGCCGCACCCGTGTCCTCGCCCTCCCCGAGGCCCGCTGGGCCGTCGCGGCCACCGCCTTGTTCCTGCTCGCGCTGCCGCTCCAGCTGGCCGGCGCCCCCGCCTGGACCTGGGGCCCGCTCTATGCCCTGTCGTACGCCACCGGCGGCTGGGAGCCCGGCTGGGAGGGCCTCAAGGCCCTCAGGGACAAGACCCTCGACGTCGACCTGCTGATGATCGTCGCCGCCCTCGGCGCCGCCTCCATCGGCCAGGTCATGGACGGCGCCCTGCTCATCGTCATCTTCGCCACCTCGGGCGCCCTGGAGGCCCTGGCCACCGCCCGCACCGCCGACTCGGTCCGCGGCCTGCTCGACCTGGCCCCCGCCACGGCGACCCGCCTCACCTCCGACGGCGGCGAACAGACCGTCGCCGTCGAGGAGTTGACGGTCGGCGACATCGTCCTCGTACGCCCCGGCGAACGCGTCGGCGCCGACGGCCGCGTGCTCGACGGAGCCAGTGAGGTCGACCAGGCGACCATCACCGGCGAGCCGCTGCCGGTCGCCAAGGAGCCCGGCGACGAGGTCTTCGCGGGCACCCTCAACGGCACGGGTGCGTTGCGCGTCCGCGTCGAGCGGGACGCCTCCGACTCCGTGATCGCCAGGATCGTCCGGATGGTCGAGGAGGCCGCCGAGACCAAGGCCCCCACTCAGCTGTTCATCGAGAAGGTCGAACAGCGCTACTCGGTCGGAATGGTCGCCGCCACCCTCGCCGTCTTCCTCGTCCCGCTCGCCCTCGGCGCCGCGCTCACCGGCTCACTGCTGCGCGCGATGACCTTCATGATCGTCGCTTCGCCGTGCGCGATCGTTCTTTCCACCATGCCGCCGCTGCTGTCCGCGATCGCCAACGCCGGACGCCACGGCGTCCTGGTCAAGTCGGCGGTGGTGATGGAACGCCTGGGCCAGGTCGACACCGTCGCCCTCGACAAGACGGGCACCCTCACGGAGGGCACACCGCGCGTCACGGACGTAACCCCGCTGCCGGGTTCCGGCCTCGACGAATCGGCCCTGCTCACCCTGGCCGCAGCCGCCGAGCACCCCAGCGAACACCCGCTGGCCCGCGCCATCGTGGCCGCGGCCCGCGAGCGCGGCCTCACGCTGCCGGAGACCGAGGACTTCGACTCCACACCGGGCGTCGGGGTGACCGCCGGGATCGACGGCCGCACCGTCGCCGTGGGCGCCCCCGCGCGCCTGCTGGACGACACCGGTGACACGGCCGCCCTGGTCGCGCGACTGGAGGACGAGGGCCGTACGGCGGTCCTGGTGACGGTCGACGGCACCCCGGCCGGCGTGCTGGGCATCGCCGACCGCCTGCGCCCGAACGCGGCGGCCACGATCACCTCCCTCACGGCCCTCACCGGAACCAAGCCCGTGCTGCTCACCGGCGACAACCCGCGCGCCGCCGCCCAGCTGGCCGCCGAGGTCGGCATCGACGACGTACGCGCCGGACTGCTCCCGCAGCACAAGGTCGCCGCGGTCAAGGAGTTGGAGGCCGCGGGCCGCAAGGTGATGGTGGTGGGTGACGGCGTCAACGACGCCCCCGCTCTCGCCGCCGCCCACTCCGGCGTCGCGATGGGGCGCGCGGGTTCGGATCTCGCGCTGGAGACGGCGGACGCGGTGATCGTCCGCGACGAACTCGCCACGGTGCCCGCGGTGATCGCCCTCTCGCGCCGGGCGCGGCAGCTGGTGGTGCAGAACCTGGTGGTCGCCGGGGTGTTCATCGCGGCGCTGGTGACCTGGGACCTGGCGGGGACCCTGCCGCTGCCGCTCGGTGTGCTCGGGCACGAGGGATCGACCGTGCTGGTCGGCCTCAACGGTCTGCGGCTGCTGCGGGAGGCTGCGTGGCAGCGGGCGGAGCGTGAGTCGGGGCGCTGAGCCGCGGCTCCGTACGACGCGCGGCGGGGGCGGCTCCGGACGCCGCCACCGCGTGCAGTTCCTGGGCCACGGCGGCGCCGATCATCTCGGCGTCGCCGGCCCGCAGATGGCTGACGACGGTCAGGGTGTAGGCGTCGGCGGTGTGGACGAGGCAGAGGTTCGCCGTGCCCGGCGGGGACAGCTGCGGCAGCGGAACGATGCGCGCCAGGGGACGGCCGTACAACCGGCTGGGGCTGTCCCGCCACTTGAACGCGGTACACAGGCTGGTGGTGATCTCGGGGCGCGCGAGGCGCTTGGCCATCACCTCGGCCAGCCACGGCACGGTCCGCGCGGAGGCCTGCAGCGCGGGCAGGATCGCGCGGTGGGCGTCGCAGCGGTGATGCAGCGCGGCGACCAGGTCCTGGCACGCCTGCAGACGGTCCACCGGGGAGGCGATGTCGACGGGCAGCGGGATGCGCAGCACGGTGACGCCGTTGCCGAGTTGCCCCGCGCTGTGCCGGGTCCGCAGGTCGACCGGCACCGTGGCGTACAGGGGGGTCGGTCCCTTGGGCCAGGAGCGCAGGGGCCCGTAGCAGGCGCGGAGGGCGCCGGCGTAGGCGCTCAGGAGCAGTTCGTTGAGCGTCGCTCCGCGCCCGCCGGACGGCTGGCGGCGGGCCGTGCGCATGGTCTGCGGGTCGAGGCCGACCATGGCCACCGACGGCCGCATACCGTCGGCGGGCGCCGGCGGAAGGGGCTGGCTGGGGACCCCGATGCGGTGCAACTCCCGGACCACGGTGGCCGCTTTGATGCGCGGGCGCCCCGCTGCCGCGGCCGGTCCGAGCGCGGACGGCGGTGCGGCGTCGTCCATCAGCATCCGGAAGAGCGTCTCCAGCGACCTGCCGTCCAGCAGTGCGTGATGGGCGAGCAGCACGATGGCGTGCTCGCCTGCCGGGGTGGCGTGCGGGGCCACCAGCAGCCGCCACAGGGGCCGTTCGGGCGGCAGCGGGTGCCCGACGCCGGCGGTCAGCAGGGAGTCCAGGTCCTGGTCCGTGGCGGTGATGTGCGCGGCGGGATCGAAGGGCCGGGCGGCCGACCACCGGTGGCCCGACAGCGCCGCCGGCCCGGCGGGAGGCCGCAGCACCTGGCTCATCCGGTCCAGATCGCCCCATCGCTCGTGGACTCGGGACCGTACCTGCTCCAGGTCGAACGGCGTTCCGGGAAACACCGCGGCGATGCCGATCGTCCCCGGCAGCCCATTGCGGAGGTGCCCCTCGTCGAAGGCCGACAGCCTCATGTTCCACAGCCTCTTTCCTTGGTGGTGCAGCTGCCCGGGCCCCCGCCTCGGTCGATCAACCGTCGGGCGAGTCGAACACGGCACAGGCGTTGTGGCCGCCGAACGCGAAACTGCTGCTGATCACCGGGCCGTCCGGGATCTTGCGTGGCTCGGCCGTGACCACGTCCAGTTCGCATCGGGGGTCCAGTCGCGTGAGATGGGCGGTCGGCGGGGCGAGCCCTTCGCGCACCGACCAGGCCGCGATCACGGCCTCCACCGCTCCCGCCGCCCCCAGCGCGTGCCCGGTCACCGCCTTGGGGGCGGTCACGGGCACCCCGCCCGGGCCGAACAGGGCGGTGATGGCCTGCGCCTCCGCGAGGTCGTTCAACTGGGTGCCGGTGCCATGCGCGTTGACATGGGTGACGGCATCGGCCGTCGTCCCCGCGTCGGCGAGCGCCTGCTCCATGCACGCCCGGGCACCGGCGCCGTCGGGATGCGGTGCCGTGAGGTGGTAGGCGTCGGAGGTACGCCCGTACCCGGTGAGCGTGGCGTAGATCCGGGCACCCCGCGCGCGGGCCAGGTCCAGCCGTTCCAGCACCAGGAACGCGGCCCCTTCGGCGAGGACGAAGCCGCGCCGCCCCTCGTCGAACGGCCGTGACGCGGCCGCGGGATCCTCGCACTCGGTGACCATCGCGCCGGACCGGCCGAAGGCCAGCGCGGTCGTAGGAGTGAGCGGAGCTTCGTGTCCCCCCGCCACCACCACGTCCGCGCCCCCCGCCCGGATCATCTGCAGTGCCTCACCCACGGCATGCGTCCCGGAGGCACACGCGGTGGAGACCGTCAGACTGGGGCCGGTGATACCGAGCTTGGCGCTGACCCAGTACGCCCCCGCGTTGTGCATCAGCCGCGACGCGTACAGCACATCGGGCCGCCCGATGCCGTTCTCCTGACTGATCACCCCGCCGTAGCCGGTCCCGGTGACCACCGCCCGCCGCTCGGCCGGCACATGCAGCCCGCCGGCATCCTCCACGGCGTCCACGGCGGCACACACCGCCAACTGCACCGAACGGTCCGCCCGCCGCACCTCCTTGGGCGTCAGCTGTCCGCTCGGGTCGAAGTCGCTCATCGGACCCGCCGGGTATACGACGGCTCCCTCGTCGGCTCCCTTCTCGTCGAAGGCATGCAGCGAGATCGCCGAACGGCACTCCACCAGACTCGCCCACAGCGCGGCCGGCGTCGCTCCGGCCGCGCAGCGAACCCCCAGGCCCGTGACGGCGACGGCGTGGCGGGCCGTCACCGGGCGGCCAGGGGGCCGTGGCCGGCGTGGGTGCGCAGCCTCACGATGAGGTCGGCGACATCACCCACGGTGGACACCCCGGAGGTGTCGGTTCCGCGCAGGGACACCCCGAACTCGTCCTCCGACGCCGCCTGCAGCTCGGTGATGTCCAGACTGTCGGCGCCCAGATCGGCCACCAGCCGGGCCTGCGGCACGACCGCCTCCACCGGCACCGACATCACCCGCGCGCACAGCGGTCGCAGCGCTTCCCATACGTCCACATGTTCCACGTCCATGCAGCGTCTCCGTTTCCTGGTGCTCACAGTGATGGCGTCGAGGTACGAGCCCATGTCTCAAACTCCGTGACGACCGCGTCGGCGAGCCGTCGCGCGTCGTCCGGGCGCAGGTTGCACACCACGGTCAGGGTGACCGCGTCCCCTGCCTGGGCCAGGGCGAAGCTGGCGGTGCCCGGGTGGTGCAGGGGCGGCAGCCCCACCGTGCGCACGAGCGCGTGGCCCTGGAACGTGCTGGGTCCGCCGGGCCACTTGACGGCCGTGGTCGCGGTCGCCGCGAAACAGGAGTGGCGACCACGGTTGGTGAGGAGCCTGGTCACCCAAGGGCCGGTCCGCCGTGCCGCTTCCGCCGCGGGAAACAGCACCGAGGCGTGCACGGCGGCCCGTGCGGGAACCGCGGCCAGCGCGGCCTGCCCCGCCCGCAGCCGCGCCAGGGGCCCGTCCACGTCGACGGGCAACGGCACCCGAATCACCGTTAGGGCATTGCCCAGTTCGCCCGGATCGGTTCGGCTGCGCAGATCACACGGCACGGCCGTGTACACGGGCTCATCCCGCTGCCGCCATCGCCGTACCGGACCGTACTGCTCCCGCATCGCCCCGGCCACCGCGCCCACCAGCAGCTCGTTCAGCGTCGAGCCCCGCCCGTCGGCAGGCTGCCGACGGGCGGCCCGGACCGTCTGCGCGGACAGCTCGCTCACCGCGACCGAGGAGTACGTCCGCCCCGGCGACGGCATCGGCAGGGCCTGTCCCGCGGCCGTCATCACCCGGAGTTCCCGGCCCATCGCGCGCAGCCCGGCACGCGACAGCGGCGCCGGCCGGGCAGCCGCCCGCACCGCCCCAGGACTGTCCGTCAACGCACGCATCAACGTGGCCAGCGAGCGCCCGTCCAGCAGCACATGCTGCGCCACGAGCGCCAGGGCGAAACCGCCGTACGCCGCGTCCGGGACCACGTACAGCCGCCAGGGCGGCACCCCGCCGGCGAGCGGCCGGTCCACGCTCTGCGCCCACAGGTCGTCCAATTTGTGCCGGGCCAGGACGACATGGACGTCGGGGTCGAACGGTCCCGGTACGACCCACCGCGCGCGCCCGCCGCCGCTTTCCGGACGGTCGAGCACACAGTTCATCCGCTCCAGACGCGCCCACCGCTCGGTGACGCGCGCCCGCACCCGCGCCACATCGGGCTGCTCACCGGCGAAGACCGCCGCCAGGCCGACAACTCCCGGACACCCGTTGAACAGCAGCATCTCGTCGGCACAGGACAGTCTCATGCGATAGGTCGCCATACCCTTCCTCGTCCAACGCCCGCACCGTGACGGTGCGGGCGTTGGACTGCGAGGCCGATCGCCTCGAACCGTCTGCTCAGAACGCTTCGCTGTTGCAGCCCATGTCCGAACCGAGGTCGGTGGGCTGCGCACCCGGGTTCCCCTCGCCGTTGAGCGCGTTGCCCAGCGCGCCGTTGATGACGCCGATGCTGCCGAGGATGTCGATGTTCATGTCGTGCGAGCGGCACTCGATGCTCTGGTTGACGTCGAAGTCGTTGCCCGGCCCGTCGGCGACGGCAGGGCTGACACCGAAGGAGCCGACACTGCCGAGGACGGCGCCCACGAGAGCGGCCTTGTGAAGCTTGCGCATTTCTTCTCCGTTGAACGAGCGGATGAACTGAACGAGCGGGATGACGAACTGCGGTGAGGCGATCAGCCGAGTCGGGGCAGACCCAACTGACCCACGGGCGGCGCCGCGACCTGACCGAGGCCGAGCCCGGGCACCTGCGGTGTGCCGCCGGTCGGCGCGATCAGCGGGTTGATGAGCGGGTTCACCTCAGGGTTGAACTGCGGGTTCACCTGCGGGGCGACGCGCGGCGCGGGCTCCGGCTCGAAGACCTGGGGCACGTCGAGCTGCGGGGCGACCTTCGGCGTGACCTGCGGCGCCGTCTGCGGGGAGACCTGCGGCACGACCTCCGGCCGCTGGGCGGGGGCGTGCTGTGAGCCGTGCGGCGAGCTGGAGGCCTGCGCGTTGCCGGTCGACGTGGCGACGGCGGATGCCTGACCGCTGTGCTGCGGGGCCGGGGCGGGCGCCGGAGGTGCGTACTGCGGCGCCGGCTGGGCGTAGGACTGCGGACCGCTGACCTCCGCCGTGCCCTGCGAACGGGCCACCGCCGCGGCCTGCGGCGGGGGCGCCTGGTACTGCGGGGCGGGCGCGGGCGCGTAGTACTGCGGCGGCGGCGCCTGGTACTGGGGGGCGGGTGCCGGGGCGTAGTACTGCGGCGGCGGCGCCTGGTACTGGGGCGCGGGCGCCGGGGCGTAGTACTGAGGTGCCGGGTAGTACGGGGGAGGAGGCGCCGCGCTGACACCGCCGTACCCGGGAGAGTCGGCGTGGCTGACGCCGGCGCCGATGGCGGACAGACCGCCGGCCGTTGCTACGACGAGCGCGGCCTTGTGAAGCTTGCGCATGGAACCCCTCGGCCCTTCATTACCTGTACAGGGAAAATCCGTTGTATTCAGTGCAGTCTTGCGTGCGATCAGTCTGATGTTCGTGCTGCGCCCTAACAGGGGTAACTCCTGGGCTGTCATGATCGCTGCCCTCTCTCAGCTGGCAACGAAATTTCCCCCGGCCTGGTCACGGGGTGAGAAAAGCCGTCACTCATTTGCCATCGGTCGGATTATCGGTTCTGTTTTTTCGGGCCGCAGCAAATGGGTGACCACACCCCGACTCACGTGACTGACGCCGCACTTGGCTCGTTCCAGCAACAGCCGCACTGGTCATCAGCAACGCAATACGTTCCGTGCACAGGTCAATGAAGGGCCGAGGTTTCATGCGCAAGCTTCAGCAGGTCGCGCTCGTCGTCGCAGCAGCCGGAGGTCTGTCCGCCGTCGGTGCCGGTCCCAGCCACTCCGCCCCTGTGGCGTACAACGGTGCTCCGCCGCCCGTTTCGCAGCAGGACGCCCAGGCCACCTCGATGACCTCCGCCCAGGCCACGTCGCAGCACTCCGGCTCGTCGGCCCCGCGGCGGATGGCGCTCCCGACGCGGGGCGCCGATGTCAGCCCGCAGGTCAACCCCCAGTTCAATCCGAAGCTCAGCCCGAACATCTCCCCGCAGGCGGCCCCGCACACGGGCCCGGGGCAGGGTGAGGTCGGCCAGACCAACCTCTTCCGCCCGTCCCAGGAGTGCAGCCCGCAGTCCCTGCTCAACGCGGCTGTCCCGGTCGCCGTACTCGCCGCCGCCGAGAACCGCGGCATCGACTGCGGTCAGACCAACAGCCAGGCGAACTCCCTCGCCCACGCCCGCGCCACCACCACGCGCTAGGGCAGCACGGGCGGCCGTCCGCCCAGCAGACCGAACGGCAGCTGATCGACCCGCAACGGGCCCTTCGAGGATCGACCTCGTAAGGGCCCGTTCGTATGTGATGGGGCGTCAGGGTGCTTCTGCCGCGCGATCACAAAACCCGGCGCGTCGCCGGACATTTCGGGATACTTCGTATTAACCTCCCGTAACTGTACGAAGTCGATCTTTCGCGGATCGCACCCACACCTCACTCCACCGGAGATGACATGCACAAGCTTCGCAAGGCCGCCGTCGTGATCGTCGCCCTCGGCAGCGTCGGGATCCTGAGCGCCGGCACCGCCGTCGCCAACGGCCAGGACGGTCACGGCAAGAAGGACGGGGGCAAGTTCAGCGTCCTGCAGAGCTCCAACTGCAAGTCGCACGACCTGAACCTCGACGTCCTCGGCCAGGTCGGCGTCCTCAACGGCCTGCTGGGCAACGCGCTCAACGGCGAGGGCAACTCGGGCGGCCAGGACACGCACCTGGGCTCGTCCATGGGCTGCAACAACAGCGCGTTCTAATCGCGCGACGGTCGCACAGGCGGCCGACGGCCGGAAAGCAGGCCCCGGCACCGAGTCTCAGACTCGGTGCCGGGGCCTTTTCCATGGCGTACTGATATTGCTATTTATTATTAAGCAAAGGGAATTCCCGGAATCGGCCAAGGCGGTGAGAATTGCCTGAATTCGGCGTGCCGCTGAGTGCTCCAATATTCTTCCTATTACCCTCTGTAACCGTACGAAGCCGATCTTTTACGGATCGCACCACTTCACTCCATCGGAGATGAACATGCACAAGCTCCGCAAGGCCGCCGTTCTGGTCGCCGCCCTCGGGAGCGTCGGGCTCCTGGGCGCCGGTACCGCCCACGCCGACGGGGGCCCGGGCGGCTGGAGTTCGGGTGACCGGGGCCACCACGGCAAGCATCACGAAGGCCGCAAGAGCAGCCCGACCCTCAACGTCGCGCAGAGCACGTCCTGCAAGTCGCACGACGCCAACGTCAGCGTCCTCGGCCAGGTCGGCATCCTCGACGGTGCGGCCGGCAACCTGCTGAACGGTGAGGGCAACCCGGGTGCGCAGGAGACCGGCCTGGGCTCGTCCATGGGCTGCAACAACACCTTCGGTGGCAAGTAGGGGCAGTAAGGGCTGATTCCTTCCCCTGCAAAATGCCGGACCGGGAGAACATCCCGGTCCGGCATTTTTCGATCGCGCCTCAGAAATCGAATTTAGGCAGCTTGAACCCCTTGGGCAGCGGCACATTGTTGGAGCACTCCACGACCGGGCCGACCCTGGTGGTCCCGCTGTTCCCCACCCCGTGCTGGGGGAACACCAGGCGCGGCCGTTCGACCGTCGAGCAGTCGTGCTTCTGCTGGACGACAGTGCCGTCCTTGCCCTTGTGGACGTTCTCGCTCTTGCGAACGCACGTGATGTCACCCTGGGCGGAGGTCTTGCAGTCATTCGAGGGCACTGCGGCGTACACCTGCCCGGCGCCGCCGTAGATCACGGCGAGGGTTCCGACGAGCCCCGAGATGGTTGCGATCTTCTGTCGACCGATCATGTGCTGCGTTCCTTTGCGGATCCGAAATGCCAGAGCCATCGCCCGGCGCGATATCAGCTGCGTCCGGCGATGGCATTGTTGCAGCCCGGGCGCGCACCCTGGTGGGTCTGCCGCGCGTCCGGGCTGCCTTCACATCGTGTGATGTGCATAAAGTGTTCCGATGAAATCCGATGCGCCTGCCGTGACGCTCCGAGGCTATATGCCGGGGAAACTGCCTACGGCGACAATCGCAGTGCCCTGAAATTCGCGCATCGAACTCTCGGAGCTTCTTTACTTGGCGATGTAGGGAGCGGAGTACTCGCCGAAGCCCTCCGGCGCGGCGTACTGGGGAGCGTACGGAGCGGCCTGGGGGGCGGCCTGCGGAGCAGGCTGGGGAGCGACGGCCTGGGGAGCGGCCTCCGGCGCGGCAGCCCGGTGCGGAGCGGAGTGCTTTCCGTACGGAGCGCCCCACGTGGCCACGGCGTTGGCCTGCGAGGTGGCCACCGCGGTGATGTCCGGTCCGTCCGAGCCGCCCTCGTGGGCGGAGGCCGTGCCGGCGCCGGCACCGAAGGCGGACAGCCCTGCGACCGCTGCGGCTACGACCGCAACGCGCTGAAACTTGCGCATTGAATTGACCCTTTCTTTCCGGGGCGTGAAGCCCTGGCTTGACTACTTAGTGTGAGCATATACACGCGAACCGTAGCAATTTGGGATCTATTGCCCTTCTGTGTGTCGTGTCGGCTCATGCCGAGGCACCCCTTTAGTCCGCCTGTTGCCGTGGGCTTGGCGAGGGGTGAGAGAGCCGGTGTTGTTGTGGCAACGACCGTTCCCCGAGGGGGAGTCACGGGCGGTGGGGTGCGGTCACCCGTTTGCCGAAACGGCGGATGGCCGGACCAGGTCGCCCTGGTCCGGCCATCCGCCGTAGGGGAGTTGGGGAGGCTGAAGGGGGTCAGCCGCCCAGCAGGCGTTGCAGCGCCGTGCGGTTGTCGGTGCTGGTGTCGACGGCCGGCGCCTCGGACGTCGGGCCGGCGCAGGTGATGTGCGGCCCGATCCGTGTCTGCCCGTTGTTCAGCAGGCCGGGAGCGGGCAGGGTCAGGGGCTGTGTCGGCTGGCAGTTCACGCTCCGGCGGATGGTGAACCCGTCACCCTCGGGCGTCTGACCCACGATCCGCTGGGTGCAGACGATGTTGCCCTCGGCGTCGAGTGCGCAGACGCCTGGGCCTCCTGCCGCGTGGGCCTGGGTGACGCCGACGAAGGTCATGGCGAGGCCGCCGAGAATCCCCGAGACGGCCGCGATCTTCTTTCCGTTGAACATGTGTTGCGTCTCCTTGGTGAGGGGTGCCCCGGGCGTCGTGCGCCGCGAACCGGCCGTGCCGGGTCCTGGGGGGCCTGTTGACGCACTGGTGCTTCGGGGCCCGCCCGTGAGGGCGTCGCGCACGACTGTGCCGCCGACCTCAGTCAGTGAAGGCGTTGTTGAACTGGCCGCAGGTGGTGTCGAAGGTCTCGGCGAGACCGAGCAGGCCGATCGGGAGGTCGCCCTCGGCCACCGTCTGCGGGCTGCACTCCTGGTACGGCCGGTAGAGGTCGGTGACGGACACCTGCGCTCGGGTGGGGGCCTGCTTGTGGGACACGTGCGGCCGGTCGGACTTGTGGCCGTGCCCGCCACCGTCGGCGAAGGCGGCAGTGGCACCCGCACCGGCACCGACGGCGGTCAGGCTGCCGGCCGCCGCCGCGACGATCATGACCTGCTGAAGCTTGCGCATGGAACCCTCGGTCTTTCACTACATGTACGTCGAGGCTGATTGCCTACTGTGACTGAACGAACACTAGCAGTAGCGATCTGCGCTATTCCACCGGTGATATCCCGTGTCCCGACGGGGATATGAGGGTGTGCGAGGGATCTTGTGCTGCGGCGGTGTCGGCTCAATAGGGCTTGACGCGGGCTTAATTGACGAAGGTCTGAAGATCGGCCAGGAGTTCACAGGGTCGTAAGGCATGGAAATCCCATTGATGTGTCGCTCATTTGCAAGCGCCCCCCACACCGACCCGAACAAAATTGCAGGCCTCTGCGACACGAGAGGCACGAGGTACGACTTCCATGACCGACCTGACCACGACACGCGCAACGGACGAGGCCGCCGGCGACCCGGCGGCGGATGTCGCGAGCCTGATGCAGATGATCGCCGGCGGCGCGATCCTGCAGACTCTGCACGCGGTTGCCGAACTCAACATCGCCGACCACCTTGCCGACGGGGCACGCACGGCGAAGGAGGTGGCCGAGCGCGAGGGCAGCCATGAGCGATCCACCTTCCGTCTGATGCGGGCCGCCGCGTCGCTGGGCGTGCTCAGCTACGAAGGGGCGGGGCGCTTCGGCCTGACCGGGCGGGGCCACATGCTGCGTACCGACGTGCCGGGCTCCCTGCGTTCCCTGGTGCTGATCCAGGCCGGTGAGTCGCACTGGCAGCCTTGGAGCCTGTTCCCCGAGGCGGTGCGGCAGGGCGCGAGCCAGGCGAAGAAGGCGCTGGGCGCTGACGTATTCGACTACTACGCGCGGCCGGAGAAGGCCGACGAGGCCCGGCTGTTCGCCGACTCCATGCGCGATCTGGCCGGCATGGTGACCCAGGGCATCCTGGCCGAGGCCGACACCGAGGGCCTGTCCACCGCCGTCGACGTCGGTGGCGGGGACGGACACCTCGTACTGGCACTCATGGAGGCCAATTCCGCTCTGCACGGCCAGGTGCTCGACCTGCGGCACGCGATCGAGGATGCGAGCCGGCAGGCCGAACGGCGGGGGCTGTCCGACCGTTTCGCCGGTGTGCCGGGCGACTTCTTCCTCGAGGTACCCAGCGCGGATCTCTACCTTCTCAAGACCGTGCTCCACGACTGGGACGACGAGCGCTGTACGACGATCCTGCGCAACTGCCGCTCCGCGGCGCGCGAAGGCGGGCGTGCCCTGGTCGTGGAAATGCTCGTCGACAACGAGATCGGCAAGCCCGACTTCGCCACCATCGCAGACGTGACCATGCTCGCTGTCACGGGCGGCATCGAACGGGACCTGGACGAGTTCGACGCGCTCTTCGCCACCACCGGCTGGCGCCGCGGCAGGACCTACCCCGTCGGCGGCGGCTACTTCGCCATGGAACTCGACGCCGTCTGACCGGCGGGTTCACAGTTCAGGGGAATGCCATGTCAACAATTCTCATCACCGGCGCCAATCGGGGAATCGGCTACGAGACCGCCCGAGCACTTATTGCCGAGGGCCACACGGTATGGATGGGCTGTCGGGACAAGGCCCGAGGGGAGCGCGCCGCCGGCGAGTCGGGCGGGCGATTCGTATCGCTCGACGTCACCGACGACGCCTCCGCCCGAGCCGCCGCCGCGACCATCGGCCGACTCGACGTACTGGTCAACAACGCGGGCCTGTTGGAGCCGCCGACGCACATCGGGGACCTCGCGTCCGACCTCGTGCACCAGATTTTCGACACCAATGTCTTCGGCGCCGTACGCGTCACGACAGCCTTTCTGCCCCTCCTCGCGGAGTCGGCGCGGCCGGCGGTCGTCAACGTGACCAGCAGCATTGGTTCGTTGGCCAAATCGGCCGATCCGGACGACGAGTTCAACGCCTACCCGCAGGACGTGTACCGCGCTTCCAAGGCGGCTCTGAACATGTTCACCGTTCAGTACGCCAAGGCATATCCGGCTATGCGGATCAATTGCGTGGACCCGGGCCTGACGGCGACCGACATGATGGGTGGTCAGGTAGGGCAGCCGCCGGCCCGAGCGGCCGCGATCGTCGCCAGGGTCGCTCTCCTCGGCCCGGACGGGCCGACGGGACAGTTTCTCGGGGCCGAAGGCGTCGTCCCGTGGTGAGTTGGAACGCGAAGCCCACGGTGCCCCTCGCCGACACCATCGACCGCTTCGTCGACAGCTTCAACGTCCAGGACCTCGACCTCGCCATGTCCTTCTTCGCCGAGGACGCCGAGTACCGTCCCGGCGACGGCACCGTCCACCGCGGACCCGCACAGATCCGCGCCGCGTTCGTGCCGATCTTCTCGGGGAAGTTCGGCCTGGTCACCTTCGACGAACACGACCGGCTCATCGACGAACAGCAGCGTCGCGCGGCCATCCGCTGGACCTGCCGCCTCGACCTGGCGCCCCAGCACACCCGCGGCACCACCTCGGTACTGCGCTGGGCCCTCCGCGCCCGCTACGGAAGCCGGATGCGCTGGGAAGGAACCGACATCTTCCACTTCGACGACGAGCTGCGCATCACCGGCAAGTACACCTACGCGAGCTTCCGCCGGCCCCTCATGCTCAAGGGGTGAGCGCTGACCGCCTGGAGTTACGTCAGCCAGGGCGCCGCCGCGCCCTGGCTGCGCTCGGGATCAGTTGACCGTCGCCTCGATGATCGAGTAGGGGGTCGACGTCGGCACGACTCTGTCGATGCTGATGCCGGCGGCGTTCAGCAGAGCTTCGTACTCCGCCTGGGTGCGTTCCTTGCCGGTGCCCATGGCGAGCATGGTGAGGTCGATCGCCTTGGCCATGTGCGGCTCGTCGCCGTCCGGCATCACCGTCTCGAAGATCAGCACCCGGGCATCCGGCCCACCGGCCTTGGCCACTGACTGGAGCAGGCGGACCGCGGCGGCGTCGTCCCAGTCGTGAAGGATGTAGCTGAGTACGTAGATGTCCGCGAACGGCACGCTGTCGAAGAAGTCACCGGCGACGACCTCGACCCGGCCGTCGAGTCCCCGGGCGGCGATGTTGGACCGCGCCGCCGGCGTCATCGCGGGGAGGTCGAAGACGATCCCCCGGCGGTCGGGCAGATCCTTGATGAGTTCGGCCAGGACGGTGCCGTCGGCGCCCCCGAGGTCGGCGACGAGCTCACCGGCGGGCAGTGTGTAGTCGTCGAACAGGCTGGTGCGGAAGCCGTTGGTGACGGCGGCCATCGCTTCGCTGAACTGCTGCGTTCGGGCCGGGTCTTCGGTCAGCCAGTCGAAGAAGGGCTTGCCGAGGTAGTGGTCCGAGGCGGGCTCGCCCGTCCTGAGCGTGTGGAGCAGATCGCTGAACGGTGCGTAGTGGGTCTCCATCCACATGAGCGTCACCGCGTGCACCGAGTCGGCGGCGTTGCGGGAGAGCGTCGCGCCGATGGGCGTCAGGGACACTCGATCGCCGTCGAGGACGAACACCCCCATCGAGGCGAGCGTGCGCAGCAGACGGCGCAGGGGCTCGGCCTGCGCGCCGGACTTCTCCGCCAGTTCGCTCACCGTGAGCGGGCCCCCAGCCTCGTCCAGCATCGTCGGCAGGTCCAGCTTGGCCACGACGTAGACGGCCTGGGAGACCTGAAAGCCTCCGGTCATCTGCAACATGACGTCTACCGGCTTCGGCATCGGCGGGTTCATCAGCGCGCTCTCCTCTTTGTCCTCATGTGCGTGAAGCACCCGGAACCTCCCGGGGTTTGCACCTTCCGCCGAAGCTTAGGAAGGTCGGCGCGGCACGACCTTGAACCACAGCGGCATCAGGACGGAACATCCGCGCCACGGGACAACGTTGTCGGGGCGCATGGAGGTAGACGATGAACAACGCTGCACCGGAGGCCGGGCGGTCGCGCGGGGCGTTCTTACTGGACTCCACCAGCGCGGGCGTCGGCCCGCGCGGGTTCGACGCCTTACGGCACGTATGGGAGACGCAGATCGGCGATGTCTTCCAACTGCCGAGCTTCAGTCCGGACACGATCGGTGACCTCCGCGTCAAGGGCCGCGCCGCCAAGGTGCGCGACGTGGCCATCGCCGATGTGCGCAGCGTGTCGGCCCTCGCGGGCACTCCGGGCGACGATCACGATGCGGTGGTGATGCACGTGGTGCGGCGCGGCACATGGACGTTGGACGACCCGCCCGATCGCGGCCAACACACGGTTACGGCCGGGCAGTTCCGCCTCCGGCACTTCGTACGGCCCTATGCGTTCGAGACGACGCCGCACACGACGACGAAGATCCTCGCTCTGCCCGCCGCAAGGCTCAGCCCCCTTCTCGGGAACCGGATCATCACCGGGTCGGCGGACTCGGCCGAGGTGCGTCTGCTGGTGGCCCACACGAACATGGTCCACGCGAACATCGCCGACCTCGGCCCGGCCGGTGTGCACGCCGCTCACAGCGCCCTGATCGAGCTGGCCAAGGCGGTCGTGCAGGGGCAGTTCGACGATGCGGAGCCCCGGTTGGCTCCCGCGCTCGCCCAGGCCGCGAAGGACCTCGCCGACAGCCATCTCGCCGATCCCGAACTGTCTCCGGCGATGCTGGCGGGCCAACTCAACGTCTCGCTACGTACGTTGCAGCGGGCGTTCGCCGCCTCGGGAGAGTCGGTGGCCGCCTACATCCGCGATCGGCGCCTGGAAGAAGCCCGCCTCGCCCTCTCCGTCCCGTCCGGTCGGCGGCTGACCGTCTCCGAACTCGCCGTCCACTGGCACTTCTCCGACAGCAGCCACTTCATCCGCGCCTTCAAGAAGCGGTACGGCCAGACACCCGCCGATTACGCGGCCTCGACCAGCCCGGCCGAGAGCTGACCCGGCAGTGGACCGGGGGTGATTGTCAGAGGGTGATTGTCAGAGGTGCGCGCTTGAATGGGCTTGGCCGAAACGTCGTTGGGACGACGGCTGACTCGGAGAGAGGTGGACTCCCCATGGGCCTTGTGACGCTCGACCTGCCCGCGCCGGCACGGATGCGGGGCCGCTGGGCGGCATTCGCCGCGCTGTTGGCGGCCAGAGGATGGGGAGGCGGGTGCTACGCGCGCGGTTCCGTCTGGCACTTCGACGACGGCGGCGGCAACTGGGCGGACCTGCACCACGTCGGCGAGGGCCGCGCGGTCATGCTGGGCAACGACCATGAGTATTCGGAGACGTACTACGGTCCCGCGGCGGAGTATTTCGGCGAGGACGAGACCGACCTGCTCGCGGGGGCGCCCGACTGGTGGCGGCCGGTGGTGTCACAGGTGATGGCGAAGGACGAGTACGTGGGCTTTGTGTACGGCTTCGACGGCACCCGGTGGCAGCGCGCCGAGTACGACCTCGCGGACGGTTTCCTCAGCGTCGGCCTGCCCGCCCTGAATGCCGACCGCACCCACAAGAGCGTCGTCGAGTTCACCCAGGACGCGCCGGGACTCGGCGGGGCGGCGCCTCCTGCGGACGCCATCGACGCACTCATCGCGGCAGACGGCGACGTCACGGAGGCGCATGTGACGGCCGTGATCGGGAAGGGCGGCTGGGACGCCGCGGCGGGGGCGGCGGCGGCCCGGGAGTTCCTGGCTGCCTGAGCGTGACACGGGCCTGTGCGGCGACGGCGACGTCGCCCGTACTCAGTGCCAGTCCACGGCGTTGTACATGTACACCACCAGAGCGCGGCCCTCGGCTCGCGAGACGGCGCGGGCCATCTCGGTCGCGGCGGCGTAGTCGTACGCGTCCTCGGCGGCGGTCATCTCGGTCGGCGATGTCAGGATCCGGTATCCGCAGACGCCGCGCCGCCAGATGTCCAGGTACAGCGTCTCGCCGGCGGGCGGGTCCACCGGGTCGACGCGAGGGTCGCGGTGCAGGACCGGCCATTCCCGTACGAGGTCACCGTGGCGGTGGATGGCCACCTTCTGCGCCATCCGCAGGATCTTGTAGCCCCACGGGATGTACAGGTGCAGATCGCGGTGGCCGAACCAGGCGGGGTCCGTGAACGCCGAGGTGGGCCGGTGGCCGCCGAAGAGGATGTACTGCGTCTCGGTGCGCTCGCCGTCGAAGGGATCGAGACGGTCCGCCTCATCCGGTGGGTAGGGCCAGTAGTCCATGCTCCTGATGCTGCCAGGCGTGCGGGACGAGCCCAATGGGGCCACGAGCGATGATGATTCGCTCGTGGCCCTCACGTTTGTGGGGTCGGTAATTCTCAGACCCTCTCACAGAAGTCGAGCGCTCGATCGTTGTAATAGAGGGGCCACTTCAGCTTGTCCCGGGTATTGGGGCCGTAGACGCCGTCGGCCGTGAGTCCGAACAGTTTCTGGAGCGACTCGACGGCCGCGACCGTGCCGGATCCGTAAATGCCGTCGGCGCCACCGGAGTTCCTGATCTGGTTGGCGGCCCAGGTGCCGTCGTGGCACGTCAGGATGGCCTTCTGGAGAGCCTTGACCGCCGACGTGGAACCCTGGTGGTAGCCCATGTAGCAGTCGGTCCCGTTGCCCGTGCGGGCGGGTACCGGGCGATAGTTTTCGGGCCCGAGATTCGGCGGGTCGTACTTGTGGACCGTATTGCAGGTGCCGTACGCGGCGTGTGCCGCCCCGGTCATGATCGGGCTGGCCGTCAGACCGCCGGCGAGGACCGCCGCGGAGGCCCCCAAGACTCCGATTCGCTTGCGGAGCTTCGTGGATACACGATTCACATGCAGTCCTTTTTCGTGTGTACGAGACGACGAGGACAGTAGCCCGGCCCGGTCACTGTGTGTGCCGGTCGTTCGCCCCACAAAAAACGCCGCCAGGCGTACGCGGTTACCGAAGCGACGGCCAAGGCACAGCCCGGTGGCCCTCATCGGGGCTCACCGGGCTGGTGTCCGTATTCATGGAGCCCCCTGTCGGACTCGAACCGACGACCTGATCATTACAAGTGACCCGCTCTGGCCATCTGAGCTAAGGAGGCAGCGCGTACAACGATGCCGTACGCGAAGGCGGCACCACTGTACACAGAGCGCGTTTCTCCAAGCCACGAGGTTCCTGACGCGTGGCCGTGTCAGGACGTTGCGTAACGGGAGAGGGCCCCCAGGATGTCCTGCGGTTCCGCCCGCTTCTCGTAGTCCGTGTTCACGAACGCCCAGCGGATCGTGCCGGCGCGGTCGATGACGTATGTCGCGGGGAGCGGGAGGGTGCGGGCGTGGCCCGCGTTCACGCGCTGGAGGTCGAAGCCGAAGCTGTCGTAGAGGGCGGCGAGGTCGAAGGCGAGGTCGCTGAGGACGTGGAAGGCGAGGCCGTGCTTCTCGGTGAGGGAGAGGGACTCGTCGGGGATCTGCGGGGAGACGGCGACCAACTGGGCGCCGTGTGCGGTGATGTCGGAGTGAATGTGCTGGAGGGCTCGCAGGGTGAGGTTGCAGAAGGCGGGGGCTCGGTCGCTCGCGGTCGGGGCGCGGTCCGGCTGGCTGGATTCGGCCAGTTCGCGGCTCCTGCGGTCCATGATCTCCAGGGCTTCGGCGGGGATGCGGGTGTGGCGGTTGTCGAAGATGGCGCGGAGTTCGGCCTCGAGGGGCATCGGATTCCTTCTGGGCGAGGGGTGAGGGGTGCCTCGTGCGGTATGCGGCTTCATCTTGGAACGTTCGTTTCAAGATAGTCCTTCGCCGGCGTATCTTGGAACCGTCAGTTCAAGATGGCGGAGGAACCATGCCGGACATCAAGCACTTCGACCCGGACACGGCCCTGGAGACGGTGGTCCGGCTGTTCTGGCGGCAGGGCGTGGCCTCGACCGGCATCCGGGACGTCGTGGCGGCGACCGGGCTCAACCGCTCCAGCCTGTACGCCACGTTCGGGGGCAAGCAGGATCTCTACCGGGCCGCGCTGCGCCGGTACGTGGACACCCACTCCCGGCCTGCGTTCCGCCATCTCGCCGAGGACGGGCGAGGGCTGGCGGCCGTGTCCGACTTCTTCGACGGGCTGATCCAGGTCCGTTGCTCGGGCGAGTACGCGCGCTGGGGCTGCATGGTCGCCAATGCGCACGCCGGTGCCGAGAACGGCGACCCGGAAGTCCTCGACCTCCTCGAACGGCACCACCGGCAGCTGCGCGACGCGATGCACTCCGCCCTCGGCCAGGCCCGCGCCGGCGGCGAACTCGGCCCCGACACCGACCTCGACGCCGCGGCCGACCTGCTGGCGCTGCTGGCGTACGGGGTCAATCTGCGCTCGCGGGCCGGGGCGGATCCGCGGGAGCTGAGGCGTACGGTCGGGGCGGGGATCGCCGCGATCGGGGGATCGGCCGGCTAAGCGTTGCCCAGCTTCGTCAGGGCCTCGTCCGTCAGTCGGTACACCGTCCACTCGTCCTGGGGGCGGGCGCCCAGGGACTCGTAGAAGTCGATCGCGGGGCGGTTCCAGTCGAGGACGGACCACTCGAGGCGGCCGTAGCCGCGGGTCACGCAGAGGCGGGCCAGTTCGGTGAGCAGGGCCTTGCCGTGGCCGGCGCCGCGGGCGGTGGGGCGGACGTAGAGGTCTTCCAGGTAGATGCCGTGGACGCCGCGCCAGGTGGAGAAGTTGAGGAACCAGAGGGCGAAGCCGACCGGGTCGCCCGTTGTGTCGTCGACGGCGATGTGGGCGTGGGCGGCGGGGCGGTCGCCGAACAGGGCGTCGTGGAGCTGCTCCTCGGTGGCCCTGGCCTCGTGCGGGGCCTTCTCGTACTCGGCGAGTTCGCGGATCAGGGTGTGGATGACGGGGATGTCGGCGGGGGCCGCGGGGCGAATCATGGGGCGAGGTTAGCCAGGGTGGTTCCGCAGGCGCCTGGCGATTTCCAACTGCCGTTCCTCCAGCGGGCGTTCGTCCTCGATGTCCCAGAGGGTGTTCTGGAGCAGCCTGCCCAGGGTCCAGGCACGCGCGCGGGACCGGTCCAGGCCGAGGACGTCCGTCATCGCGTCGAAGCGCCAGAGGATGTCGTCGGCGTCGAAGCGGTTGTCGAGGGCGGGCCACAGTTCGAAGCCGGGGTCGCCGGACAGCGGTTTGGGGTCGATCGCGAGCCAGGGGGCGCGGTCGGAGGCGAGGACGTTCTCGTCGTGCAGGTCCCAGTGGAGGAGCCGGTCGCCGGGCTCGTCCACGACCTCGCGTACGGCGGCCGCGCAGTCGGCGACCAGGCGGCGGGCCTCCGGGTCGGGGATCCGCTGGAGCGCCCAGGGGGCCTGGTCCAGCATGGCCTGCGCGATGTCGCCGAGCCGGCGCATGCCGTGCGGTACGGGGACGGATGTCAGGTGGGCCAGCAGCCGGGCGATGATCAGCACGGCCTCGCGGGTGTCGCCGAGGTGCGACAACATGCGCTTCTCGTCGAGCCGTTCGAGGAGCATCGTGCCGGTGGCCGGGTCGTGGTCGAGGAGCCGTACCGCCCCGTCGCCGTCCCAGATGCGCAGCGCGACCGGTTCGCCCTCGCTCTCCTCGTCGAGGAGTTGCAGCTTCAGGACGGCTGTCGTGCCGTCCGCGCGGACGACGGGCACGACCAGGGCGCCGACTCCGTGCATCGGCCGGCCGTCGACCCTCAGCTGCCAGCGGGCCAGGAAGTCGGCCGTCAGGTCCGGGAGTCGGGCGATGAAGGCGCGGCCCGCTTCCCCGTTGTACATCTGCTGCGACGCGGCGAGCTCCTGCGGAATGTCGACCACCTTGTGACCGTACTGGCGTGGGGGAATCGGCTCACGCGAATTAATGTCCTCGCCATGAGCAGCTCGGCGAGCGGTGCCACAAACGGCGGTATCTCCTTCTGGTACGCGGACGACGGACTCCCGGCGGTGCGGGAGCCGCTCGCCGGTGACGCGTCGGCGGATGTCGTGATCGTCGGCGGCGGTTATACGGGACTGTGGACGGCGTACTACTTGAAGAAGGCGGCGCCGTTCCTGCGCATCACCGTCCTGGAGCAGAAGTTCTGCGGGTACGGGGCCTCGGGGCGGAACGGCGGGTGGCTGTACAACGGGATCGCGGGGCGTGACCGGTACGCGAAACTGCACGGCCACGAGGCCGCCGTACGACTGCAGCGGGCCATGAACGACACCGTGAGCGAGGTCGTCGAGGTCGCCGCGGCGGAAGGGATCGACGCGGACATTCATCGCGGCGGGGTCCTCGAACTCGCCCTCGGGCCCGCCCAGTTGGCGCGGCTGAAGGCATTCCACGAGCGCGAGCTGTCGTACGGTGAGAAGGACCGCGAACTGTACGGCGCCCGCGAGACCGCCGAGCGGATCCGGGTGATGGATGCCGTCGGGTCGAGCTGGACGCCCCATGGGGCGCGGGTGCATCCGGTCAAGCTGGTGAAGGGGCTGGCGGCGGCCGTCGAGGCGCTCGGGGTGAGCGTGTACGAGCGGACGCCGGTGACGGAGATCCGGCCGAAGCACGCGGTGACGCCGTACGGGACGGTCCGGGCGCCGTATGTGCTGCGCTGCACCGAGGGGTTCACGGCCGCCCTCAAGGGTCAGAAGCGCACCTGGCTGCCGATGAATTCCTCGATGATCGCGACCGCGCCGCTCACCGACGAGCAGTGGGCGTCGGTCGGCTGGGACGGGCGCGAGACGCTGGGCGACATGGCGCACGCCTATATGTACGCGCAGCGCACCGCCGACGGGCGGATCGCACTGGGCGGGCGTGGGGTGCCGTACCGGTTCGGATCGCGGACCGACAACGACGGGCGGACGCAGGAGGCGACCATCGAGGCGCTGCGGGACATCCTCGTGCGGTTCTTCCCGTCGCTGGCCGGAGTGCGGATCGAGCATGCCTGGTCCGGGGTGCTGGGCGTGCCGCGCGACTGGTGC
The DNA here is from genome assembly GCF_017948455.1 of Streptomyces sp. GESEQ-4. Lineage (GTDB taxonomy): Bacteria > Actinomycetota > Actinomycetes > Streptomycetales > Streptomycetaceae > Streptomyces. Next base: position 115,349 of record NZ_JAFFSU010000017.1, read on the forward strand.
GCCGGCGTCACGCTGGACCGGTCGACGGGGATCGGCTGGGCGGGCGGTTACGTCGGTTCGGGCGTCGCCACCGCGAATCTCGCCGCGCGGACACTGCGGGATCTGGTGCAGCAGGACTCGGGGCAGGGCGGGCGGACCGAGCTCACCGATTTGCCGTGGGTGGGGCACAAGGTGCGGAAGTGGGAGCCGGAGCCGTTGCGTTGGGTGGGGGTGCAGGGGATGTACGCGGCGTATCGGGCGGCGGATCGGCGGGAGGCGGAGATGCGGAGCGGGGAGACGTCGCGGCTGGCTCGGTGGGCGGATCGGGTTGCGGGGCGGTGAGCGGGCGGAGGAGCGCGGGGCGGTGACCGTGCGTGGGGGCTGGGCGGGGGTGGGTCGCGCAGCCCGGCGCTGACGGGGAGCCGCCTGCGCCCACCCGTGCCGCCCTAGGCGGCACGAATGCCCGCAGGCTGAGCGGCTTCGGCTGGTTTCTGGCACCCCTGGGAAACTCAGGGAGGCATTGTCAGTCCCGTGTGCCACTATCGCCTCAACGACCACTGATCCAGGGGGGATCCTTGTCCGACGCCGGTTTCCGGCGATCGGCGAGACGGGGGCGGGCAGCTGTCGTCCCGGCCGTCTTCGCCGCACTCGTCTCGCTGCTCGCTTCACTCCTCACCCTGACCGCAGTGAGCCCCGCTGCTGCCGCTGACGGGGACTGCGCACCGCTCGTGCTCGCGCCGTTCGGCGATCCCGGGGACGCCGTCAACAAGGCGACCATCCCGGTCGGGGAAAGTGTCTGCTTCACCATGTCGGCCCCGGCGGCCGGCCGCTACCTGCTGTCCGACGGCTACGGCGACAGCCCGAACGCGCAGCTCTTCGCCGCGGACGGCACCGAAGTCGACTGTTACGACGAGCAGTTCTCCGAGGGCGGTCACTGCGACGTGCCCGCACCCGGCGACTACACCCTCAAGATCGTCAACAGCGGCTGGTCGGACCTGACGGACGCCGAGTTCACCGTCGTCCCGCTGAGCTCGGCCACCGAGGGCTGCTACGACCCGGTCAGCACCGCCTGGGACGTGCCGACGCCCGGCCGGACCTCGGTGGGCCCGCTGGAGATCGACTGCCAGGCCTTCGAGGGCGAGCCGGGAGAGCGCGTCCTGCTCGGCCGGGCAACGGAGGTCTACGGCGGCATCGTCGCGTGGATCACCGACTCGACCGGGGCCCGCATCTGCCCGCGCATCACGGCTGACGACGAGAGCACCCTCAGCTGTGTGCTGCCCGGAGAGGGCCCCTACCGGGTGATCTCCAAGGTGACCGACTCTGAGCGGGGCTTCCCCGCCGGGTACGCGGTCAGGGTGCGCTCGCTGTCCGACCCGCAGGGCTGCCGGGCCGCGCCCGTGCGTCCCTTCGGACCTGCTGAGGGCCTCGACTTCCAGACCAACCCCTGCTTCACCTTCACCGTCGGCAAGGCCGGCCGGTACCTGGTCCACGAGGTCGACGAGTACTCCGCGGGCCCCGTCCTCGTCTACGACGCGGTCGGGAAGATCGCCTGCGAGCAGACCGACCCGTGCCGGCTGCCCGCCGCAGGTACCTACACCGCGGTTCTCGGCAGGCCCCTCTTCGACTACCCCGACTACAACAGCGACGACCTGGTCGTCCTCGACCGCGCCTCCGACGCCGGATGCGTGGCCACTGAGACCGGCGTGTACCGGGGTGAGCTGAGCACCGTGGGGCAGTACGACTGCCTGACGCTGGACGCCCCGCAGGGCGCGCGGATCGCCGCGCTCACCCCGATCGCCGCATCCGGTGTGGATGCCGAGGTGGAGGTCGTCGACCGGGACGGCACCGTGCAGTGCAGCGGCACGGAACTGGCCGACGGGAACTGCGCGCTGACCGGCACAGCCCCCTACCGGGCGCTGGTGCACACCGACGACGTCGGCGAGGACGCCACCGGCCCGTACGCGATCGCCTTCCACCGCACCGACGCGGCGAACGACTGCCCGGTCCTGCCCGCCGGCAGCTTCACCGCTGACGGGGCCAAGGCCGCCTTCGGTACGGGCGACGGTGTCTTCTCCCAGTGCCTGACCATTCCCGCGGACGCCCACACGGGCGCGGAGCTCTTCCAGCTGATCGGCGCCTCCGGCGGCGTACCGGCGAAGTTCTCCGTGCTGGACGCCACGGGCAAGAAGATCTGCGACCGTACGGCCACCGTCAACGGCTGGACCGTCTGCTCGCTGACCCCGGGCCAGGCCCACACCGTGCTGGTCACCGGCCGGGACCTGGCCGCCACGTACACCCTCGCCCGGCGTGACGTGACCGCGAGCGCCTCCTCGGCGGGCTGCGCGACGACCGCCGTGGGCAAGGTCGGCGGCCCGTCCCTCGGTGCCGCGTACGGCGAGCCCGGCACCGTGAACTGCCACCAGGTCACCACCGACGCGGCCACCGACGTCCTGCACATGGACGTCCGGGACGCCCTGGGCACCGCCAACATCGCCGTGTTCGGCGGTGACGGCAGCTCCGAGTGCTCCTACCGCAACCGCTCCTGCGCGGTGACCGGTTCCACCACCCACCAGGTCCTCGTGCAGACCCCGGCCACCTTGAAGGCGGCGCCCGCGTACCGCCTGGACGCCCTGCGCGTCGCGACCGCGGCCGGTCCGGCGCCGGAGTGCACCAAGGTGCCGTCGGTGTCCTACGGCTACGGGCCGGTCACCGGCACGCTCGACGAGCAGCACAGCGCGGTGTGCGCGGTGCTGCCGACGGCCGGGTTCGACCGCTTCGACGCCGAGATCGCGGACACCACGGGCGCCACCGCGACGGCGGTGCCCGCGCTCTACAACGCGAAGTGGAACAACGGCTGTTCCTGGACGAGTTCCGGCTACGCGTGCTCGGCCGGGGGCGGCACCAGCGGAGCCGCACCCTCGTTGTTCGTGCTCGGCCTGCCGGAGACGACGTCCGCCACCTCCTACAGCGCCAAGCTGGCCTGCGTCTCGACGCTGTGCGGGCCGGACAAGGTGAGCGTCACCGGCCTGAGCCCCACGACCGGGGTCGGCGAGAGCAAGGTCAAGGTCACGGTGACCGGTACCGCACTCGGCGCGAACACCAAGGTCAGGCTCACTCGCAGCGGTAAGACGATCACCGCTGCGGCCGACTCGGTGGCTGCCGACAACCGGTCGGTGACAGCGACCGTCGACCTGACCGGCGCGGCGGCCGGCGACTGGAACGTCAGCGTGCTCACCACGTGCTGCGAGCACTCGCGCGGCACCTTCACGGTGACCGAGCCCCAGCTGACCAACACGGGCGCCCCCAAGGTGACCGGCACGGCCAAGGTGGGCGCCAAGGTCACGGCGGATCCGGGAAGTTGGTCAGCGGCTCCGACGTCGTACACGTACCAGTGGAAGGCGAACGGCCAGGCGATATCCGGGGCGACGGCGAAGACGTACACCATCGCCTCCTCGGTGGTCGCCAAGAAGTTGACCGTGACCGTCACGGCGGTCAGGAGCGGCTGGCAGAGCGGGACGGCGACCTCGGCGGCGGTGACCGTCGCCAAGGGGGACGCGCCCAAGGCGACCAAGCTGCCGGTGATCAGCGGGACGGCGAAGGTCGGCAAGACGCTGAAGACGTCCAAGGGAACGTGGAATCTCAGCCCGACCTCCTACTCGTACCAGTGGTACGCGAACGGCACGGTGATCAGCGGGGCCACCAAGGCCACGCTGGTGCTGAAGTCGGCCCAGAAGGGCAAGAAGATCACCGTGAAGGTGATCGCGCACCGCGCGGGTCACAAGGACGGGTCTGCGGTGAGCAAGGCGACGAAGGCGGTCGTCAGGTGAGCTGACGCGGTGGCATGAGGGGGCGGCCCGGGTTCTCCGTGGCCGCCCCTCGGCGTTCATGCCCTCAGAGCTGCGTCGCATTTCCTCCCGCTCATGGCTCCAGTACGACCTTCCCGGTGGTCCCGCGGTTCTCCAGCGCGCGGTGCGCGGCGGTGGCCTCGGTGAGTGGGAAGCGCTGTACGGCCGGGGTGAGGCGGCCTTCGGCGGCCTCGGCGAGGGCGCGGAGTTCGAGGGTGTGTATGGGGTTGGGGCCGCCCGCCTTCTGCATCATCACGGGCCCGAGGACCTGCTCGGTCACGCCTTCGACGACGTACGGGCTGCCGTCGTGAAGCCCCTCGCCGGACCAGCCGAAGACGAGGTGCTGTCCGCCGGGTCCGAGCAGGTCGACGGCCGCGCGGGCGGCGTCGCCGCCGACTCCGTCGAAGACGACGGTGGCGGCGCGTCCCCCGAGGTAGGCGCGGACCTTGTCCGGCCAGGCGGGGTCCTTGTAGTCGACGGCGAGATCGGCGCCGTTCGCCTGCACGCGGGCGACCTTCTCCGGGCCGCCCGCGAGGCCGATCACGGTGGCGCCGGCGTTGCGGGCGTACTGCACGAGCAGGGTGCCGATGCCGCCGGCCGCCGCGGGGATCACGGCCACCGAGTCGGGGCCGAGCTCGGTGAACTGCAGGATCCCCATCGTCGTACGGCCCGTGCCGATCATGGCGACGGCCTGCGCGAAGTCCAGGCGCTCGGGGATCTCGTGGACGCGGTCGACGTCGGTGACGGCCAGTTCGGCGTAGCCACCCGGCGCGAAGCCGAGGTGGGCGACCACGCGCTTGCCGAGCCACAGCGCCGCGACACCCTCGCCGAGGGACTCGACGACACCGGCGACCTCGCGGCCGGGGATGGTGGGCAGGGGCGAGGCTTCGGGCGCGGGCCCTCGCATGCCCTCGCGCAGGGCGGTGTCGAGGAGGTGGACTCCGGCCGCTTTCACGGCGATACGGACCTGGCCCGGGCCCGGCAGCGGGTCCGGGACCTCTTCGTAGGTGAGGTTCTCGGCCGGGCCGAAGGTGTGCAGGCGGATGGCGTGCATGGCGCGCTCCTCGTGTGATCGCTCTGTGATCGACCCGTACGGCGATTCGATCGCTCTGTATGGCGCTCACTCTTCAACCTCAAGCTTGCTTGAGGTCAAGGGCGTTGTGTCGGCCGAGGGCCAGTGACACCGCGGTGAGCGCGCTGTTGAAGGAGACCTCGGACAGCACGCCCGGCGCGGCGACCTGGTCGCCCGCGAGATAGACGCCGGCCCCGCGGTCGACGGCCGGCCGGTCGCGCCAGCTGGTGCCGGGCAGGTCGACGGCGCCCGTACGGCCGTTCGCCACGGCCTCGCGCCGCCAGGTGACGCGCTCGCGCCAGCCCTCGAAGGCCATGTCGAGCAGCCGCTCGGCACGGGCGATCCCGTCGGCCCGTGACTCGTGCGGGGCGATCGGGATCTGCCCCTGGATGAGCTGCTCACCGGCCGGCGCCAGCGAACGGTCCTGCGCGGTGAACCGTTCCAGCCAGCCGGGGGAGTCCAGGTCGGAGACGACGAAGGCGTCCCCGCGCCGGGTCCGCACCGCGAGGTCGATCAGGGCCGTACGCCCGCTCGTCCACGTCAGGGAGTCGTCCTTCAGCAGGCTGCGAGCGGAGTCGAGGGAGGTCGCGACGACGACGGGCGTGTCGGTCGGCAGGGTGTCGACGCGGGACAGCGTCTCCATCCGCACACCCAGATTCCACGCCCGGGCGGCCATCCGGTCGATGAGCGTGGCCCAGCCGCCGCGCGGATAGTGCGCCTCCGGAGGCAGCTTCGTGGCACGCCGCAGCCGCTCCTGCACGAAGGCGGCCGACAGGCTGCCGGGGTCGTGATGGAAGAGCGCGACGGCGGAGTAGTGCGCGGCGGCACGGGCCCCCTCCTCACCCGCCTCCCGCTCGGCCCACGTCATGAAGTCGACGTCGACAGGCGCCTGTTGCGCGCTGCGGCGGAGCAGCTTGAGCATCGCGAACGGTGGGGTGCGGCGCAGCACGCCGTGGTGCTTCAGCCGCAGCCGGGCCGCCTCCAGGGGCGGGATCGGGGCGAGCGGCCCGATCAGGTCGCGCTGCCGGAGCCAGGCCCAGTGCGGGCCGCCGCTGTAGAGGGCGTGCGGGCCTTCGTTCGTCCGGTACGGCCCCTCCGCGGTCCGCGCCCGCCCGCCGAGGGTGTGATGCGCTTCGTGCATGGTGACCTTGGCGCCTGCCTCCGCGGCCGTGATGGCCGCGGTGAGTCCGGCGAAGCCGCCGCCGATGACGGTGATGCGGTGCATGGCTGGGGGTCTCCCTCTGGTTGGGCTCCGGTTGGGTCGCCTTTCTGGGAGTACGACGGTCGGAGGGGGCCGGAACGTGACATGGCGGGCTGCGTGGGTGGGGTTTTCGCAGGTCAGGTGGATTGTCAGTGGTGGGGTGCAGCATGGGGGGTGGTACGGGCGCGGTACGGGTTCGGTACGGGCGGTCTGGTGCGTGAGTGACGGGAGGCAGGGCGTGGCGAAGAAGGTCGGGGCCGTGAAGGGGGCGCGGCGGCCGGAGGTGCGGTTGCCGGCGCTGGAGCCGTTCGGGGACGGGGAGTTGGAGCCGGACGGGGATTACGACGGGCTGGAGTTCCGGGAGTCCGACCTCGCCGGGCAGGACGGCGGGGGCGCCCGTTTCATGGACTGCGCGCTGACGGGCTGCGCGCTGGACGAGACACGGCTGCACCACGCCCGCTTCCTCGACGCGGTCCTCACCGCCCCGCGGGGCGTCGGCACGAACCTCGCGGAGTCGACCCTGCGCGACGTCGAAGTGCTGGACGCCCGGCTCGGCGGAACCCAACTGCACGGCGCTGTCCTGGAACGCGTCGTCATCCGCGGCGGCAAGATCGACTACCTGAACCTGCGCGCCGCCCGCCTCAGAGACGTCGTCTTCGAGAACTGCGTCCTGGTCGAACCCGACTTCGGCGGCGCTCGCCTGGAGCGCGTGGAGTTCCCCGGCTGCGTCCTCAAGGAGGCCGACTTCACCTCGGCGACGCTGCTGGACGTCGACCTGAGGGAAGCGGCGGAACTGGGCATCGCACGGGGGATCGGCCGACTGTCGGGGGCGGTGATCAGCACGGGCCAACTGCTGGATCTGGCGGGGGCGTTGGCGGGGGAGTTGGGGATTCGGGTGGAGGGGTGACGGGGAGAGGGGCGCGGTACGGGGCGGACCCGGGGTAGGCACGCAGCCTCATACGATGGGCCGGTGCCCGACACCGTCGTACTCACCGCTGAAGCGACACCGTCGCTGCCCGCCCTCATCCTGCGCCCCTGGTGCGTCGACGACGTCCCCGCCCTGGTCGAGGCGGGCCGGGATCCCGCTTTGCGGCACTGGACGAGCCTCGCCGTGGAGAACGAGGCCGACGCGCTGAGGTGGGTGCGGGGTCAGGAGCGGGGATGGGCGGCCGGTGACCGGTTCGGCTTCGCGGTCCTGGAGACGCAACCCGGAGCAGATCAGCGGCAGTTGGTCGGCTATGTGGTGCTCAAGGACGTGACTCCGGGGAAGCCGTCGGCCGAGGTGGGCTACTGGACCGCGGCGCGTGCCCGTGGACGCGGAGTAGCGTCCCGGGCTCTGGAAGCCGTCACCGCGTGGGCCTTCGGGCACCTGGGTGCCGACCACCTCGTACGTCTGGAGCTCCTGCACCAGGCCGACAACCTGGCTTCGTGCCGGGTGGCGCACAAGAGCGGCTACGACTTCGACCGCCTCCTGCCCGCCGCGCCGCCGTCCTTCCCACTCGACGGTCATCTGCACTCACGGCGCAGGGGCGACTGAGAGACGCTGCCCGCCGTGGCGGTAGAGCTGCGGCAATCGCCGCCGCGGCTCACCCCACCCGCGGGAACTTCGCCTGCAGGGTCCAGATCGCCGGGTTCTCCGCCAGGTCGTCGTGCAGATCGCACAGGTCGGCGATCAGGTCGTGGAGGAAGTCCCGTGCCTCGCGCCGCAGCTCGGCGTGGGAGAAGCTCAGGGGCGGCTCCTCCGCCGGCATCCAGTCGGCCTCGATGTCCACCCACCCGAAGCGGCGCTCGAAGAACAGGCGGTCGGTGGACTCGGTGAAGTCGAGTTCCGCCCGCTGGGGGCGGGAGGCCCGGGAGCCGGCCGGATCCCGGTCGATCCGCTCGACGATGTCGCACAGCGCCCACGCGAAGTCGAGCACCGGCACCCATCCCCAGGCTGTGGACAACTCCCGGTCCGCCTTGGTGTCGGCGAGATAGACGTCCCCGCAGAACAGATCGTGCCGCAGCGCCCGGACGTCCGCGCGCCGGTAGTCGGTCTGGGGCGGATCGGGGAAACGGGTGGAAAGGGCGTAGCCGATGTCGAGCACGTACGCGATGGTGTCACGGCCCGCCTAGGATCCTTGACGTGTCCCGATCCGCACCCGTTGTCCCGACCTGCGCGCTTGCCCTGCTCGCCCTCGCGTCGACCGCATGCGGCGGTGGAGTCGTCGGCACCCCCGGCGGCTCGGGCCTCGGCGACCCGTACTTCCCGAAGGCGGGCAACGACGGCTACGACGTCACGCACTACGGCCTGACCCTCGACTACGTCCCCGAGAGGCAGCACCTCACCGGCACCGCCGAGATCACGGCGACGGCCACCCAGGACCTCTCCGCCCTCAACCTCGATCTCAAGGGCCTGGACGTCGAATCCGTCACCGTGGACACCGAGCCCGCCCGCTGGAACCGCACCGGCCAGGAACTGACCGTCCGCCCGCGCCACGACCTGGACGACCAGGACACCTTCCGCATCACCGTCCGTTACTCCGGCACCCCCGAGACGATCACCGACCCGGACGGCTCGGAGGAGGGCTGGCTGCCCACCGAGGACGGCGCCCTGGCGCTTGGCGAACCGACGGGCTCCATGGCCTGGTTCCCCGGCAATCACCACCCGTCCGACAAGGCGGCGTACGACATCGAAGTCACCGTGCCGAAGGGGCTGCACGCCGTCTCCAACGGGGAGCTGACCAACGAGACGACCCGGGACGGCCGTACGACCTTCACCTGGCACACCGCCGAGCCCGTGCCGAGCCACGCCGCCACGCTCGCCGTCGGCCGCTACGACATCAGCCGCACCACCGTCGCGGACGACCTGCCGGCGTACACGGCCGTGGACCCCCGCCAGACCAAGGCGAGCCGGGAGGTGCTGGGGCAGCTCCCCGAGATCATGGAGTGGGCCGAGAACAGCTTCGGCCCGTACCCCTTCTCCTCCACCGGGGCGATCATCGAGCGCGAGGACGACATCGGCTACGCCCTGGAGACCCAGAACCGGCCCGTCTTCCCCGGCGCCCCCGACACGGAACTCCTCGTCCACGAACTCGCCCACCAGTGGTACGGCGACTCCGTCTCCCCGAAGACCTGGCGGGACATGTGGCTCAACGAGGGCTTCGCGACCTACGCCGAGTGGCTGTGGCAGGAGGACCACGACGGCGAGACCGCCCAGCAGATCTTCGACCAGCTCTACGCGGGCGACTACTACGACGACCCCGAGGACAACGAGGCGATCTGGGCCTTCCCGCCCGGCAAGCCGACCGACGCCGCGCACATCTCCGACCCCCCTGTCTACGTACGCGGCGCGATGGTCCTCCACAAGATCCGGGAGACGGTCGGCGACGACACGTTCTACGAGATCATCCAGGGCTGGGCCGCCACCCACCGCCACGGCAACGCGGACACCGACGACTTCACGGCGTACGTCGAGCGGCAGGCCCCGGACCAGGACTTCACGCCGGTCTGGGAGGAGTGGCTGTACGGCGAGGGCAGGCCGGACCAGCCCTGACGTCATACGATGGGAATCTCCCGTAAACAGTGACAAAAGGGTGCGGAGGGGTGCTGCACGTGCGATCCATCTGGAACGGCGCCATCTCGTTCGGCCTGGTCAGCATCCCGATCAAGCTGGTGAACGCCACCGAGAGCCACTCGATCTCCTTCCGCCAGATCCATACGGAGGACGGCGGCCGTATCCGCTACCGCAAGGTCTGCGAACTGGAGGACCGCGAGGTCACGCAGGGGGAGATCGGCAAGGCGTACGAGGACGCGGACGGCTCGCTCATCCCGATCACCGACGAGGACCTGTCCCACCTCCCGCTCCCCACCGCCAAGACGATCGAGATCGTGGCGTTCGTGCCGAACGACCGGATCGACCCGCTCCAGATGGACGCCGCGTACTACCTCGCGGCCAGCGGCGCCCCGGCCGCCAAGCCGTACACGCTGCTGCGCGAGGCACTCAAACGGAGCAACAAGGTCGCCATCGCGAAATTCGCCCTGCGCGGGCGGGAGCGGCTGGGCATGCTGCGGGTGGTCGACGACGCGATCGCCATGCACGGGCTGCTGTGGCCGGACGAGGTCCGCGCCCCAGAGGGCGTCGCCCCGGACACCGGAGTCACGGTCCGCGACAAGGAGCTGGACCTCGCGGACGCCCTGATGGACACCCTCGGCGAGGTCGAGCTCGAGGATCTGCACGACGAGTACCGCGAGGCCGTCGAGGAGGTCATCGCCGCGAAGGCCGCCGGCGAGGCGCCGCCCGAGGCCCCCGAGCCCGCGAAGGGCGGCAAGGTCCTGGACCTCATGGCCGCCCTGGAGAAGAGCGTCCGGGACGCGAAGGAGTCCCGCGGCGAGGCGCCGGAAGAGGAACCCGCCCAGGTCAAACGCCTCCCGTCCCGCAAAACCGCCCGCGCCGCCCCCAAACAGCCGGCCGGCAAGAAGTCGACGGCGGCCAAGAAGACGGCCGCGAAGAAGACAGCCTCCGCGAAGAAGACGACGGCCAAGTCGGCGCAGGGGGCGAAGAAGTCGACGGCTGCGAAGAGTACGGCAAAGAAAACGCAGGCCAAGAAGACGACGCCCCGAAAGCGAACGGCCTGAGCGGAGCGGTCCTTGAGGGACGTACGGCAGTGCTGTCCGCGCGCTTATGGTGTAAGACAGCTTGTCTTACGCTACTGGCATGGCAGACACCATCACCATCCGCAGCGACTCCGAGACCGAGCATGCCTTGGACGTCCTCACCCGCGACGGCAGCTCGCGCTCGGCCGCCATCCGGCAGGCCGTGCTGGAAGCCGCTCTGCGAAAGGAGCGCGCCGTGGCCCTGCGGCGAGCGGTGCTGCGCATGCCCATAGGGGAGCCGGATGGGATCGATATCGGGGAGGAGATCGCGCGCGGCCGTGAAGGAGAGCGCTGATGATCTACCTCGACTCGGCCGCGGTCGTGAAGCTGGCCCATGCGGAGAGCGAGTCGCAGGCGTTGCGCGACTGGCTCGATGAGCGGGCGGAGACCGGGTGGACGAGCTCGGTTCTCCTGGAGATCGAGGCATCGCGGGCGCTGGCTAGCTACGCCCCGGATGCGATCGCCCGGCTGCATCCTGTCCTCGATCTGATCGAGTTGGTGGATCTCGATGCCGGAATCCGCATCCTGGCCCAGACCGTCAAGCCCGTGACTGTACGCAGCCTCGACGCCATTCATCTGGCGACAGCCCTGCGCATCCGCTCACGGCTGACGTCCTTCGTGACCTATGACAAGCGGCTGGCCGAGGCGGCGCGGGACGCGGGAATCCCCGTCGACGCGCCCACCTGAGGCTCACGCGTGCGGAGCAGAAGAACGGGCCCCGCACGGAACGTCGTGCCGGGGCCCGTCTCGACTGCCTTGCCGAACCTCAGACGTTCACGCCGAAGTCCTGGGCGATGCCGACCAGGCCCGAGGCGTAGCCCTGGCCGACGGCGCGGAACTTCCACTCCGCGCCGTTGCGGTAGAGCTCGCCGAAGACCATGGCCGTCTCGGTGGCCGCGTCCTCCGAGAGGTCGTAGCGGGCGATCTCGGCGCCGCCGGCCTCGTTGAGGATGCGGATGTAGGCGTTGCGCACCTGGCCGAAGTTCTGCGTGCGGTTCTCGGCGTCGTAGATGGACACCGGGAAGACGATCTTCTCGATGTCGGCCGGGAGGGCCGCCAGGTTGACCTTGATCGCCTCGTCGTCGCCCGCGCCCTCACCCGTGCGGTTGTCGCCGGTGTGGACGATGGTGTTGTCCGGCGTCTGCTTGTTGTTGAAGAAGATGAAGTGGGCGTCGGAGTACACCTTGCCCTGCGGGTTGACCGCGATCGCCGAGGCGTCGAGGTCGAAGTCCGTGCCGGTGGTGGTGCGGACGTCCCAGCCGAGGCCCACGGTGACGGCGGTCAGGCCCGGAGCCTCCTTGGTGAGCGAGACGTTGCCACCCTTGGACAGGCTTACAGCCATTGTTGGGAGTCCCTTCCCTCGTTTACGTACGGCAAGAACGCTACAGCTACCCCTACCAACGCCGGGAGCGTACGCGAGGTTCCAGGTGGCTTTACTTTCTTTACCTGGGATGGCCGGAACGCTCCGGATATTCGGGTGACGTGGACCGGACAGAGCGGCGACCATGGAGCCATGTCCGGTCCCTATCCCATTCGCGGCTCCGTCTCGCTTCCCGAGGCCGAGCTCATGTGGCGTTTCTCGCGGTCCTCGGGTCCGGGCGGGCAGCGCGTCAACACCAGTGACTCGCAGGTGGAGTTGCGCTTCGACCTGGCGAAGACCGAGGCGCTGCCCGAGGTGTGGAAGCAGCGGGCCCTGGAGCGGCTGGCCGCCCGGCTCGTCGACGGGGTCATCACCGTACGGTCCTCCGAGCACCGGTCCCAGTGGCGCAACCGCGAGACCGCGGCCGTACGCCTCGCGGCGCTTCTGGCCGAGGCCACCGCGCCGCCGCCCAAGCCGCGGCGGCCGACGCGCATCCCCCGCGGGATCAACGAGCGGCGGCTGCGGCAGAAGAAGGCACGGTCGGACACGAAGCGGGGACGGTCGGGGCGGGACTGGTCCTGAGCCGGCCGGCGACGCCTGTCACGTTTCCCCCACCCCCTCCGTCATGTTCGTGTCGACCGACCGCGAGCCGTACGTACGAGGGGACCCCGACCATGACCGACGCGCCGCACAGCACCGAGTTTCTCGCCGAGCGGTTCGAGTCGCACCGGAGTCACCTCCGGGCCGTCGCGTACCGCATGCTCGGATCGCGGGCGGAGGCGGAGGACGCGGTGCAGGAGGCGTGGCTGCGGCTGAGCCGGTCGGACGCCAGTCGGGTCGACAATCTCGGGGGCTGGCTCACGACGGTGGTGGGCCGGGTCTGTCTCGACATGCTCCGCACCCGCAAGTCCCGCGCCGAACTGCCACTGGACTCACGCCCACCCGTCCCCGCGGACACGGCGCCGGACCCGGAGCAGGACGCGCTGCTCGCGGACTCGGTGGGCGTCGCGCTGCTGGTCGTACTGGAGACGCTGTCGCCCGCGGAACGGCTGGCGTTCGTGCTGCACGACCTGTTCGCGGTGCCGTTCGACGAGGTCGCCACGATCGTGGGGCGGACGCCGACCGCGGCCCGGCAGCTGGCCAGTCGCGCCCGGCGACGGGTGCAGGGCGCCGAGGCCCCGGACACCGATCTGGTACGGCAGCGGCGGGTCGTCGACGCCTTCCTGGCCGCCGCGCGGGACGGCGACTTCGACGCGCTGGTGGAGGTTCTGGACCCGGATGTCGTGGCGCGGTCCGAGGCCGGCGTGACCTCGGGCGCCGTGGCGGTCGCTTCGTCCGCGCCCCGCTACGCGCAGGCAACCCTGGCACGGCCCGCCCTGATCACCCGCCCCGCCCTGATCGGCGGCAACGTCGGCATCGTCGTCCTCGTGGACGGCCGCCCCGTGCGGGCGCTCAGCTTCACGGTCGCACACGACCGGATCACCGCGATCGACATCACGACCGACCCGGCCCGCGCCGCCGCCCTCGACATCACGCTCCTGGATGTGTGACCTGTGTGTGACATGTGATCTACGTGACGTGTGACCTGCGTGACGTCACCCCAACTGCCGGTACCGCCCCCGGAAATACGCGAGCGGGCCGCCGTCCGCGCTCGGTACGGCGGCCGTCAGCACCCGGCCGATCACCAGGGTGTGGTCGCCCGCGGGCACCCGCTGTTCCGTACGGCACTCCAGGGTCGCGAGGGCGCCGCCCACCAGGGGAGCGCTGGTCGCCTCGCCGCGGACGTAGGGGATGTCCTCGAAGAGCAGACGGTCACTGATGCGGCCCTTCATGGCGAAGCGGCCGGCGATGTGGCGCTGGCTCTCGGAGAGGACCGAGACCGCCCACAGGGGCTGCTCGGCGAGCAGATCGTCCATGCGGGAACCGTCGCGCAGGCTGACCAGGACCAGGGGCGGGTCGAGGGACACCGACATGAAGGCCGTCGCGGTCATGCCGACGTCCTCGACCTTCGGCGACATGGGGTCGTCCGGGTCGAGCGGGGGTTCCTGTGCGGTCACCAGGACCACGCCCGCGGCCAGCCGGGACATGGCTGCGCGGAACTCGTCGTTGCTCACCCCCTCAGCATGCCCGGCGCGGGGCGCGGGGACGGGCGGGGTGGTGGCAGGGGGAGTGTTCAGCACGCGGAAACGCTAGTCTCCGGCCGGTGCGGGGCACATCGGGCGTCAGCCCGAACCGGGTCCTAGGACCAGATACCTAATCTCCACAGAGGTGCGAAATTTGCGGTCGGTAAACGCACAGGAAAATCGCAGAAACACCGCTCAATTATTCATGTTTCGCTGTGACTTGAGTCACAAGAGCCATTAATTGTTGACCCTGTGTACCGAGTGAGCAGCGCGCTGTGATTCAGTGGCGGGAAGCTGCAAGGGCACCACTGATCAAGAACCGCCGAAGAGAACCCTTGATTCGCTGCCGAGGTCTCGGGGGGAGGGCGAGCATGGAGACCGAGTCGGAGCCGTACGTCCGTCTTGCGACCCTGCGACAGCTGCACCAGGTCATGGCGGACATGAACACGGCACGCAGCCTTGCCGACACACTGCAGACCGTCGCCGACGGCGTCGTGACCGGCCTCGGCTATGAGCTGGCCTGCGTCAACCTGGTCCGGCCGGACGGCGATCTCGTCGTCGCCGCGTTCGCCGGCAACCCCGCCGCCGAGGCGCTCATCACCGGCCGTGTCGGCTCCCGCGAGTCCTGGGAGCGCCGCCTCAGCATGGGTGAGCAGTGGGGCGACCTGGTCTTCATCCCGCACACCGAGGGCTGGGTCCTCGATGACGACGACGTACCGCAGTGGTACACCGACGGGCCCGCGCCCCGCTTCGAGGACGAGTGGCACCCCTCCGACCGGCTCTTCGCGCCCATGCATACCCCGGGTATCCAGGGCGGCTCGTGCGGCGAACTGATCGGCGTGCTCTCCGTGGACCGGCCGCGCAACGGCCGCCGGCCCGGCGCCTGGGGCCGTGAGGCCCTGCAGATGTACGCGTTTCAGGCCGCCATCGCCATCAGCAACGCACGTCTACGCGCGAATATGCAGCGGGCATTGGTCAGGCTCGAACGGGAGCAGCAGGCCCTGCGAGCGAGCGAGGAAAGCTTCCGGCAGGCCTTCGAGTACGCCCCCTCCGGCATGGCCATAGCCGAGATGGGCGGCGACCAGCACGGCCGGATCCTGAGGACCAACGACGCCCTCTGCCGTCTGCTGGGCCGCCCCGCCTCCGCGATGCGCCGCTACTCCTTCTCCGACCTCGTCCACCCCGAGGACATCGGCACGCTGCTGCGGACCTCGGCCGAGGGCGGCCGGGCCGAGCTCAGGCTCGGGCGCCGCGACGGGACGTACGTCTGGGTCTCCCTGCGCAACTCCGTCGTCGCCGACGCCGCCGACGGCCCCCGCTTTCTCCTCACCCACGTCGAGGAGATCGAGGAGCGCAAGCGCCGCGAGCTCCAGCTCGCCCACCGCGCCTCCCACGACTCCCTCACCGGCCTGCCGAACTCCGCCGAGCTGCGCGCCCGGCTCTCCTCCCGCCTCTGCCAGCGCCCCACCCACCCCGGCGCCCTCGAACCGGTCGACGCGGCCTTCGGCCATCCCGCCTACGACGCCAACGGCCACGGCTTCGACTTCCGCCCGGGCGGTGGCATCGATGTCTACGACGCCTACGACCACCACGTGCACACCGTCGCCCCCGAAGGCGAGCACGACGACGGCACCAAGGGGCTCGCGGTCCTCTTCTGCGACCTCGACGGCTTCAAGTCGATCAACGACCGGTTCGGGCACAACGCGGGCGACGCGGTGCTCATCGAGGTGGCCAGGCGACTGTCCCGCGGCGTCCGCGACGGCGACACCGTCGCCCGGCTCGGCGGTGACGAGTTCGTCGTCCTCGCCGACGGCCTCGGGAGCGCGGACGCGGCGGACCTCGCGGCCCGGCTGCGCAGCGAGATCATCCAGCCGATCCGGGTCGACGGCCGCGCCGTGCGGGTCGGCGCCAGCTTCGGAATCGGGTGGGCACACTGCGGGATGACGGCTGACGAAGTGTTGAAGTCCGCTGACGAGCGGATGTACGTCGAGAAACGATCGCGTCCCAAACAGCACAGACGCGCCGGATGACTCCAGGTCAGTGAGTTGATGCGACCGGAGTCACCCGTTTGGGCCTCGCGGAGCGGGTAGGCTCGCCATTCTGACCCCATGCACTGCATCCGCACCGCACCTGTTGAGGAGACCTAGGGATGACGCCCGGCAACAACGGCGCGAGCACGCCCGAGGACGACGACCCGTTCGGCTATCTCTACGCCGACGGTCAGGCCAACGGCGCCCAGCCGCCCTCCGGCGGTTACGGCTACCCCGGCTCCGTCGGCTCCGTCAACAGAGCGGCGCGCTCGGTCGGCCAGCGCCAGTACGGCCAGCAGGCACCCGCCCCCACGGCACCCACCGCGCAGTACGGCCAGACCGTGCCGCAGCAGCAGGGCGCGTACGGCCAGCCGAGCGCCCACTACGCCGCGCCGGAGACGTTCCCCGGCGGCGGGGCTCCCACGTCTCCGCAGCAGCCGTCGTACAGCGACGGCGGCGGTGGGCGCGGGCGCGGCCCGAACACCAAGGGGCTGCTGATCGGCGCGGTCGCGGTGGTCGCCGCGGTCGTGATCGGGATCAGCCTGGCGATGATGGACGGCAACGACGACGACAAGGCCGAAGGCGGCGGCGCGTCCAGCACGCCCTCCGCAGGGCAGAGCGCGGAGCCGAGCCAGTCGGCGAGCGGCGACGCCGGCAACGAGGCGGAGCTGCCGGCGCTCGACGCCAAGGCCTTGCAGCTGGGCGGCGGAGCGGTCACCGCCTCGGACGTCAAGGGCGCCAAGGCCGACGGCGGCGTCTACGTCAACGGCTTCAACGCGGTCGGCGCCTCGGTCACGTGGACCGTCAACGGCATCCCGAAGTCCGGCAAGTACACGCTGTACACGGGCTACAGCGTCCCGGGCAAGGACGCCACCGCCACTCTCACGGTCAATGGCACCGCCTCCACCACGCCGGTCGGCATGGACAACTACGCCAATGCCGCGGAGGGCGACTACGAGAAGGGCTGGACGCAGACCTACAACTACATCCAGCTCAACAAGGGCACCAACACCGTCAAGATCTCCTGCGAGCAGGGCAACCAGTGCGACGCCCTCCTCGACCAGGTGTGGCTGGTCAAGGGCTGGGTCAAGTCCTGATCGTCAGGCCGCGCTGACCTCCCCGGTCACCGCCACCCGCCCCACCAGCTCCTCGTACGCCCTTCGGTCGAACTCGCCCGCCGTCGGCGCCAGTACGGTCGCCGCCGACAGGGCGATCGCGCGGGCCAGTCGGTCCGGCCACGGCAAGCGCTCGACGAGGCCCGACAGCAGGCCCGCGACCGCGGAGTCGCCCGCGCCGGTCGGGTTGCCGTGTACCGGGGTGGGCGGGGTCGCGCGCCAGCGGCCCTCCGGGGTCACCGCGAGCAGTCCCTCGGGGCCCAGTGACGCGACGACCGCGTGGGCGCCGCGACGGCGGGCGTCCTGCGTGGCGCGGAACGGCTCGTGGGAGCCGGTGAGTTCGGCGAGTTCGTCGGTGTTGGGCTTGATGATGTCGGGGCGGGCGGCGACTCCGCGGCGGAGTGGTTCACCGCTGGTGTCGAGGAGGACCGGGACGCCCGCCGCCCTCGCGTCCCGGATCAGTCCCGCATACGCGCCCACCGGCACGCCCGGCGGCAGGCTCCCGCACAGGGCCACCGCGGAGGCGGACGGGAGCAGATCCTCGTATGCCTCCTGGAAGGCGGACCACTCGGCGGGGGTGATGACCGGGCCGGGCTCGTTGAGCTGGGTCGTGTCGCCGGTCTGTTCGTCCACGACGGCTATCGTGCGGCGGGTCGGGCCGGAGATCGGGACGAGGGCGTCCACCAGGCCCGGTGTGGTGGTGAGTTGGTCCTGGACGACGCGGCCCGTCGCGCCGCCCGTGAAGCCGGTGACCGTCACCTCGTGGCCGAGGGTGGCGAGTACGCGGGCGACGTTCAGGCCTTTGCCTCCCGGGCGTTCGGTTACCTCGGACACCCGGTGCGAGGTGTGCGGCCGTAGCGCCCGTACGCGATAGGTGATGTCGAGAGCGGTGTTCAGCGTGACCGTGAGGATCACCTGGGCCGACCTCCCCCGATGGATGCGGAATCCCGCTTGCCGTCTGTCTGTCCGGATGTCAGATCATGCCAAAGAGACGGCCGCCGAGCCCAGTCCCGGGTCGGCCACCGTCTCGCTGACTGCCGGACGGATCAGGCCAGTTGGGGATCGACCACCCATTCGCCCCTGCGCATGACGCCCTTGAGCTCGAAGTCCGTGTCGAGGATCACCAGGTCCGCGTACTTGCCCGGCTCCAGGGAGCCGATCGTGTCGTACATCCCCAGCAGCCTGGCCGGGTTGGCGGACAGGGCCGTGACCGTGTCCTCGACCGGGAGGCGGTCGATCGTCACCGCGCGCTTGAAGGCGCGGTCCAGGGTGAGGGTGGAGCCGGCGATCGAGCCGCCCTCGACCAGGCGGGCGACGCCCTCGCTGACCTCTACCTCCAGCGGGCCGAGCATGTAGCGGCCGTCGCCGAAACCGGCCGCGTCCATCGCGTCGGTGATGAACGCCACGCGGCTCGCTCCCGCGTGGTGGAAGGCGAGTTGGAGGGAGGCGGGGTGGAGGTGGGTGCCGTCGTTGATCAGCTCGACGGTGATGCGGTCGTCCTCCAGGAGCGCGGCGATCGGGCCCGGTGACCTGTGTCCCAGCGTCGGCATCGCGTTGAAGAGGTGCGTCGCGACCGTCGCGCCCGCCTCGATCGCCTCCACCGTCTGCTCGTACGTCGCGTCCGTGTGGCCGATCGCCGCGATGACGCCGTGCTCGGCCAGCAGCCTCACGGAGTCGATGCCGCCCGGGAGTTCGGTCGCGAGCGTGACCATCTTCGCCTGGCCGCGCGCCGCGTCGATCAGTTTGCGGACCTCCGCGGGGTCCGGGTCCCGCAGCAGTTCCTCGGAGTGCGCGCCCTTGCGGCACGGGGAGATGAACGGGCCCTCGAAGTGGATGCCGGCGACGTCGCCCTGCTCGGCGAGCTCGCTGAGCAGGCCCGCGCGCTGGATCAGGAAGTCCATGTCGCCGGTGACGGTGGAGGCGACGAGGGTGGTGGTGCCGTGCAGGCGGTGGGTGTGGATGCCGGTGACTACGTCGTCCGGGGTGCCTGAGGTGAACGAGGCTCCGCCTCCGCCGTGGTTGTGGATGTCGACGAAGCCGGGGAGTAGCCAGTGGTCGGTTACGTCGATGACCTGGGCGTTTTCTGGGGCTGTGCTGGTGATTCGGGTGCCGTTGACGATCACTGAGCCGTCTTTGACGGTTCCTGTGGGCATGACCACGTTGGCACCGGACAGGACGAGGGGTGCCTTCGCCGTCGCGGGCTGCGGGTTGACTGTGGCTGGTCGCGCAGTTCCCCGCGCCCCTGAGGGGGTTGCCATCAGGTCGTTACCTCCGTGCGGTCAGTAGTGTCTAGGAGATCCCAGGCCAGGAGTCCGGCACCGAGGCAGCCAGCCGTGTCCCCAAGGGCCGCGGGGACGATTTCCGGCAGTTTCTGGAAGGTCACGCGTTGCTTCACCGCGTCCCGCAGTGGTGTGAACAACGTTTCCCCCGCCTCGGCCAGGCCGCCACCGATGATGAGGGTGCGGGGGTCCAGCAGGGTGAGGGCGGTGGTCAGGCCGTCGGCCAGGGCGGATATGGCCTGCTGCCAGACGGCCTGTGCCTTCGGGTCGCCCGACTCGACCGCCTTCGCGCAGTCCGCCGCGTCCGCGTCCGGGTTGCCGGACGCCTTCGCCCAGGCCTCGCTCACCGCCGCCGCCGAGGCGTACCGCTCCAGGCAACCGGCCTGACCGCATGGACAAGGGGACCCTGCCGGTCGTACGACGATGTGGCCGATCTCGCCCGCGAAGCCGTGCGCGCCCGACTCCACCCGGCCCTCGATGCCGATCGCGCCCGCTATGCCGGTGCCGAGGGCGACGAAGAGGAAGCGGTCGGTGCCCTGGCCCGCGCCGATGCGGCCCTCGGCGAGGCCGCCGGTGCGGACGTCGTGGCCGAGGGCTACGGGGACGTTGCCGATGCGGGCGGTGAGCAGGTCGCGCAGGGGGACGTCGCGCCAGCCGAGGTTGGCCGAGTAGGCGGCGATGCCGTGGGCCTCGTCGACGATGCCGGGGACGGCGACTCCGGCGGCGGACGCGGGCTCGCCGAAGGCCTGTTCGCCGTGCGCGCGCAGCTCCGCGGCGAAGTCGAGGATGTGCTCGACGACGGCCCCGGGGCCGCGCTCGCGGCCGGTGGCGCGGCGGGCCCGGTGCAGCAGCTCGCCCTTCGCCCCTACCAGGGCGGCCTTCATCCCGGTGCCGCCCACGTCGAGGGCGATGACATGTCTCACGGGGACAGTGTGGCCCGTGGACCCGTAAGAGGTCTAGTCCACTTGCGTGGTGTAGACCTTATGGCTACGTATCGAAAGTTTTCGCGATCGTGCTGCGTGATCGCGAAGGATGGGGCAGGAGAGCTGTGCAGGGGCGGAAGAGGACAGGGGCGATCGCGGTGGTGTCCGCTCTGGGCATGACGGCGGTGCTCGGCGGCTGCGGCCTCGGCGACGACGCGGACGAGGTGACCCTGAAGCTGGTCGCGGCCGACTACGGCGACAGCGCGGCCAACAGCTCCGAGAAGTACTGGGACAAGCTGGTCGAGGAGTACGAGGCCGCCCACCCCGGGGTGAAGATCCAGGTCAGCGTCTACTCCTGGAACGACGTCGACCGCAAGGTCAAGGAGCTGGCTGACGCCGGCCAGGCCCCGGACATGGCGCAGATCGGCGCGTACGCCGACTACGCGGACAAGGGTCTGCTCTACCGCGCCGACGACCTGCTCTCCATCGCCACCCAGGCCGGCTTCGCCTCCCAGCTCGCGAAGGCGGGGCAGGTGAACGGGATGCAGTACGGCATGCCCTTCGCCGCCTCCACCCGGCTGCTGTTCTACAACAAGGACCTCTTCAAGAAGGCCGGCCTCACCCCGCCGACCACCTGGGACGAGCTCGCCGCCGACGCCGCGGCGCTGAAGGCGGACGGGGTGAAGTACCCGTACGCCCTGCCGCTGGGGCCGGAGGAGGCGCAGGCCGAGACGATGCAGTGGCTGCTCAGTGGCGGGGGCGGCTACACCGACGGCTACGGCACCTACGGCATCGACTCCGCGCAGAACGTCGACACGTTCACCTGGCTCAAGGACGAACTCGTCGGCAAGGGCCTGACCGGGCCCGTCGCGCCGGGCGAGCTGAACCGCGCCGACGCCTTCGCCGCGTTCGCCAAGGGGGACGTCGGCATGCTCAACGGGCACCCCTCGCTGATGCACATGGCCGGGAAGCAGGGCGTGAAGTTCGGCATGGTGCCGATGCCCGGCGTCGACGGGGAGAGCGACGCCACGATGGGCGTCGCCGACTGGATGACGGCGTTCAAGAAGAACGGGCACGCCGAGGAGGTCGGCGACTTCCTCGACTTCGTGTACGACGAGAAGAACGTGCTGGACTTCTCGCGTGAGTACGACCTGCTGCCGGTCACGACGGACGCGTCCGCGACGATGACGGAGGCGAAGCAGGACGCCGATCTCAAGCCATTCCTGGATGAGTTGCCGCTCTCGGAGCTCTATCCGGTCGGCAAGACCTCCTGGGCCGAGGTCAGCGCGGCCGTCAAGGAGCGGATCGGGCAGGCCGTGGGCTCCGGCGGCAATCCGTCGGCGGTGCTGAAGCAGTTGCAGGCGACGGCGGATTCGGCCGCGAGCTCCGAGTGACGCCGGTCCCGCTGTCAGTGGCGGGGGATAGCGTGCGGGGCATGGAGCAGTTGGGCCGCAGGGAGCGGGACATCCTCGCGCTCGAGCGCCGGGGTTTTCCGGGGCCGGGGGCGAAGGAGCGGGCGATACGGGAGGAGCTGGGGTTGGCGCCGGTGCGGTATTTCCAGCTGTTGAATGCGCTGTTGGATGACCCGAGGGCACTGGCGCACGATCCGGTGACGGTGAACAGGCTGAGAAGGGTCAGGGAAGCGCGGCGGGCGGAACGGTAGCGCTCCGTTCGGTGCAGTGTTTGTCTGCTGCGCCGTTGTGGCTGGTCGCGCAGTTCCCCGCGCCCCTGACGGGGCGCTGAGCTGGCCTGCGTGGATATGGTCAGGTCTGTGGACTCGACAAATGAAGCCTTGCCGAACCCCGCCACCCCGCTCGGTCGGGCCGGGCTTGCTGCTCTTCTCGAGCGGCCCAGCGCGGCGATGATCGCTCTTGACTTCGATGGGACGCTCGCGCCGATCGTGGCGGATCCGGAGCGGGCGCGGGCGCATCCGGGGGCGGTGCCGGCGTTGGCCGCGCTGGCGCCGAAGGTGGCCGGTGTTGCGGTGATCACCGGGCGTCCGGCGGAGGTCGCCGTCCGGTACGGGGGCTTTTCCGGTGTTCCCGGGCTGGAACATCTCGTGGTCCTCGGCCACTACGGCGCCGAGCGCTGGGATGCCGTCACTGATGCCGTCACCGCCCCGCCGGCGCACCCCGGGGTCGCCGCCGTCCGTGCGGAGCTGCCGACGCTCCTGGACGGGACCAACGCCTGGGTCGAGGAGAAGGGCGGCCGGGCCGTCGCCGTGCACACGCGCCGTGCCGACGATCCCCAGGCCGCCTTCGAGGCCCTCCGCGAGCCGCTCGCCGACCTCGCGACCCGCCACGGCCTGATCGTCGAGCCGGGTCGCCTGGTCCTCGAACTCCGCCCGCCGGGCATGGACAAGGGCGTGGCCCTGACCGACCACGCTCGCGACATCGGCGCCGAGTCCGTCCTCTACGCCGGCGACGACCTCGGCGACCTTCCCGCCTACGCCGCCATCGACAAGCTCCGCTCCGACGGCACCCCCGGCCTGCTGGTGTGCAGCGGCAGCGACGAGGTGACCGAGCTGAGGGAACGGGCGGACGTGGTGGTGGACGGTCCGGCGGGGGTCGTACGGCTACTGGCGGAGCTGGCGGCCCGTATCGGGTAGCGCGTTCAGCTGGTCCAGGAACCACTGCGCCGGCGGCAGTGAAGTCGCTGCCGCCGCCAGCCGCTTCGTCCGCTCGCCCCGCTCCCCGGCCGGCATCGTCAACGCCTCGTACAACGCCTCGGCCGTGCCCGTCACGTCGTACGGGTTCACGGTGATCGCGTCCTCGCCCAGCTCCTCGTACGCCCCCGCCTCCCGCGAAAGCACCAGCACGCAGCCCTCGTCGGAGACGACCGGCATCTCCTTGGCGACCAGGTTCATGCCGTCGCGGATCGGGTTGACCAGGGCGACGTCCGCGAGCCGGTAGGCCGCCAGCGAGCGGGCGAAGTCGTCCTTGACGTGCAGCACGACCGGCGTCCAGTCCGGCGTCCCGTACCCGGAGTTGATCTCCTCCGCGACCCGCTGCACCTCGGCCGTGTACTCCCGGTAGACGGCGAGATCCTGCCGCGACGGATACGCGAACGCGACATGCACGACCCGTCCGCGCAGCTCGGGGTGGTCGTCGAGGAGCTGCCGGTACGCCAGCAGGCCGCGGACGATGTTCTTGGACAGCTCGGTGCGGTCGACCCGGACGATGGTCTGGCGGCCCGGGCCGATCTCGGCCCGCAGCGCGGCCATCCGTTCCTCGACGTCGGTCTCGTGCGAGCGCCGGCGCAGGAAGTCGGCGTCGGCGCCCAGCCCGTGCACACCGACCCGGGTGTCGCCGAGCCCGCCGACGAGGGCCTCGGCGCACGCGGTGAACGCGTCGGCCCAGCGGTGGGTGAGGAAACCCAGCCGGTCGGCGCCGAGCATCCCGCGCAGCACCTGCTCGGCGATGTCGTCCGGCAGCATGCGGAAGTACTCCACCGGCGCCCACGGAGTGTGCGAGAAGTGGCCGATCCGCAGGTCGGGGCGGAGCTCGCGGAGCATGCCCGGCACCAGCGTCAGGTGGTAGTCCTGCACCAGCACCGCCGCCCCGGCCCCCGCCTCCTCGGCCAGCGCATCGGCGAACGCGCGGTTGTAGCGGACGTACGACTCCCACTGGCGCCGGAACTCCGCGTCGAAGACCGGCTCCAGCGGCGTCTGGTACAGCAGGTGGTGGACGAACCAGAGGACCGAGTTCGCGATGCCGTTGTACGCGTCCGCGTGCACGTCGGCCGGAATGTCCAGCATCCGCACACCGGACTCGCCGACTCCGCGCCGGACCGCCTCGCGGTCGCCGTCACTGAGGGCCGAGCAGACCCACAGAGCGTCCGCGTCCGACCCGATCGCGGAGAGACCGGACACCAGCCCGCCGCCGCCGCGTTTGGCGTGCAGCGAGCCGTCCTCCCGGACCCCGTACGAGACGGGGCCGCGGTTGGAGGCGACCAGTACCTGCGCAGCACCGAAAGTTGCAGCCATACGCCACAACCTAGCCCAGGCCAGAACCGCTCAAACGTGCGGCTCAGCGGTATACAACCGGCGCGTTCCGTTACGCCACGCGCACGTTTATGCCGCTTTGCGGGACTGGTACTCGGTGATGTCGGCCATCGGAGGTCGTTCCTCCGTATCCACGGAGTAGGTGCGGGGTTCGAATCCGTCCGCGCTCCGTTCGAACTGGGTGAGGGAGGGGCGGATCAGATGCCCACGGGCCAGCCTGAGCTGGGCCGTGCGGTAGATCGCGGCCGACATCCGGCCCAGGGCCTGGCCGTCCTGGTGCCGGTGCTTGCGGACGCCGATGTCGACCTGGGCGAGGGCATCCAGGCCCACCAGATGCAGGGCGTCGACCAGCATGCCCAGCTCCACGCCGTAGCCGACGGGGAACGGGAGCTGTTCCAGCAGGGAGCGGCGGGCCGCGTACTCGCCGCCCAGCGGCTGGACGAATCCGGCCAGCTGCGGCCAGTGCATGTTCAGCAGGGGGCGGGCCATCAGTTCCGTCACCCGGCCGCCCTGGCCTGCCGCGCCGCCGAGCGGACGGTCGTACATCCCCTTGACGAGGTCGACCTCCGGGTCGGTGAGCAGCGGGCCGACGATGCCGGTGACGAAGTCCGACGAGAACTCCTTCAGGTCCGCGTCGATGAAGCAGACGATGTCACCGCTGGTGACGAGGAGCGAGCGCCACAGGACCTCGCCCTTGCCGGGGACGGCCGGTATGCGCGGCAGGATGTCGTCGCGGTGGACGACCCGGGCGCCCGCGGCGGCGGCCACCTCGGAGGTGCGGTCGGTCGATCCCGAGTCGACGACGACGATCTCGTCGACGAGCGGGACCTGGTGCATGAGGTCGTGACGGATCACGGCGACGATCTCGCCGACCGTCTCCTCCTCGTTGAGCGCGGGCAGCACGACACTGACGGTCTGGCCCGTGGCGCGTTTCGCGGCCAGGATCTTGTGCAGCGGGCGATCGGTCAGGGACCAGGAGCGTGCGCTCAACCAGCGCTCGACTTCTTCCAGCACAGTAAGCGGCTCCTCACTGTCGCGGATCACGACTAGAGGTGTGTGATCCATCTCGCGGTTCGGACGACTATCTCAACTGTCCTGGCCTTCGGTTACAGTCTTGAACAACGCTGATGACCATCGCATGTCGGGGGTCGTTTGCGTCTACAACTGAATACCGCTCATCCAGAGGGGCAGAGGGATACGGCCCGTTGAAGCCCCGGCAACCCTCCAGTCGGTACTCGTAGATCAGTGTTGATCGTTCTCCGCGAGGCTCCCGGCTAGGGAAGGTGCCAAATCCGTCTCACGGCGAGATGCGTCGTGAGGAAGATGAGGAGAAAGGGCCTCGCCTCACATGGCTGCGCAGACAGTTGCAAGCACCACCCCCACCGTGGACCTCGGCCCCGCCGCGGCGCTCTCGTGCCGCGAATGCGGTCACCGAGTACCCCTCGGCCCGGTCTTCGCCTGCGAGGAGTGTTTCGGCCCGCTCGAGATCGCCTACGACTTCTCGGCCTACGACGCCGAAGAGCTCCGCAAGCAGATCGAGGCGGGACCCGCGAACATCTGGCGGTACGCACCGCTGCTGCCCGTCCCCGCGGACGTGGCCGACAAGCCCAACATCAACCCGGGCTGGACCAAGCTCGTCAAGGCCGACAACCTCGCGCGCGAGCTGGGTGTCGACGCCGGCAAGCTCTTCATCAAGGACGACTCCGGCAACCCGACGCACTCCTTCAAGGACCGCGTCGTCGCCCAGGCCATCGAGGCCGCGCGTGCGTTCAACTTCACCACCCTGTCCTGCTCCTCCACGGGCAACCTGGCCGGTGCGGTGGGCGCCGCCGCCGCCCGCGCCGGCTTCCGCTCCTGCGTGTTCATCCCGCACGACCTGGAGCAGGGCAAGGTCGTCATGGCCGCGGTCTACGGCGGCGAACTCGTCGGCATCGAGGGCAACTACGACGACGTGAACCGCTTCTGCTCCGAGCTGATCGGCGACCCGGCCGGCGAGGGCTGGGGCTTCGTCAACGTCAACCTGCGGCCGTACTACGCGGAAGGGTCCAAGACCCTGGCGTACGAGATCTGCGAGCAGCTCGGCTGGCAGCTGCCCGACCAGCTCGTGGTCCCGATCGCCTCCGGCTCGCAGCTCACGAAGATCGACAAGGGTCTGCAGGAGCTGATCAAGCTCGGGCTCGTCGAGGACAAGCCGTACAAGATCTTCGGTGCGCAGGCCGAGGGCTGCTCGCCGGTGTCCGTCGCCTTCAAGGGCGGGCACGACGTCGTCCGGCCGCAGAAGCCGAACACGATCGCCAAGTCGCTGGCGATCGGCAACCCGGCGGACGGTCCGTATGTCCTGGACATCGCTCGCCGTACCGGCGGGGCGGTGGAGGACGTGAATGACGAGCAGGTCGTCGATGCGATCAAGTTGCTGGCGCGGACGGAAGGCATCTTCGCGGAGACCGCCGGTGGTGTGACGGTGGGCGTCGCGAGGAAGCTCATCGAGGACGGTGTCCTCGACCCGACCAAGACCACGGTCGTTCTCAACACCGGTGATGGTCTCAAGACCCTTGACGCGGTTGCCGGGACAGGGCTCACCGCGACGATTCGGCCCAGCCTGGACTCGTTCCGCGAGGCGGGTCTCGGGTAGGTCCCGTCCCATTGGTTTTGTCTGCGGGCCCGTGGGGGCTGGTCGCGCAGTTCCCCGCGCCCCTGGAGGGGCGCCTGACTGACCGGAGGTCACATCGTGAGCGTTAGCGTCCGTATCCCTACCATCCTGCGCACCTACACCGGCGGTGCGGCCGAGGTTTCCGCCGAGGGGGCGACCCTCGCCGACGTCATCTCCGACCTGGAGAAGAACCACACCGGCATCGCCGCCCGCATCCTCGACGACCAGGGGAAGCTGCGGCGGTTCGTCAACGTGTACGTCAATGACGACGACGTCCGTTTCGAGCAGGGGCTGGAGACGGCGACGCCGGACGGGGCCGGTGTCTCGATCATTCCGGCGGTCGCGGGCGGCTGAATCACGCATTGTTCATCGAATGGCCCCCTCCGTGAGAGAAGCGGAGGGGGCCATTCTCTATGGTTGAGCACGGTACAGTTGGGGAACCTGCTCGGGCTTTCATGCCGCGCGCATATGAGTTCCGCCCGCACGGCCGACAAGAAGTAGCCAAAGTACGCGGGCCTTTTGCGTCATTCGCTCCCTTTATCGGGTCCGACTTGCCCTGGATTTACACAATTCCTCCGCATTTCGCCGACCGGTCGCGCCCGGATTTCTCGTCCGATTGACCTGTTGCAGACGGCAGTTGGACAGATACATTCAGCCGCGGTCGACGCGTTCCGGCGCACGCCCCCAACCGTGGGGGGTGAGGTCTGACCCGGATCCGCGAAGTGTGGATCTGTGCAAGGGCCAGTAATAGGGGAGTTAGGCATGGCTCAGGGCACCGTCAAGTGGTTCAACGCGGAGAAGGGGTACGGCTTCATCGCGGTCGACGGTGGTGCGGATGTATTCGTCCACTACAGCGCGATTCAGATGGACGGCTACCGCACCCTGGAAGAAGGTCAGCGAGTCGATTTCGAGATCTCGCAGGGCCAGAAGGGGCCGCAGGCGGACATGGTCCGTCTCGCGACCAGCTGAAGCACGCGCCGACTGACTGCAGCGACGTTCTTTGGTTCAACTTCGGAGGGCTCGTTTCCCATGGGGAGTCATGGGTTGCGAGCCCTCCGGCATGTCCGGAGCAGGTCCCGGACCCCTTGTCTCGCCTGAGGATCACTGAGGAGCGCTTGCACTCGGCATGGGCGAGTGCTAATCATTGGCGTTAGCACTCTGAAGGTGAGAGTGACAACCAGGACCGGGTCGGTGAGGCCCGCAGGCCGGGTGGGGCAAGGAACCACAGGCAGGCGAGCCGTCCGTCGCGGGCGCCAGCGCGGTCCGGAGCAATCCACCCCAGTCCGGGAGGACCACTTCACATGGCCAAGATCATCGCGTTCGACGAGGAGGCACGGCGCGGTCTCGAGCGCGGGATGAACCAGCTCGCCGACGCCGTCAAGGTCACCCTTGGCCCCAAGGGCCGGAACGTCGTCCTCGAGAAGAAGTGGGGCGCCCCCACGATCACCAACGATGGTGTTTCCATCGCCAAGGAGATCGAGCTCGAGGACCCGTACGAGAAGATCGGCGCCGAGCTGGTCAAGGAAGTCGCCAAGAAGACGGACGACGTCGCCGGCGACGGTACGACCACGGCGACCGTGCTCGCCCAGGCCCTGGTCAAGGAAGGCCTGCGCAACGTAGCCGCGGGCGCCAACCCGATGGCCCTCAAGCGCGGTATCGAGAAGGCCGTCGAGGCCGTCTCCGCTGCCCTGCTCGACCAGGCCAAGGACGTGGAGACCAAGGAGCAGATCGCTTCGACCGCCTCCATCTCCGCCGCCGACACCCAGATCGGCGAGCTCATCGCCGAGGCGATGGACAAGGTCGGCAAGGAAGGCGTCATCACCGTCGAGGAGTCCCAGACCTTCGGTCTGGAGCTGGAGCTCACCGAGGGTATGCGCTTCGACAAGGGCTACATCTCGGCGTACTTCGCCACCGACATGGAGCGTATGGAGGCCGTCCTCGACGACCCGTACATCCTGATCGCCAACTCCAAGATCTCCTCGGTCAAGGACCTGCTCCCGCTCCTGGAGAAGGTCATGCAGTCGGGCAAGCCGCTGCTGATCATCGCCGAGGACGTCGAGGGCGAGGCTCTGTCGACCCTGGTCGTCAACAAGATCCGTGGCACCTTCAAGTCCGTCGCCGTCAAGGCTCCGGGCTTCGGTGACCGCCGCAAGGCCATGCTCGGCGACATCGCCATCCTCACGGGCGGCGAGGTCATCTCCGAGGAGGTCGGCCTCAAGCTGGAGAACGCGACCCTGGACCTCCTGGGCCGCGCCCGCAAGGTCGTCATCACCAAGGACGAGACCACCATCGTCGACGGCTCCGGCTCCGCCGACCAGGTCGCCGGCCGGGTCAACCAGATCCGCGCCGAGATCGAGAACAGCGACTCGGACTACGACCGCGAGAAGCTCCAGGAGCGTCTGGCGAAGCTGGCCGGCGGCGTGGCCGTCATCAAGGCCGGTGCCGCCACCGAGGTCGAGCTCAAGGAGCGCAAGCACCGCATCGAGGACGCCGTTCGCAACGCGAAGGCGGCCGTCGAGGAGGGCATCGTCGCCGGTGGCGGCGTGGCCCTGCTCCAGGCCTCCACGGTCTTCGAGAAGCTGGAGCTCGAGGGTGACGAACTGACCGGCGCCAACGCCGTGAAGCTCGCCCTGGAGGCCCCGCTCAAGCAGATCGCCGTCAACGGTGGTCTCGAGGGCGGCGTCATCGTCGAGAAGGTGCGCAACCTGCCCGTCGGCCACGGCCTCAACGCCGCGACCGGTGAGTACGTCGACATGATCGCCGAAGGCATCATCGACCCGGCGAAGGTGACCCGTTCCGCTCTGCAGAACGCCGCCTCCATCGCCGCGCTGTTCCTCACCACCGAGGCCGTCATCGCCGACAAGCCGGAGAAGGCGGGCGCCGCCCCGGCCGGCGGCGGCATGCCGGGCGGTGACATGGACTTCTGATCGACTCCGGTCGATCGTCTGTCCTACGACCGAGGGCGGCACTCCCTGTTCAGCAGGGGGTGCCGCCCTCGGGCGTTTCCGGGCGTTTCCGAGGAGCGAGAGTGCTGCTTGCTTAAGTCAATCAACTGACTTAAAGTTGCCTTGGTCAAGCTTACTGCGCTCCTACGGAGGCCCCCTCATGTCCGACGCCCTCGCCCGTCCCGCCGAGGCGGCAGGCTCCTCCCCCACTGCCCGAAAGGCGTGGGAGGGGCCCCCATCGCCGAGGCCGAACGCCGTGGTGGCGGTGCTGGCCTTCGCCGGAATCGTCGTCGCGCTGATGCAGACGTTGGTCATCCCGATCGTCCCGGAGCTGCCGAAGCTGCTCGACGCCCTCGCGTCGGACACCGCGTGGGCGGTCACGGCGACACTGCTCGCCGCGGCCGTGGCGACGCCGGTCGTCGGCCGGCTCGGTGACATGTTCGGCAAGCGGCGGATGCTGCTGGTCAGTGTCGTGATGCTGATAGCCGGTTCGGTGGTCTGCGCGCTGAGCGAGTCCCTGGTCCCGATGGTCATCGGCCGGGTCCTGCAGGGCCTCGCCGCCGGCGTGATCCCGCTCGGCATCAGCATCATGCGGGACGAACTCCCCGCCGAACGGCTCGGCTCCGCCACCGCCATGATGAGCGCCTCCCTCGGCGTCGGCGGCGCCCTCGGACTGCCCACCGCCGCGCTCATCGCCGACAACTTCGACTGGCACACGCTCTTCTGGACGTCGGCCGCACTGGGCGTCGTAGCACTCGGCCTGGTGCTGACGCTCGTACCGGAGTCGAAGGTGCGCACCGGCGGACGGTTCGACCTGGTGGGCGGCCTCGGTATGGCCGCGGGCCTGGTCTGCCTGCTGCTGGCGATCTCCAAGGGCGCGGACTGGGGCTGGGGCAGCGCCACCACGATCGGACTGTTCCTGTCGTCCGTCGTCGTCCTGCTGCTGTGGGGCTGGTGGGAGCTGCGCACCGAGCAGCCGCTGGTCGACCTGCGCACCACCGCCCGCCGTCAGGTCCTGGTCACCAACCTCGCCTCGATCGCCGTCGGCTTCGCGATGTTCGCGATGTCCCTGGTCCTGCCGCAGCTGCTCCAGCTGCCCGCGCAGACCGGGTACGGCCTGGGCAAGTCCATGCTGATCGCCGGTCTGGTCATGGCACCGTCCGGCCTGGTCATGATGGCGACGGCGCCGGTCTCCGCCGCGGTGTCCAAGGCGCGTGGCCCGAAGGTCACGCTGATGATCGGTGCCCTGATCGTGGCCGCCGGCTACCTCCTCAACATCGTCCTGATGTCCGAGGTCTGGCACTTCGTCCTGGTGTCCTGCGTCATCGGCGCCGGTATCGGCTTCTCCTACGGCTCGATGCCCGCGCTCATCATGGCTGCCGTGCCCGCGTCGGAGACAGCCGCGGCGAACAGCCTCAACACCCTGATGCGGTCCATCGGTACGTCGTCGGCGAGCGCCATCGCCGGTGTGATCCTGGCCCAGATGACGACGGACTTCGGCGGCTACGCCCTCCCGTCCCAGAACGGCTTCAAGGTCGTTCTGGCCGTGGGCGCGGGCGCGGCGCTGCTGGCCTTCGCGGTGGCCTCGCTGATCCCGCGCCAGCAGGCGGAGCGGGTGGGGGCGGCGCGGGCTGCGTCGGAGCCGGCGGGCGCGGAGACGGCGGTGAAGTCGTAGGGGACGTTCGTATTCGCAGGCCCCGGTGTTTACAGGTTCCCGAGCGGCTCGATGTCGACGTGTACCGGTGTGCCCCACACGCGCAGCACCTCGTAGTCGGTGAACTCGTGCACCAGCCGGTATGCCATGGCCGGGCGCGGTCCGCGGCGCTGGGCGGCGAGATACAGCTCCGCCTCGCGCCGGTCGCGGCGCGGGGTGCCGCACAGCTGCCAGACCTGGCCGTTCCACATCTCCGGCAGCCAGCGCTGCTGCGGCTGCGGACGGTCGTCGCGGACGCCGTACCGGGAGGGGACGGGGGAGACGGACTGAGGGCGGGGCGCTGTTCTGTTGATCTCGGAACGGCGGGCGGCGCGGCGCCTGGTCTCGCAGAGCAGGCACAGGTCGGGGGCGCTCTCGTCGACCGGGCCCGTGGGGTGCTCGGGGCAGCGGGTGGCGGGGGCGGCGCCGTTGACGCTCTCGTCGAGGAGGTCCAGGGCACGGCGGAGGTCGGCCTTGACCTCGTGGAGACGGGCGTCGGGGGTGTCGCCGGTGAGCGCCTCACCGTGCTCGCCAAGGAGGCGGAGGGCGCGGCCGAGGGCGGTTAGCTGGGCGTGGTTCATGGGGTCAGTCTGCGTAGTCCTTGAGCTTTTCGGTGTCGAGGGTGATGTTGACGGGGTCGGGTAGGTCGACGAGGGCTCCGTAGGGGTACGAGGGCCTCTGCTGGTAGGTGGAGTTCATCGGCTCGCTGAACACGGTGAGTGTGTCGACGTCCCGGTCGATGAGCAGGTAGACAGGGATGCCCGCCTCCGCGTAGCCGCGGACCTTGTCGATGCGGTCACGCCGGTCTGTGTCGCGGTCGTGGGAGGTGACCTCGATGACCATCAGGACGCCTTCCGGATCTGCCCAGTCGTCTTCCTGGGCGATGAAGTGATCCAGCGGTGCCAGCGCTCCGTCCGCACAGGCATGGCCCTTACGGTACGCGCCGATCTTGAGCTCTTGCTCGGGATACAGGGCCAGCTCGGGGCGCTGCACCATGAACAGCCGCGTGAGCCACACGACGATGGCCCTGTGTCGGTTGTCCGGCACGGGCTTGACCTCTAGCTTTCCGTCGATCAGTTCGAGCTTGACCCCTTCAGGGGCCTTGCGGGCCAGCTCTTCGAAGTCCTCCACGGTGATCCGGTCACCCTTGACGTACAGCCGCCCGTGGAGGAGTTCGAGCTGCACGTTTTCCGGAGCCTTGCGGGCCAGTTCCGCGAAGTCCTCGTTCGAGATCTGTGGGCGTTCGGCGGTGCCAGGGGTCATTACGTCGCCTCCTCCCCTCCATCGTGCCCCGACGTGGTGTCGTCGGACCGTGGGAGCGGTCATGTGAGCGTCCTCTCGTGTCGCCTTTGGGACATTGCGGCACGGATCTCTGCCGCTCGGGCATGGATTGCGGAGGCCGCCAGGGGCGCGTCGCGTTGGACAGAGGCGGGCTCACCCCGACACGCGCCGCAGATGCCGCCGGGCAGGGCCTCCGGCCGTCCCGGTGTCCCGCACTTGCCGCACTCCAGGACGCGGAGGGGCGGGCGTGCGGCCTCGGGCGGCGGTGGCAGCTTTGTGGTGAGCCGCCTGCGGACCAGGGCCGCCGGGTGGTGGACCGGGGTCGGCAGGCCGGTGGTCAGGGCGTGCAATACGGCCTCGTCGGTCGCACCCCGCGCGAACCACTCCGTCACCAGCGGAGCGAGGGCTGCGCAGTCGGCCTCGGAGAGGGACAGGACGGGGGCGGTGCGACCGAGGGCGGCGAGGAGGATGTGGGCGCGGGAACGGGTCGGGCGGGAGCGTTCCGGTGGCGCTTCCTCCGGTACGTCGCCGCGCGCGAAGGTCGCCCACCAGGTGTCGTCACGTGCGTTACGGCTGAACCACGTTCGGGTGATCCAGCGCTGGCTGCCGGAGTCGGCGATGTGCTCGCGCCCTCGGCGCAAGTGCCCTGCCTGCTGAAGGTTGTTGAGGGCGGTGCGCAGGGCGCATTGGCCGTACGGGAGCGTCTTGGCCAGCGTTTTTACGGAGATGTCGGCGCCGTCGGGGAGGCGGTCGATGAATGCGGCGATGGCGGCTTCGCGGGGTGGGAGGTGGGCGAAGTCGTGAGCCGTGCCGGGGAGTTGGTCAGGGGCGGAGCGTTTTCCGTAACCCGGATTGGCCATTGGGTGCGGGGAGGCGTGCGCGGGCAGGAAGGCAGCATTAAGCTTGGCGTCAGCCATGGGATCGGACCTCGTCAGCCTTCGATCTCGTTGGTTAAGCCCCCGCAGGTGTTGCTAGCACCTGGCGGGGGCTGTTTCGTTGTTCGGGACGCTAGACGATCGTCACGGTGCGTGGCAAGCCGAACGCGTCAAGTCAACACGCGGGGTGGGAGGGCGGGTTGAGGCCCTCCACCCATTCCTTGAAAAGAGGGCTTGGAGCTGGCGGCTTGAGCTTCGGGCCGGGTCAGCCCATGCTCTTCGCGCCGTCCAGGGACTCGCGGATGATGTCGGCGTGGCCGGCGTGCTGGGCGGTCTCGGCGATGATGTGCAGCAGCGTCCTGCGGGCCGACCATCGAGCGTCGGCTTCGAACCACGGGGCCTTGGGCAGCGGATGGGCCGCGTTCAGGTCGGGCAGGGCGGCGACCAACTCCTCTGTCCGGCGGGCCACTTCCTCGTACTCCGCCAGCACGCCCTCCAGCGTCTCGCCTGGCAGCATCCGGAACTCGTCGGCCCGTTGCGCCCAGTCGGCCTCGGTCATGGCGGTGAAGTCGTCCGTCGCCGAGGGGCCGTTCAGAATGAAGTCCACCCAGCTCCGCTCCGTCGACGCGACGTGCTTGATCAGGCCGCCCAGGCACAGTTCGCTGGCGGTGGTGCGCTGACCGGCCTGTTCGTCGGTGAGGTCGCGGGTGGTGAAGCGCAGGAAGTACCGCTGCTTGGCCAGCGCTTCCAGCAGGTCGGCGCGCTCGTCGGTGGCGGCGGCGGTGGCGGTGTGCGTGGTCTGTGTCATGACGGCCACGCTAGAGGGCCTTTAGGTCAGTTCCTGTCCGCGTTGAACCGCATTGACGAAGACCGACCAGGCCGACGCTCGGAATACGAGGTTCGGGGCTTGAGGGTTCTTGGAGTCGCGGACGGGGACGAGGGCGGGGAGGTCGTGGGTGACTTCGAGGCAGTCGCTGCCATCGCCGCCGCTGTGGCTGGACTTGTGCCAGATCGCCGTGCTCAAGTCGTAGTCAGGGGTGTTCCTCATGGGAGTAATCCTGCGCCAACGCCTCGATCAAGGCCAGGGACTTCTCCGGCGGGAGCGCGGAGGCCGTGACGAGTTCGAAGAGAAGCCTGTGGTGGGCGACAGTGGCCGGGTCGTCCTCCAGTTGCCCAGAGCCGACTCCTTCGTAGTAGATCAGCGGGGGAGCAGCATCGAAGTCCATCAGCTTCAGCGGACCCTGCATCAATGTGTGAGCGCCCGCATTGAACGGCAGCACTTGCGCGATGACCCGACCTCGGCGGGCCAGCCCGGCAATGTGGCGCAGCACCTCTGCCATCACCGCTCGGCCACCCGTTTCCCGGCGTAGTGCGGCCTCGTCAAGCACCACCCACAACAACGGCTTTGTCGGGTCATCGAGTAGACAGGTCCGCGCCATCCGATCGGCGACCAGTTTGTCGATGGTTTCGGCTGATCCCGTTGGGTCGTAGGCGCGGCACACGGCTCGTGCGTACGCGGGAGTCTGGAGTAGTCCTGGGATCAATGACGGTGCGTACTGGCGGATGGCCGTGGCCTCTGCCTCGGCTTCTACCGCTTGGGCGAAATACCTTGGATAGCGGGACCTGGCTGCCGCACCGCAGTTGCGCGTGAAGAAGTCCCCCGTCCCCAGCACTTCGTCCAACAACCGCGCATGATCCGGCTGCATCCTCCGTGTCCCGGCCTCCAGTTGGCCGATGAACGAGCCGCTGACGAAGACCCGGCCGCCCAGTTCCTCCTGGCTCAGCCCGGCCTTCTCTCTTGCGTGACGGAGTTCCGCGCCTAGCAACGCACGCGGCGACGACGACGGGTCGAGGTCCCTCGGTCCTGCCATGGCAACTCCCGGTTCGACAACAGAGGTTGTTGGGGCGCTCCGTATGGCCAGGTTAGGCAGGCGGCGGACACGTTGTGTCGTGAATCACGAACTCAACGTGAAGGAGGAGCAAGCGTGCGCTCGACCGAAGAAGTGGTGGCGACCTTGAAGGAGGCTCTCGTGGGTGTAGGCGTCCTGCTGCCGTCCCTGTGCGTGGACCCCGTCAGCGGCGCGAGCGATGAGCCGTTCGCCCTGGTCGACCTGGGGCGCTGCAATGTCCGTACCGCCGAGAAGCTGGCCTCCGTGCTGCGTGGGGAGAAGCCGGCGATCGGCACGCACGTCGTGGACGTGCGCAGCGGGCGTATCGGCGAGGTCATGGGACACGCGGGCGGCGCAGTGCGGTTGCGGCCGGTCGGGGGCGGGCGGGAGTGGGACTGCCCGCCCGATGCAGTGGGCCCCGCGCCGCGGGAGGAGGTGCTGCGGGCTCGGGTGCGGGGCGTCAACAGAGAGGGGAGGCTGCCCTGTTGAGCGCGGGCGTTGGGGCCGAGCCGGCGCTTCTGTCACCTTGAGTCTCTGTTGCGCCCGTTCCTGATCAACCATGCGGCCGCTCGGCAGCGATGGATGAGCCCGAGGGCGTTGTCGCGACGTAGCTCGCGAAGCATCGCCAGCCCTTGGGACGGGTTGTACAGAAGAAGTCGATGCGCTGCTGTCAGACGCTCGGAGGCGTGGAGGGTGGGGTCAAGAGAAAGAGCCCGGAAGAGTTCGGCGGCGCCCTCTGGATCGGTGAAGGCCACGCCTACTGGCGCTGCCACGCGTGCATGGCCCGCCAACGTGCTGTCCTGGGCGAGGGCGCGCAGCACTTCGGCGCCGTCGGCCGGATCGAGCCTGGCCAGCTCCCACGCTGCTTGCACCCGGTCGAAGTCCCTCAGGTCTCTGTCGTGGGCGAGGGCGCGCAAACGTTGGATGCCAGCCTCTGGATCGACCTTGGCCAGCACTTCCACCGATGCCACGAGGTGGAAGTGCCCCATGGACTCGGTGCGGGCGAGAAGATCGGCGAATTCGGTACCGGCCGCTGGATCGATCCTGGCCAGCGCCCTTGCCGCTTGCCCGCGCTGCGAGTCGTTCAGGGTGTTGTCCTGGGTGAGGGCGAGCAGGAGATCGGTGCAGTTAGCTGGATCCAGCTCTGCCAGGAACCACGCCGCCTCCGTTCGGTGGTAGCCGTCCAGGGTCCTGTCCTGGGCGAGGTTCCGGAAAAGTCCCGTGAGCCCGGCGGTTTCGATGTCAGCCAGGTCCTTTGCCGCCGCCATGCGGTAGTAGCCGTCCAGGGTGCTGTCGTGGGTAAGGCCCCGGAGGAGTTCGACGCCGCCGACTGAATCGTTCCTGGCCAGTACTCTCGCCGCCGCGAGACGGTCGTAGTCGTCCAGGGTGCTGTCGTGGACCGCCTGACGGGTTAGGTTCACGGCGCTCTGGATGATGTCCTTGGGCAGGGACGTTCCCAATCGCGCCTGGCCGATCAGAAACTCGAAGCCATCCAGTCCCGCACGCCGAGACGCCATCCGGCTCAGGAACTCCTGTTTCAGGGGGTAGTCGTCAGGTGTGACATCGAGGAGGAAACCGTCGAACATGTCGTAGATCGGCGGTCGCCAGTACCTGCTCAACCACAGCCACGGTCGTACTGCTGGGGCGTACGACCTCAAGGGGATGTAGCGGGCCGGGTTGATGAAGATCGCACGGAAGAAGCTGCGGAGTCTCTTTTCATCACTGGTGACGTGGAGAGCGGCGAAGTACTCGACGAACGTGTGGTGGGTGAAAACGAGGTCGTCGGAGCGGCGGGTCAGCAGGCCGGTGCCGCACAGGACCGACTCCAGGAAGTCCCGCCATCGGTGCTCCGGCACCGCCTCAGGGCGTTCGGCGCACTCGTGCTCCTGCACGATGTCCACGACGTGCCGCTCATCATCACTGGCGATCAGCTCGTTGCCCGCCAGGTAGGCGAGCAGTCTCTGGAGGCTCTGGACGGTGCGCTCCGCCTTGGCCTCGGCGTCGGAACCGTACTGCTTCATGGCGGCCTTGGCCTGGTGCACGGCTCCCGATGTGCCGACGGCGTACTGGCGTCCGTGCAGCAACTCCACGAAGTTCCGGTAGATCTCGCCGCGTCCACGGGGGAGCGGCCTTTCCGGAGCAGTGGCGTGGAGCTGGCAGAGCATGGACATCGTCAGCGGGACACGGGCCAGATCGGTCAGCCCGGCCGGGCCGAGGGCGCCCGTGAACCGTTTGGCGGCCTCATCGGGTTCGGTGAGTTCGAGGGCGCGGAACCAGCCGCATGCGATGCGTTCCAGCTCGTCGGGGTCGAAGGGCTCCAAGTGGTAACGCGGGACCTCCGGGCCGAGGACGCCGGTTTCGACTTCGGGCACGGGACGGGTGGCCACGATGAACGCGTACGGGTCACCGGCATGGGTCACGGTCTTCAGGACGTCCTCGCGGCCGTCGCGGCTCGTGACCTCGTCGAGACCGTCGACCAGTACCAGCCATCGCGTTCCACGTCGCGGTCGCCCCTCAAAGAAGTCGTCCGGCAGGGGAGCCGTGAGGCCGTACTGGCGAAGTTGGGCGTTGACCGTCTCGGCCAGGGCTCTGGTGAGCGGTGCCCCGTTCAGGGCGGCCGCGGGTACCAGGACCGGTACCGGGCTCGTGTCGGGGTCGTCCAGCCAGTCTCTGACGCCGTGGGCGAGGCGAGTGCGCAGCAGGCTGGACTTGCCGCCGCCCGGTCCCGCGACCACCAGGCGGACGCCGTCGCCGGTCAGGACCTCGTCGGCCGGTTGCTGCGGCGCCACGGTGAGCAGGCTCTCCGAGCCGAGTGCGGCGTCCTTGAGTGGCGGCTGCTGCCGTACGACCTGCTGCCGTACGTAGATGTTGGACAGCGGCGGCATCGTACCTGGGACCACTCCGGGGTACGGGTGCTGGGCGGCGGCGAGTCGAGCGGAGCGTAGGTAACGCTCCAAGTCGTCCCCGTCGTCTGCACCCCCAATGCGGACCAGCCGCGGGGGGCCGTCACCGTAGCGTGACAGCAGTTCGGTGAACGCGGGGTCGTCGGTGAAGGCGCGGGCCGGGCACGCATGCAGGCGGCGGTTCTCGAACGCCGCGTCGTCGTGGATGACGACGCCGATGAGATGGTCATCGCAGAAAACCGCGCTGCCGGAGGCGCCCGACCACGGCTGCCCGCCATCCGTGCGTACGCCTGGCGCGGGGCCCTGGTCCAGGACGTACCGGTCCTGGGGGCCGACGCCGCCAGCCAGCGGGGGCAGCTCGCCTCTCATGTGCTCGACGCTGTGCCGCCCGTCCCTGACGGACGCCGAAGGGAAGCCGAGTGCGTTGTAAGGCAGGGGGGCCGTGCCGTTGGGGCAGCCCCAGCGAACCGCCGGTCCCGGTACCTCGACGGTGTCCGTGAGCAGCAGCAGGGCGACATCACGACCGTCCGGGTGCGTCCAGCACACCGACGCCCGACTGCTGCGTACATCATCGTCTTGGGGATGCCCCACGCGCGTGTCGATCCGAGGCCACGGAGCAGCATGCCTCTGCTCGACCACGTGCCGGGCGGTGAGCACCAGACGTGGTGCGATCAGGTATCCGCTGCCGATCCGGCGGAACCCGGTGTCATCGCCACCTCGGATGAGGACGAGCCTCCGACGGTCCAAGTCAGGCCTCGTCGTTCCATGAACCCGACTGCCGATGGCCGATTTCGGGGTTGGTTCCGCCGGTGGCACGGTCCTTGATCTGCAACTTCAGCGTCAGCCTGTGTGAGCGGGAGGAAGAGTGTCCGGCGCCCGCGCTTGCCGTGGCCACCCCGAACTGCAGTTTCCCACTGCCATTGACGTCGTTGCGCAGCTCCAGCAGCAGCTCCAGCTCGGCTTCCTCGATTTCAAAGGCGAACTGCTGCTGGGCGCCCTGGGCCTGGGCCTGGTAGAGCTCCTGCCGCAGTTCCTCGATGGCTGCGGCCAACCCGATCGACGCCATGGCTGCTCCCCGTGAACGTTGTGGCCCAGGTCTTCCAGGCCGCGTGGGCAGCAGTGTGTCAACTGTGGTGCGCCGCACCAATATTGCTGACATGGATTGCCGAGGTCACGGGTTACCGGCGTGGAGCTTGTCCAGGCGTGTCATCTGCTCCTCCGTGAGTTCCAGTTCCGCCGCCGCCACGTTCTCCTCCAGGTGAGCCGTCTTCGCCGTTCCCGGAATCGGCAGCATCACCGGCGAGTGTGCGAGGAGCCAGGCCAGCATCACTTGCGTTGCCGTGGCGTCGACTTCTGTCGCTACGGCGGCGATCTCGGCGGTCGTGGCCGATGTGCCGTGGGCGACCGGGCGCCAGGGGAGGAAGGCGATGCCCGCTGCCTCGCAGGCCTCCAGGACGGGTTCGTGCTCGCGGTCGAGCAGGTTGTAGCGGTTCTGGACGCTGGCGATGTCGGCGACGGTTCGTGCCTCGGTGAGTTCGGCGACTGTGACCTCCGACAGGCCGATCCGGCCTACCTTGCCCTCGGTCACCAGCTCGCCGAGTGTGCCGACCTGGTCGGTCACCGGGATCTTCGGGTCGATGCGGTGGAGTTGGAGGAGTTCGATGCGGTCGAGGCGGAGTCGGCGCAGGGCCGCGTCGACGCCCGCGCGTAGCCCGGCGGGGCTGGCGTCCTGCTGCCACTCGCCGTCGACTTGGGAGATGCCGACCTTTGTGGCTACGAGGAGGTCGTCCGGGTATGGGTGCAGGGCCTCGGCTAGCAGCTCCTCGTTCGCGCCCCAGCCGTACATGTGGGCCGTGTCGATCAGGGTGACGCCCAGTTCGACGGCCCGTCGCGCGACCGCGATGGCGGCGGCGCGCGCATCAGCCGGGTCTGTCGGCAGGTGCATCGCCCCGAATCCGAGTCGGCCCACCTCTAAGTTGCCGCCGATCTGAAATGTGGTCGTTGCTGCGGAGGACATGCGGTCACGCTACTCGGTCATCTGCGGGTCCGTTGTGGCTTGTCGCGCAGTTCCCCGCGCCCCTTCGGGGGCGCTCAAGCCGCCGAACATATACGTGGCCGCGAACCCAACCCCGTACCCCGTCACCAGGCCGCCCGCGTAGATCGCCACCGTCACCGCCCACCCTCCATCCCCCGCCAGCAGCGGAAACAGTGCCCAGCCCGACGGGCCGATCGCCGTCGCCCCGACCCCCTCCCCGAGCATCGCGAACAGGCCCACGAAGCCGCCGCCCGCCGCCCCGCCCACGCAGGCGGTCAGGAACGGGCGGCCCAAGGGGAGGGAGACGCCGTAGATCAGGGGTTCCCCGACGCCCAACAGCCCTGCGGGGAGGGCCGACTTGATCGTCGTACGGATGGAGGTGTCGTGGCGCAGCCGGACGTACACCGCGAGGGCCGCGCCGACCTGGCCCGCGCCGGCCATGGCGAGGATGGGGAGCAGGGTGGTGTGGCCCTGCTGGTCGATCAGCGTCACATGGACGGGGATGAGGGCCTGGTGGAGGCCGAGCATGACGAGGGGGAGGAAGAGGCCGCCCAGGATCAGGCCGGCGAGCGCGCCGGTCGTCGTGAGGAGCCAGTTCGCGGCGGTGCCG
Source organism: Streptomyces sp. GESEQ-4 (assembly GCF_017948455.1). Classification (GTDB taxonomy): domain Bacteria; phylum Actinomycetota; class Actinomycetes; order Streptomycetales; family Streptomycetaceae; genus Streptomyces. The sequence continues at coordinate 156,795 of NZ_JAFFSU010000017.1, forward strand.
ACGGCGGTGGAGATCTCGCCGGCCGCGTACATGAGGCCGTAGAGCGTGGCCAGGCCGGAGATGAGGACGGTCAGGGTGGGGGTTACCAGGACGTCGAGGGTCTCGGGGACTCGGGTGCGGCACCACTTCTCGATGTACGTCCCCAGCAGCGCCGCCGCCAGCGCGCCCAGCACTCCGCCCTGGCCGGGAGCGAGGGTGACCCCGAAGGCCGTCACCTTCGCCACTCCGGGATATACGACGATCGCCGCCACCGCCCCGCCCAGCACCGGTGTGCCGCCGAACTCCTTCGCCGTGTTGTAGCCGACGAAGACCGAGATCAGGGCCATGAAGGCGGCGGCGATGGCGGTGAGGGCGGGGGTGAGGCCGGGCAGCCAACCGGCGTTCAGGAGCAGGCCGTTGACGCCCGCGAGGATGCCGCAGCCGATGAGGGCGGGGATGAGGGGGACGAAGATGTTCGCGATGCGGCGGAGGGTCTGTTTGAGGGGGGTTGCGTTGCGCTCACGCTGGGCTTCCTTCAACTCATAGCCCTGTACGGCTAGTTGAGCCGCCGACGTCACCAGCGCATCGAACTCCGGCGTCACCCTCGCCACCACCCCCGGCCCCAGCACGATCTGGTACGTGTCGTCGTCGGCGACCATGCCCAGGACGCCGGGCACGGCCCGTACGGCTTCGTCGTCGACCAGGGAGCGGTCGGCGAGGCCCAGGCGGAGGCGGGTCATGCAGTGGGCGACGGAGGTGACGTTCGTGGGGCCGCCTACCAGGGGGAGGAGGGCGGCGGCCGTGGTCGCGGGGGTGTGTGGGGTGTGCGGGGTGTGCATGCGGTGAGCGTGCGGGCTAGCCCTTCGCCGCCGCCAGCGCGGCGCGCAGATGGCCGCCGGACTCCTCCAGAAGGCGGGCGGCCGTCGGGCCGTCTGCGCCGGTGAGGATGGTCAGGATCGCGTTCTTCACCTCGCCGTCCGTGGCGGCGAGCGCGGCCTCGATCTCCTCGTCCGACGCGCCGGTGGCGAGGGCGACGATACGGCGGGAGCGGGCGCGCAGCTTCTCGTTCGAGGCGCGTACATCGACCATCAGGTTCCCGTACGTCTTGCCCAGCCGGATCATCGTGATCGTCGACAGCATGTTGAGCACGAGTTTCTGCGCCGTGCCTGCCTTGAGGCGGGTGGATCCGGTCAGCAACTCCGGCCCTACGACGATCTCGATGCCGTGATCGGCAGCCGCCGCGAGCGCGCTGTCCGCGTTGCACGCCAGGCCGACGGTCAGCGCCCCCAGCTGCCGGGCGTGCTCCACGGCGCCGACGGCGTACGGGGTGCGGCCGGACGCGGAGACGCCGACGACCGTGTCGAGCGCGGTCAGGCCGAGCCCGTCGAGGTCCCGTCTCGCCAGCTCGGCGGAGTCCTCGGCGCCCTCGACGGAGGTGACCATGGCCGCAGGGCCGCCCGCGATCAGGCCCACGACCTGGGAGGGGTCGGTGTTGAAGGTGGGCGGGCACTCGGAGGCGTCCAGGACACCGAGGCGGCCGGCGGTTCCGGCACCGGCGTAGACGAGCCGGCCGCCACGGGCCATCCGTTCGGCCACGGCGTCGATGGCGGCGGCGATCTGCGGGAGTTTCGCGGCGACGGCGGTGGGGACGGTCGTGTCCTCGCCGTTCATCAGCCGCGCGATCTCCAGGGTCGGCAGCTGGTCGATCTCGGAGAGTTCGGGCCGGAAGGCTTCCGTGGTCAGCGATTCCAACTCGGCACGGACGTCGCGCTGGGGAGAGGTGGAGGTCATGAGGGGGCGGCTCTTTCACTCAAGGGTCACTCGAGGGTCACTTAAGGATCAGGGGCACTCAAGGATCAGGGGCGGACCTACGTCTACCGCGAACCGTTCCGATGCCGATGCGCCAGCGCCTCATACGACGCCGACAACGCGGGCGCAGCCGTCTCGTACGTCCGCTGCGCGACCCCGATGAACAGGCAGTCCACCACGAGGAGCTGACTCGTGCGGGACGACATCGCAGCCGGCCGCAATTCACTCTCCCGGGCCGTGGACGTCGTCAGCACATGATCGGCGTACTGCGACACCGGACCGTCCGGCCGCCCGGTGATCGCGATCGTCGTGGCCCCGTGCTCGAACGCGACCCTGAGCGGCTCGATGACGTCCCCCGTGGACCCGGAGTGCGTGATCGCGATCGCCACGTCACCGCCGCGCAGCTGCACCGCGTTCGTCACGGCGAGGTGCGGATCGCTGTGCGCGTGGGCTATCAGGCCTATCCGCAGCAGCTTCTGGGTGAGGTCCTGCGCCACCAGCCCGGACGCCCCGACCCCGTACACATCGGCCCGGCGCGCGGAGGCCAGCGCCGACACCGCCGCGCCCAGCTGCACCGTGTCCAGCCCGGCCGCCGTGTCCGCGAGGGTCTGCTGCTCGTCGTAGGCGAGCTTGGCGACCACGTCGGCGATCGGGTCGTCGACGGCGATGTCGGTGGTGAGCGCGGGGGCCCGCCCGGACTGCTGCTGGGCGGCGAGCCCGGCGAGGGCGAGGCGCAGATCCCGGTAGCCGGGGTATCCGAGCAGACGGGCGGTGCGGACGACGGTCGCCTCGCTGGTGCCGGTGAGTTCGGCGAGGCCGGTGACCGTGAGGGCGGCGCAGCCGGCCGGGTCCTGGGCGACGGCTTCGGCGACGCGCTGCATGGAACGGGTCATCGAGGGGGCGAGGGTGCGCACCTTGGCCGCGAGAGCGGCGGGCGCGGGGGGCGCGCCGCCAGGTCGGGTGCCGTTGCCGGTTCCGAAAATTTCCTTCACTTCCTGGGTCACTCTTGAAAGATATTTTCGGCTCGGCGTGATGGTCAAGAGTGCGCACAATGGGAGACATGGATCCCACCGACTCCCCCGACTCTCCCGGCTCCTCTGTCAGCCCCCTGGAGCAGGCGTTGCACGCGGCACGCGCTCTCGTGCTCGCCGACCTGGTCGCGGGCGATGTCGCCGAGGCGGACGTGGTGTCGCTGGTCGAGGAGTCCGTCGTACAGCGGCGCTGGTGGGTGGAGCAGTGGCCGGAGGGCGCGGTGTTCGTGGCCGGGCTGATCGCCCAGGACGTCCAGGACGCGCTGCTGGAGCGGTACGGCCGCTGGCCCCTGTGCCCCGTCTGCGGCTCCGGCGACCCGCACGCCCTCGACGTAGAACCGGAACTGGGGCCCGACCCGCACTGGGTGTGCCACAAGGCGGGCGTGAAGGTCGCCTCCGTCGGCACCCTCGGTTCATGCGCCGGCGGGACCGCCTCGTCGTGACCCTCTACATCGACCCGCCCACCTGGCCCGGCCACGGCCGCATGTGGTCCCACCTCGTCAGCGACGTCTCCTACGACGAACTCCACACGTTCGCCGAGGGCTTGGGCGTACCCCGCCGCGCCTTCGAACGGGATCACTACGACATCCCCTCGCACCGTTACGCGGACGTGGTGGCCGCCGGGGCGGTGGAGGTCAGCAGCCGGGAGGTGGTGCGGCTGTTGCACGGGGCGGGGTTGCGGCGGCCGAAGGGGCGAGGTCAGCCGAGCAGCTCGTAGCGGTCGGCCGCGCAGCTCGTAGCGGTCAGCCGCGCAACTCGTAGACGAACAACTCCTCGTCCTCACCGACCTTTTCGAATCCGGCGCGGGTCACGACACCCTGCGACGGCAGATTGCCCTGGTCGACCTTCGCGATGATCCGCCGGACGTCGTCCCGGGCCAGGGCCCACGCCGACAGGGCGCGCAGCGCCTCCGTGGCATACCCATGGCCGCGGCCGCCCTCGACCAGGTCGTACCCGATCTCCACCATGCCCTCGTCGTCCGGCGCCGCATGAAAGCCCATCGCACCGACGGCACGCCCGTCCTCCCGCCGCACCAGCACGAACACCCCGAACTCGGGCCGCAGCAGCCCCTCTTCATACGCCTTCACCAGCATCCCGGAGGCCACGCGGGTGCCCTCGAACGGCTCGCCGTCGACCCACTCGAACCCGCCGTCACCCCCCGCGTGCAGGTCGGCGGCGGTCGCGGGGGTGACACCCTCGAGGGTGAGGCGGTCGGTGGGGAGGGCCAGGTTGTTGTGCCAGCGCCACTGGGTGACGGGTGCGCGGCCGGGCAGGTCGCCGCGGCCGGTGGCCCACAGCAGGGTGGGCCAGGGCGCGGGGCCGGGGCGGACATCCGGGAAGAGCGTGGTGAGGACGGACTCACAGAGCTCGGCGGGTGCTTCGTACGACAGGCCGAGCCCCTCGGCGATGTCATGCGTGTGCAGAAGCACCTCCGCGATCCCCATCGCCGCGAAGCCTTCGCGGTTCGCGCTGCGGAAGGGGTACGGGTGGAAGGCGCGCACCTCACGGGGCGTGCTGCGCAGGGTGGCCGCGAACAGCGCGCCGGACGTCTCGATCACCTCCAGGACGCCGTCGTTGTCGATGCCCTCCTCGGGCACGATCTCGAACGGGACCCACCGGTCCCGCGCGCGTCCGGCGAGCTGGCCCGCGTACGCGATCAGATCCTCGGCGACATGGAACGCGGTGCCGCGGCAACTCCAGCTCATCCGACCCGCCTTGACGCCTTCCCAGTCCCGGTCCGTGGCCGTCCGCAGGAGAGCGACGCAGCTCGCGACGGCTTCCTGTACTTGATCCCCACCCGTGTTCCGCATGCCGTGCACGCTAAGCCGACGGAGGCCGGCCGAGCGACAGCATTTCCAGCTCCGACCGCAGGTTGTAGCGCGCCGTCGCCTCCCACTCCCGCTCCCCGTGCGGCGTGTGGAACAGACGGGGCAGGTCGAGGAGCTGGCGGAGGATCGCCGAACGGCCCTCGCGGAAAGCCTCGTTGGGGACGAAGTGGTACTCCTCGCGGACGGCCGCGGTGTAGGCGGCGTACGCAGACGGCGGCGACGCGAGGATCGCCAGGTCCGCGTCGCACAGCACCTGCCCGTCCCGGTCGTCGCCGGCCGGGGCGTGGGTGACCGTGAGCCGGACCAGCCGGGCGACCTCCGCGGTCTTCGCCGCGGACAGACCGGCCTCGGGCAGCGCCCGCTCGGCGAGCCGGGCCGACCGCTCCTCGTTCTCGGACCGCTCGGGCAGGTACACCGCGTCGTGGAACCACGCGGCCAGACGTACGACGTCCGGGTCCGCCGCGTGCTTCTCCAGCACGTCGATGTGGTCGAGGACCGCGGCGAGGTGCTTCAGCGTGTGATAGCGGCGCTGGGGTTCCTGCCAGCGGGTGAGCAGATCGTCGGCGTACGGCGCCGGGTCGGGCGAGTCCACCGGGGCGCGGGCCGCTCGCAGGGCGTCGGCGAAGCGGGCGGCGAGGGCTTCGAGATCGGACATGTACGCCATTCTCCCGTGACGTGGGCCACGCACCCTAGCGTGGGAGACATGACTTCTGCTGACGTACGTGACCCCGAACTGCCCGGACGGCTGCTGATCACCGAGCGCGACACGCTGATTCCGCTGTTGCGGGAGCGACCGGACACGGATTTCGCCAGGCCGGTCGCCGCCTGCCCCGGCTGGAGCGTCCGGGATGTGCTGGCCCACTGTTCGGCCGCGTTGCTGAGGGTCGTGGAGAGCCGCTTCGAGAACGACGTTTTCTCACCCGAGGCCAACGACCGGGACATCGCCGAGCGCGCCGACTGGACCAACGCGCGCGTCGTCGACGAGCTGGAGCGCGGAATGACCGACGCCGGGCCCGTGATCGCCGCGTCGGGCGGCGCCTTCGACGGGATCGCGCTCGGTGAGTGGGTGCACGCCGGGGACGTACGCGAGGCGTGGGGCGAGCCCGGAGCCTACGCCGGGCCCGGACTGCCGTACGCGCTCACGCTGCTGGCCGCGGTGACCCGGGAGCGCGGCCATCTGCCGTTGCACGCCGACCTCGACGACGTCGACGAGCCGGTGCGGCTGGGCGATGTGTCGGGGACGCGGACACCCGCACGGTTCATCGGGGACGCCGCCACGCTCGTACGGCTGTACTCGGGGCGTACGACGGCAGGGGCGTCGTACGAGCTGGCGGGCGTGAAGGAGACAGAGCTCAACATCTTCGGCTGAAGACGATCTTTTCTGGACCCCGTCCTCGCGTAGGCTGGCATTGGACTAGACCTCCTAGCCGTCCCGAGCCGCCGAGCAATGAGGAATGGGGTCCCATGAGCAAGCGTGCAGTCCTGGAGGTGATCGCCCTCGACGCCGAGGACGCCCTCGCCGCCCAGGCCGGAGGCGCGGACCGCCTCGAACTGGTCACCGACATGGCAGCGGACGGCCTCACCCCGCCGACCACGTCCTTCACCGCGATCCGCGCCGCCGTCGACATCGACCTGCGCGTGATGCTGCGACTCGCGGACGGATTCGCGGCGGAGGATGTCGAGCGCTTGGTCGAGGTGGCGCGGGAACTGCGCGGCGCGGGGGCCGACCAGTTCGTGCTCGGCTTCCTGGACGGGCACGGGTGCGTCGATCTGGACGCGGTGGAGCGAGTCGTGGCCGAACTGCACGGCTGCCGATGGACCTTCCACCGCGCCATCGACCACGCGTCGGACCGCGAAGCCCTACGCAAGCAAGTCGCCGACCTGCCCGGACTCGACACCTACCTCACAGCCGGATCGGCGGACGGCGTGACCGACGGCCTCTCGACGCTGCTCGCGGAGGCGGGACGGCGCGGGGAGCCGGGGTACGAGCAACAGATCCTGGTGGGCGGGGGCCTACGGCTGGACCACGTCCGGCAGCTGCAAGCCGCGGGTGTCGATGCCTTCCATATCGGGGGCGCGGCGAGGCCGAAGGGCTGGACGTCCCCGGTCTCGGCGGAAGCGGTAGGGAAGTGGCGTCGGCTCTTGGACCAAGGCTGACTGGAACCCCCTAGGGGCGCGGGGAACTGCGCGACCAGCCCCCACCCACCCGCACTCGCACACAACCTCAAGAGGCAATCACAACTGAGGCGGCAGGGGCGCCGAATGCGTCACGATCAACCCCGAGACAGCCCGGGTGAGCGCCACATACAACCGCCGCAACCCCGTCCGCTCATCCGGCTCCCCATCAACCACCGCCTGCGGCTCATCGAGCACCACATAGTCGTACTCAAGCCCCTTCGCGAGAGACGCCGGAACCAACGTCAGCCGCGTCTCCTGCGTCGTCTCCTCACCGGGATCGAGAAAACCGATCCCCGCCACCGCCAGCGCCTCCGCCAGCGCAGCGATCCGCGCATCGGCAGCAATCAGCCCCGTAGACCCCTCATTCCGCAGCAACTCCTCACACGCGGCCACCACTTCCCCCGCCTCGGCCACCTCACGCACCTCAAAAAACCCGGGATTCTCCCGCACCGAAGCCACCGGCGTCAGCCCCGGCGCAATATGCGGCAGCAGCCGGGACGCATACGTGATCACATCCGTCGGCACACGGAAACCGGCCGTCAGTTCCTCGACCACGGCGTCCGTCTTCCCCAGGTGGGCCAGCGCCTCGTCCCAACTCCGCGTAGCCCACGGCGTCGTACCCTGCGCCAGATCCCCGAGGACCGTCGCCGAACCGGTGGTGCACCGCCGGCCGACCGCGCGGTACTGCATGGGCGAGAGATCCTGCGCCTCGTCGAGAACCACATGCCCCAGCGAATGCGTACGCTGCACCAGATCCGTCGCCTCGTCGATCAACACCGCGTCCGCGGCGGACCACTTCGCGGCCTTCACCGACCGCACCGGCTTCGCCCACAGGATCCTCTTCTGCTCGTCCGCGCCAAGAACACCTCCCGCGTGTACGGCGAGAAAGTCCGCGTCCGTCAGCAGCCGCAGCACAAGCTTCGCCGGATCGACCGGCGGCCAGATCGCCTTCACCGCCGCTTTCACCGCGGCGTTGCGGGCGACGGCGTCCTGCACCCGGTCGTCCGGCGCCTCTCCGGAGCGTTCCATCTGCACCAGCACCGCGTGCGCGATCCGCTGCGGCAGGGCCTCGCGGGCGGCGCCGTACCGGATGTCGCGGTCGAGCAACTCCTGGACGATGCCTTCGAGTTCGTACGCCGGGACGCGCCAGCGACGCGAGCCGCGCACGACGACGACCGGCTCGGTCGGCATGGTCACATGGGAGCGGACGGCGCGTCGCAGCACCTCCGCCATCCTCGCGTCCCCCTTGATCACCGCGGCCGCCGCCTCGTCCGCGCCCCGCACCTCGACGTGCGCCACGAGGTCGTCGACCGTCGCCTGCCGGACCGTCAACTCGCCGAGGGCAGGCAGCACTTGCTCGATGTAGTGCAGGAAGGACTTGTTCGGCCCGATGACGAGCGTGCCGGTGCGGGCGAGCCGCTCGCGGTGGGCGTACAGGAGATAGGCGACCCGGTGCAGACCGACGGCCGTCTTTCCGGTCCCCGGACCTCCCTGCACACACACGGTCCCGCCTAGCCCGCTGCGTACGATCTCGTCCTGCTCCGGCTGGATCGTCGCCACGATGTCCCGCATCGGGCCGACACGCGGACGCTCGATCTCCTGCTGGAGCAGCTTGCTCGTCCGCGCGGCCTCCGACGGGTCGGAGAGGTGCTCGTCCTCGTACGCGGTCAGGTCGCCGCCCGTGTATCCGAAGCGGCGGCGCAGCGCGACGTCCATCGGGGCCTTCTTCGAGGCCCGGTAGAAGGGCTGGGACACCGGCGCACGCCAGTCGATCACCATCGGGTCGCCGTCGTGATCGTGCACATGCCGCCGCCCGATGTAGAAGCGTTCCCCTTCCGCCCCCTCCGCCTGCTCGGCGCCGACCGCGTGCAGATAGTCGAGCCGTCCGAAGAACAGCGGGGTGTCGCTCAGGTCGGCGAGGGCCTTGATCCGTTCGTCGATCTGACGGGCGAGGACTTCGGCGTTGACCCAGTTCGCGGTGACGTCGCTGATGTCGAGGGACTCGACGTCCTCGCGCATGGCGCGCAGGGCGGCACGGGAGGAGGCGAGGTGGGAGCGCTCTCGGGAGAGGGGATCGTCGGACGACGGGGTGGACAAGGGGTGCCTCCGTTGGATCCAGACAAGAGCGGAGATTCTAGGCCGCCGATGGAGCCGGCCGCCAACGGTTTTGTCGTCCCCTAGGGGACGGCCCCCTCCGCCCTAAGGGCCATGGCTAGCCCCGCAGGTGTACCCACGGACGACACGGGTTCGCCCCGCAGACCGATGCCCTCCTTATGGCCGGAGAGCCACCATGGATACATGAGCGCAGCAACCTTCACCCCAGCCCCCGGCCGCGCCTCAGGCGCGACCGCAGTCACCTCGACCCACCACCGTCACCGCCTCGGCGAGGCCCTGCGTGCCCTCAAGGTCTACGCGGGCGCCGCCTTCGACGTGATCATCCTCGGCGAGTACGGCGAGGAAGCCGGCGTCCGCCGCAAGTGACCCCGCCCCGCCCGGCTCAGCTCTCCGCGAGCAACTCGTCCGCGTCCACGATCCGGTACGCGTACCCCTGCTCGGCCAGGAACCGCTGCCGATGCGCGGCGAAGTCCTGGTCGATGGTGTCCCGCGCCACCACCGAGTAGAAGTGGGCCTGGTGCCCGTCCGCCTTCGGCCGCAGCACCCGCCCCAGCCGCTGCGCCTCCTCCTGCCGCGACCCGAAGGTCCCCGACACCTGGATGGCGACCGTCGCCTCCGGCAGGTCGATCGAGAAGTTCGCGACCTTCGACACGACCAGCACGCTGATCTCGCCCTCCCGGAAGGCGCCGAAGAGCTTCTCGCGCTGGGCGTTGGAGGTCTCGCCCTTGATGACGGGGGCGTTCAGATGCTCGCCCAGTTCGTCGAGCTGGTCGATGTACTGCCCGATGACCAGGATCTGCTGCCCGGCGAACCGCCGTACCAGCGCCTCCGTCACCTTCCGCTTGGTGTCGGTCGTCGCGCAGTACCGGTACTTCTCCTCTTGCTCGGCGGTCGCGTACGCCAGCCGCTCGGCGTCGGTGAGATTGACCCGGACCTCGACGCAGTCGGCGGGCGCGATATAGCCCTGCGCCTCGATCTCCTTCCAGGGCGCGTCGAACCGCTTGGGCCCGATCAGCGAGAACACGTCCGACTCACGGCCGTCCTCCCGCACCAGCGTCGCCGTCAGCCCGAGCCGCCGCCGCGCCTGCAGATCCGCCGTGAACTTGAAGACCGGCGCGGGCAGCAGATGCACCTCGTCGTAGAGGATCAGCCCCCAGTCGCGGGAGTCGAACAGCTCCAGATGCGGGTAGACGCCCTTCCGCCTGGTCGTCAGCACCTGGTACGTCGCGATGGTGACCGGCCGGATCTCCTTCTTCGTACCGCTGTACTCGCCGATCTCCTCCTCGGTCAGCGTGGTCCGCTTCACCAGCTCGTGCTTCCACTGCCGGGCCGAGACGGTGTTGGTGACGAGGATGAGCGTGGTGGACTTCGCCTGGGCCATGGACCCCGCGCCGACCAGCGTCTTCCCGGCACCACACGGCAGTACGACGACCCCGCTCCCGCCGTGCCAGAAGTTCTCCACGGCCTGCTTCTGGTACGGGCGCAGCGCCCACCCGTCCTCGACAAGATCGATCGCGTGAGCCTCACCGTCGACGTATCCGGCGAGGTCCTCGGCCGGCCAGCCCAGCTTCAGCAGCGTCTGCTTGATCTGCCCGCGCTCGGAGGGATGCACGGCCACGGTGTCCGGGTCGAGCCGGTTGCCGACGAGCGGAGCGATCCGCTTGGAGCGCAGGATCTCCTCAAGGACCGGACGGTCGGTGGTCGTCAGGACCAGCCCGTGCGCCGGGTGCTTGGACAGCGTCAGCCGCCCGTAGCGGTCCATCGTCTCGGCGACGTCGACCAGCAGCGCGTGCGGCACGGGATAGCGGCTGTACTGCACCAGCGCGTCCACGACCTGTTCGGCGTCATGCCCGGCCGCCCGCGCGTTCCACAGCCCGAGCGGCGTCACCCGGTAGGTGTGGATGTGCTCCGGCGCCCGCTCCAGCTCGGCGAACGGCGCGATGGCCCGACGGCACTCGTCGGCCAGCTCGTGGTCGACTTCCAGGAGCAGCGTCTTGTCGGACTGGACGATGAGGGGACCGTTCACGCGCGGCTTCCTTCCCTAAGGCCAGAGGTCGGCCAAACGTCCAGTGTGCCTGATCGTTCCCCGGTCGGGGCCGGAGCGGGTGGTCCGTCGTACAGGATGTCTATTCATTCCTGTGAGTGGTGTGGTTTCACCTGTACGGCGGCGAATGCGGAGAATGGCCGACCGTGCAGATCCTCACTCGTGATCCGTCCACGCCGTCCACCACGCTGGGCTATGCCCTGTTCGCCACGCGCTGGCTTCAGGCGCCGCTCTACTTCGGCCTCGTGGCCGCGCAGGGCGTCTATGTCTACAAGTTCTTCAACGAGCTGTGGACCTTAATCCTCCGGTGCGTCACCGGGCAGGCGAACGAGACGTACGTCATGCTCGCCGTGCTCAAGCTGGTCGACGTCGTCATGATCGCCAATCTGCTGATCATGGTGATCGTCGGCGGCTACGAGACGTTCGTCTCGCGCATCGGGCTCCAGGGCCACCGCGACCAGCCGGAATGGCTCTCGCACGTCAACTCCAACGTGCTGAAGGTCAAGCTGGCGACCGCCATCGTCGGCATCTCCTCCGTCCATCTGCTGCAGATGTTCGTGGATGTGCACCACACCGCACGGCACTCGCTGCTGTGGGGGACGGTGATCCACATGGCGTTCATCGTCTCGGCGGCGATCCTGGCGTACATGTCGGGGCCGATGGCCGCGCACGCCGAGCGAGCCGGCCGGCACCGGGACCACCACGAGCACAGGGCGGTCGAACGCCCCGCGCCCGTGCGGGCCGCCGCCCTGATTCCGGGCCAGGCGGGGGCGCCCGGCGTGGAGACGGGGGCCGAGGAGCGGATCCGGGACGCTGGGTTCCCGGCGCGGAAGCTGCTGGACGAGTACGACGCCGAGCATCCCCGGGTCTTCGACCGGGAGGCGGTGGCGCGGCTCGGCAAGCTGGACTTCGTCGGGGCCTGCGGGAACGTGGTGTTCGTCGGGCCGCCCGGCACCGGCAAGACGCATCTGGCCGTCGGGCTCGGGGTGCGTGCCTGTGAGGCCGGGTACCGGGTGCTGTTCGACACGGCCGCCGGATGGGCGGCACGGCTGGCCGGAGCGCAGGCCGCGGGACGGCTCGCGGAGGAACTTGCGGAGCTGGATGCCTGTCCCGTGCTGATCGTCGACGAGGTCGGGTACGTGCCGTTCGACGCGGACACGTCCCGGCTCTTCTTCCAGCTGGTGGCGCACCGCTACGAGCGGGGGTCGCTGATCGTGACCTGCGACCGCCCGCTCGAGCGCTGGGACGAGGTGTTCGGCGGCCCGGCCGCCCCGGCGATGGTGGACCGGCTGGCCCACCACGCCGAGATCGTGCGGCTGGACGGGGACAGCTACCGGATGCGCCGGGCTACTTCAGCTTGGACAGGTCGAGGTTGTTGACCAGCGGTTGGGCGAAGATGTGCCCGTCGACGTTGAGGAGGGGCTCGCCGCCTGCCCCGGCGGCCGGGAGCGGCAGCGGCAGCGCGGGGGCCGCCGAGGCCTCGGGTGCCAGCGCGCCGACGAGTGCGGCCGCGGAGACCAGCGCGGCGGCGGACACGGCGACGGCGGCGCGGGCGCGGTGGTTGAGCTTGTCACGCATGGGGACGTAGGGGCCTTTCACGGAGGGGGATCGATCGGGGTGGGCCGGACCCGGGGACACCGGGACCGGCCCGGGGAGTGCGGGGGACGGGTCAGATGGCCGGTGTCTCGATGATCAGGCCGGCGACGTCGATGCCGATGGCCGCGGCCTGGGTGGCGAAGGCGCCGATCATCACGGCGGTGGCGGACAGGACGGCGGCGACACGACGGGCTGCGCGCATGGGCGTGGACTTCCTTTCACTGCGGATCAGGACATCCGTTGGCTGCCCGGCGCTCCGCTTCGGAATGCGGGGTGACCTGCGGGTTCGCTCATGGGTGGGAAGTGTCCGGCGTGGCGTGCATGAACCTGGGCGTACACCCGTCCGAGGGAAGAGCCGCGATCGGCCGTCGTGCGTCTGCGGGTCCGTCGTGGCTGGTCGCGCAGTTCCCCGCGCCCCTTTGGGGCGCTTCAGTCGTCGGCGAGTTCCGCGACCCCGGTGATCCGGTGCAGCGGATACGTGCGGACCTCGTCCGCGGTGTGGTCGTACGCCGTCACGAAGCCGCCCTCGACCTTGATGGGGGCGATGACGCGCTGGCTGGCGGAGCCCTCCGCGTTCACGTAGCCGATCCAGAGGGTCTCGCCGGTGAGGACGGCGGCCTGCATGGTGGCGAGGGTCTCGGCGGAGCCGGTGCGGGGGAGTTCGCCGTTGGTCACGGGGGTCTGCTTGCGCGGGGTCGTGGAGGCGAGGTCGCCCGCCCGGATCGCGCGGATCGCGGCCGTCAGGAGCGTCGGGTCGGGCGCTCGGGGGCCGTCCGGGACCGGCTCGGGGGCCGTGCGCGGCGGGGTGCGGTGGGCGTGGGCGCGGGTGATCAGGACGTCGCCCTCGGCGGATTCGGCGGCCGGCGCGAATCCCATCGCGCGCAGGCCCTCCAGCAGCGTCGCCGGGTCGGCCTGGGCGGCCAGCACGGTCGGGGCGAGGCGTCGCAGGTGCAGGGCGGCGGCGCGTTTGTCGGCGACGATCTCGTTCAGCAGGGCGTCGTCGTCGCAGCGGACGTACGCCGAAGCCGCGCCGATCCGCAGATGGCCGTGCCTCCTGGCCACGTCGTCGATCAGGTACGTCAGCGGCTGCGGGATCGGCGTACGCGAGTGCGCGGCGAGGAAGGCGTGCAGGTCGGAGGCGCTGCGGCCGGCGTCAAGCGCACGGCGTACGGAACCGGGGGTGAACCGGTACACCGTCGCCCCGCCCTTCGACTCCACGTCCGCGAGGACGTCCAGCATGTCGGCGAGCGGGCGCTGCAGCGGGCCGGGGGCGACTGCCGTGAGGTCGGCCTGGAGGAGGACGTGGTCCAGGGGCTCCGGGAGGAGGGGGGCGAGGAGCCGGGCGGCGGTGGCGGAGGCGGTGGCCTGTTCGGCGGGGGTGAGGGGTTCGCGGGCTGGGACCCTGTGGTGCTTGTGGTGGACGGGGAGCTTGTCGCCGGGGCCGGAGGGCGCGTCCGCGGCCGGCTTCGCGGCCGGCGCTCCGATCAGCGCCCGCCCGTGCGCGGACAGCGCGCCGCGGCCGGTGACGCCGAGCAGTTCCGCCTCCGAGAGCGTCCACCGGGCGAGCCGGGTGCGCAGGTCGTCGTCGCTCTGCGGTGCCCGCAGCGGGCGCTCCCAGCGCAGCCGGGCCAGCACCGACTCGGCGGACGGCGCGGCGCCTTCCGGCAGTTCGGCGAGCAGGGCCAGCACCCGGTGCCGTACCTCCGGCGCGGCGGAGCGGTCCAGGCCCGGGCCGAGGGCCGACATGGTGCGCTCCTTGGAGTCCCGGCCGCCGACCAGGCCCGCCGTGCGGGTCGCCGCCAGCCAGGCTTCCGCGAGCCGCACCCAGCGCTGGTCCGCGGGCTGTTCCAGCCACTCGTCGTAGGCCGGGGTCGCCGCGTACCGCTCGTCCGCCTCACCGTCCGACGCGATCAGGCCCGCCGCGTACGCCAGCTCCACCCAGAACGCCGCGATCGGCTCCGGTACGTCCAGGGCGACGGCCGTCCGCTTCAGGTCCCGGACGCTCAGCCCGCCCGCCCGCAGCACCGTCGGACCGCCCTCGTCCCAGTCCCGCAGCAGCTCCTCGACGGTCGCCAGCGCCGAGTACGCTTGCCCGGCCGCCGTCGCGTCCACAACCTGTGGACGGTGCGTGCCGGCGGGCTCGACGGGGGGCGGCAGCGGCTCGGTGGCACGGTGGGCGTGGCCGCCCCGCAGATGCAGGGCCACCTCGCGGGGGAGTACGACGGTCCCGGGCGCCGTCGGCAGCAGCAGCCCGCGGTCGAGGAGCCAGCGCAGCCGGGCCGCCGGGTCGGCGGTGACCTGCCCGTACGGCGGGCCCCAGACCAGGCGGCGCAGCACCTCCAGGGACTCCTCGGGGGCGCCTGCGAGCAGGGCCTTCATCCGCTTGCGGTCCTTGAACAAGGCGGTCAGCGCGGCGACCGCCGAGACCGCGTCGTGCGTCGACGCCAGCCCGGCCGCCGTGACGATCTCCTGGATACGGCCCGGCGACATGCCCGACGTCGCCTCCTGCACCGTCGGGCCCAGGCCGGTCGGGGACGGGTGCTGCGGGGACGGGGCCAGCAGCTCGCGGGCCGTGCGGACGAGGCGGAGACGGTCGTCCGGGCCCCAGACGAGGGCCTGTTCGCGCAGGGTGGCGAGGGCGTGCGGAAGGGCGGCGGCGACGGCCTGGTCCCCCTCGTCGCCGGTCATGAGGCCGAGGAGTTCTTCGTACGGTGCCGGGTCCGGGGCGACGGCTAGTGCCTCCGCCGTTTGCAGGGCGAAGCGGTCCAGCCGCTCCAGGGCACGCACGACCGAGGCGCGGGTGCCGGCGCGGGTCGCGAGCTGCGTGAGGTCCGTCGGGACGGGGGTGATGAGGTCGGGGCGGCTGCGCAGCAGCGCGGCGAGGGCGGCGTCGTCCTGGCCACGGAGTGCCTCCGCGAGTGAACGCGGGGTCGCCGGCTTGTCCTCGGTGCTCATCCGACTCACGGTACCGGGTGACTCCGTCGGTTTCGTTGCCACGGGAAGTGCCGGGGTGGGCCGTCGTTCGTCTGCGGGTTCGTTGTGGCTGGTCGCGCAGTTCCCCGCGCCCCTTCGGGTCGCTCCTCGCGGTAACGTCTGTCACCACGGGGTTATCCAACGCACCCGCCCCGGAGGGGACTTCGTGGGGATCGAGAGCGACCAGGTCGTCTACGAGTATCTGAGCCGCGTCGGTGACGTGGCTCAGCAGCGGCAGTTGCCGTCGTCCGATCGGATGCGGCTGGTCTCGGAGTTGCGGAACGAGATCGACCGGCGTCGGGCGAAGACGCCGGTGGACAGTCCTGCCGCCGTGCGCCGTATCCTCGCCCGGCTGGGCAGCCCCGATGAGGTCGTCGCCAACGCCGGTGGTGGCGGCGGTGTGCCGCAGGTGCCGGGCGCCTCCGTGCCCGTACAGCCGGACCGGGCCCAGGAGCGGCCCAGGGCCAAAGGGCTGCGGCGCGTGGTGCCCCGGCCTCGGCCCGCCGAACCGGCCGAACCCGTCGAGGGCCCCGCGGATGCGCCCACCCCGCCCCACCTCGCCGGTGCCGACGAACTCGGCAACAGTGCGACGCGGCCCGACTGGTGGCGGGTGGACAGCAGTCCGTTCGGGGCCGGGGACGAGGTGCCGGGGTTCGTCGGCGGGGTGGAGATTCCGGATCTGCTGAAGCCTCCGCCGCCGAAGGAGATCGAGAAGGCGGAGAAGGCGGACAAGGGTGTCGTACGGGACGAGCCTGTCTCTGTGGAGAAGGCGGAGAAGGCGGGGAAGGCCGAGGAGGGCGCTTCCGGGCGCCGGCGCCTCCGCCTCCCGCGACCCGGACAGTGGAGCAACCCCTTCCTCCTGCTCGGCGCGGCCCTCCTCGTCGCCGGTGCCTTCCTGGGGAACCTGCTCGTGCTCCTCTTCGGCTGGCTCATCGCCTACGCCTCCCGGCGGCTGACGCAGGCGGAGCGGCAGGTGGCGGTCATGTGGCTGCCGGGCACGGCGTTGACCGCCGGGCTCGTCTGGCTGTGGGGACGCAACCAAGGGCGGTGGGGTGATCCCATCGCCGAGGGGCACATGAACGCCGCCGTCTCCGACACCTGGCCGTGGGTCGTCCGGGGCGCCGCCATCGCCTCCGCGCTGTTCCTGCTGTGGCGGTCCCAGCGGCAGCGGTAGGGGAGGACCGGGCGTCTTGATCGCCGCCCGCCTGGGCACAATGGCCCATATGACCTCTGCCGCCCTGCCTCCCGTCGCCTCCCTCACCGTCGGCTTCGACCTCGACATGACGCTGATCGACTCCCGGCCCGGCATCCACGCCTGCTTCACGGCGCTGGCCGAGCGGACGGGGACGTTCATCGACGCCGATCTGGCGATCAGCCGGCTCGGGCCGCCGCTCGTGGACGAAATGATCAACTGGTTCCCGGCGGAGCAGGTGGCGGCCATGTGCGACCTGTACCGCTCGATGTACCCGACGTTCGCCATCGCCGCCACGCTCGCCCTGCCCGGCGCCCGTGAGGCGATCGCCGCCGTGCACGCGGCCGGCGGGCGGGCGATCGTCGTCACGGCCAAGTACGAGCCCAACGCCAAACTGCACCTGGAGCACCTCGGGATCGACGCCGACGCGGTGATAGGCGACCTGTGGGCCGAGCGGAAGGCGGAGGCGCTGCGCGAGCACGGCGCGGCGGTGTACGTCGGCGACCACATCGGCGACGTGCGCGGGGCCCGTACCGCCGAAGCGCTCTCCGTGGCCGTCACGACCGGGCCGTGCGACGGCGACGCGCTGCGGGCGGCCGGAGCGGATGTGGTCCTGCCGGACCTCACCCACTTTCCGGCCTGGCTCGCGGACTACCGCCCGGCGCGCGCCTGACGGCGGCCGGCCGCGATCGACTGGAAGACGCCGGCTCCGGCCATCAGGAAGCCGACGCCCATGAGCATGCTCAATCCGAACATGTACGTCGGAAATGGCGTCGTACCGAGGAGAAGCGGGGCCACGGTGACGAGTGTGGCCACGGCACCGGCGAAGAAGACGATGGCTCCGGCACGGACCAGGCGGTCGCCGGGCGCGGCGGAATTCGTTTGGGTTTTGTCACGCACCCGACCAGGGTAGTTCCCTGCGCGAAGGAACAACCGGGTGACGTCTTGTCACCGGGTGGAAGACCATTAGCCTTGGTACCGGCGGGTCCCGACGACCCGCCCCAGTGCTATCAAGAGCAGTTCCCTGGCGTTTTCCGAAGCAGTTTTCCGACGAGTACGAGGACGAGGACAGACGTGCCTACCGGCAAGGTCAAGTGGTTCAACAGCGAGAAGGGCTTCGGCTTTCTCTCCCGTGACGACGGCGGCGACGTCTTCGTCCATTCCTCGGTCCTCCCCGCCGGAGTCGAGACACTCAAGCCGGGTCAGCGAGTTGAGTTCGGGGTCGTCGCCGGGCAGCGCGGTGACCAGGCGCTTTCGGTGACGATCCTCGACCCGACCCCTTCCGTCGCCGCCGCTACTCGCAAGAAGCCGGACGAGTTGGCCTCCATCGTCCAGGATTTGACGACCCTCCTCGAGAACATCACGCCGATGCTCGAGAGGGGCCGCTATCCCGACAAGGCCGCCGGCGGGAAGATCGCCGGTCTGCTGCGAGCGGTCGCCGACCAGCTCGACGTATAGGACGTACAGATCCTGTAGATCTTCCGGATTTCTAGGGAAAGTCGAGCGCATCCGGGCCGAGGGGCGGCAA
>NZ_JAFFSU010000018.1 GCF_017948455.1 Streptomyces sp. GESEQ-4
GGGGGGGGGGGGGGGGGGGGGGGGGGGGGGGGGGGGGGGGGGGGGGGGGGGGGGGGGGGGGGGGGGTGGGGGGGGGGGGGGGGGGGGGGGGGGGGGGGGGGGGGGGGGGGGGGGGGGGTGGGGGGGGGGGGGGGGGGGGGGGGGGGGGGTGGGGGCGGGTGGTGTGAGGGCGGCTGGTGTGAGGGGTGACGGCGGATGCGGTTGATGCCTGGCGGTGAATTCGGTCGGGATCGGCCGGGAGCAGTGGAGATCGGTTGAGGTCGGTTGAGGTCGGCTGGGGTCAGTTGAGATCGGTTGGGATCGGTCTGGATCGTGAGAAGGAGGCGGCGTGAGTGCGGAAGTTTTCCACAGGGTGGGGGCGGTTCTGGGGGCCGTGCTGGTGCTCGGGTGGGTGGTGCGGTGGGTCGGGGCGTTACGGCGTGAGCGGAGGGTGCGGCGGCGGGTCGCCGAGTTGCTGGGGCTGGAGGTGGCTTCCGCGGGGGTGCACGTCGATGTGCGGGGTGCCGTGCGGCGGTGGGCTCCGGTGGCGGGGGTTCTGGGCGCCGGGTGGGCTGTCGTCGGCGGGGTGGCCGGGGTCGTCGTGGGGCTGGTCGGTGCGGTCGGGATGTGGCGGTGGCGTCGTCGGCAGGTGGGCGCTGGGCGGGGCGAGGAGATCGACGTCGGTGAGGCGGCGCGTCAACTCCCGCTCGCGGCCGATCTGCTGGCGGCCTGCATCGCCGCCGGCGCTGGTCCGGTGATCGCGGCGCAGGCCGTGGGCGAGGCCCTGGGAGGCCCTGTGGGGGGAGCGCTGGCGCGGGGTGCGGCCGAGGTACGGCTCGGCGGTGAACCCGGTGAGGCCTGGCGGAGGCTGGCGTCGTTGCCGGGGGCCGGGGCGCTGGCGCGGCTGCTGGAGCGGGCCGACGTGTCCGGGATCCCGGCGGCCGGACCCGTCGCCCACCTCGCGGCGCAGGCCCGCGCCGACTGGGCCCGCAGCGCGACCGCGCGGGCCAGACGGGCGGCCGTCATGGTCACCGTTCCGGTGGGGCTGTGCTTCCTGCCCGCCTTCATCGCGGTCGGTGTGCTGCCCGTGGTGATCGGGCTCGCGGGTGGGGTGCTGGGAGGGGGTGGTGGATGACGGTGCGGCGCGTGTGAAGGACGTACGACCAACAGCGAGAGAGCAGCAGGACCGAAGAGCAGCAGGACCGAAGAGCAACAGAACCGAACCTTACGGGGGTTGAGATGTACAAGGCGGTATGGGCGCGGCTGCGTGCCCTGATGTGCGGGGCGCGGGCGGCGCGGAGGGACGCGGGGATGGTCACCTCCGAGTACGCGATGGGGATCGTCGCGGCGGTGGCGTTCGCGGTGGTCCTCTACAAGGTGGTCACGAGCGGGCAGGTCGACGCCGAGCTGCAGGCCATCGTGAAACGGGCGCTCGATGCGGGGATGTGAGCGGGAGAGGGACCGGGGATTCGTCACGGCGGAGTCGGCGGTGGTGCTGCCGGTGCTGGTGATCGTCGCGATGGGGTTGGTGGGGGCGCTGCTCGCCGTGGTCGCCCAGATCCAGTGTGTGGACGCGGCCAGGGCCGGCGCCCGCGCGGCGGCCCGCCAGGATCCGGCCGACGCGGTCGTGGAAGTGGCCCGCGAGGTGGCACCTCGCGGCGCGAAGGTCACGCTCAGCCGGGAGGGGGACCAGGTTCGCGTGGCGGTCGTGGCGAAGCCGCCGGCGCTGGACGGGTTCCCTTTCGAAGTACGGGAGGAGGCCGTGGCGTTGGCGGAGGACAGTGTGGGGGTGGGGAGTTGAGGGCCGGGGGCATGGTGGGCGGCTTCGGTCTGCGGCGGGGCTTCGTCGCCCTTCGGTGTTCCGACCGTGGCTCCGCCGACCGGTGTTCGGACGGCGGCTCCGCTGACCGGTATTCCGACCGTGGGTCCGCCACCGTCTGGACCGTTGGTGCGATCGCCGTGCTGTGCGTGGTGTTCGGCGTCGTCCTCGCCTTGGGGCAGGCCGTCGTGACCCGGCATCGTGCGGCGGGCGCCGCAGACCTCGCCGCGTTGGCGGCGGCCGATCACTGGGCGGAGGGCGACACCGCGGCCTGCGCCCGGGCGGACCGGGTGGCGAGAGCTCAGGGCGCGCGGCTGGCGCGGTGCGATGTCGTGGGCGAGATCTCGGACGTGACGGCGAGATCGGGCCGGGGCCCGTTCGCGGCGGAGGTCAGGGCACGGGCGGGACCTGCGGAGACGGTGCCGCGGGATCCTGGACCGGCTCCCGGGCCGGACCGTTCCTCGGGTCCTGGACCGGACCAGGGCCCCGCTCCCTCCCCGGCTCCTCCTCCGCCTTCTCGTCCGGAGCCCCCCGCAGCAACACCGTGAGCAGCCGTACCGCGCCCCGCTTGTGCAACGGATCGTTCCCGTTGCCGCACTTGGGGGACTGGATGCAGGACGGGCACCCGGCGTCGCACTCGCAGGACGCGATGGCCTGTCGGGTGGCCGTCAGCCAGGAGCGGGCGGTGTGGAAGGCGCGTTCCGCGAAGCCGGCGCCGCCGGGGTGGCCGTCGTAGACGAAGACCGTCGGGAGGAGGGTGTCGGGGTGCAGCGGGATGGAGACGCCGCCGATGTCCCAGCGGTCGCAGGTCGCGAAGAGGGGCAGCATGCCGATCGACGCGTGCTCGGCGGCGTGCAGGGCTCCGCCGAGGATCTCCGGGTTGATCCGGGCGGCGTCCAGCTGGTCCTCGGTGACCGTCCACCACACGGCACGCGTGCGCAGCGTACGAGGAGGGAGGTCGAGCTTCGTCTCGCCCAGCACTTCACCGGTGATGACACGTCGACGCAGGAAGGAGACGACCTGGTTGGTGACCTCGACGGAGCCGTAGCAGAGGCGGCCCTCGCCCCAGGGGATCTCGACGTCCGTCTCCAGGACGGAGATCGAGGTCGTGTCGCGGGCGACCGTCGTGTACGGCGGGTTGGCCTCCTCGACCAGGGCGACCGAGTCGTCCAGGTCCAGTGAGCGGACCAGGTAGGTACGGCCCTGGTGGAGGTGGACGGCGCCCTCGTGCGCGGACGTGTGGGCGGCGCCCGCGTCCACCGTGCCGAGCAGCCGTCCGGTGCCGGACTCGACGATCTGCACCGGCTGGCCGCCGCCGCCCCGGAGGTCGGTCAGGTCGGCGGCCCGTTCGCGGCGGGTCCAGTGCCACGCCTTGGTCCGGCGGCGCAGCAGCTTCGCGGCCTCCAGCTGCGGCAGCAGGCCCTCGGTCTCGGGGCCGAACAGCTCCAGGTCGTCGTCGGTCAGCGGCAGTTCCGCCGCTGCCGCGCACAGATGCGGGGCGAGGACGTACGGGTTGTCCGGGTCGAGGACTGTCGACTCGACCGGCTGGTCGAACAGGGCCTCGGGGTGGTGGACGAGGAAGGTGTCCAGGGGGTCGTCGCGGGCGACGAGGACGGCGAGAGCCCCCTGCCCGGAGCGGCCCGCCCGGCCCGCCTGCTGCCACAGGGACGCGCGCGTGCCCGGGTAGCCGGCGATGAGGACCGCGTCCAGACCGGAGACGTCGATGCCGAGTTCGAGGGCGGTGGTCGCGGCGAGGCCGAGGAGTTCGCCGGAGTGGAGGGCCTGTTCGAGGGCGCGGCGCTCCTCGGGGAGGTAGCCGCCGCGGTAGGCGGCCACGCGCCGGGCGAGGGAGCGGTCCACCTCTGCGAGCCGTTCCTGGGCGATCACCGAGATCAGCTCGGCGCCGCGCCGGGAGCGTACGAAGGCGACCGTGCGCACGCCCTGGACGGCGAGGTCGGTCAGCAGGTCGGCCGTCTCGGCGGTGGCGGTACGGCGGACCGGTGCGCCCTTCTCGCCCTGGAGCTCGGTGAGCGGGGGCTCCCACAGGGCGAAGACCAGTTCGCCGCGTGGGGAGGCGTCATCGGCGACCTCGACGACCGGGAGGCCGGTGAGGCGGCGGGCGGCGACCGACGGCTCGGCGGCGGTCGCGGAGGCCAGCAGGAACACGGGCGAGGCGCCGTACCGCGCGCACAGGCGGCGGAGCCGGCGCAGTACCTGGGCGACATGGGAGCCGAAGACCCCGCGGTAGGTGTGGCACTCGTCGATGACGACGTACTTCAGCGACTTCAGGAAGGAGGACCAGCGGGGGTGGGACGGGAGTATGCCGCGATGCAGCATGTCCGGGTTGGTGAGGACGTAGTTGGCGTACTGGCGGATCCACTCGCGTTCCTCGAACGGCGTGTCGCCGTCATAGACCGCAGGCCGGACCGAATTGCCCAGCGGTTGTGAAAGTTCCTTCACAGATCGGCGCTGATCCGCCGCAAGGGCCTTCGTGGGGGCCAGGTAGAGGGCGGTGGTGCCGCGGCCGTTCGGCGCCTCGGAGCCGTCCAGGAGGGTCGACAGGACCGGGACCAGGTAGGCCAGGGACTTGCCGGACGCGGTGCCGGTGGCGACGACCACCGAGTCGCCGTCCAGGGCGTGCTCGGCCGCGCGAGCCTGGTGGGCCCAGGGATGCTCGATGCCCGCTGCCTGCACGGCCGCGATGACCTCGGCACGGATCCGGTCGGGCCAGACGGCATGGCGACCCTCACGCGGGGGCAAGTGCTCCGTATGAGTGATGCGCGAAGCCCGGCTCGGCCCCGCGGCGAGCCGGTCCAGGACCGTGCTCGGAGCGAGGCGCGAGGCGGGGTCCGTCGAGGGTCGATCAGATCGGTGATTCTTGGCCATCGGCACCGAGTGTGTCACTGGCGTGACGGACAATGGGACCAAGGCGTCGTGCACGCCTGCCGTAAGTGATTGAATGCCATCGCGGCTGGCGAACCGTCCCGGGCCCTGCCGAGGTGACCCGAGGGGCGACCGCTCGATAGCAAGGTGCTGGAGGATCCGTGGACCTGTCCCTGTCGACCGAGACCGTCGGCGATCGCACGATCGTCAAGGTCGGTGGCGAAATCGACGTTTATACCGCGCCCAAGCTGCGCGAGCAGCTCGTCGAGCTGGTGAATGACGGGAGTTTCCACCTCGTCGTCGACATGGAGGGCGTGGACTTCCTCGACTCCACCGGTCTCGGCGTACTGGTCGGCGGCCTGAAGCGTGTGCGTGCCCATGAGGGCTCGCTGCGCCTGGTCTGCAACCAGGAGCGCATTTTGAAGATCTTCCGCATCACCGGTCTCACCAAGGTGTTCCCGATTCACACCTCGGTCGAGGAAGCGGTGGCGGCCACAGACTGACCGCCGCGCCCGGGCCAGTGATCAGTCGTCCGTGCCCGGGACGGAAGAAGTTCATGAGGGGGTCCGGGCTATCGGCAGCCCGGTCCCCCGACAGCACGCCCGAAGTTCCGAGGGGGATGCATGGCCACCGTTGAACTCCGCTTCAGCGCGCTGCCCGAGCACGTCAGGACCGCCCGACTGGTGGCGGCAGCGGTGGCGCGCAGGGCCGGAGTGGACGAGGCCGTCCTCGACGAGGTCAGACTCGCTGTCGGCGAGGCCTGCACCCGTGCCGTCGGACTGCACCAGAGCGGCGGCATCACGGCGCCGGTCAAAGTGCTGCTGATCGAGGAGGAGAAGCAGTTCTCCATCGAGGTCGGCGACGAGGCGCCGCGTTCGGCTCCCGGGGATCGCGCGCCCGGTGGCGCCGCCGAGGATCCCGACGCGGAGACCGAGGAGGACGAGATGGGCCTCGCGGTCATCAGCGGCCTCGTCGACGACGTGGAGGTCACCGCCGGCGAGCACGGCGGGTTGATCCGTATGACCTGGCCGACCACGCCGCCGACCGCGGTGCTCCCCTGAGTCCCACCACGCTTCACCACGAAGGGCCCTGCTGAGCAGGGCCCTTCGTGTTTTCTGTCGCAGCGCCGGGCAATTCGTGAAGGAATTCACGATCATTAACCGATAATTCGATCAAGGGTCAATGCAGGCGTCAATGCCTTTGAGGCATTACCGCTTTCGGGTTGTGTGGCGTGACGTCGATCATTTGCTGAAGAGCATGTGAAGGCTAATTCCGTTTACCGCGCACTGTTTTGATCAGGTCCGGGTACCTAGAATCCGTCCACATCTTGAGCTCAGCACAGGCGTCAAGGAGGACGAATGGCGGGGCTTTCTACCCCTCATCAGTTTGACCATCCCACTACCTTCGCAGCCGCAGTCCTGACCGACGACAACCGCATCCTCGTGATGGTCATCGGGGTCGTCGCGCTCGCGGCTCTCGTGGTCGCAGGCATCCTGGTGCGCCAGGTGCTCGCGGCAGGCGAAGGCACCGACAGCATGAAGGAGATCGCGACAGCCATCCAGGAAGGCGCCAACGCCTATCTGGCCCGGCAACTGCGCACGCTCGGCGTATTCGCCGTCGTCGTGTTCTTCCTGCTCATGCTGCTACCCGCGGACGACTGGAATCAGCGCGCCGGCCGATCAGTGTTCTTCTTGATCGGCGCGGCGTTCTCGGCGGCCACCGGCTACATCGGTATGTGGCTCGCCGTACGGAGCAATGTGCGAGTCGCCGCCGCCGCGCGCGAGGCGACCCCCGCGGAAGGTGAGCCGGAAAAGGATCTCACCGCCGTCTCGCACAAAGCCATGAAGATCGCTTTCCGCACGGGCGGCGTCGTCGGCATGTTCACAGTGGGGCTCGGTCTGCTGGGCGCCTCTTGTGTGGTGCTGGTCTACGCGGCCGACGCGCCGAAGGTGCTCGAGGGATTCGGCCTCGGGGCCGCCCTCATCGCCATGTTCATGCGTGTCGGCGGCGGCATCTTCACCAAGGCCGCCGACGTCGGCGCCGACCTGGTCGGCAAGGTCGAGAAGGGCATTCCGGAGGATGATCCGCGCAATGCCGCGACCATCGCCGACAACGTGGGCGACAACGTCGGCGACTGCGCGGGCATGGCGGCCGACCTCTTCGAGTCGTACGCCGTGACGCTCGTCGCCGCGCTGATCCTCGGCTCGGCCGCCTTCGGCGACGCCGGACTCGGCTTCCCGCTGCTCGTGCCCGCGATCGGCGTGATCACGGCCATGATCGGCATCTTCGCCGTGGCGCCCCGCCGGTCCGACCGCAGCGGCATGACGGCGATCAACCGCGGCTTCTTCATCTCCGCGGTGATCTCGCTCGTACTGGTCGCGATCGCCGTCTTCATCTATCTGCCGTCGTCGTACGCCGAACTCGACGGCGTCACCGACGCGACCATCGCCGCCAAGGACGGCGATCCACGGATCCTCGCGCTCGTAGCGGTGGCGATCGGCATCGTGCTCGCCGCTGTCATCCAGCAGCTGACCGGCTACTTCACCGAGACGACCCGCCGTCCGGTGCGGGACATCGGCAAGACCTCGCTGACCGGCCCGGCCACCGTCGTCCTCGCCGGTATCTCCCTCGGCCTCGAATCGGCCGTCTACACCGCCCTGTTGATCGGCCTCGGCGTGTACGGGGCGTTCCTGCTCGGCGGCACGTCGATCATGCTGGCGCTTTTCGCGGTGGCGCTCGCCGGAACCGGCCTGCTCACCACGGTCGGCGTGATCGTCGCGATGGACACCTTCGGTCCTGTCTCCGACAACGCGCAGGGCATCGCCGAGATGTCCGGTGACGTGACGGGCGCCGGCGCGCAGGTGCTCACCGACCTGGACGCGGTCGGCAACACCACCAAGGCCATCACCAAGGGCATCGCCATCGCCACCGCGGTCCTCGCGGCAGCGGCGCTCTTCGGGTCGTACCGTGACGCGATCACGACCGGCGCGCGGGACGTCGGCGAGAAACTGACCGGCGAGGGCGCGCCGATGACCCTGATGATGGACATCTCGCAGCCCAACAATCTCGTCGGCCTCATCGCGGGCGCCGCGGTCGTCTTCCTCTTCTCGGGGCTGGCGATCAACGCGGTGTCGCGGTCGGCGGGATCCGTGGTCTACGAGGTGCGGCGGCAGTTCCGTGAGCGGCCCGGGATCATGGACTACACGGAGAAGCCGGAGTACGGCAAGGTCGTCGACATCTGCACCAGGGACGCCCTGCGGGAACTCACCACGCCAGGCTTGCTGGCGGTCATGGCGCCCATCGCCATCGGGTTCACGCTCGGTGTCGGCGCGCTCGGCGCGTTCCTCGCGGGTGCGATCGGCACCGGCACGCTGATGGCGGTGTTCCTGGCCAACTCCGGAGGCGCCTGGGACAACGCCAAGAAACTCGTCGAGGACGGTCACCACGGAGGCAAGGGCAGCGAGGCCCATGCCGCCACGGTGATCGGCGACACCGTCGGCGACCCCTTCAAGGACACCGCCGGACCCGCGATCAACCCGCTGCTGAAGGTCATGAACCTGGTGGCCCTGCTGATCGCGCCCGCGGTCATCAAGTTCAGCTACGGCGAGGACAAGAGCGTCGGTGTCCGCATCGCGATCTCGGTCCTGTCGCTGCTGGTGATCATCGGCGCGGTCTACATCTCCAAGCGGCGCGGCATCGCCGTGGGTGACGAAGGCAACGCCGAAAGGGTGGCCAAGCCGGCCGATCCCGCCGTGGTTTCGTAGGCGGTCTTACGACGCCCAGCTCACGGGGCGGGCAGGCGGCGCGCATTGACGCGTCGTCTGCCCGCCCCGTGCGTGTTCACGCCCTGAGCCGTGACCCTTCTCTCTCTGGTGTAAATCACATGAAAAGGGTTCTTAGTGGGCCTTCGGCGTGTAGGTGTCGCCCGTACGGCGTGTATGTTCCGGGGCCGAGAGCCACGGAAGGGACCAAACCGGTGAACAAGAAGCTCGCGGCCGCACTGTCCGGCGGTGCGGTACTGGTACTGGCGCTGTCGGCATGCAGCGGCGACGAGAGCAACGAGGAGCTCGACGCCTGGGCCAAGAAGATCTGCAACACGGCCACGGCGCCGAACGCGAAGATCGCCGCTGCCGACGCCGCGATCAACAAGGTGGCCACGGACAGCGAGCCCGAGGAGCTCCAGAAGGTCGATTCCAAGTCATTCGGAGACCTCTCCGCTGGCTTCAAGGAGCGGGCGACCCACCTTCAGGACGCAGGAGCGCCTCCGGGTGTGGACGACGGCGCGACGAAGCAGCAGGACGCCGTCAAGAAGCTCAACGCCGTCTCCACGGCCTACGCCGACCTGAAGAAGCAGGTCGACGCACTGAACACGAAGGACCAGGCGAAGTTCGCGTCCGGACTCAATGACCTGTCGGACGGCATGAAGGACGTGGTGACCTTGCGCAAGAACGCGGTCGCCGCGCTCAAGCAGCTGGAAGAGGGCGACGCCAAGGAGTCTCTGGTCAAGCAGGAGAGCTGCAAGAAGGCGGCCGCGTCGGCCCCGGCCACGGACAGCTGAGGCACCACCGCGGCCGGACGCGGAGCCTCCGCGTCCATCGCCGCGCCATCACGGGCCGACCCAGAGCCCTCGCGGGCCGGTGCGCGTCACAATGAGGGCGTGAGTAACTCCAGCCTGTCCTCGCTGCCCTCCATCGACCGCCCCGAGATCACCTCCCGCCTCCGGGACGCCCTGCTCGCGGCCTCCTTCACCGCCGACGGACTGCTCGAGCTGCTCGGCGCGCCCGCGTACGCGGCGCTCGCACGGAGTGAAACCGTGCCCGCGCTCCGGGCGACCCGCGGCGACACGCCGCTGGAGATGCTCGTACGGCTGTTCCTGTTGCAGCAGCCCGTGCCGCACGCGCGCGTGGAGGGCGTTCTGCCCATCGACGCGTGCCTGAAGAGCGGGTGGCTGGTGCGTGCGGGCGCGGACGAGGTCGCGGCGGCCGTGGACGTACGGCCGTACGGCGGGCCCGGTGGCGAGGACTGGTTCATCGTGTCCGACCTCGGGTGCGCGGTCGGCGGGGCTGGTGGGATCGGCAGCCGGGACGATCGCGTCGTCCTGGGCGTCGGCGGCGCTTCCACGACCCTGGCCGGCATCACCGTACGGACGCCTGTCTCAGCTGCCCTCGATCTCGGCACAGGCTCCGGGATCCAGGCGCTGCACGCCGCGCAGCACGCCACGCGCGTGACGGCGACCGACGTCAACCCGCGCGCGTTGCACATCACCGCGCTCACGCTGGCGCTGTCGGGCGCCCCGAGGGCCGACCTCCGGGAGGGCTCGCTGTTCGAGCCGGTCCGGGACGGGGAGACGTACGACCTGATCGTGTCGAACCCGCCGTTCGTGATCTCGCCGGGGGCGCGGCTGACGTATCGCGACGGCGGGATGGGCGGGGACGATCTGTGCCGCTCGCTCGTTCAGGGGGCGGGGGAACGGCTGCGGGAGGGCGGGTTCGCGCAGTTCCTCGCCAACTGGCAGCACGTGGAGGGGGAGGACTGGCAGGACAGGATCAGGTCGTGGGTGCCGCGCGGGTGCGACGCGTGGATCGTGCAGCGCGAGGTGCAGGACGTCACGCAGTACGCCGAGTTGTGGCTCAGGGACGCCGGCGATCACCGGGGCGACCCGGCCGAGTACCAGGCGCGGTACGACGCGTGGCTGGACGAGTTCGAGGCGCGCAAGGTGAAGGCGGTCGGCTTCGGCTGGATCACGCTGCGCAGGACGGGGACGGCGGTGCCCTCGGTGACCATCGAGGAGTGGCCGCATCCGGTCGAACAGCCGCTCGGTGAGACGGTCCGGGCGCACTTCGACCGCCTCGACTTCCTGCGCACGCACGACGACGCCGACCTGCTCGAAGGCCACTTCCGGCTCGGCGCCGAGATCGTCCAGGAGCAGGTCGGGCTGCCCGGCGCCGAGGACCCGGAGCACGTGGTGCTGCGCCAGCACCGCGGGATGCGCCGGGCCACCAAGGTGGACACGGTCGGCGCGGGCTTCGCGGGTGTCTGCGACGGCACGCTGAGCGCGGGCCGCATTCTGGATGCCATCGCCCAACTGATGGGCGAGGACCCGGTCTTGCTGCGCGACCGCACACCCGCGCAGATCCGGCTGCTGGTGGAACAGGGGTTCCTCGATCCGGCGTAGGGACGAGGCCCGCGGTCAATGGGCACGGATGTGCTCCGGGGCCGAATGGAATGAGCCAGAAGAAGGGCGGCGACAACTCGATCATGTTGTGCCGCGACACATTCGAGTCGATCTGGAAACCCGGTTCGAAGCCGGTCGGGATCGGGCCGAGACCGGTCAGTGGTCGTCGGCGGATGATCCACAGCCGCGTCGGTCCCTCGTTCACCTGAGGTTCGCCGGGTCGCCGTCCGCACGTGTCAGCCTCCCGGCACTGGGCACGCGTGAACGGGAGAAAAGGGGCACCAAGGGCCATGGAGAGCGGACCGGCGATCTTCGCGGGTGTGGTGTTCGCCCTGTTCGGCGGCGGGCTGCTGGTGTGGACGGCGGTGCGCGTACGGCATCGCGAACCCGTCGCCCACGGTGTGAGCCCCGTCGCATCGGCGACGCTCGCGACGATCGCCGCGGTGATCGCGCTGATTCTCGGAACGTGGTGCTTCACCCGCGTCTGAGAACCGCCCGGGGACAGGGACTTCGATAAGGAGAAGGTCGTCCTCCGGATAGGTTCGAAAAGGCCGGTGGGCACTCCGGGCGGCAGGAATGGCGGGAGTCGGGTTACCGTTCGAGTGGCCGTTGCGGGCTTTTCCCGTTTGACACGGGGGCGGGATGTACCGTCACACTCCGCAGCGTCAGCATGACCCGACCCCGGGAACCAAGGCCTGGGGAGTGACCCCAGCGTCGACCGGAGAGAAGAGCGAAGTTGTCCCCGACCAGCGACACCGCACACGGCGGCCGCCGACTCGTCATCGTCGAGTCGCCTGCCAAGGCGAAGACGATCAAGGGCTACCTCGGCCCCGGCTACGTCGTCGAAGCGAGCGTCGGGCACATCCGCGACCTCCCCAACGGCGCCGCGGAGGTGCCGGAGAAGTACACCGGCGAGGTCCGCCGCCTCGGTGTGGACGTCGAGCACGACTTCGAGCCGATCTATGTCGTCAACGCCGACAAGAGGGCCCAGGTCAAGAAGCTCAAGGATCTGCTGAAGGACTCCGACGAGCTCTACCTCGCCACCGATGAGGACCGCGAGGGCGAGGCCATCGCCTGGCACCTCCAGGAAGTGCTCAAGCCCAAGGTTCCGGTCAAGCGGATGGTCTTCCACGAGATCACCAAGGCCGCGATCCAGGCCGCCGTCGCCAACCCGCGCGAGCTCAACCAGAAGCTCGTCGACGCCCAGGAGACCCGCCGCATCCTCGACCGCCTCTACGGCTACGAGGTCTCGCCGGTCCTGTGGAAGAAGGTCATGCCGCGCCTGTCGGCCGGCCGTGTCCAGTCCGTCGCCACCCGGCTCGTGGTGGAGCGGGAACGCGAGCGCATCGCGTTTCGTTCTGCTGAGTACTGGGACCTGACGGGCACCTTCGCGACCGGCCGCGCCGGGGACTCGTCGGACCCGTCGTCGCTGGTCGCCCGCCTCCAGACCGTCGACGGCAGGCGGGTCGCGCAGGGCCGCGACTTCGACTCCCTGGGACAACTCAAGAGCGCGAACATCCTCCACCTCGACGAGGCGAACGCCCGCGCCCTGGCCGCCGCCCTGGAGCAGACCCAGTTCGCCGTCCGGTCCGTCGAGTCCAAGCCGTACCGCCGCTCGCCGTACGCCCCGTTCCGTACCACGACGCTGCAGCAGGAGGCCAGCCGCAAGCTCGGCTTCGGCGCGAAGGCCACGATGCAGGTCGCGCAGAAGCTGTACGAGAACGGCTTCATCACGTACATGCGTACGGACTCCACGACCCTGAGCGACACGGCGATCGCCGCCGCCCGCGCCCAGGTCACGCAGCTGTACGGCGCCGACTACCTGCCGTCGTCCCCGCGGACGTACGCCGGGAAGGTCAAGAACGCGCAGGAGGCGCACGAGGCGATCCGCCCCTCGGGCGACCGTTTCCGCACCCCTGCCGAGACCGGACTGACCGGCGACCAGTTCAAGCTGTACGAGCTGATCTGGAAGCGGACCGTCGCCTCCCAGATGAAGGACGCGACCGGTAACTCCGTCACGGTGAAGATCGGTGGCACCGCCGCCGACGGCCGCGACGTCGAGTTCAGCGCGTCCGGCAAGACGATCACCTTCCACGGCTTCCTGAAGGCATACGTCGAGGGCGCCGACGACCCCAACGCCGAGCTGGACGACCGCGAGCGCCGGCTGCCCCAGGTGCGCGAGGGCGACGGGCTCAGCGCCGAGGAGATCACGGTCGACGGGCACGCCACCAAGCCCCCGGCCCGCTACACCGAGGCCAGCCTGGTCAAGGAGCTCGAAGAGCGCGAGATCGGCCGCCCGTCGACGTATGCGTCGATCATCGGCACGATCCTGGACCGCGGCTATGTGTTCAAGAAGGGCACGGCACTCGTCCCGTCCTTCCTGTCCTTCGCCGTGGTCAACCTCCTGGAGAAGCACTTCGGGCGGCTCGTCGACTACGACTTCACCGCCAGGATGGAAGACGACCTCGACCGCATCGCGCGAGGCGAGGCACAGGCCGTGCCGTGGCTGAAGCGGTTCTACTTCGGCGAGGGCACCGGCAACGGCGGCGCGGCCGAGGCCGGCAACGGCGACGGGGACCACCTCGGCGGCCTCAAGGAGCTGGTGACCGACCTGGGCGCGATCGACGCGCGCGAGGTGTCGTCGTTCCCCGTGGGCAGCGACATCGTGCTGCGGGTCGGGCGCTACGGCCCGTACATCGAGCGCGGCGAGAAGGACTCCGAGAACCATCAGCGCGCGGACGTCCCCGAGGACCTGGCCCCGGACGAGCTGAGCGTCGAGTACGCGGAGGAGCTGCTCGCCAAGCCGAGCGGCGACTTCGAGCTGGGCACCGACCCGTCGACCGGCCACCAGATCATCGCCAGGGACGGCCGCTACGGCCCGTACGTCACCGAGGTGCTCCCCGAGGGCACCCCGAAGACCGGCAAGAACGCCGTCAAGCCGCGTACGGCCTCGCTGTTCAAGTCGATGTCTCTCGACACGGTGACGCTCGAGGACGCGCTGAAGCTGATGTCGCTGCCGCGTGTCGTCGGCGCCGATGCCGAGGGCCAGGAGATCACCGCGCAGAACGGGCGCTACGGGCCGTACCTGAAGAAGGGCACGGACTCGCGTTCGCTGCAGGCGGAGGAGCAGCTCTTCACGATCACCCTCGAAGAGGCGCTGGCGATCTACGCCCAGCCCAAGCAGCGCGGGCGCGCCGCCGCCAAGCCGCCGCTCAAGGAGCTGGGCACGGACCCGGTCAGTGAGAAGCCGGTCGTCGTCAAGGACGGGCGCTTCGGGCCGTACGTCACCGACGGCGAGACCAACGCGACCCTGCGGTCCGGCGACAGCGTCGAGGAGATCACTCCGGAGCGGGGTTACGAACTGCTCGCGGAGAAGCGCGCGAAGGCACCCGCCAAGAAGACGGCGAAGAAGACGGCCGCGAAGAAGGCCCCGGCGAAGAAGGCTCCCGCCAAGAAGACGGCTGCCAAGAAGACCGCGGCGAAGAAGACAACGACGACGGCGAAGAAGACGGCCGCGAAGACGGCGGCCAAGAAGGCGACGGCTTCGAACTCGGCGGCGTCTTCGGCGGATGACTGACTCGGCCGAGGACTGATTCGGCGGAGGACTGACGCTCACCGCGCGTCGTGTGAGCGTCCGTATCTTCACTTCTGCTTCGCAAAACGCACGCCCTGGCAACGCTTTGGTGTCGGGGCGCGCGTACGTTCGGACGGGCGCGTCGGGCTGTCGGTGGCTGCCGATAGGCTGAATGCATGACCCCAGCCGAGCAGCCAACGGGCCCTCACCCGGCCCCCGACGACAGCCTGGTAGCGGATTCCCGCGAGCGTGCCGTCCGCGCCCTGCTGCGCCAACCGCAGCTCAAGCGCTTGTGGAGCGCGCACCTCGTGGGCGGAGTCGGTGATGTGCTCGCGCTGCTGGTGCTGGTCGTCCTCGTCCTCCAGGTGGCCATCGCCGAGGGCTCGTTCGGCGGCGGCTACCGGGGCGTGGCGTTCGCAGTGGCGACCGTCTTCGCCGTGCGCATCCTCGCGACGCTGCTCTTCGGAGCCGTGCTGCTGGGCCCGCTCACCTCGCTGACGTCCCAGGACGGTCCGCTCGACCGCCGCTGGACCATGGTCGGCGCGGACGGGCTGCGGGCCGCGCTGCTGATCGTCGCGCCGCTGTGGATCGACTGGATGCCGGACGACGCGCTCGCCGTCCTTCTGGTGACCGTCTTCGTGACCGGTGTCGCCGAGCGCTTCTGGACCGTGTGCCGGGAGAGCGCGGCACCCGCGCTGCTGCCGGCCCCGCCCCCGGAGGGGGCGACGGTGCGTCCGCTGCCGGACCACCTGGACGCCCTGCGACGCCTGTCGATCCGTACGACCTTCGTGGCGATCCCCCTCGCGGCTGCCGCGCTCCTCGCGGCGGGCCTGCTCAACAACCTGCTGGGCGCCGGAATCGACTGGTTCGGGCAGCACCAGGCCGCCCTCGCCTCGTATGTGGCGGCCGGTCTCTTCGCCGCCTCCCTGTCCGTGCTGTCCTTCCTGGAGCTGCCCGGAACCCGCACCCCGCGCGCGCGGTCGCCGCTCGAAGGCCTGCGTCGGCCCAAGACCGGCGCCGGCGTCGACCGGGGCCGCACCGGCGTGCTGCCCCTGCTGGTGCTGGCCTGCGCCGCCGTCGCCGCGGCGATCGCGGCCGCCGTCGCGGTGTCGGTGCTGCACGCCAAGGACCTGGGCGGCGGACCGGTGACGTACGGGCTGCTGGTGCTCGCGCTGACCGGCGGTGTCGTCGTCGGTATCCGTACGGCGCCTTCGGTGCTCCCCGCGCTGTCGCGCCGTCGGCTGCTCGCACTGGCCATCGCCTTCACCGGGCTCGCGCTGCTCGCCGCCGGACTGGTGCCGGACCTGACCACGGTGCTGCTGATCGTCGCGCTGGCCGGTGTCGGGGCGGGCGTGGCCGCCAACACCGGGCACACGCTGCTCGACCAGGAGGCCGAGGACCACCGGCGGGTGCGGACGACCGAGCATCTGCACGCGGTCGTACGGGTCTTCGTGGCGCTCGGCGCGGTGATCGCCCCGCTGGTGGCGGCGCTCATCGGGCCGCACCGGCTGGAGAACGGCAAGTTCGTGTTCGCGCACGGCGGTGCCGCGTTCACGCTGATGCTGGTCGGCGCGCTGCTGCTGCCGGTGGCCGCGCTGGTGCTGGCCAAGGTCGACGACCGCTCCGGGGTGCCGCTGCGGCAGGACCTGCGGGACGCGCTGCTCGGCGGTGACGACCCGGAGACGGTGCCCGCCGCGTCCGGTTTCTTCATCGCCCTGGAGGGCGGCGACGGTGCCGGGAAGTCCACCCAGGCCGAGGCGCTCGCCGAGTGGATCCGGGGCAAGGGACACGAGGTCGTGGTGACCCGGGAGCCGGGCGCGACGCCGGTCGGCAAGCGGCTGCGGTCGATCCTGCTGGACGTGTCGTCGGCAGGGCTGTCGCACCGGGCGGAGGCGCTGCTGTACGCGGCGGACCGCGCGGAGCACGTGGACACGGTCGTACGGCCCGCGCTGGAGCGTGGCGCGGTTGTCATCTCGGACCGCTACATCGACTCGTCCGTGGCCTACCAGGGGGCGGGCCGTGACCTGTCCCCGACCGAGATCGCCCGCATCAACAGGTGGGCGACGAACGGGCTGGTGCCGCATCTGACCGTGCTGCTGGACGTCTCGCCGGAGACCGCGCGCGAGCGGTTCACCGAGGCGCCGGACCGGCTGGAGTCGGAGCCCGCGGAGTTCCACGCGCGCGTGCGGTCCGGTTTCCTGACGCTGGCCGCCGCCGACCCCGGGCGGTACCTGGTCGTGGACGCGGGCCAGGAGCCCGAGGCCGTCACGACCGTCGTCCGTGCGCGGCTCGACCAGATGCTGCCGCTGTCCGAGGCCGAGATCCAGGCCCGCGAGGAGGCCCGCCGGAAGGCCGAGGAAGAGGCCCGGCGCAAGGCCGAGGAAGAGGCCGCCCGCAAGGCCGAGGAGGAGCGGCTGGAGCGCGAGCGCCAGGAACAGCTCGAGCGGCTGCGCGCCGAGGAAGAGGAGCGCAAGCGGCGCGAGCTGGAGGAGGCGCAGCGGCGCGAGGCCGAACGGCAGGCGGAGGAGGCCCGGCTGCGGGCCGAGGAAGCGCGTCGGCGTGCGGAGGAGGAGCGGGTTCGGCTCCTCGCCGAGGAGAAGGCGCGCGCCGAGGAGGAGGCCCGCCGCAAGGCCGAGGAGGAGCGGCGACGCAAGCAGGCCGAGGAAGAGGCCCGGCTGCACGCCGAGGCGGAAGCACGGCGCCTGGAGAAGCAGCGCAAGGCCGAGCAGGCGCTGCTCCGCGCCGAAGAGGCACGCCGGCTGGCGGAGCAGGCGGCGGCTGCGGCGGAGGCGGGACCTCGGCAGGAGACGGCTTCTGGGGCGCCGGGAGTTCCGGGTGGGGCTCCGGAAGCGACGCCGGGTGCTGCTTCGGATGCTGCGCCGGGTGGGGCTCGGGGAGCGGCTCCGGGTGCTGCTTCGGATGCGGTGCGGGGTGGGGCTCGGGACGTGACGCCGGGTGTGGCTCCGGAAACGGCGCGGGGTGGGGCTCGGGGAGCGAGGCCGGGTGCTGCTTCGGATGCGGTGTCCGGTGCGGGGTCGGACGCTGCGCGCGGCGCTGCTTCGGACGCGGTGACGGTGCCTACGCCGGTTGTGACGCCGGAGGAAGCGGCGCGCGGGCGGTCGGCTGAGGAGACGGCTGTGCTGCGGCCGGTGCGGGGGGACGCGGCTGAAGGGGGGACCGGCAAGGCCGGTTCTTCGGAGGCCGGTTCGTCCGGAGAGGCCGCTGCTGGTTCCTCCGGGGTCGGCGAGTCCGAGGTGACGGCTGAGCTGCCCAAGCCGGAGGTGGCTCCGGGAGCCGATGAGACGGCCGTGTTGCCGCCGGTGCCGCCCGGTGCCGCCGATGAGACGGCCGTATTGCCGCCGGTCGTCCCTGGTGCCGCGGATGAGACTGCGGTCCTTCCGCAGGTGCCGCCCGGTGCGGCGGACGAGACCGCGGTACTTCCTCCCGTACCGGGGGAAGATCCGGCGGACCGGGTTCCGCCGGGGTTCTTCCGGGACGAGTCGGCGGGGCCGCGGCCGGACGGGACCGAAGACCGTACGCGCGAGATGCCCCAGGTCGATGAGGAAGGGGCGCCTCGGCGGCGGACGCGGTCCGACTGGGCCGAGGAGACGCCGCTGGATGATCTGCCCACGCTGGCGGACGAATTGCTGGGGCCGCGCGAGGACGACGAGTTCGACGACGAGCGGGGTGGGGGGCGCGGTCGGCGGCGCTGAGCGCGGTTGGCGGGCCGTCCGTCCGGAGGAGGGCGCCGGCGTCCCGGATATCTCGGTGTTCCGGCGTCCCGGATATCTCGGCGGTCCTGGCTGTCCCGGCGTCTCGGTGGTCCCGGCCGTCTCGGGAACCCCGTTGTCAGTGCCACCCCCCACAATGGGTGGCACAGCACGGACCGTGACGAAAGGGCGGGGTGACCCATGACCGTATGGGATGACCTGGTCGGCCAGGAGAAGGTGAGCGCGCAGCTCGATGCCGCCGCTCGCGATGCCGATGCCCTGGTCACCGCCGTGGCCACGGACGCGCCGCCCCCCGAGGCGTCCAAGATGACGCATGCCTGGCTGTTCACCGGCCCCCCCGGCGCGGGGCGCATCCAGGCGGCGCGGGCCTTCGCCGCCGCGCTGCAGTGCGTCAGCCCCGACCGCGCACTCGGCGGAGCCCCCGGCTGCGGGTTCTGCGACGGCTGTCATACGACCCTGATCGGCACGCACGCCGACGTCAGCACGGTGGTCGCCGTGGGTACGCAGATCCTCGCCGACGACATGCGGGACACCGTCCGCAAGTCGTTCACCTCACCGGCGACCGGCCGCTGGCAGATCATCCTCGTCGAGGACGCCGAGCGGCTGAACGAGAAGTCGGCCAACGCCGTCCTCAAGGCCGTCGAGGAGCCAGCCCCCCGCACGGTGTGGCTGCTGTGTGCCCCCTCCATCGAGGACGTGCTGCCCACCATCCGCTCCCGCTGCCGCCATCTGAACCTGCGGACGCCCTCGGTCGACGCCGTCGCCGACATGCTCGTACGACGTGAGGGCATCGAGCCCCCGGTCGCCGCCGCCGCGGCCCGCGCCACCCAGGGACACATCGACAACGCCCGCCGCCTGGCCACCGACCCGGCCGCACGCGAGCGCCGGGCCGCCGTGCTCAAGCTGCCGCTTCGGGTCGACGACATCGGCGGCTGCCTCAAGGCCGCCCAGGAACTCGTCGACGCGGCGGCCGAGGACGCCAAGCAGCTCGCCGCCGAGAGGGACGACAAGGAGACCGAGGAGCTGAAGGCGGCGATGGGCGCGTCCCAGGGCGGCCGGATGCCGCGAGGCACGGCCGGCGTGATGAAGGACCTGGAGGACAAGCAGAAGCGCCGCCGGACGCGTACGCAGCGGGACAGCCTCGACCTCGCCCTGACCGACCTCACCGGCTTCTACCGCGACGTCCTCGCCCTCCAGCTCGGCTCCCGCGTGGCCATAGCCAACGCCGACGCCGAGGACACCCTGCAGCGCCTCGCCCGCGCCGGCTCGCCGGAGTCCACCCTCCGCCGCATCGAAGCCATCGCCGCCTGCCGAGACGCCCTCGACCGCAATGTGGCCCCGCTGCTGGCCGTGGAGGCGATGACGATGGCACTGAGAGCGGGCTGACGGAGGCGGGTGGCGGGCGGCGGTCCGGCGACCTCGAACATGCGGGGGCTGCGAGGGCGGCCGATGTGTTGACGCCGTAACTCGTACGAGGCACAACTCCAGCAGTCGTCTGAGGCGAAACCCGTACCCGCCCGGGGCGCACCGCAGGCCCGATCGTCGGCCAGCCTGCGTCCGGCCTGCGTGCGACCTGCCTCCGGCCTGCGTCCGACTGACAGCCGACCCGCATCCGACCGAGACCTGACCCGCACCTACGAGCCACGCCTTGCACACACAGCAACCGATCCACCGCGCAGGGTTACGCTCGCTGGATGCACATCAGGCGCGCCTCCCGACCGACCAGCCGGAGCCCGAAGCCCGAGCCCAGGCTCCAGCCCTCGCCCGCCCGCCACGCCACGGACACGGCAGGCACCCCCCGCACCACCTCCCGCACCACAACTACCACCGCTGCTGCCGCCCTCCTCACCACAGTCGCCCTGCTCGCCTCCGCCTGCTCCTCCGGAGGTGGTGCGACGACGTCGGCCGGTACGGCGGCCGAGGCGGCGCTGGTCGCGTTGCCGCAGGCGACGCCGGTGGCGATCTCGCGGTTCTACGAGCAGAGACCGGGATGGCGCGGCTGCGGGGTCCCCGGGTTCGAGTGCGCCACGATCAAGGCGCCGCTCGACTACGACCGGCCCGACGCCGGCGACATCCGTCTCGCCGTCGCCCGCAAGAAGGCCACGGGCCCGGGTAAGCGTCTGGGGTCGCTGCTGGTGAACCCGGGCGGGCCGGGCGGCTCGGCGGTCGGTTACCTGCAGGCGTATGCCGGTGTCGGCTACCCGGCACAGGTCCGTGCCCGCTACGACATGGTGGCGGTGGACCCGCGCGGGGTCGCCCGCAGCGAACCCGTCGAATGCCTCGACGGGCGGGAGATGGACGCGTACACCCGGACGGACACCACGCCCGACGACGAGCGGGAGACGACCCAACTCGTCGACGCGTACAAGAAGTTCGCGGAGGGCTGCGGGAGTGACTCGCCCGAGCTGCTGCGCCATGTCTCGACTGCCGAGGCGGCGCGGGACATGGACATCGTGCGGGCGGCGCTGGGGGACCGGAGGCTGAACTTCGTGGGGGCGTCGTACGGGACGTTCCTCGGTGCGACGTACGCGGGTCTCTTCCCGGACCGGGTGGGGCGGATGGTGCTGGACGGCGCGATGGACCCGTCGCTGCCCGCCCGCCGCCTGAACCTCGACCAGACCGCGGGCTTCGAGACGGCGTTCCAGTCCTTCGCGAGGGACTGCGTGCGGCAGCCGGACTGCCCGCTCGGCGGCAAAGGCACGGCGCCGGCGAAGGTCGGCGCCAACCTCAAGGCGTTCTTCACGAAGCTCGACGCGCAGCCCATCCCCACCGGCGACGCGGA
This sequence comes from Streptomyces sp. GESEQ-4, assembly GCF_017948455.1. Lineage (GTDB taxonomy): Bacteria > Actinomycetota > Actinomycetes > Streptomycetales > Streptomycetaceae > Streptomyces. The sequence goes on from NZ_JAFFSU010000018.1 coordinate 20,944, forward strand.
CGGCCGTACGCTCACCGAGTCCCTCGCCACCACCGGCGTGATCGCGGCGATGTACGACGAGGGAGCGTGGGCGCAGCTGCGCGAGGCGCTGACCTCGGCGATGAAGGAGAAGGACGGTGCCGGCCTGCTCGTCCTCTCCGACAGCTACTACGAGCGTGACGCCGACGGCCGCTACACGAACCTGATGTTCGCCAACGCCGCCGTGAACTGCCTCGACCTCCCGGCCGCCTTCGACACCCCCGAGGAGGTGCAGAGGAACCTCCCCACCTTCGAGAAGGCCTCCCCGGTCTTCGGCGAGGGCCTCGCCTGGGCCACCCTGCCCTGCGCGTACTGGCCGGTGGCGCCCACGGGCGTACCGCGCCGCATCGAGGCCAAGGGCGCCGCCCCGATCGTCGTCGTCGGCACCACCCGCGACCCCGCGACGCCCTACCGCTGGGCCCGTGCCCTGGCCGGCCAGCTCTCCTCCGCCCGCCTCCTGACCTACGAAGGCGACGGCCACACCGCCTACGGCCGCGGCAGCGACTGCATCGACTCCACGATCAACGCCTACCTGCTCCGCGGCACCCCTCCGACAAAGGGAAAACGCTGCTCATAACCCACCCCGCCGGCCCCGGAACAGGCGGCCCGGGGCCGGTACGGAGCACCCACCGAAACTGTGTAGACTTACCGACGTTGCTGATCGCACCATAGTGCGGACAGCGCGCCGCCTTAGCTCAGATGGCCAGAGCAACGCACTCGTAATGCGTAGGTCTCGGGTTCGAATCCCGAAGGCGGCTCGGATTAACCCCAGGACTCACTCGCCGTGACCTGGGGTTTTTTCATGTCGGGGGCATGCCGAGCCGCACGACGGGGATGCCGTGGAAGTGCTTGCGTGAGCGATGCGTGAGCGGAGCGGTGTCGCGGCCTACTGGTCGGGCTTCCGGCGTTCACCCTTCTTCTTGCTCTTGGCTCGGGCTTTCGCCTTGGCCTTCGCCTTCTTGGCGGCCTTCGCGGCCCTGCGGGCGGCCTGTTCCGCCTCGGTCCTGCGTTGAAGTGGGACCAGCTTGGCGGTGGCCTCGGCGGCGTGCTTGCCGACGTGAGGGAGGACGCTCTGGTAGATGTCCCGCGTGATGCGGGTGTCGCTGTGCCCGAGGGTGTCCGACACGATCTTGATGTCGATGTCGGCGGCCAGCATGAGGGTGGCCGCGCCGTGGCGCAGGTCATGGAGGCGGATCGGCGGCAGGCCGGAAGCGGCAACGAGCCGCTCGAAGAGATCGGTGACCTTGCCAGGGTGCAGCCAGGAGCCGTCCTCCTGAGTGAAGACGTGCCCGGTGTCCACCCAGGCCGATCCCCACTCCTTGCGGTCCGCGTCCTGTCGTTCGCGGTGTCGCTTCAGGACGTTGACGGTGTCGTCGTCGAGCGCGACGACGCGGTATCCGCTGTCGGTCTTGGGGTCGGATGCCTCGACCTCCCAGCCGTCTTGCACGAGCTGCGAGGAGACGGTGAGGGAGTGAGTGTCGAGGTTCGTCTCCGACCACGGCTGCCCGCACGCCTCACCACGGCGCAGGCCACGGAAGGCGATCAGATGCCACATCGCGTACAGCCGGTCCTCGGCCACGAAGTCGAGGAAGGCGCCGGTCTGTTGGGGCGTCCAGACCATCACGGGTGACGGCTTCTCGCCTGTCTGCTCCCACTTGGCGACCCGCTCGTCCGTCCACACCAGTGCCTTCGGCTTGCGTACGGGATCGATCTCGACGTGAGCGGCCGGGTTGAACGTGATGATCTGCTGCCCGATCGCATCGTTCAGGGCCGCGCGGAGCGTGGCTTTGACGTGCAGGCGCGTGGCGGGGCCGGTCATGCGACGGAAGGGCGGCATCTCGTCGATCGCGGCCTTCATTGCCTTGCGGCGGGCACGGTTCTCCACGCCCTTCCACGGCACAGTCGCCAGCTCGTCGATCGCGGCTCGCCGTTGAGCGTTCTGCTCCAGGATCTGGGCGTTGGCGTCGCGGATCTCCGTGAACATCTCGCTGAGGTGGCTGACGCGCAGCCGGTCGAGGCGCCGGTGCCCGATGTGCGGCTTGAGGTGCACGCGGATGTCGGTCTCGTAGCGGCTCAGGCCGGACTTGCGTATGCGCTTGCCCGCCAGCCACCGGGTCGAGCCACTCGCTCACGGTCAGGCTGCCGATGAGGTCCTGGCCGGCGTTGAGGCGTCGCCGGGTCTCCTCGACGTCGGGCAGGGGAGTCTTCTCGCTGCTGACTTCCGTCAGCATGGCGGCGATCAGTTCCGTGCCCTCGGGATCGTCCGACTCGGCCAGGCCGAGGAGAGCGCGTACGTGGTCGAGGTCGGCCTGGGCTGCCTTGCGGCAGTCGTAGCCGCCACGAGCGAAGGACCTGCGGCTGCCGTCCTCGCGGGGCGGCAGCTCCTGGCGTATGGAGTACGTGCAGTGGTTCCTGCTGTTGCGCTTGGGGCAGGCCGTGCCGAGTTCTTTGCCGGTCTTGGGGTCGCGGCAGGAACAGCGGCGGTAGGTGGAGCCCTTCAAAGATCGTTCTCCTCGGTGGGGTCGGTATCGGGCGGGTCGATGTCGGCGAGCTGCGAGGGCAGGTGCGGTGGGGTGCCGCCGCCTTCGCGGATGGCGTCGCGGTGATGGAGCAGCTCGCGCTTGGCTTTGGCTGCCTGGTCGGCGTATCGGGCCAAGGCGCGCTCGGCAGCTTCCCGTTGGACGCGGTTCGCGGCTGTCCTGACCTTCCAGCGTTCGTAGTCCTCGCTCTCCACGGCGGCCAGGGCCGAGCGGAGTTCGAGGTCGTGGGCCAGGAAGTGGTCGAGCATGTAGTCGGTGACGCCCTCGGCGGGTGAGTTGCCGGTGAACCACTGCAAGGCGTCCCAGGTCGGTCGCGGGTCCTCGTAGGGGAGTTGGCGGACCTCAGCGACGTAACCAACGGGGTACAGCAGGCCGATCGGGGACATGTGCAGGGCCTTCGCGAGGACCATGACCTCGACCAGAGGGAGGCCGGCGCGGCGGCCGGACTCCATGTTGGCGATCACGTTGCGGGGAATCGGGTAGCCGATCTCCTCGCACCTGTCGGCCAGATCCTGTGCGCTCCACCGCAGTTCCTTCCGTCGTCTGCGGACCTCGCCGGCCACGGTGGCCATGACGTGGTCCTCCCATTCGAGGTCGTCGACCTCGGCTTCCTTCTCGTATCCATGGTCGAATCGGCGTTGTGTCATGGAGACACATTACCTTGCTTAGTGTTGATTCCATGGCCTGGAGACGAGCGCGATCGCCGTGTTCGCCGAGGGCTCAGGCATGGATGGAGCGCGTATGCGCGAGAACGAAGCCGGTGGCCGGGTGAAGGGCATGAGCCGCGAGGAGCTGCTGGGGCTTCCCGTCGCTGTTGACCTGGAGACAGGTAACCGGGCGCTGGGCCTTGGGCGGAGTAAGGGGTACGAGCTGGCGAAGCGTGGCCAGTACCCGTGCAAGGTGCTGCGGCTGGGCAATGCCTACCGGGTGGTGACCGCCGACTTGCTGGCCTTGCTGGGGCTGGCCGTGTGAGAGCGGGGAGCCATAGCAGACCGTTCTGCGCTGAGCCGACACAGAAACGCTGGACTGTGGCGGGGCGTGGACGTACTGTCCGTGGTCCCTCGCAGACGCGAACGCTCGCGAGAAGGGGGAGAGCCCCCGGCGGTGCAACGCCGGAGGCCCGATGACTCCCCACCAGTCCCATGTGAACCGACCCGGCGGCCAGGGCATGCGCGCCCGCAACCGCCAGAGGAGCTGCCTGGTGCAACCCGAGAACCCCGAGTCCTATTCCGCCCCTGCCCAGGCTGTCTGGCCCGCAGCGGCCATCCCCGGCCAGCCCGGCGCCCACCTGCGCGCCGCGCAGGCTGACAGCGCCGATCCGGACCTGAGCGGCGATGCGGACGCCCGTAGCGCCGACGAGGCGGAGGCGCCGAGCGAACCGGTGGAGATGCCCGATGTGGAGCCGACCTACGGCTCAGAGCTGCTGGATGAACTGCGTGCGCAGATCGCCCAGTTCGTGATCCTCCCGAGCAAGGAGGCGCTGGATGCGGTGACGTTGTGGGTGCTGGCGACGCATCTGCAGGCGGCGTGGCAGCACGCCCCGCGCCTGGCGGTGGTGGGGCCGGCGAAGCGGTGCGGCAAGTCGCGTCTTCTCGACGTGCTGACCGAGACGGTCCACGACCCGATGCTCACCATCAACACCACACCGGCGGCGATCTTCCGGTCCATCGACGCGGACGATCCGCCCACGCTCCTGGTGGACGAGGCGGACACCATCTTCGGCTCTCCGAAGGTGGCGGAGAAGAACGAGGAGATGCGCGGCCTGCTCAATGCCGGGCATCAGCGGGGTCGTTACGTGACCCGGGTCGTCGGCAACGACCACACCCCGCACCGGTTCGCGACGTTCGCCATGGCGGCCATCGCGGGGATCGGCGACCTGCCCGACACGGTCATGGACCGGGCGGTGGTCATTCGCATGCGGCGCCGGGCGGAGGGGGAGAAGGTCAAGCCATTCCGCTCCCGCCGCGATATCCCGGCCCTGCATGATCTGCGTGACCGCATCGCCGCGTGGGCCAGGCCGCTGCTGGATGAGGCCGCCAACCGGGAACCGGCCATGCCGGTCGAGGACCGCGCCGCCGACACCTGGGAGCCCCTGGTGATCGTCGCCGACCTGGCGGGCGGCCACTGGCCCCGCCTGGCCAGGACCGCGTGTGCCCAGTTGGTCGCCGCCGAAGCGGCGGCCGAAGAGGACCACCCCAGCGGGGCGCGCATCCTCGCCGATATCCGCCGCATCTTCGTGGGGCGGGGAGAGCCCGACAGCCTCAGCACCGAGGAACTCCTCTACCTCCTGCGTCAGGACCCCGAGAGCCCGTGGGCGGAGTGGGGACGCAGCGGGCTAACCGCCCGCGGGCTCGGCGCGATGCTGCGCGAGTTCGGCATCAAGCCCGGCAACGTCCGGGTGGCCGACGGAACCCAGCGAAAGGGATACATGCGCAACAAGTTCCTCGACGCCTGGCGCCGCTACTGCCCCACCGTCCACCCAGTGGGCACCCAGCCTGTCCCCGTTCGGGACACCCAGCCTGCTGCTCTCGGCGAGGACTGAGCCTCGCGCCCCTGGCTGCCGTACTTGCCGTCCTTGCCGTGATCTCGCAGGTCACACGGCATAGCGGCAAGACGGCAGCCGGGGCCAAGACGGCAACGCGATCAGGACCGGCGCGCTCCCAGCCCAAGACGCTGCCCAGATCCGTCTTGCGCCGTCTTGCGCGTCTGTGCCGTATCGCCACAGGTCAAAGACCTGTCGACCGAGACGGAAACCGTAACCGCGCCGTACCGGCCGGATGGGGCCATGCCGAGACCGGTCCAGACGCGACCAACGACCTGAGCTCCTCGCAGCAGGTCCGAAGACGCCGACCGCACCCGCCAAAGACGGAAGGCCCAGGCCCCTGCCGTACCCGGCCTGACCTGCACATGCAACGGCCAAGACTGCAAAGACGGCACTCACGACCACCCCAGGAGATTCCCGCATTGCCCACCCTTATCCCTCCCCGCCTCAGGCGCCGTCAGCCACCGGCCTCCCAGCCCGGCAAGGACCGGCCAGCGATGACGAAGCAGGCCGCCGAGCGGGCCGCGCTCATCGCCGCAGGAGCCGTCATCGTGGTCCTCACCGCCGGCGCATTTTGGCTCTCCTACGCCCATCTCGCCGAGGTCGCAGGCCAGCACGGGCTGGGCAGTTCACCGATTCGCCGCTGGGCCTGGCCGGCCACCTTGGACGCGTTCATAGTCGCGGGCGAACTGCTGATGCTCCACGCTGGCCTGCGCCAGGTCACCGACAAATGGGCGATCGGGGTGACCGCCGCCGGATCGATCGGCTCCATCGCGCTGAATGTGGCTGGCGTCTACAGCACAGGCAATTCCGGCAGCGTGCCCATCCTCGACTACGTAGTCGCCGCGGTCCCCCCGACCGCCGCGCTGCTGGCCTTCGGTGTCCTGATGCGGCAGATCCACCAGCTCGTTGACCGGCCCGCCAACCGGCCGGAACCCCTCACCGGCCGACGGACGGAGGGCGCCGTTCAGAAACTGAACGCTCCCAGCCAGGAGCTGGAACACACAGCTGCCCCCACTGGCCTGGGCGAGCCACCGTCCGCCGCAACTGCCCGGCCGACGGAACCATCGGCCCAGGCTGCGCAGGGCAAGTCGCGTGGTGGTCGGCCGCCCAAGGCCACGATCGAGGAGCTTGCGGAGATCGGCCGGATCGCTGCCTCCGAGCACCACAAGCTCACCCGGGACCTTCTGCGCGAGGCCGTGGAGGACAAGGGACTGACGATCGGCAGCGAACGGCTGACCAAGGTGATGAAGATCCTCCGGCCGGAACTCGAAGCCGACGGTATCGCCGTCTCCACCAGCGGCTGACTGCCCGCACCGGGTGACCGGAACCCTTCCGGTCACCCGGCCACCACCCCGCCCATCCACGCGTGTGGACAGAGCGATGCCCGCACCGCCCAGCCCATCAGCCCCGTACATCCGCCCGCCCATGCAGCCTTCTCCGGAGCACCGCCCATGACACACGACTCGAACCACCCCGAGGACTCCCCGGACGAGTCATTTCCGCTGACAAAGTCCCCTACGCTGATGGGGCGTTTGCGCCGCGCCTTCGGACGGGCTGCCCCTGGCGGAGCCAGTAGTACCCCGAGTCCGACTCAAGGCCGGACGTCGGGGATCTCCGCCCCGGGGGTGGCGGAGGAGGCCCAGCGCCAGGGGGCGCCAGGCCAGGAGGCCGGGGCCGAGGGCAGCCCCGACCCGGATACGCTCCACGCCGTCCAGCGCGCGATCCTCCGCCCCGTACGTGAAGACGTTGCCGCCGCCGGCGAACCCGCCATGAAGAGCGCGCAGCCTACGATCCGCCGCTTCACCGGCGAAAAGCGCGATGCACGCGTCGGCCCTCTGCGGTTCCTCGACGAGCAGCTTGTCCTCCTCCAAGGCGTCGCCGCGGAGCACGGCTACAAGGGCAACTCCGGATTCGCTGCCGACGTCGTCCTTGCCTTCATCACAGGGCAGTTCACCGCGAACCTGCCGCTGTCCGAGGACCGCCGCCGCACACACCACTTCCGCGCCCAGGTGCTGCGTCAGCTCAACCGGATCGGCGTCAACGTCAACCAGATCGCCCGCGCCCTCAACAGCGACTACACGCCACCCGACATACGCCAGCACCTGACTGAACTCCAGCAACTGCTGGAGCTGATTGCCGAGGCCCTGCGCCAGCCCGTCGAATTGGCCGAGCCGGAAGCAGAGGAGTTGTCCGCGTGATCGCTGCCATCAAACCGGCCGGGTCCAACACCCGTGGCCTGCTCGCCTACCTCTACGGACCCGGCCGCCAGGACGAGCACCTCGACCCGCACATCGTGGCGGGGTTCGCCATGCTTGGCATGCCCGACCCCGGCCGCGATGAGAACGCCACCCTCACCGAACTCGCCCGCTACCTCGACGAGCCCGTGCGGCTGCGCAACGGCGAATTCGGCCAGAAGGTCACCGACCACGTCTGGCACTGCCCCGTCCGGGCTGCTCCCGAGGACCGCTACCTCTCCGACACCGAGTGGGGCGAGATCGCCCAGCGCATCGTGGAGGCCGCCGGCATCGCCCCCGCCGGTGACGACCTGGCCTGCCGCTGGATCGCAGTGCGCCACGCCGACGACCACATCCATATCCTCGCCACCACCGTCCGCGAAGACGGCCGCCGCCCCAAACTCCACGACAGTGGCATCCGCGTCGGTGATGCCTCCCGCGAGATCGAGAAGGACTACGGGCTGCGCCGACTCAAGAAGGGCGACCGCATCGGCGCCCGCCGCCCCACTCAGGCCGAGATGCACAAGGCCAAGCGGCTCGGCTGGGAACAGACCAGCCCTGAGTGGCTCCAGGATCGCATCCGTGCCGCCATCCCTCACGCCAGGAGTGCCGAGGAACTACTGGCCTACCTCGAAGCCGACGGCATTCTGATCAAGGCCAGGCGCGGTCCGTCCGGAGACCTCCTCGGCTACGCCGCGGGCCGCCCCGGCGACCTCAACAACAAGGGCGCACAGATCTTCCACCCCGGGGGCAAGATCGCCCCCGACCTCACCCTGCCAAAGCTCCAGGCCCGCCTGGAGAACGTCGTACCGGAGGAGCACCCCACCGCCCGCCGCAACCGCCCGAGCACCCCGTGGCATCAAGCCGCCGACGCCCTCGACGCTCTCCATAGCGACCTTGCCGACGACACACACGCCCAGGCACGCATCGCCGCCCTCGGTGAACTGCTCGCAGCCACTGCCCAGAAGGCACCCGCCAACCTGCGCGCCGAACTCCAGGCTGCCTCAAAGGCGTTCGCCCGGGCCCAGTGGTCCCAGGTCCGGGCAGAAGATCGTGCTGCCTACGCGCTGCGTCGTGCGGCACGCGACATCGTCCAGACGGCCACCAGACCCGACGGCAGCGCGCTCGCCGCCTTGATCGCAGCCCTCGTCTGGGCCGCCATCGTTGCCGGACGCTGGCACGATGCGAAGAACCACGCCCACCAGGCCGAGGCCGCCCGCCAGACTCTCCATCACCTCCAGGCCGCCGCCGACCGAGCCCTCACGCCCGTCCTCGAATCCCTCTCCACCCGTCAACCAAGCGATCAGGCCCGCCGGACCCTCGCCCACGACGTCCGCGCCGCCATCCCCGACCACGCTGACCGCATCCTCACCGACCCCGCCTGGCCGGCCCTCGTCACGGTCCTCGCCGACGCCGAAGCCGGAGGCCACCAACCCCACCAACTCCTCAAGGAAGCCGCCACCAGGCGCGAACTCACCACCGCCCGCCAACCCGCCCGCGTTCTGATCACCCGCATCCGGCACACCAGCCGTAACCCAGCCCCCAACCCCCGAGCCGAAGCCGCCCGGCGACGCACCACCCGCGCTGGCGCCAACGGTCTTGATCATCCGTCTCACTCTCCGCAGATTGGAGCTGTCGCTGCGTCCGATCCGAGTCGCCGACGCCGCAGGTAGCGGGAAGCGTCGGGCCCTTATCTTGCGTAGTTCTCTGTCGAAAACTTGCACGCCAAGGCCCGCCCTGGTCACGGGGCTCGCGCCGCGGGGGACGGCGGGCACCTGCGTGACCAGGGCGGGGGCTTAACCTCGGCGGAGGAACCTGCTCTGGCCCCGGTGCTTGCCGGTCCTCCTGCCCGTGGTCGACGGCCCCGCCGCGGGGGCATCGCTCGGCTGAGCGGAGCGGTCCGGGCGGTCCCTGCTGAGGAGGGACTGCCAGACCCGGTCCTGGAGCACGCGGATACAGGGGCCGCACGCGTACATCGGCGCCTGGGCTCCGGCGACCCGGGCGGGGCCGATCCACAGGACACGCGTCCACTGCTGCCCGCAGTAGAGCCAGCAGAATCCGTCGGCCCATTCGTTGCCGTCGTCGGTGGCTGCCGGTGCGGGCAATCCTCCGCGGGCGAACTCGGCGATCCCGGGTATCACCCTGTGCTGTAAGGAGACTTCCGTCAGCATTGCTCGTCCGCCTCCGCGATCAACGGGTCTGGGCCGTCGTAGCAGCGTCCCCCTGCTTCTCGGCGTCGGAGAACAGGAGGGTGGGTTCGGCGAGGATGTCGCGGCCGGCCTCGCTCTTGTAGATCTCGTCGACGCTGCCGAAGCGTGCTTCGGAGTAGTCGAGGTCCAGCAGTTCGGCAGCCTGCCGCACCGATGCCTCGTCGGGTCCCTCGATCTCCAGGAAGGTGGGGAGGTCGGGCCAGGTGTCGAAGTCGAAGGCGACCTCGCCCAGGCGCCACTCCTCGCGGTAGTTCTCCTGGTAGCGCACCTCGGTGAGTCCGACCCGGCGGAGGATGTCGGCCATGGCGTGCAGGTCGGTGACCTCGGTCTCGATCTCCTGAGTGCCGTCGATCGTCGTGGCGTCGGTGACCTGCTTGAGCGTGAGCGTCGAGCGGGTGCCCTCGTCACGCAGCCGAATCCAGGCCCCGCCATCCAGGGAGTCGTTCTCGAAGATCTTGCGGGTGAGGAGCGTGCGGGGGAACGCCTGGACGGCGCCGAGGGCAGTCAGCTTGGCCTGGAGACCGGCGGCGTCGACGGCCAGGAACTTCGCCTCGTACTCGTGCTTCATGGGTCCTTCTCTCAGAAGTGGTCGGTAAGGGTGGACGTTCGGGCCGCGATGAGCAGACCCATGCGGTGGGTGTGGTCGTGCAGCTGGCCGACGTGGGGCCGCTCGGTGAACTCGGTCGTGCGCAGGGTGAGCAGGACCTCCCAGTCGCCGAGGAAGTGGTGGCGAAGGCGCTCGGGAGAGGTGTAGTGCTCGATCATGTGGTGGCGTCTTTCGACGGGCATCATGAACTCCGCGCCGAACACACCACCCGGGCGGACCAGGCGCTGCATGCGGTCGACGAACTCGGCGAGCGGGCGGTGGTGGTTGGCACTGTAGTGCCACGAGCAGCTCGTCCAGACCGCGTCGCACTGCAGGCCCAGGGGTTTGCCGTCGAGGAAGTCGTCCTCAACGACCTGTACGAGGTCGTGGAGTTCTTCGAGCTTCAGTCGATCGATCAGGCCCAGCGCGCATGCCTTGCGGTCCCCCGGGAGGTGGACATCGCCCCCGTGGAGGGCGACCGCGTCGCGTTCGATGGCGACGACGTTGTAGCCAGCGGCGGCGAGGTGCAGGACGAACTTGCCGTCGCTCGCGCCGACCACCGCGACGGTGGCGTCATGGGCGACGCGTTCCCGCAACGTGGCGAGGAACTGCGGGAAGAAGGTGAGGGTGTGCTCCCACAGGCTCTGTGTCTGCATGGGAGTGCGCTCCTTGCGTATCGGTTTCCGTGATCACGCGGAGAACCTCGTTGGGGCTGCGCCCCGTGGTGTCGACGCGATGCATCGGGAACGAGGCGTAGGCGTCCGTCACCCGGTTCGCAACGGTCTCGATCAGTGCATCCCACCGCGATGGCGGCTTGTCCCGTCCGGCGAGGCGACGCTGTCGTTCTTCGTCGGCGCAGACGAGGTGGTACGTGACGGGTGTTGGCAGCGAGCTCGGCAGGGTGACACCGAGCCGGGCGTCCAGGGCCCGGTGGGTGGCGAGGCACCGGGCGAAGTAGCTCTCGACGACGACCGGGACGCCAGCGTCCAGATGGTGCTGGATCTCCTCGGCCGCGGTGAACAGAGCGGAAAGGTAGAGGCACATCCGTGCCTCGACGTTCGTCCGCTCGTCCACCGCGCGTCTGAGCGGCTGGTAGAGGGGCGGGACGGTGGCGACGAGGACGGCTTGTCGGGCGGCGGCGAGCATCGGCGCCAGGGTGGACTTACCGGTGCCGCGTAATCCCTCCAGGCTCTCGAAACGCGGGTGATCAGGCACGGGCGTACACCACGTCCGGCACCGCGAGAGTGAGCTCGTCGGCGGACGAGGGCTTGTGGACGATGCGTCCTGCCGCCTTCTCGTACCAGAAGGCATGCGAGTCCTTGCCCACGGCCTTGCAGGACATGGTCAGCGCACCGCGCGGGTCGGCCTCAATGCGGTCGATCTCGCGAGGACCGTCGGAGGGTGCGCACACCTGCGGGGCGCCGTGTTCGGAGAGGTCCTCGTCGACGATCACCTCCAAGGGCAGATCGGCGGACGTGAGCTCTTCCCGGAGCCGGCCGTAGGCGGAAGGGGCGGTGACCAGCAGCTCGGGGTGGTCGGCGGCGTTGCCGACCGGCCGCAGGTGGTGGAGCTTGAGTTGCCGGACCTCTAGCTGTGCCAAGACGCTTGCGAGCGGGAGGACCTCATTTATGTTCCGCGAGGTGACGGTCATGGTCGCGCCCGTCGGAACGCCGAGGTCCCGCGCCAGACTGAGCGAGTTGAGGGCACTGTGGTAGCTACCCTGCCTGCGGATACCGTCGTTCGTCGATCCGACGCCCTCCAATGAGACCCTGAGCAGGTCCAGGTGCGGAGCGATCTCGGTCAGGCGGCGTTCGATCCGGTAGCCGTTGGTGCAGATCTCGACGCGCTGGCCCAGCTCCTCCTTGGCGTGGCGGACGACTTGCGCGAGGTCTCGGTGGACGAACGGCTCTCCGCCGAGCAGGGTCACTGCCTCCGTGCCGTACTCGTTCCGCATCAGGGTGAGGAGGCTCGCGGCTTCCTCGGCGGTGAAGGCGTCGGCGTACTGGAGCCGCTTGCCGTGGAAGCAGTGCAGGCACGTGAAGTTGCAGCGGTAGAGCAGCTGCAGGTACAGCATTCGAATCTTCCTGATCCCGGTGACTTCCCCGATCACATCGGCTCCTTCGGCTAGCTGCCTGTTGGGAGCCTGATAGTGGCCTTCTGCCCGGGGACCTCGTCACCGCGTTCAGGGACGGTCCGAGGACGTCCTGGGACGTTTTCAGTGACGTGCGAAGGACTCCAGGACACGGATGGCGCGCTTCGTGTCCGACAGGTCGGGCAGGACTTCGGCAGCGCCGGCGGCGTTCAGTTCCTCCGGCGTGTGAATGCCGGAGGCGACAGCGAGGATTCCGGAGCCCGTGGTCAGAGCTGCTTCGACGTCGCGCGGGGTGTCCCCCACGAGGACGGTGGGGACGTCGGCCGGAACACCACGAAGTCGCTGCGCGCGCTCGCGGGCCACAGCGACCAGATGGGGACGGAGTTCGGCGTCCGCTCCGTAGGCGCCCACCGGCAGGTCCAGCAGCGAGTCGAGGCCGAACGCGGACAACTTCACACGAGCGTTGGCGGCGATGTTGCCAGTGAGGACGGAGGAGATCCAACCGCTCTGAGCGGAGGCGGCCTTCAGCGCCTCATGGACACCACGCAGAACAGTCCCGCGCCTACGCAGCTCCTCCAGGCGCGCTTCCCCCGCTTGGGCGAGCGCGGTCTCAGTGGAGTGCCAGTCAGGTACGGGCAGCCCTTCGCGGACGAACATGTCGCGCATGATCAGTCGATCCGTACGCCCCTCGGTGCGTGCCGGCTCCGTGGGCTCGCGTCCCGAGAGTGCCGCGAAGGCAGCGGCGTAGGTCTCCTTGCTCACCCCCGCGTTCTCGATGAGGGTGTGGTCGATGTCCCACAAGACGAAGAGCTCCATGGCGCCAGAGTAGGCAGTCGGCGTGATTGCGCTTCAACGACCGCGTCCCAAAACGTCCTTGCGCGATCATGCGTTGCGCCGATTCGATAGCTCCTGTGAACGACCGACTGCGCACTGTGCTCGGCCAACGTGGCGTTTCGCCTGAGTCTCTTGCCGAGGTCTGCGAGGTAGATCCCAAAACGGTGAGCCGGTGGCTGGGCGGGCGGATTCCCCATGCCCGGCACCGCTTCCGCGTCGCGCTACACCTGCGCGTGGAGGAGACCTTCCTCTGGCCTGAGCCATCCAAGCGCCCCGGCCGGCCGCGGGACGGGTTAGGCACCGAGCTGGTCGGCACCTACCAGAACCGGGCCAGCGTGCCCCGGGACGTCTGGCTCGCGCTGCTGCGAGAGGCTCGGCACGAGATCGGCGTCCTCGTGTTCTCCGGTACCTTCTTCGCCCAGTCCAACCCCCATGTCGCCAAGATGCTCTCCGAACGCGCCGCCGAGGGAGTGCGGGTGCGCCTGTGCTTCGGCGACCCGGACGGGCAGGCAGCCGCCATCCGGGGCAGCGAGGAGGGAATCGGCGACACCCTCGCCGCCAAGATCCGCGCCTCACTGACGTACTACCGTCCGCTGCTGGGCGAGGCCGGGTGTGCCGTACGACTCCACAACACCACGCTGTACACGTCCATGTTCCGCTACGACGACAACCTGCTTGTCAACCCCCACATCTGGGGACAACCGGCCAGCGCCAACCCCCTCCTTCACCTCAAGAGGGCAGACGGCACAGGGTGGTTCGACAACTACGCTCAGAGCTTCGACGCCGTCTGGGCCGCCGCGCGGCCTTGGGCACCCGACCAGGAGAGGACCGCCGAACATGGGCAGGACTGAGTACTACAACGATCCCACCGCCCCGAAGGCGAACACCCTCATCCCGGCCAGCAACCTTCTCGTCGTCGACGAGACCGGCGCCATCCTCCTACAGCGCCGCCGCGACACCGGCCAGTGGGCGCTCCCCGGCGGAGCCCAGGACATCGGCGAGACCGCGGCCGAGTGCGCGGTGCGCGAGTGCCTGGAGGAGACCGGGATCGTCGCCGAGATCACCGGCTTCCTCGGCGTCTACACCAATCCCAACCACATCGTGGCGTACACCGACGGCGAGATCCGCCAGCAGTACGAGAACACCTACATCGGCCGCCCTGTCGGCGGAGCACCCACGATCAACGACGAGGCCGACGGCGTCCGCTTCGTCCAGCCCGCCGACCTCGACCAGTACGACGTCCACGCCAGCATGCGCCAGCAGATCGGCGACTACCTCGCCGGCGCTTACCCCTACCTTGGGTGAGCTGCCAGGGCGGCTTCGATCCGCTCGACGGAGGAGAAGATCTCCGGCGCCGCCCGCCGGATGAACCGCCCGACCGTACTGTCCGCGCCATAGCGGCCGACGATCTCCGCGACCCGTTCTGGCGCTGTGGTCCGGCCGCCGTCGGGCGTCGTCGTCATGTCGCAGTACACGAGGGCGTCCACCAACAGCGGTTCCTCCAACAACGGGAACTCCGCCGCCAGCTCATCCCGCAGCCCGCGCTCCTCGCCTCCAGGAGTGCGAAGGAGTGGTTCGCGACCAACCGCGTGAGGCGCTCGTCGGCCCCGTGCTCGTCACGGAGGAACCGGCCTCCGTCCAGCGGATGGAACCCCGTGATGGCCAGCCGCGGCGCGTACCCGACGTCATGAAGAGTGGCGGCGGCGACGAGCAAGCCGGCGTTTTGACCGAGAACCCGACCTACTTCGACTGCGCGTTCAGCCACGCCCTGCGTATGCGCCCACCGTCGCGGCAGCGTGCTGCGCAGTTCCGCCTTCGCGATCTGCGTCGCCCACTCCTCGATGCGATCACCCATGCCTGCTCTCTGCCCGGGCTGAGCCTGCGGTATGTCCGGCTACGCGCGACGCCACCGATCGGTCGGCGATCGCCGCGGCCATCCGCCCGGAGACCCAACTGATGTTCTTCGAAACCCTCACCAACCCCCTCCTCAAGGCCCGCGAGTCGATCTCAGAGAGGCCGACGAGTCCGCGCCGTCGCCGTAGGCCCGGTGACGGGGGTTGCTAAGCATGTTCAGGATCCGGTCGGGGTGGACGAATCGTCGTCCCCCGCTCCCTCATCTTCGGTAGCGAAGCGTGGAACTCCATGGACTATCTGTCCGCCCCGGTAATACCGCGAGGCGCTCGCGTACTCCGTGGGGTTGTCCTCGTACATGACGACGTAGCCCCCTAGCGCTGTGATCTGCCAATCGCCAGAAGCCGCTGCCGAAATGCTCTTGAAGAGAGCGTCGGTTGAGAGATCTACATCCGTGATGACGAGCTTTGTGCTCTCCAAGTCTCCCGACTTCGCGTACCGGATGTTGTACGGAAGCGTCGTCTTGAGCGACTTCAACAGGTCGAGCAGGTTTGTCTCGCCTGCCACGAGGCCCTCGACCGGCCGGTCGAGATCGATCGGATATAGGGCGTCGAAGTGGGTGGGCTTGAGAGCGGTGTGGTCCCGCTGGCGGCCAGGGTCCCTATTGCCGAAGCCGTTGTTGTTCCACGGGATCTCGCCCAGGTCCTTGTGGTGGTTGATGAGCAGCTGCTCCGGCGCCAGGGCCGAGAAGTCCTCCGCCACGTACAGACAGGAGAAGCTCATGTCGTTCGGCGTGATTCCACGCCGGCCCGAGATCTTCTTGAGGTGCTGTCGAAGTCGCGCCGGCAGGGACTTCTCGGCCTTCCCCACGTAGACGAAATCGTCGTGCAGGTGGAGCTGGTAGACACCGGGACGCTGCAGCAGCTGATTGATGCTCACGTCGCTCAAGGGGGCCCTGGTCAGTTTGGCGAGATCCGCCGCGAGCTGATCGCCGAGTGCCTTCGTGATGCTGAGGGTGAAGCTTCGGTGGAATGTCGACTCCTCCGGGTCCCCTGCTGTCGCCGTCATGGTCCCCGTCGCCCTCTTCGTGGTTCTGCCGCTGTGGAGCGTACGACATCACACAAGTTTCTGTGGCGCATGGGTCGCAATCAGCACCTACTCCGCGGTATGGTTCTGGCTGCGCTGAACTGCTAGGAGTGGAAAATGCAACGGACGTCGGTGGAGCTCTTCGCGGGCGGGGGCGGATTGGTCCAAGCCAGCACGAACACCGGCTTCCGGCACCTGCTGCTGAACGAGTTCGCGAAGAGGGCGTGCGAGACGCTTGAGGGCAATCGCTTCGAGGCGTTTCCGGCGGACGTCGATTCCGATGTGCTGGCCAAATGGCTGGACCAGATCGATCAGCAACGCGCGGAGGGCTTCGAAGCCGCAGGCGCCGTTGAGCGGCCCCAGTACCCTCCCCTGGTCACCGGCGACGTCCGAGGGTTGGACATGAGCTTCCTCAGGGATCGAGATGTTGACCTGCTGGCCGGCGGGCCACCATGCCAGCCGTTCAGCCTTGGTGGAGTCGCGAAGGGTGACGAGGACGAGCGGAACATGTTCCCGGAGATGTTCCGGGCGGTTCGTGAGATCCGTCCCAAGGCTGTCATCTGTGAGAACGTCCGCGGGCTCCTTCGTCCGTCCTTCAATCCCTACTTCGAGTACATCAAGCGCGAGCTGTCCCTGCCGTTCGTGAAGCGCCGAAAGGGCGCCACGTGGCAGAAGCACGACCACGCGTTGCAGGAGCGGCTCGACGCGAAGGACACCGATCCGGCGGAGACCTACGAGGTCACGCAACACGCCGTGAACGCCGCCGACTACGGGGTGCCGCAGATCCGCAACCGGGTGATCCTCCTGGCGTTCCGCGCTGACCTAGGCGTGGACCCGGATCTGGTCAAGCGCGCTGTCGCGCGCACCCACTCCCATGCGGCCCTCGCGCGGACGATCCTCGAAGGCTCCTACTGGGACCGCCACAAGCAGGCGGGCGCCAAGATTCCGAAGCGCGTCATCGATCTGGTGACCTCGCGCTACGCGAATGAGCAGCTGTCGTTCGAGAGCGGTGATGAGGAGCTCCAGCCATGGCTCACCCTTCGAGACGCGGTAATGGGGCTCCCCGAGATCAACACCGGCATGTTGGACAAGACGACGGAACAGGGCGGATTCCCCGACCACATCGGGTGGCCCGGAGCCAGGATCTACGATGGGCACACGCCCAACGAACTTGACCGGCCGGCCAAGACCGTCAAGGCCGGAGTGCACGGTGTGCCCGGTGGCGAGTCGGTCATGCAGCTCGACAACTTGGTGCGTGACGAGAAGACCGGTCAGTTGCGCCCCGAGCACCGGTACATGACCGTGCGCGAGACTGCCCGGGTCATGACATTCGGCGATGACTGGAGCATGGCGGGCCCGCGTGGTGAACGCATGAGGCAGCTGGGCAACGCGGTTCCCGTGAAGCTGGGCGAGGTGTTCACCAGCGCCGTCGCGAAAGCCCTCGACGACGCGGAACGGCGCTCGTGAACGACGCCGCCGAATCCCGGCAAGTGGGGTGGAAGGACAAGCCGCCGCCGGAGAGGGCCTGGCGGGGACGGCAGGGACGGACCAGGAAGGCGATCGTCGCCGAGCAGGATCGTGCCGCGGGTGGTCGGGAGGGCCGCTATGTCAAGCGTAAGGACGGCGACTACGCGCTGGCCTCGATCACGCTGAAATTGCTGCCCAGGACTCGTCGGATCAGGGCCTATCTCCGCTGGTCGGAGGACGGGCGTTCGCCCGCCCTGTATGTCGGGGAAGTGGAGCACCTGACGCGTGCGGCGAATCTCGAACAGGCATGGCGGATCGCCAAGGACCGGGGATTGGTTGGAGAGCGTCCTCTCCCGGAAGGGTCGTGGGCGTCGTCCCCTGCCACGCGGTCAACGATGCGCGGTAACCGAGGCCGCGACACGGCACCGGAACTCCGTATCCGCTCACTGCTGCACCGTGAGGGTCTGCGCTACCGAGTGTCGGTGCGGCCGCTTCCCGGGGTGCGGCGAACCGCCGACCTCGTCTTCACCCGCGCCCGTGTCGCCGTCTTCGTGGACGGGTGCTTCTGGCACGGGTGCCCCGATCACTGCCGACCAGCACGCACGAACAGTGACTTCTGGCGTGCCAAGATCGACGGAAACCGGGCCAGGGACGCCCAGACCGACCAGTTCTTGGCGGAGGCGGGATGGCACGCCATCAGAATTTGGGAGCACGAAGATCCCGTGCAAGCGGCGGGCCGGGTCGCCGCGGCCGTTCGCGACTTTGCGGCACGGGATGATCACAACGCTCCGTGATTCAGAAGATCATCGATGGCGTCGGAGGCCCGGCGCAGGACGATACGCCCGTCGCCGTCGCTGAACGCGAGCAGGTCGTCCCCAACGTTGACGCCAGCCTCGGCCAACAGCCCCAACGGTAGTTCGACGTGCCCATCGGGCTCTACGGATACCTCGGCGGGTTCACGGATCACGGGAGGAGTCTCCCAAGGACCGCCGGCGTCTGCCACCGACGCTGCGGATCGTCGGGGGACCTTGCGGTTGCGACGGTTGGCGGCCGGATCCCGCAACGTGCCGTAGACCCCTCAAGTGGACGGAGTGGCAGGGAACTTACCGCCGACTGTCAGTGGTGCCCTCTACCCTCTTCATCACGCGTACGGCTCTACCCGAGCCGCGCGCCGAAGCGCTGCCCGCGGCAGGGCTTCCTTCGGCGTGCCCACGCGAGACGAGGACAGGTAGGGGGTCCACCTATGAAGATCACTCCTTCCGCGCGTGTGCTGCGCATGCTCGGTGAGATCGAGTTCGACGAGTGGCAGTGCATCGCGGAGCTGATCGACAACGCCTTCGACGACTTCACGGAGATCCATCGATCCGGGACCCCCTGGGCGGGCGGGTATCGCGTCAGCGTCGAGCTCCCCGACTCCACGCAGGGACAGCTCGTGATCACCGACACCGGTCGCGGCATGACGTACGACCGGCTGGAGCGGGCCGTACGGGCCGGCTGGTCGGGCAACGACATGCACGACAAACTCGGCCTCTTCGGCATGGGGTTCAACGTCTCGACGGCGCGGCTCGGCAAGCGTACGCGCGTCCTGACCACACGCCAGGGCGACACCGAGTGGATCGGTGTGGAGATCGACCTGGACCGCATCGGAGACGACTTCGAGGCCGAGGACATCACGGAGCCGAAGGTCGATCCCAACGAGCACGGCACGCGTATCGTTATCAGCCGCCTGCATCCCACGCGCGCTCGGTGGCTGCAGAAGAACGGCTCGGCCCTGCGCAACATCCTGGGACAGGTCTACTCCTGGATGTTCCTGAACCGTCCCTTCGAGCTGTGGGTTGGCGGCTTCCAGGTGAAGCCTGTCCGGCACTGCCGTTGGGGAGACGACCGCTCGGTCCTCTACAACAACAAGGAGCGCATTCCCGCCTACATCGAGATCGACCAGAAGCTGGAGAACGGTCTCGCCTGTGGTGACTGCGGACAGTGGCAGCTCACTGATCGCGACGCCTGCGAGGACTGCGGGAGCGATCGGCTCACCGTTCGTGAGCGCCGGGTGCACGGGTGGCTCGGCATCCAGCGTTACATGCACAAGCACGATTACGGGATCGACTTCCTGCGCAACGGCCGCAAAATCCTCCGCTGGGACAAGCAGCTGTTCACCTGGCGCAACCCTGACGGAGCGGTGGGCAACGAGGAGCCGGAGTATCCGGTGGACCTCGCCCACCAGGGCGGCCGCATCATCGGGGAAATCCACCTCGACCACGTCCCGGTCACGTACCAGAAGGACGCCTTCGAGTACGGCGACCGCAGCTGGCGCTCGGCGGTCGAGATCGTGAGGGGGGTCGCGCCGCTGCTGCCCCAGCGCGCGGCGAACCTTGAGTACGAGGAGAACACCAGCCCGCTCGCGCTCCTTTTCAAGGGATACCGTCGCAACGACGCCGGTTTGCGGTACCTGGTCCCGGGAGACGGCCGCAAGCCGATCCACGACGACACCCGTCGGTGGGGACATGAGTTCCACCGGGGCAACCCCGACTACCAGACCGATGAGCGCTGGTGGCAGGCGGTCGAGGACCACGAGGCGACCAAGAGCAGGGGCAAGAACGCGAAGGCGGCCGCCGCCACCCCGGGAAAGCCCGACGAGGCGGCCGTGATGGAGGCGCTTGGTTTCGACGGCGCGGAAATCGGCAGTCCGAATTCCCCCGCGACTGGTCCGAACGAGACGAAGCCCGGTGCCCAGGCACAGTCCCCGAAGGACGGCGAGTCCGCTCCGGCCGCGCCGACCCCGGAGAAGCGTAAGGAGACGCGGCAGGAACGCGTCACGCGCTACACCGAGAACTCGACCACCTACCCGGGCTTGAGTCGCTCCTTCGGCCACCCGCGCGTCGGCTTCGTCGAGGTCGAGGCGCGTCGGCTCACGGTGGGAAGCCTGACCGACGAGAACCTCCACCCCACTCCCGTCCTGCTGGACCAGCGCGGCGGCAACGCCCTCGTGGCGTTCCTCGACCTCGATCATCCGATCTTCCAGAGGTTCGGAGCGGACCCGGCGGATCTGCTGCTCGCGGAGATCGCCGTGCTGCTCAGGGTGCAGACGAGTTCGGAGTGGAGCCACTCGGAGCTCATCGCGGCGATCCGGGCGGAATCGCTGCCCGCCAGCGCTCTGGACGCCGAGATGATCAGTGCCGAGGCCAAGGAACTGCTGGCCGAGGTCCGTCGCCGCATGGCGTCCGAGCTGGACCGCGCCGGCGAACCGGGGAAGGCGTTTCAGTTTCTCTCGCCCGATGAACTCACCTACACCGAGCACACCATGATCGCCAACGGCAAGGTCACCCGTACGACCGACCTCGGTGCGAGCGGTGAGTTCCTGCTGCACGTGCCCGCCCTTTTCCTGGTTCGCCTCGTCGAGTCGCTGCCGTCGCTGTTCATGGACAACCGCGTCTTCCAGGGCGTCTACGAGGGTGTCGCCTCCGCGTCCGCGCGGCGGCTCAGCCTCGCGCGCACGGTCGGCTACCTCTCCGATATCGCGACGCAGGCGACCTACGCCGGGGCCAGCCTTCCGGACCAGCTGCTGCGGACGAGGCTGAGTATTCGTCTGCTGGCCGACGACCTCGCGGAGGAGAAGTGAGCGCCGTCTTCCTCTCGGCGGACGAGTTGCTGAGGGGAGGGCCAGCGGGTCTCACGCATGCCGTCGAACGGGCCCTCTGGTACCTCGGCTTCAACGACGTGCGTGTTATCGACGGCGCCGGCGACCAGGGCGCGGATCTCTTGGCGGTACGCGGCCGAGAGCAATGGGTCTTCCAGTGCAAGTGGAAGGCCGGGGGGAAGGTCGACCGGAGCGGAGTCGACGACCTTGAGCGCGCGCGTACGCGCTACCGCGCGGACAAGGCCATCCTGGTCACCAACACCGACATCAACGCGGTGGCGGAGGCCCGCCGTGTGGCGCTCAACGGAGTCGGTGTGCCGATCACCGTCTGGCACGGCGCGACCCTGAGGTCGATCGGGGACCGCATGCCCGAGACCGTTCCCGCGAAGTACGCCCTGCGCCCTTACCAGGCCGAGGCGGCGGACGCGGTGGTCCGGGACCTCGACGCCAACGGCACCGCGCTGCTCGTCCTCGCGACGGGTCTCGGCAAGACCGTGGTGGGCGGGGAGATCATCAGCCGTCACCTCAAGGCCAATCCGAACGCCAGGATTCTCGTCGTCGCACACATGAAGGACCTCGTCGCCCAGCTCGAGAAGGCGATGTGGCGGCACATCCCCAAGTCCGTTCCCACGCGGTTGCTCACGGGAGAAAGCCGCCCCGGCGGCCTCGACGGAGTCGTGGTCGGAACGGTCGAATCCGTTCTCAGTGCCGTCGTACGCGTGGGCTACCGACCCGACCTCATCATGATCGACGAGACGCACCACGTGGCCGAGACCGGCAGGTTTGCGGAATTGCTCGATCTGTGTGGGGATGCTGAGCAGTTCGGCGTGACGGCGACACCCTGGCGCGGTGACAAGTTCGACATCACCTCCCGTTTCGGATACCCAAGCTTCAAGATGGGCATCGCGGAGGGCATGGCCGCTGGCTTCCTCTCCGCCGTCGACTACCGGCTGTACGTCGACAACGTCGACTGGAACGCCGTCCGGGACGCCAGTGTGCACGGTCAGTCGATCAAGGACCTCAACAAGTCCCTGTTCCTGCCGCAGCGCGACGAGGAGATCATCGAGCACTTCCGTGAGGCGTGGCGGACCACGACGGAGCCGAGGGCCATCGTCTTCTGTCAGACCATCGAGCACGCCGAGCACATGGCCCGGTTGTTCGCCTCGTCCGACGCGGCGTGGGCCAACGCGTCCTTCCTGCACAGCGAACTCCCGCGGCAGCGACGCCAGATACTGCTGAATGAGTTCCGGCTCGGCCGGGTGCCGGTGATCACGTGTGTCGACGTCTTCAACGAGGGTGTCGACGTCCCGGACGTGAACCTCATCGCCTTCCTGCGGGTCACACACAGTCGGCGGATCTTCGTCCAGCAACTCGGGCGCGGACTCCGACTCAGCCCTGGCAAGGAGGCCCTGAGGGTCCTCGACTTCGTGACCGACATCCGCAGGGTGGCGGCGACCTTGGACCTCCGGCGATCGCTGGAGGCCCAGGAGAGCGAGCACTTGCGCGTACGAATGCCGCATGCCTCCCGTATCCAATTCAGCGACGAGACCGTCGGGTCGCTGATGGACCACTGGATCCAGGACGCTGCGGACCTTGAGACCAAGGCGGACGAGGTTCGCCTTCAGTTCCCTCTGACGACTGGAATCGAATGACCAAGTACGCGATCCCCTCGGACCTGGAAGAAGAAGTCGTGCGTCTCCTCTACAAGCGGGCCGCCGACCTCAACTGGACCTATCTCACGGACACCGAGCGCACCCGTCACTATCAGGCGTGGACCTCCGACCCCGAGGTGGGAGGACGGCTCCTCCCGTTCATCGGGAAGCCGGAGAACGTCCGGCCGTGGCTCAAGGACAGGCCCATGAAGGAGTACATCCGGGCGACCTACGGGGTGGGCAAGTGGGCTCCGCTCGTGGTCAAGCCGGCCACTCCGGTCAGCGCTCTCGTCGACAAGGCCCTCGGTCACGGCTGGAACGTCGACCTTGAGACGCTCGACATCAAGCCGCTCTGCGTGACGATTCGCCACGAGGACGACGAGGAGATCGAGCGGCGCTTCGCCTGGGCGCCCATGCGCGACTTCAAGCATCTCGCGTGGGCGGCCATCGCGTCGCAGGCCGGCGGCGATGCCCTGCCGTGGGTCATCTGCACGGTGGACTCGTTCGTTCGGAAGATCACCCCGGAGCAGAAGGCGACCAACGAGCGGATCGCGAAGCGGCTTGGTCTGATCAGCGCGCACGTCACCGATGGCTGAACGGGGTTCCGCCATGACGAGGGACGACGACTGGCTTCAAGCTGCTTTCGGTGCGCTTCCTGCCCGGTCACGTCGCATGATCGAGGATCGTGCCGACGGTAAGACCCTCGGAAGTATCGGGCAGGAGTATGAGGTGAGCCGCGAACGGGTCCGCCAGTTGCTCCTGAAGGCGCAGGAGCATCTCTGCGCCTTCGCCGACGCCTTCGTGGGTGACTGGCGTGATCGGCTCACCACCCTCACCGAGCGCTCGGCCGTGCCCCAGTCAGAGGTGGCGGCGGTGCTGGGCGTACGTGACCAGATGGGCGTGGGGTCTCTTGTCGAAGCGGTCGGGGCGGAGCACCCATTGACGTGGGCTGGTCGTCTGCGCGGCTGGTGGACCCGCAGCCCCGGCGCCCTGGAAGCGCTGCTTCGGAGAGGAATGGAGGAGGCACCGCTGCGTGGGGAGGATGTAGCGGTGACCTTCGCGGCTGCCGGAGTACCGGACGAGGTCCCCTTGCTGGATCTGCTCGAACATCCGGATAGCCCTCTGGTGCCTGGCTTCGGGGGAACTTGGCTGCGCCGCCGCGCCCGCGGAAGGGACGCGGCCTACCTCTTCCTCCTGGCGCATGGCGAACCCTGCCGCGCGGAGGAGTTGCTGGAGCCGACTGGGATCAGGCGGAAGCCCTCCGTCGCCGAGGCGCTCAGGCGGGACGAGAGATTCGTGCAGCTCCGTCTGGAGGGGAAGTGGGCGCTGGCCGAATGGCCGCACCTGAACGTCACTCCGTACCCGAACGCCATGGAGGCCCTAGTCGCCGTGCTGACCGAACTGGGGCCACTACCCAAGGACGCTCTCTTCTCGCAGGTCGGCGAGCGCTACCCGGTGACCCCGTGGCGCCTGCACCAATGCCTGCTGGACGACAGGGTGGGCATCACAGAGGACGGTTTGATCGAGCTGGTCGCGCGAGGGGCTACCCCGATCGAGGAAAGCGAGCCGGCGCGGCCGGCGAGGATGGCCGTCGATCCCGCGGGAAACGTCTTTGGCGTCCGACTCTCGGTGGACAAGGACATCCTTCGGGGTAGCGGCGTCGTCGTCAGCAGCTGGCTAACATGGCAGCTCGGAATGCGACAGGCCCCCATGGTCAGGACCTTCTCCATCGCCGGTCACCCCACGCCGATCGTCCTCAAGCGGGCGACGAGCGCGGCCCAGATCTCCAGCCTGAGAGTGCTGGTGAAAGAGAACGGAATGGTGGGAGGGTGCGAATTCGTACTCCTGCTCCGCACGGACGACTCGACGGCCCGTATTGAGCACGTTTGCGCCCAACACATCTGCCCCGCAGTGAGCGGGCCTTCCGGGACCGATCTGGGACCGCCGGGCGGCTCCGCTGGTGAGCCGTCGCCGTAGGGGTTCGATGAAACCGCAGACGAGGGATTTCGTGGGACAACGGGGGTCCAAAGATGGCGGCCTCCTGCGAGTTCGAGGTACTCGCGGGTGAGCGATGCGTGAGCGGACGAGGTGGCCATCGCCGACGGCGGCTACCAGGGCACTGGGCTGGTCGTCCCGCACCGCCGCCGCAAGAGCCAAGAGCTCCCCGATTGGCAGGAGGAGCACAACCGCTCACGCAAGCAGGTCAGGGCCCGTGTCGAGCACACCTTCGCCCGCATGAAGGACTGGAAGATCCTGTGCGATTGCCGACTCAAAGGCGACGGTGTCCGCCACGCCATCCTCGGCATCGCCCGCCTGCACAACCTCGCCCTCGCCGGATAGGCCAACGGGCGGCACCTCAGCCGACCTTGCCCTCACCAGGTCCAAGATCAGTTACGGGGCAAGCCTTAGCCGCGCTCGTGAGCGCGCCGGCGGGTTTGTCAGGCGGAAGCCGTGCAGCGCTGTGACCGTCTGCGACGCTCGGTAGCGGGAACACTGCCTCACGAACCGGCGGAGGTAGTGCCGGACGCCGTACCCGTGCATGGCGCGAAGGCCGTGTCTCGCTCGGCAGGTTGGCTGTTGGCCAGACATGGCACTGAACCGCTGGCGATGGATCGTTCCGGATGGTCTTTGGGAGATCGCCCGGCCCCTGCTGCCTCCGCCGATCTTGCGTGTTCAGGGCGGCGTAACGCAGAACGTCGCCGATGAGGACGTGTTCGCCGCGATTGTCTATGTGCTGACCAGCCGGTGTCCGTGGCGTCGCCTGCCGAGTTGCTTCGGGATGTCGAAGTCCACCGCGCATCGTCGGTTCCGGATCTGGTCCAGCACTGGGGCATGGGACCAGCTCCATCAGACCGTGCTCGACAGCACCGATGTCAGGCACTTGGCCGACCTCACGCGGACGCTGCTCGACGCCGCTCGTGTGCGAGCGGACGAGCGGACGAATTCTCTGGCCCCCGCCCCCGGGGGCAGAGCGCACCCGACACCGAACTGCCCATCGTGTCCTCTGCGGCTGGATTGTCCATCAGCCCCGGCGACTCAACGACCCTTGGCGCCGACCTAAGCCAATAGCGCTCGCCAGGCTCAACTCTTGGCTCTGGACTTCCGCAGGGCAAAAAGGCACTTGGCCGTCCGAGACAGGAGTGCGATGTCTCAACGCGACGAGGAGCTGCCCGAATTTGGGG
This sequence comes from Streptomyces sp. GESEQ-4, assembly GCF_017948455.1. Taxonomy (GTDB): domain Bacteria; phylum Actinomycetota; class Actinomycetes; order Streptomycetales; family Streptomycetaceae; genus Streptomyces. Next base: position 46,878 of record NZ_JAFFSU010000018.1, read on the forward strand.
CAGCCCCTCGGCGTTTGCGGCGATTGGTATGTCAGCGAGTCGCCAGGTGGCTGGTGAGGCGCAGCGGGTCGGTGGCCACAGACGAGCGGCGTGAGGGCCGAGGACCTTGTGCACCGTGGGGTGCACGACGCGGGTCCTTTCTCCGTGTACGCCAGGCCAGTTGGCGAGGAGGACCTCCGCCGAGGTCAGCCCGAGGTGGCGGAAACATCCATTCCGTCTGCGAGGCCGGGCTTCCAGCTCAGCAGGACGGAGCCGGGGCGTAGCCGGCCGGGCTTCACGTTGGATCCCATACCGTGTGGATCCGGCTGAGCGGGATGCGGAGGCACGTGGCGGAGGAAGTAGCCGCGTACGGATCGTGGCCTCGGGTGACGGACCAGGTCACCAAGGACCAGATGGGGCGGGGAGCCGGTCGACGGGAGGGGTTGCGTACGAGGGCGGCCGGCCGGTCATACGTCGGACCAGGCCAACTGGTCGCGGACGGAGGGCGGCAGCACGCTCTCTTTGCCGTTCTCGGCTATGTAGATGGCTCCGTTCGATCCGCTGATCTCCACGATGCGGCCGATGTGGTGGGTCTGGGGCCAGTCAGGGTTGATGGCGAAGGACACGGGCAGGTCGGGATCGAAGGTCTGGAGCTGACAGACCAGATGGGCAACGGTGATCTCATAGGGCAAGACAGCCTCCTGGGCGATGACGGAGTACGGGCCCGCCACGCGTGAGCGGACGACGCGGCACGGGCCGCCACAGGACGGATTGCCTGTTGAGCCGTAAGTCGCTGACCAGGCAAAATCGAACCGTCAAGCATCGCTCGGCATCACTCGTCACGATCTTGCAGGCCCTCGTAACGGCGTAGGTCTCGGGTTCGAATCCCGAAGACGGCTCTCCTGGAGCCCGGCTCAGACTAGTTCTGAGCTGGGCTTTTCGTTTGTGGGAGCCGGACGACGACGCCCATATTTCGCAGCGGCTGTCCGTGGTCTCAATTCTGGTCTCAATCAAACGTGGGTGCGATGCGCCCCGCATAGCTGTCTGTCGTTCACCTCGGTGGCGAGCAGTGGAGTCCGGCGGATCCCGGCTCGCTGCTCGCGGCGGTTGTGAAATCTGTGGTGGCTGCGCAAAATCCGCAACATCCGGTGGCGCAGAGAGCGCGTGGCTGGCGTTCCAGCGTTGCGTGGCGGTTGAGGGCTGTCGAGAGTGCGGCCCGGGACCGGCAACCCGTAGGGGTCCTGGCGGGTCTTCTGGAGCCTGTGACTGACTCGTTGGGGCAGTGGGGCCGGTGAGCCTCAGGAGGGCGCGTAAGCCGCGCGGGAAGTAGCCCACCGCATGACGACGGCCCCGCCCGGGAAAACGGGCGGGGCCGCTTCACGCTTGGCCTGCGGCGCCTCAGTACCCTCGCGCCAACACGTCAGTGATCTTCACCGACACCTTCGTCCCCGGCGAAGCCGTGCTGATCAGTGACGGCGTGTAGTTCAGACTCGTCTGGTCCGACAGTTCGGCCGTCTCAATGACCGGGCCTGACTGGTCGCCCCGGACCTCGTAGGTGATCTCGTACACGGCGTCCGGGTCGATGGCCCCACTGTCGCCCAAGTAGGTCAGTTCCGGCTCGACCGTCACGTTGCAGCCCGCCGACCCGAAGCACTGCCGCTCGGTGGTGCGCAGCTCGATCGTGAAGCTGTCGACACCGATCTCTTCGTACGTCGGCTCCGGGGTCGGTTCGTCGGCGTCAGCGGCCGTGACGTCCTCGTCCATGGCGCTCGGCTTGGCGGTGGCGGCTGGCTTGCTGTCGTCGTTTCCGGACTGCACGACGATGATGCCGGTCCCGACCACTGCGGCGATCACGGCGGCGGCTGAGCCGATGATGACGGCGTTGGTGCGGGACCTCTTCGGCGTCGGCGGCGGGGGCAGGAAGTCGGGCATGGGCGGTGGCGTGGGTCACTCATGAGTCCCCCCAAGGACGGTTGGTGCGTGATCGGCATCATCCTGCTGTGTGCGCCTCGTGTGGAGGGGATGTGTCTGTGTTGCGACCTTGAGTATGTGATGGTCCGATTGCCCGCCTCTGCCAAGGGGATTCGCGCTGGCGCGGGGCCTTCGAAGCGTCGAGGCCCTGGCAGGGAGACGCGTACCGGTCGGGCCCGTACCCGCCCTCTCGTGTCGCCTGGGGTGCTGAGGGGGCGGCTGGGCGCTCGTGCGACGGTCGCCCCCGCCGGGGGTGACGGGGGCGACCGTGGTCATCCCGCTGTCGGTGTGTCCGCAGTCGGACTCGGCTCGGCGCTCGTCTTCGCGGCGGACGACGGCTTCGACGTACTGGCCTTGCCTTCGCTGGCGGCTGGTTCGTCGCTGCTGCTCTGGCAGGCGGCGAGGGAGGCGAGGAGCAGGGCTGAGGCTGCGGCAGTTGTGCGGGTGTGCATGGTCCCCCTGGGCGTGCGTGTTGGAGACTGCGCCATGTGTACCGGCTGCACGTCGCATGGAGGGGATATATCCGAGTTGTGATCCGCAGGTAAATCGGCCGCGATGTGATGATCTCAACCGCATAAGGGATGCGGTTCGCGGGCTGCGACCTGCGGGTTCCTGGCGGTGCTGGCACTCGTACGGCACTTGGGGCGAAATGGGCGCCTCATTCAGGCGACTTGCCCGCCTGCTCGGCATCGGTAGGCGGGCGATTTCGTCCCGTCCTATTTCCCGATGGCGATCTTCTCGTTGTCGAGGAGCGCCGTGTGCGTCGCCGCCGTGATGATCAACAGCACCAGCAGGAACCCCGCGAACGGGTTGCTGTCGTCGGGCGACGGAGAGATCGCCATCGCCACGCCGATGATCACGATCTCGCCGACCACGTAGCCGACCGCCAGCCACGGCTTGACCACTCCCTTGACCGCGGCGACGACGAACGGGACGGCGGCGGCCAGGCCGAGCGTGATGATCGGCACGAGCGTCCAAACGACCTTGGCGAGGGTGGAGTTGAACATGCGCGGCCGGGCCGGCGTTAAGGGCTGGTTGAAGTAGGGGTTGCTGGCCATGCGCGCTCCCGTTGGTGTGATGGCATGTGGAGCAGTGTGCTGGCGTTGCGGGAGTTTGTCAGGAGTTCTCGGACGGATTGCTGCCTGCGGGTGACAGGCGAGCCAGGACACGCGAAAGGCCCCCTGCGTGGTCGTGTTGACCGTGCCAGGCGCCTCTACTGCGTGCGAGGCGGATCAGCTCTGCGGGAAGGGTGACAGGCTGTGCTTGCCGATCTGTTGAACCGGGTCGAAGGTCAGCCGGACCTGCTTGCCAAGTGGGCCGAGGTGCGTGTCGGAGGGGTGCTTGAGGGGACGCGGTTCGTCGTCACTGAGTGCTACGACGACTGAGCCTCGGCCCTCATAATCAGGCGGTCGGCGGTCCCGGGGCGGCAGCGCTCGACCTGGTTCTCGATCTGCTTCTTGTCCCCAACCGAGTCTGCGGTCAGCCGCCCATGGTGAGTGGGCCGCTGCCGCGGAAGTCGCCTCCGGAGTCCCGGCCAGGCACGCGGAATGCGTGAGCGATGCGTGAGCGGACGGTTCAGCACCTATTGGATCAAGCGTCATGCCATCGAGCTCTGCAAGTCTCTGACCAGGGAAAGGCGGATCGAGCGTGATCACGGGTCAGCGACCGTCACGATCTTGCAGGCCCTCGTAATGCGTAGGTCTCGGGTTCGAATCCCGAAGGCGGCTCTCTTTGAACCCCAGGTCGCGCCTTTGACCTGGGGTTTCTTCGTTCTCGTGCTGGGGGTCCGGTGCTGGATCGACTTCTTGACCTGTGTATCGGAATGCGTCGGTCAGAGGTTTGAGGTTTTGGACGATGGGCGGCCCGGGAGTTCTTGAACACTGCCTGACCTGGTGCGGTCCTGCGCCCGCCGGCAGGCGATCTGGAGATGCTCGCCATGCTGCTGGAGGGCGATCCGGCTGAGTCCGGTGGTCGGCTCGATCTGTCCACCGGAGACTGCCGGCCGACGTTCACCGAGGGCCTGGACGACGCCGGGCCCGAGGTCGAGGAGGTGGACGATCCCGAGCGATGGCTGCGTGTGCCGGCTTCGGGTTCCCGTGCCGGCTACCGAGACATGGAGCTTTTCATCGGAGGGCTCGACGATGCGGCCCTCGCCGGTGACGAGCGTGCCTGGCGCCGGTATCACCGGCTCAGCGATGAGCGGCAGCGTGGCCGGGCCAGGGCCTGGCCCGGCCGAGGAGGGCTACTTCCCGCACCTTGCCGTACCACGGCGGACCGGATGATCGAAGGACGCCGAGCCCTCACAGCACAAGGCCGAGGATGGGGGCTCGGCTGCATCTTCGGGAAGGTGTTGGTCAGCGTCGGAAGCCGCGCTCGGGGTCCCGGGCAGGTGGGTGTCTGAACGGCCCGGACCACTCCGCAGCGCGCAGGTCACCCATGCTCAGGCGCTGGTTCACGGCGCCGTCCCGGTCCGTGTTTGGTTTCGGCGTCTTCGATGAGTTCAGCGGCGCGGGCTTCACCGACGAACTGCACCACCTCGCCAAGAACGACCCCACCATTCAGCTGATCGACCTGACCCGCCTTTACCACGGCGAGTGACCGGTGACCGATGGCCGCGGTCGCGGCCCCACGGGCCACGGCCGCGAGCCGGGATGTCGTCCGGGTCGTCCGGGCAGCGTCGTGTCAGCGGCGTCGGATTCACCGATGACCTTGATCGTTTCGTGACGAACGACCTCACGATCCGAGGGAGCGGCCAGCTTCGCCTGTCGGGTCCCCACGGTCGCGGATGTCATGAACGACCGCTCTAGAGTGGGCTGTTGGACGGTGCCTGAGAGGGGTCGTATGAGGATTGAACTTCCGCCGGAACCCGTGCACTTCGTCGATCGTGAGGACGAGAGACAGCGGGCGGTTCGTGCGGTGGAGGAATGGCGGGGGCATTCGCGGCCGTTGGTGCTGTCGCTGAGAGGGCCGGCGGGGCTGGGGAAGACGGAACTGGCCCGGCTGATCGCCAGGACCTCGCTCGATCGTTTCCCCGACGGGGTGCTGTCGGTGGACCTCGACGACTTCCGGCTGGACGGCGTACTGGACCCGGGTGACGTGCTGGCGCAGCTTCTGGGCTCCCTCGATGTGGAGCCGGCTTTGCTGGAGGCGCAGTTCAAGGCGCGGTGCAGGCAGTACTGGAACAAGACCTCTCAGGCCAGGCTGGTTCTCATCCTGGACAACGCGAGATACGCCTCGGAGGTCGTCCCGCTCCTTCCGGCGTCGGGCGGGAGCCTGGTGATCGTCGCGAGCCACGGTCCGCTCCACGACCTGGAGGACGGCACCGCCGTCGACTTCCCGCTGCCTCCGCTGGCGGAACGGGCCGCGGCGGAACTGCTCGGGCTGATCGTCAGGGACCACCGGCTCGCCGAAGATCCGGAAGCCGTACGGGCGTTGGTCCGGCTGTGTGACGGTCTGCCCGCGGCGCTGCATGTCGCGGGGCGGTGGGTGCGCGCCCATCGACTGCGGCCGCTGTCCCGTCTGATCCCGGAGCTGCAAGGCGAGTTGACCGACAAGGGGGTGTCCGGCGTCGAGAGGGTCTGGGACACCGCCTACGGTCGCCTGTCCGGCCCGGCGGCGCTGCTCTACCGGCTGCTGGCGCATCATCCCGGGGCGACGTTCACCGTGGAGTCCGCCACCGCGTTGCTCGGGTCGGGGCAGGAGGCCTGCGAGGCCGCCCTCGAAGAGCTCGACAGGGCGGGGCTGCTGGACCTGCGTGTGATGCCGGGAGAGTCAGGGGAAGCGGGGGACGGGCACGGTCGGCTGCGGCTGCCCGGGCCGCTGCGCGCGCACGCTCTACGTCGGTCCCGTAGCGATGCCGAGGAAGGAGAGGTGTCCGCAGCGCGGACGAGGGTGCTGCGCTGGTACGTCCGTCAGGCCCAGCGCGCGGACCGGTTCGCTGCCGGTCGGCGGCTCGTCGTAGCGGACGTACTCGCCCCGGTGCTCGGCGCGCCTGACGTCGCTCTGGCCGATCCGGAGGAGGCCGCGGATGACGCGGACCGGGCCGCGCGCGCCGTACGCGCCGCCCGCTGGCTCCACGAGGAACGGCACGCGTTGTTCGCCTGTGCCCGTGCGGCCTACGACCACGGGCTGGACGCGGAGGTCGTGGCGCTGTCCGAGCCCGTGTGGACGTATGCGCTGGATCATCCCCATCGGGCCGATGTCGTGCAGGTCTTCCGGCTCGCGGTGGCCGCCGCGGTCCGGCACGGGCAGAACGCGGCGTGGCTGGTGCGCACCCGTTGTCAACTGGCGCGCCCTCTCTGGGAGTCGGGGGAGCTCGGCGACGCGGACCGTGAACTCGCCTCCGCCGAGGCCGCCCTCGCGCTGCTGGGCGACGACGTACGGGACCGCAAGCTGCGGGCCTCGGTGCTGGAGTTCCGGGGCATGCTGAACGGCGCGCGAGGAGAGTGGGCCGCCGCCGTGTCGGACTTCGCCCGGTCCCGCGACGTACACCTCGCGATCCCCAATCCCTACGGTGCCATGTTGCAGACCTACCGCATGGGGGAAGCCCAGCTGAAACTAGGCGAGTTGGAGACGGCGCACCGGCTTCTGGCGGAAGCGCACGCGGAGGCGGTGACGCAGCGGCGCGAGCGGATGAGCCGGCGTACGGGCTTCGCACTCGCCGGAGTTCTGACCCGCCTCGGGCACACGGACGAGGCACGACGGCTGTACGAGGAGTCGTTGGAGGGGGCGCGCAAGCGGCGTTCCGACTTCGATCAGGCGCGGGTCCATGACGCCTTGGGCCGGCTGGAGGAGGCGGCGGGGCGGGGCGATCGAGCCGCGGAACACCGTGCGGCCGCCCACGACATCCGGCGGCGCAACGGTCTGGCCTGAGCGGACCTATAGCGGCTGCCCGGTCTCCTCGTCCGTCGCGGGGCGGAGTCGTACGGCGAAGGAGCGGTCACCGATCAGGCAGGTCAGCCCGGTTGGCGCGGCGGGCCTCGCTCGATGTGCGATCAGCCAGGCGTGCACGGCCGATACCGCGACGGCCGGGTCGAGATGTGCGATCCGGCCGCCTTCGCGATGCGGCTCGACCTGGAGGGCGTACGACTGCGGATCGCCGCGGACGTCGAGCAGGCACGGGCCGGACGGCCGCACGATCGCGGCCACATGGCAGCCCGGGTACTCGGACAGGGTGTGCCGGGTCCAGCCGCCCGACGACCACGGCAGGTCGGTCGGAGCGGGGGACGCGGAGGGCGGGAGGGGGCGCTGGTAGAGCACGCCCGCGGAACGGGTGAGCGCCTCGCTCACGGCGCCGTGCTCCGCGGCCAGGTGGTGTCCGGGTGTCCCGGTGCCGAAGGGGCGACGCGCGATACGGATCCCTTCGGGGGTGATCTCGGCGTCGACGTCGAACGCCGCGGGTGCGCGGGTGGCCGGAGCGGGCGGAGGCAGGAGCCGGGCGGGGGCGTCGAAGGGCGGAGGGGACAGCCCGAGGAGAGCGTACAGTTCGGTGCGCAGTCGGCTCAGGGCCGCGCCCTGGTGCGCGAACGATGCCTGGGCGGCGGCGCGACCGGTACCCGGCCGGTACGCCTCCAGCGCTTCCGTCAGAGCGTCGGCGTCGGCGGAACCCAGCTCCGGTATCTGGCGCAGGAGTACGTCCATCGGGCTGTCCGGGATCAGTTCCGAGCCGCCCCGTCCGACGCCGACGATGGGCCGCTCCTGGGCGGCGGCGTAGTAGAGAGCGGTGGAACCGTGGTCGGTGACCAGGGCGTCGGCGGCGATCAGGACGGAGGCCCACTCCTCGTGCGCGTCCGTGAGAATCATCCCCGCGTCGAGCGCCGGGGCGAGCAGCTCGGCCAACTCGTAGCGGCCCAGCCGGCTCCGCTCGTTGGGATGGACGATGAGCGCCAACTGGTACTCGTCATAAGGCAGTTGGGTGGCGAGCCGGGCCGGCAGATCCGGGCGTCGCCGCAGGAGGGACTCCTGCCCCCAGGTCGAGACGAGTGCGAGAAGCTTGCGGTGGCCGGTGCCCAGGGCGGCACGGTAGCGGTCCCGGAGAGGGAGTGAGGCGAGGATTCGGTCCAGCGTGGGATCCCCGATCACCTTCGCCTTTCGGGCGGCCTGCGGAGCCACGGAGGACAGGCGGGCGAGCTGGTCGGGGTGCGCCAGCGCGTGCAGCGCTGTCGGCGTGGCGGTGTCCACGCGCAGCAGGTACGCCGGGTCGAGGCCGGACGCCGAATCGGCCGAACCCTCGTCCGGGATCGACTTGTTGAAGCCGGCGCCGTGCGGCAGCAGTACATGTCGGCCCTGCAGCAGACTCAGGTCGCCCTTGGGGCTCGCCGTGAGCACCAGGTCGAACGAGCGGTCGCATGCTTCGCTCCACGGCAGCGTACGACCGCCGATCGTGTCGATGGCGGACAGGACGTCGACCCCGAAGTCGGAGCCCGGAATCAGCGTGAAAAGGCGAGTGATCCGGTCGTCACCGGCGAAGACCGGGGCCACGTCGAGCAGGCGATACAGGGCCACCGCGGACCGAGCGGCAAGAAGCACAGCCCGTCGCCCGTCGCCCGTCGCCCGTCGCCCGTCGCCCGTCGCCATAATTGTCCATTTTAGCGTCGAGCGGCGGGCGGGATGTGCTGTTTTCGCAGGTAGAGGGGGTTTCCTCGGTGTCCTCCGGCGACATGATCCGATCGTACCGCGCGTTGATTGCTGTCCCTGAGGACCGAGAGGATGGCGAGATGAGTGAATGGGGAGTCGCGCTGATCGCCGCGGGATCGGCAATCGCCGGCAGCATCGTCACGGGTTGGTACGCCCGTAGTTCGGGGCTCAGGCAGGCCGAGGCGGCGCGTCACGCGGGTGACCGGCAGGCCGACGCGCTGCTCGAGTCCGTCCGGCTCACGATCCAGTCCGAGCAGGTGCAGCGCTCGCTCGCCCAACGGCGCCAGATCTACGTGGAGTTCCTCGGGGCCGCGGAAGCGAGAGTCCTGACCGAGCGCACGGGGAGGGGCGGCTCCGACGACGAGGCCCTTCTCCAGCGGGCGCTGGGCGCGGTGGTCCTGGAAGGTCCGCCCGAGGCCGCCACCGCGGCTCGGCATCTCGTCGACTGCTTGCGTCGCCATGAGTCGCCGGACGATATCGACCGGGCGAAGTCGGTCTTCGTGTCGGTGGTCCAGGGACTGCTGAACGTATCGACAGCGACCTGAGCGCTCTGTCGGTGCTTGCCGGGCACCGCACCGCTCGAAGGCCTGGGCCCGGGCGACAGCCTCGTTCGCCCGGGCGACCTTCCGCACTGCGCGATCGCCTTGGGACCCGCGCTATTGAACGTATTCCGCCGGGGTGGTGGCCGCCGGCCCAGTCTGCTTCCCAGCCCTTGCCCCTTCCCCTGCCCCAGCCCCGTCATCCGCCGTGCGTGCCGGGCGGGTCCGGTTGAAGGCCAGGTTCAGCCCGAACGCGATCAAGGTCGCGCTCGTCACCGGTGAGCCCAGCACGATGCGCACACCGTCCGGGAAACGGGAGTAGAGGTCCGGGGCCACGTCGGGTGCCATGCCCACGCCGATCGCCACGGCGACGATCAGCAGGTTGTGGGTGCCCTCGAACTCGACCTTCCGCAGTGTGCTGATACCGACGGCGGCGACCGTGGCGAACATGACCAGTCCTGCCGCGCCCACGACCGGTCCGGGCAGCCCGGCCACCACCGCTCCCAGCTTGGGAACCAGGCCCAGGACGACCAGGATGGCGCCCGCGATGGTGGCCACGTGGCGGCTGCGTACCTTGGTCATCGACACCAGGCCCACGTTCTGGGCGAAGATCGTGTCGATGAAGGCGTTCATCACTCCGCCGAGCACCCCGGACAGTCCGTCGGCGGCGAGTCCACGCGCCACGTCCGCGGTCTTCAGTTCCTTCCCGGTGAGTTCGGCGACCGCGATCAGGTCCGCGGTCGACTCGGCGAACAGGACCAGCATCACCACGCACATGGAGATGACCGCGACGGGTGGGAATTCGGGCGCACCGAAGTGAAACGGGGCGCTCACCCCGATCCAGTCGGCGCCCCGGGCGGCGGACATGTCCACCAGACCCAGCGGGACCGCGACCGCCGTACCGGCGAGCAGCCCGAGCAGGACGCCGGTCTGGGCAAGAAAGCCCCGGCCGAACCTCGCCACCAGCAGGATCACGACGACGACGAGGGCGGCGAGGGCGAGGCGCGACGGCGCCGCGTAGTCCGCCGCCTCGGGGTCGTTGCCGATGACAAGGTTGACGCCGACACCGATCAGCGCCAGGCCGACCACGGTGATCACCACTCCGCTCACCAGCGGCGGGAAGAAACGCGCCGCCTTGGCGAACGGCCAGGCGACGAGCAGGCCGAAGATCCCGGCGGCGAGCATCGAACCGTATACGGCCTGGAGCCCGTACTCACCGGCGATCAGGATCATCGGCGTCACGGCGGTGAAGGCGGCGCCGGCCATCACGGGCATGCGGACGCCGAGCACCCGCCCGACGCCCGCGCCCTGGATCATCGTGACGACGCCCGCGACCAGCAGGTCGGCGTTGATGAGCAGGGCGATGGTCGCGGCATCGAGCCCGGCGGCCGCGCCGAAGACGAGCGGCACCGTGACACAGCCCGTGTACATCACCAGAACGTGTTGGAGCCCCAGCACCGCGAGCCGCCCGAACGGCGCCCGCTGCTTCGCTGACATCATCACAACAACCCCTCTAGCGTGCGAAGTTGGCAGCGATGCGCTGCTGGATGTACTGCTCCGCCGTGATCGGCGGATACCGGCCGTCCGGACCCTCGATCACCACGTCACGGTCGGCCTGGGCGAAGAAGGCGATGCTGTAGCGGGCGCCCCGGTCGTCGCCGGGGCCCGGGGACTTGACCCGGTGGAAGTTGGACGGCAGCCGGTCGTCGCTCCACCGCATCAGCATGTCGCCGATGTTGCAGGTGATGGCGTCGGCCGAGGGCACCACGGGAGTCCACTCCTGGGCCTCGGCCTCCTTGCCCGGGCACACCTGCAGCCCGCCCTGCCCGTCCCGCTGGAAGAGCAGCGTCAGGCAGTCGAAGTCGGTGTGCGCACCGGCCCGCCACACGTTCGGGTCGTACTCGGCGTCCTCGGGGAGCGCGAAGTAGTGCAGCATCCGCAGGGTGGACTGGTAGTGCTCGCTCCGCGGGTCGTGGGCGCGCGCGAAGAAGTCGCTGTCGAAGCCCAGCTTGTCGGCGAAGCAGGACAGGACCCGCATCGCCACCTCGCGGCAGCGAGCCTCGAAGCCGAGGGCGCGCGGCCGGAATTCGGGCAGGACGTCGTCGGGCCAGAGCCCCTCCATGTGCGGGCGGGTGACCTGGTACGACTCCTTCTGGTCCGGTGTCCCGACGGACGGCCTGACCTGGGTCATGGACTCCCAGCCGGAGTTGAGGCCCTTCTTCAGCCCGTGCCGGGCCTTGTGGGCCTCGGGCAGCGCGAAGAACCCCTCGGCGTTCGTGAACGCCTCGTCCACCAGGGCCTGATCGATGCCGTGGTTGACCAGCTGGAAGAACCCGATGTCCGTGGCCGCCGCCCACAGCTCCTCGGTGATCTCGGCCTTGCGGGCCTCGAAGTCGGAGAGGTCGATGCGGCGGATCTCCCGCGCCGTGGTCTCGGTTCCGGCCCCGCCCATGCGGGTTTCCTTGTCGAGTTCGGCGAGGCCGTACGTCGTCATGTCAGTCATGTCAGTCATCGCGGCAAGTACTCCTGCGTACGTCGGAGTGGTGTTCTCCGAAGTCCTACGAGGTGCAGTCACCGCCCCTGCACCCCCACCGCGGACACACAGAGGTCCGCGGGCACGGTCGGCCTCGGACCCGTTCGTGGGTCCGGCGCCGTGGACTGGCATACGCCCCGTCGACCGGGGCCATGCGCGATGGAGCCAGCGTGACGGCGACGTGTTTCGTCCGGGGGACCAGTTCTGTTACTGCGACAGCACGTCCACGAGGAACGCCACGGGAGGGCGGGCACTACGCCTCTCACACACTGGAAGGCACGCGTAGGCCCCGTCGAAACTCCGCCCCGCCGTCAGCTCGTAGGCAAGGTCATGAGCTCCAGTCGGCCACCGGCGAGCGCGACGACAGCGGAGACCAGAGCCCGCAGACAGGTGAGCTCGGCCTCCTCGTCGGGCAGTGAGAGATGCTGCACAGCGAGGCCGTCGAAGCCGGCCAGGAAGAACCGGGCGATGATCTCCGCCGGCTGGGCGAGCCGGTGACCGCTGCGCTCGGCCGCCTCGGTCACCAGCCTCGTCGTCACCGCCGCCACCTCGCGGGAGTGGCCCTCAAGGGTCTCCTGCAGCCGAGGTGTCCGGAGCGCGAACATGGACAGTTCGGTGAGCAGCTGGTGCGTGGCGGGCTGCTCGCGCACGGTCTGCCACAGGGCGGCGGCGAATGCCGCGACCGTCTCCTCGAAGCCGGCGTCCGCTTGCGCCGCCCCTTCGACCTGTGCGACCAGATCATGGGTGAGCTGCTCCATGACGGCCCGGTACAGATCTTCCTTCGTACCGAAGGTGTAGTGCACCGTTGCCTGGGCCACGCCCAGCTCGGCCGCGATGGCGCGGGTGCTTCCGGCAGCCACGCCCTCCCTCGTCATGAGGTCGATGGCGGCCTTGATCAGCTGCGGGCGGCGCTCTGCCGCGGAAACGTGAGCCATGGAGGCATCATAACGACTTAGTCCAATGAGTAAGTCGTTCGATCAAGTGGGCCCAACCCCGCATCCCGCGCCAGCAGCGCCGCCTGTACCCGGTTCTCGCACTGCAGCTTCGTCAGGATCCGGCTGACGTACGTCTTCACTGTCGCCTCGCTGACATGGATCCGCTGACCCGCGTCGGCGTTCGAGAGTCCCTCGCCGAGGAGCGCGAGGACCTCCAACTCCCGTTCGCTGAGCGACTGCAGGCGTCGCCGTGCCTCCTCCGCGCGTGCCGCCGCCGGGCCCGAGGCGAGTGAGTCGACGACGTGGCGGGTGGCGCCGGGGGAGAGGTATGCGTCCCCGGCCGCCGCAGCCCGTACCGCTTGGATCAGCTCGCCCGGTGCCGAGTCCTTCAGAAGGAATCCCGCGCCGCCGTGGCTCAGTGCGCGCAGGACGTTCTCGCGTTCGCCGAACGTCGTGAGGATCAGCGGGCGTACGGACGGCGCGACCCGCCGTAGCTCGGCCAGGGCACTCAGCCCGTCCAGCACCGGCATCTGGATGTCGAGCAGGGCCACGTCGACGGCGTGGGCCCGGACCAGGTCGACCGCCTCGCGGCCGTTGCCGGCCTCCGCCACGACGTCGATGTCGTCGGCGGAGGTGAGGATCATCCTGATGCCCGCCCGGATGAGCGGTTCGTCATCCGCGACGAGGACCCTGATCACAGCTCTCCCGCAAGGCATTCGGTAGGGACGGGACGTGAGGACGCCCCACGCCCCCACCTTACTCACGCCCCAAGAGCCGCCGTACGCCTACGACTTGACCGTGTACGACTGCTTCTCGATCAGCTTCCCGTCCCTGAAGCAGAACCGGAAGAGCGGCTCGTCGTCCAGGTTGTCCGGTATCTCCGTCGACAGGAGGACCAGGCAGTCCGCGCCCTTCGGCCTCGCGGGCCCCTTGTCGCGCAGGCCGTCGGTCAGGAACGACTCGCCGTCCGGCAGCTTGCCTCGTACGGCGGTCTCGGTGTCGCCGACCTTCACGGACTTGTAGACGGACGGTTCGATCATGGCCTTGTCGCTCTCGTCCCACAGTTTGGCGATGCCCCAGACGGCGAGCGCCCCGAGACCGACGATGATCACGAGTGCGGCGCCGCACCCGATCGCGATGCCCTTCTTCTTGCTTCCCATGGCGAGGTCGAGCTCCTTCTGCTTCTCCGGCGGGCCGGACCAGTCGATGACCGCTCCACCGTCGCCGGGCCGCGCCCCCTCGCTCTGCCCCCGGAAGTCGTTCGTCGCTTCGACGAACGTCGTCACTTGCGCCACCGAACCCGCCCGCTCCGCGCTCCCGTACGGCAGCACGCCCGCGACCCGGAACCCCCCGCCCGCCGCCGGCCCGGCATGCACCATGCCGCCGACCAGCCGGGCCCGTTCCTGCAGCCCGGTCAGCCCCTGCCCGCCGCTCACCACGAGCCGCCGCCCGCCATCCCCCGCCGCGGGCACCGGCCCGTTGGCGACCTCGACCACCAGCGAGTCCGGCTCGTACCGCAGCTCTACGACGATCGGGGCGCCCGGCGCGTGCTTCAGCGCGTTGGTCAGCGCCTCCTGCACGATCCGGTACGCCGCATGGTCCGCGGCGGGTGCCGGCGACCGCTCCTCGCCCGCCCGCCGCAGCGCTACGTCCGCCCCCGCGCCCCGCGACGCCTCCACCAGGCCGTCGATCCCCGCCACACCCCGGGCCGCGGGCGCCGTCTCGCTCTCGTGCTCCTGCGTGTGCGTACCGTCGCGCAGGATGCCGACGGCCTCACGCAGCTCGTGCATCGCCGCCACGGACGCGTCGCGCAGCACCCCGACGGCCTCGCGCTGCCGGTCCGTCAGCTTCCGGTCGACCTCCAGCGCGCCGGTGTGCACGGCGATCAGCGCCAGCTGGTGGCCGAGGCTGTCGTGCATGTCCTGGGCTATCCGCTGGCGCTCCCGCAGGCGGGCATGGGAGGCGATGATCTCGCGTTCCCGCAGCAGTTGGGCGTTGTGCTCGTGCAACGCGTGCATGAGGGTGCGGCGTTGGGTGCGGTAGCGGGCGGCGAGGCCGGGCACGACGGTCATCGCCAGGAACGTGAGCGTGCTGAACAGCAGCGTCGGCACCGCGGAGAGGACGGATGCGCCCTGGGAGACGGTCAGCGCCGCATAGAGGACGTACGACACCGTGAACGCCGCCAGCGCCCGCCGCGGTGCCTTGATCCTCGGGCCCGCCGACCAACCCGCGACCGTCAACAGGGCCCAGAAACCGACGAGTACACCGGCGAGCGCGCCCGCGAGGACGAGCACGCTCGCCGGGAACACCCGCCGCAGCAGGGACATCGCGGCGGCGCCCAGCGCCACGGCGACCGTCGCCGCCGGGCCGTCGTCCAGTACGCCCATCGTCGCCGACAGGGCCAGCACCAGGGCGAGGACCGTCTCGCCGACGATCCGCCGTCGGGACCACATCCCCGGCACGACCAGTCGTTTCCAGCCGTCACGGGCCATCGTCGTCACATTCACACGGCAAAGGTAGGTGTCGACGACCTTGCCCACAGCATCCCTTCGTCGCACCCGCGTCCGACGAAAGTCGCACCGCCGTCCGCTGCCCGGACTCCAGCCAATTGGCCGTCGGTTGTCTGCGGGTTCGTCGTGGCTGGTCGCGCCCACGCGGCGGAGCCGCATATCGACACAGCCCCGCGTCCCTGACGCGGCGCGATACCGCCCCGCGCTGATTACTTCGCGTCCGCATAACACTCCACCACCGCCGTCGTGAACGGAAACCGCACCGGCGTCTCACCGAACGTCAGCCGGCCCGCGAGGTCCGATGCCTCCCGGATCGCCGCCACGACCGTTTCGGCCTCCTCCTCGGGACAGTGGACGATCACCTCGTCGTGCTGGAAGAAGACCAGTTCCGCGGCCATGCCCGCGCAGGCCTGTCGGAGGGCGGCGAGGAGCAGCAGGGTCCAGTCGGCGGCGCTGCCCTGGACGACGAAGTTGCGGGCGAAGCGGCCGCGGGCGCGGGCGTTGGTGGAGGCGTAGCCCGGCACCCAGGCGTCGTCGCCGGGCGGTGCGTCGGCCGGATCGTCCTGCGGAATCCCCGCCTCCTCCGCGTCGCTCGCTCCGGCCGCCGGCGGACACGTACGCCCGAGCCAGGTCCGTACGAGCCGCCCCTCCTCGCCCTCCCGCGCCGCGTCGTCGACGTACGCCACCGCCTTGGGGAAGCGGCGTCTGAGGGCGGCGAGGTTCTTCAGGCCGTCGCCGGACGTCTGCCCGTACACCGCTCCGAGGACGGCGAGCTTGGCCTGGGCGCGGTCTCCGGAGAAGGCGCGGTCGGAGACGGACTGGTACAGGTCGGTCTCCCTGCCCGCCACCTCCATCAGCCCGGGGTCGCGGGAGATGGCCGCGAGGACGCGCGGCTCCATCTGGTCGGCGTCGGCGACGACCAGCCGCCAGCCGGGGTCGGCGACCACCGCGCGCCGGATGATCTTGGGGATCTGCAACGCGCCCCCGCCGTTGGTCACCCAGCGGCCGGTGACGGTCCCGCCCGCGAGGAACTCGGGCCGGAACCGGCCGTCCCGGACCCAGTCCTGCAGCCAGGACCAGCCGTGCGCCACCCAGATGCGGTACAGCTTCTTGTACTCGATCAGTGGCTTCACGGCCGGGTGGTCGACGGACTCGATCTCCCAGCGGCGGGTCGATCTGACCTTGATCCCGGCCTGCGCGAAGGCCTTGATCACGTCGGCCGGCAGATCGGGCCGCACCCGGCGCCCGAACGCGGCCGACACCTCGTCCGCCAGCTCCGCCAGCCGCCGCGGCTCCCCGCCGCCCGCATACCGCTCGCCGAGCAGTTCGTGCAGCACCCGGCGGTGGACGTCGGCGCTCCAGGGCAGACCCGCCCGGTTCATCTCGGCGGCGACCAGCATCCCCGCCGACTCGGCGGCCGTCAGCAGCCGCATCCGCCCCGGATGCGCCGCCCGGTCGTGCCGGCGCTGCTGCTCGGCGTAGACCTCGATGAGATCGGCCAGCGGTACGTGCGCGGACTGGGGCTCGAAGAGGGGTGACTGGGCGGCGGGTTCGGCCGAGCGCTGGGGCGGATCCGGCGGTACCGGGCCGCGGCGCAGCCGGGCCAGGGCGGCGGCCGCCGAGCGGGGTTCGCCGGACCGCCCCTCGTGGCCGAGCAGGAGGGTCTCGGCGTCCTCGATGTCGTAGCACCGCTCGACTCGCACCCCCGTGGCGAGCAGACGCGGATAGACCTCGGCGGTGGAACGCCAGACCCAGCGCGTGACCTCCGGCCGGCCGCGCACCGCCGCGGCCAGGTCCGGCTCCCGCACGACCGGTCCGGCGGGCAGCCCGTCCGGGCCGAGGGGGGCGAGCTCGGCGCCACCGTCCTCGGCCGGAGCGAGCGCCCACCGATCGGTCATGCTGCGAGTGTGGCACCCGGGTCTGACAACGCCCTCAGCCTCGCGTTTTCCCGACTAGGAGCCTGACTAGGAGCCCTTCTCGGAGGACTCCTCGGCGGCTTTCTTGGTGGTCTCCTCCCCACTCTTCAGGAACTGGGAGAGCAGCCCGACGATGTACTCCTCCATCGCCTGCTTGGTGAGTCCGAGGCCGGACAGGACACCCGTGCCGTTCTCAAACTCCAGCAGGGCCAGCAGGATGTGCTCGGTGCCGATGTAGTTGTGGCCGAGGCGCAGGGCCTCGCGGAAGGTGAGCTCCAGGACCTTCTTGGCGTCGGAGCCGTAGGGGACGAGGTCGGGGACCTTGTCCGCGGCGGGCGGCAGCGCGGCAGTGGCGGCCTGGCGCACGGAGTCCAGCGGGATGCCGTGCGCCGTGATCGCCTTCGCGGCCAGACCGTCCGGGTCGGCCAGCAGACCGAGCACCAGGTGCGCGGGGCGGCCCTCGGGGTTGCGGGCCGCGACGGCCTCGTTGTGGGCGGCCATCACCGCGTTGCGGGCACGCGCCGTGTAGCGGCCGAAGCCCGCCTGCGGGTCGAAGTCGGCCGACTCCTTCGGTACGAAGCGCTTCTGCGCGGCCTGCCGGGTGACGCCCATGCTCCTGCCGATGTCCGTCCAGGAGGCGCCCGATCGCCGGGCCTGGTCCACGAAGTGGCCGATCAGATGGTCGGCCACCTCCCCGAGGTGATCACCGGCGATCACCGCGTCCTGGAGCTGGTCGAGGGGCTCGTCGTGGACCTTCTTGATGGCCTCGATGAGTTCGTCGAGACGTACGGATGACGTGGTCGGGTTCGTCGACATGTGTCAACCGTAGGTTGCGCCCCTCAGGGTGTCAACCCCGGGTTGACACCCTGTGTGCGTCCACGCGCGCGTGCCCCATGGCACGATCGCCGGGTGAGCAGCAGCACCGTCGAACGCGCCTTCCAGGCCGCCCTGTACGGCGACACCGACACCGCCCTCGACACCGGCGCGTCCCTCCTCGCCGCCGACCCGAGCGCGGACGCCGAACTCGCCCGCCGCGGCCGGGAGTTCGTGGCGACGGCCTGGCGACGCGGCTGGCAGCCCGCCGACGTCGTACGGATCGTGCGGCGCGAGCTGGACGACGTACACGTACGCCTCGTATCGGCCCTCATCCGCGCGCAGATGTCGTACGACCGACCGCGCGGCCCCCGCTGGACCGCGCAGCTCGACGAACTGACCGCCGAAGCCCCGCCCGCCACCGACCGCTTCTCGCACGCGACAGCCGTCCTGGAGCTGTACCGGCTGCTGCTGCGCCTGCCCGCGCTGGAGCCCCTGGACGAGCCGGCCGGCAGGCACCCCAAGTCCGAGTCCCGCATGCTCACCCGCATCCGCGCCCTGCTGGCGAAGGCGGAGGCGACCGGCTTCCCGGAGGAGGCGGAGGCGCTCAGCGCCAAGGCGCAGGAGCTGATGGCGCGGCACAGCATCGACGAGGCGCTGCTGGCGGGCCGGGCGTCCACCGGGGACGTGCCCGGCGCCTGCCGGATCGGGGTCGAGCCGCCGTACGAGCAGGCCAAGGCGGTGCTGCTGGACGCGGTCGCCACCGCCAACCACTGCCGGGCCGTGTGGAACGAACCCCTCGGCTTCTCCACCGTGGTCGGCTTCGAACCCGACCTGGAGGCCGTCGAACTCCTCTACACCTCACTGCTGGTGCAGGCGCAGACCGCGATGACGAAGGCGGAGGCCGCCCAGCGCGCGGGCGGACGCAGGCGGACCAAGACCTTCCGGCAGTCCTTCCTCGCGGCCTACGCCCACCGTGTCGGCACCCGCCTCGCAGCCGCCGCCGAGACCCAGGTGACCGGCGATCTGCTCCCGGTCCTCGCCTCCCGTGAACTCGCCGTCACCGGCCGCCTGGACCGCATGTTCCCGGAGACGACCACGACCCGGCTGCGCGGGGTCACGGACGCGGCGGGCTGGACGGAAGGGGCTGAGGCGGCGGACCGGGCGCAGGTCGGCCGCCGGAAGCCGCTGCGCTGAGCCTCTCAGTCGCCCGTCTGCTGGAACCCGCTGAGCGAGGCGTCCGGCACGTCACCGCTCTTGAGGGCGACATCGCCGTACTCCCAAGGGAAATCGCGAGGGCTGGTGTCGCCGGGCAGGTAGATCTTCAGCGTCTTCGCGGCGAGGCTCTTCGCCCCGCCTTCCTCGCCCCGCACATAGGTGAGCGTGAAGGACACCTCGGCGTCCTTGGCGAGCGTGAGTTTCTGGGGCTTCGCGGCCTTGTCCACGGGGACCTTGCCGACGGTGTCTCCGGTGTCCACGCTGGCGGCGGGCAGGCCGTCCACGGTGCACTCGGCGTCGCGGTTGATGACCGTGACGGCGAGGTTGCCGGTGTCTCCGACGGCGGGTGCGCTGTTGGCGGGCCCCAGGTGCATGGCGACGTTGTGCATCTTGCACGGCTCACCGGGTTTTGTGCTCTGCGTGACTTCCCGCTCCTCGGCGCTGCTGTTGCTGCTGCCGCCGCTGTCGCAGGCGGTCAGCAGCAGGGCCGCGGCGAGGGCGGTGACGGCGAGAGGTGTGGCGCGCATGGGCTTCCTCGGGGGCGTGGGCGGTCGCGTGCATGGATCATCACGCATGAGGGTGGACCGCGGTTGCGGACCCCCGCTCACCGAGGTGCCGGTGATCAGCCCAGGCTCGCCGTGGGCAGCCCCGAAGGCAGCTGCCCGCCCTCCGCCTTGATGTACGTCTCCGCGCCGAGCCCGTCCTCCCACGTCACCTTGAGCGTCTTCCCGTCGACCGAGTCGACCATCCCCGTCGCCCGGTCCTTGCTGCCGTCGGTGCACTTGAGGTGGATCATCCGCATGCCGGACTCCTCGCCCGCGGTCCCGCTGCACACGGTCCCGCCGGTCGCGAAGAGCCCGGCCTCCGTACCGGTGACGACCAGCGCGACGGCCTTGCCGTCGGTCGTGGCGAGCCAGCTGCCCGCCAGATCGCCGGACGCGGACGCCGACCCGCCGGTGCCACCGCCCGTGTCCGCCGTCTCGGTCGAGGAGGCGGAGGCGCTGGGGCTCGGCGCGGAGTCGTCGTCCGAGCCGCCACCGCAGGCGGTCAGCACCAGCGCGCTCACCACGCCGGCGACCGCGAGTCGCACGTTCGTCACCGAAGTCACTGCTGGCTCCCAAGCTCTGGCCGGAAGGTTCGCAGCAAGCTACCAGTACTTGCCAGTAGGGGACTTACCAGGAGGACTTCCGGACCCCCGGCAGGTACCCCGCGTGCGCCTGTCCACGCAGGTTCACCCGGGACAGCCCGAAGGCGCGGAAGTAGCCGCGGGGCCGCCCGTCGACGCTGTCGCGGTTGCGTACGCGGGTGGCGCTGGCGTCGCGCGGCTGCCGGCGCAACTCCTCCTGGGCGGCGAGGCGTTCGGCCTCCGTCGAGGACGGCCGGCGGATGATCTCCTTCAGCTCGGCCCGGCGCTCGGCGTACCGCGCGACGATCACCTGCCGCTTCTCGTTCTTCGCGATCTTGCTCTTCTTCGCCATCAGACCTTCACTCCCCGGGCGCGGATCCGGGCCACGGCCGCCTCGATGCCGATCGTGTCGATGGTCTTGATGCCCTTCGTGCTCAGCTTCAGCCGGACGTAACGGCCCTCGCTGGGCAGCCAGTAGCGCTTGGACTGGATGTTCGGGTCGAAGCGGCGGGAGGTCCGCCGGTGCGAGTGGGAGATCGTGTTGCCGAAGCCCGGCTGGGCCCCGGTCAGCATGCAGTGGGCGGACAAGGGTGACGCACCTCTCTCGACGGTGTTGTGTAAATGGAATTCATTTTCAGTAAGATACCAGCATGGCACGCAACGAACTCCGACCGGTCATCAAGCTCCGGTCCACGGCGGGGACCGGCTACACCTACGTGACCCGCAAGAACCGCCGCAACGACCCGGACCGTATGACCCTGCGCAAGTACGACCCGGTCGTCGGCCGTCACGTCGACTTCCGAGAGGAGCGCTGAACCACCCCATGCGCAAGGAAATCCACCCCGAGTACGGCCCCGTCGTCTTCCGTGACCGTGCCGCGAACTACGCCTTCCTCACTCGCTCCACGATGACCAGCGAGAAGACCGTCGAGTGGGAGGACGGCAACACCTACCCGGTCGTCGACGTCGAGATCTCGAACGTCAGCCACCCCTTCTACACCGGCACCGCCCGCGTCCTGGACACCGCAGGCCGCGTCGAGCGCTTCGAGCGCCGGTACGGAAAGCAGGGCTGATGCTCTCCGTCGTCATCGTCGGCGGGCTGCATGCCGACGCCCGCAAGGAGACCGTGGAGCGGTTGCTCACCGACGTGCCCGGCAGCGTCGTACTCCATCACGACCTGGCGACAGCCGTCGCCGGCACGGTCGTGCGGACCGTGCGCGACGCCACCGGCATCCTGTCCGCCGGTGAGGCCCCGCTGGTCAACGACTGCGCGTGCTGCGCGCTGCGGGAAGACCTGGTGCCCGAACTGCTGCGCCTGCGCGACGCCGGAACGGTCCGGCTCGCGATCGTCGAGCTGTGGGACTCCGTCGAGCCCAAGGCCATGGCCGAGGTGGTCACCGGCGGCGGGCTCACCGTCACCGGCGTGATCACCGCGGTCGACCCGGCGCTCCTGCTGCCGTATCTCGGCAACGGCGACGACCTGGCGGAGGGCGGCCTCGCCGCGGCGGCCACCGACCAGCGCACGGTCGCCGACACCTTCGCGCGACAGCTGGAGTACGCCCCCGTCCTCGCCCTCGTCGACTCCCCGGAGGCCGACGACGAGGACCGCGAGCTGCTCGCCCAGCTGCACCCGACGGCCCGTCAGGTCCCGGTCGGCCACGGTGACCTGGCGGGCGCTCAGGGCGATCTCGCGCCGGACGCGGCCGACGACGGCCTGACGGTGCCCGCCCCGCGCCGCGGGCCACTGACGCCGCTCGCGCAGGCGGCCCTGGCCGGCTTCGATGTCGAGTCTGCCGCCGCCGCCCAGCACCCCGCGTGCGCGCTGCTGCCCGCCGACGCGGACGCGCACGGCGTCTCCACGCTGGTCTGGCACCGCCGCCGGCCCTTCCACCCGGAGCGGCTGTATGCGGCGCTGGAGGACCTGACCTGCGCGGCGGCCCGCAGCCGTGGCCGGTTCTGGCTCGCCGACAAGCCGGACACGCTGCTGCACTGGGACGCGGCGGGCGGCGCGCTGTGCGTGGAGAGCGCGGGCCCCTGGCTCGCCGCGCTGCCGGACGCGGCCTGGGAGATGGTGCCGCCGGTGCGCCGCGCCGCCGCCGCGATGGACTGGCATCCGGAGCACGGCGACTGCTGCCAGCACCTGGTCTTCACGTCCCCCGGCCTCGACCGCGACGGACTTCAGGAGCTGCTGGAGTCCTGCCTGCTCACCGACGCCGAGTACGCCGCCGGGCGCGACGCCTGGAAGCGGCTGCCGCCCGCCTTCGACACCCTCCTGGAGGTCTGACCCCCCATGGCCCGCAAGCCCGAACGCAAGCCCGCCAAGAACCGCCCCAACCCGCTGGACCAGGCCAAGGTCGAGTACATCGACTACAAGGACACCGACCTGCTGCGGAAGTTCATCTCCGACCGCGGCAAGATCCGCAGCCGCCGCGTCACCCGAGTCTCCGCCCAGCAGCAGCGCCTGCTGGCCCGCGCGATCAAGAACGCGCGCGAGATGGCACTGCTGCCTTACGTGAGCCGCTGAGGCTTCGCGCTCCCCTCAGGACACCGCCGGGCCGTGGTGACACCCGGCGCCGACGCGGGGCCTGCTCTCCCCGGCAGGCCCCGTTCTGCTCGTGCATTGGCACGATCCCCCGGCCGATGGAACAGGAATGGCGTGGAACGCGTCTGTTCCTAGGACACGAGGAATCCGATCCGGTCCCCGGGGCAGACGCTGGAGAGCTTCGGCAAAGGGGCCGCCCAAGCTGTAACCGCAGGACCACCGCGCGTGCACGTGCATCTGCCCATGCATCTGCACAGGAACACGGTTATGATCCGGGTCAAGTTGACCACTGCATCAATGGCCTCACCAGCCAGTGCACCACCGGGGAGCGACCTGTGGACCACGACGTGTACGACGTTGCCGACGCGTCCGGCGTGTACAACGGCATGGCCGCCGCCCAACTGCGGGTGGCCTGGCAGAAGAGCAGGCACAGCAACTCGCAGGGCTCCTGCGTGGAGTTCGCGCGGCTGCCCGGCGGCGAGGTCGCCGTGCGCAACTCGCGCTTCCCGGACGGTCCCGCACTCGTCTACACGCGTGCGGAGATCGAGGCGATGCTGCTGGGCATCAAGGACGGCGAGTTCGACCACTTGATAGCGGGCTGAGACCCGGTCCAGGCAGCGGACCGGGAACCGGCCGGCCAGGCGGAAACTGACCGTGCTCGTCCCCTGGCTTTGCGTAACGCGCGTAGAACCGCGGCCCCAGAAAGGGCCGCGGCGGATCACTCGGCCGCGCTCGGCGCCGACAGCAGGAACAGCGCCCAGACGACCTTGCCGCCCATGGTGCCGGCCAGCGGATGCCAGCCCCAGCTGTCGCTGAACGAGTCCACCAGGAACAGGCCGCGGCCGGACTCCGCCGAGAAGTCGTCCGAATCGCGCGCGACCGGGCTGTCGTCACTGGGATCACGCACCGCGCACACCAGCCGCTCGGTCCAGCGCATCAGATGCAGCCGCACGGGCGGTATCTGCTCCGTGACGCAGGCGGGCCCCGGCAGCGCGTGACGCAGGGAGTTGGTGACCAGTTCGGAGACGACCAGGCACACGTCGTCGAAGCGGTCGCTCAGTTCCCACTGGTCGAGCGTTCTGCGGGTGAACTGCCGCGCCTCGCGCACCGCTTCGTAGCGGGCGGGCAGGGCACAGGAGGCGGCGTTGGACACGGCCGCGGGATCCAGCGGCGGAAGGCCCTGCCGTAACGGCTCGAGCATGGTCGATCCATTCGTCCCCATGCGAGGCACTCCCGGGAATCGCGGTCGTTGCGATGCAGATGCAGCGGTGGCGCGGGACCATGGTTTCGGATGCGCCAACCAGATGCAAGGGCAGATGCACGTGCACGCGACCGAATTGGACCCTCCCGTACCGCTTCTTGGTCATTTTTTCTGCCCACTTCCCTCCTCTTGGTGGCCCCTCACCCCTTGAACCCGAGTGGAATCTTTGGCTTCTTTCCATCTCTGTAATCGGACGAGTACTGCTCGGAGTGTTTTAGTGGCAGACTTCGGGCCCTGAAGACGGTTGGGGAGGCTGGCGAACGTGAGCGCGGGAGAGCCCGGATCGGTGGTGCGGCGGATGCTGCTCGGCTCGCAACTCAGGCGACTGCGTGAGACGCGTGGCATCACGCGCGAGGCCGCGGGGTATTCCATCCGTGCCTCCGAGTCGAAGATCAGCCGGATGGAGCTGGGCCGGGTGAGCTTCAAGACGCGGGACGTCGAGGATCTGCTGACGCTGTACGGCATCACGGACGAGTCGGAGCGCACCTCGCTGCTCTCACTCGCCAGGGAGGCCAACGTGGCGGGCTGGTGGCACAGTTACTCGGACGTCCTGCCGAGCTGGTTCCCCACCTATGTGGGCCTGGAGGGCGCGTGTTCCCTCATCCGCGCCTACGAGGTGCAGTTCGTGCACGGACTGCTGCAGACCGAGGCATACGCCCGCGCGGTCGTCCGGCGCGGCATGAAGGGCGCGAGCGAGGCGGACGTGGAGCGGCGGGTGGCGCTGCGCCTGGAGCGGCAGAAGTACCTCGTCGACGAGAGCGGCCCCGAGTTCCACATCGTCCTCGACGAGGCCGCCCTGCGCCGGCCGTACGGCGACCGCGAGGTGATGCGCGGTCAGCTCCAGCACCTCATCGAGGTCTCCGAGCGGCCCAACGTACGACTGCAGATCATGCCGTTCAGCTTCGGCGGCCACTCCGGCGAGTCCGGCGCGTTCACGATCCTGTCCTTCCCGGAGTCCGACCTGTCGGACGTCGTCTACCTGGAGCAGCTCACCAGCGCGCTGTACCTCGACAAGCACGAGGACGTGGCCCAGTACGAGAAGGCGCTGAAGGAACTTCAGCAGGACAGCCCGGGGCCCGGCGAGAGCCGCGATCTTCTCCGGGGTCTCCTTCAACTCTCTTGAAACACAAGTACGATGACTTGTGATCAGACCGTGAAGTCGATCGACGGTGATGGCAGTCGATCGGTGTCTGCTAGGGATTGAGGGATCACATGTCGTCCTACTTCACCGACCTGGCTCAGCAGTACATCGACGGTGAGTGGCGCTCGGGCACAGGCTCCTGGGACATCATCGACTTCAACCCGTACGACGGCGAGAAGCTGGCGTCGATCACCATAGCCACGGTCGACGAGGTCGACGAGGCGTACCAGGCGGCGGCCCGCGCCCAGAAGAAGTGGGCCGCGACCAACCCGTACGCGCGCCGTGCGGTCTTCGAGAAGGCTCTTCGCGTGATCGAGGAGCGCGAGCAGGAGATCACCGAGGTGATCATCGCGGAGCTCGGCGGCACCCATCTGAAGGCCGGCTTCGAGCTCCACCTCGCCAAGGAGTTCCTGCGCGAGGCGATCCAGCTGGCGCTGCGCCCCGAGGGCAAGATCATCCCGTCTCCGGTGGACGGCAAGGAGAACCGCGTCTACCGCGTGCCGGTCGGCGTCGTGGGCGTGATCAGCCCCTTCAACTTCCCCTTCCTACTGTCCCTGAAGTCCGTCGCCCCCGCCCTGGCGCTGGGCAACGCCGTCGTCCTCAAGCCGCACCAGAACACCCCGATCTGCGGTGGCTCCCTGGTCGCGAAGATCCTCGAGGACGCGGGCCTGCCGGCCGGTCTGCTGAACGTCGTCATCACGGACATCGCGGAGATCGGCGACGCCTTCATCGAGCACCCGATCCCGAAGGTCATCTCCTTCACCGGCTCCGACAAGGTCGGCCGCCACGTCGCCACCGTCTGCGCCGCGAACTTCAAGCGCTCGGTCCTCGAACTGGGCGGCAACAGCGCGCTGGTGGTGCTCGACGACGCCGACATCGACTACGCGGTCGACGCGGCGGTCTTCAGCCGGTACGTCCATCAGGGCCAGGTCTGCATGGCCGCGAACCGTGTGCTGGTGGACCGCTCGGTCGCCGACGAGTTCACCGAGAAGTTCGTCGCCAAGGTCAGGACCCTCAAGGTCGGCGACCCCAGCGACCCGCAGACCGTCATCGGCCCGGTCATCAACTCCTCCCAGGCGGACGCCCTTTCGGCCACCGTCGAGCAGGCGATCGCCGAGGGCGCGACGGCCCTGGTGCACGGCACGACCACGGACAACCTGGTCGAGCCGTCCGTCCTGACCGGCCTCCCCGCCGACTCGGCCCTCCTCAGGCAGGAGGTCTTCGGCCCGGTCGCCTTCCTCGTCCCCTTCGACGGCGAGGCCGAGGCCGTCCGCCTCGTCAACGACACGCCGTACGGCCTCAGCGGCGCCGTGCACACCGGCAACATCGAGCGCGGCGTGAACTTCGCCAAGCAGATCGACACCGGCATGTTCCACGTGAACGACGGCACCGTCCACGACGAGCCGATCGTCCCCTTCGGCGGCGAGAAGAACTCCGGCCTCGGCCGCCTCAACGGCGAGACCATGCTGGACTCGTTCACCACCCTGAAGTGGATCTCGGTACAGCACGGGCGGAGCGGGTTTCCGTTCTAGGACGCCGGGCCACGGGGCACCTCGACGAACGGCCTAACCTGGACCGCATGTCAGCGATCCGTCTCCTCGTGCTCGGTGCGGTCCGTCAGCACGGGCGGGCCCATGGGTACCAGGTGCGCAACGACCTGGAGTACTGGGGCGCGCACGAGTGGTCCAACGCCAAGCCCGGCTCGATCTACCACGCCCTGAAGCAGATGGCGAAGCAAGGCCTGCTCATCGCGCACGAGATCGCCCCGTCCACGGCGGGCGGGCCACCGCGCACGGAGTACGAGATCACCGAGGCCGGCGAAGAGGAGTGTTTCCGGCTGGTGCGCGAGGCGCTGACCTCGTACGACCAGAAGATGGACATGAAGTCCGCGGCCATCGGCTTCATCGTCGAGCTGCCGCGCGCCGAGGCTGTGGCACTTCTGAAGGAGCGGATCCGCGGGATCGAACAGTGGCGCTCCTCCGTCACCGAGCACTACGTCCCCGAGGACGGCCCGGAGCAACTCGGCCACATCGGCGAGATCATGAACCTCTGGATCCACACCGCCGACGCCGAGGCCGAGTGGACCCAGGGGCTGATCGCCCGGATCGAGGGCGGCGCCTACACCTTCGCCGGGGAGGGCGAGCCGTTCGTCGGTGTCCTCGCCGAGGGCCAGGAGAACCCGTACGCGACGCAGCAGCCGCATCCCGAGGACCATCGTTAATCAAGTTTGACTAATCGAGTCCGGGGTATTACCTTCGAGGTGGTAGTCAAGTTTGACTAGCGAGGGAGTCCCAGTGGCCGACACGGCGATCATCGTCGAAGGCGCACACAAGAAGTACGGCGACAAGAAGGCACTGGACGGGCTCGACCTGGCGGTCGCGCGCGGCACGGTGCACGGAGTGCTCGGCCCGAACGGCGCCGGCAAGACGACCCTGGTCCGCATTCTGTCCACCCTGCTGCGCCCCGACAGCGGCCGCATCGAGGTGGCGGGACACGACGTGCTGACCGAGGCCCAGGCGGTCCGCTTCCGCATCGGCCTGCTCGGCCAGCACGCGGCGCTCGACGAGGAACTCGGCGGCCACCAGAACCTGGAGATGTTCGGCCGCCTCTACCACCTCGGCGCCCGCCACGCGCGCGTGCGGGCCGGCGAGCTCCTGGAGCGCTTCGGCCTCGCGGACACCGGACGCAAGGCGGTCAAGCAGTACAGCGGAGGCATGCGGCGCCGCCTCGACCTGGCCGCCTCCCTGATCACCGACCCGGAGGTGCTCTTCCTGGACGAACCCACGACCGGTCTCGACCCACGCGGCCGAGCCGAGGTGTGGGCCGCGGTCCGCTCACTGGTCGGCGGCGGTACGACGGTCCTGCTCACCACGCAGTACCTGGAGGAGGCCGATCAACTGGCCGACCGTATCTCGGTCGTCGACTTGGGCCGGGTCATCGCCGACGGCACGGCGGACGAGCTGAAGCGGCTGATCGGCGGCGACCGCATCGACGTCGTCCTGCGCGACGCGGGACAGCTGGGAGCGGCCGTGGCCCTGCTGCCCGTACCGAAGGACGACATCTCCGTCGACCCCGACCGCCGGCTGCTCAGCGCCCCGGTCACCGACCGGATGGCGGCGCTCTCCGGGGTCGTACGGGCCCTGGAGTCGGCCGGGATCGTGGCCGAGGACGTCGCGCTGCGGCGCCCGACGCTGGACGAAGTCTTCCTGCATCTGACGGCGGACCGAGCGAAGGAGGCCGTATGACCACATACGCACTGACCGACTCCTGGACCATGACCCGCCGTGAACTCGCCCACTGGGCACGGCAACCGGTCCAGGTGATCGTCGGGCTGGTCTTCCCCGTGATGCTGCTGGTGATGTTCGGCTATCTCGTCGGTGGCGGCCGGGGCGTGCGCGGCGACTACATCGACTATCTGATGCCCGGCATGCTCGCGCTCACCATGGCCTTCGGCCTGGAGGGCACGATGCTCGCCGTCACCCAGGATCTCAACAAGGGGGTCATCGACCGCTTCCGTTCGATGCCGATGACCAACGGGGCGGTCCTGGTGGGCCGTTCGACCGCCGACATGTTCCAGTCGGCGGTCGGCCTGGCGGTGATGATCGGCGTCGGCTACGCACTCGGCTGGCGGGCGAACGGCTCGGTGGGAGGCTTCCTGGGCGCGGTCGGCCTGTTGCTGCTGTTCCGGTTCGCGATGCTGTGGATCGGCATCCACCTGGCGATGGTGGCGGGGAAGCCGGAGATGCTGGTGGCCGTCCAGATCCTGATCTGGCCGGTCGGCTTCCTCTCTAACGCCTTCGCCATCCCCGACTCCATGCCCGACTGGCTGGGCACGGTCGTCGAGTGGAACCCGATGTCCCAGACGGCGACCGCGGTACGGGACCTGTTCGGCGGCCCCGGCGGCGAACAGGGCCACGTCTGGGCAGCGGTCGTATGGCCACTGATCCTGCTGGCGGTGTTCTTCCCGCTGGCGGTACGGCGGTTCGGGCGGCTGAGTCGCTGAGCGGGACTGGTGGGAGCCGGTGGCGCACAGCGCCCCGTAAGGGGCGCGGGGAACTGCGCGACCAGCCCCCGCCGGCCCGCAGTGATCGAACCGCACTCCAGCGAACCGCTCAGTGGTGGAACCCGGTGGCCATCTCCCGGTCCCGCGTCAGCGGACCCGGCTGCCGGCGCAGCTCCGGCACCAGGCGGCCCAGGTCCTCGACGAACAGCTCGGCGAGATCCGCCGAGAAGCCGTTGCGGCAGACGACCCGCAGCACGGACAGGTCCTCGCGGTTCGGCGGGAAGGTGTACGCCGGGACCAGCCAGCCCCGCTCGCGCAGCCGCCGGGAGACGTCGAAGACGTCGTACGACGTCACGTTCGGGCCGGTCGTGAAGGCGAAGACGGGCAACTCGTCGCCGTGGGTCAGCAGCCGGAAGTCACTGAGCGCGGCGATCCGTTCGGCGAGGCCCCGGGCCACGTCCCGGGTGGACTGCTGCACCGCCCGGTAACCTTCGCGGCCCAGCCGCAGGAACGTGTAGTACTGCGCGACCACTTGGGCGCCGGGGCGGGAGAAGTTGAGCGCGAAGGTGGGCATGTCGCCGCCCAAGTAGTCGACGCGGAAGACGAGTTCCTCGGGCAGCTCGGCGGGGGAGCGCCACAGGGCCCAGCCGACGCCCGGGTAGACGAGCCCGTACTTGTGGCCCGAGGTGTTGATCGACGCCACGCGCGGGAGGCGGAAGTCCCACACCAGGTCCTCGTCGAGGAAGGGCGCGACCATCGCGCCGGACGCGCCGTCGACATGCACCGGGATGTCGAGGCCGGTGCGCGCCTGGAGGTCGTCCAGGGCGGCGCACAGGTCCGCGATCGGCTCGTACGAACCGTCGAAGGTGGAGCCGAGGACGCCGACGGCCCCGATGGTGTTCTCGTCGCACAGCTCGGCGGCGGCCTGTGGATCGAGGTGGAACCGCTCGCCGTCCATGGGGACCTGGCGGGCTTCCACCTCCCAGAAAGCGCAGAACTTGTCCCAGCAGACCTGGACGTTGACGCCCATCACGAGATTCGGCCGGCCGCCCTGATTCCGTTTGCTCCAACGCCGCTTCAGCGCCATCCCCGCGAGCATGCACGCCTCGCTCGAACCGGTCGTGGAACAGCCCACGGCCGCCGCCGGATCGGGCGCGTTCCACAGGTCGGCGAGCATCGCCACACAGCGCCGCTCCAGCTCGGCGGTGCGCGGGTACTCGTCCTTGTCGATCATGTTCTTGTCCCGGCACTCCGCCATCAGGATGTCGGCCTGTGGCTCCATCCAGGTGGTGACGAAGGTGGCGAGGTTGAGCCGCGAGTTGCCGTCCAGCATCAGCTCGTCGTGAACGAGTTGGTACGCCGTCGTGGGCGCCATGGGGTGGTCCGGGAGCCGGTGCTTGGGCGGCGCCTGGGTCATACCGGCGACCGGGTTGGCCTCGCCGTAGAGGGGATTGACGGAGAGGGGGCGCTCGTCGGGTTCGGCTGGGCCTTTGTGGAGGGGCATTCTGCGAGGGTACGGACGGATCGGGCGTATCGCCTGGCGGGTCAGTCCTCGATCAGGGACCGCAGGTCGATCTCGACGGGGAAGGGGACGATGGTGCTGAGTTTGCCGGTGTGGACGGGGCGGTCTGGCCGGGGGACCATCATTCCGCTGTCTGTTTCGATCCAGAGTTGGTGCACGACCGGAATGTCGTTCTCGCCGCGCTCGACCCGCCAGTAGTGGGCGATTCCGGCTTCGGCGTACATGGCGGGCTTCAGGAAGCGATCCTCCTTGCGCGAACCGGGTGAGACCACCTCGATGGCAAGGACCACGGACGCGACGGGTGTGCACTCCATGGTGCGGACGTCGATCTCGGTCCTGTCGTACACGATGACGTCCGGCCTGGGGACGTTGTGCTCATCCAACTGGATCGGACGCTCGGCTTCGGCACCGTACGGCGGGCGCTTGGCCAGTTCCAGCGCCATGTACAGCCGATTCCGCACTCGGTCGTGCCACCACTTCGGCGCCCCACGTACCACGATCTTCCCATCCACGAGTTCCCAGTCGAACGGGACGTCCAGCTCCTTGACCTGGTCCCATGTCCAGCCCTCTTCGGGCGGGAACATCCAGTTCTCAGGAGTGGCCCGCGTGTGCTGCTCGGTGTGTGCCTCTGCGGCCATGACTGCTCCCATGGGGAAGATCGTGTGTGGTGGCGCTCGTATCTGTTCCCGCTACGACGGTAGCGCCACCCGTCCGAGTGAAGCCGCATCGTTCCTGCATATGGGTGCGAGCGGATCGGGGCTTGCACCTCACGTCGCGTGAGGGCTCAGCCTGAAGTGCGTACCCAGAAGGGAGCGGAAACCGTGAGCTACTCGGTGGGCCAGGTGGCCGGATTCGCCGGCGTGACCGTGCGCACGCTGCACCACTACGACGACATCGGCCTGCTCGTCCCGAGCGAGCGCAGCCACGCGGGGCACCGGCGTTACAGCGACGCCGACCTCGACCGGCTGCAGCAGATCCTGTTCTACCGCGAACTCGGCTTCCCGCTCGACGAGGTCGCCGCCCTGCTCGACGACCCGGAGACGGACCCGCGCGCACACCTGCGCCGCCAGCACGAACTGCTGACCGCCCGGATCGAGAAGCTGCGGAAAATGGCGGCGGCCGTGGAACACGCCATGGAGGCACGCAAGATGGGCATCAATCTCACGCCCGAGGAGAAGTTCGAGGTGTTCGGGGACAAGGATCCCGAGCAGTACGCCGAGGAGGCGGAACAGCGCTGGGGCGGCACGGAGGCGTACGCCGAGTCACAGCGCCGCGCCGCGAGCTACACCAAGGAGGACTGGAAGCGCATGCAGGCCGAGGTGGCCGACTGGGGCGAGCGCTATGACGCCCTGATGGCCGCCGACGAGCCGCCGACCGGCGAGCGGGCCATGGACATGGCCGAGGAGCACCGGCGGCACATCACCCGGTGGTTCTACGAGTGCACGTACGAACTCCACATGGGACTGGCCGAGATGTACGTCTCCGACGAGCGCTTCAAGGCGTTCTACGACTCCATGCGCCCCGGCCTCGCCGAACACCTCAGGGACGCGATCACGGCGAACGCGGCCCGGCAGACCTCGTAACCCCCTGGCCCGGGCGTCGACCTACTCCCGGGCCAGGACCACCGCCGTCCCGTACGCGCACACCTCCGTGCCGACGTCCGCGGCCTCCGTCACATCGAAGCGGAACGCCAGCACTCCGTTGGCTCCACGCGCGCGTGCCTGCTCGACGAGCCGCTCCATGGCCTGGTTCCGGGTCTGGACCAGCGTCTTCGTCAGCCCTCGGAGCTCGCCGCCGATCATCGACTTCAGCCCGGCGCCGATCTGACTGCCCAGGTGCCGCGACCGCACGGTCAGCCCGAAGACCTCGCCCAGAACCTCCTGGACGCGATATCCGGGGATGTCGTTCGTCGTCACGACCAATACGTCCGGCTGGGGCCCCTGGCCGCCGCCGTAATCCTCGATGCCCATGACCCACAGCTTCGCCTCACTGACCGCACAGTGCATCCTGGAGACACCGGTGGAACCTGGGACGGACGTTTTGCGTTGATAGCTTTGTCCGGCCGCACCGGCCACCGCACTTCCCAACCCCTCAGGAGCCCGGAACCGTGACGACGCTTGCCCTCGGACCGAGCTGGCTGGATCCGAACACGCTGCTGGACAACTTCGGGATGTGGGGCCTGCTCCTCATCGTCTTCGCGGAGTCGGGTCTGCTGATCGGCTTCTTCCTGCCGGGTGACTCCCTGCTGTTCACGGCCGGTCTGCTGATCACGTCGAAGCAGCTGGACTTCCCCCTGTGGGGCGCCATCGCCCTGATCTGCGTCGCCGCGATCCTCGGCGACCAGGCGGGCTATATGTTCGGCAAGAAGGTCGGCCCGTCGCTGTTCACGCGCCCGGACTCCCGCTTCTTCAAGCAGGAGAACGTGACCAAGGCCCACGACTTCTTCGAGAAGTACGGCCCCAAGTCCCTGGTCCTGGCCCGCTTCGTGCCCATCGTGCGTACCTTCACGCCGATCATCGCCGGCGTCAGTGGCATGCGGTACCGCTCGTTCCTGATCTTCAACATCGTCGGCGGCATCCTGTGGGGCGCCGGCGTGACCGCGCTCGGCGCGTGGCTCGGCGACATCGACTTCGTCAAGAAGAACATCGAAGCGATCCTCATCCTGATCGTCTTCATCTCCGTGGTCCCGATCATCATCGAGTTCCTCCGGGCCCGCTCCAAGAACAAGAAGACCCCGCCCCAGCAGCCGCAGCCCCCCCAGCCCCAGGTCATGGACGACGCCACGACCCAACTCCGCCGCATCTCCCCGACCGACCAGGGCCAGCAGCAGTACGGCGACCAGCAGTACGGCGACTACTACCACCAGCCCCAGCAGTCGTACGCCCCGCCGCAGTACCCCCAGCAGCAGTACCCCCAGCAGCAGTACCCGTACAACGAGGACGGCTACCCGCGGAACTGAGGGTGCGTGCAGCGCCCCATCAGGGGCGCGGGGAACTGCGCGACAAGCCACAACGAGCCCGCAGCCGCAGACGGACAGAAGCCCCGAGCTCATAGGCGCCCGGCGCTCAGAACCCCCGCGTCCTCTTGGCCGCCCGCCGCCCCGCCCCAGCCCCGCCGGGAATCCGCAGGAACAGCCGAGAGATCTCCGACCCCAGATTGACCCCAATGGCGATGGCCATCGCCAACGACGCGGCCTTGGCCAACGAAACCAACCCCTCGTCAATCTGGTTCTGCGCGATCGACAACAACCCGAAATACGTCGCCGACCCCGGCAACAGGGGCCCGATCGCCGCGGTCGTGAAGGGCAACGCGGAAGCGAACCGATACCGCGACAGCAACTGCCCGAACAGCCCCACCAACCCCGCCGCCACGGCCGTAGAAGCGACCGGCGACAGATCGCCCGGGTAGTGCATCGCGCCGTACACGGTCCAGGCGACACCCCCATTGAGGGTCACCCACAGCACCGTGGACCGCTCCTGCTGCAACAGCACCGCGAACGTCAGCGCCAACAACATCGACGCACCGATCTGCCACAGCGGCCGGTTCGTGTCCCCCAGCGCCGCGTCCGGATTCAGCTCCGCACCCAGCTTCACCCCGAAGTAGAGGATAAGGAGCACCCCGACCACGATGCCCACGAAGAAGTACATGACCTCCAGCAGCCGCGCCGCCGCGGTGATGTAGAACCCGGTCAGCCCGTCCTGCACGCCCGCCACCAGCGCCCGCCCCGGCAGCAGCGCGAACAGCCCACCGGTGATGACGGCGGACGCCTTCACGTCCACGTGGGCGACGGTCAGCGCGACCCCGATCGCGGCCGGAGGCATCGCGGCGACGGTGAACTGATAGAACTCCGGCAGCCCACGCCCCGCGCACAGCCACGCCAGCCGGTCGCCGAGCATCGCGCCGAGCATGGCCGCGACGAACACGATCAGATCACCGCCGACGAGCACGGAGGCGGCCCCCGCGAGCAGCCCGCTGGCCAGGGTCAGCACCCAGGTGGGATACGGGTGCCGGTTGCGTCGGATCTCGGCGAGCCGCCGGTACGCCTCCTCCAGGGAGATCGAGATCTCCGGATCGCTGAGGTCGTCCACGAGGTGGAACACGGCCGCGAGCCGCGTGTAGTCGGTGGCCCGGCGCCGCACGGTCCGGGAGGCCGTCACCGGATCGTCGACGAGGGAGGGCTGGTAGGAGATCGCCAGCAGCGTGAAGGTGACGTTCGGCTCGCAGCGGTCGAGCCCGTAGGACCGGCAGACCGCGAACATCGCCGTCTCGACGTCCTCCGCGCCCTCACCGCCCGCCAGCAGCAACTCGCCGATACGCAGGGTCAGGTCGAGCACGCGGGGGACGGCCCGGCCCTCGTCCTCCGTCTTGTGCACCGCCTCCGGCGCGGGCCGCTCGGCCACCGGCAGACGCAGCATCGTGCGCATCCGGTCCTGCCAGGGCAGGTCCTTCGTCAGGCTGACGACAGGGATGCCGCTCGGCGGCGTGAACGCGGGCGGCGCCTGCCGCGCGCGGTACATCTTCGGCGTACTGAACGCCGACCCCTCCGGCTCGTCGAACGCCGCCGGATGCACCTCCAGCCCGTCCGGCACCGCGAACTCGGACGTCGTCTCCGACTCGCCGCCGGTCCTGGGCGCGGCCAGCCCCTGAGGGATCGCGAACTCCGACGTGACCTCGGAGTCGTAGACAGTCCTCGCTTCGTCCGACCTCGGCTTGCGGTCCTCCGCGTCCGTCACTGCGTAGCGCTCCCTGAACGACCCGTATCGCAGCCCTCAGTATGCGCACACATACGCGAAGGGGCCGCACGCACGTGCGGCCCCTTCGGTGACGGCAGAATCAGTGACCGCCCGAGTCCTTGAAGCGCTTGTACGACCGCTCGATCTCGGCCTCGGCCTCGGTACGGCCCACCCAGTCGGCGCCCTCGACGGACTTGCCGGGCTCCAGGTCCTTGTAGACCTCGAAGAAGTGCTGGATCTCCAGGCGGTCGAACTCCGACACGTGGTGGATGTCACGCAGGTGCTCCACCCGCGGGTCGTGCGCGGGCACGCACAGCAGCTTGTCGTCGCCGCCGGCCTCGTCGGTCATCCGGAACATGCCGATCGCGCGGCACTGGATCAGGCAACCGGGGAAGGTCGGCTCGTCCAGGATGACCAGCGCGTCCAGCGGGTCGCCGTCCTCGCCGAGGGTGTTCTCGACGAAGCCGTAGTCGGCCGGGTAGCTGGTCGAAGTGAAGAGTCGACGGTCCAGGCGGATCCGACCGGTCTCGTGGTCCACCTCGTACTTGTTCCGCGAACCCTTCGGAATCTCGATCGTGACGTCGAACTCCACCGGTGGCTCCTCCATGATCAACACATAGTTCTGGTGGTTAAGTGTCCCTCACGCAGGTGTGTGATCGCGAAAGGGGCTGGTGGTCGTGCCAGAGCAGAGGCCGTGGCGGGTCGCGAAACCGCATGTGGTGCGGATCGCGAACGCCGTACGACCGCGTCTCGCACGAGCAGCGGACGCCGTACGACCGCGCGTCGAACAGGCCACGGCAGCCGTGCGGCCGCGGATCACGCGGCTGGCCCGGGCCGCGAAACCGCAGGTCGCGCGGGGTACGGGGCTGAAGACCTGGCAGTACACCACCGGTGCCGCCATCGCCGGACTGGCCCTGGCCGCCTCTGTGGTGACCGCGGCCGGCCCCTGGGACTCCTCCGGTCAGCGTACGGCCGAGCGGGACCGGGCAGCCGCTCAGGAGTCCACGGGTGGCGCAGATCACGGTCGTCATTCCGGTACGGCGGCCAGGGCGCCCCGGCCCGCCCCCAGCGCCGCGTCCGTCCTCACCGGCCTCGGCGGTACCGCCAACACGGTGAAGTCCGCGCCGAACAGCGGGGCCCTCGCCGACGTCCTGGACCCCCTCCTGAACGACGCCGCACTCGGCCGGCACACCGCCGCGGTCGTCGACCTCGCCACCGGCAAGCAGCTGTACGCCTCCGGCGCCGGCGAAGCGCTGACCCCCGCCTCCACCACGAAGATCGCCACCGCGGTCGCCGCCCTCTCCGCGATGGGCGCCGACCACCGCCTCACCACCCGCGCAGCCCTCGAACCCGACACCAAGGAACTCGTCCTCGTCGGCGGCGGCGACCCCACCCTCACGGCCCGCGAGGACGCCGAGGGCTGGGCCAGCCTGCGCACTCTGGCCGACAAGACGGCCGCGGCCCTGAAGAAGCGCGGGCTGCGCGAGGTGACGCTCTCCTACGACACCACGCTGTACGCCGGTCCCGAACGCCACACCATCGGCGAGAACCCCAACCTCGCCCTCGTCACCGCCCTGATGGCCGACGAGGCCCGCACGGACGACTCGACGAGCGGCCAGGTCAAGCGGGTGCAGGACCCGGCGGCGGACGCGACCCGCACGTTCGCGGACCTCCTGAAGGATCACGGCATCAAGACGACCGCGCCGGGCCCCTCCAAGGCGACGGGCCGCGCCGACACCCTCGCCACGGTGCAGTCGCCCCCGCTGTCCGCCCTGGTGGAACGCATGCTGACCAACAGCGACAACGACATCGCCGAGGCCCTGGCCCGCCAGACCGCCGTCGCCACGGGCGAGGAAGCGAGCTTCGACGGCGCGGGCAGGGCGATCCAGGCCCGGTTGAAGAAGCTCGGACTCCCCGTGGCGGGTGCGCACTTCAAGGACGGCAGCGGCCTGAGCCGCGACGACCGCATCACCGCCGGCCTCCTCACCGGCCTCCTGTCCAAGTCCGCCGACCCCGCCCACCCCGAACTCCGCCCCGCCCTCACCGGCCTCCCCGTGGCAGGCTTCACCGGCACCCTGACCAGCCGCTACACCGACGGCGCGGCAGGCATCGTACGAGCCAAGACCGGCACCCTGACCGGCGTCAACGCCCTGGCGGGAACGGTGGTGGACCAGGACGGGCACCTGCTGGCGTTCGCGTTCCTGGCGTCGGACACGACCGATCCGGAGGCGGCGCAGAAGGCACTGGACACAGCGGCGACGGCGCTGGCGAGTTGCGGTTGCCGCTGACCCGGCCCCGGTCCGAGCCCGCACGGCCTGCCCCAAGTGGGAACGCTCACGTACCGTTGACGCATGACGAGCATCGGTGGTGCCGAGATGGTCGACTGGAATCTCGCGGTGGCGACCGCGACCCGGCTCGTAAGGCCGGGCCCCGAGGTGAGCCGCGACGAGGCCAGGGCCGTCGTCGCAGAGCTGCGCCGGCATGCCAAAGCCTCCGAGCAACACGTCCGGGGCTTCACCCGAATGGGCACGGAAGGCGCCCATGACACCCCCGTCCTCGTCGTCGACCGCCCCGGCTGGGTCCGGGCGAACGTCGCCGGGTTCCGGGAGATCCTCAAGCCGCTGCTCGACAAGATGCAGGAGCGGCGCAGCAGCACCCCCGGCGGAGCGGTCCTCGGCGCCGTCGGCGGCAAGGTCACCGGCGTCGAACTGGGCATGCTGCTGTCCTTCCTGTCCTCCCGCGTCCTCGGCCAGTACGAGACCTTCGCCCCGGCCACCCGCGAACTCCCGGCGGGGGAGAACGGCGGCGGCAGGCTGCTGCTCGTCGCGCCGAACATCGTGCACGTGGAACGCGAACTCGACGTACAGCCGCACGACTTCCGGCTCTGGGTGTGCCTGCACGAGGAGACGCACCGCACGCAGTTCACGGCCGTGCCCTGGCTGCGGGACCACCTGGAGGGCGAAATCCAGTCGTTCTTGGGGGAGACCGACGTCGACCCCATGACCGTCCTGGAGCGCGTCCGGGAAGCCGCGCAGTCCCTCGCGGGCGGACGCCCCGAGGGCGAGGAGGACGACGGCGGCCGCTCCCTCGTGGAGATCGTGCAGACCCCGGCCCAGCGGGAGATCCTCGGCCGCCTCACCGCCGTGATGTCCCTGCTGGAGGGACACGCCGACTTCGTCATGGACGGCGTCGGCCCGGCCGTCGTGCCGTCCGTCGCCGAGATCCGCGAGAAATTCCAGCAGCGCCGCGCCAAGGGCGCCTCCCGACTGGACATGGCCCTGCGCAAGCTGCTGGGCCTGGACGCCAAACTCAGGCAGTACCGGGACGGCGAACGCTTCGTACGCGCCGTCGTCGACGAGGTCGGCATGGACGGCTTCAACCGCGTATGGACTTCCCCGAACACACTGCCGACCAAGGTGGAGATCGCCAAACCGGCGGACTGGATCGCGCGGGTGCATCGCAAGGCCGAGTCGTGAATCAGCGCGGTCCGTGGTGCAAGGGAGCCGTGCGTGGTGAAGGGAATTCGGCCGACGACGGGTGAACGCCCCTCCAATCACCCGTCCGAGGGACCGTGAGCCGTGGGTAGGCGTGCGATGCTCGGGGAACGGCCCGGCTCTGTCACCATCTACACACTCTGAGTGACCGAACCGAGCTCACCCCCGAAAACTTCATGAAGGGAACCGGACATGGGTCCCCATCCTGCGGTCGCGGCGATACGCCTGGCGGTTCGCCGCGTCCTCCACGACATCCTCAACGAACACAGCCACCCCACCACCGAGGCCGCGCACGAGCGCCCGTCCTCGCCGCTCGTGCTCGTGGCGTGCTCCGGCGGCGCCGACTCCATGGCCCTCGCCTCCGCCCTCGCCTTCGAGGCCCCCAAACTCGGCATCCGCGCGGGCGGCGTCACCGTCGACCACGGCCTGCAGCCCGGCTCCGAAGTGCGCGCAGCGGAAGTCGTCCTGCGCCTCACCGAACTCGGCCTGGACCCGGTCGAGTCCGTCGCCGTGCGCGTCGGCCAAAAGGCAAGGGTGGCGCATAGCGCCTCCTATAGGGGTGGTGGGGGGCGACGGGAGGGAGGGCCCGAAGCCGCCGCCCGCGACGCCCGGTACGCCGCCCTCGACGCCGTCGCCGTCCGCCACGGCGCCGATGCCGTCCTGCTCGGCCACACCCGCGACGACCAGGCCGAAACCGTCCTCCTCGGCCTCGCCCGCGGCTCCGGCATCCGCTCACTGTCCGGAATGGCCGCTGTCTCCGGGGCCGACGGCCGTTACCGCCGGCCCTTCCTCCACCTCGACCGGCAGACCGCCCGCAAGGCCTGCATGGTCCAGTCCCTCCCCGTCTGGGACGACCCGCACAACGCCGACCCGGCCTACACCCGCTCCCGGCTGCGCCACGAGGGCCTGCCCGCCCTGGAGAAGGCGCTCGGCAAAGGCGTCGTCGAAGCCCTCGCCCGCACCGCCCAGCTCTCCCGCGACGACGCCGACGCCCTCGACGCCTGGGCCGGCCAGGCCGAGGCCGCCGTCCGGGACGCGGCGGGCCGCCTGGAGTGCGCGAAGCTCTACGCCCTGCCGCCCGCCGTACGCCGCCGGATCCTGCGCCGCGCCGCCATCGAGGCAGGCGCCCCCGCCGGTTCGCTCTTCGCCCGCCACATCGAGGAAGTCGACAAGCTGATCACCGGCTGGCGCGGCCAGGGGGCCATCAATCTCCCCGGCAAAGTCGTCGCCCAGCGGCAGGGTGGCAGACTGGTGATTCGGCAAGGCTGAATCCTCGCCCTCCTTCCGGGGGGTGGGCGCCGGTGGGACGACCGAAAGTGATGCGGGTGGACGCGAAAGACATGGGTGCCGACCTCAAGTCGGTACTCATCACCAAGGAAGAGATCGACGCCAAGCTGGTCGAGCTGGCCGCGAAGATCGACGCGGAGTACGCGGGCAAGGACCTGCTGATCGTCGGCGTCCTCAAGGGCGCGGTGATGGTCATGGCGGACCTGGCGCGTGCGCTGTCCACCCCGCTCACGATGGACTGGATGGCCGTCTCCTCGTACGGCGCGGGCACCCAGTCCTCCGGTGTCGTACGGATCCTCAAGGACCTCGACACCGACATCAAGGGCAAGCACGTCCTCATCGTCGAGGACATCATCGACTCCGGCCTGACCCTGTCCTGGCTGATCTCCAACCTCGGCTCCCGCGAGCCCGAGTCCCTGAAGATCTGCACCCTGCTCCGCAAGCCCGAAGCCGCCAAGGTCGCCATCGACGTCGAGTGGGTCGGCTTCGACATCCCCAACGAATTCGTCGTCGGCTACGGCCTCGACTACGCCGAGAAGTACCGCAATCTCCCGTTCGTGGGTACGCTCGCGCCTCACGTCTACGGCGGCTGAGCCACTCGGGCCAAGCCCTGTAAGACGATCGGGAACCCCAGCGGGTTCAGCGGCGTTGGAGCATGCAGACGGGATTGCCTGCGGCCCTGTGCGGCTTCGGCCCACAATGCTGGGGTACCGTCAGAAGAACTGTCTTATCAAACTCACTATGGCAGGAGGGACGGGGCGGCACCGCTCCGTATGGATGGACGTGAAGCGATACTTCCGTGGGCCGGTCATGTGGATCGTGCTGGCCGTCCTTGCCGTGGTCGTGTTGATGCAGGTCGTCGGCTCGTCCGGCGGCTACAAGACGGTGGACACCGGCCAGGTCGTCCAGGCGATCAATGAGAACAAGGTCGAAGCGGCCAAGCTGACCACCGGCGACGAGCAGACCATCAAGGTCACACTCAAGGACGGCCAGAAGATCGAGGGCAGCTCGAAGATTCAGGCCAGCTATATCGGCGACCAGGGCGTGACCATCGCCGGCACGCTGCAGCAGAAATACCAGGACAAGCAGATCACGGACGGCTACACAGTCTCGCCGTCCAAGCAGAACCCCTTCGTCGGGATCCTGCTCTCCCTGCTCCCCTTCGTCCTCATCGTGGTCGTTTTCCTGTTCCTGATGAATCAGATGCAGGGCGGCGGCTCCCGAGTGATGAACTTCGGGAAGTCCAAGGCGAAGCTCATCACCAAGGACACCCCGAAGACGACGTTCTCGGACGTCGCAGGCTCGGACGAGGCCGTCGAGGAGCTCCAGGAGATCAAGGAATTCCTCCAGGAGCCGGCGAAGTTCCAGGCCGTGGGCGCCAAGATCCCCAAGGGCGTACTGCTCTACGGGCCTCCTGGCACCGGCAAGACCCTGCTCGCGCGCGCCGTAGCGGGCGAGGCGGGCGTGCCCTTCTACTCGATCTCCGGTTCCGACTTCGTCGAGATGTTCGTCGGTGTCGGTGCCTCCCGAGTCCGTGACCTGTTCGAGCAGGCCAAGGCGAACGCCCCGGCGATCGTCTTCGTCGACGAGATCGACGCGGTCGGCCGCCACCGCGGCGCCGGCCTCGGCGGCGGTCACGACGAGCGCGAGCAGACCCTCAACCAGCTGCTCGTCGAGATGGACGGCTTCGACGTCAAGGGCGGCGTGATCCTCATCGCCGCGACGAACCGGCCCGACATCCTCGACCCGGCCCTTCTGCGCCCCGGCCGCTTCGACCGCCAGATCGCGGTCGACCGCCCGGACATGCAGGGCCGTCTGGAGATCCTCAAGGTTCACCAGAAGGGCAAGCCGGTCGCTCCGGACGTGGACCTGTCGGCGGTCGCGCGCCGTACGCCGGGCTTCACGGGTGCGGATCTGTCGAACGTGCTGAACGAAGCCGCGCTCCTCACCGCGCGCGGCGACAAGAAGCTGATCGACAACCACTTCCTGGACGAGGCCATCGACCGCGTCGTGGCGGGCCCGCAGAAGCGGACCCGGATCATGTCGGACAAGGAAAAGAAGATCACCGCGTACCACGAGGGCGGCCACGCCCTGGTCGCGGCGGCTTCCCCGAACTCCGATCCGGTCCACAAGATCACGATCCTGTCGAGAGGCCGGGCCCTCGGCTACACGATGGTCCTGCCGGAGGAGGACAAGTACTCCACCACCCGCAACGAGATGCTGGACCAGCTGGCTTACATGCTGGGCGGCCGGGCGGCGGAGGAACTGGTCTTCCACGACCCGACGACGGGCGCTGCGAACGACATCGAGAAGGCCACCGCAACGGCCCGCGCGATGGTCACGCAGTACGGCATGACCGAGCGTCTCGGCGCCATCAAGTTCGGCGGCGACAACACCGAGCCGTTCCTCGGACGTGAGATGGCTCACCAGCGCGACTACTCGGAAGAGGTCGCCGCGCTGGTCGACGAAGAGGTCAAGAAGCTCATCGAGACCGCGCACAACGAGGCCTGGGAGATCCTGGTCGAGAACCGCGACGTCCTGGACAACCTGGTCCTCGCGCTGCTCGAGAAGGAGACGCTGAACAAGGAGCAGATCGCCGAGATCTTCGCTCCCATCGTCAAGCGCCCGCCGCGCCCTGCCTGGACCGGCTCGTCGCGTCGCACCCCGTCCACCCGCCCGCCGGTGCTCTCCCCCAAGGAGCTGGCACTGACGAACGGAGCCAACGGAGCGACCCCGGCGATCACCACCGCCAAGGCCACCACCTCGGCGGAGCCCGTCCCGGAACCGGCCCCCGAGGAGCGTCCGGAAGGCTGACCCTCCCGGCCTCGGTGGTCTCACCAGGCCCGGAATGATTGCCGCGCCCCCCTGGTT
The DNA here is from genome assembly GCF_017948455.1 of Streptomyces sp. GESEQ-4. Classification (GTDB taxonomy): domain Bacteria; phylum Actinomycetota; class Actinomycetes; order Streptomycetales; family Streptomycetaceae; genus Streptomyces. Next base: position 89,907 of record NZ_JAFFSU010000018.1, read on the forward strand.
TTAGCCTGGGGGGCGCGGCATCTTCGTATGCCTGTGCAAGACATCTAGGAACGAGGCACGACATGACCGACCCCGTGACGCTGGACGGCGAGGGCTTCATCGGCGAATTCGACGAGAAGCGCGCCGAGAACGCCGTGCGCGAACTGCTGATCGCGGTCGGCGAGGACCCGGACCGGGAGGGGCTCAGGGAGACGCCGGGGCGGGTGGCTCGGGCCTATCACGAGCTTCTGGCCGGGCTGCGGCAGGAGCCCGAGGACGTGCTGACGACGACGTTCGATCTGGGGCATGACGAGATGGTCCTGGTGAAGGACATCGAGATCGTCAGCCTCTGTGAGCATCACCTGCTGCCGTTCCATGGCGTGGCTCACGTCGGCTACATCCCGGCCGAGACCGGCAAGATCACCGGCCTGTCGAAGCTTGCGCGTCTCGTCGAGGTGTTCGCCCGCCGCCCTCAGGTGCAGGAACGACTCACCACGCAGATCGCCGACTCGCTCATGCGGATTCTCGAGGCGCGGGGAGCGATCGTCGTCATCGAGGCCGAGCACATGTGCATGTCGGTGCGCGGCATTCGTAAGCCGGGCGCCAAGACGACCACGTCGGCGGTGCGGGGGCAGTTGCGGGATGCGACGACCCGTGCCGAGGCGATGAGCCTGATACTGGCGCGCTGACCGTCACGCTTACGCCGCTGAGGCTGCTCCTGGCGTGTGGTGGTCGTCGTCGTCCTCCGGGAGCTTGCAGACCCGCTCCAGGAAGATGGCCGCCGCTATGACGGCGATACCGGCCACGACCGAGAAGCCGGCGTAGATGGCCTGGTCGCGGCGGGCGGGGATGTCGAGGGATTCCAGGAGGAAGACGCCGGCGCCGCCGTACATACCGGCGACGAGGGCGGCGACCAGGGCGCTGGCCTGGCCGAAGACGACCGCTCGGGCCGCCATGAGGGGGTCGACGCCCTTGGCCTCGGGGCGGCGCTCGCGCTGGGCCTTGAGGCGGGCGCGCAGCGAGAGCGCCGTGGCGAGGAGGACCGCGGCGATCACGGCCAGCACGATGGGCGCGGCCAGCGGGACGCTGGGGAGCGTCCCGATCGAGTTCCAGAGGCGGGCGCCCGCCCAGGACAGGACGCCGGCGACGGCGAAAACGCCCGCCAGCAACCTGATGCGCAGCTCTCTCACGGTGTCCCTTCAGCTCCCGGGATCGGTGCCGGCCCCGCGGTCGAGGTGACCCGGCCGGTCCGACCCTGTGGTCGTGTCGACCTTAACGACTATTCAGGCAGATGGAGTTCCAGGTCCTTGCGGGCGGTGACGCCTTCTCGGGTGACGTGGTCGAGGAGGTCGGCGACCGCGCCGCGGCCGGGGAGCTGTGCGCCCGGCTCCAGGTCGTACCAGGGGGCCAGGACGAAGGCGCGTTCATGGGCGCGCGGGTGGGGGAGGGTGAGCTGGGGGTCGTCGGAGACGACTTCGGCGTACGCGACGATGTCGACGTCGAGGGTGCGTGCGCCCCAGTGCTCGTCCCGGACGCGGTGGAAGGCCTCCTCGACCGCGTGCGCCCGCTCCAGGAGGGAGGACGGGGGGAGGGTCGTCTTCAGGACCACGACCGCGTTGAAGTACGAGGGCTGGCTGCCGGGCTCCACGCCCCATGGCTCCGTCTCGTACACCGGCGAGACCGCCTTGATGCGGACGCCGGGGGTGTCCTCCAGGGCGTCGATGGCGCCCTGGAGGGTCTCCAGGCGGTTGCCGAGGTTGGCGCCGAGGGAGATCACGGCCTGTTTCGGATTCTGCAGGGTGGTGTCGGCGGCGTCGACCTTCTCGACGACGGAGGCGGGTACCGGCTGTACGGTCGGGTCGCTGTGACCCTCGGTGAACGATGCGGTCATACTCGGCTCCGGGTGATGGTGACGGTCACGTCGTCGAAGGGGACCGTGATCGGCGCGTCCGGTTTGTGGACGCAGACCTCGGCCTCCTGAACCCCTTCGTGCTTCAGACAGACCTGGGCGATGCGCTCGGCGAGCGTTTCGATGAGGTTGACGGGCTCGCCCTCGACGACGGCCACGACCTCCTCGGCCACGATGCCGTAGTGCACGGTCTTCGCCAGGTCGTCGTCGGCGGCGGCCGGTCGGGTGTTCAGGCCCAGGACGAGGTCCACGATGAACGTCTGGCCCTCTTCACGCTCCCTGGGGAACACACCGTGGTGCCCGCGGGCCTTGAGGCCGCGCAGCGCGACACGATCCACGCGAATCACTCCTGCAATCGTCGGTGACGGCCGATGTGCACCGGGTGCGGGCGGCGCACCGGCCTCGAACGAATCTACCTGCGGACACTGACAGGGCCGGGCCACGGGGGTCCGTGCCCGAGTCGGGCTCGCAGCTTTCATCGTGTGTTTCCCCGGGGGAACCCGGCGGCTCACGGGTTGGTAGCCGCCCATACCCGGGGCTCGGTGATTCCAACCACTTCTCGATTCCCCTTGGTCCCTCAAGGTGCGCCTACCCACTCAGGCGGGTGTGTCGTCGCCTTCCTCCTCGTCGGTTTCGGCCAGAACCGGGGAGGCGTGGTGCGACCAGAGCTTCCAGCCGACGGGCGTACGGCGGAACACGTTCGTGGCGACGACGAGCTGTCCGACCAGCGGGCCGAGTTCCTCGCTGCCCTCGGGGGCGGGGCCGCCGCTGAGGATGTTCTCGGTGCAGGTCACCAGGGCGGTGTCGCCGGTGACGGAGACATGCACATCGGTGAGGAAGAACTGGATGTAGTCGGTGTTCGCCATGATCAGCGCGTACGAGCGCAGGACCTCGCCGCGGCCGGTCAGTACCGGCCAGCCGGGGTGCACGCAGGAGATCACGCCGGAGTCCGCCGGGTCGTGGTAGGTCTCGTCGACGCCGAGGTCGGACGGGGTGAGCCAGAGCGAGGACAGCTCTTCGAAGTCGCCGCGTTCCATCGCTTCGTAGAAGGCGGTGTTGGCGAGCTCGACCTGCTCGACGTCGGTGTGGGGGGCGCTCACCGGGCTCCTTCGGCGCCGCGCGCTCCTTCTGCGCCGGGGGTGCGCGCTCCCTCCACGGCGCGCGCGACTCGTACGGCGTCCGCCGTAGCGCGCACCTCGTGCACGCGGACCGCCCATGCGCCGGCGTGCGCCGCGAGTGCGGAGACGGCTGCCGTGGCGGCGTCGCGCTCGCGTGCGGGCGGGGGTGCGCCCTCCGGTCCCGCCAGGACGCGGCCGAGGAAGCGCTTGCGGGAGGCGGCGACGAGCAGGGGATGGCCGAGGGAGTGCAGGCGGTCGAGGTGGGCGAGGAGGATCAGATCGTGTTCGGCGTCCTTGGAGAAGCCGAGGCCGGGGTCGACGACGATGCGGTCGGGGGCGATGCCGCCCGCCAGGACGGCGTCCACGCGCGCGTGGAGCTCGTCGAGGACTTCGCTGACGACATCGGCGTAGACGCCCTTGACGGTGCTGCCCTCCAGGAAGCCGCGCCAGTGCATGACGACGAAGGGGGCGTCCGCTTCCGCGACGACGGGGATCATCGCGGGGTCGGCGAGGCCGCCGCTGACGTCGTTGACGAGGGCGGCGCCGGCCGCGAGGGACTGCTGGGCGACACAGGCGCGCATGGTGTCCACGGAGACGGTGACGCCCTCGGAGGCGAGCTCGCGTACGACGGGGATGACACGCCTGAGTTCCTCCGCCTCGTCGACCCGGGTGGCGCCGGGGCGGGTGGACTCGCCGCCGACGTCGATGAGGTCCGCTCCCTCGGTGACCAGGGCGAGGCCGTGCTTCACGGCGGCCGTCGTGTCGAACCAGCGGCCGCCGTCGGAGAAGGAATCGGGAGTGACGTTCACGACTCCCATGACCGCGCAGCGGTCCCACTCGGGAAGACCGGCGACGTGCCCGCGTCCGCTCTGCTTGCTCATACGTTCAGCCTAGGCCCCTGGTCGGGCCGCCGAGCTCCGGCGGCCCGAGCACGAGCCCCGGGCTCGGCGGGCGGGGCCTCGCTCGGGCTGTCTAAGCCGCGCGGACGTCTCCCTCCCCGACCGCGTGGGCGCACGGGCGTGAGGTGGTCGTGCGGCGGCGCAGGAAGCGGGGGAGGGGGAGGGCCAGGTTGACGAAACCTTCCGCCTGCATGGCGGCGAAGCCGATGCGCGGGAGGTCGGCGGAGGCGCGGTAGACGACGAAGCGGGGCTCCCAGCGGGGCCGGAACTTCGCGTTGAACTTGTACAGGGACTCGATCTGGAACCAGCGGGAGAGAAAGACCAGCAGGCCCCGCCAGGCGCGCAGCACCGGTCCCGCGCCGATCTTCTCGCCGCGTGCCAGCGCCGAGCGGAACATGGCGAAGTTGAGCGACACGCGCGCGATGCCGAACTTCGGGGCCGCCTCGAGGGCCGCCACGATCAGCAGTTCGTTCATGCCGGGGTCGGCCGAGCGGTCGCGCCGCATCAGGTCCAGGGACACCCCGTCCGTGCCCCAGGGCACGAAGTGCAGGATCGCTTTCAGATCGCCGTACTCACCCGGCTCGTCGTCGGCCTTGTGGGCGGTGGCGATGAGGCAGTCGCCGTCGGACGCGTCGCCGATGCGGCCGAGGGCCATGGAGAAACCGCGTTCGGTGTCGGTGCCGCGCCAGTCGTCGGCGGCGCGGCGGATGCGGTCCAGCTCGGTCTCGCCGAGGTCACGCACGCGTCGTACCCGGGTCTCGTAACCGGCGCGCTCGATGCGCTTGACCATCTGACGCACATTGCGCATCGCACGGCCGGTGAGGGAGAAATCCGGGACGTCCACCACCGCCTCGTCGCCCAGTTCGAGGGCGTCGAGGCCGGTCTCACGGGTCCAGACCTCGCCGCCGGTCTCGGAGCAGCCCATGACGGCGGGCGTCCAGGAGTGCGCCTTGGCCTCGTCCATGAACCGTTCGATGGCGCCCGGCCAGGCCTCCACGTCACCGATCGGATCGCCGCTCGCCAGCATCACGCCGGACACGACGCGGTACGTCACCGCCGCCTTGCCGCTGGGGGAGAACACCACCGCCTTGTCGCGGCGCAGGGCGAAGTGGCCGAGGGAGTCGCGGCCGCCATGCTTGTCCAGGAGGGCGCGCAGCCGGGCCTCGTCCTCGTCGGTGAGGCGTGCGGCCGGGTGTTCGGGGCGGAAGGCGAGGTAGATGGTCGTGACGGCGGTAAGCAGGCCGAGGGCGCCCAGGCACATGGCGACCGTCCACGACGTGGTGCCCCGGTAGTCGACCGGGCCCTCGAAGCCGAACAGGCCGTACAGGACGTGCGTGAGGCGGTCGGCGAGGCTCGGGTCGCCGACCAGGGTCTTGGGATGGGCGCTGACGACGAGCAGCCCGAGGAGGAGCGAACCGGCGCCCATGAGGACGAAGTTGGCGAGCGCACGCCATCGGCTGCGCGGGTCGGGCAGGGCCCTGAACTGGTCGCGGTGGCGCACCAGCGGCGCCAGCAGCGCCAGCGAGATCACCACGCCGACCACGGAGTGGCGGTACGTGAACTGCGCTAGCGCGCCGAACGGCAGCAGGACGACGGCGGCCCGCCAGGCCCGGCGCTTGCAGCGCCTCAGGCCGTGCGCGAGCAGCAGCAACAGCACGCCCGCGCTGAGCGAGAGTGCCGCCGCGAACGGGCCGAACGAGCCGGGCAGCACCTCGGCGAGCGTGTGCATACGGCTGTGCCTGAACCGTGGGAAGACGCCCGCGGCGATGTCCAGCAGGCCCACGAGGGCACACGCTCTGGCGACGAGGACGGGAACGGCTTCGGGGCGCGGGCCGCGCAGCACGTGCCGTACCCGGCGTGTTCGCTGCGGAACCCCACCCGACATTTCCACATCTGTCCTGACAGACATCGCATCCCGTAGTTCTGCGAGAGAGCTTGGATCCGGTACCGATTCGGGCATCCGGCGACATTGCGCCCTCTAGGACGGTGTCTCGGAGGGAGAGGTTCACTCGTCTTCTCAAAGCTGTTGAAAAGGCCGGGGAAAGCCCCGGACAAGCCCCTGCGAAGACGTGCGGGGGCGAGCGGGAGAGCGCAGGCAGGGAACGGGGAACGGGTTCATGGGTCTCACGAGCGACACGGTGCTGGCGCTGGCGCTCTGCACCGCCGTCCTGCTGTTCGCCGGCACGGTGTGGCTGTGGCCGCGGCTGGCCCGGCGGACCTGGCGTGCCGTCAGCGGCCGCGTCGCCCTGCTCCTCGCCGTCCAGCTGACGCTCTTCGCCTCGGCCGGCCTCGCCGCCAACCAGGCCTTCGGGTTCTACGCCAGCTGGGCGGACCTGCTGGGACAGGAGACCGACGAGGGCGTGGTCGTCGACCACACGCCCGGCGGCCTCGAGGGCGACCCGCTGCGCGTCGTCGACACGGAGAGCGTTCCGGGGGCGGGCAGCCCTGATGCGCGCGCCGGGGGCCGGATCCATGAGGTCGAGATCCTCGGTCGTACGACACGCATCGCCACGCGCGCGTACGTGTACTTGCCGCCGGAGTACTTCCAGGCGCGATACCGCACGCGCACATTCCCCGCGGCCGTCGTCCTCACCGGCTATCCGGGCACCGCCAAGGCGCTCGTGGACAAGCTCGACTATCCGCACACCGCCCGTGGGCTCGCCAGGGAAGGCCGTATGCGGCCGATGATCCTGGTGATGATGCGGCCTACCGTCGCACCGCCACGGGACACCGAGTGCGTGGACATCCCCGGCGGGCCGCAGACGGAGTCGTTTTTCGCCAAAGATCTGCCGGAAGCCGTGGGCGGGCACTACAGGGTGGGCGGAAAACCGGGGAGTTGGGGCATCATCGGCGACTCGACGGGCGGCTACTGCGCACTCAAGCTCGCCATGCACCACCCCCGGGTCTATGCCGCCGGGGCGGGCCTGTCCGCGTACTACAGGGCGCCGATCGACCCCACCACGGGCGACCTCTTCCACGGCGACAAGACGCTGCGGAACCGCGCCGACCTGTTCTGGTACCTCAAGAACATGCCCGCGCCCGACACTTCACTGCTCGTCAGCAGCAGCAAGATCGGTGAATCCAACTACAAGGACACGCTGAAGTTCATAGCGGGCGCCAAGGCGACGAACCGGACGCGGATCTCGTCGATCATCCTGGAAAGCGGCGGGCACAACTTCAACACCTGGCGGCGGGAGATTCCGGCGACACTGGAGTGGATCAGCGGGCGATTGGGCGACCGGTGAACCCGAAACCCCCTTGAGCCGTATGAATGACACGGGATGGCTGTGTTTTTATGGGGCGGGCCACCAAGATTCGCCTACGCGCGGTAAGTTTCTGGCCATGCCACGTGGACGTCACCGCCATTCCCCGCCTCTGCACAGGGTCCTGCCTCCGTCGGCGATCGCAGGAGTCTCGGCCGTCTGCGCGCTCGGCCCCTGGGTGTTCTCGGAAACCACGGTGCTTCGCGGTCTTGCCGCGGCCGCCGCGGCGACGGCGGTCATCGGCGCGGTCGTGCTGCGCCGTTGGGACATCCAGGCGGGCAAGCAGGTCGCCGACCTCACGCGCGCGCGTGCGAGCGACGAGTGGCGGCACGAGGAGCGCGTCGCCGAACTCGAGACGGACCTTGAGGAGTCCCGCGAACTGCGCGTCAAGCTGGAGCAGCGGCTGCGCGCGAAGCGTGCGGAGCTCGCCGGACTGCGCAACGAGCACGCGGCGTTGCTGCGCCGGTACGCCACCGCGGAGACCGAGCGTGCGACCGCCCTGGAGGGCCGCCGCCTGCTGGAGATAGAGGCCGCGCCGGCCCGTGCGCTGCCGCCCGTGCCGTCGCAGGCGTCCGCTCCCGAGGAGGAGACCGACGCGGTGGCTGCCTCGGACGAATCCGCTGAATCCGCCGTGCCGGTGGAGGCCGCCGAGGACGAACAGACGGGACAGGCGGAGCAGGCGGAGCAGGTCGAGGCTGCGGCTCCCGCGGTCTTCTCTCCGGAGGGGTCGAAGCTCTTCCTGCGCGCCAAGGTGGCGTTGGCGAAGCTCGACACGGACTTCGACACGGACAGTGCGCCCAAGGGGGACGCCGACGCCGTGTCCAAGGGTGATGCCGACGGCGACGACGACGCTCCCAAGGGTTCCCCCGACGATGACGGTTCGCCCAAGGGCGGCGCTCCGGGCGGGCAGGAGCCGGTGAAGGCCGGTGCCGGGGAGGCCGCGCAGGAGGACGAAGCGCAGGGGAAGCCCGAGGCGGTCGACGGGCACGAGCGCGCGGCCGCCACCTCGATGGGCAAGTCGACTCCGTCCGGGCAGCAGCCCTCCGGGCACTTCACGGTGCCGACCGCGGTGGCCGTCGTACCGGCGTCGCCCGTGCGGCGTCCGGCGGTCGAGGGCGGTTTCGACTTCTTCGGTACGAAGACGGAGTCGGAGTCGGAGGCCGCCGCGCTGGAAGCCGTGCAGAACGAGGACCTCGCCGATGTCGTCGGCCAGGAGGCGCTCGCGCTCCACAAGGCGGAGACCGAGGCGGAGTTCAAGCCGGCCGGCGCGGAGTCGCGCGGTGTCGGGCAGGTCATCGACCTGACGGCGCACGACGAGACGGAGCAGATCGACGTGCAGGGGCTGCGCAGCGCGGTTTCCTGAAGTCGCCCACCGGCCGGGCGGCTCAGGTCATCCACCGGTCCGGCAGCGCGTCCCTGCGTCCCGTCCGTGACCGCTCCGCCTGCCCGCGCAGCAGCTCCGCCGCCTCCTCAGCGTCCCGCAGCCGCGCTGTGACGGTCTTGTTGGCCCCCGTGTCCACATGCACGTCCGCAAGCCGCCAGACGCGCTTCCAGGGCCCCTGAGACAGCCGTACGCTCTGCACCTTCGCGTGCGGTACGAGCGCCAGGCTCCGGCGCAGGAGCCCGTGCCGGGAGGCGAAGACCGTGTCGGTGACCGCGATGCCGTAGCCGCGCCACCACAGCGGCAGGCACCGGCCGGCGCGGCGCGGCGGCCGGGACAGGGACGGCGGCACCGTCACCCCGGGCAGCACGCGCGCGATGACGGCCTCGGCGATCTCACGCGGGGCGACCGGCAGCAGCAGGGAGTTCGAGGACCCGGCGACATCCAGCTCGACCCGCACCCAGCCCCGCCTCCGCCACAGCAGCGGCTCCACGATCCGTACGGTCTGCACCCGCCCCGGCGGCACCGTCTCGTGGACGCGGTCCAGCAGGCCGCGGTCGATACGCAGCCCGTCCGGGGACTCGGCGACCGTCCAGTCGTACTCCGCGACGAACCGTCCCACGCTGCTCGCGCCCGCCCCGCCCAGCAGCGGCAGGGCGACTGCGAGGACCGTCCACACGCTGTGGGTGGCGAGCCATATCAGCGGCGGTACGACGAGCGCGGCGGCGAGGGTGCCCCAGGTCGCGCCGGTCAGGACGAGGGAGACGGCGAGTACTCCCGGGGGCGTGCGCAGCAGCTCCTGCGCCGGTGCTTCCCCGACTTCGTGCGCCGTCTCGGGCGCGAAACCCGCCGCGCGCGCGAGCAGTTCGGCACGCAGCGTGCGCGCCTCGTCCGCGCCCAGGAAGGCCAGCTCGTCCTTCTTGTCCGTGCCGACGACGTCGAGTTTGAGCTTGGCGACGCCCGCGACCCGCGCGAGCAGCGGCTGGGTGACGTCGACGGCCTGGATGCGTTCGAGCCGGATGTGCGCGGCGCGCCGGAACAACAGGCCGGTACGGATGCGCAGTTCGGTGTCGGTCACCGCGAAGTGCGTGAACCACCAAGTGAGGAAGCCGTACAGGGCGGCGGCCGGGACGATCACGGCGAGCGCGATCAGCAGTGTGGTCGTGGTCAGCCTGGTCAGCTGGCGCTGCGTCTGGTCGGGGTCGTGCAACGCCCACCCGATGATCACGGCGACCGGCGCCCACGCCCGCCGCAGCGGTGTCACGGGATGCAGCCGCCGCTCGGTGACGGGTTGCTTCTCCCGTACGGCGCCGTCGACGCCCGGCGCCGTCACAGCCCCGCCGATCGTGCCTCGCCCAGCTCGGTGAGCCGGTCGCGCAGCCGTTCCGCCTCGACCGGATCGAGCCCCGGAATCGTCGCGTCGGTCGCGGCGGCCGCGGTGTGCAGTTGCACGCTGGCCAGCCCGAAGTGCCGTTCGACGGGCCCGGAGGTGACCTCGACCAGCTGCATCCGCCCGTACGGGACGACGGTCAGTTCACGCCACAGCACGCCCCTGCTGATCAGCAGGTCGTCGGCGCGCTCGGCGTACCGCCAGGAGCGCCAGTTGCGCTCGACCATCACCCAGCCCCACAGCAGCAGGGCCAGCGGCAGCAGCGCGAACGCGGCCCACGCGGGACCCGCGAACAGCCCGGGCAGCACACCGGTGGCCGCCGTCAGCAGCCCCATCCACACCACCAGCAACAGCCTGCGCATCCGCAGCAGCCCGGGCGGCAGCCCGATCCACGTCGGCTCGACCCCCGCCGCCTCCGGGTTCTCCCGGCTCCCCGTCTCCATACGGCAAGCGTACGTAGGGGAGACTGGGGCCATGACTCCTACGACGGAGACCACGGTCGGTATCGGCGGTGCCGCGGAGAGCACCGACATGGTGCTCAACATCGGGCCCCAGCACCCGTCCACGCACGGCGTGCTGCGGCTGCGGCTCACCCTCGACGGCGAGCGCATCACAAGCGCGGAGCCCGTGATCGGCTATATGCACCGCGGCGCGGAGAAGCTCTTCGAGGCGCGCGACTACCGCCAGATCATCATGCTCGCCAACCGCCACGACTGGCTGTCGGCCTTCTCGAACGAGCTGGGCGTGGTCCTCGCCGTGGAGCGCATGCTCGGCATGGAGGTGCCCCCGCGCGCGGTGTGGACGCGCACGCTGCTCGCGGAGCTGAACCGGGTGCTCAACCACCTGATGTTCCTGGGCTCGTATCCGCTGGAGCTGGGCGGGATCACTCCGATCTTCTACGCCTTCACCGAGCGCGAGGAACTCCAGCACGTCATGGAGGAGGTCTCCGGCGGGCGGATGCACTACATGTTCAACCGGGTCGGCGGCCTCAAGGAGGACCTGCCCGCGGGATGGACCACGCGCGCGCGTGCCTCCGTCGCGGCCCTGCGCTCCCGTATGGACCGCTTCGACGACCTGGTCCTCGGCAACGAGATCTTCCGCGGGCGCACCCGCGGGGTGGGCGTCCTCGCGCCGGAGACCGTCCACGCGTACGGCGTGAGCGGGCCGATCGCGCGCGGCTCCGGCGTCGACTTCGATCTGCGGCGCGACGAGCCGTACCTCGCGTACGGCGAACTCGAGGAAACCCTCCAGGTCGTCACCCGGAAGGAAGGCGACTGCCTCGCCCGCTTCGAGTGCCTCCTGGCGCAGACCCACAACTCCCTGGACCTCGCCGACGCCTGCCTGGACCGGCTTGCCGAGCTGCCGCCCGGCCCGATCAACCAGCGGCTCCCCAAGGTCCTCAAGGCGCCCGAGGGCCACACGTACGCCTGGACCGAGAACCCGCTCGGCATCAACGGCTACTACCTCGTCAGCAAGGGCGAGAAGACGCCGTACCGGATGAAGCTGCGGTCGGCGTCGTTCAACAACATCCAGGCGCTGGTGGAGCTGCTGCCGGGGACGCTGGTGGCGGACATGGTGGCGATCCTGGGGTCGCTGTTCTTCGTGGTCGGGGACATCGACAAGTAGGTGCCCTCTAGGTGAGCGGGTTGGGAATTCCAACCGGCTGCACCAGCCATCCGAAGTCGCCGAGGCCGCCGACCGCTGTGAGTTCGGCGCCCTCTCCCGCGTTCGCGAGGGCGCGCACATAGGCCGCGGGGTGTGTGGTCGCCAGCGCGAGCGGGGGCCGGGCGCCTGCGATGCCCAAGGCGCGCAGGGCTTCGCGCTGGCGCACGAGGAGTGCGCGGGGAAGTGTGTCGAGGGGCGCGCCGGGGAGTGCGTCGAGCGGCGCGCACGCGTCCAGCGCCACGTGTGCCGTTATGTCGCAGGACCCGTCCGGCACAGGCCGTGTCTCGTGCCCTTCGCGGAAGCCGGTGAGCGTGCCGAACGGCGGGCGGGCGTCCGCCGTGTGCATGTAGTCCACGGCGACCGCGAGCCCCCGGTCGAGCGTCGCGACCGCCGCAGCCCAGGCCTCGTCGCGGGGCAGCCCGATCTCGGCGCGCAGCCCCTCCTCGGCCGGCAGCGGCCACCACCGGCTGAGCCACTCCGCCTCCGCGCCGAAGACGCGCTCACCGAGCAGCTCGGCCCCGTCCTCCCGGACGAGCACCAGCCGCGGTACGCCCGCGGAGTCGACCTGGGCCACCTCAACGGGCACGTTGTCCAGCCACTCGTTGGCGAACAGCAGCCCGGTCGCGCCCTGCGGGGGCGCGCTGAGCCACTCGACGCGGTGGTCGAGGCCCGCGGGGCGGTCGGCGACCTCGACGGCGTACGCGCGCGTGCGGGCGGCCACGCCGGCGGGCAGCGCGGCCAGCACGCCGGTGACCAGCTCCCCGCGCCCCGCCCCCATGTCGACGAAGTCGAGCGTCTCGGGCCCGCCCAGCGCCTCGTCGACCAGGCAGAGCAGCCGGGCCACGGCCCCGGCGAAGAGCGGCGACGCGTGCACGGACGTACGGAAGTGGCCGGCCGGGCCCTCGGGCCTGCGGTAGAAGCCGTCCGGCCCGTACAGGGCGGCCTCGGCCGCCGCCCGCCAACCGCGCCAGTGCCCCGCTGTCTCGTCCGTCACGCCGTCAGGTTAAGCGCACAGGGGAACGGAGCCTCCACCTTGCGGAGTACGCGGGCCCGATGCGGATCGGCCCTCCGGTTGACCCCTGCACGCATCTTGCTTCCCTACGCTGGGTTACGTGCAGCTCCTCTACGACTTCCTCCGCAGGCACCCGACATGGGTGGACGCCTTCTGGGCCGTCCTCCTCTTCGGGATCTCCGTGGTGAGCGAAGCCGTCCGGCAGGAGGGCGGGCAGTCGGCTCCGGGCACCGACTCCGAGGCGGTCATCGTCCCGGTCCTCCTCCTGTTGTGCCTGGTCGTCGCGTTGCGCAGGCGTATGCCGGAGAAGATGCTGCTGCTCGCCATCGGCGTGGGAGTGGCGCAGCTGGCGCTGAACGTGGCGACGACACCCGCCAACTTCGCCTTCCTGGTGATCACCTACACCGTGGCCGCGACCGGCGCCCGCTGGGCCTCCCGGCTCGCGCTGGCCGTGGGTCTGACCGCGGCGCCGCTGGCGCAGGTGCGCTGGCCGGAGAGGGATTCGAGCGTCCTGGGCAGCATCGCCCTGATGATCTTCATGACGGTGCCCTTCGCTCTCGCCTGGGTGCTCGGCGACTCGATCCGCACCCGCCGCGCCTACTACGAGCAGCTCGAGGAGCGGGCCACCCGGCTCGAGAAGGAGCGCGAGGCGCAGGCCAAGGTCGCGGTCGCCGCCGAGCGCGCCCGGATCGCACGCGAGCTGCACGACGTCGTCGCGCACAACGTGTCGGTGATGGTGGTCCAGGCCGACGGCGCGGCCTACGTCCTCGACTCCGCGCCCGACCAGGCCAAGAAGGCCCTGGAGACGATCTCCTCCACCGGCCGCCAGGCCCTCGCCGAGATGCGCCGCCTGCTGGGCGTGCTGCGCACCGGCGAGCACCAGGAGAGCGGCGAGTACGTCCCGCAGCCCGACGTCGAGCAGATCGACGAGCTGATCGAGCAGTGCCGCACCTCCGGCCTGCCCGTCGACTTCAAGGTCGAGGGCACCCCACGGCCGCTGCCCAGCGGCGTCGAGCTCACCGCGTACCGCATCGTGCAGGAGGCGCTCACCAACACCCGCAAGCACGGCGGGCCCAACGCGGGCGCCAGCGTGCGCCTGGTCTACTTCGACGACGGCCTCGGTCTGCTGGTCGAGGACGACGGCAAGGGGGCCCCGCACGAGCTGTACGAAGAGGGCGGCACCGACGGCCAGGGGCACGGGCTGATCGGGATGCGCGAGCGGGTGGGTATGGTCGGCGGCACCCTGGACGCGGGCCCGCGCCCGGGCGGCGGCTTCCGCATCAGTGTGCTGCTCCCGCTCAAGCCAGCGCACTGACGTCGACGCACGCCCCCTGCTGACACCTGTCACGCCCCCGCGAGGCAGATGCAGACGCAGGCGCAGACCCGACGAGACTTCAGACGAGACAGACGCGACAGACGAGACCGACGAGAACGGAAGAGGCCCCGATGACGACGATCCGCGTGATGCTCGTCGACGACCAGGTGCTGCTGCGCACCGGGTTCCGGATGGTGCTGGCCGCCCAGCCGGACATGGAGGTCGTCGCGGAGGCGGGCGACGGTGTCGAGGCGCTTCAGGTGGTGCGCTCCACCCCCGTCGACGTGGTGCTGATGGACGTACGCATGCCGAAGCTCGACGGCGTCGAGGCCACGCGCCGTATCTGCGCCGAGCCCGATCCGCCGAAGGTGCTGATCCTGACCACCTTCGACCTCGACGAGTACGCCTTCTCGGGGCTGAAGGCGGGCGCGTCCGGCTTCATGCTCAAGGACGTGCCGCCCGGGGAGCTGCTGACCGCCATCCGGTCCGTGCACAGCGGCGACGCCGTCGTGGCCCCCTCGACGACCCGGCGCCTGCTCGACCGGTTCGCGCCGATGCTGCCCAGCGTCGGCAAGGAGCCGCAGCACAAGGCACTGGAGCGGCTCACCGACCGCGAGCGCGAGGTCATGGTGCTGGTCGCTCAAGGGCTCTCCAACGGCGAGATCGCTGCCCGGCTGGTGCTGTCCGAGGCGACCGTCAAGACGCACGTGGGCCGCATCCTGACCAAGCTGGGTCTGCGGGACCGGGTCCAGGTGGTGGTCCTGGCGTACGAGACGGGGCTGGTGCGAGCCGGCGGACACGGCTGACCGGGCGTGCGCGGGCGTCGGTAGGGTCGCCCCGACTGATGCGTCCGGCGGTTACCTGAGCAGGGCCTCCAGGAAGTCGCTGCCGAGCCGGGCCATCGCCGTGACGTCGAGCTGGTACAGGACGTACCGCCCGCGCCGTCGGGTGGTGATCAGGCCCGCCTTCTTCAGCACGCTGAGGTGCCGGGATATCTCGGGGGCCGTCATGCCGTGGATCTGCGCGAGTTCGCTCGTGGTGTACGTGGTGCGGGCCAGGTTCCGGCACAGCTGTATGCGGACCGGGTGGGACAGTGCGGTCATCCGCAGGGTCAGCTGCTCGACCGAGGGTGGCGCGGTGAGCTCCGGGGAGCCGACCGGGTAGTGCAGGACCGGCTGCCAGCCGTGCCGGTGCAGTACCTGGAGATGCGGCCAGCCCAGGCTCGTCGGCACGAGCAGCAGGCTCCGGTCGCAGATGTGGCTGTGGCGGAGCTTGTCGATGGTGATGCGTCCGGCGGCCTCGTCGAGCACCACCGCCGGGGAGACCGCGGCCAGCGCCTGGCCCAGCCCTTTGTGCCGCAGCAGATCGGTCTTGTGGCGGGCGTCGGCCGTGAGCTGATGGCGCAGCCGGGACCAGGTGTCCGCGAAGAACGCCTCGTCGCAGTCCTGAAGGAACTGCCGCAGCCAGGCCCGGATCCGCGGCGGATCGTCCAACAGCCGTCGGCTGAACCGCAACTGCTGCGGCCCGCGCGCGGCGGCCAGCTCCAGGGCCCGGCGGCGCAACTCCGGGTCGGCGAGCACGGGCGGGCCCTGAACCTCGTACGGCAGGGCACAGGTGAACTCCAGCGCCGCGTCCACGAACTGCTCGTCCGTCAGTTTGTCCAGCAGGTCCAGTTCCTCGGCGATCGTCGCGCCGGGCAGCGTGGCCCCGCCCGGGACACCCGCATACGGCAGGAACAGGTCGGCGAACGTCGTCCGCCACAGGAAGTCGGCCTCGCACATCCGGTCCGCCAGATGCGAGTCGAGCCGGGCGGTCACGCTCGTCACCCAGCCCTGCAGGCCCGGATGGTGCCCCGGCTCGGACAGCGCGTGCAGCGCCATGCCGAGCTCGGCCAGGGGCGAGGGGACGACGGCGACCCTCTCCGGCCGCAGCCCCGCGATGTCGATGCTCACGCTCATGCCCTCATGGTGCACCCCGCCACTGACAACGCGGTCTCCGATTGACGGCGGCCGTCAATCGACGCGACGTCACAGCGGCGGCGACGCAACCTGGGACATCCGGGGCAGCCGCGGAGCCCGATTCCCACGTCCCGAGAACCCGAGAAGGCGATCCGCCATGAGCATCACCCAGTACCACGTCCTCGACACCTACCGCGCCCGGCAACTCGGCGAGCCCGACCCGCCCGCGCCCGGCGCGCACGACTGGCAGGTCATCCGCGAACTGGGCGACCACCGGCGCTTCCGCGCGGTCCTCGTGGGCCGTCCGGCCCACGGCCGGCTACGGCAGGCCCTGGGCCGTTGGCTGCGTCGGCGCCCGCGCTCTACCCGCTGACCCGCGCGATCAGCCGGGCGGCGAAGTCGGCGACCGCAGCCTTCACGTCCTCGGCCGTCCACTCCAGGCCCGCGGCCCGTACGTCGATCTCTGTGACGGCGAGCCCCGGGCCGGAGGCTTCCCAGGGCCGGGCGAAGAGCAGGGTCCTGGTCTCCTCGGCGTGCCGGACCGCGACGTCGGCGACGACATCGGCGTCGTACGGCAGCCAGACCTGGAACTCGTTGGTGTGCGGTTCCTCGGGGTGGACGCGCGTCCAGGGGACCCCGGCCGCCGCGAAGCCCTCGCGCAGCGCGGCGGCCACCACGCGCGCGTGCCGCACGTACTCGGGAAGCCGGGGCAGTTCGCGCTCCAGCCCGGCGAGGGCCGACAGCACGGTCGGGAACTGCTGGAAGACGGTGCCGCCGTACCGGTGCCGCCAGGCCTTGGCCTCGTCCACCAGCGTCCTGGGGCCGGCGAGGGCGGCCCCGCCGAAGGCGTTGAGGGACTTGTAGAACGACACGTAGACGCTGTCCGCCAGGCTCGCGATCTCGTTCAGAGGACGGCCGAAGTGGAGGGTGGTCTCCCACAGGCGCGCGCCGTCGAAGTGCACCACCGCGTCGCGTTCCCGCGCCGCCTCGACGATCTCGGTGAGCTCCTCCCAGGAGGGCAGCACGAAACCGGCCTCCCTGAGGGGCAGTTCGAGCATCAGCGTCCCGAAGGGCTCCTCGAAGTCGCGCACCTCGGCGGCGGTCGGCAGCCGGGGCTCGCTCGTCACCCGGACCGGGCGCAGGCCGCTGACCTCGCGCAACGCATTGCGCTCATGGACCTCGGGGTGGGCGAGCGCGTGCAGGGCCACCACGGGGCTGCCGGTGCGGCCCGCCCAGCAGCGCAGGGCGACCTGCTGCGCCATCGTGCCCGTCGGGAAGAACGCGGCGGCCTCCATGCCGAGCAGACCGGCGACCTTCTCCTCCAGGGCCTCGACGACGCCGGTGCCGTACATGTCCACCGTCTGATCCAGGTCGTACACCTCTGCGGCGGCCTCCAGGACCGCCAGGCGCTCCCGGAGCGTGCTGAGCACGCTGGTGCGCGCGAACACGCGCTCCGCGCCCCGGTAGGCGCTGATGCGCCGCTCACGGCGTCGCTTGCGCCGCTCGTCGTCCGACTCGGGTGTGACGTGTCGCGTGCCCTGCTCCGACGTATCGCTCATGCGACGGATCATGCCGGTCGGCGATTCATGCGGGCACCCACTTTTCCGCGGCCGCCCACAGCCTGTGGACAACCGGACGCCCCGGCAACCGATCGCGTTAACATGACGAGAAATCGTCCGGTACCCAGAGCGGACTGGAACGGGAAGGCCTCCGTCGCGTGAGTACAGTCCAACAGCCAGACCCTAAGGACCGCCCCGCGCGGCTCACCGTCGGCGTCGTCGGCGCCGGTCGCGTGGGACCCGCGCTGGCCGCGTCCCTCCAACTCGCCGGACACCGCCCGGTAGCCGTCTCCGGAGTCTCCGACGCCTCCAGGAAGCGGGCCGCGCTGCTGCTGCCCGACGTGCCGCTCGTACCGCCCGCCGACGTCCTCGAGCGCGCCGACCTCGTCCTGCTCACCGTGCCGGACGACGCCCTGCCCGCGCTCGTGGAGGGCCTCGCCGAGACCGGCGCCGTGCGGCCGGGGCAACTGCTCGTGCACACCTCCGGGCGGTACGGCGCGAAGGTCCTGGACCCCGCTCTGCGTGCCGGAGCGCTGCCGCTGGCCCTGCACCCCGCGATGACCTTCACCGGCACTCCTGTGGACGTCCAGCGCCTCGCTGGGTGCTCCTTCGGCGTGACCGCACCCGATGAACTGCGGCTGGCCGCCGAGGCCCTCGTCATCGAGATGGGCGGCGAGCCCGAGTGGATCGCCGAGGAGAACCGGCCGCTCTACCACGCGGCCCTCGCGCTGGGCGCCAACCACCTGGTCACGCTGGTCGCCCAGTCCATGGAGTTGCTGCGCGCGGCCGGCGTCGGGGCCCCGGACCGGATGCTCGGCCCGCTGCTCGGCGCCGCGCTCGACAACGCCCTGCGCTCCGGCGACGCCGCCCTCACCGGGCCCGTCGCGCGCGGGGACGCCGGTACGGTCGCCGCGCACGTCAGCGAGTTGCGCAGGCACGCCCCCCAGGCCGTCGCCGGCTATCTGGCGATGGCGCGCGCGACCGCCGACCGGGCGCTCGCCCACGGTCTGCTGAAGCCGGAGCTGGCAGAGGACCTGCTGGGGGTACTCGCCGACGGGACCAACGGGACCGAAGGGGACGCCCGATGACCACCGCCCTGCTGCGCACCTCCGCCGAGCTGCACGCACGCGCGCGTGCAGGCCGTCGCGCCGTCGTGATGACCATGGGCGCCCTGCACGAGGGCCACGCCACCCTGGTCCGCACCGCGCGCGAGATCGCCGGCCCGGACGGCGAGGTCGTCGTCACCGTCTTCGTCAACCCGCTGCAGTTCGGCAAGGGCGAGGACCTCGACCGCTACCCGCGCACCCTGGACGCCGACCTCAAGCTCGCCGAACAGTCGGGCGCGGACGCCGTGTTCGCCCCCTCCGTGGACGAGGTCTACCCCGGCGGCGAACCCCAGGTCCGCATCAGCGCCGGACCCATGGGCGAACGCCTGGAGGGCGCCTCCCGCCCCGGCCACTTCGACGGCATGCTCACCGTCGTCGCCAAGCTGCTGCACCTCACCCGCCCCGACATCGCCCTGTACGGCCAGAAGGACGCCCAGCAACTCGCCCTGATCCGCCGGATGGTGCGGGACCTGAACTTCGGCGTCGAGATCGTCGGCGTTCCGACCGTGCGCGAGGACGACGGCCTGGCCCTGTCCAGCCGCAACCGCTATCTGTCACGCCAGGAACGGCGCACGGCCCTCGCCCTGTCCCAGGCGCTGTTCGCGGGTCTCGACCGGCACGCGGCGCAGGAGGCGCTGCGCGCGCGGGCTCGCGAAGTGCCCGCCACGCGCGCGCGTGCCGAGGCGCTCAGCGCCATAGGGGAGTCCCGCGCGGCGGCCGACGCGCACGCGGTCGCCAAAGCGGTACCGGGTGGCCCGTCGGCCGTCCGCGCCGCCGCCCGCCTGGTCCTCGACGAGGCGGCCCGCCTCAACCCGCCGCTCCAACTGGACTATCTGGCCCTGGTCGACCCGTCCGACTTCACCGAGGTCGCGGACGACTTCACCGGGGACGCCGTCCTCGCCGTCGCCGCCCGGGTCGGGACGACCCGGCTGATCGACAACATCCCCCTCACGTTCGGAACCTTCGGAGCCGCCTCGTGACCAGCACCGGCATACGCCTGCACGCCCCGGCCCCAGGCTGGTCCATCTCCGCGGACGTGGTGGTCGTCGGATCCGGCGTCGCCGGCCTCACCGCGGCCCTGCGCTGCGAGGCGGCCGGCCTCACGACGGTCGTCGTCACCAAGGCCCGCCTCGACGACGGCTCCACCCGCTGGGCACAGGGCGGCATCGCCGCGGCCCTGGGCGAGGGCGACACCCCAGAGCAGCACCAGGACGACACGCTCGTGGCGGGCGCGGGCCTGTGTGACGAGGAGGCCGTACGGATCCTCGTCACCGAGGGCCCGGACGCCGTACGGCGGCTCATCGAGACGGGCGCCCACTTCGACGAGTCCTCCGAGGGAGAGCTGGAGCTCACCCGCGAGGGCGGCCACCACCGCCGCCGTATCGCGCACGCCGGGGGCGACGCGACCGGCGCGGAGATCTCCCGGGCGCTGGTCGAGGCGGTACGCGCGCGTGGGCTTCGTACGATCGAGAACGCGCTGGTACTCGACCTGCTGACGGACGCGGACGGCCGTACGGCGGGCGTCTCCCTGCACGTCATGGGCGAGGGCCAGCACGACGGCGTGGGCGCCGTGCACGCCCCCGCGGTCGTCCTCGCGACCGGCGGCATGGGGCAGGTCTTCTCAGCGACGACGAACCCGTCCGTGTCGACCGGCGACGGCGTGGCGCTCGCCCTGCGCGCGGGCGCGGAGGTCTCCGACCTCGAGTTCGTGCAGTTCCACCCCACCGTGCTGTTCCTCGGCCCGGACGCGGAGGGCCAGCAGCCCCTCGTCTCCGAGGCGGTACGCGGTGAGGGCGCCCACCTGGTCGACGCCGGCGGCGTGCGCTTCATGACCGGACAGCACGAGCTGGCCGAACTGGCGCCCCGGGACATCGTCGCCAAGGGCATCATGCGCCGCATGCAGGAGCAGGACGCCGAGCACATGTACCTCGACGCCCGGCACTTCGGCGCCGACATGTGGGAGCACCGCTTCCCGACGATCCTCGCCGCCTGCCGCGCCCACGGCATCGACCCCGTCCACGAGCCCATCCCGATCGCCCCGGCCGCCCACTACGCCTCCGGCGGCGTCCGCACGGACTCCCAGGGCCGTACGACCGTTCCCGGGCTGTACGCGTGCGGCGAGGTCGCCTGCACCGGCGTGCACGGCGCGAACCGGCTCGCGTCCAACTCCCTCCTGGAGGGCCTGGTCTACGCCGAGCGCATCGCCGAGGACATCGCGGCGAGCCACGCCGAAAACGGCCTCCACGCGCGCGTGCCGCACCCGGTGCCGTACCCCGAGGTCCCCGAACACCCCCTGCTGGAGCCCGAGACCCGGTTCGCGATCCAGCGGGTCATGACCGAGGGCGCGGGCGTCCTGCGCTCCGCCGACTCCCTCGCCAAGGCCGCCGAACAGCTCCAGCAGCTGCACGCCGACGCCCGTGACGCCCTCCACGAGAACGGCAAGACGGCCGAGGCCGGCGTCGACACCTGGGAGGCCACCAACCTCCTGTGCGTGGCCCGCGTCCTGGTCGCCGCCGCCCGGCAGCGCGAGGAGACCCGTGGCTGCCACTGGCGCGAGGACTACGCCGAGCGCGACGACGCAGCATGGCGGCGCCACATCGTCGTACGGCTGAATCCGGACCGCACACTCGCCGTACACCCCACCGATACCGCAGACTTCCCCCCGACCCGGCAGCACCATCCGGCGCAGCGTCCCCAGGAGCAGTGACAGCAGTGGATACCCCCGACCTTCCCCTCGCACAGGACGACGGCTGCGGCGACGGCTGCGCCTGCGGTGCGGACACCGGCGACGAGTACCTGGAGTGCGGGCTCGATCCCGCACTCGCCGAGCTCCTGGCCGAGGCCGGACTCGACCCCGTGGAGGTCGAGGACATCGCGAACGTGGCCATCCAGGAGGACCTCGACCACGGGGTGGACGTGACGACGGTCGCGACCATCCCCGAGGACGCCGTCGCCACCGCCGACTTCACCGCGCGCGAGGCGGGCGTCGTGGCGGGCCTCCGGGTCGCCGAAGCGGTGCTCTCCGTAGTCTGCGAGGACGAGTTCGCCGTCGAGCGGCACGTGGACGACGGCGACCGGGTGGAGGCCGGGCAGAAGCTCCTGTCGGTCACCACGCGTACACGTGACCTGCTGACGGCCGAGCGCAGCGCGCTGAACCTCCTGTGCCGCCTGTCGGGCATCGCGACCGCCACGCGCGCGTGGGCGGACGTTCTGGAGGGCACGAAGGCGAAGGTCCGCGACACCCGGAAGACGACGCCGGGGCTCCGGTCGCTGGAGAAGTACGCGGTGCGGTGCGGCGGCGGCGTGAACCACCGGATGTCGCTGTCCGACGCGGCTCTGGTCAAGGACAACCACGTGGTCGCCGCGGGCGGTGTCGCGCAGGCCTTCAAGGCCGTACGGGAGGCCTTCCCGGACGTACCGATCGAGGTCGAGGTCGACACCCTGGACCAGCTGCGCGACGTCGTGGACGCCGGCGCCGATCTGATCCTGCTGGACAACTTCACGCCGGGCGAATGCGAGGAGGCGGTGGCCCTGGTGCACGGCCGGGCCGCCCTGGAGGCCTCCGGGCGCCTCACCCTGGAGAACGCGAAGGCGTACGCGGACACCGGCGTGGACTACCTCGCCGTCGGAGCGCTGACCCACTCCTCGCCGATCCTGGACATCGGCCTCGACCTCCGTGAGGCGGAGTAAGTCATGCTCCTCACGATCGACGTCGGCAACACCCACACCGTCCTCGGCCTGTTCGACGGCGAGGACATCGTCGAGCACTGGCGGATCTCCACGGACGCACGCCGTACGGCCGACGAGCTGGCGGTCCTGCTGCAGGGCCTCATGGGCATGCATCCGCTCCTCGGGGACGAGCTGGGCGACGGCATTGACGGGATCGCGATCTGCGCGACCGTGCCGAGCGTGCTGCACGAGCTGCGTGAGGTGACGCGGCGGTACTACGGCGATGTGCCGGCCGTACTGGTCGAGCCGGGCGTCAAAACGGGCGTGCCGATCCTCACCGACAACCCCAAGGAGGTCGGCGCGGACCGGATCATCAACGCCGTGGCGGCGGTCGAACTGTACGGCGGGCCCGCGATCGTCGTGGACTTCGGTACGGCGACGACGTTCGACGCGGTCAGCGCGCGCGGGGAGTACATCGGCGGGGTCATCGCGCCCGGTATCGAGATCTCCGTCGAGGCGCTCGGCGTCAAGGGCGCGCAGCTGCGGAAGATCGAGGTGGCGCGGCCGCGGAGCGTGATCGGCAAGAACACGGTCGAGGCGATGCAGTCCGGAATCGTGTACGGGTTCGCCGGGCAGGTGGACGGTGTGGTGCACCGGATGGCGCGGGAGTTGGCCGACGATCCGGATGAGGTGACGGTGATCGCTACGGGTGGGCTGGCGCCGATGGTGCTGGGTGAGTCCTCGGTGATCGATGAGCATGAGCCGTGGCTGACGCTGATCGGACTACGGCTGGTCTACGAGCGGAACGTCTCCCGCATGTGACCCACGTCCGCCCGCCGTGCCCAGATTTTCCTCGCCCCCGCCGTCCCCAGACCCCCGCTCCGGCCTGAACGGCCTCGTCCTCAAACGCCGGACGGGCTAAAAACAGCCCCTCCGGCGTTTGAGGAGCCGGGGGCCCGGGGGCTGGCCCCCGAAACGGGGTCGAAGGGGCGGAGCCCTTTCAGGATGGGAATGGGTAAGGGCGGCGGGGGCGAGAAACGCTGGGCGGACAGCACTGTGCCGACCGGTACTGAGCAGTCATCCGGGTGTGGCTCTCGCGCCACACCCGGGGTATGTGGCCGGGTTTGTCTGATTAGCGCGTATCGTCACCTCATGCCCACGCCATACGGATACCGCGGCGGCATGGCGTTCGGCGTGGAGGAGCTGCGTGTGCTCCGCCGCGCTCTCGCCCTCGCCCTTCAGCCAAGCCCGGTCTCGGCCGAGGACGTCCAGGACTGCCTCCGCCTTGCCGAGTCCCTCGACGAGGCGATGCGTGAGGGGGCGCGGATGCGGGACTTCCTGGTGGCCGACGTCGCCCGGTACCGCGCCGCCCTGCCCGGCACCGCCGCCGGCTACCTCGCGCTGCTGGGGGAGGCGCTGCACGCGGGGTATCGGCCGGTTCCCGATGACATCACCGCGCTCCAGGCGCTGAGCGGCAACCCTGCCGCGGCCGCCCTCCTCGACCGCTGCCGAAATCTCGCCGGGCGGGAGCAGAGGGAGCAGCGGGATCAGCGTGATCAGCAGGAACGGCGGCATGAGTCGGGTGGGACGGGCGTACGCGGCCATCTCGCGCCCCGTGCGGGGCGATCCGCGACATCGCCCCTCGCACCCGGCGCCCCAGCCCCCTGGACGCGCCTCACAGCCCTTCCCGGCGGTCTCGCCGCGGACGCGGGGGAGGGGCCCGGACGTAAGCCCGACAAGAAGCCCGCCGAGAAACCGGCCCCCAAGCCCGCCCCCGCCCCCGCCGCCCCGAAGCCCGCGCGCCCCATCCCCACCCCGGGCGAGGTCTTCCCGCGCCGCAAACCCGCAGCGCCGCCCGCGAACCCGTCACGCCAGCTCGTCGTCGCAGGTTGAGCGGCACCCTTCGGTACAGGTGGACGAAAACCCTCAACCCGGCACCGTCCGCTCCACGCCCCGTGGCTACCCTGGTCGCATGGACTATGTCTCCGCGCTGCTGCCCCCGGCCGTGATGGCCGTGTTCTTCATCGGTGTGATCCGGGTGATCGTGAGGAGCCAGGGCGGGGCCAACAAGGCCAAGGAGGACGCGGCCGTCGACGCCGCCATCGCGCGCTTGGACGGCGCCCGCCAGACCCCCTCCGGCACCGACGCCTGACGTAGGGCGTACGGCTCCCGTGCCCCTCGGGCACTTTCGAGCCGTACGCCCTTTTCGTTCCCGTTTGCTCTCCATGTGCCCGCCCCGGGCGCCAATACGGAGATCTCCCACTATTGTGTCGAGTTGTGCCTCGCCCATTGGGAGAACTCGAAGACGCGGTCATGACGCGGGTGTGGAAGTGGAACCGCCCGGTGACCGTTCGAGAAGTCCTCGAAGATCTTCAGCAGGAACGGTCCATCGCCTACACCACGGTGATGACCGTTTTGGACAATCTCCATCAGAAGGGCTGGGTGCGCCGCGAGGCGGAAGGCCGGGCCTATCGATATGAGGCGGTCTCCACCCGGGCCGCCTACGCCGCCGCGCTGATGAACGAGGCCTGGTCGCAGAGCGACAACGCGGCCGCCGCTCTCGTCGCCTTCTTCGGGATGATGAGCGACGAACAGCGGCAGGCCCTGCGGGACGCCATCCGCGTCGTCGGAGACCCGGAAGAATCCCCTGAACCCGCCGAAGAGACCGCCGCCACCGATAGCGCCGAACGCGATACGGGCGGGGAGAACCCCGGCTCGGCACCGGAGGCGGGCGGGCGATAGCGTCCGCTCATGTCAGCAGAGCGTCCCGAAGTCACCGCAAAAGCCATCACCGTCCGCCGGGCCCGCACCCGCGATGTACCGGCGGTGCGTCGACTCCTCGACACCTACGTCCGCGACGGGATCCTGCTCGACAAAGCCACGGTGACCCTTTACGAGGACATCCAGGAGTTCTGGGTCGCGGAACGGGACGACAACGCCGACGTGGTGGGCTGCGGCGCCCTGCATGTGATGTGGGAAGACCTCGCCGAAGTGCGCACTCTCGCGGTGAAGCCCGGACTGAAGGGTGCCGGTGTCGGGCATCAGTTGCTGGAGAAGATGCTGCACACCGCGCGCTGGCTCGGCGTTCGCCGCGTATTCTGCCTGACCTTCGAAGTGGACTTCTTCAGCAAGCACGGCTTCGTCGAGATCGGCGAGACACCTGTTGACACCGACGTCTACGCGGAGCTGCTGCGTTCCTATGACGA
The DNA here is from genome assembly GCF_017948455.1 of Streptomyces sp. GESEQ-4. Lineage (GTDB taxonomy): Bacteria > Actinomycetota > Actinomycetes > Streptomycetales > Streptomycetaceae > Streptomyces. The sequence goes on from NZ_JAFFSU010000018.1 coordinate 115,336, forward strand.
GGGCGTCGCGGAGTTCCTCGGTCTCGAACGAGTGAAACCGAACACCTTGGGCAACAGCCGGATGCTTCTGCATCTGTGATCGCCGACGAGATTTCAAGCGGACTGCGCTGCCCAGGTTCCCTATGTCCGAAACGCGCATGTTTCCGGACCAAGGATGACCTGTGGGTCTCTCCCAGGGGTTTGTGTTTTTCCAGCAAAAGCGGTTTGCTTTCCGATGTACTGCAGTACTGCATATAACAGGGGACGGCGAAACGGCGGACGCCGGAGACCCCATGCCCTCAAGTTATCGATGAAAGGAAATCCGGTGGCACAGAAGGTTCAGGTCCTTCTTGTCGACGACCTCGACGGCGGCGAGGCGGACGAGACCGTGACGTTCGCGTTGGACGGCAAGACGTACGAGATCGATCTCACGACCGCCAATGCGGACAAGCTGCGCGGCCTTCTCGAGCCTTACGTGAAGGGTGGTCGTCGCACCGGAGGCCGTGCTTCGGGTGGACGCGGAAAGGCGCGTGCCGCTTCGGGTGGCAGCCAGGACACCGCGCAGATCCGCGCCTGGGCGAAGGAGAACGGTTACGAGGTCAACGACCGCGGCCGTGTTCCCGCGACCATTCGCGAGGCATACGAGAAGGCGAACGCCTGATCGCGAGGCCTTTGGCAAGGCCTATGACAAGGCCGACGGCTGAGCGCAAGCGCGCCGCAGCCGCAATCGGTGGCAGTGGGTTGCCACCGTGTGCACAAGTCGCACGAGATCGGGGGCGTCTCCACCGCCCCCCAGAGCCGACAGCGTCGGCAGCGAGGCTTCGACCTCGCATCCCGGCTCGGGGGGTCGCAGCCACACGGCGGCCCCCCGGAGGGCTGCGGTCGCGGTCCACGGCGGCCGGACTCCCGTGATGGAGCACCGTCCCGGAGGCACGGGTGCGTCCATCAGGTCGCCCTCGCCGAGCGCTGTCAGGTCGAGCGCCAGCGTGCCCCACTCCAGCCAGTCCAGCAGCCCGGGCAGCTCTTCCCTGCTGCCCGCGGCCACCAGCAGCCGCATCCGGTCGCCCTGTACGGCCACCGGGGAGCCCGGCGCCAGGTGGCGCAGCGCGGACCGGCCCGCCTCGGCCGGCACGTCCAGGACGTCGAAGCGCAGGCCGAGTGGAAGTCGTACGGGAATCCCGGGCACCGTCGCCCATCCCAGTTCGTTCTCGTACCACCGGCGGACCTGATCGCTCGGATCGAGCGGTCGCCGGGGGAAGGGGACCGCTGTGGAAACGGTGGAGGCGGTGGAGATTGCGGGCGAAGTCGAGCGGCCGGTGGCAACCATGCCAAGCGCAACTGCCGAAGGACCGTGCGAGTTACGCTGGGTGTCCACGTGAGTGCGCAGCGTGCTGGATAAGGGGGCGTGCGGGGGTGTGGGGTCGTGCAAGGTTGTTCGCCCGTAGCGGAGGGAACGGGTGCGCGCGGCATGGACTGTCGGTGCGAGCGGGTAAGACATCCCTAGTGAGAGGGGGCGACACGCAGGACAGGGCGTCTCACGTTCGCCATCGGCGTACTGATGGTGAGGGTAACTGCCTGGCCTGCGGGAACATCGTCTCGCACCATCGGGTTGGAGCAGATGTCGGCGTTAGCGGGGTCAGGAGGCCATCGACGGTGTCGGCAGTTGGAATGAGCGGTCCCCGCTTGCGGGACTAAGCTGCGGAAGGACAGGGAGGGGAAGTTCCCCCCACTGCCTGACCGCTCTGAGGAGCGATTAACGATGTTCGAGAGGTTCACCGACCGCGCGCGGCGGGTTGTCGTCCTGGCTCAGGAAGAAGCCCGGATGCTCAACCACAACTACATCGGCACCGAGCACATCCTCCTGGGCCTGATCCACGAGGGTGAGGGTGTCGCCGCAAAGGCCCTGGAGAGCCTCGGCATTTCGCTTGAGGCGGTCCGTCAGCAGGTGGAGGAGATCATCGGTCAGGGCCAGCAGGCCCCGTCCGGCCACATCCCCTTCACTCCCCGTGCCAAGAAGGTCCTGGAGCTGTCGCTCCGCGAGGCCCTTCAGCTGGGCCACAACTACATCGGCACGGAGCACATCCTGCTCGGCCTGATCCGTGAGGGCGAGGGCGTCGCCGCCCAGGTCCTGGTCAAGCTGGGCGCTGATCTCAACCGTGTGCGGCAGCAGGTGATCCAGCTGCTCTCCGGTTACCAGGGCAAGGAGACCGCCACCGCCGGCGGGCCTGCCGAGGGCACCCCCTCGACGTCCCTGGTGCTCGACCAGTTCGGCCGGAACCTCACCCAGGCCGCTCGTGAGTCCAAGCTCGACCCGGTCATCGGGCGCGAGAAGGAGATCGAGCGGGTCATGCAGGTGCTGTCCCGTCGTACCAAGAACAACCCGGTCCTGATCGGTGAGCCCGGCGTCGGCAAGACCGCCGTCGTCGAGGGCCTCGCCCAGGCCATCGTCAAGGGCGAGGTGCCCGAGACCCTCAAGGACAAGCACCTCTACACCCTGGACCTCGGCGCGCTGGTCGCCGGCTCCCGCTACCGCGGTGACTTCGAGGAGCGCCTGAAGAAGGTCCTCAAGGAGATCCGCACCCGCGGCGACATCATCCTGTTCATCGACGAGCTGCACACGCTGGTCGGTGCGGGTGCCGCCGAGGGCGCCATCGACGCCGCTTCGATCCTGAAGCCGATGCTGGCCCGTGGTGAGCTGCAGACCATCGGCGCGACCACGCTGGACGAGTACCGCAAGCACCTGGAGAAGGACGCCGCGCTCGAGCGCCGCTTCCAGCCCATCCAGGTCGCCGAGCCCTCGCTCCCGCACACGATCGAGATCCTCAAGGGTCTCCGTGACCGGTACGAGGCGCACCACCGCGTCTCCATCACCGACGAGGCGCTGGTGCAGGCCGCCACCCTGGCCGACCGGTACATCTCGGACCGCTTCCTGCCGGACAAGGCGATCGACCTGATCGACGAGGCCGGTTCCCGGATGCGCATCCGCCGGATGACCGCGCCGCCGGACCTGCGTGAGTTCGACGAGAAGATCGCCGGTGTCCGCCGCGACAAGGAGTCCGCGATCGACTCGCAGGACTTCGAGAAGGCCGCCTCCCTCCGCGACAAGGAGAAGCAGCTCCTGGCCGCCAAGGCCAAGCGGGAGAAGGAGTGGAAGGCCGGCGACATGGACGTCGTCGCCGAGGTCGACGGCGAGCTGATCGCCGAGGTCCTCGCGACCGCCACGGGCATCCCGGTCTTCAAGCTGACCGAGGAGGAGTCCAGCCGCCTGCTCCGCATGGAGGAGGAGCTGCACAAGCGGGTCATCGGCCAGACCGACGCCGTCAAGGCGCTGTCGAAGGCGATCCGCCGTACGCGTGCCGGTCTGAAGGACCCGAAGCGTCCCGGTGGTTCGTTCATCTTCGCGGGCCCGTCCGGTGTCGGTAAGACCGAGCTGTCCAAGGCGCTCGCCGAGTTCCTCTTCGGTGACGAGGACGCGCTGATCTCCCTCGACATGTCGGAGTTCAGCGAGAAGCACACGGTGTCGCGTCTCTTCGGCTCGCCCCCCGGATACGTGGGCTACGAAGAGGGCGGCCAGCTGACCGAGAAGGTCCGCCGCAAGCCGTTCTCGGTGGTCCTCTTCGACGAGGTCGAGAAGGCCCACCCGGACATCTTCAACAGCCTGCTGCAGATCCTGGAGGACGGTCGCCTGACCGACTCCCAGGGCCGGGTCGTGGACTTCAAGAACACGGTCATCATCATGACGACCAACCTCGGCACCCGGGACATCTCCAAGGGCTTCAACCTGGGCTTCGCGGCCTCGGGCGACAAGAAGACCAACTACGAGCGCATGAAGAACAAGGTCTCGGACGAGCTCAAGCAGCACTTCCGTCCCGAGTTCCTCAACCGCGTCGACGACGTGGTCGTCTTCCCGCAGCTGACCCAGGACGACATCCTCGCGATCGTCGACCTGATGATCGGCAAGGTCGACGAGCGCCTCAAGGACCGGGACATGGGCATCGAGCTCTCCCAGTCCGCCAAGGAACTGCTCTCGAAGAAGGGTTACGACCCCGTGCTGGGCGCGCGTCCGCTGCGCCGCACCATCCAGCGCGAGATCGAGGACTCCCTCTCCGAGAAGATCCTCTTCGGCGAGCTGCGCCCCGGCCACATCGTGGTCGTGGACACGGAGGGCGAGGGCGAGGCCAAGACCTTCACCTTCCGGGGTGAGGAGAAGTCGGCACTGCCGGACGTTCCGCCGATCGAGCAGGCGGCCGGTGGGCCTGGGCCGAATCTGAGCAAGGAGGCGTAAGCCTCACAGCGGACTCACAGCGGAAAGGGGCCGGTGCCGTAAAGGCACCGGCCCCTTTCCGCTGCGGCGTTCAGGCCGATCGTGTTCAGGCCAGCCCCACCGTCAGGCGCGGCAGGCTGGCCCGGAGCCGGGTCAGTCCCGGATCGTCCGCGTTCAGCCGATGCCCCCGCGCACACACCAGGTTGAGCGTGCCGAGTGAGGGAAACGCCTCCGCCAGTACCTCCACACCCCGAAGCTCCGTCAGCTGCCACAGATGCAGCGACCGTACCCCTGGCATGGCGCCGAACTGCCGGAGCTCGGCGAAGGTCCGGACGGTGGTGTTGACCTCGCGGATCCGCCCGGAATCACGGACGAACTCCCAGAACTCGGCGGGATTCAGCGGCAGGGGCAGCACGACGGAGGTGAGCGCCTCCCACGCATCGAGTCCCCGTGTGTCCACCAGCCGCTGCGCGGTCAGCGCCAGTCGCTCGACCCCCTGGTGCACGGGCAGGGACGTCACCGAGGTGAGGTGGGGAGTCGACAGGGTCAGTGAGGTGAGCGCGGGAATCTCCGCCAGCTTCCCCAGGTCCTCGGGCTGCAGCGGCATGCGCAGGGACAGATCGGTGAGCGCGGGCAGCTCGGCGACGGCCGAGATGTCCGTCAGAGCCGAGGCGTGCTCGGTCGCGGTGAGCTGGTGCAGTTGCCGGCCGTGCGAGCGCAGGAAGTCCAGGTCCTTCAGGGCGGGCAGCCGTTCCAGGCGCAGCTGGCTCAGGGGCGGCAGCCGGGCGTCGGCGAGTTCGCGGGAGGTGAAGGGGCCGCTCAGGGCGAGCCGCCCGGCTGTCGGCAGCTCGTGCACCAGGTCCAGCTGCTCGCGGGTGCTCACCGGCAGTGCGCGGCTCGGCAGTATCCGGCTGAGTACCGAGCGGGCGTACTCGGCGGCAGGGAAGTTGTTCCACGCGTGCATCAGCCGCACCTGCACGGTGCCCGGCAGCCCCGGAGTGCTCACGAGCCGTCGCGCATACGGGATCGCCTCCGCGCCGCCGACTCGGCCGACCAGGTCGGCGACCGCCCGGCTCCGTGCCGGGCCCAGCTCCTCGGGGGTGGGCAGGAACTGAAGGACGTACGGTCCGAGCCGCGCGACCTGTGAGACGTCGTCCGGGGTGAGGGAGCTCATGAGGGCGGCGATCCGTGCGCGCACCCGCTCCTGGAGTCCGGTGTCGAGCCAGGCGGCGTGCTGGGCGCACAGGGCGGTCAGCACGGACAGCTGGGTGCGCAGCGGCTTGGGGACGCCCGGGGCGTCAGCACGGGCGATGAGGCCTGTCAGCAGCTCGCCGATCTCCCGTCGGCAGTGGCCGGCGGCCAGCAGGATGACGTCCTGCCACAGCGTGTCGTCGGCGTTGCGGCAGAGCTCCCGCAACGATTCGCTCTCCACGAGTTCCTTGGCGGCGAGGAAGTCCTGGAAGGTGCGGTGGATGAACTGGTAGGAGTCGTCGCCGCGTTCCTGGAGCAGGCCGGAGCGGTTGAGCAGGTGGGTGAGGACGGCCTCGGGGGTGCCCTGGCCGCGGGCCCGTTCCATGCCGGCCAGCGCCGCCGCCAGCTGTGGTCGGGCCTGGCCGCGGGTGAACTCGGACTGGCCCCCGCGCACCAGCCAGACCGCGATGCGCTGGAGGATCTGGTGGTGCTCCTCGACGGTCAGGCTGATGCCGTCCGGGGCGTCCACCCGGCGCCGCCGGTCGCGGTGGCCGAGGAGCATCTCCAGGGCCGCCTGGTAGAGCCGGAACCGGGTCTCCGGCAGGAAGCCCTGATGCCGGCGGTGCAGCGCGCAGATCACCGCGCACAGCAGCGGCGTGCGGGCCAGGTCGCTGAGCGCGGGGTTGTGCCGGAACTGCTGGGACAGGTCCTGTGCCAGCTCCTCGAGCAGTGCGTGGTCGTCGTCCTCCAGGCGGGCCGCGCGATGCCAGGAGGAGATGAACGTCTGAACGTCCTCGTCCCGCATCGGCAGCAGCCGCAGCTCCTCGAACCGCTCCTCCTCCAGCCAGTCCGGCTCCACCGCCAGGGGGCGTACGGTCGCCACACAGCGGGTGCGCGGGTAGCGCGCGAGCAGCGCGCACAGCCAACGGTGCGCCTCCTCCCGGTCCGCCTGCGGAACCTCGTCGAGGCCGTCCACCAGCAGCAGCGCGCGCCCCGCCTCCAGCACCCGGCCCGCCCAGCCCTCGGGCGGCTCGTCGACCAGCAGCCGGGCGGCGTGCGGCAGCCCGGCGGGCGAGGGGAAGGCGCCGTTGTGGGAGTGCAGGGTGCGCAGCGGGACGACGAACGGGACCAGGCCGTTGAGCCCCGCCAGGGTGGAACCCAGGGTGCCGGCGGCGGTGTGCGCGGCCAGCCACCACACCAGCGTCGTCTTGCCCGCGCCCGCCTCACCGCGCAGCAGCACGCGCGGACGGACCGACAGCAGGGTGTCGATGCGCTGCGGAGTGCGCCCGGTCGTGGAGAAGGGCTGCCGTGTCGTCGTCGTGTCCAGGTTCCGCGCGGCCGCCTCGGAGATCCGGGGGACCGCCTCCAAGTTCAGATAGGCGGTGTTCAGGTCCCATTCCGTCTCGCGGCGCGTGAGATCGTCCAACCCGAAGATCCGCATCCGCCGGAACGCGATCTCGACAGCCCGGGCGTAATCGCGCTCGTACGCGCTGTCCTGAGGATGGTGGCGCGTGATCGGCTCGGTGTCCGGGATGTCGTACGGCAATTCCGTCAGGTTTGCCATCGGGACGCCCTCGGCGCGTAAGTGGCCCCGGCCGCGCGGGATCGAGGTGACGATGCCCAGCAGGACATCGCCCGCGAAGACCGGGGCGCCGGACAGTCCGGCCAGCGGGCTGGGGCCCGGCGCCGGCGGTTCGGTCGCCGGGGCACGGTCGAAGGAGAATGTCAGCACCGAGCGCGGGTGGGCGGCGGCGGGCAGGACGCTACCGGTGAACTGGTCGGTGGCCAGATGCCGCCCGGCGTGCCGCTGGATGTCCGGGTAGCCGATGATCTCGCAGTCCGGCAGCGCCTGTTCGGCGGCGAGGTGGCCGACCCGGACGTGGGTCGAGCAGGGCAGTTCGTCGGCGGTGAGGAGCAGCGCGGCATCCTGCTCGGGGTCGGACCAGACGACCTCGGCGGGCGTACGACCGCTGCGCCGGGGGTGGGCGACCTCCGGCTTCGCCTTCGTGATGTCGCCGAGGACATGGGCGCAGGTCAGCACCAGCCGCCCGTTGAGCGCGACTCCGCTGCCCTGCCGGTCGCCCAGCACCACGACGGCGCGGCTCGCGGGGGAGTCCCCGGGGGTCATCGGGCGGGCGGCGCGGGGAAGGGGACCGGGACGGTGTTCCCGGGGCCCGTGTCACTTCGGCGGTCGTCCTGGCCGGATCCCGCGTCACTTCCCAGGCCTTCGTCGCCGAAGCCCGCCGTACTGCCCCGGTCGTCGTTGCCGACCTGCCAGGGCCCGCTCGTCGTGGAATCGCGCGGGGTGAGGGTGAAGGCGATGCGATGCGTACGGCCCGTGCTGCGGGCGGCGTCGGCGCCCGCCTCCGCGACCCAGGCCCGGACCTTGCCGCCGCCCTTGGTCTCCTTGCGCAGCTCCACGGTGAACTCCATGTCGATGGAGCCCACTTCGAAGGAGACCGGCTGCCCTGTGGCGCGGGTGGCCGCCTCGATGAGCTGGTCGCGGACAGAGGCGATGGCGTCGGCGAGATCGATGCCGTCGACGGCGTGACTGTCCATGTGTCCCCCGTGGAGTGCGCGTCCCTGCACCTGGAAGTCTTTGCAACTACCAAGATTTTACTGTGCTTTGGCGCGTCGCATGAGGCTTCGTCAGCAATTCGGCGAGCTGACGAAGGGGCCGGTGCACACACGGCACCGGCCCCTGAATCCCGCGCTCCTACGACAGCTGACCGTCGTAGTCCGGCAGCTTGTACGTCTTCTCGGCGTGGCCGCCCGAGAGGTCGGTGGCGCTGTTTCCGATGTTGGCGATGATCGTGTAGCCCTTGTTCTCGATGTCGACGCGCTGGGCGGTCTTGTAGTCGGCGACGTTCTTGAAGAGGTCGAGGAAGTTGCGGACGTAGAGACCGGAGACGTCGTAGCCCTGGTGCTCGAGGTTGTACTCGGTGGGCGCGTAGATGATGCCGGGGCGGGCGGTCACGAAGAAGAGGTCGACGCCGTGGGCCTGGGCGTACTCGGCGACCTCCAGGACCGGCTGGTTGGCCGGCTGCGGGTAGCTGAAGCCGAAGTCGGTCTCCAGGGCGGTGTTGTCGATGTCGAGGACGATCGCCTGCTTCTCGCCCGGCTTGGTGGCGGCGATGCGCTGCTTCACGTACGGCATCGCCTGGTCCATCACCGCCTGGCAGTCCCGCTGCCAGGTCGCGTAGTCGACGTCCTCGGCTGCGGCGGCGCTGGCGGACGTGCGCGGGGCCGTCGCGGCCTGGGCGCCGGCGGGGACGGCCATCGCGGTGACGGCGACGGTGGCGACGGCGGTCATGCCGATACGGCGCGTCCAGGTGCCTCTGCTCATGGGGGTGGGGGTCCTCTCACGTCACACGTGCGCTGCCGGTTTGTCGCGTGCATGCTCGTCGGCGAGGGTGGCGCGAGGGGAACGAAGTGGTTACTTGACGGTAACTCCACGCGAGACGCGGGTCACACCGCGGGTGGTCGCCCGGTGACAAGCCGCACAGGCGATTTGCCCGGTACTAGAGGGAATAGTGGAAACCGCCGTTCGGGCAAAAAGGACTATTGGTGCGGGCGAGTGGGGCGGTTCTGCCCTCATGGGTCGATTTGCGCTCGATGGTTGTTCTGTCAATAACCGTGAAGTTTTGCGATGAAGTACTAGGTTCCGTCGTAGATCGGGGGTTTGGGGGTCTCTGGGCGGTGGGGGTACCAAGGGGTGTCCCATCCGGCGGCCGCCTGTGCGCCGGGTGGTTTTCTGTCCCCTTCCCCCGTGAGGTTCCGATGTTCCAGCGCGTCTCCGCTCGCTCTTCCCGTACGTCCCTGCTCCGCACCCGTGGGGCCGTCATGGCTGCCGCCGTCGGTGCCTCGGTCGTGCTGGGGGCCGGAGTCGCGACCGCCGCGCAGGGCACGGTCGCCAAGGCCGCGCCCACCGCCGCCGCGAAGAAGGCCACGTCCTGGGTCAAGCCGGTCGCGAAGTACACCAAGTCCGCGAGCTTCGCGGCGAACGGCGCCATGTGGCAGTCCACCCACAGCGGTCAGGACTTCGCCGTGCCCAGCGGCACCGTCGTCAAGGCCGCGCACGGCGGCACGGTCGTCAAGGCCGGCGGCAACGGCGCCGGTGACGGCCCCGCCTACGGCAACGCCGTCGTCATCAAGCACGGCAACGGGACGTACTCCCAGTACGCCCACCTGTCGAAGATCAACGTCAAGTCCGGCCAGATCGTGAAGACCGGCCAGCGGATAGCCCTGTCCGGCAACACCGGCAACTCCAGCGGCCCTCACCTGCACTTCGAGGTCCGTACGACCGCGAACTACGGCTCCGCCATCGACCCGGTCGCCTTCCTGCGCGGCAAGGGCCTGGCGCTCTAGGCGTTCCGGCTTCCGGTGTGCGCCTGTGTCACCAGATCGATCGCGACCTCGAGGACGGCCTTGCGCTTGTCCTCGGGGTCGCCTTCGACGTCCCGCAGGACGAACATCCCGGCGTGCATCGTGAACAGGGCGCTGATGCAGCGGACCTGGTCGACCAGGTCGGCATCGGGGTCGATGATGATGTCGCGCATGCCCATCATGCGGTTCTTGAACATCTCGCCGATGCTCAGTTCCCGTACGGTCGCCTGGTTCTCCTGCATGAACTGGAACAGCGGCGCCGCCTCGGACAGGATCCGGCCGTAGCGCCGTACGATCTCCTGCTTCGTCTCCAGGGTGTGCGGCTGCCGCTTGCCCCACTCGGTCAGGTCCTCGATCGGCTTCGTCAGGTCCTCGAAGAGGCTGACGAGGATCTCTTCCTTGGTCTTGAAGTGGTAGTAGAGCGCCGCCTTCGTGACATCGAGGCGCTCGGCGATCTCCCGCAGGGAGGTCTTCTCGTAGCCCTGCTCGGCGAAGAGTTCGAGGGCGATGTCCTGGATGCGCTGGCGGGTGTCCCCGCGGCGCCGGTGCTTGGTGCCGTCCATGGTGCCGCCCATCCTCGTACTCCTCGGCTTTCCAGAAAACTTACTTGACGCCCGGCTAGTTACGCCTCTACCTTCCGAGTGTAGACAACTAGCCGGGCGGCAAGTAAGTAGCGGTGCCGGGGGAGTGGGAACGATGGTGGCGACAGAGACAGTCACAGACGAGGCGGGCGGTCGGCCCAGGAGCGTGCGGGTCGTGCTCTTCGCGCTCATGATCGCGATGATGCTCGCGATGCTCGACAACATGATCATCGGCACCGCGATGCCGACGATCGTCGGTGAGCTGGGCGGCCTTGAGCATCTGTCGTGGGTGGTGACGGCGTACACCTTGGCGACCGCGGCCTCCACCCCGCTGTGGGGCAAGCTCGGCGACATGTACGGCCGCAAGGGCATCTTCATGAGCTCGATCGTGCTCTTCCTGATCGGCTCCGCGCTCAGCGGCATGGCTCAGGACATGGGGCAGCTGATCGGCTTCCGCGCCGTGCAGGGCCTCGGTGCCGGTGGGCTCATGGTCGGCGTCATGGCGATCATCGGCGACCTCATACCGCCGCGCGAGCGAGGCAAGTACCAGGGCATGATGGCCGGCGTCATGGCGCTCGCGATGATCGGCGGTCCGCTGGTCGGCGGCACCATCACCGACCACTGGGGCTGGCGCTGGGCCTTCTACATCAACCTGCCGCTGGGCATCGTCGCGCTCCTCGCCATCAGCGCCGTACTGCACCTGCCGAAGAAGCGGGCACAGACGCAGATCGACTACCTGGGCGCGGGCCTGCTGACGGTCGGCATCACCGCGATCGTGCTGGTCACCACCTGGGGCGGTACGGAGTACGCCTGGACGTCCGCGCGGATCATGGAGCTGATCGGCATCGGGGTCGCCGCGCTCGTCGGGTTCGTGTTCTGGCAGACCAAGGCCGCCGAACCGGTGCTGCCGCTGCACATCTTCCGCAGCCGGAACTTCACGCTCATGTCGATCATCGGCTTCATCGTCGGGTTCGTGATGTTCGGCGCCACGCTGTTCCTGCCGCTCTACCAGCAGTCCGTGCAGGGCGCGTCCGCGACCAACTCCGGGCTGCTGCTCCTGCCGATGCTCGGCGCGATGCTGGTGACGTCGATGGTCGCGGGGCGGGTGACCACCAACACCGGTCGGTACTACGTCTTCCCGGTCGTCGGCAGTGCGCTGATGGCCGTCGGGCTGTATCTGCTGTCGACGATGGACACCGGAACCTCGCGGCTCACGTCCGGCGTGTTCATGGCCGTCGTCGGACTCGGCATGGGCTGCCTGATGCAGATCACCATGCTGGTCGCGCAGAACAGCGTGGAGATGAAGGACATGGGCGTCGCGTCCTCGTCCACCACCCTCTTCCGCACCCTCGGCTCCTCCTTCGGCGTCGCGATCATGGGTGCGCTGTTCAACCACCGGGTCCAGGACGTCATGGCCGACCGGGCCGGTGCGCTGGGCTCCAAGGTGACCGAGCAGTCCGCCCAGCTGGACGCGGCGAGCCTGGCGAAGCTGCCGGAGGCGGCGCGTGAGGCGTACCAGCACGCGGTGTCGGCGGGCACCCACTCGGCGTTCCTGCTGGGAGCCGTGGTGGCCGTGATCGCGCTGGTCGCGGCGGTCTTCGTGAAGGAGGTGCCGCTGAAGGGAGCGGGGCCGAAGGAGGACTCCCCGAGCGAGGACTCCCCGGGCGGTACGGCGGTGCGGGCGCCGGCGACCGAGACGGTCTGAACGGGCGGTGAGCCAACGGCCCCCGGGGTGTGCACCCCGGGGGCCGTTGTCAGTGCCGCGTGCCACCATCGGGCCATGGACACGATGCGGCCGCTGCGCCTGGCCAAGGACGCCATGGACCGCGACTGGGCCGAGCCGTCCCTCGATCTGGACGCGGTGGCGGCGCATGCCGGGTACTCGCGCTATCACTTCATACGGGCTTTCAAGGCGGCGTACGGCGAGACGCCCGGCCAGTATCTGACGCACCGCCGGATCGAGCGGGCCGAGGATCTGCTGCGTACCGCGGATCTGACGGTCACGGAGATCTGCCACCTGGTCGGCTTCAGCAGCCTGGGCACGTTCTCGAGCCGGTTCAAGGCACTGACCGGACTGACGCCCACCGCGTACCGGACCAAACACCTGGGCCGCGGTACCGCCCTCATACCGGGCTGCTACGTCATGCACTGGGCCGGAGGCTTCCGGACCGTCGCCCCCGGATCACAGCGCAATTCTGAAGAAGCGGGCTGACGGCCCCGCCTCCTACGGTGACAGGGCAAGCACGACAGCGGCCGACAGGAGCGCGCCATGATCAAGGGTCTCAAGATCGCGACCGTCTGGGTCCTCGACCAGGACCGGGCCAAGGAGTTCTACACCGAGAAGCTGGGCCTCGAGGTCCGCAGGGACATGACCATGGGCGAGGGCGGCATGCGCTGGCTCACCGTCGGCTCCCCGGAGCAGCCCGATGTCGAGCTCACACTGATGGTGCCGGACGGGCCCGGCATGGACCCCGAGTCCGCCGAGATGATCAGGAAGCTGGTGGCCAAGGGGGCGCTCGGAGCGGGCGTGCTGACCACCGACGACATCCACGGCGACGTCAAGAAGTTCAAGGACCGGGGTGTGGAGTTCCTCCAGGAGCCGCAGGAGCGCCCCTACGGCACGGAGGCGCTGTTCCGCGACGACTCCGGGAACTGGTTCTCCTTCACCCAGCCGCGCGAAGGAGGCCTCGACCTGGGCAAGGACTGGTCCTGCTGAGGCGGAGCCCTACGGCAACATCTGATAGCTGCCCGTGCTCGTCGGCGCATGCTCCGGCAGCCACAGCACGGCCACCGCGCCCTCGGCCGGTACGTGCTCCGGCGCGCCCGCCGGGCGGATGTTGCGGAAGGTCAGCCGGGCGCCCAGGACGCGGGCCTGGCCGGCGGCGATGGTCAGGCCGAGGCCGTGGCCGTGGCCGGAGCGGTCGCTGCGGCCGGTACGGAAGCGGCTCGGCCCCTCGGCGAGGAGCTCCTCGGGGAAGCCGGGACCGTGGTCGCGGACCCGGATGACCCGGCCCTCGACGGTGACCTCGATGGGCGGCTTGCCGTGCCGGGCGGCGTTGGCGAGCAGGTTGAACAGCACGCGCTCCAGGCGCCGCGGGTCGGTGGTGACCTCCGACTCATGGACCACGCGCACCTCGATGGCCGGGTCCTTCGCCGCCACCCGCCGGCTGACGAACTCGCCCAGCATGATGTCCTGCAGCTCGGCCCGCTCCGAGGCACCGTCGAGGCGTGCCACCTCCAGGACGTCCTCCACCAGCGTGCGCATGGCCTTCGCCCGGTCCAGGACCAGCTCGGTCGGCCGGCCCGGCGGCAGCAGCTCGGCCGCGGTCAGCAGCCCGGTCACCGGCGTGCGCAGCTCGTGTGCGATATCGGCGGTGACCCGGCGCTCGGCCTCCAGCCGCAGCTGCAAGGCGTCCGTCATGGCGTCCACCGCGCTGGCCAGGTCGTCGGTCTCGTCCCGTACGACACCGCCGATCGCGTCCCGCACTCGGACGTCCGTCTCGCCCTTGGCGACCTGGTTCGCCGCGGCCGCCGCCTTGCGCAGCCGGCGCGACAGCTGTCCGCCGATGAGCACACCGAGCGCGCTGCCGCCGAGGACGACGGTGATGGAGCCGATGACGAGGGCCTGGTCGAGGTCGTTGAGGATGTCGGTGCTGCGGTCGGTGAACCCGGTGTGCAGGGACAGCACCCGCCCGTCCGTGACTGGCACGGCGGCCCATATGTCCGGCACGCCGCCCTTGTGGTCGGTCACATAGGTGGCCCGGCGGCCCTGCTCGACCTTCAGCCGCAGCTCGGGCGGCAGGTCAGGATCGTTGATCTCGACGTTCGGGAAGTTCGGCCGTTTGGACAGCTCGTAGTTGCGCTGGGCGATCTGGATCCGCTCGTCGGCCAGCTCCCGTGCGTTGTCCAGCATCGAGACCCGGGCCGCGTTGTGCACGACCAGGCTCAGCGCGATCGCCACCAGCGCACCGACGAACGCGATCGCCGCGCTCAGCTTCCACCGCACGCCCGTACGGATGCCCGTGCGGGCCCATCGCGCCGGGAGCAGGCGCCCCAAGATCCCCCGCATACCCCTGCTCAGGCCTTCAACTTGTAGCCGAAGCCGCGAACCGTCTCGATACGGTCCTGGCCGATCTTCGTACGCAGCCGCTGCACATGGACGTCCACCACGCGCGTGTCACCGCCCCAGCCGTAGTCCCACACACGCTCCAGGAGCTTGTCCCGCGACAGGACCGTGCCCGGCGCCGACGAGAACTCCAGGAGCAGCCGCATCTCCGTGGGCGTCAGCGCCACCGGCTGCCCGCCCTTGCGCACCTCCATGCCCTCGGTGTCGATCTCCAGCTCACCGAAGGTCAGCACGCCGCCGGCCGACAGGGATTCGGGCTCCTCCGGCTGCCCGGCGCCGCCCGCGTGCCCGAAGCGGCGCAGCACCGCCCGGATCCGCGCGACCAGCACGGCACCGTCGAACGGCTTGGTCACATAGTCGTCCGCGCCGGCTTCCAGACCCAGCACGACGTCGATGGAGTCCGCCCGCGCGGACAGCATGATCACCGGCACCGTCGACTCGTCCCGGATGCGGCGGCACAGGCTGACGCCGTCCAGGCCCGGGACCATCACGTCGAGCAGGGCGATGTCGGGGCGGTTCGCCCGGAACGCCTCCAGGCCGGCCAGCCCGTCGGGCATCGCGGTGACCGCGAAGCCGTCCCGCTCCAGGGCGAGCTGAGTGGCCTCACGGATGACGTCGTCGTCCTCGACGAACAAGACGTGGGTCTGGTCTGCCATCCCGGTGCTCTCTGTCCTCGTATGGGTCTCGTGGTGCGTTCACTGTGCTGGTGCGTTCACTGTGCTGACGTAGGAA
The DNA here is from genome assembly GCF_017948455.1 of Streptomyces sp. GESEQ-4. Classification (GTDB taxonomy): domain Bacteria; phylum Actinomycetota; class Actinomycetes; order Streptomycetales; family Streptomycetaceae; genus Streptomyces. The sequence goes on from NZ_JAFFSU010000018.1 coordinate 130,595, forward strand.
TCGGGCGAGCGGTTCACTGAGGGATCGTCCCGGCCCGCCCGATCGGTTCACGCCTCAGCTGGTCTCCGGTGCCTGGGTCGGATCCCCGCCGACGCCGCTGCTGTAGTCGTTGCGTGTGCGGTCCTCCTCGGCGAAGTGGCCCGACGCCAGCCAGCGGTACGTGATCACATACTGGGCGGACGGACTCGACACCGGGTCGCCCTTCTCGTACACCTGCTTGGTCACCACCAGGTCGCCGCGGTCTATCTCGGCATAGACCGGCGGTTCCTCGGCCCTGAACACATTCTCGTACCGCCCGTCTTCCTCGCGATACACATACGAGCCGACTCCTACAGCGTCTTCGCAGGTCAGTACATTGACGACGACGTCGTGCGAGGCTCCTCCGGTCAGATCGCCGTACGACACGTCGACCGGGTACTCGTCGCCGATACAGGGCTTCAGCTCGCGTTTGACCCCGGCCGACACGGTCGGGTCGTCCTGTACCAGCTTGACGGCGCCCAGACTGTCCGGGGTCGGAGAGGCCGAGGCGGGAGGTGACACGCTCGCGCCCGCCGCCTCGGCGTATGCGGGGCCCTCGTCACGGGCGCCGGTGCCGCCGGTGCCGCAGGCGGACATGAAAAGGGCGAGGGCGGCGAGCACGGCCACCGCCGTGAACGCCGCCTGCAAGGTGCCCCGACCCGCGGGGGCCCGTTGGCCCGCTTCGGGATCCGGGTCGGTCAAGCCGCGCACCGCTCCTGCTCCTCACGCTCCAGCGCGCGTGCGTCCAGATCGCGGCGCTCCAGCTCCTCGCGGAGCCGGGCGAGCGCCCGGTGCAGCGTGCTCTTGACCGTTCCGGCCGACATGCCGAGGGCGGCGGCCGTCTCCTCCGTGGACATCTGCTCCCAGTGTCGCAGCACCACGACACTGCGCTGCTTGGGAGCCAGCACCTTCATGATGTCCATCAGCAGGGCACGGTCGGCGTGCTGCTCGGTGGCGTCGTCGACGCAGGCGTCCGGGAGCTGCTCGGTCGGCACCTCCTCCAGCTTGCGCGCCCGCCACCACTCGGTCCGCGTGTTGATCATCACGCGGCGCAGATAGGCGTCCGCCAGCCGCTTGTCGGCTATGCCCTCCCAGCGGCCGTACGTCCGTACCAGCGCGGTCTGGAGCAGGTCCTGCGCGTCGACAGGGTCCGGGACCAGGCGGCGGGCACTGCGCAGCAGCGCGTCCTGCCGGGTACGGACGTACTCCTCGAACTCGAGCACCTCGCCCACTGCGCCCACCTCGCGCTGCTCCATGATCGACCGCCTCCATCCCCGTGCTTCTGTAGCTGTGCCACCCCGTCGGGCACAGAAATGAAGCTACGGAGGCGTTGTCACGGCGCTGTGCGAAGCAGCCTGCGGCTAGCGCTCGGCTGTCCGTCGGTTGTGTAACAGAGGTAGGACGGACATAAACGTGCAGGTGAGATGGGTTGGGTATGGGGTGATTTGGGGGTGGGCGGGGCTGAGGTTTCCCTGTGGTGCGTTGTGACTCGGCTGTACGTCAGCTCAGCGGCAGCCGGTACAGACCGCCCGCCAGCGGCTCCACCAACCCGTCCGCGACGAGGCCGTCTAGGGCACGGGCGCGCTGCACCGGCTCGTGCCACACCCGGTCGAGGACGGACTGCGGGACCGGCGCGTGGGCGTCGCGCAGCACGGCGAGGAGCTTGCCGCGTACCTGGCGGTCGGTTCCCGCGTACGTCTGCCCGCGGCGCGGCGGCCCTTCGTGCTCGGGCTTGCCCGCGAGCTGCCAGGCGCACTGGGCGGCGATGGGGCAGCGGTGGCAGGTCTCGTTCTTCGCGGTGCACACCAGCGCGCCGAGTTCCATCGATGCGGCGGCCCAGCGGGCGGCGGTCCGCTCGTCCTCGGGCAGCAGCGCGCGGGCGAGCTTGCGCTCGGCGGCTGTCGTGGCGTTCGGCGGGTACTGGACGCCGGTGACCGCGCGGGCGAAGACCCGGCGGACATTGGTGTCGAGCACGGCATGCCGCTGGCCGTACGCGAAGGAGGCGACCGCGGCGGCCGTGTACTCCCCGATGCCGGGCAGCGCCAGCAACTGGGCGTGATCCGTCGGTACGTCACCGCCGTGCCGTTCCGTTATGGCGACGGCGGCGCCGTGCAGCCGCAGCGCGCGGCGCGGGTAGCCGAGCCGGCCCCAGGCGCGGACGGCCTCGCCGGGAGCCTCCTTCGCCAGGTCGGCGGGGCGGGGCCAGCGGGCCAGCCACTGCTCGTAGACGGGCCGGACGCGGCCCACCGGGGTCTGCTGGAGCATGAACTCGCTGACCATCACCCCCCATGGCCCGGCTTCGGGCCGCCGCCACGGCAGATCGCGGGCGTGCTCGTCGAACCAGGCGATGACGGGGGAGTGCAGGGGCTCGCCGAGAAGACGGTCGGCGGCGGTGTCGGCGCGGTGCGGGGGCTGGGGCATCGTGGGCGCAGTCATGGCCTTCCGATCCTGCCACGGCCCGTGCCGCTTGGGCTGCTTTGGCCACGGCCGGTCGGTGGGTCGCCGGTGTGAGGCGGTCGTGAGTGTGCGCCGCATCCCCTGCTGTCCGGTGGCGTCGGGCGGAATGATGATCTGGAAAAGTTTCCGCAGGGCGGCGGGTGAGGGCAGCGGCGGCGCCGATCTCTCGTACAGTTTGCGCCGTGGGATCTCTGCGCAATCCGGTCGGGCCGCTTCCCTCCTCCATCTACTGGCGTCGGAGGGCCGTACTGCTGTCTGTGATCGCCCTGTTGGCCTTGCTGATCACCTGGATCGTCACCATGGGCGGAGGCGGCGGCAAGAACGGCGCCGACGGGGGCAACGGCGACTCGAGTCCCACACCGTCCACCATCACGCCCGGACCGTCCGGCTCCGGACCCGCGATCAGCCAGGCGCCGGGCGGGCGCGACGAGACGGGGGACGGGGACTCCAACGGGTCCTCCTCCGGAGCGGGTTCGGGCGGCGGGGACACGGGCGGAACCTCCGACGGAGCCAACGGTGACGGTGGGGGCGACGACGGGTCCGCGGGTGGCGGGTCCGAGGGCGGTGCCGGTAGCGGTGGTGGTGTCGGTACGGGGGACACGCTTCCGGCAGGGTCCACGCTGCCCAACTGCACCACCGGAGCGGTCAAGTTGAGCCTGCGCAGTGTGCACAACGCGTACGGGCCGGGGCAGACGCCGACCCTCGTACTGACCGCGACGAACTCCTCCGCGGCCGACTGCAAGGTCGATCTCGGGCCGAAGAGCACGGTGTTGACGATCACTCAGGCGGGCGAGGACGACGACTTCTGGTCGTCCGAGGACTGCGTGAGGTCCTCCGGGAGCCTGTTGTACCGGGTGCCGGCCGGTAGCAGCATCACGTACACGGTGGAGTGGGACCGGAAGGGGAGTGCTCCGCAGTGCGCGACGCCTTCGGTGGGGGCGGCTGGGGCGGGGACGTACTTGGTGGAGGCTGCGGCGCCGGGGTTTGCGAAGGCGCAGACGTCGTTCGTGCTGGAGAAGGACTAAGCGTTGCGCTTCGCGTGGGGGCGCGATTGGTTTCGTTTGGCGGCTGCGGGTTCGTTGTGGCTGGTCGCGCAGTTCCCCGCGCCCCTAAAGGGGCGCTGCAGCGACTGCGTGATTAGACGTACCGCTCCAGGATCGAGCTCTCCGCCAGCCTCGACAGGCCCTCCCGTACGCTTCGTGCCCTTGCCTCGCCCACTCCGTCCACCGTCTGCAGGTCGTCCACGCTCGCGGCGAGGAGTTTCTGCAGGCCGCCGAAGTGGTCCACGAGGCGGTCGATGATGGCGCCCGGGAGGCGGGGGACCTTTGCCAGGAGGCGGAAGCCGCGTGGTGATACCGCGGTGTCGAGGGCTTCGGGGGAGCCGGTGTAGCCCAATGCCCGTGCCACCGTGGGGAGTTCGAGGAGTTCGGCGTGGTGGAGGGCGTCCAGTTCGGAGAGGGCTTCCTCGACTGTGCGGGAGCGTTTCGCGGTGGGCTCGGGGACGTAGTCCCGGACGACCAGCTCGCGCTCGGGCTCCACGCCGGCGATCAGCTCGTCGAGCTGGAGGGCCAGGAGCCGTCCGTCGGTGCCCAGTTCGACTACGTACTCGGCGATTTCGGTGGCGATGCGGCGCACCATCTCCAGGCGCTGGGCGACGGCGGAGACGTCCCGGACCGTCACCAGGTCCTCGATCTCCAGCGCTGACAACGTTCCCGCGACCTCGTCCAGGCGGAGCTTGTACCGCTCCAGGGTCGCCAGCGCCTGGTTCGCGCGGGACAGGATCGCCGCCGAGTCCTCCAGGACGCGGCGCTGGCCGTCGACGTACAGCGCGATCAGCCGCATGGACTGGGAGACGGATACGACGGGGAAGCCGACCTGCTTGGAGACCCGGTCCGCCGTGCGGTGCCGGGTGCCCGTCTCCTCGGTCGGGATCCTCGCGTCGGGGACGAACTGCACGCCCGCCCGCAGGATCTTCGACAGGTCGGAGTTGAGCACGATGCCGCCGTCGAGCTTGCACAGCTCGCGCAGCCGCGTGGCCGTGAACTCGACGTCCAGCACGAATCCGCCCGTGCACATCGCCTCGACGGTCTTGTCGAAGCCGAGCACGATGAGACCGCCGGTGTTGCCGCGGAGCACCCGCTCAAGGCCGTCGCGCATGGCCGTGCCGGGTGCCACGGCGCTCAGTGAGGCGCGCATCAGGCCATCGGCACCGGAACTCCCACCGGACTTTCCGGGAGCTGCCGCCCGGTCGTTGGCTGCCACTGCACTCCTCCGGTCGCAGGTACTTCTGGTACTCCCGTTTCGCACACTCGGTTCGTACGCACGGGCGAGACCAGGGCAAAGTCTACCGGCGCTCCTCCTCGTCCCGTGGGGCGTCTCGGCGACGCGAGCGCGGAAGGACTCTCAGGGCTTCCCCTATGTCGGCCACTTCCAGGACCTTCATACCGGCAGGGATCTTGCCGGGATCGCCCGGCACGAGCGCGTGCGTGAAGCCCAGACGGTGTGCTTCGGAGAGTCTGCGCTGCACGCCAGTGACCCGTCTGACCTCGCCCGCGAGCCCCACTTCGCCGATCGCGACGAGGTTCTTCGGCAGGGGGGTGTCGCTCGCGGCCGACGCCAGGGCGAGGGCGATGGCCAGATCCGCGGCGGGCTCGGAGAGCTTCACTCCGCCGACCGTCGCGGAGTAAATGTCCCGTTTGCCCAACGCGCTGATTCTGCCCCGCTGCTCCAGGACGGCCAGCATCATCGAGACACGGGAGGTCTCCAGGCCGGATGTGGTGCGGCGGGGCGAGGGGATCTGGGAGTCGACGGTCAGCGCCTGGACTTCGGCGACCAGGGGGCGGCGGCCCTCCAGCGTGACGGTCAGGCAGGTGCCGGGCACCGGCTCGGCCCGCCTGGTCAGGAACAGGCCGCTCGGGTCGGTGAGGCCGGTGATGCCCTCGTCGTGCAGCTCGAAGCAGCCGACCTCGTCCGTGGCGCCGTACCGGTTCTTGACGCCTCGTACGAGCCTGAGGCGCGCGTGCCGGTCGCCCTCGAAGCTCAGGACGACATCCACAAGGTGCTCGAGGAGCCGGGGTCCCGCGATGGCGCCGTCCTTGGTGACATGGCCCACAAGGAGCGTGGACATGCCGCGCTCCTTGGAGGCCCGGATCAGCGCCCCGGCCACCTCGCGCACCTGCGCCATGCCGCCGGGTGCGCCGTCGATCTCCGGGGAGGCCACCGTCTGCACGGAGTCGAGGATCAGCAGGGACGGCTTCACCGCGTCCAAGTGGCCGAGCACGGCGGCCAGATCGGTCTCGGCGGCCAGATAGAGGTGGTCGTCGAGGGCCTTGATGCGGTCGGCGCGCAGCCGGACCTGGCTCGCCGACTCCTCGCCCGTGACGTAGAGCGTGCGGTGCTCGTCGCTCGCTGCCTTGGCCGCCACGTCGAGCAGGAGCGTCGACTTGCCGACGCCGGGCTCTCCCGCGAGGAGGACCACGGCGCCGGGGACCAGGCCGCCGCCGAGCACCCGGTCCAGCTCGGGCACTCCGGTGGAGCGGGCGGTGGCCTGACGGCCGTCGACCTGGCCGATGGGGAGCGCGGAGGTGGTGACGCGCCCCGGTGTCGTCGTGCGGACCGCGGGTGCGCCGTACTCCTCGATCGTCCCCCAGGCCTGGCACTCGGGGCACCGACCGAGCCACTTCGCCGTCTGCCAGCCGCACTCCGTGCAGCGGTAGGACGGGCGGTCCTTGGTGGATTTCGTACGGGCAGCCATGCGGAGAACCGTAGCCGGGAGCACTGACAACGCTGCCGCCGGACGTGTGCTCACTCGGTTCCGTCGGCGCCGTGATGGGCGCCCGAACCATGGAATCCAGCGTTCCTGTCCCCTTATGAGGGATCGTTTCACCCGTATGGATTAAAAGTGCTCAAGGGGCGAGAAGCCGCCCACCCCCGCCGCCTACGGTCCACGGGTGATGAGCAGCAGTTCGCAGACCACGACCCGCACCACCGGCGCACACAAGGCGCACCGGGAGGCGCGTGACCGTGCTGCCGCGCGCACGCTGGCGCAGCGGCCCTCCGCGCGCTACGAGCCCTACCTGGACGGCCTGTTCACCTACTGCCTGTCCGTGCTGTGCGACCACGACGCGGCGACCGCCGCCCTCGGAGACGTCCTCGTACTGGCCGAACGGCGTGGCCGGCACGGCCCGGACGCGGCGGGCGACCGCAGGGCCTGGCTGTACGCGCTGGCCCGCTGGGCGTGCCTGCGCAAGCTGGCCGAGGCCAAGCAGAAACGTCAGGCCACCCACGCCGCGGGACGACATACCGGCGGCCGGCGGCGCACCGAGGAGTCCCCCGCGCCGCCTGTCTCCCCAGAGGTCCAGGAGCAGCGCCGGTGCGAACTCGCCCTGCTCGCCTGGCCGGAGGCCGCCGGCACCACCCCGGAGCAGCGCGAGGCGCTCGAACTCGCCGTGCGCCACCACCTCGCCGCGCACGAGGTCGCCGCCGTCCTCGGCCTGGACCTGGCCGCCGCCCGCGAACTGCTCGCCTCCGCGGCCTGCGAGGTGGAGCGCACGCGTGCCGCCCTCGCCGTCGTGGAGACCGGCGGCTGCCCGGGCGTCGCCCGCCTCACCGGCGACAACCAGCTGGTGCTCAGCGCCGCCGTCCGCCGTGAGCTGGTGCGGCACGTCGACGACTGTCCGCGCTGCCGCCGTACCGCCGAGCGCGCGATCCCCGGCCGCTGGCCCGGCGCGAACGCCACCACCGCCGAGCTGCCCGTCCTGGAAGCGCCCCGCGCGGAGCTGCACATCGCCCTGGCGCACGGCCCGCGCGCGCGGATCGCCGCTCCCCGCTTCGACCGGCGCGGCTTCCCGATGGACCCCAAGGACCGCGCGGCCCGCAGAGACCGGCTACGCGCGCGTGCCCTGACGACCACCGTGGTCGCCACCGTCGTGGCCGCACCCGTGCTCGCCCTGTGGGCGGCCTACCGCGGCACACCGGCCGCCGAGGGCCAGGAGGGCGGCTCGGCCACCGCGAGCGAGGCGTACGGTCCCGGCGGCCTGGACGGCGAGACGCCGGACGGCGGCTACGAGCACGCCGGCAACGCCGACACCAGGCCCGGCACGCGCTTCGCGACGGGCGGCAGGCCGGACGTCTCGGTGGAGGTCATCAGCGTCACCGGCGCCGCCAAGAAGGCCCACCTCGAGGTGACGGCCGGCCACAGCGGCGACACCACGTTCCTCACCCTCACCGCGACCGGCTCCGCGCCCGTCCGCTGGTCCGCGACCACCGCCGCCCCCTGGCTCTATCTGAGCCAGTCCGCGGGAACCCTCGCCCCCGGCGACTCGTTGACGATCAAGGTGTACGTCGACCAGCTGCGCGAGCCGTCCGGGCCCTGGAGCGCGCGCGTGGCGATCTCACCGGCCGGCGCCGTCGTCTCCATCGAGGGCTACGGCACCGCGCCCACCCCGCCCCACCCGGGCACCCCCGGCCACCCGCCCCCGTCGACCTCCGACCCCACCCCGACCCCGCCCGACCCGACCCCCACCGAGCCCACACCGAGCGACCCGCCCCCGACCTCGACAGACCCGAGCCCGACCCCCACCGAGCCGTCGCCGACCGACCCGGGGGACCCGTCACGCCCGCCGCCCCCGCCGCCGAGCGCCACCGGCGCCCCGAGCCCGCCCCCGTCGTAGGGGCTCGATCAACGAGCCGCCCGACCCACCGCGATCCGCAGCGGCTCACTTCACGGGATCCACCGGATCCGCCGGATGCGGCGCCAGCAACGGCAGCTGCGATGCCAGCCGCTCCTCGCACAGCTCGGCCAGCCGGTCGTAGCCCGCCTTGCCCATCAGCTCGGTCAGCTCCGCCCGGTACGACACATAGACCGGATCGCCGGCACCGTGCGCCGAGGTCGCCGAGGTGCACCACCAGTGCAGGTCGTGGCCGCCCGGACCCCAGCCCCGGCGGTCGTACTCACCGATGGACACCTGGAGCACGCGCGTGTCGTCGGGCCGGTCGATCCACTCGTACGTCCGCCGGACCGGCAGCTGCCAGCACACGTCGGGCTTGGTCTCCAGCGGCTCGCGGCCCTCCTTCAGGGCGAGGATGTGCAGCGAGCAGCCCGCGCCGCCGGCGAAACCGGGCCGGTTCTGGAAGATGCACGAGCCCTGATACGGGCGGGTCTGCCGGTCGCCGTCCTCGTCGACCGAGACCCAGCCGGTCTGGGTCCCCACGTCATGGTGCTGCCAGATGTCCGGCGTGAGCCTCGCCACATGCCCGGCGACCCGCTTCTCGTCGTCCTCGTCGGAGAAGTGCGCGCCCAGCGTGCAGCAGCCGTCGTCCGCGCGGCCCGCCTGGATGCCCTGGCAGCCGCTGCCGAAGATGCAGTTCCACCGAGAGGTCAGCCAGGTCAGATCGCACCGGAAGACCTGCTCGTCGTCCCCCGGATCAGGAAATTCCACCCACGCGCGCGCGAAGTCGAGGCCCTTCTCGTCGCTCACCTGCAGGACCTTCGGCTGCTCGGCCGCCTTCGCCTGCGAAGAACCCTTGCCGGATTTGACCTTCTTGGCCGACTTTTCGTCCTTCGCCTTTTTCGTCTTTGGCACGTGACCAGGGTAAGTCGCCCGGAACCCGTTCCGGGACCGCCGGGGTGGCGGTCCCGGTCTTCGCTGGCAGTAGCGTTCTGTCCATGAGACTCGGTGTCCTCGACGTGGGATCGAACACGGTGCACCTCCTGGTGGTGGACGCGCACCCCGGCGCGCGCCCCCTGCCCGCCCACTCGCACAAGGCGGAACTGCGCCTTGCCCAACTTCTCGACGACGACGGAGCGATCGGCCCCGACGGCGTCGACCGGCTGATAGGCGTCGTCCGCGAGGCGCTCCAGGCCGCCGAGGACAAGGGCGTCGAGGACCTGCTGCCCTTCGCCACCTCCGCAGTGCGCGAGGCCACCAACGCCGACGACGTCCTCGCGCGCGTGCAGGCCGACACCGGCGTCGAGCTCCAGGTCCTCACCGGCGCAGAAGAGGCCCGCCTCACCTTCCTCGCCGCCCGCCGCTGGTTCGGCTGGTCCGCGGGAAAGCTGCTGGTCCTGGACATCGGCGGCGGCTCCCTGGAGATCGCGTACGGCATCGACGAGGAGCCCGACGCCGCCGTCTCCCTCCCCCTCGGCGCCGGCCGCCTCACCGCCGCCTGGCTCCCCGCCGATCCGCCGGACCCGGAGGCGATCCGCACCCTGCGCCGCCATGTCCGCGCCCAGATCGCCCGCAGCGTCGGCGAGTTCACCCGCTTCGGCCCGCCGGACCACGTCGTCGGCACCTCGAAGACCTTCAAGCAACTGGCCCGCATAGCCGGCGCCGCCCGCTCCACCGAGGGCCTCTACGTCCAGCGCGACCTCAAGCGCGAGTCCCTGGAGGCCTGGGTCCCGCAGCTGGCGGGGATGACCGCGGCTCAGCGCGCGGAACTCCCGGGCGTCTCGGAGGGACGCGCGGGCCAGCTCCTCGCGGGCGCACTGGTGGCGGAGGGCGCGATGGACCTGTTCGGCGTGGAGACGCTGGAGATCTGCCCATGGGCGCTGCGGGAGGGCGTGATCCTACGTCGACTTGATCACATGGGCTCCGCATAAGCGCCCCGACAGGGGCGCGGGGAACTGCGCGAGCAACCCCCGCGACCGCGCACACGCCTATGGCGAAAAGCACAACGGCGAATAGGCGAACACCAATCCCGGCCCACCCCCCAGAGACACGTACCCTTTCCCTCGTGGCAAACCCAGCCGTACGGATCCCGGACGCGAAGGTCGCCCTCTCGACCGCCTCCGTCTACCCGGAGTCGACTGCGACGGCCTTCGAGATCGCCGCGCGCCTCGGGTACGACGGGGTCGAGGTCATGGTGTGGACCGACCCGGTCAGCCAGGACATCGAGGCCCTGCGCCGCCTCTCGGACTACCACCGCATCCCGATCCTGGCCGTGCACGCCCCCTGCCTGCTCATCACGCAGCGCGTCTGGTCCACCGACCCCTGGGTCAAGCTCCAGCGCGCCCGGGCGGCGGCCGAGAAGCTGGGCGCGAGCACGGTCGTCGTACACCCCCCGTTCCGCTGGCAGCGCCAGTACGCCCGTGACTTCGTCACCGGGATCTGGCGTATGGCCGGCGAAACGGATGTGCGGTTCGCGGTGGAGAACATGTACCCCTGGCGCTACCGCGACCGCGAGATGCTCGCGTACGCCCCCGACTGGGACGTCACCAAGGACGACTACCGCCACTTCACGATCGATCTCAGCCATACGGCGACGGCGCGCTCGGACGCGATCCAGATGATCGACCGCATGGGGGACCGTCTCGGCCATGTCCACCTCGCGGACGGCAGGGGCTCGGCGAAGGACGAGCACCTCGTGCCGGGCCGCGGCACCCAGCCCTGCGCCGAGCTGCTGGAACGGCTCGCCCTGACCGGTTTCGACGGCCACGTCGTCATCGAGGTCAACACCCGGCGCGCGATGTCCAGCGCCGAACGCGAGGCCGACCTCGCGGAGGCGCTCGCCTTCACCCGCCTCCATCTGGCGTCAGCCATGCAGGTGCCCCGGCGATGACCGACGCGACCGCCCGGAGGCGCGGCAGACCCCGTCGTACGGAATCCGCCGACACCCGCGACCGCATCCTGAACGCGGCCCGCGAGGAGTTCTCCGAGCGGGGCTACGAGAAGACGTCCGTGCGCGCCATCGCCAAGGCGGCCGGGGTCGACTCGGCGCTGGTCCACCACTACTACGGCACCAAGGAGCAGGTCTTCGAGGCGGCCGTCGAGGTCGCCTTCGCGCCGGCCCTGAAGGTGCGTGACGTGGTCGTAGAAGGCCCGCTCGACGACGTCGGGGAGCGCATGACCCGCGTGATCTTCGGGCTCTGGGAGAACCCGGTCACCCGCGCACCGTTGCTCGCGATCGTGCGGTCCGCGGTGAACACCGAGGCCGCGGCGGCCGTCTTCCGCCGACTCGTCTCCGCGCAGCTGATGCGGCGCATCGCCGGTCGGCTCGACGCCCCGGACGCGGAGCTGCGCGCCGAACTGGCGGCGGCGCAACTCGTCGGTGTGGCGATGATGCGGTACGTGATCAAGATGGAGCCGGTGGCGTCGGTGGACGTGGAGCAGATCATCAGGCGGGTGGCGCCGGTGGTGCAGGGGCACCTGACGAATCCCTGAAGCCAGGCGCCTGGCCCATCCGAATCCGTGAGACTCGCATCCCGCATTCCGGACGTGGTGTCCGGCTGTCAGTGCCCCGGCGTACGCTCGAACCAGTCAATATTCTCGGCAGAATTCTCCGAAGGAGCGAGCGACGATGCCCGAGCTGAGGTCCCGCACAGTCACCCACGGCCGCAATATGGCGGGCGCCCGCGCCCTTATGCGCGCCTCCGGTGTACCCGGTGCGGACATCGGCCGAAAGCCGATCATCGCGGTCGCCAACAGCTTCACGGAGTTCGTGCCGGGCCACACCCACCTCCAGCCGGTGGGCCGGATCGTCAGCCAGGCGATCGTCGAGGCCGGCGGCATCCCGCGCGAGTTCAACACCATCGCGGTGGACGACGGCATCGCGATGGGCCACGGCGGCATGCTGTACTCCCTGCCCTCCCGCGACCTGATCGCGGACTCGGTCGAGTACATGGTCGAGGCCCACTGCGCCGACGCCCTGATCTGCATCTCCAACTGCGACAAGATCACCCCGGGCATGCTGAACGCGGCCCTGCGGCTGAACATCCCCACGGTCTTCGTCTCCGGCGGCCCGATGGAGTCCGGCCGCGCCACGCTGGTCGACGGCACGGTCCGTACGCTCGACCTGGTCGACGCGATCTCCGACGCCGTGAACGACAAGATCTCGGACGAGGACATCCTCCGTATCGAGGAGAACGCCTGTCCGACCTGCGGCTCCTGCTCCGGCATGTTCACCGCCAACTCCATGAACTGCCTGACCGAGGCCATCGGCCTCTCGCTGCCGGGCAACGGCTCGGTGCTCGCGACCCACACGGCCCGCAAGGGGCTGTACGAGGCGGCGGCCCGCACGGTCATGGACATCACCCGGCGCTACTACGAGCAGGACGACGAGACGGTCCTCCCGCGCAACGTCGCCACCTTCGCCGCCTTCCAGAACGCGATGGCGCTGGACATCGCGATGGGCGGCTCCACCAACACGATCCTGCACCTGCTGGCGGCGGCCCAGGAAGCGGGCGTCCCGTTCGGCCTGGAGGAGATCAACGAGGTCTCGCGCCGCGTGCCCTGCCTGGCGAAGGTCGCTCCGAACGTCGCCAAGGACCGCACGTACTACATGGAGGACGTGCACCGCGCCGGCGGCATCCCCGCCCTCCTCGGCGAACTGCACCGCGCGGGCCTGCTGAACGAGGACGTGCACGCCGTGCACAGCCCGTCGCTCGCGGACTGGCTCAAGACGTGGGACGTGCGCGGCGGCTCCCCGTCGGCGGAGGCTCTCGAACTGTGGCACGCGGCCCCGGGCTGCGTCCGCTCCGCCGAGGCCTTCTCCCAGTCCGAGCGCTGGGAAGCCCTGGACGAGGACGCCGAGGGCGGCTGCATCCGCTCCGCCGAGCACGCGTACTCGAAGGACGGCGGCCTGGCGGTCCTCAAGGGCAACCTGGCGGTCGACGGCTGCGTGGTGAAGACGGCCGGCGTCGACGAGTCGATCTGGACCTTCGAGGGCCCGGCGGTCGTCTGCGAGTCGCAGGAAGAAGCCGTAGAGAAGATCCTCAACAAGCAGATCACCCACGGCGACGTCGTCGTCATCCGCTACGAGGGCCCCAAGGGCGGCCCCGGCATGCAGGAAATGCTCTACCCCACCTCCTTCCTCAAGGGCCGCGGCCTCGGCAAGACCTGCGCCCTGATCACCGACGGCCGCTTCTCCGGCGGCACCTCCGGCCTCTCCATCGGCCACGCCTCCCCGGAGGCCGCGTCCGGCGGCACGATCGCGCTGGTCGAGGACGGCGACCGCATCCGCATCGACATCCCCAACCGGACCATCGAACTGCTCGTGGACGACACCGAGTTGGCCCGCCGCGAGCAGGCGCTGAACGGGGTGTACGCGCCGAAGAACCGGGACCGCAAGGTGTCGGCGGCGCTGCGGGCGTACGCGGCGATGGCGACCAGCGCGGACAAGGGCGCTGTGCGGGATGTGTCGATGCTGGGCTGAGGAGTTGGGGTTTTGAGGGCCTGAGGGCTCCGAGCCTGAGGGCCGCCTCCGCCGGGGGGCGGCCCTTTCGTGTGCGACCTGGGCTGGCTGCCTGTGCGACCTGTGCTACCAGGTGGACGGATCGCGTGCGTCGAGGGCGAAGACGGTGCCGTCGGGGGCGGCGGCGTAGATGTGACCGCCCGCGATCACGGGCTCGGGCAGCGCGGCCATGACCTGGTCGGAGTTGGCGCCGAGCCGCGCGGCCGTCTGGCCGAGAAGCCTTCCTTCACGGGCGTCGACGGCGAGAAGTCGCCCGTCAGGGGCGGTGACGTACACATGCCGGCCGTCGGTGACCGGCGCGGACGCTCGACTCACGGATGTCTCCAGGCTCCACCGCTGCTTCCGCGCTTCGATGTCGACGGCGACAAGCGATCCGCCGGAACCCATGAGATAGACGAGGTTCCCGCGCACGGTCCCATGAGCCTGTTCCAGCGGAACGGGCAGTGCCACGCGTCGTACAGCTCCGCTGTCCGGGGTGTAGCGGACCACGGCCTTCGCATCCCCGTAGACCGCGTCGGCGCCGACGAAGAAGACGGACCCCTGCGCGGTGCCGAGGGGCTCCAGTGTTCCCTTCAGCTGTGCGTCCCACCGCACGTCGCCGGTCTCCGGATCCACTGCCGTGACCCGTGTTTTCGCCCCGTCGTCGGACGTGCTCATGGCGTACGCCAGCGGATCACCGGCGAACGAGGCGAAGTACGGCGCCCGGTGGCCGGGTATCCGCAGACTCCATTTCGTATCGCCCGAGGAACTGTCGACGCCTGTGACCGTCCCGTCGGCGCTCGTGAGCAGGAGTGCGTCTCCCGCGGTCGCCTGGCCGCTGTACGCGGGCACGCTCTGCTGCCAACGCGCCTTTCCCGAGGCAGGATCGAGCCCTTCCAGCCGGCGCCCCTCATCCAGTGGAGGCTGCACCAGGCCCCCCGAGATCATGGGCGGTCTGCCCCCGAGCACCCTGGCGTCGGCATGCCGCCACACCACGTGGCCGTCGGACGGATCGAGGGCGAAGACCGTCCCGGGCTGCGAACAGAGCAACTTCCCTGCCCCATAGGAACAGTGGGGCGCGCTCTCGCCGGAACCCGGCGTGGCCTCCCACGCCGTGAATCCGGCCGAGCTGGTCTTCGGTGCGGCGCTGGGTGTGCCGCTCGCGCCGTCGAACAGCGGGACCGAGGCCAGCGCGCCGATCAGAGCGAGGCCGGCCGCCCCCGCTCCGAGGGCCGCCCGCTTGCCGAACCGTCTCTTCGGTGGTCGCTCCGGCTCCTCGGTACGAGGTTCCGGCCTCGGCGCATCGGCCGTCCGCTGTGCCGGGATGAACGCCTGGGTGTCGTACGAGGCCGCCACCGACCGGAGTTCCCGCATCAGCTCGTCGGGCGTGGGCCGGTCCTCGGGTTCCTTGGCGAGGCAACGCAGCACCAGCGGCGCCAGATCCTCCGGTACGGAGGTCAGGTCCGGCTCGTCATGCACCACCTGATAGGCGACGACGTACGGGCTGTCGGAGTCGAACGGCCCTCGCCCCGTCGCCGCGTGCACCATCACCGAACCGAGCGCGAAGATGTCGGCGGCGGGCCCGACCTCCCGTGGCCGACGGAACTGTTCGGGGGCCATGAACGGCGGCGTGCCGATCAACTTGCCCGTCTCGGTGCGCAGTTCGCTGTCCTTCGGCCGAGAAATACCGAAGTCGATGACCTTCGGACCGTCCTCGGCGAGCAGCACATTGCTCGGCTTGAGATCGCGGTGCACCACACCGACTCGGTGTATGTCGCGCAGCGCCTCGGCAAGTCCGGCCATCAGACGGCGCAACTGGGCACTGGGCAGAGGGCCGTTCCGCTTCACATGGTCGGACAGCGTCGGTCCCGGTATGAACAGCGTGGCCATCCAGGGCCGTTCGGCCTCCGGGTCGGCGTCGACGACGGACGCGGTGAAGGCACCGCTCACCCTGCGCGCCGCGGCCACCTCCTGGCGGAACCGCCCCCTGAACTCGGGGTCCCGGGCGAACTCGGCATGTACGACCTTCACCGCGAGCTTCATCCCCGAGGTGCTCCGGGCCAGATGTACAACTCCCATGCCGCCGGAACCCAGACAGGACTCCAGACGGTAGTGGCCGGCGTATTCGGGAAGTTCCGCTTCCGCGCCCGCTCCGGCGTTCCGCTGTGGCGCCATGGGACCACCCCCGTGCTCTTCGTCGGCGCGCGCGACGCACGGAGCCTAGTCGATGACTCGTACGAGACAGAGGCGACTTGCTAGCCTCCCTGTGCGAATTGCGTCCATGTGTTTCATGGTGTGTTTTAGGGGAATCAACGGGACCCCATGGCAGTCATGGGGTCAACGGGGGAGGTTTTCATGTCTGTTGAGCGTGTCGATGAGCTTGAGGGCGACGAGAGACAGGCCGTCACGACAGCGGCGGCCACGACCGAGGCTCTTCGCTACTACGCGGTCGCACCGGGCGTCCGTCTCAACGTCCGCAGGGGCCCCGGCACCAACTACGCCGTCATCCGCATCCTGCCCGAGGGTGCCAGGGTCCCGATCTTCTGCCAGACGCCGGGTACGACGGTGACGGGTCCGTACGGCACGACGAACATCTGGGACAACATCGACGACGGCGAATTCGTATCGGACAGCTATGTGAACACCGGCAGCGACGGCTACATCCGTCCGCGCTGCTCCTGATCCGACGACCATCGCCCAGCACCATGACATCCCGAAGACGTCTGTCGATCCTGCTCGCAGCCGCCGCCGGTGCCTTTCTCATGGTGCTGGGCGTGTCGCCCACCGCACGGCGGCCACCCGGTCGCCCCGGTCGCCCCGGACGTCCGCCTGAACTTCCGTTGTGGCCCCCGCACCAGCTACACCATCGTCCGGGTCCTGCCGGAGGGCGCCGGGATCCCGATCTTCTGCCAGATGCCTGGTACGACGGTGACGGGTCCGTACGGCACGTCGAACATCTGGGACAACATCGCCAACGGCGAGTTCGTGGCGGACGCCTACGTGAACACCGGCAGCGACGGCCACATCGCTTCCCGCTGCGGCTGAACCCGCCAGGAGCCCGCGGCCACCCCGGCGCCATAATCAACCCGTGAGCGACGATTCCGGCACCCCGGCCACCCCCGCGGGCTCCAACGGCACCCCCGACACCCCGGCGCCCCGCCCCGAGCCCATCCGCTTCTTCGGCACGACCTGGGTGAACCACGACAAGGGCTACACAACCCGCCGCATCGCAGCCGCCGCAGGCTCCCTCGCGACCACGGTGGCCGCCTGCCTCGTCCTCCGCTTCGCCTACGAGGGCCTCCAGATCGCCGACACCGGCAGCTTCGTCAACCTCCTGGTCGTCGCCATGTTCGCCGTCTGCACCGCACTCGCCTTCCGGCACACCTGGGACGCCTTCGGCAACCGCCCCGACCCCGACCGCCAGTCCTCCCTCCGCGGCCTCCTGGCCATCGGCTTCGTCGGCTCCCTCCTCGCCTACTTCATCCGCTCCCTCGTCGAGGCCCCCGGCGAGAGACTCCACCGCAGGGAGTACGCAGCGGCCCGCGAGCGCCACGAGAAGCGGACGACACGACGCTCGGGCAACCCGTCGAAGAAGAAGCGACGGGGGAAGGGCTAGGACCGGGCTTGGCTGAGGGCCGTCTGAGGGCGGTTGCGGCGGCGCACTGGCCGCGGGGTTGAGCGCGCCCCACACCCCTTTTACCTCTCAACCCTCCTACCTCTCAACCCTCCTACCTCTCACCGGAATCTCACCGCTACCGCCCCACCCCCGTCCACCATGTCCCTATGACGGCCTCCTCCCATCTCACCCGAGCCCTCTCCTTCAACGCAGCCGCAGCCCAGTACGCCGCCAACCGCCCCTCCTACCCGCCCGCCCTCTTCGACGCGATCGAGGATCTCGCCGGCCGCCCGCTCACCGGCGCCCGCGTCGCAGACATCGGCGCCGGCACCGGCATAGCGACCGCCCTCCTGCACGCCCGCGGCGCGGACGTGATCGGCGTCGAACCGGGCGACGGCATGGCGGCCCAGTTCCACCGCACCAACCCCGGAATCCCCCTCGTCCGAGGCACCGGCAACGCCCTCCCCCTGGCCACCGCCTCCGTCGACTTCCTCACCTACGCGCAGGCTTGGCACTGGACCGACCCGGACCACTCGGTCCCGGAGGCGCTCCGCGTCCTGCGCCCCGGCGGCGCACTCGCCCTGTGGTGGAACACGTACGCCTTGGACGTCCCCTGGATCGCCGCCCAGACGCGCCGCATCGGAGACGCCTTCGGCACCGACCCGGTCATCGATACGAACGGCGCCAGCAGCCGCGCCGCCGACCCCTCCGGCCGCCTCGACTTCACCCGCCGCCTGGTCCGCTGGAGCCGCCGCATCACCATCGACACCCACCTGGCCAACATCGGCAGCCACTCGATCTTCCTGGTCCAGAGCGACGAAACCCGCACCGCCTTCCTGGCCGAGGAGAAGCAGCACCTCCTGACCCTCTTCCCCCACGGAACCGTCGAGGAGACCTACGACGTGGACCTCCTCGTCGCCACGCCCTCCTGACCCCGCACAACCGTCCCCGTCCCGCCCACGTATGACGGCAGCGCAACGAGGATCCCGCGGGGGAGCCAGAACAAGCCAGCCGCATGCGCTCCCGCGCTCACCCCACGCCCGCAACCACCTCGCCGTGGCCGCACCCCGACACGCACCCCCACCCCTCAACAACGCACCCGCACCCCCTAACCCCCACCTTGACGCCCACCCCCCACCGGAGCATTATTCACCACATGATGAATTACACGTCAGACCCACCCGCCCCAACCCCAAACTCGCCCACAATCCAAGCCGCCGACCTCACCGTCGTCCGAGGCCCCCGAAGGGTCCTGCGCAGCCTCGACTTCACGGTCCCCCCAGGCCAGATCACCGGCCTCCTCGGCCCCTCCGGATGCGGCAAGTCGACGCTCATGCGGGCGATCGTCGGCACCCAGGCCAAGGTCACGGGCACCCTGGAAATCCTGGGCCGCCCGGCCGGACACCCCAGCCTCCGCACCCGCATCGGCTACGTCACCCAGGCCCCGTCGGTCTACGACGACCTCACCGTCCGCCAGAACCTGGCCTACTTCGCGGCGATCCTGAACCCGGGCCGCGCAGCCGCAGAACACCGGCACGAGGACGTCACCCGAGTCATCTCCGACGTCGACCTGACCAGCCACGCCGACGCCCTGGCAGGCAACCTCTCCGGCGGCCAGCGCAGCCGTGTCTCCCTGGCCGTAGCCCTCCTCGGCACTCCGGAACTCCTGGTCCTGGACGAACCGACAGTCGGCCTGGACCCGGTGCTCCGCCGAGACCTCTGGAACCTCTTCCACGACATCGCGGCCACACGCGGCGCCACCCTCCTCATCTCCTCCCACGTCATGGACGAGGCCGAGCGCTGCCACCGCCTGCTGCTCATGCGCGAGGGCGAGATCCTCGCCGACGACACCCCCGACGCCCTCCGCACCCGTACCGGATCCGAGACAGTGGAAGCGGCCTTCCTGCACCTGGTGGACGAGGCAGTCGCGGCCGCCCGCACGAAGGAGACGACGCGATGAGTACGACCACGAGGCGTACGACCACGACGCCTACGACGATGAGGCCCGCCCCCACCAGTGCCCTGAACGTCTCCCGCACCACCGCCACCGCGGCGCGAGTCCTCAGCCAGCTCCGCCACGACCCGCGCACGATCGCGCTGATGATCCTGGTCCCGTGCGTGATGCTGTTCCTGCTGCGCTACGTCTTCGATGGCAGCGCGCGCACCTTCGACAGCATCGGCGCGTCGCTCCTGGGGATCTTCCCCCTCATCACGATGTTCCTGGTCACGTCGATCGCCACGCTCCGCGAACGCACGTCGGGCACACTGGAACGCCTCCTCGCCATGCCCCTGGGCAAAGGCGACCTGATCGCGGGCTACGCCCTGGCCTTCGGCACGCTGGCGATCATCCAGTCGGCGCTGGCGACGGGGCTGGCGGTCTGGTTCCTGGGCCTGGACGTCACCGGCTCCCCGTGGCTCCTCCTCCTGGTGGCCCTCCTCGACGCCCTCCTGGGCACAGCCCTCGGCCTCTTCGTCTCGGCCTTCGCGGCATCCGAGTTCCAGGCGGTCCAGTTCATGCCGGCGGTGATCTTCCCCCAGCTCCTCCTCTGCGGCCTCTTCACCCCCCGCGACAACATGCACCCCGCCCTCGAGGCCATCTCCAACGTCCTCCCCATGTCCTACGCCGTCGACGGCATGAACGAAGTCCTCAAACACACCGACATGACAGCCAACTTCATCCGAGACATCCTCATCGTCGCCGGCTGCGCCCTCCTGGTCCTCACCCTCGGCGCAGCAACCCTCCGCCGCCGAACAACCTGACACCCCCGCCCCACACCACCCTCCACAGACCAACCCACCCCAATCCCGGCCCGCCCAACCCAACCCGCCCGCTCAACCAGCCCCCCCGCCCCCCCAACATCCCGCCCACCGGACACCCACCCCCGCCCCTCACCCCAAATGCGAGGATGACCCCGGACGACAACCCCCGGAGGGCACCCCAGCCATGACCCAGAAAGTCGCAGTCCTCGGCACCGGCAAAATCGGCGAAGCCCTGCTCAGCGGAATGATCCGAGCCGGCTGGACCCCGGCCGACCTCCTCGTCACCGCCCGCCGCCCGGAACGAGCCGAAGAACTCCGTACCCGCTACGGCGTCACCCCGGTCACCAACCCGGAAGCCGCCAAGACCGCCGACACCCTCATCCTCACGGTCAAACCGCAGGACATGGGCACCCTCCTCGACGAACTCGCCCCCCACGTCCCCACCGACCGCCTGGTCATCAGCGGAGCCGCCGGCATCCCCACCTCTCACTTCGAGGCCCGCCTCGCCACCGGCACCCCGGTCGTCCGCGTCATGACGAACACCCCGGCCCTGGTCGACGAGGCCATGTCGGTCATCTCCGCCGGCACGCACGCCAGCGAAGCCGACCTCGCCCACGCCGAGGAGATCTTCGGCGCCGTCGGCAAGACCCTCCGCGTCCCGGAGTCCCAGCAGGACGCCTGCACGGCCCTCTCGGGCTCGGGACCGGCGTACTTCTTCTACCTCGTCGAAGCGATGACGGACGCCGGCATCCTCCTCGGCCTGCCCCGCGACAAGGCCCACGACCTGATCGTCCAGTCCGCGATCGGCGCCGCGACGATGCTCCGCGACAGCGGCGAACACCCCGTCAAGCTCCGCGAGAACGTCACCTCACCGGCCGGCACCACGATCAACGCCATCCGCGAACTCGAGAACCACGGCGTACGAGCCGCCCTCATCGCCGCCCTCGAAGCCGCCCGCGACCGCAGCCGCGAACTGGCCTCCGGCAACAACGCCTGAGCCGACGGCCTCCGGCACCAACGGTTCAGCCGAGCCCCCCCCCGGCACCAGCGGCTTAGCCAAGCCACCCCGGCACCAGCGGCTCAGCCGAGCCACCCCCGGCACTCCGTCGCCTCACCAGCTTCCAGCATGCGGAAATCCCCACGCGGAAATCCCTTCCCCGTGTTGGAAGTTGTTGATCACTGATCGCGACGCGCGTCTTGTCCCACCCTCGGGTGCGTGCATAACGTCGGACGAAGCAGCGGAAAGCGCTTTCCCTCCGGCCTTCCTGAGGTGCCCTCTATGCCATCCAGCTCCACCTCCCCCCTCCGGGCAGCAGTCGTCGGCACCGGCGCCATCGTCACCGGCAGCCACCTCCCCGCCCTCCGCGCCCACGCCGACCGCATCGAACTCGTGGCCGCAGTCGACGTAGACGCCACCCGCCTCACGGAATTCCAGAAACTGGCCGGTGAGCGGGTCAACGGCTACCACGACCTGCCCACGATGCTGGACACCGAGCACCCCGACCTCGTCCTCATTGGCACCCCACCCACCCTCCACCAGCAGCAGACCCTCGCCGCCCTGATGTCCGGCGCCTGGGCCCTGTGCGAGAAACCGCTCACCCTCTCCCTCGCCGAGTACGACGAGCTCGCCGCCGCCGAGGAAGCCACCGGCGCCTACGCCTCCGTCGTCTTCCAGCACCGCTACGGCTCCGGCGCCGTCCACGCCCGCGACCTCATCCAGAACGGCACCCTCGGCACCCCGCGCGTAGCCCACTGCCAGACCACCTGGCACCGCGACGCCGCCTACTACGCCGTACCGTGGCGCGGCCGCTGGGCCTCCGAGGGCGGCGGCCCCACCATGGGCCACGGCATCCACCAGTACGACCTCCTCCTGCACCTCCTCGGCGACTGGACCGAGATCCGCGCGATGGCCGCCCGTCTCGTCCACGCCACCGAGAGCGAGGACGTCTCCACCGCCCTCGTCCGGTTCGCGAACGGCGCCCTCGCCACCGTCGTCAACAGCGTCCTGTCACCCGACGAGGTCAGCCGCATCCGCATCGACTGCGACCGCGCCACCGTCGAACTCACCCACCTCTACGGCCACTCCAACACCGACTGGACCTACACCCCCTCTCCCGGCACCACTCCCATTCCACCACCCACCACTGACATTCCCAGCTCCCACATGGCCCAGCTCGGCGCCCTCCTCGACGCCCACGACCAGGGCGTACGCCCCCCAGGCAGCGGCCCCGAAGCCCGCCGCACCCTCGAATTCGCCGCCGCCCTCTACAAGTCGGCCTTCACCGGCGAGACCGTCCGGGCCGGCGAGATCGCGCCCGGCGACCCGTTCTACTCCGCGATGCACGGCAACCACCCGGAATGGAGCCCCAAGTGACCGCCCCCCACACCGCCGAGCCGCAGATCCAGGTGACCCACGTCCACGGCGAACGCATCACGGTCGCATCCGGCGATGTCCGGTTGATGGAGTACGTCTACAAGCCCGACCCCGATCCGTACGAGTCCCGCAAGCCGTACATCCACCCCCTGCGCACCCTCGGCGGCCACCCCGTCTCCGGCTACCGCCCCAACGACCACCGCTGGCACAAGGGCGTACAGATGACCGCCAGCCACCTCTCCGGCCAGAACTTCTGGGGCGGCCACTCCTACATCCACGGCGAGGGCTATCTCCCCCTCCGCGACCGCATCGGCTCCATGCGCCACGACGGCTTCGACACCCTCGACGTCTCCGCCGACCGCCTCGCCTTCACCGAGCGCCTCACCTGGATCGAGAACCAGGGCGCCGAATGGGCCCGTGAAAGGCGCACGGTCACCCTCCACGACGTAGACCGGGACTCCGGATCCTGGGCCCTCGACTGGTCCATCCACCTGACCAACATCCGCGCGGACGGCGAGCCCCTCACCTTCGGCTCCCCGACCACCGCCGGCCGCGAGCACGCCGGCTACACCGGTCTCCACTGGCGCGGCCCCCGCGACTTCACCGGCGGCCGCGCCTTCGGCCCCGACGGCCCGGACGACCGCGACGCCTCCGACGACCTCATGGGCACCCACACCCCCTGGCTCGCCTTCACCGCCGAACACGACGACATCGACGGCCACTCCACCCTGGTCTTCGCCCACGCCCCCGAGAACGACAGCTCCATCCACCCCTCCCACTGGTTCGTCCGCTCCGAACCCATCCCCACCGTCGCCTTCTCCTGGGCGTTCCACGAGGAGTTCGCGCTCCCGCCGGGGGAGTCCTTCTCGTACCGCTACCGGATCCTCGTCGCCGACGGCGCCTGGGACACCGCGCGCGTGGCGGCCCGACTGAAGGAGCTGAACTGGTGACACTCCCCAACACACCCCCACTCCCCGGCGGCATCGCCCTCTCCCATCTCTCTCCGTACGACTGGCAGGCCGCCGACGGCGTCTGCGGCGGCAGCCCCCACCTCCACCTGGTCTGCACCGAGGCCTACGTCGTCACCGGCGGCACCGGCAGCGTGCAGACCCTCAGCCCCGACGGCTACCGCGAACTCCCGCTCCAGGCAGGCACAGTCGCCTGGTTCACCCCCGGCACCGTCCACCGCATGGTCCAGGGCGAGGACCTCCGCATCACCGTCCTGATGCAGAACAGCGGCCTGCCCGAAGCCGGCGACGCCGTCTTCACCTTCCCTTCCGACTACCTGGACGACCCCGACCGCTACGCCGCCGCGGCCACCCTCCCGCCCCTCGACAGCCCCGACATCGAGGCCGCCGCCCGCAAACGCCGCGACCTCGCCGTCGAGGGCTACCTCACCCTGCGCGAGTCCCTACGCGCCGGCGACCCCGCCCCGTACCGCGCCTTCCAGGAAGCCGCAGCCCGCCTGGTCGCCCCCAAAGCCGCCGCCTGGCGCGGGATCTGGGAACGCGGCGCCCTCGCCGCCGCCCAGCAAACCGGCACCCAACTCGACGCCCTGGCCACCGGCACCGCGGGCGACTACCTCGCCACCGCCACCGCCCTGAGCACCGACCCCCTCCGCCTCGGCGGCTACGGCATGTGCGGCCGCCGCGACGAATACCAACTCCCCAGCGGCTGACAGTCCGCGCGCCTCGTCCCCCACCTCCGAGAGGAGACGCGACACCCCATGCCCGGCAATAGGACAACGATGTCCTGGGCTCTGGCCCTCACGCTCGCACTCAGTGCCCTCGGCACCGGCTGCAGCGGAGGATCGGACCAGGCAACCGGCGACAAGACCGTGCTGCGCTACACCTGGTGGGGCAACCCCGACCGGGCCGAACGCACCGAGAAGGCCATCTCCCTCTTCGAAAAGCAACACCCCCGCATCGACATCCAGACCTCCTTCGCGGGCTACGAGGCCTACAAACAGAAACTCGCCACCCAGGCCGCCGGCGGCGACGCCCCCGACGTCATGCAGCTCGACTACCGCCAGATCGACCAGTACGCCCAGGGCGGCATCCTCCTCGACCTCGGCACCCAGTCCAGCGTCCTGGACACCAGCGACATCGACCCCGGCCTCCTCGCTACCGGCAAGGTCGACGACACCCAGTACGCCATCCCACAGGGCCGCGGCACCGAGACCTTCGCCTACGACGCCCAGCAGTGGAAGAAGGCCGGCGTCGACCTCCCGGCCAACGGCTGGACCTGGGACGACTGGGCCGACGCCGTACGCACCGTCTCCGAACGCACCGGCAAGCCCGGCTCCGTCGACCCCGGCCAGAGCGAGGACGTCTTCGAGGTGTGGCTGCGCGGCCAGGGCAAGTCCCTCTACACCAAGGACGGCGACCCCGGCTTCACCGCCGACGACCTCACCCGTTTCTGGACCTTCACCGACGGACTGCGCCGCGAGGGAGCCGTCTCCTCGGCGGAGGACACCACCCAGGTCGACGGCACCGTCGAGAACACCCCACTCGGCCGCGGCACCGCCTCCGGCGACTTCAACTGGGACGCCCCCACCGCCGGCTTGGTCCCGATCGTCGGTGACAACCTCGTCCTCGGCCCCCTTCCCGCCGGCCCCGCCGGCGTCGGTCAGTACTTCAAGCCCTCCATGTTCATGGCCGTGGCCGACTCCACCGGCCACCCCAAGGAAGCCGCCGAGTTCATCGACTTCATGGTCAACAACGTCGACGCGGCCCGCATCCTCGGCGCCACCCGCAGCATCCCGGTCAACGACACCGCCCGTGAGACCGTCGTCCCCGACCTCACCGGCATCGACAAGCAGATCGCCGACTACCAGCAGTCCGTCGAAGGCGAACTCAAACCGCCACCCCAGGCACCACCCTCAGGCGACAGCGGCCTGCAGACCACCTTCATGCGCGACTACGACCAGGTGTCCTTCGGCAAACTGTCGCCCCGCGAGGCGGCCGAGAACTACCTCACCGAGGCGAAGGCGGAGCTGAGGCAATGACCACCACCGAAACCCCTGTCGCCCGCACCGCCCAGACCGACAAGGCCCCCGCCCCGCGCCGCTCCCGACGCCGCCGCGAAGGAGCCGCCTGGGTCTTCCTCTCCCCATGGGTGCTCGGCGCGAGCGTGCTCACCCTGCTCCCGATGGCCGTGTCGCTGTACCTGTCGTTCACCGACTACGACATGTTCACCGCCCCCCGCTGGATCGGCCTGCGCAACTACACCCAGATGTTCACCGAGGACCCCCGCTACTGGCGCTCCGTCCTCGCCACCCTCACCTACGTCGTCATAGCCGTCCCCCTCCAGCTCGCGCTCGCCCTGGCAGTGGCCCTGGCCCTGAAATCGATGCGCCGCGGCAAGGCCTTCTACCGCTCCGCCTTCTACGCGCCCTCCCTCCTCGGCGCCTCCATGTCCATCGCCCTCGTGTGGCGGGCCCTGTTCAACGACGGCGGCACCGTCGACCGACTCCTCGGCACCGGCGGCTGGGTCAACCGCCCCGACTGGGCCCTCCTGGCCGTCGCCCTCCTCACCATCTGGCAGTTCGGCGCCCCCATGGTCATCTTCCTGGCCGGGCTCCAGCAGATCCCCGCCGAGCTGTACGAGGCAGCCGCCGTCGACGGCGCCGGCACCTGGCGCCGCTTCACCTCGATCACCATCCCCATGCTGTCCCCGGTGCTCTTCTTCAACCTGGTGCTCCAGACCATCCAGGCGTTCCAGGTCTTCACCCCCGCCTTCGCCATCAGCGCAGGCAAGGGCGGCCCCGCCGACTCGACGCTCTTCTACACGCTCTACCTCTACGACCGCGGCTTCGTCGCCTCCCACATGGGCTACGCCTCCGCCATGGCCTGGGTCCTGCTCGCCGCCATCGGCCTGGTCACCGCCGTCCTCTTCAAGACCTCACGCAGCTGGGTCTTCTACGCCAACGAGACCGAGGGAGGGGCCCGATGACCCTCGCCACCGACGCCCCCCGCACGACCGATCCCCGCCCGGACTCACGGCGACGCCTGCCGCTGAACCGCATCGCCCTGCACATCGGCTGCCTCGCCGCCCTGCTGGTGATGCTCTATCCGCTGGTCTGGCTGCTCGCGACCTCGCTCAAGCCCGCCGACGAGGTGATCACCAGCCTCAAGCTGCTGCCGTCCCACCTGGAGTGGTCCAACTACAGCACCGCGCTGGACGGCGTGAACGACGTCTCCATCAGCCGTCTGCTGTTCAACTCCCTGCTCGTCGCAGGCGGCGCGGTCCTCGGCAACGTCATCAGCTGCTCGCTCGCCGCATACGCCTTCGCCCGGCTGAAGTTCCGTATGCGAGGGCCCCTGTTCGCCTTCATGATCGCCACGATCATGCTGCCGCACCACGCCGTACTGATCCCGCAGTACATCGTCTTCAACCAACTCGGCATGGTGAACACATACTGGCCGCTGATCCTGCCGAAGTTCCTGGCCACAGAGGCCTTCTTCGTCTTCCTCATCGTCCAGTTCATGCGCGGTCTGCCACGAGAACTCGAGGAAGCGGCGACGATCGACGGCTGCGGCCCCTTCCGCACCTTCTTCTCGGTCATCCTCCCGCTGACCCGCCCCGCCCTGATCACCACCGCCATCTTCACCTTCATCTGGACCTGGAACGACTTCTTCACCCAGCTCATCTACCTCTTCACCCCCGAGAAGTTCACGCTCACCCTCGCCCTCCGCCAGTTCGTCGACGCCTCCAGCCAGTCCTCCTTCGGCCCCATGTTCGCGATGTCGGTGATCGCCCTCCTCCCGATCGTCCTGTTCTTCCTCGCCTTCCAACGCTTCCTCGTCGAAGGCATGGCCTCCTCGGGGGTCAAGGGATGAGCACGACACCCCACCGCGAGCCCGGCGAACTCTTCGGCCCGCGCGCCACCCTCTTCGCCGACGTCCTCAGCATCGGCCTGGCCACCACCCTCACCTGCCTCCCTCTGATCACCGCACCGGCCGCCCTCTCCACGGCCTGCGCGGTACTCAGAGGCGCGGCCAACGACGAACCCTCCACCGCCGGCCGCTACTTCGCCCTGCTCCGCCAACGCCTGCGCCCCGGCGACCTGGCCGCGGGCGCACTCGCCCTGGCCGCCACCCTGCTGGTGATTGCGGACCTGGCCCTCGCCGGCGCGGGCCTGCCAGGAGCACGACTGTTCGCCACAGCGGCCACAGCACTCACAGCAGTGGCCCTCACCGTCGCCCTACGGGCCTGCGCCCGCCCCGAGTCCCTCACCGACTGGCGAGCGGCACTCCGCGCAGCCGCCACCGACACAGCACGTGACCCCGCGGGCAGCGCCCTGGTCCTGCTCGCGGTGGCCACGGCTGCACTCTGCGCCTGGATGATGCTGCCGCTCGCCCTCCTGACCCCGGGCCCCCTCGCACTAGCCCTGGCCGGAGTGGCAAGGCGAAGGGAGACAGCCGGGACGTAAAAGGACTAAGAGACGGGACCTAGGACGACAGCCGCCTGGCTATCTCAGGCAGGCGGCAACAGCCCGATAGCGAGATAGGCGGTATCCACAGTCGGCCGCGCCATCGCCCGTGCCTTCTCAGCCCCATCCCGCAACACCCCCTCCACATGACCAGGATCCGCGCACAACTCCTTGTGCCTCTCCTGTACGGGCCTGAGGAACTCCACCACGGCGTCAGCGGTGTCCTTCTTCAACGCGCCATACGACTCATATACACCGCTCAAGCCCTCCGGGTTCCCACCCGTACAGGCCGCAAGGATCTCCAGCAGATTCGCGACCCCGGGCCGCCCCTCCCGGTCGTACACGACCTCCTGCCCGCTGTCGGTCACGGCCCGCATGACCTTCTTCCGCACCACCTCGGGCTCATCCAGCAGATAGACGATCCCCGGCCCGACGTCCTCGCTCTTCCCCATCTTCGACGTCGGGTCCTGCAGGTTCATCACCCGCGCCCCCACCTTCGGATGCGTCGCCCGCGGCACCACGAACGTATGCCCGTACCGCTGGTTGAACCGCACGGCCAGATCCCGCGCCAGCTCCACATGCTGAACCTGGTCATCCCCCACCGGCACCTCGTCGGTCCCATACGCCAGGATGTCCGCCGCCATCAGCACGGGATACGTCAGCAACGACAGCCGCACACTCCCGCCCCGCTCGCGCTCACGCGCCGCCTTCTCCTTGTACTGGATCATCCGCCGCATCTCACCGTCGGTGGCCACGCACTCCAGCACATACGACAACCGCGCATGCTCATCCACATGGCTCTGCACGAACACGGTGCACAGCGCCGGATCCAGCCCCGCAGCGAGCAACAGCGTCGCCGCCTGCCGACTGAGCCGCCGCACCCGCGCCGGATCGTGATCCACGGTCAGCGCATGCAGGTCCACGATGCAGAACAGCGCATCCGCCTGATGCTGATCCACCGCGGCCCACTGCCGCATGGCTCCCAGATAGTTCCCCAGCGTCAGATGCCCGGTCGGCTTGACCCCACTGAAGACCCGCGTCATCTCTCCACCTCCTGGTCGAGACCGCCGCACCCGGCCGGCCGACCCTCCCGGAGGGAGATACGAGAACGGCCGCCGAAGCGGCGGCCGTTGGTTGCATACGTGAGTACGGCCGCCGTCAGGCGGCCCACCACAGCTGGGTACACGTACGCGTCGTCACGCAGGCCAGGCTACGCCTCGACAGCCCGCCGCGGACCCAAGTTGACACGCCCAGACCCGGTACGTACTGTTCTCCGAGTTGTCCGACGTGAGCGCCGACTCCGGTCGGTCCCCGGACAGCCAATCCGTAAGTACCAACCACTACTCGACGAGCAGTGATCATTCTGCCGTCGCGTCATTGGTATGTGTATTTACGGAATGAGGAATCCGCGTTCGAGAGACCGCAGCCCCCGATTAGCTCGGGAGCCAGGAATCCGCTAAAGTCTCACTCGTCGGAACGGCTCAACGGC
>NZ_JAFFSU010000019.1 GCF_017948455.1 Streptomyces sp. GESEQ-4
GGGCTAAATGATGCCGACCGGCGCGGAAGGTCCAGCCCCTCCGGCGTTTGAGGAGCGGGGGTCCAGGGGGCAGAGCCCCCTGGCGGGGTCGAAGGGGCGGAGCCCCTTCAGGATGGGACGGGTAGGGGCGGCGGGGGCGAGAGAAATTGAGCCCGCACCCGACACCGTACGGACACAACGAGAGGTATCCGACGTGCACGACGATCTCATCGCCCGGGCCCAGGCGTGGCTCGCCGAGGACCCCGACGCGGAGACCCGCGACGAGCTCGGCAAGCTCATCGAGGCGGGGGACGTCACGGCGCTAGCCGAGCGTTTCGCGGGCACCCTCCAGTTCGGTACGGCCGGTCTGCGCGGTGAGCTGGGCGCGGGCCCGATGCGCATGAACCGCTCGGTCGTGATCCGCGCGGCGGCGGGCCTCGCCGCGTACCTGAAGAAGAACGGTCAGGCCGGCGGCCTCGTCGTCGTCGGCTACGACGCCCGCCACAAGTCCGCCGACTTCGCCCGCGACACCGCCGCCGTGATGACCGGCGCGGGCCTGCGCGCGGCCGTCCTGCCCCGCCCCCTCCCCACCCCCGTCCTCGCCTACGCCATACGGCACCTGGGCGCGGTCGCCGGTGTGGAGGTCACCGCCAGCCACAACCCGCCCCGCGACAACGGCTACAAGGTGTACCTCGGCGACGGCTCACAGATCGTCCCGCCGGCGGACGCCGAGATCGCGGCCGAGATCGACGCGATCGCCGCCCTCGCCGACGTCCCCCGCCCCGACTCCGGCTGGGAGACGCTCGACGACGCCGTCCTCGACGCCTACCTCGCCCGCACGGACGCCGTCCTGACGGCCGGGTCCCCGCGCACCGCCCGCACCGTCTACACGGCGATGCACGGCGTCGGCAAGGACGTCCTGCTGGCCGCGTTCGCCCGCGCCGGCTTCCCCCGGCCGGTGCTCGTCGCCGAGCAGGCCGAGCCCGACCCGGACTTCCCGACCGTCGCCTTCCCCAACCCGGAAGAGCCCGGCGCGATGGACCTGGCCTTCGCCAAGGCCCGCGAGACCGAGCCGGACCTGATCATCGCCAACGACCCCGACGCCGACCGGTGCGCGGTCGCCGTCAGAGACGGCGCCGACTGGCGCATGCTCCGCGGCGACGAGGTCGGCTCCCTCCTCGCCGCCCACCTCGTCCGGCGCGGCGCACAGGGCACGTTCGCCGAGTCGATCGTGTCGTCGTCCCTGCTCGGGCGGATCGCCAAGAAGGCGGGACTGCCGTACGAGGAGACGCTCACCGGCTTCAAGTGGATCGCCCGCGTGGACGGTCTGCGCTACGGCTATGAAGAGGCCCTCGGCTACTGCGTCGACCCCGACGGCGTACGCGACAAGGACGGCATCACCGCGGCCCTCCTGATCACCGAGCTGGCGTCCGAGCTCAAGGAGCACGGCCGCACGCTCCTGGACCTGCTCGACGACCTCGCCGTGGAGCACGGCCTGCACGCCACCGACCAGCTCTCCGTCCGGGTCGAGGACCTGTCGGTCATCGCGGACGCCATGCGGCGCCTGCGCGAGCAGCCGCCGACCGAGCTGGCGGGACTGGCCATCACCGAGGCCGAGGACCTGACGCGGGGCACGGACAGGCTGCCGCCCACGGACGGCCTGCGCTACACGCTCGACGGCGCCCGGGTCGTCGTACGCCCCAGCGGCACGGAACCGAAGCTGAAGTGCTACCTGGAGGTCGTCGTGCCGGTCGCCACGCACGACGGGCTGCCGGAGGCCCGCGCGAAGGCCGCCGAGCTGCTGGACGCCATCAAACGGGACCTTTCCGCGGCGGCCGGCATCTGAGCCGTACCCGCCCGCTCTAGCCCTGCCGCGGTGACAACTTGCGTATGTGGCAAGGGTGTTACCAGGCCCGGGCAGCGTTGTTAAAACGGTAGTCCGGGGAACCGCCGCGTGTCTCAGTGGCATCGGTACAGGCGCGGGGCATGGCGAGCACGGGACAGGGGGCGGGATCGTGGCGTGTGCGAGAACCCGGCGTATCTGCGGGGCCTTGGTGATGTGCGGGTTACTGGTGGTCGGCTGCACCGGCGGCGGGAGCGGCGGGGAGGCTCAGGTGTCCGCGGACACGAGCACACGCGACGGCACGCAGCCCGCGCCCTCGCCGGCCGCTGCGACGGCCCCCGCGAAGCAGCCGAGGACCACGGACCAGGCGCGGGCGCTGATCGGGAAGGTGATCGCCGGACCGGAGCTGTTCGGGCCGGGGGTCGTGCGGGCGACGCCGTACGAGAGCGACCCCGGCCGCTGGGCGGTGCTCGGCGACAGCTGCGCCTGGCAGCTCAGGGAACTGCCCGCGGACGTACTGGCCACGCTGACCCGGTACTTCGAAGTGCCCGCCGGGGACGGCAAGGGGTCGGTGCGGCTGTCGGCCACGGTCACCGTGCACCGTACGGCGCTGGACGCTGCCTGGGAGCAGGCCGGAGTGCTGGAAGAGGTGCTCGATTGCGAGGAGCAGCTCCTGCGGCCGGGTGAGCGGCTGACGGGACTGTCCTCGACCGCGTACGCGTGGGGCGAGGGCAACAACAGCTACAGCGACGAGTCGTTGGGGGAGACGGGGCTGTGCGTGAGTGACACTCGCGGCGGGCCGTACCCGTACCGGTGGGACCAGGCCTCGCTGGGCCCCGTGGTGGCCAGTACCTCCGTGTGCGGGGGCCGGGGACGCGAGGCGGCCGAGCTGTGGCCCCTTGTCCAGGAGGCCCTGGCCAAGATGGTGGTGCGAGCGCAGGCGGAGATCGGGCGCCCGAAGGGGGGTGCGTGATGGAGCGGCTGCTTCCCTCCGATCCGTCCCGCCTCGGTGGCCACCGGCTGCTGGGACGGCTGGGCGCGGGCGGCATGGGCGTGGTCTACCTGGCCCGCACCGAGGCCGGGGACCTGGCCGCGGTGAAGGTGATCCAGCCGGAGTACGCCGGTCAGGCGGAGTTCCGGGCGCGGTTCCGCCGCGAAGTGGTCTCCGCCCGGCGGGTGGACAGCCCGTGGGTCGTGCCGGTGCTGGGCGACGACACCGAAGCCGACGCGCCGTGGCTGGCCACGGCGTTCGTGCCGGGTCCTTCACTGGCCGAGGCGGTCGCGGACTGCGGGCCGCTGCCGACGCGCGCGGTGCGGGTCCTGGGCAAAGTGCTGGCGCGGGCCCTGGCCTCGGTGCACGACGCCGGTCTGGTGCACCGGGACGTCAAACCCGGCAACATCCTGCTCGCCCTCGACGGACCCCGGCTGATCGACTTCGGTATCGCGCGGCCCACGGCGGCCGAGGAGACCGAACTGACCTCGGACAGCGTGGTGGTGGGCACGCCCGGTTTCCTCTCCCCCGAGCAGGCGCGGGCCTTGGAGGTCGGGCCGGCGAGTGATGTGTTCTCCCTCGGCTGCGTGCTGGTGTACGCCGCCACCGGCCGACCGCCGTTCGGCACCGGCACCGCGGACGCGCTGCTGTACCGCACCGTCCATGACGCGCCGGAACTGGACGGCATCGACGACGCGGAACTGCGCGCGCTGCTGGAGCGGTGCCTGGACAAGGAGCCCGCCGCGCGGCCCACGGCGGCCGAGGTGGACACGGCGCTGGTGGAGGACGCCCCGGCCGATTCCATCGACTGGCTGCCGGACGCGGTGGTCGCCATGGTCACCGACCGGTCCGCCGAGATGCTGGCCCTGCCCGGCATCGAACCGACCGAGCTCTCCGCCGGGGCCGGGCCGGACACCGGAGCCGGAAGGCCGGGGCGCCGCCGGGTCCTGGCACTGGCCGCCGGCGGCGCGGCGGTCCTCGCGGCGGGCGGCGGCGCGGCCCTGTGGGCGGCGCTGGGAGGCGACGACGAGAAGGATCCGGCGTCACGGTCCACCGGCCCGCGCTGGATCCTGGGCGTCCACGCGGACCTGAGCGGACCGCAGAAGGAGGCCGGGAGGGCACAGGAGCGTGCCGCCCGGCTGGCCGTGGAGCAGTTCAACTCCCGCAAGGACAAGCCGTTCACCCTCACCCTCCGGGCGGTGGACGACCGGGGCGAGCCGGCGCGGGCGCAGCGGGCGGCCCGGCAGCTGGCCGGCGACGCCGATGTGCTCGCCGTCCTCGGCCCCACCGGCTACACCTCGACGCAGGCCGCCCTGGAGGTCTACGAGGCCGCCGGCCTGCCGGTGCTGACCGTGTCGGAACTCTCCTTCACCGCCGCGCAGTCGGCCCTGCTGGCCGAGCCGAAGGGGTACTTCCGGGCCGCGCCCATGGCCGCGTTCACCGTCTACAACACCGTCGTCGCCCTCGCCGCCCAGGGTTCCCGCCGACCGGGCCTGCTGATCGACCGGGCGGGGCGGATCACCGGCATGGAGTCCGCGCAGATCGTCCGCGACACGGCCCGCGCCCGCCAGGTCGCCCTGTACGCCAGGGTCGTGCCCGCCGCCGCGCCGGACGCGTCGGTGGTGGTCGCCGACATGCTCGCCCACGGCATCGACGGCTTCTTCTGCACCGGCACCCCCGAGCGCGCCGCCACGGTCGCCCGCGCCCTGGCCGAACGGCGCTTCGCGGGACCGCGGTTCCTGGACGCGCCCACGGCCACCGCGTCCTTCGTCACCGCGGCGGGCGGTGCGGCCGACGGCTGGCAGACCATCACCCCGTACATCAGCCCGGATGCCACACTCGTGCGTACCTTCGCCACCGCCTACCGCAAGCGCTACGGCGGCGCGCCGGGCATCTGGGCCCCGGAGGCGTACGACACCGCCCGCCTGGTCGTCGACCGGCTCACCGCCCTGGCCGCGGGCGGCGGCCGACGCCCCAGCCGCGCCCAGGTCGCCAAGGCCCTGACCACGGCCGGCTTCAAGGGCCTGACCACGACGTACGCGTTCGACAAGAGCGGAGAACTCACCATGCAGCAGACCCACCACTACCGGGTCGACGGCGGCCGGTTCGCCTACGTCGGCAAGCTGTCCGCGTCCTGACGGCGGCGGGAGCAGGGGATGCGGGCGCTGCGGGCCGAGGACCCCGAGTCCCTCGGCGGGCACCGGCTGCTCGCCCGGCTCGGGGCCGGCGGCATGGGCACGGTCTACCTGGCCCGCGCCGCCGACGGGGCACTCGTCGCCGTGAAGATGATCCGCGCCGAGCACGCCGCGGATCCCGCCTTCCGGGCGCGCTTCCGCCGCGAGGTCCAGCTGGCCACCGCGCTCACCGCCCGCTGGGTGGTCCCGGTGACGGCCGCCGACACCGAGGCGCGCGAGCCGTGGCTCGCCACCGCGTTCGTGCCCGGCCCGTCGCTGACCGAGGCGGTCGACGGACACGGTCCGCTCCCCGCGCACACCGTCGCCGTACTCGGCGCGCGGCTGGCGCGGGCGCTGGCCGAGGTGCACGCGGCGGGCATGGTCCACCGCGACGTCAAACCCGGCAACATCCTGCTCACCCGTGACGGACCCCGGTTGATCGACTTCGGGATCGCCCAGGGCGCCGGCACCACCGCCCTGACCGCCCCCGACGTGATCATCGGCACCCCCGGCTATCTCTCCCCCGAACAGGCCCGGCCCCACGAGGGCGAGGTGGGGCCGCCCAGCGATGTCTTCTCACTCGGCTGCGTGCTGGCGTACGCGGCCACCGGTCGTCGGCCGTTCGGCACCGGCACGGCGGCGGCGATCCTCTACCGCACCGTCCACGAACCCCCCGACCTCACGGGCCTCGACCGTCACCTCCCGCGACCGCTGCGGGCGGCGATCACCGGCTGCCTCGCCAAGGCCCCCGGGGACCGGCCCACGGCCGCCGAACTCGGTGCCGCGCTTGAGGCGACAACCGGCCGGACCGACGAGACGCCGAGCGGTGACTGGCTGCCGCCCGAGGTGCTGCGGCTGGTGGCCGACCGTTCTTCGCGCGCCCTCAACCCGCCGCCACGCCCGCCCACTCCCACTGCTCCGTCGGTCTCACCCTCGGAGCCGGTAAGGAGGCTGCCCCGTCGCCGCGTGCTCGCGATCGGCGGGGCGGCGGTCGCGGCCGCGGGTACCGGAGCGGCCGTACTGCTGAACCGACGGGACACCACGCCGACGGCCGGTACGCCCCGCAAGGTGCCGACGCACACGATCGGTTTCCAGGCCGACCTGACAGGGCCTCAGAAGAGCACCGGTACGGCGCAGGAGCGAGGGGCCCGCCTCGCCGTCGCCCTCCACAACGCACAGGCGGACGCCTCCTTCCGCCTGACCCTGACCACGTACGACGACCGGGGCGAGACCGCACGGGCCAAGGACGCGGCCCGCAGCCTGCTCGCCGACACCGCCGCACGTGCGGTCATCGGCCCCACCACGGCCACCGCCGCCCGCGCCGCCGGCCCGCTCTACGCGGCCGCGTCGACAGCGTTCGTGCTCGTGTCGGTCGACGCCGACGAGGCCGGACTGCCGACCGACGCCCTGCGGCGCTCCCTGTGCCAGACCAGGGCATCGGGGTCCGAGCGCGCCCTGCCGGTCATCGCTTACCTGACCCGGGCGCACTCGGTGCGTCGTACCGCCGTCATCGAGGACCGGGCCGCGGGAGAGAGGGCCTGGAACCTCAGCCGCTACATCGGTGAGTCTCCGCCCAGCGAGGGCACAGTCACCATCCACCCCGTGGCGGCCGGCACCGACGACTTCCGCCCGGCCGTCACCGAGGCCCTGGCCACCGACCCGCAAGCCCTCGTGTACGCCGGGGTCTCCCCGATCCGGGCCGCGGCCTGCGCCAAGGCCCTGTCAGCGGCCGGATTCACCGGTCCGCGCATGGGATTCGAGCCCGTCATGCGGCCGGCCTTCCTCACGGGGGCGGGTGACGCGGCCGAGGGCTGGATGTTCGAAGCCCCGTACACCGAACCGCGATCGGTGGGCACCAAGGCGTCCAGGGCGTTCACCAGCGCCTACCGGAAACGCTACGGCCAGGCACCCGGACGCTGGGCCGCCGAGGCGTACGACGCCGTCGGCCTGATCGCCCGCACCCTCGACGCACTCGGGGGCGGCGCGGATCTCGAGCCCGGCCAGGTCGCCGAACGCCTCTTCCGCACCGCCCACGACGGCGTGGCCAAACCGATCCGCTTCAGCGAGACGCCCACGCACTCCCTGGAACAGGAGAACGCGAGCTTCCTCTACCGGGCCAGGGGCGGGGGTTTCCGGTTCCTGGGGCGGTACGACCAGGTGCGATGAGCAGTCGGTGACGGCGGACGGGTCCGGGAGCTTGGTCTTCGGGGTGGCATCCGGTCGGCGGGCGATCCCCCGTCAGCCCACCGCCAGCAGAATCGCCAGCAGAATCGCGCCCGCCGCCGCGGGGCCCACGATCTCGTACGCCCAGCGCACGACCACGCCCACGCCCTCGCCCTGCGCGGTCTCCGCCGCACCCCGACCCTCCTGCAGCTCCCGCAGATCGTCCATGGCCTGGTCGCTCGCCGCCCGGGTCGGACCATCCGGCACGTTGCGGAGACCACCCCGCACGAGGCCACGCGTGGTGTCCTCGCCGCTCGCCATCGCGCGTGCCTCGCGCCGGGCCGCCTTCTTGCGGGCGCGCAGCGAGACCGGGATGGCCCAGAGCTGGAACTTCTTGCCGGACCGGTCGACGACCTCGTTCGAGTAGCCCGACCGCAACGACGCGACCTGCCCCCACGGCAGCACGATCACACGGAAGGGGTTGCGGATGCGGAGGCGGTCCTCGTTCGCGTACACGGCGGGGCGCACGGTGAAGGCGACGATCAGCGGGACGACGAGGATCATCGCGGCGAGGGCCAGCCAGGGGGTGCGGCCGTTGCCCTGGAACAGGGCGTCGATGCCGAGCCAGGCGACGAGGCCCAGCAGGAGGACGCCGCCTGCGATGCCGCCGCTTGATCGGAAGACGCGGTCCTTGTTCTCGGGGTCCGGGGTGGTCATGCCTTTGATTCTGCCTCAGCGTGGCGATCGGGTTTTGTGCGCCTAGGCGCCGTAGGGGATCTGCTTGATGGCGAGTGCGGGTCCGTTGTGGCTTGTCGCGCAGTTCCCCGCGCCCCTAGGTGGGACAGCTCCCCTTCCCGACAAGGAACCCCTGCTCGTTCCTGACAAGGAACCGCTTCTCGGGGTGTACAGCCGCTACGCGCGTAGATATGCTCGTCTGGTGACCATGCCCACCACTGCACACACCCTCACGGACGTGGCGGCCTCCGAGAGCACGCTGCGTCGGTTCCTCCATGGGCTGCCCGGCGTCGACGCGGTCGGCCTGGAGGCGCGTGCCGCCTCGCTCGGTACCCGTTCCATCAAGACGACCGCGAAGGCGTACGCCATCGACCTCGCCATCTCGATGGTCGACCTGACGACGCTGGAAGGCGCGGACACCCCGGGCAAGGTCCGGGCGCTCGGCGCCAAGGCGGTCCGCCCCGACCCGACCGACCGTACGGCTCCCGCCACGGCCGCGGTCTGCGTCTACCCCGACATGGTGCCCGCCGCGAAGGCGGCCGTCGCCGGTTCCACGGTCAAGGTCGCCTCGGTCGCCACCGCCTTCCCGGCGGGCCGCGCGCCGATCGTCGTCAAGCTGGCCGACGTGCGGGAAGCCATCGCCGCGGGCGCCGACGAGATCGACATGGTCATCGACCGCGGGGCCTTCCTCGCGGGGAACTACATGAAGGTGTACGACGAGATCGTCGCCGTGAAGGAGGCCTGCGGGGCGAGCGCCCGCCTGAAGGTCATCTTCGAGACCGGCGAGCTGTCGACGTACGACAACATCCGGCGCGCGAGCTGGCTCGGCATGCTGGCGGGTGCCGACTTCATCAAGACCTCGACCGGCAAGGTCGCCGTCAACGCCACCCCCGCGAACACGCTCCTCATGCTGGAGGCCGTGCGCGACTTCCGCGCCCAGACCGGCGTGCAGGTGGGCGTGAAGCCCGCCGGCGGCATCCGTACGTCCAAGGACGCGATCAAGTTTCTCGTCCTGGTCAACGAGACCGCCGGGGAGGACTGGCTGGACAACCACTGGTTCCGCTTCGGCGCGTCCTCGCTTCTGAACGATCTGCTGATGCAGCGTCAGAAGCTGGCCACCGGCCGCTACTCCGGTCCCGACTACGTGACGGTGGACTGATCCATCATGGCTTTTGAGTACGCACCCGCACCCGAGTCCCGCTCGATCGTCGACATCGCCCCGTCCTACGGCCTGTTCATCGACGGCGAGTTCGTGGAGGCGGCCGACGGCAAGGTCTTCAAGACGGTCTCGCCGTCCACCGAAGAGGTCCTCTCCGAGGTCGCCCAGGCCGGTACCGAGGATGTCGACCGGGCTGTGAAGGCCGCCCGCAAGGCCTTCGAGAAGTGGGCCGCGCTGCCCGGCTCCGAGCGCGCCAAGTACCTCTTCCGTATCGCCCGCATCATCCAGGAGCGCGCCCGCGAACTCGCCGTCCTGGAGACGCTGGACAACGGCAAGCCCATCAAGGAGACGAGGGACGCCGACCTTCCCCTCGTAGCGGCGCACTTCTTCTACTACGCGGGCTGGGCGGACAAGCTGGAGCACGCCGGCTTCGGTGCCGCCCCCCGGCCGCTGGGCGTCGCCGGCCAGGTCATCCCCTGGAACTTCCCGCTGCTGATGCTGGCGTGGAAGATCGCCCCGGCGCTGGCGACGGGCAACACGGTGGTGCTGAAGCCCGCCGAGACGACCCCGCTCTCCGCCCTGTTCTTCGCCGACATCTGCCGCCAGGCCGGTCTGCCCAAGGGCGTCGTCAACATCCTTCCGGGATACGGCGACACGGGCGCGTTCCTGGTGGCCCACCCGGACGTGAACAAGGTGGCCTTCACCGGCTCCACCGCGGTCGGCAAGGAGATCGCCCGCACGGTCGCCGGCTCGAAGAAGAAGCTCACCCTCGAACTCGGCGGCAAGGGCGCGAACATCGTCTTCGACGACGCTCCGATCGACCAGGCGGTGGAGGGGATCGTCAACGGGATCTTCTTCAACCAGGGTCAGGTGTGCTGCGCGGGCAGCCGACTGCTGGTGCAGGAGTCCATCCAGGACGAGCTGTTGGAGTCCCTGAAGCGGCGTCTGTCGACGCTGCGCCTCGGTGACCCGCTGGACAAGAACACGGACATCGGCGCGATCAACTCGGCCGAACAGCTCTCGCGCATCACGTCCCTGGTCGAGTTGGGCGAGGCGGAGGGCGCCGAGCGCTGGTCCGCGCCGTGCGAACTCCCCTCCTCGGGCTACTGGTTCGCCCCGACGCTCTTCATGAACGTCACGCAGGCCCACACCGTCGCCCGCGACGAGATCTTCGGCCCGGTGCTGTCCGTCCTCTCCTTCCGCACCCCGGACGAGGCGGTCGCCAAGGCCAACAACACGCCGTACGGGCTGTCGGCGGGCATCTGGACCGAGAAGGGTTCACGGATCCTGGCGGTGGCGAACAAGCTCCGCGCGGGCGTGATCTGGTCCAACACGTTCAACAAGTTCGACCCGACCTCGCCCTTCGGCGGCTACAAGGAGTCGGGCTTCGGCCGCGAGGGCGGCCGCCACGGCCTGGAGGCGTACCTCGATGTCCGATAAGTCCGAGCAGCAGCGACTCAGCGTCTTCAAGACCTACAAGCTGTACGTCGGCGGGAAGTTCCCGCGTTCCGAGAGCGGCCGGGTGTACGAGGTGACGGACTCGAAGGGCAAGTGGCTGGCCAACGCGCCGCTCTCCTCCCGCAAGGACGCCCGGGACGCGGTGGTCGCCGCCCGCAAGGCCTTCGGCGGCTGGTCCGGCGCGACCGCGTACAACCGCGGCCAGATCCTCTACCGCGTCGCGGAGATGCTGGAGGGCCGCCGCGAGCAGTTCACCCGCGAAGTGGCCGACGCCGAAGGACTCTCCAAGTCCAAGGCGGCGGGGGTCGTGGACGCCACGATCGACCGCTGGGTCTGGTACGCGGGCTGGACCGACAAGATCGCCCAGGTGGTCGGCGGCGGCAACCCGGTCGCGGGCCCGTTCTTCAACCTCTCCTCGCCCGAGCCGACAGGCGTCGTCGCCGTCCTCGCCCCCCAGGAGTCGTCCTTCCTGGGCCTGGTCTCGGTCGTCGCCCCGGTGATCGCGACCGGCAACACGGCGATCGTGGTGGCGAGCGAGAAGTCCCCGCTGCCCGCCCTGTCGCTGGGCGAAGTGCTGGCCACCTCCGACGTTCCCGGCGGTGTCGTCAACGTCCTCTCCGGCCGTACGGCGGAGATCGCGGCGCCCCTGGCCGCGCACCAGGACGTCAACGCGATCGACCTCGCGGGTGCCGATGACGTACTCGCGAAGGAACTGGAGATCGCGGCGGCCGACAACCTCAAGCGCGTCCTGCGTCCACAGCCTGTGGATTACACGGCGACCCCGGGCACCGAGCGCCTGACGGCCTTCCTGGAGACGAAGACGGTCTGGCACCCGACGGGATCGCTGGGCGCGTCCGGCTCGTCGTACTGAGCACCTCGTACCGGGGTCCCCAAGGGCCCCGGTACGTCTCCGTCCCGGTCGTCAGCGCACGGTGGCTCCCGTGCACAGGTGCACGAGGTCGATCGCCTCGCCCTCGATCGCCTCGCCCTCGATCCGGAGGAACCCGCCGTCCACTTCGGCGTTGTCGGCCCGGGGCCTCTTCCACAGCGTGCTCCGTCGCCTGACGTCCACGGCGCGCAGGGAGAGATGATCGGACAGGACCGCGATCCCGTCCTTCACCGTGATCGCCTCGACGGGCCAGCCCGGGACCTCGACCTCCCACTGCTTCTTTCCGGTCCCGGCGGCGAGTGCGACGACGCGTGAGTGTGTGGGGTCCTTCCCCGTCCCCGCGTTGATCTCCGAGGTCAGCCGGTCCTCGGCAGTGTCCCGGGTGAGAACCAGGCCGTTCGCCACGCGCAGGGCGACCGGCTGCCCGTATGCCGGAAGCGGGTAGGTCCATTTCGTCGTTCCGCTGGTGGGGTCCAGCGCGAGGACGTGGCCGTCGGCATGCAGGATCACGGCTCCCTCGTGAACGAAGGGTCTGTCCTGACTCGACCGTGGAAATTCGCGGTGCCAGAGGACCTTGCCCGTCGCCGCCACGGCACAACTCACGTAGGCGGTGGTGCTGGACTCCGGATCGTTGGCGTCGCCGATCGACCAGTCGAAGAGCAGGACGACGTCGCCGGCGACCTGAAAGGGGTCTCCGAAGAGACCGTCCCGCACGTCGCGATGCCAGATCGCCCTTCCGGTGCCGGGCTGCAGACCGGTCACCAGGGCTCCTTCCAGCCGGGAGACGATCACCGCGTCCCGGTGGGGAAGAAAGCTCTGGATGTCATGGGTGGGGTGCGAGAACTCCCATACTTCCGCGCCGGTCTCCCCATCGACGGCATGCAGGACGTCGGTCGCTGTGCCCAGCATGCCGAGCCTGGGTCTGAACAGCAGCAGGTCTCCGCTGACCGCCAGATCCGCCGGATGGCCGACCTTACGGCGCCACACCTCACGCCCCGTATCCGCCTCCAGGGCCATGACCACTCCGCCCCAGGCGTCCGAGAACTCCACGTTCGCGTCCTCGCCGGCCGTCCAGTACAGGGAGGTGAACAGGAGTTTCCCTCCACTGACCGGCGGGTCCTGCTCCACGATGTCCGACGCGTCGGCATGCGGGTCACCGGCCCGCCGGGCACCGAGGCCGGTCGGCTGGAAGCGCCACTTCTCGGCACCGGTTCGGGCGCTGTAGGCCCAGATGCTCCCGCCCTCCCGGGCGACGAACAAGGATGCGCCGGCACGTACGACTGCCTTGTGGTTCAGCGGCAGGGCGATCGGCCACGACCTTGTTCTGGGGGGAGCGGCAGTCCGCGAAGGCTTCGGTGAACTGGGCGGCGGCTCAAGGACCTTCGGGTCGTCGGATACCGGGGATACGTCTCTCCGCTCGCGCCACAGCAGCCCTCCGCCGACCCCGCCGAGTGCCGCCGCCGCGAACAGAACGGTACGGCGGTTCATTCGCCGGACCGGGCGCGAGTCTTGGCGTACAGCTCCCGCAGCGCCGGCGTCACACTGCCGTCGCCCGCTTTCCGCCCCGCCATGAAGTCGTTGACGATCGAGTCCCGGCATGTCCACTCCCCGAACGCGCCGAGCCTGTCGGAGTTCGAAGCGAACGAGAATTCCCCCGTCACCGGCGTGAATACCTCGGCGTCGGACTCCTTGAGCTCGAGGGTCACGCGGTAGAGCCATACCGGGCTGGAGTTGGAGATCGGCTTCTCGGTGCCGAAGGTGATGGCGAGCGTGTCTCCCCGCCGGGGTTTCACCTCGAAGCGCACCGGCACGGTCTCCTTGGCGCCGGCGGTCACGTCCGAGGGGACGCGATAGGTGTACGTACCGGTGACCACGAGGTCTCCGCCGACGGCAGCGCACGGGTCCAGCCTGCGGATCTCCTTGAAGGTGATCCGTGCCTCGGTGATCACGGCCGCGAGGTCGCCGCCGTTCTTGAGGGTGACCGCCACGGCCGGAGTCGTGAGCGGATACTTGGCGGTCTGCTCACCCGTGGCCAACGACTTTTCGACGTGCTCCACCTCCAGTTCCCGCACGTCGGCCGCCTCGACCGTCACCTTCGCCTCGGGCGCCTGCTCCCACGGATTGGGCAGCCAGCCGAACAGCACACTGGTGGTGGCGGCGACCATCGCGAGCGCGGAGCCCTCAAGGACTCTCTTCGTGACCGGCCGGCGGGCAACCGCGCGGATACGGCTCCGTGATCTCGCGATGCGTGAGGGGGCGGGAGTGCTCAAATCAGGGACCTCGCAGCACAGTTGCGGCCAGTTGGCCATCGATTCGGCGCGAGCGTACTGACGCCCGCCGCCGCGGCCGCCGCGATCGCGAGGAGATCACCCGTTCGTGAGCGGATCGGCACGAAGGGTGGTCGAGGTGTGACGCACGCGGTAAAGCCGACCCGCGGGCTTCGATGAACGGCAAGTGAATGCCACACTGGTCTCCCGTGAGCTCCCAACCCGCCATACCGACGCGAGTCGTGCTGCTCTGCGGCCCCTCCGGCTCCGGCAAGTCCCTGCTCGCCGCCCGCTCCGGCCTTCCGGTGCTGCGGCTCGACGACTTCTACAAGGAGGGCGACGACCCGACGCTGCCGCAGGTCCTCGGGAGCTCCGACATCGACTGGGACCATCCCGACTCCTGGGACGCGGACACCGCCGTCGCCGCCATCGCGGAGCTGTGCCGCACGGGTCGTACGGACGTCCCGCTGTACGACATCGCCCGCAGCGCCCGCACCGGCGCGGAGACCGTCGACATCGGGCGCACCCCGCTGTTCATCGCGGAGGGCATCTTCGCCGCCGAGATCGTCACACGCTGCCGTGAGCTCGGCGTCCTGGCCGACGCGCTGTGTCTGAGCCGCGGACCGGTCAGGACCTTCCGGCGCCGTTTCCTGCGGGACCTCAAGGAGGGGCGCAAGTCCGTGCCGTTCCTGCTGCGGCGGGGCTGGCGGCTGATGCGCGCCGAGCGGTCCATCGTGGCCCGGCAGACCGCGCTGGGCGCGTACGCCTGCGACCGCGACGAGGCGATGGGGCGGCTGGCGGACGCGGCGGCCGGGCGGTGCGCGACGGCTCGTACGGCCGTCTAGGCGCGGTCGAGGCCTCGTACCGCACACACGAATGCCGCACGCACGAAAGCGGGACTGGACGGACCCCCCGGCCCACCAGTCCCGCTCCTTTTGTGCTCCCCCGTGATCCCCGTGGTGCTTCCCCCGTGACCCCGTTGGTTCCCCCCGGAACCGTTCCCCCGTGCTACCCCGTTACTTGCTTCCCCCCAGACCTTCAGGCGACAAGCTCCCCGAAGGACTCCTCCTCGTCACGGCCGAAGCTGAGGACCTCGTCCTCG
Organism: Streptomyces sp. GESEQ-4; assembly: GCF_017948455.1. Classification (GTDB taxonomy): domain Bacteria; phylum Actinomycetota; class Actinomycetes; order Streptomycetales; family Streptomycetaceae; genus Streptomyces. The sequence goes on from NZ_JAFFSU010000019.1 coordinate 14,761, forward strand.
CGCAGCCGGCGCAGGGAGCGCCAGATGCTGGACTTCACCGTGCCGACACTGATGTCGAGGATCTCCGCGATCTCCGGGTCGGTGCGGCCCTCGTAGTAACGGAGGACCAGCATCGTCCGCTGGAGTTCGGGCAGCCGGGCCAGCGCCTGCCACAGGACCGCGCGCAGTTCCGTGCCGCGCATCGCGTCCGTGTCGCCGGGCGTCTCCGGCAGTTCCTCGGTCGGGTATTCGTTCAGCTTGCGGCGGCGCCACGCGCTGATGTGCAGGTTGGTCATGGTGCGGCGGAGGTAGCCCCCGACCGCGGCCTTGTCACTGATCCGGTCCCACGCCCGGTACGTCGAGAACAGCGCACTCTGCAGCAGGTCCTCGGCCTCGAAGCGGTCGCCGGTGAGGTGGTAGGCGGTTGCGTACAGGGAGGCGCGGCGCTCCTGGACGTAGGCGGTGAACTCCGCCTCCGACAGCGAGCGCCGACGCTCCCCCGAGTCCTCCCCGTACGCGGTTCCCCCGTGTGTTTCCCCCGTGAGACCGTCAACCACCGTCATGTACGCGGTGTGCTGACGCCCGGTGCCGCGAGCGCACCCCCGCCCGCTCACGGCACCGGACTTCTCGGAACCCCGGCCCCCGTTCACGTCGTGCAGACGCGTGACAACTGCGCTTGCGCTCGTGCTGTGCAGCGTGTTCATCTCGCGCCCCCCGTCGTGGACTTCCCGGTGTTCGTTCTCGCTCGGCCTGGTCTGCGGCCTCGCTTCCTTGCCTGTGCCCAAAAGCTTGCCGAGCCGACTTCATGGCCGTGTCCGCCGACTGTCACAGACCTGTCACAGGGGCCTGTGACAGGTACCTCACAGTCCGATCACGGAAAACAGCGCTACGTGCACGGACCCGTACAAGTGTCGAAACCCCAGCCCCGCATGGGCCAGAATGAGCGCGTGCCTTCCCTGTTGCTGATCGAGGACGACGACGCCATCCGTACGGCCCTGGAGCTGTCACTGACGCGCCAGGGACATCGGGTTGCCACCGCTGCCACCGGTGAGGACGGTCTGAAGCTCTTGCGCGAGCAGCGGCCGGACCTGATCGTGCTGGACGTGATGCTGCCCGGCATCGACGGCTTCGAGGTGTGCCGGCGCATCCGGCGCACGGACCAGCTGCCGATCATCCTGCTCACCGCGCGCAGTGACGACATCGACATCGTCGTCGGGCTGGAGTCCGGCGCGGACGACTATGTCGTCAAACCCGTGCAGGGACGGGTGCTCGACGCCCGGATCCGGGCCGTGCTGCGGCGCGGGGAGCGGGAGGCGAACGATGCGGCGACCTTCGGCAGCCTGGTGATCGACCGGGCGGCGATGACCGTGACGAAGAACGGCGAGGATCTCCAGCTCACGCCGACCGAGCTGCGGCTGCTCCTCGAGCTGAGCCGGCGGCCCGGTCAGGCGCTGTCCCGGCAGCAGCTGCTGCGGCTGGTGTGGGAGCACGACTACCTCGGTGACTCACGGCTGGTGGACGCCTGTGTGCAGCGGCTGCGGGCGAAGGTGGAGGACGTGCCGTCGTCCCCGACGCTGATCCGGACGGTGCGCGGCGTCGGCTACCGGCTGGACAGTCCTCAGTGACACCAGCGCACGGGGGCTTCCGCGGCTGGGCCGCGGCACGCGCACGACAGGTGGCCCGGCTGCGTTTCACCAGTCTGCGGCTGCGGCTGGTCGTCGTCTTCGGTCTGGTCGCGCTGACCGCCGCGGTGTCCGCGTCCGCGATCGCGTACTGGCTCAACCGCGAGGCGGTGCTCACCCGCACCCAGGACGCCGTGCTGGCCGACTTCCAGCAGGAGATGCAGAACCGCGCGGGCGCCCTGCCCGAGCACCCCACCCAGGACGAACTGCAGCACACCGCGGGCCAGATGGCGAACAGCAGCCAGCGCTTCAGCGTGCTGCTCGTCGCCCAGGACGACAACGGCCGGACGGTGTACGGCAACTCCGGCGCCCTGGACGGCTTCGCGCTCCAGGACGTGCCCAAGTCGCTGCGTACGGCGGTGAACAAGGAGCAGGAGGTCAACGCGAACAACAAGTACGCGTACCACCTGTACTGGCAGCGCACCGTCGAGGACGGCACCCCTTATCTGGTGGCCGGCACGAAGGTGATCGGCGGCGGGCCGACCGGCTACATGCTCAAGTCGCTGGAGCCGGAGGCGAAGGACCTCAACTCCCTCGCCTGGTCGCTGGGGATCGCCACGGGCCTGGCGCTGATCGGCTCCGCGCTGCTCGCGCAGGCCGCCGCCACGACCGTACTCAAGCCCGTGCACCGGCTCGGGGTCGCCGCCCGGCGGCTCGGCGAGGGCAAGCTGGACACCCGGCTGAGGGTGTCCGGGACCGATGAACTGGCCGATCTGTCAAGGACGTTCAACGACGCGGCAGAAGCGCTGGAGAAGCGGGTCGCCGAGATGGCCGCGCGGGAGGACTCGTCCCGGCGGTTCGTCGCGGACATGAGCCATGAACTCCGTACGCCGCTCACCGCGATCACCGCCGTGACGGAGATCCTGGAGGAGGAGCTGGAGGCGGAGTCCGGGTCGATGGACCCGATGATCGAGCCCGCCGTACGGCTCGTCGTCAGTGAGACGCGGCGGCTGAACGACCTGGTCGAGAACCTGATGGAGGTCACCCGCTTCGACGCGGGCACCGCTCGGCTCGTCCTGGACGACGTCGACATCGCCGACCAGATCACCGCCTGCATCGACGCGCGGGCCTGGCTGGACGCGGTGGAGCTGAACGCCGAGCGCGGCATCCACGCCCGGCTCGACCCGCGCCGCCTGGACGTGATCATGGCGAACCTGATCGGCAACGCGCTCAAGCACGGCGGGTCGCCGGTGCAGGTGTCGGTGCGTGAGGCCGTCGAGGACGTCGTCATCGAGGTGCGCGACCACGGGCCCGGCATCCCCGAGGACGTCCTGCCGCACGTCTTCGACCGCTTCTACAAGGCGAGCGCCTCCCGGCCGCGCTCCGAAGGCAGCGGGCTCGGCCTGTCCATCGCCATGGAGAGCGCGCACATCCACGGCGGCGCGATCACCGCCGCCAACTCCCCCGAGGGCGGTGCGGTGTTCACGCTGTCGCTGCCGCGGGACGCGTCGGAGCTGACGGCGCAGGAGACCGACGAGAAGAAGAACGGCAAGCGCGCGGAGGGCGAGGCCTGATGACCGTACGCCGATGGGCGGCCGTTCCCGTGCTCGCCGTGCTGCTGGCCGGGTGCGGGATCCGGGCCACCGAGGTGCCGACGGACTTCGGGCCCGCGCCGTCGCGTGTGCAGTGCGCGCAGACCGAGCAGGACGTCTCGACGCAGGCCTCGCGCGGGCTGCCGGTCCAGGTCTTCCTGCTGTGCCGGTCGTCCCTGGTGGCCGTCGACCGGACCGTACGGGTGCCCGACGGCGCCGTGGACTCCGAGCGGCGGGTGCTGGTGGCGCAGGAACTCCTCGACGAGCTGGCGCAGACTCCGTCGGCGGCCGAGAAGGAGGCCGGGTACACCACCGATGTACGCGGCGGCATGACCGTCGACGGCCCGCGCCCCGGCGACCCGGAGGACGCGCTGCGGCTGAGCACCCCGCCCGAGGACCTCACCTCCTACGCCCTCGCACAGACCGTCTGCACCCTCTCCGACTCCGCCGCGGCCGAGGGCGACGGCTCGGTCATCCTCGGCGGCCCGGACACCGAGCCCGTACAGCGCTACGAGTGCACCGCCGAGGTCCGCTCGAGGCCGGGCACGCAGGCGCCGCCTTCGACGGGGGTCACGGGCGGCGAGTAGCCCGATCCGCAGGGCCACTGTCCCGACCGGCGAGTGAGCCGAAGGGGCGCGCCTGTGTCGAGAGGCCGAACGCGCGGAGGCCCGAAGGGTCGAGCACGATCGGCCTCTCGACACAGGCTTTGGCGCCCCGGAGGCGAACCGAGCCTCGAAAAAAGGGGTGTGTCGCATGCCTCATACATCTGTGTGTCGACATTGCGGAACCGATCGTGCAGAGGGCCGCGTCTAGGGGGGCGTGCAGCGTGAAGGCTCCATCGGCGGCGGCGCCGCGATTCGCATCCGTGTGGCAGGGGGTGTCCTCCTCGCCGCACACCTCGCGTTCGTCGCCTGGCTCACGCTGCGTCCGCTGGACGTCCCCTGGGTGATGCCCGCCAATCTGCGTCCGTTCGCCGGCATCCGCGCCGATCTGGCGCTGGGCTGGCCGGAGGCGGCCCGGCGCATCGGCGAGGGGCTCGCGCTCCTCGCGCCGCTGGGCGTGCTGCTCCCGCTGGCCCACGGCAGACTCCTCGCCTCCCCGCTCGGCTCCCTGGTCCGTACGATCACCGCGGGCGCCCTGATCTCGCTCGGCATCGAACTCCTGCAGACCGGCGTGCCCGGCCAGATCGTCGACGTCGACTCGCTCCTGCTGAACACGGTGGGCGTCGCCCTCGCGCATCTGACGCTGGTCCCGGCGGGCCGCCTGGCGCTCCGCCGCAGGACCGAGCGCAAACGGCGTACGACCGTCCGCCAGGAGGAGCCGGCTCAGGGTCGCACCCCGACGATTCCCAGGGTCGGGATCGCACCGTAGAGCGACGCTTTGCCCCCTTCGTCGCCGTAGCGTTGAAGACAGACGAGGCCACCACAGAGGGCCTCACACCAACGCTCACGAAGGAGCCGCAATGACCGCCCTTGCCCGCCCCACCAACGGCCGCATGATCGGCGGAGTGTGCGCTGCGCTGGCACGGCGCTTCGGCACCTCCGCGACCACGATGCGCGTGATCTTCGTCCTGTCCTGTCTGCTGCCGGGCCCGCAGTTCCTGCTCTACATCGCGCTGTGGATCTTCCTACCCTCGGAGGGGAAGGCCCGCGCGTCCTGGTAAGCCCCTGGCGCACTGGTAAGCGCCTTGCGCATCAACGCCGATGGGGCGCACCCCGAGTAACGGGGTGCGCCCCACCGGCGCGCTTCGTGGGCTTGGCTCAGCCCACCGGCACCGCCTGGACCGGCACGGCCTGCACCGGCATCCCGCCGAGCAGCAGGGAGGCCGGGGAGGTGAGGCCCTGGGCCAGGGCCCATCCGGCGAGGGTGGGGCCGGTGACCGGGGTGAGCACGTACGCCCCCTCGACGCCGCGCTCCTTCTCGCCGGCCGGCAGGGTCTTGGAGACGTCCTCCGCCGGCAGCGCCGCGGTGACCATCTTTGCGGTGTTCACCACCGACCCGGTGTCCGGAACGACGGCCGGGGCGGCGTGCGCGGCGCCGGTTCCGGCTGCGGCGAAGGCGGCACCGAGCGCGGCGACACCGAGGGTCTTGGCAGCAGACTGCTTCATCGTGAATGCGTCCTTGAATAGGGCCGACGGGGATATGTTCACAACCGTAAACACCCCCCGCCGCCCACCGCAAACACCGAAATGCGGGCGGGTTGTGAATTCCGTCAGAATTTCGTGTGCGCTGACGCCCCGAAACAGTCCGAGATCAACCCCCGATCAGCCCTCGGATGCCGTAGAACCGCTGGTGGAAGCGTTTTCACGGAACAGCCATTCGGACTTCAGCTCGGCGTATCCCGGCTTGATGACGTCATTGATCATCGCCAGCCGTTCATCGAAAGGAATGAATGCTGACTTCATAGCATTGACCGAGAACCATTGCATGTCGTCGAGGGTGTACCCGAATGCCTCGACTAGGTGCTCGAATTCCCGGCTCATACTGGTGTGGGACATCAGCCTATTGTCGGTGTTCACCGTGGCCCGGAAATGCAGCCGCCGCAGCAGCCCGATGGGGTGCTCGGCGTACGACGCCGCCGCGCCGGTCTGCAGATTGGAGCTGGGGCACAGCTCCAGCGGGACGCGCTTGTCCCGTACGTACGAGGCGAGCCGCCCGAGCTTCACCGAGCCGTCGGCGTGCACCTGGATGTCGTCGATGATCCGCACCCCGTGTCCGAGCCGGTCGGCGCCGCACCACTGGAGGGCCTGCCAGATGGACGGCAGCCCGAAGGCCTCGCCGGCGTGGATGGTGAAGTGGTTGTTCTCGCGCTTGAGGTACTCGAAGGCGTCCAGGTGCCGGGTGGGCGGGTAGCCGGCCTCGGCGCCGGCGATGTCGAAGCCGACGACGCCCAAGTCGCGGTAACGGTTGGCGAGTTCGGCGATCTCCAGAGCGCGGGCGGCGTGCCGCATGGCGGTGAGCAGGGCGCCGACGCGGATGCGGTGGCCGTTCGCGCGGGCGGTCCGCTCGCCTTCCCGGAAGCCCTCGTTGACGGCCTCGACGACCTCTTCGAGGGTGAGCCCGCCTTCAAGGTGCTGCTCGGGCGCGTACCGCACCTCCGCGTACACGACACCGTCCTCGGCGAGGTCCTCGGCGCACTCGGCGGCGACCCGGACGAGCGCCTCACGGGTCTGCATGACGCCGACGGTGTGGGAGAAGGTCTCCAAGTACCGCTCCAGGGAACCGGAGTCGGCGGATTCCCGGAACCAGACGCCGAGCTTGTCCGGGTCGGTCTCGGGCAGTTGGGAGTAGCCCGAAGCACGGGCGAGGTCGACGATCGTGCCGGGGCGCAGCCCGCCGTCGAGGTGGTCGTGCAGCAGAACCTTCGGTGCCCGGCGGATCTGGTCCGAGCTCGGTGTGTTTCCCATCGGGGCAGTCTGGCTCGTCATTTTCGCACTCTAACTCCTACGCGCGTAGATCGCGCGTCGCGCGAATCCGTCGATACGCAACGGTGACCGTGCGGCAGGGTCGCGTACACCCCCACTTCTGACACTGTTCTGTCATGGCACAGCAAGCGACGCCGGTTCGCACGGCCCGGCTGGGGAGGACGCTCGGCCCGGAGCCGACGGCGGTCGGCGGGGCGGTGCTGCTGCTCCCCGGCGGCGACGAGGTCTCCGGCCGCCGGCCCTCCCCGATGCTGGCAGCCGCGTCCGTACGGGCGTTGGGCCGCCGTCTGGCACGCGCGGGCCGCGACGAGGGGCTCGTGACCCACGTCGTGCACTACCGCTACCGCGGCTGGAACGGCAGCGAGGCGCATCTCGCCCGCGACGCGTCCTGGGCGGCCAGCGAGGTCGTACGACGCTACGGCGACGTCCCCGTCTGCCTCGCCGGCATCGACATGGGCGGCCGGGCGGCCCTGCGCGCGGCCGGGCACGACACCGTCAACTCCGTACTGGCGCTCGGCCCTTGGCTGCCGGAGGACGACGTGGCCGCGCCGCCCGAACCGGTGAAGCAGCTCGCCGGGCGGCGGGTGATGATCGTGCACGGCACGAACGACGAGCGCACGGACCCTGAGTTGTCGTTCCGGCTCGCGGAGCGGGCGAAGAAGTCCAACCGGGACGTGTGCCGGTTCGAAGTGCACTCCGATCGTCATGGCTTGCAGCAGCATCGGGATGAAGTCCTGTCTCTTGCGGAGGACTTCGTCATGGGGGTGTTGTTCGGGCGAGCGTTTTCGCGGCCGGTTGAGGATGCGTTTGCGGCTCCGCCGCCTTTGGGGTTGCGCATGCCGTTGGCTTCAGGGTTCGGTCGGTCTTTGAGGCGGTAGCGCCGCGGGGGTGTGGGTGGGCTTCGGGCTGCGGGTTCGTTGTGGCTGGTCGCGCAGTTCCCCGCGCCCCTGAGGGGCGATGCGGCTAGGTGGGGAGCAAGTTCCCTCTCTTTGACAGCAGGAACCTCTTGAACGCCGCCACTGGGGGGGTGTCCGGGTGGCCGTCGAGCCACGCCACGCCGATTTCTCGTGCTGCTCTTGGGGCTGTGACCGTCAGTTCTACGACGCCCGGGCGCGGCACTGCCGGCGGCGGGAGGAGTGCCACCCCCAGCCCGGCGGCGACGAGCCCGCGCAGAGTCTCCGCCTCCTCTCCCTCGAAGGCGATTCGGGGCTTGAAGCCGGCCTCCTTGCAGAGGTCGTCGGTGATGCGGCGGAGGCCGTAGCCGGGTTCGAGGGTGACGAAGGTTTCGTCGGCGGCCTCGGCGAGGCGGATGCGTTTGCGGGTGGCGAGGCGGTGGTCGGCGGGGACGACGAGGCGGAGCTTCTGTTCGTCGAGGCGGCGGGCTACGAGGTCGGGGGCGTCGGGGACGGGTGAGGTGAGACAGAGGTCGAGTTCTCCCGCGCGCAGCCGCTCGATCATCGCCTCGCCGTAGTTCTGGACGAGGCTGAAGCGGACGCGGGGATGGTCGGCGCGGAAGGCGCTGATGAGGCCGGGGACGGTCTCCCACCCCATGGTGTGCAGGAACCCGAACGCGACCTTGCCGGCGGCCGGATCGGCGTCGGCGCGCACCTCGTCGGCGGCGCGCTCGATCTCGGCGAGGGCGCGCTCGACGGAGGTGAGGAAGGTGCGGCCGGCGGGGGTCAGGGACACCGTACGACCGCGGCGGGCGAACAGGTCGACGCCCAGGTCCTGTTCGAGGCGGACCATGGCACGGGAGAGGGTGGACTGCGGGACATTCATCTCCTGCGCGGCCCGGGTCACATGCTCGGTCCGCGCGACGCCGGCGAAGTAGGCGAGGCGGGGAGCGAGCAGCATCGTCATGTCTGTCATGTCTGTCATGTCTTCTGTGTCACTGGACGGTGACAGGCGGGCCTGTGACCTCTGCTGATGCACCATGGGAACGATTATGCCGATTCCATGCATTGGACGGATGAGTGCGGGGTCTTTACGTTCGAGGCATGCCTGCTGCCAGTACCGAGGCGTCCACCACCGTGGGCGCCGACTCCGTTGTTCCCGCCGTCTCCTCCGACTCCCGTATGGCTCCGGGCGGGCCCGGCTACCGCCGGATGAGCTTCGCCCTGTTCCTCGCGGGCGTGGCGACCTTCGCGCTGCTGTACTCCACGCAGGCCCTCCTCCCCCTGATCTCCGGCGAGTTCGGTGTGACGGCGAGCGACGCGAGCTGGACGGTGGCGGCGGCGACGGGTGGTCTGGCGCTGTTCGTCCTTCCGATGAGCGCGCTGTCGGAGCGTTATGGCCGTCGTACGGTGATGACGGCGTCGCTGGTGGTGGCGGTGACGGTCGGGATGCTGGTCCCGTTCGCCCCTTCGCTGCCCGCGCTGGTCGCGCTGCGGGCGTTGCAGGGCGCGGCGCTGGCAGGGCTTCCGGCCTCCGCGACGGCGTATCTGGCGGAGGAGGTCCGGCCCAGGGCGCTGGTGACCGCCATCGGTCTGTTCGTCGCGGGCAACAGCGTCGGCGGGATGAGCGGCCGGGTCATCACCGGGTGGGTCGCGCAGGAGTGGGGCTGGCGGGTCGCGGTGGGCGTGATCGGCGCGCTCGCCGTGGCCTGCGCGGTGGCGTTCCGCCTGCTGCTTCCCTCCCCGAAGCACTTCCGGCAGGGCTCGCTGCGGCCCCGGGTGCTGGCCCGCACGGTGCGCGATCACCTCGCCGACCCGCTGCTGTGCCGTCTGTACGCGATCGGCGCGCTGTTCATGACCGTCTTCGGCGGCGTGTACACGGTGATCGGCTACCGCCTGACCGAGCAGCCGTTCAGCCTCCCGCAGGGCATCGTCGGCTCCATCTTCCTGGTCTACCTGGTCGGCACGGTGTCGGCGTCCACGGCCGGGCGCCTGGTGGGCCGGCTGGGGCGCAGGGGTGCGCTGTACCTGGCCGGCGGCACGACGGCGACGGGCCTCCTGCTGTCCATCGCGGACTCCCTCCCCCTGGTCCTGCTCGGCCTGGTCCTCATCACGGCAGGCTTCTTCGCGGGCCACGCGGTGGCGTCCTCGGCGGTCAGCAAGACGGCGACCACGGGCCGCGCCCAGGCTTCGGCCCTGTACCAGTCGGCGTATTACATCGGCTCCAGCGCGGGCAGCACGGCCGGAGCGGTCGCCTTCCACGCGGGGGGCTGGGCCGGGACGGTGGGGGTCGGACTGCTGGCGGTGCTGGGAGTCGTCACGATCACGGTGTTCGGATCCGTGGCAGCGGCAAGGGTCACCGCACGACGGGACCCGGCGACGGCGCACTGAGACGCCGGGCCCGGCAACGGAGTTTCCTCGCCCCCGCCGCCCCTACCCGTCCCATCCCCCAGGGGCTCCGCCCCTTCGACCCCGCCAGGGGGCTCCGCCCCCTGTACCCCGCTCCTCAAACGCCGGAGGGGCTGGTTTTTCAGCCCGTCCGGCGTTCGAAAGACGAGAACCGCCATCCCCAACCCCCACCCACCCGCTGGGGGCGCGCTTCTCAGCGCCGGTGCGTGCATTTCAGCCCGTCCGGCGTTTGAGGACGAGGCCGTTCAGGCCGATAGCGGGGGTCTGGGGGCGCAGCCCCCAGGGATGGGACGGGTAGGGGCGGCGGGGGCGAACTCTCCTGACCTGCACGTTCATCCACTCCGCACGCCATTGTCAGTCCCCTGCGGTAGCTTCCGAAGTGCTGGACGCAATGAGGCGTACGACACAGGCACGGCCACAGGGGTGGGTGGACGATCGATGACCGACATCACGACGACGACAACAGACCTGGACACCAAGCTCGAAGCACACCGGACCGAGCTGACCGGCTACTGCTACCGCATGCTGGGCTCGAGCTTCGAGGCGGAGGACGCGGTGCAGGACACCCTCATCCGAGCCTGGCGCAGCTACGACAAGTTCGAAGGCCGCTCCAGCGTCCGCTCGTGGCTCTACAGAATCGCGACGAACGTCTGCCTGGACATGCTCACGGCGGGCAACAAACGCGCCCGGCCGATGGACCTCACCGACTCCACCCCCCTCGCCCAGGCCGCCCTCTCCCCCCGCCCGGACAACACCTGGCTGGAGCCGATGCCGGACGCCCGCGTGCTCCCCACCACCGCCGACCCGGCGGAGGCGGCCATCGCCAAGGAGTCCGTGCGGCTCGCGTTCATGGCCGCCCTCCAGCAACTCCCGCCCAAGCAGCGCGCGGTGCTGATCCTGCGCGAGGTCCTGGCCTGGAAGGCGAGCGAGGTCGCCGAACTGCTCGGCACGACGGTCGCGTCGGTCAACAGCGCGCTGCAGCGGGCGCGGGCGACGCTCGCGGAGCGGGAGCAGCCGGGTGCGGACGCCACCGTCTCCGACCCGCTGGACGAGGAGCAGCAGAAGCTCCTGGAGCGCTATGTCGCGGCGTTCGAGGGCTATGACATGACGGCCCTGACGGCGTTGCTGCACGAGGACGCGATCATGACGATGCCGCCGTTCGACCTGTGGCTGACCGGCGTCAAGGACATCACCGGCTTCATGACGACGCTCGGCGCCCCGTGCGCCGGCTCCCATCTGGTGCCGGTCCAGGTCAACGGCCTGCCGGGCTTCGCCCAGTACAAGCCGGACCCGGAGAAGGGCGGCTTCACCCCGTGGGCGGTGCAGGTCCTGGAGATATCAGACGGCCGGATCACCGGGTTCCACTGCTTCCTGGACACCGAACGCTGGTTCCCGCTGTTCGGGCTGCCCCTCCATGTCGAAGCGGAGGCCGACCAGGTCGAGAAGGGCGTGTAGGGCGGGGGCTGGATCGCGGAGCCGGATCCGGCCTCCGGCCCGCCGGGCGGCGAGTTCCAGCCGGGCCAGCAGGTCGACGGTGCCGAGCCCCGGCGGTCCGAGCCCGCCGACGTCGCACACCACGACGCCGGTCTCCGTCGCCTCCAGCAGCGCCCGCACGTCGTCGCACAGCCCTGTCACCTCGTCCCTGGTGACGGGGCCGGTCAGCACGAGTACTGCGGGTGTCATGGCGTCCACGAGCGGTAGACCGGGCGGGCGGGCGTAACTCATCGGGGCGCCGCGCTCAACGTGCCGCACACCCGCACCGCAGGCTGCCGTACACCCGCGCGCGGCCCGCGAAGGATCACATTGACCTGCGTCCCGCCTTCCCCGGAGGGTTGGGTGCATGCTCCATGAATCAGCACCTCCGGCGATACCCCACGGCTTCCTCACCGCTGAGGAGGCGCTGTGCAGGGGGTGCTGACGGGCTTCGCGGTGATCGCGGTCGTCATCGCGGTGGGCTATGTGCTCGGCCGCCGCGGCCACCTCGGCGAGCATGGCCGCGAGGTACTGACCAAGCTGGCCTTCCACGTGGCGTCCCCGGCGTTGCTGTTCACCACCCTCGCGCAGACCGACCTGTCGGTGGTCTTCTCCAGCCGCCTGCTGGTGACCGCGCTGAGCACGGCAGCGGCGGCGGGCGTGTTCATCGCGGTGGGTGCCGTACGCGGCTGGGGCCTGGGGCGTACGACGATCGGCGCGCTGTGCTCCAGCTACGTCAACTCAGGCAACCTCGGCATCCCGATCGCGGTGTACGTCCTGGGCGACGCCTCGCTGGTGGCGCCGGTGCTGCTGTTCCAGCTTCTGCTGCTGACGCCCGTCGCGCTGACGGTGCTGGACCTGTCGACCGCCCGGGACGGCAAGGAGCCGCTGTGGCTGAGACTCCTGACGCCGCTGCGCAATCCGATCGCCCTGGGTTCACTGGCCGGCGTCGCGGTCTCGGCGACCGGCCTCCGCGTCCCGGCCCCCGTCATGGACCCCGTGACCCTGATCGGCAACATGTCGGTCCCCGCCGTCCTGCTCGCCTTCGGCATCTCCCTGTGCGGCAGCACGATGCCCGGCCGGGGCCCGGACCGCCATCTGGTCCTGCTGTCGGTGGCGCTGAAGTCGGTGGGCCAGCCCGCGGCGGCCTGGGCACTCGCGGCCGGCGCCTTCGGCCTCCACGGCGCCCAACTCCTCGACGTGGTGGTCACATCGGCACTCCCGGCCGCGCAGAACCTCTTCACCTACGCGTCGAGATACCGAGTGGCCGAGCGACTCGCACGCGACTCGATCCTGCTGTCGACGGCGCTCTCGGTACCGGTCCTGGTGCTGGTCGCGACCCTGCTCGGCTGAGGGCGAGCAGGCGAAAGGGGCCGGAGCCCGAAGGTTCCGGCCCCTTTAGGGCGTGGCGCGCCCGAAGGGGCGCGGGGAACTGCGCGACCAGCCACGATGGTGCCGCAGACTATCGACGGCCCGCCACGGCACTTCCAGCGGAGCGCTCAGGCGCGTCAGGCAATACGCTCCCGCACCACCGGCGACGCCTTGAAGTCCGTCCCCGCCGCCGAGACGTCGTACGAACCCTCCACCGCCTCCAGGGCGTACGCGAAGCGTTCCGGTGTGTCCGTGTGCAGGGTCAGCAGGGGCTGGCCCTCGGTCACCGTGTCTCCCGGCTTGGCGTGCAGTTCCACGCCCGCGCCCGCCTGGACCGGGTCCTCCTTGCGGGCACGCCCCGCGCCGAGGCGCCAGGCGGCGACGCCGATGTCGTAGGCGTCGAGGCGGGTCAGGACGCCGGAGGCGCTCGCCTTCACCACGTGCTGCTCGCGCGCCACCGGCAGTTCCGCGTCCGGGTCGCCGCCCTGCGCCGCGATCATGCGCCGCCAGACGTCCATCGCGGAGCCGTCGGCCAGGGCCTTCGCCGGGTCGGTGTCGCGGATGCCCGCCGCGTCCAGCATTTCGCGGGCCAGCGCCAGAGTCAGCTCCACCACATCCGCCGGTCCGCCGCCCGCCAGCACCTCCACCGACTCGCGCACCTCCAGGGCATTGCCCGCCGTCAGGCCCAGCGGCGTCGACATGTCCGTCAGGAGCGCCACCGTCTTCACACCGTGGTCGGTCCCGAGGCCCACCATCGTCGACGCCAGTTCCCGCGCGTCCTCGATCGTCTTCATGAACGCGCCCGTGCCGACCTTGACGTCCAGGACGAGCGAGCCCGTGCCCTCCGCGATCTTCTTCGACATGATCGAGGAGGCGATCAGGGGGATCGCCTCGACCGTGCCGGTCACATCGCGCAGGGCGTACAGCTTCTTGTCCGCCGGAGCCAGACCGTCGCCCGCCGCGCAGATCACCGCGCCGGCACCGTCCAGCACGGACAGCATCTCCTCGTTCGAGAGCAGCGCCCGCCAGCCGGGGATCGACTCCAGCTTGTCCAGCGTGCCGCCGGTGTGGCCGAGCCCGCGGCCCGACAGCTGAGGGACAGCGGCCCCACACGCCGCGACCAGAGGAGCGAGCGGCAGCGTGATCTTGTCACCCACCCCGCCCGTCGAGTGCTTGTCGGCCGTCGGACGGGACAGCGTCGAGAAGTCCATGCGCTCGCCGGAGGCGATCATCGCGGCCGTCCAGCGGGCGATCTCCCGGCGGTTCATGCCGTTGAGCAGGATCGCCATCGCGAGCGCGGACATCTGCTCGTCGGCGACCTCCCCGCGGGTGTACGCGTCGATGACCCAGTCGATCTGCACGTCGCTGAGTTCACCGCGGTCCCGCTTGGTACGGATGACGGAGATGGCATCCGTCGACAAAGCAGCCATGGCGTTCCTTCCGAAAAGAGCAAGAAAGTGCGCGGCCCCTCCGATCCGGATCAGAGGGGCCGCACGGGAGTTACTTCGTGAGGTGCCCGGGCCCGAAAGCCTGCGGCAGCATCTCCGACAGCGGCAGGATTCCCGCCGGTGTCTCCATCAGCAGGTCCGGTCCGCCGAACTCGTACAGCAGCTGCCGGCAGCGGCCGCACGGGACGAGGATGTCGCCCTTGCCGTCGACGCAGGTGAAGTGCGTCAGCCGGCCGCCGCCGGTGCGTTGCAGCTCCGAGACCAGCCCGCACTCGGCGCACAGCCCGAGCCCGTAGGAGGCGTTCTCGACATTGCAGCCGGAGACGGTGCGGCCGTCGTCGACCAGGGCGGCGACGCCGACCGGGTAGCCCGAGTAGGGGGCGTACGCATGGGACATGGCGTCCCTCGCCACCGACCGCAGGGCCTCCCAGTCGACGGTCACTTGCCTTGTCCCTTCCGGTACGGCATGCCGTTCGCCCTCGGCATGCGCAGCCTCTGGGCGGACAGCGCGAGGACGATCAGCGTGATGACGTACGGCGTGGCCGAGACGACCTGGTTGGGGACCTCGTTGGTGCCGGCGTACCAGGCGAACACCAGGCCGCCGACGATCAGCGTGATGACCGCCTGGACGTACTTCTTGCGTACGGCCATCCAGATCGCGCCGATGAGCAGCAGCAGCGCGCCGAGCAGCAGCAGCGCGTGGACGTTCTCGGAGCCGCCGCGCAGGTTGAGGCTGTCGGTGTAGCCGAACAGGCCCGCGCCGATGGCGAGTCCGCCCGGCATCCAGTTGCCGAAGATCATCGCGGCGAGGCCGATGTAGCCGCGACCGCTGACCTGGCCCTCCAGATAGAAGGGGTTGGCGACGGTGGAGAGGAACACGCCACCGAGGCCCGCCAGACCGCCCGAGATGATGACGGCCAGGTACTTGTACTTGTAGACGTTCACACCGAGCGACTCGGCCGCGACCGGGTTCTCACCGCAGGACCGCAGCCGCAGACCGAACGCCGTACGCCACAGGATCCACCAGGTGGCGGGGATCAGCGCGACGGCGATCAGGGTCAGCCAGGAGACGTTGGTGATCAGGCCGCCGAGCAGTCCGGCGACGTCGGAGATGAAGAACCAGCCCTTTTCGTTGAGGTCCCGCAGGCCGTCGGAGAGACCCGGCACCGTGAAGTTGCCGAGCGAGTCGACCGCCGGGGACTGCTTGGCGGAGCCGCCCTCGTGGCCCTCGAAGGCGAGGGGCGCGAGATAGCGGGTGGCGCCCAGGGCGAGGATGTTGATGGCCACACCGGAGACGATGTGGTTGACGTTGAAGGTGATGGTGACGAGGGCGTGCAGCAGACCGCCGACGCAGCCGCCGATGATGCCGACGAGGACACCGGTCCACGGGCCCCACTGGAATCCGGCCCAGGCGCCGAACCAGGTGCCGAGGATCATCATGCCCTCGAGGCCGATGTTGACGACGCCCGCGCGCTCGGCCCACAGACCGCCGAGACCGGCGAGGCCGATCGGCACGGCGAGCTGGAGCGCGGTGGACATCTGGCTGACGTTGGTGATGCCGTCGGCGCCGGTGATGATGCGGACGATCGAGGTCAGCGCCAGGGCTCCGGCGATGATCAGCAGCACGACGGGCCACGACAGGCGGCGGCCGGTCGGCGCCGCGGGCTGCAGCGTGGGCTGGTTGACGTCGGTCGCCGAGATGGGGGCGGTCATCGGCCAGCCACCTCCTTCGTGGTGTTGGTGGCGCCGAGGACGTGACCGGCGGCCAGTTCAGCGCCGACGCGGCGCTGCTGGCGGCGCAGACCCCATTCGCGTACGGCTTCATAGGAGACGACGACCGAGAGCACGATCAGGCCCTGCATGATGACCGCGATCTCCTTGTCGTAGTCGTGGAAGTCCAGCTCGGGCGAGGCTTTGTCGAGCCAGGCCCACAGCAGGGCGGCGAAGGCGATGCCGACCGGGCTGTTGCGGCCGAGCAGGGCGATGCCGATACCGAGGAAGCCGATGCCGGTGGGGAAGTTGAGGTTGTAGGTGTGGGCGTCGCCGAGCAGGATCGGCAGGCCCGCGAGACCGGCGAGGCCGCCGGAGAGCAGCATGGCGGTGAGCACCATGCGCTTGGGATCGACACCGCTGGCCGCGGCGGCGGTCTCCGAGGCGCCGGAGGCGCGCAGGTCGAAGCCGAACCGGGTGCGGTTGAGGGTGACCCAGAAGGCGATGCCGAGCACCACGGCGAGGATCACCAGGCCGTAGATCTCGCCCGCGTCGCCCATGTCGATGCCCGGCACCCAGCCGGACTCGTGCATCTCGCCGGTGGTGTTGTTGTTGCCGACCTTCACGCCGAAGACGTTGGGCAGCCACAGGTAGGCGATGACGGAGGTGGCGATCGCGTTCAGCATGATCGTCGCGACGACCTCGCTGACGCCCCGGGTGACCTTGAGGACACCGGCGATACCGGACCAGAAAGCGCCGGTGCAGACGGCGGTCAGGAGGAGCAGCGGGATCTGCAGGGCGGCCGGCAGATTGGCGTGGGCGCCGACGATCGCGGCCATCATGGCGGCGAGCTGGTACTGGCCGTCGACGCCGATGTTGAACAGGTTCATCCGGAAGCCGATGGCCACCGCGAGCGCCGCGATGTAGTACATCGAGGCCTGGTTGATGACCAGGACCTGGATGTCGGAGAACCCGATCTGCTCGAACATGATCGTGAACGGCTCGACCGGGTTCTTGCCCGAGGCGATCAGCACGATCGAGCTCAGCGCGAAGGCCACGGCGAGCGCGATGACCGGTCCGGCCACCGCGAGGAGCACGCGCTCCTTGTCGAACTTCTTCATTTCAGCGGGCCTCGTCTTCGCCGGGCTCGGGGGCGTCTTCGGGGGTTTCCTCGTGCTCCAGATGACCGGTGGCCGCACCGGTCATGGCCGAGCCGAGCTCCTCCGGGGTGATGGTGGCCGGATCGGCGTCGGCGACCAGCTTGCCGTTGTAGATCACGCGGAGGGTGTCGGACAGGCCGATCAGCTCGTCCAGATCGGCGGAGATCAACAGCACCGCAAGCCCCTCCCTCCGCGCCTCGCGAATGTGATCCCAGATGGCGGCCTGCGCACCGACGTCCACGCCACGGGTGGGGTGGGAGGCGATGAGGAAGCGCGGCTTGTGGGTCATCTCGCGGCCGACGATCAGCTTCTGCTGGTTGCCGCCGGACAGGGAGGAGGCGGTGACGTCGATGCCGGGGGTGCGGACGTCGTACGCCTCGACGATCCGGCGCGTGTCCTCCTGCGCGGCCTTCGGATCGAGCCATACGCCCTTGGCGTTCGGCTTCTCGGTGACGTGCCCGAGGATGCGGTTCTCCCAGAGGGGGGCCTCCAGGAGCAGCCCATGCCGATGGCGGTCCTCGGGGATATACCCAATCCCCTGCTCACGGCGCTTACGCGTCGTCCAGCCGGTGATCTCTTCCTCCGCCAGCGTGATGGTCCCGGAGTCGGCGGCCTTGAGCCCAATAAGAGCATCGACCAGCTCGGTCTGCCCGTTGCCCTCGACACCGGCGATACCGAGCACCTCACCGGCGTGAATGGTGAAGGTGATGTCGTCGAGCAGCGCCTTGCCCCCGAACGCCTCCAGCCGCAGCTTCTCCACGCTGATGACCGGACGGTCGGTGACGGTCGACTCGGCGGTCTCCGGCGTGGGCAGCTCGCTGCCGACCATCATCTCGGCGAGCTGACGCGAGGTGGTCTCGGCGGGAACAGCGGTCCCCACGGTGGTCCCCCGCCGGATGACGGTGATCTCGTCGGCGACCGACAGCACCTCGCCCAGCTTGTGCGAGATGAAGATGACCGACAGCCCCTCGGCCCGCAGCTCACGCAGGTTGTCGAACAGAGCGTCGACTTCCTGCGGCACGAGCACGGCGGTCGGCTCATCGAGAATCAGAGTGGTCGCACCCCGATACAGGACCTTCAGAATCTCCACCCGCTGCCGAGCGGCGACACCGAGTTCCTCCACGAGCACATCGGGCCGCACCCCCAGCCCATACCGCTCGGAAATCTCCTTGATCTTCTTCCGGGCCTTGCCCCCAATGCCGTACAGCTTCTCGCTGCCCAACACGACGTTCTCAAGAACCGTCAGATTGTCGGCGAGCATGAAGTGCTGGTGCACCATGCCGATGCCGCGGGCGATGGCGTCGGCGGGACTGCCGAAGCTGACCTGCTCGCCGTCGATCGCGATGGTGCCCTCGTCCGGCTTCTGCATGCCGTAGAGGATCTTCATCAGCGTCGACTTGCCGGCGCCGTTCTCTCCGACGAGGGCGTGGACGGTGCCCTTGCGGACGGTGAGGTGGATGTCGTGGTTGGCCACGACGCCCGGGAAACGCTTTGTGATCCCGGCGAGCTCGACGGCGGTCACCTGACCGTTGACCGCCGCGCCGGCCGGAGGGCTGCTGGACGCGTTGATGGCGCACTCTCCTGGGGACGGGGGTCGTCTACGCGCGTAGCGCCCCTACGGCATTCAAAGGGGCCGACGCATCGCTGACAACGGGGTACGGGGAGAAGCCTCCCCGTACCCCGTTGAGCGGACGTAACCCCGCGGTTACACGCTGCTCAGGGTCTCGATATTCAGCTGGACTTGACCTTGATCTCGCCGCTGATGATCTTCTCCTTGGCCGTCTGGATGGCTTCCTGGAGGGCGGCGTCGTCCGCGAACTTCGGGTTGGAGTCCGCGAGACCGACCTCGCCGCTCTTCAGATCGCCACGAACGATACCGGTCTCCGGCTTACCGTCTTCGACCGACTTCGCCAGGTTGTAGACCGCCTTGGCGACGTCCTTCGTCGCCGAGGTCAGGATCGATTCCTTGTACGTGGCGAGCGCCGCCTGCTTGTACTGGTCGGAGTCGACACCGATCGCCCACACCTTGTTGGCGGCGGCGGCTTCGATCACACCCTGACCCGACAGACCAGCAGCCGCATACACAACATCGGCCTTCTTCTCGATCTGCCCCTCGGCGGCCGACTTGCCCTTGTCGGGGCTGGAGAAGCCGCCTTCCTCCGCGGTCTGCGTCAGATACTGCGACAGAACCTTGACCTTCGGGTCGGTGTCCTTGACGCCCTGCGCGAAGCCGGCCTGGAACTTGTGGATCAACGGAATATCCACACCACCCACAAAGCCCACGGTGTTGGTCTTGGTGCTCTTGGCGGCCGCCACACCGGCGAGGTAGGAGGCCTCCTCCTCGGAGAACACCAGGTCGGCGACGTTGTCCGCCTGGACCTGGGAGTCGTCGACGATGCCGAACGTCGTGTCCGGATACTTCTCGGCGACCTCCTTCACAGCCGGCGCGTACGCGTACCCAACCCCAACCACCGGGTTGTACCCCTGCTTCGCCAGCGAGGCCAGCCGCTGAGCCTTGTCGGCGTCCGTCTCCCCGTCCGTGGGCTCGACGTCGTCCGTCTCGTACCCGAACTCCTTCTTCGCCTTCTCCAGCCCCGCGTACGCGGCGTCGTTGAAGGACTGGTCGCCCTTGCCGCCGACGTCGTACGCGATGGCGAGACCCTTGTCGCCGTCCGACTCCGACGACGCGGAGGTGGACGTACCGCCACAGGCGGACAGAACGAGGGCGAGGGAGGCGGTCGCTGCGCCCGCGACCGCGAGGCGGGAAACCCGGCGCATGTTGTGGTGCTCCTGTCGTACGAGCGCCGGACGGATCGGCTACGGCGCTGGCTTCGCCGCAGATTAACGCGCGTAGACAAGCCTGAAAACCCCTTCTGTCCACCTTGTTACCCGCCCGTGCCCTGCGCTTCGCGGAGGGCGGCGCTGACGGGTGCCGCGAGTTGACGCCGGCCGGGGGTCGGTCGCCCAGCCCGGCGCTGACGGGGCGCCGCGCCTCGGTGCCGGCCGGGGGTGGGTCACGCAGCCCGGCGCTGACGGGGCGCCGCCTGCGCCCACCCGTGCCGCCCCAGGCGGCACGCATGCCCGCAGCTGGGCGGGACGGCAGCTCGCAGCTGGGCGGAGCGGCAACTCGTGGGCGGGACGATGCAACCGCCTGCCGGGAGGGCACCCGCCTGCCCGCAGCCGGACGGGACGGTACGGCCGCCTGCCGTGCAGCCGCACGACTGCCCGCAGCTGGACGGCGTGCCACCGTGCTGCCGCAGTCGCGCGCGGCGGGAAGGGGACGGGGTGGGGGGTGTCCGCCCGCAGCGGCGGGCGTCAGCGCGGGGTGCCTGCGGAGAAGCGGCAACCGCCCGACCGAGGACGGACACCCCCCACCCCGGCCCCGACCCACCCCCCACAGCAGGCGCTACGCGCACCCCCACCCACCCGCGCCTCCCGCCGGGAGGCATCCCCCACACAACGCGAAGCGGGCCGGCACCCAACCGGCTGCCAGCCCGCTCCACGTCACCCCGACCGCCGACTACTCGGTCTTGACCTTGATGGACCCGTCGATGATCGCCGCCTTCGCCTTGGCCACCGCATCCGACAGACCCGCGATCTTCGCGAACTCCGGGTTGCTCTCGGCGAGACCGACGCCGTTCACCTTCAGGTCGAAGGTCTGGACACCCGTCAGCGGCTTACCGTCCTCGACCGACTTCGACAGCGCGTACACCGCCCCGCCGACATCCTTCAGAGCCGACGTCAGGATGTAGTTCTTGTACTGCGCCAGCGCCGCCTGCTTGTACTGGTCGGAGTCGACCCCGATCGCCCACACCTTGGCCTTCGCCGCAGCCTCGATCACACCCTGCCCGGACAGCCCGGCAGCCTGGTAGACGACATCGGCCTTCTTCTCGATCTGCCCCTCGGCCGCGGCCTTGCCCTTGTCCGGGCTGGAGAAGCCACCCTCCTCGGCCGTCTGCGTCAGATACTGCGAGACGACCTTGACCTTCGGGTTGGTCTCCGCGACGCCCTGCTTGTAGCCGGCCTCGAACTTGTGGATCAGCGGGATGTCGACACCGCCGACAAAGCCAACCGTGTTGGTCTTCGTCGCCTTCGCCGCGGCGACACCGGCGAGGTAGGAGGCCTGCTCCTCGGCGAAGACGAGAGACGCGACATTGTCGCCCTCGACGACCGAGTCCACGATGCCGAACGTGGTGTCCGGGTACTTCGAGGCCACGGCCTCCATCGCGGGACCGTAGGCGAACCCGATGCCGATCACGGGGTTGTAGCCCTGCTTGGCCAGTGAGGACAGCCGCTGCTCCTTGTCCGCATCGGTCTCGCCCTCGGTCGGCTCGACGTCGTCCGTCTTGTAGCCGAACTCCTTCTGAGCCTTCTGCAGGCCCGCGTACGCGGCGTCGTTGAAGGACTGGTCGCCCTTGCCGCCGATGTCGTACGCGATGGCGAGACCCAGATCCTCCTTGGCCTCGTCACCACTGTCACTGCTGGTGCCACCGCATGCGGTCGCGGCGAGTGCGAGCGACGCGACCCCCACCGCGACGCGGGTCAGTTTGGATATCCGACGCATCGTGAAGTTCCCCATTCTCCAAGCCCCGCAGTGGGTGCTGAGTTCGGCGCAGAGTAACGCGCGTAGACCCTCCTGGGAACGGGGTTCCGCGTGGCCGTTATCCATTCGTGCCGATGGCCGGTTACGTCCTTGTGAACCACCGGATCGAAAGGTGTTCTTGGGGACACCGCACCCCATGGGTCCCGCACGCTCCGTGCACCGGGGGTGCCGTCAGCGTGATGGCACCCGGACATGCACGCCATGCGCTCAGGCTGCCCCCGCGATCCCCCGTCCGCAACCGGAACGAACCACCAGGCGCGCGCCCTACACCCCGCCTACGCCCCACCTACGCCCCACCTACGCCCCGCCCTCAAGCAACGCGGCCGCGGTGAACAGCTCCACCCCCACCGTGATCGCCGACTCGTCGGCGTCGAAGTCCCCCTGATGCAGATCGCGCACGGTCCGCTCCCCCGGCGTCCGCACCCCGAGCCGCGCCATGGCCCCCGGCACATGCTCCAGATACCAGGAGAAGTCCTCGCCCCCGAGAGACTGCTCGGTGTCCTCCACAGCCTCGGCACCACGCCGCGCGACCATGGCGTCCCGCAGCAGCTCGGTGACGCCCGCGTCGTTGACGACGGGCGGCACGCCCCGCACGTAGTTGATCTCGGACTTGGCCCGGTACAGATTGGCGATCTCGTCGATCGCCGCATGCACGATGTCCGGCGCCTGCCGCCACGCCTCGATGTCCAGGCACCGCACGGTCCCGGACAGTTCGGCGTGCTGCGGAATGACGTTCGGAGCATGCCCGGACTCGACCCGCCCCCAGGTCACGGCGAGCCCACTACGCGAATCGACGCGCCGCGAAACAAGAGCGGGCACATCGGTGATCACACGAGCCGCCGCAGTGACCAAATCAGTCGTCAGATGAGGCCGAGCCGTATGCCCACCCGGCCCGTCCAGAGCGATCTCCAGCCGATCACAAGCGGACGTGATCGCCCCGGCCCGCAGCCCGATCCGCCCGGCGTCCACGCGCGGATCGCAGTGCACGGCGATGATCTGCCCCACCCCGTCCAGCACGCCGCACTCGATGGCATCGGCGGCACCCCCGGGCAGCACCTCCTCGGCGGGCTGGAACAGCAGCCGCACGGGCCGCGGCAGCTTCCCCTGCCGGTGCAGCTCGGCCAGCACGAGCCCGGCGCCCAGCACGACGGTCGTATGCACATCGTGCCCGCACGCATGCGCCCGGTCGGGCACCGTCGAGCGGAACGAGCACTCACTCTTCGTGTCCGGAATGGGCAGCGCGTCGATGTCGGCGCGCAGCGCGAGCATGGGGCGTACGCCGTCCAGGTCACCGATGTCGCAGACGAGCCCGGTCCCGATGGCGAGCACTCGCGGGGCGAGGCCTGCCTTCTCGAGCCGTGCCTTGATGGCCGCGGTGGTGCGGAACTCCTGGTTGCCCAGCTCCGGGTGCATGTGCAAGTCGCGCCGGAAGGCGACGAGTTCGGCACGCAGCGCCTCGGGCAGCGTGCCGGCGAGCACGGCTTCCCCGGGGAGATCGGCCTCGGACTCCAGTGACATCAGTTGCTTCACCCTCTGAAGGGTAGGACGCCCGGGTGGCCAACTGACCCACGATCAACAAAAGTTCAACCTGTTAGGGGAAGAAAATCTGGCCGCCAGACGCATGGCTTTCGACTGAGATGGGTAAACTCGCCCGACTTCCGGCCGAGTGGATCATGAGATACCGGTTACCCACTCTCCACGGATACCACGCCCACCGCGCCCCCGGCGGTTCTGTTCACCTGTCGGAACGGCGGCCCGAGCCCGGCACACCCCGCCCGACCTGCGCCCCGACCGCGCCCCCACGGCCCCCCGACCACGGCTCCACCCGGCGCACAACCGACACTCCACACCCCCGCGACCAGGCCCCCACCAGGCACGCACTCACCAAGCCCACCCGCGACCGGCAAACGGGCAGCCGGAACGCGACCGGCAACCGGGCAGCCGGGAAACAACCGGCACCGGACAAGCAGCGGTCAGCCAAACCGGCCCCCCGACCCCGCCCGCCCCCACTAGCGTGCGCCCCGTGAACCCCGAAACCCCCGCTTTCCTCCACGCGACCCGGACCTCGTACGACGCCATAGCGGGCCCGTACAGCGACCGTCACGCCGACCATCTGGCCGACCTGCCCCTGGACCGGGCCCTGCTCACCGGCTTCGCCGACCTGGTGAAGGGCGCCGCGCCGCATCCCGTGGCCGACATCGGCAGCGGCCCGGGTGCCGTGACCGCCCGCCTGAACGACCTCGGGCTGCCGGTGTTCGGCATCGACCTGTCGCCGCGCATGGTGGCGCTGGCCTCCCGGACGTACCCCGAACTCCGTTTCCACGTGGGCTCGATGACGTCGCTGGACCTTCCGGACGAGACCCTGGGCGGCATCGTCGCGCTCTACTCGCTGATCCACGTCCCCGACGATCATCTGCCGACGACGTTCGCGGAGTTCCATCGCGTCCTGGTCCCCGGCGGCCATGTGCTGCTCGCCTTCCAGACCGGCGACCACGACAGCTCCGAACACCTCACGGAACGCTTCGGACAGCAGATCGCGCTCGACTGCCACTGGCGCACCCCGGAGACGGTGACCGACCACCTGACCAAGGCGGGCCTCGACGCCCGCGCACGCGTCGTCCGCGAACCCCACGAGGACGAGAGCCGCCCCCGCGCGTTCCTCCTGGCCCGCAAACCGGCGTAGCGCACACGGGCCGGCGCCGACCGCCGCCCTCACACCACCGTGACCGCCGACAGCCGGTGCACGTCCCGTGCCGTCCCCGTCACCCCGGACAGGAAGCCCTGCGCGCGGGGGGAGGCGTTCTCCGTCAGCCAGGCGGGGTCGATGTCGCACACGGCGACGCGGACCTCCGTGCCGGACAAGGCGAGGGGAAGGGTGTGGACGACGGTGGAGGGGAAGCTGAGGATCGTCCGGCCGATGGGCCCGCGGCGGGCGATCAGCTCCAGCGGAAGGTCCGGTCGTACGATCTCCAGTCCCGTCTCGACGGCCAGCCGGTGGAGCTTCTCCGTGCCCTCCCGGCGGTGGGCGAAGTAGCGGGTGGCGCCGTGGGCCTTGGCGAGGGAGCGGACGGCCTCCAGATAGCTGTCGCCGTCCACCACGCCGGTCTCCACCAGCGAGGTGCCGACCATGTCCGCGCCCTTGGTGATCCGGGGCGGGCCGAAGCGGAAGCGGGTCCAGGCGAAGGTGTTCGCGGTGACCGTCACTCCGGCCGGGGTCTCCCCCATCGGCATGGACGAGAAGATCTCCACCCGGCGCTTCTCGCTGGGCGTGAGGCGGCGGCGGGCCGAGGACGACACCGGGGCGAAGATCAGGTCCCTGGGCCCGGGGCGGCCGCCCTTGCGGTGCCAGCGCACCAGGCGCTCACCGCTGGCCAGCTGGGCGACGAACTCCATCGTCGCCGTGCCGTCGTCGACGACCACCAGGTCGCGTGCCTTGGTGATGGTCAGCAGCAGCTGGACGTAACGGGAGAAGGGATCGCCCAGGACGATCCGGTCGGCCCGGCGGAGCACGCCCGTCAGACCGCCGATGGTCTGGAACGGCGCCATAGCACCGCCCCGCGCCTCTTCCCAGCGGACCTCGTGGCCCTCCTGGCGGGCCAGCTCGGACATGCGCCGCAGCTGACCGCGGGTCATCGGGTCGATCGGGGACAGGACCACCAGGGTGAGCCCCGCGTCGGGGCCCTCCTGGGTGTGCGGAGCCTGGGCATGCGCCCACTCCAGCACGTTCAGGAGCTGTACCGGACTCTCCACGAAAGCGAGAGTCTTCAGGCCGGCTGACCCGGCACGGGGGCTCATCGGCGAACGACCGTCCCGTCGTAAGGCGCTGTGTGCGCGCTGCGAACTCTAAGCGTTCTGGGGGGCGTTCGGGGCGGACACCGGCCGGTGTCCGCCCCGAATCGCTGTCTGAGGGGGATCAGACCTGGACCGGCTCGCCCGCGGCGGCGGCGATCTCCGCCTCGGCGACGACGCCGTTGACGCGGCGCAGCTTCTTCATCGGGCCCAGCTCGGACTCGTAGACCTTCTTCACACCGTCACCGAGGGAGGCCTCGATGGTGCGGATGTCACGGACGAGGCGGGTGAGGCCCTGCGGCTCGACGGAGGCGGCCTGGTCGGAGCCCCACATCGCGCGGTCCAGGGTGATGTGGCGCTCGACGAACACCGCGCCGAGGGCGACCGCGGCCAGCGTGGTCTGCAGGCCGGTCTCGTGGCCGGAGTAGCCGATCGGGACGTTCGGGTACTCCTTCTCCAGCGTGTTGATCACGCGGAGGTTGAGCTCCTCGGCCTTCGCCGGGTACGTCGACGTGGCGTGGCACATGAGGATGTTGTCCGAGCCGAGGACCTCGACCGCGTGGCGGATCTGCTTCGGCGTCGACATACCGGTGGAGAGGATGACCGCGCGGCCGGTGGCGCGCAGCGCCTTCAGCAGCTCGTCGTCGGTGAGGGACGCGGAGGCGACCTTGTGGGCGGGGACGTTGAACTTCTCGAGGAAGGCGACGGCCTCGGTGTCCCACGGGGAGGCGAACCAGGCGATGTTCTTGGACTTGCAGTACTCGTCGATCTGGCGGTACTCGTCCTCGCCGAACTCCACGCGGTGGCGGTAGTCGATGTACGTCATCCGGCCCCAGGGGGTGTCGCGCTCGATGTCCCACTGGTCGCGCGGGGTGCAGATCTCCGGGGTGCGCTTCTGGAACTTCACCGCGTCACAGCCGGCCTCGGCGGCCACGTCGATCAGCTTGAAGGCGTTCTCCAGGTCACCGTTGTGGTTGATGCCGATCTCGCCGCAGACGTAGACGGGCTTACCGGGGCCGACCTCGCGCGAACCGAACGAACGGATGCGGGTGTTGGTGCTCATGGGTTTCCTTACTTGGTGAGGGAATCGAGAGAGGGGCCGAGGATCCAGCTGGCGATCTCTCGGATCGCGCCGTCGCCACCCGGGATGGTGGTGACCGCGCGTGCGGCGCCGCGCACGACGTCGTGGGCGCTCGCGACCGCCACGGGCCAGCCCACGAGGGCGAAGCACGGGAGGTCGTTGACGTCGTTGCCGACGTAGAGCACGCGCTCAGGCGCGATGCCCTGCTCCTCGCACCACTGCTTCAGCGCGAGGTCTTTCCGGTCGATGCCGTGCAGGACCGGAATCTGCAGCTTCCGGGCCCGGGCGGCGACGACCGGGTTCTGCTCCGTGGACAGGATCAGCATCTTCAGGCCCGACTTGCGCAGGGCCGCGATGCCGAGGCCGTCTCCGCGGTGCACGGAGACGAACTCCTTTCCGTCGGAGTCGATCAGCACCCGGTCATCGGTCTGGGTGCCGTCGAAGTCGAGGACGACCGCGTCGATGTCGGCGGCGGTCGGCAGCGCACCGGGACGGTCCGCGTCGAAGAGGGGGGCGAGCGCCCGGGCCCGCGCCAGCTCGTGGTGGTCGTCGATCTCCAGCACGCGGGCGGGGTCCGTGCGGACCAGCTCGGTGCGGCCGAAGAAGCGGTGCTGGTGCTTGCGGAAGCCGGCCGCGTCCATCGCGTAGGCGGCGCCGGTCTCCAGGAAGTCCTGGGGGCGGTCCTGGCGGCGCGGGCGGAAGGACTTGTCGTGGTTGACGCCGTGGCCGCCGTCCTCGGCGCCCTCGTCGCCGTCCCGCCAGATGAACCCGTGGAACGCGGCCACGGTCACCGCGGTGTCCGCGCCGTTGTCGAGGATCGCCGCGGCGACGCCGTCCACGTCCTCCCGGGCGAGGAACGGGCTGGTGCACTGCACCAGCATCACCACGTCCACCGAGGACCCGTGCAGCGCCTCGTGCGCGTCCATGGCGTGCAGCACGGCGGCCTCGGAGGTCGCCGTGTCGCCGGCGATGGCGGCCGGGCGGAGCACGACCTCGGCGCCCGCCTGGCGGGCCGCGGCCGCGATCGCCTGGTCGTCCGTGGAGACGACGACGTCGGTCACCAGTCGCGCGGCACGGCACTCGCGCACCGCGCGGGCCACCAGCGGCACGCCCCCGACCGGGGCGAGGTTCTTCGCGGGCACGCCCTTGGAGCCGCCGCGCGCGGGGATCACCGCGAGCACTCTGCGCACCGTAGCGCCTCGGTCTGCTGGCAAGTTGGTCATGGACATAACTCCTTGGACTTCTTGCGAAGGGCCATGGTTGCCCTGCGAAGGCCCCGCATGTGCTCGCGAGGGGTACGGGACGCGTCCCGGCGCCCCGGCCGGGCCGCTCACAGCTCCCCCATGCGCCGGATCACGGGCGCGACCCGCTGGACGCCGTGCCGGTAGGCGCCGCGCGCCGCCCGGCGCACGACCTGCCGGACCGGTCCGGGCTCCTTGTCGGCGGCGGGCGCACCGGGCAGCGGACTGCCGTCCGGGCCGAGGTGGTGGCGGGCGAGTATGCCGGGCAGGTAGCCGGGCGCGGTAGCCGGTGTGTAGTACGGCGTGAGGGGCGGCAGTTCGGCCGAGGAAAGCAGCTTGGCGATCCGTTCGCGAGCCGCGTCGAACGCGGTCTCGTAGGTGCCGTCGGCCGCGACGCCCTGCCGGGACACCCACTCCTCGTCCGGGGTGGGCCGGTGTCCCTCGTCGAGCTGGTCCCAGGAGGCGAGGCAGCCGGACCCCACGAAATGGTGATTGCCGAGCGTCTCGCGTACACCCAGGTCGGTGAGGATGACCGTGGGGATGCGTCGGTGCAGGGCTTCCAGCGCCGCCGTGGAACTGATCGTGACCATCAGGTCGGTGCGGTCGAGAACCTCGCCCATGTGCCCGTACACCAGGCGGAAGTTGGCGGGCAGATCGGTCTTCTGCGCCAGCTTCTGGTAGGGCAACTCCTCGATGTGCGTGGTGTGTTCGCCCGGCTTGGAGCGCAGCTTGAGCAGCACCTCGCGCTCGGGGTGCTTGCGGGCGTGCTGAATCAGCCGGTCCAGCAGGTACGTACGGTCCTTGCGGCTCTCCGGGACCGAGGGCTGCGCGGCGAACACCACGGTGTACGGCTCGTGTTCACCCGTGTAGGCCGCGCCGCCCAGGAACGGCAGGGCGACTTCGGTGACCGACGAGGAGTCGGCGCCCACACCGTCGTAAACCCCCCGGAAACGGTCCGCGTCCTGGCGGGAGTTGGCGAGGACGAGGTCCGCGCCGTGCCGCAGCAGCAGGCCGTCGGCGAGCTTCTCGTAGACGACGCCGACATAGCCGGTGACGACGACGGGACGCTTGGGGCGTCCCTCCCAGATCCGCTTGAGGCCGTGCAGCATCGCCTGGACACCGCCGCCGACCAGGGCGAGCACAACGATGTCGTACTCCTCCTGGTCCATGGCACGCAGGAACTCGACCGCTGTGACCTCCCGCAGGGAGTCGGCCTGGACGCCGACTTCCGCCAGCTGGCGGGCGGTTGGCGTGGCCCGGCCGCGTAGCAGAAATCCGCTCAGGGCAGGGGCAACTTGCGTGTCGCCTCGCGGTCCGGTTTCCATGGACGGGCCCGGAGCGATACGACCCGCGGTCAAAGCACCCCATTTCCAGCGGGTGTCGGAGTCCGCGAGCACGGCGATCCGCGGGGGCTTGCTGGTACTTGCTGGCACGTCGAAGACGCTAGGAAGCATTTCCTATGTATAGCCCAACCGCGACTCAACAAAAGGTTAACAACAGCACCACGACAACCGAACTGGCCCGTCAGACCTGCGGAAGTACTTGGTATGCACCGTTCCGACACACTGAGTTCACCTGTAGTACGATCACCAGAAAGTTCTGCCGCCGGTGAGCCCTCTAGGCTTTCGCAGGTGCCAAAGCTTTCCGTGATCGTGCCGTTCTACAACGTGCAGCAATACGCCCCCGACATGCTCAGAAGCCTGCGCGCGAACGCCAGGCGCGACTTCGAGTTCATCCTGGTAGACGACAAATCCAAGGACGAAACCCCCGCGATTCTCGAACGGGCCGCCGAGGAACTCTCGGACGTCGCCCAGGTGCGCGTCATCCGCCACGAGGAGAACGGAGGGCTGGCCACCGCACGCAACACGGGCCTCGACGCGGCGACCGGCGAATATCTGACCTTCCTCGACGGCGACGACTGGATCGCCCCCGGCTACCTCTCCGACCTGGTCTCGGCCATCGAGGAGCTGGGCTGCGACTTCATCCGGACGGACCACGTCCAGGCCACCGCCCGCGCCCGCTCGGTGCACAGGCACCCCCACGGCCGCCGTAACGAGGTGCTCGACCCGCGCGAGGCGATCCTCCCCGTCGACCGCACGACCTCCGTCGACTACGCCTACGCCTGGGCCGGCGCCTACCACCGCCGTCTGCTGGACAAGGGAGTGCTGCACTTCACCCACGGACTGCGCACCGCCGAGGACCGGCCGTGGATCTGGAAGCTGCACCGCGAGGCGGAGTCGTTCGCCGTCGTCGGTCTGCTGGGCGTCTTCTACCGGCGCGGGGTCGCTTCCTCTCTCACTCAGATCGGTGACGTCCGTCAACTCGACTTCATCCGTGCCTTCGACCAGGTGATTGAGGAGACGGCGGCCGACCGGGACGCCGAGCGGCTGCTGCCGAAGGCGGTGCGGACGTACTGCGCGATCATCGCCCACCACCTGTCCGAGATCGACAAGTTCGAGCCGGAGGTGGCCAAGCAGCTGCGGATCCGTTCCGCGGCGGCGATCAAGCGCATGCCGCAGGACCAGCTCGTCGATGTGCTCGACACCATGGACCTGCGCCGGGCCAGCAAGCTGCGGCGGCTGCGACGCCGGGTCAACACTGCGAAGGCGGCCGCCTGATGTCCTCGTCCTCCCCTACGACGTCCTCCCGCACGACGCAGATCTTCTGCGCCTCGACGCTGTACGGAGCGGCCACCCTGGCCGCCGCGATCGACTCGGACTGCTTCGCCGAGGCGGACCGCCGGCTGCTGCTGGTGTTCAACAACGCCGGGACACCGGAGACCACGCCGGCCGTCGACGAGATGCCGGGCTTCGAGTCGCTGCGCGACCACTTCGACGGCGTGCTGTCCTACAACGAGGCCATCAAGCCCTTCCACCCCGGCGCCTGGACGCCGCGCCCGGACGACATCCCGTTGTTCGAGCGCTATCTGCGGCTGCTGTGGGACCTGGGCGAGGACCGGGTGGAGCTGGTCCTGGAGTCCATCCAGGTCAGCCCGGCGCTCACCCTGGCCCAGCTGTTCACCGGCGCCCCGATCGACGTCTACGCCGACGGCCTGATGAGCTACGGCCCCACCCGCAACAAGCTGGACCCGCTGGTCGGCACGCGGGTACGGCGCCTGCTGCACCTGGACCTGGTGCCCGGTCTGACGCCGATGCTGCTGACCGAGTTCGACGTCCCGGCGCAGGTCGTGCCGGCGCCCGCGTTTCTGAAGGTGCTCAGCGGACTCGGCGGTGTCGTACCGGAGTTGCCGGTCCTGCCGGACAACGCGGCGCTGCTGCTCGGCCAGTACCTGTCCGCGCTGAACATCCTCTCCCCCAAGGAGGAAGAGGAGCTGCACGTGCGGATGATGCGCGGAGCCGTGGCGCGCGGGCACCGCTCGATCGTCTTCAAGCCGCACCCCACCGCACCGGCCCGCTACAGCCGGATCCTGGAGACCGAGGCCGAGAAGCTCGGCGTCGACCTCACCGTCCTGGACACGCCGGTCCTCGCCGAGGTGCTGTTCGAGAAGTCCCGGCCCGGACTGGTCGTCGGCTGCTTCTCGACGGCGCTGTTCACCGCCTCCGCGTTCTACGACCTCCCGGTCGCCCGCATCGGCACCGAGCCGCTCCTGGAGCGGCTGACGCCGTACCAGAACAGCAACCGCGTCCCCGCGGTGCTGGCCGACGCGGTCCTCCCGGACCTGGAGAACCGCAAGGGCGAGGAGACCGTCCCCGCGGACACCCTGTGGGCCCTGGTCACCGCCATAGGGTTCACCATGCAGCCGCAGATCTACGCGAGCCTGCGCCCGGTCGCCGAGCGCTACCTCTCCGAGCACTTCGGCCCCCGCACCCAGCGCTACTTCAAGCGCAAGCGGCTCACCTCGCTCGGCCTGCCCGGCGGCATCCCGGAGCGGCTGTCCTTCCTGCCCCGCAACGCGACGGCA
The DNA here is from genome assembly GCF_017948455.1 of Streptomyces sp. GESEQ-4. GTDB lineage: Bacteria > Actinomycetota > Actinomycetes > Streptomycetales > Streptomycetaceae > Streptomyces. The sequence goes on from NZ_JAFFSU010000019.1 coordinate 46,479, forward strand.
CGCCGGGTGGTGCGCAAGGCCCGGGCGCTGAAGAAGGCCGTGAAGCGCTGAGCGAATCAGGAGTGAACGCGGAGCCAATGTCAGCCAAACACCGATAGGCCACCCAGCTACTCCGCCGATTCCATGGTGAGGCGGTGCCCGTGAACTCTAGGATCACGGGCACCGCCTGATTCGAACACCGTGAGGCATTCATGACGACGCTCGGCCGGCTCTACTCCATGTTCGACAGCGTCAAGCTGCCGGACAACCTGCCCTACACGCAGTGCAGCCAGTGGGAGCTGCAGTTCCTCTACCTCGTGGGGCGGCATCACCTCACCGGCAAGGGCCGGATCGTCGAACTGGGCTCCGGCGGCGGCGGATCGACGTACGCGCTCGCGATGGGCCTCCAGGAGAACCCGGCCTTCGACGCGAAGACGGGACGGCTGCACGCGTACGACTTCTTCCGGGTCGGCAAGGGCACGTACGCCACGGAGAAGTTCTTCGACTCCGGGCACAAGCCGGAGGACGACGACTCGTTCCTGAACGACTTCAAGGGCCGGCTGGAACCCTTCCTTCCCTTCCTGGAGATCCACGCCGGGGACCTGTGGCAGACCTCGGACCCGTCGGACACCAGCCCGGTCGAGTTCCTGCACATCGACATAGCCAAGACCGCCAAGGTCTTCAAGTGCGTGTCGGAGCGGTTCCTGAGCCGCATGCAGCCCGGCACGGTCGTCCTCCACCAGGACTTCGCGGGACCGCGTCTGCCCTGGCTGCACCACAGCACGGGCGCCCTGCTGCCGTACATCGAGATCGCGGGCCCGCCGATCCGCTCCACGCTCGCCTTCGAGGTGACCAAGCCGATCCCCACGGACGTGATGCACCGGATCACCGAGGACGCCTACACGGTCGACGAGAAGCTGAAGCTGATCTCCGCCGTCCAGGACCGCGTCGACCGCGACCACACCGGCGGCATCCCCTTCAAGTCCGTGCTGGAGTTCTCCAAGGCGTTCGTCTGCCACTACGACGGCCAGCACAAGAGGGCCTGGTCGATCGCCAGGCCGCTGCAGACCGACGAGTACCTCAGCCGCACCCGCGCCGACCACTTCGCGCAGCTGAAGAAGGCGTACGAGAGCGCGCCCAAGGTGTCGACGATGTCGAGACTGAAGAAGCTGGTCCGCAAGGGGTGAGAACTGCCCGGAGCGGCCGAAGACCGGTCCAGGGCCCGGCGGTGCGAACGCGCGCCGCCGGGCCGGGTTCTGGGGCCGCACAGACGGAAACCGCCGACAGCGCCACCGAGCGCGACGGGCGGCCCCGAAGACCCGGGGAGCGCTTCACGGCGTTGCGCCGGCACCGACAGCTGGTGTTCGTGCTCGCCGTCGTGGCGCTCCTCGCCCAGATGGCGGTGGCGATGGTCACCACGGCCAAGGAACAGTCCCCGACCACCGACGAGCCGGTGTACGTCGGCACGGCCACGGTCTATCTCAAAGAGCACAGCCTGCGCTACAACCCGGAGCATCCGCCGCTGGGCAAGCTCGTCATCGCGACCGGTGTGCTCGTCGCCGACCCGCATCTCAAGCAGGGCTTCCGCGGTGACCAGAGCAGGCTCGGACGCCATCTGCTGTTCGAGACCGGCAACGACGCGCAGCGGCTGATGCTGTGGGCCCGTACGCCGATGATCGTGCTGACGCTGCTGTTCGGGCTGGTCGTCTGCGCGTTCGCCCGCGACCTCACCGGCCGCGCAGGCGCCCTGGCGGCGCTCGCGTTGTACGCCTTCTCGCCCGATGTCATCGCCCACGGGTCACTGGCCGCCCTCGACGTGCCCGCGGCGGGCTTCGTGCTGACGTCGGTCTGGCTCACCTGGCGGGCCCGCCGGCGACCGGGGCTGTACCTCCCACTGGCGGGGGCCGCGCTCGGCGCGGCCCTGGCCACCAAGATGACCACGCTGCCGGCTGTTCCCGTGGTGCTCCTCCTCGCCGTACTGTCCGTCCTGGCAGCCCGGCGCGCACCCCGGCACGCCCCGCGCCGCAGGGCACAGCCGCTCGCACTCGCCGTCGCGTGGGCGGCCGGGATGGCGCTGATCGCGGTCGCCGTGGTGTGGGCCACCTACCTCGTCGTCGACCCGCGGCTGCACTGGACCGCGCCCGCCGATATGCCCAAGGTGCACGGGCTGCGGGCCCTCGCCGCCGACCTGCTGCCGTTCCCCCGCGAGTACCGGGACGGGATGCTGCTCCAGTTCGGCAAGGGGGAGACCGTGGTGCGGGAGGGCTTCCTCTACGGCCGGCCCTACAACGGCGCGCTCTGGTACTACCTGCCGGCCGCCCTGCTGGTGAAGACGCCGCTCGGCATGCTCGCCCTGTGGGCGGCCGGTGCCGTGGCTCTTTGCGCGATCCGGCAACTGCGACCCGCGGTCCCGTACGTGCTGCTTCCCACGGTCGTTCTGCTCGCCGCGGCCATGACCGGCGACCGCGACCTCGGCGTCCGGTACGCGATCTTCGTACCGTTCTTCCTCGCCGTCGCGGCGGCGGCCGTGATCGCCGTCCGGCGGCGGTGGGCGTACGCCGTCACGGCGACGCTCGTCGCGTTCGTCGGCGTCAGCTCACTCAGCACGTACCCGTACTACCTGCCGTATGCGAACGAGGCGTTCGGCGGGCCTGCGAAGAGCCACCTGTGGCTGCACGACTCGAACGTCGACTGGGGCCAGGACCTCGCCAGGCTCGCCGACCGCCTGCGTCACCGCTACCCGCGCGAGACTGTCTGGCTGGTCTACAAGGGCAGCGGCGAGCCCTCCTACTACGGCATCCACGCCTCCGACCCCATGACCGTCTCCCCGGACAAGGTCCGCGGACTGCTCGTCGTGTCGGACACCGCGGCCGCCACAGCGGAGGCCCCGCTGGCCGCGCTGATCGACAGCAGCAGCGCGGTGGACGAGGTCGGGCACTCGATCCGGATCTATCGCCGGCCCTGATGCTCAGCAGTCGGGGCGGTAGTACGACGCGACGGCCGGCTGGCCCGTGTAGTTGGGGCCGGCCTGCGGGTCGGCGCCGAGGTAGGTGAAGGGCAGGGTGACGGGACGCCCGCCGCGCAGGCTGAGGCGGTGGTCGCGGGCCGAGTAGTGGAAGCCGGCGGCGCGCAATGCCCGCAGGACCGGCCGGGAGAGGTCGCTGCCGTCGGGGTGCCGCAGCGTCGAGGGGTCGAGATGGGCGACCAGCAGGCCGGTCTCGGTGAGCCACGAGGCGGCCCGCGCCAGCAGGGAGAGCCGGTCACCGATGTAGTGCAGCCCGTGGACACAGGTGATCAGGTCATAGCGGCGCTCTGGGGACCAACGGCCGAGGTCTGCGGTGATGAGTTCGAGACCGTCGGGCAGCGCGGGCGGCAGCAGCGGGCCGACCAGGTCCACGCCCGTGATGGTGGCCTCCGGGAGCCGCCGCGCCGCCTCGTGGAGGGCAAGCCCTTCTCCGCTGCACATGTCCAGCCAGGCCGGGATGGGGCCGTGGCTGTTCAGGAACTCGGCGGGGTCGAAGCCGAGTTCGCGACCGTAGCTGTTGACGCCCGTCAGGACCCGCTCACGGTTCATGACGTTGTTGGCCACTACGGAATGGCCGGTCAACTCGTCGTCCTGGACCAACTGGGGCGGCAGTTGGGCCGCTGTCGGCGAAGCATCGTCGATCACCGCACCATTGTGCGACACGCCGACCGAGCGGTGCCCCCGGAGTCAGCGGCAAAGAATCACGGGGCCGGAGGGTCGGGGCGGCGAGGTCCAGCAGCAAATTGCACCAGCTGAGATGGTTGGGAGTGCACCGGAATGATCTTGTTGATGCCGCAGAACTCCACCGCCTCCCAAATGGATCTCGCTGCGCACTCGATGGACGAACGGATCCGGCTCATCGCGTTCCATCCCCCCCTTTTTTGCCGGTCCAAGCCATCAGGAAGGCACCCGACTTCATCACGCCAGCGACACGAGCCGACATGTCTACGGAGCCAAGCGCGCAGCCCTTGATCCCGGCGGGAGGCCGCCAGGCGCCGCCAGCGGGTAGAGCTCCTGGGCGAGCTAGCGATCTTGGTCGTGAACTCGTCTACCAGGAGCTTCATCGCGTCAGATGGCCGGGGAGTAGCCCAACTCGCCTGCGCCGCAGCCACGTTGGAAAAGGTTCACTGCATTCGAACTCCGTGGCTCGGCAGGTGAAGTCACCTTCGACGCATAGTGCCGCGCTTCCGCAGGCGTCTTCAGGGTCAGTACCGGTGCTGCACATCATCGACGGAGGGGGGTGGGCGATGGACCAGGCGAGTGAGGACAGCTTCCGCGAGTTCGTGGAAAGCAGATCCGCCGTGCTGCTCAGGCTCTCGCTGCTGCTCAGCGGCGGGGACCGCGGAGCGGCCGAGGACCTGCTGCAGAACGCCCTGATCAAGGCCGCCGGACACTGGCAGCGGATCGAGGAACCGGAGGTGTACGTCCGCCAGATCCTCTACCGCCAGCAGATCGGGTGGTGGCGGCTGAAGTGGCCGTCACGGGAGCAGAGCGTGGCCGAGCTGCCCGAGACCCGCACCGGCCACGGCGGCGGTGACACCGCGGACGCGGTGGAGCTGCGCCTGATCGTCGGCCGGGCGATGCGGCGGCTCACCACGCGGCAGCGGACCATGCTGGTGCTGCGCTATTACGAGGACCTGCCCGAAGGCGACGTGGCCGAGTTGCTCGGCTGCTCGGTGGGCACGGTCCGCAGCACCACGTACCGCGCGCTGGGCAAGCTGCGCTCCATGGCCCCCGAACTCTCCGCCTTCGCACCGGGCGAGAGCCCGCAGAGCCTCTCGGAGGTCGGACCGTGAACGTAGAAGAACTGCTGCGTGACTCGCTGCGCGGCATGGCCGAGGAAGCGGCCGCGCCGCGGCCCGGCCTCGCCGACCGGGTGCTGCGCACCCGCGCCCGCCGCCGCACCCGCCGCTACGCGGGGGTGATCACGACCGTCGCGGCGATTTTGGCCATCGCCGTGGCCGTGCCCCTGATCGAGTCCGGGCCCGGGGATCCCCGGCCCGCCGTGGAGATCCCGCAGGACGACGTGGTCGCCCGGCCCGGCCAGTCCCCGCCGCGGGAACTGATCGCAGCCGGCGACGTGGCGGTGTCGGCGTACCGCGAGGAGCACACCGAGATGCTGCCGGGCAAGGAGCAGATCACCACCCCGGTCTGGCGCCTGTACAACCCGAACACCGGGCGCTACGAGAAGACCCGCTGGGGCTGGATCGCCGTGGCCCCGGGGATGCAGACAGCGGCCGTGCTGGAGCGGGACTTCCCTGTCCGGCGAATCGGCATCCTCGATCTGGCGACGATGGAGGTCGCGCACTGGATCCCGGTGGACAAGGGGGTGGCCGGAGTCTCGTATTCGGCTGACGGCAAGCGGCTGCTCGCCACGGCGTACTCGGCGAACCCGGACCGCATGCCGCTGGTCGAGTCGGACGTGGGCCGAGCGGAGGAGGCGCTGGAGCCCGTGCCGGGCCAGGTGGTGGAGAACGGAGACCTGTCGGTACGCACCGGCTTCTACGTCATCGACGTGGAGTCCGGCACGGCCGAGTTCGCCGACCGCCCTTCGGACACCGAGGGCAAGATGCAGGGCTTCGGCGGGCGCGAGGACCTCAGCTTCAGCGCCGGTGACCCCGGCCTCGTCTGGGAGCCGAGCGATCTGGGCCGGATGTACTACGACCTGCGGGGCGGGCATGCCCGGCAGCCGGTGGCCGACAGGTATGTGAGCTACTACGAGGCCGGGCTGTCCCCTGATGGAAAGCGGGTCGCGGTGAAGTCGAGGATCGTGGACGCGAAGACCGGCGAGCAGGTCGCGGTGATGCCCGCCGAGCGCCTGATCGCGTGGGTGGACGACAAGCGCCTGATCGCCTGGGGCTGCGATCCCGGGCAGTGCAACGGCAACGACCCGAGCCACCACCGGCTACTCCTCGTCACGGTCGACAGTGAGCAGACGCAGCCGCTGTCCGGCGTACGCGGCGACTCCAGCACGGCATCCGGCAACTGGACACCGGTGATCACCGCGCGGCGATAGCACCATCGCGGGCGTACGGGCCAGAGGCTGTCACAGGCCACGGGCCCGCACGCCCGCCTCATCCGCCGCCAGAAGCGGTCCGCGTTCCGGCCCGCCGGGAGGCCCAGGGCGGTCTGCAGCGCCTGCACCGCCACCATGGGTGGCTCTCGGCAGGTTCGTCGGTCGGCTCCGTCATCCTCTGCGGTGCCGATGCACTGGAGCGCACCAAGGCATGACCGAGGGGACGTGATGGGCTCATGGACAGAGATGCGGAGCGGGACGCGATCGTAGCGGCGAGCTGGCAGAAAGTGCGGGACGACGGGCGCGTACGGGCCGAGTTGCTGGACCTGGCCTACGCGGAACCGCGGCTTCGGCAGCTGTTCGTCTGGACCGGGATGGCGGAGCTGCACTTCAGCCGCTGCACCAGAGGGCGGTGGACCTGGGACATCCCCTTCATCCTGTCCGAGTACGGAGGGACCTACTGCGTCTGGGGTCCCTCCCGGAACGAGTCGGTGGGCCGGGTGGCGACTGCCGAGGAAGCTGTCGCTCTGGTGGTCGAGCGCCTGCCGGAGGGCTGCGGGCCTGCCTTCGTGGGCACCCCCGAGGAACTCGCGGCCCACGAAGGCCGCCACGCGAGCTGAGATGCGGGCCACCAGAGAAGAGTTCGGCTGGAAGATCGGCGCCACGGGGCCGCCACCCCGCCGCCAGGGGCATGGACAAGGACGGACGGCCATCTTGGACTGCCGCCAGCGGCCGCGCCGGCCATACCCGGCGCGGGACAGCGAGCGAGTCAGCGCCCCGCTCCGGGGCCGGGATCGCCGGACCGTAGGCCGCCGGGTCCAGCCGACACGTTCCCCGCCGGGGCCCACTCCCCAGGTCTCGATGGTCAAGGTCTGGATGGTCATGCGGGACGTGCCCGGCTCGGGCGAGGTTCCGGCGTTCAGTGCTGCCCACGCCCGCCATGTAGTAACATGTAATACATGGAAGCTACCGCCCGTGACTTCAACCAGAAGTCCTCGCAGATCCTCGCCGCGGCGGCTCGCGGCGAGACGGTCACCGTCACCAAGAATGGCGTGGCCGTCGCACGTGTCGTGCCCATCTCCGAGGACGACGTGCCTCCGTACCCCACCGACCCGATGGGCGAGATTGAACTCCCCGCCCTCGGGCTTCCCGACCTGACCGATGAGGAGATCGAGGACACGCTCAAGGGGATGGGGTCTTGAGTCTGGTCGCCGTCGCTGACACCAATGCTCTCTACCGGCTCCTCGACCCGAAGCTCACCGGCCACGAGGCGCACAAGAAGGCTCTCGCCACCATCAGCCACCTCATCATCTCCCCGCTGGTGCTGGCCGAGTTGGACTACTTGATCACGTCGAGAGCCGGAGCCCGAAAGGCTCTGGCGGCTGCGCGGTTCATCGAACGCAACGTCGCCACTCGCCGATTCGAAGTGCCGTCAGTCGGCCCCCACCTCAGCTCCGCCATCGCTGTCGCGGAAGGGTATGCGGACGCAGACGGCGGCACAGGCATCGGAATGGCTGACGCCATGAACGTCGCCCTGGCCGCGGCGTATCGAACTGCCGTCGTGTTCACCTCGGACCAGCACTTCCGTATGGTCCGTCCACTGACCGGGCACGACGCGTTCCGGCTGCTCCCTGACGACATGTAGCGCATGCAAGGGCAGAGCGGACGCGCTCCCGCGGCCTGAAGGCCGCGGGAGCGTCGTCGACATCCTCTACGAGGACACGAGGGCGTCCGCCATGGATCAGCCGCCGAGGATCGCGCGCAGATCCGCCGCGTTCGCCTCGGTGACCTTCCACAGTTCCTGCTGCCGGCCGTGTACGTCGGCAACCGTCGCCGCGTGGTCCTTGAGCAGGTCCTTGGAGCGCTCGACCAGCACCGCGGCGAGGTTGCGGTCGTGGACGGAGACGCCCCACTCGGGGCGTTCGATGTCGCGGAGGAAGTACGCCATCTTCGGGTGGGAGATCAGGCTGATGATGGGTGTGCCGCAGCCGAACGGGATCATTCCCGCGTGGCCGCGCATGCCGATCACGAGCTTGGTGCGGGCGTAGAGGTCCCGGATGCCGTCGTTGTCGAAGTCGTACATCGGGATGACGGGCATCGAGATGCCGTGCTCGCGGCGCAGGTCGAAGACGATCTTCTCGTCGTCGAGCGAGTGGGCCACGCACTGGACTTCGGCCAGGTCGCCCAAGTCCCGGACCGCCTTCGCCATTTGGGCCAGGAAGTAAGCGTAGTCATGGCCGAAGCGCAGGCCCGCGCGGTCGTAGGCGGCGTTGATCAGGATGGTGTCGTCGCGGGTCGCCGGGTCCTGCCAGCCGGGTACGAGCTGGCGCGTCACCGTGGTCGGGCACGGCTGGAAACGCACCTTGTCGTGCAGGTGGGCCGGGAGCATGGACCGCACCTTCTCGATCGAGCCGTGGTTGCGCAGCCCGAAGAAGGAGGACTTCTCGACCAGCAGGCGGAGCGAGTCGCGGAAGCGGTTGGCCCGGTAGGACTGTCCGTCGAAGGCGTTGAAGCCGACGGCGTACACCGCGATCGGGACGTCGATGCGGCGCATCAGGTCGTCAGGGACGTTCCACTGCCAGGCGCTGTTGCCGTTCGGCATGGTGTCCGGGATGAACAGGCCGCCACCGCCGATGACCAGACCGCGGCGGGCGTTGACGCGCTCCAGCGCGGCCTCGTCGAACAGCCGGTGGGCGTGCACGGAGTGCCAGCGGCGGGAGCCGGTGTCCGGCCCGAAGGCGCTGCGGACGCTCTCCGGGAGCAGCTTGTCGCCCGCGTTGCCCTGCCGGTCCATGTAGAAGGCGACGTGCGCGAGCTGGTCCTCGGCGGAGCCCTGCTCCTGCGAGGGGACGGCGGACGCGCGCTGCGCCCACAGGCGGCTGGAGCGGTGGGTGATGTCGACGGACAGGCCGCTCGTCGCGTACTTCAGCGCCGAGGCGTTGTCGCCGTGCACCCAGGCCATCTGGGCGAGCCGGGCGTAGGCGGTGGCGGCCCGGTTGGGGGCGGCCGTCGCCAGCAGCAGCTGCGCCTTGGCCTCGTCGTAGCGGGAGACGCTCATCAGGGCGTGGCCGAGCACCTCGTGCGGCCAGGCCGCGTCGAGCGGGATGCGGACGCTTTCCAGGATGTCCACGGCGTCCTGGTAGTTGCCGGTCGCGATGTGCGCGGCGGCCACCTTGCGGGCGGTCTCGACGTCGCCGGTGCGGGCGACGTGCGGGGTGCCGTAGTGCACGACCAGGTCGTGGTGGAGGCCGCCGGAGGAGGAGAGGTAGGCGGCGTGGAAGTCGGCGTCGTCCAGCTCGTACTCGCGCCACTTCTCCTCGGCCAGGCTGTACCCCGACTCGCCGCCCTGCCACGGCTTGTGACGGCCCGTGAAGTGCAGGATCGCGGTGTCCTCGGGGACGGGCTGGTCGCCGGAGAGCCGCCGCTTGACGAAGTTGTAGCGCGCGTCGAGGCGGACGAAGTCGCCGTCGAGGACGGCGTTCAGGATGCCCTGGTCGTGCTTGTCCAGCTCGTAGTCGCCGCTGCGTCCGGTCGCGTCGATCCTGGCGCAGAACTCGTCGCTCAGGTACTCGCGCTGGATGACCAGCAGGCCCGAGTTGAGCTTGTGCTGCCCGTAGAAGAATTGCGACACGGCCGCCAGGCCATGGCGGAGCTTGAGGAGTTCACCGAGGTCGCCGAGGACGACCATGTCGGTGTCGAGCGTGATGACGGTGTCGTACTCACGCATCCGGAAGACGTCGAGGATGAAGTACGCCTTGCGGACCAGGTAGTTGTCCTGGTCGCCCTTCTTGTACGAGTCGTAGTGCGCGTCGTTGACGCGGCGCAGCACGATGCGCGGGTGCAGGGCGCGGATCTTGGCGATCGAGCCGGGGCGCAGATCGTCGTAGAGGACGACGAAGTCCTCGCACACGCTCGGGTTGGACAGCGCGAGGCTGCGCAGCAGGACGAGGAAGCCGGGCAGGTAGTTCTCGTCGACGTAGGACGCGAAGGCGATCCGCCGCTTGCCGGTGAGGTCGGCCGCGGAGTGCGTTGCCTCGGTGGGGGCCCCGGTCAGGGAAGTGGTCGTCATCGCAGGGATATCCTCATGTCGGTCACGCTCTGGGCCCGCTCCATGACCCATGCCTTCTCGCTGGTGTACTCGTGGACGGACGTGATGGCGAGCTTCATCGCTTCCTGGACGCGGTAGGCGCCGCTCTCGTAGAAGTCGAAGCCGATCAGGTCCAGGGTGGGGCTGACGTCCAGGAAGTCCAGCAGGAACAGCATGTTGAAGCCGGTGGTCGGGATGCCGGACCACTGGTCGCTGGAGAGCCGGCCGATGTTGCGCACGGGCCAGCGCAGCGACTCGTCGCCGAGGTGGGTCTGCGCGCCGGGCACCAGCCGGTTGCGCAGCGACCACTTCCAGTCGCCGGAGATTCCGCCGAAGACGAGCCGGGTGTCGACCGGCTTGTCCCAGTTGAAGCCGTGCTTGTGGATCGTGGCGTGGATGTCGGTGCGGCTGCCGGTGTGCTTCGGGTCGATCTTGTACGAGTTGAAGCGCACCACGATGTCGTACGCGTCGATCTCGGCGCCCATCGAACTGGCGCCGACCCGGCCGGAGTTGGCGATCAGACAGACGGACTTGCCGGCGATCCGGTTGCGGAACTCGCCGAGGCTGATCCACTTCACCCCGCCGATCGACGGGTCGGCGACCGGGCCGCGCATCCGGCTGCGGCGCTGCTCGGCGTAGAGCTCGAGCACCTCGGTGAGCGCGGTGACATCGCTGTCGACGGCGATACGCAGGTCCAGGTACTGGCTGAACAGGTCCTGGCGGTCGGCGACGGGGGCGCCGTCGTCCGCCAGCGCGAGCAGCGCGCCGACCATGCGGGGCTCGGCCGCGGCCCAGTCGCCGAGGGCGTGGGCGGTGAGGCCCTCGGCCCAGGTCTCGGTGGGGTTGCCGCGGGCGAACGCCTGGGCGCCCGGGACCTGACGCTTCAGCAGCTCCAGCAGTTGCCGCTCGCGGTCGGCGGCGACCTTCAGGCCGGCGATCTTCGCGGTGACGCCGAAGCCGTCCTCGTCGGTGAGGCCGAGGTAGCGCTCGTACGCCTCCCGCGCCTCGGTCTCCTCGCCGAGGGCCTCCAGCAGGCGGGCACGCAGCCGCCAGCCGGCGCGGGAGTTCTTGCGGTGGGCCAGCACGGTGTCGCTGATCACCAGGGCGAGGTCGAGCTCGTCGTCGTAGCCGCACTTGAGCGCCTGGTTGGCCACGGCGAGCAGGGCGTCGAGCAGTTCAGGGGCCATGCCGCCGCTGGGGACCGCCGCCGAGCCCTTGACCGCGCGCTTGAGCAGCGCTGTGGCACCGGACGCGGGGGCGGGCGCCGCCGTGGCGGGTGTTGTTCCCCACACCACCAGTAGCTTCCGCAACTGCTCGGAGAGCTCGATGCGGCGGCGGTCGATGCTTCCGACGAGTTTGCCGCTGTGTACAGCGCACGCGCGCAAGCAGTCGTCCAGCTCCCCCCCACGCGCACGTGCCCGTCTGTTCTGGACCCTCGTCATGGCGCTCCTGTTTTTTTGCCAAGCCAATGCTTCATGTTTGCTGCCGTGTACAGGCAAGTGGGGGGATCTTGAAACCGTTTACGTATCCGTGGGGGGATGGAGGAAAAAATTAGGAAGTCAAAACGACCTGAAGGTGAACTCCCTGCAACCAGACGGATAATCGTAGCCGCGTCAACCAAGGCTAGTCTGTGATTCGGACTAATGTGCTGGGGCCACCCACAGGAGAGCCCGTCGAGGGGATTTTCGTGACCAGCATGACCGTCCGACCCGCGTCCGAGACGGCCCCGGTCCCGGACCGGAAGCCAGAACGGACGAAACCCCACGGACCCCGACTGCGCGCCCTCGACGGCCTGCGGCTGGTCGCCGCCCTGATGGTGGCCGCCTACCACTACGGCGGCCGGGGCGGAGAGGTCACCACCGCCTGGGGCGGCTCGGCCAAGCACCAGTTCCCCACCCTCCACGAATTCTTCTCGTACGGCTGTCTCGGCGTCCAGATCTTCTTCGTCATCAGCGGCTTCGTGATCTGCATGAGCGGCTGGGGCCGGCCCCTGAAGTCGTTCTTCGCCTCCCGCGTCTCCCGGCTGATGCCCGCGTACTGGGCCGCGATCCTGATAGTGACGGCCGTGTTCGCCCTGCCGATGGTCACCTACAAGGCGCTGTCGCCGAGCGAGACCCTGGTCAACATGACGATGCTTCAGTATCCGCTGGGCGTGGACCGGGTGCTGGGCGTCTGCTGGACCCTGTGGGCCGAGGTCCGCTTCTACGCGCTGTTCGCGCTGTGCGTCGTCCTGCCGGGGGCGACCCGGCAGCGGGTGGTCATGTTCTGCGCGGGCTGGACGCTGCTGGCGGCGATCGCGAAGGGCGCGAAGGAACCATTCCTCGACATCGTGCTGATGCCCGAGTACGCGCCCTTCTTCATCGGCGGCGTCGGCCTCTACCTCATCCACCGCGACCGCAAGGACGTCTACGGCTGGGGCATCGTGGCGGTGAGCTGGCTGGTCGGGCAGCACACCGTGGTGGAGAGCCTGTGGCGCGCGCCCAGCCCGGACGCCTTCGCCAACCGCTCCCAGCTGGTGATCGTGGCCATCGTGACGTTCGGCTTCGTGGCCGTCGCCGCGATCGCGCTGGGCTGGCTGAACTGGGCGAACTGGCACTGGCTGACCGTGGCCGGAGCCCTCACGTACCCCTTCTACCTGGTCCACGAGCACCTCGGCTGGGTGGTGATACACGCGCTCCACAGGGAGATGTACGTATCGTCGGGGCTGACGTTCATCCTGACGATCGCTTCGATGCTGCTGCTGGCCTGGCTGCTGCACCGCTTCGTCGAGAAGCCACTCACACCGCGGCTGCGCAACGCGCTCGCCAAGACGCGCTGACGGGCTCGTCCCCCTACGCTGGTGGCCGCAAGGCTGTCCGTTTGGAGGACTTTGTTCACCTGACGTTCAGTCGGCTGACAGATTGCCCGGCATCGATTGAGCAGGCTCGCTTCATGGCAAACCCACAGCAGATCTCCGCGGACCCCGGAGAACTCAAGGACGTCCCTGGCTGGTTCCCCCCACTGGACCAGATGCTCTTCACCTGGTTCCTGGACCGGCAGGAAAGACTGGGGCAGCCCGGAGACCTGGTGGAACTCGGCGTCTTCATGGGCAAGAGCGCGATCCTGCTGGGTGAGCACCTGCGGGACGGCGAGAGGTTCACGGTGTGCGACCTGTTCGAGAGCGACGCTCCCGACGGCGCGAACCGGGCCGAGCACAACAAGTCGTACGGTTCCCTCACCCGGCAGGCCTTCGAGCGGAACTACCTCGCCTTCCACGACGTCCTCCCGAAGGTGATCCAGGGCCCCAGCTCCCTGATCTCGAAAGAGGTCGACCCCGGCAGCTGCCGCTTCCTCCACATCGACGCCTCGCACCTGTACGAGCATGTGCGCGACGACATCGGCGCCGCGCACGAGCTGCTGCTGCCGGACGGCATCGTCGTGCTCGACGACTTCCGCTCCGAGCACACCCCGGGCGTCTCGGTCGCCACGTGGGAGGCCGTCCTCAACCGCGGGCTGCGCCCGATCTGCCTCAGCACGCAGAAGCTGTACGGCACGTGGGGCGATCCCGAGGCCGTGCAGGAGGAGCTGCTCACCATGATCCGAGAGCGCACGGATGTCGGGCTGAGCGTCCAGGAGGCCGCGGGGCATCGGCTGGTGCGGACCCGGGCGAAGAAGGGGATGCAGGCGCCGGACTTTCCGCGCTCGCGCTATTACCAGGAGCCCGAGCCGGTGGCTCCCCCCGCCCCCAAGCGCCGGCCCTCGCTTGCCCGGCGCATCGGGCGGGATCTGCTGCCGCCGATCGTCACGCGGGCGGTGCGTAGGCTCCGCGGGTAGTGCCGCGCTGGGTCGTTGTTCGGGTGCGGCGCCGTTGTGGCTGGTCGCGCAGTTCCCCGCGCCCCTTTGGGGCGCTGACCCTCAGGCGACTCCGTAGCTCGCCTCGATTCCCTCAATGATCAGGGCCAGGCCCTCCTCGAAGTGCTGGTCGTAATCCTGGAAGAGTTCCGCGCCCGCCTTGGCCGACAGAGGGTAGTCGGCCATCAGGCGGGCGCGTTCTGTTACGTCGAAGCCCTCGCGGCGCTCGCCCGGCAGTGGCTCGACGCCCTGTTCCTCGGTGACGAAGCCGAGGGTGTAGAGGTACGTCGTCTGGGTCGCGCGGACCGCCTGGGGGAGGGTGAACCCGGCGGCCGTGAACAGGCTCAGGTTCTCCTCCATCTGGTCGGCGTGCTCCAACGCGGTGAAGCGTGAGCCGCTGAACACCTTGGCGCCGTCGCGGTAGCGGAGCAGCTCCGTGCGCAGACCGCGGTTGGACTTCAGCAGCCGCTCCTGCCAGGTGTCCCCGGGATCGAGTGACGTCCCGGCGGCCATCCGGCGGTACATCTCCGTCGCCATCTCGTCGAGCAGCGCCTGTTTGTCCTTGAAGTGCCAGTACAGGGCGGGCGCCTTGACGTCCAGCTCCCTGGCGATGGCGCGCAGGGTCAGGCCGTCCAGACCGACCTCGTTCAGGAGCTTCAGGGCGGTGTCCGCGACCCGCTTGCGGTCGAGGGGCGCTCGGCGTTCCGTGCTCACGCTTGACAGCTTAACAGCGTTAAGGGCACTCTCGTCGGCGACGGCACTTAACAGCGTTAAGGAGAGTGGATCATGACTGTTTCCACGGACGTACTGATCGTCGGCGCCGGCCCCACCGGACTGGCCCTCAGCGTGGACCTGGCCCGGCGTGGCGTGGACGCCCTGGTGGTGGAGCGGGCGGACCGGCTGTTCCCGGGGTCGCGGGGCAAGGGCATGCAGCCGCGCACGATGGAGGTCTTCGACGACCTGGGCGTGCTGGACGCGATCCGGGCGGCCGGCGGCGGCTATCCGGTCGGGATGATCTGGCAGGACGGCCGACGGATGGGCGAGCATCACATGTTCGACGCGGCCGAGCCTACGGAGGACGCGCCGTACACCGCGCCGTGGATGGTGCCGCAGTGGCGCACCCAGGAGATCCTGTTCGCCCGGCTGGCGGAACTGAGCGCTCCGCTGGATGCGCCACGATCGTCCGTCGATCAGATGCAGGCCGGTGGGGGCTGGTCGCGCCCGCGCGGCGGAGCCGCATATCGATACGGCCCCGCGCCCTTCAGGGCGCGGCCGAAGCGCAGCCGACTCAGCCAAGGCCGCTCAGGCGGACCGGTCGAGTTCGGTCGTGAGGTCGTGTCCGTCGAGCAGGATGCGGTGGGCGTGACCGCGCGCTTCGCCTCGGGGGAGCAGATCCGGGCCCGTTACCTCGTCGCCGCCGACGGGGGCCGCTCGGCCGTGCGCCGGGCGCTGGGCATCGGTATGACCGGGGAGACGGTGGATCCGAGTCCGATGCTCGTGGCGGACGTACGGATCACCGGCCTGGACCGCGACAACTGGCACATCTTCCCGCCGCGCGAGGGCGCGGACTACCTCGCGATCTGCCCGCTCGCCGGCACCGAGGACTTCCAGCTGACCGCCCGCTTCCCCGAGGGCACCGATCCCGACCTGTCCCTCGACGGCATCCGCGAACTCGTCGCCGCCCGCTCGCACCTGGCCCCCGTCGATGTGACCGAAGTGCGCTGGGCCTCGGACTTCCGCCCGCGAGCGGCCCTCGCGGACCGCTTCCGCGACGGCCGGGTCTTCCTCGCGGGAGACGCGGCGCACGTCCACTCGCCGGCCGGCGGACAGGGGCTCAACACCAGCGTGCAGGACGCGTACAACCTGGGGTGGAAGCTGGGTGCGGTGCTACGGGACGGGGCGGCAGAGACGTTGCTCGACACCTACGAGGAGGAGCGGCGGGCCGTCGCCGCGGACATGCTGGGGCTGTCGACGAGCGTGCACCGCGGGGAGGTACGGCGTGGCGCGGCGACCCAGCAACTCGGGCTCGGCTACCGGGACTCGACGCTGACGAGGGAGACCCGTGACGCCCCGGGCCCGGTGCGGGCGGGCGACCGCGCACCCGACGGCACGCTGGACGGCGTACGGCTGTTTGACGCATTCCGAGGGCCGCACTGGACGCTGCTGGCCATCGGCACTCCGGCCCCTCGGGTTCCGGAGCCGGTACGGGTCGTCGGCGGGGCGCGGCTGGGGACGTACGGGACCGGGCTGTTTCTCGTACGGCCGGACGGTTATGTGGGGTGGGCTGGTGACGGGGCGGCCGGGCTCACGGACTACCTGGCCCGCGTCGGCCAGGCCGCTCAGAACGCGTCGCTCGGCACATAAGCGCCCCAGACCTCCCGCAGCGCGTTGCACACCTCCCCCACCGTCGCCCGGGCCCGCAGCGCCTCCTTCATCGGGTACAGGACGTTGTCCGGGCCCTCGGCGGCCTTCTTCAGAGCCGCGAGGGCCGAGTCCACCGCCCGCTGGTCCCGCTCCGCCCGCAGCTTGGCGAGACGTTCCACCTGCTGGCGCTCGATCGCCGGATCCACCCGCAGCGGCTCGTACGGCTCCTCCTCGTCGAGGCGGAAGCGGTTGACGCCTACGACGACCCGCTCGCCGGAGTCCGTCTCCTGGGCGATCCGGTACGCGTTGCGCTCGATCTCGCCCTTCTGGAAGCTCCGCTCGATGGCGTTGACGGCGCCGCCCAACTCCTCGACCTTCGTCATCAGTTCGACGGCCGCAACCTCGACCTCGTCCGTCATCTTCTCGATCACGTATGAGCCGGCGAAGGGGTCCACGGTCGCCGTCACGTCCGTCTCGTGGGCCAGCACCTGCTGGGTCCGCAGGGCCAGGCGCGCGCTCTTGTCCGTCGGCAGCGCGATCGCCTCGTCGAAGGAGTTGGTGTGCAGGGACTGGGTGCCGCCGAGCACCGCGGACAGGGCCTGGACGGCGACGCGGACCAGGTTCAGCTCGGGCTGCTGGGCGGTGAGTTGCACGCCCGCCGTCTGGGTGTGGAAGCGCAGCATCAGCGACTTGGGGTTCCGCGCGCCGAACTCGTCCCGCATCACCCGGGCCCAGATCCTGCGTGCCGCGCGGAACTTGGCGACCTCCTCCAGGAGCGTCGTACGCGCCACGAAGAAGAAGGACAGACGGGGCGCGAAGTCGTCGACGTCCATGCCCGCCGCTACGGCCGTACGGACGTACTCGATACCGTCCGCCAGGGTGAAAGCGATCTCCTGCACGGGTGAGGCGCCCGCTTCGGCCATGTGGTAGCCGGAGATCGAGATGGTGTTCCACCTGGGGATCTCGGCGCGGCAGTACTTGAAGATGTCCGCGGTCAGCCGCAGGGAGGGCTTCGGCGGGAAGATGTACGTCCCGCGCGCGATGTACTCCTTCAGTACGTCGTTCTGGATCGTGCCAGTGAGCTTCTCGGCGCTCACCCCCTGCTCCTCCGCCACCAGCTGGTACAGGAGCAGCAGCAGGGCCGCGGGCGCGTTGATCGTCATGGACGTGGAGACCTGGTCCAGCGGGATCCCGCCGAACAGCACCCGCATGTCGTCGACCGAGTCGATCGCCACGCCCACCTTGCCGACCTCGCCGTGCGCGATCGGAGCATCGGAGTCGTGGCCCATCTGGGTGGGCAGGTCGAAGGCGACCGAGAGTCCGGTCGTGCCGTGGGCGATCAGGTCCCGGTAGCGGGCGTTGGACTCGGCCGCCGTGCCGAAACCGGCGTACTGGCGCATGGTCCACGGGCGGCCCGTGTACATGGACGGGTACACGCCCCGGGTGAAGGGGTACGACCCCGGCTCGCCCAGCTGGCGCGCCGGGTCCCAGCCGTCGAGCGCCGACGGCCCGTACACCGGCTCGATGGGCAGTCCGGACTCCGACTCGCGCGTCATGCGTATGCCTCCCGCGTTGCTCGGCCCCGGTCACCACCATGCCGCCAAGTTCGCAACCCGTCACCCGCGGGGAACATCTCAGGTGACATACAGCTCGGCAGTGAGACGACGGGGACTGGATGCGTAACAGGAGCATGGAGAGATCGTGGGCAGGCGCGCTCGCCGGAGTGTGCGTGCTGACCGGGTGCACGGTGCAGGCCGCGGGCTCGGAGGGCGGACAGCCGCCGCCGGTGCGCATAGAGCTCTCCCGTACGCCGGCGGCCGACGACGACAAGTCCGGCTCCACCCCCGGCGCCAAGCCGTCCACACCGTCCCCCACCCCGCCCAAGGTCCTGTGGAAGCCCGGCGACACCGGGCGGGACGTGCGTGAGCTGCAGGCCCGGCTGCGGCAGGTCGCCTGGCTGTTCGACGGGCCGACGGGGACGTACGACGACCTGACCGAGCAGGCGGTCAAGGGGTTCCAGGGCAAGCGCGGACTGCCGACGACCGGGAAGACCGACGCCGTCACCTGGCAGCGGCTGCTGGACATGACGCGGGAGCCGGGCCACTGGGACCTGTATCTGATGGGCGGCCAGCCGCCCGACGCGCCCGACACGCGCTGCATGACCGGCCGGGTGCTGTGCATCAGCAAGACGAGCCGGACCCTGCGCTGGATGATCGACGGGCGGACCGTCCTGACGGTGCCGGTGCGGTTCGGCTCGCAGTACACGCCCACCCGGGAAGGTGTGTTCAGCGTCTACTGGAAGTCGCGGCATCACGTGTCGACGCTCTATGACTCGCCGATGCCGTACGCGATGTTCTTCAGCGGCGGCCAGGCGGTGCACTACTCGTCGGACTTCGCGGCCACCGGTTACGCCGGGGCCTCGCACGGCTGCGTCAACGTACGGGACGAGGCGGCGATCGCGCAGCTGTTCACGCAGGTGAGGAACGGCGACAAGGTCGTCGTCCACTGGTGAGAAGCGGTGTGTGGGGCGCGGGCGGGACCGGGGGAACGTGTCCCGCCCGCGCCAGTGCACGAGCCGTAGGTACGGGGGGAACCCCGGCTCTGTGCGTCGGCCGATGACCAGTCGGCTCATTCATTACTGCGCCAGGGCGGCCGAAAATGTCACGCTCGCCGCGCGAGAAGCTCTAGCGCGGGCAAAATCGCAGGTCAGAGGCTTGAATCAGGCTCGGGGGAGCCGAGGGCGCTGTACGAGGGGCTGGGCGTCGGCGCGGGAGGGGACGGGGTCGGTTCCGTCTTCGGGGAGGTCGTCGCCCGCTTCGGCTGCACTGACGTGAGGCCGGGCTGCTGGGGGTCGTCGTCCCCGGTGTCGCCGGGCGCTATGCCACCGGCGTCGTCGTCACCGCCTCGGTCCTGCTCGTCGTCCCTGGTGTCGCCCCTGTCCCTGCCGGAGCGGTCGTCAAAGTCGCCGGCCCCGTCGTCGCCGTCGGACGCGTTCAGGACGGCCTTGCAGTACTTCGTCACGCGCCCGGAGCCGCCCGCCATGCCCTCCAGCGCGCGTCGGCGGTCGGGGGGCAGTTCCTTGCCGGCGCGCACGTCGCGGCAGGCATCGGTGACGGAGCCCCACCAGTTGCGGAAGCCGTCGCCCTTGCGCTCGGTGCCGGGGGTCTCCTCGGGGGCCTCGCCGCCGGGGTGGGTGTTCTGCGGGGGTGCGCCGACGGCCGGGCCGCTCGGGGAGCCGCTCGGCTCGGGCATTCCGTTTCCGCCGTCCGGGGTGTCCTTCGGCGGGGTCGACGCCAGGGGGCGGTCGGGGCTCACGGAGGCCGAGACGGAGGCGCCGGGCACTGGTTCGTCGGCGTCGAACGGGGTGGGCAGGAGCCCGGTTCCGGCCGCGGCGGCGACGCCGCCGACCATGACGGCGGCCACCGAGGCGGCCAGGCCCAGGCGCAACGGGCGGGCCCAGCGGGGGCGCCCGTCGGGGCGAGCGGGGGCGCCGATCCGGACCAGGCCCGCGTCGGCGGCCCCGTGCCGGGCACCGCCGAAGACGACCGCCGGCTCGCCCTTCTCGGCGCGCACCTTGCGGAACGCGGCCAGCGCGGCGGCCTCACCGGGGAGTTCGGCGTCGTCGGTCTGCGGGGGTACGGCGGACAGCGCACTGAGGGTTTCGGCGAGCCGGACGGCCCGGTCCTGGTCGGCGGGGTCGACAGCTTCCAATGACTCACCGCGCAGGAGGAGTTCCGCCGTTTCGCGGTCCAGCCATCTGTACTGCTCGTCGGCCATCACATGTCCTTCTGCGTCCGCGGACGCGTATGCGTCACACTCGCGGACGTCACCGCATGGTCGTGCGGTTCTCTCTGCGGCGGCAGCGCGTCGAGCCCGCCGATCGATTCCGGATCCGCCTCCGGAGGGGCGCCGAGCAGTTCGGCGAGCCGCTTCAGGCCCCGGTGCGCGGCCGTACGCACCGCCCCCGGACGCTTGCCGAGGGTCTCCGCGGCGGTCTTGGCGTCGAGGCCCACCACCACGCGCAGCACGACCGCCTCGGCCTGGTCCTGCGGCAGCCGGGCGATGAGCGAGAGCGTGCTGTCCGTGGCCAGCGCCTCGATCGCCTCGCCGGCCGTGTCGGACTCGGCGGCCTTCCCGGTCAGCTCGGTCTCGTCGCCGCCGATCGCGGGGCGCCGACCGCGCATCCGTATGTGGTCCAGCGCGCGGTTGCGGGCGATCCGGGCGGCCCAGCCGCGGAAGCGGTCCGCGTCCCCGCTGAACCGCTCCAGGTCACGGGCTATCTGCAGCCAGGCCTCGGAGGCGACGTCCTCGGCGTCGTACTCGCCGACGAGTGTCCGGACGTACCCGAGGAGCCGCGGGTGCACCGCGCGGTACACAGTCCGGAACGCGGTCTCGTCCCCGTCCTGTGCCGCAAGCACCGCGGCAGTCAGCTCCGCGTCGTCCCCCAGCACCCGCATTCCTCGGTCGATGGTCAGTAGCCGGCCGCGGCTTCTCGGCCGTCGCTCACGTGATCAGTCACCTTCCCCGTCCGGCGCGAAAGGCACGTTACGACCTGAAACCGCTGCTCGTCCATGACCGTACAAGATGCAACCACCGCGGGACGGCGCGAGGTGTGACAGAAAACGCACTCATGGCGCTGTAGGAGATACGGGCCGCCGCGCGGCCCGTGCCGCGCGACGGCCGGGGCCTCTCCTGTGGGGGGTGGCGGCCCCGGCCGTCTCCGCGACAGCTCCCCCTCTGACCTGCGGTGATGTGGGGTGTTACCCGTCGCCGTGACCAGCGCGTCCGGCGCTTGCTGCTCCTGCCATATAAGTCGGCGGTTCAAACTCGGCGCGATGGTCCATCAGCCACGCCAGGTAGAGCAGGCCCTGGTTGATGACACCGGCATCGACACAACCGGCCCGGTGAGCCTGCGCATCCGCCTCGACCTCAGCAAGACGCGGCGTGACCTCAGTCACGACGACCACCGTGTACAGGAAGCCTGATCGACTGGGTTGACAGCCCTCCCGAATGGCATGCCGCGCGGCGCGTCCGGCGATCCCAGCAGACTCCGCGGCGGTGACGGCGACCGTGCCGGCCGCGGCGTCGAGCCCCGGCTCCGTCACCGTTCGCGCGGCGACATGGTCGAGCAGTTCGTCCGCCATGGCCCGGATCAGCGTCGGCGAGATGCTGCCGTACCGCAGCGAGTGCCACCGCGTGAAGGCCCGCCCCTCGATGTCGTCGAGCGCCTCGGCCAACCGCTGCTCGCCGACCTGATGGCATGTCACGTTATCAACGGGCACTGACAGCACTAGAGGTCAAGGGTCCAGCACCTGTCCAGGACAGTAAAGATCAAGGCGCCTGACCCCGACCCCAGCTGTCCCGGTTACTCCTTCTTCCCCTTGGGGTTGCCGGCCCCGGCCTGAGCGCCGTTCTTACCGTTCTTGTCGGCCTTATCCGCCTTGTCTGTCTTATCGGCGTTGCCCTTCTTGCTGTCGGTCAGCTGCCGGGCGCAGTACGCGGCAACGTTCCGCTGACCGCCCGCCGCCGCGATCAGCCGCTGCCAGGCGGTCGACTCCAGGGCCTTGCCGTTGCCCTTGACGTGCTCGTAGGCGCGGCAGTGCGCCTCGGTGTCCTGGGCGGTGGCGGGACGGTCCGGACGTACGGACTCCGTCGACGAAGGCGCCGAAGGACCGGCGGCCGGTGCTTCGGTCGGGCCGGACGAGGCGGGCGGGCGCCGGTGGCCGTCGTCGGCGCCGTCGGAGGACGTACCGACCGTGCCGATCGCGGCGACCGCGACGCCGCCCAGGGTGAGGCTCGCGAGGAAGAGGGAGAGCGTGGCCTTCAGAGAGCGCTGCACGCCGCGCTGCTCCCGGGGCCGCCAGTCGTCGCGGCGACGGGTGCGGGCCCGGTGCTCACCGGCGTCCCGGGCGGCCCGGAACGCGGCCACGGCTCGCTGCTCGCCCGCCGCGTCGACATCACCTTCGCGCATCGCGGCGGCCAGCAGCGCCTCCAGTCCGGCCCCGTCGCGTGCCCGCCCGGGTCCGGACGCCGCGTGCCCGGGTCCGGACACGGCGTCGCCCGGTCGCGCTCCCCGACGGCCGGATGCGGCCCGGTCTCCGCGCTGCCGTTCACCCATGTCCGATCCCGTTCCTCGTCCGGCCCTCCGGCCTGTCCGGCGGCCCGCCGGCGTCATCGCTCATGTCGACTCCCCCAGCGTCCGGGAGCCGTCATCCGTCACACCCTCGACTCCCAGCTGCTGCGCCAGGCGCTTCAGCCCCCGGTACGCGGCGGTGCGCACCGCGCCGGGCCGCTTGCCCAGGACGCGGGCGGCGGCGGGGCCGTCGAGGCCGACCACCACCCGCAGCAGTACGGCCTCGGCCTGCTCGCGCGGCAGTCCGCGGACCAGCTCCAAGGCGTGCTCGGTGGAGATGGCCTCCAGCGCCTGGTCGTGCGTGCTGTGCGCGGAGGGCAGATCCAGTACGTCCTGCTCCGTCGCCGTCGACCGGGGCCGCACCCTCTGCCGGCGCAGATGGTCCAGCGCCCGGTGCCGGGCGATGGTCGCCGTCCAGCCCCGGAACCCGGCCCCGTCGCCCTTGAACCGCCCGAGGTCCCGGGCGATCTCCAGCCACGCGTCCGAGGCCACGTCCTCCGCGTCGTCGCCGACGATCCCGCGCAGATAGCCGAGCAGTCCGGGCTGCACGATCCGGTACGCGACCGCGAAGGCGGCCTCGTCACCGTCCTGGGCCCGCGCGACGGCCGCGCCCAGTTCCCCGTCGTACGCCTGCACGCGGCGGGGTTCCTTTCCCTGGCCCAAGAACTGTCCTCGTTCGCACCGAGTCCGCGGCGGACCGCGCGCGACGTCACCGCTTACGCGAACAGCCCCCACGGTCATCAGCGCCGGGCTTCACAGAAGTGTCACAGCACCCCCGGCGTCCCACCGGTGACGGGAGTGACGCAGGGCCCATCCCCGTCCCGTGATGTTCACAGATCGCCAGGCGCTGTAAGGACGCCGAGCGCGGGCCTGGGCTACTCGTCGACGGCCGGGGTCAGCAAGTCCGCGCTGGGCACGCCGACGGCCGGCCAGCCGGGCCAGACGCTGGCGCCGTAAGCAAGGCGGTCCGCCGGGATCCTGTGCGGTGGGCAGGGCCCCGGCCGGTCAGTGGCGTGCCGTTGTGCGGGTGGCGTCCCGGCACAGCAGCCGCAGCGAGCCGTCCCCGGCGAAGCAGCGCCGGGCCTCGTCGATCGGGTCCCACAGCCGGCCGTCGGGCGTGCGGACCCAGTGGTCGCCGCCGCCCGCCCACCACTCGGCGCCGGTCTGCCGGACGACCACCTCACCGGCGTACGCGCCGAAGCCGCGCAGCATGGTCTCCACGGCGGTGAACGGCGTTTCCTCGCGGCGCAGTTCCTCGATCATCCGGTCGACGCGCCACAGGCTCTGCGCCGAGTAGTCGAGCCGCAGCCGCGCGCCCTCGCGCATGGTCGCCACCGCGTCCGCCGCCCACCGCACCGGCTTCGCCGCGGCCTGGGGCCTGCTCTCCCGCTGTGTCGTCTGCTGTGTCGTCACATTCGGGAAAGCGAGGTCAGCGAGTATTTCGTCACGCGGATCGGGCCACTGCGCGAGACCGGCGCAGGACCGCCCCACCGCCTGCACTACCCGCACAGGATTCGCTCAGCACGACGGGTTGACGCCCCAGTGACGATTCGGGGAGTCCGTGCGCTCTTGTCACCGATGAGCATGTACTTCCACTTGCGCGCCGTACCACCCGCGGCCCTGCGCAACAGCGCCACCTGGCAGCAGAAGCTCTTCGAGGACGACTGGGACACCGTGCGCCGGCGCCTCGACCGGCACCGCGAGGAAATGCTGGACCAGCACTACCTCGACCACCAGCTCCTCTACGCCTGCACGCCCCCGCACCACGCCGAGGAGGGACCCTGGGCCCATGTGGTCCTGGGCGGCCGACCGGTGCTCCATCCCGAGCCGGACAGGCCGCCGTTCCTGGTGCTGACCGCGGCGCAGGTGGCCCGGGTCGCCGCGTTCCTCACGGGTGCCGACTTCGACGCTCTGTGGCGGCCGGTGCGCGACAAGCTGCTGCCGCGGTACGGCGGACCGGACACGGAGCCGGAGGTCCACGGCGTCTTCGCGGCGTCCCACCGCGATCTGACCGCGTTCTACGCCCGCACGGCGGAGTACGGCGACGCGGTGGTGAAGTGGCTGGTCACCTGAGCCGAACGCTCAGCGCCGCCCCCGCGCCCGCCGCGACACGACCGCGCGCAGCACGCGCCGCCCCTCCGTCGACACCTCCAGGGCATGGCGCAGACCGCTCGCGCCATGCCCGGCGAGCAGCTCCAGGACGGCGACCTGGCGGCGCAGTTCGGCGGCGACGAGCGGCGGCATGCCCTCCGTACGGCCCTCGCGGCGGGCGTCGAGCGAGTCGGCGTCGTCGGCGACGTCGAGGAGCCGGTGGATCTGCAGCGCGGCGACGGAGCAGGCGTCGGCCCACATCCGCGCCTCGGCGGCGGACCGGACGGCCGGGGCGGCGGCCAGCATGCGCCGGACGAGCAGCGCGGCCTCGTCCTCGACCTCCGCGTCGTCCATGACGTCCGCGATGCCCAGCTTCCCGCGCGCCTGCTCCAGCAGTTCGCCCCACGCGGCGCTGTCCCCGCCGTCCGCGAGGTTCCCCCACAGCGGCCGCAGCACCTCGTCGTCACCGCCCAGCAGCGGTACGCAGCGATCCAAACAGGCCAACCCGCTGGCGGCCAGGCCGCGTTCGTCGGCCTGCGCGATCAGTTCCACCAGGCTCATCCACGCCTCCCTCTGCGGGGCTTCGCGGGGCTCCCACCTTTACGGAGCCCGCACTTCCCCTTACTGCGTGCGACGGCCCGGGAGTGTCACAGCGGGACGACGCCGAGCCGGTCGAGCATACGGAAGAATAGATTTTCGGCCAACGGATCGGCATCGGAGGTGAGAACGTCCAGCAACGGCCCGTCGGACACCTCGTGCCCGGCCTCCGCGGCCCAGGCGACGGCCCGCTCGGCGGCGTCACGCGGCTCGAGGAAGTAGTCCTCCAGCATGAGCCCCTCTTCGTCGGCGCCGAGGTACCCGGCCATCGCGCCCCGCGCGAGGCAGGTCGACCACGCCCCGCTCTCCGGCCCCGCCGCCTCGATGACGACACACTCGCTGTCCATGACGTATCCGAACAGCGCGGGCGCCCCGCTCTCCTGGGCCAGCGCGTTCATGCTCCCGACGTCGCCGTCCCCGCTCGGGTACTCCCACACCTGCCAGCCCCCGGGCGCGGACGCCCGTAAGCTCATCCCCTTCGCGCTGGACAGCGCCGCCAGCTCCTCGAGCGGCCGCTCGCTGCGCCCCACGACGAAGTACCCCCAGAAACCCATCCCGGCCCCCTCCTGGCTTCGGCTCACGCCGAAAACATCACAGTCGGCCGAATACATCACAGTCGTACGGGAGTTCGCAGCAGCACCGGACAATTCGAGCGTGTCCGCACAACTCCAGGCGTCAGTCCAGCCGCTCGGCCAACGCCTTGAACTCCGCCCAGGACAGCTGCGGCCGGCCCGGGTTCCACAGCTTCTGCACGGTCGCCGCCAGCGGCATCCGGATCCCGGCCGCGACCTGGTCCTGGGTCTGCGAGTCAGCGAGATCGCACCACACGGCGAAGGAGCCGCCGAGGATCTGGTCCTCGTACCGCACCGGAACCGCCTGCGTACCGCGCACCACCCGCGGCGTCCACTGCTCGTAGATCCGCTGCCCCGTCGGATAGACGAAGGTCTGCGGCTGCCCGAGGACGTAGTACAGGAACTCGTCGTTGTAGTTGACGAGGTCGCGCCCGGCGCTCAGATACTCCACCGGCAGCCGCGCCCCGATCTCCTTGCCCGTCCAGTAGGCGACCTGGAGATCCTCGGCCGCCTCGACGGACGTACCGGCGTAGAAGCCGTCGTTCCACGCCCGCATCGTCCGGTCGTGCGTACGGATCGTGTCGGCGCGGTCGTTGAGCCAGCCGGTGGCGAGGTCGGCGACGGTGGCGCCGGAGCCGTACGCCTCGGTCGCGGCGGAAGCCAGCTGCGGATAGGCGGCCTCGGGGTTGTCCGACGTCAGCGCCGCGTATTCGTCGCCGCCGAGATGCCAGTAGCCGCCGGGAAAGAGATCCGCGTACTCGTTCAACAGATCGTCGACGATGGTGCCGGCCTCGTCCTTGGAGATGTCGATCGCACCCCGCGGCGCCGCTCCCTGCGCGCTGCGCAGCTGCAGCTCGGGATGGGCGGCGATCACGGCACCGAGATGCCCCGGAGAGTCGATCTCGGGCACGACCGTCACATGCAGCCGCTCCGCCAGCTCGACGATCTTCTTCACCTGCGCCTTGGTCAGATGCTCCTTGGACACGATCTCCGGATGGCTGTCGGACTCGATCCGGAACCCCTGGTCGTCCGAGAAGTGCAGCCCCAGCTGGTTGAACTTCAGGTCCGCCAGCTCACGCACCCGGTCCTCGATCCAGCCGGCCGTGAAGTGCTTGCGGGCGATGTCGAGCATCAGCCCCCGCTGCGGCTTCGCCGGCTCATCGCGTACGACGCCCTCCGGCGCCGTACCGCCGCCGCGCACCGCCTGCTTGAGCGTCCGGGTGCCGTAGAACACGCCCGAGTCGGCGGGCCCGCTGATGTTCACCCGCCCGCCACGCACGGTCATGGCGTACGACTCCGGATCCGCGCCCTCGTCGTCGTTCAGCGCCAGCCGTACGTCCCCGGCGCGCACGTCGTCCTTCTCCCCCGCGTACGACAGCCCCAGCTCACCCGCGAGCAGCCGCCCCTCGTCGACGAGCTCCGCGTCGTTCACGACCACCCGGTGACCGCGCGCCGGCTTCCAGCCGGGCCCACGGGCGGGAGTGTGCGCGCGGACGGCGGGGATGGTGCGGGGCGTCTTCGACAGCGGGTAGGTGCGGCTCGGGCTGGGACGGGGACTGGGAGTCTCCGACGGGGCCGCCGCCGATGTCGTAGTGGTACCGGCTGCGGGAAGCCTGGAGGCCGAACCCTCCCCCGGCCCGCCCTCGTCCCCCGCGGCCGCCCAGATCCCGAGAGCCAGCCCGACCGCCACCACGGTCGCCGCCGCGACCAGCATCCGCCGCCTGTCCGTCCATGCCGAGATCCTGCGCCTGTGCTGACTCACGGGCGCCAACCTAGGCCCTGAGCCGTGCGACATCCGTCCACCACGCGTTCCGAAACTCTCCCGTGCGGGTGAAATTCGGGCATCCGTCGGACACGTCATGTCCGATCTCGATAACGTGGTGGCACATCTCTCACACCATCCCCTGCCGAATCACGTGACGCCCACACACCTCACTGGCCAAGTCGCCATACCCGAGCAGACCCGGGACACGTCTTCCCCACTGGACCACTTCAACACGGCCCCCCTGGAAGACGTCCTCCACACCCTTCTCACCTGCCTCCACAGCCCCCGCTGGGCCCACCGGGTAGCCGACCACCGCCCCTACCCGGACCTCGAGTCCCTCCTCGCCGCCGCCGACGAAGCGGCGTACGACCTGACAGCGGCGGACCTGGCAGCGGCCCTGGCAGCAGAAACGCTTCCTGAACTCCCCGACGGAACGTACTCGGCCGCTCACACCGCACTGCGTGCCGCACATGCCGCATACGAGGCACGATTCGGACACGCGTTCGTCATCTGTGTCGACCACCTGCCACCCAGCGAAGTCCTCGACCAGATCCTGGAGGGAATCCGGTCACGATTGACAAACGATCCGGAAGAGGAACGAGTAGTGGCAGCAGAGGAACTCCGGAGACTGGCCAGGGGACGGTTGAGGGACGCCGTCAGGGGCGCGGGGAACTGCGCGACCAGCCCCCACACACCCGCACCCGGCACATAACCGCACACACCACCCCCAATAGCCCGTTCGCCTGCCACATTGATCACATCAACGGGCCCGGCGTAAGCACCGCAGGCAACCGTCGCTACGATGCTGGGGGCCGGTGGACCGTACCCGGCCGGGCCCGACCGACCACACAAGCCGGCGCGGCCCCAATCCCCGCTCCCGGAGGAACTTCCGTGCCGGCTGGAACGCTGTACCGCGGCCGGGAAGGAATGTGGTCCTGGGTGGCTCATCGAGTCACCGGCGTCCTCATTTTCTTCTTCCTGTTCGTTCACGTGCTGGACACCGCTCTCGTCCGTGTCTCTCCCGAGGCCTACGACGACGTCGTGGCCACGTACAAGACGCCGCTCGTCGCGCTGCTGGAGTACGGCCTCGTCGCCGCCATCCTCTTCCACGCGCTCAACGGCCTGCGTGTCATCGCCGTCGACTTCTGGTCCAAGGGTCCGCGCTACCAGAAGCAGATGCTCTGGTCCGTCGTCGGCCTGTGGCTCGTACTGATGGTCGGGGCGATCTACCCCGTCCTCGGTCACGCCGCTCGTGAACTGTTCGGGAGCTGACGCGCATGTCCACCACCGAAAAGACCGCCGCCGGTATCGGCCCCGTAGAGGGCGAGTCCCTCTACAGCGTCGACAACCCGGCGCCGCTGATCGAAGCCCCGCGCAAGCGGACCAAGAAGACCCCGAAGTCCACGCGGGGCAACTTCGAGATGGCCGCCTGGCTGTTCATGCGCCTGTCCGGCGTGGTGCTGGTCGTCCTGGTCCTCGGCCACCTGCTGATCCAGCTCGTGCTGGACGGCGGCGTGTCGAAGATCGGCTTCGCCTTCGTGGCCGGCCGCTGGGCCAGCCCCTTCTGGCAGGTCTGGGACCTGCTGATGCTGTGGCTGGCGATGCTGCACGGCGCCAATGGCCTGCGCACGGTCATCAACGACTACGCGGAGCGCGCGAACACCCGGCTGTGGCTGAAGGGCCTGCTCTACACCGCCACGGTGTTCACCATCCTGCTGGGCACGCTGGTGATCTTCACCTTCGACCCGAACATCCGCTAGATCCGGGGCTACGAGACCAATGAAGATCCACAAGTACGACACAGTCATCGTCGGCGCGGGTGGCGCCGGCATGCGCGCCGCCATCGAGTCGACGAAGCGCAGCCGGACCGCGGTGCTGACCAAGCTCTACCCGACCCGCTCCCACACGGGCGCCGCGCAGGGCGGCATGGCCGCCGCGCTGGCCAACGTGGAGGAGGACAACTGGGAGTGGCACACCTTCGACACGGTCAAGGGCGGTGACTACCTGGTCGACCAGGACGCCGCCGAGATCCTGGCGAAGGAGGCCATCGACTCGGTCCTCGACCTGGAGAAGATGGGCCTGCCGTTCAACCGCACGCCGAACGGCACGATCGACCAGCGCCGCTTCGGCGGTCACAGCCGGAACCACGGCGAGGCCCCGGTCCGCCGCTCCTGCTACGCGGCCGACCGCACCGGCCACATGATCCTCCAGACGCTCTACCAGAACTGCGTGAAGGAGGGCGTGGAGTTCTACAACGAGTTCTACGTCCTCGACCAGCTGATCACCGAGGTCGACGGCGTGAAGCGGTCGGCCGGCGTCGTGGCGTACGAGCTGGCGACCGGCGAGATCCACGTCTTCCAGGCGAAGGCCGTGATCTACGCGTCCGGCGGCTGCGGCAAGTTCTTCAAGGTGACGTCGAACGCGCACACGCTGACGGGTGACGGCCAGGCGGCGGTCTACCGTCGCGGGCTGCCGCTGGAGGACATGGAGTTCTTCCAGTTCCACCCGACCGGCATCTGGCGCATGGGCATCCTGCTGACGGAGGGCGCCCGCGGTGAGGGCGGCATCCTCCGCAACAAGGACGGCGAGCGCTTCATGGAGAAGTACGCGCCGGTGATGAAGGACCTGGCGTCGCGTGACGTCGTATCGCGGTCGATCTACACCGAGATCCGCGAGGGCCGCGGCTGCGGTCCCGAGGGCGACCACGTCTACCTGGACCTCACCCACCTCCCGCCGGAGCAGCTGGACGCCAAGCTGCCCGACATCACCGAGTTCGCCCGCACCTACCTGGGCATCGAGCCGTACACGGACCCGATCCCGATCCAGCCCACCGCGCACTACGCGATGGGCGGCATCCCGACGAACGTCGAGGGTGAGGTGCTGGCCGACAACACGACGGTCGTCCCCGGCCTGTACGCCGCGGGCGAGGTCGCCTGCGTCTCCGTCCACGGCGCGAACCGCCTCGGCACCAACTCGCTGCTGGACATCAACGTGTTCGGCAAGCGGGCCGGCATCGCCGCCGCCGACTACTCGCAGACGGTCGGCCACGTCGAGCTGCCCGAGGACCCGGCTTCGCTGGTCGTCGAGCAGGTCGAGCATCTGCGCTCCTCCACCGGCACGGAGCGGGTGTCGACCCTGCGGCGCGAGCTGCAGGAGACCATGGACGCGAACGTCATGGTGTTCCGCACCGAGCAGACGATCAAGACGGCGGTCGAGAAGATCGCGGAGCTGCGCGAGCGCTACAAGAACGTCTCGATCCAGGACAAGGGCAAGCGGTTCAACACGGACCTGCTGGAAGCCATCGAACTCGGCAACCTCCTGGACCTGGCCGAGGTCATGGCGGTCTCCGCCCTGGCCCGCAAGGAGTCCCGCGGCGGTCACTACCGCGAGGACTACCCGAACCGCGACGACGTCAACTTCATGCGCCACACCATGGCGTACCGCGAGGTGGGCGACGACGGCACGGAGTCCATTCGTCTCGACTACAAGCCGGTCGTCCAGACCCGCTACCAGCCGATGGAGCGTAAGTACTGATGGCAACCCCGACCCTGGACAAGGCGGACGCGGCCGGCACGCCTGAGCCCGGCTTCGCCGACTCCCCGTACATCACGGCCACCTTCCGCATCCGCCGCTTCAACTCCGAGGTCTCGGCGGAAGCGGCCTGGGAAGACTTCCAGGTGGAGATCGACCCGAAGGAGCGCGTCCTCGACGCCCTCCACAAGATCAAGTGGGAACTGGACGGCACGCTCACCTTCCGCCGCTCCTGCGCCCACGGCATCTGCGGCTCCGACGCGATGCGGATCAACGGCAAGAACCGGCTGGCCTGCAAGACCCTGATCAAGGACCTCAGCCCCGAGAAGCCGATCACGGTCGAGCCCATCAAGGGCCTGACGGTCCTCAAGGACCTGGTCGTCGACATGGAGCCGTTCTTCCAGGCCTACCGCGACGTCATGCCCTTCCTCATCACGAAGGACACGAACGAGCCGACGCGCGAGCGCCTGCAGACCGCCGAGGACCGCGAACGCTTCGACGACACCACGAAGTGCATCCTCTGCGCCGCCTGCACCTCCTCCTGCCCGGTCTTCTGGAACGACGGCCAGTACTTCGGCCCGGCGGCGATCGTGAACGCCCACCGCTTCATCTTCGACTCGCGCGACGAAGCGGGCGAGCAACGCCTGGAGATCCTCAACGACAAGGACGGCGTCTGGCGCTGCCGCACGACCTTCAACTGCACGGACGCCTGCCCGCGCGGCATCGAGGTCACGAAGGCGATCGCGGAGGTCAAGAAGGCGCTGATCACGCGCCGCTTCTGACCTTCTCCGCCTGACTTGAGGGCCCGGTTTCCGTCGCTTCGGGAACGGGGCCCTCTGGCGTTGGGCGGTCAGTAGTGGCCGATTTCCGGATCCTCGTGCCGGGCATGTACGACAGAGGCGGCCGGGAGGACGCTCACGCGGCGACCCGCACGCCGCTCCCGGCCGACGGCCCGACCTCACACCAGAGCAGCTTCCCACCCACGCCGAAGAGGCCGTCCCCGAGCAAACAGCCACCCCATGCGTCCGCGTAATGGCATACGAGGAACAGCCCGCGCCCGCCGACAGCCTCTGCCGGGACAGCAGCCAGAGTGCCCGGCCCCTTGTCGAACGGGGGAGGGATGTGAGGGTTGGTGTCCCAGACGCTCACCCGCAGACGGTTTCGGCCCACGCCGCGCAGACGGAGAGTCGCGGGACCGGCGGAGTGACGGTAGGCATTGGTGACGAGCTCCGAGGTCAACAGCTCGGCAGAGTCCAGTAGTTGAGTCATGCCGTGACCGGAGAGAACGGCATGGAGAGTGACACGGGCGATGCGCACGGCACGTGCGTCGTGGGGCAGTTGGAGGGCGTACGCCCAAGGTGGCGATGCTTCGCACGGCGACGGGGATACGGTGACCATGAACGTCTCCTGCGGTGGGGGGGACTTGGTTCGCTCGACTCAGTTCGGCGGTGGCAATGCCGCGCGAGTGGTGCGGTGCGCTTCCGGCTTATGGGCTGGGCCAGTTGAGCGGTTCGGGACTCACCGTAGACTGGCGAAGCTGAAGGTTTTGCAAGATCTAGCAAAGCCTTCAGCTATTTACTCCGTGTGGGTTACTGCCCGCGTCGGTGTACGGAACGGAGCGAGGGCATGGCACCAAGGAGCGCACCGTCGGCGCGCCGCCTCCGCATCGGCGTCGAATTGCGCCGAATGCGAGAGCGCGCCGGCATGACCGCCGCCGAGGCGGCCCGCGCCCTGGGCACCACGCAGGGACAGATGAGCAACATCGAGGCCAACCGCTTCGGCGTGAGCGCCGACCGCGTCCGCACCCTCGCCCACATCTACGGCTGCACCGACCAGCCCCTGGTCGACGCCCTCGCCGACATGGCGGCCGACCGCACCCGCGGCTGGTGGGAGGAGTACCGCGACACCCTCCCGCCCCGGCTCCTCGACCTCGCCGAGATGGAGCACCACGCCGCTGCCCTGCGCGTGACCCAGGTCATCAACATCCCCGGCCTGCTCCAGACACCGGAACACGCCCGCGCGCTCTTCCGAGAGGCCGTCCCGGCCCTGCATCCGCACGAGATCGAGTACCGCATCTCCCACCGCATCAAGCGCCAGGCCATCCTCCACCGCGAACAGCCCACGCCGTACACCGCGATCGTCCACGAGGCCGCCCTGCGCATGCAGTTCGGCGGCCGGGACGTGGCCAGGTCTCAGCTGAAGCATCTCGCCGAGGCGAGCGAGCAGTCCAACATCACCCTCCGAGTGATCCCGTTCGACGGCACATCGTTCCCGACGACCGGCCATGGCGTGGACTACTTCCAGGGACCGGTACCGGCCCTCGACACCGTCGAGGTCGACGGCGCTCATGGCAGCCAACTCATCGATGCCGTAGGACAATTGGAGAAGTACCGAGTCGTCCTCGATCGGATGGAGGCGGTGACGCTGAAGCCCGCCGCTTCCCGGGACCTCATCCGCCGCATCGCCCAAGACATCTGAAAGACGAGCCGTGACCGAACTGAACTGGCAGAAGTCCACCTACAGCGAGGAAGGCTCTGCCTGCGTGTACGTCGCCACCGCCCCCACGGGAACGATCCTCCTCCGCGAAAGCGATGCCCCCGAAACGATCCTCACCATCGGCGCCCGCCAACTCGGCGCGCTGATATCCGCTCTCAAGCCCCACCGGCCAGCCACGACGGGCGCGCGCCGGGCTGCTTCCCGACGCCAGTAGGCATGATCAAGGATCCGCCTCTCTCGGTTTCGCGCTGGTGGCAGGGTTCTTCGCAGTGCCGGACTCCGGTCGTTCAGTCCGGCAAGACGACCATGTGGGTCGGTGGCAGGCCGGGCGGCATGGAGGCCGTGCTACGGAACTCACCGCTGATCAGCACGTCCCGCACCACACGATGGACGTTCGCCACGGCCGCGCCATGGTACTCCCGGAACGACGGGGTGGCCTGGAGCAGCACCGCCCCGTTGGGCAGGACAGCAACGGAATGGAAGGCGCCCGAGGACCGCAGGGCGTCAGCCCCGCCCAGCACATCGGCAATCTCAGCGGGGATGACCATGAGCCAGGAGTAGCCACGCAAGTGCGAGCGCCAGCGAGGCGTGTTGGTCGTCGGGTCGCCGTCGTAGCCCCTGAGGAAGCGCTCCAGCTCAGTCTCCCCGACGGCATGCCGATAGGAGACATGCCCGAAGACCACGTCGTATCGGTCGCAGGCCCACCGGACGGAGCGCAAGAGGCCGTCCTGCACAGCCGGTGCGCTCTCGGGGTCGAGCAGTTCTCGCTCGTCCAGGTGCACAACCAACTTCACATACTCTGGAAGCTCCTCGTCGAACACGGCCGAGACCGAGACATCCGGGTTGCCGATCTCCCCGTCCTGCGTGAACACTCCGCTCGTCACGGAGACCGACTCGGCCCGGTCGTCGACAACTTGCCTCAGCCACGGCAGGACGTCCTGGGTGTAGGGGTTGTAGCGCACCTCGAACGAGTCCTGCGGCGCCGCTGTAACGCACCCCCACCGGTTGGACCCGCTGCGCGGGCTCATGGCGGGGAAACGCGCAAAGCCCTTGCTGGAGATCCGGTACGGTCCTACCGCTCCCAGGACGTCGCTGCCCGTAAGCTCCCGCACGCCTTCCGTGAGCCACTGGACCGCGCACTCGGACAGCTGGGCCTGATCGGCGTCGAACACGGTCAGTTCGATCACCAGTCCGTGCGAGATGTTGGCGTTGATGGAATGAAGCATATCCACGCGCTCACCCTACTCAAGGCCGAACGGGCTGGTCATCATCTTGCCGAGCACATAGAGGCCGCCCGCGGCCAGGGCTGACCATGCGATTTGCTTCTGCTGCTCGGGGGTGGGCTGCCAGACCTGGATACTGACCGGGGCGTGGACAGTCGCCGGTTCATGCCCCCTGGGAGTCTTGTTGGACTGCTTGCGTGTCCACCAGCCAACGACTCCTTGGTACTGCTCCCCAGTGCGTGGGGAACCAAGTCGCGACCGTGTCGATTGTGCGACCAGTTGCTGCCTCGGATTCAACGGATCCATGGTCGCGATCTGAGGGAGTTCATGGCCACGCCGCACGGTTCTGCCGAACTGGCGTTGCTCCTTCTGAAGCCCTCTGATGTAGCGGTCGAGCGTGGCCGGCCCGTCCAGCTCGGCCGTTTTGGCCGATTTCACTTCCCAGATGAATACGTAGTCGTCCCAGATGACGACGATGTCCGCGCGACCGTCGGTGCCCTTCTTCTTTCCTGCCCCCTTGATCGTGTACTCGGTAAGCACCTGCACCTGCGGGGTCATCCAGTACAGGGCCCTCAGGTAGGCCGCAACGGCCTTCACCGCCGCGTTGTGACGGATGGTGTCCTCGCGCATCTCGGCGGGGTCCCGGCCCTTTTTGTCCTCCGACGTCGTGCCCCCACCGGTGGCCTTGGTGTCGGACGGCGTGTCGGTGTTCTGGCCGTATCCGTCGCAGATGTCCTTCGGGCACAGACCGGTGGGGTCACTCTTGCTTACCGGGCTGTTGTTGCTGTAGGCATACCCGTTCATCTGCAACGGCTCGGCGATGTCGATGATCGGGTCCGCCGACAGAAAGCGGCCCGTCGCCTGGTCGTACTCACGCGCCCCGATATGCGTCAGGCCAGTGGCCGCGTCGTCGATGCCGACGCCCAGGTAGCTGCGCTTGTTCGGCCACGCCGTCGGCTTGCTCCCACGGATCTCGCCGTACGGCTTGAAGGAGCGCCGGGTGACAGCCTGGCCAGCGGCGATGTCCACGGACGTGTTGGCAGTGCCGAGGTGGTCGGCGAGCAGGACGCCGAGCTTGTGGCCCGTCGTCGCCCCGTTGGTTGTGGTGCGGACCACCGTGGGCGCACCGGGCTGTGCGTAGGACCGCGATGCCCGGGTGATCGTGCCCGTCGCGTCCGTCGTTAGTTCCGTCTCACCCAGGTACAGGGTGGAGCCGGTGGACGACTTCTCCAGGATGCGGTTGCCAGCGGCGTCGTAGACGTACGTCGTCTTCTTGCCGTCGTCGGTGATCGAGTCGAGCTTGTTCTCCGGTGTCCAGACCAGGTTCTGGGTCGTGTTGTACAGATCCCGGACCTCGGTGTTGCCCGTCGCGTCGTACGTGTACACGCTGCCCTTGCCCGACGGCGAGGAGGCGATCGACGTCATCGTGTGCGGCTGGGTCTTGTACGACGGGGTCGTGCCGTTGCCCGTGACCGTCTTGCCGTAGCCGTACGTGAACGTGAGGTTCTTCGTCGCATCCACCGGGTCGTGCTCGGTCAGCGTGGCACGGTTGCCGATCCAGTCGTAGGTGTGCGACTGGCGGTAGGCAGTGCCACCCGTGGACACCGTGGCAGTGTCCGGAGCCGCAGCCGCGAGCGTCGACGTCAGCGTGGAGTCGGGGCTGCTGGCGTCAGTGGACTCGTCGGGAGCTTCGGCGACCGGGCCGGAGGAGACCGCGTAGTTGGTGCGAGGGCCCCAGGTGGTGCCATCGGCCGCCTTGCAGCCTGTACCGCTGCCGTTCGGCGTGATGTTCGATGTCCAGGCGTGCACCAGCTCGCCCATGACGTCGTAGGTGAAGCACTGGGTGTCCCAAGTGCTGCCCGAAGTCCCGGCCAGGCTACGGGCGTTGGAGGTGATCGTGCCCGACGCGTCGTAGGAGTAGTAGCCGTCCGTGATCCTGTGCGGGCCCGCAGTCTCGCGGTCGGTTACCGTGCGCTGGAGGCGGCCGGTGTGCGGGTCGACGAAGTTCGTCGTCCACACCCGGTAGGGCTGGGCGCCGGAGACCGTGCGCAGCACCTCGCCGTAGGGCGAGTAAGTGGCGTCGGATGTGTACCAGGTCAGACCAGAGGTGGATTCCACCAGGCCGTCGCCGTTGTAGCGGGTGACGACCTTCTCGCTTGCCAGGCCGCCCTTCGCGGGCAATGTCACGGACAGGGGCTTGCCTGTGGGCGTGTAGGTGTAGCTGTAGGCGTATGTGCCGGACAGGCCGGTGGTCATCGAGTTCGGCGGGATGACCGTTTCGCTGCCGGTGACGTGGTACTCGGCGTCGTATCCGGTGACGCGGTTGATGTAGTCGCCGTCCGCGGTGTGCCGTTTCGACTCGGTCGGCATACCGATTCCGCCGGGAAGGTCGTCGTACGTGAACTCCTTGACCGGGGTCGAAGTGGCGGACCCCTCCCGCACGTACCGCACCCGCCCCAGCACGTCGTACTCGGTGAACTGCTCCTGCTGGCGGGCGTTCTTCACACGGTTCGGGCGGTCGGCCTCGTCGTACCAGGTGTCGGTTGTGCCGGTGTCGGGGTCCGTGGACGAGGTGA
This sequence comes from Streptomyces sp. GESEQ-4, assembly GCF_017948455.1. Classification (GTDB taxonomy): domain Bacteria; phylum Actinomycetota; class Actinomycetes; order Streptomycetales; family Streptomycetaceae; genus Streptomyces. The sequence goes on from NZ_JAFFSU010000019.1 coordinate 83,765, forward strand.
CCCGGCCGCGGGCGTCATAGACGTAGGACCAGGCATTACCGGCGGGGTCGGTGACCTTGGTGCGGTAGCCCCTGGCGTCGTACCCGTACGTCGTCGTGCGTCCGGTTTCCCCGCTCGTCTTGCTGAGGTGCTTGACGGAGGTGACACGGCCGAGGGCGTCGTAGATGGTCCGCGTGCGGGGGGCCGTGGAGCCCGCCGGGTCCACGAGCGTGCTGGTGTCGCCGTAGTAGGTGAACGCGGCGTACTTGTAGGTGGCGGAGTGGTACGTCGAGGCGCGGACTTCGCGCTCCAGGCCGTCGTAGCGGTACTTGGTCCAGCTGGGGATCAGCGACTCGGACCGGGGCGCGAACAGTTCGGTGCTCGGCTCGCCCTTCGCCAGGTAGCTCCCGGTCTTCTTGTCGACCAGGCCGTGGTCGTTGTAGAAGGTGTCCACGATGATCCGGCCCGGGCCGTGGGCCTCGGTCTGCTGCTGAACCTCGCGCTGGAGACCGTCGTACAGGGTCACTGATCGGCCGTACGAACCATCGTCTTTGAGCGTCTGGACCGTGACCGCGGCCGGCCGGTTCTCGCTGGGTGTGGCCACGGGCATCTGGTACGAGATCTGCACGGTCGGCGACTGGCCGGCGGACGAGCGCGACGGTGACCAGCCCTTCACCAGACGGCCGAGGGCGTCGTACTCGCTACGCGTGACGCGGCCGTTGGGATCGGTGGTCGTCAGGGCCAGACCGCGACCCGGGTCGTAGGCAGTCGTTGTGGTGTGGCCCTTGGAGTTGATGGACTTCGTCTCGGTGACCGGGCCGCCCGCGTCACCGGGCGTGTATTTCGTCTCGGTGGTGCCGGTTCCCGGCGCCGTGACGGTGCGGACGCGGCCCAGCGGGTCGTACGTCGTCTTCGCGATATAAGAGTGCGCCGTGCCGGTGCCGTCGAGCTGCGCCGCCGATGTGACCAGGCCTTTGGTGGGCGCGGCGCCGTGGGTCAGATTGTCGTAGGTGATCTGTATGGACGACTTGAGCTTGGTGGCCGGATCGGCTGTGGCCTGGGCGGCGCAGGTTGTGCCCGTTCCGCGCTGCTCCTTTGGAAGGCCGATCAGCCAGGCCGAGGTGTTGTGTACGTACGACGTAGTAGTGCAGGTCTGGTCTGAGAGGGTCTCGGAGGTGCCGCTGGGCTTCACGACGGCCGTTTCCACCTGGAGGGGTAGGCCGTAGGTGTCGTCGACCGTGGTGCGGGTCCGGACCGACGAGATCCAGGTGGAGTCATTCTGACTCCTCTTGATCACGTCCGTCCGTGTGACGCCGACGCGATGGGCTAGGAGGGGATCAGCGGTGGTGCCGTCCTCGTTCTCGCGGGCTCGCGAGGCGGTTTGCTTGGAGTAGGGGAAGGTCAGGTTCTGCTCTTTGACCTTGCCGTCGGAGTCCAGGTGAGTGATGGTTTCCGCGATCATGCCCGCGAACTGCGGTGCGTCGTCGGCGAGGAGCGTGTATTTCTTGGTGGAGTCCTGCACGGCGCCACCGGTGCCCTGGAAATAGCGGGTCACTGTGTACGACTGGCCGTTGACCTCGCCTGTCTGGGAGGTGCTTTTGCCGCCCTTGCGGACCGAGACCTGCCGGTATCCCTTCCAGTCGCTGTACGTGCGCAGCGCGGGGCGGGTGAACTCGTCGTCGCTCTTTGCCCACGCCGAGCCCGAGTACTCGTAGAGCGTGACGATCGACTGGCCGTGCGAGGCGACCTTGTCGGTCTCGATCACGGAGTCGACGACGTACTTGTTGAACCAGGCCTTCGCCGGTGTTCTCTCATCGCCGTCGGGCGACCAACGCACCGGGTAGCAGGTGCCGTTGCTCTTGCCCTTGTCCTCGGCCGGCTCACTCGCGCAGCCGCCCTTGTACTCGACCTCGATGTCGCCGCCGTACTCGGTGGAGACCGTGCCGATACGGGGACGGGTGAAGCCGGGGCGCTGGTCGGTCTTGCCGGTGAGGACCAGGTTGGGCAGCTGACGGTCCCTGAGGCGATTCTTCAGCGGCGATTCGGAGCCCACCGTGTACGCCGAGAAGCTGATGCCGTCCTTGGACTGGAGGGTGCCGGTGGTGTCATCGGGTGCATAGCCGGTGCGGGTGATGGAGTTCAGCCACAGGCCGGGCGCGGTGTCGTACCAGTCCTCGGGGAAGGACTGGTGGAGCGTGTACTTGTCGACCGGGCCCAGGCCGGTCTGTCCAGCGCGCGCGGCCTTCGTGGTCACCGTGTCCAGACGCACCTGCGTCCAGAAAGAGGGGAACGGCGGGCAGAGCTTGGACGTGGACTTGCAGTTGAGGTTGCCGGGCGTGTCCCACCAGGGGCGGTACGCGCCCGGGTCGTCGGTCTTGGCGAAGTTGGCGGCGTCGCAGGCGGTGGCGGACTTCAGGCAGCGCTGCTTGACGCCGAACTCGACGGTCGCGGACGGCTTGGTCAGGTCGCTGCGCATGCCGTACTCGATCGACGCCGGGTAGGCGTAACGGTCGTACTGCTCAGGTGACTTGAATTTCTTGCGGACGGCGTAGTGGTTCGTCTCCTGCTTCCAGTTGGCGATCACCGTGTTGCCGTGGACGTCAACGACCTTGTCCAGGCCCCAGCGCCAGGCCTGCTGCTTGCTGGCACCACAGCGCGAGTCGGCGAAGGCCGCGGCGTGACAGGGTTCGTCCGGGTGGTTGCCGAAGACCGGAACGGTGGAGACGGAGTTGGTGTCGGCGTGGCCGCCGCCGACCCGGTTCAGGCCGAAGTAGTACTTCGCACCGTCCCGGGTCGTGACGATCCAGTACTCACCGTTGTTGTCGCCGTTGGTACCGCCCACCTTGTGCTCGACGCGCGTGCCGTCGTCCTGCTGCGGACGGTAGATCTCCGTGTCGGTCTCGGGGTCGCTGCCGGAGCCGGCGGCTCGGACCAGTTCGGTGGTCTTGCCGTTCAGGGACATCACCGCGTTGTACGACACCCAGCACAGGTCGGACGTCTTGTCCTTCTTCGCGGTGTTGTTGGGCGTGCCGGAGGTGAGCGTCTTACGGTCGTCCTTGCAGGAGCGATAGCGGCGCTCGATCGAGCCAGGGTCGTAGGACCAGCCCTCGCCGATCCAGGACGCCTGCGGCGAGGAGACAGCCGTACGGCCGTCCACGGTCTGCGAGTTGTACTCGAAGGAAACCGAGGGGGCGGGCCCTGCGGGCGCGGACGGCACGTTCAGCGGATACGACCAGGTGAAGGCGCCTGACGCGTCTCCCGACTCCCACTTGCCGTCGGAGGCGAGGGGGGTCGCCTTGAAGGTGCCCCCGTTGCCGGCGCCGGAGTCGACTGCGCCAACGACCGCGGTGCTGCCGGAGGCGGCTGCGGGCGTAGCCGAGGTGGACGTCCGGTAAGCCGCCTGGATCACACCGGAGTTCGTGGGTGCCGACGACGTCGTCAAGGCGGGGGTCACCGCGTCGTCGGCTGCCGGGTCGACGGTTGCGGTGATGGACTTCGTGGCCGTGTCGTTGCTGGTCTCCAGCTCCTCGTACGTCTGGCATGCCTCGTCGTCCGGCGTGTCCAGATAGCAGTCGGGGAACTGTACGAAGCGCAGCCGGGAGGCCCAGTCGGCGCCGTACAGGCTCTCGAACTTGGCGTAGTCCAGCTTCACGGAGATCGGGACCGTGCCGGTTGCGGGTGCCTGGACCTTCACCACGGCACCGTCCACACCCTGGCTGACCGAGGACGCACGGTCCGGGATGGTGACCTGCCACGTGCCGCTCGGCGCCGGCTGGCCGGGGGCCTGCCCCAGGCTGACAGGCAGTGACCCCACCGGTTTGAGTGCGGCCTGCGCGGCCGAGTTAGAGGAGCGCAGCGACGCCGGTGTCGCGGTCGCGGCACCGAAGCTCACCGAACCCGTCAGGTTGGACGGCGGCGTCACGGTGCCCGTCGGCGCCTGGAGCAGATCCTTGGGTATGGCGCCCTTCAGGGTCTCCAAGTCTGGGGAGAACTCATCGCCCTCGACGGGCACTTCGTTCTCCAGCTGCTCCAACTCCACCGTCTCGCGCCCGGTCTCGTCGGAGGACGGGTTGGGGTCGGGCGGCAGCGCGAACGACTGGGCGGGCAGCAGCCCCACCATCAGCGCGGCTGCCAAGGTCGGTATCGCGGTGCGCGCGATGCGGCGGCGGGCATGCGGAAGTCTGCCGAACACGACGGGGTCCCCCCGGACCACTTGAAGCGGGACCGGTGACGGACCACGCGCGGTGACTATCAGATAGCGGAGATTCTGTGGTCGCCCTGTGAAGGAACGCCAGACAGGACGCGATCATGTGACCATGGTCACGGTACGTAATGACCTGTAACGCTATGAAGTGAAGGTAAGGCGCTCATAAGCGCAAGATCTTGCACAGCGGCCCACTCTTTACGCTTCTCTTAGCGAAGCTACTCGCCAGTGCTCAAATCCATCGCCAACTTGCCCCGCTCTAGCGGCAATTCGCGTATTTCTGACATGGGGCGCCCGTCGGCAGACGCGGCCCGATCCGCCACATCAGCTTCCAGGTGATTCCGCCCTCGAAGGGAGTCACACCACATGCACTCATTCCCCACAGGGTGACTACATCCCCTTCATGAGTCATCATCGGCTGCCGTGCGGGGGCGCTCTGCCCAGTCCGCCTGCATTCCGGGGAATCTGGGGAAGGGGAACTGGGCCGATGACGCGCAACTGGCGCCGTACGCCCGGCCGTCGGGCCATCGCGACGCTGCTCGCCACCGCGATCGCCACGACCGGCATCGTGTACGCCGGATTCCGGCTGGACGGCGACGGGTCGCACGACGCTTCCAACCGGGACGGGCAGGCGCAGACCGTCAGCGAGTCCGCCGCGATCACCACCGCCGCCCGGAAAGGGAAGAAGGTCGAGGTGACGGCGGCGCGAACCGCGTCCTCCACCACGTGGGCCCGCCCCGACGGCCTGATGGAGAAGCGGCTGCACTCCTCCCCGATCCGCGCCAAGGTCGGCGGCGAGTGGAAGAAGATCGACCCCAACCTCCATCGCACAAAGGAGGGTTGGGAGCCGAAAGCCACCAACACCCGGATGGTGTTCTCGGCCGGGTCCGAAGGCCGGGGCGAGCAGCGCGCCGACCGCTCGGCTGTGCGGCGCGTCTCCCTTGTGAAGACCGCCACCGCCGACACCGGAACCCCGCTCGTCACGCTGTACGTGGGCGGCGGTGGCTACTCGATCCAGCTGACCTGGCCGGGCGCGGTGCCCACGCCCATCGTCGACGGCAACCGAATCCTGTACCCGGAGATCTTCCCGGGCGGCGACCTGGTGCTGACCGCCGACGACGACGGCTTCGGCCAGGTTGTCGTCGTGAAAACCCGTGAGGCCGCCGCGGACCCGCATGCGCAACAGCTCGCCTACGGTCTGAACTCGGCCGAACTGACCTTTCGGCTCAACCCGATCACCGGCATGGTCAGTGCCGTGAACGGCTACAGCGAAGAGGTGGCGGTCTCCCCCACCCCCTTCATGTGGGACAGCAGCGGCACCCCGGCCGTCACCGACGGCACGGTCGGCGCCACCGCTCAGCCCACCGCACCCGAGTCCCCGGACCCTACGGGCTCGGCGAGCGCGTCCCCCTCGGACACCCCGAGCCCCTCGGAGGAGGCCGTCGAGTCGGATGAGCAGGGTGACACCGACGTCGAGATCCTGCCCTCAGCCAGCGACGGGCCCGCCCCGACGGTCTCGGAGTCCCCTCTCCCGACCGCACCGGCGGAGCCGACCCCGGCGCCCTCGCAGACCGGTTCCGCCGCGACGCTGAGCCTGCCGTCCCTGGACGGCCCGTCCCCCGACTCGCGCGGCGAACTCGTCGAGGCCGACATCACCGCGGGTCAGTGGACGCTCACCCCCGACCAGGAGTTCCTGAACGACCCGGCGACCACCTACCCGGTCTTCATCGACCCCTCGGTCAAGAAGCACACCCAGAACTGGACCACTGCCTACAACAGGCACCCCAACGCCACCTTCTACAACGGCAAGGGCTTCAACAAGGGCGGCACCCACGAGGCCCGCGTCGGCTTCGAGTCCGACACCTGGGGCACCTCTCGGTCGTTCTTCAACATCTCCTTCGACAAGGGCCTCAAAGGCACCAAGATCACCAGTGCCAAGCTGCGAATGCTGGAGACATACTCCTGGTCATGCCAGTCCCGCTCGATGAGCGTCCACCTCACCGGCAAGATCAACTCGCACACCAACTGGAGGAACGCGCCCGGACTGCACGACGGCAACAAACTGGCCACCAAGAGCTTCGCGCATGGCTACAAGTCCGGCTGCCGGGACGCTTTCGAGACCTTCGACGTGAAGAGCGGCGCCCAGAAGAGCGCCGACAAGGGCGCGGACATGATCACCTTCGGCCTGCGCGCCCGTGACGAGAACGCCCAGTACGCCTGGAAGAAGTTCCAAGCGAACGGCGACTTCGCCCCTGTGCTCGAACTCGTCTACAACCGTAAGCCGTCGATCGTCGCCAACTCCCTCGACCTCGGCCCGGACGGCAAGTGCACGACCACCAAGCCGTACGTCCGCATGGGCTCCGGTGACCTGACCTTCACTGCCAAGGCCACCGACAAGGACAAGAACCTCGACTACTTCGACTTCGACCTGTGGGAGCTGGGCAAGTGGGACACCACCGGTGACCTGCTGAAGTCGACCGGCAAGGTCTCCGCGGGCGGCGACACCGACACCGCGCTGCGCACCACGCCGAGGTTCTCCACCAGCGGCCTCAAGTCCGGTGCCACGTACTCCTGGCGAGTGCGGGCGGTCGACGACACGGGCATCACCTCCGGCTGGTACCCGAAGACACCCTGCCGGTTCGTCCTCGACACCACCGCGCCCCGCCCGCCCAAGGTGTCATCCACCGACTTCCCCAATGCAGACGGCAGCGAGAACGGCTTCGGCAACAGCGCCGAGGACGCCAACTGGTCCACCATCAAGTTCGGCACAGCCGGCTCCTTCACCGTCCGAGCTCTGAACACCGATGTCGTGCGCTACGAGTACGGCTACAACTCCACGACCTACACCGGCAGAGTGCCCCGCACCAACGGCACGGCGACCAGTGTCAGCGGCACCATCACCAATGCCAAGCCGCCCACGGCCGGCCCCAACGTGCTCTTCGTCCGCGCCGTCGACAGCGCCGACAACGTCTCCGAACCGACCAAGTACCTCTTCTACGTCACTCCGCGCGACCAGGCAGACAAGCCCGGCGACTTCACCGGCGACCAGATGCCCGACGTCATGACCGTCACCGAGTCCGGCAACCTTGCCCTCTACCCCTCCCAGGCGGATGCCCAGGACATCACCAAGGGGACCGGCGACCTGGACTACTCCATGCCGGGCGCCTATCGGGCCAATCCCGAGAAGGACCCCAACGGCGACGACGAGCAACCGCCGTATGTGGCCGCTCCGAACGGCCACTTCAAAGGCTCCCTGATCACCCACAACGGCGACATCTACGGCGGCGACGGCCTCCAGGACCTCGTCGTCCGCGTCGGCGGCAGGCTCTGGGTCTACCCCGGCGACGGCTACGGTGCTGTCAACATCGACCGACGCCAGGAGATTCTGCTGCCCTCGGGCTCACCCAGCCCGGCCGCCTTCACACAGATCGTGGCCGCGGGGGATGCCACCGGCGACGGCCGCACCGACTTCTTCGCCACCGTCAAGAACGCCGCTGGAACAGACGATGAGTTGTGGGCCTTCACCGGCTACCACGGCGCAACCGTCGACCAGGCCGTACGCCTGATCGCCTCCTCTTGGGCGGACCGCGACATCGTCCTCGCCCAGGACGTCTCCAGCGACGGCGTCACCGACATCGTGTACCGCAGCGCCGCCTCCGGCAGACTCATCCTCCGCAAGGGCATCGCCGCGAGCGGCGGCGGAGTCGAACTCAACTCCCTGTCCACCGCCGCCAACTCCTCCGGCGGCACCGACACGGAGTACAGCGCCTCCGGCTGGGCCGTCAGCCATGTGCCCTTCCTGCTAGGCACACCCGACGCCAACAACGACAACATCCCCGACATCTGGGCCGTACGGTCCGACGGATCCGTCCGCTTCCACCCCGGCGGCAGAGCCACCACCTCGAGCACGGGGACCGCGGTCGTCGGCCCCACCACGTGGTGGCAGGCGCGCATCGCGGTCGGCTGAGGAGGAGACCCGCCCCGGCCACCGCGCCGTTCCTACGCCGGGTGCGGGTTCCCGCCGTCAGGACCTTGAGCAGTCGTGGAAGCCGCTTCACCTGATCCTTGCGAGGATGCCCCGGCGTTCACGCCGGGGAGGACTCGCATCTCGAACCGGTGACGCGGAGCGTCACCGCGTCCGATGGCCGGGCGCGGAGTGCCCGCATTGCTGTCCGGCGGCGGAGCCGGGGAATTCGTACGCGTGTGCTGGATGGTCGCGCGGATGGGTGAGGATGTGCGAAGTTCGCCCGGGTGTGCGATGTGCTGCCAAGGTTTGGGGCTGTGAAGCTGGTGGTGCAGGTGAAGCTGTTGCCGTCGCCGGAGCAGGCGGCGGCGCTGGAGGCGACCTTGCGCGCCTGCAACCGAGCCGCCGACCACGTCTCCCGGACCACCTTCCAATCGGGCATCAAGGACCGCAACGGGCTGCAGAAACTGGTCTACGCGGACATCAAGGCCACGTTCGGGCTGTCGGCACAGCCCGCGGTGCGGGTGGTGAAGAAGGTCGTGGACGCCTACGGCGCGCTCGCAGCGAGCCTCAAAGCCGGGCGGCTGGGCGGCCCCGAGTCGAAGCGGTACCGCAAGGCGGTCGGCTCGCCGGTCACTTTCCGGCCCGAGGCGGCGCAGCCGTTCGACGACCGGTGCCTGTCCTGGCAGACGGACGCGCGGACGGTGTCGATCTGGACGGTGGACGGGCGGATGCGCGGCATCCGCTACACCGGCTCGTCGGACCAGCTCAAGACGCTGGCCGAGTACCGTAAGGGCGAGTCCGATCTGGTCCAGCGGGGCGGGAAGTGGTTTTTGATCGCGACCTGCGACATTCCCGATCCCGAGGTGTATGAGCCGGCCGACTGGTTCGGTGTGGACCGCGGCATCGTCAATCTCGCCAGCACCAGCGACGGCACCAACTACCAGGGCCGTCGGCTGAACCGCTACCGGCGCTGGCAGGCCCGCAAACGCGCCGAACTCCAGACCAAGCGCACCCGTTCGGCCACCCGCCGCCTGGCCCGTCGGGCGAAGCAGGAGCAGCGCCATGCCACCCATGTGAACCACCGGATCTCGAAGGAGATCGTGTCCGTCGCGATGGGGGCACCTCCCGCGCGAGCGAAGCCGAGCGTGGGGGAGCACCGGTCGCGGGATTGCCGTCGAGCAGCTCGACGGGATCCGGGACCGGGCACGGCTTCGCCGCGACCAGCGGGGCACCTTGTCTTCCTGGCCGTTCCACCAGCTCGGGCAGCACCTGGCCTACAAGGCCCGCCGGGCCGGGGTGCCGTTTGTGGAGGTGGATGCGGCCTATACCTCGCAGCGCTGCCCGCGCTGCGGGCACACCGAGCGGGCCAACCGGCCCGACCGGGACCGTTTCTCCTGTCGTCGGTGCGGCCTCGCTGGGCCTGCCGATCACGTCGCCGGGGTCAACGTGCGCGACCGCGCGCGCTCGGCGTGGGTGTTCGTCACCGCACCCGTCCTCGCATCGGCCTGAACAGGCCGGATTGTGGGGAGATGCGACCCGTGACCGTCCTGTCGTAGGGGGCAGTCGGGAGCGCGACAAGGTGTGAACGACCGAGTACACAAGCTCGGCCGTTCACGGCCGAGAAGGTGACCTCAACGGGTGATCACACCGTCGGCCCGGGCTCTGCTGCCGCCGGGAATGGTGCGCCACTCCTTACTCTGACGTCATGTCAGATGACGAGTCGTACGAGCTGCTCGGTTTCGACAATGTGCTGCTGCCCGTCGGGGACCTCGGTGAGGCCGTCGACTTCTATGAGCGGGCCGGGTTCGCGGTGGCGTTCCGGTTCGACGAGGCCGGGATCGCGCTGCTGAAGGTCGGGGGCGAGACGCCGGGGATTCTGTTGCGGGCCGAGGAGGAGTTCGGGCACCGGCCGCCGACGTGGCCCTCGCCCAAGGTGTGGCTGGAGGTACCGAACGCCAAGATCGCCGCCCAAGTACTGCTCGGTGCCGGTATCGCCCTGCACGACGAGCCGTTCTCCGGGGCCACCGGCTGGACCGTCGAGGTCGCCGACCCGTGGGGGAACGTCATCGGGCTCACCGACTACACGAAACGGCCCGAGCTCGCACGGAGGGCCTGAGGTGACGCGGAAGGTGTGACGCAGCTCCCTCGCCAGCAGATTGAACACGTTCAAAAGCAGGTCTACAGTCTCTCCTGTCAGCGTTTTGAACGCGTTCAAGAAGGGGGAGGCGCATGGACCGCACGGTCGTCGCCTACGTCATCTACCTGCTCGTCAGCATCGCGCTCACCGTCTGGGTGGCCCGCACGCTCAGCCGGAACGGGCGGATCTTCCTCGCCGACGTGCTGAAGGGCAACGAGAAGCTCGCCGACGCCGTCAACCACCTCCTGGTGGTCGGCTTCTACCTCGTCAACCTCGGGTTCGTCGCGCTCTACCTCAGCGGCGACGGGACGATCGCGGACACCCGCGGGATCTTCGAGGCTCTGTCGACCAAGGTCGGCGTGGTGCTGCTGGTGCTCGGGGTCATGCACCTGGGCAACGTGTACGTGCTCAACCGGATACGGCGGCGGGGCGTCATGGAACGGGAGCAGGTGCCGCCGGTCGCGCCGCAGGACTGGGTCCAGGCATGACGGTGGATACGGCGGACCGGATCCCGGTCCGCCGGCTCACCGTCCTGTACGACGCCGAGTGCTCCCTGTGCACCTTCCTGCGCGACTGGCTCATACGGCAGCCGCAGCTGGTGGCGCTGGACATGGTGCCGGCGGGATCGCGGGAGGCCCGGGGGCGGTTTCCCGGGCTCGATCACCGCGCGACTCTCGAGGAGATCACCGTCGTCGGCGACTCCGGACAGGTCTACCGCGACACCGCCGCCTGGATCGTCGTCCTGTGGGCGCTGCGCGAGCACCGGCCGCTCGCTCATCGGCTGAGCACCCCGACCGGGTCGAGGCTGGCGAGGGGCGCGGTGCTGGCCGCCGCCAAATGGCGCGGGAGCCAGTGGGGCGGTGGTCAGACGGGCGGGGGCGGCCAGTGGGGCGGCAGCGTGTACCGCCGCGCGGACGGATGGACCTACGAGCCGAAGCTCGGGTGGTTCTACGATCCGCCGGGGTGCGACAGCGGTGCCTGCGCCGCTGATTAGGCTCTTGTTCCGTGCCTGCGAACAACGACGGCCCCGATGAGGGCAGTACCCCGAGCAAGTCCGAGCAGACCCGCGCGGTGATCCTGGAGACGGCGATGCGGCTCTTCCAGGAGCGGGGGTACGACAAGACCACCATGCGGGCCATCGCCCAGGAGGCCGGAGTCTCCGTCGGCAACGCGTACTACTACTTCGCCGGCAAGGAACACCTGATCCAGGGCTTCTACGACCGGATCGCCGCCGAGCACCAGGCGGCGGTCCGGGAGGTCCTGGACCGGGAGACGGGCCTGGAGGCGCGGCTCGCGGGCGTCCTGAAGGCGTGGCTCGACGTCGCACAGCCGTACCACGAGTTCGCTGTGCAGTTCTTCAAGAACGCCGCCGATCCCGACAGCCCGCTCAGCCCCTTCTCCCCGGAGTCGGAGCACGCGCGCGTGGAGGCCATCTCCGTCCACCGCGAGGTACTCTCCGGCGCTACGAAGACCAAGGTCCCGGAGGAACTGCGGGACATCCTCCCCGAGTTGATGTGGCTCTCCCAGATGGGGCTCATCCTGTACTGGATCTTCGACCGGACCGAGGGACGCGAGCGGAGCTATCGCCTGGCCGAGCGGGGGGCACGGCTCACCGCGCGCGGCGTGTCGCTGGCCCGGTTCCGGGTGCTGCGGCCCCTGGTGCGGGACGTGCATGAGCTGTTCACGGACTTCTTGCCGGGGATGACGAAGGTGCTGCCGGATCCGGGGGACGGCAAGGGGCAGCAGGGCGAGTGATCACTTTCGGGTGAACGGGTTCGAAGGGGACATCGGGCGCCCGGCCTGCCTACGATGATGCTCTCGACACCAGCCCACGGGAGGCACGTGATGTCAGCAGCATCCGTCGAGCGGCCCCATGGAGACCGTCCGCTGATCGCGGAAGCAAACCGTCTCATGGACCGCAATCCGGGCTACCGCGTCGAGATCATCGAAGGCCAGATCCTCGTGTCCCCGCCCCCTGACGCCGCCCACGCCCGAGCCCTGAGCAGGCTCATGCGCCCCTTCGTGACCGCCGGTCTCGGCGATGGCGAAACGGAGGTACTCCAAGGCGTAGGCCTCTGGCTCCCCGATGGCCCTGAGGACTACGCCGTCCCCGACCTTGTCATCGCCGATGCCGACATCGAAGAACACCTCGTCGAGAACAACTGCTACGCCCCGATCGCCTTTCGTCTCGTTCTGGAGGTCACCTCCAGCAATTGGAAGACTGACCTGCGCACCAAGGTCAAGGCCTACGCCGGTGCCAAGATCCCGGTCTACTTGATCGTCGACCGCAAGCACCAGCGCCTCCACGTACTGACCGATCCCACCGGGGACGGATACGAAAACCACCGCCCGCACTCCCCCGGCGAGATCGTCACCCTCCCGAACTCCGTCGGCGCCGAGGTCACCCTGAACGTCGACGAAATCCTCAAGGCAGGTCAGCCGAGGGCTAATTGACCGCGTCCACCTCCCCCTCCGCCAACTCCACGTCGTACACCAACGGCCCGTCCTCCACCACCACATGCCGTGCCCGCGACCCGTACGAAGCCGCGGTCGTCGCCAGGAGATACGCCCCCGGCGCCGGGACCGACAGGATGTATGAACCGTCGGCCAGAGAGGTCACCCGGTCCAGCTGACGGCCGCCCTTCGAGAGCAGCGTCACCGCCGCGCCCGGGATCGGTTCGCCGTCGGGCGTGCGGATGAAGCCGTGGACGACTGAGGCAGCACTCTCCATGGCAGGCTCCGTTTCTTCCTCACGCGGTTCCACCGCCAGATGCGGCAGCCGCTTCTCCAGGCCGGCCGGCAACCACCAGTTGGAGTTGCCGAGCAGATGCATCGCGGCCGGTACCAGGGCGGTGCGGAGGATGAAGGCGTCGAGGGCGACCGCCCCGGCGAGGCCGATGCCCGCCATCGCGGCCTCCAGCTCACCGCTGAGGATGAAGGCGCTGAAGACACACATCATGATCAGGGCCGCGCAGTTGATGACGCGGCTCGTCTCCGCCAGGCCCACGCGGACCGCACGCGCGTTGTCCTTGGTGTGCACCCACTCCTCGTGCATCCGGCTCACCAGGAACACCTGGTAGTCCATCGAGAGGCCGAAGAGCAGGGACAGCATGATCACCGGCAGGAAGGCGGCGATCGGGCCCTCCTTGCCGAGGCCGAGGATCTCGGTGCCCCAGCCCCATTGGAAGATCGCCACGAGTACGCCGAAGGACGCGGCCGCCGCGACGAGGTTCATCACCGCCGCCGTCAGGGGCACCACCAAGGATCGGAAGGCCACCATCAGCAGCAGGAAACCGAGGGTGATGATCGCCGCGATGAAGTACGGGAGGCGGTCGGCGGTCACCGACGCGAAGTCCTTGGACACCGCCGTCACCCCGCCCACGTGCGCCTCGACATCGGCCGCTGGGATGACGTCGTCGCGCAGGCGGTCGATCAGCCGGTCGGTCTCCACATCCTGCGGTGACGTGGTCGGAACCACCTGGATCACCGAGACGCCGTTCGCGGGCGGCAGTGCGGCGACCGCCGCCACACCCTCCGTCGACTCGATGCTCGAGACGAGCCCCGTCGTGGCTTCGCCGTCCACCACCACCTGCAGCGGTCCGTTGAAGCCGGGCCCGAAGCCCTCGGCGAGCAGGTCGTACGCCTGCCGGGTCGTCGTCGACTCCTTGTGGTTGCCCTGGTCCGAGGTGCCGAGCCGGATCGACAGGACGGGGATCGAGAGGCCGACCATGACGAGGAGGGCCACGGCGGCGGTGGAGCGGGGGCGGCGTTCGACGTACGCCGACCAGCGCGCCGCCGGCCCGCTCGCGTGCTCCGGCTCCGGTCCCGCCGCGGCGAGCCGGCGCCGCTGTCGGCGGCTGAGGACCCGCATGCCGAGCAGTCCGAGGAGCGCAGGCAGCAGGGTGACCGCGGCCAGCACGCCCAGCACGACGGTCAGGGACGTCGCGATGACCACGCCGTCGAGGAAGCGCAGATTCATCACCAGCATGCCGGCGAGGGCGATGACCACGGTGCCGCCCGCGAACAGCACGGCACGTCCCGAGGTGTTGAGGGCCTTCACCGCCGCCTCCTCCGGCTTCATCCCGCGCAGGATGCCGCGCCGGTGCCGGGTGACGATGAACAGCGCGTAGTCGATGCCCACGCCCAGGCCGATCAACGAGCCGAGCAGCGGGGCGACATCGGGGACGTTCGTTACATGGCTGATCAGTCCCGTCCCCATCAGGCCGATGCCCAGCGCGACGACCGCCACGACGATCGGCAGCAGCATCGCGAAGAACGCGCCGAAGGCGAGGAAGAGGACGATGGCCGCCGCCAGGATGCCGACCAGCTCGGACGTACCCTGGGCCGCCTCCTGGACCCGGGTGATCGCCTGGCCGCCCAACTCCACCTGCAGGCCGTCGCGTTCGGCGTTCTGCGCCGTGTCGACGACGTCCTCCACCAGCTCCTTGGGTACGGCGTTCGCCTGCTCGGTGAAGGTGACCTGGGCGTAGGCGATCCGCCCGTTCTCACTGATCTGCGCGGCTCCGCCCTCAGCCGCGTACGGGCTGGTGACCTCGCCGACCCCCTCCGTGCCCGCGATCTCGTTCAGCGCGGGCTCGATCCGGGACTGCACGGACGCGTCCCGCACCGAGCCCTCGTCGACCTTCCACACGATCGTGTCGGTGTCGCCGGAACTCTCCGGGAACGCCTTCTCCATCAGGTCGTACGCCTTTTTGGAGTCCGTGTTGGGCAGGGAGAAGACGTTCGCGTAGTCCGTGCCCGCGGCCGATCCCGCGAAGCTCACGCCGAACAGTGCCCCCACCCACAGCAACAGGACCACCAGCCGGTGCCGATAGCACCAGCGTGCCAATGCCGCCACGCTCAAGCTCCTTCGTCGCTCGGTTCGGTTGGTCCCCCAGGTCCTGGGCAACAGGATTGGCGGCGGCACGCGTGCGTGGACATGACCCGCCCATGACTCTCAAGGAACTCCAAAGACCGGAACGGGCCCCGTTGTCAGTGCCCGCGCCGATACTGGGGACATGTCGAAGGCTCCAGGCACTGTGCTGGTCGTCGAGGACGAGGAGAGCATCGCGGACGTCCTCGCCATAGCGCTGCGCTACCACCGGTTCGAGGTGATGATCGCGGGCACCGTCCGTGAGGCACTCACGCTCGCCGAGCGGACGCGGCCGGACGCCGCCCTGCTCGACGTCATGCTGCCGGACGGCGACGGCCGGGCCCTGGGCCACCAACTGCGGGCCGCGCGGCCGGATTTGGCGCTGGTCTTCCTCACGGCGCGCGACTCGCCCGCCGAGATAGTCGGCGCCCTCGGCTTCGGCGACGACTACATCACCAAGCCGTTCAACATCGACGAGGTCGTCGCACGGATCACGGCGGTCCTGCGGCGCACCCGGTCGTCGGACGTCCTCCCGCAGCGCCCACCACTGCGGTACGGCGATCTGGAGCTGGACGAGACGACGTACTGCGTGCACCGCGCGGGCCGGACGGTCGAGCTCACCCCCACCGAGTACGCCCTGCTGCGCTTCCTGGTGCGCAACGGCGGCCGGATCGTCCCCAAGGAGCAACTCCTGCGCCACGTCTGGCAGTACGAGCACACCCCGCCCGAGTCGACCGTCGTGGAGACCTACATCAGCTATCTGCGGCGCAAGCTGGACGCCCTGGGCGCGCCGGTGATCACCACCCGGCGGGGCGTCGGATACGGACTGGCATGATGCTCGGGCGGTTTCGGTGCAAGCGCGGCGGGATCCACTCGCTGCGCGCCAAGCTGACGCTGGCGAACGTGGCGCTGCTGGCGCTCGGCATCGTCATGGCGACCGCGGTGAGCCTGATGACCGCCCGGCACTATCTGCTCGACAAGGTGGACTCCGAGCTGGTCGGCGAGCGTGCCTCGCTGCAGAACGCCGGGTTCAACATGGAGCAGATCAAGTCGCTGGGCGAATTGGCCGTCGCCCTCGACAACTTCACCGCCGACGACACCGACGCGCTGCCCAACACGGCGGCCTCCGTGTTCGTCGCTGTCGACGGCAAGGGCAACCCCGTGGCGCTCGGGCCGCTCGCGCCCACGGAGCGGCAGCGGGAGCTCGCCGAGGCCACGGACGACCCGGCCGCGCTCGCCGCCGAGACGGAGCCGCAGGACGTGCGGGTCGAGGACGAGTCGTACCGGATGGTCGGGGCGAAGCTGTCCGACGGCACGATCGTGCTGATCGCCACCTCCACCGAAGCCCTGCACGAAGGCATGGCCAAGGCGCTCAAGCTCGACTTCGCCTTCGGCACGATGCTGCTGGCGCTGCTCGCCTGTCTGACCATGTTCAGTGTGAGCCGCCGGATGCGGCCGCTGGAGGACATGGTGGAGACGTCGTCGGCGATCGCCGAGGGCGACCTGACCCGGCGTGTGCCGTCCAGCCGGGAGGCCACGCTGGAGGTGGAGCAGCTGCGGCTCGCCCTCAACTCCATGCTCCACCAGGTGGAGTCGGCGTATCTCACACGGGAACGCAGCGCGGCCCAGCTGCGCCGCTTCGTCGCCGACGCGTCGCACGAGCTGCGCACCCCGCTGTCCGCGATACGCGGCTATCTCCAGCTGTTCGACAGGGGGATGCTGACCGATCCCGCCGAGCGGAAGCGTGCCGGGGAGCGCGTGATGACGGAGTCCGACCGGATGGGGCGGCTCGTCGACGAAATGCTCACCCTCGCCCGTCTCGACCAGCAGCCCGAACTGCGGTTCCGGAACGTCGACTTGAGCCGCCTGGTGCGCGACGCGGCCGAGGATCTGCGGGTGCAGCAGCCGGACCGGCCGATCGGGGTCGACGCCGACGGCTCCCTGCTTGTGCGCGCCGACGAGTCGGGGCTGCGGCAGGTGCTGGGCAACCTGGTGGGCAACGTACGCACGCACACGGCGGCCGATGTGCCGGTCCGGCTGGGCGTGGAGCGGAGCGACGGCGTCGTACGGCTGCGCGTCGAGGACAAGGGGCCGGGGCTCGCGGAAGAGGACGCGGCCCGGATCTTCGACCGGTTCTTCCGGGCCGGGGGCGGCGCGGGCAGCGGGCTGGGGATGGCGATCGTGCAGGGTGTCGTACGGGCGCACGGGGGCGAGGTGGCGGTGCTGACGGCGCCGGGCGAGGGGCTTGCGGTGACGGTCACCCTGCCGGTGCGGGCGCCCATACCGTCGTAGCGCCCAGGGTGATCCGGATGGGGAGTTCATCGGGCCGTACCTGCCGATCGGCGAGTACGGCCCGTACCCCGAAGTTCGAGGGCGTGATCGCCAAGGGTGGGCAGGAGTCGGGTCAACGGTCGACCAGCCGTGGACGCGGGGCCTCAGCCGTGGATTCCGCGTCGGTGCCGACCGGGCCGCGGGGAAGTATCCGGTCCAGCCACTTCGGCAGCCACCAGTTGGTCCGGCCGAGGAGTGTCATGGTCGCCGGTACCAGCACCATGCGTACGACCGTGGCGTCGATGAAGATCGCGGTGGCCAGGCCGAGCCCGAACATTTTGGTGGAGGGGTCCTCGGCGACGGCGAAGGACAGGAAGACCGCCACCATGATGAGGGCGGCCGAGGTGATGATCCGGGCGGTGCCCGAGACGCCCTCGACGATCGCCGTGGCGTTGTCGCCGGTGCGCAGGTACTCCTCGCGTACGCGGGAGAGGAGGAACACCTCGTAGTCCATCGACAGGCCGAACAGGATGGCGAAGAGGAACGCCGGGATGAACGACACGATCGGAACCGTCGCTTCCAGACCGATGAGTGCGCCTCCCCAGCCCCATTGGAAGACCGCGACCATGATGCCGTAGGCCGCGCCGATGCTCAGCAGATTCAGCAGGACCGCCTTCAGCGGTACGAGTATCGAGCGGAAGACCAGCATCAGCAGCAGGAACGACATCGCCAGCACGGCGGCGACGATCACCGGCAGGCGTTGGCTGGTGCGTTGGCCCACATCGGACAGGCTCGCGGCGGCGCCGCCGACGTGGGCCCTGGCCGGGCCGTGCCCGATCGCCGTGGGCAGCACGTCGGTGCGCAGCCGGGCGATGGTGTCGGCCGTGGCCTTGTCCTGAGGGCTGGTGGTCGGGAACACCACGAGGGTCGCGATGCCGGTGGCCGGATCGATGTGCGTCGGCGCGACGGATGCGATGCCCGGATCCGCCGCGACCGCCCCGACGAGTCGGTCCAGCACTCCCGGATCACCGGTGGGGTCCGCGGCGATGACGAGGGGACCGTTGATGCCCGGGCCGAATCCCTCGGCGACGAGGTCGTAGGCCCGGCGCTCGGTACGGCTGTGGGGCAGTGAGCCGTCGTCGGGCAGGCCGACGCGCAGGCCGAGCACGGGCAGCGTCGCCGTCAGCAGCAGCGCCGCGGCGCCGACCGCGTACGGCACCGGGTGCCGGCTGACGTGCCCGATCCAGCGACGCCACCCGGCGGCGTGGGCGGCGCCTGCCGCCGGGTCCCGCCGCCGTGCGAGTCGGCCCGGCTTCCTGGTCTGCAGAGCCCGGCTGATCCGGCCGGCCCTGGCCAGGCGCGGGCCCGCCGCGCCGAAGAAGGCCGGCAGCAGCGTCACCGACGCGAGCACCATCGTCAGGACGACCATCGAGACGGCAATCCCGCCCACCGTCATGAACGGCACGTTCGCGACCGCCAGGCCGAGGATCGACACGACGACGGTGCCGCCGGCGAAGACCACCGGCCGCCCCGCCGTTGCCACCGCTCGTCCGGCCGCCGCCTGCGGATCGAGCCCGCACGCGAGGTACTCCCGGTGCCTGGCGAGCACGAACAGCGCGTAGTCGATGCCCACTCCGAGCCCGACCATGCTGCCCAGGACCGGTGCGAAGGTGGGGACCTCCGTCACCCCCGCCAGTACCGTCATCGTGGCGACCCCGACGGTCAGCCCGAAGACCGCCATGCCGATCGGCAGCGCGGCGGCGACGAGCGAACCGAACGCCAGGAACAGGATCGCGGCCGCGGCGAGGAGGCCGATCAGCTCGCTCGCTCCGCCGTCGGAGCCGGAGAAGGCGTAGAAGAGGTTCCCGCCCATCTCGATGCGCAGCGGCAGCTCGGCGCGCAGCCGGTCGCCGAGATCGACGAGGGCGTCGAGGTCTTCGGCCGACAGCCGGCTCTGGTCGGGGTACTGCACCCGGACGACCGCGATCCGCCCGTCGGCCGAAACGAGGCCGCCGCGCACGGCGGTGTCCCCGCCCGCGTCGAGCGCCCCCGCCGGGTCGCTCGTGCCGAGCACGTGCGGCAGCCGCTTCACCTCGGCCCGCAGCCGCGTGAGAGCGGTGCGCGCGCCGTCGTCGTCGAAGAACGTCGCACCGTCGTCGAGGGGGGTGACGACCACTTGGGCGGTCATCCCCTCCTGGCCGGTGCCTGCCCGCTCGATCAGCTCCGCGGCCCGCCGGGAGTCCAGTCCCGGAGCGGTCAACGAGTCCGCGGTCCGCCCGCCGAACGCGACGGCGGCGAGGACGGCGAGCGTGGCGGCGATCAGCCATGCCGCGATCACCCGCCAGGGATGGCGGGCGGCGCTTGCGCCCAGACGCAACAGGGCTTTCGAGAGCATCGGGTCCTCCAACCACCTCGTCGGCCGTCCGTGTACGGCCGCCGATGCCGAGGCTCGTCGCCACGGCGCTCCGCGGCATCGGCCCGCGGGCCGCGGATCCGTCGGCCCCGGGGTGGAGTGACGACCCGTCCTTTCGGCCGATGCGCTGCGCGCCGCGGTCCCTAGGCTGAGAACCGTGCTCCGAGACGACCTGCGAACCCTGTGGACCGAACCCCGGCCGCCCGACGCGCCCGCCCGGGTGCGGCGGGACTGGGCGCTGCTCGCCGCGGGCCTTGCCGGTGTGGCGCTGGAGGCCACCCTGCGCGAGAACGTCGTGTGGCGGCCGGTGGCGGTGGTGTTCGCCGTATGGCTGTGCCTGCTGCTCCTGTGGCGCCGGACCCGCCCGCTGGCGATGGTGACGCTGGCGTTCGGCTCGATAGTCCTGCTTCCGGTTGCCTCGCTCGTCGCCGCACCGCGCGAGCCCGTCGGCCTGGACACCGGCGCGGTCGTGCTCGTGCTGGTGTACGCGCTGCTCCGGTGGGGATCGGGACGCGAGATCGTGCTGGGCGGCGCGGTGATCCTCGCGGTCGGCGCGCTGTGTGTCGTCACGTACGAGAGCCCGGTCGTCGAAAAGGTCGTGGGCTACGTCTTCCTGCTGCTGCCCGGCGTGGTCGGGGCTGCCGTGCGGTTCTGGGGGACGGCTCGCGAGCGGCAGTTGGAGCAGGTGCGCTCCCGCGAGCGCGAGCAGCTCGCCCGGGAACTGCACGACACGGTGGCCCACCACGTGTCGGCCATGGTGATCATCGCCCAGGCGGGCCGGGTGCTCGCGGGCCCCGACCGGTCCGCCGCCGTCGATGCGCTGGAGGGGGTCGAGGAGGAAGGGGCGCGCACGCTGGAGGAAATGCGCGCCATGGTCGCCGCGCTGCGCGACCGCGGGGTCGGCGCCGAGCTGGCGCCCCCTGCCGGAGTCGCGGATCTGGAGCGCCTGGTGCGCACCCCGGGTGGTCGCCTCAGGGTCGACCTGGGGCTCGACGGCGAGCTGGACGCGCTGCCCCCGGCCGTGGACGCGGCCGTCTACCGGATCGTGCAGGAGTCGGTGACCAACGCGCTGCGCCATGCGGTCGACGCGACCGAGGTCGTCGTCCGGGTCGCCGCGGAACGGCACATGGTGCGGGTGAGCGTGCGCGACAACGGCCGGCGCACCGGCCGGGGTCGCGACGGATACGGACTTACCGGATTGCGCGAGCGCGCGACGCTGCTCGGCGGCACACTACGAGCCGGCCCGGGTACCGACCGGGGCTGGCATGTCGACGCCGAACTGCCGAGCGCGAGGAGCGAGAACGGTGTCCATTCGCGTTCTCGTCGCTGACGACCAGACCATCATCCGCACCGGGCTGCGGATCATGCTGAACGCCCAGCCCGGCATCGAGGTGGTCGGCGAGGCCGCCGACGGACAGGAAGCGGTACGTCTGGCCCGCGAACTACGCCCCGACGTCTGCCTGTTCGACATCCGCATGCCCGTACTCGACGGGCTCGAGGCCACCCGGCTGGTCGCCGGCCCGGGCGTCGCCGACCCGCTGGCCGTGGTCGTCATCACCACGTTCGACCTCGACGAGTACGTCTACGGCGCGCTGCGTGCCGGCGCCCGCGGATTCCTCCTCAAGGACACGGGACCGGACCTTCTGGCCCAGGCCGTACGGTCGGCGTCCGGCGGTGAGGCGCTCATCGCGCCCAGCGTCACCGTCCGTCTGCTCCAGGCGTTCGCGGACCTGCCCGCCGGCCGGCCCGTGGCCCAGCCGGTCTCCCCCGTCACCGCCCGCGAGGAGCAGGTGCTCCTCGCCGTCGCCCGCGGGCTGACCAACACCGAGATCGCCGACGCACTGCACATCAGCCTCAGCACGGTGAAGACGCATCTGGCCAGCCTGATGGCCAAACTCGGCGCCCGCAACCGGGTCGAGATCGCGATGTGGGCCTACGAAACGCGCCGTATCCTCCCCGGAACCTGAGCCGGGTGCCGACCGGAACCGGGACGGCAGTCGATACTCGCCCTAGGAGGCGGCCGGCACCAGCGCCCAGACGGTCTTGCCATGTCGGCCGCGGCTCCACACGCCCCACGCCGCCGCGATGCTCTCCACGAGATGGAGTCCGCGGCCGGTCTCCTCCCACTCGCCCACCACGCGCGGCCGGGGCTCCGCCTGGTCCTCGTCCGACACCTCGATCAGACAGGAGCCGTCCGCGAGAGCGGTCACCGCCACCTCGAACTCCCGTTCCAGCAAAGGACCATGGCGTACGACGTTGGTGGCCAGCTCGGACACCAGCAGGACCGCGTCGGCCAGCGCCGGGTCCTGCGGGCCGTGTCCCCAGTCGGTCAGATGGTCCCGCACCCTCCGCCGGGCGAGACCGACGGAAGCCGGATGCCGGGGCAGCCGGAAGGAGTTGCGTCTCACCACGTCTGCTCCTCATCCCACACACCTCCGTCACATGGTGCTGTGTAGAGAAGCTGCCCGGAGACACTCCCGCACAAGACAAGGCAACGAGATCGCGTCAGATCCAGCCATGTCCGGTTCAGCAGCGCCGCAAGGGGCGCGGGGAACTGCGCGACCAGCCACGACGCACCCGCAGGCGACTCACGACCCAACCCGGCACAATCCGCGAAGCGCCCGCCGTCATGCCTGGCGTGACGCCAGCTGCACCACCGTGATGTCCGACGGCGCGCCCACCCGCGTCGGCGGCCCCCACGCGCCCGCGCCGCGGGAGACGTAGAGCTGGGTGTCGCCGTAGCGCTCCAGGCCCGCGAGGGTCGGGTTGGCGGCGGCGGCGATGAGGTTGCCGGGCCAGAGCTGGCCGCCGTGGGTGTGGCCGGAGAGCTGGAGGTCGACGCCGTGGTCGACGGCGTCGTGGATCTGGACGGGCTGGTGGGCGAGGAGCACGCACGCGCGTGCCGTGTCCCGGTCGCCGAGGGCCTTCGCGAAGTCGGGGCCCTGGCCCTCGTCCTCGCCCGAGACGTCGTTGACGCCCGCGAGGTCGAAGTGGGTCAGTTCCGTACGGGCGTTCTCCAGTGGGCGCAGGCCGAGCCGGCGCACCTCCTCGATCCACTGCTCGGCGCCGGAGAAGTATTCGTGGTTGCCGGTGACGAAGTACGCGCCGTGCCGTGCCCTCAGCTGCGCCAGGGGTGCCGCCGCCGGGCCCAGGTCCTTGACGCTGCCGTCCACCAGGTCGCCGACCACCGCGATCAGATCGGGCTGGGTCGCGTTGATCGTGTCGACGACCTTCTGCGCGAAGCCCCGGCCGAGGACCGGGCCCAGGTGGATGTCACTGACGACGGCGATCCGGAAACCGTGCGCCGCGCGCGGGAGTTTCGCCAGCGGGACGGTGACCCGCTTCACACCCGGGCCGTTCAGGACGCCGTACGTACCGACCCCGACCGTGCCGACGGCGGCCGCGGCCGCGGCGCCGCCGATGACTCGGGAGACGAAGAGGCGGCGGGAGGGGGCGGGCGGGGCCTCGGGGGATACGGGCTCCGGTGCGGGCGGGTCGGCCGGCGCACCCACAGGTACGGGTTCCTCCTGCGGTACGGCCTGCGGTACGGCGACTTCCGCGGACGCCCGCCGCTCCAGCCACCGCCGCAGCAGGGGTCGTACGACCTCACCCGCCAGCACGGCCAGAAGGAGATATATCGACAGGGCCAGCCACAGGAAGCCCGGCCAGGCCAGAACCTGCTGGAGCCAGAACGGGGCGCCGGAGCGTTCGGCCACGAAGGCCGTGATCGTCAGGGTCCAGCCGCCCGCGATCACCACCGCGCCCGTACGCCGCACCAGGCCAGGACCGCGCGTCGTGTCGCGGAACAGGCGGCGCCAGACGAACCAGTTGCCCGCCGCCAACGCGCCCAGCACGAGCAGCGCCACGAGCGCGAAGACGATGACCACGGTGTCGTATCCCTCAGTTGTCGACGGTCCAGTACGGCTTGTCAGTTATGACGTTCGGCGCAGTGCGCGAATTCCGCGCAACCCGATGCCGCCGACGACCGTCCCCAATACGAAGGAAACGACGGCGAGCAGCAGGTGCACCCAGAAGTACGCGGTCGGGTCGCCCGCGTCGTCGAACGCGAGCCCGCTGCCGTCCTTGACGAGGTTCTTGACGAAAGTGATCCAGATGATCCAGCTCCACACCCCGAAGGCGAGCAGGAACCAGGAGACGGGGCGGCTGAGCTTCATGCCTTCAGTATCGCCGCCGCCTGTCCGGATCCGCCGCCGGGGTGGGGCGGGCGGTGGGACTTCCCGGCCCGCGACAGGTACGTTCTCGACCGTGTCCGCACCCATGAAGACCGCCAGGCGATCCCTGCTGGTCACTTCCGCCACGTTGTTGTCCCTTTCGCTGACCGCCGCGCCGGTTCTCGCGGCTCCCAAGCCGACGCCGAAGCCGACGCCCTCGGTCACTCCCCCGGCGAACATGTCGGCCGTGGGCGGCGCCCGGCTCGGGAAGGCGGGGGCGCAGGTCAATCTCGCGAGCGGGGTGCCGGTGCTCCCCAAGGATCTGTCCGCGCGGTCGTGGATCGTCTCCGACGCCGAGTCGGGTGATGTGCTGGCCGCGAACAACGCGCACTGGCGGCTGCCCCCGGCGAGCACCCTGAAGATGCTGTTCGCGGACACCGTGCTGCCGAAGTTCCCGAAGACCATGAAGCACACCGTGGTGCCCGGCGACCTGGCCGACATCGGTTCCGGGTCCAGCCTGGTCGGGATCAAGGAGGGCGAGACGTACACGGTCCACGACCTGTGGCTCGGCGTCTTCCTGCGCTCCGGCAACGACGCGGTGCATGTGCTGTCCGCGATGAACGACGGTGTCGCGGACACCGTCAAGGAGATGAACGAGCACGCCGAGGAGCTCCAGGCCCTCGACACGAACGTGGTCAGCCCCGACGGCTACGACGCCCCCGAGCAGGTCTCCTCCGCGTACGACCTGACGCTGATCGCCCGCTCCGGGCTGCAGAAGAAGGACTTCCGCGAGTACTGCTCCACGGTGTCCGCGAAGTTCCCGGGCAAGACGACGAAGAACAAGAAGGGCAAGAAGGTCCGCGAGACCTTCGAGATCCAGAACACCAACCGGCTGCTGACCGGCGACAGCGGCCTCGCCCAGTACCAGGGCATCGCGGGCGTCAAGAACGGCAACACCACCAACGCCGGCTCCACCTTCACCGGCGTCGCCGAGCGCAACGGCAAGGTGCTGCTGGTCACCGTCATGAACCCGGAGAAGGACGCGGCCAACGAGGTCTACAAGGAGACCGCCGCGCTCTTCGACTGGGGGTTCAAGGCGGCCGGGAAGGTGGACCCGGTGGGCGAGTTGGTGCCCCCGAAGAGCGCGGCGCAGGCCGGCGGCGCCCAGCCGGGGGAGAACGGCGGCGAGGCCGGTGGCGCCGGGGACAGCGCGGCGTCCGCGAAGCCGGTGACGGGGGCGGCGGCCCAGAGCGGTTCCGGCGGGGTCGGGGTCGCGTTGGCGATCACCGGCGGGGTGCTGGTGCTGCTCGCGGCGGGCGCGTTCCTGGTCAACCGCCGGTGGCCGCTGCCTGATCTGGTACGTCGCCGGACACGTCCCTGAGCTCTTCCTCCTTGCTCCCCGTCGCCGTCCACGCGGCACAGAACAGGACCAGTTTCGAGGTGAAGTTGATCCACAGCAGCAGGGCGACGGGGACGCCGAACGCGCCGTACATGCTCTTCGCGGCCACGCCCTGCATATAGCCGCTGAGCAGCAGCTTGAGCAGCTCGAACCCGATCGCGCCGATCAACGCGGCCACCATCAGCCGGCGGCGGGACGGTTCGACGCCGGGCAGCAGGGTGAGGACGTACAGGAGCACGAGGAAGTTCGCGAGGACGGCGACGGCGAACGCGGCGACGTACAGCAGGACCCCGCCCCAGCCGCCCTCCTTGATGCCGATCCGCTCGGTGATCCAGCCGACCATCGCGGAGGCGACGGTGGAGGCGGCCAGCGTCACGAGGAGCGCGCCGCCGAGGCCTACGAGGATGCCCGCGTCCTTGGCCTTGCTCAGGACCGGGTTCTCCTCGCTGTCGGGCAGCTCCCACACCGCGCGCAGACAGTCGCGCATCGAGCCGACCCAGCCGATGCCGGTGAACAGCAGCACGGCGCCGGCGATGAGGCCGACGGTGCCGGCGTTGGCGACCAGGCCGTCGATGTTGAGCTGCTCGGAGATGCCGGGCACCTGCTCGGCGATCTTGTCCTCCAGCTCGTTCTGCCGGGATTCGCTGAGGGTCGCCGCCGCGACGGCGGCGGCCACCGTCAGCAGCGGGAAGAGCGCCACGAAGCTGATGAACGTCATCGCGGCGGCGAGCCGCGTCCACTTCACCCGGTCCAGCCGCTCGTACGAGCGCCACGCGTGCGTGACCATCAATCGGGCCATCAGCGACCCGACGACAGGGAGCTTTTTCAGCCAGTCCATGATCCGACTCTGCCCTTGTTGTGGAAGACCAATGTCCGAGTGCCCCAAAACCGCAGGACAGTGGCGATCGCCATGCCGATTCCCGCGCCGGACACGGTGTCCGCGCGCTGCGAGGTGAAGCCGAGGCCGTAGTGGCTGACGGCGAGGCACAGGAGCTGGACGAGCGCCCCCGCGGCGTTCACCGCGAAGAACACGGCGTACGGGCGCAGTCCGCGCGGTCTGGTGGCCCGGTAGGTGCCGAACGCGTTGCCCATGTACGCCACTGAGCAGCCGGCCACGAAGGAGATCACCTTGGCGGTGAGCGGTTCGATGCCGGCGGGGCCGCGCAGCCAGGTGAAGAGGGCGAGGTCGGCGGCGTAGGCGAGGAGGCCCACTGAGCCGAATCCCAGCAGTTCACGGCCGCGCGGGAGGTTCACCAGTTGGCCACCGCCAAGCCGTACATCGCCAGCCAGGCCAGCGCGATGAGTGCGAGGGCGCGGTCGTGGAGGACGACGTCCTCGGGTTCGCCCGCGGTGCCGCGGTCGGCGAAGACGGCGTAGCGGAGGATCGCCACGATGAAGGCGACCATGGACAGCTGCCGCCACGGCAGGACACTGGTGTCGGGGACGCCGCCCTCCTCGAGGGCCCACAGGCAGTAGCCGAGGACGGCGACGCCGGCCGCCAGCTGCCATACGAAACGCAGGTAGCCGGTGGTGTATTCGGTGAGCAACGCGCGCGTGGCGCCCGCTGTGCCGGCCAGCTGGACGGCTTCGGAGTAGCGCTTGGCGGACACCATGAACAGCGCGCCGAAGCCGGTGGTGATCAGGAACCAGCGCGACAGGGGGATGTCGAGCGCGAGCCCGCCGGCCATCGCGCGCATCAGGAACCCGGTGGTGACGACGACGAGGTCGACGACCAGGACGTGCTTGAGGCTGACGCAGTACGCCAGTTGCATGCCGATGTACGCGGTCAGCAGCGCCGCGACGGCGGGCGTGGTGAGCCAGGCCGCCGCGAGGGGCGCGAGGACGGCGAGGACACCGCCGACGGCGTAGGCGACCGGTACGGGGACCTGGCCGGCGGCGACGGGGCGGTGGCACTTGGTGGGGTGGGCGCGGTCGGCGTCGGCGTCGCGGGCGTCGTTGATCAGGTAGACGGCGGCGGCGCAGGCCGTGAACAGCGCGAAGACCAGAGCGATGCGGGTGAGTGCGCCGGGCACGAGCAACTGCCCCGCGGCGGCGGGGGCGGCGACGACCAGGACGTTCTTGACCCACTGCTTGGGGCGTGCGGTCGTGAGGAGGCCGCGGAGGAGGGTGCGTCTGGGGGGCGCGTTGGAGGTGGGGGGTGCGTTGGGGGTGGGGCGCGCGCCGTCCGGGTAGTGCGCGGCTTTGGTGGGACGGGTGCCGTCGGCGGAGGTCCTGAGAGGTGCCGTCTCAGTCATGTCTGCTCCCTCGCATCCAGCGCGCCCCGAGCCGCGCCGTCAGCGCCCCGAGGGCGGCCCCCGCCGCGACGTCGGACGGGTAGTGCACGCCGACGACCAGGCGGGAGAGGCACATGGCGACGGCGAGCGGGGGGACGAGGGGGGCACCGAGTGCGCCGTAGGCGATAGCGGCCGCGGCTGCCGAGGTGGCGTGCGAGCTCGGGAAGGAGTGGCGGCCGGCGGTGCGCACGCGGGGCGCGAGATGCGTGGGACGCGCACGGCGTACGACGCGCTTCACGCCCATGCTGGCGACGTGCGCGCCCGCGGTGAGCGCTGTGCCTCGCAACCAGGCGCCGCGCCGCGCTCCGTCCACGGCCGCACCGGCGAGACCCGCCGCGATCCACAGCGCACCGTGCTCACCGGCCCACGACAGGGCGCGCGCGGCGCCCGCGACGCGCGGATCCGCACCGCAGGCATGGAAGGCGGAAAGGATTCGGTCGTCCATGGTGTCGAAGTCGTCCACTGGACTCACTGTTCACGCCACCCCTGCCGGAATTACGGCAATATTGATCGACATCCCATTAATCACCCATTTCGGCGAGTGACGGAATGTTACGAAACAGGGCGATAAGCCGCGGCTATACGGTCACCGCATGTCTGCCGACACCGTTTCCGTCACGGGATGGGGCCGCACCGCTCCCACCGCCGCCCGGCTGATCCGCCCACGGACGTACGAGGAAGCCGCGGCGGCCGTCCGGGGCTGCGGGGTCCGCGGCGGCATCCCCAGGGGGCTGGGACGGGCGTACGGGGACGCGGCGCAGAACGCCGGCGGGACCGTGCTCGACATGACGGGCCTGGACCGGATCCACGCCATCGACGCCGACGGCGGCACCGTCCTGTGCGACGCGGGTGTCTCGCTGCACCGCCTGATGGAAGTCCTGCTGCCGCTCGGCTGGTTCGTCCCCGTCACGCCCGGCACCCGCCAGGTGACCGTCGGCGGCGCGATCGGCGCCGACATCCACGGCAAGAACCACCATGTGTCCGGCTCCTTCACCCGGCACGTCCTGTCGCTGGAACTCCTCACCGCCGACGGCGAGATCCGCACCGTCGGCCGCGACACCCCACTCTTCGACGCGACGGCCGGCGGCATGGGCCTGACCGGCGTCATCCTGACCGCGACGGTCCAGCTCCAGCCGGTCCAGACCTCCCTCATGTCCGTCGACACCGAACGCGCCACGGACCTCGACGACCTGATGGCCCGTCTGACCGCGACCGACCACCTCTACCGCTACTCGGTCGCCTGGATCGACCTCCTGGCACGCGGCGCCGCGACGGGCCGCGCGGTGCTGACCCGCGGCGACCACGCACCACTCGACTCGCTGCCCGCACGCGCGCGTAGAGCCCCGCTTTCCTTCCGCCCCGCCCAGTTGCCGCCCGCGCCAGCCTGCCTCCCGGAGGGGCTGCTCAACCGCACCACCGTGGGCCTGTTCAACGAGCTCTGGTACCGGAAGGCGCCACGCGCGCGTATCGGTCAACTGCAGAAGCTCTCCACCTTCTTCCACCCCCTCGACGGCGTCCCCCACTGGAACCGCGTCTACGGCCGCGGCGGCTTCGTGCAGTACCAGTTCGTCGTCGGATACGGCCAGGAGGACGCCCTGCGCCGGATCGTGCGGCGTATCCGCGAGCACCGCTGCCCGTCGTTCCTCGCCGTCCTCAAGCGGTTCGGGGACGCCGACCCGGGCTGGCTCTCCTTCTCCGTGCCCGGCTGGACGCTGGCCCTGGACATCCCGGCCGGGCTGCCCGGCCTCGGCGCCTTCCTCGACGCACTGGACGAGGAGGTGGCCGCGGCGGGCGGGCGCGTCTACCTGGCCAAGGACTCCCGGCTGCGTCCGGAACTGCTCACCTCGATGTACCCCAGGCTCGACGAGTTCCGCGCCCTGCGTGCGCAGTTGGATCCGCGCGGGGTGTTCGTGTCGGACCTGTCGCGCCGCCTCACCCTCTAGGCAACCTCTAGGAGCTGTCGTGAAGGACGCCTTCGGCCTCCCTCAGTCCCTGCTCGTCCTCGGCGGTACGTCCGAGATCGCGCTGGCCACCGCGCGCCGCCTGATCGCCCGCCGCACCCGCACGGTGTGGCTGGCGGGCCGCCCGACGCCCGCACTCGACGGGGCCGCCGCCGAACTGCGCGCCCTGGGGGCCGAGGCGCACACCGTCCCCTTCGACGCGCTCGACCCCGGCTCCCACGAGACGGTGCTCGACAAGGTCTTCGCCGAGGGCGACATCGACATGGTGCTGCTCGCCTTCGGCATCCTCGGCGACCAGGCGCACGACGAACGCGACCCGGCCGCCGCGGTACGGGTCGCGCAGACCAACTACACGGGCGCGGTGTCCTCGGCACTCGTCGCCGCGCGCGCGTTGCAGACCCAGGGCCACGGCTCCCTGGTCGTGCTCTCCTCCGTCGCCGGCGAACGCGCCCGCCGCGCCAACTTCATCTACGGCTCCAGCAAGGCCGGCCTCGACACCTTCACCCAGGGCCTGGGCGACGCGCTCCACGGCACCGGCGTGCACGTCATGGTCGTACGCCCCGGGTTCGTACGGTCGAAGATGACCGCCGGCCGGGAAGAGGCACCGCTCGCCACGACTCCGGAGGCGGTCGCGACGGCCATCGAGCTGGGCCTGAGGCGGCGCTCGGAGACGGTGTGGGTGCCGGGCGCGCTGCGGCTGGTGATGTCGGCGCTGCGGCATGTGCCGCGTGCGGTGTTCCGGCGGCTGCCGATCTAGGGCCGAGCCCTAGCGAGCCGGCAGGGAGCCGCGCTCCGCGCGGCCCGGCTGCGGTGGTACGACCGCGCTGCCGAAGGAGTACTCGCGCAGCTTGCGCCATACGCCGTCGGCGCCCTGTTCGTAGAGCGCGAAGCCGGTGCAGGGCCAGGCGGCGGTGTAGTCGGCGAGTGCCTCGAAGGCGCGGTCCATCGCCTCGTCGTCGATGCCGTGCGCCACGGTGACATGCGGGTGGTACGGGAACTGCAGTTCGCGCGCGACCGGGCCGGACGCGTCGCGGATCTGCTTCTGCAGCCAGGTACAGGCCGCGGCGCCCTCGACGACCTGGACGAACACGACCGGGGACAGGGGGCGGAAGGTGCCCGTGCCGGACAGCCGCATCGGGAAGGGGCGCGCGGCTGCCGCGACCTCGACGAGGTGGGTCTCGATCGCGGGCAGCTCGCCGTCGTCGACCTCTGTCGGCGGCAGCAGCGTGACGTGCGTGGGGATGCCGTGCGCCGCGGCGTCGCCGAAGCCCGCGCGCCGCTCCTGGAGCAGGCTGCCGTGAGGCTCCGGGACCGCGATCGACACACCGATCGTTACGGTCCCCACGTCGTCTCCTGTCGTCATGTTCGGGTGCGTGCCCAGCCGTCCGGCTATCGACTGTACGGCCACGGGTGTGTTGTGGGCAGGCGCAACCATAGTGATGTGCAGCGCTCTGCCCAGTGGTACGTCTGTGCGGTGGTACGCCTGAGCGCCTGTCAGTGCTTCGCGGGCAGGAAGCCCACTCTGTCGTACGCCTGGGAAAGGGTCTCCGCGGCGACGGCACGCGCCTTCTCCGCGCCCTTGGCGAGGATCGAGTCCAGCGTCTCCGGGTCGTCCAGATACTGCTGGGTGCGCTCGCGGAACGGCGTCACGAACTCGACCATGATCTCGGCGAGGTCGGTCTTGAGCGCGCCGTAGCCCTTGCCGTCGTACTTCTGCTCCAGGTCCGCGATCCCCTCGCCCGTGAGGGTCGCGTAGATGGTGAGCAGGTTGCTGACGCCCGGCTTGTTCTCCGCGTCGAAGCGGATCACGGTGTCCGTGTCGGTGACCGCGCTCTTGACCTTCTTGGCGGTGGCCTTGGGATCGTCGAGCAGGTTGATCAGCCCTTTCGGGGTCGATGCCGACTTGCTCATCTTGATCGACGGTTCCTGGAGGTCGTAGATCTTCGCCGTCTCCCTGAGGATGTACGGCTTCGGGATCGTGAAGGTCTCGCCGAAGCGGCCGTTGAAGCGCTCGGCGAGGTCACGGGTGAGCTCGATGTGCTGGCGCTGGTCCTCGCCGACCGGGACCTCGTTCGCCTGGTAGAGCAGGATGTCCGCGACCTGGAGGATCGGGTACGTGAAGAGGCCGACGCTGGCACGGTCGGCGCCCTGCTTGGCGGACTTGTCCTTGAACTGGGTCATGCGGGACGCCTCGCCGAAGCCGGTGAGGCAGTTCATGATCCAGGCGAGCTGGGCGTGCTCGGGGACATGGCTCTGTACGAAGAGCGTGCAGCGCTCCGCGTCGAGTCCCGCGGCCAGCAGCTGCGCCGCGGCGAGGCGGGTGTTGGCCCGCAGCTCCTTCGGGTCCTGCGGAACCGTGAGCGCGTGCAGGTCGACGACCATGTAGAACGCGTCGTGGGTCTCCTGCAGGGCCACCCACTGACGGACGGCGCCGAGGTAGTTGCCGAGGTGGAACGAGCCTGCGGTGGGCTGGATTCCGGAGAGCACGCGAGGACGATCAAGGGCCATGTCCACCATTCTCTCAGGTCTCGGGGGGCGATCCGGAACGGGCTGAGAACTGGCCGGGAACAGGTGGGAACCGATCCGGCCCCGGCGGTGTAACAAGACTGTGAGGACGCGGGAGGGGGGCCGCATCGTCGATGAGGCCGCGGTGATCGCACGCGTACGCGCCGGAGAGCCGGAGGCGTATGCGGAGCTGGTGCGGGCCCATACGGGCATCGCGCTGCGTGCGGCCGCGGCGCTCGGGGCGGGTGCGGACGCGGAAGACGTGGTGCAGCAGGCCTTCGTGAAGGCGTACTGCGCGCTGGGCCGGTTCCAGGACGGCGCGGCGTTCAAGCCCTGGCTGCTGTCGATCGTCGCCAATGAGACGAGGAACACAGTGCGCACGGCGGCCCGCCAGCGCACGCTCGCCGGCCGTGAGGCGGCGTTCGTGGAGGCGCAGCCGCGGATACCGGACGCGGCGGACCCGGCGGTCGCGGCCCTGGAGATAGAGCGCCGGGTCGCGCTGCAGGCCGCCCTGGAGAAGCTGAGCGAGGAGCACCGTCTGGTCGTCACCTACCGCTATCTGCTGGAGATGGACGAGTCCGAGACGGCCCAGGCCCTGGGCTGGCCCAGGGGCACGGTGAAGTCCCGGCTCAACCGGGCCCTGCGGAAGCTGGGCAGGCTGCTGCCGGATTTCCAGCCTCGGGAAGGGGGTGATGAGCATGAGTGACGGCCAGGAGTCGTACGACGACCAGGACGGCGGCCGGCGTCGCGGCGAGGCCTCGCGGCTGCCGGAGGAGCTGAGGGCGCTGGGTCGGTCGCTGGACCGGCCCGGGGACGACGGTTCCGAGGCCGCCGGTTCCGAGACGATGGTCGAGCGGGTGCTGCAGCAGATACTCGCCGAGCAGGTGCCGGTGCCGGTGGCCGAGCCGTCGGGCACCGGTGAGCGGCTGCGGGCGGTCCGGCGGTGGACGCGGATGCGATGGCGTTCCCTGACCGCGGCCCTGTGCGGTCTGCTGACGGTGCTGGTGCTCACGCCTCCGGTGCGGGCCACGGTCTTCGACTGGTTCGGCTTCGGCGGGGTCGAGGTGCGGTACGACCCGTCGGCGGAGCCTTCTCCGGGTGCCGAGGTGCCCGGATGCGGGAAGCCGGTGTCGCCGGCGCAGGCAGAGCGGCGGGCCGGGTTCGCGCCGCTGGTGCCGGAGGCGTTCGGCACGCCGGACGCCGTGTCGGTGACGGCCGAGCCGCAGGGGCGGTTCCTGGTGACGTTGTGCCGTCAGGAGGACGGGCGCACGATCCGGCTGGACGAATACCCGGCCCGCCTGGACGTCTCCTTCGCCAAGACGGTGCGCGAACAGCCGGAGTGGCTGCAACTGGGCGGTGGCGGCACATCGGGTTCGGACATGGCCCTGTGGTTCCCCCGTCCACACCTGCTCAGCTTCTGGCTGGTCGACGAGAACGGGGACCGCTACACCCGCAAGGAGCGGACAGCGGGTCCGACGCTGCTGTGGATGCACCGGACGGACGGCGAGGACGTGACGCTGCGGCTGGAGGGAGTGGCGTCGAGGGAGCGGGCGGTGGAGATCGCGAAGTCGCTCGAGAAATCCTCTGAATCCGGATCCGAATAGTGCGGGAAAGGTGGGAACCCCGGCGGGTCGGGCGGTGTACCAGAAGTGACACGCGGCCCACGGACGGGCCGCACCGGACCGGTGGGGGACTTCATGGTGAGAATGCGTCAACTGATCGCTAGTGCAGGGACATTGGCCGCGATGCTGACCCTGGCCGTCCTGGGCGCGCCTCCCGCGTCCGCCGGCGGGCCGACGAGCGTGCTCCTGGCTTCGCCGACGACCCAGGAGGCCACGGGGCTCTACTCCTCGGCCTCGGAGTACGCCCAGTTGCAGACATTGCTCGATCAGACGGACCGGGCTCCCGACACGGACAAGCGGGCCCGCGAGCGTGCCGCCGCCTCGGGCGAGTACGTCAACATCACGTGGATGATCCACGATGCGACGCCCTGGCGGCAGGACTCCGTGATCGTGAGCTACGCCGAGGACATATGGATCAACACGGCCATGGGCACACCGCCCAAGGGAAACGACCAGTGGAGGAAGGCTCAGCAGCCGGCTCAACTGCACACCCTGTTCGCAAAGCTCGGCGTGATCGACAAGGTCTCGAACCCGGGATCCGCCGGTGCTGCGGACGAGGGCGGTTCGGCGGACCAGGGCGGCACGGCGGACAACGCTGCCACCACGACTCGGGCAGCCGCCACGGCCGCCTCCGATGACACCGACTGGTGGTGGGCGCTGCCGGGGCTGGCCGTCGGGTTCGGTGCCGGTGTCGGCGGCACGCTGCTGATACGCCGCGCGGCGGCCGGGCACGAGGCCGGGCCGCCGCGGGAGGAGCCACGACAGGAGCTGATCGATCTTTGAGCGTCGATCCTTGAGCTTCAGCCGAGGTCGATCTCCGGGTACAGCGGGAAGCCGGCGACCAGGTCGGTCGCGCGGTGGGAGATCTCGTCGGCGACCTTGGGGTCGAGGATGTGGGCGGCCTTGGAGGGGGCCCCCGACTTGGTGGTGCCGGGTTCCGTGGTGGTGAGGACGCGGTCGATGAGGGCGGCGACCTCGTCCATCTCGGCGGTGCCCAGGCCGCGGGTGGTCAGGGCGGGGGTGCCGATGCGGATACCGGAGGTGTACCAGGCGCCGTTGGGGTCGGCGGGGATGGAGTTGCGGTTGGTGACGATGCCGGATTCGAGCAGGGCGGCCTCGGCCTGGCGGCCGGTGAGGCCGTAGGAGGAGGCGACGTCGATCAGGTTGAGGTGGTTGTCGGTGCCGCCGGTGACGAGGGTGGCGCCGCGGCGCATCAGGCCGTCGGCGAGGGCGCGGGAGTTGTCGACGATGCGCTGGGCGTAGTCCTGGAAGGAGGGCTGACGGGCCTCGGCGAGGGCGACGGCCTTGGCGGCCATGACGTGCGGGAGCGGGCCGCCGAGGACCATCGGGCAGCCGCGGTCGACCTGGTCCTTGAGGGAGTCGTCGCACAGGACCATGCCGCCGCGGGGGCCGCGGAGGGACTTGTGGGTGGTCGTGGTGACGATCTGGGCGTGCGGGACGGGGTCGAAGTCGCCGGTGAGGACCTTGCCGGCCACCAGGCCCGCGAAGTGCGCCATGTCCACCATCAGGGTCGCCCCGACCTCGTCGGCGATCTCCCGCATGATCCGGAAGTTCACGAGACGGGGGTAGGCGGAGTAGCCGGCGACGATGATCAGCGGCTTGAACTCGCGGGCGGAGGCGCGCAGGGCCTCGTAGTCCACCAGTCCGGTCTGCGGGTCGGTGCCGTAGGAGCGCTGGTCGAACATCTTGCCGGAGATGTTCGGGCGGAAGCCGTGGGTGAGGTGGCCGCCGGCGTCCAGGGACATGCCGAGCATGCGCTGGTTGCCGAAGGCCTGGCGGAGCTCGGCCCAGTCGGCCTCGGAGAGGTCGTTGACCTGGCGGACGCCGGCCTTCTCCAGGGCGGGGGCCTCGACGCGGGCGGCGAGGACGGACCAGAAGGCGACGAGGTTGGCGTCGATGCCGGAGTGCGGCTGGACGTAGGCGTGGCGGGCGCCGAAGAGTTCGCGGGCGTGCTCGGCGGCGAGGGACTCGACGGTGTCGACGTTGCGGCAGCCGGCGTAGAAGCGGCGGCCGATGGTGCCCTCGGCGTACTTGTCGCTGAACCAGTTGCCCATGGCGAGCAGGGTGGCCGGGGAGGCGTAGTTCTCGGAGGCGATCAGCTTGAGCATCTCGCGCTGATCGTGGACCTCCTGGCCGATGGCGTCGGCGACGCGCGGCTCGACGGCGCGGATCACGTCGAGGGCGGCGCGGAAGGCGGTGGACTCGGTGGAGAGGGGCTGCTGGTCTGACATGTGGTCGGCCTCCGGGCGGCGTGGCTTGAAGCGGTCACGGTTCACGGTTCGGCCCAGGCGCACGGCACTCGCTCGTCAGGCCCGAGGTGCAGCCCGTCGAGGGCCGCTCCCCGATGGTCGGTCCCATCCCAGCGCGCCAGTCACGGCCCGCGATCAGCCTACCGGGCGCATGAGTCGGCTTGGCTCCCGCGTCCGGCATCCGAGCGACGATAGGAAGGGGATCCGCCTCATGTTCGGGAGTTGCCGTGACTGCTACGGAAAGCCTCATCGAAGCCGCCGACGCCCACAGCGCGCACAACTACCACCCGCTGCCGGTCGTCGTGGCGACGGCGGACGGGGCCTGGATGACGGATGTCGAAGGGCGGCGGTATCTGGATCTGCTGGCCGGGTATTCGGCGCTCAATTTCGGTCACCGCAACCGGCGGCTGATCGATGCGGCGAAGGCTCAGCTGGAGCGGGTGACGCTGACGTCCCGGGCGTTTCATCACGACCGGTTCGCCGCGTTCTGCGCGGAGCTGGCGGAGCTGTGCGGCATGGAGATGGTGCTGCCGATGAACACCGGCGCGGAGGCGGTGGAGACGGCCGTGAAGACGGCCCGGAAGTGGGGGTACCGGGTCAAGGGCGTGCCGGCGGAGATGGCGAAGATCGTGGTCGCGGGCGGCAATTTCCACGGCCGTACGACGACGGTCATCAGCTTCTCCACGGACCCGGAGGCGCGCGCGGACTTCGGGCCGTACACGCCGGGCTTCGCGATCGTGCCGTACGGGGATCTGACGGCGATGCGGGAGGCGATGACCGAGAACACCGTGGCGGTGCTGCTGGAGCCGATCCAGGGCGAGTCGGGGGTGATCGTGCCGCCGCGCGGTTATCTGCCGGCGGTGCGGGAGCTGGCGCGGGAGCGGAATGTTCTCTTCGTCGCCGACGAGATCCAGTCGGGGCTGGGGCGGACGGGACGTACCTTCGCGTGCGAGCACGAGGGGGTGGTGCCCGACATGTATGTGCTGGGCAAGGCCCTCGGCGGTGGCGTCGTGCCCGTGTCGGCCGTGGTGTCGAGTGCCGAGGTGCTGGGGGTGTTCCGGCCCGGGGAGCACGGGTCGACGTTCGGCGGGAATCCGCTGGCCTGTGCGGTGGCGCTGGAGGTGCTGGCGATGCTGCGTACGGGCGAGTTCCAGGCGCGGGCCACGGAGCTGGGCGAGCATCTGCAGCGGGAGCTGGCGGGGCTGGTCGGCACGGGTCATGTGACGGAGGTGCGGGGACGCGGGCTGTGGGCGGGCATCGACATCGCCCGGGCGTACGGGACGGGGCGGGAGGTGTCCGAGAAGCTGATGGACCGGGGCGTGCTGGTGAAGGACACCCAGGGGGCGACGATCCGCATCGCGCCGCCCCTGGTGATCGGAAAGGAGGACCTGGACTGGGGGCTGGCGCAGTTGCGGGGCGTATTGGGGGTCTAGAGGTGGTCTTTGGTGGTCTAGAGGATCACGTGCGGCAGAAAGCGCGCGTACTCGTCTGTGATCAGGCCCGACGACTCCCGGATGCCGAGGCCCGCCGACTCGTTCCCGACGACCCAGGCGCCGAGGACGACGCGGTTGCCGTCGAAGTCGGGGAGGGGGGCCAACTCCTGGTAGCAGCAGGGCTCTTCGCGTGCGGCTGGATCGGCGTCGGTGTCTCTGGGGCGGGGCTCGTGGATCGTCACGCCCGCGCCCTCCCGGCCCAGCAGGGGCTTGGCGACGTAGCCCGTGGTGGTGGCCAGGTCGCGGGGGCCGTCGAGGTAGGCGGGGAGCAGGTTGGGGTGGTCCGGATACAGCTCCCAGAGGATGGCCAGCAGGGCCTTGTTGCTGAGCAGCATCTTCCAGGCCGGTTCGATCCACAGGGTGCTGCCGGTGCCGCCGCCGTTGTCGAGGGTGCCGAGGACATGGCCGGCGAAGCGGTCGGTGGTGAGCCATTCCCAGGGATAGAGCTTGAAACAGCTGCGGATGAAGCGGAGTTGGTTGTCGACGAAGCGGCCGGAGAGGCGGTCCCAGCCGATCTCCTCCATGGAGATCCAGGCGGTGTCCAGACCCGCCTGTTCCGCCGTCTCCTTCAGATAGGCGACCGTCATCAGGTCCTCGCCGAGTTCGTCGGCCGAGGAGTGCGCGAAGTAGAGCGGGCTGCCGGGCGGGAGCAGCGCGGACTGCTGTTTCCAGGCGTCGATGAGGCGTTCGTGGAGGGAGTTCCACTGGTCGGCGCCCGGGAAGCGTTCCTCCATCCAGAACCACTGGGGCGAGGCCGCCTCCACGAGGGAGGTGGGGGTGTCGGCGTTGTACTCGAGGAGCTTCGCCGGGCCCGTGCCGTCGTAGCGGAGGTCGAAACGGCCGTAGACGGAAGGGAGTTCGGTGCGGCGGTGCCAGGCCTCGGTGACCGCCTCGACGATGCGCGGGTCGCTGATGCCGAGGTCGGCGAAGCGGTCCTCGCGCACGATGTGCTCGGCCGCTGCCAGGCACATGCCGTGCAGTTCCTCGACGACCTCCTCCAGCGCCTCCACTTCCGGGAGGGAGAAGACGTAGTAGGCGCTCTCGTCCCAGTAGGGGCGCAGGGAGTTGTCGGGGTGGCGGGTGAGGGGATAGATGAGGCCCTGTTCCTCGACGGTCTGCTGCCAGTCGGGGCGGGGCTTGATGGTGCGGCGTTCCATGAGTGTCGGTACGTTCCCGTTCAGCCGCCGGAGCTGCCCTTGTCGCTGCCGAAGCCGCCCCGGTCGACTCCGCTGCCGCTGCTCCCGCCACTGCCCGACGAACTGCCGGACCCCTTGCCGGACTTCGTGAAGGAGCCGCCCTTGACCCAGGCGCCCTTCTTCTTGCCGCCGTAGTAGTAGGCGCCGTCGACGGACGTGGCCGACTTGCAGTTCTTGTCGGAGACGACGTTGTAGCCCTTGCCGAGGCGGTAGCTGTCGCGGTCCACGCAGCGCTTGTCGGGGTCGGAGGAGCAGGAGGTCAAGGCTGCGGCGAGCAGTCCCATGCCGCCCAGTACGACCGTGCCCGAGCGCAGTTGCCGGCGTGTGTCCGCCATGTTCATGTCTCCCCGTTGGTGGTGCGATCCGTTGATGCGTGATCTTCGGCGGTCAGCTTAGAGATCGGTAAGAGAGGCCCCGCAGTCGGGCCGCCCTTCACCCCCTCCCCTACAGTCACTTTGTGCTCTTTGGAATGGTGTGCGCCCTAGAGCCTGAGCCGGGCCCGCCCTACGGCAGCACCCGGCACAACGCGTCCAGCGCCCCCGTCCACGCATGGTCCGGTGGTGTGCCGTACCCCACGACCAGCGCGTCCAAGGGCTCGGCCACGGCCTCCCGGTGGCGGAAGTAGGTCAGTCCGTGCAGGGCGAGGCCCTGCCAGGTGGCGGCCTGGAGCACGGACTTCTCGGTGCCGGGCGGGAGGCGCAGGACGGCGTGCAGGCCGGCCGCGATGCCGGTGACCCGGACCTCCGGCGCCCGCGACGCCAGGGCCGCGACCAGGGCGTCACGGCGGCGCCGGTAGCGCAGCCGGGCGGCGCGTACATGGCGGTCGTAGGCCCCGGACGTGATGAACTCGGCCAGCGTCAGCTGGTCCAGCACCCCGCAGGTGTCGTGGCCGCCCTTCGCCGCCACCGCCTCCTCCGTCAGCCCGGGCGGCAGGACCATCCACGCCAGGCGCAGCGCGGGGGCGAGGGACTTGCTGGCCGTGCCGAGGTGGACCACGCGGTCCGGGTCGAGATCCTGGAGGGCGCCTATGGGCTGGCGGTCGTAGCGGAACTCGCCGTCGTAGTCGTCCTCCAGCACCAGCCCGCCGGTGCGCCGCGCCCAGTCCACGAGGGCCGTCCGTCGGTCGCGGTGCAGGGGCACGCCCATGGGGAACTGATGGGCGGGGGTGAGGAGTACGGCGCCGACGCCGCTCAACTCGCCGATGTCCGTGCCGAGTTCATCGAAGGGGAGGGGGCGGGTGCGCAGGCCGGCGGCCGTGAGCAGGTCCCGGTGCGGGGGAAGGCCGTACGCCTCCACGGCGGCCGTCCGTGTGCCGCGCGACCGCAGGACCGTGGCGAGGAGCCCCAGGGCGTGGGCGAAGCCGGAGCAAATCAGGATCCGGTCGGGGTCGGTGCGCACGCCGCGGGCTCGGGCGAGGTAGCCGGCGAGTGCGGTGCGCAGTTCGACGCGGCCGCGGGGGTCGCCGTAGCCGAGGGCGTCGCTCGGGGCGGCGGTGAAAGCGCGGCGGGCGGCCTTGAGCCATGCGGCGCGGGGGAAGGAGGCGAGGTCGGGGGTGCCGGGGCGCAGGTCGTACTCCGGACGGTGCTGCTCCCGGCGGGAGCGGGACGGGTCGGCCGGCGGGACGACCGTACGGTCTCCGACGCGGGTGCCCGAGCCCTGGCGGGCGGTGAGCCAGCCCTCGGCGACGAGGTCGGCGATGGGGGTCCCCCCGCGCGAGCGAATTCGAGCGTGGGGGAGTCGGCGACCGTGTTGCGGGCGATGCCCAGGTCGGCGGCGAGGGTGCGAGAGGAGGGCAGCCGGGTGCCGGGGGCGAGGCGGCCGGTGCGGACCGCCTCGCGCAGGGCGTCGGTCAGGCCCCGGCGCAGGCCGGTACCGGTCGGTTCCAGATGCAGGTCGACGCCCAGAGTGGCCCAGGATTCCGCCATGGAAATGGACCATACTCCTGGGCTGCTTCGCTCCTAGGATCGAGGCCATGACCGCACACGAACCCGTTCCGTACGCCCCCGAGCACACCCCACGGCTGGCCTGGGCCGAGCACGCGCCCGAGGTCTACAAGGCGATGGTCCGCCTCGACGCGGCCTCCCGGAAGGGCCTCGACCCCAAGCTCCTTGAGCTGGTGAAGGTCCGCGCCTCGCAGCTCAACCGCTGCGCGTTCTGCATCGA
This sequence comes from Streptomyces sp. GESEQ-4, assembly GCF_017948455.1. Classification (GTDB taxonomy): domain Bacteria; phylum Actinomycetota; class Actinomycetes; order Streptomycetales; family Streptomycetaceae; genus Streptomyces. The sequence goes on from NZ_JAFFSU010000019.1 coordinate 124,684, forward strand.
CATGCACAGCAAGGACGCGCTGGCCGCGGGCGAGAGCGTCGAGCGGATCATCCAGCTGGGCGCCTGGGAGGAGTCCCGGCACTTCTACACGGAGAAGGAACTGGCCGCGCTGGAGCTGACGGACGCCGTGACCGTCCTGACCGACGGCTTCGTGCCGGACGAGGTCTACGAGAGCGCCGCGAAGCAGTTCGAGGAGGCCGAGCTGGCCCAGCTGATCGCCGCGATCACGGTGATCAACGCCTGGAACCGCTTCGGCGTGACCTGCCGGATGACGCCGGGGCACTACACGCCGGGGGATCACGGGTGAGGACACCGGGAGACCACGGGTGACGACACCGGGCGCCTCCCACAGGGGCGCCCGGTGTACTGCTACCGAGCTACCGAGCTACCGGGACAGCCACGCCCGCCACGTCGACTCGTGGCGGTCCACCCACTTCTTCGCCGCCTCCTCCGGGCTGAGCTTCTGGTCGGCGATCATCAGGGAGACCTCGTTCTGGTCCTCGGTGGTCCACTTGAAGTTCTTCAGGAACCGGGCCGCCTCGCCGCCGTTCTTCGCGAAGTCGGCGTTGAGGTACTTCTGCAGCGGGGTGTGCGGATAGGCGCAGGCGACCTTCTCCGGGTCGGCGTCGCAGCCCTCCTTGTACGCCGGGAGCTTCACCTCGGTCATGGGGACCTTCTTGAAGAGCCACTGGGGGGCGTACCAGTAGGTGAGGAAGGGCTTCTTCTCCTTGGCGAACTGTTTGATCTGGGTGATCTGCGCGGCCTCCGAACCGGCGAAGACCACCTGGTAGTTCAGCTTCAGGTTCTTGACCAGCGCCTTGTCGTTGGTGACGTAGGACGGCGAGCCGTCCATCAGCTGGCCCTTGCCGCCGCTCTCGGCGGTGCGCAACTGGGAGGCGTACTTGTTCAGGTTCTTCCAGTCGGTGACGTCGGGGTGCTGCTTGGCGAAGTACGTCGGGACGTACCAGCCGATGTGCCCGGTGACGCCGAGTCCGCCGCCGTTCACGATCGTCTTCTTGTCGGCGACGTAGCGCTGCTCCTCCTCCGGGTGGCCCCAGTCCTCCAGGAGCGCGTCGACGCGGCCCTGGCTGAGGGCGTCCCAGGCGGGCACCTCGTCGATCTGGACGGTGTCGACGCGGTAGCCCAGCTCGTGTTCGAGCAGGTACTGGGCGACGGCGACGTTGGCCTGCGCGCCGACCCAGGACTGCACGGACAGGGTGACGGTCTTGGCGCCCTGCGCGTTGGCGAAGGGCGAGGCCTGCTTGGTCATGTCGGCGGCGCCGCAGCCGGTGAGCAGCAGCAGCGAAGACGCTCCGGCCACGATGGCAGTCGTACGAAGTCGCATGTCACGCTCCCTTCTTCGCGCGGCGTTCGGTCGGCTGGGTCACCCGGTCGAGCATCAGGCCGAGGCACACGATCGCGGCACCCGCGACCAGGCCGGTCGCCAGATCGCCCTGCGCGAGCCCGAACACGACGTCGTAGCCGAGGGCTCCGCCGCCGACCAGGCCACCGATGATGACGACGGCGAGGACGAGGACCACACCCTGGTTGAGGGCGAGCAGCAACGCCGGGCGGGCGAGGGGAAGTTGGACCTGGCGGAGTTGCTGCCAGGTCGTCGCGCCGAGCGAACTCGACGACTCCAGCGCGGCCGGGTCGACCTGGCGCAGGCCCTGCGCGGTGATGCGTACGACGGCCGGCAGCGCGTAGACGACGGCCGCGGCGACGGCAGGGGCGCGGCCCACGCCGAACAATGCGACGACCGGGATCAGGTAGACGAACTGCGGCATCGTCTGGAAGACGTCCAGGACGGGTCGGAGCAGCCGCTCGACGCGGTCGCTGCGGGCCGCCGCGATGCCGGTCGCGAAGCCGAGGACGAGGGTGACGGCCACGGCCGCGAGAACCTGGGAGAGGGTGTCGAGCGAGGAGTCCCAGACGCCGAGTACGCCGATCGCGGCCATGGCGAGTACGGCGGTCAGCGCGGTGCGCCAGGTGCCGATCAGCCAGGCCAGCGCGGCGACGATCAGCAGCACCGACCACCAGGGCAGCCACTGCAGTCCGTCACGGACCGGGTCCAGGACCCAGGTGGTGAAGTGCGCGGCCCAGTCGGCGGTGCCGCCGATGACGGGGACGCCGGAGTAGAGGTGTGCGGTCATCCAGTCGACGACCCGGTTGACCGGTTCGGCGATGGCGACCGTCCAGGCGTCCGGCCAGTCGGCACGGCCCGCGAACCGGGCGGCGAGGGCGATGACGAGGGCGCCGCCGGCGCCGTACGCCCATATCGCCTTACGGCCGTCCCCGCCCCGCTGTTCGCCTGCCGCACCGGTCACGCGGTCCAGGACGACCGCGAGCAGCACGATCGGGATTCCGGCCGCGAGCGCGACGCCCACGTCGACCGAGGCCAGCGCCTGGTAGACGCGGTCACCGAGACCGCCGCCGCCGATCACCGACGCGATGACCGCCATCGACAGCGCCATCATGATCGTCTGGTTGAGGCCGAGGAGGAGTTCCTTGCGGGCCAGCGGGATACGGGCGGTCAGCAGGCGCTGGCGTGCGGTGGTGCCGAGCGACTCGACCGCCTCCAGCACCTCCTTGTCGGCGCCACGCAGGCCGAGGGCGGTGAGGCGGGCCATCGGCGGGGCGGCGTAGACGACGGTGGCGAGGACGGCCGCGGGGACGCCGATACCGAAGACCAGGACGACGGGGAGGAGGTACGCGAAGGCGGGCAGCACCTGCATGGTGTCCAGGACCGGGCGCAGGGCGCGGTCCGTACGAGGGGACAGGCCTCCGGCGAGACCGAGGAGCGCGCCGACCACGACCGACGCGAGGACCGCCACGACCATCAGGGCGAGGGTCTGCATGGTCGGGATCCACATGCCGAGCAGACCGCAGGTGAGGAACGCGGCGGCCGTGCCGAGGGCCAGACGCACGCCGGCCACCCGCCAGGCGATCAGTGCGCCGAACGCGGTGACGCCTGCCCAGCCGGCGGCCAGCAGGAGGAGGTAGACGGCGCGTACGGAGACGACGACGGCGTTGCTGACGTGGCCGAAGAAGTAGAGGAACAGGGGGTGGCTGTCCCGGTTGTCGATGATCCAGTCGCTGGTCCTGGTGAGGGGGTCGGACACGTCGACGGTCAGTGCGTCGGGCCAGGCGCCGCCGGTCCAGCGGGCGTTGGCGAGGGGGACGAGGATCGCTGCGGTGAGGGTGAGGAGGGTGAGCTTGGCTGCGGCTCGGTTTCTCAGGAGGGTGGGGAGGTTGCGTGGGGGCGTTGCGGTGAGCGTTGCCATCAGACCGCCTCCGCGTGGGGGTCGGCGTCGGGGTGGGTCGCTTGGCCGCGCTGGGCGGGTGCCGCTGCGCCCACCCGTGCCGCCCCAGCGGCACGACTGCCCGCAGCGGCGGCGGATTCGCGGGTGCCGTCGCCCGCGGCTACGCCCGCTACGACCCCAATCAGCGCGTCCGAGTCCACGACGCCCACACACCGGCCTTCGTCCACCACACGCACAGGTGCCCCGGCCCGTGCCACCGCCTCGATCGCCTCCGACACTGTGGCATCCGGCGCGACCGCCGGGCCGTTGCCCGCCTCGTCCGCGGACGCGGCCCGCATCGCCGTCCGTACCGTCATCACGTGCTCGCGCGGCACATCCCGTACGAATTCCCGTACGTACTCGTCGGCCGGGGAGCCCACGATCTCCTCCGGCGTGCCCAGTTGGACCACGCGGCCGTCGCGCATGAGGGCGATGCGGTCGCCGAGCTTCAGGGCCTCGCTGAGGTCGTGGGTGATGAAGACCATCGTGCGGCCCTCTTCGCGGTGGAGGCGGATGACCTCCTCCTGCATGTCGCGCCGGATGAGGGGGTCGAGCGCGCTGAAGGGCTCGTCGAAGAGGAGGACTTCAGGGTCCACCGCCAGTGCCCGGGCCAGGCCCACGCGCTGACGCTGGCCGCCGGACAGCTGGCTCGGCTTGCGCTGTTCCATGCCGTCCAGGCCGACCTTGGCCACCACCTCCGCCGCTCGCGCGCGGCGCTCCGCCCTGCCCACGCCCTGGATCTCCAGGCCGTAGGCGACGTTGTCGAGGACGGTGCGGTGCGGGAGGAGGCCGAAGTGCTGGAAGACCATCGCGGCGCGGTGTCGGCGGAGTTCGCGCAGCCGCGGCTTGTCCATCGCGCGGACGTCCTCGCCGTCGATGGCGATCGTGCCGGACGTCGGCTCGATGAGGCGGGTCAGACAGCGGACGAGGGTGGACTTGCCGGAGCCGGACAGGCCCATGACGACGAAGACCTCGCCCTTGCGGACGTCGAAGGAGACGTCACGGACGGCGGCCGTGCAGCCGGTGCGGGCGCGGAGGTCGGCGGGTTCGAGGGACGCCAGTTCCGGGTCGGTGGGGACGCGGTCCGCCTTCGGGCCGAAGACCTTCCACAGGCCCTGGACGGAGAAGACGGGCGTGTTCGGGGTCGGGGTCGAGGTCGGGGTCGGAGTCGAGGTCGGGGTCGGGGTCGGGGTCGTACTCATCACGCACCACCACCGATCAGGTCGACGGCCTTCTCCCCGACCATGAGCACCCCGATCATCGGGTTCACGGCGGGCATCGTCGGGAACACGGACGCGTCGGCGATCCGGATGCCCTCCAGGCCGCGAATCCTCAACTGCGGGTCGACGACCGCCAGTTCGTCGGCCTCCGCGCCCATACGGCAGGTGCCCGCCGGGTGGTACACGGTGTGCGCGACCTTACGGGCGTACTCGCTGAGTTCCGCGTCGCCGAGGATCTCCGGGCCGGGGCACACCTCACGCTTCAGCCAGCCGGCGAGGGGCTCGGTCTTGGCGATCTCGCGGGCGATGCGGATGCCGTCGACCAGCGTCCGGCCGTCGTAGTCGTCCTCGTCCGTGAAGTAACGGAAGTCGAGGGCGGGCTTCACGGCGGGGTCGGCGCTCGTCAGGTACAGGCGGCCACGGGACTTCGGCTTGGGGATGTTCGGGGTCATCGAGACGCCGAACTCCGGGCGCTCGTAGCCCAGTCGCTCCGGATTGTCCGTGAAGGGGATCTGGTAGAAGTGGAACATCAGGTCCGGGCCCGCGTGTTCGGGGTCGCGGCGCACGAACAGGCCCGCGTCGGAGTCCATCGCGGAGTTCTCCGGGATGGGGCCGTCCGTCTCCCAGACGATCACCGACTCCGGGTGGTCGAGCAGGTTCTCACCGACACCGGGCAGATCGTGGACGACCGGGATACCGAGTGCTTCCAGGTCCTTGCGGGGCCCGATGCCCGAGTGGAGCAGCAGGCGCGGCGAGTCCACGGCGCCGGCGCAGAGCAGCACCTCGTTGCGGGCTCGTACGACGAACTCCGCGCCGTCCTTGTCCCGTACGTGCACGCCTTCCGCCCGCGTGCCGTCCAGCTCCAGCCGGTGCGCCCACGTCTCCAGCAGGATCGTCAGGTTCGGGCGCTCGTCCATCACGGGGTGGAGGTACGCCACCGACGCGCTCGACCGCTTGTTGTTCTCCGGGTGGTAGGCGAGGTCGAAGAAGCCGACGCCCTCGGTGAACGGCTTCTTGTTGAAGCCCTCCACGCGCGGAACGCCGAGTGCGGCCTGGGCGGCGTCGACGAAGTCGCGGGCGATGGCGTTCCGGTCCTTCTCGTCGACCGGGACGATGTTGTTCAGCAGCCGGGCGTAGTACGCCTCCATCGGCACCGCGCCCCACCCCTGAGCGCCGGCCGCCTCCCACTCGTCCCAGTCGGACGGCAGCGGCTTGAACGCGATGAGCGTGTTGTGACTCGAACACCCCCCGAGCACCCGGGCACGGCTGTGCCGGATGTGCGAGTTACCGCGCGGCTGCTCGGTCGTCGGGTAGTCGTAGTCCAGCTCACCACCGAGCAGACCCATCCAACGACGCAACGTCAGCACATCGTCCCGGCCGACATCACTGGGACCGCCCTCGATGACAGCGACGGTGACATCCGGATTCTCGGTGAGGCGGGACGCGATGACAGAGCCCGCGGTGCCGCCGCCGATGACGACGTAGTCGTAGAGGTGGGGGTTTTCGGACATGGGGTGGTTACTCCAAGGGGATCAGGCCAGAGAGGGGGGACGGGAAGCGCCCCAAAGGGGCGCGGGGAACTGCGCGACCAGCCACAACGGAGCGGCAGACGACCTACCAGCGGAACAGCTACCCGGCGAACCAACGAACCGGCTTCGGCGCCAGGTTCTGGTACACATGCTTGCTCTCGCGATACTCCGCCAGCCCCGCCGGACCAAGCTCGCGCCCCACCCCGCTCTTACCGAAGCCACCCCACTCCGCCTGCGGCAGATAGGGATGGAAGTCGTTGATCCAGACCGTGCCGTGCCGCAGCCGCGCGGCAACCCGGCGCGCGCGTCCCGCATCGGTCGTCCAGACGGCGCCCGCCAGCCCGTACTCCGTGTCGTTGGCGAGAGCGATCGCCTCGTCCTCCGTGCGGAACGTCTCGACGGTGAGGACCGGACCGAAGACCTCTTCGCGTACGACCTTCATCTCGCGGTGGCACTGGTCGAGCACCGTCGGCTCGTAGAAGTAGCCGGTCGCCGGGCGTTCCGCGCTTGGCTCGGGGCGCTTGCCGCCGGAGCGCAGCACCGCGCCCTCTTCCAGCGCGGAGGCGACGTACGACTCGGTCTTCGCGCGCTGCTGCTCGGAGACCAGCGGGCCGCACTCCACGCCGTCCTCGGTGCCGCGGCCGAGGCGGATCTTCGAGGCTCGGCGGGCGAGTTCGGCGACGAAGCGCTCGCGGACCGACTCCTCCACGATGAGCCGGGCGCCCGCGGAGCACACCTGGCCGCTGTGGATGAAGGCGGCGTTGAGGGCCTGGTCGACGGCCGTGTCGAAGTCCTCGTCGGTGGCGCAGGCGTCGGCGAAGACGACGTTGGGGTTCTTGCCGCCGAGTTCGAGGGCGACCTTCTTGACGGTCACGGCGGCGGCCTGTGCGACCTTCGTGCCGCTGATCAGGCCGCCGGTGAAGGAGACGAGGTCGACGTCGGGGTGCTCGGCGAGGCGAGCGCCGACCGTGTGGCCGGGTCCGGTGACGATGTTGGCCACTCCGGCGGGCAGACCGGCCTCCGCGAGCAGGTCGATCACGGCGATCGTCGTCAGCGGCGTGATCTCGCTCGGCTTGATCACGAAGGTGTTGCCGGCCGCGAGTGCCGGGGCGATCTTCCAGCTGGCCTGCAACAGGGGGTAGTTCCAGGGCGTGATCAGCGCGCAGACGCCGACCGGCTCGTGCACCACGACGCTGTGGATGTCGGGTGAGCCCGCGTCGACCACCCGGCCCGCGCCCTCCGCCGCCACCAGATCGGCGAAGTAGCGGAAGGCGTCGGCTACGCAGTCGATGTCGATCCGGCCCTCTTCGACGGTCTTGCCCGCGTCACGGCTCTCCAGCAGCCCGAGCGGTTCACGGTCGCGCACGAGGAGGTCGGCGACGCGGCGCAGCAGCGCGGCGCGCTCGGCGACGGGGGTGTGCGGCCAGTCCCCCTCGTCGAAGGCGCGGCGGGCCGCGGCGACCGCCAGGTCGGTGTCCTTCTCGTCGCCCTCCGCGACCACGGCGAAGGGCAGGGCGTCTGCCGGGTCGAGGATCTCGCGGGTGGCGCCGGAGACCGCTTCCAGCCACTGGCCGTCGACATGGATCGTCCGTTGCGCCTGCTGCCTTGCCATGATCGGTATTGCCTTCCGTTCCTGTTCAGTGCCCCTGAGTCACATGCGTGTCACCCTCGGGGACCGTGAGCGCATGCCCCCGGCCGCGCTGATGCATGCGCAATGCATGGCCGAAAGTGGGGCGTATCACTGAACAGGCGCCTTGGCCGTTGGTCGCCTCAGTCGATGGACGCCGGTTCGCAGGCGTAGGGCGGGCAGAACGCCTCCACCGCGGTGGTCAGGAGCTGGAGCTCGTCCTCGGGGCCGTCCGAGTCGAGGCCGTACGCGGCGATCGCGTAGATGTTGCCGTCCTCGGCGACGAAACGCTCGTCGTAGACATGCCAGGGGCCGACATCGGGCTCGCCCTTGAGGGAGTCGGCCAGGTACTCGAGCCGGGTGCCCGTGAACTCGCCGTCGTCGAGGGTCTTGAGGTCCAGTTGCTTGAATCCGGGCGCCTTCGGGGTCTCGTCGGACAGGAACAGCTGGAAGGACTCCTCCGGTGACCCCTCCGCCACCTGGTACACCTGCAGCCGGCGTTCGCTGTCCGGGCTGCGGTAGTTGACGACGGCCATGCCGTACTGCGAGTCCACCGAGCTTCGCGTCCACCCGGCCGGCCTCGCGATCCGGAAGCCCTCCTGGTCCTCGTACAGCTCGTACCCGACGGGGAGTACGGGGACCGAGGCGGAGGGCGACGCCGTCTCGTCGGTGAACGACGGGTCCGGCGACGACGCGTACGGATCGCTCGGATCACTCGGATCACTCGGCTGCGACCCACCGGCTTCCGCCTCCGCGGACGGGCTCGTGGCGGCCGACGGCTCGTCGCCGTCGTCCCCTCCCCCGACGACCAACGTCAGCACAAGGCTTACGGCGACCCCGACGACGGCGGCCCCGACCACCACGGACCACACGAGCCGACGGCTCATCCCGCCGGCGGGAGCGGGCGGGGCGGACTGAGGGTCGACGGCAGGCCAGGACGTACCGGTCACCGCACCCGGCCACTCATCCGGCGACGCCACGCCCGGGCCCGCGCCCGCGCCCGTGCCTGTGCCTGTGCCTGCGCCCACATGCTCGGGCACGGACCACGCCCCCGCCGGGCCACCGGCGGCACCCGGCCCGTGCCAGGCACTCCCCTCACCGGCTCCGGGCCAGCCGACGACGCCGCCGTGGCCGCCGACGCCCTCGGCTACCCCGTCATCCTGGGAGGCGGCCCCGGCGGGCCCGGCAGGGGGTACGGGCGGCGGGAAGGAGGGGGCGTCTGGGGTGGAGACCGGCGGGGCGGAGGCCGCGTCGGGGGTGGAGACCGGCGGGGAGGAAGGAGCGTCCGGGGTGGAGACCGGCGGGGCGGGCGGCGAGCCGGAGGGGGTCCCCGCGGATGCCGGGCCCGGGCCCACCCCCGGCGGCCACTCCGGGGCGAACCCGGGGCGGGCCGGTGGTGGCGTAACCGGTGTCGCCGACGTGCCGCTGCCGTCACCGTCCTCCCAGCGCTGTGTCTCCTCGTTCCAGTACCGCGCTCCCCCGCTCATGGCGTCCCCCTCACCCCATCCCCAGCAGACCGGCCACGGCCCCGGCGGAGGCGATGAGGCCGACCAGCGCCTGGGAGTCGTTCAGCAGCTGCCGCAGGCGTTCGAGGCGGGTCGGACCGGCCTGGCCGGTCGTGACGATCTCCTCCTCCGTCTCGGCGAGCGCGGCGGCCAGCGCGGCCGTCTCGTCGCTCGCGCGCACCCGGGTGAGGTCGGCACGCAGTTCACGCACGGCCTTCAGCAGTTCCTCGGCGACCTGGTCACGCGTCGCGGCCGTACCGTGGTGGCTCTCGGCGTGCGCCTGGTTGCCGATGGCGAAGGTGCTGCCGTGGACCCCGCCGCTGATGTTGACGCTCGGCTCATCCGTTGCCATCGCTGCCGGTTCCCTTCTGCGGCGCGGCGCCGCCGGTTGTCGTAGAGGACGAGGCGCTGGCCTTCTCACCCATCGCGAACGTGCTGCCATGGATGCCGCCCTCGATGTTCACGCCCCCATTGCTGATGTTCACGATCTTCTGGACGAACTCCCCGGTCTGGTAACCGGATTCGGCCAGCGCGGTCAGCACGCCGTGGGCGACACGGTCCTGCACGCTCTTGAGGTAGCGGGAGACGTCCATCTCCTGGAAGAGCGAGCCCTCGGACACCTGGCCCAGCTCGCGCACCGACAGGGCAGGACCGTCGGGCAGGGCGCCCGAGTGTCCGCCGGTGAGCAGCTTCCACGCGTACACCAGGCCCCTGCCCAGCGTCGCCAGGGACCGGGCCGCGGAACCCGGCACCCGGGCCACCGCCCACGCCGCCTTGCCGAGCGCGTTGTTGTGCCGGAAGGTGTGCGCCGTGCGGTCGGCGTCCTTGAAGTCCTGACGCACCGGCAGCAGCACATGCGGGGCGATCTCCAGCATGAGCATGCGGCCCTGGGTGTGGATGCGCACGAAGACCGTGACGACCAGCTCCTCCTCCCAGCCGCCGACCCGGATGCGCAGGAAGTGCCGCCGCTTCTCGGCTCCTTCCTCGACGGCCCGCGCCCGGTGCTCCTCGAAGGCGGGCACGTTGTACGGCGCGTCCTCGCGCCGCGCGAGCCCCTCGGCCGGCAGGAACACACACTCGTCGATCTCCAGCCAGCGCAGCCGGTCGCGGACCGTGTGGCCGGCGAACTCGGAGGGCAGCCGCAGCTGTTCGAGCAGCGGGCGGATCTTCTCCAGGACGGTGCGGTTGCTGAGCGGGAGCTGCTCGTCCTTCGCGGCGTCGGGGCGCAGTTCGACGGCGAGCACCCAGGTCTGGTAGGCGAGTCCGGCCCCGCAGAACGGCCGCTTCTCGTGGTACATGATCAGCGGCGCGTGCTGTTCGACGCGGATGCGTTCCTTGAGCCGCTGGAAGCGCTGCCCCTCGGCCTGCTCGGCGGGGTCGCCGGCCGCGTCCGGGAAGCGCTGCGGCGACAGCTCGGCGGCCAGCACCTTGGCGAACTGGCCGCGCTGCCCGGCCACGCACAGCGCGATCAGCGCGAACACGCCGAGCGTGAGCCAGGCCTGCCAGGGCTCGAGGATGCCACCGGCGTCGGAGAAGTCCGGGGCCAGCAGGTCGGTCCAGGTGGAGGAGTCGCCGGCGTAGTACGAGTCGCCGTAGTAGGAGGAGGAGTACGACTCGTCGTCCCCGCCGCCGAACGCCGCGACCAGGGTGATGATCAGGAACGTCGTGAAGAGGATGCGGCCCCACCAGCGGAACATGAAGGCGGGCAGCCGTCGGTACAGCGGCGGCTGCGTCTCCTTGCCGCGGACCCAGGAGGCGACCGCGAGCAGCAGGCTGGGGACGAGGAACCCGGCCAGCAGTCCGCCGGTCAGCGGCAGCCCCACCAGCCATAGGCCGACGATCAGTCCGGCCCACAGCAGTTCCTGGCGCCGGGCGCGCAGCGCGTGTGCGAGCACGCGGGCCGCGTCGAAGCCGAGCGACGGGGCCGCGATCCGCTGTTCGTTCAGGTGCAGCTGCTCGATGACCCGGTCCCGGTAACCGGAATCCAGATAGGTGCCCGCGCACAGCAGCCGGGTCGCCTCGCTGGCGTGCGGCGGTGTCGGCGGGTGGGGCGGTGCGGGTGCCGATGGTGGCGCGCCGGCCGGTGTCGGCTGCGGTTGCTGAGGCACGTATGCGGTGCTCACGCTGCTCCCCCGATGCGTGTAAACGCCCTTACTCACAGTGTTGTTGACGATCCATCAGCATAGAGGGGCAGGTGGGGCCAGGGGAACCGGAATGCGGGGAGGCCGACCCACTCACCGGCCCACGGTGGACGAGCCCGCATCCTTTGACTAAAGTCAAAGAAGTATGGAGCCAGTCAGTATTGAGCCGGTCTCAACGGAACACGTGACGGCCTTCCGCCGGTTCAACCGCTACTTCACGCGCCGTATCGGCGCGCTCGACGACCACTACCTCGGCCAGGACCGTCCGCTCGGCGAGGCCCGGCTGCTGTTCGAGATCTCCGAGAGCGCGGCCGGGGTGTCCCTGCGGGAGCTGAGGAGCCGGCTCGGCCTGGACGCCGGGTACCTGAGCCGGATGGCGAAGGCCCTGGAGGCGCAGGGCATGGTGCGTATCGCCGTGCACCCCGACGACAACCGGCTGCGGATGGTCGAGCTGACCCGGGCCGGGCACGTCGAGCTGAAGGAACAGCAGCGCCGGGCCAACGCCCTCGTCGCCCACCTCCTCGGCGGCCTCACCGACCGGCAGCGCGCCGACCTCACGGAGGCGATGAGCACCACCCGCCGTCTGCTGCGCCTCGCCGCCATCACCGTCGACCTCGTCGACGGCGCCTCCGAGGACGCCCGGGCCTGCCTCGACGCCTACGCCGCCGACATCGACGACCGCTTCCCGGAAGGGTTCGACACGTCCGACCTCGTACGGCCCGAGGAGGTGTCCGGGGACGCCGGGGCGTTCTTCGTTGCGTACGAGGAGGACAGGCCGGTGGGGTGCGGGGCGCTGCGGCGGCTGGAAGACGGCGTCGGCGAGATCCGGCATGTGTGGGTGCATCCCGACGCCCGGCGCCTCGGGCTCGCCCGCCGGATCCTCGACGCCCTGGAACGGGAGGGCCGGCGCCGCGCCTTCGACGTCGTACGACTGGACACGCACGCGGTGCTCACGGAGGCGCAGGCGATGTACCGGGCGTGCGGATACCGGGAGATCCCGGCGTACGTCGACCACGTCTACGCCCACCACTGGTTCGAGAAGCGGCTACGGGACTGACGAACCCTGAACGCACTGATCCCCGGGCCGCGCGCACCGCGGCCCGGGGATCGGGAGAACGTGTCGGCTCAGATGAGGCCGAGGCCGCGGACCGCCTCGCGCTCCTCCTCGAGCTCCTTGACGGAGGCGTCGATACGGGCGCGGGAGAACTCGTTGATGTCCAGGCCCTGGACGATCTCGTACGTGCCGTCCTTGGTGGTGACCGGGAAGGAGGAGATGAGGCCCTCCGGGACGCCGTACGAACCGTCGGACGGAATGCCCATGGAGACCCAGTCGCCGTCGGCGGTGCCGTTGACCCAGCTGTACACGTGGTCGATGGCGGCGTTGGCGGCGGAGGCCGCGGAGGACGCGCCGCGGGCCTCGATGATGGCGGCGCCGCGCTTGGCGACGGTCGGGATGAAGTCCTCGGCCAGCCACTTCTCGTCGTTCACGGTCTCGGCGGCGTTCTTGCCGGCGATCGTGGCGTGGAAGATGTCCGGGTACTGAGTGGCGGAGTGGTTGCCCCAGATGGTCAGGCGCTTGATGTCGGCGACCGAGGCGCCCGTCTTCTTCGCGAGCTGGCTCAGCGCGCGGTTGTGGTCCAGGCGGGTCATCGCGGTGAAGCGCTCGGCCGGTACGTCGGGGGCGGCGGCCTGCGCGATGAGCGCGTTGGTGTTGGCCGGGTTGCCGACGACCAGGACCTTGATGTCGTCCGCGGCGTGGGCGTTGATGGCCTGGCCCTGCGGCTTGAAGATGCCGCCGTTGGCCTCCAGGAGGTCGCCGCGCTCCATGCCCTTGGTGCGGGGGCGGGCGCCCACGAGCAGGGCGACGTTGGCGCCGTCGAAGGCGACGTTCGGGTCGTCGGTGATCTCGATGCCCTGGAGGAGGGGGAACGCGCAGTCGTCCAGCTCCATTGCGGTGCCCTCGGCGGCCTTCAGCGCCGGGGTGATCTCGAGAAGCCGCAGCTTGACCGGCACGTCCGCGCCGAGCAGCTGGCCGGAGGCGATGCGGAAGAGCAGGGCGTAACCGATCTGGCCGGCCGCGCCGGTGACGGTGACGTTCACGGGAGTGCGGGTCATGGCGTTCTCCGTATGACAGCTGGCGGTGGGGCGTCCCTGCCCCGGGGGTCCGAATGATCGATCTCTTGGCGTCAAGAGAGATCACCGGTCAGGCTATCGCGCATCCGCAATCCCGGACGTCCGGCCCCCTGTGGCCCACCCCACAGCCCCCAAAAGAAGGCGGCCGCCATGCCCGGGAGAGGGGGGACAACAGCGGCCGCCAGGTGGGGGTACCGACACAGCCGGACTCCCGTGGGGGTATGTTCCGCCTGCCCTCGATGCGGGCGGCCATTCCTGCCGCACGGGAATTCTTTTGGCCCACGACGTAGCTGCGGGCAGTCGTGCCGCTGGGGCGATGGGGGTCCCCCCGCTCGAGCGAAGCCGAGAGTGGGGGAGGGTGGGCGCAGCGGCACCCCGCCGGCGCGGGCGAGCGAAACCATCCGCCCACCCGCCCGCACCAGCACACGGCACCCCCAAGTACGCCAACTACTCCGTACACCCCTGCTCGCCGGAGGCCAACGTCACGCACGCCTCCGCCTCGCCCGCATCCTTGACGGCCACCATCGGCGTGTACGCGATCGCGTCCCCGGCGGCGGTGATGGACCCCGTCTGCTCGGCCTGCCCCACCGTCACCTGCACCTCATCGCCCTGCGCGGCCGCGGTGATACGTCCCCACGCCGCGCCGCAGGTCTCGCTGTACCGCACCTCGACGACGGTCGTACCGACAGTCGCCGTCTTCGCGGTGGTCACCAGGTCCCCACTGCACCCCATGGCCTCCGCGTCCTTGCCCGTGCAGTCGGCGCCACTGCACTTGACCCCGGCGGGCAGCACGGGACCGGAGCTGGCGGACGGCGAGGGCGATTTGGCGGTGTCCTTGGGCTTGTCGGCGCCGCGCTCCATGAAGAAGAACGCGCCGGCGGCCACGACGAGCACCCCGACGACCGCCGCGAGGAACATCGTCACCTTGCGCTTCCCCGACGCCCCGCCGGACGGCGAACCGTCCCCCGGACGAGTCCCCTGCGGCGGCTCACCGAACGCCCCCGGCACGGCAGCACCCGGCACACCGGCTCCCGGCACGGCAGCACCCGCAGGCACGCCCGCACCCCCGCCCACGCCCCCCGCTCGCGCGCCCCCAACCTGCGAAGGCCCCGCATACCCGGCCATCCCCCACGAGTTACCCCCACCCGCGCGACCGGACGTCCCGGGTATACCGGGCTCCGCGTCCCGCACTTCCGACCCCGTCGGCTGCGGCGGCACCGTCGGTGCCACCCCCGCCGGGCCCGCGATCCCCGGCATCGCCGTCGCGCTGCCGCTCTTACGGGCCGTCTTGCCGCTCTTCGCGTTGGCGGGCGGCGCCCCGAACTCGCCGAGCGCGGCACGCGCCTGGGAGATCCGGATCGCCTCCATGGTCATGTCGTGACGCATCTCCGAACGGCTCCACGCACGCTCGGCCAGCTCCCACATGGTCGTCAGATGGATGGGATTGGTCCCGGTCACCTCGGCCAGCGCCACGATCGCACCCTTGGGCGCGAGCAGCCGGCCGTTGAGATAACGCTCCCAGGACGTCTTGCTGTAGCCCGTGCGGTCGGCCACCGCGGCGACGCTCAGGCCGCTGCGGTCCACCAGCCTCCGCAACTGGCTCGCGAACTCCCTGACCTGCGGATCGAGTTCATCCGGCAAGGCCCTCCAACGAGGCATTGCTACCCCCCTCTTCCCCCCGGTTCGTGCTGTTTCGTGCCCCCGCGCTAGGTGCCCTCTGCCGAGTCCCCGTTCTGGCTACCCACAGGGATGCGCCCAGTCAGGATCTCAGTTCCCGGGGTGGGGGGCGCACGGGTGCGTCGGGGCCGAGGGCATGCACCGTCGCACGCCCACCGGACCGTGGTCCAGTCTCCCACCGGTGAAGCTCTCTGCCCGACCTCACCCGGCACGCGGGCGGCACACCTGGCCCTATCCGAAGACGACGACGCCGATCACCGTCAGCACCAACAGAACCAGTACGAGCACGGCGGCCACCACCAGCAGCCGACGGGACGGATCCGCGGCCGGCACCTCGTCCGGTGTGTCCCACCACGGACGCGTGGGGTCGTCCTCGTACTCCTCGCCCCCGTCGCCCTTCTGCGTTCCCGTCGGTCGCGGCCAGGCCTCCACCGCCATCTCCCAGCGCACGCCCAGGCGCTCCGCGTCCACGCCCGCGACCCGGCACAGGGCGACCACGGCCTGCCGGGGCGGCGGCTGCGTGGCGTTGAGGTAGCGGTGCCAGGAGGACTTGCTGTACGCGGTACGCGCACCGAGCGCGACCAGGCTGAGGCCGGTCCGGTCCTTCACCTGCCGCAACTGCTCCACGAAGTGCCGTACCTCCGGCGGCAGATCATCAGGCAACGGCTGCCACCCGCCCATCGCTCACCTCCTGCAGCACCCCGAAGGGGCGCGGGGCTGTATCGATATGCGGCTCCGCCGCGTGGGCGCGACCAGCCCCCACACACCCGCAGCGAACCGACAACCTACGTATCCACAGTGAAATGCAGCGTGTCCTTCAAGAACGGAATCTCCAGCCAAGGATTCGGCTGCACCATCAACGCCAGCAGCACAATCGCCAGCCCCAACCCCCCATACGTGGCGATATCCGTGAACCGCGACCGAACCGCCAGCATCCCCACCCCCGGCAGCACGAACCGCAGCACGGCCCCACCCAACAGAGCAACGCCAATCAGCATCGTGCCGATACGAAACGCATCGAGCGCCGTCACCAGCAGCCCCACCCCCACCAACGACAGCACCGCCAGCATCGGCCACTGCCGGGCCGGCGCCGGCGCGTCCCCGGGCGCGGCGCGACCCCCGCCTTCCGGACGTGCCGTATCCCTCGTGAACAGCGGAAACCGGCGAGTGACCCGCCGCGGCCTGCCCTCGGCATCGGGCGCGCTGACCGCGTCCCGCACCTCGAGATCGTCGACCGTCTCGCCGGCGCCGGCAGACGTCGCGTTCTCCACCTCGTCGCCGTCAGCCGACACTGCGCTCCGCCGCCTCGACCACGTTGACCAGCAACTGCGCCCGGGTCATCGGGCCGACACCGCCGGGGTTGGGGGAGATCCAGCCGGCGACCTTCGCGACGTCCGGGTGGACATCGCCGACGATCTTGCCCTCGGCGCTGCGCGAGACACCGACGTCGAGAACGGCGGCGCCAGGCTTGACGTCCTCGGGGCGGATCAGATGGGCGGAACCGGCGGCGGCGACGATGATGTCGGCGTTCCGCAGATGCGCCGACAGGTCCCGCGTGCCCGTGTGGCACTGGGTCACGGTCGCGTTCTCGCTGCGCCGGGTCAGCAGCAGCGGCATCGGGCGGCCGATGGTGACACCGCGGCCGACGACCACGACCTCGGCGCCCTTGATCTCCACGCCGTAGCGGCGCAGCAGGGTGAGCACGCCGTTGGGGGTGCAGGGCAGCGGCGCGGGCTCGTTGAGCACCAGCCGGCCGAGGTTCATCGGGTGGAGCCCGTCCGCGTCCTTGTCCGGGTCCATCAGTTCCAGGATGCGGTTCTCGTCGATGCCCCTGGGCAGGGGCAGCTGGACGATGTAACCGGTGCAGGCGGGGTCCTCGTTCAGCTCCCGCACCACCGCCTCGATCTCCTCCTGCGTCGCCGTCGCGGGCAGCTCGCGCTGGATGGAGGCGATGCCGACCTGGGCACAGTCGCGGTGCTTGCCGGCGACGTACTTCTGGCTGCCGGGGTCCTCCCCGACCAGGATCGTGCCGAGGCCGGGCGTGACGCCCTCCTCCTTCAGCGCCGCCACGCGGGCGGTCAGGTCGGACTTGATCGCGGCTGCGGTGGCCTTGCCATCGAGAATCTGGGCGGTCATGGCTCCATCCTCCCGGATGACCGGGCCCTGGTTCCAATCCGGGTCCCGTCCGCCGCCGGTCCGGCCGCTCGTGGATGTTGCACTTGCACAACACACAGCGAACACGGCTGGACAAATAAGTCATCCATAAAGAACGATGAGCGGCGCCATATCGCGGTCCGTGTTGGGGGGCAAGCCGCTCAGATCTGATGTTCCTCCGCGCCTCCGCACCGTCCCCACCCTGCGCAACGGAGGAACCCAGATGAGTTTCGGCTCGCCCAACAATCCCTACGGTCAGCCACAGAACCCGCAGCAGCCTCAGCAGCCGCAACAGCCGCAGCAGCAGCCCGGGTACGGTTATCCCCAGCAGGGTCAGCCCGGCTACGGCTATCCCCAGGCACCGCAGGCGCCGCAGGGCTACCCGCAGGCACCGCACGGCGGTGTCCCTCCGCAGGGCGGCTACGGCTACCCCCAGTACCCGGGCGGCGCCGGTATGCCGGGTGCTCCCGGCGGTCCGGGTTATCCGCAGGTCGCGTCGATGGGCCGCCGGTTCGGTGCGCGCCTGCTCGACGCCCTGATCATCGGCGTGCTCTACGGCATCCTCACGTTCGCGGGTATCGCCGGTTCCGTCGGCGCCGCCCAGGACTGCGACCCGAACGCGGTCGACTACAACAGCTGCATCAACGACGCCTCCTCGGACATCGTGGCGTCGCTGGGCGCGGTGTTCGGCGTGCTGGCCATCGCGAGCCTGCTCTACGAGTGGCTGATGGTCGGCCTGATGGGCGCCACCCTGGGCAAGCTCGCCGTCGGCATCCGCGTGCTGAAGGCCGACACCGGCCAGAAGCCCGGCCTTGGCTCCTCCTTCATCCGCTGGATCATCCCGCTCGTCGGCAGCTTCGCCTGCGGTATCGGCCAGCTCGTGGTCTACCTGTCCCCGTTCTGGGACAAGTCGGGCCGCCAGCAGGGCTGGCACGACAAGGCGGCCGGCACGATGGTCGTCCAGAACTGACGCCTTGGACTGACGCCTTCAGAACTGACGCTTTCGCGCCAATCATGTGGCAGGGCCGTGCCTCACCCGTCCAGGGGAAGGCACGGCCCTGCCGCGTCGCCCTACTCTGAACCCGTAGCCGCCAGGCACGGGGAGACGCACCTTGTACAGCATCATCGTGGTACCGCCGCCGAGCGCGGCGGACCAGCCCGACCGCCCTCAGCTCCGACTCGCCCCGGGTGAACGGCTCACCTTCGGGCGCGGCGCCGACAACGACCTGGAGATCGCCCACGACGGCGTTTCGCGCAGAGCGGGCGCCATCGCCGCGCAGGGCGCCTTCTGGGTGCTGAGCAACCTCAGTTCGCGTCAGACGTACGTCGTGGAGAACCCGGAGGGCGCCGGCGAGCACATCAAGGTGGGACCCGGGCGACTGGACGCGCCCGTCCCCTTCGAGTTCTCGCGGATCGTGCTGCCCGCGGCCGGCGATCTGCTGCCGGTCGAGGTGTGGGCGCCGCGCCACGACTACCTCAGCACCGCGGGAGGCCTGGACGGCGCGACCACCGCCCCGGCGTTCTCCGTCGACCGCACCAAGCGCTACTTCGCGGTCCTCGCGGCCCTGTGCGAACCCCGCCTGCGCGGCGAACCGCACGCCCCGCTGCCCACGATGGACCAGGTCGTCGAACGACTGCGCCCCAACTGGCCCGCTGCGTCCCGCACTTCGGTGCAGTGGAACATCGACTACCTGGCCGTGAAGCTGCGCCTGAAGCCCGGCCCGGACACGGCGGACACGGGCCCGCGCCTCAACGGCAAGAAGGAGTCCCTGGTCTCCCTCGCCCTCCGCTTCGACCTCGTCCGCGAGGACGACCTCGTGGTCCTGTCCGCCCCGTCCCCCGGCCGGGTGGCTCCGTGACCGAGCCGTACGCCGTGCCGGTGCCGAAGGGCTACCGGGCGGGCCCGTGGGAGGTGCGGGCGCCGATCGCGACGGGGGCGTTCGGGAGTGTCTACGAGGCGCGGCGGGCCGGCCCCGACACCGGTGCCGATCTGCCCCGCACGGCCGCCCTGAAGTTCCTGCCCACCGGCACCGGCACCCCGCGCCAACTCGCCCATCTGCGCGAACTGATCGAGCGCGAGGTCGAGTTGCACCGCAGGCTGAAGCAGCCGCGGCTGATCCGGATGTACGACACCTTCACCGTCGACGATCCGGCCGTACCCGCGCTCGACGGCGCCACCGTCCTCGTACTGGAGAAGGCGGAGGGGTCGCTGTCGGCCCTGCTCGCGGCGGACCCCCGCCCGGCCGCCGGGCCCGCCCTGCTGGCGCAGATCTGCGAGGGCCTGGCGCAGTTGCACCACGCCGGATGGGTGCACGGAGATCTGAAGCCGGCCAACGTCCTGCTGATGCGGGACGGTTCGGCCCGCCTCGCCGACTTCAACATGGCGGCGGAGCTGGAGGGCACGCACGCGTACACGCCCGCCTTCTCCACCCCCGACTACACCCCACCCGAGCTGCTCTGGTCGGAGATCGGCGAACGGGGCCGCCGTATCCGCCCGTCGGCCGACGTCTGGGCCTTCGGTGTGCTGGCACATCTGGTCCTGACCGGCTCCTTCCCGCTGCCCGGCGGCACCCCGACGGCCCGCCGCGACGCGGCCGCCGCCTACGCCCGCGGCACCGACGAACTGCGTCTGTCGCCCCAACTCCCGGATTCCTGGCGGGAGATCGTGCGGGAATGCCTGACCCGGACACACGCCGACCGGATCGGCACGGACGCGTTGCTGCGCCGCGTCGAGACCGCCGCGGGCACCACCCGCTCCCCCCGCCTGCCCCGCGCCCTCCACCCCGGCCGCCGCTCCCGCCGTACGACCGCCCTGGCCGCCGCGATCGCCACCGTCGGCGTGGCGGCGCTCGGTTACGGCATCAGCAGCTGGGCGGACGGGGGCGATACCCCGGACGACGAGCCCCAGAAGGTCACGGCCGCCACCTACGGCGCCGCGGAACTCCGTACGGACAAAGGCGTCCCGGTCGCCTACCGCCGCCTGATCGTCGACTCCGCCCACGACTGCGTGCAGCCGGAGGTCACCCCGGCGCTGATCGCCGCGGTGCTGAAGGCGGAGAGCAACTTCGACCCGAACCTCTCCGATCCGAGCGCGGGCGGGGAGGGCGAGTACGGCATCGCCCGCTGGACACCCAGCATCCTGCGCTGGTGGATCAACGCGGACGGCGTCCCGCCGAAGGAGACCCCCAGACCTCCCCTCACCCCCGCCGAGTCGATCCCGGCCGTGGGCCGCTATCTCTGCTTCATGGAACCCCGCCTCAAGCCGTCCGGCCTGTCCGGCGACCGCCAGGTCCTGCTGGCCGCCGCCTACCGGACGTCGACCAAGGTGGTGAACAACGCGGGCGGTGTTCCCCCGAAGTACCGCGACTACGCCGCCCGCGTCGCCCACTACCTCAAGGAGTACACGCCGCCGGGCAAGAAGTGACCCTGAGAGTTCCGAGGTACCTCTCCCTGTCCCTGCCGCGCGAGGGTGAGGACGTCCGCCTACGGGGGTGGGTGAACGTCTCAGGGAAGGACACACCATGAAGAAGTCAATCGGGTTCAAGCGGGTGACCGCCGCTGCCGCCGCGCTCGCCGCGGTCGGGCTGCTGTCGGCCGGCGCCGGCACCGCATCCGCCGACGCGTCGTCCGACTCGTCCACCGGCGATGCCCGTCTGGCGGCCGCCAGCTGGCACGCCTTCGCCGAGGACAGCTTCGAGGGTCTGGACGGCTGGTTCTCCGGAGAAACGGGGGCGTGCACCTACGTCGGCGACAACTGGAACGACAACATCCGATCCGCCCGCACCGAGAGCAGCGCCAGGGTGGAGCTGTGGGAGCACGCCGACTGCACCGGGTGGTCGATCACCATCGACGACACCGGCTACGGCGACATCGGCCCGTGGGTCAGCGCCTACCGCGTCACCACGTAAGCGCTCCGCTGGGTGTGCCGTGATGTGCCGTCGTTCGACCGCGGCGCCATCGTGGCTGGTCGCGCAGTTCCCCGCGCCCCTTTGGGGCGCGGCCGAACCGTAGCGGACTTCGCCCTGCGGCCTCCGGTCCCCTCGGGGGAGGGCCGGAGGCCGTTCTACGTCATGGTGCGCCTTGCCGCCCTGCGATCAGCCGGACGTCCGCTGTGTGGCGGCGCGCAGCAGGGAGGCCCCCGCGGGCGTGAGGGTGTGCAGCACGGTCGGCCCGATCCGGATGGTGGTGATGAGGCCCGCGTCGCGCAACACGGTGGCGTGTCTGCTGGCGGAGGATGCCGAGACTCCGGCGGCGCGGGCGATCTCGCCGGTCGTGGCACCGGTGGACGCGGCGCGCAGGGCGACCGCACGGGCACGCCCGAGGAGGGAGGTCAAGGGCGCGTCGAAAGCGTCGGCTCCGTGTGGGGTATCCGGAGAGCTCGGCTCATGCAGCAGCGAGTACCGGAGCACGGGCGGCAGTTCCGGATCGGCGAAAGCGACCGGCTCACCCCAGTTGAAGTACGAGGGGACGAGGGTCAGCCCACGTCCGTTCAGATACAGGTCCCGGTCCTCGACCTGCTTGGGGTAGACGACCTCCAGGACGGGAGGGCGCCAGCGCAGCATGGGCCCGAGTCCCGCGAGCATGCCGTCGACTCCGCCGTCCAGGAGCCCACGGGCCCGCGCCGCCCGTTCAGCCTCGATCCGGGCCTGTGCCTGTTCCTCGTACGGGGCGATGACCGCGCCGTAGTACGCGCGCAGCATCCCCGCGAACTCCTTGCGCGCTGCCGGCCCGGCCAGTTGTCCGGCCCACGCGGGGGCTCCGACGGTCCGGTCGAGGATGGCCATCTCATCCAGGACCTGTTGCGGAGGCGTGGCCAGAATTGATTCCAGTCCGGCATCCAGGTCGCCCCCCGCCTCGGCGGGAGTCAGAAAGTCCGGAAAGTACGCGGCCCTTGGATACATGGGCAGGAGAACGCTCCGCAGGACACGCTCCAGCCCCTTCTCCCGCAGCTGCTGCCGTGCCGTCCGGTACCACCCGGCGAAGGCCCACCGCCCTCTCCGTGACTGCAATCGGTGCAGACTCGCGGCGATCTCCGAGAGCGGATCAGGCGCCGCGGCGAGTGTGGTCCTCGCCAGATCGGCATCGTCGAAATGAATGCGGAGCATGTCGCTTCCCCCGTTGAGCTCGGCTTTTGCTCTACAGCGCAACAGCATTGGTTCGGCACGGTCGGCTGGGAGATCGTAGGCAGCGGAGATCAAGACGTAATAAACGGGGGCTCAACGGGCATGAGGCGCATGTTTATTTCCGCCTGCGCCCGTGTCGCGATCGCCCCTCATGGAATCGGGGGACGAGTCCATGTCCATGCACAGCGTCATCGTCGTGCCGCCGGAGTGCGGCCATGTGAACGACCAGGTCAGGATCGCTACGGGCGAGCGCATCACGTTCGGCAGGGCCGAGAGCGACGACGGCCTCACCCTCGCACATGAAGGGGTGCCCCGGGTCGCGGGGGAGATCGAGGCGCTCCGGAACTTCTGGCTGCTGAGCAACCTCAGCGAGGACCAGACGTACGTGGTGGAGAACCCGGAGGGCGCGGGCGAGCACATCAAGGTCACGCCGGGCCGGCTGGACGCGCCTGTGCCGTTCGAGTTCTCGCGCGTGGTCCTGCCCGCCGCAGGAGATCTGCTCGCGTTCGACGTCTGGGCGCCGCGCCACTCCTTCCGCAGCGTGACCCGCCAAGATCTGTCCGGAGCCCTGACCGCCCCGGCGTTCGCCCTCGACCGCACCAAGCGCTACTTCGCGGTGCTGGCCGCCCTGTGCGAACCCCGCCTGCGCGGCGAACTGCACGTCCCGCTGCCGGCGGTGGAGCAGCTGGTGGAACGCCTGCGTCCCACCTGGCCGACGGTCAGCCGCTCGTCCGTCTACTGGAACATCGACTACCTCGCCCTGAAACTGCGCCTGCGCCCCGGCCCCGACACCGCCGAGCCCGGCCAGCGCGTCAACGGCAAGAAGGAGTCGCTGGTCTCGCTCGCCCTCCGCTTCGACCTCGTCCGCGAGGACGACCTCGCCATGCTCAGCGTGGCCCCGCGCGAGGTGGTCCGATGACCAGGCAGTCGTCCATCGTCACCGTCCCGATGGGGTACCGGGTCGGCCACTGGGAGGTGCGTGAACCGCTTGCTTCCGGTGCGTTCGCCACCGTCTACGCGGCCCGGCTCGCCGGGGGGCGGAATCCGCAGCTGCCCCGCGAGGCGGCGCTCAAGTTCCTTCCCACCGGCACCCGCACTCCGCGTCAGCTGCACCACCTGCGCGAACTGGCCGATCGGGAGGTGGAGTTGCTGCGGAAGCTGCGCGCACCTCGCTTGATCCGCATGTACGACACGATGACGGTCGACGCCCCGGAACACCCGGAGCTGGACGGCGCCACCGTGCTGGTCCTGGAGCGGGCCGAGAGATCGCTGGACGCGGTACTGGAGCAGGCACCGAAGCCGGAGGCGGGACCCGCCCTGCTCGCGCAGATCTGCGAGGGTCTGCACCAGCTGCATCACGCCGGCTGGGTGCACGGCGACCTGAAGCCGGCCAACGTCCTGCTGATGAAGGACGGTTCGGTACGGCTGGCCGACTTCAACACGGCCGCCGAAATGGAAGGCACCCACGCCTATGCGCCGGCGTTCGCCACACCGGACTACACCCCACCGGAACTCCTCTGGCCCGAGATCGACGAGCGCGGCACACAGATCCGCCCCTCCGCGGACATCTGGGCCTTCGGCGTCCTCGCCCACGTCGTCCTTGCAAGCTCCTTCGCACTGCCGGGCGGCAGCACGGAGGCACGCACCGACGCGGCGATGCGCTACGCACGCGGCACCGGGGAGCTGCGCCTCTCACCCGAACTCCCCGACGGCTGGCGGGAGATCGTCCAGGACTGTCTGGCTTCCACGCACGCGGAGCGCATCAGTCGCGTCCCCGATACCGCCACGCTGCTGCGCCGGGTGGAGGAGGCGGCCGGCACGGCCCGCTCGGCCCGGCTGCCCCGACTGCGGCCGCGCCGGTGGCGGCGTCCGGTACTGGTCGGGGCGGTCGTGGCAGCGGCAGTACTCGGCCCGACGGCAGTGACGTACGGCCTGCAGGTCGACGTCCCGGCCGCCGCGGCGCCGCCCAGCTGCTCGAAGCCCACGGTGTACGAGGACACCAGGTACGGCAACGGCTATACCGCGGGCTGGAACAGCACATGGGACTTCACCATCGCGCAGGGCGACGGCGGCAGTCAGGTCAGAGAACTCCAGTGCCTGCTCCGGCATCTGCACGGCATCACCGAAGTCGGCGAGGTGGACGGCGACTTCGGCCCCCTGACCCATGGGGCCGTGGTGACCTTCCAGAAGCGGGCGGGGCTGGACGCGGACGGGGCCGTGGGGGCAATGACGTGGAGCGCGCTGCGGAAGGCACCAACGAACGGGTGAGCTGGATGTGCTGTCGCATGAGGTTGGTGGCGTTGCCTGGACGGTGGGTCGGCCCTCGGGGTCAGCCGCCGGTGGAGTAGGAGGCGATGACGCCGCGCAGGAAGGTCGTGCCGTCGCTGAGCTCGACGCTCACATTGCCGGACGCCCAGATCTCGTGAGTGCCGGGGACGAGTTGGAGGTCGCTTATTTGGAAGCGCTGGTGCCGGTCCGCCTTGGTGATCTTTCCGGAGCGGCCGGCGACCGGCTTCGGCTGCTTGATCGTGTGCAGTGTGCCGTCGTCGGTGTGGTGGAGCCCGCCGCTCAGGACGAACCCACCCGCACCGTCAGGGGTCCCCGACGTCCCGAGTTCGGGTTGGCTGCGCAGCGTGGTGTCGATGGCCTTCGGGGCCTTCCGCCAGCGCTTGCCGTCCCAGTGCAGGGCGAACGCCATCTCGCGTACCTCGGCGCCGTCCGTCCAGTACTCGGGCGAACCGAACGCCCAGACGTCGTCCCGGGAAACGGCCACGACGTCGGACAGCGACGCGTCCCCGTCCACCGGCCTGGGAAGACGGAGCTCGGGCGTGGGGACCGACCGCCACTTCTTCCCGTCGAAGTGCATGGTCGCAGGTCGGTCGTCGTGGGAGCCCACCGCCCAGATGTCGTCCGGGCCGGTCGCGGACAGTGCCACGGCCTCGCCGGGCAGATCGTGGACGGTCCAGCGCTCGCCGTCCCAATGGTGCAGCCCGACCGCGCGGTTCGCGTCCAGCGCCCACACGTCGTCGGGCGCCAGGACGGCGACGTCCCACACTCTGAAGTCGACGGAGGTCGTACGCCACCTGCGGCCGTCCCAGCGCGCTGCCGTCGGCTCTCCTACGGACCCGCCGACGCTGTCCGTGATCTGACTGGCAAACAGCCATACGTTGTCGGGGCTGGAGGCGTCCAGGTGCATGTAGTCGTTGTCGAACTCCGCCCCCTTCACCGGCTGCAGCGGCATCTCGGCACGTTTCCAGGCGGTGCCGTGGCGGTGCAGCAGGAAGAACTCGCCGAAGCCGTCGTCCGGTATGTCCTGGCCCACGGCCCAGCCCTCGTCCCGGGACGCGGCAGCGATGTCGGTCACGCTCGTGTCACGGGTGGACGTAGTGGCGTAGTCGAGTTGCCAGCGTGCCGAGCGCGGCTTGGTGTCGTCGTCCCTGCCTCCGCTGTCGCAACAGGTCACGATCAGCAGCGCCGCCGCTGCCACCGCCATGCGGCGCAGCAGACCTGTTCCGGCACCGCGCCGGATTGCCTGCGGTCCTGAGCACATGTCGCGAGCGTAGGGATCCGGCTCCGGGAGGGGTCCCCACGCGCCCCCTCATCGCACTCGGCAACTGCAACCAGGCCACCGCCCGCGCCCTGATCACCGCCCTGCGCAAGGCGGCCGGCCAGTGAACGAACCCCTCGCCCTCGAACTGCTCGCCCTCCCCAAGGCCGTACCGGAGGTCCGCCGCGCCGTACGCGAGCACCTGGGCGCACCCTGCCCCGAACTCCAGCTCTGCGTCAGCGAGCTGCTGACCAACGTGATCAACCACGTCGGCGAGGGCACCCCGGTGACCGTCCGCCTGCTCCTCACTCCGGACGGCCGTACCCGCCTGGAGGTCACCGACCCGGACCCGCACGCGTGGCTCATCGCGCGCCATCCCAGCGAGGACGACGAGACCGGTCGCGGCCTCCTGCTCCTCGACGCGATGACCCGGCGCTGGGGCGTGTGGCTGACACCGGCCGGCAAGACGGTGTGGTGCGAACTGCACACATGACGAACGGGCGCCTCCCGCCAGGGAAGCGCCCGTTCGGTCCGGGACCGGATGAGTCTTACGGATAAAGGGTGTAGATGTTGGCGGTACTGCAATTGCAGTCCTTGTGCTGCGAGGCCTCGATCTCGTACACGGGGCTGAGCCTCTTGGCCGTCCCACTGCTGCTGGCCCAGGTGCCCCAGCTCCCCTGCACCTTGATCCGCACGTAGGCGAGGCCGGCGCAATCACCACTGTTCCTCTTGGTGGTGGCCTCGTGATCGCTGACCTTCGCGGTGTACGTACGGGTGTCACCGCCGCAGTACCGCGTCCAGGTCTTGCTGTCGGCGGCGGTCGCGGGCGCGGCCGCGAACATCGTCACAGTCACCGCAGCGACAGCCATGGCCGCCCCGTACTTGACTCGGCTCAGTGTCATTAGTCCTCCCCGTTTCAGTAAACGAACAGGCATCAGCCTGGAGAACATCCGTCGCCCGCGGTACCTGGAACTATTCAGGTACCTCCCAGCCGCCGCCCTCGCCCACCATGGCCACGCCACAACGCGAGGCACCGCAAGGCAAGGAACGGGGGATCACACATGAAGCACTTCCGCGGCACCCGCACGACAGCAGGCGCCGTCGCCGGTCTGACGGCCAACATGGACTGCACGATGGGCAGCGGTGCGCAGAGCGCCTCCGTCGCCATGCTCCAGCGCTCGCTGAACATCTGTTACAGCGACGACCTGGACTTCAATCTGAAGGTCGACGGGATCTTCGGCACCAACACGAAGAACGCCCTCGCAGCCGCCCAGCGCACCGAGGAGATCGAGGGCGACGGCATCTACGGCAAGGACAGCCGCACCCACCTGAAGTGGGAGTTCACCCGCGGCACCACGACGCGCTGCGCGCGGATCTGACGGGAAACGAGGAGACCATGAAGAAGTCCCGCATGCTGCGCGCCAAGGCGGGTGTGGCGTCCGGCGCGATGCTGCTGGCCGGTCTCGGTGTGGCCGGTACCGCCGGCCAGGCCAACGCCGCCACCTCCTGGTGCAACAAGACGCTCGGCCGTTTCATCAACGGCGGAAACGGCCACGAGCTGGCCAACATCCCCGCCTACGGCAGCACCGTCAACTGCATCACCGCGCGCGGTGCCTCCGGCTCCCACGTGGAGGCGATCCAGAAGGCGCTTCGGCACTGCCACAAGCGGACCAATGTGGAGGTCGACGGCCACTTCGGACGGATCACCGAGGAAGAGCTGGAGATCGTGCAGGCCCGTCTGGGCCTTGAGGACGACGGCGTCTACGGCCCCAACACCCGCGACAAGCTGAAGTGGCAGAGCACCACCGGCCACTGCGACACCCTGCCGTAAAGGGAGAGACATGATGCTGATCCCCACCCGACGGGCGGGACTGAGCGCCGTGATCGCCGCCGTGGTCACCGGGGCGCTCGCCGTCAGCGCGGCACCCGCCTCCGCCAACGCCTCCGACGGCTACGTCTCCGGCGCCTACCAGTTCCAGGACGACTTCGGCGACGAGGGGACACTGACCACCAGTTCGTACGCCCACACCAACGCCACGGCTCTCTGGCAGTGGGTTCTGTGGGCGGAGGGCGCCAAGAAGAGCAACGGCGACCCGTTTCGCCAAGCCGACATCGACTGCCGGTTCGGCTCCGACACGAGGTCCGCCACCATCAGCCTGCAGCGCACGCTGGAGCTCGAGGCCATCGACGGCAAGGTCGGCAACGATACCTTCGGCGCGGTCGACAAGAACATCGAGTACGTGTCGACCGACTACGACAGCTCCGCGTACCGGACGAAGCTGCGCTACACCGGCGACGCGAACGCGTTCTTCCTCTACCGAAGCTCGACCGGCGTCTACCGGATCAACATCCCGAACGTCGGCTGGAAGCCCGCGTCCTACACGTACGCCAACTGCTGACACCCGCACGGATTTCACTCCATGCACGTCATGCACGTGCGGAACGGTAGTCTCTCGACCGTCAACTGGCGTGACACAAGGGAACGTTGCGCCAGGCAAAACGGTCGGGGGACCCATGACAGACCAGCCACCCGAGTCGCCGTACACACCCGCGGCCGGCGACACCGCGCTGCAACAGGCGGGTGCGAGGCCGCTGCGAGCCGCCGATCCCGGACGTGTCGGACCGTACGTCCCGCTCGGGCTGCTCGGCAGCGGCGGTATGGGCCACGTCTATCTGGCCCGCCCCGCCGACGACGGCCCGGGGCTCGCCGCCGTCAAGGTGATCCGGCCCGAGTACGCCGAAGACCCTCGGTTCCGGCGTCGTTTCGAGCGCGAGGCCTCCGTGCATGCCCAGGTGCACACTCCGCGCACGCCGGACCTGCTCGGCACCGGGTTCGACGACTCGCTGCTGTGGATGGCCACGCAGTACCTGCCCGGCCTCAACCTCGCCGAAGCCGTCCGCGAGTGCGGTGTGCTGGGGCCGGCCGCGGTGTGGCGGCTGGTCGCCGATCTCGGGCAGGCCCTGTCGGCGATGACCGCCGCCGGGGTCGTACACCGTGATCTCAAGCCGTCCAACGTGCTCCTGTCCCTCCAGGGCGCACATGTCATCGACTTCGGCATCTCGCAGGCCGCGGACAGCAGCGCCATCACCACGACCGGCGCCCGGGTCGGCACCCCGGCCTACATGGCGCCCGAGTATCTGCGCGAGGGCCGCTGCGACACCGCCTCCGATGTCTTCTCGCTCGCGGGGAGCCTTACGTACGCCACCACCGGCAACGCCCCCTTCGGCGACGGAACCGGCGTGGACGTGATGCACCGGGTCGCCTTCGAGGAGCCGAAGCCGGACGTCATGGCCGAACTCGCGGCAGCGGACCCCGCGTTGGCGGAACTCCTGTCGGCCTGTCTCGCCAAGGACCCGGCCGGACGGCCCACCCCCCGGCAGCTGCTCGACGCGGCCACTGCCGCTGGGCACGGCCACGCACACTCCTGGCCGGAGCCCCTGGGCGGCCGGCTGCTCTCCCGGCAACGGGCCTGCGAGGTGCTGGAACAGGTCTCCGCCGAGCAGACCCTCCACTTCCGCGCCCCTGCGGAACGCGCCCCCGCCCCTGCTCCCGGCCCCGCCTTCGGACCTGCGACGCCTCCGGACGGGCACGGCGCGTTCCCACAGACCCCGCTCGCCACCGGGAACGGCGAGAACAGCCCGCGCCGATCACGACGGAAGCCGTACCTCGCCGTCGTCGCGGGCGTCGCCGTCGTCGCCGTGGCCGTCAGTGCCTTCCTGCTCACCCGCTCCGAGCGCGACGAACCGACCTCCGCCTCCCCGACGACCTCCAGCAGCACGGCCTTCGACGACGAGCCGACGTCAGCCTCTCCCACCTCGCCCTCGCCCTCCCCCTCCGAGAAGGAGTCCGGGAAGGAGAAGGAGGAGGGCGAGGACCAACAGGGCATGGGCGGAGCAGCCGACAGCAGCGGCGGCGAAGCGTCCGGAGCCGGCGGCACCACGGGCGGCGCACAACCCACTCTCACCGTCACCGCCGCTCCCGGCGATGGAAGCGGCGGCGGGAGCAGCGGCGACAACGGCGCCGCTCCGACCAAGACCCCCACCAAGCCCGCCGATCCACCGTGGATCACCCAGTGCACGCACTACTCCGGCACCGACCTGACGCAGTACGGCGACAAGAACCGCCGCGTCACACAGGTGCAGTGCATGCTGGAAAAGCGCGGCTACAGCGTCGGCAGCGCGGGCGTGGACGGCCAGTTCGGCGACGGCACCCTGGCCGCGGTCAAGCAGTTCCAGAGCGACAAGGGCCTGGCCGTCGATGGCGAGGTCGGGCCCAATACCTGGGGCGCGCTGCGCAGTTCGACGTAGCGATCGATCCGCGCAGCGCCGCCGGCACTCGTCCGTCAGTGGAAGAAGTGCCGCGTCCCCGTGAAGTACATCGTGATGCCGGCCTTCTGCGCGGCCTCCACGACCTGCTCGTCACGGACGGACCCGCCGGGCTGGACGATGGCCTTGACGCCGGCGGCGCTCAGGACATCGATGTTGTCGGGGAACGGGAAGAACGCGTCCGACGCGACGAACGAACCGTGGGCCCGCTCGGCCCCGGCGCGCTCAACGGCCAGCTTGCAGGAGTCGACCCGGTTCACCTGCCCCATCCCCACGCCGACCGAAGCGCCGTCCTTGGCGAGCAGGATGGCGTTGGACTTCACGGCCCGGCAGGCCCGCCAGGCGAAGGCGAGGTCCGCCAACTCGTCGGCGGACAGGGCCTCGCCGGTCGCCAGGGTCCAGTTCGCGGGGTCGTCGCCCTCGGCCTGGAGTACGTCCTTGACCTGGGCGAGACCGCCGCCGTCGATCGGCTTGAACTCGGCCGGGGGCTGCGGGCCTTCGGGGCAGCGAAGGACGCGGATGTTCTTCTTGCGGGCGAGAATCTCGACCGCGCCGTCCTCGTAGTCCGGGGCGACGATGACCTCGGTGAAGATCTCGGCCACCTGCTCGGCCATCGCCACGGACACCGGACGGTTGACGGCGATCACACCACCGAAGGCGGACAGCGGATCACAGGCGTGCGCCTTACGGTGCGCCTCGGCGACGTCCGCGCCGATCGCGATGCCGCACGGGTTGGCGTGCTTGATGATCGCGACGCAGGGCTCGCTGTGGTCGTACGCGGCCCGGCGCGCGGCATCGGTGTCGGTGAAGTTGTTGTACGACATCTCCTTGCCGTGCAACTGCTCCGCCTCGGCGAGACCGCCGCAGCCTCCCGTGTAGAGGGCGGCGGGCTGGTGCGGGTTCTCGCCGTACCGCAGCACGTTCTTGCGCTCGTACGTGACGCCGATGAAGCCCGGGAACTCCGTACCGTCACCTGCGTAGTCGCCCGCGAACCAGCCCGCGACCGCCACGTCGTACTCGGCGGTGTGCCGGAACGCTTCTGCCGCGAGCCGCTTGCGCGCGGTGAGGTCGAAGCCGCCGTCCGCGACCGCCTTGAGCACGTCGCCGTAGCGGTCGGGGCTGACGACTACCGCCACGGAGGGGTGGTTCTTGGCGGCGGCCCGGACCATGGAGGGACCGCCGATGTCGATCTGCTCGACGCACTCGTCGGGCGAGGCGCCCGAGGCCACGGTCTCGGTGAAGGGGTAGAGGTTCACGACGACGAGATCGAAGGGCTCGACTCCCAGCTCGGTCAGCTGGTTGCGATGGTCCTCGAGCCGGAGATCGGCGAGGATCCCGGCGTGCACGCGCGGGTGCAGCGTCTTGACCCGGCCGTCCAGGCACTCGGGGAACCCGGTGAGTTCCTCGACCTTGGTGACCGGCACGCCTGCGGCGGCGATCCGGCCGGCCGTGGAACCGGTGGAGACGAGTGCGACCCCGGCCTCGTGCAGCCCGCGGGCGAGGTCTTCGAGCCCGGTCTTGTCGTAGACGCTGATGAGCGCACGCTTGATCGGGCGCTGTGTGCCTTCCGTGGTCACTTCGGCGGTCACGGGATAACTACCTTTCGTCCCTCAATGCGATAGCCGTTGCGGGCGAGCCGCCCCACGACCTCGACGAGCATTCTTCGCTCGACTTCCTTGATGCGCTCGTGCAGAGCGCTCTCGTCGTCCTCGTCCCGGACCTCGACCACGCCCTGAGCGATGATCGGCCCGGTGTCGACGCCGTCGTCGACGAAGTGGACGGTGCAGCCGGTGACCTTGGCGCCGTACGCGAGGGTGTCGCGGACGCCGTGGGCGCCGGGGAAACTGGGGAGGAGGGCGGGGTGCGTGTTGACGGTCCGCCCGCCGAAGCGCGCGAGGAATTCCTTCCCCAGGATCTTCATGAACCCGGCCGACACGACGAGGTCGGGCTCGTACGCGGCCACGGCCTCGGTGAGCGCCGCGTCCCACTCCTCACGGGTCCCGTAGTCCTTGACCTTCCGCACAAAGGTCGCCAGCCCGGCACGCTCGGCCCGCGCCAGCCCCTCGATGCCCTCGCGGTCGGCCCCGACGGCGACGACCTCGGCGCCGTACGCCTCGACGCCGGTCTCGGCGATGGCATCGAGCAGCGCCTGCAGATTCGTACCGGATCCGGAGACCAGCACGACAAGGCGCTTGGCCACGGGCTTGGCGGCCACGGTGGGGCCCTTTCTCGGGGGAGCGTTTTCCGTACGGCCGGTGGTATGCACGACACGATGCACGTCAGTGGCTATGTACGTTCATACGAATGCTTCGCGCCCCCGGATACGGGGAAGTCTACGAAGCGGCCGACCGTCAGCAACGATACCGGCACACCGGGCGGCCCCCATGGGACGGGGGCGTGGCCGGAAGGTAGCGTCTGCGAGGAGCGGACCGGGGAACGCGGGCGGTAGGTGGTGCGTTTTACGGAGGGACCGCTCACGCGGACCCGTTCAGCAGTTGTTCAGCACGTCGTTGTTCAGCATGTTGTTGTCAGCACGTCGATGTCAGCACGTCGTTATCACCAAGGGGAAGACGCTCACTTGATGCCGGACCGCAGCCTGCGACTCCTCACGCTCCCCCAGCAGTCGGTGCAGGGAGGGGAGCGCAGCGCCGTGCTGGTTCTGCGGGAGCGCCCCGCCTCGCCGCCCGACGCGCCCTCGGGCCAGCCGAACGGCGAAGGGCAGGGCGGCTCGGCGGGTGAGGACAACCCGTTCGCGCCGCCGCCGGAGGGCACGCCGGACCGCCCGTGGCAGCCGCGGCGCCCGTCGGGCGAGGACTCCTCCGGAGACGGTGACCGTGAGGACGGCTCGCGCTCTCCGTGGGGCAGCCAGTGGAGCGACCGCCAGCCCGGCCGCTCCTCGGGCGGCTTCGGCGACCGTACGGGCGGCCGGGGCGATCAGGGCGGCGGCGACCCGGAAGGCAGCCCCGGCGGCAGCGGCCCCGGCACGAACCTCCGCTGGGACCCGGCGGACCCGGCCCAGCGCCGCGCTCGCTATTCGCTCCTCTCCGGCATGTGGGCCTTCTTCTTCGCCCTCTTCAGCTGGCCGTACGTCGCCCTGCTGCTGGGCGCCCTCTCCCTGTACTGGGGAATCACCGCTCTGCGGACCAAGCCCCGCACCGCCGACCCGGACACCCCGGCCCCCGCCGGCGGCAACGCCCGCCCCCAGACCACGGCCGCGGTGACCGGCCTCGTCACCTCCTCCCTCGCCATCGCCCTCGTCGCCGCGACCTTCACCGCCCAGCTCGTCTACCGCGACTACTACACCTGCGTCAGCGACTCCCTCACCAACGAGGCCAAGCAGTCCTGCAGCCAGCTCCTGCCGGAGGAGCTGCGGGGGGTTCTGGGCACGGAGAACTGAGAGGGAAACCGCCGCTTCGAGGGGGCGGCTTCGGGACGGCTTCCTGAGGCCTGAGGAGGCGCCGGTGACAGCGACAACTGGCCGGTAGGGCTGGAGGCCGAGAGCGGCCATCCCGAACCCCCACCCACCCGGTGGGCGCGCTCGTTTCTCGACGCCGGGAGCGCGGTCCGGCCCGTCGGGGGCGCATCGCTTCTCGGCACCGGTGCGCGCATTCCAGCCCGCCCGGCGCTTGACGACGAGAACGGCCATCCCCAACCCCCACCCACCCGCCGGGGGCACGCACTCCTCGGCACCGGTGCGCACATTCCAGCCCGTCCGGCGTTTGAGGACAAGGCCCGTTCAGGGCCGAAGCGGGGGTCTGGGGGCGCAGCCCCCAGGGATGGGACGGGTAGGGGCGGCGGGGGCGAGTTCAGGCCTCCGGTGACTGCGCGGGCGGCGCCACCTTCCCCAGCTCCTCCTGGCCGCCCTCGTCATCGTCCGACGCCGGTTGCGGATCGACCTCGGCGGGCAGCAGGTCGTACGCCTCCGAGTCATCGTCCGACTCATCTGACTCAAGGGGCTCACTGAAGACGCCCGACGTGACATCCGCCGCGCTCTCCACCTTGCGACTCCCCCGGCACCGCCCCCCCCCCCCCCCCCCCGCCACCACAACCGCCCCCCCCACGATCCACCCCCACC
>NZ_JAFFSU010000002.1 GCF_017948455.1 Streptomyces sp. GESEQ-4
GCGCCGATGGTACTGCAGGGGGGACCCTGTGGGAGAGTAGGACACCGCCGAACTCCTTTTAGAGCTCTGGCTCTTGGGCGTCATGCCCAAGAGCCAGAGCTTTTTTGCGTTGAGGTAAGGTCAGGGAGCATCGTTGGCTCGTTCCCACAGGAGGCTCCCGGGTGGAGGTCCAGGAGACCCGCGTCCAGACAGACCGGGTCCTCACCATCCCCAACATCCTCAGCATGGCCCGCCTTGTCGGCGTGCCTGTTTTCCTGTGGCTGATCCTCCGGCCCGAGTTCGGAGGGCCCAAGAGCGATGGCTGGGCGCTCCTTGTGCTGATGCTCAGCGGGGTGAGCGACTACCTGGACGGGAAGCTCGCCCGACGTTGGAACCAGATCAGCAGCCTTGGCCGGCTTCTTGATCCCGCCGCGGACCGGCTCTACATTCTCTCGACGCTGGTCGGACTCACCTGGCGGGAGATTCTGCCGATCTGGTTGACCGCTGTACTTCTGGCACGTGAGTTGGTCCTGCTGGTCATGGTGGGTATCCTCAGGCGCCACGGCTATCCGCCGCCGCAGGTGAACTTCCTGGGCAAGGCAGCCACGTTCAACTTGATGTATGCCTTCCCTCTGCTGTTGCTCAGTGACGGAAGTGGATGGATCTCGTCACTCGCTGCTATTTTCGGCTGGGCGTTCGCCGGATGGGGTACAACGCTGTACTGGTGGGCAGGAGTCCTCTACGTGGTACAAGTCCGCCGCCTGATCCGTGCGGACGCAGCCATGGCCGATTGAACTCGCGGATTGGGGCGGGCGTAGTCCCGCGATGGCCCGCGACGGAAATATGCGGGACAATCTGGACGGGTAAAGTCGGCTAGACCGTCGTCACTTCGAGGAGGACGCTTCCGACATGAAGGCCGTCGTGATGGCCGGAGGCGAAGGCACACGCCTTCGCCCTATGACCTCAAGCATGCCCAAGCCGCTCCTGCCGGTGGCCAACCGCCCGATCATGGAGCATGTTCTGCGGCTGCTCAAAAGGCATGGGCTCACCGAGACCGTCGTCACCGTGCAGTTCCTGGCCTCGCTGGTCAAGAACTATTTCGGTGACGGTGAGGAGCTCGGAATGGAGCTCACCTATGCCAACGAGGAGAAGCCACTCGGTACTGCCGGAAGCGTCAAGAACGCCGAAGAGGCGTTGAAGGACGATGCTTTCCTCGTCATCTCCGGCGATGCACTGACCGACTTCGACCTCACCGAACTGATCCGTTTCCACAAGGAGAAGGGCGCACTGGTCACGGTCTGTCTGACGCGTGTGCCCAATCCGCTGGAATTCGGTATCACCATCGTCGACGAAGAGGGCCGGGTCGAGCGGTTCCTCGAGAAACCGACCTGGGGCCAGGTCTTCTCGGACACCGTGAACACCGGTATCTACGTCATGGAGCCCGAGGTCTTCGACTATGTCGAGCCCGATGTGCCCGTCGACTGGTCCGGCGATGTCTTCCCTCAGCTGATGAAGGAGGGCAAGCCTGTCTTCGGCTATATCGCTGAGGGCTACTGGGAGGACGTCGGCACGCATGAGAGCTATGTGAAGGCGCAGGCCGACGTCCTGGAAGGCAAGGTCGACGTCGAGCTCGACGGCTTCGAGATCTCGCCGGGGGTGTGGGTGGCGGAGGGCGCCGAGGTGCATGCCGACGCTGTGCTCCGCGGTCCTCTCTATATCGGGGACTACGCCAAGGTCGAGGCCGGCGCCGAAATTCGAGAGCACACGGTCGTGGGCTCGAACGTGGTCGTCAAGAGCGGGGCGTTTCTGCACAAGGCCGTGGTGCACGACAACGTGTACGTGGGGCAGCACAGCAACTTGCGTGGCTGTGTCGTCGGTAAGAACACCGACATCATGCGCGCCGCCCGGATCGAGGACGGCGCCGTGATCGGCGACGAGTGCCTGATCGGTGAAGAATCGATCGTTCAGGGCAACGTCCGCGTCTACCCCTTCAAGACCATCGAGGCCGGTGCCTTCGTCAACACCTCGGTGATCTGGGAGTCCAGGGGCCAGGCACATCTCTTTGGAGCTCGTGGGGTCTCCGGAATCCTGAACGTGGAGATCACACCCGAACTCGCTGTGCGGCTCGCCGGCGCCTATGCCACGACCCTCAAGAAGGGCTCCACGGTCACTACGGCCCGCGACCACTCGCGCGGTGCACGGGCGCTGAAGCGAGCAGTCATTTCCGCGCTGCAGGCCAGCGCCATCGACGTACGGGATCTGGAGAACGTACCGCTGCCCGTGGCACGGCAGCAGACCGCGCGGGGCAGTGCCGGTGGAATCATGATCCGGACCACTCCGGGCGTGCCGGACTCCGTGGACATCATGTTCTTCGACGGACAGGGTGCCGATCTTTCGCAGGGCAGCCAGCGGAAGTTGGACCGGGTGTTCGCGCGTCAGGAGTACCGGCGGGCGTTCCCGGGTGAGATCGGTGATCTGCACTTCCCGGCCAGCGTCTTTGACTCGTACACGGGGTCGCTGCTGCGGAATGTCGACACCACCGGGGTCACTGAGTCGGGTCTCAAGGTCGTCGTGGACGCGTCGAACGGCAGCGCCGGGCTGGTGCTGCCGAGCCTGCTCGGCAAGTTGGGTGTGGACTCGCTGACGATCAATCCCGGTCTGGACGAGTCGAGGCCCACCGAGACGGCGGATGCGCGGCGGTCGGGGCTGGTGCGGCTGGGAGAGATCGTGGCGTCCGCCCGGGCCGCGTTCGGGGTGCGGTTCGATCCTGTCGGTGAGCGGCTTTCGCTGGTCGACGAGAAGGGACGGATCGTCGAGGACGACCGGGCGTTGCTCGTCATGCTCGACCTGGTGGCCGCGGAGCGGCGCAGCGGGCGTGTGGCCCTGCCGGTGACGACCACGAGGATCGCCGAGCAGGTGGCGGCGTACCACGGGACGCAGGTCGAGTGGACGACCACCTCGCCCGACGATCTGACCCGGGTCGGACGTGACGACTCGACGATCTTCGGCGGGGACGGCCGGGGTGGGTTCATCATCCCGGAGTTCAGCAGCGTCTTCGACGGTACGGCGGCCTTCGTGCGCCTGATCGGGCTGGTCGCGCGGACGCAGCTCACGCTCAGCCAGATCGATGCGCGGATTCCGCGGGCGCATGTCATCAAGCGGGATCTGGCGACTCCCTGGGCCGTCAAGGGCCTTGTGATGCGGCGGGTTGTGGAGGCTGCCGGAGACCGCTTCGTGGACACCACGGACGGTGTGCGGGTGGTGGAGACCGACGGGCGCTGGGTGATGGTGCTGCCCGACCCGGCCGAGGCGGTCACGCACCTCTGGGCGGAGGGCCCCGACGACGCCTCCGCGCAGGCTCTGCTCGACGAGTGGTCGGCGGTCGTGGACAGCGCCGGGCGCTGAAAAACGTGGCACGCGCGCGTGCCGGACAAGTGTCCTCAAGGGGGCCTGTCCGGCACGCCGGTGGGGCCATTCGGAGGTAGTGGCCGCGACATGCGACGATGTGCGGCATGCCGCAGCAGCCCCCCGTTCGGAGCACACCCACGCGCCCTGCGCGTCCGGATGCCTCCATGTCGCTGCTCACCAATGTGATGGACCACAGCCTCGACGAGGGGTACGCCGAAGCGGCGGCCCGGAAAGAGGCCGCCGGCGGCATGCCCAAGACCCTCAGGGCGAAACTGGGCCTTGCCGTCGGTCTGGTGCTGGCGGCGCTTGTCGTCACCGTCGGAGCCGCCCAAGCGCGTGTCGCCGCGCCTGTCGTGGCGAAGGAGCGCGAGGAACTGATCGACCGCATCGACCGTGAGACCTCGACTGCGGACCAGCTCGAGGACGCCGTCGATCAGCTGCGCGCCGAGGTGAGTACGCGGCAGCGCGAGGCTCTGAAGCGGAGCGGCGGCAGTGATCAGGCGGAGTTGGTGGGTCTGCTGTCGGGGGCCACGGAGGTGCACGGCCCCGGTGTGAAGCTGGTCGTCGACGACGCCGAGGAAGCGTCGACCGGTGGTGACGGTGATCCCCGTGAGACCTCCGGGTTCTCCGACACCGGACGGGTGCGCGACCGAGACATGCAGCGCGTGGTGAACGGGCTGTGGGAGTCGGGGGCCGAAGCCGTCTCCATCAACGGGCAGCGGCTGACGGCGCTGTCGGCGATCAGGGCCGCGGGTGACGCGATACTGGTCGACAACAAGCCGCTGGTGCCGCCGTACACGGTGCTCGCGGTGGGGGACGGGGACCGGCTGAGCACCAGGTTCCAGAACAGCGCCGACGGGCTGTATCTGAATGCCCTGCAGGAGAACTACGGCATCCGGACCTCCATCTCCGCGGAGGAGGACCTCCGGCTGCCCGCCGCACCGAGCGTGACCGTACGAACAGCACAGCCGAAAACCGAGAAGGGCACATCGTGATCGCCGTACTGGGCCTCGTCGTGGGAGTCGTGGCCGGCCTGTTGGTCCGGCCGGAGGTTCCGGCGGTCGTCGAGCCTTATCTGCCGATCGCCGTCGTGGCGGCGCTCGACGCCGTCTTCGGGGGACTGCGGGCCATGCTCGACGGCATCTTCGACGACAAGGTCTTCGTCGTGTCGTTCCTGTCCAACGTCGTCGTGGCCGCGTTGATCGTGTTCCTGGGCGACAAGTTGGGTGTCGGGGCCCAGCTGTCCACCGGCGTCGTCGTGGTCCTCGGCATCCGTATCTTCTCCAACGCCGCCGCCATCCGTCGGCACGTGTTCCGGGCGTGAGGCCGATGAGCGACAAGGACGAGGCGGCGGAGAACAGGCTGCGCAAGGAACTCCCCGAAGAGCTTCCCGCGGTGGCCGGCCCGGCAGAGGAAAGGCCCGCTGAGGAAGCGCCGGCTGACGACGCCCCCGCCGCGGCGGAGCCCGAGCTGACCGGACGACAGCGGCTGGTGCAGGGGATCTGGCCGCCGCGCGTCACCCGGGCCCAACTCATCGTCGCGCTGCTGCTGTTCGGCCTCGGCTTCGGCCTGGCCGTCCAGGTGGCCTCCAACAGTGACGGCGACAGTGCCCTGCGTGGTGCGCGTCAGGAGGATCTCGTGCGCATCCTCGATGAACTGGATGACCGTACCCAGCGTCTTGAGGACGAGAAGCAGGGGCTCGAGAAGCAGCGCGACGAGCTGGAGAACAGCTCGGACCAGGCTGAGGAGGCCCGGAAGCAGACACTCGAGAAGGAGCGGCAACTCGGCATTCTGGCGGGCACGGTGGCCGCGCAGGGGCCGGGCATCACGGTGACCATCGACGACACGAAGGGGACGGTCGAGGCGGACATGCTGCTCGACGCGATCCAGGAGCTGCGCGCCGCCGGCGCGGAGGCGATCCAGGTGAACGGCGTGCGGGTCGTCGCCGGCACCTACCTGACTGACTCCGGCAACAGCGTGAGCGTCGATGGGAACAAGATCAACGCTCCCTATCGTTTCAAGGTCATCGGCAAGCCGCAGGACCTCGAACCGGCGCTCAACATCCCAGGAGGCGTGGTGCAGACTCTCGAGAAGGAGCAGGCCACCGTGACCGTCGAGCGGTCCGGCAAGATCGTTGTGGATGCCTTGCGAGCGGCGAAGCGGCCTGACTACGCTCGGTCGTCCTCCCAGTGAACCGGGGGTGCATGGGGGACGTCCGGCGAGGGCAAGACGTTGCGGGGGGTCGGCGCACCGAATGGGTGGTGCGTGGTGGAAACTGTCTGGTGGATACGGACGTTGTGAGGATGTCCGGGTCGGCCGGTGAGTGCAATCAGGGTTCGTCCTGCCCCACGGGCGGGTCTGTTTCGGTCAAGGGGAATCGCCCGTGAAGTTGTTTGCGAAGTTGTTCGGCAAGAGCGCGCGAGAGGGTCGTGAAAACGCCACGGCTCGTCATCGCGCGCAGCCCGACGCAGAAGGTCAGCGCCCGATGTTCCGGGACCAGGTCGCTGGTCCGGGAGGTGACATTTCGGGAGGTCAGGGCGCGCCGTCTGTTGACCCTGCGCAGTCCGGCGGCATAGGTTTCGGGCAACCGTCAACCTCAGGTGCGGGTGGAGGATTTTCCGCCGACCCGTACGCGTCCAACGCCCCGGCGGGGCAGCCGCGGCAGGAGGATCCGTCCATGTCGGCCCTGGTATGTACGAGGTGCGGTAACCGCAACGCGGAGAACAGCCGCTTCTGCTCCAATTGCGGTGCCCCGCTGCGGTCCGGGGCCGCGGCCGAGCGTCCGTCCGAGACGACCTCCACGATCTCCATCTCCGGCCTTGAGGCGTACGACGCCGAGGTCACCGGCCAGACGCAGATGCCGATGCTCTCCCCGGAGGCGCAGGCGGCCGTCGACGCGCTGCCGCTGGGCTCGGCGCTGCTGGTGGTGCGCCGCGGGCCGAACTCCGGCAGCCGCTTCCTCCTGGACAGCGACCTGACCACCGCCGGGCGGCACCCGCAGAGCGACATCTTCCTGGACGACGTGACGGTCTCCCGACGGCACGTGGAGTTCCGCCGCAGCCCCGACGGCTCGTTCACGGTGGCCGACGTGGGCAGTCTGAACGGCACGTATGTCAACCGCGAGCGCATCGACCAGGTCGCCCTGTCGAACGGTGACGAGGTGCAGATCGGCAAGTACCGGCTGGTCTTCTACGCGAGCCAGCGAGGCTACTGACCCTCCCCCGGGCGCCGTCCGGGGGGACCCCCAGGGAAGGTCCATGCTTCAAACACCGAGCGGCGGTGCCGGAGCCGGTACCGCCGCCACGGACAGTGGGCTGATGAGCATCGGCACGGTGCTGAACGTGCTGCGCGACGAGTTCCCGGAAGTCACGATCTCCAAGATCCGTTTCCTGGAGTCGGAGGGGCTGATCGAGCCGCAGCGGACTCCCTCCGGGTATCGCAAGTTCAGTGCGGACGACGTCGAGCGCCTCGGCCATGTACTGCGCATGCAGCGGGACCACTATCTGCCGCTCAAGGTGATCCGCGAGCACCTGGACGCGATAGCCCGCGGGGAGGCCGTACAACTGCCCGCGCTGGCCCGCCAGCGTGACGGTGAAGCCGTGGTCGAGGCCTCCGAGGCTCCCACGGCGGCCCGGATCGGCCGGGCCGAACTGCTCGCCGCCGCGGAGATCTGCGAGCGGGAGCTGGAGGAGTGGGAGGCGTACGGCCTTGTCGCTCCGCTGCCGGACGGGGCGTACGACGCTGAGGCGGTCACTGTCGCGTCGCTCGTCTCCGAGCTGGGGCGGTTCGGGATCGAGCCGCGTCATCTGCGGGTCATGAAGGCCGCCGCGGACCGCGAGGCGGGCCTGGTGGATCAGGTGGTGGCCCCCCTGAAGCGGCATCGCAATCCGCAGACCAGGGCGCATGCGGAGGCGCGTACCAAGGAATTGGCAGTGCTGACCGTGAAGCTGCATGCCGCGCTGGTGCAGACCGCGCTGGGAGTGCGGTTGCCCTGAGGCGTCCGGGCCGTCGGCGTCCGGTTGCGGCACCCGTTTTCGGCCCGACTACCCAAACGTCCCGGGCACGGCCTAGGGTTGCTGTGTGAACGAGCTCGATGTCGTAGGTGTCCGGGTCGAAATGCCCTCCAACCAACCGATCGTGCTCCTGCGCGAAGTGGGAGGCGACCGTTACCTCCCCATCTGGATCGGCCCGGGGGAGGCGACGGCCATCGCCTTCGCCCAGCAGGGCATGGCCCCCGCACGACCGCTGACCCACGACCTGTTCAAGGACGTGCTGGAGGCCGTCGGCCAGGAGCTCACCGAAGTGCGCATCACGGATCTGCGTGAGGGCGTCTTCTACGCCGAGCTGGTCTTCGCCAGCGGCGTCGAGGTGAGCGCCCGCCCGTCCGATGCCATAGCGCTGGCCCTGCGCACCGGAACGCCGATCTACGGCAGCGACGGGGTGCTCGACGACGCGGGGATCGCGATCCCGGACGAGCAGGAGGACGAGGTGGAGAAGTTCCGCGAGTTCCTCGACCAGATCTCGCCCGAGGACTTCGGCACCAGCAGCCAGTGAAGCGCGGCGGCCCGGCGGACGCAGCCCCCTGTCGGGTCGGTCGATGCCTCGCGGTGGAGCGAAATGCCGGCATGTGCCACGGGCCCGTGAGAGCGTCGGTCAAGCCCCCTCCGAGCGCATTCGGCTAGCCTTTCCCCGCGGTGGGGTACGGGAAACCACTCCTAGGGTGATTATCACTCGGCGTGCCGAGTGTGGCGATCGTTGACGCACCCCCGGTGACTGCCTACCGTCGAGAAGGCAGGTCAAGGACGGAGGTCGGCGTGAGAAGCAGCGGCGACGGTACGGCTGGGGGTGCTCCCGGACATGGCCCGGGGGCGAGCGGTCCGTACCCGCTTCACGGCAGCGCGGCCGATCACGCTCCGCAGCACATGGCGGCCGTGCCCGGCAGCGGAGGGGCGACGTCCATGGCGTCCGAGCAGATCGGCTACCGCGGTCCGACGGCCTGTGCGGCCGCGGGCATCACCTACCGGCAACTCGACTACTGGGCGCGCACCGGGCTGGTCGAGCCGAGCGTGCGGCCCGCGCACGGGTCCGGCACGCAGCGTCTGTACAGCTTCCGGGACGTCGTCGTCCTGAAGATCGTCAAGCGGTTCCTGGACACCGGGGTGTCGCTGCAGAACATCCGTACCGCCGTCCTGCACCTCAGGGAGCGCGGTTTCCGCGACCTGGAGCGCATGACGCTGATGAGCGACGGCGCCACCGTCTACGAGTGCACCTCGCCCGACGAGGTCCACGCGCTGCTCCAGGGAGGCCAGGGCGTCTTCGGGATCGCGGTGGGCGTCGTGTGGCGGGATGTCGAGACCGCCCTCTCCCAGCTGCACGGGGAGCGGATCGACACCGGTGAGACGCTCGTCGGGAACAACCCGGCCGACGAACTGGCGCGGCGGCGGAACCGGGCGGTCTGAGCACCGTTCCACAGCGGTTCGCGGGCATTGTCAGTGGCGTAGGGCAGCATCGGACATGTGAGAAACGCGCCCACGATCCTGCATCTCGACATGGATGCCTTCTTCGCCTCGGCGGAGCAGGCGTCCAAGCCGAGCCTGCGCGGGAAGGCCGTCATCGTGGGCGGGCTCGGGCCGCGGGGGGTGGTGGCGACGTGTTCGTACGAGGCGCGTGTCTTCGGGGTTCACTCGGCGATGCCGATGGCGCAGGCCCGGCGGC
Source organism: Streptomyces sp. GESEQ-4 (assembly GCF_017948455.1). Classification (GTDB taxonomy): domain Bacteria; phylum Actinomycetota; class Actinomycetes; order Streptomycetales; family Streptomycetaceae; genus Streptomyces. The sequence goes on from NZ_JAFFSU010000002.1 coordinate 9,103, forward strand.
TCGCGCCGAACGCCGCGTATCTCGTGCCGAGGTTCGGGTTCTACCGGTCGATCAGTGAGCAGGTGATGGGGCTGCTGCGGGATCTGTCGCCGCTGGTGGAGCCGCTGAGTCTGGACGAGGCGTTCGTCGATCTGGAGGCGGGTGGGGCGGCCTGGGACGAGACGTCCGCGCGGCTGGCCGGGGTGAAGCTGCGGGCCGACATCCGGGCCGTCACCGGGCTCACCGGGTCGGTCGGACTCGCCGCCTCAAAGATGCTCGCGAAGATCGCCTCGGAGCAGGCCAAGCCCGACGGTCTGGTGGTGATCGAGCCGGGGAGCGAGCGGGCGCTGCTCGGGCCCATGTCGGTGCGGACGCTGCCGGGGGTCGGACCGGCGACGGGCGACCATCTGCGGCGGGCCGGGATCACCACGGTCGACGAGATCGCCGAGGCGGGCGAGGACGAGCTCGTACGACTGCTGGGCAATGCTCATGGACACGCGCTGTACGCCATGGCGCTGGCGCGTGACGACCGGCCCGTGGTGGCCGAGCGGGAGACCAAGTCGGTGTCGGTCGAGGACACCTACGACGTGGACATTCATGACCGGGTGCGGGTCGGTCTGGAGGTGCAGCGGCTCGCCGACCGGTGTGTGCGGCGGCTGCGCGGGGCCGGGCTGTCCGGGCGGACCATCGTGCTGAAGGTGCGGCGGTACGACTTCTCCACGCTGACCCGGTCGGAGACCCTGCGCGGGCCCACGGACGATCCCGGGGTGGTGCGCGAGGCCGCGGCCCGGCTGCTGGAGTCCGTGGACACCACGGGCGGGGTGCGACTGCTGGGGGTGGGCGTCAGCGGGCTCGCCGACTACACCCAGGAGGACCTGTTCGCGCAGGCGGCGGGGGAGCGGGCGGAGAGTGAGGTGGAGGAGCCCGTGGCCGTCGAACCGGCCGAGGTGCAGTCGGCGCCCGTGGAGCGGCGGTGGCCGGCGGGGCATGACGTACGGCACGGCGAGTACGGGCACGGATGGGTGCAGGGCAGTGGGGTCGGGCGGGTCACGGTGCGGTTCGAGACGCCCGACTCGGAGCCCGGGAGGGTCCGGACGTTCCGGGTCGACGATCCCGAGCTGGCGCCGGCGGATCCGTTGCCGCTTGTGCCGCTTGTGCCGCTTGTGCCGCTTGTGGTGCGAAGACCCGACGAGCCGGAAGAGCCTGTGGTGCCGGAGGAGCCCGCGGTGCCTCCGGTTCAGGTGTCGTCCGTGCCGGCCAGCTTGCCGAAGTCGCGGTCCGGGAGCGAGGGCGGTGGAGCGACGTCGAGACCGTAGTGGTGGTAGAGCTGGAGTTCCTGCTCCGGTGAGAGGTGGCGGCCGACGCCGAAGTCGGGGGCGTCCTTGATCAGGGCGCGGTCGAAGGGCACGTGCAGGGCCCCCTCTATCAGCTCGCTGGGCTCCAGGGGGACGAAGGCGTCCCTGCTGAACAGGCCGGTGCGTATCGCGGCCCACTCCGGTTCTCCGGTGGCGTCGTCGAGGTAGACCTCGTCGATGGTGCCGATCTTGGAGCCACCGCGGTCGAACGCCTTGCGGCCGATCAGGTTGCGCGGATCGATGTCGGTCTGCACGGGCCCTCCAATTGGTCGCAACTCATCCGTAAGCACTACAAAAGAGCAGATTCACCAAGGTGGCCACTCGAAGGTTGCGGCGTTGACCTCGCTGGTACTCTGGCAGCGGCTGCTGACCCCGTGCGGGAGAGTCCTCCAGACACCATCGGAGGCGCCGAAGGAGCAAATCCTCCCCGGAATCTCTCAGGCTCACGTACCGCACGGACGAGGTCACTCTGGAAAGCAGGGCGGGTGTCGACGGCTTCCGCTCTCACCGACGGTGAAAGCCGGGTGCCCTTGGGCGTCCGGTGAAGCTCTCAGGTTGAGATGACAGAGGGGGAGGCCGTCCGGGCACCCGCGCCGTGGTGTCCCTCGAAGGTCGTGTCAGACCAGGAGGCCTCCGCAATGACCGCCCACCGCATTCCGCTCTCCGAGCTCGAACAGGGAATCCCCTTCGAGCAGCGCCACATCGGGCCCGACCAGGAGGCGCGGGCCAAGATGCTCGCGCAGGTCGGCTACGGCTCCCTCGACGAGCTGACCGCCGCCGCGGTGCCGGATGTGATCAAGAACGCCGACGACCTGGACCTGCCGGGTGCGCGCACCGAGGCCGAGGTGCTGGCCGAGCTGCGCACGCTGGCCGACCACAACCAGGTGCTCGGCTCCATGATCGGGCTCGGGTACTACGGGACCTTCACGCCGCCCGTCATCCTGCGGAACGTCATGGAGAACCCGGCCTGGTACACGGCCTACACGCCGTACCAGCCGGAGATCTCCCAGGGGCGGCTCGAGGCGCTGCTGAACTTCCAGACCATGGTCGCCGACCTCACCGGGCTGCCGACCTCCGGTGCCTCGCTGCTCGACGAGGGCACGGCCGCCGCCGAGGCGATGGCGCTGTCCCGGCGGATGGGCAAGAACAAGAAGGGCCTGTTCCTGGTCGACGCGGACGCGCTGCCGCAGACCATCGCCGTGATCGAGACGCGGGCCGAGCCGACCGGCGTCGAGGTCGTCGTCGCCGACCTCAGCGACGGCATCCCGGCCGAGCTCGCCGAGCGTGAGATCAACGGCGTGCTGATCCAGTACCCGGGCGCCTCCGGTGCCGTACGCGACATCAAGCCGGTCATCGAGCGGGCGCACGAGCTGGGCGCGCTCGTCACCGTCGCCGCCGATCTGCTCGCGCTGACGCTGCTGAAGTCGCCGGGTGAGCTGGGTGCCGACATCGCGATCGGTACGACGCAGCGGTTCGGTGTGCCGATGGGCTTCGGCGGGCCGCACGCCGGCTACATGGCCGTACACGAGAAGTTCGCGCGCAGCCTGCCCGGACGGCTGGTGGGCGTGTCCGTCGACGCGGACGGGCACAAGGCGTACCGGCTCGCTCTGCAGACGCGTGAGCAGCACATCCGTCGCGAGAAGGCGACCAGCAACATCTGTACCGCCCAGGTGCTGCTTGCCGTGATGGCCGGGATGTATGCCGTCTACCACGGGCCCGAGGGGCTGAAGGGCATCGCTCGCAGGACGCACCGGTATGCATCGATCCTCGCCGAAGGGCTGAGGAGCGGTGGTGCCGAGGTCGTCCACGGCGCCTACTTCGACACCGTCACCGTCCGGGTTCCGGGACGGGCCGCCGAGGTCGTCGCCGCCGCGTGTGGGAACGGCGTCAACTTGCGGCTGGTGGACGCCGATCTCGTGTCGATCGCCTGCGACGAGACCACGAACCGGGCCCAAGTGGGCGCCGTATGGAGCGCGTTCGGGGTCGAGGCCGACATCGAGGCGCTGGACTCCGCCGCGGCGGACGCGCTGCCGGACGCGTTGCTGCGCTCCGACGAGTACCTGACCCACCCGGTCTTCCACCAGCACCGTTCCGAGACCGCGATGCTGCGCTATCTGCGCCGGCTCGCCGACCGGGACTACGCGCTGGACCGCGGCATGATCCCGCTGGGCTCCTGCACCATGAAGCTCAACGCCACGACCGAGATGGAGCCGGTCACCTGGCCCGAGTTCGGGCAGCTGCACCCCTTCGCGCCCGCCGAGCAGGCGCAGGGCTATCTCACGCTCATCCGTGAGCTGGAGGAGCGGCTCGCCGAGGTCACCGGGTACGACAAGGTGTCGCTGCAGCCCAACGCCGGTTCGCAGGGTGAGTTCGCCGGGCTGCTCGCCGTACGCGGGTATCACCGGGCCAATGGGGACGAGCAGCGGACCGTGTGCCTGATTCCGTCCTCGGCGCACGGGACCAACGCCGCCAGTGCCGTCATGGCCGGGATGAAGGTCGTCGTCGTGAAGACCGCCGAGGACGGCGAGATCGACGTGGCGGATCTGCGGGCGAAGATCGAGCAGTACCGCGACGAGCTGTCGGTGCTGATGATCACGTACCCGTCGACGCACGGTGTGTTCGAGGAGCATGTCGCCGACATCTGCGCGCAGGTGCATGAGGCGGGTGGCCAGGTGTACGTCGACGGCGCCAACCTCAACGCGCTTGTGGGGCTTGCCAAGCCGGGGCACTTCGGCGGTGACGTCTCGCATCTGAATCTGCACAAGACCTTCTGCATCCCGCACGGTGGTGGCGGTCCGGGCGTCGGTCCGGTGGGTGTGCGTGCGCACCTGGCGCCGTATCTGCCGAACCATCCGCTGCAGCCAGCGGCCGGTCCTCAGACGGGTGTCGGGCCGATCTCGGCCGCGCCGTGGGGTTCGGCGGGGATCCTGCCGATCTCGTGGGCGTACGTCCGGCTCATGGGCGGCGAGGGGCTCAAGCGGGCCACGCAGGTGGCGGTGCTCAGCGCCAACTACATCGCCAAGCGGCTCGAGCCGCACTACCCGGTGCTCTACACCGGTCCCGGCGGGCTGGTAGCGCACGAGTGCATCATCGATCTGCGGCCGCTGACCAAGGCGACCGGCGTGAGCGTCGACGATGTCGCCAAGCGGCTGATCGACTACGGGTTCCACGCGCCGACGATGTCGTTCCCGGTGGCCGGGACGCTGATGATCGAGCCGACCGAGTCCGAGGATCTGATCGAACTCGACCGGTTCTGCGAGGCGATGATCGCCATACGGGCGGAGATCGAGAAGGTCGGTTCGGGCGAGTGGCCCGCGGACGACAACCCGCTGCGGAACGCGCCGCACACCGCGGGCGCGCTCGGCGGGGAGTGGAAGCACGCGTACACGCGCGAGGAGGCCGTCTTCCCGGAGGGCGTCTCGGCGTCCGGGAAGTACTGGCCGCCGGTGCGGCGGATCGACCAGGCCTTCGGTGACCGGAACCTGGTGTGCTCCTGCCCGCCGTTGGACGAGTACGAGGACTGAGGCCTACGTCGTCGGGGGGCTCCGCCGTCATGGCGGAGCCCCCCGACGCGTCATGCGGTCGCCAGTGAGACCTCGGTCGACTTGATCAAGGCGACGACCGGTGTGCCGGGTGACAGGGCCAGGTCCGCTGCGGCGTCCTTGGTGATCGCGGCGGTCAGTTCGCCGCCCTCGACGCGGATCTTCACGGAGGCCATCGCGTTGCCGGTGGTGATGTCGGTGACCGTGCCGGGGAGCTGGTTGCGGATGCTCAGGCCCTCGACCGGGGCGGTGGCCAGGGACACCTCCGTCGACTTCACGAGGGCGCGGACGGCGGAGCCCGGCGTGAGGGCGAGGTCGGCGACGGCTTCCAGGGTGATCGCCGAGGTGAGGTTCTGGCCGCCGCTGAGGCGGACGCCGACGGTTGCCATCACCTCGCCGGGCGTGACGGTGACGACCGTGCCGGGGAGCTGGTTGCGGATGCTCAGGGTCATGGGCATCAACCTAGGGCTCCGGGCGGCTCATGCCGGGTATGCGTGGGTCTGCGTCGCCTTGACCGTTGCCCACACCTGGGCGCCCGGGTGCAGGTCGAGTTCGGCGGCGGCGACCGTGGTTAGGTCGGCGGCGAGGGGGAGTTCGCCGGTGAGGTCCGTGCGGATCTGGTCGCCGTGGGTCTCAAGACCGGCCACTTCGCAGCGCCACAGGTTGCGGGCGCTGGAACCGGTGGGGCGGTCGCGGTGGAGGGTGACCGCGCTGGGAGGGAAGGCGACGAAGACCGGTCCGGCGAGGTCTTCCGTGGTCGTGATGTCAGGGCCGGCGTCCAGGTGGACCGTGTGGCCCGCTGCCTGTCCCTTGTAGAGGTTCAGGCCTACCAGTTGGGCGATGTAGTCCGTACGGGGATGGCGGGCGATGTCGGACGGGGTGCCCTCCTGGACGACTGCGCCGTGCTCGATGACGACCAGTCGGTCGGCCAGCACCATTGCGTCCAGGGGGTCATGGGTGACCAGGACGGCGACTGCCTCGAAGTCGGCGAGGTGGCGGCGGAGTTGGGCACGGACTTCGAGGCGGGTGCGGGCGTCCAGAGCGGCGAGTGGTTCGTCGAGGAGGAGCAGGCGGGGGCGGGTGGCGAGGGCGCGGGCGAGGGCTACGCGTTGGGCCTGGCCGCCGGAGAGGCTGCGGGGCTTGGCTGTGGTGTGCGCGGTGAGGCCCATACGGTCCAGCCACTCGGCCGCCTGGGCGCGGGCCTCGGTCTTGGTGGCGCCATGGCAGCGGGGGCCGAAGGCGACGTTGTCCAGGGCGGTGAGGTGGGGGAAGAGGAGGTAGTCCTGGAAGACGACGCCGACCGGGCGGGATTCCGGGGGTGTGCGGTGCAACTCGGTGCCGTCCAGGTGGAGATGGCCGGAGGTGAGGGGGGTGAGGCCGGCGAGGGCGCGGAGGGCGGTGGTTTTGCCTGCGCCGTTGGGGCCGAGTAGGGCTACTACCTCGCCGGGGGCGGCGGTGAGGGTGATGTTCAGGTGGAAGAGGCCGCGGGTGACGGTCAGGTGGGCGTCGAGGCCTTCTGGGTTTGTGCGGCTGGTGGGGTGATCGGGGGGTGTTTTGTCGAGGTCCGTCATGGGGTGCACGTCCGAAGGGTGGGCGCGGTGCGGGGGGTTTCGGGGCGGGTCGGTGCCGGTGCTGGGGGGTGGGTTTCGCTCGCCCGCGCTGGCGGGGTGCCGCTGCGCCCACCCGTGCCGCCCCAGCGGCACGACTGCCCGCAGCGAAGCGCTCCGCGGGGAGGGCAGGGATAGGCCGTCGATCGTCCGCGGGCATCGTTGTGGCTGGTCGCGCAGTTCCCCGCGCCCCTTCGGGGCGCTGCCGAACCGCAGGTGTTGCTCATGATGGTGTCATCCAGCGGTCCCGTAGGCCTGCCAGGACTGCGATGGAGACCGTCAGGAGGACCAGGCTCAGGGCGATGGCTGCCGCTGGGTCGCTTTGGAGGGCCAGGTAGACCGCTAGGGGCATTGTCTGGGTGCGGCCGGGGAAGTTGCCGGCGAAGGTGATTGTCGCGCCGAACTCGCCGAGGGCGCGGGCCCAGGCGAGGACCGCGCCTGCTGCGATGCCGGGGGCGATGAGGGGGAGGGTGACCCGGCGGAAGGCCGTGAAGCGAGAGGCGCCGAGGGTGGTGGCTGCCTCCTCGTAGCGGGGGTCGGCGGCCCGTAGCGTGCCCTCCACGCTGATCACGAGGAAGGGCATCGCCACGAAGGTCTCCGCCAGGACCACGCCAGCGGTGGTGAAAGGGAGTGTGATGCCGAACCACTCGTCCAGCCATTGGCCGACGACGCCGTTGCGGCCGAGCGCCAGCAGCAGGGCGACGCCGCCGACCACAGGGGGCAGGACGAGCGGCAGGGTGACCAGGGCGCGGACCAGGCCCCGGCCGGGGAAGTCCGTGCGGGCCAGCAGCCAGGCGAGCGGGACGCCGATGACCAGGCTCAGTGCCGTCGCCGCCGTGGCGCACACCAGCGACAGGCGCAGCGCCTCCCACACCTCGGGGCTGGTCAGCTGGTCGGGCAGGGTGCGCCAGGGCGTCCGTACGAGCAGGGCGACGAGGGGGAGCAGCAGGAACGCCAGGCCGAGGAGGGCCGGGATCAGCAGGGGGAGCGGCACCAGGCGGGGGCGGGTGCGGATGCGCGTACGAGCGCGCCCGCTCTCGATCGTCTCGGCCGGGCCTCTCACGGCTTGAGGAACCCCGCCCCGGTCAGGACCTGCTGGCCCGCGGGTGACTTCACCAGTTCCATGAACGCCTTCGCCGCCTCGGCGTTGGGGGCGTCCTTGAGGAGGGTGATCGGGTAGTCGTTGATGGCCTCGGCCGACTCGGGGAAGTCCACGCCCTCCACCTTGTCACCCGCAGCCTTCACATCCGTCTTGTAGACGACGGCGGCGTCCGCCTCCTTCAGCTCGACCTTCGTCAGGGCGCTCTTCACGTCCTGCTCGTAGGAGACCGGGGTGAGCTTCAGGTCGCTGGCCTGCAGGGCCTTCTCCCCGGCGGAGCCGCACGGCACCGTCTTGTCGCACAGGACCACCTTCAGGCCGGACTTGGTGAGGTCCTTGAGGGAGGCGATCTTGTCGGGGTTGCCCGGCAGGGTGGCGATCTCTAGCTGGTTGCGGACGAAGGTGGACGGGGTGCCGTCCGCGGCCTTGGCGTCCGTCACGATCGCCATCGTCTTGGCGCTGGCCGCGGCGAAGACGTCGGCCGGGGCGCCGCCCGTGATACTCGAGGCGAGGCTGTCGCTGCCGCCGAAGCTGAAGGTGACCTTCGTGCCCGGGTGCTTCTGCTCGAACTCCTTGCCCAGCGCCGTGAAGCTCTCCTTGAGGGAGGCGGCGGCGAAGACGGTGACGGTGCCGGACAGCTTCGGCGACCCCGATGACGCGGGGTCGGAATCCGCTGCGGAGCCGGACGAGGAGGAGCAGGCCGTCAGGGCCAGCAGCAGGGCGGCTCCTGCGCCGGCCGCCTGCGGGGTCCGGCGGGTCCGGCGCGCGGAACGGGTCATCACAGGTCCACTCCCTCTGTCTCCCGGGGTGGGTTCCCAGAGTCCCCGGGCTCTTCCGATGCGTCGATCATACTGGCGCATATGCGAGGCGTAAGTATCCTGTCGCATCGCATGAGCGGGGGAGAGTGGGTGTGGTGGTTCGTATGTGCGGAGTTCCACCTGTGCTCAGACGCGGTCGATGTGCACGTTCGTCGACTTCACGCGGGCCGTGGCCTCCATGCCGACCTCCAGGCCCAGTTCCTCGACGGCCTCGCGGGTGAGCAGGGAGACGAGTCGGTGCGGGCCGGCCTGGATCTCGACCTGGGCGGCGACGTCGCCGAGTTTGATCGCGGTGACGATGCCGGGGAAGGCGTTGCGGGCCGATGTGTAGGGGGTCTCCTCGTCGCCGGCTCCCGTCTTCGCGAGTTCGACCGAGAACGCGGCCAGGTCCCGTCCGTCGATGAGCCGTCGTCCGCTGTCGTCGCGATGGGTCGCCATCCGGCCCGCGTCCGCCCAGCGGCGTGCGGTGTCCGGGCTCACGCCGAGCAGCCGAGCCGCCTGGCCGATCGTGTAGGACTGCATGCCGGTCACGATAGGGCGGGAAGCGGGCGGTGGTGGACGTGGGGTCGGCCCGACTGCCTCAGGAAATCCCCGAAGCCTTGAGTACCGCCTGTGCGGTCTCGTCGTCGATGCGGCGCCGGAGCCGGCCGAGGACGTCGGAGTCCTTGGAGTTCCGGCACAGCGTGCCACATTCGAGGGAGCGCCGGACGCCGGTGTCGAGTTCGTGCCAGAGGAGGGGGTTGGCGATCAGGACGCGGGGGTCGAGTTCGAGGCGGTGACCGTGGGCGTCGCGCAGGATCAGGTGCGAGGAGACGTCGCCGTACTGCCGTACCGCCACCAGCGCGTCCGTATGGACCGTGTGGGTCGTCAGCGGGCCGCGGGCGGTGAGCCAGCCGGGGCCCGCTGTGATGCGCTGGGGGAGGAGGACCGCGAAGACCGTGGTGGCGAGGGTGAGCCACAGCAGGGTGCGGGGCGGGGTGAGGGTCTGCGCGTCCCAGTCGACCAGCAGGGCCATCGTGCCGAAGGCGAGAGCACACGATGCCGCGAACCGGACGCTGCCGCGCCAGTGGCGGTCGCCGGCCGGGCTCGGCGGTCCGCTCGGTCGCATGGGGCTGACGGTAGGGGCCCGGTCGTACGGCGGTGGTGTCGTTGACGGGGTTCTGGCGCCGTACGGCCGCATTTTGACGCGATCCCAGCGCACGGATCCCAGCACACGGATCCCAGCGCACGGCAGCGCGATCCTCGGATACGAGGCTCCCTCCCCGTGTCCGCCTCGCGAACCGGGCGTCCCCGCTCAGCCCGTGTGCACGCGCGGCCGGCGGGCGCGGTCCGGTTCTGCCTCGCGCAGGACCTCGCGGGTGACCGGGGCGACCTCGCCCTGGCCGAAGAGGAAGAAGCGGAGGAAGTTGGCGAAGGGGTTGCCCTCGGTCCATTCGAAGTAGATGTGCGGGATGCAGTTCGTGGTGTCGCGGACGTGGAGGAGCAGCGCGGCCAGGGCGTTGGAGACGGACGAGGACTCCAGGGACAGGACGCGATAGCGGTTGTGCATGACCTCGCCGCGCACCGTCAGGCCGGACTCGAATTCGGACGGGTCGGTGACCGTGACCTCGACGAAGACGAAGTCCTCCTGCTCGGGGACGTCGTTGTCCTGCCGGATCTGCTCGATCTTGTCCCGGTACTCGGCGACGTCGCGGGCGTCGGGCTCGTTGGCGATGAACCGGATCTTGCGGCTGGCGATGTCCCGGACGAATCGTTCCGCCATGTTATCCATCGTCACGCTGGTCACGCGGAGCTCGAAGGCGCGGGCCAGCCGGGAGGCCAGGGAGAGGACGATGATGCCCGCGATGAAGCAAGCACCGATCTTCACGCCGTCCGGGCGCTCGATGACATTCACGACGGTCGTGTAGAGGAACACCGCCGAGATCACCGCGAAGGCGATGGTCCAGTTCCGCTGTCCGGCCTTGCGGGCGGCGATCGTCACAGCGATCGCGGCGGAGCTGATCAGCACCAGCACACCGGTGGCGTAGGCGCCGCCCTGCGCGTCGACGTCGGCGTCGAAGATCCAGGTCACCAGGAAGCCGACCAGCGTGAAGACGATGACCATGGGGCGCACCGCGCGGGCCCAGTGCGGGGCCATGCCGTAGCGGGGCAGATAGCGGGGCATCAGGTTGAGCAGGCCGGCCATGGCGGAGGCGCCGGCGAACCAGAGGATGGCGATGGTCGAGACGTCGTAGACCGTGCCGAAGGCGCCGCCGAGGTAGTCGTGCGCGAGGAACGCGAGGGCGCGGCCGTTGGCCTGGCCGCCGTCCTCGAACTCCTTCTCGGGGATCAGCAGCGTGGTGATGAAGCTGGTGCAGATCAGGAAGCAGCTCATGATCAGGGCGGCCGCGGTGAGCAGCTTCTTGGTGCCCCGGATCCGGCCCTTCGGGTCCTCCTCGGTGTCCCCCGCATCACCCTTGACGTGCGGCATCACGGCGACGCCGGTCTCGAAGCCGGACAGGCCGAGAGCGAGCTTCGGGAAGACGATCAGGGCCATGCCGATCATGACGAAGACATTGCCGTGCTCGGTGGTCAGGGCGCTCGACCAGTCGGTGACGACGTGTCCTTCGGTGATGATGTGCCACAGGCCGACGATCACCACGACGACGTTCAGCGCCAGATAGAGCCCGACCAGGGCGACGGCGACGCCGATCGCCTCCAGGAAGCCCTTGAGGAACACCGCGCCGAGCAGGGCGACGAGTACGAGGGTGATGAGCATCTGCTGGTCGTGCAGGGCGCTGTGCAGATGGGGGTTCTCGACCAGGTGGGTGGAGGCGTCCGCGGCGGAGAGCGTGATGGTGATGAGGAAGTCGGTGGCGGCGAAGCCGAGCAGGGTCAGGACGAAGAGCTTGCCCTTCCAGAAGGTGAGCAGCCGCTCCAGCATCGCGATCGAGCCCTGTCCGTGCGGGCTCTCCTCCGCCACCCTGCGATAGACCGGCAGCGCGCCCGCCAGGGTGACGATCACGAGGATGATGGTCGCGATGGGGGAGAGCAGGCCGGCCGCGAGGGCCGCGATGCCCGGCTGGTAGCCGAGGGTCGAGAAGTAGTCGACACCCGTCAGGCACATCACTCGGAACCAGTGCTGGCCCTCTTCCGGCTTCGGCTCGGCGTGCGGAGTGTGCTGCGCGCCGGCCTTGCCCATGTCGGACAGGCCCTCCAGCATCCAGGCCCGCAGACGACTGGGCGACTGTTCCGTGGTGGCCATCTGCGTGCTCCTGATGTGGTGCTCAGCGTGCGATTCCGGCCATCACGCGGACGGCCGCACCAGCGTAAGCGGAGAGTGACGCCCGGGCCCACGGATGAGGGGGGCGGAGGCGTCAAGCTTGCGTTAAGACTGGCCGTGTCAGCGGGGCGGATACCCAGCGTCATGTACGTCCCATGGGCCGGCCGCGGTTCGACTGTGCTGAGACCCGCGCCATACGCGCCGTAAGAGTTCCGTCAAAGCGGCGCAGTGCCCCGTATGGGACCCGTCAACGGCGGCCGTATCCAGCCGGAAAAGCGGTTCTCTCTAACCGTCCCTGTCCCACCGAACCTCAACTCCAGGAGCTCACGATGGCCGATCTGGCCTTCGTCGTCATCACGATCGCGGTCTTCGCGCTGGTGGCTCTCGCCGCCAAGGGGGTGACGAAGCTGTGACCGCCGAGAACGTCGTTGGCCTGGTCGTGGCCGTCGCCCTGCTGGGCTATCTCGTCCTCGCCCTGATCTTTCCGGAGAGGTTCTGAGAACAGATATGGGTCCCGTACTCGCAGGCATCCTTCAGCTGCTTGCCTTGATAGCGGCGCTGGCGCTCGCCTACATCCCCCTCGGCAACTACATGGCCAAGGTCTACTCCTCCGACCGGCACTGGCGGGTCGAGAAGTGGATCTACAAGGGGATCGGAGCCAACCCCGACACCGAGATGCGCTGGCCCGCGTATCTGCGCGGGGTGCTGGCCTTCTCCGTGATCGGCGTCCTCTTCCTGTACGCCCTCCAGCGGCTCCAGGGTGTCCTGCCCGGCTCGCTCGGGTTCGCCTCGATCGATCCGGACCAGGCGTTCAACACCGCCGTGTCCTTCGTGACCAACACCAACTGGCAGTCGTACTACGGCGAGCAGGCCATGGGCCATGTCGTGCAGACCGCCGGTCTGGCCGTGCAGAACTTCGTGTCGGCCGCGGTCGGTATCGCCGTCGCGGTGGCCCTCGTACGCGGGTTCGCGCGCTCCCGTACCGGTGAACTCGGCAACTTCTGGGCCGACTTGGTGCGTGGTGTCGTACGCATCCTGCTGCCGTTGGCGGCCGTCGCCGCGGTCGTGCTGGTCGCGTGCGGTGTGATCCAGAACTTCTCCGGGATCCATGAGGTCGGACAGTTCATGGGCGGCCAGCAGCAGTGGAACGGCGGCGCGGTCGCCTCGCAGGAGGCCATCAAGGAGATCGGCACCAACGGTGGCGGCTACTTCAACGCCAACAGTGCCCACCCGTTCGAGAACCCCACCCCCTTCTCGAACCTCTTCGAGATCTTCCTGCTCCTGGTCATCCCGTTCTCCCTGACCCGGAGCTTCGGCGTCATGGTCGGCTCGGTCAGGCAGGGTTACGCGATCCTCGCCACGATGGCGACCATCTGGGTCGGTTTCGTCGCCCTGATGATGTGGACCGAGTTCGCCCACCACGGCACGGCGTTCGAGCTCGCCCACGGCGCGATGGAGGGCAAGGAGAGCCGCTTCGGCGTCGGCGCCTCGTCGATCTTCGCCGTGTCGACCACGCTCACCTCGACCGGCGCGGTGGACTCCTTCCACTCCTCGTTCACCGGTCTCGGCGGCGGCATCACCATGCTCGGCATGATGCTGGGCGAGATCGCGCCCGGCGGTACCGGCTCCGGCCTCTACGGCATGCTGATCATGGCGGTCATCGCGGTGTTCATCGCCGGTCTGATGGTCGGCCGTACGCCCGAGTACCTGGGCAAGAAGATCGGTACGCGCGAGATCAAGCTGGCTGCCTGCTACATCCTCATCACCCCGGCGCTGGTGCTCGTCTTCACCGCCTTCGCGATGGCGCTGCCGACCCCGGCGAACTCCATGACCAACAGCGGGGCGCACGGATTCTCCGAGATCCTGTACGCCTACACGTCCGCCTCGAACAACAACGGCTCGGCGTTCGCCGGTCTGAACGCGGACACGCAGTGGTTCAACAGCACGCTCGGTCTGGCGATGCTGCTCGGCCGCTTCCTGCCGATGGTGTTCGTGCTGGCGCTGGCCGGCTCGCTCGCCGAGCAGCAGCCGGTGCCGGTCACCGCGGGAACGCTGCGCACCGAGAAGCCGCTGTTCACCGGCCTGTTGGTGGGCGCGATCCTGATCATCACCGGTCTCACCTACTTCCCCGCCCTCGCGCTGGGCCCGCTGGCCGAAGGGTTGGCGGCATGACCACCGACGTAACGAATCACGAGGACTCCATGTCCACTCCCACCTTCGCGCCCCACCAGGACGCGCCGACCGGGCACAAGGCTCCCGAGGGCCGCGTCGGCGCGGGCCTGTTCGACGTCGGCCAGCTGCTGAAGTCGCTGCCGGACGCCTTCCGCAAGCTCGACCCGCGGGTGATGGTCAAGTCCCCCGTGATGTTCGTGGTGTTGGTCGGGTCCGTCCTGACGACGGTCTTCTCCTTCACGGACCCGGGCGACTGGTTCGGCTGGGCGATCAGTGCCTGGCTGTGGCTGACGGTGATCTTCGCGAACCTCGCGGAGGCCGTCGCCGAGGGCCGCGGCAAGGCGCAGGCGGACACCCTGCGCAAGGCCAAGACCGACACGGTGGCCCGCAGGGTCGACGGCACCGTGGTCGCCGGCACCGAACTGCGGATCGGCGACCTGGTCGTCTGCGAGGCGGGCGACATCATCCCCGGCGACGGTGACGTGGTCGAGGGCGTGGCCAGCGTCGACGAGTCGGCGATCACCGGCGAGTCGGCTCCGGTCATCCGTGAGTCCGGGGGCGACCGGAGCGCCGTCACCGGCGGTACGAAGGTGCTCTCCGACCGCATCGTCATCAAGATCACGACGAAGCCGGGCGAGACCTTCATCGACCGGATGATCAACCTGGTCGAGGGCGCCGCCCGGCAGAAGACGCCGAACGAGATCGCGCTGAACATCCTGCTCGCGTCTTTGACGATCGTCTTCCTGCTCGCGGTGGCCACGCTGCCGCCGTTCGCCGACTACGCGGGCACGCATCTGACGCTGGTCGTCCTGGTGGCCCTGCTGGTCTGCCTGATCCCGACGACGATCGGCGCCCTGCTCTCCGCGATCGGCATCGCGGGCATGGACCGGCTGGTGCAGCGCAACGTACTCGCCATGTCCGGCAGGGCAGTCGAGGCCGCCGGTGACGTCTCGACGCTGCTGCTCGACAAGACCGGCACCATCACACTCGGCAACCGTCAGGCCGCCGAGTTCGTGCCGGTGCGCGGCACCACCGAGGCCGAGGTCGCCGACGCCGCCCAGCTCTCCTCGCTGGCCGACAAGACGCCCGAGGGCCGCTCCATCGTCGTACTGGCGAAGGAGAAGTACGGGCTGCGGGAGCGGCACCAGGGCGAGCTGGCGCAGGCCGAGTGGATCGCCTTCACCGCCCAGACCCGGATGTCGGGGGTGGACGTCGACGGACGCAAGGTCCGCAAGGGCGCGGCCGGTTCGGTCATCACCTGGGTCAAGGAGCGGGGCGGCCGGGTCGCGGACGACGCGGACACGCTCGCCGACAAGATCTCCGAGGCCGGCGGTACGCCGCTGCTGGTCGCTGTCGAGGACTCGGAGGGCGCCCGCATCCTGGGCGTCATCCACCTCAAGGACGTCGTCAAGGACGGCATGCGGGAGCGGTTCGACGAATTGCGCCGCATGGGCATCAAGACCGTCATGATCACGGGCGACAACCCGCTGACCGCCAAGGCGATCGCCGAGGAGGCGGGCGTCGACGACTTCCTCGCGGAGGCCACTCCCGAGGACAAGATGGCGCTGATCAAGCGGGAGCAGGCGGGCGGCAAGCTCGTCGCGATGACGGGTGACGGTACGAACGACGCGCCCGCGCTCGCGCAGGCCGACGTCGGTGTGGCGATGAACACCGGTACGTCGGCCGCCAAGGAGGCCGGCAACATGGTCGACCTCGACTCCAACCCGACCAAACTCATCGAGATCGTCGAGATCGGCAAGCAACTCCTCATCACCCGGGGCGCGTTGACCACGTTCTCCATCGCCAACGACGTCGCGAAGTACTTCGCGATCATCCCGGCGCTGTTCGCGGCGGTCTACCCGGGCCTGGACAAGCTCAACATCATGAACCTGTCCTCGCCGGACTCCGCGATCCTGTCCGCGGTCGTCTTCAACGCGCTGATCATCATCGCGCTGGTCCCGCTCGCCCTGCGCGGTGTGCGGTACCGGCCGATGAGCGCGGACCGCATGCTGCGGCGGAACCTCGGGATCTACGGCCTCGGCGGCCTGATCGCCCCCTTCATCGGGATCAAGATCATCGACATGCTCATCTCCCTCATCCCCGGAATCGGTTGATCGCCATGAACAACTCGGTCATGAACACAGCCCGGTTGCTCGGGGCGGGTCTGCGCGCGCTGCTGGTGCTGACCGTGCTCACCGGCATCATCTATCCGCTCGCGGTCACCGGTGTGGTCCAGGCGCTGTTCAACGACAAGGCGAACGGCTCGGAGATCACGGCGGACGGCAAGGTCGTCGGCTCGTCCCTGATCGGCCAACAGGGCTACAGCCTGGACTACTTCCAGCCGCGCCCCGCCAATGGACTGGGCGAGAACTCGGTCAACACCCAGTACAAGCTGATCCTTTCGGGCGCGACCAACCGGTCCGGCGACAACCCCGAACTCATCAAGTGGGTCAAGGAAGCCCAGGCCAAGGTCGTCAAGGACAACTCGACGGCCGACTACAAGGTGAAGCCGTCCGACGTACCCGCCGACGCGGTCACGTCCTCCGCCTCCGGCCTGGACCCGGACATCTCGCCCGCCTACGCCGACCTCCAGGTACACCGGGTCGCCGAACGCAACGGCCTGTCCGCCGGGCAGGTCCAGAAGCTCGTCGACCAGCACACCGAGGGCCGCACCCTCGGCTTCATGGGTGAGCCCCGGGTGAACGTCCTCGAACTCAACATCGCTCTCAAGGGACTGACCAAGGGCAACTGATGACCCGAGTGCTGGTCGTGGAAGACGACCCACAGCTCGTACGAGCGCTCGTGATCAACATGCAGGCACGCCGGTACGGAGTGGACGCGGCGCCCGACGGCGCCACGGCCCTCCGGCTGGACCCGCGTGCCGATCCTGGTGCTGTCGGCCCGCCAGGGGTCCGACGGGAAGGTCGCCGCGCTCGACGCGGGCGTCGACGACTACATCACCAAGCCCTTCAGCATGGACGAGCTGCTCGCCCGGCTGCGGGCCGCCGTGCGCCGCACCGAGGAGGCACCGCTCGCCCCCGAGGCGACACGGGTCACGACGGACGAGTTCACCATCGACCTGCTCGCCGAGAAGGCCGTGCGCGGCGGACGTGACGTGCGCCTGACGCCGACCGAATGGCATCTGCTGGAGAGGGGTGTCCCAGCGCAACAAGACCAACTATCTGCGCGTCTACATGGCCCAGCTGCGCCGCAAGTTGGAGGCGGACCCCGCGCACCCTCGCTACCTCATCACCGAACCGGGCATGGGGTACCGCTTCGAAGGATGACTTGTAGTCCGCTCCGGAATGTTCGTCGGCGAAGGCGAATGTTTCGTTCATCCTCGCAGTACTGACGCCCTGCGGACGTACGAGAGCGGAAGAGTGTTGGGCGAGCTGGACGGCCGCCGCACTGCACGCTCCCGCCTCTGACCGCAGATTCGCTGCGTACAAGGGGTTGCCACGCTTTGGCTGCTGTCTCTAGGGTGCGGCAGCAGCGAAGCTTTCTGGAATTGTTCCGAAAGTTTCGGTCCAGTGGACAGGCGTGGACGCGCCGTCCCGTACCCAAGGAGCGCATGATGGGCGACCGGGCACTGTCCCGCCGCGGCTTCCTGGCGGCCTCCGCCGCGGCCGGTCTGGGCATGACGGCATTGAGCGGCTGTGGCGGCGACTCGGACGGAGGATCCTCGGGGACGACCACGGTCGAGTGGTGGAACATCTCCACCACTCAGCCGGCGAAGGATGTCTGGGCCGGCCTCGCGAAGAAGTTCGAGGCCCAGAACCCCAAGGTCAAGATAAAGATCGTCCAGTTGGAGAACGACGCCTACAAATCGAAGATGACGGCGCTGACCGCCTCCGGGAAGCTGCCGGACATCTTCCACACGTGGGGCGGCGGCGTCCTGAAGCAACAGGTCGACGCCGGGCTCGTCGAGGACCTAACGGACCGTACGAAGCCGTGGTCCGACGGTCTGCTGGCGGCCGCGAAGAAGCCGTATCTGCTCGACGACCGGCTGTACGGCGTCCCGTTCGACATCGGCATGATCGGTTTCTGGTACAACAAGGCGCTGTTCAAGCAGGCCGGAATCGCCACGCCGCCCACCACCTGGAGCGGCTTCCTCGACGCGGTCGGCAAGCTGAAGTCCGCCGGCATCACCCCCCTCGCCCTCGCGGGCAAGGAGACGTGGACCGGTATGTACTACTGGGCGTACCTGGCGATGCGCACCGCGGGCGCCGGCGCGCTGGAGAAGGCCAACGACGACAAGGACTTCACCGGGACCGAGTTCGTCCAGGCCGGACAGCACCTCAAGGAACTCGTCGATCTCCAGCCGTTCCAGAGGGGGTTCCTCGGCGCCGCCTACTCCAGCCCCACCGGCCAGGCCGCCGCTGTCGGCAACGGCAAGGCGGCGATGGAACTCATGGGCCAGTGGGCGCCGGTGGTCCAGGCGGACGCGGGCAAGGGCCTCGGCGACGACCTCGGATTCTTCCCGTTCCCGGAGGTCGAGGGCGGCAAGGGCGCCATCACCGAGGTGTTCGGCGGGGGCGGCGGACACGCCCTGCGGCAGGGCGCTCCGCAGGCGGCCGTCGACTTCCTGGAGTTCTTCGCCTCCGAGGCGACGGACCTGGAACTGGTCAAGAAGACCGGCGCCATTCCGGTGGTGCCCGCCGCCGAGAAGGCCCTCACCGACCCCAACCTCAAGGCCGTACAGGCGCAGTTGAAGGGCTCCACCGGCTTCCAGCTCTACCTGGACCAGGCGTACGCACCCGCGCTCGGCCAGGAGGTCAACGACAGTGTGGGCGCGCTGATCGCCGGTTCCAAGTCGCCCGAGCAGGTCACCGAGTCGATCACACAGACCGCGAAGGAAGAGCAGTAGGCCCCGATGACCTCCACGTTCCTTCCGGACAAGCGGACCGGCGCCGACGCCGAGACTCCGCCCCCGGCAGTCAGGGCAGGCCGGGGGCGGGCCCGGCGGCGGACGCTGAACTGGCTCACCGCGGTCGGCTTCCAACTGCCCGCGCTGGTGCTGTTCCTGGTGCTGGTCCTGCTGCCGATCCTGTTCGCCCTGTACGCCGCCTTCTTCCGGTGGGGCGGCTTCGGCATGCCCTCCGACTACGTCGGCGTCGACAACTTCACCCGGCTCTTCGACGACCCGGTCTTCCTGGGCGACCTGTGGCGCTGTCTCGTCCTGGTCCTGCTGTCGCTCGCCGTGCAACTGCCGTTCGCGCTCGCCATGGCCGTCCTGCTGAACCAGCGGATCCGCGGCCGGGCCGTGTACCGGATGCTGTTCTTCGCGCCGTACGTCCTGTCCGAGGCCATCACCGGCATCCTGTTCGCGATGATCTTCGCCCCGGACGACGGCCTCGCCGACCAGGTCCTGGGCAGCGTGGGCCTGGACGGGCTCGGCGGGACCTGGTTCGCGGACCCCTCCACCGTCATGGCGACCCTGTTCCTCGTCATGACCTGGAAGTACTTCGGCTTCCACATGATGCTCTACCTGGCCGGACTCCAGTCCATCCCGGCCGAGTTGACGGAGGCGGCGCTCATCGACGGCGCGAGCCCCTGGCAGCGCTTCCGCAATGTCACCCTGCCGCTGCTCGCGCCCACCCTGCGCATCAGCGTCTTCCTGTCCGTCATCGGCGCCATCCAGCTCTTCGACCTGGTGTGGGTGACCACCGCGGGCGGCCCCGACCACCACTCCGAGACCATGGCCGTGACCATGTTCCAGTACGGCTTCAAGCGCTATCAGGTCGGCTATGCCAGCGCGATCAGCGTGGTCATGTTCGGCATCAGTCTCGTCTTCGCCCTCGCCTACCAGCGGTTCGTGCTCCGCCGCGACCTCGAAGGGGCGACCACGACCATGCGGGGAGGCCAGAAGTGAAGGCACCGGCGCGGCAACTCCCGTTCCACTTCATCCTCGTCCTCGTCGGCGCGATCATGGGCATACCGCTGCTCTACGCGGTCATCTCCGGCTTCAAGTCCACCGACGAGCTCTCCCGGAACCCGATCGGGCTGCCCGAGTCGTGGGTGACCTCCAACTACACCGACATCCTCGGCTCCGGTTCCTTCTGGCGGCTGGTCGGCAGCAGCACGTTCATCGCCATCGGTACGACCGTCCTGGTCGTCGCGGTGTCCGCGCTCGCCGCCTTCTCCTTCGCCCGGTTCTCCTTCCGCGGCCGGGAGTTCCTGTTCACCCTGTTCACGATGGGGCTGATGTTCCCCTTCGCGGTGGCGGCACTGCCGCTGTTCCTGCTGCTGCGCTCCCTGGGGCTGCTGGACAACCCACTGGGCGTGATCCTGCCGCAGGCCGCGTTCGGGCTGCCGATGACCATCATCATCCTGCGCGGCTTCTTCCGGGAGATCCCCGGCGAGCTGGAGGAGGCGGCCACGCTCGACGGGTGCACCCCGCTCGGGTTCTTCTGGCGGGTCCTGCTGCCGATGGCACGGCCCGCACTCGGCACCGTCTCCGTGCTCGCCGTCGTCACCAGCTGGAACAACTTCTTCCTTCCGCTGCTGGTGTTCACCGACTCCACGTGGTGGACCATCCCGATCGGCGTCCAGCAGTTCCAAGGCCAGTACTCGGCCGAGTACGCCAGGGTCTTCGCCTACCTCGTCCTGGCCATGGTCCCCGCACTCGCCTTCTACTCGGTCGCCGAGCGTCAGCTCGTCGGCGGCCTCACCGCCGGCGCCACCAAGGGATGACCCGCGCCGGCGGACGTACACCACATCGACCGTGAGGAGTCGCACCATGCGCACCACCCGCACACGGCTCAGACTCACCGGCGCATTCGTCGCCCTGCTCCTGGCCGCCGGCGTCCCGGCGGCCCAGGCCGGTGAGGACCGGCCGGCCCCCGACCAGCCGACCCTCGCCGAACTCGCCCAGCGCCACGGCCGCTACTTCGGCAGCGCCACCGACAACCCCGAGCTCACCGACGAGCCCTACAAGGCGATCCTCGGCACCGAGTTCGACATGATCACCCCCGGCAACGGCATGAAGTGGTACGCCACCGAACCCCAGCAGGGCGTCTTCGACTTCTCCCAGGGCGACGAGATCGTGAACCTCGCCCGCGCCAACCACCAGCGCGTACGCGGCCACACCCTGGTCTGGCACAGCCAGCTCCCGGACTGGCTCACCTCGCGCGAGTGGACGGCCCCCGAGCTGAGAGCCGTACTGAAGAAGCACATCCAGACGGAAGTACGCCACTACCGCGGCAAGGTCTACGCCTGGGACGTCGTCAACGAGGCCTTCAACGAGGACGGCACCTACCGGGAGACGATCTTCTACAAGACCCTCGGCCCGGGCTACATCGCCGACGCCCTGCGCTGGGCCCACCAGGCCGACCCGAAGGTGAAGCTCTACCTCAACGACTACAACGTCGAGGGGATCGGCCCGAAGAGCGACGCCTACTACCGGCTGGTCAAGGAGCTGAAGGCGCAGCGCGTCCCGCTCCACGGCTTCGGTCTGCAGGCCCATCTCGCCCTCCAGTACGGCTATCCGAGCACCCTGGAGGACAACCTCCGCCGCTTCTCCCGGCTGGGTCTGGACACCGCGCTCACCGAGGTGGATGTGCGGATGTACGTGCCCGCCGACGAGGCCAAGCTGGCCACGCAGGCGGAGTGGTACCGGGACATGACCGAGGCGTGCCTCGCCGTGCGGCGGTGCGTGGGGATCACGCTGTGGGACTACACCGACAAATACTCCTGGATCCCGGCGTTCTTCGAGGGTGAGGGCGCGGCGCTGCCGTGGGACGAGGAACTCCGGCCCAAGCCCGCGTACTTCGCGATCAGGGAGGCGCTCAGCTAGCGGGGGCCGTGCTCGACCGCACCACCAGCTCTGTGCCCAGCTCCACCCGCGGCGAGTCCGGCTGCTCGCCGCGGGCCAGGCGCAGCACCGTACGGACGGCGAGCTTGCCCATGTCGGCGAGCGGCTGGCGGACGGTGGTGAGCGGCGGGGCCGACCAGCGGACTTCCGGAAGGCCGTCGAATCCGACCACGCTCATGTCCTCCGGCACCCTGAGGCCCCGCCGGCGCAGCGCCTCGATCGCGCCGAGCGCCATCTGGTCGCTGGCCGCGAAGACGGCGGTGGGCGGGTCGGGCAGGTCCAGGAGGGCGTTGCAGCCGGTGAATCCGGACTCGGGGTGGAAGTCGCCGGGCACGACGAGGGTGTCGTCGAGCGTGAGACCGGCGCTCTCCAGCGCCGTGCGGTAGCCGTCGAGCCGGGCGCGGGAGCACAGCAGCCGGGGCGGCCCGGCGATCAAGCCGATCCTGCGGTGGCCGAGGGCCAGCAGATGCTCGGTGGCCGCCATGCCGCCGGACCAGTTGGCGGCGCCGATGGTGGGGGCGTCCAGGGCGGGCGAGCCGGCCGGGTCGACGATCACGAGCGGGACGCCGAGGATGCGCAGTTCCTCGTACAGCAGCGGCTCCAGGGCCGAGGTGACCAGGATGACGCCGTCGGAGGCGCGGGCCCGCAGATTGCGCATCCACTCGCGGGCGCCGCCCGAGCGTCCGTGGATCGTCGACACCACGGTGCCGACGCCGGCCGTGTGGGCCGCCTCCTCCACGCCCTGGATGATCTCCACGGCCCAGGGGCTGTCGAGGCTGTTGAAGACCAGGTCGAGCAGGGCGGCACGGGTGGCGGAGGTCGTGGGGCGCCTGCGGTAGCCGTGCCGGCGCAGCAGGTCCTCCACGCGGGCGCGGGTGTGGGGCGACACGTCCGAGCGGCCGTTGACGACCCGGGACACGGTCGGCACCGAGACCCCGGCCTGCCGGGCGATCTCCGTGATCGTGACCCTGCCCCCGTCCTGTGGCGCCTGCTCGGCATCGACCTCGCGTGCTGCCAATTCCCCACCTCCGTCGACCGGTCGCGCATCCGCCACTGCCTACCGGACACACGCCTCGAAACTTCCAGGAGTCTTCCGGAAAGCGGGCGGTGTTGGGAAGGGAAGGGTGCGGTGGACCGGATCACGCACGGGGGACTACGGGGAGTGACGGGCGCCCGACATGCGTCGGGGCCGGTTCGCAGGATGTGTCTGCGTCCGGCCCCTCATGTCTCCGGGCGGGAGGTCGGTCCGCCCGGTGCCGCTCAGGCTGCGGTCATCACCACTGCACGGTGCGGGGCGATGATCTGGCCGTCGGGCAGAAGCTCACCGGTGTCCTCGAACAGCAGAACGCCGTTGCACAGCAGGCTCCATCCCTGCTCCGGGTGGTGCGCCACGAGTCGGGCGGACTCCCGGTCGGCTGATTCGGCTGTCGGACAGGGTGGCTGGTGCTGGCACATGGGTGGGTTCTTTCGCTCTGTCGTGTGGAGTGAGTGGGTTGTCGGGTCTGTCCTGTGGCGTGAAGCCTCGTTCATGGCCGCCCCCGTTTGTTTAAGTCGGTCGGAACCCAGTGTTGCCCCACGGGCGTCATTCCGCAGGGATTTAGCGGCACCACTTCTCACAGGTTCAGGACGCATCACCCGCGTGAAGGGTTCATTCCAACTGCACGGCCACTTCGGGTGGTTCGGGATGGTCGGATGGGGCTAGTCAGGACGGGGAGGCGACCCTATTCGGCTCGTTAGAGCGCCTTAATGCTCGTGCGAGCGTGATAGGGCTTGATGAGGGTTCCAGGCGCCTACAAGGGTTTCTGCAGCATTCTTCAGCGCGTACGAGCGTACGGGTTCCGGCAAACAGCGTCGTACCCCGCTACCCGGAATTCCGGTGGCGGGGTACGAGGGTGTTTCGCGGGGCCGGTCGGTCAGGCGGGCTGGCCGAGCAGCGGGGTGGGCGTCACCCGGTGGGTGAGCATCGGGAGGAGCTCGGCGACGCGGTGCGGCCGGTGGGCCGCGATGCCGGGCGGAGCCGGCGCCAGCGGGACGAGCAGGTCGGTGGCGGCGGGGTGGCCGGTGGTGCCGTCCGAGGAGCAGTCGCCGTGCAGCCACAGCGTGAGCATGTACAGGCCGGGCAGCGACAGCAGGCGCGGCTGGTACGCCCCGCTCACCGACTCGGCCTGGCGCAGCGCGCGCTCGGTGGAGGCGACGTACGGGCCCTCGAAGAAGTGCGAGAAGGCCCAGCCGTCCGGGGTCAGCATGGTCTCGGCCGCGGCCACCGCGCGGTCGCCGCAGCGGATCAGGAAACGCCACCCGGCCAGCCGGGTCGCGGACACGCCCTCGGAGGTGATGCGGTCGAGTACGTGCACGGGCAGTGGGAGTTCGGGAGTGGCGGTGCCCTGCGCGGTGCGCAGGGCGGGAGTCCGGGCCTCGCGGACCGCGGTGGGGGAACCGAGGGCGGTGAGGACGGAGCGAAGGGCGGGCGCTGGAGCCGGGGGGACATGCAGCGGCATGGTGGGTCGCCTCTCATTCGACAGGCACAGTGGCGCGAGGGCGTGGCGGGGGCGGACGACGCTGTCAGCTCACGGGGTCAGAGAGGCGGGGGCCGGGGTCTGGGGATGCGTGGGTGTGAGTGAAGCCCGCCGCACATCACCTGACGGCAGGAACCCGGACCGGGGCGCCAACCCTCTGCCTTGCTCGCGGAGTTTATACGACACGTGTTCACATTGTGTTTCGTCTAGCTGTTTCCGGGGACTTCGGCAAGGGGTCATTCGGTCGGCGGCCAGCGGGAATCATCCCTGTTCCGAACCCGTCGCCCCGCGATGACCTCGGGAAATGCAGATGACTCGGTCGGCCAATACTCGTCGGTGTTTTTCACGAGTTGGCAAGGTGCCGGAAACTGCACTATGTGCCATGCCTGGTGAATGTGCCGCCGGTCACGTCCGTCAGAGTAGCGCGCGCCCGCTCTGCCCGCGACGTTATCGATCGCTTCGGCTGGGCATCATCCCACCTGACCCGGGACACCGGCGGCCGGACCTGATCGGCCCGCCCATGCGAGGAGGGACGCTCCGATGGGGGAGAAGGTCGTGGCAGGCGGGTTCGACCTGTCCGATCGGCAGCGGTACCGCGGCAAGCTCCGGGAGTGCCTGACGGGCCTGGAGCGGCTTCTGGCGGAGCAGCGGTTCGATCGCCCGAAGAACCTCATGGGGCTGGAGATCGAATTGAATCTCACCGGTGCGGACGGCATGCCGAAAATGCTGAATGCGCAAGTACTGGAGAGGATCGCAAGCCGAGATTTCCAAACAGAACTCGCCATGTTCAATCTGGAAGTCAACATAGCCCCACATCGCTTGAGCGGGCGGGTATTCGACCGGCTCGCCGAGGAACTGCGCACCTCGCTGGCATATGCCGACCGGAAAGCGCGCGAGGTCGATGCGGGCATCGTGATGATCGGTATTCTGCCGACGCTCGACCGCGACGACCTGGTCTCCACGAACCTCTCCGACGTCGACCGCTACACCCTGCTCAACGACCAGATCGTGGCCGCCCGCGGCGAGGACTTCGTGCTCGACATAGCGGGCGTGGAGCATCTGAGCTGCACCTCCAGGTCCATCGCGCCGGAAGCCGCCTGCACCTCCGTCCAGTTGCACCTCCAGGTCACGCCGGGCCGCTTCGCCGACGTATGGAACGCCGCGCAGGCCGTCGCCGCCGCGCAGATCGCCGTGGGCGCCAACTCTCCCTTCCTGTTCGGCCGCGAGCTGTGGTGCGAGTCCCGGCCGCCGCTGTTCCAGCAGTCCACCGACACCCGCCCGCCCGAACTCCAGGCCCAGGGCGTCCGGCCGCGCACCTGGTTCGGCGAACGGTGGATCTCCTCGGCGTACGACCTCTTCGAGGAGAACCTGCGCTACTTCCCGGCCCTGCTGCCCATCTGCGACGACGAGGACCCCCTCGCCGTCCTCGACGCGGGCGGCACCCCGAAACTCGCCGAACTCGTCCTGCACAACGGCACCGTGTACCGCTGGAACCGGCCCGTCTACGGCATCGCCGACGACGTCCCGCACCTGCGCGTCGAGAACCGCGTCCTGCCCGCCGGGCCGACCGTCACGGACGTCCTCGCCAACGCCGCCTTCTTCTACGGCGTCGTCCGCGCCCTCGCCGAGGAGTCCCGGCCGGTCTGGTCCCGGCTGCCGTTCGAGGCGGCCGCCGCCAACTTCGACAGCGCGTGCCGGCACGGCATCGACGCCCGCCTGATCTGGCCCCGGCGCGGGCGCTACGGCGGCACCACCGAGGTCGACGCGGTGAGTCTCGTACGCGACGAACTGCTGCCGCTCGCCGAGGCGGGGCTGGACGCGTGGGGCGTCGATCCGGCCGACCGGGATCTGTATCTCGGCGTGATCGAGGAGCGCTGCCGGCGCCGGGTCAACGGGGCGGCATGGCAGTCGGCGACCTTCCACCGGGCCCTGGAGTCGGGGCTGTCCCGGGAGGCCGCGCTGGCGGCCACCACCAAGTGCTACCGCCGGCTGATGCACCACGGGGAGCCGGTGCACACCTGGCCGGTGGGGCTGCCGGAGGCGGTGCCGCTGGGGTAGGGGCCGACGGTCACCCCTGGTTCCCCCGCGCCCCCGCCGCGACGATCGCCTGCAGGATCACCGAGTGGATCTGCGACGGGTCACTGACCTCGTGTCCTGAGCCGCCGGTCGCCTTGGCGATCTGCTCGGCCTCTTCGCGGTCGGCGTCCGGGCCGACGGCGATCATGATGAGCGGCACCGGGCGCTCGGGGTTGGTGAGCTGCTCCAGCCGCTCGACGAGGTCGGAGCGGGAGATGCTGCCGGGGTCCTGGTTCACTCCGTCGGTGAGGATGACCAGCGCGTTGAACTTTCCCTTGTCGTACGAGGACATGGCCGCCTGATACGCGGCGAGCGTCGTGTCGTACAGCCCGGTCGCCCCGTTGGGCACCGGCGCCAGCGCGCTGAACGCCGCCGACAGCAGATCCCGCTGTGTGCCCTCGCCGGCCCGGTCGCCGAGCCGCTCGGTCGGCACGCGGACGCGGTAGTCCTTGTCGCCGTCCAGCTTGGTGGAGAAGTCCCACAGCCCGATCTCGTCCTCGGGCGTGAACGTGGCGAGGGCCTGCAACAGCGAGGCCTTGGTGACGTCCATACGGGTCTGTCCGGTGTCGCCGACCGGTTCGGACATGGACGCGGAGGCGTCCACGACCGTGGTGATCCGGGCGCTCTGCACCGTGATCGTCCAGGTGCCGAGCGCTTCCTGGAGCGCGATCTCGTCGGCGGGCCGCGCGGCGGGTTGCGCGTACGGCTGCGGGCTGGTGCCCCCTGCCTTGGTCACCAGCGCCTGAGACACCTCGTCGGCGGAGGTCCGGAAGCCGTACTTCTCCAGCAGCCGGCGCTGCTCGGGCTGCCGCAGATAGCTCGTGAACCGGATCGCGGCCCTCTTCTCGTCCGTCGACAGCCGGGTCTGGTCGACCAGGGTGTAGGGGTAGTCGAGCCGGGGCGAGCCGTCCTTCGGATAGAACATGTCCAGGCTGCCCGCGCCGCCGGCCGAGGAGTTGTACGCGAACGCCGCCTGCTCGCTGAGGATCAGCGCCTGGTTGCGCCGGGGGTTGCCCTGCTCGGTGCCCGAGGAGTCGCGCGGCAGGGTGTCCAGGACCTGGGTGTCGCTGTCGGAGGTGCGCTGCGCCAGCGTCTTCATCACGGCCGCGGCCTGTGTGTCCCCGCCCTTGATCTTCGCGGCGGCCGCGCCCACCTGCGTGAGCGCCAGCAGCCCGGTCGCACTGCGCGCCGGGTCGGCCGCGCCGAGCCGGAGGGCGTCGTCCTGGAGGCTGGCCCCGGCCAGCTCCATCCAGCTGTACGTCCGCTTCGGCCACCCCAGCGACTTCGCGGCCGCCGGCACCAT
Source organism: Streptomyces sp. GESEQ-4 (assembly GCF_017948455.1). Taxonomy (GTDB): domain Bacteria; phylum Actinomycetota; class Actinomycetes; order Streptomycetales; family Streptomycetaceae; genus Streptomyces. Next base: position 36,645 of record NZ_JAFFSU010000002.1, read on the forward strand.
CGCCACCCCGACCGGGGTGGACGCCACCGTGCCCGCCAGAGTCACCTGCGTCGCACCGCTGTCCGCCGAGACCCGCTGCACCCACACGTCCGAGTCCGGCACCCACACCTGGATGTCGGCCTTCTCGCCCGTCGCGAGCGCGTCGGCGACCTTGTACGGGTCGCGTGCGCTCACCGAGACCGCGACGCACCGCCCGTCGGAGGTGAGGTCGTCCTCGCGTGCCTGCTTCGCCGCCTGGCGCAGCGCGGGGGCCATGTCCGGGGAGGCGGCGAGCTTCAGCCGGACCGGGTCGTCCTGGCAGGAGGAGCCGAAGGAGAGCAGCCCGCTCTGGACGGCGACCGCGGTGCCCCCGGCGATGGTGAGAACCAGTGCCGTGGCGACGGCCACCGTGCGGCGGCGGGCGCGCGGACGGGGGTCGCTGCCGCCCGCCACATACTGATCGGGCAAGCTGTGACGTCCCATGACGGTGGTGCCCCCCCATCGGCCTGTCGCGCACGATCTTCGTAACTTCTTTCGAGACCCTAGCGGCGCGGCGATGGGGATGAGGCGGGATTACTCAACTGGAGGCAGGTGTGCACTCGGAGGCGGGCTCGGTGGCCGAATCTTTTCCTCAGGAGCGGCCCTCACAGCGAATTCTCCGTTCCGAGACGCTGCTCGTTCTGGGGCTTTCGCTCGGTGCGAGCGGTGTGTCCGCCCTGATCAGTTTTGTCGGATCGGTCACCAAACCGGGCGGTCTCAAGGACCAGGCGGCCACCCTCAACGCGTCGGCCGCGCCGGGCCGTCCCTGGCTGGATCTCGCCTGGCAGCTCTTCGGGATCACCACGGCACTCGTGCCCGTCCTGCTCGTCGCGCACTTCCTGCTGCGCGAGGGCGAGAGCCTGCGCACCCTCGGCTTCGACCGGACCAGACCCTGGCCGGACCTCGGCCGCGGTGCGGCGATCGCGGCGGTGATCGGCAGCACCGGAATCGCCTTCTACCTGGCCGCCCGCGGACTCGGCTTCAACCTCACGGTGGTGCCCGAGGCGCTGCCCGACGTGTGGTGGAAGTACCCGGTCCTGATCATGTCCGCGATGCAGAACGCGATCCTCGAAGAGGTCATCGTCGTCGGCTATCTGCTGCGCCGGCTCGGACAGTTGGGCTGGTCCCCGGGCACCGCGCTGATGGCCAGTTCCGTACTGCGCGGCTCCTACCACCTCTACCAGGGCATCGGCGGCTTCCTCGGCAACCTGGCGATGGGCGTGGTGTTCGTCTATCTCTACCGACGCTGGGGCCGGGTCGGTCCCCTGGTCGTGGCTCATTCGCTGCTCGACATAGGGGCGTTCGTCGGCTACGCGCTGCTGGCCGGGAAGGTGGGCTGGCTGCCGACGGCTTGAGTGCTTTCGTTACGCGAGCAGCTCCCCGTCGATGACCGTGACCGCGCGTCCGGTCAGCAGCGTGCGGTCGCCGCGCAGCTCGGTGCGGACGCGCCCGGAGCGGGGTGAGGCCTGGAGGCCGGTAAGGCCGGGGCGCCCGAGGCGCTCGGACCAGTAGGGGGCGAGGGCCGTGTGGGCGCTGCCGGTGACCGCGTCCTCGTCGATGCCGACGTTCGGGAAGAAGCAGCGGGAGACGTAGTCGTAGCCCCGCGTGGGGTCCTCGGCGCGGGCGGTGGCGATGATGCCGCGGGTGGAGTAGGCGGCGAGTGCCTTGTGGTCCGGTGCCAGGGCGTGGACGGTCTTCTCGTCGGCGAGTTCGAGGAGCAGGTCGCCGACGTTCGGGCCGGTGTCGAAGGCGGTGCGTGGCTCGGCGCCGAGCGCGTCGGTGACCCCGTCCGGCACGTCGACCGGGGTGAGCGGTGCGGTCGGGAAGTCCAGGGTGATCGAGCCGTCCTCGCCCGGCGCCGCGACCAGTACGCCGCTGCGGGTGGCGAAGCGCACCGGGCCCTGATGCGCGCCGGTGGTGTGCAGGACGTGGGCCGCGGCGAGCGTGGCGTGGCCGCACATGGCGACCTCGGTGACGGGCGTGAACCAGCGCAGCGCCCAGTCGGCCTCGCCGCCCTCGGGCAGTCGGTGGGCGAAGGCCGTCTCGGCGTGGTTGACCTCCCTGGCCACGTTCTGGAGCCAGGTCTCGTCCGGGAAGGCGTCGAGGAGCAGGACGCCGGCCGGGTTGCCGGCGAAGGGGCGGTCGGTGAAGGCGTCGACGATTCGAATCCGCATGCCGCAGACGCTAGGCGCGGGGCGAAGCGGCAGGCCAAGGCCAATTCCGGGGTGCTGGACCGATTTTGGTCCGGGCCGTGTTCAGGGCTGTCTTGGGGTCGTCTTCCTGGTGGGTGTTGCCGCGCGAGCTATTCCGATATATCGTTGAGGCATCGCGACTGATCAACGACTGAGTGGAGTGATGGCGATGCGTTCCCATGGATTCGAACGAGGACACGGTGGACACGGCTCGCACGAGCGAGGCGGATTCGAGGCCCTGCGCGGTGCCTTCGGGCCCTTCGGGCCGGGTGGCCCCGGCTTCGGCGGACCGGGCCCCTGGGGTCATCGAGGGCGCGGCGGACCGCGGGGGAGGGCGCGGCGCGGCGACGTACGCGCGTCGATCCTCGCCCTGCTGAAGGACCGGCCCATGCACGGTTACGAGATGATCCAGGAGATCGCCGAGCGTAGCGGCGGGGCGTGGAAGCCCAGCCCCGGCTCGGTGTACCCCACCCTCCAACTGCTGGAGGACGAGGGGCTGATCACCAGTGAGTCCGAGGGCGGCAAGAAGCTGTTCTCGCTCACCGAGGCCGGCCGTACCGCGGCCGAGGAGGGTCCCGAGGCGCCCTGGGAGGAGGCCTCCCGCGGCGTCGACTGGGAGGTCCTCGGCGAGATCCGGCAGGCCGGCTTCGGTCTGATGGAGGCCTTCGGGCAGGTCTGGAAGACCGGCAGCAAGGAACAGCGCGAGAAGGCGCTGGCCGTCATCAACGAGGCCCGCAAGAAGCTGTACCTGATCCTCGCCGACGAGGACTGACGAGGACTGACGAGGACTGACGAGGACTGACGAGGACTGGCGGGGACTCGCGGGGGCTGACGAGGTTCCAGGCTTGATCCCGGCGCGGGGCGCCCTCGCGGAGACATCCGCGGGGGCGCCTTCGCGTGTCCGGGGGTCAGGCCACCAGCCCCGCCAGCTTGCGCAGCGACTCGTTCAGCGCGGCCGTCGCCGAGTCCTTCAGCCGGCCCGCCATCAACGACACTGCGGCGCCCGTGAACTCGCCGTCGATGCGGACCGTGGTGGCGTCGCCGTCCGGCGTCAGGGTGTAGCGCGTGGCCAGGTCGACCGCCATCGGTCCCTTGCCGCGGATGGCCAGCACCCGGGCCGGCTCCAGTTCCTCGATGGTCCAGTCGACCTCGGCCGGGAAGCCCATCAGCTTCAGGTTCTCCTGGAAGGTCCCGCCCACTGCGAGGGTCTCGGGGCCGCCCTTGGGGAAGCCGGTGTGGGTCGCGTTCCACTCGGCGTACGCGGACCAGTCCGTGAGCTGCGCCCACACCTTCTCCGCGGGGGCCCCGATCCGTGCCTCCGCGCTGACTTCGGCCATGCGACCACCTCTTCGTGTCGGGCTACGGTGTCGCGGAACGTAGCCGCACGGCCTGCAACATTCAATACTGATGAACCGTCAGAAAATGTGGAGGCGGCCTGCCAGGCCGGCCTCAGCCGACCAGCCGTATCTCCGCCGCGTCGAACAGGTCCCACGCGCGCGGGAAGGCGCTCTCGTCGTGGCAGTGCCAGGCGTCCCAGAACAGGTCGGCCGGCAGTGCGTCCTCCGGGGCCCACACCCGGTACACGTACTGCCTGCCGTCGACGGCCGGAAGGGTCACCAGCCAGTACCTGCTCTCCATCCCTTTGTGGGGGACGTGCGACGGAGCGTTACGGTTGCGTGATCTCATCCGTAAGGAGGAGATTGGGGCCGCCCGGGTCCACTCTCTGTGGGACGCGGTGGGACGCGAAAATGCTTCCCTCCGGGGATGTCCCGATCTGGAGGGACTGATGAGGTAGGGGTGTGCAACCCCGAATCCCCCGGCAGGCGGCCCAAGAACAGGGCGGCCGGCGAACGGACACCGATGCCGGGCTCAGTGACGAGCTGGCATCGGTGCTCTCCGGTGCCCGCCGACGTGCCGTGCGGGACGGGGACCGGCAGATCGACACCGCCCATCTGCTGCACTCGCTCCTGGAGTCCGACCCCGAGGTGCGGGCCGTCTTCGAGGACGGGCCGCAGGTGGCCCGGCTGCTCGGCTACCTCGTGCAGCGCAGCATCGGCTACGGCCTGCGCTGGCAGGGCGCCGTCGAGGACTCCGGTGCCGTACCCGTGGTGACGGGCGAGGCGGGCTTCTCTCCGCTCGCCGCGGGCGCGATGGAGTACGCCCGCGAGCGTGCTGTCCGGCGCGGTGGCGAACCGGCGCTCGGGATCGACCTGCTCGCCGCCATCGTCGTGGACCCGCAGGCACGCGCGGTCGAGGTGCTCGACCGTGCCGGGGTCGATCCGCACGCCCTCTACGTTCGGATCGAGAGGTACTTGGCGAAGACCGGCTGACCGGCCGACGGCCTGGGTACCGTCCACGCGATGAGACAGGTGTCATCGGGGGTGACGCTCATGTCATGGCCTGTCATCATGTGCCGGTGCATACGTCAGACAGCAGCGGCGGCAGCGGCAGCGGTGGAAAGGGCGTGGGGCTCGGTCTCGCGCTCGCTTCCGCGCTCGCCTTCGGGGGATCCGGTGTCGCGGCCAAGCCGCTGATCGAGGCCGGACTCGACCCGCTCCACGTGGTGTGGCTGAGGGTGGCGGGGGCCGCCCTGGTGATGCTGCCGCTGGCCGTGCGTCACCGTTCGCTGCTGCGCCGGCGGCCCGCGCTGCTCGCCGGGTTCGGGCTGTTCGCCGTCGCCGGTGTCCAGGCCTGCTACTTCGCCTCGATCTCCCGGATCCCCGTCGGGGTCGCCCTGCTCGTCGAGTACTTCGCACCCGCCCTCATTCTCGGCTGGGTGCGGTTCGTGCAGCGGCGGCCGGTCACGCGTGCGGCGGCGCTCGGCGTGGTCCTCGCGGTCGGTGGGCTCGCCTGCGTCGTGGAGGTGTGGTCCGGGCTGAGCTTCGACGCGCTCGGACTGCTGCTCGCGTTCGGTGCGGCTTGCTGCCAGGTTGGCTACTTCGTGCTGTCCGACCATGGCGGCGACTCCGGCGCGGAGGCGCCTGATCCGCTGGGCGTCATCGCCTACGGCCTGCTGGTCGGCGCCGCGGTGCTGACCGTTGTCGCCCGCCCGTGGCGCATGGAGTGGTCGCTGCTGGCGGACAGCGCGGACATGAACGGGACGCCGGTCGCCGCGGGTCTGTTGCTCGGGTGGATCGTGCTGGTGGCCACGGTGGTTGCGTATGTGACCGGCGTGGTGTCCGTGCGGCGGCTGTCACCGCAGGTCGCGGGTGTGGTGGCCTGCCTTGAGGCGGTCATTGCGACGGTGCTTGCGTGGGTGTTGCTCGGGGAGCACCTTTCGGCTCCGCAGATTGTGGGTGGGGTGGTGGTGCTGGTGGGGGCGTTCATTGCGCAGTCTTCGGCGCCGGGGAAGGGGTCTGGGGAGCCGGTTGCCGCTGGGGGTGCGGAGATGCGGGTGTCGGCGCGGGGGACGACCGAGTAGGTGCCTCGCTGGGTGGGTGTGTCGTGTGCGGGTCGGATGTGGCTGGTCGCGCAGTTCCCCGCGCCCCTTTCGGGGCGCTGTGCGAACCGCTCCTCACATGGTGCGCCTGCGTTGGGTCACAGGGACGCCAGGTAGTCCGGGAGTTTTGTGTCGGGGGCCAGTTGGGCGTCCGCGACCGGGGTGTCGTAGCCCTTGCGCAGGGGGACTACTCCGGCCCAGTGGGGGAGGGCGAGGTCGTCGGGCTCGTCGTTCACGCCGCCGGTGCGGGCCTTGGCGGAGACCTCGTCTAGGTCCAGGCGGATGACGGCGGTGGCGGCCAGTTCCTTCTTGTTGGCGGGGCGGGCGTCGTTGGCGCGTCCGGGTACGACCTGGTCGACGAGGGCGTCGAGGGCGGCCCGCTTCTCGTCGGGGTCGGTGACGTCGTGGGCGACGCCGTGCACCACGACTGAGCGGTAGTTGATCGAGTGGTGGAAGGCCGAGCGGGCCAGGATGAGCGCGTCCACGTGTGTGACCGTCAGGCACACGGGGAGGCCCGGGTCGGTCTGGCCCGTCATCCGCAGGGGGCGGGAACCGGTCGAGCCGTGCACGTAGAGCCGCTCGCCGACCCGGGCGTACAGGGTGGGCAGCACCACCGGCGCTCCGTCGCGGACGAAGCCGAGGTGGCAGACGTAGGCCTCGTCGAGTATCGCGTGCACCAGATCCCTGTCGTACGACGCCCGGTCGGCGGAGCGCGTGGGAACGGTGCGGTCGGTGGGTGTGTAGGCGGCCTGGTGTCGCGTCGGCTGCTGCTGGGTTCCCTGCATTGCGCCCTCCATTGCACTAGTGCATAATTGACTTTGTGCTAGAAGGATATCGGATCAGTGGGCGGCGCGCAGCCGAGATTGCGGCCAGCGTCGAGAGCGCGGTGGGCTCGGGCGGGCTGGAGCCGGGCCAACTTCTGCCGCCGATGCGGGAGTTGGCGGTCGAGCTGGGCGTGAATCCAAATACGGTCGCGGCGGCGTACCGCATCCTGCGTGAGCGCGGGGTCATCGAGACCGCCGGGCGTCGTGGCAGCCGGGTGCGGTCCAAGCCGGCCACCACGGGGCGCGAGTACCTCCGGGTGGACGTGCCCGAGGGGGTGCGGGACGTGGCGAGCGGCAACCCCGATCCCGCGCTGCTGCCTTCGCTGGCCAAGGCGTTCGCGGTGGCCGCCGAGCAGGGCGACCGCGAGCCCGTGCTGTACGGGGACGAGCCGGTGGAACCGGAGTTGGCCCGTCGCGTGCGGGCCGATCTGGACGCGGGCGGTGTGCCGGACGGGCCCTTCACAGTGACCTCCGGCTCCCTCGACGCCATCGAGCGTGTCCTCGCCGCGCACCTCAAGCCCGGGGACACGGTCGCCGTCGAGGACCCCGGCTGGGGCAGCCTGCTCGACCTCGTCCCCGCGCTCGGGCTGCGCACCGCCCCCGTCGGCGTCGACGACGACGGCCCGCTCCCCGATGACGTACGCCGTGTCCTCGAGGCCGGGGCGCGCGCCCTGATCGTCACCGACCGGGCGCAGAACCCGACCGGCGCCGCGGTGAGCGCGTCACGCGCGCGTGCCCTGCGTGCCGTGTTGCGTGAACACCCGGACATCCTGCTGATCGACGACGATCACGGGCACGGCATCGTCGACCTGCCTCTGCACACCCTCGCCGGTGTCACCGGCAGCTGGGCCTTCGTGCGCTCGGTCGCCAAGGCGTACGGCCCCGATCTGCGGCTCGCCGTGCTCACCGGGGACGCCGTCACCGTCGACCGGGTGTGCGGGCGGCACCGGCTCGGGCCCGGCTGGGTGAGTCGGATCACCCAGCGGGCCGTCGTACGGCTGTGGGCCGACGGCGCGGTGGACGCGCGCGCGGTGTCGGCGGCGTACGGGGAGCGCCGGGACGCGCTGATCGGCGCGCTCGCTGAGCGCGGGGTCGCCGCGTACGGGCGCAGCGGTCTGAACGTCTGGATTCCCGTGCCGGACGAGACCGGAGCGGTGGCCCGTCTGCTGCATGCCGGCTGGGCCGTCGCCCCTGGTGCTCGTTTCCGGATGAGTGCACCGCCGGGCATCCGGGTCACCGTCTCGACGCTGGCGGTGGACGAGACGGTGGGGCTGGCGGATGCGATCGCTTCAGCGGTGGGGCCGGCGGCGATCCGGAACTACGTCTGAGGGCGTCGGGTCAGTGCGGCGACCGGTCGGTGGTTGTCTGCGGGTCCGTCTTGGCTGGTCGCGCAGTTCCCCGCGCCCCTGTCGGGGCGCTGTCGAACCGTAGCCGACCTCGCCTGCGTCAGTGCCGCTCCCGCCAGGACGATGACCGCTCCCACTGGTGTCCACCAGTTCAGTGTCTCGCCCAGGATCGCGACGCCCGCGGTCGTGGCGATGACGGGGATGAAGTACGTGACCATCGTGGCCGTGGTGGGGCCGACCTCGGCGACCAGGCCGTACTGGATCAGGAAGGCGAGGCCGGTGCCGAGTGTGCCCAGGGCTGCTATCGCCAGGAGCGGGCCGACGGCGACCTGTGTCGGCCAGGATGTGAACAGTGGGGTCACGACGGCCAGTTGCAGGGTGGCGAGCAGCAACTGGGCGCCGGTCAGCGAGAGATGCGAGTGGTCTGATCCGGCGAGGGTGCGGCGGACGTAGATCCAGCCGATCGGATAGCTCAGGGACGCTCCCAGTGCCATCGCCGTGCCCGTGGCGTCCAGGCCGTGGAAGCCCTGCCAGGCGCCGAGCACCGTGAGGACGCCGAGGAAGCCGAGGCCGAGACCGGCGACGCGGACACGGGTGGGCCGGTCCTCGGAGAGGGCGACCAGGGAGAGGGCCATGCCCCACAGCGGCGAGGTGGCGTTGCAGATGCCGGCCAGGGTGGACGGGATGGTCAGCTCGGCGTAGGCGAAGAGCGAGAACGGGAGCGCGTTGAGCAGGAACGCGGCGACCGCGAGGTGCCCCCAGGTCCGCGGCTCGCGCGGCAGCCGCTGCCGCTTCATCGCCATCGCGGCCGCGAGCACCGCCGTCCCGAACACCAACCGGCCCAGCGTGACCTGGAAGGGGGCATAGCCCTCGGTGCCCACCTTGATGAGCAGGAAGCTGAAGCCCCAGACCAGGGCGAGGACGCCGAAGCGAAGCCGCCAGTCGAGGGCGGCACGGAGGGGGGTAGGGGTGCTCATGGCGACCAGGGTGGTGGACCATGACCTCGTAGCACAAGCTAGATTTTCCGCACGGTATCTCGTAGCATTGCTTACATGTTGAACCTGGAGCGCCTCCGCACCCTGGACGCCCTGGCCCGGCACGGTTCGGTCAGCGGTGCCGCCGAGGGCCTGCACATCACGACCTCGGCCGTCTCGCAGCAGATGTCCAAGCTGGAGCGCGAGGTCGGCCAGCAGCTCCTCGCCAAGAACGGCAGGGGTGTACGGCTCACGGACGCCGGCCGGCTCCTCGCCGAGCACGCGGCGCGCATCCTCTCCCAGGTGGAGCTCGCCCAGTCCGATCTGGAGGCACAGCGCGGGCAGGTCGTCGGCGAGCTGCGGCTGGCCGCGTTCCCCACCGCCCTGCGCGGGCTGTTCCCCATAGCTCTCACCACCCTGCGTTCCCACCACCCGGCACTGCGCGTGCGCTCGCGGGAACTGGAGCCGGAGAACGGGGTCAACGCGGTGCTCCGGGGCGACGTGGACCTGGCCGTCGTCCTCGACTGGTACAACAAGCCGCTGCCCATGCCGCAGGGGCTCGCCAAGGCGTCGATCCTCGAGGATCCCGTCGGCGTCGCCATGCCCGACGGACATCCGCTCGCCGGGCGGGACGAGGTCGACCTGGAGGATTTCGCGGGTGACGAGTGGGTCGCCTGGCCCGAGGGCGAGTTCTGCCACGAGTGGCTGCTCTACACCCTGCGCGCCAAAGGCATCGAGCCCCGCATCGCCCATCGCGCCGAGGAGCACCACACCCAACTCGCCCTCGTCGCCGCCGGGTTGGGCGTCTGCGTCGCCCCCCGCCTCGGCCGCGACCCCATGCCCGCAGGCGTGCGCGCCGTGCCCGTGCGGCACGGCGCCCAGCGGTACATCTACGCGGTATGGCGCGCGGACGCGGACCGCCGCCCATCGATCCGGGCGGCGGTGGAGGCGTTGCAGGAGGCGGCCCTGAAGGTGGGCTGAGGAGGTGGGGCGCAATCCGCTGCGGGTCGACAGCGCCCCGAAGGGGCGCGGGGAACTGCGCGACAAGCCACGACGGCGCCGCAGACGACCGACGACCCAGCGCGGCACTCCAGCGGAGCTACCCGTTGCCCAACTTCCGGAAGTCCCAGGAGACGATCTTCGCCGGCGTCAACCGCACCCACGCGTGCCGTCCATCGTGCGGCATCTCCTCAAGACCGAAGTTCTTCCGCGCGAACAAGGTCTCCGGAACGTCAAGTTCCGCCCGCAGCTCGCCGGTGCGCGGACTCTCGCCCACGAAGTCGACGGTCCCGGACAGCTCGACGCCGCGCAGTTCGTCGTACTCCTCACCCGTGTCGACCACGATCGCGACCCGCGGGTCGCGCCGCAGATCGGTCCACCGCTTGCTGCGCATCACCGAGTACAGCCACATCGAGGTGCCGTCCCAGGCGAACCAGAGGGTGCTCACGTGCGGGGAGCCGTCGGCGGAGATGGTGGCGACCCTGCAGGTGCGCTGGCTGGTGAGGAACTCGTCCAGCTCGCCCGGTGTCATCATGATCTTCCGGCCCCGGCGCTGCGTGGCGGTCATGTGTCCCCCTCTTCTCTTCTCCCACGTCGTGTCAGAGGAGAGATCCTCTGACATCACGTCAGAAAAGGATGAGCGGTCTTCCTTCCCTGCGCAATGGTGGCTAGTCTCGCCCGCCCCATCAGGTAGGCGACAAGGGGGCACCATGCCGTCGCACGAACAACTTCGCGAACTCCTCGACCCCGTGACCACCGTGCTGCTCACGGTCGAGTGCCAGCAGGGCGTCGTCGGCCCGGACAGCGCCTTGCCAGAACTCGCGAAGGAGGCCCGCTCCTCCGGCGCCCTCGCCAACGTCGCCCGGCTGGTGGCAGGGGCGCACGAGAGCGGGGTGCAGGTGATCCACGCGATCGCCGAACGCCGCCCGGACGGCCGGGGCGCGAACCGTAACGCCCGGCTGTTCCGCGCCGCCGAACGGCTCCCGGTCCAGCAGCTCGCCGGCTCCACGGCGGTCCGGGTGGCGGCCCCGATCGAGGTCGCCGAGGAGGACCTCGTCGTACGACGGCTTCATGGGCTGTCGCCGGTCCAGGGCACCGAGGTCGACGCGCTGCTGCGCAACCTCGGCTGCCGCACCCTGATCGTCACCGGTGTCTCGGCCAACGTGGCCGTCCCCAATGCCGTCTTCGACGCGGTCAACCGCGGCTACACCGCCGTCGTCCCGACGGACGCCATCGCCGGGGTGCCCTCCGACTACACCCCGGCGATGATCCGCAACACCCTCGCATTGGTCGCCACGGTCGCGACCACGGACGAGGTGCTGGGCTGCTGGAAACGACCGCACCCGGTCACGCGAGCGTGATCGAGTCCCCGGACACGGTGATCTCCTTGGCCTCCAGCGGCTTGGTGGCGGGCCCCTTCTGCACACTGCCGTCGGCGATGGAGAACGTACTGCCGTGGCAGGCGCAGGAGATGATGTCCTCCTTGAGGTCCGTCATCGGACAGCCCTGATGCGTGCAGATCGTCGAGTACGCCTTGTAGTCACCCGCCGCCGGCTGCGAGACCACGACCTTCTCGTCGGCGAAGACCTTGCCGCTGCCCTCCGGTATGTCGGAGGTCTTCGCGAGCGCGGCACCGCCGGCGCCGCCGTCCGCTGCGGGGGAGCTGGCGGTGCCGCCTCCCGCGGGGGAACTGGCGTCGGCGCCCTGCTCGGTGGACGAGCCGGACGCGTCGTCCTCCGACCCGCACGCGGTCAGCGCGACGGCGAGCCCCGCCACGCCGACCGCCGCCACGACGGTACGGCGGCTCGGTGCCGACACCGGCTGAACTGATTCGCTGGTCATGCTGACGTTCCTTCCGGGTGTTCGTGAATTGCCGAGAGGTACGGCCCATGAGGACCGGCTGTTCAGACGCTGGGGAAATCCTGGCCCGCCTCCGGAGCGGGGCGGGTAAAGCGGAGCTGTCGGTTCCCTGTCGAGGGCTGTCGATCCGCTGTCGGCCCGGCTGGTGATCAGCGGCGCCGGACCTGACCATGGCTGTTTGCCTGTGCCAAGATCGCGTGAAACCGTTGGTGGAGTGGCCGTGGGAGGTGATGGTCATGGCCGGGGACGACCTGCTGGGCGGGGAGAACGCCGAGCAGGATACGGATGTCGAGCGTGCCCGCATCGCCCACGCGCTCATCGCCGGAGTGCGCGGACTGCCCCCGCATGAGGTGCCCGACGGTCTGTGCCGTACCTGTGTCGCCCTCCTCCCGGCGTTCTCCGGGTTGTCCGTCTCCGTGCTCGGGGACGGCGCGGACACGGGGGTCGTGCTGTGCGCCAGCGACGACGTGGCGGCCCGGCTGGCGGAGATCCAGTACATCCTGGGCGAAGGCCCGTGCCGGGAAGCAGTCCGGCTGCGTGCACCCGTGTTCGCGTCGGACCTCACGCGTGATCCGGACCGGCGCCGCTGGCCGCTCTTCTCCGACCTGGCGGTCAAGGCGGGCGTGGCTGCTGCCTTCTCGCTGCCGCTGGCGAGCCCCGGAAGCGCGTTGGGCACCCTGGACCTCTACCGGAAGACGCCGGGGCCGTTGGGTGCGGACCGTCTCCGCACGGCCATGCTGGTCGCCGACGCGGTGACCTTGGCCGTCATCGCTCTGGACCACGCTTCCCCGGACCCGGAAGGAGTCGCTGGGAGTGAGCGCCGAGGAGGCGCTCCTGCGCCTGCGCGCGCGGGCTTTCACCCAGGGCCGTACCTCCACGGAAGTGGCCCGGGCGATCATCGACCGCAGCATGGACCTCCGCGATGACTGAACGGACGGTATACGCGCCGATCACCGTAATCACAGCGCCGGGGAGGCGAACATGAACCGCGAGCGCCAGCTGGCGCAGGCTTTCGTCGTCCTGGCGGACACCTATGCCGCGCAGTTCGACCCTTTGCATCTTTTCCATCGTCTGGTCCACGCCTGCCGCGACCTGCTGGACGTGGACGCCGCGGCCGTGATGATCGCGGACGCCCGCGGCAGTCTGAAGACCATGGCCGCGACCGACGAGGACGCGGCCTTCGCCGAACTCCTGCAACTGCAGAACGGCCACGGTCCCTGCATGGACTGCTACCGCACCGGGGAACCGGTGAGCGTTCTCGACATCACCACCGAACAGGAGCGTTGGCCGAAGCTGGTCGCGGCGATGACCGAGAACGGGTACGAGTCCGTGCAGGCGATCCCGGTGCGTTTGCACGAGCGACCGCTGGGAGCCCTCACGCTGCTGCGTCAGCGCTCGGGGCACCTTGCGGAGGACGACGTACATCTCGCGCAGGCCCTCGCGGATTCCGCCGCGCTGGGCCTGATGCACTGGTCCACGGAACCGGCGCAGGTCGACGACGTGATCACCCGCGTGCAGAGCGTGATCGCGGCGAAGGCCACGCTGGAGATCGCCAAGGGCATGGTCGCGCAGTACGCGGCGTCCACGATCGGTGAGGCGGCCCGGTTGCTCAGCGCCTACGCGAGCCGGCGGCAGGTCCGTCTCACCGAGCCCGCCCACGCCCTGGTCACCCGGACCATGACGCCGGACGCCATCGTGGATGACCGGCCTCGGACGTGACCTTGGCCGGTCTGGTGCCTTCTGTGAGATGAACTCTGCGTTTCAGTGGCCGAGCGCCGCCAGTCGGTGTAGCGTCATGATCAGCAGTCGTGGTTCCGAAGTCCCGTTCGCCCGTGATTCGCAGTCACGGGCGTTTTTGCTGTTCAACGCCTCTCCGGACCAGGGCGATCACCTCCGGATCCCGCACGGTGCGGGGTCCGACACGAGTCCCGTCGAAGGAGACAGGCACATGGCTACAGGCACTGTGAAGTGGTTCAACGCCGAAAAGGGTTTCGGCTTCATCGAGCAGGACGGCGGCGGCCCCGACGTCTTCGCCCACTACTCGAACATCGCCGCCCAGGGCTTCCGTGAGCTCCAGGAAGGCCAGAAGGTGAAGTTCGACATCGCGCAGGGCCAGAAGGGCCCGCAGGCGGAGAACATCACTCCCGCCTGACGACGCACGAAGAAGCCCCGGCCCGTGAACTCACGGGCCGGGGCTTTCCCGTGTCGCCCCATCGCCAGACCCGGCTCCACGCCGACCATCATGAGGTCGCCAGCACGACCACCATCGCCACCAGGCCGATGGCGACGAGTGCGACGACGATCCAGATCAGTGTGAGAGGCGCGACGGCCCATCCCTTCTTCAGCGCTTCGCGCTCGGGAGCGCCGAGCCCCGAGACTCCGGACTCGGCGGGAGGTGCCGCACCGGGAGCCATCGAGGTGTCCTCCGGTACGGCCAGTCCCTCCACGGGGCGGGGATCGGTTTCAGCCGCAGTGCCGTCGGCTCGGTGTGCGCGTTTGTCGTTCATGAGCTCTTCCCTTCGCCTCTGACGGGTTTCACGCGTTCGGCCAGCGGAAACCCGGTGCGAGCGGTTCGAGAGAGCCGTACGACTGCCTGAGGAGCACCGGATGCCCGACGAACAGCGTGAGTACGACGACGAGTCCATGGGCGACGAGGTGTACCAGCCCGACGATTCGGAGGTCCAGGACGATGCCGCGCTCATGGACCCGGAGGACACCCTGGACGACCGCGGTATCGATCCGGCGATCGACGAGGGCTACTCCCCGCCCGAGAGGCCGCTGGCGGTGCAGCGCCGCGGTACTACGGCGGCGGAGCAGCGTGAGCGGGACCCGCTGGACGAGCGACTGCGGGCCGAGCTTCCCGACACCGAGCCGCCGCCGGGCGACGAGATCGGAGACGTACCTGACGGGGAAGGCGAGCCTGTCGACGCGGAGGCCGGTGACAGGCGTGCGGGACGGCTGACGGCTGCGGGGGGAGAGGCCGAGAGGCAGGATGACACCGTGGCCGAAGACGCCGGTATCGCCGGCGGCGCGGCATCCTCCGAAGAGGCCGCGGTGCACGTCGTGGACAACCCGGGTGAGTCCGACGACGAGGGATCGCGGACCGCCTGACACCCGAGGGGCGCGGCGCCTCTCACTCCCGAGGAAGCAGCGGCCCCAGTGGCCCGAGGTCCAGGTTGAGGTCCTCGGCGCGCAGCCCGTAGCGCTCGCGCAGCTCGGTCATGCGCTCCTCGAGCAACATCAGCGTGAGCCCGATGCGTTCCTCCTGGTCCTCGCTCAGATCACCCTGGTCGAAGCGGCGCAGCGCCTGGCGCTCCATCAGCTGGCGCAGCAACTCGACCACGGTGAGGACGAGTTTCACCAGGTCGCGTTCGACGGTGTCGGGCTCGAGGTCGAGTCGGTTACGGCGCTCGGTCACGGCGAGTCACCCCAGGGGGACGGTACTTGTCGGTTCACGGAGGTCATGTTCCCGCCGCCTCCGCGCCGCTGCTCTCGACGAAGTCGACGATGTCGACGAAGGAGTAGGCCGCCCACGGCCCGGTCAGCTCGATCCGGATTCCGCTCTCCCCGCTCTTGGTGTGGTCCAGGACGTCCATGAACTCATCGGAGGAGGAACGGGGCACCAGATACGCGGCGTTGAGCACGTTCTGGCCCGGGGCCGAGGACAGGGCCGGGTTCTGCGGCGGATGCAGCCGGGTGCGTTCCGCGTGCGCGGAGAGCGCGGTGTGCAGCCGGTCGGCGAACCGTTCGGCCCGCTGCCAGGTGTCCTCGCGGGCCAGGACCGATCGGCGCCGCTGCCGCAGGTAGTCGCGGCCCGAGGCCGGCCTGCTGTGAGGGCCGTCGCCCTCCGCCGGCTCAGCGCCGGGTTCGGGTTCGGCGTAGACCTTCACACCCCATTCGACGCGGCCCCGAAGCCGGCCGAGGGTGTCCCGGAAGTGCGCCTCCTGCTCCTCCATCATCAGGCGTACGCCCGTGTCGTCATGGAAGACGGTGGCGAGGCGCAGCGGCAGCGGGGTGGTGAGGGCCATGAGCGCGTGGATCACCCGCTCATGGGCGCGGGCGGTCTCGGTGAGCCAGTCGAGGTCCTCCAGGTGGGCGCGGAGCGGCTGCTCGGCGAAGTCCCGTTCGGGCACATGGCCGACCACGGCGACCAGGCCGAGGTGCGGGAACATGTGCGGCCGGTCGTCCGCGACGCCGGTGAGTCCGGCGGGGAGGGGTGCGCCGAGCGGCTCGCAGATCGCGTAGACGTACCGCAGTTCGGTCATCCCGCGTCCCCTCCTCCGTCCTCGCGGGTGCGCTCGGCCCGGGCGGTGGGAGGCGCCGCCTCCAGCTCCTCCAGCCGCGCCAGCCGTTCGCGCAACTCGGCGTTCTCGCGCGCGAGTTCGTTGCGGCGGGCGCGGGAGGAGAGGGCCGGGTCGTCCTCCCACCAGTCGATGCCCATCTCCTTGGCCTTGTCGACGGAGGCGACGATCAGGCGGAGCTTGACGGTGAGCAGTTCGATGTCGAGCAGGTTGATCCTGATGTCACCGGCGATCACGATGCCCTTGTCGAGGACACGTTCCAGGATGTCGGCGAGATTGCTGCTGCCGTCGTGCGCATAGGGCTGCGGGAGCCGGCTCGGCGTCGTCATCGCCGGCTCCCGCCCTCGGCGTACTCCTCTTCGTCCTCGTACGCCTTCTCGTCCTCGGGCTCCGCTTCCTCGTACTCGTCCTCGGGCTCCGCTTCCTCGTACTCGTCTTCGGGTTCCGCCTCCTCGTACTCGTCCTCGGGCTCCTCCTCGTACTGCTCGTCGCCCTCCTCTTCCGCGATCGCGTCCTCGTGGCTGCGGAGGACCTCGCCGTCGCTGATCTCGCCGCGCCAGCCGTCGGACGCCTCGCCCTTGAGGGAGATGAAGCGGGCGTAGTTCTTGAGGTCGAGGCGGGCCCGGCGGCCCTGGGCACGCCAGAGGTTGCCGGTCTTCTCGAACAGGCCCTTGGGGTAGTACTCGATCACCAGCAGGACGCGCGTGAGGTTGTCCGCGAGGCGGTGGAAGGACACGACGCCCTTCGTAGTGCCCTTGGCGCCCTCCGACGACCAGGCGATCCGGTCGTCCGGGACCTGCTCGGTGGTCTTCGCCTTCCAGCTGCGGTTCGACCAGAAGACCTTCAGCTGCCAGTCCGACTGGGTGTCGTCCGCGCGGCTCGCGCTCTTGACGCCCTTGGCGAAGGTGCTGAACTCCTGGTATTGCGTCCACTGGTCGTAGGCGGTGCGCACCGGCACGCCGACGTCGACCTGCTCGATGATGACGGTCGGCTTGTTGCCCGAGCCGCCCTTGCGCTTGCCCTTGCCGCCGCCGAGGTTCTTCAGGGCGCCGACGACGTTGTCCTTCGCCCCGGAGACGCCCAGTTCCAGGGCGGAGCGCAACGGGCCCTTGCCCTCGGTGACCTTGCGGCCACCGTCCAGTGCGAGCTTGGCGAAGCCGGGGCTGTTGCCCTCCGCGATGTCGTTGAGCTTGGCGGTGGTCTCGCCGAGCTTGCGGCCGACGCCGACGAGCAGGCGCTCGGCCTGCGCGGAGACGTATTCCTGCACCTCCGCCTTGAGCCGGTCGGCGGCCTCGCTCTGGGCGAGGCCGGACAGCGGAGTCGTACCGGTGGCCTTGCCGGCTGTGTCAGTGGCCGTGGATGCCGGGTTCGGAGTCACCGCTCGCCGCCTCCTTTCCCTTCCGTGGCCCGCGAGGCGGTCCTGGTGGCCGTCTTCCGGGCGCCCGAGGTCTTCTTCGTGGCCGTCTTCCGGGCGGGGGCCTTGCGCGCGGCCTTCCTGGCGGTCTTGGAGGCGTTCCTGGAGGCACTCTTCTTCGCCGGCGCCTTCCTGGCGGTGCTCTCGCGTGACGTCTCCTCGTCCTCGTCGGCGTCCCGGGACTCGTCGCGGTCCTCGAGCTTCTCGTTCTGCTCGTCCTCGTCCTCGTCGTGGCCGGTCCCCACGACATCCGTGAGGTGATCGCGGACTTCGGCGGTACGGCCGTGCAGACGGTCGGCGAGCGCGTTCATCTGCCGCTCGACCAGCGCGCCCGAGGCGGCCTTGCCGACGCCGCTCAGGTCCTGGCGGAGTTCGTCGCCGATCTGCTGGAACTGCGGGTTGTCCTTGAGCTGCCGCGAGACCAGGTCCACCACGGCGCCCGGGCTCAGTTTCAGTCGCTTGCCCGCGATCAACGTGCCCGCGGCCATTGCCAGTTTGAGCTTCTTGGTGCGCCCGAGGACGTACCCGGCCCCGACCGCGAGGCCGATGAGTGTCCGGTTCATGGTGTCGTCCTGTCGTCCGTTCCGAAGCTTCGGTGTGTGGCTGTCTCCAGCCGGTCGAGGAGTTCGTCCTCCAGCCGGTCGAACTCCTCCTCGGTGATCTCGCCGGCCTCCAGCAGCTGCTCCAGGCGGGCGAGTTCGGCCTGGGCCGTCGCGGGGTCGTAGTAGATGCGCTCGGCTTCCCGCACCACCTGTTCGATGACCCACAGGCTGCCGCGCACGGGGGCGAACGGCAGGAGAAGCACTTCCGAGATCAGTCCCACGATGTGCCTTCTAACCGTCGGTGCCGTCGGTGCCGGCGGGTCCGTCCGGACCCGGCTCGACGAAGCTGTACGGAGGCAGCGGACCGTTCACGCTCATTTCGAGGTGCTGGCTGGCCGCGCGCAACTCCTCCACCTTCTCCAGGAAGCCCGCGGCCGAGTCCCGTTCCACCAGGAAGGAGATGTTGGCCAGCCATCCGGTCGATCCGGGGCCGGGACTGGTCGCCGCGGCGAGGGGCGCGAGCGCCTCCTGCACGGCTGCCGCGTCCTGGACCTCCCGGGCCTGTACGGCGGCGGCGATCATCTCGCCGAGCCGGAGCCGCTGCTCGTGGTTGCCTCCGCCGGCCTGCCGGTTGGCGTCGGCGAGGGCCCGCAGCTCGGGGTCGTCGGCCAGCACCTGGCGCACCACGTCCTCCTCCACGTGGGAGGCCTTGAGGTTGTACTCGACCTTGCCGTCGAGCGCCCTGAGCCGCTCCTCGTAGTGGCTCGCGCGCTCGGCGAGGACCTCGGTGACCTTGCTGTCGTCGGGGGCCAGACTGCCGAACCGCATGGGCAGCACACAGCCGGTGGCGCCGGTCTCGGCGAGCACGTTCTGGTGGGCGAGGAGCTCGCGCCGCTTGGGACGCAGGTCTTCTGGTGCGTCGCTGACGACCGCCGCGAGTTCACCCTCCTTCAGCACGCGCACCGGCCGTGGCGGATCGCCCACGCCGTCCAGGCCCTCGGGGAGGGCGGCGTGCGACCGCGTGGTGATGCCGTAGACGTAGGTGCTCACTCCTCTTCCTCCCTCTCCCTGCTCTCCCTGCGACGCGCGGATGTGCTCTTGCGCGTCCGTGGCCGGGGCTCCTGCTCCCTCTCCTTCGAGGAGCCCTCGTCACGGGCCTGCCGGAAGGCGTCGGAGATCGTCTCCGCGGCACCGGACAGCGCGCCCTTGGACTTGCCGTGGGCGCCGGATTCGGTGATCTCGCCGACCATGTCGGGCAGGCCGGGGCTCTTGCGGGGGCCCGCCTCCAGGTCGAGGCGGTTGCACGCCTCGGCGAAGCGGAGATAGGTGTCGACGCTGGCCACGACGACCCGCACGTCGATCTTGAGGATCTCGATGCCGACCAGCGAGACACGTATGAACGCGTCGATGACGAGTCCCCGGTCGAGGACGAGTTCCAGTACGTCGTAGAGGCTGCTGCTGCCTCCTCCTCCGCCGGCTTGTTGTGCCGGGACAACGGTCATGACTGCCGTCCTCCTTACCGGGGAAGGGCTCGCCGCGCGGGCGGCGGTCTACCGGCCGCCGGAGCGCTCTGAGTCGGACCGCCCCCGCTCGTAGCGGCGGACGCGCCGGTAACCGGTGAGCTGCCCCTGTTCGTCGAGGTCGACCTGATAGCTCGCCATGAGGCTCATCGTGTCCGGGACCCGGGCGAGTTCGAGGACTTCGATCGCCAGGGACCAGCCGCCGCCGTCCGTCTTCTCGAAGGACGAGACGGTCTCCGCAGTCATGCCGGTCATGTCGCCGAGTTGGTCGCGCGCCTGGCGCAGGACCTCTGCCGGCGTCGGCCGGTCGTCGTCCGTCATGGCGTCGTCCTTGCGCGGTCTACCGTGATATGTGAATTCTGTGAGGCTTATTAAGTTTCGTCCACATCCAACCGTATTCGAGTGGCCCGAAGCGTCCCGGCTAAACCTTGCTGTGCGGCCGCCGGGGAGTGTTTCGCCTGCCGGCTGCGGCGGGGCGGTGCCGGCGCGATCAGAGACTTCCGTATCTACGGCCCGAGCCTGGGTACCCGGGCTCAATGAACGCCATCGCATACGCCATCCCCGACCAAGCGGCCGCTTCGAATCCGGCGGGTCTGATCGCCGTCCTCGTCGGTGGCCTCATCGTCGCCGGCGCCCTGGTGTGGGCCGTACGGCTCGGCATCAAGGTACGGCGCCGCGAACCGGGCCCTCCGGGGCGTCACGAGCAGCCCACGATGCCGAGCACCGGACCGGTCCGTGAGACCCGGGAGGTGCGGGAGGAGAACGAGGTCCCCCAGGCGGGAGACAGGACCGAGCGGCTCACCCCGCACGAGCTCCAGCCGTCCGGCAGCAAACGCAGCGAGAGCCAGAAACGCCGCCGGTGGAATCCAGGCTCCAGCGGCGGGTTCGGCAGCGGGGGCCCGGGCAAGGCGTAACCGTCCGACGCGGTCCGGCATGCTGCCGGACCGCGTCGAGGACTCGGCTACGGAAGAGGCGTCCCGCCTGTCGCGTTGAGGATCTCCGCGGTGATGAAGCTGGCCTCCTGAGAGGCGAGGTAGACGTACGCGGGAGCCAGTTCGGCGGGTTGGGCCGGGCGTCCCAGGGGGCTCTGCCTGCCGAACTCGGTCGTGTCGGGCATCGTCGCGGGGATCAACGGCGTCCACACCGGTCCCGGGGCGACCGCGTTGACGCGGATACCTCGGTCGACGATCATCTGGGCCAGCCCCTGGGTGAAGGCCACGATCGCGGCTTTCGTCATCGCGTAGTCCAGCAGGTGCGGGCTGGGTTTGTAGGCCTGCACCGACGTGGAGTTGATGACGCTGCCGCCCTCGGGAATGTGCGGCAGGGCGAACTTCGTCAGCCAGAACATGCCGTAGAGGTTGGTGCGCATCACCCGGTCGAACTGCTCGGTCGGGATCGCCTCGATGCCGTCGGGCTGGGACATCTGGTAGGCGGCGTTGTTCACGAGGACGTCGATGCGCCCGAACTCCCCGACCGCCCGCTCGATCAGGGCCCGGCAGTTGTCCTCCTCGCGGATGTCGCAGGAGACGGCGACCGCCTTGCGGCCGGCCTTCTCCACGAGACGGGACGTTTCGCGGGCCTCGTCCGCCTCCTCCTCGAGGTGGGTGAAGAGCACGTCAGCACCCTCCCGGGCGAAGGCCAGGGCCACGGCCCGCCCGATGCCGGAGTCGCCGCCGGTGATGACGGTTTCGCGGCCCGCCAGCCGGCCGGTGCCTTGGTAGCTCTCCTCGCCGTGGTCGGGCGGCGGGTCCATCGGCCCGGTCCATCCGGGGTGCGGCTGGTCCTGGGAGGGGAAGTCGGGGCGTGGGTGCTGGGTGGCCGGATTCTGCTGGGTGTGCTGCGGATCGGTCACGACGACCTCCTGACCGCTGGACGGGCGTGAACCCTGACCGGGTTCCCGCCTCACCCCGACCGAAAGCCCGTCGCGGACGCGCGTCAGCGGCCCATCAGAACGCCTCCCACGGGGCTCAGCTCGCCCACGTCAGCAGGCGTTGTCCCGTCTCGGGGGCCCGTAGCCTCGCCAGGGACCGCTTCTCCAGCTGGCGTACGCGCTCGCGGGTGAGGCCCACGTGCCGTGCGACCTGCTCGAGGGTGCGCTGCTCTCCGTCGTGCAGGCCGTAGCGGAGGCTGAGGATCATGGCCTCGCGGGGCGCGAGCGTGCCGATGGCCCTCCGCAGGTCCTGCGCGAGTGCCTGGTACTCGGCGATGTCCGCGGCCTGCAGCACCTCGGTGTCGGGGATGAGGTCGCCGATCACCGTCTCACCGGTTTCGTCGACCGGCGTGTCCAGGCTGACCGCCTGCCGCCCGACGCGGCGCAGCCAGTCGACCCGGGACTCGGCCAAGCCGCTCTCCCGGGCGACCTCCTCGGCGGTGGGCTCACGCCCCAGGTCGAGCTGCAGGCGCCGTTCGATCTTGCCGAGCTTCCGCAGCTCCTCCACCACGTGCATCGGCAGCCGTACGGTCCGGGCGTGCTGGGCGAGGCCCCGCTCGATCGCCTGGCGGATCCACCAGGTCGCGTACGTGGAGAACTTGAAGCCCTTGGTGTGGTCGAACTTCTCCACCGCCCGGATCAGCCCCAGGTTGCCCTCCTGGATGACGTCGAGCAGGGGCACACCCCGGTGAGCGTGCCGCTTGGCCATCGCCACCACGAGCCGGAGGTTGGCCCGGATCATGTGGTCCTTGGCGGCCTTGCCGTCGCGGGCGACCGCGTCGAGTTCCCGGCGCCGCTCCGGCACCAGGTCGCGCTCGCCGGCGTCGGCCTCCCGCAGCTCCTCGGCGGCCCGCACTCCCGCCTCGATGCGCTGGGCCAGCCGTACCTCGTCCTCCGCGGTGAGCAGTGGGGTCGCCGCGATCTGGGCCAGGTACTGGCCGAGCAGATCCGGTTCCTCGTCGGGTTCGGGGACCCGGCCGCGCGAGCGTGCGGTGCGTGTGGAGGCGCGGCGGCTCACTCGGGGTTCCATCGCGGGAGTCTGTGTCAGGGGAGGCATCCTCACGGCCTTTCGTCCGTTCTGGTCGCCTTCATTGCCTGTTGTCCGGGTACCCGGAGAGCCCATGAGGAACCGGCTGGGGTCGGCTCAGTCAGCGGCGGTACGACGAGTGCGCCACGTGCGAGCCGGAGATACAGCGTCCGGCGACCAGCAGCCGGTCGGTGTCGGGGGGCAGCAGACAGCGCAGGGGGATGTCGTAGAAGCTGCCCGGGGGACGCGCTTGAGGACGGTGCCGCTGCCGCAGGGGTTGTGGATGTCGACGGGTTCACAGACGCTCGCGACTCCCGTGTGGAGCCGCCGACTTCGGGCACTCGGAGTCGGCGGCGGGTCCGTCCGGACCGCCGCAGAGGCTGGAGGTGAAGAACATGGGTCATGGTGGGAACGTCATCGACGAGCTGGTGACCGATCACCGCGAGGTCGAGCAGCTCTTCGGCCGGATCGAGGGGCTTCCGTCCGGTGACAAGGACCGCAAGGTGTTCGCCGACCAGGCCACGATGGAGCTGGTCCGGCACTCGGTGGCCGAGGAGGAGTACCTCTACCCGGCCGTGCGGGAGCACATCGCGGGCGGGGACGCGCTGGCCGACAAGGAGATCGAGGATCACTCCAAGGCCGAGCAGATCATGAAGGACCTGGAGGGGTGCGACGCGGACGATCCCGAGTTCGACCGGCTCATCGGGATGCTGATGAGCGAGGTCCGCTCGCACATCGCCGACGAGGAGGGCAACCTCTTCCCCCGGCTGCGCGCGGCGTGTTCCGCGGAGGCGCTCGACGGCCTGGGCGACAAGGTGCGTCAGGCGAAGAAGATGGCACCGACCCGCCCGCACCCGTCCGCCCCGGACAAGCCGCCGGCCAACAAGCTGCTGGCCCCGGGCGCCGGCCTGGTCGACCGCATGCGCGACGCGCTGTCGGGCCGCGGCAAGAAGGACTGAACCTGCCGGGTGGACGGCCGTGCGGTCCGGCAGCCCGAGAGCTGTAAATACGTGAGTTTCCGGGGGAGTTGGCCCCCGAGGCGATGGTGCGGCAGGGGCAGGCGTCATCGACCCGGGGGTCCCGTCCGTCAAGGGCGCGTCCCGCTCGCCCTGGCGCATGCTGCGGTACCGCACCATGCGCCGGTGGTCCGTCGCCAACTACTCGTGCGGCGCTCGGCGGCGTGTTCGGCAGACCTGCGTGGGTGATCGCGCGGAGGACGGCGACGCCTCGGCCGTACGGCCCGGGGGTGGGCCCGCGTCGAGGGACGTGCCTCGGGGCTCAGGCGATGAGTGCCTGGCCCGGGTCGAGGTGGTCGTGGAGTGCGGTGCGGTGCAGTACGGCCACGGGGGCGAGGAGGTCGGGGTGGCGCAGCAAGGCCGCCGCCTGGCGGTCGCGGGCGTCGGGCGACACCAGACGCCGGAACTCGATCGGCACACCGGTGGAGTGGGCGCCTTCGGCGATCGCGGCGACCGCCAGCCGGGCCAGTTCGGCGTCGCTGAGCAGGCAGGCCGCCCAGCTCGCCACCACCTCGTCCACCCAGGTGCGCCAGGCGAAGTCGTCCGCGTCGTCGTGCGCCGTCGCGTCCGCGCCGGTGATCCAGTCCAGGCCGGCCGAGCCGCCGGGCCCGGCCATCTGGACCAGGGCCACGTCCGTCGGCGTCGGGTACCGCAGCCACGCGGCCACCGTGACGGCCTGCCGGGCCTGCACCTCGCTCAGGGCCGCGGCCAGCGCGCCGCCGCACGCCGGGTAGGAATGCGTCAGCCATTGGGTGGTCGCCGCGATGAGCGGGGAGAGATCTGTGAGCACTGCCGGGCCGTCCGAGGTACTGGCGATGAACAGGGGATCCATCAGACGGTAATCCGTCGTCCCTGGCCGCCGACATACCTGCGACCGCGTGAGCAGCGTGGTTTCGCCCACACCACCGAGTGGTGGGTCAGGGCTTGAGGAGAGTCTTGACCATGCCGTCTTCCTTGGCCTGGAACATGGCGTACGCCTTGGCCGCGTCCTCCAGCGGCATCGCGTGCGTCTTGAAGGTGTCGACGCTGAGCGGATCGTCGTCCGTGAGCAGCGGCAGGATGTCCTCCACCCAGCGCCACACATTGGCCTGGCCCATCCGTACCTGGATCTGCTTGTCGAACATCGTCAGCAGCGGCATCGGGCTGGCAGCACCGCCGTAGACCCCGGAGACGGAGAGCGTGCCGCCGCGGCGTACGAGGTCGATGCCGGTGTGCAGGGCCCCCAGCCGGTCCACTCCGGCATGCTCCATGAGCGGCTGGGCCACGGCGTCGGGCAGGAGCCCGGTGACCCACTGCGCCGCCTTGGCGAACGGCGCCCCATGCGCCTCCATGCCCACGGCGTCGATGACCGCGTCGGTCCCGCGCCCGTCCGTGAGGTCTCGCACCGCCTCCGGCAGGTCCTTCGCGTGGCGTCGCGCGTCGAAGCACGTGACGCCACGCGCACTCGCCCGCGAAAGACGCTCGTCGACGAGGTCCACACCGACGACCAGGCCGGCGCCGCGGTGCCGGGCGATCCGCGCGGCCATGTCTCCGATGGGTCCGAGGCCCAGGACGGTGACGGTGCCTCCCTCGGGGATGTCCGCGTACTCGACCGCCTGCCAGGCAGTCGGCAGGACGTCGGAGAGATAGACGTAACGGTCGTCGGGCGGGCCCGCGGGCACCTTGATGGGCAGCTTGTTGCCGAACGGCACACGCAGCAACTCGGCCTGGCCGCCCGGCACTTGCCCGTAGAGCTTGGTGTAGCCGAACAGCGCTCCGCCGCTGTGCCGCTCGCGGACCTGGGTCGTCTCGCACTGCGAATGCAGTCCCCGGTCACACATGAAGCAGTCGCGACAGGAGATGTTGAACGGAATGACGACGCGGTCGCCGGGTGTGACCGCTTGGACGTCCGGCCCCACTTCCTCGACCACCCCCATCGCCTCATGGCCGAGGATGTCACCCGGATCCAGGTAGGGGCCGAAGAGCTCGTACAGGTGCAGGTCGGAGCCGCAGATGCCCGACGACGTGACCCTCACGATGATGTCGTCGGGCTTCTCGATCCGCGGGTCGGGAACGGTCTCCACCCGCACGTCCCGTTTGCCCTGCCAGGTCAGTGCGCGCATGGTGTGGCTCCTTCCGGATCGTGGTCGGCTGCCCGTAGGCCGAGTCCCCGTCCCCTCGTTCGCGACACCTCGCCCGGCTGCACGTACCGCGCCGCGCGTTTATGGGCCTGCCGTGAGGGCACGCGGCCGAACTCGCCCAGGTCGGCGTCCCGACGACGCTCGTGGAGCGCCGCCACACCGAGTCCCCTCTCACCCGGGCGTTCGCTGTCCACGCTCGCACCCTGGAAGTCCTCGACGCGAGGGGGACGGCCGACGAACTGGTCGCCGGGGGCGCCCGATCGACAGGGTCCGGGTGTTCGGCGCGGCCGAACTGGACCTGGCGCGGTCGCCCACCCGGTTTCCGTTCGTCCTGGTGACTCCGCAGTACGAGACCGAGCGTGTGCTCCGGGAGCGGGCCGAGGCGGTGGGCGCGGAGATCCGGCCGGGGACGGAGCTGGTCTCACTGCGGCAGGACGCCGACGGGGTCGAGGCCGAACTGTGCGGGCGGGACGGGACGGTGCGCACCGAGCGGACCTCGTACCTGGTCGGTGCCGATGGCGTGCACAGCACGGTGCGTCGCGCGGTGGGGCTGCCGTTCGTGGGCCGTTCCTCGGTGATGAGTTCGGTGGTTCTGGCCGACGTGCGGCTCGCCGAGCCCCCGGCTGACGTCCTCACAGGCAACGGCACCGGGGACGGCTTCGCCTTCGTCGTGCCCTTCGGCGACGGCTGGTACCGGGTCATCACCTGGTACCGGCACCGCCGGCTGCCCGACGACGCGCCCGTCACGCTGGAAGAGGTGCGCGAGGACACCCGCCGCGTGCTCGGCACCGACTACGGCATGCACGACGCCCGCTGGCTGTCGCGGTTCCACAACGACGAGCGTCAGACCTCGCACTACCGGCAGGGCCGGGTGCTGCTGGCCGGCGACGCGGCCCACACCCATTCGCCTGCCGGCGGGCAGGGTATGAACACCGGGCTGCAGGATGCCTTCAACCTCGGCTGGAAACTGGCCGCGACCGTGCAGGGCCGCGCGGACGACGCCCTGTTGGACAGCTACGAAGCCGAGCGCCATCCCGTCGGGCAGCGGGTGGTGCGTATGACCGGGGCGCTCATCCGGCTCGTCGTCCTGCGCCCGCCACCTCTGCCGGCCGTGCGCGGGCTCGCCGGCCGGACCGTCCTGCGTGTCGGGCCGGTCGCCGACAAGGTGGCGGGGGCGCTGTCGGGGATCGCGATCCGCTATCCGGCCGGGCCGGGCGGTCATCCGTCGGTGGGAGCCCGGGCGCCCGACCTGCCGCTGTCCGGTGAGTCAGGGGCGAGCAGGCTGTACGAGGCGCTGCGGACGGGGAGATTCGTCCTGCTGACGGCGGACCCGTCCGAGGCGGCCACGCTCGACGGGCGGATGGCGGACGCGGTCGACGTCCACGCTGTGGCGGACCGCCGCGCCACCGCCGTACCGCCGCTGATCCTCGTACGCCCGGACGGCCATGTCGCCTGGGCCACCGACGAAGCCGACCGCGGGCACCGCCGGCGCGAACTGACCGCCGCGCTGGATCAGTGGTGCACAGACAGCGCCGGACCGGTAGGCGACGCGTGAGTGACATGTGCCGTGAGACTCCGGGGTACCCGACCGGCAGTGACACATCGGCAGGTGACCTGGTGTGCGTCTCTACCACAGTCGGCCAACCGAGCCCGGATATCGCCGTCGACGCCATGGCCGTGGCTTCCGTTACCTCGACGTCGAGGGACAAGTGCTGCGTGACCCGCGGGAGTTGGACCGTATCCGGGCGCTGGTCATTCCGCCGGCCTGGCAGGACGTATGGATCTGCCGCAGGGGCAACGGACATCTGCAGGCTGTGGGTACGGACGCCGCCGGGCGTCGCCAGTACCTGTACCACACGCAGTTCCGCGCCGAGCAGGACCAGGCCAAGCACGGGCACGTGCTGGATGTCGCCGAGGCGCTCCCGGCCCTACGGGCCGTTGTCGAGGGGCACTTGAGCGACCGGGGGCTGACGCGCCGACGAGTCCTCGCCACCGCAGTGCGCCTGCTCGACCTCGGGCTCTTCCGTATCGGCAGCGATCGGTACGCCGAAATGAACGACAGTTACGGGCTTACGACGCTGCTGCGGGAGCACGCTCGCTGCCGGGCCGGCGCGGTCCTGTTCACCTATCCCGGCAAGGCAGGTCAAGAACTCGCCCACACCGTCACCGAGCCCGCCGCCTGCCGCAGTCTGAGGGCGCTGCTGCGGCGCAGGAACGGCGGTGACCGGCTGCTGGCCTACTGGGAGCGGGGTGCCTGGCACGACGTGAGCGGCGACGAGGTCAACGCGTACCTCAAGGAGATGTCCGGCCTGGACATCTCCGCCAAGGACTTCCGTACCTGGCACGCCACCGTCATGGCGGCGGTGGCGCTGGCTGTCTCACAGCCCGTCGCACGCAGCGAGACCGCACGACGCCGTGCCATCGCCCGCGCGGTGCGCGAAGTGTCCCGGTATCTCGGCAACACGCCTGCGGTCTGCCGGGCTTCCTACATCAATCCACGGGTGATCGAGCTCTACGAAGAGGGGGTGACGATCGCCGACGCGCTGCCCCACCTGGGTGAGGAGGCCGCGGACGGCATCCCTGCCACCCACGGCCTCCCTGAACGAGCCGTCGTGCGCATGCTCCGCAACGGGGAGCGCCTCTGAACGACCGACTGATCCGTACCGATGTGACTGTGGCTCAGTCCTCGCCCCGTACGACGTTCCAGTCGTCCCCGCGCCGCAGCTGACCCGCGTCGCCGTCGATCGTCGCGCGCATACAGGTCCGTATGCTCTGCCCACGTACGCGGCGTGCCCTCGCCCAGCCTGTCTCGGGTCGACGGACGGCGGGGGTCGTCTTCCTGGCTTCCACAGTCACGGCGGTTCATCTTCTTTCTGCGTCCGGCCCGTCGCGGTCCGGTTCGTTCCTTCGCCCCGTAGGGCTCACTCATGCTGAGCGACCGAGTTTCCATTCGGAGCTCGGGGAAACGTTGGTCAAGACCAACGCTCAATGGAGCGGCGGCTGGTGGGGCCGGCGGCTTGAGGTACACCGTCGGCGAGAGCTTGGAGGAGTCCGTCCGCGCAGTCCGGCATGGCACCCCGCCGGAACCTGGCACCGATCTCCTGGACCACTTCCGCCACCCGGGCATGCCGCCGGCGCGCGCCGTACTCGTGCCGGCCGTGGGTGAGGATCACCCCGACGACGGGTCGGATGGTCCTCGATCTGCGGCCCGTGCAGGGGACCGCAGACGAACACCAGGTGGGAGTAGTCCTCGGGGCGAGCCTGCGCCAGATGCGGTCCGGCGGGTCGGAAGCCGGGACTCCAGCCGACGTCGTGGTCCAGCCCCGCCCGTTCGAGCAGTTCCCGCACCCGGTGCAGCGCCAGCACGTCCCCGGCGGTCGCCTCCCCGTCCGGGAAGCCGACGCCGACCGGGCCGGCAATCACCGTGACCTGTCGGACGGCATGGGTACCCGGTGTCGCACGGACGCGCACGGCGCCGAGAGGCCCGGCGCGGCAGACGACCGCCAAGGAGGAAGAGATGAGCACGGTCAAGGAAACGGTGGATGTCGAGGTCCCCGTGCACACGGCCTACAACCAGTGGACGCAGTTCGAGGACTTCCCGAACTTCATGGAGGGCGTCGAGGAGGTCACGCAGCTCGACGACCGGCACAACCACTGGACCACCAAGATCGGCGGGGTCCGGCGCGAGTTCGACACCGAGATCGTCGACCAGATGCCGGACGACAGGATCACCTGGAGGTCCATCGGCGGCGACGCCGAGCAGCGGGGATCCGTCCGCTTCCAGCGCCTGGACGACATGCACACCCGGGTGGAACTGACGATGGACGTCGAGCCCACCGGTGCCGTCGAGAAGGGCGGGGACATGCTCGGCGTCATCGATCGCCGGGTGAAGGGGGACCTCCGCCGCTTCAAGGACTACATCGAGCACCGCGGCGGCGAAAGCGGTGCCTGGCGCGGACGGATCCGGCCCGGAGAACCGAACGCTCCCCTCTGATCACGAGACACCGCGCTCACCGGTACCCGGTCGGCCCGCACGCGGACACAAGCTGTCGGCGTGCGGGCCGATGCTGTCGGCCGGCCGATCCGGTCGCGGGATCACGTCACCGTCTGGTCGCTGCGGCTGCGGTCGTGCTGCTGGAGGAAGACGAGCAGATCGGCGACGGTGAGTCCGGTTTCCGCCGGGTGACGCAGGACGGTGTCCGCCTGGATGCGGTAGGTGTTGGTTCTGCCCTGCCGGGTGTGGGTGAGATAACCGCCGCCCTCCAGGTCGGCGATGATCTTCTGCACAGCCCTTTCGGTGAGCCGGCAGCGTGCGGCGATGTCCCGGATGCGGGTGGCGTGATCGCTGGCGATGGCGGCCAGGACGCGTGCGTGATTGGTGAGGAACGTCCAGCCGGTGTGCGGCTCAGGGGCTTCAGCCATACCCTCCAGATTAGGACATGGCTTTCATGCGTTCAAAAACCTGAAAGAGATTTCCGGTATCCCTTGACGTGTAACGGTCTGCGGGGGAGCCTGAATTGGAGCCACTGTCCTCGCTGGAGGCCGCCATGCAGCAGCTACAGATCCCGCATCGCTCCGTCGCAGCGGACGAGGCGGTAGCCGGCACTCCGGTCAACCCGGAGGAGGCCGTGCCGTACGAACCGGCGATCCACACGCTGGTGCAGGACGGCACCGTGATCGTCAAGGTCTGCGGTGAGTTGGACATCGACAGCGAGGAACTGCTGCGGAGTGTGCTGGAGGACTCCGTCAGCCGGTGCGCACGCCGTGTGGAGCTGGACCTGAGTGGTGTCACGTTCTGCGACTGCTCGGCGCTGAACCTCCTGCTGGCCGCGCGGCGGAGTGCCGAGCGGCACGGCAAACTCGTCACCATGCGGGCGTCCAGTCCCGCCGTGCACAGGCTCCTGGTCAAGACGGACACGTGGCCGCTGTTCGCGGGCACCCAGCCGATGGAGGACGCTCTGAGCGAGGGTCAGGAAGACCTGCGGAACGAGGTCGCTCAACTGCGCCGCGCCATGCGGACGCGCCCGGTCATAGACCAGGCCACGGGGATTCTGATGGCCACGTTCTCGCTGAGCGCCGAGGATGCGTGGGCCGTACTGGTCGCTACCTCCCAGAACACGAACACCAAACTCCATCAGATAGCCGAGGAACTCCTGACGGCCATCCATGGTGAACCGCTGCCCGACACGCTGCAAACGCACTTGGCCGCGGCGGTGAACGGACTTCGCGACCCAACGGCAACGTCCGGCTAGCCGGGCGCACCGAGCGGACGGGCGGCCAGCGCCTGGGCGACGCCGTTGAGGTTGTCGGCCATGGCACGGCCGGTGCGGTGGGCCCACTCGTGGCCGCGCTGCTCGTCCAGGTAGTCGGGGCCCGGGCCGGGGCCGAGGTGCCAGTAGGTCCACGCCTGGCCGGGAACGGTGTATCCGATGTCCGCGAGGGCACCGGAGATCTCGCTGATCACGTGGTGGGCCCCGTCCTCGTTCCCGGTGACGACCACGCCGCACACCCGGTTGTAGGCGACCGGACGGCCCTCGTCGTCCGTCTCGGTCATCATCGCGTCCATCCGTTCGAGCACACGCTGGGCAACTGAGGAAGGGCGTCCCAGCCAGGTGGGCGAGGCGATGATCAGGATGTCCGAGTGCAAAAGCTTGTCGTGCACTCGTGGCCACTCGTCGCCGTCGCCCGCGTCCGTGACGACACCGGGAGCAATGTTCAGATCGACGGCCCGGACGACCTCCACGTCCACCTTCTCCTCGGTGAGCCGCTCTCCCACCACGGCTGCCAGGGCCTCGGTGTTGGAGGGCTCGGGAGACGGCTTGAGCGTGCAGTTGATGATCAGTGCCTTCACGGTTTGTCCGCCCTCGGAGAAGTAGGCGTGCCCGCCAGGTCAGCGGGCCGACGGCTTTCCCGAGTACCCAACGGCCTCCGTCATAAC
This sequence comes from Streptomyces sp. GESEQ-4, assembly GCF_017948455.1. Lineage (GTDB taxonomy): Bacteria > Actinomycetota > Actinomycetes > Streptomycetales > Streptomycetaceae > Streptomyces. Next base: position 68,105 of record NZ_JAFFSU010000002.1, read on the forward strand.
GGCCACGGCAGTCGTGTCCGCACCCTGCTCATCCGAGGCTCGGGCCGCCGCGCACAAAGAGGCAGAAGGGATGGCCCACCGGGTCGTACAGAACGCGTACATCGTCCTGGGGTTGGAAGTCCGCGACTGTCGCGCCCAGGTCAAGGGCCCGCTCGACAGCTGACGGCAGATCGTTCACCTCGATGTCGAGATGCATCATCATCTGCTGCCCGGATCGGTTGAAAGGCCACTGCGGGCGCGTGAACAGCGGCTCGGTCTGGAACGACAGTCCGACAGAGCCGTCGGCCGGTGCGATCTCCACCCAGCCCGGCTCCTCCTTCTGCACCGGCCATCCGAGAAGGCTCTGGTAGAACCGCGCGAGCTCATGGGCCTCCGGCGCATCGAGGGTGGTCGCTGCCAACGTGAAACGCGGTTGCGGCTTCATGCGGTGCCATGCCTCCTTCGGTCGCCTAAGTGTCCTTACCCGCGATCACCCTCGGTTACTATGCTCGCTTCATGCCGGAGGCCGGCTGCCGTGAAGTGCAAGGCTGAAGAGACGGATGGCCCGGGACATGCTGAAAGAGGTCACCGCGACCCGCTACATCACGCCCCTGCGTGAGGGCGGCTCGCTGCCGGGGCTCGTCGAGGGCGACGACTTCGGGACCTACGTCATGAAGTTCACGGGCGCGGGCCAGGGCCGCAAGACGCTCGTCGCCGAGGTGGTGTGCGGTGAACTCGCCCGCCGGCTGGGCTTCCGAGTGCCCCGGCTCGTGACGATCGACCTCGACCCGGTCCTCGGGCTCGGCGAACCCGACCAGCAGGTGCAGGAGTTGCTCAGGTCCAGCGGCGGCACCAACCTCGGCATGGACTTCCTGTCCGGCGCCCTCGGCTTCGACCCGCTCGCCTTCGAGGTGACCCCCGAGGAGGCCGGGCGGATCGTCTGGTTCGACGCGCTGGTGGGCAACGTCGACCGGTCCTGGCGCAACCCCAACCTGCTGATGTGGCACGGCGACCTGTGGCTCATCGACCACGGCGCCACGATGATCTGGCACCACAACTGGCCCGGCGCCGAGACCTCCGCGGCCCGCCCGTACGACGCCTCGGACCACGCGCTGGCCCGCTTCGCCCCCGATGTCGCCTCCGCCGCCGCCGACTTGGCTCCGCGCGTCACCGAGGACCTGCTCGGCGAGGTCGTCGCCGAGATCCCGGACGCCTGGCTGGCCGGTGAACCCGGCTTCGACACCCCCGACGATCTCCGGCGGGCCTATGCGCGCCCGCTGCTCGCTCGCGCCGCCGTCGTCCACGAGCGCGTCACCGGGATCCGCGTCACCGGAATCGAGGAGGGCAAGTGAGCGAGCGCCACATCCACATGGCCGGCCATGTGGTCGAACGCCACATCATCCGGGGCGGCGAGCAGAACGACCGGGATGTCTTCGAGTACGCCCTCCTGCGGGTCGTACCCCGCATCGAGCGCGGCGAGTTCGTCAACGGGGGCGTGCTGGTGTACTGCCGGGCCCAGGGCTACGTCGGCGCCCGCACCCATCTCGACGAGGCGCGGCTGCTCGCCCTCGACCCGGGCGCGGACGTGGCCGGCATTCGGGCCGCCCTCGGGGCCGTCGAGAGGGTCTGCCTCGGCGGCGAGGCCGCGGGGCAGGCCGGGGGCGATGACGCCGGGCGGCGCTTTCGCTGGCTGATCGCGCCCCGCTCCACGGTCGTCCAGCCGGGGCCCGTGCACACCGGACTCACGTCCGATCCGGCGGCCGAGGCGCAGCGGTTGCTCGATCTGTTGGTGAAGTGACCGACCGGGTAATGGATCACATGCGCGCGGTTGCCGTTGACACCGCGTGCCAGGGCTTCTAGCGTCACGTCATCGAAGGTACTAAGCGGTCGCTCACCCGAGGAGAGTCATCCATGTCCACCACTGAGCAGCGGGTCGCCGTGGTCACCGGCGGAGCACGCGGCATCGGCGCCGCCACCGCCGTACGACTGGCCGCCGAGGGCCGCGCGGTCGCCGTGATCGACCTCGACGAGGCGGCCTGCAAGGACACCGTGGAGAAGATCACCGCGGCCGGCGGCAAGGCGATCGCGGTCGGCTGCGACGTCTCGGACGAGGCGCAGGTCGAGGCGGCCGTCGCGCGGATCGCCGAGGAGCTCGGCGGGCCGACGATCCTGGTGAACAACGCGGGCGTGCTCCGCGACAACCTGCTGTTCAAGATGAGCGTCTTCGACTGGGACACCGTCCTGAACGTGCATCTGCGGGGCGCCTTCCTGATGTCGAAGGCCTGTCAGAAGCACATGGTGGACGCCAAGTTCGGCCGGATCGTCAACCTCTCCTCGTCGTCCGCGCTCGGCAACCGCGGCCAGGCCAACTACTCCGCCGCCAAGGCCGGCATGCAGGGCTTCACCAAGACGCTCGCCATCGAGCTCGGCAAGTTCGGCGTCACCGCCAACGCGGTCGCCCCTGGCTTCATCGCCACCGAGATGACCAAGGCCACCGCCGACCGGGTCGGCATGGGCTTCGACGACTTCAAGGCCGCCGCCGCCACCCAGATCCCCGTGCAGCGGGTCGGTGAGCCGGCCGACGTCGCGAACGCGGTCGCCTTCTTCACGGGCGAGGACGCCGGATTCGTCTCCGGCCAGGTGCTGTACATCGCCGGCGGACCGCTCGACTAGGGACCAGGGACATGACTTCACAGCTCCCCGAGCTTTCGGGCAAGGTCGCGCTCGTCACGGGCGCCAGCCGCGGCATCGGCTACGGCGTCGCCGAGGCGCTCGTCGCGCGCGGTGACCGCGTGTGCATCACCGGCCGCAACGAGGACGCCCTCAAGGAGGCCGTCGAGGCGCTCGGCGCCGACCGCGTCATCGGAGTCGCCGGCAAGGCGCACGACGTGGCGCACCAGGCCGCCGCCGTCGAGCGCACCATGGAGGCCTTCGGCCGGGTCGACTTCCTGGTCAACAACGCCGGTACGAACCCGGTGTTCGGGCCGATCGCCGACCTCGACCTGGATGTGGCCCGCAAGGTCTTCGAGACCAACGTGATCTCGGCGCTCGGCTTCGCACAGAAGACCTGGCACGCCTGGCAGAAGGACAACGGCGGCGCGATCGTCAACATCGCGTCCGTCGCGGGCCTCGCGCCCTCGCCGTTCATCGCCGCCTACGGCGTCAGCAAGGCCGCGCTGATCAACCTGACCCAGCAGCTCGCCCACGAGTTCGCGCCCAAGGTGCGGGTCAACGCGATCGCCCCGGCCGTCGTGAAGACCAAGTTCGCGAAGGCGCTGTACGAGGGCCGCGAGGACGAGGCCGCCGCGTCCTACCCGCTGGCCAGGCTCGGCGTGCCCTCAGACATCGGCGGCGCCGCCGAGTTCCTCACCTCGACGCAGTCCGACTGGATCACCGGGCAGACCCTCGTCATCGACGGCGGCATCTTCCTCAACGCCGGGGTCGGCTGACAGAGTGCGGTGGGCGCCGGTGAGGGTCTTCACCGACCTTCTCCCGCGCCCGCCCGCACCCCTCACGAGGACTCGAAAAACCGTCACAACCGGGCTGACCCAGAGCTGTGCCAGCCGAGTGGAAGCGGTTCCAGGGGCCTGCGGTATCGTTCGGCCACTTGTGTACGGCATTTCGAGGAGCATGCACGTGTTCAATCGGAACCGAATCTCGCCGCCACTCGCGGTGATCGCGTCCATATCCATGGTGACCGGGTGTGGTGTGTTCTCCTCGGACGCCTCTGACGACGCGGACCCGATCATCGTGGGGACAACCAGCGCGCCGAGCACCCTGGACCCGGCCGCGGCCTGGGACAGCTCCTGGGAGCTGATGCGTAACGTCTACCAACCCCTTCTGGGCTACTCGCCCGGTTCGACCAAGCCCGAACCCGACGCCGCCGAGAGCTGCGAGTTCACGGACAACTCCAGCACCGTGTACACATGCACGCTGCGCGAGGGTCTGAAGTTCTCCAACGGGCACGCGCTGGACGCCGAGGCCGTCAAGCACTCGTTCGACCGGATCAAGGAGATCAACGTCAACGGTGGCCCCGCGGGCCTGCTGACCACCCTCGACCGGGTGCAGGTGAAGGGTGACCGCGAGGTCGTCTTCCACCTCGGCCAGCCCGACGCGACCTTCCCCCTGGTGCTCACGACGCCCGCCATGTCGATCGTGGACCCCGAGGAGTACCCCGCGGACAAGCTCCGCGAGGACGGGAACATCACCGGCTCGGGGCCCTACAAACTCTCCTCCTACGAAGACGGCGAGAAGGCCGAGCTGGCCCGCAACGAGGACTACAAAGGCCTGGCGGAGATCAAGAACTCCGCCGTCACCATCCGGTACTTCCAGCAGTCGGACGAGCTGGTCACGGCGCTGAAGAGCAACGACATCTCGGTCATCTACCGTGGCCTCGGCGCCTCGGACATCGTGGACATCCAGGTCAACCGCGACAAGGAGGGGCTCCAGATCATGGAGAACCCCACCACCGAGATCAGCTATCTGGTGTTCAACCCCAAGGACAGCTGGGCCAAGAACCCCGCGGTCCGCAAGGCGGTCGCCCAGGTCATCGACCGCAAGGCGCTCGCCCACAACATCTACAAGGACACCGTCGAGCCGCTGTACTCCATGATCCCCAGGGGTCTGGTGGGCCACGGGACGGGCTTCTTCGACGACTACGGCAACCCCAGCGCGGCCAAGGCGAAGGCCATCCTCACCGAGGCGGGCATCAACGAAACGGTTCCTCTCACGCTCTGGTACACCACCGACCGTTACGGCTCCCAGACCAAGCCGGCCTTCGAGGAGCTGAAGCGACAGCTGGAGGCGTCCGGCCTGTTCACGGTCACCCTGAAGAGCCGCCCCTGGAAGACCTACTCGGAGGGCTACCAGAAGGGCGAGTACCCGGTCTTCGGGCGTGGCTGGAACCCCGACTTCAACGACCCCGACAACTTCATCGCGCCCTTCGTGGGCGAGCAGAACGCGCTCGGCACCCCGTACAACTCCCCCGAGATCACCACCAAGCTGCTGCCGCGGTCGCGCGAGGAGAGCGACCGCGGGGCCGTCGCCGAGGAGTTCGAGGAGGCCCAGCAGATCCTCGTGGACGACGCGCGGCTGATCCCGCTGTGGCAGGGCAAGGCGTACACGGCCGCGAACGAGGAGATCGCCGGTCTGGAGAAGGTCATCGACCCGGCGACGATGATGATGATGTGGGAGCTGTACCGGAAGACCAGCTGGTAGTGCGGTAGCAGCGCCGATTGTCAGTGGTCGCCGGTAGGTTCTGGGGCATCGAAGCGACCACACATCGTAAGGAAGTCGACGTGACCGACATCTCCATGCTGCCCGAGTCCTGGCGCGGGGTTCTGGGCGACGAACTGCAGCAGCCCTACTTCAAGGAGCTGACGGAGTTCGTGGAGGAGGAGCGGGCGAAGGGTCCTGTCTACCCTCCGCGTGAGGAGGTCTTCGCCGCGCTGGCGGCGACGCCGTACGACAAGGTGAAGGTCCTGATCCTCGGCCAGGACCCGTACCACGGCGAGGGCCAGGGGCACGGCCTGTGCTTCTCGGTCCGCCCGGGAGTCAGGACCCCGCCCTCCCTCCGCAACATCTACAAGGAGATGCAGGCCGAGCTGGGCACGCCCGTCCCGGACAACGGCTATCTCATGCCGTGGGCCGAGCAGGGCGTGCTCCTGCTCAACGCGGTGCTCACGGTCCGCGCGGGCGAGGCCAACTCGCACAAGGGCAAGGGCTGGGAGAAGTTCACCGACGCGGTGATCCGGGCCGTGGCCGACCGTCCCGACCCGGCGGTCTTCGTCCTGTGGGGGAACTACGCGCAGAAGAAGCTCCCGCTGATCGACGAACAGCGCCATGTGGTGGTGAAGGGCGCCCACCCCTCGCCGCTGTCGGCGAAGAAGTTCTTCGGCTCCCGTCCCTTCACGCAGATCGACGAGGCCGTCGCCCGGCAGGGCCACGAGCCGATCGACTGGCGCATCCCGAACCTCGGCTGACCTGGAGCGGGCCGGCCCCCTGGGTCGGCCCCGCCTCGGCGGGATTGTCGGTGCCTGCGGTTAGCGTCGTCGCAGAGCGACATCGGCGACGGGCTGGGAGGGTGCGGTGGCGGAGCGACAGGAGCAGGCGGCGCCGGATGCGGTCATGACCCGCATCGGCCAGGTCGTCATGCTGCACCACGCGGGCGACCGCGAGGAGGCCCGGCACCGCTTCCTGGGCCTCTGGGCGGAGATCGGCGTGACCGGGGACCCACTGCACCGCTGCACCCTGGCGCACTACATGGCCGACACACAGGACGATCCCGTGGACGAACTGGCCTGGGATCTGCGGGCGTTGACCGCGGCGGAAGAACTCACGGACGAGCGGCTCGCCGAGCACGAGGGGGCTTTGGCCGCGCGGGCGCTGTATCCCTCCCTCCATCTCAATCTGGCCGCCGACTATGTGAAGCTGGGCCGCGCCGAGGCCGCACGTGCACACATCCGACAGGCACGAGGCGCGGTGCACGCTCTGGGGGACGATCCCTACGGGGACGGCGTACGGGCGGCCATCAGCCGGCTGGAACTGCGGTTGGGGACGTAGCGCGGGGACCCCATGCGCGGGAATCCCTCAACGCCCGTACGTCTGCTCGCAGATCTTCGACTGCGGGCTGTCCTGTGGCCAGCCGCCGTACTGTCTGCCGAGATCACAGACATCGCCGAGGTGCGTGGGAACCGGCTGGGTCACCTGGGCACGCGGCCGCTGCGGTGCCTCTGGAGTCCGCGGTGCCGGACGCGGTGGGCGCGGGCGTGAAGGCGCCGGTTTCTCCGGGGTCGGCGCCGGTGGGGGAGGCCGTCGCACCGATGCCGTCGGCGACGGCTCACGGGGAGGTCCGATCCGCTCCAGTGCCTCCCGCGCGGGCGCCTGCACGATCTGCGGCTCCGCGCTGGCGTCCGGCCGGGCAGGAACGGTCCGGGACGGCGGCGCCGAGGGCCCCGACGCGGGCGGCAGTTGGACCGTCACACAGCCGGAGAGGGCCGAGGCAGCCACGGTGACCAGGAGCGTTGCGGTGGTCGACGTTCGATGCACGCGCGCAACTCTGCTGCGTCGGCTGCCCTCTCGGGCGGCGGACAGCGCAGGATGCCCCACATGGGTGATCGGCGCCGCCGTCAGTCGCCGGTGCCGCCGTCGATACGCTCGCGGATCAGGTCGGCGTGGCCGTTGTGGCGGGCGTACTCCTCGATCATGTGGGTGTAGAGCCAGCGGAGGTTGAACTGCTCGCCGGAGCGTCGGCTCCTGCCCTTGGAGAGGTCGTCCAGGTCGAAGCCGGCCGCGTTGCGCCGGGCGATGTCGATCTCGGCCCGCCACGTGGCGTGCGCCTCCTCCCAGCTGTCCTCCTCGTTGACGTGGAAGTCGCCGTCCGGATCCTCGTCGGAGTAGTAGATGGGCCCCGCGTCCTCGTCCATGAGCACCTTGCGGAACCAGCCGCGCTCCACCTCCGCCATGTGCCGCACCAGCCCCATCAGGGAAAGCGTGGACGGCTCCACGGAGGCGCTCCTGAGCTGGGCGTCGGTCAGGCCCTCGCATTTCCACGCGAGGGTCTCGCGGTGGTAGTCCAGCCAGCCCTCCAGCATGGTGCGTTCGTCGGCGGTGTTCGCGGGTTCACGGCGCTCGATGGTCATGCCTGCATCCTGACCCAGCCCGCCCCGCCCCACCAGCGATTTACGACGCCCCGCCGAGCATCCCGTCGAGCAACTCCCGCAACCCCGCCCGCACTTCATCGAGGCTCGGCACCTGTGCACTGAAGGACCCGGCCACGCACGAGAACATCAGCCCGTCCGCCCAGGCGATCAGCGACAGCGCGTGCCGCGCAGGGGCGGTCGAGCCCAACGCCGTGGCCAGGGCGGTGAGCTGGTCACGGAACCGGGCGCCGGTGGCATCGAAGTAGGCGCGCAGCTCGGGGCGGCGGGTCGCCTCCAGGGCCAGTTCGTAGCGAGCGAGCGTCAGGTCGCGGTGGTGGGTCAGGGCGCGGTGCGTGGCCAGCGCCAGGCCGTCCACCACCGAGTCGCGGCCACCCCGCGGGTCCGGCATCTCGTGCAGCGCCAGGACGCGCGACTCGCGCTCGGCGAGGCGGCGCACGGCCAGCTCCAGCAGTGCCTGCCGGGTGCGCGCCAGATTCGACGTCGAGCCCTGGGGGAGCCCTGACGCCTCATCGACCGCCCGGTGGGTGAGCCCGCGCATCCCGCGTTCGGCGAGCAGGGCGAGCGCGGTGTCGGCGACGAGGTCGGTGCGGGAGGGGCTCTCGGTGCGTTCGGACATGGACGTCAACCTACCGCCCGCACTACGCCTGTAGTACCGTCGGTGCAGCACCTCACTACACCTGTAGTGAAGGTCTGAGGAGGAGCCATGGCACAGACATCGCAGGTTGTCGTGATCGGCGGCGGAATCGGCGGCCTGACCGCGGCGGCGGCCCTGCATCAACGCGGCCTGCAGGTCACCGTGTTGGAGCGGGCCCGCACGCTGGACCCGGTCGGCGCGGGCATCTCCCTGGCCCCCAACGCCCTGCGCGCCCTGGACGTCATCGGCCTCGGCGACGAGATCCGCGACCTCGCCGCCTGGCAGGGCGACGGAGGCCTGCGCACCCCCGGCGGGCGGTGGCTCTCCCGCGCCAACGCCGAGGCCGTCGCCGAGCGTTTCGGCGACCCCCTCGTCCTCCTCCACCGCGCCACCCTCATCAACAGCCTCGCCGCACAGCTCCCGCCGGACGCCGTCCGCACGGCGGCCACCGCGACCCTCGCCGACCCCGGCGACGCCGATCGCCCGGCCCGGGTGCGCACGCCCGAGGGCGAGTGGGAGGCCGACCTGGTCGTGGCTGCCGACGGGATCCACTCGGGCGTACGGCGGACCCTGTTCCCCGAGCACCCCGGACCCGTCTACTCCGGCTTCACCACCTGGCGCGTCGTGATCCCCGTGCCGGGCGCCGAACCCGCCTCGCACGAGACCTGGGGCAGGGGCCGTATCTGGGGCACACAGCCGCTCAAGGACGGTCGGGTCTACGCGTACGCCGCCGCCCTGGCCCCGGCGGGGGAGCGGGCGCCCGACGACGAGAAGGCCGAGCTGGTCCGCCTGTTCGGCGACTGGCACGACCCGATCCCCGCCGTCCTGGCCGCGGCCCGCCCCGAGGACGTCCTGCGTCACGACGTCCACCACATCGCCGACCCGCTGCCCGCCTTCCACCGCGGTCGGGTCGCCCTCCTCGGCGACGCCGCGCACGCCATGCCCCCGACGCTCGGTCAGGGCGGCAACCAGGCCATCGAGGACGCGATCGTGCTCGCGCACCACTGCGACGACCTCGCTGCCTATACGGCGGCGCGGCTGCTTCGTACGACGGCCGTCGCCCGGCATGCCGTGCGGGTCGCGCGCCTGAACCTGACCGGTAACCGGACCATCATGGCCGTACGCGACACCCTGATCGCCGCGCTGTCGAAGGCCGGACCGGCGCTGCTCCTGCGGAGCTTCGACGGGGTCGTCGACTGGCGGCCACCGCAGCCGCCGTATGCTGCCGGGAAAGACCCAGGCAGGCAACGGTCAGAGGAGCACGCCCCGTGAAGGTCGGCTGCATCGGACTCGGTGACATCGCGGAGAAGGCGTACCTGCCGGTGCTGGCGACGCAGCCGGACGTCGAACTGCACCTCCAGACCCGCACACCCGCGACGCTCGACCGCGTCGCCGACACGCTCCACCTCCCCGGCACCCGGCGCCACCGGGACCTCGACGCGCTCCTCGCCCAGGACCTCGACGCCGCGTTCGTGCACGCGCCCACCGTCGTGCACCCGGAGATCGTGGCCCGGCTGCTGGAGGCGGGCGTACCGACGTACGTCGACAAGCCGCTGGCGTACGAACTCGCCGACTCCGAGCGGCTGGTGGCGCTCGCGGAGCAGCGGGGCGTGTCGCTGGCCGTCGGGTTCAACCGGCGGTACGCGCCCGGGTATGTGCAGTGCGCCGATCATCCGCGCGAGCTGATCCTGATGCAGAAGAACCGGATCGGGCTGCCGGAGGAGCCGCGCGCGATGGTCCTCGACGACTTCATCCATGTCGTGGACACACTCCGCTTCCTGGTGCCGGGCCCGGTCGACGACGTGACCGTGCGCGCCCGCACCGAGGGCGGCCTGCTGCACCACGTCGTGCTCCAGCTCGCCGGGGACGGCTTCACCGCGCTCGGTGTGATGAACCGGCTCAGCGGCTCGGCCGAGGAGATCCTGGAGGTGTCCGGACAGGACACCAAGCGTCAGGTGGTCAATCTCGCCGAGGTGATCGACCACAAGGGGCAGCCGACGGTGCGGCGGCGCGGGGACTGGGTGCCGGTGTCCCGGCAGCGCGGCATCGAGCAGGCCGCGGGTGCCTTCCTCGACGCGGTGCGGGCGGGCAAGGTGCTCAGTGCCCGTGACGCGCTGGCCACCCACGAACTGTGCGAGCGGGTTGTACAGGCGGTCGAGGAGCGTGCCGCCTGAACCGCAGCGTCCGTAGGCCCTCTACGGCGCACCACGCGGCCATGATCAGCAGCGCGGCCCGCACCACCCAGTCGCCGAAGCGGACGTACGGCGTGACACCGTGGGACAGCGGCACGTCGTAGACCTGCGAGGCGCTCTCGCTCGTACCGAGCCACTGGCCCACCCGCTCTCCGTCGGGCCCGTGGACCGCGGAGACGCCGGTCAGTGTGGCGTGCACCATCGGGCGGCCGGTCTCGGCGGCACGCAGCGCGGCGAGCGAGGCATGCTGCTCGGGGGCCCAGCTCTGCTGGAACGTCGAGGTCGCCGACTGCGCGATCAGTACGTCGGCGCCGTCGTCGGCGAGATTGCGGCTCATGTCGGGAAACGCGGACTCGAAGCACACCATCGGCCCGACCCGCAGCCCCTGGCCGACATCCATGACGACCTGCCCGGTGCCGCGCCTGCGGTCCTCGCCCGCCGCCTCGCCGACGGAGGTCGCCCAGCCGAGGACCGAGCGGAACGGGACGTATTCGCCGAAGGGGACGAGCCGCATCTTGTCGTAGCGGGTGCCGGTGTAGCCGTTCGGGCCGATGAGCACCGAGCTCTTGTAGATGCCGGGCCGGTCGGATCGCCGGGCGTCCACGTTGACGAGGATGTCCGTCCCCGTCTCACGGGACAGCGCGGCGATCCGCCGCTCAAGGTCGGGCCGCCTGCCCAGGTCGTAGCCGACGCTGCTCTCGCCCCAGACGATCAGATCGAGGTCCTGCCCGGCCAGTTCGCGGGTGAGCTGCTCCTCGCGGGTGAAGCGGTTGTCGGGGCCGGCGACGACGCCCGGCTGGACGACGGCGATCCGCATCCGGCCGTCCGTGTCGGGGCGCGGTGACCACATCCAGACCGCGGAGGTGGCGGTCGCGGTCGCGACGAGCCCGGCGACAGCGGGCACGCGGGACGCGCGTATCACCACGAGCACGGCGACCGCGACGTTCACGGCGACCACCAGGAAGCTCAGCAGCCACACTCCGCCGACCGAGGCGAGCCGCAGCGCGGGTTCGACCTGCCACTGGCTGGAGCCGATCATGCCCCACGGCCCGCCCAGCCCCTGCCAGGACCGCACCAGCTCCACCATCAGCCAGCCGGCCGGCAGCACGGCGAGCGCGGCGGCGATCCGGCCCGCGGACGGCACCCCGGCGAGGAAATGCCGTACCAGCCACCCCCAGGGGGCCCAAAGAGCGCCGAGCAGCCCCGCGAGCACGAAGGTGAAGACGTGCAGGTTCGGCAGCAGCCAGTGGTGCATCGCCACCATGAACCCGAAGCCGCCGCTCCAGCCGTCGTACAGCGCCCGTTTCCCGGTCGGCGCGGAGCGGATCAGCGCGATCCAGGGGACCAGGGCGACGTAGGCGAACCACCACAGCGACGGCGCGGGGAACGCGAGCACGGGCAGGACGCCGGCCAGGGCGGCGAGCGCGGACCGGCGCCATGGGGAGGTGAGCCACTGCCCGAACGACTTCATACGGCGCCTCCCAGACCGGTTTCCCTCCAGTGTGCGCGCCCGGATGATCGCGGGACAGACGGCATCGGCCGACTTGATCACGCCGGGGCGGTCAGGGGCGTCGGCTATCGGTCGCGTCGGCCCGATCAGGGCCTGGGCCGCCGGTCGGCATGCGGCGCCACTTCTCCTGCACCACGACCTCGCGCAGCCGCCAGCCGTCGTACGTACGCGTCAAGGAGAAGGCGTAACGGCCGCCGCACAGGAAGTCCGGAGCGGCCGATCCACCGTCGTCACCGGCGAACCGCATCGGATTCACATAGTCGGCCTGCACCCGTGCGGTGTCGCCGGTGTCCTGCTCCAGGGTCCCGAACCGCACCTGGCGGTTGACGATCAGATGCTGCCGCATGGGGAACAGCCGCATAGTCTCCGCGAGCCACTCGGCGATCTTCCCGGCGTCTCCCTCGATCCCGCCGGCCGAGCGGTAGTCCGCCCGCCCGTCCGCCGTGAACAACTGCCGGTACGCCTCCCAGTCGCCGTCGTCCACGGCCACCGCATAGTCGGTGATCACTCCGTCGACCGCCAGCCGGTCCATCACGGCGGCAAGCTCCACACGCTGCGTCATCGGCTCAGTTTTGGGCATGTGACCGGCCGAGCCAAGGGGTACGCGGCGATATTCGAGGGCCGTTCACCAGGGGGACCGTACGAGAGGCCCCACCCCCTCTGCGAAGCTGGGGCGATCTTCATGCCGTCAGCGAGCCAGGAGGTACCGAATGAGCCGTCCCGTCACCGTGGTCACCGGCGGCAGCCGGGGCATCGGCGCCGCGACCTGTCTGCGGCTCGCGGCGGAGGGGCACGACGTCGTGGTGGGGTACGTCCGGGACGCCGAGGCCGCCGAGGCGGTGGCCGACGGGGTGCGGAAGGCCGGCGGGCGGTCGGTGCCGGTGCGGGTGGACACATCGGTCGAGGCGGATGTGGCGCGGCTGTTCGAGGTGGCCGAGGAGCGACTCGGGCCGGTGACGGGGCTGGTGAACAACGCCGCGGTGACCGGCCTGCTGGGGCGGCTCGCGGACACGGACCCCGCGGTCCTGCGGCGGGTCGTCGACGTCAACCTGCTGGGCGCGCTGCTGTGTTCGCGCCGGGCGGCACAGCTGATGACGGCGCGGGGGAGCGGCGTGATCGTGAACGTCTCGTCGGCCGCGGCGACCCTCGGCAGCCCCGGCGAGTATGTGCACTACGCGGCGACCAAGGCGGCCGTGGACGCGCTGACCTTGGGTCTGGCCAAGGAACTCGGACCTGACGGCATCCGCGTCAACGCCGTGGCCCCCGGCGTGATCGACACGGAGATACACGCGGCCATGGGCGACCCGGATCGCGCCCGGCGCGCGGCTGACAGGATCCCGCTGCGCCGTCCGGGACAGGCCGAGGAGATCGCGGCGGCGGTGGCGTGGCTGATGTCACCGGACGCGTCCTATGCGACGGGGGCGGTGCTGCGGGTCTCGGGCGGAATATGACCTGCCGGTTCGCCGAACGCTCAGGCCGCCTCGATCACATCGCCACGGATCGCGGCCGCCCACTCGACCACCAACAGCTCGTATTCCGCGCGCTCCTCGGCCGACAGCGAGCCGCCCGCGCGCATCCACAGCGCGCGGATCTGCTCATTCACCTCGGCGGCAGACCGTAAGGAACCAGAGGACACGGATTCGCGGGGCATGCGGGCAAGCCTAGGGGCAAGCACTGACACTGCGCTACCGGGTCGCTACTCATTCCGTATGGGCTTGGTCACGGGTACGGGGCCGGCTCAGCCCGCCGACTCCGCCGCGTGCGGGCTCAGGACGCCCGCCGTCACGAGTATGACGATCACGATGCCGAGCGCTATGCGGTACCAGACGAACGGCATGAAGCTCTTGGTCGAGATGAACTTCATGAACCAGGCGATGACGGCATATCCGGTCCCGAACGCGATCACCGTCGCGAAGGCCGTCGGCCCCCAGGAGACGTGGCCGGTCTCCATCGCGTCCTTGAGTTCGAAGAGGCCGGAGGCGAGTACAGCCGGGATGGCGAGCAGGAACGAGTAGCGGGCCGCGGCCTCGCGCTGATAGCCCATGAAGAGGCCGCCGCTGATCGTCGCGCCGGAGCGGGAGACCCCGGGGATGAGGGCCGCGGCCTGGCAGACGCCGAAGATCAGGCCGTCCTTCACGTTCAGGTCCGCGAGTTGCTTGCGCTCCTTGGCGGCGCGATGCCGGCCGCCGCTCTCGTCGCGCGCTGCCAGCCGGTCGGCGACGCCGATGACGACGCCGATCACGATCAGCATGGTCGCCGTGATCCGCAGATCGCGGAACGGCCCCTCGATCTGGTCCTTGAGCGTGACGCCGAGCACGCCGATCGGGATCGAGCCGACGATCACCAGCCAGCCCATCTGCGCGTCGTGATCCTTGCGCATGGCCTTGTCGGTGAGCGATTTCGTCCAGGCCGAGATGATCCGCCCGATGTCCTTGCGGAAGTAGATCAGCACCGCGGTCTCCGTGCCGATCTGGGTGATCGCGGTGAAGGCCGCGCCCGGGTCCTCCCAGCCCGAGAAGGCCGCCGTCAGCCGCAGGTGCGCGCTGGAGGAGACAGGCAGAAACTCGGTCAGCCCCTGGACGAGTCCGAGGATGAGGGATTCAAACCAAGACATGAAGTTACGGAGTCCAAGTGCTGGTCGGGCCGGAACGACGGGAGCCCCCAGCCGCCGGTGCGGTGATCACAGTTGTCGGGGGGAAGCGTAGCGTCCCCGGCCGACAGCCCTGGCACAGGGGCGTCGCAGCCGGGCGGTGGCACCGGGTTCGACGGTGTTGACCTGCGATGGGGGCGGCGCTTACGTTGCAGCGGTAGAGAAAGCGCTTGCTGGCTCCCTGGGGAGTCCTGCTCGTCCCCTGAGGAGTGCTGATCGGTTCGATGCCTGCATCCGAGTCCGCGGGAAGTGTGGCGATGGGCCGTCGGCCGCCTGCGGGCGCGTCGGGGCTGGTCGCGCAGTTCCCCGCGCCCCTTCGGGGCGCTGCTGTACCGCAGTCGACTTCACCGGGCCCGCTTGGTGAGCGCTCCGCCGCACTCGCCGGCCGGCGTATCAAGGTCGCTGTCGTCGGCACCGGTGCGATCGCTCGTGACTCGCATCTGCCCGCGCTGGCGCGGCTCGCCGAGGAGGGGGAGGTCGAGGTCGTCGCCGCTGTCGACATCGACGCCGCCTCGGCCGAGGCCTGCTGCGCGGAGAGCGGCATTCCGCACGCGTACACCGACCTGGACCGGATGCTGGGGGAGCAGCGGCCCGACCTGGTCACCATCTGCACGCCGCCCACGCTCCACCGCGACCAGACCATCACCGCGCTGCGCGCCGGTGCCTGGGTGTGGTGCGAGAAGCCGCCCGTGCCGACGCTGGCCGACTTCGACGCCGTCGAGGCCGCGGAGGGCGAGGACGGCGGGCCGTATGCCGCCATCGTCTTCCAGCACCGCTTCGGCTCGGGCTCCCGGCATGTACGACGGCTGCTCGCCGAGCAGGCTCTGGGGCGGCCGCTGGTCGCGCACTGCCAGACCACCTGGTATCGGGACACCGCTTACTACGCGGTGCCCTGGCGTGGGCGCTGGCAGACCGAGGGCGGTGGTCCGGCCATGGGGCACGGGATCCATCAGATGGACCTGCTGCTCGATCTGCTCGGCCCGTGGAGCGAGGTCCGGGCGATGGCCGGACGGCTGGTGCACGACGTGGAGACGGAGGACGTCTCCACCGCGCTGGTCCGCTTCGAGAACGGCGCGTTGGCGACCGTCGTCAACAGCGTTCTGTCGCCCGACGAGGTCAGCCGCATCCGCATCGACTGCGCCCGCGCCACCGTCGAACTCACCCACCTCTACGGCCACAGCAACGCCCACTGGCGCATCACCCCGGCGTCCGACGTGCCCGCCGAACTGGCCGCGCGGTGGCAGGACTTCGGTGAGGACGTGCCCAGTTCGCATCTCGCGCAGCTGAGGGAGCTGGTCGCGAGCATGCGGGCCGGACAGCGACCGCGCAGCAGTGGCGCGGACGGGCGGACGAGCCTGGAGCTGATCGCCGCGCTCTACAAGTCTGCGTTCACGGACGCGACGGTGAAGGCGGGCGAGATCGGCCCGGGCGACCCGTACTACGCGGCGATGCACGGCGGCGCTCCCGGCTGGGCCCCCGTCGTCGGCGAGGGGGTCTCGGCGTGACCGGGCTGCGCATCACACACGCGTACGGCGACCGCGTCACCGTGACCGAGCCGGTCACCGGTGTGGAACTGCTCGCCTATGTGTACCGGCCGGAAGCGGCCTGGGAGGCGCCGAGGCCGTACGTCCATCCGCTGCGGACCCTCGCGGGCGACGTCGTCACCGACTACCGGCCCAACGACCACCGCTGGCACAAGGGCCTGTCGCTCACGGCCTCGCATCTGTCCGGGGCGAATCTGTGGGGCGGCAACACCTATGTGCACGGACACGGGTATCTCGAACTCCCGGAGCGGGTCGGGTCGATGGCGCACGTCGGCTTCGACGAGATCTCCTCGGACGACGATCGGCTCGTCATCGCCGAACGGCTGACGTGGCACCCCTACGACGGAGAGCTGTGGGCCGAGGAGGAGCGCCGGATCGAGGTGCACGACGTCGATCCGGGCACGGGGTCCTGGGCGCTGACCTGGACGACCGCGGTCACCAACCGGCGCGAGGAGCCGCTGCGGTTCGGCAGCCCGACCACCGCTGGGCGTGAACTGGCCGGCTATACGGGCCTGTTCTGGCGCGGCCCGCGCGCCTTCCGGGACGGGCGGATCATCGGGCCGGACGGTGAGGGCCCGGAGCTGATGGGCACGCAGGCGCCCTGGCTCGCCCTCTCCGGCGAACACGACGGCACCGACGGCCACGCGACCCTCGTCTTCGAGCACGCCCCCGAGAACGACCACCTCGGCGACCGAGGGGCCCACCCCGCCCACTGGTTCGTCCGCAACGAACCCTTCGCCGGTGTCGCCCCCTCCTGGGCCTTCTTCGACGAACTGGA
The DNA here is from genome assembly GCF_017948455.1 of Streptomyces sp. GESEQ-4. GTDB lineage: Bacteria > Actinomycetota > Actinomycetes > Streptomycetales > Streptomycetaceae > Streptomyces. The sequence goes on from NZ_JAFFSU010000002.1 coordinate 85,053, forward strand.
ACTCGCGCCCGGCGACACCCTCACCCGCCGCTACCGGGTCGTCGTGGCCGACGGAGCCTGGGAGCGGGACGAGGTCGCCAAGTACCTGGAGGCGCACCCCTGGTGAGGACAGCGGCCTGTTGAAGGCTTACGCCGCTGTCGGTCCCGACACCGTCCAGCCGGGCGTCTGCGGATGGGCCGTCAGGTCCTCGTGGTGCACCGCGCCGGCGCAGGCGGAGCAGGTGACGACGGGGACCAGTTCATTGCCGCAGATGTGCTCGATCACCATGGGGCGGTCGTCGTCCTCGCGGAGATGGCGGTCGCCCCACGCCATGAGCGTGATCAGGACCGGCTCCAGTTCGAGCCCCGCCTGCGTCGGCCGGTACTCGAAACGCTGCGGGCGCTCGCTGTAGGCCTGCTTCGTCAGGATCCTGGCGTCCACGAGGCGGCGCAGCCGGGTGGCCAGGATGTCGCGCGGGGCGCCGATGTTGCGCACGAGCTGGTCGAAGCGGCCGTTGCCGAGGCACACCTCCCGCAGGACGAGCAGCGAGTACTTCTCACCGACGAGCGCCAGGGTGTCGGCGATGGAGCAGGGGCGGGCGTCTTTCATGGCGGCCATGACGCCAGTCTAGAGGAGGGTTTGATTTTCCAACCCTCTGGGCTATGGTGAGTTTGGATTTCCTACTGACCGGTAGTCATGTAGTTGCTTAGTCGCGGAGGCCCGCACCATGCGTGACGCAGTCATCGTCGAAGCCGTACGCACGCCGATAGGCAAGGGCAAGCCGAACGGCTCCCTCGCCCACGTCCACCCCGTCGAGCTCCTCGCCCACACCCTGCGCACCCTCGTCGCCCGCTCCGGCGTCGACCCGGCCCTGGTCGACGACGTGATCGGCGGCGCCGTCGACCAGGTCGGCGAGCAGGCCATGAACACCACCCGGTACGCCGCTTTGTCCGCCGGCTTCCCGGAGACCGTCCCGGCGACCACCGTGGACCGCCAGTGCGGCTCCTCCCAGCAGGCCGTGCACTTCGCGGCCCAGGGCGTCATCTCGGGCGCGTACGACCTCGTCGTCGCCTGCGGTGTCGAGTCGATGAGCCGGGTGCCGATGTGGTCGAACGTCCCGCCCGGTACCGACCCCTTCGGCCCCGGCATCGCCGAGCGCTACCCCGAGGGACTCGTCCCGCAGGGCATCAGCGCCGAGCTGATCGCCGCCAAGTGGTCGATCACCCGCGAGCAGATGGACACCTTCGCGGTCTCCTCGCACCACAAGGCCGCCGCGGCCTGGGACGCCGGCCTGTTCGACGCGGAGGTCGCCCCCCTGCACGACGTCACCCGTGACGAGTGCGTACGTCCGTCCAGCACCCCCGAGATCCTGGCCGGCCTCAAACCCGCCTACCACGACCCGGCGTTCGCCGAGCGCTTCCCGCAGATCGAGTGGAACGTCACCGCGGGCAACGCCAGCCCCGTCAACGACGGCGCCTCCGCCGTGCTCATCACCTCCAGCGAGACCGCCGCTCGCCTCGGCCTGCGCCCGCTGGCCCGGCTGCACAGCTTCGCCGTCACCGGCTCCGACCCGCTCCTCATGCTCACCGGCGTGATCCCGGCCACGGAGAAGGTGCTGCGCAAGGCGTCGCTCTCCCTCGACGACATCGACCTGTTCGAGGTCAACGAGGCGTTCTCCAGCGTCGTGCTTGCCTGGCAGCAGGAGACCGGTGCCGACCTCGCCAAGGTCAATGTGCACGGCGGCGCGATCGCCATCGGCCATCCGCTGGGTGCTAGCGGCACCCGCCTGACGACCACGCTGGTGCATGCGATGCGGGAGCGCGGCGCACGGTATGCCCTGCAGACGATGTGCGAGGCGGGCGGGCTCGCCAACGCGATGGTTATCGAGTCGGTCTGACCGGGGGCGATCACCCGCACCGGTTCAGCGGCGGCGCAGGTGGTGGCGCTTGCGCCAGGCCAGCACCGCGCCTCCGAGGGCCGGCAGAGCTATGGCGGCCACCGCGATCAGGAACACCGGAGACGTCGGCGCCCCGGCCCGGGCGCCGGCGACGACGTACGCGGCGACGTTGGGCATCGAACCGAGCGCCGTGGCGAGCAGGAACGGGAAGTAGCCCATGCGGGAGACGGAGGCGGCGTAGTTCGCCGCCCAGAACGGCACCCCGGGGAACAGCCGCACCGCGAGCATCGACCGGAAACCGTGTCTGCTGAACTGCCTGTCCGCCGCATGAAGCAACCGGCCGCGCAGCAGCGGGCGCAGGGCGTCCTGGCCGAGCATCCGGCCGAGCGCGAAGGAGATCGCGGCCCCGATCACCGTGCCGGTGATGGCGGCGAGCAGGCCCAGGGCCGAGCCGAAGAGCGCGCCGGCCGCGAGGTTCAGCAGCGGCCGCGGTACGAACGCCACGGTGACCAGGCCGTACGCCACCGCGAAGATCACCACCGCCGTGGGACCGCCGATCTGTGGCGGCCAGCCCTGCGCCATGAGTTTCTGGGGCTCGAAGAGCAGCACCGATGCCCCGGCCGCCGCCAGCAGGGCGACGAGCAGGGACAGGCGCGACCACGGCGACAGCAGGACTCTCGTGCAGCGCGTGGCGAAGCCACCCGGAGTGGGTACGGCGAGGTCGGCGAGCTCCGTGGCGTCGGCCGGGCGAGCGACCGTGGGTGCGGTGCCCCCAGAGCGGGTGGTGGCATCGAGCATTCGGCGACACTAACCGACTCAGGTGTGTGATCGCCGTATGGTTCGTCTCATGGGCGTCACAGGAGGGGGAACAACGGATGTACCCCGCAGCGATGTTGCCGACACCGTCCTGAAGCGGCTCACCGCCACCTATGCCGCCGCGGCCGACCCGGAACGCGCCGTGGCCCTGCGGGCGTACATGAAGGACGTCGCTCCCTTCCTCGGCCTCGTCACACCGGAGCGGCGCGCCCTGTCCCGCATCGTCCTGGAGGGCGTTCCCCGCCCCGACGAGACCGACTGCACCGCGGTCGCCCTGCGCTGCTGGCAGCTCCCCGAGCGGGAGTACCACTACTTCGCCGTCGACTATCTGCGCCGCCACATCGGCCGCTGTTCCTCGGACTTCCTGCCGGTGGCCCGGCACTTGGTGAGCACCGTCCCGTGGTGGGACACCGTCGACGCACTCGCCTGCCACGTAGTGGGAGGCCTGGTCGCCGCCGACCCGAAGCTGAAGACCGAGATGGACGCCTGGATCGCCGACGACGACCTGTGGATCGCCCGCACGGCCCTGCTTCACCAGCTGCTCTACAAGGAACACACCGACACCGAGCGTCTCTTCGCCTACTGCCTGCGTCAGTCGGGCCACCCGGACTTCTTCATCCGCAAGGCCATCGGCTGGTGTCTGCGCCAGTACGCCAAGACCGATCCGGAGGCCGTACGGGCCTTCGTGGCCCAGGAGCAGGGGAGGCTCGCGCCGCTGTCGGTGCGGGAGGCGCTGAAGAACATCGGAGCCTGAACGGAGCCTGAACTCGGCTGCCCCGACTCCTCTGCCCCGCCACCTTTGCCTCTCCTCTGCCCCGATAAATCATTCGACGTCGGGCAAAGCGTCGGCAATGATCGGAGCCATGTTCCGGTACGCCTTCGTCGTTGCAGCATCCGCAGTCGCGGATGCTCCGAAGGCTGCCGTCGCGATCTTCCTGGCCGCCGCCGACGGCGCCCGAAGCTGACCCTCTCCGGATCGTCCGGCGGACCCCGCAGGGGGAGGGTCGGCAAGTCCTTGGGGTCCCCGCTCTCCACACAGAGGCTTTGCGACAGAGACTTCGAGGTACAGCCATGTCCAAGACGGCATACGTGCGCACCAAACCGCATCTGAACATCGGCACGATGGGTCACGTAGACCACGGCAAGACCACCCTGACCGCCGCCATCACCAAGGTCCTCGCCGAGCGCGGCGCCGCGTCCTTCGTCCCGTTCGACCGGATCGACCGGGCGCCGGAGGAGTCCGCGCGCGGCATCACCATCAACATCGCGCACGTCGAGTACGAGACCGACACCCGGCACTACGCGCACGTGGACATGCCGGGCCACGCCGACTACGTCAAGAACATGGTCACCGGGGCCGCGCAGCTCGACGGGGCGATCCTCGTCGTCTCCGCGCTCGACGGGATCATGCCGCAGACCGCCGAACACGTGCTGCTCGCCCGGCAGGTGGGCGTCGACCACATCGTCGTCGCCCTGAACAAGGCCGACGCGGGCGACGAGGAGCTGACCGACCTGGTCGAGCTGGAGGTCCGTGACCTGCTCTCCCGGCACGGGTACGGCGGTGACGCGGCGCCTGTCGTACGGGTCTCCGGGCTGAAGGCGCTGGAGGGCGACCCGCGCTGGACGGCGTCCGTGGAGGCGCTGCTGGACGCCGTGGACACGTATGTGCCCATGCCGGAGCGGTACGTGGACGCTCCGTTCCTGTTGTCCGTCGAAAACGTGCTCACGATCACCGGCCGGGGGACGGTGGTGACGGGCGCCGTCGAGCGGGGCACGGTCCGTGTGGGCGACCGGGTCGAAGTGCTCGGCGCCTCCGTCGACACCGTGGTCACCGGCCTGGAGACCTTCGGCAAGCCGATGGAGGAGGCGCAGGCGGGGGACAGCGTGGCGCTGTTGCTGCGGGGAGTCGCCCGTGATGTGGTCCGGCGCGGGCACGTCGTGGCCGCACCCGGCAGTGTCGTGCCCAGTCGCCGGTTCTCGGCGCAGGTGTATGTCCTGTCGGCGCGTGAGGGTGGGCGTACGACGCCTGTCTCCTCCGGTTACCGGCCTCAGTTCTATATCCGTACGGCGGATGTGGTGGGGGACATCGACCTCGGTGAGGTGGGCGTCGCGCGGCCCGGGGAGACGGTCACGATGACCGTGGAGCTCGGGCGCGAGGTGCCGCTGGAGCCGGGGCTCGGGTTCGCCATCCGTGAGGGCGGACGGACGGTGGGGGCGGGGACCGTTACGGCCCTTGTCTGAGGGCGGCACAGGTGTGTGGGGGACTGCGGGGCCGTTGTGGCTGGTCGCGCCCACGCGGCGGAGCCGCAAATCGACACAGCCCCGCGCCCCTGGGCGGGGACACTCACCGCACAATGGGGGAGTGAACGAATCCATACCCGTGACCAGGACGGTCGACCACGGCATCGCCAAGCTCATGCCCGATGTCGACCGGAAGCGGGCCTGGCTGCTCACCGTCGACGGGGCGCCGCAGTCGTACGTCGATCTGGATGAGCCGACGCATCTGGAGTTCGAGTACGCGCGGCGGCTCGGGCATGTCCTGGACACCGTTGCCGAACCGGGGAGTCCGCTGGACGTCCTGCACCTCGGTGGGGGAGCGCTCACCCTGCCCCGGTATGTGGCGGCCACGCGGCCCGGCTCCCGGCAGGACGTCGTGGAGGCCGACCGGGCGCTGCTGGAGCTGGTCGGCGAGCAGCTTCCGCTCACGGACGGGGCCGGTATCGCCCTGCATGCCGCGGACGCGCGTGCGTGGCTGGCTGACGCGCCCGCCGGGTCGGCGGACGTCATCGTCGCGGATGTCTTCGGCGGCTCACGTGTGCCGGCGCATCTGACGTCGGTCGCCTACGCCGCGGAGGCCGACCGGGTGCTGCGAGCAGGCGGCGTCTATCTCGCCAACCTCGCCGATGCCACGCCCTTCACCTTCCTGCGCTCCCAACTCGCCACCTTCGCCACGGTGTTCCAGGAGCTGGCGCTGATCGCCGAACCGGCCGTCCTGCGCGGCCGGCGCTTCGGCAACGCGGTCCTCGTCGCCGCGCACCATCCCGTCGACATCGGCGCGCTGACCCGGCTCACCGCCGCCGACGCCTTCCCGGCCCGCGTCGAACACGGGCTCGCCCTACGGCACTTCACCGGCGCCGCGCGTCCGGTCGGGGACGCGGACGCCGTGGCGTCACCCGAGCCCCCCGACGGGGCGTTCGGCATCGGTTGAGCGGTGCTCCCGGCGTTGCCTTCCTGGCCCGCGTCGAACACGGGCTCGCTCTACGGCACTTCACGGGCGCCGCGCGTCCGGTCGGGGACGCGGACGCCGTGGCGTCACCCGAGCCCCCCGACGGGGCGTTCGGCGTCGGCTGAGCCGTTGTCGGCACCCGGCGCTCCCTTGGTCACGGGTGTAGTGGTGCGGCGCAGGTTCCGAATGTCCGGCACGCACAGCGCTGCCGCGGTCACCACGACGACCAGTGCCGCGCAGCCCCACAGCGCGTTCGTCCGCCCGAGACCCTCCTCGGCCGGACCCGCCAGCGCTGTCGCCAGCGGCACCAAGGCGACCGAGCCGAACCAGTCGTAGGCGGCGACCCGCGACAGCTTGTCCTCGGGGATCTCCTGATGGAGCGCGGTCATCCAGGACACGCCGAAGACCTCGAGCGTCACCCCGGTCACGAACATCACCGCGCACAGCGCGGCGACCGGTACCGGCACGGCGAGGGCGGCGGCGGGCAGGGCGAGGGGGAAGACGCAGAGGGTGCCGGCGAGGAGGAGACGGCGTGGCTTCCAGCGGGTCATCAGGAGTGCGCCGGCCACCGTGCCCGCGCCGAAGAAGCCCAGTGCCAGACCCCAGGGGCCCGCCCCGCCGAGGTGGTCCCGGGCGACGAGGGGACCGTAGACCGCCTCGGCCGCGGCGACGACGGCGTTCGCGACGGAGAACTGCACGACGACGGCCCACAGCCACGGCCGGCCGGTGAACTCCCGCCAGCCTTCCCGGAGATCGGCGAGGAGCCCGCCGCCCGGCTCGCGCGGCGGGATGTGGCCGACGTCGAGGAAGGACCGCAGCGATGCGGCGACCGCGAAGGCGGCGGCGTCGGCCGCGAGGACCCACCCGGGACCGATCGCGGCGACCATCGCGCCGCCGAGGGCCGCGCCCCCCACCGCCGCCCCCTGCATCGCCATCCGGAACACCGCGAACGCACGGCTCGCCTGCTCCCCGCTGACCGTGGACAGCAGCATGCCCTCCGCGGCCGGGCTGAAGAACGCCTGACCGGTGCCGCCCAGCGCGGTCAGCAGCATCATCTGCCACAGCTGCGGCTCGCCGGCGAGGACCAGCACGGCGAACGCGCCCTGCGAGACGACGTTGAGGGCGTTCGCCGCGACCATCACGCGATGCCGGGGCAACCGGTCCGCGACGGCGCCGCCGATCAGCAGGAAGAGCACCAGCGGCAGCGTGCGGGCGGCGGCCACCAGGCCCACGTCACCGCCGTCGCCGCCGGTCTCGATCACGGCGAACGCGGCGGCGATCAGCGCGCCGTGACTGCCGAGGTTCGTGACGACCGCGGCGGCGGTCAGCAGGCTGTAGTTGCGGCCCGCCCACTCGGGCCTGCGCGGGCGTCGGGCGCGGGATTCGGCGGCGGAGGTCACCGGGCGACTATCCCCGCCCCGGCCCCTGCTTGCCAAACCCGTTTCCGGTCGTCAGGGACGTGATGACTCCGGCCACACAGATCTGGCCACCGTGGGCTACTCGTGGGTAACATGCCGGTCATGAGCGCAGACCAGATGTCGATCGGCGAACTGCTCGCCGCCACGGTGCCGATGGTTCGGACCCTGAACCTGGAGTACCTGGAGACCACTCCGGAGAAGGCCGTGCTGGCCCTCCCGGACCAGAGCGAGTACCGCAATCACGTCGGCGGTCCGCACGCCGGAGCGATGTTCACCCTCGGCGAGTCGGCCAGCGGCGCGATCGTCCTGGCCGCCTTCGGGGACCAGCTCTCGCGGGCCGTACCCCTCCCGGTGAACGCCGAGATCGCCTTCAAGAAGATCGCGCTCGGGCCGGTCCGGGCCACCGCGACGCTCGGCCGCCCGGCCGCCGACATCGTCGCCGAACTCGACGAGGGCAAGCGCCCGGAGTTCCCGGTGACCGTCGCCATCCAGCGCGAGGACGGTGCCGTCACCGGCGAGATGACCGTGGTGTGGACGCTCCGGCCCAATGGCTGACCGTCGGCAGTGAAGAAGACGAAGGCCCCGGGCGCGTCCCGGGGCCTTCGCCATAAGTTGGAGATTTCGTGTGCCAACCGGCTTTGGACGCACACAACTTGACGGCCATACCCCGGCATTTTTCGAATGCGGGTGCGGATACCGCTGGTAACAGTCTGAATTTCTTGCGTTTTGAACATCGGTCACTCGAACTTCTTGTTTCCTGTCAGGCGCTTGTGCGAAAGTGATCCTCCCGCGAGAAGGTAAAGGTCAGGGTCTTTCTCCGGTCTGCACCAATCCGGCGCCTGCTTTCCGACGGATGTCATTCACATTGCCGTCCAGCGGCTTGGAAGGAAATGGCTCAGTGCATTCTCCCAACCCCCCACGGCCCCCGTACCCGCCGCGGCCCGGAGCGAGCCAGGGGGAGTCCGACCGCAATCTCGTCGCCCAGCTGAACGGACCCGACGGCGGTTGCCGAGCCGTCGCGCTGCTGCTGACCCGGCACTGGCGGGCGACATACGACTACGCAGTCATCTGCCTGGCCTCCACGGAGAGTTCGGCGACGATGGCGGCCACCGCGGCGTTCCATCGAGTGCTCGGCCGGCCCACCGGTGGCGCGCTGCGGCCCCGCCTCCTCGCGGCCGTACGGGACACGGTCAAGGAGTGGGCCGCCGAGGAGAGCATTTCCACGGTGCTGCCCGAACTCCGCAAACCGACCGGTGGTCGCGGACTGCTCGCGGCGCGCTCCGTGACGCCCGAAAGGCGGCGGCTCGCCGAGCGCGCTTTCGGAGCCCTTCCGGGGGCTTCGCAATGCCTGCTCTGGCACACCGAAGCCGAAGCCGACCCCATATCCGTACCAGCTGGTCTGTTGGGGGTGGATTCGGGCACCGCGACCGCCGCTCTCGAGCAGGCTCGGGAGCAATTCCGGGCGGGCTGTGTACGCGCCCACCGGGAACTCGCGCCCTCCGCGGAATGCCGCTTCTACAACCGCCTCCTCGATGTCCCGATTCGCCGTGGCGGAGCGCTGCTGCCGGATGTCCGACGCCATCTGGCGGAGTGCCGGTACTGCCGTCACGCCGCCGAGCAGCTGAGTCATTTCGAGGGCGGCCTGGAAGTGCTGCTCGCCGAAACGGTGCTCGGCTGGGGCGCGGTCCGCTATCTCGACTCACGGCCCGGCCGCGGCGGGGGCCGGGAACTGCCCGCCGCACGCGCCTTCGCCCGTCCGAGAAGCGGCGGCCGCCACCGTCCCGCACCCGGCGGCCTCCTCGCCCCGGCCCGACGGCACAAGAAGGCCGTCGTCGTCGGAGTCGGCCTGACCTCCCTCGCGCTGCTGGCCACCGTGCTCACCGCCAAGGGCTGGTCCGAAGACAACGGTGTCCCCGGCGCGCAGGCCACCTGGGGTGTGCCCAGCGGCAGTTCCGGCCGGCCGAGCACGGCGTCCCAGCCGTCGTCCGCCTCCGCGCAGCGGCCGTCGGAGGTCGGGCACGGCAGATTCCACAACCCGGCCGCCGACGCGTGCCTCGATGTGCGCGACGGCCGGGTGGAGCCCGGTACGGCGGCCGTACTGGCGGCCTGTTCGTCCGCCGGATCGCAGCAGTGGTCGTACGAGAACGACGGTCTGCTGCGCAGCCTCGCCGATCCGACCCTCTGCCTCGGCTCCGACGCCGACCGGGGATCGGTCGCGCTGGCCGGGTGTGTGGTGCACGCGGGGCAGGTGCAGTACGACCTGACCGTGCACGGCGAGCTGCTGCTCCGCTGGCGCAACGGGCAGGCCGTCGCACCCGGCCCGGGCAAGGACGTGGTCGTCACCGACCGGGACGGATCCCCGGACCAGAGGTGGGTGCTCAACCCGGGGAGCGACGCGCCCGACGAGTCCAGTGCCCCCGAGCCGGAGGTGCGGAAGACTCCGGACCGGCCCTCGGAGCAGGGTCCGGACGATCCGCCCGAGCGGTACCAGACGCGTTCCGTCCAAGCCGGGGCCGGGGCTGGGGACGAATCCGAGGCCGAGGCGCCGGGAGCGCATGCCGGCGATCTTCCGGTCGAGGGACGTGTACTGCACGCGGCTTCGGCAGCGACCGACTCCGTCGTCGCGACTCTTGAAGCCGCTCTGCACTGATCACAGGGTTACGTGCCCTGAAGATGACTCATTAACACGAGCCACCCTCGCACGCAGTTTTCCCGTCGCGCCCGTGGTGTCTAACGGAGTGTCAAGTCGGTTCTGGCGCATAGTGCGTTTCAGAGGGCGAATGCAGCCACGGGCGCCCGGCGCGTCCGCGGTCACACCGTCGTGCCCGCACACCGAAGGAGTGACGGCCCATGACCGACACCGTCTCCCGGCGATCCACCCTGCGTCTGCTGGGCGCAGCGATCGCCGTCGCCACGGCGGCCTCCGGCGGCCTCACCCCGCCGTCGCGCGCCCACGCGCAGGGCAAGCCCGGTGCGGGCGCCGCACCCCGCGTCGAGGCGCTCATCGCCAAGCTCACCCTCGACGAGAAGATCTCCCTGCTGCACGGCGCCACCGACCCCGCCACGCTCGGCCAGGCGGGCTACGTCCCCGGAGTGAAACGCCTCGGCATCCCGCCCCTGCGCCTCGCCGACGGTCCGGCCGGAGTCCGCGTCACCAAGCACGCCACCGCCCTACCCGCACCCGTCCTGCTGGCCTCCGCCTTCGACCCCGCCCTCGCCCGCCGGTACGGACAGGTCATCGGACGCGAGGGCCGCGCCCTCGGCCAGGACGTCCTGCTGTCCCCGATGGTCAACCTGATCCGCACCCCGTACGCGGGCCGCAACTTCGAGACCTTCAGCGAGGACCCGCTGCTCTCCTCCGACCTGGTCGCCGCCGAGATCGAGGGCATCCAAGGCGAGGGACTCATCGCGACGGTCAAGCACTTCGCGATGAACAACCAGGAGAAGGACCGCACGACCGTCGATGTGCGGGTCGACGAGCAGACCATGCACGAGACCGAACTGCGTCCCTTCGAAGCGGCCGTGCAGGCCGGCACCGGCGCGGTCATGGGCGCCTACAACAAGGTCAACGGCACCTACGCCTGCGAGAACAAGGCCCTCCTCACCGACATCCTGCGCACCCGATGGGGCTTCGACGGCTGGGTGATGACGGACTGGCGGGCCGCGCACAGCACCGCCAAGTCCCTCACCGCCGGGCTCGACATGGAGATGCCGGGCGACGTCTATTACGGCGAGGCCCTGAAGAAGGCCGCGCAGAACCGCACCGTGCCCGAGCTCCACATCGACCAGGCCGTACGCCGCATCCTCACCGTGATGGACCGCTTCGGCCTGCTCGGCGGCAGCGCTCCGACCCGCCCAGGCCGGAACGCCAAGGCGGGTGCGGCCGTCGCCCTGGAGGTCGCCAAGGCGGGCGCGACCCTGCTGCACAACGAGCGAGGCACCCTCCCGCTGACCGCCGGGGACATCGCGGTGATCGGCCCGACCGGCGAACTGCCCTTCGTCAGCGGCGGAGGCAGCGCCCATGTCGTCCCCGACCGCGCCGACAGCCCCCTCGACGCGATCCGGGCGCGCGCCGGACGAGCAGGGAGGGTGACGTACGCGCTCGGCGAGGACCTGTACGGCAGACCGCTCCCGGCGTCCGCGCTCTCACCCGGCTTCAAGAGCGAGGGCCAGGGCGTCGGTGCCGGGAAGACCTGGACGTACGACGGTGAACTGACCGTCTCCGACACCGATGAATGGACCTTTGTCATCCACTACTCGGGCGCGGCCGACCTCCGCCCCAAGGTCCTCGTCGACGGCAAGGAACTCTTCCCGGTCAAGCCCGGCTACGGCGAATGGTTCAGCGGCGGCCTCATCTACACCGCGCCCGACCAGCTGTCCGTGCGGCGCACGACCCTGCAGCTGACCAAGGGCAAGCACGCCCTGAAGATCACCGCGCGGGGCGGGGACACCGGCCAGCTGTTCCGGCTGCGGCACACCACCGGCGCGATCCGCACGCAGGACGTCGCCGAGGCGGTACGGGCCGCGCGCGCCGCCCGGCATGTCGTCCTGTTCGCCTACGAGGACGCCACCGAGGGCCAGGACCGCACCACCATCGCGCTCCCCGGCCACCAGAATGAGCTGATCGACGCGGTGACCTCGGCGAACCCGCGCACCACCGTCGTCCTCAACACCTCGTCCGCCACCTCGATGCCCTGGCTCACCCGCACCGGCGCCGTGCTCCAGATGTACTACCCGGGCCAGGAGGGCGCCGCCGCCACCGCCGCCGTCCTGTTCGGCGACTGCGACCCCGGCGGGCGGCTCACCCAGACCTTCCCCGTCGACGACGACCACCATCCCGTCGCCCGCGACGCCGCCCGATACCCCGGTGTCGGCGGCCGTGAGGAGTACACGGAGGGCATCCACCTCGGCTATCGCTGGTACGAGGCCGAGGGCGTGCCGCCCCTGTTCCCCTTCGGGCACGGGCTGTCGTACACCTCTTTCTCCTACGAGGACCTGTCCGTGCGCCCCGCCGGCCGCGGGCTCGACGTCACCTTCACCGTCCGCAACACGGGCCGGCGTGCCGGTGTCGCCGTGCCGCAGGTGTACGTCGGGAAATCGCCCGACCTCCAACTCGACCAGGCGGTACGGGTGTTGGGCGCCTATCGGCGGCTCTCCCTGCTCCGGGGCGAACAGCGCCGCGTCACCGTGCACGTCGCCGCCCGCACCCTCTCCTCATGGGACCCGAACCGCCATGACTGGGCCCTCGGCACGGGCCTGCGTGTGGTGTGGGTCGGGGCGTCGGCACGGGATCTGCGGCTGCGGGGGCTCGGAGAGGTACGCGGATAGGGCTGGAGAGCACCCGCTGAACACCCGCAACCTGTGGGACGCCGTGGTGTCAGTGTGACCCGGTAGGCTTCCCGGCGTGCGCCCGGACCAGGGCGTACGCCGGGAAATGAAGCAGGACCCGAATCGGGAGGAAGCGGCGTTGCACGTCCAGGAATGGCTCGAGACAGTACCTCCGATCGCCATCTACGTACTGGTGGGTGTGGTGATCGGCCTGGAGAGCCTGGGCATCCCGCTGCCGGGAGAGATCATCCTGGTCTCCTCCGCGCTGCTCGCCTCCCAGCACGGCGACATCGACCCCTTCATCCTCGGAGCGTGCGCCACCGCCGGCGCCATCATCGGCGACTCCATCGGTTACGCCATCGGCCGCAAGGGCGGACGCCCCCTGCTGGCCTGGCTCGGCAAGAAGTTCCCCAAGCACTTCAGCGAGGGCCATATCGCCACCGCCGAGCGCTCCTTCCAGAAGTGGGGCATGTGGGCCGTCTTCTTCGGCCGCTTCGTCGCCCTCCTCCGCATCTTCGCCGGCCCCCTCGCCGGCGTACTGCACATGCCGTACTGGAAGTTCCTCATCGCCAACGTCTTCGGCGGCATCCTCTGGGCCGGCGGCACGACCGCCGTCATCTACTACGTCGGCGTCGTAGCCGAGTCCTGGCTGAAGCGCTTCTCCTGGCTGGGCCTGGTGGCAGCGGTCCTGATCGGCCTCACATCGATGCTCATCATCAAGCGCAAGGCGAAGAAGGCAGCACCTGCACACCAGGAACCGGAACCGGTAGGCGTCGGCGAGTAGAACCGGACGCGGCCCCGTCACCGGTGCTGCGTCGTGCCCAGCTCGTCGGTGTACCGGGCGAGGGCGTCTTCGGCGGTGGGGGCGGGGCCGAACAGCTGCTCCTGGCGGCGGGGATCGGCGACGTAGCGTCCGGTGTCGAACCAGCCGAACATCGCGGCCATGTCCTTGACCACCGGGTTGAAGCGGCCGACGACGGCTCCTGCCGCGCGGACGACGATGGAGGGGACGGCCCACACCTTGATCTTCCTTCCGGCCCGGCGGCCCATCAGGTCGGCCACCTCGCGCATGCTGACCGGGCGGTCCCAGCCGATGTCGATGCGCTCGCCGTTGTCGGCCTCGGCGTCGACGGCGGCCGCCAGGTACGCCGCGAGGTCGGCGGTGTGGACAAAGGTCAGCGGGACGCCGGCCTTGGCCACCCAGATCAGCCGGCCCTTGTCGATCGGGTTGCCCGCCATGGTCGCGACCTGGTCGAGGAAGGCCCCCGGGCGCAGCGCGACAAACGGGACGCCGAGTTGTTCGAGCTTGTCCTCGGCGATCTTCTTGTGCCAGAAGTGCGGGACCTGGGGCGTCTGGTCGCTGGTGAGGATGCTGGTCAGGACGAACCGTCGGATGCCGGCGCGGTGGGCCGCCTCGGCGAGGTTGGCGTTGCCGACGGTGTCGATGTCGTGGGCGCTCTTGCCGCCGCGGGTGTAGCCGGCGGCGGTGGTGATGACGGCGTCAACGCCGTTCATGGCAGTGACGAGCGAGTCGAGGTCGAGCATGTCGCCGCGGGCGATCTCGACACCTCGCTTCTCGAGCCTGCTCGCGTCGGTGGTCGGCCGGACCAGGGCACGGACGTTCTTGCCGCGCCCCAGCAGTTCGTCGACGACCTTGCCGCCGAGGGAGCCGGTCGCGCCGACGACGAGGACGGGGAGGGTGGTGGTCATGGGGATCACACTTTCCAGCAGGTCAGTGGTGGGGGATGGGGGGAGTGGGTGGGGCAGGGTCCCCGTCTGAGGCCCCGCTCAGCCCGTACTCCCTGATGTGCCGGGATGAGCGGGGGGCGCGCCACAATTTGGCGGCGCGGCTTACCGGGCTTCGCGCCGAGGGGAGTTACGCGGACTCGTCCCGGGGAAGAGCGCCGCTGTTGATCGCGTCGGCGATGGCGTAGGCGGTGCGGACGAACCTCTCCGCCTGCTGTGCCGAGAGGTTCAGTGCGGAGGTCTCCTCCAGGGCGCGCCACATGGCGGCGATGGGTTCGCGCAGGGCGCGGCCCTTGTCGGTGAGGTGGACGACCAGGACGCGCCGGTCGTGTTCGGCCGGCTCGCGGACGAGCAGGCCGGCGTCCTGCATGCGGCGCAGGGACTTGGAGACGGTGGAGTGGTCCAGGCCGACGCTTTCGAGCAGTTCGGACTGGGTCTGGCCGTCCCGGTCGAGGAGTTGCATCAGCAGCAGTTCCTGTCCCGGATGCAGGTCCATCTCGCGGAGCATGGCGGCGGCGCGGGCGCGGTGGGCGCGGGCGAGCTGGAAGATCGCGTAGCTCATCGGCCCCTCGCTCGCCGTGGAGGGGGTGCGGTGTGTGGGGCGGGGCATGGTGGGGTTCCTCAGACGGTGTGGGTGGGGTAGTCGGTGTAGCCGGCCACTCCGCCGCCGTAGAAGGTCGCCGGGTCGGGGGTGTTCAGCGGCGCGTCAGAGCGTAGCCGCTCGACCAGGTCCGGGTTGGCGAGCGCGAGGGCGCCGACGGAGACGAGGTCGGCCGTGCCGTGGTCGATGTCCTGGGCGCGGGTGGGCAGGTCGGTGCCCGCCCGGTTGAGGATCAGCGTGGTCGGCCACAGCGCGCGCAGGGTGCCCAGCAGCTCCTCGTCGCCGGGGTGGATCACGTGGAGGTAGGCCAGGCCGAGCGGGCTGAGGGCGCGCACGAGCGCCGGGTACAGCTCGGCGGTGTCGGACTCGGCGATGTCGTTGTAGGGGTTGCCGGGGGAGATACGGATGCCCGTGCGGTCGGCGCCGATCTCCTCGGCCACGGCGGCAGCGACCTCGACGGCGAAGCGGATGCGGTTGTCGAGGGAGCCGCCGTAGCCGTCGGTGCGCTGGTTGGAGTTGTCGGACAGGAACTGGTGCACCAGGTAGCCGTTGGCGCCGTGGATCTCCACGCCGTCGGCGCCTGCCGCGACCGCGGCCGCCGCGGCGCGGCGGAAGTCGTCGACGGTTGCCGCGATCTCCTCGGTGGACAGCTCGCGCGGGACCGGCATCTCCCGGGGCCCGGACGCGGTGAACATTGCGCCCGCCGGCCGGATCGCCGAGGGGGCGACCGGCAGGCGCCCGTGCGGAGTGTTGTCGGGGTGCGCGATACGTCCGGTGTGCATCAGCTGGATGACGATCCGGCCGTCGGCCGCGTGCACGGCGTCCGTGACCTTGCGCCACCCGGCGATCTGCTCGGCACTGTGGATGCCGGGGGTCAGGAGGTAGCCCTGGCCGTCGGCGGAGGGCTGGGTGCCCTCGGTGATGACGAGCGCGTGCGAGGCCCGCTGGGCGTAGTACTCGGCGTTCAGCTCGGTCGGTACGCCTGCCGAGGTGGCCCGGCTGCGGGTCATGGGGGCCATGACCAGGCGGTGCGGGAGGGAGATGTCACCGACGGTGGTCGGTGTCCACAGGGCGTTCAACATGAAGGGTCCTTCGGTGCGGTGATGAACAGGGGATGATCAAAAAGAGGGAAAGACGGGCGTGATCAGTCGACGGTGAGGACGAGCTTGCCCCGGACGTGCCCGGCGTCGCTCACCTGCTGGGCCGTGGCGGCCTGGTCGAGCGGGTAGGCGGTGACGGTGGTGACGATCTTGCCGGTCGCGGCGTCCTGGGCCAGCTCGGCCAGGGCGGCGGTGGAGCGTTCCCCGGGGCTGCTGGAGAAGGTGATGCCGAGCTGGTGCGCGCGGAAGTCGGAGATGGTGACGATGCGGTCGGTGCCGCCGCGCAGGGTGACGGAGTCCTCCAGGGCGCCCTTCCCGGCCAGGTCGAACACCGCGTCCACGCCGTCGGGGGCGAGCGCCCGGACCCGCTCGACCAGACCCTCGCCGTAAAGGGTCGCGGTGGCGCCGAGCGCGGTGAGGTAGTCCTGGTTGGCGGCGCCGGCGGTGCCGATGACACGCGCTCCGCGGGCCGTGGCGAGCTGGACCGCCAGGGTGCCGACCGCTCCGGCCGCGCCGTGCATCAGTACGGTCTCCCCGGCGGTGACGCCGAGCAGGTCCAGGACCCGCTCGGCCGTCGCGCCAGCCACGGGCAGCGCGGCCGCGTGCTGCCAGTCGAGGCCGGCGGGCTTGGGGGCCACGGTGGTGGCCAGCGCGTACTGGGCGTACGAGCCGGTGTCCGACCAGCCCAGCACCTCATCGCCCACCTGTACGTCCTGCACGCCCTCACCCAGGGCGTCCACCACGCCGGCGAGCTCGCCACCGGGGACGGCGGGCAGCGGCGTCGGGAACACGGCCTCCAGCGCCCCGGAGCGGATCTTGCCGTCCAGCGCGTTCAGCCCGGCCGCCTTCACACGGACGCGGACCTGGCCGGGGCCGGGCTGCGGGACCTCGATGTCCGCTTCGTGCAGCACTTCCGTGCCTCCGAAACGGTCGAAAACTATTGCCCTCACGATGACTCCTAGTGTCTTCGGCCACCCAAAGCGTGGCTGGCCACATAATGAACGTACCAGCAATCACGTGGCTAGCCAAGTATTTGCGGAAGTGGGGCCGAGTGCGGCGACCGCCCGCAGGTCACCCGCCGGCGGTCACAGCTCTTCCCGGTGTGCCGTGGCCAGCTCCGCATACATCGTGCCGTTGAGCGTGACGCCCTCCCGCTCCTCACCCGTCAACTCCCGCTTGACCTTCGCGGGAACCCCCGCGACCAGGGAACCGGGCGGCACCCGCATCCCCTGCGGCACCAAAGCCTGCGCCGCGACCAAGGACCCGGCGCCGATCACCGCACCGTTCAGCACGGTCGCCCCCATCCCGATCAGGCAGTCGTCCTCGACGGTCGCCCCATGCACCACCGCGTTGTGCCCGACGGACACCCGTGCACCGATGCTCACGGGGAAACCGGGATCGGCATGCAACGTGCAGTTGTCCTGGATATTGCTCTGAGCCCCGACAGAGATCCGCTCCACGTCACCGCGTACCACCGCGCCGTACCAAACGCTCGCCCCGGCCTCCAGCGTCACATCCCCGATCACCGTGGACGTGGGCGCTACGAAAGCCTCCGTGTCGATCTTCGGCTCCCTGCCGCCGATGCCCTTGATCAGCGCTTTGTGCGTCATCACCGTCTCCTGTCGTCCGGGGTACACCGGCACGCTACCGCCGCCTGGTAGGGCGAAGATCACAGCCCCTCGGCGTCATCAGGGGGCTGAACGCTCAGTACGGTAAGCGGGTGCTCAAGCGCAAGAACACGTTCTCGTCCTGGCGGCGCGGCCTCACGCAGCGCGCCGTCCACGCGGGCTGGGCGTGGGCGCAGCGCATGGGTTCGGTGACGGCCGAGAGTCCCGGCCGCTTCCACTTCGGCGCCATCGGCGAAGCCACCCGCCTCGCCTTCCCGCTCGGCACGGTCTTCGGCGAACCCTGGATCCACCTCGGATCCCACTGCATCGTCGGCGAGCAGGTGACCCTGACCGCCGGTCTGATGCCCGACCTGGATCTCGGCCCTGAGCCGATCCTGCGCATCGGGGACGGGGTGGTCCTGGGGCGCGGCAGCCATGTCATCGCCGACACGACGGTCACCATCGGCAGCGACTGCTACTTCGGGCCGTACGTCTATGTCACGTCCACGAACCACTCGTACGACGATCCGCACCAGCCCATCGGCAAGCAGTGGCCGCGGATGGAGCCGGTGGAGATTGGGCCGGGCTGCTGGATCGGCACCGGCGCGGTGATCCTGCCCGGCGCCCGGATCGGCCGGAACGTCGTGGTGGCGGCGGGGGCGGTCGTGCGAGGTGTGGTGCCCGACCATGCCGTGGTGGCGGGTGCGCCCGCCCGGGTCGTACGACGCTGGACTCCCGGTGAGGGCTGGCAGCCGCCGCTGAGGACCCCCGCGCCGGTGCCGATTCCGGACGGCGTCACGCCCGAACAGTTGCTGGCGCTGGGGGAGTTGGACGAGGAGGCCGCGGCCAGGCTCGCTCAACTGGACGCCGAAGCCTGAGTGCTCCCGCTCAGCCCGTCGCCAGCAGCAGCGTGCCGACCAGAGCGAGGCCCGCGCCGGCCGCCTGGATCGTGCGCAGCCGTTCGCTGAGGAAGCCGCGTGCGGCCAGGGCGGTCACCACGGGGTAGAGCGAGGCGAGTACCGCGGCCACGGTGACCGGGCCGTGCTGGGCGGCGATCGAGTAGGTGCCGTTCGCCGCGACGTCCGCCAGCCCGACGAAGGCCAGTGCGGGCAGCGATGCCCACAGGAAGCCGCCCTCCGGGACGGCCGCGGCGCCCTTCTTCACGGAGACGTACAACGCGAGGCCGCCCGCCGCCATGTTCGTCACGCGCTGCACGAAGAGGGCGAGGAAGAGACCGGTGATCGTCGTCGACGCCTCCGCGATCAGCGCGAACACCGTGCCGAAGCCCAGCGCCGCGATCAGCGTGAGCAGGATGGCCTGGCGCTGCACCGGCGCGCCCCTGAGCTGCGGTCCGCCGGCGAGGACGACGCCGAGGACGGCGACCGCGACCCCCGCGACCTGCACCGGGCCGGGCCGCTCACCGAGGAAGAGCCCGACGCCGACCGGGACGGCGACGCCCAGTGTGCCGAGCGGGGAGACCACGCCCATCGGCCCGAGCGACAGTGCCTTGTAGAAGCAGAGGAGGGCGACCGGTCCGACCAGTCCGGCCGCGACGGCGAACCACAGCAGCGGACCGGCTTCGCTCCAGGCGCCCGTGGCCACCACGATCACGCCGAGCACCGCGGCCGCGATCGTCTGCGAGACGACGACCACGGTGAGCGCCGGGGTGCGTCGGGTCAGCAGTCCGCCGCCGAAGTCGGCCAGCCCCCACAACAGGCTGCTGGCCAGGGCGAAGAATGCTGTCACGGGTACCCTCGCAGTACAGTTCGGTGAACACGTCAGGTGCGTCGGTTGCACCCCCACCGTAGTTCAACGAACTGAACGCTGTCATCCAGAATATTGGCCTAGATGTTGGACGGAATGTGTCGGACCTCGACCTGCTGACCCAATCCCTGGCGCGCAACGTCAAGCACTGGCGCTCGGTGCGCGGCTACACCCTGGACGTGCTCGCCGCCCGGTCCGGCGTCAGCCGCGGCATGCTCATCCAGATCGAGCAGGCCCGCACCAATCCCAGCCTCGGCACGGTCGTCAAGATCGGCGACGCCCTCGGGATCAGCATCACCACCCTCCTCGACTACGAGCAGGGCCCGAAGGTCCGTATCGTCCCCGCCGAGCAGGCCGTACGGCTGTGGCACACCGACGCCGGCAGCTACAACATGCTCCTCGCGGGCACCGAGGCCCCCGGCCCGCTGGAGCTGTGGAGGTGGTTCCTGATGCCGGGTGAGAGCAGCCCTTCGGATCCGCATCCCACCGGCACGGTCGAGTTGCTGCACGTCACGGAAGGCGAGCTCACGCTCACGGTCGACGGCGTGGACTACCAGATCCCGGCCGGTTCGAGCGCCTCCTTCGAGGCCAACACCCCGCACGTGTACGGCAATACGGGCAAGGCGCCGATGCGCATGGTCATGGCGGTCTCGGTCCCGCCCGTGCACTGAGACGGCCCTGTTACCGTGCGGTCATGGACGCACCCATCGGACACTTCGACACCGCCGCCCCGGCCCCCGACTCCCTCGACGAGCTGACCCGCCCGGTCGCCGACGCCGTACGCCACTGGAGCGGCAGCGTCCCCGCCGACCAGATCGTCTACGTCGACACCGACCCGGAGTGGGCCGACACCGCCGTCTTCGTGGAGCACTACGGCCGGGAGCTGCTGGAGCAGTCGGCGAACTGCGTGGTCGTCGCGGGCAAGCGCGGCGGCGAGACCACGCTCGCCGCCTGTGTGGTCCTGTCCACCGCCCGGGTCGACGTCAACGGCGTCGTCCGCCGCCAACTCGGCGCGCGCAAGGCCTCGTTCGCGTCGATGGACACCGCGACCGGCGAGACCGGCATGGAGTACGGCGGCATCACCCCGATCGGACTGCCCGCCGACTGGCCGGTGTTGGTGGACTCGGCCGTCGTCGACCTGCCGTACGTCCTGGTCGGCAGCGGGCGCCGACGCGGCAAGCTGCTGGTACCGGGGAAGGCGTTCGCCGAGCTGCCGGGAGCCGTGGTCCTGGAGGGGCTGGGCGTTCCGGTGTGACGGTCAGGTGTGGTGGGCCAGCGTCAGATGCGGATCCGCCTCGCCCGGGACCGGCGCCGGATCGGCGTGCACCAGGGCCGCGGTGAGCCGCGGAACGGCATGCAGCAGCGCGTGTTCGGCGTTCACCGCGACGGCATGTGCCTGACGTACCGTCACATCACCGTCCACGACGACCGCCACCTCGGCCCGCAGCCGATGCCCGATCCAGCGCAGCCGCAGCTCACCCACCTCACGCACGCCCGGCACCTCCCGCAGTGCCCGCTCGGCCCGGTCCACCAGAGCCGGGTCGACGGCGTCCATCACGCGCCGGAACACCTCCCGTGCCGCGTCGCGCAGCACCAGCGTGATCGCGGCCGTGATCGCCAACCCCACGATCGGGTCGGCGAGTTGCCAGCCCAGCGCGGCGCCCCCGGCACCCAACAGCACGGCCAGTGAGGTGAATCCGTCCGTACGGGCATGGAGTCCGTCCGCGACCAGTGCGGCCGAGCCGATCTCACGCCCGACCCTGATCCGGTAGCGGGCCACCCACTCGTTGCCCGCGAATCCGACCAGGGCGGCCACGGCGACCGCCGGAATGTGCGCGACGGGCCGCGGGTCGATCAGCCGCTCGATCGCCGTCCACCCCGCGAAGGCCGCGGACGCGGCGATGGTCAGCACGATCGCGATGCCCGCCAGATCCTCGGCGCGTCCATAGCCGTAGGTGAACCGCCGCGTGGCCGCACGCCGGCCCAGCAGGAAGGCGATCCCGAGCGGTACGGCGGTCAGCGCGTCCGCGGTGTTGTGCACTGTGTCGCCGAGCAGCGCGACCGAACCGGACATCGCCACCACGAACGCCTGCGCCAGCGCCGTCACCCCCAGCACCGCCAGCGAGACCCACAGTGCCCGCATGCCGCGCGCGGAGGACTCCAGGGCGGAGTCGAGCTTGTCGGCGGTCTCGTGGGAGTGGGGGGTGAGGAGGTGCGTCAGACGGTGGCGGAGGGAGTGCTTGTGCGTGTGGGGGGTGCCGTGGTGCTCGTGGTGGTGCCCGTCGCTCACGAGGGTCCCCTTCCGTTGCGTGCTGGTGGACATCTTCCCGTCCACGACGCCATTATGTGCGTATGAGCGCACGCATGCACCTGTCACCTGCGCACCATGCGCATCCGCGCACCCCCGGCGAGGAACAGTTCGCACTCGCCGCCGAGATCCTGGCGCTGCTCGGCGACCGCACCCGGCTCGCGCTGCTGCACGCCCTGAGGGAAGGGGAGGCCGATGTCACGACGCTGACGGAGGCGTGCGGGGCGGCGCGGCCGGCGGTGAGCCAGCACCTGGCCAGGCTGCGGCTCGCGGGGCTGGTGAACACGCGGAAGGAGGGGCGCCGGGTGATCTACTCGCTGCGTGACGGGCATCTGCGCCGGCTCGTGGACGAGGCGCTGAACGTGGCCGATCACCGGCTCAGCGACCGGCCTGTGCATGACTGAACTCGGTAACCGTCAGCCGCTGGTATTCAGTCCCAGATAGCCCTCCGCGAACGCCGCCGCCGCGAGGCGTGATTCGAAGAGGCGGTGCAGCCGGGCGCGGGTGGTGCCCGCGCGGTACGGGTCGCCGGACGAGGTGCCGTGGTAGACCTCGGAGAGCCACTGCGAGAACTCCGCGTAGTCCCAGGCACGGCTCACGCAGGCCGCCGAATAGCCGTCGAGGCCGCTGTCGTCGCCCTTCGTGAGGTGGGCGGCGAGCGCGTCGCCGAGCAGGAAGGCGTCGTGCAGGGCGAGGTTCATGCCCTTCGCCGCGATCGGTGCGGTGAGGTGGGCCGCGTCGCCCGCCAGGTACAGCCGCCCGAACACCATCGGCTCGACCACGTAGTTGTGCATGTCGAGGACGCGTTTCTCGATCAGTCGCCCTTCGGTGAGCGGCGGGGCGCCGGCCGCGCCGAGCCGCGCCTGCAGCTCGGACCAGACCCTGTCGTGGGGCCAGTTCTCCGGGTCGTCGCCGGGCGGGCACTCCAGGTAGTAGCGGGTGACCTCGGGGCTGCGGGCCATGTGTCCGGCGAAGCCGCCCGGATGCATGCCGAACAGCACGCAGTCCGCCGACTGCGGGGCCTCGGCGAGCAGCGCCAGCCACCCGATGCCGTAGTCGTGGCGCGCGATCCGGGTCCGGTCGGCCGGCAGTGCGGTCCGGGTCACTCCGCGCGCCCCGTCGCAGCCCGCGACGAAGTCGCAGTGCAGGACCTGCCGTTGACCGCTCTCGGGGCAGAGGTACGACACCGACGGCCGGTCCGAGTCCAGGTCGTGCAACTTGACGTCCCGCACACCGAAGCGGATGGCGCCGCCCCGCACGTCCGCGTACTCGCGCACCAGGTCCGTCACCAGCAACGGCTGCGGATAGACGAAGTGATGCTGCCCCGTCAGCTCGCCGTACGAGAACCGGAACCGCTCACCGGCGAAGCGGAACTCGCACTCGGTGTGCAGCTGGGCCCGCTCCAGCAGGTTCGCGGCGAGTCCGCGCCGTTCCAGGGCGCGTACGGCCCACTCCTCGATGACTCCGGCCCGCGGCCGGCGCTCGATGAACTCCCGTGTCTCGGTCTCCAGGACCACACAGTCGACGGAGGCGGCCCGCAGGACGTTGCCGAGGGCCAGCCCGGCGGGCCCGGCGCCCACGATGACGACCGGAAAGCGTTGCGGGGCGGGGGAGTTGGCGTGGGGGGCGGCGAAGGTCACCCGTGCATTATGGGGCGCCGGGGCGCCGCGGCGGGAGTGCCGAGGCGATTCACGGCCGTATGCCCTGGCCTCACGGACGTATGTCCTGCGCGCAGCGGAAGCCCATGTGGCCGCTGGTGCTGTCGGGGGTGTTCGCGCTGCGGGCCGCGACGCGGTAGCGGTTGCAGTACGACCTGTGGCACATGTGTGAGCCGCCGCGGATGACCTTGGCGGTGCCGGAGCGGGGGCCGGTGGGGTTGGTGCGGTGCGCGGTCGTGTGGTCGGTGGCCCACCAGTCGGCGCACCACTCCCAGACGTTCCCGGAGACGTTGTGCAGGCCGAAGCCGTTGGGGTCGAAGGCGTCCACGGGCGCGGTGCCGCGGTAGCCGTCGTCGGCGGTGTTCTTCGTCGGGAAGGTGCCGCGCCAGATGTTGCAGCGGAACTCGCCGCCCGGGTTGAGCTCGTCGCCCCAGGGATAGCGCCGCTGCTCCAGTCCGCCGCGGGCCGCGTACTCCCACTCGGCTTCCGTGGGCAGCCGCTTGCCCGCCCAGGCCGCGTACGCCGCCGCGTCCTGCCACGACACATGCACCACCGGATGGTCGCCGCGGTCCTCCACCGTGCTGCCGGGCCCCTCCGGACGCTGCCAGGTCGCGCCCTCGATCCCGCACCACCAGGGCGCCTGCTCCGGACGCGGGGCACCACGGCGCAGGGCGCCGGGCAGGAAACCCGCGAAGACGTACGACCAGCCGAAGCGCTCGGCGTCGGTGGTGTGCCCGGTGTCGTCGACGAAGGCCGCGAACTGCTCGTTGGTCACCGCGCAGGCGTCGATACGGAACGCGTCCAGCCGCACCGCCCGCACCGGGCCCTCACCGTCGGCCGGGAACCCCTCGCTGTCCTCCGCGCCCATCAGGAACTCGCCGCCCGGCAGCGGCACCATGCCTTCCGCGGAGCCACCACTTGTCACCGTCGGCGGCGGCGCGGACAGCGCCACAGGCTGCGTCTGCCCGCGTCCCGACGGCGAGCAGCAGGGAGGAGACTCGTGCATCTGTGTTCCTCGCGGTGAAGTGCGCCTTGGTACGCGTCCGGACCCTAACCCAGCCGGGGTATCTCGATCGCCGGGCACCGGTCCATCACCATCTCCAGGCCTGCCGCCCGGGTGCGGTCGTACGCCGCCTCGTCGATGACGCCGAGCTGGAACCAGACCGCCTGGGCGCCCTTCGCGACCGCCTCGTCGGCGATGGCACCGGCGAGATCGCTGTTGACGAAGACGTCGACGACGTCGACCGGGAAGGGGATCGCTTCCAGGGACGGGTATCCCTGCTCCCCGTGGACCGTCTCGGCCTTCGGGTGGACGGGCACGATCCGCTTGCCGAAGCGCTGCAGTACGTCGGCGACGCCGTAGGCCGCGCGCCCCTGGTTGTTCGACAGGCCCACCACGGCCCAGGTGTCGCCGAGCTCGGTGAGGATCTTGCGGACCGTCGCTGCGTCGCCGTACACCGCTGGCCTCCTGGGCATTGAAGAAGAGCTGTCGTAGCGCACAACGGGTGAGGCGGCGCCGTGATTCCCGTTCCCGGCCGACTCACGCGCCCCCTTGATTGCCGCCATAGGGTCCGGATTTCGCGCCGGACCCTGCGCACGGCCCTCCGTCCGCCTACGCTCACCCCGTGCTGCGCATCACCGACGCCCGTACCGGCGACTTTGTCGCCGCCGCTCCCGTCCGGCGAGGGCTGACCCGTGTCGAGGCCCATCCGCCGGGCGTCGGCATGACGGGTCTGCGGGTGCTGCTCGCCGCGGATCTGCTCGTCCGTGCCCTGGAACTCGGCGGCACACCCGTCTGGGCGCTGCTGAGCTGCGAGCGGGAGCCCGCCGAACTGGTGGCGGGCGCTGCGGCACTCGGCATCCGGCCCTTCGAACACAGCCGGGACGCCGAGCCGGGCCTGGGCGAGGCACAGGTCATCCATGTGGTGACCGAGGGCGGCAGCGCGCCCGACGGCGTCCGGGTCGCCGTAGCCCCTGTCGAGTCGGAAGCTCCCGAAGGCGCCGACCCCGCCGCGCTGCGGCTGGCCCTGCTGTCCCGTCCGCGCGCCGCGTCGGTGCGGCTCGACGAGGCCGCCCTCGACGAGGCAGCCGAGACGCTCCGTCGTTGGCGGAGTGCCGTCGCCGCCTGGGCGCACCGGCCGTCGCGGCCGGTCCCCGACGAGGTGCGCGGACGGCTCCGTACCGCATGGGAGGACGATCTCGACGTTCCCGAGGTGCTGGCGACCCTGCGGTGGGCGGAGACCGAGCCCGGCCTCCCCGACGGCGCGCGCTTCGAGACGTACGCCTACGCCGACCGGCTCCTAGGTCTCGACCTCACCCGCGATCTGGGGGCCCCGGCATGAACGCCCGCTACGGGACCGGCCCCCTGCGCCGCCTGGTCATCCTGCGGCACGCCAAGTCCGCCTGGCCGGACGGCGTCCCCGACCACGACCGCCCGCTGGCTCCGCGAGGCCGCCGGGACGCGCCCGCCGCGGGCATCGCGCTCGCCGAGGCCGACTGTCTGCCGGACCTGGCGCTGTGCTCCACCGCCGTCCGCGCCCGGCAGACCTGGGAGCTGGCCTCCGACCAGTGGGGCACCCCGCCGCCGGTGAACCACGACCCGCGGCTGTACGGGGCCGACGTCCCCGACCTGTTGTCGGTCGTGCACGACGTGTCCGCCGAGGTCGAGACCCTGCTGCTGGTCGGGCACAACCCCGGCCTGGAGGAACTGGTCCTCGCGCTCGCCGGCGACAGTCTCGACGACGCGCTGGAGAGAGTCCGCGTGAAGTTCCCGACGTCGGCGATCGCCATCCTGGCCTGGTACGGCACGTCGTGGCGGGGTCTCGCTCCGGGCGGGGCCCTGCTGACGTCGATGATGGTGCCGCGAGGGAAGAAGTAACGGCAGGAAGTAGTAGCGGCAGGAAGTAGTAGCGTCGGAAGCAGCTGTCCACGCGCGCGTGCCCTGCGCATAGGCTGGCCCGATGCAGGACGAGTACCGCACAGTGGCCCGCACGGGCGTGCACGAGACCGAGGTCAACCGCTCCCGCTTCCTGTGCACCCTCGCCCCGGCCGCCACGGAGCAGGAGGCGCAGGACTTCGTCGCGGCCGTCCGCAAGGAGCACGCGGACGCCACCCACAACTGCTACGCGTACGTCATCGGCGCCGACGCCGCGATCCAGAAGGCGAGCGACGACGGCGAACCCGGTGGCACCGCGGGTGTCCCCATGCTCCAGATGCTGCTCCGTCGCGACATGCGGTACGTCGTCGCCGTCGTCACCCGCCACTACGGCGGCGTCAAGCTCGGCGCGGGCGGCCTCATCAGGGCGTACGGCGGTGCTGTGGGCGAGGCCCTGGACACCCTCGGCACGATCACCCGCAGGCGCTTCCGCCTCGCCACGGTGACCGTCGACCATCTACGTGCGGGCAAGGTCCAGAACGACCTGCGCGCCACCGGCCGCGAGGTGCGGGACGTGCGGTACGGAGAGGCCGTCACGATCGACATCGGGCTGCCGGACGCCGACGTGGAGGCGTTCCGGGCGTGGCTGGCCGACGCCACCGCGGGGACGGCCGGGTTCGAACTGGGCGGAGAGGCGTACGGGGACGCCTGACGCGAGCGTCGCCGACGCCGACGTCGGCTATCGGCCCGTGTGCCTTCTGCTGTGGGGGAGGTGTCACCGGCCGGCGGGCTGGAAGTAGTGCCACAGCGCCCAGCGGGAGACCGCGCGACCCAGGTGGTTGCCGTCGGTCGTCGCCTTGCGGAAGTGGATGCCCAGCCAGACCCGGGCGTTCTTCGTCTCCTGATTCAGCGCGTCCGCGGTGGCGTAGTGCCGGGTCGTGCCGGTGACGGCGGAGTCCACCGTCAGGTCGATGTGCCGGGCCCCGAACAGGTGGCTGAGGCCGGCCGTGGTGGCGCCGGTGAGGCAGGCGTGTCCGCTCGGGTAGTCCGGGTAGGGCGGGTTCGGGACCAGCGGACTCCACGCCGGGTCGGGTGTGGTGGCCGGGTTGGAGTCGGTGTCGGCGAGCTGGATCGCGGTGCTCGGACGCCAGTAGGCGTGGTCGTACTTGCCGCGCCAGCAGGCGATGGCCGCGTCCGCGGCGGTCGCGTTGAGGACGGCGAACATCCGCGCGCTGTCGGCGATATTCAGATGGCGACGGGTGGCCTGGTCACGGAACGCGGTCTGGAACTGGCGGGGCAGGTTGTCGTTCCAGAACCGGGCGGTCTCGGTCTGTGCCGGCGTACGACTGCCGCTGGACGCCACGCCGACTGCCTTCACCTCGTTGAAGTCCCGGGTGTAGGCGGTGCTGTTCAGTGCGTCAGGGCCGGCCAGGGGTATCTGGGTCGGGGACTTGAGCAGCAGCGGCCGGACGAACCCCAGCCAGGGAAAGGCCATCGGCGCGAACGCGGGCGGCGTCGGCCGCCACACCCCCGGCGCGGGAGTCACGTCCAGCGTCACGTCGGCGCCGCGGCCATCCTCTGTACGCAGCCGCACCATGGCGGCAGCGGCCGCCTTACCCGCCCGGATGCCGTGCGTCTTGCCGGCACCCTCGCGGACCTTCGCGAGCGACGCGGCGTAATCGGAGCCCAACGCCTGCGCGGACGCCGGGAAGTAGTGGCTGAGCACCTGGTACGCCGCCGTCGCCGCGGCGGCCTGCGAGGAGGCGTGCGGGCGGGGGCGCGGTTGCTTGGCGTATGGCGCGTACCGGCCGTCGATGGCCGCTACCGCGTCGTACACGGCGGTCGAGACGAAACCCAGGTACAACTGCGCCACCGGCGGGGGCTGTTGCCCCTCGGTGAAGATCGTTCGTACGGCAATGGCGTTCCAGTCCGTGATCACCGCCGGGTCCGGGGTGGTGCGCGGGGATGCCTGCGCGGTGCTCATCAGCCCCGTTGAGGCTGCCACCGCCATTGCCGTGGTGAACCCGGCGGCCAACCGCAAGAACGTCCTGACAGGCACGATTCCCCCAACCGGAGCCGGTCGGCGGGACCAGGAGGCGGAGTCCGCCCGCGCCGCCGTCGGCCCGGTCCCGCCAATCTCCTCGCACCGCCGACCCTCGTCAAGGTCCCTGACGCTCCGGTGGCGGAGCAAGGAGCGACCTGGCACGGGTTCGCGTGCCACGCTCCCTGCTGCGCCAACTGTCAGCAAACATCTTTGAGTTGCCTGTCAGAAGCCGCCCGCCTGCCCTTTGTCGAGAGGGACGGCCGCGTCAGCGCCGCTGGAAGGCGTGGTTCAGGACGTCGCGGGTGACCGCCAGCCCGACCCGGTGCCCGTGCTCGGAGGCGAAGCGGTAATGCACGCCTGCCCAGACGCGCGCCTGAAGGAGTTCGGCTGTCGCCGCCCGAAGGCTGTCGTAGTGCCGGGTCGTGCCGGAGGCGGGGCTGTACGCGGCGAACGTGAGGTCGTCACGGCCGAAGAACGAACCCAGGGCCGTCATGACCGCCGTGGTGAAGCAGGCGTGGCCCGACGGGTACTCCGGCGACGGGGCGGTGACCCGCAGCGGCGTCCAGTCCGGGTCGGGATCGGTGGCCGGGTTGCCGTCGGTACCGGCGAGCGGAATGGCCGTCACGGGGCGCCAGAAGTTCCAGTGCGCCTTGGCCTTGTAGCAGGCGATCAGGGTGTCGGTGGAGGCCACGTACACCATGGCGAGCAGCCGGGCCGTCCGGAGGGGGCTGAGGTGGTGCGTGCCGGCGAGTTGGCGGGTGATCGACCATTCGACCATCTGTGGGTCGTCCCACCAGATCGCCGCCTCGGTCTGGTCCTCGGTGCGGACGGTGCTGGCGGCCGCGCCGAGGCTCTTGACCTCGTTCAGGGCGCGGGCCCAGGCGGCGCCGGTCAGGGCCGGCGGGGGCTTGACCCGGTAGGCGCCGGCGTCGGGGACGACGAACGGCTTCAGGTTCGGCACCCAGGCGCCGACGCCGACGTAGCCGGGCGGGGTGGGCCGGTATTCGCCCGGCTCGGTGCCGACCGTCCACGGCGCGGTGGGATCGAAGCCGTCGTCACGGCGGCTCTCGGTCATCGCCGCGGCGGCGGCCCTGCCGACGGCCACCCCGCCGTCCTCGGCGCGGCCGTCGGGGATCGCGGCCAGCGCCTCGTCGTACCGCGCGTTCAGCGACTCGGCCTGCCCGGGGAAGAGCCACAGCAACGTGTCGTGGGCAGCCGCGGCGACCGCCGCGGCGGTGGAGTCCCCGGGGCGGCTGCGGGGCGCGCTGACCAGGGGCTCGTACGGACGGCCGGCGACGGCGTTGACCGCGTCGTACACGGCGCCCTGCACGATGGCGAAGCTGCGGTTGCCGGCGGTGGGCGACTGCTTGGCGGTGTCGTAGATGGCGGTCTGGGCGTGGATGTTCCAGGCGATGACGGGATTGCCCGGGGCGGCCTCCACACCGCTGTGTGCCTCGGCGGTGGTGGCCGCCGCCAGTGGGACGGTCAGGGCGAGTGCGGTGAGGACCGCGATACGGCGTAACCCTCTGCATGATCCGGCGAGCGGACGGTGTGTCACGAGACCCCCATGGGCTTGTCGGTGACAGATCGTCCGAGCCTATCGACGGGGAGTCAGTTTTATCGTTACATCGACAATCATCGACCATCCGACGGGGTTTCTCCCCATCACGCGTTGAGTCACGGATGGAACCGCCAGCGGCCTTCAGAAATGACATCCACCTTGGCATCCCTGACGCGAACGGCCGTCTCGTCGTCGATGAAGTAGATCGGGAAGTCGGCGCGCGCGGTGATGCGGTCAGCCCAGGCGTCGTCCCGCTCGGGGAAATGCGGCGAGTACAGGTGGGGCTTGAGATACCAGTCGAAGAGGCCGAACGGCGGCTCCACGGCCGTCGCGCCGAGCACGTGGAGGTCCGCGGTGTCCCCGATGACGTCGGCGGAGTGTGCGGTGAGATTCCGGCTGAAGATCATTGATCCGGCGCTGACCCCCACATAGACCCGGCTCTCCAGCGCCTCCAGGAAGCCGTCGGCCAGGCCGTTGCCGGTGATGCTGCGCGCGAGGTGGTAGTGGCTGCCGCCCTCGACATAGATGACGTCGGCGTGGAGCAGCCGGTCCAGCACCATCTGCCGGGGCAGGCCGTTCAGCTCCAGGACGTCGAACTCCCGCCAGCCGAGGCCGTGCAGCCGGTTCATGTCCTCGACGAACCACCCGTGGTCCCCGGGCTCGGCGACTGACGCTGTGGGTACGAACACGATGTTCGCCGATCCGAACGGCTTTCCCAGCATGTCCCGCAGCGCATCCCGCAATGTCTCGTTGCGCAGGCCACTCGCCGTCAATAGAAGGTTCATCGGACGAGCCCATCACGGCTGACGTGGACGCGCAACGCACCCCGGATCCACTCCTTTCCTCGAAGGATCGCGGTGGCTTGGTCACGCGACTATCCAGATAACTGCGGACATTTACGGTCATCTGACGCCGGATGCGGGTGGCAGATTGAGGTCTGTGATGGATCAGGTGCCGGCAGGCGTTAGCGTGGTCGGTGCTGTCGGCGAGGGCCGTGCTGGTTCGGTGCTGGGTTCCGGGGCGGAGTAGGGGAAAACATGCAGGTCGGAGCGGCGTCTTGAGAATTCTGCACACTTCCGACTGGCACCTGGGCCGGGCATTCCACCGCGTGAACATGCTCGACGCCCAGGCCGAGTTCATCGCCCAC
Organism: Streptomyces sp. GESEQ-4; assembly: GCF_017948455.1. Classification (GTDB taxonomy): domain Bacteria; phylum Actinomycetota; class Actinomycetes; order Streptomycetales; family Streptomycetaceae; genus Streptomyces. The sequence continues at coordinate 116,129 of NZ_JAFFSU010000002.1, forward strand.
CTCGTCACGACCGTGCGTGAGCGCGAGGTGGACGCGGTGGTCGTGTCGGGAGATGTGTACGACCGGGCGGTCCCGCCGCTCGCCGCGGTCGAGCTGTTCGACGACGCCCTGCACCGGCTCGCAGAGCTCGGTGTGCCGACGGTGATGATCTCCGGGAACCATGACTCGGCGCGCCGGCTCGGCGTCGGCGCCGGGCTGATGGAGCACGCGGGCATCTTCCTGTGCACCGATGCCTCGTCGGCGGGGACGCCGGTGATCTTGGAGGACGAGCACGGTTACGTGGTGTTCTACGGCCTGCCCTACTTCGAACCTGCCCTGGTCAAGGGCGAGTTCGGGGTGGAGAAGCCGGGACACGAGGCCGTCCTCGCCGCCGCCATGGACCGCGTCCGCGCCGACCTCGACACACACCTCCCCGGCACCCGCTCCGTCGTTCTCGCGCACGCCTTCGTCACCGGCGGTGAGGCCAGCGACAGCGAACGGGACATCACGGTCGGCGGGGTGGCCTCGGTCCCCGCCGGGGTGTTCGACGGCGTCGACTATGTGGCGCTCGGGCATCTGCACGGCTGCCAGACCATCACCGAGCGCGTGCGCTACTCCGGTTCCCCGCTGCCGTACTCCTTCTCGGAGGCCGCCCACCGCAAGAGCATGTGGCTCGTCGACCTGGCCGCCGACGGGTCGGTGACCGCCGAGCGCGTCGACTGCCCGGTGCCCCGTGCGCTGGCCCGGATCCGCGGCACCCTGGAGGAACTGCTCGCCGACCCCGGCCTGGCCCGGCACGAGGAGGCGTGGGTGGAGGCCACGCTCACCGACCCGGTCCGCCCGGCCGACCCGATGGCCCGGCTCACCGAGCGCTTCCCGCACACGCTGAGCCTGGTCTTCGACCCCGAGCGGGCGCCGGAGGACCCGGACGTGTCGTATGCGAGGCGGCTCGCCGGACGCAGCGACCAGCAGATCGCCGAGGACTTCGTGGCCCATGTGCGCGGCGCCGGGCCCGATGAAGACGAGCGGACCGTGCTGCGGGACGCCTTCGACGCGGTGCGCTCGGACGGGGCTGTCCGGGAGGTGGCGCGATGAGGCTGCACCGGCTGGACATGACCGCCTTCGGGCCCTTCGGCGGGTCCCAGTCCGTCGACTTCGACGAGTTGTCGGCGGCCGGCCTCTTTCTCCTGCACGGACCGACCGGCGCCGGCAAGACGTCCGTCCTGGATGCCGTGTGTTACGCGCTGTACGGCTCGGTGCCCGGTGCCCGCCAGGGCGGTTCGCTGCGCAGCGACCATGCGCCGGCCGGTACCCGTACCGAGGTGACCCTCGAACTCACCGTCGCCGGACGCCGGTTGGAGCTGACCCGGCAGCCGGCCTGGGAGCGGCCGAAGAAGCGCGGTGCGGGGACGACGCTCGACAAGGCCCAGAGCTGGTTGCGCGAGTACGACGCCGCCACCGGCGCCTGGAAGGACCTCAGCCGCTCCCACCAGGAGATCGGCGAGGAGATCACCCAACTCCTCGGCATGAGCCGCGAGCAGTTCTGCCAGGTCGTGCTGTTGCCGCAGGGCGACTTCGCACGGTTCCTGCGCGCGGACGCCGAGGCACGCGGCAGACTGCTGGGCCGCCTCTTCGAGACGCACCGCTTCGCGGAGGTCGAGAAGAGCCTGGCCGAGCGTCGGCGCGCCACCGAGGCCCGGGTGCGCGACCAGGACACCGCTCTGCTGGCCGACGCGCACCGTATGCAGCAGGCGGCGGGCGACGCCATGGACCTGGCGGAGCTGGCGCCGGGCGACCCCGGACTGGCCGACGCCGTCATGAGCGCCGCCGCCGTCGCCCGCAGCACCGCCCGCGAACAGCTGACGATCGCCCGCTGCAGCCTCACGGCCGCCGAGTCCGGGCAGGCCGCGGCCGACCGCGCCCTGGCCGACGTACGCGAACTGGCGCGGCTGCAACAGCGGTTCGCTCAGGCACGCGAGCGTGCGGCGCTGATGGAGGAGCGCGTCGACGCCTACAGAGAGGCGCAGGCGCGCATGGAGCGGGCGCGCAAGGCGGAGGTGGTGGCGCCCGCGCTGGAGCTGCGGGAGGCCGCGGACGCCGAACACCGGCGTGCGGCGGCGGCACAGGCACGCGCGCGTGCCCTGCTGCCGGAGGCCTTCGCCGACGCGGGCGCGGGCGGACTCGCCGCCGCCGCACGCCGGGCCGCCGAGGAGCTGGGCGGCCTGGAATCGGCCCGGCGCGCCGAACACCGGCTGACCGAACTCATCGACGAGCGGGCCCACTTGGACCGTCAGGAGCGCGCCGACGAGGACGTCCTCCAGGACGCGGATGCCTGGCTCGCCGAGTGGGAGGCGACCCGCGCCGCGCTCCAGGCCCGCATCGACGCCGCCCAGCAGGCCGCGACCCGGGCCGAGCAGCTCGCCGTACAGCGCGAACCCGCCCAGCGGCGGCTCGGGGCGGCCCGGCAGCGGGACCAGTTCGCCGGCGACACCGAAGCCGCACAGCAGCAGGCGCTCGCCTCGGCCGAGCGTGCGGTCGAGGCCCGCGCCCACTGGCTGGACCTCAAGGAACAGCGCCTGAACGGCATCGCCGCCGAACTCGCCGCGCACCTCACCGACGGCGAGCCCTGCGCCGTCTGCGGAGCCACCGAACACCCCGCTCCCGCACGGAAGATCGACGGACACGTCGACCGGGAGGCGGAGGAGCGCGCACTCGCCGCCTACCAGCGCGCCGACGAACAGCGCGCCGAGGACGAGCGGCGCTTGGGCCTCGTACGGGAGGCCCTGGCCGCCGCCACCGCGGAGGCCGGAGACGCGCCTACGGGCCAACTCGCCCAAGAAGCGGAGGAGTTGGAGGGGCTGTACCAGCAGGCACGCCGGGACGCCTCCGGGCTGCACTCCGGGCAGGAGGAGCTGCGCCGGGCCGAGCAGGAGCACGAGCGGCGCACCACCGTACGGCAGGAGGCGGCCGTACGAGCTGCCTCGCGGGTGGGGCAGCGAGAGCGCCTGGAGCTGGAGAAGGCCGCGCTGGAGGAGGAGTTGGCGCAGGCCCGGGGCGCCTCGGCGAGCGTGGCCGCGCGGTCGGCGCAGCTGGAGCAGCAGGTCGCCCTGCTCTCCGACGCCGCCGACGCCGCGCGGGCCGCCGACGAGAGCGCCGAGCGGCTCAAGGCCACGGACGGCAGGCTCGCCGAGTCCGCCTTCCGCGCCGGGTTCGACACCCCGCAGGCCGCGGCGTCCGCCCTGCTCGACGACGCGGCCCACCGCGAGCTGCAACGGCGGCTGGACGCCTGGCAGTCCGAGGAGGCCGCCGTCCGCGCGGTCCTCGCCGAGGCCGACACCGCTGCCGCCGCCCAGCAGCCGCCCGCCGACCTCGAAGCCGCCGAGCGGGCCGCGTCCGCCGCGGCCCAGCGGCTGCGCGACGCCGCGTCCGCCCGCGACGCGGCGGCCCGACGCTGCGCCGAGCTCGACCGGCTCTCCGCGCGAGCGGCGGAGGGCGTACGACGGCTGGCGCCGCTGCGCGAGGAGTACGACCGGGTGGCCCGTCTCGCCGGACTCAGCGCGGGCACCTCGGCGGACAACGAACGCAGGATGCGCCTGGAGACGTATGTGCTGGCCGCCCGCCTGGAACAGGTGGCCGCCGCCGCGACCGTACAGCTGCGGCGCATGTCCTCCGGCCGTTACACCCTCGTCCACTCCGACGACCGCGCCGGCCGCGGACGCAGCGGCCTCGGGCTGCATGTCGTCGACGCGTGGACCGGGCGCGAGCGGGACACGGCGACCCTCTCGGGCGGCGAGACGTTCTTCGCCTCGCTCGCCCTCGCCCTCGGCCTGGCGGATGTCGTCACGGACGAGGCGGGCGGCGTCCGGCTGGACACCCTCTTCATCGACGAGGGCTTCGGCAGCCTCGACGAGCAGACCCTCGACGAGGTACTCGACGTCCTCGACTCGCTGCGCGAGCGCGACCGCAGCGTCGGCATCGTCAGTCACGTCGCCGACCTGCGCAGACGTATTCACGCGCAGCTGGAGGTCGTCAAGGGCAGAGCGGGCTCCGAACTGCGGCAGCGGGGCGTCGGCTGAGTCAGCGGCCGAGCGGGCGCCGGGGCAGGGGCGATGAGTACACGACGCTCGTGGTGACCGAACCCAGGGCGCCGATCTTCCCGGAGACCTCCTCCAGGTGGCGCATCGAGCGGGCGGTGACCTTGATGACGAAGCAGTCGTCGCCCGTGACGTGGTGGGCCTCCAGGATCTCGGGGGTCGCGGCGACAAGGTCGTGGAAAGGCTTGTAGTTTCCGGTCGGGTAGCGCAGTCGGACGAACGCCAGGATCGGCAGCCCGAGCCGCTCCGGATCGACGACCGCCGCATAGCCCTGGATGACGCCCGCCTCCTCCAGCCGCCGCACCCGTTCGGTGACCGCGCTCGGCGACATGGAGACGGCACGGGCCAGCTCAGCGAAGCTGGCCCGGCCCTCCCGCTGGAGGACGTCGAGGATGCGCCAGTCGGTGGCGTCCGGGGAATACGTGGTCATGAGCGATGAATAGCAGGGGAATCCCCGGCCGATCAAGAGGAGTGCCGGGGATCGCCACTTCAGAGCGCGGCTCGACGACCGTAGGTTTTTGCCCATGACGACCACCACCGTGAACCCCGTCCTCCGCGTCGCCCCCGCCACCCCGGCCGAGGCCGCCGCCCACTTCCGCGCCAGCCTCGTCTTCCACGCCGACGTCTCCGACGTGGCCGCCGCGCTCGCGGCCGACGGCGACCCGGGCTTCGTCGTGCTGGACTCCCGTTCCACCGAGTCCTGGGACCAGGGCCGCATCCCGGGCGCCGTCCACCTCCCGACCGCGCTCATCCCCGAACAGGCCGGGCAACTCCTCGACAAGTCCGTGCCCGTCGTGACGTACTGCTGGGGCCCCGGCTGCAACGGCGCGACCCGGGCCGCACTCGCCCTCGCCGAACTCGGCTACCAGGTCAAGAAGATGCTCGGCGGCTTCGAGTACTGGGTGCGCGAGGGCTTCGAGTTCGAGACCTGGCACGGCCGCGAACGCCGCGCCTCCGACCCTCTGACGGCGCCCATGGACGCGGAGGACTGCGGCTGTTGAAACCACCGTGACGTGCGAGGCCCCTGTGCGTGTAGGTTTCTGCGCCATGGTGCGATACGCGGAAACGGGCGTCGTGGAGTGGGTCGAGTCGGGCGGCGGGCCGCTCATAGCGGTGCCGGAGACGGTGCTGCCGTTCTGGGCGGGCGCCGACGGCGACGAGACCGCCTCGGACTACGACCGGGCCTGCGAGGTCGACGGCTTCGTCGGGCTGCTCCCGGTCGGGGACTCCGCGGCCCTGGTCCTGGGCGACGAGCCGGCCTTGACCACCTTCCTGCCGGCCCACGACACCTTCGTACGGTGGTGCGCGGCCGACTCCGAGGACGAACTGCTGGCCCATGTCCCCGAGGCCCTCACCACCGCGGTCTGGGCGGACGAGGTGCGCTGGCACGTGCCCGGCCCGGTGCTGCTGTTCGACTCGGCCTGGCCCGGAGGGGATTGCGAGCGGGCAGGGCACCTGAGGATCGCCCTGGAGCCGGGGCCGTACGCGGTCCGGGCGGCGCAGGTGCAGCCCGGGCCGGAGACCTGGCTGGGGCTGGTGCAGTTGCGGCCGCTGGGGGACTGACCTTCGCGTCAGGTGCTGGAGGTCGGGGCGGCTCGCCTGGGAAATCAGATGCGCCCCGCGCACGCGTTCCCCATCATGGTCGACCATGCCCCGATTCCCGCACCCCGCCCCCGAAGCCCTGCGCCGTGACCCCCTGCCCCTGCGTGGCCGCACCGCTCTCGTGACCGGTGCCAGCCGGCGCGGCGGTATCGGTCATGCGGTGGCCCGACGGCTCGCCGCGTACGGCGCGAGCGTCTATCTGCATCACCATGTGCCGCACGACGCGGCCATGCCCTGGGGCGCCGACCGCCCCGAGGACGTGACCGCGTCCGTGCGCGCGGCACTCGGTGATCCCGGCGCCAGTGTCGTCGCCGGTCCCGGCGATCTCTCCGATCCGGCCGCACCCGCGCACCTGATCGCCACAGCCACCTCGGCACTCGGCGGACGGCTCGACATCCTCGTCGCCAACCACGCTCTGAGCGGCTCCGACGGAACGCTCGACGAGATCGACGCGACGATGCTCGACGCGCACTGGGCGGTCGACACTCGCTCGGTACTGCTGCTGATCCAGGCCTATGCCCGGCAGCCGGAGCGGCCCCGTGGCGGGCGCGTGATGATGATGACCTCCGGCCAGGACATCGCGGGCGGTATGCCCGGCGAGATCGCCTACGCCCTCCAGAAGGGCGCCCTGGCCTCCATCACCCGCTCCCTGGCCACCACGCTCGCCGAGCACGCGGTCACCGTGAACACGGTCAACCCCGGCCCCGTGGACACGGATTACCTGACAGGCGACGCCTACGAGGCCGTCGCCGCCCGCTTCCCCGCCGGCCAGTGGGGCATGCCCGACGACCCCGCCCGTCTCATCGCCTGGCTGGCGACGGACGAGGCGGAGTGGGTCACCGGTCAGGTCATCGACTCGGAGGGCGGGTTCCGGCGCTGACCACAAGGTGGACGGTCAGAGCGCGGACAGCTCGTCCACCAGATCGTCCAGCCCCAGCGAGCCCTGCGAGAGAGCCGCCATGTGCCAGGCCTTGGGATCGAAGGCGTCACCGAGCCGCTTGCGGGCGTTCTCCCGGCCCAGCAGCCAGGCCCGCTCGCCGAGCTTGTAGCCGATGGCCTGGCCCGGCATCGACAGGTAGCGGGTCAGCTCGCTCTCCACGAAGTCCCCCGGGCGGCTGCTGTGGGAGCCGAAGAACTCCTGTGCCAGTTCAGGCGTCCAGCGCTCCCCGGGGTGGAAGGGGGAGTCGTCCGGGATCATCAGCTCCAGGTGCATGCCGATGTCGATGATCACGCGCACCGCGCGCATCATCTGCGCGTCCAGATAACCGAGCCGGCGCTCGGCGTCCGTCAGGAAGCCCAGCTCGTCCATCAGCCGCTCCGCGTACAGCGCCCAGCCCTCGGCGTTGGCGCTCACCATGCCGACGCTCGCCTGGTAGCGGGAGAGGTTCTGCGCCACGTGCTTCCACTGGGCCAGCTGGAGGTGATGGCCGGGCACGCCCTCGTGGTACCAGGTCGACACGAGGTCGTAGACCGGGAAGCGGTCCTTGCCCATCGTCGGCAGCCAAGTGCAGCCCGGGCGCGAGAAGTCGTCCGACGGCGGCGTGTAGTACGGCGCCGCGGCGCTGCCCGGAGGGGCGATGCGCGACTCCACCCGCCGCACCCGCTCGGCCAGGTCGAAGTGGGTCCCGTCGAGCGCGTCGATCGCCTCGTCCATCAGGGACTGCAGCCAGCGCTGCACCTCGTCGACACCCTCGATGTGCGTGCCGTGCTCGTCGAGGTGCGCCAGCGCCACCCACGGCGTGGCCGCGCCCGGCAGGATCTTGTCGGCCTCGGTCTTCATCTCGCCGAGGAGGCGGTGGTACTCGGACCAGCCGTACGCGTACGCCTCGTCCAGGTCGAGGTCGGTCCCGTTGAAGTAGCGCACCCAGCGGGCGTACCGCTCACGGCCCACGACGTCCGGCGCGCCCTCGATCGCCGGTGCGTACACGTCCCGCATCCAGTCGCGCAGCGTCACGATGGAGGCGGTGGCCGAGCGGGCCGCCGCGTCCAGCTCGGAGCGCAGCGCCTCGGGACCGGCCGCCGCGAACTGCTCGAACCACCCGTGGCCCTGACCGTCCGTGTCGGCCCACTCGCCGAGCTGCTCGACGAAGGTGGCGGTGGCGCGCGGACCCGCGTACAGCTTCCGCTCCAGGCCGAGCGCCAGGGACTCCCGGTAGCCCTCCAGCGCGGCGGGGACGGCGCCCAGCCGCTCGGCGATGGCGGCCCAGTCCTCCTCCGTCTGCATCGGCGTCACGGTGAACACCTGGCGCACCGCGTGCGCGACGGAACTCAGGTTGCTGACGGAACGCAGGCTCTCCTCGGCCTCGTACACGCCGAGTTCGGCGCTGAGCCGCTCGCGCAGCAGGCGCGCGCACCGGCGCTCGATGTCACTGTCCGCGCCGGGCAGGCGCTCCGACTCGTCCAGCCGGGCCAGCGTGCGGCGCGCCAGCTCGGCGAGCGCCTCCTGGCCGGCGGGCGAGGTGTCGGGCAGCCTGCTCGAACTCTCCTTCACGCCGAGGAAGGTGCCGGTGATCGGGTCGAGGGCGATGAGCTCGTCGACGTAGGCGTCGGCGACCTCGCGGGGCAGCGGGCTCTTGGTCTCTGACATGCGGACATCCTCGTACGAGGGGACGCCCCCCGTCACGTGGATTGGGCCGGGGGAGAGGGCGGCAGCAGCGGGCCGCAGTCCCACTTCTGGAAGATCAACCGTGTCTCCACCCGGGCCACTTCCCGGCGGGAGGTGAACTCGTCCAGGACCAGTCGCTGCAGATCCGTCATGTCCGCGACCGCGACATGCACGAGGTAGTCGTCCGGGCCGGTGAGATGGAAGACGGTCAGCGACTCGGGCAGCGCCCGGATGCGCTCCACGAACGGCCCCACCAACTCCCGCCGATGCGGCCTCACCTGAACCGACAGCAACGCCTCCAGCCCTCGCCCCAGCTTGGCCGGATCCAGCCGCAGCCGATGCCCGAGAATGACGCCCGCGCGGCGCAGCCTGGTCACCCGGTCCAGGCAGGTCGACGGCGCCACGCCGATCTGCGCGGCGAGGTCGCGGTACGTCGTCCGGGCGTCGTTCTGCAGCAGCCGCAGCAGCTGGAGATCCACTGGGTCCAGTACGACAGATTCGGCCATCGACCGAACGTAACACGGCATTCGGATGCGCTGACCCGGTCGGCGTTCACTCTTCCCTCATGGACACGCCCACCGCATCGAGAGCCCTCGCCACCGAGGCCGTGCACGCCGGCCGCGACGACCTCGCCCGCCAGGGCCTGCACGCCCCTCCGATCGACCTGTCCACCACGTATCCCTCGTACGACAGCCAAGGCGAGGCGGCCCGCATCGACGCCTTCGCCACCACCGGCGCCATACCGGACGGCCCGCCGGTCTACGGACGGCTGGGCAACCCCACCGTCGCCCGCTTCGAGACCGCCCTGGCCCGCCTCGAAGGCACCGAGTCCGCCGTCGCCTTCGCCAGCGGAATGGCGGCACTGAGCGCGGTGCTTCTCGTACGGGGCTCGCTCGGCCTGCGCCATGTCGTCGCCGTACGTCCCCTGTACGGCTGCAGCGACCATCTGCTCACCGCCGGTCTGCTGGGCTCGGAGGTGACCTGGACCGACCCGGCCGGGATCGGGGCGGCGCTGCGCCCGGACACGGGACTGGTCATGGTCGAGTCCCCGGCGAACCCCACGCTGGCCGAAATCGATCTGCGCGCCGTCGCCCACGCCTGCGGCTCCGTACCGCTTCTCGCCGACAACACCTTCGCCACACCGGTGCTGCAACGCCCCGCCGAACACGGCGCCCGGCTCGTCCTGCACAGCGCCACCAAGTACCTCGGCGGGCACGGTGACGTGATGGCGGGCGTGGTCGCCTGCGACGAGGAGTTCGCCGGACAACTGCGGCAGGTCCGCTTCGCGACGGGCGGCGTGCTGCACCCGCTGGCCGGCTACCTGCTGCTACGCGGCCTCGCGACACTGCCGGTGCGCGTCCGCGCGGCATCCGCGAACGCCGCCGAACTCGCCCACCGCCTCGCCGCCGACCCGCGCGTGGCCCGCGTCCACTACCCACGCATCGGCGGCGCCATGATCGCCTTCGAGGTCCACGGCGACCCCCACCAGGTCATCGCCGACGTCCGCCTGATCACCCCCGCCGTGAGCCTGGGCAGCGTAGACACCCTCATCCAGCACCCGGCATCCATCAGCCACCGCATAGTGGAAGCGACGGACCGAAAGGACGCCGGGGTGAGCGACAAACTGCTGCGCTTGTCGGTGGGTTTGGAGGACGTGGAGGACCTGTGGCGAGACATAGACGGCGCGCTGGGGCGCCCCTTTAGGGGCGCGGGGAACTGCGCGACAAGCCACAACGAGCCTGCAGCCGCCAGCGCCCCTTAAGACCCTAAGGCGACTAGGCCCTCGTCACCCCCACCGTGCCCTCTGCCGCTCCCAGCGGAGAATCCAGCCGAGCCGTGATCACCAGAGTCCCCTCCTCGATCTGATAGTCGAGGGGCAGCCCCAGACCACGCATCGCAGCAACCATTCCGGTGTTGGACGACTGCGTCACCGCGTACACGTTCTCGCAGCCCGCCTCGACCGCCATCGCGACCAGTCTGCGGAGCAACCCCCCGCCGATACCCCGCCCCTGCCACTCGTCCTCGACCAGCAGCGCGACCTCCGTCTCGTCCCCGTCCCACAGCAGATGCCCGAGCCCCACAATGCGCCCGGACGCGGTCTGCACCGCGAGGGTGCGGCCGAAGCGCGGGCTCAGCAGATGGTGCAGGTAACGATGCGCGTCAGCGACAGGCCCGTGGTACCGCAGGGACAGCGTCCGCGCCGAGCACCGCTCGTGCATCGCCGTCGCCGCCTCCAGATCGTCCGTGCCGGCGCGGCGGACGGTGATCGCGTTGCCCTCGGGGAGCGTGAGGACGTCCTGGCCACGCGGAACGCGCGGGCCGAGCCGGGCGTCCAGCTCCACCAGCGCCCGCGCCCGGGCGAACTCGGTCGGGGTGAACGGCAGATACGGCCGCTCCACGGTGATCACTCCGCCTTCCGGTGCCCGCAGCCGCATCACGGTGTCCTCCAACGCCCCTTCCACCGGGACCCCTTCAGGCGCCCGGCCGCCGCCGGGCGGGGTGGCGGGGAGTGAGCGGATGGTGCAGCGGCCCAGCAACTGGCGCAGCGCGAGCGGGAGTTCCGCCGCGTCCAGGGCGGTGCGGGTGGCGAGGCCGAGCACCCGGGTCGGCGCGTCGACGAGGTCGTGGGCGTCGGCCCGCTCGATCCACGTGCCGGTACCCCCGGCCTGGTCGATCGCCCGCGTGATGTCGTCCGCCGCGAGCTCACCGGGAGCCCGCAGCAGGAACTCGTCCACCGTGCCTTCGGCCAGCGGATGCGTCTGGAGGCTGAGGATGTCGACCTGCTGCCCGGCGAGGGCGATGCACAGCGCGGCCAGGGACCCCGGTTCGTCCTTCACCGTCGTCCGCATCCGCCACAGGGCACGCTCCCGGACCCCGGCCTGCTCCGTGGGGAGCGGCCGGGTGCTCGTATCAGTCGTCGGCGGGGCGTGACCGTGGCGTCGTGTCCACCATGTGTGGAACGCCGCCATGATGTCCCGCCGCCAGTGGTGCACCGTACGACCGTGCTGCGCACGCGTCACATCAGATATGTCTCGACTCATGCAGCCACTGTGAAGGAAAGGTGTTGCGTGATCACGAACGCACTGTGACTGACGGGTAAAGCAGCCGTCTGTCGCTTTTGTGAAACGTCAGTGCCGCGCACCAGGGGATGACGCCGGTACGCGGCACTGATACGAGGTTACGGGACCTACTGGCCGACGCGTCCCGGCTGCAGCACCTGCGTGAAGAGCACCGTGCCGTCCGACTCGCGCAGCCGCACCGTCAGTTCCCCGCTGTGGCCGTCGATGTCGACCTCGCCGAAGAACTGGTAGCCGCCGGCCGGGGAGACGTTCGCGGTGGTCGGCGCCTTGAGGAACACCCGGTCCGGACCGAAGGTGTTGTCGAGCGTGTTCGCGGGGAAGGCACCGGCGTTGAGCGGGCCCGAGACGAACTCCCAGAACGGCTCGAAGTCGGTGAACGCGGCCCGGGACGGCAGGTAGTGCTGGGCCGAGGTGTAGTGCACATCGGCGGTCAGCCACACCGTGCCCGTGATCCGGCGGTGCTTGATGAACCGCAGCAGCTCGGCGATCTGCAGCTCACGCCCGAGCGGCGCGCCGGGGTCACCCTGCGCGACCGCCTCGATGTTGGGCTTGCCGTCGCCGGTGTCCGGTACGACGAGGCCGAGCGGCATGTCGGAGGCGATCACCTTCCACACCGCCCGGGATCGGGACAGCTCGCGCTTGAGCCACTCCAGTTGCTCGCTGCCCAGGATGCCCACCGGGTCGGTGGTCTGGGTGTCCGGCGAGTTGGCGTTGCGGTAGGTGCGCATGTCCAGGACGAAGACGTCGAGCAGCGGGCCGTGGTGCTGGACCCGGTAGACCCGGCCGTCGGGGCGGCGCAGCGTCGAGATCGGGTAGTACTCCGAGAACGCCTGCCGGGCGCGCTCGGCGAGCACGTCGACGTTCTTCTCGGTGTACCGGGTGTCGGTGAGGATCTCGCCCGGGTACCAGTTGTTGGTGACCTCGTGGTCGTCCCACTGGATGATGGAGGGGACCTGGGCGTTGAAGGCCCGCAGGTTCTCGTCCAGCAGGTTGTAGCGGAAGTTGCCGCGGAACTCCGCCAGCGTCTCGGCGACCTTGGACTTCTCCTCGGTGGTGATGTTCCGCCAGGTGCTGCCGTCGGGCAGGGCCACGGTCTCGGCGATCGGGCCGTCGGCGTAGATGTTGTCACCGCTGCAGATGAAGAAGTCGGGGTCGAGCTTCGCCATCGCGTCGTAGATCCGGTAGCCCCCGAACTCCTGGTTGATGCCCCAGCCCTGCCCTGCCAGGTCGCCGGACCAGACGAACCGCACGCCGTCGCGCCGCTTGCCGGACGCCGTACGGAAGGTGCCGGTGACCGGCTCGCCGGTGCGGCGCGGGTCGTCGGGGTCGGCCAGCAGGACGCGGTAGTGGATCTGCTCGCCGGAGGGGAGTCCGCGCAGCCGGGTCGTGCCGGTGAAGTCGGTGCCGGCGCCGAGCAGTGGGCCGTGCCATCGGCGCGGGTTGCGGAACGACTCGGTCGCCGACGTCTCGACGATCATCCGGGCGGGACGGTCGGAACGCACCCACACCAGACCGGAGTCGCAGGTCACGTCTCCCGTCTGTACGCCCCAGCCGGCCTTGGGACGCCCGGACAGCGCGAGGGCCGGTGCCGCGCCCAGCGCGGGCGGCAGGGTCAGGGCCGCCGACGCGGCGAGGGAGCCGCGCAGGACGCTGCGACGGCCGGGGAAGGGACGGTGCGACATGGATGCGCCTCCGGGACGGGATCCGGTCAGTGTGCGATGCCACAACTACTGGTGCGCCGCTGCGCACACGCAAACCACAAGTGAACAACCGACCGCGGGAACAAGGGAACCGGCTGGTCGCTCATGCGGGGCGCACCCTTGTCAGCCCCTGACGGCCTCTGCCATCAGCCGTACGCCCGCCCGGATCCGCGCCGGGGACAGGTGGGCGTAGCCCAGCACCAGCCGTACGTCCTCGCCGGCGCCGATGTCCGCCATCTCGTGTGCGTAATCCCTCAGCGGGCGCACGGTGACACCGGCGTCGGCTACGCGCGCGAGGAAGTGCTTCTCGGGCCCGTACCGGCGCGGGAGGGTGGCGATGACGTGCAGGCCCGCCGCGATCCCGGACACCGCCGAGCCGGGGAAGTGGTCCTCCAGAGCGGCCACCAGCGTGTCGCGCCGCTCGCGGTACGCGCGTTGGCAGCGGCGCAGCTGACGGTCGTAGTCGCCGCGCTCCACGAACCGGGCGAACAGCGCCTGGTCGAGGGTGGGATGACCGAGATCCATGGTGCGCTTGCGCTCGATCACCTCATCGGCGAGCGCCTCCGGTACGAGCAGCCAGCCGAGGCGGAGCCCCGGTGCGAGGGACTTGCTGACCGACCCCGCGTAGGCGACGCGTTCCGGATCGAGTCCTTGGAGCGCGCCGACGGGAGCGCGGTCGTAGCGGAAGTCGCCGTCGTAGTCGTCCTCCAGGACGAAGCCGTCCACGGACCGTGCCCAGTCGAGCAGTTCGGCCCGGCGGCGTGCGGAGTAGGCGATCCCGGTGGGGAACTGGTGCGCCGGCGTCACCACGACCGACCGTACGCCCGAGTCCCGCAGTGGGCCGATGGCCAGGCCTTCGTCGTCCAGTGGCACCGGAACGGTGGTGACGCCGGCCGCGGCGTACAGGGCGTCGTGCTGCGGGCTGCCCGGGTTCTCGACGGCGACGGATGTCATCCCGCGCGCGTGCAGCGCGAATCCGAGCAGAGTCGTCGCCTGGGCCACGCCGGAGACGACCAGGATGCGTTCCGGGTCCGCGACCACGCCGCGGCGGCGGGCGAGCAGTTCGGCCAGCGCCGTACGCAGCCGGGGCAGGCCGCGCGGATCGGGATAGCCGAGGTCGTGGTGCGGCAGCTCGGCCAGCACACCGCGCTGCGCCGCCGCCCACGCGGCACGCGGGAACAGCGACAGGTCCGGCGTCCCGGGCACGAAGTCGGCCCGGGCGCCCGGCGGGCGGGGAGCGAGGTCACGCGCGCGTGGCCGCGCCGCCCGTACGGCACCGCCCACCCAGGTCCCCGCACCCCGCCCGCTGCGCAGATAGCCCTCCGCGGTCAGCTGCTCGTACGCCTCCGTGATCAGCCCGCGCGACACGCCGAGGTCGGCGGCCAGATCACGGCTCGACGGCAGCCGGGTCCCCGGCGCGAGCCGGCCCGCCCGCACCGCCTCCCGCAGCGCCGCCTGCAACGAACGCCCACGCGCGCGTGCCGGCGCGGAAGCGGCCGGCAGGAGCAGCTCCCAGGCCGGGGAACCCGGACCGGCGCCCGAGGGCGGCGCCTCGCCCTTGGCCTCAGCCGGCTCCGCGCCCCGATTGGTCTCCGATGGCCTCATGAAAGTGGACCTTAAACCGGACCGCCGCGGTTCCTAGCGTCGTGTCCATGAACGCCACCACCACGCGGGGAGCCCTGCTCGCCGCGCTCGCCTGTGTCCTCGTCGGAGGGTCCTTCACCGCCAACAGCGTCCTCGGTGAATACCCGTACGCCGGCGGCCAGTTCCTCCGCTACGGCCTCGCCTTCCTGCTGCTCGTCCCGCTGGCCGGCCGGGACGCCACGGCCCGGCTGCGGACGCTCACGCCCCGCCTCTGGGCCCGCCTCGCGCTGCTCGCGGGCGTGGGCATGGTCGGCTTCAACCTGGCGGTCCTCGCGGCGGAGCGCACCGCCGAACCGGCCGTTCCGGGTGTCTTCGTCGGCTGCGCGCCCGTGATGGTGGCGGTCCTCGTCCCCCTCCTGGACGGACGCCGACCCCAACGTGTCGTCCTGTACGGCGCGTTGCTCGTCGCCGTCGGCGCCTTCACGGTCCAGGGCTGGGGACGTACGGACGGCGCCGGCATCGCGTTCTCGGTGTGCGCGCTCGCCGGTGAGGTCGGGTTCGCGGTGCTCGCCGTGCCCGTACTGCGGCCCCTGGGCCCGCGGCTGCTGTCCGCCACGGTGTGCGGCGTCGCCGCGCTCGAGTCCCTGGCGGCCGGGCTCCTGCTGGACGGCGGCGCATGGCTGCGGCGACCCGACGGCACGGAGGCCGCCGCGCTGCTGTGGCAGGCGGCGATCGTCACCGTCATCGGATTCGTGTGCTGGTACATGGGCATGCAGCGGATCGGCGCGGAGCGCGCCACGCTGTTCTCCGGCCTGATCCCGGTCGCGGCGGCCGCCACCGCGCCCCTTGTCGGAACGGGCTCCTACGGGCCCGCGCAGGCCGTCGGCAGTGCCCTCGTCGGCGCCGGAGTCGCCCTCGGATCGGGCGCGTTGGCCCGGCGGCGGTCAGCGACTGCCGTCTCGGCGACCGCCGTCTCAGCGGCTGCCGTCGAGGATCACGCGGGCGACCAGCGCCGGGTCGTCGTTCATGGGGACGTGACCGCAGCCGGGCAGCCGCACCAGCCGGGCCCGCGGAATGATCTGCTTGGCCCGGACCCCCTGCCGGCGCACCAGGAGCCGGTCCCTGGAGCCCCAGGCCACGGTGACCGGGATGCCCTGGATGTCGTCGGTCCACTGGACGTCGGAGCCGGCCCGGAGCGTCTCGGAGAAGGCCGAGGCGTTCACCAGCGCGAGGGTCTCGGCGACCACGGCCTCGGGTGAACGGCGGGCTGGGCGGGCGTAGATGCTGCTCGTCAGGACCGTACGGCCGGCCGCCGAACGGGACATCCGCTCGACCAGCGGCAGGGGCATCCGCGTCGCGATCTGCCGCATCCCCACCAGGACACCGAAGGCGTAGCGCCGTTCGGCCGGTGTCCAGAACCCGGCCGGGGACAGGGCGGTCACGGACCGTACGAGCTTCTCGCGGCCGAGTGCCAGGGCCAGCAGGCCGCCGAGTGAATTGCCCGCGACATGCGGCCGTTCGACCTCCAGCGCCGCGCACAGCGCGCCGAGCGCGGCGTTCATCGTGGACAGGTCGTGCGCGAGGCCTTCCGGAAGGGCCGGGGACGCGCCGAACCCGGGCAGATCGACGGCGATCACGTCGCGCTCGGTCGCGAGGATGTCCACCACCGGGTCCCAGGCCTGCCGGTGGTGGCCTATGCCGTGCAGCAGGAGGAGCGGTTCGCCCGTGCCCACGCGCGCGTAGGAGAGGGTCGCGGTCCGCGGGCCGCTGGCGGAGGGGACCTTGAAGGAGACGGTGGCCGACATGAACTGCTCCTCGTCGGGTTCGCTGGCGGGCTGGTCGTAGACAGCTTGTCAGCAGTTGCTACCGACGGGTAGCCCCTTAAGGTCTCCGCGGCTCACGGTTATCGCCTGGACAGGTCCGGATGTGTCGGTTGGGATGGAATGCGTGACCACCGACACCGAGACCGACGTCTTCGAAGAGCACCGTCCCGTCCTCCTGGGAGTCGCCTACCGCATGCTCGGGCGGGTGGCCGACGCGGAGGACGTGGTCCAGGAAGCCTGGCTGCGCTGGTCCGGCGCGGACCGGAGCGAGGTGCGCGAACCGCGCGGCTACCTGGTGCGCATCACCACCCGCCTCGCCATCGACCGGCTGCGCCAGGTCAAGGCGCGCGGCGAGACCTACGTCGGCCCGTGGCTGCCGGAGCCGTACGTCACCGACTTCGGCGACACCGTCCCGGACGCCGCGGAGCGGGCCGTGCTCGCCGACTCCGTCTCCCTCGCCGTCCTCGTCGTCCTGGAGTCGCTGTCGCCGCTGGAGCGGGCGGTCTTCGTCCTGAGGGAGGCGTTCGGCTACCCGTACGCCGACATCGCCACGATGCTCGACCGCAGCGAGTCGGCGGTACGGCAACTCGGCGGGCGCGCCCGCAAGCATGTCGAGGAACGACGGCCGCGCTACGACGTCGACCCGGCCCAGCGTCGTGATCTCACCGAGCGTTTCCTCGCCGCCTCGATGGACGGGGACATCGAAGGGCTCATGTCCCTGCTCGCCCCGGACGTCCGCCTCGTGGGCGACAGCGGCGGCAAGGCCAAGGCGCCGGTGCGCGTGCTGGAGACCGCCGACAAGGTGGGCCGCTTCATCACCGGCGTGGCAGGCAAGGGCGGCGGCGTGCCGGACCTGTCCTTCCGGTTCCTGGAGGTCAACGGCGGTCCCGCGGTGCTCATGATGTCCGGGGACAAGCCGGACAGCGTCCTCCAGTTGGAGGTACTGGACGGGCGCATCCAGTCCGTCTACATCATCCGCAACCCCGACAAGCTCCGGTCGCTCGCCGGATAGTCGCCCTGATTGGTCTTGACCAAGGGTGGGGGCCGCCCTATGGTCGCAGATAAGTGCAACAACCTTTAATAAACAAGGGCGTTAAAACGCCGCCGGACCACGGCGATCGCGGAGGACAGGGTGGGGACCACGCAGCTGGAATCGGTGCCGGAACCGAAGTACTGGCATCTCAAGACCGTGCTCAGTGAGGCACTGGACTCCGAGTTCTCCGTGGGCGAGATCCTGCCCAACGAGCGCGACCTCGCCGCCCGCTTCGGCGTCGCCAGGGCCACGCTCCGCCAGGCCCTGGAACAGCTCGAACTCGAAGGCAGGCTGCAGCGCCGCCGCGGCGTCGGTACGACGGTCGCCCCGCCGCGCGTCGGCGTCGCCCTCGGCACCGAGCCGCACACCTGGCCGGGCGCCGCCGGCGACGCCTGGCAGCCCGTCGACTGCACGACCGCGGTGCCGCCCGCGGCGGTCGCCACCGCCCTGGAGACGGGCGCGCAGGAGCCGGTGCACATCGTGCACCGCTCCCGTCGGACGCACGGCCAGCCCGTCGCCGCCGAGCTGCTCTACGTCCCGGAGTCGGCGGTGCCCGACCTCTCCGCCATAGACGCCCCGTCGGGACCGGCACGCGCGCGTGCCGTGCTGCGCGAGCTGCAGCGGCTGGAGCTCGAGGGCCAGGAGAGCGCCGTCGAGCTGGGTTCGGCCCGTGCGGACGACGCCAAGCAGTTGGACCGGCTGCCCGGAGCGCCGGTCCTCGTCGTCACCACCCGCTTCAACGCGGAGGGCCGCACCGCCGCGCTCTCCGTCGCCACGTACCGCGCTGACACGTGTCGGCTGACCTTCGGGGACTCGGGCGGCGTGGAGGTCCATCAGGGGCCGGAACGCCAGGCCTCCTGATAGCCGGATGGCTACCTCATGAGCGCGCCCCGGAGGTTCTCCGGGGCGCGACGCGCTTTTGGGCCCGCGCGGATCAGCGGCGGGCCGTCACCGTGCCCTCCACCGCGAAGAGCTGCTCCTCCACATGGTCGAGGGCGAGCCGCAGCGCACCCATCGTGACGGCCGCCTCGCCGAGGAGGGACAGCGTCACCTTCGGGGGCCGCAGACAGTACCGCTCCAGCTCGCGCCGCAGCGGCTCCAGTACGCCGTCCAGCCCGGCCGCCCAGCCGCCGATGACGACCAGTTCGGGGTCGAGGGCGAGGACGAGCGCGGCCACGTCGTGGACGAGGCGCTGGATGAAGCGGTCTACGGCCGCACGGGCCCGCTGGTCGCCCTCGCGGGCCTGCGCGAACACCTCGGCCACCGCCTGCTCGTCCAGCGGATGCAGCGGCTCGTCCGTCGTCGACAGCAGGGTCTCCGGAGTCACCTCACGGCCGAGCAGATGCAGGGCGCCGATCTCGCCGGCCGCCCCGCCGTACCCGCGGTGCAGCCGTCCGCCGATCAGCGACCCCGCGCCCGGGCTGAGCCCGGCCAGTACGAACACGACGTCGTCCGACTCGGTGGCGGCGCCCTTCCAGTGCTCGGCGACCGCGGCGGCGTTGGCGTCGTTCTCGACCAGCACCGGGCACTTGAAGGAACGGCTCAGCCGCTCGCCCAGGTGCAGCCCCGTCCACTCCGGCAGCGCGGTGCCCAGGCGTACGGTGCCGTCCGCCTCGACGATCCCGGGCGTGGCGACGCCGACGGCCCGCAGGGAGTTGCGTGCGACGCCGGCCCGGCGCAGCAGGTCGGCCACCGCGGTGCGCAGCCGCTCCAGGCGCTCGTCCGCTGCGGCCGTCTCGTCGACGTCCTTGGCGATGGCGCCCAGCACCCGTCCGTCGAGGTCGGCCAGGAGCGCGGCGACCCTGTGCGGACCGATCTCCAGGCCCAGCAGATGACCGGCCTCGGCCCGGAACCGGAAGCGCCGTGCCGGCCGCCCCTGGCGCCGGGCGACACTCTCGTCGGCGGCCTTCTCGACGACGAGTCCGGCCTCGATGAGCCCCTCGACGACGCCCTCGACCGTCGGCCGGGACAGTCCGGTCACCCGGGTGATCTCGGTCAGTGTGGCGCAGTCCGTGGCGCGCAGCGCATGCAGCACCACCGCGGAATTGATCCTTCGCAGCAGCGAGGGATCCCCGCCGGTCAGCTGCCCCAACGTCCGTCCTCCCAGCTCGTGCGCGTGTTGGCGGGATCGTACTCGGCGCACCGGACCGCGGCGAGTGCCTGAGCGCTCCGCTGGGTATGCGGTTCGCTCGCCGCGGGCCGGTGGGGGCTGGTCGCGCAGTTCCCCGCGCCCCTTCGGGGCGCGGTCCCGCACCCGACTTTCCCAACTTTCCCAGACCGCTCAGCCCGGCGCGACGAACCCCGACTCGTACGCCGCGATCACCGCCTGCGTGCGATCGCGGGCCCCCAACTTGGCCAGCACGGCGCTGACATGCGACTTGACCGTCTCCGTGCCGACGATCAGCCGGGCGGCGATCTCCGCGTTCGACAGCCCACCGGCCATCAGCCGCAGCACCTCGGCCTCCCGCTCGGTCAACTGGGCCCGCTCCATCACGGCCCGGGCCGCGCGGTTCCCGCCGCCGTCCGCGTACTCGGCGGCGAGCTGCCGCACCGAGGCCGGGAACAGCAGCGACTCGCCCTCGGCGACCAGCCGCACCGCGTGCACGATCTCGGCGGGCCGGGCCCGCTTCAGCAGGAACCCGTCGGCACCGGCCCGCAGCGCCTCGTACACGTACTCGTCGTTCTCGAAGGTCGTCACCACGAGGATCTTCGGCGGATCGTCCACCGTCCGCAGCACCGCGCGCGTGGCCTCGATGCCGTCAAGCAGCGGCATCCGTACGTCCATGGCGACCACGTCCGGCCGCAACTGCCGCACCAGCGGGATCACCGCCGCCCCGTCGGCCGCCTCGCCGACCACCTCGATGTCGGGCTGTGCCTCCAGCACGGCCCGCAGACCCGCGCGGACAAGGGGCTCGTCGTCGACGAGGAGAACGGTGACCGGCATCCGGCCAGCGTAGATCAGCGCAGGGGCAGCTCGACATGGACCTGCCAGTCACCTCGGTCCGGGCCGGTGCGTGCGCTCCCGCCGAGCAGCGCCGCGCGCTCGCGTATGCCGCGCAGACCGCTGCCCCGGCCCGGGCCGGGTATGTCGGCGGTCAGCGGATTGCGGACCTCCAGACCGAGCGTGCCGTCCGCGACGGCGATGCGGACCCGGACGGGAACGGCGCCCGCGTGCCGCAGCACATTGGTCAGCGACTCCTGGAGGATGCGATAGCCCTCACGCGAGACCGGGCCCGGCAGCGTGTCCACGGCACCGGTCAGTTCGGCGTCGACCTTCGCCCCGGAGGCGCGCGCGGACTCCAGCAACCGGTCGGCGTCGGTGAGGGTCGGCCTGCTGCTCACCGGCCGCTCCGACTCGCGCAGCACGCCGAGGACACGCTCCAGGTCCTCCAGGGCGGCCCGGCCTGTCTCCTCGATGGCGTCCAGGGCCCGGTCGGTGAACGCCGGGTCGCCCGCCGCGCGCGCGGCACCCGCCTGTACGACGGCGACGGTCAGGGCATGGCCGATGGAGTCGTGCAACTCGCGGGCGATACGGGTGCGTTCGAGCAGCTGGTCGGTGCGTTCCTCGAGGGCGGCGAGGCGCTCGGCGGGGGAGGGGCCGAGGAGACGGAGGGCGATCGCGGTGATGAGACGGCCCGAGCCGACCACCGTCGCCGCCAGCGTGGCCAACGCCAGGGGCACCAGCAGGACGTGCCACCACTGATGGCCGTCGAGGAGGAACAGCACTCCCTCCTCGACTTCACCGCCGAACGCCGCCGACACCAAGTCCACCGAGGCGATGAGCAGTTGCACGGTGAACAACGAGGTCACACAGCCGATCAGCAGCCGCGCCTCCAGCCACACCACCAGGCGGCCCCGGTCTCTCCAGGAGGAGGACGGCGCGACGACGATGTCGGTGCCCGGGCTGTCGTGCCCGTGACCGGTCAGCAACAGCCTGGCCTGCAGCCCCTCGACCGTGCGCATCGCGGGCACCAGACCCACGGGGGCGAGCGTGGCCGCCGCGACCACCCAGGTCCACCAGGCTTCCTCGATGAACAGCCACATGGACGGCCACACGATGGCGACGAACAGATGCAGCAACCGTGTGTATGTCACCGCCCGGCCGAACGGGCGCAGCAAGCGGACCATTCCGTCATCGTGCCAGCCGCCACTGACAACGAGCCTCCCCCGCCCGGGGGAGACGATCTCCACGCGCGGGGGAGGCCCCGCACCCGCGCCACCGGCCAGGCTGCTGCCATGACCAGCATCGAAGTCCAAGCCCTCACCAAGGAGTTCGGCACCCGGCGAGCCGTGGACCGCCTCACCTTCCGCGTCCTCCCCGGCCGCGTCACCGGCTTCCTCGGCCCCAACGGCGCCGGAAAGTCCACCACAATGCGCCTCGTACTCGGCCTCGACCGGCCGACCTCCGGGACGGCGACCGTCGGCGGCCGTGCCTACGCCACCTTCCGCGAACCCCTGCGCCACGTGGGTGCCCTGCTCGACGCGCAGGCCGCGCACGGCTCCCGTACCGGCCGCGACCATCTGCGCACCCTGGCGGCTAGCAACCGCATCCCGTCCCGCCGGGTCGACGAGATGCTGGAGGAGACGGGGCTCGCCTCGGTAGCGCGTCGCCGGATGAGGACGTACTCCCTCGGTATGCGCCAGCGCCTGGGCATCGCCGCCGCGCTGCTCGGCGACCCCGAGGTCGTCATGCTCGACGAGCCCTCGAACGGCCTCGACCCCGAAGGCATCATCTGGATCCGGCAGTTGCTGCGCCGGCTTGCCAGGGAAGGGCGCACGGTCCTGGTCTCCAGCCATCTGATGAACGAGACCGCTTCCTTCGCCGACCATCTCGTGGTCCTCGGCCGGGGCCGCCTGCTGGCCGACACCCCGATGCGGGAGTTCATCCACGCGCGCGTGCGGCCCAGTGTGCGGATCCGCACGACGGACGCCACCGCGCTCAAGGATGTCCTCGCCCGGCACGGCCACGACGCCGTGGAACAGGACGGGCACTGGACGGTGCCCCACGCGCGCGTGGACGACATCGGCCGCCTCACCTCGGCCGCGGGCGTACCGATCCTCGAACTGAGCACGGAGGAAGGCACGTTGGAGCAGGCCTATCTCGATCTCACCGCTTCGGAGACCGAGTTCACCGCACAACCGCAGGAGGCCTGAGATGTCGTTCGCACCCGTACTCCACTCCGAGTGGCTGAAGATCCGTACGCTCCGCTCGCTCCTCGGCGCCCTCCTGGCACTGTTCGCGGCGACCACGCTGTTCTCCGCGATCGCCGGCGTCTCCGAAACGTCCGACCCGGAGTTCGACCCGCTGTTCATGGCGCTGTCCGGTATCGCCCCCGGTCAGATCGCCGCCATCGCCTTCGGGGCCATGGCCGTGTCGTCGGAGTTCCACGGAGGCGGTCTCCGGCTGTCGCTGGCGGCGGTGCCGCAGCGCGGGCGGTGGTTCGCGGGGAAGCTGGCGGTGATCGCCGTACCGACTCTGGTCGTGGGGCTGGTGACCGCGTTCACCGCCCTGCTGGCCGGGCGCGCGGGCCTGGGCGCGGCGGCGAGCGGGCTGACGGTGGGGGAGCAGGTGCGGGGCGTCGTGGGCGCCGGAATCTATCTCACGCTCATGGCGTTGCTCGCTGCCGGGCTCACGGCCCTGCTGCGCAGCGGGGTGGGCGCCCTGTCGCTGCTGATCCCGTTCGTCCTCGTCGTATCCTTCGTGATCGGCGACGCGGCCGGCGGCCTCACCGACTACCTGCCCGACAGAGCTGGGCAGATCGTGCTGTACGAGACCCACGACGGAACGCCGGGACCGTGGACGGGCCTCGCGGTCACCGCGCTGTGGACGGCCGCCGTGGTCGTGGCGGGAGCGTGGAGCGTACGACGTCGGGACGCGTGAGCGCAGGAGTCGTCTGACGCCACGCCAATTGTCAGAGGCAGGCGCTTTACTGGATCACATGGACATCGTGAAGGACCTGGCCCTCGTCGACCTGCTGTGCGCCCGGGAGTTTCCCGCGGAGCACGGCAGGACGGAGGAGGGCATGGGCGGGCCCGGTTACTTCATAGCCCGGTTAGGGCCGGGTGAGTGGCCGAGCCCGGAGGACTGCTACGCCTATGAGACGGCGATGACAGGCCGGTTCACCACGCGTTGGGGAACACCGTTGCGGTCGGGGACCGTGACGCTCGGCGAGCGCATCGCACGAGGTGAGGACCTGTCCGAGCCGTGGACGACCCTCAACGCCCTCGGGCAGGACGTGCGTACGTGGGAGGCGACCGGCACCGGGCGCACGGTCGTGCTGGCGGTCGCCGACCAGGACGAGGAGACCGAACCTCAGCTGTTCGTCGTCGTCACGGATCTGGACTGGCCGTGATCTGCTGACCCTCCGCCGCCACCCGCAACCGCGCGAACTCCTCCGCCATCGTCGCGGCCGTCCAGTGCGCGTTCAGCCCGCTCGGATTGGGCAGCACCCATACCCGCGTGTCACCGATCGTCCGTTCCTGCGGACCCACCTGGGCCCTGCGATCCTCGAAGGCCGCCCGGTAGGCGGTGACGCCCACCACGGCCAGCCAGCGTGGCCGTAGTTCCGCCACCTTCGTCGCCAGCAGCCGCCCACCCGTGCGGTACTCGTCCGCGCTCAGCTCGTCGGCCCGAGCCGTGGCCCGCGCGACGACGTTCGTGATGCCGAGGCCGTAGGACAGCAACTGGCTCTGCTCAGACGGTTTCATGAGCCGGGGAGTGAAGCCGGACAGGTGCAGCACCGGCCAGAAGCGGTTGCCGGGGCGGGCGAAGTGGTGGCCCGTCGCCGCCGTCATCAGGCCGGGGTTGATGCCGCAGAACAGGACGCGGAGGCCGGCCGCGATCACGTCCGGTACGAGACGGTCGCGGGCGGCCTCCAGCTCCTCCGCGGTGAAGCGCGTCAGAGGATCGCTCCCGGGGTGTAGCCCGCGGCGTCCGGGCGCTGCTTCACGATCTCTTCGACACGGCCGACGACGGCGGCGACCTGGTCGGCCGCGGCGCCGGTGAAGGACAGCTTGTCGGCCATCAGCTCGTCGAGCTGGGCACGGCTCAGCGGGATGCGCTCGTCCGCGGCGAGCTTGTCGAGGAGTTCGTTGCGCTCGGCGCCCTGCTCGCGCATCGCCAGCGCCGACGCCACCGCGTTCTCCTTGATCGCTTCGTGCGCGACCTCACGGCCGACGCCCGCGCGCACCGCGCCCATCAGCACCTTGGTGGTGGCGAGGAAGGGGAGGTAGCGGTCCAGCTCACGGGCGACCACGGCCGGGAACGCGCCGAACTCGTCCAGCACGGTCAGGAACGTCTCCAGCAGGCCGTCCAGGGCGAAGAACGCGTCCGGCAGCGCGACCCGGCGCACCACCGAGCAGGACACATCGCCCTCGTTCCACTGGTCGCCCGCCAGCTCGCCGGTCATCGAGGCGTAGCCGCGCAGGACGACCATCAGGCCGTTGACGCGCTCGCACGACCGCGTGTTCATCTTGTGCGGCATCGCCGACGAACCGACCTGGCCCGGCTTGAAGCCCTCGGTCACCAGCTCGTGCCCGGCCATCAGCCGGACCGTCTTCGCCAGCGAGGACGGCGCCGCCGCGAGCTGCACCAGCGCGGTCACGACCTCGTAGTCCAGCGAGCGCGGGTACACCTGGCCGACCGAGGTGAAGGCCGTCGAGAAGCCCAGGTGCCCGGCGATCCGCTGCTCCAGCTCCGCCAGCTTGGCGCCGTCCCCGCCCAGCAGGTCCAGCATGTCCTGCGCCGTACCGACCGGGCCCTTGATGCCGCGCAGCGGATAACGGCCGAGCAGTTCCTCGACCCGGCCGTACGCGACGAGCAGCTCGTCTGTGGCCGTCGCGAACCGCTTGCCCAGCGTCGTGGCCTGCGCGGCGACGTTGTGGGAGCGGCCGGCCATGACCAGCTCGCCGTACTCACCGGCCAGCTTGCCCAGCCGCGCCAGCACGGCCACCGTACGGTCGCGCATCAGCTCCAGGGAGAGCCGGATCTGCAGCTGCTCGACGTTCTCGGTGAGGTCGCGGGACGTCATGCCCTTGTGCACGTGCTCATGCCCGGCGAGGTCGTTGAACTCCTCGATCCGCGCCTTCACATCGTGCCGCGTGACCTTCTCACGTTCGGCGATGGACGCCAGGTCGACGGTGTCGAGGACGCGCTCGTAGTCGGCGATCGCCGCGTCCGGCACCTCGATCCCGAGGTCCTTCTGGGCCCGCAGCACGGCGAGCCAGAGCTGACGCTCCAGCTTCACCTTCTGCTCGGGGGACCAGAGCGTGGCGAGCTCGGCGGAGGCGTAGCGTCCGGCGAGGACGTTCGGGATGCGGGGCTTGGCGGGAGCAGAAGTCACGTAACCGGATTCTACTGGCGCTTAGTGCAGGCCAGCGCCACGGCTGCCGTTGGCGGAACCTACGAGACCTGTGTCACGCCAAGCCGCCTCCCGGAGCTCCGGACTTAAGTTGCCGGACCCTCGTACGGCAGCAGTTCGGGCCGTTTCGGCGGCATCCCGTCGCCCGAGGACCGGCCGGTCAGCCGACGGCCGATCCACGGGAGCAGGTGCTGCCTGGCGAATCGGACGTCGGTGACTCGGCGCGTGGCCCAGCCAGGAGGCGCCGTGGCCGGCGGTGGGGTGCGCCACTCGGTGTCCTCGGGCTCGTAGCCGAGCCTCTGCCACACCGCCTCCGCGACCCGCCGGTGCCCGTCGGCCGTCAGGTGCAGCCGGTCCACGTCCCACAGGCGCGGGTCGCTCAGCGAGGGGGCCCCGTACAGGTCGACGACGACCGCGCCGTGCCGGGCGGCGAGGTCGTCGACGCAGAGGAACAGCTCCTCCATGCGGGGCCGGAACCGGTCGAGGACCGGGCCCTGACGGCCGGGGCTGCGCATCAGCACCAGTTGCTTGCAGGCGGGCGCCAGCCGTTCCACGGCCTCCGTCAGGAGCCCGCGCACCTGCCCCATGTCGCACTTGGGGCGGAGCGTGTCGTTGAGCCCGCCCACCAGCGTGATCACGTCGGCTTCCATGGCCGCCGCCACGTCCACCTGCTCGTCGACGATCTGCCGGATCAGCTTGCCGCGCACCGCGAGGTTCGCGTACCGGAAACCGGGCGCGCGGCCGGCCATCCGCGCGGCGAGGAGATCGGCCCAGCCCCGGTAGGTGCCGTCCGGCAGCAGGTCCGACATGCCCTCGGTGAACGAGTCGCCGATCGCGACCAGGCTGGTGAAAGTGGGGTTCTTCTGCATGGCGACAGAGATGGTATCCCGCGTCCATACCCGGCGGTCGGTCGACCCGTTCCACCGGACACCGGTCAGGTCCGCTGCCCGAACAACTCCCGCAGCACGTCCTCCATCGTCACCAGCCCTGCCAGCCTCCCGTCGTCGCCCAGCACCGCGGCGAGATGCGTACGGCTGCGCCGCATCGCGGTGAGTACGTCGTCCAGGGGCGTGCCGGCCCGCACGCGCGCGATGGACCGCATCTCCCGCACCTCGAACGGCAGGTCACGCGGCATCTTGTCCAGCGCGTCCTTCACGTGGAGATACCCGACGATGCGCCGCCCCTCGTCCACGACGGGGAAGCGGGAGAACCCGGACTCGGCTGACAGCCCCTCCAACTGCTCGGGCGTGACGCCCACGCGCGCGTAGACGACGCGCTCCAGCGGAAGCACGACGTCGTGCACGGGCCGTCGGCCCAGTTCCAGTGCGTCGTGCAGTCGCTCCCGCGCCCGCTCGTCGATGAGGCCGGCCTCACCGGAGTCGCGGACCAGACGGGCCAGCTCGGCGTCCGAGAAGGTCGCGGTCACCTCGTCCTTGGTCTCCACGCGCATCAGCTTCAGCAGGCCGTTCGCGAAGGCGTTGATCGTGAAGATCACCGGGCGCAGCGTCCGCGACAGGGCGACCAGCGGCGGTCCGAGGACCAGCGCGCTGCGCACCGGCTCGGCCAGCGCGATGTTCTTCGGCACCATCTCGCCGAGCAGCATGTGCAGATACGTCGCCAGGGCCAGCGCGATCGCGAAGGACACCACATGGCCCGCGCCTTCCGGCACACCGAGCGCGTGGAACACCGGCTCCAGCAGATGCTCGATCGCCGGCTCCGCGACGACACCCAGGACCAGCGTGCACAGCGTGATCCCGAGCTGGGCCGCGGCCATCAGCGCGGACACGTGCTCCAGACCCCACAGCACGCTCTTCGCCCGCCGGTCGCCCTGCTCGGCGTGCGGCTCGATCTGGCTGCGGCGCACCGAGATCAGCGCGAACTCGGCGCCCACGAAGAAGGCGTTGACGACCAGGGTCGCGAAACCGATCAGCAGCTGTACGGCGGTCATCGCTCGCCCTCCGAGTCGTGTGCGTCGTCCAGCGGCCCGTGCAGCAGCACGCGCGCGGCCCTGCGGCCCGAGGCGTCGACCACGTCGAGTCGCCAGCCCACGACCTCGACACAGTCACCGACGGCCGGTATGCGGCCGAGCTCGTGCGCCACGAGACCGGCCAGCGTCTCGTACGGTCCCTCGGGCGCCCTCAGTCCGACGCGCGCGAGCTGGTCCATGCGGGCGGCGCCGTCCGCCGAGAACAGGGCGCGGCCGTCGTCGTCGCTGCCCGCGACGGCCAGGTCCGGCGTCTCGTGCGGGTCGTGCTCGTCCCGCACCTCGCCGACGACCTCCTCGACGATGTCCTCCAGCGTGGCCACGCCCGCCGTGCCGCCGTACTCGTCGATGACGACGGCCATCGTGCGCTTGCCGGAGAGCCGGTCGAGCAGCCGGTCGACGGTCAGCGACTCGGGCACGAGCAGCGGCTCGCGCATGAGTTCCGCGACCCGTACGCGCGTCCGGTGCTCCGCTGGCACCGCCAGCACGTCCTTGATGTGCGCGGTGCCCACGACCGAGTCGAGGTTGCCGCGGAAGACGGGGAACCGGGACAGGCCCGTGGCCCGGGTCGCGTTCGCCACGTCCTCGCAGGTCGCCTGGACGTCGAGGGCGAAGACCTGCACGCGGGGCGTCATCACGTTCTCCGCGGTCAGGTCGGCGAGGTTCAGGGTCCGGACGAACAGTTCGGCGGTGTCCGCCTCCAAGGCGCCCTCCCGGGCCGAGTGCCGGGCGAGCGCGGCCAGTTCCTGCGGTCCGCGCGCGGAGGCGAGCTCCTCGGCGGGCTCCACGCCGAAGAGGCGCACGATCCGGTTCGCCGTGTTGTTGAGGTGCGTGATGAAGGGCCGGAAGGCGGCGCTGAACCAGCGCTGGGCGTTGCCCACCCGTTTGGCGACGGCCAGCGGCGACGAGATCGCCCAGTTCTTCGGCACCAGCTCGCCGACGACCATCAGCACCACGGTCGACAGGGCCGTACCCAGCACCAGGGCGAGCGAGGACGCGGTGGAGCGCGAGATACCCATCGACTCCAGCGGGCCCGCGATCAGCGCGGCGATCGACGGCTCCGCGAGCATGCCGACGACCAGATTGGTCACGGTGATGCCGAGCTGCGCCCCGGAGAGCTGGAAGGTCAGATTCCGTACGGCCTTCAACGCCCCCGCGGCGCCCCGCTCGCCGCGCTCCGCGGCCCGTTCGAGTTCGCCGCGTTCGACCGTGGTGAGCGAGAACTCCGCCGCGACGAAGGCACCGCAGGCCAGCGACAGCAGGATCGCCACCAGGAGGAGGAGCACTTCGGTCATCGGTTCACCCCCGTCCCATGATCGGGCAGAGCGGGGAGGATCGCGCGATGTCGTCTACTGGGAGGCTCGCCCATGGGCGGACGCTCACACCTTTCCGTGGAAACCGAAGGAGAACCGAAGTGGTCCGAAGTGGTCCTCCAAGAGTAAAGGACGAGCAAAGATGCCCTGGCGGCCCTACCCCCCGAAGGGCTTGACCCAGCGCCGCCACTGCTCCTGAGGCGCGTACCCCGCCGCGCGCCAGGCATGGTGGGCGGTTTCGTTGTGCTCCAGCACCATCGCGTCCCCGCGGCGCCCGCCGAGCCGTACGAACCGCTCCTCCGCGGCGGCCAGCAGCGCCGCACCGATCCCCTGACGCCGACGGTCCGGATGCACCGCCAGCCGGTACAGATGGCAGCGCCAGCCGTCGAATCCAGCGATCACCGTGCCCACCAGCTCGCCGTCCCGCTCGGCGATGATCAGCGCCTCCGGGTCCCGGCCGACCAGCCGCTCCACGCCGTTCCGGTCGTCGCTGATGCTCGTGCCTTCGGCTGCCGTCTTCCAGAAGGCCAGCACGGTGTCGAGGTCATCGGGGCCGGCGGCCCGTATCCGCAGATCAGTCATGGCGTGATCACATCACAGCCGAATCCCGCGGCATGTGACATTCCACTGTTCGGACGGGCGGCTACGCGCCCCGCAACGCCCCGATCACCGGCGCGAACGCCTCCATGTACGGCTCCAGTACCGTCAGATACGAGAACCCGTACCGCTCCCGCTGCGCCCGCACCTGCGCGGTGATCTGCTCCAGGGCGCCGACGAGAAGGAGGGGCAGGTCGAGTGCCTGCTCCAGTGTCAGGTCCGGCACCCGGTCGATGAGCGGCCGCACGACCTCCGCGCGGTCCTCCGTCACGGCCACCATCTGGATCAACAGATTCAGCTCGGCCGGTTCCTTGCGGCCCTCGGCCAGCCGCCGGTACAGGGCGATGCGCCCGTCGAGTTCCTCGGGAGAGATCGGCAGCAGTTGCCCCGTCGTACTCCCCGGCACCGCACGTGCCGCGGTGAAGGCCGCGATGTCCGCGTGCTCGGCGGTCATGCGCATCATGCGGTCGCCGTTGCCGCCGATCATCAATGGCACCCGCTCGTCCGCGTCGAGCAGCCGGTCCAATTCCTCGACCGTGTGCTGAAGATGGTCCACGCGCGCGCGGGGCGTTCCGTACGGCAGTCCGGCCGCCTCGTGCTCCGCCTGTACGTAGCCGGTGCCGAGCCCGAGTTCGAGGCGTCCGCCGGTCAGCGCGTTCGTCGTCGCCACCTCGCGGGCGAGCAGCGTCGGGTTCCAGAAACCGGCGTTGAGCACGAAGGTGCCGAGCCGTGGCCGCTCGGTCGCTTCGGCGGCGGCGACCAGCGCTGGGAAGGGCGCGACCATGCCGAGGTGGTCCGGGACCAGGATCACGTCGTAGCCGAGCTCCTCGGCCCGGCGGCACTTGGCCCGCCACTCTGCGGCGGGGGCAGGAGTGATCAAACTGACGCCGAAGCGGAACGGGCGCGGCATGAACTCTCCTCGACTTGAAGCGACTTGAGTACGTACTGCGATTCCATCACTCGTGCGCGATGGCCGCCAGCACATTCATGCGGGATGCACGCAACGCGGGCAGCAGAGCCGCCACCACGCCCACCACCGCCGAGCCGATCACCACCGCGATGATCGTGGTCCACGGGATCGCGAACGCCTGCATGCCCTGCAGCGCCAGCACCTGCTGGATGCACACGCCCCACACCAGTCCCAGCGCGAGCCCCAGCACCGCGCCGAACACCGCGATCACCACCGACTCCAGCCGGATCATGCGGCGCAGCTGGCGCCGGGCGAGTCCGATGGCCCGCAGCAGGCCGATCTCCCGGGTCCGCTCGACGACCGACAGGGCAAGGGTGTTGACGACGCCGAGCACCGCGATGATGATCGCGAGCCCGAGCAGCGCGTACACGAGGTAGAGCAGGACCGCGATCTGGTCGCGGACCAGCTCCTTGTAGTCGGCGATGTCCCGGACGTCCACCTGCGGATACGGGTCGAGGGTGCCCTCCAGGTTCGCGCGCAGGTCGTCGGCGCTCGTGCCGGGGGAGGCGTTCACGTAGACAGCCGAGTCCTGCCCGCCCGGCGCGTAGCGCTCGAGCGTGCTCATGCCGAAGTACAGCCCGCCCTGTGCCCCGAACCCTTCGGCGGCGTCCTGGTCGGTCAGCGCGCCCACCGTCAGATCGGCGGTACGTCCGCCCTGGAACTCGACCGGGACCGTGCTGCCGACGCGCACGCCGTGGTCCCGCGCGAAGTCCAGGTCCATGGCGAGACGCCCGTTGGCCAGCGCGGCCGTCGAGTCCCCCTGCGCGTACGTGATGTTGGCGACGTCGTCGAGCTTCGGGTCGTAGGCCGCGGCGGTCGTCTCGACGCGGTCGCCGTCCGGGAGGGTGGCCGCGATCGGCGTGAGCCGTGTCCGCACGACCAGGCCCACTCCCTCCGTGCCGCGCACCGCGTCGGTGACCTCCTCGGGGAAGGGCACGAAATTGGCGTTCTGTACGACGAAGTCGGCGCCCAGCGTCTTGTCGATCTGCTCGTCGAAGGACTTGGTCATCGAGGCGCTCGCCACCGACATCCCGCCGACCAGCGCCAGCCCGACCATCAGGGCCGCAGCGGTCGCGCCGGTACGGCGGGGATTGCGCAGTGCGTTGCGCTGGCTCATCCGGCCGACCGAACCGTACAGCGCCGGGAAGGCCCCGCCGAGGACCCGGATCACCGGGCGCACCAGCAGCGGGCCCGCGATGACCGTCGCGATGAGCGTCAGGACTATGCCGAGGCCGAGCAGGGAGGCCGCCGACGACGTCTCCGTCGCCGTGGCACAGCCCACCAGCGCCGCCGCACCCAGCGCCCCGACGACCGCGCCCACCACGGCCCGCACCCGCAGCGGCTTGCCCACGTCGGCGATCTCGGCGTCCGCGAGTGCCGCCATCGGCGACACGCCCGCCGCGCGCCTGGCCGGGAGATACGCCGCCACGAAGGTGACGCCGAGGCCGACGACGTACGCCGAGACGGGTGTCGCCACCCCGATGACCATGTCGGCGGACCTGATGTTCATGCCGAGCAGGCCCATCAGCTCGATGAGCCCGACGGCGAGCCCGATGCCGGTGGCCAGGCCCAGTGTGGAGCCGACGAGGCCCAGCAGCAGCGCCTCTGTGAGGACCGAGCGGCGGACCTGGCGGCGGTCCGCGCCGAGCGCCCGCAGCAGACCGAGCTCGCGGGTGCGCTGGGCGATCAGCATCGAGAAGGTGTTGACGATGAGGAACACACCGACCAGGACGGCGATCCCGGCGAATCCGAGCATCACGTACTTGATGACGTCGAGGAAGCCGCCCAGCTGCTCGACGTCCGACTCGGCCTGTTCGTCGGCGGTGCGCACGTCGTAGGGATCGTTGGGGGTGACCTCGTCGGGGTCGGTGTCGATGCCGAGCACGTCCGCCACGCGCTGCTGGAGCTGCGCGTCGCTGACGCCCTCGGCCGCGTCGAGCGAGATGCTCGTGGCCGTCTGCGGTTCGCCCAGGAGCTTGGTCTGCGCGGTCTCCGTGTCGAAGAAGACCAGCGCGGCACCGGGGTTGGTGGTGGTGAACGTGGCGATGCCGACCACCTCGGCCTTGAACGAGCCGGGCGCGGCGATGATGGTGAGCGTGTCCCCGATCGCCACGTCCTTGGTGTCGGCGGTGTCCGCGTCGATCAGGACCTGATCCGGCCCCTCAGGGGCGTGACCGGAGGTCAGCTCGACGGGGCTGCGCTCGGTCGGGTTCCAGGCGGTGCCGATCGTCGGGGCGCCGGTGGTCGGACCCACCGACTCGTTGTCCTCGTCGGCGACGGTGATGCCGTCCACGTCCACTTCCGGACGCGCCGCCGCGACGCCGTCGACCTCGGCGAGGCGGTCGACGAGCGAGGTCGGCAGGGTCGGGGTCCGTCCCGAGGGGATGGCCTCGTCGAGGTTCTCCTTCGGGCTGACGGTGACGTCGGCCGCGGTGGAGGCGAAGAGCCGGTCGAAGGTACGGCTGACGGTGTCCGAGAAGATCAGGCTGCCCGCGACGAACGCCACGGACAGGATCACGGCCAGCGCGGACAGCAGCAGCCGTCCCTTGTGGGCGAGAAAGCTCCGGAGCGTCGCCTTGAGCACGGGGTCAGTCCTCCTGGGAGGGCGGGGCGTCGTCGTACTGACCGCGGATCACGTCGAACCGCTTCATCCGTTCCAGGACCGCTTCCGCCGTCGGCCGCTCCATCTCGTCGACGATCCGTCCGTCACCGAGGAACAGCACCAGGTCGGAGTGGGCGGCGGCGCCCGGGTCGTGGGTGACCATGACGACCGTCTGCCCGAGGCTGTCGACCGCGTCGCGCAGAAAGCCGAGTACCTCGAGCCCGGACCGCGAGTCGAGGTTGCCGGTCGGCTCATCGGCGAAGATCAGCTCGGGGCGGGAGGCGAGCGCGCGGGCGCAGGCGACGCGCTGCTGCTGGCCGCCGGACAGCTGCGACGGCCGGTGTGTCAGCCGGTCCCGCAGTCCGAGTGTGTCGATGACCTGGTCCAGCCACTTCTCGTCGGGCTTCCTGCCCGCGATGTCCATGGGCAGCGTGATGTTCTCGGCCGCGTTCAGCGTCGGGATGAGGTTGAACGACTGGAACATGAACCCGATCCGGTCCCGCCGCAGCCGGGTCAGCTCCCGCTCCCTGAGTCCCGTGATCTCGGTGTCGCCGAGCCACACCTGGCCGGCCGAGACGGTGTCCAGCCCCGCCAGACAGTGCATCAGCGTGGACTTCCCGGAGCCCGACGGCCCCATCACCGCCGTGAACCGGCCGCGCGTGATGTCCACGTCCACCGAGTCGAGGGCGAGGACCGTCGTCTCACCCGAGCCGTACGCCTTCGTCAGACCGCGGGCGCGGGCCGCGATCCCGTCGGCCGAGGCCTGCTCCACAGCAGAAGCGGACAAGGCTGCCTCCTCGATTCGGGACATCGCGACTTCCTTGCCAGGGCCGAGCGTAATGTGATCCGGCACACACTCGTATCCCCCTTGGGTCCTGTTGAGCCCTGGTCGGCCTCCTCCCATGGGATGAGCCCCTCGGGGTGAGCCCTTGCCGCCGCTAGCGTTTCGGCGCTAGCTTTGAGGCATGGCGAAGACCCAGCTGAACGTACGCGTGGACGAAGGCACCGCCCGCGCGGCTCGCGAACGTGCCCTGGCCCGCGGCATGAGCGTCAACCGCTACATCGAAGAGCTGGTCAGACAGGACACCGGGGAGGTCGGCCACACGTTCGTGGAGGCCGCCGCCGACTTCATGAAGCAGTACGAGTCCGTGTTCGCCGAAGAATTCGGACCGGACCGTGAAGGCACCCGTGAAAGCCGTCCCGCAGGCACACGCGAAGGTCGCCGCTGATCCGTTGAGCCATCTCAGAATCGACCTCGCCTGGCTGCTCATGCTCGCCGAACAGAACACTCCCGGAGACCCCCAGGTCACCGACTGGGGCGCGCTCGTCGCCGCCGTCGCACGCCATGAGGCCGAGATATTCGACGTCCCTGTCTACGACACCCCGCAGGCCCGAGCCGCCTCGCTGCTGCAACTGCTGATCCACGTGCCCGCGCTGGAGCGCTCCAACGCCCTGTTCGCCTCCGCCGTCGCGTATGCCTACCTCGTCGCCAGCGGCCTGAAGGTCGTCACCTCCCCGGAGCAGGTCCGCGACCTGGCCCGGCTGGTCAAGAGCGGTGAGGCCACGGTGCACGACATCGCGCAGGAACTGCGCCAGTGGAGCCTATGAGGTGACCGCCGGCCGCCACGCCGTGCCCAGGACGCAGTACGAGGTCGGCAGCGTCGGCCCGTTCTCCGGCATCAGCACCCGCCGGTACGGGCCGAGTTCGAACCCGGCGGCCCGCAGTCCGGCGATCGGGTCCCGGGCCACATGGCAGCCGCCGTTCAGCCGCGGCCACACCGTGCTGTCCAGCGCGCGCTGAGTGAAGCGCATCATCCGGCCACCGCCCCTGCCGTGCTCGAAGAACCGCACGGCACCGCCGGGCCGCAGCACCCGCCGTACCTCGCCGAGCGCCCGCGAGACGTCCCGCACACTGCACAGCACCAGCGACAGCACCACCGCGTCGAAGGCCTCGCTCTTGACCGGCAGCGCCTCCGCCGCCCCCGGCACCACATCCACCGGCACCTCGGCGCGCAGCGCGGACTCCACCGCCAACTGCCGCAGCAGGCGCTCCGGTTCGATGGCGACGACCTCCGAGACCGCGCTCGGATAGTGCGCGAAGTTCAGGCCGTTGCCCGCGCCGATCTCGATCACCCGCCCGGAGAGCCCGGTCAGCATGCGGTCGCGGACGGCGCCCATCCCCATGCGGGACTCGGCGGCGACGCTGACACGGGCGTAGTACCGGGCGAACAGCGGATGGTGCACGGGATCCCGTGACACCTTGCCGGAGCCGGTGGCGGGCCGTAGCGGCATGGCGACCTCCTGGGCGGATGGAGTGCCCTACCGCGATTGTCCCCCGTACACGCCCCGCGCACCCCCCACCGTTCGCGGGTCGCGGTCAGGAGACGCGGGTCACGGTGCCTCGCGCACCCGGAACGCCTCCGCGTCCCACACGCCCTCCAGCCACGGGGCCAGCCAAGTCGGCGCCGCCGCACGGAAGCCGGTCGGCTCGAGGGACCCGGCACCGGCGGGCAGCGCGCCCAGCAGCGGGGCGTCGGCGACGATCGGCAGGTCCGCGAGATTGCAACGGGACGCCAGGTCGGGCGCCTTGGGCCAGCTGCCGATCACGATTCCCGCCAAGTCGAGCTCACGGGACCGGATTTCGCGCGCCGTCAGTTCCGTCGTGTTCAGCGTGCCCAGCCCCGCCGCCGCCACGACCAGTACCGGCGCCGCCAGCAGCCGCGCCGCGTCCGCCAGCGTGCCGCCCGCCGGGTCGAACCGTACGAGAAGCCCGCCCGCTCCCTCCACCAGCACCAGATCGTGCTCGGCGGCCAGCTTGGCGGCTGCCTCGGCGATGTCGTGCGGGTGGACCGGCGCACATCCGGCGCGTCGAGCGGCCGTCGCCGGTGCCAACGGGTCGGGATACCGGGCGAGTTCGACCGCCGTCACGGCACCCGCGAGCCGCGCGACCTCGTCGGCGTCCCCGCGCTCGTCCGGTCGTACGCCCGTCTGCGCGGCCTTCAGGACGGCTACCGACCGTCCGGCGGCGAGCGCGACGGCGGCGACGGCGGCCGTCGTGACGGTCTTGCCGACCTCCGTGCCCGTACCCGTGATCACCAGGACCGGCATGTCATCCCTCCCGCGCCGCCGCGCACACCGCGCGCGCGATCCGTGCCACGTCCGTGTCGGCCGTGACATACGGCGGCATCGTGTAGACGAGGTCGCGGAACGGCCGCAGCCACACACCCTCGCGCACGGCCGCCGCCGTGGCCGCCCGCATGGCCGCCTCGTCGAGGGGGCGGCCGAGCTGGACGACCCCGATGGCGCCGAGGACGCGGACATCGCGGACACCCGGGAGCGCCGCGGCCTCGGCCAGCCCTTCCCGCAGTCCCGCCTCGATCCGCTTGACCTCCGCGAGCCAGTCCTGGCCGAGCAGCAGCTCGATCGAGGCGCAGGCCACCGACGCGGCCAGCGGATTGCCCATGAACGTCGGGCCGTGCGCCAGCACCGGCACCTCGCCGCGCGAGATGCCCTCGGCCACCCGGGATGTGCACAGGGTGGCGGCCATCGTCATATAGCCGCCGGTCAGCGCCTTGCCGACGCACATCACATCGGGTGTCACCGCCGCGTGCTCGGC
Source organism: Streptomyces sp. GESEQ-4 (assembly GCF_017948455.1). Taxonomy (GTDB): domain Bacteria; phylum Actinomycetota; class Actinomycetes; order Streptomycetales; family Streptomycetaceae; genus Streptomyces. The sequence continues at coordinate 153,071 of NZ_JAFFSU010000002.1, forward strand.
CGCGAACAGCGCGCCCGTCCGCCCGAACCCGGTCGCGATCTCGTCGAACACCAGCAGCACGCCGTACGCGTCGCACGCCTCACGCAGCACCCGCAGATACGCGGGGGAGTGGAACCGCATCCCGCCCGCGCCCTGCACGACCGGCTCGACGATCACCGCGGCCAGGTCGTCGGCGTGCCGCTCGATGAGCGCGCGCAGGTGGTCGGCGTACACCTCGTCGTACTCCGTCGGCGGCGCGTCGGCGAACACCTGGCGCGGGAGCACGCCGGTCCACAGGTCGTGCATCCCGCCCTCGGGGTCGCACACCGACATCGGCTGCCAGGTGTCGCCGTGATAGCCGCCGCGCCAGGTCAGCAGGCGCTGCTTCGCGGGGCGGCCCAGCGAACGCCAGTACTGGAGGCACATCTTGACCGCGACCTCGACCGACACCGAACCGGAGTCGGCGAGGAAGACATGCTCCAGGCCGTCGGGCGACATGTCGACAAGGTGCTTCGCGAGCCGTACGGCGGGCTCGTGGGTGAGCCCGCCGAACATCACATGGCTCATCCGGCCGAGCTGCTCGCGCGCGGCCTCGTCGAGCACGGGGTGGCGGTAACCGTGGATCGCCGACCACCAGGACGACATGCCGTCGATCAACTCGCCCGCGTCGTCCGCGAGCCTCAGCCGGACCCCGCTCGCCGACTCCACGACGAGCGGCTCCACCACGCCTGGCATGGGCCCGTACGGATGCCAGACGTGCCGTCGGTCGAGGTCCAGCAGCTCGGCGACGGTCGGGTCAGGCATTGGGCGCGAGGTCCGTTCCGGCCCCCCGGCGGCGTACGGCGACTAGGTCCGTACGGGCCTCGTTGACCTGAGGTCCGTCGGTTGCGGAAGCACACCCTCCGCCGCCCTCGTGGCACCCGCCGGCCGCCCGGTGCTCCGGCAGCGTCACCTGGTCCGAACCCTCGACCTCGAACCCGGCGTCCGCGATCATCTCCAGGTCCGCCTTGCCCGCCTGGCCCTCGGTGGTCAGATAGTCGCCGAGGAAGATCGAGTTGGCCAGGTGCAGGGCGAGGGGCTGCATCGTGCGCAGATGGACCTCACGGCCGCCCGCGATCCGCACCTCGACGTCCGGGCAGACGAACCGCACCATCGCGAGAATGCGCAGACAGCGCTGCGGGGTGAGGTGCCACTCCTTGGCGAGCGGGGTGCCCTCGACCGGGATCAGGAAGTTGACCGGAACCGAGTCAGGGTCCAGCTCACGCAGCGAGTGGACGACGTCGACCAGGTCCTCGTCCGACTCGCCCATGCCCGCGATCAGGCCCGAGCAGGCGGACAGCCCGGCCGCGTGCGCCTTCTGCACGGTGTCGACGCGGTCGGCGTAGGTGTGGGTGGTGGTGATGTCACCGTACGTCGCCTCGGAGGTGTTGAGGTTGTGGTTGTAGGCGTCGGCGCCGGCCTCGCGCAGCCGCTCGGCCTGGCCGTCGGAGAGCAGACCGAGACAGGCGCACACCTCGACGCCCTCGTTCTGGTCCTTGATCGCCTTGATGGTGCCCGCGACCCGGTCCACGTCACGGTCGGTGGGACCGCGTCCGGACGCCACCAGACAGACCCGCTTGGCACCTCCGGCCAGCCCGGCCGCCGCCGCCTGGGAGGCCTGGTCGGGCTTGAGCCAGGTGTACTTCAGGATCCCGGTCGTCGAGCCCAGCCGCTGGGAGCAGTACGAGCAGTCTTCCGGACACAAGCCGGACTTGAGGTTGACGAGGTAGTTCAGTTTCACCCGTCGGCCGAACCAGTGCCGGCGCACCTTGCCGGCCGCGGCCACCACATCGAGCAGGTCGTCGTCGGAGGTGGCGAGGACGGCCAGCGCCTCCTCGCGGGTCGGCAGCTCGCGCCGAAGCCCCTTGTCCACCAGCGTGTTCAGCAGGTCCATGAGGTCCGATCCTGTCCTACGGAACCGCCCCCGGCCAAGGAGAGATCGGACAACAGAGGCGGTTCGACGTGTGGGTATTGCCACATCCTGGGCGGCTGGCCCGACGACTACTGTCTGTGCACTGCCTACAAAAGCCCCGGAGGAGTCATGGCGTTCGGCTGGATCGACGAACAGGCGGAGCTGCGCCGCCGAGCCGGACTGGTACGGACCCTGCGCCCCCGCCCCGCCGACTCGCCGCTGCTCGACCTCGCGAGCAACGACTACCTGGGCCTGGCCCGCCACCCCGAGGTCGTCGAGGGGGCCGCCTCCGCGGCCCGCACCTGGGGCGGCGGCGCCACCGGCTCCCGCCTGGTCACCGGCACGACCGCGCTCCACACCGAGCTGGAACGCGAGCTGGCGGACTTCTGCGGCTTCGAGGCGGCCCTGGTGTTCTCCTCCGGCTACGCGGCCAACCTCGCCGCGGTCACCGCGCTGGCCCCGCACGGCTCACTGATCGTCTCCGACGCCGGCAACCACGCCTCGCTGATCGACGGCTGCCGGCTGGCCCGCGGCACCACCCAGGTCGTCGCACACGCCGACGCGGACGGCGTACGCAAGGCACTGCGGACCCATGACGGGCCCGCCGTCGCCGTGTCCGACACGGTCTTCTCGGTCGACGGCGACGCCGCCCCGCTGACGGAACTGGCGACGGCATGCCGGGAGCACGGCGCCGGTCTGGTCGTCGACGACGCCCACGGTCTCGGCGTCCTCGGCGACGGCGGGCGCGGCGCCCCGCACGCGGCGGGACTCGCGGGCGCGGACGACGTCGTGGTGACGATCACGCTGTCCAAGTCGCTCGGCAGCCAGGGCGGCGCCGTACTCGGACCCGCCCGGGTCATCGCGCACTTGGTCAACGCGGCCCGCACGTTCATCTTCGACACCGGCCTGGCCCCCGCCGCGTCGGGGGCGGCCCTGGCGGCGCTCAGGCTGCTGCGCCGTGAGCCGGCCCTGGCGGCGCGGGCGCGTGCGGTGGCACGCGAACTCCACGCACGCCTGACCGCCGCGGGTCTGGAAGCGGTACGTCCGGACGCCGCGGTCGTCTCCGTGCGCGCGCCGTCCCCGGAGGGCGCCGTGCGGTGGGCGGCCGACTGCCGTACGGCAGGCCTGGCCGTGGGCTGCTTCCGTCCTCCTTCCGTGCCCGACGGCATCTCACGGCTGAGGCTCACCGCCCGGGCGGACCTCTCCGAGGACCAGATCGAGCGCGCGGTGGGAGTGATCGGCGAGACGCGACCATGAGTCGGCGTGACATGGCCGTGCGTCGCGCGAACTGATTCAGAGGGGTCGCGAGGTGCGGATGATCACCGGAGCGCGGCCGTGAATCCCGCCCAGCTCTCGGGGGAGAAGAGCAGCGCGGGTCCGGCCGGGTCCTTGGAGTCGCGTACGGCCAGCAGCCCCGCTCCGGGGCCGGAGAGCGGCCGGGCCGTCTCGACGCAGTTGTTCGCTCCGGTGCTGTAGCTGCTGCGCAGCCACTGCACACCGTGCAGTTGAGTACTGGAAGTCAGGTTCCGAGGCAGTGCAGACATGGTGCCTCCTTACACGCCGGCACCTATCCCGGCGATGTAGTCCAACGAGTCCTCGGGCGAAAGGGCGTGGAACTGAAGGGTGTTGAAGGCCTCGGTGTAGGCCTGGAGGTCTTCTTTCCGCTCGAGGTAGAGGCTACTCGTCAAGTGGTCGAGAACAACCACGTCCAGATCAGAAGTGCTCGAAAATGAGAAAATAACGAAAGGCCCGGTGATGCCGATGTGGGCACCGGCCGCGAACGGCAGGACCTGAAGCCGCACTTGGGGGTAGCGCGCCGCCTCGATCAGCCGCTCCAACTGCCGTGCCATCACGTCCGGCCCGCCGATCTCCCGGTGCAGCACCGCCTCGTCGAGCACCGCGCTCAGCGCCAGGGGCGGCCGCGAGCGCAGCACGTCCTGCCTGGCCAGGCGCACTTCCACCAGCGCGTCCAGCCGGTCGTCGGCGTCCTCGTCCAGCCCGCCCACCGCGGCCCGGGTCACCGCCCGCGCGTACTCCGGCGTCTGCAACAGCCCCGGGACGACGGAGGTCTCCAGCGTGCGCATCGCGCTGGCCTGGGATTCCAGGCTGATGAAATCCCGGTACGTCGGCGGCAGCACGCCCCGGTACGCATGCCACCAGTGGTGCCGGCCGGCGCTGTCGTCCTGTCCCGCCAACACCAGGAGCAACTCCCGTAGTTGAGGGTCCGCCACTCCGTAGGCGTCGAGGAGTAACCGCACATCGGCCGGTTTCACCCCGCTCGCGCCGGTCTCGATGCGGCTCACCTTCGACTGGTGCCAGCCCACGAGCCGGGCCGCCTCGCCGCTCGTGAGCCCGGCGCCGGTGCGCAGCGTGCGCAATTCGGCGCCCAGTTTTCGGCGGCGTACCGCGGGACCGTGCTGCATGGGCTCCTCCTTACTCCTTCCGGGCCGCCCAAATACGGTCTGCCGTCGCAGAGTTCACCGCTTCGAGCGACAGATATATGCATATCTTGGTGGATCGCACCCCGTGACCGGCCCGGTGATGGCAGTCTGGCGACGAAGCACCAGTCCGGGACCGTACTCGAACCCTCCGCTCCATGTCGGACTGCGGTCCCGTGGGAAAGGGACGACGTCGCCATGGCAGACCATCTGGAAGCATCCGTCACTCTGCCGAGCGATCCCGCCTCGGTCTCCGCAGCCCGCACCTACGTGGTCGGCACCCTGGCGGAATGGGGACTGCCGGCCGACACGGAACTGGCCGACACCATCCGCCTCATCGTCTCGGAACTCGCCACCAACGCCGTACAGCACACGTTCGGGCAGTCACCCACCTTCACGGTGGACCTCGAACTCGACCGTGACGAGCAACTGCGCGTCGGAGTCACCGACAGCCACCCGCGCTTCCCCAAACGACTGCCCGCGGCCGTCCAGCAGGACAACGGCCGCGGGCTTGTGATCATCCGTTGGCTGACCGCCGAGTTCGGCGGCAAGCTGAGAATCCGGCCCACCAGAGAGGGCGGCAAGACGGTCTCCATCGAACTGCCGTGGACGGTGCCGGCGCGGCCCGTGACGACGACAGCGGTGCAGCAGGACCCTTAGAAATCAAGTGTGGTGTGGGATGACGCGGTGGCGGCGCGTCAGGGCGCCGCCACCGCGTCGCTCAGGTCACTTGACCCGGCCGTACCAGACGCTCCTGGTCCAGATCTTCTGCAGCCTCACGACGTCCCCGGTCTTCGGGGAGTGCCAGATCTTTCCCTTCCCGGCGTAGATGCCGACGTGGTACACGTTCGAGCCCGAGTGGAAGAACACGAGGTCTCCGGCCTTGCGGCTCTTGGCCGAGATGTGGCGCGTCTTGTTGTACTGCTGAGCGGCCGTCCGCGGCAGGCTCTTGCCCGCCTTCTTGTACGAGTACAGCGTCAGCCCCGAGCAGTCGAACCGGCGCGGCCCCGTGGCGCCGTACTTGTACGGTGCGCCCTTCTTGGAAGCCGCGACCTGGAGCGCCTTCGTCGCCGGAGTCGCTGCCGCGGCATCCGAGGAGAGACCCGGCACCACGACGGAGCCGCCCACGGCGGCCAGAGTGAGGGCCGAGGCCGTACCGGCTCGGGCCATCAGCGACGGGACACGATTGAGCGCAGTCATGCGCAACCCTTCGTCAGCCGCCTGTGAAGGATGACCTGTCGGATTCGGGCTGGCGAAGTTGCCCGGCCGCTGACGCGGCTTCACCCCAAGGGCTGCTCGACCCGGTCATGGCGTGACCGTTCCGGCGACCCGTCGTGCTTGGGTCCTCCACTCCTGCCGATCCACTTCTGTCGACCGGTCATCCGGACGGCGGCAGGATTAGGCGTCCGCCCGGACCGCCCCGCCGCTGCGGCGGGGGCTTGTCGTCAGACACGGATCTTCACTCACTCGTGAGTGAAATACCCAATGGAATCGGCGATTTGTGGGGTTACTCACCACTCACCCGTTCGGGTGGACACCCCTGTGTTCGGGTGGGTGTCGAGGGCTCCACGGGCCCCCGGACCAGCGCGAAAACCACTCGCCCTGCCGGGAGGCCGACGGGCTGCGCAACCCCGGCGGTCCCAAAAAACGACAAACATCTACTCCGAACAGGGGTACGTCATTTGGTCCGTTTGAGTCCCGGTCCGGTCGACTGTGCGTCAACTGTCGGAGCGCGGCGGCACGATGACGCGCGCCGTCCGGCGCTCGCCGTCCAGCACGCGCAGCGCCCGCGTGAGCGTCGGGGCATGCAGCTCGGTCTCGCCCCGCTGGTGCATCAGCGCCAGCGCGTCGCGCAGCTCGGTCGCCTTGGCCACCAACGCCTGGGCGGCGCGCAGTCCGCGGTAGGTGTCCCCGTGGTGCGCCGGGTTGATCCGGCCCAGCAGGTCGACCACATCGAGGTAACGGTCGATCAACTCGCCCTCGGCGCGCGTGAGGGCGGGCAGCGGCGGGAGTTCGGGTGGGAGCACGGGCGCGTCACTTCCCGGTGGGCGGAGCCATGGTGGCCTTGCGGCTCGGGATGATCCGGTCCACCAGCCCGTACTCCAGGGCCTGCTGCGCCGTGAGGATCTTGTCCCGCTCGATGTCCGCGCTCACCTGCTCGCGCGTGCGCCCGGTGTGCCGTACGAGCATCTCCTCCAGGCGGGCCCTGATCCGCGTCAACTCCTCGGCGTGGATGGCCAGGTCGCTGGCCTGCCCCTCGATCGGCTCGGGCAGCCCCGGCTGATGGATCACCATGCGCGCGCCCGGCAGCGCGAACCGCTTGCCCGGTGCGCCCGCGGCCAGCAGCACGGCGGCGGACGCGCCCGCCTGGCCCAGACAGATCGTCTCCACGTCGCAGGATACGTACTGCAGCGTGTCGTAGATCGCCGACATCGCGCTGAAGGAGCCGCCGGGGGAGTTGATGTAGAGCGAGATGTCCCGGTCGGGGTCCTGGTACTCGAGGTGCATGAACTGCGCCATCACGTCGTTCGCCGAGGTGTCGTCGATCTGGGTGCCGAGAAAGACGATCCGCTCCTCCAGCAGCTTCGAGTACGGGTCCATCGTCTTCTGTCCGGAGCTGGTGCGCTCCGTGAACTCGGGCAGGACATAGCGGGCGGACGGTCGGGTCATGGCGAACCCCTCCTCGACGGTGCTGTCTCTGTAAAAAATGTACAGGACGTACGTAGCGAGCGGGAGGGGGTCCCCGTAAGCTGGTGGCATGGCCTACGAGATTCCGGTGACGCAAGCCAGGGCTGAGCTCGCCGACCTGATCAACAAGGTGGTGTACGGCGGTGAGCGCGTCGTCGTGACACGGCACGGCAAGCCCCTCGTCGCCCTTGTCTCCGCCGTCGACCTCGAACGACTCGAGGGGCTCCCGGACCTTCAGGAGCCCGCTGACGAGCAGGTGATCAGCTCGGTCTCCGCCGTCCGTGAACTTGCCTCGCCTCCCCGGGAACGGCAGCGGTTCGGGATCGCTGCGGAGCATCGGGGTGATCAGCGGTAGCGTTTGCTGGCTGCGGGCCGGTGGGGGCTGGTCGCGCAGTTCTCCGCGCCCCTTAAGGGGCGCTTTCAGCTGACCGGCGATAGCTCGCGCGCCCCCTTCGGTGCGTCCCTTTTCGTGCGCCCCTTGAGCGCGTTCCCCAGCAGTACCGCGCCCAAGCCCAGCGTCGCCCACCAGGTCAGTGTCAGTGCGGGGCCGGTCGCTGCCGCGCCGTCGAAGAAGGACACCGAGCGCAGCAGGGTCGTTCCCGCGCCGGGCGGCAGCCACTGGCCGATCGTCCCGGCGGGATCCGGCAGCATCTGCGGGGCCGAGGCCGCCGCGGACCACGGGTTGCCGAAGAGCATCACCACACCGGCGGCGAGTCCCGTTCCGGCGTGACCGATGAGTGCGCTGAGTCCGGCGACGGCGGCGCTCACGGCCAAGGTGGCCAGGCCGAGCGAGCCGGCCTCCGCCCACCAGGCACCGGTCAGGACGTTCAGCCAGTTGTCCGCGACCGCGGTCGCCGTGATGCCGACCAGACCGGCGGCGCCGATCAGTGCGGCCACGGCGCGCAGTCCGCGCAGCCCGAGGAAGGTCACCGCCCCGCCGGCCGCCATGCCGGCCAGCGCGAGCGGCAGCACGCTCGCGTTGAGGGCCGCGCCGCGTGGATCGTTCGCGGGGGCGGGTACGACGTCGACCGTCCTGACCGGGTTCATGTCGGCGGACGCCTGCTGCAGGAGTTGCGCGACGACCGGGCTCGAGGCCGTGGAGGTCAGCAGGGCGGGGCCTTCGGGGGTGACGACGATCGCGCCGTATACGGTCCGGTCCTCGATGGCGTCCCGGGCGGCGGCCTCGTCGGCGTAGCGACGGACGTCGAACGCGCCCTTCTTCTGTGCCAGTCGCTCCTCCACCTGCGTCGTCGCGGCGGCGGGCCCGGCCACGCCGAGCGGCAGGTCGTGCGGCGCGGTGCGGGCGGCGGGCCAGGCGAAGGCCCACAGCGCCAGGGCCGCGACGACCGGGACGAGCACGAGGATCGCGAGCACGCGGGGCGTGTGCGACGGGGCTGACGTGGTGACGGTGGACATGGGTTTCCCCTCGGATCGGCGAGGTGTGTGCTTAAAAAGAAGGATCGTTCGTTTTTGCTGTGTCACCACCGTCTTGCGCAGGCCGCGCCTTGTCAAGAAGGAATGTTCGTTTTACTTTTGGCGCCATGGCCCGCGTATCCCAGGCACACCTCGACGCCCGCCGCCGCCAGATCCTGGACGGCGCCGCCCGCTGCTTCGCCCGCAACGGCTTCCACGCCACGTCCATGCAGGATGTGCTGAAGGAGGCGGATCTCTCGGCCGGCGCGGTGTACCGCTACTTCAGCGGGAAGGACGAGCTGATCACCGCGATCTTCACCGAAGTGCTCGGGGAGGTGCGCATGTCCTTCGAGGCCGCCGCCGAGCAGGCCCCGCCCCCGCCGCCCGACGTCCTGATCGGCTCGGTGCTGGGCCGGACCTATGGCGCGCGGGCCCATCTGACCGTCGACGGCGAGCCGGTCCTGCCGCGGCTGATCATCCAGGTCTGGGCGGAGTCGCTGCGCAACAAGGACCTGGCCGCCGTCATGCGCGAGGGCTTCGGGGCGATTCGCCTGGCCTGGGGGCGGATTGTCGAGGGATATCAGGACGCCGGGATGATGCCGAAGGACGTGCCTCCGGACCATGTGGCGCGGACCATGATCGCCGCAGTGCAGGGGTTCGTCGCCCAGCAGACGTTGTTCGGGCCGGCCCCCGTCGAGGTTCTCCAGAGCGGCCTGCGGGCGTTGATGGGCGTACGGGACCCGCGGTCCGAAGCCTGATGGATCACAGCCCGGTTAACGTGCCCGAAACTCGTGACAACGTGCCTGAAACTCCTGCCAACTAGCCTGCCCATCCACGCCACCAGGCACTTTGCCCCGTGGCCGCGGCAACCGGACCCGCACGGTCCGGAGCGAGGATGAGAGGTGGGACGTGCAACTGACCCCGCACGAGCAGGAGAGGCTGCTCATCCACGTGGCGGCCGACGTGGCCGAGAAGCGCCGGGCCCGCGGCCTCAGGCTCAACCACCCCGAGGCGGTCGCCCTCATCACCGCGCACATCCTCGAAGGCGCCCGTGACGGCCGTACGGTCGCCGAGCTCATGGCCTCCGGACGCAAGCTGCTCACCCGGGACGACGTCATGGACGGCATCCCCGAGATGATCCACGACGTTCAGGTCGAGGCGACCTTCCCCGACGGCACCAAGCTCGTCACCGTCCACGACCCGATCGTCTGAGGGGCCGGCCGATGAATCCCGGAGCGCCCAAGAATCCCGGAGTGAGCCGATGATCCCCGGTGAGATCCTGTTCGCGGACGAGCCCGTTGTGTACAACGAGGGCCGCGAGGTCACCAGCCTGACCGTCCTGAACGCCGCCGACCGGCCCGTCCAGGTCGGCTCCCACTACCACTTCGCCGAGGCCAACCCCGGTCTGGACTTCGACCGCGCCGCCGCCCGCGGCAAGCGGCTCAACATCGCCGCCGGTACGGCCGTACGGTTCGAGCCCGGCATCCCCGTCGACGTCGAACTCGTCCCCCTCACCGGCGCCCGTGTCGTGCCCGGGCTGCGCGGGGAGACCGGAGGTGCCCTCGATGCCTGAGATCTCGCGTGCCGCGTACGCCGACCTGTTCGGCCCGACCACCGGCGACCGGATCCGGCTGGCCGACACCGATCTGCTGATCGAGATCGAGGAGGATCGTTCCGGCGGGCCCGGACTCGCCGGTGACGAGGCCGTGTTCGGCGGTGGCAAGGTCATCCGCGAGTCCATGGGCCAGTCGCGTGCTACGCGCGCAGACGGCACCCCGGACACGGTCATCACGGGCGCCGTGGTGATCGACCACTGGGGGATAGTCAAGGCCGACATCGGCATCCGCGACGGCCGGATCACCGGCATCGGCAAGGCCGGCAACCCCGACACGATGGACGGGGTGCACCCCGACCTCGTCATCGGCCCCGAGACCGAGGTCATCGCGGGCAACGGGCGGATCCTGACGGCCGGCGCCATCGACGCGCACGTCCACTTCATCTGTCCGCAGATCGCCGACGAGGCGCTGTCCTCCGGCATCACCACGCTGATCGGCGGCGGCACGGGCCCGGCCGAGGGCTCCAAGGCGACCACGGTCACCCCCGGCCCGTGGCATCTGGCCCGGATGCTGGAGGCGATGGAGGCCTACCCCGTCAACTTCGGTCTGCTGGGCAAGGGCAACACCGTCTCCCGTGAGGCGATGCTGTCGCAGATCCGTGGTGGAGCGCTGGGCCTGAAGCTGCATGAGGACTGGGGATCCACTCCGGCCGTCATCGACGCCTCGCTGACCGTGGCGGACCAGACGGGCATTCAGATCGCCATCCACACGGACACCTTGAACGAGGCCGGTTTCGTGGGCGACACCCTCGCCGCGATCGCCGGACGCGGCATCCACGCGTACCACACCGAGGGCGCGGGCGGCGGGCACGCGCCCGACATCATGACCGTGGTCTCCGAGCCGCATGTGCTGCCGAGCTCGACGAACCCGACGCGGCCGTTCACGGTGAACACCGCCGAGGAACACCTCGACATGCTGATGGTGTGCCACCACCTGAACGCGGCCGTGCCGGAGGACCTGGCCTTCGCCGAGTCCCGGATCCGGCCGTCCACCATCGGCGCCGAGGACATCCTGCACGACCTGGGCGCCATCTCGATCATCTCCTCGGACTCCCAGGCCATGGGCCGGGTCGGCGAGGTCATCATGCGCACCTGGCAGACGGCGCATGTGATGAAGCGGCGGCGGGGTGTCCTGCCGGGTGACGGTCGCGCGGACAATCGTCGAGTACGTCGCTATGTCGCCAAGTACACGATCAACCCGGCGCTCGCGCAGGGCCTGGCGCGCGAGATCGGCTCCGTCGAGACCGGCAAGCTCGCCGACCTCGTGCTGTGGGAGCCGGCGTTCTTCGGCGTCAAGCCGCAGCTCGTCATCAAGGGCGGGCAGATCGCGTACGCGCAGATGGGCGACGCGAACGCGTCCATTCCGACCCCGCAGCCGATCCTTCCGCGGCCGATGTTCGGCGCGATCGGGCGGGCGCCCGCGTCCAACTCGGTCAACTTCGTCGCGCCGTTGGCGATCGAGGACGGGCTGCCGGAGCGGCTGCAGCTCGGCAAGTCGTTCGTCGCCATCGCGTCGACGCGTGCCGTGACCAAGGCCGACATGCGGGAGAACGACGCACGGCCGCGGGTGCGGGTCGATCCCGACAGCTTCGCCGTGCACATCGACGGGGAGCTGGTCGAGGCGACCGCCGCCGCCGAACTGCCGATGGCCCAGCGTTACTTCCTCTTCTGAGGGCGGGTCCGATGTCCAGGGCAGCGCTTCTCGTTCTGGCCGACGGCCGGTTTCCCGCCGGAGGGCATGCGCACTCCGGCGGGGCCGAGGCCGCGGTCAAGGCCGGGCGGATCACCGGGGCGGCGAGTCTTGAGGCCTTCTGCCGGGGGCGGTTGCATACGGCAGGGCTGGTGTCGGGGGCGCTGGCGGCCGCTGCCGCGGTGGGGGTCGATCCGGTGTCGTTGGATGCGGCCGCGGATGCGCGTACACCGTCCGAGGCGTTGCGTGGTGCCGCGCGGAAGCTGGGGCGGCAGTTGATGCGGGCCGCTCGGGCGACGTGGCCGTCTTCCGAACTCGACGCGCTGGCACGGGAGTTTCCCAAGGGGGCGCATCAGCCGGTGGTGCTGGGGCTTGCGGCGCGGGCTGCCGGGTTGGGGGCGGTGGATGCGGCGTACTGCTCGGTGTACGAGTGTGTGAGTGGGGCTGCTTCGGCGACGGTGCGGTTGTTGAGTCTTGATCCGTTCGATGCGACGGGGGTTCTGGCGCGGTTGGCGCCTGAGATGGACCTGGTTGCGGATCGGGCGGTGGAGGCGGCTCGGCGGGTGGCCGACGAGGGGGTCGGGGCGTTGCCTGCGGGTTCGGCTCCGTTGTTGGAGATCGGGGCGGAGGTGCATGCGGCTTGGGCTGTACGGCTGTTTGCGTCCTGAGTTTCTTTCGCCCCCGCCGCCCCTACCCGTCCCATCCCTGGGGGCTGCGCCCCCAGACCCCCCTTCGCCTGGCGGCCTCGTCCTCAAACGCCGGACGGGCTAGATAGCTATTGGAGCCGCTTCTATGCATCTTGACCACTCTCACGAGGGCGTTTCCGCCATCAGCGCCGACGCCCGCCGTCCCGACGGCTCCCGTCGTGCCCTTCGTGTCGGGCTCGGTGGGCCCGTCGGTTCCGGGAAGACCGCCACCGTTGCCGCGCTGTGTCGTGCCCTGCGGGACGAGCTGTCCCTTGCCGTGGTCACCAACGACATCTACACGCGCGAGGATGCCGAGTTCCTGCTCAAGGAGGCCGTGTTGCCGCCGGAGCGGATCACCGCTGTGGAGACGGGGGCCTGTCCGCACACGGCGATTCGGGACGACATCTCGGCGAACCTGGAAGCGGTGGAGGATCTGGAGGACGAGGTCGGGCCGCTCGATCTGATCCTCGTCGAATCCGGTGGGGACAATCTCACCGCCACCTTCTCCAAGGGGCTCGTCGACGCGCAGATCTTCGTGATCGATGTCGCCGGAGGGGACGACATTCCGCGGAAGGGCGGCCCCGGCGTCACCACCGCCGATCTGCTGGTCGTCAACAAGACCGACCTCGCTCCGTACGTCGGCTCCGACCTGGCGCGGATGGCGGCCGATGCCAAGGCGCAGCGGGCCGAACTGCCGGTCGTGTTCCAGTCGTTGAGGAGCGAGGCCGGCGTGGCGGACGTTGCCGGGTGGGTGCGGGCGCAGCTCGCCTCGTGGCGGGCGTGACCGTGACCGGTGTGCGGGCCACCGCGAGGATCGGCGCCCGGGAGGACGGACGCGGCGGTACCGCCCTGCCGGTGCTGGAGGGGGAGGGGCCGATCGCCCTGCGGCGTACGCGGGGGAGTGGCTCTCAGGCGCATGTCATGCTCGTCGGCGCGATGAGCGGCCCGCTCGGCGGGGACCACTTCACGGTGGTCGCGGACGTGGCCGAAGGAGCCCGGTTGAAGGTCGGGTCGGCCGCGGCGACCATCGCGCTGCCCGGGCAGGCGAAGGGCGAGGCGCGCTACGACGTGCGGCTCTCCGTCGCCGACGAAGGTGAACTGCACTGGCTGCCCGAGCAGTTGATCTCGGCGGGCGGCAGCGATCTGTACGTCGGCACACAGATCGACCTCGGTGCGAGCGCCCGGCTCGTGCTGCGCGAGGAACAGGTGCTCGGCCGCGTCGGTGAGGAACCCGGCAGGCTCACCAGCCGTCTCACCGTGCGGATCGCGGGGCGGACCGTCCTCGACCAGGAGCTGGCGTGCGGGCCCGGGGCGCCGGGAGGCTGGGACGGGCCCGCCGTCCTCGGTGGGTATCGGGCCGTGGGGCAACTGGTCGTCGTACGACCGGAGTTCGCGACCGAGCCCGCGGTGGCCCGGGTCATCGGGGACACGGCTGCCGTGACGCCGCTCGCCGGGCCCGCCGCGCTGGTCACGGCCGTCGCGCCGGACGCGCTGCGGCTGCGCCGGGTGCTGGACGAGGCGCTGACGGTTCTGGGCGAGGGTTCCGGCCAGCGAACGGCGTAATCCGGTTATCGGATTGGCAAAGAACGGTCGTCAACCCTGTTCTCAGGGATCACACAGCCGAGAGGATCCCCGTACTCATCACAACGACGTACGGGGAGGTCCCACTTGAGGGACATGCGACCAAAAGGCCGGGTTGCGGCGCTCGGTTCGGCCGGAGTGCTCGTCACGGCGACCCTGATAGCGGGCGCTGTCGCGGCGCCCACCGCCGGCGCGACCAGCCGGCACGGGCAGGATCGCGAGGCCCGTGGCGTGTCGCTGGCCGCCGCCCGTGCCGCGAAGGCCGGGATCGACTGGCAGGACTGCCCCGCCGACTGGGGACTCGAGAAGCCCATCCAGTGCGGCTGGGTCACGGTTCCGCTCGACTACGCCAAGCCGAACGGCAAGCAGATCAAGCTCGCCGTCGACCGCATCGGCAACACGGGCACCAAGGCGGAGCGCCAGGGCGCCCTCATCTACAACCCCGGCGGCCCCGGCGGTTCGGGCCTGCGCTTCCCACGCCGGGTCACCACCAAGGCCCCGCTCTGGGTGAACACTTCGAAGGCGTACGACTTCGTGGGCTTCGACCCGCGCGGTGTCGGGCACTCGGCGCCCATCTCCTGCGCCGATCCTCAGGAGTTCGTGAAGGCGCCCAAGCTGGACCCGGTGCCGGACTCCGAGGCCGACAAGCGCGCCCAGCGCAAGCTCGCCGCCGAGTACGCGGCCGGCTGCAAGGAGCGCAGCGGCGAGATGCTGCCGCACATGACCACGCCGAACACCGCACGCGACCTGGACGTGATCCGGGCCGCGCTCGGCGAGAAGAAGCTCAACTTCCTCGGCGTCTCCTACGGCACGTACATCGCCGCCGTCTACGGCACGATGTTCCCGACGCATGTGCGCCGTATGGTCGCCGACAGCGTCGTCAACCCGTCGCGCGAGAAGATCTGGTACGAGGCCAACCTCGACCAGGACGTCGCCTTCGAGATGCGCTGGAAGGACTGGCAGGACTGGGTCGCCAAGAACGACGCGACCTATCACCTGGGCGACACTCGGGCCGAAGTCCAGGCCCAGTGGCTGAAGTTGAGGGCCGCGGCCAAGGAGAACCCGATCGGTGGGGTCGTCGGTCCGGCCGAGCTCATCAGCTTCTTCCAGAGCGCTCCTTACTACGACTCCGCGTGGGCGCCCACCGCCCAGGTGTGGAGCAAGTACGTCGCCGGTGACACTCAGGCGCTCGTCGACGCCGCCGCTCCCGACCTGTCGGACACCGCGGGCAACGCCGCCTCGGAGAACGGCAACGCCGTCTACACCGCCGTCGAGTGCACCGACGCCAAGTGGCCCACCAGCTGGAAGAAGTGGGACCGCGACAACACCGAGCTGCACAAGAAGTACCCGTTCATGACGTGGGCCAACGCCTGGCTGAACCTGCCCTGCGCCACCTGGCCGGTCAAGCAGCAGACCCCGGTGAACGTGAAGACCGGCAAAGGTCTGCCGGGCGTGCTGATCGTGCAGGCCACGCGTGACGCGGCCACTCCGTACGAGGGCGCGCTCGAGCTGCACAAGCGCTTCAAGGGCTCCCGCCTGATCACCGAGAAGAACGCGGGCTCCCACGGCGTGACCAGCCTGGTCAACCCGTGCATCAACGAGCGGGTGGACACCTACTTGCTCACCGGCAAGCTGGACGGCGCCGACGTGACCTGCGCACCGCACGCCACGCCCAAGCCGTAAAGAGTCGTACGACATGAGGGGCGGCCGGAGTCTCCGGCCGCCCCTTGCTCACGCCTCCAGCCAGGCGTCCTCCGCCGCGTAGTCGAAGAGGTCGCCGTAGGACTGGAACATCTTCGGGTACGCCTCCCGCCAGTCCCGTCCGGCCAGTCGGCGCTCGATCCAGGCGACCGTGGCGGGGAGCGTCTCCGCGTACCGCGCCACCGGGTGGTAGCCCAGCTCCCGTTCGGCGGCGGACATGGCGCAGACCACGGGCGCCGGAACCGACCACGGAGTGTCGCCGACGGTCGGTGCCGGAGGCGGCCCGTCCACGAGCACGCTCTCCGTCTCGACGCCCATGACCGCGTCGATGGCCCCGGCGATCTCCGCCACCGTCGGCGCGTCGGGATCGACGGCGTTGAGGACGCGCGAGCCGGGCCGCGCGGCGGCCAGCCGGATCAGCTCCGCGATGTTGTGCACGCTCGCCGGATGGAAGCGGCTCTCGCCGCCGAAGGGGAGGATCCGCCGGGTCCGGCCGTCCAGGTTGCGCTTGACGAAGTACAGCTCGCGCGGAGTCTGGCAGTGCGGGCCGTGGATAGCGCCCGCGCGCAGCAGCGTCGTCGGCAACCGGTCGTCGGCGGCGAGGAGTTCACGCTCCAGCGCGGCCTTGCGGGTGCTGTACGAGGCGTCGCCCGGCCGGACCGTGCGCTGGTCCTCCGTGAGCGGCACCGGATATACGGGAAAGCCGTCGGGCTCGCCCTGTGTGTCGAAGTTCCGGCCCTTGTCGTCCTCGTACACCGACACGCTGGAGATCACCACGGCCGAGCCGACGCGTCCGGCGAGCGAGATCAACTGCCGTGCGTGCTCGGTCCCGTAGGCGACCATGTCCACCAGCACGTCACAGCCGTCGCCGACCACGGCGGCCAGGGCCGCGTCGTCCGCCCGGTCGACGCGCGCGACGCGCACCCCCTCGGGCCAGTCCTCGTCCCGCCCGCCGCCCCGCGAGACGGCGGTCACCTCCCAGCCGTCCCGGGCCAGCGCGTCCACCGCCGGCCGTCCGATCTGTCCTGTCGCTCCGAGCACCACAGCACGTCTCATACGGCGACCGTACGGGCGATGAGATCCGCTGCGGAAAGGCTTCTGCCGACAGCAGAGTTCAGCCGAGCGGCAGCCGCGGGAACCGGCGCTCCTTGGCCGCGCTCGCCGCGGCCTGCTCGGCCTTGACGACGGCCGCGTACTGGTCGACGTACTCCTGCTCGGAGAGCGAGAGGATCGCGTACATGATCTCGTCGGTGATGGCGCGCAGGATCGCCTTCTCGTTCTCCATCCCGGCATAGCGGGAGAAGTCGAGGGGCTTGCCGAAGCGGATGACCACCGGGTGGATCTTCGGGATCTTCCGGCCCGGCGGCTGGGCCTCGAAGGTGCCGATCATCGCGCAGGGAATGACGGGGGCCTGGGCCTTCAGGGCCATGACCGCGACGCCGACCTTGCCCTTGTAGAGGCGGCCGTCGTGCGAGCGGGTGCCTTCCGGGTAGATGCCGAGCAGCTCGTCCTTGCGCAGTACGCCGAGGCCCTCGCGGATCGCGGCCTGGCCGGCCTCCTTGCCGGAGCGGTCGACCGGGATCTGCCCGGCACTGCGGAAGAAGGTCGCGATCAGCCGGCCCTTGAGACCGGGGCCGGTGAAGTACTCGGCCTTCGCCAGGAACGTGATGCGCCGCTTGAGGATCGCGGGCATCAGGAAGTGGTCCGAGAAGGAGAGGTGGTTGCCGGCGACGATGGCGGCGCCCGTCGCGGGAATGTGCTCGAGTCCCTCGATCCGGGGGCGGAAGACCAGTCTCAGCAACGGACCCAGCAACACATACTTGAGCACGTAGTAGAACAAGGGGTGGCTCCTCACTCCGGTGGTTCGGCTCAACCGCCGTGTTCTAGCAGGTCAACCGGCACGTCGTGGGCTGTCAGTGTAGGGGCAGGCGGCACCGGCGGGAACCGTCCTGCCCCTTCTGCGGCTCTGGAACAACTATGGGCGTACACCACCCGGGGACGATGCCCGTGAGCCGAAGAGGATGTAATGCTCCGCATTCATTTCACCCCCCATGACCTGCAGAATATTCGAATTCTCCGCAGACCGGATCCGCTGTGGGAGCTGATCTGCAGTGTGTGCCGCCTGAAAACAGGCCAGGGGCCGCTGGAATTCGGCCATTGGCGTCGCTCCGTGCACGCCAGAATGGAAGGGGACCGGGTTCTGGGGGCGGCGCTGCAGCCGTTACGGACACTGGTCCCCAGCGTCGGATACATTCCCGATTTCCTCACACCCCCGGCCGCCGGAGGGGAGCTGTCCGACGCGCTCGACCTGGTGCGTGGCACCCCGCGCGGGCGGATCGTACGTGAGCTGACCCGGCTCGGCGAGCGCCGGGTCCTGCCGGGCTGGACCGTGACGCTGGGCAGGCCGGGGGACGAGGGGCTGGCCGCGCTGACCCGTGCGCTGGACGCGTACTTCGGCGCCGTGCTGCGGCCGCACTGGCCCCACATCCGAGCGGTCGTCGGCAATGACATCGACCTGCGCACCCGCACCCTCCTGGACGGGGGCACCCAGGCGCTGCTCAACGGCCTGTATCCGCTGGCCCGTTGGAACGCTCCCGTCCTGGAGGTCGACTACCCCGTGCGGCGCGACCTCCTCCTCGAAGGCCGCGGTCTGCTCCTCGTCCCGTCCTTCTTCTGCTGGCGCCGGCCCACCGCCCTGGCCGATCCCGCGCTGCCGCCGGTGCTCGTCTATCCCGTGTCGAAAGCCCCGTTGGACCTCACCCGGGCCACGGGGCAGGGCGTCGTACGCCTGCTCGGCCGCACGCGGGCCGCCATCCTGGCCGATGTCGCCCGGCGAGACGGCCGTACCAGCTCCGAGGTCGCCGAAGCGGTCGGTATCGCTCCGGCCAGCGTGAGTTACCAGATCGGTGTCCTGCGGGAGGGCGGTCTTGTGGACAGTCAACGCGCCGGTAAATACGTCCTCCACGCGGCCACCGCATTGGGCTTACGGTTACTCGACGCGCGGTGACGCGCGGTGACGCTGCGGTGCGACATTTCGAACCACATTGAAGTGTTTGAGCTTCGCTTCCGCCGATGCGAATGTGACGGCTGTCCTTGCGATGACTGTTTGAGGCCTGTGCGCTGTGCCGGGCCGAACCAGGGGGAAACGCATGAGATATGCCGCAGGACCAGGAAGAAATCACACACCACGCCGCCGGGCGATATGGGTGGCCGTCCTCGCACTGCTGGCCGGACTGTTCTCGACGGCTCAACTCGCCGGCGCCGACAGCGCGTCCGCACTGCCGCCGCCGCCCCAGCCGGCGATGAACTGCGACAAGCCGTGGGTGATCATCAATGCCTACGGCACGGCCGAGTATGTGACACCGGGCGTGACCACGCCTTACGGATCCATCGGAGTCAACGACACCTACGTCAGGGCGGTGAACTCGGCGCTCAACGACCAGGGAGTGCCGGACAGCGACATCACCGCGCGCAATCTGCCCTATCCCGCGTCGGCGATCGACTGGGACCTGCCGTGGCCGCCCTTCCTGGGCGACAACCCGGGGCCCGACGACTACTGGGAGTCGATGTGGAAGGGCCGCGACGAACTGGTCCGTGAGATCGAGTTCTACTCCGACTGCCCGAGCCGCCCGACGCTGGTGCTGATCGGATACTCGCAGGGTGGTCAGGTGATCAAGAACGCCCTCGCCGACTCGGCCGTCGCCGGGGACCAGCGCCGGTCCGACTCGGTGGGCGCCGCCATCACCATCGGGGACGCGTCCCGCCACAACGGCCAGGCCGGAATGGCGCAGAACAGGCAGATGCTGACCCTCAACCGTGACTACCAGGAGACCACCACCACCATCGACCGCGGCGGACTGATGCAGCGGGTGTCGGTGCCTTCGGTGTTCGCCGGGTTCATCGGTGACGGACGGTACTTCGACGTCTGCCGCACCGACGACCTCGTGTGCAACAAGCCGGGACGCCCCGGCACGGGCAACTGGCTGGCTGAGTTCGGCCTGAGCATCGACGACGGTACGACCAACCCGCCGCACATCGCCTACCGGGACAACGCCCGCCCCAACGGGAACCCCAGGATCGTGTGGCAGAACGAGCAAGGCGCACGCGTCGCGGCCGATGTCGCCGAACGTGCCGTGGCCGCCGCGGTGGCCCAGCGCAACATCGTCCACCCGCCGCCGGAGCCGGAAGTACCGCCCGGCACCACGCCGGTCGAGATGTGGGCGACCGATGTCAACGTGCGCACGGCCCCGACGACCGACGCCGCGATCACCCACCGGTTCCCCGGTCCCACCACCGTCTACGTCCAGTGCCAGAAGCATGCCGAGTCGGTGACGGACGGCGGTGTCACCAACGACGTCTGGTCGTATCTGCCCGTCCAGCACGGCTGGATCAGCAACGTCTATCTGCGGGGCCCCGCGTGGCTTCCGGGGGTGCCGGAGTGCGCTGGCTCGACACCGCCGCCCGAGCAGGGGCTCTACCACTGCGACATCGGCGGTGACCCCGAGAACTGGTGCGCCCGGGTGACCGGCATCGACCCGGGATCGTTCCTCGGCATGTACAACGAGCCGAACTACGATCACGGGCGGAGCTCGTCCTACCAGGGCCACAACGGCGACGAGTTGATCGTGCACTGCTGGACGACGGGTGCGGTCGACGCCGACGGGACCGGCAACCGGTACTGGTTCTTCGCCGACACCGGCGGAGCCCTGCCGGGCGGTTACGTCAACGACCACTACCTGACGACGGGCAGGTTCGCGGACTGGAGCCAGGTCATCCCGCCCTGCTGAAACCGGAGTTGATCGTCGTACGGCGCTGCGCCATCACAGCCGTACGACGATCAGCGCCGTGTCGTCGGTGGCACCTCCCGGCGGCAGCAGCTCCAGCAGGACGGCGTCGGCGAGGGTCTCGGGGTCGGCCCCCAGGTGGCGGCCGAGTGAGTCGGCGAGGCGGGACAGGCCGGTGTCGATGTCCTCGCGGCGGCGTTCGATCAGGCCGTCCGTGTACAGCACGAGCGTCGCGCCCTCGGTGAAGGTGATGCGGGCCTCCGGTCGGGGGATCGGGCTCGGGCGGGCGTCCAGCGGGGGATCGGTGGCCCGGTCGAGGAACTCCACCCGGCCGTCGGGGTGCAGCAGCGCGGGCGGGGGGTGTCCGGCGCTGCTGTAGGTGATGGTGTGGGCGTCGAAGTCGATGAAGGTGGTGACCGCGGTGGCCGATTCGGCGCCGTCGACCACATGGGCGTAGCGGCCCAGGACGTCCAGGGCCTGCGCGGGTCCGTCGGCGACGCGTGAGGTGGCGGTGAGCGCGCTGCGCAGCTGGCCCATGACACCGGCGGCCTCCAGGCCGTGGCCGACCACGTCGCCCACGGAGACGCCGATGCGGTTGCCGCCCACCAGGTCGACCAGGTCGTACCAGTCCCCGCACACGTTCAGGGCGCCGACGGCCGGACGGTAGCGGACCGCGGCGCGCTGGTCGCCGACCTGGCGGCGGGCGGGGAGCATCGCCTCCTGGAGAGCGAGGGCGACCTCGCGCTCGCGGGCGTGGGCCTGGCGCAACCGGTCGTTGAGTTCCTGGAGTTCACGGCCGCGCGTGTACAGCTCGGCCTCCAGCACCCGGGCGCGGCCACCCATGGGACCGCCGCGGGCCCGGATGAGTTCGGTGACCTCCTCGACCCGGTGCACCACCAGCACGACTGTGCCGTCCGGTCCGAACACCGGCGCGTTCACCGGGCTCCAGTAGCGCTCCTCCCACTGCCCGGGGCGCTCGGGGGATTCGACGTCGTACCGCTGCAGTGCCATGGTGTCGCGCTCGCCCGTGGCCACCACCCGGCGCATGGAGGTCTGCACGTTGTGCATGCCCTTGGACGACGGGTTGTCGGGGTTCTCCGGGAAGACGTCGAAGATGTAGCGCCCCACGACCTGCTCGCGCTCGCGCCCGGCGAGCCGCAGGAAGTCCTCGTTGACGTCCGCGTACACCAGCTCGGGGGTGAGCAGCGCGACCATTCCGGGCAGGCCCTTGAAGACCGCCTCGTAGTCGATCGACGCGTCCTTCATGGCTGCCGCCTCACCGCCGGTTCACCCCAGTTTCGCACGATATAAAACGGGGTTCGTGGCTCATTGCGGATCTGTCAGGGACTGCTCGGCCCAGATGATCTTCCCCTCGGGCACGAACCGGGTGCCCCAGTGCTGGGTGAACTGGGAGACCAGCAGCAGCCCGCGCCCGCCCTCGTCCGTGGTGCGGGGATGACGCAGATGAGGTGCGGTGGCGCCACCGTCGAAGACCTCGCAGACCAGGGAGCGCTCCCTGATCAGCCGCAGCCGCACCGGGCCGTCGGAGTGCCGGATGGCGTTGGTGACCAGCTCGCTGACGACCAGCTCCGTGGTGAAGGCCAGCTCCTCCAGGCCCCACTCCGTCAGCTGCCGGGCGGCGGCCTTGCGGGCGTCGGCGACGATCGCCGGATCCATGGGCAGATCCCAGTCCGCGACCTGGTCGGCGCCCAGCAGCCGGGTACGGGCCATCAGCAGGGCCACGTCGTCGTGCGGGCGCTCCGGCGACAGCGCGTCGACCACGGTCCGGCAGCGCAGGTCGAGCGAGGACGCGCGCTTCTCCAGCGCCCGGCGCAGCCGGTCCCGGCCCGCGTCCAGGGCCCAGTCCTCCTCCCCGCGTGCCAACAGCCCGTCGGTGTGCAGCGCGAGCGTGCTGCCCTCGGCCAGCGCCAGCTCGACCGCCTCGAAGGGCGGTCCGCCCGCACCGAGCGGCGGCCCCTGCGGAAGGTCGACGAAGGTCACGGAGCCGTCGGGCATGATCACGGCGGGCGCGGGATGCCCGGCCGCGGCCATGGAGCACTGCCCGTCGACGGGGTCGTACACCACGTACACGCACCCGGAGCCCGCCGTGCCCGGCTCCCCGGAGTCCGGTGCCACGCCTTCCTCGCGCGCCGACCGGGCGGCCAGGTCGTCGAGGTGAGCCAGCACCTCCTCGGGCGGCAGATCCAGCGCGGCGAGCGTCCGTACGGCGGTCCGCAGCCGGCCCATGGCGGCGGCCGCGTCGATGCCGTGCCCGGGCACCTCGCCGACCACGAGGGCGACGCGGGCACCGGAGAGCTGGACGACGTCGTACCAGTCGCCGCCGAGGCCGGTCAGCTCGTCGGCCGGGCGGTAGCAGGCGGCCACCTCCACCGCGTCCTGCTCGGGCAGCCGGTGCGGGAGCAGACTGCGCTGCAGCACCAGCGCCGCGTCGCGCTCGCGGGTGTAGCGCCGGGCGTTGTCCACACAGACGGCCGCCCGCGAGACGAGATCCTCGGCCAGGGCGAGGTCGTCCTCGTCGAACGGTTCCTGGCGGTGGCGCCGGAAGAACGTGGTGACGCCCAGCGTGGTGCCCCGCGCCCGGATCGGCACGATCACGACGCTGTGCAGCCCCAGCTCCAGGAAGGTCGCCTCCCGGCCGCCCGGGATGTCCGTGGCCCACTCCCGGGCGAGCGGGTCGAGCCGCTCCTCGCGCCAGGACAGACCGGTGGCGAGCGAACGGACCGGGGGCGACCCGGCGACGTAGGCGGCCACGGAGCCGACGGGGACGACCGCCTCGGGGACGTTCTCGTGCACCGACTGCTGACCGGCCCGGCGCAGCGGCACCCGGTCCAGGTCGCCGACCGGCCCCGGCGTCAGCTCCGCTCCCCGCAGCACCGGTTCCAGCAGGTCCACGGTGACGAAGTCCGCGAAGTCCGGCACGGCCACGTCGGCCAGCTCCTGCGCGGTCCGCAAGATGTCCAGGCTGCGGCCGATGTGCTCGCCGGCCCGGTCCAGCAGCGCCAGCCGCTGCCGGGCACGGTGGCGCTCGGTGATGTCGACGACGGTGTAGTACACGCCCATCGGACGGCCCCGGTCGTCGTGCAGCCGGGTGAACGACATGACGTGCGCCGTCTCCCGGTGCGGCGCGGACTGCACCTGGCCCACGTGCTCGTATCCGACCACCGGCTCACCGGTCTCCAGCACGTGCCGCATCTGCGCCTCTATGCCGTCGGCGTCCAGGCCCGGCTGGATGTCCGCGAGACGCAGCCCGAGCCGGCTCACGGGCGGTCCGCCGCCGTACTGCTCCAGGGCCGCGTTGGACCACACGAAGCGCAGGTCCGTGTCGACGATGGCGATGCCGACCGGCGACCGGTCGGCGATCTGCTCCAGCACCGAACGGCTCATGTCCCAGCCGGGCGCCCCGGCCAGCTCCGAGAGCAGCACCAGCCACCGCGTGCGGCTGTCGGGCTCCTCCGCGCCGGTGATCCGCACCATGAGCCGGTCCTGCTGTCCGCCGCCGCGCCTGACCGTCAGCAGACCCGCCCAGCCGCCGTCCCTGCGGCACCGCTCGACGATGTCCGGCATCCGCTCCGCGTCCTCGGCGGACAGCAGGCCGGCCACGCTCGTCCCGATCACCTCGGAGGCCGCGTGGCCCAGCAGCCGCCTGGCCTCGTCGGTCCAGCCGGTCACCACGCCCCGCGCGTCGAGCAGCAGGGGCGCGGCATCGGCCACGTCGAACCGTGGCCGGGCAAGGTCGTGCTCCTCATATGTGCCCACGGCCGACCTCTCTGTCGCTGAGAGTGGTCTACCACCTCTTGTCCCCATCTTCACCCTTCGGGACGGACCGCGGCGCGGGCGGTGTGGTGACCGGGTGGCAGGGCGCGTACGGACCGGTGCCGCGCGCCCCGCCACCTCCCGTTCAGGCCCCCAGCACCTTCTCCAGCGCCACCAGGGCCTGGGTGAGTTCCCCGGCGGTGATGGTGAGCGGCGGGGCGAGGCGGATCGTCGAGCCGTGGGTGTCCTTGACCAGGACGCCTTCCCGCATGAGGCGTTCGCTGACCTCGCGGCCGCTGCCGAGGGCCGGGTCGACGTCGACGCCCGCCCACAGCCCGCGCGAGCGGAAACCGACGACTCCCTTGCCGACCAGCGCGGACAGTCCGTCCCGCAGCACCGTGCCCAGTTCGGCCGCCCGCTGCTGGAACTCACCCGTCTCCAGCAGCTCGACGACCGCCGTGCCTACCGCCGCCGCCAGGGGATTGCCGCCGAACGTCGACCCGTGCTCGCCGGGCCGCAGCACACCCAGCACGTCCCGGCGCGCGACCACCGCCGACACCGGCACGATGCCGCCGCCGAGCGCCTTGCCGAGCAGCAGGACGTCGGGGACCACCGACTCGTGCTCGACGGCGAGCGTGCGGCCCGTGCGGCCAAGCCCCGACTGGATCTCGTCCGCGATGAACAGGCAGCCCTCGCGGCGGGTCAGCTCGCGCACACCGGCCAGATAGCCGGCGTCCGGGATGACCACCCCGGCCTCGCCCTGGATCGGCTCGATCAGCACCGCCGCCGTCGTCTCGTCGACCGCCGCCTCCAGCGCGGCCAGATCGTTGTACGGCACGATCCGGAAGCCCGGCGTGAAGGGGCCGAAGCCGGTGCGGGCGGTCTCGTCCGTGGAGAAGCTGACGATGGTCGTCGTACGGCCGTGGAAGTTCTCCGCCGCGACCACGATCGTCGCCCGGTCGGCGGGGACGCCCTTCACGTCGTACGCCCATTTGCGGGCCACCTTGATGCCGCTCTCCACGGCCTCGGCGCCCGTGTTCATGGGCAGCACCATGTCCAGGCCGGTCAGTGCGGCGAGCCGTTCGGCGAACTCGGCGAGCTTGTCGTTGTGGAAGGCGCGCGAGGTCAGCGTGAGCCGGTCGAGCTGGGCGTGGGCGGCCTCGATCAGGGCGGGGTGGCGGTGGCCGAAGTTGAGGGCCGAGTAGCCGGCCAGCATGTCGAGGTAGCGGCGGCCCTCGACGTCCTCCACCCAGGTGCCCTCGGCGCGGGCGACGACCACGGGCAGCGGGTGGTAGTTGTGCGCGAGGACCGGCTCTTCGGCGCGGATCAGGTCGGCGGAGGAACGGGTGCGGGCGGGCGCTGTCATGGGCGGATCTCCTGAGTGCAGCACTTGATGCCGCCGCCGGCCTTCTGGAACTCGGAGAGGTCGACGGGGACGGGAACATAGCCGTGGTCGTCCAGCCGGGCGGCGAGGGACTCGGCCTGGGGCGCGATGAAGACATGGCGTCCGTCGGAGACGGAGTTCAGCCCGAACGCCATCGCGTCGTCGCGGGTCGCGAGCACGGCGTCCGGGAACAGCCGCGCGAGGACCTCACGGCTGCCCGGCGAGAACGCCTCCGGGTAGTACACGATGGTGTCCTCGTCGAGGACGAACAGCGCCGTGTCCAGGTGGTAGAAGTACGGGTCGACCAGCGTCAGGCTGATCACCGGGTGCCCGAAGAACTCCTGCACCTCGCGGTGGGCCTCCCGCGTCGTCCGGAATCCGGTGCCGGCCAGGACGTACCGGCCCGTCCAGACCAGGTCCCCCTCGCCCTCGCAGACCGACTCCGGGCGGTGGACGGCGAAGCCCGCCGCCTTGAACCACATGTCGTAGTGCGTGGACTCGGGCCGCCGCTGCGGTGCGTGGAAGAGCGAGCCGAAGACACGGCCGTCCACGACGACCGCCGAGTTCGCGGCGAACACCATGTCCGGAAGACCGGGCACCGGCTCCACGGTGTCGACGGTGTGGCCGTGGGCCCGGTAGGTGCTGATCAGGGACTGCCACTGCTCCTGGGCCAGATCGACGTCGACGCGGACGTCGGGATGCATCCAGGGGTTGATCGCGTACTGCACGGCGAAATGTCTGGGTTCACAGACGAGGAAGCGCCGCCGGCGCGGCACACGGCTTTCGGACACAGAGGGGTTCCTCCGCTTCCTGGGGTGTCGAGTCGGGTTGACACCACGTTAGGAAGTGACCGATACGCCCGACAAGAAACAATGCTTGCGTGTCCGCGCAGGAATGCTGCGTCTTTACGATCCTCAGCGCACGTCTCATGCGCCCTCGGGGGCGGGCTGGCTGGCGCCCGCCTCCGGACTCTCCGGGATCAGATGGGACAGCACCATCACGCTGATCGTCTTCCGGATGAACGGCTCCGCACGGATCCGCTCCAGCACCTCCTCGAAGTGCTCCACGTCCCGCGCCCGCACATGCAGCAGCGCGTCCGCGCCGCCGGTCACCGTCATCGCCGCCGTGATCTCCGGATGGTTGCGCACCACTTCCGCCAGCCGCCGCGGCGGCGCCGCCCCCTCGCAGTACACCTCCACATACGCCTCCGTGCGCCAGCCCAGCGCCGACGGCCGCACCGTCGCCGTGAACCCGGTGATCACCCCCGTCTCCCGCAGCCGGTCCACCCGCCGCTTGACGGCCGTGGCGGACAGCCCGACAGCCGTCCCGATCTCGGCGAAACTGGTTCGCGCGTTGGCCATCAGCGCGGTGATGATCTTCCGGTCGAGGTCGTCGAAGGAATCGGCCCTGCTGTTCATGGCCGCACTGTATCCAGCGGAAACGTCCCCCCGAGCACGTGCGCAGGCGTACGAATTGCTCCTAGACTCCGGGTTCATGCTGCGCGCCCTCGCCGTCGACGACGAACGACCCTCGCTGGAGGAGTTGCTCTACCTCCTGAACGCGGATCCCCGGATCGGCACAGCCGAGGGCGCCAGCGACGCCACCGAGGCGCTGCGCCGCATCAACCGGGCCCTGGAATCGGGCCCGCGCGGTCCCGAGGCCATCGACGTCGTCTTCCTCGACATCAACATGCCCGGCCTCGACGGCCTCGACCTGGCCCGGCTGCTCACCGGCTTCGCCCAGCCGCCGCTCGTCGTGTTCGTCACCGCCCACGAGGACTTCGCCGTGCAGGCCTTCGACCTCAAGGCCGTCGACTACGTGCTCAAGCCCGTCCGCAAGGAACGGCTGGCCGAGGCGATCCGCCGCGCCGCCGAGCTGCGGGACAGCGCCCCGCACATACCCGTGCACGAACCCGACCCCGACCACATATCCGTCGAGCTCGGCGGCGTGACCCGCTTCGTCGCCGTCGAGGACATCACCCACGTCGAGGCCCAGGGCGACTACGCCCGGCTCCACACCGACAAGGGCAGTCACCTCGTACGCATCCCGCTGTCCACCCTCGAGGAGCGCTGGCGCTCCCGCGGCTTCGTCCGCATCCACCGCCGCCATCTCGTCGCCCTGCGCCACATCGGCGAACTCCGGCTGGACGCCGGCACCGTGAGCGTCGTGGTCGGCTCCGAGGAACTCCAGGTCAGCCGGCGCCACACCCGCGAGCTGCGGGACCTGCTGATGAGGAGGCCGTAGCCGTGCCGAACCAGGACCCCGCCGAACGGCGCGTCGTCGTCACCGGCCCGCCGCGCCGCAGCCGACCCACCTCCGGCTACTACCGCCCCCGCACCGAGATCGACGAGCAGACCACCCTCGGCCACACCTACGTCCGCTCCCTGATGCGCACCCAACTGCGCGCCGCCCTCGCCGTGTTCGCCGTCCTCGGCCTGCTCGTCGGCCCGCTGCCGCTGCTCTTCGCGACGGTGCCCGACGCCCACGGCGTCCAATGGGCCGTCCTCGGCTTCGGCATCTACGCCCCGCTCGTTCTGCTCGCCCGCTGGTACGTGCGGCGTGCCGAGCGCAACGAGCGGGACTTCGTACGCCTCGTCGAAGACCGCTGAAGCCGCGGACCCATGAACTCCAGCTACGCCGTCCCCGCCGTCGCCCTCGTCGTCCTCGCGACGGTCTTCGTCGGCGCGTTCGGCCTGCGCATCTCCCGCACCACCTCCGACTTCTACGTCGCCTCCCGCACCGTCGGCCCCCGCCTCAACGCGGCCGCCATCAGCGGCGAGTACCTCTCCGCCGCCTCCTTCCTGGGCATCGCGGGCCTGGTCCTGGTGCAGGGCCCCGACATGCTCTGGTACCCCGTCGGCTACACGGCGGGCTATCTGGTGCTGCTGATCTTCGTCGCCGCCCCGCTGCGCCGCTCCGGCGCCTACACGCTGCCCGACTTCGCCGAGGCCCGCCTCGCCTCCCAGGCGGTACGGCGGCTCGCGGGCGCCTTCGTCGTCGGCGTCGGCTGGCTCTACCTGCTGCCCCAGCTCCAGGGCGCCGGACTGACGCTGACCGTCCTCACCGGCGCACCGGACTACCTCGGCGGGCTGATCGTCGCGGTCGTCGTGGTCGCCACGGTCGCCGCGGGCGGTATGCGCAGCATCACCTTCGTGCAGGCCTTCCAGTACTGGCTCAAGCTCACCGCCCTGCTGGTCCCCGCGCTCTTCCTGGTCCTCGCCTGGCAGGGCGACGGATCACCGACCCGCGCCTTCGAGGAACCGGCCACCTTCCGTGAACAGCGCGTCGTCCGCGTCGACGACAGCCTCGACATGAAGCTGGACAAGCCGCTGACGGTCACGGTGACCGGCACCGTCGACGGCCGCGCCCACGAGGACACCGAACTACGCCTCCCCGCCGGCACCCACCACATCGACGCGGGCACCCGGCTGACCTTCGACAAGGGCACCCCCGTCCCCGAGGCCGACCGCGTCGGCGACGGCAGCCTGTCACCCTCGCAGGCCGAGAGCCGCGGCGAACGCCCGCTGTACGCGACGTACGGACTGATCCTCGCCACCTTCCTCGGCACCATGGGCCTCCCGCACGTCGTCGTCCGCTTCTACACCAGCCCGCACGGAGTCGCCGCCCGCCGCACCACCGTCGCCGTCCTGGGCCTGATCGGCGCGTTCTACCTGCTGCCCCCGGTCTACGGCGCCCTGGGCCGCCTGTACGCCCCCGAGCTCACCCTCACCGGAAATGCGGACGCCGCCGTCCTGCTCCTGCCCGACCGCATGATCGGCGGTCTCGGCGGCGACCTGCTCGGCGCGCTGGTCGCCGGGGGAGCCTTCGCCGCATTCTTGTCGACGGCATCGGGGCTGACGATGGCCGTGGCGGGCGTGCTCACCCAGGACGTGTTGCCGTCGCGCGGCGTACGGCACTTCAGGCTCGGTACGGTCCTCGCGATGGCCGTACCCGTGGCCGCCAGCGTCCTGGTGGGCGGACTGCCGGTCGCCGACGCCGTCGGGCTGGCCTTCGCTGTGTCCGCGTCGTCGTTCTGCCCGCTGCTCGTGCTCGGGATCTGGTGGCGGCGGCTCACCCCACCAGGTGCCGCCGCCGGAATGCTGGTGGGCGGCGGCTCCGCACTCGTCGCCGTCGCCGCGACCATGGCGGGCTTCCCGGGCAGCGGCGCCCTCCACGCCCTGCTCGCCTGGCCCGCCATCTGGTCGGTCCCGCTGGGCTTCCTCACCATGGTGCTGGTCTCCCTCTCCACGCCGAGCCGGGTACCGGCGGGGACAGCGGCGATCCTGGCCCGATTCCATCTCCCGGAGGAGCTGCGCACGGAGGTAAAGGCATGAACGGTTCGGTAGCGCCCCAAAGGGGCGCGGGGAACTGCGCGACCAGCCACGACGGCGCCGCGGCCGCGAGACGGCGTTTCCTGGCACGACCAGCGGAGCTCACCGCATGATCGGATTCATCGCAGGCCTGTGCGTGGCGATCCTCCCGTTGCTCGCCGCCGGATTCTGGCTCGGCCGCCGCACCGCACGCCCCGAGAGCCTCGTCGGTCTCGGTACCCCGGTCGAGCACGCCACGTTCCAGACCCTGCACACCGCCTCCCTCGCCGCGCCGCCGCTGCGCGCGGGCCTGACCGAGGAGACCGCCCGCAAGTCGGCCCGCAGACTGCGCACGCTGCTCGGCACGGACGCGCTGTGCCTGGCGGACCAGAAGGAGGTGCTGGTCTGGGACGGGGTGGGCGGCCACCACCGGGCGGAGATCATGGAGCGCCTCGCCGGCCCTCTGGAGTCGGGCCGGGGCGAGGCCTTCCCGCTGACCTGCGAGACGCCCGACTGCCCGGTCCGCTGGGCCGTCGTCGCCCCGCTCACCGTCGACGAGCGGGTGCACGGAGCGCTCGTCGCCTGCGCGCCCCGCGAATCGGCGGTGCTCGTGCGCGCCGCCGGCGAGGTCGCCCGCTGGGTCTCCGTCCAGCTGGAGCTGGCCGACCTGGACCAGTCCCGCACCCGCCTCATCGAGGCCGAGATCAAGGCCCTGCGCGCCCAGATATCCCCCCACTTCATCTTCAACTCGCTCGCGGTGATCGCCTCGTTCGTGCGCACCGACCCCGAGCGCGCCCGCGAACTGCTCCTGGAATTCGCCGACTTCACCCGCTACTCGTTCCGCAGGCACGGCGACTTCACCACTCTCGCCGACGAGCTCCACGCCATCGACCACTACCTGGCGCTCGTCCGGGCACGCTTCGGCGACCGCCTCTCCGTCACCCTCCAGATCGCCCCGGAGGTGCTGCCGGTCGCCCTGCCCTTCCTCTGCCTCCAGCCGCTCGTCGAGAACGCCGTGAAGCACGGGCTCGAAGGCAAGGCGGCCTCCGCGGGCAAGTGCCACATCAGCATCACCGCACAGGACACCGGAGCCGAGGCGCTGGTCGTCATCGAGGACGACGGCGCCGGAATGGACCCCGTCGCCCTGCGCCGCATCCTCGCCGGCGAGGCCAGCCCGTCGGGCGGCATCGGCCTGTCCAACGTCGACGACCGGCTCCGCCAGGTGTACGGAGACGACTACGGCCTCGTGATCGAGACCGCCGTGGGAGCGGGCATGAAAGTCACCGCCCGGCTGCCGAAGTACCAGCCGGGCGTGCACTCGGCGAGCCGGTTGACCCGCCCCTGACGCTCACGTGCTCTTGGTGGCGATCATTCCGAGAGTGATCAGTCCCAGCACGACCCAGCCGAACCACAGCCAGCCACTGCTGCCGAGCGCCACCGTATAGGCGGTCACCACGACCAGTCCGCCGACCGTGAGCACCCCCATCGCCTTGGTCGATCCGTCCGAAGAACCGGGCATCGCAACACCCTCCTCATGGTCCGTCCCCCTCCATGGTGCCCCGGTTCTGCCTCCACAGCGACGTGTCCGCGAACTCCGTCCCCCGCCCTGCTGCTGAACGAAAGGCCGGTCAGTGTCCCCGTGCGTTCAATGAGGCCAAATACGCGTTGTACGCCTCGAGTTCCTTGTCGCCGTCCCGGTCGGCCGCCCGGTCCTTGCGCCGCGCCTGCCGCTGCTCACTGCTGTGCCACTGGAACAGCAACGCGAGCAGCACCAGCACGGACGGGATCTCACTGAACGCCCAGGCGATTCCGCCGGCCGCGTTCTGGTCGGAGAGCGCGTCGATACCGAGCGAGGCGGGCGGGTTCTGGAACGTCTCGACCATCGGCGTGGACGCCATCATCAACGCGATACCGAAGAACGCGTGGAACGGCATGCCCGCGAACAGCTCCAGCATCCGCATCAGATAGCCGGGCCGGTTCGGTCCCGGATCGACGCCGATGATCGGCCAGAAGAAGACGACACCCACCGCCAGGAAGTGCACCATCATCGCGACGTGCCCCGTCTTGGACCCCATCAGGAAGTCGAAGAGCGGCGTGAAGTACAGCGCGTACAGGCTCGCGATGAACAGTGGAATGGTGAAGGCCGGGTGGGTGACGAGCTGCATGTACCGGCTGTGCAGCAGCGCCAGCAGCAGCTCGCGCGGCCCCTTGCGCCCCTTGCCGGCGACGGGCAGCGCCCGCAGCGCGAGCGTGATCGGGGCGCCGAGCAGGATCAGGATCGGCGACAGCATGCTGATCACCATGTGCTGCACCATGTGCACGCTGAACATCACCATGCCGTAGTCGTTCAGCTTGGTGCACATCACCAGCGCGATGGTCAGCACACCGACGACGTACGAGACCGTCCGCCCCACCGGCCAGCTGTCACCGCGCCGCCGCAGCCGCACGACGCCGTACGCATACAGCGCGAGCCCCACCAGACAGGCGACGAGGAAGAACGGGTCGGCCGACCACTGAAGACCCCGCCCCAGCGTGAACGGCGGCAGATCCATGGTCATGCCGTGCCCGCTGTGATCCATTCCGACGGCTCCTGATTCGTGGGGGTTGTGCGTGTCTGTCCGCACAAGGGTATGACCGACCCCGGCCACGCCTGTGACCGGGGCCAGTGCAACCCACCCAGGGGCGCGGGGAACTGCGCGACCAGCCACACACGACCCGCACCCGGCAGATCAGGGAACCGTCAGAGCACGCATTCCGCTTCTTCGTATCGCTCCGCGGGAACCGTCTTCAGTGTCTCCACGGCCTCCGCCAACGGCACCATCACGATGTCCGTCCCACGAAGCGCCGTCATCTTCCCGAACTCCCCGCGGTGCACGGCCTCCACCGCATGCCACCCGAACCGCGTGGCGAGCACACGGTCGTACGCGGTCGGCGTCCCCCCACGCTGCACATGCCCGAGGATCACCGGCCGGGCTTCCTTCCCCAGCCGCTCCTCCAGCTCGATCGACAGCTGACGGGCGATCCCGGCGAAGCGCTCATGGCCGTAGATGTCCTTGCCGCCCTCGTCGAAGGCCATGGAGCCCGGCTTCGGCTTGGCCCCCTCCGCCGCCACGACGATCGCGAACCGCTTCCCGGCCTGGAACCGCTCCCCGACGACCGCGGCCAACTCCTCGATGTCGAAGGGCCGTTCCGGTACGACGATGGCGTGGGCGCCGGCAGCCATGCCGGAGTGCAGTGCGATCCAGCCGGTGTTGCGGCCCATGACCTCGACCACGAGCACACGCTGGTGGGACTCGGCGGTGGTCTTGAGGCGGTCCAGCGCCTCGGTCGCCACGCCCACGGCCGTGTCGAAGCCGAAGGTGACGTCGGTCACCGCGATGTCGTTGTCGATGGTCTTGGGCACGCCCACGATGGGCAGGCCGCTGTCCGACATCAGCCGGGCGGCCTTCAGCGTGCCCTCGCCGCCGATCGGGATGACGGCGTCGAGACCGAGTTCCTCGACATGGCCCTTCGCCCGCTCGACCCCGTCCCTCAGGTGGGACGGCTGGACGCGGGAGGAACCGAGGATCGTGCCGCCACGAGCGAGGATGCCGCCCACCGCGTCGAGGTCGAGCTTGAGGTAGTCGCACTCCAGGAGGCCTTTCCAGCCGTCCCGGAAACCGATGACCTCGTCGCCGTGGTCGGCGACGGCACGGTGCACGACGGACCGGATGACGGCGTTCAGGCCGGGGCAGTCGCCGCCGGACGTGAGGACACCAATGCGCATAGCCCGAAATACCTTCTCAACGTGGGCCGGGGACCGGACCACGTTGTCCGGTTCGATCCCCGCCACCCTAGCGGGAGGAAGGGGCGGGGCCGAATGGTGCGTCCGCCTGCTGGACGACCCCGCTCACCTGTGCGGACACAGCGTCAGACGGGCCGGTAAAGCCTGGCTGGAGCCCAGGTGTACAGGCAGCTCAGGCAGGCTGCTGAGCCGCCGCGATGCGCTCGCCGCGCAGCGCCTCGTACCACCGGTCGTCGGTCGGCGGCAGCGCGTTCACGTCGAGCGCCAGCTTCAGCAGCAGGTCGGCGATGAGCGGGTTCCGGGCCAGCACCGGGCCGTGCATGTACGTACCGAACACCGTGTCGTTGTACGCGCCCTCCGTGCCGTCTCCCGTGCCGTTGCCCTTGCCGAGCTTCACCTGGGCGAGAGGGCGGGCGGTGGGGCCGAGGTGGGTGACGCCCTGGTGGTTCTCGAAGCCGGTCAGCGGCGGCAGCCCGAGGCGCGGGTCGATGTCCCCGAGCACGTCGCCGACGCACCGCTCACCCTCACCGCGCACGGACACCACGTCCAGCAGCCCCAGACCGGGCTCGCGCTGGCCGAGGTCGTTGATGAACTCGTGGCCGAGGATCTGGTAGCCCGCGCACACCGAGAACACGATCGCGCCGTTGCCGACGGCGCGCTGCAGTCCGCCGTCCCGCCGCAGCCGCTCGGCCGCGAGCCGCTGCGGGCGGTCCTCGCCGCCGCCGATCAGGTAGATGTCGCCGGACGTCGGGATCGGCTGGTCGCTGCGGACGTCCAGGCGGGCCACGTCGAGGCCGCGCTGCCGGGCCCGGCGCTCCACGACCAGGACGTTGCCCTGGTCGCCGTATGTGCTGAGCAGGTCGGGATAGATCCAGACGACCCGCAGGCTGTTGTCGCTCACAAAAGTCCCCTGTGTGTCAGTTGCCGACGCGGCGGCGCAGGTCCTGGAAGGCGGTGTAGTTGGCGATGACCTCGATCCGGCCGGGCGGGCTCATCTGCACGGCCTGGTCGAGGTTCTCGCAGACCTGGAAGTGCTGGTTCGCGACCTCCAGCCGGACCGCGAGGTCCAGCCTGCGGTCGCCGATGACGCAGATCGGGTGCCCGGTCAGCCGCGTGTAGTCCACGTCCCACAGCCAGGAGGTGTCGGTGCCGTCGGCGCCGCGAGCGTTCACGGAGAGGATCACCGGGGTGGGCGGCGGGTCGATGAGGGAGAACGTCTCGAGCCAGCCGGCCGGGTTCTTCGCGAGCAGCAGCCGCAGATCGCGCTCCATGAACTGCACCACGTCATAGCGCCCGGCCACGGCCTGCACCTGGTACATCCGCTCCAGCGCGACCTGCGGCGGCACCCCGAACACGGCGGCGACGGCTGCCGACGAGGCGGCGTTGGCCTTGTTGGCGCGGCCCGGCAGCTGAAGGTGAATGGGCCAGGCAGAGCCGTGCGGGTCGAGGACGTGGTCGCCCGAGAGTGCCCAGCTGGGCGTGGGCCGCCGGAAACCGCACTCACTGCAGAACCAGTCGTCGCCCGGGCGCTGCATCACGCCACCGCAGGACGGGCAGGACCAGGCGTCGTCCTTCCACATCTGACCGGCGGCGACCCAGATCACGTTGGGGGAGGAGGAGGCGGCCCACACCACGAGCGGGTCGTCGGCGTTGGCGACGACCACGGCCTTGGAGCCCGCGAGTCCCTCCCGCCAGTTCTCGGCGAGCATCCGGGTCTCGGCGGCGCGGTCGAGCTGGTCGCGGGAGAGGTTGAGCAGGGCGATGCACTTCGGATCGGTGTCCCGGGCGACCCCGGCGAGGTACTTCTCGTCGACCTCGATCACGCCGTACCGCGCCTCGGACCCACCGGCCAGCGCGGAGGTGATACCGGCGGGCATGTTGGCACCGAGCGCGTTCGAGACGACCGGGCCCGCGGCGCGCAGGGCCTCGGCGATCAGCCGGGTCGTCGTGGTCTTTCCGTTGGTCGCCGACACCAGGATCACGTCCAGGTTCTGGGCGAGCCGGGCGAGGAGGTCGGGGTCGAGCTTGAGTGCCACGCGGCCGCCGATCACCGAACCGCTCCCGCGCCCCGCGGCACGCGATGCCGCCGCGACCGCCTTGCCCGCGGTCACGGCGAGCTTGGCCCGCGGCGTGAGCGGGTCCGAGTTGCCTGACATCAGTTCCCGATCCTCCTTGCGTACGCGCCGCGCCTCTGCCTGACGGCAACGTGGTGGTGGTCAGCCTATCGAGATCCATTCGCACTCCCGAATCGCCGTACCCTTGCGGCCATGCGAAACGGCTCCATTCCGGGCGCGCACGGGCGCGTCCGGCCCCTCACCCTGCATGGCGCTCCGCTGCTGCGTGAGCGGTGCCGCGAGGTGACCGACTTCGGCCCGGCCCTTACGGCCCTCGTCGAAGACCTGTTCGCCACGATGTACGCGGCACAGGGAGTCGGCCTGGCAGCGAATCAGATCGGCGAGCCCTTGCGGGTGTTCGTCTACGACTGCCCCGACGACGAGGACGTACGGCATCTGGGCCACGTCGTGAACCCGCGGCTGGTGGAGGCGGACGGCGTGGTGATCCGCGGTCCCGAGGGCTGCCTCTCCCTACCGGGCCTGGAGGCGGGCACGGAACGGTACGACCACGCGGTGGTCGAGGGCTTCACGGTGACAGGAGAGCCGATCACGGTTCACGGCACGGGTTTCTTCGCACGCTGCCTGCAGCACGAGTACGACCACCTGGAAGGCAAGGTCTACGCGGACCACTTGACGGGCTGGCGCTACAGGCGACTGATGCGACAGGCAACGCGAGCTTCTTGGGGTAGGGCGACTGGTCCGACTTAAGGGGCGCGGGGAACTGCGCGACCAGCCCCCACAACCCGCAGACGGCACACAACCGTCAGAACCCAGGACCCCCCACTTTGTCCCCGGCCGCAGCCAACCGCCCCCACAACAGGTCGGCCAGACTCCGCACCAACTCAGCCCGAGAACAAGGCCGTTCCCCCAGCCACCAATCCCCGGCCGCGTGCATCATCCCGACGATCCCATGCCCCCACACCCGAGCCAGCTGCTGGCTCCCCGGCCCGAGATGCAGCCGGTCCTCGATGACCTGGGCCAACTCCTCGCCCATCCGCCGAAGCAGCGGCCCCGCCTGAACGCCGACATCGAACCCGTGGTCACTGGTCGACCCCTCGGACGGATGCATCAGGAACCGGTACACCTGAGGACGCGCCTCGATCGCCGCGAGATACGTGTCGAGCGTGGCCTCGACCCGCTCCCGCCGGTCCGCAGGGGCGTCCAGCGCGGCCCGCAGGGAATCCAGCAGGGCGTCGGTGTGACGCTTGGCAAGGGCCGCGTAAAGTCCGCCCTTGTCACCGAAGTGCCGGTAGAGGATCGGCTTCGTGATGCCCGCCTCCGCCGCGATCGCATTCATCGAGGCCTGCGGGCCGTCGCGCAGCACCACTCTGTCCGCGGCCTCCAGCAGCTCACGCCGACGGCGGTCGGCGGAGCGCTGCTGATCGGTCCGCTGTGTGGTGTCCATGTGATCTCCCCCTGCTCGATCGGTGACGCCTGCGCAAACTAACACTCATTACGCTCCTGACATCGAACGGGCTGCCGAGCCGTCAGGAGTTGACTTTTCCTACCGGTCGGTAACAGACTTCGGTTACCGCAAGTAACAAGATAGTGCGCCACTGCTGGAGGGGACATGGCCGAGTTCACCATGGAGCTCAACGACGAACAGAAGGAGGTCCGGGACTGGCTGCACGGTTTCGCCGCCGACGTCATCCGTCCCGCCGCCGCCGAATGGGACGAGCGTGAGGAGACTCCCTGGCCTGTCATCCAGGAGGCCGCCAAGGTCGGCATCTATTCCCTGGACTTCTACGCCCAGCAGTATTTCGACCCCACCGGCCTCGGCATCCCCATGGCCATGGAGGAACTGTTCTGGGGGGACGCGGGCATCGCCCTGTCCATCGTCGGCACGGGCCTCGCCGCCGTCGGCGTCCTCGCCAACGGCACCGAGGAACAGATCGGCACCTGGATTCCCCAGATGTACGGCGATGCCAACGATGTCAAGGTCGCCGCGTTCTGCTCCTCCGAGCCCGACGCCGGCTCCGATGTGGCCTCCATGCGGACGCGTGCCGTGTACGACGAGGCCAAGGACGAATGGGTGCTCAACGGTACGAAGACCTGGGCGACCAACGGCGGCATCGCCAACGTCCATGTCGTCGTCGCCGTCGTCGACCCGGACCTCGGCTCCAAGGGGCACGCCTCCTTCATCGTCCCGCCGAACACTCCTGGCCTGTCCCAGGGCCAGAAGTTCAAGAAGCACGGCATCCGCGCCTCGCACACCGCCGAGGTCGTGCTGGACAACGTGCGGGTTCCCGGCTCCTGCCTGCTGGGTGGCAAGGAGAAGCTGGACGAGCGGCTCGCCCGGGCTCGGGAGAGGGCGAAGGCGTCCGGTGGTGAGCGGGTGAAGAACGCGGCGATGGCGACGTTCGAGGCTTCGCGGCCGGCGGTGGGTGCGATGGCGGTGGGCACCGCTCGGGCCGCGTACGAGGTGGCCCTCGACTACGCCATGACGCGCGAGCAGTTCGGGCGCCCGATCATCGACAACCAGGGTGTCGCCTTCGAGATCGCGGACATGCGGACGTCCATCGACGCGGCCCGTCTGCTGGTGTGGCGCGCGTCCTGGATGGCGGTCAACGGGAAGCCGTTCACGGCGGCCGAGGGCTCGATGTCGAAGCTGTTCGCGAGCGAGACGGCGAAGAAGGTGACCGCGCAGGCGATCCAGATCCTGGGCGGGAACGGGTACACGCGGGAGTATCCGGTGGAGCGGATGCATCGCGATGCGGCGATCTACACGATCTTCGAGGGGACCAGTGAGATCCAGCGGCTGGTGATTGCTCGGACGCTCTCGGGGATGTCCATTCGGTAGTGCGCGGGCTGCGGGTTGTGGGGGCTGGTCGCGCAGTTCCCCGCGCCCCTTCGAGCGCTACCTGTGCCGGAGTGGAGTTAGTTGCTGGATGTCGTATCTGGCGCGCAACTCCTCGATCGCTGTGTGATCCGGCGGACCCCCGTTGCCCAGGATTTCCAGCAACTCCTCGAAGTAGCGCTCGTGATCCGGCGGTGGGCTGGCCTGGAAGAACATCTTGGCCGGGTTGTCCGTTGGATTTGCGAACGCATGAGGGCAGCCGGGTGGGACGACGATGAGCGTGCCCGGGGTCGCGCGTACGACCCTGTTGCCCGAACTCGACTCCCACTTCTGCCAGTTGTCGGGGGTACGGATCCGCGGCTCGAAGGCGAGTACGTCCAGCTCGCCTTCCAGGACGTAGAACAACTCCTCGCTGCGCGTGTGCACATGGGCGCCGACGTCGAAGCCCGGAGGGACGAGGACCTCGAAGGTGGAGGCCGTCCGGGAGTGCGTGCCGGTGACCTTGAAGGTCACGTGCTGGGCCGGTGTCTGGACGACCCGGCCGTGGCCCGGTGGTACGAGGAGCCCCTCCGTCGTCGTCATCGGCGTCTCACCACGTGACCGGCAGGGCCTCGGGCCCGCGGATCAACGCGCCCTTCTTGAAGGGCACTTCCCGGGGCGGCACGGCGAGCTTCAGTCCCGGCACCCGGTCGAGGAGCGCGTCGACGAGGAGCTCGGACTCCAGCCGGGCCAGCATGCCGCCGGGGCAGTAGTGCGGGCCGAAGCCGAAGGAGACGTGGGGGTTGGGGTTGCGAGAGAAGTCGATCATCTCGGGTTGCGGGAAGACGTCCGGGTCGCGGTTGGCGGCGAGGTACGACACGTAGATCGCGTCGCCCGCCCGGATCCGTACGCCCTTGATGCCGACGTCCTCCATCGCGATCCGGGACAGCCCGACGGCGTTGCGGTGCGGGATGTAGCGCAGCAGCTCGTCGATGGCCTGGGGGCGGATCTCCGGCTCGGCGCGCAGCCGTGCGGTGAGGTCGGGGCGGGTCAGCAGGATGTAGAACATCTGCCCGCTGTTGTTGGTGACCGCCTCGCCGCCGATCTGGAGGAGCACCGCGAGTCCGACGGCCTCCTCCAGCGTCACCTCGCCCTTGCCGACGGCCGCGCCGAGCAGTGAGGTGACGTCCTCGCCGGTGCTGCCCTCGCGCATGCCGATGAGGTCGGCGAAGTAGGCGCCCATCTCGTTCTTGGCCTTCTCGCTGACGTCGGCGCCGTGCGAGGAGGACAGGATGAGCTGGGTCCAGGTGTGCATGCCGTGCCGGTCGGCGGCCGGGACGCCCATCAGCTCGCAGATCACGGCGATGGGGAAGGGGCTGAGGACGGTTGCGGTCAGGTCGGCCGGCGGGCCGTCCTGGAGGAGTTCGTCGACCAGTTCGTCCAGCATGCGGCGGGACTTCTCCCGTACCCGCTCCACGCCCTTCGCGGTGAACGCGGCCGCCACCGAGCGGCGCAGCCGGGTGTGGTCCGGCGGGTCCAGGAAGCCGACCGCGCCGCGGGCCGGGATGAAGTGCGGGGCGAGCCGGGTGACCTGCCGGTCCATGACGGCCTCGCGGCTGAACCGGGGGTCGTTGGTCACCATGCGTACGTCGTCGTAGCGGGTGACCAGCCACGCCCAGCCCTCGCCGTTGGGCAGCTGGATCCGGGTGACCGGGCCCTCGTCCATCAGCTGGCCGAGGATCGGGTCGAAGTCCACGCCCGACAGGTCGAGCGCCGGCCAGTGCCGGACGGGGGGAAGGGTTTCGGTGATCGTCTCTTCGGTCATCTCACGTCGTCTCGTCAGTTGCGGTGCCAGCGGCCCAGGGCCATCTCGGCGGTGATACCGGGACCGAACCCGGCGAGGAGCCCGCGCGCCTTGTGCTCGGCGCCGCCCTCCTCGAACAGCCGGCGCAGCGCGTCCAGGACGACGGCGCTCGCGATGTTGCCGTACTCGGTGAGTGTCGACCGGCTGAACCGGAACGCGTGCGGGTCGACCTGCAGGAACTTGCTGAGGTCGTCGAGTATTCGGGGCCCGCCCGCATGGACTATGTAGAAGTCCAGGTCGGCGGCGTCCCAGCCGTGCAGGCCCGCGAGGTCCTGGAGCGCCGGGGCGAGCGGCTCCATGGTGGCCGGCACCCGCTTGTCCAGCAGGAAGTGGAATCCGGTGGCCCGGACGTCGTACATGATCCACTCTTCGGTCTTGGGGATCAGGTACGAGCCGTTGCGCTCCAGCGTGATGCCCTCGCCGCCGCGCCCGCGGACCGCCGCTGCGGCGATGCCGTCGCCGAACAGACCGTTGGACAGCAGCGAGCCGACGCCGATGTCCGTGGGCTGGTAGCACAGCGAGCAGAACTCGCAGGCCACGATGAGCGCGTTGGCCTCGGGGTAGGCCGTGCAGAAGTCGTGCGCCCGGTTGATCGCCGCCCCGCCGGCCGCGCAGCCCAGCTGGGCTATGGGGAGCTGGCGGGTGGTGCTGTCGAAGTCCATCTCGTTGATCAGCCAGGCCGTGAGCGAGGGCATCATGAAGCCCGTGCACGACACATAGATGATCACGTCGATGTCGGTGGTGAGCAGCTCCGCGTCGTCGAGCGCCCGCTGTATGACCGCCGGGACCCGGGCCTTCGCCTCGGCCTCGTAGATCTTGTTCCGCTCCTCGAAGCCGGGGTGCTTCAGGGTCTCCTCGATCGGCTGCACGATGTGCCGGGTGCGTACGCCGGTGTTCTCGATCAGCCGGAGGGCCAGCGGCAGTTGGGGGTGGTCGGAGTGGCGGGAGCGAGCCAGCTCCAGCGTCTCCTCCATCGTGATCACGTGCTCTGGAACGGACACCGAGGGTCTGCACAAAGTCGCCATGAACCGTGCCTGCTTTCGCCTTCCGGAAGGCCTGCGCCCCCCGGTCAGAAGGTTGTGCATTCACGATCACCCGACGGGGCGACTATCTCGCGCCGGACTACTCCAAATTGGGGATCACTGGAATTGCCTAGCGCTACGGCGTGCCCCCGCTGCTGTGCGCGATACAGGCGACATCGATACGATCGGCCAGCTTGGCCAGCTCGATCGTCAGAGCCGCCACCGTGTCCTCGTCCAGTTCCTCCTGCCCGGCCTCGACGAGGTGCAGCCATCGCGCACCCACCGTCCGCAACAACTTGCTGACGTCGGCGGCAGCCACCTGCAGGGTCCCGCGGTCGTCGACGATCAGAGGCAGAGTCACTTCGCGGTTCACAAAGGGGATCGTAGCCGCGGAACCCTCACGCTCCGTGCCATACGGTCGTGATGTTGCAGAACTCGCGGATTCCGTGCCCGGACAGCTCACGCCCGTACCCGGACCGCTTCACTCCGCCGAACGGGAACGCCGGGTGGGACGCCGTCATCCCGTTGACGTAGACGCCACCCGCCTCCAGGTCCCGTGCGAACCGTTCGACCTCGGTCCCGTCGCGCGTCCAGACGTTGGAACTCAGCCCGAACGGCGAGTCGTTGGCGATGAGCACGGCCTCGTCCAGGTCGCCCGCACGGTACACCGTGGCCACCGGCCCGAACGCTTCCTCGCGGTGGATCCGCATCTCGCGGGTGATGCCGGTGAGGACGGTCGGCGGGTACCACCAGCCGGCCTGCTCGGGACGTTCGCCGCCGCACAGCACGGCCGCTCCGCCGCGTAC
Source organism: Streptomyces sp. GESEQ-4 (assembly GCF_017948455.1). Taxonomy (GTDB): domain Bacteria; phylum Actinomycetota; class Actinomycetes; order Streptomycetales; family Streptomycetaceae; genus Streptomyces. The sequence goes on from NZ_JAFFSU010000002.1 coordinate 195,431, forward strand.
CGCGTCGTCCACCAGCTCCTCCAGATCGGCCCGGCCCTGCTCGCTGGCCAGCGGCCCGACCTCGGTCTCCTCCTCCAGCGGGTCACCGACCGTGAGCGCCCGCATTCCGGCGACGAACCGCTCGGCGAACGCGTCGTACACATCGGCGTGCACGATGAACCGCTTGGCGGCGATGCAGGACTGGCCGTTGTTCTGCACCCGTGCGGTGACCGCGACTTGGGCGGCCCGGTCGACGTCGGCGGAGGGCATGACGATGTACGGGTCGCTGCCGCCCAGCTCCAGCACCGTCTTCTTCACCATCTCCCCGGCGACGGACGCGACCGCGCGGCCGGCGGGCTCGCTGCCGGTGAGGGTGGCCGCCCGGACGCGCTCGTCGCGCAGGATGTCCTCGACCGCGCCGGAGCCGATGAGCAGGGTCTGGAAGCAGCCCTCGGGGAAGCCGGCACGGTGGAACAGGTCCTCCAGGTAGAGGGCGGTCTGCGGGACGTTCGAGGCGTGTTTGAGGAGGCCGACGTTGCCCGCCATCAGCGCGGGCGCGGCGAAGCGGACGACCTGCCAGAGCGGGAAGTTCCACGGCATGACCGCGAGCACCGGGCCCAGCGGCCGGTAGCGGATGAGGACGCGGGAGGCGCCGGAGTCCCGCACGTCGGCGTCGGCGGGTTCCTCGTCGGCGAGGAGCTCGGCCGCGTGGTCGGCGTACCAGCGCATCGCCTTGGCGCACTTCGCGGCCTCCGCGCGGGCCTGCTTGACCGGCTTGCCCATCTCGGTGGTCATGACCCGGCCGATGTCCTGCTGGTCCTCCTCGAGGAGATCGGCGGCCCGGCGCAGCAGCAGGGTGCGCTCGGCGAAGCCGGTCGCCCGGTAGGTGCGAAACGTGGCTTCGGCGAGCTGGAGCCTGCGTTCCAGTTCTTCGGCGCCCATGGCCTCGTACGTCTTGAGCGTCTCGCCGTTCGCCGGGTTCACCGTCGCGATGGGCATGGCTGACCTCCTGAGGGCGGCTTTGGTTCGACCTTCCCGCGCTGCGTGGGGGACCGCAACGCGTAGGCCGCTGTTCAGCCCGAGTGCTCCGCCAGCCGGTCGAGAAACGCGGTCTGCGCCTTCACGATCACGCCGCGGGCCCGGTCGAGCCCGAACCATTCCACCCGGTCCAGCTCGGGGAACTCCCGCGTCTGCCCGGACTTCGGCGGCCACTCCATCCGGAAGGTGCCGGGGACGACGGCAGCCGGGTCGAGGTCGGCCTCCACCGCCCATACGGTGACGATCTTGCCGCCGGTCTGTCGGACCTCGCCGAGGTCGATCGCCTCACCGTCCGGCGGCGGCAGCCCCAGCTCCTCCTGGAACTCACGGCGGGCGGCGTCCCAGGCCGGCTCGTCGGGTTCGTACTCGCCCTTGGGCACGGTCCACGCCCCTTCGTCACGGCGCGCGAAGAACGGGCCGCCCATATGCCCGAGCAACACCTCCACGCCCCGGTCCGTGTGCCGGAACAACAGCAGGCCGGCGCTCGTCCTCACGGCGTCACCTCGGGATGTGCGGCCAGCAGCGTCTCCACCGTGTCCGCCTCCTCCGGCCGCTTGTCCTCGCGGTAGCGGACCACGCGGGCGAAGCGGAGGGTGACGCCGGCCGGGTAGCGGGTGGACTTCTGCAGACCGTCGTAGGCGATCTCGACGACGAGTTCCGGGCGTACGGTCACGCCCCAGCCGTTGTCCTCGACGGTCAGCTCCTGGAGGCGCTCGGTCTGCCAGGTCAGCATGGCGTCGGTCATGCCCTTGAAGGTCTTGCCGAGCATGGCGAAGGAGCCGTCGGGACGCAGCGCGCCCAGGTGGAGGTTGGAGAGCTTGCCGGTGCGGCGGCCGTGGCCCCACTCGGCGGCCAGGACGACGAGGTCGAGCGTGTGCACCGGCTTGACCTTCAGCCAGGACGCGCCGCGCCGGCCGGCGCTGTAGGGGGCGTCGAGGGCCTTGGCGACGACGCCCTCGTGGCCGCGCTTCAGGGTCTCGGCGAGGAAGGCGTCCGCCGCGTCGATGTCGTCGGGTCCGTCGACGAGCGTCCGGCGCACCCGCATCGGCTCGGGCACCAGCCGCGCCAGCTCCGCGTGCCGCTCGGCGAACGGCAGGTCGAGCAGGTCGCGGTCGCCGACGGACAGCGCGTCGAAGAAGACGGGGGAGACGGGGACCTCCTGGGCCGCCGTCGCCACGTCCACGCGGGAGCCGACGCGCCCGGCGGTCTCCTGGAAGGAACGGGGCCGCCCGTCCGCGCCGAAGGAGATCACCTCACCGTCCAGGATGAAGCGCTCACCGTTCAACTCCAGGGCCGCCGAGGTCAGTTCGGGCAGCCGGTCGGTGATGTCGTCGAGGGTGCGGGTGTAGACGCGTACGGCGTCGCCGTCCCGGTGCACCTGGACGCGGATGCCGTCGAGCTTCTCCTCGATCGCGCACGCGCCGATCTTGTCGACCGCCTCGGCCACCGAGGACGCGCTGTGCGCCAGCATCGGCAGGACCGGGCGGCCGACGGTGAGCCGGAAGCGGTCCAGCGACGCCGGGCCGTCCGCGAGCAGCGCCTGGGCGACGGTCTGGAGGGACCCGGCGAGCATCACCGCCCGCCGTACGTCCGCCGCCGGCGCCCCGGTCGCCACCGCGAGGCCCTCCACCGCCACCGCCTCCAGCGCGCCCTGCCGTACCTCACCGGTGATCAGCCCGAGCAGGAACCGCTGCTCGTCCTCGGTGGCCGCGCCCATCAACTCACCCACCAGCCGGGCCCGTTCCGCCTGCGAACCGGGCCCGGACACCTTGCCCAGCTCGCTGAGCAGGGCGTCCACCTCGCGCACGCTCAGGGTCGGCTCGGCGGCCGGGGCGACCGGGCGGCTCAGCACCTTCCAGCCGACGCCGAGCCGTCCCTGCGGAAGCCTTCCGGCGAGATACGGGATCACTATCGGTACGTCGTCCGCCTCCGCGTCCCGGAACAATTCCGCGAGGAGCGCGATCTTGCGGGACCGCGCGGAGGTGGCGGCGACCTCTTGGGACACTTGGGCCAGCCGGGTCAGGAGCATGCAGCCCATGGTGCGACGGGCTCCGCCGGTTTTCACCCCGACGAACGGTTGTCGATTGTCTGCGGGCTCGTTGTGGCTGGTCGCGCAGTTCCCCGCGCCCCTTAGGGCGTTTTGTCGAGGTCCGTCATTAGTAGCTCCCCGTTGATCGTGGCGCCCGCGCGGTAGCCGCCGCTCGCCGCGTTCACTACCTGCTCGCCGAAGCCCATCGCGTTGCCCGCCGCCCAGACGCCCGGCACGGTTGTCAGGCCGGTCGGGTCGACCACCGGGTACGAGCCGAACGGGGTCTCCTGGAGCTCGGCGCCGAGCTTCTCCAGCAGGCCGGTCTGTGGGATTGCGCGCGGCGCTACGAACAGCGCCTGGCGGTCGTACGTCGAACCGTCCGTGAGTCGTACGCCCCTCAGCCGGTCGTCCTCGACCACCAGGCCCGCGACCTCGCCCGGGATGACGTGTACGCCCGCCGCGGCCAGTCTGCGCAGGTCGTCGTCCGACAGGTCGTCCTCGGCGACCTTGTGGAGGAAGAGGGTCACGTCCTTGGACCACTGGGAGACGATCAGGGCCTGGTGAACGCCCATCGGGCTGGTCGCCAGCACGCCGAAGGCCTGGTCGCGTACCTCCCAGCCATGGCAGTACGGGCAGTGCAGCACGTCGCGGCCGAAGCGCTCGGCGACGCCGGGGACGTCCGGCAGCTCGTCCTTGAGGCCGGTGGTGACGACGAGACGCCGGGCGCGTACTGTCCGTCCGCTCGCGAGCTCGACCGTGAAGTCCTCGGCCTTGGTGACGTCCACGGCCGTGTCCCGGACCAGCTCGACTCCGTACCGCGAGATCTCCTCGCGGCCGATCGCGAGGAACTCGGCGGGGGACATGCCGTCGCGGGACAGATAGCCCTGCATGTGCGCGGCGGGGGCGTTGCGTGGTTCGCCCGCGTCGACCACCAGGGTGTGGCGCCGGGCCCGGCCCAGGATGAGGGCGGCGGACAGGCCCGCCGCGCCGCCGCCGATGACGACCACCTCGTATGTGTCGCTGTATGTCTCGGTCATGGTGACCACCTCCACGCCAGACGGTCGCGCCACCACTGCCGCATTGACAAACACATTTGCCGAAACTGCAATGGACTCCATGAGTGACGACGACATGGACGAGGTGCTCGCCGAGGTCGGTCCGCGGCTGCGGCGGATCCGCAAGGAGCGGGGCGCCACGCTGGCCGGGCTCTCCGAGGCGACCGGTATCTCGGTGAGCACGCTCTCCCGGCTGGAGTCCGGGCTGCGCAAGCCCAGCCTGGAGCTGCTGCTGCCGATCGCGCGGGCGCACGAGGTGGCACTGGACGAACTGGTGGGCGCTCCCGCAGTGCGTGATCCCCGGGTGCGGGCCGAGCCGATCAAGAGGCACGGGCGCACATACTGGCCGCTGACCCGCCAGCCGGGAGGGCTGCAGGCCTTCAAGGTGCTGGTGCCGCAGGAGGAGGCCGAGCCGGTGGAGCCGCGGACCCATGAGGGCTACGAGTGGCTGTATGTGATGTCGGGGCGGCTGAGGATGGTCCTGGGCGATCACGACATCGTGCTGAACGCGGGGGAGGCCGCCGAGTTCGACACGCGGGTGCCGCATTGGTTCGGGTCGACGGGGGAGGGGCCGGTGGAGTTCCTCAGTCTGTTCGGGCCGCAGGGGGAGCGGATGCATGTGCGGGCGCGGCCGAAGCGGGCGTGACGGACGCGACTGTTCCCTGATCGGCAAGCGACCGCTTAGTATGCGAGGGATCTGGTCGGACGAAGCAGTCTGTGGAGGCCCCGCATGCAGGCATGGCAAGTGCACGAGATCGGTGAGCCGGGCGAGGTGATGCGGCTGGCGGACGTGGCGCGGCCGACGCCCGGCGACGGCCAGGTCCTGCTGAAGGTGCGAGCCGCCAACATCAACTTCCCGGATGCCCTGATGTGCCGGGGCCAGTACCAGGTCAAGCCGCCGCTGCCGTTCACGCCGGGCGTCGAAGTCTGCGGCGAGACCGAGGACGGGCGCCGGGTGATCGCCAACCCCGCCCTGCCGTACGGCGGCTTCGCCGAGTACGCCGTCGCGGATGCGGCGGCTGTGCTGCCCGCGCCCGATTCTCTGGACGACGCCGAGGCCGCCGCGCTGCACATCGGTTACCAGACGGGCTGGTTCGGTCTGCACCGGCGGGCCCGGCTGGAGGCCGGCGAGACGCTGCTCGTCCACGCTGCCGCGGGAGGGGTCGGCAGCGCGGCCGTGCAGCTCGGGAAGGCGGCCGGCGCCACCGTCATCGGAGTCGTGGGTGGCGCCGAAAAGGCGGCGGTCGCACGGGAGTTGGGCTGCGATGTCGTCGTCGACCGCCGTGCCGAGGACGTCGTCGCCGCCGTGAAGGAGGCCACCGGTGGCCGGGGCGCCGACGTGATCTACGACCCGGTCGGCGGCGCGGCCTACACCCAGTCCGCCAAGGTCGTCGCCTTCGAGGGCCGGATCGTGGTCGTCGGCTTCGCCAGCGGGACGATCCCCAGCCCGGGCCTCAACCACGCGCTGGTGAAGAACTACGCGATCCTCGGCCTGCACTGGGGCCTGTACAACACCAAGAACCCGAAGCTGGTCCAGCACTGCCACGAACAGCTCACCGAGCTGGCCGCGCGGGGCGCGATCAAGCCGCTGGTGAGCGAGCGGGTGCCGCTGGCGGGGGCCGCGGCGGCGGTGCAGCGGGTCGCCGACGGGGCCACGACGGGCCGGGTCGCCGTCGTTCCCTCCCTGGAGAACGGAGCCGCCGCATGACCGACGCCGCAGAACTGCGCAGCCGCACACGGGAGTTGCTGGCCGCGCACCCCCCTGCCACCACGGAACGCATCGACTTCCTCAAGGCCCGCTTCGACGCCGGACTCGCCTGGGTGCACTACCCGGAGGGCCTCGGCGGACTCGGTGCGCCGCGCTCCCTCCAGGCCGTCGTGGACGCCGAGTTGGAGGCGGCGGGCGCCCCTGACAACGACCCGCGGCGCATCGGCATCGGCCTCGGTATGGCGGCGCCGACGATCCTGAAGTACGGCACCGAGGAGCAGAAGCAGCAGTTCCTCAGGCCGCTGTGGGTGGGCGAGGAGGTCTGGTGCCAGCTGTTCAGCGAGCCGGGCGCCGGGTCCGACCTGGCCGCGCTCGGCACGCGTGCGGTCAGGGAAGGCGACGGCTGGGTCGTCAACGGGCAGAAGGTGTGGACCTCCAGCGCCCATCTCGCCCGCTGGGCCATCCTCATCGCCCGCACCGACCCGGACCTGCCCAAGCACCAGGGCATCACGTACTTCATCTGCGACATGACGGACCCGGGCGTCGAGGTCAGGCCGCTGCGCCAGATCACCGGCGAGGCCGAGTTCAACGAGGTGTTCCTCACCGACGTCCGCATCCCGGACGCGCACCGCCTCGGCGCGGTCGGCGACGGCTGGAAGGTCGCGCAGACGACGCTGATGAACGAGCGCGTCTCCATCGGCGGCATGCGCATCCCGCGCGAGGGCGGCATGATCGGGCCGATCGCGCAGACCTGGCGCGAACGCCCCGAACTGCGCACCCACGACCTCCACCAGCGCCTGCTGAAGCTCTGGGTCGAGGCCGAGGTCGCCCGCCTCACCGGCGAACGCCTGCGCCAGCAGCTCGTCGCGGGCCAGCCCGGCTACGAGGGCTCCGGCATGAAGCTGTCCTTCGCCCGCCTCAACCAGGAGATCAGCGGCCTGGAGGTCGAACTCCTCGGCGAGGAGGGCCTGTTGTACGACGACTGGACCATGCGCCGCCCGGAACTGGTCGACTTCACCGGCCGCGACGCCGGCTACCGCTACCTCCGCTCCAAGGGCAACAGCATCGAGGGCGGGACCAGCGAGGTCCTGCTGAACATCGTCGCCGAGCGCGTCCTGGGCCTGCCCGCGGAGCCGCGCACCGACAAGGACGTCGCGTGGAAGGACCTGGCCCGATGACCGCACAGCGTGACCTGCTGTACTCGGAGGAGGAAGAGGCGCTGCGCGCCGCCGTCCGGGACCTGCTCACCGACCACTGCGACGCGGCGGGCGTGATCACCCGCACCGAGTCCGACGCCCCGCACGACCTCTCCCTGTGGAAGTCCCTCGCCGACGGCATGGGCCTCGCCGGCCTGCTCGTCCCCGAGGCACGGGGCGGCCAGGGCGCCACCCACCGCGAAGTCGCCGTCGTCCTGGAGGAGTTGGGACGGGCCGTCGCCCCCGTGCCGTATCTGACGAGCGCCGTGGTCGCCACGGAGGCCCTCCTGGCCTGCGACGCCGACGACCTGCTCGCCGAGCTGGCGTCCGGCCGGCGGATCGGCGTCCTCGCCGTCGCCCTGAACGTCGCTCCGGACGGCGCCTTCAAGGCCGTACGACAGGAAGCCGGTGCCCTGCACGGCGAGTTGACCGGCATCGCGGACGCGTCGGCCGCGGACGTGCTGCTCGTGCCCACGGACGACGGTGGGCTCTACGCCGTGGACGCCGATGCCGTGAGCGTCGTACCGCAGGTGTCGCTGGATCTGACGCGGCCGGTGGCACGGGTGGTGCTGGAGGGCGCTCGCGGGCGTCGGCTGGGCGATGCCGAACCCGCCGTACGACGGGCCCTGCGGGCCGGAGCCGGGCTGCTCGCGTCCGAGCAACTCGGGCTCGCCGACTGGGCGTTGACCGAGACGGTCCGGTATCTCAAGGAGCGCAAGCAGTTCAACCGGCCCGTCGGCGGGTTCCAGGCGATCAAGCACCGGCTCGCGCAGCTGTGGCTGGAGGTCGTCAACCTGCGCGCCGCCGCCCGGAACGCGGCGGACGCGCTCGCGACCGGCGAGGACGCCGAGGTGGCGGTCGCCGTCGCGCAGGCCTACGCGGCGGGCGTCGCCGTCCACGCCGCTGAGGAGGCGCTGCAGTTGCACGGCGGTATCGGGATGACCTGGGAGCATCCGGTGCATCTGTATCTGAAGCGGGCCAAGGCGGACTCGATCGCGTACGGCACCGCGGGCGGCCACCGTGCGGCGCTCGCCGAACTGGTCGACCTGCGCGCCCCCTGACGTACACCTGGGAGTAGACCGAGAGAAGCCTGTCCCACCAGGGGCGGGCTTTTCGGTGTGTCTTCGGCCAAGGAAGTGAACTCACGGCGGCAGTCCGGCCAACTCACTTTCTCAGGCGGTTTCTTGAGCCGCTCTCGAACGCATACTCGCTGGGGTTTCACTTCAGAACACCTCGGGGAGAGAGCATGGCCCACACCACCCGTCGCAGAGTCCTCACCCTCGGCGCCGCCCTCGCGGGCGCGGTCGTGGCGCCCGCCTCACAGGCACTGGCGGGCGAGCAGAAGAAGCATCACCCGCGCCCGCTCTGGCGCGCCCACGCACACAACGACTACGAGCACCCCCGTCCCCTCCTCGACGCCCTCGACCACCGCTTCGGCAGCGTCGAGGCCGACATCTGGCTCGTCGGCGACCAGCTACTCGTCGCGCACGACCAGGTGGACCTCGACCCGGCGCGCACCCTCGAATCCCTCTACCTGAACACGCTCGCGTCCCGCGTGAAGGCCAACCGCGGCTCCGTCTACCGGGGTTACCGCGGCTCGCTCCAGCTGCTCATCGACATCAAGACCGAGGGGTCGTCGACGTACCTCGAGCTCGACCGGCACCTGCGGCGCTACAAGGGCCTGTTCACCACGTACGCGCACGGCCGGGTGTACCCCGGTCCCGTCACCGCGGTGATCTCCGGCGACCGTGCGGCCCGCGTCCCCATGGAGGCCCAGACCGTACGCCGGGCCTTCTACGACGGCCGGCTCGCCGACCTCGGCACCTCCGCGCCCGCCTCCTTCGTCCCGCTGATCAGCGACAACTGGACGCTCAACTTCACCTGGCGGGGCGTGGGCGCCTTCCCGGCCGCCGAGCGGCAGAAACTGCACACCATCGTCCAGGCCGCGCACGCGCGCGGGCAGAAGGTCCGCTTCTGGGCCACCCCGGACATCGCGGGCCCCGCCCGGGACGCCCTGTGGACGGAACTCCTCGCCGCCGACGTCGACTACCTCAACACCGACGACCTGATCGGCCTGGAAGCCTTCCTGGACGCACACGCGGCGTAAGCGCTCCGGCTGGAAGTCCGGTGCATCGCCTGCCGGTCCGTCGTGGCTGGTCGCGCAGTTCCCCGCGCCCCTTCGGGGCGCTGCCGCACCGGACTCGCCGGAGCCGCTTCGACACCACACGTTCGGAGGACACGCCAGCCGCCCGGACGAACCCTCCGCTACGCCACACTCGTGGCCGAACGCCGCGAAGCGGACGTGGCGGAGGAGGTTTTCGATGGCCGTGTCCATCTCTGTGGTGCTGCTGCTGTTGATCCTGGCGGTGATCTTCCTGCGGCACGGCGGGCTGAAGCCCAGCCACGCGATCGTCTGCGCGCTGCTCGGGTTCTACATGGCGAGCACGAGCATGGCGCCGACCATCGAGAGCGGCCTCACGGCGACCGCGGACATCGTCAGCGGTCTGAGACCGTGAGGCCACCGCGGCGGTCAGCCGGCCGAGAAGACCCCGATGCCGTTCGGGACGGGGCGTTCCACGCCGCCTGAGGGATGGTTGCGTACGGACACGGCGGTCGCTCCCGGCACGCGGGCGACCAGCGTCGTCGACCCGCCGCCGTCCAGGTTGAACGCGTCGACCGAGCCCAACTTCCGCATGGCGTCGGCGACTTCCGCGACCGTCAGGCCCGTGCGGTACTCGGCGGCGCCGTCCAGCGCGAGCAGAATCACCCGCCGCCCGCCGTCCGCGATGCCCACGGCCGTGCGCACCGCCGCGGTCCTGTTGTCCAGCCCGGGCAGCGGCTGTCCGTCCGTCAGGACCGGGAAGCCGCCCAGGGCGAAGCTGAACGGTTTGCGGGACTCGGCCGGCACCAGCTTGTGCTGCACCGTGACGCGCTCCCCCTTGGACAGCTTCCGCAGCCGCTGCGCACCCGCCTCCCGGCCGACCAGCACGGTGCTGTCCTTGGCGATGGTGCCGCTGCCCGGGGTGTCGGCGGTCGACACCACGCGTCCCCCGCGGACCGTCACCTCGTATGTGTCGGTACTGCACGGCGCGGCCCGGTCGGTGTCCGTGCCGCACGTCGCGCGCACCCGGGAGACGCTGCCCCATTTGGCGGTGTAGGCGCCGACCGAGCCCACCGGCAGCGCGTACTGATTGAGCCCGCCGAGCGGCAGCTTCCCGTCGGGCGTGCCGATCGACCCGCTCAGGGAGAGGCTGTCCAGCCGGGCCCGCCGGTCGTCGCCGACCCCGAACACGTCCTTCGTGGTCCTGCCGGGCGGCATCGCGGGACCGAAGCGCTGGCCGCCCGGCACCGCGGCGCTCAGGGCGCTGCCCTTGGCGATCGCCGGTCCCACGCTCGCGCCGGTCGCCTGCACGCCCGGGTGCTGGGTCTCGGTGAGATTGAAGAAGTCGCCGTTGACGCCCCCTACGGCGCCCTGGGCGTCGGCCAGCCGGGACACGGTCCCGCGGGCGGCCACCGCCCCCGGATACAGCAGTCCCAGCCGGACCTTCGGATTGCGCAGGTCGACGCTGAGCACATGCGCCCGCGTCAGGCCTTTGGACGCCTGGATCTCGAACTGCTCGTAGGTGACACCCGGAGCGATCCGGGTGCCGCCCTGAACGGCGCCGGCCGGTGCCGCCCCCGCCAGGGCCGCACCGGCCAGCGCGCCGAATGCCGTGAGAAGCGTGAGGACCGATCTGCCTGTTCCGAACCGTTTCTGACGACGCGTCACCGTGCCCCCTGAGGTCTCGTCACATGTCGTGGGACTCAGGGGAATTGGAACAGAGGGCGGTGACCGCCGGGGTGCCTAAGCGCCGACTACGCGCGAACGGATCAGAAAACGCACCCCCTCGGGTGCCTCGAGCGAGAAGCCGCTGCCCCGGCCCTCGACGACGTCGACGATCAGCCGGGTGTGGCTCCACACCTCGTACTGACTCCTCGACATCCAGAAGCCCACCGGCTCCTCGACCCCCTCCACGGCCAGCTCCGCGAGCAGCACGTCCGAGCCGCCGGTACGGAACTCGCCCTCCGGGTAACACATGGGCGCACTGCCGTCGCAGCAGCCGCCGGACTGATGGAACATCAGCGGACCGTGCGCCTGCCGCAACGAACGCAGCAGGTCGGCGGCCGCGGGCGTGAGCTCGACACGCGGGGTCTCTTCATCCATGCCGACAGCGCAGCACGCGGGAGGTTGCGAGGGGGTTGCAGGGCTACACGATCTCCACGAGCAGGTCTCCGCCCTCCACCTGCTGGATGCGGTTGATGGCCAGCCGCGTGACCCGGCCCGCCGTCGGCGCGGTGATGGCGGCCTCCATCTTCATCGCCTCGATGGTGGCCACCGTCACGCCGGCCTCCACCACGTCGCCCTCGGCGACCGAGAGCGTCACCACGCCCGCGAACGGCGCCGCCACATGCCCGGGGTTGGTCCGGTCCGCCTTCTCGGTGACCGGGGCGTCCGAGGCGGCGGCCACGTCGCGGACCTGGATCGGCCGCAGCTGGCCGTTGAGGCCGGCCATGACGTTGCGCATGCCGCGTTCGTCGGCCTCGCCGATGGCCTGGAGCTCGATGAGCAGGCGTACACCGGGCTCCAGATCGACGGCGTACTCCTTGCCGGGGCGCAGACCGTAGAAGAAGTGCCTGCTGTCCAGGACGCTGGTGTCGCCGTACGACTGACGGTGCGTCTCGAACTCGCGCGTCGGGCCCGGGAAGAGCAGCCGGTTGAGGGTGGTGCGGCGGGACTTCTCCAGGCCGTCGCGGTCCTCGGCGGTCAGATCCGGTACGGGCCTCGCGTCGGCGCGTCCCTGGAGCGCCTTGGTGCGGAACGGCTCCGGCCAGCCGCCCGGCGGGGTCCCCAGCTCGCCGCGCAGGAAGCCGATGACCGAGTCGGGGATGTCGAACCGTTCGGGCGTCTCCTCGAAGTCCTCCGGCGTCACACCGGCTCCCACCAGGTGCAGGGCCAGGTCGCCGACCACCTTCGACGAGGGGGTGACCTTCACCAGCCGGCCGAGGATGCGGTCGGCGGCGGCGTACATCGCCTCGATGTCCTCGAAGCGGTCGCCGAGGCCGAGCGCGACGGCCTGGGTGCGCAGGTTGGACAGCTGGCCGCCGGGGATCTCGTGATGGTAGACGCGTCCGGTGGGGGAGGCGAGGCCCGCCTCGAACGGCGCGTACACACGGCGGACGCTCTCCCAGTACGGCTCCAGGTCCCCGACGGCCTGGAGGTCCAGGCCCGTCGGCCGTTCGGAGTGGTCGGTGGCGGCGACGATCGCCGACAAGGACGGCTGCGACGTCGTACCCGCCATCGAGGCCACCGCCCCGTCCACCGCGTCCACGCCCGCCTGGGCCGCCGCGAGGTAGGTGGCGAGCTGGCCGCCCGCGGTGTCATGGGTGTGCAGATGGACCGGCAGACCGAACTCGCGGCGCAGCGCCGAGACGAGGGTCGCGGCGGCGGGGGCACGCAGCAGGCCCGCCATGTCCTTGACGGCCAGGACGTGGGCGCCCGCCTCGACGATCTGCTCGGCGAGACGCAGGTAGTAGTCGAGGGTGTAGAGCCGTTCGGCGGGGTCGGACAGGTCAGCGGTGTAGCAGAGGGCCACCTCGGCGATCGCCGTTCCCGTCTCGCGTACGGCGTCGATGGCCGGGCGCATCTGGCCGACGTCGTTGAGGGCGTCGAAGATGCGGAAGATGTCGATGCCGGTGGCCGCGGCCTCCTGCACGAAGGCGTCGGTCACCTCGGTGGGATACGGGGTGTAGCCGACGGTGTTCCGGCCGCGCAGCAGCATCTGCAGGCAGACATTGGGCACGGCCTCGCGCAGGGCGGCCAGGCGTTCCCACGGGTCCTCGGCGAGGAAGCGCAGGGCGACGTCGTAGGTGGCGCCGCCCCAGCATTCCAGGGACAGGAGCTCCGGCAGGGTGCGCGCGACGACGGGGGCGACGGCCAACAGGTCCTTGGTGCGTACCCGGGTGGCCAGCAGGGACTGGTGGGCGTCGCGGAAGGTGGTGTCGGTGACGCCGAGCAGCGGCGACTCGCGCAACGCGCGGGCGAAGCCCTCGGGGCCCAGCTCGGCGAGCCGCTGCCGTGAGCCGGCGGGCGGCTCACCGGCCGGCCCGGACGGGAGCTTGGTCGTGGGGTCGATGAGGGCAGGCCGCTCGCCGTGCGGCTTGTTGACGGTGACGTCGGCGAGATAGGTCAGCAGCTTGGTGCCGCGGTCCGCGGAGTGCCGTGCCGTCAGCAGGTGCGGCCGCTGCTCGATGAACGACGTCGTGACCCGGCCGGCCTGGAAGTCGGGGTCGTCCAGGACGGCCTGCAGGAACGGGATGTTCGTGGCGACCCCGCGGATACGGAACTCGGCGACCGCGCGCCGGGCCCGGCCGATCGCGGCGGTGAGATCCCGGCCCCGGCAGGTGAGCTTCACCAGCATCGAGTCGAAGTGCGCGCTGATCTCCGTACCGGCGTGCGTGGTACCGCCGTCCAGACGGATGCCCGAGCCGCCCGGTGAGCGGTAGGCGCTGATCCGGCCAGTGTCGGGGCGGAAGCCGTTGGCCGGGTCCTCGGTGGTGATACGGCACTGCAGCGCGGCGCCGCGCAGGGTGAGGGTCTCCTGGGCGAGCCCGAGGTCGGCGAGGGTCTCGCCGGAGGCGATGCGCAGCTGCGCCTGGACCAGGTCGACGTCGGTCACCTCCTCGGTGACCGTGTGCTCGACCTGGATGCGCGGGTTCATCTCGATGAAGACGTGGTTGCCGTCCCGGTCGAGCAGGAACTCCACGGTGCCGGCGTTGCGGTAGCCGATCTCGCGGGCGAAGCGCACGGCGTCCGCGCAGATCCGCTCCCGCAGATCCGGGTCGAGGTTGGGCGCGGGCGCCAGCTCGATTACCTTCTGGTGGCGGCGCTGCACCGAGCAGTCGCGCTCAAACAGGTGGATGACGTTGCCCGCGCCGTCGGCGAGGATCTGCACCTCGATGTGGCGGGGCTCCACGACGGCCTTCTCCAGGAAGACGGTCGGGTCACCGAACGCGGACGCCGCCTCGCGCGAGGCCGCCTCGATGGACTCCCGCAGCTGGGCCGGCGTCTCCACACGCCGCATGCCACGCCCTCCGCCGCCCGCGACGGCCTTCACGAACACCGGGAAGCCGACCTCGTCGGCGGCACGGACCAGTTCGTCGACGTCGTTCGAGGGCTGCGAGGAGCCGAGCACCGGTACGCCGGCCGCGCGGGCGGCGGCCACCGCGCGGGCCTTGTTGCCGGTCAGCTCCAGCGTGTCCGCGTCCGGCCCGACGAAGGTGATGCCCGCGTTCTCGCAGGCACGGGCCAGTTCGGGGTTCTCGGAGAGGAAACCGTAGCCCGGGTAGACGGCGTCCGCTCCGGCCCGCTGAGCCGCCCGTACGATCTCGTCGACCGAGAGATACGCCCGCACCGGGTGGCCCGGCTCGCCGATCTCGTAGGCCTCGTCCGCCTTGAGCCGGTGCAGCGAGTTGCGGTCCTCGTGCGGGAACACGGCGACGGTGCGCGCCCCCAGCTCATAGCCGGCGCGGAACGCACGAATGGCGATCTCGCCTCGGTTGGCGACCAGTACCTTGCGGAACATCCTGGATCCCTTCGCGGCGTGCCCGTGACGAGGACCATGGTGTCGGCGACGCCGCGGTCATGCCATGTGAGCCGGGACACGATTTGGCGCCCCTACGACTCCTTCACCGCTCACGGCGCCCGGAACCCTCGAAAGGTCACGCGGGCGCGGGTTTCGAAACCGAGCCGTCCGTAGAGTGCGATCGCCGCGGTGTTGACGTAGGTTCCGGGACCGGATGCCTGCGCTGAGCGCGCTCACCAGGCGGGCGGCATGGCCTCCCCGCGTGCCTCGGTGCCAACGAGGACGGGCGGGATGCGGGGAACGGCTGCCGCAGCGTCGGCATCAGGGCGAGGCCGGTTCGCGGCTTCTCAGGCGCGGCCGGCCTCGGCCCGTACCCGGGTCAGTAGCCGTAGATCATCTTGTAGGCGACCTCCGGGAGGAACTGTCCGGCCGAGGAGCCGCTTCCCACGCCGCAGTTGCCGTCGGACTCGCCCGGGACCTTGATCCACAAGAGCATCTCGGCGCCTCCGCCCAACTGGGTGGGGGTTCCGATACGGCGGCCTGAGGGGTTGCACCACTGGCCGTTGGAGCCGTTGCCGTTGCGGCTGGTGTCCACGACGAACGGCTTGGTGTAGCCGTACCGGGCGCGCAGCTCATTGTTGACGGCGTTGCCGTACGCGGTGTTCTCAGCCGTGGTCAGGTAGTTGGAGACGTTGAGCGAGAAACCGTGGGCCTGTCGGACGCCGGCTTCGTGGAGGCGCTGGGCCATGGTCGCCGCGCTCGCCCAGGCCGGGTTGCCGGCGTCGAGGTAGACCCAGGTGTTGGGAGCCTGGCGGTTGAACTCGGCGAGTGCGCCGGTGAGCATGGCCTCGCGTTCGTCGATCTGGGCCTGGTTCATGCAGCCGTAGTCCCCGAGGGAGTCCGGTTCGAGGACGACGAGGGCCGGGCGGCCCGCGATCCCGCCCGCGAACTGGGCGATCCAGCTCGCGTAGGCGGACGGCGAGGCGGCTCCGCCCGCGGAGTGCCCGCCGCAATAGTCGCGGTTGTAGATGTTGTAGGCGACGAGGACGGGCAGTTTGTCACCGGCGTCCGCGGCGCCCACGTACGCGCCGGTCGCCGTGCCGATGGTGCCGCTCCAGGAGCCGAACCAGCGGGCCGTCGGGGTGTTGGCGATGGAGGTGTTGATCGCGGACGCCCGGCCGTCGCCGGAGTTGGCGGCGACCCACCGCTTCGCGCTGGAGTTCGGGTCCACGTAGAACCCGTTGGTCATGGTCGTCGGGTCGGCCGCGTGGGCGGACGGCGCGGCGGCGAGCGCCAGCGGCAGCGAGGAGAGCGCTGCCAGCAGGGCGAGGAGTCTGCGGCGCATGACGGGTACCTCGGCTTTCTCAGGGGTGCGTCCGAACGTCGCCGGTGAGCGCGGGGGAGCGCTCCCACAAGAAGCGCTCCCCACCGGCACGGCCGGTCAGCAGGTCGAGTCGGTCTGGTACTGGAGCCGGTCGTTCAGGGCGTGGACAGCTCGAACCGCGTGACGCGGACCGCGCCGCCGAGCGCCTGTGTGGCGTGGTTGAAGAGGGCGAATCGGTAGCCCATGAAGAACCGCCAGTCGTTGCCCATGGAGAAGGCGGGCCCGAGGCGGGTGAACGTGGTGCCGTCGGTGCTGTAGGAGAAGGTGCCGGGGCGGGGCGCTCCCGGACGGATGTCCGCGCCCGCGCGCAGCCGGACACGGCCTCCGGAGACCTGGGCGCTCGCGACCTCGGTGCCGGTGCCGGTGGTGTTCCAATTGCCGTCCATGGTCAGCCCGTTGACCATCACGACCCGCGTCGTGCCACCGTCGCGCTTGACGCCGATCCAGGCGGACGAGTCACGCAGCAGGGCGAGCCCGGCCCGGTCGCCGTCCCGCATCGCCGAGAAGTCGAGGTCGACCGTGGCCGTGGAGGTAGGACCCTGGATGCGGTGGGTGAGCGTGTTGCGGGCCCAGTACAGGTCGTTGGTGACGGTCGCGGTCCGCAGGGTCAGGCCGTTGTTCACCGACCACTTGGTGTTGTCCGGGTTGTGGTTCCACTCCCACCTCGGTTTGAGGGTCGTGCCGTCGAAGGTGTCGACGCCGGTCATGGGGGTGACCTGGCGGGGTGGGGTGGGCACGGCCGGGCTGGGATACGAGGTGCCCCACGCGCCGTTGACCAGTTGCACGACGGGCCAGCCGTCCGAGGTCCAGGTGATCGGCGCCAGGGCGGGCATCCGGCCGCCGGGGTACGCGTCGACGAAGGCCATGTAGTACCAGGCACCGCTCTGCGTCTGCACCAGCCCGCCCTGGTGGGGGACACCACCGCCGGGGATCGGCCCGCGCAGGTCGAGCAGGACCTGCCGCATCGTGTACGGACCGAAGGGGCCGCTCGACGACTTGAGGATGTACTGGCCGTTCGCGGGGCGGGTCAGGAAGATGTAGTACTGCCCGTTGATCTTGTAGAAGCGGGCGCCCTCAAGGGTGCCGACACTCGACGGTGTCGTGAACACCTGCTGCGTGCGCACCTGGTTGCGGCCGTCGGGCGAGAGCTGGGCCACGCTGATGGTGGTGTTCCCGTAGGCCACATACAGGGTGTCGTCGCTGTCCACGAGCAGACCGGCGTCGTAGTACGGCGTGCTGATCGTCGTCAGCCTGTTCCACGGCCCCTCGACGGCGGTGGCGGTGTAGATGTAGGTCCGGGCGAAGTCGATCTGGCCCAGCCAGTAGAACGTCCTGTTGCTCGGACGGTAGGCCAGCGACGACGCCCAGACGCCCCGGACGTAGCCACGGGCGCCGTTCAGGTCGTACTTGGCGCCGAAGTCGAGGACGGGCACCGAGTGGCCGGCGATCTCCCAGTTCACCAGGTCGTACGAGCGCAGGACGGGCGCGCCCGGCGAATAGTGCATCGTCGAGGCCGACGCGTAGAAGGTGTCGCCGACGCGGATGATGTCGATGTCCGCGAAGTCCTGCCAGATCACCGGGTTCGTGTACGCCGCGGCGGCTGCGCGGGCCGGTCCATGGGCTGCGGTCAGCGGGAGGACCGCGCCGGTGGCCAGGCCGGTGGCGGCCGCCAGCGCGTGACGACGGGAAAGGGGTTGATGAGGCCATGACATATTCATATGGGGCGTGCTCCTTGCGGCTCGGCGGTTGCGGTGGCGCAACCCGGAGGTGCACTGCCGGGTTCGAGTGGAGCGGCTGTGGCGTTTTCGGAATCTCGAACGCAAGTCGAGTTGTCGAGCAACCTGGATGATAGGGGGCCGGTGAGTACCGTCAAGGGTTCCCGCATGATTCGTGGGATGTCTCGAAACATTCGAGCCCCCTCAGGGTGCGAATACGACCCTTTCTGAGCCCTTGGCGGGCAAGACACGGAAGGTTTGCCCTACGTGTTGACATGACCGCTCGCCTCTCTAGTATCCGTGAGGCTCTCGGTTTCCGAACGACGTCCGAAATTTCGGACCCCCCTTGCATGATCTACCGGAAAAGGAGCCCAGGTGCCCAGACGATCAGGCGGACGATTGCTCCGTCTCCTCGCGACCGCTGTGCTGACGATCACCGCGTCCGTGACGGCCTCCTCTCAATCCACCGCCTCGGCCGCGCCGGGCAGCCCGGCGCTCACCCCGCCTCTGGGGTGGAACAGCTGGAACAGCTTCGGGTGTGGGATCACCGAGGCCCAGGTCCGCCAGGCCGCCGACGCGATGGTGTCCTCCGGCATGCGCGACGCCGGCTACCGGTACGTCGTGGTCGACGACTGCTGGTTCGATCCGCAGCGCGACGCGGCAGGCAACCTGCGGGCCAATCCGACCAAGTTCCCGAGCGGGATGAAGGCCCTCGGTGACTACATCCACAGCAAGGGCCTGAAGTTCGGCATCTACCAGGTGCCGGGCGAGCGCACCTGCGCGCAGACGACCGGCGCCTATCCCGGGGCGACGGGCAGCAGAGGGCACGAGGTCCAGGACGCCAACACGTTCGCCTCGTGGGGCGTCGACTACCTCAAGTACGACTGGTGTTCCTCCGAGGGCACCCGTGACGAGCAGGTCGCGCGGTTCTCGCTCATGCGCGACGCCCTGCGCGCCACCGGGCGGCCGATCGTCTACAGCATCAACCCCAACAGCTTCCACGCCATCACCGGCTCCACGTACAACTGGGGCGAGGTCGCCGACCTGTGGCGGACGACCGAGGACCTGCTCGACATCTGGCAGAACGGCAACACCAACAGCTATCCGATGGGCGTCGGCAACGTCCTGGACGTCAACGCGCCGCTGGCCGCGCAGTCGGGCCCGGGCCACTGGAACGACCCCGACATGCTGGTCGTCGGCCGTCCCGGCCTGTCACTGACCGAGTCCCGCTCCCACTTCGCCCTGTGGGCGCTGATGAGCGCCCCCCTCATGGCCGGCAACGACATCCGCACCATGTCCGCCGACGTGAGCGCGATCCTGCGCAACCCGCGTCTGCTGGCGGTGAACCAGGACGCGCTGGGCGCGGGCGGGCGCAGGGTGCGCGACGACGGCAACACCGAAGTGTTCGCCAAAGCCCTGTCCGACGGTTCGGTCGCGGTGGGCCTGTTCAACCGGGGAGGCAGCACCGCGACGGTCACCACCTCGGCCGCGCAAGTCGGCCTGTCCGGCGGGCAGTTCACCCTCACCGACCTGTGGACCGGCGGCACGTCCAGCACGTCCGGGCAGATCTCGGCGAGCGTCCCCGCGCACGGCGTTGCCGTGTTCCGGGTGACCGGGGGCAGCCCGCTGGCCGCCACGACCTCGCGGCTGCGGGGCAACGGCTCCGGCCGCTGCGTGGACGTGGACAACGCCTCCACCGCCGCCGGGGCCACGGCTCTGCTGTGGGACTGCCACACGGCCGCCAACCAGCTGTGGACCACGTGGGCAGGCGGCGAGATCCGCGTCTTCGGCGACAAGTGCCTGGACGCCTACAACCAGGGCACCACCAACGGCACCCGGGTCATCACCTGGCCCTGCAACGGCCAGAACAACCAGAAGTGGACCGTCGGCTCCGACGGATCGATCCGCAACGTGAACGCCGGGCTGTGCCTCGATGTCAACGGCGTCGGCACCGCCAACGCGACCCCGCTGGTCCTGTGGACCTGCAACGGCCAGGCCAACCAGAAGTGGACCCGCGTGACCGGGAGTTGAGCAGACGGTCCGGCGCCGGACGGCACGCAATCGTCCGGCGCCGGTCGGTCAGGCGACTGTGCCCGTGACCGAGCTGCCGGACTTCGTGACGTGGTACGTGACGGTGCTGCCGCTGTAGAAGTGGAAGACCAGCGTCGCCGGTTCCCCGTCGCGGAGCGTCTTGAGGAACTCGGGAGTCAGGGTGATCGTGCCGTTCGGGTAGTCCGGCGAGAACGCCTTGTTGAACTCCTGGTACGGCGTCCAGTCGGTCGGGCCGGCGTTGGTGCCGTCGGCGTACGTGGCGTGCATGGTCGCCAGGTCGTTGCCCCGGTACTGGGTGGGAACGGCGAACGCCTCGGTGGTGCCGGAGGCGTTCGTGAGGACAGGGACGTCATGGGTGACGATGTCGATGTTCCAGGGCAGCCCACTGGTGAACCGGGCCTGGAGCGTCGAGTTGACGCCGTACTCGCGGTTGCCGACCAGGCGGGTCAACGCCGTGGCGGTGAAGGTCAGTTGGTTGCCGGAGACGGTGTAGTCCCGTCCCGCCGTCAGCTTGGTGTCGCCCTGCCACACCCCGCGGAACTTGGTGCCGTTGGGGTTCAGGGTGAGCGACTTGGCGGTGACCGGGCCGGACTTCGGCACGAAGACCTTGTCGAAGGATGCCGTGCCCGAGCGGGTCGTCCAGCTCGACTTGATCCAGGCGAACAGGGCCGGGTCACGCCACTGGAGGGTGTCGCGGTTCAGGTAGGCGAACGGGTCCCACAGGGCGGTGGTGATGCCGTACCTGCGTGCCGCATAGCCCACATGCTCGTAGTACTTGAGCGCCTCGCCGCGCTCGACGCGGGTGGGGTGGAAGTGATTGGGGTACTCGAGCAGGCCGTACTCGCCGATGTAGAGCGGGATGCCCCTGGCGACGAAGGTGCGGTGCACGGCGGCGAAGGAGTCGTCCAGGAACTTCTGCGCGGTGGCGTCGTAGTGGGTGCCGCCCGCGACGTTCACGCTGAACGGGTACCAGCTGTAGAAGTGCACCTGCGCCACGAGCTGACGGTCGTTCAGCGAGGTGATCGTCTTGTACAGCTCGTCCAGGTAGGGCTGGTCGCCGCTGCCGAACGGTGTGGTCAGCGACAGCATGCGGGTCGCGTTCCCGCCGCCCGAGGAGCGGACGATCTTGTGGAAGGAGAGCTGAAGCTCATTCAGGAACTGGGTTTTCTGCGCTTCCGTGGCGTTCTCGAACTGCGGCTCGTTGATGCCCTCGAAGAGCAGGGAGCGCGGCTCGTCGCGGAACGTCGCGGCGATCTGGGTCCACGTGGAGTTGAAGCGGGCCAGCACGTTGTCGTGGTCGGTGGTGATCTTCGAGACCCACTGCCACGAGTCGTGGTGGACGTTGAGCACGACGTACAGGCCACTGTCCTGCGCCCAGTCGACGAACTGCTTGACGCGGGCCATGTACGTGGCGTCGATGGTGTACGGCGCGATGGCGGACTGGTGGTCGGTCCAGGTCACCGGGATGCGGACGCTGCGGAACCCGTCCTTGGCGATCTTCTGGAACGTCGCTTTGCTGGTCTGCCCGTTGCCCCAGGAGTCCTCGTTGGGAATCGCGTCCAGCGTGTTGCCCAGGTTCCAGCTGGGCTGCATCGCGGCGACGGCGTCCATGGCGCGGGCCGGAACTCTGACGGTGGACCGTGTCGGCTCCGCCGCGGCGTCGGTAGCGGCGGTCGAGGTGCCGCCGGCCAGTCCCAGCATGACGGCGAGTACCAGGAGCAGGGAGCCCAGGCGGCCGGGGGCGCGGCTGCGATGGTGTGCGGGGTGCCGTATGTCCTTCATATGTCGTCCCTTTCGGTCGGTCGTGCCCTTCGGTTCCGGTCGTGCCGTTCGGTCGGTTCAGCCTTCGAGGGGCCCGTGGTCGAACCAGTCGAAGTGGACGGTTCCTGCGGTGGCGTACATGCCGATGACCCGGCCGGTGAAGCCGCCGGCTACCTCGGTCGACAGGTAGCGGCCGTCGAGGGCGGCGAACTCGGTGAACGTGCCGTCGGGTTGCTCGATGCCGAGGGAGACGACATCGGGTCCGGTGCACGGTCCGTGCGGAGGCGGTGGGTCCGTGATGGTGACGGCGAGGACCAGTGGCCCGGCGGGTACGGAGCGTTCGGCCACGACCGTGCGCAGGGAGCCGACGCGCGCGATCACCCGTACGTCCGTCCCGGACGCCTCGATCGCGTAGTGGTGGCGCTCGTCCAGCCGGACGGCGAGGCCGCCGCGCCCCTGCTCCGCGTCGACCAGGGTGCGGGCCCGGCAAGTGAGGTGCTGCTGGCGTCGGCCGGTGAACACCATGTCGGGCTCGTCCAGCGAGCCGCCCCGCGCGCGGAGCATCAGCCAGCCGGGGCGCTCCTTGGTGGTGCAGAGCCCGGCGGGGCGGTCCCGCACGGAGATCCAGGCCGGCCCGAGTTCGCTCAGCTCGAAGTCGTCGCGCCCTTCCTCGGCGGGAGCGGGGGAGAGCGGCCAGGGGAGCTCGGCCAGGTCCAGGGTGACCTCGCCGACGACCGGCCAGCCGTCCTCCCAGGTCACGGGAGCCAGGAAGGTCTCCCGGCCGAGCACGTGCCAGCCGGGGGTGCCGCCGCGCGGTCGTACGCCGAGGAAGACCATCCACCAGGAGCCGTCGGGTCCTTGGACCAGGTCCGCGTGTCCGGTGTTCTGCACGGGGTGGTCGGTGCCGCGGTGGGTGAGGATCGGGTTGGCCGGGCACGGCTCGAACGGACCCTGGGGCGTGCGGCCGCGAGCGATCGACACGCCGTGACCGCGTTCGGTGCCGCCCTCGGCGATGAGCAGGTACCAGTAGTCGCCGATCCGGTACAGGTGCGGCGCCTCCGGTGCCTTCGCGCCGGGGCCGCCGGACCAGAGCTTGTGCGGTGTGCCGTACGTCTGTCCGCTGGACGGGTCGAGTCGGACCTGCGCCACTCCCGCGACCGTGCACCAGCAGGTGCCGTCCTCGTCCCAGGCCAGATCCGGATCGATACCGGGCACGCCTGGTGCCGGGATCGGATCCGACCACGGTCCGGCCGGGTCGGTCGCGGTGACGATCAGGTTGCCGCCGCCCTCCTGGGCATTGGTGACGATCAGCCAGAAACGGCCGTCGTGATGGCGCAGGGTGGGGGCGTAGATGCCGCCCGAGGACGGCATGGAGGCTGGCAGACGCAACTGCTCCGGCCGGTCCAGTACGTTGCCGATCTGCCGCCAGTGCACCAGGTCACGGCTGTGGAAGAGGGGTACGCCGGGGAAGTACTCGAAGCTGGAGCAGGCGAGGTAGTAGTCGTCGCCGACCCGGCAGACGCTGGGGTCGGGATGGAAGCCGGGGAGCACGGGGTTGGCGGCGCGGGCGGGCCGGTTCTGATCGGGCACCCTTGGTGGTCCTTTCGTCGGGGCAGCGGCAGGAGCGGTGGGCAGGGCGAGCGCGATCCAGGGGTCGTCCCAGCCGGGCAGCCCCAGGGGCCAGGACGGCGCGGCGCGGGGCAGGTCGGCGTGGATGGCCTTGTACGCGGCGACCGCTTCGTGGACCAGGGCGCGAGCCTCGGGCCCCAACTCCGGGAGGCGGCCGGAGAGATGGATACGGCCGAGTAGCGCGCCGACCATGGTGAAGGCGACCTCGTCGAGGGAGTCCTCCGGGCGAGGCGAGGCAGTACGTGTCGCGGCTGCCGTGCGCGAGACGGGTACCGTCTGCCTGGACCGCCAGGGCCTCGGGGTGGGCGAAGGTGAACCAGGGTGGCGGGGAGGCCGTCGGGGTGGCGAGGTCGACGGCCACGCCGTTCGCGTGCAGGCGCTCGATGTGGGCGTCGAGCCAGGCGAAGTCGTAGCGCCCTTGCTCCGGTTCGAGCAGGGCCCAGGAAAAGACGCCGAGAGTGGCCAGGTTGACCCTGGCCCGGCGCATGAGCTCGTCATCCTCTTTCCAGACCGGCTCGTCCCACTGCTCGGGGTTGTAGTCCCCGCCGAAGGCGAGGCCGCCCAGGTGGTCGGTGATGCTGCGTGCCGACATGACGGTCGCGGCCCTTCCCTCGAAGCTGTCGAAGCGCTTCACTTGATGGGGAAGGTAACGGACTTGTTTCGTGGGGAACAAGGGACTGAACGCAAGGAAAGTATCTTTGACAGGGGGAAATTGGCTGGCAAACAGGGGCAGAGGGGTGGGCGTCGATGCGCTTCGACACGCTTCGAAACCTCACCTGCCCACGGGGACGGCGGGATCAGTGCTGGGCGAACTGAACCCGGGTCGGTTGCACGACGTTCGGTCGCACAGCGATCCCGGCGATGGTCAGTTGCTCTCCGTAGATGTCCGTGAGCCTGATCGAGCTGCCGCAGCCGCTGCCGCCCTCGGAGAGGAAGTAGTTGTATTCGGTGCGCGGCAGCTGCCGCCAGCCGCCGCCGGCCCGGACCTCCAGGCGCGCGACCGGGTTGCGGTGCCCGATCGCCTGGATGCCGCACCAATACTGGCTGGACCCGGTCTTGTACCTGATGGAGATCGTCTCGGACGTGCTGGGGCTCAGCAGCTGCCAGGTGATCGGGATCCGGCCGACCTTGAGGTCGGCGAGTTTGGCGAAGGCCTGTTGGCTGAGGTCGATCTGCCCGGGTGCGCAGGGCAGGGGGCATTCGTTGGTGATCCGTACGGTGATCGACTTCCCGTTGGCCGCACGGACGAGGACGTACGCGCCGCACGCCCTGGACGTCTCGTAGTCCGTGGTGTTCATCGCCGCGATCATGAGGTCGGGACTCGGGCCGAACAGACAGGCGCCGTTTCCGTCGGCGGCCTCGTAGGCGGTGGCGACTCCTTGGTAGGTGGTCTTCGGCTGAATGCGTCCTGTCGTCGATGCCGTGCCGGCTGCCGTTCGCGGGGGCCGAGGGGTGGCTTTCGGGGACGGTCGTGCTGCCGGGGTGGTCGCACTGCGCGTGGGGGACGGGGTGCCGGTCGCGGTCGGTTTCGCTGTCGTGGTCGGCGTGGCCGAACCGGTCGCGGTGGCTGTCTCTTGGGTGGTGGCGATGGGCGTGGCCGCGGTGGGCCCTGCATCGGCCTTGCCGTCCTGCGGCAACGCCATGACCAGGTAGGCGAGTACGCTCACGGCGGTCACCGCCACGGTGGCGCCCAACACGAGCCTGCGCCTTTGCCTGCGCTGCCGCGCGGCCTGCCTCGATGTCGTCATTACCCGTCCGTTCGGAAGATCGAGCCGATGGTGCACTGCTCAGTGACCGCCGGACCCGAAAAGGTTGCCGACGACTTCTCAAGGAACGGTGGGCCGGTTCTCCTTACGTCCCGAGGATCAGACGGCCGTGAAGGTCCACAGCAGGTTGTCGCTGGTGCCGTACGTCCTGGCATGTTTGTGACCTGACAGTGCGCACCCGACTCGCTGTTTCGTCATGGCATGCCCAAGCGCTGGCGGTAGCACCGGAGAGGGCCGGCGTTCGCCAGGGCGGCGGAGGCGGGGTCGCCATCGAGAGCCCGATCGTCACGGCCGCCTGCGCCACGGCGCCTGACCTTGTCCGTGTCCGTGTCCGGAAGATCGCCACGCTGCCTCCTCGTAGTACGGAGTTCCACCCTGGGGGCGGCGCGAGATGGTGCGCAGTTGTCCTGAGGTAGCGGCATCGCCGGCCAAAGTCGGAATCGCCAGCGTCCCAGTATCATCAACGTCACTCGGGGGCTCATCAGGTGGGACGTGCTCACGGGCACGGTGGGGGGAGGGATGAGCGGTGTCTCTGACGGACAAGGCCATCGAGCAGCTCCGTGAGCTGATCCGGACCGGTGCCCTGCCGCCGGGCTCGAAGCTCCCACCGGAGCCGGACCTCGCCGCTCAGCTGGGGCTCTCCCGCAACCTCGCCCGGGAAGCGGTCAAGGCGCTGGCCGTCGCGCGGGTCCTGGAGGTCCGGCGGGGCGACGGCACGTATGTGACCAGCCTCCAGCCGAGTCTGCTGCTGGAGGGGCTCGGCGGCGCGGTGGAACTGCTCCAGGGCGACTCGGTCGCCCTGCAGGATCTCATGGAGGTACGGCGGCTCCTCGAACCGATGGCCACGGCACTTGCCGCCACCCGCATCTCCGACGCCCAACTGGCCGAGGTGAAGCGGCATTTGGACGCCATGCGCGAGGCCTGCGACGACGTCGAGCGGCTCAACGCCCACGACGCCGCCTTCCATCGCGCCGTCGTCTCGGCCACGGGCAACGACAGCCTCCTGGCCCTCCTGGAGGGCATCTCCGGCCGCACCCTGCGCGCCCGCATCTGGCGCGGTCTGGTCGACGACAAGGCCGCCGGCCGCACTCTCGCCGAGCACGAAGCGATCTTCAACGCGCTGTCCACCCGTGACTCCGCCCTCAGCCAGGCCGCCGCGCTGCTCCACGTGAGCAACACCGAGCAGTGGCTGAGGGCACACCTGCGCGCCACCGAACCCCTCTCCGTCGGAACGACAGCGCGGACGTGACGGGCGGGCGGTATTCAGTCAGCGCAGCGCGGCCGGGCCATCGTCACCGGCTGTGACCGCGACGGGCCCGTCCAATGGACCTCACCCCGGTCGGCCGGCTCGCCACCGACCTCGAGGACGCACGCCACGGAGACGGGCAGCCGCAGCCGGACGCCCTGCCTTGATCTGGCCCGCTACGGACGCGGCAGCGCCTCCTGCGGCCCTCGACGCCGTTCCGAAGCACCGTCTCCACCCCCGCTCCGCGACCTGCTCCTTCACGGTTCTGCGCACCCGCACGGCGGGGACACCGTCGCGGTGGACATCCGGTGGTCAATCCCATGTCTGGTGGAACGGTGCCTGACGGGTTCACGAGGGTCATACTCATGGCTCGCGAGTGCGCCACATGGGCAAGAGGGGGAAGCGGTGGAGGCTACGGTTTCACGGGTGCGGCAAGGCGCCATACCTCCGGTCGTCGCGGCGCGGTGGGCGCTGTGGACGTTTGTCATCGTCAACTTGGTGATCGTCGAGGTCTTGTTCCTCACCGCCGGGACCGGCAAGAACGGGGTGCTCACAGTCGCCAAGTTCTTCGGTCTGCACGCCGCCGTGCTGATGCTGTTCCAGCTGCTACTGGTGGCCCGGCTGCCGTGGCTCGACCGCCGTATCGGCATGGACCGGTTGACGGTGTGGCACCGGTGGGTCGGCTTCACCCTGCTGTGGACCCTCCTCACCCACGCCACGCTGGTGGTGCTGGGCTACGCGACGCTCGATGACGCGTCGATGACGAAGACGTTCTTCGCGCTGGCCGGAGTGCCGGCTTCCCTGCTCGGCATGCTGGCCGCGGCGATCGTCGTCGTGGTCGCCGCGGTCTCCGTCCGACAGGTGAGGCGGAGATTGCGGTACGAGACCTGGCACGGCGTGCATCTGCTGCTGTACGTGGCGTTGGGGCTGGCGTTCGTCCACCAGTTGCAGGAGACCACGACCTTCAGCTCTTCCGCGTTCGCGATGACCTACTGGTGGGCGCTGTGGCTGTTCGCGTTCGGTGCCCTGATCACGGGGCGGATCGTGCTGCCTCTGTGGCGCAACGCCTATCACCGGTTCGAGGTCACGGCGGTGGTGCCGGAGTCGGACGACGTGGTGTCGGTGCACATCACCGGCCGCCACCTCGACAAGCTGCCGACCAGGGCGGGCCAGTTCTGCATCTGGCGGTTCCCCGGGCACAACGGCTGGTGGCCGGCCAATCCGTTCTCGCTGTCGGCGGCACCCGACGGCCGCACGTTGCGCCTGACCGCCAAGGCGGTCGGCAGCACCAGCGCCGGCCTGCGGAACGTCCCGGTCGGGAGCCGCGCGTTCGTCGAGGGGCCGTACGGGGCGTTCACCTCGTTGCATCGCACGCGGCCCGGCGCGCTGCTGATCGCCGGAGGAGTGGGGATCACACCGGTCCGAGCCTTGCTGGAGGAGGAACCGGCCGGTGACGTCGTCGTGCTCTACCGGGTGCGCAGCGCGAACGACGCCGTGCTGGTCGACGAGGTACGGGCACTGGTCGAGGCCCGCGGCGGGCGGCTGCACCTGCTCACCGGCCGCACGGGGGAGGGGAACCCTCCGTTCGCCCCGGACAGTCTCCGTGCCATGGTTCCCGACATAGCCGAACGCGACGTGTATGTCTGCGGCCCGCCCACGATGACCTCGGCCGTGCTCAGCGCCCTGCGCGGGCTGAAGGTTCCCCAACGGCAAGTGCACGCCGAGCGGTTCGGCCTGGCCTGAGCCCTGCGCGGGCGTGCGCTCAGTGCCTGTTTCTGAACCGCCGTTCTGGGTAGTTTTGGGTCCTACGCTGGCATGGTGTCCGAGGGCGCCGGGCGGGATGGAGAGCGCGGCCCGATGCCGTGTACTGCTCGGCGACCTGTCGTGCCAGGCAGTGGCGCCGGGAACGGCGTCTGCGCAAGAGGGTGGCCGCGGAGTTGAGCGGTGACGGCCGGACTGTCTGCCCCGAGTCCGGAAGGAAACGTACGGCGAACGGTCACGGTGACCGCATCGCGAACGCATCCGAATCGCATCTTCGATCAGATTCCGGTCACTTCCGGTCATTTATTGTGATCTTAGGATTGTCGGTCCGACTCTCGGTCGCAGAGGCGGGCCGCGTCTCGTCGCTGCCCCAAGTGCCGCGTCCCGGCCCGCAGTTGGCGGTGAGACACCATGGCCGAAGAGATCCAGAACGCCGACATGGTCGGCAGCGTCAGCGCCAGCCGCTACGAGCAGATCGTGGCCGAGCTGCGCAAGGTGGTGGAGAACCAGACCCGGGGCCAGTTCACGATCGGTGACTACGCCCTGGAGATCGAGCCGATGCGCGAGGCCGGCGGCCAGGAGCGGGGCGAGGAACTGTTCACGGTCAAGGAGTCGATGTTCCGTCTGGCCGAGGACATCGCTGTCGTACTCGACGGTGAAGGAGGCCAGGTGGACGGCCTCGCGCTGGCCGGAGGAACACCGCCAGCCCTCCGTGTCCTACACGGTCCACAAGATCCTGGCGGGCATCACCGACGAACAGGAACGGTTCGCCACGATCCTCACCCCGCCGGAGGAGAGGGCCCGCTGGTCGGCGGATGAGGCCCGGCGCCGGGTCGGCCGGCAGGTCGAGCATCCGATCACGCCGCAGGAGAAGGTCAGTGCGATCCACACCCTCGCCCGGGACGAGGACGTCGCGGCCAGCGTCACCAGTGATTTCCTGCGGCGCCCGGCCGTGGTGTCCCAGGTCAAAGAGGAGGACAAGGTCCGGGTCGTGGAGGAGCTGACCCGTGACGATCACGTTGCCGCGAAGGTGACCACGGGTCTGCTGCGGCGCCCGGACGTCGCCTTCCGGGCGATGTCGGACGACACCGCCCGTCACCAGGTCAACCACGCTCAGGTCGAGCGGGGCCGGCAGGCCCGCGAGGACTTCGAGGAGACCAGCCCGGTCGCGCCGGCGATCCGTGCGATCGACCGGTCGGTGGAGTTCCTGGACCTGGTCACCGCCTGCCACGCGTTCGTCGCGGCGTCCGGGCGGGTCGTCCCGGGCCTGCGCGACCGCCAGCTCGGCGACGACGAACGCGTGATCGTGCACGAGAACGTCGCCCGGGTGAGGGCGACGCTCGACTGGATCGAGACGGCTGTCGACACCGGGAAGGTCGACGTCGACGGCGAGCTGGCCCGGCTCCTGCAAGGCGAGTAGCCGTGCCGCGCGCCTCCGAGCGCAGATCGCCAGCAGCCCAGCGACACGCCGACACCGTCCGGTTCGTGCTGTTCGAGGCACGGCCGGCCGGTCTGACCTTCGTCCAGCTGGTCAGATCCAGCGAGTTGTCGCCCCATCAGACCCGTTCGGGCCTGGCCTGCCTGCGGGACACCATCACCGAACGCGGCTGGCCGCCGTTGATCTGGACGAGGCCGGACGGCTACAAGTTCTGCGCCGATCCCGCCGAACTCCAGGCATACGAGGTCGCGATCATCCGCGGCAAGCTCACCGAGATCCGCCGCTTCATCACTGGGACCGTCGCCCCGCACGCCGCTCTCCAGCCCAAGGGCCGGTGGATCAAACACCTCAACACCCAGCTCAACTCGGTCGAGTCCACGCTCGATGTGATAGCCGACTTCACCGACGCCTGACTGGTGGGACCGGCCGCGAAGCGGCCGGTCCCACCCTGTCTTGAGGGAGGAGAGACCGTTGCCGCGGCGACGCTGCTACCCCTCGGACACCTGGGAAGACGAGTGGGCCCTGATCGAACCGCTGCTGCCGACACCGGCCTGCGAGACCCCGGCCGGCGGCCGTCCGGAGAAGCACCCCCGCCGGGAGATCGTGGACGCGATCCGCTACGTCGTCGACACCGGATGCAAGTGGAGGGCGCTGCCCAAGGACTTCCCGCCCTGGCGCACGTGTTACGGCTTCATGGCCCGCTGGGCTGCCGCCGGCGTCATCGGGCAGATCCGTGACCAGCTCCGCAAACGGATCCGTCGTGAGATGGGCAAGGCGCCCGGAGCGGTCGCCACCGTCGTCGACTCCCAGTCGGTCAAGGCTGCCGACACCGTCGGCAAGGACTCCCGCGGCTACGACGCCGGAAAGAAGATTAACGGCCGCAAGCGGCACCTGGTCGTGGACACCAAGGGCCTCCCTCTGCTCGTCATGGTCACCCCGGCCGACATGACCGAC
The DNA here is from genome assembly GCF_017948455.1 of Streptomyces sp. GESEQ-4. Classification (GTDB taxonomy): domain Bacteria; phylum Actinomycetota; class Actinomycetes; order Streptomycetales; family Streptomycetaceae; genus Streptomyces. The sequence goes on from NZ_JAFFSU010000002.1 coordinate 225,764, forward strand.
CGCAACGCGGCCAAGGAAGTGCTCTTCCGGCTGCGGCTGATGCACCCCGAAATCACCATCGTCTGGGCCGACTCCGCCTATGCCGGACAGCTCGTGACCTGGGCAAAGACCTTCCTGAACCTGACGATCAAGACCGTCAGCCGCCCGAAAAACGTGCCCGGCTTCGTCGTCCTGCCCCGGCGTTGGGTCGTCGAACGCTCACACGCATGGGTCATGCACGCGCGCCGGCATGCTCGCGACTACGAACGGCTCATCCAGCACTCGGAGTCGCTGATCACCTGGGCTGCGATCACGCTCATGACCAGGCGCATCACCCGCAGGCAGTCCCGCCGCACCAGCCAGCCGGCATCCCGCGAGAAAGAGAGAGACTGACGGTCGCCCGGACCACCGCCACCCCGCTCCAACCGCGTCGCGGCTCGTCCTCCCACTCTTCCACGGCGCCGCTCAACCGGCCAGGCTCCGCAGCACCGCGTCCGTTCATTGATCTGGGCCGGGAGGTGGCGATTGCCAGGCGGTGCCGCAGCGCAAACCGAGCTATCTCCCGTATCCGGCGGCCGGACTGTTGTCCCGGACAGGACGTCCACCAGTCCGGACAGCGCAAAGCTGTCCGGGACAACAGTCCGGCCTTGTGCGGCATCTGCGCCCTCGGCACATTCGCTGGTACGCGCCCCGTCCGGGGCGCGGCAGGTAGTAGGGGGAGGAACCGTGGATACGACAACAACGCGCTCGGCGCCCGGTCGTGCGGTGGCACTGTTCGTCGCAATGCTGGTGAGCCTGTCAGCACTTGCGTGGTGGCAGGCGCCCGCGGCCGAGGCGGCGACCGCCGCACCCAGACCGGGTAACGGGGCGAATGACACCGTGTACTTCATCAAGGGGTACACGCCCGACGGGATCTCGTGCAAAAGCAAGTGGGGAGCCGCGACCCAGGCGATGCGCTCCTGGGGCTGGACGGGCAAGTTCGTGCGGGTGGGGCTGTATGCGGCGGACACACGCAGCAAGGGGTGCGCCGTCAACCTGCTCGATCCCCACCCGGAGCAGGGCACCGTCAACGTTCCTATCAAGGATCTAGGCAAGGCCCTGGCCTGGGACATCTACAACAACTACTCCTCGAAGGAGAAGAGCGTCGACCTGGTGGGCCACTCCATGGGCGGTCTGATCGCCCGCGCCGCCATCGCCGGCGTCCAGCGTCACGAGGAGGGCTGGCCCGAAAGGCTGTACGTGGAGGACGTCGTCACCCTGGGGACACCCCATCGGGGAACTTTCACAAACGTGAACGATGACCGCCAGTCAAAGGACATGGTTCAGCGATCTGACTTCATCAACTGGCTCAACGAGACTCCTAACCCTCAGGCCGAAGGAGGAACCGACTGGACGCTGATCGGGTCCGGGGCCGACGAGGCGGTCGCCGTCAGTTCAGCCACCCCCGCCCCGGCAGAGGGCTGGTCTCACCTGGTGCGGTACAGCCCGTTCGAGTTCATCTCCCACAGCGCGCTGAGGACGACGACGCGCGGCAGCAGCTACTCGATGAACTATTTCAACAAGGGCACCGGCTGGCGACAAACTGACATTGGCGCTGCCCCGATCAGGGTGACTCACAACGCCCTGTACTGGGCACGGAAGTGGTAAGCGGCGGCTGACGTCATCAACCGGCCGACGGGGTACCCCGACCCCGTCGGCCGGTTCGTCTTGCCCTCTCACTACATATCGCCAGATCCAACCCCCGATGAACATCGGGGGTTAAGACACAGGCACTAAGGCTGGCTGGCGCCCACAGCCGGGGCAATGGCCACCGGCTGTCCCGGACAGTCACGGGCTGGCCGGGCTGGTCAGGGCCTTGTCCGGACCGCGTCCGGGACAGCCGATGCATGGCGGATTCCGCCGTTGTCCCTCCTGCCAAAGCCACAGCAAGATGACGTTCATGGGGAACCTGGGGGAGTTATCGCCGTACGAAGCCCGAGACGCTGCCGGTTTCATCGAGTCGATGGGGCAGCTCAAGGAGCGTTCAGGACTGACCTATCGCGAATTGGAGGAGCAGGCCGCCCGAAACGGCGACGTGCTGGCGCGCAGCACGCTGGCCGACATTCTCAGACGGACAAGTCTGCCGCGCCCCGACCTGCTGGCCGCATTCGTCCGCGCCTGCGGGGACGGTGAGCGGGTCGACGCCTGGCTGGACGCCAGGGACCGGCTCGCCGCCGCGCACACGACTGCCGCGCCCGTCCCTGAGCCCGACTTCGAACCCGATGCTCAGCCGCAAGCCGAAGCGGCTGCGATCGTGCGGCCCCGCCGGACCAGGACCCGCACAGCCGCCGCTGCGACCGCGCTCACGCTCCCGCTTCTGGCCCTGGCCGCCTGGGGATTGCTCCCCGGTGACTCCGACGAGCCAAAGACACCGGCTTCTCCCGCCGACGGCTGGGTCACCATCCGCCCCGTGCGCACGCCCGATCTCTGTCTGACCGACGGACGCGACCGCGACGGCGCCTACGACAGTGCCATAGCCGTCCAACTTCCCTGTGCCCAGGCCCCCGTGCCGCGCACCTACCTCGAACCGACAGGTGCGGGGCTCTACCGCATCCAGTGGCACCATCCCCAGCTGGGAAAGGGATGCCTGACGGTCATGGGCGAGGACCAGCTCAAGGGCATGCTCGAACCCCGCCGGAACTGTGCGCAGGGCACCCTCTTCCGCCTGGAACCCACTGCCGGGACCTTCCGGCTGCGTCCGGCCACCAGCAGCGGGTGCATAGGCATCGTCGACAACGACACCACTGCGGGCGCCGAGGCGATCGAGGAACGCTGCACCGGCGCGGCGGATCAGCGTTTCCTGGTCCGGGCGGGCTGATAGCCCCGTGCACCTGAGCCTTTGCAGGCGGTGGCCCCTTCCCTGTCCTGGCCGCGCGGGCGGCTCCTTCAACGACACTGAGAGGCGAGTCGTCGCACGAGGCAATGAGTGGTGTGCATCGTGAAGTCGCAGGTCGCGGGTCTGGTGTGCGTGACGAGTGGGGGTACTCGTGCTGGTCGGCGGCCGATGACCATGGCCTAGATCATCGGGCATGTCCGGTTCCGGCGGGATGCCGGGTTCGGCTGCGCCCACCACCGGCCCCCGCAGGGGGCCCGCGTGTTCCTGCTGTGCGGGGAGGGTTCCCGCACCTTCGGTAGTCACGTGCTCGCCCCTCCGTCGCCGTCTGCAGGTGTATACCGGTGTATCCAGGCCCAGTTGGACCGCTGGGGCGTCGCCGCGGGCCCGGAGCCGGTCAGCCGCCTCATACGTGAATTGGGCCTGGTGCCCTGCCAGCCGCGGCCGAGGAGGTTCGGCCTCACGCAGGTCGCAGCCGGCCAGGTGCCGGACCTCGTCGGCCGCGACTTCACGCGGACGCGTCCGGCGCAAAGCTCGTCGGACAGGATCCGGACAAGGCGAGTGACCAGGCCGGACAGAGTGTCAGCTGTCCGGGACAGAAAACTCTGATTGCGCCGCCTGCATTCCCCCGTCAGTCTTTGTCTCGCTGTCCGGTCCGCATGTACCCCGCTTCCATCCGCACACGGAGCGGCCGGGCCGACTATCCGAGCGACTGCCCGAATACCAGACCGGAGAAGGTCGTTGCGAGCCCTCCAGGGCTTAGCTTGAGTTTTAACCTCCGCGCTCGTGCGGAGGAGGTTGTCGTAGCCCCCTCCGCGGGGCTGTCGGCGCCCTGGCGTGAATTACCGCCAGCGAGGCCAGCCGTCAACCAGACCGCCCTGGTCCGAGCAGTACGCATAGGACTTCACGCCGCTGGTGGCCGAGACCCAGGGGCCTTTATCGGTACCGCGCACGCACTGGACTTCCGCCCGCACCTGCGTGTAGCCGGGGGCGGGCGAGTAGCACCAGACGGCGAAGGTGTTTTCGTCCCACCAGTTCTGGCAGTTGGCACCAGCTGCGGTAGCGGTGTTCGTGCCGACTGCGAGGATGCCTCCTGTTGCCAGCGTGAGGGAGGCCGCAATGGCCGCGGCACGGCGCTTCAGAGTGCTCATGTTGCCCCTTTCTTGACCGAAAGTGCCCTGCGTATCCGGTAAGCAAAGGCTGGCCGACACGGCCAAGGAGGATCAACAGAAACGCGCTGTCCCGGACAGTCGCAGCTTGTCCGACCTGGTCAGAGTCTTGTCCGGATGTATGTCCGAGCCGTGTCCGGCGTCGGACACGACTGGAAGCGGGCGTTGCTGGGCAAGGGGCGAGCGTGTCCGCACCTCATCAGTGCCTGTCTGATGCTGACCTGACAGGGTCGCGGGAGGCTTGCCGGGCGCTCCCGGGCCGACCCGTCGGCGCGGCCGACGCGGGCCTTGCTGCATAGTCACGGCCACGCTGAACCCCGTTCCAGGCATAGCCGTCATTCCGGCCTCTCGCGCCGTTCTCTGAAGCGTTCCCATAACGGCAACGCGAACGGTGCCGTCCGTAGAGGTACCGGCCCCCAGCCTCCTGGCCAGGAATTCCCAGGTTCAGACACAGGCACTTACTCCGACTCCGGCACCACTGACCGTCCTGGGGCGTCCGGCCCCGCAGGGGCAGCCGCACGTACGTCACGCGGGCTCGCGCCGAGTTCACGGCGGCAGGCCTTGTTGAAGGCCTGGAGGTCGGCGATGCCCACGGCCGCGGCGATGGCGGTGATGGACAGGGTGGAGGACAGCAGGAGGTGGCGGGCGCGTTGCAGGCGTCGGTGCCGGATGTACGACACGACCGTGCGGCCGGTGTCGGCACGGAACACGCGCGTCAGATGGGTGTGGGAGATGCCGACGGCGCGAGCGATGTCCGGTACGGACAACGGGCCGGCCAGGTGTTCCTCGACGTAGGCCTGCGCGGCGGCCACGAAGGGATGACGGCGGCCGGCGCCCTCGCCCCTCGGCAACTCGGCGATGCGCCACAGAGCGGTCCAGACCTCGGCCGTGGCTCGCGGGGGTGAGGTCGGCATGGCGGTCACGGCGCGGCGGAGCAGGTCGGCCAGGTGTGTGCCCTCGGCCGCCGCGTCCTGCATCACCGGCACCACCCGCGCGGTTCCGATGTCGCGCAGCCGCAGATGGACGTAGAAGTGCTCCGACCTGCCCCGGTAGTGAAAGTGCACCTCCGTGTTCGGCGGCACCAGACTGACGTGACCGGGGCGGATGGGATGGACCGACTGCCCGAGGGACAGCGCGCCCTCGTAGTTGTAGAGGTGCAGCTGCCACAGGTCGGGCAGCCGGAAGACCTCGTGGGCGGTGGAGACACCGTGCACCCCGATGCCGGCACCGACCACGGTGGGCGCCTCGTCGATCCGTACCGTCGCGTATTTCACGAGGACGGAAAATTACCAGCACTGGACGATTTCAGCCCACGACCGATCCGGACCGGGCACGTACGTTCGTCGCATGTCAACCAGCACGTCAATCAACACGTCAGTCAGCACGCCAACCAGCAAGCAACTCCTGACATCCGTTCAGGTGGCCCGCTTCGTCGCACAGGGATTCCTGCGTCTGGACGGGGTGGTGCCCCAGGACATCAATGAACGGGCCATCGCGGCCTTGACCGAGGGACTGCCGGAAGTGTCCTACGGCACTCCGCTGGGCGGGGCGTTCGCGAAGGACACCTTCATCCACGAACTGCTCGCCCTGCCGGTCGTCGCAGGCGCCGTCGAGAGCCTTGTCGGCCCCGACCCGACCGTCGACCACCACGCGGTTCATGTGCGCGAACCGCATGAGGGACACGCGCAGCCGCTGCACGGCGACGCGATCATCGACGTACGGCCCGACGCGTTCGACATCCAGCTCATGTACTACCCGCACGAGGTGACCGCCGGGATGGGCGGCACCCTCAGTGTGCCCGGAAGCCATCTGCGCAGGATCAACGAGACGGACATCGGCCGCGTCCAGAACCTCAAGGGACAGACCCGTCTGACCTGCCCGGCGGGCACGGTCGTTCTCCTGCACCACGGCATCTGGCACGGTGGCCGCCGCAACGACACCGCGAGCCGTCGCTACATGTACAAGATCCGCCTCAACCCGACCGTGCCGCAGGTGCGTCTGTGGGACACCTCCGACCTGCACGACCCTGCGGTGACCGCGGAGCTCGACACGTACTTCCCCTGGTACGAGTGGGCCGCGGCCCGACTCGAGATCTACAACCGGGTCCTGCTGTGGCGGGCTCTGACCGGTGACGACTCGTTCGACGTCGAGTACTGGGTCACGCGCGTCACCAACCGGCCGGCCCTGAGGAGTCACGCATGAGGCAGCAGGTTCTGGTCCTCTATCTCGCGACGTCCGCGCTGGACTCCGACGTCGTGGGCTGGTCCCGATACGACGGGACCGGCCGGACCCGTCCGACGACCGGTGACAGTGACGAACCGCCCTATCCCACGGGGCTTGCCGCGCTGCACGACGGGTGGCGCCTGTTCCAGGCCTCCCAACTCCTGCCGCCGCAGCCCGGCCACGAGTACGACGTCTCGTTCCTCAAGCACGAGTTCTTCTTCGAAAAGGTGGAGGACAGCGCTCGCCCTTGACCCGGACGGTTCTCTTCGAAGCGCTTCGACAATATGGTGTGCGCCGGAAGCGGGAGACCCGGACGAAGGGCTGGCACATGGCATTCAGGGTTCCGTGGCGCAGATGCGGGAGGCGTACGGGGGTGCTCGCCGCGGTGACCGCCTTGATGGCGGGGCTGCTGACCGGACTTGGGGCCGCGGGGACGGCTCAGGCGGCCACCGCGTTGTCGCAGGTGCACACCGCGGGGCGGGTCAAGGATGCCGGGAACACGGTGCAGTACAGCTGGCCCGGTGTGTACTTCGAGGGCACTGTCAGGGGCACCGGCGTGGGCATCGTGCTCAATGACTCGGCCGCCGACTACGACGTGCAGATCGACGGAGCCACGGTCGCCACGCTCGTGACGCCCGGCAACACCACGCACTGGATCAACGGCCTCCAGGACCGCACGCACACCGTCCGGCTCGTCAAGCGCAACGACACCCCGGGCGACACCAGCACGTTCGGCGGCTTCGTCGCGGCGCCCGGCGGTGCCGTACTGAGCAAACCGGCTCCACGCAGCCGCCAGATCGAGTTCATCGGCGACTCCCTCACGGTGGGCTACGGCAACCTCTCGACCTCCCGCACCTGCACCTCGGACCAGGTCAAGCGGACCACCAACTCCGATGTGAGCTACGGCGCCCTCACCGCCCGGCAACTGAACGCCGACTACCAGATCAACGGCTACTCGGGCCTCGGCATGGTGCGCAACTACAACGGAGGCCGGCCGGACGTGACGTACCGGACCTTCTACGACCGTGCCCTGCTGAACGTGTCGGGCGACGTCTGGCAGAACCCGGGCACCTGGCGCCCCCAGGTCGTGGTGGTCAACCTCGGCACCAACGACTTCTCGACCGCCGTCAACCCCGGTGAGCCGTGGACGCCCGACAGCCTCGCGGCCGGATACCGCAGCGCCTACGGCGAGTTCCTCCAGAAGCTGCGTACGCGCTACGGGCCCGGGACGACCATCGTGGCGGTCGGCGCCGGCCAGTACGCCGGTCATGTCCAGCAGGTGGTCAAGGCACGCAACGACGCCGGTGACGGCGGGGTCCGCTACTGGTTCCTGGACGATGCGGGCCTGGACTTCCTCGGCTGCGACTGGCACTACTCGGCCCGTGACGACCGGCTCATCGCCGACCGGCTGACCCCGTTCATCGCCGGTCTGCCGACAGGTTGGTGACGGCACCGACCACCGTTCACCGCTCCCTCCCCCCCAACGGAAAGGGGTGCAAGATGTCTTCCTCCGTCAGCAGACGGCGCCTCCTGCAAGCAGCCGGGGCCACCGCCGCCGCCTCTGCCACCGGTTCCGTCATCGGCAGTTCTCCCGCCCGAGCGGCTTCCGTCCCGCCCGCACGAGCGGACATCGGGGTCTCCGCGCATCCCTTCGCACTCGACCAGGTCCGGCTCACCGCAAGCCGGTGGCTGGACAACCAGAACCGGACGCGGAACTACCTGCGGTTCGTCGACGTGGACCGGCTGCTGCGCAACTTCCGCGCCAACCACCGGCTGTCCACCAACGGCGCGGCTGCGAACGGCGGTTGGGACGCGCCGGACTTCCCCTTCCGCACTCACGCCCAAGGGCACTTCCTCACGGCGTGGGCCCAGCTGTACGCCGTGACCGGGGACACCGCCTGCCGGGACAAGGCGACCTACATGGTCGCGGAGCTGGCCAAGTGCCAGGCCAACAACAGCGCCGCCGGTTTCAGCGCCGGGTACCTCTCCGGCTATCCCGAGTCCGACTTCACCGCGCTCGAGCAGCGGACCCTGAGCAACGGCAACGTGCCGTACTACACCATCCACAAGACCCTCGTCGGCCTGCTGGACGTATGGCGCCACATCGGCAGCACCCAGGCCCGTGACGTGCTGCTCGCCCTGGCGGGGTGGGTCGACTGGCGCACCGGTCGGCTCAGCGGCCAGCAGATGCAGGCCATGCTGCAGACCGAGTTCGGCGGCATGAACACCGTGCTGGCCGATCTCTATCAGCAGACGGGCGACGCGCGGTGGCTCACCGTCGCCCGGCGGTTCGACCACGCCGCGGTGTTCGACCCGCTGGCGTCCAACCAGGACAGGCTCAACGGACTCCACGCCAACACCCAGGTACCCAAGTGGATCGGGGCCGCCCGGGAGTACAAGGCCACCGGGACCACCCGCTACCGGGACATCGCCACCAACGCCTGGAACATCTGCGTCAACACGCACACGTATGCCATCGGCGGCAACAGCCAGGCGGAGCATTTCCGCGCCCCGAACGCCATCGCCGGCTACCTGAACCAGGACACCTGCGAGAGCTGCAACACCTTCAACATGCTCACCCTGACGCGGGAGTTGTTCGCGCTGGACCCGAACCGGGCCGCGCTGTTCGACTACTACGAGCGGGCGTGGCTGAACCAGATGATCGGCCAGCAGAACCCGGCCGACGACCACGGCCACGTCACCTACTTCACCCCGCTCAACCCGGGAGGCCGACGCGGTGTGGGCCCGGCGTGGGGCGGCGGCACCTGGAGCACCGACTACGGCACCTTCTGGTGCTGCCAGGGCACGGGCCTGGAAATGCACACCAGGCTCATGGACTCCATCTACTACCGCAGTGACAACACGCTGATCGTGAACCTGTTCGTGCCGTCTGCGCTCACCTGGTCGGAGCGCGGCATCACGGTCACCCAGACCACGTCGTACCCGAACAGCGACACCACGACCCTGCACGTCACCGGCGACGTCAGCGGAATCTGGGCGATGCGCATCCGCATCCCGGGCTGGACCACCGGTGCCACGGTCAGCGTCAACGGCACGGCGCAGAACATCGCCACCACGCCCGGCAGTTACGCCACCCTGACCCGCTCCTGGACCTCCGGGGACACGGTCACCGTCCGCCTGCCCATGCGGATCGTCATGCGGGCGGCCAACGACAACGCGAACGTCGCCGCGATCACCTACGGCCCGGTGGTCCTGTCCGGCAACTACGGCAACTCCTCGCTCAGTTCCCTCCCCTCGCTGAACACGTCCTCGATCACACGGACCAGCGGCAGTTCGCTCGCCTTCACCGCGACCGCAAACGGCTCCACCGTCAACCTGGGCCCGTTCCACGACGCGCACGGCCACAACTACACCGTCTACTGGAACACCGGCGCCACCGTCCGTCTCGCCAACGTGGGCAGCGGTCTCGTGCTGGGCATCCAGGACATGTCCACGGCCGACGGTGGCCGCGCCCTGCAATGGAACGACTCGGGCACCGCCGACCACGACTGGCAGATGATCACCGACGGAAACGCGGTCCGCTTCCGCAATGCCCACAGCGGCAAGGTGCTCGGCGTCCAGGACATGTCCACGGCTGACGGCGCGACCGTCCTGCAGTGGTCGGACAACGGCACCGCCGACCACAGATGGACGCTGCTCGACCAGGGCGACGGGACCTACAAGATCCGTAACGCGCACAGCGGCAAGCTGCTCGCCATCGCGAACAACTCCACCGCTGTCGGCGCGTTCGCGGTCCAGGACTCGGACAACGGCACAGCCGACAACCGGTGGCGCATCATGAGGGACTAGCACTTACGGACTAGGAGAGGGTCTGCGCACACCAGATCGTCTTGCCGTTGGTGGTGTGCCGGGTGCCCCACCCCTGGGTGAGCTGGGCGACGAGCAACAGGCCCCGCCCGCCCTCGTCGAAGGCGCGGGCCCGGCGCAGGTGCGGGGCGGTGTTGCTGGCGTCGGAGACCTCGCAGATCAGGGACGTGTCGCGGATCAGCCGCAGCCTGATCGGCGGCTCGCCGTATCTGATGGCGTTGGTAACCAGCTCGCTGACGACCAGTTCGGTGACGAACGACGCCTCCGCCAGGCCCCAGGCGTCCACCTGGTCGACAGCGAACTTCCTGGCGCGCGGCACCTGCGCGGGGTCCGGCTCTACGTCCCAGTCGGCGACGTGGTGGGGATCGAGCGCGTGCGTACGAGCGAGCAGCAGGGCGGCGTCGTCGGTGCGGCGTTCGGGAAGCATGGCGTCCATCACCGTGTCGCACAGGGCCTCCAGTGAGGTGGCCGAGTGGTTCAGGACCCGCCGCAGTTCGGCGATTCCCTCGTCGACGTCGCGCTCGCGGCTCTGCACCACTCCGTCGGTGTAGAGGGCGAGCAGGCTGCCCTCGGGCAGTTCGAGCTCGGTGGCCTCGAAGGGCAGTCCGCCGATGCCGAGCGGCGGTCCCGGCTGCGCGGGCACCGGCGTCCTGGTGCCGTCGGGGGAGATGATCAGCGGCAGGGGATGGCCGGCGCTCGCCAGCGTGAAGCGCCGGGAGACCGGGTCGTAGACGGTGTAAAGGCAGGTGGCCCCGGACTCGCCGGTCGGCTGGAAATGGCCGGCGGACTGGAGGTCGCTGGCGAGGTGGAGGACCAGGTCGTCCAGGTGGGTCAGCAGCTCGTCCGGCGGCAGGTCGACGTCGGCGAGGGTGCGGACCGCCGTGCGCAGCCGGCCCATGCCGGCCGAGGCGTGCAGGCCGTGGCCGACGATATCGCCGACGACCAGGGCGACCCGGGCGCCGGACAGCGGAATGACGTCGAACCAGTCACCGCCCACTTCCGCGCCGGTACCGCCGGGCAGGTAGCGGGATGCCACGTCGACCGCCTCCTGCTTCGGCATCCCCTGCGGCAGCAGGCTGCGTTGCAGGGTCAGCGCGGTCGTGCGCTCGCGCGAGTACCGGCGGGCGTTGTCTATGGCGACGGCTGCCTTGGCGGTCAGCTCCTCGGCGAGGATCAGGTCGTCGGCGGTGAATGCCTCGGGCCGGTCGCGGCGGGAGAAGGCGACGACGCCGAGCAGCGTGCCACGCGCCCGGAGCGGCACGGTGATCCGGCCGGTCAGCCCTTCCGCGGCGATGGTCCCGTCGATCAACGGGTTACCCGGTGGCCAGTGCGCCGGGTCGGCGGCGAGCCCCGGCCCGAACGCCCATTCGCCGCCCTGGCCCGGCTCGGCGGCGAGCTCGACCGTGGACCTGCCGGTGGCCATGCAGCGGACGGCGACGGAACCGGGAGCGTGACTGACCGGAATCGCGGGCCCGCCGGCCCGGTCGCTGTCCTCCCTCGCGCTGTGCTGGGCGGCACGGCTGAGCGCGATGGTCTCGCCGGGGGTGAACGCGGACGCGGAAGGCGGTTCCTCACCGTGCAGCACCTCGTCGAAGAGATCCACGGTGACGAGGTCGACGAATCCCGGCACCGGGGTCCTGGCCAGTTCCTGGGCGGTGCCGATCACGTCGAGCGTCCGGCCGATGCCGCGGGTCGCCTCGTTGAGCAGGAGCAGGCGTTGCCGAGCCCAGTACTCGGCGCTCATGTCGAATCCCCAGTTGGCGACCGCGCGGACCCGGCCCTCCGCATCCCGGACGGGCCAGATGCTGGTGGCCCAGGCGTTGGCGTAGTTGCTGCCGAGCGGGCGGAAGACGGTGATGAGACGCGCGGGCTCGCCCGTCCTCGCCACTTCGGCGACCTTGTCGGTGTAGGGCTTGTCGTCCCTTTCGGGAAACAGCTCGCGGTCGTATTCGGGCAGCACCTCGCGGTACTTCTTGCCGAGCACCTGCTCCTCGGAGTGCGCGATCACCCGTCCTGAGGAGGCGTTGATCCACAGGAACCGCAGCTCAGGGTCGTAGACGCCGAGAGCGAAGGGGGACTGCTCGAAGGCCCGGTCGGCGATCACCGGGCGGCGTCCCCAGCGCTGGACGGTCACCGCGTGACCCAGTACTCGCGCGTCGGGGCCGAACAGGGGGTGAGCCGTCACCACGGCGTCCACCGTGGAGCCGTCCCGGTGGCGCAGGGGGATGAAGCCCATGGGGTCGGGGCCGGTGCCGTAGCCCTCGGGGAAGCCGGGTGGCGGAGGATCGACCAGCAGATCGGTCACCGGGCGGCCGACGGTGTCCTCCGCAGTCCAGCCGAGCAGCAGCCGGCCCCCCTCGCTCCAGCCGCTCACCATGCCGTCCGGGTCCACCACGACAACGGCAGTGGGCGCGTCCTGCTTGCCGGCCATCTCCACGCGCCACGCCTCCGTCCGGACAGCCCTGCCCATCAAGGCTGGTTTCCAGCGGCTGCTTCCAGCCTAGATCGGCCCCCGCTCCACGGCGCTCCGACCGGTGCGTTCGGGGTGCCAGGTGCCTCAAAGGTGCGCTCCGGCCTGGTCCCCGCAGGTGCGGGGACCAGGCCGGAGCGGGCACCCTTCCGGGGTCACCTCACGGAGTGAGCCGGTAAGCGTTCGTGATCGTCTCCCGTACGGTGTTGCCGCCCGTGTCCTTCAGGTCCACCCGGAAGGACACGGCCTTGGCGATCGCCGGGTGCTTCACGCTCACCGAGCGCGCGCCCCGCGCGTCGGTCGTCACGGTGAGCGGCTTCCAGGACCTGCCGCCGTCGTAGGAGACCCTCACGGTCAGTGCGGCGACCCGCCCGGCCGCGGCGGCCGCGCCGCTCAGCTTCAGCGGCACCTTGAGCGTGCTGCCCGCCGGAGCCGTCCCGCTCAGGCTCAGCTTCGGCGCGAGCCGCACCGTCGACAGCGGCAGCTTGACCGTGTCGTCCGACGTCGGCCGGGCCGAGGTGAACGTCCACACCCCTGCCACCTTCGTACTGGTGGAGGTGTCAGCGGCGGAGCGGGCCGCCTCGACCGTCAGGCGGTACACGCCGGAGGCGGCGGGAACTTCGGCGCTCAGCCATTCCGTGGCCGGGCCCTCGGCGAGGATCCGCCCGCCGGATTCCAGCCGGGCGAAGCCGCGGGTGACGATCGAGGACCCAGGGTTACCGTTGCCGTCGTTGAACAGCGGGATTTTGGCGTCGATGTAGTCGCCGGTCCGATTCGCACCTCGCTCATCGGGACCGCCCGCCGCGAGATCGGGGCCGACCACACCGGTGTTGAACCTCAGCGCCTGGCTGGAGCCCGGCTTGTATGTCACCTCCTTCTTCGTGTACTGCATGCGCACCTCGCTGCGGGCGTCGAGCTGTGCGGCCGTCCAGGACCAGCGAACCCCGGTCGTACTGAGGTAGTGCGTGGTGGTCCGCGGCAGCTTCTGCTCCTCCGGGTCCGGAATGCCGACGCCGCTCCCGAGGTCGTCCAGCGGAGTGATGTGGACCAGGCCCTTCGCCCCGGTGACGGAGGCGCCGAAGCCGAGCTTCACCTCGGCGACCTCGGCCCGGGTGATGGTGCGGTTCAGGCCGGTGAAGAAGCTCCCCTTGCGGTTGAAGGCGAGCCGGTAGTCGACGTTCGTGCCGGGCTTCTTCCATACGCCGTTGAACTGGGCCCGCATCGTGTCGGACGCCGGACCGAGGGCGGCGGTGCGGATCGGCGGCACCCCGTTGGTGGACCAGGAGTTGAACGCTCCGACAGACAAGTCGTAGTAGCCGACAGTGGAAGTGACGAGTTTCGCGGCCGGATCCGGGGCCTTCACGGCGAGCGGCTTGGCCTTGCGGGAGTCGAGCGTGACCGTGACGTTCTTGTTCACTTCCAGAACCGGCTGGACGAAGAAGCCCAGCTCGTTGTCGCGGGCGAAGACCAGGCTCTCCAGCTGGTACGACCCCTTGGGCAGCCGCTGGACCACCGTGCCGTTCGCGCTGTACGGGAGCTCCATGGGGCTGCCGAGTCCGTCACCCGGGGTGATCATCGTCGTGTAGGTGGCCGGGTTCGCCCCGTCGGCGTCGATGTGCCGCACCGTGACGTCGTATGACTCCACCTCCCGTTCGACCACGAGACCGGTACGTACCTGCTGGCCGCCTCCCGACGCCAGCACCGTGCCGCCGAAGACCCCGTCGACGGTGCCCTTGCGCGTGTCGGCGGTGACGGTGGTCTTCGCGGTGCCGCCGGCCGGAACGGTGAGCTGGGCGTCCTTGACGGTGAACATGCCGGCCGGGGCGGGCCTGCCCGACGGGTCGGCCCCGGAGGCACTCAGCCGCAGGGTGACGGGCCGGGTGCCGTGGTTGCGGTAGGTGAGGGTCTTGGCAGCCGGCCTGTCGTCGGCGTGCGGCCAGGCGTGCGTGCCGAAGCCGAGGGAGCCGGGCTCGGAGACGACCACGGCAGTGGCGGCTCGCGCCAGGTCCACCCGGCCGGCGCCCTGCTGATGGGCGTTCAGCAGCGGGTTGGGCTTGGCCGAACCGGTCAGCAGCGCTTTCAGCCGGGCTCCGCTCCAGTCCGGGTGCTGCTGGAGCACCAGGGCGGCGGCGCCCGCGACGTGTGGGGAGGCCATCGACGTGCCGCCGTGTTCCACGTAGCCGTCACCTGGGGGCTCTTCGCCCTGCGTGGTCAGAGCGGCGGTGATGTCCACGCCGGGTCCGGTGATGTCCGGCTTGGGCGTGCCGTCGAGGTTGGGGCCGCGGCTGGAGAAGGCGGCGATCTGGTCCTGCTTGTCCACGGCGCCCACGGTGAGCGCCGCGGGGGCGCTGCCGGGCGACCAGATGCTCCGGGGACCGTCGCCCGAGTTGCCCGCGGCCACCACGAACAGGGCCTTGCCGGAGAGGCGGGCGACGGCCGCCTCCATCGGGTCGACCTCCGGGGAGTCGAGGGCGCCCAGACTCATGTTGACGACCCGCGCGCCCTGGTCGACGGCCCACTGCATGCCGGCGACGATGCCCGAGGTGGATCCGAAGTTGTCGTCGCCCAGGACCTTGCCGTCCAGCACCGTCACGCCGGGCGCCACGCCCTTGAAGCGGCCGCCGGACTTCGCACCGCTTCCGGCGAGGATGGAGGCCACGTGCGTTCCGTGCCCGAAGCGGTCCTTGACCACGGGGGACTCGCTGAAGTTCTTCTGCGCCACCTCGACGCCCGCGAGGTCCGGGTGGGTCTCGTCCACGCCCGAGTCCAGGACCGCCACCTTGATGCCCTTGCCGCTGTAGCCCGACTCCCACATGGCGGCCGTACCGATCTGCGGCACGCTCTCGGCCAGGGTGCCCCGGACCTTCGCGTCCAGCCAGACATGGGCGACGGGCCGTGCGAGGGCGGCCGTACCTCCTGACGTACGGGCAAAAGCGCGGCCTGTGACGGCCGCCCACAGCGCGGGCGCACCGGACTTGGGCGCCTCGAAGGCCTCCCCGTCGACCGCGGGCAGCGCACGGCGCTCCCGGACGGCCACGCCCGCGAACGGGTCGCCGCCGGCGGTCAAGTCCCTTGTCCCGGCGCCGTCTTGCTTGTAGCCGACGATCAGCGGCAGTGTGGTGCGGTGCGCGTCGTCGTACCTGCCCCGGACCAACTGCGCGACGTCGAAGAGCCGACGGTCGAGCACGCCGTCGGCGACCAGGCGCAGGGCGTCCTGCGGGACGACGTACGTGTGGCCGGCCTCGCGCCGCACCGAGAAGCCGAGCTCCTCGCGGCCCTTGCCGCGCACCAGCCGAACGACCTGGCCGTCGGCGCCGACATCCACACGGTCACCGGTGACCAACGTGACGGTCGCCGGTGGCTTCGATCCCTCCTGTGCGGCGGAGCCGACGCCTCGCGCCGGCAGGCCGCCGGCCGATACCGCCGACGTGAGCAGCGCCCCGGCCGTCAAGACGGCAACTGCCGCCGTTCTCGCGCGTACTGTGGATCCCACTCGCGTTCCCCCGCCTTTATGTGCACGTCAATGCGTTCTCCGCTATCACGCGCGTGGGACGGGTTCGGTTCTCAGTGACGAGTGGTCAGCCGGTGACCCCGTTTCGGAGATCGGCGCTAGTCGTCCACCACCGTGGACCTGGCCAATGCCCAGAGGGCGAGGAGGTCGAGTGTCATCACGCTGATCGACCACAGGGGATAGAAGGGGATGAACATGAACTGGGTGATCAGGCTGACCGCCGCCAGTACCGCGCCGGCCCCTGTGCCCCAGGCTTTGCCGAGCAGTACTCCCAGGCCGGCGGCGACGAGCCCGATGCCGATGACGATGTGGATCCAGCCCCAGGCCGTCAGACTGAACTCGTAGGTGTAGTCGGGCGAGCTGAAGAGGGTGTCGCGGGTGACGCCGACGACGCCGAGAAGGACGCTGAGCGTCCCGCTCAACTCCAGCGCCCAGCCGGCGAAGAGGGCGAGGCCCCCGCCCAGTAGCTCTGCGCCGCGCTGGGACTTCCGAACCCCGCCGGTTGACTGTGCCATGCCACGGCCCCTTCCGCTGTATCGACGGTCTCAGCCTTCCTCCACCGCCTGCACCCGGCGACTTCAGCGGGCTGTCCGGGTGAGGGACACCGCATAGGGGCATGCCGGGGAACCCGTGTCACGAAGTCGGCAGTACGGCCGTAGCCCTGTCGACGATGGTCTCCGGGTCGGGTGTGGCGTCCAACTCGGCTCCTCGCTCGTCCGGTTCGAGGGGCTCGAGGGTGGCGAGCTGCGAGTCGAGCAGCACCTCGGGCATGAAGTGTCCCGTGCGGTGGCCGATCCGCTCCGCCAGCAGCTCGGGGCGGGCTGTCAGGTGGAGGAAGAACGCGTGAGGACAGGCCGCCCGGAGCGCGTCACGGTAGCGCCGCTTCAGCGCGGAGCAGGAGACCACGCAGCCGGTGCCGGCCGCGTCCCGTTCGCGCAGCCAGTGGCCGATGGACTCCAGCCAGGGTTGCCGGTCCGCGTCGTCGAGCGGGACACCGGCCGACATCTTCGTGATGTTGGCCGGCGGGTGCAGGTCGTCCGCCTCCGCGAAGGGGACGCCCAGCCGCTTGGCGAGTAGTCGGCCCACCGTCGACTTGCCGGTGCCGGCGACTCCCATGACCACGATGCACGCGGTGCGGGGTTCGGGACTGGGGGACATCACACGCGCTGACGTGTGGGTGGACCTTCCGAACCGGCCGGGTACTCCTCCAGCGGTACAAGGTCCCTCTCCCAGGCGGACAGTACGGGTTCGAGGACCCGCCACGCTTCCTCGGCCTCGTCGCCGCGGATGGACAGGGCGGGATCCCCCTCCAGGACGTCCAGCAGGAGCCGCCCGTAGGCAGGCAGGCCCGGTGGTTCCATGTCCGCGGTCAGCGAGAGCGGAGCCAGCTCGTCGGCATGCGCGCCGATGCCTGTCAGATCGAGGGTCAGCCCTTCCGGTTCGAGCCCGAAGCGGAGCACGTTGGGCAGGGCTTCCCCGCTGTGGCCGAAGGGCAGGTGAGGTACGGCGCGGAAGCGCACCGCCACCTCCTTGCGATCCGCCCCGAGCGCCTTGCCGCTGCGGAGCCGGAACGTGGTACCGGCCCAGCGCCAGCTGTCCAGTTCCAGTTCCACCTCGGCAAGGGTCTCGGTGCCGCGCTGTGGGCTGACGCCCTTCTCGTCGACGTAGGCGGGAATGTCGCGCTCGCCGATTCTGCCGGGCAGATAGCGTGCGCGCCGCGTGCGGTGCACGACGTCGTGCTCGGTCAGCGGTCGCACGGATCGCAGTACGTCGACCTTGCGGTCCCGCAGGTCCCGCTCGCCGAGGGTGACGGGCGGCTCCATGGCCACGAGGCAGAGCAGCTGCAGGAGATGGTTCTGGATCATGTCCTTGAGCGCGCCGACGTGGTCGTAGTAGCCGGCCCTGCCTTCCAGCGTGAGAGTCTCGTCCCACACGATCTCCACTTCGGCGATGTGGGTGCTGTTCCAGATCGGCTCCAGCACGCGGTTTGCCAGGCGGCTGCCGAGTACGTTCTGGACGGTCGTCATCGCCAGGAAGTGGTCGACCCGGAACACCGCCTGCTCCGGCACGAGGTCCGCGAGCAGCCGGTTGAGCTCCTGCGCGCCGGCCAGGTCTTCGCCGAACGGCTTCTCCAGCACGATCCGGCTGCCCTCCGGCAGACCTGCCTCATGCAGTGCCGTGACCACGCGGGGGAAGAGTGCCGGGGGGAGGGCGAGGTAGACCGCGACCGGGCCGTCACCTGCGATGGCCGCGGCGACATCGGCGGGGTCGGTGACGTCGCACCGCACGTAGCGGGCCGATGCCGCGATCGCTTCCCTGGCGTCGGCCGGAGTGGGTCCCCCGTGACGGTCGAGCTGGGCGGCGATCCACTCCCGGTACTGCTCGCTGCTCCAGTCCTCCCTGCTCGCGCCGGTCAACTGCAGCCGGTCGCCGAGGTGTCCGGCCACCTGGAGGGCGGCCAGCGCGGGCAGCAGGTAGCGCGCGGTGAGGTCGCCTGTCGCGCCGAATACGGTCAGCCGGTCGATCATCCTTGTGCACCTGCCTTCGCCCGGGCGAGGTTCACGCCACTGGCGATGATCCCGATGTGGCTGAACGCTTGGGGGAAGTTGCCCATGAACTCTCCTGTGACCGGGTTGATCTGCTCCGACAGCAGTCCCAGCGGGCTCGCCCGGGCGCACAACGAGGCATACAGCTCTTCGGCGTCCTGGATCCGGCCCTGGCCGATCAGGTTGTCGACCAGCCAGAAGCTGCAGAGCACGAAGGCGCCCTCGTCGCCGGCCAGACCATCGGGGGACTCCTTGTGCAGATATCGGTAGAGCAGCCCGTCACCCGCTGACAGGCGGTCGGCGATGGCGTGGGTGGTCGCCACCATCCGTGGGTGATCAGCCGGCACCACATGGCGCAGCGGGAGCGCGAGCAGGCTGGCGTCGAGAAGGCCGCCGCCGTCCAGGTGGGCGCTGAGGGTCTGCGCGTCCTCGTCCCAGGACTGCTCCAGGATGAGCCGACGCAGTTGGTCCGCCGCGGTGCGCCACTGTGCGATCCGCCCGGGCAGGCCGAGCCGCTCACCCATCTGCGCGGCCCGGTCCAGGGCCACCTGGCACAGCCCGGCCGAGTACGTGAACACCCGGCCCTCACTGCGTACTTCCCAGATGCCCTGGTCCGGCTGGCGCCAGGTCCGCTCAGCGGCGTCGGCCAGCGTGGCCAGGTTCGCCCACAGCTCGGTCTGGATCTCGCCGCCGGAGCGCAGCCACTGGTCGGCGCAGTCCAGAATCTCGCCGTAGACGTCATGCTGGCGCTGGTCGGCCGCTCCGTTGCCCCAGCGCACGGGGGCTGAGCGCTGGTAGCCCTCCAGTTCGCCGTCCTCGACCTCGTCCGGCACCAGACCACCCCGGAGGTCGTACATGATCCGGGGCTGTCCGCTGTATTCGAAGGCGTCGAGAACCCAGCCGAGGAAGGCGTCGGCCTCGCCGCGGAAGCCGATGCGGCGCAGCGCGAACACGGCGTAGGCGGCGTCGCGGATCCAGGCGTAGCGGTAGTCCCAGTTGCGGATGCCGCCGATCGGTGCGGGTAAGGAGGAGGTGGGGGCCGCGACCAGCGAGCCGTTGGCCCAGTCGTCGCACAGTTTCAGCGTGATCGCGGAGCGCCTGACCAGGGGTTCCTCGGGACCGTCGTAGGCGAAATGCTGCATCCAGCGGCGCCATGCGTCGGCGGTCGCCCGCAGCATCGCGTCGGTGTCGAGGCGGTGGTGACGATGGAAGCGGCCCCAGGACAGCACGAGATCGAGGCGCTCGCCCTGGTGCAGGTCCACGATCTCGTCCGCGCCGTACATCCGCGCCAGCTTCTGCCGGCTGGGGACCGATTCGACGCCGATGACGAGTCCGGCGCCACGGAGCCTGGCCCCGGCTGTCGCCATCAGACCGACGGGCCCCTGCGCGAGGACGGCCACGGTCCCGCCCATCGGGATGTTTCCGTGCTCCGCGCCCATGAACCCGGTGGAGATCATGTCGGCGCAGTAGACGGCCGCCGCGTCCGAGATATCGTCAGGGATTTTCGCGAGATTGGCATCTGCGTCGTTCACGTGGAAATACTCGGCAAACACTCCGTCCTTGGAATTCGCGAACTTGAAGCCCCCGAGCGGCGCACCGGACTGCGAGGGGAAGCCGTTCTGGGAAGCCAGGTCGCCCCAGTCGGGAGTGATGGCGCCGACCAGTACACGGTCGCCGGGCTGGAAGTCTCGTACCTCGCTGCCGATCGCATCTACGACACCCACTGCCTCATGTCCCAGCGTCAGGTCCTCCCTGGGGCCGATGCCGCCCTGGACGGTATGAGAGTCGGACGTACAGATGAGGGCCCGGGTCGTCCGCACGAGCGCGTCGCCGGGGCCCAGTGGCGGAACCGGTTTTTCCATGAAACCCACACGCCCGATTTCCTTCATCACGAATGCCTTCAATTTCTTCGTCCCTTCTGTCGGTGCGTCGCTCTGTTCTGGCATTGCTCGCCGCCGATACGTCTGATCACGCCTGGCCGCGGACGACCACGACGGAACTGTGCGCGTGGTGCAGCAGCGCCTGACTCACCGAGCCCAGGAGCAGACCTGCGAACCCGCCGCGGCCCCGGGCTCCGACGACCACGAGCTGGGCGTTCCTGCTTCTCTCGATCAGCACCTCCCGGGCTTCGCCACTCGCCACCTCGCGGCTGACCCTGACATCCGGGTGCTTCTCGGCGTGTCCGGCGAGCGCCTGGGCCAGCAACCGCTCCGCAGGCTCGACGCCCGTACCGGCCGGCGCGTGATCCGGGAGCCATACGTGCACGGCGGCGACCTCGGCTCCGCGCAGCGCCGCTTCGGCAAAGGCGAACTCGACCGCCGCCTCGCCCGCGGGGGAGCCGTCGACGCACAGCACGATCGGGCCGGCGTCGGCCGAATCCTCACGGGCCACCATCACCGGGCACCGGCTGTGGGCCGTCAGGGACGCCGCCGTCGATCCCAGCAGCATGCCGATGAAGCCGCCCACCCCGCGCGCACCCACGACCAGCAGCTCCGCCGCCTGCGACTCGGCCTCCAGCACCGACACCGTGTCGCCGGGCTCCATGGCCTCCGTGACCGTCACCTCCGGGGCCACGCTGCGCGCACGGTCCGCGGCCTCGCTGACCAGGCGATTGAGCGGCGTGGTGTCCAGCGGCGAGTACATGGGTCTGACCGGCCAGTTGAGGGCGTACACCACGCGCAGTTCCGCACGCCGCCGCCGGGCCTCCCTGGCGGCCGTCTCCACCGCGGCGAGACTCGAGGACGAGCCGTCCGTTCCCACCACCACCAGGTTGCCCATCACTCCTCCATGGCTCGATCCCACCCGCGACGTCAGTACCGCTGTGCCTTGGCGAGACGGGGAGTGAGTTGTGCGTCCGCGGGCTGCCGGCTGAAGGCGATGGGTTGCTGCTTCTCGCCCGGGTCGAGGTTCTCCGCGCCGACGAAGTTCGTCTCGACGACCTTTCCGGACGAATCCTCGAAGTCGATCCGCACGGCGTACGAGGCCCTGGCGTCGGTCTTGTTGGTGATCGTGACCAGCACGGCGAGCAGCCCGCTCGTCTCGTTCCTGGGCAGGCCCTTCATACCGACTTCGGACACCGCGTTGCCGCGTCCCTCGACATCCTTGAGCGCCTCCTGCGCGGCGGCACCGGCGCGGGCGGCCTCAGCCTCGACGGACGCCTCGAACTCAGAGGCGCGGACAGACGCCGAGGAGGCCGCCGCCGAGGCCGAAGCGTGAGCGGAGGCGATCGCGGAAGCCGCCTCGGAGGCCAGCGCCGACGGCGGCAATCCGGAGAAGGACGCAGGATCGGGGCTACGCGTAGTCGGCGCCGACGTGGAGCCGTTGTCCTCGTCGTCGCCGCATCCGGTGATGGCCACGGCGGACAGCGCACAGCCGAGTGCCGCCACGAGGGCTCGGTGGCCAGCCCTGCTCACGCGGCCGGGGTGGTCTCGCAGCATCCTGTCGTCCTTGCGCCTGGCCGGATGGATCCCCTTCATCGTCGGCGCCGGGCCGGCGGCGCGTCGATTCGGCGTGGGCCGTTCGTATGGCGGCAATGGCTGGAGGCCGAGCTGGGCAGGCCTCGTCCGTCATCGAGGGCAAGTCAAAAAGCACGAGCGCGGAAGAAGGCGCCTGACGGGCAGATACCCAGGTCAGGCGCCTTTCCTTGTGCTGTCACGTGATCCGGGCGGGCTCGGCCTTCAGCCGAGCCCGCCGCACCGGCTCCATACGAGAGCCGGACTTGTGGCACTCCGTCAGCGCCGTGTCAGCAGACCCGGACGGTAGGGCCATTGGCCGTAGTCGCCGCCGGAGTTGGGGTCGCGTCCCTGGTAGAGGAGCTGCAGGTTGCAGGGATCGACGGTGAAGGTCTGATCGGCGGTGGTGCGGATCAGTTCGCCGTGGCTGATGTCGTTGGTCCAGGTGGCACCACTGTTGGCCTTGCCGGCGAAGGGGTTGCTCTCGGTCGCGGCCTGGGGTGTCCATGAGCCGTTCAGACTGGTGGCCGTGAACGAGCGGAAGTAGCGGCCCTGCGAGCCGATCGCCTCGACGATCATGAGGTACCGGTTCTGGCCCTGGAGCTTGTAGACCTGCGGGGCTTCGAACAGGTTGTTCCTCGTATCGCTCATGATCGTGGTGTAGTTCGAGCCGAAACTGCTCGGGAAGTTCCCGATGGGCATGCTGGCCCGGTAGATCTTGCCGTTGTCACCGGCGAAGAACAGGTACATGTTCGAGCCGTCAGCGATGAGCGTCTGGTCGATGGGTCCTGTTCCGGAGTCGGGGAGGCTTCCGGAGAAGAGCGGCTGCTCCGCTGACCAACCATTCGGGTTGGTGGGGTCGCTCGACGTCCGGTAGGCGAACTGGGTCCGACCCCACTGGTAGGCGAGCACCCAGATGTTCTTCGGCGCGAAGTAGAAGAGCGTGGGCGCGACGGTGGAGTTCGACATCGCGTTCTGGCTGGCCGAGCCCATCTCCGGCCAGTTGGTGAACAGGCCGAAGTTCATCGAGCCCCAGCCCGATCCCTGTCCCACGCCGTGCGTCGTCGCGTAGACGAGGTGCCTGCCGTTGTAGGGGACGACGGTGAAGTCCTTGAGCGAGGCCCACCCGGACCTGGGCTGCGCCAGCGCGCCCGTCGATGACCAGCGGTATGTCGACGGGAGGTCACACTGGCCGGGGGTATCGCTGCCGACCTTGACGAGCTGCCACTGCTGGTTGGTGCCACCCCAGTCGTCGTACTGGACGATGTTGCCGCCGTCGGCGGTGGAGCCGCCTTGCACTTCGAGGGCCTTGTTGCTGTGGCGCGCGATGAGCCGCACATAGCCGTCCGCGCTGTCGGCCAGCCGGAACTGCTGGTTGGTGCCGTTCAGGTCGGCCCACTGGACGACCGAGCCGCCGTTGGCGGTCGAGAAGTTGTGGACGTCCAGCACCTTGCCGGAATGGCGGGACTTGATGCGGTAGTAACCGCCGCCGGCGTCGACGAACTGCCACTGCTGCTGGTTCTGATCGTTCCTGGACCATTGGGTGATGCGGGCGCCGTCACTGGTCGCCATGTTGTAGACGTCCAGGGCCTTGCCGCTGTTGCGGTTGACGAGCACATATGAGGCGTTGGGGTCGACGGTCGCCGCGCTGGCGGGCTGGGCGCCGAGGAAGGTGGCCACGAGCAGCAGGGGTGCGAGGACGGCGAGTAAGCGTCTTAGGCGGACAGGGGACGGGTGGCGAAGCCACATCAGAGGGCCTCCTTTGGGGGCGGGGTGAAGTGACCCCGATGAGCCGCGGAGTGGATGTCTCGGAGTGCAGAGCTATCTCGAATGTTTCGAAGAAATTCCCGGATGCTGTGACGCCACAAGCTAGGAATGCGAGGCTCTCCGGTCAAGGCCTGACGCCGATCTGTCCACAAACAGCGCCTCCCCCTTTGGACTGGACAAGGCGTCGCTTCGACCGGAATCGCCCGGCTCGGTCAGAAAGTTTCGGGCAAGGAACCGAAACTTCTTGTGCGGGGAGTATTGACGAGTCATCGTCAACGCCTCAATCATCCCATCATCCCCGCCTGGGGAAGCGGCCATAGTTCGATATATCGAACCGCGTTGGCCTTGAGCAATTTGAGCCGCACGGCAGATCCGCGTACAGCCGCACAACAGATCCGCGCACCAAAGCACCCGCGCCACCCGTTTTCGTTCCGGTGAGGCGACGCCGCGTGGCGGTCTCCCGGCTGAGCCGCGATGGAGGTACCCCCATGCCTGTGTCGAAACACCGCGGTGTCCGGTGACTCCGTGCTGACTCATTCCCCCGCGCTTCAGTCCTTCGCGCTTCAGTCCTTCCGCGTGTTTCTACCTTGGAGGAAAGCCATGGGCTCGTATGCCCTCCCCAGACCCCCCGTCCGCCGGAAGATCCGCGGCCTGCTGCTGGCGCTGCTCGTCGGCTCCCTCGGAACGGCCGGCGCGCTGGCGGCGCCTCAGCCCGCACAGGCCGCCGAGACCACGCTCGGCGCCGCGGCGAAGCAGAGCGGCCGCTACTTCGGCACCGCCATCGCCTCGGGCAGGCTGGGCGACTCGACGTACACGTCGATCGCCAACCGCGAGTTCAACTCGGTGACGGCCGAGAACGAGATGAAGATCGACGCCACCGAGCCCCAGCGGGGCCAGTTCAACTTCACCGCAGGTGACCGCGTCTACAACTGGGCGGTGCAGAACGGCAAGCAGGTGCGCGGCCACACCCTGGCCTGGCACTCCCAGCAGCCCGGCTGGATGCAGAGCCTCAGCGGCAGCAACCTGCGCCAGGCGATGATCGGCCACATCAACGGCGTGATGGCCCACTACAAGGGCAAGATCGCCCAGTGGGACGTCGTGAACGAGGCCTTCGCCGACGGCAGTTCGGGAGCCCGGCGCGACTCCAACCTGCAGCGCACCGGCAACGACTGGATCGAGGTCGCCTTCCGCACCGCGCGCGCCGCCGACCCGGCCGCCAAGCTCTGCTACAACGACTACAACGTCGAGAACTGGACCTGGGCCAAGACCCAGGCCATGTACAACATGGTCCGCGACTTCAAACAGCGCGGCGTCCCGATCGACTGCGTCGGCTTCCAGGCCCACTTCAACAACGACAGCCCGTACAACAGCAACTTCCGCACCACCCTGCAGAGCTTCGCCGCCCTTGGCGTCGACGTGGCCATCACCGAGCTCGACATCCAGGGCGCCTCGGCCAACACCTACGCCAGCGTGACCAACGACTGCCTGGCCGTCCCGCGCTGCCTCGGCATCACCGTCTGGGGTGTGCGCGACAGCGACTCCTGGCGACCGCAGCACACGCCGCTGCTGTTCAACAACGACGGCAGCAAGAAGCCCGCCTACACCGCCGTCCTCAACGCACTCAACGGCGGCACCACCACGCCTCCTGGGAATGCCGGACAGACCAAGGGCGTCGCTTCGGGCCGCTGCCTTGACGTGCCGAACTCCAGCACCACCGACGGCACCCAGGTCCAGCTCTGGGACTGCAACAACGGCACCAATCAGCAGTGGACGCACACCGCCGCAGGTGAGCTCAGGGTCTACGGCAACAAGTGCCTGGACGCCGCCGGCACCGGCAACGGCGCCAGAGTCCAGATCTACAGCTGCTGGGGCGGCGACAACCAGAAATGGCGCGTCAACTCCGACGGCTCCATCGTCGGCGTCCAGTCCGGCCTCTGCCTCGACGCCGTCGGAGGCAGTACCGCCAACGGCACCCTGATCCAGCTCTACTCCTGCACGAACGGCAGCAACCAGCGCTGGACCCGCGCCTGATGGGACCCGCCACAGACGAAAGGGTGAGTCGATGAAGACCCATGGTGCGGCTTCCGCCGCCCCTCCACGCAGACATCGCTGGTGGTCCCGGATCGCCGCCGTGCTGGCCGCGACCCTCGCGATCGGCATGCTCACCGCGGTGAATCCGGCGCCCGCCGAGGCGGCGACGGTGGACACCAACGCCTGGTACGTCCTGGTCAACCGCAACAGCGGCAAGGCGCTGGACGTCTCCGGCACGTCCACCGCCGACGGCGCGCGGGTCAGCCAGTGGACGCGCCACGACGGAGCCAACCAGCAGTGGCAGTTCGTGGACTCCGGCGGTGGCTTCTACCGCCTCAAGGCCCGGCATTCGGGCAAGGTTCTCGACGTGGCCGGCTCCTCGACCGCGGACGGTGCCGCGCTCCAGCAGTGGGCCGACCACAACGGGGCCAACCAGCAGTTCCGCCTGGCCGACTCCGAGGCGGGCCACGTAAGGCTGATCAACCGCACCAGCAGCAAGGCGGTGGAGGTGCAGGGCTCCTCCACCGCCGACGGCGGCAACGTCGTCCAGTACTCCGACTGGGGCGGCGCCAACCAGCAATGGCAGATGGTCAAGCTGTCGTCCGATGGCGGCGGCAATGGCGGATGCGGCAGCGCCCCGACTCTGACGAGCGGTACGCACACGATCCAGAGCGGCGGCAAGAGCCGCAGCTTCATCCTCAGGGTTCCCGCCAACTACGACAACAGCCGCCCCTACCGGCTGATCTTCGCGTTCCACTGGCGGGGCGGAACCGCCGGCGACGTCGCCTCCGGCGGCACGAGCGGGGCCGCCTGGTCCTACTACGGCCAGCAGGAACAGTCGAACAACAGCGCAATCCTCGTCGCCCCCCAGGGCCTCGGCAACGGATGGGGCAATTCGGGCGGTGAGGACGTCACGTTCGTCGACGACATGATCCGGCGCATCGAGGCCGGACTCTGTGTCAACCCGGCACAGCGTTTCGCCACCGGATTCAGCTGGGGCGGCGGCATGAGCTACGCACTCGCATGCAGCCGCGCGAACGTCTTCAAGGCCGTCGCGGTCATCGCCGGCGCCCAGATCAGCGGATGCAGCGGCGGCACCCAGCCCATCGCCTACTTCGGAATCCACGGCATCAGCGACAACGTCCTCAACATCGGGCAAGGACGGTCCCTGCGCGACAAGTTCGTCGCCAACAACGGCTGCGCTGCCCAAAGCCCGCGCGAGCCCGCGCCGGGCAGCCGAACACACATCACCACCACCTACTCGGGCTGCCGTGCCGGATACCCGGTCCAGTGGGCCGCGTTCGACGGAGGCCACGGGCCCGGTCCGGTCGACGGCTCCGGCGGCGAAAACGGCGCCACCACCTGGACCAAGGCAGAGATCTGGAGGTTCTTCGCACAGTTCTAGTGACACACCCGCACCAAGGAGTGGAGCCAGGATCATCCTGGCTCCACTCCGGCTACGTCCGGCAATGGTCCGGATCTTGATCCGTGAGCGGGACCGATCACGCCACCGTGAATCCGTCGAACGTGGCGATGCCCCGTGCGCCGTTCCAGCCGTTGGCCGCGGTCATGAAGACCCCGACGTCCTGTGCGGCCGCCGCACCTCCCGGCGTGGCCGTGCCCACCGTTGTCCAGGTGACACCGTCCGCGCTGGCTTCCCCGATGTACGAGGCGCCGGACCTGGTCAGCCGCAGCCGCACCGGCGCGGTGAAGGAGCCCGACAGCGCGATCGAGTCGAAACGGCCGTCACCGTCGGCGTCCCAGCTCAGCGCGCAGCCGTTGGACGGTGTGACCGCCAGGTTCACATAGCCCGCGCCGGCCTGAGTGCCCAGGTCGTTGCGGACGACGAGGCCCGCCCGTGCCCAGCCCCCGGTCGCGTCCTGGGACGTGACCATGACCTCGGCCACGGTTCCGTCACCGTACGCGCCCGCCCGGTACACCGCCCCGAACTCGTTGGTGGCGCCCCACAGATCGGCCCCGGCGCCCTCGACGGCGATCTCGTCGCCTGCCTGGCCGAACACGGCGTCGTTGTAGGAGACAGTGCGGTACGGGTCGCCGACCCCGGCCGCGGCCACCAGCCGTACCGGCGCGACCGCCTTCCCGCCACCCGCGTACGCCGCCGCCGTGACGACCCGGCCGACCAGTTCCGTCGGCTCACCCGCAAGAGAGACCTCGAAGCGAGCGGCGAACGTCTCGCCGGACGCCACCGATGCCGCGCGCACCGGATCGAGCGGCTTCACCGCCATGCCCTCGGGGGCGGGGAGGGAGAGGGTCACGCCGCGTGCCGCCGCGAACCCGTTCCTGTTGGTGAAGGTGACTGTCACCGTTGCGGGCGTGTCCTCGGCCACCGCTCCCCGGTCGGCCCCTGCGGTGAGGGCCGCCTGATGGGGAGTGGTGGCGAGCAGGTCGCGCACGCGGCGGGCCAGGGCGTACGGGGAGCCATGGGGCTCGGTCGGGTGCGTCTCGTGCGCGTGCGCCCAGCGGTCCTCCAGGGCGAACCAGTCGATCGTCGCCGGGTCCTTGCCCGTGGCGAGTCCCTTGGTGAGCGCGTCGAAGTACGTCTTCCAGCGGGTGCGATACAGGCCGCCGACCAGCCCGGACCACTCCCGGTTCGCGTAGTCGTGCAGGCCCTCGTCGCTGCTGGCGCGTCCGCCCCAGGTGGTGAGGAGGGAGCGGGCGTCGTATTCCAGGCGGTCCTTCTCGGCTCGGTCGGCGCCCCAGGAACGTGCGTCGGCGAGCCACCGTCCGAGCAGGTGCGGGCCGGAGGCCGCCAGCAGGTCGTCGAGGAGGTCCATCCAGTGCAGCCAGGTCCCGGTCAACCTGCCGAACAGGGCCTTGTCCCCGGCCTCGTACGCGGCCTTGATCTGCGGCAGCAGGACACGGCTGCGGTTGGACAGGACCTGCCGGGCCACGTCGACGACGTCGTACCGGTAGGCCGAGCTGTCCCTCAACTCCGCGCTTACGGCAAGGAGTTCGGTGAGTGCGGTGTCGAAGGCGGTGGTGTCGTAGCGGTCCTTCTCCGGGCCCCAGGCGGCGGCCTTGTTCGCCGTCAGGCTCGGACGGGCGCCGAACAGGCCGTCGGGTGCCTCGCTCCAGGAGTCCGCGCGGGACATGTTGTACGCGGTGTCGCGGATCGTCTGCCAGGCCGCGGCGGCGTGCCGGTCGGGGCCGCCGTAGCGGGAGAGGGCGTAGGCGGCGAACCAGTCGTCCAGGTCGATGACGCCGGGTGTCCAGGCCAGGTCGGTGAGGAGCGCGAGGGCGGGCGCGTTGTTGTCGGCGGCCTCCGGCATCGCCGCGATCCCGGCGAGCGAACTGCCCTCCTTGTCGCGCCACTTGGGGTACTGCTCCACCCAGTCCGGGGCGTTGGCGCCCATCGGGGTGTGGCCGCCGAAGTTCCAGATGCTGCCGAAAGCGTACGGGGTGCCGTCCCAGTCGCTTTCGCGGTCGGTGACGGTGGTGTAGCGGTCGGACAGGCCGTCGACGATCAGCATCCGGGACTTGTCGACCCCGTCGAGCAGCGCCTTGGACGGGTTGGACTGCCAGCCCAGGATGGCCCAGATCGCGCCCGGGTGAGCTTTCTGGAGCGCCCCTTCGACGGCTGCCGCGGCTTCGTCCACCGGAACGTCACCAGGGTTGCCGCCTTCGTGCAGCAGGTCCATCTTGTACATCGTGCTGTCGCCGAACCGCTCCGACTGGGCCCGGTAGAAGGCGGCGGACACCTCGTCGAAGGCCGTCGTGCGCGGGTCGAGCCAGTCGGGTCGCTTGAAGGCGCCCCAGGAGCCCTGGGGGACCACGGCCGCGTCCCCGCCGTGTTTGGCGACGAAGTCGTCCGGCACGGTGCCGAAGTAGCCGGGCAGGACCGGGGTCATGCCCAGTTCCCGCACCCGGTCGGCGATCTTCCGCGCGAGGTCGGCCCGGCGCTCGATGAGCCGCCGGGACACCGGGCCGCCGAACCCCGACATGTTCTGCAGCAGCCACCACGGCTGATGGGCCGGTGCCGGAATCCACGCCCGCATCTCGGCGTCCGAGTAGCCGAACTGCCGGAAGGTGTCGTAGTAGACGGCGTCGCCGCCGGTGTAGACCAGCACTCTGTTGATGCCGTGCAGCGCGAGCACGTCCAGCTCGCGCTCCCACGCGTCCCAGTCCCGGTAGGGGCCGGTGTAGCCGTCGTTGGTGTCGTTGAGGGCGAACCGGTGCGGCACGTTCGCCGATCCGGCGATCTCCCCGTCGGGGGCGGGCAGCAGCCTGGGGAGGTTCAGCTGTTCGCCGTTCCAGGAGATGTCGGCCTTCGCCGCCCGCGCGAGATAGGTGTTGAGGCCGGTGAGCAGCACCGCCGGGCTGGTGCCCTCCACGGTGATCGCCCCGGCCCGGCCGGTGACCTTGAACCGGTCGGCGCTGCCGCCGTCCAGCGAACGCAGCGTCACCTGCCGGTGGTGGTCGGGCAGCAGCCGTCGCACCGCGACCGATGCGGGGGTCGTGTCGAACGGCTGCGCGGCCGCCGGTGCGGCATGGGCACCTGGCGGCGGCGTCAGCAGCACCACTGAGCCGAACGCGGCCGCTCCGGTCAGCAGGAGTCTGCGGCTGAGGTGTTGGTTGCCTGTCATGAACGTCCTTTCACAACTTCTCGGTTCAGACGACGGTCATCGCGAAGATGTGCAGAGCGGGGCCACCGCTCGGCAGGCCGTCGCTGACCTTCGGCAGCACGACGGAGTGCAGTTCCTTGTTCTCCAGGTCGACGCCGAAGGTGTAGAGGCTGACCGGGTTGTTGTCCTGGCCCGAGGGGGTGTTGCGGTACGGCAGGACCACCGCGGCCGCGGGGGTCGCCCAGTACCAGTCGGGGACCTCGACGGAGAAGGCCTGCTCCGTGCCGTCCGTGTACACGACCTTCCCGGACCCCTTGCCGTCGCCCCAGGTGCAGGTGCCGAGGAAGGCCAGCCGTGAGCCGGTGCCGGACAGCCGTACGGTCTGCCCGGAGGACACCACGTTGTCCTTGGCCCCGGGCTCCGTGTCCGGCCAGGTGAAGGTCGTTCCGCCGTAGGTGACCGAGGCCCCGGGAGTCAGTCCGACCGATGCCAGCGCCTGGGCGGACAGGCTGGATCGCGAGCCGTCGATGTCGGCGGTGGTGGTGGCGTCGTCGGAGGAGATGCCGGCGTTGTCGAAGGCGCTGGCCAGCGACCGGTACGGCAGTTTCAGCGACGAGGTCGCGCGGGTGCAGTCGGAGCCGTGCCGGTGGACGTCGAAGAGCGCGTGCGCGATGCAGGGGACCACACCCTCGGCGTCGTCGGGGAGCCGGGTCTTCCAGGTACGGGTCACCACCTTGCCGGGCGCCACCTTGCCGAGGACGAAAGGCGCCTGGCCGGAACCGTCCACGGAGAGATACAGCACGGTGCCGCGCAGCGTGATCCTTGTGGTGTTGGTGAGCTCGGCCGTCAGTGTCACCGCTTGACCGGGCTCGGGGGCGGGCGGCTCGAGGGTGATCGAGATGGGCGGGGTGAGGAAGTCCTCCTCGGAGCGGTAGGGACTCATGCTTCCTCCACCGTGAAGTGGTCGAAGACCGCCTGGACGGTCGTGCCGGGGTAGTTGAGGTTGACGGCGCTGGCGACGACGCCGGCGTCCATGGCGCCACTCGCCGAGGGCACCGTCACGCTCGCGACCTCGGTCCAGGAAAGGCCGCTGTTGGTGCTGGAGTACGCGGTGCAGGAGGTGCCGTCGCGGACCAGGCGCAGCCAGGCGGGGTGGGTGGAGCCGCCACCGCCGGCCCAGGTGTCGAGCCGTCCGTCGCCGTCGCTGTCGGTCATGAACTCCAGGCCGAACGACTTCGACATGGTGAGTACGGCGTAGCCGCCCTTCTCCGGCGCGGTCAGGTCGTTGGCGAGGGCGATGCCGTACTTGGCGGAGGGGTTGTCGCTGCCGGTGAGGCTGACCGTCTTGACCTGCACCACGCTCGACTCGGCGGCGGAGCCGGGACGGAGGATGCCCCCCTTCTCGTCGGTGCCGCCGGAGAAGTCGCGGCCCCCCGCCCAGATCACCAACTGGCTGCCGTACTGGCCGAACTTGGCGTCGTCGGTGGTGGCGAACGTCCGGTACGGGTCCCGCACTCCGTTGGGCTCGTAGGGAACCGTGACCGTCTTCGCGGACCGCGCGCAGTCGCTGCTGCGGCCCTCGACGTCGAAGACCACGTGCGCGGTGAACGACACGTTCCCGGCCACGTCGGCCGGCATCGCCGTCTCCCAGCGCCGGGTTGTCTTGGCGCCGCGCCGCAGGTCGCCCAGCGGGATGGTCTTCGCCGCCGTGGTGGCGCCGGGGTCGATCAGGTGGAGCACGGCGTTGCGGAGCGGGAAGGGGCAGTCGTTGGTGAGGACCGCGGTGGCGGTGACCGTGTCACCGCCGGCCGGCTCGGCGGGTTCCGTGGTGACGGTGAGCGTGGGCCCCAGGGTGTCGAACTGGGTACCGTTACTGATTCCCATGCCGGTCACCGGGCCCAGTCGACGGTGAAGACGTTGGCGATGTCGCTGGGCAGGGAGGACGGGACGGTGATGTTGATCTTTCCGTCACCGCGGGTCCATCTCAGACTGCCGCTCTTGCCGAGCAGCCGGATCCGGGAAGTGGCGCTGATGGGGATGTCGCCGGGCACCGAGAGGGTGCCGCTGGGCGCGCCCAGCACGATGATGTTGAACTTGCCCGGGGAGACGGTGTAGCGGATGCCGAGCGGGCTGCCCTCCTCCTCCGCCCGCACCCAGGGCGTCGACCCGTAGATCGCCGGGCCGTTGACCTTCAGCCAGGCGCCGATGTCCCGCAGCCGCTCCTGCATGATCTCGGGGATCGTGCCGTCCGGCCTGGGACCGATGTTGAGCAGCAGGTTGCCGTTCTTGCTGACCACGTCTGCGAGCAGCTGGATCAGGAACTCGGAGGTCTTGTAGTCCTCGTCCGGCTCGTGCTTGTTGTAGCCCCAGGAGTAGCCCATGGTCATGCAGCACTCCCACTTCTGCGGATCCATCGTGGGGTTGGTGCGCTGCTCGTACGTCGCGAAGTCGAAGTGGGTGTCGAACCGGTCGTTGATCACCACGCCCTTGGGGTGCTTACGGTTCTTGGCCTGGTTGTAGTAGTGGGCCAGGGGTTCCTCGCTGCGCCACGGCGGTTCGCCGGTGGGCCGGAACCACTGTCCGTCGGCCCAGAGCAGTTCCGGGTCGTACCGGTCGATGATCTCGTACAGCTGCTTGAGCTCGTAGTCGCCGATGTAGTCCTGGACCGGCTTGTAGCCGGTCATCGGGATTTCCTCGTCGGTGTAGAAGTTGCGCATCGGCCGGCCGATCGCCGGGTTGAAGTACTCGCCGAGCGAGTAGTACAGGCCCGGGCGCACGGTGCCGCGCTTGCGGGCCGCGGTCATCAGCTCACCGACGAGGTCGCGCTTCGGGCCGTACGCCACGGAGTGACGGTCCGTCACCTTGCTGGGATAGAGGGCGAATCCGTCATGGTGCTTGCTGGTCAGCGCGAAGTACTCGGCGCCCGCCTGCTCGAACAGCTTCACCCAGGCGTCGGGATCGTACTTCTCGGCCTTGAACTGCGGGATGAGGTCGTCGTAGGTGACGTCCTCGCCGTAGGTGTCGCGGTGGTACTTCCACTCGGCGGTGTCCTTGGTGCTCTGGTACCAGAGGTACCACTCGGAGGCGCTTCTCGGCGTCGCGCCGGCGATCACCGAGTAGATGCCCCAGTGGACGAAGATGCCGAACTTGGCGTCCTTGTACCAGCGCGGCACGGGATGGGTGTCGAGGGACGCCTTGGTGGGCTGGTAGTCGGGTATGCCCGGGGCGCCGGACACAGCGCTGTGCGCGAGCGCATGGGCGGTGCCGGGCGGGGCGAGCAGCACCGCGCCGCCGAGGGCGGCCGCGGTGGTCATGAAGTGTCTGCGGTCGACTGCCATGAATGTGCCTTTCACTCGTGCGTGGAGAAGGAGTCGAAGAGCGCTGTCGTGATCTGGTCGGGGTAGTTGAGGTTGACGGCGCTCGCGACCAGCCCGGCGTCGCCGGTGCCGCTCGCGGACGGCACGGTGGCGGTGGCGACCTGCTGCCAGGCGGTGCCGTCTGAACTGGCGTACGCGCTGTAGGCGGAGCCGCCGCGGACGAGCTTCAGCCAGGCGGGGTGGTACGAACTGCCGCCCCCGGCCCAGGTGTCGAGCTTCCCGTCGCCGTCGCTGTCGGTCAGGAACTCCAGGCCGAACTGCGCGGACATGGTGAGCACGGCGTAGCCGCCCGCCTCCGGTGCGGTGAGGTCGTTGGCGACGGCGATCCCCGCCTTGGCGGACGGGCCGCTGCCGGTCTGACCGGCGACCCGGGCGGTCACCGTGCTGGACGGCGGCGCGGCGTCGGCGAGGTAGACCGCCGCCTTCTCGTCTTTCCAGCCGGACAGGTCCTGGCCGCCCGCCCAGATCGCGAACTGGGCGCCGTTCTGCGCGTATTGGGGCTGTTCGGTGGTGGTGGCGGTCGTCAGGTACGGCGCCCGCACCTCGGACGGAGCGGGGGCCACCGTCGCGTCCACGCTGTCGGAGTCGCGCCGTGTACGGCCGTCCTGGACGAAGGACGTGCGTACGCTGATCTCGTGGGTGCCCCAGGCCGCGTCGGCCGCGGGGGTCACCGTCCAGGTGACGGTGGCGCTGTCGCCCGGGGCGAGGGAGCGTGTCCGCGTGCTGCCGGCCGGTTCGGCGGACCAGCCGTCGGGGAGATCGAGACGGGTGCTGACCTGGGTGACCTTTGTGGGGCCGGTGTTGGTTACGGTCGACATGATTTCCGTGCCGTCGCCCCCGGCTTGCAGGGTCGGCCGGTACGGGGTGAGCCGGACGCGTGCCGACGGGCAGTCGCGGGCCGCCCCCAGGGTGGTGAGGTCGACGGCGTCGGCGAACGCCTTCATGCCGGTGTCGTTGGGATGCAGATGGTCACCGGAGTCGAACGCGGCGGCGTACCGGGTGGGGTCCTCCGGGTCCCGTACCGCCTTGTCGAAGTCGGCGTAGTCGTCGAAGACCCCGCCGGAGTCGCGGACGAACGCGTTGACCTTCTGCCGGTCGGCCTCCTTGGCCTCGGTCCACCAGTCGCCCCAGCCGCGATACGGGACGACGGTCGCGCCGATCACGCGCATCCCGCGGGCGTGGGCCCGCCGCGCGATCTCCTTCATGCCGTCGATCACCTGGTCGCCGGTGGCGCCGCCCCAGCTCAGGTCGTTGACGCCCTCGAACAGGACCACCGTCCGGGCGCCCGGCTGCGACAGCACGTCGCGTTCCAGCCGGTCCAGCGCCGACGGGTTGCCGTCCACGCCGGCCGTGATCCGGTTGCCGCTGATGCCCTCGTTCAGCACTCCGGCGGTGGTCAAGCAGGCTGACAGCCGCCCCGCCAGATAGTCGGGCCAGCGCCGGTTGGCGTTCGCCGTGGAGGACGCCCCGTCGGTGATGGAGTCGCCGAGCGCCACCACGGCGCCTGCCGTGTCACCACCCTGTACGTCGACACCAGTCAGGAACGGGAAGGTGGAATCGGTCCGGGTGAAGGCGTCCCCGTCGGCGTCCGAGGCGTGGTCGCCGCCGCCGTCGGGCGTCCAATAGACGGTCTGGAGGCCCATCCAGTGCTGGCTTATGTGGGTGAGCCGGCCGGGGAAGTACAGGCTGACGACCAGGTCGCTGCGGGCCGGCACGGGGACCCGGACGGCATCGCTCACCGCCTGCTCCCCGGCGGCGATGGTCACCTCGTCCTTGCCGCCGAACCGCAGCTCGTACGGCTTCGCGACGGCCGAGCCGCCGTCACTGCGCCCCACGGTCGCGTGCCCGATCGTCACCGGCTCGGTCGTGAAGCCGTTGGTCAGGCGGATGCGTACGTTCGACCCGCCGGCGCTCACCCGCACCGGTATCCGTACGGTCACCTCCGAGGTGCTCGGGTCGTACGAGGCGTGCTGTGCGGTCGCCCAAGTCCCTGTCCACTCCGGCTGCTTGGTCTCGGCCGCGGCCGGAGTCGCCGGGAGCAGGGCAGCCAGGACGGCGGCCACGGCCGAGATGAGGGCCACGAGTCTTCGGTGTCCACGCGGGCGTCCAAGCGGTCCAAGCACAGGTCTTCCTCGTTACCGTTCCGCGCCGGTGCGCGCGAGCGCCTGGTACGCCTTGGTGGCGCCCTTGGCCTTGAGGTTCACGAACGCCGGGGTCACCCCGAGCGGGGCCGCGTATCCCTTGAGCGTCACGGGACCGCGGACGACCTTGCTGTTGGTGACGTCGCGCCACGTTCCGGACGGCAGGAAGACGTCCCGGGTGGTGCCTTCGTCGAGCTGGGGCGCGGCCAGCACGGCCGGGCCGAGCATCCACTCGTCGGTGACCGTGTAACTCGCCGCTTCCTTCGGGAAGTCGAAGAAAAGCGGTCGCATGATCGGATCACCGGTCTTCAGCGTCTGCTGCACCTGGTCCCAGATGTACGGGGCCAGCCGCTCGTGCGTCGCGATGGCCGACCGGTAGAGCTCGACCGTCTCCGCGTCGTAGCCGACCCACTCACCCGTCGTCGCGTCCCGTACACCGGTGGGCGAGGTCGAGGCGTACATCAGTGGCATCAGGGAAGCCGCCTGCGCCCAGCGGGCCAGGACCTCCTTGGTCGGCGGCGGGTAGCTGAGGGAGCCGCCGATCATGTCGGTCTCGACGAAGGGGTAACCGATCGTCGAGACCGCCAAGTTGGCCGACACCGCGGCGCGGAGCCCCGCGAAGGTGGTCGGCTTGTCGGCCGTGCGGGTGGCGAAGCCCTTGGCCTGCGCGGCGTTCCACGCGACCCGCAGCCCGGCGCCCTGCTGATCGAACTCGTCGGCCAGCTCGGTGCCGTACTTCACGTAGTCGGTGCGGGTCGCCCCCGGATAGGGGGCGCACCGGTCGTCGAAGAAGGCGGTGTCGAACTTGAACCCGGCGACCCCCAACTCACGCGTCTGCGCGTGGAGATCGTCGGTGTACCACTGCCGCGCGGCCGGGTTCGCCAGGTCGATCAGCCCGGTCTGCCGGCCGTTCCACCAGGTGAACAGGCACGGCTTGGACGGGTCGGACGGGTCCTTCAGCAGGTACCCGTTGTCGACGGCTTCGGAGAAGTTGGCGGCGGTCTCGGGCATGTACAGGCCCGTCCACATGCCGAGGTCGAAGCCGAGGCGGTCGAGTTGCTCGGACAGGGCGGGCAGATCGGGGAAGCGTTCGCCGAAGTCGGCGGCGATCACGCTCTCCTCGATCTGCACCGCGTGCCCGCCGAGCCCGGCGCCGGCCAGCGCGCGGGCCCAGTCGAGGACGTTCTCCTGGGTCTGCTCGCCGTAGAGCTGGGCCCAGGAGTTCCACAGCGGGGTGGCGTACTGCTCGTAGGAGGTGTCGGAGCGCTCAGGCTTGCCGACCAGCGCGATGTGGTCGCGGTACACCTCGGCCGGGGTGTCCTCGACGAACACGGTGGAGGCGGCGGGCCGTTCACCGGTGACGGTGAACTCGCCGAGCCCGTTGCCGCCGGAGTTGATCCGCACGTCCATGGGGTCGTTCGTGTCCGCCCGCAGCCCGGTGGCGCTGGAGGTGTACCAGAAGGGGGAGACCACCTGGTACGACGCCGGGCTGAACCCGGTGTCCACCAGCTGCCCGGAGTCCAGTGGCCACGGCTGGACCGTCTGGTCGCTGTTCTCGCCGTGGCCGTACCAGTGCCCGGCGCTGCTGAGGTCGTACGCCGTGCTGAGCGCGTCGGCCCGGGCGCCCGAGAGGGACCAGTTCACGTCGTACCGGTCGGAGCGCAGGGTGATCCGCAGATCGACGGTAACGCCAGGCAGGTCGGTGGCGGCGGTGACGCGCAGGGTGTTGCCGTCACGGGTGCTGCCGGTGACCTCCCGGACGACGTGCCAGTCGGCGCCGGTCCGAAATCGGAACGCTTCGGGCGCGGTGGCCAGTACGGTCCGGCCGGCCCGCACCGTGGTGAGGGCCAACCGGTCGGTGGTGAGCCGCAGTTCGTAGCTGCGCGTCGCGAAGGTGATCGGCCCTGAGTCGGCTGCCGCCGGGGCCGTGCCGAGCAGCGGGGCTGCCAGCACCAGCGCCGCCGAGCCGCAGCAGACGACTCGTCTCACCGTGGGCATCAGGCACCGCCGCCGCAGGTCAGCTTGGCGTCCGCCCAGTCGGCGTGGTCCGTGGACACATCGCCGTCGCCGTCGACCAGCAGGTCCAGCCAGCGGGCGCCGGTCACGTCCACGTCGACCGCGGTGCCGCCGTCGGAGCCGTACAGGACCGGGGTGGTGGCAAGGGTGCGGCCGTCGGCGATCACCTCGAAGGAGACGCTGCCGTTGTCACCGACCTCGTCGTCCACCCCGGCGGTCGCGGTGAACCGGGTGCAGCCGCCGCCGAGATAGACCCGGACCTGGCTGTTCGCGTGCACGCCGAGTCCCTTGTCGTACGTGGTGCCGCCGACCGAGAGCGTCCGCCCGTCACCCGCCGCGGACTCGCCGTTGGAGGCGTCCTTCTCCACCGGGCCCCAGCCGTTGACCGCCTTGACCAGGGTCAGGTCGCTCACATGGGCGTCGGCGGACAGCCCGGACGGTGGCACCTGCACGGCCCGCTCGCCGGTTACGGTGCCCGGACGGCCGGGCTGGGTGAGCTTGGCGGTCGCCGACAGGACGGCGTAGTGGACCGGGTCGCCCGGCGGGGTGACGGTGTAGGCCGCGGTCACCGTGTCGCCGGGCCGCACCCGGGCGAAACGGGTGGTGTCGTCGGTGGTCGCGGTCCAGCCGTCCGGGACCTTCAGTGCCAGCTCGACGTTCCGGGCGGTCGGCGCGTCCTTCGGCACGGTGACGCTGACGGGGACCTCGGCGGCGGTGCCGGTGCTCAGGAACGGCTCGGCGTCGACGGTGACTTGGGCGCCCGCGGACGGCATGGCGTACGTCTTGGCGTCGTACGAGCGCGCGGCCACCGTACCGATCTTGATCCCGCCCGCCGAGGCGCCGAGATCGACGAGCTTCGCCGAACCCGGGCCCGCTCCGGCCTCGGTGGACCACACGGCCAGGGCGATGGTGTTGCTGCCCCGCTCGCGCAGGAGGCCCTTGGGGATGACGAACCGTGTCTGCGGTCCGGTGTCCGGCAGATAACGGCCGATCAGCCAGCCGTTGACGAAGATCTGCGCCCGGTAGCCGGTGCCGCCGCCTTCCGCCTCGGCGAGATCGAGTGCGATCGCGTTGTCCTGGCCCTGCGGCAGATCGAGCCGCGCGGAGGTGCGGTACCAGCGCACGCCCGGCCCGGTCTTCCCACTCTGCTCTGCGAGGGTGGCGCGCTTCCAGCCGGCGTCGGGGTAAACCGCCAGCGACCAGCCGGCCCGCTCCCCGTACAGCCCGCCGTTGTTGTACGGGCCCCGGGCCGTGTCGACCGGGTCCTCGCCACCCCGGCTGCCCTGGATCTTCCAGGTGAGGGTGGAGGCCCCGCCGATCACCTCGGCGCCGAGCAGGCCTCGCGGCTCCTTGGAGTAGTCGTGGCCCCATTCCTCGTTGTGGCCCGCGTTCTCCACGAGGACGGAGAGGACATTGTCTGCGCTGTCTCCGCCGGCCTTCAGTGTGCCCGCCGGGATGTCGAAGGTGTGCGCGCCGTCGCCGGAGCTGCCGAGGTAGCGGCCGTTGAGCCAGACCGCGTACTGGCCGGTCGGGCCGGTGTTGGCGTTCAGCGCGAGCCCCGTCGCCTGGCCCGTGGTCTTGAACCGGCCGCGGTACCAGACGTTGCCGTGGTGGTATCCGTACTCGTCCATCGCGAGGACCGGGAGCGATCCGGCCAGCTCCGGGTTGTTGGCGGTGAGACGGTCGGCGGTGGTCCAGGTGGAATCGTCGAAGCCGGGTGCGGACTCCGGCGCCTCCTCCTTGTACTTCCATGTGGTCAGCGCCGGCAGCTCGACCGGGCGCGGCGCCTGGGTGACGGCGACCTTGCGGCCGTTCCAGGTCACCTTCTTGGCGTCCGCGATGACCTCGATCTTCGCGGCCTTGGTGGAGTCACCGGTCAGTTTGAGGGTGCCGCCCGCCAGTTCGGCCGTACGGACGAGGGACGGTCCGCGTACGAGGACCGGGCCCGCGGCCGTGTCCTGCCGCCACCAGTGGGCCGTCTCGGCGGTGTCGGCGATGAGCAGTTCCAGACCGTTCACCAGCACCCGGGCCATGCCCTTGTGCGTGTAGTTCAGCCGCAGATCGCCGCGTTCGGCGTCCCAGGTGGTGGTGACATCGCCGTCGAGGACGGTGACCTCGGGCCGCTCGGCGTACCGCAGTACGGTCTCGCCGGCCTCGCCGTCACGCCCGTACAGCAGCGCCACGTCCCGGTCGCCGATCCGGGCGTGCGTCATGATCTCCGAGGTGGAGTAGACGAGCCGCTGGTCCTCGCTCAAGTCGTAGCCCGCGACGAGGAGTTTGGCGTCCCGGCCGTCGACGGTGATCGTGCCCTGCTGCGGTACGCGCGGGTAGTCGCCGTCCGCGCCTTTCAGCGACAGAGTCGTCTCGTCCTTGTCCTTCACGCGGGTGTCGGCGTGCCGGACGGTGAAGAACTGGGTGCCGTCGTCGGGGTTGACGCGCCGGTCGATGCGCAGGGCGTCGTCGGACGGGACGGGGCTCTCGGCCTTGTCGGTGCGCGCCAGCGGGGTGACGGAGTTGACCATGTATCCGAGGCGCTTGAACTCCTGGTACTTCTCCGTCAGTTGGCGGGACTCGTTGATCGGGGCGCCGTAGTCGTACGACGTGTAGACCGCGTTGGGGTCGGCGAGCCAGCCCCAGTTGGTGCCGCCGTACGTCATGTAGAAGGACTGGCCGCTCACCCCGGCGGCGATGTTCATCTTGCTGAACACCCGGGTGAAGTCGGTCCCGGTGAGTTTCGCGCAGTCCTGGTACCCGGTGCCGCCCCAGGGGTCGAAGGCGCCGCCCTGTGCCTCCGGGATGATCAGGGGGGACTCGGGCTTCCACTCGTTGACGTACGAGTAGTCGGGCAGGTTCTTCCAGGTGTCGGGGTCCTTGCAGTCGAAGCCCTGCGGGTAGGCGTCGAAGCCGTAGATGTCCGGGGCGCCCTTGCCGCTGACCCAGTTCTTGTTTGCACCGCCGTCATTGACGAAGGTGGGCACGTCGATGCCGTCTTCCTTCGCCCAGTCGATGAGGGTCTGCATGTAGTCGGCGTCCTGACGACCGCCCTGGTACTCGTTCTCGACCTGATAGAGGATCACGTTCCCTGTGCCGCGCGTGAGTTGGTGCCGCGCGATGATCGGGTTGATCCGGCTCATCCACTCCCGGGCCGCCTTCATGTATTCCGGCTCGGAGGTGCGGTTCACGCCGGCCTGCGTCTTCCGCCATGCGGGCATGCCGCCGCCGGAGACCTCCGCGTTGATGTACGGGCCCGGCCGAGCGATCACATACAGGCCCGCGCGCTCGGCCTCGTCCAGCAGCCGCTCCACGTCACGGGTACCGGTGAAGTCGTACGAGCCCGGCTTGGCCGAGTGATAGCC
Organism: Streptomyces sp. GESEQ-4; assembly: GCF_017948455.1. GTDB lineage: Bacteria > Actinomycetota > Actinomycetes > Streptomycetales > Streptomycetaceae > Streptomyces. The sequence continues at coordinate 267,085 of NZ_JAFFSU010000002.1, forward strand.
CCAGTCGAAGTAGAGCGAGACGGCGTTGAATCCGCCCGCCTTGATCTTCTGCAGTACATCGCGCCACGCGTCGGGGCTGGGCAGACGGAAGTAGTGGAACTCGGCGCCCCAGATGTACAGGGGTTTGCCGTCGACCCGCACGGAGTACTGGTCGTAGGTGACGGTGTGCGGGGCCGTCGGCTCCGCCTGAACAGGTGCCGCGGCAGCACCTGCGCTGGTCAGGGGCATGACAGACAGGGCTCCGGCAAGCAGCAGGGATCTCCACTTACCCCTCATGACGTCAGCCCCTTCACGACGGCCGCCCGCGCGGTCTCGATGTCGTTGACGTCCTTCGTCCGGCCGTCGAGGTTCCGGGTCGCGGTGGTGAGGGCCTCGGTCAGGGCGTCGCTGTCGGTGCCGCCGTCCTTCTTCCGCAGCTGGGCGATGAGTTCGTAGTCCTCGATGCCCTCCTTCAGCTGCTCCCAGCGGACGCTGGACATCGGGCCGTCCTTGCCGGGGTAGACCAGGTACTCGTCGCCCTGGGTGAAGATGTGCACCGGCTGCTTGAAGGGGTCGCTGGTCCAGCTGTTGTACGACCAGCGCAGGAAGCCGTCCAGATTCCGCTGGGCGGAGATCCACGGCAGCATCCGGGACTCGACGGCGGGCGAGTAGGACAGCGTGTTGGGGTGGGCCGGCGCGCCGTACACGTAGAAGGTCGTGGTCTTCCCGGCCTTGCGCCGCTCCTCCACCTTCTCCTTCGTCATCGCGTCGATGCCGCCCCAGTCGACGGACAGGTTGGACGCGACGCCTTCGGTGCTGATCGAACCGGCCACGGAGATACGGTCGTCGAAGACCGGCGCGACCTCGTGGACGAAGTCCTTGACGACCGTCATGGTGTCGATGGGCCGCTCGTCGAAGGACAGCCAGGTGTCCTCCAGCCAGCCCTTGGCCTTCAGATGCTTCTCGAAGGCGGGCAGGAACGCTCCCCACGCCTCGCGCCAGCGGTCGCCGCCCAGATCGACGTTCTCGTAGACCGTCTTGCCGGTGCGGGTGTCGGTGTAGGTGAGGTGCTCCTGGTCCTGGAACGCCAGCATGGAGAAGGCACCGATGTCGGGCCCGAGACCGGCGCGTCTGGCGGTCTGGACGTACTTGTCCCAGCGGCCGAAGTCGAAGGAGAACGCCTCTCCGTTCCAGGTCCAGCCCACCATGCTGGTGTACGGCGTGGCAGTCTGCGACTCCCGGGTGCCGAGTGACCACTGGTGGTGCCACGGGTTGTCGACGATGGTGGTGTTGATGACCTTCTGGCCGCGCGACGCCAGATCGCGGTTGTACTTCTCGATCAGCTTCCAGTGCTGGTCGGACCAGAGCTTGACGCCGTGGTTCTTGGCCATCGTCTCCGGCTGCGCCCATACGTCGAGGAAGAAGTCGTAGTCCTCCGGGTCGGGCACGCTCGCGTCCGCGACCTCGATGGTCAGCGGGTAGGTGGTCTGGGTACGGCCATCGGCGTTGACCTTCACCGTGCCGGTGTAGGTGCCGGGTCGGGCCTTCTCGGGGATCTGGAAGGTGAACCACAGCGGCTGCGCCGCGTACGCGGGCACATCCACGGAGGAACGCTCCTCGAGCGCGTCGCCGACCACGTCGGGGTTGCGGTCGCCGGATACCTCCTTGCCGGAGCTGACCTGGTCGATGGTGGCGGACCAGTCGACCTCGCTCTTGGAGCGCTGTACGGGCACGTACTTGACGAACCGGACCTGGGTGTCGGCACCGGACAGCTTCGCGCCGCCGGGTCCGGTGAGGTCGCCGACCACGGCCTTGACGTTGTCGAGGTTCTTGCCGGAGGCGATCGCCAGTTGCGCCGAGACTTGCTCGTTGCGCACGGCGGAGAGCTTCAGCTCCTTGGTGTCCTTGCCCTTGATGGCGGTCATCGGGTAGCGCGGAACCCGTTCCTCCGCGGAGCCGGCGAAGGAGCCGGTGGGAACCCAGGTGATGGTGTCTCTGGTGCCCATGGCGTCGGCGACCTTGACGGTCAGCCAGGTGGTGGTGGCCTTTGCATTGAGGTCGGTACCGGTGGTCGTGCCAGTGGTGCCGGTGACGGCTATCGCGGTGGTGCTCGCGGCCACGACCACGCCCGCGACGAAGCCGGCGACAGCTGAGGACGTACGTGCCATGGGGGTGGGTTCCCTCTCTCACGGACGTGCAGGGAGTGGCCCGTCCCCCGGCAGGCCCCACGGGGGTGGGAGGCCTGCCGGGAAACGGGGATGATGCCGGCGGTGCCACTGGCACCTGTGGCGTCAGGAGGTGACGGAGAATCCGCTGAAGACGGCTTCGATGTTCTCGCCGGGGTAGTTGGCGTTGGCCGCGCTGGCGACCATCCCGGCATCACCGGTACCGGCGGCCGATGGCACCTGGGCGGTACCGACCTGCGACCAGGTCTCGCCGTCCTTGCTGGCGTACGCGGTGTAGGTGGCGCCGTCCCGGGTCAGCTTGAGATGCGCCGGGTGGTAGGTGGAGCCACCGCCCGCCCAGGTGTCGAGCTTGCCGTCGCCGTCGCTGTCGGTCATGAACTCCAGGCCGTAGCTCTCGGTCATGACCAGCACCGCGTAACCGCCCTTCTCGGGTGCGGTCAGGTCGTTGGCGAGGGCGATGCCCGCCTTGCCGACCGGTGAGGCGCTGTCCTGGGAGACCAACTGCGCCTGCACGGTGGCCTTCTCGCTGGCCGCGTCGTCGCGGTAGATGAGGCCCTTCTCGTCCTTCCAGCCGGACAGGTCCTGGCCGCCCGCCCAGATGGCGAACTGGTCGCCGCCCTGGGCGTATTGGGCGCCCCCGGAGGTGGTGTCGGCCGTCAGATACGGCTCCTGCACGCTGCCCGGGGCGGCCTTCACCTGCGCCGGAACGGTGTCGGACACCTTCTGCGAGCCGTTGGATCCGGTGTAGGTGACGGTGCCGGTGAGGGCGTGGCTGCCCCAGCGGGCGTCGTCGGCCGGGGTTACCGTCCAGGTGGTGGTGAGTGTGGCGCCGTTCTTGAGGGACTTCGCGGTGGTCGGGCCGGTCGCCTTGGCACTCCAGCCGTCGGGCAGGTCCAGGGCCGCCTTGGCGTTCTTGAGGGTCCGGGTGCCCCAGTTGGTCACCTCGGTGGTCACCTCGAACGGCTTACCGGCGTCGGTGGACGGGGCGTCCGGGGTGATCAGGACGGAGGCGGCCGGAGCGTCGTCGCGCTTGAGCGCCTTGACGGCCTTGGCGGCACCCTTGGCCTTGAGGTTGACGAAGGCCGGGGTGACGCCGAGCGGCGCCGCATACCCCTTGAGGGTCTTGGGGCCGCGGATCACGGTGCCCTGATTGACGTCGTACCACGTGCCCGGCGGCAGATGGACGGAGCGGGTTGCACCCGTGCTCAGCTTGGGCGCGGCCAGCACGGCCGGGCCGAGCATCCACTCGTCGGTGACCGTGTAACTCGCCTCGTCCTTCGGGAAGTCGAAGAACAGCGGCCGCATGATCGGATCGCCGGTCTTCAGGGTGCTCTGCACCTGGTCCCAGATGTAGGGGGCGAGCTTCTCGTGGGTCTCGATCGCCTCCCGGTAGAGGTCGACCGTCTCCTGGTCGTAGTCCACCTTCTGCCCCGTGGTGGTGTCGTTGGTGTCCACCGGGGAGGTCGAGGCGTACATCAGCGGCATCAGCGAGGCGGACTGCGCCCACCGCACCAGTACGTCCTTCGTAGGCGCGGGCTGGCCGCCGGAGCCGCCGATCATGTCGGACTCGACGAACGGGTAGCCGATGGTGGAGATGGCCAGGTTCTGGGTGGCGGAGGCGCGCAGGGAGTCCCAGCCGGTGCCCTTGTCGACCTGGCGGGTGACGAAGCCCGCCTCGTGGGCCGTCTGGTTCCAGTGCACCCGGATGCCCGCGCCCTGGAGGTCGAACTCGTCGGCGAGCTCGGTGCCGAGCTTCTGGTAGTCCGTGGCCTGGTGGCCCTCGCGCGGCGCGCACTTCTCGTCGAAGAAGCGGGTGTCGAACTTCAGCCCGTCGATGTCGTACGTGTCCATCAGCTTCTTGAGGTTGCCCTCGTACCAGGCCTTGGCGTCCGGGTTCGCCAGGTCGATGATCCCGGCCTGGCCGTTCCACCAGGTCACTTCGCACGGCTTGCTGGTGTCCTTGGCGTCCATGAGCAGATAGCCCTTGTCGACCGCGTACTGGTAGTTGTCGGAGTCCAGGTTGATCCACAGGGTGACCCAGATACCGAAGTCGAACCCCATGTCGTGGATCTTCTTGGACAGGCCCTTGGGATCGGGGAAGGTCTTGGGATCCCAGGTGAGATTGCCGTAGTTCGACTCCCACTTGTCGTCGAGCTGGATGGTGTGCCCGTCGAGACCGTTGTCGTGGAGGTCGGTGGCGTAGTCGAGCAGTTTTTCCTGGTCGATCTTGGTGTAGAACTGCGCCCAGGAATTCCACAGCGGTTTGGCGTACTGCTCGTAGGGGGCGTCGGACTTGGTCGGTTTGCCGACGATGCCGATGTAGTCGCGGTAGACCTCCAGCGGGGTCGACTCGACGAACACGGTGGCTTTGTAGATGTCGGGCGACTCGACGGTGAAAGTGCCGAGGCCGTCCTTGCCCTTGTTGAGCGCCACGTCCATGACGTCCCCGGTGTCGACGCGCAGACCGGTTGACTTGGAGGTGTACCAGAACGGGTCGATCATGTTGTACGACGCCGGGCCGAAGGTCTCGTGGTCGACCTCGCCGGCGTCGAGCGGCCAGGGCTGGTTGACACCGGGACCGCCCTGCGGGGTCTCCGCCTCGCCGTGGCCGTACCAGTGGCCGGCCGATGACAGGTCGTAGGCGAGGCCCAGTTGCTCCGCTCCGCCGCCGTGGACGTCCCAGTCGAGCTGGTAGCGGTCGGCGCCGGGGGTGATCCGGGCCTCCACCGTGGTGCCGTCGAGGGTGCTGTCGGCGGTGACGGTCAGGACGCCGTTCTTCCACGTCCAGTCGGTGACGCCGGTCGCGTGCTGCCATGTGCCGTCGGCCGCGGTGAAGCGCAGGGCGCCGGTGTCGCCGGTGGCGGTGGCGAGCACGGTCTTCCCGGCGCGGCGCGTGGTCAGGGCGAGTTCGTCGGTGGCCACGTCGAGGGTGTAGCCGGGGGCTCCGGCGGAGGCCGGCACGGAGACCGTGACGGTGTGCGTGGTGTGGGCCACCTTCGGCCCGCCGGTGGTGGCGGTGGGGCGGGCGGCGGCCGTTGCCGTGGTAGAACCAGTGACGGGCGCCATCAGCATGGCGGCGGTCAGGGCGGCAGCGAGCAACAGGCCGCCGGGATTGCTCAGTCGGGCGTGCACTCGTGTCCTCCTGTCGGACAGGACGGTGACGGTGACTCAGAAGCTGCGGTGCGTGATGCCGGTGGCGTGCGGAGTGCGCGGTCACGAGGAAGCGCGGCGCTTGGGAGGGCTTGACGTCTGTTTGATGCTGCGTGCAGATGCAAGATTCCAAGCGATTTCGCTCATGTTCTTGCGGTAACCGCCACCTGTCAACCTGCGGGACATGCGGCTTCCCAAGGGCCCCGAGGGTTCTCGTGGAACAGTTGTTGTCCCTGGTGGCAGTCGGTCCCGGAGCCCGCTGAGAGGCCTCGACGGGCCCGGAATCCGTTCGTAACGGACGGGTAAATTCTGCGACTTCCCCGAGATCCGTCCGGGGGCGCCCGGTCAGGTCAGGATCACGGAACGGGCCAGATGGCGCGGATTGTCCGGGTCCAGCCCGCGTGCCGAGGCGAGGGCGGCGGCGAGCCGGTGCACCACGACGAGGTCGGACAGGGGGTCCCGGCCGAGTGCCACCAACTGCCCGCCGGTGCGGGCGATGTCGTCGGCGAGACCGGGCGGAAGGGCCGCCGGGTCTCCGAACCACCACGCCACGCGGCCGGGTCCGGTAACGCTGATCGGGCCGTGCCGGTACTCCATCACCGGATAGGCCTCCGTCCAGGCGCCCGCCGCCTCGCGCATCTTCAGCGCCGCCTCCTGGGCGATCCCGTAGGCCCAGCCCTGCCCCAGGAAGGTGAACTGCTCGGCCTCGAGCACCCCGGCCGGCAGCGGTTCGTCCAGCGCAGAGTGCCCCTGCTGCGGCAGATGTCCCAGGTCCTCGCCCAAATGCGCCCGCAGGAGCACCAGTTCCGTGCTGGCGAACCGGGTCTGGACGACCGAGATCTCGTCGGCGAAGTCGAGCACGACGACGGCGTCCGCCAGCCCCGTCACCGGCGCCTGTGGTACCGCGGTCACCGCGGTCGTGGGGGTGTGCCCGTGCAGTCGGCGGAGCAGTTCCAGCACCTCGGTCGTGGTGCCGGACCGGGTCAGCGCGACCACCCGGTCGTAGGCACGCCCGGCCGGCATCTCGGAGGCGGGAAAGGCGTCGGTCTCGCCGTGGCCACCCGACTCCCGCAGCGCCGCGTATGCCTGGGCGATGAACCAGGACGTTCCGCAGCCGACGACGGCCACCCGCTCGCCGGTTCGGGGCAGCGAGGTGAGGCCGTCGGGCCGCCGGGCCAGTGCCACGGCCTGCCGCCAGCAGTCGGGCTGGGTGGCGATCTCGATCTCGGTCTGGCTCATCGGGAGTCTCCCCTCTCGGGCGCACGGTGTGACCGATACGTGATGTGACGGCCCTTGACGCCATGCGCGTTTCATTGAGCATCATGTCGTTGGATGATTGATAACACCAGTAATCGAGCATAAACAAGCAAGCGAGCGCGCCATCAGGCGAGCACGCGCTTGACGAAGCACGCCATGCGTGCGGAGAGGTACTCCGTGAAACGGCACCTCGCATGCCTCGCCGGGGGACTGTCCCTGGCACTGGCCCTCACCGGATGCGGCAAGGGCAGCTCGTCGGACAGCGGCGGATCCGACGGCAGGACGATCAGGTTCGTCGCGGCGAAGTACGACGACGACACCCAGGCTTACTGGACGGCGCTGATCAAGGACTTCGAATCCGCGAACCCCGGCTACCGGGTGAATCTCGAAGTCGTCGACTGGGAGCAGATGGACTCCAAGGTCAAGACGTACGTCCAGACCAAGCAGGAACCCGACATCCTCAACTACAACAAGTTCTCCGACTTCGCCCGCGACGGCCTGGTCCACAAGGCGCAGGACGTCGTCTCTCCCAAGGTGCTGGCCGACTTCCTCCCGTTGTTCCGCCAGAAGGCGCAGTACGAGGGAACCCAGTACGGCCTGCCCTTCATCTCCAGCGCGCGCCTGTTCTTCTACAACAAGGACATCTTCGCCAAGGCGGGCATCGACCGGCCGCCGTCCACCTGGGCCGAGGTCGAGGCCGACGCCAAGAAGATCAAGCAGGCCGGTTACATCGGCCTGGGGCTACCCCTGGGGGCCGAGGAGGCCCAGGCCGAGTTCCAGATCTGGGCGATGAACAACGGCGGCGGCTGGACCGACGCCTCGGGCAAGTGGGCCATCGACCAGCAGGCCAACGTCGACACGCTCACCTATCTGCGGAAACTGACGAAGGACAAGCTCACCCAGCCCAACCCGGAGACCACCAACCGCAAGGACGTCTTCAACCAGTTCGCCCAGGGCAGGATCGGCATGCTGAACGGGGCGGTCTTCATGCGGAAGGGCTTCATCGACCCGGTCGACGAGAAACTGAACTACGGCGTCGCGCCCCTGCCGAGCAAGGACGGCAGTACGCACAAGACGCTCGGTGTGCAGGACTACCTGGTCGCGTTCAAGAAGGGTGAGGGGTCGAACAAGGCGGCGGTGAAGAAGTTCCTCGACTTCTTCTACGAGAAGGAGAACGCCGCCGAGTTCGTCTCCGCCGAGGGGTTCCTGTCGGTCACCAAGTCGGCCGGTGAGGTGCTCAGTTCCGACAGCCGGGACGCCGCCTACTACAAGCCGTTCGTCGACGCCCTCTCCGACGCGGAGTTCGCCCCCACCGACGACCCCGCATGGGCCGCGGTCGACGGCGCCGTGAAACAGCGCATCGGCACGGCGGTGGCGGGCGGCGACCCGGCGAAGGTCCTGGGCGAGATCCAGAAGACCGCGCAGAAGGGCGACTGACCTCGGTGGCCGTACACGATGTCACTGTGAGCGCCACCGGGGCCGAACACCCGGCCCCGGTGGCGCCGGCACCACCCTCGCCGCGCCGCCGTCGCAGGACGTGGCGCGCGCTGGAGCCCGTGTTGTGGCTCGGTCCCGCGACCCTCCTCATCCTGACCATGGTCGTCTGGCCGGTCATCGAGATGATCCGTACGTCCCTGACACGGGTGAGCTCCACCGGACAGTCCCAGGGGTTCGCCGGCGTCCGCAACTACACCGACCTGTTCGCCCAGGGCGACCTGCCCGGAGTACTGCTGCGCACCCTCGTGTGGGTCGTCGGAGTCGTCACCGTCACGCTCGTGCTCTCTCTCGGCCTGGCCGCGCTGCTGAACTCCCGGTTCCCCGGGCGCAGGCTGGTGCGGTGGGCGCTGATCGTGCCCTGGGCCTCGTCCGTGCTGATGACGGCGCTCATCTGGCGCTGGATGCTCAACAACTTCTACGGCGTGGTCAACCGGCTACTCATGGACGTCGGTGTGCTGGACGCGCCCGTCAACTGGCTGGCCAAACCAGGTCTGGCCCTCGCCGCGATGATGGGCGTGGCGGTGTTCGTCTCGCTGCCGTTCACCTCGTTCGTCCTGCTGGCCGGTCTGCAGAGCATCCCCGCCGAGGTGTACGAGGCGGCGCGGGTGGACGGCGCCGGCCCGGTCCGCGGTTACCTGGGCATCACCCTGCCTCTGCTGCGACCCTCACTCGTGGTCGCCGCGATCATCAACATCATCAACGTGTTCAACTCGTTCCCCATCATCTGGGCCATGACGCGCGGCGGCCCCGGGTTCGCCACCGACACGACCACCACCTACCTGTACAAACTCGCCTTCGACAACCAGTCGGTGGGGGAGTCGGCCGCCATGGCCGTCGTCAATTTCGGGCTGATCCTGGCTGTGGTGCTGGTCTATCTGCGCTTCGTCCGCCGACAGGAGGACACCACGTGAGCAGGACCGCCGTCATCCCCCGCAAAGCCGCGCCGCGCAGAAAGCGGCCAAGACCGATGAAGCTGCGCACCGTCCTGCTCACCGCCGTCGGATGGCTGGTGGCGCTGGCGTTTCTCGCGCCCTACGCGGAAATGCTGCTGACGGCGCTCAAACCGACGCCCGAACTGATGAAGTCCCCGCCGTCCTATCTGCCCTCCCGATGGGAGTGGTCGAACTTCACGCACATCTGGTCGCTCACCGACCCGCGCGTCGCGGACGCGCTGGTCTTCTCGCTGTACGTCGCCGGGGCGGCGACGCTGCTCGCCCTGGCCGTCGGGATGCCCGCCGCGTACTACACGGCCCGGCACCGCTTCCGCGGGCGCGGCGCCTTCCTGCTGCTCGTACTCGTCACTCAGATGTTCGCTCCGACCGCGCTGCTGGTCGGCATCTACCGGGAGATGGTCAGCCTCGACCTGACCGACACCGCCGAGGGCCTCATCCTGGTGAACGCGGCGTTCAACCTGCCGTTCTGCGTGTGGATCCTCAACGCGTACTTCGCCAGCATCCCCCGGGAACTGGAGGAGGCGGCCTGGCTCGACGGCACCGGACGGTTCGGTGCCCTCACCCGTGTCGTACTGCCGCTCGCGATGCCCGGTGTGGTGACCGCGCTCGTCTACACCTTCATCGCCGCGTGGAACGAGTACGTGGTGGCGCTCACCATCACCTCGTCCAGCAACCGGATGACCCTGACCAAGGCGGTTCCCGGCTTCGTCACCTCGTACCACGAGCAGTGGCAGTACCTGTTCGCCACTTCGCTCGTCTCGATCGTGCCCGTGGTAGTGCTGTTCGTCTTCGTGGAGCGCCACCTCGTCTCCGGCCTGACCGCGGGCGGCGTCCGGGGATGACGACGGGATGCGCATCGCGGCCGGGGCCGGCACGGGAGCGGCGTGCGGTGTCAGGCGCGGATGACCTCCACACCGGCCGCCACGAACGACTTGGTCAGCTCGTCCGAGGCGGCCTTGTCGGTCACCAGGACGTCGATCTCCTCCACCGGGCAGATGCGGGCGAAGGCCCGCTGGCCCAGCTTGGAGGAGTCGGCGACCGCGATGACCTGCTGGGCGCGGCGGGCCAGTGCCCGGTTGATGCTGGCCTCGCCCTCGTGGTGGGCGGTCGCCCCGTGGGCCACATCGATGGCATCCACCCCGATGAAGACCTGGTCCAGTGCGATCTCCGCGAGCAGTTCGGTGGCCAGCGGCCCGATCAGCTCATAGGACGCCGGCCGGGCCACTCCACCGGTCACCACGAGCTTGACGTGGCGCCGCACGACCAACTCGTTGGCGATGTTCAGGGCGTTGGTCACCACGGTGACCGCCGTCTCCGCGCCGCCGGAACTCAGGTCGGCGCGGGTGGCCAGTGCCCGCGCCACCTCGGTGGTCGTGGTGCCGCCGTTCAACCCCACCACGGCGCCGGCCTTCACCAGCTCGGCGGCCGCGTGCGCGATCCGCTCCTTCTCCGGAGCGTTGCGCGCGGCCTTGTAGCGCAGGGGCAGGTCGTAGGCGATGGCGTTGAGCGAGGCCCCGCCGTGCGTGCGGGTGACCATCTGCTGGCGGGCCAGCTCGTCGAGGTCTCGCCTGATCGTCGCGGCGGAGACCCCCAACTCCTCGGCAGCCGCCTCGACTTCGATCCGCCCGTCGCGCGTCAGCATCTCCAGCAGCGCGCTCCACCGGGCCTGCGGTCCCGCCATGTCTCACAACTCCCTGTCCGTGGTGTGCGCCACGATGTGCGCACCTCCATGGAATCACAACGCTTGATTGGGTGTTTTATGGTCGCCAAACGAGCAAAACCCTGCACTTCCCGTAAGCCCTTGCCGCTGTTGCGGCCCTCACACGCCACGATCGGGGGCCGTCTGTGCCGCTGACTCCCACCGCCGACGTGGTGAGCTCCGCGTGCCGCGACAGACGGGCCGTCGGCGCGTTCAACGTGATCACCCTGGAGCACGCCGAGGCCGTGGTCACCGGGGCGGAAGCCGCGGGCTGCGCGGTCATCTGCCAGATCAGCGAGAACGCCGTGCGGTTCCACGGCAGCCGGCTCGCCCCGATAGCCCGCGCCACCGCCGCGCTCGCCGAGGCGGCCGCCGTCCCCGTGGCGCTGCACCTCGACCATGTCACCGACGAAGCGCTGCTGCGCCGCGCCGCGGACTGCGGCTTCGGATCCGTCATGTTCGACGCGTCCGCGCTGCCGCACGCCGAGAACGTCGCCGCCACGCGCGCCGCGGCGCGGTGGGCACACGCCCATGGCCTATGGGTGGAGGCGGAACTCGGCGAGATCGGCGGCAAGGACGGAGTGCACGCCCCCTCGGCACGTACGGACCCCGATCAGGCACGCGACTTCGTGTCCGCCACCGGGGTCGACGCACTGGCCGTCGCGGTCGGCAGCTCCCACGCGATGACCACACGCACCTCCCGGCTGGACCACGGCCTCATCACCCGCCTCGCCGAGGCAGTTCCCGTGCCGCTGGTTCTGCACGGCGCGACGGGCGTGCCCGACGTGGAGCTCCGGCAGGCGGTGGCGGCCGGCATGGTCAAGGTCAACATCGGTACGGCACTGAATGTCGCCTTCACCGGCGCGGTCCGCGACACACTTGCCGCGGCGCCCACGGTCGTCGACCCCCGCCCGGCCCTCACCGCGGCGCGTCGGGCGATGGCCGATACCGTGACCTCGGCGCTGCGGACCCTGTCGGGCGGTGGGTACGGGACGAGATGAGCCGACCGGGGTCCGTAGGACCCGGCGGCGTCCCGAACCGCTCGGCGGAGCCCGGCACGGTGACCCTGGTGGCGCAGCCGGTCAGCTCAGTTTTCGGCAGTACAGCGCGTCCGGAGTCCGTGCTGAGCCCACCCGACCCGTGTACGCGATCCCGGCCGCGTACTCGTCGTCCGCGCACTGGCCCTTGTAGCGGCCCTGCGCGAAGTCGCCGCCCTTGGCGGCCGAGCCCCTGTTGTCGCCGCGGTCGAACCAGACGGTACGACCGCCCGTGCCGGTGATCGATCCGGGTGGGGCGGCCGCGCACAGGGCGGCGGAGACGGAGGAGCCGCGAACGCTGTAGCCGGTCAGGAAGTGGCCGTCGGCGCACTGGAGTTTGGTGTATCCGGACGCCCAGTCGTGGCCCGGCCTGACGTACCGGTCGTCGACGACCACCACATGTCTGCCGGCCGGGTCCCACAGGGGGCCGATGGACACGTCCGAGCACAGACCCCGGTTGCCGGTGTGGCTGAGGCCGAGCAGCCGCTGGCCGTCGGGGCACACAGCCTTGCGGGCGCCGGAGTCCCAGTCGGGCAGGGCCCGTATCCGCCGCGACTGGACGAAGTCGCCGTGGTCGGGGCTGAGCATCGACCAGTCCGTCACCGGGGCGATGCGGCCGGTGCGACCCTGGGCCTGGATGAGCCGGGTCCAGGCGGCGGCCCGCCAGTCGTCGCTGTCGTAGAGGCCCATGCGGCGGCCCTCGGCGTCCCAGTGCAGAAGGGCCCAGCCGTTGCCCTTGCGGTCGTGCCAGCCGACGAGCGGCCAGTACGCGAAGTCGGCGTCGGTACGGATGAGATGGTCGACGAAGTTCTCGAACCAGGCGCGCTGCTTCTGGCCGGTCTCGTCACGGCCTCCGATGCCGAACTCGCTGATCCAGACGGGGGCGGTGAAGTGCCGGTCCTGTTCGGCGGTGACGAAGAACGCCTGGCGGTTCAGTACGTCGGCCAGTTCGGTGGGGGCTAGATCGCGGTAGCGGGGGTCGCTGGTCTCACCGGTTCCGGTGGCGCCGCTGTGGTTCGGGCCTGTGTAGTCGTAGAAGTGAGCGGAGTACACGAGCTTGCCGGAGTCGACAAGCGTGTGCGAGAGGCGGCGTACGGGCTCCAGGGTGGGGCGTTCGTGGGGGAGTCCGTCGACGGGGATGCCGGTCCAGTTGATGCCCTCCACGATGATCAGGAGATCGGGGTCGGCCTCCGTCAGGATGCGGTCACCGACGCGCTGCGAGGCGGCGAACCAGTCGTGGTGGTCACCGAGCCCCCAGTTGGGGTCGTCCCAGACATTGCGGCGCACCTCGTTGTAGAGGTCGGCGGCGACGACGCGCTGGTTGTCCCGGTAGCGGCGGGCCATGAAGAGCCAGTCGTTCTCCCAGGTCTCGGCGGACTGGCTCGCGTTCCAGCGCTCGTTGCCGTCGACTCCGCAGCACCAGCGTGTGGTGTTGGTGTGGTTGTTCAGGATCACCGTGAGCCCGGCGGCGGTGAGTTCCCGTACCACGGCGTCGTACACCTGTAGCGGGGTCCTGCCGCCAGGGAGGGATTGGCGGCGACGGCGTCGTCCCTGACGGGGACGCTGTCGTGGACCATCTCGTTGGAGAAGGGCAGTCGGATGCTGTTGATCCCGATCTCCCGGAAACCGGCGATGATCTCGGCCATGGGGGCGCGGTCCAGGCCGAGCGGTATCCGGCCGGAGTTCTCGCCCGCGTGGTGGTTGGCGTCCTCGTCCACGCTTCCTGAACCGCTCCAAGTGTCACTGGCTCCATGCCAGTTGCCGGACCGCAGCTTGAAGCGTTCGCCGTCCGCGTCGACGATCCAACGACCCCGCGTGCTGAGCGGCGGCGTCCAGTCCGCCGCGATCGCGGCGATTTCTGGTCGGGCGCCGGTCTCGGGGGCGGGCTCTCGCCCGACTGCTGCCTCGGCGATGGGCGCCAGGGCCACCAGGAGGAGTACGGCGGCCAGTGTGGCCATGGCCCTGATGAAGGATCCGCGCACGGTCATCACCCTGAGACAGGCATTGTCATGGCGCCGTCATCATGGGGGACCGTGTGGCATGGTCCAGTCCTGCGCACAGATCGGGAGTGAGGTCGCGTTTCGACTCGCAGCACGGGAGTGCGCCCAGGAGGGCGCCTGACGGTCATCTTCCCTGGTCAGGCGCCCTTTCTCGGTGTCTAGAAGAAGCCCAGCTTCTTCGGCGAGTACGACACCAGCAGGTTCTTCGTCTGCTGGTAGTGCTCCAGCATCATCTTGTGGTTCTCGCGGCCGATGCCCGACTGCTTGTAGCCGCCGAACGCCGCGTGTGCCGGGTACGCGTGGTAGCAGTTCGTCCACACCCGGCCCGCCTGGATCGAACGGCCCGCGCGGTACGCCGTGTTCATGTCCCGCGTCCATACGCCGGCCCCGAGCCCGTACAGCGTGTCGTTGGCGATCTTGATGGCGTCGTCGAAGTCGGCGAACGACGTGACCGAGACGACCGGGCCGAAGATCTCCTCCTGGAAGATCCGCATCCGGTTGTCGCCCTGGAAGATCGTCGGCTGGACGTAGTAGCCGCCCGCCAACTCACCGTCGTACTCGATGCGATGACCGCCCGTCAGCACCTTGGCGCCCTCCTGCTGGCCGATGTCCAGGTAGGAGAGGATCTTCTCCAGCTGGTCGTTGGATGCCTGGGCGCCGATCATCGTCTCGGTGTCGAGCGGGTGACCGGCCTTGATCTGCTCGGTGCGGGCGATCGCCGCGTCGAGGAACTCGCTGTAGTGGCCCTGCTGCACGAGCGCCCGCGAGGGACAGGTGCACACCTCGCCCTGGTTGAGCGCGAACATCGTGAAGCCCTCGAGCGCCTTGTCACGGAAGTCGTCGTCCCGCGCCCATACGTCGTCGAAGAAGATGTTCGGCGACTTGCCACCGAGTTCCAGTGTGACCGGCTTGATGTTCTCGGAGGCGTACTGCATGATCAGCCGCCCCGTCGTCGTCTCGCCCGTGAACGCCACCTTTGCCACCCGCGGGCTCGACGCGAGCGGCTTGCCGGCCTCCACGCCGAAGCCGTTGACGATGTTCACCACACCCGGCGGCAGCAGGTCCGCGATCAGGCTCATCCAGTAGTGGATGGAGGCCGGGGTCTGCTCGGCGGGCTTGATGACGACCGCGTTGCCCGCGGCGAGCGCGGGGGCGAGCTTCCAAGTCGCCATGAGAATAGGGAAGTTCCAGGGGATGATCTGCGCCACGACGCCCAGCGGTTCATGGAAGTGGTACGCCACCGTGTCGTCGTCGAGCTCGCCCAGCGAGCCCTCCTGAGAGCGGATCGCGCCCGCGAAGTAGCGGAAGTGGTCGATGGCGAGCGGAATGTCGGCGGCGAGGGTCTCGCGGACCGGCTTGCCGTTCTCCCAGCTCTCGGCGACCGCCAGCGGCTCCAGGTGAGCCGCCATACGGTCGGCGATCTTGAGCAGGATGTCGGACCGCTCGGTCACCGACGTCCGGCCCCAGGAAGGAGCGGCCGCGTGCGCCGCGTCGAGCGCCCGCTCCACGTCCTCCGCGGTGCCGCGCGCGACCTCCGTGAACGGCTGCCCGTTCACCGGCGAGGGGTTCTCGAAGTACTGCCCGCGGATCGGCGGCACCCACTCGCCACCGATGAAGTGGTCGTAGCGCGCCTGGTAGGAGACGATCGCGCCCTCTGTGCCGGGCGCCGCGTAACGGGTCATGGTGCTCTGCCTCCCGGAGCTGCGCTGCCCGCCGTTGGGCAGCTCTCGGCGCGAGGGTAGGGACGGGGACGTTGCGAGTACGTTGCGTGGCCGGTGCTGAGGTGAGCCGGCCGCGCGTGGCGTCCGGTCAGCGGACCGGCCTGCGTGGCCGGTCGGCGCGTGGCCGGTCGGTCGGTGCCGACAGCTCCGACTCCAGCGCGGCCAGCCGCGAGCGGACCGCTGCGGTTGGGCGTACGGCGGCCAGCGCGCGCCAGACCTCGAGGTCGTCCTCGCCCCACGCCGCGTGTGCCCAGTCGGCCAGCAGGTCGGGGTCGCCGCGGGTGATCAGTGCCGTCCGGAGGCCGTCGGCCAGGCGGTGCCTCAGCCGCGCCACGGCCGGTGCCTGCGAGGCGGGCAGCAGCGGCCCGGTATACGCCGTCACCGCTGCCGTGACCGCACCGGTCTCCAGGCGCCGCTCGACGACGGCGACGTCGGACTCGACCGGCAGGGTCAGCCGGTAGGGCCGCGAGGCCAGCAGCCCGGGGCCGAGAAGTCTGCGCAGCCGGGCCAGTTCGGCGCGCAGCGTCACCGGTGGCACCGACTCGTCCTCGTACAGCGCGCACAGCAATTCGTCGCCGGTCAGCCCCTCCGGATGGCGGGCCAGCAGCACCAGGATCTCGCTGTGCCGACGGCTCAGCCTGAGCCGGCGACCTCCCGAGACGAGCAGTGCCTCATCGCGGCCCAGGGCGCTCAACTCGGGTGTGCCGGCGACCGGTTGCCCCTCGGGGAGCAGGGCCAGCTGGGACTCGGCGGCCCGAGCGACCGCCTGGACGAAGCCCAGGCTGTGCGGATGCGCGAGCCCGTCCCCGCCGGTGATGTCCACCGCGCCCAGCACCCGCCCGGTGCGCGGATCGTGCACCGGAGCCGCCGCGCAGGTCCAGGGCTGCACCCGCCGGATGAAGTGCTCGGCGGCGAAGACCTGCACCGGACGGTCGACGGCGACTGCCGTGCCCGGCGCGTTCGTGCCGACCGCGGTCTCCGCCCAGCGCGCGCCGGGCACGAAGTTCATCCGGTCCGCCCGTCGCCGGGTCGTCGGATGGCCCTCGACCCACAGCAGCCTGCCGCGGGCGTCGCACACCGCGAGCAGATGCTCGCCGTCGGCCGCGAACGTGCCCATGAGCTCCCGGATCAGCGGCATCACCCGTGCCAGCGGATGCTCGGCCCGATAGGCACCGAGGTCACCGTCCGCGAGCTCCACCCTCGCCGTGCCGTCGGGTCCGACCCCCGCCCGCACGGAACGCCGCCATGAGTCGGCCACCACCGCACGCACCGGCCGCGGCACCGTGCCCGCCTCGGTGAACGTCTCATGCGCACGACGCAGCATCCGCACACGCTCGGCAGGGTCCGCCCCCGGTTCCAGGGCCACCCATGGATCGGTCAACTCGGCCTCCCGGACGGCGATGCGGCTGGGGACATCGTCACTCCGGGTGCGCGCGTGGACAACCACTTCGACCGGGGCCACCCGAACGAGGCGTGTGGCACCCGGTCAGGCTCGACCGACCAGTCTCAGATAGCGCGCCCAGTCCCAGTTCGGTCCGGGATCGGTGTGATCCGTGCCCGGCACCTCGTGGTGTCCGATGATGTGCGCGCGGTCCCTCGGGATGCCGTGTCTGGTGCAGATCGCCGCGGTGAGCGCGGCCGACTCCTCGTACATCACGTCGGTGAAGTGGGCGGGCCGGTCCACCCAGCCCTCGTGCTCGATGCCGATGCTGTTCGTGTTGTACTCCCAGTTCCCCGCGTGCCAGGCGATGTCGGACTCCCGGACGCACTGCGCCACATGACCGTCGGACGAGCGGACGACGTAGTGCGCGGACACCTCCTTCTTCGGGTTCTGGAAGATGGACAGGGTGGTGGTGAAGGTCGCCTGCGTGACATGGATGATCACGCGGTCGACCACTCGACCCGTAGCTGGTTCTGCCGCCGTGTAGTTGGAGCTGGTCGCCGGCTGCCACTCGGCCGACGGGTGGTCGACGGCCTGGACGCGCGCTCCGGCGGGCGCGTCGGGGAGCAGCGCGTACGGTACGGCGGCCAGGGCGGCGCCCTTCAGCAGCCGGCGTCGCGTGGGGAGCGGTCTTGCCCGTTCCATGGGGGCCGTGCCTTTCGATGGTGAGGAAGTCATGCTCAGTTGCGCAGGGTCGCTGCCGTCTCCCGCAGCCGAGCATGCACGCCGCGATGAGTCTCGCGCGCGGGCAGCCACTGCTTGCGGAGCTTGGCCACGCAGGTGTAGTTGGTGTCGCACACATTGGCCAACGGCGACTCGACGCACTGGGTCGCGAATTGGTACGCGTCCAGCTCACTGAAGCCGTAGTCGCGCACCAGCCACCGCACCAGGTCGAGCTGGGATATCCGGAACGCGTCCTCCAGCGGGCGCGCCGAGCCCGTCGAGATGATGTGGCTGTCCGACTCGATGCGCGGCCAGGGCGTGGCGAGTCCCTTGAGCAGCTCGACGACCACCACCGTGTTCATCGCGCACTCGACGGCGACTCCGCAGGTCTCGCCCTCGCCCTGCCGGGCGTGGCCGTCTCCGAGGCTGAGCAGAGCGCCCTCGACGTTCACCCCGAGATAGCAGGTGACGCCGGCTCGCATCTCGGGTGTGTCCATGTTGCCGCCGTGCGCGTCGGGCACCAGGGCCGAGCGCACTTCCAGGTTGGCGGGAGCCACGCCCACGGTGCCGTGCATCGGGTCGAGGGGCAGCTCGGCCTCGATGTCGCTGTCGTGCGCCCGGAACAGGGCCGTGCGGCGGGTACGGTCGAGCTGCCAGATCCAGACCGTCTCCGGAAGCGGCGGCTGCAACGTGGCCGTGGTGTGCGTCGAGGTGAGCGCGCCGAACAGCGGGACGGTGGTCGACGCGGCCCAGTCCCGGGCCGGTTCGATCGACACGAAGTGCACGGCGACGGTGTCGCCCGGCTCCGCGCCCTCGATGTGGAAGGGGCCGGTCTGCGGGTTGAGGAACGGGAACTCGCACACCTGTGACACCAGGTCCTTCTCGGACCGCACACGTCCGGCGAAGCAGTCCTCCGTATAGAGATCGAGGACCGTGCCCGGCGCGATCCGGGCCACGGGTGGCACTCCGCCGAACGTCCAGGCGTACTCGCCCGGTTCGGGGCGCACGGTCAGAATCCGGGGGTCGCTCATCGCTGCACAGCTCCGTTCGGTGGAAGGGCCGGTGCATCAAGGTACGTCGCATACGGGTGGGACAGCAGCGCATGCCGTGTATCCGTGGACAGGCCCGGCATTGTGGAAAACTCGCTCACCCGGCCGGGTGAAGTCGGGCTGTGACCAGGCAAGTTCGGCTGCTGCCGCTGGGGCATCCGTCGATCAGGCGCGTTCGGCCACGGCCGCCGGATCGTCGAGCACCGCCCGTACGACCGAGTGCGCGGCACCCAGCAACGGCCCCTGCGGGCCCAGTCGCGACACGGCCACGGGACATGCGGGCCCCGCTGTCCGGCGGGCCAACTCGGCTTCCAGCGAGGGCAGCAGCCACGGCGCGAGCCCGGCCAGCGCGCCGCCCAGCACCACGCCCTCGGGGTCCAGCAGATTGACGGCCCCCGTCAGCGCGATGCCGAGCGCCTCTCCCGCGTCGCGCAGCGCACGTCGTACGTCCGGGTCGCCGTCCGCGGCGCGCCCCGCGAGCAGCCCGACGCGGTCCTCGCCCAGTTCCAGACCGGCCGCTCGCAGCACCGCCTCCTCACCGGCGTACTGCTCCAGACACCCGCGGCCTCCGCACGGACACGCGGGCCCGTCCGGACGGACCGGCACATGCCCCAGCTCGCCCGCGAAACCCCGTGTCCCGCGCAGCAGTCGCCCGTCCACGACGACCGCCGCGCCGATGCCGATCTCGGCGGACACATGCAGGAAGTCGCTCGGGGTGCCCTCGCCGAGCCGGAGTTCGGCGAGCGCGCCGAAGTTGGCCTCGTTGTCGACGGTCAGCGGGAGATGCGCGGGCAGCAGGGCGCCGAGGTCGGTGTCGTGCCAGTCGAGGTTCGGGGCGCGTACGACCGTTCGCGCGTCGCGTGCCACCAGGCCCGGCACGGCCACGGCGAGCCCGGCCGGCCACAGGCCCTCACGCTCGGCCTCGGCGACGATCCGGCCCACCAGCTCGGTGAGCTCCTCGATCACCGGAAGGGGCGAGCGCCCACGGTTCGTGCCGTACCGCACGGCCCGCGCCCGCACCTCTCCGCGCAGATCGACCGCGCACACCGCGAGGTGATCCACGCCGACCTCCGCGCCGATCCCCGCCGGCCCGTGTCCGCTGACGGCGAGCGCCGAGCCGGGCCTTCCCACCCGGCCGGGCCGCTCGGGGCCCAGCTCCTCCAGCAGGCCCGAGCGGATCAGCTCGTCGACGAGGGTCGACACCGCGGCACGGGTCAGCCCGATGCGTGAGGCGACGGCGGCACGGGAGAGCGGCCCCTCGGCACTGACGGTGTGCATCACCCGGGCGAGGTTGCGCCGGCGCATGCCCTGTTGTGTGTCGGGCAGCGCGCGCCCGGTTCCTCCCGGGCGGGCCTCGTGCAGCGGTGCGGTCATTCCTCCGTCGTCCTCAGTGGTTCTCCGCGCTCCGCTCGAGCAGCGGGGCCGCGTCGGAGAGTACCCCGGAGATCCTCGCCAGGGTCGCCTCGTCCCGCTCCACCGCGTCCAGCACCGGACCCTCGGCGGTCCGCCAGCGCCGGGCCACCGCGGCCGGATCCTCGCCGGTCAGCAGGCCGGCCGCCTGGGCGGCGGCGCCGAGCGCGACCAGTTCCTTGGCCTCGGGCACCTGCACGGGGCGTCCCGACAGCCGTCGTACGGTCTGCTGCCAGGCCGTGCCCCGGGCGCCGCCGCCGATCAGCAGCAGCGGGGCCGAACGGTCCGCGTCCTCGTCGTCTTCGCCGAGGACCAGGTCGAGCGCGCCCAGGAGCGCGTGCACGGCGCCGTCGTAGGCGGCCTGGAGGAGCTGGCCCGCGGTGGTGTCATGGCGCAGGCCGTGCAGCAGGCCGGAGGCGTGGGGGAGGGCGGGTGTGCGTTCGCCGTCCAGATAGGGCAGCAGGGTGATGCCGGTGGCGGGCTCCACGGCCTCGCGGTCCAGGCCCAGCAGGGAAGCGACGCGGTCGACGGCGAGCGTGCAGTTCAGGGTGCAGGCCAGCGGCAGCCAGTCGCCGTGCGCGTCGGCGAAGCCGGCCACGGTTCCGGTCGGGTCGGTGGGGCGCCGCTTCGACACCGCGTACACCGTGCCCGAGGTGCCCAGGCTCAGCACCGGGGTGCCGGGACGCAGTCCGAGGCCCAGCGCGGCGGCGGCGTTGTCGCCGGTGCCCGGGGCGACCAGGGTGCCCTTGGAGAAGGGCAGGTCATGGCTGTCGCGCACGGTGCCCGCGACTTCGCCGGGCCGTACCACGCGCGGCAGGAGGGCGGGGTCGAGCCCGACGTGCGCGAGGATCTCCTCGTCGTACGCCTCGGACCCGGACGCCCACCAGCCTGTCCCGGACGCGTCACCGCGATCGGTCGTGCCCTCCCCGGTGAGGCGTTCGGTGAGGTAGTCGTGGGGGAGGCGTACGGCCTTGGTGGCGCGGACCGCGTCCGGCTCGTGCTCGGCCAGCCAGGCCCACTTCGTGACCGTGAAGGACGGTGCGGGGACGAGCCCGGTGCGCTCGGCCCAGAACTTCGCGCCGCCCAGCTCCTCGGTCAGCCGGCGTGCCTGCGGCGCCGAGCGCACGTCGTTCCACAGCAGGGCGGGGCGTACCGGATCGCCCTGGGCGTCCAGCGTGACGAGCCCGTGCTGCTGGCCGCCGATCGACACCGCCGCGGCCTCGTGCGCCGCGTCACCGCACTGGCGCAGGGCCTCGCACAGGGCGTCCCACCACTGGCGCGGATCGCTCTCCCGGCCCGCCCCGGAGGACACGGTGTGCGGCGCCTGGCCGCTCGCGACGACCTCACCGGTGGACGCGTCGACGACCAGTGCCTTGGTGGACTGGGTGGACGTGTCCACGCCGACGACGAGCGGACCCTCGGCTGCTGACATCGGGCTCTCCCTCTTCTGCGGCTCACGTTTCCGCGGCTCACGCGTGGCTCATGTCTGGCTCGTGTCTGACGAAAGACACCATGTCTCTTCCCAGAGATGCCTCCGCATACTAATTTGTAAAGCGCCATGACGAAATAGTCGTGAGCAACAGTCGCAAGCGAGCAAGGGAGCCGCGGCATGAACTACCAGCCCACCCCCGAGGACAGGTTCACCTTCGGCCTGTGGACCGTCGGCTGGCAGGGAAGGGACCCGTTCGGCGACGCCACGCGGCGCGCCCTCGACCCCGTCGAGTCGGTGCAGCGCCTGGCCGAGCTCGGCGCCTACGGAGTCACCTTCCACGACGACGACCTGATCCCCTTCGGGTCCTCGGACACCGAGCGCGAGTCCCACATCAAGCGCTTCCGTCAGGCGCTCGACACGACCGGCATGACCGTGCCGATGGCCACGACGAACCTCTTCACGCACCCCGTCTTCAAGGACGGCGCCTTCACGGCGAACGACCGTGACGTGCGGCGCTACGCCCTGCGCAAGACGATCCGCAACGTCGACCTGGCGGTAGAGCTCGGGGCCAAGACCTACGTCGCCTGGGGCGGCCGGGAGGGTGCCGAGTCCGGCGCCGCCAAGGACGTACGCGTCGCTCTGGACCGTATGAAGGAGGCTTTCGACCTCCTCGGCGAGTACGTCATCTCCCAGGGCTACGACCTGAAGTTCGCGATCGAGCCCAAGCCGAACGAGCCGCGCGGCGACATCCTGCTGCCCACCGTCGGCCACGCCCTGGCGTTCATCGAGCGCCTGGAGCGCCCCGAGCTGTACGGCGTGAACCCCGAGGTCGGCCATGAGCAGATGGCCGGGCTGAACTTCCCGCACGGCATCGCGCAGGCTCTGTGGGCGGGCAAGCTCTTCCACATCGACCTCAACGGCCAGTCCGGCATCAAGTACGACCAGGACCTGCGCTTCGGCGCCGGCGACCTGCGATCCGCGTTCTGGCTGGTCGACCTCCTGGAGAGCGCCGGTTACGCCGGGCCCCGCCACTTCGACTTCAAGCCGCCGCGGACCGAGGACCTGGACGGCGTGTGGGCGTCGGCCGCGGGCTGCATGCGCAACTACCTCATCCTGAAGGACCGTGCGGCCGCCTTCCGTGCCGACCCGGAGGTCCAGGAGGCCCTGCGTGCCTCGCGACTGGACGAGCTGGCGCAGCCGACGGCCGCGGACGGTCTGCAGGCGCTGCTCGCCGACCGCTCGGCCTTCGAGGAGTTCGACGTGGAGGCGACCGCCGCGCGCGGGATGGCCTTCGAGCGGCTCGACCAGCTGGCCATGGACCATCTGCTGGGGGCGCGCGGCTGACCACGCGCGCGTGCCGGTGAGAGGCGGCTGTCGGACGGTCCCCGCGCGGAATGCTCCGGAACCATGCGATCCATGCCATGAGTCCGTATCAACCGCCGTGCGGGGGTCGCGCGCCGCCCCGGTCCGCGGGGAGGCTTGACGGTATGGCCATGCCGCCCGTACCGCCTCAGCCGCCCGGGCCTCCGGGTGGGACGCCGCCTCCGGGCGGTGGTTTCGGACCACCGTCGTACGGTGACTGGCCGCCGCCACAGCAGCCACCGGACGGCGGCCCCGGACGGCGCCGCAATCCGCTGTTCATCCTGATCGCCGCACTCGTGGGCGTCGCCGTCGTCGTCGCCGTGGTGCTGGTCGCCTCGGGAGGCGACGATTCGCCGGACGAGAAGACGCCCGCCGAGAGCAGCACGAGCGGCACTCCGCGGCCGTCCCTGGACATCCCGACCGAGTTGCCCAGCAGACTGCCCAGCGAGGTGCCTTCGCTGCCCTCGGGATTCCCGAGCGAACTGCCGAGCGGCTTCCCGAGCGACATCGAGTCACTGCTGCCGTCGCTGGATGTCGACCTGCCGTAGGGCGACGTGTTGCGTGCGGCACGCGCGCGTGCCGCACTCTCACGGTCCTGGGATCAGATCCCGCGCGGCAGCCGCACGTACGTCACGCTCGTCTCGACGCCGCTGTCCACGAGCCGGCCGTTCGCGTCGAACGCGCCGGTGCCGTCCGTCATGCCGAAGTCGTTGTCGTTGATCAGGGCGAGGGTGTAGCGATCCACGCGCGCGACGCCCTCGATCTTCCCGGGCACGCCGTCGACCGTGCCCAGGTCGACGACCAGGCGCTTGGCCAGGACGGGCACACCGGAGGCGGCCGGGTCGTCGAGCTGCTCCAGCGACGGGGAGGTCGTGTCGTCGTCCCAGGGGCCGCCCAGAATGTTCGCCTCGCGTCCCAGGCGCACGATCTGCAGCCGCGCGGCCTTGTCCGTGCGCTCCTCGACCAGCAGCCGGTCCCAGCCCACGGCGACCACCGAAGAGATCTTCAGCTCCGAGGTGTCGTCCTCGCTCGGGTCCACCACGTTCACCGGGTCGAAGCGGTACGCGTACTCGGCGGTGACCGCCTCCTTCTTCGGCGAGAAGCGCAGCAGCCGCGTGGTGCGCGAGGCGTCCCCCGCGTCCCCGTCAGGAAGGGACAGCGGACTCTGCACGGCCATCACCAGGTCACCGCCGGGCAGTTGGGCGAGTCCCTCGAAGCCCCGGTTGATCTTCCGGTGCAGCAGGACGGACGGCAGCGCCTCCACGACCGGGTAGTCCGCGCCCGTGAGGTTCAGCCCCTCGGGCACATAGCGCGCCAGCACCCTCCCGCGCGCGGAGACATGCACCAGGGAGGGCCCGTACTCCTCGACAAGCCAGAAACTCCCGTCCCCGGCCCGCACGACGCCCTCGGTGTCCAGCCCGTTCGCGTTGTACGGCAGGGGCGTCCGCGCGTCATAGGAGTACGGCGCCTCGTCGCGGCCCTTCTGGTTCGGCAGGCCGGTGACCGGCTTCCCGGAGGAGGTGGTGATCGGGATCGCGTCCAGCACCTTCACGGTGTCACCGGAAACCCGGATCTTCACGATCGCCGGGTCGAAGCCGGGCACGGGGAAGGTACGGCGCTTGGTGCCGTCCACCTTGATCTGGCCGTTGGGCCCGCGGTCGGTGACCGTCCAGAACTCGCCCCTGCGGCCTGCCGGATAGATGTCACTGCCGATGCCACCGAGGTCCACGCCCCGGTCGTCGGCCACCGTGCCCGGCAGCAGCGCGTTACTGAACGTGCCGAGCGGGATGTCGCCGAGCGTGGCCGTACGGGTGACGTACGGGGCCGTGGTCGTCGACCCCGAGGTCGGCCCTGCCGCCACCAGCGCGGCGGCCACCACCGCCAGCGGCACACCCACGGCGAGGGAACGGTGGACGCGGCGCCGGCCGGTGGCGTACGGGGACATCAGGGCCTCCTGAGGAGCAAGTTCGACGACAGCGGCCACAGTTGGGCCCCGCGTCGAACGCCGTACGACTGTCAGGTGAACGTGGGGCGGCGGACGCTCGTCGAGAGGAACACCACGACGTCCGTCTCGTCGCCCGGCACCGGTTCGAGCTCCTGCCAGCCGATGCGGCGGTAGAACGCCACGGCGTCGTGCGCCTGATTCCAGGTCAGCAACCACGCCCGGCCATCAGGTGCGGTGGCGGTGAGCGCGGACAGGAGCCGTTGCCCGAGACCGCCGCCACGCGCGCGTGCCCGCACTCCCAGTTCGTCGATCTCCAGGGCGCCCACCAGCAGTTGGTTCACGCGGTCCGCGCCGAGCCGTCGGGTCACCTTCGGATAGGCGCGGTCGGCGCGGAACGGGGCCTGGGTGATCCACCCCGTGGCGAAGCCGTCGACCTCACCGGTGTCGGACAGCGCCAGTACGGCGCGGAATCCGGGGCGAAGCGCGTCCTTCTCCAGTCGCTCCCGGAACTCCACCCTGGTCGCCTCCGGCTCCCGGTCCTCCCACGGCGGCACCCCGAAGACCTCCGCGTACGCCTCGGAGAGCTGGTCGGCGACGGTGAGTATGTCCTGGCCGAAATACTTCATGACGCGCCAACCTACCGTCCTGGGCGGCAGGTTGATCCTCGCTGTCCCGCGCCTCAGTGGGGCTCCGGGGACGAGGCGCCGAGCGCGCAGGGGAGGTTCTCCCGTGAGTCGACGCCGAGCTTCCGGTAGGCCTGCGTGAGGTGCCACTCCACTGTCTTGACCGTCACGAAGAGCGCCTGCGAGATGTCCCGGTTGCTCAGGCCCTCGGCGGCCAGGGCCGCCACCCGCTCTTCGGCGGGCGTCAGCGTGGACGGAGACCGCTTGCGGCGGCCCGGGCCGCGTGCCGGGGTGCCGAGCGCCAGCAACTCCTCCCGGGCGCGGCTGTGCAGGGGGTACGCCCCGCAGTCACCGGCCAGCTCGACGGCGAGCCGGAGCTGCTCGCGTGCCGTCGATGTCCTGCCGGCTCTGCCCAGCGCCCTGCCATGGAGGTACAGAGTGTGGGCCCGTTCGAGGAGTGCCGGTGAGCCGTCCAGCAGGTCGACGGCCTCCTCCAGCAGGCGCAGGGCCCGGTCCGGGGCCGCGGTCGAGGCCAGGGCCCGCAACACGACGGCCAGGGGGCGGGCGGCTCCGAAGGCGTACGCACGGGCGAGCTCCTCCTCGCCCAGCTCGCGCGCCTCCCGCACCCGTCCGCTGCGGTGGAGGGCCGTGATCACCAGGGCCCACGTACCGACCGACCCCGCCGCCGGGCCGAGGTCCGCGTCGAGTCCTCGTCCCCTCACCAGGTCGGCCACCCCCGCGTCGGTCTGTCCGAGCGCGAGCCGCAGCCGTCCGCGGGCACGCAGCAGGGGGAGGTGGGCGGTTGTGTCGCCCTCGACGGCGAGCAGCTCACGTGCCGACAGCTCAGTGGTGGCCCGCTCCAGGTCGCCCTGCTCGATCAGCGCCTCGACCAGGGCCGCCGCCGCCATCGGTTGCGCGATCGTGGGGCGGCCCGCCGACTCGCTCGCCTCCAGGGCCGTAGCGGCGAGCCCGGCGGCGGCGGACACCTGCCCGAGCCGCAGCTCGACGTACGCCTGCAGGCAGTGGTCGAGGTGGAACAGGTGGACGCCGCGACGCCGGGACTCGTCAGCCAGTGCCCGTACGGCGCGGCGTGCTTCCGGTAGCCGGTCGCAGACCGCCAGGGACCAGGTCGCGGTGAGGGCCGCACCCCACCCGACGCCGTTCTCGGCCGGCAGGCCCGCCCGGCGCAGCACGTCGTCGGCCGAGTCCGCCATGCGCGTGGCGTCCGTTCCGTTCCACAGTTGGTCGAGGAGGACGTGAACTCTTCCGTTGGAGCTTGTTCCGGCCGACTGCTCCTGGATCTGGGCCAGGCGTTGTCGGCGGAGATCACGGGCCCCGGGGGACAGCCTGCCGATCCAGGACAGCGTGTCGTCCAGATCCGCGACGGCATCCCCCATCGGAAGGTCGACCATCGTGTCGGCCAGCACGGTGACGGCCTCCTCGAACCGGGAACCGGCCGCGAGCGCCCAGGCCAGGTCCCGCGCGACGGCGCCGCGGGCGTCCGGGTCGGACGTGTGCTCCAGCGCTTCCCTGAGGTGTCCGGCGGCCGCCTCGTGGTCGACCGACAGTTCCGCCGTGCCGAGGCGGGTCAGGACCCTCGGCAGGTCGCGGTCGGCCGGTGGCTCGCGCAGGGCACGGCGCAGGTAAGGGATGGTCTCCCGCTCGCCGCCCCGCGCTGTCGCCGCCGCGGCCGCGTCCAGCAGGCTTCTGACGGTCCGCTGATCGCCCTGAGCGGGCGCTTCCAGCAGATGTCCGGCGATCTGCTCCGGCGAGGCCCCGGTGGTGGCCAGCGCCCGCGCCGCGCGGGCGTGCAGCTGGCCGCGGGTGAGCAGCGGGGTGCTGTCCTGGACCGCTGTGCGCACCAGCGGTTGCGCGAACCGCAGCACCGGGCCGTCGAGCAGGATCTCCGCGTCGATCAGTGCGGCGAGTGCCTTCTCGACTCCGGCGTCGGTGTCGCCGGTGGTCCGTTCCACCACCCACGGTTCCGTCGCTCGGCCCAGCACCGCGACCGCCTGGGCCAGTTCGAGGGACGGACCCGGCAGGCTGCGCAGCTTGCGGATGATCCAGCGCATGAGACTCCGGGGCGCGCGTCTGGTCAGCCAGTCCCGGCCGGTCCTGGCCGGTCGCCCGGGGGCGGTGGCCGCCTCGTCGAGCACGGCTCGCACCAGCATCGGGTTGCCGTCGGTCGCCTCGAAGATCGACTCGGCGACCGACGTGGGGTCCGGTCCGCCGACGGTCTCCGCGACGACCTGCTCGAGGGCCCGCAGG
Source organism: Streptomyces sp. GESEQ-4 (assembly GCF_017948455.1). Classification (GTDB taxonomy): domain Bacteria; phylum Actinomycetota; class Actinomycetes; order Streptomycetales; family Streptomycetaceae; genus Streptomyces. Next base: position 294,757 of record NZ_JAFFSU010000002.1, read on the forward strand.
CTCAGCGGCGCCGGCCGGAGCACCGTCGACTCGAAGGAAGTGACCACGGAGCCCAGCAGGTCGGCGGCCGGACTGGGGCCGCGGGGCTCCACGGCGACGGTCAGCACGATGGGGCTGCGCCCGACACGGGCGGCGAGGTAACTGAGGAACCGCAACGAGGGCAGATCGGCCAATTGCGCGTCGTCGACCACGAGTACGAGGCGCTGGTCACTGGCGAGGTCGAGAAAGACGCGGTGCAACTCGTGGAGCAGTGCGTGCCATTCCGCTGCGTGCGTCTCGTCGGGCAGTTCGCCGTGCAGTAGGCGCGCGATGCGCGAGCCGTGCAGTCGGGCGGGGGCATCTCCGCGCGGAGAGTCCTCGGCTGCGGATTCAATGAGTTGCGCGACGGCTCCCAGGGCGAACGAGCCCTCGAATTCGTTTCCTCTTGCATGGAGTACCAGGAATTTGTTGTCGACGGCCTTGCCGTGCAGGAGATGCAGGAGGCTTGACTTGCCTGTCCCTGGTGCACCTTCGACTGCGATAACTCCACCGAATCCGCCGCGCAGATCGTCGAGTTTTCTTTCGATCTCGGATATTTCCGTTTGCCGTTCGAGAAGTTCGGTGCGTGTGCTGTCGAATAAGTGAGTTACCACGGTCAGTGCTTCCCCGTATCGCCTGGCCGAGAACATTTCACTGCTGATTTACGCTGATTTACTCAATTTTACTTCTGAACGCAGGAGCGAACTCAGATTACACGATGCCTGCCCGAGCGTCCAGGATGATTTTCGAGGGTCGAACTAGGGTATGGGCCTTGGTCTTCGGAGAGGCGGCCCGTCCTCTCGAATGGAAAGGCTCGGCAGCCGATACGTCGCTCACCGCACCCCCAGAGTTTCGGTCGGCACCCCCGGAATCGGTCGCGAACCCGGGGAAAACTTCTGGGGTTCTCCCGAGGACGGGCGCCGGACACAATCGGCTCGTCCCCTCACCCCAGGAGCCATCGGTATGCCACGTGGTCGACCGGTCACCGCGCCCTGCTCACTGGAGCTCTGCGACCCGGACCTCTACGCTCAGGGACGCCCCGAGGAGCTCTGGCAGCGGATGCGGCAGACAGCTTCCGTGCACGAGGGCGAGTACGACGGCCGTCGGTTCCACGCCGTGCTGTCGCATGCCGAGATCTCCCGGGTCGTCAAGGACACCAAGAACTTCACCTCGCAGCAGGGCATGCGGCTGGACCAGAACCCCGCCGCGACGGCCGAAGCCTCGGGCAAGATGCTGATCATCACCGATCCGCCGCGGCACGGCGGGATCCGACGGATCGTCAGCGGCGCCTTCACCCCGCGCATGGTGGCCCGGCTGGAGCGCACCATGCGCGACACGGTCACCGCCGTACTGGACGAGGCCCTGGAGGCCGGCGAGTGCGACTTCACCCGGGTCGCGGCCAGGCTGCCGCTCGCGGTGATCTGCGACATGCTCGGCGTGCCGCCCGGCGACCGGGACTTCATGCTGGACCGCACCATGGTGGCCTTCGGTGCGGGAACAGACGCGGAGGCCGACCCGCTCGCGTCGGCCGCGGCACACGTGGACATCCTTTCGTACTACGAGGAACTGCTGGCCCGCCGCAGACGCGAACCCCAGGAGGACATCGTCACCGCGCTGGCGCACGGCACGGTCGACGGCGTGCCCCTCACCGATGAGGAGATCTTCCTCAACTGCGACGGGCTCGTGTCGGGAGGCAACGAGACCACACGGCACGCGAGCGTCGGCGGCCTGCTGGCGCTGGTGCGGAGTCCATCGCAGTGGGAGTCGTTGCGCGAGGACCCGGATCTGCTGCCGACCGCGGTGCAGGAGATCCTGCGGTTCACCAGCCCCGCGATGCACGTGTTGCGCACCGCCACCGCCCCGGTGGAGATCGCCGGTCACGCGCTGGCACCCGGCGACCCGGTGGCGCTGTGGCTGGCCGCGGGCAACCGCGACGACGCCATGTTCCCGGACCCCGACCGATTCGACGTGACCCGGCGGCCCAATCCCCACCTCGCCTTCGCGGCCGGGCCCCACTACTGCCTCGGCGCGGCACTCGCCACGCGGGAGCTCACCGTCCTGTTCGAGGAACTGCTGCGGCGGGTCCGTGGCGCAGAGCTGACCGGCCCGCCGCGGCGGACGCGGTCGATCCTGATCTGGGGCTACGACGCGCTGCCCGTGCGACTTGTCGCCGCGTGACCCATCGCGCGAGCCGGAGGAAGCGATCATGAGCGAGGAACGGACCGCGCACGCCATACCTGGCGCGGCGCGGCAGGAGGTGAGCCTCCCGGACGGTCGGCGGGTGTCGTGCACCAGTCCCGCGGAGGCGTTGCTCATCTGGCGGGAGGCGACGGGCAGCGGCCTGTACGGGCTCGCCGCACGGGAGTTGCGCCCCCACGACACGGTTCTCGACATCGGCGCCAACATCGGACTGGTGTCGATCGCGTTCGCGGACGCGCAGCGCACGCTCCGGATCGTCGCCGCGGAACCGGTACCGGACGTCTTCGCCTGTCTGCGGGACAACATCACCCGCCACGTCCCGGGAGCGACGGCGGTGCGCACCGCCGTGGGAGCCGCGCCCGGGGTCCAGGACTTCACCTACTACCCGGCGGCCCCCGGCAACTCCGGCCTGTACGCCGACCGAGCGGCCGACGACGCCCTCACCAGGACCTTCCTGCGCCATGGCGGTCTCGACGAGGAAGCCGTCGAGATGATGATCGACGGACTGCACGACGGCCGGACGATCCAGGTCCCGGTCACGACGGTCTCCGACCTCATGAGTGAACAGGGCCTCCGGTCCGTCGCCCTGCTCAAGGTGGACGTCGAGCGTGCCGAACTCGACGTCCTGCGCGGTGTCGGTGCCGCCGACTGGCCGCGCATCGGCGCCGTCGTGGCGGAGGTCCACGACGAGGGCGGACGGCTCACGCAACTGAGCGACTTGCTGCGGGACGTGGGCTTCTCGCTGCGGGTGCGGCAGGACCCCGCACTGCGCGGCACCGAGTTGTACGAGGTCTACGCCTACCGGGCGGAGCACGCGCGGGAACCGGTCGTGACACACGACGCCCACGAGGAGGCGGGCCGATGAGCGCCGAGCAGGCAAGGCTCGTCACGTTGGGCGGGGAGCAGCGGCAGGCGAAGCGGACGCTGGTCTGCGTGCCGCACGCCGGTGGCAGCGCCGTGGCCTTCCACGCCTGGCACCGGGTGTTCGGCCCGCGCGGTATCGCGGTCCGGGGCGTGCACTGGGAACGGCCCGACGGGTCGGAACGCCGCTCCAGTATCGAGTCCCGCGCCGCCGCCCTCGCGAGCGTGGTGCGCGAGCTCCCGGAGCCGTGGGTCCTGCTGGGGCACAGTCTCGGCGCGTTGATCGCCGCGGAGACGGTGCGCCGGCTGGAGAACTCGGCCGGGCCGCTCCCGGAGCGTGCGGTGCTGTGCGCTGCTGCGCCTCCCGGCTTCCCGCGGACCTTTCCGCCCGATGTGCTCAGGGCGTCCGACGACCGCATGACCGCCTACGTCCGACGGCTCGGCGGTACGGACGAAAGCCTCCTGACCGATCCTGAGTTCGGCCCGCAGGTCCTGGCCTCGCTCCGTGCCGATCTGGACTTGATCGAGCGGTACACACCGGATTTCGCGTACCCGTTGAAGTCGCCGGTCTCGGTGTACGGTGCCGCGGCGGACCGCGACGTCCCGGTCGAGGCGCTGGAGGGGTGGCGGCAGTTGGCCCCGGGAGCCCGGGTGCGCGTCTTCGGCGGCAACCACTTCTTCCTGCATGACGACCCGGCCGCGGTCTGCGAGGCGGTGACGGCGGACTGCGCGCAGGACGGTCTGGACTGGGCCGCGGATAGCATCGCCTGATGTCGTCACACCGCTCGGGCACACGTTTCACGCGTGCCGTATCCGGAGCCCTCCATGTCCGATAGGCCACCGAACCCGTACACGATCGCCGCACTGGCACGTCTGGTCCTCGCCGACCGGGCCCGCGACACCGTCGACGAGGCGCTCCGCCTGGTTCCCACCCTCGATGACGACCAGCGAACCGCGCAGGAACTGCTGCTTCAGGCACTCCGGGTGCGCTCGCACGTCGACAAGCTGGTGGAGGCCGCGGTCCTGCACGCACGGGAGAGCGGCTCCGACTGGACCGGGATCGCGGTCGCGATCGGTATCCGGACCGAGTCCGTCGCCGAGCGATGGCTGCCTCAGGAGCAGCGCTGGCACGCCGGTCTGGCCCACCCGTTGCGGCACGAGCCAGGTGCGGAGCTACCGGAGCTGACGATCCCTCAGGCCGCCTATGCGCCGGAGGATTACGCGCACGACCTCGACGGCTGGGCAGGCCGGCATCTGGATCCCGTCGAGAGCGAGCGATGGCGCGAGCGCGGCCTCGACGCGACCCGCCCCGTGTCCGGGGGACTGGCCCGCGCGGGCGACGCCGACGCCGGCGACCCGTGAGGCCGACGGCGGAAAGCGGTGCCCGCGTCCGCCGCCGGGCCGTCAGGCGGACGTGCTGCCGGCCCCGTTCAGCCGCAGCGGCAGGCGCTCGAGCTTCCGCATGCCGGACACCGGCTGCCAGTTCAGCTCCTCGGGCTTCACGGCCAGTGCCAGCGCAGGCCAGCGGGCGAGCAACCGGCCCAGCGCGATCTCGGCCTGATGGCGTGCCAGCCCGGCGCCGAGGCAGTAGTGCGGCCCGGCGCCGAACGACACATGAGCCTCCCCCCGGGTCCGGTGCCGGCGGGTGACGTCCAGGCGCTCCGGCTCCGGGAACTCGCGCGGATCATGGTTGGCGCCGCTCAGCGCGGCCATCACCGCGTCTCCCGCCTGAAACGCCGCCCACCCGAGGTCGGCGTCCTCGGTGACGTACCGCATCCGCGACACCAGGACGGGCCCGCACCAGCGCAGCAACTCGTGCACCGCCTGCGGCATCAGCTCCGGGTCGGCGCGGATCAGCGCCAGCTGGTCGGGGTGGGTCAGCAGCGCCCAGACGCTGTTGGCGAGGAAGTTGGCCGTGGTGTCGTGCCCTGCGATGACCAGGCTGAGCACCATCGTGACCAGTTCCCGGTCGGTGAGACGGTCGCCGTCCTGCGCCCGGATCAGTTCACTGATCAGGTCGTCCGTCGGCTGGGACCGGCGACGCTCGACCAGTCCTCGCGTGTACTCCACGAGCGGACCGAGGGTCTCCCCGAGCCTCTCCTGCTCGAACGAGAGCGCGTGGGTCCAGCGCAGCCACGCGGGGCGGTCGGCCATCGGCACCCCGACGAGTTCACAGATCACCGTGATGGGCAGCGGGTAGGCGAACAGGCTGAGGAAGTCGGCGACGCCGTCCTCGGCGTGCTCCGCCAGCCCGTCCAGGAGATCGTCCGTGAGCCGCTCGATGCGCGGACGCAGATTGAGGATGCGCCGCGCGGTGAACGCGGGCGCCACCAGACGTCGCAGCCTGCTGTGGCTCGCTCCGTCGTTGTCGAGGAGCGTGTCCGCGAGATACGGGATGAGCTCCTCGGCGAGGCCGAGGTTCCGCATCGCGTTGACCTGCATGAGCGGCGCGCCGCCCCGGACCGAGGCCGGATCGTTCGCGAACCGGGGATCGGCGAGCATCGACCGTACGCCCTCATGGCGGCCCACGACCCACATCAACGACCCGTCGAGCGAGCGCATGGGACAGGCCGCTGCCTGCTCCCTCATATGCGTGTACACGGCGTGCGGGTCGGACATCACATTGGGCGGCGCATGGACGTTGTTCGAATGCGGCTGATCGCTGACAGGCTGGCCACTCACGGCTGCCCTCCGTCTGCTTGCGGTGGCAACTGACCCGGGCGTACCGGAAGTTCGGCATCGGATCCGCAATGTACCCGCGCCCGTACTCACTGCCACAACCCCGGACTACGCAGAGTGCACATGAATTCATCCTGGGGTCTGTCCTGGGGTGGACCCCTGGTGCGGTGACGGGCCCGCCGTCGCAAGGATTGCGAAGAATCTTCTGGCTGCACGACGGCGGGGGCAGTGTGAGCGTGTATGGATCTTCGGCAGACCGGCATCGCAACGGCACCGGCGTACTCGCTGGACGGAGGGCGCTCGCTGCACCGGTGGTTGCGGGACATGCGGTTGCACCACCCGGTGCATCAGGATCCGCTCACTCGCGTGTGGACGCTCTACCGGCACCGTGACATCACGCAGGCCACCGCAGACCCGGCCGCCTTCTCGTCGGAGCTGTGGCGGCATCTGCCCGGGGAGATGGGCACCGGCAAACTCACCGCCGGCAACCTGACGGCGATGGATCCGCCCCGGCATCGCCTGGTGCGGGATCTGGTGAGTCGCTCGTTCACGGCCCGCGCGGTCGCGGGGCTGCGGCCCAGGATCACCGCCATAGCGGCCCGACTGGTCGACGCCGTCGCCGACCGCGGCGAGATGGACGTCGTCGCCGACCTCTCCGATCCGCTTCCCGTCCTGGTGATCGGCGATCTGCTCGGTCTGCCGACGGAGGAATGGGAGCTGTTCCGTGACTGGGCACAGCGCCTGCTCTCGTTCGACAAGGGCGACCTGACGGACGAGGCGGTCCGAAAGCGCGTCGCGGATACCCAGCAGGAGCTGCTGGACTACCTGTTGGTCCACTGCCGACGGCGCCGGGCGAATCCCCAGGACGATCTGATCAGCCGCCTGACCCAGGCCGAGGTCGGCGGGGAGCGGCTCACCGAGGAAGAGGTGGTGAACTTCGCCAACCTCCTCCTGCTCGCCGGTCATGTGACGACCACGTTGCTGCTGGCGAACATTGTCCTGACACTCGACGAGCACCCCGCAGCGGCCGCCGAGGTGCGCGCCGACCGGTCGCTGATTCCGGGGGCCATCGAGGAGACCCTCCGGTACCGGCCGGTGATAGTCAGCAATATGCGCGTCACCACCCGCGCGGTCACGGTCGGTGCCGAGCAGTTGCCGGCGGGCCAGTTCGTGTCGCTGTCGTTCATCTCCGGCAACCGCGACGAGCAGCTCTTCACCGAGGCCGACCGGTTCGACATCCACCGTGACGCCCGCAGGCATCTGGGGTTCGGCCATGGAATCCACTACTGCCTGGGTGCGCCGCTGGCCCGCCTCGAGCTGGGGATCGCGCTCGAGGCGATGCTCGACCGCTTCAGCCGGTTCGAGGTGACGGGCACGCCCGTCGACTACTACGACACGCCCGGAGTCGCCGGCCCGCGTTCGCTGCGTGTCGCCTTCCGTCACCACTGATCCGACACCTCGGGTCGCCGCACATGACGCGATCGACGGTCACCACGTCCTGCCGACAGGTCCACGCGGAGAGAGCCATGAAACTCACCGAGGAACAGCTCGCCAGCTTCCACAACGACGGATTCGTGCTGCTGGAGAACGCGTTCTCCGGCGATGAGATCGACGCCCTGTGCATCGCGCTGGCCGAGGACCAGCGCGTGCCGGGCCCATGTCTGATCACCGAGAACGACGGCGTCACCCTGCGGTCGATCTACGCCTCGCACACCCGCCACCCGGTCTTCGAGCGGCTGGTACGCACCGAGCGACTGCTGGGCCCGGCTCGGCAGATCGCCGGCGAGGACCTCTACGTACACCAGATGAAGATCAACTCGAAGCAGGCGTTCGGCGGCGAACAGTGGGCGTGGCACCAGGACTACATCGTCTGGCGCGATGCCGACAACATGCCGGCCGCCTCGCAGGTGAACGTCGCGCTCTTCCTCGATGACGTCACCGAGTTCAACGGCCCGGTGATCTTCCTGCGCGGTTCGCACCACCTCGGCACGCTGGAACGCGGTGCGTCCGCGCAGGAGCACGGCACCGGCCACATCGACCCGGACGCGTACTCCCTGACCCCGGCCGAACTCTCCGATCTGGTCAAGCAGCACGAAATGGTCAGCCCGAAGGGCGCGCGTGGCGGCGTGCTGCTGTTCAGCTCGCAGATCGTCCACGGGTCCGGGAGCAACGTCTCCCCGTTCGCCCGCCGCCTGCTGATCCTCACCTACAACCCGGTGTCGGCCGCCCCGCGCCCGGTCGGCGCCCCGCGCCCGGAGCACCTCGTAGGCCGCGACCACACGCCGCTCGAGGTCGACAGCGGCCCGTTCGACCGCGTCTGACGCCCCCGATCACGATCTCGCCGCCCCGACGACCCGATGGAAGTGAGCATGAGCTCTGCTGATGTAGCGGCCCCGACTCAACTGCCCGGCGCGCGGCCCACAATCGTCCGGTTGTACGAGTCGATGGTCGAGGCGCACCCCGATGCGCCGATGATCACCGAAGGTGGCCGCTCGTGGTCGTACCGGGAGCTGAACTCCGCCGCCAACCGCATCGCGTGGTGGCTGATCGAGCGGGGCGTCGGGCCGGAGCAGACAGTGGGCGTCGCCCTGGCCCGTGGCATCGACCAGGTCGCCGCACTGCTCGGCACGCTCAAAGCGGGCGCTGTGTATCTGCCGCTCGACCCGGTCCTGCCGGCCGAGCACATCGGCTACCTGCTGGGCGACGCCGCGCCGAGCCTGGTGCTGACCGGCAGCGCGGACGACAGCTTCCCCGGGGCCGTTCATGTCGGTGACCGGTCCGTGGTCTCGGCCTGGGCCGCGCAGCCCGAGAGTAATCCCGGGGACGCGGACCGGGTCTGCGCGCTCACCGCGGACCACCTCGCGTACGTCATCTACACGTCCGGCTCCACCGGGACGCCGAAGGGCGTCGGCGTCAGCCACAGCAGCACGGTCAACCTCGCCCGCACCATCACCGGTCAGCACGACCCCGGCGACACCCCGCGCGTGCTGCAACTGGCGTCGCTCGGTTTCGACGTCGCGATCTGGGAGCTGCTCACCGTGGTGGCCACCGGTGGCACCCTGGTCGTCCCCCAGGCCGAGCGGCTCTTGGGTGACGACCTGCTCCGGGTGCTCCGGGAGGAGCGGATCACGTGCGTCACGCTCCCGGTCCCGGTGCTCGCGTCGCTTCCGCCGGACGCCGAAAACCTGCTGCCCGACCTGACCACCGTGCACATCGGCGGCGAGACCTGCCCGCCCGAGCTGGTACGCCGGTGGTCGGCGGGCCGTCGGCTGATCAACGGATACGGCGCGACCGAGACCACCGTGGCCGCCACTCTCACCGCGCCGCTGACCGGCACTCATGCCCCGATCGGCACACCCGTCGAGCAAACCCGCGTCTACGTGCTGGACGACGCGCTGGCGCAGCTCGCCCCGGGGCAGCCGGGCGAGCTGTACGTCGCGGGCGCGAACGTGGCACGGGGATATCTGCGTCGTCCGGGCCTGACCGCCACCCGCTTCCTCGCCGACCCCTACGGGCCGCCCGGTTCGCGGATGTACCGCACCGGAGACGTCGGCGTGCAACGCGCGGACGGCCAGCTGGAGTTCCTGCGCCGCGCCGACGACCAAGTCAAGATCCGTGGCGCCCGGGTGGAGCCCGGCGAGCTCGAAGCGGTGCTGCAGCGGCGGGCCGACGTCGTGCACGCGGCCGTCGCCGTACGCGCCGACGCCCGCGGGGAGCGGCAGCTCGCCGCCTACGTGGTGCCGGCCTCCTCCGTCGCGACGAGCGCGGCGGAGCTGCGTGACGAACTGCGCACCACACTGCCGGCATACCTGGTCCCGGCGAGCGTCGTGCTGCTCGACAGCCTGCCGCTGACCCCGAACGGCAAGGTCGACCGCGACGCCCTTCCGGACCCGGAGTACACCCCGGCCGGGCTGGACCGGACCGCGCGCAGCCCGCTGGAGGACATGCTCCGGGTCCTGTTCGCCGAGATCCTCGAGCTGCCGCAGATCGGTTTCGACGACAGCTTCTTCGACCTGGGCGGGCACTCCCTGCTGGCCGGCCGGCTGATCGGCCGGATCCGCGGCACCCTCGGCCTCGACGTCGACATGAGGGACTTTTTCGAGAGGCCGACCCCGGCCGCCCTCGCCGCGCACCTGCAGCGCCAGGAGGCCGGCCCGGCTCGCCCGGAGCTGACCCGCCTGCCCCGGCCCGAGCGGATCCCGCTGTCCTTCGCACAGCAGCGGCTGTGGTTCCTGCACCGGCTGCAAGGGCCGTCGGCGACGTACAACATGCCGCTCGCCCTGCACATGACCGGCGCCGTCGACACGGGCGCGCTCGCCGCTGCCCTGGCCGACGTCGTCCGCCGACACGAACCGCTGCGCACCCTCTTCCCGGAGATCGACGGGCAGCCGTACCAGCAGATCCTGCCGCCCGACGACGTACGTCCGGACCTGCCCGTCCGCCGGATCGACGCGGCGGACCTGGCCGACGAACTGCGTCGGTCGGCGCGGCACGCGTTCGACCTGGCGCGGCAGATCCCGGTCCGGGCCGAGCTGCTCGTCCTCGGCCCGGACGAGTCCGTGCTGATGCTCGTCATCCACCACATCGCCGGCGACGGCTGGTCCGGGGCACCGCTGGCCAGGGACCTGGTCACCGCCTACTCCGCGCGGCGCGACGGGGCCGCACCGCAGTGGCCGCCGCTCCCGGTCCAGTACGCCGACTACACGCTCTGGCAACGCGCGATGCTCGGCGACGAGGACGACCCGGCCAGCCCGCTGAACGAGCAGTTGCGGTACTGGCGCGAGCAGCTTGCCGAGCTCCCCGACGAGATCACCGTGCACGGCGACCGGCTCCGGCCGGCCGTGGCGACCTACCAGGGCGGCGTTGTCCCGATCACCCTGGACGCCGAGCTGCACGCCGGTATATCGGAGCTCGCCCGCGCCAACGGCGCCACCGTCTACATGGTTCTGCAGGCGGCCCTGGCGGCGCTGCTGACCCGGCTCGGCGCGGGCACCGACATCGCCATCGGCGCCGGTGTCGCCGGCCGGTCCGAGCCCGCCCTCGACGACCTGGTCGGGCTCTTCGTCAATATGCTGGTGCTGCGCACCGACACGGCCGACGCGCCACGGTTCGCGGATCTGCTGCACCGGGTGCGCGACACCAGCCTCGCGGCGTACAGCCATCAGGACATCCCGTTCGAGCAACTGGTCGAGAGCCTCAACCCGACCCGGACCGCCGGACGCCAGTCGCTGTTCCAGGTAGCGCTGGTCCTGCAGAACAACACCTCCGTCCCCTTCGACCTGCCCGGACTCCGGGTACGCGCCGAGACGGTGCCGACCGGCACCGCCCGCTTCGACCTGTCGCTGAGCGTCACCGAGAGCACGACGCCCGACGGCGCACCGGCCGGCATCAGCGGCACCGTGGAGTACGCCGCCGACCTTTACGACCCGCAGACGGCCCAGGCCGTCGTCGAGCGCTGGTCCCAGTTGATCCGCCAGGTCGTGGCGGATCCTGGTCGCCGGATCGACAGCCTGGACGTCACCACCCCCGACGACGCCTCCCGGCTGGCCGGCTGGCACCGGCACGAGCAGGACGTCGTGCCGGTGACCTTCAGTGATCTGTTCGAGCGGCAGGTGGCGGCCACGCCGGACGCCATCGCAGTGAGCGACGGCGGCAACGTCTGGACCTACCGTGAGCTGAACCGTTACGCCAACCACGTCGCCGGCCGCCTCATCGACCGGGGCATCGGCCCCGAGGACCTGGTCGGCATCGCGATGCCGCGGTCCGCCGGCCTGGTGGCCGCGCTGCTCGGAGTGCTCAAGGCCGGTTCGGCGTACGTGCCGGTGGACCTTGTCTTCCCGGCCCGCCGCAACCGGCACGTGATCACCGACTCGTCCCCCCGGCTGGTGCTGACCACCCGCGACGGGGCCGAGAACCTGCCCTCCGACCTGACCTGCGAGCTGGTCATGGTCGACGAGGACGAGGACGTCTGCCGGCAGACGGGCCGGGAGGACAACCCCACCGACGATGACCGCATCCGGCCGGTGAACGTCGACAACCCCGCCTACGTCATCTACACGTCCGGTTCGACCGGCCGGCCCAAGGGCGTCGTCGTGACCCACCGCGGCCTCGCCGGATTTGCCGAGACCCTGCGGCAGCGGTGCGCGGCGGACGAGGACAGCCGGGTGCTGCAGCTGTCGTCGCCGAGCGTGGACGCCTCCGTGCTGGAGATGGTGTGGGCGTTCAGCTCCGGGGCCCGGCTGGTCATCGCCGGCCAGCACCGCCTGGCCGGCGACGAACTCGCCCAGGCACTGGCCGAGCACCGCATCACCCACGCGCACATCCCGCCGTCCGCGCTGGGCACCCTGGCGCCGGAGACGGCCGGCCGGCTGCCCGAGTTCCGCATGCTCAGCGTCGGCGCGGAGGCCTGCCCGCCGGAACTCGTCCGGCTGTGGCTGCCGGGGCGTGCTGTCGTGAACGCGTACGGCCCGACCGAGTGCACGGTCGCCGCCTCGCACACGTTCCCGCTGGCCGAGGCGCGCGCACCGATCGGCAAGCCGGTGCTCAACGCCGAGCTGTACGTCCTGGACGAGACGCTGCGGCCGACCGCTCCCGGCATACCGGGCGAGTTGTACATCGGCGGCGCAGGTCTGGCCAGGGGGTACCTCGACCGGGGCGGCCTGACGGCGTCGCGGTTCGTCGCGAGCCCGTTCGGCGACCCCGGATCGAGGATGTACCGGACCGGCGACGTCGTCCGGTGGAACGCCGACGGCGAGCTGGAGTACCTGGGGCGCTCCGACGAGCAGGTGAAGATCCGGGGCTTCCGGGTCGAACCCGCCGAGGTCGAGCGCGTCCTCGCGAACCAGCCGTCGGTCGAGCGGGCGGTGGTGGTGCCGCACCGGGACCGTTCGGGAGCAGTCTCCCTCGCGGCGTACACCGTGCTGGCGGCGCGGACGCAGACCACGGGCTTCGACGATCAGCTGTCCGAGTGGAATGACCTCTACGACCAGGTCTACACCGGCTTCTCCGGTGACGCGGGCAACGACTTCGTGGGCTGGAACAGCTCGTTCACCGGTGGCCCGATCCCGGTCGAGGAGATGCGGGAATGGCAGCGGGCCGCGGTGGACGCGGTGCTGCGGTTCGGTCCCGGCCGGGTCCTGGAGGTCGGCGCGGGTTCCGGTCTGCTGATGACCCCACTGGCCGACGTGGTCGACGAGTACTGGGGAACCGACCTCTCACGAGTCTCGATCGACCGGCTCCGGGATTTCGCCCGCGCACGCGGGTGGAAGCACGTGCGGTTGTCCTGCCGGCCGGCGCACGACCTCTCCGGCCTGCCCCGCCGCCGTTTCGACACCGTCGTCATCAACTCGGTGGTGCAGTACTTCCCGAGCGCCGACTACCTGCGCGACGTGCTGACGCAGGTCATGGACTTTCTCGCGGACGGTGGCCGGGTGATCATCGGCGACGTCCGGCACTATGGCCTGCTCCGCGTGTTCCAGGCGGCGGTGCACGACTTCCGCGGCACCCAAGGGCTGCGCGCGGCGGTGGAGCGCGCGATGGCGGTGGAGAAGGAGCTGCTGCTGGCTCCGGAGTTCTTCACCTCCTTCAAACACCCGGCCATCTCCGGTGTCGAGGTGTCACTCAAGGCCGGCCGGGCGTCGGACGAACTGACCGGCTACCGCTACGAGGTCGTTCTGCATACCGCACCGGCGCGGCGGCTCGCGGCGCTGCCGGTACTGGTGTGGGGCCAGGACATCACCGATCTGGACGAGGTGACCGGTCCCGCGCGGGTGACGCGCATCCCGAATCCTCGGCTGGCCGATGGCGTGGCCGCGATGCGCGTGCTGGACGGCGCGGACGCGGTGCCGACGTCGGCGGGGCCCGAACTCGAGCCTGAGGTGGTGCGGCGGTGGGCGGCGGCACGCGGCATGCGGGCGGTGCCGACCTGGTCGTCGAATCGCTGGAACACCTACGACGTCGTACTGACGGACGCCGCCGAGGCGGAGCCGCTGGCCGACGTGTATCGCCCCGCCGAGGCCGTCGAGCAGGCCAACGTCCCCGCGGTGGCCCGTACGGTCGGTGAACTGGTCTCCGAACTGCGCTCGACGGTGAAGGAGTTGCTGCCGGACTACATGGTCCCGGCGACGATCACCCCGATCGAGCGGATCCCGGTCACCCCGAACGGAAAGATCGACCGCCGAGCGCTGCCGGACCCGGAGGTGATGGTTTCTGCCGGCCGACAGCCGCGGACGCCGCAGGAGCAGCTCCTGTGCGAGCTGTACGCCGACATCCTGGGCCTGGAGCGGGTCGGTGTCGACGACAGCTTCTTCGATCTGGGCGGGCACTCGCTGCTCGCCACCCGGCTGACCAGCCGGATCCGCTCGGTGCTGGGCGTCGAGGTACTCCTGCAGCAGATCTTCGCGGCGCCTTCGCCGGCGGAGTTGGCGGTGGTGTTGGGGGAGCGGCAGGGTCGGGTGCAGGTGGCGTTGGAGCGGGTGGCGCGGCCTGGGTTGTTGCCGTTGTCGTCCGCGCAGCAGCGGTTGTGGTTCCTGCATCGGTTGGAGGGGCCGTCGGCGACCTATAACTCGCCGTTGGCGATCCGGTTGTCCGGTGCCCTGGATGTGGGGGCGTTGCGGGCGGCGCTGGGTGATGTGGTCGGTCGTCATGAGGCGTTGCGGACGGTGTTCGCGGAGTCGGACGGGGTGCCGTATCAGCAGGTTCTGGACGTCGCCGAGGTCGATCTGGCGGTGCGGGACGTGTCCGAGGACGAGTTGCCGCGCGTGTTGCGGGAGGCGGCCCGCCACCACTTCGACCTGGCCGGCGAGATCCCGCTGCGGGCCACGCTGTACGCCATGGGGCCCGACCAGTGGGCGCTGCTGCTTGTGATCCACCACGTCGCCGCCGACGGCTGGTCGATGGGCCCGCTGGCGCGGGATCTGGCGCAGGCCTACACCGACCGGCACGCCGGGCACCGCCCCACCTGGACGCCGTTGCCGGTCCAGTACGCCGACTACACGCTGTGGCAGCGGCAGCTCCTGGGAGACGAGACCGACCACGACAGCGCCCTCGCGGGCCAGCTGGCCTACTGGCGCGGGCAGTTGGCGGGTCTGCCGGAGCAGGTGACACTGCCGCCCGACCGCCCTCGCCCGCAGAACGCGTCCTACGCCGGTGAAGTGAGCACATTCCACCTCGACGCCGACCAGCACGCCGCGCTGCTGGCGCTGGCCCGGGAGAACGGCGCGACGCTGTTCATGGTGCTGCAGACCGCGCTCGCCGCGGTGCTGACCCGCTCCGGCGCCGGGACCGACATCCCCATCGGCAGTCCGGTCGCCGGCCGCACCGACGACGCTCTGGACGATCTGATCGGCTTCTTCGTCAACACCTTGGTCCTGCGCACCGACACCACCGGCAACCCCGCCTTCGCCGACCTGCTGCAGCAAGTCCGCGACACCTCCCTGGCCGCCTACGCCCACCAGGACGTGCCCTTCGAATACCTGGTGGAGAAGCTCAACCCCCAGCGCAGCACCGCCCACAGCCCGCTGTTCCAGGTCCTCCTGGCCTTCCAGAACAACCCGGAAACCGCCTTCGGACTCCCCGGCCTGCAGACCGAGCCCTACGAGATCGCCACCGGGGTGTCCCGGGTCGACCTCACCCTCAACGTCACCGAGGCACTCGGTGACGACGGCTCACCGCAGGGCATCCGCGGCGCCGTCGAGTACGCGACCGACCTGTATGACGCGAGCACCGTCGCGTCGTTCACATCGCGCTTCACACGCATGCTGCAAGCGGCCACCGAGGACCCGGGCCGCCGTATCAACGCCACAGAGCTCCTCTCCGACGAGGAGAGCGCGACCCTGCTCGCCCTCTCCGGCTGCGCCGAGCCGGGCCCCGAACCGCTGGTGTGGCCGGCGATCTTCGAAGCCCCGGCCACCGCGACCCCGGACGCGACCGCGGTGGTCGAGGGAGACGTCAGCTGGTCGTACGCGCAGCTGAACGCGTACGCGAACCGCGTCGCCCGGTATCTGATCGGCCGGGGTGTGGGCGCCGAGGACGTCGTCGGCGTGCTGATGCCGCGCAGCGCGCTGCAGATCGCCACCCTTCTCGGGATCGGCAAGGCGGGCGCCGCGTTCCTGCCGATCGACCCGGCGTACCCGGCGGAACGGGTCGGCTACCTCATCGAGGACGCCCGGCCGAAGCTGCTGCTCACCGACACCGCCCACGCGGACGCGGCGGCCGGGGCCGGCGCGATCACGATGGACGACCCGGCCATCGCCTCGGCTCTCCGGGACTTGCCGGTGACCGACCCGGCCGATGCCGACCGGCGGACCGCCCTGCGGGTCGAACACCCGGCGTACGTCATCTACACATCCGGGTCGACGGGCCGGCCCAAGGGCACGGTCGTCACCCACACGGGTCTGCTCGCGCTGGCGGTCAGCGGTGGCGAGCGGGCGGACATCGACCGGGACAGCCGGGTCCTGCAGCTGACCTCACCGAGCTTCGACGTCTCCGTCTTCGAGTTCCTCACCACGTTCCACGCGGGCGCCGTCCTGGTGATGCCCGAACCCGGTCGGCTGGCGGGTGAGGAGCTGGCCGGGTTGTTGGCGGGTGCGGGGGTCTCGCACGCGTTCGTGCCGCCGTCGGTGCTGGCGACGTTGCCTCAGGATGCTGCGGACGGGCTGGCGGGGTTGCGGAGCCTGGTGGTCGGTGGGGAAGCGTGTTCGGCGGATCTGGTGCGTCGTTGGTCGGTGGGCCGTCGGATGACGAACCTCTACGGGCCGACGGAGACGACGGTGGCGGCGTCGGTGAGCCGTCCGCTGTCCGGGAGCGCGCATCCGATCGGCGCCCCGCTGGCAGGGACGCGGGTGTACGTACTGGACGCGGGCCTGGGGATGGTGCCGCGCGGCTCGCGGGGTGAGCTGTATATCGGCGGGGCCGGGGTCGCGCGCGGATATCTGGGCCGATTCGGCCTGACGGCGTCGCGGTTCGTGGCCGACCCGTACGGGCCGGCCGGGTCGCGGATGTACCGCACCGGTGATGTGGTCCGGTGGAACGCGGACGGGGAACTCGAGTACCTCGGGCGCTCCGACGATCAGCTCAAGGTCCGGGGTATCCGCGTCGAACCGGGCGAGATCGAGGCAACGCTGCTCCGGCAGCCGAGCGTCTCGCAGGCCGTTGTGGTCGCCCGTCCGGATCAGCACGGCTTCCAGGCGCTGTGCGCGTACGTCACGGCAGGCGAGGAACCCGCCGACGCCGTCCGGCTGCGTGAGGAGTTGCGCCGCGAACTGCCGGACTATCTGATACCGGCCGCGATCGTCGTGCTCGACGAGTTCCCGCTCAACGCCAACGGGAAGCTGGACCGCAACGAGCTTCCCGAGCCGCGCTTCGTCGCCACGGGCGTGGACAACCGGTCGCCGGGCACGCCGCAGGAGGAGATCCTGCGGTCGGTGTTCGCCGACGTCCTGGGGATCACGCAGATCGGCGCCGAGGACAACTTCTTCGACCTGGGCGGCCACTCCCTGCTGGCCGGCCGGCTGATCTCGCGAGTGCGCGGCGCGCTCGGCGTCGATGTGTCGATGCGGACGTTCTTCAACGCCCCCACCCCCCGGCAGCTCGCCGACCGGCTGGTGGAGGGCAGCCCCGTCCCGGCCCGGCTGCAGCCGATGCCACGACCCGAGGCCCTGCCGCTGTCGTTCGCCCAGCAGCGGCTGTGGTTCCTGCACAAGCTGGAAGGCCCGTCGGCGACCTACAACTCACCACTGGCGATCCGGCTTTCCGGCGACCTGGACGTGCCGGCGCTGCGGATGGCGCTGGCCGATGTCGTCGCCCGGCACGAGGTGCTGCGGACCGTCTTCGCCGAGCAGGGCGGAAACCCGTACCAGCGGATCCTGGACGTGACCGAGGCCGTGCCCGAGCTGGAGGTCCGGGCGACCACGGAGGCGGAACTGCCGCAGGCGTTGCGCGAGGCGGCCCGGCACGAGTTCGACCTGGCCCGCGAGATCCCGCTGCGGGCGTGGTTGTTCGCAACCGGTTCCGGCGAGTGGGTGCTGATGCTGGTCCTGCACCACATCGTCGCCGACGGCTGGTCGCTGCAGGTCCTCGTGTCCGACCTGACGGACGCGTACACGAGCCGCCGGGCCGGCATCGCACCCCCGTGGCAGCCACTGGCCGTGCAGTACGCCGACTACACCCTCTGGCAGCGCGAGCACCTCGGCACCGACGACGCGCCCGACAGCGTCTTCAGCCGCCAGCTTGCCCACTGGCTCCAGGAACTGGCGGACCTGCCGGACCAGGTGACGCTGCCCACCGACCGGCCGCGTCCGGCCGTCGCGAGCTACCGCGGTGAGACGGTCACCTTCGACCTCGACGCCGAACAGCACAGCGAGCTCGTGCGCCTGGCCCGGGAAACCGGCACCACCCTGTTCATGATCCTGCAAGCGGGACTGGCCGGCCTGCTGACCCGCCTCGGCGCCGGAACCGACATCGCGGTCGGCTCACCCATCGCCGGGCGCACCGACGACCGCCTGGAGGACCTGGTCGGTCTCTTCGTCAACATGCTGGTGCTGCGCACCGACACCAGTGGTGATCCCACGCTGAGCGACCTGCTCACCCGCGTGCGCGAGACCTCCCTGGCCGCGTACGCCCACCAGCACATGCCCTTCGAGTACCTGGTGGAACGGCTCAACCCGCACCGGTCGGCCGCCCATCACCCGCTTGTCCAGATCCTGTTCGGGCTGCAGAACACGGCCGAGCAGAACATCAGCCTGCCGGGTGTCACCGCCTCCGGCGCATCGGTCGACACCGGCGTCTCCCGGGTCGACCTGTCGATCAACGTCGTCGAGGCCGCCGCACCCGATGGGAGTCCGGCGGGGTTGACCGGTGTGGTCGAGTTCTCGACGGATTTGTATGAGCGTTCGACGGTCGAGGCGTTTTCGGCGCGGTGGGTGCGTGTGTTGCGGGCGATGGTGGGGGCGCCTGGGTCGCGGTTGAGCGAGGTGGATCTGCTTGGTGGCGAGGAGCGGGTTCGGCTGCTGGGTGAGTGGGGGGTGGCTGGGGCTGCTGTCGATGCGGTGACGTTGGCGGAGTTGTTCCAACATCGCGTAGCGGTGGCGCCGGGCGCGACCGCGGTGGTTGAGGGGGATGTCAGCTGGTCGTATGCGCAGCTGAATGCGTGCGCGAACCGTGTCGCCTGGTATCTGATCGGCCGGGGTGTGGGTGCCGAGGATGTTGTCGGTGTGTTGATGCCGCGTGGTGCGGCGCAGATCGCCACGGTGCTGGGCATCGCGAAAGCGGGTGCGGCGTATCTGCCGGTGGATCCGGGCTACCCGCGGGCGCGGGTGGAGTATCTGCTGGGGGATGCTGAGCCGGCGCTGGTGATCGGCGAGTCGGATGTGTTTGAGGGGTTGCCCGAGCAGGACCCCGGGGACGGGGATCGTGTCCGGCCGGTGAGTGTCGACAACCCGGCGTATGTGATCTACACGTCGGGTTCGACCGGTCTGCCCAAGGGTGTCGTGGTGACTCACCGCGGACTCGCGAGCATGGCGGGGACTCAGCAGCGGTTCGAGGTGAACGAGGGCTCCCGAGTGCTGCAGTTCGCCGCGCTCGGCTTCGACGCAACGGTCTGGGAGCTCGTGATGGCCCTCGGGTCAGGCGCCGCCCTGGTGCTGCCCGAGACGGACCGCCTCGCCGGCGAGGACCTGGCGGCCGTCCTGCGCGAACACCGCATCACCCACCTCACCCTGCCGCCCACCGTGCTGGCGACGCTGCCCGCAGAGGCAGCCGCCCAACTGCCCGACCTCGGCGTCCTGGTGGTGGCGGGCGAGGCGTGCCCGCCCGAGCTGACCGCGCGATGGTCGCCCAGCCGCCGTATGTTCAATGCCTACGGTCCCACCGAGTCGACCGTGTGCGCGTCGGTGAGCAGGGAACTGTCACCCGGCTCCGCGCCGATCGGCGGTCCGGTGCTCAATACCCGGTTGTACGTCCTCGACGACGGGCTGCGACCGGCGGCTCCGGGTGTGCCGGGGGAGTTGTACATCGCGGGTGCCGGGGTGGCACGGGGCTATGGGCGGCGTCCGGCCCTGACGGCGTCGCGTTTCCTCGCCGATCCGTACGGTCCGGCCGGGTCGCGGATGTACCGCACCGGCGACCTGGTCCGGTGGAACGGCGAGGGCGACCTGGAGTATCTCGGCCGCTCCGACGAGCAGGTGAAGATCCGGGGCTTCCGCGTGGAGCCCGGCGAGGTGGCGTCCGCGCTGCTCCGGCACACCGCTGTCGCCCAGGCCGCTGTGATCGTCCGACCCGACCAGCACGACGACCTGCGGCTGCTGGCGTACGCCGTTCCGGTCGCCGGCCGGGCGATCAACGGCGACGAACTGCGCGCGCAGTTGCAGAACGAACTGCCCGAGCACCTGGTTCCGTCGGCCGTCGTCCTGCTGGAAGAGATTCCTCGCACCTCGCACGGGAAGATCGACGAGCGGGCGCTGCCGGATCCCGAGCAGACCGACGGCCGTGTCCGCGCACCGCGTACGCCGCAGGAAGAGTTGCTCTGCCTCCTCTTCGCCCAGGTGCTCGGCGTGCCGCGGGTGGGGCGCGACGACAGCTTCTTCGATCTGGGCGGGCACTCGCTGCTCGCCACCCGGCTCATCATCCTGATCCGCAAGGCGTTCCGCTGCGAACTGGCGCCGCGCGCGCTGTTCGCGGCGCCTTCGCCGGCGGAGTTGGCGGTGGTGTTGGGGGAGCGGCAGGGTCGGGTGCAGGTGGCGTTGGAGCGGGTGGCGCGGCCTGGGTTGTTGCCGTTGTCGTCCGCGCAGCAGCGGTTGTGGTTCCTGCATCGGTTGGAGGGGCCGTCGGCGACCTATAACTCGCCGTTGGCGATCCGGTTGTCCGGTGTCCTGGATGTGGGGGCGTTGCGGGCGGCGCTGGGTGATGTGGTCGGTCGTCATGAGGCGTTGCGGACGGTGTTCGCGGAGTCGGACGGGGTGCCGTATCAGCAGGTTCTGGAGGTCGCCGAGGTCGATCTGGCGGTGCGGGACGTGCCCGAGGACGAGTTGCCGCGGGTGTTGCGGGAGGCGGCGCGTCATGAGTTCGATCTCTCGCGGGAGATCCCGGTGCGGGCGTGGTTGTTCGCGGCCGGTCCGGGGGAGTGGGTGCTGCTGTTGGTGATGCACCATGTGGCCGCGGACGGCTGGTCGCTGGGGCCGTTGGCGCGGGATCTGGCGCAGGCGTATGCCGCTCGTCGGGCGGGTCGTGGTCCGTCGTGGTCGCCGTTGCCGGTTCAGTACGCGGACTACACGTTGTGGCAGCGGCGGTTGTTGGGTGATGAGGCCGACCCGGAGAGTGTGTTCGGGCGTCAGCTGGCGTACTGGCGTGGGCAGTTGGCGGGATTGCCGGAGCAGGTGACACTGCCTGCCGACCGGGCGCGGCCGCAGACGGCGTCGTATGCGGGTGATGTGTGCATGTTCCGTATCGATGCCGGTCTGCACGCGGATCTGCTGGTGCTGGCGCGGCGTAGTGGTGCGACGTTGTTCATGGTGTTGCAGGCGGCGCTCGCCGCGGTACTGACACGGTCGGGTGCGGGCACCGATGTGCCGATCGGCAGCCCGATCGCCGGCCGGACCGATGAGGCGCTCGACGATCTGGTGGGTTTCTTCGTCAACACGCTGGTGCTGCGCACGGACACATCCGGGAATCCGGGCTTCGACGAGCTGCTGCGACGGGTGCGTGAGACCTCCCTGGCCGCGTACGCGCATCAGGATGTGCCGTTCGAGTTCCTGGTGGAGAAGCTCAATCCGCAGCGCAGTACCGCGCACAGTCCTCTGTTCCAGGTGCTGCTGGCCTTCCAGAACAACCCGGAAACCAGCTTCGACCTGCCCGGACTGCACACCCGCATGGAAGGCGTCAGCACCGGGCTGTCCCGCACCGACCTGTTCATCAGCCTCGCGGAGAAGCAGAACGCCGACGGCGCCGCCGGTGTGATCGGGGCCGTCGAGTACGCCACCGACCTGTACGACGCCGCGACGATCGAGGCATTCATCGGACGCTGGCTGCAGTTCCTGGCCGCCGTCGCACACGACCCGGAGCAGCGGATCGGGTCCGTGGACCTGCTGCTCGACGGCGAGCACGACCAGCTGACCCGCTGGGCGTACACCGAGCCGCCGGCGACGGTCCAACCGGCGACCCTGGCAGAGCTGTTCCAACACCGCGTCGCGGCGACCCCGGACGCGACCGCGGTGGTCGAGGGAGACGTCAGCTGGTCGTATGCGCAGCTGAACGCGTACGCGAACCGCGTCGCCTGGTATCTGATCGGCCGGGGTGTGGGTGCCGAGGACGTCGTCGGTGTGCTGATGCCGCGCAGCGCGACGCAGATCGCCACAGTGCTGGGCATCGCGAAAGCCGGCGCGGCGTATCTGCCGGTGGATCCGGGTTATCCGCGGGCCCGGGTGGAGTACCTGCTGCAGGACGCTGAACCGGCGCTGGTGATCGGCGAGTCGGACGAGTTCCAGGGACAGCCCGAGCACGACCCGGTCGACCGGGACCGGGTGCGACCGGTGGAAGTGGACCACCCGGCCTACGTGATCTACACATCCGGGTCGACGGGCCGGCCCAAGGGCACGGTCGTGCCCCACCGTGGCCTGGCCGCGCTCGCCGCCGGCACGGGCGAGCGCACCGACGTCGACGGCGACAGCCGCGTGCTGCTCCTGGCGTCGCCGAGCTTCGACGCGTCCGTCCTCGAACTGATGATGGCCATCGGCGCCGGCGCCGCCCTGGTCGTCGCCCGCGAGACACGGCTGGCGGGTGAGGAGCTGGCCGGGTTGCTGGCGGGTGCGGGGGTCTCGCACGCGTTCGTGCCGCCGTCGGTGCTGGCGACGTTGCCTCAGGACGCTGCGGACGGGCTGCCGGACTTGCGGAGCCTGGTGGTCGGCGGCGAGGCATGCTCGGCGGATCTGGTGCGTCGTTGGTCGGTGCGCCGTCGGATGACGAACCTCTACGGGCCGACGGAGACGACGGTGGCGGCGTCGGTGAGCCGTCCGCTGTCCGGGAGCGCCCATCCGATCGGCGCCCCGCTGCCCGGCATCCGGATGTACGTACTGGACGCCGGCCTGGGGATGGTGCCGCCCGGTTCGGCAGGCGAGCTGTACATCAGCGGTACCGGCGTCGCACGGGGATACCTGGGCCGCACGGCACTGACCGCGTCACGGTTCGTCGCCGACCCGTACGGGCCGGCCGGGACACGGATGTACCGGACCGGTGATGTGGTCCGCTGGAACGCCGAGGGCGAGCTCGAGTACCTCGGGCGCTCCGACGATCAGCTCCAGATCCGGGGTATCCGCGTCGAACCGGGCGAGGTCGAGGCCGCGCTGGCGGCGCATCCGGATGTGGCCCGTGCCGTCGCGGTGGTCCGCGGCGATCGGCGGGGCGATCCCGCGCTGGTCGGCTACATGGTCCCCGCTCGGCCCGGTGCCGATCCCGCGGTCGTACGAGAGGACCTCCGCCGCCTGCTGCCCGACCACCTGGTACCGGTCGCGGTCGTGGCGGTAAAGGAGATCCCGCTCACGCCGAACGGCAAGCTGGACCGCGAGGCGCTGCCAGAACCGGAGTTCGAGACCTCGAGGGGACGAGACCCTCGCAGGCCGGAGGAAGAGATCCTGTGCGGGCTCTTCGCCGAGATCCTGGGTCTGGACCGGGTCGGCGTGGAGGACAGCTTCTTCGACCTGGGGGGCCACTCGCTGCTGGGCACCCGGCTGATCAGCCGGATCCGTGCCGAGCTCGGCCTCGAGGTCCGGCTGCTCACCCTGTTCGAGGCCTCGACACCGGCCGCGCTGGCGCGGGCGATCCTCGAAGCGAACGCCCCGGCCCGGGCCGCCCTCGTGCCGTTGCCGCGGCCGGCCGTGCTGCCGCTGTCGTTCGCCCAGCAGCGGCTGTGGTTCCTGCACAAGCTGGAAGGCCCGTCGCCGACGTACAACATGCCGCTCACGCTGCGCCTGACGGGCGACCTGGACGTGCCGGCGCTGCGGACGGCTCTGGCCGACGTAGTCGCCCGGCACGAGGCACTGCGCACCGTCTTCGCCGAGCACGACGGTGAGCCGCACCAGCGGATCCTGGACCCGGCCGAGATCACGATTCAGCTCTCCGTGCGCGAGGTCGACGACGCCGCCCTGGACGAGGAGTTGCAGGCCGCGGCACGCCACAGGTTCGACCTGGCCGACGAGATCCCGTTGCGGGTGTCGCTGTTCGCGGTCGGCCACGACGAGTGGGTGCTGATGCTGGTCCTGCACCACATCGTCGCCGACGGCTGGTCCCTGCGGCCGTTGGCCCGCGACCTGGCGACGGCGTACGCCGCGCGCAGCGCCGGCCAGTCTCCGGACTGGGCCCCGCTGCCGGTGCAGTACGCCGACTACAGCCTGTGGCACCGTGAACTGCTCGGGGACGACGCGGACCCGGACAGCGAGTTCGGCCGCCAGCTCGCGTTCTGGCGGGATCGGCTTGCCGGACTGCCGGAGCAGGTGACTCTGCCTCCCGACCGCCCGCGGCCGGAAGTGGCCGAGTACCAGGGTGACGTGAGCACCTTCCAGGTCGATGCCGCACTGCACGCCGAGCTGACGGCACTGGCCCGGCAGACCGGTTCGACGCTGTTCATGGTCCTGCAGACGGCGCTGTCGGCGCTGTTGACCCGGTCCGGCGCCGGAACGGACGTCGTGGTCGGCGCCGGCGTGGCCGGCCGTACCGACGAACAACTCGACGAACTGGTCGGCTTCTTCGTCAACATGGTGGTGCTGCGCACCGATACCTCCGACGACCCGACCTTCACCGACTTGCTCCAGCGGGTACGCGACAGCAGTCTCGCCGCCTACTCGCATCAGGACATTCCCTTCGAGTACCTGGTCGAGAAGATCAATCCGCTGCGGTCGGCGTCGCATCAGTCGCTGTTCCAGATCGCCATGGTCCTGCAGAACAACGCCGAGGCCGACTTCGCGCTCTCCGATCTACGGGTGCGGCAGGAGGGGCGCGGCACCGGCACGTCCCGCTTCGACTTGTCGCTGAGCCTCACCGAGACCACCTCGGCCGATGGGAGTCCGGCGGGGTTGACCGGTGTGGTCGAGTTCTCGACGGATTTGTATGAGCGTTCGACGATCGAGGCGTTTTCGGCGCGGTGGGTGCGTGTGTTGCGGGCGATGGTGGGGGCGCCTGGGTCGCGGTTGAGTGAGGTGGATCTGCTTGGTGGCGAGGAGCGGAGTCGGCTGCTGGGTGAGTGGGGGGTGGCTGGGGCTGCTGCCGATGCGGTGACGTTGGCGGAGTTGTTCCAACATCGCGTAGCGGTGGCACCGGATGCGGTGGCGGTGGTCGAGGGGGACGTCAGCTGGTCGTATGCGCAGCTGAATGCGTGCGCGAATCGCGTCGCCTGGTATCTGATCGGCCGGGGTGTGGGTGCCGAGGACGTCGTCGGCGTGCTGATGCCGCGTGGCGCGACGCAGATCGCCGCTGTGCTGGGCATCGCGAAAGCCGGCGCGGCGTATCTGCCGGTGGATCCGGGCTACCCGCGGGCCCGGGTGGAGTACCTGCTGGGGGATGCTGAACCGGCGCTGGTGATCGGCGAGTCGGATGTGTTCGAGGGGTTGCCCGAGCATGACCCGGGGGACGGGGATCGTGTCCGGCCGGTGAGTGTCGACAATCCGGCGTATGTGATCTACACGTCGGGTTCGACCGGTCTGCCCAAGGGTGTCGTGGTGACCCACCGCGGACTCACGAGCCTCGCGGCCACCCTGCGTCAGCGGTGTGCCGCCGACGAGGACAGCCGGATCATGCAGTTCTCGTCGCCGAGCTTCGACGCCGCGGTCCTGGAACTCGTCTGGGCCCTGGACTCCGGCGCCTCGTTGGTGATCGCCTCGGCGGATCGCCTCGCCGGTGAGGAGCTGGCGCGGGCGCTCGCCGAACACCGCATCACTCACGCCCTGATCCCGCCGTCGGTGCTGGGCACCCTGCCGGCCGAGGCACCGCGGGACCTGACCGGCTTCAGGACCCTCATCGTCGGTGCCGAGGCGTGCCCGCCGGAACTGCTGCGGACCTGGGCGCCCGGCCGGCACATGGTGAACGCCTACGGTCCCACCGAGTCGACCGTCGTCGCCAGCCAGACCGGCCGACTGAGCGGACCCCCGGTGCCGATCGGCAAACCGGCTCTCGGCACCCGGCTGTATGTGCTGGACGAGTCCCTCGGGCTGGCGGCTCCGGGTGTGCCGGGGGAGTTGTATGTCGCGGGTGCCGGGGTGGCACGGGGCTATGGGCGGCGTCCTGCCCTGACGGCGTCGCGTTTCCTTGCCGATCCGTACGGTCCGGCCGGGTCGCGGATGTACCGCACCGGCGACCTGGTCCGGTGGAACGCCGAGGGCGACCTGGAGTATCTCGGTCGCTCCGACGAGCAGGTGAAGGTCCGGGGCTTCCGCGTGGAGCCCGGCGAGGTGGAACGCGTCCTCGCCGCGCAGGCATCGGTCGCACGTGCGGTCGTGGTGCCGCGGCAGGACCGCTCGGGTGCCGTCTCGCTCGCCGCCTACGTCGTACCGGCCGACGCGGGAGCCACGGCGGACGTCGACGACCAGCTCGACGAGTGGCGCAGCGTCTATCACCACGTCTACGGCGGGCTGTCGCGCGAGCCGGGAGCCGATTTCGCGGGCTGGAACAGCTCCTTCACCGGCGCGCCCATCCCGATCGACGAGATGCGGGAGTGGCAGCGGTCCGCGGTGGACCAGGTGGCGCGGTTCGGCCCTCGCCGAGTGCTCGAAATCGGTGCGGGCTCCGGCCTGGTGATGATCCCGCTGGTTCAGCGGACCGAGGAGTACTGGGCGACGGACTTCTCGGCGGCCGCCGTGGAGAGGCTGCGGGAGTACGCGCGGGAACGGGACTGGGACCACGTGCGTCTGCGGTGCCGGCCGGCTCATGACGTCTCGGGGCTGCCCCGCGGCCACTTCGACACCATCGTGCTGAACTCGGTCGTCCAGTACTTCCCGAGCGCCGACTACCTGCGCGACGTGCTGGGCAAGGCGATCGATCTGCTGGCCGACGGCGGCCGGGTGATCGTCGGCGACGTACGACACCACGGCCTGCTGTGGGCGCTGCACACGGCAGTCCAGCAGTTCCGGGATCCCGGATCGGGCACGTCGGCCGTGGACCACGCGGTGGCCGTCGAGAAGGAACTGCTCCTCGCGCCCGAGTTCTTCACCGCTTTCCGGCACCCCCGGCTGAGCGGCGCCGAGGTGCTGCTCAAACGCGGCGGCGCGAACAACGAGCTGACCGCGTACCGATACGAGGTGGTCCTGCACACCGCCGCCGCGCAACCGGTCGGGGAACTGCCGGAGCTGGTCTGGGGCCGCGACCTCACCGAGCTGGACGAGGTGACGGCACCGGCGCGGGTGACCCGGATCCCCAACCCGCGCCTGGCCGGCCCGACCGATCCGCGGCTGCACCCCGAGCGGGTACGCCAATGGGCGGCGGACCGCGGCCTGCGGGCGGTGCTGACCTGGTCGCCGCGGAGCCAGTACGCCTACGACGCGGTGCTGCTCGCCGACACCGGCGAGGACAAGCCACTCGCGGACGTGTACCGCCCGGGCAGCCCGGAAGCGGTCGCCAACGTGCCCGCCCTCGCCCGGACCGCCGGTGAGCTGGTGTCCGAGCTGCGCGGCGCGGCCAAGTCGCTGCTGCCCGACCACATGGTGCCGGCGACGATCACGCCGATCGAGCGGATCCCGCTCACCCCGAACGGAAAGATCGACCGCAAGGCCCTGCCGGAACCCGAGGTCGTGACCACGGGCGCCGAGGACCGCGGCCCGCGCGACCCGTACGAGGAGATCCTGTGCGAGCTGTTCGCCGACCTCCTCGGCCTGCCCCGGGTCGGTGTCGACGACAGCTTCTTCGACCTGGGCGGCCACTCGCTGCTGGCCACCCGGCTGACCAGCCGCATCCGCGCCGTCCTCGGTATCGAGGTGCCGCTGCGGCAGGTGTTCGCCGCGCCGTCACCCGCCCAGCTCGCCGTGGTGCTGGCACACGGGGCGGACACGGACCGCACGACGCCCGCCCTTGTGCCGGAGCCCCGGCCGGAGTCCCTGCCGCTGTCGTTCGCTCAGCAGCGGCTGTGGTTCCTGCACAAGCTGGAGGGCTCGTCGGCGACGTACAACTCGCCCTTGGCGGTGCGGCTGTCCGGTGCCCTCGACGTGGCCGCGATGCGGTCCGCCTTGGGCGACGTGGTGGCCCGGCACGAGGCGCTGCGCACCGTCTTCGCCGAGCGCCGAGGAATGCCGCACCAGCAGATCCTTGAGGTCGGCGAGATCGACCTGCCGGTGCGCGAGGTGTCCGAGGACGACCTGGCGCAGGTGCTCCGGGACGCCTCCCGGCACGAGTTCGATCTGTCGCGGGAGATCCCGCTGCGGGCATGGTTGTTCACTACGGGCCGCGACGAGTGGGTGCTGCTGCTGGTCGTGCACCACATTGCTGCGGACGGCTGGTCGCTGCGGCCGCTGACCCGCGACCTGACCACGGCGTACGAGGAACGCGCGGCAGGGCGTGCCCCGTCCTGGGCGCCGTTGCCGGTGCAGTACGCGGACTACGCCCTGTGGCAGCGCAGGATGCTGGGCGACGACGCCGACCCGGACAGCCGGATCGGCCGCCAGCTCGCCTACTGGCGGGAACAACTGGCCGGCCTGCCGGGACTGGTGACGTTGCCGACCGACCGGCCGCGCCCAGAGGAGGCCGGTCACCAGGGTGCGACGCTGACCCGCAATCTCGACGCGGACCTGCACCAGGCCCTGCGAGCGCTGGCCCGCGGCAACGGATCCACCCTGTTCATGGCCCTCCAGGCGGCGCTCGGCGCGCAGTTGAGCCGCAGCGGGGCCGGCGCCGACATCCCGGTGGGTGCGCCGATCGCGGGACGGGTCGACGACGCCCTTGAGGACCTGATCGGCTTCTTCATCAACACGCTGGTGCTGCGCATCGACACCTCGGGCGGCCCGAGCTTCGTCCAGTTGCTGGAGCAGGTGCGCGACACGAGCCTGGCCGCGTACGCCCATCAGGACATCCCCTTCGACCACCTGGTGGAGAAGCTCAACCCCGACCGGTCGCCCGCGCACCACCCGCTCTTCCAGGTGCAACTCGTGCTGCAGAACACACCGGAGGCCGAGTTCGAGCTGGCCGGCCTGACCGCGCGGCCGCAGCTGGACGGGGTCGAGACCGGTGTGGCCCGGGTGGATCTCACCGTCAACGCGATCGAGACGTTCGACGACCGTGGCGCGCCCGGCGGCCTGATCCTCGTCGCCGAGTACGCCACCGATCTCTACGACGGCGCGACCATCGACGCCTTCCTCGACGAGTTCGGCCGGCTGCTGCGTGAAGTCGTCGGCTCTCCCCACCAACCCATCGGAGGACTTGAATTGACGAGCCGGGCGGAAGCCAACCTTGCGGATCCCGTACCGGGAACGTTGCCGTGGCTGTTCGAAACCTGGGCGACGGCCGACCCGTCCGCGATCGCCGTGACCGACGGCGCGGCCGGCCTCACCTATGCCGAGCTGAACAGCCGGGCGAACCGGATGGCCCGGGCGCTGATCGAACGGGGCGCGGGCCCGGAGAGCCTCGTGGCAGTGCTGCTGCCGCGCAGTGTCCGGCAGGTCGTCACCATCCTGGCCATCGCCAAGAGCGGGGCGGCGTACCTGCCGATCGACCCGGCCTATCCGGCCGACCGGGTGGCGTACCTCTGCGCGGATGCACGGCCGGAACTGGTCGTGACGGATGCCTCCGGAGCCGCCCGCCTCGGCGCGGAGCAGCCGTTGATCGACATCGACGACCCCGCCACCGTCGCGCAGTGGGAGGGGCTGCCGGACACGAACCCGACCGACCGGGATCGCTCGGCCGCCCTCGGCCTGCACCACCCCGCCTACATCATCTACACCTCGGGATCGACCGGCCGGCCCAAGGGCGCGGTGATCACCCACGCGGGCCTGGCAGACGCTGCCGAGGCATGGCGGGACCGCTGGGGCTTCGGGCCGGGTTCCCGCGTCCTGCAGCTCTCCTCGCCGAGCTTCGACGCCTCGGTCATGGACCTCGTCGTCGCGTTCGCCGCGCACGGCACGCTCGTCCTTCCCGAGCCGGGCCTTCTCGCGGGCGAGGCGCTGGCCCGGGTGCTGGCCGAGCAGCGGATCACGCACCTGGTGACGCTGCCGTCGGTGCTGGCGAGCCTGCCGGCCGACGCGCCGGGCCGACTCACCGAGTTGCGCGGCCTGCTCCTCGGTGGCGAGGTCCTCACGCCCGATCTCGCCGCCCGCTGGTCGCCGGAGCGACGCATGGTCAACGTCTACGGCCAGACCGAGACCACCGTCGCCTGCACGATGACGGATCCCCTGAACGGCGCGGACCTCGAACGCATCACGGTCGGCCGGCCCAACCCGGGGATGCGCATCTACGTCCTCGACGCGGCCCTGCGGATCGTGCCACCCGGCACGGACGGCGAGGTGTACGTCGCCGGGCCGGCCGTGGGCCGCGGATACCTGCACCGCCCCGGACTGACCGCCGGCCGGTTCGTCGCCGACCCATACGGCCCGGCCGGCTCGCGGATGTACCGCACCGGGGACGTCGGCCGCCTGAACCACGCGTTCGAGCTGGAGTACGTGGGCCGCACCGACGACCAGGTGAAGATCCGCGGGATGCGGGTGGAGCCCGGCGAGGTGGAGGCCGCGCTGGCGAAGCACCCGGCCGCGGCGCAGGCCGCCGTGGCCGTGCGAGCCGACCGCCAGGGCGACCTGGCGCTGTTCGGGTACGTGGTTCCCGCCCATCCCGACACCGACGTCACCGGTATCCGGGAGGACCTGCGCCGGTCGCTGCCCGAGCATCTGGTGCCGGCGGTGGTGATGGCGGTGGAGGAGTTCCCGCTCACGCCGAACGGCAAGGTGGACCGGGAGGCGCTGCCGGTGCCGCAGGTCGCGGCACCGGTGGGGCGCGGCCCCCGCACCCCGCAGGAGGAGATCCTCTGCGGGCTGTTCGCCGAGGTGCTGAACCTGGGACAGATCGGCGTTGAGGACAACTTCTTCGACCTGGGCGGCCACTCCCTGCTGGCGAACAGGCTCATCGCCCGCATCGCCGAGGTGATGGGCACGGAGGTTCCGATCCGGACCTTCTTCGCCGGACCGACCGTTGCCCAACTCGCCGGACATCTGGGCTCCGACGGCACGGACAAGGCCTTCGACGTACTCCTCCCGCTGCGCACCGGGGGCACCCTGTCGCCGCTGTTCTGCATCCACCCGGGAGCGGCGATCTGCTGGTCCTACTCGGATCTGCTGCTGCATCTGAGCCCCGACTTCCCCGTCTACGGGCTGCAGTCCCGCGCGCTGAGCCACCCCGACGAGCTGCCGGAAACGCTGATCCAGGTCGCGGACGACTGCATCGAGGAGATGCGCCAGGTGCAGAAGACCGGGCCCTACTACTTGCTCGGGCAGTCGTTCGGCGGAGTCGTGGCGCACGCCATGGCCGCCCGCCTGCAGGCCGCGGGGGAACGGGTCGGACTCATCGTGGCCCTCGACTCCGAACCGGCCAGGCCGCTGACCGAGGAGGAACAGCAGCAGGTCGTCGAGGCCACCGCCAAGGTCTACACCGGCATCCTCGAGGTGCTGGGCGTCGACCGGGCGAACCTGCCGAGCGGGCGGCTCAGCTTCGCGCAGTTCTCGGAGCTGGCCCGGACCACCAACACGGTTCTGGGCAACGTCGCCGAGGACGAATTCCAGCTCCTGATGGAGATCCTGCACCGCAACATCTCCATCGCCACCAAGCATCGGCCGGAACGGGTCGACGCCGACATGTTGATCTTCGGCGCGACCGAGGAACGGGAACGGGTGCTCGACCCCGAAGTGTGGCGGGACTTCGTTGCCGGCGACATCACGTACCACCCGGTCCCGACCGGCCACAGCACGATCATGACGCCGGAGGCGCTGCGGCTGATCGGCCCGATTCTCGAGGAACATCTCCGGGCCGCCATCGCCGCCAACGCGACAACCAAGGAGGAGAACTGATGGGCAACCCGTTCGACGACACCGAGGGAACGTTCCTGGTGCTGGTCAACGACGAGGGGCAGTACTCGATGTGGCCCGCGGCCATCGACGTGCCGGCCGGGTGGACCGTCGCCCACCCCGAGGGCGCCCACCAGGCGTGCCTCGACTACATCGAGGAGCACTGGACCGACATGCGGCCGCGGAGCCTGGTCCGCGCCATGGGCGAGGAGTCCTGAACCTTGCCCGCACACAACGTCGCGAGCGGGCGAGCCGCCCCCGGGCCGGGGCGTGACCTGCTCGAGCTGGTGGACACCTCAGGACAGACCGTCGGGGTGCTCGACAAGCTGGCGGCCCACACGAGTCCCGGCCATCTGCACCGGGCGTTCTCCGTGTTCCTCTTCGACGACGAGGAGCGCCTGCTGCTACAGCGGCGGGCCCTGGGCAAGTACCACTCGCCGGGAGTGTGGTCCAACACCTGTTGCGGCCACCCCTTCCCAGGGGAACCACCGGCCGGCGCTGCCGCACGGCGTGTCAAGGAGGAACTCGGCATAGCGCCGGTCGGTCTCGCGGCCGCCGGCACCGTGCGGTACGCGCTGCCGGACCCGAAGTCGGGCCTGATCGAACGCGAGTACAACCATGTGTTCGTGGGCCGGTTCCGGGACGAGCCGCGGCCCGATCCCGCGGAGGTCTCGGAATTGACGCTGGTCACGCCTGAGCGACTGCGGGACATGCGGGATCGGCTCGAGTTCTCCGTGTGGTTCCCGGCCGTGATCGAACGTGCCGTCGGGGCGGGCCGTACCGCAGACCTTCATCTGGACGCGTGGCGTTGAGCCGTCCCGTGCCTCGACGTGGATTCTGACAAGGAGAACCGGGTGACCGAGGAGCCGGCAACAGTCCGAGATGCCTGCGCCACGCTATTGGAGAAAACGGCACAGACCCTGCAACTGGGCGCCAGTGGTACGGAATTCGTCGCGACGTTCCGGGCCATGACCGACCACTGGGGCGCCGCCCGTCCCCACGATCTTCCCCTGTCGGACGTGTCGCCCGACGGGTCGCCGGTGGAGTACGCCGTCGACCTCGACGGGGACGCGCCCGCCCTCCAGTTCGCCATGGAGCCACTGACCGCGGGCGTGCCGGCCCGCGACCCCGGCGCGGCGCGGGCGCTCATGACGCTGCTCGCCGAGCGCTACGGCACCGGCACGGCCCGGTGGTCGGCCGTGGCGGACCGTCTCCTGTCCGACGACGCGTACGGGCCGCACGTGTCCATGTACGGCGCCGAGGTGCGCTCCGGCGCCCCGATCCGGTTCAAGGTCTGGTTCTACCTGGACGTGAACGGCCCTGACGGGGTGTTCGACCTGCTGTACACCGCTCTGGACCGGATGAAAGCGAGGCATCTGTGGCCGGTGGTCCAGGCGCACGTCCACCGGGCCGGGTACGACGTGCCGTTCCTGCTCTCGCTGGATCTGGCCGACGATCCCGCGGCCCGGGTGAAGGTCTACTTCCGGCACTTCGCCGCGGATGCCGAGGAAGTGGCGGCCGTACTCAAGGCCTACCCGGGTTTCGAACCCGGCGAGGTGCGCGCGTTCTGCAGGACCATGACGGACGGCCGCCGCCACTTCAGCGTCCAGCCGCCCGTGACCTGCGTGTCGCTGTTCGACGCGCAGACTCTCGAGCGCCCGGCGGCCACGCTCTACATCCCGCTGTGGACATACGCGGAGCACGACGGCGAGGTGCGGCAGCGGGTCCACCGTGCTCTCGCCGCACATCCGCAGGCGCTGCGCCGCTACGACAGCGTGCTCGCCGGCATCGCGCACCGCGGGCTCGACGAGGGAACCGGGATCCACAACTACGTCTCCTGGCAGCCGGGCCGCTCCCGCCCCCGCGTGAAGGTCTACCTCTCGCCGGAGATGCACGACGTGAACCCACCGCCGCTCGGCGTGAGCCAACAGGGTCACCTCGGTGGCCGGCCCACTGCGACAGGAAGGACCACATGAGTACGCAGGTGCATCCGGCTCCGCTGCGAACCGCCATCGTGGGGACCGGGAACATCGGAACCGATCTGCTGCTGAAGGTCGAGACCTCACCGCTGCTGACGTGCGTGCTGTTCGCCGGTCGGCGGGCCGAGTCGCCCGGCATCGAGCTGGCCCGCGGCCGTGGGGTGGCCACGAGCACCGGCGGCATCGACGCGGTCGTCGACGCGAAGGACGAAATCGATTTGGTGTTCGATGCGACATCCGCCGGCGATGCCACCCGCCACTGGGGCATCGTCGAGCTGCTGGGGCTGCCGTTCATCGACCTCACGCCGGCCAACCGGGGCACGTTCTGTGTGCCGGCCCTCAACCTCGAGGACTGCCTCGAGGAGCAGTACCTCTCCATGGTGACCTGCGGCGGACAGGCCGCGGTCCCGATGGCCCGTTGCATCACGCAGATCGCGGGCCATGTCGACTACCTGGAGATCGTGTCGGCGAGCGCCTCGGCCAGCGTGGGCCCGGCCTCGCGGGCAAACCTGGATGAATACGTGCACACCACAGAACAGGCGACCACCGAGTTCTGCAGCGCCACGCGGACCAAGACCGTGTTGATCATCAATCCGGCGGACCCCGGCATCGTCATGCGCAACTCCATCGCGGTGTCCACCACCGAGCGCATCGACCTCGACGCCCTGCGGGAGGCGGTCACCACGATGGAGAAGCAGATCCGTTCGTACGTTCCCGGTTACCGGGTCGTGGTGCCGCCGGTCGCCACCGGAGACCGCTACATGCTCACGGTGGAGGTCGAGGGGCGGGGCGACTACTTCCCGCGCTATGCCGGAAACCTGGACATCATCACCTGCGCCGCCGTCGCGGCGGCGGAGGCTCGCACCGGGCGGGGGCGGTCATGAGCGGGCAACTCCAGATCTGCGACACGACGCTGCGGGACGGCAACCACGCCGTCGCCCACCAGTTGGGCCGTGCGGACATCGGCGCGTACGCGCGGGCGGCCGAGTCGGCCGGCGTGGACGTCGTCGAGGTCGGGCACGGCAACGGCCTCGGTGCCTCCTCCATCCAGGTCGGCATCGCGGCCATCAGCGACGCGGAGATGCTGCGCGCCGCCAAGGCCGAGCTGCGCAACTCCCGGCTCGGTGTGCTCTCCATCCCCGGCTTCGCCAGCGTCGAA
Organism: Streptomyces sp. GESEQ-4; assembly: GCF_017948455.1. Classification (GTDB taxonomy): domain Bacteria; phylum Actinomycetota; class Actinomycetes; order Streptomycetales; family Streptomycetaceae; genus Streptomyces. The sequence continues at coordinate 329,661 of NZ_JAFFSU010000002.1, forward strand.
CGCGACCTCAAGCCCGCCCTCGACTGCGGCGTGGACGAGGTCCGGGTGGGCGCTCACTGCACTGAGGCAGACGTCACCCGCCAGCAGATCACGATGCTGCGGGCCATGGGCGTACCCGTGAAGGGAATGCTTCTGATGAGCCACATGGCGTCGGCGAAGAAACTGGTCGAACAGGCGCGGCTCATGCAGGACTACGGCGCCGAGGCCGTCGTACTGATGGACTCGGCCGGCGCCTACACCCCGCAGAAGGTGCGGGAGAAGGTCGGCGAGCTGGTCGACAAGCTCGATATCGCGATCGGTTTCCACGCCCACAACAACCTCGGCCTCTCGGTGATCAACAGCATGACCGCGATGCAGTCGGGGGCTTCCATCGTGGATGTCACGGCGCGCGGGTTCGGCGCTGGGGCGGGCAACGCACCGATCGAACTGGTCGCCGCCAACCTGCACGTCGAGCAGTTGGAGACACGGATCCGGCTGTTCGGCGCCCTGGACGCGGCGCAGACGGCCGAGGAACGGTTCGTGAAGCACGTGCCGACCAACGACAGCGTCACCATCGCCAGCGGCATCGCCGGGGTGTTCTCCGGATTCGCGGCGCCGGTGCGGCGAGCGAGCCGGCGCTTCGACGTCGATCCCCGCGAGATCCTGCTCGAACTGGGCAAGCGGCGGGTGGTGGCCGGCCAGGAGGACACCATCATCGAGGTCGCCATGCAGCTGGCCGCCGAGCGGGCACCCGCGGACCTGCCGCACACCTCTGCTGAACACATCTGACGGGCAAGAGGGAAGGAACCATGCAACGGCACACCCCGCAATCCGTGGCCGACGCGGCCGCGGTCGCCGCACTGCTGCAGATCGGTGCTGAGATCGGGGCCGACGAGGTCCTGGACTCCGGCGAGATCTTCAGCGCCTCGGACATGGCCAGGACGGCCGGTGTCCCCCTCGCCGGCGTCACCGCCTACCTGGCGGCGCTGCTCGCTGCCGGCCTGATCGTCGAGACCGAGGTCCCGGACGAGTTCCAGACGGCCGCCGACTACACCGACCTGCGTCACCAGGCCGGGTACGTGTCCTGGGCGATGCACGCGAACGGCCCCTTCATCGCGGGTGCCCGTGCGTTCCTGACCGACCCGGCCCAGGCCGCCCGCACCCACCGGCGCGACGGACGGCGGGTCGCGGTCAGCTCACGGTGGATCGGCGAACGCGCGTTCTATCCACAGCTCATCGAACAGGTCGTGGCGTCCGGCGCGCTCCGGGTGACCGACCTCGGCGCCGGCGCAGGGGGACTGCTCATCACGCTGCTGCAGGAGAATGCGGCACGCACCGGCACGGCCGTCGACAGCAGCGGCGCCGCCTGTACCGCGGCGCGTGAGGCCGCCCGCGCCGGCGAGGTGCACGATCGCCTGACGGTCGTCGAGCGGCCGATCGAGTCGCTGGCCGACGACCCGGGACCGGTCGCGGGCGCGGAAGCCATCCTGGCCTGCTACGTCATGCACGACATCGTGGCGGACGACCGCACGGCCCAGAACGTTCTCGGCGCCTTGCGTGACGCGCTCGCCCCCGGCGGATTCCTCGCCGTGGCCGACGCCGTCTCCTACGCGCAGCAGCCTCAGGAACGTAAGTTCAGCGCACTCTTCACCTATCTGCACGCCACTTTCATGAGCGTTCTCCTTCCCACCGAGCAGGAGTGGCTGGACAAGTTCCACAAGGCGGGCTTCTCGCGCACCAGGACCGTTCCGATCGGCCTGCCCGGGGGCCGGCTCTTCGTGGCGAGCGCATGACCACCGCTGCGCGGGCACTCCACCGCGAAGTCGCCACCGAACTCTTTCAGGCCGCCGAGACCCGTCGGCCGGTGCCGCCCGTGTCGATCCGGCACCCGCAACTCGGCCTGGCGGACGCATACGCGATCCAAAGTGAGATGCGCGCGCTCGAAGTGGCGAGCGGTGCCGCGCTGGTCGGCCTCAAGATCGGAGCCACCAGCGAGGCGATCCAGAAGATGTTCGACATCGACCATCCCGACTTCGGATACCTGACCGATCGCATGCTCCTCCCCGACGGCGTCCTCCTCGACCTGCGCAGGTTCATCTCACCGAAGGTCGAGGGCGAGATCGCCTTCCGAATGGCGGAGGATCTGCGGGGCCACGACGTCACGGCTCAGGACGTTCTCGACGCCACGACAGAGGTCTGCCCGGTCCTGGAGGTGCTCGACAGCCGGATCGAGGCATGGAAGATCGGCCTGGTGGACACCGTCGCCGACAACGCGTCCTCCGCCGCGGCCGTGGTCGGCTCCGGCGTCCCACCGGACACCGCCGACCTGGCGGCGGCGCGGATGGTGCTGCGCTGCGGCGACACCGAGTGCACCGGGAACGGCTCGGCGGTCATGGGACATCCGGCGGAGTCGGTGGCATGCCTGGTCCGGATCCTGGCGGGGTTCGGCACCGGCATCAGCGCCGGTGACCTCGTGCTGGCCGGCTCCTGGTCCGGTGCGGTGGACCTGCTGCCGAACCAGGCGGTACACGCCTCGTTCGGCGTCCTGGGTTCGGTGTCCCTCAGCACACATGACCGCGAGGAGAACGCGGGCGAGCGATGAGCGCCTCGCACGTGCTTCCTGAGGCGGCCGGCCCCGAACACGGAGACCGGGGCGGCGCGGAGCAGAGCCGGTCCGCGCCGCGCCCGCCCGCCCGAGCGACTCGCCTTGCACCGGCCCCGGTCAGCAGCCCTCTCGGGTGGTCGGCTTGCCCTTCGGGCCAGGAGCGTCACGTCGCGGAGTACGGCCCCGGACGCGGGCCCGCTCTCACACCGCCTCGCTCCGGCCGGAATCCGGGGAACGATGGCGGGCCGCGGCGTGGCCTGCGCCGCGGCCGGTCGCGTGGGCCACGACAAGGCCGCCGCGCACCCGGGCCGCGAGCTCGGTGAGATCGTCGACCGACGTGTGGCCGAGGGCTGCGGGGACCGTGCCGCTGTCGTCGAACACGACGCGTGCCTGCGGTAGTCGGTCGGCCGCAAACACGCGGAGCAGGCAGCCGACGAGATCGACGATCCGGAGTCGGGCCAGTCGACCGATCTCGGCGGGGTCGCTCGTCACGACGACGATGGTCACCACGTCGTCCGGCCGCGCCGAGCGCACCGCGTCCTCAGCCGCGGACAGGCGCCCCGCACCGAGCACGACGACGACACCGTCGTCGCCGAAGTCGACCGGACGGCCGGTGATCTCGTCACGCAGACCTCGGGGCGGCACCCACCGGTCCTCGGTCGAGCGCGCCGGAGCGACGTAGGGCAGGTGCGGTGGCTCCGTGTCGTCGCCGAGGGCGATGCCGGCCAGATGCTCGGCGGCTCGGGTCAGGTCGAAGGGGTCACCGACGCCGGGGGCGTTCTCCGCGAGGCCGGCCGCACCGTGGAGGAGGGTCAGGGCCAGCCCGGCCCGCCGCACGGTGCCGGCGCGCACGGCGGAACGCGGCTCAAGGGCCAGCGCGAGCAGCAGGGCTTCGAACCGGACCAGTTCGGCCAGCGCGGTCCGGGTCGGCTCGGTGGTGAGCACTCCGGACAGTGAGCGCAGTTGAAGATGGCCGCTGCCCGGTGTGTCGCCGAGGAAGGGCAGCCGCTCGAGCCAGACCCGGGCGAACGAACCGAGCGCGTTTCCGACCGAGTCGGGGGATTCCGTCGGCGGTTCGGCGGAGGCTCGGGCCCGTTCGGCGGCGTCGACGAGCACCGCGAGGTAGAGCGCGCGCTTGCCGGTGAAGTTGGAGTAGACCGCGCCTCGGGTCAGTTCGGCCCGCTCGGCGATCCGGTCGATCTTGGCCTCGGCAAAGCCGTACTCGGCGAACTCCTGCCGGGCCGCGACCAGTACAGCCGCACGGGTCCGCTCCTGCTGCTGCGCGCGGGTCAACCTCGCCATCGTGTCCCCTTCCGCTCCTCCTGTGTCATGATACAGCCAGCATCCAGATGCTGAGGACATCCGAAAGTCGCGAACATCGGAGTTTGGTCGTGGGAGACAACGGGTTCGAGGTCGACGGACTGATCAAGAAATTCGGCCGGACGACGGCGGTCGACGGAGTGAGCCTGTCTGCTCGGCGCGGACAGGTGCTGGGACTGCTGGGACCCAACGGGGCCGGTAAGACGACCGTCGTCCGTGTGCTGGCGACCCTGCTGCGCCCCGACGCGGGGCAGGTGCGCGTGGCCGGCATCGACGTACGGCGAGATCCGGCTCAGGTCCGTCGGCGCATCGCGCTGTCGGGGCAGTACACAAGCGTCGACGACGAGTTGTCCGGGCGGTCCAACCTGATCATGATCGGCCGACTCCTCGACCTCCGACGGCATGACGCCCGCCGGCGGGCCGGCGAACTGCTGTCCCGCTTCGGTCTCGACGATGCGGCCGACCGGCCCGTCGCCACCTACTCGGGCGGGATGCGCCGCCGCCTCGACCTCGCCGCCGGCCTGGTGGGCCGGCCCGAGGTCGTCTTCCTCGACGAGCCCTCGGTCGGGTTGGACCCCGGCAAGCGCGACGAGCTGTGGCAGATGATCCGCGGGCTCAGCCAGGACGGCGTCACGGTCCTGCTCACGACGCAGTACCTCGAAGAGGCCGACGCCCTCGCCGACGGCATCACCGTCATCGACCACGGACGAGTGATCGCGTCGGGCACACCCACCGACCTCAAGCGTGAGATCGGCGGACACACGATTGTTCTCCGCCCGGCCGATGCCGACGACCTCGATCCCGCTGCCGCCGTCATCGCCCGAGTCGCAGGACGGGAGCCCGACCGGTCACGCCGCCAGGAACTCGTCGTGCCGGTTGCCGGGGACGCCGAGTTCTTCGAGATAACCGCTCAACTCCGGGACCGCGGCATCGACGTCAGCGAGATCGCCTTCCGCCTTCCCAGCCTCGACGAGGTCTTCCTGTCCCTGACCGGAGCGCCCACTGCCGACGCCCAGGAGGCGGCATGACCACGACCCTCACCGGGACCGCGAGGCCCCGACGCTTCGCCACCGTCCGGCACAGCGCGGTCCTCGCCCAGCGCAGCCTGCTCAAGACCACCCGGAACCCGGGTCCGATCATGAACGGTGTGGTCACTCCCGCACTGTTCATGATCCTGTTCCTCTACCTGTTCGGACGCCCGGTCGCCGGCTCCACCGGCGAATACCTGCAGTACCTGTTCCCCGGAATCCTCGTCATGGGCGCCGGCCTGGCCGGAATGATCTCCACCGGGTCGGCCATCAACCTCGACCTGAAGAACGGCGTCACCGACCGGTTCCGCAGCCTTCCGATCAGCCGTACGGCGCCGCTGCTCGGGTCCGTGGCGGCCGACGTCCTCCGTTACCTGATCGCCGTGTCGATCCTGTTCGTCATCGGCATTCCGCTCGGGTTCCGCATCCAGGGAGGCATTTACGCCGCACTGGGGGCGACCGGGCTCGCGATCCTGTTCGGGTTCTGCCTCAGCTGGGTCACGGTGTTCATCGGCGTCATCGTCAAGAGCGCCGAGGCCGTGCTGGCGTTCAGCTTCATCGCCTTCCTGCCGCTCCAGCTGGGCAGCAGCCTGGCTTCCCCGACCGACACCCTGCCCGGCTGGCTCAAAGCGTGGGCGGACATCAACCCCGTCACCCATGTCATGGACGCCTGCCGCGCACTGCTGAACGGGACGCCGGATGCGGGAAGCATCGGCCGCACCCTGCTGTGGTCCGCCATCCTGTTCGTCGTCTTCTGCCCCCTGGCAGTCCGCGCCTACGGCCGCCAGGAATGACGATGCGGCTCCCTCACGTGGCGATCAGCCGACCACCCCTCCCCGGTCCGGCTGATTTCCAGAAATGCCCACCGCACCCCAGGAGGACACCACATGACCTGGCCTGAAGCACGCGCGACGGACACCGGCCTGCTGGTGCTGCACGCCTTGCGCTGCGCCGGCACCGTCAGCCTCGCCCGGCTCAACGCGATTACGGGTCTCGACGAATCCGCCGCCGAGTCCGAGCTCATCGATCTCGGGGCCGACGGCCTTGTCACGCGTATGGCCGGCGATCTGTCCGGTTGGAGCCTCACGGACGCAGGCCGTGCCGCGGCTTCCGAGCGGATCACCGACGAGCTCGACTCGGCTCAAGCCCGCGGGGCCGTGACGGCGGCGTACGAGAGGTTTCTCGTCCTCAACCCGGAGCTGCTCGACCTCTGCACGGCATGGCAACTCCGAGCCGTCGACGGCATCATGAGCGCCAACGACCACAGCGACCCCGCCTACGATGCCCGGGTCCTTGCCCGATTCGCCGATCTCGACCGACGCGCTGCCGTGGTCTGTGCCGAGTTGTCCGCGGCATTGCCCCGATTCGGGCGTTACCGAGTCCGCCTCACCGGAGCGCTCGATCGCGCTCTCTCCGGCGAGTTGGAGTACGTGGCCGACAGCACCGCGTCGTACCACACCGTCTGGGCGGAGCTGCACGAAGACCTGCTCGCCACCCTCGGGATGCAGCGATGAGGTGGATTCGCACGATCTCCGCCCAGACCGAGGAGACGGCGGAGACCCTGGGCGGCAAGGCACGTGGCCTGGTCGTGCTGCACCGCCTTGGCTTGCCGGTGCCCGCCGGGTTCGTCATCACCACCGAGGCATGTCGCGCCTTCCTCCGGACAGGGCGCCTTCCCGAAGGACTCGACGACGAACTCGCGACTGCCATGGCCGACCTCGAACTTGCCACCGGGCGCTCCTTCGGGAGACCGCAGAAGCCGCTGGCCGTGTCTGTTCGCTCCGGGGCCGGCGTGTCCATGCCCGGCATGATGAGCACGATCCTCAACCTCGGTCTGACGACCGAGGCCACCGAGGGCCTTGCCGCCGAGACGGACGACCGGCAGTTCGCCCGGAACTCGCGGCAGCGGTTCCTGTCGAGCTTTGCCTCCGCGATCCCGGAGTGGGACGTGGACAGCGACCAGCCGGTTCACGAGGACGCGAGCCGCCAGGTGGAACTGGCCGTCAAAGCCGTCTTCTCGTCCTGGGACGCGCCACGCGCGCGTACCTATCGCGAGTTGAACGACATCCCGCACAACCTCGGCACCGCCGTGATCGTCCAGCAGATGGTGTTCGGCAACCGCGACGACCGCAGCGGCTCCGGAGTCGCGTTCAGCCGCGATCCCAACACCGGTGAGAACATCCCCTTCGGCGAAGTCCTGTTCGGACACCAAGGGGAAGACGTCGTCTCCGGCCGAGCGATGACCCGGCCGCTGCGTGAACTGGCCGAGCGGGAACCGGCAGTGTGGACGAAGCTGCTCGACGCACTGAGGCGGATCGAAGGGCACTACCGCGACGCCTGCTACGTCGAGTTCACGGTCCAGTCCGGCGAGCTGTGGATCCTGCAGGTCCGCCCCGGCCGGTTCATCGGGGGTGCCGCGGTCCGCGTGGCCACCGAACTCGTCGACGAGCGGATCCTCGAACGTCACGAAGCGCTGCTCAGGGTCTCCGCACAGAACCTCCGGCACGTCCGTACGCCGCGCATCGCGTCGACCGAGGAGACCGACGTCCTCGCCCGGGGCATCGGCGCCTGTCCCGGTGTCGCCGCCGGCAGAATCGCGACCACGGCGGACGGCGCCGTACGCATGGGCCGGGCCGGTCCGGTCATCCTGGTACGCCCGGAGACCTCCCCGAACGACATGCACGGCCTTGCCGCCGCCGCCGGAATCGTCACCGCTCGCGGCGGACCGGCCAGCCACGCCGCGGTCGTCGCGCGGGCCATGGGAAAGCCCGCCGTCGTGGGCGTCGCCGGCCTCACCGTCCATCACGACGACGGCTCCGTGACGGTCGGCGACCGCACCATCGGCGACGGCACCCTCGTCACCATCGACGGGACCAGCGGCGAGGTCGCTCTCGGCACTCCCCGCGTCGTCGCCGACGCGGCCGACGAGCACGTCCACCGACTGCTCGCATGGGCCGACGACGTCTCGGGCGACCACTCCGCACGCGAGGAGACCCAGCGCCTCGAAGCGGCCCATGCGGCGCTGCGGCACTGCTGATTCCCCTGATCCACCTGATTGATCCACCACCTGATTCGACGACGAGCGCATCCTGACAGGAGATCCACCATGGCAACTCGGCATGTGTACTTGGTACGACACGGAGCGGCCGACCCCTTCGGCACGCTGACCGACGTCGGGCAGCGGCAGTCGGAACTGGTCGGGAAACGCCTGGCCGGACTTCCGATCGAAACCGTCTGGCACTCGCCCCTGCCCAGGGCAGTGCACTGCGCGCAGATCGTAGGCACCTGTCTGCCGGACGCCGCCGTACGGGAAGCGCCGGAGCTGGTCGATCACATCCCACATGTACCGGACGACGTCCCGCCGGCGTGGGCGGCGTTCTTCGACGGCTACGGCGACGAGGAAGCCGCGGCCGCGCGACGCCAGGCCGACGCCCTGACCGACAGGTTCGCGCGCCCCGCCGAAACCGAGACGCACGAAATCCTGGTCACCCACGCCTACCAGGTGGCCTGGCTGGTCCGGCACGCCCTCGACGCGCCACCGGTGCGCTGGCTCGGTCTGAACTGCGGAAACGCGGCACTGACGGTGATCGAGTACCGCGACGGCACCGCGCCGACGATGCTGCTGTACAACGACATGGGCCACCTGCCGGTCGATCTGCGGTGGACGGGGTTCGGGGCAGGCACACGGCCCTGAGCGGAGCCGACGCCCGTCAAGCGGGCTGGACGGTGATCGTGCAGAGCCTCTTGGTGGCCCGAGTCAGGGCTACGTACAGGTCTTTCTCCCCGCCGGGCCGGGCCGTGATGATGTCCTCGGGACTCACGACGACGACCTCGTCGAACTCCAGCCCGCGAGCTTCGGACGCCGGCACGATGCGCGCATGCTCTGCGATGCCCGAGGCTGTCAGCTGGTCCAGCCTGGTGTCCGCGCAGATCACACCGATGAGCTCGCCGGGGTTCGCCTCGGTCTGAGTCCGCAGCTCCTGGACGAGGGTGGCGACAAGTTCATCGGGCCGCGTCGGCACGGTGCGAGGGGGCTCACCACGGCGTAGGGACCGTGTCGGAGTCTGGTCCGGGGCGATCCGTACGAGAAGGTCTCGGGTGGTCTCCAGGATCTCCTGTGTGGTGCGGTAACTGATGGTCAGGGTATGGAGGTTGAACCGCGAGCCGACGTGAGGGCTCAGCGCCTCCGTCCAGCCGGGTGCTGTCGCGACCGGTCCCGCCTGGGCGAAGTCGCCCACCAGCGTCATCGCCTTGCCCGGGCATCGTCGTACGATCATCCGCCACTGCATGGCGGTCAGCTCCTGTGCTTCGTCGACGACCACGTGCCCGTACGTCCGTTGCGGTGGTCCGTCGATCAGACTCGCTGCTTCGTCCAGCAGAGGCACATCGGCATCGGTCCAGGAGTCGTCCGCATGGCGCAGCAGACGTGACCGCTCGTCGTCGGTCAACTGGGGCAGGTGCTCGGCGAGGGTGTCAGGGTTCGTCAGCAGAGCTCGCACGAGATCGCCGGGCACCAGCCGCGGCCACAGCTCTTCCACCGCGCGATCGACGTGAGCGTCGTCCAGGAGCGCGGCCCGGACGGCGTCCGCGTCGAACTCGTCGGCCGGCCCCGTGGCAGCCGCGGCATCGTATCCGAGCCGGCGCAGGTCGCCCGCCGCCACCAGGTCGAGGTCTGCGCCGGTCAGCAGGGCGACCTCCGCATCGATCTGCTCCAGGATGTCGCCCGTGCTCCGTTCCAGCGCGTCGGTGACGGCGTCGATCAGGAGACTTTTGAACACCCGTCTTGCGGGGTTGTGTCCCATCCCGGTTGCCACGGCTGTGTCCCGCGCTGCGGCGACCACCTCGGGATCAAGGCGCACCGCTTCGTGTCCGATCCGCACGGTGAAGCCGCCGTCCGGAGCCTGGTGACCGCGCACCGATTCGGCCAAGGCGTCGGCCAGTATCGAGCTGCCCTTGAGCCGCGCCACATCGAGCGTCTCCGTCGTGTCCGGGAAGACTCCCGCCAGTTCCTGGCAGGTTGCCAGGATGATGTCGTTCTCGCCGAGTGACGGCAGCACCTGGGAGATGTAGTCGAGGAACCGCGCGTTCGGACCGACGATCAGCACGCCCTGCTGCGCCGCGCGCGGGAACGCGTACAGGACATAGGCCGCCCGGTGCAGGGCAACCACCGTCTTGCCGGTTCCGGGGCCGCCTTGAACCACTGACACCCCGCGGTGCGCGGAGCGCACGATCTCGTCCTGCTCGGCCTGCAGCGTCGCGACCGCCGCCTGCATCCGACCTGTGCGCCGCGCCGACAGGGCCTCCATCAGAGGGCCGTCGCCCACGACATCCTCAGCGGTCGCAGCGGAGCCGTCCAGCAACTCGTCGCTCACCGCGACCACCTTGCGCTCCTCCAGGCGCAGGTGCCGCCGACGCCGCAGCCGCATCGGGTGGGCCGGTGTCGCTTCGTAGAAGGGCCGCGCCGCGTTCGCTCGCCAGTCCACCAGCAGGGGCAGGTCGTCTCCGTCCGTTTGCAGGCCAAGCCGCCCAATATGCAAGGCGGTACCGTCCGTCGAGTCGATCCGGCCGAAGACCAGGCCGTTCTCGGCTCCCTCCAGTCGGCCGATCTCCTTCGCCAGCCGCTCAGCGGCGACCTCTCGCTCGTGCGCCTCGCTCGCACTCTCGGCCGGGGTCTTGAGCACATCCGCCAAACGTGTCCGTGCCTCGGCGAGCCGCTCGGAGAGCACCTCGTACACAGTGGACACGTGTGCTTGTTCCTCTTCGACCTGGCTCGCGGCGGGGTCGTTGACTTGCGACAACAGGTGGCTCCTCTTGGCAACGTGCACAGCGAAGACTTATTCCTCAAATTTGACTACCGGAGGTCGGAGCGGCCGAGGGTACAGCACCGCGGCGGTCAGCTCGGCATGATCACGCAGTGATCCGGGTCACTCCAGGCTCCGGCTGGGTATCCACTCCATGCGGACACGGATCTCAGGGGTGCCTCGGGGTCGGGCCTCAGGGGAGTCTCAGGGTCGTGATCCGGAACCGTGGGAAGCGCGGACCCGTTTTCAGGACAGAGAGCGGCCGTGGCCGCGAAGGAGGCGACACATGTCGAAGAACGCGAAGATCGCCGCAGGAGGTGTGGCAGCCGGGATCATCTTGCTGATCTGGCTGCCCTGGTGGGCGGCGCTCCTGATAATCCTGGGAGTCCCGGCAGCCGCGTACCTCACGCTGGACCCCTCGCAGCGGCGCAAGCTGCGCCGCGTCACCCGCAAGGAGCTCGGCCGCTGAGGCATGACAACACCGGTGTATCCCGGTCGGCCGGCACACAGGAGCCGACCACATCGCCGCCCGCGGGCCTGCCGACGGCACGGTCCGCGGGCGGCTCGGTGCCTCGCGGGGACTCACGAGGCCGAGCCCCATGGTCGTGACCCGCTCAGCTGGGGCGTACGGCCATCTTGTCGAGGGCCTCGAGCAGACCCGGCAGCTCAGGTCCCCGGCCCACCGGCATGACCTCGCCGGGCTCCTCGTCGAGCAGCACGAAGGCGATGTCGTCCGTCCTGGCCACCAGGGACCAGCCGGGTCCGTCGGCTCGCAGGGTCCGTGCGTCGCCCGGCGCGAAGGAGGACCGTACGCGGCCGAGCGGCGGGGGCGTGTCGACGTAGGCGCGGGCCTCCGCGAGAACACGCCAGATGCCACCGTGGCCCGGCTTGCCGGTCTCCTCGGTCTCGTCCTGCCTTTGGGCCTTCACGTCCTGCTGGGCCTCAGCCTCAGCCTCGTCCGTGTCCGCGGGCGTCGCGGATGAGCCGTTGGGGCTCGCAAAGTCCGCGTCGCCGAGCTGCTCGCGCCACATCGCCCACTGCCGCGCGATCTCGTCCGCGCCCAGGCGGCGCTGGGCCGGACCCCAGATGCTGGTGTCCGGCGGCACCAGCGGAGGGCGGTCCGCGACATCGGGACCGGGATCGTGCGGCGCGGGCACGCCGGGCGCCGCGACGGCGACCTCGAGCGGCCAGCCGGGCAGTGCGGCCACGACCGTCCGCTCGTCGGGGGACAGGTCGTACTCCATGCCGCAGTCCCAGGTCGCGATGGCCACGGCGACCAGCGACACGTCGTCGATCGCGACCGTCCAGCGGGCGCCGTCGCCGTCCTGGCCGAGCACCAGGCCGTACCCGTCGGCCAGCGGCGCGAGGCCGAGCGCCGCGCAGGCCTCCGGATAGTCGTCGCCCAGTACGCTCGGGAACTTCGCCGGCGTCAGCAGCACCGCCGTGAGCACATAGAGCGCGTCGTCCTCGGCGGCGACGGCGTCCTCGTCCGTCCCGGCCATCCCAGCCTCCCCATCGGTCCGTACAACGGCGCACCCTAGTGCGACCGGAAGGCCGTTGTCACGACTCCCAGGCCCACTCGGAGCTGCAGTTTTCCGGCTCGACGGGGCGAATCGACCACTGGTGCCCCGGCGTCAGGCCGCCGGCAGCCCGAGGAGCGTCCGGGCCACGGTGTGCGGCGACTCGTCGCGTTCCCGCGCGAGCGCGATCACGGCCCGGCACGCCAGCTCGCTCACCCCGAACGACAGTGCCTCCGGCGACACCCAGCCGGCGGCCTCGTCGATCTGTTCCTGGTCGTCCTCGGCGCACGCCGACACATACGCGGCGGCGGCCTCGAACAGATTGTGCGTACGCCTGTCCCGGCCGGTGTCCCGCTCCGCGCGCAAGGCGTTGAGGAACCTGACACCGGACTTGCGGACCCTCCCGAACATGCTGACCACCTTCCCCCTGCGTGGTTGCCACGGCTGATCCTTCATCTCCTGCCCCTCAACGTAAAGTTGGACCCCCGGCGGCAGAAGGGGGACGGCGGGGTGAAGCGTTTCGAGCACGTTCGTTGTGGCGGCGGTCGCCCGGTCGGCGTGAGGCTCAGCCCTCGCGCACGGCCAGCGCAAGGAACCGGGCGTCCTCGTCGACGTACGACGTCATACGCCACCCCGAGCGCGCCAGCAGGGGCCGCAGGTTGGGTTCCGCGCGCAGGTCGTCCGGGGTGATCTGCCGGCCCTGGCGTGCCGCGAGCGCCGCCCGGCCGATGGGGTGGAACAGCGCGAGGGTGCCGCCCTTGCGCACCACGCGCGCCAACTCCCTCAGGTTCTCGTCCGGTTGGGGGAGATGGGCGATGAGTCCAGCCGCGAACACCGCGTCGAGTGATTCCGAGCGCAGCGGCAGCGCGGCGACGTCGGCGAGCAGCAACTGCCCCTCCCGGTCCCGTCCGGCTCGTACGGCGGCCTCCAGCATGGCCGGGGTCAGGTCGGCTCCCAGGACCACTCCGGAGGGCCCCACGGCCGCGCGCAGCGGCGTCAGGGCTCGGCCCGTGCCGCAGCCCGCGTCGAGCACCCGGCTCCCCTCGGGCAGAGCGAGTGCGGCGACCGCGGCCGCGTAGGCCGGCCCGTCGTCCGGAAAGCGGCTGTCCCAGCCCGCGGCGCGGGCGGTGAAGAACTCCTGGACATGTGTGTGGTCGTCGCTCATGTTCCGCATGATCCCTCACCGGCAGGGAGGACGTCGCGGCGCACACGTTCGAGCGTGACGCGATCGTTCAGACACCTCTCTGCGTCATATTCCAGCACCTTTCGAAACGCGCTCCCTTCGCGCGCCCCTGCCCCCCTAGCGTCCCTTGGCCATGGGACACCTGGACCACGCCGCCCTGGGCTGGCTGACACCCGCACTGTCGTACGTCATGGCCTGTATAGGCGCCGCGCTCGGACTGCGCTGCACCGTCCGAGCGCTCGGCGCCACCGGCCGGTCGCGCCGCAACTGGCTCATCACCGCCGCCTCGGCCATCGGAACCGGCATCTGGACCATGCACTTCGTGGCCATGCTCGGCTTCAGCGTCAGCGGCACCGACATCCACTACGACGTGCCGCTCACCATCCTGAGCCTGCTCGTCGCCATGGCGGTCGTCTGCGCCGGCGTCTTCGCCGTCGGCTACAGCCGTGACCGCGGCCGGGCCCTGCTGATCGGCGGACTCACCACCGGCCTGGGCGTGGCGAGCATGCACTACCTCGGCATGGCGGCGGTGCGCCTCCACGGAGACGTCCACTACGACCCGGTGCTCGTCGGACTCTCCGTGCTGATCGCCGTCGTCGCCGCCACGGCGGCCCTGTGGGCGGCCCTCAACATCAAGTCCGCGGTCGCCGTCACGATCGCCTCGCTCATCATGGGGGCGGCGGTGAGCAGCATGCACTACACCGGGATGTTCGCGGTGAGCGTGCACGTCACGCCGTCCGGTGAGGTCCTGCCCGGGGCGACGGCGATGCAGTTCATCTTTCCCCTCGCCGTCGGCCTCGGGTCCTATCTGTTCCTGACCTCGGCCTTCGTCGCCCTGTCTCCCACGACGGACGAGCGCGAGGCATCCGCCTCGGCCCAGCGCCCGGTCGAGAGCGTCGCCCGCTGAGCGGTCTTGCTGAAGTCGGGTGCGGAACCGCGCCCTGCAAGGGGCGCGGGGAACTGCGCGACCAGCCCCCACCGGGCCCGCGGCGAACGAACTGCATATCCAGCGGAGCGCTTGGCGGCGAGTCCACCCCGGAGAGGTCCGGCAGGCACGCCCCGAACGACTTTCGAGCGAGGAGGCCATGCGTACATCCCGAAGGACCCCTGAAGCCGGCGCCGCGCCGCCGCCCGTGCGCGGGCGCCGCGCCCATGCCGGACCGCCCGCGGACGAACGGCGGGACGAACCCGTGGACACGGTGGTGGACGACGCACCCGCGCGCGCGGGGCGATGGAGCATACGACCGCGCACCGTACGCGCCAAGATCGTCTGCCTGCTGATGGTGCCGGTGGTCTCGCTGCTCGCCCTGTGGGCGTACGCCACCGTGAGCACCGCCCAGGACGTCTCCCGGCTGCGGCAGTTGCAGCGGGTGGACTCCGCGATCCGGGCCCCCGTCGCGGACGCCGTCGCCGCGCTCCAAGCCGAGCGCGAGGCCGCCGTGCGGCACGCCACCGATCCGTCCTCGGGGCAGAGCGGTGACATCGCGCGGCTGGCGGAGCGCACGGACCGGGCCGTGCAGGAGCTCCGGCTCGGCAAGGACAACACCGTCGCCGACAGCGAGGAACTGCCCGCCGGAGTGGCCGCACGTCTGGAAGCGTTCGTCACCGCCGCCGAGGAACTGCGCCCCCTGCGCACCGCGGTACGGGACCGGCGCGCGGGCTGGGACGAGACATATCGGCAGTACACGAAGACCATCGCGACGGCCTTCACCGTGGGCGGCGCCCTCACCGGCATCCAGGACGCCGAACTCGGCTCGGACGCGCGCGTGCTGCTCGAATTCTCCCGCGCGGGCGAGGCGTTGGCCCAAGAGGACGTCGTGCTGGCCGGCGCACGCCTCGCCGGTCGCCTCGACGGGGAGCGGATGCGGCTGTTCACCGGAGCCGTCGAAACCCGCCGCACCCTCACCGGGGCAGCCGTCGCGGACCTGCGCGGCCCCGAACGCACCGCCTGGCGGGAGCTCGCCGAGGGCAGTGCCTACGCCGCCCTGGGAGCCGTCGAGAACAAGGTCCTCGCCACCGGTTCGGGTACGCGGGCGATCGACGCGGCACCGGAAGCCACCTGGGACCAGGCGCACGCGCGCGTGCAGGACGCGATGCGCACGATCGAGGAGGACGCCGGGCGCGGCGTCGCCGACCGGGCCGACCCGTTCACGCGCGGTCTGCTCACCACGGCCGGTGCCGCGGTCCTGCTCGGCCTCGTCGCCGTCGCCGCGTCGCTCGTCATCTCCGTACGCATCGGCCGTGCCCTCGTGGTCGAGCTGGTGAGCCTGCGCAACAGTGCCCTGGAGATCGCACGGCGCAAGCTCCCCGAAGCCATGCGGAAACTGCGCGCGGGCGAGGAGATCGACGTCGGCGTCGAGGCTCCGCCAGGTCCGGCCGCGGAGGACGAGGCCGGCCAGGTCGCCGAGGCCCTCGCCACCGTGCACCGCGCGGCGCTGCGGGCCGCCGTGGAACGCGCCGAGCTGGCCAGCGGCATCTCCGGCGTCTTCGTCAACCTCGCCCGCCGCAGCCAGGTCCTGGTCCACCGCCAACTCAGCCTGCTCGACAGCATGGAACGCCGCTCCGACGACCCCAATGAGCTGAGCGACCTGTTCCGGCTCGACCACCTCACCACCCGTATGCGACGCCACGCGGAGAGCCTGATCATCCTCTCCGGCGCGGCACCCGGCCGGGCGTGGCGCATGCCGGTCTCCCTGACGAACGTCGTCCGCGCGGCGGTCTCCGAAGTCGAGGACTACGCGCGCGTGGAGGTACGACAACTCCCCGAGACCGCCGTCATCGGCACGGCCGTGGCCGACCTCACCCACCTTCTCGCGGAGATCGTGGAGAACGCGGCCCAGTTCTCGCCGCCGCACACGCGCGTGCGGATCACCGGCGAGCCCGTCGGCAACGGCTACGTCCTGGAGGTCGAGGACCGGGGCCTGGGCATGGGCAAGGAGACCCTCGCCGAAGCCAACCGCCGTATCGAGCAGTCCGAGGCGCTCGACCTGTTCGACAGCGACCGGCTCGGCCTCTTCGTGGTCAGCAGGCTCGCGGCCCGGCACGGCGTCAAGGTGCACCTGCGCACCTCCCCGTACGGCGGCACGACCGCGGTCGTGCTGCTGCCCACCGGCCTGCTGCACAGCGGCGCGGCGGAACGTTCTCCTCGCAAGACCGCAGAGGCGGAACGACCCGCGGAACGCGAGTACGCGCGCGTGCCCGGCCCGGCCCCGCACCAGGAGTCCGTGACCGCGCCCGCGGACCGCCCCGCACTGGTGGCGCCCGTCGCCACCGCCGCGGACACCGCGGCAGACACACCACCCCCCGGAGTCACCACCTTGCGACTGCACCGCCCGCCGGACGACTCCGAAGCCTCCGACGACCTTCCCCGCCGCGTCCGGCAGGCGAGCCTCGCCCCCCAACTGCGCGACGGACGCCCCGAGGATCCGGAACCACCGGCCGCTCCGTCGGGCGAGGACGAGCGCACACCCGAACTAGTGCGGGACCGCATGGCGTCGTACCGCGACGGTTGGACGCGCGGCGGCGGCAGGCAGCCCGGACGCGGTGCCGCTCCAGAAACCCCGGCGGGCAGCGACAGCAGCGAAGGAGACCCCGCATGATCCAGGACCCGAGCATGAGGGCCGACGTGGGGGTCCCCCCGCTCGAGCGAAACCGAGAGTGGGGGAGGTCGGGCGAACTCGACTGGCTGCTGGACGACTTGGTCCTGCGTGTGAGCGACGTCAGGCACGCCGTGGTGCTGTCCAACGACGGACTGGCCGTGGGCGCGTCCACCGACCTCCGCCGTGAGGACGCCGAACACCTCGCCGCGGTCGCCTCCGGCTTCCACAGCCTGGCCAAGGGCGCCGGCCGGCACTTCGGCGCGGGCGGAGTACGCCAGACCATGGTGGAGATGGACGACGCCTTCCTGTTCGTGGCCGCGGCGGGCGACGGCTCCTGCCTCGCCGTCCTCACCGCCGTCACCGCCGACATCGGGCTGGTGGCCTACGAGATGGCGCGGCTGGTCAAGCGCGTCGGCGAGCACCTCTACACGGCGCCGCGCGTCGCCGCGCGGCCGCCCGCCGGATGAACCGAGAGGGCGGTCCGCGCACATGACCGATCACCTGACGGGCGCCCCGCGGGAGCAGGGCAGCCAGTGGTACGACAACGAGGCCGGGCCCCTCGTCCGTCCGTACGCCATGACCGGCGGACGTACCAAACCCGGCCCCACCGGAGTGCGGTTCGACCTCATCGCCCTCGTCACCCTGGACGCGGGCGCACCCGGATTCGACGACACCGCCCTCGGCCCGGAACACCGCGCGCTCGTCGAGCTGTGCCGCACCGAGACCCAGTCGGTCGCGGAACTCGCCGCGGGCGCCGATCTGCCCGTGGGCGTGGTGCGCGTACTCCTGGGAGACCTGCTGGAACTCGGCTGCGTCACCGTCAGCCGCCCGGTGCCCCCGGCGCAGCTGCCCGACGAGCGGATTCTGCGCGAGGTGATCGAGGGATTGCGGGCGCTGTAGATGAACGTTCGGAAACCGGCCAATAGCGGTCCAACCCCTCAAGAGAAAGCCGCAGTTGCCATGATGCTGGCGTCACACGTCGACCGTTGCCGGCACTCCCGAGAGAAGTGATCGATGGTCTCCGAGAACTCCGACGCCCAGGACGGCGAGTCCGCCCCTCTGGCGCTGAAGATACTGGTCGCCGGCGGATTCGGCGTGGGCAAGACCACCCTGGTGGGCGCGGTCAGCGAGATCAAGCCGCTGCGCACCGAGGAACTGCTCAGCGAAGCCGGCCAGGCGGTGGACGACACCGACGGCGTGGATCAGAAGGTCACCACGACCGTCGCCATGGACTTCGGACGGATCACCATCCGCTCCGGCCTGTCCCTCTACCTCTTCGGTACGCCGGGCCAGGACCGCTTCTGGTTCCTGTGGGACGAGTTGTCGCAAGGCGCCCTCGGCGCTGTGGTCCTCGCGGACACCCGGCGCCTGGAGGACTGCTTCCCCGCCGTCGACTACTTCGAGCACCGGCACATCCCGTTCGTGGTGGCCGTGAACTGCTTCGCCGGCGCCCGCGCATACGGCGCCCACGATGTCTCCCGCGCCCTCGACCTCGACCAGGGAACACCCGTGGTGCTCTGCGACGCCCGCGACCGCGACTCGGGAAAGGAGGTGCTGATCCGACTCGTCGAGTACGCCGGGCGCATGCACACCGCCCGGCTCCTCGACTCCGTGGGCTGAGAGGGGAGTTCGGCTCAGTCAGCGAGGCCCTTCTCCGCCAGGACCTTGTCGATCGTGACGCGGACGAGGAGTTCGCCGGGGACGCCGTTGCGCTCCCCGAACTCCTCGGCGCGCTCCTCGCCCATGTACCGCGCGCCGATCCGCGCGGCCCAGTGACGCAGCTGAGCCAGATCCTCCGAAATGTGGGCGCGACCGGTCAGTATCACGTAGCCGAACGGCGGCCGGTCGTCGTCCACGCACAGCGCGACACGCCCATCACGGACCAGATTGCGCCCTTTCATACTCTTGCTGCCGGTGTTGAACACCACGTCGTCGCCATCGAGCACGAACCAGATCGGCGCCACATGTGGGCTCCCGTCTGCCCGGACGGTCGACAGCTTGCCGGTGCGGGTGCCGTACGAGACGAACGCCCGCCATTCCTCATCGGTCATCTTCTGTGCCATGCCCCCATCCTCCTTGCCCCGACGCCGGGTCGTCCGGAAGGGTGGCCGACAGATCCTCCAGCCAGGGGGAGACATCACACGGGGAGAGCAGATCATGGCGCAGAACCAGGGACTCGACTGGCTGCTGGACGATCTGACCGAGCGCGTCGAACAGGTGCGGCACGCATTGGTCCTGTCCAACGACGGGCTGGTGACGGGAGCGAGTACGGGCTTACGACGCGAGGACGCGGAACACCTCGCCGCCGTCTCCTCCGGGCTGCACAGCCTGGCCAAGGGCTCGGGACGCCACTTCGGCGCGGGCAGGGTGCGCCAGACCATGGTGGAGTTCGACGACGCCGTCCTGTTCGTCACCGCGGCCGGCAGCGGCAGCTGTCTGTGCGTCCTCAGCGGTGCGGAGGCCGACATCGGCCAGATCGCCTACGAGATGACCCTGCTCGTCAATCGTGTGGGCGAGCACCTCGGCGTGGACGCCCGCCAGCCCGAGCGCTTCCCGTCCCCAGAAGCCTGACCTGCGCCTATTCCATCCTCCGTGGAGTTATCCACAGGCTCGCCACGAGATCCGCCGGACCGGCTACGGTTTTTTCACGGCGAACGCACAGGGCGTGAGCCGCTGACTCCACGGGGGAGACATGTCTGGCGACACCATCACGAAACCGCACCGACTTTCCTGGGCGCCGAGCCGCGCCGCTCGCGAACTCGGACTGAAACGGCGCGAGTTCGACCTCGCCGTGCACCTCGGACGCATCCGGACCGTGCCCGACGAGGGCGGCGGGGGACGTCGTGTGGCCCAGCAGGAGATCGAGCGGCTTCGCGCCGAAGAGGGTTTCCCGGAGAGGCTGCTCAGCGCCGTCGAGGCGGTAGGGGCAACGGAAGGCGCCCGCATCATGGAGGTGACCGCGGGGAGGTTCACCCGCCTTGCCCGGCTCGGCCTGGTGGTCCCGGTCTCCTTCTATCTCAACCGCTACCGAGCGATCGTCTGGCTCTATCTGGCCGAAGAACTACGTCAGTTCGCGGCCGACGAGAAGAACGCTCAGCTGCTGAACGGCCGAACACCCGAGGGCCTTCGCGACCAACTGGGCGCAGGGCTGGACCTACGGCCCCGCAACTGGCGCGGACGTCACCTGGGATTCCTGCTGCGGCAGGCCGACGACCCCTGGCAGCATGCCGGTGCCGTGGCCGCCCTGCTCGACCCCGTCCAGATCGCGGAGATCGTCACAGACCCTTATGAGCGGGCGCACCTGAACAGGTTCCGGCCCGCACCGCCCGCACACGGCGCACCCGGATCGCCCGCCGCGCACCTCGCCGAGCGGATCATGACGGCGGACGACGCGGACGAGATCAGCTGGCTCCGGGCGGACCTGACCCAGGCGCTGGACGAGGCGCGCAGGTACCGCCCCGCACCACGACCGAAGGCGAAGCACCCGGGACCTCCCGCCGCCCCGCCCCGCACTCCCGCTCCGACCGAGGAGCCCAGGCGGTCACGAGGAGGACTGCTGGGCTGGCTGCGCCGCAGAGGAGAGTGACCTACAGCGCCCGGAACAGCCCCTCCTGGACGACGGAGACCAGCAGCCGTCCCTCCACGTCGTAGATGCGCCCACGGGCAAGGCCCCGACCGCCCGTCGCGATCGGTGACTCCTGGTCGTAGAGGAACCATTCGTCCGCGCGGAACGGCCGATGGAACCACATGGCGTGGTCCAACGACGCCATGTCGAAGTTCCGCGGCCCCCACAGGGGTTCGACCGGGATCCGGACGGCGTCCAGGAGGGTCATGTCGCTGGCGTAGGTCAGCGCGCAGGTGTGCACGAGCGGGTCGTCACCGAGCGGCCCGACCGCGCGCATCCACACGGCGCTGCGCGGCTCGGCGTCCTTGACCTCCTCGGCGGTCCAGCGCAGCCGGTCCACATAGCGGATGTCGAAGGGCTGACGTCGGGCCATGCGCTCGAACTGCTCGGGCAGCGCGCCCAGATGCTCCCGGACCTCCTGCGCCACCGTCGGCAGGGACTCCGGGTCCGGGACCTCGCGGGCCGGCGGCAGCTGGTGCTCGAAGGGACCTTCCTCAGGCTTGTGAAAGGAGGCGGTGAGATTGAAGATCGTGCGGCCCTGCTGCACGGCGGTGACCCGACGGGTGGTGAACGACCGGCCGTCCCGGACCCGCTCGACCTGGTACACGATCGGCACGCCCGGCCGGCCCGGGCGCAGGAAGTACGCGTGCAGCGAGTGCACCGGGCGCTCGCCGTCCGTGGTGCGCCCGGCGGCGACCAGCGCCTGGCCGGCCACCTGCCCGCCGAAGACCCGTTGCAGGGACTCCTGCGGGCTGCGGCCCCGGAAGATGTTGACCTCGATCTGCTCCAGGTCGAGCAGGTCGACAAGCCTCTCGGCCGGATTCGTCATGGGTGAATTTCTCCTGTGCTCACAGCTGGCCGACGTCGGTGACACGGACGATCGCACGGCCTTCCGCGTCGGAGGCGGCGAGATCGACCTCCGCGCTGATGCCCCAGTCATGATCGTCGTTCGGGTCGTCGAAGATCTGGCGCACGCGCCACAGGCCGTGCTGCGGTTCCTCCTGGATGACGAGCAGCTTGGGGCCGCGGGCGTCGGGGCCGGTGCCGAGGTCGTCGTACTCGTCCCAGTACTTGTCCATCGCCTCGCCCCAGGCGTCCGCGTCCCAGCCGGACTCCGCGTCCATCTCTCCCAGCTCCTCGACCTGGTCGAGGGCGGCCAGCTCGACGCGGCGGAACAGGGCGTTGCGGACCAGGACCCGGAAGGCGCGCGCGTTCGCGGTCACCGGCTTGACCTCGTCGGCCTTCTCCTGGGCCTCCTCGGCGGTCATCTCCTCCGGGTTGGCGAGCTGCTCCCACTCGTCCAGCAGGCTGGAGTCGACCTGGCGCACCATCTCGCCGAGCCACTCGATCAGGTCCTGCAGATCCTCGGACTTGATGTCGTCGGGGATGTTGTGGTCGAGGGCTTTGTAGGCGGAGGCGAGGTAGCGCAGGACGATGCCCTCGGTGCGTGCCAGCTCGTAGAAGGACACCAACTCCGTGAAGGACATGGCCCGTTCGTACATGTCGCGGATGACGGACTTCGGCGACAGCGGGTGGTCGCCCACCCAGGGGTGGCTCTTGCGGTAGGTGTCGTAGGCGTGGAAGAGCAGCTCTTCCAGAGGCTTCGGGTACGAGATGTCCTGGAGCCGCTCCATGCGCTCCTCGTACTCGACACCGTCCGCCTTCATCGCGGCCACGGCCTCGCCCTTCGCCTTGTTCAGCTGGGCGACGAGGATCTGCCGGGGGTCGTCCAGCGTCGACTCGACGACGGACACCATGTCCAGCGCGTACGAGGGCGACTCGGGGTCCAGCAGCTCGAACGCGGCCAGGGCGAACGTGGACAGCGGCTGGTTGAGCGCGAAGTCCTGCTGGAGATCGACGGTGAGGCGCACGATGCGGCCCGAGGCGTCCGGCTCGTCGAGCTTCTCGACGATGCCGCCGTCCAGCAGCGAGCGGTAGATGGCGATCGCCCGCCGGATGTGCCTGAGCTGCTGCTTGCGCGGCTCGTGGTTGTCCTCCAGGAGGTGCCGCATCGCCTCGAAGGCGTTGCCGGGCCTGGCGATCACCGACAGCAGCATCGTGTGCGTCACCCGGAAACGCGAGGTCAGTGGCTCCGGATCGGAGGCGATGAGCTTCTCGAAGGTGTTCTCCGTCCACCCGACGAAACCTTCGGGCGCCTTCTTGCGGACCACCTTGCGGCGCTTCTTCGGGTCGTCGCCCGCCTTGGCGAGCGCCTTCTCGTTCTCGACGACGTGCTCGGGCGCCTGCGCCACGACGAAGCCCGCCGTGTCGAAACCCGCGCGCCCGGCCCGCCCCGCGATCTGGTGGAACTCACGGGCGCGCAGCGTGCGCACGCGCGTGCCGTCGTACTTGGCCAGCGCCGTGAACAGCACCGTGCGGATGGGGACGTTGACGCCCACGCCCAGCGTGTCGGTGCCGCAGATGACCTTCAGCAGACCGGCCTGCGCGAGCTTCTCCACCAGGCGCCGGTACTTGGGCAGCATGCCGGCGTGATGGACACCGATGCCGTGCCGGACGTAGCGCGAGAGGTTGCGGCCGAACTTGGTGGTGAAGCGGAAGTTGCCGATCAGCTCGGCGATCTGGTCCTTCTCCTCGCGCGAGCACATGTTGATGCTCATCAGCGCCTGCGCCCGCTCCACGGCCTGGGCCTGGGTGAAGTGCACGATGTAGACCGGCGCCTGCTTGGTCTCCAGCAGCTCGGTCAGCGTCTCGGTGAGCGGGGTGAGTTTGTACTCGTAGGACAGCGGCACGGGACGGGTCGCCGAGCGGACCACCGCCGTCGGGCGGCCGGTGCGCCGGGTGAGGTCCTCCTCGAACATCGAGACATCGCCGAGCGTGGCCGACATCAGGACGAACTGCGCCCGCGGCAGTTCGAGGATCGGGATCTGCCAGGCCCAGCCCCGGTCGCCCTCCGCGTAGAAGTGGAACTCGTCCATCACGACCTGGCCGACGTCGGCGTTCTTGCCGTCGCGCAGGGCGATCGACGCGAGCACCTCGGCGGTGCAGCAGATGACGGGAGCGTCGGCGTTGACGGACGCGTCGCCGGTGAGCATGCCGACGTTCTCGGTGCCGAAGAGTTTGCACAGCTCGAAGAACTTCTCCGAGACGAGCGCCTTGATCGGGGCGGTGTAGAAGGTGACCTCGTCACGGGCGAGGGCGGCGAAGTGCGCACCCGCCGCGATCAAGCTCTTGCCGGACCCGGTGGGCGTCGACACGATCACATTCGCGCCGGAGACCGCCTCGATCAGCGCCTCCTCCTGGTGGGGATAGAGGGTGAGGCCGCGCTCCTGGGTCCACGACTCGAAAGCCTCATAGAGAGCGTCGGGGTCGGCGGTCGGCGGCAGCTGATCGATGAGGGTCACGCCCCCATCTTGCCTGCCCTACTGCCCGATGGGGGAATCGGATGCGGGCCCGAAGATCGCGAACGCTACGCTGTCTCGCCGGCGGAGCGTCAGCGCACCCGGTCAACTGGACAGTGGCACACGAGGAATGGGGCGGGCAACGGCCATGATGGGACCAGCACACTCACTGTCGGGGGCCGCGGCCTGGCTAGGCGTCGGAGCGGCGGCGGCCGCGACAGGGCACACGATGCCGTGGCCGGTGCTCCTGGTGGGCGCCCTGATCTGCGCCGGCGCCGCGCTCGCCCCGGACCTCGACCACAAGGCGGCCACCATCTCGCGGGCCTTCGGACCGCTCTCACGCGGGCTGTGCGAGATCGTCGACAAGCTCTCGTACGCCGTCTACAAGGCCACGAAGAAGCAAGGCGACCCGCGCCGCTCCGGCGGGCACCGCACGCTGACCCACACCTGGCTGTGGGCCGTCCTGATCGGCGCGGGCGCCTCGGTCCTGGCGATCACCGGGGGGCGCTGGGCGGTGCTGGCGATCCTGTTCGCGCACATAGTGCTGGCCATCGAAGGCCTGCTGTGGCGGGCGACGCGTGGATCCAGCGCCGATGTCCTGGTGTGGCTGCTGGCGGCCACCAGTGCGTGGATTCTCGCGGGTGTCCTGGACGAGCCGGGCAACGGCGCGAGCTGGCTGTTCACCGAGCCCGGCCAGGAGTACCTGTGGCTGGGCCTGCCCGTCCTGCTGGGCGCGCTGGTGCACGACATCGGGGACGCCCTGACGGTCTCCGGCTGCCCGATACTCTGGCCGATCCCGGTGGGGCGCAAGCGCTGGTACCCCATCGGCCCGCCGAAGGCCATGCGGTTCCGGGCGGGCAGCTGGGTCGAGCTGAAGGTGCTGATGCCGGCCTTCATGCTGCTCGGGGGCGTGGGCTGCGCGGCGGCGCTCAACTTCATCTGAACTCGCCGTCACCAGGCAGGGGCACGGGTCGCCGTGAGCCCGCCCCCGCCTGCCCCGTGCTGTCAGCCGCTCTGCCCGGTGCCGCCGTACCGCTTCTCGAACTTGGCGACGCGGCCCTCGGTGTCCACGGTCCGCGCCTTGCCGGTGTAGAAGGGGTGGCTCTCGGAGGAGATCTCCACGTCCACGACCGGGTAGGTCTCGCCGTCGTCCCACTCGATGGTCTGCTCGCTCGTGGCGGTGGACCGGGTCAGGAAGGCGTAGCCGGCGGCGCGGTCGCGGAAGACGACCGGGTGGTAGTCGGGGTGCTTGTCCTGCTGCATGGCGGCTCCTTGTACGGCACCGGGATCGTCGGCGCGGGGGACGACGGGTCAGCCGGGCAGGGTGTCCTCGTCGACGATGTGCATCGCGGCCTCCTCGGCCGAGGCCGCGGCGCCGTCGATACCGACGTCCGTGGCGACCATGGCGCTCTCCTCGTCCTCATGCGCTCCTTCGTCGGGGGCCACCAGCCGGCCCGAGCGGACCGCGCCGACCTCGTTGTCCCAGAGTTCCCCGTCGGTGCCCTGGCTGTCTCCGATACCGTCCCCGTCCGGCTCCGT
This sequence comes from Streptomyces sp. GESEQ-4, assembly GCF_017948455.1. GTDB lineage: Bacteria > Actinomycetota > Actinomycetes > Streptomycetales > Streptomycetaceae > Streptomyces. The sequence goes on from NZ_JAFFSU010000002.1 coordinate 355,219, forward strand.
GAGATCCGGCAGCTCCTCGGCGAGCCGTTGGTCCAGCGTCTCGCCGTGCAGGCGCTCGGCGGCCGTCACATCGGAGCGCTCCACCGCCCATGGCCTGTCCGGCGGAGACCAGCCCCGGTCGAGGGGGTCGTCGACACCGTCGTCGACCAGGGTGTCCTGCACGTCCAGCAACCCCGCGTCGTCCTGGACCTCGGATCCGTCGGGCTGGTAGACGTCGTCTCCCCATCCGTCGGCGCTGTTCACGGGTACCTCCAGGTGACGGGGACGGGCCCGTTCCGACCGCGGTCGGAGGCGGGCGGCCGGGGCGCGGGGCGCGGGACGCACTCGACCGGAACCGAGCGGTTTCCGGCCGCACTCCGCGAGCCGGTACTGATGTCCAGCCTTCCACCCCCTTTCGGGACCGCGCAACGGCACGGGAGGGAAGGGAGAGGACTGGGTTCGGCGGGACGGGCCCGTGCGGCCACCCCGCCCGGGCGCGCGACCGGCCCGTACGCAGCACGGGACAGCCCGAGGCCAGTCGTCCAGACCGGCCTACGACCAGACGCACCCACCCTTCGCCGACGTCGCGGGTGGAGCGGATGCCCTCGTGCCGGGCAGGCGGTCACCGGTGCCGTCCCGTCGACGGACGAGGACGGCACCGGCGGTCACGGCTGCCGAACCGGGCAGCTCAGTGGCTCACCCGTGCCAGGACCGCCACAGTGCCGCGTACGCTCCGTCCGCGGCGACCAGCTCGTCGTGGCTGCCCAGCTCGCTGATCCGGCCGTTCTCGACGACGGCGATGACGTCGGCGTCGTGGGCGGTGTGCAGCCGGTGGGCGATGGCGACGACGGTGCGGCCGTCGAGGACACGGGCCAGGGACCGCTCCAGGTGGCGTGCCGCGCGGGGGTCGAGCAGGGAGGTGGCCTCGTCCAGGACGAGCGTGTGCGGGTCGGCCAGCACCAGGCGGGCCAGCGCGATCTGCTGGGCCTGCGCCGGCGTGAGCACCGTCCCGCCCGAGCCGACCTCGGTGTCGAGTCCGTCGTCGAGCGCCCGCGCCCACTCGTCCGCGTCGACCGCGCCCAGCGCGGCCCACAGCTCGGCGTCGGTGGCGTCCGTGCGGGCCAGCAGGAGGTTGTCCCGCAGGGAGCCGACGAAGACATGGTGCTCCTGGTTGACCAGCGCCACATGGGAGCGGACCGCCTCGGCGGGCATCCGGGACAGTTCGGCGCCGCCGAGGGTGATGTGGCCGTCCCGGGGCGCGTAGATGCCGGCCAGCAGCCTGCCCAGCGTGGACTTGCCCGCGCCCGACGGGCCGACCAGCGCCAGCCGGGTGCCGGGGGCGACCTGGAGGGACACCTTGCGCAGGACGTCCACGCCTTCGACGTAGCCGAAGTGGACCCGGTCGGCCCGCACCTCGCGCCCGTCGGGTGACACCTCGGCGTCACCGTCGTCCGGCTCGATCTCCCGGACCCCGACCAGCCGAGCCAGGGACACCTCGGCGACTTGAAGCTCGTCGTACCAGCGCAGCATGAGCCCCACCGGGTCGACGAGCATCTGCGCGATCAGCGCACCCGTGGTCAGCTGGCCGACGTCGATCCAGCCCTGCAGGACGAAGACGCCGCCGAGCATCAGGACCGAGGAGAGCACGGTGACATGGGTGACGTTGATGACCGGGAAGAGCACCGACCGCAGCCACATCGTGTAGCGCTCCCAGGCCGTCCACTCCTTGATGCGCTGGTCCGACAGTTCGATCCGGCGGTCGCCGAGGCGGTGGGCCTCGACGGTATGCCCGGCGTCCACCGTCTCGGCGAGCACGGCGGCCACGGACGCGTACCCCGCGGCCTCCGACCGGTAGGCGGACGGGGCGCGCTTGAAGTACCAGCGGCAGCCGACCACCAGCAGCGGCAGGGCGAGCAGCACCGCGGCGGCGAGCGGCGGCGCGGTCACGACGAGCCCGCCCAGCAGCAGCGCCGCCCACACCACGCTGATCGCCAACTGCGGTACGGCCTCGCGCATCGCGTTGGCCAGCCGGTCGATGTCCGTCGTGATCCGGGAGAGCAGGTCGCCGGTTCCCGCACGTTCCAGAACCCCCGGCGGCAGCCCGACCGACCGCACGAGGAAGTCCTCGCGCAGGTCGGCCAGCATCCGCTCGCCGAGCATCGCGCCGCGCAGCCGCACCTCTCGTACGAACACGGCCTGGAGCACCAGCGCGACCAGGAACAGTGCGACGGTGAGCTCCAGATGGAGGTCGCGCGCCTCCTCCGACACCCGCTCCACGAGCCCGCCCAGCAGATACGGGCCCGCCATCGACGCGAGCACGGCGACCGTGTTGACGCCGATGAGGAGCAGGAAAGCTCGGCGGTGCCGGCGGAAGAGTTCGGCCACATAGGCGCGTACGGTCGTGGTGGCGCCGACGGGCAGGGTGTTCGCCGTCGTCGGTGCCGCCGGGTCGTAGGCCGGTGGCGCCACGCCGATCATGCTGTCTCCTCGATCTCTTCCAGTTCTTCCCATACGTCGTTCAGGGCGGCCTCGTCGTCGGTCTCGCGGGTGACGACGGCCCGGTACCGGTCCTCCTTGACCAGGAGTTCGCGGTGCACGCCGACCGCGGTGACCTCGTCCTCGTGCATCAGCACGACCCGGTCCGCGCGGTCCAGGAGCAGCGGCGAGGAGGTGAACACGACGGTCGTGCGCCCCTGTCGCAACTCCTTCACGCCGGTCGCGATCCGTGCCTCGGTGTGCGAGTCGACGGCGGAGGTCGGTTCGTCGAGGACGAGGACTTCCGGGTCCGTCAGCAGCGACCGGGCCAGCGCGAGCCGCTGCCGCTGGCCGCCGGACAGGGACCGCCCGCGTTCGGTGATCCGGGCGTCCAGCGGGTCCTTGGCGTCGAGCGAACCCTGAAGGAGCGCGGCGAGGACGTCCTCGCACTGCGCCGCCGCCAGTGCCCGCTCGGCGGCCACGTCACCGGACGCGGGCACGTCGAGCAGTTCGCGCAGCGAACCCGACAGCAGCACCGGGTCCTTGTCCTGGACGAGGACGGCCGTTCGCGCCGAGTCGAGCGGCAGCTCGTCCAGCGGCACACCGCCCAGCAGCACCGAGGTGCTCTCCTCCGCGGGGTGCCCGCCCAGTCGTTCCGCCAGCCGTCCCGCCGCGTCCGGGTCGCCGCAGACCACCGCGGTGAACCGGCCGACGGGAGCGAGCAGGCCGGTCGCCGGGTCGTACAGGTCGCCGGACGGCACCTCGGCGGCACGCGAGCCGCCCGTGTCCGTGGCACGCTCCAGCGACAGCACGCGCGCGGCCCGCCGGGCCGACGGACGCGAGAAGGAGTACGCCATCGCGATCTCCTCGAAGTGCCGCAGGGGGTAGGTCAGGACCATGACCGAGCTGTAGACGGTGACCAGTTCGCCCACGGTGATCCGGCCCTGGCGGGCCAGATGCACGCCGTACCAGACCACCGCGATCAGCAGCAGCCCCGGCAGCAGCACCTGGATCGCGGTGATCAGGGACCACATGCGGGCGCTGCGCACGGCCGCGTGGCGTACCTCCTGGGAGGCGCTGCGGTAGCGGTCGAGGAACAGCTCCTCGCCGCCGATGCCGCGCAGGACGCGCAGTCCGGCGACGGTGTCCGAGGCCAGTTCGGTGGCGCGGCCCGCCTTCTCGCGCTGGATGTCCGCCCGTCTGGTCGCGGGGGGCAGCAGCGGCAGCACGGCGATCGCCAGGACGGGCAGGCCGACGGCGACGACCACCCCGAGCGCGGGCTGGTAGACGACCAGGGCGACGCAGACCAGTACGACGGTGACCGCGGCCGCGGTGAACCGGGACACGGCCTCCACGAACCAGCCGATCTTCTCGACGTCACCCGTGGAGACGGCCACGACCTCACCGGCCGCGACGCGTCGGGTCAGTGCCGAGCCCAGTACCGACGCCTTGCGGGCCAGCAGCTGCTGGACACGGGCGGCGGCGGTGATCCAGTTGGTGACCGCGGAGCGGTGCAGGAAGGTGTCGCCGATCGCGTTTCCGGCGCAGGCCAGCGCCAGCAGGCCGCCCGCGAGGGCCAGCCGGGTGCCGGAGCGGTCGACGACTGCCTGGATGGCGAGTCCGACACAGAACGGCAGCGCGGAGACGGACACGAAGTGCAGCAGCCCCCAGGCCAGCGACTTCACCTGCCCACCCAGCTGATTCCGGAAGAGCCACCGCAGGAATCGGGGACCCGAGCGTGCGTCCGGCACCCCGGGGTCGGGGTACGGAAGGTCTTGAATCTGCATGACGTCCCAGTGGCTCGTGTCAGGTCGGAAGGGTGGAGGACGGGGGTGGAGGACAGGGTGGGAGGGTGGCAACAAGCCGTGACAGGTTCGCGTCGCACAGTGTCCGAAGGCAAACGGTTTTTTCTTGCGCGGGGCGCCCGACTCCCCGTAGAACACCGGCCATGAAGAGACGGATCATCATGTCCATGCTCGCAGGAGTCACCCTCCTCGCGAGCACCTTTCTCACGGCGGTTCCCGCCCAATCCGCCGACGCGCCGCCCGAGTTCAGCACCACCGACTGGCACGACCCCATCACCGCCGCCCCACCCGTCCCCAAGCCCTCCGGCACATCCTGCCAAGTCACCCTCGCCGAGGCACAGTTCCGCGACTTCACGCCGTACACCGGCACCTACACACCACCCGACGGCTGCGGCGACCGCTGGAGCAAGGTGGTCCTGCGCATGGACGGCAAGGTCAAGGGGCGGCAGTTCGACCGGCTCGGGTATCTGCACCTCGGCGGTGTCGAGATCTTCCGTACGTCGACACCGCAGCCGTCGCCCGACGGCATCGAGTGGTCCGTCGAGAAGGACGTCACGCGCTACAGCGACACCTTCCGCAGCGCCCAGGACGTCGAGATGCTCATCGGGAACGTGGTGGACGACACGTACACCGGGATCATCGACGTCAAGGTCACGCTCACGTTCTATGCGGGCAAGCCCGCTGCGACGCCGGACCAAGTCCTCACCCTCGCCCCCGACTCGACCCTCACCACCCCGCGCAACAGCGAACGCGTCGTCGCCGAGGTGTACGCCACGGGCTCAGGCGGCGGCTGCGAGGAGTACTGGTACCTGACGGTGCCCGACTCGGCGCCGTACTCCTGCCAGGCCGACGGCGGCCCCTACCGCGAGGTGCAGGTGAAGGTCGACGGCCAACTGGCCGGGATCGCCGCGCCGTTCCCGACGGTGTGGACCGGCGGCTGGTCGAATCCCTTCCTCTGGTACGTCGTTCCGGGCCCGCGCGCCTTCGACATCAAGCCGATCGAATACGACCTGACACCCTTCGCGGGCCTTCTCAACGACGGCCGCCCGCACCGCGTCGAGGTCTCCGTCGTCGGCGTCCCCGAGGGGCAGACCGGCTGGAGCACTCCCGTGAACGTCCTCGTCTGGCAGGACGCGAAGAGCGCGCACGTCAGCGGGAAGCTCACTGTCCACAGGGAGGGCGAGCTCACCAACTCCTCGACGCATACGCCCGGTTCGGAACACCGAGTGGACACTGAGGGCGTACATCGGCTCATCGTCGCCGGATACGTCGACACCTCGCACGGCCGGGTGACGACCACCGTCAGCCGGTCGCTGGCGAACAGCTCCGTGCACCGCTGGACGGAGGGCGAGAGCGTCGACGGTCTCGACGCCCGCTGGACGGACGACGAGTCGGTCACCGTCGATGGACGCGGTCCGGCCCGGACGACGCGCACGGAGCGGACGTACACGATGGACGGCACGACCACGATCGGCGCGGGCGACCGGCTGCGGACGGTGCTGTCACTCGGCGACCGTTCCTCGGTCGTCACCTCCCAGGGTGGTCGGCGCCTCGCGTGGTCGCGGCTCGACGACACCTACGCGGGCGACGCCACGTACACGATCAACGTGCCGCGCGATCAGCGGCACGCGGTCGGCACGACGAGCGAGCGGTACCGGCTGTACGGGTCGGGCGGGTGCTACGACCGGGCGCTGACGACCGTTCAGGGCGTGCTGACGAAGGACCGCAACGGCTGTTGAGGTGGGGCGGTATGTGAGATTCCACAAGGCGGCCGGATTTACATGACCGGTACACAAAGGTTTCCGGAAGGATCAATGACACCCCGAGAGTGATCGGCACGGAAGCCGCTTTCCGTATGGCAGAAGTCCTCCGGGGCTTCTGCCATACCGCCGTCCCCCTCTAGGAGTCCCCGTGCCGCCGCCCGTACCGTCCCTGCCGCGACGCGTCGCACGCATACTGCGTACCTCCCTCTTCGCGCAGGTCGCCTGCGCGCTCGTGCTCGGCATCCTCGTCGGCAAGCTGTGGCCCGACTTCGCCGCGGATCTCCAGCCGCTCGGCGACGGTTTCACCCGGCTCATCAAGACGATCATCTCCCCGCTCGTGTTCTGCGTGGTCGTGGTCGGCATCGCCAAGGCCGGTGACCTGAAGGCGTTCGGCCGGATCGGGCTGAAGGCCCTGATCTGGTTCGAGGTCGCGAGCACGCTCGCCCTGGTCATCGGGCTTCTCGCCGCCAATATCGTGCAGCCCGGCTCGGGGATGAACGTCGACCCGTCCACGCTCGACACTTCAGCGGTCGACGCGAAGACGGGCGGCGGTTCGCTGCCCTCGACGACCGAGTTCATCGTCAACGCGATTCCCACCAGTTTCATCGGCGCCTTCGCCGAGAACGAGCTTCTCCAGGTGCTGATCCTGGCCTGCCTGGTGGGCGCCGCGCTGCTTCACCTCGGCCACACCAAGGTGCCGAAGGTCCTGCCCGCCATCGAGCAGGCCCAGGAGATCATCTTCGCGGTCGTGAGCTTCATCATGCGCCTCGCCCCGATCGCTGTGTTCGGCGCGATGGCCGTCCTCATCGGCCAGTACGGACTGGGCGTCATCGAGACCTACGCCAAGCTGATCGTCCTGTGCTACGCGGCTGCGGCGTTCTTCATCGCGCTCCTCGCCGTCGCGCTCAAGATGGTCACCGGACTCAGTCTCTGGAAGTTCCTGCGCTACATCCGTGAGGAGATGCTCCTCGCGCTCGGCACCGCCTCCACCGAGTCCGTCATGCCGCGTGTGATGCAGAAGCTGCGCAAGGCCGGTGCCGCGACGACGCCGTAGGCCTGGTGCTGCCCACCGGCTACTCCTTCAACCTCGACGGAGCCTCGCTCTACCTGTCCATCGGCACGCTGTTCATCGCGCAGGCCGTGGGCGTGGATCTCAGCCTGAGCCAGCAGATCACCGTGATCCTGGTGCTGATGCTCACCAGCAAGGGCATGGCCGGCATCCCCGGTTCCGCCTTCCTCGCCCTGTCCGCGACCGCCTCCTCGCTGGGCGCCATCCCCGCCGGGGCCGTCGCGCTGCTCCTCGGCGTGGACCGCATCATGGACTCGATGCGCGTCGTCACGAACCTGCTCGGCAACTGCGTCGCCGTGTTCGCCGTGTCCCGGTGGGAGGGCGCGCTGGACATGGAGCGGGCGAAGAAGGTGCTGAGCGGAGAGATCGAGCCCAGGACCGAGGGTGGCGACGGCGACGAGTCCGCCGCTGCCGACGATGCTCCGGGAGCGGATGCGTCCGCCACCGTCGCCGTACCAGCCCAGTTGACCAAGGAGCCCGCGCCCGAGGTCAGTTGACGCATCGCGCCTTCAGACGGCCACCGCTCCTCTCCAGGGGCGGTGGCCGCGGCATGTCTCAGCCGTGGTGCGTCTTGTCCACCAACGTGTCCAGCAGTGTCCCGAGCACCGCACGCTCCACATGGGTCAAGGGCGCCAGAATCTCGTCGGCCGCCGCTCTCCGTGCCCCGTGCAACTCGCCCAGCGCCTTGCGCCCGTCGTCCGTCAACTCGATCCGGATCACCCGACGGTTGCTGGGATCGGGCACCCGCCGCACCTTCCCGCTCGCCTCCAGCCCGTCGACCAGCGAGGTGACGGCCCGCGGGACCACCTCCAGCCGCTCGGCGAGGTCGGCCATGCGGGGCGGCGCCTCGTAGTGCGCGAGGGTGCGCAGCAGCCGGGACTGGGCCGGGGTGACGCCCAGGCCGGACTGCTCGATGTGCCGCTTCTGGATGCGGTGCACACGCCGAGTGAACCGCAGCAGTTGGTCGGCCAGCTGACCGTCGGAATCGGGGGTGGTCATGCGGGAACAATATCAGGATGCCGTTCATTGTGAGTATAGGTAACAATGAGCTAGTCTCCGTCCGTCACCGTCGACTCACCACCCGCAGGAGCCCATGAAACCCGAACACGAACCCGCGTCGATCCCGCCCGCCGAGGCCGAGGAGAAGCCCCGGCAGGCGCGGCGCATCCTGACCCTCTTCCGTCCGTACCGGGGACGCCTCGCCGTAGTCGGCCTCCTGGTCGGCGCCTCGTCCCTCGTCTCCGTCGCCACCCCCTTCTTCCTGAAGGCGATCCTCGACACCGCGATCCCGCAGGGCCGCACCGGCCTGCTCAGCCTGCTCGCGCTCGGCATGATCCTGAGCGCCGTCCTCACCAGCGTCTTCGGCGTCCTGCAGACCCTGATCTCCACGACGGTCGGTCAGCGCGTCATGCACGACCTGCGCACCGCCGTCTACGGCCGGCTGCAACGCATGTCGCTCGCCTTCTTCACGCGCACCCGCACCGGCGAGGTCCAGTCCCGCATCGCCAACGACATCGGCGGCATGCAGGCGACCGTCACCTCCACCGCCACCTCACTGGTCGCCAACTTCACCAGCGTGGTCGCCACGATCGTCGCGATGATCGTCCTCGACTGGCGGCTCACCGTCGTCTCGCTGCTTCTGCTGCCGGTGTTCGTGTGGATCAGCCGCCGCGTCGGCGACGAACGCAGAAAGATCACCACCCAGCGCCAGAAGCAGATGGCCGCGATGGCCGCCACGGTCACCGAGTCGCTCTCGGTCAGTGGCATCCTGCTCGGCCGCACGATGGGCCGCTCCGACTCGCTGACGAAGTCCTTCGGGGACGAGTCCGAGGAACTGGTCGACCTCGAAGTGCGGTCGAGCATGGCCGGGCGCTGGCGGATGTCCGTCATCACGATCGTCATGGCCGCGATGCCCGCCGTCATCTACTGGGCCGCGGGCATGGCCCTCCAACTCGGCGGCCCCGCGGTCTCGATCGGCACGATCGTCGCCTTCGTCTCGCTCCAGCAGGGCCTGTTCCGCCCGGCCGTGAGCCTCCTCGGCACAGGCGTCCAGATCCAGGCCTCGCTAGCCCTGTTCCAGCGCATCTTCGAGTATCTCGACCTGCCCATAGACATCACCGAGCGCGAGGACCCCGTCCACCTGGACCGCGTGCGGGGCGAGGTCCGCTTCGAGGAGGTCGAGTTCCGGTACGACGACAAGAGCGGGCCGATCCTCGACAGCATCGACGTCACCGTCCCGGCCGGCGGCAGCCTCGCCATCGTCGGCCCGACCGGCGCGGGCAAGTCCACGCTCGGCTATCTGGTGCCGCGGCTGTACGACGTCACGGGCGGCCGGGTCACCCTCGACGGCATCGACGTCCGCGACCTCGACTTCGACACCCTCGCCCGCGCGGTCGGCGTCGTCTCCCAGGAGACGTACCTCTTCCACGCCTCGATCGCCGAGAACCTGCGCTTCGCGAAGCCGGACGCCACCGACGAGGAACTCGAGCAGGCGGCGAAGGCGGCGCAGATCCACGACCACATCGCCGCGCTTCCCGATGGGTACGACACCGTCGTCGGCGAACGCGGGCACCGCTTCTCCGGCGGCGAGAAGCAGCGCCTGGCCATCGCCCGCACCATCCTGCGCGACCCGCCCGTGCTCATCCTCGACGAGGCGACCAGCGCCCTGGACACCCGCACCGAACACGCCGTCCAGGACGCGATCGACGCGTTGTCGGCCAACCGCACCACGCTCACCATCGCGCACCGCCTGTCCACCATTCGGGGTGCCGACCAGATCGTGGTCCTGGACGCCGGGCGCGCGGTCGAACGCGGTACGCACGAGGAGCTGTTGGGTCATGAGGGCCGGTACGCGGCGCTGGTCCGCAGGGACGCCCAACTGGAGCCGACAAGCTGAAGATATGCGTAGTCTGTGACGATATGCGGGTTACGGTTTGCGCATGCACTTCAACACTCCGCCACGAAGCACCATGCGACTGACGCGTCGGGGCCGTATCGCCCTCATCGCGACCGGGGCCGTCCTGGCCGGCACCGCCGTGGCGGTGCCGCTGCTCACCCTGGGCGGCGAGGAAGAGACCAAGCCGGTGTCCCTGGTGATCCCGGAGGGCTGGCGCGCGGGCCAGGTCTACGACGCCGTCGACAAGGCCCTCGAGCTGCCGCCGGGCACCACGAAGAAGTCCCTGGGCAAGGCCGACCTGAAGCTGCCGGCCGACGCCGAGGCCAACCCGGAGGGCTATCTCTTCCCGGCGACGTATCCGATCGACGAGAAGGCGACGCCGGAGGCACTGCTGTCGTCGATGGTCGACACGGCCCATCGGCGGTTCAACGGCGTCCCGATCGCCGCGGGCGCGCAGCGCAACGCGATGAACGCCTATCAGGCGGTCACCATCGCCAGCATCGTGCAGGCCGAGGCCTCCACCAAGGCCGAGATGGGCAAGGTGGCCCGGGTCATCCACAACCGGCTCGAACGCGGTATGCCGCTCCAGATGGACTCCACCATCAACTACGCCCTGAACCGCTCCACCGTGCGGACGACCCTCGACGACCTGCGGATCGAGAGCCCCTACAACTCGTACCAGCGCATGGGGCTGCCGCCCACGCCCATCGCCAACCCCGGCGAGCAGGCCCTGCGTGCGGCGGTCACTCCGACGCCGGGTGACTGGCTGTACTTCGTCACGGTCAAGCGGGGCGACACCCGCTTCACGGCCGACTACGCCGAGCACCAGCGCAACGTGGCGGAGTTCAACTCCCTCCAGAAGCGCCCGCAGGCGAAGACGTGACCGGCGTGGACGTCACGCGGCGACCGGCTCCTCGGCGAGCAGCCGCCTGATGTCCCGCACGGCCGCACGGCCCGCCCGGTTGGCGCCGATGGTGCTCGCCGACGGACCGTAGCCGACCAGATGGATCCGCGGATCGGCGACCGCGCGGGTACCGTCGAGCCGGATCCCGCCGCCCGGCTCACGCAGCCTCAGCGGTGTCAGATGGTCGACGGCGGGCCGGAATCCGGTCGCCCACAGGATGACGTCGGCGGGCACGTGCCGCCCGTCGTTCCACGCCACCCCGTCCGGGGTGATCCGGTCGAACATCGGCTGCCGGTCAAGGACCCCGTCCGCGAGCCCCTGCCGAATCGCGTCGTTCAACGGCAGCCCCGTCACGGAGACCACACTCCGCGGCGGCAGTCCCTGCCGCACCCGCTCCTCCACCAGCGCGACCGCCGCGCGACCGGCGTCCTCGTCGAAGGGCCCCTCGCGGAAGACCGGCGGCCGGCGGGTGACCCAGGTCGTGGCCGCCGCGTACGGGGCGATCTCCAGCAGATGCTGGGTACCGGACGCACCTCCACCCACCACGACGACCCGCAGCCCGGCGAACTCCTCCGGCCCCGGATACTGCGCGGTGTGCAACTGCCGCCCCCGGAAGGTCTCCTGACCGCGATAGCGCGGCCAGAACGGCCGGTCCCAGGTTCCCGTCGCATTGATCAGCGCCCGGGTCGACCACACACCGACCGAGGTCTCCACCAGCAGCCGCCCCGCGTCGCCCTCGCGCACGGCATGGACATCGACGGGCCGCCGTACCCGCAGATCGAAGGTGCGCTCGTATCTGTCGAAGTACTCGGTGATCACCTCGGAGGACGGCCGCGCCGGGTCGGCGCCCGTGAGCTCCATGCCGGGCAGCGCGTGCATCCCGTGCACCTTGCCGTACGTCAGCGAAGGCCACCGGAACTGCCAGGCGCCGCCGGGCCCGGGGGAGTGGTCGAGCACCACGAAGTCCCGCTCCGGCTCGAATCCGGTGCGCCGCAGGTGATAGGCGCCAGCCAGACCTGCCTGGCCGGCGCCTATGACGACTACCTCGGTGTTGTTCACGCTTCTACTAACCGCGTGGGGCGCATGGATCTTCCCTCGGAATCACGCCCTCATCAGAAGGCCTTAGGAGTCCTTAGGAGTCCTTGTAGACACGGGGCTTCGCAGTGGACGGCGGCAGGGCGCCGTTGAAGCGGGCGTCGGTGAACTCGGCGAAGTCGACCCGGTGCGGGATCAGCTTCAGATCGGCGAAGGTGTCGGCGATCTCCTGCTCCGAGGCGATGAGAGGTTTGTCCACGGCGACCGCGACCCGGGACGCGTTGGTCCGCTTCACCGAGGCCAGCGCCACCTCGTACGGCAGCCCGGTCTCCTCGGCCCACACCTTCGCCCATGCCTCCGGGTGGTCGTACACCCAGTCGTAGGCCCGGCGGAGCCGGCCGAGGTAGTCCTCGATGGCCGCCGTCTTCTCGCTGTCCTGAAGCGCGGAGGGCGCCGCCACCTGGAACAGCAGACCGTTGGTCACGCCTTCGCCGGTCGTGAGAACCGTCCCCTGCTCGGCCTGGAGCACCTGCGAGGTGTACGGGTCCCAGACCGCCCATGCGTCGACCTTGCCGGACGTGAACGCGGCGAGCGCGTCGGCCGGCTGGAGGTACTTGACCTGCACGTCGCCGAGGGTCAGCCCGGCCGCCTTGAGGGAGGCGACGAGTTGGTAGTGCGCGGAGGACCCCTGCGCGACGGCGACGGACCGGCCCTTCAGGTCCCCGGTGCTCTTCAGCTCCGACCCGTTCGGCACGAGGATGGCGTCGCCTTTGGACGTGCCGTGCCAGGCGGCCACCACCTTGATCTGGGAGCCGGCCCCGGCCGCGAAGACCGGCGGGGTGTTGCCGACGCCGCCGATGTCGACGGCCTTGGCGTTGACGGCTTCGAGGAGCGGCGGGCCGGAGGTGAACGTGGACCATTTGATCTTGTAGTCGAGGTCCTTGAGCTCACCGGCGGCGCGCAGGATGGCTTCGGAACCGCCCTTCTGGTCACCGACGTTGAGGGTGAGCGAGCCCTTGCCGTCGGTGTCGGACCCCGTGCTGGTGGACGAACTCCCGCCGCAGGCCGTGAGCAGCAGGGCAAGGGGGAGGAGCAGCGCGGCGGGGACGAGGCGTCGTCGCATGATGGATCCGTTCTTGGGGTGAGGGTGTTCAGGCGGCTTCGGCGGCGGTGTCGACGCCGAGCCGTTCCAGCAGCCCGGCGCGCAGCTCCGCGAACCGGGGGTCGGTGATGTCACGGGGCCGGTCGAGGTCGATCTCCTGCTCGTACGCGATGACGCCGTCGTCCATCACGAGAACGCGGTCGGCGAGCAGGACCGCCTCCTCGACGTCGTGCGTGACGAGCAGCACCGCGCAGCCACGGCGCTGCCACAACTCGCCCACCAGACGCTGGGCCTTGATGCGGGTGAGCGCGTCCAGCGCCCCGAACGGCTCGTCGAGCAACAGCAGATCGGGCTCACGCACCAACGCCCGTGCGAGGGAGGCGCGTTGGGCCTCGCCGCCGGAGAGCGTCTTGGGCCAGGCGTCCGTACGGTGGTCCAGGCCGACCTCCTTGAGCGCCTGCTCGGCGACGGCACGGCCGGGCTTCCCCGGAAGGCCGAGCAGGACGTTGCGCCACACCCTCTTCCACGGCATGAGCCGCGGCGCCTGGAAGGCGACGGCCTTGCGGCGCGGCACCAGGACGGTGCCCTCGATGTCCCGGTCGAGCCCGGCGAGGATGCGCAGCAAGGTGGACTTGCCGCAGCCACTGCGGCCGAGGAGGGCGACGAATTCCCCTGGCCGGACGTCGAGTCGGAGCCGGTCGATGACGGCCCGCCCGTCGAAGGAGCGGGTCAGTCCTTTTACGTGCACGGCCTGAGGGAACTGAGGGCTCACCTGGGGGTTCACCGGCCGGTGAACGTCGGTCGCCATTGCAGCAGCAGCCTTTCGAGAGAGCGGACGACGAAGTCGGCCAACAGGCCGAGGAAGGCATAGACGACGAGGCAGACCACGATCACGTCGGTCCGCAGGAAGTCCCGCGCCTGCACCATGAGGAACCCGATGCCGGAATCCGCGTTGACCTGCTCGGCGAAGACGAGGGCGAGCCAGGCGATGCCGAGCGAGTAGCGCAGTCCGGTCATCGCGCCGGGCAGCGCACCCGGCAGCACGACATGCCGCACCAGCCCCCACCGCGACAGCCCCAGGGACTCCCCGGCCTCGATCAACTGGGCGTCCACGCCCCGGATCCCGGCGTAGACGTTGAGGTACAGCGGGAAGGTCACGCCGAGCGTGATGATGGCGACTTTGGGAGCTTCGCCGATACCGAACCAGATGATGAACAGCGGGATGAGCCCCACGAAGGGCACCGTCCGCAGCATCTGCACCGGGGCGTCGACGACATCCTCCCCGATCCGGAACAGCCCGGACACCAGGGCGAGTCCGGTGCCGACGACCGTGCCCAGCAGCAGCCCGAACGCGACCCGCTGCAGCGAGGTCCCCATGGCGGACGGCAGCGAACCGTCGGCGATCAGATCACTCCCGACCTGCGCGATACGGCCGGGCGAGGCGAGCACATCGGCGGTCAACACGCCGGAGGCACTGAGCAGTTGCCAGAGCGCCAGCAGCAGGAGGGGGCCGGTGGTACGGCGCAGCCAGCGGGGGACACGGGTGCGGTGGGAGGAGGCGGGGACGAGGGGGACGAGGTCGGGGGAGGCCGCTGGAGCGGAACTGCCTTTCTCGCCCATAGGCGAAATATCGGGTTCGTACGAGCCGGGCGGGGCATGGCTGATGCTCATGGATGCTCCATGGGTTCATCGGGGAGGGAGCGACCGGTGATGAGGCGCGCCCGAGCGCCGCAGTGCCCCGATGCGGATCAGCGCATCAGGCGTGCGGGCAGGAGGGCGCGCAGGCGCGAGGGAGGTGAGAGAAGGGCGTCAGCAGCCGCGGCGACACGCGGCGGAGGCCACCCGCAGCAGGTCGATGTGACCGCGCGTGGTGAGCAGGGCTGAACGCAACATGCGGCCGAAAGTAGCCAGATGACATGCGCGCGGTCAACGCCCGTCTCGCGGTGTGGACCCCTCGTGCCGGACCCGGCCGGTCCGATGACGTGCGCGGCGGGGCGTGTGCGCGAGGATGGGACGCATGTCAGATGCCTTCACCACTCGCGTGCTGAACGTGACCTCCGGTTCCACGGAGCGGGTCGTCGACCTCACCCATGACTGCGAGACCTTCTTGCGGGAGACGGCTGCCGACCGCGACGGCCTGCTGAACGTCTTCGTCCCCCACGCCACCGCCGGCATCGCGATCATCGAGACGGGCGCGGGCAGCGACAACGACCTCCTCGCCGCCCTGCACACCCTCCTGCCCGCCGACGACCGCTGGCAGCACCGCCACGGCAGCCCCGGCCACGGCCGCGACCACGTCCTCCCGGCACTCGTACCACCCCACGCGACGCTGCCGGTGCTGGGCGGGCGGCTGGAGTTGGGGACGTGGCAGTCGGTGTGCCTGGTGGACACCAACATTTCTAATGCCAACCGTCATGTGAGGTTGAGCTTCCTGGGATGAACGAGATCGTCCTGGGGGTGGCCGCCGAAACTCCCTACGCTTCGTGCGGAACAGGAGTTGGCGATGCCACATGCCACCTGGGACGAGACCGAACAACCCTACGACGGATGCGGAAAGTGCCTGCTGGGAGTGCGACGCCTGTCGCGCGTGAAGGCTGCCACGACCTCCCCTGAACGCCAGCGGGAGGACATCCTCACCGCAGCCAAGGCGGTCGGAGGCCACATCATCGGCTGGGCCGACGACTGGGAGGTCTCGGGCGCGACCGACCCCATGACGCGCCCCCAGTAGCGCTGGCACCTTGTTTCCGACTGGGCCCAGGGCGTCAGCCACGGTGACCTGATCCGCAACAACCCCGACCAGACCATGACCATCGATCCCTGCAACCTGCAGTTCCTCTACCAGGGCCTCCTCAAAGACGTCCCGCCGAACACCGGCTACGTGCAACTGCCGTACCGGCCGGGCCTGCTCACCCTGCAGCGCTGACCCGCCTGATCCACGGTGATCGCGATGGGGTGCGGTCCGCCGCCGCGTGGGCGAGCTGTCTACGGCGTGGGTAACTCCACCTGCTGACCGACACTCACCGCCTTGAGGAACCCCAGCCGCGCGTCGGCTGGGGTTCCTCTCGTTCGTGGGACTCTCATCGTGGGTACGGACCGAAGCCCTATGACGCCACCAGGGATCCGCCTGCCGGCCGTGGTGTGCCGAGAATTCCGCAAGCCCATCCCGGGCATCGGTCCGTGTCGCCGTCGTCCTCCTGGACCCGTCGTCTTCCTGCTGCGACTAAGAGCCCATCGCTTCGGCGCCGACGCCCTCCTCGACAATCACCTGCCGATGCTCGACCCGGTCGCCATATGGACCTGGGACTACCATGCAATGGACCCGGAAGGCCAGCTTCGCCGAACTCCGCGGCGCCTGCGCGATCTTCTGTCAGCAGGTCGGTGGGCGCGCGCCCGCGGTCGCACGGCCGGCAGCGAGTCCGAAAAGCTTGGACCGGGCGGCAACCTTTTCGCGAGCGGCGGCAATCAGTACTGCAACCGTGCCTGTCCAAGCCCGTGCCCGCACTGCTACCTGACCCTCAGCCAAAGACCCGTATAACCACGGACCTTGAAGCCGCCTGGTTTCAGCCTGCGAACGCTTCTGCCCGCGGATCTTGCGAGAAGTATTGACGTCATTCATGGGATCTCTAGCATTCACTCGATCGGCACTTCGACCCGTGTTCGCAATATCGGACAGCCGGGGCCGCACCACACCGCCTCCGGACGGCCCCTGACGGGCCAGACCGGAGTCGCGTGCTCAAGGATGACGAGGTCCTTATGCGCAGACGTAGTTTCAGCCTCAGGCGCCCGTCCGCGGTGCTCGCCGCCGTGGTCGCGGCCCTGGCCGCGTTGGCGGCGCTGCTTGTCGCCGGCCCGGCTCAGGCGGCCACCACCGGCGACTTGCGCGGTGTTGATTCCGGCCGGTGTCTCGATGTGGCGGGCGTCAGCCAGACCGACGGCGGAAACGTGCATATCTGGGACTGCCACGGCGATATCAACCAGCGGTGGACGTTGACGGACAGCGCCCAGCTGACCGTGTACGGCAACAAGTGCCTGGATGTCCGGGGCGGCGCCACCACGTCCGGGACCCCGGTGCAGATCTGGACGTGCAACGGCAGTGAGAACCAGCAGTGGCGGGTGAACCCGGACGGCACGATCGTCGGCGTGCGGTCCGGGCTGTGCCTGGAGGTCTCGGGCTGGGGCAAGGCCAACGGCACGGAGGTGCGGCTCTGGTCGTGCCACGGCGGCGCCAACCAGAAGTGGACCGGCCTGTCCGGGGCGAGCAACGCGTGTGCTCTTCCGTCGGCCTACCGGTGGACCTCGACGGGTCCGCTGGCGCAGCCGAAGGCGGGGTGGGTCGCGCTCAAGGACTTCACCACCGTGAAGCACAACGGCAAGCACATCGTCTATGCCACGACGCACAACACCCTCGCCGGTAACGATGGGCGCTGGGGATTGACCACCTTCAGCCCCTTCACGAACTGGTCCGACATGGCCACCGCCACCCAGAACACGATTCCCTTCGATGGCATTGCGCCGACGCTGTTCTACTTCGCCCCGAAGAACCTCTGGGTGCTCGCCTACAACGGGGGTTGGCCATACAGCTTCTCCTACCGCACCTCGAGCGACCCCACCGACCCCAACGGCTGGTCCGCGCAGCAGGAGCTGTTCACGGGCACCCTCCCGAAGAGGGGCCCGCTCGACGTGACCCTCATCGGCGACGACACGAACATGTACATGTTCTTCGCCGACGATGAGGGCGGCATCTACCGCGCCAGCATGCCCATCGGCAACTTCCCGGGCACCTTCGGTTCGTTCACGAAGATCATGAGCGACACGCCGCTCAACCTGTTCGAGGCGGTCGAGGTCTACAAGGTCCAGGGTCAGAACCAATACCTCATGATCGTCGAGGCCCAGAATTACACAGGGTATGGTCGCTACTTCCGCTCGTTCACGGCCACCAGCCTCGGCGGCGCGTGGACACCGCAGCCGCAGGCCGACACCGTGACCAGCCCCTTCGCCGGCAGTGCCAACAGCGGCGCGACGGCCTGGACCAGGGACATCAGCCACGGCGATCTGGTTCGCACCAACCCCGACCAGACCAAGACCATTGACACTTGCAACCTGCAGTTCCTCTACCAGGGGCGCGACCCCAGCACCGACGGCATGGACTACGGCCTCCTGCCTTACCGGCCGGGCGTGCTGACACTGCAGCGCTAGCCGGTGGCGTGACGCAGGCCCTGGTGTTCCTGGCGTTCGCGGGCAACGGCGTACGCCGAACCGGGTGAGCGTCACATCGAGCGATCAGGAACGGGTGGAGTTGGAGCGGCGGGCTCGGTGCAAGGCCGAGCCCGCCCGTGCGCCCGGAAACCCCGGATGGTGGCGGCCTCCTCCTGGTCGACCACGAGACGCGGTACGTGGCAAGCCTGGTGAGTCGGTCGGTTTCAGGGTTCGTCGACTGGTGGACCATCGTGGGGACGGAACTCGGAGCAACGCCGGCAGATCAGACGTCGGTAGTTGGCCGGAGGGTGTCCAGCCAGACGTCGAAGACAAAGCGTGTGTCGTGGGGGCCGCCCTCCAACCACCAGGTGCTCACCGTGGCGACGTCGTCAGCGATTTCTTCGATCGTGCACTGGATGCTGGTCGGGCATGGGTAGGGCGAGTTCGGCTGCAGATCTCCGCCGAAGTAGGCGGTTTTGCCGACCAGTTGGTGAGGGCGGTCGTAAACGTCGGCGAACTCCACCAGGATCAGGCCCGGTTGCGGTTCGTCGGCGAGCCAGTAGACAGCGGTAGCGGGCAGTTCGCAACCATCACCCTCGCCCAGATTTGTCCCCATGGCTGCACACTACCCACCGTGTGTCGCACGGCACTACCGGTTTTGCGGCCTGCCGCAACGCGCTGATCAGCTTGCCGAACTGACGCGGACTCACCCCAGTGAACCGGGGCTGTCCATGACGGCTCCGACGCCGTGATCACACCAGTCACAGCAAGGTCATATCAGCCCGGGGCCGGCTATTGCGAGGCCGCTCTCTGCCTTCCCCGCCCGTCGGGGCCCCGGGACGCCACGCGGTCCCGAGTTCAGCCGCCAGTGTCCTGGGTCCTGTCGACCACACGCTTGATGCCGATCAAGACCCGGTAGCGCTGCCGCTTCACGAACTCTGTCATCTCCCAGACCACCGGGCGCCCTATCTCGGCACACAGATGCAGCACGTGCCCCTCGTTCGCCCACACGCCTACGTGGGCGCCATAAGCATCGTCAGTGGCGTTGAAACCGGGAGCTCACGTACGGAACGGTCCAGTAGACAGCCGGTAGTTGGTGCAGCACTGGATCCATGACCCCATCCTCCCTGAGGTCGCCCACGCGCCGGAAGCTCGTGGACTGCTGCCTTGTATGGGCGGACGTGGTCGTCGGCATGTTCGCCCAGGTCACTACCGCCGTAGCGGCAGCCCAGGTGAACGGGGCATCTCGACTGTGGCGAGCCGTCGTTGACCCTGGTGACCGCACGATGTGGCACGGCTGTGGCACGTTCCGAACGACAGAGCGTTTAGAAGAGAGCGATGCTCTTCCGCTTGATCAAGGCTGTGACCTGTAAGGGAGCCGCTACCAGCATTCTCAGTGGGCGGTTCGGTGTCGGCCTCAGTGAGGATCCCGAGTTTGACCATGCGTTTGAGCTTGGCGCGGGCGCCTTCGACGTTCTTCGGCAGCGGTTCGTGGCCGAGGGCGTCACAGACGTCCTTGGCCCGCAGGGGGCCGGTCGACTCGTTGAAGGCGGCGAGGATTCGGGGGTAGTCCGGGTGCTCGGGCAGCTCGGGCGGGGATATGGGGGGCCGGTCGGCGAGACCGGTGACGGTCCTGCGAGTGATCGTGAGGTGCTCCAGGTGCGTCTCGGCCTCCCGCAACCGGGTCTGCAGGCCGTCGATCTGTGCGCGGAGGTCGTCGGCCAGGGCGCGGGCGGCGTCTTCCTGGAGGTCCAGGGCGTCGAGCAGGGGCCGGATGTTCACGCTGCCACCGCCTGCGCCGCGCGCCAGGTGGGGGCGTTCGCGCCGGTGAGGCGTCGGGTCATGACGTGGGTCATCGCCCAGTAGACGCGGGAGGCGGAGGAGGCGGAGGAGGATGGGCGGTGCTCGTAGTCGCGGACCAGGCGCCGGTGCAGTATCAGGATCCCGTAGGTCTGCTCGACCCTCCACCGCTTCGGCTGCGGCACGAACCCCTTCCTGCGGGTTGCGTGCGACGATCTCGACGTCGATCCCCAGGCCGACGCCGTGCATGACGACCTGGTTCTTGAAGCCCTGGCCGACCAGGGCTTTGCGGACGGTGTCACTGGTGTGCTCGGCGACCTAATCCAGCAGGAGGATGCCTGCGGTGTTGTCGTGGGGTGTTCGCGGCGAGGACGACGACTGCGATGACCCGCCGAGGACGTCCGCAGTGCCACATCGGACAAGATCGCGGCTTGTGTCATGTTTCTGGCGCACGAATCGGCGTCGTTCGTCACCGGATCGGCTCTCGTGGCCGATGGCGGGCACGGTCTTCCGGAGACGTGGCCGCGACCGTGAGCCTCGTAGAGCTTCTCGGGGCATTCTCCGAGGTAGAGACGAGCCCTTGGGTCCAAGTGGCCGGCAGGGTGGAGGAAGACGCCCGGCTTGAAGCGGCGTCGGAGCGCCCGCCCTGCGGCGACCCTCCGAGCGGTGTCGTACCCCAGCGCCGAGCCGCACGTTCAGGCCCGCCGGAGCGACGACGACAGCCTCGTCGACGGCAGACGGAACTCGCTGCCACGGCACCTGCCGCCCGGCCATCGCGCGACCCTTGTCGATCCGGAACATCCGGCAGCCCAGAGCTCGCTCGGCGAGTAGGGCTGCCTGCGTTTGAAGCGGTCTGCTTCCGTGTCGACTGCGGGGGCCGGAACGTGTGGGGGACATGACGATCCCGCCCGGAACCGCCAGGTCGTGCGCCAAGCGCAAGTGGCCAGTCGGTCTCTGGGCCTTGGCAGCGCCTCCTGGTCGGGGCTTCGGCAGGGCTGCCGGCGAGGCAGGTTCCATGTCCGGTGCCACGTGGCTTCCAAGATCTGAACGATTGATTCGAGCCTACAAGCGATGAAATCGACGGTGTCTCACGCGTATTGCGCGTGAATCAATCGTATGCTTAGCTGTTCGCGCACTTAGGAGGTGACCTCATGGACGATATCGATCGGGCCATCCTGCGCGAACTGCAGACCGACGGCCGCATCCCCTACGCCGATCTCGGCCCGAAGGTCGGCCTGTCGGCGTCGGCCGCTCGGCAGCGGCTGCAGCGGCTGATCGACACCAAGGCGGTGCAGGTCGTCGGCGTCACTGACCCGATGGCGATGGGCGGGCAGGCCATGGCCCTGCTCGGGCTCCGCGTCGACGGCGATCCGCGAGCGGTGGCCGACGAACTCTCACGCCACGACGAGGTCGTCTACGCCGTCTTGACCGCTGGCACCTTCGACTTGTTCGCTGAGGCCGTCTGCCGGCAACCGCGTGACCTGCTGGACTTCGTCAACGACGTCGTGCGTCCCATCGAGGGCGTGACAAAGGTGGAGAGCTTCCCCTACTTCGGGATTCACACGCACCGGTTCTTCTGGAACGTTGGCTGAACAGCGCCCTGCTCACCGTTTCTCCGCCCCCCGCACACGGCGCCCGGAAGGGACAGCCGCCCAGGCCCGCCCTCAGTACGCAAGCGGCTCGTGTCGGCCTGAGGCCACTGTCGAGATCGGCAACCGCCGCACACCTTTTGCTGGGCATGGCACGGCCGCCCGCAGATCAAGCACGTCATGTTCGAACACCGCCTGGCCGCAAGGACTGGCACCGCACGATCTCCGGGCACCGATAGCCCGCCACACAGTCGGGGACCGTCCACCCCGCCTGGGGACCGATCGCCACCATGGGCCCTGACCAGGCCGCCCCTCCCGAAAGGCCAGCACGCGCATGGAGCAGTACGAGCCCGAACGCCTCTCCCTGGACCAACTGGCTGCCATGCGGCGCAGCCTTTGACGTCACCGCCGGACCGTACCGGGCCGCCGAACTCCGATGGGCACCAGGAGAACGACCGCCGCGGCCTCGCCGAGGGCCAGGAGCACCCCGGCGCGCACCCGCGTGAGGCATCCGTGGACTCCGTGGCCGCGGACTGAGGCGGCGATGAAACCCTCGACGCCACCGCGGACCTCCAACTCTTTGATTTTTGTACCCACTTCAGTGATCCGTGCGATGGCGTGGCCCGCCGCCCTGCATCACCTCTGTCTGATCATGCTCGCCGATCCGCAATGACGGGCCGTCGTGGGTCAACCAACTGACGAACGGAGAATTCGATGGGTATCTCCCCTGCCGAGTGGCTGGTGGCGCCGATGGTCGCAATCGAGGAGGAGCGGGCCGCAGCCCTCCTCACGGAACGATTCGGCATCGAGGGAACACTCGAGGAACTGGGCAGCAACCACGACCGCAACTTCCGGGTGCGCACCGGTCTGGATGAGCACGGGTACGTCTTCAAGATCTTCAACCCGGTCATCGACCGCGCGGTATTGAGGGCCCAGTCCGAGGCCACCGAGCGCCTCGCCCGGGCGCTGCCGGAGCTGCGGCTACCGCGGGCCCGGGTCGGAGTCGACGGGGAGCACATCCAGACCGTCTCCGTGGACGGCCAGGACTACGACTGCCAATTGCTCGACTATGTCCCCGGCGAACCCATCATGGACAGCCGCTATCTGGCTCCGCGGGTGGTGGCGCGGCTGGGAGAGCTTGCCGGACGCATCATCGCGACCCTGGAGGGCCTCGATATACCGACTCCGGACAAGCCGATGCTGTGGGACCTGCGCAACGCCCTCGCAGTCGTCGAAACCCTGGCCCCGCACATGGTCGACCAGCGAAAGGCCGAGCGTGTGCTGCGAGCCGCCCGCGCGGCACACCAACAGGTGGAGCGGCGCGCCGCTCGGCTGCCCATACAGGTCATTCACGGGGATGTGGCCGACAACAACGTGGTGTGCCGGACGGACCCGGACGGCCGCCCCATACCGGTCGGGCTGATCGACTTCGGAGATCTCACACACAGCTGGGCCGTGGCCGAGCTGGCGGTCGCCTGCACATCCGTCCTGCATCATCGCGGAGCCACACCGGCTTCGGTGCTGCCCGCGGTCCGCGCGTTCCACGCCGTACGGCCGCTCGTCGGAGACGAGCTGGACGTGCTGTGGCCCCTGATCGTGCTGCGCGGCTGCGTGCTGGTGGTATGCGGGCAGCACGCCGCACTGCAGGACCCCGGCAACGGCTACGCTACGGCGGCCCTCGACCGTGAGTGGGCCATGTTCGAGGCCGGTGCCTCGGTACCGGCCGAGGTGATGGCGGCCCACTTCCGGCAGGTGATCGGCGAACCCGCCCCGCACAGCGATCCACCGACCTCGAGCCACCCTCTTCTCCCCGAACTTCCCGCCGAAGCAACCGTGCTCGACCTGTCCGTTACCAGCGACGCGCTGCACGGCGGCGGCTGGCTCGATCCCGACGCGGAGTCCGCTGTGGTCGCACGGGCACTCGCCTCGGGCGGCACGGCAGTGCTGACCCGGCACGGAGAGTGCCGTCTCAGCCGCACACGAGTCGACAACACAGAGCAGAGCGCCACGCTCGCGCTCGGCGTGGAGGTGCACCTCACCAGCCCGCTGGCGGTCCACGCGCCGTGGGTCGGCACGGTCACCCGGCACGCCGAGCACGGAGTGACCCTGACCGCCGGGGGGCTGCACCTGGTGCTCGACGGCATCAACCCGGCTGTCGCGGTCATCGACGGGGGAGAGGCCGTATCCGGTCAGCAGTTGGGCACCGTCGCCGCACAGGGCAGCTGGTATCGGTTGGATGTGCAACTGTCCCGGCTGGGCACGGGAATTGCACCACGCTTCACCCCACCAGGGCTGGACGCGGGCTGGCTGACGATGTGCCCTGATCCGACCGGCCTGATCCTCCCACGGGCGGACCGCCCCGTGGCGGACACGCCCACGGAGCCGGAGAGCGTCCTGCTGGAGCGTCGAGTGATGTCTTTCGCCACCGTGCAGGAGCACTACTTCGAGAACCCTCCGCAGATCGAGCGAGGTTGGCGGCACCACCTGGTGGACACCCGCGGCCGCGGCTACCTGGACATGCTCAACAACGTGACCGTTCTTGGCCACGGTCACCCGCGGCTGGTTGAAGCAGTGCACGGGCAGTGGCAGCGGCTCAACACCAACTCCCGTTTCCACTACGCCTCGGTGGTGGAGCTGTCGGAGCGGCTGAGCGCGCTCCTGCCGGACGGACTCGACACCGTCTTCCTCGTCAACAGCGGCTCCGAGGCCGTGGATCTGGCATTGCGGCTGGCCTGGGCCGCTACCGGGAGGCGCGATGTCGTCGCGGTGGAGGAGGCGTACCACGGCTGGACCTACGCCGGTGACGCCATCTCCACCTCGACGGCCGACAATCCGAACGCCTTGGCCACCCGCCCCGCGTGGGTGCACACAGTCACCACACCGAACAGCTACCGCGGCCCGCACCGCGGCCCTGATGCGCACCTCTACGGCCCCGAGGCCGCGGCCGTGATCGCCGACCTGGTCAGGTCCGGACGCCCTCCAGCGGCGTTCGTGTGCGAGCCCTACTACGGCAACGCCGGCGGAATGGCTCTGCCCGACGGCTACCTCGAGCAGGTCTACGCCGCCACCCGGGAATCCGGCGGTCTCTGCATCGCCGACGAGGTGCAGGTCGGCTACGGTCGGCTGGGCTCCCACTTCTGGGGCTTCGAGCAGCAGGGCGTCGAACCGGACATCGTCGCTGTCGCCAAGGCGATGGGCAACGGCCACCCCCTGGGGGCGGTGATCACCAGACGCGGGATCGCCGACGCTTACCGTTCGCAGGGCTACTTCTTCTCATCGGCCGGCGGCAGCCCGGTCAGTTCGGTGGTCGGACTGACCGTGCTCGACGTGCTCCGCGACGAGGGTCTCCAGGACAACGCCCGCACGGTTGGCGCACACCTGCGAACGCGGCTGCTGCGACTCGCCGACAAGCACCCGCTGATCGGCGCCGTCCACGGTAGTGGCCTGTATCTGGGCGTCGAGTTCGTCAGAGACCACGAGACACGGGAGCCGGCGACCGAGGAGACAGCCGCCATCTGCGAACGGCTACGAGAGCTGGGCGTGCTGATGCAGCCGACGTCGGACCGGATGTGCGTCCTGAAGATCAAGCCACCGCTGTGCCTGACCACGACGAGCGCCGACGTCTTCGTCGACGCCCTCGACGACGTACTCACTCACGGATGGTGACACACGGTACGGACGTACCTGTCGGCGGCTGTCCTGTGGCACCGATCAGCGGTGGCACCAGGCCAATACAGCCAAGTCAGAGCCTCAGCGGCGTGCACGCGGGGTGACAGCCGCTGAACTGCGTTGTCGCACGTCGAGCCGGCTATCACCCGGAGCCTGCGTAGCCGGTCAGAGAGGCAATCGTCCTC
The DNA here is from genome assembly GCF_017948455.1 of Streptomyces sp. GESEQ-4. Lineage (GTDB taxonomy): Bacteria > Actinomycetota > Actinomycetes > Streptomycetales > Streptomycetaceae > Streptomyces. The sequence goes on from NZ_JAFFSU010000002.1 coordinate 380,686, forward strand.
TCTCACTGGATCCCCGGCAGCCGCACCCACCCCGTACGCCAACATCGGCCTTCAAGACCACAACCACCTGGGCGCCCGCGGGCTGAACAACGCTGCGGACGTGCACGTCTCCCCGGCCGGCGGGGACATGGAGCCTGCCGCCTCAGGGCGGGCTCCTTCGATCTGGCGGCGGTTGTCGGCCAGTTCGGTGCCGGTGAAGTAGTCGGCCTCGTCATGGGTGCGGTCTGTGTCGACCACGATGCGTGCCGCGCCCTGCGTCGGTCGAAGGCTGTCGTCGCGGTGGTGGTGCCGGCCGCCTCCGCCCACGACAACGGCTTGGACGCCCGACTCCGCCCTCAGGTTTCGCTGAAGGTCCGTCGGTAGGCGCCGGGTGTGGTGCCGAGTTGTGCCCGGAAGCGGCGGCGCAGGTTGACCGCCGAAGCGAGACCGACCCGGGTGGCGATGGCTTCGACCGGCAGGTCGGTCTGCTCCAGCAGTACCCGTGCCGCGTCGAGGCGCTGGCCGAGCAGCCACTGTCCCGGACTGGTGCCGAGCTGCTCGTTGAACCGCCGGGCGAGGGTCCGGCTGGACAGCCCGGCGTATTCGGCGAGGCGCCCGAGGGTCAGTCGGGTGTCGAGTCGGGAGATGGCCCACTCCAGCAGTGGTGCCAGTGACTCGTCCGCCCCGGCCGGTGCGGGCTGTGCGGCGTACTGGAGTTGGCTGCCCTCGCGGTGCGGTGGCAGGACCATGTTCCGGGCGATCTGGGCGGCGTATGCCGCGCCGTGGTCGGAACGTACGAGGTGCAGGCACAGGTCGATGCCCGCGCCGGTTCCGGCGCTGGTCGCCACATCGCCGTGGTCCACGAAGAGCACGTCCGAGTCTACCTGCACCTCGGGGAAGGTGGCGGCGAGTTGGGCGGTGCTGCGCCAGTGGGTGGTGGCGCGGCGGCCGTCGAGCAGTCCGGCCTGATGCCCGGCCAGGCGGTCTTCCGTCGGCGCCTGCATGAGGGCACGGGTGTGCGCGGTTTGGGTGATGGGGTTCGCGCCGGTGGGTGGCCTGGAGCAGACAGGTCGGCGTGTGGCGATCTGGTCGATGGCGAGGGGAAGTTGGCAGGGCCACTGCTCCCGGTCGGGGGATGGAGCGCGGCCGCTGTCTGGAGGGCCGCGAGAGCCGTTTGATGGGGTGGTGTGCTTCCAGGCGCGGAATGGTGCTGGATCCGGAGTTGCTGGAAGGGCTGGAAGCTCGCGGCGGCTGCCCGGTCACCCACGACACCGCCGGTGCAGCGCTGTTCCAAGCCTGATCGCCCGGTATCGAGTGGAGGCGTGTTGATCACCATCGACGGCATCAATCTGAGCAGTTCCGACATTGCGGCCCTCGCATATGGGGAGGCACCTGTCCGGCTCGCCGACGAGGCTAGATCACGGGCTGCGCGATCCTTCGAACACGCGGTGCAGATCAGTGCCGAACGCGTGGTGTACGGCAGATCGACAGGCGTGGGCGCCAATCGCGACATCGCCATCGACAACGCGAACGCACATGCTCTCGCCCTCCTGCGCAGCCACGCCACATCCGCGGGACCGCTCCGGAGCCCGGAACGCGTACGCGCGATGCTGGCCGTACGCCTCAACCAGCTCGCCGCCGGAGGCAGCGGAGCGTCGCCTGATCTCCTCGACGGGTTGGTGGCCATGCTCTCGGCCAACGCGCTGCCGCCCGTACGCGAGGTGGGCAGCATCGGCACGGGTGACCTGCCGGCGCTCGCGGTCACCATCCTCGCGCTGCTCGGAGAGGTTCCCACGTCCACGGCGCTTCCGGCACCGGTCGCGTGCGGTCCGAAGGACGCCATGCCGGTCATCAACAGCAACGCCGCTGCGATCGGAGACGCTGCGCTCGCCTACGCCACGCTCCTCCTGCTGTCACGGTCCGCGATCACGGTGGCGGCGCTGACGTTCGCGGCGGTGGACGGCAACCCTGAGGCGTTCGCCGAGGTCGTTGAGCAAGTGACGCCGTTCCGCGGGGCACGTGAGGTGTGTCGGTCGATGCGCCGGCTCATCTCCCCAGTGACACCACCCATGCGCATTCAGGACCCGCTGGGACTGCGCAGCATGCCGCAGGTGCACGGCGCGTTCATCGAAGCCCTCTCCCAACTCGACGACGTCGTCTGCCGCATGGCGAACGCACCGTCCGAGAATCCCGCACTGCTGCCCGGTCACGGGGTTGCCCATCACGGTGGCTTCCACGCCGCGTACCTGGCGCAGGCACTCGATGCGACCGTCTCGGCGGCAGCCCAGTCGGCGCAGCTGGCCCTGGCCAGAGTGTCCATGCTCACCGAGCCCGCGTTTACCGGATTGGCGCCGTTCCTCGGGGCGGGGGCCGCAGGTGCGTCGGGTGTGATGGCCTGCGAGTACGTCGCGGCCTCCGCGCTCGGCTCGCTGAGAGCCCTTGCCATGCCGACGGCAGTCCAGACCGTGACGCTGTCGCGCGGCGTCGAGGAAGACGCGAGTTTCGCTTCGCACGGTGCGCGGCAGGCATTGACCGCGGTGGACGACTACCGGACTGTGCTGGCGTGTGAACTCGTGGCCGCCGTACGCGCGTTGCGACTGCGCGGTGCGCGGTTGGACGATCTCTTTGACGACCTGACGCTGGAGATGGCCGACCGTGACCTCACCGCCGACATCGCCGCGTCGGCAGGCCTGCTGCCACAGCTCGCCGACATCCCGCAGGGGACAAGAATCGCCTGATGACGGTCATGGCACGTACCGAGTCAGTTGAGATCTTCAGGTGAGGCTGCGGAGCCAGATGACCTCGCCGGAGGCACGCCTGATCAATGCCGTGCCGCCTCGGTGACCGGTACCGAACCGGCTGCCTTGCCACTGACTTGACGGAGTTTGGCGGACACGAACAAGGACAATGCCAACCGTCGGGTTCGGCTGAGCTCCTGGGCTGAGCGAGATCCGCGCAACCGCCGCTCAGGTGTGCCGCTCCAGCAACGCCCGAGCCGTGGCGGCCATCGCCTCGTCCACCATTTCCCCGTCGAACGTCACCGCGCCGGCGCCGGACGCCTGGGCCTCTTCCACCACGGCGATCAGTCCTGCCGCGCGGGCGAGTTCGGCCGGGCTGGGTGCGAACACGTCGTTGATGACGGGGACATGGGAGGGGTGGATCGCCATCATGCCCGCGTAGCCCAGCGAGCGGTTCTGCTCGGCGAAGGCGCGCAGGCCGTCGAGATCGCCGATACGGGTCCACAGCCCGGCCACCGGATGCGGGGTTCCCGCGGCACGCGCGTCGAGCAGGACGCGGGCGCGCAGGGCGTGTGTCTCGGTGCCTTCCGGGCTCCAGCGGTAACCGATCGCACGCTCCACGTCGCCGCCCGCCCCGGTGATCGCGCCGAGGTAGGCGACGCGTGCGGCGGCCGTAGCGCAGGCGTGGGCCTCGCGCAGGGCCTGCGCCGTCTCGAGGAGGGGGATGAGGGCCAAGTGGCCGCGGGGCAGGCCGTGTTCGTGCTCGCTCCAGGCGAGGAGCCGGTCGGCGAAGCGGATGTCGCCGCGGCCTGTCACCTTGGGCAGCACGATTCCGGTGAGTCCGGGGCCGCACAGGGCGCGCAGCTCGTCGGCGGCCCCCCACGTGTCGAGTGGGGTGACGCGGACGAACAGGGCCGGTCCCGGCAGTGAGCCGTCTGCCCGGCGGGCGAGCGCCTCGGTCACTTGCCGGACGGCGTCCGCGCGTTCGGCCTGCGGCACCGCGTCCTCCAGGTCGAGGACGACCGCGTCCGCTCCGGCCGCCCGCGCTTTGGGAAGCCAGTGCGTGGCACGGTTTCCGGGGACGAACAGCAGGGAGCGCAGGGGCGGGCGGGGGAGGGGAGTGGGGTCAGACGACACCGTGCTTCTCCAGGTCGGTGAGCTCGTCCTCGCTCAGCCCGAGCCACTCGCGGTAGACGAGGTCGTTGTCCTGGCCCAGGGCGGGGCCGGTCCGCCAGATGGAGCCGGGTCGCTGCCGGAAGTGGGGGATCACGGACTGCATGCGTACGGGGCCGAGGTCGGCGTCGTCGACGGTGACGATGTCGCCGCGTTCGGCGTAGACCGGGTCCTCGGCGATGTCGGCGGCGCTGAACACACGGGACGCCACGACCTCGGCCTGTGTGAACGCCTCGAGGCAGGCGGCCGCCGTGCGCTCGGCCACCCACGCTCGCAGGCCGTCGTCGAGGCGGGCGCGCCCGGCGAACTGCTGTTCCGGCGTGGCGAAGTCGGCCTCGTCGAAGCCGAGCAGCTTGGCGACGTTGCGGACCGAGCGGAGCGTCGCCGACGTCACCGTGATCCATTCGTCGTCGCTCGACCGGTAGGTGTTGATGACGGCGGCGGGGGCGACGGCGAGCTGGTTGCCGGAGCGTCCGGGTACCGTGCCGAGCTGGTCGTGGACGATGACCTGCCACTCGACGAGCCGGAACAGCGGCTCGAAGAGGGCGAGATCGATCCACTCGCCGTCGAAGCCGGGGTCGTGGTCGCGGCGGTGCAGTGCGGCCAGCACCGCGTAGGCGCCCATGAGCCCGGTCACCGCGTCGCCGTGCGAGAAGCCGGTGTGCACGGGCGGGGCGTCGGGGAAGCCGGTCAGATGCACGACGCCACTGCGGGCCTCGCCGACCTTGCCGAAACCGGGCTCGTCGGCGCGTGACGACGTGGCGCCGAAGCCGGATATCTGCAGCAGGACGGCCTTGGGGTTGACCCGATGCACGGACTCCCAGTCGAGCCCCCACGAGCGGAGCCGGCCGGCACGCAGCGTGACGATGACGACATCCGCCCAGGCGACAAGACGCTGGGCGACCCGCCGCCCGGACTCCTGATGGAGATCGAGCGTGACCGACCGCTTGTTGCGACCGGCGACCTTGAACCAGAGCGGGTGGCCGTCCTTGGTGGGGCCCATCGCCCGTGCCGCGTCACCGGCGCCCGGCGGCTCCACATGGACGACGTCCGCGCCCTGGTCGGCAAGGAGGGAGCCGGCCAGCGGACCCGCCACCACGTGCGCGAACTCCACGACCTTGAGGCCGTGCAGCTGGCCCTGGCCACCGGCTTCCTGACCCGTGATCGACACCATCGACACCCTCTGCTCCCCAACTCGCTTGACGGCGGCACCAATCAGCCTGCCGAGCTGTGAGCATGTGAGTCCAGCAACAAACGGCTATGAATCCTTGCGGTTCACGCATGAGTCGGAGGGGTCGGCAGATCAGGCCCAGGACACTCCGGACGGCAGCTCGTGCCGACGCGCGCGGAACTCCCGCAGTGTCTCCAGGAACCGGTCGGCCGCCGGCGGGAGCGGACGGCGCGCACGCAGGGCGATGTCGAGGCGCCGGTGCAGGGTCGGTTCGACGAGCGGCCTGTGGATGAACGGGCCCGTCCCGAGGAGGGGCAGGACCAGGGCGGGCATCGCGGTGACGCCGAGCCCGGCCGCCACGAGTCCGCCCACCGTGGCGACGTTGCCCGCCTCCGCGGCCGGCACCGACCGGGCCTCGGCCTGTGCGAAGGCGGCATCGGTCAGGCGTCGCACGCTGGAAGCACGGCCGACGGCGAGGAAGGGCTCGCGTGCCAGGTCGTCCCAGGTGACCTCGGGACGGTCGGCCAGGGCATGGTCCGGCGGCAGGACGGCCACGAACCGGTCGCGTACCAAAGGGCGGTGCTCCAGCTGTCCCGACGGCTCACCGGTCGTGATGGCGAAGTCCGCGTCGCCGGTGAGGACGCGGCTCAGTACCGATTGTTCGAGTCCGTCCATGATCTGCACGGCCACCTGCGGCCGTTGCCGGCGGAAGTCCAGGATCACCTCCGGCAGCAGCACCGCGGCGACCGACGGCAGCGTGGCCACGGCGACCGTCCCCGACTCGCCGAGCAGGAAGCGCTCCAGCTCCTTCATGCCCGACTGGTGGGCATTCACGATCTGTTCGGCTATGCGCAGGGCTTCGACGCCTGCGGCTGTCAACTCGACGTTCCGGGTGTCGCGTTCGAGGAGTCGAGCGCCCACCTGCCGCTCCAGGTCGGCCACCGCGCGGCTGAGCGAGGACTGGGAGACGCGCAGTTGAGCGGCGGCCGCGGTGAAGCTGCCGACCCGGGCCACGGCGGCGTAGGCGCTGAGTTGCCGAAGAGTGCTGTCCATGACGAGCGAGCTTATGGCCGTACGCGCCTATTGATGCGTGAACAGCATGGATAGATCTCGGTTTGATGCTGGACGCCGATTCGCTGCCGCTCCGACACTCATCCGCAGCACGGGCCACCGGGAGTGCCGGGGGACCCTCGAGCCGTACGAGAAGGTGAGCGACGACCATGCTGGCAGCGCTGGGGTTCTCCACGATCGGCCTGTTCCTCCTGCTCACCATGACCAAACGGGTCTCCGTCCTGGTGGCGCTCGTGCTGCTGCCGGTCCTGGCGGCCCTGGTCGGCGGCTTCGCCGGCGACATGGGGGACATGATCCTCAAGGGCCTCACCACGGTGGCCCCGACCGGCATCATGATCGCTTTCGCCGTTCTCTACTTCACGTTGATGGTGGACGCCGGGCTCTTCGACCCATTGATCAACCGCGTCGTTCGCCTCGCCCGGAACGACCCGGCACGCATCGCCGTCGGCACGGCCGTCCTCACCATGTGCGTGGCGCTCGACGGTGACGGCGCGTCGACGTTCCTCATCACCGTCTCCGCGCTGCTGCCCGTCTACAAGCGCCTGGGCATGAGCCCGTTGGTCCTCTCGGGGGTGGTCTGCCTGGGCGCGGGCGTGATGAACATGATCCCGTGGGGCGGGCCGACGGTGCGGGCCATGGCGGCGCTGGACCTGGAGAGTTCGGACGTCTTCACCCCCGTCCTCCCGGCGATGGGCGTCGGCATCGTCTGGGTGCTGCTCGCCTCGTACTGGATCGGCCGACGCGAGCGCCGCCGCCTCGCCGCGCTTGGTCCGGACAGCGCCAATGCCGCCCCGGAGCAGGACGAGGCGGGGCCGCTCGCCGGGCGTGCCGCCGGGGACGGGCCGGGTACGCCCCTCGTGGTGCGGGAGGGGCGCCCGTCGCTCTGGCTGACCGCGTTCAACGCCGTCCTGACCGTCACCCTGATCGTGGCGCTCGTCATGGAAGTCATGCCGCTGCCCGTGCTGTTCGCGCTGGCCTTCGCGCTCGCCCTCTTCGTCAACCACCCCACGTGGGAAGCGCAGCAGGCCCTTCTGGAGAAGCACGCGAAGAGCGTCGTCCTCGTCACCACGATGATCTTCGCCGCGGGCGTCTTCACCGGAGTCCTGACCGGCACCGAGATGATCACGGAGATGGCTCAGGCGCTGGTCTCGGTCGTGCCCGACTCCCTTGGCGGACACCTCGCGCCGATCGTGGCCGTCACCGGCATGCCGCTGAGCCTTGCCTTCACACCGGACGCCTACTACTTCGGAGTGCTCCCCGTCCTCGCCCAAACGGCGTCCGGCTTCGGCGGCGACGAGGCCGAGATCGCACGGGCCGCGATCCTCGGCCAGATGACCACCGGGTTCCCGCTCAGCCCGCTCACCGCCTCCACGTTCATCCTCGTCAGCATGAGCGGAGTCCAGCTCGGCGAACACCAGCGCTTCATCTTCCGCTGGGCCTTCGGCACGACCCTCGTCATGACCGCGGCAGCCCTGCTCACCGGTGCCATATCCCTGTGAACCACCGTACGGACCTACCCCCAGCGGCGTTTCACCAGCGCGGCGGAACGGTGTCGTGCCGTCGAGCAGGTGCTCCGGGCCGGCGACGACCCCACTGGACTGGAGTCCGAAGGTCGGTATCACACCCGGCTGTATCAGTCCCGGCCACGCTCCGAATGACTGCCGCACAGGAGTAGGAGCGGCTGATCGGGGGGCTCTGTTCCTGCCGGAGCTCGGGCTCCGTTCCTGCGACAATTGGGGCTGCCGACTGGCCGGCAGAGGGGCGGAGTCGGGTGGTCCGGTCTTTTCGGAGGCCGTATCACCCGTATCGCCCGTATCCTCGTGGAGACCACGGCGTCACATCCCCGGGCGCCGAACCACTGGAGGCAACACCTCGTGCTGATTGCTCAGCGTCCGTCCCTGGCCGAAGAGGTCGTCGACGAGTTCCGCTCCCGGTTTGTGATCGAGCCGCTGGAGCCGGGCTTCGGCTACACCCTTGGCAACTCTCTCCGCCGTACCCTCCTGTCCTCGATCCCGGGTGCGGCTGTCACGTCCGTCCGCGTCGACGGTGTCCTGCACGAGTTCACCACCGTGCCGGGCGTCAAGGAGGACGTCACCGACCTGATCCTCAACATCAAGCAGCTGGTCGTGAGCAGTGAGCACGACGAGCCGGTCGTGATGTACCTGCGCAAGCAGGGTCCGGGTCTGGTCACCGCCGCCGACATCGCGCCGCCGGCCGGTGTCGAGGTGCACAACCCCGATCTCGTCCTCGCCACGCTCAACGGCAAGGGCAAGCTGGAGATGGAGCTGACCGTGGAGCGCGGCCGTGGTTATGTCTCCGCCGTGCAGAACAAGCAGGTCGGTCAGGAGATCGGCCGTGTCCCGGTCGACTCGATCTACTCGCCGGTGCTGAAGGTCACGTACAAGGTCGAGGCGACCCGTGTCGAGCAGCGCACCGACTTCGACAAGCTGATCGTCGACGTCGAGACCAAGCAGGCCATGCGTCCGCGTGACGCCATGGCGTCGGCCGGTAAGACGCTGGTCGAGCTGTTCGGGCTTGCCCGTGAGCTGAACATCGACGCCGAGGGCATCGACATGGGCCCGTCGCCGACGGATGCCGCCCTTGCCGCCGATCTGGTACTGCCGATCGAGGAGCTGGAGCTCACCGTTCGGTCGTACAACTGCCTCAAGCGCGAGGGCGTCCACTCCGTGGGTGAGCTGGTCGCGCGCTCCGAGGCCGACCTGCTGGACATCCGCAACTTCGGCGCCAAGTCGATCGACGAGGTCAAGGCGAAGCTGCACGGCATGGGTCTGGCCCTCAAGGACAGCCCGCCCGGATTCGACCCCACCGCCGCTGTCGACGCCTTCGGCGCGAACAACGACGCGGACTCCGGGTTCGTCGAGACCGAGGAGTACTGAGCGCTGCTGCGCCGCGCCGGGGGCGCGAGCGGGGCACCTCATGCGGTGCCCCCTGTGAAGATCGGTGTTGTGTACCCGTAATCGAAACCCCGTAACTACACTCGCGCCCCATGCGTACCCCCAGCCTCGCCGAGCAGTGGACGAAGATCACCTCCGCAGTGAGCAGAGGTGATGGCCCCGGGGGAGGTGGGTTTCCGTGACGGCCGGGCTGAAGTCCCGGCAGAAGGCCCGTCACAAACAGACCCGTGACCCCCGCGGCCACTGGCTGTTGCTGGCGCTCACCCTCCCCGCACTGTTCGCCGCCCTGCTCTTCCAGGGCTGGACCGAGCACGAGGTCGATGCCGCGAAGACGCGGTCGCCGTGCACCTCGCCCGTGCCGGATGCCGTGGCGAAGGGCGGGCCGGTGATCGGGATCAACCGCGGCGGGATACAGACGGCGGCGATGCCGCCCCGCACCGTGGCGCTCACCTTCGACGGCGGGCCCGACCCCCTCTGGACTCCGCGCCTCCTCGACCTGCTGCGCACGAAGGGCGCTCGCGCCACCTTCTTCGTCAAGGGCGCCCAGGCGGCGCGGTACCCCGACCTGATCCGGCGGATCCGCGCCGAGGGGCACGAGATCGGCTCCAACACGTACACCGGTGCCGTTCTCGGCGAGTCCTCGCCGCCCCGCTTCGAGGCCGAACTCGGCATGACCCAGGCCGCGTTGGCGGGCGCCACCGGCCTGCACACCAATCTGCTGCGGATGCCGCGGACCACGACACCGGACACCCTGTGCGGCCGCGAGTGGCAGGCGGCCCGTCGTGCCACCGCCTTCGGCTATGTGCTCGTCGCCGCCGACAAGGGGTCGCGGAAGCCGGCGCTGGGGACGGTCAGGCAGCTGAGCCAGACGGCCGGCGCGTACCAGGAGGCGAAGAAGCTGCTCGGGAACCGGAACGTCGACCGTTTCACCACCGTCTCCGCGGGGCTCGATCTCGTCCCCTACTCGTCCGCCTCCACCGTCGACCGCTGGCAGGGCCAGGGGCTGATCTGGGCCACGGCCGCCGGGCGCGCCTTCTCCACGGCCATGATCTGGACCCTCGGCCTCGCCGGCGGCCTCGGTGTGCTGCGGCTGCTTCTGCTCGCCCTGTTCGCCCGGGCCCATGTGCGCAGACTGGAGCGGTTCCAGCCGGGGGCGCCCTGGATGCGGGAGGTGACCGGGCCGGTGACGGTGCTCGTACCGGCGTACAACGAAGAGGTCGGCATCGAGTCCACCGTCCGCTCGCTGCTCGACTCCACCCACCAGGCGCTGCAGATCATCGTGATCGACGACGGGTCGACCGACCGTACAGCCGAGATCGCCGAGGGGATCGGGGATCCGCGCGTGGAGGTGATCCGCAAGCCCAACGAGGGCAAGGCCGCCGCCCTCAACATCGGGCTGGCGCAGGCGCGGTACGACATCGTGGTGATGGTCGACGCCGACACCGTCTTCGAGCGCGATGCCGTTCAGCGGCTCATCCAGCCACTCGCGCACGCGGCCGTTGGCGCTGTCAGCGGCAACACCAAGGTCGGCAACCGCCGCAGACTGCTGGCCCGATGGCAGCACCTGGAGTACGTCTTCGGGTTCAACCTCGACCGGCGCATGTTCGAGGTCCTGGAGTGCATGACGACGGTGCCCGGTGCCATCGGCGCCTTCCGCCGGGACGCGGTGCTGGCCGTCGGCGGGCTCAGCGAGGACACCCTCGCCGAGGACACCGACCTCACGATGGCGATGTGGCGGGCGGGCTGGCGGGTGCTGTACGAGGAGTCCGCCGTCGCCTGGACCGAAGTGCCCACGTCCGTACGCCAGTTGTGGCAGCAGCGGTACCGCTGGTGCTACGGCACGATCCAGGCGATGTGGAAGCACCGGGGCGCCTTCTTCGGCAGGGGCACGGCCGGGCGGTTCGGCCGGCGCGGACTGCCGTACATCGCGCTCTTCCAGGTCGCCCTGCCGCTCCTCGCGCCCGTCATCGACGTCTACGCGCTGTACGGGGTGCTGTTCCGCGATCCGCTGGAGTCGGCCCTGGTGTGGTTCGCCTTCCTCGGCGTCCAGCTCGTGACGTCCGGCTACGCCCTGAGACTCGACGGTGAGCGGCTGCGGACGCTGTGGACGATGCCGTTCCAGATCATCGTCTACCGGCAGCTGATGTACCTGGTCGTCATCCAGTCCCTGGTCGCCCTGCTGCTCGGCAGCCGGCTGAAGTGGCACCGCGTCAAGCGGTCGGGCTCGGCCGCTGAACAGATCGGCGGTCCCGTTCCGTACAAGAGTCTGCGTTGACGTTGACCCTTCGAGCAGAACCAGCGGGACGGGTGGATGAACGACTGGACCGAGCATCCAGGAGACCACCAGGCGGCAGACGGCCGGCCGGGAGGCCGCCGGCCGGCGAGCGCGGTGCCGGGCGCCGCACCACCGTCCCCGGCGGTGCCCCCGCCCTCGACCCGCACCGCCCCCCTGCCCGGCATGCCGTCGCCCGCCACCCCCGGCCGCTACGACCAGAGCGCCTACGACCGCCGCGGCCAAGGCCACGGCCGCCGCCGTCCCCGACGCCACCGCGTCGCGCGGACGGTGGCCGTCCTGTCGGCGGCGCTGCTGCTCTCCGTCGTCGGCACGTACGTCTGGGCCGACACCCGCCTCAACCAGGAGGTCGACCTCGGTGCGCTCACCGGCCGGGCGCCGCTCGGCGAGGGCACCAACTACCTGGTCGTGGGCTCCGACAGCCGCGCGGGCCTGTCCCTGGAGGAGCAGCAGGACCTCAACACCGGCTCGACCGAGGGCCGCCGCACCGACTCGGTGATCCTGCTGCACACCGGGGCCGGCGGCACCACGATGCTGAGCCTGCCGCGCGACTCCTGGGTGACCCTCCCGCCGTACGTCGACCCGGACACCGGCAGGCGCTATCCCGCCACACCGAACAAGCTCAACGCGGCGTTCTCACTCGGCGGCCCCGACCTGCTCGTCCGTACCGTGGAACGCAACACCGGCGTGCGCATCGACCACTACGCGGAGATCGGCTTCGCCGGCTTCGTGGGCGTCGTCGACGCGGTCGGCGGGGTCGACATGTGCCTGGAGCGGGCCGTGAAGGACAAGGACTCCGGGGCCGACCTGCCCAGAGGCTGCCAGACCCTCGACGGCGCCGAGGCACTGGCGTTCGTACGGCAGCGCAAACAGGAGGCCGAGGGCGACCTGGGGCGCACCCGCAACCAGCAGAAGTTCCTGGCTGCGCTCGCCCAGAAGGCGGTCACGCCCTCCACCCTCCTCGACCCGACCAAGTCGGTCCCCACGGCCGAGGCGGGCCTCGACACGCTGATCGTGGACAAGGACACGGAACTGCCCGACCTCGTGTCGCTGTTCGAGGCGATGCGGAAGGCCGCGTCGGGGAAGGGCAGCCAGCTCAACGTGCCCGTCTCCAACCCGAATCTCCGTACCTCCAAGGGCAGCGCGGTGCAATGGGACGAGCGGCGGGCGCGGGCCTTGTTCTCGGCGCTGCGGAACGATGAGGCGGTACCAGCGGGCTAAGCGGGACCGGCAGCGCCCCGAAGGGGCGCGGGGAACTGCGCGACCAGCCACGACGGCGCCGCAGACAACACACAACCCGGCGCGGCCCCGCGGCGGAGCCGCATATCGACACAGCCAGCGGAGCGCTCAGTCACAGGAACGGCGTTCCCGCGTCGAGCCCGGACAGCACCCGACCGTACAGCTCCAGGTTGGTGGCCGGGTTGACGAACGAATGCAGGCTCAGCGCTCGCAGATCGCGCACGGTCCGCTGAATGGGCACATCCCGGTGCAGGGACGAAGCACCGGATGCCGAGCCGATCAGCTCGGCGGCCTCCGTGCACAGCCGCGCCACATAGCCGCTGCCCGCCCGGATCCGCGCACGTTCCTCGGTCGTGTACGGCTCCCCGCTCGCCGCCCGTGACTCGATCAGCGTGACGATGTCGCCGGTCTGCAACTCGGCACAGGAGATCTTCATCGCGGCCTCGGCCGCCTGCAGATGCGTGACGGCGGCCTCGCTCTGCCGCTCGTAGAAGGTGTACGTGATGCCGCGCCGGTGGATCCGCTCCCGGAACTCGGCCAGCGCCGAGCGCGCCAGGCCGAGCGCGTTCGGCGTCGTCCACGCGCAGAACAGCATCAGCACCGGCATCCGGTAGAACGGGTCGTCCGCGTTGGCCTTGGACGGGAACTGCCCGGCCAGCAACGGCCCGACCGGCAGCACGCGATGAGCCGGTACGGCGATGTCCCGGGCGACGACACTGTTGCTGCCGCTCCCCGCCAGCCCCGTCACATGCCAGTCGTCGAGGACCTCCAGCTCGGCCATGGGAACGGCGGCCCACAGGATCTCGGGAGGCCCGTCGCCGGACTCGACCCGTGCGGTGAGCAGATGCCAGTCGGCGTCCTGACAGCCGGTCGCGAAGGGCGAGGTGCCGTTGACGACGTACCCGTCCTCGGTGGGGACGGCCGTGGCGTCCGGGATGAGAGTGCCGCTGACCCGTACGTCCGGGCCGGTGAAGATCTCGTCCTGCGCCTCGTCGGGGAACAGCGCCGCGATGTACGCGCACCCCGCCTGGATCAACGCCATGAACCCGGCGGAACCGCACGCGGCGGAGACCTCGGCCAGCGCGTCGACCTGGGTGCGCAGGCTGCTCTGACAACCGCCGTACCGCCGGGGCACGTTCATCCGGAAGACCCCGGCCTCGGTGAGCGCGGCGACGACTTCGGGCGTGACGCGCCGTTCCTGCTCGGTGCGGACGGCGTGTTCGCGGATGAGGGGACGTAACGCCCGTACGCGGTCGACGAGTTCGGCGTCGGCACCGGGCGGCGCGGGTAACGGAGTCATGCACGCACCGTCACCCGGACGACCGGACGTGTCAACAACGCCCGCAACGCCGGGAATTGAACGGCTATCCGTCGGCCGTCGTGGTGCCGTCCCCCAGTTCGTCGGCCAGACAGGCGAGGTACAGGGCCATGGTCGTGCGGTGCTCACGGAGCGGACGGCCGGTGATCTGCTCGATCTTGTTCATGCGGTAGACGACGGTGTTGCGGTGGATGTGCAGGGCAGCGGACGTGCGGACGAGATTGAATCCGCTCTCGCACCAGGCGGTGATCGTGTCGCGCAGTACCGGCCAGTCCGGCTGGGCCCGCAGTCTTGCCGCGGCCCGTTCGATCAGACGGTTGCGTGTGGGCTGGCTCACCGTCGCCAGGACCTGGTGGACGCGTAGATCGGCGATCAGGTGGACCGATGTGTCGACCGCGACGCGGCCGCCGAGGCGGAGCGCGTCGCGGGCGTCCTGGTACGAGTCGTGCAGCCCGGCCACGGAGACGGCCGGTTCGCCGATCCCCGCGCGGGCGTCGAGGCCGTCCTGCGCGGCGATGATGTCGGTGATTCTCCGGCAGTCGTCGATCAGGGAAGCGACCTCGGTCCGGGCCGGGAGCCGGCGCAGTACGCCGATCCAGCCGGGAGCCGTGGAGGCGACGATGTCCTGGGGATCGGCGAAGACCTCCCGAACCGTGCGGAGCAGTTCCGAGCGGACCAGCGCCATGTCCCGGGTCGGGGCGCCCTGACGTCGGGCAGCCGTGGCGGGCACGCTCACCTCGAACGCCACCGCGACCCGCTCGAGCCGTAGGTCGTAGCCGAGCTCGGCGGCCCGGAACACGAGGAAGTCGCCTTCGACGACGTGAGGGTCGTAGGAGGCGATGTCGGCGAGCAGCGTCTCCGTTGCCCGTTCCGCGAGCAGGCGGGAGCGCAGCATCACGGATTCCCTGAGCAGGATCTCCGTCTGGCGCTTCACCAGCAGCCCGAAGCGGCGTACTTGAGCAGGGGTTCCGGTGATGCCGACCGTTCCCACCGCCTGCCCGTCCGAGACCAGCGGCAGGGTCACACCCGGGCGCACCCCACGCAGCTGCTGGGCCTGCAACGCGTTGTGCGTGGCGGCCTCCTGAGTGCGGATCACATCGACCGACGCCTCATGGAAGGACCCGACCCGGCTGGTGTCGCCGCTGCCGATGACCATGCCGTCCGCATCGGTGATCAGCACATTGAAGCCGATGACGGCGGAGGTGTCCCCGGCGATCTCCTGTGCGAGTGACGGGCTCAGCACCAGGCTTCCTCCCGTCGCGGGAATGGACCGGGAATGGACCGGGAACGGGTCGCGGGTCGGCCGGCGGCTGGACGCACCGTACAGCATGCCGAGGAATATCCGCCGCAAGTTCGTACGAAGTGACCGGTGACGTGGTGAGGTCCTGTCCATAGCGTATGGGCCCAATCACCTCCCCGCCGGAGGCACAGCGCGGTGAAACGGCGGGCTCCTTCAGCTCCCTCAGCACTGATTCGGAAGGCCCACGCCCATGATCCGTACACGATCGCTCGCCGGCGGTTTGTCGGTAATGCTCCTGATGCTGACGGTCACCGCCTGTGGCTCGGGCGAGGATGACGCCCCCAAGAACGTGTCCGCCGAGACCGCCGCCCTGGGCACGCTCACGCCCGGCGTCATCAAGGTCGCCGTACAGCCGTACGCTCCGTACACCAGTGTCGAGGGCGACAAGATCGTCGGCCTGGACGGCGACATCCTCACCTACGTGTCCGAGAAACTGGGCCTGGAGATAGAGCCCCAGGTGACGGACTTCGCCGGCATGCTCGCGGGCGTGCAGTCCCGCCGCGTGGACATCACCATCGGCGGTGTCGCCTGGTCCGCCGACCGGCAGAAGCAGGGGCTGTTCACCGATCCGCCGTACTACTCGCCCCCGGCCATGGCCGTCCGCAGCGGGAAGACCTACAAGACCGTCGACGACCTGAAGGGCCTGGAACTCGGCACGGTCGAGGGCTATGTGTGGGTCAAGTCCATCCAGGCCGTCCCCGACGCCAAGCTGCACGCCTACCCCGACGCCAACGGAGTCTTCGACGACCTCGGCGCGGGCCGCGTCGACGTCGGGTTCCTCGACCCGCTGATCATCATCGCGGCACAGAAGGAACGGCCCGACCTGAAGATCGACACCCAGTACCTGACACCCCCGACCGCGGCCGAGGTCGAGGCCAAGCCCGACTACCAGTACTTCCAGCCCTACCAGACCGGCTTCTACCTGCCCCAGAAGGCCACCAAGCTGGAGAAGGCGATCTCCGCCGAGATCGACGCCATGTACCAGAACGGCGAGATGGAGAAGCTCGTCAAGAAGTACGGCGGCGATCCCGAGCAGTTCCTGAAGCCCGCCGCCGATGTCGCCACCGCGCGCCGCGGAGTGGACCGGCCCCAGGACTGGACCCCGCCGTCCATCGGTGAGTGAGGGGCTGACATGTCCGATCTCTTTCAAGTCCCCTGGTCCGACTACCGGCCCGACCTGCTGGACGCGCTGTGGCGCACCCTCTCCTACACGGTGGTGAGCTTCGTCGGCGCCGTGCTCCTGGGCCTCGCCGTGGCGCTGCTCAGGCTGAGCAGGGCATGGCCGCTGCGCGCGGTCGCCGCCGTCTACACCGAGCTGTTCAAGAACATCCCCCTGCTCGCCATCATCTTCCTGGCCTACTTCGGCCTGGCCTCGGCGGGGATCCGGCTGGACGTCTTCACCGCCGGATGCCTGAGCCTGGTCGTCTTCTACGCCGCCTACCTGTCCGAGATCTTCCGCTCCGCGATCAGCGGCGTGCACAACGGGCAGACTGAGGCAGGGCAGGCACTGGGACTCGGCAGGGCGGGAATCTTCAGTCACATCGTCCTGCCGCAGGCCGTACGCCAGGCGCTGCCCGGGACCAACACGATGCTCGTCGACCTGCTGAAGTCCACTTCGCTGCTGGTCACCGTCTCCGCCGCCGAGCTGATGTCCGAAGGGCGGCTCATCACCTCGGCCACGTTCCGGGCCCTGGAGGTGTATCTCGTCATCTCCGCCATCTACTTCGCCCTGTGCTACCCGCTCTCCCAACTGCTGCTTCTGCTGGAGCGGAAGGTACGGGCAGGCGTCCCCCTGTCCCCGTGGCGACGACGGCGCCTGCGGGCGGCGCGCGCCCTGCTCGCCCAGGATCTGAGCGCCGACGTGAAGGCAGGTGCCGTATGACCGAGCCAGTCACCGCCGCGCAGACCACATCGGCGGCGCCGCCCGAGGCCGTCGTGCGGATCGGCGGGCTGAGCAAGTCCTTCGACGGCAGGCTGGTGCTCGACGACGTCCACCTGACCATCGACCGGGGCCGCATCGTCAGCGTCATCGGACAGAGCGGCGGCGGGAAGACGACCTTGATGCGCTGCGTCAACCTGCTGGAACGGCCCGACCGGGGCACGGTCGAGGTCGCCGGAGAGGTGGTGCACCAGGACGGCCGCACGGTCTGTCGCGACCTGGCCCGGCTGCGCCGCACCGTGGGCATGGTCTTCCAGCGGTTCAACCTGTTCCCGCACCTCACCGCCGTGGAGAACGTCGTCCTGGCCCAGCGCAAGGCGGGCACCCCGGAGTCGGAGGCGCTGGAGCGTGCCGTCGCGCTGCTGCGCCGGGTCGGCGTCGCCCACCGTGCCCTCGCCCTGCCCGACCAGCTCTCCGGCGGCGAGCAGCAACGCGTCGCCATCGCGCGGGCGCTCGCCCTCAAGCCCGAGTTGCTGCTCTTCGACGAGCCCACGTCCTCCCTCGACCCCGAGGCCACCCGGGAGGTGCTGAGCGTCATGCGCGAACTCGCCGCGGACGGAATGACGATGATGCTGGTCACCCACGAACTCCCCTTCGCCCGCGAGGTGGCCGACCATGTCGTCTTCGTCGACGGCGGCCGGATCGTGGAGGAGGGCAGGCCCGAGGACGTTCTCGGAGCACCCGCCGAGGCCCGCACCCGGGAGTTCCTCGCCTCGTACGGATCCGCGTCATGACCGGCGTGCCCGGCAGGCCGGGACCGGTCGGCGACCACCCTGTCGTGGTCGTGGGAGGCGGTGTCGTGGGGCTGTGCACCGCCTACTACCTGGCCGCGGCCGGGCTGCCGGTGGCGGTCGTCGAGCGGCGCGGCCTGGGCTCCGGGGCGTCCCGGGGCAACGCGGGCTGGGTCTGCCTGAGCCACTCGACGCCCGTCCCGGCCCCGGGTGTGGTGCGCTACGCCCTGCGCTCGCTGGGGCGGCCGGACTCACCGCTGTATCTACGGCCGCTCCCGGATCCGGCGTTCCTGCGGTGGCTGTGGCGGTTCTGGCGCAGCAGTACCCCGGCCGCGTTCCGGCGCGGTTACGCCGCGATCGCCGAGCTGAACGACGGCACGTTCGACCTCTTCGACGGCCTGCGCGAGGCGGGGGTGGACACGACGCTGACCCGGCCCGGGATGGTGCACGCGTTCCTGTCGCCGGTGGAGGCTCGTCATCACCTCGCGATCCAGCGGGAGATGGCGGACGGCCGCTATCCGATGCCCGACAACGTCACCACGGGTGCCGAAGCGCATCTGCTGGACGCCGCGCTGTCGCCCCAGGTGCGCGCGGCCTACCTCGTGGAGGGGGAGGGCGTGGTCGATCCGGAGGCCTTCGCCCGCGGGCTCGGTGCGGCGCTGGCCGCCGCGGGGGTGAAGGTCCATGAGAACGCGGAGGTCACGGGATTCCGGTCCGAAGGGGGGCGGGTCACCGCGTTGAGCACCGACCAGGGCGAGATTCCCTGCTCGGCCGTCGTCGTCGCCGCCGGTATGCGCTCCCCCCGTCTGCTGCGTGCTCTGGGACACCGACTGCCTCTCCAGGCGGGCAAGGGCTACAGCTTCTCGGTGGAGCTGGACCCGGCGCCCCGGCACACCTTGTACTTCGGCGAGCGTCGGGCCGTCGCCTCACCGATCGGCGGCACCACGCGGATCGGCGGCACGATGGAGCTGAGCGGCAACAACAGCCGTCTCGACTGGCGCCGTGTCGTCGCCGTGGCGCTGGCGAGCCGGCACTATCTGGGCCGCTGGTTCGACGACCCGGACGACTTGGTGAGCGTGATCCGCGACCCCTGGGTCGGTGGGCGGCCTTTCCTGCCCGACGGACTGCCGGTGATCGACCGCGTCCCGGGCCACGCCAACGCCTTCGCGGCCACCGGCCACGGCATGCTCGGCGTCACCCTGGGCCCCGCCACGGGGCACCGGCTCGCCGAGTACATCCGCACCGGCCGACGCCCCGAGGCCCTCGCACCGTTCTGCTTCGACCGGCTCCGCCGCTGAACCGGACGCTCAGGTGTAGCGGCGCAGGACGAGGCGGCGTCGGCCGTCCTTGTCGAGTACGTCGGTGTCCACCTCGTAGCCGTGGTCCTCCGCGTAGCGCAGGGCGGCGGCGTGGCCGTAGGCGCGGGCGACCTTGGTCAGCCAGGGCTGGTCGTAGCGGGACCGGTCGAACTCGCTGATGACGGCTTCGAAGGTGCCGTCGTCGCCGCGGCGGAAGCCGATGTCGTTGCTGTAGCGGCCGATGTGGGCGCGGCGGATGATCACTTCGGCGCGGTCACGGCGGGCATCGCCCCGGTAGCCGTAGAGGCGCTGGGGCGTGTCGTGGGTCTCGACGGTGGCGAAGCCGACCGCGGCGAGGGCCTGGACGAGCAGGTCGGGGTCGCGCAGGGCGGTGCGGACGCGGGTGAAGTGCGACATGACGAATCCTCGGGGTTGGAGACGGGGGGCGGAGACGGGAGGGGCGGCGCCGCCGGGCTCACGCCAGGCGGACGACCGGCTGTCTGTCCAGGACCAGGGTCTGGCGGCGCAGGTCGTAGGCGGAGACGGTGAGGCGCTTGTGGGCGTCGATGCGGAACTCGAGGCGGAAGCGGTCCTCTCCGGCCGTGGCCGGCGGGTCGGCTTCCAGGAAGGTGGGGCTGTCCTCGTTGAGCCAGAGCATGGACCGCTGCTGGCGCTGCTGCGGGGTGACGGTGACGGTGCGGGCGCCGCCGCCGGCGTCGAAGGAGATCTCCAGCTCGGCACTGGCGTCGCGGTAGGTGGCGTGGGCGAGTTCGTAGACGGCCAGGCCGAGTCTGCGCTGCCGGTCGTGCACCGCCCTGACGGTGAGCGTCTTGACCGGTTCCTCGGTGGGATAGGCGGTGCCGGCTTCCACCAGGGTCTCGAACTCGTAGGAGCCTGTGTCGTGGTCGACATGCCGGATGGCGTAGTCGTGCTGGATGTGGTCGAACAGCTCGCTGCCGCCCGCGATGCCGGCCGCCCCGGCGGCAACCGCCTCCAAGGGCCGGTCCAGGCGCACCACTTCGGGGTCGAAGTGCAGGTGGACGACGTCCTGCACGGCGGGGATGAGGCAGCTGCCGCCGACAAGAAAGACGCCCCGGATGTCGTCGGTGCCGAAGCCGCGGGTGGCGGCCAGATCGAGGCAGGAGCGCAGGGCCTGGTTGATCCGGCGCAGCACGCCCTTGTCGCGCAGGAGGGCGTCGAACTCGCCGCGGGTGACCGTGACCTGGTGCACACGGTCGGTGCGGGCGTCGGCGGCGCGGATGACGGCCTGCTCGGCGGTGGCCAGTTCCCGTTTGGCCCGCTCGGCGGAGGTCAGGAGGCGGCGGAAGACCTGGTTGCGGCCGATCTGGTCACCGTGCGGCAGGGCGAGCTGGCTGAGGGCGTGTTCGGCGAGGAACGCGTCGATGGTGTTGCCGCCCAGGTCCAGGCCCCGCTTCGCGATCGTGCGCACCCCCGCGCCGGAGCCCGCCTCGTCGGGTTCCTGCACCCGGACGACGGAGACGTCGAGGGTGCCGGCCCCGAAGTCGATCACGGCGAACGCGTCGCCGGGGTTGAGCCGGGCGCTGTAGCCGACGGCGGCCGCCGTGGCCTCGTCGACGATGCGGAGGCGGGCGGTGGGTAGGCCCTCGCGGACCTCGCGCACCAGCCAGTCGCGGTAGCCGTCGAAGGACTCCACCGGCGCGGTGGCGACGATCTCCAGGTCGTCGTCCTCGATGGTGAGCAGGGCCAGCGCCATGATGTCGCTGAGGAACTGGGTGGCCGCCTCCCGGCCGGTGACCTTGCGGTCGCCGATCGGTCGGGCCGCGTCGTAGGCGTGTCCGGAGACGTTGCTCTTGGTGGACGCGAAGACGGTGAAGCCCGGGTCGTCGTCCATCTCGGGGGTGACCTGGATGCCGAGGCGGCGGGTGGTTCCGTCGTGGGCGTAGGCGATCAGGGAGGGCACCACCCGCTGGGTGGGCCCGGGACCGGCCTCGCGCAGCATGTCGACGCCGGGCAGCGGGATGGGGACGCCGCGGCCCGCCTCGGGATCCCAGCCCGCGACGACGGTGTTGGCGGTGCCGAAGTCGATGCCGATACGGGTGGTCATGCGTCTCCCTTACGTTCGTGAAGCTCGCCCAGTCCGATCTCGTGGTCGCCCGGCCTCACCGACCCTGCCGCCTCGCCGAGCCCGACGTCGTGCCGGAAGCGGTGTTCTAGGCACATCCGCAGCAGCCCCAGGGCTTGCCGGGACGATTCGTCCAGGACCGGGTGCTCCATCACCGCGACCACTTCCGTCAGCTCTCCGGGGCCCATCACGCCCATGGGCTTGGCGATCAATGGACGAAGGGCGAGGGCGGTCAGGACGTAGATGTCGACGGCGCCCTCTTCCAGGCCCCCGACCGCCAGCAGGTCTCCCCGCGGTGACACCCGTGCGCAACGCGCTCTGGGACGGGACTGGTAGTCGGAGAGCAGGGGGATCTGCTCGGACACGGAGTCTTCGGGCGGGGGCGCGTCACGCGTGGGAGGCACGTCGAGGAGCTGGAGACAGGTTTCCGTGACGGCGAGGAACCGGTCCAGCGCGGGTGACCAGGCGAGGTGGATCGGGGATGTCCCGTACGTCCAGGGACGGGTCGTGACCGGCGTCTGTGAGGTCGTGAGAGGTTCGTGCCACACATGCAGCCCGCCGGAGTCGGTGCCGCAGACGAGAGCGGAAGGCGAGAGGGCGGCCGAGTTCGCGCTGTATCTGAGGTTTTCGGGGCCAATGAGCTTGTTCACCGCAGAGTCGGCGAGGTCGGCGACCACGATGTTGCTGGGGTCGTCGACCAGGGCGATCAGCCGCCCCTCCGCATCCACTACGGTCGTCCTCGGCGTGATACGTCCCTGCCAGCGCAGCACGCCGCTGTCGGTGAGGTTCCCGCCGGAGCGGCCGGTGAACACCGTCCACGCAGCCGGCATGTGGGGGCTTCTTGCGATCACGATGAAGGCACGGTCGCCGGCGACCCGCTCCACGTCGCGTACATCGCCGGGCTGGTTGTAGAGCGCCGGCGTGCCGTTCTCGTCGGCGTAGTGGATCTGCTTGCCCGCTACGACGATCATGGCGTCGGAGCCCAGATGTGCGATCCGCTGCGCCGGATGCGGGAGGTGGTCGTCCAGCCACACCAGCGTCAGATCGGCGAGATCCACGATCCCGGCACAATGCCTCGGCCCTCGCCCCGCGAAGGCGAGTTGCATGCCGTCCGGGGCGAAGTCGAGAGCGTGGACCGCGATCGGCTGCTCGCCGGTGTCGGTCGGCCAGATGCGGGTGCGGGGGAGGGATCTGATCGGACCTACGCCGGCCAGGCCTTCCACGAACCGGGCCACGGCGATCGAGTCCGCGGCACGCAGCGCTTCGAAGACACGGCGGTCGTCCTCGTCCTTCGGACGCCAGTCACCGAACTCGTCGGCCGTCTGCACCGCTTCGGGCAGCGACATCAGCAACGTGAGGGACCACAAGCGGTCCCAGTCACGTCGCTCCGTCAACTGCTCTGCCACATACGCACGTTCGTGCTCGGAGAGGTACGCGAAGTCCGCCTGCTGGGAACTCTGTCCCGCCAGCACGCGCACCACGTCCAGGATGCCCAGTCCGCTCATCTCGACCCGCAGAACCGAGCGCTCCTCGTCGGAGGCGCCCCGGTAGCCGAGCGTCAGCAGAGAGCCGTCGGGATCAAGCGCCCGATACTGCTCCAACTGCCTGGTGCGTACGAAGAAGATGGCGCGCTGGACCTGATCGGCGGGCGCGAGATGGTGCTCTGCGCAGAAGGCCGCCGCACTGGGGGAGTCCAGCGCCGCCTCGCAGAACAGGTCGATGGTCTCGGGGGCGCTCTGCGCGAGCAGCCAGGCCCGGGCAGTTTCGCCGATGGGGTGGTCGAAGCGGAGGGTGGCATCGATGAGCGTGCGCTCGTCCAGGGGCATGTCGTCGTCGCCGAGCGCCAGGCGGCTGAGGAAGCGCACGTGGAGCTCGGAGGTCGTCGGGGCGGGGCCCCAGCGCTTCAGCAGTGACCACAGCTCGGCATCGTCCTGATCGAGCCAGTCTTGCCAGGCGGCGTCAACGAGCATGGCGGGTACGGGTGTTGGGTTCTCGGGGAGTCCCGCCACGAGAGGGGAGGCCCATCGCCCCGGGGACGCGCCGGACACGGACGGCGTCAGCCACGACCGGAACACCGCCTCCTGGCCGTGGGTCTCCAACGCGCGGGCGACGGCGCGCAGGGCCCGGGGCACGCCGGAATCCGTGGCGCGCCACACCACACCAAGAGCCCAGCGGCCCAGCCCGGAGTCCGGGGCCCGCAGGCGCAGCATCAGCACGGCGATCCGTATCCGCATCGGCCTCACTCCGTCCCTTCGACGCGCGGCGAGTTCGGTCAGCCGGGCGGCGTGGGGAGCGGTGAGCGTCTTCGGCATGCCGCTCACCCGCCCAGCTCGATGTCGTAGGCGCCGGCGACCGCCGCCCCGTGCGTGTCCCCGAGCCGCACGTCGTGGCGGAACCGGTGCTCCAGGCAGGTCCGCAGCAGTGTGAGCGTCGTCCGGGACTCCTCGTCGAGCACTGGGTTCTCCAGCACCGTGACCACCGCCGTCAGCTCCCTGGGCCGCATCAGTCCCATCGGCTTGCCGATGAACGGGCGGACGGTGAGAAGGGACAGCGCGTAGAGATCGATGTGACCCGGCAGGACGCCGCCCATGGCGAGGACATCGCCCCCCGGCGACAGCCGCATGAACGGCCGGGCCCCGGGCACGGCACTGCCGAGCGGGATCGGCTTGGACACATGTGTGCCGGGGACCGTCCCGTCGTCGGATGCCAGAGTGCCGAGGACCTTGAGGCGCGGCAGGTGCACCGCGATGTCCTGCCCCCGCTGGCTGAGCGCCAGAAGCCGCTGCAGCGCGGGCGACCAGGACAGGCCGATCAGCCTTCTGTCCTCCTGTTGCTGCCACAGGCGCTTCGACACCGGGGCCTTGGCGAGGAGCGGTCCGCGCCGCCACACCTGCACGCGGCCCTGGTCATTCCCTCGGACAAGAAGGGACGGCGACATGGCAGTGTGCGGCATGCTGTCCCCGGCCGCGGCTGTGCTACCGCGGAGGGTCGCTACCGCCGTGGGGTCGGCGAGATCGGCGACCAGGGCGGTTCGCTGGTCGAGCACGGCGACGGTCCGGCCCTCGGGATCCAGGGTGGCCGTGAGCCCCGGGTGGTGGTTCCGGCCGCTGAGCATGCCGGTGTCGACGAGTGGGCCGCCGGCTTCCCCGGTGAACAGCGTCCATTCCCCGTCCTCGGTACTGTCCTGTGCGGACAGCACGATGAAGCGCCGGTCACCGGCGGTACGCCGCAGCTGACGGACGTGGGCGACACGGGTGGTCCCGAAGCGGAGCGTCTGTCGGCCCTGGCTGTCGCAGTAATGGAGCCGGGCACGGGCGGGCCGCTGCCTGCCCCGGTAGCGTCCGGAGTCCGCGACGACGACGGCGTCGGGCCCCAACTGCACGATCCGCGAAGGGGAGCCCGTGAAGTGATACAGCCGGAACAGGGTGGTGCTGTCGAGATCGACGATCCCGGCGCACTTGCCTTGACTGGCGAAAGCGAGCCCGCGGCCGTCCGGCGCGAAGTCGAGATCGACGACGTCGGTGGCCCGCTCGTCCAGGTCGCGGAGTGCGATCCGGGTGTGCGGGGTGCCCCAGACCGGCGACCCGGTGGACAGGGCCTTCACCTGCTTGGCCACCGGTCCCGCTGCGAGCAGCGTCTCGAACATGCGACGGTCGTCCTCGCCGGACGGCCGCCAATCGCCGAACGCGTGGACCACTCGGACGGCGTCGGCGAGCGGGAGCAGCACAGTGAGCGGCCACAGTCGGTCCCAGTCGCGCTGCCGGGTGAGCTGCCCTGTCAGATAGGCGCGTTCCTTGTGGCTGAGGGAAGCGACGTCCCCGTCCCGACGGCGTTGTCCGGCCAGCACGCGGAGTACGTCGATGCCGCCGAGCCGCGTCATGGCCTCCCGCAGCGCCGAGCGCTCCTCGGTCGGCGCGTTCCGGTAATGGGCGGCCAGAAGCGCTCCGTCGGGGTCCAGTGCCCGGTACTGCTCGTGCTGCCCGGTGCGCAGGAAGAACGCGGCGCGTTCCGCGGCGTCGGCGGGGGCGAGGTGGTGGGCCATGCAGAACTCGACCGCGTGCGGCGTATCCGCCTGCACGGCTGTCGCGCAGAACAGAGCGACCGCCCGCGAATCGCCGCAGGTCAGCAGTTTCGCGCGGGCCCGTTCGCCGATGGGGTGGTCGAAGCGGGCGGCGGCATGGGCGAGGGACGGGGCGTCGACGGTCTCATCGCCGCTGCTCTCTCCGCCGTCGCCGAGCGCCAGACGGCTGAGGAAACGCAGCCCCGGGCCGGACGTCGCGGTCGACATCGTCGCCGCGCGATTCCACCTTCTCAGCAAGGACCACAACTCGGGCTTGTCCTCGTCGAGCCACTCGCGCCAGCCCGCGTCCACGAGCACGTCGTGCACGGCCGTCGAACTGCTCGCCAGTTCCGCCACGAGCGGGGACGTCCACCATCGCGGGGAGGCTCCGGACACCGAGGGCCCCAACCAGGTCTCCCACACGGTGTCGGGGCCGAGGGACTTGATCGCGCCCACGGCGGCCCGCAGAGCCACGGGCTCACCGGAGTCGGCAGCGCGGAGCACGGTCTCCAGCGCCCTGCGGCGCCAACGGGAGTTCTTCCCGACAGGCAGCCACAGCTTCACGACCGCGATCCGTATCCGCATGGGCCTCACTCCGTTCCGTCCCGGCCGAGGGCGATGTCGGTCGGGCCGCCCCTGGGGACGGCGGTGGTGCTTCCCAGTGCGATGTCGCCGCCGAAGCGCTCGCTCAAAGCGGCCGCGAGCAGATCGAGCGCTTCCCGTACCGCGAGGTCGCCGATCTTCGGGCGGAGTTCCAGTACGCGCCGCAGGTCCGCCGGAGTGCTGTGCAGCAGCGGCCGTTCCAACAGGGCGCGCGCGTCGGGCAGGTGAGGGCTGTGTATCTCCAGGCGCTGGGGGCCCGGGGCCACTGCCTCGGTGAAGTACATGTCTCCCCCGGGTGACCTGCCCAGGAGACTCACGAGCCGCGACGAGACCTCGGAGCCGCGCTGGATCCACGGCGCGAGGGGGTCGACCCAAATTGCCTCGGCGTCGTTGTAGATGCGTATGACGAAAGAATCGTCGAGTCGCTTTCCCTGCCATTCCTCATACGGCCAGCGGTCCGGAATCGCTCCCGTGTGCTTGGCGGTACGGCGCGGGGCGCCTTTCGACGGGAACTTCCATATCTCGGTGAGCGCTTGGGGCGGGTAGGTCCCGTTTATGTGCAGCGCGAGCGAATTCGGTGAGAGAAAGGACAGCGCGGGGCTGAACCCGCTCGTGCTCCCGGCGTTCCTCCTTGTCTCACAGCGCACGGTTCCGTCCTCGTTCACCACAGAGATCCGCTGGTTGCGGTACACCGCGACAAGCCGGTCTTCGGGAAACGTCGTGAGAGTGCAGGAGGCGTCACTGACGACGGCTGAGTGGTTCTTGAACCGGGGAATCTCCAGACGTCTCAAGGTGTGTGCGCCCGGGTCCACGAAGGCAAGCCCCGTGGGACACACGAGCACTGCTCCACCGCTCGCCCTCCGCATGTCGGACAGCGCGGAGGGCGAGCCGAGGGCCCTGAGATCGGGGACGACCCGGACGATCTGGTGGCGGTGGTCGTCATCCTCCAGCCTGATGACGATCTCGTCGCCGAGGTGCAGTATCGAGTTTCCGCTGTCCACATCCCTCAGCGGGTCTCCGCGGAAACGATGGGTCGTCTCACCCGTGCCGATCCGCAGTGTCTCCACATGGATCTCGTTGTGCTGCCCCCGCTTCCAGATCCCATATCTCAGGGCCACTTCGGACAGGTCCGGAGAGAGCGAAGCCCCCAGATAGCTTCCACGATGGCCTCCACCGGTGACGTGCGTGATGAGACGGGTGGCCGGCAACCGTTCGACGGTGGCCAGGAGTTCCCGGGCGGACCGCTCGGCGAGCATCGACAACAGTGCGGCGTCGTTTTCCGGATACTCCTCTGCGGGCAGCAGCTGAGCCGCGGCCACCGCCTTGGGCACGGGCAGGTCGCGGATGAGGCGACGCAGTTCGTCCCACCGCCGGTGCTCGGCCAACTGATGCCCCAGATAGTCCAGTTCGCCCTCCGACATCTCGGCGATCCGGTCGCGCTGATCCCCGCTGACCACCACCCGGATCACATCGGCGTCGCCCTCGGCGGCCATGACCGTACGCAGCCGCTCACGGACCTCGGGAGCCGCCGCGCGATAGGCCAGCGCCAGGTACGACCCGTCGGGATCGAGGGCCTGGCGCTGGGCGCCCTGCCCGATCAGCGTCAGATACGCGGCACGGTCGGCGGGCTCCGCGGGGGCCGCCGCGAGCAGGTCCAGGACATCCGGGCCGGGCAGTTTCCCGGCTATGGCACGTACGCCGTCCTGCGCGGCCGGGTCGCCCGAGGCGCACCGGAGCACCAGCCGCCGCCACGCCCACCGCGCCCGCAGCCCCCGGGATCCGTTCGCGCGCCGGCCGTCGGCCCGCCGTACGAGCTGCCGCGCGGCCTCATCGGTGAGCCGTCCCACGCCGCCTACACCTCCAGCACCGGCACCTGGTGCTCCGCCGCCCGGTCCGCCTCGGCGAAGGAGGCCGACTGGGCGCGGCCTTCGCGCAGCCAGGCGCGCAGGTCCTCGATGACCTCGCGCTGGGACTTGCTCAGCGGGACGGTGCGGTCGGCGGCGCGGGCGATGTCCTCGGTGGTGATGTCACGCTCCTCGGCGAACGCCGCGTACATCGCGTCCACGACGACCTGTTCCAGCTCGGCGCCGACGAACCCGTCGCACGCCAGGGCCAGTTGGTACACGTCGAACATCTCCGGCTTACGGCCGCGTTTGCGCAGGTGGACCGTGATGATCTCGCGGCGTTCCTCCTCGGTGGGCAGGTCGAGGAAGAACACCTCGTCGAACCGGCCGCGCCGCAGGGTCTCCGGCGGCAGGGCGCTGACGTCGTTGGCGGTGGCGACCACGAACACCGGTGCCGTCTTCTCCTGCATCCAGGTCAGGACCGTGCCGAAGACCCGCTGCGAGGTGCCGCCGTCATGGCCCCCGGACGACAGCGCCTTCTCCACCTCGTCGATCCACAGCACGCACGGCGACACGGTCTCCGCCAGCCGCAGTGCCCTGCGGACCCGCTCCTCCGACTCGCCCACCAGCGAACCGAACAGCGCCCCGACGTCGAGGCGCAGCAGCGGCAGCCGCCACAGTCCGCCGATCATCTTCGCGGTGAGGCTCTTGCCGGTGCCGGGGATGCCGATGAGCGCGATGCCCTTGGGCGCGGGAAGACGGAACTCGCGGGCGGCGTCGCCGAAGGCGCGCTCGCGCAGCCGTAGCCACTCCTTGAGCACGTCCAGGCCGCCGAGGTCGTCGGGGCTCTCCTCGGCGCTGTAGAACTCCAGGGCCTCGTTCTCCCGGATGACGGCCTTCTTCTCGGCCAGCACCGCCTCGATGTCGCGGTCGTCCAGCACCTCGTCGCGCACGATGGCCTTGGCGAAGGCCCGTCGCGCCTGGGCGGCGGTCAGGCCCAGCGCGGCCTGCGCCAGGCGGCTGCGGCCCGCCGGGGTGAGCGTGGACTTCACCCCCTTGGTGCTGTCGATGAGCTGGTCGAGCTCGCGACGCAGCGCGTCGGCCTCGGGCAGCGGCATCTCCACCACCACCGCGTCGTCGCCCAGTTCCACGGGGATGTCGCGCACCGGCGTGGTCACGATCAGCGAGGAGCCGGTGAACACGAGCTTGTGGGCGAGGTTGCGCAGGCGCCGGCGTACCGCGGGGTCGCGTTCCCAGAAGGCGTGGAAGTCCTTGAGGACGTACAGGTCGCGGCGGCGGGGCTCCTTCTGTGCCAGCTCCTTGATCTTGGTCAGTGCGTCCGGCGGGGTGGCCGCCTTGGGCAGCTGCCGGCCCGACGCCGACTCCAGACCGTCGGCGATGTCCCAGGTGACGAGGTCGGAGGACGGATCCCGGTCCCGCCGTACCTGGTCCAGCACGTCCAGCGCCCGCTGCTCCTCGACCGTGACGAGCACGATCAGCGCCACCCGGGCGCGCAGATACAGCCGGATCTCGTCTTGGATGCCCACGGTGCCCACTCAGAACTCCCCTCCCGCGGCGACCGGCGCGACCATGCCGGTGAACGTCACCGTCCCGTCATCCCCGACGGTGATCTCCAACTCCGGTACGGCGGCCAGGTCGTCCGCCGTGTAGCGCCCGGTGCGCATCCAGTACTCCTTGTTCGACGAGCCGCGCAGCCCCCGGGCCAGCCGCAGCCGCGCGTTGTACCGTCCGGCGATCACCAGGTCGGCGTCGGCGACGGCTGCCGAGCGGGCCGGGTCCGCCTCGATCTCGGCGCGGGTGAACCCGGTCAGCACGATCACCGACAGGCCGCTGCGGGCGCGCAGTTCGGCGCAGAACGCGGCCACCGCGGCGGGCTGCTCCAGCGGCTCACCGCCGGTGAGGGTGACGCCCTCGATGTGCGGTGCGCCGGCGAGCGCCTCCTCGGCGACTTCGCCGGCCGTCCGTACAAGGCCGGCGCCCACCCCGCTGTGCGTCTCGGGGTTGAAGCAGCCCGCGCAGCCCAGGGCGCACCCCTGGCTCCAGACGACGTACCGAACTCCCGGTCCGTTGGCGGCACTTCGGGGCACCACGGCATGCAGCCGCCACGGTGTGCCGAGGCCGCTCACCCCTGCCACAGGCGGTCCTGCTCCTCGGTCGCGTCCTGCTGGTAGGCCTCCTCGGTGAGCACCTGGTGCTCCACCGCGCCGCCGAGCAACTGAACCAACTCGTCGGTGTCCTGCAGACACCGCGTGCCGGAGACCCCTTGGACGTGCACCTCCACGGTCCCGTCCGCCGCGATGACGACCTCGACACTCTCCTCCGCCATCAACTCACCCCTTCTCCCAGGGAAAAGACCCCGCCACTGTGCCGGGAGGAGTTCGGGACGGGTCCCGGCGCTCGGAAAACCTGTGGAGCAGCGCGGCTGTGCGCCCTTACCGTGCTGCCGAACCAAGTCGCCCAGGCAAGGACGTGCCGTTGTACACCCTGTGAGACCTCCCGAGAGCTGATCTGTCGCGCGTCGCGCATGTGCGCCGCGCTCCTTTTTGCTGCGGACTTCTCACTGAAACCGGTGTACTTCTGTGCTCAAGAGCTGGGTGGTCATGCCCACCTGCCTGCCGACCGTTCTCCGCCGTTGCCACGCATGCGCGTCCGAGCGCTTCCGGGCAGACGGGAAGTTCCGGGTCAACGCACACCACAAACTCCTGGACGCCTGGCTCCTCGTGCTCTGTACCGCTTGCGGGGACACGGCCAAGCTCACGGTCCTGGAGCGGGTCAACGTTCGCTCCGTACGACCTGAACTGCTGGACCGGATGCACGACAACGACCCTGTCCTGGCAGCCGAGTTGCTCCAGGATCCGGTCCTGCGGCGCCGCGATCGCATCGCCCTCGACTGGGCGGGCGCCTGGCGCCTCGACACCGGCGGACCGGATCACCTGGACGGCGAGGTGAGCGAGGTGATCGATGTGTCGGTCCGCTTCGCGGCGCGGATTCCTGTCCGGCCGGTGCGACTGATCGCTGAAGGGTGCGGTCTTTCACGGGCCGAGGTCGAGAGACTGATCAGGGACGGGAAGCTCGTCTCGGCGGTCCGGCTGAGCGGCAGGCTCTCCGACGATTTCACCTTCACGCTCAAGCGCTGAGTGGAGGGCGTCGAGGATGAGGGTGAGGCCGAAGGCGAACTCGTCGGCGTAGTCGTAGCCGGGTTTGAGGACGTGCTCGGTGGCCAGTTCGGTGAGATGGGGGTGGGTGTCGGCCGGCAGGTCGTGCAGCATGGCGCCCGCGGCCTCGTCCAGCCTCGCCTCACCGTTGAACGGCAGGCTCAGTTCCTGGAGCACGAAGCCGTACAGGTAGCTGTCGATCAGTGAGAAGGCGTGCGCGGTCATCGGCACGGAGAAGCCGCCCGCGCGCAACGCGCCGAGGACGGCGTCATGGTGGCGCAGGGTCGCGGGGCCCGGCTGGGAGCGGGAGTCCATCAGGCCGACGGCCCAGGGATGGCGCTTGAGGGCGGCGCGGGCCGAGTCCGCCCGGTGGCGCATGGCGGTTCTCCAGTCCGTGTCGCGCGGCGGCAGGTCGATCTCGCCGAACACCGCATCCACCATGCCGTCGAGGATGTCCTCCCGGCCGGCCACATGGTGATAGAGCGACATCGCCTCCACGCCCAGCGACGCGGCGATGGCCCGCATGGTGAGTGCGGCGACCGACCCCTTCTCGTCCGCCACCGCCATCGCCGTACGGATCACGCGCTCGCGACTGAGCGGGGTGCGCGCCGAGGCCCTGCGCCGAGCCTTCTTGCCGCTCTCATGCATGCGGTCTCCCTTTCCCTCTCCTTGACCGCCTTACAGTATAAGGCTAGCGTGCCTTACAATATAAGGTCAGCATGCCGGTGAAGGGGCTGCGCCATGGGGGATCGCATGAAGAAGGTCTGCGTCGTCGGAGCTTCCGGGAAGCTCGGGCAGTACATGGTCCGCCACGCACTGGAGCGCGGCTACGAAGTGGTCGGCGTGTGCCGGGAACGCAGTGTGCCGAAACTGGCCGCGTTCGAGGGCAGGATGACCGTGGTTCCCGGGGACACGAACGACCCCGAGGTGATCCGGCGGGCGGTCGCCGGATGCGACGGGGTGTTGACGGTGCTGGTGCCCTGGGGCGTACGGCAGTACTCGTCGGGGACGGCGCAGGCGGTGCTCGACCACGCCCGGCCGGGTGCGCGCCTGGTCTTCTCCTGCGGCTGGCACATCACGCGTGACGGCAAGGACCAGTACTCGCGGCTGTTCGTCCTGGGCCTCCGGGTCGTCGCCGCACTGGCCAAGCTGGTCCGCGCCGTCGAGCTCGACGACCAAGTGGAGGCGTGCCGACGGGTGTTCGCCAGCGACACCCGGTGGACTGTGGTGCGGGGCAGCAGCCTGGAGGAGGGCGAGAGCCAGGGCCTGCCGGTGTGGAGCCGGCATGTGGGCGACCCGGTCCTGGCCAGCGATCTGACTCGCCGGATCGACTTCGCGCTGTTCATGGTCGAAGCGCTCACCGACGACACGCTCGTCCAGGAGGCCCCGGCCATCGTCGGCTGCCGCACCCCCAGCGCCCTCGCGCACGCCGGGGGCGGCAGGCGCCACGCCTAGCCAGGCGAATTGGTCAGCGTGCGGCGAGCAGTTCGAGCGTGTCGATGACCCGGTTCGAGAAGCCCCACTCGTTGTCGTACCAGGCGACCACCTTGATGTGGCGGCCGTCGACGCGGGTGAGGGCCGAGTCGAAGATGGCCGAGGCGGGGTTGCCCGTGATGTCGGACGAGACGAGCGGGTCGTCGGAGTACTCGAGGATGCCTGCGAGCGGCCCCTCCGCCGCCGCGCGGTACGCCGCCAGTACGTCGTCGCGTGTCACGTCCCGCGCCACAGTCGTGTTGAGTTCGACGAGCGAGCCCACGGGGACCGGCACGCGGATCGAGTCCCCCGACAGCTTTCCGTCCAGGTTCGGCAGCACCAGGCCGATCGCCTTGGCGGCGCCCGTCGTCGTCGGCACGATGTTGACGGCGGCGGCGCGAGCGCGGCGCGCGTCGCGGTGCGGACCGTCCTGGAGGTTCTGCTCCTGCGTGTAGGCGTGCACCGTGGTCATGAAACCGTGCTCGATACCGGCGAGTTGGTCGAGGACCGCGGCCAGCGGCGCGAGCGCGTTGGTCGTGCACGAGGCGTTTGAGACGATCGTGTGCAGGGCCGGGTCGTAGGCGTCGGTGTTGACCCCGTACGCCAGCGTGACGTCGGCGCCGTCCGACGGCGCGCTGACCAGGACCTTCTTCGCGCCGGCGGCGAGGTGGGCGCCGGCGGCCTTCGCCGAGGTGAAGCGGCCTGTGGCCTCCAGTACGAGGTCGACGCCGAGTTCGGCCCAGGGCAACTGCGCCGGGTCCCGCTCGGCGAGCACCGTGATGCGGCGGCCGTCGACGACAAGGGCGTCGCCGTCCACGGTCACCGGGCGGCCGAGCCGGCCGGCCGTCGAGTCGTAGGCGAGCAGCCGGGCCAGGGCGGCCGGCTCGGTGAGGTCGTTGACGGCGACGATCTCGAGGTCGTTGTCGCGTTCCAGCAGGGCCCGCAGCACATTGCGTCCGATGCGGCCGAATCCGTTGATGGCGATGCGCGTCATGAATGGTGTCCCTTCCCTTCGTCACCAGCGTCGCGTGCGGGACCCGTCCGTGGCCGTGGCGTGATTGCCAAGGTTCGCAAGGATCGCGCCAAGCGCCTGAGTGTCGTACGACGGCTATTCGCCCTGCGTGAACGTGCGCCGGTACTCGCTGGGCGTGGTCCCGAGAATGCGCTGGAAGTGCATCCGCAGATTCGCGCCCGTGCCCAATCCCACATCGCCCGCGATCTGCTCGACGCTCCGCTCCGAACGCTCCAGCAGCTCACGGGCCAGGTCGATCCGGGCGCGCATGACCCACTGCATCGGCGTGTACCCGGTGTCCTCCACGAAGCGCCGTGAGAACGTGCGCGGCGAGACCGCCGCATGCTGGGCGAGGACTTCGAGGCTGAGGGGCTCGTCGAGCCGGTGCAGCGCCCACTCCCGGGTGGCCGCGAACCGCTCGCCGAGCGGCTCGGGCACACTGCGCGGCACATACTGCGCCTGGCCGCCGCTGCGATAGGGGGCCGCGACCAGGCGCCGGGCCGCGTGGTTCGACGCGGCCACCCCGAGGTCGCCGCGCAGGATGTGCAGGCACAGGTCGATGCCCGAGGCCGCGCCGGCCGACGTCAGCACGCTGCCCTCGTCGACGAACAGGACGTTCTCGTCGACCTGGACGAGCGGATGCCTCTCCTTGAGTGCCCGCGTGTAGTGCCAGTGCGTCGTGGCCCGCCTGCCGTCGAGCAGGCCCGTCGCGGCGAGCGCGAAGGCGCCCGTCGAGATGGCCGCCAGCCGCGTGCCTCCGTCATGGGCGGCGAGCAGCGCGTCGACGACGGCCCGCGGCGGGTCGTCGCGGTCCGGGAACCGGTAGCCGGGGACGAAGGCGATGTCGGCCCACGCCAGCGTGTCGAGGCCATGGGCGACGTGGTACGACAGTCCGTCGCCGCCCGTCACGAGACCGGGCGCCGCGCCGCACACCCGCACCTCGTACGGCATGCTCGCCCGGGTCGTGAACACCTGCGCGGGAATGCCGACATCGAGCGGCTTCGCACCCTCGAGCACGAGAACGGCGACACGATGCGGGCGGGAGGACGGCACGGTCACAGAGTACGAAGTCGCACGCGCTTCACAGAACGCCCACACACCCTTGCCGAACCTTTAGGTTTCAAGCGTTACGCTCGGACCCGCTCCCCCCACCAGGCACAGGAGACTCGTTGTGCATGACGGCGACGTAGTGGTGATCGGCGGCGGTTACGCCGGCGTCCGGCTGGCGAAACGGCTGGACGCGACGGCACGGGTCACGCTGGTGGACCGCAAGGAGATCTTCTTCCACCGCATCGCCTCCCTGCGCGCCGGTGTGCGCCCGGAGTGGTCGGTGACGCCCTTCATTCCGTACGACCGACTGCTGCGCCACGGACATGTCGTCGTCGGCAAGGCGGTCCGCGTCGAGACCGGCGAGCGGCACGTGGTGCTGGCCACGGGCGAACGGCTGCCGTACGACGTGCTGGTGATCGCGACCGGCGCCGACTACCCGGAACCCGCCCGCTTCGTCGGCACCACGGCCGAGGAGGCGGTCAAGTCGTTCGCCGAGCACCAGCGGAACATCGCCGCCGCCCGGCACATCCTCGTCGTCGGCGGCGGGCCGTCCGGCGTCGAGCTCGGCGCCGAGATCCGGCTGGCCCGGCCGGACGCCCGGGTCACGCTCGCCCATGCCGGGCCGGCGCTGCTCGACGCCACCGGCAGCGCGCGCGCCGGGCGCAAGGCCCGTGCCTGGCTGGAGTCCCATGACGTCGAGGTGCGGCTCGACTCCTTCATGGCGCCCGGCAACGACTTCGGCACCTACCGCGACGCCCACGGCCACATCGTCGAGGCCGACCTCTCCTTCTGGGCGACGGGCACCACCCCCAACACGCTCTGGCTGCGCCTGGCCGGGCACGGCGACTGGCTGAACCCGGCCGGGCACGTCAAGGTCGACCGCATGCTCCGGGTCGAGGGGAAGCCGGACGTGTTCGCGGTCGGCGACGTCAACGACGCCACCGAGCTCAAGATCACCCCCGCCGCGCTCGCCCAGGCGGACCTCGCCGCCCACAACATCCGTACCTACCTCAACAGTTCGGGCCGGCACCGCAAGGAGCCCCGCCTCTACCGGCAGAGCCACCGCATCCCGATCATCGTGCCCTTCGGCCCGGCCGACGGATTGACCGTGCTGCCCGTGCCGGGCGGCGACACCGCGGTCCTCGGCAGCCGTACGTCCGTCCTGGCCAAGGCGAAGACGCTGATGACGCCGTACATGAGGCGCCAGCTCGGGTACACCGCGACCTGAGTGACCGCCTCACGCCACCTCGACGCTGTCCAGTTCGGCATAGAGGAGCCCCTTGCCGAGGCGTACGGTGTTCCACCCCTCCTTCAACCCGACGCTCACGCTCGCGGTCTGCCAGCTGTCCCATCCGGTGTGGGGATAGCGGACCTCTCCGGCCGCGCTCCCGTTGACGGTGAGCGTGTGGCTGGACTGGGCCGGCGAACCGCCGCCGTCCAGCGAGCCGTTGCCGTAGCGGACGGTCAGGGTGTGGGATCCCGTCGTCGGGGTGAAGACGGAGAACTCCACATAGCTGTCGGGGTGGTCGATGTGCCCGACCGCTCTGCCGTCCAGCGCACCGGCCGCGTCCCGGACCACGGCGTTGTGCACCACCGCGGTCTCCGCCTGGTAGATCACCTTGCTGCCGTCGACCACGGGATAGCCGTTCGCCCAGCCGAGGTCGGCCACGTACAGCGCACGGTGGGAGCGGTCGGCGCTCCAGCCGTGGAAGACCATACGGTCGCGGCCGTCGGGGCCGGTCACGACGTCCTGTCCGCCGGGGCCGCGCACGGCGCCGGAGAAGGAGTCGGTCGTCATCAGGGGCGCCGCGGCCTTGGTGTAGGGGCCGGTGAGGCTGTCGGCCACGGCATAGCTCGTCTTGTAGCGGTCGTCGCCGTAGAAGTCCGCCGAGTAGAACAGCACGTAGTGCCCGGCGCGCTTGACGAGTGTCGGCGCCTCGATGACGATCCCCTCCCAGGGGCGGTCCTGGCGGATCAGGCCGACGGGTGAGCCGATGGTGCGTGTGCCGTCCCAGCTCACCTCCTGGAGGTACAGCCAGGTGTCCCGCCCGCAGCAGTTGCCGTCGTTCTTCCACAGCAGATAGCGGCGGCCGTTCTCGGTGTACGACGCCGCGTCGATCGCGCCGCCCAGGTCGGCCGGACACACCAGCGGTGCGTTGCCCACGGGCCGGAAGGCGCCGTCCGGTGACGCGGCCCGGGCGACGCCGATGCACTGCTTGTCGCTCGCCCGGTCCCGGGCGGTGTAGTGCATGGTGAAGTCGGTGCCGTTGTCGAAGACTTCGGGCGCCCAGACCAGCGACCTGTCGGGCTTGGCCCAGCTGCCGACGGCGGGCAGCGCGTCGGCGCCGGCCACGGTCCAGTTCACCAGGTCGGTGGAGGTGGCGTGCCGGATGTACTTCCCGTCCCCGTTGGTGGCGAAGGCGTGGTAGGTGCCGCCCACCCGTACCACGTCCGGATCGGGGAAGTCCCGGTCGAGGACCGGACCGCCGACGGCGGCCGAGGACGGGGCTGTGCCCAGGTACAGGAAGGCCAGGGTGAGCGTCGCGACGACCGAGAGCAGCCGGCGCGACAGGATACGGAACCGGGTGCGCGGCATGGCGTTCCTTTCGTAGGGGTATCCCGGACGGGCCGGTCAGTCCGTGTACACCTCGGCCCGGTCCACGCTCACGAACGACGCCCGGGACTGGGCGTTGTGCTCCCCGGTCACCCGCACCCGCAGCGTGTGGCGGCCATGGGGGAGCCGAGGGCTGAGGTACTGGAGCGTCTCGCCGGTGCGGATCGCGCCATGGAAGTCGACGCGCTGCTCCGGTCCGCCGTCGACGCTGATCGCCGCGATGCCGTTGCCGGTGTCACGGACGGACAGCAGGGCGATCCGGGTGCCGGTGAAGGAGAACGTGGCGGTGTTTCCGGCGCGGTCGCTCCAGTGGTCGTCGCTCCAGAAGCACTGGCTGGCGCAGCCGGTTCCGGAGTTCCAGGTGCCCGTGTAGGCCACGGCTCCGTCACCGCTCGAGCGACCGTCGTCGTTGATCCAGTGGTTGCCGGACCCTGGATCCCCGGCAGGCAGGTTCTGGGTCGCGCCCAGGGCGAGCGGCCGGCCGAGATTCGGGCTGCCGTCGGCGTTCCAGGAGATCTTCTGGGCGCGGGTGGTGCGGTCGGTGTAGGTCAGCGCCGAGGTCGTCTTGGCGTGGTAGACCATCCAGTCCTCGGTGCCGTCGGGGGAGCGGAAGAAGGCGTGATGGCCGGGCCCGTACACCCCGCGGTCGTCGGCGCGGGAGAAGACCGGTCCGGAATGCTGAGTCCAGTTGGCGGGCACGAGCGGATCGGCGCCGTCGGGCAGCGACATCATCCAGACCTGGTAGTCCGGCTTGCCCGTGTCGCAGGTCGAATACGTCATCCAGGTACGGCCGTTGCGATACAGGAACTCCGGGCCCTCCCGGACCTCGGGGCAGCCACCGGCGGCGTCGATGGCGACCGCGTCGCCCGAGACGGTGTACGGGTTCGACATCGGGGCGATGTTGATGCCGTTGTGCTGGTACTGGTTGATCCCGGAGTAGGCGAGATAGAGACGCCCGTCGAGCTGCAGGATGCCGGGGTCGATCGCGAAGTCCGAGGCGTGGTTCGGCGGCGTCAGACGGGACCTGAAGTGGTACGGGCCCGCCGGGTCGGCGCCGTCGGACTCCAGTACGTACAGCCGGTGGTGGTCGTCGATGCCGTCGTCGGCCGTGTAGTAGAGGTACCAGCGGTCGCCGAAGCGGTAGAACTCCGGTGCCCAGATATTGCGGTTGCGTGAGGGGTCCGTGTCCGTCCACACCGTCACGGGTTCACTCGCGAGCAGCGTGCTCAGCGAGGGCGAGCGCCACATGCGGATGCTGTCGCCCTGCGTGGCGGTCAGGTAGTACGCCCCTGCCGCGTACGTGACGAACGGATCCGGGCCGGTGTTGAGCGGATTGCGGAACGTGGTTCCCGAGGCGGCGGGCTCCGGAGGTGCGGCGGTGGCGGGCGGGGCGGAGACGAAGCCGAGCAGGAGCGCCAGGACTGCGGCGGCGAGTGCCGCGCGGCGGGCTGTACGGGGTCCTGCGCGCATGGAAACGGCTCCTTACATCGTTGTAAGTCCCGTTTCGGACGGTAGAGGCGGGAAGGCGGGGTGTCAACGGGCCGGAGGGCGGCGGGAGTTGCCGTCGCTCCGGTTCTCGTAGGCCGCCGGTCGGGACTGGGCGTCCCGGAGGAGCGTGGTGTCGACCTTCTCGGAGCGGTCGAAGCGGTAGACGCCGTTGTGCTCCTGAAAGACGTCCGTGAGCTGGGTGTAGCAGTAGCCGAACATGTCCGGGTCGTCGAGCAGGACGCCGGTCAGGCCGGTGAAACGCTCGACGAACTCGCGGGCGGTGCGTGGGCGTTCGCCGTAGCCCCAGGACGTCTCGTGCTCGTTCCCGGCCGCCTCGGCCGCGGCCTGAGGGTCCCACCAGATGCCGCCGAACTCACTGCAGAAGTACGGCTGCCCGCGGTACGGCACCGACCACGGCCTGCCGTCCGGCGCCGCGTTGACGTACGGCCGGCCCTCCGACAGGCCCGCCATCGTCTTGGCGAAAGTGGCCGGGTCCTGCTCGTAGCAGTGGGAGTCGTAGACGTCGGTCTCCGGCACCCGGTGCGCGTAGCCGGACGCGTCGATGACGGGGCGGGTGGGGTCGGCCTGCTTGGTGGCCAGGAACATCGCGCGGGTCACGTCGTCGAGTCGGGTGATGCGGTCGTGCAGCGGCTGGTAGGTCTCGTTCAGGGGGCACCAGCCCACGATCGAGGGGTGCGAGTAGTCCCGCTCCAGGGCCTCCAGCCACTGGCTGACATAGCTCGCGTCGGGGCGCTGGTTGTCGTCGCGTACGCCCGTCTCGCAGCCCCAGTCGCCGAACTCGCCCCAGACCAGGTAGCCCAGCCGGTCGGCGTGGAAGAGATAGCGCTCCTCGAAGACCTTCTGGTGCAGACGGGCGCCGTTGAACCCGGCCGCGAGGCCCAGTTCGATGTCGCGGACCAGGTCGCCGTCGCTCGGGGCGGTCATCAGCCCGTCGGGGTAGTACCCCTGGTCGAGGACCAGGCGCTGGAAGACGGGTTCGCCGTTGAGCAGCAGTCGTTTTCCGTGGACGGCGACCGAGCGCAGGCCGGCGTAGGATCCCGCCGCGTCCACGATCTGCCCGTCGGCGTCGAGGAGTTCGAGGCGCAGGTCGTACAGATGGGGATCCCGCGGCGACCACACGCGCCGCCGGTCGGCGGGTAGGGGGAGGACCAGGCGGGGCGCGAGGTCGAGGTCGGCGCGGGTCTCGGCCGTGGTGACGACGCCCCGGTGGTCCCCGAGCGTGACGCGCACCCGGTGGCCGGGGGCGTTGGCGGTCAGCGGCAGCTCCAGGAAGAAGGAACCGGAGGCCAGGTCGGGGGTGATGCGGGGCCGCTTCAGGGCGGCGTCGCGGGGGACCGGCTCCAGCCACACGGTCTGCCAGATGCCTGTCGTGCGGGTGTAGTGGCAGTGCGAGTTGGCGTACCAGGTGGACTGCTTGCCCCGGGCCTGCACACCGTGCCGGCTGTCCCGGGCCCGCACGACGATCGTCAACTCCTCGCCGGGCACGGCGACTTCGCCGAGGTCGGCGGTGAACGGGGTGAAACCGCCGCGGTGCCGGGCGACTTCGGTGCCGTCGACCCAGACGGTGGCGTCGTGATCCACCGCTCCGAAGTGCAGCAGCACCCGAGAATCCGCCCAGGAGGACGGGACGGTCACCGTGCGCCGGTACCAGACCGCCTCCATGAAGTCGGTCTCCCCGATCCCGGACAGCTCCGACTCGGGGCAGAACGGGACGAGGATGCGGTCGGCGAGTTCGCGGGCCGGCAGGCCGCGTTCGAGACCGGTGTCCGACCGGTCGATCTCGAACTGCCACTCGCCGTTCAGATTGAGCCAGGCCTCGCGCACGAACTGCGGCCGCGGGTAGTCGGGGCGGGGCAGGCCCGAGAACTGGGGGACGCGCATGGTGCTCCTTGCCTCGAGTGTCGAGGCACATGGCACCATGCCCTTTACATCGATGTAAATGCGTGGGAGGACGTTGGTCCGGCCCGAAATCGATTCGTGATGGTCGGTACGATCACGGCCTGCGGAAGGATGAACAGCGTGGCGGCCAGACCGAGGATCAAGGACGTGGCGGAGTACGCGGGCGTCTCACCCAAGACCGTCTCCAACGTGATCAACAACTTCGAGCATGTCTCGGAGCGGACCCGTGCCGCCGTCCAGGAGGCGATCGAGGCGCTGGGCTACCGGGTGAACATCGCCGGACGCCAGCTGCGCCAGGGCCGCACCGGCATGATCACCCTGGCCGTCCCCGAACTCGACGTCGCGTACTTCTCCGAGCTGGCGAAGTACGTCATGGCCGAGGCCGACCGCAGGGGCCGCACGGTGCTGCTGCACCAGACCGGGGCCGTGCGCGAGCGTGAACTGGCGGCGCTGCACGGCTTCGACGCCCAGTTCTCCGACGGTGTCATCCTCAGTCCACTCTCCCTCCTGCCCCGCGACCTCGCCACCCGCGACCGGCGCCTGCCCGTCGTCCTGCTCGGCGAACGGCCCGCCGAGGGCGGCACCGACCACGTGGGCATCGACAACGTACGGGCCGCCCGCGAGGCCACCGCGTATCTGCTGTCGCGCGGTCGCCGCCGCATCGCCGTCGTCGGCGGCGCCGTGCGGGGCCGCCAGGGCACGGACCGGCTGCGCACGGACGGGTACCGAGAGGCTCTTGAGGCGGCCGGGTCGCCCTTCGACGCCGACCTGGTGCTGCCGGTGGAGGCATACCACTGGCAGGACGGCGCGCGCGCCGCGACCGCGCTCATGCGGCGGCCGTCACCCCCGGACGCGCTGCTGTGTCTGAACGACCACATGGCCCTGGGCGCGCTGCGTGCCCTGCACGAGCTCGGCCGCACCGTGCCTGGAGACCTCGACGTGGTCGGCTTCGACGACATCGAGGCATCCCGGTTCAGCGTGCCCAGTCTGACGACCGTCGCCCCGGACAAGCAGGAGATCGCGCGCGCCGCGGTGGCCCTGCTGCTGGAGCGCATCGACGAGCCGGATCCGGGTCCGCTGCGGGACCATGTCGCGGGCCACCGGATCATCGTGCGCGAGAGCACCGGCGGCTGAGCCGGCCGGGGCTGCGGGGCGCCGTGGCCATCGGCTGTCCGCTCGGCGACACCTGGATGGTCCGGGACGTGCGGTGTCCGGGACGGGCGGGGGAGACCGGCCGCGACGTCACGCCTCCGCGGTGTCCCAACGGACGTGTACTGCCGAGGGCTTACGGAAGAGCAGGCCGCTGGGTGCGGTGGACGCGGCGGCGTCGAGGCGCAGTCCGGGCAGACGGTCGAGGAGCGTGAGGAGGCAGACGCGGGTCTCCAGCCGGGCGAGATGGGCGCCCAGGCAGAAGTGCGGGCCGTGGGCGAAGGCCAGCTGGAGACGGGAGTTGGGGCGTCGCAGGTCGAAACGGTCGGGGTCCGGGAAGACCTCGGGGTCACGGTTGGCGCCGGCCAGCGAGACGACCACGAGATCCCCGCGGCGCACCTCGG
Source organism: Streptomyces sp. GESEQ-4 (assembly GCF_017948455.1). Classification (GTDB taxonomy): domain Bacteria; phylum Actinomycetota; class Actinomycetes; order Streptomycetales; family Streptomycetaceae; genus Streptomyces. The sequence continues at coordinate 422,748 of NZ_JAFFSU010000002.1, forward strand.
CCCCGCCGATCGTCACGTCGGCGGTGGCGTAGCGGTCGACGACCGCCGCGGCGGGCTCCAGGCGCAGCGACTCCTCGATCGCCGCGTCGACCAGGCCCGGATCGTCCCGCAGCAGCGCGAGTTGAGCGGGCTCGGACAGCAGGTGCAGTACCGCGTTGGCGATCATGCCCTCGGTGGTCTCGATGCCGCCGAACATCAGCACGGCGGCGTTGGCGACCACCTCCGGCAGCTTGAGCCGTTCGGCCGCCGCGACCAGCAGCGACGTATCGACCCCCGCGGTGACCGTCGCCTCGACGCTGTCCCTCAACTCGTCGAAGGCCGCCGCTCCGGCAGGATCCGAGGGCCGTCCCGCGGAGATGTCGGAGACCGCACCCACGATGGCGTCGTACCAGGACAGCACCGCCTTGGCATCGGCGTCGACCAGCCCCAGGGACTCGGCGACGACGGCGACGGCCAGCGGCCCGGCCACCTCCCGCCGCAGCTCGGCGCGGCCCCGCGGCCGGACCGTCGCCACGAGCCGGGCCGCTTCGTCCGCCACGAACCCGGCGAACCGGTCCCGCACATCGCGCGTGCGGAACGGATCGGTGAAGGGAGCGCGGTGCCGCGCGTGCTCGGCGCCTTCCAGGGAGAGCATGCTGGGACCGACCACCTGGGCGGTGGAGAAGCGGGGGTCGTCCACGGTGAAGGTGTCCGCGTCCCGCATCACCCGCAATGCGAGATCCCGCCGGGTCACCAGCCAGCCGCCCAGCGCGGGGAGCCAGGAGACCGGCTCGTGGGCACGCAGCAGGGCCAGCCTGGGGTGGGGGTCCGCCTCCAGCTCGGCGAGCGTGGTCGCGGAGCCGAGTGGAAAGCGATCTGCTGTCACCATGGGAGCTGCCCTGTTCCTGTCCCCGTACGTGGAGTTCCGGCTCCAGCATCGTCTCAGGAGGCCGCCATGCCCGAGCCGTCCGTCCTCGCTTCGCTGGTGTCCGGGCTGCGGAGCGGCTCGATCGAGGTCGTCGACCTGACGTCGCCGCTGTCGTCGTCGACCCCGGTGATCCAGCTGCCGCCCGAGTTCGGCCAGACCGCCGTGTTCGCCCTGGAGGAGATCAGCCGGTACGACGACCGGGGACCGGCCTGGTACTGGAACAACTTCCGCAGCGGCGAGCACACCGGCACCCACTTCGACGCACCGAACCACTGGGTCACCGGCAAGGACCTCGCCGACGTGGCCTCGGTGCCGGCGCGTCGGCTGATCGCACCGGCGGCCGTGCTGGACTTCACCGCCGAAGCGGACGCCGACCCGGACTTCCTCGTCGAAGTGGACCATGTGAAGGCCTGGGAAGCTGAGAACGGCCCGCTGCCCGACGGCGGTTGGCTGCTGCTGCGCACCGGCTGGGACGCCCGCTCGGACACCCAGGAGGCCTTCCTCAACGCGGACGAGAACGGGCCGCACACCCCGGGCCTGTCGCCGGAATGCGCCCGCTGGGTGGCCGAGGAGTCCGCGGTGATCGGCCTCGGCGTCGAGACGGTGGGGACCGACGCCGGAGGCGCCCACTCGTTCGACCCGATGTTCCCGTGCCACTCCTATCTCATGGGCAGCGACAAGTACGGGCTCACCCAGTTGCGGAACCTGGCCGCCCTGCCGCCGACCGGCGCCGTCGTCATCGCCGGACCCCTGCCCATCGTCACCGGCTCCGGAGCTCCCGCGCGGGTGCTCGCGCTGGTGGAGCGCTCATGAAGGTCGCGGAGGCGGTCGGCCGGGCGCTGGTGGCGGCCGGGGTCGAGCAGGTCTTCGGGGTGGTCGGATCGGGCAACTTCCACCCGACCAACGCCATGGTCGCGGCGGGCGCGCGGTTCGTCGCCGCCCGCCACGAGGGCGGCGCGGCGACCATGGCCGACGCGTACGCGCGGATCAGCGGCACGGTCCCGGCGCTGAGCGTGCACCAGGGGCCCGGCCTGACGAACGCCGTCACCGGGATCGCCGAGGCGGCCAAGAGCCGTACGCCCCTCGTCGTGCTCGCGGCGGAGGTGACCGAGCCGAAGTCGAACTTCTACGTCGACCAGGAGGCACTGGCACACGCGGTCGGCGCGGTCACGGAGCGGATCACGTCCGCCGCGGAGGCGGTCGAGCAGACCTGCGCCGCCGTACGGCGCGCCCTGCACGAGCGCCGCACCGTCCTGCTCAACCTCCCCCTGCCGGTGCAGTCCCTGGACGTGCCGGACGGCGCCCTGGCGCAGGCCGCCGCGCCACCGGAACGAGCGCCGGTCGAACCGTCGGCGGCCGAAATGGCCGCGCTGGCACGGCTGTTGGAGCAGGCCCGGCACCCGGTGTTCGTCGCCGGGCGGGGAGCACGCGGGCCCGGCGGCCGGGACGCCCTCGAAGCGCTCGCCGAGCACCACGGCGCGCTGCTCGCGACGTCGGCCGTCGCCCGCGGCCTGTTCCACGGCAACCCCTGGTCGCTCGACGTGTCCGGCGGCTTCGCGTCCCCCGTGGCCGCCGAACTGATCCAGGGCGCGGACCTGATCGTCGGCTGGGGCTGCGCGCTGAACATGTGGACCATGCGGCACGGCCGGCTGATCGGCCCGGAGGCGAAGGTCGTCCAGGTCGACGACGACACGTCAGCGCTCGGCGCGCACCGGACGCTCGACCTCGGCGTCACCGGCGACGTGACACGGACGGCACGGCTCCTGCTCGACGCGGGCGGCGGTCCACGGCAGGGCTACCGCACCCCCGAGGTCGGCGCGGACATCGCCGCACGCGTGCGCTGGCGGGACGTGCCGTACGACGACACGAGCGGCCGTGAGCGGATCGACCCGCGGACGCTGAGCATCGCGCTCGACGACATCCTCCCCGGCGAGCGGGTCGTCGGCGTGGACTCCGGCAACTTCATGGGCTACCCCAGCATGTACCTGTCGGTGCCCGACCAGCACGGCTTCTGCTTCACCCAGGCCTTCCAGTCGATCGGCCTGGGGCTGGCGACCACGATCGGCGCGGCGCTGGCCCGGCCGGACCGGCTTCCCGTGGCCGCGCTCGGGGACGGCGGCGCGCTGATGGGCGCCGCAGACCTCGACACGGTCCGCCGGCTCGGGCTGCCGATGGTGGTCGTCGTCTACAACGACGACGCCTATGGAGCGGAGGTGCACCACTTCGGGCCCGGCGGACACCCGCTCGACCTGGTCGAGTTCCCGCCGACGGACATCGCCGCCGTGGCGCGGGGGTACGGCTTCGACGCGGTCACCGTGCGCTCGCGGGCGGACCTGAAGGCCGTAGCGGACTGGGTGGCCGGGCCGCGCTCCGCACCTCTGCTCATCGACGCCAAGGTCGTGCGAGATCACGGCTCTTGGTGGCTGGAGGAGGCGTTCCGGGGGCACTGAAGCAGAAGGCCGCGCGGCAGCCCGTAGGCTCCCGCGCGGCCGGAACGGCCCGTCAGGACGACTGGGCGGTCTGATACAGGTTCTGCGCGTCCGCGCCGAAGACCGGCCCGTACATCGCGTTCGGCAGGAAGTTGTACTTGAAGCTGTTCACCGAGGACTGCAGACCGGTTCCGGTCGCCTCGTCGAACTGGGTGAACCAGGGGCCTCCGCTGGAGCCGCCGGTCATGTCGCAGGTCATGCCGTGGTCGCTGGACAGCAGGAAGTCCCGGTAGGTGGTGCCGCTGCAGTAGATGAATTTCTCGCCGTCGTAGGGGGCGGCGGCGGGGAAGCCGAAGGCGTACATCGCCTTGTTGTAGCCGGTGTTGAAGGCCAGGCCCTGGCCGCCGACGACGTCGGTGAGGTTCTTGCCGTCGAGCGGGGCGACCACGGCCGCGCCGACGTCGTAGTTGATGTCCTCACTGGCCGTCCACTGCGGCGTGGACAGCGTCTTGGACGCCGACCACCTGCCGTACGGCGCCTGTCCGTCGTGGTACCCGGGCACGAACACCCAGTTGGTGTGCCAGGAACCCTCCAGCTTCACACAGTGGCCGGCGGTCATCACCGTGCTCTTGTTGGCGCTGGTGACCGCGTTGCCGGAGCAGGACGCGGTGCGGCCCTGGTAGGTGAAGAAGACCCGGCCCGCGGTCTTCACCACGGCCCCGCCGCCGGTCCAGGGGCCACCGCCGTTGGGGATGGCCAGGGCTCCGACGGGGGAGGCCGGGGCGCTCGGCGCGACGACGGACTTCTTGCCCTGGCGCGGGGTCGAGGCTGTCACGTCGGAGCGGTCGACGGACAGGACGTCGAGCGGGACGGCCTGCCGCATCCGCTCCGGGGTCCAGAAGTCACGGGCGCGTTCCTGCGCCGCGAGGGGCACCGCTCCCGGTTCCGGAGTGGCGGCACCGGCCGGGGCGGCGGTGACACCCGTGGCCAGGAGGGCGGCGACGCCGGCCAGCGCGCCGAGGACGCTGCGGCGGACGCGGGCGCCGCCGGATGTGCGGAATCTGCCTATCACGCGGTCTCCTTCTGCGGTGGGGGGACGACCGGGCGGCGGGGACCATCCGCCCGGGTGGGCAGGGGTGTTACTGCGTGCGCAGTTCAAAGCAGCGTGCCACCAAGAAGCGGCGTCTGGGCAGGTGCACGCCATAACCATGGCCGAAAATCCACAAAGTCCGCATGGGTCAGGCCTTGGCGCCGCTCCGGACCACGAGCTTCCTGAGCAGCGGCCACACCAGCAGCAGCACGACCACCGCGTAAACGGTCACCGCGAACGGCGTGTTGACCAGCCCCGACACACTGCCGTCGCTGATCTGCAGGGCACGCCGCAGCTGTTGCTCGGCGTTCGGGCCGAGGATCATGCCGATGACGGCCGGCAGGATCGGCAGGCCATAGCGCCGCATACCGAACCCGATCAGCCCGATGACCAGCAGGGTGACCAGGTCGATGACCTCGCCGCCGACCGCGTACGCGCCGACCATCGCGAAGAACAGGATCCCCGCGTACAGATACGGCCGCGGAATGCGCAGCAGCTTCGCCCACAGCGGTGCCAGCGGCAGGTTGAGCGCGAGCAGCAGCACCATGCCGACGAAGAGCGAGGCGATCAGGCCCCACACCAGCTCCGGTTCGCGCTCGAACAGCAGCGGTCCGGGCTGGATGCCGTACTGCTGGAACGCGGCCAGCATCACCGCGGCGACCGCCGTCGTCGGCAGGCCCAGCGTCAGCATCGACACCAGCGTGCCCGCCGCCGAGGCCGACGCCGCCGACTCCGGTCCCGCGACACCCTCGATGGCGCCCTTGCCCCACTCGTCCTTGTGCTTCGACAGACGCTTCTCGGTCACGTACGACAGGAAGGTGGGGATCTCCGCGCCGCCCGCCGGAATCGCGCCGAACGGGAAGCCGATGAACGGGCCGCGCAGCCACGACTTCCACGTCCGCCGCACATCCCCGCGGCCCAGCCACGGGCGGCCCACCGGGATCGGCTCGCCCGGATTGCGCCGCAGATGCGCCGCGACCCACAGCGCCTCGCCGATCGCGAAGAGCCCCACCGCCACGATCACCACGTCGATGCCGTCGGCGAGTTGGAGCGAACCGAAGGTGAGACGCTGCTGCCCGGTCATCTGGTCCAGGCCCACCAGACCGAGCGTCAGGCCGATCAGCAGGGAGGCGAGCCCCCGGATCCGGGACGAGCCGAGGACCGACGTCACGGCGATGAACGCCAGCACCATGATGGCGAAGTAGTCCGGAGCGCCGATGTCCACGGCCAGATCGGCGACCGTCGGCGCCAAAGCCACCAGCAGGATCGTGCCGATCAGGCCGCCCGCGAAGTGCCCGATGGCGGCAGCCGCGAGAGCCTGCGAGCCACGCCCCGACTTGGCCATGGGGTTGCCCTCCATGGCCGCGACCACGGCGGCGCTCTCGCCGGGCGTGTTGAGCAGGATCGAGGTGGTGGAGCCACCGAACATCGCGCCGTAGTAGATCCCCGCGAACATGATGAACGCGGCGATCGGGTCGAGTCCGTACGTCACCGGCAGCAGCAGCGCGACCGCCATCGCGGGCCCGATGCCGGGCAGCACCCCGATCGCGGTGCCGAGCAGCACACCGAGGGCCGCCCACAGCAGATTGATCGGAGTGAGGGCCGTACCGAAGCCGTCCAGAAGGGAGTTGAGGGCGTTCATGTCACAGCGCTCCCATCAGGGGGCCACCGGGCAGCGGCACTCCGAGCAGGTAGTTGAAGACGGCGTAGGTGACGAGGGAGAGCACGGCCGCGATGAGCGGGTCGCGGTCGATGCGCCGGCTGCCGAGGGTGAAGGCGGCGCCCCAGAACAGCAGCGCGCCCGCGGCGGGGAATCCCAGCGGCTCGATGAGGACGGCGGCACCGAGGAACACCCCGGCGAGCAGCAACACCGTGCGCCCGTCGGCGGGTTCGGACAGGTCGATGTCCTCGCCGGTCTCCGCCTGGCCACGGCCGCCGCGCAGCACGTCCACGGCGAGGAGCGCGGCGATGACGAGAAGCCCGATGCCGACGACGATCGGCACGGTCTTCGGGCCGACGGGACCGCGCTGGGCGATGTCGACGTCCATCGTCAGCGCGTCGGTCAGCACCAGCACGCCGAGCGCCAACAGCAGGACGCAGACGCCGAGTTCGGAGTGCTCGCGCAGCCACGAGCGCCGCTCGGCCGGCTCGGCGGGGGGAGTGTCCGTCTGCGTCATTACAGTCCCAGCTCCTTCAGCACCGACACCACGCGCTTGTCCTGGGCGTCCAGGAAGTCGCCGAACTCCTCGCCGGTCAGGAAGGCGTCCTCCCAGCCGTTCTGCTCCAGGGACTTCTGCCACTCGGGGGAGTCGTGGAGCTCCTCGAGGAGCCGGGTGAGCTTCTCGCGTTCGGCGGCGGACAGGCCGGGCGGGGCGACGATGCCGCGCCAGTTGGTGAAGTTCACGTCGTAGCCGGACTCCTTGAGCGTGGGCGCGTCCTTGAGTTCGTCGACGCGCTCCGGGCCGGTGACCGCGAGCACCCGCAGCTCGCCCGCCTTGATCTGGTCGAGGTACTCGCCGACGCCGGACACCCCGAAGCCGACCTTGTTGCCGAGGATCGAGGCGAGCAGCTCACCGCCGCCGTCGAAGGGGATGTAGTTGACCTCCTTCGGCGCGATGCCCGCGGCCCGCGCCATCAGCATCGGCGCGAGATGGTCGGGCCCGCCGGGCGAGGAGCCGCCGCCGACCGGAATCTTGCCCGGGTCGGCCTTCCACGCCTTGATGAGATCGTCGATCGTCTTGTACGGGGAGTCCTTGGCGACCACGACCACGTCCTGCTCCTCGGTGAGCCGGGCGATCGGGGTGGTGTCGGCGAGGGTCTTGGGCGCGTGGTTGGAGCGGGCCGCGCCCACCACCCCGAGCCCCATGGACATCGCCAGCTTGCCGTTGCCGTGCTCGCCCACCAGCCGGGTCAGGCCGACGGTGCCGCCGGCGCCGGGCAGGTTGAACACCTCGATGGAGTGTGTGAGGTCGGCGTCCTCGGCGTTCTTCGCGGCGGTCCGGGCGGTGATGTCGTAGCCGCCGCCGGGGGTGTTGGGGACCATGAAGCGCAGGCCCGGGATCTGCGTGCCGGTGTCGGAGTCGCTGCCGGTGGTCAGCAGCGGCGGTGCCACCAGGACCAGCACGGCGGCCCCGAGCAGGGCGAGCGGGGTGCGCAGACGCACGAGTGCCACCACCTGTCGGTCGATGCGGGTTTGTGGAGCGTGATGTGGGCCACATGGTGCACGGGCGGCGACGGCCTGTCTCGCTTCCGGAACCAACGGAGGTTTTGGTCTTTGTGTCAGCGGGAGGGCGGCGACGCATGTCTTCCCCCGCTCCCTGGCCAAGGCCATCATGGGGCCGTCCCGGCACCCGAACCACCAGGTCAGAGATTGAGCAGGTCGTGGTCACCACCTTCCGTCGCCAGACCCTCGCGGGCGAGATGCTGGTGCTCCAACTCGCCATCGTCGTGGTCGTGTTGGTGGCAGTCGCCGCCGTCTCCCTTGCCCAGTCCGAGGCGACCTTCAACCGCGTCGAGGGCCGCCGCGTCGCCGCGCTGGCCGAGCAGCTGGCCGCAACGCCCCTGGTGCGCAGCGAGCTCGCCCAGCCGGTCGGCTGCGGTTCTACAGCGCCCCAAAGGGGCGCGGGGAACTGCGCGACCAGCCACGACGGTGCCGCAGACGACCCACGACCCATCGCGGCACCCCCAGCGAAGCGCCTCGCCCCGCTGGTGAACTCCATGCAGACCCAGTCCGGGGTCACCTCGGTGACTGTGGCCGACGCCGGGGGCCGGATCGTCAGTTCCACCAACGCCACGGTGATCGGCGACCGGCTGCCCCTCGGCGAGGGCGCCGCGGCGGGGCGCGGCTGGTCGGGGCCGCTGACACTGGACGGCAGCCACGAGCTGGTGGCCCAGGTGCCCGTCCTCGGGGCGACGCGGCAGAACCTCGGCCGGCACCTCGGCACGGTGATGATCGGCGAGGCCGACCCGACGGTGTGGCAGCGCCTCAGCGGCGCGTCCTCCTACCTCCTCGCCTACCTGGGCATCGCCAGCGGCCTCGGCGTGGCCGGCTCCTGGCTGCTCGCCCGGCGCGTGAAGCGGCAGACGCTCGGCCTGGAGCCCCGCGAGATCACCGGGCTGGCCGAACACCGCGAGGCCATGCTGTACGGCATCGCCGAGGGCGTGATCGCCCTGGACCCGGCGGCCCGGCTGACCCTCGTCAACGAGATGGGCCGGACCCTGCTCGACCTGCCCGAGGAGTGCGTGGGCCGGAGCCTTGACCAGCTCGGCATCGAGGGGCGGCTGCGGGACGTCCTCGCCGGGGCCACGCCCGACGAGCGGGACCAGGTCGTCGTACGCCACGGCCGGGTCCTGGTGATGAACCGGATGACCGTGACCAAGGACGGCCGACTGCTCGGCTCCGTCACCACCCTGCGGGACCGCACCGAACTCGCCCGTCTGGAGCGGGAGATCGGCTCCTTCCGCAGTTCGTCGGAGCTGCTGCGCGCGCAGGCCCACGAGTTCGCCAACCAGCTGCACACCATCTCCGGGCTCATCCAGATCGGCGAACAGGACGAGGTCGTCCGCTACATCCGCGCCCTGAGCCGGCACCGGCAGTCGCTGGACATCACCCTCAGCCGCCGCGTCCGCGACACCGCCGTCGCCGCCCTGCTGACCGCGAAGGCATCCCTCGCCGCCGAACGGAAGGTCACGCTGCGGATCTCGGACGACACCGCGCTCGACCGGCTCACCCCGGAGGACGCCGCCGACGTGGCGACCGTGGTCGGCAACCTCGTCGACAACGCCGTGGACGCCGCGGCGCACGACGGCGGACGCTGGGTCGAGGTCGGGCTGCGGCAGGACGCCTCCAGTGTGGAGATCGTCGTACGGGATTCAGGTCCCGGCGTGGCACCCGAACTCGCCCAGGAAGTGTTCCAGCACGGCTTCACCACCAAGGCCGCCCAGGAGGGCGAGCGCGGCATAGGCCTGGCGCTGACCCGGCTGGTCTGCGAACGTCACGGCGGTGAGATCTCGGTGACCAACACCCCCGACGGGGCCATGTTCACCGCGCGCATGACCGTCAGCCACCTCACCGACGCGGTGGCGGAAGGAGCGACATGACCGACGACCCGAACCGGATAGGCGTCCTCATCGTCGACGACGACTTCATGGTGGCCAGAGTCCATCGCACCTTCGTCGAACGCGTCCCGCCCTTCACCGTCGTCGGCGTCGCCACCACCGGCGAGGAGGCCATCGCCGCCGTCGACGCACTCCGCCCGGACGTCGTCCTGCTCGACCTCTACCTGCCCGACGTCTTCGGCCTCGACGTCATCCCCCGGCTGCGTACCGCCGGCCACGACTGCGACATCATCGTGATCACCGCCGCGCGGGAGGGCGACACGGTACGCAGGGCCGTGCGCCGCGGTGTCGTCGACTACCTGCTGAAACCGTTCGAGTTCCAGGACCTGCGCTCCCGCCTTGAGCGCTACGCCGCCCAGCGCGGCCGGCTGCTCACCACGGTCGTCCGCAGCCAGGCCGACGTGGACCGGGTCATGGCCGGAGGAACGGCACCGGTGCCGGCGGTCAGCCCGCTGCCCAAGGGCATGAGCGTGGAGACCGCCGACCTCATCGAGCGCACCCTCCGCGACTGCGCCGGCACCCTGTCGGCCTCCGAGTGCGCGACGCTGACCGGTGTCTCCCGGGTGAGCGCCCGACGCTACCTGGAGTACTTCCACACCACCGGCCATGCGGAGGTCTCCCTGCGTTACGGCGCGGCAGGGCGCCCCGAACGCCGCTACCGGTTCCGCGGGCAGCCCGCCGTCATGCGGTGAGCTCCTTGCGGATGCGGTCCAGCATGAACGCCGAGGAGTCGCGGGCCCGTTCCTCCCAGGCGAAGACGCACGACGTGGCGACGCCGTCGAAGTCCAGCTCCCGCAGGGTGCCGAAGAAGGCGTCCCAGTCGACCTCGCCCTGGCCGATGTCGAGGTGCTGGTGGATACGGGCCGGGGTGCCGGGCGGGTTGAGGATGTAGCGCAGGCCCGAGGAACCCTTGTGGTTGAAGGAGTCCGCGATGTGCACGTGCTGGAGCTTGTCGCCCGCGTAGCGCATCATCGCCGCGATATCGGCCTTCGGGTCCGCTCCCGAGAGGTGGAAGGTGTGCGGGGCGCAGTACAGGTAGTTCACCCAGGGCTTGTTGATCGCGCGGACGAGATCGACGGCCGGGGTGTTCTCCTCACAGAAGTCGTCCGGGTGCGCCTCCAGGTTCAGAGCGATGCCTTCCCGCTCGAACACCGGCAGCAGCTCCTCCAGCGAGCGCCAGAACGCGGCCTCGCTCTCGGCGGCGCGCTCCGGTCGGCCGTTGAACTCGCTGTTCATCAGCGGGCATTCGAGGTCGGCGGTGATCTCGATCATCCGCTTCCAGTAGCGGACGGCGGCCTGCCGCTCGGTCTCGTCGGGCGAGGACCACTTGTACAGCGGCAGCACGGAGGACAGCTGGACACCGTGTGCGCGCAGGGAGTTCTTCAGCTCCGCGATCCGCTCGTCGTCCGCCCGTGGGTGCAGGAAGAACGGCATGAAGTCGTCGCGCGGCGACAACTCGATGTACTCGTAGCCGAGTTCGGCGACGGTGCGCACCATCTCGTCGATCGGCAGCGCGCGGAGCATGTACGGGTCGAGGGCGATCTTCATGCGGCGCCTCCGTAGAGGGTCGGGCGGGGCTTGAGGTCCGTGGCGACGACGCGGCCCGACTCCAGGGCCTCGACGGTCGCGCTGGTGATGACGGTGGCGGCGTAGCCGTCCCACGCGGACGGGCCGGTGGGCTCGGAACCGGACGCGACCGCGGCGATCCACTCACGGAACTCGGTGTCGAAGGCGTCGGCGAACCGGCCCACCCAGTCCGTGAGGACCTCCGTGCTGTGCTGTCCCGCGCCGCGCACACCGACCGCGGCCGGGTCGGGCAGCCGGACGAGCCCTTCCTCGCCGACCGCCTCGCACTGGATGTCGTATCCGTACTGGCAGTTGACGAAGACCTCCAGGTCGATACGGACGCCCTTGGCGGTCTCGAAGAGCATGATCTGCGGGTCCCTCAGGTGCGCGAACCGTTTGCTCGTGGCGCGCGGGGTGACCACCTGCGTGGAGACGATCTCGTCGTCGAGCAGCCAGCGCAGCACGTCCACCTCGTGCACCGCCGTGTCCAGGGCGGCCATGGAGGAGACGTACGACTCCGGGACGGTCGGGTTGCGGTGGGCGCAGTGCACGATCAGCGGCTCACCGATCCGGCCGGCGTCGATGACCTGCTTCATCTGCCGGTATCCGGCGTCGTAGCGGCGCATGAAGCCGACCTGGACCAGGCGGCGGCCATGTGCCGTCTCCGCCTCGATGATCTTCAGACAGTCCTCGGCGGTCGTCGCGAGGGGCTTCTCGCAGAACACCGGCTTCCCCGCGGCTATCGCGTTCAGCACATGCTCGGCGTGGCTCGGCCCCCAGGACGTCACGAGAACGGCGTCCACGTCGGCGTCGGCGACTACGGAAGCCCCGTCGGGCAGCACACGAGCACCGACCGGCGCCGCTGCCTCCGCGGCGCGGGCGGCGTCGATATCGGTGACCGCGGTGACACGGGCGCCGGCGACGGTGTCGGTGAGCCGCCGGATGTGCTCCTTGCCGATCCAGCCGGCGCCGACGACTCCTACACGTACATTCATGGACGTTTCCTAACTAAGCGGTCTCGGCAAGTCGGGTGCGGAACGCGCCCCGCAGGGGCGCGGGGCTGTGTCAATTCGCGTGGGCGCGACCAGCCCCCACCGGCCCGCGGCGAAAAAACCGCATATCCAGCGGAGCGCCTACGCGTAGCGCGCCCGGAGTTCGGCTTCGAGGGTTTCCAGTGAGCGGCCCTTGGTCTCGGGGACGTAGAGCTTCACGAAGATGAGCGAGAAGATTCCCGCCACCACGAAGAGGAAGAAGGTGTTGGAGATCCCGATCCCGGAGACCAGGGACGGGAAGACCAGACCGATCGCGAAGTTGGTCAGCCACAGCACCACGGCCGCGACGCCCATCCCGAAGCCACGCATCCGCATCGGGAAGATCTCCGACAGCATCAGCCAGGTCACCGGCGAGATCGCGCCCTGCTGGAAGGCGAGGAAGGTGACCGTCATGGCGAGCACGGCATACGCCCGTCCGTCACCGGAGGGCAGCACCAGGGAGAACACGCCGATCAGCAACAGGGCCGCGGTGGTGCCGATCTGACCGGTCATCAGCATCGGGCGGCGGTTCACCCGGCTCAGCAGCCAGATGCCGACGAAGGTGGCCAGCACCGAGATCACGCCGTTGGCGATGTTCGCGGTCAGCGCGCTGTCGGCGGCGAAGCCGGCGTCGGTGAGGATCTGAGTGCCGTAGTACATGATCGTGTTGACGCCGGTGATCTGCTGCACGATCGCGATGCCGAAGCCGACGAACATCAGCTTGCGGATCCACGGGGTGGCCTTCATGTCCTGCCAGCCGCCGAGCTTCTCCTGCTCCTCCTTGACCGCGAGCGCGGACACCTCGGCCAGTTCGGCCTCCGCCCGCTGCTGCGACCGCACCTGCTTGAGTACTTCGAGGGCCTCGCCGAAGCGCGTCTTGGAGGCGAGCCACCGCGGGCTCTCCGGCATGACCAGCATGCCGAACCACAGCACCACGGCCGGGATCGTGGCGATCACCAGCATCCAGCGCCAGACACCGCCGGACTCGCCGCCCACCCGGGCGATGATCGCGTTCGAGGTGAACGCCAGCAACTGGCCGCTGACGATCATGAGTTCGTTCCGCGTCACCAGCGCGCCGCGCCGCTCGGCGGGGGAGATCTCCGCGAGATACACGGGCACGGTCACCGAGGCGCCGCCGACCGCGAGACCCAGCACGAACCGGGCCACGACCATGACCGCGGTGGTGGGCGCGAGCGTGCAGCCGAGCGCACCGACGAAGAACAGCACCGCGAGAACGAGGATCGTACGGCGCCGTCCCCGCGCGTCCGACAGCCGTCCGCCGGCCACCGCGCCCAGGGCCGCGCCCAGCAGCAGCGAACTGGTGACCATGCCCTCGGTGACCGCGGTCAGACCCAGGTCGTCCGTCATGTACGGCAGCGCGCCGTTGATGACGCCGGTGTCGTAACCGAAGAGCAGTCCGCCGAAGGTGGCGATGATCGTGATGAGCCGCAGCCTGCGGGAGACGGCCGGCGGAGGGTCGTCCGCCGGCGTGACGGCTGCTGTGATCGCGTCGTTCCTGACGTCCATGGCAGCCCCCCCTTACCGGTCGACGGTCGGACGTCGCGTACCGGACAGGCCGCACCCGGACAGATGCTCACGCGTGCGCACCGCGATGGGCAGCGGCACCTCGGGAGCGCACGGGTACAGGTCCTGCTCGACGATCACGAACAACTCCGCGTCGAGCTGCGCCAGTTCGGCCACGACATCGGCGGGCTTGGGCACACCGGCGGGCGGCGACACGCACACCCCGCGCTTGACGGCCTCACCGAAGGAGAGGTTCTCGGCGGCGACCTGGGCGAGGATCTCCGGGTCCATCTGCTTGATGTGCACGTAGCCGACGCGCTCGCCGAACCGGCGGATCAGGTCGAGGTTGTCGCCGCCGCCGTAGGCGACGTGCCCGGTGTCCAGGCACAGATTGGTGTAGCGGGAGTCCGACTCGTTCAGCAGCCGTTCGATCTCCGGCTGCGTCTGGATGTGGCTGTCGGCGTGCGGATGGACGACGAGCCGTACGTCGTACTCGTCGAGCAGCAGCTTCCCGAGCCGGTCGGCGGCCTTGCCGAACCCGGCCCACTGTTGGGCGGTCAGCTCGGGCGGCTCCGTGAACGCGCCGGTCTTCTCGTCCCGGTACATCGGCGGGATGAGGACCAGGTGGTGGGCGCCCGCGGCGGCGGTCAGCGTCGCGACCTGGCGGACGTGCGCGAGCATCTCGTCCCAGACCTCGGGCCGGTGCAGCGCGCCGAAGGCGGTGCCGCCGGAGACCTGTAGTCCGCGGGCGTCGAGTTCGTCCTTCAGCCGCTGGGGATCGGTGGGGAGGTAGCCGTACGGGCCGAGTTCGAGCCACTGGTAGCCGGCCGCGGCCAGCTCGTCGAGGAAGCGGGTGTACGACACCTGGTGCTCGTCCTCGGGGAACCAGACGCCCCAGGAGTCGGGGGCGGAGCCCAGGCAGAGGTTGCCTGCGGTGGTGCGGAGCGGCGATGGCGCCGTTGCCATGGCGGTGCCTTTCGATGGGGGCATCGAGATGTTCTGTCGCGCGCTACTAGCGCGCTCTAGTGCGAGTACGATGACCCCTGTCCAAATGTCATGTCAATAGTTTGTTGCCGGGGGATTTCGCGGCAGACCGTAAGGTGGCCGCGTCGAAGGGTGGGTGCACAGGTGGATGCAGCGGGCAAGCAGCGGCCTACGATGGCGGACGTCGCCAAGAAGGCGGGTGTCTCCCGGGCGCTGGTCTCCATCGTGTTCCGCAACCAGCCGGGGGCGAGCGAGGAGACGCGGCAGCGGGTGCTGCGGGTCGCCGACGAGATCGGCTACCGGCCCGACTCCGCGGCCCGGCTGCTGGCGCGCGGACGCAGCCGCACGCTCGGCGTGATGTTCACCGTGCACCAGACCTTCCACACGGACCTCATCGAGGGCATCTACCCGGAGGCCGAACGGCTCGGCTACGACGTGCTGCTCTCCGCGGCCTCCGAGGGCCGTAGCGAGGCGAAGGCGATCGAGGCGCTGCTCGCCCACCGCTGCGAGGCACTGATCGTGCTCGGCTCCGACGCCGAGGCCGCCTACCTCAACGAACTCGGACAGCGCGCGGTGACCGTCTCGGTCAGCCGGCGCGTCCCCCATGCCCGCGTGGACTTCGTGCACTCGGCCGAGGGCAAGGGCGTACAGCAGGCCATGGAGCACCTCTTCGAACTGGGGCACCGCCGCATCGTGCACATCGACGGCGGCCGCGGTCCCGGCTCGGCCGAGCGGCGGCGGGCCTACCGGGCGGCGATGCGGCGCCACGGGCTGGAGTCCGAGGCGAGGGTGATCCCCGGGCACCACACGGAACAGTCGGGCATCGAGGCGGGCCGGCTGCTGCTGGCGGAACGGGACCGCGGCCTTCCGCTGCCGACGGCGGTCCTCGCGGGCAACGACCGTTGCGCGCTCGGGCTGTTGATGCCGCTGACCCGGGCCGGCGTCGAGGTCCCGCGCGATCTGTCCGTCGTCGGGTACGACGACAGCCACCTCTCCCATCTGATGCCGGTCGGCCTGACCACCGTCCGCCAGGACGCGATGCTCATGGCGGAGCACGCGGTGCGGTTCGCGGTGGAGCGGCTGGAGAAGCCCGGACTCGAGCCGCGGGAAGCGGTGTTGGACTGCAAGCTGGTGGTACGGGGGACCAGCGGGCCGGTACCGGAGGAGCGGGGCTGAGCCACCGCATCCGGCCGGCATCGCCACCGCGATGCCGGCCGGTCACCTGCTTCAGTTGCTTCAGTGCGAGCCGCCCTGCCCCCACCAGGCGGCCGAGGCATCCCGCAGGGTGTTGGTGCCGCAGTGCACCTCACCCATGCCGAGGTGGTACGTGTACCAGTCGTCGAGGTACGACACCTTCATGCCCACGCGCCGATAGGCCGCGGTGACCGCCTCCGTGAAGATGTCCTTGCCGCCGATCACCGGCCCCCACTGCTTGGGCGCCAGATAACGGTCGCGGGCGAGCAGCACGCCATTGACCGCGCCGGGGACATAGGCGCTCGTCATGACGGTCTCCGCAGCCGCCGCGGCGTTCGGCTCCTCGGCGAGCCACTTCTGCTGACCGTGCTTCCTGGCCGCGTCGGCGAGAGCACTGTCGCCGCCCACACGGGTCAGGCGGGGCATGGGAGTGTCGCCTCCGTCGCCTCCGTTGGCCGACACCGCCACGTCGCGCGTGTACAGGGCGGGGACGCGGACGATCTCGGCGTCGGTGACTCCGGTCTCGCGCTTGAGGATCTCCAGGTTGGCCGCTATGCGCTGTGCCGCCATCGTGTTGTCGGCCACCAAATGGCGGGAGGTCAGGGCCTGCTCGATGGTCTCCCTCGGCGCGGGCCCGTACTCGGAAGGCGGGACCGAGAACATCTTCGTCCGGCCGTGCCCGGCCTGCCGGGCGTCGCGCAGCAGCTTGAGCCCGGCCTCGGGGTCCGCCACGCCGATCCGCCAGCCGCGCGGAGTGTCGGCGGGCAGGAACTGCACGAACTCGTCGACATGGCCGACGCCCAGCCAGGAGGTGTCGAGCAGCAGCGGGTCCTGGAGACCCTGGGACTTCAGCATGGTGCGCATCGCCTGGGACGGCCGGATCCCGCTGTCCTTGCGCTCGCCCATGATGATCCGCCCGGCCGGGAACGAGCGCCCATCGTGTGCGTACGGCGGGATGGTCTCCAGGTTGCCCATCGAATTGAGCGACCAGTCGCGCTGTGGGGACCGCTCGGTGACCTGGACGACGCCGATGTCCCGGCCGCGGATCTTCTCGAACAGTTCCCGGCCCGACTCACGGTCCGGCTGTGCCGAGCGCAGCATCACGCGCATGACCTGGCGCTGCCCGTCGGGTCCGGTCATCGCGACGTACGCGGGCTCCACGAAGTCCTGCGCCCAGATGTCGCCGTACTTGTCGAAGGTGACCAGGGGCTTGGTGACACCGGCGCGCCGAGCCTGCTTCGCCAGACCCACGACGAACCGCGTGAACAGCCGTTCCCCCTCCAGCTTGGTGACCATCAACTGCTGGGTCTGCTGCACATGGTGGTGGGTGAGCAGGGGAGCCACGCGCAGGGTGACCTCGTCGGAGGTGGTGGCGCCCGCGGAGGTCACGGTCAGGCGGATGACCGTACGGCCGTCCCACTGCGCGCTGTCGCGGATGATGTCGGTGGCCTCGACGCCGAATTCCACGCCGGAGCGCAGCTCGGCAGCGGTCAGCCGGGTGTCGGGCGTGACCAGGACCCAGTTCCCGGACCGCTTGAGGAAGACGTGGGTGTGCTGGGCACCCGTGGTGACCTTGACGCCGCCCGTGGCGTCACCCGCCAGCCCCGGCAAGGGCGTTGAGTGGACCCGGGCCAGATCGGCGGCGTCCGCCGCGCCGTTGACCTTGGTGTCGGAGGCGTCCTTGCAGGCGGCCAGCTTGGCGTCGGGCAACCGGCTGCCGCCGGGGCCGGTGACCGGGCAGCGCTTGGTGTCGTCGTCGAGGTTGGGCAGGGTGACGGCACCCCGGCCGACGGTCCAACTGTCCTCGCCGGCCGTGTCGGTGTCGCCGGTGAGATCGACCCGGCCGTCACGGTCGACGTCCGCGCGGAGATCGGCCGTCGCGGCCGGCTCCGCGGCGACGGCGGGGGAGAGCTGCGTGGCCAGCACGGACCCCGTGGCCGCGAGGGCGAGGAACACGGATCCCGCGGGGTGGGTGCGTAGACGCGTACGTGCGCGCACGGCGAATCCCTTCTCGGTGGGGGGTGTTTCGCCGTGCAAGAGGGGAAATGAGGGCTGTGCGTTGGCTGTGCGGCGAAGAGTTCACCGCACGCTGGGGCCGCACCAGGCGGCCCCAGCGGCGCCCCGAAGGGGCGCGGGGCTGTGTCGATATGCGGCTCCGCCGCGTGGGCGCGACCAGCCACAACGGACCCGCAGTCGAACGCGGCACCTCCCGCGGAGCGCTCAGCAGATGTTCTGGCTGCTGTTGACCAACGTGTTGTTGCGGAACGTGGTGTTCGTGCCACAAGGGCTTTCCCTGATCGCCGAGTTGGTCACCCGGAGATTCTGGATGGTGATGTCGGAGTTGTTGGGGAACTCCGAGCGGGCCGCGAGCCGGATCTCGCCGCCGCCGGTGACGCTGCCGCTCTGCGCGGCGATGTTCACGTTGGTGCAGTTCTCGACCAGGATCGAGTTGTTGCCGGTGTTGGAGATGTTCACCCGGTCGATGACCGCGCCGCCGCTCTCGGAGACGCAGAACACGCCGCGCCCACCGCCGCGCGCGATCACCTCGCCCACGCGGATGTTGGTGGGGTACGAACTGCCCACCCGGCCATTGCGGTTGGCCATGCGGAACGCCGCGTAGCCGGTGCCGGTGCCCGCGCCGTCCGCGTCGACCTTGGTGACGGTGGCGTTGATGGTCTGGTTGAGCAGCAGCCCGGACTCGCCCACGTTGCGCGCGGTGACCGTGCCGACGGTGAGGCCGTCGACGCCGTACGTCTCCACGGCGTGGCTGCTCGCGCCGGAGACGTACACGTTGTCGATCCTCACGTTCCGCGTCCACTGGCTGGTGTCGCCGCGGTTGTCGATGCGGACGCCGAGACCGCGCGACAGGCGCATGTCGAGCTGGCCGAGCATGACGTTCTGGACGTTGCGCATGAAGACGCCGTACAGCGGGCTGCCCGTGAGGGTGAGGTGCTGGACCTCGATGTCGCGGGCGCCGCGGGCGTACACCGCGGCCTGGTCGCCGGAGCCCGATCCGGTGACGTTGATCGTGCCGCAGACGTCGAGCACGGTGTAGCTCGGCAGGGAGACCCGGGATCCGGCGCTGATGGAGCCCGAGCCGCGGACGACGACCCGTTCCTTCGAAGTGCGGCCGGCCGTCAGGCTGCCCACCGCGGCCTGCATGGCGGCGCGCATGTCGCCGCCGGTGTACACGACACTGCTGCCGCGCCGGGCGGTCCAGGTGCTGCCGCTGAGTACCGCCTCCGCCTGGTACGAGCCCTCACCGCACGCCGCCGCCACCTGCGGCGGAGTGGCCGCGTGCGCGGGTTCGGTGAGCAGGGCCGCTCCGGTGAGCAGGGCGGTGGCGCATGCGGCGGCGGCAACGGCGCGTCCTCTGGGGGCCGTTGCGGGAGTGTCGGCGAGGTGTTGTGCGGCTCTGCGTCCCATCTCGTCTTCTCCAAGTGATCCGGTTGTGGGGTGTGCGGGGGGTTGGATCCCTCGCCGGTGCCGTCGTCGAATCCGGTTCGACTGAATCGATTCACGATCGGGGTGTGCGTGACCTGGAGAGTCGTGGCTCCGTCGTGGCTCCCAGGGGTCCCGCGGCGAGCGGCGAGGCCGTAGCAAGCGTTTTCTACGAGCGGTCGGTGAGTGTGCCCCCGCCGGTTGCGGTCGTCAAGGGGCGAGGACGGGTTTGCCGCCGCGCGTACGGGCTACGCGGGCGGCGTGCCCTGCTCCGTGGATCCGGGAGGTCCGATGACCTGGCAGATACGTGATGTGATGTCGCCCGGCGCGGCAGCCGTCGAGCCGATGACGACCGTCGCGCGGGCGGCCCGGCTGATGCGCGAGCAGAACGTCGGCGATGTGCTGGTGGCGTACGACTGTGATCTGTTCGGTGTGCTCACCGACCGCGACATCGTGGTCCGGACCCTCGCCGAGGGCCGCGACCCCGACACCACCACCGTCGGATCGGTGTGCACGCGCCCGCCCGTGGTGACCCTGACCCCCGACGACACCACCGACCGGGCGGCCGAGCTGATGCGCCGCCACGCCGTCCGCAGGCTGCCGGTCGTCGAACGGGGTGGCTGCCCGGTCGGCGTCGTCAGCCTCGGCGACCTGGCCACGGTCGACGACCCGGGTTCCGCGCTGGCCGACATCAGCAGGGCGCATCCCACCCGCTGACGCAAGTAGGGAGCGTGCCATGACTCAGCACGTACGCGACATCATGACCAGCACCCCCGTGACGGTCGAACCGCTCACGTCCGTGACCGCGGTGGCCCGGCTCATGCGGGACCAGGACATCGGGGACGTCCTGGTCACCGAGGAAGGACGGCTGCGCGGCATCGTCAGCGACCGTGACCTCGTGGTGCGTGCCCTCGCCGAGGGGGAGGACCCGGAGCACACGACCGTGGCCCAGGTGTGCAGCGCAGATGTGTTCAGCGTCGGCCCCGACGACGACGTCGACCGGGTGGCCGAGCTGATGCGCGAGCACGCCGTACGCCGGATCCCGGTCGTGGCGGACGAACACCCCGTGGGCATCGTCACCCTCGGCGACCTGGCCGTCGAACGGGCCCCGGAAACGCCGCTCGGGAACATCAGCGCGTCGAAGCCCAACCGGTAGCGGGGCGCCCGCGGACGCGTGACGTCATTCCTCCGCGTCGCGGACCAGGAGTGCGATCTGCACCCGGTTCTCGACGGCCAGCTTGGCGAACAGGCTGCCCGTGTGTGCCTTGACGGTCGCGATGCTGATGTGCAGCCGCTGGGCGATCTCCGGGTTGCCCAGTCCGTCCGCGATGGCCCGAGCGGTTTCGCGTTCTCGCTCGGTCAGTGTGGACAGCTGTTTCCGTGCGGCTTCGCGGGTTGAGCTGCGAGCGTGCGGGGACTGCGGGCCGGTGGCCGCGGCGATCACCCGTGCCGTGGCCGCCGGAGACAGCACGGGGTTGCCGTCCGCGACGGTCCGCACCGCGTCGAGAATCTGCGGCGGTGGGGTGTCCTTGAGGACGAACCCGAGTGCTCCGGCGCGCAGTGCGCCGAGCACCAGATCGTCGGAGTCGAAGGTGGTCAGCATGAGCACCCGGGGCGGCACCGGCCGGGTGAGGAGTTCCCGGGTCGTGCTGAGACCGTCCCGGCCGGGCATGCGCACGTCCATCAGGACGACGTCGGGCCGCTGCTCGGCCACCACGGTGATCGCGGCGTCCCCGTCGGCCGCCTCCGCGACGACGGTCAGGTCCGGTTCGCCGTCGATGACGAGCCGCAGTGCCATGCGCACCAGTTGTTCGTCGTCGACGATGACGACACGCACCGGCTCCCGCTCGCTGTCCACTCAGGTTCTCTTTTCGTGGGTGGGGTCCGGCCAGGGTAGTTGTGCGCTGAGGAGGTATCCGTCGTCGGGTGTGGGGTGATGGTCGAGTTTTCCGCCGGCGAGGTCGACTCGTTCGGTGAGACCGAGCAGGCCGAAGCCCGATGACGGTGATCGTGCGGGTTTGGTGGTGGCCGCGGAATTGCGGACGCTGACGTCGAGTTGGTCGCCCGCTGCCCCGTCGAGGGTGATGTGTATGCGTGCGCCCGGGGCGTGTTTGGCGGCGTTGGTCAGTCCTTCCTGGACCACCCGGTAGCAGGTTCGCCCGACGACGTCGGACGGTGTCGCCGTCACGGTGGTGGTGAGCGTGACGTCCAATCCGGAGGCGCGGGCGTCGGCCACCAGGTCGGGGATGAGGTCGAGGGAGGGCTGGGGTGGTTCCGGGCGGTCCGGGTCGGCCCGGAGCACACCGAGGACATCCCGAAGTTCTTCCAGGGCCTGGTGGGAGCCCTCGGCGATGGAGCGGACCAGCACACGGTTTTCCTCTGCCGCGAGGTCGCCGCGGTGGCCCAGCACTCCGGCCTGCATGGCGACCAGGGAGATCCGGTGCGCGAGCACGTCGTGCATCTCGCGGGCGATCCGGTTCCGTTCCAGAGCCCGTGCCTGCGCCGCTCGTGCGGTCTGTTCCCGTTCCGCGCTCTCCGCCCGCTCCCGCAAGGACCGCACTTCGACACGCCGCGCGCCGACGGCCATGCCGACGGCCACCGCGATGCCCGCGGTCAGCGCCGGAAACGCGAGCTGGTACCACAACGAGCCGGGCGGTCTCTCGACCGGATAGAGCCCGATGGCGAACTGTGACGCGATCACGCTGGCCAGCCCGACGACCCCGATCTCCACAGGACGGCGACGGGTGGCGATCGAGCCCAGCGCCAGAAACCCGGCGCCGGTGGCGAGTGCGGACGCGGGCGAGGCGATCGCGACCGTCATGGCGACGGCGAGCGGGAACCGCCGTCGCCACACAAGCGCCGTCAGGCAGCCGAGAGCCACCAGCGGGTCACCGGTGAGGAACCAGGAGCCCGTTCCGTCCGACTGCCAGTGCAGCACCGCGCCGGTGGAGAGCCAGGCCAGTACGCCCACTCCCACGGCTGCCGCCAGCCGCCAGGTCTGCTGCCACCACCCGAGCCGTGGCGCGACGTCTGTATTCACCTGGCCATTGTCGCGAAACCGTACGGCCGGTGAGTCAGACCGGGGGTTGAGGTGCCTTCGCCCAAAGTCGAACTACCGCCTCGACTTTGGGCGAAGGCGAATCGAGCCGCCGGGCCGATGTGCCGGCGGCGCCGCACGAACAGACTCGTCGCGGCGGTCAGGACGGTGATCATCCTCGCCCCGTGCGCCCCACACACCCCTCAGGAGGACACCAGATGCGCAGAACCCTGTCCCTTGCCCTCGCCGCCACAGCGGTGGCGGCGGCGACCGCGATGCCGGGAAGTTCGGTGGTGGCGGCGACGCCGGACACCGTGCGGTGGGAACCGTGCTCGGAGAAGGCCGCCTCGGAGAAAGCCGCCTTGCCCCCTCTGGAGTGCTCGACGCTCGAAGTCCCGCTGGACTACCGGGATCCGGACGGCCGGCAGATAGAGATCGCGATCTCCCGGCTGGCGAGCAAGGACCCCTCGAAGCGCCGCGGTGTGCTGCTGACCAATCCGGGCGGCCCCGGCGTCACGGGACTCGGCTACCCGGCCGTTCTCGCCGGCTCCGGGCTGCCGCAGAAGGTGCTGGACTCCTACGATCTGATCGGCTTCGACCCGCGCGGCGTCGGCCGCAGCACGCGGGTGACCTGCGATCTGACCCAGGAGCAGCAGAACCGCGGCAACCTTCCGCCGTACGCGCACACCGCGGCCGATGTCGCACGGGAGGCGGGGAACGCGCGCACTGTGGCCGAGCAGTGCGCCACCTCACGAACGGCGTGGATGCTGCCGCACACCACCACCGCGAACACCGCGCGCGACATGGACCGGATCCGGGCGGCGCTGGGCGAGCCGAAGCTCTCCTACCTCGGTGCCTCCTACGGCAGCTACCTCGGTGCGGTGTACACGACGCTGTTCCCGAAGCGCAGCGACCGGATCGTGCTCGACAGCAACCTCGGCCCCGGCGGTTACGACGTCACGGCCATGCGGTTGTTCGCCCGTGGACTGGAGGACCGGTTCCCGGACTTCGCGGAGTTCGCCGCCGCGCACCCCGAGTACGGTCTGGGCACCACACCGGAGCAGGTGAGGGCGAAGTACTTCGATCTCGCGGAGCGGTTGGAGACGAAACCCATCCAGGGCATCGACGCGACGTTGTTCCGCGGGCTCACGTTCGACCGCCTCTACGTCGATGCGAACATGCCCGAGCTGGCCGAGTTCTGGCAGGCGCTCGACACCGACCGGCCGGTGCCGCCCAGCCCGCCGTTGGCGGACTTTGAGAACATGATGGCCGGCCGTTTTTACGTGATATGCGGTGACAATCGCTGGCCGGAGACGGTTCGGGAGTATCAGCGCAATGTCGCGGTCGACCGGCTGAAATACCCGATGCTGGGCGGGTCCTCGGCCGGCATCGGACCGTGCGCCTTCTGGCCGGATGAGCGGGCCGAGCCGCCGGTCCGCATCGGTGACCGGGGCCCGTCGAACGTGCTCATGGCGCAGAACGAGCGCGACCCGGGGACACCGCTGGCCGGCGCCGAGAAGCTGCGGCAGGCGTTCGGGAAGCGGGCCACGATGGTGACGGCCGACCAGGGCGGGCACGGTGTCTACCCGTACGGCCCCAACACGTGCGCGAACGACGCGGTGACGGCGTTCCTGACCACCGGGCAGCGCCCGTCGCAGGACCTCGCCTGCGCAGCGGAACCCAGCAAGTAACAGGAGTAGAGGCATGCTCAAGGAGTGGCGGCATCGCCGGGCTGTGCAGCGGGTCAAGCCCGGGGACGGGCGGGCGTTGAAGCGTTTCCGCTGGTGGCAGATGCTCACCCGCGCGCTGTTCCATCTGCGGCTGATGAACGCCGACGGCCGGCAGACGCTCTACGCCGTCGACGTCAGGCATCAGAATCATTCGGACGGCTACGTCAAGGCCCACCTGTACCTCGACGGCAGGCATCACGCCGAGTCCAGAGTCCCTGCCGTCTTCCCCGTCCAGGGCGGCACTGTCGAAGTAAGGACGAGCGCCTTCGGGCTCAAGCGCTGCCACTACGTCACCGCCGAGGGGGCAGAGCACCAACTCGTCCCGGACCCCGCCTCCGCCGAGGGGCGCCGGGCACACCTCGACCGCGTACACCCCGCACTGAGCCGATGGATCGGTTTCCTCTCGTCGATCGTGCTCGTCATCGGCCTGGTTCTCCTGATCCTTCAGCTCGCCGAACAGGTCACCCGGGCGCCGGAGGGCGTCGCCCAGTACGTCGGGACGTTCACCTCGCCCATTGATCTGCCGGCATGGGGCAACGTCGTGGTCGGGCTCGTTACTGTGGCGGCCAGCACGGAGCGGGCACTGCGGCTGCGCTACAACTGGCTGCTCGATGGCGGGGCGGGCTGATATGCGGCTCCACCGTGTGGGCGCGACCAGCCACGACGAGCCCGCAGACGATCGACGCCCATCGCGGCCTCGCGGCAAAGCCGCATATCGACACAGCCCGCGGAGCGCTCAGCGGCGGTACAGCCCGATGAGCGCGCCGTCGGCGAGTTCCCGTTTCTCGACGGCCTGCCGGACGTCGTCGGCGCGTGGGGCGTCCGGGAGGACGCAGGGCTCGGCGAGGGCGTAGAGGTGGAAGACGTAGTGGTGCGGCTCGTCCCCGGGCGGCGGGTGGGGTCCGCCCCAGCCGGGACGGCCGTAGCCGTTGACGAGTTCGGTGCCGCCGGGCGGGCTCTGCCCCTCGCTCATGCCGTCGCTGTGCGGGTCGATGCCTACGACGATCCAGTGGACGAAGTTCCCCGACGGGGCGTCGGGGTCCTCGCACATCAGGACCAGCTCGGCCGCGTCGTTCGGTACGCCGGACCAGGTCAGGGGAGGAGAGACGTTCTCCCCCTCCAGCGCGTGCCGGCGGGGGACGGGGGCGTGGTCGGTGAATGCGCTGCTCTTGAGTTCGATGCCGGTCATGCGCCCCGGAGTACCCAGCAGGCGACGGGACCTATCAGGGCGACGTGTGGATCTCCGCGTGACGGATACCCGGGCCGGGTCAGGAGTGCTACGGACCGAGGAAGGCCGGCTCCGATGATCTCGCAGACCGTTCTGGTGCCCGCCGACGGCGTCGAGCTCGCAGGCGACTTCGACGTCCCGGCGCCCGCCCACGGCGTCGTCCTGTTCGCGCACGGCAGCGGCAGCTCCCGGCACAGCCCGCGCAACCGGCAGGTCGCCGCCGAACTCCGCACCGCCGCCCTGGGCACGCTGCTGATGGACCTGCTGACCGAGGCGGAGGACCGGCAGGACGCGCTGACCGCCGAGCACCGCTTCGACATCCCGCTGCTCGGGCGCCGTCTGGTCGCCGCGATCGACTGGCTCGACGCGGAACCCGAGGTCCAGTCACTGCCCGTCGTCCTGTTCGGGGCCAGCACCGGTGCGGCCGCCGCCCTGATGGCCGCGGCGGACCGGCCGGACCGGGTCCTGACCGTGGTCTCGCGCGGCGGACGGCCCGACCTGGCGGGCGACGCGCTGGACCTCGTACGCGCGCCCGTGCTGCTCATCGTCGGCGGGCACGACACGCAGGTGGTGCGGCTCAACGAGGACGCCGCCCGGCGACTGCGAGCCCCCTGCACGCTGCGTGTCGTGCCGGGAGCCACCCATCTGTTCGAGGAGCCGGGCGCGCTGGAGCAGGTCGCCGGCCTGGCCCGGGAGTGGTGCGTGGAACGGCTGGGCGCCCAGCGGCGGTGACGCCGTGTGGGCCACCGGAGGGCCGGGTACCCGGCAGCCGCGCACGGAGGCAACCGGAAGGAGCAGCCATGCAGTTCCGTGACCGCAAGCAGGCCGGGCGGGAACTGGCCGCGCGGCTGCGCACCCTGCAGGAGAAAGGGGCTCTCCCGCACGCTGTCGTCCTCGCGCTGCCCCGCGGTGGTGCCACGGTCGCCCGCGAGGTCGCGCACGCGCTGGACGCCCCGCTGGACGTCCTCGTGGTCCGCAAGATCGGGGCGCCGTTCCAGGAGGAGCTGGGCGTCGGCGCGATCGCCGGCGACGACCCGCCGCTCTTCGACGAACGGGCCCTGGACCGGCTGGGCCTGAGTGAGGCCGCCCTCGCCGACACCGTCGACCGGGAGCGGGAGGAGGTACGGCGTCGCGAACGGCGCTACCGGCGCGGCCGTCCCCCGGTGGACCTGCGGGGCCGCACCGTGATCGTCGTCGACGACGGCCTGGCCACCGGCGCGACCGCGCGCGCCGCACTGCGCCGGGTCCGCCGTGAGACGCCCGAGCAGGTCGTCCTGGCCGTGCCGGTCTGCTCACCGGAGGCGGCCGAGCTGCTGCGCGACGAGGCCGACGAGGTGATCTGCCTGCACAAGCCGGAGCAGTTCATGGCCGTCGGCCTCTGGTACGAGAACTTCGACCAGCTCACCGACGACGAGGTCCTCGACGCGCTGCACGGCTCCCACACCCTGCCCGGCTGAGGAAGGAGAGGCGAGTGACCGAAGCGACCGGCACCGTCCTGGTCGGCGTCGACGACACACCGCAGGCCTGGCTCGCCGCGGACTGGGCGGCCCGGGAGGCGACGCTGCGCGGAGCGGCACTCCAGGTCGTGCACGCGGTGACAGACGCCGACGCGCGGGTCCGCGGCGCCGCCGCCGATCTGCTGGAGGACGCCCGCACCCGGATCACGACGGCCCACCCCGTGCTGCGCATCGACACCGTCCTCGGGCAGGGGGAACCCGCCGAGGCGGTCCTGACCGCGGCCGAGGACACCGACGCCGGCCTGATCGTGCTCGGCACCCGCGGGCGGGGCGGCTTCGCCGGGCTGCTCCTGGGCTCCGTGAGCCTGAAGGTGGCCGCCCACGCCGGCCGACCGGTCGTCGTCGCCCGCGGTCACACCGAGAAGGCCGGGCACGACGGTATCGTGGCCGGCGTCCGCGACGAGCGGGACGAGGACGCCGTGCGGTTCGCCCTCGCCGAAGCCGATCTGCGCGGGGCTCCGGTGCGTCTGGTGCACGCCTGGTCGCCGCTCGCGAGGGCGGGCCTCATGGTCCCCCAGGTCAGCACCCTGGACGACGAGCAGCACGCCCACGCCCAGATCCTGAAGCACGCCGCACACCCCGCCGCCGCGTATCCGCGGCTGCACGTGGAGCAGGAGCTGATCGCCGGTCCGCCCGCCGGTGTCCTGGTGGAGGCCTCGGCCAAGGCCGGTCTGCTGGTGCTCCCGCGCCACCCGGCCGAGGGCCGGTTCGGGCTGCGGCTGGGCTCGGTCGTCCATGCCGTACTGCACCACGCGGACTGTCCGGTGGCCGTCGTACCCACGTCGTAGACCCTCGCGTCACGGAGGCGGAGCGATGGACCTGGTCGAAGAACGCCCCTGCCGATTCCGCATCGAGCCGCACGGCGGGATGCGCGTGCCCGGCGTCGTGTTCGCCTCCCGTGACCTGCTGCGCGACGCCGAGCAGTCGCTGGAGCAGGTCGCCAACGTGGCCACGCTGCCCGGCATCGTGGGCGCCTCGTACGCCATGCCGGACATCCACTGGGGCTACGGCTTCCCCATCGGCGGCGTCGCCGCGACCGCCGTGGACGAGGGCGGCGTGGTCTCGCCCGGCGGGGTCGGCTTCGACATCTCCTGCGGGGTGCGGCTGCTGGCGGCCGACTGTGACGGGCGGGAACTGCGCAGGGCACTGCCCGCGGTCATGGACGGCCTGGACCGGCGGATACCGCGCGGCGCCGGACCCGGCGGGGTGTGGCGGCTCAGCGGGCAGGCGGAGCTGGAGCGGATCCTGCGGGGCGGCTCCCGGTACGCCGTCGAGCAGGGCCACGGCGAGCAGCGCGACCTCACCCGCTGCGAGGACGGCGGGGCGGTCGCCGACGCCGACGCGACGCAGGTCAGCGAGCGGGCCCGGGAACGGGGCCTCGGCCAGGTCGGCAGCCTCGGCTCCGCCAACCACTTCCTGGAGGTCCAGGAGATCGCCGAGGTGTACGACGAACCGGTCGCCGCCGCCTTCGGGCTCGCCGCCGGCCAGGTGTGCGTGATGATCCACTGCGGTTCACGCGGCCTAGGTCACCAGATCTGCACCGACCACGTCCGGGCGATGGACCGGGCCATGGCCCGCTACGGCATCACCGTCCCCGACCGCCAGCTGGCCTGCACCCCGGTCGACTCGCCCGAGGGGCAGGCCTACCTGGGCGCGATGGCCGCCGCCGCCAACTACGGCCGCGCCAACCGCCAGTTGCTGTCCGACGCGGCCCGCGGAGTCTTCCGCCGCGTCACCGGCGTACAGCTGTCGCTGGTGTACGACGTGTCCCACAACCTCGCCAAGATGGAGACCCACGAGGTGGACGGCGCCCGGCGTCGGCTGTGCGTGCACCGCAAGGGCGCCACCCGCGCCTTCCCGCCCGGCCACCCCGAACTGCCCGAGGACCTCAGGGAGTTCGGCCAGCCGGTGCTCATCCCCGGCACCATGGGCACGGCCTCCTACGTGCTGGTCGGCGTGCCCGGTGGCGACGCCTTCCACTCCACCTGCCACGGCGCGGGCCGCACCCTCAGCCGGCACCGGGCCGCCCGCACGGTGACGGGCAGGGAACTGCGCACGCGGCTGGAGTCGGCCGGTATCGCCGTCCGGCCGAAGTCGATGCGCGGTCTGGCCGAGGAGACCCCGGAGGCCTACAAGGACGTCGCCGCGGTGGTCGCCGCGAGCGAGACGGCGGGGCTGTGCCGGACGGTGGCCAAGCTCGTGCCGCTGGGCGTGGTGAAGGGATGAGCCGGATGCGCTCACACGTCGATGGTCACCGCGCAGGACCAGCCGTACGGACCGGGCTCGATGCGCAGGTTCTCCCACGCGATGCCCTTCGGCGCGGCGCCGATGACCTCCACCACGCCGAGATCGGCGACCGCCATCCGTACGTCGAGCCCCTCGTCGTACGCCTCCGCCTCCACGTCGACCGGCACCTGCCCGTGCACCTCAAGGCGGAAGACGACCTCGTCGAGCAGCGTGGTCAGCAGATCCTCGGGCCTGCCTTCGGCCAGCCGCAGCCGGGCCACGTCCGTGGCCCGGGTCCCGGAGACGTCCGCGAAGCCCTCCACCATGCCTGTGACGGCCTCCACCAGACAGCGCTCGCGGCTCTCAGCCCAGGCCTCGACGCGCACGTCGGCCGTGTGCGGCACCAGCCGGTGCCCGCTCGTCCCGCGCCTGCGCGCCGTGATGTCGTCGCCCATGTCGCCGACCATGTTCACCGTGTGCCCACTGAGCAGAACCGCACACTGGTTTTGGGGGGCATGTCCGGACCGGCAGGGGAGCCACCGCCTCAGGAGCCGCCATGACCGACCCGACCCGCCTCGCGCTCGCACCCGCACTGCGGGACGTACGGGCCGTCGTCTTCGACACCGACGGAGTGATCACCGACTCGGCCCGGGTGCACGCCGCCGCCTGGCGGACCGCCTTCGACACCCACCTGCGTCAGCACCCGCCCGAGGACCCGGAGCAGCGGCGCCCCTTCGATCCCCGGGACGACTACCTGCGGCACGTGGACGGCAAGTCCCGCCTCGACGGTGCCGCCGCCTTCCTCGCCTCCCGCGGTCTCGACACATCGGAGGGGACCGTACGGGCCGTCGCGGCGGACAAGGAGCGCCTCTTCACCGAGCGGCTGCGCACCGACGGCGTCGACGCCTATCCGGGGACGGTCCGGCTGGTGCGTGCCCTGCGTGCGTCCGGGGTACCCGTGGCGGCGGCCTCGGCGTCCCGGCACGCGGGGGAGCTGCTCACCCGGGCCGGGGTCCGGGACCTCTTCGACGCCCTGGTGGACGGCGGCGAGGCGGCCCGGCTGGGGCTCGCCGGCAAACCCGAGCCCGACCTCTTCCTGGAGGCGGCCCGCCGGCTCGGCGTCCCCGCCGGACACGCCGCCGTCGTGGAGGACGCGCTGGCGGGCGTGGAAGCGGGGCGCCGTGGCGCGTTCGCGCTCGTCGTCGGCGTGGACCGGGCCGCCGGTGCGGACACCGGCGCGAGGCTGCTGCGGCACGGCGCCGACATCGTCGTACGAGATCTGGCAGAACTGCTCGTGGAAGGAGCACCGCGGTGACCGCAGCGACGTCGTGGACCTGGGAGTACGACGGCTACGAACCGGCGGACGAACGGCTCAGGGAGTCGCTGTGCACGCTCGGCAACGGATACTTCGCCACCCGTGGCGCGTTCCCGGAGTGCGTCGCCGACGAGGTGCACTACCCCGGCACGTATGCGGCCGGCTGCTACAACCGGCTCACCTCGGACGTGGCGGGACACAGCGTCGAGAACGAGGACATGGTCAACCTGCCGAACTGGCTGGCGCTGCGCTTCCGCCGCCCCGGCGGCCGGTGGCTCACCCCCGACACGGCGACGGTCCTCGACCACCGGCAGGTGCTGCACCTCGACTCGGGGATGATGGAGCGCGTCACGCGGTACGCGCTGGCGGAGGGCAAGTACCTGTTCGTACGGCAGCAGCGGTTCGTGGGCATGGCCGACCCTCATCTGGCGGTCCTGCGCACCGAGTTCACCGCCGAGGGCTTCGCGGGCGCCCTCGACGTCGAGGCGGCGCTCGACGGGGGCGTCACCAACTCCGGGGTCGCGCGCTACCGCGATCTGGACGGCCACCATCTGACCCATGTGCACACCGGGAGTTCCGCACCCGACACGGTGTGGCTGCGCTGCCGGACCCGCACCTCGGACATCCGGATCGGCATGGCGGCCCGCCTGACCGCCGACGTCCCGGTGACCGAGCGGCTCGAGGTCAGCCGAGCCGTCCAGCGCATCCACCTCGACCTGACCCCCGGCCGCACCGCCACCGTGGACAAGACCGTCGCCCTGCACACCTCCCACGACCCCGCGATCAGCGATCCGCTGGACGCCGCCGTCGACCGGGTGGACGCGGCCTCCGGCTTTGACGACCTGCTGAAGGCCCACCGCACGGCCTGGGACCAACTGTGGCGGCGGGCCGAGATCGACGTCCCCGGAGCCGCGGGCCGCATTCTCCGGCTGCACCTCTTCCACGTCCTGCAGACCCTCTCGCCGCACACCGCCGACCTGGACGTGGGCGTGCCGGCCCGGGGACTGCACGGCGAGGCGTACCGGGGGCACGTCTTCTGGGACGAGCTGTTCGTGCTGCCGTACCTGAATCTGCACTTCCCGGAGGTCTCCCGCGCCCTGCTCGGCTACCGCCACCGGCGCCTGGACCAGGCCCGTGCCGCCGCCCGCGCCACCGGGCGGCGCGGCGCGCTCTACCCGTGGCAGAGCGGCAGCGACGGCCGGGAGGAGACCCAGGAACTGCATCTCAACCCGCGCTCGGGGCGCTGGCTGCCGGACCACTCCCGGCTGCAGCACCACGTCGGCTCGGCGATCGCGTACAACGTGTGGCGGTACTGCGAGGCCACCGGCGACGCCGAGTTCCTGCACACCAAGGGCGCCGAGATGCTGCTGCAGATCGCCCGCTACTGGGCGGACTCGGCCGACTACGACGAGGGCCTGGGCCGGTATCGCATCCGGGGCGTGGTCGGCCCCGACGAGTACCACGACGCCTACCCCGACGCGAAGCTGCCCGGCCTCGACGACAACGCGTACACCAACGTCACCGCCGCGTGGGTGCTCACCCGCACCCTGGAGGTGCTGCGCGCCCTGCCCGAACCCCGCCGCCGCGAACTCCTCGAGCGCACCGGCCTGGACGGCGGCGAGCGGGAACAGTGGGACGAGGTGTCTCGCACCCTCCATGTGCCCTTCCACGGGGGTGTCATCAGCCAGTTCGAGGGCTACGGCGATCTCGCCGAACTCGACTGGGAGGGCTACCGCAAGCGCTA
This sequence comes from Streptomyces sp. GESEQ-4, assembly GCF_017948455.1. Classification (GTDB taxonomy): domain Bacteria; phylum Actinomycetota; class Actinomycetes; order Streptomycetales; family Streptomycetaceae; genus Streptomyces. The sequence goes on from NZ_JAFFSU010000002.1 coordinate 454,829, forward strand.
CGGCGACATCCGGCGCCTGGACCGGATCCTGGAGGCGGAGGGCGACACCGTCAACCGCTACCAGGCGTCCAAGCAGGCCGACGTGCTGATGCTCGGCTACCTCTTCTCACCCGCCGAACTCAAAGAAATCTTCAGCCGGTTGGGCCACCGCCTTGACCAGGACACCTGGCGGCGCACGGTCGACTATTACCTGCGGCGCACCAGCCACGGGTCGACCCTCAGCGGCCTGGTCCACGGCTGGGTGCTGGCCCGGGCCCGGCGCGCGGAGGCCTGGACGTTCTGCCAGGAGGCGCTGCGTGGCGACATCGCCGACCTGCAGGGCGGCACCACCGGCGAGGGCATCCACCTCGGCGCCATGGCCGGCACCCTCGACCTCGTCCAGCGTGGACTGACCGGACTGGCGACCAGTGGCGGGGCGCTGTGCCTCGAACCGGTGCCGCTGCCGGAGCTGTCCTCGTACGGCTTCGCCATCCACTACCAGGGCCACTGGGGCATCCGGCTGCGGCTGGAACACGGGCGGCTGGAGATCACGGTGCCTCCGTCCGACCTCGACCCGATCGACGTCCGCCTGCCGGACCGCACGGTGTCCGTCCAGCCGGGCGAGATGCGACGGCTGATGCTGCCGGGGTGACGTAGCGCTCCGCTGGAAGTCCGGTGCGTCGTCTGCGGCGCCGTCGTGGCTGGTCGCGCCCACGCGGCGGTAGCCGCAGATCGACACAGCCCCGCGCCCCTTCGGGGCGCGTCGACAGGCCCGATTCAAGAGGTCAAGGTACCGGACGTCGTCGACGGGTGTACACGCCTGATCCGCGGCTCCCGCGACGTCAACTCGCGTCGTATCGCGGACGGCTGACCTCTCCGCCCGAGCCGCCGCCGCTGTCGAAACCCCGCTGACCTGCGCCAGCGCGCTGGGACTCGGCGTGCTTGACCGTCAACTTCCGGTCAACCGGAGGGCGTTCGATGACGACTCCCGGTACTGCGACGGTTACCCACCGAAGCCCCGGGTGCGGCAGACTGCCGTGAGCCGTACGAAAGGCGTCGATTCGGCTGGATGAGAGGGAGTTTCATGGACCGGTATCTCAGGGGGGCGAGGCTCTGGCCCGACGGGTGGACCAAGCTCAGGGTGGACTTCGTCCCGCGGCTCCCCGAGATCAAACCGGTGACCGACATCTATCGCCCGGTCCTCGCCCGGTTCGGGTTCGTCTCGCCGGTCAAGGACGAGTGGCTGCACGAGACGCTGGCCGTCGTCGACGACCGGCCCGCGAGCGAGGTGACCGGACCGGAACTCGCCCTGTTCGAAGGCCGGTTGCGGGAACGGCTCGGCGCGGTGCGCCCCTTCACGGTGACGGTGGGCGCGGCGGTGGCGGGCCGGTGCGGTGTCCTGCTCGACATCGCTCCCGAGGACGAGTTCCAGGAGCTGCGGCACCAGGCCAGGGACGCCGTCGTGGAGGTGTTCGGCGAGGACGCCGACGACTACGAGGACGAACGCCCGAGGATCTCGCTGGCCTACGGCACCGCACTCGGCGACTCGCGGCTCCTGCAGGGCAGGCTGCGCAGCGCCTCGGGCCGGCAGGCCACGCTGACCGTGGACGGCGCACGGCTCGTGGAGGCCGTCCAGGATCGCAAGCAGCACGAGATCCGCTGGCAGGAGCTGGCGTTCGTGCCGCTGGGCGGTGCGGGGTGAGGGCCGCCTCCGTCCCCAACCTGCCTTCTCCGTAAGGGCGTTGAACATCACCCGTCCCGGTCGCGTACCTCAGGGCACATCGATCCCGGACGACAGGAGTACCTGCCAGAAGGTCAGCAGGGCGGCGGGGGACTCGGGGCCGGTCAGGGCCTGTCCCGTCCAGATGCACGTGCCGGTCCCGGTGTAGCGGGCGCCCCACCGCTGGGAGCGTGCCGCGACCGGTCGCAGACCCCGGCCGCCGTCGTCTGTCTCGGACGCCCGGCGGATCCGGGGAATTACCGGGACCTTGGCATGCCGGACGACATTGCCCACCAGCTCGCTGACCAGCAGTTCCGTCGTCATCGCCAGATCGTCCAGGCCCCACTCGCCCCACCAGCAGAGCCGCGTCGGCCCCGTCGAGCAGCCGCGCGAGATGGACCATGCCCACGTCGATGTCCCGGCCGGCGGACTTGATCAGCGCGGCAGACGCCGTCCGCGCAGGCCCTCGGGCCCGCCCGCATCGCACATCGCCTCGGTCGCGCCCTGTTCAGCCGGCCTTCGGCCCCGGCGCTCCCACCCGCAGTCCGTCCATGACCAGGTCGAAGAGGCGGGTGGCGCGTGCCTCCCAGTCGCCGTGAGGGTCCATCGCGAACAGGCCGGAGATGGCGAGGATGAAGTCGTCCGCGCTGACGCCGGGGCGGATGGTGCCGGACTCTTCGGCGGCGTGGAGCAGGAGTTCGGCCGCGGAGGTCACCGGGGTGGGCTCAGGTTTCGCCGCGGCGCCCGGTGCACTGGTGACCTGGTGGATCGCGTCCGCCAGGCCGACCTTGGTCATGGCGAACTGCGCGAGCCGGTCCATCCAGTCCCGCAGCGCCCGGTCGGGTTCCCGGGTCTGAAGCAACTGGTGTGCGCTGTCGGCGACCTGCTGCATCTCGTGGCGGTAGATCTCCAGGACGAGCGCCTCGCGGTTGGGGAAGTTCCGGTAGAACGTGCCCTGTCCGACGCCCGCCTTCTTGGCGATCGCGCTCAGCGGGGCGTCGGCGGAGCGGGTCAGCTCGACGAGCGCCACTTCCAGGATGCGCTCGCGATTGCGCTGCGCGTCCGAGCGCAGCGGTGCGCCCTTCTTCTCCGTCACCCGTGGCCTCCTCGCAGGCTCGCCGAGGAGCCCGGTCTTGCTAAGCGGACAGCTGTCCGGTACGTTTTCCTGAAAGCGGACAGCTGTCCGGTCGGTTCCCACCATAGCCGCGACAGAGCCGATCCAGCCACGTATCGCGCCGCCTCTTTGCCTCCCGACACCCCCGATCTTCCTATACGCCTGCCTGCCGGACCGCCCTCTCGGCGCACTCCGGAGCTGTGAAAGAAGGCTGATCATGGCCCCAGCCCCCGCATCGACGTATAGCGCCATCACCCTGAACATCAACGGCGAGAAACACACGCTCTCCGTCGACCACCGCACCACCCTGCTCGACGCGCTGCGCGAACGCCTCGATCTCACCGGCACCAAAAAGGGCTGTGACCAGGGCCAATGCGGTGCCTGCACGGTCCTGATCGACGGCCGCCGAGCCGTGGCCTGTCTGCAACTGGCGGTGGCCGTCGAGGGGCGTGAGATCACCACCGTCGAAGGCCTGGCCGACGGCGAACGGCTGCACCCGGTGCAGCAGGCCTTCCTCGACCTCGACGGCTACCAGTGCGGCTACTGCACGCCGGGCCAGATCTGTTCGGCCGTCGCGGTGATCGAGGAACACGCGGCCGGGTGGCCGAGCGCCGCCACCGACGACGTACGGCCCGAGGCGGGACCGCCGCCCCTGACCGCCGACGAGATCCGCGAGCGGATGAGCGGCAACCTGTGCCGCTGCGGAGCGTATGTATCGATCGTGCAGGCCGTCGCCCAGGCGGCCGAGGCGCGCACCGAGACCACGGAGGCGGCGGCATGAGGGAGTTCGGCTACCAGCGCGTCCGCGACGTCTCCGGCGCGGTCGCGCTGCTCGACGCCGATCCGGAGGCGCGTTTCCTCGGCGGCGGCACCAACCTCGTCGACCTGATGAAGACCGGCGTCGAGCGGCCGGCCCGGCTCGTCGACGTCCGTGAACTGCCTTTGGACCGCATCGAGTCGACGCCCGACGGCGCCCTGCGGATCGGCGCGACCGTCACCAACAGCGACCTGGCCGCCCACCCCGAAGTCCGGCGCCGCTACCCGGCGTTGACGCAGGCGGTGCTCGCCGGAGCGTCCGGGCAGCTGCGCAACATGGCCACCGTCGGCGGAAATCTGCTCCAGCGCACCCGCTGCGGCTACTTCGCCGACGTGAGCCGGCCCTGCAACAAGCGTGTCCCCGGCAGCGGTTGCCCCGCGATCGAGGGCGAGCACCACAACGCGGCCATCCTCGGCGCCTCCGACCACTGCGTGGCCGTACACCCGTCGGACATGGGCGTGGCGCTCGCCGCCTTCGACGCGGTCGTGTCGTACGAAACCGCCGACGGGCCGGGTGAGTTGCCGCTCGCCGACTTCTATCTGCCGGTCGGTGACACCCCGCACCTGGAGACCGCCCTGCCGCGGGGCGCCCTGATCACCGGCGTCACCCTGCCGCCCGCGCCGGTCGCGGCCCACTCCCGCTACCGCAAGGTGCGCGAGCGCGCCTCGTACGCGTTCGCGATCGGCTCGGTCGCCGCCGCGCTCGACATCGAGGCGGGAGTCGTACGGGACGCGCGCGTGGCCCTCGGAGCGGTCGCGTCGCGGCCGTGGCGGGCCCTGGAGGCCGAGCGGGTGCTGACGGGCGCACCGGCCGATGTCCGCACCTTCGAAGCCGCCGCGGACGCCGAACTGGCCGCGGCCCGGCCCCTGCCCCACAACGGATACAAGGTGACCCTCATGCGCAACCTCATGGTGGCCGTGCTGACCGAACTCGCCCAGGAGGCCGCCCGATGACCACCGTCACCCCCTTGAAAGGCTTCGTCGGCACCGCGCACACGCGCGTGGAGGGACGCGAGAAGGTCACCGGCGCCGCCCGCTACGCGGGCGAGATCCCCTTCGCCGAACTCGCCCACGGCTGGCTCGTGTTGTCCACGGTCGCTCGCGGCCGGATCCGCGCCATGGACACCGAGGCCGTCCTGGCGATGCCCGGCGTCCTCACCGTCCTGCACCACGGGAACGCCCTGCACGTCGAGACCGACTACGCGGGACTCATGGGGATGAAACCCGACCCGTCCGTCGCGCTCTTCCAGCACGACCGGGTGCCGCACGCGGGCTGGCCCGTGGCACTGGTCGTCGCCCGGACCTCCGAGCAGGCGCGGGAGGCCGCCGAGGCGCTCGTGGTGCACTACGACCAGGAGCCGCACGACGTCGCCTTCACCGACGGGCGTCCGGACGCGTACACGGCGGCGGACACGCCCGTCGCACCCGCCGTGGCCGCGAAGGGCGACCTGGAGGCCGAACTCGCCCGGTCCGCCGTCGTCGTGGACGCGGAATACACCACGCCCGAGGAACACCACAGCCCGATGGAGCCGCACGCCGCCACCGCCCACTGGGACGGCGGCCGTCTCGAAGTCGTCGACTCCAACCAGGGCAGCATCTGGGTCCAGGGCGAACTCGCGAACCTGTTCTCCCTCGACCCGGCCTCCGTGCGCGTGCGCTCCGAACACATCGGCGGCGGCTTCGGATCCAAGGGCGTCCGCGCCCACCAGGTGGCCGCCGTCATGGCCGCGACCGTCCTCCACCGCCCGGTCCGCGTCGTCCTGACCCGCCGTCAGATGTTCTCGCTGGTCGGCTACCGCAGCCCCACCGCCCAGCGCGTCAGGCTCGGCGCCGACCCCGACGGACGCCTGCGCGCCCTGGAGCACCAAGCTCTCAACCTCTCCTCGACGGTGCACGAGTTCCTTGAGCCCAGCGCCCTGCCGGGCCGGGTGCTGTACGACGCCGACGCCCACCACACGGCCCACCGGATCGTACGGCTCGACGTACCGACCCCCACCTTCATGCGCGCGCCGGGTGAGGCACCGGGGTCGTTCGCGCTGGAGTCGGCGCTCGACGAACTGGCCGAGAAGTGCGGCGTCGACCCGATCGACCTGCGCGCCCGCAACGAACCCGAGACGGGTCCCGTGTCCGGGCTGCCCTTCGCCGGCCGCCGGCTCCTGCTCGACTGCTTCCGGGAAGGCGCCCGCAGGTTCGGCTGGGCGGACCGCGACCCCCGCCCCGGCCTGCGCCGCGACGGCCGGTGGCTGCTCGGCACCGGCACGGCCGCGGCCACCTTCCACGCGGGCGCCTTCCCCTCCACGGCGGCGATGACGGCGGAGGCGGACGGCACCTTCAGTGTCCGGATCTCCGCGTCCGACATCGGCACCGGCGCACGGACCGCCCTCACCCTGATCGCGGCGGACGCGCTCCACGTGACGCCGGACCGCGTCCGCGTCCTGATCGGCGACAGCGACTTCGGACCCGCGATGATCGCGGGCGGCTCGATGGGCACCAGCTCCTGGGCCTGGGCGATCACCGCGGCGGCGGACGAACTGCGCGAGCGACTCGTCCCGGGCGCCACCATCCCTCCTGCCGGCATCACCGTCCGCTCGGACACCTCGGCGGCCATCGCCGCCCTGTCACAGAAGGAACGGCACTCCTACGGCGCCCACTTCGCCGAGGCCGCCGTCGACGTCACCACCGGCGAGGTACGCGTCCGCCGTATGCTCGGCATCTTCGCGGCGGGCCGCATCGTCAACCCGCTCACCGCCCGCAACCAGTTCGTCGGCGGCATGACCTGGGGCATCTCCATGGCCCTGCACGAAGAGGCGATCCGGGACCCGGCCTCGGGCGCCCACGTCGGCGCCGACCTCGCGGGCTACCACTTCGCCGCCAACGCCGACGTCCCGCTCATCGAAGCCGACTGGCTGCAGGAGGAACCGAACGCCGATGACCCCATCGGCATCAAGGGCATCGGCGAGATCGGCATCGTGGGCGCCGCCGCTGCCGTCGCCAACGCGGTCTGGCACGCGACCGGCGTACGCCACCGCAGCCTCCCGATCCGCCCCGACCGTGTCCTCCAGGCAGGCCGACATGCTTGACCTCGCAACCGAGTTGACGCAGTGGACCAAGGAGGGCCGCGACTTCGCCGTCGCCACCGTCATCTCCGTCAGCGGCAGCGCCCCCCGCCCACCCGGCGCCGCCCTCGCCGTCGACACCACCGGCACGGTCATCGGCTCGGTGTCCGGCGGCTGCGTGGAGGGCGCGGTGTACGACCTGTGCGTCCAGTCCCTCGAGAACGGCGAGACAGTCGTCGAACGCTTCGGCTACAGCGACGAGGAGGCGTTCGCGGTGGGTCTGACATGCGGCGGCGTGATCGAGGTCTTGGTCACGCCGGTCACACGGGATACCCCTGACCGGGCGGTGTACGAGGCGGCGCTGTCGCGCGCTGCGCAAGAGAAACCGACGGAACTGGCCCGGGTGATAAGCGGCCCGACGGAACTTATAGGCAGGCCTGTGCAGGCGCCCCTTCAGGGGCGCGGGGAACTGCGCGACCAGCCACAACGGACCGGCACCGTAGAACTAGACGACCGCACCCTCTTCATAGAAACCCACACCCCACCACCCCGCATGATCATCTTCGGCGCGATCGACTTCGCCGCCGCCCTCGCCCGCACCGGCAAATTCCTCGGCTACCACGTCACCGTGTGCGACGCCCGCCCCGTCTTCGCCACCCCCGCCCGCTTCCCCGACGCGGACGAGATCGTGGTCGAGTGGCCAGACAGCTACCTCCGCCGCACGGAGACCGACGAGCACACGGTGCTGTGCGTCCTGACACACGACGCCAAGTTCGACGTACCCCTGCTGGAGACCGCACTGCGACTGCCGGTCGCGTACGTCGGCGCGATGGGCTCACGCCGTACGCATGAGGACAGGAACCGGCGACTGCGTGAAGTCGGGCTCACGGAAAGCGAGTTGGCCGGGCTGCGCTCACCCATCGGCCTCGACCTCGGCGCCCGCACACCGGAGGAGACCGCGCTGTCCATCGCCGCGGAGATCGTCGCGGCCCGGCACGGCGGGACGGGCGTACCGCTCACTGATTCAGGGACGCCGATTCACCGCGCCGTAGCGACTAGTCGGTCTCAGCGGCGCGCTCGGAGTTCTTCTTCTTGATGCGGGCCGCTTCCTTGCGGACCTCGGCCTGGGTGGCTCGCTCCTTCTCCAGCCACTCGGGCATGTCCTTCTTCAGGGCCTCGATCTGCTCGGTGGTGAGGGGCTCGGTGATCCCGCCGCGCCCCAGCCCCGCGATGGACACGCCGAGCTTCGCCGCGACGACCGGACGCGGGTGCGGGCCGTCAGCGCGCAGGTCCCGCAGCCACTGGGGCGGATCGGCCTGGAGCGCGTTCAGCTCGGCACGCGAGACGACACCCTCCTGGAACTCGGCGGGGGTGGCCTCGAGGTACACACCCAGCTTCTTCGCCGCGGTCGCGGGCTTCATGGTCTGGGTGGTCTGGTGCGACTTCATGCTGTCAAGACTAACGACCGGGCGGGAGACCTCCGACCACGCCGGGTAACCTGGCGGGGTGACAGGCTCGGAAAGTACCCCCTCGTTCCGGCTCGCGTACGTCCCCGGGGTGACGCCCGCCAAGTGGGTGCGGATCTGGAACGAGCGCCTGCCCGACGTCCCGCTCGACCTGGTCGCCGTACCGGCCGCGGAAGCATCCGACGTCTTGCGCAAAGGCGGCGCGGACGCGGGTTTTGTACGGCTCCCCGTGGACCGTACGTTCTTCAGCGCGATCCCCCTCTACACCGAGACGACGGTCGTCATGGTCCCCAAGGACCACCTGGTGACCGCCGCCGAGGAGGTCTCCGTCGAGGATCTCGCCGACGAGGTGGTGTTCCATCCCCTGGACGACGTTTTCGACTGGGAGCGACCGCCCGGGCAGCCCGCCTTCGAACGCCCCGCCACCACGGAGGACGCCGTCGAGCTGGTGGCGGCGGGCGTCGGCCTGCTCGTCGTACCCCAGTCGCTGGCCCGTCTGCACCACCGCCGGGACGTGACCTACCGGCCCGTCGTGGACGCCGCTCAGTCGAGCGTCGTCCTTTCGTGGCCCGAGGAGGCGACGACCGAACTGGTCGAGGACTTCATCGGGATCGTCCGCGGGCGGACGGTCAACAGCACGAGGGGACGCACGCAGCCCGCTGCTCAGTCCCAGCCTCAGTCTCAGCCGAAGGCCAAGCGGGCCGAGACGTCCGGCGCGCGGCGCAAGCCCGCGCCGGGCAAGACGAAGGGTAAGCCCACGCGCAGCGGCGGTGGCGTGAAGCGCGGCAAGCCCCGCCGCCGCTCCTAGCCCAAGGCTCACTTCGGCGGCAGGCTCGCCGCGAACGCGTGTCCCTGGTCGACCACGCCCCGAGGTCGGCGTCCTCCGCCAGCGCGGAGCCGTCGACGAGGATCCAGCCGCGCATCGGCCGTCCCGTCATGTCGAAGACCCGGGTACCGGGCCGGGCCAGCGCCGCCTCGGTGGCGTCCGGGCCGACCCGGACCATGAGGTCGTCGCCGCTCACCCCGACGGCCATGTTGCCGCGGTGCAGGAAGGCGAGGCCGCCGAACATCTTCTTCTCGGTGACCTCCGGGTCCGGGCCGAGGTGCGCCCTGATCCGCTCGGCCAGTCCTTCGTCGTACGCCATGACGGTCCTCGTTCCTGAGTCCCCGGTCCCGACTCCAGGATCCCCGCGCAGGGCGGGTGAGCGCCAACGGGTCGGGAGCGTTCGGTTCCGACCACCTACGCCCAGCACCGGGGGAACATTCGACCGCGCCGATCGCGCCCCCGAGTGGCAGAATCTGCCCCGTGGACTGGGGGATCCTCGAGCGCGAGCCCGAGCTGGCGCGACTGGCCACGGCCGCACAGGAGGCGGCGGACGGGGCCGGATCCGTGGCGCTCGTCTTCGGGGAGGCCGGGATCGGCAAGTCCAGCCTGGTCAAGGCGATGCCGGACCGGCTGCCCGGCGGGGCACGCGTCCTGGTCGGCCAGTGCGACGACCTCGCCACCCGACGGCCGCTGGGCCCGTTCCGCGACCTCATCGGCAGCATCGGCGCCGAACTGGCGCAGGCCGTGATGGAGGGCGTCGACCGGCATCGGGTGTACGAGGCCCTGCAGGGGGAGTTGGCCGGGGTACCGCATCCGGCCGTGCTCGTCGTCGAGGACGTCCACTGGGCCGACGAGGCGTCGCTGGACGCCCTGCGGTTTCTCGTACGCAGAATGGAGCGGCTGCCCGCGCTCCTCGTACTCACCTACCGCGACGACGAGTTGAGCCGCGAGCACCCGCTGCGGCATCTGCTGGGCCAGGTGTCCCGCGCCGACCGGGTGCACCGTCTGCCGCTGGCCCGGCTGTCCCGGGACGCGGTCCGCACGCTCAGCGCCGCCAGCCGCCTCGACCCGGCGCAGGTGTACGACGTGACGTCGGGCAACCCCTTCTTCGTCGCCGAGGTCGTCGCGGCGGGCGGGGTCGGGGGAGTGCCGCCCACGGTCGTGGACGCGGTACTGGCCCGGCTGCGCGGACTGGACGCCCTCACCATGGACGCCCTGGAGCAGCTCGCGGTCGTACCCTCGGCCGTCGAACGCACCCTCGTGGAAGCGCTCTTCGCCGACGGCGCCTCAGCGCCCCGCGAGGGGAGCGGGACCGTGTCCGACATGCGGCTGCCGCCGCGTGGGGGGCGCGACCAGCCCGCACCGGCCCGCAGCGAACGACCTGTTTTCCCAGCGGAGCGCTTCGCCGCGGCCGAGCAGCGCGGCCTGCTGACCGTCACCCCGGAGCGCGTCGCCTTCCGGCACGAGCTGATCCGCCGGGCCGTCGCCGACTCCCTGCCCGCCGCACGCCGGATCGAGCTGGACCGCAACGTCCTGGCCGCGCTCGTCGCCCGCCCCGGCACCGACCCCGCCCGCATCGTCCACCACGCCGCCCAGGCCGGCGACCGTGACGCCGTCGCTCGCTACGGACCCGACGCGGCCCGGGACGCCGCGGGCGCCGGCGCCCACCGCGAGGCCGCCGCCCACCTCCGGCTCGTCCTGCGCGAACGGCACCGCTACGCCCCGGCCGACCTCGCCGACCTGCTCGAACGCTACGCCGTGGAGAGCTACACCATCGCCGACTCCGCCTCCGCCGTCACCGCCCAGCGTGACGCCGTCGCCCTGCGCCGCTCCCTCGGCGACACCCTTGCCCTCGGCGCCGATCTGCGCTGGCTGTCCCGGATCCACTGGTGGGCCGGCGACGCGGAGGAAGCGCGGACGGCCGCGCGGGAGGCCATAGCCGTCCTCGAACACGCCGGTGACGACCGGTTGCTGGCGCTCGCGCTGAGCAACACCTCCCAGCTGCGGATGCTGTCCGACCGTTACCCCGAGGCGATCGCGTACGGCGAGCAGGCGATCGAGCTGGCCCGCAAGGCAGGTGATCAGGCGATCCTCGCGCACGCCCTCAACAACGTGGGCAGCGCCCGCTGGAAGGGCGGGGACCCGGGCGGGCGCGCGCAGGTGGAGGAGAGCCTCGACGTCGCGCTCGCCGCGGGCGAGGTCGAACACGCCTGCCGGTCCTACGCCAACATCATCTGGACCCTGCTGGAGAACGCCCAGTACGCCGAGGCCGAGACCTTCCTGCCGCCGGCGATGGAACTGGCCGAACGCGCCGAACACGTCGGCTTCCTCAACTATCTCCACGTCGAGCTGGCCATCCGCCGGCTCGCGGCCGGTGACTGGGACGACGCCGAGAAACAGGCCGAGTTCGGCATGCACGACTTCGTCCCGGCCCGCTGCCCGGCGCTCACCGTGCTCGCCCGCGTCCGCACCCGGCGCGGCAGGCCCGGCGCCGGCGAACTCCTCGAAGAGGCCTGGAAGATCGCCGTGACCACGGGCGAACTGCAGCGCACGGCACCGGTGGCGGCGGCGCTCGCGGAGGCGGCGTGGCTGCGCGGCGACCAGGCGGGCGTGGCCGAGGCCGCCGGGCCGGTCCACGCCGAGGCCCGCCGCCTCGCGGTCGGCCCCTACCAGGCCGAACTCGGCTACTGGCTCACCAAGGCCGGACACCGCGTCCCGGCCGACGGCGCGGACCATCCGTACGCCGTGCAGGCCGCCGGAGACTGGCGCCGGGCGGCGGCGCTGTGGCGGGCGGCGGGCTGCCCGTACGAGCATGCCGCGGCCCTGGCGGAAAGCCCCGACCCGGCCGACAAACTCACCGCGCTCGCCGCCCTCGACACGCTGGGCGCCGAGCCGCTGGCCCGGCTGATCCGCGCCGAACTGCGCCGGCTCGGCGTCCGCCATATCCCCCGCGGCCCGCTCGCGGTCACCCGGGGCAACCCGGCCGGCCTGACCGAACGCCAGTTCCAGGTCATGCGGCTGCTGGCGGAGGGCCTGACCAACCCGGAGATCGCCGACCGGCTGGTCGTATCGGTGCGCACGGTCGACAACCACGTACGCGCCGTCCTGGAGAAGCTCGACGCGCACACCCGGCGCCAGGCCACCGCGCGTGCCGCCGAGCTGGGACTGCTGGCGGGACCCGAAACGTAGGTATGTCTTCGCGCCGAGCTGGGTGACCCGCACGGATGCCCGGAAGGCCGTATCGGACTAGAAACATGCGAATCCGGCCGTATTCGGACACAGGAACGGGGAACCGCATGTCCAGCACACCCGCCCAGGCAGCACGCCGCGAACTGACGGGCTTCACCGGTGATCTGACCGGACCCGACGACTCCGGCTACCAGGACGCCCGCGCCGTCTACAACGGCATGATCGACAAACGTCCCGCACTCGTCGCGCGCTGCGCCGACGCCGACGCCGTGGCCCGAGTGATCGGCTTCGCCCGCGCCCACGACCTGCCGCTCGCGGTCCGCGGCGGCGGCCACCACGGAGCCGGGCTCGGCACCGTCGACGGCGGTGTCGTCGCCGACCTGTCGCCGCTCAAGGACGTCCACGTGGACCCCGGGGCCCGGACGGTCCGAGTCGGCGGCGGCTGCGTGTGGGGCGAGGTCGACCGCGCCACCAACGCGCACGGACTCGCCACGCCCAGCGGCATCATCTCCACGACCGGCGTCGGCGGACTCACCACCGGCGGCGGGCTCGGCCACCTGACCCGCAAGTGCGGGCTGACCATCGACAACCTGCTGGAGGCCGACCTGGTGCTGGCCGACGGCCGGCAGGTGCGGGCCGCCGCCGACGAGAACAGCGACCTGTTCTGGGCGATCCGCGGAGGCGGCGGCAACTTCGGCGTCGTGACGTCGTTCCTGTTCCGGCTGCACGAGGTGAGCACGGTCGTCGCCGGACCGACCTTCTGGCCCGTCGAGAACAGCGCCGAAGTCCTCACCGCCTACCGGGACTTCCTGCCGAACGCACCCCGCGAACTCAACGGGTTCTTCCTGCACGGCACGGTGCCGCCGGCTCCGCCGTTCCCCGAGGAACTCCACCTGCGCAAGATCGCCGGCGTCGTGTGGTGCTACACGGGCGACGACACCGAGGCCGCCGCTCGCGAGATGGCCCCGCTGCTCGACGCCCTGCCGACACCCCTGCTGCACGCGCCCGGCCCGATGCCCCACCCCGACCTGCAGTCCATGTTCGACGGCCTGTACCCGCCGGGCCACCAGTGGTACTGGCGTGCCGACTTCGTCAACGAGATCCCCGACGAAGCCGTCGAACTCCACGCCAAGTTCGGCGCCGAGGTGCCCACCATGCAGTCGACGATGCACCTCTACCCGATCGACGGCGCCGCCCACGACGTCGGACCCACGGACACCCCCTGGGCCTACCGCGAGGCACGCTGGGCCTCCGTCTACGCGGGCGTCGACCCCGACCCGGCCAACGCCGACCTCGTCAAGCGGTGGACCGTCGACTACTTCGAGGCCCTGCATCCGCACTCGGCGGGCGGCGCCTACGTCAACATGATGATGGACGAGGGCCAGGAGCGGGTCCGCGCGAGCTACCGCGGCAACTACGACCGCCTGGCCCGCATCAAGGCCGACCGCGACCCGGACAACGTCTTCCGCCTCAACCAGAACATCCAGCCCGCCCCGAAACCGCGGTACGAGGCGCGGCCATGAGCGCCCCGCAGGGGCGCGGGGCTGTGTCGATTTGCGGCTACCGCCGCGTGGGCGCGACCAGCCCCCACCGGCCCGCAGTCGACGCACCGGACCTCCAGCGGAGCGCTACCGCGCGAGCCAGTCGTAAGCGGCCCGCGCCGTGAACTCGGCCTGTCCGCCGCGCAGGAGCAGCCCCGCCGTCGCGAACTCCGGCGCGTCGGCCTGCGCGGCGACATAGGGGATGGCGATGCAGCGCATCCCGGCAGCGTGTGCGGCGGCGGCACCGGGCGCCGCGTCCTCCAGGACCACGCAGTCGGCCGGGGCCGCGCCGAGCCGGCGGGCCGCCTCCAGGAAGACGTCGGGGGCGGGCTTGCCGCGCTCGACCTCGTCGGCCGACACGATGGTGCGCAAGTGGGCATCCAGGCCAGTACCGGCCAGGATCGCCTCGATGGCCTCGGGTGACGAACCCGAGGCCACGGCCATGGGCACGCCCTCGCCGGCCAGCAGCTCCACGAACGTGCGCATCTCGGGGTACGCGCGCGTGGCGGTGCGGGCCAGCTCCAGATAGGCACGGTTCTTCGCGGCGAGCAGCTCGGCGACCGACGCGCGCAAGCCGTATCGCTCCCTCCACAGCGCCACGGTCTCCTGCGTGCTGATCCCGACGTACCGTTCGTGGTCCGCCCAGGTGAAATCCGGGACGCCCTGCTCGGCGAGGACCTGACGGCCCGCTTCGAAGTAGTTGGGCTCGCTGTCCACGAGCGTTCCGTCGAGATCGAAGATGACCGCGGTGGGGCCGAGATTGTTCATGGGTCCAGGATGCCCACCGTCATTTCCCAGCCGCGCGGCCGATCGACTCGACCAGCGGCAGCAGCCGGTGCGGCACGCGTTCGCGCAGGGCCACCTCGCTCCGGGTGCGGACGACGCCCGGCAGGCTGATCAGCTTCTGGATCACGTCCTCCAGGTGCGCGTTGTCCCGCGCCACCACCCGGGTCAGCAGATCCCCGCCGCCCGTGATCGAGAAGGCCTCCACGATCTCCGGTACCGCGGCCAGCGCGTCGCCCACATCGTCGAGATGGCCCTGCGTGACCTCGATGTGCACGAACGCCAGCACCGGATGACCGAGCGCGGCGGGGGAGAGCGCCGGGCCGGTCCCGGTGATCACGCCGTCCCGCTCCAGCCGGTCCAGGCGGGCCTGCAACGTCCCGCGGGCGACGCCGAGGATTCGGGCGTACTCCCGCACGCTCGTCCTGGGCTGCTCCAGCAGCAGCCGCAGGATGCGGGTGTCGAGCTCGTCCACGGCCATGGCGCTCGGCCTCCTCGTTCCTGGTCCGTTGACCCGTCGATGGACGAGCCGGATCCGATATATCTGTGCCAATGGTCCAGCATTACTTCTCCGCGACGAGCGGTGCGGCGTGGCGTGCGCCGGCGCGGAGGCCCTCCCGAGCAGCAGCGGCCAAGCGCACAGCGCGCTGGCCGCTGGAGTCCCCTCCGCGACCGCGCAGGTCAGTTCCAGCTGTGCCGCGGGCGCGTATGTTCCGGTTGTCGGCGGCGCAGTCGGATCAAGGATGGGGTGGGCGATATGGGCGAAGCGGTCCTGGTCACCGGCGGCAGCGGGTTCGTCGCCAGCCATCTGGTGACGCAACTCCTGGCGCGGGGTTACACCGTGCACACCACCGTGCGGTCCCTTGCCAACGCGCCGAAGGTGCAGCCTCTGCGGGCCATGCAGAACCGATTCCCGGGCCAGCTGGAGCTTTTCGAAGCGGATCTTCTGGCTCACGGTTCGTTCGACCAGGCGATGAAGGGCTGCCGGATCGTCTTCCACGTGGCCTCGCCCTTCCTCATGCCGGAGAAAATCACGGATGGGCAGCGGGACGTCGTCGAACCGGCTCTGACCGGCACCCGTAATGTCCTTGCGAGCGTCGAGCGGACACAAACCGTCGACAGACTGGTCTTCACGTCCACCGTCGGTGCCATCTTCGGGGACTACATCGACGTGCTGAGTATGGAGGGCCAGATCCTCTCCGAGCAGTACTTCAACACGACCAGCACGGTGGAGAACAACCCGTATCACTACTCAAAAACCGTCGCCGAGCAGGCAGCGTGGGAGGCGGCAAGGGCTCAGGACCGCTGGCGCATGGTGTCGGTCAATCCAGGGCTGGTGCTGGGTCCATCGCTGACGCCTGCGTCGGAGTCCGGGAGCCTGTTCCTTCTTGATGAGCTGTTCAAGGGCTACTTCTTCTACGGGGCCCCAGACTTCTCCTTCACCGTCGTCGACGTCCGAGATCTCGCCGCCGCCCACATCAAAGCCGCCGAGCAGCCCGACGCGCACGGGCGGTACATCCTCGCGGCGCCGGAGATGGTCTCCTTCCTCGAGATGTCGCGAGTCCTCCGAAGCAGATTCCCCCGGGACCTGCGCCTGCCCCGACATGGCCTGCCGCACTGGACGGTGAGGCTTCTGGGTCCTGCCTTCGGGCTGACACCGGATTACACACGCAAGCACCTCGGCATCCGGTTCGCCGTGAACAACCGCAGAAGCGTTGCAGAGTTGGGGCTCGTCTACCGTCCCATCGACGAGACGCTCGTCGACCACTACCTGGCCTGGCGTCACCAGCGCAAGGCCGAACGCTGAGAGGTGGTCCGGGGCCCGTCTCGCACCCAAGCCCGGCAGCCGCGCGGCTGATATCCGGCATCGTCCGTGCGGCCCGCTCGCCTGGGCCATGCCCAACTCGGCGGCGATGAATCCGGTATGCGAAAGCCGCTTCCGCCTGGCCGCTGGAGTCCTCTCTGCGGCCGCACAGGTCAGTTCCTGCTGAACGCGGCGTGAATAGGCTCCCTACATCACTTGCCGGGCGCGAAAGGAAAGGGAGCAGAGTCGTGACGGATAATGAATACGACACATGCGTGATCGGGGCGGGACCCGCGGGGCTGGCCGTTGCTCGGGCCCTGACCGAACGAAATCTTCCCTATACGCATATCGAGCGGCATTCGGGGCCTGGGGGTCTGTGGGATATAGACAACCCCGGAAGCCCTATGTATGAATCGGCCCACTTCATCTCCAGCAAGACGCTTTCGGGGTTCGGCGGCTTCCCGATGCCGGATCACTTCGCGGACTATCCACCGCACCGGCAGATCCTGTCCTATCTGACGTCGTTCGCCGAAGCGTACGGACTGCTGGACCGGATCGAGTTCGGTGTCGAGGTCCAGAGCGTGGGCAAGAACGCGGACGGCACCTGGACGGTCACCCGCGCGGACGGGCGCCAGAGCGTGCACGGGCACGTGGTGATGTGCACGGGCGCGCAATGGCACCCCAATGTCCCTGACCTGCCGGGTCACTTCACCGGCGAGATCCGGCACACCGTCAGCTACCGCAGCAGTGACGAATTGCGGGGCAAGCGAGTGCTGGTCGTGGGAGCGGGGAACTCCGGCTGTGACATCGCCTGCGACGCGGCACGGGTCTCCGATCGCGCGGTGATCAGCATGCGCCGCGGTTACTGGTTCATCCCCAAGCACCTCTTCGGCCGACCGGTCGACACGCTCGCCCATACCGGGCCGAAAATGCCCATGTGGCTGGAGCAGCGGCTCTTCGGGGCCCTTCTGCGGATCATCAACGGCGACCCGACGCGACTGGGCCTGCAGAAGCCCGACCACAAGCTCTTCGAGACGCACCCCGCGGTCAACTCGATGCTGATCCATCATCTGCAGCACGGCGACATCACGGCCAAGCCCGGCATCGCCCGCACGGACGGCAGGTCGGTGCACTTCACCGATGGCACCAGCGACGACTTCGACCTGATCCTGCTGGCGACGGGCTACAAGCACCTGGTTCCGGCCGCGCAGGACTACTTCGGTGATGAGCAACACCCCGACCTGTATCTGTCGGCGTTCTCCCGTGCGCACCGCGGCCTGTTCGGAGTGGGCTTCGTGGAGACGAACTCCGGTGCCTATCAACTCTTCGACACTCAGGCACAGTTGATCGCCGGCTTCATCCACGACACCCAGCGCCGGCTGCCCAACGCCGAGCGGTTCGCCCGCATGATTCGCCATGACCGTCCAGACCTGTCCGGCGGATTGAAGTTCGTCGCCTCGCCGCGGCACACCGGCTACGTCGACAGCGGTGCCTTCGTGAAGTACCTCGGCAAGACCGCGGCCGCGATGGGCTGGCGGACTGAAGGCCGCCCACCGCAGACGACGCCCGCACCCGAGGCGGTGGCTTCATGAGCTACGACTTCCGCGATCAGGTCATCGCGGTGACTGGCGGTGCGGGCGGGATCGGCAGCGCGATGTGCCGACGCTTCGCTTCCGGCGGCGCCCTCTGCGTCGTCGTCGACATCGACAGCGCGCGCGCCAAGCAGGTCGCGGCCGACCTGCCTGGGACCGGGCACACGGGGATGGGTTGCGACTTGCTCGACCGCTCTGCGGTGGAGCAAATGCTCGAGGACATCGCCGTCGCTTACGGCCGCTTGGACGTGCTGGTCAACAACGTCGGCATGACCAGTGCCGAACGCTTCGACGTGCGCAGCGTCGAGAGTATCGAGCAGGAGATCAACCTCAACCTGCTTTCCCCGCTGATCACTACTCGGATCGCGATACCGCACCTGCGCGCCTCCCGCGACCCCCGAGTGATCACCACGGTGTCGCTGGGCGGGATCTTCCCGCTGGGCGAGACACCGATCTACACGGCGTCGAAGTTCGGGCTTCGCGGTGCGATGCTCTCCATCGCGCTCGACCTGAAGGACAAGGGCATCAAGGCCGGCTCGGTGCTGCCATCGGCAACCGACACCCGGATGCTGCGCCAGGAGGCCGTGGACGGCGGCAACTCCATGCAGTTCCAAGATCCCCCGCAGCAGCCGTCCGACGTGGTGACGGCCGTGGTGAGCCTCCTGGACAAGCCGCGTCTGGAGGCTTACGCCCGCCCCGGTGAATCCTGGCTGGTGCGGATCGCGATGCTGGCGCCGAACCTACTGCCCAAGCTCTTCCCGCTGTTCCGCAAGCGCGGCGAACGCGGCATGGCCCGCTATCTGGAGGACCTGCGCCGCCGCGGTTTGGCACGTCAGACCAACGGCCGATGGGAACTGGTGGAGGAAGCATGAGCAGCACATCCACTGCAGTAGCCGACGAGATCCTGCGCGTCGTCAATCCGGCGACCGGCGAGCTGATCACCACGCTGCCCGCCGCGACCACGCGCGAGGTCGCCGAAGCGGCAGAACGCGGGCACCGGGTGTACGAGGGCGGGGCCTGGTCCGGACTGCCGCCGAGGGAGCGGGCCGCGGTACTGCTGCGCCTGGCCGACCTCATGGAACGTGACGCTGAGATCCTGGCACGGCTGGACACCGAGGACGCGGGCAAACCGATCACTGAGTGCCGCACCGGCGACGTACCGGGGGCGATCGAATCGATCCGGTGGTTCGCCGAGGCGGCGGACAAGATCTTCGGTCGTCTCGCACCCACTGGTCACGAGCACCTAGGTCTCATAAGCCGGGAGCCGGTCGGAGTGGCCGCGGCGATCCTGCCGTGGAACTACCCACTGGCCATGGCCGCGTGGAAGGTCGGACCGGCGCTCGCCGCAGGGAACAGCCTGCTGCTCAAGCCCGCCGAGGCGACGCCGCGCTCGGCCCTGTACCTGGCGCGGCTCGCCGCGGAGGCGGGCCTGCCGGAGGGGGTGCTGACCGTGCTGCCCGGCCACGGTCCGGTCGCAGGCACGGCGCTCGCCCGCGACCGGTACGTCGGCGCGCTGTCGTTCACCGGCTCCACCGCCACCGGGCGCCGAATCCTCGCCGACGCGGCAGAGACAAACTTCAAACGGATCTCCCTCGAAATGGGCGGCAAGAGCCCGCAGGTCCTGATGGCTGACGCGCTGAGCTTCGGCGACGAACTCATCGACCACATGATCGAGGCCGCGTTCCTGACGATGGGACAGAACTGCACGGCCGGCTCGCGCGTCCTGGTCCACCAGGACATCGCCGGTGAGGTGATCGAACGGTTCACCGCCGCCGCCCAGGCACTGGTCATCGGAGACCCGGCCGAGCCGGAGACCCGGATCGGACCGCTGATCAGCCACGACGCGTTCAAGCGCGTCGCAACCGCCGTGGACTCCGCCCGGGCCGCGGGAGCCCAGATCCATACCGCCGGGCTGCCGCACGGTCTGCCACCTCGTGGCGCCTACTACCCGCCCACTGTGGTCACTCGCGCTCCCGAGCGGAGCGAGGTTCTGACCCGGGAGCTCTTCGGCCCGGTCGTCACCGTCCAGACCTTCGCGTCCGAGACCGAGGCGGTACGCCTGGCGAACGCCACCGAGTACGGGCTGGCCGCCTCGGTATGGACGCGTGACCTCGACGCCGCCTTCCGTCTGGCGCGCGGGATCCAGGCAGGCGTGGTCTCCGTGAACGCGTACAGCGAAGGGGACATCACCACCCCCTTCGGCGGCTGGAAGCAGTCCGGATTCGGCGGCGCGGAGAAGTCCACCTCGGCCTTCGAGCAGTGGACGCGGCAGAAGACCGTCTGGATCCGCACCCGCTGATCCCGCGGGCCGGGGAGGGGAGTGCGCGTGTGCGGGGCCGGCAGTGAGATGTATCGGGCTGTTGCGGCACGGACGAGCTGCCGCATCAGACCGATCCGGCCGTCTTGCTCAGCCGGGCGCGCACTGCGCCCTCAGGCTCCGACGAAGGCCGCCGCGCCAAGAGCGCAGCGCGCAATTCGTGCGGAGCGACACCGTGCCAGCGGCGCACCGCCCGGCGCAGGGCCCGAACGTCGGAGAAGCCCGACTGGGAGGCGACATCGCGCAGCGTCAGTTCCGGTCGGCGCAGCAGCCGGTCGACCCGTTCGCGGCGTACGCCGTCGACGACTGCCTCGTACGTTGTTCCGCACTCGGCCAGACGGCGGCGCAGGGTGCGCTCGCTGGACGCATGGCGGCGGGCCTGTTCGACGAACGAAGGCACATGGGGAAGACCCTGCGCGATCGAGATCTCCAGCACTTCCAGCAGGTCCTGTTGGTCACGACGCGCGGCCATCTGCTCATCCAGCAGCTCCAGCGTCCCCGCGAAGGCGACCGGATCCCGTCCTGGCATGCTCATCCGCAGCCACGCGGCGGGGAAGACCAAGCGGTTCCGCGCCGACAAGAACCGGATCGGGCAGCCGAACAACGTGGCGAACGAGTGCGGGTCCTGTGGGGCGGAGAAGGTGAACTCGAGGCTCTGCGGGGCGAATTCGATGCCGGCGCTGAGGCGGGTCAACGTCACCACGCTCGCGAACGCCTCCTCGATCAGGAACACGGCGACGGCCGGGTCCACCGCGGGGTCGGGCAGATCCGCCCGCAGCGCGTAGCCGTCGTCGTCCTCAGCGACCGACCAGACCGTCATCGCGCCGGACAGATTCTGGTACCTCACCCCCGTCGCGATGGCGTCCCGCAGACTGTCGGCGGCCATCAGAGCGAAGCCGAGAAGCCCCCACGCCGTGAGGTGCTGCGCGGCGCCCACGCGCAGGCCCAGATGCTCGTCCCGGGTCAGTTCCACCGCACGACGGATCACCGCACTGCCCTGCCGGTACGACACCCGCAACTCGGCGGAGCGCATGACCGCCTCGTCCAGGCCCATCCGCGTCAGCAGGGGCTGGAGGGCGACGCCGTACTCCTCGGCCACCCACGGTCAGGTAACGCAGGATGTTCGGCTGGATGGTCGCCGAGGTACTGCGGCTGGTTTCCGCGGAGACAGCCGTGATGGGAGCGTCGTCCATCCCGGTCTCCCTTATCAGAGCGTTGCTCACTCCACTGTAGGCAGCCGGACCCCAGACGCCCGCCTGATGGCCGCTGAAGTCCGCATTCCGGCCTCTGGCGTCCTGCACCCGCCCACGTCACCTACTTTCGCGGCTGAGGTCTTCGCTTCCTTCATCAGGGGCGATGTTGTGCGGGACGTCGATATCCGGGGGGCTTCCCGGGGAGCGACGCCCCCTTCGTCCCGTGTAACCACCATGAAAACCGCGCGTCGTACCGCGGTACGACGCTCTTCGCCCGGGTTCGGTCCCCGGTACCACCGGATCGGCGTTGCCCCGCACTTAGCGTTTCGGCGAGGCCACCAGGACCGTCTGTGGTCGCAAGCCGGGAGAGGGAACGCGAATGATCGAGGCACATCAGCTGACGAAGACGTACGGGGAGAAGACGGCCGTCGACCGGCTGGACTTCGTCGTACAGCCGGGCACCGTGACCGGCTTTCTCGGTCCCAACGGCGCGGGGAAGTCGACGACCATGCGCATGATCGTCGGCCTGGACGCCCCGACGAGCGGCTCCGTGAAGGTCAATGGGCGCCACTACGCCCGGCATCGGGCACCACTGCAGGAGGTGGGCGCGCTGCTGGAGGCGAAGTCGATCCACCCGGGCCGTTCGGCGTACCAGCATCTGAACGCGCTCGCGCTGACGCACGGGATTCCGCGCCACCGGGTGGACGAGGTCATCGACCTCGCCGGTCTGGCCAGCGTGGCGAAGAAGAGGGCCGGAGCCTTCTCGCTCGGCATGGGGCAGCGGCTCGGCATCGCGGCAGCGCTGTTGGGCGATCCGCAGACGGTGATGCTGGATGAGCCGGTCAACGGGCTCGATCCCGAGGGCGTGTTGTGGATCCGGAACCTTCTGACGGGGCTCGCGGCCGAGGGCCGGACGGTGTTCGTGTCGTCACACCTGATGAGTGAGATGGCACTGGTCGCGGACCACTTGATCATCGTGGGCCGCGGCCGGCTGCTGGCGGACACCACCGTGCAGGACCTGGTCCGTGAGGCGGGCGGCAACGCGGTGACGGTGGCCGCACAGGACCCGGCTCGGCTGCGGGAGGTCCTGACGGGGCACGGCGTCGAGATCACCGGGCGGGCGGGCTCCGAGGAACTGCATGTGACCGGCCTGACCGCCCGCGAGATCGGGCTGAAGGCGGCGGAGCACGGGATCGCACTGTTCGAGCTGAGCGCGCGGACGGTGTCGCTGGAGGAGGCGTTCATGGACCTCACCAGGGATGCCGTGGAGTACCACGGTTCCACGACCGGCATCGAGACCCCCGGGAGGGCGGCATGAGCACGCTGACCGCGACACCGGAGACCCCCGAGAAGGCCCCCGTTCGCCCCGTCTACCGGGTGACGGCATGGCGCGTACTGCATGCCGAGTGGGCCAAGCTGTGGTCGCTGCGTTCGACGTGGATCACGCTGGGGCTGGCCCTGCTGTTCCTGGTGGCGGTCGGGGCGATCGCCGCCGTGCAGTACGAGTCCCAGGTCAGCGGCGGCAAGCCGCCAAGCGGGGAGTTGGCGAGCGAGACAGCCGTGAGTCTGGCCCTGTTCGGTGTGAACTTCGCCAAACTCGCCCTCGGTGTGCTCGGCGTGCTGGTCACGGCAGGTGAGTACTCGACCGGCATGATCCGCTCGACGCTGGCGGCGGTGCCGCGCCGGCTGCCCGTGCTGTGGTCCAAGGCGGCGATGTTCGGGCTGGTCTCCCTGGTCGTGGGCACGGTCGGCGTGTTCCTCGCCTTCCTCTTCACCGGCGCGATCGTGTCCGGCACGCCCGCGGCGATGAGCCTCTCGGACGCGGGTGCCGTACGCAGCCTGCTGGGTGCGGGTCTCTACCTCGGCCTGGTCGGAGTGCTCGGCGCCGCCCTGGGCGCCTTGCTGCGGTCGGTCGCGGGCGGGATCTCGGTCCTGGTCGGCGCGTTGATGATGGTCTCGCTGCTGCTCTCGCTGCTGCCCAGCTCCTGGCAGGACAACGTCGGCAAGTACCTGCCCGACGCCGCGGGGGAGTCGATCTTCGCCCTGACCCACGAAGCCGGCACCCTGTCGCCGACGGCCGGGCTGCTGGTCTTCATCGGCTGGACGGCGCTCGCGCTGGCGGGAGCGGCGTACCGGCTCGTGCGCCGGGACGTCTGACGACCCGCACTATGGGCAGGTGACTTCCATGACCGCCGACGACCTGAGCGGGACGGGCCTGCCGCTCGCCCGCCTGGGCCGTATCGGCCGGCGGCTGCGGCAGGCGGACCGGGCACACCCGTGGGCGCTCGACGCCGCGGTCGTCGGGCTGGTCTTCCTGCTGTTCTGTCTGCCGGATGTGCTGGACGGCGGTGCCGTGGAAGGCGACGCCCCACGCGAGATCCACGCCCTGTTCACCGAGGTGCCCGTGGCGGGGATCCTCGCCCTGCAGGCCGGGCTGGTGCTGCCGCTGCTGTGGCGGCGTCGAAGGCCGCTGGTGGCGTTCGGCGCCGTCGCGGCGGTGTTCGTCCTCCAGTGGTCGCTTCAGGTCGCGCTGCGCGCGGATGTCGCCCTGTTCATCGCCCTGTACAGCCTGGCTCTGCACGGGCGGCTACGGCACCTGCCGTGGGCCTGCGGGGTCACGGCGGGCGCGATGGTGCTGGTCGCGGTGCGTATATCGGCGGCGATGCCTGTCTCGGACGCGCTGTTCTTCCTCCTCGCCACCACGACCGCCGCCGTCGCGCTCGGCCTGATGGTACGGATCCGCCGGGCTCAGCTCGCCGGGCTACGGGAGCGGGCGGCCCGTCTGGAGATCGAGCGCGACCAGCGAAGCAGGCTGGCGACCGCCACCGAGCGCACGAGAGTGGCCCGGGAGATGCACGACATCGTCGGCCACAACCTGGCCGTCATGATCACCCTCGCCGACGCCGGCGCGTACGCCACCGACATCGCCCCCGAACGAGGCAAGGAGACCCTGCTGATGATCGGCGACACCGGCCGCCAGGCACTGAGCGAGCTGCGGCGGGTGCTGGGCGTCCTGCGTGAGGAGACCGACGGCCTCAAGAACGCGCCCGAACTCAGCCCGCAACCCGGCGTCGCGGATATCGACGCCCTGTGCGCCGGCGTCCGCGCTGCCGGGCTGGAGGTCGTCTACCGCACCAGCGGGGACATGGACGTGCTGGACAGCGGAGTACAGCTGACGGTCTACCGCATTGTGCAGGAAGCCCTCACCAACACCCTCAAACATGCTGGTGCCGCCACGCGGGTCGACCTTGCGATCGCCGTGCAGGACACACAGGTGACCATACGAGTTCAGGACGGCGGCGAGGGTGGCCGGTCCGGGCGGCCGAACGAGGAAGGACATGGTCTGGTGGGCATGCGAGAGCGAGCGGCTCTCTACGGCGGGATCGTCAGCGCGGGGCCGGTGCCGGGCGGAGGATGGGGCGTGGAGGCCACGCTCGACCTCACTTCTCGAGGGGGCGCCAGATGACCACCGTGCTCATCGTGGACGACCAGCAGCTCCAGCGGTACGGCTTCCGCCTGCTGCTGGAGTCCCTACCAGAAACCGACGTGGTCGGCGAGGCCTCTCACGGAGCCGAAGCCGTGCGTATGGCCGCCGAACTACGCCCCGATGTCGTCCTCATGGACGTACGCATGCCGGGCATGGACGGCATCGAGGCCACCCGCCGAATCATCGCCTCCGGTGGTCGCTCCCGCGTCCTCGTCCTGACCACCTTCGACTTGGACGAGTACGTCCACGATGCCCTGCGCGCCGGTGCGAGCGGCTTCCTCCTCAAGGACGCCCGCCCCGACGAACTCCTCGCAGGTATCCGCGCGGTCGCCCAGGGCGATGCCGTCATCGCCCCCGCCCTCACCCGCCGCCTCCTGGACGAATATGCCCACCAACTGCAGCAGCGCACGGCCGATGCCGCCGAGGACCCGCGGTTTGCCTCGCTGACCGACCGCGAGCGAGAGATCCTCGTCGCCATTGGCAAGGGCTGGACCAACGGGGAGATCGCCGACCGCTTTGTGGTATCCGAGTCCACCGTCAAGACCCACGTCGGCCGGGTCCTGGCCAAGATCGGCGCCCGTGACCGCATCCAGGCCGTGATCTTCGCCTACGATCTCGGGCTTGCTCGGCCACATCTCGGCTGAGTCGACGTGTCGTCCGGGCAGTGGTGATGGATGCGCCCGCAGACCGATGGTCAGGTCGCGAGGGCAGCGACCGCGTCGCCGATGGGGGTGTCGCCGGAGGTGAGCTCGACGATGGTCCGGTTGAGGGCAGGCTCGTGCAGGACGGCGTCGATGAAGGCCGCCACGTCGTCGCGGTGTACGTCGCCGTACTCGACCGCCGGACCTGCCGTCACCCGGCCGGTGCCGGGGGTGTCGAGGAGCGTGCCGGGGCGGACGATCAGCCAGTCCAGGCCGGTCCGGGTCAGGTACACGTCCGCGGCCTTCTTGACCTTGATGTAGTGCTCGAAGCCCTCGCTGCGCTCGCCGTCGCGCAGGGCGTCAGGGAACACCGAGACCAGCACGAACCGACGGACACCGGCACGCTCGGCGGCGTCGGCGGCCTTCTGCAGGCCCTCGCCGTCGATCAGCGTCGTCTTGTCCCTGCCGGTGCCGTGGGCGCCGGCCGAGAACACCACCGCTTCGTGCCCGCTCAACTTGGCCGCCAGCTCCTCCACGGAGTCCTCGATCAGGTCTCCGGTGACCGGTGTGGCGCCGGAGGTCCGGACCGTGTCGGCCTGGAGGGGGGAGCGGTGCATGCCGGTCACCTGGTCGCCGCGGGCGGTGAGCAGCTGCGCGAGCCTGCGACCGACGCCTCCGGCGGCGCCGATCTGAAACACCTTCATACTCTTCTCCACTCTTGCACCATTGGGGTTCGCCAAGGTCGCCGGTGTCAGGCGACGAAGACCTGGGAGTCATCGGCGAACGCCTTGAACTCCAGGGCGTTTCCGGCCGGATCGTGGAGGAACATGGTCCACTGCTCGCCCTTCTGACCCTCGAAGCGCACATAGGGTTCGATGACGAATTCGGTGCCCGCCGTGCGCAGTCGCTCGGCCAGACCGTGGAACGCGGCAACCGTAAGGATCAGCCCGAAGTGAGGCACCGGCACGTCGTGGCCGTCGACAGGGTTGTGGATTCGCTGCGGACGCTCGGGCGCGAGGTGGGTGACGAACTGGTGGCCGTACAGGTCCCAGTCCACCCACGTGTCCGCACTGCGTCCCTGTTTCAGGCCCAGCACCTCGCCGTAGAAGGTGCGCGCGGCGTCGAGGTCGTCGACCGGCATGGCCAGGTGGAACCGCGGGATGGGGGAGTCGAGAACGGTCATTGCTGCCTTCCTGTGGCCGGATGAACTCGGCTGATGGAGTGGCTGAATGTTAACATTACGACATCATGCTGAGCTTGTACGAGGGCATCAACGAGAGAACTGAGTGGTGAGCGGGGCGATGAGCGAGCCGGGCAAGGTCTCTCCAGCGCGTCGGCGAGGCTTGGCCGACGAGGTCGCGGACCGGATCCGCGACGCCATCTTCAGCGGCGCGTACGCCCCCGGTGAGCAGCTGCGCGAGGTGGAGCTCTCCGGAGTGATGGACGTCAGCCGAGGCCCTGTTCGCGAGGCCCTGCGGCTGCTGGAACGGGAGGGCCTGGTGCACTGCGCGTGGCACCGCGGAACCACCGTCACCACGCTCTCGCCCGAGGACATCGCCGAACTTCACAGCTTGCGCGGTGCGTTGGAGGACCTGGCCGTGCGGCGTGTGCTCGACCTCGCCTCCGCGGACGACCTCGCCTCACTGGACCAGATCACCGCCCTGATGGAGCGCGCCGGCGACGAGCATGAGATGGTCCGCCTGGACATCGTCTTCCACGACGCCGTCTTCACCGCCGCCCGCCACCAGCGACTGGTGGATGCCTGGGAGGGCATACGGTGCCAGGTTCACCTCTTCCTGCTGACCCGGATCGGCCACAGCACCGACGGATACCTGACCCGCATCCCGGATGAGCACCGCGAACTCGTCGCGGCCCTGCGCTCCCGCGGCACCGATACCGCAGTCCGCCTCTTCGCCGCGCATCGCCGACACGCCGTCGATGTGATCACCGGGGCTCGCGAACCGAGCTGACCTTGTCGCTGTTGGACAGACCTCGCGCGACGAGGCCGAGTACCTGAACCCTGCGTGGGGTCAACTGCTCCCCGGCCGGCGCCGTTCGGGGTGCCATCAGACCTGCTCGACGGATCTCCCCACCCATTCCGGTCCTGGGTAGTTGCACATGCCGTAGCGGCATGTGGTGTCGTCGAGCGACGTACCCCTCCGCCACGCCTCCCCGCGAGGTCAAGATCGGCGATGCCGCCGCCTCTGCCGGAACCACCCCGCGCGCCATTCGTCACTACCACCAGATCGGTGAAGATGCCCTATGGCTTCTCCGCGGCCCGAACGCGGTGCATGGAACTCACGGCACGGCTCCTTGACGGGGACCTCTCCGCAGGTAGCTGATCGCTGGTGTGGCCGTGCGTGAGATCCCGGATCCGTAACCGGGGATTCGCTGGTACCTAAGGTCGGCCCGCCCCCTGAGGTCAGACGCTGCCCATGGGCTGGGTGAAGTCTGAACCATTGGCTACCCATCGGTCGACATCGAGGCTGAGCAGCTGTGCCATTGGCGCAGTCAATCTCGCGACAGTTGAGCCAGTGGGCCCGGAGGTGGTTATCTTTGCCCTATCCATGTACTTGCGGCGCCGCGCAGCGCCGGACGGCGACGAGGCCGGGTCCGGACCGCGGTGCCTTCGTCGTGCCTGCTTGTTGTCCGCCACCCAGGACGGCCGTGGGCAGGACGCGTACCACCACAAGGGGGGCGGCGCACCGCTGTGAAAAGGATGTTCGTGGCTCCGGACCCGGGGCGCTTGAGGCTGCGGAACGCGACCCGCGCTGTCGTCGGTGTCGCCGTCGCCGTCGCCGTTTCCGAACTCTGCGGGCTATCGCTCACCGCATCGATCACCGGAGGGCTGGCGGCGCTGCTCGCTCTCTTCACGGTCACCGATGCGACCGTCCGTGACCAGCGGATCACCACCGTCCTTCTTCCCGTGGCCGGATTCCCCGTGCTGGCACTTGCCACCACACTGCACGGCATGACCCCGGCCCGTGACGCCGCGTTCCTGGCCGTCGTCTTCTGTGGGGTCTATGCCCGCCGCTGGGGCCCACGGGGCCACGCGCTCGGGATCTTCGCGTTCATGAACTTCTTCATCACGCAGTTCCTGCACGCGGTTCCCGCTCAGCTGCCCGAGCTGTACACCGCCGTGGGCCTTGCCCTCTTCGCGGCCGGCGCCACGCGCTTCGTGCTCTGGCCCATCGAGCGTCACACCCCACCCGCGGCAGCCCCGCCGGCCCTGCCCGGCAGCGGATTGGCGCGGCCCACCACCCGGCAAGCCTTCCAGGCCACTGCTGCCTCGGCTCTCGCGCTTCTGGTCGGGCAGCTGCTCTCCGAAGAGCGCTGGTACTGGGCCGTCGGCACTGTCTGGTGGATCTTCGTCAACACAGCTTCTCGCGGCGAAACCCTGGTCCGCGGTTTCCGCCGGCTCTTCGGAACTGTGATCGGTATCGCTGTCGGCCTGCTGGTCGCCATCCCGCTGCACGGCGCTCCCGCGCCGACGGCCGCCCTGGTCGCGGTCTGTGTCTTCGGCATCTTCTACAGCGCCGCCGTCTCGTATTCCTGGATGATGCTGGCGGTGACGGTCATGGTCAGCTTGCTCTACGGCCTGCTGGGCGTGCTGGACCCCAGCCTGCTCGGGCTCCGTCTTGCAGAGACCGGTGTGGGCGCGCTGTGTGCCGCGCTGGCCGTGGTCCTCGTCCTGCCGGTCACCACGCACGCCACGAACGATGCCTGGATCCAGCGGGCACTGCACTGCGTGCACGCGGCCACCGCCGAGGCGACCGCTCGCCTCGCCGGAGACGAAGGCGCCGACCCGACCACCCGGGTGGCCGAACTGGAGCAGCTGCTCGGCCGTGTACGGCTCTCGGTCGCCCCGCTGGTCCACCCGCTCAACCCGATGCTCGGCCGCAAGCGCCGCGCCCGCCGCGTGCTCGCCCTCCTCGACGACTGCGCCCGCGAGATCCGCGGCCTGGCCGCCGTCGCCGCCGATCCCGAGGCCTCGCACGACGCACGCCTCGCCGCTGCCTGCTGGCGCGTCGAGGCCGCCGTCGAGGCGCTCACCGGCGGTGGCGACGTCCCCGAGTCCGCCATCGAGGCCACCGCGACGGAGCCGGCGCTGGCCCACCTGCATGGCGTGGAGCGGGCCCTCGCGGACCTCGCTAAGCCGCTGCGGGCCCCGTCGCGCTCGCCCCTCGTCGGAACGTGAATCCCCTGACGACGCCCGATTTGGTCTAGACCGATTGTGATCGACTGCTAGCGTCACCTCCGACAACACAGGCACCGAGAGGGGACAGCGGTGGCAGACGGCGGCAGGCGACAGCGGCGGGCCTTCATCGGGTCGTTCACGGCGGCCGGGGGCGCCGGGATCGTGACGGCGGCCGTGGACCCGGACACCGGCGCGCTCACCGTCCTGGGCAGCGTGGAGACCGTGCCCGACCCCTCGTATCTCGCCCTGTCGCCCGACGGGGACACGCTCTACGCGGTCAGCGAGACCGCCGACGGCGCGGTGGCCGCGTACCGCGTGACCGGCGACAAGCCCGAGCCGGCCGGCTCCGCGGTGCCGGTCGACGGCAGCGGCCCCACGCACCTCAGCCTGTTCGCCGGCCACGTCCTGACCGCCAACTACGGCTCCGGCAGCGTCACCACCGTGCCCCTGCGCGCCGACGGCACCCTCGCCCCCGCCGCGTCCGGCGTGCTCCGGCACACCGGCTCCGGCCCGCACACACCGCGCCAGCAGAGCCCGCACGCCCACCAGGTGCAGCCCGATCCGAGCGGCCGGTGGGCCGTCAGCGTGGACCTCGGCACGGACTCCGTACGGGTGTGCACGCTGACCGACGGGAGCCTCGAAGTGCACCGGGAGATCGCCCTGCGCCCCGGCTCCGGGCCCCGGCACCTGGCGTTCCACCCGCGCGGCTCATACGCCTACGTGCTGAACGAACTGACCCCGACCGTCACCGTCTGCCGCTGGGACGCAGCGGACGGCTCGCTGAAACCGCTGGCCGAGGCCCCGGTGCTGGCCGGGCAGCCGGCCGGTGACGCCTACCCGTCGGGCATCGTCGCGTCACCCGACGGCCGTTTCGTGTGGACCGCCACCCGCGGCGAGGACGTGGTGTCCACGTTCGCCGTCGAGGGCGAGGAACTGCATCTGGTGGGCACGGTCACCTGCGGCGGCCACTGGCCCCGGGCCCTCACCTCGGCGAACGGCTTCCTCTACGCCGCGAACGAGCGCTCCGGCGACATCACCTGGTTCACCATCGACCCGGCCACCGGCCTCCCGCGCCCGGGCGGCCTGATCGAGGTCACCGCCGCATCCTGCGTGGTCATCGGTTGAACCAGGGCGCCCCGAAGGGGCGCGGGGCTGTGTCAATATGCGGCTCCGCCGCGTGGGCGCGACCAGCCACGACGCCGCCGCAGACGAACGACGACAGACGGATCCCGGCACTACCCAGCGGAGCGTCACCGCACGGGCGAGCCCTGCGCCTGCTGCGGAGCGATGCCCAGCGCCGTCGTGTACTTGGCCAGCGCGAGCTTGCCGATCGCGGGGTAGGGGCCGAGCGGCTCGGCGGCGGAGCAGCCCGCCTCCTTGGCCGCCGCGTCGACCAGGCCCGGGTCGATCTCGGGGCCGATCAGATAGGGCGCCAGGGCCAGCTGCTGCGAGCCCGAGGAACGCAGCTGCTCGGCGACGGACGAGATCGAGCCGTCCTGGTCGAGCGCCGCCGCCATCACCGGCACCGCGAGGCGCGCGGCGAGCAGCATGCCGGTGATCCCGGCCGCCTGCACGGCCTCCTCACCGCCGACCGAGGCCAGGACGATGCCGTCCGCGGCGGTCGCCACGGTGAACAGCCGGGCGCGGTCGGCGCGGGCCAGACCGGCCTCCGACAGGCGAACGTGCAGCGCCTCGGCGAGCAGCGGGTGCGGGCCGAGCACATCGGTCAGATCGGCCGCGACACGGCTGTCCATGACCGCCTGGCGGACCCGGCGCAGCAGCGCGCTGTCCGGCCCGGCGAGCAGTGGCACGACGACGGCGACGGGGCCGTCGGGCTGCTTGGCGTCCACACCCGCGGCGCGCGCCTGCTCGTAGCGGGCCGTGCGCTCCTGGGCGGCGTGCGCGAGGACGGACGTGAGCGTGGGGAACTCTCCGTCGTCCCCGTCCAGGTACCCGATCCGCGCGTCCAGGCCGGGGAGCTCGGAGCGGGCGATGCTCACGACCTCCTCGGAGAGGCTGCGCGTGGCGGCGCTGGGCGTGCCCGGCACCGCGAGGACGAACGCGGGCGCGCCGTCGGGAGCCGCCAGGGGCTCGGGTCGGCGGTGCCGCCCGGGCTGGCGAGGTCGCGGCATTCGTACTGGCAGGCCGGACGCGGGCCCAGTGGGGGAGCTCATGGCGACGCATGTTACTGGCTTCCTGGGCTCCCTTGTTCGGGGAGGGGGCAGGTGAGCGGTATCCGTCCGGTTTTGTCTGATGAGTTACGGTCGGATCAGAAGTGCTCAGCGGCTTCCGGCCGGTCTGTGGGTCAGTCCCCCTTGACGGTGACCACGGTCAGCATCGCCTCGTCACTCGGCAGGGTGAACGCGCCCGCCGCGAGGTCCGTCGCGATACGCACGGAGCCGTCCAGCGGATCACCGGCGGACGGGACCCGGCGAGCGCGCGGCAGTTGCCGGGACAGCTCCTCCTCCAGCGGTACGACGAGCGGGGCGCCGATCTTGAGCAGCCCGCCGGTGACGGCGACCCGGGTATCCGCGTCCGGCGGGCAGACGGCTGCCGCGGACTCGGCCATGTGCCGGGCGGCCGTGCGCAGGATGCCCGCGGCGACGGGGTCGCCGTCCGCGCACGCGGCCACATGCGGCACGAAGGACGCGAGGACGGCGGGCCGGTCCGGCCGGGGGTACAGCTTGCCGGGCAGCCCCGGCATCGGTCCGAACTCCTCCTCGGCGCGCGCCAGCAGCACGGCGGACCCGCCGGGCCGCCCGTCGTACGCGCGCAGCGCCGCCTCCAGTCCGGCCCGCCCGATCCAGGCCCCGCCGCCGCAGTCGCCCAGCAGATGCCCCCAGCCGTCGGCGCGACGCCAGTTCGTCAGATCCGTGCCGATGGCGATCAGCCCGGTACCGGCGGCGACCACGGCACCGGGCCGCGGCCCGACGGCGCCGACATACGCGGCGACGCCGTCGGCGACGAGCGCGAGCGTCCGGACACCGAACTCCTGGCGCAGCGCACCCGGGAGTTCGGCGCGCAGGGCGGCGCCGAGCGTGGAGAGCCCGGCGGCCCCGACGACGGCGGTGTCCAGTTGGCGCACGCCGGTCTCGGTCACCAACGCCCGCACCATGGGCACCAGTTGCTCCATCAGATGCCCCGGATCGATACCCTGCGCACCGGTCCGCACCGGCACCCGTGACTCCCGCTGGGCCTTCACGTCCCCCTGCGCGGTCGCCACGACCACGCGCAGGCCGGAGCCGCCGGAGTCGACGGCGAGGAAACCGGCGGGCGTATCCGCGAGTCGGGCGGGGCCGGACGGGGGCGTCGTCCGCGCGGGGTCAGGCGGAGCCGCATCCGCCCCGGCCCCCACACCGGTCACGGCAGGCGCCAGTCCACCGGCTGCCCCCCTTGCTGGATCAGCAGGTCGTTGGCGCGGCTGAAGGGGCGGGAGCCGAAGAAGCCGCGGTCGGCCGACATGGGGGAGGGGTGGGCGGACTCCACTGAGGGGAGAGTGCCGAGCAGGGGGCGGAGGTTGCGGGCGTCGCGGCCCCACAGGATGGACACCAGCGGCTTGCCGCGCCCCGCCAGCGCCCTGATGGCCTGCTCGGTGACCTCCTCCCAGCCCTTGCCGCGGTGTGCGCCCGGACTGCGCGGCGCGGTGGTGAGCGCTCTGTTCAGCAGCAGCACGCCCTGCTCGGTCCACGGCGTCAGATCACCGCTGGACGGCTGGGACAGCCCCAGATCCGCGTTCAATTCCCGGAAGATGTTGATGAGGCTGCCGGGCAGCGGACGCACATCGGGCGCGACCGAGAACGACAGCCCCACCGCGTGCCCCGGCGTCGGATAAGGGTCCTGCCCCACGATGAGGACACGGACGTCGTCGAAGGGCTGCTGGAAGGCCCGCAGCACATTCGGTCCCGCCGGAAGATAGGTGCGCCCCGCCGCGATCTCCGCGCGCAGGAAGTCGCCCATCGAGGCGATCCGTCCGGCGACGGGTTCCAGGGCCTTCGCCCAGCCCGGTTCGACGATTTCATGCAAGGGTCGTGATGCCACGGGCGTCACCCTACTGCCGTACAGGCAACGGCGATCAACCGGTGGCCAAGGCCGTTCGGAGTGCTCAACCGATCACCGCCGCACGGACGCACAGCACATCCGGCAGATGCGAGGCGAGCTGCTGCCAGCTGTCGCCGTCGTCGGCCGAGGCGAACACCTCGCCGTTGCGGTTGCCGAAATAGACGCCAGCCGGATCCCCGTCGTCAGTACACAGCGCGTCGCGCAGCACCGTGCCGTAGTGGTCCTCCTGCGGCAGCCCCGCCGACAGCGGCTCCCAGGTCTTGCCCGCGTCCGCCGTGCGGAAGACCCGGCACCTGCGGTCGGCGGGCACCCGGTCCGCGTCCGCGTTGATCGGGAACACATAGGCCGTGTCGCCGCGGTGGGGGTGTGTGGCCGCCGCGAATCCGAACGTGGAGGGCAGGCCCTCGCCGATGTCCGTCCAGTGCGCGCCCGCGTCGTCGCTGCGGTAGACGCCCCAGTGGTTCTGCAGATACAGCCGGTCCGGGGTCGCCGAGTCCTGCGCGATCTTGTGCACGCACTGTCCGAACTCCGGGTCGGGATCCGGCAGGAACACCGCGGAGACACCGGAGTTGGACGGTGACCAGCTGGCGCCGCCGTCGGTGGTGCGGAACACGCCCGCGGTCGATACGGCGACCGTCACGGCCTGCGGGTCCCGCTTGTCGGTCACCACGGTGTGCAGGCCCTCACCGCCGCCGCCCGGCACCCACTGCGAGCGGGTGGGGTGCTCCCACAGCGGACGGACCAGTTCGAAGCTCTCGCCGCGGTCCTCGGAGCGGTACAGCGCGGCCGGTTCCGTGCCCGCGTACACCACATCCGGTTCGGCGGCGGCCGGGTGCAGCTGCCACACCCGCTCCAGTGAAGCGCCGGTGTCCTTGGGGAACTTGACGGCCGGCTGGGACGGTTCGGTCCAGGTCCGGCCCAGGTCGTCGGAGTGGAACACGGACGGACCCCAGTGCGCGCTGTCGCCGCCGGCCAGCAGCCGCGGGCGGTCGCCGCGGGTGTCGAGGGCGACCGAGTAGACGGCCTGTGCGTTGAAGTAGGGACTCTCGTCGAACTCCCATGCGCCACCGCGCCGGCGCCCGATGAACAGGCCTTTGCGCGTGCCCACGGCGAGCAGTACCTCGGTCATGCCCAACACCTCCGCGACATCTTTGTCCAGGACACCGGCCAGTCTGCACCCCACCACTGACAGTCACCTCCGGAAAGGGCTGTCTCGCAGGTCAGGGCGGTGCGGCGGCCCGTGCCGGGTGTTGCGCACGGCCCTGTGCACGGCGCCGATCCCGGACCGGTCCGGTCATGTTCGGTCAGACGCCGGTGAGCGCGTCGGGCCCGTGGGACGGTCGGCCCGGGGGACCATCCCTGAGCATCCGCGAGCCGTCCGACGTATGGAAGGACGGTCGGGGATGTTCGCGCGCTCATGAGAGGAAGCCTTCGATGGCGTTCCGTGGTCCGAAGGTGTGGCTGTGGCGCTGGCGGCGCAACCCGCTCAAGCGTCAGGCCGACGTGGTGGAGGCCTGGGTGGTGCTCGGTGCCTGGGTGTTCACCGTCCTGGTGGCGGTGTCCGCGGGTCTGGCGGTGGACCGGTCCGTGGAGCACAGGCTGGCCCGGGAGCGCGTCGAGTGGCGTCCCGCGGTGGCCCGGCTCACCGAGCGGGCTCCGGGCCCGGTCGACACGAACGCGGGATCGGTCAGCGGCGAGCGGGTGTGGGGCAAGGTGCGCTGGACCGCGCCGGACGGCTCCGTGCACACCGGCCAGGCCCGGGTCCGCACGGGCAGCGCCGTCGGCTCGCCGGTCACCGTGTGGACGGACCCGCAGGGCCGCCTGGTGACCAGGCCCGCCACCGTGTCCCAGGCTCGCATGCAGGCCGCGATGACCGGCGCGCTGATGGGGGTGGCAGCGGCGGCGCTTCCCTTCGTCGGAGGCCGGGTCCTGCGCGGCCGGCTGGAGCGCAGGCGCATGGAGATGTGGGACGCGGAGTGGGCGCTGCTCGGCCCGCTGTGGGGGCGGACCACGGGCTGAGCGACGGGGCCCGGAGGCTACGGCCGGTGGCCCTTACCCGCCTCCCAACGTCGCACGGCACACCCGCAGCAGCCGTTCGTCGTCGACCAAGTCCTGGCCGCCGTATGTGTCGGAGGGCACCTGGTGCCGCCGGACCGAGGCGAGTTCCGCCCGGAGCAGGTCGTGCAGGGGCGCTCCTGTCGGTCCCATGGCGGCGACGCACTCGGCGACGGTGAGGCGTGTGTACGGATGCTCCGCCCAGACGGAGCGCAGCACCGCGAGCACGGGGTCCGGCACTGAGGTGATCCGCCAGATCGCGCACGCGGCCGACGTCCGTTCCCAGACGCTGTCGGACTCGGTCATCGGCCGCAGTCCCGCCAGGGCGGGGCGTGCGACAGGGCCGAGCCGCGCCAGTAC
The DNA here is from genome assembly GCF_017948455.1 of Streptomyces sp. GESEQ-4. Taxonomy (GTDB): domain Bacteria; phylum Actinomycetota; class Actinomycetes; order Streptomycetales; family Streptomycetaceae; genus Streptomyces. The sequence continues at coordinate 491,025 of NZ_JAFFSU010000002.1, forward strand.
GTCGGCCGCCGCCCTGCGCCGATACGCGTCACCGATCGTCAACTCCCGCAGCAGGACGGGCAGTACGGCCTTCACGTCGCCCTCCACGGACCACAGCGCGTCCGCGGCCGGTACGGCGGATTCGCCGTCCAGCAGCCCGCGCAGCGCCGGTATCGCCTCCCGCGCCGCTCCTCCGAGTGCCCCCAGGACCCCTGCCGCGTGCTTCACGAGTACGTCCCGCATCCGCGCCTCCTCCGGCAGGCCGAGCAGCAGCCGCAGCACCCCGGGCACACACTCCCTGTCACGCAGCTCCCGCAGCGCCAGCAGCAGCGTCAACGCGAACGAATGTGACTCGGGGGATTCGAGCGGGACCTCCTCGAGCCCGCGCCGGAACGCGCGAGCCAACGGCGCCGCTGCCCGGCCAAGACAGGAGATCACCTGGCCCACGTCATGCGGCACGACCGGCCCCGCCAGGACCTCCGCCAGTACCGGCACCGCTCTGGGATCGCCGGTCTGGGCCAGGACTTTGAGCGGGCCGCCCAGAGACGGCAGGCCGTGCGCCCACTGCTGTACCCACAGGTCGGGACGGGAGGCGACCAGCGCGTGGACGTCGTCGGCGGCAGGGCGGGCGATGTCGAGGAGGCCCGTGAGGGCGGACACCGCGGCCTCGCGCAACCGGTCGTCGTCCGTGCCCAGTTGGGCACCGATCAACGCCACGGGTTCGCTGTAGTCGGCACGCCACTCGCTGAACAGTTTGGTCGACATCCACACGGCGTTGCACCGGTCGACCGGATCGGGGCTGGTCAACTGACCGCACAACAGGCCGATCCGGTCCGCCACCCGGCTGCCGAGGGCGGTGTGCAGGGTGCGCAGCAGCTGGGAGCCCTCCTCGTCCGAGGGGCGGAGCCGCCGCAGCCGGCCGACCAGCGTGTCCGTGTCCGGCCGATCCGGCGCGTCCGGAGCGCCAGGCCGCCGTTCGGACCGGTCTCTGAGCAGTCGTACGACGGTGTCCACCAGGTCGGCCGGGAGCCGGTCGGGGGCGCAGGCCGCCAGCTGGCCCAGTGCGGCGATCCGCAGCGCGGGGCCGTACGGCGGTGCGCTCTGCGTGGTCAGGAGGTCCAGCGCGCCCGCCGCCTGACCGGGGTGCCGTCGGGCGAAGTGCCCGAGGCTCTCAGCCAGGGCGAGCAGCACGCCGTCGTCCCGCTCGACCGTGATCCGCTCCCGCAACAGCCGCAGCACCCTTGCCGGTTCGTCCAGGAACCGTACGACCGCTCCCGCTGCCGCTCGCCGCACCCCGGCGTCCGGGTCCCCGGCCAGCCGGGCGAACTCCCCGGCGCTCGCACGGACCGCGGTGTGGGCCATCGCGTAGCCGCCGCCGAGGAGTTCCGCGCCGTCGTCCCCGCCGATGCTGACCAGCAGCTCCACGATCCCGCCCCGGTCGGGCACCTCCTCCCGCCCCGCGAGCGCGAACAGGAACGGGACGCAGGCGAGTGTCGAGTCGTACACGTCGCCCTGGTGGTGCACCGCGCCGTACATGCCGTCGAGTGCGATCTCCCGCTCGGCCGGATCCGCGGACGCGAGCCCGCGCAGCATGCCGGGCACGTCCTCCGCACTTCCGTACGCGTGCCGCAGCGCGGCCCAGTCGACCTCGTCGATCCCCGTGAACACGTTGTCCTCCCCAGCGAGTTCCACTGGTCGTGAGTGTGCACCACGGCACTGACAACGAAGCGGAATCGGGTCGTGACTGTGTGCGATCCGGTCAGTTCGCCGACTCGAGGGCCCGCCGCAGGATCGCGTCCAGGTCAGCGGCGTCGGGGAGGGTGCCGAAGGCGTGTCCCCAGTCGCCGCCGAGCCGGCTGGCGCAGAAGGCGTCGGCGACCGAAGAGGGGGCGTGCCGGACCAGCAGGGAGGCCTGGAGGGTCAGGGCCATCCGCTCCACCAGACGGCGGGCGCCCGCCTCGGACCCCTCGGACAGCGCGTCCTGAAGCCGGTTCACGGCCGTGTCCAGGCGGGCGTCCGCCCCCTGCGCCAGGGCGAGTTCGGCGAAGAGCGCGTCCGCGGTGCCGGGCTCGCGGCGCAACGCCCGCAGCACATCGAGGGCGTTGACGTTCCCCGAGCCCTCCCAGATCGACAGCAGCGGAGCCTCCCGGTACTGGCGGGGCATGCCCGACTCCTCCACATAGCCGTTGCCGCCGAGGCACTCCAGGGCCTCCGCGGTGAAGGCCGGGCCGCGCTTGGTGACCCAGTACTTGCCCACGGCGGTGGCGATCCGGCGGAAAGCCGCCTCCCCGGCGTCCCCGCGCACGGCCCGGTCGGCCGCGCCCGCCAGCCGCAGCGTGAGCGTCGTGGCGGCCTCCGACTCCAGCGCCAGATCGGCCAGGACGTTGCGCATCAGCGGCTGGTCGACCAGCCGGGCGCCGAACGCGCTGCGGTGCCGCGCGTGATGCCCGGCCTGGACGAGTGTGTGGCGCATCAGCGTGGCCGACATCATCACGCAGTCCAGCCGTGTGCAGTTGACCATCTCGATAATCGTCTTCACACCCTGGCCCTCGGGCCCGACCAGCCAGGCCACGGTGCCGTCGAACTCCGGCTCGGAGGAGGCGTTGGAGCGGTTGCCCAGCTTGTCCTTGAGCCGCTGGATGCGGAAGGTGTTGCGGGTGCCGTCGGGTAGGACGCGCGGCACCAGGAAACACGACAGCCCCCCTTTGTCCCTGAGAGGGGATGCCTGCGCGAGGACCAGGAACACGTCGCACATCGGCGCCGAGGTGAACCACTTGTGCCCGCGCAGCGTGTACACGCCGGGCTCGGCGCTGGGCGTCGCCGTCGTGGTGTTCGTGCGGACGTCGGAGCCGCCCTGCTTCTCGGTCATCCCCATGCCCGCCAGCAGGCCCCGCTTCTCCGTCGGCACCCGCAGCCCGGGGTCGTACTCCCGGCTGGTCAGCAGGGGTTCGTAGACCTTCGCGAGCTCAGGCTGCCGGCGTAGCGCCGGAACGGCCGCGTACGTCATGGACGTCGGACAGCCGTGCCCGGCCTCCGTGTGTCCCCAAACCAACCCGCCCGCGGTCCGGGCGACATGGGCGCCGGGACGGTCCTCGGCCCAGGGCGTCGCGGCGAGTCCCTCGGTGACCGCGACGCGCATCAGGTGGTGCCAGCTCGGATGGAACTCGACCTCGTCGATCCGGTTGCCGTACCGGTCGTGCGTACGCAGCTCGGGCTCGTACCGGTTGGCCAGCTCGCCCCACTCCTGCGCCTCGGCACTCCCGGCCCGCAGCCCGAGCCGCCGGAGCCCCTCCTCGGCCCACCCGGCACCCTCGCGGCGCAGTCCTTCGAGCAGGGCAGTGTCGTCGGACGCGTCGTACGGGGCCAGGGCAGGGGGCTGGTTGGTCACGTCGTGTGTGGCGCGGCCCAGAGGGCCTGCTTCGTGCGCGAGTGTTGAGGCCATACGGTGAGTGTTGCACTATTCCTGCGACTGTAGCAATCGTGCAACGATCCGATCCGGCCCGTACAGTACGTCCCCATGCGAACGGTCCAGGCAGACGAGCTGCACCTGCGCCCGCTCTCGGCCCGCTCGGTCGTCCTGAGCCTGCTCCTCGGCATCCATCCGCCCGAGCTCCCGGTGAAGGACCTCGCGCGCGTGGTGGAGCCCTTCGGCGTCGGCGGCTCCACCTTGCGGGCCGCGCTGAGCCGGATGACGGCCGCCGGCGACCTGCGGCGCACGGACGCCGGGTACCGCATCGGGGAGCGGCTGCTGGAGCGCCAGCGCCGTCAGGACGACGCGGTGGAGCCCAGTACGCGCGCGTGGGACGGCGATTGGGAGATGGCCGTGATCACCGCGACGGGCCGGGGCCCCGCCGAACGCGCCGAACTGCGGACCCGGTTGACCACCCTCCGCCTCGCCGAACTGCGCGAAGGCGTCTGGCTGCGCCCCGCCAATCTCCGCCGCTCGCTCCCGCGGGAACTCGAAACGGTGCTCCGGCCCTTCACGGCCCGCCCCGAACAACCGGCACGCGACCTGGCGGGGACCCTCTGGCCGCTGGACACCTGGGCCCGCACGGCCCATGCGCTGCTCGGCCACATCGCGCGCGTGGAGCGCCCCGCCGACCGGCTCACCGCCTTCGCGGCCGTCGTACGCCATCTGCTCCTCGACCCCGTCCTGCCCGGGGAACTCCTCCCCGCCGACTGGCCCGGACCGGCCCTGCGCGCCGCGTACGCCGATTACCAGCGGGAGTTCACGCAGGTCGTGCGGGAGCGGCGGGCATGACACGGCGGCCGTACGAAGCGCCGTGCAGGGACGCTCCGTACGGCCGCCTTCACCGCGGGGATGGGGTCAGCGGTAGGTGATGTCCGAGGTGGAGTACAGGCAGTTGGTGCTGTCCGGGCCCGTACCGACCGCGGTGTTGTTGTTGTACTTCTGGCAGGGGACGACCTTGCGGCTCGCGTCGTTGAGGATCGTGATGCCGCGCAGTGTCGCCACGTCGCCCCGGTTGACGTTGATGCCGACGAGGCGTGCGGTGGAGCCCGTGCCGGTCACCTCGATGTTGCTGAGGTTGACCTTGCGTGTGTGCTGCGTGGAGCAGTCGCCGCAGGAGCGGTACAGGGTCTTGAACTCCTGCACGGCGAAGTTGGAGATGTTCACCGTGCCGGGCCCGTTGTGCTGGAAGACCTTGTCAGCGGCCTTCTTGGCGCCACCGCCGATGACGTTGTACGTGGAGCCGCCGCGGAAGGTCGCGGCGTCCTCGCCGACATCCGCCCACCACACGTTCTGGAGGGTGCAGTTGCCCTCGCAGTGGATGCCGTCGGCGCCGGGCGCGCCGATGATGACGTTCTTCAGCGTCGCGCCGGCCGCGAGCTTGAAGATGGGGTCCTGGCCCTCTTCCTGGCCGTCACCGGCCAGGTCACCGGTGCCGTAGAACTGCTTCATCCCGTAGTCCTTGGTGCCGGACACGGAGATGGTGGAGGAGGTCCCCTGGCTGCCGTTGGGCGTCGGCCAGCTGGCGGCACTGGCCGGCGGCGCTCCGAGTGTCATGATCATGACAGACGAGAAGCCGACTGCGGCCACCGTTCCGGTCAGTCCGCGCCGGCGGGCGCGTGGGAGTGCTGGTGAAGTCATGTCCCGATGCCTTCTTCCAGTTGGGGGGTGATCAGATCTTTCCGGTGCCCGCGCCGGACGTGACCGAGGAGACGACCGTCGAGGCGGACTCCGCGGTGTAGCCGTACGGCGGGGCGGTGAAGCTGCCGACCCGCGAGATCTCGGTGGCGGCTCCACCGAGGTCGTTGCCGCGCAGGTTGGCGTATCCGTCGACGTCGCTGCTGCGGTTGGTGGTCACCGCGATCTTCGTCGCACGGAAGACGTTGTTCTCGACGAGCATCTGGGCGCCCATCCGCGAGTGGCAGGCGGTGTCGGCGCCGTCCACGTAGTTGTTGTAGAAGTGGCCGGTGCCGAAGCGCAGGCTGGGGATGCGCGAGTAGACGTTGCCGAAGTGGTTGTGGTGGTACGTCACCTTCAGGTGACCGGTGTCCTCGCTCGCGTTGTTGTCGCTGTGTCCGACGAGCGAGCCCTTGAAGTGGTCCTTGAAGGTGTTCCAGGAGACGGTCACGTTGTCGGAGCCGTGATTGATGTCGAGCAGACCGTCGTAGTAGTCCTTGTCGTGCGCGCGGTCCGCCGAGATGGAGTTGTGGTCGATCCAGACCTTCGTCGACTTCTGGACGGTGATGCCGTCGGCGGGCGCGACCGGCTTGCTGATGTTGAGATTGCGGATGACGACGTTCGTCACCTCCTTCAGCCGCAGCCCGCCGCCGGTGAACCCGGAGGACGAACCGACGCCCAGGACCGTGGTGTTGGAGCCGATGTCGACCTGACCGCTCAGCGAGATCAGGCCGTTCACCCGGACGACCTTGGCCGCGCTGCCGGTGACGGCCGTCTTGAAGGCGCTCAGCGTCGAGACCGTGACCGCGGAGGCGTTGCCGCCGCCGGTCGTGCCGGCGCCGAATCCGACCGGCGAGGTCTCGGCGGCGCCCGCCGACTGGGGGAGGGCGAGGGCGGCCGCCGTCGCGAGAGCGGCCGCGGCGGCCGTCACCAGGGCGGTCCTTTGCGCGTGTGTACGGAGAGGGCCTGTACGCATGCGGGTGCGTCCCTTCGCGTTGCCTTGACTGGTCGTATGTGTGAATGACGTACGCCATGTTGAACGCTGCGCTGGGGCATGCCGCTGATTCCGGCCTGAGGGGGTGTCAGCCGGTCAGCCTGCTGAACGGAACGTAGAGGGCAAGCGCTTTCTAGTCAACGCTTTGCGCGGAACACATTCGGACACCCCAGGTCAGCGCCATACCGGACGGAGCGAGGGCGTGGGAGCGCTTCCAAGGTCGGCGGGTTCGGCGCCCGCCGCCCTCCGCACGGGTGACGTTCCGTTTCTCGGGAACCCGGCCGTGCAGAGAGAGCCGATCTGTGAGGGAGGTATCGAGAGTCATGACGCGGCAGAAGCCGTCGCTCGATCTTCCGGAACCCCTGCGCGAACCGTTGCAGAACACCGCGTCGGCGCTGCGGAGGGTCCCTGGCGCCGGTGTGGTGACCAAGGCGGCCGACGGCGCGCTGGACGCGGTCGGCGCCGTGTCCCCGCGCGGCCGGCGCATGGTCGCGTACACCGGGGCCGGGCTCCTCGGTGTCGCGGGCATCGTCGAATGGCCCATAGCCCTCACGGGGGCGGCGGTGGTCTGGCTGACCCAGCCGAAGCCCGGCGGGAGCGAGGAGACAGACGACCGGAAGGCGGCAGCAGGCAGCAGCAGTCGTACGTCGTCCAGCGGCAGGACTACGTCGGCCACGGGCCGTCGTACGACATCCAGCCGCGGCGGAAAGTCGTCCACGGGCACCCGCAAGACGTCCGGCGGCACCCGCAAGGCGTCGAGCACCCGGTCGACGTCCGCCGGCGGCGGCAAGAGCGCGCCGAAGAGCCGGAGCACAGCGTCGAAGCGCGCGAGCACGAAGAGCTGAGGTGAGTCATGGGAGTGCTGACGGGGGCTGCCACGGCCCTGTCCGGTGCGGTGCTGGCGGGGCCGCGGTTGCTGGTTCACGGGGCCGCGCCCGGTGTGGGTGTGGCCGCCGGAGCGGTGGCCGGGACGGCGCGAGCTGGGGTGCGAGGGGCGGACGCGGCCGTCAGGATGACGCGCGTGGCCCGCAGGGCGCTGCCGGGCGGTGACCACACCTGGCGGTCCGGTCACCGGGCCCATCTGCCGCTCCGGCCGGCCGAGCCGGAGCGGGTGCGGCGGGCGGGCGGGATGGCCAAGGCGGCGCGCAAGGTGGCCACGGCGCTGGCGGAACGGCCGGACGTGGCCTACGCCTACTGGGACGGCGGCCTCACCCGGCTGGTCGTGGCCGCGAGTGAGGCGGCCGTCTCCGAACGGGTGGAGCAGAAAGCGCATGCGCTCGCCGCCGAACTCGGTCTTGAGCCGGTGGACGAACCGACGGAGGAATTCACGCATCCCGGCGACCCGGTCCTCGTACGGACCAGCGCGGCGGCACTCGCGGCCGACGCGGCGGGCGTCGTGGTCGCGGTGGCCGGCTCCGTCCTGCGACTGCCGCCCTCACCCCGGGCCGTCACGGCGGTGGTGACCCTGCTGCGCGAGAACCCCCGCTTCCGGGCCTGGCTGCGCGAACGGTTCGGGTTCTCCCGCATGGACCTGATCCTGGCCGTGTCGAACGCCGCGGTCCACGGCGCGGGCCGCACCCCGACGTCCGTCGTGCTCGACGCGGGCCTGCGCTCGGTACAGCTCGCGGAGGCGCTCGCCCGCGCGGCCGCGTTCGACGCGGTCCACGACCGGGTCTGCGGACCCGAGCGGGAGGACGTGTCCCCGGAGCTGTTCCCGCGCCCACCGCTGCGCACCACCCCGGCGCACGAGTACGCGGTCCACGCCGAGACGGGCAGCGTGGTCGGCGCGGCCGTGACACTGCTGGTGAAGCGCGACGGCACCGAGGCGGCCGAAGCGGTCCTCGCGGGCTCCCCGAAGGCGGCACGCTACGGACCCGCCGCCTTCCACGCCGCACTGGGCTGCGCGTTCGCCCGCACCGGCGTGCTGGTCCGCCACATGGAACGCATGCGACAGCTGGGGACGGTCACCAGTGTGTTCCTGCACCCGAGCGCGCTGCACGCCCCCGACGGCGCTGCGGACCCCTGGGCCGAGGCCGTCCTGGACGCGGCACGGCGGGCCGGACTCCGGGTCGTCGTGACGGACGATCCCTCGCTCGGCGACTTCACCGCCCTCGCCGATCACGTCGTGTCCGCCGAACGGTCCTTCAGCCGGACGGTGAACGAACTGCGCGGTCGCGGCGGTGTCCTGACGGTGGCCCGGCCGAGCTCGGCCGATGACACGGACACCTTGTCCGGGCTGCTCGCCGGCGATGTGGCCGTCGCGCTCGCCGACGGTGACGCGGCCGTGGCGTGGGGCGCGGACGTGGTGGCGCCGGGCGGTCTGGCCGACGTATGGCGGCTGCTCGTGGCCGTACCGGTGGCGCGGAAGGTCGGGCGGCGTTCGCAGACGCTGGCCCGGTCCGGCGCCGCGCTGTCCGGGCTGATGGTGGCCGTGGGCGAGTCCGGGCGCGGCACCCGCTCGCCGCTGCCCGGCCTGCGGCACGCGCCCGTCGACCTGAGCGCGGCGCTGGCCCTGGTGTCCGGGGCGCGAGCTGCCGTAGGCGTCGCGGCCACCCGCGCGCCGCGTCCCCGGGCGCGGGTGGCCTGGCACGAGCTGAAGGCGAAGGACGTACGACAGCGGCTGGAGCGCCGGCTGGAAGAGCCGCCGACTCCGGCGGCCGAGGCGACCGCCAAGGTGCGGCAGGCGGTCAAAACCGTCGCCCGCAACCCGGTGTTCGCGCCGGCCAAGGGGGCGCTGCAGCTGGGCCGGGCCGTACGGGGAGAGCTGGACGACCCGCTCACCCCGGTGCTGGCCGTCGGCTCGGCCGCGTCGGCGATCCTCGGCTCGGTCGTGGACGCCCTGCTGGTGGTCGGCGCCCTCGACCTGAACGCCCTGGTCGGCGGCGTACAAAGACTGCGGGCCGAACGGGCGCTGTCCGGGCTGCTCGCGGACCAGAAGCAGAAGGCACGCGTCGCACCCGACGGGACCTCGGACAACCCGCACACCGTCGACGCCGCACGCCTCAGGCCCGGCGACGTGATCGAACTGCAGGCCGACGACGTCGTGCCGGCCGACGCCCGCCTGCTGTGGGAGGACGGCCTGGAGGTCGACGAGTCCGCGCTGACCGGCGAATCCCTGCCCGCCGAGAAACAGACCGCCCCGACCCCGCGCGCACCCGTCGCCGACCGCAGCTGCATGGTGTACGAGGGCACGACCGTGGTGGCCGGACAGGCCCGTGCCGTCGTGGTGGAGACCGGCGACCACACCGAGGCCGCCCGCGCGGTCCACCTCGCCGCACGCAAGCCGCCGGCCGCTGGGGTACAGGCCCGCCTGCAGGAACTCACCCGCAAGGCAATGCCGTTGACCATGGCGGGCGGCGCCGCCGTGACCGGCCTCGCGCTGCTGCGCGGCACACCGATCCGCCGGGCGGTGAGCGGCGGGGTCGCGGTCGCGGTGGCCGCCGTCCCCGAAGGGCTGCCGCTGGTGGCCACGGTCGCGCAACTGGCCGCCGCCCGCCGGCTCAGCAAGCGGGGCGTGCTGGTTCGCGCCCCGCGCACCCTGGAAGCCCTCGGCCGGATGGACACCATCTGCTTCGACAAGACGGGCACCCTCACCCAGAACAAGCTGCGGCTCGTCCGCGTCACCGACCCCGACGGCACCGCCCGCAAGCCGGACGAGGCCGTCGACTCGGCCACCCTGCGCGTCGCGGTGCGCGCCTGCCCCGAGCCCGAAGAGGGCCCCGACCAGCCGGTGCACTCCACCGACGAGGCGGTCCTGGACGCGGCAGGGCGCGACCCGGAATGGCAGCAGACCGAGGGCAGGCCGTTCGAGGCCGGTCGCGGATACGCCGGAGCCGTGGGCCACGCGGCCGACGGGATACGGGAGTTCGTGGTCAAGGGCGCCCCGGAGATCGTCCTGCCCGCCTGCCGCGACCTGCCGGAAGACGCCTCGCGAACGGCGCAGTCGCTGGCCCGCGACGGACTGCGGGTCCTCGCGGTCGCGCGCCGGCGCCTGGGCGACGACGAGAAGGACGCGGACGTCTGCGAAGAGCCCCTGTCCGACCTGGAGTTCACCGGCCTGCTCGCGCTCGCCGACGCGGCGCGCGAGACATCCACCGCCCTGGTCCACGGGCTGCGTGAGGCGGGCGTACGACCCGTCATGCTGACCGGCGACCATCCGCAGACGGCACGGGCGATCGCCATCGAGCTGGGCTGGCCCGAGGACACGGCCGTCGTCACCGGCGACGAACTGGCCGCCGCGGACCGCTCCGAGCGCGCCCGGATGCTGCAGGACGTGGACGTCGTGGCCCGCGTCGCGCCCGAGCAGAAGCTCCAGGTCGTCGAGGCCCTGATGGACGCGAGCCGGGTGGTCGGCATGGTCGGCGACGGCGCCAACGACGCGGCCGCCATCCGCGCCGCCGACATCGGCGTCGGCATCAGCGCCCGCGGCTCGGCCGCCGCCCGCAACGCCGCCGACCTGGTGCTCACCCACGACGACCTCACGGTGCTCGTCGAGGCCGTCGTCGAGGGCCGCGCCCTGTGGCACAGCGTCGCCGACGCCATCGCCATCCTGATCGGCGGCAACGCGGGCGAGGTGGGCTTCGGAATCCTGGGCACGCTGCTCGCCGGCGCCGCGCCGCTGTCCACCCGTCAGATGCTGCTGGTGAACCTGTTCACGGACCTGTTCCCGGCGATGGCGGTGGCGGTGACACCGCAGCAGGAGGGCGAGACCGACGTCAGCGCGCCGCTGGGCAAGACCCTGCTCGGCACACCGCTGATGCGGCAGATCCGCCACCGGGCGCTGACGACCTGTCTGGGCGCGGTCGCGGCCTGGCTCATCGGCCGGTTCACGCCGGGGACGGCCCGCCGGACCACGACGATGGCCCTGTGCGCGGTCGTCGGCACCCAGCTCGCCCAGACCCTGGCCGACCGCAGCGGCTCCCCGCTGGTCCGCGTCACCTCCTTCGGCTCCGCCGCCGCCCTCGTCCTGCTGGTGCAGACCCCGGGCGTGAGCAATGCCCTCGGCTGCACACCACTGGGCCCGGTCGCCTGGACCGGCGTCGCGGCGGCCATCGCACTGGCGGTGACCGGCCAGCGGGTGATGCCGGAGCTGGAGCGGGCGGTGGTACGGCTGAGCCGGTAAGCCCGTACGCAGACGGATGCGTCCCTTCGGGTGGCTACGGCAGGTCATGTACGTGAATGAAGTGCGGGGTGCGGAACGTCGAGCCGGGCATGCTGCTGACTTCGGCCCGAGTCAGGGGCCTGACAGTCAGTTCGCTGAACGGCACTCAGGAGATCGGTGCTTTTGCTCCACGCTTTGCGCACAACTCATTCGGACATCCCTGCCCAGCGGGGAACTGTCGCAGTCGCCGCACGGGAGCGCTCGCTTCTCTGCCGATCCCGCTGCCGACAGCCCCACGAGCCGCCATCACGAAGGGATGAACGACTTTGCCTGCCACCACCAAGCGCAGACCAGTTCGCACCATGCTCACCGCACTCAGCGGAATGCTCGCGGCAGCGCTCATCGCCGCACCCCCGGCCGACGCCCGCGTCGAGGAGCCCACCGCGGCGCTCACCGAGGTCACCGGCTTCGGTGAGAACCCCAGCAACCTGCAGATGTACCTCTACGTACCGGACGACGTGGCCGACAACCCGGCCGTCATCGTGGCCCCGCACTGGTGCGGGGGCTCCGGCCCGGCGATGCACTCCACCACCGAGTACGCCTCGCTCGCCGACCAGTACGGGTACATCGTCGTCTATCCGTCGGTCACCCGTGACACCAAGTGCTTCGACGTCGCCTCACCCGAGGCCCTGCGCCGCGGCGGCGGCAGCGACCCGGTCGGCATCAAGTCCATGGTCGACTATGTGACCGAGGCGTATGACGCCGATACGAGCCGGATCTTCGCCACCGGCATCTCCTCGGGCGGGATGATGACGAACGTCCTGCTGGCCGTCTACCCCGATGTGTTCAAGGCGGGCGCCTCCTTCGCCGGTGTGCCGTTCGGCTGCTTCGCCAACGCCGACGGCACCGGGTGGAACCATCCGTGCGCGAACGGCGACATCGACCGCACCCCGCAGGAGTGGGGCGACCTGGTGCGCGCCGCGTATCCCGGGTACAACGGGCCCCGGCCGCGGATGCAGGTGTGGCACGGCACCGAGGACGACGTGCTGTGCTACCCCAACTTCAAGGAGCAGATCGAGCAGTGGACGAACGTGCACGGTGTCAGCCAGGAGCCGGCTGCCACGGACTCGCCCCAGTCCACCTGGACCCGCACCCGCTACGGCGGCACCGGTGACCAGGCTGCCGTCGAAGGCATCAGCCTCCAGGGCGTCGGCCACCCCGACCTGTACGCCCCCGGTATGGCCGCTCGCGTGCTGACCTTCTTCGGCCTCGCAAGCAGCTGACCGCACCCCAGCCCGTACGACCGCGCTCACCAGCGCGGTCGTACGGGCTTTCGTAACCCCTCGGGGCCGGTCAGACCGAGCGGTGGTACTGGTCCGGCACGTGGACATCCCCGCCCAGCTCGCGCGCCGCATGCCGCGCCCAGGACGGGTTCCGCAGCAGCTCACGGCCGAGCAGCACCGCGTCCGCCTCGTCGTTGGCGAGGATCTTCTCGGCCTGTTCGGCGTCGGTGATCAGGCCGACGGCGGCGACGGACAGGCTCGTGGCCGCCTTGACGCGGGCGGCGAACGGCACCTGGTAGCCGGGGCCGGTCGGAATGCGGACACCGGAGGCGTTGCCGCCGGTGGAGACGTCGAGCAGGTCGATGCCGTGGGCCTGGAGATCGGCGGCGAAACGGACGGTGTCGTCAGCGGTCCAGCCGCCCTCCTCCAGCCAGTCGGTCGCCGAGATACGGAAGAACAGCGGCTTGTCGTCCGGCCACACCTCGCGCACGGCGTCGACGACCTCGAGGGCGAAACGGGTGCGGTTCTCGTACGAGCCGCCGTACGCGTCCGTGCGGTGGTTGGAGTGCGGCGAAAGGAACTCGTTGATCAGGTAGCCGTGGGCGCCATGGATCTCGGCGACCTCGAAACCGGCGGCGAGAGCACGGCGGGCGGCGTTCGCGAACTGGCCGACGACCTCGCCGATCTGAGCTACCGTCAACTCGTCCGGCACCGGGTGCCGCTCGTCGAACGCGACCGGGCTCGGCGCCACCGGCTGCCAGCCGTACGCCTGCGGCCCCACCGGCGCCCCGCCCTTCCACGGCTGGTCGGTCGACGCCTTGCGGCCGCCGTGCGCGAGCTGGATCCCGGGCACCGTGCCCTGCGAGACCAGGAAGCGAGTGATCCGGCGGAACGCCTCGACCTGCGTGTCGTTCCAGATGCCCAGGTCGTACGGGGAGATCCGGCCCTCGGCGCTGACGGCGGTCGCCTCGACCAGGATCAGGCCCGTACCGCCCGCCGCGCGCGCCGCGTAGTGGGCGAAGTGCCAGTCGTTGGGAGCCCCGGTGCCCGGGCCCTCCGGTGCGGCCGAGTACTGGCACATCGGGGCCATCCAGACCCGGTTCGGGACGGTCACATCGCGCAGGCGAAAAGGCTGGAAGAGGGAGCTCATGGCGAGCTGCTCCAATCGTCACGGGGTCGATGGACGACTCGTACGATAGGCATCGTAGTACGGGAAGTGTCAAACTACGAGACCCTTCGTACAATGGAGTTCCGCCCGACGAACTGGAGCCGCCGTGACCACCGCCGCCACCACCAGCCGCGATCTTCCGCACCCGGCGCGCGACGAGATCCGGCTGGAGGGCATCCTGCACGCACTCTCCGACCCGATGCGGTTGCAGATCGTGCGAGAGCTCGCCACCGACGGCGGCGAGCTCTCCTGTTCACGCTTCGACCTGCCGGTCACCAAGTCCACGACCACGCACCACTTCCGGGTACTGCGCGAGAGCGGAGTGATCCGGCAGATCTACCGGGGCACGGCCAAGATGAACGGCCTGCGCCGGGACGACCTGGACGGCCTCTTCCCGGGGCTTCTCGACACCCTCCTCGACGCCGCCGCCCGGCAGGCCGTCCGCCTCGACGGCTGAACCGGCGCCGCCCGCGACCCTAATCGGCGCTGCCGTGCGCGGCGTTCAGTAGTGACTGCCAGTCGGGGAGTTTCACCACACCCCTGCCAAGTGACGCACCGAGCTCCGCCTCTGCCCGCTCGATCGCCTGCCAACCCGTCCATTCCACCGGCTCGATCCCCTGGGCTCGCAGTGCCATCAGCGGGTCCTCAGGCAGATCCTTCTGTACGAGTACGTCGGCGTCCTCGATCAGCGATGTCACCGTTTCCTTGGCGTCCGGGCGGTTCGTGCCGATGACGCCTGTGGGGCCCCGTTTGATCCAGCCCGCCACGTACTCGCCCGGCGCGACGAGGTTCTCGCGGAGTACGCGGCCGGCGTGATGGGGGACCGTGCCGGTGGTCGTGTCGAAGGGGAGGCCTTCCAGAGGGACGCCGCGGTAGCCGACCGAACGGAGGACCAGCTGGGCCTCGATGTCCTCGTAGTGGCCGGTGCCCGTCACGCCGCCGTGGGTGTCGGGCTGGGTCCGCTCGAAGCGCACCGCGCCCACGCGGCCGGAGTCGGGCTCGGGGAGGATTTCGACGGGGCGGAGGAAGAAGCGCAGCCGGATGTGGTGGTGGGCGTCCTTCGCCGGGGTCTCGGCCCAGCCGCGCAGCACCTCCACGTTGCGGCGGTTCGCCGCGGGCAGGCCGGAGGGGTCGGCGTAGGCCGGGTCAAGAGCCAACTCGGCGGGATCGACCCGCACTTCGGTGTCCGGGAGGGCGCCGAGTTCGCGGAGTTCCTTGGTGGTGAAGCGGGCCTGGGAGGGGCCGCGGCGGCCGACCATGCTGACCTCGGTCACCCGGCTCGCCGCCAGTGCGGTGAGCGCCGCCTGCGGCATGTCGGTGGGGCTCAGCTCGGCCTGGCCGCGGGCCAGCATCCGGGTGACGTCCACGGCCACGTTGCCGACGCCGATGACCACCGCGGAGCGCGCGCCGAGCACGAAGCCGTCGGCGGTGGCGTCCGGGTGGGCGCTGTACCAGGACACGAATTCGGTCGCCGACCAGCTGCCGGCCAGATCCTCACCGGGGATCCCCAGACGCCGGTCGGTCGCGGCGCCCACGCAGTACACGACCGCGTGGTACAGCTCGCGCAGCCTGGCGGCCGGCACCCCGCCGGGGCCCACCTCGACGCCGCCGAGGAACCGCACCCGCTCGTGTTCCAGGACCGCCCGGAGGTTGTTCTGCAGCGACTTGATCTTCTCGTGGTCCGGTGCCACCCCGTAGCGCACCAGGCCGTACGGGCACGGCAGCCGGTCCAGGACGTCCACGAGCACGTCGGAGTGGAGCTGGACGAGGCTCTGGGCGGTGTAGACCCCGCTCGGCCCGGAGCCGACGACGGCGACACGAAGCACGGCGGAACTCCTTACCCCGAAGGACCGTCGGAGATCGCTGACGCTTCCAGCATCGCACCGCGGATGCTCCGCTGACAGGGTGCTGACCGGAGGACGGGCGTGCGTGTCCTTTCGTATGGAATGTGATCATGCGGTTTCGTTGCGTGTGTGCTCGAAGCATCCTTTCTTGATCTTTCTGATCGTTGTCCGATGGACGGTGCGGTGTCCGTCTGGCCCGCGTGGGAAGTGCGGGAAGACGGAGCCGGTGGGGACGACGCCGGCGTGACGTCCTGGTGGGGCGTTCGGCTGGCGTTCCCGGACGGTGCGCAGGTCGACCTGCTCGCCGTGGTGTCCGACGCCGGGGTCTGCATCGAGGACGTGCGGGCCCAGCCGGCGTTGTCCCTCGACGACCTGGCGGTGCTCGCCGAGTGGGTCGAGGGCCCGCTGTCCGAGGTGTGCGGGGTGGAGCCCGCCGGCCGGCCGGGGGCCTCGCGGCATGCCCGGCCCGCCTGGCCGCACGGTATCGCGGGGCAGTGGCTGGTGGCGCGGGAGTACCGCGCGGCACAGGAGAAGGGCGTCGACCCCGTCCTCGCGGTGATGGGCGCGACCGGCCACGGCCGACGCAGGTCGCTCAGCCTGATCGCCCAGGCCCGCGACGCCGGATTCCTGACGGCGCGTCACGCACGCCTCTGAGGCGCGTCCGGCTCACGGCAGGTCCCGCATCCGGTTGATCTCGCTGGTCTGCTGGGCGACCGTGTCGTCCGCCATCTCCTCGATCTGAATGTTGTTGCCCTGCGCCTTCACCTCCGTGGCCATGGTGACCGCCCCTTCGTGATGGGTGATCATGAGGGTGATGAAGAGCTGGTCGAACGCTTTCCCCTTCGCCTTGCGCAAGTTGCTGAGCTGACCCTCGGTCGCCATCCCGGGCATCGTGGCGTGGTCGTGTCCACCGCCCGTCTCCTTCTGGCCGTGCGTCTTCAGCCAGCCCTTCATGCCCTCGATCTCCGGCTTCTGCGCGGCCGCGATCCGCTCCGCCAACTTCTTGATCTTCGTCGACTCGGCGCGGTCCGGGGCGAGTTCGGTCATCTCCAGGGCCTGGGTGTGGTGCTCGATCATCATGCGGGCGAACGACACGTCCGCGGCGTTGGGGGAGTCGTCGTCGGCGCGCTGCTCTGCGGCGTCCTCGGCGGACATCGTCTGGTTCGCTTCGCCGGGCTTGCCCGGCACGATCACCGAGGAACCGCTCTCAGGCGCGGAGTCGGCGTCGGATCCGGAGTCGCAACTTCCCAGCGCCAGAACGGCGATGGCGGCCAGGACAGCCGTAAACGATCGAGTGAAAAGCTTCATTACATGTCTGTGTCCCTCTGTTGGTATGAGCATGCACAAGACAATACTTCGACGTGCATGAACCGTTCTCACGCGAACGGTACAAGGGAGGAAACAGTGATCCTGTTGAACGATCCCCGAACGCGGCACAGACGCCTGGGAGTCGGCGCTGTCGCCGTCGGGCTGCTGGCCGCGCTGCTCACGGGCGGTCCGGCGGCCGCGACCCCCGACCCGGGGGACGGCCCGGCGACGCAGAAGGAGGTCTCCAAGAGCACCCAGGCCGAGGTGAGACGGTCCCTCGAGAGCGGCGAGATACCCGGCCAGGACGAGATCGTCCACTCCGCCAACATCCAGCACGTGACGAACATCCCCAAGGACGTGCTGCCCGGCACCAATTCGGACCTCGCCTTCCAGGGCAGGTACGCCTTCGCCGGCAACTACGACGGCTTCCGGATCTTCGACATCAGCAACCCGAAGGCCCCGAAGACGGTCTCCCAGGTACTGTGTCCCGGCTCGCAGAACGACATCTCGGTCTCCGGCGACCTGCTCTTCCTGTCCACCGACTCCTCGCGCAGCGACAGCAGTTGCAGCAGCACCACGCAGCCCGTGACCGAGAAGTCCTCGTGGGAGGGCATGAAGGTCTTCGACATCAGCGACAAGGCCAACCCGAGGTACGTCGCCGCCGTCGAGACCGCCTGCGGCTCGCACACCCACACGCTGGTGCCCGAGCGCCGGAACATCTACGTCTACGTCTCCTCCTACTCACCGAGCGCCACCTACCCCGACTGCCAGCCACCGCACGACGGCATCTCGGTCATCAAGGTCCCGCGCAAGGCCCCCGAGAAGGCCGCCATGGTGGGCTTCCCGGTCCTCTTCCCCGGTGAGGGACCCGACGGCGGCGGCAACCCGGGCGCGCCCACCAACCCCGGCGTCTCGAAGACCACCGGCTGCCACGACATCACCGTGCTGCCCTCGAAGGACCTGGCCGCGGGCGCCTGCATGGGCGACGGCATCCTGTTCTCCATCGAGGACCCGGAGCACCCGAAGGTCATCGACCGGGTCCAGGACAACGTCAACTTCGCGTTCTGGCACTCGGCGACCTTCAACCAGCGGGCCAACAAGGTCATCTTCACCGACGAGCTGGGCGGCGGCGGAGCGGCCACCTGCAACGAGGAGATCGGCCCGAACCGCGGTGCCGACGGCATCTACGACCTCGTGGGCAAGGGCGACAAGCGCAAGCTGGTCTTCCGCAGCTACTTCAAGATCGACCGCCACCAGGCGGACACCGAGGTCTGCGTGGCCCACAACGGCTCGCTGATCCCGGTCAAGGGCAGGGACATCATGGTCCAGGCCTGGTACCAGGGCGGTATCTCCGTCTGGGACTTCACGAACTCCGCCCGGCCGAAGGAGATCGCCTACTTCGAGCGCGGCCCGCTCACCACGGACAGGGTCACGACGGCCGGTTCCTGGTCGGCGTACTACTACAACGGCTACATCTACTCGAACGACATCGCCAAGGGACTCGATGTCCTCAAGCTCAACGACCGGCGCACCGACCCGGCCAAGTGGGTGCGGATGAGCGAGCTCAACGTGCAGACCCAGCCGGACTACTTCGACTGACCGGTCGGCTCCGACTGATCCGCGCGCCGCTCGCCGGTCGCGAAGAACCGTGACAGATCCGTGTCACCCGTCCCGCCGGACGCCACCTCGGTGTCCGGCGGGACGCCCAGCGCCCAGTCCAGCCGGTAGCGCTTGAACAGCTCGGCCCGCAGCACCGGCACGGGCATCGGAGCACCCGGCACCAGCGCCGCGTAGACCGCGCCCATCAGCAGGGCACGCAGCATCGGGTAGTCGGCGTCGACGTCCTGTGAGCCGGTGCGGGCGACGGTGTCCCGCAGCAGCTCGGCCAGCCGCCGCTGCTCAGGGCACGGCATGAATCCCTCGCCCTGCAGCAGCCCGGCCATGTGCTGGCGCATCAGCACGGGCCGGTCCCGGGCCAGGCTCAGGATCGCGTCGATCGCCCGCGCCATCCGCTCCCGCCCGTCCTCGGTACGCGGCTCGCGCTCCAGCGCCTCCTCCAGCGTGCGGTTCATCAGCCGGTGCACCGCGGACTGCACGAGCTGGCGTTTGCCGGGGAAGTAGTACGACACCAGGCCGCGCGCCGAGCCCGCTCTGTCCGCGATGTCGCCCAGCGTCGTCGCCTCGAACCCGTGCTCACCGACCAGCTCGACCGCCGCCTGCAGAAGCCGCTCCCGGGAACGCCGCCGCAACTCTTCATTGACCGAGGCGCTGCGCGGGGACATGCTGTAACTCCTGCGTTGACTGGCTGGCAGCCAACTATACTCAGCGCTTCCGGACTGCCCCTTTCCGCGGGCTGGTCCGGTGCTGCCGTCCTCCTCGGGCGACGCGGGGGATCGTCCGAGGAGGCGGCCCAGGTCCGGGCCGGTTCAGCCCACCAGGTCCAGCACCGGCCGCAGGCCGTCGGGCCGCAGTGCCACCGGCAGATGGTCCACGAAGTGCACCCCGCAGCCCAGCGTGGCCGCGCCGCCGTCCGCACGGCGGTCGTCACCGACCATGAGCGCGTCCCGCGGCTCGACGCCGAGCTTCGCGCAAGCCTTCGCGAACAGCCGCGGGTCCGGCTTCCTGATGCCGTGCTCGTACGACAGAACGTATACGTCGATGTACGGGTCGAGGCCGTGCTCGCGGAACACCGGGCGCAGATCCCAGCCGATGTTGCTCACCACACCGACCGGGATTCCGCGCTCACTCAGGGTGTGCAGGACCTCGGCGGCATCGGGGTACGGCGACCAGGCGGCGGGCAGCATGTGGCGCTCGTACAGCGCGTCGTGCAACTCCGGGTCGGGCAGCGGCACCTGCCGGGACAGCCCGGTGTACGCCGCCCGGTGCAGCTCCGCACTCTGGTCCCGGACGTCCCACACCTCGGCGACTTCCGAAGGCAGCCGCTCCGGATCGCCTCCGCCGGGCAGTGCCCCCGCCATCCGCAGTGCCTGCGCAGTCTCGGTCAACTCCGGCTCCGGCAGCTCGATCCCGACCTCGGTGAGCGCACCTCGCAGCCAGGATTCGGTGGACTCGACGCGGAAGAGGGTTCCGGAAAAATCGAACAGCACGGCAGTCATGAGGCGATCCTATGAGGAACGGTTGTCGTCTGCGGCGCCGTCGTGGTTGGTCGCGCCCGCGCGGCGGAGCCGCATATCGACACAGCCCCCCGCGCCCCTTCGGGGCGCGAACCCGCCTAGACGATCCACCGTCGGTGCGCCAGCGCCGCCAGTGCCACCAGTGCCGCGCCCAGGAGCCAGCCGCCGACGACGTCCGAGGGCCAGTGGACGCCGAGCCATACGCGGGTGAGGCCGACGCCGGCCACGGAGATCACCGCCACCGCCACCGCCGTACGCCACAGGACGCGGCCGGCGCCGTGGTGGTGGAGGAGCCACAGCAGGACGCCGCAGACGACCGCGGCGGTCATGGCGTGGCCGGACGGGAACGCCGCGTAGTGGGCCGAGTCGACGGGGTCGGGCCAGACCGGGCGGGCCCGGTCGACCGCCGCCTTGAGGGACTGCTGCACCAGGGTGCCCAGGGCCACGGTGGCCGCCAACCACAGAGCCGTCCGCCAGGCCCGGTGTCTCCACATCAGCCACACCACGACGGCCGTGCTCAGGATGCGCATCGTCCACGGGTCCCACACCCAGTCCGTCAGGATCCGGCATGCCTGGGTGACGTCGGGGTCGTCGACCGCCCAGCGGTGTGTGGTCCGGGAGATGTCGCCGTCGAGTGCGATCAGGGGGCCCCACTCCGCCGCGACCAGGATGAGGAGCAGCAGGGAGGACGCCGCCAGGGCGGCGGCGGAGCGCAGGGCGCCGCGATGGGCGGGCGGGCGGGGCGGAGAATCGACGGACGGGGAGTGCATGCTGTGATCCTCGCCGAACGGCGGGGCGCGAGTCTAATTCCGGGGCTCCGAGGGGGCCGGGGGCGCGGTGGATTCCGGCCGCCTGATCTTTCGTACCGGCCTCAGCCCAGCGTCCGCAACGCCGGTACGAACGCCACCAGCACCGGCACCACCGGCACCAGCGAGGCCGCCGCGGTGAGCCGCAGCCGCCGGGCCGGCGAGAGCCGGTCCGGGGGAGTGAGCAGCCGGTTCACCCGCTGCGGCACATGGGTGTGCGGGGTGGCGCCATGGCCGAACACGCCCCGGTCCTCGTTGAGTTCCACCAGCGCCAGGGCGGTGGTCAGGCGGCCGAAGCGCCGGGAGGCCGTGTCGTCGGCGGCGAGTTCGACCAGCCGGTGCATCTCGTCACGGAACGCGGCGAACACCGGCACCTGCGGGAACCCGCCCGCCAGCGCGGCCGAGCAGTGCAGCAGCCAGTCGTGCCGCGCCTGCGCGTGCCCCTCCTCATGCGCCAGTACGGCGTCCAGCTGCCGGCCCTTCAGCCGGCGCAACGCGGCGGTGGTGACGACCAGTTGGGGCCGCGCGCCCGGCAGCCACCAGGCGTCGGGCTTCTCGCCCTCGAGGACGACCAGCCGGTGACGTTCGGGCTCCTCGCCGGGCAACCGCGGGGCGCGGACGAGGAGTTCGGCCTCCCGCCGACGTCGCCGGGTGCGTGCCCGTGCGATCTCGCGGACCAGCATCGCCGCGCTCCACACCCCGCCCAGCGCGAGCGCCACCGCGGTCGTGGCGGCCCAGGGGCCGGTGGGACCGAAGGCGTAGGCCTCCACAACGGCGTGCGGCGCGGGCGCGAACACATGGCCCCGGACCGCCTGCCAGGCCGCCGCCGCGCTGAGCGTCATCGACAGCGCACAGCACAGGAGCACGGCCGCCACCACGCACTGCCACACCCACAGGGCGACCACGGGTTCACGGTCCGGCCAGTCGGCCCGGGCGATCAGCCGAGGGGCGACCAGGGCGGTCAGGGCGCCGAGCAGCAACAGTGCCGCGGGGACCATCATGGGTGCACCCTATGAGCGGCGGAACACTCAGGGGTACGGCTTGTCACGCCGAAGTGACGCAGACCACGGCCGTACGCGGCCCGCACTCACAGCGTCAGCAGCATCGCGACCATCCCGATCCCCATCGACAGCCGGCAGGCCCGCGCCAGCTCCGGCCGGTCGCCCCACCCCACGCTCCCGCCGGCGGCACCGACGGGCACCAGCCGGGCGCCGGACAGCAGCACGTACGCCATGAAGTACGCCAGCAGCGCCGCCGTGACGAGCGGGACGCCGGAATCGCCGTGCCGTCCCGGCGAGGCGGCCATCGCCAGCGCCATGTAGACCATGGCCGCGGCGCCGACCAGGTGGTGCAGATGGTGGGCGTGCGTCCGTGCCGCCCACAACGCGTGCAGCGCGGCCCCGCCGAACACGGCCGCGTACACGGGCCAGGTCCAGGAAGGCGGCGTGAACACCGCGGCCGGTACGGCCATCGCGGCCATGCCGAAACCCATCAGCGCCTCACCGCCCGCGGCACGGCGCTGCTCCTCGACGTTGCTGCGCATCCGCAGCAGACAGTAGGCCCCGGTCGCCGCGCACAGCACGACCAGCAGCCAGCCGGACGAACCCGGTCCGTGCACACGCACCTCCGCGGTCGGCGGTCACGTCCACTCGGTCAGGGGATGCCCGGGGCAGGCGGCGCGCATACGAGCGCAAGGGTGTACGCGGGGGGCTTTGGCGGAGCACGTGAAGGCGAGGGTGGGCGACAGGGAACCGACGAACCTGAGCGCGCCTCAGCCCTCGTCCCCCGCGAGGTAGACCCCGAACACCGCTCCCTGCGGATCCCGCAGTACCGCGATCCGCGGCCCGTGCGGTACGGACGTCGGCTCCATGAGGACCGTGCCGCCCGCGCCTGCCGCGGTGGCCGCGCTGATGTCCACGTCGGCCACCGCGAAGTAGGGCAGCCAGTGGGTCGGCACCTCGGGCGGGAACTTGTCGTCCATCGTGGTCATGCCGCCGAAGTCGGCGCCGTCGATGCCCCACTGCGTGTAGTGCGCGGAGGAGTTGACGCTCCAGCCGAAGACCGTCGTGTAGAAGGACTCGGCGCGCTCCGGCGCCCGGGTCAGCAACTCCACCCAGCCCAGCGCGCCGGGCGCGTTGAACAGCCCGGCGCCCGGGAACGTCCGCGCCTGCCACAGCTGGAACGCGGCACCGGTCGGGTCGAGAGCCACCGCGAACCGGCCCACCTCGAACACGTCCATCGGACCGACCAGCACCGTCCCGCCGGCCTCCGCCACCCGCTGCGCCGCCTGGTCGGCGTCGGCCACCGCGAACGACACGTTCCACGCCACGGGCTGCCCCTCCTGGTACAGCGGGGTCAGCGCGGCGACCGGGGCGTCACCGAGGTGGGCCATCGTGTAGCCGCCCGCGTCCTCGCGCGGATCCGTCACGGTGCGCCAGCCGAACAGCTCCTCGTAGAACCGCTTGGCCGCCGTCAGGTCATCGGTTCCCAGCTCGGTCCAGCAGGGACCGCCGGGCACCGGCTTGTCGAGCTTCATGGCGATCCTTCCGTAGGGCAGACACGGCGATCCCCTCCAGCACGCTATGCCCCGCTCGGGCGCCCGGCCATCCGACGCGAATCCACTGGTGCCTGCCGCCGCCGCCGACGTACCCTCGGCTCCGTACCGCATCGCATGGCGGCCTCCAGCCCGACCCGTTCTCCCGGAGGTCCCGCATGCCCGCGCCCACCGTGCGCCCCTTCCACCGCACCGACCGCGACCAGCTCACCGACCTGATCAACGCGCATGTCGCCGCCGTCGTCCCCGGTGTCTCCGTCTCGGTGAACACCGTCCTCAGCAGCCTGGAGCGACAGCCGGACGAGTTCATCACCGACCCGTGGGTGGCCGAGCGGGTGACGCTCGTCGCCGTGCAGCGCGACTACGTCGTGGCCGCCGCGCATCTGCTGCGGTACCGCGCCGACGCCGAAGTGGGCGAGTGCTACCGGGACATCGGTGAGATCGACTGGCTCGTCTGCCACCCGCCGGCCTCGTTCTGGCCGGACGCCGACGAGGCGGCCGACCTGCTGATGAGCGCGTGCCTCGCGCAACTGGCCCGCTGGGGTGTCCGTGCCTGCTACGCGAGCGGCGAGCTGCCCGCCCCGGTCGTCTACGGCCTGCCCCGTAACTGGCCGCACATCCGAGCCGTCTACGAACGTGCCGGCTTCCGGCACACGGGGGACACGGAGGTCATCCTGATCGCGCGGGTGGCCGATCTGCCGGTGCTGGAGCCGTGGCCGGGCGTCACGGTCGAGCGCACGCTGGGGGAGTGCGGTACGCGGCTCACCGCGTACGCCGATGGCGCTCCTCTCGGCTTCATCGAGGTCGATACGGCGTTGGCCCGCCCTGAACGGCACGCCCGCGCGGGTGGCTTCGCCGACATCGGCAATCTGCACGTTGAGTCGGCTCATTATGGGCGGGGCGTCGAGCGGCGGCTGCTTGCGCAGGGTGCGGATTGGCTGCGGTTGTGTGGGGCGGATCGGCTGCTTGCCTACGAGGCGGCTGCGGACGGCACGATGATCGACCATCTGGTCTCGGCGGGGTTTCGGGAGCTGGCCCGGACTGATCGTGGGTGGGCGCTTTCCGGGGTGCCGCGCTAGGTCGTCGGGCGTCTGCGGGGCCGTCGTGGCTGGTCGCGCAGTTCCCCGCGCCCCTTTCGGGGCGCTGTCCGACCGCGGCTTAATTTGTCGGGGCGCTCAAGTTCCCGGCCTGTAGCGGATCGGGTGGTCCGGCGGTACCTCCACCAGCACGATTCGCGTTCCGTCCGGATCCGTCACCCACATCTCGATCAGGCCCCACGGCTCCTTTACCGGCTCCCGGGCGATGTGGACGCCCTTCGTCTGTAGTTCCTCGTGCGTCGCGGTCGCGTCCTCGACCTGGAGCCACAGCCGTACGGCCGGGGACGGTGGAGTGTCCGAGCGGCCGGAGAGTTCCAGGAAGCCGCCGCCGAGGAAGTAGACCGTGCCGCGTTCCGGGCCCGTGCCGAACTCGCGGTAGACGGCCAGGCCCAGTTGCTCGCCGTAGAAGAGCCGGGACCGTTCGGGATCGGTGGGGCGCAGGAGGGTCCGGCTGCTCAGTACGTGCACCATGCACCCGGAGCCTAGTGGCTGCGTTACCCTCGTCGATGCCCGAGCCGCGCCGCAGATCGGAGTCGTACTCCATGGAGACCGCAGCCAACGGACTGACGTTCAGAGACGCAGGCGACAGCGATGTGGACGCGCTGGTCGCACTGATCGAGTCGGCGTACCGCGGTGACTCCAGCAGGACCGGATGGACCACGGAGGCGGACATCCTCCAGGGGCAGCGGACCGATCCGGAGGGTGTGCGAGCCGTGATCAAGTCGCCCGACAGCCGGCTGCTGACGGTCGAGCGGGACGGGCGGGCCGTCGCCTGCTGCCAGCTCGAACACCGCGGTGACCACGCCTACTTCGGGATGTTCGCGGTCAGCCCCGGTCTCCAGGGCGAGGGCCTCGGCAAGGTGATCATGGCCGAGGCGGAGCGCGCGGTCCGCGAGGAGTGGGGCGCCACGGAGATGCACATGACCGTGATCTCCGTACGCGATGACCTGATCGCCTGGTACGAGCGGCGCGGCTACCGCCGTACGGGACGGATGACTCCGTTCCCGTACGGCGACGAGCGGTTCGGCATTCCGCTCCGCGACGACCTGCAGTTCGAGCTGCTGGTCAAGGAGCTGGGCTGAGCGTCACGCGGTGAAGCGGCCGGTGCGTTTGATCTCCGGGTAGTCGGTGGTCGCGCCGTCCAGCTCCAGAGCCCGTACGAGCCGCAGGTGGTCCTGGGTGTTCACCACCCAGCCGATGATCCGGAGGTCCGCCTTCCGGGCGTGCTCCACGATCTCCAGGGTGAGCCGGCGGATGTTGAGGCAGACCGTCCGCGCACCGGCCTCGACGGCGCGGTCCACGATGTCGGTGCCGTAGCGGCTGGCGATGAGCGCGGTGCGGACGCCGGGCACCAGGCGGGCGATCTCGGCGATCGCCTCGTCGTGGAACGAGGACACCTCGACCCGGGCGAGCAGATCCCGCCGGTGCATGACCTCGGACAGTGCCCGCGCCGCCGCCTCGTCCTTGATCTCGGCCTGGAGCGGGCACTTCACCGCGTCCAGGACCTCCTCGAAGACCGGTACGCGCTCCCCGCGGCCCGCGTCCAGGGCGCGCAGCTCGGCGAGGGTCTTCTCGGCGATCGGGCCGGTTCCGTCGGTCGTGCGGTCCACGTCCGCGTCGTGCATGACGACGAGGGCGCCGTCCTTGCTCAGGTGCAGATCGAGTTCGATGACGTCGAGGCCGGCCTGCTCGGCGGCGACGAAGGAACGGAGGGTGTTCTCGGGTTCGATACCCATGACTCCGCGGTGACCGATGGTAAGGAAGTTCAAGGTTCCAACTCGCTTCCGTCGACGGCGGCTCGGGCACACGGGAAACGACACGGACGTTTCGCGCGGCAGGGCCGCAGCCTAATGGCCCTTCCCTGGGATGTACCCGCGCGTTCACCGGGGATCGGCGTGGCGCGTAAGGCAATTCTGCGAGTCGTCGCCGGGCGCGGTCACCCGGGCGTGGGCGAGTCCTGCGCGGATTGACCGCGGGTGGCTCCGACGCTCGCGCCATGTGTGCCCGCGCACGGCCGAAGTAATCGCCGTCACGGCATCAGGCGGGAAAAAGTTCGGTGACAGTGGGGTGTGCGCAGGATAATTTCCCGAGGCTGCCCTTGCTGGAAGGAACCCCGTATGCATACGGTGTCTTTACGCGAGGTTCTCCCGTGGAGGATGGGGCATGACGGAAATTCTTGTGCAGGTGGGTGCGGGGGACCGGGTTCCTCCGGTGGTCAGGGTGGTGGAGCACCCGGCATGGCCCGTGCTCAAGGATGCCGTGGAGCGGATCCGGCCGTGGCAGTCCAAGGACGGATCGATCGACTTCGAGGCCGAGGGCGCCCCCGAGCGCGCGGACGCCGCACGCGCCGTGCGCCGGATCATCGACGCCGTCGCGGAGCTCTCCCCGCTGCTTCCGCACGACCGCGCCTACCACGAGGCCCTCGTCGAGGACCTGCGCCGCTGGGCCGACGGCGGGTTCGGGGTGCCGGACTTCCTCGACTCGCTGCTGGCGTTCCAGCCCGCCGCGCACCGCGCGGACGGCCTCCAGCACCTGGTCGTCTTCCCGATGTACACGCAGAACGGCAACCCCGACCGCAACCTCGAAGCGGTCGTCCTGCGCATGGTCTGGCCGGACTGGCTGGCCGAGCTGGAGCGCACCCGCTATGACAACCCGCTGTTCTGCGGCATCAAGTTCGAGGACTTCACGGCCGGTTACGACACCAACTCCGCCGTCCTCTTCCCCGAGACGATCGCCGTGCGCGAGGCGCCCGAGCGCTTCTCCTGGGGCGGCATCTTCTGCGACCGTGAGGCCGCCCGCTTCCGCCGCGTGACCGCGGCCGCCGTGGACGTCCTCGGCCTCGAGCTGCCCGAGGACATCGCCGCCATGGTCCACGACCAGAAGCGCTGCGAGGAGGCCTTCGTCCTGTGGGACATGGTCCACGACCGCACCCACAGCCACGGCGACCTGCCTTTCGACCCGTTCATGATCAAGCAGCGCCAGCCGTTCTGGATGTACGGCCTGGAAGAGCTGCGCTGCGACCTCACCGCCTTCAAGGAGGCCGTGAAGCTGGCCGCGGACGGTGTGCCGCAGGCCCGTGACGTGCAGTACGCGGTGCTGTTCGACCGCATGTTCCGCTTCCCGGTCACCGGCGAGCGCGTCCGCAACTACGACGGCCTCGGCGGCCAGCTCCTCTTCGCCTACCTGCACAAGCACGATGTCGTCCGCTGGACCGACAACGAGCTCTCCATCGACTGGGAGCGCGCACCCCAGGTCACCAACCAGCTGTGCGCCGACATCGAGCAGCTGTACCGGGAGGGCATCGACCGCCCCAAGCTCGTCCACTGGTTCAAGGGGTACGAGCTGGTCTCCACCTATCTCGCTCCGCACCCCGGCTCCAAGTGGGCCAAGGGTCCCGACGCCCTGGACCTGACCCTGCCGCCGCGCAAACTCGTCGATGACGTGCTTCCGGACGAGTTTCCCCTGAGCATGTTCTATGAGGCGCTGTCCAAGAAGCTGAAGAACGTGATTGCCTCGACTCGGGGCATCACGGCGGACACCGCCGAGCGGGTCGCCGCGTGAGCGACCGCACCAATAACGCTCAGGAGGCGAAGATCATGGGGAATGGGGCTCTCAGCGGTGCGGTGATCGCGGTGGCCGGTGCGGGCGGACCCGCCGGGCGTGCGGCGCTGCTCAGGCTGGCCGAGGCGGGTGCGACCGTCGTCGGCTCGGACAACGACCCGGAGCGGCTGGCCGAGGCCGTGGACGCGGCCAGCTTCGCGCACGGCGGAGCCACCGTCGTCGGTGACACCGTCGATCTGCTCGACCTCCAGTCCACCCAGGACTGGGCCACGCGTATCGAGAAGGACTTCGGCCGGGTCGACGGCCTGGTCCACCTCGTCGGCGGCTGGCGCGGCAGCGAGACCTTCACCCGGACCAACCTCGACGACTGGGACTTCCTCGAGCTGCTGCTGATCCGCACCGTGCAGCACACCTCCCTCGCCTTCCACGAGGCGCTGCAGCGCAGTGACCGCGGCCGGTACGTCCTGATCAGCGCGGCCGGCGCCAGCAAGCCCACCGCGGGCAACGCCGCCTACGCCGCCGCCAAGGCCGCCGCCGAGGCGTGGACGCTGGCCACGGCCGACTACTTCCGCAAGGCCGGGGGTGAGCAGGGCCCGAACGCGGCGGCTGCGATCCTGGTGGTGAAGGCGCTGGTGCACGACGCGATGCGCGCCGAGCGACCCAACGCGAAGTTCGCGGGCTTCACGGACGTCAAGGACCTGGCCGACGCCGTCGTCGGAGTCTGGGAGAAGCCCGCCGCCGAAGTGAACGGACACCGTCTGTGGCTGACCGAGAAGCCGTGAACCCTCCGAAGACCGACGCCCGTCGCCATCACGATCCGGAGCTCCGCGGTTTCGCCAGCGACAACTACGCCGGGGCCCACCCCGAGGTGCTCGCCGCCCTGGCCCTGGCCAACGGCGGGCACCAGGTCGCGTACGGCGAGGACGTCTACACCGAGAACCTCCAGCGGATCATCCGCAGCCACTTCGGCGCCACCGCGGAGGCCTTCCCCGTCTTCAACGGCACGGGCGCCAACGTCGTCGCGCTCCAGGCGGTCACCGACCGCTGGGGCGCGGTGATCTGCGCCGAGAGCGCACACATCCACGTCGACGAGGGCGGCGCCCCCGAGCGCATGGGCGGCCTGAAGCTGCTCACTGTGCCCACACCCGACGGCAAGCTCACCCCCGAGCTGATCGACCGGCAGGCGTACGGTTGGGACGACGAGCACCGGGCCATGCCGCAGGTCGTCTCGATCGCCCAGAGCACCGAACTCGGCACGGTCTACACGCCGGACGAGATCCGCGCCATCTGCGAGCACGCCCACGCACACGGCATGAAGGTCCACCTCGACGGCTCCCGCCTCGCCAACGCGGCGGCCTCACTCAACATGCCCATGCGGACCTTCACCGACGCGGTCGGCGTCGACCTCCTCTCGCTGGGCGGGACCAAGAACGGCGCGCTGTTCGGCGAGGCGGTCGTCGTCATTAACCAGGACGCCGTCAGCCATATGAAGCACCTGCGCAAGCTGTCCATGCAGCTCGCCTCCAAGATGCGCTTCGTGTCGGTACAGTTGGAGGCGCTGTTCGCCAAGGACCTGTGGCTGCGCAACGCCCGCCACTCCAACGAGATGGCCCAGCGGCTCGCGGAGGGCGTGCGCGCGGTGCACGGCGTCGAACTGCTCTATCCGGTGCAGTCCAACGCCGTGTTCGCGCACCTCCCGCACGATGTGAGCGAGCGCCTGCAGAAGCGGTTCCGCTTCTACTTCTGGGACGAGGCCGCGGGCGACGTCCGCTGGATGTGCGCCTACGACACGACCGAGGAGGACGTGGACGCGTTCGTGGCGGCGCTCAAGGAGGAGATGGCCCGCTGAGGGCCACGCCGTGCGTCAGTTGACGACGATGGCCGTCCTGTTGTTGCGCAGGTTCGGATCGAACCGGCGGATGTCGAGCTCCGGGTCGTCGATGACGGTGGCGACGGTGGTGCGTGCCCCGCGCACCACCCGGTCGATCCGCAACTGGACCTCGATGGTGTAGGACGCCTTGTCGTGCAGGTAGATCGGCGTCCAGCAGAAGTACGTCGTGGCGGCCGGACCCTCCTCGGACGGCGGCAGCACATAGCAGTCCTCCGGCAGCCCGACGACCGTCGTGCCCTCCGGCGCCTGGAACCGCACCGTGCTCACGGCCGCGCCCGCACCGAGCGACGCCACCCACGCCGGGCCGCGGTTGTGCACGGTCACCCCCGCGGTCACGGTGTCACCGACGGCCCCGGTCACCCGGCTGCCGATGAGTTTCAGGTCGGCGGTGTTCCGGGCCTCGAGGATCACGCTGCGTGCGTTGTCCGACAGGTCGAGGTCGTCGTCCCCGGCCGCGGTCACCGGGAGAAGGTCCAGCTCGGCGCCGGTGCCGCGGGTCCACGTCCAGTCGCCGCGGATGTCTTCCAGCCTCTCGTCCGCATACGGCTCGACGGAGTGGTCGAACCGCTCGTAAAGCGCCTTCCGCCCGACGCCCAGCTCGGTCACCAGCGCGTACTCCTGCCCCGGCGCCACCGGTTCGTCCAGCACGCACACCGCCGATGTGCCGGTCTCGTGCTGCCGGTACTCGCAGTTGGAGTGCCGCTCCTCGAACCGCAGGCCGTAGGAGGCGTTGAGCCACAGCAGCGTCCGGTCCACGGCGCGGTTGCCGCTGTTGGCGACCGTCGCCCGCACGCTGGTGTCCGTGCCCGGCCTGAGTCCCCGCTGGTACTCGGCCTGGCTGAGCCCGAGATCCGGTCCGTCGCCGAGGGTGACCAGGGTCTCCGAGGTGTGCGACGTCAGCTCCCCGGCGGTGGCCGTGTAGCGCACGGACCCCGATGCGCTGAGGTCCGCGTCCGGCAGCGCGCGGAGCCCGAGCCGCGCGGCGGTCACGCTCTCCGTCCCGGCCGGCATCTCCGGGAAGGCGCAGCTCGCCTTGACGGCCGACTCGGGCACGCAGTTGTCCGGCCACGACATCTGCGCGAAGGAGGCGATCTCGCTCGCGTCCACGGTCAGCTGCCCGGCCGGAACGCCGTTGTCGAGGTTGTCGTGGGTGATGTCCACAGTGAGCCGGCGCTCAGGCGCGCCGCCGTCCGCGTCCGGCCCCGGCAGCACGGTCTCGGACGGCACGCTGATCCACAACTGGTCGGAAACGGCCTGTGCGGTCCCGGTCCCGGCCACTGCCAGGGCACAGCCGGCGAGCGCCCCCGCGAGAAGGCGGAGCCTCACACGTCGTGTCGGTCTGGTCTGCGTCCGCTTCATCTGTTCCCCCTCGTCGACGGTCTGCCGGTGACCGAGACCGGCGGCGCGGGAGATGGGTTGTGCCGGAGCGAGGGGTTGCGGCGGTCTTCGGCCGTTCTTTCACCGGCAAACCCCGTCGCTGCATAAATATGCACTCAGGGGAAAGTCCATTGACGACCAGGTGGTCGCATTCCTATGCTCTGCGGACATGGAGCTCACTCAGGAAACCCCTGACCTGTCCGCCTATTTGGCTGCCGACGACGTCATCGACCACGACCATCCGCACGTACGGGCGACGGCTGCCCGCCTGGCCGGGAAGGCGCAGGACTCGTATGCCTATGCGCGGCTGGCGTTCGAGTTCGTGCGCGACACCATCCCGCACTCGCAGGACTCCGGCGATCCGCGGGTCACCTGGCGCGCTTCCGATGTCCTGGAACAGGGCACCGGCATCTGCTACGCCAAGGCGCACACCCTCGCGGCGTTGCTACGGGCCGAGGACATCCCGACGGCGTTCTGCTATCAGCGGCTGGCGGACGAGGGCGACGGGCATGTCGTGCACGGTCTGGTCGCTGTCCGGTTCAACGGCGCCTGGCATCGGCAGGATCCCCGGGGCAACAAGCCCGGCGTGGACGCCCAGTTCTCGCTGGACGGTGAGCGGCTGGCGTTCGCGGCCGGGCCCAAGTCCAATGAGGTGGACTATCCAGTGTTGTACGCTGAACCTCACCCGGTCGTACTGAACGCGCTCAAGGCGGCGCGCGACCGGCCGCACCTGTGGCAGACGCTCCCCACCGCACTCTGAGGCAAGGCCGACCATGACTCTCACGCTGACCGTGTCCGACGAGGTGCGCGCCCTCGCGCCCGGCTTCACGCACGTCGCCATCGAGGCGCACGGCCTCGTCAACGGGCCGAGCACCGACGCCAGTTCGGCGCTCCTCGACGACGCGGCCCGGCGGCTCGCCGTACGCCTGGACGGGCGCGCGCCGCACGAGGACCCGCACATGGCGGCCTGGCGGGAGGCCTACACGGCCTTCGGGTCGAAGCCCTCACGCACCCGCAACTCAGCGGAGGCGCTGGCCAAGCGGGCGTTGTCGGAGGCCGGGCTGCCCCGGATCAACGTGCTCGTCGACCTCTACAACGCCATCAGCGTCGCCCACCTGATCCCCGTGGGCGGCGAGGACCTCGACCACATCCAGGGCGGCATGCGTCTCGTCCGCGCCACCGGCGACGAGGACTTCGTGACCGTCGCCGCGGGCGAGGAGGTCGTCGAGCACCCCGACGCCGGCGAGGTCGTATGGTGCGACGAGGCCGGGGTGACCTGCCGCCGCTGGAACTGGCGTCAGGGACCGCGCACCCGGCTCACCGAGGAGACCGTCTCGGCGATCTTCCTGCTGGAGAGCATGGCGCCGATGCCGGTCCCCGACGTCGAGACGGCGGCTGCCGAACTCGCCGAACTGCTGGCCAAGTTCAGCCCCGGCGCGCACATCGAGATCCGTCCCGCCGAACCGGCGCGGGACTGATCCGCCGAGACTTAGACGGTCGGTGTGACGCGCGGTGTCAGCGGGCCTCGGCCGCGCGGACCTCTTCCGGTGTCGGCGCCGTGCCACCGAGGTGCGCCGGCATCCACCAGGTGTCCTGGGCGTCCTTGGGTCGCACGGGGTAGGCGCGCTGCGCCGCTTCGAGGAGCTCCTGCACGGCCTCGCGCAGCTGGCGCGTGATGGCGCCGGCGTATTTGTCGCGGGACGCCTCGATCGCCTCGCCGACCCGGATGGTGATCGGGGTGTGGCTCCGCTTGAAGTTCTTCGGGTGGCCCTTGGTCCACAGCCGCTGCGTGCCCCACACGGCCATCGGGATCAGCGGTACGCCCGCCTCCTGGGCCATTCGCGCGGCGCCCGACTTGAAGGACTTCAGCGTGAACGACTCCGAGATCGTGGCCTCCGGGAAGACCCCGACGATTTCGCCGGAGCGCAGCGAGTCGAGCGCGTGCTGGTACGCCGCCTCACCCTGCTTGCGGTCCACGGGGATGTGCTTCATCCCGCGCATCAGCGGCCCGGAGATCTTGTGCCGGAACACGGACTCCTTGGCCATGAAGCGGACGAGCCGCTTCTGTGGGAGCGCCGCCAGGCCGTCGAAGATGAAGTCCAGGTAGCTGATGTGGTTGCTCACCAGCACGGCGCCGCCCGAGCGCGGAATGTTCTCCGATCCCTTGCAGTCGATCTTCAGGTCCCACGCCTTGAACAATGTGCGGGCGAGACCGACAACGGGGCGGTAGACAAGCTCTGCCATGGACGGGGTGAACCCTTCCTTCTCTGCCAGGGAAAGGGCTCCCGGCGGGAAAGTTACGCAGCCGTAGGTTTACGGCATCTCGCAGATCGTGCCCCAAGAACGCACGGACAGCCAGTGTTGGTTCCTGGGAACTGCGAGATCCTCGTCACGTCGACACCATGATCCACCTCGGGCTTTTACGTCACCTTTACTCCGCGCGTACGGCAACCCTTCGTACGACCAGGTACATCTCGCCGCCCACTAGTACCCGAATGCAGCATTGAGTAACGCGGCGACGTGCACGGCAGGGCGAAGGAATCTTTGGAGTCGCGTGCATGCTGACGAGATGATGAGAGACGACGGACAGCGGCTCGACGCCGCCGAGTTGGGGCGGGATCTCGGCGAGCGCGCCACCCTCGTGCAGTTCTCCAGCGCCTTTTGCGCACCCTGCCGGGCGACCCGGCGGGTCCTCGGTGAGGTGGCGGACATGGTGCCGGGCGTGGCCCACGTCGAGATCGACGCCGAGGCCCGGCTGGAGCTCGTACGCCGACTCGGCATCCTCAAGACCCCGACCGTGCTGGTCCTCGACGCCGACGGTCACGAGGTGCGGCGGGCAACCGGTCAACCGCGCAAGGCGGATGTGATCGCGGCGCTGGGCGAGGCGGTCTGAGTGCGTGAGCCATCTCCCAGGGGGCGAGACGTACTTGACTGCGTGCACCACCTATCGTCAGCCTGACTGTATGCCTTCGGAACTCCTTCTCTTCGGACGGGCGCACATCGACCTCGTCCGTACCGCGAGCGCGCGCTGTCCGGGTCGTTGAACACCCAGAAAACCGACAGGACCGCTGCCGACTCCCTCCAGAAGGACCACTCCATGACGGCCACGCCCGATCTGGTCACCCCTCAACTCGCCACGACCGACCTGTTCCGCTCCGTCTTCCGGCGGCACGCGGCGGGCGTCGCCGTGATCACCGCCCACGGTGACCGGGGCCCGGTCGGCTTCACCGCCACCTCCCTCACCTCGGTCTCCGCCGAACCCCCGCTCGTCTCCTTCGGTATCGGCACCGGCGCCTCCAGTTGGCCCGCGATAGCCGGGGCCGACCATGTCGGGGTGCACATACTCGGCGAGCACCAGCGCGAGCTGGCCGCGACCTTCGCGCGCAGCGGTGCCGACCGCTTCGGCCCGTCCACCGCATGGCGGGAGGGGCCGGAAGGCGTTCCCGTCCTCGACGACGTCCTCGCCTGGCTCGTGTGCCGGGTGCACGCGCGCGTGCCCGCCGGGGATCACCGCGTGGTGCTCGCCGAGGTCGTGCACGGGGACCCCTCGGGACCCGGACGTCCGCTCGTGTACCACCAGGGGCGGTTCACCGCACTGCGTGACTGACCGGGCTCCGGACTCTTCTGCGGGAGCGTCCAGTTCCGGTTACGCTGCGTTGCAAAGGTCACAGTTCAAAGCGCTTGCTTAGCGGGCAGGAACTGGGTGTACTGACGAGTAATATTCCGGTCGGAGCGCAGGCCGCCCCGACCGGGAACGGCCGCTTGGGGCGCCTATGCTGCCTGCAAGTAGGCAGCAGAGAAATGTCGATGCAGTAGGAGAGCCGGCGTGAGCTTGAGGATCGTTGTCACTGTGAAGTACGTGCCCGACGCCACTGGCGACCGGCACTTCGCCGATGACCTGACCGTCGACCGGGACGACGTGGACGGTCTGCTCTCCGAGCTCGACGAGTACGCGGTCGAGCAGGCGCTGCAGATCGCCGAGGACGCCGACGACGCCGAGATCACCGTCCTGACCGTGGGCCCCGAGGACGCCAAGGACGCGCTCCGCAAGGCCCTTTCGATGGGCGCCGACAAGGCGATCCACGTCGAGGACGACGACCTGCACGGCACCGACGCCATCGGCACCTCGCTGGTGCTGGCCAAGGCGATCGAGAAGGCCGGCTACGACCTGGTCATCTCCGGCATGGCCTCCACCGACGGCACCATGGGCGTCGTACCGGCACTGCTCGCCGAGCGTCTGGGCGTCCCGCAGGTCACGCTGCTCTCCGAGGTCTCCGTCGAGGACGGCACCGTGAAGGGGCGCCGGGACGGCGACGCCGCGTCCGAGACGCTGGAGGCTTCCCTCCCGGCAGTCGTGTCGGTCACCGACCAGTCGGGCGAGGCGCGTTACCCGTCCTTCAAGGGCATCATGGCGGCCAAGAAGAAGCCGGTGGAGTCCTGGGACCTGTCCGACCTGGACCTGGAGGCCGAGGAGGTCGGCCTGGAGGGTTCCTACACGGTCGTCGACTCCGCGGCCGAGCGCCCGGCCCGTACGGCGGGCACGATCGTCAAGGACGAGGGCGAGGGCGGCAAGCAGCTCGCTGAGTTCCTCGCGGGCCAGAAGTTCATCTGAGCCCCGATTCGCTGACCGCCCCTCACACTTCGCAAGCAGGAGAGAAGAAGTCCCATGGCTGAAGTTCTCGTCTACGTCGACCACGTGGACGGTGCCGTCCGCAAGCCCACCCTGGAGCTGCTGACGCTGGCCCGCCGCGTCGGCGAGCCCGTCGCCGTCGCCCTGGGCAACGGCGCCGCCGACACCGCCGCCACGCTCGCCGAGCACGGCGCCGTGAAGGTCCTCACCCACGAGGCCGCCGAGTACGCCGACTACCTGGTCGTCCCGAAGGTGGACGCCCTGCAGGCAGCGGTCGAGGCCGTCTCCCCGGCCGCCGTGCTGGTGCCGTCCTCCGCCGAGGGCAAGGAGATCGCCGCCCGGCTGGCGCTGCGCATCGGCTCCGGCATCATCACCGACGCCATCGACCTGGAGGCCGGCGACGAGGGCCCGGTGGCCACGCAGTCGGTGTTCGCCGCCTCCTTCACCACCAAGTCCCGTGTCGCCAAGGGCACCCCGGTCATCACGGTCAAGCCCAACAGCGCCGCCGTGGAGGCCGCCCCGGCGGCGGGCAGCGTCGAGGCGCTCGCCGTGACCTTCTCCGAGAAGGCCACCGGCACCAAGGTCACCGCCCGTACGCCGCGTGAGTCGACCGGCCGCCCGGAGCTGACCGAGGCCGCGATCGTGGTCTCCGGCGGCCGTGGCGTGAACGGCGCGGAGAACTTCGCGGTCATCGAGGCGCTCGCCGACTCCCTCGGCGCGGCCGTCGGTGCCTCGCGTGCCGCCGTCGACGCCGGCTGGTACCCGCACACCAACCAGGTCGGCCAGACCGGCAAGTCGGTCTCGCCGCAGCTGTACATCGCCTCCGGCATCTCCGGCGCCATCCAGCACCGCGCCGGTATGCAGACCTCGAAGACGATCGTGGCGGTCAACAAGGACGCCGAGGCCCCGATCTTCGACCTCGTCGACTACGGCGTCGTCGGCGACCTCTTCGACGTCGTCCCGCAGCTCACCGAGGAGATCAAGACCCGCAAGGGCTGATCCCCCCGACAACTGGCCGCGCTGAACGAGGCCCCCGTGACCGTGCCGACGGTCGCGGGGGCCTCGGCTCATCCCAGGGTCAGCGACGCCTGCACGGGCAGATGGTCGCTCGGGAACTGCCCGTCCATGGCGAAGGTGTTGATCGACGCCTTGTGCGCCGTGACCCCCGGCGTGGTCAGGATCCAGTCGATCCGGTCGCCGTTCGGCGTCAGCGGCCGGTAGCCGTGGAAGGTCGCGTACAGCGGGCCGCGCTCGGCGGCCGTGTCCCAGGTGTCGACGAGACCGGCGTCGAGCAGGGTGTCGTAGACGACGTTCTTGTGGGCGGCCACGTTGAAGTCGCCGGTCGCTATCAAGGGCAGGGAGCGGTCGAGGCCGGTGAGCCGCTGGGCGATGAGTTGGGCGGAGCGCTCGCGCGCGTACTGGCTGGCGTGGTCGAAGTGTGTGTTGAGGACGTAGAACTCCCGTCCGCCGTCGTGCCGGTCGCGGAAGCGGACCCAGGTGACCATCCGGGCGAAGCCCGCGCCCCAGGTGTTCGAGCCGATCACGTCCGGGGTGTCGGAGAGCCAGAAGTGGTCGTACTCGGTGGGCGTGAGGCGTCGCCTGTCGTAGAAGACCGCCATGGACTCGTCCCGGCTGCCGTGCAGGCGGCCGGTGCCGATCCAGTCGTAGTGGCTGCCGAGATCGTTCCCGATGTCGAGCAGCTGGTGGAAGATGCCCTCCTGAGTGCCGATGACGTGCGGGGCCTCGCGGTGCAGCAGTTCGCGCATCACCGGTCTGCGGACGGCCCAGCTGTTGGGCTCGGTGGTGCTGGCGAAGCGCAGGTTGAAGGACATGACCTTCAGGCGACGGCCCGTGGACCGGGATTCGCCCGCCGAGGCGGACGGTCCGGACAGTGCTGTACTGGAGAGCGGAACGGCGACCGCCGCCGCTAACGCGGCCTTCATACCCAGACGGCGCGTGACTCGGCTGTGCTGCGGCACGGGGGCTCCTTCGGTAGGGCTGCCGGACGAGTCGTGCATACGGAAGTGTTCTACCGTCACGTGAGATGGGCGTGAACATGCCGATAGCCCGGAGTGGACCGATACGGAAGTGGTGTTGACCGGCGGGAAGATCCCCGGATAACTTCGTTCTACGGATTGTTGATTCCGTAGAGCGGAAAACAGGAGGCTGTGGGATGGGTCAGGGCCAGCAGGAGCAGGTGGCGACGAGCCTCGCGGGCGCCGTCAGCGAGGAGATCAGCGCCTCTCTCGCGCCGGTCGACGCCGAACTGGAGCGCCGCTATCCCGGCGACCCCGGCACCCGCCAGCCCGTCCACACCGTCTACGTCCCCGCAGACGTCTTCGCCGCCGGCGCCGTCCGCTCCTGGGGCGACCAGGCCCTCACCGCCCTCGACGAACACGCCCCGGACGCCGCCGCCTTCGCCGCCGTCCTCGGCCTCGCGGACGACCTCGCCGAGCCCGTGTACGCGCGCGTGCGCGCCAAGCTGGAACGCGAGCCCATCGAAGACCTGCGCGTCGACTTCGAGGACGGCTACGGCCCGCGCCCGGACGCCGAGGAGGACGAGGCGGCGGCACGCACGGCACGGCTCATCGCTCAGGCCTACGAGAACGGCACGGCGGCGCCGTACATGGGCATCCGCATGAAGTGCATGGAGGCGCCGGTCCGCGACCGGGGCATCCGCACCCTGGACATCTTCCTCACCGGCCTCATGGAGGCGGGCGGGCTGCCCGGCGGGCTGGTCCTGACGCTGCCCAAGGTGACCTACGCCGAGCAGGTCACCGCCATGGTGCGGCTCCTGGAGGCCTTCGAGAAGGCGCGCGGCATCGAGCCCGGCCGGATCGGCTTCGAGATCCAGATCGAGACCAGCCAGTCCATCCTCGCCGCCGACGGCACCGCGACCGTCGCCCGCATGATCCAGGCCGCCGACGGCCGCGCCACCGGACTGCACTACGGCACCTTCGACTACAGCGCCTGCCTCGGCGTCTCCGCCGCCCACCAGGCCAGCGACCACCCGGCCGCCGACCACGCCAAGGCGATCATGCAGGTCGCGGCGGCAGGCACCGGCGTACGCGTGTCGGACGGCTCCACCAACGTCCTCCCGGTCGGTACGACCGAGAAGGTCCACGACGCCTGGCGACTGCACTACGGCCTCACCCGGCGCGCCCTGGCCCGCGCCTACTACCAGGGCTGGGACATGCACCCCGGGCACATCCCGACCCGGTACGCGGCCGTCTTCGCCTTCTACCGCGAGGGCTTCGAGCAGGCCGCGGCCCGCCTCACCCGGTACGCCAACCGGGCGGGCGGCGACGTCATGGACGAGCCCGCCACCGCCAAGGCCCTCAGCGGCTATCTGCTGCGCGGCCTGGACTGCGGCGCGCTGGACATCGCCGAGGTCGCCCGCGCGACCGGGCTGACCCGGGCCGACCTGGAGGGCTTCGCGGCGCCCAGGCGGGCCGATCTCACGGTCTTGGCCAAGTGACGAAGTAGCGGAGCTGTCACAGCCGAGGCCTCCCGGCCGCGTTGTCACTGACGCCCCTTAGTCTGGTCACCACGCATCAGACGTGTCACAGGAACGGGGCGGCGGTGTCTTCGGGGGAGTACGGACAGGCGGACGGGACCGGTCGGCTGCTGGCCGGGCGCTATCGTGCTGTGGCGCAACTCGGGCGCGGCGGCATGGGCGTGGTCTGGAGAGCCGTCGACGAGGTGCTCGGCCGCGAGGTCGCCGTCAAGGAACTGCGCACGTACACCGACGCCGACGGACCCGAACTCGCCGATCTCCGGGTGCGGATGCAGCGTGAGGCCCGCGCCGCGGCCCGGATGCGCCATCCCGGAGTCGTGGCCGTGCACGACGTCGCCGAGGTCGACGGCCGCCCGCTGATCGTCATGGAGCTGGTGGACGGCCCGTCCCTGGACGACGTGCTGCGGGAACACGGCACCATCGACCCGCGCGAGGCGGCCAGGATCGGCGCCAAGGTGATGGACGCGCTGGCCGCCGCCCATCGCGCCGGTGTCCTTCACCGTGACGTGAAGCCCGGCAACATCCTGCTGGAGCGGACCGGCCGAGTCGTCCTCACCGACTTCGGTATCGCCACCATGGAGGACCCGGGCGACGGCTCCGCCACCCACCTCACCCGCAGCGGCGAACTCGTCGGCTCCCTGGACTACTTGGCACCCGAGCGGGCCCAGGGCGCCGACCCCGGCCCGGCCTCCGACGTCTGGGCCCTGGGCGCGACGCTCTACGCGGCCGTCGAGGGCGTCTCGCCCTTCCGCCGTACGTCGACCTACTCCACCCTCACCGCGATCGTCTCCGAACCGCTGCCGGAGCCACGCCGGGCCGGGCACCTGGGCCCCGTCCTCCAACTCCTGCTGGACAAGCGCCCCGAGGGCCGTCCGGAGGCCGACGCGGCGCGGGAGCTGCTCCAGCGGGTGGCGGACGACTCCGGGACGGACGTACCGACGACGATGCTGCGGGGGAGCGGGGAACCCCGGGAGGAGACACAGCGCAGCGTTCCGGCGGTACCGCCGGGGTTCGGGCCGCCGGAGTCCGGTGCGTCGGCGGCACTGGGGGCGGACGGGCCGGGACGGCAGGGGCAGTCGGCGGCACATGGGGCGGGCGCGCCGGGGCGGTCCGGGCAGTCGGCGGCACCGGGGGCGGACGCGCCGGGACGGTCCGGGCAGGACGGACAGGCCGGTTCGCAGACGCCCGTCTTCGGGTCGCCGGCACAGGCGGGTCAGGGGAGACCCGGCTTCGGATCGCTGGAGCGGGCGGATTCGCCGACGCCCGGTTCCGGTTCGCCGGTGCGGGACGGCTCCGGCGTGCCCGGCTCCGCCGCGTCCGCCGCCCAGGCCTCGGCCGCCACCGGCCCCATCCCCGCGTCGCCTCCTTCCCGCCGCAACGGCCGCGTGCTGCTGGCCGCCGCGGCGGTGACCGTCGTCCTCGCGGCCACCGCGGTCACCATCACCCTGCTGAACAACACCGGCGACGCGGAAGCCGGTGCCGGGCCCACGTCCTCCGCCACCACCTCCGCCGGTGCCACGTCCTCGGCGTCCGGCAGTCCCGGTGCCGACCGCTCAGCCTCCGCTCACCCCACGGAGCAGGGGGACGAGAAGAAGCGCACCCCGACGACGCCGCCGCCCGAGAAGGGCGAGGGCGCGTCCGGCGGCCAGGCTTCCACGCCCACGCCGAGCAAGTCCGCCGGCGGCGGCACCACGGAGGGCGGCGGCGGTGCGAACGGCGGGGGCGGCGCGACCACCCCGGCGCCGACGGCCGCCTGCGTGTCCATAGGCGGCGGCAAGTACAACTGCGAGGTCTGGCGCACCGCCACCTCGTATGTCGACGGCACCGAGGTGGGAGTCCTCAACAAGGGCACCAACTATTTCTACTGCCAGTCCAACCTGGGGCGCCGGGAGACCTACGGCGAGTGGACCAACGTCTGGTGGGCCAAGACGGACGACGACAGCGGCAACACGAACGTCTACGTCAGCGACGTCTACATCAGGGGCGGCAACAACGACGAGCCGGTCCCCGGACTCCCGGTCTGCTGAACCGGCAGATACCGCTCCAGCCCCGAGGAAGTCACCAGCTTCTCCTCGCCCAGCAGCCGCGTCCCCGCCGCGCACACCCGCCCGTCGGCACGCGCGCGTGTGCAGAAGTCCTCGGGGGTGACGCCGAACAGCTCCCTCAACCGGGGCGAACCCGTGAGGAGTTCGGTGAGCAGGGCCCGCTGCCCGGGGTGGGTGCGCGGCGCGCCGGTGCCGTTGTGCAGGACGCCGCGGCGATTGACGTAGATGTAGGCGCCTGGCAGCGCGGTGCCGTCGGCCAACTCCACCAGCACCTCCGGCGCGGGCAGCCAGGCGCGGCCGTAGTTGCCGTCCGGCAGCGGCACGCCCTCGCTCGCGTCGACCACCGCGAGCTGCTCGGCGTCCAGCCAGGTGACGAACAACTCCCGCACCCGCCCCGGCGCTTCGAACGGCGACGCGGACACGTACCCCATGCGGCTCACATGCGCGGAGACGCCGATCTCGACGCCCGTGACGCGGGCCTTCACCATCGGGACAGGGGCGCCGATCCCGGACTCGGCCATCTTGTACCGCAGCTGGGCAGGGCAGGCGTTGGAGCCGACCGCGAGGACGGGGACGCGGTCCTGGTACACCAGACGGTCGAGCGGCAGCAGCCGGTCACCGTCCAGGAGGCCGGACTCGCCCGGCCACACACCGGGGTAGTCCAGCGGATGATCGCGCGGAGCCTCGGCCAGGCCCAGCGATTCCAGGGTGCGGTCGTCCACAGGCACCTCAGTCCGTCGGCGGCAGTTCGCCCGAGCCGCGGGTGATCAGCCGGGTCGGGAGCTCGATGCGCTCCGGGACGACCAGCGAGCCGTCCAGCTGGCGGAAGAGACGCTCGGCCGCGGTACGGCCGAGGGTGGCGGCGTCCTGCGCGACGACCGTGACGCCCGGCTGCAGCAGATCGGCGAGCTCGATGTCGTCGAACCC
The DNA here is from genome assembly GCF_017948455.1 of Streptomyces sp. GESEQ-4. Classification (GTDB taxonomy): domain Bacteria; phylum Actinomycetota; class Actinomycetes; order Streptomycetales; family Streptomycetaceae; genus Streptomyces. Next base: position 533,387 of record NZ_JAFFSU010000002.1, read on the forward strand.
GACCAGGGCGACCCGGCGGGACTGCTCGGCGAGCACCCGGACCACGGTGACCGTCACCCGGTTGTTGCCCGCGAAGATCGCGGTGACGGGAGAGGGGCCGGAGAGCATCTCCTCGGCCGCGCGGCGCACCCGCTCGGGGTCGGTCACGCCCAGCGACATCCACGACTCCTCGACCGATATCCCCGCGTCCTCCATGGCCGCCCGGTAGCCGCGCAGCCGCTCGGCGGCCGTGTGGATGCGGGGCATGTCGCCGATGAAGCCGATCCGGCGGTGCCCGTGGCCGATGAGGTGGGCCACACCGTCGCGGGCGCCGCCGTAGCTGTCCGACAGCACCACATCGGCGTCGATCTTCCCGGCCGGACGGTCCACGAACACGGTGGCCACGCCCGCCCGCAGCTCGGGCTCCAGATAGCGGTGGTCGTCACCTGCCGGGATGACCAGCAGCCCGTCCACCCGCCGTGCGCACAGCGCCAGCACCAGCTCCTGCTCACGGTCCGGGTCCTCCGCGCTGGAGCCGTTGATGAGCAGGGCACCGTGCGCGCGGGCCACCTCCTCGACCGCGCGGCTGAGCGGACCGTAGAACGGGTCAGCGAGGTCCTCCAGGACCAGGCCGATGCTCGCCGTGCGGCCCTTGCGCAGCACCCGCGCGCTGTCGTTGCGGCGGAAGCCCAGCGCGTCGATGGCCTCCTGGACGCGGCGCTCCGTCTCCGGGGTGACTCCCGGCTCCGCGTTGACCACGCGCGAGACGGTCTTGAGTCCGACTCCCGCACGCGCCGCCACGTCCTTCATGGTCGGACGATTGCCGTAGCGGTTCCCGGGGATGCGGTCTGCGAGGCGATCTGCACGGCGGCTGGTCTCGGGCACGGTGCGGTGTCCTGTCCTGTCGTCCACGGGGATGCGTCGGGCCATGGGTATGTATGAGGATGTGGCGTCGAGCATAGAGCCTGGACAACGTTGTCAGATGCGGGAGAGACTGTCCACCGCAATCTCCGGCCTACGTCCCCACCGTGAGACCGGCCCGCCCTTTTCCCGTGGTTGACGGGGAGAACCGATCCTTGACCGGGAGATCAGACACAGATGCACACCGACTTCGTGGCTGCGCTCGACATCGGCGGCACCAAGATCGCCGGAGCGCTGGTGGACGGCCACGGCAGCATCCTGGTGCGTGCCCAGCGCGCGACTCCGGCACAGGAGGACGGCGACACCGTGATGGCGGCCGTCGAGGAGGTGCTCGGCGAACTGACCGCGTCCGAGCTGTGGGGACGGGCCACCGCGCTCGGTATCGGCAGCGCGGGACCGGTGGACGCCTCCGCGGGCACGGTGAGCCCGGTGAACGTGCCCGGCTGGCGCGACTACCCGCTCGTACGGCGGGTGCGGGCCGCCGCCGGAGGGCTGCCCGTCGAGCTGATCGGCGACGGAGTGGCGATCACCGCGGCCGAGCACTGGCAGGGCGCCGCCCGCGGCCACGACAACGCGCTGTGCATGGTCGTCTCCACGGGGGTCGGCGGCGGCCTGGTCCTCGGCGGCCAGCTGCATCCCGGGCCGACCGGCAACGCGGGCCACATCGGGCACATCAGCGTGGATCTCGACGGCGACGACTGCCCGTGCGGTTCGCGCGGCTGTGTGGAGCGCATCGCGAGCGGCCCGAACATCGCGCGGCGCGCCCTCGAAGGCGGCTGGAGTCCGGGCCCCGACGGTGACACCTCCGCCGCCGCGGTGGCCGCCGCCGCCCGCGAGGGCGACCCCGTCGCCGTGGCCTCCTTCGAACGCGCCGCCCAGGCCCTGGCCGCCGGCATCGCGGCCACCGCGACCCTCGTCGAGATCGACATCGCCGTCGTCGGCGGGGGCGTCGGCAAGGCGGGCGATGTGCTCTTCACGCCGCTGCGCAAGGCGTTGAGCGACTACGCGACGCTCTCCTTCGTACAGCGCCTGACCGTGGTGCCGGCACAGATGGGGACCGACGCCGGACTGGTGGGCGCTGCCGCCGCCGCACTCGCCAAGCGGCCGGACGCGGCCGCTGCGGGCGTGTGAAGCGGCGCCTCGGCAGGAACGTTCACTCGGCGGCCGGGCTCCCAGGAGGGAGCACGGCCGCCGAGTCGTCGTACGGGCGGGCGGCAGGGTCAGCAGCTCAGCTGAGTGAGGCGGGGCCTCGCAGGAACGTCCACTCGGCGGCCGGCCCGGGGGGAGGGCTCGGCCGCCGAGGTGTCTCGCAGGCGGGTGGCATGGGTGCGACCCGCCGCCGGGATCAGCAGCTCAGCTGTGCGTCCGCCCAGTCCGCGTGGTCGGAGTCGATGCCGTCGCCGCCGTCGGTGACGACGAGGCGGATCAGCTGGGCGCCCGTCACATCGGCGGTGAGCGGCTGGGCGGGCATCGCGTTGGTGAGGACGCCGGTCGAGGCGGCCTTGGTGCCGTCCGTCCAGATCTCGAAGGCGACCGTCCCGTTCGCCCCCTTCTCGTCGTCGACACCGACGTCCGCGGTCACCGTCTCGCACGCACCGCCGGCGTAGTACTCGACGGCGCTCTCGGCGTGCACACCGAGCCCCTTCGCGTACGCCACCCCGCCGATGGTGATCGGGTTGCCGTCGCCCGCCTCGCTCTCCCCGTTGCTGGTGTTGCGCTCGACCGGGCCCCATCCGTTGGCGGCCGACAACCACGGAACGTCACCCAGTGCGGACGTCCCCGAGGGCGGCGGCACCACCACCGACACGGCGATCGGCACCGCGCTGTCGACGCGGACACCGGCCGGGGAGCGGTAACTCGCCTTGAGCGTCAGGTCGTACGACCCGGAGGGCGTCCCTGATGGGGCGGTGACGGACCACTTGGTGCGCAGCGCACGGCCGGTCGGCAGGGAGGCGGTGGTCGTCGGTGACGTGGCCCTGACGGTCCAGCCCTCGGGACCGGTCAGCGCGACGGAGACGCGCTTGGCCGACGTGCGTCCCAGGTCGGTGACGGTGGACGTCAGTGCGGCCGGCTCACCCGCCTCGACCAACGGGCTGCCGTCCAGGCCGAGTTCGACGGCCGGCGGGTACTTGGCCCAGCGCGGGTCGGGCGCGACCCGGACGAGGACCGTGCCGTGCGCCGGGACGGTGGCCGAGATGGTGCCCGCGGTGTTGTAGCTCTTGTGCTGCCACAGGTCGCGCAGGGTGTAGGCGCCGGCCTCGGGCAGGCCGACGGCCTTCGCGGTCGTCGAGACGCGCTGGGCGCTGCCGGTCTCGTTGAAGAGCGCCACCGCGCGGCTGCCGTCCCGCATCTCCTTGGCGACGACCCAGCGTCCGCCCTCCGACGACACGACCGCGCCCTGCTTGCCCAGCGGGTCCTGGTCGACCGCGATGACCTCCTTGTTGCCGAGGATCTCGAAGGTCGCGTCGGAGGCCTCGCGCAGGTCGGAGCCGATCAGCAGAGGCGCGGCCATGATCGACCAGAGCGAGAAGTGCGAGCGGTACTCGGTGTCCGTCATGCCGCCATTGCCGACCTCCAGCATGTCGGGGTCGTTCCAGTGCCCGGGACCGGCGTACTGCGCGAGCGGCAGGTTCTGTTTGAGAATCGACAGCATCGACCCCCAGGTGTCGCTGATGTCGCCGGTCGTACGCCACAGATGTCCGACGTCCGACGCCCACTCCCAGGGCTTGTTCTGGCCCCATTCGCAGATGCTGTAGACGATGGGCCGCCCGGTGGCCTTGAGGGCGTCGCGCATGGTCGTGTAGCGCAGTTTCGCGTCCACGCCCTGGTTGTTGCAGTTGTCGTACTTCAGGTAGTCGACGCCCCAGTCCGCGAACTGCTGGGCGTCGCTGTACTCGTGGCCCAGCGCGCCCGGGAAGCCGATGTTGCTGCAGGTCTTGGTGCCCGCGCTCGTGTAGATGCCGAACTTGAGCCCCTTGGAGTGCACATAGTCCGCGACGGCCTTGATGCCGTTCGGGAAGCGGACCGGATCGGGGACGAGCTTGCCGTTCGCGTCGCGCTCCGGCAGGGCCCAGCAGTCGTCGAGGTTGACGTATTCGTACCCGGCGTCCTTGAGTCCCTTCTCGACGAAGATGTCCGCGATCCCCTTGACCATGGATTCGTTGAACTCGGCGCGGCAGTGCGTGGAGTTCCAGTTGTTGAAGCCCATCGGCGGAGTGAGGGCGAGGCCGTCGGCCACGGCGGGGGCCGCGCTGTGGGCGTCCTCGGCGGCGTGGACGGGTGCGGCGAGGCCCGCCGTGCACAGGAGTCCTGCCGTGAGTGCTCCGACCACTCTTCTGCGGGTTGTGCGGGTGTGAAGGTGACGCATCGTTACGTTCCTCCGAACCAGCGAAAGGTGGGATGACGGCATGCACGCGTCATCAGTGCGTTCACGGTAGGACGTGTCGGAGTCTGTTGGAAGATGCGCGTTCGATGGTGTGGGTCTGTGTTCAGCCACTCGAGAAACGGCGTGCGAGGTCGCGCAGCGAGGCCGCCGCGTCGGCCACCTGATCCCGCGGCATCGTGGAGCCCGCCATGCCGCCCAGCCGCTCCATGTCCTCGGCGAGGTGCAGGTGTTCACGGGCGGCGTGCTCACGGCAGGGCAGGCAGGTAACACTCTCCGGGCGCGCGGAGGTCATCGCGTACGGCACACGCAGGCCGCATCCGGCGGTGACGGTGCTCGGGATGTCGCCGGCGAGAGCGAACGTGGACGCCAGGATGTTGCGCGTGGCGGCGCTGTTGTGCAGCACCTTCGCGTCGACGTGGATGTGCCGGTCCTGCTCGTCCATCCGCCCTCCTTGGCGTGGCCGCCCTTGTCGTGGCCGTCACGGCAGAGCGTGCCAGTTGGGGATGGATGCCATCCGTTCCGGTTCCCTCGGGAAGGGGTGCGTGACCCCGGCCCGGTCCGCGCAGTTGAGCGGGGCATGAAGAAGCGCAGCATGCTCGCCATCGCCTCCCTTGCCACCGGATTCGTCGTCGCGGCTGTGTCGCCGTCCCAAGCCCACGGCGACGATCCCGCCGCGCCCAGCGGTCCGGCTGCTCCCGACCGTCCGGCCGCCCCCGGCGACTCGGCCGTTCTCCACGGTCCGGCCGTACTGCACGGTCCGGCTGTTCTCGGCGGCACCCCGGCCGTGGTTCACAGTCCGGCCGTCGTCGACGTCGACGAGACCATGGGCACCGTCGACCCGTTCCTCGCCCGGGAGTTCCGTATGGCCCTGGACGACACCCCGCACGGGCAGAAGGGCAAGGGCAAGATCGGCTGACGAGGCCGACGGCCGGAGCGCGACGCCGGTGTCCCCGCGGTCGGGGCCACCGGCGTCCTGCGTCGGTGCGCCCTCAACGGGAGCTGGTTTTGGTGGCAGGGTGGAGCGGGCAAGCCACAGGGGGCCAACAGAAGAGGGGGAACCGTGATCGTCTGGATCAACGGTGCGTTCGGTGCGGGGAAGACCACCACCGCACGGGAACTGATCGACCTGATCCCGAACAGCACGCTCTTCGACCCCGAGGTCATCGGCGGAGCACTCACTCACCTGCTCCCGCCCAAACACCTCGCCGAGGTCGGTGACTACCAGGATCTGCCGATCTGGCGGCGGCTGCTGATCGACACGGCGGCCGCGATGCTCGCCGAACTCGGCGGCACGCTGGTGGTCCCGATGACCCTGCTGCGCCAGGACTACCGCGACGAGATCTTCGGCGGACTCGCCGCACGCCGGATCAGTGTCCGGCATGTGCTCCTCGCCCCGGCGGAAACGATCCTGCGCGAACGAATAGCCGGGCGGGAGGTCCCGCCCGACCTGCCCGACGGTGAGATGCGCATACGGCAGTGGTCGTACGACCACATAGAGCCGTACCGAGCCGCCCTCGCGTCCTGGCTCACCGCGGACGCCCACCTCGTCGACACCGGCGCCCTCACCCCGTACGAGACCGCGGTCCGTATCGCCGACGCGGTGAGCAGGGGGAGCGTTCCGGTATGTGACATCGTCCAAACCCCGGAACCCACCGCCGAGACGGTCGCCGCCGGCGTCCTCCTCTTCGACGAACACGACCGGGTCCTGCTCGTCGACCCCACCTACAAGGCAGGCTGGGAGTTCCCCGGCGGTGTCGTCGAACCCGGTGAGGCGCCCGCGCGCGCGGGCATGCGCGAGGTCACCGAGGAGACCGGCATACGGCTCGACGACGTCCCCCGCCTCCTCGTCGTGGACTGGGAACCCCCCGCTCCGCCCGGCTACGGCGGCCTCCGCCTCCTCTACGACGGCGGCCGCCTCGACTCCACCGAGGCCCACCGCCTCCTCCTGCCCGGCCCCGAACTGCGCGACTGGCGCTTCGCCACCGAAACGGAGGCCGCCGACCTGCTCCCACCCGTCCGCTACGAGCGACTCCGGTGGGCGCTGCGCGCACGGGAACGCGGAGCGGCGCTGTACCTGGAGGCCGGAATTCCGACACCGTGACTTGCGTCGTTACGGGCCTGGGGGACATCGCCCGGTGGCTCAGCTGCCCGCGTAATTGCGCAGGAACAGTGCCTCCGCCACCGAGAGCCGCTCCAGTTCCTGCGGGGACACGCTTTCGTTCACGGCGTGGATCTGGGCCTCTGGCTCGCTTAGGCCGATGAGCAGGATCTCGGCGTTCGGGTAGAGGGCGGCGAGGGTGTTGCAGAGGGGGATGGAGCCGCCCTGGCCGGCGTACTGCATGTCCTGGCCCGGGTAGGCCACCGCCATCGCGTCCGCCATCGCCTGGTACGCCGGGCTGCTCGTGTCGGCGCGGAAAGCCTGGCCTCCGCCGACCTGCTCGGAGTGCAGCCGGGCGCCCCACGGCGTGTGGGCCTCCAGGTGAGCCTGGAGCAGCTTGGTGGCGTCGGCCGTGTCCACGCCCGGCGGCACCCGCAGGCTGATCAGCGCGCGGGCGCTCGCGTGCACGGACGGGGTGGCGCCGACGACCGGCGGGCAGTCGATGCCGAGGACGGTGACGGCCGGGCGTGCCCAGAGGCGGTCGGCGACCGTGCCGGAGCCGATCAGCTCTACGCCGTCCAGCACCTTGGCGTCCGTGCGGAACTGCTCCTCGTCGTAACTCAGCCCGTCCCACGACGACTCGTCGGTGAGCCCGTCGACCGTCGTCGAACCGTCCTCCGCGCGCAGCGAGTCCAGTACGCGGATCAGCGCGCCCAGCGCGTCGGGCGCGGCCCCGCCGAACTGGCCGGAGTGCAGGTTGCCTTCGAGCGTGTCGATGCGGACGCGGACCAGGGTCATGCCGCGCAAGGTGGAGGTGACCGTCGGCAGACCGACGCGGAAGTTGCCCGCGTCGCCGATGACGACGGTGTCGGCCGCCAGGAGCTCCGGGTGTTCCTCGGCGTACCGCTCCAGTCCGCCCGTACCCATCTCCTCCGAACCCTCGGCGATCACCTTGACGTGGACGGGTATGCCGCCGTTCGCCTTGAGCGCGCGCAGCGCGAGCAAGTGCATGATCACGCCGCCCTTGCAGTCGGCGGCCCCGCGCCCGTACCAGCGCCCGTCACGCTCGGTCAGTTCGAAGGGCGGCGTGGTCCACGCGGCCTCGTCGAGCGGCGGCTGTACGTCGTAGTGGGCGTAGAGGAGCACCGTCTTCGCGCCCTCGGGGCCGGGCAGATAGCCGTACACGGACTGCGTGCCGTCGGGGGTGTCGAGCAGGGCCACGTCCTGGAAGCCCTCGGCGCGCAGCGCGTCGGCGACCCAGTTCGCGGCGCCCTCGCTCTCGCTCTTCGGGAACTGGTCGAAGTCCGCCACCGACTTGAACGCCACCAGTTCGGTGAGCTCCGCCCGCGCCCTGGGCATCAGCGAGGCGACGGTCTCGGCGACCGGATTCGACGACATGGGCACGCTCCTTGTGGGTGCGACGTTATGACAGGTAAGTGCTGTGATCCTCCCACAGCGGCCTCGGACGACGGCCGCCGTAGGATGCGGGAGACAGGTGCGGCAGCGGCTTGATCGGGAGCAGTAGACCATCGTGAGCAGCGAGAACTCTTCGGCGGACGACGTGCGGCAGGTGTGGGACGTCGTCGTGGTGGGCGCGGGACCCGCGGGGGCCTCGGCCGCGTACGCGGCGGCGGTCGCGGGGCGCCGCGTCCTGCTGCTGGAGAAGGCCGAACTGCCGCGCTACAAGACATGCGGCGGCGGCATCATCGGCCCCTCGCGCGACTCCCTGCCGCCCGGCTTCGAGCTGCCGCTGCGGGACCGGGTGCACGCGGTCACGTTCTCCAGCAACGGGCGCTTCACGCGTACACGCCGCTCCAAGCAGATGCTGTTCGGCCTGATCAACCGCGCCGAGTTCGACCAGCAGCTCGTCGAGCACGCGCAGAAGGCGGGCGCCGAGCTGCGTACGGGCGTCACGGTGGCACGGGTCGAGCAACACGGGTCGGCGGTGCCGGACCGGCGTACGGTCGCCGTCGTCCTGCAGGGCGGCGAGACGCTGCTCGCGCGTTCGGTCGTGGGGGCCGACGGCAGCGCCAGCCGCATAGGGGCGCACGTCGGCGTGAAGCTCGGCCAGGTGGATCTGGGCCTGGAGGCGGAGATCCCGGTGCCCGAGACCGTCGCCGAGGACTGGAAGGGGCGGGTGCTCATCGACTGGGGGCCCCTGCCCGGCAGTTACGGGTGGGTGTTCCCCAAGGGGGACACCCTGACCGTCGGGGTCATCTCGGCGCGGGGTGAGGGCGCGGCGACGAAGCGGTACCTGGAGGACTTCGTCGGGCGGCTCGGGCTCGCGGGGTTCGAACCCAGCATCTCCTCCGGCCACTTGACGCGCTGCCGCGCCGACGACTCGCCGCTGTCGCGCGGGCGGGTGCTGGTGTGCGGGGACGCGGCGGGGCTGCTCGAGCCGTGGACGCGCGAGGGCATCTCGTTCGCGCTGCGGTCGGGGCGGCTCGCGGGGGAGTGGGCGGTGCGGATCGCCGAGGCGAACGACGCGGTGGACACCCGGCGCCAGGCCCTGAACTACGCCTTCGCCATCAAGGCCGGGCTGGGCGTGGAGATGGCGGTCGGCAAGCGGCTGCTGACCGTGTTCGAGCGGCGCCCCGGTCTCTTCCACGCGGCGCTGACCGGCTTCCGGCCCGCCTGGAAGGCGTTCACGGACATCACGCGCGGAGCGACGTCGCTGGGCGAGATGGTCCGCTCGCATCCGATGGCCCAGCGCGCCCTGACCGCGCTGGACCGCCGGCCCGTCGGTGGGGAGGCCGGCGAGGTCAGCTCTTGACCGTGATCCGGAACACGGGGTGGTCGGGCGCGATGCGCCGCAACTCCTCGTCGGACGAGTCGGGGCCCACGCCCTTGAAGAACACACCGACCTCGGCCTTCCAGCGCTTGAGGTAGGCGCGCAGCAGCGGGGGCTTGTCGTCGTCGGCGACCTCGGTCGCGGTGAACGTCTCCACGTTCTTCCCGAGCCGCAGTTCACCGCCGCCCGCGGCCCGCATGTTGTGCGTCCACTGGACGTGGCCGCGGGGTGCGACGAGGTACTGCGTGCCGTCCACCGTGAGCAGGTTGACCGGTGTCGTGCGCCACTCGCCGCTCTTGCGTCCGCGGACGGCGAGGACCCGGGAGCCCCAGACGCTGAGCCCGCGGCGCGTCATCCAGGCCACGGCGCGGTTGAAGACGTTGACGGTGAACCAGCCGGGCTTCTGGACGTGGGTGGACGTGGACATCTGGGCCCCCAGGGACGTTGTGGGTGAGCGGTGCTCGCTTGGGTGAGCGCCGATCGTGATTGTGAGCACTGCTCTCGCTTCACTCGGAAGTCTGCCCGAGATCGGTGATCCAAAGCAAGAGCACTGCTCTCTTTTGTGTGTGCCGCTCTTTTCTGCGTTCCCCGCTCTTGTTTGTGTGCACTGCTCCGAAAACGTGGAACACTCCTTCGCATGAGCACCGCACAAGGAGCCCGCGCCCGAGCCAGGATCGAGGTCACCGCCGCCATCAAGGACGAGGCGCGCAGACAGCTCGCGGCCGAAGGCGCCGCCAAGCTCTCGCTGCGCGCCGTGGCCCGCGAACTCGGCATGGCGTCCTCCGCGCTCTACCGCTACTTCCCGAGCCGCGACGACCTGCTCACCGCCCTCATCATCGACGCCTACAACTCGATGGGCCAGAGCGCGGAGGCGGCCCACGAGAAGGTCGCGGACGCCGGGCCCGCACAGCGCTGGGTCACGGTGTGCGAGGCGGTACGCGCGTGGGCGCTGGGGCATCCGCACGAGTACGCGCTGATCTATGGTTCGCCGGTCCCCGGCTACACCGCGCCCGACGACACCGTCCCCGCCGCATCCCGGGTCGCCCTCGTCTTCATCGGCATCCTCCGCGATGCCTACCATGGCCTCGGCCTCGCCAAGCCGCCGCTGCCCGCCGAACTGCGCGCCGAGGCCGAGCGGATGACGGCCGACATCGCGCCCGACCTGCCCCCCGAGACGGTCAACGCACTCGTCGCGGCCTGGGCCCAGCTGTACGGGCTGGTCGGGTTCGAGTTGTTCGGCCAGTTCAACCGGGTCGTGGAGGATCGCGCGACGTTCTTCCGGCATGCGGTGGGTCAACTCGCCCATGGGGTGGGCTTGGTGTAGTCGTCTGCGGGTCCGTTGTGGCTGGTCGCGCAGTTCCCCGCGCCCCTATCGGGGCGCTGTCGATCCGTAGCCGACTTAGCCGAGGCCACTTAGAGGGGCTACGGCACCGGCACCACCAGCGCCGGCAGCAGTTCCGGGTCCTGGCGCAGGATCCGCTCGTGCAGTGATCGCAGCGCGGGCCCCGGATCCGCGCCCATCGCCTCGGCGAGGCGTTGCCGTGCGGCCTCGTATGCGGTGAGCGCGTCGGTCGGCCGGCCGGTGCGGCACAGGGCCAGCATCAGCAGCTCGACGAGGCGCTCGCGCAACGGGTGGGCGGCCACGAGCCGGACGAGTTCGTGGACGTACTCGAAGGACTGGCCGAGTTCGATCGCTCCGGCGAGCCGGGCTTCGAGGACGGTGAGCCGTTTCTCGGCCCAGCGCAGTCGCTCCGCGGCAAGGTAGGGCGCCTGCAGGCCCTCGGCGAAGTCGCCGCGCCACAATTCCTCGGCACGCCGGGCCAGTTCACCGGCCTGCCGCAGCTCGCCCGCGTCCCGTGCCGCCAGGGCCTGGTCGACCAGGCGGCGCCGTTCGCGCAGGTCGTCGGCCTCGACGCCGGTGAGCAGGTATCCGGTGCCGGTCCACGACAGCTCCGGCCCGTCCCCGAGCGCGCGGCGCAGACCGGAGACGTACTTCTGCACCAGGTTGCGCACATGCACCGGCGGCGTCCCGCCCCACACGGCCTCGACCAGGCCGTCGTAGGACAAGGGGCGCCCCTCCTGGAGCAACAGGACGGCGAGCACCGCGCGTTGTTTCGGTGGGCCGAGCGGGATCTCCACGCCGTCGCGCAACGCGCGCAGTGGGCCGAGCAGTTCGCAGCGCAGGGCGGGTGAAGCCGCCGTCGTCGCCGTGTGCGGGCCGCGCGCAGTCCCCGTTGTCCCCATGCGTCGAGCGTAACGCGCACCCCGTCTTCCAGCGGATCTTCCAGCGGGCCTTCCAGCGGCCCGGCCGACGGTGTGGGAGCACACCAGCCTCCGCAGAAAGGCGACTTCATGCTCACTCGGCTCGGCCGACTCGCCGTGCGGTACAGCCGTGCCGTGCTGATCGGCGCGGTTCTCGTCCTCCTCGGCCTAGGCGCGTACGGCGCGGGCGCCCAGGACGACCTCGACCTCTCGGGGTGGAGCGCCCCCGGCACCGAGTCCGTGCACGCGGGTGACCGGCTGCGCGACGACTTCGGCACCGGCAACCCCAATCTCGCCCTGCTCGTCACGGCCCGCGACGGCGACGTGGACAGCGCACGCACCGAACGGGCGGCCCGCGAACTGACCGCCGAGGTAGAGCAGTTGCCGCTCGTCACGGACGTCACCGCCTACTGGGACGCCGGCAGCCCCGCCCTGCGCGGCGAGAACGGACGCCGCGCCCTGATCCTGGCCCACCTCGAAGGCACCCCCACCGAGATCCGTGCGGAACTCGGCACACTGTCACCCCAGTTGACCCGCACCACACCCGAACTCGACGTCCGCGCAGGCGGCCAGGAGGAGATCTCCCGGCAGGTGAGTGAGCAGGCACGCACCGACTTCCTGCGCGCGGAGGCCTTCGCGCTGCCCGCCGTACTCCTTCTGCTGATCCTCGTCTACCGGCGCACCACGGCCGCCCTGCTGACCGTCGGAGTCGGCCTGTTCGCGGTCCTCGGCACCCTCGCCGGACTGCGTCTGCTCGCGCGCTTCACCGAGGTGTCGACGTTCGGCGCGAACCTGGCACTCGTACTCGGCCTCGGACTCGGCGTCGACTACAGCCTGTTCGTGATCAACCGCTACCGCGAGGAACGTACGGCTGGCCGGGATCAACAGGCGGCGGTGGTCAGGGCGACCGCCGTGGCCGGGCGGACCGTCGTGTTCAGCGGCGTCACGGTCGCGGTGTCGCTGTGCGCGCTGCTGGTGTTCCCGTTCTTCTTCCTGCGGTCGTTCGCGTACGCCGGTGTCCTCGTCGTGCTCATCGCGGTGGCCGGAGCCGTGCTCCTCCTCCCTGCCGCGCTCGGACGCTGGGGTCACCGGGTGGAGCGTCCCACGGCACCCGCCTCCGGTTTCTGGCACCGCACGGCCCTCGCCGCCATGCGCCGCCCGCTCCTCGCCGGCGCCGGCGTCCTCACGATCCTGCTTGTCGCCGCCTCACCCCTGCTCGGCCTGCGCTTCGGCCTCCCCGACGAGCGCACGCTCCCCGAGGGCACGTCCTCGCGCACCACCTCCGAGATCGTGCACCGCGAGTTCGCCGCCGAACCCACGGACACCGTCCAGGTCGTCCTCGGCGAGCCGGCCGACACGCGCGCGTACGCCGCCGAACTCTCCCGTCTCCCGGGCGTGTTCCAGGTCGACGCACCCGAAGGGACCTACCGCGAGGGAGTGCGCACCGCACCCGCCGGCCAGGACCGGCTGAGGGCACCCGACGGAAGCGTGCGCCTGGCCGTCGTACCCACCCAGCAGGCCATGTACGGAGACGTCCCCGCCTTCGTCGAACGCGTCAGGGACACCCCGGCCCCCGCTCCCGCCCTGGTCGGCGGCTACCCGGGCGAGATGGCCGACTTCCGCTCCACGTTGCTCGACCGGCTCCCGCTCGCGATCGGGATCGTGCTGGTGGCGACGTACGTGATCCTCTTCCTGATGACCGGGAGCGTGCTGCTGCCCGCGAAGGCGACCGTGCTGAATCTGCTCAGTCTGTCGGTGATGTTCGGCTGTCTGGTGTGGGTCTTCCAGGACGGGCATCTGTCCGGGCTTCTCGGCTTCACCCCGACGGGCTCGATCGAGCCGAGCATCCCGGTACTGATGTTCTGCGTGGCGTACGGGCTGTCCATGGACTACGAGGTGTTCCTGCTCGCACGGATCAAGGAGGAACATGACCGCACCGGCGACACCGAGCAGGCCGTCGGCGAGGGCATCCGGCGCAGCGCGCCGCTGATCACCGCCGCGGCCGGGATCCTGGCGCTGTCGTTCCTGTCGTACGCCACCGGAGGCGTCGTCTTCCTCAAGGAACTCGGCATCGGGACCGCCCTGACGATCCTCGTCGACGCCACCCTCATCCGGGTCGTGCTGCTGCCGGTGACGATGCGGCTGGCGGGGCGGGCGAACTGGTGGGCGCCGAGGCGGCTGCGCCGGCTGCGGGTACGGGAGGAAAAGGCGGAGGAGGACGTACTTCGCGGGGAGTACGTGTGATCACCCCGTCCGGCTGACGTCGCAGGTGGTGCGTGGCGTCTAGCGTTGCGGACATGGACAGGCTTGGGGTACGCGGTGGAGGTCCGCCGCCGTTGTGGCGGTATGGGCCGCCGTGGGCGCACCGCTGGGACGACGAGGAGCGGGGGGCCCAGTGGCCCTGGCGTTCCACCGTGGCGCTCACCGTGTTCGTGCTGGTCGGCTCGGGCTTCGCGGCCGAGGCGCAGGTCGACGAACGCGCGGCGCTCGACCCCTTCGCGCGGGCGCTGCTGGGCGTGGCCTGTGTCGTGCTGCTGTGGCGGAAGCGGTATCCGGTCGCCGTGGTCTTCGGGACGGCGACGGCCGCGATGGTCTACTTCGGTGCCGGGTATCCGTACGGGCCGATCTTCCTGGCCGTGGCCCTGGCCTGCTTCGGCGCCATCGTCACGGGGCACCGGCGGGCCGCCTGGGCGGCCGTGGGGATGCTCTGGATCGGGCATGTGCTGATCGCGCACTGGCTGTATCGCTGGCTGCCGCCGTCCGGGGACGGGCCTCAGCCCTGGGGGACGGAAGGCGTCGTCGCCGCCTGGGTCGTCGCCATCGTGGCGCTGGCCGAGCTGGTCAAGGTCCGGCGGGAGCAGTGGGCCCGGGAGCGGGCCGAGCGCGCCCAGGCGGCGAAACGGCGTGCCGACGAGGAGCGGCTGCGGATCGCGCGCGAGCTGCACGACGTCCTCGCGCACAGCATCTCGGTCATCAACGTCCAGGCGGGCGTCGGTCTCGCGCTCCTCGACTCCGACCCCGAGCAGGCGCGCACGGCGCTCAGCACCATCAAGGCCGCCAGCAAGGAGGCGCTCGGCGAGGTCCGCCAGGTCCTCGACACGCTCCGCACGCCGGGTGACGCGCCGCGCGCCCCGGCACCCGGCCTCGACCGGCTGCCCGAACTGGTGGAGCAGGCGGCGAGCGCGGGCCTCTCCGTCGAGGTCGAGGGCGAGTCCCGGCCGCTGCCGCCCGGCGCGGACCTCGCCGCGTTCCGTATCGTCCAGGAGGCCCTCACCAATGTCGTACGGCACTCGGGCTCGCGGCACGCGCGCGTGCACCTCGATCACGGGGCCGGGGCGCTACGGCTGCGGATCGACGACGACGGGCCCGCGACCGGCGCCGACGCGGGCGGCAGCGGCAACGGACTGGCCGGAATGCGGGAGCGGGCCGCGGCCCTCGGTGGCACGATCGAGGCGGGACCGCGCGACGACGGCGGATTCCGTGTGCTGGCGGTGCTGCCGCTCAACGCCAAGGAGGACGACCGGTGATCCGCGTACTGCTCGCCGACGACCAGTCGCTGGTCCGCGCAGGCTTCAAGGCGCTGCTCGACGCCCAGCCGGACATCGAGGTCGCCGGGGAGGCCGCTGACGGTGAGGAGGCACTGCGCATGGTGCGCGAACTGCGCCCCGACGTCGTCCTCATGGACATCCGCATGCCCAAGCTCGACGGACTGGCCGCGACCCGTCGTATCACCGACGAAGCCGAGCTGAAGGACGTCAAGGTCGTCATGCTCACCACCTTCGAGCTCGACGAGTACGTCTTCGAGGCGATCCGCTCCGGCGCCTCCGGCTTTCTGGTCAAGGACACCGAGCCGGAGGAACTGCTGCGCGCCGTACGGGCGGTGGTCGGAGGCGACGCGCTGCTCTCGCCGGGCGTGACACGCCGCCTGATCGCCGAGTTCGCCGCCCGCTCCAAGGAGCCCGCGGCCGCCGACGCCCTCGGTGAACTCACCGAGCGGGAACGGGAGGTGATGGCGCTGGTCGGCATCGGCCTGTCCAACGACGAGATCGCCCGCCGCCTGGTCGTCAGCCCGCTCACCGCGAAGACCCACGTCAGCCGCACGATGGTGAAGCTGGGCGCCCGGGACCGCGCCCAACTCGTCGTGCTGGCCTACGAGTCGGGGCTGGTGCGGCCGGGCTGGCTGGGCTGAGGCGACTGCCGGAAGCGGAGCAGCACACTGACGACACGGGCGACGAAGAGCACCGGCGCGACCACGAGCCCGGTGCGCAGCAGCAACGTCTCCAAGCCGCCGGGCAGTTCGAAAAGCAGCGCCGGACCGGCGAAGGCCCCGAAGACGACAGCCGCCGCGAACGCCCCGCTGAACAACGCGTACCCGATCTCGACGGTGATCGCGTCCCGCTGCGCCTGACTACGCCGCCCCCCGTTTTCACTCATCCGCGCAGTCTCACAGGCGCGCGCCCGACGGAGCAAGCAGCTCCGCCGGGCAGCGCCCGGTAAGGGGCGCGGGGAACTGCGCGACCAGCCACAACGGACCCGCAGACGACCCACGGCCCATCGCGGCCCAGCCAGCGCAGCGACTAGTCACGCACGGACACGCGCTCCACCTCCCGCGCGGCGGACTGGGCAACCACCACGGACTGCCGCGCACGACGCGCGGGCCGCACCCCGGTGAGCGTGATCAGCAACCCGGCGACGGCGATGCCCGTCACGACGACCAGGCCGGGCCGGTAGCTGTCGAGGACGGCCTGCGGGGTGGCGTTCTCGGGAGCGCCCGCGGTCACCACCGCCGTCACGACGGCCAGGAAGATCGCGCCGCCCACCTGGACCGAGGTGTTGAGCAGACCGGAGACCATGCCCTGCTCGTGGTCGTCGACACCGTTCGTGGCCTGGATGTTGAGCGAGGGGAAGACCAGCGCGCAGGCCGCGCCGATGAGCAGCATCGACGGCAGGATCACGGCGGCGTACACGGGGTCGAGGTCGACCTGGAGGAACAGGGCGTACCCGACGACCATCAGCCCGAAGCCCACCGGGAGAAGCCGCTGGGTGCCGAACCGGTCGACGATCGAGCCCATCTTCGTCGCGGACAGCGCCACGAGCGCGCCCGCGGGCAGGAAGGCGAGCGCGGTGTGCAGCGCCGACCAGCCGAGCAGCGACTGCATGTACAGGGTGACCAGGAACTGGAAGCTGACGTACGACCCGAAGAAGAGCATCGCGCCGAGCTGGGCGCGGATCTGGATGCCGGAGCGCAGCACGCCGAGCCGGACGAGCGGGCCCGGCGAGCGCCGTTCGACCAGGACGAACACGGTGAGGAGCACGGCGACGGCGAGGAAGGACAGCAGCGTACGGGCCGATGTCCAGCCGACCTCCGGTGCCTGGACGACGGTGAAGACGAGCAGCAGCATGGACGCGGTGCCGAGGATGGCGCCGGGGATGTCGTAGCCGTTGTGGTCCTTCTCGCGGGCGCTGCGCGGCAGCAGCTTCAGGCCCGCGATCAGGGCGATCAGGGCGATGGGCGCGGGCAGCAGCATGGTCAGGCGCCAGCTGGCCTCGGTGAGCAGACCGGACAGCACCAGGCCCATGGAGAAGCCGGTGGCCGCGCAGGTGGTGTAGATGGACAGGGCCCGGTTGCGCAGCGGGCCCTCGGGGAAGGTCGTGGTGATGATCGACAGGCCGGCGGGCGCCGTGAACGCCGCGCTCAGGCCCTTGATGAAGCGGCTGGCGATCAGCAGCGGGCCAGAGTCGACGAGCCCGCCGAGCAGTGAGGCGAGCGCGAAGACACCCAGGGCGATCAGGAAGACCTGGCGCCGGCCCAGCAGGTCGGCGGTGCGTCCGCCGAGCAGCAGCAGGCCGCCGTATCCCAGGATGTAGCCGCTGACGATCCACTGCAGTGTCGAGGTGGACAGACCGAGATCGGCGCCTATGGACGGCAGGGCGACACCGACCATCGACACGTCCAGCGCGTCCAGGAACATCGCGGCGCAGAGCACCAGCAGGGTGCCCCAAAGCCGGGGCGTCCAGCGTCCGTCGGACGTGGGTGTGGTGAGCGGAGAGGTCATGCGGGAGACACTACATGCGCATGCATCGAATGCAAGCGCATTTAATTCCGATGCAACAAAGCCGTTTCTCTGCTACGGTGCCGCGCTATGGCGGCGAAGAAGCCCGAACAGGCGCTCGTGGAACAGTGGCGCGACATGCTCGCACTCCATGCCCGAACACAGTGCGAACTCGACCGCGCTCTCCACCGACACGGCCTGTGCGCAAGCGACTTCGAGGTACTCGACGTCCTGGCCGAGGCACGCGCGGTGGACGGTGGCACCTGTTCCTACCGCGTCCAGGAGATCTCCGAGCGGGTCCATCTCACCCAGAGCGCACTGTCCCGGCTGGTCGCCCGGCTCGAGAAGGACGGCCTCGTCGAGCGCGGCATGTGCCCGGAGGACCGGCGGGGCGTCAAGGTGGCCCTCACCCCGAAGGGGCGCTCGCTGCACGGCGAGGTGCTGCCGGTGCAGCGCGAGGTGCTGACGCGCATGCTCGCCGGGCACGGCGCCACCTGACGGCGGCTCAGCTCCATGTGACGGCGGACTTCTCCCGCCACAGCGCGGCGAGCGAGGCGTCGCCGGTGACGGCGGGGAACGGCAGCCGGTTCCAGAGCGACAGGTAGATCCGAGCGGCTGGCCCACTGATCTCGCAGTCGGCGGCGCTCGCCTCCGCGGCATCGTCGCGGGTGGCCGCGGGCGGCTCCGGAGACAGTCGTACGGTCCACACCGCGCCGTCCGTGTCCGTCGCCCGCACCCGCAGCACCCGGGGTTCATCGGTGCGCACCCTGCTCTTGGGGCGGGTGTGGAAGGCGAGCAGCAGCTCGTCGATGCCGTCGACCGCGAAGGCGGGGGCGATCTCGGACGGCGTACCGCCGCGGGCCGCCTCGGCGTCGAAACGGTGCACCGTGGTCTCGTGCGCCTGCCTGCGCGCCCAGAACGCGAGCGGCGACGGCGCGGGCATGAAATGCCAGCACTTCACGTCGGGATCCGCGTGGGAGAGGGTGCTGACGAGATGCCGGTGCCCGTCCCGGAACCAGGTCACGAGCTCGGCGCCGTCGAGGTCGGGCAGGCCGCCGTCGGGGTGATAGGAGGGGTACCCCTCGTTGACGAACCCCGCCGCCCAGCGGTGCACCATCCCCGTGTGCCGCAGCAGATCCCGCACCTGCCAGTCCGGGCACGTCGGCACCTTCACGTCGGTGCCGGCCTCCGCGGCGGCCGAGGCCAGCAGCTGGCCCTCCCAATCCAGGATCCGTACGAACTCGGCTGTCTCCATGCGCCGAGTGTGCCGTATGGAGTGCGGTCGAAGTGAAGAGCGCGGAGGCTGGAGACCGGGCCGCCGGGTTCCCCGGTGACCCGGCGCGTGGACCTTAGGCTGCCCTCGGCCCCGTCGGGGCTTCGCGGAACGGAGGAGTACCGATGGGCGAGCGCGAGCAGGACGAGGCACTGGCCCGGGAGCAGCGGCGGCACTGGCAGCGCACATACGCCGGCCATCCCGACCTGTACGGCGACGAGCCGTCCGCCCCCGCGGTGTACGCCGCCGAGCTCTTCCGGCGGGCGGGCGCACACGAGGTGCTGGAGCTGGGCGCGGGGCACGGACGGGACGCCCTGTACTTCGCCCGCGAGGGCTTCGCCGTGCACGCCACGGATTTCAGCGCCGAGGGTCTGGAGCAACTGAGCGCCCGGGCGGCCGGATCCGGCCTGTCCGTGTCGACGACGGTCCACGACGTACGCGAGCCGCTGCCGCTGCCCGACGCCTCCGAGGACGGGGTGTTCGCCCACATGCTGCTGTGCATGGCCCTGTCCACCGAGGAGATCCACGCCCTCGTCACCGAGGTACGCCGCGTGCTGCGCCCCGGCGGTGCCTTCGTCTACTCCGTCCGCCACATCGGCGACGCCCACTACGGCGCCGGCGTCTCCCACGGCGACGACATCTTCGAGCACGGCGGCTTCGCGGTGCACTTCTTCGACCGCACGCTGGTGGAGGAGCTGGCGGAGGACTGGGAAGGCGTCGACGTGTACGCCTTCGAGGAGGGCGAACTGCCGCGCCGGCTGTGGCGGGTGACGCAGCGACTGCCGGGGTGAGAGTCTCTGCTTGAGATACTCCGGCCATGGACACAAACGCGCAGGTGAACGCGGTGCCGCTAGGTGGGACGGCGGGCCGTCCCATGGCATGGACCCTGCGTCCCGCTGAGCCGGCGGATGTCGAGGCGATCGCGGAGCTGCGGGCGACGGTGATGCGCCCGGATCTGGAGCGGCTGGGACGGTTCGACGAGCATCGGGTCCGGCAGCGGCTGCGGGACTCCTTCTCCCCGCGGCACACCTCGGTCATCGTGGCCGAGGGCGCCTTCGCGGGCTGCGTCACCGTGCGTCCGGCCGAGGACGGGCGGTGGCTGGAGCACTTCTACCTCGCTCCGCGTCTCCAGGGCCGAGGGCTCGGGTCGGCCGTCCTGCGCACACTGCTGCGGCGGACCGACGCCGACCAGATGCCCGTCCGCCTGAACGTCCTGCGGGGCAGCGCCGCCCGCCGGCTGTACGAGCGCCACGGGTTCACCGTAGAAGCTCAGGACCCGATCGATCTCTACTTGGTGCGGCAGCCGGGTGGTGGCGCCCTCGGGACGCGTCCTGCCGGAACGCCCAGCTGATTCTCGGTTCCACGGCGAAGCGGAAGACCTGCCGTACGGGCGGGGTGCACAGCACGGTGACGACACCGGCCGCCACCACGGTGACGGCGATGGCGCCCAGCGGCCCATGGACCCAGGCGGGGTCGTACCAGCCCCAGAACTTGGAGCCCTGAGCCACGAACCCGTGCAGCAGATAGCCGTACAGCGTGCCCGCGCCCAGCATGGTGAACCACATGCGCCGCCCCGGCACCCAGGCGAGGAAACAGGCGACCAGGAGCATCGAGCAGCCGAAGGTGACCAGCGTCATCATGGGCCCGTACCAGGCCGGTGCGCCGAGTTCCGGGGCGCTGTCACGGTGGTAGAACCAGGCACTGGTCATCCGGGGCACCGCCCAGTACGCCGCGACGAACGCGCACAGGAACACCGGCACGGCCGCGATCCGCACCTCGCGCCGCCGGACCAGGCGGAAGTGCTCGGGCTTCAGAGCCAGGCCCAGCACGAAGTACGGCAGGAACTGCAAGGTGCGTTGCAGATCGAGGTCGTTGCCGATGCTCGGCCCCAGGGTCGCCAGCATCGCGACGGCGAGCGCGACCGGCAGGGGCCGGCGCACCGACCGCCACAGCGGCGTGGTCAGCCGCCAGATGACCAACGCCACCAGGAACCACGTCAGATACAGGGGATCCAGCAAGGTCACCGGACGGTCCGGCACCTGGTCGGTCCACCTGGTGAAGAGGGTGTACGCCGTCTCGAACACGACGTACGGGACGATCAGGCCGGTCACCAGCCGTTTGAGCTGCTCCGGGCGCGCGTCGAAACCACGCGAGAAATAGCCGGAGATGACGATGAACGCCGGCATGTGGAAGGCGTACACGAGCGTGTAGAGCGCCATGACGGTCCGGCTTCCGTCACGCAGCGGCTCCCAGGCGTGCCCCATCGCGACCAGCACGATGGCCAGATACTTGGCGTTGTCGAAGAACGCGTCGCGCTGCTTGGTCCCTTCGCGCGCCGGAGCCTCGTCGCGGTCGCGTGCGGCGTCCGTGGCTCTTGCTCTTACGGGCGTGACTGGTGTGACGAAGCGGCGCGACATCTCGTGCGCCTCACCGATTCGTCGCGACGCAAACCTCTCGATACGAGGAGCAGTGCCGACTCCCTCGCCGAGCCCCCGCGACTCAGCCGGCCGCCGCACGCCGGGTCACGACGGCGATGAGCGCGGCCGCCGCCGCCAGTGCCGCCACGCTGGTGAGGGCGGTGGGAAGGGAGAACCAGTCCGCCATGAACCCGATGGCGGGCGGGCCCAGGAGCATGCCGCCGTAGCCGAGCGTGGACGCGATGGCGACTCCGTCGGGGCCGGCCAGGGCTCCAGCGCGCTCGACGGCGACGGGGAAGAGATTGGCCAGACCGAGTCCGGCGATCACGAAACCGAGGAGGGCCGCCCAGAGGGCGGGAGCGAGGGCGCCGAGCAGCATGCCGGCGGCGGCGGTCGTGCCGCCGTACACCAATGTGCGCGTCTGGCCGAGGCGTTCGAGCAGCTGGGTGCCGGTGAGCCGCCCGATGGTCATGGCGAGCGCGAAGCAGGAGTAGCCGACCGCCGCGACACCCGCCGTGGCGTCCAGATCCTGCTCCAGGTGCAGCGCGCTCCAGTCGGCCAGGGCGCCCTCGCCGTAGGCAGTGCACAGCGCGATGAGACCGAAGGTGATTACGAGGGGGCGGGTACGGGACCCCGGCCGACGCGGCGCGGACTCCCCTCGCGGTGCGCTCTCGGGCGGTTTCGGGGGCTGGATGCGCAGCAGCGTGCGGCCCGCGAGCGCGGTGACGAGCAGCCCGATCAGCGTGAGGCCGAGCAGGTGCCGCGTCGGAGTCAGCGCATCGGCGACGAGCGCACCGAGCCCGGCGCCGATCATGCCGCCGAGGCTGAACGCGGCGTGGAAGCTGGGCATGACGGGGCGTCGCAGGGCTCGCACCAGGTCGACCGCGGCGCTGTTGAACGCCACGTTGATTCCGCCGTACGCGGCCCCGAAGACCAGCAGGACCGCCCCGAGTGCCGGCACGGAGTGGGTGAGCGGGGGCAGAGCGACGCTGAGGGAGAGCAGGATGCCGCAGATCACGGTCATCGGGTGGCTGCCGAAGCGACGGCACAGGCGGCCGGTGACCATCATCGTCACGACCGCGCCGGCGGAGACGCCGAGGAGGGCGAGGCCGAGTGCGCTGCTGGAGGCGTTGGTCTGCTCCTTGATGGCCGGGATGCGCACGACCCAGCCGGCGAAGACGAAGCCGTCGAGGGCGAAGAAGACGGTGAGGGCGATACGGAGTCGGGTGAGGTCGCTTCGGTTGCCCGGCACGTCGTTGTGTGTTCGGGCTTTGTTTATTAGCGGCACAAAGTGAGGCTAGGGCGTGTGCAGGGGTAGGGCAAGGCTGCCGATCACCAGGGTGCCGGTACGGGACCCCGGCATGTTCCACCGGTCCCGGATCATCCTCAGGTCCGGGACCCGTGGCGGTTGCGTGAGGCGGGCGGCCACTCAGAGCGTGGTCAGCTCGTAGAACCCCCTCCCGAACGTCGCCGCCACCAGCCGGTGGTGCCCCGCGTCGTACTCGATGTCGTCCACCGGCACCTGCGGCATGCCGCGGCCCAGGCGCAGCCAGCGCCCGCCGCCCGTCACGGACGTGAACACGCCCTGATCGGTGGCGATATGGAGGACACCGCCACGGGCCACGACCAAGTCGTTGACGGGGGCCGCCGGGAGGTTGCCCGACAGGTCGCGCCAGTGCCTGCCGCCGTCGGCGCTGCCGTACACGTGGGGGAGCGGGTCGCCGGAGCGGTAGCCGGAGTGGGTGGTCCACACCCGGTCGGGGTTCTTCGGATCGACGACCACCCGGGTGACCCAGGGGCGCCCCTCGGCCAGCTTCGTCCAGGTGGCGCCCAGGTCCCTGGTGACCCAGACGCGGCCGTCGTCCGTGCCCACGTAGACCGTGCGGCCGTCGGACGCGGGGGCGATGGAGGTGATGGTGCCGTAGTTGGGGTAGATCGGGTCGGTGCCGGGGCCGCCGCTCAGGTCGGGGCTGACGGTCTGCCAGGTCTCGCCGCCGTCCGTGGAGCGGTTGAGGACCTCGGAGCCGTAGTAGAGGACCTTCGGGTCACGCGGATCGAAAGCCATCGGCGTGAACCAGTTGCGGCGCTGGAACGTCGTCCGGTCGGCGAAGTACGTAAGGGTGTCGCCGCCGTCGGTGGAGCGGAAGCAGTTGCCGTACTGGTAGCAGGCGAAGACGTTGTTCACGTCGGTGGGGTTGATGAGGTTCTCCTCGCCGTCGCCGCCGAGGTACTCGTTGAACTTCTCGCCGCCCCAGGAGCGCAGCGAGCCGTTGTCCTGGGTGCCGCCGGAGATGCGGGTGGTGTCCTGCGGGGTGATCGCCGCGCTGTATAGCTGGGTGTACGGCTGGTGGCGGGACTTGACCCAGCCGCCGTCGCCGCGCGCGTCGGAGCGATAGACACCGCCGTCGTTGCCGAGGTAGACGCGGCCGGGGCGGCGGGGGTCCCACACCATGGCGTGGTGGTCGACGTGCATGCTGGTGTCGTCGGCGCTCCAGGTGGCGCCGCCGTCCTTGGTGGTCAGCAGGGCGACCCCGGCCACGTGCACGTGCTCGGCGTCCCGGGGGTCGATCCACACCTTCCCGAACCACCAGCCGAAGCTGGACTGCGAGTTGGTGAGGTCGTCGTTGGCGGGTGTGCGGGTCCAGTTGTCGCCGCTGTCGTCGGAGGCGTAGAAGCCCTCGAAGGAGCCGTTGGCCTTGTTGGCGATGGCGTAGAGCCGGTCGCCCGCGACGCCCAGGCCGATGCGTCCGACGTCGGGGCCCACGGCGGGCAGTCCGCCGCCCAGCCGTTCCCACGTCTCGCCGCCGTCCGTGCTGCGGAAGACGCCGGAGCCGACACCGCCGTACGTGCGCAGATCGGGGCGGCGGCGCTTGTCCCACAGCACGGCGTACAGGCGGTCGCCGTCCGCCACGATCTCGGTGGCGCCGGTGAACTCGTTGGCTCCGGCGAGGATCCGCTCCCAGGTCGCGCCGCCGTCCTGAGAGCGGTACACGCCCCGGTCGCCGCCGCCGTTGTAGAGCGAGCCGGCCGCGGCCACGTAGATGCGGCGCGGGTTGGCCGGGTCGACGGTGATGGCGCTGATCGCCCCGGAGTCGCGCAGGCCGAGCGGCGTCCAGCTCCGGCCGCCGTCCCGGCTCCGGTACAGGCCCGTCCCCTCGTACGTGATGCTGCCGCCGCCCGGGTTGGGCTCGCCGGTCCCCACGTACAGGGTGCCGTCCGGGGCGGCCGTGACCGCTCCCATGGCCTGCGTCCAGTTGTCGGGCCACACCGAGTGGAACGTGGCCCCGGCGTCCGTGCTGCGCCACAGACCGCCGCTCGCGGCAGCCGCGTACAGGGTGTCGGCGCGCTTGGGGTCGAGTGCGAGGGACACGACCCTGCCGCCGATGTTCGTGGGTCCGGCGTTCTTCCAGCGGCCGCCGACGACCGGCAGCTTCCGGGCCTGCGCCGCGGCCAGGTCGTGTGCGTGGCGGGGGATCGACTCGCCGGGCACGGTCTTCTGGGCGTAGCGGTACTCGGCGGGCGCGGACGGCCCGCGCACCGGCCGGTACACGTCGGAGGGGCCGGGCGGGGCCGCGCTCGCGGGTGCGGTGAGTAGCGAGGCGCCGGTGACCGCGGTGAGTACCAGCGCAAGCAGACCTCTGCCCATGAAAACCCTTCCGTCACATCGGCCACATCAAACGCGAACGACGGTACGAGAAGGGCGAGTTGAGCAGAAGAGCGCGTCGGACACTCAGCCCACGGCCGCGGGTGCCTCCGCCAGCGGGAAGTGGCAGGCCGCGCTGTGCAGTGGGGCTCCCGGCAGTGCGGCGGGCGCGGCCTCGGCGCAGACGTCCTGCGCGCGCCAGCACCGGGTCCGGAACCGGCACCCGGACGGCGGGTTCGCCGGTGAGGGGATCTCGCCGGTGAGCAGGATGCGCTGCCGCCCGCGCCCACCG
Organism: Streptomyces sp. GESEQ-4; assembly: GCF_017948455.1. GTDB lineage: Bacteria > Actinomycetota > Actinomycetes > Streptomycetales > Streptomycetaceae > Streptomyces. The sequence goes on from NZ_JAFFSU010000002.1 coordinate 558,501, forward strand.
CCGGCCATCGGCGAGGGCGCCGCCGACAGGAGCGCCGCCGTGTAGGGATGGCGTGGCCGGTCGAAGACCTCCGCGACCGGACCCGACTCGACGATCCGGCCGAGATACATCACGGCGACCCGGTCGGCGAGATGGCGCACCACGGACAGGTCGTGCGAGATGAACACGTACGACAGTCCCAGCTCGTCCCGCAGATCGCACAGCAGGTTGAGCACCTGCGCCTGTACCGACAGGTCCAGCGCGGAGACCGGTTCGTCGCACACGATGACGTCGGGTTCCAGGGCCAGGGCGCGGGCGATCCCGATCCGCTGCCGCTGCCCGCCGGAGAACTCCTGCGGATAGCGGTGCGCGTCGGACGCGCGCAGCCCCACCAGCTCCAGCAGCTCGCCCACGCGGGCCGAACGTTTCCCGGCGGGCACGAGGCCGTGGTGGGTGCGCCAGGGCTCGCTGATCAGATCCGCCGCGGACATCCGGGGGTTGAGCGAGCCGAACGGGTCCTGGAAGACCATCTGCACCTTCCGGCGCCAGGCGAGCAGCTCCGCGCCCGACAGCGCGAACGGGTCGACGCCGTCGTACCGTACGGTGCCCGCGTCGGGGCGCTCCAGGAGCAGCAGGATCCTGGCCAGCGTGGTCTTGCCGCAGCCGGACTCGCCGACCAGGCCAAGGGTCTGCCCGCGACCGAGGGTCAGGTCCACGCCGTCGAGTGCGTGCAGCCTGGTGCCGCGCCTCACCGGGAAGCTCTTCACCAGGCCGGTGGCCTCCAGCAGGGTGCCGTGCTCAGGCATCGGCGAGCTCCTTCCCGAAGTGGCAGGCGGCACTTCGGCCGGTCGCCGTGGCGGTCAGCTGTGGCCGGTGGGTGGCGCAGCGGTCGCGGGCCATGGGACAGCGGGTGCGGAAGGCGCAGCCGGTGGGCACGGACCGCGGGTCCGGCGGGCTGCCGGGAATGGAGCTGAGCCGGGCGCCCCGGTGCTGTTCGGCCGGTACCGACTCCAACAGGCCGCGCGTGTAGGGGTGGTGGGGCTGAGCGAACACCTCGGCCACCGGCCCGGTCTCCACGACCGTGCCCGCGTACATCACGGCGACGCGGTCCGCGTGCTCGGCGGCGAGTCCGAGGTCGTGCGTGATGAGGACGAGCGCCATGTGCTGCTCGCGGCGCAACTCCTGCAGCAGGTCCATGATCTGGGCCTGCACGGTCACGTCCAGGGCCGTCGTCGGCTCGTCGGCGAGCAGGACCCGCGGGCGCAGCGCGACCGCTGTCGCGATCAGCAGGCGCTGGCGCATGCCGCCGGAGAACTGGTGCGGATACGCGTCGGCGCGTGCGCGTGCCTCCGGGATGCCGACGCGCTCCATCAGCTCCACCGCCCTGGCCCGCGCCGCTCGCCGGGACATGCCCTCGTGGATCCGGAACGGCTCCGCGAGCTGCGTGCCGACCGTCATGACGGGGTTGAGCGAACTGAGCGCGTCCTGGAACACCATGGCCAGACCGGGCCCGGCCAGCCGCCGCCTGGCCCGCGCGTCCAGCGTCAGCAGATCCTCGCCGCTCAGCCGCACCTGCCCGCCCGCCACCTCGGCGACCGGATCGAGCAGCCCCGCGACGGCATGCGCGGTCATGCTCTTGCCGCACCCCGACTCGCCCAGCAGCGCCAGTGTCTCGCCGGAGCGGACGGAGAAACCGACGCCGCGGACGACGGGGACGGGGCCGGTGGGGGTGTGGATGTCGACCGACAGGTCTGTGACGGAGAGGGTGGCGGCCGGCGCCGGCTGTTCGACGTGAGCGGCCGACGTCGGCTGTTCGACGTGAGCGGTCGGCGCCGACTGCTCAGTGGCCGGGCCGTGGCCCCGGGTTCCGCCGGTGCCCACCGTGCTGCGGGCGCCCGCACCCTTCTCCGCCGTACGGCGACCGCGCCGCAGCCCCTGCCGCCACCGCTGCCCCGGATCCGTCGTCAGCCGTGCCCAGGAGGCGAGCACCGTCGCCGACACGGTCGTGAGGACGATGGCGAGGCCCGGGAAGAGCGCGATCCACCACGCGCTCTGCAACTCCTGCCGCCCCTGCGCCACCATCAGCCCCCAGCTCACATCCGGTGGCTGGATGCCGATGCCCAGGAAGCTCAGCGAGGACTCGGCCAGCATCACGAAGCAGAAGTCGAGCGCGGCCACGGTGAGCAGCGTGGGCAGCACCGAGGGGGCTATATGGCGCCGGATGGTCGCCCAGCCGCCGGTGCCGAAGGTGCGGGCCGCGTCGATGAAGAGCCGGCTGCGCAACTCGGCGGACTCGGCGCGCGCGGTGCGCAGATAGACCGGGATCCGGGCGACGGCCAGGACCAGCACGATGTTCGCGGCGCTCGGCGAGAACACGTACAGCACGACCACGGCCAGCAGCAGTGACGGGAAGCTGAGGATCACGTCGGCGATCCGCAGCGACACGTTCTCGCGCCATCCTCCGTGATAGCCCGCCCACATGCCCCACACCGACCCGATGAGCAGGGAGCACAGCACGGCGGGCACGGCCACGGACAGCGTCGTCCCGGCCGCCGCGAGCAGCCGGGCGGCGACCGGCCGGCCCAGGGAGTCGCTGCCGAGGACGAACGCCCAGCCGTGGTCGAGGCTGAACGGCGGCCGGCCGGGCGCGCGCAGGTTCTGCCGGGTCGCCAGGTCGCCGGCGAGGAGCGGACCCAGTACGGCGCACAGCGCGACCACCACCAGCACCAGCGCCGCCGCGAACGCGAACCGGTCCCGCAGCAGCGGTGCGAGCCAGTTCCGCCGTGCCGCTGCCCCATCTGCTTTTCGAAGCATGTCCCGTCCTCGACTCATGCCGCCGCCGGCTGTCGTACCCGTGGATCGAGCAGCGCGTGGCCGAGGTCCACCAGGATGTTGAGCGCGAAGATCACCAGTGCCGTGAGCAGCACCGCGGCCTGCAGCACCGCGAAGTCCCGCTGCAGCACCGAGTCGATCATGAGTTTGCCGATGCCGGGCCAGCCGAAGACGGTCTCGACGACGACGGCCCCGTTGACCAGCCCCACAGCGAGGTCGCCCGCGACGGTGAGCGCGGGAGCCGCCGCGTTGCGCAGGGCGTGCCCGAACACCACCCGTGCCTCGGAGGCGCCTTTGCTGCGCGCCACCTTCACGTACGGCGCGGAGAGCGCGGTGACCATGGCGCCCCGCACCACCTGGACCAGCACCCCGAACGGGCGGATGAACAGCGTGGCCACGGGCAGCACCCAGGCCGCCGCACCGCTCGTACCGGACGTGGGCAGCCAGCCGAGCGACACCGCGAAGACCAGCACCCCCATGATGGCGAACCAGAAGTCGGGCACGCTCGCGGCGGTGGAGGAGAGAAGGCTCGCCACCCGGTCCATGGCCGAGTTGGGCCGGTAGGCCGCCAGGCTGCCGATCGCCACGGCGCCCACGATGGAGAGCGACATCGTCCAGCCCGCCAGCTGGATCGTCGCGGGGAAGGCCCGCAGCGCCGCCTCGCTCGCCGGCTGGGCGGTGCGCAGCGACTCGCCGAAGTCGAGCCGCGCGACCTGGGCGAGGTAGTCGCCGAACTGGGTGATCAGCGGCTCGTCGAAGCCGTTGCGGGCGGCGAACTCCGCGCGCATCTCGGGTGTCGCGCTGAGCGGCAGGTACAGGTTGGCGGGGTCTCCGGTGAGGCGGGCGAGGAAGAACACGCCGAGGACGACGACCAGCAGCGGTATGACGCTGGAGACCGCACGGCGGCGCAGCAGGATCAGCACATCCGCCCCCTCAGTCCGCGCGGCGCATGTCGGCGAGCCGCATCTCGTCATTGGTGGACGGGTCCGGCCGGTAGCGGACCTTCGAGGAGAGCGCCAGGATCCCGGTCATGTTGGCCATGACGGCATCCCGTACGACCTCGTTGTTCTGGTACGTGAACGCATCCGCGAACGCCGTCTGCCGCGCCGAGCCCGAGGCGAGCTCCGCCCGCTCGATCATCGCGTCGAACGCGGCGGTGCCGTAACTGCTCTGGGCGCCCTTGCTGCCGTAGATCTGCTCCATCGTGAACGCGCTGTCCCCGGCCTGGTTGCCGTGTTGCGCCTGGAGCAGGGTGGGGCCGGTGTCGCCCGCCGGGAAGGGGCGCAGCAGGTACTCCAGCCAGGCGTTGACGTCGAGCATCTTGATCTCTGCCTTCAACCCCGCCTTCAGCAGGCCGTCCTGCACCACCTCCATCGCCTCCGCGGCCTTGGGGTAGATGCCGGTGCGGCCGATGATGGTGATGGTCCTGCCGGTTGGGACGCCCTCGGCGCGGGCCTCGGCCACGAGTTGCTTCGCGCGGTCCGGGTCGTAAGGCCACGGCCGGACGCGGGGGTTGTGGCCGGTGACGCCCTTGGCGACGAGCTGGCCGGTCGGCCGGCCGGCGAAGACCGCCGTGGTCAACCCTTCGCGGTCCACGGCATAGTTGATGGCTCGTCGGACCCGGATGTCGTCCAGGGGCGGTTTGGCGGCGTCCATCCGCAGGTACGACACCTCGTTGGTGGCGAACTCCACCGCCCGGTCGCCCGCCCCGTCCTCGGGCGCGAGGCCGATCGCGACATCCGCCTCGTCATTGGCCACCATGGCCGCGCGCACGCTGCCCTCCGCCCGCCACACATAGGTGGCCGCGTTGAACTCCGGTGCCCTGCCCCAGTACTCGGAGAAGCGCTTCAGACGCAGGAAGCGCCCCTCGCTCCACTCGTCGATCCGGTACGGCCCCGTGCCGACCGGCTCGCGCACCCGGGAGTTCGGCGCCGTGCTCGTCGGCACGATCTCCACGAAGGACAGGCGCAGCGGCAGGATCGGGTCCGGCTGGGCTGTGGTGACCTTGAGGGTGGTGTCGTCGACCGGTACGGCGGTCAGCTCGCTGTCCGCGAAGATGTAGCCGTCGACGTTGCAGTCGATGCGGGAGTCCGTGGCGCGCTTGACCGAGAAGGCGGCCGCGTCGGCCGTGAGCGGCGAACCGTCGTGGAATCTGACCCCCGGCCGGAGCGTGAAGGTCCACGAAGTGGCCGACGTGCGGCTCCACTTGGTGGCCAGCGCCGGCTGAAGCCGACCGGTGGACGCGTCGCGCTCGGTGAGCGCCTCCGTGATGTTGGCCCGCGTCACCCGGCCCGTCGCGGTGAGCGAGGCGTCGCAGGGTTCGAGGGTCGGGGGTTCCTCGGGAACGACGATGCGCAGGGTGCCGGGACCGCCTCCGATGGGGTCGGCGCCGGCCACCGAGCATCCGGAGACGGTGAGCAGAACGGCCAGGGACGTGACGATCGGACGGGTGTGAACTGAGCCTGGACCGGCCACTGAGCCTCCGTCTGTCCATAACAGCGAACGTGGTTTAGATATATGGACGCTCATTGATGTTGCACGCGTCAAGAGGTGTGAAGCTGCCGTATCTCTTGACGTGTTGGTTGCCGTCCTAAAACATTCGGGAAGCTCGATTGGTTCTGTGCGGTTCTGTTCGCTCCCGAAGGGAATCCATGTCCAGCAGACATCGCCTCGTCCGGGCACGCGCGGTCACCGTTCCCCTGGCCCTCGGCGCGGGACTCATGGCCGGACCCCCGGCTGCCGCCGCCGACGCGGTCACGGTACGCATCGACCCGTCGTACCAGCAGCAGGAGTTCGAAGGGTGGGGCACGAGCCTGGTGTGGTTCGCCAACGCCACCGGCGGCTACCCGGACCCCATCCGCGAGCAGCTCGTCGACATGCTGTTCGGCGAGGACGGGCTCCGCCTCAACATCGCGCGCTACAACATCGGCGGCGGCAACGCCCCCGACGTCCGCACGGACTACATGAAGGCCGGCGCGACGATGGAGGGCTTCTGGAAGGCCCCCGCGGGCACCACCAGGGAAGACATGGACTGGTGGAACCCCGGCGACCCCGACCACTGGAACTGGGCGGCCGACACGAACCAGCGCTGGTGGGTGGACCAGATCAAGGACAAGGTGACCCGCTGGGAGGCGTTCAGCAACTCGCCGCCGTGGTTCCAGACGGTCAGCGGATACGTCTCGGGCGGCTTCGACGCGAGCGCGGACCAGATCCGCGCGGACCGCGTCGACGAGTTCGCCACCTACCTGACCCGGGTGACGGACCACCTGGAGAAGAAGCACCGCATCAGGTTCGACACCATCGCCCCGCTCAACGAGCCCAACACCAACTACTGGGGCACCCAGTTGGGTCCCGACGGCCAGCCCGTCGGCGGCCGTCAGGAAGGCGCGCACGCCGGGCCCGAGCTCCAGCAGAAGGTCGTCCAGGCCCTGAGCCGGGCCCTGGCCGACGCCAGGACCCGCGCGACCGTCTCCGCGATGGACGAGACGAACCCGGGCATCTTCGTCCAGAACTGGAACGCCTACGACAGCGCCTCGCGCGCCGCCGTCGACCAGCTCAACGTGCACACCTACGGCACCGGCATGCGCACCAGCGCCCGGGACAGTGCCAAGGCCGCGGACAAGAAGTTCTGGATGAGCGAGGTCGAGGGCACCTGGGGTAGCGGCACCGACTTCACCGGCATGGAGCCGGGCCTCGGCATCGCCACCCGGATCGTCGACGACATGCGGGAACTGGAGCCTTCCGCCTGGGTGTTGTGGCAGCCCGTCGAGGACTCGATACCGCAGGCGCAGGCGGGGAAGAACTGGGGCAGCATCCACATCCCGTTCAACTGCACGTCCACGGACACGCCGGAGACCTGCCCGATCCGCACCAACACCAAGTTCCACACGATCCGCAACTTCACCCACCACATCCGGCCCGGCGACCACTTCGTGAAGGTCGACGACCGGTCGAGCGTCGCCGCGGTCCGCGGGTCCGGGCGCGGAGCGACCGTGGTGCACGTCAACAACGGCACGACCGAGCGCGCCGTGACCCTGGACCTCTCCCGCTTCCGGCACATTGCGCCCGGCGCCAAGGTGACGCCTGTGGTCACCAGCGCCGACGGGGCGCTCGTCCGGGGTACCGCGGTGAAGGTGACCGACGACTCGGCCACGCTCACCGTGCCGGCGAAGTCGGTGACGTCGTTCCTCGTCGACGGTGTCTCCGGCACCGACAAGGACGCCGCGCTCGTCCAGCCCGGCCACACCTACCGGCTCCAGGGCGCGCACAGCGGCAAGTCCCTGGCCGCGTCCGACGACGGCAACGGCGTCGTCATCCGCACGAGCGACCCGAACGCCGAGTCCCAGCTGTGGTCGGTGCGCAAACTGACCCGCGGTGACGGCAACCGTGAGCGCTACGCCCTGGTCAACGCGGCGACGGGCAAGCGCCTCGCCGTGCGCGACAACGAGGCCGTCCTGGAGGACACCGGCGACTCAGGGCCACAGGCGCAGTGGATCATGTCGACGACCGGCGACGGCACCTGGACCTTCGTCAACGCCGCCACCGGCCGCCTGATCGACGTCGTCGGGCAGTCCACCGCGGACGGCGCCCGCGTGTCGGCGTACCTGCCCACGTCCAACGCCAACCAGCGGTGGACCGTGATCGACGAGACCGCGCTCCGCACCGAGCCCGCGACGGCGTTCACCGTCCCCGGCCGCGCACCCGAACTTCCCGAAACCGTCACGCCCGTCTACCGGGACGGCGCCCGTGGTGCCCTCCCCGTCCAGTGGCAGGTCCCGTCCGACTCGCGGTGGCGCACGCCCGGCACCGTCCGCGTGAAGGGCGAGGCGATCGACGTACGCGGGCGCACCATCCCGGCCGAAGCGGTCGTCACCGTCGACACGATCGCCGCCACCCTCCCCGCCCGCGCCAAGACCTACACCGGCGGACGGCCCGACCTGCCCGCCACGGTCGTCGGCGTCGGCAGGCACGGCGGCGCCCCCGACCTCCCCGTCACCTGGGACCCGGCACCCGAGGGCGCCTTCGACGGCGCCGGAGTGACGACCCTGCGCGGCACCGCCCGCATCCCCGACGGCACCACCGTCCCGGCGACCGCACGTGTCCAGGTCACGGAACCCCGTCACACGAACGCCGCGCGCGACGAGAACGTGACCGTCGGCGCCACGTTCACCGAGAGTGGCTACTCCGCCGACCGCCTGCGCAACGGGGACCTCACCGAGAAGGCCTGGTCGAACTGGAAACCGGGCACGAAGAACCCGTCCGACACCGTCACCTTCACGTTGCCTCAGGCCCGCGACGTGACCCGCGTCGTCACCCATTTTCACCGGGACGGTGGCAACGCCAGCTTCGCGCAGTCCCTGAAGGCGCAGGTACGGCAGACCGACGGCACGTGGGTCGACGCGAGCGACTCCGTCGAGGTCGGCACCGAGGGCACACCCGTCGTCGACGTACCGGTGCAGGCCGACGGACCGGTGAACGCGGTGCGCGTGGTCATGACGGCACCGCCGGGCGGTTACATCACCCTCGGCGAGATCGAGGTGTACGCCAAGGCGCCCGGCGCCTCCTCGGACGCCGCGGCCGCGTCGATCGAGGTGGCCGGAGTCCCTGTCACCGGCTTCGACCCCGACCGGACCGACTACCGCGTGACGGCCGAACGCCCGGATCGGGCCCAGGTCACAGCCACCGCACGCGACCCGTATGCGACGGTGACGGTCCGCAAGGAGGCGAGGACGACGTACGTCGCCACTGTGACCAGCGAGGACGGCTCACGGACACAGGAGTACAAGGTCACACTGACCCGCGGCTGACCCAGGCAGGGTCTAGGGTCTCATCGGCCGTGACATGTCGATCTTGTATGACCTGGACATTTGCTGTTTGTCTCACGGGATGCCGTACCGGCCGAGTCTCACTTCGGTGGCATTTCTTCGGTGGCGGTGCTTCTCCGCGGTCTCGTGTTCGCCTTGCTGGGCTGACCCCGTCCGGGGCGAGCCAGGCGCGGGATGCTCGGCCCGCTGTCGCGGCGGAGCGGGAGCCGGAGTCCAGTTGTGGAGCCAGGACCGGGCGTACCGGCGCCTCGTCAAACAACAGTGATCACATAGGCGGGTTCTCGGATGGGTGCGTTGTCCCGAACCCGGGACCGGTCACGCCGTAGATGCTTGGGCAGCGTGAAGCAACGCGGGAGACGGCGGCGGACGGTGGCCGTCCCCGAACGCGACTCCGCGCACGTAGTACCGCCTGGTGTTCCGCTTCAGACCTTCGCAACACTGACTGTCCCGGCAGCGAACACTGGCTCTGACCTGTGGAAAAGAGCGATCTCGTGGGGTGGGAGGGTTGGGTTCCCGGAACTTCACGGCCGATCCCGCAGGGCGGGCACCCGGCGACAACGTCGTGCCCACCTGCGGACATCCCCGAGACCATGCAAATCCTGCGCGACCCCCAGTCACATGCGCCTCACACACCCCGAAAACCGCCAGCATCTCCGTCCTCCACATCAGCCGCTTCCGAGTCGCCTTCACGTGGCGTCCGGCGCGACCGGCCGGGCGGGGGCGTCTGCCCCCGCTGCCGGAGCGGCGTCCGGTGGGGGTCGCGGCGCATCTGCCGCTTCAAGACGTCGCCACTACCACCTGTGCACTTGTCCCATCCGGGCCGGGCGAGACCTTCTGCCACCAGTCCAGGGGACAGCCTCTGACGATGTAGCCGAAGGTGTGGAGGTGCATCGGTAGATCTTCTGACAACCACGCGGCGTTGCCGCTCGCTGATGCGATGCAGTGGGCCGTTCTTCCAACGTCGATTCATGTCCGAATGGCACCTGGCACAGAGGGGAGGGGAAGGCACGCCTCCATGCAGCCTCTGGGACCGGTACTCGTAGACCTTCGCGACTTGCTTCCTGAGCTTCGGCCAGGCCCAATCGACTTGCGCGTAGACCTCGGGCCGCCCCGAAGGCGGTCCGGGGATGTGCGTCTTAACACAGGACAAGAATCGAGCAGTGGCTCTCACCACCCCTACAAGCTCTTGAGCTACTGCCTCCAGGTGGGCTTCGCCGCCCGCTTCAAGGAGCTGCGCCGCCAGAGTCGGCTTCTCCTGGAGGAACAGTAACGGGTCAAATAACCATGAACCTTTCCCGCAAGGGTGAGGAACGCTCGCTTCCGTCCTGAAAGATCCCAGGTAACTTGACCGAAAAGCGCTTCCTCCACCTGCCGATGGTCCCGCCACCTGCCACAACGCCTGTTACTGACGGGCAGGAACGGCCGCAGGCGTTCCGACTCCGCATCACTCAGATCACCCCGCCCCATGACAGGAAGGACGACCCGGACACACGCCGGTCACAAGATCACACGAGCCCTGACCCTACTCCGCGATGAAAGGTGTATATCCAACCGGGACTTCGCTCACCTGAAGGTCGGAGAAGAGCAAGGTCAGGTTGTGTGCGTTGGTCTCAATGCGTACCTCGTGGAAGTCGATGCCGAGGGCGTTCGACCAGCGTCGGGTGGCCTCCGACTCGGGGAGGAGCTTGGCTCCCGGGTAAAGGCAGTGCCACTTCACGCCCCAGACGTATCCGTCGAGGTCGGCACCGGTTTCGTGGTCGATGAGCCGGTCGTCCAAGGAGACCCGCCAGGTCTCGGCCGGCACTGATGTCTCGCACCGCGCCTCAACGCAGTACCTGAAGAGATACCGCAGGTGGGACGGCGTGATGCCGGTACGGGGATCAGCCGTCGCGTAGACGATGACCTCGTAGTCGCGCATGTAGTTGGTGTATCCGTGGTGCACGACAGCGTGATCGAAGGTCTCATCCAGCATCTGTTCAAGAACGGCAGCATCCATGCCGCCCTTCTACCTCACTCGGCGAGACCTTCGGCAACGAGATTCACGAGTGTCAGGCGCCGTTGCGTCAGAGATCGCCCGGACAAGTCCTAGGCGCCATGGTCACCAGCTCGCAGTGCGGGGAACCCCTTACTTGCGCAGGGCGAGGCGAACGGCGGCGCGGCTGACGTGTGCACGGCCGGCGATGGCCTGTAGGGACAGGCCGTCCTTTCGTACCAGATCCGCCATTGGAGGGCGCGCCGGGCGGTGTTCTGGGTTTGGAGGAAGCGCGGAGGGCTCCAGTCGACGGGGTGTTCCGCGAGCAGGTAGCGGGCGTGGGCTGTGGTGGCGCCCAGGTCTTTCGCGAGACGGGCGATGGAGAAGGCTCCTGTCGGGGCGAGCCGTTGGACCTGGTCGGGCGTGATGCTGGACGGGTCCGGGCCAGGCAGAATCAGCTCTCCCATGAGGTGGCCGGGCAGTTGGGGACTCCACCGCGCCGGTTCGTCGAGACGGTGCGGGTCCAGGAGTTCAAGTGCCCGCTGGTACAGGAGGTCTGCTTCGGCGGGCAGCAGGTGCCAGCGGAAGCGCTGGCAGTAGCCGTAGTCGGCGGCGGTGGCCGGGGCGAGTGCCGGATGGGCGAGGCGGATGGTAGATCCGGTGAGGGTCTCGAAGAGCCAGCGTTGGGCGTGCAGGTGCGTGCCAGCCGGGTTGGAGCGCAGCGTCTTCTGCAGGCGCGTCCACCGCTGCCGGTCGAGGAACGTCTCGCGGGAGCCGAACAGGGCTCGCCGGCGGGCGTAGTCGATGGGCGAGCCGTGGACGTCAAGGTCGTCGGCCAGGGCGGTGATCACGTGCAGGACGTCGGCGCAGTCGTCGCGGCTGGTCAGGTCGGTCAGGAAGTTCGATCCGCGTCCTGTCGGCGAAGGCCCTCGAGGATGACGTTCATCAGAGGCCGTGCTGTTGGTTCCCATTCATCTCGGTCCAGTCGGCCGAGGTAGGCGATGAGTAGGAGGACTCCGCGGGCGTCCACGTCCGTGCGGATGGAACCAGCTGCTTTCCCGGCGTCCAGCAGGTGGCTGAGAGCGCCTTCGATGGGGTTCTGGCTGTGGGCGACAAGGTCTTGCCACGCTGTCGGCTCGAGCACCGCCAGGACGCCGTACTTGATCTCGGCGTAGTCGATCACTCGGTCGAGCCAGTGACGCAAGGCTTCCACGGGCTCGTGTTCCGCCAGGAGAGCGGAGGCGGCGGTCACGAGTTCTTCGACGTCGCGCCGGTAGACCTCGGCGAGGAGCGCTTCGCGGTTGGGAAAGTTCCGATAGAGCGTTCCCTGTCCCACACCGGCGCGCTTGGCGATCTCCTTGAGGTGGACGTGGTCGGACTCGGCGAGGGCTGCGCGGGCGGCCTCCACGATGCGGGTCCGGTTCTGCGCCGCGTCCGGACGGCGTGCCGGTGTGTTCATAGGCGTCCCCTGACGTTCCGTCCATCACAAGTGGACACGAGTCCGGTAGGGTGGGTCACGCACCGGACACGTGTCCACTTTATCTGGAGGCAGTAGTGCCCTCTCTTCATGACAAGATCGTCGCGGTCACCGGAGCAAGCGGCGGCATCGGCGAAGCCACGGCCCGTCTCCTCGCCCGGCGCGGTGCCGCAGTCGTCCTCGCAGCGCGCCGCAGCGAGCGCATCGGCGCCATAGCGCAGGAGGTCCGGGAGCAGGGCGGCCGTGCCGTCACGTGCGTCGTCGACGTCACCAAGGCCGAGGACCTGCAGCGCCTGGTCGCCACCACCATCGACCAGTACGGCCGTATCGACGTACTGGTGAACAACGCCGGCATCGCCCCGATCAGCCCGATGGCCGACCTCGACACCGAGAGTTGGTCGGCCATGATCGATGTCAACCTTCGCGGCATGCTCAACGGCGTCGCCGCCGCGCTGCCCGCCTTCCGCGAGCAAGGCTCGGGCCACCTGGTGAGCATCGTCTCCGTGGCCGGCCTGTCCGGCGTGTCCCCCTCGATGGCTGTCTACGCTGCGACCAAGAACGCGGTGCGTACCGTCCACGAGGGGCTGCGCGGGGAGTCCACCGACGGGGTGGTGCGCACGACAGCCATCTCGCCGGGATACATCCGCACCGAGCTCGCCGACTCCATGGCAGACCCGAACATCCGCGAGCAGACGCGCAAGAACATGGACGCGGTGGGCATCCCTCCGGCGGCGGTCGCCCGCGCGGTGGCCTTCGCCATCGAGCAGCCCAGCGACGTCGAGATCGGCGAGATCAACGTCCGCCCCACCGTCCAGGCGTGACACTTGCCGTCACCGGTCAAGTGAGACGGCCGCCAGCCGCTTGCACAACGCCGCTGTCTGGCCGGGCGTCCCGACGAGCAGAACACAACTCCGGACCTGGCTCCCGGCCTCAACGGGAGCGGCGCCTCCCGGTGAAGTGAGTCATCGGTCGTGAGATTCGGCCACGGGATCTGAGATCCCACACAGAGGGCCGGCACACCGGCCCCCTCCACCGGGAACGAACCCGTGCGGAAAATCGTTTTATGCGCAGCCGCGCTATACTTGCGTCGCCCATGAGGACCACTGTCGTGCCTGGTCGCACGCGCTCATAGCGAGGGGGTGGACGCCATTTCGGCACGCCCCGCCCGCATCCAGGAGGTCGCCGCCGCGGCCGGCGTCTCGGTGTCCACGGTGTCGAACGTGCTCAACCGGCCCGAGCGGGTCAACGCCCAGACCGCCGAACGCGTCCGCAGTGTGATCGCGGCGCTCGACTACGTCCCCCATCCCGGCGCCTCCGGCCTGCGCAGCGGGCACTCGTCCTCGATCGGGCTGGTCCTGCCCGACGTGGCCAACTCCTTCTACGCGCGCATCGCACGGGGCGCCGCCGACGCGGCGTACGACCACGGCTATGCGCTCGTGCTCTGTCACAGCGGGGACGCGCCGGAGCGCGAACAGGGCTACTTCACCATGCTGGTCGAGCAGCGAGCCGTCGGCGTCGTGGTCGTGCCGCTCAGCGCCGACCCGGGACGGCTGACCCGGCTGCGTGATCGTGGCATCCCGCTGGTCCTGGCCGATCGCGCGATGCCGGAGCGGGAAGGCTGCTCCGCCTCCGTCGACGACATCGCCGGCGGGCGCATCGCCGTGCAGCACCTGCTGGACCGCGGGGCGCGGGACATCCTCGTCGTCAACGGAGAGCGCGGGATCCGCCAGTGCGCCGACCGCTACCAGGGCGCCCGGCAGGCGGTGCGCAGCCGACGGGAGGCGCGCTGTGACCAGGTCGTCGCCCAGGAGATGACGGTGGCGTACGGCATGAAGATCGCGGACCAGCTCACCGACCTCCCCGACGGGGTCTTCTGCACCAACGACTTCCTCGCCGCGGGACTGTGCCGCGGACTGACCGACCGGGGCGTGCGCATCCCCGAGGACGTTCAGGTGGTCGGCTACGGCGACCTCGACATCGCGAGCTTCGGGGCGACGACCCTCACGACGGTCCGGCAGCCGGTCGAGGAGCTCGGCCGGGCGGCCGTCGAGATGCTGCTCGACGAGATCGAGGCCCGCGCCGAACACGTCCACGAAACCCGGGTGTTCGCGCCCGGCCTCGTCGTACGGGACTCGACGCTGCCGCCGGCCGACCTCTGATCACGAGTGCGCGGTCGGCAGCGTCACCCGGTCCGGTACGGTGCGCGTCCGGCGGCGCCGGGCAGTGGCAGGCGTACGGCGCGCAGGACGCCTGGCCGACCGCCGGCTGCTGATCACGGGCCCGCGGTCCGTAGCGTCACAGGTCCCAGCAGACCCGACGGGAGCTGGGACGGGAAGGCCCAGGCGGTCGGTGTCGCCTCGGCAAGATACGGCGCCAGGGTGTTGTAGACGGTCACCTCGATCCGCACGGTACGGCTGGCGGCGCCGGGCAACGCGAAGCGGTACGGCGCGCAGAACGCCTCGCCGACCACCTCACCGTCCAGCGCGACCTCGACGCTGCCCCGCGCCCGCCCCAGATCCAGCACCGGGTCCGGCCCCGGCGGCACATCGAGCACCCGCGCATAGGCCACGCCCCCGCTCCAACTGCCAAGTCCCCGCACGCCCCAGTCCCCGAGAGCCAGCGGCGCCGGCACCGTACGCACCCGCGCGGGCCCGCGCCACGCGGAGCCCGCGCGCAGGAGGGCCGTCGGCGCGGTGACGACCTCCAGCTCCGTGGGTTCCCCCAACGGCCGGTCCAGCGTGAGCACGTGGCCTTCGAGGGGGCGCTCCGCGCCGTTGCCGACCCGCACCCGCGCAGGAATCTCCAGCGGCAGATCGATCGAGACCGTGCCCGCGGGCACGGTGAACCGGAAGCGTTGCGCTGAGGCGTGCACGTCGTCGGTGGACCGCATGGGGGGCATGCGGCTGCCGAGCACCGGCGGGCCGCCGAGCCACTCGGTGTCCGGCAAGGGGTGCGACCGTACGGCGGCGTGGCAGTGCAGCAACTCACCGCGTCTGACGGTGTCTTCGACGGTACGTCCGTGCCAGGCACCCGACTCCGCCTCCCAACCGGCGCCACTGACCAGTGCCGTCGACTGCGCCACCAGATCGACGAAGACCGCCTCCCGGTCGCCGTCGGTCACCACGTCGAGCACATGCTCGCCCGCCCCGAGCGCCACCTCGTGGCGGAAGAACATCGGCACAGCGCCCCAGTCCGCCTCGTAGTACTCCACCTTCTCCTGCCGCGCCACGACAGCGCCGTCGAGCAGCACGGTGACCGCCGCCGCGGCACCCACGACGAGCACCGCCCGCACTCCCTCCCGGGGCAGACGCAGCCGTGCGCGGTACGTCACCGGGCCGTCCGGCCCCACTCCGTCAGGCAGACGCATGAACCGCGGGCGCGCCGCGAATCCGTCCGGCTCTGACAGGCAGAAGTAGCTCCCGAGCGGTGTATCGGCGGCGGCCCCAATCGTCGACGGCCGGCCCTGGGCGCCGGACAGTTCGTACTCCAGCACATGGCGAGCGCGGGCCACCGTCACCGCCGCGGAGGCCACATACCCGCGGCCCGTGTCCAGCAACTCGCCGTCCCACCAAACGCGCTTGACCGCCTCCGCGGCGACGTGCAGGTCGGCAGGTCCCCGGTGACCGGTCTCCACGATCGCCCGGACCCGGGCGACCGATCCGCCGCCGGGCACGGGGACGCGTACGAACTCCTCGTTCACCAGGCCCTTGGTGCCGAGCAGCCCGCCCGGCTCCGGGATCCCACGGCTCGACGAATACACCGCCACGTCCCACCCCGGCGCGAGGGGCAACTCGCCGTCCAGAACCCGCTTGACGGACTCGGCGTCCAGCGGCTCGGGGGCGTCGCCGGCGGGAACCGGCGGCAGGACGCGGACCCGGTTGCCGTAGGTGGCCCGCGTCCGCCGCCACACCGCGTCCGGCGCCTCGGTCTCCGTCCACGCCATGTCCCAGATCTGCGGCTCGGCCACGGACGACCCCGCGGGCAGCGCCAGGTCGCCCCACCGGTTGTCCATGGTGGGGATCAGGCGACCCTGCCAGCCGGCAGAGACATCGATGACCGCCTCGTCCGACCCCGGAGGTACGGCCGCGCGGCTCGTCGGCGGGCCTTCGCGCCATACGACGAGCACGGCGGGGGCGCCGTCCAGGCGTACCTCGATGGTCGACACGCCGTCCTCGGAGACGGTGACGTGTGCCGGGTTCCGGGTGCCGTTCGCCGGGTTCCAGACCTCGGCCTCGGCGACCGGGGTGCGCACGGTGACGGACGAGGTGCGGGCGTAGCGGGAGGGGTCGGTGGTGTGGTTCCGGGCGCCCCGTTCACGTACGCAGGCGTCGGGGAAGGCCCCCGTCACCAGGGCGACCGCCGCGTTCCCCTTCCTCCTGACCAGCAGCGGCACGTCGCCGGTGGCATGTCCGGCCGAGTCGGCCACCGCCGCCGCGCCGGCCTCGGCGTCGCACACCCGCTCCAGCCGTGGATGGGACACCAGCGCCGCTACGACCGAGTCGTCACCGGCCACACCGGCGGCCGTCGCCGGAGGCCGCCCCACGACCACGACCCGCCCGCCGGCATCGAGCAGTTCGGTCAGCCGGCGTGCCGTCTCCTCCTCCAGGACGCTCGCCGAAGGCAGCAGCACCGCGCTGTACGCCAGGTCCCTGATCCGCAGGGCGCCGTCGGCGGCCTTGGCGCGCTGGAGGGAGTCGTCGTCGACGACGTCGAACGAGACGCGCCGCAGATCCAGTGCCCCTGCGCGGGGGCGCCGCCAGTCGTTGGTGCCGCACAGGTCCAGGTAGTGCCGCTGTGTCTCGTCGGCGTCGGCGTGCGGGGCGCCGAGCCAGCCGTCGCCGAAGTGGTGGACGGGCGCGTCCAGGGGGAGGAGGGACTGCATGGTGGCGGTGGGGTGCAGGACCGCCACGTCGGCCTCGTAGCTTCCCCAGGACATGATCGAGCAGATCCGGGCCACGGCCCGGGAGAAGGCCGGGTACTGCTTCCAGTACGGCTGTCGCCAGTCGGTGGAGGGCGGTGCCCACTCGAACCAGCCGCCCGCGGTGCCGAAGTAACTGGCGTGCGGGTTGTAGAGGTTGGCGCCGCTGCGCAGGAACGGCAGCAGCCAGTCGTAGGTGTCCTCCAGGGTGCCGCCCCAGCCGGAGGAGTGGAACGCCTCGATCCAGACGCGCTCGTGGCCGTAGAGGTGCGCCATCGAGGAGTGGACCTTGGCGTCGCCGTGGTGGTCGCTGCCCGCGGCGCTGTACCAGCGGTGGGTACGGAAGTAGTCCGTGTAGAGCTGCGTCGACTGGGCCGGGTAGCCCGCGCGGGCCGGGTTGCTCTGGTCGCAGCCCAGGAGCAGGCCGCGCTCGCGGTGCCAGTCGGCGAGCGGGCGGAACAGGGCCTCTTCGGTGAGTTCCGCGCGGACCGCGTAGTAGTCGGCGCGGATCTTCGCCGCGTCGTCCGTGGTGCGGGTGCCGAAGAGGGCCGGCAGGTGGTCGAGCAGGTCGTAGCCGCGCCGGGCGCGGAACTCCGCTGAGAAGCGGCGGCTCCAGGAGTTGGTGCCCGGCAGTTCGTCCTGGAAGCTGCCCGCGATGACGGTGCCCAGGTACTTGGGCACACGGCGGTCGTACTCGTGATGGACGGCGTCCATCAACGCGCCGACGGCATGCGGGTCCAGGTAGTCGAACGCCGTGGGCACCGCGGTGACCAGCTGCACCTGGGTGCCGTCCGCGACCCCGACCGGATCAGGCAGGCGTCCGCCGTCGGCGTCGTAGGCGCCCACCAGGGTCTCGCCGTCCCGGAGAGCGACCGTCCCCCCGTGCACGGTCGCCGTGCGGGTGCGCAGGGCCAGGCCCGCGGCCTCGGGGTGCCGTCGGGTGACGCCGCCCTGGACGTTGGCGCCGGAGAACCCGATCTGGTCGTAGAACCACAGGCGCGTGCCGAGTCGGGCGGCGATCTCGCAGGCGTCGGTGAAGCGGGCCCACCACTCCTCGCCGAACCACGCCGGTTCATCGGCGCGGGCGCCGAAACTCGGTCCCGTCGGTGCCAGGTTGATCACCACGAGGTTGTGGACGCCGCCGTCCGCGAACGCCCGCATCTGCCATTCCAGGCGGTCACGGGTGACCTCGGCGCCCGACCACCACCACAAGGGGGTGGGGCCGAAGTCGCGGGGCGGATCCTCGAAGAGCTGCTGAAGTTCTGGGGAGAGCACGGGTGCGGTCCTTCCCCTAAAACGTTTTTAGATGGCCAATACGGTAGGGGACATGGAAGGTTCGCGCCATGGCCGTGGGGGCGCCGGGCGCAGTCGGCGGACATGCCACGGATATCTGCGCGGCATCTTGTTGGAACGTTTTTCGCGCCCTATATTCTCTGCGATCCGGCCCGGAACCGCGATGTCACGAGACGACGGAGTCGCATCATGGCCGAAGAACCCGTCCCCAAGCACCTGTGGAAGGCCGCGGCCCTGTCGGGCATGGCCTCCTACCTCGACGCCGGACTGATCGTCAGCATCTCCGTGAACCTGGCCATCTACCGCGACAGTTACGACATGGGCGTGTGGATGGCCGGCGCGATCAGCGCGATCGTCACCATCTGCATCGCCGTCGGATCCCTCGTCGGCGGATGGCTCGCCGATCTGTTCGGGCGTCGCCGTGTCTACAACTGGGACATCTTCTGCTTCGCGGTGGGTGCGCTCGTCATCACGCTGGCGCCCGACGACATCGTCCTCCTGGTCGGCGTGCTCATCGCGGGACTCGCGGCGGGCGCCGACCTGCCGACCTCCCTGGCCGTGGTCTCGGACGCCGCCCCCGCCCGGGCCCGCGGACGTCTCGTGGCCTTCACCCAGGTCATGTGGATGCTGGGCATCACCGTGGCCATCTTCCTCGGCTTCGTCCTGTCCACCACGGGCATGACCGGAGCCCGCATCATCACCGGCCAACTGGCCCTCGCCGCACTGGTCACCTGGCTCCTGCGCGCCCGGCTGAAGCTGTCGCCCGAACAGGTCGCGGAGGAGGACCGGACCGCCGCACAGCAGACGGAGGACGCGCCCGGCCCGCACGGCATCGCGTTGAAGAACGTGTGGACGCGTGCCGCCCTGCTGCCGATGGCCGCGACCTTCGTCTTCTACGTCACCTGGGGGCTCGGGGCCAACACCTTCGGCCAGTTCGGCACCTATCTCCTGGTCACCGTCAGCGACGCCTCACAGAGCCTGGCGACCGGGATCAACCTGGCTTTCATCCCGATCGGGGTACTGCTGACCATCGCCTTCGTCCGCGTCGCCGACAGCCCCTGGCGCGACCGGCTGTTCTACGTGGCCGCCGCCGTGCAGGTCCTCGCCTTCGTGATCGCGTCCCTGACCGCCGGTGCCCTGGTCGGCATGCTCGTCTTCTTCGTCCTCTACCAGCTCTCCAACCCCTTCGCCGGCGAGGCGAATTACAAGGTCTGGTCGCAGCTCACCCTGCCCGCGGACACCCGCGGCACCACCCAGGGCCTCACCTACGCCCTGTCGCGCGGAGTGTTCGCGGTCGCGGCGTTCTTCACCCCTGCCCTGCTCGACTACAGCCCGGCCGTCCTGCTCTGGTCCATCACCGCCTGCATGGCGCTGGCCGCCTTCGCCGGCGCCTACATCGTCCGTGTCCTCGTCCCGCGTTCACCCAGCGCCGCCCGCACCCGGAAGGACCTGCGGATCGCCAGCGCCTGAGCCGGGGCCCACCCCGTCGGCGTACAAAGGAGCAAAGGAGCACCAGCCAATGGCTACGACCGCCCCCACGACGGCAACGACCAGGGGCCGCACCGCCGAACGGGACGCCCGGCTGCGCGAGTTGCTTCCCCCGGTGGCCCGGCGCCGCACCCGGATCGGACTCGTGGCCGGCGGACTCGGCACCTACTGGCCGCAGTTCCCCGGGCTCCTCCCGCAACTGAAGGAGTCGGCGAGTTACGTCGCCGACCGCTTCCGGCAGATGGACGCGGAGGTGACCGACGTCGGGTTCATCTCCGACGCCGGGGAAGGCGCGGCAGCGGCCGAGAAGCTCCGCCAGGCGGACTGCGACCTGATCGTGCTGTTCCTGACGACGTATCTGACCTCGTCGATGGTGCTGCCGATCGCCCAGCGCTCGCACGCCCCCGTTCTGGTCATCGACCTCCAGCCGACCGAGCGGATGGACCACGCGTCCTTCGACACCGGCGCCTGGCTGGCCTACTGCGGACAGTGCCCGGTGCCCGAGGTCGGCAATGTCTTCCGCCGGGCCGGTATCCCGTTCCGGTCGGTCTCGGGCTGGCTGCGCCAGGAGAGTGCCTGGCGGCGCATCGAGCAGTGGATCCGGGCCGCCCACGTCCGCGCGGCCCTGCGGCACGCCCGGCACGGCCTCATGGGCCACGTGTATCCGGGAATGCTCGATGTGTCGACCGACCCCACGCTGCTGTCCACGACGTTCGGCTCGCACACGGAGGTGCTGGAGTTCGACGATCTGCGGCACCGGGTGGAGCAGGTGACGGAGGCGGAGACCCGCGAACGCATGGCGCTCGCACGGCAGGTCTTCACCCTCGACGACAGTGTGGTGGACGAGGACTTCGCCTGGGGAGCGACCGTGTCGGTCGCCCTCGACCGGCTCGTGGACGACTTCGGCCTCGACACCCTCGCCTACTACCATCGCGGCCTCGGCGGGGAACTCCACGAGCGGCTCGGCGCCGGCATGATCCTCGGCGCCTCCTTGCTGACCGCCCGGGGCGTGCCCGCGGCCGGTGAGTACGAACTGCGCACCAGCGTCGCCCAGTTCGCCTCCCAGAGCGTGGGCTCCGGCGGCTCGTTCACCGAGATCCAGGCCCTGAACTTCGAGGACGGCGTGGTGGAGATGGGCCACGACGGCCCCGGCCACCTCGCCGTCAGCGCCCGCGACCCGCTGCTGCGCGGGCTGGGCGTCTACCACGGCAAGCGCGGCTGGGGTGTGAGCGTGGAGTTTGACGTCCAGCCCGGCCCCGTCACCCTCCTCGGCCTCGGCCAGGACGCCGACGGCAGCCTGTCCTTCGTCACCTCCGAGGGCAACGTCGTCCCCGGACCGCTCCTGGAGATCGGCAACACCACCAGCCGGGTCGACTTCGGCCGGGACCCCGGCGAGTGGGTCGACGCGTGGAGCGCCACAGGCGTCGGCCACCACTGGTCCCTGTCGGTCGGCCACCACGCGGCGGACTTCAGGGCCGCGGCGAGTCTGCTGGGGATCGATCACCGGGGGGTGTGATCGGGGGCGGGTGCGTACGTCCGCGGGACCGGCCCGGATCGTACGTGTCCATCGCCGTGCGGCCTTCCAGGGAACGGTTCGGTGCCCGCCAGGCGTCGTCCCTCTTCAGGGCACGGTGGCCGTGTCCGGAAGAGGAGTGACCGGGTGCATGCGGATGGATTCGCCAAGTGGACGCAGCGGTTCGAGGACGAGCGGGAGCGCCGGGACGCCGAAGGGGACCCGGACTGGGGGCAAGGGGCGACACTGCATCCGGCGCTTTCGGCGAGCGTTCAGCGCTTCCAGGTCGGCGAGGACGGTGACGGCGCCAACCTCGTCGCCAAAGCGGACCAGGCCGGCGACGCCGACTACGCGCGGGCTGTCCGGCTCTTCGTCGCCGAGGAACAGAACCACGCCCGTCTGCTGGCCCGGTTGCTGGCCGCGGGTGGCGTACCGACGCTGACCGGCCACTGGAGCGACACCGTCTTCGTACGCTTGCGGCGCCTCATGGGCCTGCGCCTGGAACTGCTGGTGCTGATGATCGCGGAAGTGGTGGCGCTGCGCTATTACCGTGCCCTGCGCGACGGCACCGATGACCCGCTCACGTCGGAGGTGGCGGGACGGATCCTCGCCGACGAGGAGCGCCATGTCCCGTTCCACTGCGAGCGACTGCACACTTCCCTGGCCGAACTGCCGCGCCCGATACGCCGCCCGGTGATGGCCCTTTGGCGGGTGCTCCTCCTCGCGGTCTGCCTCGTCGTCGCCGTCGACCACGGCCCGGCACTGCGCCGACTCGGCATCGGCCGCCTTCGTTTCGTGTCCGACGTCATGGCATCGGCCGACGCCGTGGTCTCCGCGGTGCTGGCGCCCCGCCCGGACGCGTGGTCGAGCGCGCGCTGACACCCAGGCTGCTCCTCGGGGAGCGGCGGTTCGCGCCGGCGGTGTCGTGAACTACCGTCGTCATCGCCTCGACGAGGTCCCGGTCGGCCGAACCCCCACCGTGCCCGAGCAGCGACAGGAGCTTCCGTGACGTACGACGTAGCCGCTCTCCGTGCGCAGTTCCCCGCCCTCAGTGCCGGGATCGCGCACTTCGACGGTCCCGGCGGCACACAGACACCCCGGCCGGTCATCGAGGCCATCGCCGACGCGCTGGCGCGGCCGCTGTCGAACCGGGGCCGGATCACGCCCGGGGAACGCAATGCCGAGACCATCGTCACAGAGAGCCGCCGGGCCCTGGCGGACCTGCTGGGCGCGGAACCGGCCGGGATCGTCTTCGGCCGCAGCGCCACCCAGCTCACCTACGACGTCTCCCGCACCCTCGCCAAGACCTGGTCGCCCGGCGACGAGGTGATCGTCACCAGGCTCGACCACGACTCCAACATCCGCCCCTGGATCCAGGCCGCCGAGCAGGCCGGGGCGACCGTCCGGTGGGCCGACTTCAATCCCGCCACCGGTGAGCTGGGCGTCGAGGACATCCGTGCCGTGCTCTCCGAGCGGACCCGGCTCGTCGCGGTCACCGCCGCCTCCAACCTGATCGGCACGCGGCCCGCGATCACCGCGATATCCCGTACGGTGCACGAGACCGGCGCGCTCCTTTACGTCGACGGAGTGCACTACACTGCCCACGCCCTGGTCGACGTCGAGCAGCTCGGCGCCGACTTCTACGTCTGCTCCCCGTACAAATTCCTCGGCCCGCACCACGGCGTCCTAGCCGCCCGGCCCGAACTGCTGGAGAGCCTGCACCCGGACAAACTGCTGCCCTCGACGGACGCCGTCCCGGAACGCTTCGAACTCGGCACCCTGCCCTACGAGTTCCTCGCGGGCACCCGCGCCGCGGTCGACTTCCTCGCCGGCCTCGACACCGGCGCCACCGGAACTCGCCGCGAGCGGCTGGCCTCCGCGTTCGCGGCGCTGGAAGAGCACGAGAACGTCCTGCGCGCGCGGATCGACAAGGGACTGTCCGCCCTGGAGCAGCAGGTCACGGTGCACTCCCGCGCCGCCGACCGCACCCCCACCCTGCTGCTCACCTTCGAGGGCCACAGCACCGCCGACGCGTACGACTTCCTGGCGCAACGCGGTGTCCAGGCGCCCGCCGGCTCCTTCTACGCCCTCGAAGCGTCCCGCCGACTCGGCCTCTCAGACACCGGCGGCCTCCGCGTCGGCCTGGCGCCCTACAACGACACCGAGGACGTCGACCGGCTCCTGGAGGGCCTGTCGGACTTCCTGAAATGAAAGATCCCGGCACCGGGCCTGAGGCCCGGTGCCGGGATCTGTTCTCTGCTCTCGGCCGCCTGCGCGACCGTACGGTGCCTAGAAGGCGCTGTTGCTGCAGCCCATCTCCGAGCCCAGGTGGGTGCCCTGGCTGCCCGAGGTGCCCTCGCCGTTGAGACCCTGGCCCAGCAGGCCGTTGAGGATCCCGACCTGGCCGAGGATGTCGAGGTTCAGGTCGTGCGACTTGCATTCGGTGCTCTGCAGGACGCTGTAGTTCCCGCCGCCCTTGCCGTGACCGTCGCCGCCGTTGGCGCTGGCGGTGCCCGCGCCCAGGAGCCCGACGCTGCTGAGAGCGGCGACCAGGACGGCAGCCTTGTGAAGCTTGTGCATGTCATCTCCGGTGAGTGAGGTGAGTACGATCCGTGGAAGATCGACTTCGTACTGTGACCGAAGATTAGAAGGAAAAGTGATTGACCAGCCGGTGTGGCACGCCGGACTTCGCGATCTCGCGGCGAAAGCACTCTGACGCCGTAACGCGTGAGCGACCCTCGACTGCGCTCTCCTGACGGGTTGTCAGTTCGCGTCGGGCGTCGATGTCCGGCCCGCTGGCGGCACTTGGGGCTCGCCCTCGATCCGACACGGCACGCGGAGGCACCGGAGATCCAATACCGCAACGTTTTGTGTGCTTATGATCACATTACGTAACCAAGCGAGGGCAACTGCCCACGTAAGAAAGGGTCTAACTATGCGCAAGATTCAGCGAGTTGCGGTCGTGGCGGTAGCGATCGCGGGGCTGTCCACCCTCGGTGCCGGCGTCAGCTTCGCGGGCGGCCACGAGAAGGAGAAGGACGCCACGGACATCACCGCGGTGGCCGTCTCGCAGTCCAACGCCGTCGCTTCGTGGGACGCGCCGAACGGTGGCAAGCACGGCGACAAGGGTGGGCACGACACGCCGGAGCAGGCCATCGACCAGTTCGCCCTTCCCTACATCGCCCGCTAGACAGGCGGGGCGGGTGGCTTCGTACTCCGCCGCGTAGCGGCCCCGTAAGTCGCGACACCCCCGTCAGCTCGGCCTCGACGGCCATCGCAGCCCGGACGCGCAACAGCAGCCCCACCAGGGCGCGCGCCCGGGCTGCAGCTGTGCCGGGGGCCCGCTCGCCCGATGGCGCGCGGCGACGGTCGCACAGCGCCGGCGCACGCCGGCGCCACGTGGTCAGCGGGGTGAGCGTTGCCGGCTGCTCCGGGGTGCGGGGACGCGGCGGGCGCCGGAGGCTCCGGTCGCGGTGGTGCCAGTGGTGGTACCGGTCGGCGTCGACCGGCGGCCCGATCGGCGGGGGGTCTTGCCGGAGGCGGCACCGGTCGAGGCGGTGTCCGTGGCTCGGCGGTCCGGGGTCCGGCCGCCGGTCGTGCCGGGGGCAGCGCCTTTCGCCGCTCCGGCCGCGCCGTTGCCGTTTCCGCGGCGGCGGTTGGAGCGCTTGCCGGGCTCGGTGCCGGGCTTGCGGTTCGGGCGGGAGGCCGTCGGCGCCTCCTGCTGGGGGACCGGGAGGGTGACGGCGATGCCGGACGGCTCACGGGCGCCGGTGATGGTGGACAGGTGGGGGTCACTGGACGTTATGCGGGCGGTACGGGCGCGGATGCCCGCGTCCGACAACAGGCGGGTGACGTCGCGCTTCTGGTCGGGCAGGACCAGGGTGACCACGCTGCCGGAGCCGCCTGCGCGGGCCGTGCGGCCGCCGCGGTGGAGGTAGTCCTTGTGGTCGGTGGGGGGATCGACGTTCACGACGAGGTCGAGGTCGTCGATGTGGATGCCCCGGGCCGCGACGTTCGTCGCGACCAGAGCGGTGACCTGGCCGTTCTTGAACTGATCCAGGGTGCGGTTGCGTTGCGGCTGGGACCGGCCGCCGTGCAGGGCCGCCGCGCGGACACCGACGGCCAGAAGCCGCTTGGCGAGCCGGTCGGCGGACCGCTTGGTGTCGAGGAAGAGGAGGACCCGGCCGGCACGGGCGGCGATGCGCGTGGTGACCGCCTTCTTGTCGGTCTCGTCCAGGAGGTGGAGAACGTGGTGCTCCATCGTGGTCACCGCTCCCGCGGACGGGTCCACGGAGTGCACCACGGGATCGGTCAGGAACCGCTGCACCAGGCGGTCGATGTTGCGGTCCAGGGTGGCCGAGAAGAGCAGTCGCTGCCCGTCGGGCCGTACCTGCTGGATCAGCTTGGTGATCTGCGGCAGGAAGCCCATGTCGGTCATCTGGTCGGCTTCGTCGAGCACCGTGATGCCGACGCTGCCGAGCACACACTCCCCGCGTTCCACCAGGTCGTTGAGGCGGCCGGGGGTCGCCACGAGGACCTCGGCGCCGCGCCGGAGCGTACCGGCCTGCTTGGTGATCGACAGTCCGCCGACCACGGTGGCCAGCCGGAGATTCACCGCGGTCGCGTACGGAGTCAGCGCCTCCGTCACCTGCTGGGCGAGCTCGCGGGTCGGCACCAGCACGAGGGCGAGAGGCGCCTTGGGCTCCGCGCGCTGCCCGGCCGTACGGGCCAGGAGCGCGAGCCCGAACGCCAGGGTCTTGCCGGAGCCGGTGCGTCCACGGCCCAGCAGATCGCGGCCGGCGAGCGAGTTGGGCAGGGTGGCGGCCTGAATGGGGAAGGGGGTCGTCACACCCTGCGCGGTAAGGGTCTTCAGCAGCCCCGCGGGCATGTCCAGACCGGCGAAGTCCTCGACGGCGGGAAGTGCGGGAGTGGTGTTTTCCGGCAGCCGGAATTCCCTGGGCGACGCCGCGGGCTGCGGGGGTGTAGACGAGCGCCGGTTCGGCTTATTGGGCCTGCGGGACATTGCGGTTGCCTGCCTTCCTGGAAAACACACTGGAAACAGCACTCACCGGGGTCCGCACCGTGACGGTGCGGACCCCGGTGAGCCGATACGCGTGCGGCGATCAGGCGGGGACGATGTTCTCCGCCTGCGGGCCCTTCTGGCCCTGCGTGACGTCGAAGGAGACCCGCTGGCCCTCCTGCAGCTCACGGAAGCCCTGGGTCGCGATGTTCGAGTAGTGGGCGAACACGTCCGGGCCGCCGCCGTCCTGCTGAATGAAGCCGAAACCCTTTTCGGCGTTGAACCACTTCACAGTTCCCTGTGCCATGACTTTCTCCTTCTGTAGGCAGAGGCCCCATCCGGAGATGCCGGGAAAACAACTAATGCGCCTGAAGGAGAAACATTCCCGTCAGGCGCACATAGGTTCATGGGTACCACAACTGCAACGCGGAAACCGTAGCACAACCCGGCGGCCGTGCCACTTGGCGCGATCCGGAGATCATGTACCGGACAGGCCCTAGGATGGCTGGCTGCCGCGCTCGTACGCGTGCAGAGTTGCGTTCACCGCAGGGAGAATGCCGATGGGCAGTAAAGAGGCCGCACGTACCCCGTCCGACAGTGCGGTGGGGGGCGGCGGGTCGGCCGGCCCCCTGGTGCCGCGGCTGGTGCTGGGCGCACGGCTGCGCGGGCTGCGGGAGGGGCGGCACATCTCGCGTGAGGCCGCGGGACATGTCATCCGCGCCTCCCGGTCCAAGATCAGCCGGCTGGAGGGTGGGCGCCACGGGTTCAAGCCGCGGGACGTGGCCGATCTGCTCACCCTCTACGGCGTCACCGACGAGGCCGAACGCGCCACTTTGCTGGCGCTGGCCGAAGAGTCCAACACCCCCGCCTGGTGGCAGCACTACAGCGACGTGGTGCCCTCCTGGATGCAGACCTACCTCGGGGCCGAACAGTCGGCGAGCGTCATCCGCTGCTTCGAGGTCCAGCGCGTTCCCGCCCTGCTGCAGACCCCCGACTACGCGCGTGCCGCCGTCCGGCTCGCCCACCCGGGCGCCGGTACGGAGGAGATCGACCGGCGAGTCGGACTACGCATGACCCGCCAGCGGATCCTGCACCGCCGTCCCGGGGCTCAGTTCTGGGCCGTGATCGACGAGGCGGCGCTGCGTCGCCCGGTGGGCGGCATCGGCACGATGCGCGCCCAGCTCAGGCATCTCATCGAGATCTGCGGACTCCCGCAGGTCACGGTCCAGATCATGCCGTTCCACGCCGGCGGCCACGCCGCGGAAGGCGGTCCGGTCACCATCCTGCGGCTGCCCGGCGGCCGGCTGCCCGACGTGGTCTGCCTCGAGCAGCTCACCACCGCGCTCTACCCCGACAGGCCCGCCGACATCGAGTGCTACTGGGATGTCATGAACCGCCTGGTGGTAGAGGCCGAATCACCGGACGAGACTCCGACGACCCTCCATCGCATCCTCCAGGAAACCTGATCCACGGACCGGCAGCCGGCAGGTGTCAGCGCTTGAGGGCGACACCGCCGTACTGGTGCACCTCCGCGGGCAGGCCCAGGGCCGCGGCGTCGGGGCGCCAGCGCGAGCATGACGCGACGCCCGGCTCGAGCAGTTCCAGCCCGTCGAAGTAGCGCTGGATCTGCTCGGGGCTGCGAAGGATGTAGGGGATCGAGCCACCCTCGTTGTACTGCTGGATGGCCTGGACATACGACTCACTGGTGCTGGTGCTGTCGTAGTGCACGAGGTAGCTGCCGGCTGGCAGCGCGTCCACCAGCTGCCGCACGATCGAGCGTGCCTCGTCGAAGTCCTCGATGTGGCCCAGGATGCCCATCAGCATCAGAGCGATGGGCTGGTCGAAGTCCAGTGTCTTCCCGGCCTCCCGCACGATGGTGCCCGGCTCGCGCAGGTCGGCGTCGACATAGTTGGTGACCCCTTCCGGGGTGCTGGTGAGCAGCGCGCGGGCGTGTGCCAGCACCAACGGGTCGTTGTCGACGTAGACGATCTTGCAATCGGGAGCGACCCGCTGGGCGATCTCGTGGGTGTTGTCGACGTTGGGCAGCCCGGTGCCTATGTCCAGGAACTGCCGGATGCCCTCCTCGGCGGCCAGGTGGCGCACGGCGCGGGCGAGGAAGTACCGGGCGGCGCGGGCGCCGGTCTCGATGCCGGGGAAGATCTCGCGGAAGGCGTCACCGGCCACCCGGTCGACTTCGTAGTTGTCCTTCCCGCCCAGCCAGTAGTTCCAGATCCGGGCCGACTGCGGCACGGTGGTGTCGATCTTGGAGAGCGTCTCCTGCTCGGAGTTCGCTGCCTCATCAGTCATGGACGCTCCTGTGCGCACGTAGGGACAACCACGAAACCGTCGAACATCAGTCGTGGCTGCCCACGCTATTCCTCGGGCCTCGTCCCCCGTGCGCCCCCACCCCCAACCTGCCCGTGTTTTAACGCCTGTTGGCTGGATTTCGTCCCCTCACCGGCGGACGGTACGGGGCCGCGCCGACCGGAAGTACGCGCGGCTCGGAGACACGGGCCGTGCGCCCGCCGCGGCAGAAGCGGAGGACGCACCGATCGTGATGAAGAGCAGGAGATACACGAACTGGGTCATCGCCGGGTCGTTCACGGCGATGGTGGCGCTGATCAGTGCGGAAAGGATGTGCGGCCGGAGCCGGCGGCGCCGGTCCGTGCCCCGGATCGTCCGGCCAGGGTCCCGGGACCCCTCCCGGACGGGACACCGCATCGTGATGGCATGCCTAAGGTCATGCGTGTCGTAGCCGCCGTCATGGGGCTGGTGGTGCCCGTCGTCGCCGGCTGCTCCTCCGAACCGGGTTCACCGAAGGAGGAGTTGATCCGGAGCGCCGACGAGACCTGCCGTGAGATCACCGAGCGGTTCACCGGCGACCTGGCGTACGGCGCGGGCGTCGGCGTTGGCGACGTACCGAAGTTGCGTGAACGGGTCGCCCTGCTGAAGGACTTGCGCGCGCAGGTCCGCAAGATGCCGAAGCCGGAGACCGGCCAGAAGGACCTGGACGCCTGGCTGGGCAAGCTCGGCCTCTACATCGGCGACCTCGAGGACCTGAGTGGCCAGTTGGAGAACTACCGGCCCGGACAGGACTTGCTGATCGCGATGCAGATGTCCATCAACAAGGCGGCGGCGAAGGAGATCGCGTCGCCTGCGAAGCGCTTCGGGTTCGAGGACTGCGCGGCCACCAAGAAGTGGGAGTACATCGCTTCCTGACGCGTCAGCGCAGGGATGGGGCCACTCCAGGCCACCTCACGGAACGGGAGGAGATCAGCATGGATGAACCGACCTACCTCGTGCGGGAACCCGAGCCGTACGGAGCCAGGGCGCGCGATCCGCTGGCCGTCGCGATCGGCAACGCCTCGCTGCTCGGCGTCGGCTATCTGATGCTGCGGCGGTGGGGCTTCGCCGTGTTCTCCGTCGCCGGCACCGTCGTGGTCGTCTCGTTGGTCGCGTCGACCGCCCGGACGTCGTACGAGATCGTGGCGCTGGTGTGGTGGGTGGCCGTCACCGTCCACGGCTGGTTCCTGGCGCGCAAAAGCGCCGGCCAGGGCGGTTCGGTGCGCGGTCAGCGGCTGGTTGCGCTCGCGGTGACGCTGCCGGTGCTGCTGGCGGCGGGACTGCTGCGGTACGACGCGTCGAGGATCGGCGACAGTGTCACCGAGGCTCGCGAGAGCGGTGACTGCGCAGAGGTGTCGGCCGCCCAGGACAGGGTGTGGTTCGGGCACCGGATTGCCGACGCCCCGCTGTCCGCCCGTGGCGACGAGGTCGTTGAGGACTGCCGTCGGCTGGACACGGCCCGGGCGCAGCTCGCCTCCTCGCTGACCGGTGACACCGACGCACTGGAGCGGGGCTTCAAGACGCTCGCCTCCGTCCTCGCCGAACCCGGTAACGAGAAGACGGTCGAGGCGACCCTCAACGGCTTCCTGCGCGCCCTGCCCGCAGAGGACCCCTGCGACACCGTCACCCTCACCTACTGGCTCCGCGACCGCGAGAGCAGCAACGACATACTCGACCGGTCCGCCGAGACGGCCCGGCGGACCGCGCCCGCCGCGCTCGTCGAATGCGGCGACGATCTGATGGGCACCGAGGACTGGAGGCAGGCCCGCGCGCAGTACGAGCGGCTGCTGGACGAGTACCCGGACGACGGGCTCGCGAGCAGGGCCCGGAAGGGAGCCAGGAAGGCCACGCTGAGCATCGAGCTGGACAACGTCCGCAGTCTCCTCGCGGGAGGCGACGACTCACAGCCCGAGTACTGCTCCAACCCGGCGAAGTACAGCGGCGCCAAGCCCCTGAGCAAGGGCGCCAACCGCGCCCTCTACTACGGTCACGACGAGTACAGCGAGGACTACGCGGCGAAACTTCCCGGCTCCTGGAAAGCCAAGGACCCCACCGACGCCGTCCTGGTGGTCTGTATGGGCGAGGAGACCTTCGGCAGTTCCGTTGAGACCTGCCCGTACCAGGCCCGGTCCTCCGGGAAGACCACCTATGTGACCTTCTACAAGATCGCGCTCCCGGTGAAGGTCTACGAGCTGCGCACCGGCAAGCTCGTCGCCAACCGCAAGATCCAGATCAGCGGCAGCAGTTGTCCCGCGGTCATCACGTACTACACCAGCGGGGATACCGACCCGGGCCCGTCGTCGGCCAGGTACGTCAGCGAGTCGACGTCCGATGTGCGGGCCGCGTTCCGCTCCTTGATCAATAGGTGAGGGGCGCACAGGACCTGACGCTCCGTCATCGGCCGTGGTTCGTGCCGTATTTCGGGAGGGCTCCCGGGCGGACGGGGTGAGCATGGCGGGGCGCTCTGTGAGGTGGCGCGCGCACGGCCGAGGGGAGAGACGCTGGTGGCAGGGGAGCGGGAGCAGGTCATCGCCGGGCGGTACCGGCTGCGGCAGCGGCTAGGTTCCGGCGGTGGCGGAAGCGTGTGGCTGGCCGAGGACCAGGAACTGCGGGTGCAGGTCGCGGTCAAGGAGATCGACGTACCGCAGACCGCGGAGGCCGGCCTCGGCGACCCCGCCGGCAGGGGCCGCAAGGAGGCCCTGAAGGCGGCGCAGTTGCGCGAGCACCCGAACGTGATCACGGTGTACGACGTCGTGGAGGCCGACGACCGGCCGTGGATCGTGATGGAGTACCTGCCGGGGACGCGCGACCTGAGCGCCGTACTGACGGAGCGCTCCCCGCTGCCGAGCGACGAGGTGGCCCGGATCGGAGCCGCCGCGCTCGACGCGCTCTCCGCCGGACATCGGCTCGGCATCATCCACCGTGATGTGAAGCCCTCCAACATCCTTTTGGCGCCGGACCATTCGGGCGTCGCCGACCGCCGGGTCCTGCTCACGGACTACGGCATCTCGCTGCGGCTGCGCGAGACCCGGATCACCCAGAGCGGCATGGTCGTGGGCACGCCGGGCTATGTGGCGCCGGAGCGGCTGTCCGGCGGTGAGGCGACCGCCGCGTCCGACCTGTTCTCGCTCGGCGTCACGCTCTACGCCGCCGTCGAGGGCACCGCCCCGTTCGAGCGGGACACCCTCGACGCCACCCTTCTCGCCGCGCTGAACTCGGAACCCTCCGTGCCGCAGCGGGCCAGCGATCCGCTCAGCCGCGTGATCATGGGCCTGCTGGCGAAGGACCCGGCGGACCGTATGCCGGTCGCGGAAGCGGCCGAACTGCTCGCCGAAGCCGAAGCGGCAGCGACGGGGACGGGGACGGGGACGGGGAGCGTGCCGCCGCCCGAGCCGTCCGCGAGCGAGACTCAGGAGCCCCGCACCCCTGCCTCCCGCAAGCCGGCGGGGCGCACCACCGTGGTGCTGGCGCTCGCCGCCGTGCTGGTCGGCGCCGGAGGGTTCGCGCTCGGCGCCACCACGTTCCGCGACACCGGGGACCCCGTGAAGAAGCCCGACGTCGAGGCGAAGGTCGCCGCGACTCCCTCCCCGTCGGTCACCCGTGGCGCATACCCGTACGGCAAGCAGGTGCGGCTGCGCGAGGAGCTCACGCCGGGCCGGTGCGTGGACGCCGACTGGAAGAAGGGCGAGGAATACCGGGGACGGCCCGGCCTCAAGCTCGTCGACTGCTACGACGACGACCCCGAGGGACAGGTCATCACCACGGTCGCGGCGGACAGCACCGAGGACGTACGGGGCGAGTGCACCCGGCGCACCGCGGAGCTGCGCGGCACCATGGCCGATCCGGTGCTGTACGTCCTCACGCCCGAGAGCGGGCAGAGCGAGCCGCCTGCCGCGGCCTGTCTGCTCTTCCTCAAGAACGCCACGATCGGCGGCCCGCTCGGCCACTTCCGCAAGTTCGGCGACCAGGTGTACGTCACCCAGCTGGGCCCGGGGGACTGCATCAACTCCAAGGAGGACGACGACGGTTCGGTCACCGACACCCTGGTGAACTGCGACGAGCCGCACCATGAGCAGGTCGTCGGCTGGACCTGGGCCTCGGGCGACGGCTCGGCGGACAGCGTCGACAAGGGAGACCTGTGCCAGGAGAAGTACGGCGTCAACTGGGCGCGCGGGGAGGGACACGAGATGTGGGGCTGGTACTCGACGGACGAGGAGTGGGAGGCCGGGTTCCGCCATGTGCTGTGCACTGTCGCGCGGGAGGACGGCAAGAAACTCCCCGGCGGAGCGGTGAAACCGGCGTACTGACCCGTGCCGTCGCCCACGCATGCGCGCTGGTGGACGACGGTTCCGCTCCCTCCCCGGAACCGTCGTCCTTGCACGCTCCCTTTATACGGGGGCAGTTTGGGGAGGGGTCCCGGAGGTGATGCCGGATCCTGTAACAGCGCCCGTACGCGTGTCGAGAACACCCCCGATCCAAGGAGCACCGCGATGACCCTCTCCGCCAGCCTCGCGCGCGGAGTCGCGCCCACCCAGCCCGGCACGCTGCATGTGCGCTCGGTCACCGGCGACCTCAGCGCCCCGCCCCGGCCGGGCCTGACGATCTCCTTCGGCCGCGGCGAGAAGCCGGACGTGGACCTGGGCGTCGGCGTGGACGACCTGCGGGTGAGCCGCCGGCACGGCGAGCTGACGTACCGCCAGGGGTACTGGTGGCTGCGCAACATCGGACAGCAGCTCGTCCGGCTGCCCCGCGGCCGGATGATGCACCTCACCACCGAGCCGATCCCGCTCGCCACCGGCTACACGCCCCTGTTCGTGAAGGGCTCCGGCTACCGCGAGCACCTGGTCGAGCTGTATGTGGCGAGCCACGACGACCAGGGGCCGGTGTCGCGGCGCCGCGCCGAGACCGCGCGGCCGGAGACCTGGGCGCTCGACGACGACGAACGGCTGCTTCTGGTCGTGCTCGGCCAGAGGTATCTGCTCTACGAGGAGGATCCGCGCCCCCTGACCTACGCGATGGCGGCCAAACAGCTCGCGTATCTGCGTCCGGACGCGCGCTGGAACGACCGCAAGATCGAGTACCGCGTCGAGGCCGTACGCCGCCGCCTGGACCGCACCGGCTTCAAATACCCGCTGATGCACGACAAGGCGCAGGGCCGCCCCGCGGACAACGGCCTGCTGCACAACCTGCTCAAGGGGCTGGTCGAGTCAACCACCCTCGTCCCGCCGGACCTGGACCTGATGGAGGACGAGGCGACCTGGCCGGACTGCCCGCACTGAGCCCCGCCCTCCGTGTCATCGCGCGGGGAGAGCGCCGGCGGCGGAGCCGGCGAGCCGGGTGGCCATCTGGCAGAGCTGGTCCGTGGAGCGCTCGCCGCCGACGTCCAGGCGCACCATCTCGGCCGCCGTCTCGGCGTCCTGGCCGCTGTACTGGCGGTACTCGACGAAGGCGGAACAACTGTCGCCGTCGTCGTCCGGCTCGACGACCGTGCGGTATCCGCTGAGCGTGACCTCGTCGCCGCCGTCCGCAGCGGACCTCGGCTGGTCACGGAAGAAGGCGATCTCCGCGTCCAGGTCGTCGACATCGCTCGACCACTCGCAGCTCCAGTCCGCGACACCGACGACCGGTACGTCGACCTTGAGGCCGGGAACGACGGACAGCGCCTTGGCGTCGAGCAGTTCGCAGGCGTTCATCCACGCCAGCGACGTCCGCTTGTAGCCGGGGTCACGGCGGGCGACCGGACCCTCGTTGAGGACGTTCGCGACGCTCTGAGCGGTCTTGGTGGCGACCGTGCACAGCGTCGCGTTGCCGCCGTTCACGGACCCGTCGCCCATGTTGACGCGGATCCCGACGAGGGTGTCCTCGGTGTCGCCGCCGGCCGTCAGCAGCAGCTTGCACTCGTCGCTCTCAGCCTCCTCCTCCCGGATGCCGATCCTGCCGATGGTGCTGGAGGGTTTCGACGTCTCGGGCGGCGAGCCCCGGCGCAGTTGGATCGACACATCGATCCGGGTCTTGGAGTCGACGGTCACGAGCATGTCGCAGCGGTCGAAGTTCCCGTAGTCCACGTCGATTTCGGCGGTGCCGAACGGGTCGAGGGAGTCCGTGTCGGCCAGGGCGCACACGTCGGCGGTGTGCGGATCGCCGATCAGGGCCGACGCTTTGGCGTTCGCGGCCTCTTGCGCCACCTTGCTCGGGCCGGCCCCGTCGGCGGCGGCCCCGCCGTCCCCGTCGTCGGGGAGGGCGACGAGCGCCAGGGCCAGCGCGGCACTGAGGCCGAGAGCGGCGGCGAGCGCCCGGCGGCGCCGGTGCGGGAGCCGGGCGGTGTCCTGCGTGGTGTCCGACTCCGGTCCGGCGACGGCCTCCAGGAGCCGCTTGACCTCGACGGCGTCGGGGCGCTGCCGGGGGTCGCGCTGCAGCATGGCGGTGAGCACGGGGTACAGCGGTCCCACGGCGTCGGCGTCCATCTCGACGACGCCCTGCTCGGCCTTCCAGTACCGCAGGCGGTCGGTGTCCTCCGAGTCCGCGCCCTCCCAGCGGTCACCATCCTGCTCGGTCTGGCCGCCGCGTGGGGGCGAACCGGTGACCAGCGCGTACAGGGTGGTGGCCAGGCAGAACACATCCGAGGCGGGCCGAGGCACATTGCCCCGCGCCAGCTCGGGGGCGGCGAAGTCCGGAGTGAAGCTGAAGGGCCCGTTGGCCGTGATGGTGTCGGTGCCGCCGACCCGGTACGCGGCACCGAAGTCCAGCAGCTTCGCCGCACCACGGCGGCTGAGACCGATGTTGGCGGGTTTGACGTCGCAGTGGACGATGCCTTCTTCGTGTAACGCGGCGAGCGCGTCGGCGAGTTGGGCACCCATACGGGCCACCCGCACCGGAGAGACCGGGGGCAGTCGGTCCAGGCCGCCGCCGGGAACGTACTCCATGACGAACCAGTAGGTGTCCGAACCCCCGCCGTCCGCCGGGACCTTCACGACGTCGAACAGGGTCACCACGTGCGGATGGTCGCGGAACTTGCCCATCGCGCGCGGCTCGCCCAGCAGATGCCGGACCGCGGTCTCACGGTCCTCGTCGACCCGCTCCGGTTTCAGCGCGACGTCCTGCCCCACCACCGAGTCATGGGCCAGCCACACATCGCCGCTCCGCCCCGCGCCGATGACCTCCCTCAGCACATAGCGGCCGGCAAACTCGTCCCCGGAACGCACGGATCTTCCCCCTCGTTCGAGTCCAGAACGCATACGACCGTGGCCGTGCGCATAGATCGAACCTACTGCGCCGGACGGGCCGTACGCAGTGTCTACCCAGAGCCTTCATCAGTCGCACGCAAGGGTAGAGCCGACGAGGGGGAGGGAGGTGGGGTGGCCGGGGCTTTCGGCCATGGTCAACAGTGAAGCGGAGGCGCTTCGGGACCGGTCCCGACGACGACACATACGGTACGGGACGGCCAGAACCGAGCATCCGAGAGAGGGAGGAAACCCTCCATGCCAAGCACTCCGACCAGCGTGCTGGCGGGCGTCATCACGGCCTTGTCGACCGCCGCGCTCACGCTGTCCGCGCAGCCCGCCGCTCCGGCGGCCGCGCAGGAGCGGGCCGCCGACCGGTGCAAAGCCCCGTCCGACGTCCTCGACCTGTCCGACTGGAAGCTGACCCTGCCCACCGGCGAGGACGAGGACCCCACCGAGATCACCCAGCCCCAGCTGAAAGGATTCTCCGCGTCCCCGTGGTTCCGGGTCAGCGGCAAGTGCGACGCTGTCCGGTTTCGGGCCGCGGTCAACGGCGTGACGACCGGGGGCTCCAGTTATCCGCGCGCCGAACTGCGGGAGATGACCGACGGCGGCGAGGACGAGGCCGAGTGGTCCACGACGGAGGGCACCCACACGCTCGTGGTCGACGAGGCGTTCATGGCACTGCCCAAGGAGAAACCCCAGGTGGTCGGCGCGCAGGTGCACGGCGGGGACGACGACGTCACGGTCTTCCGTCTCGACGGCAAGAAGCTCTACATCACCGACGGCGACGACAGCCGCCACCACCTCGTCACCGACGACTATGAACTGGGCACGGAGTTCGAGGCCAAGTTCGTGGCGCAGAACGGGGAGATCGACGTGTACTACAACGGCGAGCTGGAGACCACGATCTCCCACGACGGCGACACCAACTACTTCAAGGCCGGCGCCTACACGCAGGCCAACTGCGACAACTCCGCTCCGTGCTCCAGCAAGAACTACGGTGAGGTCCGCATCTCCGACATCAAGGTCACCCACTCCTGACCTCACGGTGGTGCGCAAACGAACCTCGGCGCCGGTCGACGGGGCCGGGGTTCGGGCAAGCTCACCGTGTGCGCTGCGGGTGAGCACGCTCTGTGACCAATGAGGTGAAGTACGGCATCCGCGTCGACTGCGGCTGTGCGCTGACTGTCCGGGTTGCGTCTCAGGTGCGACGCTGGGAGCACAGGTATCCGCCGAGGGAACTCGGGAGGGCACGATGGGACGTGATGTGCCGGCCCTTGTGTTCACGCGGGAGGACCGGCGTCAATACCGGGAGAAGATGCACACCTGCCTCGATGTGCTGGCGCAGATGCTGCGCGAGTCGGCCTTCGAGAGCGAGCGCCCCCAGGTCGGGCTGGAGATAGAGCTCAACCTGGTGGACGGCGACGGGCGGCCGGCGATGCGCAACACGGAGGTGCTCCAGGCGATCGCCGATCCCGCCTGGGCGAGCGAGCTGGGCCGCTTCAACCTGGAGATCAACATCCCGCCCCGGCGACTGACGGCCGGCGGCCCCGGCGCCTGGGAACAGGCGATCCGCGACGCGCTCAACCACGCCGAGGAACGCGCCTCGGCGGTGGGCGCGCACCTGATCATGATCGGCATTCTGCCCACGCTGGGGGAGTCGGACGTGGGCGAGGCCGCCCTCTCCGGGGATCCCCGGTACCGGCTGCTCAACGAGCAGATCTTCGCGGCACGGGGCGAGGATCTGCGGATCAGAGTGGACGGCGTGGAGCGCCTGTCGATGTACGCCGACGTCATCACCCCCGAGGCGGCCTGCACCAGCACCCAGTTCCACCTCCAGGTCGACCCGAAGGAGTTCGCGGACTACTGGAACGCGGCCCAGGCCATCGCGGGCGTGCAGATCGCCCTGGCGGCGAACTCGCCCTTCCTCTTCGGCCGGGAACTGTGGCGCGAGTCCCGTATCCCCCTGTTCGAGCAGGCCACCGACACCCGCCCACAGGAGATCAAGGCCCAGGGAGTACGACCGCGGGTGTGGTTCGGAGAACGATGGATCACCAGCGTCTTCGACCTCTTCGAGGAGAACGTGCGCTACTACCCGGCGCTGCTGCCGCTGTGCGACGACGAGGACCCGCAGGAGGCACTCGACACGGGCGACGTGCCGCAACTGGGCGAACTGACGCTGCACAACGGCACGATCTACCGCTGGAACCGCCCCGTCTACGCCGTCACCGACAGCGGCCCGCATCTGCGCATCGAGAACCGGGTCCTGCCCGCCGGTCCCACCGTGGCCGACGTCATCGCCAACGGCGCCTTCTACTACGGCATGACGCGCGCCCTGGTCGACGAGGACCGGCCGGTCTGGACGCGGATGTCGTTCACGGTCGCCGAGGAGAACCTCCACACCGCGGCCCGTGACGGCATCGACGCCCGTCTGTACTGGCCCGGGATGGGCGAAGTGCCGGTCACGGAACTGGTGTTGCGGCGCCTGCTGCCTCTCGCCCATCGCGGCCTGGAGCTGGCCGGCATGGACGCGACGTGGCGCGAACCCATGCTGGGCATCATCGAGCAGCGCTGCGTCACCGCCCGCAACGGCGCCCTGTGGCAGGCGGAGACGGTGCACCACCTGCAGAAGGGCCTCGCCTCGGACCGGGGGGAAGCGCTGCGGCAGATGACGACGACGTACATGGACTACATGCACCTGAACGCGCCCGCGCACACGTGGCCCGTGGACTGACGGTCTCACCCAGCCGGGGCTCTCCGCCACTCGTCGGCGGCCGTCAGCGGAACCAGGACGGGTGGCTCCACGGATGTCGTCAGCTCGATGCGCCGCCCCTCGGCGGACGAGCGGAGCAGGGCACTCATCGTCTCCAGCACGTGCAGGGCGAGATCGCCGTTCGCGCGGGGCGCCCGCTGGCCGTCGGCGGCGATGAAGTCGAGCAGACCGATGCCGCGTGCGCCGGCGGCGTAGCCCGCGGACGGCGGGAGCGGGTGCCACTGGGTGCCGCCGAGTTCGTGGAGCCGCACCTCGCCGTCGAAGTGGTTCGGATCCGGGACCGTGAGGGTCCCCGTCTCGCCGTGGACCTCGATCGGCGCGGCGGTGGTGGCCACGCCGTCGAAGCTCGTCGTGAGCGTCGTCAGGGCGCCGCTCGCGTGCTCGAGGACACCGGAGACATGGGTGTCGACCTCGACGGGGATCCGCTCGCCCGCGCGCGGACCGGAACCGATCACGCGCTCGGCGCGCAGCCGGCCGGCCGCACCTATCACGGCACGCACCGGACCCAGCAGGTGGACCAGGGACGCCAGGTAGTACGGGCCCATGTCCAGCAGCGGGCCACCCCCGGCGGTGTAGTAGAAGTCGGGGTGCGGATGCCAGCGTTCGTGCCCCGGTGTGACCATGACCGCCGAGGCGGACAGGGGGCGTCCGATGGTCCCCGCCTCGACCGCCGCCCGCGCCGTCTGGATGCCGGTGCCCAGGACGGTGTCCGGGGCGCACCCCACACCGACACCGGCCTTCGCGGCGGCCTCCAGCACGGCGTGCGCGTCGGCGAACTCGGCGGCCAGGGGCTTCTCCCCGTAGACGTTCTTCCCGCGTCCGATGGCGCCGAGGGCTATCTCGGCGTGCGCGGCGGGAACGGTGAGGTTCAGCACCGTGTCCACGTCCGGGCTGCTCAGCAACTCCTCGACGGTCAGCGCCTCCACGCCGGGCTGTTCGGCGGCGACCGCGGCCGACCGGGAGGCGTCGAGGTCGGCGACCGCGGTGAGGCGCACGGCGGGATGGCCGGCGAGTGTGTCCAGGTACGCGCGGGAGATGACGCCGAGCCCTATGACGCCGATGCGGTGCGCGTCGCCCACAGCATGCCCCTCTCGATGACGGTGCGGACGTTCGGGTTCTCCAGCACGTCGAGGCTGTGCCCCGGTGTCGTCACCACGATCCGCCCGGCGCCCCAGCGGCGGGTCCAGACCGCGGGCGAGGTGACCGGGCGGTCCCAGGGCTGCCACGGCCGGGTGGGATGGGTGGTGGTGGCCAGTACGTCGATGAGGTCGTCGTGGAGCACCCAGTACTGCTCGGTGCAGAGGTCGAAGTCCTCGATGCCGGCCGTGACGGGGTGTTCCCGGCCGAGTTCCGTGAGGGTGACGGTGTGGGGAAGGTAGTTGTCCTCCTGAACTCCCTTGCGTTCGCAGGGCTCTTTGCCCGGGTGCGTCGCGAACTGCCCTCCCACCAGGTGGAGATAGTCGGAGGAGGCACGGAACGAGTCGGCGATGCCGCCGTGCCAGCCGGTGAATCCGGTGCCGGCCTCGACCGCCGCGCGCAGTCCCGCCAGCTGCTCGGCGGTGATCTCCGACATCGTGATGCACTGCACGACGAGATCGGTGCCGGCCATCACGGCGGTGTCGGCGTACACGTCGGTCGATTCCTCGATCCGGACGTCGTATCCACTGCCTTCCAGGAAGGGCAGGAACAGCTCCGTGGCCTTGACCGGCTCGTGCCCCTCCCATCCGCCTCGGACGATCAGGGCGTTCTTCCGCGTCATCTGGTTCCTTCGTCGGGCCCGTAGAACAGCGCCATCACTATGCGTCAACCGCCCGGGTCCCGAAAAGGGTTGGTGGATACACGAAACTTTTCGCGGTGACCGGCCCCGACATCAGGCTTGGGCGCCGACGAACCAACAGGCCCCGGTGAAGCGGACTTCCGTGCCGTGCACAAAGGGGTCGAAGGCGGCGCGCACCGTCTCGACGACCTGGGCGCGGGTCTGCTCGTCCACCTCGGGCAGAACCTGGCCGACGGGACCGAGGCGGGTGAAGTAGGGGACCAGTTCGCTCTCCGGCAGGACGCATTCCACGTCGATCGGCCGGATGTCGATGCCGGTCCACCCGCTCTCCTCCAGGATGCGGTGGACCCGGTCACGGTCCGCGAAGGCGAACTGTCCCGGCTGGTCCGGCAGGCGGGCGGGGAGGTTCGGCAGGAACGGTGCCGCGGCGCATTCGGCGGTCGTCATGAACGGGTTCTCTGCGGGGCCGCGCCACGCGATGCACCGGAGCTCGCCCCCGTCCCGGACGGCACGCCGGAGATTCGCGAAGGCGCGGACGGAGTCGCTGAAGAACATGACGCCGAAGCGCGAGACAACGGTGTCGAAGATGGCCGGTTCGAACGGGTGCTCCTGTGCGTCGGCGTGGATGAAGGAGGCCCGTGTGCCCTCGCGCTCGACGCGTGCCCGGGCGGCGGTGATCATCGGTTCCGAGATGTCGATGCCGACGCAGTGGCCTTCCGGGCCGAGGCGTCGTGCGACGGCCAGCGTGGTGCTGCCGGTGCCGCAGCCGACATCGAGCACACGGCCGCCGCGCTCGGCGGACACCGCGTCGACGAGCAGATTCTCATAGGGCCTGAGCAGCTCGTCCAGCACCGCCTGTGCCTCGACCCAGGCGTGGCCGGAGGATCCGCTCCAACGCGCCGCCTGTTCGTCGGTCCTGCGCGTGACGTCCATGATCGTCTCCTCTGCTTGCCTTCGTCGGACCGGGATGACAGCGTTCTACTTCAAGTCCACTTGAAGTCAAGGGGTGACAGACCTGGACATCGCCGAGGTGGCGCAGCGCGCCGGGGTCCCCGCCTCGACGCTGCGCTTCTACGAGGAGAAGGGGCTGATCGCCTCGGTCGGCAGACGGGGCCTGCGCCGCCAGTACGATCCCGGCGTACTGGAGCGCCTGGCGCTGATCGCGATGGGGCGCACCGCGGGGTTCTCGCTCGACGAGATCGCGCACATGCTCGCCCCGGACGGGCAGCCGCGCATCGACCGCGAGATGCTCGCCGCCAAGGCGGACGAGCTGGACCGGAAGATCCGTGAACTGGCTGTCCTGCGCGACTCCCTGCGGCACGCCGCCGCCTGCCCCGCGCCGAGCCACA
Source organism: Streptomyces sp. GESEQ-4 (assembly GCF_017948455.1). Classification (GTDB taxonomy): domain Bacteria; phylum Actinomycetota; class Actinomycetes; order Streptomycetales; family Streptomycetaceae; genus Streptomyces. The sequence goes on from NZ_JAFFSU010000002.1 coordinate 600,283, forward strand.
TGGAATGCCCCACCTTCCGTCGCCTCCTCAAGGCCGCCGTGTCGAGGAAGCGGGCGCATCCCTGGGGAACATCGCCGTATCGCCAGGAGTTGAACGGGTGAAGCTCGAAACGGGGAGGACCGGATGATCCAGGAAGAGACGAACGTGGACGCTGCCGAGACAGCGCGCAGGGCGCGGTTCGGCGCGCTGCCGGAGCGGGTTCGGTTGGAGGACACGGTCGAGGAGCACCCGGCCACGGCGCCGGATCCGGCGCGGGACGCGTACAACGAGGACGAGTGGCTCGTCCGCTACGCCCTCTGATCACCTCCGAACAGGACGTGGGCGGTTTCGTCACCCCCCGCTGACGGTACCCCCGCCCACCTGGTGTCGGACCGCACCGCTCCCGCGGCCCTGCGCCGAGGCCGACCTGCTGCCGTGGCCACACAGACGCGCACGCTGCCCGCGGTGGCGGCACGGGCCGGCAAGGTCGGCGTCGCCGCCCGCGGTACGGCTGCGCAGGCCGACAACGTGGGCGCCGCCCGCCTCCACACGCCCGTCACCGCGCGTGCCCGACCCGCTCCCGGGACGCCAACTGCCCGCCTACAGCGACGAGTTCGACGGTTCGTCCCTCTCGCCCGACTGGACCTGGGTCCGCGGCCCGGCCGCCGGCACCGCGACGGGCGACGGGGTGCTGTCCTGGCCGACCCAGAACGCCGAGCTCCACCTCGGCACCAACACCGCCTCCGTGCTCACCCGGCCCGCACCGCCCGGCGACTTCACCGTGGAGACCAAGCCTGTGGACGCTGCCCGACGAGCAGCCGCTCGGAATCGGCCTGGTCTCCCTGAACACGGCAGGAGCCACCGCACGCTTCGACTACGTACGCACTTCGCAGAACTTGCCCCGGTGACCGCTTAGTTCTGCGGGGCAGCGCGGTCTAACTCCATGAAAGGCACACCGAGCCCGAACAGGAGAACATCCCATGAGCGTGACCGCGTCCCAGGCCCAGACCCTCGCCCAGTCCCCGTCCCCGACCCGCATCGCCGGCACACGCCCCGTGTGGCTGGTGGGTGTCCTGGCGACCCTCGCGGGCGCCGTCGTGACCGAGGTGTTCGGCCTCGTCTGCCGGGCGGCGGGTGTCCCGATGGAGGCTGCCAGTCCCGGCGAGAAGGAGGCCGCGGCGATCCCGGTGGGCGGCTTCGCCGGGGGCGTGGTGTTCTGGGCGATCGCCGGGATCGTCCTGGCCGTGGCCCTCGCCCGCTGGGCCAAGCGGCCGGCCCGTACGTTCGTGGTGGTCACGGTGGTGCTCACCGCGCTGTCCCTGGCCGGCCCCGCCGCCGCGCCGCACACGGCCACCTCCACCCAGATCGTGCTGGCCGTGTCGCACATCGTGGCCGCCGCCGTGATCATCCCCCTGCTCGCGCGGCGCCTCGCCCGCCGGACCCGGTGACCCGTCCGAGGCCGACGCCCCCCGACCAGCCCCGCCCTCAGGAATCCACCGAGGGCGGGGCTGTCAGCTGTCGAGCCACCACCGCGCCGCCGCCCAGGCCAGCGCGTAGCCGAAACCGTTGACCGACCAGTGCAGGGCCATGGGCACCAGCAGGCTGCCCGAGCGGCGGCGCAGCTCGCACAGGACGACCCCCGCGACAGCGGTGACGACGACGGCCGCGGCGACGGTCGCCGCCACGGCCGCCGAGCCCTCCCCGAAGGCGGCGCCGACAGCGGCATTGGAACGGTTGAGGCCGCGGGAGGGCATCACGTGCCAGAGCCCGAACAGCACCGATGACACGGTCGTGGCCCACGCCGTGCCGTGGCGGCGCCGGATCATGGCCCACAGCACGCCACGGAACGCGGCCTCCTCCAGCAGCACGGTGCCGAACGGCACCCGTACCAGCACCCCCCACAGCAGCCGTCCCACGGACAGGTCGGCCGCCCGGGCGTCCCGGAATGCCTCCCGGCCCGCCGGAACGGCCAGGACGACCAGCAGGACGAGGAGCACGACTGAGGCGAGGACAGGGGCCCAGCGCAGTCCCCGGCGGATCCCCGCCTTGTCCAGTCCCAGCTCGGCCGGGGTGAGACCGTCCCAGCGGGCGATCATCAGCAGGACGGCCGTGGCGGTCACGCAGGTGATCACGTACATGACGGGGTTCCGCGCGAGCCAGTTGTTGAGCAGGTTCGCGACGGCCAGGACGGCAAGGGCACCCACGATCGGCATCGGCTACAGAATCCACCACAGCGGTGCCGCCCGCCGCACGGTCACGGCTTGATGCCCACCCCGGTCCACAGGCTGACCTCGGCGTCCGAGGCGCTCGGCTCGTCGTCCGGGCGCCAGCGGTGGCCGACCGTGATGCCGGGTTCCAGCAGGTCCAGGCCGTCGAAGAAGCGGGCGACGTCCTTCTGGGTGCGGAACCGCACCGGCGTGCCGGCGTTCGTGTAGATGTCGGTGACCTTCTGCCAGGTGTCCGGATCGAAGTCGGGGGTGCAGTGACTCAGGGCCAGCGCGCTGCCCGAGGGGAGAGCGGCCAGCAGACGGTTCACGATGCCGTACGGGTCCTGGGCGTCCGTGACGAAGTGCATCAGGGCGTTGAGCGACAGGGCCACGGGCCGGTCCAGATCGAGGACTTCGGCCAGCTCGGGGGCGCTCAGCAGCGCGTCCGGGTTGTTGACGTCGGCCTCGATGTACGTGGTACGGCCCTGGGGCGTGCTGCGCATCAGGCGCTCGGCGTACTTGAGGACGAGGGGATCGTTGTCGGCGTACACCACCCGCGCCTCGGGGACCGCGGCCTGGGCCACCTGGTGCAGGTTCGGCTCGGTGGGGATGCCGGTGCCGATGTCCAGCCACTGGCGGATGCCGTGCTCCTGGGCGAGGACGCGGGTGGCGCGGTGCATGAAGGCGCGGTTCTCGCGGGCGCAGACGAAGATGCCGGGGTAGGCCGCCGCGACGGTCTCGGCCGCCTTCTTGTCCACCTCGAAGTGGTCCTTGCCGCCGAGGTAGTAGTCGTACATCCGGGCAGAGTGGGGCCTGCTGGTGTCGATGTCCCGGGCGGCGTGGGGGGTGTTCATCCTGTCCCTTTCGGTGTGGTGCGTGGGGGTGCCGGGCAGGTCGTGGCCGGGGGCGGCTCGGGTCCTTCCCGCTGGTGAGAGGGTTCAGCCGGCGGCCAGATGGTCGGCGAGGCCGCGCTTGACTCCCGCGACGAACGCGGCGATCTCGGCCGGGGTGTAGATCAGGGCGGGACCGGCGGGATCGGTCGACTGCCGCAGGGCCACGCGGCCGTCGGCGAGCTGCTTCGTCTGCACGCACTGGCCCCCGTTGGGGCCGCTCCACGGAGACTCCCAGCCCTGCTCGCCGAGGTCCGAGGCGGGCATTCCGTTGTAGACGCGACCATCGACGGTCGTCATGAGTACTCCTTGCGCATGCGGTTCAGGAGTGCCCTGCTGTCCGCGTCGGACGTGAGCAGGGACATGCGGTTGTGCGCCTCGAGATGCGCCGCGACATCGGAGCGCTGGTCCAGGTACATGGCACCGGACAGGATCTCCGTGTAGACGATGTCGGGCAGTTCCGGTTCCTCGAACCGGAAATACGTGTACGGGGCGCACACCCCGACATGGGCACCGGCGGTGAAGGGCACGACATCGACGCTGACGTGCTCCAGTTCCGAGACCTCCAGGAGCCGTTCGATCTGCTCCCGCATGACCTCGGGGCCGCCGACCACCCGGTGCAGTACGGCTTCCTCCATGACCACCCACAGCGTGGGCGCGTCGGGTCTCTCCAGCAGGCCCTGGCGACGTAACCGCAGGTCCACTCTGCGCCGCAGGTCCTCGTCGCCGGCGCCCGGGAAACCCCCGCTCAGCACTTCGCGCGCGTAGCGGCCGGTCTGCAGCAGCCCCGTGACGTAGTGCGGCTCATAGGTGCGCAGGGTCTTGGCGCCGGTCTCCAGGCTCACGTAGGCGCTGAACCAGTTGGGCAGCACATCGCGGTACGCATGCCACCAGCCGGGCTCGTTGGCACGCTCGGCGAGGACGACGAACTCGTCGATCTCCTGCCGGTCGGCCCCGTAGGTCTCGAGCAGCTTCTCCACGTAGAGCGGCTTGAGAGCGACCTCGGCCTTCTCCAGCCTCCTGATGGTCAGCGGCGTCACGCGCAGGGCCTTCGCGGCGTCCTCCAGCGACGCGCCGGCCCCCAGCCGGCGCTCTTGCAGTCGTCGGCCGAGGATCATGCGGAGAACGGTGGGGGCACCCGTGGTGCTCGCGCCCGAACGGCCTTCGCTCACGCCCTACCTCCTGAGGGACTGTCACCAGTCCGAGTCTGACAGTGACTTGATGATGCGGCCAGACCGATACCGGCTGACTGAAATTATCAGGGAGCCGGTTGCAGCTTGAACTAGGGTGCGAGCATAGTTACTTGTGTGAATCGTCTCGCCACCCGTGAGGCGCTTCATCACCGATCTCCCATGCTCCCCACGGGAGTTGGTACGCGCCGGTACCCACGGCGACCTTCCTCCGCTCCTCGCGGCGCCCGCCCCCCACGGAAGGCGAACCCGTGTCCCCCCACACGACCTCCTCCCCCCAGTCCTTGGACGCCGTCGGCCCGGACCGGACCCACTGGCTCGAACTCCCGGCGCACCGTTCCAGCGTCTCAGTGGCCCGACGCTCGATGAGTGAGCGGCTGACCGCGTGGCAGTTGCCGGGCGAGCTGTGCGCGGACGCCGTCCTGCTCCTGTCCGAGCTGGCCACCAATGCCGTACGGCACACCCTCAGCACCCGCTTCCTGTGCGGCGTCGGGCTCATTGAGGACGGGTGCCTCCGTGTCGAGGTGCACGACCGCAACCACGCCCGCCAGGGTCTGCCCCCGTGCACGCCCGGCCCCGACGACGAGGGAGGCCGCGGACTGTTCCTGGTGGATCAGCTGGCCGAGACCTGGGGAGTCGATCGGTCCGCACTCACCGGCGGCAACGCGGTGTGGGCGACGTTGCGGGTCTGAGCGCGCGGCGGGAACGACTGGGCGGCCCTCGTTCGTTTTCCGGGTGCCATGGCCCGTTCCCGAGTTCGTCCCGCCTTCCTGACCGGCGTCGGCATCGCCGTGATCCTCGGCTGCTCCGGCGGCGGGGGCACGACCGGCGAGTCCACGCGAGCCAGGGAGACGACGCCGCCCGCGACGAAGTCGGCCCAGCCCTCATCGCCGTCCCCGTCGGACCGGCCCGCCGCCCCCAAGCCCGGTGACCGGCGTCAGCACGCGTGGCTGACCATCGAGGCCATCGGCGTCAAGAACCTGCGCGTCGTCCCGTACGAGGGCACGACGGACGACTGGCCGGGCACCCGCATCCAGAACCGCGGCTTCGCCGCCAGCCCGTACGGCAAGCAGGGCGGGGTCGGCCCCGGCGAGATCGGCAACTACCTCGTCACGGCCCACCGCCTCTCCGCCGGCGGCCCACTGCGCCTGCTCCCGAGCCTTGACGAAGGGGAGCGGGTCTCCGTCGTATCGGCCGGAACGCGTTACGAGTACGAGATCACCGACACGCGGGAAACCTCCTTCCGCTCGGCGCGCTCGCTGGCGGAACAGCGGGCAGCCGTGCCGGGCCGCCCCGGTGAGCGCCCCACCCAGGCCGTGATCACCGTCTCGACCTGCCTGACACCCGAGGACAACGCTGCCGGGAACTACTGGCGGGACGCCAAGGGCAACCCGGAACACCGCGTCGACAAGATAGGCGTGCTGACGTCCGCACAGCCCACTCAGTGAGGGGAGCGGCACAACCCTGGGCCCCACTCGGGTGTCACCACTGATGAGAATCCTGTTTTGTCCCCTTAAGAGAAAGATCGGGGGGCGTCATGTTCAACCGTCCAAGAGGTACCGCCCTAGCCGTGGGCGTCCTGCTCACCGCCGCCGGCACCACGATTCCCGCCTCGGCCTCGGCGGCCCAGGCACCACCCATCGCACTCGTCGTCAACGCACGATGGGGCGGGCACTGCACCTACGACCGGGTGGTCATCGACGTCCGGGGCACCATGCCCCCGGTCACCGTGAAGCCGGTGAAGGAACTCCGCTACGACGGCTCAGGGAAGAAGGTCCCGCTCGCCGGGAAGTACTTCCTCGAGATCAAGCTCTCTCCCGCGGCAGCCCACAACGAGGCGGGCCAGTCGGTCTACCGCGGGCCCAAGCTGCTGAAGATCTATCTGCCCAAGCTCAAGGGACTCGCCCTGACCGGTGACTTCGAAGCCGTGGTCAGCTTCGGAGCCGCCTTCAACTCCAAGCCCGTCTACAAGACCTCCAAGCTGCACTCCCCGGAGCGCTTCGTGCTCGACATCAAGCACGCCAACCGGTGCGCCTGAGCAGGGCGCCGGCCGCGGTCAGCCCTCGGTGGCAGCCTTCTTGATCGCTTCGCGGATCCGGGAGTAGGTGCCGCAGCGGCAGACGTTCTCGATCCGGTCGATGTCCGCGTCGCTCGGATCGGTCGTCCGCTTGAGCAGGGCGGCCGCGGTCATGATCTGGCCAGGCTGGCAGAAGCCGCACTGCGCCACGTCCATGTCGAGCCAGGCCTGCTGGACGGGGTGCAGCCGGTCGCCGTCCGCCAGGCCCTCGATGGTGGTGACCTCACGCTGCGCGCAGTCGGCCACGGGGACGACGCAGGGCTGGATCTCCGCGCCGTCGAGATGGCTGGTGCAGGCACGGCAGACGCCCACCCCACAGCCGTACTTGGGGCCGGTCACGTCCAGCAGATCGCGCAGCACCCACAGCAGCGGCATGTCGGCCGGTGCCTCGACGGTGACCGGCTTGCCGTTGAGGACGAAGGAGTAGGACGGCATCGGCACCTTCTCAGAAGTTGATCGGGAAGCGGCGGGGCCGGGTCCCGGTCGCGCGGGCGTAGGCGTTGGCGACGGCGCCGGCCGCGGCGGGGACACCGAGCTCGCCGGCTCCGCCGGGCTCCCGGCGGGAGGGCAGGATGTGCGCCTCGAAGTGGAGTGGGGCGTCCCGCTGGCGTGCGTAATGGAAGTCGGCGAAGCTGCCCTCGCGGACGGCGCCCCGGTCGATGTGCAGTCCGGCCCGCAGCACGGTGGAGATGCCGTCGATCGCGGTGCCCATGAGCTGGGCCTCGAGACCGCGCGGGTTGACGGCCGTGCCGACGTCTGCCGCCATGACGACCTTGGTCACCCGGGGCCGCTTCGGATCGGTGGCGTCGATCTCGACCAGACAGGCCACGCAGGAGCCGTACTCCTCGTGCACGGCCACCCCCTGCGCCCGGCCGTCCGGCAGGGACCGGCCCCAGTTCCCGGCGGCGGCGACCTTGTCCAGTACGGCTCTGACGGACTTGCTCCTGAGTGTCGTACGACGGAAGGCGACCGGATCCTTGCCCAGGCTCCGGGCGATCTCGTCGACGACGATCTCCTCCGCGGTCCGTGTCGTCCCGGAGTCCACCGAGCGCCAGGCGCCCAGCGGCATCGCCAGCTCCACCGAGCCCGAATCCCCTGAAACGCGCCCGAAGTTGTAGAGGCCGCTGTCGCTGGGGAGCGGGGCCGCGGCGCCCTGCGCGGAGAGTCCGTCGTACGACTCGCTCACCGAGGCGGTCGCATGGGCGAAGGCCACCACCCGGCCCCGTGCGTGGCTGGCGCGGATCCGGTGGTGGGAGGCCGGGCGCATCCTGCCGTGCCGCAGGTCGTCGGCGCGGCTCCACATCAGCTTCACCGGCCGGCGGGCGGCCTTCGAGATCAGGGCCGCCTCGATCGCGAAGTCGTAGTTGAGCCGCCGCCCGAACGAGCCGCCGCCGCGCACGACATGGACCTTGACCTTCGACGCGGGAAGTCCGACGGCGGAGGCGATGCTGTCCCGTGCGTCCATGGGGGTCTGGGAGGAGAACCAGAGCTCGGCGCGATCGGCCCGTACATCGGCCACCGTGGTCAGTACCTCCATCGGCGCATGGCCGACGAAGGCGAACTCGAACTCACCCGTCACCTGCGTCGATCCCCGCGGCGGCGCCCCGATCGCGGGGACGGCGGCCCGCAGCCGGGCGCGGATCGCGGCGTCGGACAGCCGGGCCAGCGGACCGGGAGCCCAGGTGATGCGCAGGGCGTCCCTGGCCTTGAAGGCGTGATGGAAGGAGTCCGCCACGACGGCGACACCGGTGTCGACCTTGACGACCTTCAGGACCCCCGGCATCGCCCGCGCCGCCCGCGAGTCCACCGAGACGACCTTGCCGCCGAGCGTCGGCGGGCGGGCCACCACGGTCGGCTTCGCTCCGGCGACCGACAGATCCCCGGTGTACTCCGCCTTGCCCGTGACGATGTCCCGCGCGTCGATCCGGGTCGCCGGCCGCCCGATCACTCGGTGCCTGGACGCCGGTTTCGGCTTGCTGGAGACCGCCGGCCGACGGATTCCGGCCGCGCTCGCGGTCAGGGAGCCGTACGTGGCGGTACGTCCGTCCGGTGCGACGACCATGGTGTTCCACGTACGCAGGGTGCGGGCCGGAAGGCCCCAGCGGCGGGCGGCCGCGGTCACCAGCCGGGCCCGTGCGGTGGCGGCCAGGTTGCGCGCGGGGCCGTACAGCGAACTGACCGAGTTCGAACCGCCCGTGTACTGGTTGCCCCGGCTGCGGGCGTCGGCGAGCGGGATGCGCACATCCATCAGCCGGGCGTCCAGTTCCTCGGCGATCATCATGGCGACCGCGGTCGTGATGCCCTGGCCGACCTCGACCCGAGGCAGCCGTACGACCACCTTGTTCGCCTCGGTGACCTCCAGGACGAGCATCTCCTCGTCGGTGCCGCGCACGACGACATCGGAAGCCCCGCGCGCGCCCTGAGCCTCTTGCTCCGCACCTTCGGCCCGCGGCGCGTCGCAGCCGAGGGGAGCCGCGACGGTCAGCGTGGACGCGGCGAGCGAATAGACCATGAACCCCCGGCGCGACACCCCCTGCCGATCCGGCCCGTCCTCGGACACGTCGGCGCCCATGGCGGAAGCCTCGATACCGTCCAACGAACACTCCTCTCCATGCGCTCGCCCTCTGCCCTGGTATGAGGGTCCGGATCGCCGGGAGGTTGCATGCCGGGGGAGTCGATATCGCGGCCCGTCAGCCGGAGGCGCGGGTGCAGCGGCCCGTAGGGCTTGTCGCCGGTGGGCGGCACTGGAGGGCGAAGTCGGACGGGCTGGTGCTCAGGTAGCGGCCCATGCAGGTGCTCGGCGTCGTCCGCCCGCGCTCGGCGCAGAAGGACAGTGCCGCGCGGCCGTCGTCGAACGGGCCCGGGGCGTAGAACACCCAGTAGCCCGGGCGCAGAGAGGCGAAGTCGTCACTGCGCACGTAGACGGCCTCCGGCACCGACTCGCGGATCACGGCGAGGCGTTGATCGCGGGCCGCGGTGCCCGAGGAGAGCGGTTCGGAGTGCAGCTGGGCGACCCAGCTGCCGCTGCCGGCCGGTGTGTCGGGCGACGCGGACCCGGGCGGCGCGGCTGAAGGTGTCCCTTCGGGCGTCGGAGCAGGGCTCGGCGTGGTGCGGGCTTCCGGAGCGGAGGGCGTGCTCGCGGTGGGGCCGCGCTCCGCGCCCGCCTTCTTCTCCTCGTCGCCGGAGCCGGAGCCGGGCAGGAAGAGGGTGACAGCCACCGCCGCTCCGGCGGCCACGACGGCGGCCACCGCGACGAGGACCGGCGTGCGGCGGCGGCCCGACGGCACGGGGCGCGTGGTGTTCTGCTGTGCGGGCGTCACCACAGGAGCGGGCGGATGTGGGGTTGAGGCAGGCGTCGGTGTCGGTGGGGCGGTGAGCGTCGGCTGCGTCCAGTGCGGTGCGGTGCCGGACTCGACCTGCGCCAGCATCGCGTCCAGGTGCTCGGCGCGGGGCCGTGCCGCCGGGTCGCGTACCAGGAGGGACTGGAGCACAGGCGCGAGCGGGCCGGAGCGCACGGGCGGGGGCACCGGGTCCTCGAGCACCGCGGCCAGCGTGCCGAGCGTGCTCGTGCGGCGCAGTGGACTCACGCCCTCCACGCACACGTACAGGACCAGCCCGAGGGACCACAGGTCGGACGCCGGGTCGTTGTCGCGCCCGCGGAGGCATTCGGGAGCGATGTACTCGGGTGAGCCGACGAATTCGCCCGTGACCGTCAGCGCGGTCGCCCCCTGGAGGGCGGCGATGCCGAAGTCGGTGAGCACGGCGGTGCCGTCGGGGGAGAGCAGGATGTTCGCGGGTTTGACGTCCCGGTGCCGGATGCCGGCCGTGTGCGCGGTGCGCAGTCCGGAGAGCACCTGACGGCCGATACGCGCCGCCTCCACCGGGCCCAACGGACCCTCGGCCAGCCGCTGTTGGAGCGAGATGCCCGGAATCAACTCCATCACGATCCACGGGTGGGGGTCCGCCTCGATGATCTGATGGACCGTCACCACGTGCGGGCTGTTGAGCCGCGCCAGTGCCCGTGCCTCGCGCATGACCCGCTCGCGTACGACGGGGGAGTCCTCGGCGTCAGGGCGTACGGCCTTGAGGGCGACCTCGCGGTGCAGCACGGTGTCCCGGGCCCGCCATACCGTGCCCATCCCGCCGCTGCCCAGCCGCCCGAGCAGTTCGAAGCGTCCGTCGACCATGTCCCCTGGTGCGTTCACCCGCCAAAGGTTAAGGCAGTGGCCGGCTCCCGATCGCGCCCGCCCCAATCACATGCTCATGCCACAGATACGTCATCGGTATTGCCCCGTAACACTCCTGACGGACGCTCATCTCGCACCTCCGGTCCCATCAGTAGCTCACCCCCCACGGGCCGGGTTGATCGGATGTCGCGCCCGGGCACACGGGCGCGGGTGAGGAGGAGTGGATGGCTGCTGCGGAGAGATCCACGGCATCTCGGCGGGACTTGCTGCGTTCCGTCGGGATGGCGGGCGGCGCGGGAGTGCTCTACTCGGCGATGGGAGCACTGGGCCTCGCGCCAGTGCCGGACGTACGGGCCGCGGACTACCGGGCGCCGGGCAGGAGCGACTTCGCGCTCAGCGGGCGGAGTGCGAGGAAGGTCTTGATACTCGGCGGCGGCATCGCCGGCCTGGCCACCGCCTACGAACTCGGCAAGGCCGGCTACGACTGCCGGATCCTGGAGGCCAAGGACCGGCCGGGCGGCCGCAACTGGACGGTCCGCGGCGGCACTTCGCTGACCGATCTGGACGGGCGCAAGCAGACCGCGTCGTTCTCCAAGGGCCAGTACATGAACGCCGGGCCCGCCCGGCTGCCCCAGTCGCACGTCACGCTCGAGTACTGCAGGGAACTCGGCGTCCCCGTCGAGGTGTTCACCAACCAGAACGCCAACGCGTACATCTACCACGAGAACAGCGCCGCGCTCGCCGGACAGCCGATGCGCTGGCGTACCGCGAAGGCCGACGTCTTCGGCTACGTCTCCGAACTCCTCGCCAAGGCCACCGACCAGGGCGCCCTGGACGCACAGCTCACCGCCGCCGACAAGGAGGGGCTGATCGCCTTCCTGCAGAACTTCGGCGCCATCAAGGGCAAGACGGACGGCTACGCCTACACCGGCAGCGACCGGCGCGGCTACTCCGTCGAGCCGGGGGCCGCGTTCGAGGAGGGCACAGTCCTGGGGTCGGTGCCCTCACTGTCCGACGTCATCGCAAGCGGTGTCGGGCAGCGCTTCTCCTTCGAGTTCGGCTATGACCAGGCCATGCTCATGTTCCAGCCCGTGGGCGGCATGGACGCCATCCCGCACGCCCTCGCCGAGGCGATCGGCCGGGACCGGATCACGTACGGCGCCGAGGTGCTGGAGGTGAAGAACCTGGCGGGCGGCGCGGACGTCACCTACAAGGACGCGCAGGGCCGTACCCGCACCCGCCACGCCGACTTCGTGGTGGCCGCCGTACCGCCCATGGTCATGGCCCGCATCAAGCACAACCTCGGCGCGGATGTCACGGCCGCGCTGAAGTACCCGGTCCCGACACCGGTCGGCAAGGTGGGCCTGGAGTACCGCAGCCGCTGGTGGGAGACCGACGAGCACATCTACGGAGGGATCACGCCCACCGACACGGACCTGGCCACCATCTGGTACCCGTCCCACGGCCACTTCGGCCGCCGCGGCACCCTCATCGGCTACTACAACTTCGGCGCGAACGCCCTTGCGTACAGCGCCCTGCCGCACAAGGAGCGCGTCGCGCGGGCGGTGAGCCGGGGTGTGAAGATCCATGGCGAGAAGTACCGCACCGAACTCGACCGCTCTTTCAGCGTGGCCTGGCACCGCACCCCGCACATCGAGGCCGGCTGGGTGGGCTGGCCCTCGCAGAACGGACCCGAGTACCGGCTGCTCAACCGGCCCGCAGGACACGTGTACTTCGCCGGCGACTGGCTCAGCCACGTCATCGCCTGGCAGCACGGCGCGTTCACCTCGGCCCGCAAGGTCGTGACCGACATCCACGAGAGGGTGATGGCCGCATGAAGCGGCGTACGAAGGCAGTCATCGGTACGGCCCTGACCGCGTCGCTCCTCACGGGCGGCACCGCGCTCGCCGACGCCCGGGGCTGGTGGCCCGGCGCGAAGGAGGTGCGCGTCATGCTGCCCGAGGGCCAGTCCAACCCGGCCATCGCGAACGGCGTGGCGACGGGCGGGGAGGTGGCCGTGTACCAGAGCAGCGGTCTCGGGCCCTCCGCGCTCAACCCCTCGGCGCCGCAAGGCACCCCGGAGTACTACACCGACCCGTCCCTCACCGAGGGCGCCGAAGGGGTCACGGTCACCGAGGCACAGGCGCTCGTCGTGCTGCGCAACATCAAGACCAACCTGGCGACCGCGGGGCTCACTCCGGCCGACGTCATCACGATGAAGGCCTATCTGATGAAGGCGCCCGGCACCGAGACCGCCGATTACGCGGGCTGGAACCGCGCTTACCGGCAGTATTTCGCCAACATCGATCTGACCACACATCAGGTGGTGCCGGTGCCCATGGGCACCTCCGCCCCGAAGCCGCCTCTCCTCGCCAACAAGGCCCGTCCGGCGCGCGCCACGATGGAGGTGGCCTCCCTCGCCGTCAAGGGCTGGCTGGTGGAGGTCGAGGTCACCGCGGCGTACAAGAAGCGCTGAGGAGTGAAGATCGGCCGAGATACGTCGGGGCGGGATCCGCGAGCGGGTGCCGCCCCGTACGTTGCTCACAGTGGTCTCTCCTGTCCGGCACACCAACTCCGTGCACTGGGAGCTCTCTTGGACACCGAAGACACCTCGGACGCCCCCCGTTCCGGCCCGCTCTCCCGCCGTAGATTCCTTCAAGCCACCGCCACGGCCACCGCGCTCGCCACCGTCACCGCGCCCGCCGCGACCGCCGCATCCGGTGGTACGACGGCCCTCTCCTTCACCGCGGCGACAGGCGGTTCCGCGACCCTCGCCCCCTCCGGGGACCGGCTGATCGCCGAGGTCCAGAACGTTCTCTGGTCCGTCCCCCGCGCCTCAGGCCCCGCCGTCGCCCTCACCCCGCCCGGCCTAGAACCCACGCGCCCGCAGTACTCGCCCGACGGCAGCCGCCTCGTCGTGTGCGCCTACCGGGGCGGCGGCTTCCACCTCTGGACGCTGCGCCCCGACGGCACCGGGCTGCGGCAGCTCACCGACGGGCCGTGGGACGACCGGGGTCCGGCCTGGTCGCCGGACGGCACCCGGATCGCGTTCGCCTCCGAGCGCGGCGGCGACACCGTGAGCGGTGCCCCGTACCGCATCTGGGTCGTGGACGTGCGCTCGGGCGCGCTGACCCGGCTCACCGGCCGCCCCGGCCAGGAGGGTCCCGGACAGGGCGCCCGCTGGGAGGACTTCGACCCGACCTGGTCGGCGGACGGCGAGCGGGTGCTGTTCGTCCGTGCGGCCGTCACCGAGGCGGGCACCCTCCGCGCGGACACCGTCGCGTCGGTGGCCGCCGACGGCTCGGGCCCGGTCACCGCCGAGCACACCGACGACTCCGGCGCCCAGCTGATGACCCCCGCCGTCTCGCCCACCGGACGGCTGGCCTACCTGCGCACCACGGCAGCGCCCGCGGCCTCCTGCACCCTGGTCGTCGACGGCGAACCGGTCGCCCTCGCGGGCGACGTCCTCCCGGCGCCGCCCCGCTGGACGGAAGGCGAGCGCCTGCTGCTGAACATCGACGGCCACTTCCGCCTGGTCGACCCGGCCACCCCGGGCGACGGCGAGGAGATCCCGTTCACGGCCACGCTGCCCGTGGACCGGCCCCGCTACCGCGGAAAGTCGTACGACTTCGACGGCGTCGGCACCCGTCCCGTGCGCGCGCTGCACCTGCCCGCCCTGTCCCCGGACGGCCGCTCGGTCGCCTTCGCCGCGCTGAACGCGCTGTGGACCGCCAACACCACAGGCGGCCGCGCACCGCGCAAGGTCCTCCAAGTCCCCGCCACCAGCTATGTGCTGGCGCCGACCTGGACGCCCGACGGCAGGGCGCTGGTGTACTCCGACGACCGGGACGGCCTGCTCGCCGTACGGCGCCACGACCTCGGCTCCGGCGAGGAGACCGTGCTCGCCGAGGGCGGCCGGGTCTTCCCGGCGCTCTCGCCGGACGGGACGCGGCTGGCCTGCCTGGACATGTCCGGCAACCTGGTGGTGCGCGACCTGCCCGACGGCGCCGAACGGGTCCTCGCCGCCCCTCTCGGCGCGGGTGGACTGCCCGGCCGCCCCAGCTGGTCGCCCGATGGCCGGTACGTGGCGCTGTGCGACCGCAACCGGCTCAACCAGCGCTTCAGAGAGGGCTACAACCTCATCCGGGTCGTCGACACCACCACCGGGACCGCCGTCCTGCACGCCCTCGCCCCGCACACCTCGCTCGCGGACCGCTACGACTCCGGGCCCGTCTGGTCCCCGGACGGCCGCTGGATGGCCGTGGTCGCCGAGTCGGCGCTGTGGCTGCTGCCGGTCCGGCCCGACGGCACCCCCGACGGCGAGCCGCGCCAACTCACCACCGAGCCCGCCGACCACCCCTCCTGGTCCGCAGACGCGCGCACCCTCCTCTACCTCTCCGCGGGCACCCTGCGCCTGATCGACATCGGCACCGGAAAGGCCCGTACCGTCCGCGTCCCTCTCGACTACCGCAGACCGCGCCCGGCCGACACGGTCGTGCACGCGGGCCGCCTCTGGGACGGCACCGGGTCCGACGTGCGCGAGGACATCGACGTCGTGATCCGCGACGGCCGTATCGCGGAGGTCTCACCGCACCGCGGCGGCCGCCCGGCCGTACGCCGCATCGACGCGAGCGACCGCACCGTGATCCCGGGCCTGTGGGACGCGCACACCCACCCCTGGCAGTCGACGTACGGGGGCCGCCAGACCGCCCTCCAAGTCGCCTACGGCGTCACGACGGCCGTCTCGCTGGGCGGTTTCGCCTACGAGCAGGCCCGCGTCCGGGAGGCGGTCGCCGCCGGTGCCCTCGCCGGACCCCGGCTGCTGGCCACCGGCGAGCTCCTGGACGGGCCGCGCGTCGCCTACAGCATGGGCCGGGCCCACCGCACCCCCGAGGGCCTGCGCCGTTCACTGGCACGCGGGGCCGCGCTGGACTGGGACTTCGTGAAGACGTACGTACGGGCCCCGGGCTGGGTGATGAAGGAGGCCGCGGACTTCGGGCACGACCGGCTCGGGGTGCGCAGTGGCAGCCATCTGTGCACGCCTGGTGTGCAGTTGGGCCAGGACCTGACGACCCATCTGCAGGCCACGCAGCGGCTGGAGTTCGGGCATGCGACATCCGCCTCGGGGCGTGCCTACCAGGACGTCGTGGAGATCTACACCCGCGCCGGCTTCCACCTCGTGGCCACGCCGTTCACGGCCGCGCCCCTGCTCGGCGCCGACCCCGCGCTCGCGGACGACCCGCGCGTCACCGCGATGATGCCGCCGTGGGACACCGCGCTGGTACGGCAGCAGGCGGGGCTGCCGCCCACCGACGCCCAACTGGCAACGCTGGCACGGGAGATGGACGTCTACCGGCGCATCCTGGCGGGTGGCGGACTGATCGCGCTGGGCACGGACCAGCCGCTCGTCCCGGTCGGGCTGCATCTGCACCTGGCCCTGCGCGCACTGCACCGCTCCGGCCTGTCACCGGCCGACGCGCTGCGTACCGCAACCCTGCTGCCCGCACGGGTCTTCGGCGCCGACGACGATCTGGGCACGGTGGAGGAGGGCAAGCTCGCCGACCTCACCCTCGTCGACGGCGACCCGTTCACCGACTTCGCCACCCTGATCCGCACGGTCGCGGTCCTGCGCGGCGGCATCCTCTTCGAACAGGCGGACCTGGTCGACGCCTTCGACTCCGCGCAGCCGTACCGGGCGTCCGCTGCCCAGGACTGGCTGGAGGTCAGCCGTCAGATGCGGCGCGAGGGGTGCTGCGACCCGGAGAGCGGGGCCTGATCAGCCGTTTACGGAACGGGTCAGCAGTTCGGTGACGTGCCGGCGGACCGTCTCCCAGGCGGTGGGGTCGAGTGTGCCGAGGTCGGTGCGGTGCAGGGCGTCGAGCACGTCCGCGCTGTCTTCGGCACACGGGACGCTGCCGCTGAGGACCTCGTAGCCGTCGCGGACGGCGACGCGCAGTCGGGTGCCGTCGTCGTCGGCGTGCAGGGCGGAGGCGACGACGAACGGAGGTGGTCCGCCCGCTTCGGCCTCCAGCTTGCGGTAGCCGCTGATGACCGGTGCGTTCCAGCGCAGGCCGACCAGCAGTTGGTGTTTGGCCAGCACATCGGAGAGGTCGGTCTCGAAGAGCCCCTCCGGTTCCAGCACCACCGCGCGGGCGTCCAGTACGACTGCGGCGGGCAGCAGACAACGCAGCGTGCTGCCGACCAGGTTGCCGCCGACCGTGGCCGCCCGGCGCACCGCTCCCGTCCCGACTCCGGCCGCCGCCCGGTGCAGCACCTCCGGCACCCGGTCGTCGATCTGATGCAGCACGACGGCCGCGCCCAGTTCCTCGGCCCCGATCGTGTTGGCCTCCGGCAGATCGCGCAGCGACACGGCCAGTTCGGGGAAGCCGTCCCGCTGCCAGGCGGCCCACACCAGAGTCGCCCCGCCGATCGGCACCGCCCCGTCGGCCAGGCACTCCTGCACTTCGGGTATGGACGTAGGCAGACGCAACTGCACGGCAACCGACCTGCTTTCCCGGAAAGTTGGCGGCGGTGGAGGCGCCAGGACACCTCAGCCACATGATCACTTCTATGGCGCATTCTTACCCACATACGCGGGGCGCATACAGGGCTCAAGGTGTCAGCGCGTGCGCCCCCCTGGGTTGAGCAACTGACCGCGCAGGGCGTCGAGCTGGTGGGCGTGCTCGACCGCTGACGTCTCGTCGAGCGTGGTGAGGGCGAGCAGGAGGACGTCCGCGACGACGAGGCCGGTCAGCGCCTCATTGGTGCTTCCGGTCGGGGTGTAGGGGGCGAGGAGGACCGAGTCGACGCGGTCCCCGAAGGCCTCGCTGAGTTCGTCGGTGACGAAGACGACCCGGGCGCCGACCGCGCGGGCCCGTTCGACGAGCACGGTGAGTTCGGACAGCGGCCGTCCCGGCTGGAAGATCACGACGGCGTCGCCCTGGCCGAGAGCGAGCAGCGCGTCGGCGAGGGCGAAGCCGGTGTCTCCGACGAAGCGGGCCCGGCGGCCGATGCGGCCGAGGGAGCGGGACAGGTGGCGTGCCGCCAGTTCGCAGGCGGCCACTCCGTAGCAGAGCACCTCGCGGGCCTCGGCCAGGACCGTGACCGCTCGCTCCAGGGCCTTGGTGTCGGCGAGCCGGCGGCACTGGTCGACGCGTTCCTGCGTCTCGTCGAAGACGTCGTTCCAGATCTTGTCGAGGTCCTTGCCGACATGGGCGATGCGCTGGGCGAGCCGGACGTCGGGGGCCTGTGCGGCGGTGAAGTCGGCGGCCAACTCCCGCTTGAGCGCGGGCAGTCCGGCGTATCCCAGGCGCTGGAGGGCGCGTACGACGGTGGCGTTGCTGGTGCCGCTGGCGGTGCCCAGCTCCTGGGTGCTGGCGAACATCACCTGTTCCACCGGGGCGCTCACCAGATACTGCGCGACCGTCCGCTCGGAGGCGGACAGCTCGTCCCACAGCTCACGGACGGTGGCCCGCAGCCGGGTCAGGCCTCCCGGGGCCGCACTGCCTGCCTGTGAAATTTCCATTACGACTCTTGACTCCCGTGGCATCGTCGTTACGTTCTGAACAACTCGTTCCAGGAACGTGAACACCTGGAACGAATGTTACGGCACGTCGGTCCTTCTAGGAGCCTCTCAATGAAACGCAGCCTTCCGGTCGTTGACATCTCCGGGACCCCGTCCCAGAGGGGCCGGCAGTACGGAGAGGCCGTGGCCCCCCAGCTGGGCGCCGCCCTCGGTTACTACGCGGAGGCCTTCGGGGTGTCCTCGGGCCTGACCTGGCCGCAGGTCACCGCGCGTGCCGCCCGCTGGCTGGAGCCCGTCCGTGACTACGCGCCCGACCTGCTGGAGGAGATGCAGGGCATCGCCGACGGTGCCGGCGTCGACCTGCTCGACGTGCTCGCGCTGAACGCACGCGGCGAGGTCATCTACGACGACTCCTTCGCGCGGATGCGGGAAGGGCGTACGACCGTACCCGCGGAGGAGCCGGCCGAGGGCTGCACCTCGTTCGCCGCCTACGGCCCGGCGAGCGGCGACGGCCATGTGTGGGCGGGCCAGAACTGGGACTGGCGGGCGGGGGTCGGCGACACCGTCGTCATGCTCCGGATCGTCCAGCCGCCGAAACCCACCCTGATCATGCAGGTCGAGGCCGGGCAGATCGGCCGCCAGGGCGCCAACTCCGCGGGCATCGCCCTCAACGCCAACGGCCTCGGCGGACGCTTCGACGACGCCGTGGGCCTGCCGCAGACCGTGATCCGGCGCAGCGTCCTGGACCAGTCGAGCATCACGGACGCACTGGAGGTGCTCTGCCGGACCCGTGCGCACATCGCCAGCAACGCCCTGCTGACCTGCCGTGAAGGCTTCGCCGTCGACATCGAGACCACCCCTGCAGGGCACGGCTGGATGTATCCGACCGACGGACTGCTCGTGCACGGCAACCACTACCAGGCCGGTGTCCCCGCCGCCCTCGCCGCGGACTACCGGCCGATCTCCCCCGACTCGCTCGTCCGCGTCCCCCGCGCCGAGGACGGTCTGCGTCTGCTGCGCGAGGCCACCGGCCCGGACGAGTCCCGCAAGCTGATCAAGCAGGCGATGTCGGACCACCTCGGCTTCCCCGAGTCCCTCTGCACCCACGCCGATCCCCGCACGCCCGAGATCAAGCACTGGACCACGCTCGTGTCCTCCTGCGTGGACCTCACCGCGGGCGACTACCACGTCACGGCCGGCACCCCCTGCGACCGCGAGTACCAGCACCTGCCCTGGAACCTCTACGACGGCCCCCACGCCCCGAACTGATCCGGTCTTCCGGCACCCCGCACATGCCGAAGCTCCCCGCCCTCCTCCCAGCCCCGCCCCGCCCAGGAGCCCCGCCATGAAACTCTCGACCTGCCTCGCCGCCGTCGGCCTCGCCGGCGCGATGACCCTGACCGCCGCGTGCAGCGGTGCCGACACCGGTTCCGCCGAGGGCACCGCGAACGTCGACGTCTCGAAGCTGAAGCTCACCCCGACCACCGCGGCGGCCGACGGCGCCGTCGACTCGGTGAACTGGCTGCTCGAGGACGAGCCCGAGTCCCTCGATCTCGACACCCAGGGCGGCAGCGCCGGCCGCACCGTCCTGAGCAACGTCTGCGAACGCCTCTACCAGCTCCAGCCCGACATGTCCGTGAGCCCCTCCCTCGTGGCGAAGGAGACCAGGCCGGACGCCAGGACCCTCGTCCTGACCCTGCGCGACGCCGTCACCTTCCACGACGGTTCCGCGATGACCGCCGACGACGTCCTCCACAGCCTGCGACGTCACGCCGAGCCGGAGATGGAGCAGTCCGACGAGTTCGCGAACGTGAGCCGGATGACCAAGACCGGCGACCACGAGATCACCGTCGCGTTCAAGCAGCCCGACGCCCTGTTCACCAAGGCGCTCGCGGGCGACGCCGGGCTCGTCTACAACCGCGAGCAGGTCGAGAAGGCGGGCGACGACTTCGGCACACCCGGCCAGGGCGACGCCTGCTCGGGACCGTACGAGCTGACCGGCTGGAAGTCCGGCGACTCGATCACCCTCACCCGCTCCGACGACTACTGGGGCGAGCAGCCGCTGACGAAGCGGGTCGTCTTCCGCTGGGCCGCGGACAGCGCGATGGTCAACGCGCTGAGCACCGGCGCAGCCGACGGCGCCTACCTCGACACCGTCTCCTCGGCCGCCGCCCTGCGCGGCAAGTCCGGCCTCGACCAGCACTACGGACCGAGCACCGCCGCCCTCGCCCTCATCCCCACCGAACGCGGCGGACTCGCCGACCCCGACGTCCGCAAGGCCCTCTCCCTGGCCCTCGACCGCGAGGGCATCGCCAAGTCCGGCTACGGCGGACTCGTTCAGCCGTGGGCCACCGCCGTCGGCTCCGGCGCCTGGGGCTACGAGAAGGCCGCCTTCGAAGCCGCCCAGAAGCAGCTCACCGGCGCCCCCGCCAAGCCCGGCGCGGAGGATCTGGCCGCGGCGAAGGACCTCGTCAAGAACGCCGAGTCCGCGCCCGACACCCCCATCGTGATCGGCACCGACAGCACCCAGGGCCGCCTCGTCATCGCCAACGCCGTACGCGCCGCCCTGACCCAGATCGGCCTCAAGTCACAGATCAAGACGGTCCCCTCCGCCACGTACGGAGAGTTCTACGGCGACAAGGAGGCCCGCGCGGACATCGACGTCCTGGTGGCCGACTGGTACATCTCCAAGAGCGATCCGGCCGGCTTCTACGACAACGGCGTCTCCGACAGCTCCAACAACTGGGTCGGCTTCAGCAGCGCCGACTTCGACAGCAAGATCGAAGAGGCGTTGCGCACGATCGACGACCGCAAGCGCGCCGCCCTCGTCATCGACGCCCAGCGGCTGTTCAGCGAGGCCGCGGTGTGGATCCCCGTCGCCCAGATGCCGGCCGTCCTCGTCCTGAACGACGAGCTGACGGGCCCGCCGGCCTCCATGGCGTACCTCTACTCGCCGTGGGCCGCGCGGCTCGGCGCGAAGAAGGGCTGAACAACCATGATCGGCGCCCTTGGACGGCGGATCGCGGGACTGGTGGCCACCCTGCTGGCGGCATCCTTCGTGATCTTCGCCGCCGTGTACGCGGCACCCGGCGACCCCGCCGTCTTCCTGGCCGGCGGACGCGACAAGCTCACCCCGGAGCGGCTCGCCACGGTCCGGGAGCAGTACCACCTCGACGAGCCCCTGGTCGTCCAGTACGGCCGCTGGCTCTGGGACTGCGCACACCTCGACCTCGGCCGCTCCTTCCAGTACAGCGACCAGGTCACCGACCTGCTCGGGGCGCGCGTTCCCACCACGCTCGCCCTCGTCGGCTACGCCACCGTCCTGTTCGTCGTCCTGGGCGTCGGCGCCGGCATCCTCGCCGCCGTCCGGCGCGGCACCTGGGTCGACTCGGCCGTGGTCGGCGGCACCACCCTCGCCGCGTCCGTGCCGTCCTTCGTCGGCGGCATCGCCCTGGTCGCCCTGTTCGGCGTCGAACTCGGCTGGTTCCCGGTGACGGGCGGCGGCGAGGGCTTCGCCGGAACCCTGCACCACCTGACCCTGCCCGCCGTGGCCATGGCCCTCGGCGCGCTCGCCGTCATCAGCCGGGTCACCCGCCAGGCCATGGTGGACGCGGGCACCGCCGAGCACGTGGCGGTGGCCCGGGCCGCCGGACTGCCCGAACGGGAGATCATCCGCAGGCATGTCCTGCGCAACGCGCTGGGCCCGATCGTCACCATGTGCGGTCTGGTCACCGCGGGCATGCTCGCCGGCACCGTCGCCATCGAGACCGTCTTCGGGATCAGCGGCATCGGCTCCCTGCTGGTCGGCGCCATCAACAGCCATGACTTCCCGGTCGCCCAGGCGGTCCTGCTGCTGATGGTCACCTCGTACATCGTCGTCACCACCGTCGTGGACCTCGCGCACCCCCTGCTCGACCCGCGCCTCAAGAGCATGAGGAGCCCCGCATGACCGCCGTCGCCGCCGGCGTCCTTCTCCCTCTGCGAAAGCGCCCCCGCCGCCCCCTGGGTGTGCTCGTCTCCGGCGCCTTCCTCGGGCTGGTGGTGCTCGCCGCCGTCCTCGCCCCCCTCCTCGCGCCGTACGCGCCGGACGCCGTAGACCTGTCGTCGTCCCTGGTCGGCACCACCGGCGCCCACCCCCTCGGCACCGACGCCTCCGGCCAGGACCTGCTCTCCCGCGTCCTCTACGGAGCCCGCACGAGCCTGATCGCGCCGCTGCTGCTGCTCCTGCTGGCCGCCGTCCTCGGCGTCACCCTCGGCACGGTCGCGGCCTGGCGGGGCGGCTGGGTGGACACGCTGGTCTCCCGGATCACCGACGTCATGTACGCGTTCCCGGGCCTGCTGTTCGTCGTGCTGATCATCGCCGTGTTCGGCACCGGCATGACGACGTCCGTGATCGCGCTCGGGCTGGCCTTCGCCCCGACGATCGCGAAGTACACCCGCAGCGTCGCCCTGGCCGAACGGTCCAAGTCCTACATCGACGCCTACCGCGTCCAGGGCATGAGCGGCGCCCGGATCTGCGTGGCCCACCTCGTGCCCAACCTCGCCCGCTCGATCGCCGGCTATCTGGTGGTCCTGTTCGGCGAGTCCCTGATGAGCCTCGCCACCCTCAGCTACCTCGGCTTCGGCGCCCAGCCGCCCAGCTCCGACTGGGGGCTCATGGTGCAGGAGGGACAGGCCGCGATCGTCCAGGGTGCCCTGCTCCCGGCACTCGTGCCGGGCACCGCCATCGCCGCCGTCGTGGTGGCCTTCAACGTGGTCGGCGTCTGGGCCGCCGACCGGCTCGGCGCCAGGAGGTAGCCCGCCATGCTGCTCGACATCGAGAACCTGACCGTGCTGCTGCCCGGCGCCGCCCGGCCCTTGCTCGCGGACGTGTCCCTGCGGGTCCGCAGCGGAGAGGTCGTCGGCCTCGTCGGCGAATCCGGCTCCGGCAAGTCCACCACCGCCAAGGCCGTGCTGAACATCCTCCCCGACGCCGCGCGGGCCGAGGGCCGCGTCCTGGTCGACGGCACCGACGCCCTGTCCCTGACCGGCGCACGGTTGCGCGACCATCGCTCCAGTACGGTCGCCATGGTCCACCAGGACCCGCGCTCCGCGCTGAATCCCGTACGCCGGATCGGGGACTTCCTGACCGAACGGCTGGCCCGCACCGGCACCACCGACAAGCGCGCCGCCCGCGACCGCGCCGTCGAACTCCTCGACGCCGTAGGCCTCCCGGACCCCGAACGACACGTCCGGCAGCATCCCCACGAACTGTCCGGCGGCATGCTGCAACGCGTCGTCATCGCCGGCGCCCTCGCCACCGAGCCCGCGCTGCTGCTCGCCGACGAGGCCACCAGCGCGCTGGACGTCACCACGCAGGCCGACATCCTCGCCCTGCTGCGCACCCTGCGCGAGCAGCGCGACCTGGGGCTGCTGTTCATCACCCACGACCTGCACCTGGCTGCCGCCTACTGCGACCGCGTGTACGTCATGTACGCGGGCCGCGTCGCCGAGGAGCAGGACGCGCACCGCCTCTTCTCCGACGCCCGCCACCCCTACACTCGCGGGCTGCTGGCGTGCTCACCCGAACTGGGCGAGACGACCCGACCCCTGGCCCCGATCCCGGGCCGCCCGCCCTCGCTCGCGGACACGTTCCCCGGCTGCCCCTTCGCCCCCCGGTGCGCACACGCCGAACCGGCCTGCGACACCTGGCAGCCGGAGCCGCTCCCGGTCCCGGGCGGCGGCGTGGCAGCGTGCCGCCGTCTGCCCGACCTGCCGGACCTCGACGTCCCTGCCCCGTCCGACCAGCTCGATCCGGCCGCGCAGGCCACCGGGAGTACACGGTGAAGGACATCGCCACGCCCCTGCTCGTCGTCGACGCCGTGCGCAAGACCTACCGGCTGCCGGACGGCGACCGGCTCACCGCCGCCGACCAGGTCTCCTTCACCGTTCCCCGCGGCGGCTCCGTCGGCATCGTGGGCGAGTCCGGGTCGGGCAAGAGCACCGTCGCCCGGATGCTCGTCGGCCTGACCCGGCCCGACTCCGGCACGATCACGGTGAACGGAAAGGACCGCACACCCGGCCGCGGACGACGCACCCGGCGCGACCGGCTGGCCCGGGCACGTGAGATCCAGATGGTCTTCCAGGACCCCTACGTCTCACTCGACCCGCGGCTCACGGCCCGTCAGTGCCTGCGCATCGCGCTCGGGCTGCACGGCCACCTCTCGACGGACACCCATATCGCCGCCCTGCTCGACCAGGTCGGCCTGGGCACCCGCGAGGCGGACGCCAAGCCGTACGAACTCTCCGGCGGCCAGCGGCAGCGCCTCGCCATCGCCCGGGCACTCGCCGTCGAACCAGAGATCCTGGTCCTCGACGAAGCGGTCGCCGCGCTCGACGTGTCGATCCAGGCCCAGATCCTCCAGCTCCTCGGTGACATCCGACGTGACACTGGCGTGGCGCTCGTCTTCGTCAGCCATGACCTGGCCGTCGTGCACCACATCACCGACGAGACCGTGGTGATGCGCCGGGGTGTCGTGGTCGAGCAGGGACCGACCCCGAGCGTGCTCAGCGCCCCCGAGCACGCCTACACCCGGCGGCTCCTCGCCTCGGTGCCCCGCCAGGGCTGGGACCCGGCCGACGCCCGGCTGTAGGGGCCCGGCGGGCGGTGGGGGAAGGCGCGCCCGGGATACCGCCGTCCGGGGTCCCGGGGTAACCCGTGTGATCGCCTCGAATGGTGGGACCGTCCGGTTCGGCTGACGGTGGATCACGTCAAGGCCGGGTCACCCAGCTGGCGAAACGTCAGCTGCCCGGGTGTGACGGAAGGATTCACAGATGCGCTCTGCACGCATGCTGGCCGCGACAGCCGCGGCCACGGCCGCGCTCGCGATCGCCGCACCCGCCTACGCCGACTCGACAGGTGAGTGGGACCGCGACGACTCCTCCTACGGCAAGGAGAAGGACCACGACGAAGACTCTTCCTACGGCAA
Source organism: Streptomyces sp. GESEQ-4 (assembly GCF_017948455.1). Lineage (GTDB taxonomy): Bacteria > Actinomycetota > Actinomycetes > Streptomycetales > Streptomycetaceae > Streptomyces. Next base: position 625,306 of record NZ_JAFFSU010000002.1, read on the forward strand.
GAAGCACGACAAGGACAGCAGGCACGACATGCCGCGCGGCGGGATGCACACGGGTGGCGGAGCGCTGGCCCTGGTGAACCAGGACGACTGGGGCTCGGCCAGGGACCCCAAGCACGACCCGAACACCTACCGGGACGACCACGGCCGGAGCGACGAGGACTCCTGGGGCCACCGGCACGACGGTGAGCACGGCAAGGACTCGGAGCACAACGATCACGGCCGGGAGTCGGGGCGCGGCGATCACAACGATCACGGCAGGGAGTCGGGGCACGACGAGCACGGCCACGACTCGGGGCGCGGCGAGCACCACGACGAGTCCGGGAAGCCCGACCACCACAAGCCGCGCGGCGGCGTGCACACCGGCGGCGGCGCGCTCGCCTCGCCGGGCGTGACGGCCGCCGGGCTGGCCATGCTGGGCGTGGCCGGGACCGGCATGTACGCGCTGCGGCGCAAGAAGGCCCCCGAGGGCGCGGCCTGACTGCCCGGTGCCGACGACATGACCGCCGAGGCCGCCGCACGTCCCCCTCGCGTCGCGGCGGCCCGGCTCGCCCTTCCCGCGAGATCGCGAGATGAGTCCGCTGCCGTGCCCGAGTGAGGTGGTGTCCGATGGCAGCCAGCCCTCCTTCCCCTACCGACGCCGAAACACCGCCCACGTCGCTGGGATCCCGCAGACTCGCGACGATCTTCTGGAGTGGGGTCGCCCTGGTCGTCGTGGCAGTGAGCCTGTTCGGCGGTGAGGACGAGCCGTCCCGCACCGGACACGCGCACCATGCCGCACCGGCCGCCACATCGTCCCCGTCCCCGTCCTCTTCCGCGACGCCCCGAGCCGGAAAGCACCTGCCGCGATCCACACCGATCCGACTGCGCATCCCGAAGATCTCGGTCGACGCGCCCTTCACCCCCCTCGCCATCGGCCGCTCGGGACAGCTCGAGGCCCCACCGGCGGACGAGGTCAATCTCGTGGGCTGGTACGCCAAGGGGGTGTCCCCGGGGGAGGCAGGTACGTCGATCATCGCCGGGCACGTGGACACGGCGACGTCGCCGGCGGTGTTCACGGAACTCGGCGAGCTGGAGAAGGGCGACCGGTTCCGGGTGAAGCGAGCCGACCGGCGCATCGCGACGTTCGTGGTCGACAGCGTGGAGACCTTCGAGAAGGACAGCTTCCCCGACGAGCGGGTGTACGCCGACACCCCGCAGGCCCAGGTCCGCCTCATCACCTGTGCCGGGGACTACGACCGCAGCGCCAAGGACTACACGGAGAACCTCGTCGTCTTCGCCCACCTCGTCTGACGTAGGCCCGTGTGCCCGTGTGTGCTCCATGTGGGCCCGCGCGACGGGCCGTTGTCAGTGCCGCGCGCTAGCGTCCTTGGCATCGGCTTTCAGCCACATCTCCGGGAGGATCCATGGCCTCGCGCCTCAACCCGTACCTCAGCTTCGACGGCGACGCCAGGCAGGCGTTGGAGTTCTACCAAGAGGTCTTCGGCGGCACGCTGAAGCTCAACACCTACGGCGAGTTCGGGCAGTCGGACGCGCCGAACGCCGACAAGATCATGCACGGCATGCTGGAGACCCCGAGCGGCTACACCCTGATGGGCGCCGACGCCCCGCACGGAATGCCGAACAACCCGGGCAACAACTTCTCCGTGAGTCTGAGCGGCGACGACGACGCCGAGCTGCGCGGGTACTGGGAGAAGCTGTCCGACGGCGGCACCGTGTCCGTGCCGTTCGAGAAGCAGATGTGGGGCGACATCTTCGGGATGTGCACGGACCGCTTCGGCATCCCGTGGATGGTCGACATCGTCCAGCAGAGCGGCTGACCGATCGGCCCGCAGAGCTACTGACCCCAGCCGCCCACCGCCGGCCCCTCTGTAGCGGGCCGGCGGTCTTCCTGCGCCGAGGTGAGGGCACGGACCATCAGGGCGCCCGCCACGGCCGCACCCACCATGGCCGCGTCGGCCGCCAGCAGCACCCCGACATCGGAGTAGGCACGCGCGATGACCTCGTCCTTGGAGTCGGTGTACATCAGCCCCACTCCGCTGACCAACCCGACCAGCCACAGTGCCCACCACCAGTTCACGACACGCGGCAGCGGCCGATCCGGGACGCCGGTGCGGTGAATGTCGGCGACGAGGCCGCGGGGGATCCACAGGTTCGCGATGGGGATGATCCAGCCGAGGTAGATCCACGGCCAGGAGTAGCGGGGCCGCTGTCCCGAAAGGACGTAGGCGTTGTCCCGGACGCGCCACAGCCAGGTGATGAAGGCGATGGCGCAGACCACCGTGGCCGCGTCTCCCAGGGAACTGACGATGTGGTAGGCGTCCTCGAGGCCGGTCAGCGGGCGGTGTACGCCGTCGCCCTGGTCCGGTGGTCCCGAAGCCGGCTGTCCCGCTGCCGCGAGCCGGATCTGCCAGACGGCTCGGGCCGTCCAGGCCGCACCGACGAGGACGAGGGCGGCGACGGCACAAAGGGCGGTTCCGCGGACCGGGCGCAGGGCCGGCTGGGCTATCTGATCTTTCACCCGGACATCCTGTCGTGCGGGGAGCCGCGCCCGCCAGATACCCAGAGTGACGGTGCCGTGCGCAACCGGACACGGCACCGTCACGAAGACGGGTGGTCAGACCGCCATGGCCGGGTAGGTCGGGTACTCCACCCCGGAGACGTGCTGGACGACGCGGATGACCTGGCAGGAGTAGCCGAACTCGTTGTCGTACCAGAGGTAGAGGATGGCGTTGTCCCCGTCGACCTTCGTGGCGCCGGCGTCGACGATCGAGGCGTGGCGGGAGCCGATGAAGTCGCTGGAGACGGCGTCGGGGGCGCTGGTGAAGTCGATCTGGCGCCGCAGGGGCGAGGTGAGCGACACGTCGCGGAGGTGGTCGAGGACCTCCTCGCGGGTGGTCTCGCGGCCGAGCCGCAGGCTGAGGATGGCGATCGAGACGTCCGGGACCGGGACCCGGATCGAGCTGCCGGTGATCGGCGCCTTGAGGTCGGGCAGCGCCTTGGCGACGGCGGAGGCGGCGCCCGTCTCGGTGATCACCATGTTGAGCGGCGCGGAGCGGCCACGCCGGTCGGCCTTGTGGTAATTGTCCAGCAGGTTCTGGTCGTTGGTGAACGAGTGGACGGTCTCCACGTGGCCGCGCAGCACGCCGTACTCGTCGGCCATCGCCTTCAGCGGCGGGACGATCGCGTTGGTGGTGCAGGAGGCGCAGGACAGGATCTGCTCGTCCGGTTTGATCATGTCGTGGTTGACGCCGTGCACGATGTTGGGGACGTCGCCCTTGCCCGGCGCGGTCAGCACGACCTTGTCGATGCCGGGGCGCAGATGCTGGGACAGGCCCTCGCGGTCGCGCCACTTGCCGGTGTTGTCGATGAGGATGGCGTCCTTGATGCCGTACGCCGTGTAGTCGACCTCGGACGGGTCGCTCGCGTAGATCACCTTGATCTCGTTGCCGTTGGCGATGATCGTGCTGTTCGCCTCGTCGACGGTGATCGTGCCCTGGAACTGACCGTGGATGGAGTCGCGGCGCAGCAGCGAGGCGCGTTTGACGATGTCCTGCTCGCCGCCCTGGCGCACGACCACGGCGCGCAGCCGCAGACCGTTGCCGGAGCCGGCCTTCTCGATCAGCAGCCGGGCGACGAGGCGGCCGATGCGGCCGAAGCCGTAGAGGACGACGTCACGCGGTTCGCGGCGCTCGATCTTGTTGGCTCCCGTCGCGCCGGCGACGGCCTCGGCGGTGAACTCGGCCACCGACAGACCCCGGTCGTCGGCCCGGTACGTCTCCGCCAGCATGCCGAGGTCGATCTGCGAGGGGCCGAGATCGAGCGCGGTGATGGCCCGCAGGAACGGCAGGGTGTCCGTGACCGACAGTTCCTCGCCGGCGATCTGCCGGGCGAAGCGGTGCGTCTTGAGGATGCTCACCACCGACTTGTTCACCAGAGAGCGGCTGTGCAGCAGGACGGTCACGTCCCGCTCGCGGTGCAGCTTCCCGATGATCGGGATCATCGACTCCGCGATCTCCTCGCGGTTCTTCCAGTTGGTGAACGAGTCCTCGGTGACAGTCACAGGATCCATCTCTTTCGAGCTAGGTAGCGCTCAGATGGTAACGGCACGCTCGTTCGATCGGCGGAGGCGGGTCGACGGGTGTCCGGTATGTGTAGTTCCTTGGGTGCCGGAGTTCGCGGCCGGGATCGGCACCGTGACGATCAGCGAGGCCCGTACGCCTTGGGCAGCCGCATGCCGCGCTCGGCCATGATCTCCCGCACCTTGTCGGGGTAGTTGGTGATGATGCCGTCGATCCCGAAGTCCATCAGCGCCTCCACGGTCGCCGGGTCGTCGCAGGTCCACGGGACGACCTTGAGGCCCCGGGCGTGCGCCGCGTCGACCATGGCCTGGTCGGCGTAGAAGCGGAAGCCCGGGTCGCCGACCTTGCCGCTCTGCGGGAAGCCGTAGTTGGGGGAGAGGGTGGTGACTCCGGCGATGCTGTCGGCGGCCTTCACGAAGTCGCCGTCGTAGTCGTCGGCGTCGATCCCGCCGAGCCAGGGGGAGGCGCCGGGTTTGCCGACCTGGAGGAAGTCGTAGTTGGTCAGGGCCACCAGCGGCCACCTCGGCGCGAGTTTGTGCATCGCCTTGAGGGCGCCCCAGTCGAAGGACTGGATGGTGACCTGGCGCTCGATGCCGGAGCGGCGGATCTCCTCGTGGACCCGGCGCACGAACAGCTCGCGCGGCGCGGTCTGTTCGGGGGCGCCCGCCTCGACCTTCGCCTCCACGTTCAGGGTGACCTGCCGGGCCTTGTAGCGCTTGACCAGGTTCAGGACGTCCCGGAGCTCGACCATCTTGAGGCCCTTGATCTGCTCCTGCTCGGGGAAGCCCGGCAACTGCTGGTAGCCGCAGTCCATGGTCTTGATCTGGGCCAGCGTCAGGTCCTTGATGTACTTGCCGACGTACGGGTACATCGAGTCGCCCGGCGTGAGCGGCGCGGTGTCCTTGCACTTCTGGGCGCTGACCTGCCGGTCGTGGGTGACGACGACCTTCTTGTCCTTGGTGATCTGGGTGTCCAGCTCCAGCGTGGACACACCCAGGCGCAGGGCCTTGCCGAAGCCCTCCAGGGACGACTCGGTCGTCATGCCGAGGCCGCCGCGGTGCGCCTGGAGGTCGAAGGAGGGCTTGTGGTGCGGCCCCTCGGAGGTGTGCGCGGTCGTCGCGTGAGCGGCTGCCGGGAAGGCGAGCGCCGGCACCAGGGCCAGGCCGGCGAGGACATGCCTTGAGGACATCGAAACCTCACTCTTGTTCGGTTCGGGGGGCGACCCGAAGACGCTAGTGCGGCCCTGGGGAGCCTACGACGACCTGAGTGTGAGGGGGCTGTGAACGCTGGGCGTCATCCGAGGGGGCGGAAGGCCCGCAGGCGCAGGGAGTTGGCGACGACGAACACCGAGGACAACGCCATCGTCCCGCCGGCGATCATCGGGTTGAGCAGTCCGGCCGCGGCGAGCGGCAGGGCGGCGAGGTTGTAGGCGAAGGCCCAGAACAGGTTGGACCGGATGGTGCCGAGGGTCCGTCGGGCCAGCCGGACGGCGTCGGCCGCGGCCCGCAGATCGCCTCGTACGAGCGTCAGGTCGCTCGCCTCGATCGCCGCATCGGTTCCGGTGCCCATGGCCAGCCCCAGGTCGGCCTGCGCGAGCGCGGCCGCGTCGTTGACGCCGTCACCGACCATGGCGACGGAACGGCCCTCGCCCTGAAGGCGCTTGACGACGGCGGCCTTGTCCTGCGGCAGCACCTCGGCGAAGACGTCCTCGGGCGCGATGCCGACCTGGCGTGCGACCGACTCGGCCACGGTCCGGTTGTCGCCGGTCAGCAGGATCGGGGTCAGACCGAGGCCGCGCAGCCGCTCGATCGCCTCCGGGCTGGTCTCCTTGACCGCGTCGGCGACTTCGAGGACCGCCCGCGCCTCCCCGTCCCAGGCGACGGCGATCGCGGTGCGCCCGGCCGCCTCGGCCTCGGACTTGGCCCGCTTCAGCTCCTCGGGCAGCTCCAACGCCCAGTCGGCGAGCAGCCGTTCACGCCCGACGAGGACGGCATGACCGTCGACGACGCCCTGCACACCCAGGCCGGGCACGTTCGCGAAATCCTCGGGCGCGGGGAGCGCGCCCAGCTTCTCCAGCGCTCCGTCGGCGACGGCTCGGGCGATCGGGTGCTCGGACGCGTGCTCCAACCCACCCGCCAGCCGCAGGACTTCGGACTCGTCGGCTCCCTCGGCCGTGTGCACGGCGAGCAGCGTCATCCGGCCCGTGGTGACCGTGCCCGTCTTGTCGAGGACGACGGTGTCGACCTTGCGCGTCGACTCCAGCACCTCAGGGCCTTTGATCAGGATTCCTAGCTGGGCGCCCCGCCCCGTGCCGACCAGCAGCGCGGTCGGGGTGGCGAGCCCCAGGGCGCACGGGCAGGCGATGATCAGGACCGCGACGGCGGCGGTGAACGCGGCCGTCAGACCCGCACCGTTGCCCAGCCAGAAGCCGAGGGTGCCGAGGGCGAGCGCGATCACGACGGGCACGAACACGGCGGAGATCCGGTCCGCGAGCCGCTGCGCGGCGGCCTTCCCGTTCTGCGCGTCCTCCACCAGGCTGGCCATCCGGGCGAGCTGGGTGTCCGCGCCGACCCGCACGGCCTCGACGACCAGCCGACCGCCCGCGTTGACCGTGGCGCCGGTGACCGGATCGCCCTGGCCCACTTCCACCGGCACGGACTCGCCGGTGAGCATGGAGGCGTCGACGGCGGAGGAGCCCTCGACGACCGTCCCGTCAGTGGCGATCTTCTCCCCGGGACGCACCAGGAAGCGGTCACCGACCTTCAACTCGGCGACGGGGACGGTCTGTTCGCGGCCGTCGGGGCGCAGCACGGTGACGTCCTTGGTACCCAGCTCCAGCAGCGCCTTGAGCGCGGCTCCCGCCTTGCGCTTCGAACGGGCCTCGAAGTAACGCCCTGCCAGGATGAACATGGTGACGCCGGCCGCGGCCTCCAGGTAGATGTTCCCCGCGCCGTCACCGCGGGCGATGGTCAGCTCGAAGGGATGCGTCATCCCCGGCGTGCCGGCGGTCCCGAAGAACAGCGCCCACAGCGACCACAGGAACGCCGCCGACGTACCGACCGAGATCAGCGTGTCCATGGTGGCCGCACCATGGCGGGCATTGGTCAGCGCCACCTGATGGAAGGGCCATCCGGCGTACGTCACCACGGGCGCCGCCAGCGTCAGGGAAAGCCACTGCCAGTTCTCGAACTGCAGGGCGGGGATCATGGCCATCGCGATCACGGGGACGGCGAGGGCGACCGAGGTGAGCAGCCGCTGCCGGAGGGACCGGAGCTCATGGTCGGCCTGCTCGGGCTCGGGCTCGGCCCGCGCGGGCTCCTGCGCGGTGTACCCCGTCGCCTCGACCGTGGCTATCAGATCCGGGACGGAGATCTCGCCGGTGTAGCTGACCCTGGCCTTCTCGGTGGCGTAGTTGACGGTCGCCATGACCCCGTCCATGCGGTTGAGCTTCTTCTCGACGCGTGCCGCGCACGAGGCGCAGGTCATGCCGCCGATGACGAGTTCGACCTGGTGACTGGCCATCATCGCTCCTGGACTTCATACGGGGCAGGGGTATCCTTCTCTCGTCGTCATGTATACCCCTGTGGGGTATCGAGAGCAAGTGCGAGCAAGCCTTGACTTCATACCCCCTGGGGGTATGGTCGGAGCCAGAGAAACGGACCCATAGCAATCCGGAGATCGGAGAACACCATGCGCACCGCACTGAAGCTCACCGCGTTCGCCGCCGCGCTGGCCGCCACCTTCGGCACCGCCTACGGCGTGGGCCAGGGCGTCGCCCCGGTCGTGGAAGACCGCCCGCCCGCACGGCACGACACGCACACCGAAGCGGCGACGGAGGGAGGGGACGACCACGGCGGCCATGAAGCGACACCGGCCGGCGGACTGCAGATCTCCGAGGGCGGCTACACCCTCGACCTGAAGACCCCGCGCGTCACCGCGGGGGTGCGGAGCGAGCTGCGCTTCACGATCCGGGACGCCGGCGGCGACGCCGTCACCGCCTACCGCCGCGAACACGACAAGGAACTGCACCTCATCGTCGCCTCACGCGACCTGATCACCTACCGCCATCTGCACCCCACCCGCGCCGCCGACGGCACCTGGAGCATCCCCGTCGACCTGCCCCGCGCGGGCGGCTACCGCGTCTTCGCCGACTTCACCCCGGCGAAGAAGGGCGCGAAGAACCTCACCCTCGGCGCGGACCTGGCGGCACGGGGTGCCTACGAGCCGAAGCAGATGCCCGCGCCCAGCAACGTCACGAGGATCCACGGCTACGAGGTCGCGCTGTCCGGCGGCCTGCGCCCGGGCGCCGAAAGCGAGCTGAAGCTGACGGTGTCCCGCAACGGCAGGCCGGTCACCGACCTCCAGCCCTACCTGGGTGCCTACGGCCATCTGGTCGCCCTGCGCTCCGGCGACCTCGCCTACCTCCATGTGCACCCCACCACCGCGACGAAGCCGGGCCCCGACATCTCCTTCGCGGCCACGGCACCGAGCGTCGGGACCTACCGGCTGTTCCTCGACTTCAAGCACGCGGGCACCGTCCACACCGCGGCCTTCACGGTCCACGCCGGACAGGCGACGGCGGAAGAGCCCGCGCACGAAGACACAGAAGGGCACGGGCACTGAGACGGAGGCCGGTCGGCTGCTGCGACCGGCCTCCGCGCACATCCGGGCCGAGCGTCAGGACGTCGGCTCGGTCACCTTCGTCGAGGTCTCGCCGTCGACCGCCGCGGCCAGCTGCGGCACCAGACGCTCGAGCATGTAGGGCAGGCTCAGCACCGACACGAAGGAGACCGAGTTGCCGTAGTCGCTGCTCTCCTTGACGAAGACCTCGCGGTCCTCCTTCGCCACCGTCAGATCGGCGTACAGGGAGTTCTTGCGCAGCGCGGCCTTGTCCTTGGCGGTGTCGGAGACGATCCAGACGACCGCGTCGGTGTCCAGCAGATCGGTGCGCTCCTTGCTGATGTTGGCACCGAACTCGTCACCGATGACCTTGTCCAGGTCCTTGGGCAGGGTGAAGCCGAGGTCCGTGAGCAGACGCGAGCGCGGGTCCTGGCTGCCGAAGACGAAGATGCCCTCGTACGGCGTCGCCATCACGGCGCTGGACTTCGCGAACTGAGGGTTGTCGTCGGTCGCCTTCTTGAAGTCGGCCTCGACGCCCGCGACGAGGTCCTTGGCCTCGGCCTCCTGGCCGAGCGCCTTGCCGATGATCTCCGTCTGGTTCTGCCACGGCACGCCGAAGTCGTTGTACTCCTTGGGCTGGGCGACCACCGGGGCGAACTTCGACAGAGTGTCGTACTGCTCCTTGGTCAGGCCGCCGTAGACGGCGAGGATCAGGTCCGGCCTGAGCGCGGCGATCTTCTCCGTCTGCGGACCGGTGCCGGTGTCCTTGAGGACCGTCGGGGCCGCCGCGCTGCCCAGCTTGTCCGTGGCCCAGGGGCCGATCGCGCCCTTGTAGCCGCCGAGCCACTCGGTCGTGCCCACGGGCACCTTGCCCAGCGCGAGCACCGCGTCCTGGTCGGTGAGACCGACCGTGACGATCCGCTTCGGCTCGGACTTGATGGTCGTACTGCCGTACTTGTGCGGGAGGGTCACCGGGAAAGCGGTGCTCGAGGACTCGGTGGCTTCCGAGCCCGCCGTGTCGGAGCCGTCGTCGGATCCGCAGGCCGTGGCGGTGGCGAAGAGGAGCAGCGCGGAGGCGAGTGCCGCGGCGAGCCGGGTGCCTCTGAGAGAGCCGAGCATCAGTGGTCCTTCTTGGTTGTGTCGGTGCTGGGACGGGGCGTGGGGGGCTCGTCGACGGGTGTGCGGGTGCCGGACCACGCCTGCCACAGGGAGGCGTACGGGCCGGCGGTGGCGCACAGTTCGTCGTGGGTTCCGCTCTGCACGATCCGGCCGCCGTCCATGACGACGATCCGGTCCGCGTCGGCGGCCTGGGTGAGGCGGTGGGCGACGACGAGCGCGGTGCGGTGCTCGATCGCCCGGTCCGCCGCCTTCTCCAGCAGACGGGCGCCGGTGCTGCCCGCCTCGGCCGTGGCCTCGTCGAGCACGGCCACCGGCGGATCGGCCAGGACCAGCCGGGCCAGGGCCAGTTGCTGCACCTGGGCGGCGGTGAGGCGGTGTCCGCCCTCGCCGACGACGGTGGACAGACCCTCCGGCAGCGCCTCGGCCCAGTCCAGCGCGTCCACCTCCGCGAGTGCCGCGCGCAGGTCCTGGTCCGTGGCGTCGGCGCGCGCCAGGCGCAGATCGTCGGCGAGCGGCCCGGCGAAGACATGCGTCTCCTGGGTCACCAGGGCAACAGGCAGGCCGTCCGTGGGAGCGTTCAGCTGTACCGAACCGGCGGTCGGCCGGTGCACGCCCGCGATCAGCTTGGCCAGCGTCGTCTTGCCCGCGCCGCTCGCGCCGACGAGGGCGACGCGTTCGCCGGCCGCGAGGGTGAGGTGGATGTCGTGCAGGACGGGGCGGCCGGGCTCGTACGCGTGATGGACGCCCGTCACCGTCACCGCGCCGGACCCGGGACGGTCGTACGGACTCGGTGTTCCGGTTGATGCCTCGGTCGCCGGCCCGTCTGCGACTCCGACCAGCCGGGCGAGCGCCGCCGTCGCCGACTGGGCGTCGTCCAGCAGGACGAGGGCCGAGTTGATCGGGGTGAACAGGCTGTGGAAGTAGAGCGCGGCGGCCGTGGCGGTGCCGATGGAGACGGAGTCGGCGCGCACCAGCAGGAAGCCGGTGACGAGGACGGCGGCGAGGCCGGTGTACTCGGCGATGTGCAGCCGGTTGTAGAAGTCGAGCACCAGCCGCACCCCGCGCATGGTCAGCGCGACCGCGGCCGAGGAGCGCTTGGTCACGTGCGCGGTGTGCTGCTCCTCCATCCGGAACGCCCGTACGGTTCCGGCGCCTGCGATGGTGTCCAGGAGCTGCTGTTGCTGGGACCCCATGGCGATGCGCTGCTCGGCGTAGAGGGGGACGGCATGGCGTACGTACCAGCGTGCGGTCCCGGCCTGGATGGGCACGGCGAGCAGGGCCGCCAGCAGGAACCGCCAGTCCAGCGCCGCCATCGCTGCCAGGGTCAGCACGATGGCGAGCAGGGAGCGGGCCAGTTCGGGCAGCGCGTTGCGCACCGCCTCGCCGACCACCGAGACGTCCCGGGTGACCCGGGCGTTGAGGTCGCCGGAGCCTGCCTTCTCCACCTGTTCCAGGGGCAGTCGCAGGGCCCGCTCGACGAACCGCTCGCGCAACTGCGCCAGTACCGTCTCACCGAGCCGGGAGACCAGCGACAGACCGAGCGCGGTGGCACTGCCCTGCACGACGGCGACCAGCACCAGCAGGACCACGGGGAGGGTGAGATCGTCGGCCGACCGGTGCTCGGCGACCACGTCCACGATGCGGCCCAGCAGTGGCTGGACGATCAGCCCGACCCCCGTCGCCGCGATCATCACGGCGAAAGCGGTGAGCATCAGGCGGCGGTGCGGACGGACGAGTTCACGGACCGCGGCGCGCGTACGGACCGGCGTCGCCGTGGGCAGCAGTTCGCGGGTGGGGGTCGGGTCGGTCATGCCAGCACCGCCGCTCGGTAGGACTCATGACGGCGTATCAGGTCGGCGTGTGGAGCCGTGTCGGAGACCCGTCCGTCCTCCAGCAGCACGACCCGGTCGGTGACCGACAGGAGCCCGGGGCTGGTGGTCACCAGGATCGTCGTACGGCCCTTGCGGATCTCCCGGATTCCGGTGGCGATGCCCGCCTCGGTGACCGCGTCCACCGCGGTGGTCGGATCGTGGACGACCAGGACGGGCCGGTCGGCGGCCAAGGCGCGGGCCAGGGCGACCCGTTGGCGCTGTCCGCCGGACAGCGACCGGCCGCGTTCGCTGACCGCCGTGTCCGCGCCGTCCGGCAGGGACTGGGCGACCTGCGCGACCCCGGCCGCCGCCATCGCCGGCTCCGGATCGGCGCCGTCCGGGGCGGACGCCGTGACGTTGTCGTGGACGGTGCCCTCGAAGAGGTCGGCGTCATGCTCGGCGACCAGCATCGCCGTACGCAACTGAGCCGGATCCAGATCCCGCAGGCATACGCCGTCCAGCTCGACCGTGCCCGAGTCCGGGTCGGTCTGCCGGGCCAGGGCGCGCATCAGGTCCGTGGCCTGGGCTGGGTCGGTCGTGACCACGCCCAGCAGCTCGCCGGGCGCGACATCCAGGTCGACGTCGCGCAGCCCGCCGAGGCTGACGCCGCTGAGCCGGACCGCGCCGCGCACCGGCTGGGGGAGGGTTCCCTCGCCGGGGTCGACGGTGTGCGGGGCGGCGAGCACCTCGGCGATCCGGGAGGCGGAGGCGCGGCCCTGGGCGAGCTCGGCGTTGACCCACGCGAGGACCTCCAACGGGCCGAGCAGGAACAGCGCGAGCCCGACCGCAGACACCAACTGGCCCAGACTGATGGAGCCGTTGGCCGCGAGCCGGCCGCCGACCAGGGCGACGGCGGCGATCAGACAGCCCGTCAGGGTCAGCACCATGCCGCTCTGGAAGGCCTGCGCGCGGGCCGCTTTCAAGGTGGCCTGGAGGGAGTCGCGACTGGTGGTGCGGTAGCGGGATATGGCGGTCGACTCACCGCCGATGCCCTTGAGGATCCTCAGACCGGCCACCAGATCGGCGGCGACGGCCGAGGCGTGCGCGGCCCGTTCCTGCTCGGCCTCGCTGCGGGACTCCAGCGGCTTGCTGAGCAGGTGGCCGAGCCACAGCAGCACCGGCGTGCCGAGCAGGACGACCAGGCCGAGCGTCACCGACGCCCGCAGCAGGACGACGGCGCAGGCGAGGATGCCGGCCAGGGCCGAAATCCCCGCCATCAGCGCCATGTTGACGGCGCCGACCCGCTTGGCGTCCTCGGTGGCGACATTGGCGAGCGCGCCCGGCAGCCGGCCCTCCTCCGCCCCGCCGCGTGGATGAAGGACGCGTCGTACGAGGGTGATCCGCAGGTCGTGTTCGGCCTGCGCGGCGGCCCGGTCGCCGGACCAGGCGCCGTAGCGGTAGCTGAGCGCGAGTCCCGTGTAGACCACGGCGAGGACGGCGAGCCACCGCAGCAGGGCGCCGGTGTCGGAATCCGTGACGGCGCGGTCGATGACGACGCCGATGAGGACCGGCACCAGCGCCTCGCCCGCCTGGTGTCCCGAGCCGAGGAGCGAGCCGAGCGCGACATCACGCCGCTGCCCCTTGATCGACCGTCTGAGGACGTCACGTCCCGACGGATTTGAAGGACCCACCCGCACCCCTCCGGGATCGGACGACCGTTGAATCGCTCAACAGGCTGAAAACTTAGGTGAGGCTACTCTGACTTGACGAATCTTGCCCAACTGGGTCGTCGGCGTCGCCGCGCCGGTGAGTGAGCAGGGAGTCGAGGATCTCGCCGGAGCGTACGGCGGTCGTGGACAGGAGGGTGGATGTGAGGCCGTGGGTGTGCTCGGTCGCGCCTTGCAGGTAGATACCGGCGGTGACCTCGGGTGCGGCCTCCACGCGATGGTCGCGTCCGACGCGTACGGCGTCGTTGTCGTCCCGCAGGCAGAGCTTCGCGGTCCGGCCCAGCAGGGGGTCGAGCTCCCTCGGGCGGTACCCGGTCGCATGGACCAGGATGTCGCAGGCGATGACCTCCCGTTCCCCGGTGGGAAGGTACTCGACGGTGACCTCCAGGCGGTCGGGCAGTTGCCGCACGTCCCGGATGCGGGACACGTTCCGCAGCTGGAGGCGCTCGCGGCCCTGGACCTTCTCGCGGTACATGGTGGCGTACAGCGACTCGATCAAGTCCATGTCGACCACTGAGTAGTTGGTGCTGCGGTGGTAGTCGTACAGGGCCTGCTTCACCTCGGGCCGCGCCTGGAAGTAGACGTCCACGGCCTCCGGGTCGAAGATGCGGTTCGCGAACGGGCTGTCGTCGGCGGGTGTGTAGCCGTACTTGGCGAAGACCGCGCAGATCTCCGAGTCGGGGAACGAGCGGTGCAGGTAGTCGACGGCTTCGGCGCCGCTCTGTCCCGCGCCGAGGACCAGGATGCGCTGCACCGACTCGCCCCGGCCGGTCAACTCGCGGGTGCGCGGGATCAGTTCGCTGTTGTGCCAGATGCGGTCCGAGAGGGCTATGTCGGGCGGCACATGGGGTTCCAGGCCCACGGCCACCGAGATGTTGCGGGTGCGGCGGACCACCGTGCGCTGTGGATCGCCGGGCACGCGGCTGACTACGTCGAAGAAGCGGACCTCGCCGCCCTCGGCGGTGACCGGTTCCACGGCGAGGACTTCGGAGTCGTACGTGACCAGGTCCGCGACCCGGGCGGCCGCCCACTCGAAGTACTCGTGGAACTCGATCCGCAGCGGGAAGAGCGTCTTCGCGTTGAGGAAGTCGACCAGTCTGCCGCGCTCGCGCAGGAAGCACAGGAAGCTGAAGTCGCTTGTGGGATTGCGCATGGTGACCAGGTCCTTCAGGAAGGACACCTGCATGGTCGCGTCGTCGATGAGCATTCCGCGGTGCCAGCCGAAGCCCGTCTGGCGTTCCAGGAATCCGGCGCGGATCCGGTCCTGTGGAGCGGCACGGACGTTGTGTTCCTCGATTGCTATGGCCAGTGCGAGATTTGACGGCCCGAAACCGATTCCGAGCACATCGTGGACGGCGGCAGGTTCGTCGTGCAGTGCGTTCACCGCAACTTCCCTTCCCTTAGGCGCCACCGATGTTAAATAAGGTTAGCCTTACCTTGCAATGGTGTGTCCTACGAGAGGATCGACTATGCGGGTCGTCATGTTCGGCTATCAGACCTGGGGGCACCGCACGCTCCAGGCTCTGCTGGAGTCCGATCACGAGGTGGTCATGGCCGTCACCCACCCCAAGAGCGACCACGTATACGAGAAGATCTGGGACGATTCGGTCGCCGATCTCGCCGAGAAGCACGACATCCCCGTACTGCTGCGCAACCGTCCCGACGACCCCGAACTCCGCGCCGCCCTGCGGGACATGGAGCCCGATCTGATCGTCGCCAACAACTGGCGCACGGTGCTCCCGCCGGAGATCTTCGACCTCCCCACGCACGGCACGCTCAACGTCCATGACTCGCTGCTGCCGGCCTACGCGGGCTTCTCCCCGCTGATCTGGGCGCTCATCAACGGCGAACGCGAGGTCGGCGTCACCGCACACCGCATGAACGCCGAACTCGACGCGGGAGACGTCCTGTTGCAGCGGGCGATCCCGGTGGGCCCGCGCGACACGGTCACCGATCTCTTCCACCGCACCGTCGACCTGATCACCCCCGTGGTCCACGAGTCGCTGGACCTGATCGCCTCCGGCCGGGCGCACTGGATCCCACAGGACCGCGACAGGGCCACCTTCTTCCACAAGCGCTCGATGGAGGACAGCCGCATCGACTGGACCTGGCCCGCGGAAGCCCTGGACCGGCTGGTCCGCGCCCAGTCCGACCCGTACCCCAACGCCTTCACCCACCACCGCGGCGAACGCATCCGCATCATCGAGGCGGAGGTCTCCCAGGGCTGCTACGGCGGCACGCCCGGGCGCATCTTCATCCGCGAGGGAGACGGGGTGGTCGTGGTGGCGGGTGCGGAGGCGCGGACCGGGCGGCTGCACGGACTGCTGGTCAAGCGGGTGCGGACGGAGGACGGGACGGAGCTCGCGGCGTCGGAGTACTTCCGCACGATGGGCGGGTATCTGACCGCCCGCCCCTGACGGGCGTCCGCGTTCTCAGTCCGCCGCCTGTGCCATCGGCTGCAGCGGCGCGCCCTGGTGATGACGTCCCATCGGGATCACCATCGGCGTGCCGCTGACCGGGTCCAGGGTGATGCGGCAGTCCAGGTCGAACACGTCCGCCACCGTCTGAGCCGTGATCACCTCGGCCGGAGTTCCCTCGGCGGCGATGCGGCCGTTCTTCATGGCGACCACGTGATCGGCGTAGCGGCAGGCCTGGTTGAGGTCGTGCAGGACCATCACGACCGTGCGGTTCTCACGCCGGTTGAGGTCCGTGATCAGGTCCAGGACGTCGATCTGGTGGGCCAGGTCCAGATAGGTCGTGGGCTCGTCGAGGAGGAGGACGGGGGTGCCCTGCGCCACGGCCATCGCGATCCAGGCCCGCTGGCGCTGACCGCCGGACAGCTCGTCGACGGGGCGGTCCGCCAGGTCCGTCATACCGGTCGCCGTCAGCGCCTGTTGCACGGCCTGCTCGTCCGCCTTCGACCACTGCCGCCACCAGGTCTGGTGCGGTGAACGGCCCCGGTTCACCAGGTCGATGACCGTCAGGCCCTCCGGCGCCACCGGGCTCTGCGGCAGGATGCCCAGACGCTGCGCCAGTTCCCGCGTCGGTATGGAGTGCAGCGCCCTGCCGTCCAGATGGACCGCCCCTTCGCGGGGCGCCAGCAGCCGGGCCAGGGCGCGCAGCAGCGTCGACTTGCCGCAGGCGTTGGCGCCGACGACGGCGGTGATCCGGCCGGGCGGCACGGCCAGGTCGATGCCGTCCACCACCAGGCGGTTGTCGTACGCCAGACGCAGACCGCTCGCCCGCAGGTCCGGGTCGGCGGGGGGCAGCGAGTCGGCCGGCCCGGCATCGGTCTTCATACGGTCGGTCGACATGGGATCAGCCTCCTGAACCCGCGCGGTTGGCGCGGACGAGCAACCAGAGCAGTACGGGCGCGCCGAGCACGCCCGTGACGATTCCGACCGGCAACTCCGTGCCGGAGAACAGCGTACGGGCGATCAGGTCGCCGCCGAGGACCACCAGCGCCCCGGTCAGCCCCGAGGCCACGGTGGGCGGCCAGGCGGTGCCCGCCAGTCGCTGGGCGATCTGCGGTGCTGCCAGCGCCACGAACGCGATCGGGCCCGCGGCGGCGGTCGCGAAGGCGATCAGGCCGACCCCGCTGAGGAGGATGGCCAGGCGCACCGGTTGCACCCGCGTGCCCAGGCCGGTCGCCACGTCGTCGCCCAGCTGGAGGGTGCGCAGCAGCCGGCCGAGCAGCAGCGCCGTCGGCAGCAGGACCGCCAGCGCGATGGCGAGGGGGCCGACCTGGGACCACGTACGGCCGTTGAGGTTGCCCACCAGCCAGCCCAGCGCGGCCTGGGCCTGGAACCGCCCGCCCTTGGCCACCAGATAGTCGGTGGCGCTGGTGCAGATCCAGGCCACGCCGATGCCGATGAGGATGATCCGGTAGCCGGTGGTGCCGCGGCGCCAGGCCAGGGCGTACACCAGCAGGGCCGTGGTCAGCGCACCGAGCAGGCCGAGCGCCTGCGTGCCGAGGCCTCCGTCCCAGCCGAGCACGATGCCCGCGACCACGAAGGTGCCCGCGCCCTGGGTGAGGCCGATCATGTCGGGGCTCGCCAGCGGATTGCGGGTCATCGTCTGGAACAGCCCGCCGGAGACACCGAACGCGATGCCGGCCAGCAGCCCGACCAGGGAGCGGGGCAGCCGCAGTTCCTGGACGACGAGCACGGTGCCGGGGTCCCCGGAGCCGACCAGGGCCCGCACGACGTCGCCGAAGGCGATGGGGTAGTCGCCGATCGTCAGGCTCCAGCAGAAGACGAAGAAGGTGCCGGCGCCGAGGACCGCGCACACCGCCACCAGACGGGGGCGGATGATGCCGGACAGCGGCGGCACGGTCAGGCGGTAGGTCCGGACCGGCGCGGAACGGGTCTTCGCCGCAAGGGACTTGAAGGTCGTCGTCATCCTCATGCCTCCGCGAGCTTGCGCCGTCTGACCAGGGCGATGAAGAAGGGTCCGCCGATGAAGGCGACGACGATCCCGGCCTGCACCTCGGTGGGCCGGGCGATCATCCGGCCGATGATGTCCGCGGCAAGGAGCAGGCTCGGCGCGAGCACCGCGGACAGCGGCAGCAGCCAGCGGTGGTCCGGGCCGATGCCCGCCGACTGGGCCAGCGCACGGGCGACATGGGGGACGACCAGGCCGATGAAGACGACCGGCCCAATGGCCGCCACCGCCGCTCCGGTCAGCAGGGTGATCGCGGTGACGCCGCCGAGCCGGATGAGGCCGACCCGCCGTCCCAGGGAGGCCGCCACGTCCTCGCCGAGGGCCAGGCTGTTGAGGGCGGGCGCGGCGGCGAGGGCGAGTACGGCACCGACGGCCAGGAAGGGCAGGATCCGCAGTACGGTCGCCCCGTCCTGGTCGGCCATCGAGCCGGCGGTGAAGAAGCGGTAGCGGTCGAGCGCGTCCGGGTCGGTCAACGCGATCGCGCTGGTGAGGGAGTTGAGCAGCGCGGTCACCGCGACGCCGGCGAGCGCCAGCTTGACCGGCGTCAGACCGGAGCGACCGAGCCTGCCGAGCAGGAAGACCAGGACGCTCGCCACGAGCGCACCGGCGAAGGCGAACCAGACGTACCCGTAGAACGAGCCGAGGCCCAGCACGCCGACGGCCAGCACGATGGCGAAGGACGCACCCGCGGTGACCCCCAGGATTCCGGGGTCGGCCAGCGGATTGCGGGTCAGGGCCTGCATCAGCGCCCCGGCCAGCCCGAGCGCCGCCCCCGCGGTGAGTCCGAGCGCGGTGCGGGGCACCCGTGCCGACCAGATGACGTTGTCGACGAACCGGCTCGGCGCGTCACCGAACAGCGCGCGCACCACCTGGTCCGGCGGAATGCTGGCGGCGCCGAGGGCGAGCGACAGCAGACAGAGCGCGAGCAGCACCACGCCCAGCGATGCGACGAGGAGAACAGGGCGAACCCTTCTGCCCCGCGTCACCGTGCGGTCTCCAACGGGCAACTCCCTTAGGTTAGGCAGACCTTAATCCTAGTGGTCGATAACAGGTCGACCCAGACAGGGGTCTTTTGGTTAGGTAATGCTTACCTTAGTATCGCCGTGGTCCTCCGGCTGAGCCGGTTCCACACTCTGGAGGCGCGGTCACCAGTGTCCGGTTTCGAAGAACGTGTGTCCGGTACCGACGACGAAACAGCGGCCGCATTCTGGCAGCGGCAACTCGATCCCCTCCCGCTGGAGACCCCCCTCCCCGCCGATTTTCCTTACCCCGCCCGGCCCGACGCGGAACGCCGAACACTGAGCCGCCCGCTGGACGTCACGGCCGACGCACCGACACTCCTGGCCGCCTATGTCGCCCTGCTGCACCGCTACGGAGGCGGGCACGACATCACCCTCGGCCATGAGGGCCTGCCGCTCCGGATCGCCCTGGACGGCGGCACGCCCTTCGCGGAGCTCGTACGACGCGTGACCGAGGCGGCCGAGCAGGCCCGAGCCCACCGCATCGAACTCACCACGCTGATCGACCGGTTGCGACCGGAGCCCACCCGGGGCGGCGGACTGTTCTTCAACACGGCGTACGGCGGCATGCGCGACGGTTCCCTCGACGTGGCGCTCGACGTCCGCGCGGGGGACATCCTGGTGACGTACCGGCCGGATCTCTTCGAGGCCGACACCGCCCGGCGCATGGCGGACCACTACGCCACCCTGCTCGCCGACGGCCTCGCCCGACCGCACGTCCCCGTCGGCGAACTGGCGCTCCTCGGCGCCGAGGAGACCCACCGCGTCCTGCGGGAGTGGAACGACACCGCCCACGACGTCCCGCCGCGCACCTGGCCTCAGATGTTCGCCGAGCAGGTCCGCGTCCGCCCGCACGACATCGCGCTGGTCTTCGAGGACACCGCGCTCACCTACGCCGAACTCGATGAGCGCGCGGCCCGGTTGGCCCACGCTCTGATCGCTCGCGGCGCCGGACCCGAGCGCGTGGTGGCCCTCGCGGTGCCCCGCTCCGCCGAACTCGTCGTCGCCGAAGTCGCCGTCCTGAAGTCCGGTGCCGCCTATCTGCCCGTGGACACCGACTACCCGGCCGACCGCATCGCCTACATGCTGACCGACGCCACCCCGGTCTGCCTGGTCACCACGGCCGAGGTCGCGGCGGACATCCCGCCCTGCGACGGCATGGACGTCGTGGTCCTCGACGCCCCGGAGACCGTACGGGAGTTGGCCCAGCACCCGGCGCAGGGACCGGACACCAGCACACTGTCCGTGACCAACGCCGCCTACGTGATCTACACCTCCGGCTCCACCGGCCGCCCCAAGGGCGTGGTCCTCACCCACGCGGGCGTCGCCAAGCTGGTCGCCACGCAGACCGAACGGTTCGGGATCGGTCCGCACAGCCGGGTGCTGCAGTTCGCCTCGCCCAGCTTCGACGTGGCGTTCTGGGACCTGTGCCTCGGCCTGCTGTCCGGCGGCCGGCTCGTCGTCGTACCGAGCGAGCTGCGGGTGCCCGGCGCGGTGCTCGCCGACTACGCCCACGCACACGGCATCACCTTCATGATCCTCCCGCCGGCGCTGCTCGCCGCCATGCCCGAGGACGTCGAACTGCCGCCCGCCACCCTGCTCGCGGGCACCGAACGGGTCTCGCCGGAGCTGGTGGGCCGCTATGCCCGCGGCCGGATGATGTTCAACGCGTATGGCCCCACCGAGGCGACCACCAACTCCACCCTCGGCCTGTGCGACCCCGACATCCCGGCCGGCTCCATTGTCCCCATCGGCATCCCCGACCCGGGGACGCGGGCCTACGTCCTCGACGCCCGCCTGAAGCCCGTCGCGCCCGGAGTCCCCGGCGAGCTGTACCTGGGCGGCGCCGGGCTCGCCCGCGGCTACCTCGGACGGCCCGACCTGACGGCGGAACGCTTCGTCGCCGACCCGTTCGGGGCACCCGGCGAACGCCTCTACCGCACCGGCGACCTGGTGCGCTGGAAGGCCGACGGACGCTTGGAGTTCCTCGGCCGCGCCGACTCCCAGGTCAAGATCCGCGGCTTCCGCATCGAACCCGGCGAGATCGAGTCTGTTCTGCGCGCCCACCCGACCGTGGACCAGGCAGCGGTGGTGGTCCGCGAGGACCGCCCCGGTGACCGGCGGCTCGCCGCGTACGTCGTCCCCGCACTGGACGGCACCACGGTCCCCGACATGACCGAGCAGGTACGGGAGTGGAAGGACCTCCACGAACTCCTGTACGCGGCGGCCGGATCCGAGGGCGACCACGAGCATGGTGTTCGCGAGAACTTCGCGGGCTGGAACAGCATGTACGACGGACTGCCCATCCCCGTCGAGGAGATGCGCGAGTGGCGCGCGGCGACCGTCGCCCGCATCGAGGAACTCGCTCCCCGCCGGGTCCTGGAGATCGGCGTAGGCAGCGGCCTGATCCTCAGCCGTGTCGCGCCGGGCTGCGCGGAGTACTGGGGCACCGACCTCTCCGAAGAGGCCGTACGCGCCCTGCGGGCCCAGGTCGAGGCCGTGCCGGAACTCGCCAACCGGGTCCGCCTGAGCGCGCGGCCCGCACATGACGTCAGCGGACTGCCTGAGGGCCATTTCGACACCGTCGTCCTCAACTCCGTCGCCCAGTACTTCCCGAGCGCCGACTACCTCACGGACGTCATCCGCGCCGTCGACACCCTGCTCGCACCCGGCGGCACCCTCTTCATCGGCGACGTGCGCAACGCCCGCCTGCTGCGCTGTCTGCGCACGGCCGTCGAGACCCGGCGTGCGGACGACCCCGAGGACAAGCAGGCCCTGTGGGCGGCCGTGGAGCGCTCGATCAGCTGGGAGGGCGAACTCCTCCTGGACCCCGACTACTTCGCCTCCCTCGACGGCTTCGACGCCGAGATCCAGGTCAAGCGGGGCGCCCACCACAACGAGCTGACGCGGTACCGGTACGACGTGGTGCTGCGCCGACGGGCCCAGGCCCCGGTGCGGGCAGACCTCGACGAGATCCCGTGGAGCGGGCAGGCGGCACTCGAAGCCCGGCTCGCCGAAGGCGGCGCCACCCCGCTCAGGGTCACCGCCGTCCCCAACGCCCGCCTCGCCGAGGACCTGGCCGCGCTGTCCGCCCTCGACGACAGCAGCCGTACCGCCGACGCCCCGGACCCCGAGGCCTTCCACGCGCTCGGCGCCCGGTACGGCTACCGGACCGCCATCACCTGGAACGGCGCCGCCGACGACGGCAGCCTGGACCTCGTGTTCGCCCCGGGCGACCTGCCGGGCGGCACCCTGTACCGGCCGTCCGGCACCGCCCCCCACGCCAACCGCCCCGCGCCCTTCCGCGAGGTCAACTCCCTGATGCGGGCGCTGCGTTCATACGTCGCGGAGAAACTGCCCGAGTACATGGTCCCCGCGGCCGTCGTCCCCCTCGACCGCCTCCCGGTCACCCCCAGCGGCAAGCTCGACGCCTCCGCGCTCCCGATCCCCGACTACGGCGCCGCCAGCGCCGGCCGTCCGCCCCGGGACGCCCGCGAGGAACTCCTGTGCGCGGCCTACGCCGACGTGCTCGGCCTGCGCTCGGCCACCATCGACGACGACTTCTTCGCCCTCGGCGGCGACAGCATCACCGCCATCCAACTCCTCGTCCACGCCCGCCGGGCCGGGCTGCGGCTCAGCTCCCGCGACGTGTTCCGGCACCGCACGGTCGCCGCACTCGCCGAGGCGGCGGGAGAGGTCGTACAGCAGAACACCGACGACCACGCCCCGCTCGTCCACGTCACCGCCGACGAACTCGCCGAACTCCAGGGCGAGTTCCCGCTCACCGTCGAGGAACTGCTGCCGCTGGGCCCGCTCCAGCAGGGCTTCTACTTCCACTCCGTTCTCGACGGCGCCGACCGTGACGCCTACGTCGTCCAGCAGGCCCTCGAACTGTCGGGACCGGTGGACGGTGAGCAGCTGCGCCGGGCCGCCCAGCGCGTCCTGGACCGGCACGCCCCACTGCGCGCCTGCTTCCGCCGGTGCGGCGACGGGCAGCCCGTGCAGATCGTCGCCGGAGGGGTGGAGCTGCCGTGGCAGGAAGTGGACCTCTCCGCCCAGGCCGCCGACGTCCGCGAACAGCTCGCCGAGGCGGTGGCCGCCGACGAGCGTGCCCGCCGCTTCGACCTCGCCCGTCCGCCCCTGATGCGCTGCGCACTCGTCCGTCTCGACGGCGACCGCAGCCGACTGCTGCTGACGTTCCATCACATCGTGGCCGACGGCTGGTCGTTGCCCGTGCTGCACCGCGAGCTGATGGCCTGCTACGGGGACACTCCGGCCGAGCTGCCGCAGCCGGCGCCGTACCAGGCCTATCTGCGCCGCCTGGCCGCCGCCGACCGGGATGCCGCGCGTGCGGCCTGGCGTACCGCGCTGGCCGGAGTCGAGGAGCCCACCCGGCTGGTCGAGACGCCCGCCGACGGGGCGCCCGTCGAGCCCGCGCAGATCCGCGTCGAGCTCTCCGAGCAGGTCACCGCGCGACTGGCGGCCCGCGCCCGGGAGCACGGGGTGACACTCGGCACCGTCGTCCAGGGCGCCTGGGGCCTGCTCGTCGGCCGGCTGACCGCCCGGCAGGACGTGGTGTTCGGCACCACCGTCTCCGGCCGCGACGCCGAGGTCGAGGGCATCGAGTCCATGGTCGGCCTGTTCATCAACACCCTGCCGACCCGGTTCCGTTGGGACCCCACCGACCCCCTGGCCGACCTGCTCACCCGCATGCAGGACGAACAGTCCCGCCTGCTGGACCACCAGCACCTCGGCCTCGCCGAACTCCAGCGCCTCGCCGGCCTCGCGGGCGCGGGCGACCTCTTCGACACCCTCGTCGTCTTCGAGAACTACCCACACGCGAACGGCCTCGCCGACCCGAGCGGCACCCTGCGGCTCACCGGCCACGAGTTCCACGACGCCGTCCACTACCCGCTCGCCCTCATCGTCAAGCCCGGCCGCCGACTCGACCTGCGCCTCAAGTACCACGCGGGCCGACTCGACTCCGAGGCCGTACGCCGGATCGCGGACCGGCTCTCCCGCATCCTGCACGCCGTGGCCACAGACCCGCGACAGACCGCCGCCGGCCTGGAACTCCTGTCGGCCGAGGAGCTCTCCGACGCCGACCTGACCGGCGAGCGGCGTCAGGTCCCCGACACGACACTCGCGGCGGCCTTCGAAGCGCAGGCGGCCCGCACCCCGCAGGCCCTCGCGGTCGTCTACGAGGCCGAGACCCTCAGCTATCGCGAACTGGACGCCCGTGCAGGCGAGTTGGCGTGTCGACTCGCCGCGCGGGGCGTCGGTCCGGGCACAGTCGTCGCCGTCGCCGTACCGCGCTCGGCCGAGCTGATGGTCGCGCTGCTCGGCGTGCTGAAGTCCGGCGCGGCCTATCTGCCGGTCGACGTGGACTACCCCGCCGACCGCGTGGCCCACATGCTCACCGACTCCGGCGCCACGACGGTCATCACCGTGACCGGCGCCCGGCTCCCGGATGTCCCCGGCCTCGAAGCGCTGCTGCTCGACGGCCCGGCGGGGGATGTGCCCGATGCGCGCCCGGCCCTGGCGCACCCCGAGGTCCGTGGCGTTGATGGGCTGCTGTCCGAGGGCCCGGCGGGGGATGTGCCCGAAGTCCGCCCGGCCCTGAAGCACCCCGAAGTCCCTGGCCTCGCAGCCCTGCTGCCCGACACCCCGTCCGGGGACACGCCCGACGTCCGCCCCACCCCCGCGCACCCCGACGACCCGGCCTACCTGATCTACACCTCGGGCTCCACCGGCCGTCCCAAGGGTGTCGTCGTCACTCACCGGGCCATCGTCAACCGGCTCGCGTGGATGCAGGGCCAGTACGGGCTGACCGCCGACGACCGGGTGCTCCAGAAGACCCCGGCCAGCTTCGACGTCAGTGTCTGGGAGTTCTTCTGGGCGCTGTGCGAGGGCGCCACCGTGGTCCTCGCTCGCCCGGACGGACACCGCGACCCGGCCTATCTCGCCGGGCTGATCCGGGAACAGGGCATCACCACCCTGCACTTCGTGCCGTCGATGCTGGAGGCCTTCCTCCAGTCCGAGGAGATCACCGCCGATCCGGTCTGGGCCGCGTCCCTGCGGCGCGTCTTCAGCAGCGGCGAGGCTCTGCCCGGCGCCGCCGCCGCCCGCTGGCGGGAGCTGACCGGCGTGCCGCTGCACAACCTGTACGGCCCCACCGAGGCCGCGGTCGACGTGACGTACCACGCGTACGACGGCGCCCCCGGCATCACCGTGCCCATCGGCCGCCCGGTGTGGAACACGGGCCTGCGTGTCCTCGACTCCTGCCTGCACCCGGTGCCCGACGGACTACCGGGCGAGCTGTACCTGACGGGCGTCCAACTCGCCCGCGGCTACCACGCCAGGCCCGGCCTGACCGCCGAGCGCTTCGTGGCCGATCCGTACGGCGAACCCGGCACGCGCATGTACCGCACCGGCGACCTCGTGCGCCGCCGCGCCGACGGCGTGATCGAGTACCTGGGCCGCACCGACCGCCAGGTCAAGATCCGCGGCAACCGCATCGAACTCGGCGAGATCGAGGCCGCGTTGGCCCGCCACCCCGACGTGGCCCAGTCCGCGGTCACCGTCACCGGCGGCGCGCTCGTCGCCTACGTCGTCCCGGCCCGGGACGCCCAACCCCTGCCCGCCGATCTCCAGGCCGCCCTCTCCGCCGAACTGCCCGCCCCCATGGTGCCCGGCGCCTACGTCGTCCTCGACGTCCTCCCGCTCACCCCCAGCGGCAAACTCGACCGAGCCGCGCTGCCCGCACCACAGGCCGTACGGGCGGAGGCACGCGGCCCGCGCAACGCGAACGAACGTGTGCTCACCGAGATCTTCGCCGCCGTGCTGAAGCTCGACGAGGTCGGCATCGACGACGACTTCTTCATGCTCGGCGGCGACAGCATCACCTCCATCGGCGTCTCCAGCCGCGCCCGCCGGGCGGGCCTGGACCTGGGCCCGCGGGACGTCTTCGAACACCGCACGCCCGCCGCCCTCGCCGCGGCGGCCACACCGGTCACCGCCGCGCGGGAGCTGAGCTCGTCCTTCGCGCTCACCGCCGACGAGACCGAGCGCGTCCACCGGCTCAGCCCCTACCCGGTCGAGGACATCTGGCCGCTGGCCCCGCTCCAGGAAGGCCTGTTCTTCCACTCCACGTACGACGACAGCGTCCTCGACGTCTACACCGTCCACGAGTCCTTCGACCTGGCCACGCCCCTGGACACCGACCGGCTGCGCACCGCCGTACATGTGCTGCTGGAGCGCAACCCCAGCCTGCGTGCCGGATTCACCAGCGAAGGACTGCGCCAGCCGGTGCAGTTCATCGTCCGCGATCCCGAGATCCCGCTCGAAGAGATCGACCTGTCCGAGCTGACTGCCGCCGAACAGGACGTACGCCTGCGGGAGTTGACGGACGCGGAGCGCACCCGCCGCTTCGACCTGACCCGGCCCCTGCTGTTCCGGATGCTCCTCGTCCGGCTCGGCGCCGAGCGCGGCGACCGGCTGATCGTCGGCCGGCACCTCCTGCTGTGGGACGGCTGGTCCGCGTGGCTCTTCCTCGACCAGCTCTTCGCCCTGTACGAGTCCGCGGGCGACGCGAGCGACCTTCCGGCACCCGGTTCCTACCGTGACTACCTGACCTGGCTGGAGGTCCAGGACACCGCCGTCGCCACCGATGCCTGGCGGACCGCCCTCGCCGGACTCGACGAACCCACCCTGCTCGCCGCCACCGACCAGGGCCTGGCGCCCGACATCCCGGAGAGCCTGGACGCCTCGCTCCCCGATGCGGTGGGCGAGCGGCTGCGCGAGATCGGCCGGCGGCACGGGCTGACCCTCAACACCGTCCTCAACGCCGCCTGGGGCCTGACCCTGGCGAGCGCCACCGGACGTACCGACGTGGTCTTCGGTACCACCGTCGCGGGCCGGCCGAGCGAGGTGCCGGAGATCGAGAACGTCATCGGCATGTTCCTCAACACCGTCCCCGCCCGGATCGCCTACGACCCCGCCGAACCGGTGCTCGTGCTGCTGCGCCGCATCCAGGACGAGCGCCTGGACGTGATGCCGTACGAGTACCTGGGCCTCGGCGTACTGCAGGCCGAGACCGGGCACCGGCGGCTGTTCGACACCCTCTTCGTGCTGCGCAACAGCGACACCGAGGAGCGGCTCGCCGAGCTGAGCGACCGGCACGGCGCGACGGCCGTCGCCAATGTCGACGCCACCCACTATCCCGTCAACCTCGTCGTCACCCCGGGCCGCTCCATCCAGGTCACCCTGACCCACCGGGCCGACGTCGTGGCCCGCCCCCAGGCCCAGAACCTGCTCGACCGCTTCACCCTGCTCCTGGACCGGCTCACCCAGGACCTCGATGCCGCGGTCGGCGGGCTTGATCCCCTACTGCCCGCCGAACACCGGGAGTTGGAGCGCGAGCGAGCCGAAGGCCGGGTGCCCGACCCCGAGGACACCATCGCCGACCTGCTGGCGGACCAGGCCGCGGCCACCCCCGACGCCACCGCGGTTGTCTTCGGGGATCAGACGCTGACGTATGCCGAACTCGACGCCCGCATCAACCGCATGGCCCATCTGCTGCTCGCCCGCGGCGCCGGACCCGAGCGGGTCGTCGCCCTCGGTCTGCCCCGCTCCGTCGAGATGGTCGTCGCGCTGTTCGCGGTGCTGCGCACGGGCGCCGCGTACCTGCCGCTGGAGCTGGACTACCCGGACGACCGGCTCACCGCGATGCTCGACGACGCCCGTCCGGCCATGCTGCTGTCGAACGCCGAGGTGTCCGCCCGACTGACCTCCTCCGACACTCCGCGGGTCCTGCTGGATGACCCGGCGATCGCCGCCGAACTGGCCGCCTGCCCGGGCGACTTGGCCCGCCGGACCTTCAGCCTGGAACACCCGGCGTACGTCATCTACACCTCCGGCTCGACCGGCCGCCCCAAGGGTGTCGTCACGCCCTACCGCGGGCTGACCAACATGCAGCTCAACCACCAGCGGGAGATCTTCGAACCGGCCATCGCCTCGGCGGGCGGACGGCGGCTGCGCATCGCCCACACCGTGTCGTTCGCCTTCGACATGTCGTGGGAGGAACTGCTCTGGCTGGTCGAGGGACATGAGGTGCACATCTGCGACGAGGAGCTGAGGCGCGACGCCGAGGCTCTGGTCGCGTACTGCGAGGCGCAGCGGGTCGACGTCGTGAACGTCACCCCGACCTACGCCCATCTCCTCATCGAGCAGGGCCTGTTGGAGGGGCACCGCCCGCCGCTCGTGCTGCTCGGCGGCGAGGCCGTCTCGGAGACCGTGTGGAACCGGCTCCGCGACACGGAGGGAACGTACGGCTACAACCTCTACGGACCCACCGAGTACACCATCAACACGCTCGGAGGCGGCACCCTCGACAGCGCCACCCCCACCGTCGGCCGACCGATCCGCGGCACCCGCGCCCACATCCTGGACGCCTGGCTGCGCCCGGTGCCCGAGGGAGTGCCCGGCGAGCTGTACATCGCCGGTATCGGCCTGGCCCGCGGCTATCTCGACCGGCCCGCGCTGACCGCGGAGCGGTTCGTCGCCGACCCGTTCGGCGCACCCGGCGAGCGCATGTACCGCACCGGAGACCTGGTCCGCCGCCGCCCCGACGGCAACCTCGACTTCCTCGGCCGCACCGACGACCAGGTCAAGATCCGCGGCTACCGCGTCGAACTCGGCGAGATCGAGACCGCGCTGGCCCGGCACCCGCACGTCGCCCACGCCGCCGTGCTCGTCCGCGACGAACGGCTCGTCGGCTATGTCGTCCCCGCCCGGCTCACCGGCGACGACCGCGACGCCGCAGAGCGCGACCAGGTCGGCGAGTGGCAGGAGATCTACTCCGACGAGTACGAGGAGATCAGCACCGCCGTCTTCACCGAGGACTACGCCGGCTGGGACTCCTCGTACGACGGCCGGCCCATCCCCTTCGAGGAGATGCACGAGTGGCGTGAGGCCACCGTCGCGCGGATCCGCTCGCTGCGGCCCCGCCGGATCCTGGAGATCGGCGTCGGCTCCGGCCTGCTCCTGTCCAGGCTGGCCCCCGACGCGGAGACCTACTGGGCCACCGACTTCGCCGCCCCCGTCATCCGCAAGATCGGCGAAGAGCTGGGCCAGGACCCGGAACTGGCCGCCAAGGTCACCCTCCGAGCCCAGCCCGCCGACGACTTCAGCGGCCTGCCCGACGACGGCTACTTCGACACGATCGTCATCAACTCCGTCATCCAGTACTTCCCGAGCGTCGACTACCTGACCTCGGTGATCCAGGGCGCCATGCGCCTCCTGGCCCCCGGCGGCGCCCTGTTCGTCGGTGACGTCCGCAACCTGCGGCTCGCCCGCACCTTCCAGACAGAGATCCAGCGGGCCAAGGGGGTCCCCGAGGACGGCCTGGAACGGGCCGTCGAGCGCGGCCTGCGCCTGGAGAAGGAACTCCTCGTCGACCCCGACTACTTCAGCACCCTCGGCATCGGCGTCGACCTGCGCACCAAGCGCGCCCGCCACCACAACGAACTCACCCGCCACCGCTACGACGCCGTCCTGTACGCCGGTGACCCGGACCTGCGGCTGCACGACATCCCGTCGGTCGAGTACAGCGCCGCCCTCGACCTGGCGGACCTGGCCCGCACGACCGAACCCTTGCGCCTCACCGGCATCCCCGACGCCCGCGTGGGAGCAGCGGGGGGAGTGGACCCGGAGACACTGCACGACCTCGGCGCGTGCGTACTGAGCACCTGGTCCCGCGAACCCGGCACCTACGACGCCGTGTTCCTGCCCCGCGCCGAAGGGGCGCCTGGCATCACCGCCGGGCTGTACCGGCCGGGCGGCGGGACCGCCCCGTACGCCAACGAGCCGACCGCCGCGCGCGACGCCAACAGCCTGATCCGGCGGCTGCGCGACGACCTCAAGCAGCAACTGCCCGACTACATGGTCCCGGCCGCGTTCGTCACCCTCGACCGGCTACCCATGAACGACAACGGCAAGCTGGACGTACGTGCCCTGCCGGACGCCGAACCGGCCGTGGCGCTCGGCACCGGCCGCGGACCGCGCACCCCGCAGGAGGAGGTGCTCTGCCGGCTCTTCGCCGAGGTGCTCGGCCTGCCCGAAGTCGGCGCCGAGGACGGCTTCTTCGACCTGGGCGGCCACTCCCTGCTGGCCACCCGGCTGATCAGCCGGGCCCGCACCGAACTGGGCGCCGAACTGGCCATCCGCGACCTCTTCGAGGCACCCACCGCCGAACTGCTCGCACTCCGCGCGGACGGCGGACGCCCAGCCCGCCCGGCCATCACCCAGGCGGCCCGCCCCGAGCGCATCCCGCTGTCCGCCGCCCAGCGCAGGCTGTGGCTCGTCGAGCGGATCACCGGCAGCGGCGTCGCCTACAACTTCCCCCTGGTCTTCCGCCTCCACGGCGACCTCGACCTCGACGCCCTCCGAGCCGCCGTACGGGACGTGGCGGGTCGCCACGAGGCCCTGCGCACGGTGTTCACCGAGCACGCGGGCGAGCCGTACCAGCTGATCGTCCCGGCGGCCGACGCCGAACCGGCGTTCTCCGTGACCGACTGCACCGAGGCGGAACTGCCCGCCCTGATCGAGACGGTCCAGCGCCGCCCCTTCGACCTCGCCCGGGAACTGCCCCTGCGCTGCGAGGTGTTGCGGCTCGGCCCGGCCGACCACGTGGTGGCCGTCGTACTCCACCACATCACCACCGACGAGTGGTCAGACCGCCCGCTCCTCGCCGACCTCACCACCGCATACAAAGCACGGCGGCAGGGCCAGGCACCGTCATGGGAGCCGCTGCCGGTCCAGTACGCCGACTACACCCTGTGGCAGCGGGACCTGCTCGACCGGATCGGTGAGACCCAACTCGCCCACTGGACCGACACCCTGCGCGGCCTGCCCGAAGAACTGCACCTACCGCTCGACCGGCCCCGCCCGGACGAGCCCACCGGGCGCGGCGGCAAGGTCCGGCTGGAACTGCCCGCCGACATGGACCGGGCGCTGCGCGAACTGTCCGCCACGACCGGCACCAGCATGTTCATGCTCTTCCAGGCGGCCACCGCCGCCCTGCTGCACCGTCTCGGCGCCGGCGACGACATCCCCCTCGGAGCGCCGATCGCAGGCCGCACGGACGACGCGCTGAACGACCTGGTCGGGTTCTTCGTCAACACGCTCGTGCTGCGTACGGACCTGTCCGGCGAGCCGACGTTCCGTCAACTCATCGGGCGGGTACGCGAGTCGGCTCTGGAGGCGTTCGAGTACCAGGATCTCCCCTTCGACCAGGTCGTGGAGGCCGTGAACCCGCCCCGGACGGCCGGGCGCAACCCGCTCTTCCAGGTCATGCTCGGCTACCACTACCGCCCCGACGGCGACCCCGACGTGCTCGGCATGCCGACCGACTGGTTCGACATGGACACCGGCATGGCCAAGTTCGACCTCCACTTCACCTTCGTCGACGAGTCGGACCGCCTGACGCTGCTGCTGGAGTACGCGGCCGACCTGTGCGATGAGAAGACAGCCGAGCAGTTGGCGGGGCGTCTGCTGCGGTTGCTGGAGCAGGTGGCGGCCGATCCGGATGTGCCGGTGCGGGATGTGGAGGTGTTGGGGGAGTCGGAGCGGCGGTCGGTCGTCGAGGTGTGGAACGACACGGCGCGTGAGGTGGAGACGAGCAGCCTTCCGGAGTTGTTCCGGGCTCAGGTGGCTCGTACGCCTGATGCGGTGGCGCTTGTCTTCGGTGAGCAGCGGCTGACGTATGCGGAGTTGGATGCGCGGGTCGAGCGCAGCGCGCGTGTGCTGGCCGGGATGGGGGCGGGGCCGGAACGCACGGTGGCGGTCGCGTTGCCGCGCTCGGTCGAGCTGGTCGTCGCGTTGCTGGCTGTGCAGCGTGCGGGGGCCGCGTATCTTCCGCTGGACGCCGATTATCCGGCGGAGCGGCTGGAGTTCATGCTGGCGGATGCTCGTCCGGTGTGTGTGGTGCGGGAGGAGTTGCCGGAGGAGGGGCCGGGCGGTGAACTGCCCTCTGCCTACGATCCGTTGAGTCCCGCCTACGTCATCTACACCTCGGGTTCGACCGGCCGCCCCAAGGGGGTCGTCGTCCCGCATGCGGGCATTGTCAACCGTCTGTTGTGGATGCAGGGCGAGTACGGGCTGACCGGCGACGACCGGGTGTTGCAGAAGACGCCCTCCAGCTTCGACGTCTCGGTGTGGGAGTTCTTCTGGCCTCTGATCACGGGTGCCACCCTTGTGGTCGCCAAGCCCGACGGGCACAAGGACCCGGCCTACCTGGCTGAGTTGATCCAGAAGCAGGGCATCACGACCGTGCACTTCGTGCCCTCGATGCTCCAGATGTTCCTGGAGGAACCCACTGCCGTGGCGTGCACGGGGCTGCGCCGGGTGCTGTGCAGCGGGGAGGCGCTTCCCGGGGCGGTAGTGGAGCGTTTCCGTGCTCTGCTGCCGGCTGAGCTGCACAATCTGTACGGGCCGACGGAGGCGTCCGTCGATGTCACCGCCGTCGAGGTGACGGACCGTGTCTCGATCGGCCGTCCGGTGTGGAACACCCGCGTGTACGTCCTGGACGCGGCCCTGCGTCCTGTTCCGCCCGGTGTGGCGGGTGAGCTGTACCTGGCGGGCGTCCA
This sequence comes from Streptomyces sp. GESEQ-4, assembly GCF_017948455.1. Classification (GTDB taxonomy): domain Bacteria; phylum Actinomycetota; class Actinomycetes; order Streptomycetales; family Streptomycetaceae; genus Streptomyces. The sequence continues at coordinate 657,770 of NZ_JAFFSU010000002.1, forward strand.
GTTGGCGCGTGGCTATCTGGACCGGCCGGGGCTGACCGCCGAGCGGTTCACGGCGGATCCGTTCGGCGAACCGGGCTCCCGCATGTACCGCACGGGCGACCTGGCCCGCTGGACTCCCGACGGCACGCTCGAATACCTCGGCCGCACCGACGACCAGGTCAAGATCCGCGGCTTCCGTATCGAACTCGGTGAGATCGCCGACGTGTTGCTGCGGCACGACAGCCTCGCCCATGCCGCGGTCGTCGCGCACGACCAACGGCTCGTGGCGTACGTCGTACCCGCCCCCGGACACACCCCCGACAGCGGCGAACTGCGTCGGCACACGGCCGCCGCGCTGCCCGATCACATGGTCCCCGCGGCCTTCGTCACCCTGGACACGCTGCCGCTCACCCCGAACGGCAAGCTGGACCGCAGGGCCCTGCCCGCCCCCGACTTCACGACCGGGACGAGCGACGGCCGACCGCGCACCCCGCACGAGGAGATCCTCTGCGGGCTGTTCGCGGACGTGCTGGGCCTCGAACGGGTCGGCGTCGACGACGACTTCTTCATGCTCGGCGGCCACTCACTCCTCGCCATGAGGCTGGTCAGCCGGGTCCGCACCGCGCTGGGCGTCGAACTGACGGTCCGTACGGTCTTCGAGGCGTCCACACCGGCCCGGCTCGGCGAGCGTGTGGCGGGTTCCGCGGGACGAGTCATGACGCGACCGGCACTCGCTCAGCTCGACCGGCCGGAGCCGCTGCCCCTCTCCTTCGCCCAGCAACGGCTCTGGCTGCTGCACCGGATCGAGGGCCCCGGCGCCACGTACAACATTCCCGCGGCCTGGCGGCTGACCGGCGATCTGGACCGCGATGCCCTCGCCGCCGCCGTCCGGGATCTCGCCGTCCGCCACGAGAGCCTGCGCACGGTCTTCCCGGAACACGAGGGAGTCGCCCACCAGCTCGTCCTGGACGGTGCCGAGGTCGCGGTGCCGGTGCACCACGAGCAGGTGTCCGAGGCCGACCTCCCCGACCGACTGGCCGAGGCCGCCGGGCGTGGCTTCGATATCGACCGCGAACTCCCGCTGCGCGTCCACGTCTTCGAGCTGACGCAGCAGGAGTACGTCCTGCTCCTGGTCCTGCACCACATCGCCGGCGACGAGTGGTCGGACGGCCCGCTGTGGCGGGACCTCGCCATCGCCTACCGAGCCCGCAGCGAGGGCCGTGAGCCGGAGTGGGCGCCGCTGCCGGTGCAGTACGCCGACTACACCCTGTGGCACCACCGGCTGCTCGGCGACGACACCGACCCCGGCAGCCTCCAGGCGCGCCAGATCGCCTACTGGAAGGAGACGTTGGCCGGACTTCCCGAGGAGCTGACGCTCCCGACCGACCGGCCGCGCCCACAAGAGGGCAGCCACGAGGGCGGAGCCGTCGGACTGAGCCTCGACGGTGAGCTGGAGCGGGCCCTGCGCGGCCTCGCGCACCGGCGTGGCGTCAGCATGTTCATGCTCTTCCAGGCGGCCACCGCCGCTCTGCTGCACCGTCTCGGCGCGGGCGACGACATCCCCCTCGGCGCACCCATCTCGGGCCGCGCCGACGAACGCCTGGAAGACCTGGTCGGCTTCTTCGTCAACTCACTGGTCCTGCGCACCGACCTCTCCGGCACACCCACCTTCGCCGACCTGCTCGACCGGGTACGCGACACCGACCTGGCCGCCTACGAACACCAGGACCTGCCGTTCGAACGGCTGGTGGAGGCCATCAACCCGGCCCGCTCACTGGCCAGGCACCCGCTCTTCCAGGTCATGGTCGTCTACCTCGGCGACCCCGGCAGCACCCCCGACCTCCCGGGCCTGTCCGCACGCCGCGAACCGCTCCGGCAGGAGAGCGCCAAGTTCGACCTGAGCTTCGACTTCATCGAGCAGCCGGACGGGTCCGGTATCCAGGGCTGGATCGAGTACAGCTCCGACCTGTTCGACCACGGAACCGTCGAGTTGCTGGCGGGGCGTCTGGTGCGGTTGCTGGAACAGGTGGCGGCCGATCCGGATGTGCCGGTGCGGGATGTGGAGGTGCTGGGGGAGTCGGAGCGGCGATCGGTCGTGGAGGGGTGGAACGACACCGCGCATGAGGTCCACGCGACCAGCCTTCCCGAGTTGTTCCGGGCTCAGGTGGAACGCACACCCGAGGCTGTTGCCCTGGTCTTCGGTGAGCAGCGGCTGACGTATGCGGAGTTGGATGCGCGAGTTGAGCACACCGCTCGTGTCCTGGCCGGAATGGGCGCCGGTCCCGAGCGGACCGTTGCCGTGGCCCTGCCCCGTTCGGTCGAGCTGGTCGTCGCCCTGCTCGCGACGCATCGCGCCGGAGCGGCCTATCTTCCGCTGGACGTCGACTATCCGCAGGAGCGGCTCGATTTCATGCTGGCGGATGCCCGTCCGGTGTGTGTGGTCCGGGACGGGCTGCCGGAGGAGGGGCCGGACGGTGAACTGCCCTCTGCCTACGATCCGTTGAGTCCCGCCTACGTCATCTACACCTCGGGTTCGACCGGCCGCCCCAAGGGCGTCGTCGTCCCGCATGCGGGCATCGTCAACCGTCTGCTGTGGATGCAGGACGAGTACGGACTGACCGGCGACGACCGGGTGTTGCAGAAGACGCCCTCCAGCTTCGACGTGTCTGTATGGGAGTTCTTCTGGCCCCTCATCACCGGAGCCACCCTTGTCGTCGCCAAGCCCGAAGGCCACAAGGACCCGGCCTACCTGGCCGAGTTGATCCAGGAACACGGCATCACCACCGCCCACTTCGTGCCGTCGATGCTCCGCGCCTTCCTGGACGAGCCCACCACCGCCGACTGCACCACCCTCCGCCGCGTCCTGTGCAGTGGCGAGGCGCTCGCCCCCGACCTCGCCGCCCGCTTCCGCGCCACCCTGCCGCCGACCGAGCTGCACAACCTGTACGGCCCGACGGAGGCGTCCGTCGACGTCACCGCCATCGAAGTGACGGATAGCGTCTCCATCGGCCGCCCGGTGTGGAACACCCACGTGTACGTCCTCGACGCGGCCCTGCGTCCAGTTCCGCCCGGTGTGGCGGGTGAGCTGTACCTGGCGGGCGTCCAGTTGGCGCGTGGCTATCTGGACCGGCCGGGGTTGACCGCGGACCGTTTCGTCGCCGATCCCTTCGGCGCTCCGGGTTCCCGCATGTACCGCACGGGCGACCTGGCCCGCTGGACCCCCGACGGCACGCTCGAATACCTCGGCCGCACCGACGACCAGGTCAAGATCCGCGGCTTCCGCATCGAACTCGGCGAGATCGAGTCCACCCTCGCCGGCCACGACACCGTCGCCCACGTCAGCGTCGTCGCCCGCGAGCAACAGCTGGTCGCGTACGTCGTCCCGGCCCCGGGCCGTACGCCGGATTCCGCAGTGCTGCGGGCGCACGTCGCCGCCGTGCTGCCCGATCACATGGCCCCCGCGGCCTTCGTCACCCTGGACGCGCTGCCGCTCACTCCGAACGGCAAGCTCGACCGCCGGGCCCTGCCCGCCCCCGACTTCGAGGCCGAGACCACCGACACCCTTCCTCGCACGCCGCGCGAGGAACTCCTGTGCGGTCTCTTCGCTGACGTGCTGAATCTGCGTCGCGTCGGAGTGGACGACGACTTCTTCACGCTGGGCGGAGACAGCATCGTTGCCATGCAACTGGTCGCTCGCGCGCGGGCGGCCGGGCTGGTGGTCAGCCCGCGGGATGTCTTCCGCCACAAGACCGCCGCCGGGCTGGCCGGCGCCGCCCGAGAGCTCGACGGTGACGGCGGGACGGTGTCGTCGGACGCCTCGCTGGTCGCGCTCACCGACGAGGAGCGGGCCGAGGTCGCCGGGTTCGGTGCGGCGGAGGTGCTGCCGCTGTCGCCGCTCCAGGCGGGGCTGCTGTTCCACGCCGCGTTCGACTCCGGGGACGCGGGGCCGGACGTCTACACCGTGCAGGTGTCGTACGACATCGACGGCCCGCTGGACGCCGTACGGCTGCGGCGGGCCGGGCAGGCGCTGCTGGACCGGCACGGGAACCTCCGGGCCGGCTTCCGGTACCTGGCCTCGGGCCGCCCGGTCGCCGTCGTACCGCATACGGCCGTACTGCCGTGGCGGCATGTGGATCTGAGCGAGCTGGACGCCGCCGTCCGTGAGGAACGGTGGACCTCCTTGCTGGCGCAGGAGCGGCGCCGGTTCGAGCCGGCGGAGCCACCCCTGCTGCGGCTGATGCTGGTCGAGGTCGGGCCCGAGCGGTACCGGCTCGTGCTGTCGCACCAGCACCTGCTGCTCGACGGGTGGTCGGTGCCACGGCTGTTGGCCGAGCTGTCCCAGCTGTACGCGGGAGTCGAACTCCCGGCCCCGGTGCCGTACAAGGACTATCTGGCCTGGCTCGGCCGGCAGGATGCCGGTGCCTCCTCGGCGGCCTGGGCGGAGGCGCTCGACGGGCTGGCGGAGCCGACGCATCTGGTGCCCGCCGACCCTGGCCGGGCACCGGCCGTTCCGGAGACGCTCACCACGCTGCTGACGCCGGAGGCGACCGACGCGATGACCGCGTTCGCCCGTTCGCGCGGCCTGACCGTCAACACGCTGGTCCAGGGCGCTTGGAGCATCGTCCTGTCCCGGCTCACCGGGCGCGACGACGTGGTGTTCGGTGCGACCGTCTCCGGGCGGCCACCGGAGCTGAGCGGTGTGGAGTCGATGATCGGTCTGTTCATCAACACCGTTCCCGTACGGGTCCGGATCGACGAGCGCGAGACGCTGGCGGCGTTCCTCGACCGGCTCCAGGACGAGCAGTCGAGGCTCATCGCCCACCAGCACCTCGGGCTCGCCGACATCCAACGGGGCGCCGGACTGGGGGAGTTGTTCGACACGCTCGTGGTCTTCGAGTCGTACCCCGACGGGGGCGGAACCGGACTCGGAGCCGAGGAGGGGTTGCGGACCGAGGTCCGCGACCACCGGGACTCGACGCACTATCCCTTCGCCTGGGCCGTCGAGCCCGCACAGCGGCTGCGACTGACCGCCGAGTACCGCACCGACCTGTTCGACACCGCGACGGCCGAACGGCTCTCCGCGGCGATGGTCCGGCTGCTGGAGGCGATGACCGCCGATGCCGGCCAGGCGGTGGGCCGCGTCGACATCCTCACCCCCGAGGAGCGGCACACCCTCCTGGAGACCTGGAACGACACCGCTCTCCCGGTCGTCGCCCCGACCACCGTGCCCGGGCTCTTCGAGGCCCAGGCCGCCGCCACCCCGGACGCCGTCGCCGTGGTCGCGGGCCCCGTGACGCTGACCTTCGCCGAACTCAACGACCACGCGAACCGGTTGGCCCGGCTGCTGGCCGAGCACGGCGCCGGACCCGAGCGGATCGTCGCCCTGGCGCTGCCCCGCACCGCGGACTTCATCGTCGCGATGCTCGCCGTGCTCAAGTCGGGCGCGGCCTATCTGCCGATCGACGCGGACCTGCCCGCCGAGCGCGTCCTCGCCATGCTGGACGACGCCGGGGCCCGGCTGGTCCTCACCACCGAGGCACTCGCCGCGGGACTGCCGGACAGCGAAGGCGTGGCCCGGCTGGCGCTCGACGCGGAGGAGACCGTCGTACGACTGGCCGCGCACTCCGGCCGTGGCAACCCGGTCGGCCCCGACCCGGACCACCCGGCCTACGTCATCTACACCTCGGGCTCCACCGGCCGCCCCAAGGGCGTCGTGGTCTGCCACCGCAGTGTGGTCAACCTCTTCCACAGCCACCGCCGCACCCTGCACGACCTCGCCAAGGCGGGCACCGGGCGGCGGCATCTGAACGTCGGGCACTTCTGGTCGTTCTCCTTCGACGCCTCCTGGCAGCCGCAGCTGTGGCTGCTGGACGGGCACGCGCTGCACATCCTCGACGACGAGACGCGACGCGACCCCGAACTGACCGCCGCCGCCATCCGCGCCCAGGGCATCGACTTCATCGAGGTGACGCCGTCGTTCCTGGCCCAGATGGCGGAGTACGGGCTGATCAAGGACGGTGAGTGCCCGCTCGCGGTGGTGGGCGTGGGTGGGGAGGCCGTGCCGGACGCGCTGTGGAGCGAGCTGGCCGCGCTGCCCGGCACGGAGGCCTTCAACCTCTACGGGCCGACGGAGGCGACCGTCGACGCGCTCGCCGCCCGGATCGGGGAGAGCGAGCGGCCGGTGGTCGGGCGCCCGGTCGGGAACACGCGGGCGTATGTGCTCGACGGCCGGCTGCGGCCCGTGCCGCCGGGCGTCACCGGCGAGCTGTACCTCGCGGGGGCGGGCCTGGCGCGCGGCTATCTCGGGCGTCCCGAGCTGACCGCCGAGCGGTTCACCGCGGACCCGTTCGGCGCACCCGGCTCCCGTATGTACCGCACGGGTGACCTGGCCCGCTGGACGGCTGAGGGCACGCTCGAGTACCTGGGCCGCGCCGACGACCAGGTCAAGATCCGCGGCTTCCGCATCGAACTCGCCGAGATCGAGGCCGTGCTGGACCGGCACGACACGGTCGGCCAGGTCGTGGTCGTCGCCCGCGAGGACCGGCCGAGAACCAAACAACTGGTCGCGTACGTCGTCCCGGCCGGCGGTGTGCCGAGCCCCGGCCCCGCCGAACTGCGGGCCCACACCGCGGCGACGCTGCCCGACTACATGGTCCCGGCCGCCGTCGTGCTCCTCGACGAACTGCCGCTGCTGTCCAACGGCAAGCTCGACCGCAGGGCGCTCCCGGCCCCCGAGTTCACGCTCGCGACCGGCGGCCGGGAGCCCGCGAACGACGTCGAGCGCACTCTCTGCGCCCGCTTCGCGGAGGTGCTGGGCCTGCCAGGGGTTGGAGCCGACGATGACTTCTTCGCCCTCGGCGGGGACAGCATCGTCGCCATGCAACTGGTCAGCCGGGTCCGCGCGGCCGGCCTGCGGATCACTCCACGGCAGGTCTTCCAGCACCGCACGGTCGGCGCGCTGGCCGCCGTGGCGGTGGAACTGGACGCCGCGCAGCTCACGCGGCCCGCCCACGACGACGGCTCCGGCACCGTGCCGCTGACGCCGATCATGCACGCGCTGCGGGAGCTGGGCGGTCCGATCTCCGGCTACCACCAGGCCGCGTTCGTACAGACCCCCGCCACCCTGGACGAGGCCGGGCTGCATGCCGTGCTCCAGGCCGTCACCGACCGGCACGACCTGCTGCGGGCCCGGCTGGAGCGGACCGGACGGTGGTCGCTGCACGTGCCGCCGCCGGGCAGCATTCCCGCAGCGTCCTGGGTGGTCCGCGCCGACGTCCGGGGCGCGGACGAGGCGGCGCTCCGGGAAACGGTCGCCGAACACGCCCGTGCCGCGCAGAGCCGCCTGGACCCGGATGCCGGGCGGATGATCCAGGGCGTCTGGTTCGACGCGGGTCCGGACACGCCCGGACGGCTACTGCTGCTGATCCACCACCTGGTCGTGGACGGCGTGTCCTGGCGCGTGCTGCTGCCCGACCTCGCCGCCGCCTGGCGCGACGTCAGCGAGGGCAGGACGCCCGCGCTCGCACCGGTCGACCTGTCGTTCCGGCGCTGGTCCGAACTGCTCGCCGCACGTGCCGTCGACCCCGCCCGCGAGGACGAACTGCCGCTGTGGACCAGGGTGTTGACCGACGAGGAACCCCTCCCGCTGCTGCGGCCCCTCGACCCGGAACGCGATGTCACCGCCGCCTCCCGGCACCTGTCCCTCACCCTGCCCGCGGACCGTACGGCACCCCTGCTCAGCCGGGTGCCCGCCGCCTTCGGGGCGAGCGTCAACGACGTCCTGCTGACCGCCCTCGCCCTTGCCGTCGCCGACTGGCGGGGGGCGGCGTCCGGTGGTGCGGTCCTCGTGGATCTCGAAGGGCACGGACGGGAGGAGGAGTTGGCGGGCGAGGCCGATCTGTCGCGCACGGTGGGCTGGTTCACCACCGTCGTGCCGGTCCGGCTCGACACCGGCACCCTGGACCTCGCCGACGCGCTCGCCGGGGGACCCGCTCTCGACACGGCCCTGGCACGTGTCCGCGAGCACCTGGCCGCCGCGCCGACGGGTGGCATCGGCCACGGCCTGCTCAGGCACCTCAACCCCGAGACCGGACCGGTCCTCGCCGAACTCGCGCGTCCGCAGATCGAGTTCAACTACATGGGGCGCTTCGGCGTCCCCGAGGCCACGGACTGGTCGTACGCCCCCGAGGCCGACGCGGCGGACCTGGAAGCCGACCCCGGCATGCCGCTGTCCCACGCCCTGACCGTCAACGCCCTCACTGAGGACCTGCCGGAAGGCCCCGAACTGACCGCCCACTGGACCTACGCACCCGGGGTACTGCCCGAGGAGGCCGTACGCGACCTGGCCGAGGGCTGGTTCCGGGCGCTGGGGGCTCTGGTGGACCGGGCTGCCGAAGAGCCGAAGGCAACGCACCCACACCGAAAGGAACCGGCATGACCAACCCCTTCGAGAACCCCGACGGCGTCTACTCCGTGCTCGTCAACGACGAGGGCCAGCACAGCCTGTGGCCCGACTTCGTCGACGTACCGGCCGGCTGGAGCGTCGTCCACGGCCCGGCACCCCGGCAGGAGTGCCTGGACCACATCGAGGCCAACTGGACCGACATGCGCCCCAAGAGCCTGGTGCGGCGCATGGACGGCTGACGTCAGCCGAGAGCGCGGTCGAGATTGAAGGCCGCGCTGATCAGCGCGAGGTGGGTGAACGCCTGCGGGAAGTTGCCCTGTTGCTCGCCGGTGTGGCTGATCTCCTCGGCGTACAGGCCGAGATGGTTGGCGTACGTGAGCATCTTCTCGAAGGCCAGGCGGGCCTCGTCGATCCGGCCGGCGTGGACCATCGCCTCGACGTACCAGAACGAGCAGATCGAGAACGTGCCCTCGTCGCCGCGCAGTCCGTCCGGGCTGGCCTGCGGGTCGTAGCGGTAGACGAGGGAGTCCGAGACCAGGTCGTGGGTGAGGGCGTCGAGCGTGGACAGCCACTTCGGGTCGGTCGGGGCGATGAACTTCGTCAGCGGCATCATCAAGACGGCCGCGTCCAGTACGTCGCTGTCCTCGTACTGCACGAACGCCTGCCGTTTCTCGGACCAGCCACGCTTCATGATCCGCCGGTAGATCGTGTCCCGGTGCCCGCGCCAGCGGACCAGGTCGGCGGGCAGACCGCGCCGGTTGGCCATGCGGATGGCCCGCTCGATCGCGACCCAGCACATCAGGCGTGAGTACAGGAAGTTCTTACGGCCGCCGCGGGTCTCCCAGATGCCTTCGTCGGGCTGGTCCCAGTTCTCGCAGACCCAGTCCACCAGGGCGCACACGTCGTCCCACTGGTCGCTGGAGATGGGCTTCGCCCACTTGTCGTAGAGGTAGATCGAGTCGATGAGCGCGCCGTAGATGTCGAGTTGCAGCTGCTCGGCCGCGCCGTTGCCGATCCGCACCGGCGCGGACCCCAAGTGCCCTTCGAGATGGTCGAGTTCCTGCTCGGTGAGGTCGGTGCGCCCGTCGACGCCGTACATGATCTGCAGCGGGCCCGAGGGTTTGCCGTCGCCCGGACTGACGTGCCGGGTCACGAACTTCATGAACGCCTCGGCCTCGCCGGTGAAGCCCAGCCGCAGCAGGGCGTACACGCAGAAGGCGGCGTCGCGCACCCACACATACCGGTAGTCCCAGTTGCGTTCGCCGCCGATCTGCTCGGGCAGGCTCGTCGTCGGCGCGGCCACGATCGCCCCGGTCGGAGCATAGGTGAGCAGCTTCAGGGTGAGCGCGGAGCGGTGCACCATCTCCCGCCAGCGGCCCCGGTACTGGGACTGGGACAGCCAGCGCCGCCAGAACGCCACCGTGACGTCGAACTGGCTCTCGGCCTCGGTGCGCGCACAGCCGCGCGGCTCCACCGCGCCGCCCACCTGGTCCAGCGCGAACACCGCCGACTCACCCTCGGCGAGCTTGAAGTCGGCGCGCGCGTCCAGGCCCTCGGCCTCCAGCGGCACGGTCGCGGTCAGCCCCAGCGACAGGCCGTCGGAGGCGAACACCGCCACGTTGCCCTCCATGCGCACGGTGTGCGGGACGCAGCCGTAGTCGAAGCGGGGCGCCACCCGCGCGCGGAACGGGATGGAGCCGCGGACGCACAGCACCCGCCGGATCAGCCGGTGCCGGGCTACTTCCTCGGCCTCGTGGCCGATCGGCATGAAGTCCTGCACCTCACCGACGCCTTCCTCGGTGAAGAACCTGGTGATCAGGACGTTCGTGTCCGGGAAGTAGAACTGCTTGGTGCGGGCCGGTACCGAGGCGGCGAGCTCGAAGGCGCCGCCCCGCTCCGTGTCCAGGATCGCGGCGAAGATGCTGGGCGCGTCGAAGGACGGGCAGCAGTACCAGTCGATGGTCCCGTCGGTCCCCACCAGGGCGACGCTGCGCAGATCGCCGATCAGCCCGTGCTCGGCGATCGGCAGATACCGCGAAGCCCCCGGTACGCCCTGATCGCTCGCTGTCCCGTCCATCACAGCCTCCCTGGCCCGGCCCCGTACCGCAGCCTCCCTGGCCCGGCTCGAACGGCGTCACAGTCAGCCTAGATCCGTCCGGCGCGCGCTGTCGGGACAATCGGCCATGGCGTCAGACGGCGATCACCTGGATCCCGGCCTCCTCGAACCGCCGCACCGTCTCGGGACCGGCCGCCGTGTCCGTGACCAGCGTGTCCACCGCGTCGGCCGGGCAGATCCGGGCGAACACCCGCCGCCCCAGCTTGCTGGAGTCGGCGGCGACGACCACGCGCCTGGCCCGCTCGCACAGCAGCCGGTTGATCGCGGCCTCCGCCTCGTCGTGCGCGGCAGCGCCGTGGGTGACGTCGAAGGAGACGACGCCGAGCACGGCCACATCGATCGTGATCTGGCCGAGCACACCGTCCGCGAGCGGCCCGATGAGCTCGTACGACTGTGCCCGCGCGACCCCGCCGGTCACCACGATCTTGAACTGGGGCCGGACGGCCAGCTCGTTGGCGATGTTGAGCGCGTTGGTGACGACGGTCAGCGCGGGGGAGCCGGACGTGAGATCACTGCGTACGGCCAGCGCGCGGGCCACCTCCGTGGTGGTCGTGCCGCCGGTCAGCCCGACCGCCTCGCCGGGCGCGACGAGACCGGCGACCGCCTTGGCGATCCGCTGCTTCTCGGTGGCGTGCCGGGCGGTCTTGTAGCGCAACGGCAGTTCGTACGACACCCCGTGCACGACCGCGCCACCCCGGGTGCGGACGAGCATCTGCTGCTCGGCCAGCTGGTCGAAGTCGCGCCGGATCGTCGCCGCCGACACCGCCAGCTCGGCCGCCGCCTCCTCGACGTCCAGCCGGCCGCGCTCGACGAGCAGCTCCAGCAGCGCCTTCCAGCGGGCGTCCCGCGACATCCGCACCCTCCGTCCCTCGATCTTCCGGCGACCCTAACGCACGCCCGTCCCGCGCGACTGCTTGATTGTGCTCGAAAACTGGATCTATCTTGCAAGAACAATCAAAGCGAGGGAGGGGTACGGCATGACCCATGTCGAGGACGAACTGACCAGCCAGCCCGAGTGCTGGACGCGGGCCGCGGCGGAGGCCGGCCGGTTCCGGGGAGTGCTGCCGGCGCCGGGGGAGCGGGTCGCGATCGTCGGGTGCGGCACGTCGTACTTCATGGCACAGGCGGCAGCGGCGCTGCGGGAAGGCGCGGGGCAGGGCGAGACGGACGCGTTCGCCGCGTCGGAGTTCCCCTACGGCCGCTCGTACGACCGTGTAGTCGCCCTCACCCGCTCCGGCACCACCACCGAAGTCCTGGAACTGTTTGGGCAGTTGAGGGGCCGCACGCGCACGACCGCTCTCACCGCCGACCCCGACACACCCGTCATGACGGCCGCCGACGACGTCGTGGTCCTCGACTTCGCGGACGAACGGTCCGTCGTGCAGACCCGGTTCGCGACCACCGCGCTGACCCTGTTCCGCGCCCACCTGGGCCTGCACACCCACTCCGTGGTGGCCGACGCCCGCACCGCGCTCGCCACCCCGCTGCCCGAAGGGCTCGTCGACTGCGCGCAGTTCACCTTCCTGGGCCGCGGCTGGACCGTGGGGCTGGCCAACGAGGCGGGACTGAAGATGCGCGAGGCCTCGCTGTCGTGGACCGAGGCCTACCCGGCGATGGAGTACCGGCACGGTCCCATCAGCATCACCACCCAGGGCACCGCCACCTGGATGCTCGGGGAGCCGCCCGAGGGCCTGGCCGAACAGGTGCGGGCCACCGGCGGGTTGTGGGTGGCCGGCGCTCTCGACCCGCTCGCCGAACTGGTCCGCGCCCAGCGGCTCGCGGTCGCCGTCGCCGCGGCGCGCGGCCTCGACCCGGACCGGCCCCGACACCTCACCCGCTCGGTGATCCTCGCCGACTGAAGGGACTCACCGTGCCCCTCACCACCACCGGCGAACTCGTCACCCGGGCCGCAGCGGCCCACTCCGCGGTCGCCGCCTTCAACATCATCACGCTGGAACACGTCGAGGCCGTCATCGCCGGCGCGGAATCCGTGGACGCGCCCGTCGTCCTCCAGATCAGCGAGAACGCGGTCAAGTTCCGCTACGGACGCCTGCTTCCGCTCGCCCGTGCCGCCGTCGCCGTCGCCGAACGGGCCGCCGTACCTGTCGCGTTGCACCTCGATCACGTCCAGAGCGACGACCTGCTGCGGCAGGCGCCGGGCGCCGGGTTCAGCTCCGTGATGTACGACGCGTCGCGACTGCCGTACGAGGAGAACCTCGCGGCGACCAGGGCCGCCGTCGACTGGGCGCACGCCCAAGGGCTGTGGATCGAGGCCGAGTTGGGACAGGTGGGCGGCAAGGACGGAGCGCCGCCGCTCGACGCCCACGCTCCCGGCGCCCGCACCGACCCCGCTCAGGCCCGTGCCTTCGTCACCGACTCGGGCGTCGACGCGCTCGCGGTGGCCATCGGCAGCTCCCACGCCATGACCACCCGCACGGCCACCCTCGACCACGCCCTCCTCGAACGCCTCGCCGCCGCCCTGGACGTCCCGCTGGTCCTGCACGGCTCCAGCGGCGTACCCGACTCCGAACTGACCGCGGCCGTCGCGGGCGGCATCGCCAAGGTGAACATCGGCACCGCCCTCAACCTCGCGATGACCGGCGCGATACGGGAGTACCTGGCTGCCCACCCCGACGCCGTGGACTCGCGGAAGTACCTGAGTGTCGGGCGTGAGGCGATGGTGCGGACGGTCGCGGAGATCATCCGGGTGCTGGGCGGGCGGTGAGCAGCGGCTGGTAGAACGAAGTGTGCCAAGTGACGTCCGTGAAACCGGACGCGGTCACCAGGTCGGTCAACTGCCCGCGAGTCAGCGCCCAGTAGGTGGTGCGACGCACGCGCACACTCCAGCCGTCGCCCGCCGGGAGGAGCTGGAAGTGTTCCAGGTCGTAGCGCTCGCCGTCCTCGTGCCAGTGCCACAGCTGAAAGGTGATCACCTCACCGTCCCCGGTGCGTGAGACCTGAGGAGGGGCCGCCGTGGGCCTGGTCCGTCGGGCCTCTTCGTAGTCCCGGACGGTGACCACCAGCAACCCGTCCTCGCGAAGTACCCGGCGGATCCCCGTCAGCGCCGCCTCGACGTCCCGCGCCGACAGCAGATGCGGCAACGCGTTGTCGGCGCAGACGACGACGTCGAACACGGACGGCGTGAACGGCAGCCGCCGCATGTCCGCGACGGCCACCGGAAGGCGTACGCCACGAGCGGCGGCTTCGTTGGCCGCGCGTGCGGCCGCCACGGGACTCAGGTCGCTGCCGACGACCTGATGTCCCAGCCGCGCCAGCCCGATCGCCTGGGTACCGATTCCGCAGGAGCAGTCCAGGACCCTGCGCGGCCCGGCTCCCGGGCGCGGCCGGATCACCTTGTCCAGCACCGCCGCCTGTCGCGCCATGCTCGCGTCCCAGTCCGGGAAGATCAGGTGGTAGTCGGGGGCCAGCTCGTCGTAGAAGTCCCGCACCGAATCCTCGGACACACCCACGGCTCCTACTCCTTGACGGCTCGCAGCACCACGAACTTCGGGTCGCCGGCGACCAGTTCACTGTTGCCGAACAACCGCCGCAGCTTCACGTGGTAGCCCAGGTGCCGATTGCCGATCACCCACAGCTCACCCCCGGACCGCAGCGCGCGCCGCGCCTCGCTGAACATCCGCCATGCCGTCGCGTCGGTCGTCGCCTGGTGGGAGTGGAACGGCGGATTGTTGAGCACGAGGTCGACGCTGCCCGCGGGCACCCCCACCAGCCCGTCCCCGACCCGGAACTCGGCATGCCCCGATACCCCGTTCGCCTTGTACGTCGCCTCCGCCGAGGCCACGGCCTGGAACGACTCGTCCGTGAACAGCACCTCGGCCTCGGGAGCGGCCAGCGCGATCGCCGTGCCGACGACACCGTTGCCGCAGCCCAGATCGACGACGCGTGCGCCGCCGGTGTCGTACGGCAGATGCTTCAGGAAGAAGCGCGTGCCGATGTCGAGCCGTTCGGCGCAGAACACGCCGGCGTGGTTGACGACGGTGGCACCGGAGGCCGGGCCGATGTCGTCGGGGAGCGTGTAGGTGTGCGGCCATGGGTTGGCGGACGGCGCCTGGGCGGCCTCGGGCGTGCAGAAGATGAGCCGGGCCTTCTTCTCGGCGAGCGAGGTGCGGGTCGGGCCCAGGATCCGCTCGAACAGCCGCAGCGTGGAGGTGTGGATCTCCTTCACCATGCCGGCACCGACGACGACCGTCCCTTCGTGCACCGCGGGCGCCAGCCTCAGCAACTGGTCCTCCAGCAGCGCCAGGCTCTTGGGCACCCGGACGAGGAGGACGTCGACCCGTGCGGGCGGCGGATCCTGCGTGGTGAGGAGGGTGACGGCGCCGGGCTCGACGTCGTTGCGCGCGAGGTTCGCGCGGGTCGCCTCCTGGCCCAGATACGAGTCCGTGATCTGCACCGGCCGCTGCGCCGCGAGCGCCGTGACCAGAGCGCCCCAGCGGTCGCCGAGAACCACGACCGCCCCGGACAGCGGAACCTCCTGGTCCGCGAGATGCCTCAGCAGATAGTCGTCGGAGGCATCCCACGCGCGCAGCCTCTCACGCGGGTCCTCAGGGAAACGGGCCAGCGCGAGCTCGCCCCAGGGTGTCGTCATACGGTCGTCCATCGTGCGCCCAGCCTAAGCGGCCCCTGGTGAAGTCAGCTGCGGTAGGGCAGCGCCCCGTAAGGGGCGCGGGGAACTGCGCGACCAGCCACAACGAGGCCCGCAGACGAAAGACGGCCTATCGCGGCGGCAAGATGGGGGGCATGGACGCCGAGCTGTTCCCCAGGGCCCGTACGGAGATCGCGCCCGGCGCGGTGCACGTCCCGGACTGGCTGGACGCGGAGCGCCAACGCGAGCTGCTGGAGGCCTGCCGCGACTGGGCCCGTCCGCCGGCAGGCCTCCGCACGGTCCGCACACCCGGCGGCGGCACGATGACCGCCCGGCAGGTCTGCCTGGGCCGGCACTGGTATCCGTACGGCTATGCCCGCACGGTCGTCGACGGGGACGGCGCGCCCGTGAAGCCGTTCCCGGAGTGGCTGGGCGAATGGGGGTGCCGGGCGGTGCGCGACGCCTTGAGCGAACCGGCTGTGGCGTACGACATCGCACTGATCAACTTCTACGACGCCGACGCCCGCATGGGCATGCACCGCGACAGCGACGAGAAATCCGACGCGCCGGTGGTCTCACTCAGCCTCGGCGACACCTGCGTGTTCCGCTTCGGCAACACCGAGACGAGGACCCGGCCGTATACCGACGTCGAACTGCGCAGCGGGGACCTGTTCGTGTTCGGGGGACCGTCCCGGCTCGCCTACCACGGGGTTCCGCGGGTGTACCCGGGCACCGCACCGCCCGAGTTGGGCCTGACCGGGCGGCTGAACGTCACGCTCAGAGTCAGCGGCCTGTAGGGCCCGTCCGGCGGATCATGCCGGCGTCGCGGGGGCCGACAACGCCGCTCTGCGGCGTTGTCGTCGGCCGCCGATTCCCCACGCTCGAGTGCGCTCGCGCGGGAGGCACCCCCATCGCCCCCCCGCTCACCCGCACTGACGGGGTGCCGTTCCGTGCAGCCGGCCTGATCCGCCGGACCGGCCCCAGCCCGCTCGACCTGCGGATCATGGGAGACTCGCCGTCATGAGCGGGAAGGCGGACCCCCGGCCGGCGGGGGAAGGGACCACCTCGAGGACGCGGTTGGACCGGGGGCGCGGTGCGCTCGGGCCCGCGCTGGAGCTCGTGCACACCGGGCGGGCGCCGACCAGGGCCGTGCTCACCGCCGAACTGGGGGTGACCCGGGCGACGGCGGGCGCGGTGGCCGCCGAGCTGGAGGCGCTGGGGCTGATCCGGGTCGACGCCCGGCCCGGCGCCGCGGCCGGTTCGCAGGGGCGGCCCTCGCACCGGCTGTCCGTCGCCGAGGACGGGCCCGTCGTCCTCGCCGCACAGGTGCACGCCGACGGATTCCGGGCGGCACTGGTCGGGCTCGGCGGCCGGATCGTCGCCACCGCGCCGGGCTGCGAGACCATCGACGCCGACCCCGCGAAGGTCCTCGGATCCGTGGTGGAGGCGGGCGCCGACCTGCTGCGCACGACCGGGCGGCGCTGCGTGGGCGCCGGGCTCGCCGTGCCGTCCGCGGTCGCCGAACCGGACGGTCTGGCCCTGAACCCGCTGCACCTGGCCTGGCCCGTGGGCGCGCCCGTCCGCCGGATCTTCGCGGAGTGCGTACGCGCCGCCGGGATCACCGGACCGGCGTTCGCGGGCAACGACGTCAACCTCGTCGCGCTCGCCGAACACCGGCACGGCGCCGGCCGCGGCGCCCGGCACCTGCTGTGCGTGGCCACCGGGCACCGGGGCGTCGGCGGCGCGCTCGTCCTCGACGGGCGTCTGCACACCGGCAGTTCGGGCCTGGCCCTGGAGGTCGGCCACCTCACCGTCAACCCGGAGGGCCGCCCCTGCCACTGCGGCAGCCGCGGCTGTCTCGACGTCGAGGCCGACCCGCTGGCCTTCCTCACCGCGGCGGGACGCGAACCCGGCCCCGAGATGTCGCTGGTGCGGCAGTCCGACGACCTGATCCGCAACCGGTACGACGACGTGTCCGTCCGTAGAGCCACCGAGGAGCTGATCGACCGGCTCGGCCTCGGTCTCGCGGGCCTGGTGAACATCCTCAACCCGGACCGCATCATCCTCGGCGGACTGCACCGCACGTTGCTCGAAGCCGACCCGGAGCGGCTGCGCGCCGTCGTCGCCGACCGCAGTCTGTGGGGCCAGAGCGGCGGCGTGCCGATCCTGGCATGCACGCTCGACCACAACAGCCTGGTCGGCGCGGCGGAACTGGCGTGGCAGCCGGTGCTGGACGATCCGCTGGGGGCTCTGGCCCACGAGTGACCGGGCGCGGGGCTGTGACATATGCGGCTCCGCCGCGGGGCGCGACCAGCCACGACGAGCCCGCAGACGATCGACGGCCCATCGGGGGCACTTCTCGCGGAGCGCCAGCTGTTTTGACCCGCAGGGTTGTTGACGCGGCTGATGGGTGGCTGGCCGTCGAGTGCTGTGTGGCACTCGTGGTGCGTTTGTGGATGGTGCCGCTGGCGCCGAGAACCTGGGCGAACAACCGGGACCGGTAGCAGGAACCGGACTGCCGCCCTTGCACGCGTCGGTGGTGGCCTGCCGATTGGCATTGGCCCTCTGGCGAGCGAACCGTCGAGGCGGGGATTCCCAGGATCGGGCCGATTCGCGCGCGGCCGAGCTTGCGTTCGCGCCGCAACTCGCAAATCCGGCTCTCGACATCGGTGGGGGTGCGGCGCGGCGTCGTTCGCGGACGGCGAGGTCGGTCATACAGTCCCGCGTTACCTTCGGCTCGGCAGCGCCGAACCCCCTTGTGGGCGGTGGCGTGGGAGATGCCCATTTCGTCGGCGACATGGGCAACGGGCCTGCCCGCGCGGCCCCGGTCGATCGGGAGCCGTCTGCCATGGACGGTGAGTCGGGCATTGGGGTGCGGCAAAGGGACCTCTGTTGTGGCTAGTTGGTTCCGGCGATGAGTTCACTGAACAGCTTGTTCGCCGCGTCCGAGGTGAACTGGCGCTGCAGTTCGGCGCGGGCGACTTGCTTGCGGAACTCGCCTTCGTAGCCGGTGAAGCCTGCGTTGTGCATGGTGTCGGTGATCCAGGTCGCGAACGCCTGGTAGTTCCAGATGTGCGGCAGACAGGTCTCGGAGTAGCTGTCGAGGAGGCTGGAGTCGCCTTCCTTGACCCGGCGGATAACGGCGTGGGCGAAGACCTCGGTGTCGTGAAGGGCGAGGTGGATGCCCTTGGCGCTCATCGGCGGAACGATGTGGGCCGCGTCGCCGAGGAGGAACAGCTTGCCGTAGCTCATCGGGTCGAACACCACGCTGCGCAGCGGCACGATCTGCTTGGTGACGATCTTGCCGCTCGATACGGGGCAGCCGAAGCGGGCCTCCAGCTCGCTCCAGATGCGCTCGTCCGGCCACTGCTCGGGGGTGTCGTCGATCGAGCACTGCAGGTAGATGCGGCTGGCCTGCGGGCCCCGGGGGATCATGCCTGCCAGGCCCAGTTCGTGGATTGCCATGCCGGACGGACTCGCCGGCACCGCGGCCAGGACGGTGAGCCAGGAGTATCCGTACTCGTGGGAGTACTCGGTCAGCGCGGAGGCGGGGATGGTGCCCCGGCTCACGCCGTGGAAGCCGTCGCAGCCGGCGATGAAGTCGCAGTCGATGGCCTTCGCTGAACCGTCCGCCTGCCGGTAGCGCACGACGGGGCGCTCGCCGGTGACGTCCTCCCAGGAGACAGCGGCCGCTTCGTAGCGGAGGTCTCCGCCGTCGCGCAGGAAGACGTCCGTGAGGTTGCGCACGAGTACCTGCTGGGGACAGTAGAGGCTTTCGTTGTTGTCGTCGGCCACGTCGATCGGCATCGCTTCGCCATCGATGTAGAAGCCGCCCTCGCTCTCCGGCATGGTGTCGCCGGCCAGGACCTCTTCCAGACCCCACTCACGGAACATCCGCACCCCGAAGGCATCGATGGTCCCGGCGCGCTGGCGCTGCTCTACATAGGCGCGGGGGTGCTTTTCCAGCACGATGCAGTCGATGCCGTTGCGCAGCAGGAAGTTGCCGAGCGTCAGGCCGGCGACACCGGCCCCGATGATGACGACGGTCGTGTTTTCGCGTGTCTCGGTCATGGCACCACTCTGGAACCCACACCATTCAGTCCACCACCGGTGAATGGACAGCAGATACGGAAAAGCCGCCAATCCCTTGGGGCGCGCGGCACCGAAGTGTTTCTCGAGCACTGGAAGCGGGTTCGGCTACTTGCTGGAGTTGCGTAGGTCCGCCTGATAGCGGCCGGGTGTCTGGCCGACGACCTCGGTGAAGGCGTCGATGAAACTGGAGGGGTTGGACCAGCCGCACGCCACCGCGGTCTCGGTGACGGACATGCCGTCGGCGAGGTGCGCCAGGGCGTGGTGGATGCGCAGGATGGTGCGCCAGCGGTGGAAGCTCATACTCAGTTCTGCATGGAACAGGCGGCTCAGGGTGCGCTCACTGGCCCCCACCATCCGTCCCAGCTCCGCCAGGGTGGCGGGCCGGGCAGGATCCTCATGCAGCAGATCGGTAGCGGAACGCAGCCGGTCATCACTGGCTTCGGGTAGGTGCAAGGACTGCTCGGCGGCGTCGGCGAGCTCGTCCACGATCACGGTGAGCAGTCTCCTGTGCGCACCGGGCCGCCTTTCCGGCCGGTCGGTGAATGCAAGGAGTGCCTCGCGCAAGAGGGGGCTCACCGCGAAGACGCTTGGATGATCCACGAGCTCCGCGCACAGGTCGAGCGGGACGGCGAGCAGACGGACATCGGTCTGGCCGTAGAAGCGGTGCGAGTGCGCGAAGTGCGGCGGCGTCCACGTGACACGGTTGGCCGGGGCGACCCAGGTACCGCGCTCCGTCGCGGTGGCCAGCGCGCCGGCAGCGGCGTACACGATCTGCCCCTGGGGGTGTGAGTGCGGATCGAGCTGGTAACCGTGCGGTAGCCACGCTGCCCCTTGCAGCGTCGCTTCTTCGGTTTCTGCGGGCGCTGTCGAAGGTTGGCGGTCTTTCGGCATAAGGCGTCAGTTTACCGGTGGCCTGACGGGCATCCTGGAGCTGACAGTGGGCGCATGAGCATTGAGACCCGCGCCCGCCGCCGTGAGAGCTGCCGGCGATGACTCCCCGAATCCAGCGCCCGCGCAGGCGGCGGATGCTGTCGCTGACGGTGCAGGGCAGTGAGCAGATCAGCCCTCATTTCATGTCCATCACGCTGGGTGGAGACGACATCCAGCACCTCGATCGGTCGGGGTTCGACCAGTCCGGTCGCCTCTTCTTCGCCGACCCTGACGATGACAACGTCTTCCTGCCGAGCAGTGAGCGGTGGATTCTCCAGCTCACCCTGCAAGGCTCCGCCAAGCAGCGCCCAAGGGTCAGGACGTACTCGATCCGGCGTTTCAGGCGCGACGCGCTGGCGTTCGACATCGAGATCGCGCTCCACGAAAGCAACGCATCCCACAAGCCCGCTGCCCCCGGGAGCCGGTGGGCGCTGGCTGCCGAGCCCGGGGCGAAGGTGGCCTTCTTGGACCAGGGATACAGCTACGCGCCCACCACTGGCGCCACTTGGCAGCTTCTTGTAGGTGACGAGAGCGCGCTGCCGGCAATTCTCGCCATCCTGGAACGCTCCACCGAGACCTCCGAGGCGCTGCCGGCCGAGGTGTTCCTCGAGGTCCCGGCCCCTGAGGACATCCGCAGTGAGATCACTGCGCCCCCGGGCACCGCCATCCACTGGCTGCCGCGCAGTGATCCCTCCGCGAAACCCGGCGCCCTCGCCCTTGAGGCGGTGAAGCAGGACCAGCTTCCCGACGGCCGCTTCTACGCCTGGACAGCAGGCGAATCCTCGCTGGCGACCGGCGTGCGCCGCCATCTCGTCGGCACCCGCCACATCCCCAAGTCCGACATCTGTTTCCGCGGCTACTTTACCCACGGCAGAGCCAGCCTCTGACCGCCTCGCGTCAGCCGGCAAGAACGCGGCACGAGGTCCCGGCAGCGACTCAGCAGGC
>NZ_JAFFSU010000020.1 GCF_017948455.1 Streptomyces sp. GESEQ-4
ACCTTTAATCGAGTTGAGCACTGATAGTTTCGAGCTGTCCAGCGAAGCTGGCCAATGACCTCTTGTCCAGATGTTCAATGACGCGCTTGCGCGCGCTCGCCAGGTTTGTCGGATAAGCGGACTCGAGTCGGCGCAGCCCTTCGGCAGTGAGGCTCGCTACGCTGCCCCGGGCATCGCGTGTATCGCGTCGCTTATCCACCCAACCCCGCGTATGCATGGCATTCACTACTCGCGAGATACGGCTGACGGACAGGGCCGTCGCCACGGCAAGGTCCGTCATACGCATTTCGCGCTCCGGGGCCTCGGACAAGTGCACCAGGACCTGATACTCGGACATCGTCAGTCCGGTTACCTTCAGAAGATCGTCATCCAAAGCCTTCGGCAAAGCAACCATTACCCGCATCAGAGCACGCCAAAAGCGTTCCTCTGCTGGGTTCAACGGAACATCCGATGTCACCGGAGCAGACTACCTCTTCACAGCACACGAGCCACCCGGATGTGGGTGCATCAGCTCGGAAACCTACATGCTGACGACGGTGAAGATCTCGTCCCTTCGCCTCCTGTGAACTCCCAGCCTCACTCGCGAACATAAGCGACACTGAAGGCGGCGATGAAAGCATCGGAGTCGGCGGCGTTACTGTCGTCGCGTCGATCAGTGCCGTGATCACTGCTGGCGTCTTCTTTTCATGGCGTCACTTCCCCGTCGGCGCGGTCAATTCGACCAGGCCCCGTGCTCCGGCGATCCGCGGTGCCCCGGTCCTCACCCAGGTGCTGCGCGGCGGCGGCGAACAGGTCCATGCCGGTCAGCTCCAGCTCCCGCGGGTGATCGACGTTGCCCACGGTGATCATAATAATGGCGTTTCCGAACGTTCGCCGGACTGTTCAGCACCGATAGCGCCGACGTGGATCACTCGCTGCCGCCGGGGGACGCCGAGCGGAGGGTGGAGCTGCTGATGGATCGGCTCGCCATGGTCTGACACACCATCCCGGCGGGCACCCAGCCGGGGCCCTTGAGCCCCGCCGCTGCCTGCCTGCGGCATCGCTTTTGGTCACTCGCGCCCACACGGCGCAGCCGCAGATCGCCGGGCCCCGTACCCCAGACGGTCACCTGGTTACGGCGCCTTCGACCACACCCGTCGAGGATCTCGACGGCGCCGCCACGGGACGGGACAGCCCTCTCGGCGCAGCTGGTCCTTCCACCACTATGGGAAGCCCTTGAGCGGAGTAGTGGCAACGCGGTGCATACGGCACGAATGAAGCATCTAATAGGCGTAAATGCCCTCATAATTACCCGTATCCAAGTTTGAGTCATAGTCTCTGCCTGGTTGGGCACACCCGAGAGCCGGAGGTGATGATGGACAGAGCCGGAGGCCAAGCCTTTGCCGCTCGAGTCCGGCAGGATCGTGTTCTCGCGGATGCCCTGCGCCAGGCCACCCATGAACTCGGCGCGTTCCTCTCAGTGGTCTACCTGATCGACGCCGACGCAGGGGATCTGGTCGCGACAGCAGTAGGCGGTGAACCGCCTTTCGTCTTCACGATCCCGCAGCGCATCCCGCGTGACAGCCCGCTCGTTTCGGCGGCTGTTCCGCGAACTGGAGATCCCATCGGCTCAGCTCTTCCGATCCTCACAGGCGGCGAGGAGCGCGCGCTCCGGCTCATCCCCTACCCGCACTCATTCGTCACCGCTCCGCTGATGGGCGAAAGCAGGGTCATCGGCATCTTGACCGCCCTGTGGTCACCTCCGCGTCCGTACGACATGCCTCATCTCCTGAACCTCATGTCGCATCTGGCGGAGCAGACGGTGGAGTCACTCATCGACGGGCGCTCCAGCGAATCAATGCGCCCTGCGTCCGGCCCCGCTCCCACAGTCATCCCCCTGGCCAGCGGCAAAACGGCCGCGTCGAAAGCGCCACGCCATGGCAGCGGCTGGCCCACCTGGGGAGTTCCCGAACTCGGAGGCTCTCCGGCACTCACGCAGATGTATCAGCTCCACATGCTCTCCGAGGCCCTCAACCAGGCCTCGGGGATAGAAGAGGTCATGCGCGCGGCCGATGACTGGATCGTCAGGCCGTTCGGCGGGCAGACACTGGTCGTCGCCATTGCGGACCAGGGCAGACTCCGCGTCGTGGGCCAACGCCGAGCGACGGGACTCGCCAAGGCCATCCATCGCCAGCACCTCGACAGCGCGATTCCCTCGGCGAACGTACTGCGGACAGGGCAGCCCCTCTACCTCTCTGATGCCCGCACGGTGAGCGACTTGTTTCCGCAGGCCGACATCGGCGACCTCCAGGCCATGGCGGTGCTGCCGGTGACCGCAGGCGACCGTGTCGTGGGCAGTTGCCTGCTGGGCTTCGACCACGCCCGGGTTTTCGAGACCGACGAGCAGGTGCTGCTGCTCATGATGACCGGCAATCTGGCCGTGGCCCTGGAGCGCGAACGCCTCAGCGAAGCAGGACGGTGCCTCGCAGATGCCTTGCAACGAAAGCTTCTCCCCCGCAGCATTCCGGCCTTGTCGCAGGTTGTCACCACGGCACGCTACCTACCCCCGCCTGCCTCCGCAGGCATGGGCGGCGACTGGTATGACGTAATCCCACTGCCCGGAAAGCTGGTGGGCCTGGTGGTCGGCGATGTCCAGGGACACGGCGTGGACAGCGCGGTGATCATGGGGCAGCTCCGCAGTGGGCTGCGCGCATATGCTGCCGAAGGCCACGACGCGGCCACCGTCATGGCCAGGTCCAGTGAACTGCTCGCCGAACTCGAGGCTGATATCTATGCCACCTGCTGCTTTGTGCGCTTCGACCCGGAGTTAGAAACGGCCGACATCGCTTCGGCGGGACATCCCGCGCCCCTGCTGCGCACGCCGGACGGCGAATTGATTCTCCCGCCGGTGCCGTCCAATCCGCCGCTCGCGGTCATCTCCAACCATCGCTACGCCACGACCGAAATCCCCGTCCCGGCAGGCAGCTTGCTGATGCTGTACACGGATGGCATTGCACGCGAGCCGGACGGCGACCCAATCTCGGCGGCCAGTGAACTCCTCCAGGCAATGGAGGGCGTAGAGCGAAAGTCCCTCGAGGGGCTCGCAGACGAGGCCGTCGACCAGGCTGCACGATCCGCGCGCCGGGATGACGACATGGTCCTGCTCCTGGCCCTCTACGAAGGCGGCCCGTTGGGCCCGATGCCCAGAGGGGACCAGATGTGGATCGCCCGGCACGACATCGGCAGCGTACGAGCGGCCCGGCGTTTCGTACGTGGATACCTCGAACAGCGGCATCTCGCCCACCTCTCGGACGACCTGGAGGTCATCACGTCCGAGGCCGTCACCAACGCCCTCATTCACGCTGACAGCGAGGTCGAGGTGCGATTGCGCGAATACCCCGACCGAGTTCACCTCGAGGTGCGCGACACCGATGCCACGCCCCCCGTCCCGACTTCCGTCACCCAGTCCGACGAAGCCAATGCCGTCGCTGAGCACGGCAGAGGAATGGGCATCATGGAGTGGCTGTCCTCCGCTTGGGGCAGCTCCCCCAACGGCCGAGGCAAGACCGTCTGGGTCGATGTGTCGAAGTGATCGGGATCGTGGGCCGGACGCCCTGAAATGAACTCGGAGCCGGTCGAGAGCGGTCTGCTCATTTCCGGCCCGCTGCCATCCGTGTTCGATGCGGAGACTTGCGCGCCCGGGCGAAGGTTCCACGGTGTGGGCCGTGACCTCAACCGCGGAGCGAAACCCGTCGTTGGCCCAGGCCACGATGCGCCAGTGGCGGCACGTGCCGTTGGGGCCGATCTGGCTGCCCCGCCTCCGGACGCTGACCGGCGTCCGGAGCCGGTCGCCGGTCAGCGTCCAGGTGTGTCGCTATGAAGAGTGATCATGACGGCGAGGACGGTGCCAACCGACGGGACGGCGGCGAGGCCGATCATGGTGGGCACGAGTGCGGCCTGCCGGATGACGAGACTGAAGGCCGACGGCAGTCCCATGTCGGCGTAGGCGATGACGACGAAGAAGGCGAGCACACCGGCACTGTTGCGGCGAATGTGCCGATGTAATGCTGGTCCTCGACCGCGATTCGAAGCCGGCCTCACATAACTCGTCAGCGCAAGCACGGGTATGACGGGCGATGGCGGCAGCACCCCAAGAAGTCGCGCCTGCGACAATCCGGTCCCAACGTCCCGGCCGCCAGGCCCCAGGACCTTGGCCTCGAAACCGCAATCATCGCCGCACGGCCGTCCCGGCTGGACCAGGACCACACGGGCTCCTTCCTCGAATCCCAGCCAGTGCTCTCACACCTCCAACAGCATGAACCCTCCGACCACGAGCCCCGCCCCGGCCGTGACCGCCACGGCGTGCAGGTGTGCGATCTCTAGCTCCAGGGGACAGCAGGTCCACGTCGATGGCCCCCACGGGCCGCCCGCCCCCTCCTCAGCGTCCGTCTCCCCCACCACCTGGCGGGCTTGCGCCGCACGCAGCGATACCAGTCGGCCGACCCCGTTCCCGGAACGGCAAGTGCTGCACGGAATCGAGCAGGGAGGACGATGGTCGAAACATCCTCGCTCGGAGCGACGTCGCACCACAGCCTGTATCCATTGACAGCAACCGGCATCTCACCGCCGTTCGTGATCGGCATGTCCGGCGATCGGCCTAAGCGTTTCCATCGCACGTGCGTCGAGGCACCGGTCCGCTGTCGTGAAGGCGACACACCGTGAACCGGATGGAACGCTGCACACCGGCACACAGCACGAGCGCAAGACCGTCACCGGTGACTCGCCGCTCCGGACCCCCTCGTGGGGCACCTACGTGCGTCCGTTCTGATTACCGTCGACTTCCAGCTTCACGGTAAACCGACCCTTACCTGGCACGCCCGATGCGGTCTCCTGCGCATGGGTTACTCAGATCCAGTGGGATCGCGGATGGTCGGAGTGGCCCCGTGCCGGTCAAGGGCCGTCCTCTGGTAGGTGTTCGGTTCGCATCACGCGGAGCCACGGCACCGGGGCACACCGGCCCCACACGAGACGGGAATGGCTGAAGAAGGCCTGTGAACTCCCTCCACTCGGTGAGGAACTGAACCACCTGCGCTGGGAAGCCCTGGTCACCGAGCCAAGCTGCGGTGTGTGACGCATCCCGGCGTCTTCTCCGCACCATCAGAGATCGCAACTCGTGGAAAGAGGCAACGCCTTGATCAGCCGACGCCGGTTCACCATGCTCAGCGCATCACTCGCAGCCGCCCAAGGGGCATCCGCCACCGCCGCCCGCGCAGCAGGCCTGCCCAACCGAACCCATCGGGTACGCAACGTCGTTCTTGTCCACGGCGCCTACGCCGACGGCTCGTCATGGAGCAAGGTCATTCCATTGCTCCAGCATGCCGGCATGAACGTGACAGCGGTTCAAAATCCCCTGACGTCTCTGGCCGACGACGCCGCCGCGACCAGGTTCGCCCTCGCCCGCCAGGACGGCCCCGTCATCCTCGCCGCCCACTCCTACGGCGGCACTGTCATCTCCGAAGTAGGACTCGCTCACAACGTCGCTGGCCTCGTCTACGTCGCCGCGCGCGCCCCCGAAGCCGGAGAAGACTTCGCCGCCCTGTCGGCCCGCTTCCCCACACCCCCCGTCACCTCCGGCGTCATCACGTCCGACGGCTTCAGATGGCTGAACAAGCGGGCGTTCCTGCGGGACTTCGCCAACGGTGTCACCCGCCAGGAGGCCCTCACCCTCTACGCCGCGCAGGGGCTGCTTTCGACCACCCCACCGACCACGAGCGCGGCAGCCTGGCAGACCAAGCCGTCCTGGTATGCAGTTTCCAAGGACGACCGCACGATCAACCCCGACCTGGAACGGTTCATGGCTCGCCGTATGAAAGCACAGACCATCGAGGTCAACGCCGGACACCTGTCCCTGATCTCCCGCCCGAAGGACATCGCGGAACTGATCCTCACAGCTGCATCCACGGTGAGTTGACGCCGCGTCAGGGAAGCTGAGGAGTTCAGGGCGCACACGGTGCTGGGCAGAGACACGCCCCAATCGGGTGTGAGATCAGACCCCCGGTCACGGCCGTCGCGGTTCGACGACGCCGCGTACCGCCTCCAGCAGGGCAGTGCGGTGCTCGGCGAGTCGCTGCCCCGCGAGGGAGTCCTCTCCGCTTGCAGCCTTCAGGGCCGGGGGGCGCTCAGCCAGCTCTCAGTCAGGCGTAGCACGATCGCGAAGAGGTCGATGGCGGGGATGTCCGCGGAGCCTCCCTGCTCGCTGCACTGCCTCGACCAGGCGGACCCTGTCCCTGAAGCTCTCGATCTCGGCTGCAGACGGTTCGGGTTGTTCGGAACATCGCCAGGCGGCGATCCTTCCCACTTCGGGGTTGGCGATGATGTAGTCGTACGGGGCGGCTGCGAAGGCCTACAGATCGCCGTTTGGCAGCGTTACCGCTTCCACAAGGGCATGCATCTGATCATGTACACGTAGATCGGTCGCTTGTTCGCACCAGCGCGTTCCGCAATGCGATCAATGCGCGCGCCGGCGTGACCGTGCTCGGCAAATTCGCTCGTGGCGGGCAGGCAACAGGAGCGCCTTGGTGGCCAGTGAGTTGCGGGGGCGTGGTTGGTGCTCGGAGTTGCGTTCCGACATGGAGTTGCTCTTACTGCTGTTCAACTGGCGACGTGATCCCTACCGGAGCTGGTGAGCCGTCGTGGGTTCACTCCTGCTGGTTCTTGTGGAGCCAGCGGCCTGTGCTGTGCCGACGCGGGATCAGGGGACGCTTCAAGCTCCGACGATGCGTGTCAGGTCGTCGAGTTCGCGACCGGCCCAGGGCCGACCATGGACGGCGCTTGTTCGCCCAGCTCTTCGACTGCGCCGTCCCGTACGAGGTGAGAGAGACCGGCCGTGCCGGCCCTCAGCCCCGCTGTATGAGAGTCGTCATCTCCGTGACCAGCTCCATCGAAGCATCGATGTGGGGCAGAGACATCGACTCCACCATGAAGTGATCGATACCGGTGCGCTCCGCCAGGGACTTGATCACATCCGAGACCTGGGTCAGTGGCGTTCCTTCGACAACGTTGACGCGCATGATCGTGTCGATGTGCGCCGGATCGCGCCCTGCCGCCACGGCGAACCCGTCAATGAGCGCACGCTGCGCGAGCACGGCATCAGCATCCACGTACACCGGCACGATGCATGCCGGAAGCCAGCCGTCGGCACGCTCCCCAACACGCTGGAGCGCACTTCGGACCCGACTCGCCGTACCGATGTAGAACGGCGGCCGTGGCTTCTGCACCGGCTTGAGGGGTGCATGCTGCAGAGGCACCTCAAGATGGCGGCCGTGATACTCCACCGGGTCCACGGTCCACAGCAGCTCCAGGGCATCCAGCAGCTCGTTCATGCGCGCGCCGCGCCTGGCGAAATCAACGTTCGCCGACTCGAACTCCTCGGGAGACCAGCCGACTCCAAAGCCTGGGATCAGACGCCCGCCGCTGACCAGGTCGATCGTGGTCAGGCTGCGGGCCAACTGCACCGGCGGATAGATCGGCCCAATGAGAACGTGTGTGCCCAGGCTGATCCGATCCGTCGCCGCGGCCGCGACGCCGAGCAGCACGAAGGGATCCGCCGCGGTCCGGTACTCGACCGGGATGGTCGTGTCGCCGACGCCCCCTATCCCGATCTTGGGATTGACTGCGGCAAAATTGCGGTCTCCCACCCAAAGGCTCGCTGCCCCGGCCTTCTCTGCTTCTCGGGCGAATTCTGCCGCCCGATCCACCTGATGGGCGAGGTTGTTCAGGTATGGGAGGGCGAACCCGATCTTCATGATGGCTTTCCGTTCACAGATGGCCCATTGGGCGTCGGACAAGCGCGCCGACTATGCGGTTGCCGTCGGCCCACGCGAAAGAATGCGCCTATCCCAAGCAACGGACGGTCGGCCCGCGACAGCCTTGCGCCCCGCCGCCTGGCGGCGTTTCGACAGACAGGAGCAGTCGTCTGCCCGGTCAACTGCCAAGGCGGGGCGGAGTGGGCGTCCCGTGGACGCGCTTGGCGTGTGAGGCATACAGGCGCGGCCCGATGTGCGGCATGAGCAACCGGGCCGGCAGCGGCGCGTGAGCCAGCACCGCCTTGACTACCGCTGGGTCGCCTTCGTACATCACCATGCCGAAGGTCAGTGGGAGGGTCTTCTTCGGGCTCTTGGCCATCCCGTGCTGCCCCATCTGTTCCCACTCCGCCGCGGTGACGTGTTTCGCGGCCAGCGGAAGGATCTCTTTCTCTTCGAGCGCCATGTGTTCCAGGAGCACCGTCAGCAGCTGGTCGAGGGCAGAGGCAAGTTCATCCCCGCCCCGGGCCGTGGCACGCCAGCTCGGAAGAAGGGCCGTCACCGTTGCATGCGCTCGCTCGATCGCATGGTGCTGCTCCTCCATGCCGGGTACGACGGAGGTGGCCTCCTGACCACCGCGCTCGAGCAGCAGCGGCCACAGCACGAGGTCCTCCCCTTCGTGGTGCAGGTGCAGCACGAGGCACAGCAACTCCGCATGAGCACCGACGATTTCTGCACGCTTGATGTCACCTGGCGTCACGTCGCGCACCAGCTGCGGGAGCAGCCGGAATTCTCTGCGCATCATGGTGTGAGCCATATACATGTCGCGCACGTCGGCCATGCGCTCGCTGACTGCTGAATTCACTGACGTTCCTCTTCATTGGATCTCACGCAACGAACTGGCGGAGGCGCCCGCGACGGCGGCGTCGAGCCCGCCTGCCAAGGGCCGGCCCCGCCCAAAGCACGAAACCTGCCGTGAGCGCGCCCACCGTCGACCGACCAGACACCATGCGGGTGCCGGGCACGAGCCGACGGAACCGCCGGAAGCCCGCCATCACGATGCCACATGTGTGCCTACGCAAGCAACAATCACTTACTGTGGAGGGAGCTAGTGCGGCCCAGAACTGCTGGGACCACGAAGACCATGCAGAACCACACCGAGAGTGATCACAGTGTCAGACATCAACACATCGACAGCCGCGCGCGCCTCCGACGCTGCCTCCCCGACGGACTTCCCACCCGACGTGGACCTCGGTCACGTCACTTCCAACTTCCGGCAGTACCTGATGGGATGGGGTGAGGCGGAGCGCGGCGAGGGCGATGCGGACTACTACCGCAGCGGGCTCGCCCAGCCTCAGTTCAACGGTGTGGTCCGCATGCGGGACCTCAACAGAGTCGGGTACGCGCTGGACGAGGCTCGTAAGCGACTCACTGGCGTTCCCTGGTGGTGGTGGGTGGGCCCCGACAGCCCTCAAGGCACGTCCACCGCTCTCGTCGATCACGGGGCAGTGGAGTTCGGCGCCCTTCCGCTGATGGTCCGCTCGCTCGACCGGGCGGCGAAGCAGGATGAGCCACCGATCGGCCTGCGGATCGAGAGGGTGGCAGATCCTGGCCGTCTGGCCGATCTCGTCCGTACCTACAGCGCTTCCATTGGTATCTCGTCCGACCTCCAGGACGACTTGGTACGGATCGAGGCACAGCGCCCGGACAACGCAGACATGGTCAGGCTTGTCGCAGTGCTGGACGGCCAGGCCATCGGCACCACCGTGGTGATCACGGCGCACGGGGTCGCCGGCATCTTCCTCGTCCACGTCACCGACACCCACCGCCGACTCGGCGTGGGCAGTGCTCTCACGGCGGCAGCCCTGCGCGTCGGACGGGAGCGCGGCATGAAGTGCGCCGCCCTCACGGCGAGCCCGGCCGGCGAGCTGCTGTATCGGCGCCTCGGTTTCGTTGCGGTCTCCGAGTACCGCCTCTTCACATTGCCTGCCTGACCAGCACCCGTGACTGGCCGTGTAGTGCATCAGGACTTCCTTGACCGTTTGTCGTCGCGAGACGCTCATCGGCACTTGGCCTCGCCCCGTGAGCCGCGAGCAACTGCCCTCCTTGCGCGGGGTCAGAACCACGAGCGGGCGCCTTCCCGCACCGGCAATGCCGACCGGAGCCATGCGGGTGCATCGACGCGTGAGCGACAGCGGAAGGATCATGGTCACCAGACAACGCCTGAAGCTCGGCAAGAAGAACGCCGGCAAGCTGGTCACCGTCATCATCGGGGACACCCACTTCCGCATCCTCCACGAAGGCGAAGAGATCGCCGTCAAGGAGCGGAGGAATTCCGGGCCCCATCAGCAAGATCCGAGTAGTATCCAACGTGAGGACAGCCAGGAAGCGTCAAGCATGTCCCGAGAACCTCACAAATCCGTAGCGCCCAGAGCAAGCAGGTTCAGAGAACTGCGGGTGCGGAACGGGCAGAGCTCGACGAACTTCCGGGTTTGCGGGCCAGGTCAGCACCCGTCCGGCGGAGCGGGCATGCGGCCCAGGTAGTCTGCTCAGGTGACATCGGATGTTCCCTTGAACTCAACAGAGGATCGCCTCTGGCGTGCGCTGATGCGGGTCATGGTCGCGCTGCCCAAGGCGTTGGACGACGACCTCTTGAAGGCAACCGGGCTGACGATGTCCGAGTACGCGGTCCTGGTGCACCTTTCCGAAGCCGCGGAGTGCGAATTGCGTATGACCGATCTCGCCACGGCGACAGCACTGTCCGCCAGCCGTATTTCGCGAGTGGTGAATGCCATGCAGACGCGAGGCTGGGTGGAGAAGCGGCGTGATGCCCACGACGCCCGGGGAAGCGTGGCGACCCTGACGCCGGAAGGACGGCGGCGACTCGTGTCCGCTTATCCGACCAATCTTGCGAGTGCACGCAGACGGGTCGTCGATCACCTCGACGAGAACTCGCTTCCCAGCCTCGCTGACCAGTTGGAGCGCCTCGCCGCTGAACTCGACTGAGCCGAAGGGCTGTTCTTGGCACTCGCGAGCCGACGCGCTCTCCGAGGCCGTCGTGCCCACTCATGATGGCGGCCTCATGGTTCCCGGACCCACCCGGCGCTGCACTGGCTAGTCTGCTCCCGGACGATGCGGCATCGCAGTCCTGGAGGAATCAGCCAACGCAAGACCGACGAGG
Source organism: Streptomyces sp. GESEQ-4 (assembly GCF_017948455.1). Classification (GTDB taxonomy): domain Bacteria; phylum Actinomycetota; class Actinomycetes; order Streptomycetales; family Streptomycetaceae; genus Streptomyces. The sequence goes on from NZ_JAFFSU010000020.1 coordinate 10,963, forward strand.
CCGAGCACGGGCAGGACGGTCAGTTGCCAGAAGCCTGCACCGCCCCAGCTGAGTTCATCAACCAGCTGCGCGACGGAGCCTCGCCCCAAGTGCCCGGGACGGACCGAGCGCTGCATGCCGGTGCCGCAGTTGGTGAACAGGACGCCGCCGGCGAAGGAGCCCATGAGGAAGGCAAGCACGTACTGGTATTCCTGTCCGACGGTGGTGTGCGCCGTTCCACGGTTGGAGTCGTCGAGTGCTGCCGACGTGGCCTCACGCTCCGACGATGCCGGTGAGTTCGTCGAGTTCGCGTGCGCCGGAGGTCGCGCGATCTATCACGGGTGTCGCCTGGCTGCCAAGGTCTTCGACCGCTCCAGTGAACAACTGCATGTCGATGAGTTCCAGCGACTGCAGGTGCTGGACGTTGTCCGAGGTGATGGACGGACCGACCGCCTGCAGGGCGAAGCTGGCCGCGGACCCTGAGCGGAGTACGTCCAGCAGTGGCTGCACCGGCAGATCGAGCTTCTCGGCCAGCCGCAGCACGTCGACGGCGTTCTTGTGGTTCATCATCATCAGCGCGTTGTTGAAGAGCTTGGCGTACTGGCCGGCACCGGTCGCCCCTACGTGAATGACCGACTTCGAGAATGTCTCGAAAACCGGCGTCACACGCTCCACGGCCGATCGGTCACCGCCGACCATCGTGGTGAGCTGGCGGGCGACCGCGACGGCGTGTCCCCCGCTCACTGGAGCGTCCACGACATCAACGCCGTGGGCGGCGGCCAGCTGCGCGAGTTCGCGGGCGGCCTGCGGCAGACCGGTGCCATGATTGACCAGCACAGCGCCGTGGTGCATGTTCCGCAGCAGTCCGCCTCGGTCGGCGACCTCGATGGTGTCGGAATCCTCGCTCAGGCACAGTCCCACTACCTCGCTCGCAGCGGCGAGTTCGGCGACCGTCTCATGCGCGGTGTGCGAGTAGCCGTCGAGCACTTTCAAGGACTGCGGACGACGGGCCCAGACATGGAGCGGGAAGCCGCCATCAGCGATCGCCTGAGCGATCGGTGCCCCTTGGTCGCCCAGGCCGATGAATCCGACTGCGGGCTTGATATTCACCTCGGACATGTACGTCTCCTTCCGGTGTGCCTTGTCGGTCCGGACCGGCGTCCGGAGGCGTGCCGGGGCGCCGGCACCGGGCAGCTACCAGGCGATGGTTCCCTTGGCGTCGAAGAACCCACCCGTGGGGCCGTCAGGGCCGACCTGCGCCATCCGAACGATGATCTCCGCCCCCTCCGCGACAGTCTGGTGACCGGCGTGGTGGTTGAGGTCGGTTGCGGTGAACCCCGGATCCACAGCGTTGATCCTCACGTCGGGGTAAGCCTTCGAGTACTGGACCGTGAGCATGTTGACCGCGGCCTTCGAAGACGGGTACGCGATGTCGGGATAGAAGTGTGCCGGCGAGTTCGGGTCCACAAGTTCACGCATGAGCGAAGCACCGCTGCTGACGTTGACCACGACAGGGGCGGCGGAACGCTGCAGCAGAGGAAGAAACGCATGGAGCATCCGGACCTGGCCGAACACATTCGTCTCGAATACGGTCCGCACCGAATCGGCGTTTACCTCAGCTGGGGGCACGAAACCGCCGTCCGCGGTTCGCGGTTCGATCCCTGCGTTGTTGACCAGAATGTCGAGCCCGCCGTCGGCCTCGATGGCCTTGGCCGCCGCAGACACTGAGCCGTCGTCGGTGACATCGAGTTGGACGAAGCGCGCGCCCAACTGGTCTGCGGCTCCGCGGCCCCGTTCGAGGCTCCGGGCACCGACGTAGACCGTGTGACCTGCGGCCACGAGCTGGCGGGCGGTCTCGAACCCGAGCCCCTTGTTCGCACCGGTGATGAGCGTTGTCGTCATGTCTTTGTTCTCCCGCCATACGAGATGAGAGGAATCAGCCGCGTGCACGCAGCGAAGAGGATCTCGCGCCGTCCTGCTCAGACACCTTCTCGAAATACGTGGAACACAAGAAGACCAGCGCCTGGTGAGGTCGCATTCCACTGAGCCTTGGGACGATTGCAGTCCATGAGAACAGCCGCGACGCCAGGCCGCATTTCACGCGACGACGGCGACCCGTTGAGCACGGTCCAGATTCACCAGGGCCAGCCATCCGGTAAAGACCGGGTTTTCGAAAACGGTCGTCGAACCGAATTTCCGAAGCACGACGCAGGTCACGTGGTGAACGGTCTTGTCGCCGGTCATCGGGATCACAGCCCTTCGCCTGGAAGAGGTGTCGCCGCCGCGGGTTGAGAGCGGTTCGCTCCGGTATGTACCGCGTCCAGTGAAACACCGACCGTCTGCCGTCGACCCCGGGAAAACCCCGGGGTCGCTCTCCCACGGGGGCGCCTGCTCCGTGCCACCATGACTGCCATGCGCGAGAACGCTGTCGGTGTTGGTGCGCTGCTGGGTCGGCGACGCGAGCAGCAGATGCTGGCCGGGCTGCTGAGTGATGCCCGGGAAGGCCAGAGCGCGGTACTGGTCGTCCGCGGTGAAGCAGGCATCGGTAAGACGGCTCTGGTTACCGACATGCACAAGCAGGCGTCGGGCTTTCGCGTGATTCGCATCAGCGGTGCGGAATCCGAGATGGAGCTCGCCTACGCCGGCGTGCAGCAGGTCTGCGCCCCCCTCATGGCTCTGGCAGACCGGCTGCCCAAGCCACAGCGCAACGCCCTCGAAGTCGCGCTGGGACTCACCGAGGGTGATGCTCCGGACGGGCTCTTCGTCGGGCTGGCCGTCCTCACGCTGCTCGGGGAGGCGGGATCCGAGCGCCCGACGGTCTGCGTGATCGACGACGCGCAGTGGGTCGACCGCGCTTCCATGCAGGCCCTTGGATTTGTGGCGCGGCGACTACTGGCCGAGCCGGTCATGATGGTCTTCGCCGTCCGTCAGCCAGCCGCCGAGCTGGCAGGTCTGCCCGAACTCCTGCTGCACGGGCTCGGCGATTCCGACGCCCGTGCTCTGCTCGCCGCGATGGTGCCCGGCCGGCTCAGCGACCGGATGCGGGAAAACATCATCGAGGAATCCGGTGGCAATCCGCTGGCCCTGCTCGAACTGCACCGCGCGCTCAGCCCGACGGAGCTCGCGGGCGGCTACGGCCTGGCCGAGGCGAGATCGACGGCGACGAGAGTCGAGGCGACGTTCAGCCGGCAGTTTCACGACCTGTCCGCGCCGACCCGCACCCTGCTGCTGATCGCCGCGGCGGAGCCGACCGGAGAATCGTCCTGGCTGTGGAGGGCCGCCGATCGACTGGGCATCGGTGTCGAGGCCGCGGCACCGGCCGAAGCGGCCGGACTGATCTCCACCGTCGGCCGAGTCCGCTTCCGGCATCCACTCGTCCGGTCGGCGATCTATGGCAACGCATCACTGTCTGAACGGCGTCAGGTGCACGAGGCGCTGGCTCATGCGATCACGGATCCCCTGGCCGCCGACCACCGGGCGTGGCACCGTGCGCACGCGGCAGCCGCGCCGGACGAGCGGATCGCCGGCGAGCTGGTTCTCGCGGCCGGACGCGCCCGCGCTCGGGGTGGCGCGGCAGCCGCCGCCGCATTCCTGGCGTACGCCGTCGACGTGACACCGGATTCGAACCGCCGAGCGGAGCGAGCTCTTCAGGCCGCCCAGGCGAAGCTCGATGCGGGCGCACCGGATTCGGCAGCACAACTGCTCGCCGTCGCGGAGGAGGCGGCCGACGGCGCATCCATCGGCGTGCGTGTCAATCTGGTGAGGGCGAAACTGGCGTTCACCGCCAGCCGCGGCCGCGACGCACCGCCACTGCTGCTGGCCGCCGCCAGACAGCTGGAGGTGATCGACCCCGGCTTGGCCCGCGAAACCTACCTCGAGGCCCTGATGTCCGCCATCATCGTGGGCCGGCTCTCCGTGGGTGAACTGAGCTCCCCTGCCCATATCGCCGACGCGGCAAGACATGCACCTCGCCCCGCCGGTCCGCCCAAGGCCGTCGACATGTTGCTGGACGGACTCATCGTGCGGTTGACGGAAGGGCACGTCGCGGCGGCGCCCACACTGAGGAGCGCAATCGACGAGTACGTACGCGAGCAGAGAGCAGGTACAGCGGACCCCCGGTGGCACGACATCACCAACCGAGTGTGCCTGGACCTGTTCGACCAGGACACCTACAACATGCTCTCCGCGCGTCAGCTCGAAATGCTGCGCAGGACAGCGTCGTTGACGCTGCTACCGGTTGCGCTGACCACCCAGGCCGGCGTCCATGTGCAATTGGGAGAGTTCGGGCAGGCAGCTGCCCTGCTCGAGGAGGCCGAGGTCATCCGCACGGCGACCGGCGCTCCTGCGCAACGCTATATCGAGCCGTACCTCGCGGCCTACCGAGGGCAGCAACAGCTGACTCTTGATCTCGTGCGAGAGTCGATCGACGGCGCGACCGAGCGTGGCGAGGGTTTCGCCATCCACGTGGCGCTGTACGCGGCGGCGATTCTGAACAACGGTCTGGGGCACTATGACGAGGCACTGAGCAACTGCCGATCCGCCCTTCAGTACGACGACATCGGGATCAGTCTGTATGCGCTGACCGAGATGGTGGAGGCGGCCGCGCGAAGCGGCCGAACGTCAATCGCCACCGACGCACTTACCCGGCTGGCGGAACGAGCAGGCCCCATCACAACGGACTCCGCAGTCGGGATTCTTGCCCGGTCCAGGGCGCTCGCCGAAGCCGGCCCGTCCGCCGAGGACGAATACCTCACAGCCATCACTCATCTGGAACGCAGCCGCCCTCAGGTCGTCTATCTGGCGCGCACCCACCTCGTCTACGGCGAGTGGTTGCGGCGCGCCGACCGTCGAACCGATGCCCGGGCCGAACTTCGGATCGCGTACGACATGTTCAGCCAGATGGGCGCCGAAGGATTCGCCGCGCGGGCCGGCCGCGAACTGCAAGCCGCCGGGGAGAAAGTTCACCCTCAGACCACGGGTGTGACCACAGACCTCACACCGCAGGAGATCCACATCACCCGGCTCGCTCGCGAGGGTTACACCAATCCCGAGATCGGCGCGCAGCTGTTCATCAGTCCCCGCACGGTCGAATGGCATCTGGGCAACATCTTCGCCAAGCTGGGCGTCAGCTCCCGTAGAGAGCTGAGGAGGCTGGCACTCGAGCTGTCGTAGCTGTGCCAACCGGACGCGCGGTTCGATCTGGGACCACCGGGCGGCTGATCAGGACGTCGGCACCCAGTAACGACGCTTGTCACCGGCCCTGTCGATGAACTGGCCGCCGGTCGTCTCGATCACGCGCTGGGAGGCGGTATTCGTCTCGTCGCAGGTCAAGAGGGCCTGCGTGATGGATCGGGAAGCTCAGTCTCCTCGGATGCGGGCATGCAGATGCAGGTCGTGTCGGCCATCGTCATGCACGGCGGCGCTGCATTTGGTGCCTTCCAGGAGATAACCGGACTGGGTGGCGACCCTGCACGAAGCCTGATTGCGGGTGGAGTGGTCCAGCTCCAGACGGTGGAAGCCGATCTCGTTCAGTGCCCAGGCGGTGAGCGCCCCGAGGCCGTGCGAGGTGACGCCGGCGCTGCGGGCGGCCGGGAGTACCCAGTAGTCCACGCCGGCTATGCCGTCGTCGAAGTCCAGGCCGCGTAGCGCCGTCCGGCCGAGTACCTGGTCGCCGTCGCGGGTGATCGCTCAGTGGCTGGCCTTCTCACGCTTCCAATCCTGGCGGTGTGCGTCGAACCATTCCCGGACCTGGGCCTCGGAGGAGGGTCGGCGCGTGTGCCAGCGGCGGATCTCGTCACCCTGACAAGCAGACAGGAACGCTGGTGCATCGGGCTTCTTCCCAGGGGCGCAACAGCAAGCTCCCGGTGGCGGGGAGCACGGGTTGAGGGGAGCCACCGAGCAAACCGGAGGCAATGACGGGTGGCGTCGACAGGGGCGGGAAGTTGTGTGTCAGTGTGCCGATGCTGGCGGGTCGTTCGGCTGCTTCCGGCCGGGAGCAGCTGCGTCGGTTTCGGACGCTGGTGTCGTGCGGAGTGACGGTTGTCGCCTGCCTCGCTGTGCCGACAGGACGATCTCCAGCATGAGGAAGGCGGTGATCAGGAGGAGTGCCACGGCCGGCAGGAGATGACGGGCGAGAAGGGCCAGGGCGCCGAGCAGGGTGAGGTTGGGCAGCAGCCAGGTGAATACCTGGGTGAGGGGGTATCGGATCTGGGTGAGCCCGAGGATGGCGTTGTTCGTCAGGTAGATCGCCAGTGCGGCGGTGCAGAGCCGGAGCGAGGCGCCGGCGTGGTGGCCTTGGGCAGCGGCAGTTACCAGGCCGCCGAGTCCGGCGGCGAAGGCTGTAAGGGCGGCAACGGGCAGGAAGTGCCCGATGACGAAGATGGACCTGGTGAGGCGGAACGCCTCGTCGGGACGTGACGTCATGGTCTTTTCGGCTACCGCGGAGCCGAAGTCGAAGTAGAGCCACCACAGCGTGGCGAGGACGAGGAAGGCGGCCAGACCGGTGATCACAGCCGCCGGGGTGGCTTCTGCCTGGGCGATCGAGGCAATGATCAGCGCGATGCCTTCGCCGAGCACGATGATGATGAACAGCCCGAAGCGTTCGACAAGGTGGCTGCTCTCGATGCGGCCCTCTGTCAGCCAGCGTTGGACTTGTGAGGCGCCCCGGGAGCGCCCCAGCCACGGGGTGATTTCGATCAGGAGCCCGGCCAGCCACAGGAGATAGGTGAGGGGCGGCTGCACCATGATGGATCCCGCCCATAGTGCGGCCGAGATCAGCAGAGGCCAGTTGGATCCGCCCGCGGGCACTTTGCCGCGCAGGACCAACCGGAGGGTGAGCAGGACGATCCGGGTGGCGACGTAGGCGCCGGCGTACATGGCCTGGTCGCCGTGGGCGGCCGGGGTCGCCGCGGCGGCCATCACCAGCAGGGCCGCCATCTGTGCCAGCAAGGTGATCCGGCGCTCGATGCCGCCCTCTCCGGTCAGGTTGGAGTACAGCGTCGATTCGACCCATACCCACCATGCGGGCAGGAACAGTGCCAGCATCCGCAGCGCGGCTTCCCAGCCGGGGTGCTCCACGAGCGGATGGGCGAGCTGCGCGACGAGGGCGACGAACAGCAGGTCGTAGAAGAGTTCCAGCCAGCCGGCATGCCGTTCGCCCACTGCGGTGACGCGAGCATCGTGGTCTGGCGGGTGGTCGCTCGCGGCCATCGTGCGGCCCTTTCTCTTTCCTGCGCGGGGCGTCCGCAGGGCACTGTCACGTTAGCTGGCCGGTGGGATGATCTTCTGGTTGATCAGCCTGGGAAGGGTCGTCCGTGGGGAGCGCGTCGCTGTCGTACAAGGGGCACCGGTACCCGGTCGAGGTCATCTCCCACTGTGTGTGGCTGTATCACCGCTTCCCGCTGTCGTTGCGCGAGGTCGAGGAGCTGATGCTCGAGCGGGGCGCGACCGTCTCCTACGAGACGGTGCGCCACTGGTGCGGCAAGTTCAGGCAGCGGTACGCGAGCGCGCTGCGCCGCCGGCGGCCTCGGCCTGGGGACAAGTGGCACCTGGACGAGGTCTTCATCAAGATCAACGGGCGGTTGCAGTGCCTGTGGCGGGCCGTCGACCAGGGCGGCAACGTCCTGGACATCCTGGTGCAGAACCGCCGGGACAAGGCTGCGGCCAGGCGTTTCTTCCGCCGCCTGATGAAGAAGACCCGAACGGTGGCGCGGGTGATCGTCACCGACAAGTTGCGCTCCTACGGCGCCGCCCACCGCGAGGTCATGCCCTCCGTCGAGCACCGCTCCCACAAAGGCCTGAACAACCGGGCCCAGAACAGCCACCAGCGAGCGAGGCAGCGTGAACGGGCGATGAAGGGCTTCCGCTCCGCAGGCGGGGCGCAGCGGTTCCTGTCCGCGTTCAGCGGTATCTCGCCCCGCTTCCGGCCTCGCCGACACCTGCTGCCCGCACACAACTACCGCGCCGAGATGAGCATTCGCTTCGCCATCTGGGAGCAGATCACCGGAGTCGCCGGCCTCGCCACCGCGGCCTGAGCACAGCGCGCAACCGGGCTCCACCACACCACGACACACCATCCCGGCATCGGCCACATCACCGCCGCCCTCGACCGGCTCAACCAACTCCCGGACCCAGGCTCACCAATGGACGCCCCGCCCCTTCGACAGCACCTCAACACCCAGAGCAGTGGAATCCGGCGCCATCCCGAGGCGACACTCGGGTCTTCAGCCTGCACGACCCCAGACCACGGCACGAAAACGGTCCACCGACTCCGTCGGCGGACCGTCACGAAATTTCGAGGCTCACGGAGTCCTATCCTTGCGGGTCAACGGCACCTTTCTGCTATCGGGGTGTCAGATCACCCAATTCCGCTGAATATCCGGGGTTAACAGCAAGGTTGACCAGCGTCTCTCTCCACGCCCCCTGCCTTGGCAAACTCCAATGACAGCGCCTGGCTGACCAACCTCGACCAGCAGGTCACCGGCTATGAGCGGGTCTTCGGCCCGGTTCGTACGGCCGCTTCCGTGCGGACCCGTGGTGCCGTCGCCGATGTCGCGGACCTGGCGGCGAAGGGCGGGCTCACCGTCCGGGATCTCCAGCGGCAGCAGTTCGCGAACCGCTCGACCGCTGGTGAGCTGGCCGCGGCCGACGCAGCTCGGGCGTGCGCGGCGCTTCCCGGCGGTATCGCAACGAGCAGCGGGGGCACGGCAGTTGACGTGAGCCGGGCTTGCGGTGTGCTCAAGTCCTGGGACCGCACGATGAACGGCGACAGCCGGGGTGCGCTGCTCTTCGACCGGTTCTGGCGCAAGTTGCGCGCCGCCGTGCCGTCCGCGCAGCTCTGGAAGGTCCCGTTCTCACCGGCCGACCCGGTCGGCACCCCCCACACGCTCAACACTGACGCACCGGGCTTCACCAGCGCCCTCGCCGACGCGGTGGCGGAGCTGCGCGCGGCGGGGATCCCGCTGGACGCGCGGCTCGGGGACCACCAGTACGTCGTACGGAAGGGGCAGCGCCTGCCCGTGGGCGGTGGCACCGAGTCCCTGGGCGTGTGGAACAAGATCGAGCCCGTCTGGGACAAGGCGAAGGGCGGCTACCGGGACGTGTCGTTCGGCGCCAGCCACATCCAGGCCGTGGGCTGGGACGGCAGCCGCTGTCCGGTGGCCCGCACGCTCCTGACGTACTCCCAGTCCTCGAATCCGAACTCGCCCCACTTCAGCGACCAGACCCGGTTGTTCTCGGGTGAGAAGTGGGTGACCGCGCGGTTCTGCGAGAAGGACATCGCGTCCTCGCCCGCCCTGCGGGTGGTGCGGGTGACCGAACGCCGGTGACGGCGATGTGGGTCCGTCCCACATGGGGCGGACCCACACGTCCCGCCCGTATGGAGTGGCCGCTCACACCGGCCGCGTACGTCCCTCCCAGTACGGATCCCGCAGCCTCCGCTTGTACAGCTTCCCGTTGGGATCCCGCGGCATCTCCGCGATGAAGTCGACGCTCTTGGGCCGCTTGTAGCCCGCGAGGTGCTCGGCGCAGTGGTCGAGGATCGCGGCGGCGAGGTCGGGGCCGGGTTCATGGCCGGGGGCCGGTTCGACGACGGCTTTGACCTCCTCGCCCCAGTCGTCGTGCGGGATGCCGAAGGCGGCGGCGTCGGCGACGGCGGGGTGGGCGAGCAGGGCCGACTCGATCTCGGCGGGGTAGATGTTGACCCCGCCCGAGATGATCATGTCAATCTTGCGGTCGCGGAGGAAGAGATAGCCGTCCTCGTCGAGGAGGCCGAGGTCGCCGACGGTGAAGAAGTCGCCGATGCGGTTCCTGCGGGTTTTGCTCTCGTCCTTGTGGTAGGCGAAGCCGCCCGTGGTCATCTTCATGTAGACGGTGCCGAGTTCGCCGGGCGGCAGCCTGGTGCCGTCGTCGTCGAAGATCGCGAGTTCGCTGATGGGCCAGGCCTTGCCGACCGTGCCGGGCTTCTTGAGCCAGTCCTCGGCGGTCGCGAAAGCACCGCCCCCCTCGCTGGCGGCGTAGTACTCCTCGACACACTCGCCCCACCAGTCGATCATGGCCCGCTTGACGTGGTCCGGGCAGGGGGCGGCGCCGTGGATGGCGTGCCGCATGGACGACACGTCGTACGACCGCTTGGTGTGGTCCGGCAATGCGAGCAGCCGGTGGAACTGTGTCGGGACCATATGGGTGTGCGTGCACCGGTGGGTGTCGATCAGGCGGAGCATCTCCTCGGGCGTCCACTTGTCCATCAGGACGAGACGGTGGCCGATGTGCAGGGACGCGCCCGCGAATTGAAGGACGGCCGTGTGGTAGAGCGGCGAGCAGACGAGGTGCACGTTGTCGTCGAACGGCTGAATGCCGAAGATGCCGAGGAAGCCGCCGAGGTAGGACTCTTCCGGGAGCTTGCCGGGCAGGGGGCGGCGGATGCCGCGGGGGCGGCCGGTGGTGCCGGAGGTGTAGTTCATGACCCAGCCGAGGGTGCGGTCGGCGGGCGCGGACTCCGGTTGTCCGTCGAGGAGTTCGGCGTACGGCCGGAAGCTCTCGACCGTGCCGACGGCGTACCGGTGGGAGGGCGGGAGGCCCGCCTCGTCGGCTGCCTGACGCGCGGGTCCTGCGAACCGTTCGTGGGCGAGGAGCACCTTGGCGCCGGAGTCGGCGACGATCCAGGCGATCTCGGGGCCGACGAAGTGGTGGTTGATGGGGACGAGGTAGAACCCGGCCTGGGTGGCGGCGAGATACGCGGTGAAGAACTCGGGCCCGTTGGGCAGGACGACCGCGAAGGCGTCGCCGCGTTCGAGTCCGGCGGCGCGCAGGCCGTGCACGAGTTGGTTGGCCGCGGCGTGGAGGCGGCCCGCGGTCCAGGGCTCGCCGTCCGGCGCGATGAGCACCGTACGGGTCGGGTCTTCGGCGGCCTGGGCCCAGAATCCGGTGGTCACGACTGTCCGCTCCTTCCGGCGATGCGGTTGATGCGGTCGACGGCCTGCTCGAAGCCTCGGGTGAGGTCGTCGAAGACGGCCTGGACGCTGCGTTCGCTGGTCATCCGGCCGACGATCTGCCCGACGGGCGTGCCCAGCAGCGGTTCGACCTCGTGTTTCTGGATGCGTGAGACGGCGTCCGCGACAAGCAGCCCCTGCAAGGGCATGGGCAGGGTGCCGGGCCCGTCCGGGTCGTCCCAGGCGTCGGTCCAGTCGGTGCGCAACTGGCGCGCGGGTTTCCCGGTCAGGGCGCGGGAGCGGACGGTGTCGCCGGAACCGGCGGCTAGCAGTTTGCGGGTGAGGGCGGCCGAATGCATGTCTGCCTCTGTGGTGGTCAGCCACATGGAGCCCAGCCACACCCCCTGCGCCCCGAGCGCCAGAGCGGCCGCCACCTGCTGTCCGCTGCCGATACCGCCCGCGGCCAGTACCGGCAGCGGGTCGACGGCCTCGACGACCTCGGGTGTGAGGACCATGGAGGCGATCTCGCCGGTGTGGCCGCCCGCCTCGTAGCCCTGCGCCACGACGATGTCGATGCCCCCCTCCTGGTGCTTTCTGGCATGGCGAGCACTGCCCGCGAGCGCGGCGACGAGGACGTCCTGCTCGTGGGCGCGGGCCACCACGTCGGCGGGCGGGGAACCGAGGGCGTTGGCGAGCAGCTTGATCGGAAAGTCGAAGGCGACATCGAGTTGCGTGCGGGCGACCTGCTCCATCCATCCGGTGATGCGCCATCCGGACGCCTCGCCCTCGGCCAGCTCCGGCACCCCGTACTTGGCGAGGGTGTCCCGCACGAACTGCCGGTGCGTGTCCGGGATCATCGCCTCGACGTCGGCCTCGGTGACGCCTTCGACCTTCTTGGCGGGCATGACGACGTCGAGGCCGTACGGCATGCCCTCGACATGCGCTTCGATCCAGTCGAGGTCGCGTTTGAGGTCGTCGGGGGCCGTATAGCGGACCGCGCCGAGCACCCCGAAGCCGCCGGCCCGGCTGATGGCCGCGGCGACGGCGGGGAACGGCGTGAAGCCGAAAATGGCGTGCTCGACTCCCAGTTTCTTGCTCAGCTCCGTCTGCATGGGCGCAGGATGCCGCAGTCCTCCGGACGACGGAAGGCCTTTTCTGACGTTCCGTCAGATCTTTTCTCACCTACGCCCCGTTGACACCCGACACGCCTGACATAAAAGTTTCACTGCGCAAGGGCAATCCGGAAAGATACTTTCAGGTGGCTCAGCGGGAGGTTGGTCGATGACCGAAGAGGCAGTGCCTGGCAGACGAGGCGGACTGACCCGCCGTCAACTGGCCCGACGGACACTCGCCGTGGGCGGCGCGCTGGCCATCGCCCCGTTTCCCGCCGGCCCCGCCGAAGCCGCCGTACCCCATGGCCGCGGTTCCACGCTGCGGCACGGCTCCCCCGAACGCGCCGGTCTGCTCCCCGCCCACCTGCGCCAACTCGTCACCGACGCGAAGGCCTTCCTCGGCCCCTCCCCCAAGTACCCCTGGTACGCGGGCGCCGTGCTGCTCGCCGGGCGTGGCGGCACGGTGGCGCTGCACGAGCCGATCGGCATGGCGGTGCGCTACTCGGCGTACGACGAGAAGACGGACACCGGCGTCGAGTTCCCGGCCGGGCAGCAGCTCGCCATGGCCGAGGACACCGTCTTCGACCTGGCCTCCGTCTCCAAGCTCTTCACCTCGATCCTCGCCGTGCAGCAGATCGAACGGGGCACCCTGGAGCTGGAGGCGAAGGTCGCCTCGTACCTCCCGGAGTTCGGCGCCGCGGGCAAGCAGGACATCACCATCCGCCAACTCCTCACCCACACCTCGGGGTTCCGCCCCTGGATCCCGCTCTACAGCGCGCCGACGTACGAGGAGAAGCTCCACCTCATCTGGAACGAGGCCCCCCTCAACCCGCCGGGCAGCACCTACCTCTACTCCGACCTCAACCTGATCTCGCTCCAGCTGGTCCTGGAACACGTCACCAGCCGCACCCTCGACACCCTGCTCCGCGAGGAGATCACCGCCCCGCTCGGCATGCACCGCACCCGCTACAACCCGCCCGCCTCCTGGAAGCCGAAGATCGCGGCCACGGAGGACGCGCGCAAGCCCTGGTCGGGGCTGGAGCGAGGCCTGGTGTGGGGCGAGGTGCACGACGAGAACGCCTTCAGCCTCGGCGGAGTCGCCGGCCACGCCGGGGTGTTCTCGAACGCCTGGGATCTCGCGGTCCTCGGCCGGACGCTGCTCAACGGCGGCACCTACGGCCGGTCCCGCATCCTCGAACCGGAGTCGGTGGAGCTGATGTTCACCGACTTCAACACCGCCTTCCCCGGCGACGAGCACGGCCTCGGCTTCGAGCTCTACCAGCACTGGTACATGGGCGCGATGGCCACTCCACGCACCGCGGGCCACACCGGCTTCACCGGCACCTCGCTGGTCCTCGACCCGACGACCGACTCCTTCCTCGTCGTCCTCGGCAACTCCGTGCATCCCGTGCGCAGTTGGCGCTCCGGCTCCGCACCCCGGGTCGCCGCCGCGAACAACCTGGCACGCGCCGTGCCGGTCCGCCCGGTGCGCGGACGTACGGCCTGGTTCTCGGGCATGGCGAACAACACGGCCGCGACACTCGCACTGCCCGCCCTCGACACCACGGCAGGCACCCCACGACTCAGCTGCGCCCTGTGGTGGGACACCGAACCCCGTTCGGACGTCCTCGTCCTGGAGGCCACGACGGACGGCGGAGCCACCTGGCAGCCCCTCCCCTTCACCACGACACGCCTCGCCGAGGAGCCGTGGGAGCACCCGGCCGGTTCCGTGACCGGCTGGTCGGGCCGCGTCTGGCACCGCCTCACCGCCGGTCTCCCGCCCGCGCGGCAGCTCTCCCTCCGCTGGCGCTACACCACCGACCGGCTGTACGTCGGCCGTGGGGCGTACGTCGACGGACTGTGCGTGCGGACAGCCCAGGACGTCCTCTTCGACGACGCCCGTCCGGCGGACGCGGCCCGCATCGATGCGACGGGCTGGACCAGGTCCGCCGACTGACGCCGGCTCAGCCCGGCACGTCCAGGCGCTGCGTGCCCACGACCGACAGCAGCCGCAGCGCCTCCTCGGACCGCGAGCCGGGCGTGGCGGTGTAGATGACGACCCGCTGGTCCAGGTCGGTGATGTCCAGGACATCGCAGTTGACGGTGACGGGCCCGACCAGCGGGTGGTCGAAGGTCTTGCGGAGCGTGGGCGGGGCGATCACGCAGTGCTCGGCCCACAGCCGGGCGAACTCCTCGCTTCCGGCGAGGAGTTCCTCGACCAGCCCGGTCACTTCGGGGTCGTCGGGGTAGCGGGCAGCGGCGGCACGCAGATCGTTGGCCGCGGACGCGGCGAACTCGTCCGCGTCCGAGATGCCGTACAGCGGCCGTCCGTCATGGTCCGGGGAGAGGAAGGCGCGCCGGATCAGGTTCCGGTCGCGCCTCGGCAGCGCGGAGAAGTCCTCCATCAGGGCGGCGGCCAGGTCGTTCCAGGCGATGACCTCGTGCGTCGCCGAGATCACGAACGCCGCGGCTTGCGGCAGCCGGTGCAGCAGGTCGACCATGCTCTGCCGCACCTCCCGCGAGGGACCGGGCCGTGGCGCGGGCGGGGTTCCGGCGAGGTGGTGGAGGTGGTCGCGCTCGGGGTCCGACAGGCGCAGGGCGCGGGCGATCTGGGCCAGCACCTCGCGGGAGGGGTGCGGGCCGCGCGCCTGCTCCAGCCGTGTGTAGTACTCGGTCGAGATGTACGCCAGCTGCGCCACCTCCTCGCGGCGCAGCCCCGGGGTCCTGCGGCGCGTCCCGGCGGGCAGACCCACGTCGGCGGGGTCGATGCGCTCGCGCCGGCTGCGCAGGAAGTCGGCCAGTTGTCGTCGGTCCACGCTTCCAGTGTGCGGGGGAACCGGGAGCCGCAGCCAGGTACCAGCGGTGCCTGGATGCGCTCGGCGGCCGGACGCAGGCTCGACCCCATGGACACCACACAGACCGGCACCACCCTCACGACCTCGGGCCTGCTCACCGACAAGGTCGCCTTCGTCACCGGAGCGGGCCGCGGCATCGGCGCCGCCGCGTCCCGGCTGTTCGCCCGCGAGGGCGCCCGGGTGCTGCTCGCGGCCCGCACCGAGTCCCAGCTCAAGGCGGTCACGGAGGAGATCCGGGCGGCCGGCGGCACCGCTGACTACGTCCTGTGCGACCTCGCCGACGCGGCGAGTGTCCGGGCCGCCGTCGACCGGGCCGTGGAGTTGTACGGCCGTCTCGACGTGGCCTTCAACAACGGCGCGACCGGGCAGCAGCCAGGGCCGATGGACCAGCTGTCGGAGGACGACTTCGACCTGGTCAGCTCGGTCAACTTCAAGGGGCCGTGGCTGTCGATGACCGCCGAGATCGCCGCCATCCGTGCCACCGCCGGACGCGGGGCCATCGTCAACAACTCCAGCGTCGGCAGCCTCATGGGCAACCCCTGGCTGCCCATCTACGGCGCGGCCAAGCGGGCGGTGAACAGCCTCACCGCGTCAGCCGCCATGACGTACGGCCCGGAGGGCATCCGCGTCAACGCGATCGCGCCCGGCACCACGCTCACCGAGATGATCTACGAGTGGGACGAGCGCTCCCCGGGCATCCTCGACCAGCTCGTCGAGCGCACCCCGCTGGGCCGTGCCGCCGACCCGGAAGAGGTCGCCCAGGCCGCGGCCTGGCTGCTGAGCGACCGCGCCTCCTACGTCACCGGCACGGTCCTGCGCGTCGACGGCGGCAGCCGGTCCTGACCGGTCAGCCGACCGGGCTCTCCAGCACCGCCATCGCCGCGTTGTGCCCGGGCACCCCGCTCACCCCTCCCCCGCGCACCGCGCCCGCCCCGCACAGCAGCACATTGGCGTGCCCGGTCTCCACGCCCCAGCGCCCCGTGCCCTCCTGGGCGTACGGCCAGGCGAGGTCGCGGTGGAAGATGTTGCCGCCGGGCAGCCGCAGGTCCCGCTCCAGGTCGAGCGGGGTCTTCGCCTCGATGCAGGGCCGCCCTTCCTGGTCCGTCGCCAGACAGTCGGCGAGCGGTTCGGCCAGGTGGGCGTCCAGCTGGGCCAGGGTCGACTTCAGCAGTTCGTCGCGTACGGCGTCGTTGTCCCCGGCGAACAGCCGGGCCGGCGTGTGCAGGCCGAACAGGGTGAGCGTCTGGTAGCCGCGGTCGACGAGTTCCGGCCCGAGGATCGTCGGGTCCGTGAGCGAGTGGCAGTAGATCTCGGAGGGCGGGGCGGCGGGCAGCTCACCGGCGGCGGCCTGGCCGTGCGCGGCGGCCAGTTGCCCGTAGCCCTCGGCGACGTGGAAGGTGCCGGAGAACGCCTCGCGCGGGTCGACGGAGTTGTCGCGCAGCTTCGGCAGCCTCTTCAGCAGCATGTTCACCTTGAGCTGGGCGCCCTCGGCGGGGGCGGGCGGCTCGTCTCCCATGAGGGCGGCGAGCGCTTGCGGTGAGGCGTTCACCAGGACGTGCCGGGCGGCGGCGACGCCTTCGCCGTCGGCCGTCCGGTAGGTGATCTCGGCGGTGCGGCCGTCCGTGGCGATGCGTTCCACCTCGTGGCCGGTGGCGATGACGGCGCCCGCGTGCCGTGCCGTGGCGGCCAGGGCGTCGGTGAGGGCGCCCATGCCGCCGACGGGTACGTCCCAGGCGCCCGTGCCGCCGCCGATCACGTGGTAGAGGAAGCAGCGGTTCTGCCGCAGCGAGGGGTCGTGTGCGTCGGCGAAGGTCCCGATCAGGGCGTCGGTGAGGACGACGCCCCGGACCAGGTCGTCGGTGAAGCGGTCCTCGACGGCGACGCCGAGGGGCTCCTCGAAGAGGGTGCGCCAGGCCTCCTCGTCGTCCACGCGGCGGCGCAGTTCGTCGCGGGTGGGCAGCGGTTCGACGAGGGTCGGGAAGACCCGCTCGGCGACGCGGCCGGTCATGCCGTAGAACCGCTGCCAGGCCCGGTACTCGCTCTCGCCGCCGGTGAGCCGGGCGAAGGCCTCCCGGGTGCGCCGCTCGCCGCCGCCGACGAGGAGTCCCGTGGGCCGGCCGTCGCGCTCCACGGGTGTGTACGACGAGATGGTGCGCCCGCGTACGCGGAAGTCCAGCCCCAGGTCCCGCACGATCTTCTTCGGCAACAGGCTGACCAGGTACGAATAGCGCGACAGCCGCGCGTCGACGCCCGCGAACGGGCGGGTGGACACGGCGGCGCCCCCGGTGTGGTCCAGCCGCTCCAGCACCAGCACGGAGCGTCCGGCGCGGGCCAGGTAGGCGGCGGCGACGAGGCCGTTGTGGCCACCGCCGACGATGACGGCGTCGTAGGTGCGTCCCTCGTGTGCAGGCATGGTTCTTCGTAACACGTGATGATCTAGGTCGGCCAGAGGCGTGCCGCGCCGGGGTCAGGGTCCGCCGGACGCCCGCTGCTGCCGGAGCACCGCGACCCTGCGGTACAGCTCGACCGCCTCGGCGCCCCGGCCGAGCTGTTCCAGGCAGTGGGCCTCGTCGTTGCGGCTGGCGAGGGTGTCGGGGTGGTCGGGGCCCAGGACGCGCTCGCGGGCGGCGGCCACCCGCCGGTATTCGGTGAGGGCGTCGGCCCAGCGGCCCAGCCAGCCGAGGCCGACGGCGACCTCGCGGCGGCTGACGAGGGTGTCCGGGTGGTCGGGGCCCAGCACCCGCTCACGGATCGCGCACACGTCGCGGGACTCGGCGAGGGCTTCCTCCCAGCGGCCGAGGCGCCCGAGGTTGACGCCGAGGCCGTGCCGGGCGCGCAGGGTCTCGGGGTGGGCGGGGCCCTGGACGCGGGCGCGGTCGTCGATCAGCTCCCGGTACAGCTTGAGGGCGTCGGCGCTGCGCCCGAGGCGGCCGAGGCTGATACCGACCTCGTAGCGGGCGGCGAGGGTGTCGGCGTGGTCGGGGCCGAGGGCCTGGGCGCGGGCCTCGGCGACCTCGGCGTACGTCTGCAGGGCTTCCGGCCAGCGCCCCAACTGGCCGAGTGCGTAGGCGACTTCGTACCGCGTGACCAGGGTGTCGGGGTGGTTCGCGCCGAGTACCCGGGCGCGCGCGGCGGCCACGTCGCAGGCCATGCGGTACGAGTCCTCCAGGCGCCCGAGGCGGCTGAGGTTGAAGGCGAGGTTGTGGCGGCAGCGCAGGGTGTCGGGATGGTCGGCGCCCATGGTGCGCTCCCGGGCGGCGAGCACCGACGTATAGACCTGGTGGGCGTCGAAGTGCCGCCCCAACTGCCCCAGGACATACGCCATTTCCTGGCGCGCGGCGAGCGAGTCCGGGTGGTCGGCGCCGAGCACCCGGGTGCGGGCCGCGGCGACGTGCTTGTACTCGCGCAGGGCGTCGGCGGCGCGGCCGGTGCGGCTGAGGGTGAAGGCGACCTCGTAGCGGCTGGCGAGGGTGTCGGGGTGATCGGGGCCGAGGAGGTGCTCGCGCTCGGCGGCGACGGCGCGGTGCACCTCGCCCGCCTCGGCCCAGCGCCCCAGCCGCCCGAGGCTCAGGCCCGCGTTGTGCCGGCCGGCCAGCGCGAGGAGGGTCTGCGCGGAAGGCGCGGGCCGCTCGTCCGGCGGCGGCTCCTCGACCCGGCCGGTGACCGGGCGCGCGATCCACTCGCCGGTGAGGCCGGCTCCGGCGTCCGGAGGTGTGGTGACGATGCCCGCGCCGGTGGCCTTGTGGCCGGTGGTCATGCCGCGGGTCCAGGACGGCAGCCGGGTCTCGCGGGGCGTGGGCTCGGTCGGACGGAGTTCCGGCCGCGGCGTCACGACGGTTGGCACATACGTCGGTGTGGTGCGGCCCGCGTCGATCCTGCGGACCAACTCGCGGGCGTCGTGCGGGCGTTGCTCGGGCCGTTTGGCCAGCAGGTCCAGGATGACCTTCTCGAAGTACTCGGGCAGCTCGGCGCGGTGACTGCGGGGCGGCTGCGGCGGGGTGTCCCGGTGGCCGATGAGGATCGCCCAGGCGTCGTCGAGGTCGAACGGCGGGGCCCCGGTGGCGATCTCGTACAGCACACAGCCCAGCGAGTACAGATCGCTGCGCCGGTCGACATCCGTTCCGCTGATCTGCTCCGGCGACATGTAGTGCGGGGTGCCCATGGCGATGCCGGTGCCGGTCAGCCGTGAGGTGAAGCCGATGTCGTGGCCGAGGCGCGCTATGCCGAAGTCGCAGATCTTCACCGTGCCGTCGGTGAGCCGCATGATGTTCGCGGGTTTCAGGTCCCGGTGCACGATGCCCTGTTGATGCGTGTAGGCGAGCGCCGCGGCGACCTGGTCGGCGATCTCGACGACGTCCGGGACGGGCAGCGGATGGTGCTTGTTGTCCTCCAGGAGCTGACTGAGGTTGCGGCCCTCCAGGAGCTCCATGACGAGGTAGAGGATGCCGTCGTGCTCGCCGAAGTCGTGGACGACGGTGACGCCGCGGTGCTGGAGCGCGGCGGCCACCCGGGCCTCGCGGCGGAACCGTTCGCGCAGGACGCGGGTGAAGGACTGGTCGTGGGACTGGCCCAGCGGCTTGAGGCACTTCACGGCCACCAGCCGGCCGAGCGATTCGTCGCGCGCCCGCCACACCTCGCCCATGCCCCCGCGCCCGATCAGGTCGAGCAGCCGGTACCGGCCCTGGATCAGCCTGGTCTCCGCCATCTCGTGCCGTCGCCCCCGTCGATGGTCGCCCCGCCCTCTGCCTCACGGATCCCCGCCGACGATCGTCGGCCCCCTCCGTGACACTCCCCTCGTCGCCCGTCCAGTATGGCGACCTATCGTCCGAGTTTGTACGGTGCCGGGCGCGAGCCGGGGCCGAGGCGGGCCATCGCGCGGAGGATGTGTTTGGGCGGGAGCTGCCAGCGCACACGGGCGGGAACACTGCGCAGCAGGGTGCCCGTGGCACGCAACTGCCGGGTGACGACGGCGGGTTGCGGGGCCGGTCTGCCGTACAGCTCATGCGCGTACGGCGGCAGGGCGGCGTACGCCAGTTGCGCCACACGCCGCCACAGCAGTTCCCGCGCCGGTATGAGCAGGAGGTGCGTCGGCGGGCGGAGGAGGAAGTCGTCCACCTCGCGTGCTTCGGGTCCGGCGGCGAGTTCGGGGCGCACCTTCTCGAAGTAGGCGTCCATCTCCGCCTGGTTCGCGGGTACGGCGTCCGGAGCGAGGCCCACCAGGCGGGCGCTGACCCGTTGTTCGCTGATGTACCGGTCAGCCTGATCGTCGGTCAGACGGAAGCCGGAGCGGCGCCCGACGTGCAGGTAGGAGTCTATTTCGGCGCAGTGCACCCACAGCAGCAGCTCGGGTTCGTCGACGCCGTACCGCTCGCCGGTGTCCGGGTCGGTCGCCCCGAGCATGCTGTGGATCTTCCGCACCCGGGCGCCCGCCCGCTCGGCCGCCTCGGTGGTGCCGTAGGAGATGGTGCCGACGAAGTTGGCGGTCCGTAGCAGCCGGCCCCACGCGTCGTTGCGGAAGTCGGAGTTCTGCATGACGCCGCGCACCGCGCGTGGGTGCAGCGCCTGGAAGTAGAGCGCGCGGATTCCGGCGACCCACATCATCGGGTCGCCGTGTATCTGCCAGGTCACGGAACCTGGGCCGAACAAACCCGGATCGCCCGTCATGCCCGCAGTGTGACCAGGATCGGTAGTTGACACAAGCCAACGTTCATGACCTGCACTGATAGAAGGCCCCGACCGCAGAAAGGCAGCAACCAGCCTTGGCGTACTGGAAGCTACAGCCTGGGGCTGGGACTGTGGTGGGTCAGACGCCCTGCCCGGCGTCCAGCAAGACGAGGACGTTGCTTATCCCCTGCTCGAGGAGCTCATCGGCGAGTCGGCTGTCGGTCAAGGCACGGGCAAGCTGCAGCGTCCCGGCCATCAGGCCGAGGAGGCTGAGCGCCTTCACACGTGCGGAGGACGGGTCCTCGGGCGCCATGCGGGCGGCAATTCCGTCGATGAGGACCAGCACACCGTCGGTGTACGCCTGCCTGGTCGCGTCGGTGCAGCGCCCGATCTCGTCGAGCAGAGCGGCGTTGGGGCAGCCGTCGGCAAGGCTGTCGCGGTGCTGGGGCGACAGGTACCCCCGAACAATCTGCTCGATTCCGACACGGCCGGGTGCGGCCGCCGCGACGACGCTCTCGGCCTGTGCCTTCAACTGGTCGGCGATCGCCGTGGTGACGAGGTCGTCCTTGGATTCGAAGTGAGCGTAGAAGGCCCCATTGGTCAGCCCCGCGTCCTTCATGAGCGTCGAGACCCCGGAGCCGTCGATACCGTCTCGCTTGAACCGGCGGCCCGCGGTCTCGATGATCCGCCGCCTCGTCTCCGCCTTGTGCTCTTTTCCGTACCGCACCACAGCACACGCCCCTTCGCCGGCCGGAAGGACCGGTTGCCCTTCACCGACTTGGCCGACCTATGGTATTGCGAACGTAATCTAAAAAGCCCACGGGTGCGTCGGCACACCGCGCACCCTTGAAGCCGGACCGGGATGTCAGGCGGGCAGGCGGTTGTTCTTGCGGATCTGCTTGTCGAACGTTCCGGCGGGGACGAGGCGGCGCGCGGTGGTGACGCGTGAGGCCAGCGGGCCGGCGGTGTAGCGCAGCTTCGGCTTCTTGTCGGTGGCCGCGGTGACGATCACCTTGGCGACGACGGCCGGATCGTCGCCGTTCTTCATCGCGTCCGCCATCACCTCGTCGAAGACGCGCCGCCGCTCCGCGTACAGAGGCAGCGGGGTGTCGGGCTGCGCGGCGTTGGTGTCGAAGCTGGTCTTGGTGTACGCGGGCTGGACAAGGAGGACCCTCACGCCATGCTCGCGGACCTCGTGGTCCAGCGACTCGGAGTAGCCCTCGAGGGCGTGCTTCGACGCTACGTAGAGGGCCATGAAGGGCTGGGGGGCGACCCCGAGGACGGACGAGATGTTGATGACGCGTCCACCACCCTGGGCGCGCATGTGCGGCAGGACGGCCTTCGTCATACGGATGACACCGAGGACGTTGATGTTCAGGATGCTCTGGGCCTGGGTGACGGAGTTCTCCTCGACGGCGCCCGCCGAGCCGACGCCCGCGTTGTTGACCAAGACGTCGATGCGTCCGAACCGGTCGATCACCTCTGCGACCGCGGCGGTGGCCGAGTCGTCACTGCCCACGTCGAGATCGAGGTACGTCACACCGGCGGGCGGGGTGAGCCCGGAGGTCTTGCGGCCGGTTCCGATCACCTCGAAACCCGCCGCGACGAAGGCGCGGGCCGTCTCCTTGCCGATCCCGGATGAGGCACCTGTCACGAGCGCCACCGGCTGAGTTGTCGCCATCACGGACTCCCTTGGTTTTGAATTACGTTCACATGTCTTACGTTCGTACGGCCAAACGGCGGCAGGGCGTTTGCGGATCTCTCGGTCAGATCTTCGTCTTCTCCCGAGCCCACGCGCCGATCTGCGCGATGGCGGCGTTGACCTCCGGAACCCGGCCGGCTCCGTAGACGTACGAGTGCTGGCCTCCCGGGACCACCACGGTCGCCGTGTCGATTCCGGCGTCCTTGACGCGGGCGGCGAACTCCTCGTCCTCGCCGGCCAGGACCTCGTACGTTCCCCAGGAGACGAGGGTCGGGGGCAGGCCGCTCAGGTCCGCCCGGTTCAGATTGATCCGGGTGTCCGTGAACTCGATGCCCGTGCCGCCGATCCAGGCCTCCCGGAAGAACTCCAGCAGTTCCTTGCTGAGGATCTTGTCCGTCCCGGCGTTGGTCGCCATGGTCTCGCCTGCGATCTCGAGGTCGCACCAGGGAGAGATCGACACGATGGCGCCGGGCAGCGGCTGCTTCTTGTCGCGGAGGCGAAGGGCCAGGGCGACGGCGATGAACCCGCCGATCGAGTGGCCGATCGTGATGACGTTTCCCGGCTCATACCCTTCGGACAGCAGCCAGTTGAAGGCCGCCTCCGCGTCGTCCACCTGGGCCGGGTACTTGTGTTCCGGTGCCCGCCGGAAGTCCAGGACCAGTACGGGCGCCCCTGCGGCCTTGGCGACATGGCCGGCGAGCTTTCGGTCGACGAATGCCGACGACAGAACCGAACCCCCGGCGTGACCGTGCAGGAGGACGTAGTCGGTGTTGGCGTCGACTGGTTCGCACCAGATCCCCAGCACGCCACCCGCGTCCACCTCCCGGTAGGTGACGCCTTCTGGCTCCCGGGCCTTGAGATGGACGCCCTCCGCCACGATGCGCATCGCATCCAACTCGGACTCGGGAACGGCCAGTCCGGCCATGAAGTCCGCGAACTCGATCGCTTCCGGGCTCAGTTCAACTGCTGCGTGTTCAGACACGTGGCACCTCCATGGGCTCATTGGGCACACCGGCCCGCCAGGACCGGTATCACCCGGGGTTTGTCAGGCGGTGAGGGTGGGGTAATCGGTGTAGCCGGCCTCGCCGCCGCCGTAGAAGGTGGCGGGGTCAGGGGTGTTCAGCGGTGCGCCGCTGCGTACGCGCTCGACCAGGTCGGGGTTGGCGAGGGCCATCACGCCGACGGTGACGATGTCGGCCAGGCCGCCTTCGATGTCCTTCGCACGGGTGGCGATGTCGGTGCCGGCCCGGTTGAGGACCAAGGTGTTCGGCCACAGCTTGCGGAGGGTGTGCAGGAGTTCGTCGTCGCCGCCGTGGCCGATGTGCAGGTAGGCGAGGTCGAGCGGGGCGAGGGCGCGTACGAGGGCGGGGTACAGCTCGTGGGTGTCGCTCTCGGCGATGTCGTTGAAGGGGTTGTCGGGGGAGATCCGGATGCCGGTGCGGCCGGCGCCGATCTCGTCGGCCACGGCGGTGGCGATCTCGACGGCGAAGCGGATGCGGTTGTCGATGGAGCCGCCGTAGCGGTCGGTGCGCTGGTTGGTGTTGGTGGCGAGGAACTGATGCGGGAGGTAGCCGTTGGCGCTGTGGATCTCGACGCCGTCGGCGCCGGCCGCGATGGCGGCCGCGGCGGCGCGGCGGTAGTCGTCGACCGTTGCGGCAACTTCCTCGGTGGACAGTTCGCGCGGTACGGGCATCTCCTGGAGCCCGGACGGGGTGAACATCTCGCCCGCCGGCCGGACCGGGGAGGGGGCGACCGGCTGCCGGTGGTGGGGGGTGTTGTCGGGGTGGGACATCCGTCCGACGTGCATGAGCTGGATGACGATGCGTCCGTCGACGCCGTGCACGGCGTCGGTGACCTTGCGCCAGCCGGCGATGTGCTCCTCGGAGTGGATGCCGGGGGTGAGCAGGTAGCCCTGGCCGTCGGCGTTGGGCTGGGTGCCCTCGGTGATGATGAGGGCGTGTGAGGCGCGCTGGGCGTAGTACTCGGCGTTCAGCTCGGTGGGTACGCCTTCCGGGGTGGACCGGTCCCGCGTCATGGGGGCCATCGCAAGCCGGTGCGGCAGGGAGATCTCCCCGGCGACAATCGGGTTCCACAGGGCGTTCAACATGGATGTTTCCTCAAATAGGGGTGAGAGAGCTGCGGGGTGGCGAGCTGCCTGCCCCGCGGGGAGCGCGTAGGCGGTGAGCCGGCCGGATGGGCGGGTGACCTTCCACCGCGGAATGCGGGCTGCGCGTAAGGGCCATCGGCGGTGCGGACGAGCCTGCAGCCGCGCATACGACCGCCGCCGATGCATGCGGTGCCGGGCCCTGGCTGTTCGTCCAGAGGGAAGGAGGAGGCCGAACTCTCGTCGGTCTTCGCTCGCCCACGGCGGAGAACGCTTCGGTCGGGTGCGGCAGCGGACGCGCCGTTGTCACAAAGGGACGACCACCGCACCGGAGTCGGAGCGGCGGTCAGTCGCGGTAGCGAGCGGCCGGGACCCGCAGGGACAGGTTCGGGACGAGGGTCTGACGTGCCTTCTCGTACGACTCCCAGTCGCTGATCTCCGGCAGTGACGGGATGGTGACGGGCTCCCCGGCGTCGAGGCCTGCAAGCGCCGCGTCTACGGCGTCGTCCACGCTCATGATCGCCTCGTCGGGAAACCCCGAGAGGTCGACGCCGGCGCGGTCCCAGATCTCCGTGCGGACAGCGCCCGGCAGCACGGCCTGCACCGTGACGGGGCTCTCGGCGAGTTCCTGCTGCAGGGCTTGGGTGTACGTCAGCACGTAGCCCTTGGTGCCGCTGTAGACGGAGCCACCGGGCGGGAAGTTGAGAGCCAGGGCGGAGGAAATGTTCACGACGGTGCCGTGCCCGCGGGCTATCAGGCCCGGCAGGACCGCGGTGGTCAGCCTGGTCAGGGATGTCACGTTGAGGTTGATCAGCGCCGCGGAGGCCTCCGCGTCGGAGGTTGCCGCCGGCGCGAACAGCGCCGCGCCGGCGCTGTTGATCAATACGGCGATGCTCTCGTCGGTCCGCAGACGCTCCTCGACCACGGAGATCTGCGCCGCATCGGTGAGGTCGGCGGTGACGACGTCCACTGCGCGGCCCGTGCGGCTGCGGATGTCCGACGCCAGCGATTCCAGCCGCTCAGTGTTCCGGGCCACCAGGATCAGGTCGTAGCCGCGGTCGGCAAGCCGCTGCGCGTAGGCGGCACCCAGGCCTGCGGACGCGCCGGTGACGACGGCACTCTTGTTCTGCGTGGTCATGGTGGATCTCGTTTCTGGGCTGGCGGATGAGTGGAGGCCAAAGCGTCGGCCTCGCTTTAGATTACGATAGGTATCTAAAGCCATCCCGTCAACGGGAACCCGCGATGCCGCGTACGATAGATGCGCTTAATTATCTAACGTGGGCAGGTGACCGATGAGTCGGGTTTCGCAAGCACAAGCGATGGAGAACCGCAGGCGCGCGGTCGCCGCGGCGTCCCAGCTCTTCCGGGAGCGCGGCGTGAACGGCATCAGCGTCGCCGACCTGATGAAGTCCATCGGGCTGACCACGGGTGGCTTCTACAAGCAGTTCGCCTCCAAGGAGGCCCTGATCGCCGAGGCGGCTCACACCGCTTTCGGGGACCTTGACGCACTCCTGGCGTCGTTCGACACGGCCCAGGGCGATCACGACACCGCGCGGGGCGCCCTCCTCGACTTCTACCTGTCGGCCGAGCACCGTGACCACCCCGGCACCGGTTGCCCCACCGCGGGATTCGCAGGGGACATGGCTCGCGAACCCGCCGCTGAGGACGTGCGCGAAACGTACGCAGCCGGAGTGGAGGCATTTGCCGAGTGGCTGTCCGACGACGCCGACGACGGCCTTCCCATGGTGGCCACTCTGGTCGGTGCGATCCTTCTTGCCCGGGCCACGGCGGGCACGCAACTGTCCGAGAAGATCCTGGAGTCGACCCACAAAGCGCTGACTGCGTCACACGGGCCCTTGGGCCCGCCAACCGAGCCACCGGCAGACCGAGCTCCCTGAGACGAGATCAGCGCCACCTGCCTGTACGCGCCGCAGGCTAGCGCCGTACCCGCGGCATCCCCAGACCGATCCACGAGATGATCTCCCGCTGGATCTCGTTGTTGCCGCCGCCGAAGGTGAAGATCACGGCGGAGCGGTAGCCGCGTTCCAGCTCGCCGTGGAGGACAGCGCCCGCGGAACCCTCCTTCAGGGCGCCCGCGGCGGCCACGATCTCCATGAGCCAGGCGTAGGCGTCGCGGCGGGCCTCGGAGCCGTACACCTTGACCGCGGAGGCGTCCTGCGGGGTGAGGGTGCCTTCCTGGACGGCGCTCACCATCTGCCAGTTGAGGAGTTTCATCGCGTCGAGCCGGGTGTGGGTGCGGGCGAGGAGGCGGCGCACCCAGGGGAGGTCGACGACGCGGCGGCCGTCGGCGAGCTTGGTCTCCGTCGCCCAGCGCTGGACGTCGTGCAGGGCGCGGATCGCCATCGTGCCGTGCGCGGCGAGGGTGACGCGCTCGTGGTTGAGCTGGTTGGTGATCAGCCGCCAGCCCTGGTTCTCCTCCCCCACGCGGCGCGAGAGGGGGACGCGGATGTTCTCGTAGTAGCTGGCCGTGGTGTCGTGGGAAGCGAGGGTGTTGATCAGAGTGCAGGAGTAGCCGGGGTCGGAGGTCGGCACCAGCAGCATGGTGATGCCCCGGTGCGGTGGCGCGTCCGGGTCGGTGCGCACCGCGAGCCACACCCAGTCCGCGGTGTCGCCGTTGGTCGTCCAGATCTTCTGGCCGTTGACGACGTACGCGTCGCCGTCCCGCACCGCGCGGGTCTTCAGCGCGGCGAGGTCGGTGCCCGCGTCGGGCTCGCTGTAGCCGATGGCGAAGTCGATCTCGCCGGAGAGGATCTTGGGCAGGAAGTACGCCTTCTGCTCGTCCGTGCCGTACTGCATGATCGTCGGGCCGACGGTGTTGAGCGCCATCAGGGGCAGCGGTACGCCGGCCTGGGCGGCCTCGTCGAAGAAGATGAACTGCTCCATCGCGCTCAGGCCGCGGCCGCCGTACTCCTTGGGCCAGCCGACGCCGAGCCAGCCGTCGGTGCCGAGGCGCCGGATCGTGTCACGGTAGAACCGTTTCTGTGCGGCCGGGTCGGCGAACCGGGCCTGGGCGTGCCGTGGCGCCAACTCCGCGAAGTAGGCGCGCAGTTCGGTGCGCAGCCGCTGCTGCTCGGGCGTGTAGTCGAGATGCACGGCGCCTCCAGGCTTCCCCAGGCCGATCCTGACGGCGCACACCGTAGAACGTGTTCCAGAAATTGGGAATGCCGAATCGCGAATGCCCGGGCTGCCGACAGCGCGTCAGCCGAGGCTGGCGAGGAAGTCCGTGCACGCCCGCGCGCAGTCCCGGCACGCCGTCGCGGCCGCCTCGGCGTCCGGCTGCTGGTCGTACAGGTGCGCGCACTCCAGGCACACCGCCCGGCACCACTCCAGCTGCATGCGCACGCCCGCCTCGTCCTGGTCCTGCTGCTCGGACAGCACACGGCAGGTCGCGTCGCACACCTCCGCGCACATGATGCCCTTGCGTCGTACGAGTTCCTGGTTCTGTGTCCCGTCGGGGTCCAGGAGGCTGGCGCGCAGAGCACACGCGCGTGCGCACTCGGTGCACGCCTGCGCGCATGCGAAGCGGTCCTCCAGGAACCGGACGAGTTCCTGTTGGGATGTCGTCACACCCAGCGGGTAGCCGGAGCCGGACGTGCCAAACCCCGTATGTCCGGTTCACAGCAGGCACCTCGGGTACTCGCGCGCCATGAGCACCCCATGGACCGTGCCCGGTCCGTGAGGTCCTGGAGAACCGTGAGCCCAAGCGGGTGCCCCGGGGCCGGCACCGTCTGACGCCGCACCGGCTGGACGGCCACGGCACCGCGGCGATCCGGCCGGGCCCGCCGCACCGAGGGAAGTGAGAACCATGGCCGACTCCGGCCGCAGCACCCTCCCGCTGCCCGACTACGACCATCTGCCGATCGGCGGCCTGGAGAGCCGCGTACGGTCGCTGACCGCCGAGGAGGTCGAGACACTGCTGTCGTACGAGCGCGCCCACGCCGACCGCGCTCCGGTGACCGCCGTCCTGACGGCCCGGCTGGAGCAGCTGCGGGCGGGCGCCGAGCCGACGTCCGGCGATCCGGGCGCCCTGCGCCCCGAGCAGAGGGCACGCCACACGGGCTCGCCGGTCTCGCCCGCCACCTCGCCGGAACCGTTCGGCCCGCCGCCGCATGGGACGCCGGACCAGCGGGGTAGGCCGAAGGCGGACCGGGGGTGAGCTCTCCGCTGGATGGGCGGTTTGTTGGCCGCGGGCCGGTGGGGGCTGGTCGCGCCCGCGCGGCGGAGCCGCATATCGATACAGCCCCGCGCCCCTGTGGGGCGCGGCTGCGCAGCCGCTAGCTGACGCGGTTCACGTTCTCCCGGTCCTCCGCGTCCTCGCTGGGCGTGCCGGCGAACCAGGCGTCGAGGATTTCCTTGAGGAGGGGTTCGGAGGTCAGGCGCAGGCTGAGGGCGAGTACGTTGGCGTCGTTCCAGCGGCGGGCGCCGTCCGCGGTGTAGGCGTCGGTGCACAGGGCCGCCCGTACCCCGGGCACCTTGTTCGCGGCGATCGACGCGCCGGTGCCGGTCCAGCAGCACACCACCGCCTGGTCCGCCGTCCCGGAGACGACGTCCCTGGCCGCCGCCTCCGAGCACACCGCCCACTGCGGGTCGTCGCCGGTCTGCAGCGCCCCGTGCGTCACCACCTCGTGGCCGCGCGTGCGCAGCTCCGCGACGAGGGCGCGAGCCACGGGTTCGTCCATGTCCGAGGAAACCGAGATCCGCATGATCCCGAGCCTACCGGTGGGCCGGTCCCTCATCGGCAGTCCATGAGAGCGTCCGATTCCTGCCATCCGCTTCCCGAGGCGAGGGCGTCGAGGTGTGCCTGGATGTAGGGCTTGGCGACCGTGTCGAGTTCGCCGTCGACGAAGGCGGGCTGGACGTTGACCTCGAAGACGACACCGCCGTTCTCGACGGCCAGGTCGACGCCGGCGAAGGGCAGTCCGACCGACGCGGTGGCGGCCACGGCGAGGTCGGCGAGGCGGGTGGGGAGGTCGGGCGGGGCGATGGGGACGGGGGTGGCGCCCTGGCAGGTGTTGCAGGGGGTGTCGAGTTCGGGCTGGAGGTGCTCGCGGGCGTGGATGACCAGGCCGCCGAGGACGAAGACCCGGAACTGGTGGCGCCGGCCGTCGGCGGTGATGTTCCCCGCGTCCCGGGACAGCAGCCAGGCGGTGCGGCGTTCGGCGTAGAAGGCGGCGGCGCGCGCCAGCTGATCGCCGGTCGTGAGGTGGAAGACGTCGTTGCCGCCGGTCCCGACCACGGGCCTGGCCCAGGCGTCCCGGCCGAGCTTGTCGAAGGCGGCGGCAGCCTCGTGCGGGTCGGGCGCGGACAGGACGACGGTCTCCATGTGGGCGATGCCGTCGCGCCGGAAGCGCTCCATGGTGAGGTCCTTCTCCGTCGCGGTCCGCCAGGCGGCCACACCGGCGCCCAGGGTCACCACGTCATGGCGGGCGAGGAGGCGCTGGAAGTCGGCGAGTGCGCGGCGGCGGTGCGGCGGGATCTCGTACAGGACGACGATGTCGGGCACCAAGTGCAGTTCATGTTCGGGGACTTGGAGGCATAAGCGGTCTCCGTCGGGTACGCCGATGCCGGTACCGCCGGTGGCGAAGTGCCGGGCGTCGACCCGGACCGGCGGGGCGCCGGTGAGCAGTTCCACGGCGCGGGCGAGTACGTCCCCGCATCCTTCGGGCGAGGTCGGGTCGGTGATCAGGGCGATGCACGGTCGGGACACAGCGGCCTCCAGCGGTACTCGACGCGCACGGGTGCCGCGCACCGGCGGTGATGCGGCCCGGACGCTGTCACGGGTGTCGTTTCGCGCGGGGCGGTCATCGGCACCCGTCGCTCTTCACGCCGTACCGGTCTGCGAGCTGCGCCGGAACCGGACGGTGGCCGGGCCTGGATAGCCGGTGACCACGAGGTGGGGCTCCGCCCTGCCGTGTCCGTGCCGCAGGGCTGTGGCGCCACACTGTAGGCGCGCGGCGGGAGCCCGTGCCAGGGCGCACGAGCAGCCGCCTCCTGCCCCTGCCTCTGCGCCGTCCGCCCCCTGCCGTGCGCCCTTCCGACGACGGCGGTGGCGCGACGGCGGTGGCGTCGCGTCCGTGTCAGCCGACGGGCACCGCGTGCTCGGGGCCGAGCTTGGCCCGCTGGATCTGCTCGTAGACGTGTGCGCGCAGTTCGGCGAAGCGGGGGCTGGAGCGGGTGTGCAGTTGGTCGCGTTCGTCGGGGAGGTCGATGCGCAGGTCTTCCTGGATGACGGTCGGTGACTTGGACAGGATGATCGTGCGCTGGCCCAGGTAGACGGCCTCGTCGATGTCGTGGGTCACGAACAGGACGGTGACGCCGAGTTCGCGCCACAGCCGGCGGACCAGGTCCTCCAGTTCGGCGCGCGTCTGCGCGTCGACGGCGGCGAACGGCTCGTCCATCAGCAGTACTTGGGGCTCGTACGCGACGGCACGGGCGATGGCGACGCGCTGCTGCATGCCACCGGAGAGCTGCCAGGGGTAGGCGTGGTGGGCGTCGCCGAGGCCGACGACCTCCAGGGCGTGTTCGACCAGCTCGGTCAGACGGGCCTTGCCGAGCTTCTTGCGGCGCAGGGGCAGGGCGACGTTGTCGAACACCGTCATCCAGGCGAAGAGCGAGCGGCCGTACTCCTGGAAGACGACGGCCATGCCGGGCGGCGGTCCGGTGATCGGCTTTCCCTGGAGGCGCACTTCGCCGCCGGTGGGGTCGAGCAGCCCGGACATGCACTTGAGGAGCGTGGTCTTGCCGCAGCCGGACGGGCCGACCAGGCAGACCAGTTCGCCCGCGTCGAGGGTGAAGGTGATGTCGCGCAGCGCCTCGACGGTGCGGTTGCGGCCGGAGTAGGTCTTGTTCAGGTGTTGTACGTCGAGCATGGACATGGACGCCTCCGTGGGGGCCTGTCGGTCAGGAGTCGCGCTGGGCACGGCGCAGACCGTGGTACCAGGCCAGGGCCCGGTTCTCCGCGAACCGGAAGAGCAGGGAGAGCAGAAAACCGAGCAGGCCGAGCAGCAGCACGCCGCTCCACATCTCGGGGATGGCGAACGAGCGCTGGAACTGCACGATGGTGAAGCCCAGGCCGTTGCTGGAGGCGAACATCTCGCTGATGACCATCAGGATGATCCCGATCGACAGCGCCTGGCGCATACCGGTGAGGATCTGCGGGCTCGCCGAACGCAGCACCAGGTGCCACAGCCGGGTGGGGCCGGTGATGCCGTACGACCGGCATGTGTCGCCGAGGACCTCGTCGACGGCGCGGACGCCTTCGACGGTGTTGAGCAGGATCGGCCAGACGCAGCCGCTGGCCACGACGATGATCTTCATGGTGTCGCCGATGCCGGCGAACAGCATGATCACGGGGACCAGTACCGGGGGCGGGATGGCCCGGAACAGTTCCAGGACGGGTTCGAGTACGTCGCGCAGGACGCGGTGCGAGCCGACGGCCAGGCCGAGGGCGATCCCCACCGCCGCGGCGAGCAGGTACCCCGCCGCGAGCCGGAGCAGGCTGGGCAGGACGTCCGACATGAGCCGGTCGGCGGTCCAGACCTCGGGGAACTTCTGCAGGATCGTGGAGAGCGGCGGCAGATAGAAGTCGGTGCTGCCGGCGCTGGTGAACCACCACACGGCGAACAGCACGGCGGGCAGGGCCCCGGCGAACAGGGCGCGGCGGGCTGCGATTCGGACGGTCATCGGGACTGACTCTCTCCGCGCTGGGACTGGTGCCAGTGCAGGACGCGGTGCTCGACCGCCCGGGCGGCCAGGTTGACGGCGACGCCGATCAGGCCGGTCGTCAGGACGAGCGCGTACACCTCGGGCACGGCTCCGGAGGTCTGCGCGACGGCCAGCTGCTGGCCGAGGCCGGGTGCGCCGATGACGAGTTCGGCGGTGACCGCGAGGACGAGGGCCACGGTGGCGGCCAGGCGTACGCCGGTCATGACGTACGGCAGGGCGGTGGGCCACAGGACGTACCGGATCCGGCCCCAGGTGCCCAGCCGGTAGCTGCGGGCGGTGTCCTGGGCGACGGGGTCCGCGTCCTGGAGGCCGGCCAGCACCTGGACGAGCACCTGCCAGAACGACGCGTACACGACGAGGAGCAGTTTCGAGCGGAGGTCGGTGCCGTAGAGCAGCACCGCCACGGGGATCAGCGCCACGGAGGGGATCGGGCGCAGGAACTCGATGGTCGAGGCGGTCGCCGCGCGCAGCACCGGTACGGAGCCGATGACCACCCCCGCCGCGACTCCGGCCAGGACGGCGATGGCGAGGCCGATCCCCCAGCCGGTGAGGGTGTCGCCGAGCGCGCTCCAGAAGGTGCCCTCGCCGAGCAGGTTCCAGAAGGCGCGGCCGATGGTGGAGGCCGGGGGGAGGTAGTCGGCGGAGACGAGCGGGGTGCGCGGCAGGACCTCCAGGACGGCCACCAGTCCTGCCAGACCGGCAAGTCCCCGCAGCACCACGGGACTTGGGGCCGGGCCCCGCCGGGCGGCCGGCGCTGCCGGCCGCGGGGCGTACGTCGTCGTCATGAGAACAGCGCTCCGATGTCCGGCTTCTTGCCGCCGAAGATGCCGTCCTGCTCGCCGAGCCCGGCCAGCTTCTCCAAGGAGGCGGTGTCGACCTGGGCGGGCCAGCTGGGCAGCGTCAGCTTGGTGAGCACATCACCGCTGATCTTGGTGTAGGTGGTGAGGATCTGGCGTGCCTCGTCGGGGTGCTCGGAGGCGTACTTCAGCGACTCGGCCATCGCCTCGTTGAACTTCTTCACCAGGTCCGGGTTCTCCTGCGCGATCTTCGTCGAGGTGAAGTAGGTCGCGACGGTGAGCTTGGGATGCGTCTCGGCGAACGGCGAGGCCACCGCCCTCGCACCCTGGGCCTTGGCGATGGTCTGGGCGGGCTCGCCCATCCAGGCGGCGTCCACGCGTCCGCCGTCCAGGGCGGCCGGCATCTGGTCGAACGGGATCTCGACGAACTTGACGTCCGCGGGGTCACCGCCGGCCTTGCGCACCGATTCGCGGACGGTCGTGTCGCCGATGTTCTGCAGGGTGTTCACGGCGACGGTGTGCCCGGCGAGGTCCTTGGCCGACTTGATCGAGCTGTCCTTCTTGACCATGACGGCGGTGACGTCGGCGCCCACCTTGCCGTTGGAGGCGGCGCCGTTGACCACGGACTTGACCGGAACGCCCTTGGTCTGCGCGAGCATCAGCGACGTCGTGTTGCTGAAGCCGAACTGGAACTGCCCGCTCACCACGCCCGGGATGATCGCGGCGCCGCCCTGGGCGGTCACCATCTTCAGTTCGATCCCCCGGCTGCTGAAGAACCCCTGCTTCTGCCCGAGGTAGAGCGGCGCCACGTCGACGATCGGAATGACACCGACCGTGACCTGCGTGGTCTTCCCGTCACCCGCGGGCGAGGCAGCGGAACTTCCGGAGTCCGACGAGCCGCACCCGGCGACTGCGGCGACGGTCACTACGGCGAGTGCAAGCCCGAGTATGCGCCTTTGCATGGGCTCCTCCTTGAGGAGAACGAGATGAGTGCCGCGCGGGGGAAGTGGACGGGCGAGCCGGCGAATTCCGTGCGGCGAGAACGGTGAGGGCGACAAGCGCGAAAGCGGCCGGCGCTTCTCTTTCAGCGGTGAGACCTGCGGGACCAGAGGGGCTTCGGTGAAACCCCGGAAGCTGATGTTGTGCACTTTCTTGACGCCCGCAATCTACACACCTACCTTCGCCGTGTCAGGCCCCCCGACCGAGGGAATTTGTCGATCTCCGTCCTCGCAGTACCCGCGTCCACGACAAGGAGTGCCGACCCGTGAACCACCGCTTCCGCACGCGTACGCTCGCGGCCCTCGCGGCACTGCTGCTCGGCGCAGGTCCGGCGACCGTACGCTTGCTCGGGTGAACGTGAACGCCGAGCCCCAAGGGGATCTCCAGGACCCGCCGGGCTCGCCCGACTCCCCGGCCCGTGCGGGGAGTTCCACAGCGCGCCCGCAGTCGCTTCTGCTCGCCTTCTTCGGCAACCACGCCCTGGACGAGCACCCGCTCTGCGTCTACTCGGGCAGCATCATCGACGTCCTCGCCCGGGTCGGCGTCGGCGAACAGGCCGTCCGTTCCACGCTCACCCGCATGGTCAACCGCGGTCTGCTGATGCGCCGGCGGCAGGGGCGCCGCATGTACTTCGGCCCGACCCCGCTCGCCACCCAGATCCTGCGGGACGGCGGCCGGCGGATCTGGGAGACCAGCGCGGTCAACGACGACTGGGACGGCACCTGGACCCTGATCGGCTTCTCCCTCCCCGAGTCCTGGCAGCGCCGGCGCCACGATCTCCGCTCGCGCCTGACCTGGGCCGGCTTCGGCCCCCTCTACAACGGTCTGTGGATCGCCCCCGGCCCCATGGACGTCTCCGACGTGATCACCGAGCTCCAACTGTCCGCGTACGTCAAGGTCTTCCGCGCCCGCGCCGACGAGGCGACCGACATCGGCCTCATGGTCCGCGACACGTGGGACCTGGACTCCCTCGCCGCCCGCTACACCGACTTCACCCGACGCTGGGGCGCCCTTGCGGAGCCGGGCACCGACGACGCCATCGCCACCCGGCTGCGACTGGTCAGCGAGTGGCTCCGGATCATCCGTACCGATCCGCGGCTGCCGGGACGGCATCTTCCGCCCGACTGGCCGGCCCGGCGGGCCGAGGAGACCTTCCGTCGTGTCGCCGCGGCGACCGAGACACCGGCCCGCGTGATGGCCGGCGCCATCCTGGACACCATTCCGCTGGGCACGTCCTGATCAGGTGGCGACCGCGCAGGCGCGCCGATCGGTGACGACGTTTGCGGCCCCTGCTCCGCCACGCGTGACCTTCGCTGTCCCAAGGTCGATACTGCCGACAGCGGGGGCTCCGACCACAACGCCACGGAGCACCGGCAGACAGCGCAGGCACCAGGCATCCCACTTGCCGGTCTCACCAGGAGGTTCCCATGAAGATGTTGATCAACGTCCCGGAGACCGTGGTCACGGACGCCCTGCGGGGAATGGCAGCGGCCCATCCCGAGCTGACCGTCGACGTGGAGAACCGGGTGATCGTACGGCGGGACGCGCCCGTCGCCGGGAAGGTCGCCCTGATCTCCGGCGGCGGTTCGGGGCACGAGCCGCTGCACGGCGGATTCGTGGGCCCGGGGATGCTCTCGGCGGCCTGTCCGGGCGAGGTCTTCACATCGCCCGTGCCGGACCAGATGGTGCGCGCGGCGGCGGCCGTGGACAGCGGGGCGGGCGTGCTGTTCATCGTGAAGAACTACACGGGCGACGTGCTCAACTTCGACATGGCTGCCGAACTCGCCGAGGACGAGGGCATCCAGGTCGCGAAGGTCCTCGTCAACGACGACGTGGCGGTCACCGACAGCCTCTACACGGCGGGGCGGCGTGGCACCGGTGCCACGCTGTTCGTGGAGAAGATCGCGGGGGCGGCGGCCGAGGCGGGGATGCCGCTGGAGCGCGTCGAGACACTCGCCCGGCAGGTCAATGAGAACTCCCGCAGCTTCGGTGTGGCGCTGAGCGCCTGCACCACCCCGGCCAAGGGCAGCCCCACCTTCGATCTGCCGGCCGGCGAGCTGGAGTTGGGCATCGGCATCCACGGCGAGCCCGGCCGCGAGCGGCGCGCGATGATGACGTCCGGCGAGATCGCGGACTTCGCCGTGAACGCGATCCTGGAGGACCTCAATCCCCGTGACCCCGTCCTGGTCCTGGTCAACGGCATGGGCGCGACGCCGCTGCTCGAGCTGTACGGCTTCAACGCGGAGGTGCAGCGGGTGCTTGCCGCCCGGGGTGTGGCCGTCGCCCGCACGCTCGTCGGCAACTACGTCACCTCGCTCGACATGGCCGGCGCCTCGGTCACCCTGTGCCAGATCGACGAGGAAACGCTCGGGCTGTGGGACGCGCCGGTGAAGACGCCGGGTCTGCGCTGGGGCATGTGAGTCCGGCGGGGGACGCAGCCAACGCACCTACCACGCAAGGAGATCCAGTGCTCGACGCCGACTTCTTCCGCCGCTGGATGACGGCGACGGCCGCGTCCGTCGACCGCGAGGCGGAACGGCTCACCGCTCTCGACTCGCCCATCGGGGACGCCGACCACGGCAGCAATCTGCGGCGCGGGTTCACCGCGGTGACCGTCACGCTGGAGAAGGAGGCCCCGGACACGCCCGGCGGCGTCCTCACCCTGGCCGGACGGCAGTTGATCTCGACGGTGGGCGGCGCTTCGGGGCCGCTGTACGGGACGCTGCTGCGCCGCACCGGCAAGGCGCTCGGGGACGCGGCCGAGGTGAGCGAGGAGGAGTTCGCGGCCGCGCTGCGCACCGGCGTGGACGCGGTGATGACGCTCGGTGGGGCGGCGCCCGGCGACAAGACGATGATCGACGCGCTGGTACCGGCCGTGGACGCTCTCGACGACTCCTTCGCCGCGGCGCGCGCCGCCGCCGAGCAAGGGGCGCTCGCGACCACGCCGTTGCAGGCCCGCAAGGGCAGGGCGAGCTATCTCGGTGAGCGCAGCATCGGGCACCAGGATCCCGGCGCCACCTCGTCGGCGCTGCTGATCGCGGCTCTCGCGGAGGTGGGCGGTGAGTGACGGCGAGCTCGTCGGGATCGTGCTGGTGTCGCACAGCGCGCAGGTCGCCGCGTCGGTGGCCGAGCTGGCGCAGGCGCTCGCGGGCGGCGGCACGGTGGTGCCCGTCGCTCCCGCGGGCGGCACCGAGAGTGGCGAACTCGGCACCAGCGCCGAACTGATCGCCGCCGCGGCCGCGTCCGTGGACCGGGGCGCCGGGGTGGCCGTCCTCACCGACCTCGGCAGCGCGGTGCTGACGGTGAAGGCCCTGCTCGCGGAGGGCGACGAACTCCCCGACGGCACACGGCTCGTGGACGCTCCCTTCGTCGAGGGCGCGGTCGCCGCGGTCGTGACGGCGGCGACGGGGGCCGACCTCGCGGCGGTGGAGGCGGCGGCCGGGGAGGCGTACACGTATCGGAAGGTGTGAGGAACCCAGGGGTCCTGACTGGGCCTGACTACGCCTACGTGAGCCCCTCTTCCACGACGGCGAGTGCCGAGCGCACGATCCCTAGCAGCTCGGCCTCCGCCGTCTCCGGGTCGATCCGCACTTCGGCGCCGCGCCAGGCGTAGCGCTCGACGGCCGCGCGCAGGGCCGCGTTGAACATCGCCGCCTGGATCGTCGGCCGCAGCTCGTCGACGGCCAGCCCGGCCCGCTCGGCGAGGGCACGGGCGAACACCGGCTCGGCCTCGTCGTAGGTCTGGAGCCAGACCGCGCGCAGTCCCGGTTCGGTGCGGGTCAGCCGGACGAGCGCGCCGAGGGTGGCCCGGTCCGGCCCGGCGACGAGGCGGTGGTCGGTCGCCAGCTCCGGTGAGAAGACCTGGGCGAGAGAGCGCCCGGGCCGCCACTCCCGCAGCCTGTCGGCGATCATGTCGATGCCCGCCGAGAACAGCGGCGACACACAGCTCTCCTTGCTCGGGAAGTAGCGCCACACCGTGCGCGCCGACACGCCGACCATCTGACCGATCTGCTCGCCGGTGGTCGCGGCCACCCCCTGCTCCACGAACAGGTCCACCGCCGCCCGGGCGATCTCCAGCCGGATCTCGGCCTTGCGCTCCTCGGTGAGAGGTGGGCGTCCCGTGCGTCCGCTGGGGGCGGTCATGTGGTCCTCCGGCTCCGGTTGCTGCTGCGCCGAATTCTCCCTCACCACTTTATGTCACTCGGAGACATTAAGTCGTAGAGTGAGGCCGAACGGGCGCGACGCCCCGGCACACCGCGCCCCCGCACAAGGGGCGGCAGCCCTCGTACGCACAGACAGGAGCACCTCATGACCGGCGGACTGGACGGGCGCAGCGTCATCGTCACCGGAGCGGGCTCGGGCATCGGGCGCGCGACCGCTCTGGCCTTCGCCGCCGAGGGTGCGCGAGTGGTGGTGGCGGACCTCAACGCCGAGGGCGCCAAGGCCGTCGTCAAGGAGATCGAGGAGGCGGGCGGCGCGGCGGTCGCGGTGGTGGGCGACCTGAGCGAGCAGGCCGTCGTCGACCGGGTGGCCGAGACCGCCGTGGAGCGCTTCGGCGGGGTGGACGTCCTGGTGAACAACGCCGGGATCATGGACCGGATGTCGGCGCTCGGCGAGGTGAGCGACGCGGAGTGGGAGCGGGTCATACGGGTCAACCTGACCGCTCCGTTCCTGCTGACGCGGGCGGTGCTGCCGCACATGCTGGAGGCGGGCAGGGGCGCCATCGTGAACACGGCTTCGGAGGCCGGGCTGCGAGGCAGCGCGGCGGGCGCCGCGTACACCGCGTCGAAGCACGGCATCGTGGGGCTGACGAAGTCCCTCGCCGTGATGTACCGCAAGCAGGGCATCCGCGCGAACGCGATCGCCCCGGGCGGCACCCGGACCGCCATCGCGGTGGACGCCGATCAGAGCGCCCACGGCCCCGCCACGCTCGGCCCGCACTTCGTCAACCTCGGCAGGCTGGCCCAGCCGGAGGAGCAGGCCGCCGCCATCGTCTTCCTCGCCTCGGACGCGGCGAGCAACATCAACGGCGTGACCCTCCCGGTCGACGACGGATGGGCGGCGGTCTGACCGGTCTTACACCTCACCGCCCCCGCACGAACTGCCGCGCCAGTCGCTCCCCGATGAGCACGGCTCCGTCGTGGTCCTCGATGGGCTTCACCCGGCTGCCCTTGAAGACGATGTAGGTGACATCGGAGTCCGTGCCGCCCCCGTGCGGGTCGGGGTCGATGCCCAGGCCCCGGGCGGCGGCGTAGGACGCCTCGCCGATGAGGTCGTGCGGGCCGGTGTCGCCGACGACGGCGTACTGGACCCGGTCGCCGTGGATCACGGCGGCCACCGCGCCGCCGTCGACGCCATGGGCACGGTGGTCCCACAGAGAACTGGGCACGGGCACGACGATGTACGGGAGGCTCTCGGCGTCCAATGGGCCGCCGTCGGACTGCGGGTAGGCGGTGGCGTCGGAGAAGTACGGGTCGGTTCGGGCGTTGCAGTTTGGGCCGGGCCGGCCGTCGCAGTCGATGTCGAGGTCGGCCTTCCAGAAGACGGCTTCCTCGGTGCCGCACACCGGAATGGTCGCGGGTGCGCCGGCATCGCTGCGATAACGGCCCTCGGACACGGGGACGCAGTCCCGCACCCTGCCCAGCAACTCGGCGGCGCCGACGTCACCCTCACGCCTCACCTCCGGCAGTCCTTCCGGGACAGCGGGTTCGGCGCGGGGAGCGGAGTACGCCGTCGGAGCGAGCACGGCACAACTGGCCGCGACCAGGGCTAGAGACGAGACACGCACGATGAGAGGGCCTCTCCTCGGGGACACTGACGGTCGCCCGGCCCAATCTGGTGCCGTTTCGATCTTGCGTCCAGCATTGAAGGGGCGGACGGCGCATGTCTCCGAGGATCCGACCGGGGCCGGGCGGCCGGGCCCGTAACGGCTCCGGCCACCCGGCCGCCCGCGCCGGCGCGGGATCAGCGACGACAGCGTTCCGCGCCACCGGCATGAACTCCCGACGCCGGACGGGAAGTTCAGCCGTGAGGAGCTTCAGCATACGTAACCCCGCCGGGCGGCCACCAACGACCGACCTCTTGATGTGATCGCGTCATTGGCGTCATATTGGTCCGGACCATTGCACCATGCCGCCCCTTGGAGGCAGAGCCGTGCGACACGTTCCCGCTTCCCTCCCCCGGCTCGCGATCCTGGCACTCTGCGCGCTGCCGCTGGTCACCTCCTGCGGATGGGGCGGGACGGATGACGGTGAGGGGGAACGGCCGCCGGGGGCTCCGGTGGGCGTCACCGCCGAGGCGGGGAGCGCCACCAGCGTGCACGTCATGTGGAACGCCGTGTCGTCTGACCAGGGCATCAGCCGGTACGAGGTGTATCGCGGCACCACGAAGGTCAAGGAAGTGCCTGGTTCGGAGCACATGGTGGATGTCACCAGGCTCCGGCCGTCCACCGTGTACGTCTTCACCGTGCGGGCCCGGGACACCGAGGGGCGTCTCGGGCCGCAGAGCCGTGCAGTCCGGGCCACGACACCGCCGGCGGTGGCGGCGGACCGGGTGGCCCCGACCGGCCCCGGGAGTCCGAGCGGCCGGGTGGTCGGTAGCCGGGCCGTCCAGTTGTCCTGGTCCGCGTCGACGGACGACCGGGACGTGGTGTCGTACGACATCTACCAGGGCACCACGAAGATCCACAGTGTGGGCGGAAACCAGACGGCGACCGTGGTGACGGGCCTGCGGCCGGACACGCCCTATGTGTTCACGGTCCGCGCCCGCGACGCGGCCGACAACCTCTCACCGGCCACCGCCACCGTCCGCCTGACGACAACACCCGGCACCGACAACGGCCGCGGCACGGCCCCGACCGCCTTCCGCGCGACAACCCACCACGCCGAAGGGGCGTACTACATCGACCTCTCCTGGACCCCACCCCTCACGGACGGCCTGGTCACGGAGTACCAGATCCAACTCGACGGACAACCGGCCACCTCCCTCGTATGGGGCGGCACCCCACCACAGGAGAAGGCGACATACAGCTTCTACGCGGGCCGCGACGCCGGAGTAACCCACCAAGTACGAATCCGGGCAAAGCTCCCGGACGGCACCTGGAGCGGCTTCTCACCAGAGCGCACGTTGAAAACCGGCGGCTAGACAACGCCCCCGAAGGGGCGCGGGGAACTGCGCGACCAGCCACAACGAACCCGGAGACAACAGACGACCATCGCGGCACTACCCGCGGAGCGTCCGTCACCTGACCGGGCGCCGTCCGGATGCGGGACGCCCCGGGGCCACGTTGGCTGTCCCTGTGGCAGCACGGGCGTTCCCCGACCTCGGCGGCGCAAGGGATGTACCGCCAACCGTGCCGCCGGAGGGCAGTCCACATGCGCAACAGATCGCTACTCTTCCGCTCCGGCCTGACCGTGGCAGCCGCCACCACGCTTCCGCTTCCGCTGGCCGCGGGATCGGCCGCCGTCTCCGGGATCTCCGTGAGCACCAGCGGTTCCACGGTCTCCGTCACCACCAGCGCCTGCACCCAGATCAACGGCAGCTGGGGCACCGCCTCGCTCCTCAACAGCAGCCAG
Organism: Streptomyces sp. GESEQ-4; assembly: GCF_017948455.1. Classification (GTDB taxonomy): domain Bacteria; phylum Actinomycetota; class Actinomycetes; order Streptomycetales; family Streptomycetaceae; genus Streptomyces. The sequence goes on from NZ_JAFFSU010000020.1 coordinate 52,423, forward strand.
GCGAACTTCGCCCAGGGACGGCAGGCGGCGCTGTCCGGGACGAACTCCCAGCAGAGCACCGCCTGGTCCAGCGTGAGTCCCGGCACCTACACCGTCATCGTCATGTGCTCGAACAACAACACCGCAGGCACGCAGTCCGTCATCGTCTCGGCGGCCACGACGCCCACGATCTCCGCCACGGCCTCGCCGTCCCGCGGCGTCATGGGCGGCATGGGCGGCGGCACCACGGACTACGGCACCCTCACCCTGGTGGCGGGCGGCGCACTGGTGAGCACCGGAATCGCCGCCACCGTCTGGTATCTGCGCCGCCGCTCGCGTCCCTCCCGGCTCTGACGGCGGACGCCGGGTGCGGCTAGCGGTTCTCCAGCCGCAGATGCAGTTCCCTCTCCTGGTCGCCGGACGCACCGGCGGCCTCATGCACGGAGAACAGGGAGCCGAGGGTGTCGCGGAACCGGTCGACCGCCCAGTAGCCGCCCTGCACATCGGCCTCCACGGACGACCGCAGCCGGGCCGGGCGGGCGCCCTCGTGGGCGTCGGCGACGTCGAAGGTGCCGAGCCATACCGTCGGGCGGGTGTCCGAGGCCTCCTCCGGTACGTCATCGGCGCACCGGTCGGACGAGAAGCACGCGCACAGTGTGTCGAACACGATGCGGGCGTCGTCCTTGGAGCATCCGCTGATCTCCACCGAGACGTGTTCCGGGTGCGATCGCTCGCCGATCATCATGACCGCTCCTCTCGTGGCCGCGCTGCGGTGGGCGCGGGCCCCGAGTGTCCGCGCCCACCTTCAGCAAACCACCATCTCGCCGCAGCGCACCACGGCCGGCGCGTCAGCTCCGCGTGAACCGGTAGGTCTTGCTGTCCGTCAGCACACAGAAGCCCGGGGAGATGACGATCACGCGCAGGGTGCCCGTACGGCGGTCGTAGTCGATGCCCTCCGTCTCGAACGTGCCCGAGCAGGAGCTCCGCAGCGGCAGCTGGCGCAGTGCCGTGACATGACCGGAGACGTCCGCCGACCCGCCCGGTGCGGCGGAGAGATCTATCTGGAGCAGCGGCTTGGTGATGCCGAAGAGCGTGCCCGCCGGGTCGTCCGAGGAGCACAGCAGGGTCGTCGGGCCGGAGAAGTCGCAGCCCTGCACGTCGCGTACCGCGTGGTCTAGGTGGACGGTGGAGGCCTGCGGGAGGTTCGCCGACGGGGAGGTGCTGGAGTTGACGCCCGGGGTCGGGAAGACCAGCAGCCGGGTCATCGTGCCCCACTCGCCCGCCAGCATCCACTGGCCGTCGGGGGAGATCGCGACCCAGGAGTTGTTGAGGGCTTCTCCGGGGCTGAGAGCGTGAACGTACTCTGCCCGGCTCCCGTCCGGCTTCTGCACCCGGAACATCTTCGAACTGCCCGAGTCCCGCTGGTACGGCTCGATGTAGTGCCCGTCGTACGAGGCGTCCGGGTCGCCGACGTGGTTCCAGCCGCGGCCGGACACATCGGCGGGGATGGTGCCGATGCCGGTGTAGCGGTTGGGGCTGTTCGCCGGCACCTCGACCGAGGTCAGGCCCTGGCTCTCGGTGAGCGGCTCGGCGCGGTCGGAGCCCACCTCGGTCCAGGTGTCCGCGGCGGCGGCGGCGGGCGGGGCGGCGGACAGGACGACGGCGGTGGCGAGGGCGACGACACCGGTCAGGGCGGCGTGACAGCGTTGCCGGGCGGGCAGGCGCATGGAAACGGCTCCTCGGTGGGGGGTGGGGGCGGCGCTCGGCGGACAGTGTGGCGTGCGCGTGGTCGTCATGTACAGACCAATAGACGGAACAGGAGTTGTCCGTTCGACGACGGATCACCCGGTGCGGGCGGATCACTTCCCGACGACTCCGATCACTTCCTGTCGACTTCACCGGACGGCCACCGCTGTGTTGAGGGATGGTGGAGGAGGGCGACCGTGGCATCACAGATGCGGTTGAACGCGGTAGAACAAGGGGAGTCGGCACGGGGGACGGCGTGCCGTGACACAGAACGAAGGCGGTGCGTGCGATGGGTGCAGCCGGGCCTCCGGTGGCCGAGAGCGGCGGGCCGGTGCGGCCGAGCGGGCTGCTCGACGTGCTGGGCGTGGCCTCCGTGCTGCTCGACGCCCAGGGGCGCATCGTGCTGTGGAGCCCGCAGGCCGAGGCGTTGTTCGGGTACTCCGCGCAGGAGGCCCTCGGGGAGTACGCGTCCCGCCTGATGGTGCACGAGCAGTACGCCGAGCTGGCCATCAAGCTGTTCGCCGACGTCATGGAGACCGGCGAGGGCTGGGCGGGAGCCTTTCCGGTACGGCACAAGGACGGCGGCACTCGGCTCGTGGAGTTCCGCAATCAGCGGCTCCTCGACGACCGGGGCGACTTCTTCGCGCTGGGGCTCGCGGCCGACCAGGAGACCGTGCGCGGGCTGGAGCGGGATGTGGCGCTGTCGACGCGGATCGTCGCGCAGTCACCCATCGGACTGGCCGTCCTGGACACGGACTTGAAGTACGTCTCGGTCAACCCGGCGCTGGAGCGGATCAACGGCATCCGCGCCGAGGAGCACCTCGGCCGTACGGTCCAGGAGATGCTGCCGCGGGTGGACGCCGCCGCCGTGGAGCGAGCCGCCCGCCAGGTCCTGGAGACCGGGATGCCGGTCGTCGACCAGCCCACCTTCGGCCGGACCCCGGCGGACCCCGAGGAGGACCACGCCTGGTCGGTCTCGATGTACCGGCTGGAGGATCCCCTGGGGAACGTGCTGGGGGTGGCCGCCTCGGTCGTGGACATCACCGAGCAGTACCGGGCCGGTGTCGAGGCCGAGACCGCGCGCCGGCGACTGGCGCTCATCGCCGACGCCTCCACGCGGATCGGGACCACGCTTGACCTGGACCGCACCGCCCGTGAACTGGCCGACGTCGCCGTGCCGGAACTGGCCGACGTCGCCGCCGTAGATCTGCTCGAAGCCGTGATGGATGGCAGACGCAGCAGCCTGGGCCCCAGCGAGGCGGCGGTGATCCGCGCCCTGGCTGTCCGGGCGGAGCACGACACCGAGGCGCTCGGCGCGGCCGACCCGCCCGGGCAGGTCGCGCGGTACGGACCGGACCGCCTGGTCACCGAGTGCGTACGCACCGGCCGGCCGGTCATGGTGGCGCAGGTCAAGGACGTGGACCTGCCGCGCATCGCCCGCTCACCCGAGGCCGCGGAGCTGCTGGCGCGGGCAGGAGTGCACTCCTATCTGGCCGTTCCACTGATCGCACGCGGCGAAGTGCTCGGCGCCCTCGACCTCAAACGCAGCCGAAATCCGCAGCCGTTCAGCGAGGACGACCTGCTGCTCGCCCGTGAACTGGCGGCCCGCGCGGCCGTGCAGATCGACAACGCGCGCTGGTACCAGAACGCCCGCGACACCGCCCTGACCCTCCAGCGCAGCCTGCTGCCCAGCCATCCGCGGGTGACGGGCGGCCTCGAAGTCGCCTCCCGCTATCAGCCCGCCGGGGCCACCAGCGAGGTCGGCGGCGACTGGTTCGACGTCATCCCGCTGGACGGCGGCAAGACGGCGCTCGTCGTCGGCGACGTGATGGGCAGCGGCATCACGGCCGCCGCGACGATGGGCCGGCTGCGCACCGCGACGAACACGCTGGCCGCCCTCGGCCTCGACCCGTCGGTGCTCCTCGATCACCTCGACCGGATCACCCAGGGCCTGGACCACTCCATCGCGACCTGCCAGTACGCCATCCACGACCCGCATCTGCGGCAGTGCCGGATCGCCAACGCCGGGCATCTGCCGCCGGTCCGCCTGTGCCCCGGCCGCGCACCGGAGCTGCTCGAACTCCCCACCGGGGCACCGCTCGGCGTGGGCGGAGTCGCCTTCTCCACCACGACCGTCGACCTCGAACCCGGAGACCGGCTGGTGTTCTACACCGACGGTCTGGTCGAGACCCGCCAACACCCGCTCGACGAACGCCTGGACGCGCTGCTCGATCTGCTCGACGGCCCCGACCGCCCGCTGGAGGAGCTGTGCGACCTCCTCCTGCGCACACTGCACCAGCCGGACAACTCCGACGACGTGGCCCTGCTCATCGCTCGTGCGCAGAAGCCGGTGTAGCCGCACGGACGGATGGGACTGACGGGTCGGATGGTCCGTATTCACAGGAACTGATTACCCGCGTCTTACCGGCCGCGTCCCACAATCACAGCAAGGCATGGCAGACGGACAGGGCATACGGATGCCGGGTGCCTTCTGTGAGGGGAGCGAGCCGTGACGCAGAATCCGGACCAGGAACCCACCGCGCAGCGCGGACCGGACTGGGAAGTCCTCATGGGGCCGGGCGGCCCCGAGCCGGAGCGGACCCCGCCGGGAGCGGCGCTGCGCGCGCGGTGGCAGCGCCGGTCCGGACGGGCCCGCGCCGTGACCGCGGCGGCGACGGTCGTCGTCCTGGCCCTCGGCGGCACGGTCGCCTACGCCGCCACCGCGTCGGGTTCCGGCGAAGGCGCCACGCCCGCCGCCGGCGGAACCGCCTCGGAGTCCTCCTCGCCCGACGACCGCCGCCCCTGGCGCGGACCCGGCATGGGGTTCGGCCTCGGCGGCGAGGCCGCGCACGGTGAGGCGACCGTCAAGGACCGCGACACCGGCGACTGGGTCGTCCGCATCTGGCAGCGGGGCACCATCGAGAAGGTGGACGGCGACCAGGTCACGGTCAAGAGCGAGGACGGGGCCGAGTGGACTTGGACGGTCGACGAGGACACCAGGGTCTGGCACGACGGCTCGTCCGACTCGGGCGCCGATGAGCTGAAGGAAGGCGAGGCGGCGCACCTGGCCGGTACCCGTTCCGACGACAACACCCGCACCGCCGCCCGTGTCATCTCCGGCAGTCGGGACGACAAAGGCGGCGACGAGGGGCTGGGGGCCCCGCGACTGGCACTTCAAGTTCCCCGGCCACCGTGACGGAAAGGACCCCGAGCCCTCGAAGAGCGGCGCCACGACCTGACCTCGCGTCAGAGAGTGCCGATCACGACATTCGCGTACCACTCCTCCGACACGGCCAGACGGGCCGTCAGACCGCCGTCGGCGAAGGCGTCGACGGCCGCCGGTGCCTGGGCTTCGCTCGTCTCGACCAGCAGACAGCCGCCCGGCGCGAGCCATCGGGGCGCATCGGCGGCGACGCGGCGCAGGACGTCCAGTCCGTCCGCGCCGCCGTCGAGCGCGACCAGCGGCTCGTGGTCGCGGGCCTCGGCGGGCAGCAGGCCGACCTCGCCGGTGGGGACGTACGGCACATTGGCCGCGAGGATGTCGACGCGGCCCCGCAGTTCACCTGGGAGCGCCTCGAACAGGTCGCCCGTGTGCACGTGTCCGCCGAGGGGGGCGATGTTGCGGCGGGCGCAGCGCACGGCCGCCGGGTCGATGTCGGCGGCGTGCAGGTCGACTTGCCCGAGCGCGGCGGCAAGGGCTGCGCCGACCGCGCCGGACCCGCAGCACAGATCGACGACGACGGAGGCGTCCGGCGCCTGGGCGAGGGCCTGTTCGACGAGGAATTCGGTACGGCGGCGGGGTACGAAGACGCCGGGTTCGACCGTGATGCGCAGTCCGCGGAACTCCGCCCAGCCGAGGACGAGTTCAAGGGGCAGGCCGTCCGCGCGGCGGCGCACCATGGCGGCCAGTTCGTCGGTGTCGTGGGCTGCGCCCAGGATCAACTGGGCCTCGTCCTCGGCGAAGACGCAGCCCGCGGCGCGCAGGGCGGCGGCGACGGCGTCGTACGAGGACAGGGAAGAAAGAGGTGGCATGAATGCCGAGAGCCTTTCGGGAGCCGAAGGGCGCTCTCGCGGTCACCTAGCGTCGGCGATCCGCGCCGGTTCGAGGGGCGAGCACCCGAGCTGACACAGCGGTAATGGGTCTCACCTCCTCGGGCTGTCACGGCCGGGACACTCCGCGGCCGGACGGCAACATTACCCGGATCGGGCGAGTGGTTGTCACCCTGCTGCTGACATGCCGCTAAGTTGTACTATGCAACCAGCAGGGCGAGGGAGGTTCCGTGAACGCAGCCGACGTGACCGATGAGCCGGTTGGCCGCGCCGACGGGCCCGGTGCGGCCACGGCCGTGGAGACCATCCAGCGCGAGATGACCGCCTTCGCCCGCCGCGCACGGGCCTCGGCGGGCCGTATGCACCCCGAGTTGTCGCTGGTCTCGTACACCCTGCTGGGGCAGCTGGAGGAGAGCGGCGGCTGCCGCGCCACCGACCTGGCCGCGCACTACGCCCTCGACAAGTCCACCGTCAGCCGCCAGGTCGCCGCGCTCGAGCGGACCGAACTCATCGAGCGCCGCCTCGCCCCGGCGGACCACCGCGTGCAGGTACTGCACCTGACGGACGCCGGCCGGAACATCCTCGCCCAGGTCACCGAGAGCCGCCGGACGGCCTTCCGGGAACGCCTCGCGGACTGGCCGACGGAGGATCTGGAGCGGTTCGCCGCGTATCTCGTGCGGTACAACGGGTGGACCGGGGTGGGTGCCGAGGACCGCTGACCGGGCAGGTCCGCAGGCCACGTACGGTGGACTGCGTAAGCACCCGTCACGTCCGATCCACGGGCCGTCACGCACGTACGCACGGCGGCCTGGAGGCAGCACCCGCATGAATGTCACCCGAGGCTTCACCGGACGCCCGCGCGTCGACAACCCGGGGCTCCCGCCCGGCCAGTACGACGCGGGCGACGACTGGCCCGTCCTGTCCGCGGAGGTCACTCCCGAACTGGCGCCCGCCGACTGGACCTTCCGTGTCGACGGCCTGGTGGAGGAGCCCCGCACCTGGAACTGGGAGCAGGCGCACGAGCTGCCGGCCTCGGCGTACGAGGGTGACATCCACTGTGTGACGAGCTGGTCGAAGTTCGGCGTGCGCTTCGGCGGCGTCTCCCTGGACGCCTTCCTGAGTGTGGTGCGCCCACATGTGGCCGCCACACATGCCGTCGCCTACTCGCACACCGGCTACACCACGAACCTGCCGCTCGCGGACCTGACCGGCGGACGGGCCTGGATCGCCTGGGAGTACGACGGTCAGCCCCTCGCGCCCGAGCACGGTGGTCCGGCACGCCTGCTGGTGCCGCATCTGTACTTCTGGAAGAGCGCCAAGTGGATCGCGGGCATCCGGCTCCTCGACCACGACGAGCCGGGCTTCTGGGAGCAGAACGGCTACCACGCCCGCGGCAACCCCTGGGAGGAGCAGCGGTACTCCGGTGACTGAGACCTTCACTCCCCCGACGCGCTTCGCCGTGCCCGGGCGGATCGCCGTGAGCGACCAGGCCGCCACCCTGTGGCAGACCGCCACGATCACCGAGATCCGCCGGGAGACCCCGCACACCGCCACCTTCCGGCTCGCCGTGCCCGACTGGCCGGGGCATCTGCCCGGCCAGCACCTGATGCTGCGGCTCACCGCCGGGGACGGCTACGCGGCCCAGCGCCACTACTCCCTCGCGTCCGCGCCCGACGACTCCGGGCATATCGAGCTGACCCTCGATCACGTCGAGGGCGGCGAGGTCTCGGGCTGGTTCCACACCGTGGCCCGGCCCGGTGACCGGCTCGAGGTGCGCGGGCCGGTCAGCGGCTTCTTCGCCTGGCCCGGCGACCGGCCCGCCCTGCTGATCGGCGCGGGGTCCGGCGTCGTACCGCTGATGTCGATGGTGCGGCACCACCGGGCGCGGAGCCTGTCCGTGCCGCTGCGGCTGCTGGTGTCCGCGCGCAGTCCCGAGGAGCTGATCTACGGGCGGGAGTACGGCGCCGAGACGACGCCCGTGTTCACGCGGAGTGCGCCACACGGCGTGCCCGTGGGTCGTATGGCGGCCGCACATGTGGCCCCGCTCCTGGCCGACCGGCCTCCCGGTGGGTGGGAGGCCTATGTGTGCGGCTCCAACGCGTTCGCCGAGCACGCCTCACGGCTGCTTGTCGCGGCGGGCCAGCCGGTCGACCGCATCCGGATCGAGCGCTTCGGCTGACCGGCTTCGATCTCCGCGGCCGGCGGCCGGGTCGGCCCGCTTAGGTCGGTCGATGTGGGCACTCGTAGGCGTGACGGCGAGGAGGTCGACATGCGAACGCGGGTGCGCGGCTGGCGCTGGCGGCCCAGCCCGCTGCGGCGCCGGTCGGACATCGTGGAGGCGTGGACGGTGGTGGTCATCGCCGTCCTGCTGCTCGTGGGCGCACCGCTGGCCGGGGCCGCCGCGGCATGGTGGGCGCACGGCGAGGCGCGGGACACGGCGGCGGCCCAGCGTGCCGAGCGCCGCCAGGTGCGGGCCGAGGTGGTCGGCGCCGCCTCCGGCTCGTTGCCGACGGCGCAGGGCGGCCGGACGCACACGCGCCGGGTGACCGTGCGCTGGACGGAGCCGGGCCAGGGCGAGCGCACGGCCAGGGCGCTCGTGCCGCCGGGCACCCGGCCGGGTCAGACGGTCCACGTGTGGTTCGACTCCCGGGGCCGCAGCGTCGCGCCGCCACCGGACGGCTTCGCGGTGTGGCAGCACACGCTCGCCATGGGCCTGTGCGCCACAGGCGGCGCGGTCGGCGTGGTGCTCCTCGCACATGGGGTCGTACGCCACGTGGCCATGCACCACCGGCTGGCCGAGTGGGAACGCGAGTGGGCCCGTACGGAACCGGAGTGGACACGTCGCTGGGCCTGATCGCTACGCCCGTCGCTCCGACACATACTCGATCTGGTCAGTCGTCCGACCACCCCCGTACGGTGTGATCACTCGCACGCCCTCTTCGCAAAGGTGGTTGTCCATGGCCCTGTTCGACCTCTCCCTGGAGGAGCTCCGCGCCTATCGCAGCGCCTCCGTAGAGCCCGAGGACTTCGACGCGTTCTGGTCGAAGACCCTGCAGGAGACGCGCGAGCACGATCTGGACGCCCGCTTCGAGCCGGTCGACACGGGGCTGACGACGGTGCGGGTGTACGACGTGACGTTCGCCGGGTTCGGCGGTCACCCGGTGAAGGGCTGGCTGACGGTGCCCGCGGCAGCCGACGCGCCGGTGCCGGTGGTCGTGGAGTTCGTGGGCTACGGCGGCGGACGCGGTCTGCCGCACGAGCATCTGCTGTGGGCGTCCACGGGCCGGGCGCACTTCGTGATGGACACCCGCGGGCAGGGCAGCGCATGGGGCGCCGGCGGGGGCACCGCGGACCCGGTGGCGGGCGGACCCGCCTACCCGGGGTTCATGACGCGCGGCATCGACACGCCCGAGAACTACTACTACCGCCGGGTGTTCACGGACGGCGTGCGTGCCGTGGAGGCGGCCCGTGCGCACCCGCTGACCGACCCGGCGCACACGGTCGCGGTGGGCGCCAGCCAGGGCGGCGGCATCACGCTCGCCGTCGGCGGGCTGGTCCCGGACCTCGTCGCGGTGGCGCCGGACGTGCCGTTCCTCTGCGACTTCCCGCGCGCGACGACCATCACGGACCGCAACCCGTACCGCGAGATCGGCAACTACCTCAAGACTCACCGCGGCCGCGGCGCCGACGTCCTGCGCACGCTCTCCTACTTCGACGCCGTGCACTTCGCGCCCCGGGGCAGCGCTCCCGCCCTCTTCTCGGCGGCCCTCGAGGACCAGACGTGCCCGCCGTCCACCGTCTTCGCGGCCTTCAACGCCTGGGCGCACGAGGACAAGACGATCGAGGTGTACGACTTCAACGACCACGAGGGCGGCGGGCCCTACCAGCAGGCGGCGCAGCTGACCTGGCTGCGGTCGTACGCCTGACCTCTTCTCTCCGGTCCGACCAGTCGGTACGTTCGTCGGGCCCGGGTCGCAGCGTCGCGGCCCGGGCTCGACGTCCGAACCACGGAGGAGCCATGCCCGAGCACGAGCCACAGGTCCACGGCCACTGCGACGCCCCCTTCACGGCGGTGCGTACGGCATTCGAGGAGAACTTCCGGGACCGGGGCGAGCTGGGTGCCGCGGTCGCCGTCACGGTGCACGGCCGGGCCGTGGTGGACCTGTGGGGCGGCTGGGCCGACGCGGGCCGCACGCGCGCGTGGGAACGCGACACGTTGGTCAACGTGTGGTCGACGACCAAGGGCCCGGTGGCGTTGTGCGCGCACATACTCGCCGACCGCGGGCTGCTCGACCTGGACGCACCGGTGGCCGCGTACTGGCCCGAGTTCGCGGCGGCCGGCAAGGACAAGGTTCTCGTACGGCATCTGCTGTCGCACCGCGCCGGTCTGTCCGGTCTGCGTGAGCCGCACTCGCTGGAGCAGTTGTACGACTGGGAGTTCACCGTCGGGCGGCTGGCGGCGACCGAGCCCTGGTGGGAGCCGGGGACCCGGTCCGGGTATCACGCGATGACGTACGGCTTCCTGGTGGGCGAGGTGGTGCGGCGCGTCTCGGGTCTGCTGCCCGGCGCGTTCCTGGAGCGGGAGGTGACCGGGCCGCTCGGCATCGACTTCACCGTCGGGCTGCCGGAGAAGGAGGCGGGCCGGGTGGCCGAGCTGGTGCATCCGCCGGCCGCGTCGAGCAGTGAACAGGCCGCGATCTTCAGCCAGTTGAAGCCGGAGGCGCTCGCCTCGCTGGCCAATCCCCTGGTCGGCGCGGCCGAGGCCAACACGCCCGCGTGGCGGGCCGCGGAACTCCCCGCCGTGAACGGCCACGGCACCGCACGCGCGGTCGCCACGCTGTACGGGATCTTCGCGGGCCGGGGCGCGCACGACGGCCACCGCGTCCTGTCCCCCGAGGCGGCCGAGCGGGTCCGCGAGGGGCAGGGCAGGTGCCGGGATCTGGTGCTCGGCGCAGGGTTCGAGCAGGAGACCGAGATCGGGCTCGGTCTGTGGCTCAGTGGGCCGAACGGCTCGTACGGGCCGAACCCGCGGGCTTTCGGACATGACGGCTTCGGCGGCTCCTGCGGTCTCGCCGACCCCGAGGCGGGGGTGGCGCTGGGCTATGTGATGAACCGGATGGGGCCCCATATAGCCGACGACCCACGGAAGATGGCCCTGATCGACGCCCTGTACAGCGTGTTGTGAGACGGCGTCGGAGCGAGCGGGTTTCGGCCGAACCGGCGGGCACCCCTTCCCTGCTGGTTTAGACCAATGCTAGATGTGGTGGCGCAACGAGCCCGCACGGCTACGGTATGTCACCACACAGGAGGCGCGGCATGGCCCGCACCACCCACCATGACCATCCACTCACCGAAGGACAGCCCCTCTACTGGCGCATCGCGACGGAGTTGCTCGGCGAGCTGCGCGACGGCACCATCCCGCCCGGCGAACGGCTCCCCGGGGAGCGGCAGTTGGCCGGTCACTTCGGCGTCAGCAGGGAGACCGTACGGCAGGCGCTGGAGGTGCTCCGCCGGGGCGGCCTGGTCGCCACCGACCGCCGGGGCAGCCATGCGGCGCTGCCCGGCCCGCCGGTCGGGAGGCCGCCCTCGCTCGCCTTCCCGGTCGGCGCCCGGACCACCGATCCGGCCGCCGTCGGCCGGGCCACCGTCACCTGGGAGGCTCCCCCGCCGGAACACGCCACGGCCCTGGGGCTCGCCCCGCACCGGCCGACGCTCGTCCACCGCTACGAGTCCGCCACCGCCGACGGCCACGGACGTCGTACGGCCGTGACGTCGTTCTCCGCCGTGGCCCTCACCGAGGTGGAGGAACTGGGGCGCTACCGCGACCGGGCCGACGGCGCCGCCGCGGCCCAGCTGAGGCGGGTCTACGACTGGATGCGCCAGGCGGGACTCACCCTGCACCACCGGGACTCCATCACCCGCCTCCCCGACACACCCTCGGTCCGGGTCACGCGGCAGGTGTGCGACCAGTACGCCCGGCCACTGGAGATCACCGACCTCGTCGTGGACGCCCACCAGGACGCCCTCGTCTACGAGTTCACGCTGCCCGCGGCGGGCTGAACCGCCCCGGAGCGCCGGAAGTACAGCCGGAGCACGGAGCCCGCCGGGTCCAGGTCCTCGGCGACCAGGTCGCTCAACTGCCGTATCAGCCACAGACCGTGGCCGCTTGCGGCGCGCGCGTCGGGCGGCAGGTGGCCGGGGAACCCGGGGCGGGGCACCGACGCGTGAGCGCCGGCGTCGCGGATCTCGCAGACGAGGTGCTCAGGGTCGCTGCGCAGCCGGACCACGCCCTGCCCACCGCCGTAGCGCACCGCGTTGACCACGGCCTCGTGCACCGCCGCCACCATGTCGTACGTCCGTTGCGCGGACATGCCGTGGCGGCGGGCGTACCCGGCGAGGGCACGGCGGACGGCCGCCGAACGGCCCCGGCAGAAGCGGATGTCGTCCGGTCCGGCGGGCAACGGGTCCGGGCTGCGCTCTGCGGTGACCTGCGCGGAGAAGTCCGCCGGGTCCGCGTAGTCGCCGCTGGGCTCGGAGGAACGGGCGCCCAGGGCGAGTTCGGGATGGGTCCGTCGTGCCGTGGCCAGGACGCTCGCCGTGAGGGTGCGGGTGTCGTACGGGCACAGGAGCCAGTGGTCGGATGCGGCGAAGGCGACGTTCACGAGGGACTCGTAGCGCATCCATTCCCGCGTCTCGAACTCGGTACGGCCCGTCCAGACGGGTTCGCCGACGACCCGGACGCGCCGGCCCGTGTCCTGTCGGCGGCAGTAGGCGTGGTAGCGGCCCAGGGTGCGGGAGGGGTAGTCGTACCAGTCACGGGAGTCGGCGAACTCGACGTCCCTGGCCTTACTGCCGAGTTCCTCGGTCAGCAGGGCGATGTGATGCCCGCTCAGTACAGCCAGGACGACGTCTCCGGCGTCGAGGCCGTCGCGGAGGAAGTCGGCGGTGCCGGTGAAAAATTCCTGGTCGGAGCCGTAGCACAGCGCCTGGTGCACGAAGCCCGTGCGAGTCATGGCGGCTCTCCTTGGGGTTCGATGCGCAGGCCGGGGACGCGGTCCCAGCCGGCCACCCGCATCACCCGGCGGATGTGCGGGGCGACGCCGGACAGTTCGAGGGTGCCGCCGGCCGCGGACAGGTCGAGGGCGCAGAACACCAGCAGGCGCAGGGCACCCACGTCGATGAAGTGCACGCCGCCGAGGTCGAGCCGGGCGCGGGCGCCGTGCGCGGTGCGGGCCAGGGCGCGGGTCCGTTCGGCGTGCAGGGCTCGGGCGACGGCGGTGACGTTCGAGTCGTCGATCTCACCGACGAGGGCGAGGCCAGGGGGAACGAAGGTGCGGGTGATGGACAGGAGGTCGTCGTGCCACACCTCGTCGGCGCCGACCCGGCCGTGGTGCAGTCCGGCGATCGGGGCGAGTTCGGCCTCGTCGAAGACCCGGCGGTCGTACTGGCAGATGCCGAGCACCGGCAGCGAGGCGAACACGGGGTCCAGCAGCAACTCGCTGTCGTGCAGCGTCTTGAGCCCCTGGCCGACCTGGGCGCGCAGGATCTCGGTGCCCACGCGCAAGGCGAGGAAGCCGTCGCCGACGGCGCGGCGTGCCTCGCGGCGGATCACCTCGTCGAGGTCCCACAGGCCCTCGGGCCGGACACCTGCGAGCATGTGCTGGACGAGTGCGCCCGTGTCGTGCAGGAACTCCTCGCACGTGTCGCGCAGTTGCGGGTGCTGGCCACCAGCCGGCAGCCGCTGAGCGTGCCGGGAGAGCGACTGCTCACGGTGGCTCCGCTGCCGCTGGGTGAACACGACGACGCGGTGGCGCTGTTCACGGCGCGCGCGGCGGCGGCCGTGTCCTCATTCGCGCTCACCGAGGCCAACCGGCCGCACGTGGCCGCGATCTGTGCCCGCCTGGACGGGATTCCGCTGGCCCTGGAGATCGCCGCCGTACGCCTGCGCGGATTCCCGCTCGACCGGCTCCTGGAGGGTCTCGACTCCCGCTTCGACCTGCTGGTCTCCCCCGCGCGGCCGCGCCTGGCCCGGCACCAGACGCTGCGCACGGCCATCGGCTGGAGCCACGAGCTGTGCACGCCGCTGGAACGGCTACTGTGGGCGCGGCTGTCGGTGTTCGCGGGCGGCTGGGACGTCGAGGCCGCCGAATTCGTGTGCCACGGCGGCCCGCTGGACGCCGAGGAGATCCTCGCACTGCTGGCCTCGCTCACCGAGAAGTCCATCCTGACCCGGGAGGGCGACGGGGCGGCGGTGCGCTACCGCATGCTGGACACGGTCCGTTCGTTCGGCGCCGAGTGGCTCGCGGAACTCGGTGAGGAGGAGTCGCTTCGGCGGCGCCACCGGGACTACTACCGCTGGATCGCCCGCCAGGGCGAGGCGGAGTGGCTCGGCCCCGGTCAGCGGATGTGGGCCGAGCGGCTGAGCACCGAGCACGGGAACGTGCGGCTGGCGATGGAGGAGTGCCTGGCCGCACCCGAACCCGAGACGGCGCTCGAACTGGCGGGCACCCTCTGGTACTTCTGGTTCGCCTGCGGTTTCACCGAGGAGGGACGCGCCTACCTGGAGCGGGCGCTGAGCCGCACTCCCGCCGACGGCGGACCCGAGCACACCCTCGCGGTCTGGGCGCACCGGCTGGTCACCGTCGTCCCGGACGATCTGGAGGCCGCCGAGTCGGTGAGCGCCGCCTATGTGTGGCTCGCGGAGGAACGCCGACTGCCCGTGCCCGCCCTGCCGTTGACCGGCGCGAGCCTGGCCGTGCGGGGCGAGTCGGCTCGCTCCGCGGTGCTGTACGGGAGCGCCGGGCGGGCGCCCGCGGGTGACGGCGGCGCCGAGTTCTTCCAGCTGCTGACGCTGGCCCTGCAGGCGTATCTCCTGGCCGGACAGGCCGCGTTCGAGCGGTGTGCGACGGTCGGCGAGCGGCTGCGCCAGGACTGCGCCAAGCGGGGCGAACTGTGGATGCGGGCCTGGGGCGACTTCTTCGTCTCGCTGGCCGGAATCGGTCTCGGCCATGCGGACGAGGCGGTGGGCTCCGCCCGCGAGGCACTGGCCGCCAAGTGGCGCGTGCACGACCGGCTCGGCGCCGCAGCGGTGGCAGACCTCCTGGTCGCCGCTCAGGCCTCCCGCGGCGAGGACGAACTCGCCGCCCACCTCCTCGGCATCAGCCGACGCCTCTGGCACACCGCCGGTCTGCCGCAGCTGGGCAGCCCCGACACCACCGTCTTCCACCGCGAGTACGAGCGCCGCCTGCGCGCGACCCTCGGCGACGCCCGCTTCACCGACGCGGTGCGCGCGGGCCAGGAGCTGGAGCCGGGCGCCGCGCTGAGGCTGGCGCTGGGGGGCGCGAGCGAGGGGCCGGAGGTGTGACGCGCGGCGGGGGCGAGAGATCGTAGGCGGATTGGAAAATCCAACCGACTCAGATCGCCCGGCGGTGCGCCACGACCATCCGCACGCGCGGGCTGCCGTCCGACCGCTCCCCGAACTCCGGCAGCGCGTGCAGATCGACGTCGAATCCCGCATCCCCCAGCTCCCGCCGTACGTCCCCGAGCCGGAAGGCGCGGTAGTACATGACGAACGGCGGCCGCCACACGGCGTTGCGCACCCGCATCGCTGCGTCGAAACCCAGCAGCATCCAGTAGGCGGGGGAAGTGGGACGCGGCGGCGCGACCACCGGGAAGACGAAGCGGCCGCCAGGCCGCAGCACGGAGTGAACCTGGGCGAACAGTCCGGGCAGCTCACTGGGGAGGAAGTGCCCGAACGCCCCGAAGCTCACGACAAGATCGAAGGCGGGGGCGAAGGGCAGGGCGCGAGCGTCCGCCCGCACCCAGTCGACCCGCGGCCCCTCCGCCCGCGGCCCCTCCCCCCGCGTCCGCTCCCGCGCCACGGCGAGCATCCCGGCGCTGAAGTCGACCCCGGTGGCGCTCTCCCGGCACACCCGCGCCAGCACGTCGACGCCCGCTCCGGTACCGCAGCACAGGTCGAGCCCGGCGTCGAACGGACCGATCCGGTTCAGCGCAACCGCGACCGCGTCGAGCACCGAATCCGGGGTCCGGAAGGGGGTGTGATCGAATTTCGGGGCGAGCAGGTCGTATCCGCGCTCGACGGACGACAGCGCCTGGATGGCGAGTTCGCGGAGACTGGGGCCTTCGGGGCTGAACATTCGCGTCAGCTTAGGCGAACGGGCCGGCGGCCACATGGCACACGAGTGCGCGACGCCCCCGGCCACACGGTCGAGCCCGACGGACCCGCCTCAGCCCGTCCTGCCGCCCCGCCGGGTGTCGACGCGCTCCCACTCGGCATCCCATTGCGCCATCCTCCGCCGGTCGAGCACCGCCCGCACCCCATAGGAACCGCCGATCACGACCGCGCCCGCAACCGCCCCGGCCAGGACGCCCGCCAGCGCCGACTGGAGTCTTGCCTCACCGGGCGACACGGGTTCGGCCGCCAGGGCTCCGGCCTGGTCGGTCCAGACGGTGACCCGGGACCCGGCGGGGGTGTCGGGCCGTACCTTGGTCAGGCCCGTGCGGCTCTGACCGTCCGGCGCGGTCCAGCGGGCGTCGGCCCACACCAGATCACCGTCGGTCTCGGTCACGGTCGGCCTGTCCCCCGCGTCCGCGACGAGGACGGCCGTGACCTGCTGCCGCTCCACCCGCTGCCGGTCCAGGTCGTCCCGCACGGCGGACTGGGTCACCAGCCCCACCGGCACCGCGCAGACGACCGCCAGGATCCACGCGCCGAGCACGAGCCAGGCCTCGACCACATCGATACGCCGCCGGAGCGGATTGCGCCGCCACCGCCACATCCGCACCGTCGGACGCCGTGTCCTCACCATCGGTCGACACCCCCTTGCCAGCGCCGACATCCCACTCACAGTGTCCTCCTGGACGGCGCTCCCGTCGCCGCGAGGATTCAGAGATGCCGAGCGTGATGCTTCTCGGCCGGCAGGCGACCGGCATCAGCCTCCCAGGCGCACTCCGACGAACCGCCCCTACGCGGATCGACACTCCGCGAGCCGCTTTTCGAGGAACCGCCGCTCGGCGTCGTTCACGACCAGTTCCAGCGCCTGTTCGTACGCCGCTGCCGCCTCGGCCGTACGACCGCTGCGGCGCAGCAGATCCGCACGGGTGGCGGGCAGCAGGTGGTAGCCGGACAGCTCGCCCTCGGTCTCCAGCTCCGCCACCAGCGCCAGGCCCGCGTCCGGGCCCTGCGCCATACCGACGGCGACCGCGCGGTTGAGCCGGACGACGGCGGAGGGCACGAACCGGGTCAGCTCCCCGTACAGCGCGGCGATGTCGGCCCAGTCGGTCTCCTCGGCCGTGGCCGCGGTGGTGTGGCAGGCGGCGATGGCGGCCTGGATCTGGTAGGGGCCGGGGTTGCCTCGGCGCAGGGCGGTCTCCAGCAGGCCGGTGCCCTCGTCGATCTCGGCGCGGTCCCACTCCGTGCGGTCCTGGTCCTCCAGCGTCACCAGTTCGCCCGCCGTGTTCACGCGGGTCGCCCGGCGGGCGTCGTGCAGGAGCAGCAGCGCCAGCAGGCCGAGCACCTCGGGCTCGTCGGGCATGAGCCGGGCGAGCAGACGGGTGAGGCGGAGGGCCTCGGTGGTGAGGTTCGTGCGCATCAGATCGGCGCCGGACGAGGCGGCGTACCCCTCGTTGAAGAGGAGGTAGAGCACGCCGAGCACGCCCGTGGTGCGTTCGGGGAGGAGGTGCGCGGGCGGTACGCGGTAGGGGATGCCGGCGTTGCGGATCTTCCGTTTGGCGCGCACCAGGCGCTGCGCCATCGTCGCCTCGGGGACGAGGAAGGCGCGGGCGATCTCGGGCGTGGTCAGCCCGGCGAGGGTGCGCAGGGTCAGGGCGACCCGGGCCTCGATGGGGAGGGCGGGGTGGCAGCAGGTGAAGATCAGCCGGAGCCGGTCGTCCTCGACGCCGCTCTCGTCGTACTCGTCGTGTCCATCCCGTGTCAGCACGGCCGCCTCCCGCAGCTTCGCCGCCCCCACTGCCTCCCGGCGCAGGACGTCCAGGGCCCGGTTGCGCGCGGTCGTCGTCAGCCAGGCGCCGGGGCGGCGCGGCACTCCGTCGCGCCGCCACCGGTCGAGGGCCTGGGCGAAAGCGTCCTGCGCGCACTCCTCGGCGAGGTCCCAGTCGCCGGTCACCCGGATGAGGGTGGCGACGACCTGACCCCATTCCTCGCGGAAGGCGGCGGCGACCGCCTCCTCGACGCCGTCCGTGGAGTTCACTCCCAGACCGGCCGTACCTCGACCGAGCCGCCGCCCAGTGCCGCCGGATGCCGGGAGGCGAGCGCGATGGCCTCGTCGAGATCGGCGACCTCGATGATGTCGAAGCCGGCGACGTACTCCTTCGACTCCACGAACGGCCCGTCGGTGAGCAGGACTTCGTCGCCCTGCACGCGGACGGTCGTCGCGTCGGAAGAGGGACGCAGACGGGCGCCGCCCTTCACGATGTCGCGGCTGCGCACCAGGTCGATGTACTCGGTGAAGCGGGAGTCGTCGGAGATCTCCTCGGGGCTGAGTTCCTCGCCGTCGACAGGGGTGCAGATGAAGAGCACGTACTTCATGACCGGGCCTCCTCGATTCCGGCGTCGAACGGGGCAGAGGTGTGCTGGTGGACGATGAGCCACCGGTCGGCCGGTAGCCGGTAGCCGGTGGTCACCCGCACGGTGCTGTCCAGCGGCTCCCCCGTGGTCAGGGTGGCCCGCATCCGCACGAGCGCGTGACTAAACGCGACGCTCTCATCCACGCGGACCCGGAACTCCAGCACCTCGCGCTCCACGGGCCCGGTCACGGTCGACAGCCACCACTCCTGGGCCTTGCGGAAGGCGTCGATCCCCCACTGCTCCAGACCGGCCATGGGGTGGAACGCCTCGATGTCCGGGGCGTAGCAGGCGAGCATCCGCGCGATGTCCCGTGCGCGGACCGCTTCGGTCAGTTCCGCGTCGAGCCGGCGGATCGACTTCTCCGCGTCCTCCGCATCCGACATCGGCCAGAAGGGACGCACCTCCATGGCACCGATGGTGGCCACGGGGTGCCTGGACGCCGCCTCGATCGCCTCCTCCAGGCTGTCGCACTCGAGGATGTCGTATCCGGCGACGTACTCCTTCGTCTCCGCGAACGGCCCGTCGGTGCGCAGCACTTCGCCGCCACGCACCCGCACGGTGACGGCCTCGGCGGGCAGGGCGAGGCGGTGGCCGTGGAGGCGGGTACCTCGGTCGCCGAGTTCCTCCACCCAGGGTTCCACGGGGGCCATGCCGGAGGCGTCGGCGGTGTCGTCGCCGCAGACGAGCAACATGTATTTCATGGGTTCCTCCCGGTGCTCATGAGCTTCCTACACCCCACCGACGAACGGGCCACGGCGGAATCGACACACGTCTGTCGTTTTTCACGCGAAGAAGCCGGGGCACCGGTTGGATGGCCCCATGACCACCGACGAGTACACACGGCTGATGCGGGCCAACCAGGCCAACTGGGACGCCCGTACCCCCGTCCACCTCGCCAGCCGGTTCTACGGCCTCGACCAGGACCTCGATCCCGACCGCTGGTTCGCCGAGTTCGAGTGGGAGGACCTCGGCGAGCTGTCGGGCCGCGACGTCCTCCACCTCCAGTGCCACCTCGGCACCGAGACACTCGCCTTCGCGCGGCGCGGCGCACGAGCCGTCGGCCTCGACTTCTCGGACGCGTCGGTGGCGGCGGCGAACGGCATCGCGGAGAAGGCGGGCGTCGACGTCACCTACGTACAGGCGAATGTGTACGACGCCGTATCCGCCCTGGAGGGACGGCAGTTCGACGTCGTCTACACCGGCAAGGGCGCGCTGTGCTACCTGCCGGATCTGGCTCGCTGGGCGGATGTCGTCGCCCAACTCCTGCGGCCCGGCGGCCTGTTGTACGTGGTCGAGTTCCACCCGCTGCTCAACTCCCTGGGGCCCAAGCCCGCTCCGGGCGAGGGTCCCGAGCTGCTGCTGCGCCATGACTATCTGGGCGGGGGCGGCCCCGTGCACCGGGACGCGACGCACACCTACACGGACGGTCCGGCCGTCGAAGGCGCCACGGACAGTTATGAGTGGATGCACGGAATGGACGAGGTCCTCAACGCGTTGACCGGTGCGGGACTGGCCGTCCGGCGGCTGCGGGAGAGCGACGAGCTGCCCTGGCAGCGCTGGCCGCGGATGGTGCGTACGCCGTCCGGCTGGTGGCGGCTGCCCGAGCCGCGTATCCCGCTGCTGTACGGCCTGCTGGCCGCCCGCTGAGTCTCATCTCACAGACGCGGCAGCGCACCGGGTGGTACGCTGCCGTCAGTACTCGTGTTCGCCGTGTGATCGGCGCCGGTGCCAGTTCTTCTCTCCAGTTCGCCGAACAGCCCACCCTTTCCAGGGTCGGAGCAACGGCTTCCTGACGCCACCTCGCAGCAGCGTTCGTCTGCCGTACCTGAGGTGATGTGTTCCCTGCCGCCCCGAGGCGCGTCGTACGCCCTCCGGCTCGCGGCTTCTCTCCCCCTTCCTTCCGCATGTCTCATGCACCTTCCGTCCTTGAAAGGACCAACCTCCATGACCACCACACTCGAAAACCCTCCCCTTCAGCAGGAACTCCCGGCCCGGGCCGCCACCGGCGTCCTCGACATCGACGCGGGCGGAAAGGGCCACCTGCGCGCCGCGAGCTGCCTGCCCTCCCCGTCCGACCTTCAGGTCCCCGCCGCGCTGATCCGCCGGCACGGCCTGCGCAAGGGCGACCTCGTGGACGGCGTACGCGGCACACAGCGTGCGCTGACCGAGGTCGTACGGATCAATGGCCGCCCCGCCGAGGAGCTGCGCGGCCGCCGTCACTTCCGTGACCTCACGCCGCTGCATCCGCGTGAGCGGCTCCGCCTCGAACACCGGGCGGCCGGACTGACCGGGCGCGTCGCCGACCTGATCGCACCGGTCGGCAAGGGCCAGCGCGGGCTCATCGTGGCGCCGCCCAAGACCGGCAAGACCGTCCTCCTCCAGCAGATCGCGGCCGCCGTCGCCGGCAACCACCCCGAGTGCCGGCTGATGGTCGTGCTGATCGACGAGCGGCCGGAGGAGGTCACCGACATGCGGCGCTCCGTGGACGGCGACGTGTACGCCTCCACGTTCGACCAGGGGCCCAAGCAGCACATCGCGCTCGCCGAGCTGGTGATCGAGCGGGCCAAGCGGCTCGTCGAGGCCGGCGAGGACGTCGTCATCCTCTTCGACTCCCTCACCCGGCTGTGCCGGGCGCACAACAACGCGGCCGCCGCCGGTGGCCGCACCCTCAGCGGCGGCGTCGACGCGAGCGCGCTGACCGGGCCGAAGCGGTTCTTCGGCGCCGCCCGGATGGCCGAGGAGGGCGGTTCGCTCACGATCCTCGCCACGGCGCTGGTGGAAACCGGCTCGCGTGCCGACGACTTCTTCTTCGAGGAGCTGAAGAGCACCGGCAACATGGAGCTCCGGCTCAGCCGCGAGCTCGCCGCGCGCCGCGTGTTCCCGGCCGTCGAGATCAACCCCTCCGGCACCCGCCGCGAGGAACTCCTGCTACCCCAGGCAGAGTTGACGGCCGTACGCGGGCTGCGGCGGGTCCTGCAGAGCCGCGACGGACAGGCCGGCCTGGAGACGCTCCTGGAGAGGATGCGCGACACGCCGGACAACGCGACCTTCCTGCGCCGGATCCAGCCGACGTTGCCCGCCTCCTGATCCCCGCGTGTGCGGCATCCGGGTGCCAACAGGCGGCGCTCGGCCCGGTCAGCGCAGCTCAGCGCGGTGACGTTCCTAGGTTTCCGGTATGACTATCGGATTTAGGTCCCGTGCCGTCGTGTCGACCTGCGTGCTCTGTACGGCGGGCCTGCTGGCCCTCGCCCCCGCCGGCACCGCCGCCCACCCCGCCGGCATGGACCCGGACGCGCCCGGACCCCGACCGGCCACACCGCAGCCCGCCCTGCTGTACCGCTCCGGCACACAGGTCCGTCCGCACCCCCGCACCCCCGAACTCCCGGAGGTCTCCGCGCTGTCCTGGGTGGTCGCCGACGCACGCACCGGCGAGGTGCTCGCCGCGCACGACGCGCACCGGAAACTGCCGCCCGCCAGCACGCTCAAGACCCTGTTCGCACTCACCGTGCTGCCCGTGCTGCCCGGCCGCGTCCGCCACCGGGTCGACGCGGAGGACCTGTCGTACCTCGGCCCCGGAAGCAGCCTGGTCGGGGTCGCCGAGGGCCGCACCTACCGGGTCGCCGACCTGTGGAACGGCGTCTTCCTGAACTCCGGCAACGACGCCGTGCACGTCCTGGCCCGGCTCAGCGGCGGCTGGCACGCCACCGCCCACCGGATGCAGGCCAAGGCCCGCGCCCTGGGCGCCCGGGACACGCGCGTCCTGTCGCCGGACGGCTACGACGCCCCGGGCCAGGTGTCGTCGGCGTACGACCTGGCGGTGTTCGGCCGTGCGGGCCTGGGCCACCGGGACTTCGCCCGGTACTGCGCCACGGCCGTGGCCGCGTTCCCGGGTGGAGGCGGCTGGTCGTACGACATCCACAACACCAACCGGCTGCTGACCGGCGCCGACGGCGTGGACCCCTACCCCGGTCTGATCGGCATCAAGAACGGCTACACCAGCAACGCCGGCTACACCCTCGTCGCCGCCGCCCGCCGCGGCGAGCGGACCCTCGTCGTCACGGTGATGAACCCTCAGGAGGGCGGCCGGCACGCCGTCTACGAGGAAGCGCGGTCGCTGCTCGACTGGGGGTTCGACGCCGCCGGGCGGGTCGATCCGGTGGGGTCGCTGGACGCGTTGCGGGCCAGGCCGAGACCGGCTCCGGAACCGGAAGCCGTGCCCGTGGTCGCCACGGCCGCCCCGGACACCGAGCCCGACTGGGCGGCCACGGGCGTGATCGCGGGTGCGGCCGTGCTGGGCACCGCCGTGGTGGTGCTGGTGGTGCGGCGGATGGGCATCCGGCTCACGCGGGACTGACCGACCGGCAGCCACAGCAGCAGGCCGAGCGTGATCCAGGCGTACGTGTTGCTGCCGAGGAATCCGTCGATGCCGGAGGCGTCGTCGAACCACAGCCACACCACGCTGGTGCACAGCACCGCGTACAGACCGGCCGCGAGCCGCGGCTGCCGGGCACGGACCAGCACGGCGAACGCGGGCAGCAGCCACACGAGATGGTGCACCCACGTGATCGGGCTGATCAGGCACGCGGTCAGCCCGGTGAGGGCGAACGCCGCCGCCCAGTCCCCGACGGCGACCGCGCGACGCGCCCGAACCGCCCACACGCCCAGGAGCACCACGACCACGGCGGCCCACACCGCGCGGTCCGTCTCACCGAGCCGGGCCAGGATCCCCTGCACCGACTGGTTCGACACATAGTCGAGGCGGCCGATCCGGGTCGTGTCCCACATCGCGTCGGTCCAGTAGAACCGTGAGGCCTCCGGCGCCACCAGCCCGGCGAGCCCGGTCGCCGCGACGGCGACGACCGACGCGACGGCGGCAGCACGCCAGCGGCGGGCCAGCAGCAGCAGAAGGATGAACAGCGCCGGAGTCAGCTTGATCGCCGCCGCGAGGCCGATCCCCACCCCCGCCCACCGTCCCCGCCCCGTGGCCAGCAGCCAGGAGTCGAACAGGACCAGGGCCAGCAGCAGTAGGTTCACCTGGCCGAAGCTGAAGGTGTCACGCAGCGGCTCGAACAGCGCGAGGGCACAGGCGCCGAGCGCGCAGCCGTACCAGCCGTACTTCCGCCACGACCGTCCGGCCAGGATGCGCACGACGACCGCGAGCGCCCCCAGGTTGAGCAGCAGCGCCACGGCGATCGCGGCGTGCAGCCCGAGCAGCGCCATCGGCAGCATGGCGACGGCCGCGAACGGCGGATACGTGAAGCCGTACGTCGTCCCGGGCACCCGGTAGTCGTAGATACGGCCGCCGTGGTGGACCCACGTGTCGACGGCCCCGTAGTAGACGCGCAGGTCGAACCAGTCGCGCAGCAGCGGAACCGTCGCGGTGAAGACGATGACGACGACGGCGATGGCGGCCACGAGCAGCGCGCGCCCGCGGTCCGTGCGGGGCAGTCTCATACGGTGCTCTCCCGCAAGGGTGCCTGGGCCGCCTGATGGGCCTGCCAGAGGACGACGACGGCGAGCACGCCGCCGGAGACGGCCAGAATCAGTTCCTCGGCGCCTGCCGGGAGTCCGTTCGGCATCGCGAGCAACGCGACCACTCCAGTCACGGCCGCCAGCCGGTGCCGCACCGAGGCGCTGGGCGCCGCCGCGGCGAGGAGGAACAGCCCCCACAGGGCGTACCAGGGCCGGATCGCCGGGCCGAGGACCACGACCACGGCGAAGCTGAGGCCGAGTGCGTAGACCGGGCTGAAGCGTGGGCGGCGCAGCCATATGGCGGCGATGGCCACGGCGGTGGCCGCCAGGCCGAGCACATGCCAGGCCGGCACAGCGAGCGGAGCCAGGTCGCCGAGGCCCACCTCGGTGAGTACGGTGCCGGTGGCGCGGCCGAGCAGGCTGGTGAGCGCCCAGTTCTGCGGGGACACAGGGGTTTTCAGGGCTCCTATCCAGCCGTATCCCGTTCCGGCCAGGGTGGTTGCCACGACCGTGGTCACGGCCGCGGCGGCTCCCGTCGTGAGCACCGACCGCACCGGACTGCGGCCAGCGCGGATCTGCAGGGCCACGACCGCGGCGAGCCCGAGCACGGCGGGCGCCTTGACCAGCGCGGCGAGCGTGACCAGGATCGCGCCCAGCACCGGCCACCGGCCGAGGGCCGCGACCAGTCCCACACCGAGCAGGCCGAGCATGATGGCGTCGTTGTGGGCGCCGGCCACCAGGTGCAGCAGCACCAGCGGATTGAGGGCGCCCAGCCAGAGCGCGGCCGCCGGGTCGGCGCCGCTGTGCCGGGCCAGCCGGGGCAGCGCCGCCGCCATCAACGCGACGCCGAGCAGCGCGACCAGCCGCATCCCGAACAGCCCCGCCGGGATCTCGCCCCGGGTGATGCCGGAGAGCGCGGAAGCGACGGCGAGGAACACCGGACCGTACGGAGCGCCGGTCTGCTGCCACAGCGGCGACACCTCGTCCGCGAGCGGACCGCCGAGCCGGGCAGGGCCGTGCGCGTAGACGTCCATGTGGGCGTCGACCATCGCCCCTTGTGCGAGATAGCTGTAGACGTCCCGGCTGAACAGCGGCGGCGCGAGCAGCAGCGGCGCCGCCCAGACGGCGAGGACGAGCAACATGGCCCGCGGGGACGGCGGTTCGGCGCTGCGGATCAGCCGTCCGAGCAGGGCCCAGGCGGCTATCAGCAAAATGATGCCGAAGTACACGCCGACCAGGCCCAGGGCCGCATGCGCGGACGAGGGCGCGATCAGCTCGCGGACCGGCAGGGCTCCCGCCGTCTCACCTCCCAGTGCGAGAAAAGCGGTACCCGCCAGACCGAGAGCCTGGCAGCGACGGAGATCGACGGGGAAAGCCATGGCCAACACTCGGAAAGCGTGTCAACGTCGAGTGGCCGGAAAGCGACGAGCCCCCCACCAAGTGGGGGCCGAAGTGTTACCGGTGTGTGATTGTCGCAGGTCCCGGCGGTGCACAAACCCCTCTCAGAACACTGACAGTCCCGTCAGTGTCGTGAAACGCTCCAACGCCGCCACGCCCGCCACCGAGTTGCCTCGCTCGTCCAGTCCCGGGCTCCACACGCACAACACGCAACGGCCCGGCACCACGGCGATGATGCCGCCGCCCACACCGCTCTTCCCGGGGAGGCCCACTCGGTAGGCGAACTCGCCCGCCGCGTCATAGGTGCCGCAGGTCAGCATCACCGCGTTGACCTGTTTGGCCTGGCTGTTGGTGAGGAGG
The DNA here is from genome assembly GCF_017948455.1 of Streptomyces sp. GESEQ-4. Taxonomy (GTDB): domain Bacteria; phylum Actinomycetota; class Actinomycetes; order Streptomycetales; family Streptomycetaceae; genus Streptomyces. The sequence goes on from NZ_JAFFSU010000020.1 coordinate 78,035, forward strand.
CGGGTGCCGTCGGCGCGGATGCCGTGGCGGGCGAGGAAGGTCGTGGCCAGGGCGAGGTCGGCGCAGGAGGCGCTGATGGAGCACTGGCGGAAGTACTGGTCGAGGAGGGCCGGTACGGGGGTGGAGATGTTGCCGTAGGACGCCATGAAATGGGCGAGGGCGGCGTTGCGGTCGCCGTGGGCGCTTTCGGAGGCGGCGACGTCCTTGTCGAAGGTCAGGTCGGGGTTGCCGCTCTCGGCGCGCAGGAACGTGAGCAGTTCGACGGCCGCGTCGCCGGTACGGGTGTGCAGGCGGTCGGTGACGACCAGCGCGCCCGCGTTGATGAACGGGTTGCGCGGGATGCCGTTCTCGTACTCCAGCTGCACAAGGGAGTTGAAGGGGTTGCCGGAGGGCTCCCGGCCCACGTGCTCCCAGAGCGTGTCCCCCACGCGGGCGAGAACGAGGGCGAGGGTGAAGACCTTGGTGATGGACTGCGTGGAGAACGGCTGCCGCCACTCCCCCACGCCGTACACGGTGCCGTCCGGCTCCGCGACCGCCATGCCGAAGCTGCGCGGGTCGCAGGCCGCGAGCGCGGGGATGTAGTCGGCGGGCCGGCCGCGTCCGGGCAGCCGCCGGATCTCGTCGGCGATGCGTTCCAGGACCGGTGCGAAGGTCGGGGACGTCATGATCACTATTGTGCCTCCGGACCGGTCCTGGTGTGCCTGTGCAGGTCAGACGAGAGGTGAGCCGCTGCCCGCGACGACCTCCGGCCGCAGCAGGTCGGTCAGTCGCTCGGCGGGCAACAGCCCCTTCTCCAGGACGAGTTCGGCGACTCCGCGTCCGGTGGCGAGGGCTTCCTTGGCGATGTCGGTGGCGGCCGTGTACCCGATGTGCGGGTTGAGGGCGGTGACGAGGCCGATGGAGTTCTCCACGCTCGCGCGCAGCGCCTCGGTGTTGGCGGTGATGCCGGACACGCACCGTTCGGCGAGGGTCAGGCAGGCGGCCCGCAGGTGCGTGATGCTCTCGGACAGCGAGTGCAGGATGATCGGCTCGAAGGCGTTGAGCTGGAGCTGTCCAGCTTCCGCGGCCATGGTGATGGTGATGTCGTTGCCGATCACCTCGAAGGCGACCTGGTTGACGACCTCGGGGATCACCGGGTTGACCTTGCCGGGCATGATGCTCGAACCGGCCTGCACCGGCGGCAGGTTGATCTCGCCCAGTCCCGCGCGCGGGCCCGACGACAGCAGCCTGAGGTCGTTGCAGCTCTTGGAGAGCTTCACGGCGATCCGCTTCAGCACACCGGACATCTGGACGAACGCGCCGCAGTCCTGGGTGGCTTCGACCAGGTTGGCCGCGGTGACGAGCGGCAGCCCGGTGATGTCCGCGAGGTGGCGCCGCGCCGACTCGGCGTATCCGGCGGGCGCGTTGAGGCCGGTGCCGATGGCCGTGGCACCCAGGTTGATCTCATGAATCAACTCGACAGCCTCGTCAAGACGGCTGCGGTCCTCGTCAATCATGACGGCATACGCGGAGAACTCCTGGCCCAGCGTCATGGGCACCGCGTCCTGCAACTGTGTACGGCCCATCTTGAGCACATCGCGGAACTCGACAGCCTTGCGGGCGAAGGCGTCCTGCAATACAGACATCGCCTTGAGCAACCCATGCACCGCGAACACCGTCGCGACCTTGACCGCGGTCGGGTAGACGTCATTGGTCGACTGCCCGAGGTTGACGTCCTCGTTGGGATGCAGGTACTCGTACTGCCCCTTCGCATACCCGAGCAGCTCCAACGCCCTGTTCGCCACGACCTCGTTGGCATTCATATTGGTCGACGTACCGGCACCGCCCTGCACCACATCGACCACGAACTGGTCATGCAACTTGCCGTCCCGGATCTCCCGACAAGCCTCCACAATCGCAGCAGCCTTCTTCGGCTCCAGCAGCCCAAGCTCCTCATTCGCGAGAGCAGCGGCCTCCTTCACCGCAGCGAGCGCGTCAATCAGATGCGGATAGGCGGAAATCGCCGTACCGGTAATGGGAAAGTTCTCCGTGGCACGCAGAGTGTGGATGCCCCAGTACGCATCGACGGGGACATCACGGTCTCCGAGCAGATCGTGCTCACGGCGGGTGACGGCGGTCATGAGGGAAGGGTCTCCTTCTCAGGGGGTGAGGGTGAGCGCCCCTTCAGGGGCGCGGGGAACTGCGCGACCAGCCACATCGGGCCCGCAGCCGCCAAACAAGAAACCGCGCACATCCCTAGGCGCAAGCCGAAACAACAACCGGCTCCAGCGACCGAACAGGCCGCACACACCCGACCGCCCGCCCACCCCCCAGCAGCGCCTCACCCTGAAACTCAGTGAGCAGCCCCGGATCAACCCCGGCCCACGCAAGCGCCGCCGCCGCAACCGGCACCCGCGCCCGATCAGCACCATCCGCGATCTTCACAGCGACGGCCCGCCCATCAGGAAGTGCCGCAACCTGCACCCCCTCGAACCCGTCCTTCGCAAGCAGCCCCGGCACGGCCCGCATCAACGCGGCCACATCCCGCCCCGAGCCGGAGGCCATCTCCGCATGCTCACGCATCGCGTCGGCGACCCGAGCCTCAGGAGTGCCGGCCACCGCGGTCGTGATCCGCGCGGTGGCCCGAGCCAGCCCATGGAGCGACACGGAGAACAGCGGCGCCCCACACCCGTCAACGGTCACCTGAGCGATCCGCTGCCCGGTGAGATCCTCGACGATCTCCGCGATGACCTGCTGAAGGGGGTGCGCAGGATCGAGGTAGCCGTCCAAGGGCCACCCGTTGAGCCGGCAGGCATACAGCATCGCCGCGTGCTTGCCGGAGCAGTTCTGGGCGAGCCGGGACGGCAGGCGGCCCTCCCTCACCCAGGAGTCCCGGACGACCGGGTCGAACGGCAGGTCCGGGACATTGCGGAGGTCGTCCTCGGAGACGCCGGCCAGCTCCAGGATCCGCCGGGTCCCGGCGAGGTGGCGTTCCTCTCCGGAGTGGCTGGCCGCGGTGAGCGACAGCAGCTCTCCGTCGAGCGGCAGCCCGACGCGCACCATGGCGGTGGCCTGGACGGGCTTGAGCGCCGAGCGCGGATAGAAAGCCGCCTCGATGTCACCGAGCTGGAACTGGACCTGGCCGCCGGTGCCGAGGACGACGACGGAGCCGTAGTGGATGCCTTCGATCACCCCGCCGCGTATGAGGTGGGCGACGGGGGCGTGGAGGGGTGCGCGGATCAGGGGTGCGTCCACGAGCGAACTGCTGTACATCACTGCCTGGTTCGGTTCGGCCGCTACGCGGTTCACGCGTCGGCTCCGGTAGGGGACTTGCGCGCCGTACGGCCGCGGATGGCGTACCAACCCGCGACCAGCGCTGCGGCGATCAGCGGCAGGCACAGCACGGTGGTGCGTCCGGCGCCGCCGTCGGCGTACATGAGGACCAGAACGGAGGCGAGGAAGGCCAGCGTCACGAGTTCGGTCCAGGGGGAGCCCGGCAGTCGGTAGCCGGGGCGGGTGAGCTCGCCCTTCTGGGTCTTCTGCCAGAAGAGCAGGTGACAGATCATGATCATGCCCCAGGTCGCGAGGATGCCGATCGCCGCGAAGTTGAGGACGATCTCGAACGCGTCGGCGGGGACGACGAAGTTGAGGCCCACGCCGAGGACACAGATACCGCTGGTGAGCAGGATTCCGCCGTACGGGACCTGGCTGCGGCTCATCACGGAGGTGAACTTGGGCGCGGAGCCGTTCATGGCCATGGAGCGCAGGATGCGGCCGGTGGAGTACAGGCCGGAGTTGAGCGAGGACATGGCCGCGGTGACGACGACGAGGTTCATCACGCCGCCCGCCGCCGGGACGCCGATGTTGGACAGCACGGTCACGAAGGGGCTCTCGCCGCCGCTGTACTTGTTCCACGGCAGCAGCATCGACAGCAGGACGACCGAGCCGACGTAGAACAGGCCCACACGCCACATGATCGAGTTGATCGCCTTCGGCATGATCTTCTCGGGGTTCTCGGTCTCCCCCGCGGTGACGCCGACCAGTTCGACGGAGGCGTAGGCGAAGACGACGCCCTGGATGATCAGCAGCATGGGCAGCATGCCGTTGGGGAAGACGCCGCCGTGGTCGGTGATCAGGGACGGGCCGGGGGTCGCACCGTCGACGGGGTGCTGGGTGACCAGCAGGAAGATCCCGATGCACATGAAGATCACCAGTGCGCCGACCTTGACGATCGCGAACCAGAACTCCAGCTCACCGAAGATCTTGACCGAGATCAGATTGACGGTCAGCACGACCGCCAGGGCGATCAATGCGATCAACCATTGAGGGATGTCGGAGAACATGCCCCAGTAGTGCGTGTACGTGGCCACCGCCGTGATGTCGGCGATGCCGGTCGTGGCCCAGTTGAGGAAGTACATCCAGCCCGCCGTGTACGCGCCCTTCTCGCCCATGAATTCCCGGGCGTACGACACGAAGGCGCCGGACGACGGCCGGTACAGGACGAGTTCGCCGAGGGCCCTGACGACGAGGAAGGCGAAGATTCCGCAGACCGCGTAGGCGATGAAGAGCGAGGGGCCGGCTTCGGCGAGGCGGCCGCCTGCGCCCAGGAAGAGGCCGGTGCCGATGGCGCCACCGATGGCGATCATGTTGACGTGCCGGGACTTGAGGGACTTGCTGTAGCCCTCGTCTCCGGCATCGACATGGCCGGAACGTTTCTGCACGCCGTCGTGCAGGGACTGCTCGCTCACGCCTCGGGTCCGCCTTCCGTGGGGGTGTCCGTGCGCGCGGAGCGCACGATGTCGGTGAGGGTCGTCTCGACCCGGTCGAGGTGGTGGGTCATGGCGTCGACCGCGTCCTGCTCGCTGCCGTCGATCAGCGCCTCGACGATCGCCCGGTGCTCGCGGTTGGACTGCTCGCGCCGGCCGCCCAGTTCGTTGAGGAACGCCGACTGACGGGCCAGTGCGTCGCGGATCTCCTCGATCACCCGGCGGAACACCGGGTTCTGGGCGGCCTCGGCGACGGCGAGGTGGAAGAGCGTGTCCATCGCGACCCACGCGGTGGTGTCCGTCTCCCGCTCCATGCGGTCGAGAAGGTGGGCCAGATGATCCAGGTTCTCCGGGGTGCGGCGAGCCGCCGCGTACCCGGCGACCGGGATCTCGACATGGCGGCGCACCTCGAGGAGGTCACTGGCCGCGTAGTCGCCGAAGGTGGGGTCCTCGACGGTGTTGGCGACGACGAAGGTGCCCTTGCCGGTCTTGGAGACGGTCAGGCCCATCGTCTGCAACGCCCGCAGGGCCTCGCGCAGCACCGGCCGGCTGATCTCCAGGGTGCGGCAGAGCTCCGCCTCGGAGGGGAGCTTGTCCCCAATGGCGTACTCGCCGCGCTCGATGGCGCCGCGGAGGTGTGCCAGCACCGCTTCCATGGCGCTGATACGCCGTGGCGGCTGACTGGCTGTCCGGCTGTCTGACAGGTTCACGGGAGTGATACTCCGGGCGACGGAAGGGTGCTGTCAAGCCCGGGGTGAAAGATGAATTTCAGGGGCGTGAGGCCTGAAAACCTCACACCCCGGCATGTCAGCTGTTCAGCACGCCTGTCCCGAGCAGACCGAACAGCAGCAGGCCCACGACGATGCGATAGATGACGAAGGCATTGAATGAGTGCTTGGCGACGAACTTCAGCAGCCAGGCGATCGAGGCGTAGGCCACGACGAAGGAGACCAGCGTCCCGACGACCAGCGGGGCCGCGCCGGCGCCCGTGCCGAGGGCGTCCTTCAGCTCGTAGATCCCGGCGCCGGTCAGGGCGGGGATGCCGAGGAAGAACGACAGACGGGTGGCGGCCACCCGGTCGAGGTCGAGCATCAGCGCGGTGGACATGGTGGCGCCGGAGCGTGAGAAGCCGGGGAAGAGCAGGGCGAGGATCTGCGAGCTCCCGACGAGCATCGCGTCCTTGAAGGACGTGTCGTCCTCCCCTCGCTTGTGCCGCCCCATCTGATCCGCCGCCCACATCACGCCACTGCCGACGATCAGCGAGCCCGCGACCACCCAGAGGGAGGCCAGCGGTCCCTGGATGAGGGGCTTCGCGGCCAGGCCCACCACCACGATCGGGATCGTCGCGACGATCACCCACCAGGCGAACTTGTAGTCGTGGTGGTAGCGCTCCTCGCGGTCGGCGAGGCCCCGGAACCAGGCGGTCATGATCCGCACGATGTCCTTGAAGAAGTACACGAGCACGGCCGCGATCGCGCCGACCTGGATGACGGCGGAGAACCCGACAACGGCGTCATCGTCCACGGGGATGCCCATCAGCCCCTCGGCGATCTTCAGATGGCCGGTCGAGGAGACGGGCAGAAACTCGGTCACCCCCTCGATGGCTCCGAGGACGACGGCCTGACCGACGTTGATGGCGCTCATGGGATCCACTTCTGGCGAGGTGACCGACAGTGCGGTGACCAGTGTTACCGCGCGCGAGTGTGGTTCCGCGCGTCACACCCACACCGTCTGGGCGATCCACACCCCGGCGAAAGCGGCGCCCAGCCCGGCCACCACACTCCCGGCGACGTTGGCGGCGGCCGAGAGCCCCGCCCCGGTCTCCGTCAGCCGCAGCGTCTCGTACGAGAAGGTCGAGTACGTGGTGAGCGCCCCGCACAGACCGGTGCCGAGCAGCAGCTGAACGTGGGAACTCGCGGCTCCGGTCACCAGGCCGAGGATCAGACACCCGGCGATGTTCACCACGAAGGTGCCCCAGGGAAACACCGAGTCGTGCCGGGACCGCACGGCGCGGTCCGTGAGGTAGCGGAGCGGGGCACCGACCATGGCGCCCGCGACGACCAGCAGCCAGTTCACAACGCCTTCTTACCGTTCACGTCCGATTCGCCCTGTTTACCGATCCGCATCCCTCGCAGTACGCGCCGGGTCGCCGTCGCCGTGAGCCACACCGCCATGAGCGCCGCGAGCAGGGTCCCGGCGAGGTAGGCCAGCGCCGTGTTCAGGTGGCCGGCGTCGACCAGTTTCTGGATGTCGACGGCGTACGTCGAGAAGGTGGTGAAGCCGCCGAGCACCCCGGTGCCGAAGAAGGGCCGCACCAGGCGGTGGGCGGACCACACCTCGGTGATCACCACCATGAACACGCCGATCACGGCGCAGCCGATCACATTGGTCCAGAAGGTCGCCCAGGGGAATCCGCCCGGCTGCGTCGGCCACCACAGGGAGGCGGCATACCGGGCGACCGCGCCGATGGCCCCGCCGAGCGCGACCACGGCGACGACGGATGCCTGACCGTGCCGACCGGCCCGCCGTGACGTGCGGAGAGGGGTGGACTCGGGGGCTGCCATGTCGTACGTCTCCTACTCGCCGGAACCCGGGCATGCGGTCGTCGCAAGTAGGGACCGTTGGCGGCAGCTGTGCCGCGGTTCGGGTACGGCGGGCCCCACCGCCGGTGCCGCGAGAAGTCAGCGCGGCCGGTGACCAGGGTAACCCCGGCGGTTCGCGCGGGTCACTTCGTGACCGGTGCCTCACACACGGCCACGCCCCGCTCCCACAGGCTGCCGAGGATCAGGTGGCCGTCGGTCTCGCAGACGCTGGTGACCATCCGGAAGCGGGAGCGGCGGCGGGTGAGGTGGTGCAGGACGGTGCCCTCGTCGTCGACCGCCAGGACGCCCGCCCACGCGGTCGGACGGTAGGGGGCGCGCACGGCGAGGCGTGCGGCGGCGCGGCGCACGGCGGGGGTGGCGCGGTGGAGCAGGTCGAGCGGGGGGACACGCGGTCCGGCCAGGGACACCCACATCGGTCCGTCCGGTCCGGCGCGCCAGAGGTTGTCGGGCATGCCGGGGAGGTTCTCGGCGAAGGGTTCGGAGTGTCCCGCCTTCGGCCCGGTGAGCCAGTAGCGCGTGAGGCGGCAGGCACCCGTTTCCGCGACGACCAGGAAGGACTCGTCGCCGCTCGCGGCCAGCCCGTTGGCGAACTGGAGGCCTTCCAGCAGTACCTCGGGCGTGTCCGAGCCCGGTGCCAGCCGCAGGAGACGGCCTGTTCCGGTGTGCTCGACGAGATCGCCGATCCAGTGCTCCAAGGGGTAGCGGCGGCTGGAGACGGTGAAGCAGACGCTGCCGTCGGAGAGGGCGATCACATTGCTGCAGAACCGCAGCCGCTCCCCCGCCACCGAGTCGACGAGGATACGGACGATCCCGTCGGCGAGACCGACGCGGAGCAGCCCGTGCACGGCGTCGCACACCAACAGGGCGTCGTCCGGGAGGAGTTCGAGGCCGAGGGGCCTGCCTCCGGTCTCGGCGATGACCTCGACGCGCGCGGCGAACGGCTCGGTCAGACGATCGATGCGCAGGATCCGGCCGTCCTCGACGCCGGTCAGCACCCGGCCGCGGGCATCGGCCACCACGTCCTCGGGGCCACGGCCGCCGATCGCGACGTAGTGCCGGGGGACGAGAGCGGTGGGACGGTCCATGCGTTCGTGCCCTTCGCGGTCGGGGGGGGTGTACGCCGCTACCAGCCCTTCTCGAACATGCGCGCCACCTCGGCGATCCGCACCTCGTCGCGCCGGTAGTAGGTGCGCAGCCGGATCCTCTTGGTGCGGAGCAGGCCGATGGCGGTGAGCAGGCCGAGGTGGGTCTCCGCAACCGAGCGGGACACGCCGAGCTTCGCGGCGACGGCGGTCGCGGTGACGCCGTCCTCGACGGGGTCGCCGTGCCGCTGCGGCGGGAAGTGCGCGGCCGGGTCCTTGAGCCACTCCAGGATGTCCAGCCGCCGTTCACTGACGGGAGTCCTCAACATCGCGCCCCCTCCGTCCTGGCCTCCTCGGACCGCGTGTGCCCACTCTTCCGCAGACCAGACCACCCCGTACGGAACTTCGCCACGTTTGTCCGACATCGAACGCCCGTGCGCTCCCTACGCGGTCGCCCGGACACGGCAGGGGCCCGGCCGCACACGGCGGCCGGGCCCCTTTCGTCACGGGCTCAACGGTGGTTGAACCACGCCATCGCCGGGAGCGCCCTGTCGTCGTAACCGAACAGGGCCTGGTTCTCCCAGCCGTTGCCGGAGGCAGCGTCGGTGGGGTCCCAGCCGTTGCCGTTCACCGCGGTCCAGGTCGCCTCCCAGTAGAAGACGCCGAGGCCACGGCCGTTCGGGACGGCTTCCACGATGCTGGTGATGTCCTTCATCCACCGGGTCTGCCCGGCGGCCGAGGCCGGGTAGCCGGAGACCAGCTCGCCGGCCAGGTCGATGATGTTCTCGTGCGAGTCCTCGCTGTCGAGACGGAACGGATAGGCCGTCTCGGCGACGAAGACCGGCTTGCCGTAGCGGGAGGCCGCGTCGTCCAGGGTCGTCTGGAAGTCGTAGAGCGAGCCGTGCCAGTAGCCGTAGTACGACAGGCCGATCACGTCGAACTTCACGCCGCTGGCGACCGCGCTGTCGAACCACCAGCGGGTGCCGGACAGGTCGCCGCCCTTGGCGAGGTGCAGGGCCACCGGGGTGGACGAGTTGACCTTCTTGACGGCGTCGTAGCCGGAGTTGAGCAGACCGGCCAGCTGCGTCCAGTTGTCCGTGGAACCCTCGGACCACAGCATGCCGCCGTTGATCTCATTGCCCACCTGGACCATGTCGGCGGTGGTGCCCTGCGCCTTCAACGCGTTCAACACGTCGTACGTGTGGTTGTACACGTCGGTCCTGAGCTGGCTGTACGAGTGGCCCGCCCACGCGCTCGGCTTGGACTGGGCGCCCGGGTCGGCCCAGGTGTCCGAGTAGTGGAAGTCGACCAGCAGCTTCATGCCCTGGGCCTTGATGCGCTTGGCCGTCGCCAGCACACGCGCCTTGTTGTTGTAGCCGTCGGCCGGGTTGACCCAGACCTTCAGGCGCGCGTAGTTCATGCCGGACGACTTGAGGATGGCGAGGGCGTCGCCGGTCGTGCCGGAGCTGTTCTTGTAGACACCGCCCTTGGCCTCGCTCTTGGCGAGCGAGGAGATGTCGGCACCATGGATCGACGTACCGGACGTGCCCGATGTGAAGCTCAGGTCGTCAACATTGATCCAGTTGCCCGCGTTCGCGTCACTGTTGATGCTGATCGTGCACTGGTTGTTCGTCACATTGACCGGCACGACGATCCGGATCCACCCACTGGCGGACACCGGGAGGTCGGTGCGCTGCTCCGAACTCCCGCAGTTCTTCAGGGCTATGTACGCGGAGTTCTGCCCGCCGCCCGAACGGACCCAGGCGGTCAGCTTGTGGTTGCCGTTGGTCAGCCCGGACAGGTACTGGTACGTCTCCACCTTGTAGGCGGCGGACGAGTAGTGGCTCAGCCGGTAACTCCCGCTGTGGCCCCCGGACTCGACGTACGAGGCGCCGGTCGAGCCGTACTCCGACCAGCCGGCGGGCGTGGCGGCTCCCCCGCCGTCCGATTCGAACCCGGTGTTGGTGAGGGTGCTCGCCGCCTGGGCAGTCTGCGCGGGCAGGGCGGTGAGGGCGAGGCCCGCTGCGAGCGGCAGCAGCAGGACTCTCAGGGTGCGTCTGGGATGGAACATCGTCGTCCGTCGTCCCTTCGACATGAATGGGGTTGGGGTGCCCCTCGCCGGGGAGGTGAGGGGTCCCCTCCGCCCGCGGCTCGTGGCACGCGCGGGCGGAGGGGAGTCGGCTCAGCCGTCGAGTCGTACGACCCGTACGGCTCCCGCGGGGACCGCGAGGCGGCCCGCGGCGCGTTCGCCCGTCAGCAGTTCGGTGCCGTGTGCCTCCAGCGGCACCTTGGCGTCGGACGGGCTGTGGTTGATGGCGAACAGGAAGGTGCCCGACTCGCCGGTGCGGCGCACCACTTCGACGTCGTGCGGCAGGTCGGCGCGCGGTGCGATCCGGGCGTCCTCGGTGGCCCAGCCGAGCAGGGCGTCCAGGCCGTGCGCGTCGAGGCGGGTCGACACGTACCAGGCGGTGCCCTCGCCGAGGCGGTGCCGGGTGACGGCCGGGTGGCCGGCGGTGAGGCCGTCGGCGTACGTCCACACGGTCTCGGCGGCGCCCGGCACCACGAACTCGGTCCAGACGTCGCCGGTGAGTTCGGAGCCGTCCGGGCCGGTGATGCGGACGGTGTCGCCCTGGAGAAGCGGTGAGAACTCCTCGACGGTCAGGCCGAGGACGTCCCTGAGCGCGCCCGGGTAGGCGCCTTCGTGCACGGCGTCGTGCTCGTCGACGATGCCGGAGAAGTACGACACGACGAGGGTGCCGCCGTTCTCGACGTACGCGCGCACATTGTGCCCGGCGGCCTCCGTCATCAGGTACAGGGCGGGGACGACGACAAGGGGATACCTCGACAAGTCGGCTTCCGGGTGGGCGAAGTCGACCGTGAGGTGGCGGTCGTACAGAGCCTCGTAGAAGGAGTCGGCGCGTTCGCGCGCGTCGTGGTCCTCGGTGGGGCGCCACTGGAGGTTCTGCGCCCACCAGGAGTGCCAGTCCCACAGGACGGCGACGTCGGCCTGGGTGCGGGTGCCGCGCAACGGGCTCAACGAGTCGATGGAGGCGCCGAGTTCGACGACCTCGCGCCAGACGCGGGTCTCGGTGCCGCCGTGCGGCAGCATCGCCGAGTGGAACTTCTCGGCGCCGCGCCGGGACTGCCGCCACTGGAAGAACAGGGCGCCGTCGGAGCCCCGGGCGACGTGCGCGAGCGAGTTGCGGGCCATCTGGCCGGGGGCCTTCGCGGGGTTGCGGGCCTGCCAGTTGACACCCGACGTGGAGTGCTCGAGCAGCAGCCAGGGAGCCCCGTCGGCGACGGAGCGGGTGAGGTCGGCGGCCATCGCCAGGTTGACGTGGGTGCGGCGGCCGTCGGTGATCAGATAGTGGTCGTTGGTGACGATGTCGACCTCACGGCCCCAGGCCCAGTAGTCGACGGAGTCGCACTGGCTGAGCGCGGTCATGAAGTTCGTCGTGACCGGGACGCCGGGTGACAGCCGGTGCAGGATGTCCCGCTCCATCACGAAGTTCTCGCGCATGGTGGCGTCGGCGAACCGCTTGTAGTCCAGCGCCTGGGCCGGGTTGCCGACCGTGGGCGCGAGCCGCGGCGGGTTGATCTGCTCGAAGTCCGCGTAGCGCTGGCCCCAGAAGGCCGTCCCCCAGGCCTCGTTGACCCCGTCGACCGTCTGGTACGTCGTCGCCAGCCAGCGGCGGAAGTGGGTGGCGCAGGAGTCGCAGTAGCAGGCCGAGACCGGGACGCCGTACTCGTTGTGCACGTGCCACATCGCCAGCGCGGGGTGGTCGCCGTAGCGCTCGGCGAGCTGTGTGGTGATGTCGGCGGCGGCGGTGCGGTAGTCGGCGTTGCTGTGACAGATGGCCGCGCGGGAGCCGAACTCGTAACGCACGCCCTCCGCGGTCACCGGCAGGGCGTCGGGGTGGGCCCGGTAGAACCAGGCGGGCGGGGCCACGGTGGGTGTGCCCAGGTCGGCGCGGATGCCGTTCTCGTGCAGCAGGTCGAGCAGACGGTCGAGCCAGCCGAAGTCGTACTCCCCGGGTGAGGGCTCCAGCAGCGCCCAGGAGAAGATCCCGACGCTCACCATGGTGACGCCGGCCTCCCGCATCAGCCGGACGTCCTCGTGCCAGACGCTTTCCGGCCACTGCTCGGGGTTGTAGTCCCCACCGAAGGCGAGCCTGGTGAGGCCCCTGGGGGTGGTCTCCGGCATGGATCTCTCCCGTTTTGGTCGAACATCTGGGAACGTGCACACACAGCGTCGGCGGTGCGAGCCCAACATAACCGCACAGCAACAACCATTGACAAGTGTCCAGGATGTTTCTCTACTGTGAACGCTCACAGAAGCATGGCAGGTCTTCGCGACGGGCGAGGACCCTGGTCAGGGGAGAGATCCATGCCCAACACGAAGCGCCGGCGGCTCTTTGTCAGAAGTGCAGCCACCACCGTGGCCGTCGCCCTCGGCGCGACCGCCCTCGCCGCCTGCGGCTCGTCCGACGACGACAGCGGGACCGAATCGGGGCCGGTCTCACTGACGTACTGGACCTGGACGCCCGGCATGGACAAGGTCGTCGACCTGTGGAACAAGGGCCAGGGCAAGAAGGACCAGATCACCGTCACGGTGAAGAAGCAGGCGTCCGGCGACACCCTGGTCACCAAGATCCTCACCGCGCACAAGGCGGGCAAGGCGCCCGACCTGGTGCAGGCCGAGTACCAGGCGCTGCCGACACTGGTCAGCAATGACGCGCTCGCGGACATCTCCGGTGAAGTCGGCGACGCGAAGGGCAAGTTCGCCGAGGGCGTCTGGCAGCAGACCACGCTGGGCACGGACGCGGTCTACGCGGTCCCGCAGGACATCGGGCCGATGATGTTCTACTACCGCGAGGACCTCTTCAAGAAGTACGGCCTGCAGGTCCCCACCACCTGGGACGAGTTCGCCGAGACGGCCCGCGCGCTGAAGAAGAAGTCCCCGGACACCGACCTCACCACCTTCTCCGCCAACGACTCCGGCCTCTTCGCGGGCCTCGCCCAGCAGGCGGGCGCCAAGTGGTGGACCACCGAGGGCGAGAAGTGGAAGGTCGGCATCGACGACGCGGCGACCCAGAAGGTCGCCGACTTCTGGGGCGGCCTCGTCAAGGAGGGTGCGATCGACAACCAGCCGATGTACACGCCGGCCTGGAACAAGGCGCTGAACACCGGCAAGCAGATCGCCTGGGTCTCCGCGGTGTGGGCGCCGGGCACGCTGACCACGGCCGCACCCGACACCAAGGGCAAGTGGGCCATGGCCCCGCTCCCCCAGTGGTCCGCCAGCGAGAACGTCACCGGCAGCTGGGGCGGCTCCTCCACCGGCGTCACCACGGACTCCCGGCACAAGGAGGCCGCCGCGAAGTTCGCCGCCTGGCTGAACACCGACGGCGAAGCCCTCAACGCCCTGGCCAAGGAAGGCGGCATCTACCCCGCCTCCACGTCCGCCCAGCTCAGCGGCGCCTTCCAGACCCCGCCGGACTACTTCTCCAACCAGGCGGACTTCTACACCCAGGCCGCCAAGATCGCGGAGACCACCGCGCCGTCCGCGTGGGGCCCGAACGTCAACGTCGCCTACACGTCCTTCAAGGACGCGTTCGGCGCCGCCGCCAAGAACAAGTCCGACTTCACCGACGCCCTGAAGACGATGCAGGACGACACGGTCGCCGACATGAAGAAGCAGGGCTTCGGAGTCTCCGAGTGACCAGCGCACGCCGGACGTCGTACGGGGTCAAGGGGGCCCCGTACGCCCACCCGTCTCCCACCACCACCCTCAAACGAGCGCGAAGCGCCCCCTATTTTTTCCTCCTCCCCGCCGTCATCCTGTTCCTCCTGTTCTTCGCGCTGCCCATCGGCTACGCCCTCTGGCTCAGCTTCCGCAAGGTGAAGGTCTCGGGCCTGGGCCTCGGCTCCGGCGCCCGTACGGAGGTCTGGGCCGGCCTGGAGAACTACACCGACGCGCTCACCGACAGCGAACTCGTGGACGGCGCGCTGCGTGTGCTGGGCTACGGCTGCATCGTCGTCCCGGTGATGCTGGGCCTCGCCCTGCTGTTCGCGCTGATGCTGGACTCCGACAAGGTGCGGCTCGCCCCGTTCACCCGGCTCGCGATCTTCCTGCCGTACGCCATTCCCGGCGTTGTGGCGGCGCTGCTGTGGGGCTTCCTCTACCTGCCGGACGTCAGTCCCTTCTACTTCGTGCTCGACAGGCTGGGGCTGCCGCAGCCGGATCTGCTGGACGGCGGTCCGCTGTATCTCGCCCTGTCGAACATCGCGGTGTGGGGCGGCACCGGCTTCAACATGATCGTCATCTACACCTCGCTGCAAGCCATCCCGGTCGAGGTGTACGAGGCGGCGAAGCTGGACGGCGCCACGCCGCTGCAGACCGCGCTGAGGATCAAGATCCCGATGGTGGCGCCCTCGCTGGTGCTCACCTTCTTCTTCTCGATCATCGCGACGCTCCAGGTCTTCAACGAGCCGACCACCCTCAAGCCGCTCACCAACTCCGTGTCCACGACCTGGAGTCCGCTGATGAAGGTGTACCAGGACGCCTTCGGCAAGGGCGACATCTACGCGGCCGCCGCCCAGGCGACCCTGATCGCGCTCGCCACCCTCGTCCTGTCCTTCGGCTTCCTGCGGGCCGCGAACCGTCGTACCAAGCAGGAGGCAGCACGATGAGTTCTCTTGCCGTCCGCAAGGCCTCGCCGGCCGCCGGCACCACACCCGGCACCGCCCAGGGCCCGCCGCTGCGCCGCCGTATCGCGCTCGTGCCGACGATCACGCTGCTGATCGGCGCGATCTACTGTCTGCTGCCCGTCGCGTGGGTGGTGATCGCGGCCACCAAGTCCGGCAGCGAGCTGTTCTCCACGTTCACGTTCCTGCCGGGCAGCGGCTTCGCCGACAACATCAAGGACCTCAACGCCTATCGCGACGGCGTCTACTGGACGTGGTTGGGCAACTCCGCGCTGTACGCGGGCCTCGGCGCCCTGCTGTCGACGGTCGTATCCGCGTTCAGCGGCTACGCGCTGGCGATCTACCGCTTCCGCGGCCGGGAGACGGTCTTCAACGTGCTGCTCGCGGGCGTGCTGATGCCGCCGGTGATCCTCGCCATCCCGCAGTACCTGCTGCTGGCGAAGGCCGACCTCACGGACTCGTACCTGTCCGTGCTGCTGCCGCTGGTCCTGTCGCCGTACGGCGTCTATCTGGCCCGGATCTACGCCACCGCCGCCGTGCCGACCGATGTGGTCGAGGCCGGGCGGATGGACGGGGCGGGCGAGTGGCGGATCTTCACCCGGGTCGCGCTGCCGATGATGGTGCCGGGACTGGTGACGGTGTTCCTGTTCCAGTTCGTGGCCGTGTGGAACAACTTCCTGCTGCCGTTCATCATGCTCAGCGACGACGAGAAGTTCCCGATCACGCTCGGTCTGTACACGCTCCTGGAGCAGGGCGCGAACACCCCGGCGCTGTACACCCTGGTGATCACCGGCGCCCTTCTCGCGGTCATCCCGCTGGTCGCTCTCTTCCTGGTCATCCAGCGGTTCTGGAGCCTCGATCTGCTCTCCGGAGCCGTAAAGTCATGACCATGAGCAACGGGGGCCGGCGCAAACCGCCGACGATCCATGACGTGGCGCGCGAGGCAGGGGTCTCCCGGGGCACCGTCTCGCGAGTGCTCAACGGCGGGCACTACGTCAGCCCCACCGCCCAGGAGGCGGTCAACGCCGCGATCCGCAAGACGGGTTACGTCGTCAACCGGCACGCCCGCTCGCTGATCACGGGGCGTTCGGACTCGATCGGCTTTCTGCTGACGGAGCCGCAGGAGAAGCTCTTCGAGGACCCCAACTTCAATGTCCTGCTGCGGTGTTGCACCCAGGCGCTGGCCTCGCACGACATCCCGCTGCTGCTGATGCTGGCCGGCACGGAGGACGAGCGGCGCCGGATCACGCGGTACATCACGGCCGGTCACGTCGACGGCGTGCTGCTGGTGTCCAGTCACTCCGCCGACCCGGTCGCCGAGGAACTGCGCCAGGCGGGGGTCCCCCTCGTCCAGTGCGGCAAGCCCATGGGGCGCGGCTCCAAGGTGAGTTACGTGGCCGCCGACGACCGGGACGGCGCGCGGGACATGGTGCGCCATCTGCTGTCGCTGGGCCGCCGTCGCATCGGTGTCGTGACGGGTCCGCTGGACAGCCCGGGCGGTGTCGACCGTCTCGCCGGGTACAAGGAGGTGCTCACCGAGGCGGGCGTCGAGATCGACGAGCGCCTTATCGTCTCCGGCGACTACAGCCGGGCCAGCGGCGAGGCCGGCGCCGAACGACTGCTGGCGCGGGCCCCGGACATGGACGCCGTGTTCGTGGCCTCCGACCTGATGGCCCAGGGCGCCCTGACAGCGCTGCGCCGGTCGGGCCGCCGGGTTCCCGAGGACGTGTCCGTTGGCGGCTTCGACGACTCCACGGCCGCGACGGAGTCCACCCCCGCCCTCACCACGATCCGGCAGCCCTACGACCGCATCAGCAACGAGATGGTGCGGGTGCTGCTCGCCCAGATCGGGGGCGAGGACCCGGCGGCGGTGATCCTGCCGACGGAGCTGGTGAAGCGGGAGTCCACGTAACCCACGTAACGGCGGAGCGGAGCAACCAGTCGGGATCCAGGCACGACCGGTCAGGACCGGTCAGGATCCGAGAAGCCACCCGCCGCTCCCCCGTCCTAGCGTGACATCAGCGCCGAAAAGCCGTCGGCGCGAACCCGGCGCGAGTCGTCGGGTCACGCTTCACGGAGGAGTCCGCCATGACCACCGGTGTCAACACGATCATCTACCCCGTCAAGGACATCGCCCGGGCGAAGGCCCTGTTCAGCGCGCTGCTGGAGGTGGAGCCGTACGCCGACGGGCCCTACTACGTCGGCTTCAAGGCCGCCGGCCAGGACGTCGGTCTAGACCCGAACGGGCACGCCAAGGGCATGACCGGACCGGTGCCCTACTGGACCGTGACCGACATCCGGGCCCGCCTCGCGGCCCTGCTGGACGCCGGTGCGGAGCTGCTCCAGGACGTCAACGACGTCGGCGGCGGGCGGCTCATCGCCTTCGTGAAGGACGCGGACGGGAACCTGGTCGGGCTCCTTCAGGATCCTGCCTGAGCCGGCTTCGAGTGCCGTTCAAGTGTTGATGCATGTGCATTAACATTGGGTGTATGGCAGTCGACACGGCCGAGGCCCGGCTCGAGGAACGCTGGCGGGACATCCTGTCGGTGCACGCGCGCACGATGTGCGAGATCGACCGAGTCCTGCACCCGCACGGGCTCGGGGCGAGCGATTTCGAGGTCATCGACATCCTCGCCTCCGCCTCGCCCGAGGAGGGCGACCAGTGCCGGGTGCAGAACCTCGCCGGCCGGGTCCATCTCAGCCAGAGCGCACTGTCCCGGCTCATCGGCCGACTGGAGAAGGACGGCCTGGTGGAGCGCTCGGTCTGCATAGAGGACCGACGCGGCGTCTGGGTCGCCCTGACCGCCAAGGGCCGCGACCTGCACGCGGAGGTACTGCCGCTGCAGCGGGCGGTGCTGGCCCGGATGCTGGGCGGCTGAGGCGCGGGCCAGTGCGTGAGGCGTTCCGCAAGTACGTGGGGATGTCGCCGATGGCGTTCTTCAGCGAGGTGCCCCGCTCACGGGCGGGCCAGCAGGGTGCGTACCCCCTCCGAGGTGAGCGTGAGCGGGTGCTGGGAGGCCCCGTCGATGGTGAGGGCCAGGTCGTCGGTGGGCCACTGTGCGGCGAGGGCACCCAGCGGTACCAGCCGGTAGCGGGAGACGAACGGCAGCAGCCCGGCCAACTCCGGTTCCGAGGTGAACACGGGCACGGTCGGTTCGCCTCCCGGATGCTCGATGACCGGTAGCGCCACGGCGCCGGGATCGGTCGCGTCCTCGTCGCTGACGTCGTCGGGCACGGGCACGAGCACGTCGCTGCTCGCGAGCGCGTCCAGCGCCGCCGTGTCCTCGGTGTTCTGGGCCAGCACGTCCAGCGCGTGCTGGGCCGCGGTGGCGGGGGTGCGGGGTGTCTCCATGGCAGCTTCCCTGGTAGCGGCGGTCGTACGGGCCTGTTCGGAAGAGATCCGGGCTCTGCTCGCGTACCCCATCCGGAGCAGCGCATTCATTCGGGATCAGGGGATCAGCGGGATGTGGTCCGAGGGCAGGCCCAGGCGGTCGCAGCCGACGCGCCGGTACAGCGGCTCGGCCATGCTCGGGCCGACATGGGTCCAGTACGTGGCCGCGTCCCGGAAGTAGCGCTGCATCCGCTCCCCGTCGCGGGCGTACCGGGAGCCGGCCGTGCGGAAGAGGATCCCCTGGAGTACGTCCCAGACCATGCGCCCGGCGTTCAGGAACATCAGCGCGAGCCGGTTGTCCTCGGCGACGGTGAAGGGGGCCTCGCCGGTGGCGTTGCGATGGCAGGTCTCCATCCAGTCCTCGGCGGTGCGGCGCAGCGCGGCTTCGGCCGTGTGGACGACGCCGAGCGCCTCGCCCAAGTGCCGCTGGTAGTCGTGGAGTTCGGACCGGGTGCGGTCGGGTTCCAGGGCGAGGGGACGGGCGGCGAGGATCCGGGCGTACTCGTCGGCGGCGGCGTGCGCGGTGCCGACCATGATGGCGGCCAGCTCACCGTGGAAGAAGCTCGGCGCGCGCCCGGCGTACATGGGGTTGCCGTGCAGCCGTGATCCGGTGCTGCCGCCCTCCACCGGCAGGTCGAGCAGGCTCGCCTCGATCGTGCAGTACGCGGGGATGCGGGCCTGTTCCATGTGGATGCTGTTGGATCCGCTGCCGCGCAGGCCGAGCACGCCGTACCAGTCGTCCAGGACCGTCCACACCGAGCGCGGGGCGACGAACAGCACCGGCGGTCCCGGCGGGTCGCCGGGCTTCTCGGGGGCGCGCAGGGTCTGGCCGACGTAGTGCGTGGAGTAGGGCGCGCCGGAGGAGTACGGCCAGGTGCCGTCGAGGACGATCCGGCCGTCGCCGTCTGGCTGTGCGACGCCGATGGGCATGACCGTGGACGCCGCCCGGAAGTCGCCGTCGGCACCGAAGATCTCGTCCTGCGCCTGTTCCTCGAAGACCGAGGCGACCTGGAGAACGTGCGCGGCGGTGAGGGACAGGGCCCAGCCGGTGGAGGGGCAGCCGCGGGCGATTTCGGTGACCACGCGGTAGAACACGGGCAGGGCGAACTCGTAGCCGCCGTACCGCCGCGGCTGGAGGATCCGGTAGAAGCCGGCCCGCAGGAAGTCGTCGTGGGTGTCCTTCGGGTAGTGCGTCAACCGTTCGGTCTCCGGCTGGCGTTCGAGCAGCGCGGGCCGGAGCGCTGCGGCCCGTTCGATGATGTCGCGTTCGGTCAGTCCGGGTTCGGGAGCGGAAATCACGGTGCCTCCTGAGGTGTGGGGCCCTGTCCGTTCGTGACGCGATATGAGCGATTGAACACGGCAAGTGCTTCCGGGGTACCGACCGGAAACCGCCAACTAGGCCCGGACTTCGCAGGTCGCTGTTTTAGATCTGTGGCCAGCGGGTTCGTGTGATGTCGGTGTCAGGAGGTCGAGGAGGTGGAGTTGGACGCCGCGGGTGATCTGGACGGTGGGCGGGTCGGTGACGCTGCCGATGCGCAGGGTGAGTTCGGCGAGGTGGTAGAAGATCACGCGGCCGGTGGGACGGATCCGGCGGTTGTCGGGATAGAGGCCGGTCATGGTCTGCTCTGGGCCCAGTGCGCGTCTGACCTGCCGTTCGATGAGGCAGAAGACGAGCAGGGCCAGGCAGATGACCTGGATCAGGGCGGCGACGCGCCGGTTGTGCTGCACGAAGACCGGGGCGACCGCGAGGGGGCCTTTGAAGTCGCGGTAACGGCGCTAGCCTGCACCTTCGCAGCATCACCTGGTGCAGCGGGCGCGACTTGACGGCCGGGATAGCCCCTGGTGACACCACTCGTACGGTAGCGACGGGATGGCCAGCGGTGCTTCTGGGGCACGGGGTAGCGACTACTGACTCCAACTGCAACGTTGGTGTTGGTGTTATGGTGTGGAGATGGCCTGGGATATTGAAGGCACTAAGCGCCGGATTCATGAGGCGGCGTTGGCCGAGTTCGCCGCGCAGGGTCCCGACGGAACGAACATCGACCGGATCGCCAAGCGCGCGGGAGTCAACCGGGAGCGGATCTACAACTACTTCGGCAACAAGTCGAAGTTGTTCTCAGCGGTGATCTGCACCGAGTTGGACAAGATCGCCGACGCTGTGCCGCTGGACATCAACTGCGCAGCGGATCTCGGAGAGTTCGCCGGGCGGACGTTCGACTACCAGCAGGAACATCCCGACCTGGCCCGGCTGGTGTTGTGGGAGGGACTGTCGGACTCCGGCGCCGTCCAGGACGAGAGCGCCCGCAGCGAGCTGTATGCCGGCAAGACCGCGGCCATGGCCGCGGCGCAGGCGGCAGGGCTGCTCGACGACACCGTGCAACCTGCCCATCTCGTCTTCCTGGTCATAGCGCTGGCGAGCTACTGGTCAGCGGCTCCGCAGATCGCCCGGATGCTGTCCGGAAGCGGCACGGACGACCTCGATGAACGTGCCCGTCGGCGTGCCGCCGTGGTCCGTGCCGCCCAGCAGATCGGTGCCCCAGGCAAGGCCGTCACACCCTGAACCACTACACGATGGGACCAACCAATGCTGAAGGACACCACCGCCGTCGTCACCGGCGCCTCCAGCGGCATCGGCGCCGCGGTCGCTCAAGCACTGGCCGCTGAGGGCGCCGACGTCGCCCTTCTCGCACGACGTCGAGACAGGCTCAGTGAACTCGCTGACATCATCAATGCACGCGATGGCGGCCGCGCACGGCCCTACGAAACGGACGTCACCGACGCGCACGCGGTGCGCGATGCGATCAGCGCCGCGGCTGACGACGGCGACGGCATCGACATCCTGATCAACAACGCGGGGAGCGGCACCTGGGGCCCGGCCGTCACCGCCGACCTGGATGACTGGCACACCACGGTCGAGGTCAATCTGAACGGTGTACTCAACACCACGCACGCCGCACTGCCGCACCTGACCCGAGCCGCAGCAGTCGGTGAACGCGGCGTCGCCGACCTCGTCACCATCAGCTCCATTGCGGGCCGCAAGGTCCCCGGCGCACTAAGCAATGTCTATGCGGCCACCAAACATGCAGTCGGTGCTTTCACCGAAGCCCTTCGTCAGGAACTCGCGGATCAGCATGTCCGTGCCGGGCTGGTGGAACCCGGTCTCGTGGTCACCGAACTCACCACCAGCGGCCACGACCACGCTCCCGATGCGACCAACCCCACCGGATATGGCCTGCTCCAGCCGATGGATATCGCAAGCGCCGTGGTGTTCATGGTGACCCGGCCCCGTCACGTCGCGCTCAACGAAATGCTCGTCCGGCCGACGGAACAGACGATCTAAGCCGAAGGGCTTTCGCCTCGCAGATGCTGCAAACTCGCGGATGACAGGCGGCCAGGGTGAGGCGGCGAGGTGGGGCGGCTCCTGGCCGGAAGCCGACGGCGAGGCCGGCTTCGGACACTAGGCCCGGACTTCGCAGGTCGCTGTTTTAGATCTGTGGCCAGCGGGTTCGTGTGATGTCGGTGTCAGGAGCTCGAGGAGGTGGAGTTGGACGCCGCGGGTGATCTGGACGGTGGGCGGGTCGGTGACGCTGCCGATGCGCAGGGTGAGTTCGGCGAGGTGGTAGAAGATCACGCGGCCGGTGGGACGGATCCGGCGGTTGTCGGGATAGAGGCCGGTCATGGTCTGCTCTGGGCCCAGTGCGCGTCTGACCTGCCGTTCGATGAGGCAGAAGACGAGCAGGGCCAGGCAGATGACCTGGATCAGGGCGGCGACGCGCCGGTTGTGCTGCACGAAGACCGGGGCGATCGCGAGGGGGCCTTTGAAGTCGTGGTAGCGGCGCTCGACCGTGCCCTGCCCTTTGTAGTGGATCAGGACCTGGGCCGGGTCGGCCCGGTCGGCGGGGATGCTGGTCAGCATCGCGTACCAGCCGTCGACGGCGGCCTCGGCGTCCAGGACGTCGGTGTCGAAGTGCCAGGCCAGGGCGGGGATGCCGTGCTCATCGGTGGTGATACTCCAGCGCAGGCACGCGGTGACGCGGCGCTTGGCGGCGATGACCCCGGCCCGGGCCGCGACCTTATCGCGGGTCTTGTAGTGCCGCCGCCCGCCGCACCGGCGAGCTTGTCCATCTCCTCCCGGGCGCGGGCCAGACGCTTCTCGCGGGCCTGGCACTGGCCCGCCGCGACAGCGGTGGAGTGGACGAGGATCCGCCGCAGGCGGTGCACCGGGTCCCGCTTGCGGGGCCCGGCCAGGGTGTGGACGTCCTCCAGCACCCGGTATGCCTCCCGCTCACCGGCGGGCTTGCGCGCGTCCCGCTCGGGCACCCAGTCCGCCAGCTGTGCCTGCGTGAGGTCCAAGGCGGCATAGACCTCGTCCTTGACCTGCGCGGCCGGGACGGGCGCGATGAAATCCACCCCGGCCGCCAGCAGTGCCGTGACGTTCACGTACGACACCAGCTTGGAGTCGGCGACCATCAGGAAATCCTGCTCACCGGCCATGCCTCGCAGGTCTTTCATCGCCCCGACGACCTGACTGACCTCGGCCGCGCCGCCGCCGAAGACACGGGCATGGACGGGGATGCCGCCGTCGGCGGACACCGCGAGCCCGGCCTGGACCTGCTTCAGGTCGACGCGCCGGTCCTTGGGATGCCCGTAACCGATGACCGGGTACTGCCCGTCCTGGTCCCCGTCCGGGAAGGCGCCGTGGACGGACATGCTGGTCATGTCCCAGTGCAGCCGGGACACATCGATCCCGAACTCGGCGATCGCCCGTGCACCGACGCTGCCCGCGATCCGCTCCAACTCCGGCGCGATCGCGTCCAGGGCCCGAGCCAGACGGTCGTCGTTGAGCAGGTCCGGCTCAATACCGAAGACCTCCTCCACCGCCCAGGTGCGGGCCCAGTCACCGACCCGCACCAGCGGCGCGGGCGACGTCAGCCGGTTGGCGACCAGCGCCTCGACCACCTGCCCGTGGGTCAGATGCGCGCTCGCGCCACCCGGACACAGCCCGTCCACGATCCCGGCGACATCCAGCCGGCGCAGAAATTCGGCAGCGACAGGCAGAGCGCCCAGACGCTTCTCCACAACGGACGTCACCACCACGTCAAGGCGCTGACGCTCAGACCGTGGCCGCGGGGAACGGGAAGTCATCGACACACCCCACCCAACGCCACACCACCGGCCCGGGACACCCCCGGACCGTTCACACCATACGTATTAACGACCCGCGAAGTACGGGACTAGGTGGGCGTGGAGGAATCCGGGGTGGTGCGGGGTCACTTGAGCCTGGGGCGTGCCTCGTGCCGAGCACTTCAGGACCGTGCCTGCGTCCAGAGGTACAGGTGCCAGCCCTGGTCGTCGGCGAGAGGGCCGGCGGTGTGTGCGGCTCTGCAGTCGACGGTGGAGGGCATGACGAAAGCGCAGCAGGGTGGCCGCGGTCAGGGTGCTCCAGTAATGAGGGAAGACGTCCCCCCAGAGGCGGTGCCGCTAGTAGCTGAGTGCGGCACGCCACTCCCCGCGGCCCCGGCGCTGAGCAGGCGCAGATTCGTCCGCTTCCGGTTCCGGGCGTGTGCGCGGAGGGCGGGCAGGTCGGCGGCGGCGACGATCGCGAGGTCGACGTTCTGCGCGATGTGGCGGGCCACGCCGTTGAACCCGTCGCACCGCATCGTGCACATGGGGCACGGCTCGGTCTGCTTCTTGCCGTACATGAGGTGGTAGACGACCAGGTCACGACCGGGCCGGGTGAACAGCTCCCCCAGGCGCACCGTCCGCACCGGCGTGTCACCGGCCTCCAGATCAGCCGGACCCTCCTCGAAGACGTAGTCGTCGACGACGGCCTCGATCGGCTCCGCCCCACCACCGTATGCCTGCGGTCCGGGATCGTGAGGGCGAGAGGACGGGACGACCCACACCTTTCCCGTTCTGGATTATAAAGTTCAGAATCTGGTAGCGTCGCTCTCATGGGCAGGCCACGATCCTTTGACGAGACCGCGGTACTCGACGCCGCGGCCGCGGAGTTCCGGGTGCACGGCTTCGCCGACACCTCGACCGAGCAGCTCTGCGAGGCGGCGGGGGTGCGGCGCAGCAGCCTGTACAACGCCTTCACGTCGAAGGACGAACTGTTCGTGCGCGCACTGGAGCGGTACGTGACGGTGTTCCGTGAGCGCCGGGCACAGGTGCTCGCCGATGACCAGCTCAGTGGGGCCGAGCGGCTGCGCGTGTTGATGGAGGACGTCATCGAGGAGGAGCGCGCAGCACGCGAGCAGGGACATGCGGCCGGATGCATGGTCGTACAGAGCATGATGGCCCCGGACCTGCGCGAGCGGGACGAGCGCGTGGCCCGCATCCTCGATCGGGACCTGCGCGAACTCCTGGACGGTTTTGAAGGAGTGATCCGGGCCGGGCGTCTCGACGGCAGCATCCGGGCGGATGCCGACGCGCACGAAGGGGCCTTGCTGGTGGCGACGGTCATCTCCGGGCTGCGGGTAACCGCGCAGGCAGGGATCGAATGCGAACTGCTGCGGCAGATCGCACTCAATGGCCTGCGCTCACTCCTGAGTTGAGAACGTACGCCCAGTCGCCCGGCATCCACTTGCCCACATTTTGGATTTTGCGATACAGAAAGAGGAGACGCATGACCGTCACACTGATCACCGGGGCCAACAAGGGCATCGGTTTCGAGACAGCCAGACAACTTCTGGAGTCGGGCCACGTCGTCTACATCGGCGCGCGTGACGTCGAGCGAGGCGAAAAGGCCGCGGCAGCGCTCGGCGCGCGCTTCGTTCAGCTCGATGTGACCGACGACGCCTCGGTGAACAGCGCGCTGGCGACGATCGGTTCAGCCGAGGGCCGGCTCGACGTTCTGGTTCACAACGCGGGCATCTTGGGGCACGGAGTCACCGACGGTCCCACGGCCCTGCGAGTTTTCGACACCAACGCGGTGGGGGTCGTGCGCGTCACGGAGGCGGCACTTCCCCTGCTGCGCAAATCCTCGAATCCGACCGTGGTCACCGTTTCGAGCAGCGCCGGGTCGTTCTGGGCCGTGAACAACCCCGACCGGCCGGAATTCCACCTGCCACTCGCGCTCTACTCCGCGTCCAAGTCGGCGGCGACCATGCTGACGATCCAGTACGCCAAGGCTCAACCGGGCATCAAGTTCAACGCGGTTGAACCCGGCACCACCGCCACCGACATGACCGCTGCCTTCGGAATCGGAAGGCCAGTGGAAGAGAGCGCCAGAACCGTCGTACGCCTGGCGACTCTCGACGCGGACGGTCCGACAGGAACGTTGCAGGACGAAACCGGGACATTGCCCTGGTAGGCGCGTGCGGGGCGTGAGCCCGTTCGCTCGACCCACCCGAGGGCCGGCAGCAGTTTTTCCTTTCTGTGGACAAAGTGTGGACGCACACGAGCCAAGTCCCTACGCTGAGCGTCGCTTTGCCACAGAAGTCTGCGTGAGTCGCCGCCGTACAACGCAGGAGGAAGAGTGAAGCCACCCCCCGAGCGCCACGAAACCCCCGGGCACCCCGGGCACACACCCCGCCCCGTCCGTCACAGAGTTCGAAGAGCCACCGGGCTACTGCTCACCGCCCTCCTCGGCGGCGCCCTCGTCAGCCCCGCCGCGGCCGATGACGATCCCCGGCCCTTCGCCGACCTCCCGCCGCAGGAACCGGGCGTCACCCTGCGGGTGTTCGACATCCAGTCCCCGCTCAGCAAGCTGTGCGATCTCAAGCCGGCACAGACGCCCAACGTCGACAAGCTGATTCCGACGGCCGACTGGACGTCCACCGACGGCTTCGGGTTCAGCGACAACTTCGTGTCGCAGATCATCGGCAATCTCAACGTGCCGGAGGCCGGTGCGTACGCCTTCCGCCTGATCAGTGACGACGGATCCCGGCTCTTCCTCGGCGACCAGCAGGTCATCGACCACGACGGGCTGCACGGCGCCGAGCCCAAGGACGGCGAGATCACGCTGAACGCGGGCTACACCTCGCTGCACATCGACCACTTCGACGCGGGCGGCGGTCAGCAGGTCACGCTGCAGTGGAAGCCGCCGGGGGCAACCGAGTTCACGGTCGTGCCGAACTCCGTGCTGAGCACGGACGCCGGGGTCGTCAGGGTCACCGCTCCCGGACGCAAGGAGTGCGAAGGGACGTACGACACCCCGGGTGACGGGCTGCCCCTGACCGAGGTCAACCCCGGCTACACGCTGACGAATCTGCGGCCCGAGGGCTTCGAGCCGCAGGTGTCCGCGATGGACTGGCTGCCCGACGGCCGGCTCGCGATCTCCACCTGGGGCGGCAGTGAGGAGACCAAGGGCGAGGTGTACCTCCTCGACCACGTCACCGGCGACACCGGACCCGACAAGGTCACGTACAAGAAGATCGCCGACGGGCTCAAGGAACCCATGGGCATCAAGTACGTGGGCGGGAAACTGTATGTGTCGGAGAAGCACCAGCTGACCGAGCTGAATGACACCAACGGTGACGACGTCACGGATGCGAAGAAGAAGATCGCCGAGTGGCCGTACGGCGGGAACTTCCATGAGTTCGCCTTCGGACTGCTCT
The DNA here is from genome assembly GCF_017948455.1 of Streptomyces sp. GESEQ-4. Lineage (GTDB taxonomy): Bacteria > Actinomycetota > Actinomycetes > Streptomycetales > Streptomycetaceae > Streptomyces. The sequence goes on from NZ_JAFFSU010000020.1 coordinate 105,122, forward strand.
ACGACAAGGGCGACTTCTATCTGAACCTGTCCGTCTCCATCAACTACGGCGGCGCGACCACCGACCCGCAGCCCGCCCCGAACCGCGGCACCACCATCAAGGTCAACAAGGCCACGGGCAAGGTCAGTTACCTGGCCGGCGGCCTGCGCACCCCGAACGGCATCGGCCGCGGCCCCGACAACGAGCTGTTCGTCACCGACAACCAGGGCGGCTGGCTGCCCGCCTCCAAGCTGGTGCACGTCAAGCAGGGCCGGTTCTTCAACCACTACATGAACCCGGACGGCCCGTACGACGACAAGCCCGTCACCAAGCCGGTGCTCTGGCTGCCGCAGAATGAGATCGCCAACTCCCCCAGCACACCGATGCGATTGAAGAAGGGCCCGTTCGCCGGGCAGATGGTGTTCGGTGACGTCACCTACGGCGGACTACAGCGCGCCGACCTCGAGAAGGTCGACGGCGAGTACCAGGGCGCGGTGTTCCGGCACACGCAGGGCCTCGAGTCCGGCATCACCCGGATCAGCGAGGGGCCCGACGGCGCGATCTACACCGGCGGTCTGGGCGCCGACGGCAACTGGGGGCAGGCGGGCAAGCTCCGCTTCGGCCTGCAGAAGCTGACCCCGAACGGCAAGACCGCCTTCGACATCAAGACGATGCGCGCGACCCCGGACGGCTTCGAACTCACCTACACCAAGCCCCTGTCGAAGGAGACCGCGGCCAAACTCACCGAGGGCGCGTACTCCGTCGAGCAGTGGCGTTACGCGCCGACCCCGGCGTACGGCGGCCCGAAGATCGACGAGGAGTCGCTGCCGGTCACGTCGGCGAAGCTCTCCAAGGACCGCAAGAAGGTCCAGCTCACCATCCCCGGCCTCAAGACCGACCGCGTCGTGCATGTCCGCTCGCCGCGCCCGTTCTCGTCCGCCGAGGGCGAGCAGCTGTGGTCCACCGAGGCCTGGTACACGCTCAACGCCAGGCCCGGCCCCGAGGAGCCCGTCACCACGTACGACGCCGAGTCCGGCCGCCTGTCCGGCAGCGCGGGCACCGACACCGAGCACGCCGGGTACACCGGCGGCGGCTTCGTCGACGGCTTCGGCGAGCAGGGCGCCCAGGTGAGCGTGGACGTCGAGGTCGACAAGAAGGGCGTGTACGACGTGGGGCTGCGCTACGCCAACGGCCCGCACCCCGCCCCGGGCACGAAGACGGTCAGCGTCTCCGTCAACGGCGGCGCGGCGAAGCAGACGAGCCTGCCGTCGACGGGCGAGTGGAACCGCTGGTCGACAAAGAACGAACGCCTCGAGCTCCGCAAGGGCCGCAACACGATCACGTACTCCGTGGGCGCGGGCGACACCGGCCACGTCAACCTCGACGCGGTCGACATCCGCCGCCCGGGCGCACGGATCGACCTGTTCTCCGGCGGCAGCGTCTCCACGGCCTGGCAGCACACCGACGGCCGCAGCGCCGAATGGCCGCACACCGCCGAGAAGTCCATGGAGGTCTGCTGCGGCGACCTGCGTACGAAGCAGCACTTCGGGGACTTCAAGCTGCATGTCGAGTTCCGCGTCCCCAAGCTCCCGGACGACGTCACCGGCCAGGACCGCGGCAACAGCGGTGTCTATCTCCAGGATCGGTACGAGGTGCAGATCCTCGACTCGTACGGCGACACGGATCTCGCGAACAACGAGGCGGCGGGGATCTATCTGAAGAAGGCCGCCGACCTCAACGCCGCGAAGGCTCCGGAGACATGGCAGACGTACGACATCACCTTCCGTGCGGCGCGCTTCGACGGGGACGGCAAGAAGACGTCGGACGCGCGGGTCACGGTGATCTGGAACGGCAAGAAGGTCCACGACAACGTGGCCGTCGACGGGCCGACGGGCGGAGGTGAACCCGAGTCGGCCGCACTCGGCGCGATCCGCTTCCAGGACCACGGCAACAAGGTCCGGTTCCGCAACGTGTGGGTGGAGCCGCTGTCCTGACCGAGAAGCAGTACACCCCTCGACCCTGCCGGCGGCTCACCGGGCCGCCGGCAGGGTCTTGAGTGGCGCTGAGACTCATTCTCCACGTGCCGCATCAGACACTCGCATAGGCTTGGCGGGCCTACAGACGGCAGGCCCTGAACGCGGAAGGATGGCCGACATGACATTGCCCGCCCTCCCCGAGGACTCCTTTCAGCGTGTGCTCTGCGTCGTCGCGCACCCCGACGACATGGAGTACGGCACATCCGCGGCCGTCGCTCGCTGGACCGCGCGCGGCATCGAGGTCGGTTATCTCCTGCTCACCCGCGGCGAGGCCGGCATGCCGAACCCTCCCGAGGAGACGGCACGCCTGCGCGTCGCCGAGCAGCAGGCCGCCTGCGCCGTCGTCGGCGTCAAGCACCTGACGGTCCTCGAACATCCGGACGGCGTGCTCGTCTACGGCCTCGACCTGCGCCGGGACATCTGCCGGGAGATCCGCCGGTTCAAGCCGGACGTCGTACTCGGCACCGGTTACGACATCGAGACGCCCTATGGCTTCGACCAGGCCGACCACCGCGCGGCCGGGCTCGCGACGCTCGACGCGGTGCGCGACGCGGGCAACCGGTGGGTCTTCCCGGAGCAGGTCGACGACGAGGGCCTCGAACCGCACTCCGTACGCTGGCTCATCGTCCCCGGACTCCCCGGCTCCGGCGCGACCCACGGCGTCGAGGTCACGGGTGAACCGCTGCGGCGCGGAGTCGCCTCACTCAAGGCACACGCCGCGTATCTGGCCGCGCTCCCGGACCACCCCGCCCCCGAGGACTTCATCCCGCAGTTCACCGCGATGAGCGGCAAGGCCATGGGCGTCGAGCACGCCATCCTGTTCCGCGCCCACGACCTGCAGGCACCACCGGAGTTCCCCACCGAAGCCGGGGAGGACTGACCTCGGGGCCACCCGGTGCCCTACCAGTAGATGTCCTCGTACTGCGTCACCTCGCCGACGAGTTCGGCGCCGTGGGCGCGATGGCGGAGTTCACGCCTGGTACTCGGTGAGGTCGATCGCGTGGACGCGCAGCGGATAGCCGTATACCGGATGCGCCGTCTCTCGCTCGGGCACCATGCCGAGCTTGCGGATGACGTCCTCGGAGGCATCGTCCCCCACCCGGCTGATGCTGATGATGCGGTCGAGGCCGCGGTCCTGGAGGGCGAACTCCAGTGTGGCGTGGGCGGCTTCGGATGCGTATCCCTGGCCCCAGAACGGAGAGCCGAGCCGCCAGCTGATGGCCACGGCGGGCAGTACCTCCGGCAGGAACTCGGGCACGGACAGACCGGTGAAGCCCGCCAGTTCCCCCGAGGCCAGCAGTTCGACGGCGAAGAGCCCGAAGCCTTCCTCGTCCCATTCCTCCTCCCACCGCTCGATGGCCTCCGCCGTGTAGTCCAGGTCGCGCACCGAGCCGTCGTCGATCCAGTGCATGACCCGGGGGTCCGCGTGGATGTCCGCCATCGGCGCGAGGTCGTCGTCGTGCCAGCGACGCAGGAGAAGGCGGGGTGTACGGATCTCGGTCATGGCACCCATCCTGCCGAAGGCAAGGGCCTCATCGTTAATCCGGCACACGCTCGTGCCGCCGCCTGCCGCCACCGTGGTGGCAGCAGTGAGCGCGACAACCACCCAGAGACCCCCGACCGGAGCGTTCGTCTGCGGCGGGGCGAATCCAGCGGGCACCGCGTACACCACGCCCTGAGGTTCCGTTCGACTTCCGTCCCGTCCCGAGTACCACCGCGACGACGGCCAACCCGCACATCGGCACGGAAACCGTGACCCCCATCAGCGCACCGACCACCCAAAGCCGCAGCGTTCGGCGGTGTGATCGGCGACGGTGGCGAGCTCTACTCCGGGTCCGCCTGGTGCACGACGGGTCGGACCAGCCCGGAAATCAGGTGCTCTAGCGCGACCGTGGCGATGGTGCCCGTGGCGGCGACCTCGGGCACGACGTCGCAGGCGGAGCGGCGTAGTTCGAGCCATCCGAGGAAAGCCGCGTACGCGGCGACCGCCTGGCGCCGGGCCGTGGCGGTGTCCAGGCCCAGGTCGGTGTAGAGATCGGTGAGATAGGCGATCCGCCGCTCGGTGACCCGGCGCAGGACCGGGGCGACGGCGGGGTGATCGGCGTGGGCGACGATCGCTGGCTCCAGGCCGTTGATGTCCTCCTGCCCCAGCGCGACGGTGAACAGGGCCGTCAGCCGCTTCCGTGGGTCGGTGATATCGCCCAACGCTGTGATCAGCGCTGTGGTGTCCTCCCGCTCCCACACCTCCAACGCGGCCGTCAGCAGCGCATCGCGATCCTTGAAGTGCCAGTAAAAGCTGCCCCGTGTCGCCTCCAGCTCACCCGCGAGCGCGTTGACCGACACCGCCCCGACTCCGCCGCGTGCCATCGCGCGCAGGGCCGCGGTCGACCAGTCCTGGGGGGTGAGGTTCCTCCTAGCCATGTCCGTACAGTACTGTATGGTCATTCCATACAGGGGTGTACGGTGCGACTGGGGGAACGGTATGACGCTGACGAAACTCGCTGGTGGGACGGCCGCAGTCGGCCTGGGAGCGGTCGGGGCCCTGCACGGGATCTGGACCTTCTCTCCCTGGCCACTGGCCGACCGTGCCGAGTTCGCCCGTACGGTCGTCGGGGTCGCCGAAGCGGACCTGCCCACCCCGGAGTTGACGGCCGCAGTCGCTGCAGCGCTCGGAGCGGCGGCCTATGCGGTCGCGGCCCGGGCCGACTTGGTCCCGCAGCTACCGCCACGGCGTTTGGTGCGCCAGGGCGTGTGGGGTGTCGCAGGCGTGCTGCTGCTGCGAGGTTCGGCCGGCCTGGTGTCTTCCGCTCTGACCGGCCGACCGACCGATTTCACCCGCTGGGATCTGGCGCTGTACTCCCCACTGTGTCTGGCGCTCGGCGGGTTGACGGCATACGTCGCTGCCTCCACTCGCGCCCCTCGCCAAGGAAGCTGACGATGACCCGGTTGATACCCCGACTGGTGATCGGACTGACCGCAGTGCACTTCGCGGTCGCCCTGATCGCCTCCAGCACCTTCGACGACATGGCCCGCGACGGACTCTGGAACGCCGTCCCCGGAAACCCGCAGCGCGAGTACGAGATGTGGTTCTTCCTGGCCGGCTTCGGCCTCCTCGCCCTGGGCACACTCAGCCAGCGCATCGTCCATGACACCGGCAGGCTTCCGGCCCAGCTGGGCTGGTACCTGCTGGCCATCGGCATACCGCTGCAGATCCTCTATCCCGTCTCCGGCGCACCCGGCCTGATCGCGCTCGGGGTGCTGGCCCTGATCGCGGCCAGGCGGGACAGCGCTGGGGAGAGCCGTCGGACACCTCCTGTCGACACCTACCGACCGTGATCAGTGCCCGTAATCACTCTCGCCGGTCGGGAGATCGCGGCTGGTGAACGTGTGCCTCCCCGATCCGACGACATGGCTGGAGCCGCCGCCCGTGGGCATCCGGACCTGCGCTGTGGTGTTCGGCGGAAGCTCGACGTCGAGGCGGAAACGGCCGTTCCTGCGGGTCCACCGCGCGGACACCACGCCGTACGGTGTGCGGTAGCTGCCCTCGGCGTGGGTGAGTCCACCGACCGGGCGGGGGTCGATCACGAGCTCGCGGTAGCCGGCCTTGCCGCGCGCCTGGCGGATGCCGACCAGGCCGCTGTGGAACCACTCCTCGATCTGGAGCAGGATCATGTGGTTCTTGGAGTTGCCCATGCCCCACTCTTCGGGAACGGTCGTCAGGCCATGGGGATTGGCGGTGGTGGGGGCCATGAAATAGCCGTAGCTCGGGCGGGTGTCCTCTTGGAGGACGTCCCACAGGACGTCGTCGCGGCCGCCTTCGTGCAGCGCCCGGACGATCGGCGCGAGGCCTATGGTGCCGCCGCTGAAGTGCGGTCCGCCCCCGAAGGGCTGGTGGGCACGGACCAGTTCGACCAGCGCGTCGAGGACCCTCCCCCGCTCGCCCTCCGGTACCAGTCCCTCGTCCAGCGCGAGCGCCTGCGCGGCCTGGGTCGCCCCGGCACCGCCTTGGCCGCCCTCGGCGGTGTAGCGGCCGAGGCTCGCGTTGTAGAAGGCGTCGTTGAAGGCGTCCTTGATGTTGGCGGCGAGGTTGCGGTACTCGGCTGCGTCGGCGTCGCGCCCGATCAGCGTTGCCATCCGGGCCATCCGGTCGGCGATCTGGTGGTAACCCCAGGTTCCGGTGATGCGGCCCGAGGTGTTCTCGCCGGCGATCCAGTCGGCCAGCGCGGCGTTGACGAGGTAGGCGTCCGCGCCGATGCCGGCCTTCCTGGTCCTGATGTAGTTCAGGAAGGCCTGCATCTGCGGGTAGTAGCGGCTCATCGTCTGCGTGTCGCCGTACGTCTCGTACAGCAGCCAGGGCACGAGGATGATGCCGTCACCCCAGTTGATCTCGTCGCCGAACCGGCCGGTGTAGCCCCAGTCGTAGACCGGGGCCTTGAGCGCCACGTTGCCGATGTTGTCGCCGGCCCTGGACTGGCCCTCCGCCAAGTGCCGCTGCATGGTACGCAGGTAGGCCGCGTATCCGAAGGCGCGGTGGATGGATCCGAAGGGCTGGACGTAGTCGGCGGGGTAGGCGAGCTTTTCGCGTCCGGGGCAGTCCGTGAAGGTGGACATGGTGTTGCTCATGATCGAGTAACGGGCCATGCGGTGAATGCGGTTGATCCTGTCGTCGGAGGTCCGCACGGAGCCGGCCTCCGGCACGTCCGCGTGGATCTGCAGGCCGGTGACGGTGTCCCGGGTCGGTACGTAGCCCTCGGGCAGGCCGGTCACCTGGAGCCACTGCATGCCGAAGTAGTGGAACTGCGGGTGCCAGCTCTCGCCGCGCTCGTCGCCGTATGTCGTGTAGGAGGCGAAGACGTCGGTGCCGCGGGCGGCGCTGCCCCCCATGATGGACGCCTGGTTGACGGTGCCGTCGGCGTTGAGCGACTCGGCGGGGTACAGCATGGCGGTGGTTCCGGCCGGGAGCGGGCCGTCGAGCCTGAGCAGCGGCCAGCCGGCGAAGTTCTGCCCGAAGTCGAAGACCCACACGCCGGGTTGGGGCTGTGTGACGCCGACTGGGTGGAGCGTGTCGGCGACCTTGAGCGACTCGGCCACGCGCCAGACCAGTTCGGTGGTCAGGTTGGGTGGCGGGGCGATTCCTGCGCCGGTCCAGCCCATGGGCGTGCCGTCGCGCCGCCGCGCCACCGCGCCGAGGTCCGCCCCGGAGGCGGTCCAGGCAGGCTGCTCGCGTCGGGCGTCGTAGTCGGAGCCGGAGTACCAGTTGGCCGTGGTGGTCGGACCGAGGGCCGTCCGCCACGAGCCGTCACTGACGACGGTCTGGACCGTCCCGTCGGCCTTGGTGATTTCCAGACGGGCGATCAGGCGTGGCGTGACGGCGGCGCCCGCGCTCGGGTCGGTGCTCGCGAGGGAGTTGCCGGAGGCGGTGACGGCGGCCCCGCTCTCATGTCCCGAGGTGAGGCCGGGGTGGAAGCTGATATCGGCGCTGCCGATCGCGGTGATGGTGCGTGACTCCAGGCGCTCGCCGTCGCCGGTGTCGATGTTGACGGTGCCGCCGACGTGGTAGCCCGCCACGCTGCTCACGTTGATGGTGGTGGCGCCCTGGGCGGCGGGCGCGACGAGGGTGCCGCTCCCTTTGAACTGGCTCTGCCACCAGCTGTACGGGGCGGTGCGGCCGGTGCTGGGATTCGTGACGGAGCGGGTCACCAGTGCCGTGCCGTGGCCCAGCTCGACGCCCAGGGTGTTGGCGCCAGAGCGGACGAGGCGCGTGACGTCGTAGACCCGGTACTCGGTGGAGAGCTGGTAGTTGGAATTGCCCGGAGCGAGCACCTCGTCGGTGACGGGCTCGTCGTTGAGCCGGGCCACATGCAGTCCGACGCCGGAGAGATACAGTCTCGCGCTGACGACCCTTCCGTCTGTTCGGAACGAGCGGGCGAACACGGGAAGCGGCTGGTCGGCGCTGCGGCCCGGGTACTCGATCCAGCGGGCCTCGCCCCAGTCGGAGCGCTTGAGGAGCCCCGCCTCCCACGAGACGGACCGGCTCCACGGCGTCGTGTCCCCGTCAGCGCTCCAGACCCGTACCCGCCACACCACCCGCTCGCGCGAGGCCGGCGCGGGGCCTCGCCAGGCCACATCGGTCTGGGCTGAGGAGCGGACCTTGCCGCTGTCCCACAGCAGCCGGCCCCGGTCGAGATCCTTCTCCGTGCGCGCCGCGTGGATCTGGTACGCGGCCTGCGTCCACCCGGCACCGGCGCCGACCACCCGCCAACTCAGCCGCGGGGCAGGGTCGTCGACACCGAGAGGGCTGTCCTCGCGGCCGTCGACAGCGAGCCCGGTGACCCGCGTTCCATGTCTGTCTCCCTCCTCGTCGGCGTGGGCCGCCTGCACGGGGAGCCCGGCCAGTCCTACCGCGGAGACGGCCATGGTGCCGACCGCCTGTCTGCGGCTCACCTCGGCGCTGGGGATATCGGGCATGCCAGAACCTCCGTTGATTTGAACGTTTCAGGTCAGCTTCCGGCTTTGTAGTCGGCGTCCATGTCGCCGAGGAGCTTGTCGGGCGTGGACTGGTCGCTGAAGATCTCCTGGAGCCCGCTGAGCATGGTCTGCTGGACCTTGGCGTTGGGCCACAACTGGTCCATGAACGGGACCGTGCGGTCCGCCTGGATGAACGTGGAGAGTTCGGTCAGGGATGAGTCGACCGCATAGCCCGTGTCGGGGAGTGAGGGCAGGCCGCCCTGCTTCTTGACGAACAGGTTCATGCCCTCGGGCGACATCACGAAGTTCACGAACTTCAGGGCGAGATCCTCGTTCTTCGCCTTGGCGTTCACTCCGTAACCGGCACCCGCGGCAGCCGGGATGAGCGTCGCGGACGGCTCGTCAGTGGCCGGCAGCGCCTTGAAGGTGTACGTGCCCTGCGGGTTCTTCCCCTTGAGCAGGGCGATCACCCAGTTGCCCTGGATTATGCCGAGCGTCTTGCCGGTGGCGGCGAGGCCTTGGCTGGCTTCGTAGTTGGTGCCCAGCGGGTTCTTCTGGAAGCAGCCGGTCTTCTCCATGGTCAGGTACTTGTCCAGGGCGGTGGTCCACTGCGACTTGGCGAACGTGGCCTCACCGGCCTGCATCTTCTCGTCGAAATCGCGGTCGTCCCCGTACACGGTCGTGGCGACCAGGGCGTACAGGACGAGTTGGGTCACCCAGTTGTCCTGGTTGCCCAGCGCGAAGGCGGGAGTTCCCTTGGCTTTCGCGTCCCGGCAGAAGGCCAGCAGCTTCGTCCAGGTGTCCGGCGGGGTGAGCCCCGCCTTCTCCATGGCCTGCTGGTTGTAGACCGCGCCGATCCCGTTCTGCCCGAAGATCGCGTTGTACGTCTTTCCCTCGTACTGGGCGACGGTCTTGATCGCGTCGGGCATCTTGGCGGCCCAAGCCTGGTCCGAAAGGTCACGCAGGTAACCGGGCTCGGCCAGGACGTGGGTGGCGCCGGGGTTGCCGTTGCCCGGCCAGACCGACATCACGTCTGGTGCCGTGCCGGAGGAGAGCTGGGTGCGGATCTGCTGCTGGTACTGGTCGGCTCCGCTGGTGGTGTAGCGGACCTTGACACCGGGGTTGGCCTTCTCGAACGCCTTGACCACGTCCTCGACGGAGCCCTGGTCGACCGAGGCGAGCGTCAGGGTCTTGGAACCACCACCGCCGCCCGAGTCGCCCGCTTTGGTGCCGCCGCTGCATGCGGCGAGGAGCGCGGTGGCTGTCACCGCGGCCAGCAGGACCGCCGGTGTACGTGTCTTCATGATGTCTCCCTCGAGGAAGGGGCCACGGCCGTGGGTGTCGGGCGGGTGTCGTGAGTCATCCCCGCAGCCCTCCCGCGAAGCCGTTGATGATGCTGCGCTGCAGCAGGAAGTAGACGATCAGGACGGGCAGGATGCTGATCACCAGGGCGGCGAAGATGAGGTTCCAGTCGGTGACGTACTGGCCGACGAAGCCGGCGATCGCGACCGGCATGGTCTGCTGGGCGCTGCCGCTGAGGTACAGCAGCGGGGTGAAGAAGTCGTTCCAGACCGCGACGGTGTTGAGCACGAGAGCCGTCACGGTGACCGGCTTGAGCATCGGCAGCACGACGTGCCGGAAGCCCTGCAAGGGTGTGCAGCCGTCGATCAGGGCGGCGTCCTCGAAGTCGCGGGGCAGGGCGCGCAGGAAACCGACGTAGAGGAAGACGGTGAAGGGCACCTGCAGGCCGGAGTAGAAGAGGACCAGGGCCCAAGGGGTGCCGAGCAGCCCCATGTCGCGCATGGTCTGGTAGAGCGGCAGCGAGGCGAGCTGGAAGGGCAGGACCAGGCCCAGGAGGACCAGCAGGTAGGTGCCGCGTGACCAGCGGGCCGTGACGCGGGCCAGTGGATAGGCGGCGAGCGAGGAGACGGCCAGCACGATGGCGACGCTGCACACCGTCACCAGCACGCTGTTGCCCAACGCGCCGCCGAGCGCGCCCTGTTGCCAGGCCTGCGAGAAGTTGTCCAGGGTCGGGGAGGAGGTCGGTTCGATGGGCGAGGACGTGTCCGACGTGGGTCGCACCGCGAGGTTGACGAGGACGTACACGGGGAAGCCCACGAAGAGCGCGGCGGCGATCATCGCCAGTTCGAGGGCGAGCGTGCGGGGACGGTAGCGGTTCATGACACGGCCCTCTCGTTGCGGGACAGCAGCAGGTACTGACCGCTGGACACGACCGCGACGATGATCGTCAGCACGACTGCGAGGGCGATGCTGTAGCCGAACTCGCCCAGGGTGAAGGCGTCTTTGAAGATCAACGTCGAGATGGTGTCGGTGGCGTGCCCGGGCCCGCCGCCCGTCAGCGCGTAGACCTGGTCGAAGAGTTTGAGCCCACCGATGATCGACAGCATCAGGTTGACGGTGAACGCGGGAGCCAGCAGCGGCCGGGTCACCGACCAGAAGCGCCGTACAGGACCGGCTCCGTCGATCTCCGCGGCCTCATGGATCTCCTTCGGCACCGACTGCAGCCCTGCCAGGAAGATGACCATGGAGTAGCCCGCGAACTGCCACACGATCACCGCGACCACGGACCACAGCGCGAGGCTCGGACTGCCCAGCCAGTCCTGGCGCCAGCTGCCCAGTCCCACCGCGTCCAGCAGGCTGTTGACCGCCCCGTCCGGGCCGAGCAGGTTCCGCCACAGGTAGGCGGTCACGATCGGAGTGATCACGGCCGGGGCGAACAGGAACACCCGCAGTACGTTGCGGGACTTGATGGCCGCGTTGACCCCGAGAGCCAGCGCAAGACCCAGCGCGTTCTGGATGACCGTGATCGACACGGCGATCAGCAGCGTGTGCCAGATGGCCTGCTGGGCATCGGCGTCGCCGACCATGTCGGCGAAGTTGTCCAACCCGACGTAGGAGAAGTCCGGGTCGAGGCCGTCCCAGTCGGTGAAGGCGTAGTACACGCCGCGCACGCTCGGCACCAGGACGACGAAGGCGAACAGCAGCAGTGCGGGCAGTGCGAACCACCAGGGCGGGTTGTTGCGGGGGCGGTGCGCCTTGGCCACCGGCGTGGTGCGGGACGTGCGGTTGTGGTCCGTCAGTTGCTCGTGCGGGGCCAGGGTCACAGGCGGACCTCTTCCTTGAAACGTTTCAAAGAGTGGCGCGATCAGAGCTTCGGGAGACTCGACGCCGTACGGCGGCCGGCCGGCTGTCATGTCTTGGGGATGTGGTCCGGTACCGAGTACGGATGGCCCGATCCCGGCTCGTGGGTAACGTTGCCCACAGGGTGCTGCCAGACCCTAGAGAGCGTCCCGCATGACGTCAAGATGCCGCGCAAGCTGCGCTGCTGTTACGGCGACAAGGGCGGCTCGACCCTGAACATCGCCTTACTGAACTGCGCCTTCGTCCGTACACTCTGCGGCAACGTTTCCCACTACGCCGGAGGGCGCCCGGATGGAGCCGCCAGCAGCGCGGCGCCGCGTCACGATCGTCGACGTCGCGCGTCACGCCCAGGTGTCCACGACCGCTGTGTCCAAGGTGCTGCGCAACGCCTACGGCGCCAGCCCCGAGATGCGCGCGAAGGTGCGCCGGGCGATCGACGAGCTGGGCTACCGGCCGCTCGCGGCCGCTCGGGGGCTGCGCGGACAGACGTACACCATCGGTGTGATGCTGCCCGACATCCGCAATCCCTTCTTCCCCGAGATCCTCGACGGGATCACCGGTTGGCTCGCGGACACCGACTACCAGGTGTTCCTGGGGCCTGGCGGCTGCAATGACGAGAAGGCGGAGGCCCGCGTCACGGAAGCCATGATCGATCGCGGGATGGACGGGCTCATCCTGATCGCGCCCATCTCACCGCGCGCCCATCTCGAGCACGTCGCCTCCGCCGTCCCGACCGTGGTCGTCGGCCGGCACGGGCACTCCCCGGTGTACGACGCCGTCACGGACGACGACGTGGCAGGCGCGTTCCTCGTCGTCCGTCACCTCGCCGGCCTCGGGCACCGCCGGATCGCCCACATCGAGCACCACGAAACCGACCCGACGCGCATCGCGGAGATGCCCAACGCCCAGCGCGCGGACGGCTATCGGCAGGCCATGCGGTCCGTCGGCCTCGCGGACGAGATCGACATCGTCTCCACCAGCTACACCCAGCAGGGCGGGTACGAGGGCGCGAAGGAACTCCTCGCCCGGCCTCTGAGGCCCACGGCGGTCTTCGCCGGCGCGGACATCGTTGCCATGGGGGTGCTGGAGGCGTTCACCGAAGCCGGGCTGTCCGTTCCCGGTGACATCTCGGTGGCCGGCTACGACAACACGACCTTCGCCTCCTTCGGCCCGATCTCGCTCACGAGCGTCGACCAGGCGGGCACCGAGATCGGCACGAACGCCGCCCGCCTCCTCCTCGAGCGGATCACCGACCGCCAGAAGGCATCGACACAGGTCAAGCTCTCCCCCACCCTGGTGCCGCGCCGGACCTCCGCTCCTCCTCCGGCGTAAACGGCGGCGTAGACGGCTGGGAAGCCCGCCGGGCCCCACGCGCGGGCATGGTGGTCCGACGCATAGCCACGCCCCGAACTATGTTGCCCCACCACATGTGACCCTGACCTGCACCTTCCTACGGTGTGCCAACACGTACCCGTCCCCACCGCACACGAGGAAGTGGCGCACATGGCCTCCGGAACCACCGCTCCACCACCACCCGCGAACCTCAAGCGCATCGTCGCCGCCAGCCTCATCGGCACCACCATCGAGTGGTACGACTTCTTCCTCTACGGCTCAGCCGCCGCTCTGGTCTTCAACAAGCTGTTCTTCCCGGACTCCGACCCGCTCGTGGGCACGCTGCTGTCGTTCCTGACGTATGCGGTCGGATTCGCGGCTCGTCCGCTGGGCGCGCTCGTCTTCGGGCACTACGGCGACCGGCTGGGGCGCAAGAAGCTGCTGGTGCTGAGCTTGTTGCTGATGGGTGGGGCGACCTTCGCGATCGGGCTGCTGCCCACGCACGCGACCATCGGCAGTGCCGCTCCGGTGCTGTTGACCGTGCTGCGCCTGGTCCAGGGCTTCGCGCTGGGCGGCGAGTGGGGCGGGGCCGTGCTGCTGGTGTCCGAGCACGGTGACGCACGACGTCGCGGTTTCTGGGCCTCGTGGCCGCAGACGGGGGCGCCCGCAGGGCAGCTCCTGGCCACCGGTGTGCTGTCCTTCCTGACAGCGGTGCTGTCGGACAGCGCGTTCGGCAGCTGGGGGTGGCGGATCCCGTTCCTGCTCTCCGGTGTGCTGGTGATCGTCGGTTTGTGGATTCGTCTGTCTGTCGACGAATCGCCGGTCTTCAAGCAGGCGCTGGCGCAGGCGGAGGCCCGCAAGGCGACCCCGGACGCGGCGGCCGAGAAGCTGCCGCTCGTCTCCGTACTGCGGCACCACTGGCGCGATGTGCTGGTGGCGATGGGCGCACGCATGGCGGAGAACATCAGCTACTACGTCATCACCGCGTTCATCCTCGTCTACGCCACCACCTCGGCCGGCCTCTCCAAGCAGACCGCGCTGAACGCCGTGCTCATCGCCTCCGCCGTGCACTTCGCCGTGATTCCGCTGTGGGGCGCGCTCTCGGACCGGATCGGCCGCCGGCCCGTGTACCTGCTGGGCGCGGCCGGAGTCGGGCTGTGGATGTTCCCGTTCTTCTCGCTCATCGACACCGGCGGCTTCGGCAACCTGATCCTCGCCGTGACGGTCGGCCTGGTGCTGCACGGGGCGATGTACGCGCCGCAGGCCGCCTTCTTCTCCGAGATGTTCGCGACCCGGGTGCGCTACTCGGGTGCCTCCATCGGCGCCCAGTTCGCCTCGGTCGCGGCGGGCGCGCCGGCGCCGCTGATCGCCACCGCGCTGCTGTCCGACTACGGCAGCTCCACACCGATCTCCCTGTACGTCATCGGCGCGGCCGTCGTGACGATCGTCGCCGTCGGCGTGGCCAAGGAGACCCGCCATCGGGACCTGTTGGATGTCGAGCCGTCCGATGACGCGGAGCCCGCGGCGGCGCCTCCGGCGGACGCGCGTACCGCCTGATCGACCGGCGGTGCGGTGAGACGGACGGCCCCGTGCGCCCGTGCGTGCGGGGCCGTCACTTCGCTGCCGCTGCCGACAACCGGTGCAGCCGCAGGGCGAGTTGGATCTCCAGGGCACGGGCCGGGCTCTGCCAGTCGTCGCCGAGGAGACGCCCGACGCGCTCCAGGCGCTGGGCCACCGTGTTCACATGGACGTGGAGATGGTCCTTGGTGCGAGCCGGGCTCATGCCGCAGGCGAAGTAGGCGTCGAGGGTGCGCACAAGGTCGGTGCCACGGCGTTCGTCGTAGGCGACCACCTGGCCGATGGTGCGGTCGACGAAGCCGGCGACGTCCCGGTCCCCGGCGAGGAGGAGTCCGAGGAATCCGAAGTCCTCCGCGGCGGATCCGTCGCCGTGGCGGCCGAGCAGCCGCAGCGTGTCGAGGCAGCGGCGGCCTTCCTCGTAGGCGGCGGCCACCGCGTCCGGGCGGGCGGCGAGATTCGCCACGGCGGCGGAGGCGCCGACGGTGACCGCCTCGTGGACGGCCGTGCCGAGGTGTACGGCGGTGCGGCGGGCGAGTTCGGTGGCGGTGTCCCCCTGGTCGAGGGGCAGCAGCAGGACCGTGCCGCCGTCTCGGGCCGCGGCCAGTCCGTGCCGGGTGGCGGCCAGGTGGGAGGCGGCGGCCCACAGGCGCCGGCGGGCGGCTGCCTCCTGGTCGGCGTCGGCGGCGACGCCGTCGAGGCGGGCGGCGAGGACCACATGGGTGGCGTCGAGGTCGGCCTGCAGTCTCGCCGCACGCTCGCGCAGCAGGCGGGGGTCTCGGTCGCGGGCGTCCAGGAGGTCGTCGAGGAGTTCGCCGCGGACGCGCTGCTCGGCCTCGGCGGCGGAGCGCCGGGCGAGCAGCAGCAGGGAGGTCACCGTCGCGGCGCGCTCCAGGGTGCGCTGGTCGACGGGGTCGAGCCCGGGATGGCCGCGCAGCACGAGCGCACCGAGCAGTTCGCCACCGGCGGCCACGGCGGCGATCCAGTCGCCGGCGTGCCGCACGGCGTGTCCTTCGGACCGGGATGCCTCCAGAGCCTCGGCGGGTGCGGCGGACGCCTCGGTGAACTGGACGGTTCCGTCGAGGACTTCGGAGACGGCGGCCGCCACGTCGTGGACCCCGCCGCCGCGCAGTACGAGTTCGGCGAGCCGGTCGTGGACCTCGGAGGCGCGCTCGATGACGCCGCTGCGGTCCTGGATGATCTCGTTGGCCTTCTCCAGGCCGGCCAGGGCCGACCGGGTCTCGGCGAGCAGGTTGGCGGCGTCGATGGCGGCCGCGGCGAGCGCGGCGAAGGAGCCGAGCAGCGCGATCTGCTCCCGCTCGAAGACCCGGGCGCGCCGGTCGGCCGCGAACAGGACACCGATCACATGGTGCCCGAGCATGAGCGGCACCCCGAGGATGGCGACCAGGCCCTCGTCCCGCACACCCGCGTCGATGGTGACGGTGTGCTGGAAGCGGTCGTCCTTGAAGTAGTCCTCGGTGACGTACGGCCGGGCCGTCTGGGCGACGAGGCCGCCGAGCCCCTCCCCCATCCCGAGCCGCAGCTGCTGGAAGCGGGCGGCGACCGAGCCCTCGGTCACCCGCATGTAGGTGTCGCCCTTCTCCGGGTCGTTCAGGCTCAGGTAGGCGACGTCCGTGCCGAGCAGGGAGCGGGCGCGCTGCACGATCGCCTGGAGGACGGCGTCCAGGTCGCGCAGGCCCGCCAGGTCGTGGGCCGTCTCGAACAGCGCGGACAGCTCCGCCTCGCGTCGGCGCCGTCCCTCCAGCTCCGCGCGTACCCGCAGCGCGGTCAGCTTGGCCCGCTCGAGCGCGGCGATCCACTCGGCGGGGCGGCCCTCGGCGCGGGCGAGGAGCACCGGCTGCTCGTAGGCCTCGGCCGAGGCACCGCGGGCCAGCAGCTCGAGGAAGGGTGCCTCGGCGCTGCCGACGGTCGCTCCGGCACCGGTGGCGGAGCGTTCGGCGGACTGCACGTGATCGCGGGACATGGTCACAGGATTCCCCATCGCACCGTCGCCCCGTCAGCCCTGTGGACAACCCGGCAGGCCTGCGGCACCGGCTCGCTCAGTGGGCGGTCCATCCGCCGTCGAGGACGAGGGAGGTGCCCGTGACGAAGGATGCCTGCGGGCCGCACAGATACGCCACGGCCTCGGCGACCTCCTCCGGTTCGATCAGCCGTTTCACCGCGCTGTCCTGCAGCAGCACCTCGGACAGCACGCGCTCCTCGGGAATGCCGTGCGCCCGGGACTGATCGGCGAGCTGCTGCTCGACCAGTGGGGTGCGCACATATGCGGGGCACACACAGTTCGAGGTGACGCCATGTGCCGCCCCTTCGAGGGCCGCGGTCTTGGACAGGCCTTCCAGTCCATGTTTGGCGGCCACATAGGCCGACTTGAAAGCCGAGGCGCGCAGCCCATGGACGGAGGACACATTCACGATGCGGCCCCAGCCCTGTCCGTACATATGGGGCAGGGCCCCGCGGATGAGCCGGAACGGTGCCTCCAGCATCACGGTGAGTACCGTGTGGAAGACGTCCGGCGGGAACTCCTCGATGGGGCGGACCAGTTGCAGCCCGGCGTTGTTGACCAGGACGTCCGTGCCCGCCGCGGCGAGTTCGGCGGCGTCCAGGTCGGTGAGGTCGAGGACATGCGGCTCGACCGTGCCCGCCAGGCCCCGGGCCCCTTCGGCGAGCGCCTCCAGGCCCTCGGCGTCCCGGTCGACCGCTCTCACCTTGGCCCCGGCCTGCGCCAGCCGCAGCGCGCAGGCGCGGCCGATGCCGCCGGCGGCGCCGGTGACGAGGGCGGTACGGCCGCCGAGGTCGAGCGAGGGAGCGTGGGGTCCCGTTAGGGCGCTGCTAGCCGTCATGGCACGACCCTAGGCAGCACCGACACGTCGCCACATGTGCTCAGCACCCATACTTCAGCTGGAGCTCATAGGGTCGAACCATGTGGGTGCGTCCGACAGTGCCTGCTTGATCCGCAGCAGTCCGAACTCGTTCAGCTCGGGCAGGGCGTCCACGTCGAACCAGCCCACCTCCAGCGACTCGTCGTCGTTGACCCGCGCCTCACCGCCGACGGCCCGGCAGCGGAAGGTGATGTCCATGTACTGGCAGATGTCGCCGTTGCCATAGGTGACCGGATCAAGCGCCTGAACGAGAACGACCCGCTCGGCGACGCACCGCACGGCGGTCTCCTCGTGGACCTCCCGCACCGCACAGGCCGCGGGCTGCTCCCCCGGGTCCGGGATGCCGCCGATCACCGACCACCTGCCGGTGTCGGTACGACGGCCCAGCAGCACTCTGCCCTCGTCGTCGAAGACGATGGCGGTGACTCCGGGGAGCCACAGCAGTTGTTGGCCGGCCGAGGCCCGGATCGCGCTGATGAAGTCAGGAGTAGCCATGCGACTGACCCTAACGGGCCCGGTCGCTCACCCCGGGGGCGTTACGACGGCGTACGCCTACACGTCACGAGCGCGTCGCCCGCGCACACCGGCCCCGACGGCCCAGCCGAGCCCGCCCGCGGCGAGCAGGACCAGGGCGATCTCCGGGAGGATGCCCAGCTTCGTGGCGGGCGTCTCGGAGGAGCGCAGCGGCACCTTCTGGACCAGCGAGTCGGCGACGAACATGCCCGTCCTCTGAGTGATCTTCCCGTCCGGCATGATGATCGCGCTCACCCCGCTGGTCACCGGCACGGTGACGGTCCGGCTGTGCTCGACAGCCCGGACGCGGGACATGGCTAGTTGCTGGTAGGTCATCTCGCTGCGGTCGAAGGTCGCGTTGTTGCTCGGTACGGAGATCATCTGCGCGCCGTCGGTGACCTCGGAGCGCACGGCCCAGTCGAAGGCGGCCTCGTAGCAGGTGACCAGGCCGACCTTGGCGCCGTCCATGGTGAACACGCCGGGCTCGCTGCCCCGGCTGAAGTCCTGGCGGACCATGCTCGTCCAGTCGCTGTTGATGGCCCCGATGAGCGAGCGCAGCGGCAGGTACTCGCCGAACGGCTGGATCTGCCGCTTGTCGTAGGTGTCGATGGGGCCCTTGACCGGGTCCCACAGGATCTGCTCGTTGAGGAGCTTGCCGTCCCGTTCCACGACGCCTCCCACCGAGATGGGCACGCCGATCGCCTTGGCCGCCCGGTCGATGACGGCTCGGGCGTCGGCGTTGGCGAACGGGTCGATGTCCGAGGAGTTCTCGGGCCACAGCACGAAGTCGGGCTGAGCGATCTTGCCCGCCTTGACCTCGGCGGCCAGCCGCTCCGTCTCGCGCGCGTGGTAGTCGAGCACCGCCCGCCGCTGGGCGTTGAACTCCAGCCCGGCCCGAGGCACGTTGCCCTGGATGGCGGCGACGGTCGCGGTGCCGACCTCGGCCTTGTCGGTGACCAGCGGCCGGGCGGCCACGGCCCCGAGCACCGGGACGGCGACGCTCAGCACCGCGAGGGCCGCGGCGCCACGCCGGACAGCGCGGGTGCGTCGAGTCTCCAGCGACAGGCGTACGACCTCGTACAGACCGAAGCCGCTCAGCACGACCGCGAAGCCGAGCACCGGGGTGCCGCCGACCGCGGCGAGCGGTAGGAAGATCCCGTCGGCCTGGCCGAACGCGATCTTGCCCCAGGGGAAGCCCTCGAACGGCGCACGCGCGCGAGCCGCTTCCGAGGCGATCCACACGGCGGCCGCCCACACCGGCCACGCGGGCAGCCTGGACACCGCGGCGATGCCCGCGCCGGCCAGAGCCACGAAGAGCGCTTCGATGACGACCAGCGCGATCCATGGCCCGGGGCCGACCTCCACGCCGGTCCACACCAGCAGCGGCAGCAGGAAGCCGAGGCCGAACAGGTAGCCGAGGCCCAGGCCCGCCTTCCAGCTCCGGCCGCGCAGCACCCAGCCGAAGACCGCGAAGGCCGGCAGGGCGAGCCACCACAGGGTGCGCGGCGGAAAACTGACGTACAGCAGCACTCCGGAGAGCGCCGCGACGGCGGCCGGAACGAGGCGCGCGAGGCGGGCTCGGCGTGAGGCGGGCGCGTTCTGCGGCTGCAGTTGGTCCGACTCGTCCACGGAGGTTGCGGTGACGGTCACTCCGGGAGTGTACGGCGGGTGACCTTGCCGCCGACAGCGCGGTCCACGGGACGGTACGGGCGTTCTCCCAGCTCGGGCGCCGCATCGTTCCCGCACAACTCGGCGCAACTCATCCACAAATCGTTCATCAGCCGTTACGGTGTGCCGGAGCCCCTGTCGTGCGACCGCTCCAGTCGGGACGGCCGGGGTACGTCACAGGTCGGGGGACCGGGTTCGGGGGGCGGGGTGGGTTCCACGGGGATGACGTCTGCGGCCGGTCCGGAGGAGGTCGGCGACAGGCGAAACGTTTCGGACGCGGCGGGTGTCGCGGCGCTCGGGGCCTGCGCGGTCTGGTCGCTGATCACAGCCACGGTGCATGGCGGTCGTCCCGAGGGTGTGTTGCTCGCCATCCTGGCGGTGGCGGCCGGCTATGCCGCGGGGCGGATCTGCGGGGCGCTCCTGCCGGTCGCCGCGCCTTGTGCCGCGGCGCTGGCGGGACTGGCCCTGACGGTGGCCGTTCCGCACCTGGCGCCCGGGCCCGAGATCGTCGCGCCGCTCGGTCACGCCGGCGCCACCGCCGCGGTACTGATCCTGTCCGCCGGCTCCGCGTGCTGCGCGGCGTGGGCCGCGTCGGCTCCGCCGCTGCGGCTCGCCCTGCGCGGGCTGGCCGCCGGGATCGCGGTGACCGCGGCCGCCCTCGGCTCGACCACCGGTTTCGTCCTCTGCGTGGCGGTGCTGCTGTGCTCGCTCGCCGCGGGCCGGATGCAGCGCCGCGGCTTGGGTATCGCAGGGCTGGGCCTGGTGACGGTCCTGGTGACAGGGCTGCCCTGGGCGGTGGCCGGGAACGCGGTCCCGAACGGGTTCGCCGTATACCTGGAGGGTCAGCTGACCCGGCACCGGATCGAGCTGTGGCACGACGCCCTGCACATGGTCCGCGAGGATGCCGCTGTGGGCGTCGGGCCTGGGCGTTTCGGTGAGCTCAGCACGACGGCCACCCAGACGCTGCTGTCCGACGGCAAACCGCACTCCGCCCCGCTGCAGCAGGCGGCCGAACAGGGTGTCGTAGGCGTGGTCCTGCTGGCGGTCGTCTTCGGCTGGGTCCTGTACGCCTTGTGGCGCACTCCCCGTTCCACTCCGGTCGCGCTCAGCGCGGGCGCCGCACTGACCGCGCTGGCGGCGATCGCCGCGGTCGGCAACGCGTTGAGCTTCACCGCCGTGTCCGTGGGCGCCGGCCTGCTGGCGGGCCTGGCAACGGCACGCCCGCTCACCGACGAGCCATCTCAGCGGACCTGGGACACCCGCCCGCGCGGTGACCGCCTGACGCCATGACGCCAAGGAACAGTCCGCGCGCGTGAGGTCAGTGCACCGGTCCGGGCGCGTTCGGCCGCAACCGGGCGCGAATGGCTCGTACGGCGGCCTCCGCGTCGTCCACCGTGATGGTGAACGTATGGCCGTCCCACAGCCGCAGCACCACGCCCTCGCCGCGCCGTACGACGACCGCGGTGCCCTTCTCGGGCCGCCAGCGGTAACCCCAGCCGCCCCAGTGCCGCGGGGTGATCTGCGGGTCGAAGTCGGCGCCTGCGACATGGGTCAGTGGAATGCGGCGACGGGGCACGCCCATGTGGCCGCAGCGGACCTCGACGCACTCCTTGTCGAGCTTCAGGTCGACGTGGACGAAGGCCAGGGTGCCGAAGAGAACCAGCAGTCCCGCGGCGATACAGCCGACGACGGCCATGACGAGCGGAGCGATACCCGATGTCCATGCCGAGTCGACGGCGAGCTCGATACCGAGTGCCATACAGCCCGCCCCGACGAGCGCCAGCAGCCACTGGAACCGGTTCGTGGCACGTCCGGTCCAGACGTCGGGGTGGTGCGGATCGTGCGCATCACGGGGGTGGTCCCTCATGGCTATGAGGTTACTCAGGTTTCGCTCCGCGGGTACCGCGTCGCACAGGGTGACTGCGCCAGGCGGACGTCCGCCGGAGCAAAGGCGTCGGTTTTGGGCCGGTCGGTCACCGGGCGGGGCTGATCGCCTGGAGCTGCCGGCCCTCCTCGTAGGCCAGGGCGGGCGTGGGCAGCGCGCCCTCGCGTCCGCTCAGCAGCACCGTCAGGGTGCCGTTCGCGGCGGCATCCGGGGCGGGCAGCTCGCCGATCCGGCGCAGCGCCTGGGCGGCGACCGCTCCGGCGGAACCGTGCAGGACGAGCGGCGGGCGGCCGGGGCGCTGCACGGCGGTGCGGATGCGTTCGGCGACCAGTTCGTAATGGGTGCAGCCCAGGACGACGGTCGTTACATCGTCGGGGGTCAGCGCGGCGGCCGCGGCGACGGCGGCGGTGATGGCGGCCTCGTCCGCGTGTTCTACGGCCTCGGCCAGGCCGGGGCAGGGCACCTCGGTGACCGTCACACCGTCGGCGAAGTCCCGGATCAGGCCGCGCTGGTAGGGGCTGCCGGTGGTGGCCGGCGTCGCCCAGATCGCGAAGGGGCCGCCACCGGCCGCGGCCGGCTTGATCGCCGGGACGGTGCCGATCACCGGAATGCCGGGCTCGAGCAGGGCGCGCAGGGTGGTCAGCGCGTGGACGGTCGCGGTGTTGCAGCCGACGATCAGGGCGTCGGGCCGGTGGGCGGCGGCCGCCTCGGCGACGGCGACGGCGCGCTCCGTGAGGTCCTCGGTGGTCCTGGGCCCCCAGGGCATGCCGTCGGGGTCGAGGGAGAGGACGAGATCTGCGTCGGGTCGCAGACGCCGTACCGCGGCGGTGGCCGCCAGCAGACCGATTCCGGAGTCCATGAGCGCGATCTTCACCCGGCCACGATAGACGATGGGCCGTATGGCACCGGAGCGGTGGGGCAGACTGCGCGGGTGAGTGCCATCGCGTGGACCGCCGCCGCATCACTGGTCGCCTGGCTGTGGCTGCTGCTGGGCCAGGGCTTCTTCTGGCGTACGGACGTACGCCTGCCGTCGCGTCGCGAACCGGCCAACTGGCCCGCTGTCTGTGTCGTCGTCCCGGCCCGGGACGAGGCGGCCGTACTGCCCGAGAGTCTGCCGTCGCTGCTCGCCCAGGACTATCCGGGGCGGGCGGAGGTGTTCCTGATCGACGACGGAAGCACGGACGGCACCGGGGAGTTGGCCCGGGCGCTGTCCCGGCGGCACGGCGGGCTGCCGCTGACCGTCTCCTCGCCGGGTGAGCCGCCCGCGGGCTGGACCGGCAAGCTGTGGGCGGTGCGCCACGGCATCGGCCTGGCACGCGCGCGTGACCCCGAGTTTCTGCTGCTGACGGACGCCGACATCGCCCACGCCCCGGACAGCCTGCGGGAGTTGGTCGCGGCAGCGCACGCCGGAGGTTTCGACGTGGTCTCCCAGATGGCCCGGCTGCGGGTGGCGAGTGCGTGGGAGCGGCTCGTCGTGCCCGCCTTCGTGTACTTCTTCGCCCAGTTGTATCCCTTCCGCCGGATCGGCAAGAAGGGGTCGCGGACGGCAGCCGCGGCGGGCGGCTGTGTGCTGCTGCGGGCCGAGGTGGCCGAGCGGGCCCGGATCCCGGACGCCATCCGGCACGCCGTCATCGACGATGTGGCACTCGCGCGTGCCGTCAAGGACGGCGGAGGTCACATCTGGCTGGGGCTGGCGGAGCGGGTGGACAGCGTGCGCCCGTATCCACGGCTGTACGACCTGTGGCGGATGGTCTCGCGCAGCGCGTACGCGCAGTTGAGGCACAATCCGCTGCTGCTCGCCGGTACGGTCGCGGGGCTCGCGCTGGTCTATCTGGTGCCGCCCGCGGCCCTGCTCTGGGGACTGGCCGCAGGCGATGCGGGCGCCGCGGTCGCCGGTGCCCTCGCGTGGCTGCTGATGACGGGGACGTACATCCCGATGCTCCGTTACTACCGGCAGCCCCTGTGGTTCGCGCCGCTGCTGCCGTTCACCGCGTTCCTGTATCTGCTCATGACGGTCGATTCCGCGGTCCAGCATTACCGGGGGCGCGGCGCGGCCTGGAAGGGGCGCACCTACGCACGTCCGGGCGCCGTCCCCGACGAGGGCTGAAGCCCTGTCACTTCCTTCCGGGCGTCCAGTTCATGCCCCATCCGTAGGCGTAGTCGACGGTCCGCTGCGGACTGACCCCGCGCTCCGGTACCAGGTAGCGAGCCTCGCGCTGGACGACCAGGTCGCTGCCGGTGTTCGTGATGAGGACGAGGGCGCACACCGTCGAGGGGACGGTGCACTCGTCGAGCGAGAAGTCGATCGGGGCGCCGTGCTGCGGAGTGAGGGTGACCGTGGCGTGCAGGTCGGCGAAGGAGCGCGCGCCCTCGTAGACGGTCACGAAGATGAGGATGCGCCGAAAGGCCTCTTTGTGGTCGAGGTTGACGGTGAGGTTCTCGCCACTGGCCATGGCGCCGGTGCGGTCGTCGGCGTCGAGGTGGATGAAGGGAGGCTGGTGCAGCGCGCCGAAGGCGTTTCCCAGGGCCTGGACGACTCCCTTGCTGCCATCGGTGAGTTCGTACAGCGCGCACAGGTCGAGGTCGAGGTCGGAGTGCATGGCGACGGCACGGCCCAGCTTGCTGGCCCAGCCGGAGAACTGCTTGCGCACCTCCCAGTTGAGGTTCACACGCATCGCGCCCGAGGTGCCGCCCTGCTTGGTCAGCGACACCGAGGGCGACGCCTTGGTCAGCGTCACCTTGCTGAGGCTGACCGGTGCCGCGGGGGGCGCCGCAGGAGGGGGTGGCGGCGTGGTCACCGGGGTCGCGACGGGCGCCGGCGGAGTGGGGGCGGCCTGCTGCGGCTCGTCGACCGTGATGCCGAAGTCCGTGGCGAGGCCCTCGAGTCCGCTGCCGTACCCCTGGCCGACGGCGCGGAACTTCCAGGCGCCCTGGCGGCGGTAGAACTCACCGAGCACGTAAGCGGTTTCTACCGTCGCGCCCGTGCTGTCGAAGCGGGCGACCACGGTGTTCTGGGCGGCATCGCGGACCTCGATGTAGAGGTCCGGCACCTGTCCGAACGTACCTCCGTCGACGGATGCGGCCAGGACCACCGTCTCGATCGCGGGCTCCACGCGCGCGAGGTCGACCAGGAGACTGTCGATCACCAGGCCGTCGGCGTCCCGCTTGCCTTCGTGACGCACCGCGCCCGAGGAGTGCGCCGGCTGGTTGTAGAAGACGAAGTCGGCGTCGGACCGGACCTTTCCGCCGACCAGCAGCAGTGCCGACGCGTCCGCGTCGGGCACTCCCGGGCCGGAACGCCGGCCCAATTCGACCCGCAGTGCTGTCGTCGGCACCGGAGCATTCGATCCTTTAGGCATTGACATGTCCGCCCCCATCACGAGTCACCGTGCCAGGTCGTCATGCCCCGGCAGCCCATTGGGTTCTGTCCCACTCGACCAACCTATTCTCCAGCACGGCCAACTCCCATGAGGAGGGCAGGAAGATCGCTGTCCAACCGCCGGTAACCTGCGCGGAACTCGGCCTTTACGGGATCCGAGCCCTCACCACCGCCCCTTTTTGCCAAGTTCGCTCGCATTGGGGATCCCGCGTCACGGCCGACACGGAAAACAACCCTCTTATCGGTCTCCCCAACCAGCACATCGTGGGCTTAACTTATGTGCCATGACCTCCCCCCGCTCCACTTATGGCGGCGGCTACTACTCCGCCTCCTTCCCGGACACTCCGATCTACGACAAGCTCGTCGCCGAGCGGGGTACCCCGCAGATCGCACCGATCCGGGTCCCTGCGGCGTACGACATGCCGGGCAACCACCTGCCCGCGCTGCCGTCGGCGCTGCCGGCTCTCCCGGCCGCACCGTCCCAGCCCTCCTACGGCTACCCGCAGGCGCAGCAGCCGGCTCCGCTGCAACAGGCACCCGCGGCCTACATCCCGCAGCAGGCCGGCGCGCCCCGCGGCTATCCCGGTCCGCAACAGCAGCAGCCGCGCCCGATGGCGCCCGGCACGGGCTACGAGGCGATGCGCCCCGCGGCTCCCCGGCCCAACCCTGCTCCGTACCAGGACCCGTACAACAACCAGCAGTACCGCGGCGGCGGCTACTGATCCTCTAGCGGAGCTGTCGGTTCCGGCTGGCACGATGGGGCCATGGGGAACGCGCAGCTGCAGTCGATTCATGTTCATCCGGTCAAGTCGGTCCGGGGCCAGTCGCCCCGGGAGGCCCTCGTGGAGCCTTGGGGCCTGGCCGGAGACCGACGCTGGGCGCTGATGGACGACGGGGGAAAGGTCGTCACGCAACGCCGGCAGCCACGCCTGGCGATGGCCGCCGCCGAGCTGGTGCCCGGCGGCGGCGTTCGGCTGTCCGCACCCGGTATGGATCCGTTGACGGTCGCCGTCCCGGAGCCCATCGGCGCGGTGACGATGGAGATCTTCCGCGACAAGGTCGACGCGTTTCCGGCCGCCGACGCGGCGGCGCACGCCTGGTGCAGTGACTATCTCGGCGCCGAAGTGCGCCTCGTGCACATGGACGCCCCGGCCACGCGTCGGCCCGTCGACCCCGAGTACGCGCTGCCGGGCGAGACCGTCACCTTCGCCGACGGCTATCCGCTGCTGCTCACCTCGGCCGCCTCGCTCGACGCCCTCAACTCCCTGATCGCCCAGGGCGATCACCCGGACGAGGGCCCCCTGCCCATGAACCGCTTCCGGCCGAACGTGGTGGTGTCGGGCACCGCCGCCTGGGCCGAGGACGACTGGTCACGCCTGGCCATCGGCGAGGTCGTCTTCCGGGTCGCCAAGAAGTGCGGGCGCTGCGTCGTGACCACCACCGACCAGGCCACCGCCGGACGCGGCAGCGAGCCCCTCCACACCCTCGGCCGGCACCGCCGCCTCGGCGGCAAGCTGGTTTTCGGGCAGAACCTGGTGCCCCAGTCCCGCGGCACGATCCGGGTCGGCGACCCGGTCAGGATACTGGACCGAGAGTGATCCGCTGCCGCCCGGCGGGCGGGAACTCGGCTCGGGGGGCGGCACGTTGGGATGGTGGGATTTCGTGAGAAGTTCATGAGAGGCCCGATCGGGGGTGATTTCGCTCTCTCTTTGACCGGGCCCCCGCGTGAACGGCTCAGCCGGGGGTTATCACGGAGCGGGAAGGGGGTGCGGGAACCGTGCGAACCATCAGCGGACTCTGGCGCTGGCGGCACAACCCGCTGCGCCGCACGACCGATCTGGCCGAGGCCTGGGCCGCCCTGGTGGCCCTGCTGCTCATCCTGATCGCCGCACCCGTGGCGGGTTGCGTGATCGGCGGTGTCGCTCAGGACGCGCTCCAGCAGTCGGTCCGGGACCAGCGCGAGTCGCGTCATCCGGTGACGGCGACCGTGGTGCGCAAGCTGAACGGCTCCGCGCTGGAGGCCGACCCCGAGACCTCGCCCGCGCGGGACACACGCAGTCGCGTCCTCGCCGACTGGACCGCCCCGGACGGCACCGCGCAGCACGGGCCGGTCACGGCCCAGCTCGAAGACCCGCAAGCGGGCGACCGCTTCATGCTCTGGACGGACGCCCACGGCCGCGTCATGGCCCGCCCCCTGGACGCCGCCACGGCGACGACGCACGCGGTCCTCGCCGGATTCGGCGCCACCCTGCTCACCGCGGGCATGGTCGACGGCTCCAGGCGGCTGATCGTCTGGCGCATGGTCCGCCGCCGGTACGCCCGTTGGGACCAGGCATGGGAGCGAGCGGGCCCCGACTGGGGCCGGACCGGCACCGGCAGTTGACGGCCTTCCGGCTCTGGTCAACCCACTGCCTGCGCGCACGCTACGGTGGACCGGCCGAACTCTCTTCGGCGTCAACCCGCGCGCGAGCGAGCCGCAGGGGCGGCTGAAGCGCCCCGACGGCGAACGAGCCATCAGTACGACCGAGGTGGGGGCACAGCAACGCCATGGCACAGGGCACGGTCCAGGTGACGCACACCGGCACATCGCGGTGGCGCCGCCGCACGGGTGAGTACGCATCGCTCGCCGCCGCCCTGGAGGCCGCGACCGACGGCGATGTCCTCACCGTCGCTCCAGGCACCTACCGGGAGAACCTCGTGGTGCAGCGGGCGGTGACCCTACGTGGCCCTGAGGGCTCCCCCGGCTCCGTCCGCATCGCGCC
Source organism: Streptomyces sp. GESEQ-4 (assembly GCF_017948455.1). Taxonomy (GTDB): domain Bacteria; phylum Actinomycetota; class Actinomycetes; order Streptomycetales; family Streptomycetaceae; genus Streptomyces. The sequence goes on from NZ_JAFFSU010000020.1 coordinate 132,781, forward strand.
CGTGGACGGTGTGCCGTTGACCGTGCGCGCCTCCGCGGTCGTACAGGATCTGCATGTGGAGGGCCAGGACGCGGCCGCGCCCGCGCTGCTCGTCGAGGAAGGCGCACCCGAGCTGTCGGACGTGCGGATCGTCACACGGTCCGCGGCCGGCATCGAGGTACGCGGCGGCGCCCGGCCGACGGTGCGGCGCTGCACCGTCGACAACCCAGCCGGCATCGGCATCGCCGTACTCGACGGCGGGGGCGGGGTGTTCGAGGAGTGCGAGGTCGTCTCGGCCGGCCAGTCCGGGGTCGCGGTGCGCGGGGGCGCCCATCCGCGTCTGGAGCGCTGCCGCGTCCACCACACGTCGGGCGCGGGCCTGACGGCGACCGGGGAGAACTCGGCGCTGGAGGCCGTGGGCTGCGAGGTGTACGAGGTCCGCGGCAGCGGCGTGCAGATCACCGGCCGGGCCACGGCACATCTCACCGACTGCGATGTGCACCGCACCACCGCCGACGGGGTCACCCTCGATACGGACGCCGTACTGACCCTGGCCGACTGCCGCATCCATGACATCCCGGAGAACGCGGTCGATCTGCGCTCGCGCTCCGTGCTGACGCTGACCCGCACGACGGTGCGTCAGTTCGGCCGCAACGGACTGTCGGTGTGGGACCCCGGCACCCGCGTGGACGCCAACCAGTGCGAGATCTTCGACAGCACCGGCGACTATCCCGCGGTGTGGGTCAGCGACGGCGCCACCGCGGTCCTCGACTCCTGCCGGGTGCACGACGTGCCGGATGCGCTGTTCGTCCTGGACCGCGGTTCCCGCGCGGACGTCGTCGACAGCGACATCTCCCAGGTGCGCAACACGGCCGTGTCGGTGAGTGACGGCGCGACCGCGCAACTCGACGACTGCCGTATCCGGGACGCGGCGACGGGCGCCTGGTTCCGTGACCACGGCAGCGGCGGCACCCTCAACGGCTGCACGCTGGACGGCATGCAGACGGGCGTGATCGTCACCAAGGGCGCCGACCCCACCATCGAGCGGTGCACGGTCGACTCCCCCGCGGAAGCCGGTTTCTATGTGTCGGCGGGCGGCCGTGGCAGCTTCCTGAACTGCCGGGTGACGGGCAGCGGCGGCTACGGCTTCCATGTGATCGACGGCTGCCGTACGACGCTGAAGAAGTGCCGTACGGAGCGGTGTGCGCGCGGCGGGTACGAGTTCGCCGACGGCGGTCCGGACGCGGCCGGTACCGGTCCGGTCGTGGAGGACTGCAGCAGCGACGAGAGCGGGGGCTTCAAGCCGCCCGCGGCGCGCGAGACGGTGGTGCAGACGGTCAGTCAGTCGCCGGGCCTGCTGGGCGCGATCCCGGGGCAGCGCACCACCGAGCAGGAGCCGCTGGTCGCCGCCACCCAGCCCGAGAAGCCGACGCGGACCTCGAAGGCCGTCCTCGGTGAACTCGACGCGCTGGTCGGCCTGGACAGCGTCAAGCGCGAAGTACGGGCGCTCACCGACATGATCGAGGTGGGCCGGCGCCGCCAGCAGGCGGGCCTCAAGGCCGCATCCGTCAAGCGCCACTTGGTCTTCACCGGCTCCCCCGGCACCGGCAAGACGACGGTGGCCCGTCTGTACGGCGAGATCCTGGCCTCGCTCGGCGTGCTGGAGAAGGGTCATCTCGTCGAGGTGTCCCGCGTCGATCTGGTCGGCGAGCACATCGGCTCGACGGCGATCCGCACCCAGGAGGCCTTCGACAAGGCGCGCGGCGGCGTGCTCTTCATCGACGAGGCGTACGCGCTGTCGCCGGAGGACTCGGGCCGGGACTTCGGCAAGGAGGCCATCGACACGCTGGTGAAACTGATGGAGGACCACCGGGACGCGGTCGTGGTGATCGTCGCGGGCTACACGGCCGAGATGGAACGCTTCCTGTCCGTCAACCCGGGCGTGGCCTCCCGCTTCTCGCGGACCATCACCTTCAGTGACTACAACCCCGAAGAACTCCTGCGCATCGTGGAGCAGCAGGCCGAGGAGCACGAGTACCGGCTGGCCCCGGGCGCCTCGGAAGCCCTGCTGAAGTACTTCACGGCGATCCCCAAGGGCCCCGCCTTCGGCAACGGCCGTACCGCCCGCCAGACCTTCGAGGCGATGGTGGAGCGGCACGCGAGCCGGGTCGCGCAGTTCGAGGAGCCGAGCACGGACGATCTGACGCTGCTCTACGCCGAGGATCTGCCCGACTCGCCCTGACCCTCCTCCCCCTCCCGGCGCGGTCCGGGCAGCTCCGGCCGCAGCCGGGCCAGCAGCCGCTCGCGTTCCTCCGCGAACGCCGGGTCGGCCTGGTAGTCGGAGTGGCCGAGGATGGGGGCGGGCAGCGGATGCGTGTCCGTGCGGCCGTAGGCGAGGGGGTCCTCCAGGGCGTCGCGGTCCACCTCGGGGCCGCAGTCGCCGGCGAGGCCCACCGGGCCGCCGATCGGGTCGGTGAGGCGGTAGAGGTTGCGCCAGCAGTCGACGTCGTGGTGCAGGGAGCTGAGGGCGGCCGGGCCGAAGTGGGCCGGGAACCAGCGGCCGTAGAGGCGCTCGAGCGGGGAGCCGTATGTCAGCAGGGCGACCCGCTTGCGTGCGGACGGGGTGAGCTGCCAGGCCGCCGCGGCGGCGAGCACGCTGCCCTGGGAGTGGCCGGAGATGACCAGTCGTCCGCCGGTGGCACGGGTCCAGGTGGCGATGCGCCAGGTCAGGTCGGGCACGGCCCGCTCGGCGTAGCAGGGCGGGGCGAAGGGGTGGGCGGCGCGCGGCCAGAAGGTGCCGACGTCCCACAGGATGCCGATGGTGCGCCGGGCGGAGGCGTCCTTGTAGGCGCGTCGGCCCCAGGTGACGAACAGTATGAAGCCGAGGCTGATCAGCCAGGAGCCCAGTGCCTGGGCCGTTTCGGCTGCGCCGTGGAGGAAGGGGTGCGTCGACCCGGTGGCCTTGCTCGGCACCTTGTCGGACACCATGGCGCCCACGAGTGCCCCCGCGCCCAGCAGCAGCGTCGTGGTGGAGATGACGGCCACGAGGAGCGGGGCGCGGTCGGTGAGGGTCGCCATGGCGCGGGTGTTCGCGATACGGCGGGTGCGGGTGGGGTCCTGCGGGTCGCCCGGCTGGTCGGGGCGCACGGCACCCAGTTCGGCGCGGCACAGCCGCCAGGTCTGCCACGCAAGCGAGCCGCAGAACACCAGCAGGACGATGAGCAGCGGCGGGATCACGGACGACTGCCAGGTCAGCAGGACCGGCGGACCGGGGATGGACGCGCGCGTGCCGTCCAGCCAGTCCGCCACCCGCTGCGCGAGGCCGCCGGACATCACCCCGCCCAGTGCGCAGGCCAGCATCGCCACGGCGGGTCCACCGAAGCCGTACATCGCGGCGCGGGGGTCGGGGTGGGTGCGGTACAGCACGTGGGCGACCCCGGCCAGGACGATGACGAGCAGACCCTGGAGCAGGGCGATGCCGCCGAAGGTCGCGTCGCCCGGCAGCCGGCCGGCCGACTCCCAGCCCTGGCGTTCCCACCCGGCGTACACCATGGCGAGCACGAGCAGGACGAGCGAGGCGAGCGGCAGCCGTCGTACGAGGTGCTCGTCGAGCTCCTGGTCGAGGCGGTTCTCGCTGCGGCCCCGGCGGCAGATCACCCACACGACGGCGAGGGCGCACGCGACGAGCGCCCCGACCAGGAGCCACCCCAGGGTGTCGAGCAGTGCGGGGCCGCCGGGCCCGCGGTCGAAGCGGGCCGCCGACGTGCCGACCGCGGCGGCGACCGTCAGCAGGCCCGCCGCGGTGTGCGCGGCCCGCAGCCGGGCCACCAGGCGCCGCCCGTACCAGAAGCCGGGCCGACCCAGGGCGGTGCGGCTGGTGTCCTCGTCGGGCTCGACGGTGCGGACCATCGGCTGCTGGGACTCGTACGCACTCCACGTACGGCGCGAGAGATACCACAGCAGGCCGGTGAGTCCGGCGGGCACCACGGCGGCGAGCGCGAGTCGGCGGCCCGGCAGGCTCCACCAGCCGCCGGCCTCCGGTGACAGGAAGCCCAGCCAGGAGTGCCGTTCGGTACACGCGGGCCTGCCCGCGCACTGCCATGCCGTCAGGTCGAGGGCGACCTCGCAGGCGGCCGCGACGAGCAGCACCGTCAGCGTCAGTCCGGTGAGCCGCACCAGCAGCCCGTACAGCCGTACCGTGCGGTCGCGGCCCCGGGCCCTGGGCCGCATCCAGTGGGCGAGGTTGACCACCATGAACGGCATTAACAGCAGCCACAGGGCGCGGGCGCTGTTGCCGGAGGTGAGGTTGCACCAGACGTAGGCCTCGGGCACCGGTTCGTCGCGGTGGTCGCGGGGGCCGGTCTCCGCGTCGGCGTCGTCGGCGCGGCGGAAGACGGCCGCCGTGTCGTCGCCGGTGATCCGCACCGTCCGCGGATCGTCCAGCATCTTCTCGGGCGTGGCGCCACCGACGCCGTGGACCAGCAGTTCCAGGGCGATGCCTGGTTCTCCGGGCTTCTGGGCGGGTCCGTCCGCCCCCTCGGACAAGACACGTTCCACTGTTCTCGCACTTCCCCCGTGACGCGCCGTCGGCTTCTGTCCGTGCGGGCGTAAGGATCTCCGCTCCGCAGGGGCCGCACACCTCTTGTCACCGAATCTCCCCGATCCGGGTGACAGAAGGACAACGGATGGGACACAAGTGGCATGCGCGCGACGGGACAGCCGGTGACACGCCGGCGCCGAGCCGTGAAAGGATGGGTCGTCCGCGCAGTGGGCCGGGGAGAATGTGCTCGTCGGAGTGGGTCTGCGGGGCGTGTCGGACGGCCCTTGGACGAAAGGAACCGAAGCGTACGTGAGTGAGAATCAGAACCTCCTCGCGGAGCAGCGGCGCGCCCTGATCCTGGACGAGGTGCGGCGTCGCGGCGGCGTCCGGGTGAACGAGCTGACCCGCAAGCTCGGCGTGTCGGACATGACCGTGCGCCGTGATCTGGACGCGCTCGCACGGCAGGGCGTGCTGGAGAAGGTGCACGGCGGCGCGGTCCCGGTGGTCGAGGCGAGCACGCACGAGCCGGGCTTCGAGGCCAAGTCGGGCCTGGAGCTGACGGCCAAGGAGGACATCGCGCGGACCGCGGCACAGCTGGTGTCGCCGGGCAGCGCGATCGCCCTGTCGGGCGGGACGACGACGTACGCGCTGGCGCACCATCTGCTCGACGTGCCGGACCTGACGGTGGTCACCAACTCGGTGCGGGTGGCCGATGTCTTCCACGCCGCGCAGCGCACCTCGGGCCCGCGGCAGGGCGCGGCGACGGTCGTGCTGACCGGAGGGGTGCGTACGCCGTCGGACTCGCTCGTGGGCCCGGTGGCCGACCAGGCGATCGCGGCGCTCCACTTCGATGTGCTGTTCCTCGGGGTGCACGGGATATCGGTGGAGGCCGGCCTGTCGACGCCCAACCTGGCGGAGGCCGAGACCAACCGGCGGCTCGTGCAGTCGGCACGGCGGGTCGTGGTGGTCGCGGACCACACCAAGTGGGGGACGGTGGGCCTGAGTTCGTTCGCCGCGCTGGAGCAGGTCGACACGCTGGTGACGGACGCCGGGCTGCCCGCGGAGGCGCGCGGCGAGGTGGCGGAGCATCTGCGCCGGCTGGTGGTGGCGGGTGAGCCCGAGGAGGGCGTGGAGGGCATGGAGGACTGACGGGCGTCGCCCTCGGCGAGGCAGACACCTGACGACACGTCAGCTATGGTGAGGCTGCCCGGTCAACGCCCGCCTCGCTGCTGGAGGTTGTCGTCCATGGCTCGCCGTCTGCGCCCGGTGGGGCTCGACTTCGTCGGCTCCGCGCCGGTACGCCTGGTCTTCGCGCGGGAGATCTCCGCACCGCCCGAGGCGGTCTTCGCCGCGCTCGCCGAGGATGTGCCGGGCTGGGTGGACTGGTTCTCGGCGGTGACGCTGGCCCGGCCCACCGGGGACGGCGCCGGGCGCGAGATCCGGCTCAGGGGCGGCACACGGTTCCAGGAGACGATCCTCGCCGCGAAGGGACCGGAGGTGTACGCCTATCGCGTCGACGAGACCAACGCTCCGGGGGCACGTGCGCTGGTCGAGGAGTGGCAGCTGACGCCGGCCGGGACGGGCACGCGCGTGCAGTGGACCTTCGCCGCCGACGGGACCGCCCCGTTCCGCGTGGTACTGAAGCTCGCCCGCACAGGCCTGGGCCGGGCGTTCCGGGACGCGGTCACGGCGCTTGACCGGCGACTGGCGGTGCGCTGACACAAAGCGCGCCGGACGGCTGGACGGCGTGCCGACTCACGACCGCACCGGACGACTGGACGGCGTACCGGTTCAGGACGGCCAGATGCCCGTCTCCAGCAGCGACTCGATCGCCGCCGTGTACGGCGTGATGTCCAGGCCCTGCCCGGCCAGCCATACGTCCGAGTAGTACTTGTCGAGATAGCGGTCGCCCGGGTCGCACAGCAGGGTGACCACGCTCCCCCGCCGCCCCTCGGCCACCATCTCGGCGACGATCTTCAGCGCGCTCCACAGCCCGGTCCCGGTCGAGCCGCCCGCCTTGCGGCCGATGGTCTGCTCCAGGGCGCGGACGGCCGCCACGCTCGCCGCGTCGGGTACCTTCATCATCCGGTCGATGGCGCCGGGCACGAAGCTCGGTTCGACGCGCGGCCTGCCGATGCCCTCGATACGGGAGCCCCGGTCACAGGTGACGTCCGGATCGCCGGTGGTCCAGCCCTCGAAGAAACACGAGTTCTCCGGGTCGGCGACACAGATGCGGGTGTCGTACTGCATGTAGTGCACATAGCGCGCGAGAGTCGCGGAGGTGCCGCCGGTGCCGGCCGTGGCGACGATCCACGCGGGCTCCGGGAACCGCTCCAACTGGAGCTGGCGGAAGATCGATTCGGCGATGTTGTTGTTGCCGCGCCAGTCCGTGGCCCGTTCGGCGTAGGTGAACTGGTCCATGTAGTGGCCGCCGGTCTCCACCGCGAGGCGCGCGGACTCCTCGTACATCTTGCGCGAGTCGTCCACGAAGTGGCACTGCCCGCCGTGGAACTCGATGAGGCGGCACTTCTCGGCGCTGGTCGTGCGCGGCATGACGGCGATGAAGGGCACGCCGATGAGTCCCGCGAAGTACGCCTCGGAGACCGCCGTGGAACCGCTGGACGCCTCGATCACCGGACGGCCCGGCCGGATCCAGCCGTTGCACAGGCCGTAGAGGAACAGCGAGCGGGCGAGCCGGTGCTTGAGACTGCCGGTCGGGTGGGTGGACTCGTCCTTGAGATACAGGTCGATGCCCCACTTCTCCGGCAGCGGGAAGCGGAGCAGGTGCGTGTCGGCCGAGCGGTTGGCGTCGGCCTGCACCTTGCGGACGGCCTCTTTCAGCCAGCCGCGGTAGGCGGCGTCACTGTGGTCGACGTCGAGGGTCACGCCGGTCGGGGTCTGTGCGGAGGTCTTCACGGCGCTGCTCCTCAGGGCTGTCGTCCACGGCGGTTCGCGCTGCCGTCGCACCGATCATAAGCAGGTTCCGCACGCTTCTCACCTGCATAAACGCAGCTTTGGGCACCCCAAAGGCCACGCTGGGGGTGGCATGGGGGGCGCATTCGCGCAAGTGCTGCGGGCGCCTGCTCCGACCGGGACATGCGCACTGGTGCTCTGCGTCGGGTGGGGGCACACTGCACCGGACGGGAGGCGGGCCCGGGCAGGACGCCGGTCCGGAACGGGACTCGGGCCCCGTCCGAGGACGCACACTGGATCGACGCACACGGGATCACGAAACGAGCCGGCCACGGCCCACGCTGGATCGCGGCCGACACCGACGCGCACGAGGGGGCGGGACAGCATGGCGGAGCCGGAGTTCACGGCCACGGGCGTGCGGATCGGGAAGCGGCTGCGCTCGCTCACCCGGGCCGGACAGGTCCGGATCAGCGGCGGCAGGCTGGAGCTGCTCACCAGTTACGGCAGCGAGATCGACAGCGCGCCGGTCCAGGCGGTGCGCGCGTCCCGGCCCTGGTTCGCGCCGGAGGACCGGGCACTGGCGGACCTCAACGGCAAGCGGTACCTGCTGACCCTCGGCGACCACGACCCCGCGCCGGGCGAGCCGGGTCCGCCCGCGGCACGCCGGTTCATCGAAGCGGTGCGCAGGGCTGCGGGGCGTAATCGCTGAACTACCAAGAGTTGCGGTACGGCGTACCTTGCGTCACGCTGGTCTCACGTCACTCTGGGTTTACCGGCGACAACGCTGCGAACCAGCCTCGCCGGCCATGACAGCAGGCGGCAGTCTCACGCACGCATCCTGCTGGATCCGTACGTTCGTGTTCTTCCCACCTCACGTCGGGGAGTCGCAGCCGTGATCAGTCACCCAAGCAGACACTGCACGGTGGAGCTCCAAGCCCTGCCGTCGCGGATCGGACAGGTCCGCAGAATCGTATCGGCACAGTTGCGCTACTGGCATCTGGACACCCTGATCGACCGGGCCGCGCTCGGTGTGACGGAGTTGCTGACCAACGTCCACCAGCATGCGCAGCCCGACAAGATGTGCACCGTGGAGATCGAGCTGCTGCTCGACCGGCTCATGGTCTCGGTGCACGACCACGACCCACGGCTCCCCGAGGTCGGCGACGCCGACACGCTCGCGACGTGTGGGCGCGGGCTGGCGATGGTGGCCGCCGTCAGCGAGAGCTGGGGGGTCAGGCCGGACGGGGAGTCGGGCAAGGTCGTGTGGTTCACGCTGCCGACGTCTGCGGGGGTGCGGGCGGAGACGGGGGTGGGGGCGGGGGTGGCTTGTCCGCCGCGGCGGGTGGTGCGGGAGACGGGTCGGGGTGTGCTTGCGGAGGTTGAGCGGGCGGTTGATGCGGGCGTTTGAATTGCTTGGCCCTTGGAGGGGGCTCAGTGCACGTTGGTGGGCCCTAGCCATCAGTTGATGGCTAGGGCCCACCGGCGTTTAGGTGTGCCGGCTGCTCTTGCCGTTACTCCGTGGCTATTGCCCTCAGTACGTCCAGGCGGGCTGCTCGGCGTGCCGGGCGTAGGCCCGCGAGGGCTCCCGCCGCGAGGCCCACCAAGGCCACCACCGCGAGTTGCAAAGGTGGCAGTGCGAAGGCGAAGGCGCTGTCGCTTGCGCCGTCGGAGGCCTTGACCAGGGTCCAGCCGAGGAAGGCGCCGAGGGTGAGGCCGCCGACTGTGCCGAAGGCGGCTACGAGGATCGACTCCCAGCGGACCATGGCGCGCAGTTGGGGGCGGGTCTGGCCGACGGCGCGGAGGAGGCCCAGTTCGCGGGTGCGTTCGTGGATCGCCAGGGTGAGGGTGTTGGCGATGCCGAGAAGCGCGATGAGGACGGCTAGAGCGAGCAGGGCGTAGACGAGGGTGAGCATCATGTCGATGCCGCCTGCCGCGGACTGCGCGTACTCGTCGCGGGTCTGGACTTCCGGGTTGCCGTACTGGTCGGCCACCTTCTGCACCGCGGTCTTGCCCGCGTCCATGCTCACGCCGTCCTTGAAGGAGACGGCGACGAGGGTGTCGGCGTCCTGGGTGCGGTGCGGGGACCAGGCGGCGCGGGTGATGACGTAGTCGCCCGCGATCTCGGACTGGCCGTAGACCGCGCGGACGGTGAAGGTCTCCTTCTTGCCGTCGGTGAAGGTGAGTTGCGTCTTGTCGCCGGTCGTGAGGTTCTGCTTGTCGGCCTCGCTGCGGGTGAGGGCGATGCCGTCGGTGCCGAGGTCGCGCAGGGAGCCGTCGACCTTGCCGAGGTCGAAGGTGCGGTCGAGGGCGATCGGGTCGGTGACGGTCAACGCCCGTCCCTTGCCGTCTACTTCGGCGACTCCGCGGCCGAGGCCTACGGCCGTTTCGACCTCGGGGATGTTCTGGACGGCTCCGGCGAGGCGGGGGCTCAGTCCGCTGCCGCCCGCGCCGAAGGACGGGGTGCTCACGGCGATGTCGCCGGCGAAGGACCGTGACACGGTCTGGTCCATGGTCGCCTTCAGGGAGGCGCCGAACACCGTGAACAGCGAGACCACGGCCACGCCGATCATCAGGGCACTGGCGGTCGCGGCCGTCCGCTTGGGGCTGCGCAGGGCGTTGCGCCGGGCGAGGCCGCCGGTGACGCCGCGGAGGCGGTCGAGCGGGCCGCCGAGGATGCGTACGGCCGTGGAGGAGGCGACCGGGCCGAGGACCACGAAGGAGACCAGGGCCAGGACGGCGCCCGTGGCGGCCAGCCAGATGGACGGGGTCGCCAGGACGCCGGTGAGTGTCACGGCGACGGCCACGGCGGCGAGGCCCGAGCCGAGGACGGCGCGGAGGCGGGAAGCGCCCGAGTGGTCGACGGAGGTCTCGCGCAGGGCGGCCAGCGGTGCCGTGTGGCCGGCGCGTGCGGCAGGCAGCAGGGCGGAGCCGAGGCAGACCACGATGCCGACCGCGAGCGGTAGCAGCATGGACAGCGCGCTGATGACCAAGTCGCCCTCGGGGAACGGGAATCCGATGGCCGGGAACAGTGCCTGCAGTGCGGCCGCGATGCCGATTCCGCCCGCCAGGCCTGCGAGCGAGGCTGTCACGGCCACCACGCTCGCTTCAAGCAGGGTGGATGCGGTCACCTGGCGGCGGGAAGCGCCGAGTGCGCGCAACAAGGCGTTCTCGCGCGTTCGTTGGGCTACGACGATCGCGAAGGTGTTGTGGATGGAGAAGGTCGCTACGAGCAGGGCGATGCCGGAGAACACCAGGAGGAGGGTGGTGAAGATGGACAGGAACTGGCTGGAGATCATCTCCGTGTTCTCCTCGGCCGACTCCTGGCCGGTGATGGCCTCGACTCCGTCCGGCAGTACGGGAGTCAGGCGGTCCACCAGTTCTCGCTCGCTCACGCCAGGGCCTGCCCGCACCAGGATGCTCGACGCCTCGCCGGGCCTGGCTGTCAGGTACTTCTCCGCGTCTGCGCGGGTCATGCCGGTGTAGGTCACCTGCGCCATGCCGTCCTCGCCGCCGAAGGTCGCGAGGCCGACGATCGTCACCTGTACGGGGTCGGGTGTGCGCAGGACCGTCGTGTCGCCGATCTTCAGGTCGCCGCGCTCGGCGGCGCCGCGGTTGACGACGACCTCGCCGGACTTCTCCGGGGCGCGGCCTTCGGCGAGTTCGTACGAGTTGAGTTCCGGGTCGGTGATCCAGTTCCCGGCGAGGGTGGGCGGGCCCGCGCCTCCGACGGGGTCGCCGTCCTTGCCGACGAGCTGGCCGGCGCCCTGGATGTCGGGCACGGCCGCCGCCACGCCCGGGACCCGCTCGACGCTGTCCACCAGGTCGGCGGAGACCGGCTCCCGCACGCCCTCACTCTCGCCGGGTGTGGTGATCGCGTCGGCGCTGCGGACGACTGCGTCAGTGCCGCTCGTCGCGTTGCCGAACATCGTGTCGAAGCTGGCGCGCAGTGTGTCGCCCATGACGAGCGTCCCGGCCAGGAAGGCCACGCCGAGGAAGACCGCGAGGAACGTACCGGCGAAGCGGCGCTTGTGGGCGCGCAGGGAGGACACGCTCAGGCGTACTGAGGCGTTCATGAGGGCACCTCGAAGGCTTTCAATCGGTCCAGGATCTTGTCGGCGGTCGGCGATTCCATACGGTCGACCAGGCGTCCGTCGGCGAGGAAGACGACCTCGTCGGCGTGGGCGGCGGCGGCCGGATCGTGGGTGACCATGACGACCGTGCGGCCCGTCTGCCGTACGGCGCGGCCGAGCAGGCCCAGGACCTCCTCGCCGGAGCGGGAGTCGAGGTTGCCGGTCGGTTCGTCGGCGAAGACGACGTCCGGTTGTCCGGCGAACGCCCGGGCCACCGCGACACGTTGCTGCTGGCCGCCGGAGAGCTCGGAGGGCCGGTGGTGCAGCCGGTCGCGCAGGCCGACCACGTCGATCAGCGCGTCGATCCACTCCGGGTCGCCCTTGGTGCCCGCCAGGTCCAGCGGCAGCGTGATGTTCTCGGCCACGGTGAGCGTCGGCACCAGGTTGAACGCCTGGAACACGAAGCCCACGCGGTCGCGGCGCAGGAGGGTGAGGCGTCGGTCGTCGAGGGAGCCCAGCTCGGTGTCGCCGATGAAGGCGGCTCCCGAGGTGAGGGTGTCGAGGCCGGCCGCGCAGTGCATCAGGGTCGACTTGCCGGAGCCCGAGGGGCCCATGATCGCGGTGAAGCGGCCGGCCGGGAAGCCGACGCTCACGCCGTCCAGGGCGCGCACGGCGGTGTCGCCACCGCCGTACACCTTCACCGCGTCGACGACGCGTGCGGCCGTGCGCACTTCGGTCGTGACCGTCATGCCGCACCGCCCTTGCCCGCGTGGCGGCCGAACTGCTCGTCCAGGACGGAGAGGCGGCGCCAGTACTCGTCCTCGTCGATCTCGCCGGAGGCGAAGCGCCGGCCGAGCATGGCGATCGGCGAGTCGCCGGACGGGCGGTGGTCGTCCATCGGGCGCCACGGTCCGCGACGGCCGCGCCAGACGGTGCGGCGCAGGAGCGTGACGGCGCCGACGACGACGGCCGCCCAGATCAGCGGGAAGAAGAGGATCCACGGGCCGGGTCCGCCGTCCCAGTTCGCCAGGGTCTGCATCTCGGTTCATCTCCCTAGAGGGGTCTTCCGGTGATGTCTCGAGACTGGCTCCGGGGAGGGGTCCGGGTCGTCGTACGGCCAGCGGCAGTGCATGTACCTCCCCGGGAGTACGGGGGCTCTCTCGCGCTGCTCCCCCCACGTACCGGCCTAGGCCACGGCGATGTCCACCGACGGCCGGAGCTTCGCCGCTGCGGTCAGGGCCTCGTGGGCGGGGTGGGTGTCGAAGGCCGTCAACAGGGCCGTGTCCGCAGGCTGTTGGGCGGCGGGGAAGGCGATCTGCTCGTAGGCGGACTGGAAGCGTGGGCCCCAGCGGCGGGCGCCCAGGCGGGCCGTGCGGGAGCAGTTGTCGACCATGTGGGCGACGTCCCGGGCGTGCATGTACGGGAGCAGCGAGTCGACGGCCTCGATGACCGACTCGTTGACGATCTCCGACCAGGGGTGGCCGCGCTCGGCGAACTCGTCGATCTGTGCGGTCATGGTGGCGACGAAGACGCCGGCGGTGAACGGGTCCACGGGCAGGTCGCGCTCGGCCCGCCGGGACCGTACCCGCTCCCCCGCCGCCCACATCGGCGAGCCGCCGATCTCGCTCATCGGGCGGGCGCCGAGCCGCCGTTCGGCCAGGATCACGCTGCGCAGCTCGGTGCCGTCGGCGACCTCGTCGTAGATCTCCGCGATGATCTCGCGGGCCGGTCGGTACGTCGCCGTGTACGCGCGGTCGAAGACGTCCCGTCCGGCCGCGTCCAGGCCCTCGCGCACCGCGCGCAATCCGGCGCGGGAAATCGTGCGGGCGATGGGGCCGGTGATGTTCTCGCAGGAGCGTTCGTACGCCGTCACCTCGTCGTCTCCGGCGAGGCGGCAGCGGGTGTGGAGGCTCTCGACGATGCCGTGGACGGCGCCGAGGAGGATGGCGCGTTCGCCGACGATGTCGGAGAGGTACTCGCTGTCCAGGGCGGTGCGGAAGGTGTACGGCGAGCCGAGCGCCACGGACCAGCCGAGCGCGAGGTCGGTGGCCTGGCCGTCGGGGTCGGCGTGCACGGCGAAACTGCTGTTGATCCCGGCGCCGTTGATCTCCGCGCCCTGCTGGTACAGGCGCCGCACGGAGTCGCCCATGCCCTTGGGGCACACGGCGATCACCGGGTGTCCGGGCGGGAAGTCGCCGCCGGTCTCGCGGAGGTGGCCGAGCAGGAAGCCGTGCGAGAGGCCGATCGCGGCGCCCGGCCGCAACGCGCTGAAGATCTCCGGGTGATGGGCGGCGAGCGCGGCGTCCGCGATCAGGAGGATCACCAGATCGCTGTCGGCGGTCACCGTGAGCCAGTCGCCGAGCGTGCCGTCGTCCTCGGTGAAGCCGTGAGCGCGGGCGTCGGGGGCCGAGCGGGAGCCGGGGCGCAGTCCCACGGCGACCCGGATGTCCGTACCGGTCAGCGAGTCCCTCAGGTTCAGGGCCTGGGCGCGGCCCTGCGGGCCCCAGCCGATGACGCCGATGCGGCGCACGCCCGCGAAGGCCCGCGGCAGCAGCGGGAAGAGGTGCCGGCCGCCGCGCAGGATGGTCTCCGTGCCGCCGGGGACGTCCATGGTTTCGAGCGGGAAGACACGGGAGGTGTACGTGGTCGAAGTCATGGTGGAGTTGTAGGGTCACGGCGAGTGTTGCAGCAAGCGCAACTTGTGCAGCGCGGTGTTGCAAGGAGCGAAAGGGCCAGGTGGCGGGGTGCGGGACGACCATCGGGAGCTGCGGCTCTTCCTGCATCTGGCGCAGACGCTGAACTTCGGCCGGACGAGCCTCGACTGCCATGTCAGTCCGGCGACACTGACGCGGACCGTGCAGCGGCTGGAGGCCGATCTCGGGCACCGGCTGTTCGACCGGGGGCCGCGCGGGGTGGCGCTGACGGCGGAGGGGCATCGGTTCCGTGAATACGCCGTCCAGGCGCTGGAGTTGTGGCGCTCCTACCGGGAGGAGCATCCCGACCCGGCCGAACTGACCGGCCGTCTGGCCGTGTTCGCCACGGTGACCGCCTGCCAGGCGCTGCTGCCCGACCTGTTGGCGCCGTTCCGTGCCGCCCACCCCCAGGTGCGACTCGATCTGCGGACCGGTGACGCGGCTGCCGCGCTGGCCCGGCTCGACGAGGGCGAGGTGGACGTGGCCGTCGCGGGGATTCCGGCCAGGCTGCCGGAGCCGCTGGTGAGCCGGACGGTCGCGGTGACCGAGCTGGTCCTGGTCACCGCGCGGGAGCGACCGGACCCGAGGCTCGACGGGCCGTTCGTCCTGCCCCACCGCGGTCTGGTCCGCGAGGCCGCCGACCGCTGGTTCCGCGCCCGTGGGACGACACCCGACGTGGCCTGTGAACCGGACGGGCATGAGGGGCTGCTGACGCTGGTCGCCCTGGGCTGCGGCACGGGCGTGGTCCCGCGTCTCGTACTGGAACACAGTGCGGTGCGCGAGCGGCTGTCGGTGCTGTCCGCGGATCCGCCGCCGGAGCCGTTCCCGATCGGGTTGTGCGTGCGGCGGGCGGATCTGCGGCGGCCGTTGGTGGCGGCCTTGTGGAGCCTGACGGATTGAGCGGCCGGCCGATGTGCCCTACCAGGGAATCGGACCGTCCACGTCGAAGTAGCCGCCGGTCGGACCGTCCGGGCCCACCTGCGCCATGCGGACGATGATCTCGGCGCCCTGCTCGGCGGTCTGGGTGCCGGTACGCCCGTTGAGGTCCGTCGAGGTGAAGCCGGGTTCGACGGCGTTGATCCGCATGGTCGGGAACGCCTTCGCGTACTGCACGGTGATCATGTTGACGGCCGTCTTCGAGGTCGGGTAGGCGATGGCCTGGTAGAAGTGGGCCGGTGCGTCCGGGTCGGAGAGCCGGGACAGTGAGGCCAGGCCGCTGCTGAGGTTCACCACGACGGGGGCCGCGGACCGCTGGAGCAGCGGCAGGAAGGCGTGGATGACACGGACGACGCCGAAGACGTTCGTCTCGAACACCGTTCGCATCTCGTCGGCGGTGGTGTCCGCGGCGGCGGGGATGCTGTTGTTCTCGCCCCGCACTTCGATGCCGGCGTTGTTGACCAGTACGTCGAGCCCGCCCTCTGCCTCGATGGTCTTCGCGGCGGCCTGGACGGAGGCGTCGTCGGTGACGTCGATCTGGACGAACCGGGCGCCGAGCTGTTCGGCGGCGCGGCGGCCCCGCTCGGCGTCCCGGGCTCCGACGTAGACGGTGTGACCTGCTTCGACGAGCCGGCGGGCGGTCTCGAAGCCCAGTCCCTTGTTCGCTCCGGTGATGAGTGTTGTGGTCATGGCTCCACCTTCCCGCTCGACAGGGTGGACAGCCAGCGGATCCTTCTTCCTGGGACTCCCAGTACCAGGCACCGACGCGTCCGGCGCGGTTGACTGGGGGGATGACGACGACGGAACTCGGGCGGGCCCTGCGGCGCTGGCGGGACCGGGTAGCCCCGGAGACCGCCGGGCTGCCGGCCGGTGGTCAGCGGCGCGCGGCCGGGCTGCGTCGCGAGGAACTGGCCCTGCTGGCGGGGATCTCGGTCGACTACGTCACCCGCCTCGAACAGGGGCGGGCGGTCAACCCGTCCGGGCAGATCGTCGAAGCCCTGGCCCGGGCGCTGCGGTTGACGGGGGACGAGCGGACGTATCTGTTCCGGCTGGCCGGGCTGGTGCCTCCGGGTCCCGACACCGTGCCCGCGTACATCACACCCAGCGTCCAGCGGCTGCTGGACCGGCTGGTGGACACCCCTGTCGGCGTCTCCGACGCGGCCATGACGCTGCTGATGGCCAACCCGATGTACGCGGCGCTGATGGGCGATCCCTCCGGCTGGCGTGGCTTCGAACGCAACGGGGTGTGGCGCAACTTCCTCGGCGCTCCCACCCGGGTCCGGCACACTCCGGACGAGCGGCGCGCGTTCGAGATCGGCATGGTCGCCGAACTGCGGGCGACGGCTTCCCGATATCCCGCCGACCGGCAACTGCGGCGTCTGATCGCGGAGTTGCGTGCGGGCAGCGAGCGGTTCGCCGAGCTGTGGGACGCGGGTGTCGTCGGCCGGCTCGAGGCCTCGCGCAAGACGATCGAGCATCCTCAGGTGGGCCCGCTGACTCTGGACTGCGATCTGCTCCGGGTCGAGGGCAACGACCTGCACATCCTCGTGTACTCGGCCGAACCGGGCACCGAGGCCGCGGAGAAGCTGGAGCTGCTCTCCGTCCTCGGCACCCAGTCACTCGTGGGCTGAGCGCCAGCTGAGCAGCAGTAAGTCCCGGCTGCGACTGCTGAGTCGCTGCCGGGACCTCGTGCCGCGTTCTTGCCGGCTGACGCGAGGCGGTCAGAGGCTGGCTCTGCCGTGGGTAAAGTAGCCGCGGAAACAGATGTCGGACTTGGGGATGTGGCGGGTGCCGGCGGGGAGGGGGCGCACCCCCGGCGCCGGCGGGGGCGCGCCCGCCGGCCCGGCGGGGCAGGGGCGGGGGGGGGGGGGGGCGCCCCCCCCCCCCCCCCGCGCGGGGGGGGCGGGGGCGGGGGGGGGGGGCGGTGGCGGGGGGGGG
>NZ_JAFFSU010000021.1 GCF_017948455.1 Streptomyces sp. GESEQ-4
TGGTAACAGCTCGGCGGACGGGGCGAGGGTCCAGTTGTGGTCCTGCAACGGTGGTGCCAACCAGAACTGGCAGGCGCACCCGGACGGGTCGTTGCGGAACCCTCAGTCGGGCAAGTGCCTGGACGTGTCGGGCGCGGGTTCGTCGGACGGCACCCTCGTGCACCTGTGGACCTGCCACGGCGGAGCCAACCAGAAATGGACCCTGCCCTGAGCTGACGCGCCACGCTGGAAGGGCCACCGCCCACTGTGCGGTGGCCCTTCCGGGTTGCCGGGCCGGGTGTAGCTGACGTCAGGCTGTGCCGCGTTTCGGTGCGGGCGGCGGCTCAGCGGTAGCCGGCGGCGACGATGTTGGCCTGTACCGCGTTCTCGGTTGCGTCGGACGGGTATCCGGACACCATCGCGCCCTCGTAGAAGGTGCCGGCGCTGAGGTTCGCGCCGCCGCCGGGCTTGCAGCAGTCACCACCGCTGCCGAGGATGATGGCGCCCTGCTTCTTCATGGGGCTGTAGCCGGGCGGAAGCGCGCCGTCCCAGAGCGTGGTCAGGCTTCCGGTCTGGCCGTTGCCACCCTTGAGCGCGAAACGGCTCGTCCCGTTGTTCTTCAACATCGCCGTCACGAACTTGCTGGTGAAGGCCCGCTGGTTCGAGTTCCAGGTCTGACTGCCACCGGAGTAGAGCCCCCATTCGAGGTCGGCCTGGACCCATGGGCCGGTGCCGGTGCACCCGCCGAACCAGCACTGGGTGCTGAAATTGATCGCGTCCATCGCTCCGGCCGCGTCGGCCGCTCGGGTCGTCTCACTGTTGCCGTAGTCGAAGCAGCAGCCGCCGTTGACATGGGTGCCGCTGGTCACCATGTACATGCCTTCGGGGGCGCTGCCGGTCGGCACGCCGGTCAGGTGGCCGTCCCGCCAGTAGCTGTTGCCGGGGTTGATGTAGAGCGAGTAGGCCTTGCTGCCGCCGACCGCCAGCGACTCCGACGTCGCGATCGCCGGGCGGCTCTGGTTGGAGCCGGGAACCACACTCGATCCCTGGTACCACAGGTCGTTCCCGCGGCCGGACTGGTCGTAGACGACGGTGATGACACAGGTGGTCCCCGCGCAGAACGAGTCCTGCGTCGTCGCGTCCGCGGCGCCCCCCGCGCTCCGGACGCCGATGTTCCGGGTCGTGCTGTCGGACGAGCGCCGGACCTGGTAGAGGTTGCCGTTGTAGGTGCCGTAGAGCGCTCGTACGGTGCTGTGGGCGGCGATGCAGGGGGTGCCGCCCGAGGCGTAGATGTCACACGTGCCCGCGCCGCCCGGCACCGGCGGGGCCGGTGAGTCCCACTGCTGGTTGGTGCCGCTGTGGCAGGACCAGAGGGTGGTCCTGGTGCCGTTGGCGGTGCCGCCGGCGTTGGCGTCGAGGCATAGTCCGGACTGGACGCCGGTGATGGTGCCGTTGGGGTTGACGTTCCACTGTTGGTTGTTCTGGCCGTTGCAGTCCCAGATGATGACCGGGGTGCCGTTGGTGGTGCCGCGTCCGCTGGCGTCGAGGCACTTGTTGCCGTGGACGGTCAGTTGTTTGGCGGCGGTGTAGGTCCAGGTCTGGCCGACTGCGCCGGTGCAGTCCCAGAGTTGGGTCTGGGTGCCGTTGGTGGTGCTGGAGCCGGGGACGGTCAGGCAGCGGCCGGACTGCGCGCCCACGATGGGGGCGCTCTGCCCGGGCTCGATCGGTGCCGCCACCGCGGTGGCGCCGACGGCAACAAGCACCAGGGCTGTGCCCAGCGCGGACAGCCGTCCGTACCGGCGGGGCCGAGGTATCCGAAACACCATGGCGGTTCCTCACCTG
The DNA here is from genome assembly GCF_017948455.1 of Streptomyces sp. GESEQ-4. Lineage (GTDB taxonomy): Bacteria > Actinomycetota > Actinomycetes > Streptomycetales > Streptomycetaceae > Streptomyces. The sequence continues at coordinate 1,822 of NZ_JAFFSU010000021.1, forward strand.
TTCATAGGGAGAATGCCCGGCGCGCAACCGCGCCGGGCATCCCGTTCGGACGGGCTATACGGCGGTGAACCGCCACTGTTGGTTGGTGCCGCTGTGGCAGCTCCATTGCAGGAGTCGTGCACCGTCGGCCGTCGAGCCGCCGTTGACGTCGACGCACAGTCCACTGGGGAGGCTTTTCACCGTGTACACGCCCACCGTGGTGGTCGGTGTGACGAGGAACTTCTGCGGGTTGCCGTTGTCGCAGGTGGACTGCTGCAGGAACGCGCCCTGGGCGGTGGACCCGCCCGTGACGGCGAGGCACTTGTCGCTGTGCACCGCCTTCAGGTGGACGGCGCCGCCACCGGCGTCGACGGCCTGCCACTTCTGGTTGTTGCCGCCGGTGGCCGACCACTGGACGATCTGGGCGCCGTCAGCGGTCGAGGCGCCGTTGACGTCCACGAATTTGCCGCTGTGCTGCGCTGCGACCGTCCAGGTCCGACCGGCCACGCCGCCACCGCCGCTGCCCGGTTCGCCGACCCCGCTGCCGCCGAAGGTGAGCGAGTCGAGGTCGAACCAGTTGTTCGAGGTGCCCTTGAACACCAGGTAGAGCCGGTGCGAGCCGGCGAGATCGGCAGTGTTCACCGCCGGCGTGGACTGGTAGTTGTTCCAGCCGCCGGTGCTGGGCACCGGTGTCGTGGCCAGGAGTGTGCCGGTCGGGGAGTCGGCGCGCAGTTCGATCGATCCGCCTCCGCTCGGCGACGACAGGCGGTAGCTCACGTTCGTGATGCCCGACAGGCTCATCGGGTCGAACGCGATCCAGTCGTTGTCGGAGATGTTGCCGACCCGCTTGCCGCTCTCCGCGCCGGCCTGCTCGACGACCTGCACACCCGACTGGTCCGTGTAGAACTCGGCCTGTTTGTGCTTGGGTTGGAGGGTCGCGTGAGCGTAGCCGGTGAGCGGGGCCGCACCGCCGGGGCCGCCGTCGTCGGTGTAACGGGCGTTGAGGACGTAGTACAGGTTGGCGCCGTCAGGGTGCCCGCCGAGCAGCGTCGTGTCGATGGTGCCCGAGCACCCCGGGTAGTCCGTGGTGTCATGCTGGTGGTCGTCGTGGCCGAGGGCGGGGTTGACGAACACCTTGGTGCAGTCGATGGGCGCGCCGCCGGGGTCCGAGACAGACACCTGGTACGAGACGCGGTCGCCGAAGTTCAGCATGCCGCCGTCGGGCGGAATCGTGACGGTGAGCTTCGGTGCGGTGTTGCCCACGGTGATCGGCACGTTGGCGAAGCCTGTCTTGCCGGTGTTGTCGGTGACCTTGAGCTGGGCGGTGTAGTTGCCGTTGGCGGTGTAGGTGTGTGACGGGTTGGCCGCCGTGGACGTCGTGCCGTCGCCGAACGTCCAGTGGTAGCTGAGCGTGTTCCCGGGATCCGGGTCCGTGGACCCCGCACTGCTGAACTGCACGGTCAACGGCGCGTTACCGTTGGTGGGCGTTCCGGTGGCCTTGGCTGTCGGCGCCCGCCCGCCCTGGTTTTTGTAGTCGATGCGGTAAAGACCCGAGTCGTTGTTGCCACCGCCGAAGTTGGTGCCCCATTCGAGCAGGTACAACGAACCGTCGGGCCCGAACTCCATGTCCATCGGCTTGAGGAACTTGGCGGCGGGCAAGAAGGAGTTGGTCCGGGTGACCGCGGTCGCGGAGTCGAAGTGGACCTCCTTGACGGTGTGGCGCGACCACTCGTAGAAGAAGTGGACCCCGTCGTAGTAGGGCGGGAACTTTGTCTCGGACGGGTTCGCGGCGTCGTAGCGGTAGACCGGTCCGCCCATCGGCCCCGAGCCGCCGGAGCCGAGTTCGGGGAAGTTCGGTGAGACGCCGTAGCCGTACCACATGTTCGGCGCGACGATCGGCTTGAGGCTGGTCAGGCCGGTGTTGTTCGGCGAGTTGTTGACCGGCGCGTTGCAGTTGAACTTGGCGCCGACGACGCCGGTGCTCGGGTTGTAGGGCGCGTAGGCCTGGTTGTCGCCGTGGCAGAACGGCCAGCCGTAGTTGCCCGGGGCCTTGATGACATTGAGTTCGACGAGTCCTTCGGGGCCGCGATTGGTCGCGGGCGGGTTCCGGTCCGGGCCGTAGTCGGCGAGGTAGACCCACCCGTTCTCCGGGTCGATCGAGAAGCGGAACGGGTTGCGGAAGCCCATCGCGTAGATCTCGGGCCGGGTCTGCGCGGTGCCCTGTGGGTAGAGGTTGCCGGCCGGGACGGTGTAGCCGCCGTCGGCCGACGGCCGGATGCGCAGGAGCTTGCCACGCAGGTCGTTGGTGTTGCCGGCGGTGCGGGCGGCGTCGAGGTTGGCCTTGCCCTGCCGCCAGTCCAGCGGGGCGTAGCCCTGCCAGTTGGAGTCGAGGTTCGGTGGGACGTCGTCCCCGGTGCCGATGTAGAGGTTCCCGTCGGGGCCGAACTCGATGTACCCGCCCGTGTGCCCGGGTTCGGCGAACGTGCGGTCCCGGGTCGCGGGGATGTCGATGATCGTCACCTGGCTCGACATGTTCAGGGTGTCGCCGGTGAGCGTGAACCGGGAGACCCGGTTGATGTCGTTCGGGACTCCGGCCGGGGAGTGATACAGGTACACGTAGCCGTTGCTGGCGAAGTCGGGGTCGAGCGCCAGTCCGGTGAGGCCGTCCTCGCCGCCGGTGTAGACGCTGAGCGTGCCGGCTGTCACGGTGCTGTTCGTGGTCGGTTTGAAGATCTTCAGCTGACCGCCCCGCTGGACATAGAGCACCCGCCCGTCCGGGGCGACCGCGAGAGCCATCGGGTCCGCGGTGTTGTCGTCGAGGGTGCGCTTTTCGAAGTTGCTCCACACGGTGCCGCCGCAGTCGCCGGGCTCGTTGCCGGCCGCCCACTTGACGCCCCCGAGGACGTGGTTGCGGAAATGGGTCTCGCTGTAGGCCGCGCTGGTGTGCCCCATGGCGGTGGCCCACACGCGGCCGCCGCCGGTGTTGCGGCACCAGGAGATGGGGTGGTCCGGCCCCATGGCGCGGGGGCCCGGGTTGTACGTGCGCTCGTCCGCGGTGACCAGGACATGGACGTCGCCGCGGGGGTTGCGGTCGAAGTTGTACCACTCCTCGCTGCGGTTCCATCGGTCCGGCAGGCCGGCCGTCGACGGGTGCTTCTTGTCCGCGACGATGGCGGTGCCGGGCAGCACGCCAGGGGAGTGCTCCGGCATGTGTGCGCTGCCGTTGATGGTCTGGTCCCACCACGGGTACTCGTTCTCGATGCCCATGTCTGTGGCGTTGTGGATCGCGACGATGCCCTTGCCGCTGGCGAGGTAGCCCTCCACCGCCTGACGTTGGGCCGCCGTGTTCCACACCATTCCCGAGGTCTGGAACATGATGAGCACGTCGAAGGTGGCGAGGTTTGCCGGGGTGAAAACGCTCGAGTCCTCGCTGTGGACCAACTCGAAGTTGTTGGCCGCCGCCTGCTCCCGGAACATCGCGAGGCCGGCCGGGATCGAATCGTGTCGGTAGCCGGCCGTCTCCGTGAAGACAAGGGCTCGGAAGGTCGGCGCCGCTGACGCCGGTTGGGCCACGACGAGCGACAGGAGCACGCTCGCGATCACCCCGAAGATAAATATGACGCGACGCATGCCGTCTCCTATTTCGGCGGAGGAACGATGGCATGACCACGGGCACGCGCCGGCAGCTCGTCATTCCGTCCGCCGTGACGGGCAGTCAATCCCCATGGAAGAGAGGGGGCGTCACACCAGATGCGACCGTCTCCCGTGGTCTGCCGGCCAGCATGCAGCGGCGTATCGCAACAGTCAATATGGTTCGAGTGCAGCCGTTTCCATAACACATTTTGCGCATCAATCATCGCGGTTCGGTGCGCGACTGTCGTCGGGGAGATTCCATAACACATTTTGCGTATCAGCCGCCGCGGTTCGGCGCGCGACTGTGGACGGGCCGATTTGATAACAGATTTTTGCATATCAATCGCTGTCGACTGATCGCCCTGCTGTGATGTCCGGTGGTATTGCCATGGCTCATCGAGGCATTTACCCTCAGGCCGCGATGTCGCCATCGAATCCGGCGAAATTTCGATGCTCTTCGACGATTCAGCTATCGGTGACTCAAATCCTGCTGACGACGCGAAATGTAGAGGGTCCCACGATGTCTGGCCTGCCGCCGTCGCCGCTGCTCGCTCTGCGAGGCATCGGCAAGTCGTTCCTCGGCGTGCGGGTGCTCGATGGCGTCGACCTCCAGGTCCGGCCGGGCGAGGTGCACGCGGTCGTCGGCGAGAACGGCGCCGGCAAGTCCACGCTCATGAAGGTGGTGTCCGGCGTCCACCAGCCGGACGAGGGAACGGTTGAGTTCGCCGGCGCACCGCGGACGTTCCGCAGCCCGCGTGAGGCCCAACAGGCCGGTATCGGCATCGTCTACCAGGAGCTGACCCTGCTGCCCGAGCGCACCGTCGCGGAGAACGTCTGTCTGGGCCGCGAGCCCCTGCGCCGCGGGCTCGTCGACCGCAGGGCGATGCTCAGCCACACCGCGGGGCTCCTCGCCTCGATCGGGGAGGGCTCGATACCGCCCGAAACGCGCGTGGGACGACTCGGCGTGGCGCAACAACAGGTGGTCGAGATCGTCAAGGCGCTCTCCCTCGACGCGCGGCTGCTCATCATGGACGAGCCCACCGCGGCTCTCGCCGACCACGAGGTCGACCAGCTCTACGCGCTCGTACGGCGGCTGCAGGAGCAGGGGATAGGCGTGCTGTACGTCTCGCACCGCCTCAAGGAGGTCTTCGACCTGTCCAGCCGGATCACCGTGCTCAAGGACGGCCGGGCGGTGGCCACCTTGGACACCGCGGACACCAGCGCCGATCAGCTGGTGCGCCACATGGTCGGCCGCGAGCTGTCGAGCTACTACCCCGACCCGGCGAAGCCGCAGGAGCTGGGCCCGGTGCGGCTGACTGTCCGGGGCGGAGGCAACCGGAAGCTGCGCGGCATCGACCTGCGGCTGCGCGCCGGCGAGGTGCTCGGCGTCGGCGGCCTGCAGGGCTCCGGCCGGTCGGCGCTGGCCCGCGCGCTGTTCGGCGCCGCACCGTTCAGCACCGGCCAGGTGACCGTCGACGGAGCGCCGGTCCGGCTGCGCTCGCCCCGCGCCGCGATGCGGGCCGGTATCGCCTACGTCTCCGAGGACCGCAAGGGCGAGGGGATCGTCGCCGAGCAGTCGGTGCTCGACAACGCGCTGTTGGCCGGCCGCGCCGTCCGCCCGGGCCGGGTCGGCCGCGGTGCCCGGACCGCGCGAATCCGGGAGCTGCTCGCGGCCGTTGAGCTTCGCGCCGCAGGGGAGGACCAGGAGATCCGTTTCCTGTCCGGGGGCAACCAGCAGAAGGTCGTGCTGGCCAGGTGGCTCGCGCTCGCCCCGAGGATCCTGCTCTTCGACGAGCCGACCCGGGGCATCGACGTGGGCGCCAAGTCGGCGATCCACGATCTCGTCCGCCGGCTGGCCCGCGACGGCGCCGCCGTGCTGATGGTCTCGTCCGAGCTGCCCGAGCTGCTCGGCATGAGCGACCGGATCATCGTCATGCGCGACGGCCGGATCGCCGGCGAGCTACCCGCCGGCGCGACGGAGGAGGATGTCGTCGCCCTGGCGGTCGGCACCGTGCCGGAGGCGGCCGGATGAGCGGCGCGCTGTCCCTGACGGCCCGGCGGACCCCGCCCGGCGTGTTCGTCGCCCTGGTCCTCACCCTGACGATCGGTTGGCTCATCGTCACGGCCGACGGCGGCCGGCTGTTCAGCCTGCCGACGACGGTGAGCCTGCTGCACGTCGCCGCCGGCCTGGGCCTCGTCGCGGTCGGCCAGACGCTGGTCATCATCGGGGGCTCGCTGGACCTGTCCGTGGCGTACGTGGTCAGCCTGAGCACCCTCGTCGCCGCCGAGACCATGGCCGGTGACGACGGTGCGCTGCTGCCGGCGATCGGCCTGACGCTCGCCGTCAGCAGCGCGATCGGCCTCGTCAACGGCCTGCTCGTCACCACAGCGCGGATCAACCCCTTCATCGCGACCGTCGGTGTCGGACTGCTGCTGAAGGGATACCTCGACAACGGATACGACGGCCCGGCCGGCAAGACCGCACCCGCCCTGGTGCAGGGCCTGGGGTACCAGCGCATCGGCCCGGTGCCGCTGTCGTTCCTGCTGCTGCTCGCCGTCGCCGCCGCGGCCTGGTTCGTGCTGGCGCGCACCCGATTCGGCCACCACCTGATCGCCGTGGGCGGTGACCCGGAGGTCGCCCGGCTCTCCGGCGTACGCAACAGCCGGGTCCTCGTCACCGCTCATGTGCTGTGCGCCCTCTGCGCCGGCCTCGCCGGGATCTACCTCGCCAGCCGGCTCGGCGCCGGCGCACCAAGGGTGGGCACCGAGGGACTGTACGACCTGGAGTCGATCGCCGCGGTGGTGCTCGGCGGCACCGCCCTGGCCGGCGGGCGCGGCGGCGTTGCCGGCACGGTCGGCGGCGTGCTGCTGCTCGCGAGCATCGACGCCATCTTCAACCAGCTCGAGGTCGACGTGTTCTTCAAGCAGGTGATCCGTGGCGTGATCATCATCGCGGCGGTCGCCGTCTACGCCCGCCGGGCGATGCGAAAGGCGTCATAGCATGCGGATCGCGCGCCCACTGCGGCTCATCAAGTTCCGCTCCGGCGGTCTCGCACCGATCATCGTGATCCTGGCGGTGTTGCTGGTTCTGCTGACCGCCCGTCAACCGGACTTTCTCTCGCCGCCGTCGCTGATGTCGTTCCTCGGTCGTTCCGCGCCGGTCATCCTGCTCGCCGCCGGCCAGTACTTCGTGATCGTCTCCGGCGAGTTGGACCTGTCCGTCGGCTCTCTGGTCACCGCGCAGGTGGTCATCGCCGCCCGGCTGATCGACGGCGATCCGTCGGCCGGCTGGCCTGTCGTCGTGCTCCTGCTCGCGTTCGGCATCGCCGTCGGTCTCGTCAACGGCCTCGTCACCACGCGGCTGCGGGTGCCGTCGTTCATCACGACCCTCGGGATGTTCCTCATCCTCGTCGGTGCCGTGTACCTGTGGTCCGACGGTGCCCCGAAGGGCGGCCTCTCCGAGGAGTTCCGCCGGCTCGGTCGGTCGGCGTTCGAGGACGTGCCCGCGCTGGGCCGGATACCGTACGCCCTGGTCATCCTGGTGGTGGCGGCCGCTCTGGCGCTGGTGCTGACGCGTTCGGACTTCGGCCGCACCCTGGTCGCCGTCGGCGGCAACCCGCGGACCGCCGAGCTGAGCGGCGTGCGCGTGTGGCGCGCCAAGACCATGGCGTTCGTCCTCAGCGGACTCGCCGCCACCCTCGCGGCGATCCTCATCGGCGGGTACAGCGGAGTGTCGTTCCAGGCCGGTGCCGGCCTCGAGTTCGGCGCGATCACCGCGGCGGTCCTCGGCGGTGTCGCTCTGGGCGGGGGCCGCGGTTCGGTCGTCGGCGCGATGCTGGGCGCGCTGACCCTCGAGACGCTCTTCACGGTCATGAACTTCTACGGCGTCTCCGGCGCCCTCAAACCGACCGTCCAGGGCGCGATCATTCTGTTCGCCGTGGCGGCGGCGTCCTTCCGTTTCCCGTCCAGATAAATTTCCCGTCCAGATAAAGGGGATTCAGTGAGGCATTCCACGACGGTGCTGGCCGTAAGCGCCTTACTGGTGCTGGCCGGCTGCTCCACCGACGAGCCCACCACCGGCGCATCGGGTTCGCCCTCCGCGGGCACTGGGTCGGGCACGGGGGAGCAGTCGAAGTTCTTCGTGCAGGCCGACTACGACAAGCAGCTCGCGCTCCTGGACGCCGCGCCCACCGGCCCCGCCGGCAAGCCCTGGGAGCAGGCGCTCAACCCGGCGATGGTGGAGACCGCGAAGTACAAGAAGCCCGGACCGCACAAGATCTGCTTCTCCAACGCGGGGCTGAACAACCCCTGGCGCCAGGTCGGTTTCAAGACCATGCAGGCCGAGGTCGACACGCACCGCGGCCGGATCTCCGAGTTCGTCCACGTCGATGCCGAAGGCAAGGACCAGAAGCAGATCGCCGACATCAACGACCTGCTCGGCAAGGGCTGCCACGCACTCATCGTCTCGCCGAACACCACCGCGACGCTCACCCCGGCCGTGAAAGCCGCCTGCCAGAAGGGCCTGCCGGTCATCGTCTTCGACCGCGGCGTCGACACGACCTGCCCGGTGACGTTCATCAACCCGATCGGCGGCTACGGATTCGGCCACGTCGCGGCGGAGTTCGTCACCCAGAAGATGAAGCGCGGTGGCAAGGTGCTCGCGCTGCGCATCCTGCCCGGCGTCGACGTGCTGGAGACCCGTTGGTCCGCGGCGAAGGTCGCCTTCGACAAGGCGGGCGTCGACGTCGTCGGCGTCGAGTTCACCGACGGCGACCCGGCCAGGACGAAGAAGATCGTCAACGACTACATCCAGCGGTACGGCACGATCGACGGCGTCTGGATGGACGCCGGGGCGGTCGCGGGCGCGGCGGTCGAGGCGTTCGAGGACGCCGGCAAGCCCGTGCCGCCGATCAACGGCGAGGACCAGCTCGACTTCCTGAAGCTGTGGAAGGACAAGAAGCTCACGGCGATCGCCCCCACCTACCCGACCTACCAGTGGCGCACCCCGATCATCGCCGCGCTGAAGATCCTCGACGGCGAGCAGGTGCCGAACCCGTGGAAGCTGCCACAGCCGACCATCACCCAGGACAACCTGGACGAGTACGTCGACCCCACCATGCCGCCGCTGCACTACGCGATGTGCGGCTGCACCGACCTGCCCGGTTACCCGCGGCGCTGGAAGTAGTCCGGTGTACCCCATCGGTGTCAACCCGTGGGTCTGGGCCTCGCCGGTCGACGACGAGGCCATGGCCGAGCTGGTGCCGCGGATCGCCGCGTTCGGTTTCGACGCGGTCGAGCTGCCGATCGAGCAACCCGGCGACTGGGACCCGGCCCGCACCCGCGACCTGCTGGCGGCGTACGGCCTGCGCGCGGTCGGCGTCTGTGCGGTCACCTCGCCCGGACGTGACCTCGTGAACGCCCCGCCGGAGGCCGTCGCCTCCACTGTGGCGTACCTGAAAACGTGTGTGGACAGTGCGGTGGCCGTCGGCGCGCCCTGCGTCGGCGGCCCGGTCTACGCCGCGGTGGGGCGGACCTGGCGCATGTCACCGGTGGAGCGCGCGGCCTGCTACGCGGACGTCCGCCGCGCCCTGCGGCCCGTGGCCGACTACGCGGGGGAGCGGGGCGTGAGCATCGGCGTGGAGGCCCTCAACCGCTATGAGACGAGCGTCGTCAACACGGTCGAGCAGGCGGTGGAGCTGATCGACGGCCTGCCCGCGAACGTCGGTCTCATGATCGACACCTATCACATGAACATCGAGGAGGCCGACCCCTACGAGGCGCTCGTCACGGCTGGTCCGCACATCAAGCACGTCCAGGTCAGCGGCACCGACCGCGGCGCCCCGGGCGCCGACCACTTCGACTGGCCACGCTTCCTCGCCGGCCTGGCCACGACCGGCTACGGCGGCGCGGTGTGCATCGAGTCGTTCACCGCGCAGAACGAGGCCATCGCTACCGCGGCCTCGATCTGGCGGCCGCTTGCCCCGTCCCAGGACACCCTCGCCCGTGACGGGCTGTCCTACCTCCGCACCGTCCTCCGCGGACTGGAACCGCCATAAGGAGAAAACGTGTTCACCACTCTCAGTTGGATACGAAGGCGACTTCTGGCCGGAGCCGCCACAGTCGGTTTGACCGCGACCGCTGTGATGGCGTCCCCCGCGCCGGCATCCGCGGCTCCCCTCACTGTGTACGTCTCGCCGTCCGGCACCGGCACCGACTGTTCCAGCGCGCAGCCGTGCTCACTGACAGCCGCGCAGACGGCGGTGCGATCGCTCAACGACTCCATGTCGGACGACATCGTGGTGCAGTTGGCCGACGGTGTGTACCGGCTGGCCCAACCCTTGCGGCTGACGGCGGAGGACTCCGGCTCAGGCGGTCACACGGTCGTGTGGCAGGCCGCCCCGTCGGCGCGTCCGGTGATCACCGGTGCCCGGGCAGTCACCGGTTGGTCGGTTGCCGACGCGGCCAGGAACATCTGGCGGGCCGACGTGCCCGCCGGTCTCGATGCCCGGCAGCTCTATGTCGACGGCGCCGTCGCCACCCGGGCACGCACGCAGGTGAACAGGGCCGATTTCACGGCCACCAGCGCCGGAATGAGGTTCTCGGGCGGTGCGCTGAGCTATCTGAACAACCTGGCCAACCAGAGCCGGATCGAGGTGGAGAGCGTCAACTCCTTCACCGACCGGTACTCGCCGGTGCAGAGCATCAGCGGGAACTTCATCACGATGCAGCAGCCGGCGTGGAACAACAACAACTTCGGCTACGACACCCTCATGCGGCCACACCGGGCCGGTCCGTTCTACCTGTCCAACGCGTACGAATTCCTGGACTCGCCTGGCGAGTGGTACCTCAACCCCACGGCCGGAGCCTTGTACTACATCCCCCTGGCCGGGCAGAACATGAGCACCGTCGGCGTGGAACTGCCGACGCTGCAGTCGCTGGTGAACCTCGGGGGCACGTACAGCGAGCCGGCGCACCACATCACGTTCAGCGGGATCACCTTCACCGGTACGAGCTGGCTGGGCCCCAGCAGCAACCAGGGTTACGCAGACCAGCAGACCGGCGCGTACATCGCCGGCAACTGGAGCTGGCCGGGCTTCGACTCCTGCCACAACGGCTGCACGCAGTTCGAGGCCGCCCGGCCACACTGGCTGCAGATGCCGGCCGCCGTCCAGGTCTCCGCCGCCAACACCATCACCTTCAGCGACTCCCGGTTCGTCAACCTGGGCCAGACGGCCATCGGTATCGGCAACGACGCCAACGCGCACGCCAGCGGCGTCGGCCTGGGCGCCGGCAACATCACGGTGACCCGGTCGGAGATCGCCCGGAGCTCAGCCGGTGGCATCGTCGTGGGCGGCGTGCGCGCCGACGCCCACCACCCCAGCGACCAGCGCATGGTCAACAGGGACATCACGATCAGCAACAACCGCATCCACGACCTCGGGGCGGACCACCGAGGCATCGTCTCTGTCCTGACCACGTACGTCACCAACAGCACCGTCGCCCAGAACGAGGTCTACAACATGCCGTACTCCGGCATGTCGATCGGGTACGGCTGGGGCGCCAACGACGCGGGCGGCAGCAACCACTATGCCAACCGCGGCCTGTACAACTACCAGCCGCGCTACACGACGCCGACCACCGCGTCCAACAACCGGCTCATCGGCAACTACATCCACGATGTCATGCAGCAGATGAACGACGGTGGCTGCATCTACACGCTCGGATGGAACCCGAGCGCGCTGATCAGCCGGAACCACTGCCTGCGGACCAACGGACACTTCGGGCTGTATTTCGACGAGGGCTCGAAGTACTACACGGCCACCAACAATGTCTTCTCGAACACCGGTACGTGGGCGACGGCCAACTACTGGGGTGGCGAGAACATGGGGAACTGGACCGTCACCAACAACTGGTCGACCAACGGCAGCACGAACGTGACCAACGGGGACCGCGGCAACGTGGTCTCGGGCAATGTCACGGTCACCAATGGCAACTGGCCTTCCGGTGCCCAGGACGTGATGGCGTCCGCCGGACCGCAGGACACCACCCCACCAACGGCTCAGCAGATCGTGGGCGCGCAGTCCGGCCGCTGCCTGACCGTCCCCGGCTCCAGCACCACCAACGGCACCCAGACCCAACTCTGGGACTGCACCGGCGCGGCCGGCCAGAACTGGACCTACACCGCCGGCAAACAACTGACCGTCCACGGCAACAAGTGCCTCGACGCCAGCGGAGGCGGCACCACCAACGGCACCCCGGTCATCATCTGGGACTGCAACGGCCAGAACAACCAGCAGTGGAACGTCAACCCCAACGGCACCATCACCGGCGTCCAGTCCGGACTATGCCTCGACGCCAACGCCGGCGGCACCGCCAACGGCACCAGGACCACCCTCTGGTCCTGCCACGGCGGCACCAACCAGCAGTGGGCACTGCGATAGCGGAATCAACTAACGCCGCAGCGCGGTCGGCTCGCCCGGCCCGCTGCGGCGCACCACCCACGCCTCGGTGATGTGGGTGAACATCGCCTCCGCCGCACCCTTGGGGTCGTGCGCGGCGATCCGCTCGTAGATGCGCCGATGGCCCTGGTTGGACGTGACGCAGAAGGCGCGGCCGGTTCGGCCCATGTAACGGGCGGAGTTGATGACCTGGCGCTCCAGCGAACGGACCACGGCGCGGCTGATGCGGTTCCCCGACGCCTGCATGACGGTGTCGTGGAACGCCCGGTCCTCTTCGTGGTACGAAGCGGGGTCGTCGACGAGCTCATCCATCCGCTCCACCAGACTGCGTAACTGGTCGATCACCTCGGCGTTCGCCAGGCGGGCGGCCACGTTGGCCATATCGGACTCCAGCACGCGGCGGGTCGCGACGAGGTGATCGAGGATGGCCAGGCTCTCGTCTCCGGCGATGGTGGCGCCGAGGACCAGCTCGTCGAGCATGTTCCACATCGCCGGCGGGGTAACCATCGTGCCGGTGCCTTGGCGGACCTGCACCAGCCCCTTCTCCTGAAGAACCTTCACCGCCTCGCGGACCACGGTGCGGCTGACCGAGAAGGTCTCGCAGAGCACGGGCTCGGGGGGTAGCGGCGAACCGGACGGATGGACTCCACGGACGATCCGCTCCACCAGCTCAGCCGTGACCGCGGCGGCAAGATTCGCCGGGCGCCGACTCCAGGCGGGGGCCTGCGAGGCCTCTGCCGATGACTGCGGTACTGCCGTCATGACACCCCCCCGGATCCGTGCCCTACCACGGATGCTCGCCAACTATAGGGCATCCGGTTGACGTCATACGTCATACGAGTTACCTATGTCATACGAGTTGCGTTCCTCCTCAACCTCAACAGGAGTGGGGCAGCAATGAAGCAGCGGACACTGTGGGCGGCGAGCTGCGGAAGCGTCTCCGACCCGGATTCGGCGTCCGGTGGTTCCAAGACGGTAGACCTGATGGGGCAGCCGGCGGCGTCCGACCAGGCGGGCTGAGGCCATGTCACCCATTGGTTCTGGTGACAGCGGCCCTGACGTGGAAGCCGAGGCGATTTTCGCCGCCGTCGACGGCCAGGACCCGCGCGCGGTGACTGCCCTCTACGACCGCATGCCACGGCACACCTTCAAAGCCGGGCATGCCGGTGGCCTGGCCGCTGTCAGCCGTGGCGTACGGACGGCGGTCGCCAGTGGGGAGGACCTCGGCACACGCACCCGACGGACCGCACATACGGCCGGAGCAAGCCGGCTGGCGGCTGTTCGCGGTCACCCCTGGACCATGCCGCTCCGCCGCGGAAGGCACGTTCGACACCATAGGGATGGAGGATCGATGAAAGCGGTTGTCCACCAAGGGGCCCGCACCCTCGAGATCGAGAGCCGGGTCGCCGAGGCGTTACGCGCGGACCCCCAGCGCGACCAGGCGCTCCTTGGCCGGATTCAGGCCGGTCGCAGGAGACGCGCCGACGATTTCGCCGGGGCCACGGTGTTCCACGCCTCCCCGGCGTCGGACTGTGTCAACGGCATCGCTCTTCCCGCTGATGGCGGACGGCTGGGGCGATGATGGGCGGCCTAGCATTACCAGCCGGCCTCGCCCGAGGCGCCGTGTATGGGCTCGTGAGGCGAGCCGGCCGAGCCGATGAGACGAGCCTGGTCGTCGCCGCACAGGCCGGCGATCCACGGGCGCTCGACGACCTGGCCGCGACGTACCTGCCGCTGGTATACGCGATCGTGCGCAGGGCACTGGGTGAGCCTGCGGACGTCGACGACGTGGTGCAGGAGACGATGCTGCGGGCACTTCCTGAGCTGCGCACGCTGCGCGCCCCGGAGTGCTTCCGGCCTTGGCTGGCCACGATCGCCACACGACAGATCAGCACCCATCTGCACCGGCGGCAGGCGGACGCCGAACGGACGGCCCCCCTCGACGAGATGGCCGACCCGCCGGACGCCGACGCCGAGAACCTGGCCCTGATCCGCGTCGAGCTGTCCGGTCATCGCCGAAAGACCGTACGCGCCAGTCGATGGCTCGACCCGGACGCCCGGGCGCTGCTGTCGCTGTGGTGGCTGGAGACCGCGGGCCGGCTGACGAGGGCGGAGCTCGCGGCGGCGCTGGGGACGAGCGTCGCTCACGCGGGTGTGCGCGTCCAGCGGATGCGCAACCAGCTGGAGCTGAGCCGGTCACTCGTCGCCGCGCTGGAAGCCAGCCCCCGGTGCCCACAGCTGACCGCCGCGCTGGGGGGCTGGGACGGCGTACCGAGCACGCTGTGGCGTAAGCGCATCACCCGGCACACCCGATCCTGTGCGGACTGCGGCCGGACCGCCGACGAACTGGTGCCCCTTGAGCGGCTGATCGTCGCCCTGGCGCTGCTCCCCGCCCCGAAAGTCTTCGCGTTCGGTGACGGCACCGTGCTTTTCGGCACTACGGCGACTGCGACTGTTCAAGCCGGCCGCCGATAACAAAAAATGCCGTGATTTACACGCGTCCGCCACTCTAATTCGCCGCCTGAAAAGGTTATGAGAGGTGGCCGCCAATAGTCCCGCTTCTTCGGTTAGTTGCACGACGGCCAAGGCCCACATATATCGACGACTCCCTCTTGATTGGACCATGGCAATCTGACAATCTTCTGGTCGTCGACGCATAACGTGCCTCATTCGTGACCTGTGAAAGCGGTCGGTGATGTCGGTTCTCAACCGCGAGTTCAACAGGCCGCGGGGAAACTGATCCGGGCGAAGCCGGGAGCGAGGCTTTCCAGGCGCCAACGGCAGCGGCATGACGCTGACATGCTCGCTGCGCGAGCGATCTGGGAGGGGGCCGGCGCGGAGAGGGCAAGCTCCGGGCCGGCTCGGCCGGCTGCCGGCAGGCGGCCGACGTCGACAGATCCTGCACAGCGCAGACGTGACCACACCGCAAACCGGGAAGGCACGACCATGCCGCACACCCATCGCCGGCGCTACCTCGCCCGGGCGCTCGCCTGCGTCCTGACCGCTCTCAGCGCGCTCGCGGTCGTCGAGCCCCAGAGCGCCTCGCCGGCCGCCGCCGACACCGCCCAGTTCCGCGGCGTCAACTGGGCCCGGCTCGGTGACAACTTCCACGGTGGACCGCTGGTCCTGCACGGATTGAGCGGCTCCGACAGCTACCAGACGGTCGTGGCGAAAGCCAACGCCGTCTACACCGGCTTCGAGAACAACCTCGGCGCCAACACCGTTCGACTCCCGATCAACACCTACACAGTCGGGACGAGTTGGTGGAGCGCGTACACGGGCGCGATAGACGCAGCCACCGCGAAGGGATTCAAGGTCGTCCTCTCCTACTGGGAGGACGGGGTGGCCGCCAGTGGCGGTCGCATCGTCAATCCGAGCGCCTTCGACACCATGTGGAACACCGTGCTTGCCCGCTACGGCACCAACAGCCTCGTCTACTTCGAGCCGATGAACGAACCGGGGGGACACAGCGCCGGCGAGTGGGCGAACGTGGTGAGCAACTGGATCAGCAGCCGCCCGTCGATTCCGCGGAACCGCATCTTCGTCAGCGGCGCCGGCCTGAACACCGACATCACATCGATGTGCGCCGACCGCCGCCTCGACGGGACGTTCCTGTCGCTGCACCATTACACGTTCTTCAGCGGCGCGAAGACCTACGACCAGTGGGTGGCGTATCTGCGGAACGCGATCGGCTCCTGCGCCGACCGCACTGTCGTCGACGAGTTCGGCGCGCCGATGGATACCGGGCTCAACTACCACGACGCCGGCAGCACCGACAACTTCGTGCGCTACTTCCGGGCCACCACCACGGTGCTCCGGGAACTGCGGATCGGCTCCATCTACTGGCCCGGGCTGGGCGGGAAGATACGCGCCGGCCAGAGCGACGACTGGTACGCCATGCAGAAACTGCACGGCACCGGTACCAACCTCACGCTCAGCACCCCCAGCGCCAGCGGCAGCGAGCGCCTCAGATACGGCTGGGGCCTGGACGGCGACGTCCCGGCCCCGACCAGCGTGCTGCGCAACGTCAGCACCGGGCGCTGTCTGGACATCCCCGGCGGGACCACGGCGAACATCCAGGTCCAGGCAGACACCTGCGCCAACACGGTTGGCCAGCAGTGGACCTTGACGGCCGGACAGATCACCGCACTCGGGGGCCAGAAGTGCCTGGACGCGTACAGCAGCGGGACGACGAACGGCACCGTGGTCGGCACGTGGGCGTGTAACGGCGGCGACAACCAGCGTTGGACGGTGGGCGCTGACGGCACCATCCGCAGCGTTCACTCCGGCCTCTGCCTCGACGTGAACACCGCCACCTTCAAGGTGCAGCTGTGGGCGTGCTGGGGCGGCGACAACCAGAGATGGCAGATCCAGAACACTGGCGCGCGACGCGACGCCCGACTCGGCGGACACGGTGGACCGTGACCGCCGGCCGCGGCCGAGCCGATGGCGTGCAGATCGACGGGTCGTTCGGCGCGGTCGCCTTTGACCTGCCCGGCACTCGCTCGCCGCCTCCCCGGTGGCCCACCGGGGTCGATCAGCGGGTCGCGGCGTGACCGTCGGAGAGCGCAGACCTGTTCGCCGCCGCCGGGCGTCGGTGCGGCAGAGCCGAGCCACCGGACGCCCCGGCTGATCCGAGCGCCCGAGACGCCGGCGTTCGTTCGCAAGCCGGCGCACCAAAGTCAGTGACCTGCTCCAGTCCGTGAAGGGATAACGACATGTCCGAGGTGACACGCAGACGGTTTCTCGCCGCCGGGGCGGTGGCTGGAGCAGGGATCGTGCCGGGTGGGTGGACGGCCATTGCCAGGAGCGGCTCGGCCGCGCCGCCGGAGGTTCTGGCCGCGGGCGACCTCGCCCTGTGGTACGACAAGCCGGCCGGCGCGGACTGGCTGCGGGCACTGCCGATCGGCAACGGACGCCTCGGCGCGATGGTGTTCGGCAACGTCGACACCGAACGGCTGCAGCTCAACGAGGACACCGTCTGGGCCGGCGGTCCGTACGACTCCGCCAACCCCCGCGGCGCGGCCAACATCGCGGAGATCCGGCGGCGGGTCTTCGCGGATCAGTGGGGGCCGGCGCAGGACCTGATCAATCAGGCGATGCTGGGCAGCCCGGCCGGACAGCTGGCCTACCAGCCGGTCGGAAACCTGCTGCTCTCCTTCGGCAGCGCTACCGGTGCGTCGCAGTACAACCGGACGCTCGACCTCACCACCGCCACGGCCATCACGACCTACGCGCTGAACGGCGTGCGGTACCAGCGTGAGGTGTTCGCCAGCGCACCTGACCAGGTGATCGTGGTCCGGCTGACGGCCGACCGGGCCAACTCCATCACCTTCAACGCCACCTTCGACAGTCCACAACGGACTACGGTGTCCAGCCCGGACGGGGCCACGATCGCCCTCGACGGCATCTCCGCCACCATGGAGGGCATCGCCGGGCGGGTCCGGTTCCTCGCCCTGGCCAATGCCGCCGTGACGGGCGGCACGGTCAGCAGCTCGGGCGGCACGCTGCGGGTCTCCGGCGCCACCAGCGTGACGCTGCTGGTGTCGATCGGCTCCAGCTACGTCAACTTCCGGAACGTCGACGGCGACTACCAGGGGATCGCGCGAAGCCGCCTCAACGCCGCCCGCAACATCGGCATCGACGAACTACGCAGCCGGCATCTCGCCGACTATCAGGCGCTGTTCAACCGGGTGTCGGTCGATCTGGGACGTACGGCGGCGGCCGACCAGCCGACCGACGTACGGATCGCACAGCACGCGCAAGTGAACGACCCGCAGTTCTCCGCCCTGTTATTCCAGTTCGGCCGGTATCTGCTCATATCGTCCTCGCGGCCGGGCACCCAGCCGGCGAACCTGCAGGGCATCTGGAACGACCAGATGGCTCCGTCCTGGGACTCGAAGTTCACCATCAACGCCAACCTGCCGATGAACTACTGGCCCGCCGACACGACGAACCTGTCCGAATGCTTCCTCCCGGTCTTCGACATGATCAACGACCTGACCGTGACCGGCGCCCGGGTGGCCCAGGCGCAGTACGGCGCCGACGGCTGGGTGACGCATCACAACACCGACGCGTGGCGGGGCGCCTCGGTCGTCGACGGAGCGCAGTGGGGGATGTGGCAGACCGGTGGCGCGTGGCTGGCCACCCTGATCTGGGACCACTACCTGTTCACCGGTGACAACGACTTCCTCCGCTCGAACTATCCGGCACTGAAGGGTGCCGCCCAGTTCTTCCTCGACACCCTGGTCGCCCACCCGACGCTCGGACACCTGGTCACCAACCCGTCGAACTCTCCGGAGCTCCCTCACCACGCGAACGCCACCGTCTGCGCCGGGCCCACCATGGACAACCAGATCCTGCGCGACCTCTTCAACAGCGTCGCCCGCGCCGGCGAAGTCCTCGGCGTGGACGCCACCTTCCGCGCTCAGGCGCTGGCGGCCCGGGACCGGCTGGCACCGACGCGGGTCGGCTCCAGGGGCAATGTCCAGGAGTGGCTGGCCGACTGGGTGGAGACCGAGCGGACTCACCGGCACGTCTCCCACCTGTACGGTCTGCATCCGAGCAACCAGATCACCAGGCGCGGGACACCCCAGTTGCACGAGGCCGCACGGCGGACGCTGGAGCTGCGCGGTGACGACGGGACGGGATGGTCGCTCGCCTGGAAGATCAACTTCTGGGCGCGGATGGAGGACGGCGCCCGGGCCCACAAGCTGGTCCGGGACCTGGTGCGGACGGACCGGCTCGCGCCCAACATGTTCGACCTGCACCCACCCTTCCAGATCGACGGCAACTTCGGCGCCACCTCGGGCATCGCGGAGATGCTGCTGCAGAGCCACAACGGCGAACTGCACGTCCTGCCGGCGCTGCCGGCTGCCTGGCCCACCGGGCGCGTGAGCGGACTGCGCGGCCGCGGCGGATACACCGTCGGCGCTGAGTGGAGCAGCGGCCGGATCGAGTTCGTCGTCACACCCGACCGAACCGGTGCCGTCCGGGTGCGCAGTCGGATCTTCACCGGCGACTTCACGCTGCAGGACGATTCGAGCGGCGAGCCGGTCCAGCCGAAGCGGCTCGAGGCCGATCTCATCGAGTTCGCCGGCCAGGCCGGCACCACCTACCGCGCGTCCGCACTCAGGTCGGGTCCGGTGGAGGCCGGCGTGGCCTACCGGCTGGTGGCCCAGCACAGCGGCAAGGCCGCCGACATCAACGGTGCGTCCACGGCCGCCGGTGCACGGCTGATCCAGTGGCAGATCACCTCCGGTCCCAACCAGCACTTCGAGTTCCTGCCCTCCGACGGCGGGCACTACAAGATCCGGCTTGGGCACAGTGGTCTGGTCCTGCACGCCGCCAGTAGCAGCAGCGGCGCCGACATCACCCAGCAGCCGGACACCAACGCCGTCGGCCAGCAGTGGCGGACAGTCGACCACGGCGGTGGCGTGATCAGTCTGGTCAACCGGCAGAGCGGCCTCGCCCTGGACGTGTGGGAGGCCTCCACCGCCGACGGAGCCCGCATCTCCCAGTGGGCGGCCACCGGTAGCACCAACCAGCGATTCCAACTCCACCGCATCCAGCCCCAGAGCGAACCGCGACCCGACCAACCAGACAGAGCCAAGTCACCGAGCAGCGAGGGAGCCGCATGATGTCGATCCATAGATTGTTTTCCTGGCGAGCCGTGGTAGCGGCATTGCTCGCTCTCGCCATGGCCGGCGTGGCAGAAGTCAGCGCTGCGGCCAGCACGTCGCCCACCGCCGGGGGCACACGTGCGGGGACTGCCGGATGCGGACGTACCCCCACACTGACGAACGGTACGCACACGATTCAAAGCGGCGGTAAGAATCGCTCCTTCATCCTGAGCATCCCTGAAAACTACGACAACACCCGCCAACATCGATTGGTCTTCGGATTCCACTGGTTGGGCGGCACCGCCGGGCAAGTCGCCGGCGGCGGAAGCGACGGCGATGTCTATGCCCACTACGGACTCCGGCGACTGGCGAACAACAGCGCGATCTTCGTTGCTCCGCAGGGCCTCAACAACGGCTGGGGCAACTCCGGTGGCGAGGACGTGACCTTCGTCGACGACATGATCAGGCGTATCGACAACGACCTCTGTGTCGACACCACGCAGCGCTTCGCCCTCGGGTTCAGCTACGGCGGAGCCATGAGCTACGCACTCGCCTGTGCCAGGCCGGACGTTTTCCGTGCGGTCGCCGCGATAGCCGCGCCCGGGGGGATCAGCGGGTGCAGCGGGGGCACCCAGCCCTTCGCGTACATGGGAATCCACGGCATCAACGACAACATCGGCGCCGGTCGCGGGATGCGGGACAGGTTCGTCAGGAACAACGGCTGTACTCCCCAGAACCCGCCGGAGCCCGCGCCGGGCAGCCGCACCCACATCACCACCGCCTACTCGGGCTGCCGAGAGGGGTATCCGGTCGTCTGGGCCGCGTTCGACGGAGGCCACCAGCAAGGCCCCGTGGACGGGTGCGCCGGCTGTGAGAGCGGCGCCAGGAGTTGGGTCAAGGAAGAGGTCTGGAGCTTCTTCACGGGTGCTGACCCGAACCCGACCCCGACCACATTCCGGCTGCGCAGCCAGTCCGCCGACCGATGCCTGGACGTCAGCGGTGCCAGCTCGTCCAACGACGCCCCGATGATCATCTGGGACTGCCACACCGGCACCAACCAGCAGTTCACTCAGACCGGACAGACCCTGCGGGTGATGGGCAGATGCCTGGACGTGCCGAGCAACGCCGCCTCCGGCGCCCGAGCACGGATCTGGGACTGCACCGGCGGCGCGAACCAGCAATGGAATGTGAACACCGACGGAACCGTCAGCAACGTCCAGACCGGACTCTGCCTGGACGTCAACGGCGGCAGCACCGCCAACGGCGCTGCGGTGATCGTGTGGAGCTGCCACACCGGCGTCAACCAACGCTGGGCCCGAGCGTAAGCAGAAGTGTGAAGGCGGCCGCAGTAGTCGCGGCCGCCTTCGTCTCCAGTCCGGTTGTGGGGCGTCATCCTGCGTTCTTGATGAAATTTGATGTGCAGAAGTGTTGACCCTTGTTCGAAGTCTCTTCTACTTTGCGGGAGCCACAGAGCCGCCGACCTGCTTGCAGGGTGTCGCGGACGTAACTGCCCAGAAAGGGACGTCGTGTCACGAAAGAACCGTCGCGGGACAGCTTGCCTGGGGGCGTTGCTGGCCGGCGTCACGGCATTCGGCGGGGCCCTTGCCTCCCCCGCGTCCGCCGCTCCCGCAGCCGCCTCCACCCACGCCTCGCCGCCGCCTGTCAGCGCGTTCCAAGGGGTCAACTGGGCCGACCCGCGCGACAATTACGCCGACGACGCGGTCGTACCCTCGGGCCTGTCCACCTCCGACAGCTACGCCACGACCTACGCCAAGTCCCGGGCGATCATCGGCGGGTTCTCCAAGCTCGGCGCCAACACGGTCCGCCTGCCGGTCAATCCGACCTCCGTGAACGGCCCCTTCTGGAAGTCGTACCGGGGCGCGATCGACGCCGCCACCGCCAAGGGATTCAAGGTCATCCTGGGCTACTGGGAGGCCGACAACACCAAGGACGGCAAGATCGACGACCAGGCCTCCTGGGACCGGATGTGGGCGCGGATCACCTCCGCCTACGCCCGCAACTCCAAGGTGTACTTCGAGCCTATGAACGAGCCGTTCGGCTACACCGCCCAGGAGTGGACCGACATCGCGGCGAAGTGGGTGACCACCTACCGCACGGTACCCCGCGACCGGATGCTGATCGGCGGGTACAAGTACAGCGAGGACGTCAAGCCGGTCTGCGCCGACCCGCGCCTCAAGGGCACCCGGATCGCCCTGCACAACTACGGCTTCTGGCACACCGACTGGACCAGCGTCGACCAGTGGAAAGCGGACTTCAAGGAGCGCATCGGCGACTGCGCCTCGCGCACGATCCTCGACGAGTTCGGCGCTTCCATGACGACCGGCCTGGACTACAACGGCCCGGTCAACGGCTCCAACGAGGTCGCGTACATCCAGGCCGCGACCGACATCATCCGGGAGATGGGCCTGGGCTCGGTCTACTGGCCCGGCCTGCGCAACGGTGACACCTACTCCCTCACCACCCTCCAGGGCACGGGCACCAAGCTCAGCCTGAAGCTGAACAACCAGAGCGGTCTCGACCGGCTGCACTGGGCCTGGAAGAAGTGACAACGCTGCGATAGGTGGGCTTCGCCGGGCTCTCTCCGGTCACCGTCGGTGGGCGGAGAGAGCCACGTGTCAGGCGGCCGGCCGTACCAGTCCCGACTCATACGCGAAGGCCACCGCTTGGACCCTGGCCCGGGCGCCGATCTTGGCGAGGATGTGGCTGACGTGGCTCTTGACGGTGGTCGGGGCGATGGAGAGCCACTTCGCGATCTCGGCGTTGGACCGGCCGGAGGCGACGGCGAGGAGGATGTCGCGTTCGCGTGCGGTGAGGGCGTCGACCGTGGAGACGCGGTGCAGCGGGTGGACGGTGCCCTGTTGCCGGACGGCGTCGATCAGGGCGCGGGTCAGGCCGGGAGTGATGACGGCGTCTCCGGTGGCCACGACGCGGATGGCGGAGACGAGTTCGTCGAGGGCGGCGTCCTCGAGGACGAAGCCGTCCGCACCGGCGTGCAGGGCGGTGTAGGCGTACCCCTCGTCACCGGCGGGGGTGAGCACCAGGGTGCGCGGCGTGTGCGGTGCCTCCGCGAGGCGCCGGACGGTCGCGATGCCGTCCGCCGGGGCGAGTCTGCCGTCCACCAGGACGACATCGGGACGGAGTTCGGCGCTCAGGCGGACCGCCTCGGCTCCACTCGCCGCTTCCCCGACGACGCTCAGATCGGGCTCGGCGGCGAGGAGCATACGCAGGGCGAGACGCTGCAGAGACTGGTCGGTGACCACGAGTACGGAGACCATGGCTGGCCTTCTCCCTGACGGAACGAAACTGTTTCGTTCATCAAGCTACTCCAGCTCGTGTAAGGGTGGAGTAGGTACATGTCTATGACTTCGCCCACAGCGCTCAGCCGTGATCCGGCAGCCCGGCGACTTCCTCCAGCGCGTGCGTCAGCCACCCCGTCCAGAAGCTCTCCAGATCGATGCCCGCCCGCAGCACCAGATGCCGCAGCCGGTCCTCGGGGCTGTCCTTGCCGGGCGGGAAATCGCGCCGCTCGATCTCCACGTACTCGGCCAACTGCCGCCGGTGCAGCTCCAGATGGCGGCGCAGATCAGCTTCAAGGCCCTCCGTGCCGACCACGGCCGCCGCGCGCAGCCGCAGCAGCAGGGCGTCCCGGTGCGGCTTGGGGTCCTGGCCGGCGGCCGTCCAGCGGGCCAGTTCGGCGCGGCCGGCGGGCAGCACCTCGTAGCTCTTCTTCTGCCCCCGGGTCGGCTGCGCGGCGGGCAGGGCCCGGATGGACCCCTCGGCCTCGAGTTTCCCCAGCTCGCGATAGATCTGCTGATGCGTCGCCGACCAGAAGTACCCGATCGACCGATCAAACCGCCGCGTCAACTCCAGCCCAGAGGACGGCTTCTCCAACAGAGCGGTGAGGATCGCGTGCGGCAGGGACATGCCGCACATCCTAGAGACGGCACTGCAGCGCCCCTGAAGGGGCGCGGGGAACTGCGCGACCAGCCACAACGCACCCGCAGACAAAAAACCGGGCGCCCCAGCGGAGCTAAAGCGACGCCGCGACCTCAGTACCCTGCTTGATCGCCCGCTTGGCATCCAACTCGGCGGCGACATCGGCGCCCCCGATGAGGTGCACGTTCCGGCCCGCGGCCACCAACTCCTCGTACAGCTCCCTCCTCGGCTCCTGCCCCGCGCACAGCACAATCGTGTCGACCTCCAGCACCGTGCTGGTGTCCCCGACCGTCACATGCAGCCCGGCGTCGTCGATCCGGTCGTACCGCACGCCCGGGACCATGCGGACGCCCCGGTGCTTGAGCTCGGCGCGGTGGATCCAGCCCGTGGTCTTGCCGAGCCCCGCGCCGACCTTGGACGTCTTGCGCTGGAGCAGATGGACCGTGCGGGGCGGGGCGGGGCGCTCGGGGGCGGTGAGTCCGCCGGGCTGCTCATACGTCATGTCGACTCCCCAGTGACGGAAGTACGTCGCCGGGTCCTCGCTCGCCTTGTCGCCGCCGTCCGTGAGGTACTCCGCGACGTCGAAGCCGATGCCGCCCGCGCCGAGGACCGCGACGCGGTCGCCGACGGGGGCGCCGTCGCGCAGGACGTCGAGATAGCCCACGACGCTCGGGTGGTCGACGCCGGGGATGTCCGGGGTGCGGGGGGTGACGCCGGTGGCGACGACGACCTCGTCGTAGCCGGACAGAGCGTCCGCACAGACCCGGGTGTTCAGGCGTACGTCGACACCGTGGGCGCCGAGTTGGTGGCGGAAGTAGCGCAGCGTCTCGTCGAACTCCTGCTTGCCGGGGACCTTGCGGGCCACGTTGAGCTGGCCGCCGACCTCGCTCGCGGCGTCGTACAGCGTCACCTCGTGGCCGCGCTCGGCCGCCGAAACCGCACATGCCAGCCCCGCCGGCCCCGCGCCGACGACCGCGACCCGTTTGCGCAGCCGGGTCGGGGAGAGCACCAGCTCGGTCTCGTGGCAGGCGCGCGGGTTGACCAGGCAGGAGGTGATCTGCCCGCTGAAGGTGTGGTCGAGGCAGGCCTGGTTGCAGCCGATGCAGGTGTTGATCGCCTCGGGTCGGCCCTCGGCCGCCTTGTTCACGAACTCCGGGTCGGCGAGCATCGGCCGGGCCATCGACACCATGTCGGCGCAGCCGTCCGCGAGCAACTCCTCCGCAAGCTCCGGGGTGTTGATGCGGTTGGTGGTGACGAGAGGTACCGAGACCTCGCCCATGAGCCGCTTGGTGACCCAGGTGTACGCGCCCCGCGGCACGGACGTGGCGATCGTGGGGATACGGGCCTCGTGCCAGCCGATGCCGGTGTTGATGATCGTCGCGCCGGCCGCCTCGACCGCCTTCGCGAGCGTGACCACCTCGTCATGCGTCGAGCCGCCCGGCACCAGGTCCAGCATCGACAGCCGGTAGATGACGATGAAGTCCTCGCCGACCGCCTCCCGCACCCGCCGCACGATCTCGACGGGGAAGCGCATCCGGTTCTCGTACGAGCCGCCCCACCGGTCGGTGCGGTGGTTGGTCTGCGCCGCGATGAACTCGTTGATCAGATAGCCCTCGGAGCCCATGATCTCGACCCCGTCGTACCCGGCCTGCCGGGCGAGACGAGCGGCGCGCGCGTAGTCGTCGATCGTCCGCTCCACGTCCTCGTCGCTCAGCTCGCGCGGCGGGAAGGGGCTGATGGGCGCCTGGAGCGGGCTCGGGGCGACGAGGTCCTGGTGGTAGGCGTACCGGCCGAAGTGCAGGATCTGCATCGCGATCCGCCCGCCCTCGCGGTGCACGGCCTCGGAGATGACCGTGTGCTGCTCCGCCTCGGCGTCGGTGGTCAGCTTCGCGCCGCCCTCGTACGGCCGGCCCTCGTCGTTGGGTGCGATGCCCCCGGTGACGATCAGTCCTACGCCGCCCCGGGCGCGGGCGGCGTAGAAGGCGGCCATCCGCTCGAACCCGCGCTCCGCCTCCTCCAGGCCGACGTGCATGGAGCCCATGAGCACGCGGTTGGGGAGGGTGGTGAAGCCCAGGTCGAGGGGGGTCAGCAGATGCGGGTAACGGCTCATTCGACTGTTGTAGAGGACATCCCCGCGATTATGCAACTAGTTGCACAAGTGGTCTCGCCCACTCACGCCCCGCTTGAGGGCCGCCCCTACGATCCGCTCCGCGACCGGGTTGAACGCCTCGTCCTTGGCGTTCGTGTCGTTGAGCGAGTAGACGACCGTCCGGCTCAGGTCACGGGTCGCGCCGATCGCCGTGCTGTAGCCGTACCGGGCGCCCGACTTGATCCAGTAGACCGTCCCCTCGTACACGAACCGCTGGAGCCCCGCGCTCATCGTCGCGTCCTTCATGGTCGCGTCCTTGACGCGCGGCACCGTGAACATCTCCCGCAGCTGCGGCTGGGGCACGATCCGCCCCCGGAAGAGCTTGTCGATCAACCGCTCCAGGTCGGCGGTCGTGGAGATCATGTCGCCGGCCGCCCAGCGGTCCGCCTGGTTCCACTCGGTGACGTCGACCAGCCGGGTCGTCCCGTCCGGCTGCTTCATCCTCTGGTAGCCGCGGTTGTGCGGGCCGAGGATGCGCGGATCGGTGCCGGGGAAGTACGTGTCCCACATTCCCGCGGGGCGCAGCACGCGGCGGGTGGCCTCGGTGGCGTACGAGTGTCCGGTCACCTTCTCGATCAGCATCCCGAGCACCGTGTAGTTGATGTTGAGGTAGTGCTGCTGCGTCCCGGGGCGGAACTCCGGTCCCTTCGCCACCGCCGAGGCCACCACCTGCCGCGGCGGCAGCGTGTCGAAGCGGTGCTCGTACACCTCCTCCAGGGTCTCGCCGAGGGCGTCGCCGAATTGGATGCCGCTGGTGTGGTTCAGCAGCTGCCGTACCGTGATCGGCTCGAAGCGCTTGCTCAACAGGCCGGGGAGGTAGTGCTGCACCGGCCGGTTGAGGTCGACCGCGCGTTCCGCCGCGAGCTGCAGGACGACGGCCGCCGTCACCACCTTCGTCGTCGAACCGGCCCGGAAGCGGGCATCCGGATCCGCCGCCCGTCCGCTGACCAGGTCCCGCACGCCCGAGCTGCCGTGCCAGCTGCCGCCTGTGCCGCCGACCCGGACCAGGGCGGCCGTCGCGTCCTCGTCCGGAAGCCCGGCGATCGCGGCGCACAGGGCCTTCGCGTCCGGGCCCGCCGTGGCGCGGGCGGAGGCCGACGGGGGCGCGGCTAACGCGGGGGCCGCCAGCGGGCCCGCGGTCAGGGCGACGGCGACACAGGCGGCGAGGACAGAGGTGCGCATGGGCTGCTCCTGGGGGAGGCGGGATGTTTGTGATGATCCTCTGCGCGTACGACGATCTCCGGATCGTCATCGAGAAGGGCACCCACCCTGGTGGAACCCCGAGCAACTCCCGCCCTCGGCACCGGAGTTCCCAGGGATCGCCCCTACGGGACCGGCACCGGCGCCGAAAAACTGTTATCGAGGCCGCCTTCACCCCGTCTCCGTATCTGTGATCTTCCTCATGGCGAGCCGCACAGTCACGGCTGAGAAGGTGCGTACGGACACGGAATGACACAGGAGAGGACGATTGTGGAAGGGCGGCAGTGGCGATCCACCATCGCGGCGGCGCAGGCCGGCGACCGGCAGGCGCTGGACGAGCTGGTCGCGGGCTGGCTGCCGCTGGTCTACAACATCGTCGGCCGCGCCCTGAACGGTCATGCCGATGTCGACGACGTCGTCCAGGAGACGATGCTGCGGGCCGTCGACAACCTCGGCTCGCTGCGCGACCCCGACAGCTTCCGGTCCTGGCTGGTCGCGATCGCCATGCGGCAGATCCGGGACCGGGCACGCCGCAAGCAGCCCGACCGGCTGGACGAGTCCGCCGCGCACGAGGCCACCGACTTCGCCGAACTCACCGTCCTGCGGCTCCAGTTGGAGGGCCAGCGGCGCGAGGTCGCGGAGGCGGTGCGCTGGCTCGACGACGAGGACCGGCAGCTGCTGTCGCTGTGGTGGCTGGAGGTCGCCGGTGAACTCACCCGGCGTGAGCTGGCCTCCGCCGCCGGCATCAGCCGCCAGCATGCCGCCGTCCGCGTCCAGCGGCTGAAGGAACGCGTGGAGAACGCGCGCGGCATCGTGCGCGCCCTCGACGGCGCCTGCCCCGAACTGCGCGAGGTGACGGCCCGCTGGAACGGCCGCCCCGACTCCGTCTGGCGCAAGCGGCTGGCCCGGCACATCCGCGGCTGCGGCTACTGCGGCGACGCCCGCCAGGCCGTCGTACCGGCCGAGCGGCTCCTCGTCGGGATCGCGCTGGTGCCGCTCCCGGTCGGCTTCACCCTGTCGCTGGCCTTCGGCGGCAAGACGGCCGTGGCCGCCACCTCCGTCGGCTGGTCCGCGAAGGTGCTGGGCGCGCTGACCAAGCCCGCCGTCGCGATGACGGCCGGCGCGAGCATCGTGGCGGGTGGTGCGTACGTCGTCACCCAGCCCCCGGCCGACCCGCCCCCGCGCGCGGCGGCCCCGACCGCGGCGAGCACCGCCCGCCCACCGGCCCCCTCCGCGCCCGCCTCGCCCACGGCGTCCCCCTCACCGTCCCCGACGCGGCAGCCCGACCTGTACGGCACCGTCGTGGACGCCGTCGACCAGGCACCGGACCCGAACACCCGGCCCGCCGCCCTCCCGCGCCGCCCCGAGTCCGGCATCACCAGCACCGGCGGCGCGAGGGCCGTCATGCAGCACCGCGGGGAGAGCGTGACGCTCAGCGGCCAGGGCTACGTCCTGGTGCGCTGGCAGATCGCCCCGCACGACCGGCCCGGCGGGCTGACCATGCCGACCTGGACCGGTCTGAAGGGCAAGCTCTTCCACGTCGCCTCCGGTGGCGGCCGTCGTATGGACGACGTCATCGGGAACGGCTCCGACCGCGGCTACGTCACCGGCATGGGCGGCCCGGACATCGGCTACACGGACCTTCCGGACGGCACCCAGCAGATGTGGCAGAACGAGTTCTTCTACGTCGACGGAACCGTCACCCTCAACGTCAACGAGCGCGGCGCCTCGTACGGCCTGACCGTCTTTCTCTCCAGCTGGGACAGCGTGACCGAGGACATCCGAAAGGGCCCCGACCAGGGCGCCATCCGCTACGGCCTGGTCCGCGACAACGGCAAGGACACCGCTCCCGTACCCCAGTACGTCACGCGAGCGACCCCCGCCGATCCGGCGACGGTGGCGCAGCGTTCGCGCCTGTAGTGCCCCGGGGTCCGCGCAGGGTGCACAGCGCGTCGATGCGGTTCGTCGTGATCGAGTCCACGCCGATGTCGACGAGTCGGCGCATGGAGCGGCGGGTGTCGGGCGTCCAGACGGAGACCAGATAGCCGTCCGCGTGGAGGCGGGCGGCGAGGTCGCGGTCGACCAGCGCGAAGCGGTAGTTGAGCCACCGCGGCCGCACCGCGTCCAGCAGGGCGGGCCGCGTCGGCGCCAGCGTCGTCCAGGTCAGCGCGATCTCGGCGGCCGGGTCGGCGGCGCGCACGTTGAGCATGGCGCCGGCGTCGGCGCAGTAGTACACGCGGTCGGCCGCCCCCGACTCCCGTACAACCCCCACGATCCGGCGCACCGCCTTCGCACTCGGCCCGCCGGGCAGATCGAGCATGACCCGGTGGCCGTCGGTGGCGGCGAGGGCCTGAGCCAGCGTCGGCACCCCGCCGTCCGTGAGCCCGTGCACCTCGGCCGCCGACAGCGAACTCAGCGGCCGGTCGTGCTCCCACAGCCGCTTGAGCGTGCCGTCGTGCAGCAGCACGGGCACGCCGTCCCGGGTGAGCCGTACGTCGATCTCGACCGCGTCCGCGCCCTGTCTGAGCGCGGAACGCAGCGAGCCGAGCGTGTTCTCGCGGAGCCGGTAGGGGTCGCCGCGGTGGGCCACGGCGGTCACGTTCTGCATGGGCCTCATGGTGGCGGCGGTCACGGCGCGAACCAGGCCGAGGTGTAGGTGTCGATCTCGTCCTTGATGCGCGCCTTGCCGGGCTCGTCGAGGAAGGACACCTCGACCGCGTTCTTCGCGAGGTCGGCGAGACCGCGCTCGTCGAGTTCGAGGAGCCTGGCGGCGACCGCGTACTCGTTGTTGAGGTCGGTGCCGAACATCGGCGGGTCGTCGGAGTTGATGGTGACCAGGACGCCGGACCGCATGAACTCCTTGATGGGGTGCTCGTCGAGGGTGCGGACCGCGCGGGTGGCGATGTTGGAGGTCGGGCACACCTCCAGCGCGATGCGATGCTCGGCGAGGTGCGCGAGCAGCTTCGGGTCCTTGGCGGAACTGGTGCCGTGCCCGATGCGCTCGGCACGCAGCTCGGTGAGGGCGTCCCACACCGTCTCCGGACCGGTCGTCTCACCGGCGTGCGGCACCGACCGCAGCCCGGCGGCCAGCGCGCGGTCGAAGAACGGCTTGAACTGCGGCCTCGGCACGCCGATCTCGGGCCCGCCGAGCCCGAACGACACCAGCCCCTCGGGGCGCAGCCGGTCGTCGATGGCCAGCCGCGTCGTCTCCTCGGCCGCTTCGAGTCCCGCCTCGCCGGGGATGTCGAAGCACCAGCGCAGTACGGTCCCGAAGTCGGCCTCCGCGGCCTTGCGGGCGTCCTCGATGGCGTCCATGAAGGCGCCCTCGTCGATGTTGCGCCGGGTCGAGGAGTACGGCGTGATGGTCAGCTCCGCGTAGCGCACCTGCTGTCGGGCCATGTCACGGGCCACCTCGTACGTCAGCAGACGTACGTCCTCCGGCGTGCGGATCAGGTCGACGACGGACAGATACACCTCGATGAAGTGGGCGAAGTCCGTGAAGGTGAAGTAGTCGACCAGGGCCTCGGGGTCGGTGGGCACCTTGGAGTCGGGGTGGCGGGCGGCCAGTTCGGAGACGATCCGGGGGGAGGCGGAGCCGACGTGATGCACATGCAGTTCGGCCTTGGGCAGTCCGGCGATGAAGGCGTGCAGGTCGCGCGGGGCGCCTGCGGCGACGTACTGGGTCAAGGTTCCTCCCCGGGAACGGCGTCCCCGGCCGGTGTCCGGCGGGACGCGGGTGATCGGCTGATCGATGACTCGGGGATCATCGTAGGCCGGGCCCCTGCCGTCGTGGCACGGGCCGTAGCATGACGGCACGCACGACAGAGGGGACCCCGCGCATGTCCGACGACGCGCAGACGCCGGAAGCGCGTGAGAACGCCGCAGCAGTCTGGCCGACGCCGCCAGGCGACGCGGCGGCAGCACCGGACGCGGCAGTGGCCGACGCGGCGGAGGTGCCGCTGGCCGAGGGTGCGGAGTCCGAGGTCGACCTGGAGAAGGCGGCCCCGGCGAGTGGGCGTGGACGTGGGGAGTCGACGGAGGGACGCGCGGACTCGGCGAGCGGCCCTGCCGACGCCCGTCCCGAGCCGAACCCCTGGTCTCCGCCCGCGGACGACACCGGCCCCGCCCCCTCCGTCCACGATCAGCCGACAGTGACGTCGGTCCCCGCGATGGGCACACCCCCTGCCCCGGCGGACGCCAACCGGGCGTGGGCGAACCCGGTGGCGCCGGACCCCGTGCAGACCCAGACACCCCAGCCCTGGGCAAACCCTTTCGCACCCCCAGCCGACGGCTCACCCAACCCCTTCGCCCCACCTGCACGGCCCGCCCACGGCGAGTCCGTCCCCCCGCCACCCGTAGCCCCCGACGGCCCCGGCCAGGTCGCATACGGCTACCCGGCAGGCCCCAGCTACCCGGCAGGCCCCAGCTACCCGGCGGGCTACGGCTACCCGTCCGGTCAGGGCTACCCGACCCCGGCCGACGCGGTCTACCAGCCCGGTCCCGGCTACCAGGCTGGTCCCGGCTACCCCACCGGTCCCGGATACCCGGCCCCGCCCGGCGCGGGCCACTACGGCTGGCCCGGTATGCATCCCGCGCCGGCCAACGGGATGGGCACGGCAAGCCTCGTGCTCGGCATCTGCGCGGCCGTCGTCTTCTGCCTGTGGCCGCTGGCCATCGTCCTCGGCATCCTCGCCGTGATCTTCGGCGTACTCGGCCGCGGCAAGGCCCGCAAGGGCGAGGCCACGAACGCCGGCCACGCCCTGGCCGGCATCATCTGCGGCGCGGTCGGCATCGCCCTGGGCATCGGCATGATCGTCCTGGTGTTCTCCCTCTGACACCACTCGCTCCGACGTCCGCTCCCTGAGCTCCTCCCAGAATCCACTGACAATCCGTCGCCCCTTCCTCATGCCGACTCGACACCTGGTCGACAGATTCCGTCGCGTAACCAAAAGGCAACAACGGAATCACTTGTTGGACGCCTATGGCTCTGTCAGGATCGGCACTCAAATCGAGCTGGAGCTACGCCACCCACCCTTATCACCAGGGGCGACGGCGGAGGAGAGCGACGACATGCACTACCCGGGAACCTCAGACCGATTCCCCGCGCAGGAACGCCTCGCGGCCGGTGCGCAGTTCATCGCGGGCCGTCTGACAAAGGGCACCTCAGGTCGTACGCACACGGTCGTCGACCCTGCGACCGGCGAGGACGTCTACACGTACGAGCTGGCCGGGACGGACGACGTCGACGCGGCTGTCGCTGCCGCACGCGCCGCCTTCCCGGGCTGGGCCGGGACCACGCCGGGCGAGCGTTCGGACGCGATGCACCGCTTCGCCGCCGTGCTCGCCGACCGCGCCGAGGAATTCGCCCGCGCCGAGTCCCTGCAGTGCGGCAAGCCGCTGAAGCTGACGCGCGAGTTCGACGTGCCGGGGACCATCGACAACATCGCGTTCTTCGCGGGGGCGGCCCGGCATCTCCAGGGGCAGTCGGCGGGGGAGTACTCCGGCGACCACACTTCGTACATCCGCCGTGAACCCATCGGCGTGGTCGGCTCCATCGCGCCCTGGAACTACCCCCTCCAGATGGCCGCCTGGAAGGTCCTCCCGGCGATCGCCGCGGGCAACACCATCGTCCTGAAGCCCGCCGAGATCACCCCGCTGACCTCTCTCCTCTTCGCCGAGGCCGCCACCGAGGCCGGTATCCCGGACGGTGTCATCAACATCATCACGGGGACCGGAAAGGAAGCCGGCGAGCATCTCGTCGGGCATCCCGACGTCGCCATGACCTCCTTCACCGGCTCCACCGCCGTCGGCAAGCGCGTTGCCGAGATCGCCACCGCCACCGTCAAGCGCATCCACCTGGAGCTGGGCGGCAAGGCCCCCTTCGTCGTCTTCGACGACGCCGATCTGGAGGCGGCCGTCAACGGCGCCGTCGCGGGCGCCCTCATCAACTCCGGCCAGGACTGCACGGCCGCCACGCGCGCGTACGTGCAACGGCCCCTCTATGACGAATTCGTGGAGCGGACCGCCGCCCTCATGGACACCGTCCGCCTCGGCGACCCCTTCCGGAGCACCACCGACCTCGGGCCTCTCATCTCGCACGTCCAGCGTGACCGCGTCGCCGGTTTCGTCGACCGGGCGCGTGCCTACGCGCGCGTGGTCACCGGCGGTGAGGCACCGCAGGACGAGCTCAAGAACGGCGCGTACTACCGGCCCACCCTCATCGCCGACGCGGCCCAGGACAGTGAGATCGTCCAGTCCGAGATCTTCGGCCCGGTCCTCGTCGTCCTCCCCTTCGACAGCGACGACGACGGCATCCGGCTGGCCAACGACACCCCGTACGGCCTGGCCGCCTCCGCGTGGAGCAGGGACGTCTACCGGGCGAACCGCGCGACCCGCGAGATCAAGGCCGGGTGCGTGTGGGTCAACGACCACATTCCGATCATCAGCGAGATGCCGCACGGCGGCTACAAGGCGTCCGGCTTCGGTAAGGACATGTCAACCTACTCCTTCGAGGAGTACACCCAGATCAAGCACGTCATGTTCGACAACACGGCGGTGCCCAGAAAGGACTGGCACCGCACGATCTTCGGGGACCGATAGCAGACAGGCCGCCCGACCGCGGCCGCCCATCCTCCGAAAGGGCACCAAGCGCATGGAGCAGTACGAGCCCGAACCGCTGACTCCGGTCCAGCTGGCCGCCATGCGGCGCAGCCTCCGGAGCGGCAGGGCCGCCCTCACCCGTCGTTCGCTGCTGCGCGCCTCCGCGGGCGGCGCGCTCGCGGTCGGCGGCCTCGGGGCGCTGAGCGCCTGCGGGATCCCCGCGGCCGGCAAGTCGGAGGGCGGCACCTCCGCGGAGGACTACTCGGCCAAGGAGAAGGAGATCAGCTTCTCCAACTGGACCGAGTACATCGACATCGACGAGAGCGAGAAGCACCACCCCACCCTCGAGGCGTTCACCAAGCGGACCGGTATCAAGGTCAAATACACCGAGGACATCAACGACAACAACGAGTTCTTCGGCAAGATCAAGCCGCAGCTCGCCGCGGGCCAGGCCACCGGCCGCGACATCATCGTCCTCACCGACTGGCTGGCCGGGCGCCTCATCCGCCTGGGGTGGGTCCAGAAACTGGACCCGTCCAACCTGCCCCACGCGTACGCCAATCTGTCGTCCCAGTTCCGCAGCCCCGACTGGGATCCCGGACGCGCCTACTCGTACCCCTGGCAGGGCATCTCGACCGTCATCGCGTACAACAAGAAGGCGCTCGACGGCATCGAGGTGAAGTCGGTCTCCGACATGCTCGACAACCCCAAGCTCAAGGGCCGCATCGGCTTCCTCACCGAGATGCGCGACAGCATCGGCATGACGCTGTTGGACATGGGCAAGGACCCGGCGAAGTTCACGGACGACGACTACGACGCGGCGATCGCCCGGCTCCAGAAGGCCGTCGACAAGGGCCAGATCCGCCGCTTCACCGGCAACGACTACACGTCCGACATCACCAGCGGCGACTTCGCGGCCTGTATCGCGTGGGCCGGTGACGTCGTACAGCTCAAGGCGGACAGCCCGGACGTCGACTTCGTCATCCCGGACAGCGGCTACATGACGTCGACCGACAACATGCTGATCCCCAACAAGGCACGCCACAAGACGAACGCCGAGCGGCTCATGGACTACTACTACGAGCCGGAGCCGGCCGCCCGACTGGCCGCCTACATCAACTACGTCTGTCCCGTGGACGGAGTGAAGCCCTACCTCGCGAAGATCGACGAGGGCGCGGCGGAGAACCCGCTGATCATCCCGGACAAGGAAATGGCCGCGAAGTCCCATGCCTTCCGCTCGCTGAGTTCGAAGGAAGAGACGGCCTATGAAGAGAAGTTCGCGAAGCTGACAGGGGCGTGACGACCATGACGAACGACAGCAGCGGTGACGTCCGCCTCTCCGGGATCAGCAAGACCTACGGCTCCTTCACCGCCGTACACCCGCTCGACCTGACCGTGCCGCAGGGCTCCTTCTTCGCCCTGCTCGGCGCCTCCGGCTGCGGCAAGACCACAACTCTGCGCATGATCGCGGGACTTGAGGAGCCGACGAGCGGCAGCGTCCACCTCGGCGACCAGGAGGTCACGCACCTGCCGCCGTACAAGCGGCCGGTGAACACGGTCTTCCAGTCGTACGCCCTCTTCCCGCACCTCGACATCTTCGAGAACGTCGCCTTCGGCCTGCGCCGACGCGGCATCAAGTCGGTGAAGAAGCAGGTCGGGGACATGCTCGACCTGGTGCAGCTCAGCGAGCAGGCACGCAAGAAGCCGCATCAGCTCTCCGGCGGCCAGCAGCAGCGTGTCGCCGTGGCCCGGGCGCTGATCAACACCCCCAAGGTGCTCCTCCTCGACGAGCCCCTCGGCGCCCTCGACCTCAAACTGCGCCGTCAGATGCAGCTGGAGCTCAAGCGCATCCAGACCGAGGTCGGCATCACCTTCGTGCACGTCACGCACGACCAGGAGGAGGCCATGACGATGGCCGACCGGGTCGCCGTGATGAACGCGGGCCGAGTGGAGCAGCTGGGATCGCCCGCCGACCTCTACGAGAACCCCAAGACGACGTTCGTCGCCAACTTCCTCGGCACGTCCAACCTGATCGAGGCCGAGGTCGACAACAAGACCGGCGGCGAGATCGTCGTCCGGGCCGGCGGCGGCAAGCTCGTCCTGCCCGAGGTGCGCTGCTCCGCGCCCACGACGACCGGCGGCAAGGTGCTGGTCGGCGTACGCCCGGAGAAGATCACCCTCACCCACGTCGACGACGCGGGCGAGATCCCCGAGGCCCGCAACCGCATCAGCGGCAAGATCGCGGCCACGTCGTTCATCGGGGTCTCCACGCAGTACGTCATCGACAGCCCGGTCTGCCCCGAGTTCGAGGTCTACGCCCAGAACATCGACCGTGACGCCCGGCTCGTCCCCGGCGCCGACGTCGTTCTGCACTGGAGCCCGGCGCACACCTTCGGCCTCGACGCGGCTCAGGACATCGACGCGGGGATCGAAGAAGAGGCGGCGGTCTGATGGCGACCCTCACCGAGGCGCCACCGCCTCTCGCGCCGGGCGCGCCGGAGAAGAAGCCGCCGCGCAAGCGGGGCCGCTGGACGCCGTACTGGCTGCTGCTGCCCGGCATCCTCTGGCTGCTGGTCTTCTTCGCGATGCCGATGATCTACCAGGCCTCCACGTCCGTGCAGACGGGCTCCCTGGAGGAGGGCTACAAGGTCACCTGGCACTTCGCGACGTACTGGGACGCGCTGTCCGAGTACTGGCCGCAGTTCCTGCGCTCGGTGCTGTACGCGGGCGCGGCGACCATCCTGTGTCTGGTCCTCGGCTATCCGCTGGCGTACCTGATCGCGTTCCGCGCGGGCCGCTGGCGGAACCTGATCATGATCCTGGTGATCGCGCCGTTCTTCACCAGCTTCCTGATCCGTACGCTCGCCTGGAAGACGATCCTCGCGGACGGCGGCCCGGTCGTCGGCGCCCTCAACACGCTGCACGTCCTGGACGTCACCAGCTGGCTCGGCTGGACCTCCGGCGACCGGGTGCTGGCGACTCCGCTGGCGGTCGTGTGCGGTCTGACGTACAACTTCCTGCCGTTCATGATCCTGCCGCTGTACTCCTCGCTGGAGCGCATCGACGGACGGCTGCACGAGGCGGCGGGCGATCTGTACGCCAAGCCGGTCACGACCTTCCGGAAGGTCACCTTTCCGCTGTCGATGCCGGGTGTCGTCTCCGGCACACTGCTGACGTTCATCCCGGCGGCCGGTGACTACGTCAACGCCGATCTGCTCGGCTCGACCGACACCCGCATGGTCGGCAATGTCATCCAGACCCAGTTCCTGCGGATTCTCGACTATCCGACGGCCGCGGCCCTCTCCTTCATCCTGATGGCCGCGATCCTCATCATGGTCACCCTCTACATCCGCAGGTCCGGAACGGAGGATCTGGTTTAAATGGCCTTCGTCAACTGGCTCAAGCGCCATTTCGTCGTCATCGCGGGACTGCTGACCCTCGGCTATCTCCTGCTGCCGAACGTCGTCGTCACGGTGTTCTCCTTCAACAACCCGAAGGGGCGCTTCAACTACGAGTGGCAGGAATTCTCGACGGACGCCTGGAAGGACCCGTGCGGTGTCGCCGACATGTGCGGCTCGCTGTCGGTCAGCCTCCAGATCGCGTTCTGGGCGACGCTCGGCGCCACGATCCTCGGCACGATGATCGCCTTCGCGCTGGTCCGCTACCGGTTCCGCGCGCGGGGTGCCGTCAACTCGCTGATCTTCCTGCCGATGGCGATGCCCGAGGTCGTCATGGCGGCCTCGCTGCTCACCCTGTTCCTCAACATGGGTGCACAGTTGGGATTCTGGACGATCCTCATCGCCCACATCATGTTCTGCCTCAGCTTCGTCGTCACGGCCGTCAAGGCGCGCGTCATGTCGATGGACCCGAAGCTGGAGCAGGCGGCGCAGGACCTGTACGCCGGACCGCTCCAGACATTCCTCCGGGTCACCCTGCCGATCGCTGCTCCGGGAATCGCCGCGGGCGCGCTGCTCGCCTTCGCGCTCTCCTTCGACGATTTCATCATCACCAATTTCAACGCGGGCTCGACCGTCACCTTCCCCATGTTCGTCTGGGGCTCGGCACAGCGCGGCACACCCGTCCAGATCAATGTCATCGGTACGGCCATGTTCCTGGTCGCCGTACTGCTGGTGCTGGCCTCTATGGTCATCAGCAATCGCCGGAACAGGCAAAAGGCATGACCCGTTGGACAAAGTCACTCTCTGAAGTCCAGCCGGTCTCGTACTGGCTGGACGACCCGGGAAAGCCGCACCCCGAGCCCGCCCTCACCGGCGCAGAGACCTGCGATCTGCTGGTCGTCGGCGGTGGCTACAGCGGACTGTGGACCGCGCTGATCGCCAAGGAGCGCGACCCGGCGCGGGACGTGGTGCTGGTGGAGGGCCGCGAGGTGGGCTGGGCCGCCTCGGGCCGCAACGGCGGCTTCTGCGCCGCCTCGATCACGCACGGCCTGGCCAACGGGATCGCCCGCTGGCCGGACGAGATCCACAAGCTGGAGCGGCTGGGCGCCCGCAACCTCGACGAGATCGAGGCGGCGGTCGCCCGCTACTCCATCGACTGCGACTTCGAGCGCACCGGCGAGATCGACGTCGCCACCGAGACGTACCAGGCGTGGGAACTCCGCGACTGGTACGAGGAGATGGAGCGCCGGGGTCTGGCCGACGGCGTGGAGTTCCTGGACGCCGAAGCGGTACGGGAACAAGTCGACTCACCGACATTCCAGGCGGGCCTCTTCGACCGCCGCGGCATCGCCATGCTCCACCCCGCCAAGCTCGTCTGGGGCCTCAAGCGCGCGTGCCTCGAACTCGGCGTCCGCGTCTACGAGCACACGCCCGCGCTCACCTTGAAGCCGTACGGCGCCGGTATGGCCGTACGCACCCCCTACGGCTCCCTCCGCGCCCGCCGCGTCGCGCTCGGCACCAACATCTTCCCCAGCCTGGTCAAGCGGGTCCGGGCGTACACCGTCCCGGTCTACGACTACGCGCTGATGACCGAGCCGCTGACGGCCGATCAACTCGCCTCCATCGGCTGGAAGAACCGCCAGGGTCTCGGGGACTCGGCGAACCAGTTCCACTACTTCCGGCTGTCCGCCGACAACCGCGTCCTGTGGGGCGGTTACGACGCGGTCTACCCGTACGGCGGCCGGGTGCGCGCCGAGTACGACGACCGCCCGGAGACGTACGCCAAGCTCGCCGGGCACTTCTTCACCTGCTTCCCGCAGCTGGAGGGGCTGCGCTTCACGCACGCGTGGGGCGGCGCGATCGACACCTGCTCGCGCTTCTCGGCGTTCTTCGGCACCGCGCACCAGGGGAAGGTGGCGTACGCGGCCGGGTTCACGGGCCTGGGCGTCGGCGCGACCCGCTTCGGCGCCGACGTGATGCTGGACCTGCTGGCGGGGGAGCGCACGGAACGCACGGAGCTCGAGATGGTGCGCAAGAAGCCGCTGCCTTTTCCGCCGGAGCCCTTCGCCTGGACCGGGATCGCGCTGACGAAGTGGTCGCTGGCCCGCGCGGACGCGCACGGCGGGCGGCGCAACCTGTGGCTGAGGACGATGGACCGGTTGGGGCTCGGCTTCGACAGCTGACGGTGACGCTGACGCGAGCCTCTGCTTCAGTTCACTCCGACGAGTTGTGCGAACTCGCGTAATGCCGCCGGGAGACCTCCCTCTCCTTCGTGACGCGCTCTGCGTCGACGAGAGACGAGGAGGTCTTCTCATGACAGGCGCGAAGACGGCGGTCGAGTGGCTAGCGTCCGTCGCACCGGACCCCGAGGCCTGCCGCTGGGAGTGGGAGCGCAACCCCCTTGGGGTCGCGCTGCTCCCGGCCGGCAAAGCCTGGGATGTCCTGATCCTGCCGGGTGCGCTCGGCTACCCCACCCTCGACGTGCTGACCCGCATCATCGACCAACTGGGGCCCGTGCTGGCCGACTTCGGTGACGCGCGGATGGGGTTCTTCGTGCCGCCGGGCACGGCCGCGCGCTGGCTCGGCACGGGGATCCGCACGGCGGGGGCGGGGACGTGGATCGTCGTGCCGTATCCGGGACGTGCGAGCGGGGGAGTTCGGTGGCTGGTCCCACCGGACGGGTCCGGCACGCTCACGGATGCGGGGCTGCTGGAACTGGCTATGCATGAGGCTGCGGCTGGCTTGGCGGGCGACTAAGGGGGTGGCGGGATGGGTTGTGTGTCGGCTGCAGCGTCGTCGTGGCTGGTCGCGCAGTTCCCCGCGCCCCTTCAGGGCGTTGTCGGGGTCGGCTGTCAGATCGTTGCTGGAAGTCTTGACAAGGTGATTGGTCTGGACCAAATTGTGGGCGCTCCACCCTCCAATTCCCCCATGTCCGGAGGCCCTTGTGGATCGCACCAGACCCTTCGTCGCCGCCCTGACGGCCACCGTCCTGGCCGTGCCCGGGATCACCGCGCTCTCGTCGGCCGCCCGTGCGGCCGACGCGGACCTGGCCCGCAACGGAGGATTCGAATCCGACCTCGACGGCTGGACCTGCGCCTCGGGTACGACGGTCAACTCGCCCGTACGCACCGGTGGTTCCGCGCTCCAGGCAACCCCGGCCGGCAGCGACAACGCCCGGTGTGCGCAGACGGTGACCGTGAAGCCCGACTCGCAGTACACGCTCTCCGGTTACGTCCGCGGCTCCTACGTCTACCTGGGCGCGACCGGCACCGGCACCACCGACGTCTCCACCTGGACCCAGTCCGCCCCCGACTGGCAGAAGCTCACCACGACCTTCCGCACCGGCGCCGCCACGACCAAGGTCACGATCTACACGCACGGCTGGTACGGCACCGGTGCCTACCACGCCGACGACATATCGCTCACCGGGCCGGGCGTGGACGCGGGCCAGCCGCCCGCCGCGCCCACGGGACTGACGCTCGGCACCGTCACCTCCACCAGCGTGGCGCTGTCCTGGTCCCCGGTCGCCGGCGCCTCCGGCTACGCCCTCTACCGCGACGGGGTGAAGGTCCGTACGGTGACCGGCACTTCGGCCAACGTGACCGGGCTGTCTCCGTCCACGGCGTACGGCTTCCAGGTCGCCGCGGTGAACGACGCCGGCGAGTCCGCGAAGACGTCCACGGTGACCGCGACGACGACCGCGGGCACCGGCGATCCCGTGGAACTCCCACCGCACGCCCTCGTCGGCTACCTCCACGCCAGCTTCGCCAACGGCTCCGGCTACACGCGCCTGGCAGACGTCCCCGACAGCTGGGACATCATCGACCTGGCCTTCGGCGAGCCGACCTCGGTCACCTCCGGCGACATCCGCTTCGACCGCTGTCCGGCCGCCGAGTGCCCGAACGTGGAGAGCGACGCCGACTTCAAGGCCGCGATCAAGGCCAAGCAGGCGGCCGGCAAGAAGGTGCTGATCTCGATCGGCGGCCAGAACGGCCAGGTGCAGCTGACGACCACCGCGGCCCGCGACACCTTCGTGTCCTCCGTCTCGAAGATCATCGACGAGTACGGCCTCGACGGCCTCGACATCGACTTCGAGGGCCACTCGCTCTCCCTCAACGCCGACGACACGGACTTCAAGAACCCCAGGACGCCGGTGATCGTGAACCTGATCTCGGCCGTGAAGACCCTCAAGGCCAAGTACGGCGACGACTTCGTGCTGACGATGGCCCCGGAGACCTTCTTCGTCCAGCTCGGCTACCAGTACTACGGCACGGGCCAGTGGGGCGGACAGGACCCGAGGGCGGGCGCCTACCTCCCGGTGATCCACGCCCTGCGCGACGACCTCACCCTGCTCCACGTCCAGGACTACAACTCGGGCCCGATCATGGGCCTCGACAACCAGTACCACTCCATGGGCGGCGCCGACTTCCACATCGCGATGACCGACATGCTGCTCACCGGCTTTCCGGTCGCGGGCAACGCGAGCAACGTCTTCCCGCCCCTGCGCCCCGACCAGGTCGCCATCGGCATGCCGGCCTCCGTCAACGCGGGCAACGGCTACGTGGCCCCCGCCGAGGTCGTGAAAACCCTCGACTGCCTGACGAAGAAGAGCAACTGCGGCTCGTACGCCACCCACGGCACCTGGCCCGCCCTGCGCGGCCTGATGACGTGGTCCATCAACTGGGACCGCTATGCGAACTGGGAGTTCCAGCGGACGTTCGACGGCTACTTCGGCTGACGCCCAGGCGCACGCACAGCACGAACGCCGTCAGCAGCACCGCACCGAGGCACCAGCTGGCCACCACGTCCAGTGGCCAGTGGTAGCCGCGGCGGACCAGGCCGAAGCCGACGCCTGCGTTGAGCGCGACGCAGAGGAGGACGAGGGCGCGGCGGGCCAGGGCCGTGCGGAGCCAGGGGAGGAGGAGCAAGGTGGCACAGCCGTAGGCGATGGCGGCCGTGGCCGTGTGGCCGGAGGGGTAGTAGCCGGTGGCGGGCGGCACAGCCGGGGTGCCGGGGCGGTCGGTCAGTACCTTCAGCGGGACGACCACGGCCGGGACGAGCGCCATCAGGACGGCCGCCGCGGTGACCGGCAGCCACCAGCGGTCTGTACCACTGCGGCGGGAACGCCAGGCTGCGTACCCGAGGGCGACCGCGAGAACCGGCACCGCGACCGGGACGCCGCCCAGGTCGGCGAGGAGTTCGGAGATCCGGTCCGGGTGCACGAGGGCCCGGCTGACGCGCGCGTCGAGGCGCAGCAGCGGGCCGTCGACGACGACCTGCCAGGTGATCAGCGCGAAGAGAAGGGCCGGAA
The DNA here is from genome assembly GCF_017948455.1 of Streptomyces sp. GESEQ-4. Taxonomy (GTDB): domain Bacteria; phylum Actinomycetota; class Actinomycetes; order Streptomycetales; family Streptomycetaceae; genus Streptomyces. Next base: position 44,130 of record NZ_JAFFSU010000021.1, read on the forward strand.
GGCCGAGAAGGAGGAAGGAGGCCGGCCGCCCCGGAACAGGGGGGGTGGTTCCGGGGCGGCCGATCAGATCGGATGGTCGGCCGCCCCGGGGGGTTTGGGGCGGGCGACTGTCCGATCGGTGAGGAGATCCAGAGCCGGAGGCTCCGGTTGTGTGCGCGAGGGCACGACCAGGTCGAAGCTGGGGAGGCCCCGGCCTGTAGCCGCCCACAGTCCCCTGTGAGCGGGGTGTATCTCTCATCTGGGTAGAACCTACGGCAGGGGGTGGGCGTACGACAGGCGGAATCGCGTCCCGTCATCCACCTCGCACACGTTCTTCACACGCTCTGACGGCCGCCGTCCCGGCCCTGGAATCCCGCTGGACGACAAGGCTGGGGCGGGTGGGGTTCATGAGGTGTGTGCGGCGGCTCAGATGGAGGCGAAGGCCTGCTCGATGATGTCGAGGCCCTCGTTCAGGAGGTCCTCGCCGATGACGAGCGGGGGCAGGAAGCGGAGCACGTTGCCGTAAGTGCCACAGGTCAGGACCAGCAGCCCGTCCTGGTGGCAGGCCTTGGCGAGCGCGGCGGTGGCCTCCGGGTTCGGCTCCTTGGTGGTGCGGTCCTTCACCAGCTCGATGGCGATCATCGCGCCACGGCCGCGGACGTCGCCGACGATGTCGAACTTCTCGGCCATCGCGGACAGCCGGGCCTTCATCGTCGCCTCGATCGCCTTCGCCTTCGCGTTGAGGTCGAGCTCCTTCATGGTCTCGATCGAGCCGAGCGCACCGGCGCAGGCGACCGGGTTGCCGCCGTAGGTGCCGCCCAGGCCACCGGCGTGCGCGGCGTCCATGATCTCGGCTCGACCGGTCACCGCGGCGAGCGGGAGGCCGCCGGCGATGCCCTTCGCCGTCGTGATCAGGTCCGGAACGATGCCCTCGTCCTCGCAGGCGAACCACTGGCCGGTGCGGCAGAAGCCGGACTGGATCTCGTCGGCGACGAAGACGATCCCGTGGTCGGCGGCGAACTTCCGCACGGCCGGCAGGAAGCCCTTCGCCGGCTCGATGAAGCCGCCCTCGCCGAGCACCGGCTCGATGATGATCGCGGCGATGTTCTCCGCGCCGACCTGCTTGGACATCTGGTCGATGGCCTGCGCGGCGGCCTCGGGGCCCGCGTTCTCAGGCCCGGTCGGCCAGCGGTAGCCGTAGGCCACCGGCACGCGGTACACCTCGGGCGCGAACGGCCCGAAGCCGTGCTTGTACGGCATGTTCTTGGCGGTCAGCGCCATCGTGAGGTTCGTACGCCCGTGGTAGCCGTGGTCGAAGACGACGACGGCCTGCCGCTTGGTGTACGCACGGGCGATCTTGACGGCGTTCTCGACGGCCTCGGCGCCGCTGTTGAACAGCGCAGACTTTTTGTCGTGGTCGCCCGGCGTCAGCTCCGCCAGCGCCTCCGCGACCTCGACGTACCCCTCGTACGGCGTGACCATGAAACAGGTGTGGGTGAAGTCGGCGAGCTGCGCGGACGCCCGGCGTACGACGGCCTCGGCGGACGCGCCGACGGACGTCACGGCGATGCCCGACCCGAAGTCGATCAGCCGGTTCCCGTCGACGTCCTCGATGATTCCGCCGCCTGCCCGCGCGGTGAACACCGGCAGCACGGAGCCCACGCCCTGCGCGACCGCGGCGACACGGCGGGCCTGCAGCTCCCTCGACTTCGGACCGGGGATGGCGGTGACGACGCGGCGCTCCTGCGGGATTGCGGTCATGAGGGGCTCCTGGGGTGGTGCGGACGCTTTGGCGTTCTCTTCTTTTCTGGTCCTTTCTCGCAGGCTAGGACCGGGAGCGGGGGGCGGGCATGCTCCATGTGGGCGTTGTCAGGGGTTCCGGTTGTCCGCGGTGGACATGGCGACGCCGAGCGGACGGGCACCGCCGGGGACGGAGACGACGCGGCGCGGCTGCGGATCGCCCGCCATCCACAGTCCGGTGGCGGTCGAGTCGACGTACACCCGGAACGGGCTCGGCGTCAGGACACGTCCGTCGACCCGGATCAGCTGCTGCCTGCCGGCGGTGGGGCGCATACGGCCGTGCCACCACATCGGTACACGGCCGAGGCCGCCGACACCACGGCGGGGCGCACCGGGACGCGGAAGCCGGTGAGGAGGAGGAACACGACGTTCAGCCCCGTCGCGTCGCGCGGTCGTCCCACGCGAAGTGCCCCTCGCCGACGGCCGCTTGATCGGTCACCCGCACATCCCCGTTTCGTCCAATCTTGGTCCGCTCCGCGTGCCGCACGGCGCCAGCGGTGAACTCCCCTTGCCGGGGCGTTAGATTGACTCGCGGACGGTGGACGGAACGGCTGCTCAGGGGGCAAGCGCGATGGACAGCGACGGGACGCAGGACGCGCGGGGTACGCATGCGAATCCTGTGCCGCGTCCGGCGGGACCGCCGGCCGTGCCCGCGGTGCCGCCGCGGCCCGCGGAGGCACCGGGCGTGCCGCCACGGCCGGACGGCTCGGCGTTCCTGGCGTGGCTGCGGGCACCCCGCCCGGAGGCGGCGCCCGGAGTGTGGCGGTTCGGACATCGGCCGCGGCCGGCGGAGGAGCCGGAGGTCATTCCGGCGCGGCAGTTGATCAGCGGGGCGCTGATCGCGTTCCTGGTCGGCTGGTTGATCTGGTCGTTGCTGCAGAACGGCTACCTCGGCACCTGGTGGTGGGTTCCGTTGTTCCTGCTCACCCCCGACTCCTGGCGCGGAACGGAGAGTGAACTCGGCGAGGTCGGCAGTGCCTTCGTCTACCGGGGCTACGAGCTGATCGTCGCCTTGATCATCATGGTCGGAGTCGGCAGGCTCGGCCGCTGGGGTGAGGTGTGGCGCCGCTTCGTCGCTCCCCACCTGCGGCGTCGACAGCCCCAGGAGGCGGCCCCCGCCCTCGCGGACGACCCCGCCCAGTGGAATCAGCTCCGGGGCGCCGGTGCCGTGGAGGCCGCCGAGCGGCTCGCGAGTGACGCGCGGGACGGGCTCATGCGGGACGTCGACCACGCCCGGATCGCCCGTGCCTGGCAGGGCGTGCGCAGCGGTCGGCACAGTCTCGCCACCTTCACCGGTGCCGTGCTGAAGGACGGCGCCGCGGCCTGTCTGCATCCCTCCGGGGCGCGTGATCTGCCGACCCGGGTGGCCCGGCACGACCTGCTCACCGGGCAGGTTCGGCTCGGTACGACGGCCGACGACGCCCGTAACCCGTATGCCTACCGAGGGGCCGGCCTCGGCCTCGGTCCCGAGCTGCTCGGCACGTCGCTGCTGGCCGTGGGGCCGGCGGGTTCCGGCAAGACCGGGAGTGTCGTCCGGCCGATCGCCGAGTCGCTGTGCCTGCACGCACTCGCCGGGCGGGCCGCCGTCGTCGTGGTCGGCGGGGCGGGCGCGGGGCTCGGCCCGGCCGACGCGTATGACGTCGTCGTACGGATCGGGAATCCGGAATCCGTGTACGACCTGGACCTGTACGGCGGGACCACGGACCCCGATGAGGCCGCGGCCGTGCTGGCCGAGGCGCTCGTGGGGGATATGGCCGATCCGCATCCGGGCAGTGACAGCCGCCGGTCCACGACGGTGCTCGCGCAGTTGCTCGGACCGTTCCGGGCGGTCCATGGGCGCTTCCCCTCCGTGCCGGAGCTGCGGCAGCTGCTCGACGGGGCACCCGGTCCGCTCGATGCGCTGCGTACGGGCCTCCAGGACTCCGGCCGGGAGTCGCTGCTGCGTGAACTGGACGCGCGGGCGCGGCAGATGGGGCAGCCGGGTGATGTGGCCGGGGTCCTCGCGGACCGGGTGGCGTTGCTGGACCGGCCGGCGTTCGCGGGGTTCTTCGACACGTCGGGCCAGTCGCGGCCGTTCTCGCTGAAGGCCCTCGACCATCCGGTACGGGTGCGGATCGATCTGCCCGAGCGCGGTCACGCGGAGGCCTCGCGGATGCTGGCGCGGCTGGTGCTCGCGCAGTTCACGGCGAGTGTGGCGGTGCGGGAGGACCGTTCGCTGTTCGCCTGTCTGATCCTGGACGACGCCTCGGGTGTCGTCACGCCCGAAGCCGTACGGGGGATTCAGCGGCTGCGGTCGGCGCATGCCGGCGTCGTCCTGACCCTGCGCACCCTCGACGACGTACCGAGGCCGCTGCGCGGTCCGCTGCTCGGGGCCGCCGGATGCCGGATGGCGCTGTCCGGGCTGACGCCGTGGGACGGGCAGGACTTCGCCGAGGTGTGGGGCAAGGAGTGGACCGAGGCGCGGGACGTCACCGACCGGCAGATCATCGCGGAGACCCCGGCCGGGAAGGCCGTGCACATGCTGCGGCGTGTGATCACCGGCAAGGCGCCGACCGCGCGGGCGGTGACCGTACGGCAGGTCGAGCGGGAGCGTTGGTCCGCGTCCGAGTTGGCGCACGGTGTGCCGCCGGGGCATGCGGTGTTGTCGTTGACGACCGTGCAGGGGGAGCACGCGCCGCCGCTGCTGGTGGATCTGCGGGACTGACAGCCGGATAACGGGGAGTGCGCGGACCGTACGGTGAGGCAGAATCGGCATAGGCCGTTCATACGTGGCGGCCAAAGGATCACAATGATCACGTAACCCTCACCGACCTGAAGGCTCCATGCCCCCCACGCTCGCCTCCCTCGTCCACCACTCCGCGCTCAAGCTCACCGTGCGCGCCGGCGAGGACCGGCTGGACGTGCCCGTCCGCTGGGCGCATGTCAGTGAGCTGGCCGATCCCGTGCCGTACATGGAGGGCGGGGAGCTGCTGCTGGTCACCGCGTTGAAGCTGGACGCGGAGGATCCGGAGGCGATGCGGCGGTATGTGAAGCGACTGGTGGGGGCGGGCGTCGTCGGGCTCGGCTTCGCTGTCGGGGTCAACTACGAGGAGACCCCCAAGGCCCTCGTCGACGCGGCGGAGCAAGAGGGCCTGCCGCTGCTGGAGGTGCCGCGCCGCACACCGTTTCTCGCCATCAGCAAGGCTGTCTCGGCGGCGATCGCGGCCGACCAGTACCGGGCGGTGACGGCGGGGTTCGCGGCACAACGCGAGCTGACCAAGCAGGCGTTGACGGACGGGCCCCAGGGGCTGCTCGGCTCGCTCGCCTCGCAGGTCGACGGGTGGGCCGCGCTCTACGACGCCTCGGGCGCCGTCGTCGCCACCGCGCCGGAGTGGGCGAGCCGCCGGGCCGCCCGGCTGACGGCGGACGTGGAACGCCTGCGGGAGCGGCCCGCGCCGGCCTCCTCGGTCGTGGGCGGGCCGGAGAACGAGGACCGGGTCGAGCTGCACTCCCTGGGCACGGGCCGGCGGCCACGGGCGGCGCTCGCGGTGGGTACGGCGGCGGCGCTCGGGACGGCCGAGCGGTACGCCGTCCATTCGGCCATCGCCCTGCTGACGCTGACGACGGAACGGTCCCGGCCCCTGCACGCCGCCGAGCAGCGGCTCGGGGCGGCGGTGCTGCGGATGCTGCTCGCCGGGGAGCCGGACCATGCTCGTGCGGTGGCCGGGGATCTGTACGGCGGGCTCCTCGACGCGCCCTTCCGCGTGATCGTCGCCGAGCCCGCCGCCGCGGACGGGGAGGCGCTGGCCGGGCTCGCCGAGGTCATGGAGTCGGCGGGCGCGCGGGCGGGTGAGGCCGTCCTGGTGGTGCCGGAGGGGGAGCGGCTGGTGGCGCTCGCCGCGGACAGCGGGGCCGCGGTGGCCGCGTGCGGGGAGTTCGCGGCGGCGTTGGAGGCGGCGCGGGGCGCTGGGGCGGAGCAGTCGTTGTCCGACGAGGACGAACTGGTCGTGGGTCTGTCGGCTCCCGTCGGGCCGATCGCCGCCGCGGCCGGCTACAAGCAGGCCGAGCAGGCGTTGTCCGTGGCTCGGCGGCGGGGGCGGGTGGCCGTCGAGCATGAGCAGTTGGCGGCGGGGTCTGTGGTGCCGTTGCTGGCGGACGACGCGGTGAAGGCGTTTGCGGACGGGTTGCTGCGGCCGTTGTACGAGCATGACGCGAAGGGGCGCGGGGATCTGGTCGCCTCGTTGCGGGCGTGGCTGTCTCGGCATGGGCAATGGGATGCGGCCGCTGCTGACCTGGGGGTTCATCGGCATACGCTGCGGTATCGGATGCGGCGGGTGGAGGAGATCATCGGGCGGTCGCTGGATGATCCGGATGCGCGGATGGAGCTTTGGCTGGCGCTGAAGGCGACGTCGGCGGAGTAGTGACCGCCGGGTTTGTTCGCCCCCGCCGCCCCTACCCGTCCCATCCCTGGGGGCTGCCGCCCCCAGACCCCCGCTTCGGCCCTGAACGGGCCTTGTCCTCAAACGCCGGACGGGCTGAAAAATCAGCCCCTCCGGCGTTTGAGGAGCGGGGGTTCGGGGGCTGGCCCCCGAAACGGGGTCGAAGGGGCGGAGCCCCTGGAGGATGGGACGGGTAGGGGCGGCGGGGGCGAAAACCCACCACCCCGCCAAATCGGCGCACCCCCACCCCCCACCACTCCGCCCCGGACAAACGTTCCCTCCCCCTCCCACCCCTACCGTGGACCCGAAAGCCATCGCACACCCCCAACGCGGAAGGGCCGGGACATGACTTCCACCCACGCCTTCTGGCTCGCCGGCCGCCAGGTCACCGGCGAGGCCGGCTTCGATGTCACCTCGCCGTGGGACGGCCGGACCGTAGGCAAGGTCGCCGTGCCGAGTGACGCGCAGGTCGAGGAGGCCGTCGCCGCCGCGTACGCCGTGCGGGACGAGTTCGCCGCGACGCCGGCGCACGTCCGCGCCGCAGCCCTCGACCACGTCAGCCGGCGTCTCGTCGAGCGGACCGAGGAGATCGCGCAGCTCATCTCCGCGGAGAACGGCAAGCCGATCAAGTGGGCCCGCGGCGAGGTGGGCCGGGCGGTGTCGGTGTTCCGGTTCGCCGCTGAGGAGGCCCGGCGGTTCAACGGCGGCGAGGCGCAGCGTCTCGACACCGACCTCGGCGGGCAGGGGCGGCTCGCCCTCACCCGCCGCTTCCCCAAGGGGGTCGTCCTCGGTATCGCGCCCTTCAACTTCCCGCTGAACCTCTGCGCCCACAAGATCGCCCCGGCGATCGCGGCGGGCGTGCCGATCATCCTGAAGCCGGCCCCGGCGACCCCGCTCTCGGGCCTGGTCATCGGCGAGCTGCTCGCCGAGACGGAGCTGCCCGCGGGGTCCTGGTCGATCCTCCCGGTCTCCAACGACCGTATGCCCGCCCTCGTCCAGGACGAGCGGCTGCCGGTGATCTCCTTCACGGGTTCAGAGAAGGTCGGTTACGCGATCATGGACTCGGTGCCGCGCAAGCACTGCACGCTGGAACTGGGCGGAAACGGTGCGGCCGTGGTGCTCGGTGACTACGCCTCCGACGCCGACCTCGACTGGGCGGCCACCCGCATCGCCACCTTCTCGAACTACCAGGGCGGCCAGTCCTGCATCTCCGTGCAGCGGGTCATCGCCGACGCGTCCGTCTACGACCGCCTGCTGCCGCGCATCGTCGCCGCCGTCGAGGCCCAGGTCACCGGCGACCCGAGCGACGACGCGACCGACGTCGGCCCGCTGGTCAGCGAGGACGCCGCCCAGCGCGTGGAGGCCTGGGTGCGGGAGGCCGTCGACGCCGGTGCCACGCTCCTCACCGGTGGCAAGCGCGACGGCGCCTCGTACGCGCCGACCGTCCTCACCGACGTACCGGCCGACACGACGATCTCCTGCGAGGAGGTCTTCGGGCCGGTCCTCACCGTGCAGAAGGTCGAGGGGCAGGCCGAGGCCTTCGCCGCCGCCAACGACTCCAAGTACGGCCTCCAGGCGGGCGTCTTCACCCATGACCTGCAGGCCGCCTTCCGGGCCCACCGCGCCCTGGAGGTCGGCGGTGTCGTCATCGGCGACGTGCCGTCCTACCGCGCCGACCAGATGCCGTACGGCGGAGCCAAGCAGTCCGGTGTGGGCCGTGAGGGTGTGAAGTTCGCGATGGACGACTACACCTACGAGCGGGTGCTGGTGCTCACGGGCCTCGCCCTCTAGCTCATGGGAACCATTTTCATATAGACTTCCCGAAGGGGTCCGGCACCGATGCCTTCCGGTGCCGGGCCCCTTCTCTGTGGCCGGCCTGCTCCGGACCCTCAACCGGAGAAGCCGACATGCGCGAGCCGCACCGGGCCGCGCAGTCTGAGGTACACGTCGTGCACGCCTGCGCCATGGAAATCGGCGCCGAGGGTGGTGTAGTCGTACGGGCCCGATCCAGCGACAGCCTCCAGGACCGCCAGTGCGGGGCCGCCGTCCAGCGACACCTCCACCGCGCCCACGCCCGCCACCGTCGCACTCACCTGCGTGACACCCGTCCCGAAGTCGCAGGCACGGTAGACGAGTTCGGCCGCTGAGCTGCCCGCTGGCGTCACCGCGTCGCCCGCCACCTTCGTCAGGTCGACGATCATCGATCCGCTCTGCTCGTCGAAGTCGGCCGCGTCCAGGCCGCGTCGGGCGACCGGGCGGGGGCTGGCCGGCTCGCCGTCGAGGACAAGGGTCGTCCGCAGGCGGATGTCCTCGCTGGACGCGCCGACGAATACGTCGTACGGGCCCGGCTCGCGCCGCCACTTCCCGTGCGCGACGTCCCAGAACTCGAAGGCGGACAGCGGGAGTTCGAAGGTCAGCTGCTCGGTCGAACCCGGGGTGAGCGTGATGCGGCGGTGGGCCACCAGCTCGCGGCGCGGGCGCGGGACCGACGGGTCCACGACGCGGGTGTAGAGCTGGGCGACCTCGTCGGCGGTCACATCACCGGTGTTGGTGACGCTGAAGGAGACATGCGCCGTCTCGCCCTCCACCCGGACCGACAGATCGGCGTACGTGAAGGACGCGTACGACAGGCCGTGGCCGAAGGGGAACAGGGGCGTGCCCTCGAAGTAGAGGTAGGTCTGGCGGGAGCCGATGACGTCGTAGTCGAGCAGGTCGGGGAGGTCGGCGTCGTCGGCGTACCAGGTCTGCGGGAGGCGGCCCGCGGGGGAGACGTCGCCGGCGAGGACCCGGGCCAGGGCGGTGCCGGCCGCCTGGCCGCCGTGTGCGGTCCACAGGACGGCGGGGAGGGCGGCCGTCTCGACCGCGTACGGGTAGGCGGAGACCAGCGTCAGCACCGTGGCGGGGTTCGCGGTGCGGGCGGCGCGCAGCAGGCGCTCCTGGTGGCCGGGCAGGCGCAGGGTCGTACGGTCCTCGGTCTCGCGGCCGTTGATGTGCGTGTCGTTGCCCGCGACGACCAGGACCACGTCCGCCTGCGCGGCGACCCGCGCCACCGCGTCCTCGCCACGCTCCACGATCTCCAGCCGGAAGATCTCAGGGTTCTCCTCGGCAACCTTCACGCCGTCGGCGGCGACAGAGACGTGGCGACCGGTACCGATGTGCCTGAGGAGGTGTCCGTTCTCATGCGGTTCCAGCCGGAACGTCTCCTGGACGACCCAGCCTCCGGGCTGGTCGGCGGAGGCGCGTACGCGGCCGTCGTCGGCGACCGAGAGGTAGCGGCCGTCGGGGGCGCGCAGGGTCAGGACGTCCTCGCCCCAGTCGACGAGGGCGAGTTCGGTGCCGGTGGCGTCGGTGGTGAGCGGCGGGAGGTCCGTACGGCCGGCGAGCAGCGCGGGGTCCAGCGCGCCCTCGGCGCCGCGGACTTCGTCGACGCCGTCCGCGGGGGGAACGTACAGGTAGGAGCCGTCGGATGTGCGCAGCCGTACGCGGTCCACCCCCTCCGCGAACTCCACCCGCTCGGCGCCGAACCGCTCGTACAGGCCCTCCAGCGGTGTCGAGCGGTGCAGCAGCGTGCCGCTGTACCAGTCGAGCTTGCACTCGTCGGCGAGCAGGCCGACGACGGCGAGGCGGGTGTCGGGGGCGAGGGGGAGCAGGCCGTCGTTCTTGAGCAGGACGATCGCCTGCTCGGCCGCCTCCTGCGCGAGCGCGCGGTGCTCCGGGGTGTCGAAGGCGCCGGTCTCGTCGTACGCGTCGAACTCGCCGAGCCGGAACCGGACCGAGAGCTGGCGGCGGACCGCCGCGTCGAGGTCGGCCTCCGTCAACAGGCCCCGCTCCAGGGCGCCCTGGACGCGCGCGACGATCTGCGAGCTGTCCGTGCCGTGGTCGGTGAAGCTGTCGACGCCGGCGAGGAGCGCGGCGGCGGTCGCCTCCTCGTGGGTGTCGAAGTAGTGCTCGTGGTCGACCAGGTTGGAGGGCGCGCCCGCGTCCGAGCAGACCAGCAGCTCGTCCTCGCTCCAGGTGCGCAGCTGCTCGCGCAGGTACGGCGAGACGTGGTTCGGACGGCCGTTGACCAGGTTGTACGCCGGCATCACCCCGGCGACCGCGCCCGCCTCCACCGTTTCGCGGAAGGCGCGCAGGTCGTACTCGTGCAGGACGCGCGGGCGGACGGAGGACGAGGCGACGGCGCGGTCCGTCTCGTTGTTGTGGGCGAGCCAGTGCTTGAGGACGGGGGCCGTGCGCCAGTACGTGTGGTGGTCGCCGCGCAGGCCGTGCGTGTACGCGGTGGCGATGGCGGAGGTGAGCTTCGGGTCCTCGGAGTAGCCCTCCTCGTTGCGGCCCCACAGGGGGTGGCGGAGGAGGTTGACGGTCGGGGACCAGACGTTCAGGCCCACGCGGTCGTCGCGGACGCGCAGCGCCCGGATCTCCTTGGAGACGGCGTCGCCGACCCGTCGTACGAGATCCGGGTTCCAGGTCGCGCCCAGGCCCACAGCCTGCGGGAACACCGTCGCGGGGCCCATCCACGCCACGCCGTGCAGCGCCTCCTGACCGGTGCGGAAGGCCGCGACGCCGAGCCGTTCCACGGCGGGGGCGAACTGGTGCAGGAATCCGGTCTTCTCGTCCCGGGTCAGCCGCGACAGCAGATCGTCGATGCGCTTCGCGACGGGCAGCCCCGGATCGCGAAAAGGCGGCGTGTGCGGCGTGTGTGCGGTCACGTGGGGAACCCCTTGCGATGGATCGGCTCGGCTCTTTCGAAGCGCTTCGATGCTGGTTCGACGCTAGGCCGGGTGTCAAGACATCGACACTGTCAGTTCAAGCGGTGCATAACAAAAGGTCGGTCATAAAGCGTCGGAGGAATCTTGGAAGCGACCCTTGTGCACCCCTGGGGGTTCACTTAACCTCACAGCAACATCGAAGCGCTTCGACTACAGCCAGTTCCACTCAAGACACCGCAGCCGACGGCCCCCGCCGGGTGTCCTGGTGCGCCATGAAGGGTTGACGCAATGACGCCGAACGCCGCTTCCTCCTCCGCTGCCCCCAGCCGGAGAACCTTCCTCGCCAACACGGCGGTCGCCGCTGTGGCGGTGGGTGGAGGGATGCCGCTGCTTGCCGCGTGCGGCGGGTCGGAGAGCGGGTCGCGGGAGGGGACCACGTCGGGCAAGGACGCGAAGAAGATCCTGCCGGCGTATGTCACCAACAACGTGGTGACACCCGACATCCCCGCCAAGAACGGCTCCGCGGTCGGCTTCACGAGCAAGCTGGACCTCGCCGACCTGAAGACCTCGGTGTCCAAGAAGCTCGGCAAGGGCTCCAAGGTCACCATCATGTCGCCGTTCTGGGGCTCGCCGCCGAAGGGCAACAACCCCTACTACCGGGGGATGAACGACCTGATCGGTGTCGACGTCCAGTGGCAGAACCAGGACGGCAACACCTACGACCAGAAGCTCGGCGCGGTGCTCGCCTCCAGCGACATCCCGGACGTCGTGGTGGTTCCCGGCTGGAACATGGGCGGCAAGATACCCAGCGCCATCATCAGCAAGTTCGCCGACTTGGGCCCCTACCTCTCCGGTGACGCGGTCAAGGACTACCCGAACCTCGCGGCGATCCCCACGGACGCCTGGCGGCGTTCCATCTTCGGCGGCAAGCTGCTCGGTCTGCCCCAGCCGGCACCGTGGGCCCCCGGCATCGCGCCCTTGTACCGCCAGGACATCTTCGACAAGGAGGGCTACGAAATCCCGCGCTCCTGCGACGAGTTCATGGCCCTGGCCAAGGACATCACCAACGCGAAGGCCAAGCGCTGGGCGTGCCTGGACATGAAGTGGACCGCCTTCCAGGCCTTCGGCGTGCTCTCCGGCAGCGAGAAGCCGCTCGGCTGGAACCTGGTCGACGGCAAGCTGGTCTACCGCATCGAGACCGAGGAGTACCTGGAAGCGCTGGAGTGGTCCCGCAAACTCTTCGAGGCGGGCGTCGTCCACCCCGACTCCAAGTTGGGCAAGAACGCTCCCGACCCGGGGCCCAAGTTCGCGGCGGGCGAGTTCCTCATCTACCCCAACAACATCTCGCAGTGGTACAGCCGCACCGCCGAACAGGCCGTCCAGAACCCGGAGTTCAAGGTCTGGGCCATGGATGTCTGGGGCCACGACGGCGGCAACCCCACCATCTGGGCCGAACAGCCCGCCGGCATCTTCGCCTTCGTCAACAAGAAGGCCTCCGAGTCGGTCATCCGCGACGTGCTCGCCGTCGCGAACGTCACCGCGGCGCCGTACGGCACCAAGGAGTACATGATGACCAACTACGGCGTGGAGGGCACCCACTACACCGTCAAGGACGGCGTCCCCACCAAGACCGACCAGGGCAACATCGACGTGATGAACGCCTACGTCATGGTGGCGAGCCCCGCCGCGACCACCGCGCACCCCGACTTCCCCGAGGTCGCCAAGGGCCAGGTCGAGTGGCAGCAGCGGATGGGCGCCTTCACCAAGAAGTCCTCCTTCTGGGGCATGCAGATCACCGAGCCGGGCCGCTTCACCAACCTCACCAACGACATGGAGCAGATGGAGGACGACGTCGTCCGCGGCCGCAAGAAGATCAGCGACCTGCAGCAGTGGGTCTCCGACTGGAAGAGCAAGGGCGGCGACCGGCTGCGCGACTGGTACCAGCAGATCCTCGACGAGAACGGCACCGCGGCCAACTGACCGGGCACCGAGGCAAGGAGAACGGCCGTGTCCCACAGCACGGTGCCTCGGAGCAGGGCCGAGGCCGACACGACGGCGAAGACCCCGGTGGAGTCCGGCGGCACCACCGGATCCACCGGCTCACCGGGGAAACGCCCTCCGGACAAGCTGAGCCTGCGACTGAGGTTCCGGCGCGATCGCGTCCTGCTGCTGATGACGCTGCCGGCGGTCGTCCTGGTCCTGCTCTTCAACTACGTGCCGATCCTCGGCAACGTGGTCGCCTTCCAGGACTACGACCCCTACATCAGCGAGAACGGCATCGTCTCCATCCTGAACAGCCCCTGGGTGGGAGTGGAGAACTTCCAGCGGATCTTCGAGGACTCCGCCTTCTGGCAGGCGCTCGAGAACACCCTGGTGCTGTTCTTCCTCCAGCTCGTGCTGTTCTTCCCGATCCCGGTCCTGCTCGCGCTGCTCATCAACAGCGTGGTCAGGCCCCGGGTGCGGGCGATCGCGCAGGCCGTTCTCTATCTGCCGCACTTCTTCTCCTGGGTGCTGGTCATCGCCGTCTTCCAGCAGCTGCTCGGTGGCGCCGGGCTGCTGTCGACACTGCTGCGCGACCACGGCTACGACGGCCTGAGCGTCATGACCGACCCGGAGACCTTCAAGTTCCTGGTCACCGCGCAGACCGTGTGGAAGGACGCCGGCTGGGGGATCATCGTCTTCCTCGCCGCGCTGGCCGCCGTCAGTCCCGATCTGTACGAGGCCGCCGCGATGGACGGCGCGAACCGCTGGCGCCGCATGTGGCATGTCACCCTGCCCGCGCTGCGGCCGGTGATCGCGCTGCTGCTGGTGCTGCGCGTCGGTGACGCCCTCACCGTCGGCTTCGAGCAGATCCTGCTGCAACGCGACGCGGTGGGACCGGGCGCCGCGGAAGTGCTCGACACCTTCGTGTGGTGGAACGGCGTCCGCAACCAGGACTTCGGCTACGCGGCCGCCGCCGGACTCGTCAAGGGCGTCGTCAGCATCGGACTGGTCCTCGCCGCGAACAAGGTGGCCCATCTCATGGGCGAGCAGGGGGTGTACAAGAAGTGACCGCCGTCATCGACAAACCCGCGCGAACGCCCGGGCGCCTGGCCGCGCCTCCTCGTCCCGTGTGGGAGGAGGAGCCCACGAAGGTGGGGCTGGCCGGCAAGGGGCTGGTCCTGGGGCTTGCCTGCTTCGCGATCCTCTTTCCGCTGTGGATCGTGGTGGTCACCAGTCTGTCCACGCGCAAGACCATCGACGAGGCCGGCGGGCTGGTGATGATCCCCAAGGACATCACCTTCATCGCCTATACGGAACTGCTCAGCGGCGGTCAGGTCACGCGGGCCGCGATCATCAGCGTGCTGGTCACGCTGGTCGGTACGGTCTTCTCGATGACCGTGTCCGTGCTGTGCGCGTACGGGTTGTCCCGGACCGGGTCGCTGGCGCACCGGTGGATTCTGATGACGCTGCTGGCGACGATGTTCTTCAGTGCCGGGCTCATTCCCACGTATCTGCTGGTGCAGACGCTCGGGCTGACCGACACGTATCTCGCGTTGATCCTGCCGAGCGCGATCAGTGTCTTCAACATCCTGGTGCTGCGGGGATTCTTCATGGGGATCTCGCAGGAGCTGACCGACAGTGCGCGGATCGACGGGGCGGGGGATTTCCGGATTCTCTGGCAGATCGTCATGCCGTTGTCGCGGGCCGTCATCGCGGTGATCACGTTGTTCTATGCGGTGGGGTACTGGAGTGCTTGGTTCAATGCGTCGCTGTATCTGAACGAGCAGGACATGATGCCGTTGCAGAACGTGATGATTCAGCTGGTGCAGAAGCAGGAGGCGCCGGTGGGGTTGGGGCAGGCGATCAAGACGGGGCAGTTGTCCGGGCTTGCTGTGCAGATGGCTGTGATGGTGATGGCTTTGTTGCCGGTGGCTGTGCTTTCGCCGTTTGTGCAGCGGCATTTCAAGAAGGGGATGTTGACGGGGGCGGTTAAGGGGTGACGGGGCGCCTATTCAAGGGGTGCTTTCGATCGTCTGGCGGCTGCGGGCTCGTTGTGGCTTGTCGCGCAGTTCCCCGCGCCCCTTTGGGGCGCTCCTAGTCCCCCTCTTTCATAGAACTGAGGTATGTCATGCGCACGTCCCATCTGCCGGCCCTCAGTGATGTCACGCGCGATCGCATCGTCTACGGCGGTGACTACAACCCCGAGCAGTGGCCGGAGGAGGTGTGGCTTGATGATGTGCGGCTGATGAAAGAGGCACGCGTCAACTCCGTCACCCTCGGGGTCTTTTCCTGGGCGAAGCTCGAACCCCGGCCGGGGGTACGGGAGTTCGGGTGGCTCGATCGGCTCATGGATCTGATGCACGACCATGGCATCGGCGTGGTCCTTTCCACGCCCACCGCCTCGCCGCCGCCGTGGCTCGGCCGGCTGCACCCCGAGACGCTGCCCCGCGACGAGGACGGGCGCGTCGAATGGTGGGGTGGGCGGCAGCACTTCTCGCACTCCAGTGAGGCGTATCGACGGTACGCCGCTGCCATCACCGAGGATCTCGCCGCGCGCTACGGCAGCCACCCCGCCCTCACCCTGTGGCACATCAACAACGAGTACTGCACGTTCGACTGGGGCGATGAGGCCGCCGTTCGCTTCCGGCGGTGGCTTCAGGGGAAGTACGGCACCCTCGAGGCCCTCAACACCGCCTGGGGCACCGCCTTCTGGAGTCAGGGCTACGGCGAGTGGGACGAGGTGCTCCCGCCGCGCCACGCGCATTACCTCAAGAACCCCACCCAGGTACTGGACTTCAAACGCTTCACCTCCGACATGCTCCTGGAGTGCTACGTCGCCGAGCGGGACATCGTCCGGCGGCACACCCCGCATATCCCGGTGACCAGTAACTTCATGCCGCTGTGGGTGGGGCAGGACGCCTGGCGCTGGGCGGACGAGGAGAATGTCGTCTCCGTCGACATCTATCCCGATCCGCGTGATCCGTACGGTGCCCAGAGCGGCGCCCTCGTCCAGGACATGACCCGTTCGCAGGCCCGCGGCCCCTGGATGCTGATGGAGCAGGCGGCCGGGCCGGTCAACTGGCGGGGCGTCAACCACCCCAAGCCGCGCGGAATGAATCGCCTCTGGTCGCTCCAGGCGGTGGCCCGCGGTGCCGACGCCGTCTGCTACTTCCAGTGGCGGCAGTCCCGGCAGGGCGCGGAGAAGTTCCACTCCGGGATGGTCAGCCACGCGGGGGAGGAGGGCCGTACCTATCAGGAGGTCAAGCAGCTGGGGGCCGAGCTGCACCAGATCGGTGGTGAGGTGACCGGCGGTCGTATCGCGTCCGACATCGCCATCCTCCACGACTGGCACTCCTGGTGGGCCGGCGCCCACGACGGCCGCCTCTCCACCCACGTCGACCACCCCGACATCCTCCGCGCCTGGCATCGCGCCCTCTGGGAAGCCCACCTCACCACCGACTTCGCCCACCCCGAGCACGACCTCACCCGGTACAAGCTCGTCGTCGTCCCGCACCTCTACCTCCTCACGGACACGGCGATCGAGAACCTCCTCGCGTACGTCCACGGCGGCGGCACCCTCGTCTGCGGCTTCCTCACCGGCATCGCCGACGAGGACGACCGGGTACGCCCCGGCGGCATGGACGCCCGGCTGCGCGAGCTGTTCGGCATCCGCACCCTGCACGAGTGGTGGCCACTGGACGCGGGGGAGACCGTCGAGTGCGACGGGTTCCGCGGGACGCTGTGGTCGGAGGAGATCGAGGCCGGAGGCGGCGCGACGACCGTCTCGTACAAGGGCGGCGAACTCGGCGGCCTGCCCGCCGTGCTCCACAAGGATCGCGCCTGGTACGTCTCCACCCTCCCCGAGCCGGCCGCGCTGCGCGACCTGCTCTCCCGGATCGCCACCGACGCGGGCGTCCGGCCCGTGCTCGACGGACTGCCTCCGATCGTGGAGGCCGTCCGGCGAGGTGATCTACTGTTCGTCCTCAACCACGGACGCGAGCCGGTGACCATCGACGTTCCCGGCACCCACCAAGACCTGCTCACGGGAGAGTCGTGCACGAACCAGCTCACCCTCGGCCGCTACGGAGTGGCGGTGCTGCGCCCATGACGACCCACGCCGCAGGCCCCGTCCACGGCACCTGGGAGCCCACCCCCGCCACCCGCTGGGAGGACGGCTACCTCAGCGGCAACGGCCACCACGGCGCCCTTGTGTTCGGCGACCCGAACGACGAGCGGGTCGTCGTCACCCACCACACCCTGGTCCGTCCCAACGGCGGCGAGCGTGCCCGCCCGCCCGAGCTGGCCTCCCAACTCCCGCAACTCCAGGACCGGTTGCTCGCCGGAGACGTGCGGGCGGCGGAGGACTTCACGGACGGGCGAGACCTCCAGTGGGTGCAGCCCTTCCACCCGGCCTTTCAGATACGGCTGCGGCGGGCGCCCGGCGCGGGCAGGTACTACCGTCGCTCGGTCGACTTCACGACCGGCGTCGTTCATGCCGAAGGCGACGGCTGGGACAGCCGCGTCTTCGTCTCCCGCGCCGACGACGTCATCGTCCAGCGGGTCACCGGCGCCGATCTCACGATCGCCCTCGACCACCGCCTCCCCGGCGCCCCGCACGACCTCGCCGTCGGCCACGGCGCCGTCCTCACCTCCGACGGCGCCCTGCTCAACCTGCGCGCCCGCTACCCCGGCAGCGACCGCGCGTACACGGGCATCACGCTGGTCATCGTCACCGGCGGCCGTACAGCGCTCACGCCCCTCGGTCTCCAGCTCACCGGCGCCACCTCGGCCCTGCTGCTGACCCGCGTCCTGCGTCACACCGGCGAGATCGACGTACCCGCCGTGTCCCGTGACCTGCAAGACCTAGTGCCCCGAAAGGGCGCGGGGCTGTATCGAAATGCGGCTCCGCCGCGGGGCGCGACAAGCCACAACGAGCCCGCAGACGAGCACCAACCGACCGACTCCTACACCCACCTCCTCGACCGCCACACCGCCCTCCACCGCACCGCCTACACGCGTGTGACGCTCGACCTGGACGCTGACCCCACCGAACGCGCCCTGCCAGGCTCGGAGTTGCTTGAGCAGGCAGAGAGCCCGGCCTTCCTGGAACGCCTCTTCGCCGCCGGCCGCTACCACCTGCTCTCCGCCGCCGGCCTGCTCCCGCCCCGTCTCACCGGCCTGTGGACCGGTGACTGGAACACGGCTTGGTCGGGGGCGTTCACCAACGACGCCAACGTCAACCTCCAGACCGCGTCGGCCGCGGCCGCCGCACTCCCCGAGGTCACCGACGCCCTCGCCGGCCTCATCGGCCGCCAGCTTCCGGACTGGCGTGAGAACGCGCGCGCGGTCTTCGGCGCCCGGGGCGCCGTCGCTCCGGCCCACAGCGACGGCGAGTCCGGGCTGACGTACCACTTCAACCGCGAATACCCGCTGCACCTGTGGACCGCCGGCGCCGACTGGCTGCTCAAGCCGCTCGTCGACCACGACGAGACCCGCGGCGAACGCGACCCGCGCACCGGCGACACGCTCGCCGAAGTCGCCCAGTTCTACGAGGACTTCCTCACCCGCAGCGACGACGAGGGACGCGTCATCGTCGTCCCCTCCTACTCACCCGAGAACCGGCCCGCGAACGCGAGCTGGGGCGCGATCAACGCGGCGATGGACCTCTCCGCGGCCCGGCACGCCCTGCGCACGGCCGCCGAGTACCACCCGGAGAAGGCGGGGGCGTGGCGTGCCCTCGCCGACCGGCTTCCGCCGCACCGGATCAATGACGACGGCGCGCTCGCGGAGTGGGCCTGGCCCGGCCTCGACGACACCTACGACCACCGGCACCTCAGCCACCTCTACGGCGTCTGGCCGCTCGACGAGATCAACCCCTACGACACCCCGGACCTCGCCACCGCCGCACACCGCGCCCTCGAACTCCGCGGCGCCGAGAACGACTCCGCGCACGGCCACCTCCACCACGCCCTCGTCGCGGCCCGGCTGCGTGACGGCGACCGGGTGGCGCATGCCCTCGGCCAGGTCCTCAAGGGCGACTTCTTCCACGCATCGCTGATGAGTTCGCACTACCCGAACCTCGACGTCTACAACGCGGACGCCGCCCACACCCTGCCCGCCGTCGTGATCGAGATGCTCGTGCAGTCGACCCCGGACCGGCTGGTGCTGCTGCCCGCGCTTCCGGCGGCGTACCCGAAGGGCGAAC
This sequence comes from Streptomyces sp. GESEQ-4, assembly GCF_017948455.1. GTDB lineage: Bacteria > Actinomycetota > Actinomycetes > Streptomycetales > Streptomycetaceae > Streptomyces. Next base: position 63,224 of record NZ_JAFFSU010000021.1, read on the forward strand.
TCACCGGCATCCGCACGAGGTTCGGCGCGGAGGTCGACCTCAGCTGGAGCCCACAGCAAGCCACCGCGGTCGTACGCCCCACGCGCACCCACCGCGTCGAACTCCGGACTTCCTCCGGTGCACGGCCGCTCGACCTCGTCGCCGGAGAAGACCACGTCCTCACCCTGGAGACGTGGTGAATCACCGCTAGTCCCTTGCTAGTCCCCTGCTAGACCCGTGCTCATCCCCCCATCCATGGAAGGGACACCATGGCAACAACCCGCACGCTCGGCAGAATCACCAAGGCCCTGCTGGCCCCGGCCCTCGCGCTCGGCGCCACCGTCGGCCTCGCCTCCGCCCCCGCCCAGGCCGCGGTCTGGAACTCCTGCGACCAGTGGGGCAACACGAACCTGAACGGCTACACGCTCTACAACAACATCTGGGGCTCCGGCGCCGGCGGCCAGTGCGTCTGGGCCAACTCCGGCACCAACTGGGGCGTCTGGGCGAACCACCCCAACACCGGCGGCATCAAGTCGTACCCCAACTCCAAGAAGGTGATCAACAAGACGATCGCCTCGATCGGCTCGCTCACCAGCAACTACAACGTCACGGTCCCGTCGTCCGGCGCGTACAACACGTCGTACGACATCTGGGACACGGACTACGACTACGAGATCATGCTCTGGGTCAACTACAACGGAGCCGTCGGCCCGCTGGGCACCTCGCAGGGCAGCGTGACCCTCGGCGGCCACACGTGGAACGTCTACAAGGGCAGCAACGGCGTCAACGAGGTGTTCTCGTTCCTGCGGACCTCCGACTCCAGCTCCGGCAGCGTGAACATCAAGCCGATCCTCAGCTGGATCTCGGGCACCAAGGGCTGGATGTCCAGCAACGAGACCATCGGCGACGTCCAGTTCGGCTACGAGATCACCTCGTCGTCCGGCGGGCTCGACTTCCGCACCAACAACCTGACGGTCAGCAGTAGTTGACCGACGCCGGGCCGGGGCCGGTCCGTGCCGTCAGGCGCGGTCGACCTCGGCCCGCAGTGCGTTGTAGCCGGTGAAGGCGGCCTCGACGTCGGCGTGGGTCAGGCCGTAGCGGGACAGGTCGTAGGTGTGGCGGCGGGTGCCCTTGGGGCGGGCGGTGACGCCGGGGAGCCGGGCGGCGTCGGCTTCGGTCCAGCGGGCGCCGATGGCCGCGAAGAGCTTGGGGGCGCCGGCGGCCGGGTCGGTGCCGAGCCAGGAGTACGGCACGTCGACCAGGGCGTCGCGGGGGATGGCGGCCCGGGCGGCGACACCGCGCGCGGCGGAGCGGCTCAGCAGTTCCAGCCAGGTCGCGCCGATGCCGTGCAGGTCGAGGGGGCGGTTGCTGACGGCCATGCCGTGCTCCACCAGACTGCAGAAGGACGCCACGGCGGTGGCCGGGTCACGGTGGGTCCAGACGATCGTCGCGTCGGGGAAGGCCGTGCGCAGCGCGTCCAGGTTCTCCAGGTGCATCGGCGACTTCAGGATCCAGCGGCGGCGCGGGCGGCCGTACTGCAGGACCTGGAGGACCTGCCTGAGGTAGCGGTAGTCGGGGACGAAGTCGTGCGCGTAGTGCCAGGCCTGGTACGCGGGGATGCGGGCCTGGGTGAGCGGTGCCTGGGCGTGCGGCAGGACGAAGGTGCACTCCTCGGGGCCGTCGGCGACCATGGGGTGGATGTCACGGAAGCGCGGGGAGAAGAGGTTCGTGCCCGTGACCAGCCACCGTGCCGGTGCCATCGCCTTACGTCGTCGTTCCGCGGGTATCTCCAGGCCCGGCCTGAGCAGTTCCCACAGCCGGGGACATCGGTGCTCGGCGGAGAGGGACAGCACGCCGTGGGTGAGCGTGGTGGCGGTGCGCGGCAGGCCCACCACGAACACCGGTCTGTCGAGGGGCTCCTGCTCGATCGCGGGATGCTCGGCGATCAGCTGCCGGATCGTGGCCCGGTTGAGCAGATGCCGGCGCACATGCGCCTGCGCGGCCGCCCAGCCGACCGGGGTGAGGTTCTCCGCCTCGGCCCACCATCCCAGCAACTGCCGGAAGCCGTCGACGAACTCCCGGTCGCCCTCCGCCTGTCCGGTCCCGGCGAGGATCCGGTCGAAGACCCGGTCCGGCCGGTGACGGGAGCGGAACGCCGGCCGGAGCAGCAGATTGGCCAGGGTGAGGGGGAGGGGGGACGAGGACACAGGGCACCCTTCGACAGACGGGACGGTGCGGAACGGAGGGACCCTACCCAGTCCAACTCTCCTGCCACACAGCGGCGTTGAGACGACAGCCCCGGTGAAACAGAGATGGCCGGAACCGTCAGGCTCCGGCCATCTCCCGCCCGGCTACTCCCCTATCGGTAGCCGGACCCCGTCCCGCAGAAACAGCGGGATGCGGTCCAGCGGGGCGTCGACCGTCACGGTCGTACCGCCCTCGTACGTCGTCCCCGTCCACGCGTCCGTCCAGGTCGCACCCGCCGGGAGATACGCGGTGCGGGCCGTGGCGCCCGCCGTGAGGACCGGGGCGACCAGCAGATCCCGGCCGAAGAGGTAGGAGTCGTCGACCGACCACGTCGCCTGGTCCTCGGGGAACTCCAGGAACAGCGGGCGCATGACCGGCAGGCCCTCCTCGTGGGCCTCGCGCATAACCTGGAGGACGTACGGCTTCAGGCGCTCGCGCAGGCGCAGGTACCGCTCCAGGATCGCGCCGGCCTGCTCACCGTAGGACCAGACCTCGTTCGGGCCGCCGGTCATCGCAGGGCCCAGTGGCATGCCCGGGTCGCGGAAGCCGTGCAGACGCATCAGCGGGGACAGCGTGCCGAACTGGAACCAGCGGACCATGACTTCCTGGTACGCGGGGTCGCTCGGGTCGCCGCCGTGGAAGCCGCCGATGTCGGTGTTCCACCAGGGGATGCCGGACAGGGCGGTGTTGAGGCCCGCCGCGATCTGGCGGCGCAGGGTCGGGAAGTCGGTGCCGATGTCGCCGGACCACAGGGCGGCGCCGTAGCGCTGACTGCCCGCCCAGGCCGAGCGGTTGAGGGTGACGATCTCGGACTCGCCCTCCGCGACCAGCCCTTCGTGGAAGGCGCGGGAGTTCTCGGCCGGGTACATGTTCCCGACCTCCAGGCCCGGGCCCGCCCAGTAGCGCAGGTTCTCCTGGAAGCCCGGCTTCAGCTCCGGCTCGCAGGCGTCTAGCCAGAAGGCGGTGATGCCGTACGGGTCCAGGTAGTTCGCCTTCACCTTCGACCACATGAAGTCCCGCGCCTCGGGGTTCGTGGCGTCGTAGAAGGCGACCTGGACGGTGGAGGCGACCTCCTTGTCGGGCCAGTCGGCGTGGGCCATGGGGCCGTACTGGGTGCCGATGAAGTAGCCGCGCTGCTCCATGACCGGGTGGTTCTCGCTCAGCGGGGACACCGACGGCCAGACCGACACGACGAGCTTGATGCCGAGTTCCGCCAGCTCCCGCACCATCGCCGCCGGGTCCGGCCACTCCTTCGGGTCGAACTTCCACTCGCCCAGATGGGTCCAGTGGAAGAAGTCGCAGACGATGGCGGAGATGGGCAGGCCCCGGCGCTTGTACTCCCGGGCCACGGCCATGAGTTCGTCCTGCGTGCGATAGCGCAGCTTGCACTGCCAGAAGCCCGCCGCCCACTCCGGCAGCATCGGGGTGCGGCCGGTCACCGCGCTGTAGCGGCGCTGGGCTTCGGCCGGGGCGCCCGCGGTGATCCAGTAGTCGATCTGGCGGGCCGAGTCGGCGACCCAGCGGGTGCCGTTGCCCGCCAGCTCGACCCGGCCGATCGCCGGGTTGTTCCACAGCAGGGTGTAGCCGCGGCTGGAGGTGAGGACCGGGATGCCGACCTCGGCGTTGCGCTGGACCAGGTCCACGACCAGGCCCTTCTGGTCCAGGCGCCCGTGCTGGTGCTGGCCGAGACCGAACAGCTTCTCGTCGTCGTAGGCGGCGAAACGCTGCTCCAGGCGCTGGTGGCCGTTGCCGACGGCCGTGTAGAGACGGGGGCCCGGCCACCAGAAGTGGGCGCGCTCCTCGGCGAGGATCTCGGAGAGGTCGTCCGTCCGCAGGAACCGGATCATCCCCTCGGCGTTGACCTCGACGGTCAGCGCGCCGACCGTCAGCCGGCCCTCCCCGTCCCCCACCTTGACCATGGACTCGGTCGCCGGAGCCTCGTCCAGGAGCGCGCCGGGCAGCCCCTCCAGCACGGGCCCGCCGAGCCGGGCCCGCACCCGCACCGCGTCCGGACCCCACGGCTCGATGCGTACGGTCTCCTGACGACCGCTCCACTCCAGCGCCCCGCCCCGCTCACGGAACGTGCCGACGGTGGGGGAGGACTGGGCGAGGCTGACCGCGCCGGTCGGGGTCTGGCTTTCGGCAGGCTGGTTCACGAGGCGTACTCCTCAGGACATGGGGAGCCCCGGTGGGGGCCGACACGTGGAAGGGGTGGTGGTCAGGACGCGGCCGGAGCCGGACCCGTGCTCGCCCGGACCGTCAACTCGGGTGCGATCAGCAGGACTTCGTCGGTGCCGCGGCCTTCGAACTTCGCGACGAGGTGCTCCACCGCGTGCCGGCCCATCTCCTGGGCGGGGATGGCGACCGAGGTGAGCCGCACCGAGGCCTGGGTGGCGACCTGGTCGGGGCAGATCGCGACCACCGACACGTCCTCGGGGATGGCGCGGCCCTGCTGGCGCAGCAGACCGAGGAGCGGTTCGACCGCCGACTCGTTCTGTACGACGAACCCCGTGGTGCCGGGGCGTTCGTCGAGGATGCGGGCGAGGGTCACGGCCATCGCGTCGTATCCGCCGTCGCAGGGGCGGTGCAGCAGTCGTACGCCCAACTCCTGGGAGCGGCCGCGGAGTCCGTCGAGGGTGCGCTCGGCGAAGCCGGTGTGCCGTTCGTAGACCGCGGGGGCCTCGCCGATGACAGCGATGTCGCGGTGCCCCAGCATCGCCAGATGTTCCAGGCACAGGGCGCCCGTCGCCCTGAAGTCCAGGTCGACGCAGGTCAGTCCGGTGGTGTCGGCGGGCAGTCCGATCAGCACGGACGGCTGGTCCGTGCCGCGCAGCAACGGCAGCCGCTCGTCGTCGAGTTCGACGTCCATCAGGATCATCCCGTCGGCGAGCCCGCTGCCGGTGACCCGGCGGACGGCGTCCGGGCCCTCCTCGCCGGTGAGCAGCAGGACGTCGTATCCGTGCGTCCGGGCCGTGGTGGCGACCGCGATGGCGATCTCCATCATCACCGGTACGTACATGTCCGTGCGCAGCGGGACCATCAGCGCGATGATGTTCGACCTGCTGCTGGCCAGGGCGCGGGCGCCCGCGTTCGGGTGGTAGCCGAGATCGCGGATGCTCTGCTCGACCCGCTGCCGGGTGGTCGTGGAGATGGACCGCTTGCCACTGAGGACATAGCTCACCGTGCTCGCCGAGACTCCGGCGTGCTGAGCGACCTCGGCGAGGGTGACCATCCAGCTCTCCCAGTGGTGTGAAGCGCTTCGACAGTGCGCAGTGTGAATATGGGCGGGTGGGGGTGGTTCGACAGTAGCCCTACCGGGGGTGGGTGTCCATAGGTTGTCGAAGCGCTTCGACGCGGCCTTGCGAGACGGGGCCGCGGCTGGGCCGGTTCGTCCCGGAACGGCCTTCCCGAGGTGCGGCTTCCTGCTTACCATGACCGGCCGTGGGGGCGTGGAACGGGGGCGCAACTCCTCGCCGACGACGCGCGAGGGGTGGTGGGGTCGTCCCGTATCGGGTACTAACGATCCAGTAGCACCAGTCAGTAACGTGCGGCCCCAAGATCCCTATTCGCGGCGAGGTGAGCCTCATGTCCGCAGCACCCACCAAGCCCTCAGTCACTGAGCGCGAGGCACGCCAGGTGGCCGAGGCCGCCCGGGAACAGGACTGGCGCAAGCCCAGCTTCGCCAAGGAACTGTTCCTGGGCCGCTTCCGGCTCGACCTGGTCCACCCGCACCCCACCCCGCCGGCCGAGGACGTGCAGCGTGGCGAGGAGTTCCTGGCCAAGCTGCGCGACTTCTGCGAGACCAAGGTGGACGCGGCCCTGATCGAGCGCGAGGCCAAGATCCCCGACGAGGTCATCGACGGCCTCAAGGAACTCGGCGCCCTCGGCATGAAGATCGACACCAAGTACGGCGGGCTCGGCCTCACCCAGGTGTACTACAACAAGGCGCTGGCCCTGGCGGGCTCGGCCTCCCCGGCGATCGGGGTGCTGCTGTCGGCGCATCAGTCGATCGGCGTACCGCAGCCGCTGAAACTGTTCGGCACCCAGGAGCAGAAGGAGCGGTTCCTGCCGCGCTGCGCCCGCACGGACATCAGCGCGTTCCTCCTCACCGAGCCGGACGTCGGCTCCGACCCGGCACGACTCGCGACCAGCGCGATCCCCGACGGGGACGAGTACGTCCTCGACGGCGTCAAGCTGTGGACCACCAACGGCGTCGTCGCCGACCTGCTCGTGGTGATGGCCCGGGTGCCGAAGAGCGAGGGCCACAAGGGCGGCATCACCGCCTTCGTCGTGGAGACCAACTCGCCCGGCGTCACGGTCGAGAACCGCAACGCCTTCATGGGCCTGCGGGGCATCGAGAACGGCGTCACCCGCTTCCACCAGGTCCGGGTCCCCGCCGCCCACCGCATCGGCCCCGAGGGCGCGGGCCTGAAGATCGCGCTCACGACGCTGAACACCGGCCGCCTCTCGCTCCCCGCGTCCTGCGTCGCGGCCGGCAAGTGGTGCCTGAAGATCGCCCGCGAGTGGTCGGCCGCGCGTGAGCAGTGGGGCAAGCCGATCGCGCACCACGAGGCGGTCGGGTCGAAGATCAGCTTCATCGCGGCGACGACCTTCGCCATGGAGGCGGTGCTCGACCTGTCGTCGCAGATGGCCGACGAGGACCGCAACGACATCCGTATCGAGGGCGCGCTGGCCAAGCTCTTCGCCTCCGAGCAGGCCTGGCTCGTCGCCGACGAACTGGTCCAGATCCGCGGCGGCCGGGGCTTCGAGACGGCCGCGTCTCTCGCCGCCCGCGGCGAACGCGCGGTCCCCGCCGAACAGGTCCTGCGTGATCTGCGCATCAACCGGATCTTCGAGGGCTCGACCGAGATCATGCACCTGCTGATCGCCCGCGAGGCGGTCGACGCCCATCTGTCCGTCGCCGGCGATCTGATCGACCCCGACAAGTCCCTCCAGGACAAGGCGAAGGCGGCCGGGAACGCCGGTGTCTTCTACGCCAAGTGGCTGCCGAAGCTGGTCGCGGGACCGGGCCAGAACCCGCGCGCGTACGCCGAGTTCAACCGCGGCGTCGACCTCTCGCCGCACCTTCGGTACATCGAACGGACCTCGCGCAAGCTCGCCCGCTCCACCTTCTACGCCATGTCCCGCTGGCAGGGCCGGATGGAGACCAAGCAGGGTTTCCTGGGCCGGATTGTCGACATCGGCGCGGAACTGTTCGCGATGAGCGCGGCCTGCGTCCGGGCCGAACTCCTGCGCGGCCAGGGCGATCACGGCCGCGAGGCCTACCAACTCGCCGACGTCTTCTGCCGCCAGGCCCGCATCCGCATCGACGAACTCTTCGGCCGCCTGTGGACCAACACCGACGACCTGGACCGCAAGGTCGTCAAGGGAGTCCTCGGCGGCGCCTACACCTGGCTCGAGGAAGGCATCGTCGACCCCTCGGGCGAGGGCCCGTGGATCGCGGACGCGACCCCCGGCCCCTCACAGAGGGAGAACGTGCACCGACCGATCAGGTAGGCGTCAGCCGGTTCTCAGCACCACTTGTCGCTGGGGTTGGCCGTCGTCCAGGAACAGGCGTCGACCTTGGTGCCGTTCGCCTTGGTCAGGGTCGCCGTGTCGCTGGTGTTGTTCCAGACGTACCAGCCGCGGTCCTGGTACTTGTTCACCGTGGTGTCCCTGCCGATGCCGGTCTTCACCTTCATCGTCTTGCCCTTCGCTATCTTCACGTCGGGGAAGACGTACCGGTGATTGGCCTTGTCCTTGAGGACCCAGCCCTTCAGCGAGATCGCCGCACCACTGGTGTTCTTGATCTCCACCCACTCGCCGTTGAGGCTGAGGTTGGAGCCGTTGTCCGAGCCCGGGCTGTCGAACCAGACGTGGCGGATGACCACGCCCCCGGCGGCCTGGGCCGGAGTGCTGAGCACGGTGCCGGTGAGGGCGAGAGCACCCGCGAGTGCGGGCACGGCGAAAGCGGCGCGTATGCGCATGGAGAGATCCCCCCTGGATGTCTTCCGATGGCCGGTCGTCTGCCAGCCGGAACAGAAGAGTTATCACATGACCTTCACGAGAGCTTCACAAGGGGGGAAGTTGTCCTCGATGACAGTGGATGCGGCCACAATGGAGGAATGAGCGACAGCCCAGCCCCCCTCGCCGATCCGCACCTCGTCTATGACCCGGTGTCGGGCGACGGTCCGAAGGACGTGGTCGTCCTCGGCTCCACCGGGTCGATCGGCACGCAGGCCATCGACCTCGTCCTGCGCAACCCGGACCGGTTCCGGGTCACCGGACTCTCCGCCGCCGGCGGACGGGTCGCCCTCCTCGCCGAGCAGGCGCACCGGCTGCGCGTCCGCACCGTCGCGGTCGCCCGCGAGGACGTCGTACCGGCGCTGCGCGAGGCCCTTGCCGCCCAGTACGGCGCGGGGGAGCCGCTCCCCGAGATCCTCGCCGGACCGGACGCGGCCACCCAGCTCGCCGCCGCCGACTGCCACACCGTGCTGAACGGCATCACCGGCTCGATCGGCCTCGCCCCGACCCTCGCCGCCCTGGAGGCAGGCCGCACCCTCGCGCTCGCCAACAAGGAGTCGCTCATCGTGGGCGGTCCGCTGGTCAAGGCGGTCGCCAAGCCCGGCCAGATCATCCCGGTCGACTCCGAGCACGCGGCGCTGTTCCAGGCGCTGGCGTCCGGTTCGCGGGCCGACGTACGGAAGCTGGTCGTCACGGCGTCCGGCGGCCCTTTCCGCGGCCGTACGAAGGCGGACCTGGACCGGGTGACCGTCGCGGACGCCCTCGCCCACCCCACCTGGGCGATGGGCCCGGTGATCACGATCAACTCCGCGACCCTGGTCAACAAGGGGCTGGAAGTCATCGAGGCACACCTCCTCTACGACATTCCCTTCGACCGCATTGAGGTGGTCGTGCATCCCCAGTCGTATGTCCACTCGATGGTTGAGTTCACCGACGGATCCACGATCGCCCAGGCGACGCCCCCCGACATGCGCGGGCCCATCGCCATCGGCCTCGGCTGGCCGGAACGCGTCCCCGACGCCGCGCCCACGTTCGACTGGAGCAAGGCGTCCACCTGGGAGTTCTTCCCCCTCGACACCGACGCGTTTCCGTCGGTCGGGCTCGCCCGGCATGTGGGGCAGCTCGCGGGCACGGCCCCGGCGGTGTTCAATGCCGCCAACGAGGAGTGCGTGGAGGCCTTCCGGGCCGGCGCACTGCCGTTCAACGGGATCATGGAGACTGTGACGCGCGTGGTCGAGGAACACGGCACACCGCGTACGGGAACTTCACTCACCGTCGCGGACGTCCTCGAGGCGGAGACCTGGGCGCGGACCCGGGCGAGCGAACTGGCGGCACAGACGGCGGAGGCCCGTGCATGACGACCTTGATGTTCATCCTCGGCATAGTGATCTTCGCGTTCGGCCTCCTGGCCTCGATCGCATGGCACGAGCTGGGGCACTTGTCCTTCGCCAAGCTCTTCGGCATCCGCGTGCCGCAGTACATGGTCGGCTTCGGCCCCACGATCTTCTCGCGCAAGAAGGGCGACACCGAGTACGGCATCAAGGCCATCCCGTTCGGCGGCTACATCCGCATGATCGGCATGTTCCCGCCCGGCCCCGACGGCCGCCTCGAAGCCCGCTCCACCTCACCGTGGCGCGGCATGATCGAGGACGCCCGCGCGCAGTCCTTCGAGGAACTGCAGCCCGGCGACGAGACCCGCCTCTTCTACACGCGCAAGCCGTGGAAGAAGGTCATCGTGATGTTCGCGGGCCCCTTCATGAACCTGATCCTGGCGGCGGCGCTGTTCCTCACCGTCCTGATGGGCTTCGGCATCTCCCAGCAGACCACCACCGTGAGCTCGGTCTCCCAGTGTGTCATCGCACAGACCGAGAACCGCGACACCTGCGCGAAGTCCGACGCCCCCTCCCCGGCCGCGGCCGCGGGCCTGAAGGCGGGCGACAAGATCGTCTCCTTCGACGGCGTACGCACCGACGACTGGAACCAGCTCTCCGACCTCATCCGCGCCAACCCCGGCAAGGACGTCCCGATCGTCGTCGACCGCGACGGCGAGGAGGTCACCCTCCAGGCGAAGATCGTCGCCAACCAGGTCGCCAAGAAGGACTCCAGCGGCCAGATCGTCCAGGGCGAGTTCGTCTCGGCGGGCTTCCTCGGCTTCAGCGCCGCCACCGGCATCGTCAAACAGGACTTCGGGTCCTCCGTGACCTGGATGGGAGAGCGGGTCGGCGACGCCGTCGACTCCCTCGCCGCCATCCCCAGCAAGGTCCCCGCCCTCTGGGACGCCGCCTTCGGCGACGGCGAGCGCGAGGCGGACTCCCCGATGGGCGTGGTGGGCGCGGCCCGCGTCGGCGGCGAGATCTTCACCCTCGACATCCCGCCGACGCAACAACTCGCCATGGCGCTGATGCTGGTCGCCGGCTTCAACCTCTCCCTGTTCCTCTTCAACATGCTCCCGCTGCTGCCCCTGGACGGCGGCCATATCGCGGGCGCCCTGTGGGAGTCCCTGCGCCGCAACCTGGCGAGGGTGCTGCGCCGCCCCGACCCGGGCCCGTTCGATGTGGCGAAGCTGATGCCGGTGGCCTATGTGGTGGCTGGGATCTTCATCTGCTTCACCCTGCTCGTGCTCGTGGCGGACGTCGTTAACCCGGTGAGAATCTCCTAGTCATACGGAGTTTGTGGCGGTCCGACACGATCTGTGCCGGGCCGCTCTCCATCGAGTGGGTTTACGAGCGCGATGTGCCCGGGCCCAGGCAGGTGCCGTAATCTCGAAGCCTGGAGCCCGCCCTCGACGGGACCCGGACTTGATCCACGACTTGGGGTTGCACAGCAGATGACTGCGATTTCTCTCGGCATGCCGTCCGTTCCGACCAAGCTCGCAGAGCGCCGGAAGAGCCGGCAGATCCAGGTCGGATCCGTGGCGGTCGGCGGAGACGCTCCCGTGTCGGTGCAGTCGATGACCACGACCCGTACGTCGGACATCGGCGCCACGCTCCAGCAGATCGCCGAGCTCACGGCGTCCGGCTGCCAGATCGTGCGCGTCGCCTGTCCCACGCAGGACGACGCGGACGCCCTTGCCACCATCGCCCGCAAGTCGCAGATCCCGGTGATCGCGGACATCCACTTCCAGCCGAAGTACGTCTTCGCCGCCATCGAGGCGGGCTGCGCCGCGGTCCGCGTCAACCCCGGCAACATCAAGCAGTTCGACGACAAGGTCAAGGAGATCGCGCGGGCCGCCAAGGACCACGGCACGCCGATCCGCATCGGCGTCAACGCGGGCTCGCTGGACCGCCGCCTGCTCCAGAAGTACGGCAAGGCGACCCCCGAGGCGCTCGCGGAGTCCGCCCTCTGGGAGGCGTCCCTCTTCGAGGAGCACGACTTCCGGGACATCAAGATCTCGGTCAAGCACAACGACCCGGTGATCATGGTCGAGGCGTACCGCCAGCTCGCCGCCCAGTGCGACTACCCCCTTCACCTCGGTGTGACGGAGGCGGGCCCGGCCTTCCAGGGCACGATCAAGTCGGCGGTGGCCTTCGGCGCCCTCCTCTCCCAGGGCATCGGCGACACGATCCGCGTCTCGCTGTCCGCGCCTCCGGTGGAGGAGGTCAAGGTCGGCAACCAGATCCTGGAGTCCCTGAACCTCAAGCAGCGCGGCCTCGAGATCGTCTCCTGCCCGTCCTGCGGCCGCGCCCAGGTCGACGTCTACAAGCTCGCCGAGGAAGTCACCGCGGGCCTGACCGGCATGGACGTCCCCCTCCGAGTAGCCGTGATGGGATGCGTCGTCAACGGCCCCGGCGAGGCCCGCGAAGCCGACCTCGGCGTCGCCTCCGGCAACGGCAAGGGCCAGATCTTCGTCAAGGGCGAGGTCATCAAGACCGTCCCGGAGTCCAAGATCGTGGAAACCCTCATCGAAGAGGCCATGAAGCTGGCCGAACAGATGGAGGCGGACGGAACCGAGTCGGGCGAGCCGTCGGTGTCGGTGGCGGGCTGACGGAGGTTCCGGGGTTGCTGGTGAGCGGCTACTGATCGCCGCGAAGATAGCGGGTGACCATGTCCACCAGTTCGTTCTCGAGCGTCTCGACCGGGATGCTCCGAGGGTCGGCCATGAGCTTGTGCGTGTTCGTCTCCACGGTGAACACGATGAGCTCGGCCGCGGTGTCGAGGTCCCGCACGCGGACATCCGGGTGCCGGGCGAGGATGTCGCGCACCTGACCGACGCGCTTCTTACCGTGCCGGTCGATGGTATGGAGCACATCCTGCGAGAGCGGCGCCTCCTCGAGCATGATCCGCAGCAGCTGCGGATCGTCGCGGTGGTTGTCGATCGCGTCGCGGACCAGTGCCCGCACCGTTGCCCCCAGGGTTCCGGCAGACAGATCGAGCTGCTCGGCCTCGGTCCACGTGCCTCGGTCGAGGTGCCGCACCATCAGCTCGGCAAGGATGGCGTCCTTGTTCGGGAAGTACTGGTACAGCGAGCCGATGGAGATGCGGGCGCGTTCGGCGATGCGGTTGGTGGTGCCGGCGGCGTAGCCGAACTCGCCGAAAACGTGAGCAGCGGCGGTGAGGATGCGCTCGCGGGTGAGCTCGGCGCGCACTTGGCGGGGCTTGCGACGTGGCTGAAGGCGGCGGTCGGCCGACGGCATCCGGAGGCCTCCTCAAGGCATGAAAAGCGAGTAGCCAGAGAGCTGAGCTATTGCTCACAATAGTGCCATGAGCTGGGAAAACAAGGCGCAGCAAGCAAGCCGGTCGAGCAGCCTGCGCCGGGTGACGACGGTCGACGAGGTCGAGACGACCGTCGGCCGTCCGGCGTCGGTGGTCATGCTCAAGCAGATCGGTGCCCTCGACGAGGGCTGCCGGACCGTCCTCGCCCGGTGTCCGATCGCGGCCTTCGGCTACCGGGATGCCGACGGCACCAGCAGGACGACCTTCATCGGCGGCACTCCGGGGTTCGCACGCGTCCACTCGCCCACGCGGATCTCGTTCTCCCTGCCCGGGTCCGGCGACCCGCACGGTCCGGTTTCGTTGTTCTTCCTCCTGCCGGGCGTCGGCGAGATCCTGCGTGTCAACGGCTCGGTGGCCGCACGCAAGGGCGCGGAGACGACCGTCGACATCGAGGAGGCGTACGTGCACTGCGCACAGGCCGTCCTCCGGTCCCGTCTGTGGCAGCCGCCCACCCCTGCCGAGCCGGCCGCCGAACTCGCGGGTGAAGGGCCCCTGCGTGGACCGGGCGTCGCCGAGTTCCTGGCCGCGGCACCGTTTCTCGCACTGTCCACGTGGGACTCCTCCGGTGGGAGCGACACAAGTCCGCGCGGGGACCGGCAGGCGGTGGCGCGGATCCTGGACAGCCGCACGCTGGTCATCCCGGACCGCAAGGGCAACAAACGCGCCGACACGCTCCACAACCTGCTGCAGGACGACAGGCTCTCGTTCGCCGCGCTCGTTCCGGGGCGCAGTGGTGTGCTGCATGTCCGCGGCCGCGGCGCGATCACCGACGATCCCGCGCTGCTGGAGACGATGGCGCTGCGCGGGATGCCCCCGCACCTGGCGCTGCTCATCGACGTCGAGCACGCCGAGGTGACCGGCAACGACGCCGTGGCGCGCTCGCGGCTGTGGACCCCCGGCGCGCACCCCGACCGCGCCGCGATGCCGGACCTGATGGCGCTGGCAGGAGAACACCTCACCGCCAACGCGGCCGACGCCGACGGTGGTCCACCCGCGTTCCTGCTCAAGGTCGTCGGGGCGATCCCGGGAGTGAACTGGCTGCTGCGGCTGGTGGGGAACCGTCTCTACCGTTCCGGGCTGCGGAAAGAGGGCTACGAGGACATCGAGCCCGGCGCGGGCGGCCGGCGCCGTGGCTTCCCGCGCCGGCGTTCCGCCGACGACGGTGGGACGGAGCACCTCCTTCGGGAGGTGCGCGTCGTCGAGGTGCGCGGGGAGACACCGAGCGCGGTCACCCTCGTGCTGGAGGACGCCGCCGAGAACCCGGGACCGTTCGACTTCCGGCCCGGCCAGTTCTTCACGCTCGTCGCCGACATCGACGGCCGCCCGGTGCGACGGGCCTACTCGGCCTCGTCGGCGCCCGGGTCGTCCCGGTTGGAGGTCACCGTCAAGCACGTCGAGGGCGGCCGGTTCTCCAGCCACGTGCACCGGAATCTGGGCGCCGGGGACCGCCTCGCGGTGCGTGGCCCGTCGGGGTCCTTCCATGCCGGGCCGCAGCCCCCGGACGAGATCGTGCTCGTCGGGGCGGGCAGCGGCGTGACGCCGATGATGAGCATGATCCGCACGCGGCTCGCCGTCCGGCCGGGCCGGGACCGGATCGCGCTGCTCTACAGCAGCCGCAGCGCGGAGGAGATCATCTTCGCCGAGGAGCTGGCCCGGCTGGCGAAGGATCATCCCGACCGGCTCTCGGTCACCCACGTCCTGACCCGCAGGGACGGGCGGCTCGACGCGGACGGCGTGCGTCGTTGGGTCACCGGCCGGTCGCTGTCCCGGGACGCCCACTACTACGTCTGTGGTCCCGAACCGCTGATGGACACCGTCCAGGGCGTTCTGGCCGGGCTCGGGGTCCCGGAGGAGATGGTGCACCACGAGCGCTACACCAGCAGTGCGGACACCGGGACCGCGACGACCGTGCCGCAGGAGATGACGGTCGAGCAGGAGGGGCACCCGATCGGCGCGGTCGTGGTCGAGCCCGGCCAGACGCTCCTCGACGCGGGACTCGCCGCGGGGCTGCCGATGCCGTACTCCTGCACGGTCGGAAACTGCGGCGACTGCATGGTGCGGCTCCGCAGCGGAGAGGTCACACAGAACGAGCCGAACTGCCTCACGCCACGGCAGAAGGCCGATGGCTACGTCCTGACGTGCGTGGGCTGCCCCCTGTCCAAGGTCACCCTCGACATCCCGGACGAGTGATCGCCGGGCGATCGTCGGCAGAGTCCCTGGCCCCACCCGCTGGGGCCGGACCTCTCGACGCCGGTCGGCATTATCCAGCCCGTCCGGCGTTTGAGGACGAGGCCGCCAGGCCGAAGCGGGGGTCTGGGGACGGCAGCCCCCAGGAGCGGTCACCTCAACGTACGGTCGGAGGGAAGCGGGCGGCCCCCTTCACGGGGGCGGCGCCGCTCAGCTTCCGCAGGTACAGTGCGGAGATCTGCAGACTTCAGGGTGAGGGCCCCGCACGTGTTGACCCAGACCACCTCCCGGGTTCTCGAACCGAGTGACCTGGACGCCGCGCTCGCCGTTCTCGACCGCGAGCCGGTCGCGAACGCCTTCGTGGCATCCCGGGTGCATATCGCGGGCCTGGACCCGTGGCGGCTCGGCGGCGAGATGTGGGGCTGGTACGAGGACGGCATGCTGACGTCCCTCTGCTACGCGGGCGCCAACCTCGTCCCGATCTGCGCGACACCGAGGGCCGTACGGGCCTTCGCGGACCGGGCGCGCAGGGCCGGCCGCCGCTGCTCCTCCATCGTCGGCCCCGCCGAGGCCACCGCCCAGCTGTGGCGCCTGCTCGAACCGAGCTGGGGTCCGGCCCGCGAGGTCCGCT
Organism: Streptomyces sp. GESEQ-4; assembly: GCF_017948455.1. Lineage (GTDB taxonomy): Bacteria > Actinomycetota > Actinomycetes > Streptomycetales > Streptomycetaceae > Streptomyces. Next base: position 79,005 of record NZ_JAFFSU010000021.1, read on the forward strand.
CCCACCAGCCCCTCATGGTCACCGACCACCTCCCCGCCGACATCCCCCCGGATCCGTACGTCCGCCGCATCCGCAAGGACGAGATGGACACGATCATGCCGGCGTGCGTGGCGATGTTCACCGAGGAGGTCGGCATCTCGCCCATGGCCGGCGACGGCGGTCTCCTCTACCAGGCCCGGGTCGCCGAACTCGTCGGCGCCGGCCGCTCCTTCGCCCGCCTCGGCCCCGACGGCAAGGTCGTCTTCAAGGCGGAGATCGGCGCCGCGACGGACCGCGCCTGCCAGATCCAGGGCGTATGGGTGGCCCCCGAGTACCGGGGGAGGGGCATCGCGGCCCCGGGCATGGCGGCGGTACTGCGCTACGCCCTGGCGGACGTGGCCCCGGTCGCCAGCCTCTACGTCAACGACTTCAACACGGCGGCGAGAAGGACGTACAAGCGCGTGGGCTTCCGGGAAGTCGGGGCGTTCATGAGCGTGCTCTTCTGAAACCGACCCCCCGAACCCCCCTGTAGTCTCCCCGACATGCTGCGTTTTCCCGGTCACGGCCACCGCCACCCCGAAGACATCGTGATCGGACCCCTGGATCTCCCCGCCCGGATCGACGAGGCGCTCGCAGTCCAAGCAGTGGCGTTCGGACTCGGTTCCGACGAGGTCGCCGTACGCCGCCAGATCGTCCTGCGGCACATGACCTACCCAGGGGCAAGGGCGTTCGGCGCCACCGCGGCGGATCGTCTCGTCGGGTTCGTCTACGGCATGCCCAACGACCGCTCCCACTGGTGGTCCACGGTCGTCGAGCCGTACCTCCGCGCCCAGGGCCACGCCGACTGGCTCGACGACTCCTTCGTGATCACCGAGCTGCATGTCCACCCGCGCTACCAGAACCGCGGCATCGGCCGCTCCCTGATCACCACGATCACGGACACCGCCGACGAACCCCGCTCGATCCTCTCCGCGATCGACACCGACAGCCCGGCCCGCGGCCTCTACCACTCCCTCGGCTACCAGGACCTGGCCCGCCAGGTCCTCTTCCCCAGCGCCCCGAAGCCGTACGCCGTGATGGGCGCCCAGCTCCCCCTCCGCCGCCGTTAACCGATTTCCACCGCCCCGCACCGCCCGGCTAACCTCCTGCCATCACCCTTACGCAGCAGGAGTACGAGACACATGGCGAACGCACCGGTCCAGCGCATGTCCCAGTTGATGGCGAAGACGCTGCGCGACGACCCGGCAGACGCCGAGGTCCTCAGCCACAAACTGCTCGTCCGCGCCGGCTATGTCCGCCGTACCGCCGCCGGCATCTGGTCCTGGCTGCCCCTCGGCAAGAAGGTCCTCGCCAACATCGAGCGCATCGTCCGCGAGGAGATGGACGCGATCGGCGCCCAGGAGGTACTGCTCCCCGCCCTGCTGCCGCGTGAGCCGTACGACGCGACGGGCCGCTGGGACGAGTACGGCCCCGAGCTGTTCCGCCTCCAGGACCGCAAGGGCGGCGACTACCTCCTCGGCCCCACCCACGAGGAGATCTTCACCCTGCTGGTGAAGGACCAGGCGTCCTCCTACAAGGACCTGCCGGTGATCCTCTACCAGATCCAGCACAAGTACCGTGACGAGGCCCGCCCCCGCGCCGGCATCCTGCGGGGCCGTGAGTTCCTGATGAAGGACTCGTACTCCTTCGACACGGACGACGAGGGCCTCGCCCAGTCGTACGCCCTGCACCGCCAGGCGTATCAGAGGGTGTTCGAGCGTCTCGGCCTCGACTACCGCATCTGCGCCGCCACCGCCGGCGCGATGGGCGGCTCGAAGTCGGAGGAGTTCCTCGCCCCCGCCGAGGCCGGCGAGGACACCTTCGCGGACTGCCCGAACTGCGACTTCGCGGCCAACACCGAGGCGATCACGTACGAGCTGAAGCCGGTGGACGCCGACGGTGTGCCCGCCCTCGAAGAGATCCCCACCCCGGACACCCCGACCATCGAGACCCTCGCCGCGCACCTCGGCGTCCCGGCCTCCGCCACCCTGAAGAACCTGCTCGTGAAGGTCGGCGGCGAGATCGTCGCCGTCGGTGTCCCGGGTGACCGTGAGGTCGACATGGGCAAGGTCGAGGCGCACTTCGCCCCGGCCGTCGTCGAGATGGTCACCGAGGCGGACTTCGCGGGCCGTCCCGACCTGGTCCGCGGGTACGTCGGCCCGCAGGGCCTGGGCGAGAAGGTCACCTACCTCGCCGACCCGCGCGTGGCCCCCGGCACGTCCTGGATCACCGGCGCCAACAAGGAGGGCACGCACGCGAAGAACGTCGTCGCGGGCCGTGACTTCGAGGTCGACACGTACGTCGACGTCGTGGTCGTCCAGGAGGGCGACCCCTGCCCGAAGTGCGGCACCGGCCTCAAGCTCGACCGCGCCATCGAGATCGGTCACATCTTCCAGCTGGGCCGCAAGTACGCGGACGCGCTGAAGCTCGACGTCCTCGGCCAGAACGGCAAGCCGGTCCGCGTGACCATGGGCTCCTACGGCATCGGCGTCTCCCGCGCGGTCGCCGCCCTCGCCGAGCAGTCCGCCGACGACAAGGGCCTGTGCTGGCCGAAGGAGGTCGCCCCGGCCGACGTGCACGTGGTCGCCGCAGGCAAGGCCCTCCAGACCGAGCTGGCCCTCGACGTCTCGACGAAGCTCGCCGCGGCCGGCCTGCGCGTCCTCGTCGACGACCGGGCGGGCGTCTCCCCGGGCGTGAAGTTCACGGACTCCGAGCTGATCGGCGTACCCCAGATCCTGGTAGCCGGCCGCCGCTCAGCCGAGGGCGTCCTCGAACTGAAGGACCGCAGGACCGGCGAACGCGAGGAACTGACGGCCGACGAGGCGATCGCCCGGCTGTCCGCGTAGAGCAACGCAACAGGCCGTTCCCCGACCATAGGGAGGGGAACGGCCCGCTGCGTTGCGGCTTTGAACTAACGACCAGGTGACGCGCCCCAAAGGGGCGCGGGGAACTGCGCGACCAGCCCCCACGCACCCGCAGCCAGAACACAACCCCTCAAAGCCACCCGGCAAATTCCAGCAACAACTCCGCATCCTTCGGCCGCCCAACCCTCAGCGCCCGCACCCCCGACTCCACCGCCCGGAACAACGTCCACCCCCGAAGCCGCTCCTGATCCACCTCAAGCGACTCCGCAAGCCGCTTGACCCGCCGACGGATCGTCGCCGCCCCCGACGGCGAGGCAATAACGTCCTCCACCCGATCCCGCACCAACCGCGCCAGATCGAACGCACACTCCCCGACCACCGGATCCGGCCCCACCGCCAACCACGGCATCCGCTCCCCGGCCAGCACCTTGCTCTGCCGGAACGTCCCATGCAGCAACCGCTCCTCGGGCGGCGCGGCCAGCAGCGACTCCCGCGCGTCGAGAGCCGCGCTCACCAGGGCCGAAAACTCCGCGGGCGCACCCCGCATCGCCACGGCCTGCCGCCCCGTCCGCTCGGCCACGGTCTCGAAGGAACGCTCACCCGGCGGCTCCACCCACAGCCGCCGCAACGTCCCCGCCGCCTCCAGCAACGCCTTCGCCTCCGGCAACGACCGCACCGACACATCCGGATGCAGCCGCTCCAGCAGGAGCGCGCCCTCGGCGGTGAACGGTTCCAGCAGTTGTACGGCGCCCAGGCCGCCCCAGTGGGCGAGTGCGGCCCGCTCGCTCTCCGGCCGTGCCCGGCGCGGGGCGAGCTTCAGCACCGCGGGCGTACCGTCCGGCAGCCGCACCAGCACGACCAGGCTGCTGCGCCCACCGGGCACCTGGACCCGCTCCACGGTCAACTCGCGTAGCTCGACGGCCTGTTGAGCCGCCTCGGGCAGCTTCTCCAGCCAGTCGTCACCTTCCGGTGCCGTCTCTCCGAACGCCCTGACCAGACGCCGCGGCGGTTCGAAAGCCATACGCGAGCCGTCCCCTTTCCTCATCCGGCGTCATGCCGTGGGCGTCGCCGACGCCGTCGCGGTGGTCCGCTCGGCGAGCCCAGGGAAGGCTACGCTCTCGCCGCGCCAGCGCACCGCCCGCACCGCCGCTTCCCGCAGGGCCTCCGCGGCCGTACGCCGCCGCGCGCCGTCGGTGGCGCGCACCAGGTCGGAGTAGACCCCGGCCACCCGGTCCTCCAGCTCCGCGGCGAGCCGGACGGCCGCCGGGGAGTCCGGCACCGCGAAGGGCAGTGCGTAGCCCGCGGCCGCGGCCACCGGCGTCCCGCCCAGGTCCCGCACCGCGCGCGCCAGCGCGTCCCGCCGGGCCCGGTGGGCGTCGTACGCCGCCCTGGCCTCCGTACGACGTCCTTCGTCGATGCGCCCGCCGACGACGCCGTAGCCGTACACGGCGGCATGCTCGGCCGCCAGTGCTGCCTGGAGCGCCTTCAGGTTCGCGTCCTTGGCCTCGCTCACTTCTCGCCCTCCGTCAGCAGATACGCGTGCGCCGCCCCGGCCGCCGCCACGGACGCCAGCAGCCGCGCCAGTTCGCCCGGCATGTCCAGCAGCGTCCGGGCCCGCTGGTCCGCGAGGGTCCGCTCGGCGGCGGCGAGTTCGGCGAGGGCGGCCTTCTCCTCGGTGGGGACGGCGGCCGGCGCGGACGCCGAGGGCGTCGGCGAAGGGGACGTGGCTCCCGTCGCCCCGAACGCCTCCGCATGCCGCAGCGTCTCCGCCCGCAGCGGTCGCAGCCGCTCCGTCAGCGCCGGATGTGCGGTGGTCACGGCGTCGTACCGCGCCACCAGCCCCTCGCTGTCACGGGCCGCACGCGCGCGTGCCCGGTCGGCGGCCGACGGGCTGCCGCCGGTGCCGCCGGCGTCGGACTCGGCCGAGCAGCCCACGAGCAGGGCGCTCCCTGCGACCGAGATGAGCAGGCTCCTTCTTCGCGGCCCGGATGGGGTGCGCGGCAGCGGGGGGTACGGCACGGCAGACGTCCTCGGGGGGGCTCGTACGAAGGGGAGGGCAGCACGCCCGTGATCACGGTACCCGCGCATACGTCCGATACCACTCACCGGCACCCGCCCGAGTTCCGGTGGACGGCAACACCCCGTGTGACCGGATACCCTTTGACCAGACACGCGACCTAACCACAACAGCACACGCGGCCGAGGAGTCACCCGGATGAGCACCACCCAGAGCGAGAGGCTGCGAGAACTGCTCGAACCGCTCGTCACCTCCCAGGGCCTGGATCTCGAAGAGATCGCAGTGGACTCGGTCGGTCGCAAGCGGGTGCTGCGCGTGGTCGTCGACTCCGACGAAGGCGCCGATCTGGACGCCGTCGCCGATGTGAGCCGTGTGCTCTCGGCGAAGCTCGACGAGACGGACGCGATGGGCCAGGGGGAGTACACCCTCGAGGTCGGAACCCCCGGTGCCGAGCGCGAGCTCACGGAACACCGCCACTATCTGCGTGCCACAGGCCGCCTCGTGAAGTTCCAGCTCGCCGAGGACGGAGAGCTGGTCGCCAGACTCCTGACCGTGGACGACGAGGGCGTGGACGTCGAAGTACCCGGTGTGAAGGGCCGCAAGGCCACCGCGCGCAGGCTCGCCTTCGCCGACATCGTCAAGGCCCGGGTGCAGGTGGAGTTCAACCGCAAGGACAACAAGGACATGAAGGAAGAAGAGGAGGAGGCGTAGCCGTGGACATCGACATGAGTGCCCTGCGGGGCTTGGTGCGGGAGAAGGAGATCTCCTTCGACCTGCTGGTCGAGGCGATCGAGTCCGCCCTCCTCATCGCCTACCACCGCACCGAGGGAAGCCGCCGCCACGCGCGCGTGCGGCTCGACCGGGAGACCGGTCATGTGACCGTGTGGGCGAAGGAGGACCCGGAGGACCTCGAAGAGGGCCAGGAGCCCCGGGAGTTCGACGACACCCCGTCCGGCTTCGGCCGTATCGCCGCCACCACCGCCAAGCAGGTCATCCTGCAGCGGCTGCGCGACGCCGAGGACGACGCCACGCTCGGCGAGTACGCGGGCCGCGAGGGCGACATCGTCACCGGCGTGGTCCAGCAGGGCCGCGACCCGAAGAACGTCCTCGTCGACATCGGCAGGCTGGAGGCCATCCTGCCGGTGCAGGAGCAGGTCCCCGGCGAGACGTATCCGCACGGGATGCGGCTGCGGTCGTACGTCGTACGCGTGGCCAAGGGCGTCCGCGGCCCCTCCGTGACTCTTTCCCGCACGCACCCCAACCTGGTGAAGAAGCTCTTCGCCATGGAGGTGCCCGAGATCGCCGACGGGTCGGTGGAGATCGCCGCCATCGCCCGCGAGGCCGGCCACCGTACGAAAATCGCCGTACGGTCCACCCGCAGCGGCCTGAACCCCAAGGGCGCCTGTATCGGCCCGATGGGCGGCCGGGTGCGCGCCGTGATGGGTGAGCTGAACGGCGAGAAGATCGACATCGTCGACTGGTCGGACGACCCGGCCGAGATGGTGGCGAACGCGCTCTCGCCGGCCCGGGTCTCCAAGGTGGAGGTCGTCGACCTCGCCGCCCGCTCCGCCCGGGTGACCGTGCCCGACTACCAGCTGTCCCTGGCGATCGGCAAGGAAGGGCAGAACGCCCGCCTCGCGGCCCGCCTCACCGGCTGGCGGATCGACATCCGTCCGGACACCGAGCAGCCGTCCGAGCAGGGCCGGGAATAGATCCAAGCCGCCCGTCGCTTAGATCACGACAGATCCATGTGAAGAACCGTTCGATTCTTGCCCCAATGGGGTGAGGTCGGCACGGGGAGGTAGACTTAAGAGTGTCTGGCCGGACGCGAGCCCGCGCATGCCCTGAACGCACCTGTGTGGGGTGCCGGAAGCGAGCGGCCAAGACTGATCTGCTGCGCATCGTGGCGATCAAGGATGCATGCGTCCCTGATCCACGCGGTACGCTGCCCGGCCGGGGTGCCTACGTTCACCCCGCCCTGGTCTGTCTCGACCTGGCGGTACGCCGCCGGGCGTTCACGCGGGCGCTGCGCGCCCCGGGAGCGCTCGACACAAAGGCGTTGCGCCACTACGTCGAGCAGACAGAAGGTTGCCAGCAGCACCTTGCTGAGCAGGCGACACCGTAAGAAGCGTCGTGCGGAACCCCCGCGCGGCCCTGGTACCCCGCGAGTTGGAAGTAGGTCGAGATTGCGATGAGCACTCGATGAGCACGCGATGAGTACGCCCATGAAGTAGCGACGGTCCGGCCGCAACCCGGACCTAAAAGGAGCGAAGTGGCTAAGGTCCGGGTATACGAACTCGCCAAGGAGTTCGGGGTGGAGAGCAAGGTCGTCATGGCCAAGCTCCAAGAACTCGGTGAATTTGTCCGATCTGCGTCCTCGACGATCGAGGCGCCCGTAGTACGCAAACTGACTGACGCGTTCCAGGCCGGTGGCAATGGCAAGTCCGCCGCCAAGCCCGGTGCCCCCAGGAAGGCTGCCCCCAGGCCCGCCGCGCCCTCTCCGGCGCAGGCGGCACGTCCGGCTGCTCCCAAGCCGCCGGCTCCCAAGCCCGCAGCGGCCGAGCAGCCCGCTGCCGAGACTCCGTCGGCGCCCGCGCCGGCCGCCGCCCCGGGTCCGCGCCCGGCGACGCCGGGCCCGAAGCCCGCGCCGCGTCCGGCCCCGGCAGCGCCCACGACCCCGGAGTTCACCGCTCCGCCGTCGGCTCCCGCCCCTTCGTCCGCGCCGCGTCCCGGTGCGCCGAAGCCCGCTGCCCGTCCGACCGGCCCCGGTGAGCGCCGCGGTGACCGCGGTGACCGTGGCGACCGTCCCGGTGGCCAGCGTCCCGGCGGCCAGGCTCCTCGTCCGGGTGGACAGGCTCCGCGTCCGGGCGCTCGTCCGGCCGGTCCCCGTCCGGGCAACAACCCCTTCACCTCCGGCGGCTCCACCGGCATGGCGCGCCCGCAGGCGCCCCGTCCGGGCGGCGCTCCGCGCCCCGGTGGTCCCGGCGGCCCGGGTGCCCCGCGTCCGCAGGGTGCCGGCCAGGGCGGTCCGCGTCCCCAGGGCGCGGCCGGCGGCGGTCCCCGTCCGCAGGCTCCGGGCGGTAACCGTCCGAGCCCGTCGGGCATGCCCCGTCCGCAGGGCGGTCCCCGTCCCGGCGGCGGCCCCGGCGGTCCGGGCGGCAACCGTCCGAACCCCGGCATGATGCCGCAGCGTCCCGCCGCGGGCCCGCGTCCCGGTGGCGGTGGCCCCGGCGGCCGCGGTCCCGGTGGCGGCGGCGGTCGTCCCGGTGGCGGTGGCGGCGGTCGTCCCGGTGGCGGCGGCGGCTTCGCCGGTCGTCCCGGCGGCGGTGGCGGTGGCGGCTTCGCCGGTCGTCCCGCAGGTCCCGGCGGTGGCGGCGGCGGCTTCGCCGGTCGTCCCGGCGGTCCCGGTGGTGGCGGCGGTGGCCGTCCCGGCTTCGGTGGCCGTCCCGGCGGTCCCGGTGGCCGTGGTGGCACGCAGGGCGCCTTCGGCCGTCCCGGCGGTCCCGCGCGTCGCGGTCGCAAGTCGAAGCGGCAGAGGCGCCAGGAGTACGAGGCCATGCAGGCCCCGTCGGTCGGCGGCGTGATGCTGCCTCGCGGCAACGGCGAGACCGTTCGCCTGTCGCGCGGTGCCTCCCTCACCGACTTCGCGGAGAAGATCAACGCCAACCCGGCGTCCCTCGTCGCGGTCATGATGAACCTCGGCGAAATGGTCACGGCCACCCAGTCCGTCTCCGACGAGACGCTGGAGCTCCTCGCCGGCGAGATGAACTACACGGTTCAGATCGTCAGCCCCGAGGAGGAGGACCGCGAGCTGCTCGAGTCCTTCGACATCGAGTTCGGCGAGGACGAGGGCGGCGAGGAAGACCTCGTCATCCGTCCGCCGGTGGTGACCGTCATGGGTCACGTCGACCACGGTAAGACCCGGCTCCTCGACGCCATCCGCAAGACGAACGTCATCGCGGGCGAGGCCGGCGGCATCACCCAGCACATCGGTGCCTACCAGGTCGCGACCGAGGTCAACGACGAAGAGCGCAAGATCACCTTCATCGACACCCCGGGTCACGAGGCGTTCACCGCCATGCGTGCCCGTGGTGCCCGGTCGACCGACATCGCCATCCTGGTCGTCGCGGCCAACGACGGTGTCATGCCGCAGACCATCGAGGCGCTCAACCACGCCAAGGCGGCCGAGGTCCCGATCGTCGTCGCGGTCAACAAGATCGACGTCGAGGGCGCCGACCCGACCAAGGTCCGCGGTCAGCTGACCGAGTACGGGCTGGTGGCCGAGGAGTACGGCGGCGAGACGATGTTCGTCGACATCTCCGCCAAGCAGGGTCTGAACATCGACTCCCTGCTGGAGGCCGTGGTCCTCACGGCCGACGCCTCGCTCGACCTGCGGGCCAACCCGAACCAGGACGCGCAGGGCATCGCGATCGAGTCCCGTCTCGACCGCGGCCGCGGTGCCGTCTCCACGGTCCTCGTCCAGCGCGGCACGCTGCGGGTCGGCGACACCATGGTGGTCGGCGACGCGTACGGCCGAGTCCGGGCGATGCACGACGACAACGGCAACAACGTCGCCGAGGCGGGTCCGTCGACGCCGGTCCAGGTCCTGGGCCTGACCAACGTCCCGGGCGCGGGCGACAACTTCCTCGTCGTCGAGGAGGACCGCACGGCCCGGCAGATCGCCGAGAAGCGTGCCGCCCGCGAGCGCAACGCGGCCTTCGCCAAGCGCACGCGCCGCGTCTCGCTCGAGGACCTGGACAAGGTGCTCAAGGCCGGCGAGGTCCAGCAGCTCAACCTCATCATCAAGGGTGACGCTTCTGGTTCCGTCGAGGCTCTCGAGTCCTCCCTGCTCCAGCTGGACGTCGGCGAAGAGGTCGACATCCGCGTCCTGCACCGCGGCGTCGGTGCGGTCACGGAGTCGGACATCGACCTGGCGATGGGCTCGGACGCCATCGTGATCGGCTTCAACGTCCGTGCGGCCGGTCGTGCCGCGCAGATGGCCGAGCGCGAGGGCGTGGACGTCCGGTACTACTCGGTCATCTACCAGGCGATCGAGGAGATCGAGGCGGCCCTCAAGGGCATGCTCAAGCCGGAGTACGAAGAGGTCGAGCTCGGTACGGCGGAGATCCGCGAGGTCTTCAAGTCGTCCAAGCTGGGCAACATCGCCGGTGTGCTCATCCGCTCCGGCGAGGTCAAGCGCAACACCAAGGCACGCCTCGTCCGCGACGGCAAGGTCATCGCGGAGAGCCTCAACATCGAGGGTCTGCGTCGCTTCAAGGACGACGTCACCGAGATCCGCGAAGGGTTCGAGGGCGGTATCAACCTCGGCAACTTCAACGACATCAAGGTCGACGACGTCATCGCGACGTACGAGATGCGGGAGAAGCCGCGGGTGTAGTGGCCAGTGGCTGACGGTGGCCGACGGGACTTGTAGCCCGTCGGCCACCGCAGTTTGCCCAAGGGGCGCGGGGAACTGCGCGACAAGCCACAGATCACCCGCACTCGCACGACAAGGCAATCCGCACGGCGACAACGCGGGAGCCGGGGCGCAGCCCCGGCAAAACCGTTTCGAGCCCCCGGCACGGGCACGGTACCGTTCTTGAAGCCCCGCCCATCAAAGCCGCGGGGCACCGATCCCGTACCGGCGGGTGAACCGGTCAAAAACATGTACGTGGGGACGCTGTCCTTCGACCTGCTCCTCGGCGACATACGGTCGCTGAAGGAGAAGCGCTCCGTAGTCCGCCCGATCGTCGCAGAGCTGCAGCGGAAGTACGCCGTGAGCGCGGCGGAGGTGGATCACATGGACCTGCATCGCAGGGCCCTCATCGGCCTCGCGATGGTGTCCGGCGACGCGGGGCATCTGACCGACGTACTGGACCGGTGCGAGCGGCTGGTCGCCGGACGCCCCGAAGTGGAACTGCTGTCGGTGAGACGGCGGATCCGCGGCGACGACGACTGACCTAGAGAACCAAGACAGGAAAGAACGGGAGACGGACCAGTGGCCGACAACGCGCGCGCCAAGAGGCTGGCGGACCTCATCCGAGAGGTGGTGGCCCAGAAGCTGCAGCGTGGGATCAAGGACCCGCGGCTCGGCTCGCACGTCACCATCACGGACACCCGGGTGACGGGCGACCTGCGGGAGGCGACCGTCTTCTACACCGTGTACGGCGACGACGAGGAGCGGGCCGCCGCCGCGGCCGGCCTGGAGAGCGCCAAGGGCGTCCTGCGCTCCGCGGTGGGTGCGGCGGCGGGCGTGAAGTTCACGCCGACCCTCGCCTTCGTCGCGGACGCTCTTCCCGACACCGCCAAGAACATCGAGGACCTCCTCGACAAGGCGCGTGCCTCCGACGAGAAGGTGCGCGAGGTGTCCGCGGGTGCCGCGTACGCCGGTGACGCGGATCCGTACAAGAAGCCGGGTGACGACGAGGACGACGCCGCCGAATGACGCAGAAGAACCGGACGCCCGACGGCCTTGTCATCGTCGACAAGCCGTCGGGCTTCACCTCGCACGACGTCGTCGCCAAGATGCGCGGCATCGCGAGGACACGACGTGTCGGTCACGCCGGCACCCTCGACCCCATGGCGACGGGCGTGCTCGTCCTCGGCGTCGAGAAGGCCACCAAGCTCCTCGGCCACCTCGCGCTGACCGAGAAGGAGTACCTCGGCACGATCCGCCTCGGGCAGACGACCCTCACCGACGACGCCGAGGGCGAGATCACGGAGTCGGTCGACGCCTCGAAGGTCACCCGCGACGCCGTCGACGCCGGGATCGCCAAGCTCAGCGGCGAGATCATGCAGGTGCCGTCCAAGGTCAGCGCCATCAAGATCGACGGCGTGCGGTCCTACAAGCGGGCCCGCGACGGCGAGGACTTCGAGATCCCGGCCAGGCCGGTCACCGTCTCGTCCTTCGCCGTGTACGACATCCGGGACGCCGTCGCCGAGGACGGCACCCCCGTGCTCGACCTGGTCGTCTCCGTGGTCTGCTCGTCCGGCACCTACATCCGGGCGCTCGCCCGTGACCTGGGCGCCGACCTGGGCGTCGGCGGACACCTCACCGCGCTGCGCCGGACGCGCGTCGGACCGTACAAACTGGACTTGGCCCGGACCCTGGACCAGCTCCAGGAGGAGCTGACCGTGATGCCGATCGCCGAGGCCGCCGCGGCGGCGTTCCCGCGCTGGGACGTGGACGCCAGGCGGGCCCGGCTGCTGATGAACGGCGTACGGCTGGAGATGCCCGACGAGTACGCGGGCAGGGGCGCCGTGGCCGTGTTCGACCCCGACGGCCAATTCCTCGCGCTTGTCGAGGAGCAGAAGGGCAAGGCGAAGAGCCTGGCCGTCTTCGGCTGAGCGGCCCCTTCGCTGAGCAGCCCTTTTCCCTTGGCTGCCCCGTGGAGCGGCGGGCACGGGGTCGTACTCTGCACGCCGCTCCACGGTCCCCCTCGGTTCCCCCACCCCTAGGGTGTATCCACCGGCCCCCTTCTATTCACCCGTCCGGGCAGGCGCTCGGAGTGAACCGAGGGAGCGGAAGGGGGCGCGTTCGCGGCGCGATCTGTCCCGCTGATCATCTTGTGCCTACGGTCGAATACGAGCACGGGTGGACGCGGGGAGGTTCGACCATGGCGGGACGGGGCCCGCGGACCGGAGGGGGACGCCGGACGCCGAGCGGCGCGGGCGACGAGGCGGGCGTGGAGCGCGTGCACGACGAAGTCCTCGTCCGCATCCACGACTTGGCGGGACGCCCGCGCGGCACCGGATTCGTCGCCGACCACCAGGGCACGGTCGTCACCAGCCACGAAGTCGTGGACGGCCTGACCCGGATCGTGGTGCACGCCCCCGACGACCGCACCTGCCTGCTGACCGCCGAATCGGTGACCCCGCTGCCCGCCTTGAACCTGGCCCTCGTCCACACCGAGGGCCTCGGCGTCGACCCGCTCCCCGTCTCGGTCCGGGACACGATCGAGACCGGTCGATACGTCCGCCTCCTCGCCGGATGCTGGCGCGAGGCCCGCGTCCTCGACGTCACCGCCGTGACGTACACGGCCACCGACCGCTTCCATCTCCTCGACGGCGCCCTGGAGTTGGCGATCGGCACCGCCGGCCGCGACGCACTCCGCCTCGGCGGCGGCGCGGCCGGGGGACCGGTCCTCGACGCCACGACCGGCGCCGTCCTCGGCGTCCTCGGCACGGCCCTCCAGTCCGGCCACCGCGACGTGGGTTTCGCAGTCCCCCTGCGCCGCACCACCGAAGGCCCACTGGCCGACCTGCTGGCCCGCAACGCGGCGACGGTCCCCGCCTACGGCCCCGACCTCAACCTGGCCGGAGCCCTGCACCTCACGGCCACCTCGCGCAGGCAGACCACCCCGCCGAGCCCGGTCGAACCGGTCGAACGGACGGCGACAGCAAGGGAGTTCGCCGCCTTCACCCAGTCATCGGCCTCCGTCCTCGCCCTCGTCGGCCCACCGGGCACCGGCCGCACGACAGAACTCGCCTCCCTGGCCACCCGCCGCCACCTGGCCCCCACCCTCTGGCTCCGAGGCGCCGACCTCCACCCCGAAGACACGTCGCTCGCAGACGCAGCCCACCGCACCCTCCAACAAGCGCCCCGAACAGCCACCCCGGACCACCTCGCCCAGGTAGCCCGCGAGGCGGACCGCCCCCTGCTCCTCCTCTTGGACGACCCGGAGCACATGCCGTCGCCCCTGGCCGACCGACTCCCCGACTGGACGGAGGGAACGGTGAGGTGGCTGCGGGAGACGGGGGCGCAGTTGGTGTTGGCGTGCAGGGAGGAGTACTGGGAGTGGGCGGGGGCCTGCTTCCCAAGAGGCGTGTTGCACAACTCAGCCCGTCCGGCGTTTGAGGACGAGGCCGAAGGCCGATCGGGGGTCCAGGGGGCGGAGCCCCCTGGCGGGGTCGAAGGGGCGGAGCCCCTTCAGGATGGGAAGGGTAGGGGCGGCGGGGGCGAGAAACCCGGACGGCCACCACAACCCCACCCGCACCTGCCCCCCTGCATCCACCTGGGCGACTTCACCGACGCCGAGGCAGCCCAAGCCCGCTCCCGCTACGCCATCCCCGAAGACACCCTCACCACCCCCGACACCCACCACCCGCTCACCCTCCGCCTCCTCTCCGAGGTCCAGTCAGCCCTCCTCGACGCCAATATCCACACCACCAACCCCCTCGACCGCAACGACGTCTTCACGGCCTACCTAGACCTGATGAGCCTCCGCATCGCCACCCGCCTCGCCACCGAGGCCAACCTGCACGGCACAGCCATCCGCAGACTCGCCGCAAAGGTCGCCGGCCGTATCCACGAAGCCGCCCGCCACAGCCTCGGCCCGGGCGGGGGCGAACTGGACAGGGAGACGTTCGAGGCCCTGTTCCCTCACGGCTCCGGCTGGGGCCCCGCCATCCTCACCGAGGGCCTCCTCATCCCCACCGGCCCGGGCTACCGCTTCGCCCACGAGGAACTCGCCGACTGGATCCAGGGCATGCACCTCGACCTGGACGAAGCCCTGCACACCCTGACCAGACACCCGCAGGACCCGCACCACCGCATCGGCCCGGTCGTCCAGTCCCTGCTCCACCTCGCCCGCCACCAGGGCGCCCCCGAACTCGCCGCCCGCCTCCAGGAGTTGGTCGACGCCCTCGACACCGACCCGCACGCCTGGTGGCCCGCCCGCCTCCTCACCGAGGTCCTGCCCCGGGTACCCGACGCGACGCCGTACACAGGTGTCCTACGGCTGCTCGCCGACCGAGTCGTCGCGTGGCGCCGGCAACACCCCACCGTTCCGGGCGACTTCGGCCCCGCCTTCTGGACCGCCCTCGCCCTGCCGGAGGTCACCCGCTTCGACCTCCTGCGCCGCCTCCTCCTCGCCGACCCCGCCCCGGACGACACCGACGGCCCCCGCTACCTCGACGCCGCCGCACACCTGCTCGCCGCCGCCCCCACCGCCGTACAACCGCATCTCACCCGCTGGTTTGACGACGAGCGCCCGCTGCCCGCCACCCCGCACGCGACCGTCGCGAAGGCGGCGCAGGCGCTGCTGCACACGCATCGGCACCGGGCCCTGGACGACCTGATGGAGGTGCTCGTGGACTGTGCGCACCGCCGCGCCGAGGAGCTGTTGGACGTGCTGGCGGAGGACGAGCCGTCGGCGGTGTGCCGGGCCGTCGACCGATGGGCGCACGACGCGCGGCCGACGCGGAGGGCCGCGGCGGCGGTGTACGGGCTGCGGGCCGCGCCCCATGTACGTACGGAGGCCGACCGAGAACTGCTCCGCTACGCCGCCCTCGCCCTGCTCGCCCACCCCGCCGACCGCACCCTGCGCGGAGGCGCGCTGGCTCTCCTCGTCCGGGATCCGCGCGCCCGGGCCCGTCATCTCCCGCTGGCGCTACGGCACTTCGCGTCCGGAGACCCGCACGTCCCGCCCAGCGCGCTGGTCGGTGCCCTCGCGACCCACCCGGATCCGGTGCTGGACGCCTTCCGGGAGCGGCTGCGGCTGCCGGGCGGCGGGGAAGCACTGCGTACGCTCGCCGACGTCACGACACCGACCTTGGCGCGCCGCGTCGCGGGCCTCGTACGGGAGGCGGTGCAGCGGCGCCCGGAGACGGCGGTGGACGTGGCGGCGTATGTCGACCGGCGGCTCGACCAGGGGCCGGTCGCCCGTTCCGTACTGTTCCCGCTGGTCACCGGTCTGCTGGACGGCGGGCCCGATCAGGTGCGGGCCGCGCTGGCCGCCGTACTGGCCGCTCGCGGTACCCCCGCCTCCCGCCCCCTGCGCCGCGAACTCCTCGACTTCCTGCTGGCCCACGAGCACTCGCCGGCCGTCCTCGATGCCCTCCTGCACGCCGCCTCCCGGCACGGCGGGCCCGACATCCGGGACCTGGTCCGCCACATTGGCCTCCTCCTCGTCCGCACCCCGGACGGCGCGGCCCGCTTCGACCGCGGCCTGGTCGACCTGGGCCGCCATGTCCCGGGCTTCGCCGCGCTGGTCGCGGGCTGGCTCACCGACGCGCCCGCGGAATGGGCGGCCGTCGTCGGCCCCAGCGCCCGCCGCATGATCGAGAACCTGGCAGGTGTCCGCGTCCCGGTGTGAGCGTGCGCCCTGTCACAGCCCAGATGCCGATGCGGGCCGGGTGGACGTGGCATGGCACCCTTAGACCTGCGTAGGAACAGGCACAGACACGGACACGGGTTCGACGAGTGTGCGAACAAGGAGCAGACACAGTGCAGCGCTGGCGTGGCTTGGAGGACATCCCCCAGGACTGGGGGCGCAGCGTCGTCACCATCGGGTCCTACGACGGAGTTCACCGCGGACACCAGCTGATCATCCGGCATGCCGTGGAGCGCGCCCGCGAACTGGGCGTCCCCTCCGTGGTCGTCACCTTCGACCCGCACCCCAGCGAGGTCGTCCGCCCCGGCAGCCACCCGCCGCTGCTCGCCCCGCACCATCGCCGCGCCGACCTGATGGGCGAGCTGGGCGTGGACGCGGTGCTGATCCTCCCCTTCACGACCGAGTTCTCGAAGCTGTCGCCCGCCGACTTCGTCGTCAAGGTCCTGGTCGACAAGCTGCACGCCAAGGCGGTCGTCGAGGGCCCCAACTTCCGCTTCGGCCACAAGGCCGCGGGCAACGTGGAGTTCCTCGCCGAGCAGGGCAAGGTCTACGACTTCGAGGTCGAGGTGATCGACCTGTACGTGTCCGGTGAGGCGGGCGGCGGCCAGCCGTTCTCGTCGACCCTGACCCGCCGACTGGTCGCCGAAGGGGACGTCGAGGGCGCCGCCGAGATCCTCGGCCGCCCGCACCGCGTCGAGGGCGTGGTCGTCCGCGGCGCCCAGCGCGGCCGCGAACTCGGCTTCCCCACGGCGAACGTCGAGACCCTCCCGCACACCGCCATCCCGGCCGACGGCGTCTACGCGGGCTGGCTGCACGCACAGGGCGAGGCCATGCCGGCCGCGATCTCCGTCGGAACCAACCCGCAGTTCGACGGCACCGAGCGCACGGTGGAGGCGTACGCCATCGACCGGGTGGGGCTGGATCTGTACGGGCTGCATGTGGCCGTGGACTTCCTCGCCTATGTGCGCGGGCAGCGGAAGTTCGACTCGCTGGAGGCCCTGCTGGAGGCCATGGCGGGGGATGTGAAGCGCTGCCGCGATCTGATCGGGGCTGCGGAGGGTGGTCCTGCCGTCTGATCCTGGCGGGAACTGCGTGAACGCCTGAGGGCCGGCACCCTTGTGGTGTCGGCCCTCAGGCGTTGCTGCCTTCTACTGCTGGGTCCAGCCCGGCGGTACGCCGCCCTGCTGCGGAGCCTGGGGCGGCGGCGCGGGCTGCTGTTGCTGCTGCTGCTGCCATCCCTGGTCCGGTCCGGGCTGGCCGGGCTGCTGCGGAGGCTGCTGCCACTCCTGGCCCGGCTGGGGAGCGCCGCCCGGCTGCGGGTAGTGCGGCTGGGGCTGTTGCTGGGGCGGGTACCCCTGCTGGGGCTGCTGGTACTGCATGTGCGGGTTGCCGAAGCCCTGCTGGGTCCGCGCGATGTCCTCGGCGATGAGGGCGGCGAGGTCGAAGTAGGCCTCGCGGGTCTTCGGCCGCATCATGTCGAGGTCGACCTCGGCGCCCGCCGCGAGGTGCTCGTCGAAGGGGATCACGACGACACCGCGGCAGCGGGTCTCGAAGTGCGCGACGATGTCCTCCACCTTGATCATCTTGCCCGTCTCGCGGACACCGGAGATCACGGTGACCGACCGCTGCACGAGGTCGGCGAAGCCGTTCGCCGACAGCCAGTCCAGCGTCGTCGAGGCGCTGCTCGCACCGTCCACCGACGGCGTGGAGATGATGATCAACTGGTCGGCGAGGTCCAGCACTCCGCGCATCGCGCTGTAGAGCAGACCGGTGCCCGAGTCCGTGAGGATGATCGGGTACTGGCGGCCCAGCACGTCGAGCGCGCTGCGGTAGTCCTGGTCGTTGAAGGTGGTGGAGACCGCCGGGTCCACGTCGTTGGCGATGATCTCGAGGCCGGACGGCGCCTGCGAGGTGAAGCGGCGGATGTCCATGTAGCTGTTCAGCTGCGGGATCGCCTGCACCAGGTCGCGGATGGTCGCGCCGGTCTCGCGCCGGACCCGTCGGCCGAGCGTGCCGGCGTCCGGGTTGGCGTCGATCGCCAGGATCTTGTCCTGCCGCTCGGTGGCGAGCGTGGCGCCCAGCGACATGGTCGTCGTGGTCTTGCCGACACCGCCCTTGAGGCTGATCACCGCGATCCGGTAGCAGGACATCACCGGCGTACGGATCAGCCCCAGCTTCCGCTCCCGCTCCGCCGCCTCCTTCTTTGCGCCGAGCTTGAAGCGGGACGGGCCCTGGTTGTTCTTACGGGCCTTGGGCTGGTTGCGCAGGAGGCGGTCCGAGGACAGCTCGACGGCGGCGTTGTAGCCGAGCGGGGTGCCGGGGGCGGCTTGCTGCTGCTGGGGGGCGCCGGGGCCGGACTGAGGGCCGGGTGGGGCGGTCCAGCCCTGGTTGCCCGGGTTGGGGTGGTTGCCGTAAGGGGCGGAGGGGGTTGTGGGGTGCTGCTGCTGGGGCGCCTGCGGGGGCGTCTGCTGCTGGGGCTGCGGCTGGGCCGGGGGCTGTTGGTTCGGGGCGGGCGGCTGCTGCGGCTGCTGGTAGGGCGAGGGCTGCTGCGGCGGCTGGGGTGCCTGCGGGTAGCCGTAGCCGGGCTGGGGTTGGGGCTGCGGCTGTCCTTGGGGAGGCTGGGCCGGGTTCTGGGGGTAGCCGTATCCGTCGGGCTGGGGCTGTCCGGGCTGGCCCGGCTGCTGGGGATAGCCGTAGCCGGGGGCCTGCGGGTGTCCCGGTTGCGGTTGTGGCTGCGGGGCGTGAGGCGGCTGGGCGGCCTGTCGTGGGTCGACCGGTGCCGGGTGTCCACCCTGTGCCGGATAGCCGGGCTGCTGGGCCGGGGCTGCTGTCGGCGGGCCGAACGCGCCCTGCGGCGGGGCCTGGTGGGGCGGCTGCTGCGGGGACTGGGCGGGGTTCTGGGGGTAGCCGTAACCGGCGGGCTGGGGTGCCTGCTGCTGCGGTACGCCCTGCCCTGCCTGCTGCGGTACTCCCTGGGCAGGCTGCGCGGGCACGTAGCCCGGCGGCAGCGGCGGGATCGCCTGGCCGGCCTGGGGCGCGGGGGCCGGCATGGCGGGGCCGGCCTGCGGCTGCTGCCCCTGAGGGGCCGCCGGCGGGGCTTCGGGAGCGGAGGGCTGCGCCTCGGCTTCCGGTCCTGCTTCCGCCGTGGCTGACGCCGCGTCGGTGTCCGGCTGCGCG
This sequence comes from Streptomyces sp. GESEQ-4, assembly GCF_017948455.1. Taxonomy (GTDB): domain Bacteria; phylum Actinomycetota; class Actinomycetes; order Streptomycetales; family Streptomycetaceae; genus Streptomyces. Next base: position 98,195 of record NZ_JAFFSU010000021.1, read on the forward strand.
GGGGAGCCGGCGTCGGACTGGGCGACCGCGGTCCCCTGCCCGTCCGTACCGTGCCCGTCCGTACCGTCCGTTTCGCCCGAACCGTCCGCCTCGGGCGCCGACCCGGCGGAGCCGTCCGCCTCGGCCTCGGCGCCGCGCTCCGCTTCCGGCTCCTCGTCGTCGGAGGCCTCACCGAACAGCCGCGCGGCCTCGGCGTCGGCGGCGGCGTGGTTGAGGTCGGGCAGCGGCTCACCGGGGGCGGGCTCGTCGGGGGCGCTCGCCGCGGGGGCGGTGGCCTGGGACGGGCCGCCCTGGGAGTCCTCGTCGACCGGACGCAGCACCGGGAAACCGGGCGCCGCGGGAGGCGGGGTCGACGGCTGCTGCTGCGCCGGTACGTGACCGCCCGAGGTGTCCTGGCGCTGCTGGGGCACGCTCGCCGACGCCTGCTGGGGGTAGCCGTATCCGCCGGGCGGCGGGGCGTCTCCGGCGGCGGGGGCGGACGTGCCCGGCTGCTGCTGGGGGTAGCCGTATCCGCCGGGCGCCGGGATGTCTCCGGCGGCAGGGGCGGCGGTGCCCGGCTGCTGCTGCGGAGGCTGGGGCGCTTGCGGCTGGGCGGGCTGCGGCTGGCCGGCCTGCGGTGGGGCAGGCTGCGGTTGGGCCGGTTGTGGCTGGCCGGACTGCGGCTGGGCCGGCTGCGGATACCCGTAGCCGTCGGTGCCGCCCGTGCCGGGCTGGTTCGCGCCGGGCGCGTCCGACGTGGGCTGCTGCGGTGCGGGGGCGCGATAGGTGTACGGCTGCTGGGGCTGGGCCGGCGCGGGAGCGCTCGGTGGGGGAGCTTGCCGTGCGGGAACGCCGGGTGGTCCGGAGGACGGCACGGCGGGCGATCCGGTCGGCGGCGGAGGCTGCGGTGAGGCAGGCCCGGGGTTGCTCGGTTCGTCGTTCGCGGAGCCACTCTGCGGCTTCGGGGCGTACCAGGCGGGAGGCGTGTAGACGATTTCGAACTCACCGGTGAGTTCGGTCTCCTGCTCGTCCCCGTCAGAGGACGGGCCGCCGCCGTTGTAGTCGGACCGATCCCTGTTCACTGCTTGCCTCCTGGTCAGCCACTGCTGCTGAGTTGGTCGTCGCGGCCGGGCGGACCGAGTGGCGAACCCCACGCGGCTGCGATCGTCACCGCATCACCAGAAGCCTAATCACTCGCATCGCGCTAGGGAAAAGCGCCCACGGGCACGGCCGGTTCGCACCCCATGCCCGGAAACGAAGACGCGCTCAGTCCATGCGACGGGCCACGCCGAGCAGGCCCGTCTCCGCGTCCGTGGGTTCGGTCATCACGAAGGTGCGGTGCTTGCGAGTGCACCACAGAGCGACGCTGTCATGAAGGTTCGACAGATACTGCAACGGCTCGTCCGGGATGCCCAGAGTGTCCCGTACGATCTCGGTCTCCTCGGGCGAAATGCGCTGAATGCCGACCAGTTGGGCCTGGGCCAGCCAGCGCGGCGCGTGCTCGCTGACGAAGGGCAGCACCGTCACCACGGCCTGCCACGGCAACGCGGTCACCCGGCCGCGCGGCGGACGGATGCCGCAGTCCCGGATCAGGACGACCGGGCTGGATACGGAAGGGCCCTGCGCGGGCACCCGGCCCACCGGATACACCGTCACGCACTGCTGGCCGCCACCCGCCGACTGGGCCAGCTGCTGCCACGCCTGCGGCCGACCGGTCTCCACGCCCACGCGCGCGCCGGTCGCGGCGATCCGCAACGCCAGCACCTGGGCCAGCCAGAGGCCGCCCACGAGCACGACGTCGAAGGGGGTGGGGCGGGACAGGCCGAGCACGGCGGGCTGTGACGCCCGGTCCGTGCCGATGATCACGCCGTCGTCGCCGATCGGCATGCTGATCGCGGGAAGTTCGTCGACGGTGACGACGTGGCGGTTGCGGCGCGGTCCGCGCAGCCCGAACCCCGGGCTGAAGACGCGCCGTTGCTGCCGCGGCTCCGGCTGCCGGATGATCGGGATCATGCCGGTGTCGGAGGGCGAGGCGACGTGTGCGGGGGTGGCGCGGCCCGGCTGACCCGGCTGGCCGGGCTGGCCCGGGGGCATGGTCGGTGCGGGGTGGGACATCAGTACGTACCTCCGAGCGGCAGAGTGGCGAGGGCTCCGGGGACCTGCTCCCGGTCGAGGCGGACCAGACCGACCTTCGCGGTGCTCGCCGTCCGCTCCAACTCCCGTCCCACCTGGCTGAGTTCGCTGTCACCTCGGGCGGTGACACGAATGTGTCCCGCCAGGGAGACACCCCGGCTGCCGGCCTTGCTCAGGGTCACGCTGAACGTCGTCGCGAGCACCGGGAGCGAGGTGAACTGCGTCACCAGCGCCGGCAGCGCCACACCGCCGTTCCCCAACTGCGGCCAGCGGGACACCCAGTACGTCGTGTGCCACCGGTCGTCGACCCGCCACGTCCGTACCGATTCGACCGAACGGCGCTGGGTCCGGCCGTCCTGGCCGTGCTGCGCGTTGGCGCGCGGGTTGAGGCAGCTGGACGTCGCCAGCGCCTGCACCAGCTCGTTCTCGTCCAGGACGGTCGCCTTGAACCCGGCCCCGGCCAGTCGGCTGGTCAACTGGTCCGCCACCCGCAGCAGCGCGCGCTGCGCCCCGGGAACACCGTCGCCGCGGGCCTGAACCGCCTCCGGGCACAGCTCCGGGTCCAGCTTGAGGGCGACCCAGGTGAGCCGGAGCGCGGGCGAACCGGTCTGCGCCTGCAGGGGGCCGTACGACCGCGCGGCGATCGACTGCTCGGGCAGATGCGGTGCGGGCGCGGGCTGGGTGTGCTGGACCACCTGGGCGGAGGCGAGCCGGATTCCGTCGACCTCAAGCGCCTCCTGGATCAGCTTCAGCGGCAGCTCCCGCCCGGCGCCCCCGGGACGCAACGGCTGGTCCGCCGGCTGCACGAAGAGCACCGCGGTCAGGAAGGTCCCGTCGCCGATCAGACCGATCGAACGGTCGTCACGGGACAGGAACTCGTGCGTCCGCAGCGCCGGATCGCACTCCACGACCGGAGCCAGCAACGCGTCCGTACCCGGCGGCACCGGCAGCTTGGCCTCGCGCTGACGGCGCCTCAGCGCGCGCGCCGTGTCATACCACTCGGCCAGCGGCCGACGCCCCCGGCGCAGGACCGCGAGAAGCAGCAGCAGCGCGGCCACGGCACCCGCGGGGGCCAGCAGCCAGGACACGTCGGTGACCCAAGCGACGAGCATGACGGCCGCCGCGAGTTCCACCAGGATCAGCTGCTGCAGCCGTACCGGGCCCATACCGCCGGGAGTGGGCAAGGTGCGCGGCGACGCGGCGGCGGGGGCCGGAGTCGACGTACGTCCACGGTCCGGACCGTCCGGTTCCTGCTGTGCGCGGCGTCCGCGCCGAGTGCTCGTAGCGCTGGTCATCCCCCGGGACATCCCTTTCGCGAAGTCGTGGCCGTTCGGCGGGCGTCCATCGGCCCACATCGTCCATACGAGTGGCTCACGGTACCCGCTGCCGGGCACGGACGGCACAGCGGCGCAGGGGACACCGACCCCGGGTGGCCAGCCTCGCACGGACCGGCCCCGCATGGTGGAGCGCTGTCGTGAAGCTCTGTGAAGATGATCTGTGAAGATGCGGAGACGGCCGTACCCTGATGGACCGCCGCATCGCGGCGCAGGGCATAGTAGGTGCCTGCTCGGCCGGAGCGGCGGCCTCGCGTACCACGGTCAGGCCTCAAGATTCGCGGTCAGGCACGGCACCAGTCGCGGTCAGGCACGACCGGATGCGACCGGACGCGACACGACCGGGCGCGGTCGAGCACCATCGGGGACCAGAATTCGGGAGACACGGGGACATGGCAAAGCAGCGTCGGGATGAGCTCGCCGCCTACACGTTCGCTCGCAAGCGCACCGTCGCGGCGTTTCTGGCGCCGTCCCCGGGAGGCTCCGAAGAAGGCGCACCGCGTCCGGTTCGTACGGTGATGCCCAGCCTGGCGGTGGGCGTCGTGCTGGTGATCGGCTTCATCGCCTGGGGCGTGATCAAGCCCAGCGCGCCCAAGGGCTGGAACACTCCCGGCGAGTACATCATCGTCGACAGCGACTCCACGACGCGCTACGTCGTCCTCAACGACGAGACGTCGACCGGCAAGAAGACCAAGACGCTGCACCCCGTCCTCAACTACGCCTCCGCCAAGCTCCTCCTGGACAAGGGCAAGGGCAGCGTCATCGAGGTCCCCGGCAAGGAGATCGACAAGAGCGGCATCCCGCACGGCGCGACCCTCGGCATTCCGTACGCCCCCGACCGGCTGCCCGCCAAGGCCGACGCGGAGAAGGCGAAGACCTGGGCGGTGTGCGAGCGCCCGGCCTCCGGCTCCGGCACGGACGACGCCATCGACCGTGCCGTCTTCGTCCTCGACGCCGACGACGCGAAGTCGCTGGCCGGCGCGGGCAAGGTCGACCCCCGCGAGGCCCTGTACGTCACGGACCCCAAGACCGACCAGGAATTCCTGGTCGACGGCAAGGGCAACCGTTTCCTGCTGGGCGGCCCCTCGGGTCTCGACGAGACCACCATGGAGCAGCTGCGCGCCGCGGTCATCGGCACCACGTCCGAGCCCCAGCCGGTGAGCCAGGAGTGGCTGCGCACCCTCAACGAGGGCGGGGTCATCACCTTCCCGACGGTTCCGTCCGCCGGCCAGACGACCGCGGTCCAGGGACTCCCCGCCGAGGTGAGCACCGTGGGTCAGGTCCTCAAGGCACAAGAGGCGCAGGGCCCGCAGTTCTACGTCGTCCTCCAAGACGAGATCGCCCGCATCACGCCGTTCGTCGCCGCGCTGCTCCAGGTGAAGGACGGGGTCGACCCCATCGATGTCGACACCCGCGACATCATCGAGGCCAACGGCGGCCCCGCGGACAAGTTCTACGCGGACAAGGGCTGGCCCGAGACCGTTCCGCGCCAGGCCAACCCCGCGGCCACCGCGACCGGCGAGGCCCGCAACACCTCCTGCAGCGTGTACGACGGCACCATCGGCCCGGACAGCAAGCCACAGCTCGCCGCCTGGGCCGGAACGGCGTACCCCAAGCAGGTCGTCGCCGAATCGCTGAGCGCCTACGTCTCCTCCGGCTCGGGCCTCCTCTTCCAGGAGGTCGCCGGTGCGACGGGCGGCGGCGGTGCGACATATCTGCTGACGGACACGGGTCTGCGGTACTCGCTGCCGACGAACAACGACAGCGAGGCGGCGGAGGCGGAGGGAACCGGCGGGGGCTCGTCCTCGTCGGAGGGCGAGTCCGGCGACGCGAGCGAGACGGCGAAGGCGCGTACGCGGCTGGGCTACGAGGACGTTTCCAACCCGGCGTTCGTACCGCAAACTTGGGCGACATTCATCCCGAAGGGCCCCACTCTGGACACGGGCAGCGCGGCGCAGCCGCAGAGCCAGTGACGTACTGAGTGGTGCGCTGGGTGATGAGGGTGACACCCCAACGGGCTTGCGGCCGAGGGGACTTGACAGCAACAATCCACCAGCGCATCGCGCGTGTGTGTGAATGCTGTAACTGAAACACCTTGCCTGTGGGTATGAGACAGGCGGAGGATAGAGTGCTTCCAGCGTTCACGAACGGAACGCAACTCCGGGACTGGTAAGGGTTTCCCGGATCAACGACGACATGGGGGAAGGTTCAACATGGCCGGCCAGTTCCGGGTAACAGAGGACGAACTGACCAAGCTCTCCGGTGACATCACCACGGTGAACGGTCAGCTGCAGGGCGAGGTCCGCCGTCTCAACGGAGTGATCGACCAGATCACCGGCGGCTGGCAGGGCCAGGCGGCCCAGTCGTATCGCCAGCTGCAGGAGCGCTGGAACGCGGACGCGAAGAGGATGAACGACATCCTCAACGACATCAAGGAAGCCGTGGACTCCACGCGGAGCAACTACACCGCGTCGGAAGAGCAGCAGAACTCCGAGATCAGCAAGATCATGTCGGACTTCGGCTGATCGAGCCGTAGGGCAGCCGCCGCCCGCTTCGGCGCGGCGCCGCCCATCTCTACAGCTTCTCTGCATCCCACCGATTTCCGCAGACTCTTCCTGAGTCGGACTCTTCCTGAAAGGGAATGACGATGTCGATCCTCGTCAATTACGCAACCATCACCAACGCTTCCACGGACGTGAAGACGACCGCCGGACGCATCAAGCAGCAGCTCGACGACCTCGAGGCCGCGGTCAAGCGCGTCGCCAACTCCTGGGAAGGCGAGGCGCAGGAGGGCTACCAGCGCAAGCAGCGCGAGTGGGACCGCACCGCCGCCGACCTGCACGCGACCCTGCTGAAGATCTCGACGGCCCTGCAGAGCGCGGCCGACAACTACCAGGCCACCGAGAAGAGCAACGCCAACACCTGGGGCTGAGCCCGTCGGCGGCCCGAGGGGTGAGCGTGAATGCGGAGGATCGGCCCAGCAGACGCGAAGGCGTCGGCTGGGCCGCCCCTTTCTGAGGGGCAGCACACACCGCGTCCCCCGAATCTTCACATCCGGGGACGGGCCGTTAACGAGCATGCTTCAGCGTCGAAGCGTTTGCAGTGCCTTCGCGTGTCTTTGCGGTCACCGAAGTCAACGAAGCGGGCGCGGCGGACGTAGTAATCGAGTGAGCGAAGTAGCAGTCAAAGCAAGCCAGCAGGCAAGCAGCCAACAAGTGAGCATGCAGGTGAGCAAGGAAGCCCTGGGAGTCTGGACATGAGGGGCCTGGACGTGGAGGGCCTGACAGCCCGTTCGCGCAGCGGCAAGAGTGGAACCCGCGCACTGCAGCGGGCCTTTGGCGTGCTCGCGGCGATGGGAATCTGTCTGGCATCCGCTCCACCGGCACTGGCGTCCGACGACTCGGGCAATCCGGACTTCGGCCTGTCGGCCAGCTCGGAGTGCGTCTTCGGCGGTGACGTCATCAAGTCCACGCCCTGGTCACTCCAACGTGTCCTCCTGGACCAACTCCGCGAACAGGGGACGGGCAAGGGCGTCACGGTGGCGGTGATCGACACCGGCGTCGACGACTCGAACCCCCAACTCCGCGGAGCGGTGGGAGGCGGCAAGTCCTACGTCGGCGGCAAAGCCACCGAAGACCTCGAAGGCCACGGAACGCGGGTAGCGGGCATCATCGCCGCACGCCCACTCCAGGGCACGGGCTTCGTGGGCATCGCACCGGAAGCCAAGATCCTCTCCTACCGCTACACCGGCGGGGAGGAGAAGGAGGGCAACTCGGGCACCATGGCCTCCGCCATCAACGCCGCGGTCACCGCGGGCGCCGACATCATCAACATCTCCTCCGACACCGCGGACAAGTCCGACAACCTGATCCTGGGGACGGCCGTGGCGAACGCGGTGCGCGAGGGCGCCCTGATCGTCGCTGCCGCCGGCAACGACGGCGCGGACGGCAAGTCGGCGAACACATATCCGGCTTCCTACGACGGCGTCCTCGCGGTAGCAGCCTCCGACCGCAACGACGAACGCGCCTTCTTCTCCCAGTCCGGCGACTTCGTCGACATCGCAGCGCCGGGTGTCGGAATGGTCTCCACGGTCCCGCAGGGCGGGCAGTGCACCGCGGACGGCACCAGCTTTGCGGCGCCGTATGTCGCGGGTGTGGCTGCTTTGCTGAAACAGAAGCACCCGGATTGGAAAGCGTCCCAGATCGCGACCCGCCTCGAGGAGACGGCTCAGCGGCCGGGGCGGGGGCCCAATCGGTTCATTGGGTGGGGTGTGGTCGACCCGGTTGCTGCGTTGTCGGATGACTCCACGCCGGCGACTTCACCAAAGCCGGATCCGGTGGTGGCGGCGGGTGGGGGCGGGGTCGTTCCCATGGCGGTGACCATGGGGGAGACCGAGGCTGAGCGGGACCGTCGTATCGCCATGTATGTGTTGGGCGTTGGGGCGGCTCTGGCGTTGGTGGTTGCGGGGGGCGGGGTGGCTGTACGGGACTGGCAGGCTCGGCGGGGTGGTCGGGCTGGTGGGTAGTAGTAGTGCAGGTTGGGCGATGGCTTGGGCACCGAGTGGGTGCGCCGACAAGTTGAGGAACAGGGGAGAGGACAACGGGGTATGAGTAACGGGATGCGGGTCGATCTGAGCGCGCTGGATGAGGTCATCCGGAAGCTCTGGACGCTGCTGGACGATATGGACAAGGCGGGGCAGACGTCGCGGTACAACACGGAGATCCCGATGGACGCGTTCGGGAACTCTTGCCTCTTTTTGGAGGCGGGGGAACTGCACTCAGCTCACAAGGAGATGAAGACCGACCTTGAGAACGCGATCAAGAGCCTGCACGGGTTGATCGACAGGTTTGGCACGAGCGCATCCAAAGTTAAGGACAAGTACTCCGAGCAGGAGTACGCGAACAAGCAACAAATGGGTGGTGACCCCGGGGGGGCGAACGGCGCGTTCGCAAGGTAGTCGGATCGAGAATCACCTTTTAAGGGAGGAGTTCAAGTGGCTGGTGACAAGGATCTGCCTGCGCCCGTGATTGAGAATGATGTCTGCGTTGCGGACCCGGGGCGGCCCCAGACCAAGACTCAATTCATCGAGTACTCGCTCAAAGAGCTCAAGCAGATGCTTGACCTCACCAACCCGGGGGCGATCGAGGAGGCAGGCCGTAACTGGACCAAGGTCAACGAGCTGCTTTCCGGTGGCGAAGGAGGTGGCATCGCTGGCCTGCTCGACAAGGCGGTCGACAACGTCTTGGAGCACTGGGAAGGTGAGGCAGCCACGAGTTTTGAGAAGAAGGCTCGCCAGATCGCGCAGAGCATCAGGAATGCGGCTTGGCACGCTGACCTCAACAGCTCCCAAATGGCTGACGCTGGCTCTCAGCTACGCAGATTCAAGGCGCAGCTGGACGCGATCGAGGAGCCCAGCGGCTGGGCCAAGGTTGGCGACGCTCTCAGCGACTGGAAATGGGACAACGGCGAAGCAGTAGCCAGCGACCTCAAGGACCGCCAGCTCACTGCCAAGGAAGTCGCGGAAATCAACGAGGGCAAGATCGGTGCGAGCCGTGAAGCCCAGCTCAACGGTGTTGCCGTCATGGAGGACCTCGCGGCTCAATACATGCGAGTCACGCGGAACTTGAAGAACAACAAAATCGTCGAGGACGGTCAGGGCAATATCAAGGAGCCCAACGGTCAGGTGGAGTACCCACCACCTGTCGTCTCGCCCGGTGTGGGTGCCTCCAGGCCAGGTGCCTCGGGGGCGGGCAACAAGCCGTGGAGCGCCGGTCCGACCACGAGTGTGAAGCCGGCCCCAACGGGGCCCCGTGACCAGGGCATCACGGGAGGCACGCAACTCCCGACCAGCAAGACGAAGGTGGACAGCATCTCCCCGGGTCTGACGGGGCCTGGTCCCGGCACTGGCACCGGGAGCCCCGGCGTCGGCGGTGGCGGCGTTGGGACGGGAGGAGCGCAAGGCCCGGGCATCGTGGCTCCTGGCGGAGGGACCGGCGTCGGACGTGGTACGGCCGGACGCGGCGGCATCGGTGTTCCGGGCGGCGGTCGCGCGGCTGGCACTGGCGCGGGAGCAGGCCGCGGTGCCGGAGGCCGAACCGGTATGGGCGGCATGGGCGGCGCCGGAGCCGGCGCAGCTGGCCGAGGCGGTGCTGGCGCTGGTGGACGTGGAGCCCTCGCGAAGTCCCGTGGCGGTGTGGTCGGAGCGGCCAAGGGCATCACAGGCAAGGGTGCCGGTGGCGGTGCGGGCCTGCACGGCAGCCGCGGCGGAACCCAGCGTGGAGCCGGTGCCATGGCTGGCGGCATGGGCGGTCGCAACGGCCGACGGCCCAACGACGAGAATAGCCAGGGCGAGCGTCCCGACTACCTGGTCGAGGACGAAGAGACCTGGATCTCGGAAGAGGACCGCAACCGAAACGTGCCGCGGACCATCGAGTAGGCACACGAGTGAGCCGCACGGATAGAACGTGCGGCTCACTCGCATGAAGACTGGCGGAACCAGTCGTGGTTTGAGTGAGGAGCAAAGAAGTGAGTTTCAAGCGAGTCTGGTCTACGGCGGGAGTCGTGACGCTGACAGGAGCTTTGCTCCTCACTACGGCCCCAACCGCATCGGCGGATTACGTCAGAGATCAACAATGGGCCTTGAACGCATTCGCAGTAGAAGATGTATGGGCTGAATCCCAGGGGCAAGGCGTTACCGTTGCGGTTGTCGACACTGGTGTCGACGCCAGTCACCCCGATCTGACGGGCCAGGTTCTTAAGGGCAAGGACTTCACCGGTGGAGGAGATGCCCAAGAGGACGTGGTCGGGCATGGGACCAGTATGGCGAGTCTTATTGCTGCGCATGGCCATGGTGCAGGAAATGACTCCGGCATGATCGGCCTCGCGCCTAAGGCTAAGATCCTGCCACTGCGTACTCTCCAGACGCGAGATGATAAGAATCTGGACGAGACGTGGGCTCCTGCGGTTCGTTATGCGGTGGACGAGGGTGCGAAGGTCATCAACCTGTCCTTTGCTGATGAGTACAGCACGACTGGAATCGATGGTCGAGATGCAATTGCGTATGCGCAGGCACACGATGTAGTCGTTGTTGCTGGAACAGGGAACAATGGTGGAGATGTCGGTTATCCGGCTGCGTTGCCCGGAGTGGTGGCTGTCGGTGCCGTGGATAAAGAGGCCAATCTTTGGGAGAATTCCAACACCGGGGAGCAAGTGGCGCTGACAGCGCCGGGCGTCGAAATTCTCGGCGCAAACAAGAACCGATCCCAGGGGTACGGTATTGCTAGCGGCACCTCGGACGCAACAGCCTACGTATCCGCTGCCGCAGCCTTGGTCCGCTCAAAATTCCCTGACCTCTCCGCAGGCCAGGTCATCAACCGCCTGATCAAGTCGGCCACGTTCGCGCACCATAAGGGGCTCAAGGCGCCCGACGAGGAATACGGCTACGGGATTGTTCGGCCCTACTCGGCACTCACGATGGATATCCCGGCCGGTCCCAAGAAGAACCCTCTCGGTCAGCTCCAGGCGTCCAATTCCACTTCTGGGAAGGCATCCGATGGTACGGACAGCTCGACCCAGGCCAAAAAGAAGGACTCTTCCTCCAGGAACCTCCTCGTGCTTGCTGGCGGTATCGCGGCCGTTGTGGTCATTGGTGCGATCGTCTTCGCAGTAATCCGCAGCCGCCGCAACGGCGGTAACGGTGGCCCAGGCTCGGGCGGTGGAACCCCCGCTCATGGCTCGGGATACCCGACTCAGCCCTACCCCAGTGCAGCTCCCAACCAGGGGTACCCCAATGCCCCTGGCCAGCACCCCAATCCCTACGCCCAACAACCCCCGTACCAAGGGCAGTAGAAGGGGCCGCCATCCGGCAGCGGCGCCTCATGCGTGGGAATCGTCATCTTCCTACTCCCGGCCCGGTTGAGCGCTGCCTTGGATGGTTGCAAGCGGAATGTGACGGAACTTTGAGTAGCCAAACCCGCGAGCCGCACGGAGTAACCGTGTGGCTCGTCTGCATGAAGACTGGCGGAGCCTGTCGTAGTTGAGCGAGGAGCAGAAAGTGCGTTTCAAGCGAGTCTGGTCTGCGGCGGGAGTCGCGGCATTGACAGGGGCTGTGCTCCTCACAGCGGCCCCAGGCGCCTCAGCGGACTACGTCAGGGATCAACAATGGGTATTGGATGTATTCGCGATGGAAGACACCTGGGCTGAGGCACAAGGGGAGGGGGTGACTGTTGCAGTAGTAGATTCCGGCGTGGACGGCAGTCACCCGGATCTAGCTGGACAGGTCCTTGAGGGTAAAGACTTCACTGGCGGAGGTAACCCCCAGGAGGACTTGGACGGTCATGGGACGAGCATGGCGAGCCTCATTGCCGCGCACGGCAATGGCGCCGGAAATGCGTCTGGCATGTTTGGGTTCGCGCCAAAGGCGAAGATTTTGCCCCTTCGTGTCCTGCAGACACAGAAAGACCCTAATCATGATGAGACCTGGGCCGCGGCGGTTCGATACGCAGTGGACCATGGCGCGAAGGTAATCAATCTTTCTTTCGGTAACGATGGCGGCAAGACTCTAAGTGATGGTCGTGCAGCTATCGCGTATGCGCAAGCCCACGATGTCGTTGTTGTTGCGGGCGCAGGTAATGATGGATCCATTGCTGTCGACGAGCCAGCAGCACTGCCCGGGGTTGTTTCTGTGGGTGCTGTGGATAAGAACGCCAACCGCTGGGAAGGCTCCAACACTGGAAAGGGGCTTGTCCTAATGGCTCCCGGTGTCGAGATTCTCGCCGCGGATCCGACTCTGTCGCCGCAATACAGTTTGTCAAATGGCACATCGGGTGCAACAGCCTATGTATCCGCTGCTGCCGCCTTGGTCCGGTCAAAGTTCCCTGGCCTCACGGCCGGCCAAGTCATCAATCGCCTCATCAAATCGGCCTCGTTCCTCGGCCACAAGGGACTAAAGGCACCCGACGAGGAGTATGGCTACGGGATTATCCGCCCCCGCCAGGCACTGACCATGGACATTCCCGCTGGCCCCAAGGAGAACCCTCTCGGCCAGCTCCAATCGTCCGACTCGACGTCCGGCAAGGCATCCGAGGAAGCGAACGCCTCGACTCAGGCCACGAAGAAGTCTTCCTCCAGCAGCGTCCTCGTCCTCGCTGCCGGCATCGCAGCCATTGTGATCGTCGGTGCTATCGCCTTTGTGGCGATCCGCAACCGCCGCAATGGAGGTAGCGGCGGCCCGGGCTCCGGCGGCGGCACCACGGTTTATGGCACCAGCTACCCGTCCCAGCCCTCAACGGGCTACGGGTCGTATCCCCACTCAGCTCCCCAGGGGTACCCACCTGCTCCAGGTCAGCCCCCGCAGTACCCCAACCCGTACGCCCAACAACCCCCGCATCAAGGGCAGCGGTAGGAGTAACTCCCCGGGGTTTTCCACGAACCCTGGCGATCGGGCAGCAGAGCGAACAAGTCCGAGTAACAGAAGGGATCTTCGTCAATGGGCGCCATCGTCCTTGTCGTCGGCATCATCGGTGTAGGAGCCGTAATCGCCGCAGTCATCGTCTTCGCCGTAACCCGCAGCCGCCGACCATCCGGCAACGGCAGCCCCGCCAACGGAACTTACCCGCCGAACATGGGCCACCCGCCTCAGCAGCCGATGTACCCGCCCGCACAACAGCCGTACCCCACCGCAGCCCCCAATCAGGGATACCCCACTCCTCCGGCACAGCCCCCGCAGAATCCCAACCCTTACCCCCAACAGCCCCCGTACCAAGGCCAGTAGCGGAGTTGGGCCTCATTCAGCAGCGGGCTGAAAGGGGCCGCCTGCATCCCTTACGTGAATTGATGCAATCCGAGGTCCGACCTGCACGCGATGATCTCGCTTGCTCAGTGCCGCAGTACGTGCATCAACAGAACTAGGACAGTGAAGTGGCTGACGACGGAACCTCGTATTACGAACCCGGGGCGGGAAGAGACTTGGCCCGGAAGTTCGAGATGCAGGCGTACGACCTGAGGGCGTACCTCAAGAAGTTCGAGGAGGAGACAGGAGAAGAAGCGATCACCGATGGCTTCGGCGTCCTGACGGAGTCGGAGGAGGTTACATCAGCTTACATTTCTTACTCCGCAGACGTTGCCAGCGCCATGAAAGTCGTGCAGCAGCACTTGGACAAGATCGCTGACGCCTTGCGAAAGGTGAACAGGGACACCGAAGTCACTGACGACGACCTCGCGGTTCTCTTCGGGAAGAATTCGGACGGTGACCGGTGAGCGGGAACGAGTCCGTAGCCGAAGAGATCATCGAACTCGGCATTGAGGTCATCAATCCCGGCGGTCGTCCTGATGAGTTGAAAGCTGCGGCTAAGGCGTGGCGACAGTTGAAGTCTGAAGCCGAAGGCATGGTCAAGGACCTGGACAAGGACGTCAGAGCCACTGTCGGGCACACCTGGCGTGGTGACGCGGCCAATGCCTTCCAAAGCCATTGGGACGAGTTCGCCGCTGCCGTGCTGAGCGCGACGGATGACTTCGACGAGGCCGCTAAGGGTCTTGAAGACGCGGCCAAGAGTATTGAGGAGGTCAATAGCGAGATTCACGACATCTACATAGAGATCGGTATCTCGATCGGCGTCTCTGTGGGCATGTCATTCCTGACGCTGGGTGTCTCGGCGGCAGCCGGCACGGCGCGAGTCACCATGTTGGTCACAAGGGCGCTCGACGCGGCAGGCCGACTGGGGCAGATCCTGCGAGCCATCGCCACCGCCTTCCGGACCCTGCACAACATGGGTAAGACAGGGCGACTCATTGCCGAAGGGGCGCTGAACTGGGCTGGTGGCACCGCTGGCGGCATGGTTACCAGCCAACTCAGCGGCAAGGGCTGGGAATTCGGGACCAACATGATCGGAGGCCTGGCGGGCGCGACTGTCGGGACCGCCGCAAGCAAGGCCGTGACCGCAGCGGGCGGCAAGGAGATCCTTAGCGGGATGGCCGGGGGAGCGGCTGGAGGGATGTCGGGGGACTATGCGGACTCCCGCCGCAAAGGGGAGGACTTCGACATCAGGCAGAGCGCTGTCACCGGTATTGCCGGAGGCGCCGCTGGCGGACTCGGCGGCGGGGCAAGGGCAGTCGACAGAGGGCTCGATGACATGGCTCGGGGTCTGAGAAACGAGAACGACTTCGCCTACAGCGGGGAGCGCCCGGAGCATCAGCAGACCGGAGTCGACGTTGCATTCGGTGCCTCCACGCCCATAGCGGGCGGCGTTTCCGCGAACACAGCGAAGGAGGGGTTCGACGGCGTAGACGAGAGCACGGAAGACGCCCAGAAGGCCGCTGAGCGGGGCGTTGAGGCCGACCACAAGACGGCAACGGACCGGATTCGCGAGGACTTCGGTTGATGATGAGCACGGAAGTGATTCGTACGCCTTTCAAGGCGTCCTCCAAGATCGGCGCCTGGTGTGCAGGGCTGGTTTGGATAGCAGCGACGTCAGTGCTCGGACTGTGGCTGTTCGGCACTGCCCCAGAGCTCCGGCGGCAGATGGTTCTGGTTTCGCTTGGCTCTGCGCTCATCTGCGTTGTGGTGATCGCACTGCATCAACGGTCGGCAGGGGGACGACGACCGCTCAATGAGGTCGCCGCTGCCGCAACTCAAGTTGCCGAACACACGCATGGCCCGACTGCGGAGGTGGCCTCGGTGCCACAGACGCTCCCTTCGAGGCGAGGTCAGCAGTTTCGAAGCCTTGCCTGGGTGATCGGAATTTCCACCGTACTTATGGCGGTTTTCGCCCTGACGGTGGGCACACCCCAGAGGTCGGATCTGGTGGAGCGCATCCATTCAGCCGGAGCCGAATTCGGCGTCGCGCGGGCGGAAAAGGTCAGTGATGTCCGACGGAAGTCCTCAAGGGGCAAGGACCCCTACACGGCAACGGTGATCGTTCAGCTGCCTGTCAAGGCTGGCAGTGAGGCTGTGTCGGCGACGGTCAAGCCGACGACGAAGAAGCCGTTGAGCCCGGGCGACCCGGTGGAGGTGTTGTATGCGCCCGAACAGCCGCAGCTAGGAGCGGTGGCCGGGAACGAGCGTAGCCTCGGCTCGGAATTGCGTGGGGAAACGATGCCCGCGTACATGCGCTGGCTCTTCGTCGCCGCATGGATTCTGGGCTGCGTTGCCGCTATCAGTCATGTGTCGTCCAAGCATGGTTTCCGCCGGTATTCACGTCTGGGCCCAGAAGACAAGGTCATTCGGGGGCAGTACACCCGTGCTGGTGGGCCTGGTGCTGCTGGGCACGGAGCGGAGGGGAAGGACGTCTACCTGGAGATCCGGACGGACGCGGGGTGGGTGCATTTCCGCGCGGGCGCCGGCAAGCACGCTCTACCAGGGCCGGTGGAAGGCCAGCATCTTTGGCTGTGTTGGGACGCTCATCGAGGAGTGCGCGGTTCGCGGATCTCTCCGAGTAGAACGCCTGCGGCATTGGTGTTTGACACGGGGTTCGTGGTGCACGGCATGTTGAGTGTTGACGAGGCGCGGTCGTTGAACGATAGCGGTGTCTCAGTGGAGAAGCTCAGCCCTGCTCTGCGAGAGAACCGATCGCTCCGGCTGGTGGATTTTCGCTCTCAGTGGCCTCTCTTTGTCAGTTCATTGGTATTGCAGGCTGGCGTGGTGGTCATCGGTTGTTCTGCGTTGTTGACATTCGATGTGGCAACTGGGTGGCGATGGGCGGCGGGAATCATCGGTATTCTTGGAGTATTCGCGGCCGTTGGAGAATATTTGACCGAGGATGCTCCCCCGAAGCAAGTTGCAGCATAGACGTATTCGTGGATAGCGTGAATGCGTCTTGACGGAGAAGGCTATGACGAGTTCAACGGTGGCACCTGATGTCGAGCAGGTGCTGAAGCACAACAAACGCACATGGGCGAGGCACGTTGTAGGGCGAATCGCTCTCGGGCTGGCCTTGATCGTAGTGTCTTTTGTGCTGAATGTCGTGGGGGTCCCGGACTCCTTCTTGACGGTACTCCCAGTCCCTGTCGGGATTTTCGTCCTGCTATTTCTGCTCCTCCGGACCCGGCACGGACGACGCCTCACCGTCTGCGAGAGGGTGCTGCGCACCTACCCCCTCGAATACCGCACGCGAGTGGACAAGAAGAGCGAGCATTGGAGGCTGCTCGGGACCGTGTTCACCGTCAGGGTCTCCACTCGCGGACAACACGGTGCGCCGCTGATGCGCGCGATCAACGCGTCAACGATCCGTCGCTGGCCCAAGGGAGCGGAGGACGGCGGTGCGTGGGTCGCCGGCGATCTCCCCTTCGGCGGAGTCGTGATCGTCCCTGGCACCAACGACATGCTGTTCATGCAGCCATCGGACTGGGAGAAGTTCGCCCGCGATCGTGAGCAGGCCGACCCCTCGCGTGTCGCGCAGGCGCAACAGGCCGGGCTCACCGAGCTCGTGGAGAAGGAACCGAACATGACCTACGCCTACTAAGCGCGTTCTCATTCTGTCCAGTCCCAGCACCACGACGAGCTCAACGGGCGAGAGAATCGCGTGGGTTGCGAACACTGACGCCGTCGCTCAAGCATGGCCATGCCGAAAGGCTCCCTTGTCACGTCGAAAGTGGCGTGAAGAGGTGGTGAGGGCGTACATCTGAAATGCGATCTTGGTGATAGCGTACGGGGATGGTTGCTAATGCGACTGAGTATAGGCGGAGTTAAAGGGGGGCCTCGCGGTGACTGATCTCGAAGTAGATCCCGAGATCCTCAAAAAGGGCGCGTCGGACATTCTGCAGTGTCTTACGCCCGTCGAGAAAGCGGACCTGGAGCCTCTGGCCGAGAAGGGGTCCTCGATCGGGGTTGATTCGGCGACTGCGGCACTGGTGACATTCTGTGCGACGTGGCAGTCGGGTGTCGAGTTCCTCGCGGATTGCGCCGCGACCCTTGCAGCGGGGTTGAACTCGGCCAGCAACAACTACGCGGCCACGGACGACGCCATCCATGACGCTGTGAATTCGGTCAAGTCGGACTTGAGTTAGGGACAGGAATTCATGGCTGCTGCGCTCGGGGAGACGACTGACCCGAAGGAACTCATCCCGGGAGACGTCGAGAAGCTTGGTGAGCTCGCCACCGCCCTTACCAACTGGTCGGACAAGCTCGACGGAATCGGTGATGGTCTGGGTGGGCTGCGCATCCCAGGCTGGACAGGCAAGGCCAGTGACGCCTTCTGGCCCACCCTGTCCAAGGAGAAGACGAACTGGTATCTCGCTTCCGACGCGATGTCGGGAGCAGCCAAGGCGATCACCTCGTACTCCTCCATGCTGAGTTGGGCGCAGCAGCAGGCTGCGACAGCAATCACGCAGTGGGGGTCCGGCCAACACGATTCGGCGGAATCGGTGCTGAAGGGTGCGTGCCAGCAACTTCAGCAGGAGGCCGAGACGTTGGCCAAGAAGCTTGACGACCTTGCAGGGGGTGCCTCCGACAGTCCCGGTTGGCTTACGGAGGCCAGAGACTGGGTTGACGCCAAGCAGTGGACCGACGAGCACGGGGTCGGCAAGTCGACGCAAAGCCATTTGCTGTGGGAGAACGAGAGATGGCGGCCCAGAGGCGAAGACGGCCAATGGCGCACGGAGAAAGAGTGGGGCAAGGACGAGAACGGTAACTGGTATATCCGAGACAAGGCTGCACAGCCCGCAGACGGGGATCCGGCGGATCCGGCCACTGGCAAGAAGGCCGACGTCAATATCAAGCTCGCCGAGTTCTCCGGCAGCGCCAGCGCTTGGTCGGCAGGCGACTCCGGAGAGACGACTGCGGGTGGCGTCAAGCTGAAGGGTGCGGCAGGCGTTTCGGCGCTCGGAGTAGACGGATCTGTTGCGGCCAGCGTCACAAACGGGAGGCTGCAGGCCGGAGTCTCGGGGAGGGCCTACCTGGGGCAGGCTACCGCGAGCGGCAAGGCGGAATACGGCATCGCCGCAGCACAGGTCGAAGGAAAGGCCTTTGCCGGTGCCGAAGCCTCGGCGAACTTGTCCGCCGGTAAAGACGGACTGCACGCCGGAGCAGAGGCATTCGCCGGAGCCAAGGCCACGGGGTCGGTCTCCGCGGATGTAGGTGGTGTCGGTGCCGGTGTCGGCGGCGAGGCCTGGGCGGGGGTGGGGGCTGCGGCCCACGCCGACGTAGGCATGAAGGACGGCAAGTTCACCATCGGCGGAGATGTCGGAGTCGGTCTGGGTGTCGGTGGCAAGGTCTCTGTCGATATCACCGTCGATCCCGGCAAGATGATTGACTCGGCCGGCGACGCTGCTGATGCGGTGGGCGATGCCTGGGACAGCACGGTCGGCAGCTGGTTCTAGCCCGAGCTGACGCTTATCAAGGAAGTGGATTCACGATGGCCACCACGTTGCCGATCAAGATCTCGTTCTCGTTGCCGGACGGCTGGCAGTCGGCACCCCCGGACGAGGTGGGAGCGCCCGGCGTAGCATTCGTCGCGCTCCATCTCGCGTCCATGGGCGATTTCACGGCGAACATCACCATCGCGGGGCGCATGCGCAACGACAGCGCCTCCTTGTGGCAGATCGCCGACGAGTCGGTGCGGCGGCTGGAGCAAGCAGGGCCCGTGGAAGTCATCAAGAAGACCGAAGTGGGCACACCGGATGTCCCAGGACTGACTGACTCTCCTGGGGTGGTTCAGAATCTCCGCCTCTCCACGACGCTGAGGGGAGAACCTCTGGAACTCCTCCAGAGTCAGGTGTACCTCGGTATGGAGGACGTCAAGAATCCGATGAAGCGTGTCGTCATCGAGCTGGTCCTCACGGCTAAGCCGAGCCAACTCGACCAGGTCATCGAGGACTTCCAGCAGTTCATCAGGACAGTGCGCCCGGCTGACGATACTCCGGTCTAGCCCAAGAGAATGCCCCTCGCCCCGGTAAGCGTTTATGCCGGGGCGAGGGGCATTCTGGTCGTTCAGGCGACAGTCCAAGCCTGTTCCGGAATCCGGTCGAGCGCATCGCACAGGTAGTTCAAATTCTCGTCGACGGCATGCGGAGACAAGGTACCTGTGTACCACGTGATGAGTTCGTCGTCGCGGAACCGAAGAGGGGACTTCTTGGCTCGGGGGTCCGTGAGCATAAAGGGTACGATGCCGCCATTCAAGGCGTTCCGGAAGAACGTCTCATCCTTGGTAAGCACCCGAAACTCCTTGTCGAACTCCGGTACGCCGACAGGCTTGCCGGGCCGGCCGTCCGCCAGCGCGCCCAGTTTGCTCCTGCGGAGGATCTCCATATACGACCCCGAGCCGGGTGCCGCGACGATGAAGACTGCCTTGATGGCGAGACGCCTGTGGTCCCCAAAGTCGCTGACGTCACCATCCACCGCGGAGCGCTTGTAGCGGTATTCGAAATACTTGAAGGAACGTCCGCGGAACTCGCCTGTGGTGTAGTGCCAAGCGGCTTGATTCTCCCCCTTGTACAGAATGGGGCCCATGCCGCCGTACTGGTCAATCTGCCCTCGCGCGCATGGATCGTACGTCCAACCGCGTTCCGGAGCGATCTGGGCGATCTGTGACCATTCGTTCCTGATCCGCGCGTCCTCTCTGCGTCTGCGCACGAAAATGCTGATCACCAAGGCGAACATGCCCGCGATGAAGGCGAAGAGCAATGCCTTGATCAGTATCCCTACCAGTGGCTCCATGGCTCAAGATTATGACGGACGCGTGACGGCAACGGTGCCGGGTGGCTCCTGATCGTGGAAGGTGCGCACCTACGATTGGCGGCAGCAATCGTTGATTCTTTCGGCCTCTCCTTACGCGTGGAGATCATTCGCGGACAACGTGAAGAGGTCATGATGTAGCCCAGGTAGCTCTGACTGACGCTGATGCGCCGCATTTCCGTGCGTGCCCATCTCTGGAACGGTCCCGTCAAGTATGCTTCGGGGGCTTTCATCTTGATCGCAAGAAGTGGAACCCCTCATGGTCGCAACTCGTTTGTCCGCAGCAACTTGGGGCCTCTCAGCCGTAACCGTCGCCGCGTTGCTCGCCGGCTGCTCGGCTTCGGTCAACGTTGAGAAATCCGAGCCAAAACTGTCTGCGAACAAACTGGCTATCACCGTCGCCGAAGAGCTCGCCGCCACAACAGGCCAGCCGAAACCGGACATCACATGTCCCGAGGACCTCGCCGGAAAGGTCGGCAACACAACTCGCTGTACGTTGACAGCGGACGACGGCAGTACCTTGGGTGTGACGGTCACCGTATCTTCCGTCGACGGAGACAAAATCAACTTCGATATCAAGGCTGACGATAAGGCTTCCCCGGCGTCGAATTAACAGCCGACCCAGTCGACGAGCCGGCCCGCATGTAGCAGACCTCTGCCAAGACGAGCCAAGCGGGGAAGTATGACTTGCGTGGTTGCTTGAGCAGCCGGATGACAGCGTCGTGGTCCTGCGCTCTCGGTGCGATCACCATCACCGCCAGGACCAGACGGGCAGCCGACCATTGTGCCCGCATGCGCTGGTGATGGTCGACTCCCGCTGACACTTCGGCGTGACCTACGCGGCAACGAGCTCGCACCACACGCATTTCCCCCGGTTGCCGTTCCTGGTCAGTGGCTGCCACCCCCACACGTCGGCACAGGTGCGAACCAGTGCGAGGCCGCGGCCTTCCTCGGCGTCGGCCAAGTCGCCGAGTTTTGATGGCGGTTCCGGCGGCTGGGGGTCAGTGTCCCAGGCGCCGATACGCAGTACGCCGTCGCGCCATCGCAGGCGCAGGGCGGCAGGTCCTTTGGTGTGGCGAACGGCGTTGGAGATCAGCTCCGCCGCGAGGAGTTCGGCGGTGTCCACGAGGCGGATCAAGCCGTGCATGGTGAGGATCAGCCGGACCGTGCGGCGACAGACTGTGACGGCGCGTGGGTCGTTCGGGATGTAGAGGGAATACTCCCAGGGTTCGTTTTCGGGCATGACGGAACTCCTGTCGAAGGTAGGGGAGTTGGCGACTTCGCGGGAAGGGGGACGGTGGCAGTGCCGCAGCCGTCATGGCAGGACGGAGCGGTGCGCTTCCGGGATCCCGAAGTTCGCAGCGTGTGCATCGCGTCACTGACGGTAGGTATGAAACTTAGTACTCTGCAAGTCGTTCGCGTAATCTGACATCCGAACGGGGCACCCCGGCCAGTGAGTTGAACCAGGGAGCTGTACATGGCAACACGGCGTCATCCCACTGCGCGTCAGGCGCGTCTGGGTGCCGAGCTGCGCAAGCTTCGCGAGGCCGCAGGGCTCAAGGCCACCGAGGCGGCGACGCTGCTGGGGGTGAGCTCGGTCCAGATGAGTCAGATCGAGTCCGGAGTCGCAGGCGTCAGCGAGGAACGCGTACGTCGACTCGCGGCCAACTATGCCTGTTCGCAAGTTGAGTTGATCGATGGCCTGGTAGTTATGGCCACTGATCGGACCCGCGGCTGGTGGGAGGAGTACCGGGGCACTCTTCCCGCTGCTTACCTGGATCTATCCGAACTGGATCACTTCGCGACGTTCCGCCACGATGTGGCGATCATCCATGTGCCCGGGCTCTTCCAGACGGACGCTTACGCGCGCGCCCTTTTCTCCTACATGAACCCGGAGTTCCCATCGAGCGAGGTGGAGCATCGGGTGAAGCACAGGATGAGGCGGAAAGTCATTATCGAAGGCCCCAACCGCATTCCGTACGAAACCGTGATCCACGAGGCGGCCCTCCGTATCCAGGTGGCTGGCAGTGCGGTATCCCGGGCTCAACTGGCCCGTATTCTGGAGCTGTCCGATGCGGATCACGTGACGGTGCGAGTCATCCCGTTCGGATTGGACGACTTCGCCGGAGCCGGCAGCGCGATGGTGTACGTCGGCGGAGCGGTGCCCTGCTTGGACACCGTGGTGCGCGATGCCCCGCACGGCACGGGCTTCATCGACTCCGCAGCCCAGCTGGAGCACTCTCGAAGACTCTTCCGTAGGGTGAAGGGAGCGTCGCTCACTCCCGAGCAGTCGCGTGACCTCATCAACCAAATCGCCAAGGAACTGTGAGGACAGCCATGATCGCCCCCGCCCAGTGGAAGAAGTCGTCCTTCTCCGGCGGCGGTGAGGGCAACGACTGCGTTGAGATAGGTCACCTCCACACCCGAGTCGCGATACGCGACTCGAAGACCCCGGCTCAGGGCACGCTGTCCTTCCCGACTGGCGCCTTCACGGCGTTCATCAGCAGCCTTAAGGCCGACACCGGTTGGGACATCCAGGTCCTTTAGAACTCGTAACACGATCTTGTTGCTCGCCGTAGGCGGGTGTGATCGGCGTCGAGACTTGATGGAGCCAGCGGACCTACCATGGCGGCATGCCCATCGACCTATTCGCAGGCATCCCGGTCAACGACTACGTATCGGCGCTGGGCTGGTACGAACGACTCTTCGGCTCTCCACCTACGTTCGTCGCGAGCGACACCGAGGCCGTGTGGGAACTGGCAGAACACCGGTCGGTCGCGATCGAGCACCTACCCGAGCACGCGGGTCATGCGATGCACACCATCTTCGTGGACGACTTCGACACCCTCATCAGCCAGATCGCCGGTCGGGGACTTGAGCCCGCGAAGCGGGAGACCTACGAGAACGGCGTGCGCAAAGCCACGTACCGCGATCCCGACGGGAACGAGATCGGGTTCGGTGGCGCGCCGCGCTGACCACAGCCTGCTTGCGGTCCGCTATCCGCTCATCGTGAAGCAGGCGCGTGTCTTCTTGAGGCGTCTCCAGCAGATGAGGCCACAGGCCAGGGAGACGAGTGCGTCGTGCAGGTCGAGGTGTCGTTCCCAGCGGACGGCCAGCCGTTTGAAGTGGTGCAGGCGCGAGAAGGTCTGCTCGACGACGTAGCGGAGCTTGCCCAGGCCCTTGATGTTCGGGGCGCCCTTGCGGGAGATCACCGGCAGGATCCGGCGCCTGTGCAGCTCACGCCGGTTGGGGTTGCTGTTGTAGCCCTTGTCACCGAGGAGGGCGTCCGGACGCCTGCGCGGTCGACCTGGTTGCCGGCCACGGGCGGCACGCCGTCGACCAGGGCCAGGGTCTGCGTGACGTCGTTGACGTTGGCCGCGGTGGTGATGACCTTGAACGGGGTGCCTCTGACGTCGCAGATCAGATGGTGCTTACTGCCCGTCTTCCTGCGGTCGACCGGCGACGGGCCGGTAGCCTCGCCCCCTTTTCGCGCGGATGTGGGAGGCATCCACGCAGGCCCGGGTCCAGTCCAGTGCGTCGGCCGTGTGCAGCTCGGCGAGCAGTATGCGGTGCAGCTTGTCGAAGGCGCCGGCCTCGTGCCACCGCCCGCGTCGGCGCCAGCAGGTCTGCCCCGAGCCGAACCGCAGCTCCAGCGGCAGCAGTTGCCAGCTCACGTCGTTGTAGAGAACGTACAAGATGCCCTGCAGGCATAACCGGTCATCCACCGGCTTCGGGCCGGGAGCCTTCTGCGGCCACGGAGGCAGCAACGGCTCCATCAGCGCCCACAGCTCGTCATCCAAGATCCACGGCCGATTCCCCACACCTCAGAAACGGCGGAATCGTCCTACCGGTCACGCCTGACCGGCACACCTCAACAAGATCGTGTTACGAGCTCTTATGTGCCGGTGGAAGATTCCAGGGACTCGTTTTTGTCGCGCGATCGGGCGAGCGATCTACGATCGGGTCGCCCTATCAGACGGCACCGAGACCTGAGGGCTCTTTCGGGGCCATCAACCTCATATGTGCAACCGACGACCAGGAGTAGTGCGCGTGAAGACGGACGTCCCCGTCCCCGTCCCCGTGGTCAAGTGTGCGTTCGACGACCCGGGAACCCGGCTGATGCACGAGCGCGCTCGTAGAAGAGCCCTCGTCAATCTCCTGTTCCGAGCCGTGGGCTGGATCGCGTTGCTGATCGTGGCACGCACGGTCGAAACCGACGCGCAACTCGTCGAGGGGACTGCTTCGTTCCTTCTGATCCCCACCGCGTTCTTGCTCTCCGGGCCGGCCAGGAAGCTGCGCTGGCTGCGGAGCATCGAAACTATGCTGCGGTCGTTCCCCTGGCGGCACTGTGTCGTGACTCGTGACCAAGGCACGCAGGTGAGCCGCGGAACTGCGGTACGGGTTGGGCTTGCTGCCGATGCAGGCGACAGGGAATGGTCTGGGACCATGTCTGCCCGGACCTGGCAGCCGGCGCCGACCGAGGTCAGGGCAGTTGGAGGACGGTGTCTGGTTTGCAGGTGGCCTGGACCGCGGGGGCGTCGTCGCGAGGCCCGGCGGTGAAGTGCTGATGACCGTCCAGCGCCCGTAGGATCGTCCGGCGGCTCGGGCCCTGGTGGGGAGAGTTGTAGGGCGTTCCACATGGCGGCGAACTGTTCGGCAGCGAAGTTCTTGTGGTTGCCGAGGAGGCGTCTGCGGATCTCCCATTCAGGGTCGGTGGCGCGATGGTGGCCGCCTCGGTCGTCATCAGCGGCGTGCGCCGCGATCTCGCCCCAGTCCGCGCGATCGGCCGAGGTCACTGGCAGCCGCGAAATCGGCTATGCGGATGCGCCCCGTTTCACGCAGATAGCTCGTGCCCCTGTGGAGCGTTTACGCCAGGCTGCCACCAGCGGGCGGTAATCCGCCTGATCCTCACCGCCACCGCATCCCAACACCCCTCTGTCCTGGAGGACTTCCGAGAATTCGTGCGTACGGTTCGCCCGGGCACCGGCGCGGCTTCTTAGCGCGTTTCCCACCCAAGCGGCACATCCTGCACCGTCAATCCGACTCTCCTTAGGTTGATTTCATGGGTCTTTTCGACAAGCTCACCGGAACCAAGCGCCCCGCCGACGGTGTCGCCCCACGATCTGCCGCTGAGGTCCACGCGGCTCTGATCGGCCTCAATCGCCCCGACGTCCCGTACGTCATCCGGGACGGCAGCGCGGAGGGTGTCGATCTGGTGGCGGAGTGGCGCCTCCTGGACCCGGCCTGGCAGACGTTCTTCGTTCGCACCCAGGTGAGCCGTGTGTTCCAGGTCCGTATGCGCCTGGTTCCGGAGAAGCAGGAAGTCCGTTCCCTCGACCAGCAATACGAGGTTACGTGGGTCGGCGACACCCCGAGTCTGGCCATCGCGGCCGAGGCCCAACGCGGCCAGGTACAGACGGTTTCGAAACGCTGGACGCTAGGCGGGGGCGAAGACGGCGGTCCCGAAGCGAACGAGACATTCAGTTTCGATAGTTCTGACCTGAAGAATCCCCTACAGGACGCTGTCCTGGGCGCGGGGTGGACATGGCGCGGAGTCATCACCGGCAAGCTGTGAGATTCGTTGGACCACGTCCGATTGCCTGAGTGATGTCCTCCGCCGAAGTATTCACGGCAACGCGAGTACCGGATGGCGGACTCCGATTGCCGTTCCTGGCCAGCGGCTGCCGCCCCCCATACGTCGGCGCAGGCGCGGACCAGTGCGAGGCGGCGGCCTTCCTCCGCGTCGGCCAAGTCGTCCGGGTTCGATGGCAGTTCGGGCGGCTGGGGGTCGGCGTCCCGGGCGCAACCAGTTCCGCCGTGAGGAAACTCGGCGGTGTCGGCGAGGCGGATCAACCCGTGCATCGTGAGGATCAGGCGGACGGTACGACGGCAGACGGTGACGGCGCGTGGGTCGTTCGGGATGTAGAGGGAGTACTCCCAGGGTTCGTTCTCCCGCGTGGCCGAACTCCTATTGCGAGAAGGGGAGTTAGCGAATGCGCCGCAGGCTGGCTACGACGTCGTAATTCGGGATCTGGCACATCTTGGGGGAGCCGTCATGGCGGGTCACTGATGCAGCATCTTCCACGCCCTGGACGACGTGCTCGGCCTGGATCTGCCCTGCAGGCGGTCCGGGAGAGGGACGGTGAGAGGTCCCGGGGGCGCGCTACGCTGCGGTTCTTCGGAGGATGGGGGCATGGCATGCGGCAGCGGGGGACGGGGTTACGGGTGGCCGTGCTCGGCGCGGCCCTGATGGTCCTCGTCGGCTGCGGTTCCAAGACCGCCGGGACCGATGAGGAGACGACGACGGGCGCGGCCACGGCCTCCGCATGGACGCTCGCCGCTCCGATTCGCATCGACGGCGTCCGTGCCGCCGACGGCGGCCGGTCTCTGGTGGTCGGTGCCGAAGTGCCTGACGGGGCACGCGACTGCGTGCGCAGCCTGCGCGGTGAGCTCGAGACCGTCGAGCACGGCACGGTGTACGTGAGGGTCACGTTCGAGACGCGTTCCCTGGACCAGGACTCCGGATGCACCGGCACGCAGCGGGTCAAAGCGACGGTGAAGTTGGGCGAGCCCCTGGGCACACGCAGGGTCATGGTGAACAGCATGGACGTGTACACGCCCGTCGGTGCCACGCCACCCGCCCTGCGGCAGTGCGGTGAGAACGGCTGCGACCCCACGCCGCCGCGTTGCACCTCGTCCTCGTACGGGCAGGCCGTCAACGACACGGACATCCCCAAGCACACGAGCTGGGAGGAGCGCGGCTGCGACGAGACGTGGCTGGTGCTGGACCTGTCGACCCGGATGGGGCCGGCGTGTGGTGATGCCGGCGACGGGTGTTCCTCCTCTGGCGTCTCCCAGCGCTGGTTCTACCGGGCCGAGTCCTCGGGCTGGCGGCCGGTCGCCACGAACGGCGATGCGGGATGCGCCGGGATCCACAAAGTCCTGCCGGAATTGCCCGAGCGCCTCTGTGCGTCGCTGCCACGGCTCGACCGCGGCTGATCCCCGAGCCTGTGGCCGCGCGTATCGTTTATCGATAGTATCGATAAACGATATGAGTGCGGCGATGGGCAGGGAGAATCATGGGTGCGAAGTCCTGGTGGAGCGGCAGCGACAGCCGACTGCTGGAGGCGGCTCTAGGTCTGGCTGCTGTGCTGGTCGGCGTCTTCCAAGCGCTGATCCCGGCCCTCGGAGTGGTTGGTCTCATCGATCCGATGAACACGCGTGAGATCGAGGCGGCGACCACGACCCGGGTAGCGGAGACCGTCACCGACGGGGTGGCGGGACACAGCATGACCCTCACCGGCACCCACCAGGCCGACCTCGTCTTCGCCGGCCCCACTCTGGGCCAGCGCCTGATGCTCGCTCTGCCGCAGGTCATCGACGGTCTGTTCCTGCTCCTCATCCTGGCCGTCCTCCTTCAGATGGCCAGAACCCTGCGCGGCGGCGATGTCTTCGTACCGATCAACGCCCGACGCCTGAGCGTCGTAGGACTCACAGTGCTGGTGCAGACCACCCTCGCCCCGGTACTGCTGGCGCTCACCACACAGATTCTGGTGAGCGGCTCGCCCATGGCCGACCAGATCCCCTTCTCGGCCACCTTCACCGGCGAGTACGTCCTGCTGGCACTCCTGATCCTGGCCCTGGGTGAGGTCTTCCGGCGTGGTACGAGGCTTCGCGCCGACACCGAAGGGCTTGTCTGATGCCGCCAGAAGAGGAACACCGGGTCCAGGTCCACTTGGACCGACTGCTGGCCGAGCGCGGCATGACGCTGTCCGAACTGGCGGCCAGGGTCGGGGTGACGGTGGTCAACCTCTCCATCCTCAAGAACGACCGGGCAAAAGCGATCCGCTTCTCCACCCTTACCGCGATCTGCCGCGAACTGAACTGCCAGCCCGGCGACTTGCTCAGCATCCGCAAGGACTGACCCGCTCCGGAGAACCTGGACAGAGACTGGACAGAGAGAGGAATCCCAGCCGAACGCGCGGCTGGGATTCCTCGATGCGGTGAGTGGTGAGTATCGGTCAGCAGGTGGAGTCGCTCACGCCGTAAGCCGCTCGTCTACGGACCGCACCACATCGCGATCACCGTGGATCAGGCGGGTCAGCGCTGAAGGGTGAGCACGCCCGGCCGGTAGGGCAGTTGCAAGTAGGGGGTGCCCGGCGGTGTGTTGGGGGAGTGGCCCTGGTAGAGGAACTGCAGGTTGCAGGGGTCGATGGTCATGGTCTGGTCGGGGTTGTTGCGGACCAGGTCACCGTGGCTGATGTCGTTGGTCCAGGAGGCACCGCTGTTGGCCTTGCCCGCGAAGGGGTTGCTTTCGGTGGCGGCCTGCGGGGTCCACGAACCGTTCAGGTTGGAGGCCGTGAAGGAGCGGAAGAAGCGCTGCTCAG
Organism: Streptomyces sp. GESEQ-4; assembly: GCF_017948455.1. Lineage (GTDB taxonomy): Bacteria > Actinomycetota > Actinomycetes > Streptomycetales > Streptomycetaceae > Streptomyces. The sequence goes on from NZ_JAFFSU010000021.1 coordinate 126,694, forward strand.
TCGCACCCCGAGCCTCAACGATCATGAGGTACTGGTTCTGGCCCTGGACCTTGTAGACCTCCGGCGCCTCGAACAGGTTCTTCTCTGTGTCGCTCATGATCGTCGTGTACGACGAGCCGAAGCTGCCGGGGAAGTTCCCGATCGGCATGCTCGCCCGGTAGATCTTGCCGTTGTCACCGGCGAAGAACAGGTACATGTTCTGGTTGTCGGCGATCAGCGTCGGGTCGATCGGGACGCCGCCCTCGCCGGCGGGGAAGCTGCCGGTGAACAGCGGCTGCGGCGCGGACCAGCCGTTGGGGTTGGTGGGGTCGCTGGACGTGCGGTAGGCGAACTGCCAGGGGGTACCCCACCCATTCGAGGCCAGTACCCAGATGTTCTTGGGCGCGAAGTAGAACAGTTTGGGCGCCACCGCGAGCTGGCTCATCCTGGTCTGGGTAGCCGTCGCCATGTCCGACCAGTTCGTGAAGGGGCTGAACCCCATCGTGCCCCAGTTCGATCCGTCAGAGGTCGTCGCGTAGACCAGGCGCTTGCCGTTGTGCGTCGTGGTGGTGAAGTCCTTCAGCGCGATCCCCCCGTTCGCCGGCTGCGCCAGTGGACCTGTCGAGGTCCACCGGTACGTCGACGGAAGAGCACACGCGTTGCCCGTCTCGGACAGGCCGGTCCACTTCTGGTTGTTGGCGCCGTTGCACGTCCAGATCTGCACCGCCGTGGTGTTGGCCGTACCGCCGCCCGAGACGTCCAGGCACAGCCCGGACTGCACGCCGACGATGGTGCCGTCGGTGTTCGCCCGCCACTGCTGGTTCGGCCCGCCGTTGCAGGTGTAGATCTGCACCCGGGTCCCGGACGTGGTGGCGTGGCCCGGGACATCCAGGCACTTGTTGCCGTACACGGTCAGCTGGTTGTTGTCCGTCAGCGTCCACTGCTGGTTGGTGGCGCCGTTGCAGTCCCAGATCTGCAGGAACGTGCCGTCGGTCTGGCCGGCGCCCGGCACATCGAGACACCGGCCGGAACCGACACCGCGCACCGCGCCGCTGGTGGCCGCCTGAGCCGGGCCGGCGGCGAGCATCGCCGCCAACGCGGCCAGGACCGCGACCGCGGCGGCGAGTACCGCAGCCGGATGTCTGCGGCTGAAACTATGTCCACGCATAAGGACCTCGTCATCCTTGAGCAAGCGGCTCCGGTTTGCCCCGGTCCGAGGCTGTCCGGCTGTCGGGTGTGGCGTGCGTTGGAGCGTTCGGTATGTCGAACAAGGGTCGAAGTGTCGAGCAACTGGATGATTGAGGCTCCATTGATCAGCGTCAATACCTCTCGCAACCTCTCGCACAATTCGCGAGCCGAAACGTTCGCAGGCTGAAACTACGCGGCTTCAAGTCCCGTGGTCGTACGGGTCTTTGGTGTGAGGGGGAGATAGCAGTGCGGGCACGGGCTTGGTGATCATTACGGCCGTCCTACGCCTGACGATCACGAGAGTGTCCCGTGCCACTGATGCGTCATCCCTGGTCCCTGCCGTGCACCTGCATCCCCGGCCTGCCGAGTTGGTCCCGAACCCAGGGTGGTCGGCCTCAGGAGGCGGCGGGCAGCAGCACCGAAGAGTCCGGTTCCAGCTGGGTGCCGAAGCCGCCGACGACGGCAAGCCGGTCCAGATCGACGACGGCGATCCGGTTGGTGCCCAGCAGGGACACATACGCCAGGGGCCTGCCGGGGTGCAGTGACACGGCGGCCGGGGTCCCGTCGAGCTGAAGGGAGCGGACCGGCCGCAGGTCGGTGCTGAACACGGTGAGGGTGCCCGCGACTATGTCCGTCACCAACAGCCGCTCGTCGTCGAGGGTGTAGACCCGCAGCGGGTCTCCGCCCACCTTCCGGCTCCGCCGCACCTTCATGGTGCGCGCGTCAATGGCGACCAGGGAGGAGCTCTTACGGGCACCGACGAACAGCGTCTTCTCGTCCCGGCTCAGACAGCTGCTCTCGGGCAGTTGGCCGGGAGTCACCAGGAGCGGTGGGACGGAGGCGTCGTGGGGGCGCACAAGGCTCACCGTGTGGGACAACAGGCCGGTGACGTAGGCTCGTTCGCCGTCCCGGCTGAGCGTGAACAGATGGGTCTTCACCCCGTGCGTGGGTACCGCCCTGGTGGGTGCCTGGTCGGTGGACGGGGCGTCGAAACCGAGCAGTACCGCCTTCTCCTCACTCAGGGCGTACAGCCGGTCGTGGCGGTCGATGCCCATGCCGTGGATGCGGTTGAACGGCCGGGTGTCGATGGTCCGCGCCAGGGACCGCTCGACGAGGTCGATGACGAAGACCGCGGCGCCGCCCTCGCCGACGACGGAGGCCATGCGCACTCCGTAGTGCCCGACATAGGCGAATCGCCCGCGCGAGTCGACGACCATCTCATGCGGATAGTCGGGCAGCCCGACGGTCTGCAGGCGCTGCCCCGACGCGGCGTCGTAGAAACCGACCGCGTGGCTGCCCTTCTCCACCACCACCAGTACGTCGGACTCCGCGGCCCGGGGAGCACCGGCAGCCGGCGTGGTCAGCCCGCTCGCTAACGTTCCGGCGCCCGCCGCCTTGATCACCGTACGACGCGTTACCACAGTCCCTCACCTCGATCTCTCGACAGCCCGTCATCGTCGCCGGCACGGGACCGCGGCCCTCGCGTCCAGGCGTGAGTCTGCTCGACACGGAACCGTAGTAGGCCGGACTGGGGCAAGGCCACCGCGCATCTTCTATGTTGAACTGCCCGTTTATCAGGGAGAGTTGCACGATGGCTTGAACGTCAGGACTCAGACGAGTAGGCCTCGTGTTGACGATGGCTGCTCTGCTGTCTGCCACGGTCGTGCCGGCCGCGTCCGCAGCGCCGGACGGTTCTGGTCACGGTGTGCCTCCGGACCAGTTGACGGTGGTCACCGCCCCGGTGGCATCCGGTCTGAAGCAACCGGTCGCGATGGTCGCGGCCAACGACCACAGCGGGCGGATGCTCATCGCCGAGAGAGCGAGGGCATCAACCGCGTGATCAAGCTGGTCGCCCGCAACGCCTTCGGGTTCCGTAACGCCACCAACCAACGACTACGGACACGCTGTGTCATCACCCGACGAGCCCGCGGACACCTCCGCACCGCACAACTGTGAAGACCCGAATTCGCCCTTCATCCGCCCACCATGATGTTGGGTTCCTTCTCCAAGAGCCTTGAGAGACCGGCCTGTTCGGCAAGGGCCCTGCGCTGTGGTTCGGCCTGGGCGCGCTCCTGCTCGTACGTCTCCCAGTCCGCTGGCTGCACGAAGAGCATGTCGTTGCTCGCCGGCACGATCATGACGCCGCCGAAGGCCATGTCACCGGCGAACCAGGCACCCCCCTTCTCGGCCTCCTTCGGCCAGCGGCGCACTGTCGAGGCGTTGAGGGCGCGCAGGGAAGGGGTGCCGTGCTGCCCGCGTACCGTCAGCCTGACGGTGTGCACATTTCCGAGGTACTTCCACTCGGAACCCTTCTTCACTACCCGGGTGCGGTACTCCAGGGGGTAGGTGCGCAGCACCTTTTCGCAAGCCGTGAGCCGCGACCCGTGGCGCAGTCGCAGTGCCAGGAAGATCAGTACGAACAGGGCGGCTGGGATGCCGAACGCGGGGAGGGCGGCGTCATAGCCGACCAGGTGAGCCGCGTACGGCATCGCGAAGAGGGCCATGACGAGCGCCAGGCGTGTGGCGATGTGCTGGTACAGCTGCGTGCGGTTGTGCTTCAGTACCTGCGCGACGTCAGGTGGCTGGGGCGGGTTGTCCATGTGGTGGCTTCGTCCTGATTCAAAATCGCTCGCGGTCTACGCCGCAGAGCAGGCCTCGGCGGTGCAGCGGGCCGTGAGCGACGGCTTGTTGATTGCTTCCTGCCGGTCCGGCGACGACTTGATGTTTTACGTTGCCCCCGGACCTCCGCGCTTATCGGCCGGCGGTCCGGAGTGTTACCCCGGGAGTCACTTGTGCGGTCGTTCGCGGTGACACATGACAGGACCGCCACCTCTCACGAGGCAGCGGCCAGTGAAGCATAGCTACCATATGAAGTATGACGGCGCCTCAATTCCGTAGGAGTTCGGGTACGACGTGCCTTTCGCGGTAGAGTTCGAGCTCACCTCATACCAGCCACCCCAGGTGTTGGTCGCGTAGTCAAGGTAGCTGCAGTAGAAGTTGTTTGTCTCGGTGCGGACTTTTACCGCTTTCCCTATGTAAGTCGTTTGGGATGAGCCGAGCACGTCATAGAGGTTCCCGATCTCAAGTGCGCGGCCATTGCTCGGCATCGCGCCCCATGAATCAGCGCAGGCTGCCCAGTACGCCCTGCGGCAACTGCTGGCAGTGCAGGGGCGATTGACGGGCAAGACCAGTCTTCTCCTGGAGGCTCGGCAACAGGGGATCGCTCCTATCCCCGACCAGCGCGAACTCGGCGATCGCGCCCGGAAAGACAAGCTGAGTCCACCCCTCGACCTTCGCTGACGCGGCCTCTAAACACAGTCGGCGGTGCCGCTTCTTGCTCTGCCTCCGTGCCTCTCATGGCAGTTGACTCGGCCGCGGACACTGTGACGGCCTCGA
>NZ_JAFFSU010000022.1 GCF_017948455.1 Streptomyces sp. GESEQ-4
GGGCCAGGGGCGGGGGGGGGGGCCGCGGCGGGGGAACCGGCCGTCGCGGCGAGCGCGGTGCCGGCCGCCGGGCCCGCGCCGAGCAGGCCGGTACGGCGCAGCATGGTGCGGCGCGACTGCTGTTCGGGGGTCAGGGCCTCGTCGGGGACGGAGGCATCGAAGGCGGCGGGCAGCGCCGGAGCCGACTCGTGATCGTGGCTGTGATCGTGCGCGTGGCCGTGACCGTGTATGTGGTGATGCCCGTGTCCCATGAAGCGCCTCCTGGATGCCGCTGCCTTCTGCGGCTGCCTTCTCACGGCGCGAATGCGCCGCGTGAGGAGAATCGAGGCGAAAGATGAACATTGAACGGCCGGGGGGTGATCGCCGGGTTCCCTGGACACGGCGGGTAAACCCGTCCCTCACTGTTCTCCCAACTGACCTTTACCGTCACACTGGTTGCCGCTGAACCTGAGCCTCGTTCACCTTCTTCCTTCCGACTCCCCCGACCGGAGACACCCCCACCATGAGAAGACTGCTCGGCACCCTCACGGCCGCGGCACTCGCCGTCACCGGCCTCGCCACCACCGGCTCGACCCCCGCGGCGGCCGCCACCGGCTCCTTCAACGTCCTCACGTACAACGTCGCGGGCCTCCCTCTCGGCCTCGGCGACAGCGACCCGGAGACCAACACCCCGCTGATCGGCCAGCGGCTCGGGCCGTACGACATCGTGAACGTCCAGGAGGACTTCAACTACCACGCCTCCCTGTACGCCAACGACACCCACCCGCACCGCACGCCGACGAGCGGCGGCGCGGCCTTCGGCGACGGGATGAACACCCTCTCCGACTACTCCTTCGACGACTTCCAGCGGGTGAAGTGGAACAACTGCACCGGCACGAACTGCCTCACCCCGAAGGGCTTCTCGCTGGCCCGGGTCCGCCTCGCCGAGGGCGTCTTCGTCGATCTCTACAACGTGCACACCAACGCCGACTCCGACGACGCCGCGCTCGCCGCCCGCCGCGCCAACATCGAGCAGATGTCGGACTTCATCCAGGCGAACTCCGCCGGCAACGCGGTGATCGTCATGGGCGACACGAACACGCGGTACACGCGCGCCGGCGACAACATCCGCACGCTCATCTCCGAGAACGGCCTCAAGGACCCGTGGGTCGACCTGGTCAAGGGAGGCACCCCGCCCGCGCAGGGCAGCGACGCCCTGCTCTGCGACTCCGCCGCCCCGGCCAACGACTGCGAGGTCGTCGACAAGGTCCTCTACCGCGGCAGCGACCTCGTCTCCCTGAACGCCACCCGCTACAACAACGACTGGAAGTCGTTCCTCCGCTCCGACGGCAAGCACCTCTCCGACCACTTCCCGCACGCCGTCGACTTCTCGTACACCGTCAACTCCGCCCTCAAGGCGAGCGACTTCTGGGGCGGCCCGCACGGCACGGCCTTCAACGACGCGGACGACCTGCCGGGAACTGTCTCCCCCCGCACGCTCACGCTGCGCGGCGCCTCCCGCCTGGACGGGGTCTCCCTGACCCACGACGGCGGCACGACGCTCAGCCACGGCGGCACGGGCGGTACGGCGACGTCCCTGACCCTCGCCTCCGGAGAGCACCTCACGTCCGTCAAGCTGACGCAGGGTCAGAAGGACGGCCGCACAAGGATCTTCTCCGCCGCCTTCACCACGGACAAGGGCCGCACCCTGACCTCCGGCACGCCGACGTCCGCCGCGAAGACCTTCACGGCCCCGTCCGGCTGGCAGATCGTCGGCTTCACGGGCCGCGCGGGGGGCGAGATCGACAAGCTGGGTGTGCTGTACGCGCCGATCGGCTGACGGGGCAGGACCTCAGGATGACGCGGTCGGCCGCCGCAGAGGACGGCCGACCGCCGGAGCGAACCGGGCGTCCGCGACCTCCCCGCGTCTGACGTGGCGTGCGCGCGCCCCGACGGCGCGATGTCGTTCGGGGCGCGCGGCAGCGGTTGGTTCGGGTTCAGGCGTTGTAGCCGCCGTGGGCGTCCAGTACCGCGCCCGTGACGTACGACGCGGCGGGGCTCGCCAGGAAGGCGATCGCCGCGGCGATTTCGTCGGGGTGCCCCATGCGCTGCAGGGACAGCGAGCTGAGCAGGGCCTTGAGGGTCTCGGGATCCGGCGCTTGCATGCCGCCCTCCATCAGTCCGGCCTCTACGACGTTGGCCGTGATGTTCCGGGGCCCGAGGTCGCGTGCGGCGCCCAGGGTGTACCTCTCGATCCCGGACTTGGTCGCCGCGTAGTCGGCAATGCCGGGAGCGCCGACCCGGGAGCCCAGTCCGGAACTCACCGTGATGATGCGGCCGCCCTCGCGCAGCACTCGGGAGGCGGCCCGGATGACGGCGATCACGCCGAGGTAGTTGGTGGCGTGCATCCGGTCCAGCGCGGCGGTGTCGGCGTCCGGATCGTCCACCATTCCGGCCGCCGGGACCGCCGCGTTGTTGACGAGGATGTCCAGGCCGCCGAAGTGCGCGACCACGTCGTCGATCAGCGCAGGCGCCTGACTCATGTCCGCCTGGTCGGACTTGAAGGCGACGGCCTTGGCTCCCTTGCCGTGCACCTCGTCGACGACGGCCTGCGCCTGCTTCTCGGAGCTGACGTAGGTGAAGGCGACGTCGGCGCCCTGTTCGGCCAGCAGTCGTACGGTCGCGGCTCCCAGTCCGCGCGACCCCCCGGTGACCAGGGCGACCTTGCCCGTGAGTGGCTTGCTCATTCTTCTCACCTCGTTGATTGACTCTTTCCGGCAGTCGCAACGTTAATTGTTACGACAGGCTGTTGCAACCTTTGTTGTTACGACAGCGGCCGTCGTAACATAAAGCGTTGCGGCCGAGAGGAGGGGTGCATGAGTGCCAACAGCAGGTTGACCATCGCCGCCCACGCGCTGGCCTGGATCGGCCTCTACCAGCGCCAGGGTCATGAGGTCGCCACCTCCGAGCAGATCGCGGCCAGCGCGAACACCAACCCCGTGGTGATCAGACGGCTGCTCGGCGAGCTGCGCAGGGCCGGGCTCGTGGAGTCCCGGCGGGGGGTGGGCGCGGGCTGGTCGCTGGCGCGCGAGCTGGAGTCGATGACCCTGCTCGACGTGTACGAGGCCGTGGAACCCGGCCCGCTGTTCGCGATGCACCGCACCACCCCGGACCAGGAATGCGTGGTGGGTCACGGCATCCAGCCGGCCATGCAGGGCATCTACGAGGGCCTCGAGAAGACCCTGAGACACGAGCTGGCCCGCGTCACGCTCGAGAACGTACTCCGGGACGTACTCGCGGCACCTCGCTAGCGCCCCCCGAGCGGCTCGCGGAGACGCTGGTTCCGGTCGGCGTCCCAGGTGCCACGCCGACCACATAGACTGGAAGCTTCGCGAATGTCACGTGCCGTCGGCCACGGGGGAGGGAACGCGCCTTGTCTCAGCAGCAGTTGGGCCGCAGGCCGCGCGGGCCCGGTTCGGTGCCACCGGTGCCGGACGGCGGGGACGGCGACGGCGGTGCGCAGCCGGCCCGGTTCGTCGGCTGGCTCGGCGGACTGGGCTGTGCGGCGGCCGGGTACGGGGTGTTCCAGTTCCTGTTCGGGGTACTGCCTGACTCCCTCGACGGAGAGGCCGCCAAGTATCTGATCGCCGGGGTGAGCGGCCTCGGCACGGGGCTCGCCGCCTGGCTGGCGGCGGCGCTGGTGCGGGCCCGGGCCGCAGCCGTCGCACGCGTGCCGAGCACAGCGGCTCCGGCGATCGGTCCGACCCTCGCGCCCGGCCCGCTTCCCGAGGTGTTCGCCGGTGCGTACGACGCTCTCGCCGAGCAACTGGCCGTCGTCGACGACCCGGACCTCGGGCGGCTCACCGGCTGGACGCACTCCCTGGGCGAGAGCAGCCCCGCCCGCCCCACCGCGGTCGGCACGGCCTACGGCCTGCACATCATGCTCGACCTCGGCGCGCCCGACGGACGGGTGTCCACCGGCGATCTGGTGGACACGCTGTGGCGGCTGCGGCTCCCGGACGGCGGCTGGTCGGCCCGCTCGCAGGGGTCCGAGCCGCGTCCGGAGGTCACCGCGCTGGTGCTGGGCGCGCTGGCCCGGGCGGGGGCGTCGCGCGACCGGCTCGCGGACGAGGTGGCCCGGTGTACGGCCGGGTTCACCCATGAACTCGACCGCGCCGGACGGGAGTCGACGCACGTCGTGACGACGGTGCTGCGCGGACTGCTGCGCGCCGCGCCCGACTCCGCCCTGCTGCCCCGGCTGCGCGAGGCGATCGTCGACGGCGCGCTCAGCGACCCGGGCCGCGAGCACCTGCGCTGCTGGGACTACCGGCTCGACCTGGACAACGGCACGGCGTCCGCGCTGCACACCGCCCAGGCGGTGGTCGCCCTGGACCGGGCGGCCCTGGTCCTCGGCGACAACGCGTCCGCCCGCGCCACCCGGGAGGACGGCGTCCGCTGGCTGCTGGCCTGCCCGGACGGACCGCACGACTCCTGCGCCGACCTGGCCAACCTCCGCGAAGAGGTACGGCGCCCCCGCACCGACGACCCCTCGCGCCACGAGGTGCTGAACGTACGGCACTTCACCGCCGCCTGGGTGGTCCGTGCCCTGATGTCGCCGACGGCACGGCGGGTCGCCCGTGACGAAGGGCTCGAGGAGCGGTGGCGGGAGCGGCTGGACGGCGCCGTCGCCGCGGTGTGGGCCGGGCAGTCCGGCGGCACCTGGACCTGGGGGCTCGGTGACGGCACACAACTGCGCCGGCCGATCTGGATGACGTATCAAGGCCTTTGCGCGCTGCGGGCCCATGCCGTATGGATGTATCAGCCAGAGGCTTGAGCGCCGAGAGGCAACTGCGGTCGGTCGAACTCGCCTGTCGCGGGCGGGAGTTGGAGGTTGATGCATGGGCGGTCGGCAGGTTCTGGGGGCTCGGCGGCTGCTAGCTTCGGCGCTGGACGGTGAGCTGTCCGAGCACGAGTTCGCGACCGCCGCCCGCTCCGTCGTCGCCGAACTGGGCTCCACGGAGCGCCTGTTGGAGCTGATCGCCGAACTCGCCTCCGGGGAGGGCGATCCGGAAGGATGCGCCAGGCTGTCGTACCGCCATGTACTCGGTTTCGACAAGCTCCTGCTGATCGACGGCGGTCCCCGGCACATGCTGCGTGCGCACCTCTGGCATCCCGGCACCGGCGGGATCGGCAAGGAGGACATCCACAACCACCGTTCCCCGCTGGCCTCTTACATCGTCCGGGGGCGGCTGGCCATGGAGCTGTACGAGGTGCGGGGCGACGGCGGGATCGCTGCCGACCGGTACGAGGAGTCCCTGGCGGAGAGCTCGGCGGACTGGCGACTGGCGCCGGCGGGTCCGGCCCGGCTGCGGCTGACGCATGTGGGGCAGTACGCGGCGGGCAGCTCGTACGCCCTGCCGCCGCACACCCTGCACCGCGCCTGGTGCGACACCGACCGGCCGACCGTGACGCTGTTCCTGGAGACGGGAAGCGAACGGCGGCGCAGCACCGATGTGTTCACGGCCGCGGGCCCGCATCCGGGGGCGGTGGCGAAGGTGCCGATGAGCACGGCGGACTACCTGGGCGCGCTCGGCGGTCTGGCGGAACTGCTCAGGAGTTCATGAGGGCCTGGCGTACGACATCGAGGTTGTAGTCGTCGATGTCGACCCGGGTCAGCTCGGACGGCCGCAGCCAGATGTGCTCCTGGTCGGGTTCGGGCAGGCTGACCGACCCGGACAACGGCCTGACCAGGAAGTTGTCCTGCCAGTTCTTGATCTCGCGGCCCCGGTAGTCGCTGACGAAGGACGACTGGCCGACCTTCCGTACGATCTCCCCGAGCAGCCCGGTCTCTTCCTTCAGCTCACGCAGCGCGCCGTCCTCGGGACTCTCTCCCGGCTCCAGCTTCCCGCACGGCACGCCCCACACCCGCGGCAGAAACCGCTCCTTCTCACTGCGGCGCACCAGCAGTACCTGCTGGTCGTCGTTCATCACGACGGCGGCCGCCAGTCGCCTGTCGCCGGGGATGTCCATATCCATGGTTCCTCGGTCCCTCGCCGGTGATGAGTACGGTGCTGCGTACAAAGGTTCTGATACCCACGAAAGCATCCACGGTACCAGCCGGGCCGTTTCCGGTCTGTGCCGTCGGTCTCACGGCGTACCCGCCCGCTCCCCCGCCCCGCGCTCCACGCAGAACTCGTTGCCCTCGGGATCGGCGAGGACCGCCCAGCCCCTGCCGTCCGGATTGCGGCGGTCGTCGAGCAGCGTGGCGCCGAGGGCCAGGAGCCGCTCGACCTCCTCGTCACGCGTGCGGTCCTGCGGCTGAAGGTCGAAGTGCACACGGTTCTTGACAGACTTGGCTTCCGGCACGGCGATGAAGAGCAGGCCCGCGCCCTCGATCAGGACCTCATCGTCGCCGGGCTCGTCGTCCTTGTGCACGGGCAGGTCCAGGACCCGCGACCAGAAGGTGGCGAGTTCGTAGGGGTGGGCGCAGTCGATGCTCGTATGGCGGATCGCGGAAGTCATGCGGGGATTCTTGGTCACCCGGCGGATCCGGGCAACGCAATAACGTCCAGGTGTCGGTTTCTACGCGGTGGCGGTGGCGACCAGGACCGAGGAGAGCGAGAGCAGCGCGGGTGGCAGCACTGCCTGTCGGTCCGAGAGGGGAAGGACTTCGTCGGCGATCCGCAGGCCGAGGGTGTGCGTCATGAAGGTGCGGCGGGCGGTGACGCGTGCCCACATCTGCGGGTAGCGCTCGGCGAGTTCCGCGCGCAGGTCGGCGTCGGCGATCGCGACGGCGTCCTCGCAGTTGGCGGCCAGGTCCGGGGTGCATCCCACGGGGATGATGTCTGCTTGCAGTGACATGCCGGAGTGGACGGTGCCGTGGGATCCGGCGGCGAAGGGGCTGTCGAGCCATTCGTCGATGTGCTGCAGGTGCCCGGGGTTCAGTAGCGGGCGGATCGACGACTTCGCCAGCTCCCGCGTGGTCCGCTCGGCGATCTCGGCGGTCGATGCCCCCAGGGTGAGGCCCTGGTACCAGGTGGCGATGGCGGCGAAGTAGCCGGCCGCGAAGTCGGTCTGCCGCTGGTCGAGTTCGTCGGCGCGCAGTACGTATCCGGCGCGCGAGGTCAGTCCGCCCTGGAGACCGACCGCGGTCGACAGCAGGTCTCCGTGTCCGATCACGCGGTCGCTGGGGCTGCACAGACCCACGATCTTGCCTGACCCGGTGGTCAGCATCACGTGCGCGGTCAGGGGCAGACCGTTGAGGGCCATGTGCTCGGCGGTCGCCAGTTCCGAGCGTCCGGGCGTGAGCGCCTCGAGTGCGCGCCACGCGTGGCCGGCGGCGCGGGTGGCGCGGTGCTCGTTGAGCGCGATCTGGTCGGCCTCGTTGCGGGAGCGCAGGCCGTCGATGCCCATGGGGATCGACGTGGCGTCGGTGAGGTTCTGGGTGACGTCGAGGATCTCGCCGATCACGAAGGCCGGGACGGCGTAGGCGTACGGCGAGAGCGGGGAGTCGCCGGCCGTGATCTGCCGCCATCCGACGAGTCCCACGCGGGATTCCGGGCCGACGCCGGCCTGGCGCAGGGCTGCGGAGACGCGCTGCTGGATGCTGCGGTCCTGCCCGGGCAGGCTGAGCGACTGGCACAGCACGGCGTTCGCGGTGACGGGTAGGCCGGGGATCATCGCGCTCGACTCGTTGCCGGCGAGGATCCAGGGTGCGTTGTCCAGGTCAAGGACCACCAGGGCTTCCTCGAACCGGGGGTCGAAACCCGTCAGGTAGAGGCTGTTGCCGGGGTGTTCCCGGTCGGCGTAGGCGATGAGGTGGGTGAGGCCCAGCTCGCGCATCCGCGCGCGCGTGCGGCTGATCCGGCCGGCGTACACCTCGCCCGACAGGACCGGCTCGGGCTCGAGCGCGGACAGCGGGGGGAGTTCGACGTCGCGCAGTGTGATGTGGTCAGACACGGGAGTCTCCTTCGGCGACGATGGCGACCGCGCGGACCGGGGAACCGGTGCCGCCCGCGATCTTCAGCGGCAGGGCGGCGAACAGGACCACCGGGGGCAGTCCGTCGAGGTTGGTCAGGTTCTCCAGGACCAGGACGCCGTTGGGCAGGAACTCGTAGTGCGCCTTCAGGTCGGCGCCCGACACGTCACCGGGGTCGATGCTGATGCAGTCGATACCGACCGCCTTGATGTTCTTGCCGCGCAGATAGGCGGACGCCGCACCGCTCAGCCCCGGCCAGCCGCGCAGGTAGTCGAAGCCCTCGGGGATGCGCTTCCAGTGCCGGGCCCAGCCGGTGTTGACGATGACGATGTCGCCCTCGCGGACCGGCTCGTTCGCCTCCTCCCAGGCCCGCACGTCCTCCAGGCTGATGTGGTGGCTGGTGGCCTCGAAGGGGCCGAAGGCCATCACCACGGCGCGGCCGATCAGTTGGGACACACTCAGGTCGGCGGTGGAGATCCGCCGGGGGTCCTCTGGATCGGGGACGAAGTGCGAGGGCGAGTCGATGTGCGTGCCGGAGTGGTCGCACATGATGAGCTGCTTGAATTCCGCGACGTCGTCCATCGACACGTAGTCGGCGATGATGTACTTCGGATGCGTCGGGAAAGTGGGGATGCCGATTTCGAGCGTGTGGCTCAGGTCGACGATGCCGAAGCCACGCAAAGTGTCGGCGAGACGGTCTATCTCACCGACGGCGTTTATCTGGGGAGTCATGCGAGTAGCGAAACACGCTTGCCGGAGGGGTAACAAAGACCACTTCTCACTTACCTAAGAGGAAATAGCTATAGGGCACGCCTATGAGGTGGCCCTTAGAGTGGCCCTATGACAGTCACCCTGCGGCAGATCGAGTACGCACTCGCTGTCGATGAAGCGGGGGCCATCTGCGCCGCCGCGAAAGCACTGCATGTCGCCCAGCCGTCCCTGTCCCAGCAGATCTCGAGCCTGGAACGATCCCTGGGTGTCGTGCTGTTCGAGCGTACGGCGACGGGCACCTCGACCACTCCCGCGGGGCGGGCCTTCCTCGTCGAGGCCCAGCAGGCGATGCGGGCGGTCGAGCGTGCGCGGGAGGTGGCGGTCCAGGCGGCGGCCAGCACGCGCAAGGACATCGTCATCGGCGCGAACGAGATGACGCCCACCCTGTGGCTGGCGAAGTCCGTGGCAGCTCTGCGGGCGTCCGCTCCGAAGCTCTCGGCTCGCGTCGTGAACTTCGCCGACGCGGAATCGCTCGTCGAGGCAGTCAGGTCGGGGGGCATCGACGTCGGCGTCGGTCCTCTTCACGCGTCGTCGTGGCGGGAGCGTAAGCACCGCATCGGCTCACTGGAACTCGGGATGGCCGTCCCCCACGGCTCCTCCCACTCCCCCACGGCTCCTGTGCCGGCCGGGGACCTCGGGGCACAGGACTGGGTCGCCTGCCCGTCGAACGCTCCGGTCCTGACCGAGCTGCGGAAATCGATCGGCGACACGCGCACGGACGATCCGTCCGCGGCCAGTCTGAGTGCCGCCGTTTCCTATGTGGACGCCGGCCTGGGAGCGACCCTGGTGCCTTCCGGCTACGCCCTGCCCGCGTCGCTCGACCTGGTGCCCATCGATCCCCCACCGACGGTGGACGTCTTTGCCTTCGCCCTGCGCGGCACCGACGCGGTGACGTTCAACCGGATCGCACGAGAGATCACCGCGCACGGTACCGCGCCCTGAAGGGGCGCGGGGCTGTGACATTTGCGGCTCCGCCGCGTGGGCGCGACCAGCCACAACGGACCCGCAGCGCAGAACCGCCCTACGCCCGCCCCGCGGCCTTCTGACTGCGACGGGAGACGGAGTCGATAACCACCGCACCCAGCAGAACACCCCCGGTGATCATGTACTGGATCGACGTGTTCATGTTCAGCAGGTCGAGACCGGTCTGGATCGACTGGATGACCAGCATGCCGAGCAGCGCGGACCAGACGGAGCCCCGACCGCCGAACAGCGACGTACCGCCGATGACCGCCGCGGCGATGGCCAGCATCAGCGTGTTGCCGCCACCGGCGGACAGCGTGGCGCTGGCGGTCTGGCCGGCGAAGAACATGCCGCCGACCGCGGCGAACCCACCGGCGATCGCGAAGACGGAGATACGGATCATCGGCACGCTGATACCCGCACGGCGGGCCGCCTCCGTGCCGCCGCCGACCGCGAACACCTTCCGGCCGTAGGTGGTGCGGCGCAACACGAAGTCCATGGTGATCAGGCAGGCCAGGAAGATGACCAGCGCGTTGGAGACGCCGGCGGAGTTGTTCAGCACGGCCGCGGCGGCGAAGGACACGAGCGCCAGCAGGAGGACGCGCAGCAGGATCTCGCCGGTGGGCCGGAAGGGCACGTTCGCGGCCTTGCGGCGGCGCTGCTCGTTGACGTTGCCGACGAGACTCAGTACGACGCCGAGGCCGGCCAGCAGGTAGGCGCCGATGATGGCCTGGTCCATGAAGAAGGAACTCTGGCCGAGCAGGTGGACCGGGCCGGAGTCGGACGGGATGTTGATGGTGCCGCTGTCGCCCAGCAGCCACAGCATCAGTCCGTTCCAGCCGAGGAAACCGGCCAGGGTCACCACGAAGGCGGGTACGCCGATCCTGGCGAAGAACCAGCCGTGCAGCGCACCGATCAGGATGCCGGTGATGATCGTGAGGGCGAGCGCGAGCCAGGCGTTCAGCCCCTGGTCGGCCACGAACACCGCGAACAGGGTGGACGCCAGGCCGCTGACCGAGCCGACGGACAGGTCGATCTCGCCGAGCAGCAGCACGAACACCAGGCCGATGGCGAGCATGCCGGTGGCCGACAGGTAGTAGCTGATGTTCGCCAGGTTGTCGGCGCTCAGGAAACGGTCGTTCTGCAGTTGGAAGATCGCCCAGATGACGACCAGGCCGATGACCACCGGCAGCGAGCCCAGCTCGCCGCCCTTGATCTTCCGCCGGAACTCGGTGACGTAGCCCTTGAGGCCCTCCTCACGGACCAGCAGGCGCGGGTCGACGACGGCGACCGGCGCGGCGGTGGGGTCGTCGGCGGCCGCGGAGCGGGGGGTCAGGGTCTTCGAGGTGTTGCTCACTGTGCCGCCTCCGCGGTGCGACGCCCCGCACGACGGGTCACGGCGTTGTCCGTGGCACCCGTGATCGCGGCGATGATCTCTTCGTGGCTGGTGTCCTTCACGGGGAAGGAGCCGTTGTTCCTGCCCAGGCGCAGGACGGCGACGGTGTCCGCGACCGCCTTCACGTCGGCCATGTTGTGGCTGATGAGGATGGTGCCGAGGTTCCGCTCACGCAGCCGCTCGACCAGGTCGAGGACCTGCGCGGTCTGCTCGACGCCGAGGGCGGCGGTGGGTTCGTCGAGGATGACGACCTTCGGGTCGCCGATGAGTGCGCGGGCGATGGCGACGACCTGGCGCTGACCGCCGGAGAGGCTCGCGATCGGGATGCGCACGCTGGGGATGCGGATGGAGAGCGTGGACAGCAGCTCGCGGGCGTTCTTCTCCATCGACACCTCGTCGATGACGCCCCGGTGCAGCAGTTCGCGGCCGAGGTAGAGGTTGCCGACCACATCGAGGTTGTCGCAGAGCGCGAGGTCCTGGTAGACGGTCGCGATACCGAGACCCTGGGCGTCGTGCGGCTTGTCGATGCGGGCCGGCTCGCCCTCCCACTCGATGACGCCCTCGTCGATGGGGTGGACCCCCGCGATCGTCTTGACCAGGGTGGACTTTCCGGCGCCGTTGTCGCCCACCAGGGCGACCACTTCTCCGGCGTGGACCTCCAGCTCGACGTCGGTGAGTGCCTGCACCGCACCGAACCGCTTGGAGACTCCGCGCAACGCCAGCACGGGCGTAGCGGACACGTGAACCATCTCCTTCGCCGCCTGACCGGCGGGAATACCGTGCACGCCTGGGCGGGCGCGGTGGATGACAAGAGGTGGATGACAAGAGACGCCTATTCGAGGCCGGCCTTCTCGCAGGCGGCGGCGTAGCCGGCGGTGCATATGTCGGTGACCGTGTACAGGCCGTCCTTGACCACCGTGTCGTCGATGTTGTCCACCGTGACCGACACCGGGGTCAGCAGCCGGGAGGGGACCTTGTCGCCGGAGCCGCTGGTCTCCATCTGGGTGGCGAGGGCGGAGATGTCCTTGCCCTGCAGCAGGTTGACCGCGAGCTGGGCGGCGGCCTCGGCCTCGGGCTTGAAGGCCTTGTAGATGGTGGCCGACTGGGTGCCGGTGAGGATGCGCTGGATGGCGGCGAGCTCGGCGTCCTGACCGGTCAGCGGGATGCCGCTGATACCGGCGCCCTTGAGGGTGTTGGCGATGCCGCCGGCCATGCCGTCGTTGGCGGCGTAGACGCCCGCGATGTTCTTGGCGCCGAGCTGGGTGATCGCGGCGGACATCTTCTGCGCGGCGACGGTGTCCTTCCACAGGCCGGACTGCTCGTAGGCGATGTCGACCTTGCCGTCGAGGGCTTTGTGGGCGCCTTCCTTGAACTTGGCGGCGTTCGGGTCGGCGTCGTCACCGTTGACCATGACGACCTTGGACTTCGGGGTCGCCTTGGAGCCGAGCGCGGCGAGCAGGGCCCGGCCCTGGAGTTCGCCGACCTTGACGGTGTCGAAGGAGACGTACGCCGAGACCGGGCCCTGGGCCAGGCGGTCGTAGGCGATGACCTTGATGCCCTTGTCCACCGCGGACTGGATGGAGGACTTGATCGCGGCGGAGTCCTGCGGGTCGACCACGAGGACCTTGACGCCCTTGGTCACCATGCTGCTGATCTGCTGAGCCTGCTTGGCGGGGTCGCCGGCGGCGTTCGCGTACTCGACGGTGCAGTCCGGGCACAGGGACTTGACCTTGGCCCCGAAGTACGGCTTGTCGAACTTGTCGTAGCGCTCGGTGACGCTGTCCGGCAGGAGGAGGCCGACGGAGTTGCCTCCGGAGGAGGAGCCGGCGCTGTCACTGCCGGAATCGTCGTCCCCGGCCTTCCCGCAGGCGGCCACGGAAAAAGCCAGCGAAACCGCGGCAGTGCCTATGACGAATCTGCGCATCGGTGCGTTCATTTCGGAATGCCTTCGAGAAAGGGCCGCAAGATGGCGGCCGGCTGGGGACTGCCGTATGCCTTTAGCAGAGCAGTCAAGCCGCATTCGTCCGCTTGTTACAAAGACGGGTTTCCTCTTCGGCGATAGGGCGAGCCTCTTACCCGGGATCTGGGAAATGCGCGGATCCGTCGTGCAGCCGGACCCGCGTCTCGGTGCCGTCGCTCCAGCGGACGGTCAACTCCCCCGCCCCGTCGAGATGCACGGCGGCCGAGTCCGCGAGAGGGACCGGTTCCGGGTCAACGGTCAGCCGGGCGAGCGCGACGAAGAGAGTGCCGTCGGTCGTCGATCCCGTGAGGTCGTCGTTCAGGCCCACCACGGGCAGGAGTTCGGCCCGCGCCCCGTCCTGCGCCGCCCATCCGGTGATCCGCACGGAGGTGCCCTCCGGAGCACCGGACACCCTGAAGGCCCTCACCTCCACCGCCCCCCGCGCCAGCACCAGGCTCGTCACCCGGGCCCCGCCCGCCGCCCGGTGCCGGGAGGCGACCCAGCCCTCCCCCACGCCCAGCGGCACGATGTCCGTGCGGCTCGGGTCGTCGTCGACGATCACACTGTTGTCGTACGACGGTGAGGGCCGCGTCACGGTCGAGTAGGCGAGCCGGGTGTAGTACGGGTCGTAGCGGACGTCCTCGCTGCCGTGGTTGTGGAGGCGGACCAGGCCGTCGGAACGGGTGGAGTGGATCAGCCAGTTCGCCGGGTGGACCGGGGTCACGGCGTCGGAGCGTTCCGCCGGTCCTGGCTCCTCGGTCGCCGTCCACACCTCGTGGTCCGGCGGCAGGAGCAGGCCGAGGAAGCCCTTGCTGGCCCAGTAGGGGGACGCCGGGCCCGAATAGCCTTGCAGGAGCGCCTCGTCGGGGCCGTGCCAGCCGAGGGTGAGCAGGCCGTTGTCGTCCACCGCACCCCGGTCGAGAAAGTAACGCAGCGCCCCTGAGGCCAGCCGTCGGGTCTCGCCCGGCGACAGGGGGGTACGGCCGGTCAGCGCGCCCAGCCACAGCGGGGACGTCGTGGCGAACCGGTACGTCAGGGAGCGGCCCTGGTGCATGGGGGCGCCGTCGCCGCCGAACAGCCGGGCGTAGTCCTCCAGATGGCGTGCGAGCCGGCCGCCGTAGAGGTCGAGCAGTTCGGGGTCGTCGGCGAGCCAGGCGTGCAGCACCGGGTAGAGGTGCATGGCCCAGCCGTTGTAGTAGTCGAACTTGCGGCCGTCGCCGTCGGTGTACCAGCCGTCGCCGACGTACCACTTCTCGATGCGTTCCAGGCCGCGGTCGATCGCCGCGCGGGACGCCTCGGTTTCGTAACCGATGTCCTGGAGGAAGCCGCCCACGGTGACCGGGAACAGCTCCCAGTTGCAGGGCCAGGCTTCGGCGGTGAGCGCGTCGCCCAGCCAGGCCGCGGCGCGCTGCCGGACGCCGTCGTCGAGACGGTCCCAGAGCAGGGGGCGGGTCAGTCGCAGGGCGAGGGCGATCGAGGCCGCCTCCACCAGCGGCTGGCTGCGGTCCTCGATACGCGGCCAGATGCCGGAGACGCCCGCCGCGAGACCGTCCGCGTAACGCTCCAGCGCGGTCTCGTCCCGGAGGAAGGCCGCCAGCAGCAGCGTACGGGCGTAGCCCTCCAGGCCGTCCGACAGCCGGCCGGACCAGCTCGTGCGGTCGCCGGGCAGGTGGTACAGCGCACGGTCCTCGGTCGCGTACGGCTCGACCGCGGCGAGCAGGGCACCGGCGGCGGCCTCCCAGTGGGCGCGGGTGTAACCGGTGTACGGGCTCAGGTCACGGTCGTCGCGGGGCAGTTCCATCAACAGCGCTTTCCTTCCGGCAAAGGCCTGGGGCGCTCCGGTTCCGGTCGGAACGCCCCAGGGGCTCATCCCACCCGCACCAGGCCCTTGGGCACTAGATGCCGGGTGACGAGTTCTGCACGGACCAGTTCCGCATACACCGTGGCCCCGCGCACGGAGGTGTGCGTGTTGTCCCGCTTCTCGTTGTACAGGTACAGCGCCTTGGACGCCTCGGCTCCCAAGGACTCCACGAGCGTCTTCGTCTTCGCCGTCAAGTCGATCAGCGGGACGTCGTGCGCGGCGGCGACCGAGCGGGTCACGGCCGGGTGGTCGACGCCGAGGCCGTTGACCAGGAGCGCGGTGCCGTTGTTCAGGGTGCCGTCGGAGTTGAACCAGCGTCGCACGATGGGGGTCACCAGGACCGGGGTCCCGCCCTTCTCACGTACGCCCGCGACCAGTGTCTCGAGGTTGGCGCGGTATGTCGCCCCGTCGGTCGTCTTGTCGTTGTGGGCGAGCTGGATCAGGACGAGGTCGCCGCGGTGGATCAACGGCTGGACGGTGGCCCACAGTTGGGGATTCTGCAGGTAGCTGACCGTGCTCTCGCCGGAGTCGGCGTAGTTGGCGACGGACACGCCCTTGCGGAGGAACTGGGGCAACTGCTGGCCCCAGCCGGAGTACGGGTCGCCGGGCTGGTCGCAGACCGTGGAGTCGCCGACGAGGAAGACCTGGCGGGCGTGCCGGGCGGGGGTGACCTTGATGTCGGCGAGGGCGGGGGCCGAGCCGCCGATCGCCAGGTCGAGGCCCGCGGTGCCGTCGGGTCCGGTGGGTTCGCCCTCGGGGGTGCGGACGTTCACGGTGAGGCTGCGGGCGACTCGCTCACCGGCCTCGGCGGCCGTCTCGGGGAGGAGAGCGCGGCGGGTCTCACCGGTGATGCTCGTGCTGGACGCGGTCTCGCCGCCGAGGAGGACCCTCACGTCGTACGTGCCGGGCGGGAGGTCGAAGTGGCAGGCGGTGGCGGTGCAGTGGGACAGGTCCAGCGGCCGTGGGTGGGCCTGGGCGGGCGCGGCGGACAGCGCGCTGCCCAGCGTGACCGCCACCAGGGCGGTCAGGGCGAAACGTCTCATGCGCGGCTCCCTCCGACGACAACAGCGGCAGGCTCGACAATGCTTGGCCGCTGGACCGTATCGCGCTTGGCAAGCGCTTTCTAGACCCCGCGCGTCCACTGCTGGTTGCTCGCGCCGTTGCAGGTGTACGTGATGATCGCGGCGGAGTTGGCGGTGGACGCTCCGTTCACGTCCAGGCACTCACCCGTGGCGCGGGACTTGATGGTGACGTAGCTGCCGGTGGTGGTGAGCGACCACTGCTGGTTGGTGGCCGACGCGTTGCAGTTCTCCTGGGTGACCGTGTTCGCGTTCTCCTGCACGCACAGGGAGCTGTTTCTCACGGCCAACTGGTAGTAGCCGCCGCCCACCGACTTGAACCAGTACCTCTGGTTCCCGCCGCCGTTGCAGTCGTACTGCTTGAGCTGCGCGCCCTGCCACAGCGACTGGCTGGTCACGTCGGCGCACTTGGAACTGTGCCGGGCGATCAGGGTGTTGTACGTGGCACTCGCGCCGCTGATCGTGCCGGTGGCGGTGTCGATGGTGACCTCCGGCGACCAGGACATCGACATCGAGGTGGAGGTCGGGAAGGTCAACGGCAGCCAGACGTAGCGGGAGTCGTTGACGGTGCCGCCGAAGGAGTTGCCCCAGCGGTCGCCCAGGTAGAGGTACGAGGTGGTCGAAGTGCCCTGCACGGGAAGGACGTACGCGGTCTGCGAGCCGTAAGTCGTCGAGTCGCCGACGTTCTTCATGGCCGTCCACGGGCCGGCGATGTTCGTGGCGGTGGCGTACTGCTGCTGGTTGGGGCTCCAGCCGGTCGCGCCCGAGGTGAGCATGAAGTAGACGCCGCCCCGCTTGAACAGGGCCGGGGCCTCGCGGTGGCCGCCGTGCCAGGGGTCGGCGACCAGGGCGGCGATGCCTGTGTAGTCGCTGGTCAGGCGGTAGATCTGGAGGTCGTAGTTCTCGCGGGCGGCGGAGATCATGTAGCCGGTGCCGTCGGTGTCGACGAAGACCGTGATGTCGCGGGACATGTGCTGGCCGAGCGGGCGGAAGCTGCCCCGCCAGGTGTAGTTGCCGTCCACGGTGTCGGAGACGGCCACGGCGGCGCGGGCCTCGCTGTAGTCGGAGCCGTTCTCCTTGTGCATCCACATCACGAACTTGCCGGTGGACGCGTTGTACATGACCTTCGGGCGCTCGATGTTGGCGGTGGCGAGCTCCGGGTCGCTGGCCTCGGTCAGGACGTGGTTCCTGAACTCCCAGTTCTTCAGGTCGCTGGAGCGGTAGGCGTCGACGTAGCGGAAGGTGTTGTCGGCGTTGCGGTGCTCGCCGAACCAGTAGTAGTACGAGCCGACCTTGATGACCCCGCCGCCGTGGGCGTGCACGGGGGAACCGTTGACGTCGGTGAACTGCGTGCCGTTCATGATGGTCTGGGGTGCGGCCTGGGCCGGGCCCGCGGTGACCAGGGCGCCGGCCAGGGCCAGACAGAGGGCGAGCAGAACCGCGTACGCACGTCTCATGTCACGCACTCTCCTTCGCGGGGGCGGCTGCCGTGTCGGCCACGGGGATGCCGAAGTCGGGGGTGCCGTCCGGTTTCCAGCCGAGTTTCTGGACGCGGGTGTGCCGGTTGGGGTCGTTCAGCGGGTCGCCGACGATCTCCTTGTACTGGCGGGCGTGGTAGACGATGACGTCCGTGCGGCCGTCCTCGGCGACCGTGAAGCTGTTATGGCCAGGGCCGTACTGCTTGGTCGTGTCGTTGCTGGTGAAGACCGGCGTCGGCGACTTGGACCAGTTCGCGGGGTTCATCAGGTCGGCGTCCGCGTCGACGGTGAGCAGGCCCATGCAGTAGTTCGCGTCGGTGGCGCTGGCGGAGTACGACATGAAGAGCCGGCCGTGGCGGGCGATGACGGAGGGGCCCTCGTTGACCTTGAAGCCGATGGACTCCCAGTCGTACTCGGGGGTGGAGAGCCGGACTTGAGGTCCCGTCAGGGTCCACGGGTTCGCCATCCTGGACAGGAAGATGCCGGTGTTGTTGTCCATGCCGGGCTCGTGCTGCGCCCAGGAGAGGTAGCGGGTGCCCCGGTGGGTGAAGGTGGTGGCGTCGAGGGAGAACGTTTCCCAGGCCGTCTTCAGCTGGCCGCGCTCCACCCAAGTCCCCTTGAAGGGGTCCCTGCTGGCGTTCTCCAGGACCCAGATCCGGATGTCCCACACGCTCTCGGCGGGCGCGGCGGCGAAGTAGATGTACCACTTCCCGCCTATGCGGTGGATCTCCGGCGCCCAGATGTGCGCGCCCATGGGGCCGGTGGCGTGCTTGGTCCAGATGACCGACTCGGCGGCGGTGGCGAGCCCGTTCAGGGTGCGGGAGCGGCGCAGGATGATCCGGTCGTACTCGGGGGCGGTCGCCGTGAAGTAGTAGTGGCCGTCGCTGTGGCGGTGGATGTGCGGGTCGGCGCGGTTGCGGACGAGCGGATTCACGAACGGCGCGGCCTTCCGGCTGGGTGCGTCGGTGGCGGCGTGGGCCACCGAGGGGGCGGCGACCAGGGCACCCGCGGCCAGGGCGCCCTTCAGCATCAGTCTGCGGTCGAGGGCATGGGATTCGTAGCGGCTCATTCGGGCTGCCTCTCGGGGGGCGAGAAGTTTGATGTGCGGCTCGTTCGGAATCGCGAACGTCATCTGTGATTACGAACGCCGAAAAGGTATGGGGGTGCCACGGGGAGGTCAACGGGACTGACGCGCCGAATTTCGGTCGGGCAGATTTCTGTTATCCCTCGCCGACCGGCGCGTCTCCTGTGCGTGAGCAGCTTCCCCCACAAGACCGCAGCGGCGGCCGGCGCCTTCGCGGCCATCGCCTTCCTGGTGACCGCTCCCCCTGCCGAGGCCGCGGGCACCCGGGACGTCACCGCCGACGTCCTCGCGGACCGCGACGTGACGCTCAACGGCGACACGGTCGTCACCGTGCCGTCGGGGACGACGACGTACGACGGCGCGTTCCACGGCGAGGGCACACTCACCGTGCGCGGCACCGGCACCCTGGTCCTGACCAAGGACAGCGACTTCACGCTGCCGAAGTCCCGGCAGCGGCAAAGGGTCACGACGCAGGGCGGCAACCACCCGTACGTCACCACGGCCGACCCGGACCCGCCCGCGGTCACCGTCGAGCGCGGGGCGACGCTGCAGTACGGAAACGGGGGCACGACCGGGCTGATCGGCCGCTTCCCGTACAACACCCCGGCGTTCCGGCTCAACCAGGACAACATCCGGGTCGACGGCACTCTGCGGCTCTCCCTGAAGAGCGCCTACAACCTGGGCACCATCAGCGGCTCCGGGCTGATCACCCAGCCGAGGTTCCTCTGGGGCACCTGGGACATCTCGGGCACCCACCCCTTCTCCGGGGTGATCGACAACGGCACACAGGCGAACGCCGGACGACCGGAGTACGCGACGTCACTGCCCAACATGCGCAAGGTCCTCAACCAGGGCACGTGGACCGTCGACACCCCGCTGGGCCAGACCGTCACCCAGCGCATGGACTTCTACCAGCGCGAGTACGGCAGCGACATCAACGTCCAGTCCCGGCCCGGCAGCAAGGTCGTCCTGACCGGCCAGTACAGCTGGTCGAACCAGGGCGGCGACACCAACCCGTCGCTCAGCGACCCCGCCCTGAACTGGACGCCCGCACGGAAGAACATCAACAAGCGCGGCACCAACATCAAGGGCGCCAACGTCCAGTGGGGCGACGGCACCACGAACAAGATCTTCATGCCGGGTACCGCCGAGACCGTCTACATCAACTTGCTCGCGGCCAGATCGCGTTCGCTGCTCACCTTCGACTACAACGGGCCGGTGACCCTGGGCGCCCCCATCGGCGGCGGCGTCTTCCACGACACGCTGTCCGCACCCGGCGCCGGCGACATCGTCATCGCCGGGACACCCGGCAACGACGTCACCTTCGCGGCCAAGCAGTACTACGACGGCTCGACCACGGTGAAGAAGAGGGCGGTGCTGCGGCTCGGCTCGGGCAAGCGGGGCGGCGACGGCTCGCTGCTGACGGGCACGGAGCGGCGGCGGGTGGTGAACGACGGGACGCTCGTCGTGCGGAACGTGACCGACCCGGTGAAACTGACGCACGTCAGCGGCGGCGGGTCGCTCGTGCAGTCGGGCGCGGCGACGACCACGCTCACGGGCGGCTCGGTCACGTACACCGGGACCACGACCGTGAAGAAGGGCACCCTGGCACTGCGGGACGGGGCAACGCTCGTACGCAGCAGGGCGATTCGGCTCATGTCGGAGGGGGCACGGCTGGACGCGGGTACGGGGGTACTGCGTGTGGCCACTGCCCTCTCCGGCAAGGGCACGGTGAAGGGCTCGGTGACGAACGACGGCGTGGTCGCGGGCGGTGTCGCCGTGACCGGTGACTACACCCAGGGCGCGAAGGGCCAACTGGTCCTGGCGGACAAGCCGTTGAAGGTCGCGGGAGCGGTCCGGCTGGCCGGGGACCTCGATGTGTCCGCCGCCGGTACGCGGCCCGCACGCGAGATCACCATCCTCAACCACACCGGCCGGGCGAAGACCACCGGCACGTTCACCGGCCTCAAGGAGGGCGCCCGGCTGAAGCTCGCGAACACGACGTACCGGATCAGCTACCGGGGCGGCGACGGCAACGACGTCGTCCTGACGACGAAGGCGACCACCGCGAGCTCCTCCCCGACCGCCTCCACCCGCGCGGCAGCCGGCGCGGCGCCCGCGGACACGCCCACGGCGAGCGCGGACAGCGAGCCGTTCGGCTGGTGGCCGTACGCGCTGGGGCTCGGCCTGCTGGGCGGGCTGATGGTGCCGGCGACGCGACGGATACGGGGCCAAGGAGGGCGGCGGCGGGGCGGGCGGCACGCGGCGTAGACGTCAGCGTCCGCTCGGCGCCTCCGGGAACCCCAGCCGCGGGGCCAGTTCACGCGCCTCGGCCGCCCACCCGGCGAGGAAGGCGAGCGTCAACCCGCGTTCGCGGTAGCGGAGTTCGGCGGAGACGGTGCGAGCGCCGCCGTAGTCGAGCTGCTCTTCGCCGGCGCGGGCGAGCATGAGGGCGGTGATCCAGTCGTACTTCACTGCGGACGCGCACACGCCCAGCCGCACGAGCTGCTCGTCACCCTGCCAGCCGCTCTCCCGCAGGCCGTGCAGATAGGCCTCGTACGCCTGCGCCGCGTATCCGGGCAGCCGGGCGGCGGGGATGAACAGGTCGAGAACGGTGTCGGGAAGGTAGTTGCCGAGGTCCTCGCCGAGCGCGCCGTCTCCGGCGAAGGCCCAGTCGAACAGGACGCTGTCCGGGCCGTGGGAGCGGACGTTGGCCGGCCACTGGTCGAGGTGGCTGAAGGCGCGCGGCAGGGATTCCATGACGTCCAGGAACCACTCCCGGTCGTGGTGGAGGCGGACCATGTCCTGGCGCAGGCCGGCCGGGAAGTGGTCGCGGACCAGGGGCTGTTGCCAGGCCTCGTCGGCGTCGAGCAGGTCCTGGCCGAGCGTGTTGCTGCTCACGTATTGCCGCAGGAAACCGCGCGTCAGCCACGGCTTGTCGTCCGGATGGACGGCTCCCTGGGCGACGCCCAGGCGGCGGGCATGCTCGACATGCCGGGCGAGCGGCCAGACGGTACCCGGTTCGCCCGGCACGTCCTCCAGCCACAGCGCCACATCGCCGTCCGCGCGTTCGACACAGGCGAGCAGCCGGGGCGCGCGGATCCCGTACGGCTGCCAGAGCTGCGCGAGCCCGGACTCGTAGACATGGGCCTCGCGGCGCCAGTGGTTCCAGTGCCGGGGGTCGTCCGAGGCGGCCCAGCGTCCGGTCGCCTCCTTGGTGCGGGTGAGCAGCTTCAGGACGGCCGAACGGTCTTGGGCGGTGACCCGCCAGACGCCGGCTGTGACACCGTTCTTGGGATTGTGGACGAGGGGTTCGAAAACGGCTTCTTCAGTTCCGAGGACCTCGCGTACCGCGGTGTCCACATCCACGGGCATGCGCCAAGACTAGGCGAGTCGCGTCCCACATGGTGGGTGATCCGCTCACGCACTGGACACAGGCGGCCGTCCGCCGCGTGCTCGACTAGCGTCGTGGCATGACCAGCGACACCTCTCTCTCCCTGGCGGACGCCCTCGCCGCCGGAACCGTCGTCCTCGACGGCGGAATGTCCAACCAGCTCGAGTCCGCCGGGCACGACCTGAGCGACGAGCTGTGGTCGGCGCGGCTGCTGGCCGAGCGGCCCGAGGCGATCGTCGAGGCGCACCTCGCCTACTTCGAGGCGGGGGCGAACGTGGCGATCACCTCCAGTTATCAGGCCACCTTCGAGGGCTTCGGCAAGCGCGGGATCGGCGAGGAGCGGGCGGCCGAGCTGCTCGCGCTCAGTGTGGAGCTGGCCCGCGAGGCCGCTCGTCGAGCACGGACGGACCGGCCGCTGTGGGTGGCCGCGTCGGTGGGCCCGTACGGGGCGATGCTTGCGGACGGCTCCGAGTACCGGGGGCGGTACGGGCTGAGCGTGGACGCGCTGGAGCGTTTCCATCGTCCGCGGCTCGAGGTGCTGGCCGGCGCCCGGCCCGACGTACTGGCGCTGGAGACGGTGCCCGACGCCGACGAGGCGACCGCGCTGCTGCGGGCGGTGCGGGGACTCGGCGTCCCGGCCTGGCTGTCGTACACGGTCGACGGGGAGCGCACGCGTGCCGGTCAGCCGCTGGAGGAGGCGTTCGCGCCGGCCGCCGACGCGGACGAGGTGATCGCGGTCGGGGTGAACTGCTGCGCGCCCGAGGACGTCGACGGCGCGATCCGGATCGCGGCCCGGGTGACCGGCAAGCCGGTCGTCGTCTACCCCAACAGCGGCGAGGCGTGGGACGCGGAGGCCCGTACCTGGACCGGCCGCGCCGGCTTCGCGCCCGAGCAGGTGCTGGGCTGGCGGGACGCGGGGGCGCGGCTGATCGGCGGGTGCTGCCGGGTGGGGCCCGAGGCGATCACGTCGATCACCCGCTCGCTGTAGTAACTCCTGCGAAGCATGGGCTCAATGGGGACTTCACGCGCTGATGATGAAGTCCTCCTACCTGTCCGCCGATCATGGAGGCTGCCGTGTCCGAGCCGCCCACGCAGGACCAGTTGGACGCCTATGTGAGAACCCGGCTGGCGCTGGCCGGCTTCGATCTCGCCCTGCTGCCCGAGGAGACGGACCCCGACACCGGGGTGCCGACGCGGGCCCAAGCACTCGCCGCACTGCGGTCGTTCGTGGCGGCCACGCCCGGCGCGATATCCGGCTGGGCTCCGCCGGCCGACGGACCCGAGTACGCCCAACAGGCCGCGCCGCCACTGCTGTACCCGTCGATCACCGAGGCCTGGACCGGGAAGGCGGACCCGCGATGAGCCGTGCTCTCAACCGGCGTGTGTTTCTGGCGAGTTCGATGGCCGTGGCGAGCGGAGCGGCACTCCAGGCGTCCGCGACCCCGGCGCGGGCCGCCGCAACGCCCGTACGCGTCCCCGACGTCGACGTACGACAGGCCGCCCGGACCGACCCCACAGAGGCCACCCTCGCCGAGGCCGTCACCCTCATCAGGCGCCGCAGGCTCACGTCCACGAAGCTGACCGAGGCGTATCTGGAGCGGATCGAGCGCCACGACGCCACCTATCAGGCGTACGCGGAGGTCACCGGAGAGGCCGCGCTCAGGGCGGCGCGTGCGGCGGACCGCGCATCGGGAGGCCCCCTGCGCGGCATTCCCCTGTGCATCAAGGACAACTACTTCACGCGAGGCGTGCCGACGCGCTGCAACTCGTACATCTTCGAGGACTTCGTCCCGGACGAGGACGCCGCGGCCGTGACGCGGCTGACCGCGGCCGGCGGAATCGTGCTCGGCAAGGGGCAGATGGGGCCGCTCGCCACGACCCGGGCCACGAAGCCGAACGGCACGGTCACCACGGTCAACGCCTGGACACCCGAGGACCCGTCCGTCGACCCGGGTGGTTCGTCGACCGGTCCGGCCTGCGCGGTGGCCGGGCGGCTCGCGACCTCGTCGATCGGGACGCAGACCGGCGGTTCGATCGTCCTGCCGTCCAACCAGCAGAACCTCACGGGACTGAAGCCGACGATGGGCCGGGTGTCCGTGCACGGCGTCATCCCGCTCTCCTTCACCCGCGACCACGCGGGACCGCTCGCGCGGGACGCCATGGACGCGGCGATCATGACGCAGATCATGGCCGGGCCGGACGCGAAGGACCCCCGTACGCTCGGGCTGCCCGCCGTGCCCGACCTCGTCCGCGCCGCCACACCCGTCGTCTCCCGAAAGGGCGCGGTCCGGGTGCGCCGGGCCACCCGGGTCGGGGTGCCCGCTGATTTCCTGTCGGGGCAGAAGGAGCTGCGCGGCGCGTTCCTGGACCGGCTGGAGGCGCTTGCGGGCGTGACGCTCGTCGAGGTCACGTACCCGGACGACTGGACCCTGCTGACGGGCACCTTCAACGCCGCCCGGCTCGCGGAGCGCACCGAGCCCTTCCGGCACTGGCTGCGTACGGATCCGACCAAGTTCGGTGTCTCGCTGCTGAGTTGGCTGCAGGGCCTGATGCTGTCGGGCGACGAGTGGATCACGGCCCAGCGGGCCAAGAACCATCTGCTGCGGGAGGTGCTGGACGGGGTCATGAGCCGCTGCGACGTCGTCCTGCAGACCGGCCCGGTACCCTTCGACATCCTCGGACTGCCCGAGATCGCCTTCCCCATCGGCTTCGACGCCGCCGGCCTCCCGGTCGGCGCGATCCTCGGCGGCCACCCGTACGAGGAGGACCGGCTGCTGGAGCTCGCGGCGGCCTATCAGGCGGTCACCGACTGGCACACCCGGCGGCCGGCCGATCCGGCGACGACGACGGCCCGGCTCAAAGCCGCGGTGCCGCGTCCGCGACTGTCGGCGGAGGAGGCCGCGGAAGCCTCGGCCTAGCCCCGCGGCCCCTCCGGCGAGCAGAGCACCGCAGCTCTCTCGTCTCCGGCCTGCCTCGTCCTAGCCCTGCGGCCCTCCGGCGGGCGGACCGCCGCAGCTCTCTCGTCCCCGGCCCTCCCCCACTGCTAGCCTCCGGATCGGGAACCGGTTGCCACCGTGTTGCCGCAGCTGAACAGCGGGGTGGGCGGAACATGACGAGGAAGAGCGCGGACGCGAGCCGTAGCACCATCCGGGATGTGGCGGCGCGCGCGGGTGTGTCCGCGTCGACGGTGTCGCGGGTGCTGGGCGGGGTGTATCCGGTGAGCTCGGCGACCCGGACCCGGGTGATGCGGGCGGTGGGCGAGCTGGACTACGTCGCCGACGCGCGCGCCAAGGCGGTCGCGGGGGTCGGCACACCCACGCTGGCGTTCGTGCTGGAGGACATCACCGGACCGTCGTTCGCGCACATGGCACACGGCGTGGAACGGGAGGCGACCCGGCTCGGGCATCTGTGCGTGGTGTGCAGCACGGACGGCGACGTCCGGCACGAGCTGGAGTTCGTCGAGATGATGCGTGCCCAGCGGGCCGCCGCCGTGATCCTGGTCGGCGGCTCCGCCGACACACCCGAGTACCGCGAGCGCACCCGCCGGATGGCCGACCAGCTGGCGTCGGCGGGCTCCCGGCTGGTGCTGTGCGGCCGCCCGCCGCTGGGGCCGGGCGCACCGGTGACGGTCATCGAGTACGACAACGAGGGCGGCGCCTACGCCCTGGTCGCCCATGTCCTCTCCCAGGGCCACCGCCGGGTGCTGTTCCTCGGTGGCAAGCCCGACCACACCACCGCGCAGGGCCGTGAACGCGGTTACCTCGCCGCACACCGCGCCCGCGGCCTGGAATCCGACCCGGCGCTGCTCCTCCACGGCGACTTCACTCGCGAC
The DNA here is from genome assembly GCF_017948455.1 of Streptomyces sp. GESEQ-4. Classification (GTDB taxonomy): domain Bacteria; phylum Actinomycetota; class Actinomycetes; order Streptomycetales; family Streptomycetaceae; genus Streptomyces. The sequence continues at coordinate 25,776 of NZ_JAFFSU010000022.1, forward strand.
TCCGGCCACCGGCTGATCCGCGAGGCGCTCAAGCGGGGGCTGGAGTTCACGGCCGTGGTGGCGGCCACCGACATGGTCGCCGCGGGCGCGCTGACCGCTCTGCACGAGGCGGGCCTGAGCGTTCCCGGCGATGTCTCGCTGGCCGGTTACGACGACATCCCCTTCGCCCGGGATCTCCACCCGGCCCTGACGACGGTCCACGTCCCCTACGAGGAGCTGGGCCGTCTCGCCGTCCGTACGGCACTGGGCCGCACCTCGGAAACCCCGGACGAGCATCTGCTGCTGGGCACGCATGTCGTCGTCCGGAACTCCGTGGCGGCGAAGTAGCCGGTTCAGGACCGCCGTACCGTCCCCGGCAGCCGCAACCGTCGTACGACCGACCGCAGTTCCGCACCGCGCGCGACGACCGCGCCGTCCGCGGGCTCCGATTCCGGCACGGCTTCCCGAGCCCTCGCGTCGGCCGCCCACAGGGCGAGTTCCGCGTCGCGCGGGCCGAACGCGATCTCCGGCTCGCCGTCGCCGAACATGCGGACCGGATGGGTGCCGTCCCAGTGCCGCCAGCCGGGGTCGCCATGGGTCGCGAACCGCACCCACGCCGAGTGCATCGCGTCCGCCAGCTCCTGCGGGGCACCGTCGCCGGCCAGTTTCCGTGACTCGGGGACGTCGCCGGTGTCGAAGACGAAGCCGAGCTCCAGGGCGTGGCAGGAGCCGAGGTCGGGGAGGCTGGAGGGCCAGGTGAACTCGTAGACGTACGACGACCGCGGGCGGGCGTCGGCCAGGCGGTGCAGCGGCAGCCGCAGCAGGTGGTCGGTGACCAGCTGGCCGACGATCTCGGCGGTGCCCGCGTCCGGGCGCAGGGCGCGGTAGCCGCGCGGCACCTCGTGTCCGCAGCGGCAGCGGGCCATGGCGCCGGCCAGGGCGACCGGGCCGAGCCGGTCGACGCGCTCCAGGAGACCGCCGGGCACCAGCCACAGCCGGTACTCGTCGCGCGTCCACCCCATCATCAGGTCGACGCCCCGGGCCGCGTCGCCCTCGACCAGGGCCTCCAAGGGGTCACGCGGGACGACATCGCCGTCGACCACGATCCCGAAGGCGGGCCCGCCGAGCACCGGGCTGCTGAGCTTGCCCACGTCGGCCTGGGTGCGCAGGAGGAGTTCCCGGTCGACGTCGGCGAAGGCCGCGGCGGTGGCGGGGATCTTCAGCCGGGTGGCCATACGGCGCACCATCCGCCGTACCTTGTCCCGCTCGGCGGCCTCCGGCGCCCCGCTCTGCAGCACCGCACGCCGGATCAGGCCCTGCGCCTGCGGGGCGGCCAGCAGTGCGCCGGTGCTGATCGCGCCGGCCGACTGGCCGAACAGGGTGACCTGCGCCGGGTCGCCGCCGAAGGCCTCGATCGAGGCGTGCACCCACTCCAGCGCGGCGAGCTGGTCGCGCAGGCCCGGGTTGGCGGGGGCGTCCGGAAACAGTCCGTAGCCCTCCACTCCCAGTCGGTAGTTGACCGAGACGAAGACGACGCCGTCGCGGGCGAAGCTGCTTCCGTCGTACACGGGTACGGCGGAGGATCCGCGGGTAAGGGCGCCGCCGTGCAGCCACACCATGACCGGGAGCCGGGCGCCCGGGCCGGGTTCGGGCGTCCAGACATTGAGGTTGAGACAGTCGTCGCCGGGGACGACCGGGTCGGAGAGGTACTGGGCGAAGGCCTCGGAGTACGGCGGTTTCGGCGGGGTCGGCCCGAAGGCGCCCGCGTCCCGCACCCCGTCCCAGGGTTCCGGCCGCTCGGGCGGCCGGAACCTGCGGGGACCGAACGGGGGCGCCGCGTACGGGATGCCCCGGAACACCGCGACGCCGTGTTCGTACCGGCCGCGCACGGCCCCGTACGGCGTCCTGATCACCGGACGTTCCGCCGGCTCCGTCACCTGCCCCACCTGGTCTGCCGCCATGCGCCCACCTGCTTCTCGCCGCACTTCGTGCACCCTGCACATGTCAGAGCACCACATCACGAACGACTATTCCGGTGAGCGAGGTGGCCTGGAGGGCTATTTGGCGTACATCAGCGTGCCGAAGCCGAGCTGGTCGTAACCTCCGCTGGTGGAGCCGTAGTCGCCGCCACCCCCCTCCGGGTGGACCGACTGGGCGATGCGCTGCAGGTAGGGGACGGCCAGGTTGCGGCGGCGCCGGTAGTGGGAGTCGAGCATGGCCCACACCGGGCGGACCTGGCCCCGCCCGGCGTCGGAGATGACCGTGTGTTCCCGGTAGTCGCAGTTGACGCCGGTGCCCCAGGTGTACTTCGTGAAGGGCACGGTCTCACCGAGGTTGTACTTGGCGACGTACTGAGCGGCCTTCATGAACCGGTTGCCGTCGTAGCCGTACAGGTCCTCGCCCTGGTTCCAGGCCATCTCGCAGATGGCGCCCATCTGGCCCATGCCCATGACGGTGTGGCCCTGGTCCCGGCCCGACTCCTGCCACTGGGCGAGGTCGTCCGGGTGCAGGAACGGCACGGCCTTGCGGATGGCGCCGTTGCCCGCGCCGTTCTTGAAGTAGTTCACGGCCTGGTCGTACTTGGCGCCGTCGTCGCACAGGATGCCGATGGCCAGGACGGACGCGACGTTGCACAGGTCCCAGTTCGCCCAGTAGTTGGTGATGCAGGCGCCGTTGTGCTGGGTGAGGAACTGGTTGTTGAGCGGGTAGAACACGTTGCGCATCATGTTCTGGAACCGGCCGAGGTCGAAGCCGGCGTATCCGCGCATGAGTTCCGCCGCGTTGGCGAACTGCCAGCCGTAGATCCCGGCGGCGAGGAACCGGTCGGCGTTTCCGGTGATGGTGGTGAGCGTCGACGACCAGGCGTTGAGGATCCGCACGGCGCAGTCGGCGTTGTCCCGGGTGCCGCCCACGTGCCAGCGCAGCGCGTTCTGGTAGGCGGCGGCGATGTCGTTGTAGAGCTGGGGGTAGTTCTGGCCGTCGCCGCCGCGGATGACGGTCGCCGTCGCGCGGGGTGTCCAGGTGGACTGCGAGCGGCCGTTGGCGGTCAGCCTCCGCCAGCCGGACAGCCAGGGGTCGTCGCCCGCGGCGACCCTGACCTTGGCCCGGTTGATGTCACCGGCGTTGTGCAGCATGCCGGGGTGGGTGAAGGTCGCGGGGGCCGCGCCGGCCGTGCCGCCCGTCAGCACGGCCGTGGACCCGCCGACGGTGAGGGCGGCGGTGAGACCGCCAGCGGTCCTCAGCAGACCGCGGCGGCTCAACTCTGGTGTGGGGAGGTGCCGGTGGGGGGAAGTGCGGCTCATTGATGCATCTCCGTTCCGTGGAGTATCTACATGGGGGTGATGCTCACCTCGTCGAACTCGGTGGTGCAGCGGGCCAGTTGGTCGCGGGAGCAGACCACGAGGCCCACGTGGTAGGGGGCGTCACCGAACCCGGGGATCTCGCCGGTGGCGAGGGTGGTCCAGGTGGCGCCGTCATCGGTGGACAGGGCAGCGGTGAAGGCGGTCCCGACGCGCTTCAGCCGCAGCAGGGAGGGCAGGGCGGCTGCCCCGTTCCCGGTGAACGCCGACCGTCCGGCGACGGTCGTGCGCAGCATGAGCTGCGCGGCGGTCCCGCCGGTGACGATCGCCCCGGCGGCCTGGTCGAACGGTGACAGCGACTTGGCCATCAGCAGGCCCACCCGGTCGGCACTCGCGCCCGTGCGGGAGACGAGCCGGGCGGTGATCTCGCAGTCGCCGGTGACGGTCCGTCGTACGAACTGCCCTGTCATTCCCTGGTTGTTGACGGTCAGGTCGACACCCGCACCGCGCACGGTGAAGGTCCCGTCGTGGTACGACGTGCTGCCCGGCGTGCGGATCGCGACCACGCCCAGCGTCCCGAACGCGCGCTCATCGAGGACCGGGTCACCGAGGTCGCCGTACGTCCAGGGCGCGGGCGGGGGCGTGCCGACGGTGAGCGTGCCGCTGCCGGTGCCGGAGGCGTTGGCCGCGGTGGTGGTGACCATGAACTCGCCGCTCTCGGTGGGTGTTCCGGAGACCACGCCGGTGCGCCTGTCGAGCCGGAGGCCGTCGGGCAGCCCGTCCGCGCTGAACCGTAGGGGCACGTGCGAGGCGCGGAGGAGGTGCTGGAAGGGGACGCCCTTGTTGCCGAACGCGTCGGTGGCGGAGGTGAGTTGGGGAACGCCCGGTGTCGGCATCGGGGCGGAGACCGGTTCGGAGAGCGGGCCTCGTCCGGCGCAGTTCGTCTTCGCGACGACGTAGTGGTACGTCCTCCCGGGCGTCCCGGTGGCATCCGTGTACCGGACGCGGGTGCCGAAACCGACAGGGCCGATGCCGGTCGCGATCGTCTCGAAGGGCCCGTCGGCGCCCGTGGAGCGCAGCACCTTGTAGCGGGCGGACAGGTCAGGGTCGGTCCAGGCCAGCTCCACGGCGTCGGCGCCGGTGGACGCCTTGAGGCCGACGGCTCTGCGAGCGGGACGGGGCACCGACCAGACCTCGCCGGCCGAGGCCGAGAGGACGGTGACGTTGTCGAAGGCGCCGGTGCCGGTCTCCGCGTACTCCTCGTCGACACCGAGACAGGAGGTGAGGACCAGGCCCGCGGCGGCGGTGCGGCCCAACTCGACTTGTGTGGAGCCGACTTCGGTCCAGCGGATGCCGTCCGGGGAGATCGCGCCGGTGCAGCGGCGGCCCCTGCGGGTCACCCGCACCCAGTAGGGCGCCCGCAGCCGGTAGCCGTCGCCCGCGCCTTCCACGTACGGCGCCTGAAGCGGGGTCGCCGACTCGGGCAGGGTGCCAAGGTCGGAGATCGGGAAGGCCGCGTTCACGGTGATCGCTTGCTGCTGGGTGGGCGGCACGGGCGTGCTGCCGGTGCCGGAGACAGCGGCCCCGGTCTTGGGCCGTACGCTCCACACGCCGCTCCAGGTGTGCAGCGGCAGCCCCTGGATCAGCATCGAGGCGTGCGCGGCGTCCGCGTCGAGGGAGTCGCGCAGGGTGACGCCGATCTTGGCGTACTGGGAGCTGAGCGGGAACACGATCCGGGCGGTGATCGTGCCGTCGCCGGGCAGCGGGAGGTGGACCGAGCGGTAGGTGTCGGCGGTGCCGGACGCCTCGAGGACGAACCGTTCACCGTCGAAGGCGGCGGAACCGGGGGTGTTCACCGGGCCGACGTCCTGGGTGGACCAGGGGGCGGGGAGACCGGCGGTGGCGGAGGCGCTCGCCGAATCGCCGCTGCTGCCCTGGGAGTTCGTGGCAGTGACCGTGTAGTGGTACGTCCGGCCGGGACGTACGCCGTCGTCGGTGTGCGGTGTTCCGTCGACTGCCGACGCGATCTCCTCGTACGGCCCCTCGGGGCTGCTCGCCCGGCGGACGGTGTACGAGGTCGCCCACGCGGAGGGCAGCCAGGCCAGGGTGACTGACGTGTCGTGACCGGTTGCCGTGACGCCTGCCGGGGCCGTCGGGACGGTGGGGGCGGGCGCCTTGGTGCCCGCGTAGGTGAAGGTGCCCCAGCTGGGCAGATCGTCGTTGCTGCCCTCGACGACGCGGGCGCCGCCCGTGCCGCGGAAGACGGCCGCCTCGGTGTACGGAGCGTCGAGGCCGCGGACGCCGGCGTAGTGGGCGTAGTACATCTCGTAGATCGGGGGGATGTTGCCTCGGACGCGGTCCGAAACGGTCGTCTTGATGTACTTGCCGGTGCGGTCGAGGTCGGGGGTGAAGGGGACGTCGCCGCCGAGGTTGTAGCGGGCGGCGTACTCGGCGTTCGCGAGGATGCGGTGGTCGTCGAAGGCCCACAGGTCGACGCCCTGGTTCCAGGCGACCTGCGCGGCGTCGCCCATCAGGCCGACGGCGAGTTGCTCGTGGGCCTGGTCGCGGCCGGACTCCTGGCCCTGGCCGGTGTCGGCGACGACTCGGCCCGGGACGCTGCCGTTGCCCGCGCCAGCCGCGGCGAACCGCAGCGCGTCCTCGAAGAGGGTGCGCTCCTCGCAGAACACGCCGATGGCCAGGATGGACTGAAGGGCCGTCAGGTCCCAGTTGCCGTTGGCGTAGAGCATGTAGCCGGAGATCGCCGGATACCAGACGTCGAGGAAGGACCGCTCGCAGCGGGCGAGGTCCGCGTCCGTCCAGCCGTCGTAGTCGCTGTGGCGGAGCAGCTCGGCCGCGTTGACGAACTTGAAGACCTGGAGCCCGGCGCCGAGCGGGCCGTCGGCTCCGGTGATCATCGTCAGGGAGGCCGACCAGGCGTTGAGGATGTCCCGGGCCTTGTCGGCGTGGGCGCGCTCGCCCGTGACGCACCACATGAGGGCGTTCTGGTAGGCGGCGGCCGAGTCGGCGACGGCCTGGCTCATGTAATTGCTGGGACCGCGGCCCCAGGAGGTGATCTGCCCGGTGTTCTGGACGGCGTACGTCGACTGCGAGCGGGCGTGGGCCGCGAAGGCGAGGTAGCCGTCGTGGACAGGCGACTCCTTCGCGGCGACCGCGGCCTTCATCCGCGCCAGGTCGGCGGCGCTGTGCAGCAGGCCGGGGTGGGTGAAGGATCTGGCGGCGGTCTTCCTCCCGGCCGCCCGGGCCGTGCCCGGCGCGAGCAGTCCGCTCGCGCCCGCCACCAGCAGCAGGGCGGCCGTGCCGCCGAGGAAGCCCCGGCGGCTAGGCCCTGTCGTTTGGATCAGGCCGGCTGTGAGGCGCGGCGCCTCTCGACTGACCCGAGCGGGGTCTGGTGCGTGCAGCTGCAAGGCGGAGGAGGGAGTCATGGCGGAGCCATGGCGACCGACGACAACGCCGCAGATGTGCGTGCCAGACCCCGCGACGCCGGGATGATCCAAACGACAGGGCCTGGGTGCGGGGATCGTCATGACGCGGCGGCCGCCTCTGCCTCGGCGGTGGTGAGGAACTTGAGGTTCGTCACGTGCTCGTTGACGAACATGGGTACGCCGTCCGCGGCCAGATACCACGCCGGCTTGCCCGTGCTGTCGGCGATCACCCTGCCGTTGACCCGGAGGTTCTCGAAGGTGACGTCCTTGATCGCGTGCTCCGCGTCGAGGCCGGCGATGATCGAGAGGTCGGCGTTCTTGCCGTTGTAGCTGAGGTCCTTGATGTAGACGTTCTCGATGCCACGGCCTGCCGAGGTGTTGTACTTCGGGTTGTACTCGACCCGCAGGTGGATGAGCTGACCCCAGCGGAAGTCCTCCACGCGGATGTCGTCGAACCTGACGTCCCGGACGATGTTGCTGTCGCCGACCATGAAGGCGATGGCGCCCTGGTAGGTCACCTGCGGCTCGCGGTGGTCGAGGATGTCGATGTTCTCGTAGCGCAGGTTCTCCAGCACCTCGGGGGTGTCGGTGTTGCCGTGCACGCCGATGTTGATCGGGTGGGCGACGTCGGCCCAGAGGGAGCAGTTCTTGACGGTGATGTTGCGGGTGTCGCCGTAGAAGTCCCAGCGGTGGGTGTAGAGGGCGACGCAGTCGTCGGAGGTGCGCAGGAAGCAGCCGTCGATCGTGACGTTCTCGGAGCAGTAGAGCTGGATGCCGTCACCCCAGCCCTGGTGGCTGAAGGCGCGCAGGTTCTTGATGGTGAGGTTCTTGGACTCGGCGACCCTGATGTTCTCGTACCGGGGGTTGAGGATCGTGACGCCGTCGATCGTGACGTTCTCGCACTTGCGGACGAAGACCGCGCCGCCGGTCGTGTCGTAGATCACGCCGCGGCCGATCAGTCGGGCGTTCTCCACGTTCTCGAAGATCACGGCCGAGGTGAGGACGGCGCCCGGGGCCAGGTAGACGGTGGTGCCGGTAGGCACCTTCAGGGTTCGGTCGGGGTGGGTGTGCAGACCGGGCCCGAAGTACATGACCTTCTTGTCGCCCTCAGTGGGCACGTCCTGCTCGATCGGGTTCGCGAACAGGTGCAGGCAGTCGAAGATCTTGTCGTCGATCTGGACGACCAGGTTGCGGGGACGGTCCAGGGTGAAGCGCGCGGTGCTGCCGAGCACCTCGGGCTTGATGCCGTACGAGTCCGGGCGGATGCGGACCTTCTCGCCGCCGCCCGGGTTGTACGTGACCTCGACCTCGACCGTGCCGGAGAAGTCGAAGGCGGCCCAGGAAGAGCTCTGGGCTCTGTTGCTGCCGGTGTTCGGGTCGATCAGTGCGAGCTTGGCGAGGTAGACGCCGACCTTCTGCCAGGTGCCGCCGAGCGGCCGGACCTTGACGGTGAAGGAGTTGTTGACAGGCACCTTCGGAAGCGTCGGGTGGATGATCACGCTGTCGCCGGCGATGCCGGTCTCCTCGGCTGCGGCGGCCTGGACGGTGCCCGCGATGCTGCCGGCCAGGCCGGCGGCGGCGATGACACCGGCGGCCTGGAGGGTGGTCCGGCGTGACAAGGGCGCGTTCAAGGGCGCGTTCATGCGTAACTCCTTGCAAAAGGTTCGGTAAGAGGGACTACTTCAGTGAGGGGCTACTTCAGGCCGGTGGTGGACATCCCGGCGACGAAACCGCGCTGGGCCACGAGGAAGATCAGCAGGATGGGGACGACGTACATCACGGAGCCCGCGGCAAGGAGGTTGTTGACGGGCAGCCCGCCGTCCGTGACGTAGGAGGTCATGATGGCGACGGAGAGCGTGGTCTTGTCGCTGGACAGGAGCAGCATCGGGGCGATGAAGTCGCCCCAGGTCCAGGTGAAGGCGATCACGAAGCTCGCGGACAGGACCGGCCAGGACTGCGGCAGGAAGATCCGCCAGAAGATCCCGGCGTAGCCGACGCCGTCGATGATCGCTGCCTCCTCCAGTTCCTTCGGCATCCCGGCGAAGAACTGCCGGAAGAGGAAGACCAGATACGGGGCGGCCGACAGCCCCCACAGCACCCACGGCCAGTAGGTGTCGACCATGCCGACCTTCGCGAAGATGAGGTACGTCGGGAAGAGCGTGATCATCTGCGGCAGCATCATCGAGCCGAGCAGCACACCGAAGAGGATCTTCTTGCCGGGGGCGTTCAGGCGGGCGAAGCCGAAGCCGACCCAGGCGGAGCTCAGGGTGACGAGGGTGGCGTAGATCAGGGAGATGATGAGGGAATTGCGGGCGTAGCCGAGGAAGTCGATGGCGGTGAAGGCATCGGCGAAGTTGTGCCACTGGAAGTTCTCGGGCAGCCAGCGCACCGGGGAGGCCGCCAGTTCGGGCGTGGTCTTCAGACCGGTGATGACCAGCCAGCCGAAGGGGCCGAGCATCAGGCCGGTGACCACGACGAGCACGGTGTAGAGGACGAGACGGGAGGTGCGTACCTTGGGGGTCACGGTGGTGGCGGTCACTTCTTCGCCTCCGGGTCGACGTTGTAGAACACCACACCGGACGTGAACTTGAAGATCAGGCCGGTCGCGATGAGGATCAGGACGAAGAGCACCCACAGGAGCGCGGAGGCGTAGCCGTAACGGCCGAGCGCGAAGTACTGCGCGAACACGTGCATCATGTACATGTAGTTGGACTGCGGGATCGAAGTGACCCCCGCCGGGGTGGCGTTGGCGGCGAGCAGCATCGGCATGATGGTCTGCACCGAGGCGATCATCCCGGTCACGGCCTGGAAGAGCAGGACCGGCGAGAGCAGCGGCACAGTGACGCTGCGGAAGGTCCGCCAGGCGCTCGCCCCGTCGATCCTGGCCGCCTCGTGGAGTTCGCGAGGCACGTCCTGGAGCCCGGCCAGCGAGATGATCATGATGTTTCCGGCCGCCCACAGCACCGTCATCAGAATCACGTAGCGGGCGTACGGGTCGTCGAGCCAGGCGATGGCGTCGATACCGAAGATGTTGAGGACGCCGTTGGTGGCGCCGGAGTCCCGGTTGAAGAGCTGCTTGAAGATGAGGCCCGCGCCAACCGGCGGTACCACGGCCGGGAGGTAGAGCAGGGTGCGCCACAGGCCGCGCGCCTTGAGCGGGCGGTTGACCAGGACCGCGAGCCCCATTCCGGCGATGATCGACAGCGGTACCGAGGTGATGGCGAACAGACCGGCGCGCCCCAGGGCGTCCCAGGTCACCGGGTCGGAGAGCAGCTCCTCGTAGTTGCCGAGGCCGACGTAGCGCCAGTTGGGCGAGATGCCGTCGAAGGTGGTGAAGCTCAGCCACAGCGCGTACGCCATCGGGCCGATGGTCAGCAGCAGGAAGCCGATGATCCAGGGCGAGGTGAACATGTAGAACGCCCGGTGCCGGCGGGCGGTCATGGAGGTGTGGGGCGCGTCGTCGGAGCGTACGGCCCCGGAGCGTGTGACGGCCCGTGGCCGCTCGGCGACCTCGGGGATCTGGCCGACTGTCATCCCACCTGCTCCTTACCGCGCTTCAGCTGCTCGTTGAGGGCCGAGTTGAGGCGTCCCGCCAGGCGGTCGACGGAGATCTGGCCGTTCATCGCGGCCGGGATGACCTGGTTGATCAGGGCTTCGAAAGCGTCCCACTTGGCGTAGGGGGTGAAAGGAGTCACCGAGAAGTGCTCCAACTCGGCCTGCTGCACTTTGAGGACCCGCTTCTGGTAGTCCTCCTTCTGCGGCATCAGCGGGCGCAGCGACTTGAGCGTCGGTATCCCCCAGCCGCCCTCCGCGCGCGCCTTGGCCGGCGCTTCGCCGAAGAACCACTCGAAGACCCGCCAGGCGGCGTCCTTGTTGCGCGCCTTCTGCGGCATCCACAGGCCGGTGCCGGACTGGCAGGCACTGACCCGTGGGCCGCCCTCGAAGACGGGAGCGGGGGCGAGGCGGGACACCTCCGCCACCTTCGGATCTTCGTTGATCATGCCGCCGAGCCAGTAGCCGCTGCCGGACATGGCCATGCGGTTCGCGACGCAGGTGGGACCGTCCCAGGTGTCGGGGTTGGGCTGGATGAGACTCGGCCCGACCCTGGTCTTGGCGTACTCCACGTACCAGGTCAGGGCCTTGCGGGCCTCGGGGGTGGTGAAGTCGACCCGGCTGAAGTCCGCGGAGAAGAGGCTGCCTCCGGCGGTGGCCGTCAGGCTCGTCAGGAGGCCGGTGAGATTCACGCCGTTGTAGCTGCCGCCGTACACGGTCGTCTGGCCGTTCTTGCGCTGGACCAGGCGCTTGGCATTCTCCAGCCATTCCTCGTACGTGATCGGCTCGGTCTCGGAGGGGTGGTCGACGCCCCTCTTGTCGAAGAGCGCGGTGTTGTACCAGAACATCGAGTCCTGGGAGAAGTCCTTCGCCATGCCGTAGCGGGGGCCCCTGCCCTGGGTCGTGCCGTCGTACCGCCACACGTCGTTGGCCGAGTCCAGGTCGTCGGTCCTGAGGATGGTCGACCTGGCGAAGTACGGGTCCAGGTCCTCTGCCACACCCCGGGCGGCGAAGTACGGCGCGTCCAGGGCGCCGAGGCCGCGGACGAGGTCCGGCGGATTGCCGCTGGTGAGCATCGCGATCAGCCGGGTGATGTCGTTCTTCACCACGGTGATCCCGATGCCGAGTTCCTTCCGGGCCTGCTGGATCAACTCCGTGGAGATGTCGTCGAGTTCGACCATCATCGTGATGTTCTCGCCGCCGCCGGGTGCGGCTCCCGCGGTCGACAGGGCGCAGCCGCTGAGGGCCGCCACTCCGGCCGAGGCGCCTCCTGCGGACAGGGCGAGGAATCGGCGGCGGCTCGGGGAGGCACCGGGGCGGGGGTGCATGAGGGCACCGCCTCTCACGTCAGACAACCGGTTGTCAGGCAGTGGGGCAGAGCTTCTTCCTGTACGGAAACCGCGTCAAGACTCTGGGCGAACTTTCGAAAAGACTGTGTAACGTGGGTGACATGAGGTGGGGCGCCGAAGGGGCCCTCCGAAGGACGGCTTGATCATCGTCTTCGGCGGGGCGTGGGCGGGTGCTCTCCGTGGAGATTTCGGGAACCGGTTGCCGCGAGAGGGTTCCGGTACAGAAATTGGAGTAACCGATTTCTGCATCTGCTGCCTCGTCCTGTTCTGCATGCGTGTACGCCGCAGAAACGGCTCGGAGAAACTCCACTCCGTCCAACTGATTGACCCGCCGTTCTCGGCAGATCTACCGTAGAAGGCGCTTTCTGAAAACGTTTCTATCAGCATGTCAGGAGAGTCATGCCCAGCCCGCACCCGCCGAGGGCCGTGTTCGCGATGGATCCGGTGCACCTCCCCCTGCTCTTCCCTCCGCCGCTGATGGCCCGGCTGAAGCAGGCGTCCGACATCGACCCCGCCCTCGTCGTGCAGGACCTCACCGACCCGAGGACGGCTGGCGCCCTCGCCCGGGCCGAGGTGCTGATCACCGGCTGGGGCTGCCCCCACCTGGACGCCGACGCGCTAGTGGCCGCACCCGAGTTGCGCACCGTCCTGCACGCGGCGGGCTCGGTCCGTTCGCTGATCGGTGACGCCCTGTGGAAGCACGGCGTCACCGTCTCCAGCGCGGTGACCGGCAACGCGCTGCCGGTCGCGGAGTACACGCTCGCGATGATCCTGCTCGCCGGGAAGGACACCTTCACGCACCGCGAGCGCTTCCGCGCCACGCACACCTACCCGACCAACGAGGAGACCGCCTCCACCGGCAACGTCGGCCGCCGGATCGGCGTCATCGGCGCCTCGCGTGTGGGCAGACGGTTGCTGGAGCTACTGCGGCCCTTCGACTTCACCGTGCTGCTGCACGATCCTTACGTCAGCCCCGCCGAGGCCGCCGAACTCGGGGCCCAGCTGCTGTCGTTGGAGGACCTCCTGCGGCACAGCGACATCGTCAGCCTGCACGCCCCCGACATCCCCGAGACCTACCGGATGCTCGACGGCGACCGGCTCGCCCTCATCCGGGACGGCGGCGTACTGATCAACACCTCCCGCGGCGCCCTGGTCGACCACAACGCGCTCACCGACGAGCTGGTCTCCGGCCGGCTGCACGCCATCCTCGATGTCACGGAGCCCGAGCCGCTTCCTGCTGGATCGCCGCTGTACCGACTGCCCAACGTGTTCCTCACGCCGCACATCGCCGGGTCGCTCGGGAACGAGTTGGAGCGGCTGGGGCGGATTGTGGTGGAGGAGATGGAGCGGGTGGGTGGGGGGGATGCGTTGGTGCATGAGGTGCGGGTGGGGGATTTGGGGCGGGTGGCTTGAGGGTGGGGCGGTGCGGTGGCGCCGGGGGCCTTGCAGGGAGCGGTGCGGGGGCGCCGGGGGGCCTTGCAGGCGGCGGCACGATCATGCCGTGCAGCCTTGCAGGCGAGGGCACCTTCACGCCGAGCAGCCTTGCAGGCGACGGCACGATCACGCCGAGCAGCCTTGCAAGCGACGGCACCTTCACGCCGAGCAGCCTTGCAGGCGACGGCACCATCACCCCGAGCAGCCCTGCAGGCGACGGCACCATCACCCCGAGCAGCCCTGCAGGCGACGGCACCATCACCCCGAGCAGCCCTGCAGCTGGCGTGCCGAATGTCTGGCTCGGTCGCCTTCGGGGGCGCTTACTGCCGGTGTCGAGACGGCGATCGTGCTCAGCGCTCCGCGCCTCCGCGCGTTCGCCGTCTCGACACCGGCGCGCCCCCTGCGGCTCCCTCGCGGCCGGCGCGTGGGACCAGTGGGGGTTGGTGGGCCCTTGCCCGGGGTTGGGCGCAGGCTCGGTGGGCCGGAGTATGCATGGGATACGGTTTCTGTACCGGCGTCGGGCAGGTGCTGGCGTGGGTGGGACGAGGTTATGACGGTGAAGGAGCCGCAGGGGTGAGTCAGCGCAGGGCGTCTTCTGACGTCGGTCGGGCCACCATCCGGGACGTGGCGGAGCGGGCGGGTGTTTCGGTCGCGAGTGTGTCGCGCGTTCTGTCCGGCAACTACCCGGTGTCGGAGGATCTGCGGCGTCGTGTGATGAAGGTCGTCCGGGACCTGGACTACGTCACGAACGCCCACGCCCGTTCGCTGGCCGGCGGTGGTACGCCCACGGTGGCCATCCTGATCGACAACATCACCGGTGCCGCGTTCGCCCACGTGGCCAAGGGCGTCGAGGGCGCCGCCACGCTCCGGGGCTGGCTCTCTCTGGTCGGCACCACCGGGAACGACCCCGAGCGGGAACTCGCCCTGATCAACCTCATGCGCCAGCAGGGCGTCGCCGCGGTGGTTCTGCTCGGCGGTGCCTATGACCACGACGAGTACCAGCTGCGCATGGCCCGTTTCGCCCGCTCCCTCGACGCGGCCGGGTCCCATCTCGTCCTGGTGGGCCGGCCGTCCCTGGAAGGCGACGTGCCGGCGACTACGGTCGACTACGACAACGAGGGCGGCGCCTACGCGATGGCGAGCCATCTGCTGTCGGCCGGTCACCGCAAGGTCCTCGTCCTGCCCGGCGACGCCGAATTCAGCACCGCCCGGGGTCGGTTGAAGGGGGCACAGCGCGCCTTCGAGGCGTACGGCGTGCCCTTCGACCCGGGCATGGTGCGGTACGGCCCGTACGACTACCAGCACGGGTACGGGGCCGTGGAGGCAAGCCTGCGGGACGGGCTGGACTTCACGGCCGTGCTCGCCGGGACCGATGTGCTCGCCGCGGGCGCGATGCAGGCCCTGCGCGCGGCCGGGCTCAGGGTTCCCGAGGACGTGTCGATCGTCGGCTACGACGACATCCCGCTCGCCTCCCAGCTCACACCCCAACTGACCACCGTGCACGTGCCGTACGAGGAGATGGGCCGCGTCGCGCTACGGGCGGTGGCCGACCGGCGCGAGGGCAACGCCGGCCGCGGCAAGGGCAGCGACGGCGACCATCTGGTGCTGGGCACCCATGTCGTCGTACGCAACTCCGTGCAGCCGCCTGCCCGGCGCGATTGACGGGCGGATGGATCGGCGTTCGTTACGTAAGCGTTTTCCGAAGGTTTTGCCGCGTCGAGGGCGGGAGCTTCGAGAACGTTCTCAGCGGCCGGTCGAGGCGGTGCGTACCGCCGCTGAGCTGGTCACTTGTCCTCCTGTCCGCGATCGCTCGGTGCGCGTTCAGGCATAACTTCCTGGACCGACCCGCGTAACAAAAGTTCCGCACCCCTCTTGCTATGCGCGCAGGCGTCGGCCTACCGTCCCTGCAACCGCTTACTACAGCTTCCGCTTGGCCGACCCCCCGCAACCGCGAGCCGCCGGTTTCCGGCCGCCGTTCCTGGCCAGCCCACCGAGCCGCCGCCGTTCTGCAAGAACGCCCTCATCCGAAGGATCACGGTCAGATGAACTTCACCATTCCCCGGAGAAGGTTCGCCTCCGCCGCCGTCGCGGGTATCGCCCTCGCAGGTCTGCTCTCCGCCTGCGGTGGGTCCGGCTCCGACTCCGGGGAGGACTCCTCGGGTCCGGTCACCCTGGACTTCTGGGGCTGGGCCAACGGCCAGGAGGCCGTCGTCAAGGCGTTCAACGCCAGTCACAAGGACGTCCAGCTCAAGTACACGAAGGTCACCGACCAGTTGACCATGCAGAAGCAGCTGACCAACGCGGTCAAGGCGGGGAACGCGCCCTGTCTGGTGCAGAACACCGGCGAGTACGTGACGAGTTGGGTGTCCCAGGGCGCGCTCGCCGACATCACGGAGTACGTCGAGGGTGAAAAAGGCAAGTTCAATCCTGGGGCCTGGACGACCGCTCAGGTGCAGGGCAAGTTCTACGGCGTCCCCACCAGCTCCTCGCCGAACTTCACGATCTACCGCACCGACATCTTCGAGAAGTACGGCATCGAGCCCCCGGCGACCTGGGACGACTTCATCGCCGCGGGCAAGGAGCTGAAGAAGCACAACGTCAAGATCACCAACTACGCCGGTGAGGACCCGAGCACCCTGGAGGTGCTGGCCATGCAGGCCGGGGCGCACTGGTACTCGATCGACGGCGACGCCTGGAAGGTGGACTTCCAGGACGCGGGCACGCTGAAGGCCGCGAAGGTGATCCAGGAGGTCATCGACAACGACCTCAACTCGAAGCTGTCCTTCGCCGACTACGCCGCCGTGCAGCGCAATTACGACAACGGCTCCACCGCGACCCGGCAGATCTCGACCTGGCAGATGGCCGGCATGGTGCAGAACTTCACCAAGTCGTTCGGCGACTGGGCGCTCTCGCCGTGGCCGACGTTCAAGGGTGAGGCGGCCAAGACCCCGGCGGGCACCAATCTGACCGCCAGTGTGACCCTGGTGACCGAGGACTGCGCGAGCCGGCAGCAGGCAGCGGAGGCGGCTCTGTGGATGTCCACCGACACCACCGCGGTCAAGACGATGGCGAGCCCGGAGACCGGTAACGGCGTGATGCCGGCGCTGGCCGACAGTGACACGTACGTCCCCGAGGCGATCTCCGAGAAGCTGCTCGGCACGAACTACGAGCCTGCGCAGAAGGTCGTCAAGGACAGCCTGGGCACCGTCACCACCGACTGGACCTTCGGCCCGAACTGGACCGCCATGTTCACGGAGATGCAGGCCGGCTGGGCCAAGGTCGTCAGCAAGGAGCAGAAGGTCACCGATCTGCTCGCGCACATGCAGGAGTGGACGGTCAAGGATCTGAAGTCCCGCGGTATCAGCGTCAAGGGCTGAGGCACTTCCACATGATTCGCTCCCAGCGCTGGAAGGGTGCCGCGTTCACGGTCCCCTTCCAGCTCGGCTTCGTCTTCCTGTACCTGCTCCCCATCGGTTACGCCGTCTACCAGTCGCTCTATCGCGAGCAGCAGTCCGGGCTCGGGCTCGGCGGCGCCACCGAGCAGTTCGCCGGCTTCGACAACTACCGGCAGGGTCTGACCGACTCGGCGTTCATGGGGTCCGTGCTGCGGGTGGTGCTGTTCGCCTGCGTGCAGATCCCGGTGATGCTGCTGATCAGCCTGGCGCTGGCGCTGCTTCTGGACGCGCTCACCTCGAAGGTGGCCGGCCGGTTCCGGATCCTGCTGCTGGTGCCGTACATGATCCCCGGCGTGGTCGCGGCGATCGTCTGGATCAACCTCTACAGCCCCGAGGTCGGCCCGCTCACCCCGCTCGGCGAACTCTTCGGCTTCGACTGGAACTTCTTCGCCCCGTCGATGGTCTGGCCGGCCATCGGCAACTTGCTGACCTGGCACGGCATCGGCTACAACATGGTGATCATCTACTCGGCGCTCCAGGGCGTACCCCGTGAGCTGTTCGAGGCGGCGCGGCTCGACGGTGCCTCCGAGTGGCGGATCGCGCGCAGCATCAAGATCCCGTTCGTGCGGGGCGCGCTGGTCCTGACCGGCATGCTGTCGATCATCCAGATGCTGCAGATCTTCAACGAGCCCGCGCTGTTCCGGAACGTCACCCCGCAGACGGTCAGCGACACCTTCACCCCGATCATGATCATCTACAACCAGGCGTTCAACGCCGGCAACTACCACTACGCCGCGACGCTGTCAGTGCTGCTCGCCCTGATCCTCGGTGTCGCGTCCTTCCTCTTCTACAAGCTGACCTCGAGGGAGGTGGACTGATGGTGCTGACTGACAAGGCCACGAAGGACGCGAAGGAGTCGGCGGGCCGTCCCGTCCGGCGCCTGAACCGGCCGGACTCCGCCGCCCGCTCCCGTGGCGGCCAGCGGTTCCTGCTCGTCGGGCTGATCATGGCCAGCATGTACAGCCTGTTCCCTGTGTGGTGGCTGATCGTCGCCTCGACGAAGGACCGCACGGGCCTGTACCAGTCGAACGGCCTGTGGTTCTCGGGCTGGCACCTGTGGGACAACCTGGAGCAGCTGTTCACTTACGAGGACGGCATCTTCCTGCGCTGGACGGCCAACTCGTTCCTGTACGCGGGCCTCGGCTCGCTCGGCGGCACGCTGCTCGCGCTGGCGACGGGCTACGGTCTGGCCCGCTTCGAGTTCCCCGGGCGCAATCTGGCGTTCGCGGCGGTGGTCGGCTCGTTCCTGATCCCGATCGCCCTGCTCACCCTGCCGCTGTATCTGCTGTTCTCGGAGATCGGGCTGGTCGACACGCCCTGGGCGATGCTGATCCCCTGCCTGATCAACCCCTTCAGCGTCTATCTGGCCAAGGTCTACACCGAAGCGACCATCCCCTACGAACTCCTCGAAGCCGCCCGCATCGACGGCGCCGGTGAGCTGCGGATCTTCTTCAGCATCGTGCTGCGCATGATGACGACGGGCGGGGCCACGGTGTTCCTGCTCGCCTTCGTGAACACCTGGAACGCCTTCTTCCTCCCCCTCACCGTGCTGCGCGGCGAGGAGAACTGGACCCTCAACCTGGGCCTGTACAACTGGTCCGGGAAACGCCTGGAGTCCGGCGTCGACCTGACCAGCCTGGTGCTGACCGGCGCGCTGCTGTCCATCGTCCCGATGGCGATCATGATGGTCGCGATGCGCCGCTACTGGCGGACCGGCGTCACCTTGGGAGCCCTCAAGTGACCCTGCCGCCATACGCGGGCCGCGTGCGGGACGCCGTCCCCGGCGACTCTCCGGCCGGGGTGCCCGGCTGACCACCGCCCTCCGTTCGAAGTTTCGAAAGCGCAGGCCCGTCGGATCACGCCGAAGTCCGGCCTCTTCCCGCCGAACTGTGGTGAACCTAGGGTAGGAAGCGCTTACTATTTCGCGCCGACTGTTTCTGCGCTGGTCGAAACTTTCATGGCCCCGCGGGCGGGCCGGAGAGGTGGGTCCGATGGGCCGTACAGGGAGTGCGAGCGTGGCGGCCGGGCCGACGCTGGCCGTCGTCGCCCGGGAGGCGGGCGTGTCCGTGCCGACCGCGTCCAAGGTCGTCAACGGCCGGGAGGACGTGGCACCCGAGACCCGCCGCCGGGTCACCGAGGCGCTGGACCGGCTCGGTTATGTGCGCAGACCGAGGTTCGACACGGCGCGGGTGTCCGGGATGGTCGACCTGGTGCTGCACTCGCTGGAGAGTTCCTGGTCGGGTGCGGTGCTGCACGGGGTGGAGGCGGCGGCCCACGACGCCGGTCTGGAGGTGGTCGTGTCGGCCGGTCCGAACCGGACGCGGGTCGGCCGTCCGGAGCGCGGCTGGCTGGACAAGCTCACCGCACGCGGTTCGTCGGGCGTGCTGTTCAACCTGGCCGAGCTGACGCCGTCCCAGCACGCGTGGCTGGAGCAGCACCGCATCCCGTACGTGCTGATCGACCCGGTCCTCGATCCGCCGCCCGGCGTGGTGTCGGTGGGCGCGGCGAACTGGCACGGCGGGGTGACGGCGACCGAGCATCTGCTGTCGCTGGGCCACGAGCGCATCGCCGTGGTCGCCGGCGGCACGCACACGATGTGCAGCAGCGCGCGCATCGCCGGCTATCGCTCGGCGCTCGTGACGGCGGGGATACGGCAGCGGCCCGAGTACGTCCGGCACGCCGGCTTCGACCAGGGCGCGGCCCGCCGCCGCACGCTGGAACTCCTCGACCTGCCCGAGCCGCCCACCGCGGTCTTCGTGTGCTCGGACCGGATGGCCCTGGGCGTCTACGAGGCCTTGGCCGAGCGGGGGTTGAGCGTGCCGTACGACCTGAGTGTCGTCGGTTTCGACGATCTGCCCGAGGCCCGCTGGACCACGCCGGCCCTCACCACGATTCGCCAGCCGCTGTCGGAGATGGCGGCGACGGCCCTGCGGCTGCTGGTCCGCATGATGGAGGGCGACCGGCCGGAGAACACCCGCACCGAGCTGTCCACGCGGTTGGTGCAGCGGGAGAGCACGGCCCCGCTCCGGTGAGTCAACCATCACGGTTGTTGCATCGGAACGGCCTCTGCGCATACCGATTGACCGCGACAATGCGTGTATGACCGATGACTGGCAGCAACGTATCGACGCCTTGCAGGAGGAGTTGGTCCGCCGTGACGACCCCGCCGCCTGGGTGCGGGAGGCCGACGCGATGGAGGCGACTGTGCGGTATCCCCGTATCGCCCTGCGCGGGCCGGTGTTCGGGATCGCGGCGCAGGACCCGGCGGTGGGGCCCCAGTGGCGGGTGGTGAAGCCGGTGGTGGACGGGATGCCGCAGGTGGCGCGGGACGGGCTGCAGTCGCATCTGTTCTTCACCGCGAAGGACGACACCGACGATCCGGCCGTACGGCGTGAACTGCTGGCGGCGGTGGAGGTGTTGGAGCGGGAGCCGGTGGACGAGGTGACGGCCTGCGGGGTGCGGTACCGGGTGGTGCGCGGGGACGAGTTCGCGCGGATGGGGGACGACGGCCTGGAGCCGCCCCGGCCCACCGACCGGGAGCCGGTGGAGCGGTCGTGGGATCGGCAGACGCGCCACGCGCCCCTGGACGTGGAGTTCGTCCTCGATCCGGAGCGCCTGGACGGGCCGTCCGCGGGCGCGCTGACGCTGGGGCTGCGGGACTTCGCGTACCGGGGCTCCCGCTTCCCCGCCGACGTGCGCGCGGATTCCGAGCGGGCGGTCGCCACGCATCCCGAACTCGTGCTGCTGCCCACCGGTTTCGGTGTGGTCGAGCGCGGCGGCGACGGCTGGCATCCGCGCAGCACGCTCCAGCCCACGCCGCATGACGCCCGGCGCGTGCTCTATGACGGGATGGCCGAGATCTGGGCCATGCTGTACCAGTTCGACGACGCGAAGAAGGCCCGGTACGCGCGGGCGGCCGAGGAGTACCGGGCGCTCGGCCACGCCGACGAGTTCGAGGTGGACGGCCAGGTCTTCCGGATCTGCCGAGTGGAGCGGTTGCTCCGCACGGGTGCGGACGGGCCGGAGATGCCGCGGCCGTCGGACGTGGACGAGTACGGGCCGATGAAGATGCATCCGACGATGGATCCGGCGGACGGGAGCCTCACGCATGAGTGAGGGGTGCGTGGTCGATCCTCTGCGGCGCCGTTGTGGCTGGTCGCGCAGTTCCCCGCGCCCCTTTCGGGGCGCTGCTGTGTCCGATTCTTTCAAGACCGCCGTCGCTGCGCTGCCTACGGTGGTCGCATGACTCCACGATTCGATGCGATCGGCCTGATCGTCGCCGACATGGGTGCCTCTGTCGCCTTCTACCGCCGAGTCGGCTTCGCCTTCCCCGAGGGGGCCGAGAACGGACCGCACGCCGAGGCCCAACTGCCCGGCGGGCTGCGGCTGATGCTGGACACCGAGGAAATGGTCCGGTCCATCGTCGCCGGGTGGCAGCCTCCGGCCGGTGGCGGCCGGCATTCGCTGGCGCTGCTGTGCGACAGCCCGGGTGAGGTGGACCGGGTGTACGAGGACCTGGTAAGTGCCGGGTACGAGGGCGGACACAAGCCGTGGGACGCCGAATGGGGCCAGCGGTACGCGGTGGTACACGACCCGGACGGACACGGGGTCGACCTGTTCTGCCCCCTGTGACGGTTCGGCAGCGCCCCAAAGGGGCGCGGGGCTGTGTCAATTTGCGGCTCCGCCGCGTGGGCGCGACCAGCCACAACGCACCCGCAGACAACCGACAACCCGTCGTCACCGTCCCAGTAGTTGGCTGAGCGGCATCCCCGCCAACTCCCGCACATCCCGGGCAAGATGCGCCTGATCGGCGAAGCCCGCCCGTACCGCCGTCTCGGCGAGGGGAACCCCGTCGCGCGCCAGCGCCAACGCGCGTTGCAGGCGCAGGACCCTGGCGAGCGTCTTGGGGCCGTAACCGAAGGCGGTCAGGCACCGGCGGTGCAACTGGCGGGCGCCGAGCCCGAGTTCGTCGGCGGTGGCGGCGACCGGGCGGCCGGTGTCGAGTGCCGCGACGACCCGAAGCAGCAGCGGGTCGGGCGGTTCGGTGTCGGCGGCCCGCTGCAACGCCACGTCCTCCAGCCCCGTCATGGGGTCCGCGGCCGCCTCGATACGGCCGCGCAGGCGCCGTACCTCCGCGGCCGGCCACAGGTCGGCCAACTCCACGCGCCGGTCCCGCAGTTCGTGTGCGGGCACGCCGAGGAACGCGGGCGCGGTGCCGGGGTAGAAGCGGACGCCCGCCCAGTGGCGGGGGCCGCCTTCGGGAACGTACACCTGGGTGTCGGGTCCCGCGACGAGCAGTCGGCCGTCGTTCCAGAGCAGGTCCATGCAGCCGTCGGGCAGTACGGGCCGGCCGACGGGGTCCTCGATGGTCCGGCGCCACACGACCGCGCCCGGCAGCCGGGACGCTCGCTCGGTGTACACGTACGAAAGGCTACGACGCCACGCGCGTCCGATGGTCCTGCGGACTGATGCCGTACACCCTCTTGAAGGCGCTGGACAGGGCGAACGCGCTGCCGTAGCCGACGTGGCGGGCGATGGCGGCGATGGTGTCGTCGGTGGTGCGGAGGCGGTCGGCGGCGAGGGCGAGGCGCCAGCCGGTGAGGTAGGACATCGGGGGCTCGCCCACGAGGTCGGTGAAGCGGCGGGCGAGGGCGGCCCGGGAGACGCCGGCCTTGGCGGCGAGGGAGGCGACCGTCCAGGGGTGGGCCGGGTCGTCCTGGACGAGGCGGAGGACGCGGCCGACCACGGGGTCGGCCAGGGCCCGGTACCAGGCGGGGGCCTCCGCGTCGGGGCGGGAGAACCAGGCCCGCAGCGCGGCGATGACCAGCAGGTCGAGAAGGCGGTCCAGGACGACCTCCTGGCCCGGTTCGTCGCGGACGATCTCCTCCATGAGCAGCGGGGTGAGCGGGCACTGCCACACGTCGGAGGTGAGGGTGATCAGTGGCGGGAGGGCGTCCAGGAGCCGGCCGCTGATCTCGCCCTGCATCGGGTAGGTGCCGATCAGCATGACCGCGGAGCCGTCGAGCCGGTCGCCCCAGGTGCGGACGCCGAGGTCCATGGAGCCGTTCAGGGCGCGGCCGTCGGGGTAGCGGCACTCCTGGCCCGGCAGGATGAGGGCCTGCGGGGCGGTGCCGGGGGCGTCGGCGCAGGTGTACGGGTCCGGGCCGCGGGCGATCGCCAGGTCGCCGGGCGTCAGCCGGACCGGCTCCCCCGTGTCCGGCAGGATCCAGGCGGCGCCGCGGACCATCAGCATCACCGTGAGCGGGGCGCGGTCCTCGATGCGGATCGCCCACGGTGGCTCGAAGCACGCACGGATCATGAAGGCGCCACGCGCGCGTGGACCCTCGAGAAGGCCTGCGAGAGCGTCCATGGGGCCAGCGTAGACGCGCACGTATGGGAATGAGCCGTTCAGCGATGGGCTGTTGGGGCGCGCGGCCGTTGGCTGGAGGCATGACGGAGAACACGCGGAACATGACGGTTGTGGTGACCGGCGCCTCCGGGCGGACCGGCAGCCGGGTCGCCGACTCCCTGCGGGGCGCCGGCCTGAGCGTGCGCGAGGCCTCGCGCGCCCGGGGTTTCGACTGGGAGGACCCGACGACGTGGGCGGACACCCTGCGCGACGCCGACGCGGCGTATCTGATGTACCCGTCCGACGTCGGCTCCCCCGCGGCGGCCGAGGGCATCGGCGCGCTCGCCCGGGAGGCGGTGGGGCTCGGCGTACGGCACCTGGTGCTGCTGTCGGCGCGCGGCGAGGAGCAGGCACGGGCGACCGAGGAGGCGCTGACGTCGTCCGGGGCGGACTGGACGATCCTGCGGTGCACGTGGTTCGCGCAAAACTTCAGCGAGGGCCTGCTCGCGGAGGGGCTGGTGCAGACGGGCGAGCTGGTGTTCCCGGCCGGTGAGGTGCCCGAGCCGTTCCTGGACGTGCGGGACATCGGGGACGTGGTCGCGGCCGTGCTGACGTCCGGGGACCGGTATGCGGGACGGACGCTGGAGCTGACGGGGCCGCGGCTGCTGAGCTTCCGGGAGGCGGTGGCGGAGATCGCCGCTGCCACCGGGACCGAGCTGAGGTACACGCCGGTGCCGGCGCGGGCGTACGGCGAGTTCCTGACCGGCTTCGGCGTCCCGGCCGAGGAGGCGGACTTCCTGGTGGAGGTCTTCGAGGGGCTGCTGGACGGGCGCAACGCCCATGTCACGGACGGGGTGCGGCAGGTGCTGGGGCGCGAGGCGCGGGACTTCGCGGAGTTCGTACGGGAATCAGCGGCGGCCGGCGCCTGGAAACGCTGACCGGGGCCGAGCGGACCTCGGAGCCGGGGGTATGACACGGGCTCTCACTGCCCCTCCGGCGTCCCCGCCTCCTCCCCCTTCGGCGCGCTCTTCGCATGGGTGCGCAGGCGTGAGGTCACATCCTCCGGGGGGAGGAAGCGGGACCAGCGTTCGGGGAACTCGGACGGCATGTCCGGGTCGTCGGGGTCGGTGTCGCCGCGGTGGGCGGCGGCGCGGGCGACGTACTCGGCGATCTGGGCCTCGCGCATCCGCTCGTTGGCGGCGCGTGCCGCGGCGGTGGCGGCGGCCGGCCAGACGCGGTCGATGGCGGCGTTGACGGCGGCCCCGACGAGGACGGCGAAGGCGGACACGCCGATCCACAGCATCACGGCGACGGCGGCGGCCAGCGAGCCGTAGATGGTGGCGCCCTCGACCGTGTTGGTCAGGTAGATCCGCAGCAGGAAGCTGCCCAGCACCCACATCCCGAGGGCCACCAGGGCGCCCGGCACGTCCTCGATCCACGGCGAGCGCACCGGCACGGACACGTGGTACAGCGTCGTCAGGAACGCGATGGACAGCACCATGACGACGGGCCAGTACAGCACCTGCACGAGGGTCTCCGACCACGGCAGGATGTTCAGCACCGCGTCAGGACCGGCCACCATCAGCGGCAGCGCGACCGAGCCGATCACCAGGGCCACCAGGAAGAGCACGAAGGCGACCAGCCGTGTCTTGACGATGCCGCGGACGCCGTCGAGGCCGTACATCACGGTGATCGTGTCTATGAAGACGTTCACCGCACGCGATCCCGACCACAGCGCGAACAGGAAGCCGATGGAGATGACGTCGGGACGGCCGCCCTTCATCACGTCGTCCAGGATCGGCTGGGCGATCTGCGAGACCCCCTTGTCCGACAGGACCGTGCGGGAGGCCTCCAGGAGGTTGGCCTCCAGACTGCTGATGGTGTCGGTGCCGGTCCAGTCGTCGACGTAGCCGAGCAGTCCGATCATGCTCAGCAGCAGCGGGGGGACGGACAGCAGCGTGAAGAACGCCGCCTCCGCCGCGAGACCAAGGATCCGGTACTCGATGCTCGAGTTGACGGTGTCCTTGAGCAACAGCCAGGCGGTCCGGCGCTTGGAGACGTTCCGGTAGAGGGCACGAGCCCGGTGGAGACGGCCTGAGGGGGGCGTCTCGGAGGAATCACTTGCTGGCTGCACGAACTAAAGGTATCCGCCGCGGGAGGCTCCGCTCACCCCCCAGTGGCGCGGCCGGGTCACCGCGTCCGTCCCATGTGAGGCGGGGCGTGCCAGTGTGGTGACCCTCGCCGTACCGAGGGGTAGGTTCGCTGACATGTCCGGCAATACCCATACCGTGACCAACCAGCCCCCACCGCTGGTCGGATACGACGTCTACAGCGCCGACAAGGCCCTGACCGAGGCCGTCGAACGGCACCTCGACCCCGCCCTCCTCGACGAGGTCCGCGGCGAGCTGGCGGCGCTCGGTCGTACCTCCGGCTCGGCGCAGGTACAGGAGTGGGGCGTCCAGGCGAACGAGTGTCCGCCCCGGCTGCGCACCCATGACCGCTACGGCCGTCGGATCGACGAGGTCGACTTCCATCCGGCCTGGCACCGGCTGCTCGGCAAGGGCGTCTCGGCGGGCCTGACCGCGGCCTGGGGCCGGCCCGGCGGACATCTGCGGCGGGCGGCGGCGTTCCTGGTGTGGACGCAGGTCGACGCGGGCAACTGCTGCCCGCTGTCGATGACGCACGCGGCGGTGCCCGCGCTGCGCACCGACCCGGCGCTGGCCGCCGAGTGGGAGCCGCGGCTGACGTCCATGATCTACGACCGTGAGCTGCGCCCGGCGCCGTTGAAGGCCGGGGCGCTGTTCGGGATGGGCATGACGGAGAAGCAGGGCGGCAGCGACGTACGCGCGAACACGACGTCCGCCGTGCCGCTGGCCGAGGCCGGGACGTACGCCCTGACCGGGCACAAGTGGTTCTGCTCGGCACCGATGTCCGACGGTTTTCTGGTGCTGGCGCAGGCTCCGGAGGGCCTGACCTGCTTTCTCGTCCCGCGTGTGCTGGAGGACGGCACCCGCAATGTGTTTCTCCTCCAGCGGCTCAAGGACAAGCTGGGCAACCGGTCGAACGCCTCCAGCGAGGTCGAGTTCGACGGGACCTGGGCACGCCGGGTCGGCGACGAGGGGCGCGGAGTGCGCACCATCATCGACATGGTGGCCGCGACCCGGCTCGACTGCGTCCTCGGCTCGGCGGGACTGATGCGGCAGGCCGTCGCACAGGCGGTGCATCACTGCACCAACCGCGAGGCGTTCGGCGGGAAGCTCCTCGACAAGCCGCTCATGCGCAACGTACTGGCCGACCTGGCCCTGGAGTCGGAGGCGGCGACCACCCTCGCGCTCCGGCTCGCCGCCGCCTACGACGACGGCGGCGAACAGGAGCAGGCACTGCTGCGGTTGGCGGTGCCGGCCGCCAAGTACTGGGTGACGAAGCGCTGTACGCCGGTGACGGTGGAGGCCGCCGAATGCCTGGGCGGAAACGGTTACGTCGAGGAATCCGGCCTGCCGCGGCTGGTCCGCGAGTCACCGCTCAACTCGATCTGGGAGGGCGCCGGAAACGTCCAGGCCCTCGACGTGCTGCGCGCCCTGCGCCGCGAGCCGCACGCCCTCAACGCCTACCTCCAGGAGGTCGGCCGAGCCCGAGGCGCCGACCACCGCCTGGACGCGGCGATCAAGGACCTCCTGACCGACCTGGCCGACATGGACGGCATCGAGGCACGGGCCCGCCGCCTCACCGAACGCCTCGCCCTGGTCCTCCAGGGCTCCCTCTTGGTCCGCTACGCCCCACCGGAAGTCGCAGACGCCTTCTGCGCGTCCCGCCTGGGCACGGACGGCGGAGCGGCGTTCGGCACACTGCCGCCGACCTTGGACTTGGCGTCGGTGGTGGATCGGTCAAGGCCGCAGGCCTGACCGGTAAGGGGCGCGGGGAACTGCGCGACCAGCCACAACGAACCGTAAGACGCCAACGCAACAGCACACCGCACCCCCTGTCGCGATGCGGCCCAACCGCCGGAGGCGAGGGTGGTGCTGCGCCGACACGGCACCACCCCCGCCATTGGCCCATTCAAGGCCACGAACGCCGCCCGAGAGCGACGCGCTGCTCAAGTTTCAGTCAGGGCGCGCGGAGACCACCAGGGTTGCAAGGGGTTGCAACTTGTTGGCGTCTGTGTGCGGAGGGCATCCCTCCGCTCGCCGTGGACTCGCCACCGTCGACGCGGCGCAGGCGGCGCGGGTGCTCAGCGAGGTCCGGGCTGCTGAACACCGAGGAGATCCAGCGACGCCAGGAGGACTCGCCGCTCAGGCAGGTGCTGCCGGTGCTCCGCAAGGCCGACGGGCTCGGCTTCGAACTCGGCGCCGACTGGCGCGAGGACGTCGTCGGAACGAACGGCGTGGGCACACCGGCAGTGGTGCGCCGGTCCGTACAGGTCTTCGCCGCGGAGCACCTCGTACGATCGCACGCCTCCTGGACGTGGCCGGTGGCACACGGCTCCTGGACCCATGAACTGAGCCCCCGGCATGCCGAGTTGCTCTGTCTGCTGCCCTGCACCGCACCGGCCGCAGTGCCGCCGGGCTGGCCGAGGACCTGTTCGGTGATCCGGGCCGCACGGTGACGGTACGCGCCGAGATGTCGCGAGGACGCCGAGGTCGACATCGTGCTGCCGGACGATCCGCATGCGGTGCTGCCGCACTCCACGGTCTCCGGCGGTGGCCAAGGGACGGATGTCGATTCATGTGTCCTGAGGGGGACAAGAGGTGGCATCTTCCGCATAATTGCAGGGTCTTCGTCATGGGCGGCCACGGACTGCCGTAGCATCCCTGTACGGGCCACACCCCACCTGCTCCTCGGTCAACGCAAGGACCAACAGGCGCAGTTGGCTCGCGTCTGGAGGTTGGATGATGAGTCGCGGCCGACACCGCCGACGCAATCGGGGCAGGGCGCTGCGCGCCGCCCTCGCCGGAACCGCCCTCGCGCTGACCGCGGCCGCCACCATTGTCAGCGCCTCGCAGGCCGACGTCGGCAAGGAGACCGGCGCGCTGAAGCCGCTCGCCTCCGCCGCGGACACCGACCCGCTCCAGCTCCAAGAAGACCTCGTGCCCGCGCGCACGCTCGACCGGCTCGCCGACGAGATGGGCAAGCCCGTCGGCGTCGGAGCCGTCCTCGACAGCGCCGACCGCACCCTGCGCACCGCCTCCGGCTGCACGGCCGCCGAGCGCACGGCACTGCCCGTCGAACCGGCGGCCACGCGCGCGTACTGCTGGGACGAGGCCGACACCCTGAGCTGGCAGCCCGGTGCGGTCACCTCCTCCGGGGACGCCGACGACGACGGCTGGTGGGGCGGGAACCGGGCGATCCTCTCCGGCTGGAGCGGATCCGACGCCTCCGACGCACAGGGCCTCGCCCGGGTCGCCTTCGTCGACGCGAACGACCTGGGCCGGCTCAGCTACACCTGGGCACTGCTCGCCGTACCGGTCGACGGCGGACGTGACTACCGCGCCCTCGGCTCGCGGGTCTCCGGCATGGTCTGGTACCAGGACAAGCTGCTGGTCACCGCGGACGGCGGGGACAGCACCGCGCTGTATGTGTACGACATGGACCGCGTCCAGCGCACCACCGTCACCAGTGCCGCGGTCGGCCGGGTGCCTGGCGGCTGGTCGGCGCACGGCAACCGGTGGGTACTGCCCGCCGTCGCCTCGTACCGCCTGACCGGCGGGGCCTGCGACCCGGGCACGGACACCGGCGTCCCCTGCCTCGGCGGCATCTCCCTCGACCGCAGCTCCACGCCCGACAGCCTGGCCGTGAGCGAACAGACCGGAGCGGACGACGAGCGGCCCACCCGGCTGTGGCGCTACTACTTCAGCACCGACCCCGCCCGCACCGGGCTGCTCGCCACCGACCCGGCCGGGCGCGTAGGCGCCGACGAGGCGTACCGGACGAAGACGGCCGGCATAGGAGGCGTCCTCTCCCACCAGGAGGCCGGCGCCGCCCGCGCCGACTGGTACCTGGCCGGCACGGGAGCCGGGCGCGGCACGCTGTGGCGGCAGAACGACGAGGACGCCCGGGCCACGGAATGCGGGGCCGACGAGACACACCGCTGCTGGAGCGCCGACACCGCGTCCCTCTCCTACTGGGAGGCGCTGGGGGAAGTCTGGTCGCAATCGGGCAGGGTGCTGTTTGCATTGCCGCTGGCGTCGGTGGACAAGTCGCTAGGCTGAGCGCCCCCAGTTGAAGCGCCCCGAAGGGGCGCGGGGCTGTATCAATATGCGGCTCCGCCGCGCGGGCGCGACCAGCCACAACGAACCCGCAGCCGATCGACAGCTCCCCCACCCGGATGATTCCCTGACCGACATGCCCAACATCGCCGTGACCACCTGGTCCCTGGAACAGACCGCACCGACCGACCTCCTCCCGGCCGCCGCGCCCGAGGGCGACGTGAAAGTCGTCCGCGCCGACATACCCTCCCCCGAGTTCAGCCGCTTCCTGTACACCTCCGTCGGCGGAGACGTCCGCTGGACCGACCTGCTCGGCTGGACGTACGCGCAATGGCAGGAGCACCTGGACCGGCCCGGTGTGGAGACGTGGGTCGCCTACGACCGGGGCACGCCCGCGGGGTACGTGGAGCTGGTCCCGCAGGACGACGGCGCCGTCGAGATCGAGCACTTCGGGCTGATCCCGGCCTTCCGCGGACGGCGGATCGGCGGGTATCTGCTGTCGTACGGCACCGCCCGCGCGTGGGATCTCGCGGACCGCTGGCCGGGGCGGGCGCCGACGAAGCGGGTGTGGCTGCACACCTGCAGCAAGGACGGCGAGTTCGCGATGGACAACTATCAGCGCCGGGGCTTCAAGCTCTTCGACACCAAGGTCGAGGAGGAGCCGGCGGTGGCCGCGCCGGGCCCCTGGCCTGGGGCGCACCCCGCCTGAGTCCTTCGCCGTACCCCTGTCTGACCTGGGCAGACACCGGCTGTTTCGGGCCATGTGACCGACGACACCCTTGTCCCACGATGCGGGACAAGGGTGTCCGCATGATGGACGAAGCTGGACTGTGTCCAGATCGCCGTGACACGCTTCCATCATGTCTGGAACTGGAATTGCCTTGGTGAGTCGGCGGCACGTCGACCTCGGCCGCATGTCCAGCGCCATCTGTCCGGCCCGCTGAGAGCCCAGCCGCGCCGACATCCCCCAGTTCCATCCGATTTCCCGCGCAATGTCGCGCACGTATGCCCATGCGCCGTACGCGCGCAGGTCAGAGCCGCTTCCCGCCTGTCCGAAGGACTACCACCATGGCCGCCACCCCGGAGAACCCTGCCGCCGCGACTCCCCGCCGCAAGGTGAGCCGTCACCGCGGTGAGGGCCAGTGGGCCGCGGGGCACTTCACCCCGCTCAACGGCAACGAGCAGTTCAAGAAGGACGACGACGGTCTCAATGTGCGGACACGCATTGAGACGATCTACTCCAAGCGGGGCTTCGACTCGATCGACCCCAACGACCTGCGCGGCCGGATGCGCTGGTGGGGCCTCTACACCCAGCGCAAGCCCGGGATCGACGGTGGCAAGACCGCGATCCTGGAGCCGGAGGAGCTGGACGACGAGTACTTCATGCTGCGCGTCCGTATCGACGGCGGCCGGCTCACCACCGAGCAGCTGCGGGTGGTCGGTGAGATCTCGCAGGAGTTCGCGCGGGGCACCGCCGACATCACCGACCGGCAGAACGTCCAGTACCACTGGATCCGGATCGAGGACGTGCCGGAGATCTGGGAGCGGCTGGAGGCGGTCGGCCTGTCCACCACCGAGGCCTGCGGTGACACGCCCCGTGTGATCCTCGGCTCGCCCGTCGCCGGTATCGCCGAGGACGAGATCATCGACGGCACCCCGGCGATCGAGGAGATCCACCGCCGGATCGTCGGCAACAAGGACTTCTCGAACCTGCCCCGCAAGTTCAAGTCCGCGGTCTCCGGCTCGCCGCTCCTCGACGTGGCGCACGAGATCAACGACGTCGCCTTCGTCGGCGTGAACCACCCCGAGCACGGCCCCGGCTTCGACGTCTGGGTCGGCGGCGGGCTGTCCACCAACCCGAAGATCGGTCAGCGCCTCGGCGCCTGGGTACCGCTCGACGAGGTCCCGGACGTCTACGAGGGCGTCGTCTCGATCTTCCGCGACTACGGCTACCGGCGGCTGCGCACCCGCGCGCGGCTGAAGTTCCTGCTCGCCGACTGGGGCGTGGAGAAGTTCCGCCAGGTGCTTGAGGACGAGTACCTGAAGCGCAAGCTGATCGACGGCCCGGCGCCCGCCCAGCCCGTGGAGCGCTGGCGCGACCACGTCGGTGTGCACCGGCAGAAGGACGGCCGTTTCTACGTCGGTTTCGCCCCGCGCGTGGGCCGCGTGGACGGCACCACGCTGACGAAGATCGCCGAGCTGGCCGAGGCCCACGGCTCGGGCCGGGTACGGACCACCGCCGAGCAGAAGATGCTCGTCCTCGATGTCACCGAGGAGCAGGTCGAGTCGCTGGTCGAGGGCCTGGAGGCGCTGGACCTCACGGTGAAACCCTCGCCGTTCCGGCGCGGCACCATGGCCTGCACCGGCATCGAGTACTGCAAGCTCGCCATCGTCGAGACCAAGGCGCGCGGCTCCGCGCTGATCGACGAACTGGAGCGCCGTATCCCGGACTTCGACGAGCCGATCACCATCAACATCAACGGCTGCCCGAACGCCTGCGCCCGTATCCAGGTGGCGGACATCGGTCTCAAGGGGCAGCTGGTCCTCAACGACCAGGGCGAGCAGGTCGAGGGCTTCCAGGTGCACCTGGGCGGCGCGCTCGGTCTGGAGGCCGGCTTCGGCCGCAAGGTGCGCGGTCTGAAGGTCACGTCGGACGAGCTGCCGGACTACGTGGAGCGCGTGCTCAAGCGTTTCGAGGCCGAGCGCGAGGAGGGCGAGCGGTTCGCCGCCTGGGCCTCGCGGGCCAGTGAGGAGTCCCTCTCATGAGCGAGCGCGCGGCTCCCTTCTACTGCCCCTACTGCGGCGACGAGGATCTTCGTCCCAGCGAACAGGGCCACGGCGCGTGGGAATGCGCGGCGTGCAACCGCGCATTCCAGTTGAAGTTCCTCGGGCTACTTGCCCGGGGGCTTCGGCAGACGGAGTCAGGGGGAGAGCAGATATGAACACCGTTCAGGAAGAGCGCACTACCGACGATCTCAAGGCGCTCGCCGAGCAGGCGGGCCGTGACCTGGAGGACGCCTCGGCGCTGGAGATTCTCCAGTGGGCCGCCCGCACCTTCGGTAACCGTTTCTGCGTTACCTCTTCCATGGAGGACGCGGTCGTCGCACACCTCGCCTCCCGTGCGCTGCCCGGTGTCGACGTGGTGTTCCTCGACACCGGCTATCACTTCCCGGAGACGATCGGGACCAGGGACGCGGTGGAGGCGGTGATGGACGTCAACGTCATCACCCTGACCCCGCGTCAGACGGTCGCCGAGCAGGACGCGGAGTACGGCCCCAAGCTGCACGACCGCAACCCCGACCTGTGCTGCAAGCTGCGCAAGGTCCAGCCGCTGGAGGAAGGCCTCAAGGACTACGCGGCCTGGGCGACCGGACTGCGCCGCGACGAGTCCGAGAGCCGGGCCGGCACCCCCGTCGTCGGCTGGGACGAGAAGCGCCAGAAGGTCAAGATCTCGCCGATCGCCCGCTGGAGTCAGGACGACGTCGACGCCTACGTCGCCGAGCACGGCGTTTTGACCAACCCCCTGCTGATGGACGGCTACTCCTCCATCGGCTGCGCCCCCTGCACCCGTCGTGTCCTGGAGGGCGAGGACGCACGCGCCGGCCGCTGGGCGGGTCGCGCCAAGACTGAGTGCGGGCTGCACCTGTGACCATCAACCCGACCCAGGAGATGCAAGTGACGACCGGAGCCACCGTCTGGCTCACGGGTCTGCCGAGCGCCGGCAAGACCACGATCGCGTACGAGCTGGCCGGCCGGCTGCGCGCGGAGGGCCACCGTGTCGAGGTGCTCGACGGCGACGAGATCCGCGAGTTCATCTCGGCCGGCCTCGGCTTCAGCCGCGAGGACCGGCACACCAATGTGCAGCGCATCGGCTTCCTCGCCGAACTGCTGGCCCGTAACGGCGTCAAGGCCCTGGTCCCGGTGATCGCGCCGTACGCCGACAGCCGCGAGGCGGTGCGCAAGCGCCACCAGGAAAGCGGGGCGCCGTACTTGGAAGTGCATGTGGCCACCCCGGTAGACGTATGCAGCGAGCGGGATGTGAAGGGTCTGTACGCCAAGCAGGCGGCGGGCGAGCTGACCGGGCTGACGGGGGTCGACGACCCGTACGAGGAGCCCGAGTCGCCCGACCTGCGGATCGAGTCGCAGCACCAGACCGTGCAGGAGTCCGCGGCCGCGCTCCACGGCCTGCTCACCGAAAGGGGACTGGCATGACGACCGTGGTCACGACGCAGGAGGGTACGGACACCCCGTACGCCCTGTCCCACCTCGACGCCCTGGAGTCGGAGGGCGTGCACATCTTCCGGGAGGTGGCGGGCGAGTTCGAGCGGCCGGTGATCCTCTTCTCCGGCGGCAAGGACTCCATCGTCATGCTGCATCTGGCGCTGAAGGCGTTCGCCCCCGCGGCGATCCCCTTCTCGCTGCTACACGTGGACACCGGCCACAACTTCCCCGAAGTGCTGGAGTACCGCGACCGCGTGGTGGCCGCACATGGGCTGCGCCTCCATGTGGCCTCCGTACAGGACTACATCGACCGCGGTGTGCTGCGCGAACGTCCCGACGGGACACGGAACCCACTGCAGACACTCCCGCTGACCGAGAAGATCCAGGCGGAGAAGTTCGACGCCGTCTTCGGCGGCGGACGCCGGGACGAGGAGAAAGCCCGCGCCAAGGAACGGGTGTTCTCGCTGCGCGACGAGTTCTCGCAGTGGGACCCCCGCCGCCAGCGCCCCGAGCTGTGGAACCTCTACAACGGCCGCCACGCACCCGGCGAACACGTCCGCGTCTTCCCGCTGTCCAACTGGACCGAGCTGGACGTGTGGCAGTACATCGCCCGCGAGGGCATCGAGCTGCCGGAGATCTACTTCGCGCACGAGCGTGAGGTGTTCCAGCGGGCCGGCATGTGGCTGACCGCCGGCGAGTGGGGCGGGCCGAAGGCGACCGAGACGGTGGAGAAGCGGCGAGTGCGCTACCGCACCGTCGGCGACATGTCCTGCACCGGCGCCGTCGACTCCGACGCGACGACGCTGGAGGCCGTGATCACCGAGATCGCCGCGTCCCGGCTCACCGAGCGCGGCGCCACCCGCGCCGACGACAAGCTCTCCGAGGCCGCGATGGAAGACCGCAAGCGCGAGGGGTACTTCTAACGATGTCCAGCACCACCGAACCCACCGAGCCGCTGTCGGTCGAGCAGCTGTCGGAGACCACCCTGCTGCGTTTCGCGACGGCGGGCTCGGTCGACGACGGCAAGTCCACGCTCGTCGGACGGCTGCTGCACGACTCCAAGTCGATCCTCACCGATCAGCTGGAGGCGGTCGAGCGCGCCTCGGCCTCGCGAGGTCAGGACGCCCCCGACCTCGCCCTCCTCACCGACGGCCTGCGCGCCGAGCGCGAGCAGGGCATCACCATCGACGTGGCCTACCGCTACTTCGCCACGCCCAAGCGCCGCTTCATCCTCGCCGACACGCCCGGCCATGTGCAGTACACCCGCAACATGGTCACGGGCGCCTCCACGGCCGAGCTGACGGTGATCCTGATCGACGCGCGCAACGGCGTCGTCGAGCAGACCCGCCGGCACGCGGCGCTGGCGGCGCTGCTGCGGGTTCCGCACGTGGTCCTCGCCGTCAACAAGATGGACCTCGTCGACTACAAGGAAGCCGTGTTCGCCGCGATCGCCGAGGAGTTCACGGCGTACGCGACCGAGCTGGGCGTCCCCGAGGTCACCGCGATCCCGATCTCGGCGCTCGCGGGCGACAACGTCGTGGAGCCGTCCGCGGTCATGGACTGGTACGGCGGCCCGACGGTGCTCGAGCACCTGGAGACGGTGCCCGTCGCCCACGACCTGAGCCACTGCCACGCCCGGCTGCCCGTGCAGTACGTGATCCGGCCGCAGACCGTCGAGCACCCGGACTACCGGGGCTACGCGGGCCAGATCGCGGCCGGTTCGTTCCACGTCGGCGAGCAGATCACGGTCCTGCCGGCCGGCCGCTCGACGAAGATCAGCGGTATCGACCTGCTCGGCGAGCCCGTCGACGTCGCCTGGACCACCCAGTCGGTGACGCTCCTGCTCGAGGACGACATCGACATCTCGCGCGGCGACCTGATCGTGCCCAGCAAGGACGCGCCGCCCACCACGCAGGACATCGAGGCGACCGTCTGCCATGTCGCGGACGCCCCGCTGACCGTCGGCCACCGGGTGCTGCTCAAGCACGGCACCCGCACCGTCAAGGCGATCGTCAAGGACATCCCGTCCCGGCTCACCCTCGACGACCTGTCCCTGCACCCGCACCCGGGACAGCTCGTCGCCAACGACATCGGCCGGGTGAAGATCCGCACCGCCGAGCCGCTGCCGGTCGACTCCTACGCCGACTCGCGCCGCACCGGCTCGTTCATCCTGATCGACCCGAACGACGGCACCACGCTCACCGCGGGCATGGTCGGCGAGTCGTTCGCCTCCCCGGAGCCGGTCCGGGACGAGGGCGACGACGACGGGTGGGACTTCTGACCATGAACTCCCCCGATGTCTACTCCACGTTCGCGAAGGAGGGCGGCCGCGTCGGCAGCGGCGCCCTCGGCTGGGGTCCCCCCGAACGGAGTTTGGGGGAGGCCAGGGCGGGGTGCCGCGATGTGTGCGCTGACGTACGCGCACTGCTCGCGCGCCCTCACCCCCCACCGCCGTAGACGAAAACCTGCCGCCCTCCCGGCCGCGACCTGAGAGACCGTGACCGCCGGGCCTCCGAGAGGAACCCCTCCCGTGCCTGCCACATTCGCCGTACGTCGCACCCTCGCGGTGATCGCCGCGCTCCCCCTCCTCACCCTCGCCGCCTGCGGCTACGGCTCTCAGGCCGAGGACGACGGCACCGCCAAGGTGGCCGCAGGGGCGGAGAAGATCGACGGTCTCGACTCCGTCCGGATCGGCTACTTCGGGAACCTGACCCACGGCACCGCGCTGGTGGGCGCGAACAAGGGCTACTTCCAGAAGGCGCTCGGCGCGACCGAGGCCCAGTACCAGATCTTCAACGCCGGTCCCTCCGAGATCGAGGCGCTGAACTCCGACTCCATCGACATCGGCTGGATCGGCCCCTCCCCGGCGATCAACGGCTACACCGCGTCGGGTGGCAAGAACCTGCGCATCATCGGCGGTTCGGCGTCCGGCGGTGTGAAGCTGGTCGTCGATCCGGAGAAGATCAAGTCCCTGAAGGACGTCAAGGGCAAGAAGATCGCCACCCCGCAGCTCGGCAACACGCAGGACGTGGCGTTCCTCAACTGGGTCTCGGGGCAGGGCTGGAAGGTCGACGCGGAGAGCGGCAAGGGCGACGTCTCTGTGGTCCGCACTGACAACAAGATCACGCCGGACGCCTACAAGTCCGGCTCCATCGACGGTGCTTGGGTGCCGGAGCCGACCGCGTCCAAGCTGGTCGCCGAGGGCGGCAAGGTGCTGCTGGACGAGTCGGACCTGTGGCCGGACAAGAAGTTCGTGATCACGAACATCATCGTGCGGCAGGAATTCCTCAAGGACCACCCGAAGGCCGTCGAGGCGGTGCTGAAGGCCTCGGTCGAGGCCAACAAGTGGATCAACGCCAACCCGGACGAGGCCAAGGCAGCGGCGAACAAGCAGCTGGAGGCGGACTCGGGCAAGGCCCTGCCCGCCGAGGTCATCGACCCGGCCTGGAAGTCGATCACCTTCCTCGACGACCCGCTGGCCGCCACCCTCAACACCGAGGCGGAGCACGCGGTCAAGGCCGGCCTGCTGGAGAAGCCCGACCTCAAGGGCATCTACGACCTCACGCTGCTCAACAAGGTCCTCAAGGCCGAGGGCGAGAGCACCGTCGACGACGCCGGTCTCGGCGCGAGCTGACCGAACGACCCGATGACTTCCCAGGAGGTGACGACCATGGCCACGACCACGACCCTCGCCAAGGCCGCAGACGACGCTGCGACGGCCGCACACGCCGCCCGGATCGAGCACGTCTCGAAGTCGTTCGCAGGCCCCGCCGGACAGCAGCTCGTGCTGGACGACATCAGCATCGATGTCGCGCCCGGCGAGTTCGTCACCCTCCTGGGGGCCTCGGGCTGCGGCAAGTCCACGCTGCTGAACCTGGTGGCCGGGCTCGACGCGCCCACCGCCGGGTCCATCACCACGGACGGCCGCCCGGCCCTGATGTTCCAGGAACACGCCCTCTTCCCGTGGCTGACCGCCGGCAAGAACATCGAACTCGCCCTCAAACTCAGGGGCGTCACGAAGAACGAGCGGCGCGACAAGGCCCAGGAACTCCTCGAACTCGTCCGGCTCAAGGGCGCGCACGGCAAGCGGGTGCACGAGCTGTCCGGCGGTATGCGCCAGCGCGTCGCCCTCGCCCGCGCGCTCGCCCAGGAGAGCCGACTGCTGCTCATGGACGAGCCGTTCGCGGCGCTGGACGCCATCACCCGTGACGTGCTGCACGACGAGCTGACCCGGATCTGGGCGGAGACCGGGGTGTCCGTTCTCTTCGTCACGCACAACGTGCGCGAGGCGGTGCGGCTCGCGCAGCGCGTCATCCTGCTGTCGTCGCGGCCCGGCCGGATCGCCCGCGAGTGGACGGTCGGCATCCCGCAGCCCCGCCGCATCGAGGACGCGCCCGTGGCGGAACTGTCCGTCGAGATCACCGAAGTACTGCGTGGGGAGATCCGCCGTCATGGCCAGCACTGACTCGAAGACGACGGAGGACCCCGGGAGCATCGAGGCGGGCCTCGACGCGCTGGAGACCTCGGTCAGCGGCCGGCCGCCCTTGCGGCAGACCCTGCGCGAGAAGATCCTGCCGCCGGTCATCGCCATCGCTGTGGTCCTCGTCGTCTGGCAGGGACTGATCTCCCTGAAGATCGTCGACGACCCCGCGAAGCTGCCCTCCCCCGGTGCCGTGTGGGCCGAGGTCGAGGACGCGTGGCTGAAGGGCACGCTGCTCGACTACATCTGGACGAGCGTCTCGCGGGGCCTGTTCGGCTTCGCGCTCGCCCTCGTCATCGGCACGCCGCTCGGCCTGCTCGTGGCCCGGGTGAAGTTCGTGCGCGCGGCGATCGGCCCGATCCTGTCCGGTCTGCAGTCGCTGCCGTCGGTGGCGTGGGTGCCGGCCGCCGTCATCTGGCTCGGCCTGAAGCCCGAGATGATGTACGCGGTGATCCTGCTCGGCGCGGTGCCGTCGATCGCCAACGGTCTGGTGTCCGGCGTCGACCAGGTGCCGCCGCTGATCCTGCGCGCGGGGCGGACGCTGGGGGCGACCGGACTGCGCGGTACCTGGCACATCGTGATGCCCGCGGCGCTGCCCGGCTATGTGGCGGGGCTGAAGCAGGGGTGGGCGTTCTCCTGGCGCTCGCTGATGGCCGCCGAGATCATCGCGCAGGCACCGGACCTGGGCGTGGGGCTCGGCCAGCTGCTGGAGGTGGGCCGCACCAACAGCAGCATGGCGACGGTCTTCCTCGCCATCCTGCTCATCCTGTTCGTCGGTATCGCCATCGACCTGCTGATCTTCAGCCCGCTGGAGCGGTGGGTGCTGCGCACACGCGGTCTGCTGGTGAAGAGCTGAGTCTGATTCCCATGAACAAGAAGCCGGTCCTTCTCGTCATCGCCCACGGCAGCCGCGACCCGCGGCACGCCGCGACCGTCCATGCCCTGGTACGCCGGGTACGGTCGCGGCGGCCGGGGCTGCGCGTGGAGACCGGCTTCCTGGACTTCAACGTCCCGTCCGTCCAGGGCGTGCTGGAGTCCCTGGCGGCGGAGGGCGTCCGGGACGTCGTAGCCCTGCCGCTGCTGCTGACCCGCGCTTTCCACGCGAAGGCCGACATCCCCGCCGTACTGCGGGACGCCCCGCCGCGGCTGCGGATCCGCCAGGCGGAGGTACTGGGCCCGTCCCCGCTGCTCCTCCAGGCGCTTGAACGTCGTTTGTACGAGGCGGGGTTGACGCCCGCCGACAAGTCCTCGACCGGGGTCGTGCTGGCCTCGGCGGGGTCCACCGACCCGGAGGCGATCGCGGTGATCGCCGACATCGCGCGGGAGTGGTGGCACACCGGTTGGTGCGCCGTGCGACCCGCGTTCGCCTCCGCGGCCCTCCCCCGCACCGAGGACGCGGTGCGCGACCTCAGGTCCCTGGGCTGCTCAAAGATCGCCGTCGCCCCATACGTCCTGGCCCCCGGCTTCCTCCCGGACCGCATCGCCCGCGGCGCGACCGAGGCAGACGTACTGGCCGACGTACTGGGCCCGGCACCGGAGGTGGCACGAGTACTGCTGGAACGCTACGACGCGGCACGCACGCCGATACTGACGGCGGTCGGTGCCTGAACCGGTTCTGGGGCCGGGGCAACAGAGAGCGCGTACACGCGTGTTCCCCTCAGCAGGACTGGTGAAGTCCGGTGCGGTGCAGCGCCCCCAAAGGGGCGCGAGGAACTGCGCGACCAGCCCCCACCGGCACGCAGCAGCGCTCGGGTGCCGTTGCTCTCCGTGTCGTAGGTGAGGTGGACCAGGTCGGGGGCGAGTTGGACGCCGTGCAGGTGGGAGGGGACGACGGGGCGGAAGCCGGGGTCCGTACCGGAGGTCAGCGCGGCGATGGTCGAGGCGCGGTCCCAGTGTCGTCCGGACGCGCCGAACTCGTGGAAGTCGGGGTGCAGCAGCGCCCCGAGTAGTTTGGGCGAGCGGCGGACGTCGGGGGTGAGCAGCTTCAGCTCGCCCTCGATGGCCGCCTTCACGGCGGGACCGTTCTCAGGCACTGGTCATTTCCACGAGCTTGACGACCGTGTTCCAGTTGCGGGACGTGGCGATCACGCCCATGTTCAGCCGGGGCTTGGAAAGGTGCTCGGCGAGCTTGGAACGGCCCAGGCCGTTCGGGGCGTACAGGTACAGCGCGCGGTCGCCGAGCCGGAACTCCTCGGGGAGGTAGGCGGCCTGGTCGATCTCGGCGAAGCGGTCGGGGTCGACCGGCGCGGAGAAGTAGATGACGTGCAGTTGCTTGGCCTCGAGGTCGGCGGCCGGGAAGGGGCAAGCCTCGGCGACCGCCTTCAGATAGGCGTGGTCGCGCACGATCACGTCGACGCCGAAGCCGAAGTGTTTCTCGATGGCCCGCGTCAGCTCCGCGGCGAGGGATTCCTCGTCGCCGTGGCCGCTGGAGAACACGGCCTGGCCGCTCTGCAGATAGGTGCGTACGCCGTCGTGGCCGAGGCCCTCCATGAGGGTGCGCAGCTCGGCCATCGGGACCTTCCTGCTGCCCCCCACGTTGATTCCGCGCAGCAGCGCCGCATATGTCGTCATCCGCCCAGCTTATGCGGCTGGGGCACCCTGGGCCCCGCCCCCGAGAACTCCGAGTAGATGTAAGGGACCACGGTCCTCCCCAGTGGTGAGACCTCGGTATCCGAAGTGATGAGTCGCGGGCAGGGCACTTCACCGGGCAGCACGACGAGATGGCTTTATCCAGCCCATACCTTCGAAGCGGAGGTGACGGCAGGGGGCCGGCACCGTTGACGAGGGGGCAAGCCCGTCATGGGGAACGGAGATATACGGGTGCGGGGCATCGCCGCCCGGGCCGGCGGCTGGAGCGCCCGGCACCGATGGGCTGCCGTCGGTATCTGGGTGCTGTTCGTCGTCCTGGCGATGGGGCTGGGGTCGGCCGCGGGCCGGGTCGACGTCAAGGACAGCGATCAGCTCAAGGGCGAGACACACACCGCCGCCAGAATCATCGAGGACGCCGGGATCGACGAGCCGGCCGGTGAGACCGTCCTGATCCAGGCGAAGGACGGCGGCGTCAAGGCCACGGACGCCGACTTCCGGGCCGCGGTCGAGTCCGTGGTCAAGGCGGTCGAGGGCACCGGTGAGGTCACCGACGTGACGTCGCCGTACGAGAGCGACACGATCTCGAAGGACGGCCGCAGCGCGCTCGTGCAGTTCGACATCCGCGGGGACGCGGAGACCGCGGGCGAGCGGGTCGAGCCGGTCCTCAAGGCCGTCGAGGACGTTCAGAAGGACCATGCGGCGCTGCGGATCGAGGAGATCGGCTCCGCCAGCATGATGAAGACGTTCGACGACGCGTTCGGGGACGACTTCAAGAAGGCCGAGTTCTCGGCGGTGCCGGTGGCCCTCGGCATTCTGCTGATCGCCTTCGGCGCGCTGGTCGCGGCGCTGCTGCCGGTGCTGCTGGCGATCACCGCGATCATGGCGACGATGGGCCTGATGGGCATCGTCAGCCATGTGATGCCGATGAGCGAGACCGCCAACTCCGTGATGCTGCTGGTCGGTCTGGCCGTCGGGGTCGACTACTGCCTGTTCTATCTGCGCCGCGAGCGCGAGGAGCGGGAGGCCGGCCGGGACGCGCAGACCGCGCTGCGGATCGCCGCCGCCACCAGTGGGCGCGCGATCATCGTCTCGGGTGTCACGGTGTGCGTGGCGATGGCGGGCATGCTGTTCACCGGGCTCGCCGAGTTCGAGGCGATGGGCCTGGCCTCGCTGATGGTCGTGGCCGTCGCCATGGTCGGCTCCGTGACCGTCCTGCCCGCGCTGCTTTCGCTGCTCGGCGGACGGGTGGAGAAGGGG
Source organism: Streptomyces sp. GESEQ-4 (assembly GCF_017948455.1). Lineage (GTDB taxonomy): Bacteria > Actinomycetota > Actinomycetes > Streptomycetales > Streptomycetaceae > Streptomyces. Next base: position 67,386 of record NZ_JAFFSU010000022.1, read on the forward strand.
CGGATTCCGTTCCTGCGCCGCCGTCAGCGCAAGGGTGGCGGCTCGGACAGCCGGTTCTGGACCGCCGTCCTCAAGGGCGTCCTCGCGAAGCCCCTCGCCTCCGTCGTCGTGGCGGCCGGTGTACTGCTGGCGATCGCGGCTCCTGCGGTGGGCATGAAGACGCAGAACCTCACGCTGGACCAGGAGTTCGGCGACTCGCTGCCGATCGTGCAGACGTACAACCGCGTCAACGACGCCTTCCCCGGCGGCTCCGAGCCGGCCGAGGTGGTCGTCAAGGCCGACGACATCAACGCTCCCCAGGTGCAGGCCGCGCTCACGGACTTCCGTGAGCAGGCGATCAGTTCGGGTGCCTCGCGCGGCCCGGTGGACATCAAGCTGCACGACGCGCAGAACGTCGCCTTCGTCTACGTCCCACTGGTCGGCGGCTCCGACCTGGACAAGGCGGGCGCGAGCCTGGACAAGCTGCGCGACGAGGTACGGCCGGCCACGCTCGGCAAGGTCGACGGCATCGAGGCGCCGATCACCGGACAGGTCGCCGGTTCGAAGGACTTCAACGACCAGCTGGCCGGAGCGGTCGTCCCGGTCTTCGTGTTCGTCGTGGTCTTCGCCTTCCTGCTGATGCTGCTGTGCTTCCGCTCGCTGACCATCGCGATCACCTCGATCGTGCTGAACCTGCTGTCGGTGGGTGCGGCGTACGGCATCCTCGTCGCCGTCTTCCAGCACGGCTGGGGCGCGTCCCTGGTGGGCGCGGAGGGCGTCGGCGCCATCATCACCTGGCTGCCGCTGTTCCTCTTCGTGATCCTGTTCGGCCTGTCGATGGACTACCACGTGTTCGTGGTCTCGCGGATCCGCGAGGCGCGACTGCGTGGCCGGACGACGAAGGACGCGATCACACACGGTGTGGTCACCACGGCCGGTGTCGTCACCAGCGCCGCGGTCATCATGGTCGCCGTGTTCGCGATCTTCGGGACGCTGTCGATGCAGTCCATGAAGCAGATGGGCGTGGGCCTCGCGGCCGCGGTGCTCATCGACGCGACGATCATCCGGGGCGTGCTGCTCCCGGCGGTGATGGCGCTGCTGGGCGAGCGCAACTGGTACCTGCCGAAGTGGCTGAACCGGATGCCGGACCTCACGCACGACGAGGCGCCCGAGGCCGTGACGCGGGAAACGCCGTCGCGGGACGACGAGGGTGAGCCGGTGAGGGTCTGACCTCACCCCGAGCGGAGGGCCCGTTGGCTACAGGGGAGCCGACGGGCCCTCTCTTGCTCACTTCTCATAAGGCCTTATGAGGCCTTACGAGGCTTTGCGGGGCAGCTCCGCCTCGATGAGGTCCGCCGCCCGCCGTGTGCCGCCCTCCTGGGCCATCTCGGCCTGGAGGCTCCGCAGCCGCCGGGCGACCTCGGGATCGTCGACGAGCGCGAGGGCGGCGGTGCGCAGCGCCTCGGCGGTCGCCTCCTCCGTGGGAAGGTGCCGGGCCACACCGAGCGCCTGGAGCACGTCCGCGTTGCCGAACTGGTCCACGGCCTGCGGTACGGCGATCATCGGCGTGGCGGTCGCCATTCCCTCCTGGCTGCCGCCCGCCCCGGCGTGCGTGACGAACAGATCGGCCTGCTTGAGGACCGCCAACTGCGGGACCCAGGACCGCATTTCGACATTGTCCGGTACGGCGCCCAGCTCGGCGGGGTCCACATGCTTGCCGATCTGCAGCACCAGGTGCCAGCCCGGCAGCTCACCGAACGCCTTGACGCACTCCCGGTAGAAGCCGGGCTGCTTGGTGAAGGACGATCCCAGCGACACCAGGACCACCTTCTCCGCGCCGGCCGGCCGCTGCCAGTCGCCCTCGTGCGAGCGGTCGCCCTGGCAGGCGCCGACGAAGGTGTACACGCTCTCGTCGACCCGGTCGGCGTGGGGCTGCAGGGCCTTCGGGATGAGGACGAGGGAGCGGGCGGGGCGGCCGACGAAGGGGTCGGGGTGCTCGGTGATCCCGTTCTCCTGCAGCCAGTTGTGGAACTTGGCGTAGTAGGCACGCCCGCGCTCGGTCTTCTTCGGCTCCTCCCACATGGGCTCGGCGACCTCCTGCTCATAGCCCTCCCAGGCGACGAGGTTCGGGGAGAGCGAGATCGCGGGCACGCCCCAGCGGTGGGCCAGGACGCGGGCCGGGTAGGCGGTGATGTCCTGGAGCACGAGGTCCGGTTCGTCGCCCTCGTATGCGGCGATCAGCTGGGGCAGCGCCTGGATCGCGTCGTTCAGGAACGGCTCGACGTGGTCCAGGAGGGTGGAGCCCCAGGCCTCCGGATCGGCGTCGGGGCCGGGCAGTGTGGAGTTCCAGAGCTTGGGCTCGGCGCCCGTCTCGGCCACCTTCTCGGCGAAGGCCGGCGGAATCGCGTACGTCACCCGGTGCCCGCGCGCGACGAGCTCGCGGATCACCTCGAGGCTCGGGTTCACGTGACCGTGGGCGGCGATGGAGAACATGGCGATGTGTGCGGGACTGGTCATGACACCGACGATACGCGAGACGATACGTATCGTGCACCTCGGTTCACGGGGCCAGCACCTCGTGCAGCCTCAGCCACGCCCACGGCGGCACCCCGCCGACGAGCACGGTCTGGTCGAGGCCCGCCCTGCGGAACGCCGCGTCAACCCGCCGCCTCGGGTGGGCCCGGCGCAGCGAGGCGTGCAGCGAGCCGCCGAGCCCGGAGAAGCCCAGCTCCACCAGTGGCCGCCAGCTCTCGTACGCCGCGGCGTCGAGCAGCGGCGTACGGCGGCGCTCGATCCGGACGATCCCGGCGTCCACGCCGGGCACGGGCCGGAAGCTGCGCCGGCCGACCCGCCCCAGCAGACGCCACTCGTAGCGGGGCCAGGTCAGGACCGTCAGCAGGGTCCAGCTGCCGTAGTCACCCGTGCGTTTGCGGGCGTACTCGAGTTGGGTGAGGAGCGTGGCGTGGGTGAGGGCGGGTGCCTTCAGGCACCAGTCGACGATGGCGGCGGTGCGGGAGAAGGGCACGTTCCCGGCGACGGAGAACGGTGTGCACGGGGCTCGTGCGGTGAGGAAGTCCTCGCCGACGACGCGGACTTGGGGTGTGTCCGAGAAGCGGGAGCGCAGGGAGGGGACGAGCCGTGGGTCGATCTCGTAGGCGAGGAGGCGTCGGCAGCGCGGGGCGAGCTGCTCGGTCAACGCGCCTTTTCCGGCGCCGACTTCGAGCAGCAGAGGTGCTTCGCGTCCGTGCGGTACGGCGAGCCGGGCGAGCTGTACGGCGGCGGCGCGGTCGGCGAGGAAGTTCTGCGAGAGCGCGCGGGATACGCGGGTGGGGCGGGCCATGGCCTGCGGTCCTTGTCTTCCGTGGGGAGGGATAAGGGCAGACGAAGGCCCTGACCGGAAGACAGGAGATAAGGAAGTGGGAAGCAGTCAGCAGGACGCTGGAAACGCCGGTCCGCGACGGATCAGCGGGCGTGGCTCCCCGGGCCGGTCAGGGCTCCGGGACCGCGGCGCATCCGTACGGAGTGCGCGTAGCCCCGGCCGAGACCGGTGATGATGATCGCGTTGTTCGCTGCCACGGACGCCACGCTAGGCGTGGCCGGGCGACGCGGACAACCGAATTACGCCGACACCATGCCGGCGCCGACATGGCGTACGTCAGCGCTGGTAGCGCGCCAGCACCAGGTTCCCGTCCTCCTCCAGCCGCTCGCGCAGCTCGTCCGGTCCGATCGCGCCGCTGTAGTACTCCTGGAACGCCGGGGTGGCCACCTTGTCCTTCCACTCGGGATAGCCGCGGACGGACTGCGCGGGTGCCGAGCGCAAGTGGGCGGCGAGGGCGGTGCCGGTGGCCCAGTCGTGCTCGGTCGTGTGCAGGGCGGGGTGCTTCAGTGCCTGTGTGCCGGTGGGGAGCATCCAGTCGCCCAGGGCCAGCCGGACCATGTTCTCCGGCCGGAGCAGGAAGTCGATGAACGCGGCGGCCTCCTTCTTGTGCGGGCTGTCCTCCGCGACGGACAGCGTCTGCGGGCTGACTCCCTGGGCGAGCCCGTCGGCTCCGGCGGGAGCGGGCAGCACCTGCCAGTCGAAGCCCTTGGGAGCCTGCTGCACGATCTGCTGGCGGTACGAGAAGCCGAGCGGGACCATCGCGTACTTCCCGCCGAAGAACCCGGGCAGGGTGTCCGAGCCGCCGCTGCCGAGGGTCGTGGGCGAGGCGCTGCGGTCGGTGTTGACCTGGTGGTGGATGGTGTCCGGCACTACCTGGTCGGCCGTCCCGAAGCGGATGGCGACCTTGCCGTCCTGGTTCCGGTGGAACAGCTGTCCGCTGGTGGACAGGGACAGGTTGAGCGTGGCGGAGACGGGTTCCTTGAGCGGCCAGGCCACGCCATACTTCCCGTCACCGCTCAGCTCCTCGGTGACCTGCCGGAACTCGGCCCAGCTCCAGGGCTTTTCGGGCGTGGGGATCCGCACCCCGGACTGCTTCAGCCAGGTGGCGTTGGCGATGAGCACGCGGGGCTCCTGGAGGAACGGCACGCCGTAGATCCCGTCCCCGAAGGTCGTCGTGCGCCAACTGCGCTGCGGGATGTCGGACTTCAGCCGCCGCGGCAGCAGGTCGGTGAGATCGGCCAGATAGCCGCCGTATGCGAAGTCCGCGAGGTCGTCCGAGGCGTCGTGGATGATGTCCGGCGCCTCACCGCCCTCGAAGGAGGTGAGCAGCTGGTCGTGGACGCTGTCCCAACTCCCCTGCACATACTCGACCTTGACGTCGGGATGCGACGCGTTCCACTGCGCCACCAGCTCCTTGTTGGCGGCGACGGACTCCTCCTGCCAGGCGAGGGACTGGAAGCGCAGGGTGACGCGGCCGTTGTCGGGCACGTCGTCGCCGCTGGTGCAGCCGGCGAGCAGCAGGGTGAGGGCGAGCGTGAAGGCCGGGATCCATCGAAGCCGCAGACCGCTCCAGGGGGTGCGCATCAGCTCTTCACCGCCCCGGCGAGCATGCCGCCCGTGATCCGCCGCTGGATGAGCGCGAAGACGACCAGCGAGGGCAGGGTGGCGAGGAACGCGGCGGCGGCGAGCGGGCCGAGGTCGGCGACGCCCTCCGCGCCGATGAAGTGGGTGAGCACGACCGGCAGCGTCTGTTTCTCCGGTGTCTTGAGCAGCACCAGCGCGAAGAAGAACTCGTTCCACGCGGTGATGAACGCGAACAGCGCCGTCGCCACGATCCCCGGCGCGAGCAGCGGCGCGACCACCGAGACGAGGGTGCGCAGCCGTCCGGCGCCGTCGACGGCCGCCGCCTCCTCCAGTTCGGCGGGCACCGCGCGTACGTACCCCACGAGCATCCACAGCGCGAACGGCAGCGCCCACACCACGTACACCATGACCAGTCCGGGCACGGAGTTGATCAGCCGCAGGTTCTTGAGCACCAGGAACAGCGGGATGATCACCAGCACCAGCGGGAACGCCTGGCTGACGACCACCCAGCCGGTCGCGGCCCTCGCGAGCCGGGTGCGGTGCCGGGCCATGACGTACGCCATCGGTGTCGCGATCAGTACGGCGATCACCGCGGCCCCGAGTGCAGCGACGAGGGAGTTGAACGCGGCCTGCAGCAGCGGCTGTTCGTCGAAGGCCTGGCGGAAGTTGGCCAGGGTGGGGTTCTCCGGAATCCAGGTGGGGTGCAGGCTGCCCAGCTCGCGTGGCGGTTTGAACGCGGTGGAGATCAGCCAGAGGAAGGGGAAGGCGAGGAAGACGAGATACCCGAGCAGCGCCACGTACTGGCCCGCGCGGGCCGCCTGGCTGGTCCTCATGTGTTCTGTCCTCCCCTCAGACGGCCGGCGAGGAAGACGGCGAGGAGTACCGAGATCACCGCGACCATCACGCATCCCATCGCCGCCGCATAGCCGAACTGCCCGTAGCGGAAGGCCTCTTCGTAGGCGAACAGCATGGGCAGGCGGGTGCGGCCGCCGGGGCCGCCGCTGGTCAGCACATAGACCAGGGCGAATGAATTGAAGTTCCAGATGAAGTTGAGCGCGGTGATCGCCAGCGCGACCGGTCTGAGGGCGGGCCAGGTGACCGTACGGAACCGGCGCCAGGCGCCCGCGCCGTCCATCGCGGCCGCCTCATGGAGTTCGCGCGGGGTGTTCTGCAACCCGGCGAGCAGGGCGACCGTCGTCTGCGGCATGCCCGCCCAGACGCCGACGACGATCACGGCGGGCAGGGCGGTCGCCAGGCCGCTGAGCCAGTCCCGGCCGTCGCCGAGGCCGAGGTCGCGCAGGGTCTCGTTGAGGATGCCCGCGTCCGGGTTGTAGACGAGCCGCCACATGACGCCGACGACCACCTCGGGCATCGCCCACGGGATGATGGCGAGCGCGCGGGCCAGCCATCTCAGGCGCAGCTCCTGGTTGAGCAGCAGGGCGAGGCCGAGGGCGAGCAGGAACTGCGGCACGGTCACGCCGACGGCCCAGACCAACCCGATCCGGAACGACTCCCAGAACAGCGTGTCGTGCAGCAGATCCCGGAAGTTGAGTGTGCCGATCCACTCCGTGGGCTCGGTGCGGCCCGACTGGGCGTCGGTGAACGCCAGCAGGATCCCGTACAGCAGCGGTCCTACGCTCAGCAGGAGGATCGGGATCAGGGCGGGTAACACCAGGAACCAGGCGCCGTGATCGGCGGCAGGGCGTTTCCGGCCGGTGCTCGGCGCGCGTTTCGCCGCGCCCTCCCCTCGCACCTCGGTCACCAATGTCACGGAATCAGCCCCTTTGCGCGGCTCGGACGGGCCCCGTCATGGTCGTGAAGGCGGTCGGTGTCGTCAAGACACCGCGCGCCCGGCGCGACCTGTGCGAATGCGACACTGACCGGCGGATGGCGGGAAGGTGACGCCGTACGCGGACGCGCAGGGATCACTCGGGATCACTCGGAGGTGGACGATGGACGAGGCACGGGCGCGGGAGGTGCTGGCCGCGGCAGGGGTGTTGCCCGGACCGGTACGGGATGCGCGGTTGCTCGCCCTGGGTGAGAACGCCGTGTTCGCCGCCGGTGACCTGGTCGTCAAGGTGGGCCGCGACGCCGAACTCCTGGACCGGGCCCGGCGGGAACTGGACATCGCGCTCTGGCTGGAGGCGGCGGATGTGCCGGCGGTGCGTGCCGCCGAGCCGAAGGCACTCCTGGTCGAGGGGCATCCGGTGACCGTGTGGCATCGGATGCCCGATCCCGTACGGCCCGCGGAGCCGTGGGATTTGGCCGAACTGCTACGGGTCGTCCACGCACTGCCCTCTCCCTCCTTCGAACTGCCGCCCCGCGATCTGCTGGGCGGTGTGGAACGCTGGCTGCGGCTTGCGGGTGACGCGATCTCTCCCGCCGACGCGGACTATCTGCGTGCGCGCCGGGACGGCTTCGCGACGGCCGCGGCCGCTCTCACCCCGTATCTGCCGCCCGGGCCGATCCATGGCGACGCGCTGCCCCGCAATGTGCATGTCGGGCCGGACGGGCCGGTGCTGGTCGATCTGGAGACGTTCTCGACCGATCTGCGGGAGCACGACCTGGTCGTCATGGCCCTCTCCCGCGACCGCTACGGGCTCCCTGCTGCGGCGTACGACTCCTTCACCGACGCGTACGGCTGGGATGTGCGCGAGTGGGACGGGTGCTCGGTGCTGCGCGGTGCCCGGGAGACCGCCAGTTGTGCGTGGGTCGCGCAGCATGCGCCGAGCAATCCTGATGCATTGGCCGAGTTTCGGCGACGGGTGGGGTCTTTGCGGGACGGGGATGAGACGGTGCGCTGGTATTCGTTTTGACACCTGCTGAACTGTCCGATGCCCGCTGGGTGTTGGCGACCACTCAAAGATGCTGGAACAGCACTTGGATCAGGGCAGGCATGGCAGGGGCCAGTAGATAGAGACCGATTCCGGTCACGGCCTTGCGGGTCGTGACCGGAAGCACGGGAGTGGACCAGATCCGCGCTACCGCCGCGTCACATTCATCACTGGGAAGGCCGCTTGCGTACAGAGACTCGACGTGGGCTTTCTTGACATCCAACGCGAAGTGGTAACCGATCGAGGAGGGATAGACGATCACAGCCATGTCCACGAGCATCACCCCCAGCACTATGAACACCATCCAAGGTGACGCCGGCAGCCAGACCATGAAGAGGACCAGCAAGCCGATCAGGTGAGCCAAGGCGGAGCCATAAGTCCACAGCATGAAGCGGCGCAACGGACGCAGCCCCTGGAAACCGTCGCTGTCGAATCTCATGTTCGGCGTCACCCCGAAACCGAGTGCCGCGGACCGATACAGGTAGCCGGTGAAGACGACGCCCATGACCAATTGCTTGACCAGGAAGTGGAAGGCGTAGGTGCCGGCCGCACACAAGGCCACCGCCATTTCGCGGTGGGTGTGCCAGTTGGCCCACCAACCGGCGTAGACCTCGTCGCGCCAGACCGCGTCAGGGAGCGCGGTCGGATTCCATGTCTCCATGAGGCCATGGGCGTTGACGAAGGCGTACAGCGCGATCGTGCCAGTCGCCGCGGCCACCATGATGCCCGCGGAGACACTCCTGCGGCCCAGCATTCGGAACCACGCGTTGGTCTTGCGGACCAGCGTGTCGTGTCGACGGATCTGTTCGGGGGACAGCCGGGTCCCTCCGCCATTGCGCTCGTTCATCTGAACGAAGTCGGCGATGGCCTGCACTTGCTGGCAGCAGAAGAGGGGCGTGACGAAGACAACAGTCAACACGATCAGGCCGGCCAGATCCTGGAGGAGGGACAGGCTTACGCCGCTCAGTTCGGCATCGGCGGAGAACAAGTGGGCCAGCGCCCACCGTCTGTCCGCGTCAGGCGACGGTCCCAGGGCTCCGCCCGCTTCTGCCAGTCCCAGCAGGGTGACAGACGCGACCAGGCTGATCAGCAGAATCTTGGTCTTGGCTGTCAGCGGCCAGTACAGCAGGCTGATCAGCTGGCGAGCAGCCTCCCGACACGGCCTCGGCACTCTCCGCAACAGGCGCATCGCCAAGCGGATACCGACGGGCGCGGATGAGCGGAAGACTCCACCGATCAGCTGCGGTTCCAAGGTCTTCAGCTGCGCCATCCTCGCCCCCCGACGGTGACACACGATGTTCCTTTATAACCAGCCTGCGCGGCAGGCGCCTACTCCACGGGAGCAAACACAGTGCAGCTCAACTGGGTGGCTCTGACCGCGAGTTCGCGAGCGGCGTCCTCGTTGCCGCGAACCCTGAGCGCGTCTCCTCGCTGTCGCGGTCGACGTCCCGGATGGTTCGCGCGGCGCGGCGCAGTTCGGCCAGGACCGTGCGCACAGCTGCCCTTGCTGTGCGCTCGGGGCGGTGCAGCGCGTCGATGTGGCGTCTTGCCTGGACGCCGCTGAGGGGTCTGAGGGCCAGCTCGGGGTGTGGGCGCATCGTCCAGCGTGGCATCAGGGCGATACCGCCTCCGGCCGCCACGGCCTCGGCCACGACCGCGAACTCGTTGATGCGGTGGGCGAGATGGAGGCGACGGCCGGCCGCTGCGGCGATGGCCTCGATGACTGCCAGGACGGGGAAACCGTCGTGCACGGTGATCCATGGCTCGTCGGCCACGTCGCGTGGGGTGACGCGGCGCTTGGCGGCCAGGGGGTGGCCGGCCGGCATGGCCACATCCAGTGGCTCGCGCAGCAACGTCGTCGTGCCCACCGTGTCCGGCCATGGCGGGGCGTGCTCCAGGCGGTGGGCGAGGACGAGGTCGTAGTCCCGGGTCAGTCGGGGGAAGTCCTCCTGGGGTACGTCCTCGTCGGCCAGCCTCGGCACCGGCTTGCCCGGGCCGGCCAGCGCACGGAGCAGCAGCGGGAAGAACGCCGCGCCCGCGCTGTGGAACGCCGCCACCGACACCTCCCCGTCCGGCCGCCCGACGAACTCCTCGACCGTGTACCGCGCCCGCGCGAGCGCCGTCTCCACCTCGACGGCCGCGCCCGCCAGCGCCAGTCCGGCGTCGGTGAGCACCAGGCGGCGCCCCTGACGTTCGGTGAGCGGGACCGGGATCGCTCGCTGCAGCAGCCGTAGCTGCTGGGAGATCGCCGATGGCGTCACCAGCAGCGCCTCGGCGACCGCCGTGACGCTGCCCAGTTCGCCGAGCTCCCGCAGAATCCTCAGCTGCCGTTCGTCCACTGCGCCAGTGTAGAACTCTGTAGCTCCGCTACATGATTGTTTTAGAAGGTGGCACTGGGCTTCAAGGACGTCTCCGGTGCACTGTGGGCGCGTGTCCAACGTCCGCCGTACCGATGCGGTACTCCTCCTTGTCGCGCTCGTCTGGGGTTCCAGCTATCTGTCCGCCCAGACGGCCACTGCCGCGCTCCCCGTCCTGCTGGTGCTGTTCGCCCGCTACGCCCTGTCGGCTGTCGCCTGTCTCGGCATGGTCGCGTCACGACGGCGCGGGTCGGGGTGGTGGACGCGTGACGAGCTGCGGGCCGGCGTGCCCCTGGGGGTGACGCAGGCCGCGGTCCTGGGCGTGGAGACGTACGGCGTCGCGCACACCAGCGCCGCCAACGCCGGCCTCATCATCAGCCTGACCATCGTCCTCACCCCGCTCCTCGACCGCGGCGGCCACCGCGGCGCACTGCCCGTCTCCTTCTTCGCCGCGACCGGTGTCTGTGTCCTGGCCGTCGGTCTGCTCATGTCCGGCAACGGCTTCCATGCGCCGCGCCTCGGCGACCTGATGATGCTCGGCGCCGCGCTGATCCGGGCCGGGCATGTCGCCCTCGTCGGCCGCTTCACTACCGGGCGGGCGATCCGTCCCCTGCACCTGACGACCGTGCAGACGCTCGTCGGCACGGCCCTGTTCCTGCCGGCCGCGGCCCTGGACCTGCCGACGCTGGTCCGTGCGGACCCGGCGACCTGGGCCCAGCTCGTCTATCTCGCCCTGTTCTGCAGCGTGTTCGCCTTCCTCGCGCAGACCTGGGCCGTGCAGCGCACCTCCGCCAGCCGGGCCAGCCTGCTGATGGGCACCGAGCCGGTGTGGGCGGTCGCGGTGGGCGTGGCGCTAGGCGGTGAACACCTCACCCCGCTCACCGGCCTCGGGGCGGCCCTGATGCTCGCCGGCACCTACTGGGGGCAGGCCGTGGAACGGGCCCACCGAAGCGCACAAGAACCCGGGCTCCTCTCCGCCCCGGCCCTCGACAAGGATCGCGACAAGGACTCCGCATGCCCGAGCACGCCCACCACGACCTCCCCCACCACGACACTTACGAGCACCTGACCTCCCTGCTGGATGCCTCCCACATCGACTACCGCCTGATCGACCACGAACCCGAGGGCTCAACGGAAGCCGTCTGCGCCCTGCGCGGGCACCCGGCCCACGAAGCCGCGAAGTGCATCGTGCTGCGGGTCAAGGTGGACCGCCGCACCACACGTCACGTCCTCGCGGTCGTCCCCGGCGACCGGCGGGTGGACCTGGACGCGGTCCGGGCGCTTTTCGACGCCCGCTACGTCGGCTTCAGCGACCCGGTGACCGCCGAGCGGCTGGCCCGTGCCGTCCCCGGCACCGTCCTGCCATTCAGCTTCGATCCCGACCTCGAACTGGTCGCCGACCCGGACGTCGTGGCCCAGCCGAAGATGTACTTCAACGCGGCCCGGCTCGACCGCTCGCTGCTCATCTCGGGCGCCGACTACGAGCGACTGGCCAAGCCCCGCATCGAACGCATCGCAACGCCCGCACCGGCGTGAGGGAGGGGGTGACGCATGACTTCGCCCGGTCCACCGACTCCGATCGCCCCGCCTCTTCCACCGACACGCGGTTCGTCTCGCGCACCGGGCTCAGATCGCCTCGCCCGGCACTGTCTCCTCCGCCGGTTCCCGCAGTGGCCATGTTCCGTCGATCACCGCGTCTGTCTCGCCCTTGCTGCGCAGGAAGTTCTGGAAGTCGGCGGCTCTTTCGGCGTACCAGTCGATCTGGCGGCGGTGGAGTTCGGCCGGGCCGAGGGCGGCGATCTTGGGGTGGCGGGTGGCTATGGCGCAGGCCAGTTCGGCTGCGGCCAGGGCGTCGGATGTGGCGTCGTGGGCGGAGTCGAGGGCGACGCCGTATTCGGCGCAGACCGCTTCGAGGTTGCGCTTGCCGCGGCGGTAGCGGTCGACGGACCGGTCGATGGTGTACGGGTCGATGACCGGGGCGGGGTCGACGCCACCCAGGCGGTCACGCAGCGACGGTAGGCCGTGGCGCCGCAGCTCGGCCGCCAGCAGGGTCAGATCGAAGGCCGCGTTGTAGGCGACGACCGGGACGCCCGTCTTCCAGTACGTCGCCAGGACGTCCGCGATGGCGTCCGCGACCTGGTCGGCCGGCCGGCCCTCGGCGGTGGCGCGCTCATTGCTGATGCCGTGTACCGCCACCGCGTCCGCCGGGATCTCCACCCCGGGATCGGCCAGCCACTCCCGGCGCCCTATGGGCTGCCCGGCCCTGACCTCGATCACGGCCCCCGTGACGATCCGCGCCTTGCGCGGGTCCGTGCCCGTCGTCTCCAGGTCGAAGCCGATCAGCAGCTCTCGGTGCCAGCCCATGCCTGGCCCCCCTTCTCGGTGGTGCTTTCCCCCAGTGGTCTCCACCTTCCCATGAGCCACTGACAATCAGAGGACCGGCATTCCGCTTACCCGGTGGGGGACTTGTCAGGACACCGGCCGCGAATCCGCCCAAGCCTGCTCGAACTCCTCGCGGTACGTCGGAAACAGCCCGCTCTCGTCGACTTCGCCCGGCTTGACCACCTTGCTGCCGTTGCGCAGCACCAGCACCGGCGCCTCCATCCCCCGCGCCCGCCGCAGATAGGACTGCACGACGGCGATCCCGTCCGAGCCGTCGCCATCGACGAGGTAGGCGGTGAAGCGCGGCGTCTCGTCGTAGACCTGGATCTCGAAGGCACCCGGGTCGCGCAGCCTGGACCGCACCCGCCGCATGTGCAGGATGTTCATCTCGACCGCTCGGCTCAACTCCCCGCGTTTGATGCCGAGTTCACGCTCACGGCGCTTGACCGCACTGGAGGCCGGGTTGAGGAACAGCAGCCGCACCCGGCAGCCCGTCTCGGCCAGCCGGACCAGCCGTCGTCCGGAGAAGTTCTGCACGAGCAGGTTGAGGCCGATACCGACGGCGTCGAGCCGGCGGGCGCCGCCGAAGATGTCCTCGGCGGGGAACTGCCGCAGCAGCCGCACCCGGTCGGGGTGCACGGCGACCACGTCCGCGTACCGGTCGCCGACGAGGTCCTCGACCGCGTCGACGGGCAGCCGGCGCGCGGACGGTACGTCGGTGCCCGTGCCGAGTATGTCGAGGAGGCGGGCGGAGGCCCGCTCGGCCTGATTGAGGACCGACTCGGACAGCGCCCGGTTGCGGGAGACGACGTTCCGGGTGACTTCCAGCTCGTCCAGGGCGAGCTCGACGTCCCGGCGCTCGTCGAAGTACGGCTCGAAGCACGGCCAGTGCTGCACCATCAGCTCGCGCAGCTGCGGCAGGGTGAGGAAGCTGAGCACGTTGTCGTCGGCCGGGTCGAGCAAGTAGCCCTTGCGGCGGCTGACTTCGCGTACCGCGACCGCGCGCTGCACCCACTCCTGCCCGGCGGGTCCGGCCGCGGCGACCACCCACTCGTCGCCGTGGACGGGTTCGTAGATGGGACGCAGAACAGCGGCCACGACCGCGCGCAGCCGCTGTTCGACGAGGTTCAGCCAGATGTAGGCCCGGCCGGCTCGCTGGGCGCGCGTACGTACCTCGCGCCAGGCCTCGGCGTCCCAGTCCAGCTCCGGTCCGATGGAGCCCGTGTCCATCGGACGGGCCAAGGACACCGTGCCGGGCGGGGCGTCTGCGGAGTTCCCCTCGTGACCCTCGTCACCAGGGGGCAGCTCCAGCCCTCCCGAGCCCACCCGCGCACCGCCTTCCGCTCCCCCGAGCACTCCCCGTGTCAACGATCAAGGAAGGGTACTCCGGGAGCGGCCCGAGGTGCAGCCGGATGCACGGACCGTTTCTCAACTACCGTCCATGGGATTGCCGTTCTGATCGGCCAGCTCAGCCGGAGTGAGCGGATTCATGGCGGTGACATCGCGCGGGGCGATGGAGAAACCCTGCCAGTGGACCGGCATGGGCTGCTGGTCCTCGTCCCGGGCTATGTGGTGGAAGCCCACATTGACCCAGGCCACAGGGTGGGTGAGGGTCTGTCCGCCGACCCATTTGTCGACGGACTTGGGGTGGGAGCCGGCACAGCCCGGGTTGTTGCTGGCGAACAGCTCGCACTTGTTGTACTGGGTGAAGTAGATGTCGTGCTTGGTGTAACTGCGGCCCGGGTACTTGGTGCTCGGGCCGGGGACGAACTCGTACGAGCGCGCGTGGCCGTCCTTGTTCTTGCCGGTCGCGCTGACCATCCGCCACCAGCGGTAGCCCTTGGCGTCGCCCGCGAGTTCCTTGGTGACCTTGGTGCTGGTGGTCTTGGTCGTCGGGGCGAACTGCTGGCCGCGGGGCGGGGAGACCTTCGAGTCGTACTGCTCGACCCGGTTCTTGCTGGAGCCGTCGAGGGCGAAGTCGAGCCGCCAGAAGGCGTTGTGGCTGTGACTGGTGGCCTTGGCCTTGGGCCCCTTGCCGATGGGCCAGCCGCGTCCGTCGCCCGCGTCGTAGTCGACCGGGGAGAGGCTGCCGGTCGCGCCGACGTTCATGTTGATCGTGCCGTCGTCCTGGAAGCGCCATTCGGTCATGTACTCGTACCAGCCGACCTGGTTGACCGTGTAGACGAGAAGGTCCTTGCCCTGGGCCTGGTAGACCTTGTTCGCGGTGTCGCCCTGCATCCGGTAGGCGTGGCCCCGCGCGCGGGTGGTGGTGCACAGGCCCTTGACGTTGGGGTTCGAGCCCTCGTGCGGGTCCGGGACCTTGACGGTCTTGATGGTGCCGCCGGGGCACTCGCCGGGCGCGAGCGGCATCAGGTCCTTGGCGAAGTCCTGGCCCGTCAGGTCGTCGTACTCCGCGCCTCCGTCGTCGTACGGGACGTGGATCTGGCCGAGCCGGCCGCTGTCGAGGACCTTGATCGGCTTGGCCTCGCCCTTGGGCTGGTAGGAGATGTCGTCCAGCACGAGACCGGCCTTGCTGTCGTAGTGCCAGCACATCCGCCAGGTGGTGCCGCCGGTGAGCTTCTGCTCGATGCGGTAGGCGGCGCTGCAGTCGGCGGCGGCCGCGGCGGCGGTCTTGGGCTGGGCGGCGGCCGGTCCGGTCCCGGTCGTCAGACCGGTGGCCAGCGCGGCCACGGCGACACCGAGGGCCGCCGTCCGGCGGTGGGCACGGCTGATTCTGTTCTGCACGCGCATGAAGAAGTGACTCCCTGCAGGAGGTGCGGGTTGGAAAAGTGGACGGAGGGTCGGCTCAGCCGTCGAGGTCGGCGACCTTGCGGGCGCTCAGGTCGATCACCAGGGACATGGTGTCGATCCACGGCCCGTTCTTGACCTTCGTGAACAGCCGTACGCAGCGGTGCTCGCCGCACTTGTCCAGTACGGCGGGCTGGGCGCCCGGCGTGGCCCGGTAGATGCCTCCGCTCAGCCGCAGCTGGTCCGGTGAGGTGAGTTCCTTGCCGGTCGCGTCCTTGTAGTCCGCCTTGAGGTCCGCGCCCAGCGGGTCGGCGATCAGCAGGCTCGCCGCCTCGATGCTCTCGGCCCGGCTGGGCGGCGGCTGGACGCCCTGCCGGCTGGTGGTCTCCACGACCTTGCCGGTGTCGAGGTCGACGGTCCTGGTGACGAGGGCGTCGTCCCGGTAGTCGTAGAACGTCACGTCGGCACGCCGGGGTCCGTCCGCGCCGGCGCCGGAGTCGGCCTCCGGCTCGGCCAGGTCGACGCTCACGCGCTGCGGGCCGCGCTCGCCCTCGACGTCCTCGCTCGCGTTGAGCAACTGCCGGTTGACCGCGAGCTGTTCGGCCCGCTTCATCTCGTCGTCGGTCAGCGGGTCATTGCCCTTGCCCTTCTCGCCCTCGGCCGGGGCCTGCTCGACGACACCGGGTGCGACGGCCTCGCCCTGCCCCGGTACCGCCTGCTGTCCGGCCCCGCCGGTCTTCTGCCTGCCATCCGATTCGTCGGCCCCCGCCGACCCCGGCAGTGTGACGGCGACCATCACGGCGGTCGAGGCCACCGCGATGGCAGCCCCTGCCACCACCTTGCCCAGATGACGGTGCACTGCGTTGCGCACGTTGTTGCCCCCTACTCCCCCGACATCCCTGGGAGTACCTGTTGCCCCACTGGTTCGGCATACCGTGTATGCACTGGTCGAGAGGTAAGAGGGACATAAGTCATAGGAGGTTCCCTCACTTTCGGGGAGACTCGGGGCCAAGGCGCCCCCAGCGGCGAGGCACACCTGAAAGAGTCGTATCCATGCAGGTCTGGCCTGGAGAGGCGTATCCACTCGGTGCCACGTACGACGGCGCCGGGACCAACTTCGCGGTCTTCACGGAGTCCGCGGACCGAGTAGAGCTGTGTCTGCTGCACGACGACGGCTCGGAGACGGCGGTGGAACTGCGGGAGAGCGACGCGTTCGTGCGGCACGCGTACCTGCCCGGCGTCATGCCGGGCCAGCGGTACGGCTTCCGGGCGCACGGCCCGTACGCCCCCGAGCACGGCCTGCGCTGCAACTCCGCGAAGCTGCTGCTCGACCCGTACGCGCGCGCGATCAGCGGTTCGATCGAGTGGGGCGAGGAGGTGTACGGCTATCACTTCGGCGCGCCCGACGAGCGCAACGACCTCGACTCCGCCCCGCACACGATGACGTCGGTCGTGGTCAACCCGTACTTCGACTGGGGCGACGACCGGCGCCCGCGTACCGAGTACCACCACACCGTCATCTACGAGGCGCATGTCAAGGGTCTCACGATGCGGCACCCGGGGCTGCCGGAGGAACTGCGCGGCACGTACGCGGCCCTGGCGCATCCGGCGATCATCGAGCACCTCACCGAGCTGGGCGTCACGGCCCTCGAGCTGATGCCGGTCCACCAGTTCGTGAACGACCACCGACTGGTGGACATGGGCCTGAACAACTACTGGGGCTACAACACGATCGGCTTCTTCGCCCCGCACAACGCGTACGCCTCCTGGGGCGACCGCGGCCAGCAGGTCCTGGAGTTCAAGTCCGCGGTGCGGGCGCTGCACGAGGCCGGTATCGAGGTCATCCTGGACGTGGTCTACAACCACACGGCCGAGGGCAACCATCTGGGCCCGACGCTGTCCTTCCGGGGCCTGGACAATCCGCAGTACTACCGGCTGGCGAACGACCCGCGCTACTACATGGACACCACGGGCACCGGCAACTCCCTGCTGATGCGGTCCCCGCACGTCCTTCAGCTGATCATGGACTCGCTGCGCTACTGGGTCACCGAGATGCATGTCGACGGCTTCCGCTTCGACCTCGCGGCGACGCTGGCCCGGCAGTTCCACGAGGTGGACCGGCTGTCGTCGTTCTTCGACCTGGTCCAGCAGGACCCGGTGGTCTCGCAGGTGAAGCTGATCGCCGAGCCGTGGGACGTGGGCGAGGGCGGCTACCAGGTGGGCAACTTCCCGCCGCTGTGGACCGAGTGGAACGGCAAGTACCGCGACACGGTACGGGACGTATGGCGGGGCGAGCCGCGCACGCTGGCGGAGTTCGCCTCCCGCCTCACGGGCTCTTCGGACCTCTACCAGGACGACGGTCGGCGTCCGCTCGCCTCCATCAACTTCGTGACCTGCCACGACGGGTTCACGCTGCACGACATGGTGTCGTACAACGACAAGCACAACCACGCCAACGGCGAGGACAACCGGGACGGCGAGAGCCACAACCGGTCGTGGAACTGCGGGGCCGAGGGCGAGACCGACGATCCGGCGGTGCTGGAGCTGCGGCAGCGGCAGATGCGGAACTTCGTCGCGACGCTGATGCTGTCCCAGGGTGTGCCGATGATCAGCCACGGGGACGAGTTCGCCCGGACCCAGCGCGGCAACAACAACGCCTACTGCCAGGACAACGAGCTGGCCTGGGTGCCCTGGCCCGAGGATCCCGAGGACGGCGGTGAGCTGCTCGCGTTCACGCGCGCGCTGGTGTGGCTGCGCAAGGAGCACCCCGTCTTCCGTAGGCGGCGCTTCTTCCACGGCCGGCCCGTGGAGGGCACCCACGACGAGCTGTCGGACATCGCCTGGTTCACCCCCGAGGGCAAGGAGATGGTCCAGCGGGACTGGGACTCGGCACAGGCGTCGGCGCTGACGGCGTTCCTCAACGGGAACGCGATCTCGGAGCCCGGCTCGCGCGGCGAGCGCATCAGCGACGACTCGTTCCTGCTGATGTTCAACGCCTCGCACAAGTCACTGGACTTCGTGGTGCCGGTCAACCACGGCCGCCAGTGGGAGGTCGTCGTCGACACCGCTCGCGCGGACGGCGTACCGCCGGGTACGGGAGCGAAGGTGCAGGCGGGGGACCGGCTGACGCTGGTGGACCGGAGCATGACGGTGTTGCAGCGGCCCGTGTAGGAGGACGGACTCGTCCAGGGGAGTCGATGACACGAAAGGGTGCAGGGCGGGTACGTAGGTTTCCATGACACCTGAGCGTCCTGACCCGGTGGTGCCGACGGCCACCTACCGGCTGCAGCTGCAGCCCGACTTCCCGTTCGAGGCCGCCTCGAGGGCCGTGCCGTACCTGGCGGCGCTCGGCGTCTCGCATCTGCACCTGTCCCCCGTCCTGGAGGCCGTCCCGGGCTCCGCGCACGGCTACGACGTCGTGGACCACGCGCGCGTGCGCGGCGAGCTGGGCGGCGAGGAGGGGCTGCGGCTGCTGGCGCGCACCGCGCGGGAGCACGGTCTCGGTCTGATCGCCGACATCGTCCCCAACCACATGGCGATGGCCCCGCGCCACAACCGCGCCCTGTGGGAGGTGCTCCGGGAGGGCCCCAAGTCGCCGTACGCGCGCTGGTTCGACATCGACTGGGAGGCGCAGGGCGGCCGGCTGCTGCTGCCGGTGCTCGGGCATCCCGTCGGCGCGGAGCTGGACGCGCTGGCGGTCGACGGCGACGTCCTGCGCTACTACGACCATGAGTTCCCGTTGCGTGAGGGCACCGAGGAGCTGCCGCTGCCTCAGCTCCTGGACGCGCAGTGGTATCGCCCGGTGTGGTGGCGGCTGGCCCGTACGGAGCTGAACTACCGGCGCTTCTTCAGCATCTCGGAGCTCATCGGGGTGCGGGTGGAGGACCCGGAGGTCTTCGAGGCCACGCACGCCAAGATCCTGCAGCTGCTGCACGAGGGCGTGTTCGACGGGCTGCGGATCGACCACCCCGACGGACTCGCCGACCCGGACGCGTATCTGCGGCGCCTGCACGAGGCCACCGGCGGCCGCTGGACGGTGGTGGAGAAGATCCTGTCGGACGGTGAGCACCTGCCGGCCTCCTGGCCGGTCGCGGGCACCACCGGATACGACGCCCTGCGGCACGTGGACGGCCTCTTCACGGATCCGGCGGGGTACGGGGAACTCCTCGGCCAGTACCGGCGTTTCGCGGCCCCTCAGACCGACCGTGGCGGGCAGTGGGAGGCGACCGTACGGCGGGCGGCGTACAAGGTGCTCACGCATGAGCTGGCCGCCGAGGTCGAGCGGCTGACCCGGGTGGCGAGCCGCCTGTGCGACACGTCGCCGGACCCCGCGCTGCGCGACCGGGCACCGTGGGCGCTGCGCACCGCCTTGCAGGAGCTCCTGGTCCGGCTGGAGGTCTACCGGCCCTACGAGTCCGGGGACGCCGCCGCGGTCGTCACCGAGGAGGCCGCGGCCGAGTCCCGGCAGGCCTACGTCGTCCCCGAGGAGGCCGGTGCCGTCGATGTCGTACGCGACCTGGTGCTCGGGCGGGCCGGTGACGGGCCCGGCCACGCGGAGTTCCGGGCCCGGTTCGCCCAGACCGCGTCCGCGCTGCGCGCCAAGTCCGTGGAGGACACCGCGTTCTACCGCTATGTGCCGCTGCTGTCGGCCACCGAGGTGGGGGGAAATCCGGGCAGCCCGGCGGTGTCCGCGGAGGAGTTCCACGCGTACTGCGCGCGCGTGCAGCGCGACTGGCCGGCCACCGGGACCGTCGCCTCGACGCACGACACCAAGCGCAGTGCCGATGTACGGGCCGCGCTGGCCGTGCTCACCGAGTCTCCGCAGCGCTGGGCGGACGTCCTGGCCGAGGTGACCCGCACCGGCGAGGGCGTCCCGGACGCGCAGCTGGCGTGGGCGGCCTGGCAGACCGTGTTCGGGCTCGGCGCGGCGGACGCGGACCGGGTGCAGGGGGCGCTGCTGAAGCATGTGCGGGAGGCCGGGCTGTACACGAGCTGGACGGAACAGGAGCCCCCGTACGAGGACGCGGTGGCCGCGTTCGTCGCGGCGGGGCCGTGCGGGGGTCCGGGCAGGCACGTGACCGACTTCCGCGCCGCCCTGGAGCCCCACATCCGGGCGAACGTGCTGGGCACCGCCCTGGTCCAGCTGACGATGCCGGGCGTGCCCGATCTCTACCAGGGCACGGAGGGCGAGTACCGGGCGCTGGTGGACCCGGACAACCGGCGGTCCGTGTCCTTCCCTCCGGAGGACCCCGGCGACAAGGGGGCGGTGACCGCGGCGGCGCTGCGGCTGCGCAGGCGGCGCGCCGACGTCTTCGGTGACTCGGCGACGTACGCGCCGCTGGCCGCGGAGGGTCCGGGCGCCGCGCACTGTGTGGCGTTCGTGCGGTCGGGTGAGGTGGTGACCGCAGTGACGCGGCTGTCCCTGCGGCTCGCCGAGGCGGGCGGCTGGCGCGACACGCTGCTGCCGCTGCCGCCGGGGCGATGGGCCGATGTGCTGGCTCCGGAGCGGGAGTTCAGCGGGCACGCGCGCGTGGACGAGCTGTTCGAGCGGCTGCCGGTGGCGCTGCTGGAGCGGGTGGGCTGAGCGCTCCGGGAAGTGCCGCGATGTGCGGCTCCGCCGCGGGGCGGCGATGGGCCGTCGATCGCCTGCGGGCCCGTCGTGGCTGGGCGCTCCCCCACTCTCGAATTCGCTCGAGCGGGGGCCCCCATCGCGGCGGAGCCGCATATCGATACAGCCCCGCGCCCCTTCGGGGCGCTCCGAACCGCAGCCGACTTCGCGAGAGCCGCTTGGCGCGGCTCGACGGGGGAGAGCCCGCGAGACCTGGACGCGTCGCCCCTGGAGGGGCGCGCGTGTCCGGTCGTCCACGCCGTGGTGCACGCCGTACGAGCGGGGAGCTGGTGGTCCGTGTCCGGCGCACGGATGGATGCCGTGCCCAAGCGGCCACCGCGCCCGTCCAGCGGCAGCCCATACACCCATTCGGGTGAATTCGAGGCGAGCGCGGAGGGCGCCGGGACCTACGCGTCGGCGCCGCACGGGAACCGGCAGCCCGGCAGGCACCAACGGCCTTTCCGGGTGCCGGTGAATGCATCTGGGCGCCCCCTGGAGCCTCCCCCGCCACCGCCTTGACACTGCCCGGCGACCGTGGGGTACTGCGGATTGCGAAGCCGGGCGGATGTGACGGGGGTGAGTCTCCTGCCGGAGCTGCGCTACCCCACCGTTTCCGAACTTGTCTCGTCCGCCCGGACGTTGGCCGCGCACCGGCCCGGCCTCTGCGCCCTGAGACAAGTGGGGGTCTCCCGCGCCGGCAGACCCCTCCATCTGCTGTCGATGGGCCATGCCCGCCGCGCCGTCCTGGTCGTCGCCGGCGCCCACGCCAATGAGCCGACCGGGGGCTCGACGACCCTCGCCCTCGCGGAACGGGTGCTGCACGAGCGGCAGTTGCGGGCCGATGTCTCCTGGCACTTCCTGCTGTGCGCCGACCCCGACGGGGCGAGCCTGCATGTGACCCCGGCGCCGCGCAGCCTCCACGACTACCACCGCGGCTTCTTCCGGCCCGCCGCACCCGAGCAGCCGGAATGGGCGCCGTCCGCACTGCCGCCGGACCGGCTGCCGCCGGAGACCCGCGCCCTGACCCGCGTCATCGACGAGTTGCGCCCCTTCCTCCAGGTGACCCTGCACGGCACCGACCTGGGCGGCAGCTGGGTGCAGCTGACGAAGGACGTCCCCGGTCTCGCCGAGCCGTTCGCCAAGTCCGCGGCGGAGCTGCACATCCCGGTGGAGACCGGCGCCTCCGACGCCGCCGGTTGGCCCGCCTCCGGACCCGGCGTGCATGTGATGCCCGGCCCCGGCGCGGGCGCCGCGTACCCGAGCATGCCGGACGACGCGCGGCACAGCACCTGGTACCACGTGCACCGGTACGGCGGTCTGACCGCCGTCGTCGAGGTGCCGATGTGGGCGAGCGACCTGGTGGACGACCCGGCGCCGCATCCGGCTCCGGCAGCCGAGATACGGCGGCTGGCGGAGCGGCTGCTGCGCGACTCGCTGGAGGTGGAGCGGGTGCTCGCCGAGGCGCTGCCGCGGCTCGCCGACGTCGACGGGCCCCTGCTGCGCGCGGCCAGATGGGCGCTGGAGCTGGTTCCGGGGCTGGCCGAGGACTGGACGCTCACACAGCCCGCCGACGATTCCATGGCGTACGTCGGAAGCGTGGACGCGTTCGCGCGCCGGCTGCCGTTGCGGGCGGCGGCCATGCTGATGCGGGTCCTGCAGGAGAACGGCGACCGCGCGGCACCCCGGCTGGAGCGCCTCGTCGCGACCTGGAGCGACGCCTTCGCGGAACGCTTCCGCGCCCGCTGGGTGCCGCTGGAGCACCAGGTGGAGCACCAGTCCCGCACGGTCGTCGCGGCGGTACGGCACGCACGCGACCGGGCGACGTGAGGCTCCGAGTGACTCGCTGAGCGTTCACGCGCGCGTGCCGGTGATTCCGCTGATTCCGTCACGCGCGCGTACCGGCCGGCCGGCCCGACGGTCAGGTGGGACGCGCGAACACCGACCCCGTCGACGCCGCCATCACGCACCGGTTCGAGAACGTCTTCGTGTACGTGACCGGCCGTCCGTTCCACTCCCCGCGCGCGTGGACGGTCACCGGCGCGTAGATCATCGTGCAGAAGGTGTCCTTCTGCGGGATGCCGCCGATGTCGCCGCCCGCGGCCTCCAGCTCCGCGCAGGCGTCAGCCGCGCGCGCGGGCCCCTTGGGCGGGTCGCACAGGAGCAGCTTGCCGGGCGTCTCGCCGGCCCGGGCGTCGCCCTGGGTGACGGTGAGGTAGAGCCAGTTGTCCGGGGGAGCCTGCCGGGGCGCCGACTGCGCCGGAGCCGCGGAGGCGACGAGGAGGGCGACCGCCGCGAGCAGGCCGCCCCGTACCGCTTTCGCTGTGGTGAAGTACGTCATTCCCGATGCATCGGCACGGCGGCCTGCGAGCCCCACCCCGACTCACCCGAACGGGAGCGCACCGGCCCGTGCCGTCCGGCCAGTTCGAAGGCGGCGAGCACCACCCGTGCCTGGTACTCCACCTGGCGGGCGACCGGGATCCAGCGGGCCCCGCAGCCGTCGCGGTAGTCCGCGCACCACGCGTCGACCAGCCGGTCCAGTTCCGGCAGCACCCCGGCCGGGTCACCGCCCGCGCCCGCGACGAGCTGGTGCAGCAGCCCCGCCGTGCGCAGCGCGAGCCGGCGTCCGGCGATGCGCAGGGTGGCCAGGTGGGCGGTGCTGAGCGGGGGCAGCGGGCGCACGCCGTCAGCGCCCTCGATGTCCGGGTCCCATGCGTCGGCGAGGCCGGGGCAGACCAGTAAATAGTCGTCGACCGGGGCGAGCAGGCGTGCCGCGTCCGGTGCGCCCGCGTGGTGGAGCCGGATCCGCGTCAGGAGCCGCCGCAGGGCCTCGGTGTCGTGGCGCAGCGTGTGGCTGACGGTCCGCAGCACTCCGGCCGGGTCGGCGGGCTCGGTGGCGTCCTCCACGGCGGCCACGCTCCACATGGGCGCCTCGACGACCGCGGTCACCGTGCCGTACGGGTGCGGGTGGAACCACGTCGACTCGACGGCGGCCTCGGTGATGGCGGCGGCCAGGTCGCCCCGGCGCGGCGGCGGTATCCGGTAGACGGCGGGGCCGAGGCCCGGCCAGTACAGGGTGTCGTACGGGCCGAGTTCGCGCGGTATGCCGAGGCGGGCCGCGGTGTGCGCGACGCGTCCGGCGAGGCCGGGGAGGTCGCGGGTGAGTTCGACGAAGCCGCCGCCCACGTCGACGCCGTGCAGGGAGCACTGGAGGAACGGCCGCAGTTCGTCCTGGAGGTCGAGCAGGGCGCGGGTCTCCGGCAGTACGGCGGCTGCCGCGCCCTCGGGCAGCCATTCGGGCTGCTCGAGGAAGCCGGGCCGAAAGAAGTGCCGGAAGTAGTGGCCCAGGGTGTACGGGCCGTGCAGCCAGCCCTCGTTGCGGCGCAGGCCGTCGGGGTCGAGGCAGAGCAGCAGGTTCCAGGTGGCGTCGGCTCCTTCGGTGAGCCGGGGGTCGGCGAGCGCTCGTTCGGCGAGCCGCAGGGCGGTGGCGCCGCCCACGGGTTCGTTGGCGTGCGGGCCGGCGACGACGAGGACCTGGCGGCTGCCGTGGCCGACGGACAGCAGCCACAGGGGCGTGCCCGCGCGGGAGGTTCCAACACGGCGCAGTCGGGCGGCCCGGGGATGCCGGGCGACGAGTGTCGCCGCCCGGGCGTGCAGCTCGTCGACGGTCGGGTAGCGGAGGAGTGGCGGCAGGGCACACCTCCACATGTGGTGCCGTCGGTTCACCTGGTGTGCATGGTGTACGCACAGTCAGTCACGAGATGACGGGTACGTCAACACCGCGAGAGGCAAAGGCATTTCGGCCACCGGGGCGCGATCTGGACCGGGGCCGGACTCAGTTCGCGGCGAGCCGGAACGACATCCGCCCGAAGCCGACCTGATCACCCTCACGGACGACGGCGGCACCGATGACACGTCGCCCGTTGACCGTCGTCCCGTTGGTAGAGCCGAGGTCCCGCAGCACCCACATGCCGCCCTGCCGGCTGAGTTCGGCGTGCACCCGGGACACCGTCTCGTGGGTCAGCCGGAGCCCGTTTGCGGGGTCGCGCCCTATGCGCAGCGGATGGCCGTTGCCCGCGTGGGGCAGCAGCAGCTTGGGCAACCGCTCGGCCTGCCATGCCCTGCGCAGCCGTACCGTGAAGCCGGAGACGGCCTCGACGGTGCCGAACACCAGCCGCGACAGCCGGCTCTCGGTGGGCAGGTCGGCGGTGAGGAGCGCGAGGTCCTCGGACCGGCGGGCGGTCAGGGCCAGCTCCATGCGCCGGATGAACGTGTCGTGCGACAGGCGGCCCATTTCGACGCCGTCCCGGAGCACCTTCAGCGCCCTGTCGCGCTCCGCGTCGGAGAGCCGCGCGGGGTACGTGTTGAACTCGAAAAACGGCGTCACGCTCGTGATTGTCGGGCAGTGAACGCCGGGTGTCCAGAAAAGGCGAGAACAGCCGCCACGCGCGCGTGCTCCGACGACACCCGCCGCAAAAGGGAAGATTCAAAAGCGGATTGATCTCGTTTGAAGCACCATGGACGGGCTACATCACGGTGAGCAGACGAAGGGGAACCGTCCGTGCAGTTCGAGGTGTGGGCACCGCAGGCAGACCGAGTGACGCTCCAGTGCGAGGGCGCCACGCGCGCGTTGGAGCGCGATCCCGACCGAGCGGGCTGGTGGAGGGGGGAGGCCGATGCCGATGACGGCTCGCGGTACGGGTTCGCGCTGGACGACGGCCCGGTGCTGCCCGACCCGTGCTCGCGCCGGCAACCGGACGGCCCGGACGGGCTGAGCGCTGTCGTCGACCACGAGCGGTACGCGTGGCGCAGCGAGTGGGCCGGGCGCCCGCTGCCCGGTGCGGTCCTGTACGAGCTGCATGTGGGCACGTACACGCGCGAGGGCACCCTGGACGCGGCCGCCGAGCGGCTCGGGCATCTCGTCGAACTGGGCGTCACGCACGTCGAGTTGATGCCGGTGTGCCCGTTCCCCGGGCGGCACGGCTGGGGGTACGAGGGGGTGTCGCTGTGGGCGGTGCACGAGCCGTACGGCGGCCCCGAGGCGCTGAAACGGTTCGTCGACCGGGCGCACGAACTGGGCCTGGGCGTGGTCCTCGACGTGGTGCACAACCACCTGGGGCCGTCCGGGAACTACCTGCCCCGGTTCGGCCCGTACTTCACCGACACGCATCACACGCCCTGGGGTTCCGCCGTCAACCTGGACGCGCCCGGTTCGGACGAGGTGCGCGCGTATCTGCTGGGCAGTTCGCTGGCGTGGCTGCGGGACTACCGGATCGACGGGCTGCGCCTGGACGCGGTGCACGCGCTGGCCGACACGCGCGCGTGCCACTTCCTGGAGGAGCTGTCGACGGCCGTGGACGCCCTGTCCGCCGACGTGGGCCGGCCGCTCTTCCTCGTCGCCGAGGCCGATCTGAACGACCCCCGACTGGTCAGCCCGCGCGCGGAGGGCGGCCTGGGCCTGCACGCCCAGTGGAACGACGACTTCCACCACGCCCTGCACACGGCACTCACCGGCGAGTCCCAGGGCTACTACGCCGACTTCGCGCGAGCCCCGTTCGCGGCGCTCGCCAAAACGCTCACGGGCGGCTACTTCCACGACGGCACGTACTCGAGCTTCCGGGGCCGGTCCCACGGCCGTCCCCTGGACCGTACGCGCGTGGCCGCGCACCGGCTCCTCGGCTACGCCCAGACCCACGACCAGGTGGGCAACCGCGCCCTGGGAGACCGGCTTTCGGCGTCCCACTCCCCCGGGCTGCTGGCCTGCGCGGCGACACTGACGCTGACCGCGCCGTTCACGCCCATGCTGTTCATGGGCGAGGAGTGGGCCGCGGGCACGCCCTGGCAGTTCTTCACCGACCACACCGACCCCGAGCTCGCCGAGTCCGTACGGCGGGGCAGACGGCGGGAGTTCGCCGCGCACGGATGGGCCGAGGAGGACGTGCCCGACCCGCAGGACCCGGCGACCCGCGACCGTTCCTGCCTCGACTGGTCCGAGCCGGAGAACGAGCCCCACGCGCGCGTGCTGGCCTGGCACCGCCGCCTCATCGCCCTGCGTCACGAGCAGGCCGACCTCACCGACCCCGACATCGCCGACACCAAGGTGGCCTACGACGAGGTGGGGCGCTGGCTCGCATTCCGGCGCGGGGACGTCCGCGTGGCCGTCAATCTCGCCAAGGGGCCGGCGGCGATCCCCCTGGGCCCGCGTCCGGCGCAGGTGCTCGCCGCGTGGGAGCCGGTCGAAGCGCCGGGCGCGGACGGGATGCTGCATCTGCCCGGGGAGTCGTGCGTGGTGCTGTTGCAGGACTGAGCGGTGGGTACGTAAACGCTTGCGCGTTGGCCAAGACCGATCGGCCCCGCTCTATGACTCCTCGTCCCGCAACTCCGTCACCCGTTCCAGCAGGATCGCCTCCCAGGCCCGCTCCAGCTGCTCCCGCAGCAGGGGCAGAGGGCTGCCGCCCCGGCCTTCGAGGCGTTCGGCCAGGCGGATCAGGGTGTCGCAGCGGGCGAGCCAGAGGCCGCGCAGACAGGGGCGGGCGCCGTAGCCGGCGAGGGTGGCGGCCCGGACGGCGGCGGGGGATCCGACGGCGAGCGCGAGGCCGGCGATGTCCTCGGCCGGGTCGCCGAGGACCGCGTCGGTCCAGCCGAGGACGCCGCGTACCCGGCCGTCGGCGCTGACCACGAGGTGCTCGCCGGTGAGTGCGTGGTGGACGAGGACCGCGGTGCCGGGCTGGGCAGCGAGCTGGACCGCGGCGGGTGCGGTGAGCTGCTGGAGGCGTACGGCGTCGAACTCGTCGGCGGCGGCGAGCCGCCGGGCGGTGCGTTCGGCGGACCGGCGCAGGGCCTCCAGGGAGCGGGGTGCGGCGCGCGGGACGCCGAGGGTCTCGGCCTGCCGTACGGGCACCTCGCGCAGCCCGGTGAGCAGCCCGGCCAGGTCGGCCTCCCCGACGGCGGACACGTCATGCTCCTCGGCCGAGCCGCCGGGGACCTTGGTGTCCAGTGTGTAGGTCAGCCCGGGAGCCCACTCGCCGTGCGCCACGCTCGTCGGCACGGCTACCGGGAGGTGCGGGCGGACGAGGTCGCGCAGGCGCAGTTCGCGGCGCTGACGGACGGTGGCGTCGCGGTCGGGGGCCAGACGCAGGACATGGCGGGTGCCGACCCACCAGGTGGCCTGCCCCCCGCCCTCCGCGACCGGCCGGACGTCGGGTCCGGCGGCGCTCTTCCCGGCGTCGGCGCCGTCCTTGAGCAGGGAACGGACCAGTCGGCGGACGGTGTCCGCGGTGGGTGTCGGTGCCTGGGTCATGGTCGCGCCGTCGTCGCTCGAAGTCGTCGTGGGAGGCTCCTGTGCTCGGTCAGTCCACTATGACCAGCTCGCGGGTGGTGTCGTTGAGGCGGCGGGCGCCGTCCTCGGTGACCGTGACGATGTCCTCGATGCGGACGCCGAAGCGGCCGGGCAGATAGACGCCGGGCTCGACGGAGAAGCACATGCCGGGCACGAGGGGCTGCTCCTCGCCCTCGATCATGTACGGCGGCTCGTGCGTGGTGACGCCGATGCCGTGCCCGGTGCGGTGGATGAAGTACTCGCCGTATCCGGCGTCGGCGATGACCGCGCGGGCGGCCCGGTCCACCTCCTGACAGGCCACCCCGGGACGTACGGCTCTGAAGCCCGCCTCCTGGGCCTCGCGTACGAGGTCGTGGACCCGGCGTTCCTCGTCGGTCGGTTCGCCGACGTGGACCGTGCGGGAGGTGTCGGAGCCGTAGCCGTCCTTCAGGCCGCCGAAGTCGAGGACGACCATGTCGCCGTGCTCGATGACCCTGTCGCCGACCTCGTGGTGCGGATTCGCCCCGTTCGGGCCGGAGGCGACGATGGTGAAGTCGACCTGGGAGTGCCCGAACCGGCGCAGCAGATGGGCGAGGTCGGCGGCGACGTCGGACTCCTTGCGCCCGGCGAAGGGAACCTTCCGGATCTCCTCGAACGCCGCGTCCGCGGCCGCGCCGGCGGCCGCCAAGAGTCTCAGTTCCGCCGCGTCCTTGACGGCGCGGAGCATCGGCAGGGCGTCGGTGAGGGAGGCGTAGGAGGTGCCGGGCAGCGCCTTCTGCAGGCCCAGCAGATGCAGGGCCCAGGTGTTGTCGCTGATGCCGAACCGCCCGGTGGAGTCCAGGAGCGCGGCGGCGGCGGCGGCGTAGGGGTCCTTGCCGTCGGTCCAGTCGCGCAGCGTCAGCGCGGGCGCGCCGGGCGCCTTGGCCGCGTCCGGGGCCTCCAGGGTGGGCACGACGAGTACGGGGTCACGGCCGGGGGTGAGCACCAGCAGGGTGAGCCGTTCGGTGACCGCGGGGGGCGCGTAACCGGTCAGCCACACGAGGTCCGGCCCCGGCGCCACGAGCAGTCCGGCGAGCCCCGCGTCGGCGGCCGCCCGGGCCGCACGCTCCATCCGGGCCCGGTAGTCGTCGGCGCCGAAGGGCGCGGGCGCGGTGCCGGTCATCCTGGCCTCCCTGTGCGGCTGAAAGGACTACGTGCAGCATCCTGCCCTTACGACGGGGGCCGCGCGAGCCGATTTGCCTGACTTTTCGACGCGCCGTTCCCGGTGCTGACCGGCCCGGGCCATCACGACAGCCGTGCGCCGACGTGCGACTGGATGGAAGCGACCCGCGACGAACTGGACGGCAACCTTCCGGAGGGTCATGTGACGACACCCGGAATCACCGTCAACTGCTGGTAACCGCCGCCCTCATGACGCACCGTCAAGGTGACCGCTGCTCCCGGCCGGGTGTCGGCGACCGCTTGCGCGAGGTCGGCGGCCGAGTCGATCCGGGTCGTGTCGAAGGCGAGGAGTACGTCGCCCCTGACCAGGCCCGCCGTATAGCCCGGGCCGGGGACATGGACGCCGACGACCAGCGCCCCGGACTTCTCGGCGTCCACGGCCTCCACACCGAGCGTGGCACCGGCGGGCGCCGGTGACGGGGTGGGCGTGGCGGGCGGTGGGGTGGGTCCGGGGAGCGCCTGGCCTTGCAGATCGGCCAGCTTGCTCATGCCGATCACGGTGGCGCCCACCGTCCCGAGGCCGACGCCGGACAGGACCAGGACGGCCCCGAGGAGCAGGCCGAACAGCAGGGTGGTGAGCCGTCGGCGACGCCGGCGGGCGGCGTGCGGGCGCCGGACGGGGTCGGGCGTGGGGCTGCCGCCGGGGTCCTGACCGGGCATCGGCTTCGGACGCAACGCTGTCTGTTCCATGTCTCTCGCCTCCGGCTGAGAACTACCCGGAGCACCGGCGCACGACGAGCCACGAACGAGTGAGACTGACCCATGGTCAAGAGCGGGAAGCCATAGTGACTCACGCTCGTCGGGTCAGCGCGCCCGGCACCGCCGCCGTCAGCCGACGGGCAGGGAAGGCGGTCGGTCCGGGAGGAAGCCGTGGGCGCGGCGGGACAGCCAGTCGGCCTTGTAGCGGTCCACGTTCCGGTGCCAGTTCAGGATGCCCGCCATCCAGTTCTGCAGGTCGGTGACATAGCCCCGCATGATCGCGCGGGCCTCGTCGGAGAGCGCGAAGTCCTCGTAGACGACGGGCAGTTCATGGGCGGCGACATGCTGGAACTGCTGCATGCGCTGGGTCATCAGGTCGTGGACGACGCCGACCGCGGTCGGGTAGTCGCAGCCGAAGAAGTTCTGGACGACGAGGACGGCGTTGTGGATCTCACCCTCGTACTCGATCTCCTTCTGGTAGGAGAACACGTCGTTGACCAGGCAGGCGTAGTCGACGGCCGCGTTCTCCAGAGAGCGGACGGGGCCGCTGCGGTACACCTCCGCGGGGACGGCGGGGCCGTGGCCCACCCGGCACAGGCTCATGGTGAGGTCGGCGCCGAAGGTGGCGCGCCGCATCTCCAGGTAGTCGACCGGGTCGGGGACGCGGTTCTGGAGCTGGTTGGACAGCTCCCACACCCAGCTCTCGGTCATGACGTCCACCGTGGCCTTCACGGTGCGCCGTTGCTCGGGGGTCATCTCCGCCGTCGTACGGGCCCACAGGTCGATCAGTCCGCGCTCCATCGCGTTCGCGGGGGCGGGGACCTCTTCACCGTCGACGGGCATGCAGGCGGACAGCCGCGCCGTGGTCAGGCGGGCGGCTGCCAGGTCGCGGCGGTGGCCGAAGACGAGCGGGTAGTAGTCGTCGCCGTAAGTGCCCCAGGCGAGCCATTGGGCGCTGAGGCCGAGGGCCTCGGGGGTGGCGTCGGGGTCGAGGCCCGCCGAGCACAGCGCGAGGTCGTAGGCGCGGAGTTTGTCCTCGTCCCAGACGCCTTCCTGGAGGATGCCCATGCGGTTCGCCCAGCCGGTGAGGCGGTGGCGGGCGTCGTCGAGGTGCGGGCTGAGCTCCACTTGGAAGGGCATGTGGAAGTCGGGCAGCAGCGACGGGCCGACCTTCTGGAACGGCACATGGGTGTGGGCGCGCAGGCGCTCGGCGCCGGCCGCGGCGAGGAGCGCGCCGACGTCGGCGGCGGAGGTGCCGGGGCCGGTCAGGCCCTGCCAGGGCGAGGTGGCCCGGGCGCGCTTGTTCATGTAGCGGCTGGAGCGCATGTGCCATTCGTGGCCGCCTGACTGCCAGTCCTGAAGTCCCTTGGTGTACGCGGCGATCGCGGCGAGTTCCCCGGGGGCGAGGCCCTTCTCCAGGGCCAGCGCGGGCACTTCGGTGAGGGCGGTGTGCTCGAACTGGTGCAGCCGGGAGGTCAGGATGTCGTTGACGGTGTCGGCGGCCTCCTGGGTGGTGCAGCCGAAGAAGGTCTCCAGGACGAGTACGCCGTTGCTGAGTTCGCCCTCGTCCTCGACCTCCCGCTGGTAGGAGAAGAGGTCGTTGCGCAGGTGCACCGCGTCGGAGAACGTCTCCATCAGGACCCTGAGCGGCCTCGACCCGGCGACGGCCGCGGGCACTTCGGCGGTCGCGTACTCCACGAGCCCCGACGACCAGGGGGCGCCGCCCACCTTGCGGCGCATCTCGATGTATTCGACGGGGTTGGCGATCCGCCCCTCGTTGATGTTGGACAGCTCCCACAGGGACTCGTTGAGCAGATGCTCGGTGGCGACCGAGAAGCGCCGCCGCCAGTCGGCGGACATGGCGGGCACCGTGCGCGCCCACAGGTCGGCGAGGCCGGCCTCCACCGGGTTCTGCGGCTCGGGCACCTCGGCGGACAGGTCCATCGGCATGAACAGCGGCAGCCGGTCCAGATAGGCCTTGCCGCCGGCGCGGTCCTGGGTGCGCTTGAAGATCTCCAGGAAGTGGTCGTCGAAGAAGAAGACCCACACGTACCAGTCGGTGATGAGGGAGAGGGCGGGTCCGTCGCAGTCGGGATGGGTGTAGGCGCAGAGCAGGCCGTAGTCATGCGCGTCGAGGTCGGACTGTTCCCAGATCCCGGACCCCTCCAGCATGCCCATCTCGCGCGCCCAGGCGGTCGAGTGGGCGCGGGCCTCGTCGACATGCGGGTTCAGCCGCGCGGGATACGGCATGTAGAAGTGCGGGAGTTCGAAGGGCTGCTGCGTCATGGCCGGGCCCTACCCACGCGTTTCGGGCGACATCCGCGGCCCCGGACATGATCACACCATCGCGTGAATCAGCGGTGAATCCGGGAGTTCTCGACGGGACTTGTGGCGTTCATCTCTACGCGCGCAGACTACGGAAATTCACGTGTCCCTTCGTATGGGAGTTCCGATGAACCAGCCCAGATCCCTCTCCCGCCGCACCACGCTCGCCGCACTCGCCGGGGCGGCGCTGGCCGGCACCTCGGCCGTGCCCGCGGCGGCATCGGACCGCCGTGGTCGTACGGTGCGTTTCGCCACGTTCAACGCCTCCCTGAACCGCGGCACTCAGGGCGCGCTCGTGTCCGATCTGTCCACGCCGGACAACGCCCAGGCGAAGAACGCCGCGGAGACGATCCAGCGGGTCGACCCGGACGTGCTGCTGATCAACGAGTTCGACTACGTCGAGTCCGGTGCGGCGGTTCGCCTCTTCCTGCGCAACTACCTCGCCGTCGGGCAGAACGGCGCGAAGCCGGTCCGCTACCGGTACCACTTCACCGCCCCGGTGAACACGGGCGTGGCCTCGGGTCTGGACCTCGACGGGCGGGGCGGCGCGGTGACGACGCCCGGTTCGGACGCGTACGGCCAGGACGCGTACGGATACGGCTGGTTCCCCGGGCAGTACGGCATGGTCGTGCTCTCCAAGTACCCGATCGACACCCGCGCGGTGCGCACGTTCCAGCGTTTCCTGTGGCGGGACATGCCCGGCAACATCATGCCGACCGACTACTACAGCGCGGAGGCGCAGGCGGTCCTGCGGCTCTCCTCCAAGAGCCACTGGGACGTGCCGGTGTGCGTCGGTCACGAAACCGTGCACTTCCTGGTGTCGCACCCCACGCCGCCCACCTTCGACGGCACCGAGGACCGCAACGGCCGGCGGAACCACGACGAGATCCGCCTGTGGGCCGACTACATCGGCGGGCGCCGGCGCGGCTCGTACCTGTACGACGACAAGGGCAGGCGTGGCGGTCTGCGGCCGGGGGCGCGCTTCGTGCTGGCCGGCGACCAGAACGCGGATCCGTACGACGGCGACAGCTACGACCACGCCATCCGCCTGCTCCTTGACCACCCGGCGGTCAGCCTGCCCAAGGTGCCGCCGACGAGCAAGGGCGCGGTCGAGGCGGCGCGGCTCCAGGGGGGTGCGAACACCTCGCACATCGGCGATCCCGCCTACGACACGGCGGACTTCGGCGACACCGCTCCGGGCAATCTGCGTGTCGACTACGTCCTGCCGTCCAGGGGGCTGATACCCGCGTCGAACGGCGTGTTCTGGCCGACGTCCGACGACCCGCTGTACCGGCTGGTGGGCGGCGGGGCGAACGTGCCGACCTCCGATCACCGGCTGGTGTGGCAGGACGTGCGCGTGGTCTGACCGTCCCCGTCAGTACGACGCTCAGGCCCCTCGCACCGCCCGGCCCACCTCGGTCCGCAGCGCCACGAACTCGGGCAGTCCCCGGGTGGTGATCTGGTCCCGCTTGCCGGGGAGTTCGACCGGCAGGTCCCGTAGGACGCGGGAGCCGGGGCCCGGGGAGAGGACGACGACGCGATCGCCGACGTACACGCTCTCGTCGATGTCGTGGGTGACGAAGACGATGGTGGTGCCGTCGGTGCGGTGGACCTCGAGGAGGAGGTCTTCGAGGTCCTCGCGGGTCTGGGCGTCGAGGGAGCCGAAGGGCTCGTCCATGAGGAGGAGCGAGGGGCGGCAGACCAGGGCGCGGGCGATGGCGACGCGCTGCTGCATGCCGCCGGAGAGCTGCCAGGGGTGACGGCGGGCGGCGCCCTCGAGGCCGACGCGTTCCAGGATCCGCTCGGCCTCGGCGCGCCGCTCGGCCCGGCCGAGGCCGCGGCGGCGCAGCGGCAGGGCGACGTTGTCGCGGACGGTGAGCCAGGGGAAGAGGGAGCGGCCGTAGTCCTGGAAGACGACGGCGAGTCGGTCGGGCACGCCGGTGACCGGTGTGCCGTCGATGGTGACCGTGCCGTCGCGGGCGGGGAGCAGGCCCGCGATGGTGCGCAGCAGGGTGGACTTGCCGCAGCCGGACGGGCCGACGACGCTCAGGAGCTGGCCGTCGGGGACGGTGAGGGTGATGTCGTGCAGGACGGGGTGGTCGCCGTAGTGCTGGGCGACTTCGTCTAGGCGGAGCATCCGGCAGCGTCACCTGGCCCAGGGTTCGTAGAGCGCGCCCTCGGTGTCGGCGACGCGGAGGTGGAGGAGGTGCGGGCCCGCGTCGTCGCCCGCGTTCAGGGCGCGGTCGAGGGCGGCGGGGAGGTCGTCGGGGTGGGCGGCGTACGAGGAGGGGCAGCCGAAGGAGGCGGCGAGGGCGGCGAAGTCGATGCCCTCGATGTCCGTGCCGGGGACGGGAGAGACGCCGATCCGGCGGCCGAGGGCGCGGACGGCGCCGTAGCCGCGATTGTCGAGGACGAGGAAACTGACCGGAGCGCCGAGGCTCGCGGCGGTCCACAGCGCCTGCACCGAGTACAGCGCGGAGCCGTCGCCGATCACGCACGCCACCCGGCGCCGGTCGGCGAGGGCTCGGCCGACCGCGAGGGGCAGCCCCCAGCCGAGGGCTCCGCTGCCGGTGGTGAGGAAGCCGCCGGGGAGGTCGACGGGCACGCGCGCGTGGAACGCGTCGCGGTGGCTGGGGGCCTCCTCGACCCGGACCCGGTCGCGGGGCAGTCGCTCGCGCAGGAGGTCGAAGACCAGCTCCGGGGTGATGTCAGGGGTGGCCGGCACGGGTTCGGGTGCCGGGCGGGGCGGGGGCGGTGCGCGGTCGGGGTCCAACAGCCGCGCGGTGAGATGGGCGAGGGCCGGTTTGAGGGTGGTGACGAGGCTTGTGCCCAGCGGCAGCCAGGCCGCCTGCGCCGGATCGCAGTCCAGGTGGAACAGCTCGGTGCCTGGCGGCAGGAGCGGGCCGTCGTCGGCGACGTGGTACGTGAACAGGGGTGCGCCGAGGGCCACGACCACGTCGTACGGTGCCAGGCGCGCGGCGAGTGCGCCTGCCACCGGGGGCAGGAAGCCCTGGAAGAGCGGGTGGGTCTCGGGGAAGCCCGAGCGGCCGGACAGCGGGCTGATCCACACCGCCGACCTGGTGCGCTCGGCCAGCGCACGCGCCTCGGACTGCGCCTCCTCGTCGTCAACGCCCGGGCCGATCACCAGCGCGGGCCGGGCGCACGCGTCGAGCCGGGCGGCGAGGTGGGCGAGCGCCGAGGGCGAGGCCATGAAGCCGCCGTGCACGGTCCGCGGCGCCACGGGCTCGGCGGGCCGGTCCCAGTCGTCCTCCGGTACGGAGACGAAGACCGGCCCGCGCGGATGGGTCATCGCGATCCGGTGGGCCTCGGCGAGGACGGCGGGCACGTCGGCGGCGCGTTCCGGCTGGCGGGCGAACTTCACGTACGGGCGCGGGAATTCGGCGGGCTGGTCGGCGCCGAGAAACGGGCGCAGCTGGATCAGCGAGCGTGCCTGCTGGCCCGCGACGATCACCAGGGGGACGCGGTCGCGGTAGGCGTTGAAGACGGCGCCCAGGCCGTGGCCGACGCCGCCGGCGGAGTGGAGGGAGACGAAGGCGGCGCTGCGGGTGCCGAGGGCGTGTCCGGCGGCCATGGCGACGGCGGTGGACTCCTGGAGGCCGAGGACGTAGGTGAAGTCGTCGGGCCAGTCGCGGAGCATGCGCAGTTCCGTGGAGCCGGGGTTGCCGAAGACGGTGGTCATGCCGGTGTCGCGCAGCAGCCGCACGACGGCGTCGAGGACGGTGCCGCTCATACGGGCCTCCCCTGTGCGCTCATATGGGCCTCCCGTGCGAGTTCATACGGGCCTCCCCTTGCCGATCAGCCGCTTCTCGACCGCCAGCAGGCCGGTGTTGAGCAGATATCCGAGGGCGCCGAGCAGGACCAGCGCCGCCCAGACGGTGAGCAGGTCGGAACGGGACTGGGCGTCGGTGAGCGTGAAGCCGATGCCGTTCGCGGTGCCCGGCAGCAGTTCCGAGAACACCATGAGGATGAGGGAGAGCGAAAGGCTCAGGCGCAGGCCCGCGAAGATGCGCGGCAGCGCGGAGGGCAGGAGGAGGAAGCGGAGCCTTTCGACGGCGTTCAGCCGCAGGACCGCGGCGACGTCGAGGCGCAGCGGGTCGGTGTTGCGGGCCCCCTCCGCGGTGTTGATCAGCACCGGCCAGAGAGCGCTGAAGGCGATCGACGCGACCTGCATCTGCGTACCGAAGTCGAGGACGACGACGAAGACGGGGACGAGGGCCGGGGGTGGTACGGCCCGCGCGAACTGGAGCACCGGGTTGCACAGCGCGTACGTCCGGCGCGAGCGGCCCACCGCCACACCGAGCGCGATGCCGGCGACGGCGGCGATCAGGAACCCGGCGGCCATCCGGCCGAGGCTGGGGCCGATGTTGTCGACGGCCGCGTCGGTGAGGAACACGTGCCGGACCGGGCCGGAGAACCACAACTCGTAGGCGTGGTCGGTGATACGACCCGGTGGCGGGAAGTACACGCTGTCGTGCGCCCGGGCGGCCACCTCCCAGCACCCGACGGCGACGGCGAGCACGGCCCAGCGCAGCAGCCCACCGCCCACGGCGCCCCGCCCGACCTGCCGTACGCCACCACCCCGCACCGCCACCGCACTGTCCCGGCTCACACGCCCCTCCCCCGATAGGCCGCCGCCCGCTCCCGCTGCTCCGGCGTCCACGGGAACAGCCGCCGCTCGCCCCACACCAGGACGCCGTTGATGAGAAGCCCCAGCGCGCCCGCCCACACCACACCCGCGAGCACGTCGCGGGTGCCGTCCGTCGACAGGCTCGCCTGGGCGATGAAGATGCCGAGGCCCTCGCCGAAGCCCGCGAGGATCTCCGTGGCGACGGCGAGGATGAGCGCGACGGCGGCCGAGATGCGGATGCCGGCGGCGATGAAGGGGGCCGTGCCGGGGAGTTCGACGCGCAGCAGGACGGCGAGCCGCCCGAAGCCGAAGGCGCGCAGGGTGTCCTTGGCGAGGGGGTCGGTCTCGCCGAGGCCGTAGACGGTGTTGAAGAGGATCGGCCACACGCACGCGTAGGTGATCAGCGCGACCTTGGTCTCGGTGCCGGAGCCGAGCAGCAGGGAGACCAGCGGGATCAGCGCGACGGACGGCAGCGGCCGCAGGAACTCCACGATCGCGCGTACGGCGGCGTCGACGAGGGGCACGCTGCCCAGCAGCAGACCCAGCGGGACGGCGATCGCGCACGCGAGGCCGAGCCCGAGCATCCAGGCGCGCAGGGTGGCCCCGATGCCGTCCAGGAAAACGCTGTCGCCCGCCAGCTCCAAGGCCCGCGAGAGGACTTCGGAGGCGGGCGGCAGATAGCTGCGGCGCACGATCCCGGCCCGGCTCACCGCCTCGCACACCCCGAAGGCGAGGAGCACGCCGAGGAGACCGAGCCCGAGTTCCTGACGCCGTCTCACTTCACCACGAGGGTCGCCGGGTCGATCGGCTTCTTCAGCATCCCCTGTTTCTTCATCAGGTCGGTGAGCCGGGAGATCTGCTCGGCGTCCACGGTGGGCGGAAAGGCCGGCAGCCCGATCTGCTCCGCCTGCTCCTCGGTCACCTTCGTGTACGTCGGCAGGATCTCCCGTACCGCCGACGGGTCCTTCCCGGCGATCTCGGCGGCGGCCTTGAGGGCCCGTTGGAAGGCCGCGAGGGTCTCCTCGTTCTCGTCCGCGAAGCGGCTCGACGTGAGGTAACCGCTGAGCGGGATGTCCTCGACGGGCGCGGCCGCCCCGTCCACCACGATCCTCGCCTGCAACTCGTCCTGGATCACACTGTCGAAGGGCTCGACCGCGTGGACCGCGTCGACCTGCCCCTTCTCCAGGGCGGCGCCCATCTGCGGGAACGCGACCTGCCGGTAGACGGGCTTGCCGACGCCCTCCTTCTCCAGGATCTCGTTCAGGGTCAGCGACTGAACGTTGTTGAGCAGGTTGACGGCGAGTTTCCGCCCCTCGAGGTCGGCGGCGGTCTTGATGTCCGAGTCCTTCGGGACCAGTACGTCCATCATGTGCGGCGCGGCCCGGATCGACTCGGCGACGATCCGGATGTCGAGGGTGCCCTGCTCATGGGCCTGGAAGTAGGTGACGTAGTTGGCGCTCGCCACCATGTCGACCTGCCCCTTCGACAGCGCGGGCAGCGCCTGGAGGCTCTGCTGGATCTGCTGGATCCGCACGTCCAGGCCCTCCTTCTCGAAGAGCCCGCGGTCCTGTGCGATATAGAGCGCGGCGCAGTCGATCAGTGGCAGTGCGGCCACGGTGACGGTTTTCTTATCGCCGGACGCGGAGTCGGAGCCCTCGTCGTCGCCGCATGCCGTGAGGGCGAGGGTCAGGGCGGCCAGGGTCGCCGCGAACTTCCGCGGTCCCGCAGGTAAGTGACATGACGTCATGCGCGCATGAGTATCAGGGATTTGTCATGATCACCACAGTAGTCGCATGCCCTCAGGTGCGGACCTGGATCAGGGCGTGTGTGCCACCGGTCCGCCAGCACTGTCCCTCTGCGGCGACCAGTGCGGCCTCCGTGGCGGGGTCGAGGCCGGTGATCACATCTGACTTCAGGGTGCGCAGCGCGGCGACCGGACCCGGGAAGTACGCGGTGACCTCGTCGAAGGGTGTGGTCGGCGGCCACATCCGGTCGCCCACCAGGCGGCGGTAGTTGAGGTCGCCCTTGACCACGGTGAGGGTCGCCGAGGCGAAGTCCGCTCGCAGGTCGTCGGGCATGGCGGCGTACGGCAGCGGGGCACAGGAGAAGGGGTGGGCCCGTACCGTCAGGCGGCCGTCGGTCATCGCCGCCCACAACTCACGCCCGTGCCCGGCGGCCACGCCCGGTACGGAGGTGATCCGGCGCAGCGCGTCCAGGACGTCGGCTGTCGTGGCGTCGGAGACGTAGTACGGGTACGGCTTGATGTGCAGCACCGCCCGCCCGATGTGCCCGTGCGCGAGGAGGTGGGCGATGAGGAGCAGGTCGGGGATGAGTTCGCGGCCCGCGTTGTCGGCGACGAGGCAGAGGGTGCCGGCGCCGGAGGGGGGCAGCAGCGACCAGAGGGTGTCGCTGTCGTCGGCGACCAGGGCGGGCGTGGCGGCGGGTGTTCCCGCACCCTTGGCGGAGAGGCGGAAGCCGAGGTCCGCGCGGTTGCCCCACAGGGAGCCGTGCAGCAGGGCGCGCGCCTGCTCGTCGGCCGGTTTCGCCTCCAGGTCGTCGAGCGCGGCGAGTTCCTCGTCCGTCTCCGGGGCGTCGAGTTCGGCGAGCTTGGAGGGGCGGAACGGGTCGATGCCCTGCCAGGCGCCGGGACCGAAGTAGCCGACCGCGTCGAGGAGCCGGCGGTAGAAGTAGCTCTCGGACCACAGCCACGGGATGTCGAACCAGGACCGGCCGGTGTGCTCGGCCGCGCCCCAGCCCTGCCAGCGCTCCCGGTCGGGCGCGTCGGCCGGGAGCGGTTCGGCCACGCCCTTGGTGCAGCTGTCGAGGAGCGCGTCGAGTGCGTGCTGCTGCGCGGGGCCGTACGGGAAGGCCTCGCGGATCTGCCGCACGATCGCGGGGTGCCGCTCGGCGAGGACGCTGTGCGGGAATGAGCCGGGTTCGTTGCCGAGGATGACGGGTGCGGGCGGGGCGGAGGGCATGCGCGTCACGGTATCGCCCCAGCTCCGCTGGAAGGGTGCGTGGTTGGAAGGGGCGCGAAATGCCGTCGGTCGGCTGCGGGCCGGTGGGGGCTGGTCGCGCCCACGCGGCGGAGCCGCATCTGGATACAGCCCCGCGCCCCTTCGGGGCGCTATATGCCGTCGGTTTTCTGCGGCTCCGTCGTGGCTGGTCGCGCCCACGCGGCGGAGCCGCATATGGATACAGCCCCGCGCCCCTACGGGGCGCTTAGCCGGCCGTGATTTCCCGTTCCAGTCTGGTGGCCAGGCTCAGGTAGCGGGCGCGGCGGGGGACGGGGACCAGGCCGCGGATCAGGACATGCCACATCTCGGCCATGCGGCGGGGCTGCCGGGCGAGTGGGTCGAGGGAGCGTCCCACGATCCGGGTGCCGACGAAGAAGGAGACCAGGGCGTGGGCGACGGCTTCGATATCGATGTCCTGGTGGACATCGGACTCCCTGACCGCGCCGCCGAGCTTGCGCGAGGAGAACTCCAGCCACTCGGTGAAGGGGTGCCGCAGCGGCGGCCGTACGGCGACTCCGGCGGTGGCGAGCCGGAGTCCGGCCCGGTGTATCGGGCCGTCCACGGACAGGCGGGCGATGCCGAACGTGGTGCGGATCAGCGCTTCGAGGGACGTGCAGCCCCGGCTGTCCATGTCCTCCACCAGTTTTCGAGCCGCCGTGGACTGGATCTCCAGAATGGCGTGGGCCAGATCCTCCTTGGCCGCGAAGTGGAAATACAGGGCGCCCTTGGTGACGCGGGCGTGCTCGACGATGTCGCTCAGACTGGTCGACTCGTATCCCTGGTGGTCGAACAGATCGGCGGCCGCGGTGATGATGGTCGCGCGGGTCTGCTCGGCGCGTAACTGCCTCGCCATCGTGGGGACTCCTGAACAAAAAAGACGGCTCGCGCCGTTTGTTTCTGACTCCCCGTATAAGATAACTCACCGTACAGCGTGATCGACGAGCCCCAGTCGTCCCGTCGACTTTCACTCCATTCCCGCGACTAGCGCATTCACACCCTTCGCATCGTGTGGCGCCCGTGAAGGGTTGGCCGAAAAACAGGGTGGACGGTATCGAACGACGGCAAAAAACGACGGGCCGACCGGTGCCCATCCGCACCGGTCGGCCCGTCCGCTTGTGGACGTGTTCGCTCAGAAAGTCAGCTTCCAGCTGTTGAGCCTGCCCGTGTCCTGCGCCGCCGTGTCCTGGACGCGCAGCTTCCAGGTGCCGTTCGCGGTCTCGCTGGACGCGTTCACCGTGTAGGTGGTGTTGACGTTGTCCGCCGAGTCCGACGAGGCCGACTTCAGGCGGTAGGCCGAACCGTCCGGCGCGATCAGGTCGATGACCAGGTCACCGCGGTAGGTGTGGGTGATGTCCACGCCGACCTGGAGGGCCGAGGGCGCGTTGCCGCTGCGGCCGCTGACCGCGATGGAGGACTCGACGGCCGCGCCGTTGTCCGGGACGGAGACGGCCGTGCCGCTGGTGAAGGTGGTGCCCCCCGTGGAGCCGCCGGAGCCGCTCACCGCCTGCACCGTCTTGGCCGCGTCCGCCAGGCCCGCGCCGCAGCCGCCCGAGCAAGCCCCGGGCAGGGCACGGGCGTTGGCCTTGATGGCCGACTCGACCTGGGCCGGCGTCAGCGCGGAGTTGGCCGACTCCATCAGCGCGGCGAGGCCCGCGATGTGCGGGGTGGCCATGCTGGTGCCCTGGTAGTAGTCGTAGTTCTCGGTCGACGGGGTCTTCGCGCCGGAGTTCAGCGTGGACAGGATGCCGTTCGCGGTGCCGGTGCTGGTCTGGCCGCCGGGCGCCGAGATGTCCACGAGGGAGCCGAAGTTGGAGTAGGACGCCTTGGCGCCGGAGCGGTTGGTCGCGGCGACCGAGATGACGTTGTTGCAGTTGCCCGGGTTGTGGTTGGCGACGTTGTCGCTCTCGTTGCCCGCGGCCACGACGACCGTCGTACCCCGGTTCACGGCCCCGTTGATCGCGCTCTGGGTGGCCGAGGAGCAGGCGCCGCTGCCGCCGAGGCTCATGTTGATGACCTTGGCGACGTTGGTGTTCGCCGGGACGCCGGAGACCGTACCGCCGGACGCCCAGGTGATGGCGTCGATGATGTCGGAGTCGTAGCCACCGCACTTGCCGAGGACGCGCACCGGGGAGATCTTCGCGCCGTACGCGACGCCCGCGACACCCTTGCTGTTGTTGGTGGCCGCGGCGATGGTGCCCGCCACGTGCGTGCCGTGCCAGGAGGAGTCGCTGGCCGGGATGCCGGCGCCGCACTCGTTCGCGTTGTACCAGTCGCCCGGGTCGGCCGGGTTGCTGTCACGGCCGTTGCCGTCGACGGAGACGGCGGTGTCGGAGATGAAGTCGTAACCGCTTACGACGTTGGCCGCGAGATCCGAGTGCGTGACGTAACCGGTGTCGATGACGGCGACGGTGACACCGGTGCCGGTGGTGGTCGCCCAGGCGCCCGGCACGTTCATGCCCGCGGTGGCCTCGAACAGGTCCCACTGCTTGGCGTACTCGGTGTCGTTCGGGTCGGCCTTGGCGGTGTTGAGGCGGTCCGGTACGACATAGGCGACCTGCGGGTCTGCCTGGTACTCGGCGACGACGTCGGCGACATCGGTCCTCGACAGGTTCTCACCGAGCTCGACCAGGGCGGCACCGGTGCCAAGGCGGCGCTGGAAGTCCAGGTCTTCGCCGGCCTCCTTGCCCTTGGCCACGGCGTCGGCGTCCGCGGCCCTGTTCGACTTGGCCTCGGTGGCACCGGACTTGTAGCCGACGATGAGACGGTCGGCGACGGCGCCGGGGGCGGCCTCGGTCTGCGCGGCCGGGACGGCGGCGGCTTCCCGGGCGCCCGTTTCCTGGGCGACGGCGGTCGAGGCGGTGGCGGCGGTGACGAGTGCGGCGGAGACCGCCGCGACGGATATCAGCTTCCGTCTGAGCGAGGGGGAGGTACGCAAGGGCTTTGCCTTTCGTTGCCGGACTCCGGGCAGCGCGGAGCGGCGGTCGATTCGCTTCGTCCTCGAAGCGGCGGGGGGTGAGCCGAAAAGCGGTCGGGAGGAAACCCGAAGTGCGTTGCGTGGCCGGCCGGGCGCGGACGCCGACCCGTCCAGGGGTTACCTGTGGGTCAGCTGAGGTCGAACGATAGGCAAAGGAATCACCATCCGGATACAGGGGAAACCCTCGATCCGGCCGGAAACCCACCCTAGACAGCGGGCAGTTGACCGGTTACGACACCTTTCACCCCGGACGTCACGCGATGAACGCGCCGGACGCGTCGTCCGTACTGCACACAGCAGACCGCTCGCAACACGACAGACCGTTCGCATGCCCGGCCGAGGAGACGTTCCGGATGTCCCGGATGACCGCATACCGCAGAGCCCTGGGGGCCGTAGCCGTGGCCCCGTTCCTTCTTCCTCTCTGGGCGGCGGGACCGGCACAGGCGCACGGTGCGCCCACGGATCCGGTGAGCCGGGTGTACGCCTGCTCCCCCGAGGGCGGAGAGGCGACCGGTTCGGCGGCCTGCGAGGCGGCCGTCGGCGCGAACGGCGCGCCCTTCACCGCCTGGGACAACCTGCGGATCGCGAACGTGAACGGCCGGGACCGGCAGACCATCCCGGACGGGCAGTTGTGCAGCGGCGGCCTGCCCGCGTACCGGGGGCTCGACCTGGCCCGCTCCGACTGGCCGTCGACGAACCTGAAGCCGGGCGCGGCACTGACGATGCGGTACGCCTCGACCATCCCGCACACCGGCACGTTCCGGGTCTATCTGACGAAGCAGGGATACGACCCGTCGAAGCCGCTCACCTGGTCCGACCTGCCGTCGCAACCGTTCGCCGAGGTGACGGACCCGGCCCTGACGGACGGCGCGTACCGGATCACCGGGACGCTGCCGTCCGACCGGACGGGGCGGCATGTGCTGTACACGATCTGGCAGAACACCAGCACGGCGGACACGTACTACTCGTGCTCGGACGTGGTGTTCCCGGCGTCCGGGCGGGGCGGGAGCGCGGCGACGCCGAAAGCGCCGGGTTCGGCGTCGCCGGCCGGCAAGTCGGCATCGCCTGCCGAGAAGAGCCCCGCCGAGAAGAGCAAGGCCCCGTCGCCGACGCCCACCCGGAACAGCGCACCGCCGAGTCCGGCGGCCGCCACCCCGCAGACCCCGGACAGCACCCCGCTCGCCTCCACCCCCGACGCCGGCTCGGGCCCCTCGGCCCCGATGGTGGCGGGCGGCGCCGCGGCGGTGTTGGTGCTCATCGGCGGCACCGCCCTGGCCCTGCGTCTGCGTCGGAGCTGAACGCCGGGCGTACGAGGGTCAGTTGACGTAGACGAGTGCGCCCGCGTCGGTCACGGGGGCGTACTTGGCGGTGAAGTAGCCGTTGGCGAAGCAGAGCGAGGAGCCGGACGTCTTGGTGAACTGCTGGGCGGTGAAGGCGATGCTGTTGTCGGTGTTGTCCGCCCGGCCGGTCAGGCTGGGGGCCTGATAGACGCAGGTGATGCTGCCCAGAAGGGTGCGCAGCACGACCGTCGTCTGGATGGCGGAGCCGCTCGCCGGGGTCACGGTGAGGCTGCCGTCGGAGGACACGGACGTCGTGTAGGGCAGGTTGTCGACGGAGATGCTGGTGACGCCGAGCACGCCGACGACATTGGTGGTGCAGCTGGCGCTGTTGAAGGTGTGGCCCGTGACGGACTCGGTGGCGGTGCCGGGCGCGGTGGGGTTGTCGGTGACGGTCGCG
Organism: Streptomyces sp. GESEQ-4; assembly: GCF_017948455.1. GTDB lineage: Bacteria > Actinomycetota > Actinomycetes > Streptomycetales > Streptomycetaceae > Streptomyces. The sequence goes on from NZ_JAFFSU010000022.1 coordinate 112,193, forward strand.
GTGAACTGCGACTCCGCGCAGGAGATGCCGCTGGTGCCGGTCGCGCTGGAGTAGAGGGTGGCCTTGGTGCCACTGGCCAGCGGTGCGGTGAGGACATCGCCGACGGCGACGGGCGTGCCGGCGAGGCCGCCGGTGGTGAGGACCTGGGTGTCGGCCGCGGAGGCGGGGACAGCGGCCGGGAGGGTGAGGGCGGCGACGGCGGTGGCCAGGGTGAGCAGGGTTCGCGTGCGCATGGGGGTGCCTCGATTCTGAGGTGAAGGGGTGAAGGTGGGGGGTGGGCGCGCGTGAGTGCCTGCCGTTGCCGGTCCGAGACGCCTTCTCCGTACGTGACGGACCGGCAACGACAAGCCGGCCTGTGAGCGGCCGGGGAGGGGGCGGGAAAGGCCCGCCGGGGAGGACAAGAGGTCCGGGAGAACGCGGGCAGTGCCGCGGGGCGGATCCGGCGCCACGGATCCGGGGAGAGCAGTGCAAGTTGTAAACCTGAGGGTTGTTCAACGTCAAGGGTTCTCAAGGGAGTTGGGACACGAACCGCGGTCTTCGCGGAGGCCGGGAAGCCCTTGGCGCACAGGTGGCACACAATCGGCACGTTTTTTACACAACTCTCTTGACCCTCAAATGTAACCCCCGGTAACTTCCTCGGCGGCTACTGCCGCGTAACGAGAAAGCCCTTGCGACCGCCGGGAGTTGTGGGGAGGCGTGCGCGGCAGCCGCTGTCCGCGCCAGGACGCCGTGCCGTGCACGATCCGACCGCATTCACCAGTCCTCTGGAGCCGCCATGACCCCGCCCTCGGACGTCTCGTCGTCCGCCGACCACACCCCCGAAAGCGGTTCCACCACATCCACCACCTCCGCCGAGCCGCACAGACGCGGCCGGGTCCGGCTGCGCCGGGCCGCGGTGATGGCCGTACCCGCCACGCTGGTCACCGCCGCGCTCGCGGTGCTCACCGCCGAAGGGGCGCTGGGCGTGCAGTTCGCGATCTCCGGCATGCCCTTCACCGTCACGGCGACCGAGCTCAAGGGCACGGGCTTCGAGCAGTTCGGCGGCCTCGACAACATGGCGCCGGGCAGCCCGAACGCCGGCGACACCGGCGGGCAGGTCCTGGTCGTCACGTCCGCGATCAAGGACGCGACGCTCACCAAGCTGTGTCAGAGCGTCGATCTCGGCGGTACGAACCTGCTGATCACGGCGGGCAGCGGCGCGGAGAAAGTGCATGCGCGCGACCTGACCACCGACTCGACCGAGCTGTCCGGTGACGCCGCCTTCAAGAACATCGAGATCGGCAACGACGCGAGTACGTTGACCAAGGCCGGGGTGAAGGGGCCGATCGGGGTGTTCAGTCAGCAGGCCGACACCGTGCGCATCAAGAATCTGCGGCAGACCAACTACGCCACCACCGCCGGGGTGTTCAAGCTTCCCGGCCTGAAACTCAGCTTCAGCAGCAAGGGTTGCTGATGTCGGGGTGGCGGGCCGGCCGGCCGTTCTGGGGCGGGTTGCTGCTTGTGCTGGGCGGGGTGGAGGTCCTCCTCACCATGAAGGCGTCGATGAAGGTCATGCTGCATGTGGGGATGCAGGGGGTGGCCGGGTATCTGCTGCCTGCGCTGATGGTGCTGCTGGGGTTGCTGGTGCTGTTCAATCCGGCGCAGCGGTTGTTCTATTCGATCACCGGGGTGCTGGTGTCGCTGGGGACCTGGATGACGTCCAACCTGGGTGGCTTCTTTGTGGGGCTGCTGTTGGGTGTGGTGGGGAGTTGTCTTGTGTTCGGGTGGCTGCCGGATCAAGAACCGCGGCGGGTTCGGCGGAAGGTTGTCAAAGCGGTTGCGCCGTAGGGGTTTCATCGAGTCTGGCGGGTGCAGGTTCGTGGGTGGCTGGTCGCGCAGTTCCCCGCGCCCCTGAGGGCGTTGCCGTCAACTTCCCGATAAGTGGAGGATCCCTTGACCACCGACCGCATCGACACCGAGCACGCTCACTCCGCTCGGATCTACGACTACATCATCGGCGGGAACGATCACTACCCGGCCGACCGGGAAGCCGGTGATGCCATGGTTCGGGAGTGGCCTGCGTTGCCTGTTCATATGCGGGCCAACCGGGACTTCATGAACCGGGCGGTGCGGTATCTGGCTCAGGAGGCGGGGATACGGCAGTTCCTGGACATCGGGACGGGCATACCGACCTCGCCGAACATCCATGAGATCGCGCAGGCGGCGGCCGAGGCGCGGGTGGTGTACGTCGACAACGATCCGCTCGTGCTCGCGCTGTCGGAGGGGATGGTGTCGGGTACGGCGGAGGGCAGGGTGTCGTACATCGAGGCGGACATGCGGGAACCGGCGGCCGTGCTCGACGCCCCGGCGTTCCGGGAGACGCTCGATCTCGGTGAGCCGGTCGCGCTGACGGTGATCGCGATCGTGCACTTCCTGCTGGACGAGGACGACGCCGTCGGGATCGTACGGCGGCTGCTGGAACCGCTTCCCGCGGGCAGTTTTCTCGCGATGTCCATCGGTACCGCCGAGTTCGCGCCGGAAGAGGTCGGACGGGTGGCGCGGGAGTACGCGGCTCGCGGTATGCCGATGCGGCTGCGGACGCACACCGAGGCCGAGGAGTTCTTCACGGGGCTCGAGCTCGTCGAGCCGGGCATCGTCCAGGTCCACAAGTGGCGCCCGGACGGCACGGGCACCGAGGTGGTCCGGGACGAGGACATCGCGATGTACGGGGCGGTGGCGCGCAAGGTGAGCTGACGGTTTGTCGGCGCAACCGGCACGGCGGCGCCGCGCGCTTCCGGCCAGCGCACATCACGATGTGGGAGCGACAACTCACTCCACGTGGTGGCGCACTTGACGACCGGTGGCCGTACACGATGTGATCCGCCCCAGCGAGAGTCACCCGTTCGGCGCACGCCTCGTGCGGCCCGGCAAACGCTCTCCCGTTCTTCCGGCTCGGCTGCACAGCGAGGTGCCCGCACCCCCATGAAGACTCCGCCTCCTTCCTCCGGTTCCCCACGCCCGGCTCGTGCGGTGGTCGTCCTGGCCACCGCCTGTCTGCTGCTGGCCGGCTGCTCCGGGGGCGATGACGCCGACAGCCGGGCGGACACGGCAGCGGCGGGCGGGACGGGGATGAAGGTCGCTCTGGTCACCCACGGCGCGGAGGGCGACATCTTCTGGGAGCGGGTGCGGAAGGGGGCCGAGGCGGCGGCCGCCAAGGACGACGTCGACCTCACCTATGTCAGCGACCCCGACCCGGCGGGCCAGGCCGAGCTGATGCGGAACGCGGTCCGGGACAAGGTCGACGGCATCGCGGTGACTCTGGCCAGGCCCGCGGCGATGACGGGTGCGGTCGGCGAGGCCAAGAAGGCGGGCATCCCCGTGGTCGGACTCAACTCCGGTATCGACGCCTGGCAGTCGGCGGGGCTCCTGGAGTACTTCGGTCAGGACGAGAGCGTCGCGGGTCGGGCCGTCGGCGACAAGCTGGACGAACTCAAGGCCAAGCACGCCCTGTGTGTCATCCACGAACGCGGCAACGTCGCCCTGGAGGCGCGCTGCGCCGGGGTGAAGAAGACGTTCGGCGGCGCGACGCAGAACCTCTATGTGGAGGGCACCGACATGACCGCGACCTCCGCCGCGATCACGGCCGCGCTGCGCCAGGACCGGAGCATCGACGAAGTGGTCACCAATGGCGCGCGGTTCGCGCTCGCCGCGGTCGGCTCGGTGAAGGAGGCGGGCAGCGACGCGAAGGTGGCGACGTTCGACCTCGACAACGACCTGGTCAAGGCCGTGGAGAACGGTTCCGTGCAGTTCGCGGTGGACCAGCAGCCGTATCTGCAGGGGTATCTCGCCGTGGACTCCCTGTGGCTGTACCGGACGAACGGCAACATCAGCGGCGGCGGTGTGGCCCCGGTGCTCACGGGCCCGGCGATCGTCTCCCGGGCGAACGTCGGCGCGGTGGCCGGGTTCGCCGCCAGGGGCACGCGCTGACCGGACCGCTCATGCGCTCCTGCCGTCAAAGATTCGCCCCTTCCGACACGTGCGGTCACTTGTGCGGATAGCATCCTGCGCACCCCCTCCCACTCCCCCGCCGCCCACTGATCGCCCTAGGACGACGATGTCTCCACGGACACGTTCCCGGCGCCGCATCGGCTCCATACGTCTCTCCCTGATCCTCCTGGCCCTGGTGCCCAGCGTCATCCTCACCGCGATGTGGGGTGTGACGACGACGCAGATGTTCACGGAGGGGCTGCGACTGCGCGGGCAGACCGAGTTGAGCCGGTCGACCGGCGCCATGGGCACTGAGGCCACGCTCGCCCTGCAGACGGAGCGCAGACTGTCGGCGGCATGGATGGCCTCACCGAACGGCTCCCGGAGCGCCCTGGACGCGCAGCGGCTCAAGACGGACGAGGCGGTCGCCAAACTGGTGGGCCAGAGCGACGAGATCGAGCGCGCCCCCGCCCGGATCTCGGACCGCCTGACCTCCGTCGTCGGGTCGTTGAGCAGCCTGGAGTACTACCGCGGGCAGGTCGACGACCCCACCGACATCACCGCACAGCAGGCGCTGGACCAGTACAGCGCGATCATCGACGGGCAGATCCACGCCTTCCAGGCGCTGTCCCTGGTCGACGACGGCGACCTCACCGCGCAGGCGGGCCCGCTCGTCGCGGTGGAGCACGCGGCGGAGCTGGCCTCGCAGGAGGATGCCCGGCTCACCCTGGCGTGGCCGTCCGGGTATCTGGACGAGGAGGCCTGGTCCCGGTTCGCGGAGTCGGTCAACACGCGGCGCTGGCTGGTCGAGGACCAGATCGTCCCCCAGTTGAGCGGCGACGCGAAGACGGAGACCGAGCGGATCCTGCAGAGCCGGGAGTGGCAGACGCTGGAATCCCTCGAGGACCGGGTGCTGGCGGCCCGGGCGGAGAGCGCGGGTGCCCGCAGGATCCCCCTGCCCGATGTGGAGAAGCAGTGGGAAACCGCGTTCGCGAAACTCGCCGACGCGTACGGGACGCTGATCAAGCGGCAGACGGCCGGACTGCTCGACCGGAGCGCCGACACGTCCGACAACCTGCTGATCACGGCCGGTTCACTCAGTGCTGGCGGACTGCTCGCCCTGCTGGTGTGCGTGTGGATGTCCTGGCGGATCACCCGCTCCCTGTCCCGGCGGCTGCGCGGTCTGCGCGTGGCCACGCTCGGCCTGGCCCAGGAGCGGCTGCCCGATGTGGTCGCCCGGCTGAACCGGGGCGAGAAGATCGACGTGGAGCAGGCGACCCCGCCGCTGGACTACGGAAACGACGAACTCGGCCAGGTGGCCACGGCGTTCAACACCGCGCAGCGCACGGCCGTGCACACCGCGGTCGAACTCGCCGACACCCGGCGCGGCTTCCAGAAGGTGATCCTGGGCATCGCCCGGCAGAGCCAGAACCTGGTCAATCTGCAGCTGACCAAGCTGGACGCGCTGGAGCGCGCGCACCAGGACCCCGAGATCCTCAAGGGCCTGTACGAACTGGACTCCACGGCCAGCCAGTTGCGCCGCTACGAGGAGAACCTCGTCATCATCAGCGGCGAGCGGCCCGGCCGCACCTGGACGCAGCCGGTCGCGCTGACCGACATCCTGCGCGGTGCGGTCGGCGAGGTCGCCGAGTACCAGCGGGTGGAGGTGCACACCGAGGAGGAGGTGGCGCTCGCGCCGCCCGCGGTGGCGGACGTGATCCATCTGCTGGCCGAGCTGATCGACAACGCGACCGTGTACTCCCCCGCGCCCAGCCCGGTCGGGGTACGGGCCGCGCTGGTCGCCAAGGGCCTGGCCGTGGAGGTCGAGGACCGGGGCCTGGGGATGTCCGAGGAGGATTACGCCTCCCTCAACGCCCAGTTGGCCGAGCCCCCGCAGTTCGACGTGGTGGCACTCGCCGACGACCTCCGGCTCGGCATGTTCGTGATCTCCCGCCTCGCACACCGGCACGGCATCACCGTCACCCTGCGCTCCTCGCCGTACGGCGGGACCACGGCGATCGTGCTCATCCCGCACGAGGTGGTGGTGCGGGAGGTGCCGGCCCCGGATGCCGATGCCGATGCCGATGCGGCTACAGAAGCGGATACAGGTACGGATACGGATACCGGCATGTCCGCGGACTCGGTTACGGCCGCAGACGACATCGAGCACGCCGAGGCCGCCGAGCCCGAGGAGCCCGTACGGGAGCCCCGTCCCGTCGTCGCGGCCCGTACCGCCTCTGCCTCGGCCCGTACCGCCTCCGCCCCGGCCGCGGACCGTCGGCCCACCACCGGCGCCCCCAAGGACCGCCTCACCCCGCTGCCCCGCCGGGTGCCGCAGACCAGCCTCGCCGCCGAGCTGCGTGACGAGGCCCCGGCCGCCGAAGAGAACGGTCACGCGGACGACTTCACCGCGGAGCGGGCCGCCGCCTCGCTCGCCGGCTTCCAGCGCGGCACGCTCCGGGCGCGTGACGACGGCGCCGACGAGGAGCCGACCGCGGCCGACGCCCCCCAGTCTTCGACTCCGCCCGCCGACCGCACATGAAGGACAACGCCATGACACGCCCCACCCCCGCCACGCACACCCAGCTCGACCAGCTGCTCACCGGACTCGTGGAGCGGGTCGCCGAGGTGAACCACGCCGTCGTGCTCTCCGAGGACGGGCTGGTCGTCAGCAAGTCCACCGGGTTTCTGCGCGACGACGCCGAACGGCTGGCGGCGACGGCGTCGGGCCTGATGAGCCTCAGCAAGGGCGTCAGCATGGACTTCCGCGGCGGCCCGGTGCGCCAGGCGCTGATCGAGATGGCGCACAGCTATCTGATCCTCACCTCCGCGGGCCCGGGCGCCCATCTCGTCGTCCTCACCAGCCAGGGCGCGGACGTCGGCGTGGTGGCGTACCAGATGAACATGCTGGTGAAGAAGATCGGCGAGCACCTGAGCGCGGCGCCGCGGGCCAATGTCGGTCCTGGCGCGTGAGGTGGCCCAGGACGACTCGACGGGCCGTCTGGTACGACTCTTCGCGCTGACCGGCGGACGGACCCGCCCCAGCCGCGGTGACTTCACGCTGATCACGACGGTCACCGCGGTGGATCCGCCGCCGGCGCGGGCGCCCCGCCCGCAGCCGGAGCAGGCCCGGATCCTGCGCCGGTGCGGGGAGCCGATCGCCGTGGCGGAGCTGGCGGCCCATCTCGACCTTCCCGTGAGCGTCGTCGTGATCATGCTGTGCGATCTGCTGGAGGCGGGCCTGATCACCGCCCACCCGCCGCACCCCGTCTCCCCTCGCTCCCCGGACCTGGACCTGCTGAAGAAAGTGAGGAACGGCCTTGGCCGGCTCTGAGCCCACCGCCACGGCGGTAGCGCCACCCGACACGGTCAAGATCCTCATCGCCGGGGGCTTCGGCGTCGGCAAGACCACCATGGTCGGGTCCGTCAGCGAGATCGTCCCGCTACGCACCGAGGAACCGCTGACCGTGGCGGGCCTGGGCATCGACGACCTCCACGGCATCGAGGAGAAGCGGGCCACCACCGTGGCCCTGGACTTCGGCCGGATCACCATCAGCCGGGGGCTGGTGCTGTATCTGTTCGGTACGCCCGGCCAGCAGCGGTTCTGGTTCATGTGGAACGACCTCGCCATCGGCGCGCTGGGCGCGGTGGTCCTGATCGACGTCCGCCGTCCCGAGTCCAGCTTCGCCGCGATCGACTTCTTCGAGCGCCGCGGCATCCCCTTCGTCGTGGGAGTGAACGGCTTCTACGGCGAACACCCCTACCCGCCCGAGGACATCCGGGACGCCCTGGCCCTGCCGGAGCACGTCCGCGTGCTGCTGTGCGACGCGCGGGAGCGGGAGTCGTGCCGGGACGTACTGATCGCGCTGATCGACCAGTTGATCGCCGACGCCGTCGAGGCCGACGGGGACGGCGGTCTCACTCGTCGGGACCGGTGAGCGGCTGGTCGGAGGGGGCGACGATCCGGGCCGTGAGGTCAGGGTCGGGCATGTCCGCGTCGAAGGGGAACAGCGGGCGGCGTACGCGGTGGTGACCGAGTCGCGGGAGGTCCTGGTCGACGCCGCCCGGTGTGAGGGCCATCTTCCAGTCCGCCGACATCGCGAACAGCTCGGGTTCCAGATAGCCGATCTTGACGATGACCACGTCCGCGCCCCGTGGGTTCAAGTCCAGGTCGGTGAAGTCGTGTTCATGGTGGTACGGCTTGCGCAGCCGGGTGAGGATCACGTGCACGCTCCCCACCCGCAGGACGACCTCCACCTCCGCGTCCCGGTCACCGTGCCGGATCGCGTGGACCACGCCGGTCAGGGTGAGCGGGCCGGCGTGGCGGTCGTCGACCTCGGCGCCCGCGGTCACGGTGACCGTGGCGCCGACGCCCGCCTCGACCGCCGCGTCCACCGCCGCCGGGCCCGGCAGTGAGGCGTAGAGGACCGTCGGGCCGCCCGGGTCCTTGAACTCCGGGCGGGCCAGGACCTGTTCGAGCCCCCAGGTGACGTCGCCGGCGCCGCCCGCCGTGGGATTGTCGCCGGTGTCGCTGATGAAGTACGGGCGTGCGGCCGACGCCAGCGCCTCGTCGAGGCACTCGTCGAGCGTGCCGGTCGGCGCGACGAACGCGAACTCCCGTCGCGCCGCCCAGAATCCGCGGGCCAGCCGCTGAGCGCCCGCGATCACCGCGGGCTCGGACGGTCCGGTGACGACGACCGCGGCCCGGTTGCGCGGCTCGTCCGCCCACGCGTAGCCGACCCAGATCGCCGCGTCCGTCACGCCCTCGGTCGCCTCGACCTCCGCCACCGCCGCGTACACGCTCTTCGCGGGTTCCATACGGGTCGAGGTCTGTTCCCCGGCGAGCAGCACCGGCACCGGGATCCACGCCTTGACCGGGCGGGGCGCACCACTGCGCAGCAGGTCGACGAGGTTGCGGGCGGCGCGCTCCTTCGTCTCCATGGCGTCCTCGTGCGGGGCCATGCGGTAGCAGGTGATCAGGTCGGAGCGGTGGACCAGCTCACGGGAGACGTTGCCGTGCAGGTCCATGGAGGTCGAGACGAGGACGTCGGAACCGATGACGTCACGGACGCACGCCAGGAGCACGGCCTCGGCGTCGTCCAGTCCCTCGACCGTCATCGCGCCGTGGATGTCGAACCAGAGACCGTCCACCGGACCCAACTTCCGTAGCCGGTCGATGAGTTCACCGGACAACTCGGCGAACGCGGCCGCCGTCACCGTGCCGCCCGGCAGCGCCTTGCCGACCAGGGCGCCACGCCAGTCGGCGGCGGAGCGCAGGGGCTCCCCCGGCGCGAGGAACGGGTAGCGGGTCAGGACGTCGGCGCCGCGCCGCGGGTGGAAGGCGGGGGCCTCGGTGCGGGCGGGTGAGAAGGTCGAGGACTCGATACCGAGTCCGGCGACGGCGATGACGGGACGCGGGGTGGGGCGACGGTGGTCGGTCATGCTTCGGTGCCTCCGGGATGTCGGGGTGGGCCCCAGCTGCTGTTGGGTCACGCGTGGCCGCCGGTGACCGCGTGCAGCGCATGGGCGAGCGCCCGCTGGAGTGCGAACTGGCCGGCGCCGACCAGGCCCGCGTCGGCGCCGAGGCTGGCGCGTTCGATGACCAGGTGCTCGGTCACCAGCGGATGGCAGCCCTCGTAGAGCTGACTGCGGACGGCGGCGACGAACGGTTCCAGCGTGGAGAGGATGCCGCCGAGGTACACCGCGTCGGGGTTGAAGAAGTTGACGTTGGCGGCGAGCACCATGCCGAGGTAGCGGCCCGCCTGCCGGACCGCGCGTGTCGCCTCGGGGTCGGCGTCGGTGGCGAGCCGTACGACGTCCTCGGTGGAGTCGACGTCGAGGCCCCGTTCGCGCAGGATCCGCACCAGCGCGGCGCCCGAGGCGACCGTCTCCAGGCAGCCGGTGTTGCCGCAGGAGCAGGGGATGTCGTGGGCGGCCTCGACCCGGACGTGGGTGATCTCGCCCGCGGCGCCGGATCCGCCCCGGTAGAGCCGGCCGTCGGCGATGACGCCCGCGCCGATCGCGGTGCCGGTCTTGACCATGATCGACTGTCGGCGTTCCGGGGGCTGGACGGTGTGCTCGCCGACGGCCATGCAGTTGGCGTCGTTCTCGATGGCGGCCGGGACGCCGAAGTGGTCCTCCAGCCAGGAACGGACGGGAAAACGGTTCCAGCCGGGCATCCGGGACGGGAGCGTGACCACGCCGGAGAGGACGTCGACCGGGCCGGGGAGGGAGAGGCCGACGCCGCGCAGCAGATGCCGTCCGTGCCGGTCGGCGAGGGACTCGAGGGTCTCGGACAGTCCGGGCAGCGCGGACTCGGGGCCGTCGGCCGTGGGGAAGGGCACGGTGGAGACGTCGGTGAGGCCGCCGCCGGGCAGGACGACGCCGACATGGGCGTGCCGGCCGCCGAGTTCGGCGGCGACCGCGAATCCGTCGCTGCCGCCGAGGCGCAGCACCTTCTGCGGGCGGCCGCCGTTCGAGGAGCGGGTGCCTTCCTCGGCGACCAGTCCGTGGGCGACGAGCTGGCCGACGGTGAGCGAGATCGTCGACGGGGCGGCGCCGAGCAGTCCGGCCAGCTCGGTGCGGGTGGACGCCTGCCCGGAGGCGAGCAGTTCGAGGACGCGTTCGGCGAGCGCGGAGACGCCGCCCGTGGCGGTCCGGCGGTGCGGCACGCTTTTTTCAGGCATGGAGTGAGTTACTTCCGTCCCGGGGGTGCGAGGCGACGAGCGTAAGGCCGTACGACCGCTTCGTGACTTTTTTCAGAACAGCAGAAACAGGCTTTTTACAGCAGCGCGTCTGTTTCTTCGCCACTGGCGGTCGTTGACTGGCTTCCGCCACCCAGCCTTCGCTTTTTTCACGCCGAGGAGAGCCATGTCCCCCGCTCGCACGAGGCTTGTCGCCGGTGCCGTCGTCTGCGCGAGCACGTTGCTGCTCGCGGGCTGCTCCGGGGCGAGCGACAGCCCGTCCGCGTCACGCGACGCCATCAACTACGCGCTGCCCGCGAACTTCACGCCGAACTGGATCCTGCCGATCGGCACGGCGGCGCATCTCAACACCAACAACCGTTCCATCGCGGACAGTCTGTGGGAGCGGCTCGTCGCCTACGACGGTTCCACCGGCAAGATCGCCTGGAACAAGAAGGCGTCCATCGCCACCGCCGCCGACTTCGCCGCTGACGGAAAGAGCGTCACCATCACGCTCGGCAACCGGCATTGGAGCGACGGCAAGCCCATCACCTCGCGCGATGTCCAGTTCTGGTTCGACCTCATCAAGGCGAACAAGGCGGAGTGGGCGGGCTACACGCCGGGCCAGGCGCCGGACGCCTGGACGTCCTTCAAGACCGTCGACGACCGCCACTTCACGATCACGTTCGACCGGGCCTACAACCCCCAGTGGATGCTGGCCAACGAGCTGAGCGAGATCACCCCGCTGCCGCAGCACGCGTGGGACAAGGGTGGTGACCCCAAACAGGTGTGGAAGAACCTCAACGACGCCGCGAAGAACATCTCCGGCTACGCGAGCGACCCGCTCTGGAAGGTCATCAGCGGGCCGTACGCGGTGAAGTCCTTCTCGACCGCCGGCAAGGTCGTCCTCACCGCGAACAAGAAGTACGACGGCGGCGAGAAGCCCGGCATCTCCACGGTCAACCTGCTGCCGTTCACCACCGCGGACGCCGAGAAGAACGCACTGCGCTCGGGCAGTGTCGACTACGGCTACATCGAGGCGACCGACCTCGACCAGAAGGAGAGCTTCACCGCGCAGGGCTACGAGGTGAAGCCGTGGTCGGGCTGGGCGATCACCTATATGCCGTACAACTTCAACAACCCGGCGATGGGCGCGGTGTTCAAGCAGCTGTACGCCCGGCAGGCCGTGCAGCACTCGATCGACCAGGCGAGTCTGGCGAAGGTCGTCTTCAACGGCACGGCGGTCGCCGGATACGGACCGATCCCGCAGGGACAGGCCTCCGACTTCGTCGCGCCGGAGCAGAAGAACAACCCGTACCCGTTCTCCACGGACACGGCACGCAACCTCCTTACCGAGCACGGCTGGACCGAGCAGGGCGGCGTGATGACCTGCACCGAACCGGTGAAGTGCGGTGACGGCGTCGCCGAGGGAACGAAGTTCGAGATGCAGGTGCTGTCGCAGTCCGGCTCGACGGTGACGGACAACATGATGAGCGCGATCCAGTCCTCGCTCGCGAAGACCGGCATCAAGTTCTCCATCAAGACCGCGCCGGTCAACTCGGTGCTGTCGCAGACCCCGCAGTGCACGTCCGACCAGCCGATCTGCAAGTGGCAGCTGTCCTTCTTCGGTACGGCGGGCAGCTGGTACTTCAACGCCTTCCCGACCGGCGACTCGCTCTTCCAGTCCAAGGGCGGCTCGAACTTCGGCAACTACTCCAACCCCGAGGTCGACAAGCTCATCTCCGCCTCGACGACGTCGAGTTCGAACCAGGCGATCCAGGACTACAGCGCGGCCCTGGCCAAGGACCTGCCGGTGATCTGGCTGCCCGAGCCGGTCTACCAGGTCTCGGTCGTCAAGAACGGTCTCGGCGGCTTCTCCCAGGACTCGCTCGCCAACTTCCACCCGGCGCAGTGGAAGTGGACCAGCTGACGCCATGGAAACCGTCCTCTTCCTGACCCGTCGGCTGCTCCAGGCCCTGGCCGTCATCCTGATCGTCACGATCGTCGTCTTCTGTCTGCTGCACGCACTGCCCGGGGGTCCCGCACGCGGGATCCTCGGCCCGCAGGCGACGGCCGAGCAGATCGCCGCGTTCAACCACGAGCAGGGCCTGGACCGCTCGCTGCCCGTCCAGTACGTCTACTACCTGGGCAATCTGCTCCAGGGCGACCTCGGCACCTCGTTCACCCTCAACGAAGCGGTCTCCCGGCTGATCGAGCAACGCCTGCCGAAGACCCTGGTGCTGACCGTGCTCTCCGCACTGGTCGGGCTGCTGCTCGCGGTCCCGCTCGGGATGTGGCAGGCGGTGCGGCGCAACAAGCCGACGGACTACGTCATCACCACGCTGAGCTTCGTCGCGTACTCGACGCCGGTCTACTTCCTCGGTCTCGTGCTGATCCTGCTCTTCACCCAGACCCTGCGCTGGTTCCCCTCCCAGGCGCCCCAAGGGGACACGCTGGCACAGGTGTTCGCGGATCCGGCCGCGCTGGTGCTTCCGGTGGTCACGGGCGCCGCCTCCATGGTGGCCGTGTTCAGCCGGTACATGCGGGGGGCGACGCTGGAGAACCTCTCCGAGGACTACGTCCGCACCGCGCGGGCGGGTGGTGCGCGGCAGCGGGCGATCCTCTTCCGGCATGTGCTGCGGAACTCGCTGACGCCGGTGGTGGCGATGCTCGGGTACTACGTGCCGGTGCTGTTCGGCGGTGCGCTGGTTGTTGAGCAGCTGTTCAACTACCCCGGTATGGGGCTGCTGTTCTGGAGTGCGGCGCAGTCCTCGGACTATCCGGTGCTGCTGGGGTGCGTGCTTGTCATTTCTGTGGCGACGGTTGTGGGGTCGTTGCTTGCGGATGTCGTTCAGCGGGTTGTGGATCCGCGGGTGAAGGTGGGTGGGGTGTGAGCGGTAGTACTGAGACTGCGGGGCGGTGGGGGCTTGTCGCGCAGTTCCCCGCGCCCCTGACAGCGCGCTTCGCGCGCAATCGGCTCGCCGTGGCCGGCGTTCTGGTCGTCGTGCTCTTCCTGTTGTTCTGCTTCGTGGGCCCCTTGCTCTACTCCACCGACCAGACCCACACCGACCTCACCCAGGTCAACCTCCCGCCCAGCGCTGATCATTGGCTCGGCACGGACGCCGTCGGGCACGACGAGCTCGGGCGGCTGATGTACGGCGGGCAGGTGTCGCTGCTTGTCGGGCTGGCGGCCGGGCTCCTCGCTACCGTGATCGGCACGCTGTGGGGTGCGGTCGCGGGGTATGCGGGCGGCTGGGTGGACGCGGTGATGATGCGGGTCGTGGACGCGGGGATCGCCATTCCGGCGCTGTTCATCCTGCTGGTGGTCTCGGCGATCACGACGCCGGACACGGTCGGTCTGATCGTCGTGCTCGGTCTGGTGTCCTGGCTGGTTCCGTCGCGGCTGGTGCGGGCGGAAACGCTCACGCTCAAGAACCGTGACTACGTGCTGACGCTGCGCGCGACCGGCGGTACGCACGGCCGGGCCATCATCCGGCACATCCTGCCGGGCTCCGTGTCGACGATCGTCGTGGCGGCCACCTTCCAGGTCGCCGACGCGATCCTGCTCGTCGCGTATGTGTCGTATCTCGGCCTGGGCGTACAGCCGCCGGCGACAGACTGGGGCGGCATGCTGTCCGCCGGTCTGACGGCGGCGTACGCGGACCGCTGGTGGCTGATCGTGCCGCCCGGCCTCGCGATCATCCTCGTCGTCTGCGCGTTCAACGCGATCGGCGACGGGCTGCGCGACGCCTTCGACGTGAAGGGACGCGGATGAGCGGCATTCTCGACATCGAGCATCTGGACGTGACGTTCTCCACCGAGACAGGTGACGTTCCCGCGGTCTGTGACATATCGCTGTGCGTACAGCCGGGTGAGACCCTCGCCCTCGTCGGCGAGTCCGGCTCCGGCAAGTCCACCGTCGCGCTCGCCGCGATGGGGCTGCTGCCGAGCACCGCACGGACATCGGGCCGGGTCACCATCAACGGCACGGACGTCGTCAGCGCGTCCGAAGCCGAACTCGCGCGGCTGCGCGGCCGTACCGCCTCCATGGTCTTCCAGGAGCCCGCGACCGCGCTCGATCCGCTGACCCGCGTCGGCAAGCAGATAGCGGAAGTCGTACGCAACCACCGTCCCGTCTCCGCCAAGGAGGCGGCCCGCGAGGCGGTCGAGCTGCTGCGGCGGGTCGGCATTCCCGAGCCGGAGCGGCGGGCGTCGGCGTTTCCGTTCCAGTTGTCGGGCGGGCAGCGGCAGCGGGTGGTCATCGCCATGGCGATCGCCAATTCGCCGGACCTGCTGATCGCGGACGAGCCGACGACCGCGCTGGACGTCACCGTGCAGGCCGAGATCCTCGATCTGCTACGGGAGTTGGCGGCCGACTCGGGTACCGGCGTGCTGCTGGTCACGCACAACATGGGTGTGGTCGCCGACTTCGCCGACCGGGTCGCGGTGATGCTGCGGGGCGAGATCGTGGAGACGGGGCCGGTGGAGGACGTACTGCTGCGGCCGACGCACGAGTACACGCGGCGGCTGCTGGCGGCGGTGCCGAGGCTGGCGGTGACGGAGCCCGATGAGGTGAAGGCTCCGGTGGAGGCGGGCGCGGCGGTGGTCGAACTCCGGGACGTGACCGTCGACTTCGGCCGCGGACGTCGTGGCGTACGGGCTCTTGAGGACGTGTCGGTCACGGTCGGGGCGGGCGAGACGGTGGGGCTGGTGGGCGAGTCGGGGTCCGGGAAGTCGACGGCCGCCCGGGTGGCGCTGGGCCTGGTGCCGCCCACCTCCGGTTCGGTCGCCCTGTTCGGCACCGACCTGGGCAGGACGAAGGGGCGGGCGCGTCGGGCCCTGTTGTCCGGGATCGGCCTGGTGCTCCAGGATCCCGTGGCCTCGCTGGACGCCCGGATGAGCGTCGCGGAGTGCGTGGCCGAGCCGCTGCGGGTGCATCGCCGGGGTATGACGGCGACCGAACGGCGGGCCCGGGTCGCGGACGTACTCGAACTCGTCCGGCTGCCGGGCAAGTTGATGCAGCGGGGGCCGCGTGAGCTGTCCGGCGGGCAGCGGCAGCGGGTGAGTCTCGCCCGGGCTCTGGTGCTGGAGCCGCGGCTGCTGGTGGCGGACGAGCCGACCAGCGCGCTCGATGTGAGCGTGCAGCGGACGGTGCTCGAGGTGATCGCCGAGTTGCAGGCCGAGTTGGGGTTCGCCTGTCTGTTCGTGTCGCACGATCTGGCGGTGGTGCAGGAGTTCGCGGGGCGGGTCGTCGTGATGCGGGCGGGGCGGGTGGAGGAGCAGGGGCCGACCATGTCGACGCTGCTGCGTCCGGAGACCGAGTACACGCGCCGGCTCATCGCGGCCGTCCCCGTGCCGGATCCGGTGCTGCAACGGCGGCGCAGGGCCGCGCTCGGAGCCGGCGCGTGACGGCGATCGCCGGCATCGACATCGGCGGGACGACCACCCAGGTGGTGCTGTGCGCACCGGACCTCGGCGTCCTCGACCGGCTCGGGGTGCCGACGCCCGCGGCCGAGGGCGGTACGGCGATGATCGGCGCCGCGCTCGACGCGCTACGGCGGCTGCTCGACCGTACGCCCGCGAAGCTGCTCGGCGTCGGGGTCGGCGCCGCGGGTGTCGTGGACGCGCGGGCCGGGCGGATCCTCGTCGCGAGCGATTCCTTCAGCGGCTGGGCGGGGTTCGCGGTGACGGCGGCGGTCGAGCGGGCGCTGGGTGTCCCGGCGTTCCTCGACAACGACGTCAACGCCTTCCTGCGCGGGGAGGTCGCGAAGGGCGCGGCCGTGGGCGGGACCCATGTCCTCGGGATGACCCTCGGTACCGGGGTCGGCGGGGCGCTGTGGCTGGACGGTGCGCTGTACGACGGTCCGCGCGGCGCGGCCGGCGAGATCGGCCACGTTCCCGGCTTCGGCGACCTGCCGTGCACCTGCGGTGGCCGGGGCCACCTGGAGACCGTGGCCTCGGGCCGGGCGATCGCCGCGCGCTACGGCGCCCGCACGGCCCGCGAGGTCGCCCAGGCCGCCCACCGCGGCGACCCCGACGCGCTCGCCGCGTACGAGACGGCGGGTACAGCGGTGGCCCGGGCGCTGCTGATCACCGCGGGCCTGCTGGACGTCACCACCTGCGTGATCGGCGGCGGAGTCGCCCGCACCTGGCCCCTCCTCGCCCCACCCATCCACACCGCCCTCGCCGCCGAACCCCCCGTCAGCGGCCACCCCCTCCACGTCCTGCCCGCCCACCTGGGCGAGAACGCGGCAGCGATCGGCGCGGCGGCCCGGGCGGGGGCGGAACTGGGGGTGGGCACGCCGGTGTAGGCGGTCCGCCGGGGCACGTCGGTCGGAGTCCGCCGGACGATCCGTCGGCCGCGTCCCGAGACAGGCTGCGGCGCGACGGCGGGCAAGGCCGGAGAGTTCGAGGACGACAGCAAGTGCCGCGGACGGACTCGGCGGCAACCGACGACGAGCCCGGCGCCGGCCACCGCATGCGCGCGGGGCGCGCGGGCGCACCCGCGAAGCGGACGCGGCCGATCCGCCGGCTGGGAGGACGACCAGGGACACCGGGATGTTCACCAGGAAGGCCGCCCGCCAGGACCAGCCGAACAGGTCGGCGTGGGTGAGGACGCCGCCGAGCAGGGGTCCGCAGACGGCTGCGAGGCCCATCACCGGCCCGATGCCGCCGAGCGCCTTGGACAGCTCGGGTCCCGAGAACATCGTCTTGATCAGGCCGATGGTCTGCGGAATGATCACGGCCGCCGCGGCGCCCTGCACCACACGGAAGGCGATCAGCGGCCTTACCGCGGGCGCCAGGGCACAGGCCGGCGAAGCGCTCGTGAAGCCCAGGACGCCGGTCACGAACAACCGCTTGCGGCCCGCGATGTCGCCCAGCCGGCCTCCGGTGATCAGCAGCACCGCGAACGGCAGGGTGTAGGCGGTCCTGAACCACTGGATGTCGGTTCATCGCCTCACCGAGCAGCAGCGCGACGAGCGCCAGCCACCGCCACCGGTACGCCGCCGGAGTCGGTGTGAGCACACGCTCAGCAGTCATCGGAATCCCTCTCCACCGTCGTCGACCCACCGGCCCGAGCCGCCGGTACGGGGCGTCGGGGCGGATCACGAGTCAGCGTGCGGGTGGAGATCCGGGGTGCTCCAGCGAGAGCCGGGAGTTGGGGGATTCCTTCCATGGACGGCCGTCGCGGTGCCGATTTCCCTCATGGCGAGGCGGGGGGGGCCCGTGCGGGCGGGGCGGGGGCCCCCCCCCCCCCGGGGGGGCCGGGCCCGCCAGGGCGGGCCGCGGAGGGCGGGGGCACGGGGGGGGCGGGGGGGGGCGGGGCGCCCCGCCGGGGAGGGGGCGAGGGCGGGGGGCGAGGCGACG
>NZ_JAFFSU010000023.1 GCF_017948455.1 Streptomyces sp. GESEQ-4
CCCCCCCCCCCCCCCCCCCCCCCCCCCCCCCCCCCCCCCCCCCCCCCCCCCCCCCCCCCCCCCCCCCCCCCCCCCCCCCCCCCCCCCCCCCCCCCCCCCCCCCCCCCCCCCCCCCCCCCCCCCCCCCCCCCCCCCCCCCCCCCCCGCCCCCCCCCCCCCCGAGGCCAACGGCGCCCCGCGCCCCCTCACCCCCCACCACCCCACCCGTTCCTCCAACAGCACCCGTTCCCCCAACAGCCCCGGCTCCCCCCGCCCAGAGCATCCCCCGCCCCCGTACCCCCGCCGCCTCCGAGTCATCGGACCCGGACGCCATCGTGCCCGTGCGCCCCGCGAAGCCGGTGGCCGCGCGTCCTGTCGTACGGCCCGTGGCCGTGCCGGACGAAGGGGCGGGTGTGCCCTGTCCGGCGTGTGGGACGCCGAATCTGCCGGAGCGCCGGTTCTGCCGGCGTTGTGCGGCCGAGTTGAGGCCCACGGCGAAGCCCGCGCCGCTGCCGTGGTGGCGGACGGTGTGGCCGTTCCGGCGCCGGGTGCGGGCGAGTTCGGGCGGGCTGACGCGGTTCCTGGTGATCCTGCTCGTCGTGCTGGCGCTGTGCGCCGGCGGCTTCCTGCTGATGCCGGCCGGCCGTGCCCTGATCGAGGACACCCGGGACAAGCTGGGCAAGGCCAAGCCCGTGACGCCGGCGAGCACCGAGGCGAGCGCGTCGGTGCCG
Source organism: Streptomyces sp. GESEQ-4 (assembly GCF_017948455.1). Taxonomy (GTDB): domain Bacteria; phylum Actinomycetota; class Actinomycetes; order Streptomycetales; family Streptomycetaceae; genus Streptomyces. The sequence continues at coordinate 711 of NZ_JAFFSU010000023.1, forward strand.
GGGCACCCGGCGAAGAACACCACGGACGGGCTGAGCAACCGCTACTGGGGCGCGCCCGCGACGGGCGCCTCGGTGACGTACACCTTCCGCAAGCCGTTCCGGCTGGTCGACGTGATCATCACCAACGGCGCGTCCAAGGAGCCGCAGAAGTACGCCCTCCAGGCACGCGCGCTCCAGGTGGACCTGGAGGTGACGGCGGAGGACGGCACCACGCACAAGAAGGAACTCACCCTCAGCGACAAGCCGGGTGACCAGACGATCGCGACCGGGTACAGCGATGTGCGGAAGGTACGGCTGGTGCTGCGGTCCGCCGTCGGACTCGCCCAGGGTCGTCATCTGGCCCTGGCGGAGGTGGAGTTCTTCCAGCGAGGCTGACGCTACGGCCGTGTCTGCTTGGGCCCCTTCAGCGTGTCCGCGGCGTGCTTGGGTCCCCGGGACGAGAACTGGCCGACGAGTTCACGGAAACAGACCAGCGCGGTGATCGGCGGAATCCCGACGATGACCATCGCGAGCAGAGAATGCGGGGACTGGCCGATGCACAGGGCGACCGCCGTGCCGGAGGAGATCAGCATCACCACCCATGACCGCCGGGCGGTGCGATGCTGAACGGATGCCCGCAAGATCGATAAACCGGCCACCAGCCACGGCCCGTACACGGTGAGCGGCCACCATTGCGCCAAATTCTCGGACACCACCAGCAGGGCGATGGTGCGCAGTTGGTCATATGAATAGGAGATCGACCAGTACAGCATCGTCACCGCGCACATGGTGATTATGGCCACCAAGATCGCAACGGTGATCACCCGCGGATTTCCGGTGAAGAGCTGAATCCCCGGACGCGGCCGGCGTCGATTCACCGGGCGGCGTGGGCGCCGGTGGCTGTCCAGCGGGGGAGGGACGGGATCCACGCTGGGCGTCGTACTGAGCATCTGCGCCAGCTCCTGGTCCAGATCCCAGCCGTCCGACGGGATCCCGGGGTCGGAGAGCTGCCACAGGTGCTGGGCCTCGAGCGGCTGAGTGTCCTCAGGCTTCTGGGTCGTCACCGCATAGAGCAGGTTCTCGTCCTGAATCCTGTCCATTGATCCACTCCTTCCTCCGGCTCAGGACGTTTCGTTCAGATCATCCGGAGTGTGAGCCTCGGGCTGGAGCGGGGACCGTGGTGGCGGTGTCAAGCCCGTCCAGCGTAGCCCGCAGATATTCACTTTTGATGCTGCTGATCGCTTCAAGGAAGTCCTCGAACAGGTCCGAGCAGTGCGGGTGAGCCTCTTCTGCATGCCTTTCCTCCCAAGTCACGTCCACCTAACGAGCGCCCCAGGGCGCTAGGCATCGGGCATTCGGGGGAATATTGGCCAGCGGCGATTATTTATGGATCGGACTAAGAATCAGAGTTACTGAAATTCTGAAGATCCGTGCGTGGCAGTTCGAGACCGCAGTTCGAGATCATTCCCGGAACCCGTCCCGCACGGCGTTGAAGACGGGGCGGTACGTGTCCCATCGGGCGTCCGGGGCCGAGAGGTAGATGTCGTACTCCCGGCCGCCCGCCGCGCCGTAGCCGAGGTCGATGGCGCGGAAGGCGCGGGCGCGGCCCTGGAAGGTGAACTCCCATACCGCGGCCGGCTGGTCGCGGAACGTCGTCTTCTGCATGCGCAGCCTGCGGTACGACGTCGGGTAGTTGACCTTGGTGTTCGCCTCGATGTCCTTGAAGTGCTCCACGGGGTGCGAGCCCGCGGGGTCCACCACACCGACGGTGACGCCGGCCAGACCGGTCGGGTCGGCGTAGGTGACCTCGCCGCCCGCCGCCTTCTTCCGCTTCCAGTCGTCCGGCACGGGGAAGGAGACGCCGAGTTGCCTGTCGTGGACGAGGCGGTAGCCGTCGGGGACGGGCGAGGGCGCGGCAGACGGCGCGCCGGCCGTGGCGCCGGTCTGCCGGGCGTCCGGCGTGCCTCCGTCGTCCGACGTGACGTAGAGGGCGCCGCCCACCGCGGCCACGGCCAGGACGGCCGCCACCGGCACGAGGACGCGCGAGACCCGTTTGCGGCCCCGAGCGCTGTCTTCCGGCGGTGAGGGCGGCGCGGGCGGAGGCGGCGCGGTCGCGGACGTAGAGGGAGCCGGGGATGTCGCGGACGTACGGGGACCCGGGGATGTCGGAGACGTCCGTGCCGTGTCCGGGGCGCCGACCCGGACCTCCTGGGCGACGGCGGTGGACACCGTGGCCGTCGGCCCGCCGGACCAGGTGGCCCGCAGGGCTCGTTCCGTCTGCTCCGCCGTGGGCCGGTCCTCGGGGTTCCGGGACAGCAGGATCTCGATGAGCGGTTCCAGCGGACCGGCCTGCCGCATCGGCGTGAAGGGCTCGACGGCGATGGCGTACGCGGTCTCCATGGGGGTGTCGCGGCGGTACGGCGGACGTCCCTCGACCGCCTGGTACAGCGTCGCGCCCAGCGACCACAGGTCGGAGGAAGGGCCGGGTTTCTGGCCGCGGATCCGCTCCGGGGCCATGAAGTCGATGGAGCCGACCATCTCCCCGGTCTGCGTGAGCGTCGACGTCCCGGCGGTCTGCGCGATGCCGAAGTCGGTCAGGACGATCCGGCCTCCGGCGCCGAGCAGGACGTTGCCGGGCTTGATGTCGCGGTGCAGGACACCGGCGGCGTGCGCGGCCCGTACGGCGGCGATCATGCCGAGGCCGATCCGCGCCGCCTCCTCGGGCGGCAGGGTCCGGCCACCCTTGAGGAAATCGCCGAGGGTGGGCGCGGGGACGTACTCCATGACGATGCAGGGCCGGCCGTCGTCCTCGACGACGTCGTGCACGACGACCACGTTGGGGTGGACGACCCGGGCGGCGCTGCGCGCCTCGCGGCGGGTGCGCTCGTACAGCGTGGCGACCTCGGCGTCGGACAGATGCGGCTGCGTGTGGAGCTGCTTGAGCGCGATCTGCCGGGCGAGCACCTCGTCCTCGGCCCGCCACACCGTGCCCATGCCGCCGCGGCCGACGCGCTCGACGAGCCGGTACCGCCCGGCGACGAGCCGCCCCTCGTCCGACACAGCCTTCTCCTCCGCCTTGCTCAGCCCCCCTCGCCACTTCGCCATGCACACTAACCGACTATGTCAACATCTCTGCCGCTGTGATCACCGAGGCGGCGAGCGCCTCCCCGCCCCGCGGCGCGCGAGGTCAGCGGTAAGCGCGCAGGAACGCGTCGACCCCGTCGGCGACAACACGGCCCACCCTTACGCCACATTGAAACCGCACTCAGTAGTTTACTTTTTGGAAGGCGCACACGTGACTGCTGAAAGGGGGCGCACGTGCCTGCTGAAGAGGAACGGTCGGCGTCCAGGTCGATCCGGGCGGACGGCCTGACCAAGCGATACGGCAGCAAGATCGCGGTGAGCGAGCTGTCCTTCACCGCGGAGCCCGGCGTGGTCACCGGATTCGTCGGGCCGAACGGAGCCGGCAAGAGCACGACCCTGCGGATGCTGCTGGGGCTGACCCGGCCCACGCAGGGCACCATCACGATCGGCGGCCGCCACATCACCGACCTCACCGACCCGGCCCGCACGGTCGGCGCGCTCCTGGACGCCCGCGCGGTCCATCCGCGGCGCACCGCGTCCGACCACCTCCTCGCCCTCGCCCGGACGGCGGGCCTGGGCGGGAAACGGGTCGACGAGGTGCTGGACCTCGTAGGACTGACGGACGCGGCCACGCGCCGCGCGGGCGAGTTCTCCCTGGGGATGCAGCAGCGCCTGGGCATCGCGGCGGCCCTGCTCGGCGATCCCGGGGTGCTGGTGTTCGACGAGCCGCTCAACGGCCTGGACCCCGAGGGCATCCGGTGGCTGCGCACCCTGATGCGCGATCTGGCCGCCGAGGGGCGCACCGTCCTGTTCTCCAGCCATCTGATGTCCGAGATGGAGCTGACCGCGGACAGCCTCATCGTCGTAGGACAAGGCAGGCTCATCGCCGAGTCGACGCTCGAGGACTTCGTGGCGGCGCGTACGACGCGGACGGTCGTGGTCCGGGCGGCGGCACTCCACGAACTGGCGCGGGCCCTGAGCCGGGCGGGCATCGCATACGACCACGCAGCAGGCCCTCGTCTCCTCGTCACCGGCGTCGACTCGTCCACGGTCGGCAAGATCGCCGCCGTCGAGGGGATCGCCCTCAACGAGCTGACGCAGGTCCGCGAATCCCTGGAGGACGTCTTCCTCCGGCTCACCCATGACGTCACCGAGTACGAAAGCCACGCGGCATGAACATCCTCCGCTCCGAATGGACCAAGCTCCGCAGCGTCCGCGGCACCTGGATCGCGGCCCTGAGCACCGTCGCCGCCGGTACGGCCCTGAGCATGCTCGGAGCGTCCGACATCCTCGGTACGTCTCCCGCCGACCTGCCCGCCGACTGGGATCCGACCGCGACCGCCTTCAAGGGCTTCCTCTTCGCACAGCTCGTCATCGGGATGCTCGGCGCGCTGGGCGTCACGTCCGAGTACGCCACCGGAACGATCGGCACCAGCCTCACCGTCGTACCGTCGCGGTCCCGGCTGCTCGCCGCGAAGACCGCCGTCGTGGCGGCCGTCGCGCTCGCCACCGGTCTCGTCACGACGCTCGTCAGCTTCACGGCCGTACAGGTGATGGTGAGCGGCGCCGGTCTCCCCGCCGCGGGCGTCGGCGATCCCGGTGTCCTGGGCGCGATGGTCGGCGGCACGGTCTATCTGGCGCTCATCGCCCTCATCGGGGTGGCCGTCGGCGTGCTGACGCGGTCCACCGCCGGGAGTCTCGGCGTGCTCGTCGGCGCGACTCTCCTCGTCCCCGCCATCGCTCCGGGCCTGCCGGGCGCGATCGGCGACTGGTTCGCCCGGTACTGGCCCGTCACCGCAGGCCAGGCCGCCTACACCGTGATCCCGGCCGACGGGACGGTCGCCCCCGGGCTAGGGCTGGGCGTCCTGGCCATGGCCGCGGCGGGTGTCGTCATCGCGGGCCACACCGCCCTTTGCGTCCGCGACATCTGATGAACGTGGCCCTAGCGCACCCCCGTTGTGGCCAGCCGCCAGATCTGCGTCGCGGTCTGCTCCGCGGACTCGGTCGGCGGCGGATCGTTCGGGAGCTGGGCGGGGACGGTCGTGTTCTTCTTCTCACCGGGTCGGTCGGCGAAGAGGGCGAGCGTCAGGGTGAGCCGGGAGTCCAGCGCGGTGGACCACACGGTCCGGCGGGTGATCCCGCCGCCCGCTCCGGCCGTGAAGAAGACCGGCGACGTCTTCCGGGCGGCGGGATCGAAGGGGGGCACCATCCCGTGGGACACCGCTGCCTCTCGGGGAATCTTCGTGCTCCCGTACATCTGGGCCTTCACCATGAACGCGTCCCCTTCGTCCAGCGCTCGCTGTGGGTCGGGCCGTGCGGTGTAGACGTCCCGCCCGTCCCGGGTGATCTTCGAGACCGTGTACGGAGCCGCGTACACCCCGTCCGCCGCCACGGTCGCGTACGCCGAGGCCAGCTTCAGCGGGGTGGGCGCCGGGGTCTTCGGCAGCGTGACCAGCGGTGTGCCGAACAGGACCTTGCCGAAGGGCTCCAGCGCCGCCCCCGCCTCCACCGCGCCGCCCACCGCGTCGTTGAACGGCTGCCGGGCGTAGTCCGACCCCCCGTACAGCAGCCGCACCGCCCCGTCGCCGGGTTCGATCGCCACGACGGCGGTGTGCAGCCGGGTGCCCTTTCGGCCCTTGAGGTCCTTCACCAACTCGGTGGTGGCGTCCTGGAGAGCCAGGTCGAAGGTGGTGTGCACGGTGTATCCGCCGCGCGCCAGCTGGTCCTCGGTGATGCCGAGCCGGTCGGCGGCCTCCTCCGCGGCCACGTCGATCATGTACTGCCGCTGCCCCTCGGTCGTCCCCGGCGGATAGAAGCGGAACGCCGGAAAGGCGGCCTCGGCGCGCTGCTTCGCCGTGATGTCGCCGCTCGCCGCCATCGCGTCGAGCACCCACTCCCAGCGGTCCCTGAGCTTCGCGGTCACCTTGGGATCCGAGCCCGCCTTCTCGTAGTACGAGGGGATGTTGACGATCGATGCCAGGGCGGCGGCCTGCGAGACCGTCAGGTCCCGGGTGTCGACATCGAAGTAGTTGCGTGCGGCGGCCTGGATGCCGGCGGCGCCCCGGCCGAAGTACACGGTGTTGAGATAGCCCTCCAGGATCTCGTCCTTGGTGCGGGTGCGGTCGAGCTTGATCGCGATCAGCGCCTCGCGTGCCTTGCGTGACAGCGTCTGCTCCGGGCTCAGCAGCGCGTTCTTCACGTACTGCTGGGTGATGGTGGAGCCGCCCTGCGGCGCCCCGCCGGTCAGCGAGGCCACCACCGCGCGGGCGACGGCGCGCGGCGAGACGCCGTTGTCCGTACGGAACGAGCGGTTCTCGGCCGCGATCACCGCGTCCTGGACGTACCGCGGGACCTGTGACAGAGGCACCTCCTGGCGGTCGACGGGACCGCGCCGGCCCAGATAGGAGCCCTTGTCGTCGATGAACACCGTGCTCTGAGTGACGGTCTCCGGATGCGGCTCGGGAATCTCCGTCAGCTGGTACGCGACCACCGCGGCCGTGCACAGCGCCGCGGTCAGCGCCACGAAGACGACGCTCAGCCGGCGCAGCAGCCGGCCTCGCGTGCGGCGGAGGCGGAGGCGGAGCGGGATGCGCAGGTTGAGGCGGTGCGAGCCGGCCGGGCGTTTCCCCCACCGCCGAGTCCGGCCACTCGCACCGGTCCGGTCCTCCGGTGGGGCGGGCGTTTCCTGAGCGGCAGGTGGTTCGTGCACGGGTGGCCTTTCAGAAGTGAGGGGCGATTCCTGGACATCGGGCGCTTCACTCGTCGCCGCCGGACCGCGCGACGACCTGGCCGGCCGCGTCGTACACCGTGACCATCGGACCTCCCTCGACATAGCTCGCCTTCAGCTCGGCCGTCGGCAGCGGTGTGCGCGCGTACCAGACGCCCCAGCCGGGGTTGCCCGCCAACGTGAGGACGCTGCCGGTGACTTCACGGCCGTCGACGGTCACCGCGACACGAGCCGGGTCGGCGGACAAGCCGTAGTAGAGGCCCGACAGGAAGTACGCCCCCTTCACCGGCTCCGGCCGCACCGACACACCCGGCTGCCGGCTCTCGGAGCCGGCCTCGGGAAGACGCCGGAACTGGTTGGGCCCCTGCGCCGTCGACCAGTGCCGCCCGTCGGCGGTCAGCCAGACCTGCACGCCCGGCACGGCCTCCACCCGCTCGCCGGGCGCGACGATCCTTATGGGACTCGACGCCATGCCGACAGCCTGGGCGCCCGACCCGGATGCGCTGCCGGCGCCCCCGATCCGGTCGGTCGCGAACAGGGCGGCCGGGACGAGCAGCAGCACGCAGACGGCCGCGATCACGCCGACACGGCGGCGGCGCAGGACCCGGCCACGCTGCTCGATGGCACCGAGCTGCACGGCGAACGGGGCGAGACCGTCGGCGACTTCGGCGGCTTCCGCGAAGAGACCCCGCAGCCGCTCGGCATCTCCCCCAAGGGCCGCCAGCCCGCGCCGGGCATGGCTCCTGACCGCCCCGGCCGAACACCCCAGCGTCTGGGCGACCTCCGTCTCGCCCAGGCCCTCCCAGTGCAGCATCACCAGCACGGCCCGCTGCCGCGCGGTCAGCGCCCCCAACCCCTCCAGGCCCGGGGCCTTGCGGCGGCGTCGCACCCGGCGCAGATACTCCCGGACGAGGGAGCGCCGTACATAGAAGTCCACGTCGTCCCGCGGTATCCGGCGCCACCGCGCACACACCCCCACCAGCGTGTTCCGCACCAGCTCCGCCGCTTCGCGGGGATCGCCGCAGAGCAGCAGCGCGGTGCCGACCAGCCGGGACCGGCCCGCACGCGCGTACGCGGCGAAGCCGATGCGGGGGCCGTGAGCGGGCCAGTGGATCCGGAGACTCGAGTTCATCGTCTTTCCTGTGGGGCGTGTTCCGATGTACGCGACCTATGGGACCTGTACGCACCACTGGGGCGGCCAGGTTGCATGGAATCCAAAACTCCGGTGGGGGTATGACGGACGAAGAGTTCGACGCTTTCTACGCGGCCACGTTTCCCCGGCTGACCGGCCAGCTCGCCGCGTTCACCGGGGATCGCGAGGAGGCGCAGGAAGTGGTCCAGGAGGCGTTCGTACGGGCCTGGAGCCGGCGCAACAGCTTCCTCGCGGACGAGGCACCCGAGGCGTGGATACGCACGGTGGCCATGCGGCTGGCGGTCAGCCGTTGGCGCCGGGCCAAGCGCTGGCTGGAACTGGTGCGCCGTACGCCGCCGCCCGAGTTCACGCCGGGACCCGGCCCCGACCGCACGGCGCTCGTGGCGGCGTTGCGCCAATTGCCCAAGGTGCAGCGGATGGCGATCGTCCTGCACCATCTGTGTGACCTGAGTGTCGAGCAGGTAGCCTCCGAGACGGGTGCGCCCGTGGGGACGGTCAAGGCCAGACTGGCCAGGGGGAGGGCGGCGCTGGCGAAGCATTTGGCCGTGGACGAGGCTGCCGAACCGGTTCGGAAGGAGAGCGGCCGTGTCGGATGAACGCTTTACCCAGTCGTCCGCCGAACTCTCCACCGCGCTCCACGAGTTCGCCGAGGAACGCGAGACCCCTCCGGCTCTCTCCGGCGCCGAGGTCCGCGGTCGTGCCGTCCGCCGGGTGCGCCGCCGCAGGGCAGGCACGCTGGCCGCGGGTACGGCCGCCCTCGCCCTGGTGGCCTTCGCACTGACCCTGGACCGCGCGGGGGAGGAGAACCACCGCCAGGTCCCGGCCGCCACGCCGGCCGTCCCGTCACCGCCCCCTGCCACCTCCCGTGAGGCGACCTCTGTCATGCCCACCGTCGGCAAGGTCGACCTCGACCGGAGCACCCTGGCCGTCGGGGACCGGGTCATGACGATTACGTCGAGCGTCGCCGGCAGCCCGAAGCCGGTGGGACCGCTGACCGTGTACAGGAAGCTCGACAACACGGTTCTGCCCGTCACCAACCCGACCGACGGAACCCGCTACAACACGGACGTCTCGCTCGCCGTCGAACTCCGCGATGCCGACGACCAGCCGTTCTACGTAGGCGCGATCCTCGCCTACGAGACGAAGGGCATCGGCAAGTACGACACCACCAGCGGCTGGATCAGTCTGGACGCGGCCGACGCCAAGTGGTTCTTCACCAGCGTGAAGACCGGCAGCTCCTTCTCGGTCACCGGCTCGGCGTCCGCAGGCAGGCCGGCCGCCACACCGAAACTCCCGCGCACCGTTCCCGCCCGGCCCAACAGGGCAGAACAGGAAGGGAGTTGAACATGGACGCGCAGCACACGGCCAAGCTCCTGCGGGCGATCAGCGACGAGCTGTCCGACCGTTTCTACGAGCGGGCCGACGTGGTGCGGACCCTGGTGGTGACCCTGCTGGCCGGACAGCACTCCCTGGTGCTGGGCCCGCCCGGAACGGCGAAGTCGGAGATGGCCCGGGAGCTGACCGGCCGGGTCGAGGGGGCGTCGTACTGGGAGATCCTGCTGTCGAAGTTCACCGCGCCGACAAGGATGTTCGGCCCCATCGACGTCGCCGCGCTGGCCCGGGGTGAGTACCGCCAGGTCTACGACGGCCGCGCCACCACCGCGCACATCGCGTTCATCGACGAGATCTTCAAGTGCTCCACGGCGGCGCTGAACGAGACGCTGGGTTACCTCAACGAGCGGATCTACCACCCCGAGAGCGGCGGCGAGCCGATCCGCTGCCCGCTGATCGGAGCCATCACGGCCAGCAACGAACTGCCCAGCGCGGAGGATTCCGCCGCGATCTACGACCGTCTGCTGGTCCGCATCGAGGTCGGCTACCTGGAGGACCCCTCCAACTTCGCCGCGCTGGTCCGCTCCGCCGTCAGCCGCCCCGCTCCACCGACCCGGACCACCGTCGAACTGGCCGCGTTGCAGCACGCCGTGACCGAGGCCGTCCCCGCCGTGGACGTCTCCGACGCGATCGTGGACACCGTATGCACGCTGCGGGCTTCCCTGCGCCGCAAGGAACTCGTCGTCTCCGACCGCCGCTGGCGGCAGGCGGTGGGCCTGCTCCAGGCGTCCGCGTACCTCGACGGGCGCCCGGCGGTCGCCGAGAACGACCTGTCGGTGCTGACCCATGTGCTGTGGGACTCCCCCGCGCAGCGCCCCACCGTCGAGCGCGAGGTGCTGCACCTGGTCAACCCGGACGCCAAGGAGGCGCTCGACCTGGCCGATGTCGTCGACGAGTTGGAGGCCCAGCTCGACGCCATGGCCGGGCAGTCCCGCGAGGCGCTGAGCGAGTGGGTCATCAAGAAGGCCCACAACCAACTCGCCACCGCGGGCAAGCGACTGGAGAAACTGCGCGAGGAGGCGGTGACCGCCGGCCGCTCCACCACCGCCATCGACCGGGTCACCGCCCGCCAACGCGCCGTCCGCGCCCGCGTCCTCACCGAGGCCCTAGGCGTGGACGCGAGCATGGTGCAGGCCCAGATCTGAGCGCCGGGGGAATCAGGACCATGGCCAACACACCCCGCACACTCGACGAGTTGGCGAGCCGAGCCGGGAACTGGCTGGACGGCCTGCCCACCACCTCTCCCGAGCGGCACACCGCGGCCGTGGTCGCGGACCGCTTCGACCGCTTCACCTGGCGCGACACCTACGACCAGTCGGCCGGACTGCGCGACCTGGCCGACGAACTGATCCAGCGCTACGACGACACCGCCACAGACCTCCTGACCGACGTGTTCCTGGCCGCGTACAAGGTTGGGCCGCGCGTGCGCGAACGCACGGAGATGGACCCCTCCCGGCTGGTCAACCACCAGGTCGTCACCGCACTGATGGAGTCACCGGAGTTCGCGGAACTGCACCGGGAGACGGCCGGCGACCCCTACGCCGCCGCCATGGCCGTACTCGCCCAGGCCGCCGCGCTGCGCGGGATGCTGGACCGCTCCCGCGACGCCCGGGAACGGGCCGAGCAGGCGAAGAAGGCCCAGCGGGCCGCCATGGACGAGGCGCTCCAGCAGGCCGCGGACGGGGCCGACGAGGACGGCACGGTGTCACGCTCGGACGCCGACGCCGTACAACGGGCGACAGAGGCCGCGGAAGCCGCCGCGCGGGAGGCGGCGCCGGCGCAGGCCCTCGGGGCGGCGGCGGTCCCCGGCATCCGTGCCGTCGCGCGGAACGCCGCGGCGCAGGCCGTCGAGGCGGTGCGGGGAGAGGCGACGCTGATGCGGGCGTGGGGTGTCGGTGCCGGTGAGCTGGAGCGGATGCCGTTCGAGCAGCGCGCCCGGCTCGCCGAGCGGCTGCGCACCGGCCGTCTCGCCCAGTGGGCCGAACTGATCGGCCGTTTCCGGCAGATGGCGAGCGGCGAGCGCGCCCGCAAGGTGGAGAACACCGCCGGTGAACTGATCGGCGTCACGCTCGGCGACGACCTCTCCCGCGTCATCCCCTCCGAGCTGGCGAGCCTCGGCCTGCCCGAACTGCGTGCGGTGTTCGCCGCGCGCTACGCCGCCGGGGAGCTGATGCTCTACGACAGCCAGGGCGAGCAGACCACCGGCCAGGGCGCCGTCATCGCGTGCGTGGACACCTCCCACTCCATGTACGAGGCGGGGCCCGGCGGAATCACCCGGGAGGCGTGGGCCAAGGCCTGCGCCCTGGCCCTGCTGGACCAGGCCCGCCAGGCGGGGCGCGACTTCGTCGGCATCCTGTTCTCCGCCGCCGACAAGCTCCAGATCTTCCGCTTCCCGGCCGACCAACCCGCCGACATCACCCGGACCCTCGACTTCGCGGAGACCTTCCTGGGCGGCGGCACCAGCTACCAGCGCCCCCTGACAGCCGCCTCGGAACTCCTGCGGGACGAGTTCAACGACGCCACCCGCACACGCGGCGACATCGTGATCCTCACCGACGACGACTGCGGCGTCACCGAGCAGTGGACGCGCGACTGGAACGACGCCAAGCACCTCCTGGACTTCCGCCTCTTCGGCATCGCCGTCGGCACCCCACGCGTCGCCGCCTCCGACTCCGTCCTCCACGCCCTCTGCGACAACCTCCGCTCCATCAACGACCTCACCGACGTCCACGCCGCCGCGGATCTCTTCCGCGTGATCTGACCCGGCTGCGACACGTTCAGCCGGTACTGCCGTGCGCCTCGTGCCCGGCGCGGCGGCGGTACTCGGCGTTGATGCGTTGGGCTTCCTCGAGTTGGTCCTCAAGGATGACGATGCGGCAGGCGGCCTCGATCGGGGTGCCTTTGTCGACGAGTTCGCGGGCGCGCGCGGCGACCCGCAGCTGGTAGCGGGAGTACCGGCGGTGTCCGCCCTCCGAGCGCAGCGGAGTGATCAGACGAGCCTCGCCGATGGCTCGTAGGAAGGCCGGGGTGGTGCCGAGCATCTCGGCGGCCCGGCCCATCGTGTAGGCGGGGTAGTCGTCGTCGTCCAGACGACCACTGAGAGGGGTATCTGCTGTCATGTCACCTCGTAGTACAACGCGTCGAGGGGCCCTGGTGCCGTACGGCACCAGGGCCCCGAAGGAAATTGAACACCATCTGTCGGCCCTCATGCTCTGCCGACCTTCTGTTTCCGCTACCAGCCCTGCAGAAGGGAGTGCGGGGATCGCGGCTGCGTGACCGGGGACCACCTTCCAATCCGGAGTCTTGCGGTACCCGGACCGGTGCTGCTCGGCCGGGCGATCCTGATGGCGTCTGCTCCTCCGTCCTTCCTCTGATCACTCTGAACCAACTACCACTTGCTTCCCGGCAGTTCGTGTCTGCCGGGACTCACTTGACCGTGTCTACGAGAAGAAGGCTAACCGCGACGGAGCCCAATGTCTACTCTGACAAGAGTAGATTTCAGCTGTCCGGGGGATCAGATCTCCAGGGGAACGGACGGCAGGACGACGGCAGGACAACGATGAGGGCCCTGCCGACGCGCGTCGGCAGGGCCCTCATCGGGATCTGATGGCGGTTTCCCGCCCGTTCTCATACGTCCAGGGATGCGGAGCCGAGCAGTGCCGACGCGGTCTGGACCGCGGTGGGGACCGGCACGGGCTCGGCCTCCAGACGGGCGTGGCAGGTGAAGCCGAGGCCGGTCATGGCCCGGACGACTTCGCCGCCGGTGAAGTCGCGGGGGTCCTGTCGGGTGAGCACCTGGCCCACCTGCTTGACGGGGTAGCGACGGCGGCCGATGGTCACGGACTCACCCGTGATGAGCTCGGGCGTGACGCCCTTCATGGAGGCCAGCACTCCGCTCTTGGTCAGGTCGAACGGGTACCGGGCGATGACACAGCGCATGATGCCCCTCAGGGGAGAAGGAGAACGGACTGACCGAGGCGGGTCGATCAGCGGGAGAGGGTGAGGACGTCCTGTAGACGGATCCGGTCCGTGTACGTGGAACTGCCGCGGTGAGCGACGAGTTCGGCCCGGGTGACCGAGCCCGTGTACTGGTCGTCCCCGTCGCACAGGACGAGGAACTCCACACGAGCACCGGCCATGAGGGACAGGGCGACCTCGACGGTCATGTCGTCCCCGACCCGGGGTCCGGACGCGTCCATGCCTTCGACCGCGGAGGCGATGGGGGAGCGGTCCGTCCGCAGTTGCTGTGCCTGAACCGGTGTCAAATGCTGCCTCCGTCGGAGAAGGGTGAATGTTCGAGGTCGCGGCGACTACGCCGCCGGGCCGAAGGCGGACGGCTGCTGCGTCCTGCGCCGCCCCGCTTCACCAGCGGAGCGCCCCCGGGCGGGACGGCCGCGGCGGCTGCGGGACGAGGGAGCGCCGGAAGAGCCGGCGCGGGCGGGACGTGCCGCGGGCGGTGCTGTGATGACGACCGGGACACCGGAAGGGGCCTGGGCGCCGGTGATGCGGCTCAGTTCCGCTTCACCCGAACGTACCGAGGTGATCTGCGGGGTGATGGCGGCCGAAGCCATCAGCCGGCTCATGCCGCGACGCTGGCTGGGTGTCACGAGGGTGACGACGCTGCCGGACTCGCCGGCGCGGGCGGTACGGCCGCCGCGGTGCAGGTAGTCCTTGTGGTCGCTCGGCGGATCCACGTTGACGACCAGGTCGAGGTTGTCGACATGGATGCCCCGGGCCGCGACGTTGGTCGCCACCAGGACCGTCACATGTCCGGTCTTGAACTGGGCGAGGGTCCGGGTGCGCTGGGGCTGGGACTTGCCCCCGTGCAGAGCCGCGGCGCGGACGCCGCTGCTGAGCAGGTGCTTCGTCAGCCGGTCCACGGCGTGCTTGGTGTCCAGGAACATGATCACCCGGCCGTCCCGCGCCGCGATCTCGGTGGTCGTCTGGTACTTGTCCGCTTCGTTCACGTGGAGCAGGTGGTGCTCCATCGTGGTGACCGCGCCCGCCGACGGGTCGACGGAGTGGACCACCGGGTCGGACAGGTAGCGGCGGACCAGCCGGTCGACGTTGCGGTCCAGGGTGGCGGAGAAGAGCATCCGCTGCCCTTCGGGGCGCACCTGGTCGAGCAGGGCGGTGACCTGGGGCATGAAGCCCATGTCGGCCATCTGGTCGGCCTCGTCGAGGACGGTGATGGTGACGGCGTCCAGTCGGCAGTCGCCCCGGTCGATGAGGTCCTTGAGCCGCCCCGGCGTCGCGACGACGACCTCGGCTCCGGCCCGCAGCGCACCGGCCTGCCTGCCGATGGACATCCCGCCGACCACCGTCGCCAGCCGCAGCTGCACGGAGCGGGCGTACGGGGTGAGCGCGTCGGTCACCTGCTGGGCCAGCTCGCGGGTGGGGACGAGGACCAGGGCGAGCGGCTGTCGCGGCTGCGCACGCCGGCCCGCGGTACGGGCCAGCAGAGCGAGGCCGAAGGCCAGGGTCTTGCCCGAGCCGGTACGGCCGCGGCCGAGCACGTCACGTCCGGCGAGGGAGTTCGGCAGGGTCGCGCCCTGGATCGGGAACGGTATGGTCACGCCCTCCTGACCGAGCGCGGCCAGCAGCGGCGCCGGCATGGCGAGGTCGGCGAACGACTCGACGGCGGGCAGCGCGGGCGTGATCGTCACCGGCAGGGCGAACTCGCCCTGGAGTGCGGGCTGTCGGCGGTCGTAGCCGGTGGAACGCCGCGACGACGTTCCCGAGCGCGTGGGGGCGGAACCCCTGGAGCGGTCGTAGGTACGGGTCGTGCGGGTGGTGCGTGCGCGGTTCAAGCGGAACCTTCCTCGATGTGAGCACGTAGGCACGTAGCAAGGAAATTCCGCAGCAAAATGAACGGCGCAGAGAATCACGAGAACGGGCCGGTGATGATGGGCGCCGAATCGGATCGACGGGGGATGCATCACCGTTCGGTGATGTGGTGGAGCCTTCCCGTCGTGCGCCCTGAAAAGCAGCGAGCCGAGGCCCGCACCCCTAGGTGCGGGCCCCAGCTGCGAAGTATGCGTTGCTGCGGGTGTCAGGCGGGAACGATGTTCTCGGCCGTCGGGCCCTTCTGGCCCTGCGCGATGTCGAAGGACACCTTCTGGCCTTCCTGCAGCTCGCGGAAGCCCTGGGCGGCGATGTTCGAGTAGTGGGCGAAGACGTCAGCGCCGCCGCCGTCCTGCTCGATGAAGCCGAAGCCCTTTTCCGCGTTGAACCACTTCACGGTGCCAGTAGCCATGTCAATTCTCCTTCGGAGACGAAGTCCGGAATCCGCACTGTGCGAATTCCGCGTCGCCGTGCTGATTACCCCGTCGGAAAATGAACCCTCTGGCAACCACACCTGCAACTGAGATCGACATTAGCATGGTGCGACCGGCCCTGTGGGGTCGACAATTTCCACTGTGGTCGGCGCCCGAGGAATAATCGCGGTGCACCGCACCTATTTCTTACTTCGCGGCTACAGATATTGCTCCGCGCGGATGCAGTGTTCCTGCCGGGGACGGTCGGCCGCACCGCTGTGACCTCGGACGATGAGCCTTGGGGCGCTGCCGTCGGCATCGACGCGGGGGGCCGCGGTGAACACGCCGCGACCCCACTATCGCAATAAAGGTCACATCGGCCGGTTGCCGGCGGTCCAGGTGATGTTCGGGGGCTCCACGCGTGCGCACAGGGGACCGCCCTGCGCGTCGGTGAGGCCGAGGCGTCCGACCAGCAGCCCGTCGCGTGCGGCGGCGGTGAGGACGTCGGCGGGGATGACGTCGAGCATGAGCTTGGCGCGGCGGAACATCGTAAAAGTGCCCGACTCGTCGACCGTGCCCCAGGAGAGGTAGATGAACCGCCTGCCCAGACGGTCCTGCACGTAGGGGCCCTTGACCACGGTGCCGGTCGGCGAGGCGCTCGTGGTGCACTCCAGAGTCCATGTCGCGGACGGCGCGTCGCCCGGCTGCGGCTCCAGCAGCTCGGCGGGACGGTCGCGGCGTTGCACGGCGACGTGGATGTTGCCGTACGCGGGGACTGTGCCGTCGACGGACGCGGGGCGGGTGAGGCCGGGCAGGTCGACGGCGTCGATGCGGACGTGCATGGCGGCCATCATCCCGCCATCGTCCCCGCAGAGCTCAGCCGGCCTCGAGCCGGGGTGGGTCGGGGCATCAGCGGATGGGGCGCCGCCTGGCACGCCGGAACGCTCGTACCGAGAAGAAGGCCACATCGGCCACGAAGAGCACGATGCCGATGGCCAGCAGATAGCCCAGGCCGTCCGCTGCCGCGCCGATGATGCCCAGGGCGACGGCCACGAGGACGAGCAGCAGGAACAGCACCATCACCCGAACGCCTCCTTCTGCCGCGTGTGGGTGGTCAACGGCGCGCGAGTCGGCGTTCGCCGGTGGCGCCCGGTCGGTACGTCATGTCGTAGTGCCGGAAGATCTCTTCCTCCTGTTCGGCGGGGAGTACGTCGTCCGTCCCGATCGCGGGAGCCTGGCGTACCTGCGTCTTGGCGTACGGAACCTGGACGTAGCCCGGCCCGAGGACGGCCTCGTCGACGGGGACGAAGACCAGGCGCTGGCGGCCGAGCAGCCCGGTCCGGACCGTGGCCATGGCCGGTTCGTCCGTGGCGGTGTCCACATAGATCGCTTCGAGCATGCCGATCTTGCGCCGCTTCAGGTCGACCACGTCCTGGTTGCGCCACTCGCGGATGTCGGCTGAACGGATCATGCTGCTCCCTGTCTGCGCGCGCCGCCCTTGTCATCGTAGGACCGCAGCACTTTTCCGACAGTGGGGATTCTTCGGGCAGTCACAGCGGGGCCGCAGGCTGGTGTGCCTGCGGCCCCGCTCGGGCGTGTGGGTCAGGACGGGTCGCCGTACTGGAGGCCGCGGCCGTTGGTGCCGACGTAGACGCGGCCGTAGGTGTCGGGGTCGCCGGTGATGACGCCGGTGCCGCCGATGCTGCCCCACTGGTGGGCGTCGTCGTTGACGCGGAGCCAGGTGGCGCCCTTGTCGGTGGAGCGGAAGACTCCGGTGACGTCCTTGACGGTGCCGATCAGGTAGAGGGCCTGATAGGAGGCGCCGGGCGCGGCCTTGCCGAAGCCGAGGGCGGAGGCGGACTTCACCGTGCCGAGCGCGGTGAAGGTGCGGCCGCCGTCGGTGGAGTGCAGCAGCCCCTTGCCACCGTCGGCGATCCACAGGTCCCCTGCGATGCCGGGGACGGCCGTGAGCTTGCCGCTGGGCAGGTTGCCGGCGCGGGCGGTGAAGGTCGCGCCGCCGTCGGTGCTGGCGTGGAGCGTGCCGCCGGACAGTGAGTAGAAGGTCTTGGCCGAGGAGCGGTCGGCGACGACCACGGCGCCGTTGCCCAGGCCGCCGACCTTCGACCAGCTCGCCCCCTTGTCGGTCGAGCGGTACGGGGCCTGGCCCTCCTCGGTCCAGACGATGGCGGAGCCGTCCGCCGCGAGCGCGACCTGGCCGCTGTCGGCGCTGCCCACCGGCTCCGACTTGAAGCCGGTCCAGCTGCTGCCGCCGTCGGTGGAGTAGGCGCCGTCCTGATCGCCGCCACGGCCGACGCGGACCATCAATGACGGGTTGGACTGGGCGAAGTCGATGTCCGTGCTGGTGATCATCATCGGGTTCTTCAGCCGCCCGGCGGGCGTCTTGGTCAGGGCGCCGGTGGAGCCGTAGTGGAAACCGCCGAGGTCACCCATGGAGGAGATGACCGTGGCACCGCCGGGCGGGGCGACCGCGTCCAGCACCGCGGTCTCCTCAAGACCTCGGGCCCCCACGGTCCAGTGACTGGTGCCGCCGCTGTCGGTGGCGTTCGCGTCCTTGCTGCGCCAGATGCCGCTGCCGGTGCCGTACAGCACATGCCCGGAGTCGAAGGGGTCGATGGCGAGGGCGGTCATCCAGTGCCCGGTGCCGGTACCGACGTAGGGAGCGGCGGAGGCGTCCCGCTCCGACTTGTCGGCCAGCGCCTTCCAGGTCGTACCGCCGTCGGTGGTCCGGTAGATCTCGTCCTCGGGCCACCAGCGGTCGAGGGTGGTCACCATCACCGTGGAGGGCTTGCGCGGGTCGACGGCCAGACCGGAGAACCCGTAACTGCCCTGGGACGGCGAGATGTTCTTCCACGCGCCGCCGGCCGGCGTGTACTTCCACACCGAGCCCGCGGTCACGCCGTTGGGCCCGACGACGTTGGTGTACGTCAGATACAGCGAACCGTCACCGGAGAGCACACCGTGCTGCGGCATCTGGCCGGTGGGCTGCCCGGAGACGGCCTGCCAGGTGCTGCCGCCGTCGGTGGAGCGGTACAGGGAGGTGGACTTGTCGGCGACGCCGACGTAGACCGTCTTGCTGTCCTTCGGGTCGTACGTCACGAAGGAGATGCCCGCGCCGCTGCTCGCCCCGTCCTTGACGGGGAACGAGGAGACCTGGCTCCATGTCGCGCCGTGATCCGTGCTGCGCCACAGGCCGTTCTTACGGGTTCCCAGCAACAGGGTGCCGTTGTCCGCGGGGTTGACCACCAGCCGCTCGCCCGCCCCACGGCCGTCCTCGTTGGCGCCCAACTTGAAGGGCAGAGCGGTGCGTTTGAAGGTGCGGCCCCGGTCCGTGGAGCGCAGGATCTCGCCGTTGCCCGCCCAGCTGTTGGTGTAGGTGCCCGCCCCGAGGTAGAGCCGGTCGGGGTCGACGGGGTCGGTGGCCACCGAGTCGATGCCGAGCAGGTTCCAGTCCTTCTCGCCGGCCCAGTCGGTCAGCGGGATCCACTGCTCGGCCGCGGTGTCCCAGCGGTAGGCGCCGCCCATGTCGGTACGCGCGTACAGCAGGCCTTTCTCGCGCTGGTTGAACACCAGCCCGGTGACGTAACCACCGCCCACCACCTGGGCGTTCTTCCAGGCATACGGTCCGGGCGCGGCCGTGGTCTGCGCGGTACCCGTCCCGGCCGCCGGGGTCTCGGCCGTCTTCACCAGCTTCCACTGCTGGTTGGTGCTGCCCTTGCCGGGATACTGGATGACCGCCCCGCCCTCGGCCTTGGAGCCTCCGGAGACGTCCAGGACCTGTCCGCTCCTGCGGGACGTGAAGGTGACGGCGTCGGCATCGCTCACCTCGTCGATCCGCCACTCTTGCGAAGTGGCGGAGCTGTCGGTCTGCTGCTCGGCGGCGGCCGCCCGGTCGGTCGAATTGCCCGCTATGCCCAGCACTTTGCCGCTGTTGCGGTTCACCAGCTCGTAGTAGCCGTCCCCGGTGGGTCTCAGCTTCCACTGCTGGTTGGCGGTGCTCTGGTCGGTCCACTGCTGGATGCGGGTGCCGTCGGCGGTGGAGAAGGCGTTGACGTCCAGCACCTTGCCGCTGCGTACGGAAACCAGCCGGTAGTAGGCATTGCTGTCGACCGTGGTGGCCTGCGAGTCCTCCTGCGCGAACAGCAGATACGGCACGACGATGGCCGGCACGCCGAGCAGCAGTCCGGTCGCGGTCCAGCGACGGCGGTGCCGCCCGCGGCGCCCGTCGTTCGTGGGGTTCTTCATGGGGAAGTGCTCTCCTTGCATGCCGTTCACCGGAGGAAGGCGCATCCGGCCACCGATCGGCCGGATCCGCCTCCTTGTGGTCACAGGCCATGCAAAGGGTTGCCTCGAGCTGGGACTTTCTTCGGCCTACTTGGTGAGGTGCTTCTCCAGGTCGGCGAGGACCTCGTCGGCGGCCATCACGCCGAGGCCGAGGTACCAGGTCTCGTCCGGAACGTCGTAGGCGTGCCCGGCCTTGACGGCGTCGAGGTTCTTCCACAGCGGGTTGCCCTGTGCTGTGGACTTGTCCGTGGCGTTCGGTTCGCCGTAGACGCCGGTGAAGATGTAGTCGGCGTCGGCCTGGTCGATGTTCTCGGCGCTGATCTCGGCGGCGAGGTCCTCGATGTCCTGGTTCTTCGGGCGGGGGATCTCGAGGTCCTTGAGGATCGTGCCGATGAACGAGGCGTTCGCGTAGAGGCGGATCACGCCGTCGGGGAGGTAACGGACCATCGAGACGGTCGGCTTGTCGGCGCCGAGCTTCGTCTTCAGCGCCGCCACCTTCTTGTCGTACTCCGCGAGGTGGGTCTTCGCTTCGGCGGTCTTGTCCAGGGCGGCCGCGTTGAGGAGGTAGTTCTCCTTCCACGTGAAGCCGGGGCGCAGGGAGAAGACGGTCGGGGCGATCTGCGCCAGCTCGTCGTACTTGTCGGCGGCGCGCAGCTGGCTGCCGAGGATCAGGTCGGGCTTGAGCGCGGCGATGGCCTCGAGGTTGAGGTTGTTGATCGTGCCGATGTCCGCCGGGCTGCCCGCGTCCTTCTTCAGGTACGACGGCAGCTCGGGGGAGCCCTCGGTGGGGGCGAGACCGACCGGCTTGATGCCGAGCGACACCACGTTGTCGAGCTCGCCGACGTCCAGGACGACGACACGCTTGGGCTGCGCCTTGATCTCGGTCTCGCCCATGGCGTGCTCGACGGTCCGCGGCCACTCACCCGCCTTGGCGTCGGTGCCCATCGCCGCGGTCTGCTCCGCCGCCTTCGAGAAGTCCTCGCCGCCCTGGGCGACCGCCTTCTTGTCGCCGGATCCCGTGGACGACTTCTCGCCGCTTCCGGAGGAGCCGCCGCAGGCCGTCAGCGAGAGCGCGGCGGCGAGGGCGAGGGCTGCGGCGGCGGTACCGCGGCGGCTGGCAGACATGGGGAAGGCTCCCGTCGTACGAATGAAACTTAGGCGAGCCTTACTTTATGAGAAGCCTGTGCATCCGGAGCATCCGGAGCATGTGGCTCCAATCACGTTTTCGGTACGGCCTGCTCAGGCACGGTCGGACGCGCCGAACGCGGCGGCCCCGGCACCACCAGCGGATCGCCCGTCACCGGATCCGGTACGACGACCGACGCGAGTCCGAAGACCTCCTGCACCAGCTCCGCGGTGACGACATCGGCCGGCACGCCCTGCGCCACGATCCGGCCCGCCTTCATGGCGACGATGTGGTCGGCGTAGCGGGCCGCCTGGTTCAGGTCGTGCAGCACGGCGACCACGGTCCGGCCCCGCTCCTGGTTCAACTGCCGTACCAAGTCCAGGACTTCCACCTGGTGGGCGATGTCGAGATAGGTCGTCGGCTCGTCGAGCAGCAGGACGTCGGTTTCCTGGGCGAGGGCCATCGCGATCCACACGCGCTGGCGCTGACCACCCGACAGCTCGTCGACCGGCCGTTCGGCGAGCTCGGCGGTCCCGGTGCGCTCCATCGCCCGGGCGACGGCCGTCTCGTCCGCCTCCGACCACTGCTGCCACCACTTCTGGTGCGGCTGCCGGCCGCGCGAGACCAGGTCGGCGACGGTGATGCCCTCCGGTGGCACGGGCGTCTGCGGCAGCAGGCCGACCGCCTGGGCGATCCGCCGGGTCGGGATGCGGGACAGCTCGGTGCCGTCGAGCAGCACCGCGCCCCGCTTCGGCTTCAGCAGCCGGCCCAGGGCGCGCAACAGGGTGGACTTTCCACAGGCGTTGGGCCCGACGATGACGGTGACCTTCCCGTCCGGGACCTGAAGGTCCAGGCCGTCGACGACCGTGCGGTCCTCGTAGGCGAGGGTGAGCCCCTGGGCGGTGAGACGGTTGCCGGTCACGCGGTTCCTCCGGAACGGCCGCTACGGGAGCTGACGATCAGCCACATCAGATACGGGGCACCCACCACGGCGGTGAACACGCCGACCGGCAGCTCGGTCGGCGAGAAGACCCGGCGGGCCAGCAGATCGGCGACGGTCACGATCAGCGCGCCCATCAGCGCCGAGCACAGCAGGGGGCTGTGCGGGGTGCGGGTGAGTCTGCGGGCGATCTGCGGGGCGAGCAGCGCCACGAAGTCCACCGGTCCGGCGGCGCCGGTCGCCACGGACGCCAGCACCACACCGAGCGCGCCGAGTCCGAGCCGGTCCCGGTCGAGCCGGGTGCCGAGGGCGGTCGCGGTGTCGTCGTCGAGGCCCGCGCCACGCTGGGCGCGGGCCGCCCACAGCAGGAACGGCACCAGCAGCAGGAGTACGGTCGCGAGCGGTGCGGCCTGGTCGTAGCCACGGCCGTTGAGGGAGCCGGTGAGCCAGACCTTGGCCTGCTGGGCGACCAGGTAGTCGCCCTTGGTCACGAACAGCCGGGTCAGGGAGCCGAGAGCCACCGAGATGCCGATGCCGATGAGGACGAACCGGGTGGCGTGCAGCCCGCGCCGCCACGCGAGCAGATAGACGAGCAGCGCCGCCGCGAGACCGCCGGCGACGGAGACGTAGGGGAGTACGGCGTACGAAGTGACGCCGTACGTCATCGCCGCGACCGTCGCCGCGCCCGCTCCGTGCGTCACGCCGATGACATCGGGGCTGGCCAGCGCATTGCGGGCGACGGTCTGGATCAGCGCGCCGGAGATCCCGAACGCGGCACCCACCAGCAGCCCGGTCACCAGGCGCGGCAACCTCAGCGTGCCGACGACCAACTGGTCGGGGCTGGGCAGACCCAGCAGCACGCGGACGACCTCGCCCGGCGCGACGAACGACTCCCCGACGCACAGGGACGCGACGACGGTCGCAGCGAGCAGCGCGGTGAGGACGGCGGCGACGAGGAGGCTTCTGCGGTGGAGCAGGAAGCTGCTCTTCCTGGCGCGCAGGACGGCATGTCCCGGAGGACGGAGGGTGTCCGGGGTCTTCCGGGGACTGTCCTGGGTTTTGCGGAGACTGTCCTCGGTCTTCCGGAGACTGTCCTGGATCTTCCCGGGAGTGTCCTGGGTCATGCCGCCACCAGCTTCCGCCGCCGTACCAGCACCACCAGGAACGGCACCCCGGCCAACGCGGTCATCACAGCCACCGGCACCTCCGAGGGCCGTACGACGACCCGCCCGAGGACATCCGCGAGGAGCAGCATCACCGGCCCCAGCACGGCGGCCATGGGCAGCAGCCAGCGGTGCCCGGGCCCGACGAGCGCCCGGGCGATGTGCGGGACGGCGAGCCCGGTGAAGGCGATCGGTCCGGCCGCGGCGACCGCGACCCCGGTCAGCACGGTCGCGCCGAGGGCCCCGGTCGCGCGCAGCAGCGCCACGTTGCGGCCCAGCCCCCGTGCGATGTCCTCGCCGAGCGCGAGCGCGTCCAGCCCGCGGGCCATGGCCAGCACCAGCAGCAGCCCCGCGACCAGGAAGGGCCAGGTCTGCCCGACGATCGAGGCGTCCCGGCCGGCGATCGAGCCGACGTCCCAGAACCGGAACTCGTCCAGGGCACGGGCGTCGGTGGTGAGGATGCCGGTGACGACGGAGGCGAGAAAGGCGTTCATGGCGGCGCCGGCGAGCGCGAGCTTGACCGGCGAGGCGCCCCCGCGTCCGCTGCCGGCGACGACGTAGATGCACACCGCCGCGACGGCCGCGCCCGCGAAGGCGTACCAGACGTATCCGTTCAGCGTGTGCACCCCGAAGAAGGTGATGGCGCAGACGACGCCGAGCGAGGCGCCCTGGCTGATGCCGAGGATGCCGGGCTCGGCGATGGGGTTGCGGGTGATGCCCTGCAGAACCGTTCCGGCAACGCCGAGGGCGACCCCGACCAGCACACCGACGACCGTCCGCGGCACCCGCAGCGCCCGTACGACCTGAGCGTCGTCGCTCGTGCCGCCGTACAGCAGCGCGTCCCAGACCGCTGAGGGGGCGATCGTGCGGCTGCCGACCGCGAGGCTCAGTACCACGGCCAGGAGCAAGAGAAGGAGGGCGACGGCCATCCAGCCGACACGTCGGCTCGCGACTCCTGACATGCGCCCTTCCCGTATCCACTGTCCGCTGGCTAAGGATTGCCTAAGCGTACGGGGTGAGAAGAGCGCGTCCGCCAGGCGTCACGCTGGGCCGGTGAAGGCCCACTCCCCGTGTCCGACACGGAAGACGACGAACGCGGGGTCGCTGCGCAGGAACTCCGCGCCCTTGGGTGCGGCCACCCGGTCGCGCGACGCTCCCGGCACATGCACCTCGGCCGTCGAGCCCACCGGTACCCGCACCGACAGCCGCAGCTCCCGGTCGAGCCGCGACCAGGCCACAGCGGCCTCACCGCGCACCGTACGGATCGACGTACGCGCCCAGTTCACTCCCGTACGGGCGTCGGGCCGCACTGAGAAGGTGCGGTAGCCGGCGTCACCGGGGCGCAGCCCGGCCACGTTCTCGTACAGCCATTGCGCGACCGTGCCCAGGAAGTAGTGGTCGCGGGAGCGGGAGTCCAGCGGCCACATCTCCCACATGGTGTCGGCGCCGTTTTCGTGCCAGTACCCCCAGCTCGGATACGTGCGCTGGGTGGCGACGGCGTGTGCCACGTCCGGGCGGCCGTGGGCGCACAGCACGTTCAGCAGCACACTCGTGCCCAGGCAGCCGGTGTTCAGATGGTTGCCGCGCGCCTCGATGTCGGCCACCAGGCTGTCCATCACGGAGGTGCGCGCGCCGGGCGGCACCAGGCCGAAGGCCAGCGGAATCGCGTTGGACGTCTGCCGGTAGCCGGGGTCCTTCGCCGTGCGGTAGTGGCCCTCCGGGCTCAGGAACGCCTCGTTGAACGCGGTCTTCAGCTTCTCGGCCGCCTCCCGGTACCGCTTCACGACCTCGCCGTCACCCAGCAGTTCGCCCAGTTCGGCGGTGTGCAGCAGCGCCCGGTGGAGGTACGCGGTCGCGGTCAGCCGGGTGTCCTCCGGGGGAATCTCGTAGCCGGGCGCCACCCAGTCGCCGAGCGCCGTGACCGCCAGCCCGTCCCGCAGCCGGGACAGCTCCCAGTCCAGATACCGGGTCAGCGTCGCCCAGTGCTCGCGGGCGGCGCGCTCGTCCCCGTACACCCGGTACAACTCCCGGACGACGAACGGGTAGACGGTCGTCCACTCGGGAGAGGGGGCCAGCTCCTGGTAGCCCCAGCCGCCGCTCGGCACGATCACCGGCAGCTGCCCCTCGCCGTTCTGGCTGTCCGCCAGATCGCCCAGCCACTTGGACAGGAAGCGCTGCACCCCGAAGGCGTACGTCATCACCGGGGTGCCGACGTGGGCGTCGCCGGTCCAGCCGTTCTTCTCGTACATGGGGGTGTCGGTCGGAATGCCGTGCAGGTTGTTGAGAACCGTGCGGCGCATGGCACCGTCCAGCCACTCGTAGAACGGCTCCGAGCACGCGAACGAGCTGACCTTCTCGACCCGGGTGTGCACCAGCCTCCCCAGCACCTGCTCGGGGGACGGTCGTGCGGGCAGCCCGTGGACCTCCACGTAACGGAAGCCCTTGTACGAGAACTTCGGCTCCCAGACCTCGTCCGCGCCGCCGCCCGCGCAGACGTATTCGTCGGTCTGGAAGCGGCCCGGAACATGGCCGGTCTCGGCGTGCACGCTTCCGTCGGGCTTCAGCTTCTCGCCGTGGACGAGACGGACGACGGTGCCCGCGTCGGCGCCGTGGACGGTGAGGCGGGTCCAGCCAGCCATGGTGCGGCCCATGTCGACCACGAACACCCCGGGCCTGAGCTCGGTGATCTCCGTGGGCCGTACCGTCTCGGCGATCTCGATCGGGTCGTGCGGCTGCGCCTTGAGCGCACCCCGCGGTGCCTGCCGCACACCCGCCGCCCGCCAGCCGCTGTCGTCGAAACCGGGGCGGGTCCAGCCGCGCGGGGCCCGGCGAGCGTCGTAAGTCTCGCCCGCATAGAGGGAGTTGGACAGGATCGGCCCCTCGGTGATCCGCCACTCGCCGTCCGAGGCGACGGTGGTGCGAGAGCCGTCCGGGTGGTCGATCTCCAACTGGGCCAGCAGCCGGGGCTCACCGTGCCACGGCGGGCGGTGCCAGTTCCAGACGTTGGGAGTGGTCATGCCGAAGAAGCCGCGGCCGAGGGTGACGCCGATGGCGTTCTCGCCACGTCTGACCAGCTCGGTGACGTCGTGGACGGCGTACAGCACGGTCTCGTCGTAGTCCGTGAAGCCGGGGTCGAGCACCTGCCGACCGACCCTGCGGCCGTTGATCTCGGCCTCGTAGTAGGCGAGTCCGCTGATGTAGAGGCGGGCCCGGGAGATCCGCCGCCGCACGGTGAAGGCGCGGCGCAGCAGCGGCGCGGGCTGCTCCGGCACGGCGACGCTCACGCCGCTGCCCCAGGGCCCCTGCCCGTACGGAGCGAGTACGGCGGCCTCGACCCAGTCCGTGTCGTCGAACTCCGGCCGCTGCCAGCCTTCCTGGGGTTCGGTGGCGGTGACGCGCCAGCCGGGGCCGCTGACCAGTTCGTACGTGCTCTCGTCCGGGCCGCCGTCCGCCGTCTCGACGATCAGCCGGACCAGCAGGCCGGCGGGGTTCACGGAAGGGCCGGAGCGGTTGGTGGCACGGACGGCGAGCACCACCGGACGGCCGGCGACGCGGGCCGCCTCGACGACCTCGGTGACATCGACCGCACGGCCGGTGCGCCAGCCGTCCTGCTGCTCCGGCGCGTGCAGCACCTGCCGGCCGTCCAGATGGAGGGTGAAGTCGTCGTCGGCGGTGGCGACCACGGTGGCCCGCCGCACCCGCGTGCCGTCGTCCGGAAGCCGCAGTACCGCCCGGAACCAACAGGGCCCCACAGGAGCGTCGGAGGACGTGGCGCCCGGCGACCAGATCCACGAGGCGCCGGAGGGGGAGGGCGGCTCCGGCGGCGCGTCGGCGCCGATCCAGCGGGCCTGCCAGTCGGCGTCCGACAACGTTGTCTCCCACCAGCCGGGCTCGCTCCAGCGGGAGGGTCGCCCGGCACCGTCCCAGGCCCGTACCCGCCAGTGGTAGCGGGTACGGGGGCGCAGTGCGGGCCCTTCGTAGGGGACGCCCACGCTGCGGTCGGACGTCACCTTCCCCGAGTCCCAGACCAGCCCGGCCGTCAGCGCCTTGGGGTTGGGGCTGGGGCTGGGGCTGAGGGCCACCTGCACCTGGTACGCGCTCTGCCGGGCGCCGTGCCCCGGAGCGGACAACTCCCAGCTGAGGCGGGGGTGTTCGACGTCCGTACCGAGGACTCGCTCGGCGTACTCGACGGTGGTGCGGTCGATGCGGAGGGGTCCGGTGCGGTCGTCGCCCTCCGGGCCTCGCGCCGGTGTGCCGGCGGCCGCCGCCGGACCGGCGGACAACGCGGTGATTCCGGCACCCGCTCCTGCCGTCGTGCCTCTCAGGAAGAGTCTCCGGTTCCATGGTCTGCCCATGCGCGTTCCTCGCTCACTGTGTCGCCGCGGACAACGAAGCTGTGCTGTGGCGCTTTGGAATGTGCTTTGAATTGCGTCTTGAAACGATTCAGATCTCCCTTGCGGTGAAATGGTAGGGACGCGAGTGGCGCTCAACAAGGTGTGTGACAGCGGAGGTTGGCGTGAGCGGTGGCGCTCCCGTGGAACCAAGACGGCCTCCGAGCACTCTGTCAATGCACCCGACCGCGATCTCCCCCCTCGATCTGGCGGGGCGACGCGAAGGGCTACGCCGCGAAGCTTGTTCAGAAACCTCTCTGGAGACCCACCTGATGAAGCTCACCAAGCGTCTCGTTCTCACCACCACAGCTCTCGCCGCCGTGACCGCCGGCACGCTCATGGGCGCGACGGCCGGCCAGGCCGCGACTCCGCAGCCCGCCCGCCCCGGCGTCGACGCTCCCCCCGCCCTGAAGGTCCCCGACGGCAACCGGCTCACCGGCGTCTTCTCCGCCGAGGGCGTCCAGACCTACACCTGCACCGACGGCACCTGGAAGCTGCTGGAGCCCGCCGCCACCCTCTGGGCCAAGAACGACCGCTCCCGTCGCACTGTCGCCCTCCACTCCCGCGGCCCTGTCTGGGTGTCCACGGTGGACGGCAGCGCCGTCAACGCCGCGGCCGTCGCCAGCTCCCCCAAGGACGGCACCATCCCCGAACTCCTCCTGCAGTCCACCGCCACGCGCGGCTCCGGCATATTCGCCGACGTCTCCTATATCCAGCGCCTCGACACGCGTGGCGGCGTCGCCCCCACGACCGCCTGCACCGGCACGGATCAGACCAGCGTCCGGTACTCCGCCACCTACACCTTCTACAAGCCCGCCAAGTGATCAAGTGATGGAGTGAGGAAAACGGCAGGGGCCTCTGGGTGATGCCGAGGGGCCCCTGCCCTGCTGGATAGAGCTGGATACAGCGCCGAGATCATCAGTCGGGGGATTCATCTCGCCGCTATGGCGAACCGCGTGGCTGCCCTCACGGGGTCGGCTGAGCACCGGAGAAGGGCCCGCGCCTTGTTCTCGGAGATGGGCTGGGAGGTACGGGACGCTCAAGAGGATGAGTACCCGGACGTTCACACTTCGAGCGGAGCCCTTCCGGGAGAGGTGGTCCGGAAGTCGGTCTTCGTGCTCGGAATCCCTGCCGGGTGTGCTTCCGGTCGTCGAAATGTTTGGCCAACAAGTAGGCCCCAGGCGGCTGACCTGGGGCTCTGAGGAGAGCGGGTGACGAGAATCGAACTCGCGCTCTCGGCTTGGAAAGCGATGGCGCTTGGGCGCTGCGGGGCCGCTGACCTGGGCGGGTTCGTTGTGCGCCACCGGCGGTCGAGTCATACGTGCGCGCGGAGCTTCGCACCGACCAGCCAGCATCGTCCGCAGGGCTGATCTGGAATGTCCGTTGCGACTGCAGATCCGACGTTCAGATGCGGCATCGTCAATGTTGGTGACATACTCTTCTATGTACATCACCAACATTGCTGCGGGAGGTGCCACATGTCTGTGACTCAGATCGACATCGACGACGACGCACTGGAACGCGCCATGGCTCTGGCCAAGGTCAGGACCAAGAAGGAGGCGGTCAATCTCGCTCTGCACTTCTACGCCGAGCAGCAGGATCGCGCGGCGCGCATCAGCCGTCATTTCGAGCGTGCGCGTGAGTGGGGTGCCGTCGAGGACGCCGAGCGCCTGCACCGGGCGGAGAAGCACAGCCGGTGATCTACCTGCTCGACACGTCCGGCCTGGTCCGGCTGCTCCGCGATCCAAAACTGCAGTCGGCCTGGTACGACGCGATCGACGCCGGGGCCATCACATCCTGCTACGTGCAGCGCACCAAGTTTCTCCACAGCGCCCGGAACGGACGCGAGTACGACGAGATCACGGAGATGTTCACTGATCTCTACCCGGACGTGTCGGTGCCGAAGAACGCGGGGCGCTGGATCGGCGCGGTGCAACACCGTATGGCCCAGGCCGGGGAACACCGCAGCGCCTCGGCGGTGGACCTCGTCATCGCCGCCACCGCGGCCCATCACGGTCTCGCTGTCCTCCACGACGATGCCGACTACCGTGCGATTGCCCGGCACGCATCCGACCTGAGCGAGCACAACGTCCACGATGTCGCCTGAGGGCTCCGGCCTTCCCGACAGGTTGTGACGCGAAGTCTTCCGAACAGGTGGTCCGTGTCCCGCTCAGCCCGCACCGCTGCTGTCCGCTCGGAACGGAACCCGCCCGCACTCTCCTCGTCATCGCCTCGGCTTCACGATGCACACCGCTCATTGGTCGGAGGCCCTTTCCAGATGCGCGTGGCGACTCCTCACGCCCAGCGGCCGTCCTCTGCCGCGCCGTGAGCCAGATGTCGGAAGGACGTCACTCGGGACCCGCATCATCCGTCCACGACCTGCCGAGCAGAACGACCAGCGGGCAAGATGGCCTCATGACAAAGCTGTCCGTACGGTCGGTCCGTCGTGCCCCTTCTGGTTCGGTGCTGTCGTTGTGGTCACAGGACTCCGTGTTGTCGATCGGCTCAGTGGGATCGGTGCTGTCCGTGGGTTCCGTCGGCTCGGCCTTGTCGGTCGGCTCGATCGGAAGTGCCCTGTCGGTCGGCTCGATCGGTTCCTCCCTGTCACTGATCTCGACCGGGTCGTGGCTGAGTACGGGATCGTTGTTCTCCGCCCAGTCGCGGTGGTCGGTGCTGTCCTGGCGCTCCTCTCGTAGCTTCCTGGCGGCGGGAGCGGTAGGGGCGGCGACCGGAGGCGTCCTGCTGTTGGCCCAGATGATGCACAAGGGCGAGACCGGCACCGAATAGCCCTCGTAATGCCGTGCCGGGCGACGGTGATGCATGAACAACCACCCCCGGGTCAATGACCTGGGGGTTTCACCTGATTCTTGCGAGGATGCCCCGGCGTTCACGCTGGGGAGGACTCGCATCTCGAACCGGTGACGCGGAGCGTCACCGCGTCCCATGGCCGGGCACGGAGTGCCCGCACGGCTGTCCAGCGGAGCGGCGAATTCGCACGCGCGTCCTGGATGGTCGCGAGGGTGGGTGAATGCGTGCGAAGTTCGCCCGGGTGTGCGAGGTGCTGCCTAGGTTTGGGGCTGTGAAGCTGGTGGTGCAGGTGAAGCTGTTGCCGTCGCCGGAGCAGGCGGCGGCGCTGGAGGCGACCCTGCGTGCCTGCAACCGGGCCGCCGACCACGTCTCCCGGACCGCCTTCCAATCGGGCATCAAGGACCGCAACGGGCTGCAGAAACTGGTCTACGCGGACATCAAGGCCGCCTTCGGGCTGTCGGCGCAGCCCGCGGTGCGGGTGGTGAAGAAGGTCGTGGACGCCTACGGCGCGCTCGCGGCGAGCCTGCAAGCCGGGCGGCTGGGCGGACCCGAGTCGAAGCGGTACCGCAAGGCGGTCGGCTCGCCGGTCACTTTCCGGCCCGAGGCGGCGCAGCCGTTCGACGACCGGTGCCTGTCCTGGCAGACGGACGCGCGGACGGTGTCGATCTGGACGGTGGATGGGCGGATGCGCGGCATCCGCTACACCGGCTCGCCGGACCAGCTCAAGACGCTGGCCGAGTACCGCAAGGGCGAGTCCGATCTGGTCCAGCGGGGCGGGAAGTGGTTTTTGATCGCGACCTGCGACATTCCCGATCCCGACGTGTATGAGCCGGCCGACTGGATCGGTGTCGACCGCGGCATCGTCAACCTCGCCACCACCAGCGACGGCACCAACTACCAGGGCCGTCGGCTGAACCGCTACCGGCGCTGGCAGGCCCGTAAACGCGCCGAACTCCAGGCAATGCAAAGCCGTTCGGCCACCCGCCGCCTGGCCCGTCGGGCGAAGAAGGAGCAGCGCCATGCCACCCATGTGAACCACCGGATCTCGAAGGAGATCGTGTCCGTCGCGATGGGGGCACCTCCCGCGTGAGCGAAGCCGAGCGTGGGGGAGCACCGGTCGCGGGATTGCCGTCGAGGAGCTCGACGGGATCCGGGACCGGGTACGGCTTCGCCGCGACCAGCGGGGCACCTTGTCTTCCTGGCCGTTCCACCAGCTCGGGCAGCACCTGGCCTACAAGGCCCGCCGGGCCGGGGTGCCGTTTGTGGAGGTGGATGCGGCCTATACCTCGCAGCGCTGCCCGCGCTGCGGGCACACCGAGCGGGCCAACCGGCCCGACCGGGACCGTTTCTCCTGTCGTCGGTGCGGCCTCGCTGGGCCTGCCGATCACGTCGCCGGGGTCAACGTGCGCGACCGCGCGCGCTCGGCGTGGGTGTTCGTCACCGCACCCGTCCTCGCATCGGCCTGAACAGGCCGGATTGTGGGGAGATGCGACCCGTGACCGTCCTGTCGTAGGGGGCAGTCGGGAGCGCGGCAAGGTGTGAACGACCGAGTACACAAGCTCGGCCGTTCACGGCCGAGAAGGTGACATGGAGCGGGTGACGAGTATCGAACTCGCGCTCTCAGCTCGGGAAGTTGCGCTCATTTGGAGCTGTCCGGGCGCTCCACAGGCAGCGGAGCGCGTACAAACCGTCTGCAGTACTCGTTGCACGCACCGATCGCCTCGAAGTTCTGGCGTGCCTGACGCAGGCTGAGATCGTGGTTGGGACCGCCGCGCACCACGTGTGCGTCGTGCTCGTCCTGGCCGTCGTCCTCCCAGTAACAGACATCGCAGATCTCGAATGCCCCGCGTTCGGTCAGCGTGATGAAGCCGCAGCACGGGCAGCGGTAGGGCCCGCCTTCAGCGCCACCGAAAACGTTCACGAAGGTCACGTCTGCATTCTGCTCGGCAGGCACTGGGCGGGCCACGGCTTTGTCGCGTTGGCATGCGCGCTTTCCAACTGTGGTGGTGTCGCTGTGTTCTGCGTGCAGGGGCGTTCACCTGGGCTCATGGATGGCTGGCCATCGGTGCTGGGACGGCTCCGGGTCTTGCCTGAACGGCCGCGAACGGGGCTGAATGAGACGGAAACTGAGACGGCCGATGAGTGGCCCGCTCCTGCTGCCCTTTGAAGTCACGAAGTGACGTCAGGAGTGGGTGTGCCGTTCAGATGCGTCCGCATCGCGATTCTCAGGGCTTCGAGTTCGGTTCGGGGAAACGGTCGGCCCCACTGATCCTCGTAGGTCTCCTCGCCCAGTTCGTGAACGATTCGGTCGAATGCGCGCACAGCCGACCGCGCCAATGCCGTGATCGTGTGACGGCCTGACCAGAGAAGGGCTCCCGAACTGCCCGGCATCCGGTCGTCGTCGGCCCTGATCAAGCGGATTTCGACTTCGGGTGCGTCGCGATGGAAGAACCATCGATAGACCTGAGGTTCCCCTTCGAACTCGGCGCGTGTGTCTTCGTCACCCAGTACCAGCCGGGCAACGGCATACAGGAACTGCTCGGCTCCATCAGTGACATACGAAGCGATGACCGCTGCCTCGCCTTGATCGTCAGCCACTTTGACGTGGGCCCAACCACGGCTGTGCAGCGTCCATTGCCTTAGCCAGCGCGGGCGGTACAGCCGTGGTATCGGCCATGGCGACAGACGGGTGGGAGACGTTTCGATCGGGGATCGTGACGCTGTGGCGACGGTTCCGCCCCGACTCCGCTGTCGAGCTGGAACGAGACCTCGAGACGGCTCGTTCGGCCCTGCTCGCTGCTTCGGACACCGACATCGAACTGATCCGCCAGGCGCTTCAGTCGGCCTGGCAGGGGCGCATGCTGACGCTGTTCCTCGACGACCGGGCCGCTGCGGCTGAGTTCGAGGCTCTGCTGTCCAAGCTCATCGACGCTGGTTCGCCCCAAACGAACATTACGTTTCATGCCGAGGCTCGTGATCACGGCCGCGTGTATCAGGCCGGCGGGAACCAGTTCATCAGCGAGCGATGAGCGCAGGGCGCTGGGACGACGAGGACGAGGCGGCTTGGCACATGCGCGCCCGTGCCGAGGACGAGGGGCGCGTCTATCAAGCGGGTGGTGACCAGCACATCACGGAGTATCACTTTCATGGCTCGGCGCCTGAGATAGACGACGATGACGACGAGGATGCAGATGACGACTGGTACTACGAGGAGGCGGGCAGTTCCTGGGACGGGGTGTGGGAATCCCTCCTGAGTTTTTTCCTCGCCCTGGCCCCACTGCTCCCACTCGCGATTGCCGGTGCCAGCATCCATTCTGTGTGGACCGCCGAGTCCGCCCGGTCCTTTTGGTCGGTCCTCTATTCGTTGGGCGCCGTCGTCGTCGGTGCCACAGCCTTCATGATGCTTCGCGAGCGGCTGTCCCACAGATCGGACCTGATCGACACGCTCTCCTGGCTGTACTGGCCCATGAACATCGGCATCTTCGTTTACTACGTCATGGGCGACCCAGCCAAGCTCGACTTCAACTTCGTCGGAGATCTTGGCCTGCAGCTCGCCCGGAAGCTCGGCCCTCTGTGATCCGCTTGTAGCGGATACGTGGCGCCGAACTTCAGCTGGGAAGCCTGGGTCCTCAACGGGCGATTGTTGGACGACCTGTGGCGGAGTGATGTTGGAGTGCTGGCTATACCTGTGGTCAGTCTCCGTTGTTCCCCGTGAGTCCCCGCAGGATCTGGCACGCGAGTGGCACGATCCCTCCTCCGAGCTGCCGGGGATGAAGCTCGACCTGGGAACGTGCTGGCACTGTCCATGTGTATTCCGCAGTCCGGCAAGAGTTGCAGGCATCGGATACCACAGAGAGCGGTGCGTTTGAGCCCCGCGGGGCAGTGGAGTGTGATGGTCAGGGTCGGGTGATGAGGCGTCGGGCCCAGGCTGGGGAAGGCCGTCGCGCGACGGCTGGCGATCGGTCCAGCACGATTATTGGATCTTCCCGAGGGGCAGGCTATGCGTAAAGCAGGGGGTGGGGAAGATCGCGAATCAGAGGCAGGGGCAGGATTGGGCACGACCTGGAAATCTTGGCTATGGAGGGGCATCGGACGCCGCTACGTTTGTCGCTGCTCCTCTTCTCGCCGGAGCGGCAATAGCTCTCATTGGTGTAGTCTCTTCTGATCGTGAAAAATTCCGGTGGCCGGATCAGTCTGCATTTGTGTTAACGATAGCGTCACTCGTTCTCGTGCTATGCATACAACAGAGTTTCTCGGCGCGGCAGTTCCTTTATTCGGCTGCCGACGCAAGGGACTGGTGGGACAGCGACTTGGATGGGGTAGAAGCCCACATTCAGAGGCAGCAGCGTGAGGCTTTGCGAGTCTGGAATCGGAGATCTTGGCGAATTGGGATCTCCTACAATTTTGGTGTTGCATTTCTGTCTCTAGGTATAGCCCTGGTCTTGGCTCCACCCGAAATCCTCACCACTGGTGCACCCGTTCAAGAGGGTTGGCGCTGGGCTGCTTCATGTATTGCTTTTGTCGGTTTCGTCGTTGATGTCATTTGGACAAT
This sequence comes from Streptomyces sp. GESEQ-4, assembly GCF_017948455.1. Lineage (GTDB taxonomy): Bacteria > Actinomycetota > Actinomycetes > Streptomycetales > Streptomycetaceae > Streptomyces. The sequence continues at coordinate 35,585 of NZ_JAFFSU010000023.1, forward strand.
TGCACAACGAGTGCCGGAGTTCATGATCTATAGAGCCCGGCGGCGTTTGCTTCGACGGGCCCGGTCAGCAGGGGGATCGTAATGCCACCAGGACAGCCGCCAGATTCTCGCACCTGCCCTGCGTGCGGTGCATCACGATGGTCATACGTCACAGGGCGATCAGACGACGACGAGCACTATGGTGCGTGCCAATTTCAGGACATTCGTTTGGAATATGTCGCTGGATGCTCGCTCGGCGAGGCTGAGGCGATAGCGCGAGTAGTGCGTAGGGACCGAGAGAGCACCACAGGCGATCCGTAAGGGGCACTTGCTGTCATGACGGCTAGTGCACTCCGGATCTAGTTGCCCCTTGGCGTGATCATGTTCTCTTCGTGGAGGAAATACTCTCAGAACGGTGCATGAGCGGCTTCCTGCTGGGTCGTCCTTGGGTCGCCTACTGATGGAGTCACGGTTCCGTGCTGCCGGGCTATCTGTCGCCCTAACACACACCGGCAGTTCGTGTGTGGGGCCGGCGGAATCTCAATGTGCGTCTCAGGTTGCCATGCCGTGGAAGGCTTTAAACGGCAGTGAACGGGACGGAAGACGAGGCGCCACACCATGAGTCGAGCCGCCTCATCGAGCGCAACCTTCTGATCCGTAGCTCTATGTGGATCGGTCACTCGCGGTCATTCCGGTTGGCTGACGGTCTCAGGAAGGCACTGCCGGGTGAGGGCGGCTGCTCCGGGTGCTGTACTTCGCTGCTGTACAGCACAACTGATCAACGGCGGCCTTGAGCTGCGGCCGTCCTGTCGATCAACGTCCTGACCTGCTGCTGAGCTGTCAGTACTTGTCGACGTTGGTCATCGTGGAGCGTCCTTCCACGGCCCGGAGACGGCCCATGGGAGGGCGCTCGGAATGGTGAGGTGACGCCCTCATCGCCAACGCAGAGAACAAGTCAGCCTTTTGCAGCCTCAGGTTGAGGCGTGATGAAGGACGAGAACGGTCTTCACGATGTCGGTGATCCGGTTGGTGCTGCAGCGGAGCTTTCGCAGGAGGCGCCAGCCGTTGAAGGTGGCCATGGCCTGTTCGCCGATGCATCGGATCTTGGCGTGGCCGCTGTGACGCGGAGGCGTACTGGCCGACGGCCGCGCCCGCGCGGAGACGACGAGGCCGTTCCCGGTGACATGCACCGGGGACGGGCCCCTCGCCCGTTCGTTCAGGAAGCCCGGATCGCCCGGTCGATCTCGGCGCCGGTGCGGGCCAGGACGACGGGCCACTCGTCCCTGAGGGAGGCGGGCAGAAGCTCTCGGTGTTCGTCCCGCTGGATCATGGTCGGCCCGCCCGGGACGATGAGCACGGCATCCAGCCGTTGCAGTAGGACGGCCAGGAGGTCCATGATCCCGTCCCCTCCGAAGCGGTTGAAGGTGATGCCGGTCGGGTTGTTGAAGTAGACACCCGCCTCCTCCCCCTCCGCTGTACTCACCAGCAGGAAGTCCGTCTCGGGGTCCCGCATCACCGCATGGGGGCCGAGGACCTCGTGCGCGGCACTCATGTCCAGCGGTGCCGGCTCACCGTTCTCGAACCGGCACACGAAGATGTCAAAGCTCATGGAGTCCTTTCTAACCTCAGGTTGAGGCGTGGCGAAGGACGACGACAGCCTTCACGATGCTTGTGATCCGGTTGGTGCTGCAGCGGAGTTTTCGCAGATGGCGCCAGTGTGCCGCCCGGTGTTCAGCCGGCACCCCAGAAGGCGTCCTCGGCCTGCTGGTCGGCGGAGAAGAGCCACACTTCAGCGATCTTGTCGCCCTCGACCCTCAGGACGTCGACCCCGTCCATCGACATCTCATTGCCGGCGCGCTTGGCTGAGAAGTGGATGGGGATCGCGACCAGTGCGCCGTTGACCATGGGGTCGCCGGTCAGCTGGAGTTCGAAGGTTCCCTCGGTGGCGGTCATCTGGGTGGCCAGCATCTCGCCCACCGCGGCCCCGCCGCTGTGGGTACCGGAGACCGCGTTGTCGCCGGGCTGGTGCCACACGATGCCGTCGGCGAACAGGCCCGCGACCGCGGCGAAGTCCTTGGCGGACACGGCGTCGACGTAGCGGCGGGCGACAGTGAGGGTGTTGGACTCCATGGTTCTCTCCTTGATCGGATTCTTGCTGCTGGAGCCCTATACTCACCATCGGTAACCAGTCACCTCAACGTAACCAATGGACCGGTGTGACGCATGACACAGCACCCGGATTTCGACCTGATGACCGCGACCTGCCCTTCCCGCACGTCGCTGGCCCGCATCGCCAACAAGTGGACCGCCATGGTCGTCATCGCCCTCAGTGGCGGCAGGATGCGCTTCCGCGACCTGCGTACCACCGTCGACGGCATCAGCGCCAAGGTCCTCACGGACACCCTGCGGGACCTGGAACGTGACGGCATCGTCACCCGCCACGTCTACGCCGAGGTGCCGCCGAGGGTCGAGTACGAGCTGACCGCGCTGGGACGCACGCTGCACACGCCCCTGGAAGCACTGGGCCGCTGGGCTGAGCAGTACATCGAAGAGGTGCTCGCGGCGCGCGACGAGTACGACACCCGTCGCTGACCTCTCAAGGAAGGGACCGGAAGGGGAGGCCGGCCCCAGCAGACCAGTAGTCGTTGATGGCTGGCGCTCTCCGCTTGGGAGGCGCGAAGCGAGTCAGCCTCTACGACCAGGCCCTCGGGCTGTGGCGGGGCCCGCTGCTCGCCGACGGAGTCGGTGGGCCCCTCGCTGTCCGGAGGCCTGCGTCAGCCGGCCAGCTGGTTCATCTTGCGGATCTGCTTGTCGAAGACCCCGGCGGGAGCGAGGCGGCGCAGTACGCGTGCGCGTCCGGCCAGGGGGCCGGCGGTGTAGCGCGGCTTCGGCCTCGTGTCGGTCGCTGCCGCCACGATCGCCTTGGCGACGACGGCGGGGGCGTCGCCGCTCCTGACGGCCTCCGCCATGACGCGGTCGACGGTCTGCCGCTGCTTCGCGTACGCGTGCAGGGGGGTGTCGGGCTTCGCGCTGTTGGCCTCGAACCCGGTCCTGGTGTAGGCGGGTTCGACGATGAGCGCCCGGACGCCGTGGTCACGGATCTCGTGATCCAGGGACTCGGTGTAGCCCTCGATCGCGTGCTTGGAGGCGGCGTAGGCGGCCATGTAGGGCTGAGGCAGGAACCCGAGCACGGACGAGATGTTGATGATGCGCCCGCGTCGCTGAGCACGCATGTGCGGCAGGACCTCGTTCACCATGCGCATGACCCCGAAGACGTTGGTGTCGAAGACGGACCGGGCCTGCTCGACGGAGGTTTCCTCCGCCGCGCCCATCGAGCCGACGCCGGCGTTGTTGACCAGGACGTCGATCCGCCCGAACCGCTCGCTCACCCTCTGGACCGCGGCGGCGACCGACGCGTCACCGGCCACGTCGAGGTCGAGGAAGGTCACACCGTCGAGCGGGGTGACGCGCGAGGTGTCACGGCTTGTGCCTACGACGTCGAATCCGGCTGCGACCAGGGCGAGCGCGGTTTCCTTCCCGATGCCGGATGACGCACCCGTCACGAGTGCCACCGGCCGATCTTTCGTCATCATGGATTCCCGCACTCTCTCGAAACCGATCGGTTTTCTCTACGGTAAACCGATCGGTTTCAAGGTGCAAGTGCAAGCAGGGAGGATCCAGTGTGAGGGTGTCGTCCTCGCGGCCTTGCGGCGCTCGCCGAGTTCGCGGGCGCGGGACGGTGACGCGTCAGCGCACGCCCGCCGCGTCGAGCAGCGTGGTCACCGTGGGCGCGACGAGCCCCGGGAGTTTGTCGGCTCCGATTCCCGCGCGGGCGCTCGCGCCGTCGAAGACCAGGCTGAGCTGCCGGGCCAGCAGATCGGGATCGCTTGCCCCGCCCTGTTCAGCCTCGGCGCGGAAGAAGGCGGTCAGGTTCGCCTTGACCTCATGGGCGACCCGGCTCGCGGGGTGGCTCTGGTCCTTGAGTTCGATCTGCACGGCCAGGTACCGGCAGCCTCGGAACTCGGGTGCCCCTGCCTGCGATTCCACCTGCTCGAAAACGTGCAGGATCCGCTCGCGGGGTGACCGGCCGTCGTCCGCCGCGGGCAGGAGGGTCGCCACGTAGGCGGAGGTGCGCTCCTTCAGGCTTACGGCCAGGAGTTCGTCCTTGCTCTCGAACAGCTGGTACATGGAGCGCTTCGACACTCCGGCCGCCTTGCACAGCGCCTCGACGCCGATGCTGACGCCGTCGCGGTAGGTGAGCGTGGCCGCCGCCTCCAGCAGCCGCTCCCTGGGGCTCAGTTTCACTTCGGTGGTCATACCGCGAGGTTAACCCGAAGCGGACAAAAAGAAAACCGATCGGTTTCCGGGGTCGTGGGAGCGGTGACTGCCGCTCATGAGGTACGCGTCTCTCGGTCGGCGGACGCGGAGCGCCTCGCCGGAGGATGCCAGCCGCCGGTGACTTCCTTGGCGGGCTTGTGGGGGAAGCGGCGTTGGGCGTACTCCTGCGCGGGGGAGCCCGGCAGGACGTACAGCGTTTCCTTCTTGTCCTGGAGCGGTCGTAGCACGGTGTCCATGAACGTCTTGCGATCGTCCAGGTAGGGGCCCAGTACGTCCTCGCCGGCAGGGCAGACGGCGAGGCAGTAGCCGGACTTGTAGCCGGGGGGTGAGGACAGGCTCTGCCACATGGAGGCGTTCTCGGAGTCGCTGACCCGGGAGCGGTAGTCGGCGGCGTCCTCGCTGTCTGCCACGGTCTGCGCCCAGTCGGTGAACCCGCTCATGAACTCGCGGTAGTTGTGCGTGGTGCAGGCCAGCGCGTCGAAGGCACCGTCCTTGGCGATGGCGCCGACCGGGCAGGCGGCGACGCACAACTTGCAGTCGATGCACGGGTTGTAGTCCAGCGCCTGCCCGTACTCGCTCACCTCCGCGTCCACCAGGACGGTCACGAGCAGGATGAAGCTGCCGAACTTCGGGTGGATGACGTTGCGGTGCAGGCCCATCACGCCGAGCCCGGCGGCCACCGCGACCGTCTTGTGCGCCACCACCCAGATCCGCTCGCTGGGGAAGCGGTCCATCTCCTGGGGGAAGCCGACGGACGGATTGAGCGCGCGGTATCCGGCGTCCTGGAGGGCCTGGGTGACGCTGCGGGCCGCATGGTTGGCCTGCTCGTCGGCCTGGTGGAACTCCTGGTTGGCCACGCTGCGGGCGGGGGAGCGGCAGTTGTCGCGGTTCATCCGGACCGCCATCGCGATCAGGGTGCGGGTGCCGGGCAGCGCGGACTGTACGTGCTCGCGCTCACCGGCCAGGTCGGGGTGGTCCAGGCTGACCGCGGCGACGTCGTCCGCCCCGGCCGTCAGGCACAGTTCGCGCAGCCAGGCCGCGTCGATCACCGCCGACGGGCGCGCTACGTCACCGGCCGCGCGCCGGGCGAGTACGGCCTGAACCGACGGGTGTGCGGCCAGCTTCGCCGGAAGCCGGGGAGGAGTGGGTTGCCCCTCGGTGTCGCGCGCGGTAGTCATCCGTGCTCCTGGGGGTGCGGGTACGAGACTCGCCACCACGGGCGAGAAACCGATCAGTTTCACCACCGTAAACCGATCGGTTTTCGCGCGCAAGCCCACCCGCAAGCCCAAGCGCCGAGCTCTACCTCCCCAGCCTGGAGGGCGTGGGAGTTGCTCGGTCGCCGGGGGGCGGCTGCGACCGACCCACCGAGCGCATCGCTCGCCGCAGCTGCTCGTCACGCGATGCGTCAGCGCATGTCCGCCGCATCGAGCAGGGTGGCCACGGTGGGGGCGATGAGCCCGGCCTGCGTGTCGGCTTTGATTCCCGCACGGGCGCTGGCGCCGTCGAAGACCAGGATCAGCTGCCGGGCCAGCAGGTCCGGGTCGCTCGCCCCGCCCTGTTCGGCCTCGGCGCGGAAAAAGGCCGTCAGGTTCTCCTTGACCCGACGGGCCACCTGGCTCGCGGGGTGGCTCGGATCCTTGAGCTCGATCTGCACGACGAGGTACCGGCAGCCCTGGAAGTCGGGTGCACCCGCCTGCGCCTCCGCCTGTTCGAAGACGTGCAGGATCCGCTCGCGGGGTGGACGGTTGTCGTCCGCCGCGGGAAGGAGTGCCGTCACATAGGCGGAGGCGCGTTCCTCCAGGCTCGCCGCCAGAAGGTCGCCTTTGCTCTCGAACAGCTTGTACATGGAGCGCTTGGACACCCCCGCCGCCCTGCACAGCGCGTCGACGCCGATGTTGACGCCGTCGCGGTAGGTGAGCGTGGCCGCTGCCTCCAGCAGTCGCTCTCGGGAGCTCGGCATTGCTTCGGTGGTCATATGGCGAGGTTAACTCGGTTCCGGCCCATTGGAAACCGATCGGTTTACGATGGATGCTGCGAGGGAGCGCAGGGCATGTCGCGCCACGGTGGATTCAGACTCAGTGGGCGATCACAGGCTCACCCTCCGACGGCGCCAGGGCTGAGTTCGGCATCAGGAACGCCGTGAGCACCGCACCGACCACGAAGATCCCGGCGCCCCACGCCAGGGTGGCCGTGTAGCTCTCGACCCCGGCCTGCGCCACGGTCAGCGCGCCGGGCTTGTGCGAGGACAGGTAGTCGGTCGCGGCCGATGAGGCGACGGTGGTCAGCAGTGCCGTACTGATCGAACCGCCCACCTGCTGGCTGGTGTTGATCAGAGCCGAGGCGACGCCCGCGTCCTCGTGGTGCACGCCCGCGGTCGCACCCTGGAACGCGGTGGTCATCACCGCACCGATACCGAGACCCAGCAGGATCATGCCCGGCATGATGTCGGCGACGTAGCCGCTGTCCAGCGTGAGCCGGGTCAGCAGGGCCATGCCGGATGCGGAGACCAGGAAGCCGGCGCTGACCACGGCCTTCGGGCCGACCCTGGGCAGCAGCAGCGACGGCACCGTGGTCGACGCGGCGACGATGCCCCCGACCATCGGCAGGAAGGACAAGCCGGCCTCGATCGGCGAGTAGCCGATGCTGGCCTCCAGGTAGTAGGTCAGGAACAGGAAGATCGAGAACATCCCCATCCCCAGGACGAACACGGCCAGGAACGAACCACCCCGGGTCCGGTCCAGCACGACTCGCAGCGGCAGCAGCGGATGCGCGACCCTGAGCTCCAGCCAGGCGAACACCGCGAGCAGCACCACGCCGCTGATCATGGAGCCGAGGGCGACCAGGTCGGTCCAGCTGGTGGATTCGACGTGCGCGAACCCGTAGACGATGCCGAACAGCGCGGCGCTCACCACGACGGCGCCAGGAATGTCGATCTTGGGTCGCTCGGTGACCACGGGCTTGGCCAGCAACAGCAGCGCACCGACCAGCGCGACGCCCGCGAAGATGACGTTCACGTACATCACCCAGCGCCACGACGCCCATTCGGTGAGCATGCCGCCGAGCAGGAGTCCGACCGCGGCGCCCGCACCGGACAACGCACTGAAGATGCCGAAGGCTTTCGGCCTTTCGGCCGGGTCGGTGAAGGTCACGCTGAGCAGGGAGAGCGCCGCGGGCGCGAGCAGTGCGGCGAAGAGGCCCTGGGCCACGCGTGCCGCGACGAGTGTCTCGAAGCTGCCGGCCGCGCCGCCGACGACGGATGCGACCGCGAAACCGATCAGACCGGTCACGAAGGTCGTACGTCGGCCGAACAGGTCACCGAGTCGGCCCCCGAGCAGCAGCAGGCTGCCGAACGCCAGGGCGTACCCCGTGATGACCCACTGCCGGCTGCCGTCGCTGAAACCGAGGTCGTGCTGCGCTTCGGGCAGCGCGATGTTCACGACGGTCGCATCGAGCGTGACCATGAGCTGCGCGACGCCCAGCACGACGAGCACCCACCAGCGCACGGCATGTGAGCCGCGGCGGCCCGAGTCAGTTTTCCCGGAGGCGGGCGCCCCGCGGTCGAAGGTGGTACTCACTTTTCCCCTTAGTCGCTGGAGTCGCTGGTCATGGACCGACGATCGGCTGGAAACCGATCTGTTTCCACTTAGGGAAACAGATCGGTTTCCTGGATGCAAGTGAGCGAGTCGCTTGCTCGGCGTCGCGGCGCGGCTGATCTGTCGCCGGGGCTGCGGAACGCCCCGGTGGATCCGGGGCCCTGCCGGGCTTGCGGCTTGAAACTGATCGGTTTACTGTGGTGGAAACCGATCGGTTTCCCGCTCGCCGGCGACCTGGCGGCGCTGTACGCCCAGTTGGCGAAGTAACCCCTTCACACCCAAGGAGTCGGCGAGATGCCCAGCCACGAGTCACGTCCCACGATTCACATTCCGGGGACCACCAGCCACACCATCGCCCCGCGTGCGGGATCGGGCGGCCGCGAGGGAACGCTGCGTTACCTCAAGGCGGGCACCGGCGCCCCCCTGGTCCTGCTGCACACCGTGCGCACCCAGGCCGAGCACTTCCGTCACCTCATCCCGCTGATCGCGGACCGGTACACCGTGTACGCCCTCGACCTGCCGGGGATGGGCTACTCCGAGATCGTGCCCGGCGCGTCGTACGACGAGCCGGCCATGCGCGCGGGCGTCGAACGGCTCCTCACCGAACTCGACCTCGACGACGTGACGTTGGCCGGGGAGTCCATGGGGGCGGTGCTCGCCCTGACCACCGCGGCTGAGTTGCCGGAGCGGGTACGGCGTGTCGTCGCGGTGAACACGTACGACTTCCGCGGCGGCATCGCCCGGTCGAGCCTTCTCGCTCGTGTGGTGGTCAGCGGTGTCCTCGCGCCCGGCGTGGGCCCCGTGATCGCCGGGGTGGAGCCCAAGCCCGCCCTGCGCAAGATCCTGCAGGGCGGGCTCGGCGACAAGAGCGCACTGCGGGAGGACTACGTGGACGAGCTTCTCCAAGTGGGCAGCTGCCCCGGCTACCCGACCGTCGCCCGGGCCGTGTACCAGAGCCTGCCCAGCCTCATCGCCGCCCGGTCGCGTTACCGCGAGGTCAAGGCGCCCGTCCACCTCGTCTACGGGGAGAAGGACTGGTCCCGGCCCTCGGACCGGGAAGCCAACAAGCCGTTGCTCCCGGCCGCCGACTTCACCCAGGTCCCCGACGCAGGCCACTTCATCGCCCTGGAACGGCCCGACGTCCTGGCCGACCTGTTGAACGCGGTGGCCTGACCCCGGGACCTCTACGAAGCCGCCGGAACTGAAGGACATCGCGCCGATGATCGCTGCCCGGCGCGGTTCCGCATGTGGCTCTCTCCGTGATCGCTCAACTCGCCCGAACTCCCGGACCGCCCGCCCGCCAACCACTCCGTGCTGTGCGCTACACGTCGGCGCAAGGGTGTTGCAAGGAGCGTGCAAGGAAAGCGCCGCAGGCGCCGGGAACCCCTCTGCCGTCCGTTGTACGCAAAGACGAGCGATGGGGGATCGCGTGTCTGTCCGAACGACGAAACCTGCACTGATCGAGCAGGGGCACTGGCTGACGGTACGAGACTGCAAGCGGGTCCTGGTGGTCGTACACACAGTGACCTTCGCCCAACGACTGCGCGAGGTCTTCGAACTGCTGGAGACCGACCTGCGCATCCAACTGGTCTTCACGGTCGCGCCGCATGCCTTCGGCAACGGAACCACCGAGTTCCTGCAGAGCCTGGGCATCGCCACGGTGCCCTGGGAAGAGGCGATACGGGGCGAGTTCGATCTCGCTCTGGCGGCGGGGTCCCGCGGAGTACATGAGCTGAGGGCTCCGCTCGTACGCATCTCGCACGGAGCAGGACAGATCAAACTGCTCACCGACGTCACCGCGCTGGCTCCGGGAGAGCAGAGGGCACCCGGGATGCTGAGCCGCCAACACCTGCTGCACGAGGGGCGGCCGGTCCCGGCGGCGATCGTCTACGCCCACGACCGGGATCTGGAGGAGCTTGCCCGGTCCTGCCCGGAGGCGCTCCCGGTGGCTCATGTGATGGGCGATCCGTGCGTCGACCGGATCACGGCCGGCAGGCCGAGGCGCGCGGACTACCGCCGTGCGCTGGGGATTGAGGCCGGACAGCGGCTCGTGGTCGTCACGTCCACCTGGGGGCCGGTTTCGACGTTCGGGCGGCTCGACACCCTTCTGCCCCAGCTGCTGAGCCAGCTGCCGGGTGCCCGCTACCGCGTCGCGATGCTGGTCCATCCCAATGTGTTCGCGGGGCACGGCATCCGGCAGGTGCACGGCTGGCTGTCCTGTTGCCAGGGCCGCGGCATCGCGGTCGTCCCTCCGGAAGCCGACTGGCAGGCGCCGCTGATCGCGGCGGACTGGATCATCGGCGACCACGGATCACTGACCGCGTACGGCACGCTCACGGACGCGACGATGCTGCTGACCGCCGGATCCCGACGTGAGGTGTCGGCCTCCTCTCCAGCGGCTCTGCTGTCCGCCGTCGCACCGGTGGTCTCCCCGATGTACCCGCTCGCGGAGCAACTGGAGTACGCGGCACAGCTGCACCGCCCGGGACAGTACGACCATGTCGCCGCGTCGCTGTCGTCCGCGCCCGGCCAGTTCCACCGGCGGATGCGGTCGGTCGTCTACCGCATGCTCGGACTGGGAGAACCCGCCCGTCCGCCGTTCGTCGCGCCACCCCCGCTTCCGCCGTCACTGACGCGGTGGCAGATCTCCGCCGGCAGCGGGGTGGCACGATGAGCGACCGGCACGCGGGTGCGGGGCCGGATGCCGCCTGGGCCACGGTGTGTTTCCGGGCGGCACGGTCCGGCGGGGCGATCCGTGGCGACGGCTCGGACGACCGGGCGACCGCCGTGGTCTGGAGGTCGGGTCCGGCGCACGGCCCGGCTCTCGTCCGATGCGACCGGCTGCCCCCGCCCGCGGGGCGCCACGCGTATCCGTATCCGTCCCTCTGCCGGCACGCGCCCGGCCCGCTGCCCTGCGACGTGCACCTGTGGGTGGACGCCGACAGCCCGGAACGGACAGAGCTCGTGGAGCACGCCGATGCGCTCGTGAGCCGTGTGCCGCTGCCGCCCGAGCGGGCTCACCGGCGACTGCGCGAGATGCTGGCGGACCACCCTGGATGCCTTGCCGCCGCCGTACCCGATACGACCATGATGTGCGTCGTCGGGATGCGGGGCCGCACGGGTGCCGTGTCGTTCGTACGGCCGGACCGGGGCGGATCCGACACTCCGCTCCCACCGCACGAGGTCGTGTCGGTCGTCCACGCCTGGGTGGTGTCCGGGGGATCGCCCCAGGCGCTGTGTTCCATCGCCCCGATGCCACGTCGCTGACGGGCGGGACGGTCGGCTGCGGCGGCGGTCACTGCTGCCGCAGCCGACCGTCGAGACGCTCTGCGTCCTCGGGGTTCAGGTGTCGGAAGAGATCCCGGGCGGCCTCGTAGAGGCGTATCGATTCCGCATGATCGCCACGCGTCTCGGCGGCCTGGCCGAGCCATTCCAGGCATCGTGCCTCCCAGTGCTCGGACCGGGCGTCACCCGCTCGGAAGCGCGCGAGAGCCTCCCGCAAGCGTGCGGCACCTTCGTCGTGGTCTCCGCTGCAGTCCAGGACATGGCCGAGCAGAGCCAGGACGCGGGTCGCCTCGTACGTCTCTCCCAGCGACTCGAGTTCGGCGGCGGCCCGGCGCAGCTGCTCGGCGGCCGTGGCCAGGTCACCGCCGGCCAGAGCGGTCTCGCCGAGGCGCCGCCGGGAGAGGGCGGCCCCGCGCCGGTAGCCGATCGACTCCCTCAGTCGCAGGGTGTGCTCGAAGTGGGCGCGTGCCTCGTCGAGCCGGTGGGTCAGGAGGCTGACGTGGCCCAAGCCGCTCAACGCCTGCGCCTGTTGGCGTACGTCGTCGTCGGCCGTGGCCAGCTCCAGTGCCTGCCGGTACCAGTCCGCCGCCTCCGGATACCGGCCGGCGTTGCGCAAGCCGATGGCGCCGGAGGTGAGCATGCGGCCCTCCCCCTGCCTCGATCCGCTCCGACGCGCCGCTTCGAGACCGAGCCGGTGTGCCTCGGTCCACATCTCGGACGGACGTAACCGGAGAAAAAGGGGCCACATGAGGTCCGTCAGACGCCAGCAGGACGAGTGCCAGCCGACCCGGGCAGAGTGTCGTACCGCGCCCATCAGGCTGTTGCGGTGCGCGTCCAGCCAGGCGAGCGCCTCCTCGGGGCCGTCGAGCGGGGTCGCGGGCACCGTTCCCGCGGGGACGTCGTGCCCCGGCAGCCGGTGGCTGGGGGTGAGGATGCTCTCCGCCGAAGCCGCGGTGGACAGACACCAGTCGACGAAGCGGCGCAGCGCCTGCTCGCGCCGGCCGGCGTCCTCCCGCTCTTCGCCGAGCCGACGGGCATGCGGCTGGACGAGGTCGTGGAATCGGTAGATCCCCGGACCCGTCTCCTCCAGGAGATTCGCCTCCACGAGCGCGTTTACGGCGATGTCGGCGGCGTGCCCGGCGTCATTCGGGTCCTTTCCGCCGCCCGCGAGGGCGGTCAGCAACGCGTGGTCGTAGCGATCCGCGGGCAGCAGTCCCATCCTGCGGTACAGCGCACGGCTGTCGTCCGGGAGAATGTCGTACGACAGGTCGAGCGCCGTACGCATCACGGACTCCCCGTCGACGCGCAGCGTGTCGACGGCCCCTTGACCACGGGACAGACTGTCGGCCAGGGCGGACACGGAACGGTGGGGGCGCAGGGCGAGCTGGGCCGAGGCAAGGGCCACTGCCAGGGGCAGGCGGCCGCACAGTCTGACCACTTCCCGCGCGGCGGCGGGCTCCCGCGCCACGCGTGTCCCGCCACCGACGGTGAGGAGCTCGACGGCCGACTCGGCAGGAAGCCCGGTCAGTTGGTGTATGCACGCCCCGTCGACGCGCAGTCCGGTCAGGTTGCTTCTACTGGTCACCATGGTGAGGCCGGTCGGCGTTCCGAGCAGGAGCGGGCGCACTTGAGCGGCGGTGAACGCGTTGTCCAGGAGGACTGCCAGCCGTAGTCCCGAGGTCATCGAACGCCACAGCGCGCTGCGCTGGGCGATCCCGGTCGGCACCGAGGACGCGCCGAGCGCGACCAGGAAGGCTTCCAGGACGACCACCGGGGAGGTGGGACCGTTCTCTCCGTCGGGGGTCTGTCCGCCCAGGTCGGCGTAGAGCTGGCCGTCGGGAAAGGTGCCGGCGTGCTCGTGCAGCCAGTGGGCGGCGAAGGTGGTCTTCCCGACGCCCGCGAGCCCGCTGACCACCAGGACCTGCGGCGCGTTCGCCGAACGCCGGGCGCGCAGGGCGTTCAGGGCACTTCGGTCGGCCTCCCGGTCGATGAACCGTGCGGTCACCGGCGGCAGTTGACGGGGCACGGGAAGGCCGGGGCGGGGTGGTGGGGAAGGCGGGTGGAAGTGGATGCCCCCGTGGATGTCCCGGGCCTGAACGCTGGGGCCGTGGAGCACGGAATCGCCGCTGATGACGTTGGTGGTGGCCGCGGCCGGGGGGCGGGGTGGCGTATGGGTGGAACCAGGATGGTGGCGCACCCACTCGGTCAGGGCGTGCAGCGTGGCCGCGTCCCGCGAAGCCAACGCGTGGAGTTCCTGGGCCAGTTCCTGCCGGGATGCTGCCGCGGCCGGCCCTCCACCCGTGGCGCGCGGGGGCCAGAGCCGGGTCACCGAGGGGTCCGCGCGGGCCGCGGTGGCCACTACCTGGGCCAGATCGCGCCACGCGGGGGATTCCGGGTCGGCGTCGCAGGCGGCCATGGCCGACAGCAAAGCCTCCAGCCCGTCCGAGGAGAAAGCACGCACGTCCGCAACTCCTTTCGATTCCCGGGAGTCCCTCCCCGCTCCGGACGAGACATGAACTAATGCGGCTGTATATCGGTCAACTTTGAGCGTATTGCGTCCACTTATGGTCGCCTCTGCCAGTCCATGACACTCTCGAATGCTCGGCAAACACAGGCCCTACCGGCGGGGAGGACGCTGGTGGAGTTCGAGATCAGGCTTTCGGGATCAGTAGAGATTCGTGCAGCGGGCCGCCGTAGTGATCTCGGATCGACAAAGACGTGTGTCGCGCTCGCCGCCCTCGCCTGGGACGCAGGCCGTACGGTGAGCGTGGACACGCTGGTCCACCGCATCTGGGACGAGCATCCGCCCGGCAAGGCCAGGGAAGCGCTGCACACTCACATCTCACGGATCCGGGGTTCGCTGCGGATCGCCGGGGCCGACGCACCCGCGATCGTCAGCCGGACGAACTCGTACTCCCTGGAGGTCGATCCGGACCGGGTGGACCTGCGCTGTTACACCAGCTGCGTCGAGCGAGCCCGTGTCCTCAGGGACGGCGAGGACGAGCAAGCCGCCCTGCGCCTGCTGGACCGGGCGGACGGTCTCTGGCGTGGTGAACCGCTGGCCGGGATCGCCGGATCCTGGGCCGAGCATCTGCGCGCCGCTGTCGGTGAGACCAGTCTTGTGGCCGCGATGACGAGAGCCGAGATCCTTCTCGACGGAGGGAAGTTCACCGACGCCGTTCCCCTGCTCCTCCCCCTGGCCGAGGCACACCCTGTCGACGAGGCCCTGGCCGAACGACTGGCCGTCGCGCTGTACGGCAGCAACCGGACGGCCGAGGCGACCAGACTGCTCCAGCGGACTCGGCAGCGCGTCGTTCGTGACATCGGTCTCGACGCCGGCCACGGACTGCGCCGAGTCCACCAGGGAATCCTGGCGGGGACTCCCGCGGCGGCCCTGCTCCCTCGCGCCGGAGCCGAGAAGAAGGCACCCGTGAGGCCGGCGCGTCAGGTTCCGGACAATCTGCCGCGTGATGTTCCGTGGGCCGGACGGCGCGATGAACTGCGGCGGCTCACCTCGGCGCTCTGTGAGGGGCAGGGAGCCTCGGACGTCGTCACCGTCGAGGCGATCGACGGAATGGGGGGTGTCGGGAAGACGGCCCTGGCCGTCCACCTGGCACATCGGCTGCGTGACCGCTTTCCGGACGGCCGCGTCTTTCTTCATCTGGGCGGGTCCGCCGACCGGACACCGCCGACCCCGGCCCGGGCACTCACCGAGCTGCTGCGGCTGCTCGGCATGGCCACCAAAGAACTACCGCGTGAGCTGGACGAGTTGGTCGCCCTGTGGCGCTCGGTGGCGCGTGACCGCCGCATGCTCGTGATTCTGGACGACGCGATGTCCTCCGCACAGATCCGTCCGCTGCTTCCGGGCGCCTCCCCGACCGCGGTCGTCGTGACCAGCCGCCGACGGCTGCCCGGGCTGCCCGGTGTTCGGCCGGTCTCCCTTGATGTACTGCCGCCGAAGGACGCGGCCGCACTCTTCTCGCAGCGGCTGGGGAGAGAGCGTCACACCGATTCGTCGGACGTGGCAGAGATTGTCCGCATCTGCGGGTACCTCCCTCTGGCCATCGAGATCGCCGCGAGCCGACTGCTCGCCCGTGCCTCATGGACCACGTCCGATCTGTTGCGCCAACTGGGCGGCGGTGGTGGCCGTCTCGCTCAACTGCACGACATGGAAAGGGCGTTGAGTCATGTCTTCGAGGTCTCGTACCGCGCGCTGAATGCCGACCAGCAGCTGGTCTTCCGCCGTATCGGCTTGCACCGTGGGGTGGAGTTCGGGCCTGGTGCGATCGCCGCACTCACGGGATTCTCCGAGGAAACGGCCGAACGCGTACTTGAGGAACTGCTGATCCATCACCTGGTGTCCGAGTCCGTTCCACACCGTTTCACCATGCATGATCTCCTGCGCGACTACTCGAGATCGCTGGTCGAGTCCGGTGACACCGATTCCGAGGACGATGTCCGACGGGCCGTACAACGTCTCGTGCAGCACTACGTCAATGCCGCGGACCGGGCGGACCGGCTGGCCTATCCCTTCCGTTCTCGCACGGATCTCGAGGTCGATGCTCCCGTCCCTCCGCCGTGTCCGGAAATCGCCGACGCGCAGTCGGCAGAACGGTGGCTGATCACCGAATCGGCCAATCTCCTGGACACACTGAACTGGCTTGTACACCATGGCACGGAAAGTCAACTAGCCATCTCTGTTCATGTGTTGGCGGGATTCCTGGACATGGAGGGACACCTCAACGCGGCCGAGCCGTTGCTGCGCCGCGCCGCCTCCCATTGGAACGCCGCAGGTGACAGCGTGGCCAGGGCGCGATCCCTGCTCGACCTCTGCGCCGTGTACACCCACGGTTCCCGCTACGACGAGGCGATCTCGGCGGCGCGTGAGGCGCTTGACCTCGCGCGGGCTCTGGGGGACCAGGAACTGGCGAGCGAATGCATTCACCAACTCTCGATCTCCTTGTGGCAGACAGGTCAGTACGCACTGGCCCGATCGCTCCAGAAAGACTCCCTCAATTCCCTGACGCAAACAAGAAATCTGCTCCGGGTCGCGCGCTGTCGAAACTTGCTCGGAATAACTCACCTTCACTTGGGAGAGAACGAAGAGGCATTGGCGTGCTTCGCCTCGGCACTTGCTGAATTCACGGCAATAGGGGATGAGCGAGGAAGGTACAGCGCGCTTAACAACACGGCGGAACTCTACAAGCGGACGGGACGCTCAGACGCCGCCGAATCCGCTTACCGGCAGGCGATGGTCGTGGCGGAGCGTATGGGGAATCCCAGAGACAAGGCAACGCTCCAAATGAATTTGGCGTCCGTCATGGACGACCTCGGCAGGACCGATGAGGCCCTCGCGTTGTACGGCATGGCGCTGCAGGTACTGCGGGACGTCGGAGACCGGCGGGCGGAAGCCATCGCGCTCACGAGAACGGGCAGGGCGTACCGGGTGGTCGGCCGCACAGAGGAGGCTCTTCGGCAGCACGTCGCCGCGCTCGGGGTGGCACGTGCCATTCGTGCGGCGGGTGAAGAGGCCGACGTGTTGTACGACCTGGCCCTGGCCGAACGGGATGCGGGACGCATGGCTCAAGCCGTGGCCCATCTGGAGGAGAGCCTGGCCGTCAGCAGGCGCATAGGGGCGCCCGCAGAAGAGGCCCGTGCCGCGGGGTTGCTGGCCGCACTTCGGCGGGGCGAAGTCACCACCTAGTTATCAGGGCGGCGCGGCCCGGAGTTCAAATGTTCTTCCGTTGATGCACAAGTCCGGCGGAGGGGCGGTAGTGTTCTGCCGCGTGAGGGCGATGGGGCCGTCAATCCAGGCCGGAACTCCGCCTTGCCCCCGCAATTGAACTTCGTCCAATCCTAGCCGAGAGACAGTAATGCGCAACCGTTTCGCTGATTACCTGGCCGCCGCAGTCGTTTTCACTTGCATCGCCTACGCATACGCGGAAAAAAGCGGTCTGGGTTCCTCCTACTCAATCATGTGAAAGCCCCGGTGTCCGGTCCTGACCGCCGACTCGCGGCTCGGTACCGGACACCGGCCCCCTGGATGTGGCCGACGGAGACCGCTCAGCCGAGTGTGCGGTTCTGAGACGATGACGTTCCGTTCCGTTCGACTCCGCTGCGCGACTGGGGGTACAGGCGTGGATCCGATCTCGGCGAGTCTTCTCGTGGCGGTGGCGACCGGGGCGGGCGGCGAGATGGGGCGGCAACTCTGGGTGGCGCTGCGCGGGTTGGTGCGGAGGAACCCCGCAGAGGGAGCAGCCGGATCGCCGGGCCCGGCGACCGGCGAAGTCGAACTGGCCTCCTTGTCCGAGGCTCCCCACGATATGGACCGAGCGCGGGCGCTCAGCGAGGTTCTGAGCCGCCGTGCCGAGCAAGACCCCCTGTTTCGCGCGAACTTGACGCAATGGCAGCAGCAGGCGCAGCTGCTGCATACCGGGGACGGGGACACGAGCAACACCATCAACGGCGGCACACAGAACGGCCCGGTCGTACAGGGCCGTGACTTCTCCGGGATCAACTTCAATGTGCCGGGCCAGGGCTAGCACTCTGTTCCGCGAGCGGCACCAGCAACAGAGCCTTACGCGGTACCGGGCATGCTCCGCGTCGTGGCACCGGGCAGAGACGCGCGCACGGCCCGACGCGGCCCCCGTGCGCTCCTGCTACGGCTACGGGATGGCCTCGTGACGGCGGCGATCCACCCTACGAGGTCGGTCGTCGACCGGCACCCGGCCGAACCCAGGCCGGCTCGGTGACAGGGCCGGCCGCCGCCTCCACCGGCGACTTCGTCGACGTGCGCTGACCTCGCTCACCCTGGTGGACCCCGGACCGGCTACCGCCTCGGTCCCGCGAGGGCGTAGGCCGCGGTGCCGGCGCCCCAGAGGAGCAGGGCCGCCCAGGTGCCCGCCGGTGTTCCGGGCGGCAGCAGCATCCAGGTCGCCACCTGCGTCGGCGTACTCGTGGCGGGCGGGGCGAGGAGCGACAGGGAGAGCCAGGCGAACGGCAGCGTCCATGCGTACTGGCCGCCCGACAGCGCCGCGCCCAGGGCGGCCAGTCCCATCAGGCCCGCGCTGTCCCGGACGACGAACGCGGTGGTGGCCATGGACGCCCCCATCGTCTGCGCCGTCAGCAGCACGGCGGCGACGACCGCGCCGGCGAGCAGCACGTGCGCCGCTCTGCGGGTCACCCAGCGGATGGCGGCCGTCCGGTCCAGCGCGAGGTCCTGGCCGCTGAGCCCGATCGAGGCTGCCATCGTCCCCGTAGCGAGGACGAGCACGGGCAGCCGCGGATCACCGGATCCCTCGCCCCCTTCCCGGGCGAGTGCCCACGCCGCCACCGTGCTGATCACCACTGCGGCGAGCGAGGCGGGTACCTGACGCGAACGCGCGTACAGCATCAGCCATCTCACCCGGACGCACCGCCTTTCAGCGCCTCGTACACGTCGCCCTCGCAGGAGAGCGCGGCGGCGCGCATCGCGTTGATCCGCGAGAGCTGTTCGGTCCGCGGCAGCGCTTTGAGTTCCTTCCAGATCGGGCGGGCCTCGGCGTCGACCCCGCCGCCCAGACTTGCTGACGTTGTGCCGGGCAACGACCTGAGGTCCCCGAGGACCCAGCCCACCGCGACGGTCTGCGCGGCGCCGTCTCCCGCGCCGCTCCAGCCGACGGGGGTGCACCCCGGCACCATGCCCTTGGCGATCAGGGCCCAGGTCAGCTCCTCGCCCTTCGCGGCGGCGATGATGTCGTCGTCGAAGTCGAAGAGCACCTTCTTACGGGACCACTGGGGCGTGGAGCCTTCCGGGAGTACGGCGGCGTTCTCCCGTACTGAGGCCGGTGCCTGGCTGCCCAGCGCACCGTGCAGCAGGCGCAGCGCCTCCTTACCGGGGCCCGACAGGTCGGCGAGCCGTGCCTGCTGCGTCTTGGTCACGCACACCGGGCCGTCGCAGACCAGTTCCGCGGCGGCCTCGTCGACGACATAGATCCGGCGTGGGTCGGAGGGGAGGACGAGCAGGGCGAGCGCCGCGCCCGCCAGGGCGGGCGTCAGGGCGATCAGCCGGGTGCGCGGGGTCGCGGCGACCAGCAGCGCGAAGCCGGCCGCGGCCAGGCCGAGCAGCCAGATCGTCTGTCCGATGTGCACGGAGGCGGAGAGTGTGACGAGCACGTCGCGCACCTCCTGCACCGCCGGTGACAGCAGCGAGATCTGGTTCGGCTCCGTGATGGAGACCCCCTCCGCCGTGGTCGTCTCCGTCCGGCCCAGCGACATGTGCATGAGGGCCGTGAACACGAAGGCGCCCATGGCCAGCAGCGGCGGGGTGAGCACGGACGGCAGGGCGCGTCCGGCTCCCATGCCCAGCACGGCACCCGCGACGAGGGAGAGTGCCCCCACCAGCGAGATCGGCAGCCACCCGAGGTGCGTGTACCCGGTGTTGGCGAGCACCTGGACCCCGCCCACGAGGACGAGGAGCGCGAAGGCCGAGGCCAGCGTGATCGCCGTCGTGCCCGCGAGCGTGGCCGCGCGGTGCCGGGCGGGCCTCGGTGTGCTCGTCAGCAGCTCGGACATCTTCGAGCGGTGGTCGCGCATGCCCTGCAGCGCTCCGAGCCCCACGGCCAGGGGCCACAGGTAGAACAGCATGCTGCGGGTCCACAGGGCCAGCGACGTCCACTGGGCGGTCCAGGCCGTGGTGCCCCACCCGGCGCCCACCACGTACAGGAATGCCAGCGCCGTCGTCAGGACCACGGCGCCGGCCCACGGGGCGACGGAGCGCCTCAGCTCGATGCGCAGGACACGGACGTTCACCAAGTCCCCCTGGTCTGCTCGGGGTTGAGGAGCAGCGCCGAGTAGCCGCGCTCCAGCGGGCTGTCGCCCACATGCTCGGGACCGCCCGCCGCGGCCAGTTCGTCCGGAGTGCCCTGGAAGACCAGCCGGCCCTCGGCGAAGAGCACCACGTCGGTGCAGGCGGCGGCGACGTCCTCGACCAGATGGGTCGAGACGACCACGCAGGTGTCCTGGCCCAGCTCCTGCAGCAGCTCGCGGAAGCGCAGCCGCTGTGCCGGGTCCAGGCCGACCGTCGGTTCGTCAAGCAGCAGGATCGTCGGGTCGTTGACGATGGCCTGAGCGATGCCCACCCGCCGCACCATGCCGCCCGACAGCGACTTCATCCGGTCGTCGGCGCGGTCCGCCAGACCCACCCGCTCCACGGCGCGCTGCACCGCCGCCGGTATGTCCGCCTTCGGCACCTCCTTCAGCCACGCCATGTACTCGACGAACTCACGCACCGTGAAGCGCTTGTAGTAACCGAACTCCTGCGGCAGATAGCCGATCCGGCGGCGCAGCGCCCGGTGCTCGCCCATGCCGCCCGCGGACTCGCCGAGCAGCTCCAGGGTGCCCTCGGTGGGGCGCAGCACGGTGGCCAGCGCCCGGATGAGGGTGGTCTTGCCCGCCCCGTTGGGTCCGAGCAGACCGTGCACTCCGGTGCCCAGCGACAGGTCGAGCCCGTCGACGGCCATCCGTTTCCTGCCGACCCTGACCTTCAGCCCGGTGGCCTGGATCTCCCAGGCGTAGGCCGTCGGCGCGATGTCGGCCGCGCTCACCGCGGACGTCATGTGGTGTTCCTTTCCGAGGGTCATCGATGGGCTCCCAGTACGGCGTACGCCCCCCTGCGGGCGATGACGACACCGATGCCGAGCGCGAGGATCAGCCCCCACACAGGCAGAACACCCGTCTGCAGGGCGAAGGTCATACGGCTGGCGGCCAGGGTCGGCGCCACGACCACGGAGGCCCACACGCCGGCCAGCACGACGGCGGCGCGGGTCACACCGATGACACCGCCGAGCGCCAGGGTCGTCGCGGTGAAGGCCAGACAGGGCAGCAGCCACTGGGCCACCATCACCCCCGTCACCCACCCACCGGCCAGCAGCGCGGGGACCACCACGCCGAGTACGGACGCGGTGCGCCGCAGCACCAGATAGAGACCGGCCCTGGGCACCGAGGCCGTCAGCTCGTACGCCGGGTCCAGACCGCGCGACCACGACGCCGCGACGCCGAGTACGGGCAGGACCGGCGCGAACAGCAGCACCAGCGACACCTCGCCGGAGCCGGAGCCGGAGCCGGAGCCGGAGCCGAAGCCGGAGCCGAAGCCGAAGCCGGAGCCGGAGCCGAAGCCGGAGCCGGAGCCGGTGTCGGCCAGGTCGAGCAGCAGCGCGAGCAGTGTCACGCCCATGACCATGGCCAGCCACGGCACCATCGTGGGCGTCATCCACCTCGACAGCCGCGCCGACCAGCGCCGTCCGCGCGGCATCGTGGCGGTGACCGCCAGCTGGGGTTCGAGGCCGGACCACACGGTGTCGACCAGCGACGCCACGGCGGGCACCTCGGCACCGACGGCGGCAGACAGCCGGTCACGGCACACCCGGCACGCCTCCAGATGGGCCTCTACGGCCCACACCTCGTCGGCGGCAAGGTCCGTGCCGCCGCGCGCGTAACCCTCGATGACCCGCATCGACGCGTGTTCCACACTCATGCCAGCGCCCTCCGCATCGCGATCCGAGCCCGGCGGGCACGGGTCTTGACCGTGCCCTCGGGCAGCCCGAGCAGGACCGCGGTCTCCCGGACGGACAACCCGTCGAGCACCATGGCCTGCAGTACCTGCCTGAGTTCCGGTGCGAGGCGCCGCAGGGCGTCACCGACGTCCCCGTCGACGGTCGCCGCGAGCGCCTCCTCCTCGGCGGCGGGCGCCGCGTCGGGGAGAGCGGCGGCCGGCGGCGGCTCGGCATGGTGGGCCCTGCGCCGGAAGGCGTCGACGAGGCGGCGTGCCGCGATCGTCCACAGCCATCCGGCAGCGGTCCCGCCCACCGAGGCCCCCGCGAACGCGCCCGCCGCTCGCCACACCGCCAGATACGTCTCCTGCATGACCTCGGCGACGATCTGCTCGTCGGCACAGCGACGGCGCAGCCGCACCGCCATCCACGGCGCGGTGCGCCGGTACAGCTCCTCGAACGCCGCGCGGTCACCCCTGGCCACCAGCCGGACGAGACGCTCCTCGTCCAGCTCGCCCGGTGCCTTCCTCACTGATCTCACACCGGCTAGACGCCGGGCCTGGACAGCCGGTTTTCCCTTTGGCGTGAGCCCCGTCACATACTCGGTGCAGGGCGTCCTTACCTACCGCGGTCGTCGTGAATGCCGATTCGTGCGTCGACGCACAGTAAAGGCGCAGGCCAGCATGCCGAGGCCCCAGGCGATCAAAAGGGCACCCCACAGCGGCATGGTCACCTCTGGGATGAGAAGGCGGATCTCGACGCTCGTGCGGTTCTCGAAGATGAAGACCAGAGCGATCGCGGTGATCAGAACGAACGGTGCGAGGCGGCGTACGCCGGGGCGGGAAAGGAACGGCGTGTGAGCCTTGTGATCTGTGCTGGTCTCGGCCATGAGGTGTCTCTCCATCACGTGCCCCTGCATCCAGGGTCCCCTTTCACCACGTGGCACGCCACCGAAGGGACCGCGGGGGCGGCGGCTCCATGGAGCGGGTGACGAGAATCGAACTCGCGCTCTCAGCTTGGCAAGCGACGGCGCTCGGGCGGGCGCTGTGCCTCTGGACTGCCACCGCTCGCTCGGCTGTCTGCTCCAGCAGTCTCGTCGCGAGTGGACACACTGCGGTGATGCATTGAGGTCCTATCGCGCGGGCGGCTGACAGCCGGTAGTTGTGCCGACGGCCTCGCAGATGTTCCGGATCGCGCGGGCCGGGTCGGGTAGGTCGACGTTCCGCAGCTCGACGGAGCTGCCCGTGCTGATGGCCAGAGTGCGTCCGTCCGGGCTGAACACCACTGCTGCGGGCGAGCGGGTCGGCAGGGTGGTTCGGATCTGGCTGGTGGCGAGGTCCCACAGCTGGACTCCTCTTGCGCTGCTTGTGGCCAGGGTGCGTCCGTCGGGGCTGAAAGTCAGCGACGTCACCTCGGCGCTGACGCTGAGGCTGTCTCGGAGCTGACCGGTGCGCGCATCCCATGTCTTCACCAAGCCGTTGCTGCCGCTTGCTGTGGCCAGTGTGTGCCCGTCTGGGCTGAACGCGAGGGACAGTGGGCTCCAGACTCTCGTCTTGATGGTGTGCTGTGTACGGCCGGTGGTGGCGTCGAGCAGCGTGACCTGTTCGCCGCTGTCCTCGATGTAAACGACGGCTAGTGTGCGGCCGTCCGGGGCGAACGTCACCGCCCTTACGGGTCGGCCGCGACCGGTGTGGATGGTGTGCAGCGCGCCGGTTGAAAGGTGCCAGATCCGCACCGATCCCTCCCAGCCGACGATGGCGAGCCGCGTCCCGTCGGGACTGAAGATCGCCGTGTCGATGGCACCCAGGGCACGGCTTTGGCGAAGGCGGCCCGTGGCAACCTCCCGGACCTCGATCACCTTCTTCTTGACGGCCCTGGCAGCCAGAGCGCGCCCGGTCGGGCTGAATCCCACAGCCCCGAGGCGGGAAACCGGGTCGGGCAGTTGCTTTGCCTGGAGTGCCGGGTCGGTGTCGAGCGCCAGTGTGGCTTCGCGGTCGCCTGTCCTGACATCCCAGAGCTGTGCGGACCCACGGCCGGGCGGCCCTTGGTGAACCGTGGCCACCGAGCGTCCGTCCGGACTGAATGCCAAGTCGGAGGCGGAGGTGTCGGCTTGGCCTGACAGAGTGGTCTGCGGGTGATCAACAGTTGGTCGATGGATGCGGATGTCGGGGTCCCCGTTGTTGCTGGTAACCAGGGTGTGGCCGTCCGCGCTGAGGGCCACGTTCATGGCCCCGCGTCCGTGATGACCGGCGGTCACGGTGGCCACCGCTGTGCCGGACGCGGTGTCCCACAGTCGTACCGTGTCCCCGCGACCGGGGATGGCGAGGGTCCGCCCGTCCGGAGCGAAAGCCACTCCGTCCAACCCGTTGGCAGTGTCCCGGATGGTGCGCCGGACGATGCCAGTCGCCGTCTCCCGCAGTTGCACCGAACCGTCGGTGCGGACAGCCGCGTATGTCCGGCCGTCTGGGCTGAAGCCCACCGCAACGCCCTCAATCTGGTTGTCGCGGGCGGCCCGGGTGCGGCCCGTGGCCACGTCCCACACGCGCACCTCTCCATTACGGCTCACCGCAGCGACGGTACGTCCGTCAGGGCCGAAGGCAACCGCCTGCGGGTCGAGGTTGGTGAAGCTGTGCCGCTTGCGGCCGGTGGCGACGTCCCATACCCGTACGGCACTTACGGAGGAGGCGGCCACAGTACGACCGTCAGGGCTGAAAGCCATCCCGCGTACCGCACCGTCCGGGATGGTGAAGGTTCTGAGTTTCCTACCAGTGACCGGATCCAGGAGGGCCACCACCGTGTCGTCGGCACGGATGGCAGTGACAGCGAGGGTGCGTCCGTCGGGGCTGAATGCCGCGATCTCGCCGCTGTCGTAGACGGTGAACGTGTGCCGCAACCGGCCTTCGGGCAGCTCCCAGATCCGCACCTTGCCGTCTCGGCTGTTGGCGGCGAGGGTGTGTCCGTCCCGGCTGAGAGCGATGGAGTCCACGGGCCCGGTGCCGCTGACCAGCCGCTTACGCAGCGGTAGCGCCGCCGCGGCATACAGCGCGGCCGTGGCTTCGCGCGTCGGGCTGGTGCGATACGCGTGGACGGCGAGCAGTGCGGCGAGGTCGGGTTCGGAGTCCAGCAATGTGCTGGACTGGGCGGCCAGTTGCCGGGACTGGGCCAGGTGCTGGGCGGTGACCGCGCTCTGCCACTGCCCCACGGCGAGGCCTGCGGCGACGAGGGCGAGGCACAGGGCGGCGGTGACCGCGGTGAGCACCAGCCGGTACCGGCGACGACCTTTCTGCTCGTGATCGCCACTGGCCTCGAGGAAGGCGTGCTCCAGGTCGGTCAGGTCCTCGCGCGGTGCGCCGCCGAAGTGTTCCTGGGCGGCGGCGAGCCGGCTTCCCCGGTACAAGGCGCCCTTCTCGCGGTTCAGTTCCTGCCAGGCCTGGGCTGCCTCGGTCAACGCCCGGTGCAGACGCAGGCGTTCGCGGTCCTCCTCGATCCACCCGCGTAGCCGGGGCCAGGCAGTGATCAAGGCCTCGTGGGCCAGCTCGACCGTGTCGCCGTCCAGGGTGAGCAGCCGCGCTCGGGCGAGTGCCTCCACCACCTGGGCGGTGTCCTCCCGTCCGGTGCCGGGTAGTTCCGCACGCTCGACGGGACGGCGGGTGTCGGGGGTCCCATCACCAGGGGCGATCAGCCGCAGCAACACACGGCGGGCGGCAGCCGCTTGGCGTTCGGTGAACCGGCCGTAGACCTCCTCAGCGGTCTTGGCGATCGCACCGTCCAGGCATCCGGCCGCCTCATACCCCGCCATGGTCAGTGTCTTGCCGCGGCGGCGGCGCCAGGTCTCCAGCAACGCGTGGGACAGCAGCGGCAGCCCGCCCGGCGCATCGGCGACCTCCTTGACCAGCCGAGCGGTAAGGGCGCGTTCCACGGTCAGTCCGGCGGCCGTGGCCGGCTTGACGACGGCGTCGCGCAGTTCCGCCGGGCTCATCGCACCGGCCAGGAGGTTGGCGTCGCGCAGTGCGTCGGCCAGGTCGCGGTGCTCGGCGCAGTGGCCGTAGAAGTCGCCGCGTACCGCCAGCAGCACTCGTAAGCGGCTCTCGGACTGCCGGGCGGCCAGCAGCAGGTCGATGAAGCGAGCACGTTCGGCGGCATCGTGGCAGAGGGTGAAGACCTCCTCGAACTGGTCGACGATCACGAACGTGTCCGCCCCGGCGCTGCCGTCGCCGGGAGTCGCGGGTGTGAGGAGGGGCCCGTGGCTGCGGGCGGGGCGGTGGCCCGGGGTCAGGATCCGGATCGCGGCCGCGCGCAGGTCCGGGTCCTGAGTCTGCCGGAGTACGGGTATCAGGCCGGCCCGCAGCAGGGAGGACTTGCCGCTGCCGGAAGGGCCGAAGACCGCCGCGAACCGACGACGGCGCAGCAGGTCGATCAGGTCGGTGGTGAGCTGTTCCCGTCCGAAGAACAGACCGCTGTCACCGCTCTCGAACCGTGCCAGACCCCGGTACGGCGTCAGTGATCCGTCGTCGTCCCCAGAGCCGTCACCGGCGGACTCCTCCACCGCCTCCTTCCACCGGGCCTCCCATTCCCCCAGGTCTCCACCGCACGCGCCCACATACGCCAGGGCCACCGGCAGCGTCGGCAGTTGCTCGCCCGCCGCGGCCTGCGACAGCGTGGTCACCGAGTAGCCCGCCCGCTGGGCCAGAGCCCGGTACGTGATCCCGCCGGCTTCCGCCCGCAGCTTGCGTAACTCGGACGCAAATCGCTGCACCGGACCCGACGCCGGATCAACCGGCACCTCACGACGACCCGCCACACCCCTCACGCCCCCCAGCTACCTCATTGTTCGGCCGCCAGAACGGTACTGCCGAACAATGCGCCGGCCGCTGAACTCGGTGATGTTGAGCGGCACGGGGGACCGCTCCGCGGCCGCACCACGACCAACCCACCGGACACCTCACCGAAGAGGACGCTGCCTGCGCATGCAATCGCCACCCCTCACACCACGATTACTTGCAGCCATCACGACGGCCGGTTCGTCGCGGCTGGGCTGGCTGGACGCGTTACGAGGCATCGCCGCACTCGTCGTGGTGTTCGACCACTCGTCGTACACCTTCATGGCGGATTTCCGGAGGGAGTTGATGCCGCAGTTCAACACCAGCCGCTACGGCATCATGGTGTTCTTCCTGGTGAGCGGCTACATCATCCCCGCGTCGCTGGAGCGCCGGGGCTGCATCCGCACGTTCTGGATCGGACGGATCTTCCGTGTGTACCCGCTGTGGGCGGCTGTCGTCACGGTGCTCCTTGCCGTCGACCTCTCAGGCATCGCGGAGATGCGCGACTCCGGCGAGCAGAGCGCTGCCGCCGTCGCTGTAGCCCACGCCACCATGCTCCAGGAGTTACTGGGGACACCCAATCTCCTGCTCATCCTGTGGACGCTCTCCTACGAGATGTCCTTCTACCTGCTGGTCGTCGCTCTTTTCACGGTCCGCCTCCACCAGCAGTCCGCGGCGATCGCTGCCATCTTGGCCGTTCTCGCCGCCGCGGGCGTGACAGCGGGGGTGGCGCTGCCGCCCTCTGCCCTGTCCGGCCTGGTCGGCACCGGCCCGCTGATCGCCTTCGCCACCATCGCCATGGGCGTCGCCATCTGCTGTGCGAGCGCCAGGTCATCCGTGCTCCAGGGGGTCGGGGGTGTGTTGGGCGGCGTGCAGGCGCTCGTCCTGGTTTCGTTCAACGGCACTGTCCCGCTGTGGGAGAGCCTGGTGATCCTCGCCGTGATGTTCCTCGGCACCGCCGTCTACCGTGCCGAGAACAGGCAGAGCACTTGGCGGTGTGCGGCGGGCACTGCCGTCGTGGTGGTCGCCTGTGCCGTGGGGAGTGCGTACCGGTACGGCGACGGTGACCATTTCACCCGGCGCGGCTGGATCACCGCGTTCCTGCTGGCCGTACTCACCTTCAGCGCCGGACTGGCGTCGCGTCACCGGCGCGTACCGCGGATGCTGACCGGACTGGGAGCGATCAGCTACTCGGTCTACATGGTGCATCCAGTGCTGCTGGCAGTGATCGACAGCACGATCGGCCGACGGCGGCAGGACAATCTCGCGCTCGAAGTGGCGTTCTTCGCCGTGCTGTTACCTCTGTGCGTGCTGACCTACCGTTACATCGAAGCGCCGAGCCAGACCTGGGGCCGCAGATTGGCACACCGCGTGCAGCCACGGGCACGCGGAGGGCATGCAACCCTCAAATTGGACTAGACAACAAACAAACCCCAGGCTATTGACCTGGGGTTTCAATCTGGAGCGGGTGACGAGAATCGAACTCGCGCTCTCAGCTTGGGAAGCGACGGCGCTTGGGCGGGTTCTGTGGCTCTGACCTGGGTAGATACCGTTTCCCGCTCTTACGGGCACGCTATGGGCACGGCGTCGTATATCTGCGGGATATTGCGTGAGCGCGATGGCTGAAGCGCCGGGCTCGGCTCGCTCTGTTGCCATTGTCATTTCCGCGGATCAGTGTTGAAGTCCGTGATCGGCAGGGGCAGAGGGGCGGAGTTGCGCTGCTCACCGTCCGAGTGGAGGCGGCTCTCACGGGGCCGATCGAGAACCGGAGAACGGCAAGCTGCGATCAATCCGCTGACTTGGCCGCTGACCTGGGCGAACGGACGGAACGGGGTCTCGTCGACTTCGCTTGCTTTCACCGTGATTCCCCGTTGTTCCCCGTCCGGCATGCTTCTTGATCCTGCTCATGAAGGGTGCTGCTCCGCCATCCGCTCACGCATAGCTCACGCGTGCGAGGGCGTTCTTACCTGCGGCGGAGCGGGCACGGGTGGGTCAGCAGCCAGTTGTGGTGAGCGCGCGGGACCGCTGTGAGCGGAGGGCTGTACGTCGTGGGCGGCCAGGTCTTCCGTGGTGCCGGCGATGATGGGCGAGCTGCCGGTGTTATCGGATGGGGCGGTGACGGGAGTGCTGGGACCGGCGCGCGGCCGTGAGGGCCAGCGCGGCCACGAGGACCACGATGCCGACAAACAGCAGGTAGCTCAGCCCATCCGCTACGACTCCGATGATTCCCAGCACGACGGCGACCAGAACGAGAAACAGCAAGAGAGCCATGATGCGAACATCTCCCTTGGGTAGCTGAGTACCGGACGGTCAGCGGCGCGCGAGTTGCCGCTCGCCGCCTGCGCCCGTCTGGTAGGTCATGTCGTAGTGCTGGAAGATCGCTTCCTCTGCCTCGGCGGGCAGGATGTCGTCCATGCCGACCGAGGGTGCCTTCTTCACCAGCGCCTTGGCGTAGGAGACCTTGACGTAGTCCGGTCCGAGGGTCGCCTCGTCGAGGGGCACGAAGGCCAGGTGGTGGCGGGTGGGGAGTCCGGTGCGGACCGTGGCCACGGCCGGTTCGTCGGTGGTGGTGTCCACGTAGACCGCTTCGAGTACGCCGATCTTGTGGCCCTTCGGGTCGACGACGCTGCGGTTACGCCACTCGCGGATATCGGCTGAATGGATCATGGCTGCCTCCTGAGCCGTTGATCCGGGCCGGTGCGGGCCGCCCAGCCGCCCCTGCGGTAAGCCGCCGCCCGATGCGGGACCGATAGGCCCTTGTCCTTCCAGGTTATCGAGGAACCTCTGTGCCGCGCCCTCGCGCGGTGACGGTACCGAGCGTGGTAGTCGACAGGCATGCCGATGAAGCCTTCCGGTGCCGCGGACCGTCCATCTCGACTCGGGCGGCTGCGCCGCGCGATCACCCGTTCACCAGCCGGGCGAGGATGGCGGCGGGGCAGGGATCTCGAGCTGTGGTCGCGTTCGCTGGGCTTCGCGGCGCTGGGGTTGCTCACGCTGGTGCCGTTGCTGATCATTGTCTCCTCTGCCGATCCCGAGCACGGGCGGGGGTTCGCCCAGTGGCTGGGGGAAGGTCTCGGCGTGTCGAGAGCCTCCAGGCGGCAGGTCGAGCAGTTGTTCATCCGGCCCGGCCAGGCACTGCGGACCACGACCGCGTTCGGTATCGCAGCGCTCGCCGTGTTCGGTCTGACCTTCGGGGCGGCGGTGCAGACCGGCTACGAGAAGGTCTGGGACCTGCCGCCGGCCCGCTGGTGGGCGAGGTGGCGGCATGTGGTGTGGCTCGGGATCCTCACCGGGTACCTCTTCGTCTCCGCCACCACCACGCTGCGGCGTGAACCCCTGGCAGGTGTGGCCGTCGCGTCGCTGAGCGCCGTGCTGTTGCTCTGGTGGTCCCAGCACCTGTTGCTCGGCGGGCGGATCGGCTGGCGTGCCCTGTTGCCCGGCGCCGTGGCCACCGTGATCGGGCTGCTCGGCCTGAGGGTCTTCTCCAGGCTCGTCTTCTCGCCGTTGATCGCATCCAATGCTGTCACCTACGGGCCCGTCGGAACCGTTCTGGTCATCCAGTCCTGGCTGGTCGGCGTGGGAGTCGTAGTCTTCGGCGGGGCGCTGGTCGGACGACTTCTGTACGAAGAACTCCCGCGCGCGGCACACGCACTGAAACGACGCAGGTGAGCTGCTGCGGGGCAGCTGGCCATTTGGCCTGGGCCGTGATCGCCCTCAGGGGGCGAGTCAGCCATGGCCTGATGGGCTGGATGACGTTCGTGTCGGCGGAGGTCAGGACGTGGAATAACCAGGCGTCACTGCGGTCATGATCGACCGGCTCCGGCAGAGACCTCTGCTGACCGGCGGGCGGCGACGGTGTGGCCGCTGGTGATACGCCGGCACACCAGCCCGTCGGCCGACGCGGCTCGTACACGTCGGACGGTGGTGCGGGTTCGCCGCTGGATGCCTCTCCTCTCGGCCGTGGTCGTTCTTAGTGGAACGGCTGACCAGGCCGGCCCATCTGCGACCGGGCCTTCCGCGCTCTGCTCGCCGACGAGGCCACCCATCGAAGCCAGGACCCGCTCGTCTCTGCTCAGTCAGCGGTGGCGTCGGAACTGCTCACGGCACCGTTGCTGGACGGCGCGGATGGCGCAGATGGCGCGGACGACTCGGACGACGCTGAGGCGCTGGGACCGGAGCTGGAGCCGGAGCTGGGAGTAGAACTGGTGTCCGGCGCCATACTCGCGTCCGGCGAGGCAGAGCTGCCTGTCTGCGGCGCCGAGCCACTGGACGCACCCGGGGTGGGGGTCCGGGTGTCGGCGGGATCGGGGGTACCGGCCGTGCCACCGCCCACCGAAGTTCCCCTGCCCGGCTCGTTCTTGACCACGGCCGCTACCGGCTTGCCCATGATCAGCTCCACCGCGGTCACCGTGAGCATCGCCAGGGCGAACACCAGGCCCGTCGCCAGGGCGTACTTCCTCCAGCCGATGGACCTCCGGAGGGAGCCACCCCGGTAGGTGGTGACCGACTCGCCCTCGGAGGGCGCGGAGGCCGGCGTCGTCCCGCCGTGTTCACCACCTGGGCCACCGGGCTCACCGGGCGACCTCGTGTCAACAGCCGTGGCGTCCGCCTGTAAACCGAACGCCGCCGGGGCGTCCGCGCGGTGTTCCGCCCGCTCCTCTCCTGGCGTCCTCGGCACTCCTACGGACGGCACCCGGCTGCGAATCCCCTCGCCCGTCCGTCGGAAAGCATCCTGTACATGAGGTTCTTCTGCGAGATGACGCAGGCTCGCATCGGTCTGCAGCTCGGTGACGGCCGACCCCCGCGTTCCGAGAAGGACCGCGTGACGACATCCAGGGTGCACGGGCGGCGCCTGCGAACGGCCCCATTCCGCTTCGCCTCCATCTGCTCTAGGCTCCACGCAGGGAAGACGGCACTGCGACTGTGTCAGGTACCGGCACGTCTCCCCACCCAGGCTCCCAGCCCCCGAGTCGGAATATCGAGGCCCGGCCGGAGCCGCATCTCCGCAGTGCGCGGCTCCAGCCTCCGTCCTCCCGGCATTTTCCAGACGGGGTGTTCCCACCAGTCCCGCCGCCGCGGAGGACAACGCGCGAGGACACGGTGGAGGGGGGCTTCCCATCCTCGCGCCACGGACGGCCGCCGCCGCAGGGGCGGCGGCGGCCGTCCGGAACGCGAACCCCGGCGCAGGGATCGCGGTCGGTAGCGTGTCGACTGTGGCGCGGAGTGGGTCAGGACCCCAGACCGAGAAGAGGTCCGGAGTCGTCTGCAGGGGCAGCGCGAACACGGCGTCAGGACGGCCGAGCCATGGGTGAAGGCGTCCACGCAGGGCCCCCTCGCCCAGTGTGAGCTGGAGCTCTTCCAGTTGCTCTCTGATGTCGTCGGTGCTGCGCAACGGATGGCTCGCCGTGGTCCGGGACATCGCCGACAGCCCGGCCCCGCCGACCGGCAGCGCGGCCACGGCCGCGGTGCATACGTCCACCACACTCACCCGGGCACCTCGTCGGACCGCCTGCTCGGCCGCCAGCATCTGAATACGGGTCGACCGCCTGTCAGACCCCACCCGGGCCACCGCCTCCAGGCATCGTGACGACGGGAAATACCAGTGCGCGGAACGTGGTGGGGTCTGTGTTCAGCAACGCATGCCGCCGGGGTCTGGAACGTCTGCACAGCAGCGTAGTCCTCGCGCTGTGTGGTGGACGGTCCGAAGCTGTCCGAGGCATCGCAACGGCAGTCGGACAGAAAGCATTCCGTGTGTGGCCGGCAGGGGGCGCACCGGCGGACAGTCAGGGGCGAGTGCGCACCGAGGTTGGCCAGGCAGTGGGTCCCTGTGGCGTCGGCCCCTGTCTTCAGTGGTGCGGTTGTCGGCTCACTCCAGGACCACGAGGTGGTCGGCGGCGCCGCCTCGCCATTCGATCAGGAAGAGGGTCGCGTCGTCGGTGGTGCGGCCGCCCCGTTGCTGCTTCAGGGCGTGGGAGAGTGAGCGCACCACCGCTCGTACCCCCTTCTCTGTGTGTTCGATGCGGTTGACCCAGTGGATGAGTTGTTCTTCGCCGAATTGTTCTTCGCCGGCTTCGTGCTCCTCGATCAGGCCGTCGGTGAAGCACAGCACTCGGTCGCCGGGTTGGAGCAACTGCCGGCTGATCTGGGGCTCTTCACCGCCGAAGCCGACCGGCAAGGTGGTCGGGCCTGCCAGTTGCCGGACGACCTGGTGGTTGCGGATCAACAGCGGTACGGGGTGGCCCGCGTTGACCCACTGCAGATGGCCCGTTGCGATGTTCAGACGCATCATCTGCGCGGTGACGAAGTGGTCGGGCCCGAACTGCTCGGCGATGGCCCGGTCCATGAACGTGTAGATCTCGGACAGGCCGATGTCGGCACGTCTGGCGTGGCGGTAGGCCCCGACGGCGACGGTCGCCATCGTGGCGGCGTCCAGGCCATGGCCCATCGCATCGACCATGGCCACGTGCAGGATGTCCTCGTTGAGGGCGTAGTCGAAGCTGTCGCCTGCGACGCTGTAGGCAGGCTCCAGGATTCCGGCCACCGCGACCTGCGGGACGGACATCGCCAGCGGCGGCAGCAGGGACCACTGGATCTCCGCGGCCACGCTCATCGGTTCGCGGCGCCGGGCAAGGAAGAACTGGTCGGTGTAGCTGTGCTTGGTGACCAGTATGTCGGCGACCAGACCGGCGAGTCTGCGCAGCAGCCGCCGGTCGTTGTCATCGAGGGCGTCGAGGGTGAGGGCCATCACGCCCACCTGGTCGCTGCCGTCCAGCAACGGTAGGTACATCCGGACGCCGTCGGACTGCGGCACCTCGGCAGGGGTCGCGTGCAGGAAGGCCGTGCCGGCGGGAGAGCCATCGATCGGCTCAGGCTCGCCGACCATCAGTCGCCGACCCGGCAGCGGCACCAGCACCTGCTGGCCGTAGTCCTGCAGCAGGATCGAGACGTCGCGGCCACCGACCCTGGCCACCTCTTCCGCGATCAGCGGTGCGATCAGCTGCGGCGGCATCTCGTGTGCCCGGTCCAACAGCACCCCCAGCAGCCGCTCACCGAACCCTTCCGACCGGTCCAGCATGCCCTTGTCAGGCTGCCGCTCACCTTCCGCCATAGCCGCACCCCTGCGCCGGCGTCGTCGAAGCTTCGGCAGCCGTGTCCATGCTCACCTCGTACAGCGAGTCCAGTGCCCGCACCGACATGCGCGGTCCGTCTTGCGGTCACGGCGGATGCGCTCGACCCGCTCACGTGATCTGTACACACGGACTCCTGACACGACCGCGATCAACCCGCACAGAGTGACGCGACCTGCCACGCCGAACAGCCCATTACGCCAGACGCGGCATGTCACACACGGTCGGAACAGATGGCTCTCCGGCCCGTTGTGCACCACATCTCTCCCGGAGCCGTCACAGGAGCAGAAGATCGGAGCCGGTGTCCGCGAGGAGCCGTGCGGTCTGCGGGGACGGGTGGTGCAGCCGCAGGCACGCGTGGGTCTCGGCGGCATGCCGCGACGCGTCGAGGAAGACCCGCCGGCCGCTGCTGTCGCAGAGGCCGACGGTGGTCAGATCGACGTCAATGGTGGTGATGCCGTCACTCAGGCACCGCTCCAGAACAGCGCGCACCTGGGGCGCGGTAGCCGGGTCGATCTCGCCGGCCAGGGTGATCAGTGCTCGCCTGCCCCGGTCGTGCCGGTAGATGTTCAGCTGCGGAAGAGTCATGATGCCTCGGTTCATGGGCCCCCGGCCGCTCCCCGCACAGTCGATGGCCCGGTGACGGAAAGCGGCTGGTCACCTGTGGTGAGTGGTACGGCTGCGGCGGCGGCGCGGCGGGAAGCGGCCGCGGCCTCCGTCGCGGTGGTCACGTCGTTCGCCGGCGGTCGGTGACTCGGATCGGTCCGGTTCCACCGAGGGCTGCGGCGTGACGCGTCCGCGGCGGCCGGGCAGGGCGGCGGTGTACCGGTGCACGGCGATCCTGTCGGCGTGTTGGAGGTTGAGCCGGTGGATCACGTATGCCGCCGCTGCGATGAGGACGATGAAGGCGGCGGCTGTAAGGAAGGTGTTCATGGCGGCCGCCTCACTTACCGACGATCAGGTGACTGGCCGTACCGGGCGCGCCGGGCTGCTCCGGGACGACCGTGGACACCGCGGAGGCGCCGCCCTCGTACTCCCATGTCTCGTCCGGTTCCAGTGGCTCGTCGGTCGCGGCGACGCCGTGCCGGGCCTTGTCCGCGGCGATGAGCGCGCTCGCAGTGAGGGGCGGGCCGTCGTGGTCGGACGCGGCGGCCATCAGCCGGGCCGCCGACTCCGCCCCGGTCTCGGGCGGGATGATCAGCAGGTCCCAGCGTCCGGTGCGGTAGGAGAGCAGCAGCAGCTTGTGCGGGTCGATTTCCGGGGTGAACCAGCCGACCTTGACGATGTGGCCGCCCACGGGAACCTGGCGTGGGATGACCGGCCAGTACATCGGATTGACGGCGATGCGGGTGATGCGGCCCCCCAAGGGGTCCAACACGTCGGT
This sequence comes from Streptomyces sp. GESEQ-4, assembly GCF_017948455.1. Lineage (GTDB taxonomy): Bacteria > Actinomycetota > Actinomycetes > Streptomycetales > Streptomycetaceae > Streptomyces. The sequence continues at coordinate 70,640 of NZ_JAFFSU010000023.1, forward strand.
CAGCGCGGGCAGTTCGCTCAGCAGATCCCGGGAGCGGGGCCACCAGGCACCGTCCAGGAGTCCGCGCGAGGTGTCGTCGGTCTTCAATGCGAGACGCGCGGCCGGGGCTGCGACGGGCTCGGGGTGCAGGGTGGGGTGCAAGGTCGCCGACATGATGCGGACCCGTCTCCGGGCAGCCTCAGCGGCGGCCCGGGTTTCATCTTTCGCCGAGAACGACCCGGCGTGGAAGCCGGTGTGCGAATTGCCCTCAGTACCGTCCACACTACTCCGCGCTCCGTCGCAGCGCGGACCTGCGGCGGCCTAGAGCTGGAGCAGTCGCTGGGTGATCTCGGTACTGCCTCAGCGCTTGCCGGAGTTCGTCGGACTGTGCGTCGGGGTCCCGGTCCTGGCGGCCGGCGCGAAGAGGACGCCGCTGTTCCGCGAGGGCGTTCACGAGCAGTGCGGTGGCTTCGTCGTAGGCGCTGGACGATCTTGTCTTCTTCGTTCGACGGGAGCAGCAGCTTCGCGCCCGGGGTGCGGTCCGCGGGCTGCTGGGCGCGCGTCTGGTCGTACATCATCGGGGGCCGCTTCCGTTCCGCCGGAAGGCTTCCGTGATCCTTCCCTTCATCGTCTGTGCCTGACGGTCTGTGAAACGGTCAGGGCCGGCCTCGCTGTTGTCCGGTACGTGGGTTCCTGCGGGATCTGGGCGAGGCGGGTGGGCGGATTGCTTCGCCGTCTGTTCCGGGGTGGCATGGCCCTGCGCCGTGCGGCCAGCCCATGTCCGGCGGCCGTCCGTGTCAACGCGACGGCCATGCGATCCGGGCGGCCTCGTTACGGCCGGGCGGTGACGCGGATGGTCACATCGCCGCCGCCAGTCGGCCGGGCCGTCCGGTGCCCGCGTCGCACGACCAGGAGGTGCCGTCGGCCTGCTCCGCCGTCATGAGGGCGGTCGCGGTCAACTGCGGGCCGGTGCTCGCGCTCGCAGCGGCCATCAGCCGGGCGGCCGAGGGGGCACTGGTCTCCGGGGGAATCACCAGGAGGTCCCAGCGGCCCGCCGTGTAGGACAGCAGCAGGATCTTGTGCGGATCCAGCTCCGAGGTGAACCAACCGACCTTCACCACATGGCCGTTGACGAAGATCCTGGGCGGAATCACCGGCCAGTAGCGGGGGTTGACGGCGATACGAGTGATCCGGCCCCACAGCGGGTCCAGTACGTCGGCCAGCGCGGGGAGTTCGTGGCCCAGGTCCCGTGAGCGGGGCCACCAGGCTCCGTCCAGCTCAACCCGTTCCGGGGAGGGGCTCACAGGTTTGAGGGCGAGGCGTGTGGTCGGCGCCCTGAAGGGCACGGCGCGCAGCGCCGGATGGTCGGTGATCGCGGACATCATGCGAACCCGTCCCCGGACCTCTGCGCGTGGGCAGTTGACCGGTGTCGTTGCTCACCAGGAACGACACCGGGATCGGGGCCGGTGCGCGAAGTGCTCCCGATGACTTCACGCTACTCCCCGAAGAGGCCGAACGGACCGCTCCCGGAGATCGCCTCACTTCCGGCGGGCGTCCTCGGGGGAGGCGGCGACGATGCGTACGTCGGCGTGTCCGTCCGAGGGTGTTTCCTTGGGCTGCATGACAACCTCGTTGTTCCCCTTGGGTACGGATCCGCGGACCGGATCTTTCACTCTGGTCCGGCGTGACCCGCAGGTTCCGCGTGTGACCAGCGAGCTTTCCGGCTGCTGTGGGTCGAAGAGTACGTTGAAACGAGGAAGTCACTCCGTATCTCTCGCAGACAGGCGAGTGTCATGTCCGACTCCGGCTCCCCACGGGTGACCAGGCTCTTGCCGGACGCCGTCCACCAGGTGGTGAAACCCGGGACGGCTGTCGTACGGCTGGAGACCACGCACGACCGCCGGGGCGTTCTCGACGGGGCGTGGTGGCCGCGATCCCGTGACATTGCAGCCGAGCTTCCCGCCCTGATCTCCGCACTGACCGAGTACCTGGGGCCGGTCACGCGCGTCGGCCTGGACGTCGGAGCCTGGGACGCGCTGCCAACTCGACTGCTCGTCGACGACCGCGTCGTCCATATCGACTCCTTCCCGGTCGGCGACGACACCGTTCTCGTTACCCGGGGCGATCAGGACCACTTCTCCCTCCTCGTGGTCCCACCGCACGCGACGCCCGAGGCGGCACGCGCCGCGATGGCCGAGGCCGTCCGCTCCGACAACGTCACGCACGCCGAACAGATCCTCATCGACACCGGTACCGGCCGGGCGGCGCCGGGGGTGTGACGGCGGTCAGCCGCGGTGGTCGCCGGTCCGGTCCGGGGCCGGTGGCGGGATTGCGTCGGTGTCGAAGGCGCCCGAGATGATCCGCGTGGCCAGGTCCGACAGACGCAAGTGACGGGCGCGGGCGTACGACCGGAACGCGGCGAAGGCGTCGTCGACGGAGGTGTTCCAACGCTCCGCCAGGACCCCCTTGACCTGCTCGATCAGGACGCGACTGGTCAGCGCGGTCTCCATCTGGCTGTTCTCGACGTGCGACTGCTCCAGGGTGCGCTGCTGCAGGATCGAGATCGTGGCCACGTCGGCGAGTGCTTGGGCAAGCACTATGTCGTCGTCGCCGAGGCGCTGCGGTGTGGCCTGGAACAGGTTGAGCGCGCCGACGACCCGGCTGCGCAGGCGCAGCGGGATGGCGTGCGTGCTCACATACCCCGTCTCGCGAGCTCGTGCGGCAAAGCGCGGCCAGCCGACGGTGACTTCCGCCCGCGCCAGGCTGATGTTGGTCCGGGCGGTGCCGGTGCGGTAGCACTCCACGCACGGGCCCTGGTCGTGCTGGAGCGCGAACAGCTCCAGCAGGCGGGTGTGCTCGTCGGAGGCGGCGATGATCTGCAGTTCGCCCTGCGAGTCCGCGAGCAGGATTCCGGCCGCCGACACGTCGAGCAGTTCTACACAGCGCGTGGACAGCCGCTGGAGCAGGTCGATGACGTCGAAGTCCTCGACGAGGGAGTCCGCGACCTCCACGAAGATCTCGGCCAGACGTCGTTCGCGGGCCATGCTGATCATCCCTTCCCGTCGTCGGGCGAATACGGCCCGCTCACATCATGGTTGAAGTCGTCGTCGAAGCGCAGCCTGCGGGCGACCACCTCCGCCGCAATCTTGCCGAGGGGGCGCTCGCTGCTGTACGCGTGGGCGCGCAGGTGCAGCAGGGCCTCCTCCATGGACACGTCCAGCTGGACGCTGATCATTCCCGTGGCCTGGTGCACGACCGCGCGGCGCAGCACCGAGGGAGGTTCCAGGGCCATGCCGAGCCCGGGAATGTCCGCGTCTCCGTCGCGTCGGTCGCCGTTCAGGAGAGCGCTGGTCAGCACGGCTGTCAGTGCGGTGGCGTCCGTGTACTGCTGCTGGCTCAACCGCCGCTCGCCGTCGCACAGCAGGGTCAGTACGCCGATCCGGATGGCTCCAATGCCCAGCGGGAAGCAGCACACACCGTGTACGCCCAGCTCGCGCGCGGCCGGCAGTAGCGCGGGCCACCGCTCGGGGCGCACCCGGTCCAGGTCCGGCTCGACGACGGGTGAGCCGACGCGGACCGCGTCCGGCCCCGGCCCTTCGCCCAGCGTGAATTGGAGTTCCTCGAACCGCGCGCTCAGCTCGGGATGGCACCACAGCGGCTCGGCCGACCGCTTGGCACCGACCAGCAGTGACAGCGTGACCCCCTCGGCGCCCAACGCCCGCGCACACGCCTGCGCCGGGTCGTCGGCCTCGCCCCGGTGCAGCGACCGCAGGACCTCGGCCATGCCGTCGCTGATCACCGTTCTCCGCTCCCTGGCGGCCGGGGCGCAAATTCACGTGGCATATACCCCCCAACGGGGTGAGACGCCGTCCGACTTGCGCCGTACATTACGTGGCCCGGTCTGCCGCCGCGCGGTCGGCGGGTATGCCGTTCCAGGCGTCCTGAGGGCTCGCGTACCGCGGGAAACGCTCCTGCAGACCGCCCGCCCGGAACACGAGACTTGCGCCTGGCCGGTCGTGCACGACCCGCACCCATCCGAGCCGCTCATGACAGTCCTCCCACGCCGCGCACAGCGGGTCCAGGACGCTGCCGTCCATGAACGTCACGCCGAGCAGGTCGACTATGAGGAACAGCCGCCCGCTGCCGTGCCGGGCGTCCTCCAGATCACGAGCGAAGGCGGGCGCGGTCGTCACGTCCAACTCGCCGCCGGCCGTGACCACACGCAACTCGTCGAACAGTTCGGGATGCGGGCCCATGCGCCCCATCTCCTCCGTCACTGGGGTGGCTTTCGCCTTGCGCAGGGCCTCTGTTGCGCGGAACTGGACAGCACGGAGAGGGCCGGGGTCACGGGCGGGCCGTATGACGAGCGTACTGGCGCGAGGGGACCGGCCGGTCGCCCTTTCTCCAGGTATCCACGAGAGTGGTCGAAAGTGTCGTCCCTGGTCGGTTCCTGACGGGATCGAGGGCGAAGGTGCAAGAGGGTGGTGCGGCCCAGGTCGGCGCCCGGGAGCCGGATTCCGAACTCGGCTCCCAGATGGCTCCCAACACGGCCCCCACAATGCTCGGTGACCGGCAGGTCGCGCCGCCACCGGGCGAACGCGGGCTGGAGGTGGTTGGGCGGGTAGTGCACGCCGACTCCGATACCCCGAGCGGTCAGGGCAGCGTGCACCTTGTCGCGCTGCGGTACGCGGACGACGCAGTTGAACGGCACCGTGATGTCGATGTCGATGTCGATGTCGATGTCGACCACGTCCACGCCGATGTCCGCACACGTCAGGTTCTTGATCGGGCCGAAGCTGAAGGTCAGGTCGTCGGCCCGTGGGCCCAGAATTCGCGACCAAATTGGACTAGACAACAAACAAACCCCAGGCCATCGACCTGGGGTTTCATCATGGAGCGGGTGACGAGAATCGAACTCGCGCTCTCAGCTTGGGAAGCTGATGTTCTACCATTAAACTACACCCGCGTAAGACGCCGGTCGGGACCGGTGTCGGAACGCGTGGTCACTTTACCTCATGTCGGGCCCCCGGTGCTGAAGCCGTGGGGCCCGAGGGTGTTTTTGAGGGGGCGATGGGGCTGCGGGGGGCGGGAGTTGGGGCGTACGGTGGAGGGGTGGCGCCGGGTCTGGGTGGGGTCGGAGTGCCCCCTGGATGGCCGTCCCTTTCATCCCGTAATGTGGCCTTTCGTCGTCCGGCGGGCAGCAGTCGGACGCGGCTCTGGGGAAGGGACTCTAGGACTTGATGGAGCGCACCGTCGTCCGTTGTGCCGATGGGCACGTGTTCAGCACCGGATCGTTCCCGATGCAGCAGGCCGACCGCCTCGGACCCGGACGGCTCGTCCGATGTCCGCGGTGTGCCCGGCTCCGCAGCGTCGTGCCGGTGACTCTTGAGAAGCGGTAACTCGCGGTAAGCAGTAAGCAGTAAGCGATAAAGCAGTAAGCAGTACGCCAGCGCGCGCGGAGTTCGCCGATTGTGGTGGCTCCGCGCGCCTTGCGTATCCTCGGGACGTGCTTCTCTCAGACAAGGACATCCGGGCCGAGATCGACGCCGGACGGGTACGGATCGATCCCTATGACCAGACCATGGTGCAGCCGTCCAGCGTCGATGTGCGGCTGGACCGGTACTTCCGGGTGTTCGAGAATCACCGGTACCCCCACATCGACCCCTCCGTCGAGCAGGCCGATCTGACGCGGCTGGTGGAGCCGGAGGGGGACGAGCCGTTCATCCTGCATCCCGGGGAGTTCGTGCTCGCCTCCACGTACGAGGTCATCACCCTGCCCGATGATCTGGCCTCCCGGCTCGAGGGCAAGTCGTCCCTCGGGCGGCTCGGGCTCGTCACCCACTCCACCGCCGGGTTCATCGACCCGGGGTTCAGCGGGCACGTCACCCTGGAGCTGTCCAACCTCGCCACGCTCCCCATCAAGCTCTGGCCCGGCATGAAGATCGGCCAGCTGTGCATGTTCCGGCTCAGTTCGCCCGCCGAGTTCCCGTACGGCAGCGAGCGGTACGGGTCGAGGTACCAGGGGCAGCGCGGGCCCACCGCCTCGCGGTCCTTCCTCAACTTCCACCGGACACAGGTGTGATGGCGGCATGGACGGCGGCGGCATGAGCGGCATAGGCATACGGGAGAACCTGACCTACGAGGCGTTCGGCACCGCCGTGCGCGAACTCGCGCAGGCCATCGCCGACGACGGGTACGAGCCCGACATCGTCCTCAGCATCGCCCGCGGCGGCGTCTTCGTGGCGGGCGGCCTCGCCTACGCCCTCGACTGCAAGAACCTCCACCTGGTGAACGTCGAGTTCTATACGGGCGTGGGCACCACCCTCGACATGCCCGTCATGCTCGCTCCCGTTCCCAACGCGATCGACTTCACCGACAAGAAGGTCCTGATCGCCGACGACGTCGCCGACACCGGCAAGACCCTCAAGCTCGTCCGCGACTTCTGCGTCGACCATGTCGCCGAGGTGCGGTCCGCCGTGATCTATGAGAAGTCCCACTCCCTCGTGAAGTGCGAGTACGTGTGGAAGCGCACCGACGAGTGGATCAACTTCCCGTGGAGCGTGCTGCCGCCCGTGCATCGGTCGGGGGAAGCGGTCAAGGCGAACAAGGAAGCGCTCTGAGCTGCGCGGACTGGATGTACGTACAGTAAAAATGTGGTGGAGCGTTGGCCAACGCCGTACGCTCCGCTCTGATCGATCCGATCCATCTGATCAAGTACGAAATCCCGTGGGGGGACATTCATGCGCGCACTCACGCGCCTTGCCCTGCTCGGCACCAGCGTCGCGCTGGTCGCCGGTGCGGCCGGTGGCACCGCTGCTCAGGCGGCGGACGGCGGCTCGGGCAACATCACGATCGACAAGGTCGTCGTCAACGGCGGCAAGCCGGTCGTGGTCGGTACCACCAACGTCGTGTCCGCCAAGGTCTCGGTGACCGCGTCGGACGACTCGGGCATCGAGGAGACGACGTACATCAGCGCCTTCGGTCCGAGGCCGAACTACGACCAGATCTGGTACGAGGACGGCGAGATCACCTGCGTCAAGGTGAGCGCCACCACCTCGACCTGCACGGGCACGCTGACGTTCGACCCGCAGGGTGGCTCCGCCATCAACGGCAACAACGCGGCGGCCACCTGGCGGCTCAGCACGCTGGTCTCCGCCCAGGACAACGACTACATCCACCGGGACGCGGCCACCACGTTCAAGGTGCAGCGCAACTCGAAGCTGACGGTCAACGCCTCGCCGGAGCCGGTGAAGAAGGGCAAGGCGATCACGGTCACCGGCAAGCTCTCCCGGGCCAACTGGGAGGACAGCCTGTACCACGGCTACACGAACCAGCCGGTGAAGCTGCAGTTCCGCAAGAAGGGCAGCAGCACCTACACCACGGTGAAGACGATCAAGTCCAACTCGACGGGCAACCTCAAGACGACCGTCACCGCCTCCACCGACGGCTACTTCCGCTACAGCTTCGCGGGTACGGCGACGACTCCGGCGGTCAGCGCGGCCGGTGACTTCGTGGACGTCCAGTAGCCGACGTGCAGTAGTCCACGTCAGCAGCCGAGCGCCCCGTGCCGCGATGAGTTCCGGCCGGGGCGCGAGTCTGTTCTGGTGACCCTGAGAAGGCGCATACGCGCGAGGGGGACGCGATCGCCGCGGCCCGTCGCCGGCTGCCGATGGTGGAGTGCGACGGGACCGTCGAGGTCGTCGGGCCGGACGGGCCGGTCCCGTTCCTGGACCTGTTCGAGGGCCGCGACGAACTCGTGGTCTACAAGCACATGTGGTACGACGGCGCACCGCACCAGGGGCAGTGCGAGGGCTGCACAACCACGGCCTGGCACCTGAAGGACGCCGTCTACCTCAACGCCCGCGGTGTCTCGTTCGCCATCGTGACCACGGGTCGCGGCAACGAGCGGGTCAACGGCTCCCTCGGCCTGCTCGACATGACGCCCTACGGCCGCGGCGAGGTGTGGGAGGACCACCCCGAGGGCCGGCCCGAGGGCCGCAGCGCGTGCTGGTCCTGGCGCACGGACGCGGACGGCAACGCCACCTGGGGTCCGACCAGCCGCCCCGTGCCGCAGTGGACCCGCCCCGGCGCGACCCCCGTGGAGACCCTGGGCCGGCACGGTCACCACCACTGACGCGCAGGTGCCGACCACGAGAAGGGCTCCAAGAACTAGAACGTACCCAGCTTCACGATCGACAGGATCGCGATCAGCTGGATCGCGGACGCACCGAGCGCCTTGGGCCACGGGAGGTCGTGCGAGCGCCTGACCATGACGGTGAGGAGGGCGCCGGCCGCCACCCAGGTGGCCCAGCCGAGGAGCTGGACGAAGGGGGCGTCGCCGCCGAGGAACATGGCGACGACGAGGCGGGGCGCGTCGGTGATGGACATGATCAGCATGGAGAGGCCGACCGTGGGCTGCCAGGCGCCGTCGCCGCCGAGCTGGCGGGCCAGGGTGTGGGTGACCACGCCCAGGACGAAGGCGGACAGGGCCATCGCCACCGCGGTGGTCAGGACGATCGGGACCGCGTTCGAGAGGGTCGCGTTGATCGCTTCCTCGCGGGCGCCGTCGAAGCCGAAGACCGCCAGCAGGCCGTAGAGGAAGGTCACGATGAGGGCGGGGCCCCACATCGTGTAGTCGCGCATCTGGAGGAAGGTCTGGTTGGGGGCCACGACTATGCCCCTCAGCAGCGCCTTCCAGTGCAGCCGCGGGCCGATGGGGGCGGCCGGCGCGGTCGAGCCCGCGTGGTACGTCCCGCCCTGGTTGTACGGCTCCTCGCCGACCGAGAACGCCTGGGTGTGACCGGGGTTGTTGGCCGCGTACGGGTCCGGGCCGGGGTGCGGTGCGTACCCGCCGCCGTCGCCGAAGTACTCCGGCTCGTCGTAGCCCCCCGCGCCGCCCCGGCCGCCATGGCCCTGGCCGCCGTAGCCACCGCCCTGGCCGCCGTTGCCCTGCGGCCACTGCTGCTGCGGGGCGTACGGCTGCTGCGGCGCCGTGGGATTGCCGTACGGCGGACCCTGCGGGGCCTGTCCGTACGGAGGTTGTTGCGGTCGCGCGTGAGGAGCGCCGTTGCTTCGGCCGCGTCCGATCCTGAATCCAGCCACGTCTTCGAACGTACCTGGTTCCTGGGAGTCCCGTGCCGGGCCCGGGGTTTCGGGCCCGGCTTTGCGGCCGAGCTGTGACATCCCCTAAGGGACAGATGGTGCTGTTCTCGGTGGTCGGTCAGGGTGTCGCCCTAGGGACGTGCCCGGGCCGAAGGACTTCGCGCCGGTGGTGCTGATGCCGCTCGGCGTCGCCCGGGGCGGTGGCGTCAGTGACCCAGCGTCGATCCGTAGCCCGGGGTGCCCGAAGTCGAGACGCCCGTGGCAGTGGGGCCGAAGCTCACCGCGCCGGACGTCGTCGGTCCGGCGGTGGTCCCGCGCAGCGACCACACCGCGCCGTCGCCCGAGTTCTCGCCCGGCGCGGACACGGAGAGCTCGGCGCGGCGGTCGCCGGAGTGGTCCAGCAGGGTCGTGCGGCCGCCGAAGCGGTCGTTCTTCTCGTCGGCGCCGGGGACGCCCGCCGTGTTCTGCGTGTACGACGTGGCGCGGCTGGTGGTCAGACCGGAGGCCGAGCCGTACAGGACGGTCACCGAGCCGGTGGTCGCGGCGGCGCCGGTGGCTTCGCCGGACGCGCCGATCGCCAGGTCCGCGTACCCGTCGCCGTTGATGTCGCCGAGACTGACGCCGGAGCCGAACGCGTCGGCGGTCTCGGCGGTGCCGGGGACGCCCGCGGTGGCCTGGGTCAGGACGAGCGGGGCGCGGTTGGTGTCGCGGCCGTCGGGGCCGCCGTAGACGACCGTGACCTTGCCGCCCTTGGCGCCCGCGGGGTCGCCAGAGGTCTCGCGGTGGTTGCCGACGGCCATGTCCGCATAGCCGTCACGGTCGATGTCGCCGACCGCGGAGACGTAGCCGGCGGGCAGGTCCACCAGCCAGTCGTTGAAGTTGCCGATGCTGCCGTCCACCAGGGTGGTGACCGCGTCGTCGGTACCGTCGAGGCGGCCGTGCACGACGAGTTGGGCGAACCCTCGGCCCATGACGTCGCCGGTGGAGAGGTGTTCGATGCCGTACGAGGCGTCGAGCGGGTGGGAGCCGTGCGCGAAGGATCCGCCGTTGCCGCCGCCGAAGTCGCCGGTCTTGGTGAAGGGGCCGGAGACGAAGTTGAGTTCGAAGCGGCCGGTCGAGCCGGTCGCGATCTCGGGCATGCCGTCGCCGGTGAAGTCGCCCGCGGCCACCGCCTTGCCATAGCGGTCGTTCTCGCGCTCGTTGTGGTTGACGAGCGTACGGCCGCCGGACAGACCGGACCTGGAACCCCAGACGATGACGATGGTGCCGTTGTTGGTGTCTGAGTCGTCCTCACCGGGGGCACCGACGACCAGGTCGGCGTAGCCGTCACGGTTCAGGTCGGCGGAGGCGACGGAGGAGCCGAAGGCGTCGTCGGTGCCGGCGGTGCCGGGGATGGCCGCCGTGTTCTGGGTGATCAGCTTGTACGAGGACGGCTTGAGGCCGCTGGAGCTGCCGTACACGACGGACACCGCTCCCGCCCGCGCCTTGCCGGCGACGGTGGCGCCGGGCGCACCGATCGCGAGGTCGCGTCGGCCGTCGCCGTTGAAGTCGTACGGGGCGGCGGGCGTGGCCGCGTGCGCCGCGGGGGCGCTGAGTGCGAGCGGGGTGAGGGTGGCGGCGAGGAGTGCGGCGGCGGCGCGGAAGCGCATGGAGCTCCTTGGTCCGTGCGGGAGTCGACGGGTCGTCACTGGGCCATCACCCAGCCGAAGTCGGCGTTGCCCTTGAGGGAGACGGCGGGGGCGGTGAAGGACTTGGCGCCGGTGGTGGTCAGGCCGGAGGCGCTGCCGCGCAGCACGGTGATCGCGCCGTGGCCGTTCTCGTAGCCGATGCCGGCGACCAGGTCGGCCTTGCCGTTCTTGTCGAGGTCGATCAGCCGGACGGACTGGCCGAAGGCGTCGTTGGTCTCGTTGCTGCCGGGGACGCCCGGCGTGTTCTGCGTGTACGACTTGGCGCCCGAGCCCTTCAGTCCGGTGGCCGAGCCGAGCAGGACCGTCACCGAACCGGAGTCCCTGGCCGTGCCGTTGTCCTCGCCGGGCGCACCGACCGCGACGTCGGCGTACTTGTCGCCGTTGATGTCGCCGACGCTCACCGCCGCGCCGAACACGTCGTCGCTCTCGCCCGCACCGGGCACGCCGGCCGTGTCCTGGTGGATGACGGTCGGCTTCTGCGCCGGGTTGGGGCCGGTCGCGCTGCCGTACCAGACGGTGATCTGGCCGCCCTTGTGGCCGCCGGGCTTGCCGCTGCGGGGGTCTTGGGAGTCGGCGAGGACGAGATCGCCGTAGCCGTCGCCGTTGATGTCGCCGACCGTGCCCAGGGAGCCGTCGGCCTTGGGCAGCATGGTCTCGGCGTAGTCCGACTCGGGGTGGGTCTCGCGGCCCGCGGGGTCGTGGCGGAAGTAGCCGATGACGCCGCCCTGGTCGGCGTCCGTGGCGTACGGGTACACGCGCTCGGCCGCCTTGCCGCCGTCGAGGTTGCCCGAGATGACGTCGTACGTCGAGCCGAGTTCGTTGACGCCGGTCTCGCTCACCGGCTTACCGGTGCGGGCGAAGGGGCCCTTGTACAGGCCGGTGTAGCTCTGGCCGGTGATCGTGACGTCGGTCTTGCCGTCGCCGTCGAAGTCGCCGGTCGCGACGCCGGAGGAGTGGCCGCCCCACTCGGAGAGGTACGACGGCTGCGGCAGCGCCGAGCCGCCGGTCAGGCCGGACCTGCCGCCCCAGATGACGGTGGCGGTGCCGACGCCGTCGCGGTCGCCGATGCTCTCGTACTGGGAGCCGACGACAAGGTCCGCGTAGCCGTCGGCGTTCAGGTCACCGGCGGCGAGACTGCTGCCGAAGCGGTCGTCGGTCTCGGCGGTGCCGGGCACGCCGGTGGAGTTCTGCGTGATCACGGTCTTCTTGGCGGCGGAGACGCCGGAGGACGAGCCGTACATGACAACCACGGCACCGGCGTAATCCACGGAGCCGACAGCGGCGCTCATCGCGCCGATGGCGACGTCGCGGTATCCGTCACCGTTGAAGTCACTGGCGAGCCCGGACGGCGCGGCCGAGGCGGTACCGGGCAGGGCGGTGAGCAGGCCGCTGGTGAGGGTGGCGGCCAGCAGAAGGGTGCGCTTGCGCAAGGCGGGTTTCTCCAGCGGCAGGCGGGGGATGCCACGCGGCATCCGCAGTCAATGGGGCGCGGACCCCTGCGCGCGTCACGTCCGGCGCGGAGGGTTCGGCGATCAGGAGACTCCTGCCGGGATGCAAGGGTTGTACGTGAGTTCGGTGAAAGCCCTGAGCCCGCTGTGGCGTTCAGAGGCCGAGGAACTCCGACGTGGAGAAGGTCACCACGGGTTCGGCCGCGACCAGATCGCTCTTCGTGCCCGGATGGACGGCGACCGTGTCCTTCGTCTCTCCCTGATACGTCCGTACGGCCAGGTCCGCGCGCCCGTCCCCGTCGAAGTCCGCGGCGGCCAGGACGCGGGTGGAGCGGCGGGCGGCGGGCTCGACGGTCACGGCCGGTGCCGTGGACAGTCCGGCCGTACGACCGCGGAACAGCTGTAGGCGCGAGCCGCCGCACACGGGCTGGTCCGGTTGCCGGCGCGGGCCCGGTCGGGGACTGTGAGGGTGACTGCCTTGCCGGTGAGGCCCTCGGGGGAGCCGAAGAGGAGCTGGAGGGGGCCGGGGGGCGGCCCTGGCCGTCGTAGGGCGGGTCGGTGGAGATCACCAGGTCGGTGTAGCTGTCCGCGTTGAGGTCGCAGGCCGCCTCCGCGTCGAAGAGGGCGGGGAGCTGGCCCTTGACGCGGGCCGCGTTGCGCGCCGGGCTCAGCAACTGCCGGGCGCCGGGGACGAGTCCGCGCGCCGAGCCGTAGCGGTGCCGGTGTGCTGGGCCGGCCCGCGGGCGGCGAGAGGGAGAAGCCAGGCGACCGTGACGGCCGCCACACACATCGTGCGGTTAAGAGGCGTGACGTGTTCAGACCAGTACGTCAGGCCCAGTACGTCACGACTGATACGGCTGCTGCTGCGGCTGCCCGTAAGCCTGACCGCCGCTCACCGCCTGCGCCTGCAGCTGTTCCGCCTGCTCGTTGGTGATCTTCTGCTCCGCACCGCAGAACGTGCACTGCGTCGCGTACTTCGTCGAGAACGGGAACAGCGGTACGAAGAACAGCGTGAACTTGGTGACGCGCTTGCGCAGCGTGTGCGCGGCGGGGTTGCCGCAGTGGCCGCACAGGAGGGTGAGTATCGCGAGTTGGTAGACGTAGCCCTTGGTGCCAAAGATGATCATCCCGCGGCCCTTTCGGATCGGTTGCTTCCCCCAGTGTGAAGGATGAGCCTCAGGAGCCGGCGGTGTGTTCGCCCACTCTGTCGTCGAGCAGCGCGGCCAGCTCCTCGTCGTACCGGCATGCCTCGCAGGCGCTCAGACGCACCCGGGCGTCCGGGTCGAGGGTCAGGGTGCGCAACGCTTCCCTGGCCTCCGCGGTGAGCGCGACGTCCTCATCGATCAGGCACCAGGGCACCTCCCGGCGCACCCGCGGGTCCGGGTGGCCGGCGTGGCGGAGGCCGATGGCCCGCTGGTCGGGGTGGCTGTACTGGGCGTACGTGTCCAGCACCCGCGCCAGCATCTCGCCGTCCGTCTCCGCCGCGGCCCAGTCGGCCAGGAACGCGCCCTCCTTCTTGTCGTAGTACGCGGCGGAGTTGGTGTGGTACCGGAGGAAGGACCTGTCGCGCAGGTAGTCCAGGACGAACCGGCGGTTCAGCGGGGAGGGGTGATGGCGGTGAGCCACCACCGCCGTCCAGGTCTCGAGGCTGCGCCGCTGGGCGAGGACGGAGCGGACCGCCCACCAGTCCACGTGCGCGGCGTCCTGTTCCCTCACCGCACGGGCGATCAGTTCGTCGACCGGCGGCAGGATCCGGAAGGCCCACTCCAGCGAGGACAGGACGGACCCGTGCCCGGCTCGTACGGTGCGTCCGCCGAGGGTGACCTCCCGGACCCAGTCATGGTCGTCGTCCAGGACCCGGGCGGTCTCGGCGGGTCCGCGGGCGCCGGTCAGCCTGCGCAGCTCCTCGGCCGCCCCGGTCTCGTACCAGCGCCTGGCGAGGGCCAGCAGCCGCTCCCGGGCGTCCTCGGGGAGGCGCAGCCGCGGCTCGGTGCCGAGGACGGCCGAGAAGACGGCCGGTGAGCCGCCTACGACGGCACGCTCCAGCGGGGTCGTCCCATCGGGGAGCGCCCGGTCGGGGTCCGCTCCGGCCTCGACGAGCGCCTCGGCGACGGGGGCGTCGTACGATGCCACCGCGGCGCACAGGACGGGCAGCCCGTCCGGGCCCACGGTGTCCGGGTCAGCGCCCGCTGCCAGCGACTCCCGTACGGCGTCGGCGTCCTTGGCCCGCACCGCGTCCACGAGCCGTCCGCTCCCGGTCTCTTCCCCACCCATGGGGAACAAGGTACGCAGGGCCGCCGCCCCCGCTCACCTGGTTTCCGCGACGACGACGCCCCCTGCCCGTCACGGGGCAGGGGGCGTCGTTTCTGTCGTACGGCCGCTGTTACTTCACTACTTCACCGGCTCCGGCTCCGACGTGCTCTCCGCACCGGCCGAGTCCGCCGGGTCCACCGGCGTCTTCACGGAGTCCAGCAGGAGCTGGGCTACGTCGACGACCTGGATGGACTCCTTCGCCTTGCCGTCGTTCTTCTTGCCGTTGACCGAGTCGGTCAGCATGACGAGGCAGAACGGGCAGGCCGTGGACACGATGTCCGGGTTGACGGAAAGAGCCTCATCGACGCGCTCGTTGTTGATGCGCTTGCCGATCCGCTCCTCCATCCACATCCGCGCACCGCCGGCGCCGCAGCAGAAGCCGCGTTCCTTGTGGCGGTGCATTTCCTCGTTGCGGATGCCGGGGACGCTGGCGATGATCTCGCGCGGGGGCGTGTAGATCTTGTTGTGGCGGCCCAGGTAGCAGGGGTCGTGGTAGGTGATGATGCCCTCGACCGGGGTCACCGGGACCAGCTTGCCCGCGTCCACGAGGTGCTGGAGCAGCTGGGTGTGGTGGATGACCTCGTAGTCGCCGCCGATCTGCGGGTACTCGTTGCCGATCGTGTTGAGGCAGTGCGGGCAGGTCGCGACGATCTTCTTGGCCGACCTGGGCTTCTTGGTGCTCTCGTCCTCGTCGTCTTCCCCGAACGCCATGTTCAGCGCGGCCACGTTCTCCATGCCGAGCTCCTGGAACAGCGGCTCGTTGCCCAGGCGGCGGGCGGAGTCGCCGGTGCACTTCTCGTCGCCGCCCATGATCGCGAACGTGACGCCCGCGATGTGGAGGAGTTCGGCGAAGGCCTTGGTGGTCTTCTTGGCGCGGTCTTCGAGCGCGCCGGCGCAGCCGACCCAGTACAGGTACTCGACCTCGGACAGGTCCTCGATGTCCTTGCCGACGACCGGGACCTCGAAGTCGACCTCCTTGAGCCATTCCAGGCGCTGTTTCTTGGCCAGGCCCCAGGGGTTGCCCTTCTTCTCCAGGTTCTTGAGCATCGTGCCCGCCTCGGAGGGGAACGCGGACTCGATCATCACCTGGTAGCGGCGCATGTCGACGATGTGGTCGATGTGCTCGATGTCGACGGGGCACTGCTCGACACAGGCACCGCAGGTGGTGCACGACCACAGGACGTCCGGGTCGATGACGCCGTTCTCCTCGACGGTGCCGATGAGGGGGCGCTCGGCCTCGGCGAGAGCCGCCGCGGGGACGTCCTTCAGCTGCTCCTCGGACGCCTTCTCCTCGCCCTCCATCGTCTTGCCGCCGCCGGCCAGCAGGTAGGGCGCCTTGGCGTGGGCGTGGTCGCGCAGCGACATGATCAGCAGCTTGGGGGAGAGCGGCTTGCCGGTGTTCCAGGCGGGGCACTGCGACTGGCAGCGTCCGCACTCGGTGCAGGTGGAGAAGTCCAGCAGGCCCTTCCAGGAGAACTGCTCGACCTGGGATACGCCGAAGACGTCGTCCTCGCCGGGGTCGGTGAAGTCGATCGGCTTACCGCCCGACGTCATCGGCAGCAGCTCGCCCAGCGCGGTGTCGCCCTTGGCGTCGCGCTTGAAGTAGATGTTCGGGAAGGCCAGGAAGCGGTGCCAGGCCACGCCCATGTCGGTCTTCAGCGAGACCACGATCATCCAGATGAAGGAGGTCGAGACCTTCAGGCCGGCGAAGAAGTAGGTGAGGTTCTGGAGCGTGGAGAGGTCCATGCCCTCCAGCCACGACACCACCGGGTACGAGATGAAGAACGACGCCTCGTAGCCCTCGACGTGGTGCTGGGCGCCCTCCAGGGCGTGCAGCATGAAGATGCAGATGCCGACGATCAGGATGACCGTCTCGACGAAGTACGCCTGGCCGGTGTTGGAGCCCGCGAAGCGGGACTTGCGGCCCGGCTTGTTCGCCTTGCTGAGCTGCCGGATGACGATCAGCGTCAGGATGCCGAGGACCGTCATGGTGCCGATGAACTCGACGAAGACGTTGTACGGCGCCCAGTTCCCGATGATCGGCAGCACCCAGTCGGCCTGGAAGAGCTGCCCGACGGCGTTCACGATCGTCAGCAGCAGCGTGTAGAAGCCGATGGCCACGAACCAGTGCGCGACACCGACGACGCCCCAGCGGTTCATCCGGGTATGGCCGAGGAACTCCTTGACCACGGTGACGACGCGCTGCAGAGGCTCGTCGGTGCGGGTGCCCGCGGGCACGCTCTGGCCGAGCCGCATGAAGTTGAGGATCTGCAGGGTGGCGCGGGTGAACAGGGCCACGCCGACCACGATCAGAACCAGCGACACGATGATCGCGGCGAGTTGCATTTCGGGGCTCCTCGGGCCTGCGAGAGGGGCTTCGTCGAGAGGTCTCAAGACATTACTAAGCGGTAACTTAATCAGTTCCGAGACTACCCCTATCTTCCGCCGCACTGTAGCCGGGCGTGCGGTGATCTGTGTCGCTGAGGGTTGCCTCAGGAGTCGACCGTGTTATTCATGATAATTAGGGCAATTCATGACTAATTTAAGAGGGTGATCTACGGGATCGTCGCCGCCTCAGCCGCCTTTCTCCTCGCCGCCGTCCTCGCCGCCCTGTTCCGGCTGCCCGCCCAGCGGATCGGGCTGCTCGACCGGCGGTGGCAGCGGCCCGTGCCCGTGGTCGGCGGGGTGGCCGTCGTGGTCGCGACCTGTGTCGTGGCCGGCGCGGGGAACTGGACGCGGTACGCGCCCCTGGGGGATGGGGTCGGCGGGCTGGTCGTGGCCGCCGCCGTCGTCGCCGGGCTCGGGCTGATCGCCGACTTCCGGCGGGTGAAGCTGCGGTTCCTGGTCGGCGGTACGGCCATCGCGGCGGCCTGCGTGGTGCCGTACGCCGAGACCGGGCTCTTCGTCGGCGTGCTCGCCGTCGGCTGGATCGTCTTCGTGGCCGTCGGGTTCCGGGCGCTCGATCACGCGGACGCGCTGGCGGGGACCGTCGGGGTGGTCACCGCCTTCGGGGCCGGGGCCATCGCCGCCGCCGAAGTCATGGACGGACTGGCCGTGTTGCTGAGCGTTCTGGCCGCCGCGCTGACCGGGTTCCTCATGCACAACTGGCCGCCCGCGCGCGTGGCGCTCGGTTCGTGCGGGTCGCTGTTCACCGGGTTCCTGCTCGCCTCGACGGCCGTGTTCACGCGGGCCGGCGGTGATCCGTTGTCCGACGCGGGCGTGCTGTTCGCCCTCGCCGCCGTCGCGGGCGCCGATGTCGTACTCGTGATGCTGTCCCGCCGCTTCGCCGGGCGGCCCCTGCTGCGGCGCGGGCCCGACCATCTCGCGCACCGGCTGCGGCGGCTCGGGCTCACCCCGCAGGGGGCGGTGGTCATCCTGGCCCTCTGCGCGTTCGCGGCGGTGGCCGTCGGGGTGCTGGTGCATGTCGGGTGGGTGGGGGAATCCGCGGTGGTGTGGGTGGCCGGCGGTGCCGTGGTGGTCGTGGTGGGGTTGCTCGGGGTGCCGGTGTACGGGCCTCGCCGGTCCGCTTCTCCCCAGGTCACGGGCCAGTTGCGTGTAAGGAACGGATAAGAGTTGAGCCTCACAGACTCAGGTCTGTTGACCGCGGGGGAGCCGTCGTGCACACTTGAGTCCGTTCCACTCAAGTCAGCTGGAGGAATCAACCATGGCACGTGCGGTCGGCATCGACCTGGGCACGACTAACTCCGTCGTCAGCGTTCTGGAGGGCGGTGAGCCCACCGTCATCACCAACGCCGAGGGCGCCAGGACCACGCCGTCCGTCGTCGCCTTCGCCAAGAACGGCGAGGTGCTCGTCGGCGAGGTCGCCAAGCGCCAGGCGGTCACCAACGTGGACCGGACCATCCGCTCGGTGAAGCGGCACATGGGCACGGACTGGAAGATCGAGCTCGACAACAAGCCCTTCAACCCGCAGCAGATCTCCGCGTTCATCCTGCAGAAGCTGAAGCGCGACGCCGAGTCCTACCTGGGCGAGAAGGTGACGGACGCCGTCATCACCGTCCCCGCGTACTTCAACGACTCCGAGCGTCAGGCGACCAAGGAAGCCGGTGAGATCGCCGGTCTCAACGTCCTTCGTATCGTCAACGAGCCGACGGCCGCCGCTCTCGCGTACGGCCTCGACAAGGACGACCAGACGATCCTCGTCTTCGACCTCGGCGGCGGCACCTTCGACGTGTCCCTGCTGGAGATCGGCGACGGCGTCGTCGAGGTGAAGGCCACCAACGGTGACAACCACCTCGGTGGTGACGACTGGGACCAGCGCATCGTCGACTACCTGGTCAAGCAGTTCTCGGCCGGTCACGGCGTGGACCTGGGCAAGGACAAGATGGCCCTCCAGCGCCTCCGCGAGGCCGCCGAGAAGGCCAAGATCGAGCTGTCCTCCTCCACCGAGACCTCGATCAACCTGCCGTACATCACCGCCTCCGCCGAGGGCCCGCTGCACCTGGACGAGAAGCTCACCCGGGCGCAGTTCCAGCAGCTGACGGCCGACCTGCTGGAGCGCTGCAAGACCCCGTTCTTCAATGTGATGAAGGACGCCGGCGTCTCCATCAACGAGATCGACCACGTCGTCCTCGTCGGTGGCTCCACCCGTATGCCTGCCGTCGCCGAGCTGGTGCGCGAGCTGACCGGCGGCAAGGACGCCAACAAGGGCGTCAACCCGGACGAGGTCGTCGCCATCGGCGCCGCCCTGCAGGCCGGTGTCCTCAAGGGTGAGGTCAAGGACGTCCTGCTCCTCGACGTGACCCCGCTGTCCCTGGGTATCGAGACCAAGGGCGGCATCATGACCAAGCTGATCGAGCGCAACACCACGATCCCGACGAAGCGCTCCGAGATCTTCACCACGGCCGAGGACAACCAGCCGTCGGTGCAGATCCAGGTCTACCAGGGCGAGCGCGAGATCGCGGCGTACAACAAGAAGCTCGGAATGTTCGAGCTCACGGGCCTGCCCCCGGCCCCGCGCGGTGTCCCGCAGATCGAGGTCGCCTTCGACATCGACGCCAACGGCATCATGCACGTCACGGCCAAGGACCTCGGCACCGGCAAGGAGCAGAAGATGACCGTCACCGGCGGCTCCTCGCTGCCGAAGGACGAGGTCGACCGGATGCGCCAGGAGGCCGAGAAGTACGCGGAGGAGGACCACGCCCGCCGCGAGGCCGCCGAGTCCCGCAACCAGGGCGAGCAGCTCGTCTACCAGACGGAGAAGTTCCTCAAGGACAACGAGGACAAGGTCCCCGGCGAGATCAAGACCGAGGTCGAGGCCTCCGTCGAGGAGCTGAAGGAAGCCCTCAAGGGCGAGGACACCGCCGTCATCCGCACGGCCACCGAGAAGGTCGCGGCCGTCTCGCAGAAGCTCGGCCAGGCCATGTACGCCGACGCCCAGGCCGCGCAGGCCGAGGGCGGCCCGGAGGGTGCCACCGCCGGCGGCGCCAAGGCGGACGACGACGTCGTGGACGCCGAGATCGTGGACGACGAGCGCAAGGACGGTGCGGCGTGACCGAGGAGACCCCGGGCTTCGAAGAGAAGCCCGACGTCCCCTCCGGCGCGACCCCCGACGACGCCGAGCCGCAGGCCGCTCCCGAAGAGGGAGCGGCCCCGGCCGGGGACGTGAACGCAGAAGCGGGCCTGCTGGCCCAGCTGGACCAGGCGCGTACGGCGCTCGGTGAGCGCACGGCCGACCTCCAGCGGCTCCAGGCCGAGTTCGCGAACTACCGCCGCCGGGTCGAGCGCGACCGGATCGCGGTCAAGGAGATCGCCATCGCGAACCTCCTGACCGAGCTCCTGCCCGTGCTCGACGACATCGGCCGCGCCCGCGACCACGGCGAGTTCGTCGGCGGATTCAAGTCCGTCGGGGAGTCGCTGGAGACCGTCGCGGCGAAGATGGGACTGCAGCAGTTCGGCAAGGAGGGCGAGCCCTTCGACCCGACGATCCACGAGGCGCTGATGCACTCCTACGCGCCGGACGTCACCGAGACGACCTGCGTCGCGATCCTCCAGCCGGGGTATCGCATCGGCGAGCGCACCATCCGCCCCGCGCGGGTGGCGGTCGCCGAGCCGCAGCCGGGCGCCCAGACCGTCAAGGCCGAAGAGGCCGAGGCCGGCGACGACAAGGAGAACGGTGGCCCGGACGAGGGCTGACGGTGAACTGACGAAGAGAGAGGAGGGACGTCGAGGATGAGCACCAAGGACTTCATCGAGAAGGACTACTACAAGGTCCTCGGCGTCCCCAAGGACGCCACCGAGGCCGAGATCAAGAAGGCGTACCGGAAGCTCGCCCGCGAGTACCACCCGGACGCCAACAAGGGCAACGCCAAGGCCGAGGAGCGCTTCAAGGAGATCTCCGAGGCGAACGACATCCTCGGCGACCCCAAGAAGCGCAAGGAATACGACGAGGCACGCACCCTCTTCGGCAACGGCGGCTTCCGCCCGGGGCCGGGCGCGGGCGGCGGCAACTTCAACTTCGACCTGGGCGACCTCTTCGGAGGCGCCCCCCAGGGCGGGGGTTCCGGAAGCTTCGGCGGCGGCATCGGTGATGTCTTCGGGGGCCTGTTCAACCGGGGTGGCGCCACCACGCGCACCCAGCCGCGCCGCGGCCAGGACATCGAGTCCGAGGTCACCCTCAGCTTCACCGAGGCGATCGAGGGCGCGACGGTCCCGCTGCGGATGTCCTCGCAGTCACCCTGCAAGGCCTGTTCGGGCACGGGTGACGCGAACGGCAACCCGCGCGTCTGCCCGACGTGCGTGGGCACCGGCCAGGTGGCAAGGGGCTCCGGCGGAGGTTTCTCCCTCACGGACCCCTGCCCGGACTGCAAGGGCCGCGGTCTGATCGCGGAGAACCCCTGCGAGGTCTGCAAGGGAAGCGGCCGCGCCAAGTCGTCGCGCACCATGCAGGTCCGTATCCCGGCCGGGGTGTCGGACGGCCAGCGCATCCGCCTGCGCGGCAAGGGCGCACCCGGTGAACGGGGCGGCCCGGCAGGCGACTTGTACGTGGTCGTCCATGTCGACGCCCACCCGGTGTTCGGCCGCAAGGACGACAACCTCACCGTCACCGTCCCGGTGACGTTCACCGAGGCGGCGCTGGGCGGAGAGGTCCGGGTCCCGACGCTGGGCGGCCCTCCCGTCACCCTGAAGCTGCCGCCGGGCACGCCCAACGGCCGCACCATGCGGGCGCGGGGCAAGGGCGCGGTCCGCAAGGACGGCACCCGCGGAGACCTGTTGGTCACCGTGGAGGTGAGTGTTCCGAAGGACCTGACGGGGAAGGCTCGTGACGCGCTCGAGGCGTACCGCGAGGCGACCGCGGGTGAGGATCCGCGGGCGGAGCTGTTCCAGGCCGCGAAGGGAGCTTGATGGAGATGGACGGCCGTCGACGCAACCCGTATGAACTGACCGAGGAGACCCCGGTCTACGTCATCTCGGTGGCGGCCCAGCTGTCCGGCCTGCACCCGCAGACGCTGCGTCAGTACGACCGCCTGGGCCTGGTCTCCCCGGACCGCACCGCCGGCCGGGGCCGCCGCTACTCGGCCCGCGACATCGAACTGCTCCGCACCGTGCAGCAGTTGTCGCAGGACGAGGGCATCAACCTCGCCGGCATCAAGCGCATCATCGAACTGGAGAACCAGGTCGCCGCCCTGCAGTCCCGCGTCGCGGAACTCCAGGCGGCCCTGGACGGCGCCGCGGCGGCGATGCAGCAGCGCGAGGCGGCGGTGCACGCGTCGTACCGCCGCGATCTGGTGCCGTACCAGGAGGTACAGCAGACGAGCGCGCTGGTGGTGTGGCGGCCGAAGCGGCAGCAGTCATCGGACTGACGGTGCGTCAACTCGCGTCCGGGCCCGCAGGTTCATCGGAACCTGCGGGCCCGGGGCTTCGCTGCCTGGCCGGGTGTCCTAGGAGGCCGCCAGCTGACACGCCGTGGCCGCGTGCCTCGGCGTGACTCCGATGTTGTTCAGCCTCTGGACGCAGTCGAGCTGTCGGCCGGCCTGACCGTCGTCACAGGCCCTTTGAGCCTGCGGGCCGACGATGTAGCCGACGTCTCGCAGGTACTGCCGGCACTGCGTCGCGGTGGCCTGAGCCGTTGACGTGATTCCCACGGAGAGCCCGATCACGGTCGTGATCACGCATCCCCATGCCGCCAGTGTGCGCATGTCTTCTCCCTGTTGAGGTCGGACGATGCCACTCCCAGTAGGAGAAGCCCCGCCGGAGTCCCCAGGGTGTGGCGTGAATGTGGGCAGGAACCTTGGGAAAACCTTGCTTCACTGGTCAGCGTGGGGCGCCGGGTGCGGGTGGGCGGGGGAAGCGCATGACCGACTTTCTGCTGCTGGGTCCGGTCGAGTTACGGGGCACCGACGGCGAGACCGTGGACCCGGGACCGGCCAAGCAGCGCACGGTTCTGGCGGCGCTGCTGGTGGACGCGGGGCGCTGGGTGGCGGTGGAGACGCTGATCGACCGGGTGTGGGGGGAGGATCTGCCGGCCCAGGTGCGTCCGTCGCTGTACGCGTACATCGCGCGTATCCGCCGGGTGCTGGCCGATGCGGCCGCGCCTTCCGGTACCGGTGCCCGAGTGGACCGTGCTGCCGTGGAGCCGCGGCTGCGGCGCGGTCCCGGCGGGTACTTGCTCGACGTAGCGCCGGACCGGGTCGACGCGCACCGATTCCGGCGGCTGGTCGAAGAGGCACGCGGCGCGGGCCGTACGGATGCCGAACGGGTGATGCTGCTGCGCAGGGCGTTCGGGCTGTGGCGCGGGGAACCGCTGGCGGGCCTGCCCGGGGCGTGGGCGCGGCGCACCCGGCACAGCTGGCAGCAGCAGCGGATCGAGGCGGTGCCGGCATGGGCCGATGCCGAGTGCAGCGTGGGTGGCCATACGGAGGTGGTCGGCATGCTGACCGCTCTGGCCGCCGAGCACCCACTGACCGAACCGATCACCGTGGCCCTGATGCGGGCGCTTCAGGCCGCCGGGCGCGGACCGGAGGCCCTTGCCTGCTTCACCGCCCTGCGCAAGCGGCTGGCCGAGGAACTCGGTACGGATCCGGGGACCGAGGCGCAGCAGGCGCATCAGGCGATCCTGCGCGGTGAACCTGCCGTGCCCGCCGTCCGCCGTCGGCCGCCGCGTGCCGAGATACGGCCCGGACGTACGGCGCCCGCCCAACTACCCCTGGAGATATACGGGTTCACCGGCCGGGAGGAGGAACTGGCCCGGTTGGACGGGCTCTTGACCACCATCGATGAGCGGGCGTCCGCGGTGGTGGTCTCGGCGGTGTCGGGGACGGCGGGCGTGGGCAAGACGGCGCTGTCGGTGCACTGGGCGCACCGGGTGGCCGACCGTTTTCCGGACGGCCAGCTGTATGTGAACCTCCGGGGCTTCGACCCGTCCGGTGCGGTGGTGACTCCCGATCAGGCGGTACGGGGCTTCCTCGACGCGCTCGGGGTACCGGTCGAGCGGGTCCCGGTGGACCTGGAGGCGCGGGTGGGCCTGTATCGCAGCCTGCTGGCCCGGCGGCGGGTGCTGGTGGTGCTGGACAACGCCCGTGACGCCGACCAGGTCCGCCCGCTGTTGCCCGGCTCGTCCGGTTGCCTGGCCGTGATCACCAGCCGTAACCGGCTCACCGGCCTGGTCGCAGCCGAGGGCGCCCACCCCATCGTCCTGGACCTGCTCCCACCGGCCGAGGCCCGCGCCCTGCTGGCCCGTCGGCTCGGAGAGCACCGGTTGACGGCCGAACCGGACGCCGTGGAGGAGATCATCGACCGCTGTGCCCGCCTCCCGCTGGCCCTGGCCATCACCGCCGCCCGCGCCGCCACCCGGCCCGCCGCCTCCCTCGCCCGCCTGGCCGACGACCTGGCCACCGCCCGTGGTGGTCTGGCGGGGTTCACCGGTGACGGCGACGACCCGGTGACGGACGTACGCGAGGTGTTCTCCTGGTCGTTCGACGCCCTCAGTCCCGGCGCGGCCAGGCTGTTCGCCCTGCTGGGCCTGCACCCCGGCCCCGACATCTCCGTTCCGGCAGCCGCCGCCCTCACCGGCCTCACCCGCCCCGAGGCACGGGCGGCGCTCTCCGAACTGGCCCGCGTGCACCTCGTCACCGAGCACCTCCCCGACCGCTACTCCCACCATGACCTGCTGCGCGCCTACGCCGCCGAACTGGCCCGCACGCTCGACCCGGACACCGAGCGAGAGCCGGCCGTGCGCCGGGCACTCGACCACTACCTGTCCACGGCCGAAACCGCCGACCACCTGCTGGACCCGGACCGCGCCCCCGTGCCGCCCTTGCCCCTCGGTCCCGGCGTGCGTCCTGACCAGCTCACGGATCAGGCCGAGGCCCTCGCCTGGTTCACCGCCGAACATCCCGTCCTGCTCGCCGCCCTGCGCCAGGCCGTGGACACCGGCCTGGACGCCCACGCCTGGCGGCTGGCCCGGGCCCTGGCAACCTATCTCCAGCGGCGCGGACTCTGGAGCGACCTCCTGGCCAGCCAGCGCGCGGGCCTGCACGCCGCCCGACGGCTGTCCGACGACAGAGGTCAGGCCCACACCCACCTCGGTCTCGCCCTCGCACACATCCGGCTGCTCGAACTCGACGATGCCCACCGCCATCTCGGCCAGGCCCTCGATCTGTTCGGCCGGGTGGGTGACCGGGTCGGTCAGGGCCTCACCCGCAACACCCTCGTCGTAGCGTGGTCCGCGGAGAACCGCTACGACACCGAGCACCTCCTCATGCGGGCACTGGAGGATTTCCGGGCCGCCGGTCACCGGGCCGGGCAGGCCAGGGTCTTGAACAACCTCGGGTGGTACCACGCCACACGCCGCGACGACACAGCCCTCACCTACCTCCGCCAGGCCCTGGACCTGCTCAAGGGCACCGCGGACCGCGCGGTCCGGGCGGCCACCTGGGACACCTGCGGCTACGCCCACCACCAACTCGGCGAGTACCACCAGGCCGTCACCTGCTACCACCGGTCCCTGCACCTGTACCGGGACCTCGGCGACCGCGTCGGCGAAGCCGAAACCCTCGTCCGTCTGGGCGACACCCATCACACGGCCAACGAGACCGACCCGGCCCGCGAGGCATGGCAGCGCGCCCTGGAGCTCGCCGACGATCTGGACCACCCCGACACCGAACAGATACGGGACAGACTGCGCACCCTCGGCGAACTCCGGTGAGACCGGAGGTCGAACCTCCGGCCCCCCTTCTCATGCGTCAGCGGCCGACGAAGAAGTCCAGCGAGGAGCTCTGCTCGCCCTGACGGCCGTAGGCATCCACGGCGTGCACGGTGACCGTGCACGGTCCGTTGTAGGGCGCCGTCCAGGAGATCGCTCCTGTCGTGGACAGCCGGACGCCGCTGTCGCCGCAGGCGCCGCTGATCTCCCAGGAGTAGCCCTTCAGCCCTCGTCCTTCGTCGCCCGCGCCGGGCGCGGCTGTCACCCGGGTGGGTGACTGCGCGGGAACCCCCGCGGGGATCCCCGCGGAGACCAGCGTCAGCCTCGGTGCGGCTGGCCCGGTCACGGTGGCCGGGGTGAGCCGGTCGACGACGGCTTCGCCGGAGGGCACCGACTCGGCGCCCGCGCCGTCCACGGCGGCGACGTAGTAGTACGCCTTGCCCCGCGGGGCGGAGGTGTCGTCGTACGACGTTCCCTCGACGTCACCCAGGAGGGCCCAGGCACCGGTGGGTTCGGTGCGCCGGTAGACGCGGAACCCGGTGGTGTCGCCCGCGTCCGGAGTCCAGGTCAGGCGGGTGAAGGCGTCGGAGGGCGTGCCCTCGACCGCGTTCGGCGCGGGCGCGCTGGACGCGACGGGCCGCGTGACCAGCGCCGGGTCGGAGAGGGGGGCCATGTTCCCGGCGGCGTCGACCGCGATCACCGCGTAGTCGTAGAGCACCCCGGCAGGAGCCACGGCATCCGTCCAGGACGTGCCGAAGACGATCTCGGGACCGTCCATGTCCGACACCCCGGGCTCCGCGCCCCACACCTCGTAGTGATGGACGTCGTTCGACCAAGGAGCCTTCCACGCGAGGGAGTTGCCCGCTGTCGTGCCCAGCGCCGACACCGTCTCGACCCGCGCCGGAGGCGTCCGGTCGACGGTGCTGACGAGCTGGTCCGCCGTCCCCGACGAGGAGTTGCCGGCCTTGTCATAGGCGCGGACCTCGTAGTAGTACGTGGCGCCGGTCGCCAGCAGGGTGGTGTCGGTGTACGTCGTGGAGGTGGTCGTCGCGAGGGGCGCGGTGGGGAAGGAGGTGCCTTTCAGGCGGCGATAGACCCGGTACCCGGCGAGGTCCATCTCCTTGTTCTTCGCCCAGGTGAGTTTGGCCTTGCCGGTGGCCTGGTCGTACGACACCGAAGTGCCCGTCGGGGTGAGGGGCTTGACTTTGTCGACGCTCGCCGATGTGCGGGGCGTGTAGGCGAACTTGACGCTCGCGCTGCCGGTCCAGTTGACGTAGTCGATCCGCAGGGAGTGCTTGCCCTTGGGGATCGTGAGGTTCAGGGTCTTGGCCCGCGAACTCGTCGTGTTCGACCAGAGGTTGATCTTCCGGACGCCGTCCAGGTGGACGCGGATCCCGTCCGTACCCGAGCCGTTGAGCGCGAAGGGCCCACCGGAGCCGAAGTCCCTCGTCACCGTCCAGCGGACGCCGAAGTTGTTGCTCGGCAGGCCGGTGGCGGGGGCGCCGCTCCAGCTCTGGTCGATCGCCGGGTCGCAGTCCGTCTTCTTCGCCGTGCCCGAAAAAGTGGTGTTTGCGAAGAATTGCCGTTTGAAGACGGGGGAAGCGCAGCTGACGGCGGCGGAGGCGGGGGTGGTGGTGATGGTGGAGAGCAGGCCGCCGGCGGTGGCGAGCGCGACGGCGGTCGCTGTCGTCGCGCGTCTGGCTGAGTTCATTCGGTCCTCGGGTCGGGATCAGAACGACGGAAAAGAGCTGCCGTGATCACGACTCGCGAGGTATGGCGTTGGTTGTACGGATCTCGATCACTGCTCGGGGTGCGTCAAATGGAGGGTCCGTAAAGGGGGTTTGCAGGCGAATCTTTCGGTTCTTCACAGGTCAAACGGAGGGTGATGTTGTCATCTCGTTAAGTAGTTCCGCTTGACGCGGGCGGGCGCGGGCGCGTTGGCTTTTCAGTCACCTGGGTCGCAATGCTGCGCCCACGTCCGGAAAACACCAGAAGTGAGCCCCTTCATGCGTCGTACCGCCATAGCTGTGGCCGCGTCCACGATGACCCTGTCGCTCGCCTCCTGCGGCGTACTCAACGCATCAGGCGAGGCCAGTGACGCGAGCCCGACCAAGGGCAACGACATCACCCTGGGGCTGCTGCTGCCCGAGCGGGCGAACTCCCGCTACGAGAACTTCGACTACCCGATCATCAAGAAGAAGGTCGAGTCCCTCACCCGGAAGCAGGGCAAGGTCGACTACGCCAACGCCGACGCGAGCGCCGCCAAGCAGGCGGACCAGCTGCAGAAGATGATCGACGACGGGGTCGATGTGATCCTGCTGGACGCGGTCGACTCGCACGCCATCGCGGACGGTGTGGAGAAGGCCAAGGAGGCCGGTATCCCGGTCATCGCCTACGACCGGCTGGCCGAGGGCCCGATCGACGCGTACATCTCCTTCGACAACTCGCTGGTCGGCGAGGTCCAGGGCCGCACCCTCGTCGAGGCGCTGGGCAACGGCGAGGACGTCTCGAAGAAGATCGTCATGATGAACGGCTCGCCCACCGACCCGAACGCCAAGCAGTTCAAGGCGGGCGCGCTCGACGAGCTGACCGGCAAGGTGGACATCGAGGAGTCCTTCGACACCAAGGACTGGGATCCGAAGAACGCCGAGGCCAACATGGAGCAGGCCATCGCCAAGATCGGCGTGGACAACATCGCCGGTGTCTACTCCGCCAACGACGGCATGGCCGGCGGCATCGTCGACGCCCTGAAGGCCGCGGGCGTCACCGACATGCCGCCGATCACCGGGCAGGACGCCGAGCTGGCGGCCGTGCAGCGGATCATCAGCGGCGAGCAGTACATGAGCGTCTACAAGTCGTACCCGCAGGAGGCCGAGGCCGCCGCGGAGATGGCTGTCGCCAAGGTCCAGGGCAGGGACATCCAGTTCGACGCCCTCACCCGTGACAAGGTCGACAGCCCGACGAACAAGGACATCCCCGCTCAGCTCGTCCCTGTCGTCGCCCTGACGAAGAAGAACCTCAAGGACACGGTCATCGCCGACGACATCTACCAGCTGTCGGACATCTGCACGGGCAAGCTCAAGAGCGCGTGCGAGGCCCTCAACCTGGGGTGATCGGGGGCAGAGGGCCGGAACGCCGGCCCTCCCGCCGGCTCATCCCACCCTGGTGAACTCCACCGTCACCTCCGGCGGCCCGCCCGCCACGCCCCGGTAGATGCCCTTGTGCGGCGTCACGTCGTCGTAGTCGCGGCCCCGGCCCACGACCACGTGGGACTCGTCGGGCCTGGTGCGGTTCGTGG
The DNA here is from genome assembly GCF_017948455.1 of Streptomyces sp. GESEQ-4. Classification (GTDB taxonomy): domain Bacteria; phylum Actinomycetota; class Actinomycetes; order Streptomycetales; family Streptomycetaceae; genus Streptomyces. The sequence continues at coordinate 99,629 of NZ_JAFFSU010000023.1, forward strand.
GGTCGTAGCCGCACCAGTCGCCTGCCCAGTACTCGACCCAGGCGTGGCTCTGTCCCTCCACCGGGCGGTGCAGTTCGGCCTCGCGTTCGGGGTGGAGGTAGCCGGAGACATAGCGGGTGGGCAGGCCGAGGGCGCGCAGGAGGGCGATGGTGACGTGGGCGATGTCCTGGCAGACGCCGGCGCCCTGCTCCCAGGCCTCGGCGGCCGAGGTGGTCACGCCGGTGGCGCCGGGGATGTAGGAGACGTGGTCGGCGACCAGCCCGGACACCGCGATCGCCGTCCCGTGCGGGTCCAGGCCGGCGGAAACCTCCCTCGCCCGCTCCACCAGCTCCGCCGGGACCGTCGTACGACTGGTTGCGTTCGCGAATTCGAGGAGGCGAGAGTTGGCGGTGCGCGCCGCGATCTCGGTCCAGTCGGGGGCCTCGGGGAGGGGGTCCGCCGGGGCCGTCTCGACCAGGCTCGACGCCGTGATCGTGACGTCGGCGTGCGGGTCCATGAGGTCGAAGCCGGTCACCTGGGTGCCCCAGTAGTCCCAGTACGACCAGGTCGCCGTCGCCGGGGCGATGCTGACGCGGGCGTCCAGGGTGGTCTGTCCTGGCAGCGTCAGCGGGGTCATGCGGACCTCGTTGTGGGACGAGGCGGCCGGCTGGGCGTACGAGACCTTGGTGATGTGCTTGATGCGGAGGCGGCGGGTCATGCTCACGCTCCTTCCTGGGCCCACTCGACGGGCCCCTGGTACGGGAAGAACCGCTCCGCCACCGCTTCGGCGGAGGCCATGCAGGACTGCCGCAAGTCGGTCAGCAACAGGGGTAGTTGCTCTTCCAGGGTGTGGGAGTCCAGATACTCCAGACGGGTGCGTATCCGGCCGATCGGCCGGCGTGCCGGGTCCTGGCGGGGGCGGCCCAGCGCCGTCAGGCACTCCTCGGCCGTGGTCAGCGCGTGCAGCGCCGAGCGCGGGAAGGCCCGGTCCAGGAGCAGGAACTCGGCGACCCGCGGGCTGTCGCCGAAACCGGTGTGCACGCGCGCGTACGCCTCGTCCGCGCCGCTCGCGCTCAGCAGCGTCGTCCAGTCCGGGGCGTGCGCGGCGTCCAGCACACGCACGGACAGCAGCCGTACGGTCATGTCCACCCGCTCCAGGCTCCGGCCCAGCACGACGAAACGCCAGCTGTCGTCCCGGCTCATGGTGGAGTCGGCGAGCCCGAAGAAGAGGGCGGCCCGGCTGCGGACCAGCTCCAGATAGGCGTACGGGCCCGTACGGCGGGCCGCGCGCCGCTGTTCGGCGAGCGCGTGCCAGGTCGCGTTGAGGCACTCCCACATCTCGGAGGAGACCGCCTCCCGCGCGCTGCGCGCGTTCAGCCGGGCCGCGCCCAGCGCACCCTCGATGGCGCAGGTCGAGTGGGCGTCGAACGCCAGCTGGTCGAGGACCTGCTGCATGTCCACGCGCTCGTCGCCCGCGTCGACGCCGAGGATCGCGTACAGCGACCGGCAGGCCGCGTCCTCGTCGCGCCAGGGGTCCTCCAGCATGCGGTGCAGATACGCGTCGAGAATGCGCCCGGTGGCGTCCGCCCGCTCGACATAGCGGCCGGTCCAGGTCAGCGCCTCGGCTATCCGGGACAGGATCACGTCGTTCACTGCTGCGCCCCTTCCTGTACGACGGTGGGGGAGCCGTCGGGTCCGAGCTGGCGGGGTGCGACGTCCGGGAGGCCGGTGGCCGGCGCCGGGGCGGGCCCTTCGGCGGGGCCCTCGGCCAGCACCCAGGTGTCCTTGGAGCCGCCGCCCTGGCTGGAGTTGACGATCAGATTGCCCTCCTGGAGGGCAACCCGGGTGAGGCCGCCGGGGAGCACCCAGATGTCGTCGCCGTCGTTGACGGCGAAGGGACGGAGATCGATGTGGCGCGGCGCCATCCGCTCGCCCGCGAGGGTGGGGGAGGTGGACAGGGCGACCGGCCGCTGGGCGATCCAGCCGCGGGGGTCGGCGGCGACGGCCTTCCGGGTCCGCTCCAGGGTCTCGGCGTCGGCCTTCGGCCCGATGACGATGCCCATCCCGCCCGCGCCGTCGACCGGCTTCACGACCAGCTGGTCGATCTGATCGAGGACGGCCTCCAACTGGCCGGGCTCGTCGGGCCGGTAGGACTCGACGTTGGGGAGAATCGGTTCTTCGGAGAGGTAGTAGCGGATCAGATCAGGGACGTACGTGTAGAGCAGCTTGTCGTCCGCGATCCCATTCCCCACGGCGTTCGCGAGTGTGACATTGCCCGCCGTGGCGGCGCTCATGATGCCGGGGCAGCCGATCACCGAATCGGGCCGGAAGTGCAGCGGATCGAGGAAGTCGTCGTCGAGCCGCCGGTATACGACATGGACGGGCACCTCGCCGCGCGTGGTCCGCATCCAGATCCGGTTGTTCCGGCAGACCAGGTCGTGCCCCTCGACCAGCTGCACCCCCATCAGCCGGGCGAGCAGGGCGTGTTCGAAGTAGGCGGCGTTGCTGGGACCGGGGGTGAGGACGACGACCCGGGGATCGGTGGTACCGCCGGGTGCCGCGGCCCGCAGCGCGGCGAGCAGCCGCTGCGCGTACCCGTCCACCGGCAGCACATGCTGCTCCGTGAAGAGCGAGGGGAAGATCCTGGTCATCGCCCTGCGGTTCTCGATGACGTACGACACCCCGCTCGGGACCCGCACATTGTCCTCGAGCACCCGGAAGTCCCCGGCCTCGTCCCGTACGAGGTCGATGCCGGCGACATGGATGCGCACCCCGCCGGGTGGTTCGACCCCGTGGGCCGCCCGGTGGAAATGGGCGGAGTTGAGCAGCAGCCGCCAGGGCACCACACCGTCCTCGAAGGCGCGGCAGTGCCCGTACGCATCGGAGAGATAGGCCTCCAGGGCGCGCACACGCTGTGCCACCCCGCGCTGGATGAGATCCCATTCCAGGGCGTCGAGGATCCTGGGCACGAGATCCAGCGGCCAGGGCCGCTCCTCGCCCGCGAAGGCGTAGGTCACCCCACGGTCGGTGAACGCCCGGGCCATCTGATCCGCCCGGAACCGCAGCTCACTCGGCTCGATCGGCTGCAGAGCCGCCAGCACCGGCTCATAGGCGGTCCTGACCTCACCCGGCCGCACAAACATCTCGTCCCACGCATCGGCCAACGCGTATGCGTCAAATATGTCCGCCATGACTGGACGTTAAGGGCGGTACGTAACGCGGCGATCACCCGGTGATTTCGGGCAGCTCACGCGGCGCTCGGGATTCCCCGCGCCCAGGCCGCCCCGGGCGTACGCCGCACCACCATCACCTTGTTGCAATTCAACGGGCGGAGGCGCGGAGATAGCAGGGCAAAGAGGCCGAATATCACCGCCATGCGAGGAGGAGGCGTGTTGCGGAGCAGGTCCGGTCCCTTCATAGTTGCGCTGCAAAGAGGCTGAACCGGGGGTGGGATGGGCGATGGCCGGGCACGGGACGGACGAGCATCCACACGGTGCTGACCGACTGTGCGACGCGGGGGATCGCGTGTATTCCCGGGCCGTACGGCGGGGCCGCGTGCGGCGTCAGGACGCGGAGCCGGTGCCGTGCCTGCTCGAACTCGCCCTGCTGCATCCGGACCCCGACGACATGGACTGGCTGGTCCCCACCTCCCCGCAGGAGGTCATGACCCGGCTGCTGCGCGGGGTGTACGACGAGGTCAGCGCGAGCCAGCGGCGGGTCGGGTCGGTGGTGGCGGCCGTGGAGCGGTTCGCCGGACTCGGCCCGCGTCTTTCGTCGGTGCCAGCCGAGGGCACCTCGATCCGGGTCCTCGACGGTCTCTCCCGCATCCAGGCCGCCATGGACGAGGCGACCGAGGCGTGTACGTCGGAAGTGCTGACCGTGCAGCCGGGCGGCATCCGCCCCGAACACGAACTGACGGAGGGCCTCCATCGCGCCCTGGCCCTGCGCGGCCGGGGCGTGCGTATGCGGGACCTGTACACCCACGTCGCCCGGCACGGCCAGGGCCTGCTCAACTACCTGGAGCTGATGGGCGACGCGGTGGAGGCCAGGACCCTCGACGAGGTCATCGACCGGCTGATCCTCTTCGACCGCACGGTGGCTTTCATCCCGGCGAACGCGGACCGCACGCTGGCGCTGGAGCTGCGTCATCCGGCGCTGGTCCAGTACTTGGTGACGGTCTTCGAACGGCTCTGGCGCCTGGCGATCCCCGTGACCGCCGCCCTGCCCGACACGGGCATCGAAGGGATCTCACACCGTGAGCAGTCCATCGCGGCGCTGCTGGCTGAGGGCCATCAGGATGCGGTGATCGCCGAGCGGCTGGGGATAAGTGTCCGCACCTGCCGTGCCCACATCGCGCGTCTGTCGGAGACGCTGGGCGCGGCCAGCCGCACGCAGCTGGGCGTCCGTATCGCCCAGGTGGGGCTCGATGGCCCGTCCCGCCCCCTCATTGTTCCCGGTCAAGAATCCCCGACTGTCCGATGAGGTAGCCGAGTTGGGCACGGCTGTCACTGCCGAGGGTGGCGGCGAGTTTGGCGATGTGCACGCGGGCGGTGCGGATGTTCATGCCGAGGCGCTCCGCGATGACGGCGTCCGTGTGGCCTTCGATGAGGAGGCTTGCGATGGCGCGCTGGCGGGGGGTGATGCCGTTGAGGGTGGGGCGTTGGACTGCCTCGGGGTACATGCGGGTGGCCAGGCGCCAGAGGCGGTCGAAGGTGGTGGCGAGGTAGGTGACGATCGCCGGCTGTCGGATCTCTAGCGCCACGGTGCCGTCGGGGTCGGCGGGGCCGACCGCGCGGTCGACCATGATCATGCGGTCGGGGATCTCGTCGAGCGTGCGGGCCTCGGCATCACCTCTGAGCTGTTCGTACCGGGCGAGGACGAGGGGCAGGTGGCGCTGGGTGTGCTGGTAGAGCGTGCGGATGCGGCCGCCGCGGTCGAGCAGGTCTTGATCGCGAGTGATGGACACGGCCTGGGCAACCTCGCCGCGTCGGCCGGAGTAGTGCGTATTGGGCTGGACGCAGAGGACTTCATGGGTCACATCGGCCATGACCTGGGTGATGGCTCGGTTGATCTGCTGCGTGCCGCTGAGGACTGAGATCGTCGGGGTGTCCGCCGCTGCCGTATGCCGGCCGTCGATCCGCATCAACGGCTGGAAGACGGCCGCCAGTTGCTCCTCCAGTCGCCGCTCGTCGGCGATGCGGTCCTCGACGGTGCGCAGCAACCGGTGGAGCGCGAAAGCTGGCGCTACGGGTTGCAGCCACCGCAGGTCGCTGGCGTCCGGATGCAGCAGTCCCAGATCGATCAGGCACGGCGCCGCTTCCACGGCTTCGATGCGCACCCGCCCTGCGCGCAGGGCATGGGCGTACAGGTCCAGGCCCGCGTCGCACAGCTCCTCCGCTCCGTGCGCGTGCGCCTCCGTCACGGGTGGCTGTCTCCCTCCGATGCCAATTGGTTCTGCTCCAGGATCCCGGACTGGGCGATGAGAAAGCCGAGTTGGGCGCGGCTGCCACTGCCGAGGGCGGTGGCCAGCTTGGCTATGTGGGCACGGCAGGTGCGGACGTTCATGCCCAGGCGGCGTGCTATGGCCTCGTCGACGTGGCCCTCGACGAGGAGTTTGGCGATGGAGTGCTGGATCTCCGTGATGCCGTCGGGGGCGGCCTCGTACGGGGCACCGGCGCTCAGCGGGACCGCGCGGTTCCAGATGAACTCGAAGACCTTGATCAGGTAGCGGATGAGTCCCGGGTGGCGCAGTTCCAGTGCCACCTTCTGGTCGTCCCGTGCCGGGATGAAGGCGACGGTGTCATCGCAGATGATGAGCCGCTCGACCAACTCGTCTATGGTGCGGTACTCCACCTTGCCGTTCGCGAGATGGGCGACGTAGGCCAGCTGTTCGAGGTTGAAGCGGACCGTGTGTTGATAGAGGGTGCGTATGCGCACTCCGCGATCTACCAGTGCCGTGTCGCGTTCCAGGCCTTGTCGGACGGTGCGCTCGGTGAAGCGGTTGCTGGGTTGGATCGTGAGCATCTCGTTCTGGCACTGGGCCGTGGCAAGGTCGAGTGCGACGTTGATCCGGTCGCTGCCCTCCAGCACGGTGATCGAGTGCGTGGCGGACGCCGCCTGTGTGCTGAGGGTCATGAACGGCTCGAAAGCGTCGGACAGTTCGATTGACCTGCGGCGCCGGTCGGTTATCTCGCGCTCTAGAGGGGTGAGGCGCTGAGCCAGTGCCACTGCCGGGGGAACGGGGCGCAGCCAGTCCGGATCATCGGGATCGGGCTGCAGCAGGGCGAATTCCATGAGACAGGGGGCCTGCGCCACATCCTCACGAGCTATGCGGCCTGCACGCAGGGCGTTCGCATAAAGTCGGCCACCCTCCTCGCACAGCTCGGTTACCGCATGGGGATGTGTCGCCTTTGTCTGATTCATCACCAAAACTCCACCCCCCAGGGTCCTGAACATGCAGGAACATGATGCACTCATTGTGTGGCCATGACGTGCCTGAATGAGCCATCGTCGTACTCGACGGGGGAAAAGGGGACCTTCAAGTGAGGACGAAGCCGACTATGCGTAACAGAGCGCTTCGCTCGGTACTTGTCGCCGCCTTCTCCGCCGTTTTGGCCCTCGGTGCGCTGAGTGGCCTCTCCGGCACGAAGGGCGACGTTCGGGCAGACAGTAAGTGGCCAACCGTAGTCGTGTCGTCGGTGCCAGTGGATTCGACACCAGTGAATTCGACAGATGGAGCCGGGAGCTGACGTGACCACCCCACCCGACGACCGCTCCTTCCGCCGTGAAATGGCGACCGCCTACCGCTCCGGCTGGCACTTCATCGACCTCGCCACCGCCATCCCCCACAGCGGTGACTCGCTGATGGTGACCGTCTTCGGTGAGCCGGTCGTCGTCACGCGGGACGAGGACGACGACGTCCGGGCGTACCGGTGTCTGCGGCGTCCCCGGGGGGCGCCGCAGCCGGTGAGGTGTGCCATCCGATACGGAATGATCTTTGTGAACCTCGACCAGCGTGACCACCAGCTGGCCGAGCCCGAGCCCTCGGCCGCCCCACAGGCCGTCCCAGCCACCCCCCGCAGTGCCTGACGCGATTCCCCCGTCGTAACAAGATCGCTCAGGTGCTTCCCCCCGCAGCGGCGTCACCGTGACCTGAACACGGTGACGCCGCTGCAGTTTTGCGGGATATTTCGGGACATCGATGCAGTCGGTCTGTGGCTGGAAAACACCGCGATCACCCGAGCCGGCCGAGTCGGACGAGTCCCGGGAACGTATGTCCATGTCCCGCGAACGTACGTCCACGACGCCGGAAGTCGGCCGCCGAACCTCCCGTACACCCCCTTGAGTGGAATAGACTCAACTTTGTGTACGTTGCTCACGTCAGTGTGGACGGCTGACGCCTAGGAGGAGAACGGATACGTGGACGCCGAGCTGACCAACCGGAGCCGGGACGCCATCAACGCGGCCAGTAACCGGGCCGTGCAAGAGGGACACCCCGATCTCACCCCGGCGCATCTGCTGCTCGCGCTGCTCGCGGGCCAGGAGAACGAGAACATCACCGACCTGCTCGCCGCCGTCGACGCCGACCAAGCCGCCGTACGGACCGGCGCGGAGAAGATCCTCGCCGGGCTGCCCAGCGTGACCGGGTCCACTGTCGCGCCGCCGCAGCCCAGCCGTGAGCTGCTGGCCGTGATCGCGGACGCGCAGGCCAAGGCGAAGGAGCTGGGGGACGAGTACCTCTCCACCGAGCACCTTCTCGTCGGGATCGCCGCGAAGGGGGGTCAGGCCGGCGACGTACTCTCCCAGCAGGGCGCCAGTGCGAAGAAGCTGCTGGAGGCCTTCCAGAAAGCGAGGGGAGGGCGCCGCGTGACCACACCGGATCCCGAGGGCCAGTACAAGGCACTCGAGAAGTTCGGGACCGACTTCACGGCCGCCGCGCGCGAGGGGAAGCTCGATCCCGTCATCGGGCGGGACCAGGAGATCCGGCGGGTGGTGCAGGTGCTGTCCCGCCGTACCAAGAACAACCCCGTCCTCATCGGTGAGCCCGGCGTCGGCAAGACCGCCGTCGTCGAAGGGCTCGCCCAGCGGATCATCAAGGGTGACGTGCCCGAGTCCCTCAAGAACAAGCGGCTCGTCGCACTCGACATCAGCGCCATGGTGGCCGGGGCGAAGTACCGCGGTGAGTTCGAGGAGCGGCTGAAGACCGTCCTCGCGGAGATCAAGGACTCCGACGGGCAGATCATCACCTTCATCGACGAGCTGCACACCGTCGTGGGCGCCGGCGCCGGCGGGGACTCCTCGATGGACGCCGGCAACATGCTCAAGCCCATGCTCGCCCGCGGTGAGCTGCGCATGGTCGGTGCCACGACCCTGGACGAGTACCGAGAGCGGATCGAGAAGGACCCGGCGCTGGAGCGCCGCTTCCAGCAGGTACTGGTCGCCGAGCCGAGCGTCGAGGACACCATCGCCATCCTGCGCGGGCTCAAGGGGCGCTACGAGGCCCACCACAAGGTCGTCATCGCCGACAGCGCGCTTGTCGCGGCGGCCAGCCTCTCCGACCGCTACATCACCTCCCGCTTCCTCCCCGACAAGGCCATCGACCTGGTCGACGAGGCCGCCTCCCGGCTGCGGATGGAGATCGACTCCTCGCCCCTGGAGATCGACGAACTCCAGCGTGCCGTCGACCGGTTGAAGATGGAGGAGCTCGCGCTGGTCAAGGAGACCGACCCGGCCTCGCGCGAGCGGCTGGAGCGGCTGCGGCGCGATCTCGCCGACAAGGAGGAGGAGCTGCGGGGCCTGACCGCCCGCTGGGAGAAGGAGAAGCAGTCCCTGAACCGCGTCGGCGAGCTGAAGGAGAAGCTCGACGAACTGCGCGGACAGGCCGAACGAGCCCAGCGCGACGGCGACTTCGACACCGCCTCCAAGCTGCTGTACGGCGAGATCCCCACCCTGGAACGGGACTTGGAGGCCGCCTCGCAGGCCGAGGAGGAAGCCTCCAAGGACACCATGGTCAAGGAGGAGGTCGGCGCCGACGACATCGCCGACACCGTCGCCGCCTGGACCGGTATCCCCGCCGGGCGCCTCATGGAGGGCGAGACGCAGAAACTCCTGCGTATGGAGGAGGAGTTGGGCAAGCGCCTCATCGGCCAGCAGGAGGCCGTGCGGGCGGTGTCCGACGCCGTCCGGCGCAGCCGGGCGGGCATCGCCGACCCGGACCGCCCGACCGGCTCCTTCCTCTTCCTCGGCCCCACCGGCGTCGGCAAGACCGAACTCGCCAAGGCGCTCGCCGACTTCCTCTTCGACGACGAGCGGGCCATGGTCCGGATCGACATGTCGGAGTACAGCGAGAAGCACAGCGTGGCCCGGCTGGTCGGCGCGCCGCCCGGATACGTCGGGTACGAGGAGGGCGGCCAGCTCACGGAGGCGGTGCGGCGGCGGCCGTACAGCGTCATCCTGCTCGACGAAGTCGAGAAGGCGCACCCCGAGGTCTTCGACATCCTGCTCCAGGTGCTGGACGACGGCCGTCTGACGGACGGTCAGGGGCGGACGGTCGACTTCCGCAACGCCATCCTGGTCCTCACCTCGAACCTCGGCAGCCAGTTCCTGGTCGACCCGATCATCACCGAGGCGGAGAAGAAGGAGCAGGTGCTCGAGGTGGTCCGCGCCTCCTTCAAGCCGGAGTTCCTGAACCGCCTCGACGACCTGGTCGTCTTCTCGGCCCTGACCAAGCCCGAACTGGAACGCATCGCCAGGCTCCAGATCGACCGCCTCACCAAGCGCCTCGCCGAACGCCGCCTCACGCTCGAGGTGACCGACGAGGCCCTGGCCTGGCTCGCGGACGAGGGCATGGACCCGGCCTACGGCGCCCGTCCGCTGCGCCGCCTCGTCCAGACCGCGATCGGCGACCGGCTCGCCAAGGAGATCCTGGCGGGCGAGGTCAAGGACGGCGACACGGTCCGGGTGGACTCGTTCGGGGACGGACTGATCGTCGGCCCGGTGACCGGCAAGACCCTGTGAGGGGGCGCGGGGGGCTCCCGGAAGGGGCCCTCCGTATCCTCCGTACCTTTCGTACAGCGGACGTCCCCTACCGGACAGATCCTGTCAGCTGACGGCTGACACTTCCTGTCGGGGTTGCCAACCGGGTCCCCCAGTGAGGGAGGATGGCGGAATCCGTACGAAGGGAAATTCACGGTGACCATCGACCCGTCCTCGATTCCGAACTTCGGGGGCCAGCCCGAGCCGCAGCCCCAAGGACCGGCGGGCCCCGTCGTCCCGGATCAGGACCTCGTTAAGCAGCTCCTCGACCAGATGGAGCTGAAGCACCTCGTGGACGAGGAGGGTGACCTCGTCGCACCGTGGGAGCAGTTCCGTACGTACTTCATGTTCCGCGGCGAGGGTGACCAGCAGGTCTTCTCGGTGCGGACGTTCTACGACCGGCCCCACCAGATCGACGAGAAGCCGCAGCTGCTGGAGTCCATCGACGACTGGAACCGGCGGACCCTGTGGCCCAAGGTGTACAGCCACACCCATGACGACGGCACCGTCCGCCTGATCGGCGAGGCCCAGATGCTGATCGGCACGGGCGTGAGCCTGGAGCACTTCGTGTCGTCCACGGTCAGCTGGGTGCGGGCCGCGATCGAGTTCGACAAGTGGCTCGTGGAGCAGCTCGGCCTCGAGCAGGAGGTCAACGAAGCGGAGAAGCCCGAGGACGACGAGTAAGTCACGTCCTGGTCTTCAGCGGAGCCCGGCCAGGGCACGGGCCATTGCGGCCGCGTGCCGGGGTCGGGCTCTCGCCGTCCACAGCCTGTGGAAAACTCTGCCGATCCACTCTGCCGGTCTACGGGGCCACCCGACCCGGCCTCAGCCGGCCAGCGCCTTCAACCGCTTCACCGCCTCCTCCAGCACCTCCGTCTGCTTGCAGAACGCGAACCGCACGAAGGGTGCGCCGGCCTCCCGGTGGTCGTAGAAGACGGCGTTCGGGATGGCGACCACCCCGGCGCGCTCCGGCAGCGCGCGGCAGAAGGCGAAGCCGTCGCTCTCACCGAGGGGGCGGATGTCGGTGGTGATGAAGTAGGTGCCGGCGGGCTTGAACACCTCGAAGCCGCTCTCCGCCAGCCCCGCCGCCAGCAGGTCCCGCTTGACCAGCATGTCCTGGCGAAACGCCGTGAAGTACGTGTCCGGGAGCCTCAGCGCCTCGGCGACCGCGTACTGGAACGGCCCGGAGGCGACGTACGTCAGGAACTGCTTCGCCGATCGCACCGCCGTGACCAGCTCCGGCGTCGAGGTCACCCAGCCGACCTTCCAGCCGGTGAAGGAGAACGACTTCCCGGCCGAGCCGATGGTGACGGTCCGCTCGCGCATACCGGGGAACGTGGCCAGCGGCAGATGCTCGGCGCCGTCGAAGACCAGGTGCTCGTACACCTCGTCCGTGACCACCAGCAGATCCCGCTCGACGGCCAGCTCGGCGATCGCGGTCAGCTCCTCGCGGGTGAGGACGGTGCCGGTCGGGTTGTGCGGGGTGTTGATCAGCAGGAGGCGGGTGCGGTCGGTCACCGCGTCGCGCAGCTCGTCCAGGTCGAGGCGGAAGCTGCCCTCGTGCGGACGGAGAGTGACCGGCACACGCGTGCCGCCCGCCATCGCGATGCAGGCCGCATAGGAGTCGTAGTACGGCTCGAAGGCGATCACCTCGTCGCCGGGTTCGAGCAGGGCCAGGAGCGAGGCGGCGATCGCCTCCGTCGCGCCCGCCGTCACCAGGACCTCGCGGTCCGGGTCGTACGACAGCCCGTACCGCCGCCGCTGATGATCCGCGACGGCGCCGCGCAACTCGGGGATGCCGGGGCCCGGCGGGTACTGGTTGCCGCGGCCGTCGCGCAGGGCGCGCACCGCCGCCTCCCGGACTTCGTCGGGCCCGTCGGTGTCGGGGAAGCCCTGGCCCAGATTGATCGACCCGGTCGACAGAGCGAGCGCGGACATCTCGGCGAAGATCGTCGTCCCGAACTCGGCGAGCCGGCGGTTGAGGAGCGGGCGTGCGCTTGAGGTCATGCCGGTCATCCTGCGCCCAAGCTCTGGAGTTCCTCAACTCTGCTTTGACGGTCATGGCGGCCGGGCATGCCCAGGTCACGCAACCAGCGGAGCGCCCACGGGGGGCCGCTCCGGGGTAAATGGAAGGAGGGTGACGCCATGACCATCGGCATCATCCTGACGGTCTTCTTCGTCCTGTTCTTCGCGGCCATGGTCGCCAATGCGCGCAGGGGCGGCCAGCGGCGTCGTCGGCGCGCGGGACGGTACAGCGGGAGCGGCAGCAGCAGCGGCGCCAGCGGCAGCTGGTGGGGCGGGGGAGACAGCGGCGGCTCGTCGTGCGGCGGCGGTGGCTCGTCGTGCGGAGGCGGCGGCGGGGGTGGCGGATGCGGTGGTGGAGGCAGCTGACACGGGGCAGCTGAGCTCCCTCGAGGGGGAACCGCATCCGACCCGGGGACCGCGCTCGCTGCCGGTCCCACATCGCGCCCGCCGGGGACAGTTCCCGGCGGGCGCTCGTGCGCTCCGGTGCACGCCAAATGCGCTGAGGCGCACGCCGTGGTTGAACAGTTGAGCTGTGGAGCCCACTGAGGGATGGAAACCCTCCGAAGTTGGGTAAAAACGCTGTGGAGGCGCCTCAGTTCATGATTCCCTCTACATCACCAAAGCGGCCCCTCGGACGTCCCGCGGACACCTGTTCCCGACCGGGCTGACCGGGCTGATCTCCCGGCGTGGACCGGGAAGTGCCGGACCCACCCCTCCCTTTTTCTTTGTTTTCTAGCGGAGCCGACCCATGCTCACGACCCTGAAAACCTCGTACACCGACACGCGCGCGGCCGACCTCGCCTGGGCCCTGGGGCGTGAGCCGCTTCCCGCACTGGCCACCCTCGACCTCGAACTGACCGGGACCAAGCTCCAGTTGAGACTGCTCGGTGCGTCCCACCAGGTGCTCCTGGAGGAGGAACAGGGCGTCTGCTCGGAGACGGTGGCATGCATTCCGGGCAGCAGCACACCGCTCCCGCTCGGCGTCGCCAAGCGGGTGGGCGACTGGGAGTACGAGTTCGCGGCCCGCGTCGAGATGCTCTCCCCGGGCTCCTTCGCGGGCCGCGCCCAGGAGTTGCTGGCCCTCGTCTCCGACCACCCGCACGGCCTCGCCGGAGTCTTCCCCGGCAGCCCGCACGCCTTCACCGCGCTGCTGGCCCAGCGGCACGAGGGGCAGGTGCACTGGCGGACCTGGCACGCGTACCCGCAGGACGGGCAGTTGGTGGCGACACGGACCCGCGTCGGGGTACGGGTGCCGGCGGGCCGGCCCAGCCCGTCGCCGGTGTCCTCCCGCGCGGGCGCGGGGGAGTTCGCGGCCCAAACCGGTATCCGCCGACTGTAAACAGACTCCACACGTGTGGGTGACGAAGCGTGCCGGTGGCGTGACGTACCGTCGCAAGGTGATCGAACCGCACGCGCCCGCCCCACCCGGCACACCGCCGCCCTGGGGCCGCCCCGCGCGGCTGCCCGTCCGGCCCGGCGTCGGCCGGTTCCTGGTCCTCGCGGGTGTGTTCGTCTGCGCTGCCTGCGGACTCGTGTACGAACTCGAACTCGTCGCCCTCGCCTCGTACTTGATCGGCGACTCGGTCACCCAGGCATCCGTCGTGCTGTCCGTGATGGTCTTCGCGATGGGCATCGGCTCCCTCGTCGCGAAACGGCTGCGCAGCCTCGCCGCGGCCGGCTTCGGCGCCATCGAGGCGACGCTCGCGCTGGTCGGCGGGTGCAGCGCGATGGCCTTGTACGCCGTCTTCGCCTGGACCGGCGACTGGGGCGGACTGTGGGCGCACGGCCCCCGGCTCCTGCTCGTCGCCTTCTCCCTCGCCATCGGCCTGCTGATCGGCGCCGAGGTCCCGCTGCTGATGGAGCTGATCCAGCGCATCCGCCGCCAGGACCCGGGCGGCGCGGTCGCCGACCTGTTCGCGGCGGACTACGTCGGCGCGCTCGTCGGCGGCCTCGCCTTCCCCTTCGTACTCCTGCCGCAGCTGGGCCAGTTGACCGGTGCGCTGATCACCGGGGCGGTCAACGCGGTGGTCGGCGGTGCGCTCGTACTGGGCCTGTTCCGCGGCGATCTCACCCTGCGCGGCCGGTGGTTGCTGGTGCTGGCCAACCTCACCGTCCTCGGCGTCCTCGCGACCGCCGCCGTCCACGTCGACGACTTCGAACGCGCGGCCCGGCACGCCGTGTACGGCAGGGACGTACGCGTGGCCGTGCAGACCGACGTCCAGGAGGTCGTCCTCACCGGCGACACCGACGGCCGCCCGCTCGACCTCTACCTCGACGGCCGGCTCCGCGTCGGCGGCCAGGACGAGCGCCGCTACCACGAAGCGCTGGTCCACCCCGCGATGAACGGCCCGCACGCGCGCGTGGTGGTCCTCGGCGGCGGCGACGGGCTGGCCGCCCGCGAAGTGCTGCGCCACCCGGACGTCCACCGCGTCGACGTCGTCGAACTCGACGCGGGTGTGGTCCGCCTGGCGCGGGGGGACCCGGGACTGTCCGCGCTGAACGATCACGCCCTCGACGACCCCCGCGTCCACGTGAGCACGGCGGACGCCTTCGCCTGGCTGCGGTCGGCGCCCAGATCGGCGTATGACGTGGTCATCTCCGACCTGCCGGACCCCGGGATCACGGCGAGCACCAAGCTGTACTCGCAGGAGTTCTACGGCCTGGCGCGGCGGGCGCTGGCGCGGGACGGCCGCCTCGTCGTGCACGCCGGCCCGGTCTCCTCCCGCCCGAAGACCTTCTGGACGGTGGACACCACGATGCGCGCCGCGTCCCTGTCGACGTCCCCCTACGGCATCACCGGCCACGACGCCGGCTTCCGCGCCGGGCCCGACCGCTCGACCGGCGGCGCGGCGGATGGCCCGCACGACTGGGGCTTCGTGCTGGCGACGGCCGGGGGGAGTCCGCCGCTGTCCCTCGCGGAGGCGCCGCCGCTCCGGACGTTGACCCAGGGGGAGTTGACGGCGGGGGCGAGGGTGCTGGAGGGGATGCGGGTGAAGGGGGTGGGGGCTTCGACGCTGGTGCATCCGCGGTATTGAGCCACCGGGCGGCGTTCATACCGACGCCGAGCGAGTTGTGGCCAACGGGAGCATGCGGACGGCGCCTGCGGGTACGCTCGGCCAACATGGAGCATGAGGTGTTCGTTCCGGTTCCGGTCGAGCGGCTGAGGGAGGCGCTGGCCGACCCCGCACGGATCGCCCGGGCTGTTCCCGGGCTCCAGCAGGACGCCGGTGCCGAGCCCATCACCGGCAGGCTGAAGGTCCGCGTCGGCGGCCACACCATCACCTACCGCGGCTCCGCCCGGCTCTCCGGGCAGGACGACGGTTCGTACGCCATCGAGGGCGACGCGACCGAGGCCCGCGGCACGGGTTCGGTCAAGCTCGCGCTCACGCTGCGCCTCCGTGACGCGGACGGCGGCACGACGCTCGCGTTCGCGGGTACGGCCACGGCGGATGGACGCGTGGCGGAACTTTCGGCGGATGCGGTCACCTCGGCGGTGGGCCGTCTGCTGAACCGTTTCGCGGAGAATCTGGGGGCCGAGGGGGAGGAGCCGGCTGAGGAGCCGAGGGGGGCGGAGGACGCGGACGCTGCGGAAACCTCGGATGCCGTTGTCGAGACGCCGGAGGAGTCCTCCGTGTTCGATGCGGAGGTGCCTGCGCCGGGCCTCGATCCGCTCGCCGAGGCCGCGGGCGAGGCCGAGGAGCCGGTGCCCGCTGAGGCCGCTCACGCTCGGCGCACGATGATCGGGCGCAGTGCGGAGGAGGTGGATCACGCTCCGCCGCGTGGCCGGTATGCGCCGGTTCCCGCGCCTCAGACGGTGGCCCCGCACTCGACGCTTCGGTGGGCGGCTCCGGCGGCGGCGCTGGTGCTGGCGTCGGCGATCGTGGTCGGCAGGGTGCTGCGTAAGCGGCGCTGAGTGGTGGGCGTGGATTTTCTCGCCCCCGCCGCCCCTACCCGTCCCATCCCTGGGGGCTGCGCCCCCAGACCCCCGCTTCGGCCTGAACGGCCTCGTCCTCAATCGCCGGACGGGCTGGAATGCGCGGACCGGCGCCGAGAAGCGAGCGCCCCCGGCTGGAAAGCGCGGACCGGCATCCAGAGGCACCGGACGACCTCTTGATCTGCCCAGTAGGGTCGTGCCGTGAGTAGTGAAGACATCACGCTGACCGCGGGTGACGCGGAGGTGACCGTGCAGCCGGGGAACGGCGGGCGGGTCGGTGGGTTGCGGGTCGGTGGGGATCAACTGCTGCGGCAGGGGGAGCGGTTCGGGTGCTTCCCGATGGTGCCGTGGTGCGGGCGGATGCGGGACGGACGGTTCCGGGACGGGGCCATGGTCCACCAGCTGCCGCTCAACTCCCCGCCGCACGCCATTCACGGCACCGCCCGCGACGGCGCCTGGCGCACCGCCCGCAGGACGGCGAACGAGGCCGTCATCACGTACGACCTCGTCGATCCCTGGCCCTACCCCGGCCGGGTCACCCAGGTCGTCGCCCTCGCCGAGGACTCCCTCACGCTCACCATGTCCGTGGAGACGTACGAGTCGTCCTTCCCGGCGCAGATCGGCTGGCATCCGTGGTTCAACCGGAAGCTCGGTGAGGGTGAGGGTGAGGGCGTCGTCCTCGACTTCGCCCCCACCTGGCAGGAGGAGCGCGGCGACGATCATCTGCCGACCGGTAACCGGATCGAGCCGAAGCCCGGGCCCTGGGACGACTGCTTCGGTATGCCCGGCGGTGTCGACGTCACCCTCACCTGGCCACAGCGGCTGGAGCTGACCGTCAGGAGCGGCGAGGAGTGGGTCGTCGTGTACGACGAGCAGGAGGCGGCCGTATGCGTCGAGCCGCAGACCGGGCCGCCGGACGGGCTCAACAGCCTGCCCCGCCTCGTCACCCCGCTGGAGCCGCTGGAGGCCTCGACCACCTGGACCTGGCGCAGCCTGAGGGCTGTCTAAGCTGGCAGACATGACGACGGACGCACGTGACGCGCTGCTGCGGCAGATCAAGGACAAGGCCGTGGTGCACGGCAAGGTGACCCTCTCCTCGGGTATCGAGGCCGACTACTACGTCGACCTGCGCCGGATCACCCTCGACGGCGAGGCCGCCCCGCTGGTCGGGCAGGTGCTGCTCGACCTCACCTCCGACCTCGACTTCGACGCGGTCGGCGGCCTGACCATGGGCGCCGACCCGGTCGCCGCGGCCATGCTGCACGCCGCCGCCGCGCACGGGCGGAAGCTGGACGCCTTCGTCGTCCGCAAGGCCGCCAAGGCGCACGGACTGCAGCGGCGGGTCGAGGGCCCGGACATCGCCGGCCGCCGCGTTCTCGTCGTCGAGGACACCTCGACCACCGGCGGCTCCCCGCTCACCGCCGTCGAGGCCGTGCGCGAGGCCGGCGCCGAGGTCGTCGCCGTCGCCACCATCGTCGACCGGGCGACCGGCGCCGCCGAGAAGATCCAGGAGGGCGCGGGGGTGCCGTACCGCTACGCCTACTCGAAGGACGAGCTGGGACTGGACTGACGGGGCGTCCCGATCATCCGGTCCTGTCTGGAAAGATGGGGCCGACGATGACGTCGCCCCCTAGGTCAGGGCCGTAAATCCAGCAGAACGCCACCCGCACAATCAAGGAGCGGACAGATGCCCATCGCAACCCCCGAGGTCTACAACGAGATGCTCGACCGGGCGAAGGCCGGCAAGTTCGCCTACCCGGCCATCAACGTGACCTCGTCCCAGACCCTGCACGCGGCCCTGCGCGGTTTCGCGGAGGCGGAGAGCGACGGCATCATCCAGATCTCGACGGGTGGCGCCGAGTTCCTGGGCGGTCAGCACAGCAAGGACATGGTGACCGGTGCGGTGGCCCTGGCCGAGTTCGCGCACATCGTCGCCAAGAAGTACGACATCACCGTCGCCCTGCACACGGACCACTGCCCGAAGGACAAGCTCGACGGGTACGTACGTCCGCTGCTCGCCGTCTCCGAGGAGCGGGTCAAGGCCGGGCAGAACTCGCTGTTCCAGTCGCACATGTGGGACGGTTCCGCCGAGACCCTCGCCGACAACCTCTCCATCGCGCAGGAGCTCCTCGAGCGCGCCCGCGCCGCGAAGATCATCCTCGAGGTGGAGATCACCCCGACCGGTGGCGAGGAGGACGGCGTCTCGCACGAGATCAACGACTCGCTGTACACGACGGTCGACGACGCCATGCGTACGGCCGAGGCGCTCGGCCTCGGTGAGAAGGGGCGCTACCTGCTCGCCGCCTCCTTCGGCAACGTCCACGGCGTGTACAAGCCGGGCAACGTCGTGCTCCGCCCCGAGCTGCTGAAGGAGCTGAACGACGGCGTCGCCGCGAAGTACGGTCAGCCGGCCGGCTCGCAGCCCTTCGACTTCGTCTTCCACGGCGGCTCCGGCTCCACCGCCGAGGAGATCGCGACCGCGCTGGAGAACGGCGTCGTCAAGATGAACATCGACACGGACACGCAGTACGCCTTCACGCGTCCCGTCGCCGACCACATGTTCAAGAACTACGACGGCGTCCTCAAGGTCGACGGCGAGGTCGGCTCCAAGAAGACCTACGACCCGCGCACCTGGGGCAAGCTGGCCGAGGCGAGCATGGCCAAGCGCGTCCTCGAGGCCTGCGGGAACCTGCGCTCCACCGGCACGAAGATCAAGTAGCCGTACGGCTGTACGCAACGAGCCCGGCGCCTGTCTACGGCGCCGGGCTCGCTGTATACCTGTGGGCATGCCCGACGTCCGGATCGCCTCCCCGCAGGGCAAGTGGATCCTGCTCACCACCGTCCTCGGCTCCAGCATGGCCCTGCTGGACTCGACCGTCGTCAACGTCGCCCTGCCCCGGATCGGCGAAGACCTCGACGCGAACCTGTCCGCCCTCCAGTGGACGGTCAACGCGTACACGCTCACGCTCGCCGGGCTCATCCTCCTCGGCGGCTCCCTGGGCGACACGTACGGCCGCCGCAAGATCTTCGTCATCGGCGTCATCTGGTTCGCCGTGGCCTCGCTGCTGTGCGGCCTCGCCCCGAACGCCGGCTTCCTCATCGCCGCGCGGGCCCTCCAGGGCGTCGGCGGCGCGCTCCTCACGCCCGGCTCCCTCGCCCTCATCCAGGGCTCCTTCCACCCCGACGACCGGGGCAGGGCCGTCGGCCTGTGGTCCGGCTTCGGCGGCATCGGCGCGGCCGTGGGCCCGTTCCTCGGCGGCTGGCTGGTGGACGGCCCCGGCTGGCGCTGGATCTTCCTGCTCAACGTCCCGCTGGCGCTGCTGTGCATCCCCATCGCCCTGCGCCACGTCCCCGAGTCCGGGGACGGCCGCAAGCACGGCCGTTTCGACGTCCTCGGCGCGACCCTCGGCGCGCTGTCCCTGGCCCTGGTGACGTACGCGCTGATCGAGGCCCGGAGCGGTTCCCTCGTCGTCACCGTCACCGCGATCGCGGGCGTCGCCGCGGGGATCGCCTTCGTGTACGTCGAGAAACGGCGGCCCGACCCGATGATGCCGCCCGGGATCTTCGCGTCCCGCCAGTTCACGGCGGTCAACCTGGTCACCGTGTGCGTGTACGCGGCCCTCGGCGGCTTCTTCTTCCTGGCCGTCCTCCAGCTCCAGGTCGTCGCCGGCTACTCCGCCCTCGCCGCCGGTACGGCCCTGCTGCCCACGACCGTCCTGATGCTGCTGCTCTCCGCCCGCTCCGGCGAACTCGGCGAACGCATCGGCCCTCGCATCCCCCTCACCGTCGGCCCCCTGGTGTGCGCCGCCGGCCTGCTGCTGATGCTGCGCGTCGGCCCCGACGCCTCCTACGCCGCCGACGTCCTGCCGGCCGTACTCGTCTTCGGCCTCGGCCTGGTCGCCCTGGTCGCTCCCCTGACAGCCACCGTCCTCGGCTCCGTGGACGCCTCCCGTGCGGGCCTGGCCAGCGGCATCAACAACGCGGCGGCGAGAGCGGCCGGCCTGATCGCGGTCGCGGCCCTCCCCCTCCTCGCCGGAATGGGAGAAGACGCCTACCGCTCACCGGCCGCCTTCGACGACGCCTTCGGCCGCGCGATGATCATCTGCGCCGTCGTGCTGGTCGCCGGGTCGGCCCTGGCCTTCACGACGGTACGCCGCCTGCCCCCGGACTGCCGCCGCCCGGAATGCCGTACACATGGGGCGATCATGGCGCCGCCCCTGGAGGGGGAACCGGTAAAGAAACGGATCGCATAGCGCCCCGTCAGGGGCGCGGGGAACTGCGCGATCAGCCACGACGGCGCCGCAGACGACAGACAACCGGCGCGGCACTTCCAGCGGAGCGTTACCGCTTCAGCTCGGCGTACGCCTCCGCACTGCTGTCCTGAAGGAACTGCCAGCAACGCTCCGTCTCGTCCTTCTCGTTGATCTCGCCGGCGGCGCGGGCGAGGGCGGCGAGGCAGCGCAGGAACCCGCGGTTGGGCCGGTGGTCCCAAGGGATGGGGCCATGCCCCTTCCACCCGGCACGGCGCAGCGAGTCCAGACCGCGGTGATAGCCGGTGCGCGCGTAGGCGTACGACTCGACCACGCGCCCCGCCTCGAAGGCGTCGTCGGCGAGCATCGCCCAGGCGAGCGAGAACGTGGGGTGCTTCGCCGCGACCTCAGCCGGCGGCAGGGACTCCTCGCCCAGCGAGCGGTACGCCTCTTCGTTCTCCGGGAGGTACGTCGGCTCCGGGCCGCCGAGCAGGTTCTTGTGAGTCGTCATGCCGCCAGTCTGCCACTTCTGGCATCTACACCCGGATCAGCAAGGACGACGAGGCCCCGCACGCGTATGGCCAACTTGGGGTGATTCAGCTGGTGTTGTGCCTCTGCGGCAGGTGAATCGACTGATTACCGGAGTGAAAGAAGGGTAGGTGCCGGAGCTGAGCCGTCGGTGCGAGACGACGAACAGGATCCGTCATTGTCAGCCTCAGTGCCCGCGTTCAGGGACCACGACGACTTCGCCGCGTACGTCGAGAGGTACGGTCCCCGCCTCCTGCTGTGGATCTGGGACAGGGCGGAGGGGGAGCTGGGCCACCAGATCTCCTGCGCGGACTTCGGCTCTCTGCAGAGCATTCCCATGAGCGCGGTCCAGGCCATCGTCGGCCACCTCAGCGCCGAGGAGCTGATCAGCTCCCACGGCGGACACGGCACGGACACGAGTGCTCCCGTGGTGACGCTCCGGACCGCCGGGGCGGAGCGGGCCCGTCGGCTGCAGGCCCTGCGCGCGAACTCGGTCCAGCGGGGCCGTCACGCGGCACGCGCCGTACTGCACTGGATTCACGCCAACCCGGACCGGCAGCCGCTGCGGATCAGCGGCTTCCTCGATTCGCCGGACGTCTTCTTCCTCGGTGAACCCCTCTCCCGGAGCGAGGTCGCCCGGGCCCTCACCTATCTGGCCGAGGAGGGCCTGATCACCTGTGCGGGGCCGCCGTTCCACAACGACGTCGGCTCACACGTGGCCCTCACCTCGCAGGGCGTGAGCGCCGTGCTCAGCGGCTCCTCCGACATCGTCGCGTACGTGGCACAGCAGCGCGAGCGCCGTCGGCCCGCCCAGCACACCCATATAGAGGCCGAGACGATCGGGCACATCACCCAGGGCGACTCCGACAACAGCGTGCACAACAGCATCGAGGTGCACACCGCGCTGGCACCCGCCGACCTCGCCCGGCTCATCGCGGAGCTGGCACCGGGACTGGACCTCGAACCGGAGTCCCGCGCGGCCCTGCTGCGCAGCGCGGACGCCCTGTCGCGCGGCGGCGGTGGCGACGGCGACAGCGACGGTAACCCTGGGCCGGACCGGCAACGCGGGCTGATGGAGGGGATGCGGCGCCTGCTGGGTGCCGCCCCCGACACGGTCGGCAGGCAGTTCCTGCTGGACGCTGTCGGCCAGGCGCTGGGGAGGCTGCTCGGAAGCTGAGCCACCCGGAGCACGGAGAAGGGCGACGACACCCGGAGACGGTGACAGAACGGGGGAAGGGCGATGGGGATGCCCTTGTACGCACGTGACTCCATCCTGCGCGGGTTGGTGCCCCGTCTGGTCGGCCTGGCAGCCGACCGACGGGAACTCGTCCCCCAGGAACACCGCGGCGACCTTCCCGTGACGCTGCTGACCGGCCGCCACGGCATGGGCAGGACAGCGGTCCTGGACTCCCTGGAAGAGGCCTACCGCGGGCGCGTTCCGCTCGGCAGGGTCGATGCCGCCCAGATCGAGCAGGGGCGGTGGTCCGGTTCCACGGCGGCCAACACGTCGGCCGTGGTCGAGATCCTGGACCAGCTGGTGTGCCGGCTGGCGCCCATGGTCCCGGGTGCCGGACGGCTCCGGTTCTCCCGTCTGCTGCCGGGACTGTTCGCCGTGTCCAGCTGGCACCGCGGCAGCGAGGTCGAACAGTCGCTGGCCCGCGACCGGTTCGCACGCCTCCTCGTGGCCTGCGGTCTCGAGAAGGGCACGGCCGACGCGGACGGCAGCCAATGGACGTACGACGTCAGCGAGCGCCTCGCCGACCCGGACCGGCGCCAGCACGACCTGGCTCCTGTCACCGAGGCGGTCGTCCAGCAGTACTTCAGCCGGCACACCCGTAGCCGCGCCGAACGGTTTGTGCACCAGTGGTACCAGAGCCGTTTCCCGGGCTCCGAGGACGGTGAAGCCGCTCTGATCCGGCTGAGCCTGCGCTTCCACCAGGGCGGCGACTTCCAGCACGCGGTCGAACGCATCCTGATCGCCGCGTTCCTCGAAGACCTCACCGACGCCCACGGCCGGTGGCAACGGATCAACCGAACACCGCGCCCCCTGGTCCTGCTGGACAACGTGCACACCGCCGCCGGACAGCGCGTGCTCGGCCTGCTGCTCGAACACCGTGCCGCGCCCGAGTCCGGCATCCGCGACCCGCTGGTCGTCGTCGCGACCCGGCTGGGCGACGGCGCGGACCTCTACCCGGACGCGACGCGCCGCGAGCTGCCCGAGCTGATCCACGCCTCCCGCTGGGAGCGCACCGTCCCCGGCTCGCCGTCGGCGGGGCTGCTCGTGATCCCCTTGGCACCGCTGACCCACGACGACCTGTTGCTGATGCTCGACCCGGCCGAGGGCCCGCTCCACCGCCATCTGCCGTCGGCACTGCACGCCCTGACCCAGGGGCACCCGCAGGGCAGCAGGATGCTGTGCGAGGCGGTCGTACGCGCCAGTGGACGACGCGCCGTCGCGCCGGAGGAGTTGCTCGACCTGCCGGCCGAGGAGGGACGGCCGGTCGCCGAGGTGCTGCTGGAGCAGCTGATTCCGCAGCCCCAGCTGCGCGACCGTCTGATACCGCTCGCCCTGGCCCGCGACCGGGAGGCCGCACAGGCGCTGGTGCGGGCGGCCGCACCGGCCGGTGGCGGCTTCCCGGGCGCCGGGCTCTCGTCCGCCGCCCAGTACCTGGAGGAGGAGCACTGGACGGCCGGGACGGACGGCGCCGCCCCCGCCACAGGTTTCGTCTCCGACCCGTTCCTGCGCGCCCTGCTGCTCCATGAGGCCCGTGCGACCTCCGCGGCAGCCGCGCCGGGACGGCGCTGGGAGGATCTGCACGCCCTCCTGCGCGAGCACCACGCGGCCCGGGGAGCCGGGCACGAGCCCGATGTGCTCCGGCACACCCTGGCGGCCGAGGGCGCGGACCCGGTGGTGAGCGCGCTGACCGAGTACTTCGGCACCTGGGAGGCCGGCCGCTGGCTGGACACCCTCCGGTACGCCGCCGAGGCCCCCCGGCCCCCGTCGGACGGATGGACCGACGAGCGCGCCGAGATCGCCCGCGGTGCCCATGACCACCGCTACGCCGAGACCGACGACGTACGCAGGTCCGTCAACAGGCTGCTGCACACGCTCTGGTACCTCTCCGAGACCTACGCGGAACCCCTGCCCGACCTGTGTGACGACCTCGGCTCCGAGCTGGCGTTCCTGTCGATGCGGCATCCCTCTGGGCGCGCCGTGCTCAACGAGGCCGCTCGGGCCTGGCCGGCCGCGGCACGCGAGCGAAGGCCCTACCCGACGTACGGCTCTGCCCGAGACGAGGAGTGAGGACTGTGCTGAACCGCTTCAGGAACCGTGCTCTGGGACCGGCCGACAAGGCACTCGTCCTCGTGGTGGGCGTCGTCCTGCTCGCGGCGGTCGCCTTCGTGGTCGTACGACTGCTGCCCGAGAAGTGCGGCGACGGTCTGGAGGCAGCGGGGGACGAGTGCGTGGGCGTGACCGCCGGAGTTCTGCCGGGTGATCCGGAGCTGGAGGGCCTGATACGCGCCGTGGCGGACGAGAACGCCCGGGTGGAGAGGAGCTGGACGCACCCGGAGAACGGGCAGGCCAGCATCCCCTACGTGCGGATCGCCCTCATGATGCCGTTCACCACCGATGCCACCAGCACCATGAGTACGGAGCAGATCGCCCGTGCGCTGGCGGGTGCCCACGCCGCCCAGCTGCGGGCCAACGCGCAGGCGGGGCCGCGCTACCAACTGCTGCTGGCCAACGACGGGAAGGACCTGGACGAGTGGGCGCCCGTCGTCGACCGGCTCGCCGGGATGACCGACGACGAGGCGCCGCTGGTGGGCGTGTTCGGCATGCCGAGCAGCACTCCGGACACGCTCGATGCGGCCCACGCCCTCTCCGCTCACCGGATCCCGGCGATCGGCCCCATCCTCACCTCGACCACCATGGAGGCTGGGTACCTCTTCAAGACGTCCCCGTCGAACGAACTCTTCGCCGAGGCGCTGCGGGAGTACCTCGACAAGAACCCGGGGAACGGTACGGGCTTCCTCGTCTCGGACCGGCGAGAGCGGGACAGCTACTCCGCCGACCTGCGGGAGGTCTTCCTGGCGCACTTCGGCAAGGAGTACGGGCTGAAGCAGCGGCAGGCGTCCTATCTGGGGCTGACCGGCGACGACGAGGGCGTCCCCCAGCGCTTCTCCGACGCCGCCCGCAGCATCTGTCTGACCGAAGCGGACACGGTCTTCTTCGGGGGACGCGATCACGATCTGCCCCACCTGGTGGACCGGCTGGCGAACGAACCCTCCTGCGACCACGGGAAGCCGACGCGCATCCTGAAGGTGGGGATAGGCATGGCTCCCGAGACCACCACGACGGACGTCACCGAGCAGCTGCGGCAGGCCCGGATCACCCTTGTGGACGCCGCCTCCGTCGACACCCGGTCCTGGGCGGGGAACGAGAAGCTCCCGGCCGGGCCTCGCGGCTTCCTGAAGCAGTTCGAGAAGCTGCGGGCGGAGCTGCGAGACGATGCGGCACACAAGCAGCCATGGGGGAGCAAGCCACTGGACGACGGCTACGCGGTCATGTACTACGACGCCTTCACCGTGCTCTCGCAGGCCACCGGCCGAGCGTACGACGACATCAACGGCGAGAGAATGGGGACGCAAGGAGAGGCGGAGACCACCAGTGCCCCGATCCTGCCGAGGCATGACGACGTCTACAACACCGTGATCAACATGAACATCCTCGGCACCCAGTCCGGGGCGAGTTGCGTCAACTGCGTACGCGGAGCCAGCGGCACCTTCGGCTTCGACGACTCCCCGGACACACGGAAGTGGGCGGTCTGCAAGCCCGTGCCCGTCATCGAGTACCCGGAACCGGCCTCCGGCACGAAGCCGGCCGGGATCTACCGAAGCCACGAGGACATATTCAACGGCACCTGTCCCTGACGGAGCCTGGACCGTCGAGTGCGGGTCCGGCTGTGATCCAGTCGGGCCTTGCACTTTCCGGGGGACACCCGTGAGGATTCGGGTGGGGACCGGGGCCCCCGTGTCGGTAACGGCAGGGGCGGACCGCTACCCGGAGTAACAACAGGAGACAGCGATGTCCCAAGAGGCTCACGAGACGAACGAGCCCGAGACCCCGCATCTCGACTTCGCAGGCACGACGCCGTACGAGGACTACGTCAAGGCGGACGTGCTCACCCACCTCCAGCACACCCTCTCCGACGATCCCGGAGAGATGGTCTTCCTGGTCACGACCCAGGTGATGGAGCTGTGGTTCACCGTCATCGTCCATGAGTGGGAGACCGCCGCGCACGCCCTGCGCGAGGACCGGGTGCGGGTGGCGATCGACGCGCTGAAGCGTTCGGTACGGGAACTGGAGGCGCTGAACGCCTCCTGGAAGCCGCTCGGACAGCTCACCCCGGCCCAGTTCAACTCGTATCGAAGCGCTCTCGGCGAGGGCTCCGGCTTCCAGTCAGCCATGTACCGGCGTATGGAGTTCCTGCTCGGCGAGAAGTCCGCGTCCATGCTGGTCCCGCACCGCGGCGCACCCCGAGTCCACGCCGAGCTGGAGAAGGCACTGCACGAGCCGAGCCTGTACGACGAGGTCCTGCGGTTCCTCGCGCGGCGCGGGCACGCGATTCCGGCGTCCGTACTTCAACGTGACGTAGCACTGCGGTATGAGCCGTCGCCGGAGGTGGAGGCCGTCTGGACGGCCGTCTACGCGGGCGAGCCGGATGATGAAGTGGCCCGGCTGGGCGAGGCGTTGACCGATGTCGCCGAGCTGGTGTGGCGCTGGCGGAACGATCATTTGGTCGCCACGCGGCGGGCGATGGGCGCCAAGGCCGGGACCGGCGGCTCCGCCGGGGTCGCCTGGCTGGAGAAGCGCGCGCAGAAGAACGTGTTTCCCGAGCTGTGGACGGCGAGGTCTCATGTCTGAGCGGTCTGAGCGGTCTGAGCAAGTAGTCAGGGCCGAGAAGCTGGACGCCGCCGACGAGCTGGCCGGGGTGCGTGCGCGGTTCGTGCTCGACGATGTGGTGTACCTGGACGGCAACTCGCTGGGCGCGCTGCCCGCGCACGTCCCCGGCCGGGTCGAGGACGTCGTCCGCCGGCAGTGGGGTGAGCTGCGCATCCGTTCCTGGGAGGAGAGCGGCTGGTGGACCGCGCCCGAGCGGATCGGCGACCTGATCGCTCCGCTGGTCGGGGCGGCGGCCGGGCAGATCGTCGTCGGGGACTCGACAAGTGTCAACGTTTTCAAGGCACTTGTGGCAGCCGTGCGGATGGCGGATGCCGGTCGGGACGAGATCGTCGTCGACGCGACGACGTTCCCCACGGACGGCTACATCGCCGACTCCGCCGCCCGGATGACGGGCTGCACGCTGCGGCCGGTGGCGCCGGCGGACGTACCGGGGGTCCTGGGCGACCGTACGGCCGCGGTACTCCTGAACCACGTCGACTACCGCACGGGCCGGCTGCACGACCTGCCGTCCCTGACGTCCGCGATCCGCGCGGCCGGCGCCGTCTCCGTCTGGGACCTGTGCCACAGCGCGGGCGCCCTGCCGGTGGGGCTCGACGAGCACGGGGTCGACCTGGCGGTCGGCTGCACGTACAAGTACCTGAACGGAGGCCCCGGTTCACCGGCGTACCTCTATGTGCGCCGTGAACTGCAGGACCGTTTCGACTCTCCGCTGCCCGGCTGGAACTCCCACGCGGAGCCCTTCGGCATGCGGTCGGCGTACGAACCGGCGGCGGGCGCGCCGCGGGGGCGGGTCGGGACGCCGGACATCCTCTCGATGCTGGCGCTGGAGGCGGCGCTGGAGGTGTGGGAGGGCGTCTCGGTCGAGTCCGTTCGCGCCAAGTCCCTCGCACTGACGGACTTCTTCCTGGAGTGCGTGACGGCGTACGTCCCCGAGGGCAGGGTCGAGTCCCTGACGCCGAGCGCGCACACGGAGCGGGGGAGCCAGGTCGCGCTGCGTTGTGATGACGCCGGGGATGTCATGAAGCGGCTCGTCGAGCGGGGCGTCGTCGGTGACTTCCGCGCGCCTGACGTGCTGCGGTTCGGGTTCACGCCGCTGTATGTCGGGTTCGGGGATGTGGAGCGGGCGGCTCGGGTGCTGGGGGAGACGGTGGCGGCCGGGGCTGCGTGATGAGTCGGGGGCGGGGCGGGGCGGGGGGGGGGGGGGGGTGGGGGGGGGGGGGGGGGGGGTGGGGGGGGGGGGGGGGGGGGGGGGGGGGGGTGGGGGGGGGGGGGGGGGGGGGGGGGGGGGGGGGGGGGGGGGGGGGGGGGGGGGGGGGGGGGGGG